>OZ244825.1:0-4800000 GCA_965220385.1 Candidatus Poribacteria bacterium | reverse complement strand
GGGGAAACAGCAAGTAATTCCGCTGTTTCCCCTTTCGTCAATTAAATATCCGGTGATAAGAGCTACTGCTGTCCTGCTATCCGCAGCCGGTTCACAGCACGAGCCAACGCGGCCTCTGCGCGCCCACGGTTAACATTTGGATCGCGTGAGGCAAGAAGTTCCTGTGCACGTTGACGGGCTGCTTCTGCACGCTCAACATCAATTTCATACGCCCACTCGGCGGTATCTGCTAACACAGTGACACCGGTGCGCAATACCTCAAAGACACCTCCACTGGTCGCGATGGATTGGGGCGTATCAGCTTCGCGGACGCGAATTTCGCCTGTCTCCAGCACGGTCAGAAAGGGGAGATGTCCGGCGAGGATCTCAAACGATCCCATTTCACCGGGGGCTTTTACACTGGTGACGTCGCCCTCGTAAATCAACTGTTCGGGTGTTCGAATTTCGAGATGTAATCTTTTTTCAAGCATAGTTATGTGGCTGGGTTAGTCCGCTGCTTCTTGTAATTCTTCGGATTTTGCCTGTTCAAATGCTTCGTCAATCGTACCGATGTACGCGAGTGCTTGCTCAGGAATTTCGTCGCAATCTCCTCTGAGAATTGCTTGACAGCCCTCAACGGTATCCGCAATCCTAACGTATTTACCCGGTTTGCCGGTGAAGCGTTGTGCAACAAACATCGGCTGCGTTAGATACTTCTCTAGCTTCCTCGCCCTTGAAACCGTCAATCTTTGATCGTCTGAGAGTTCGTCCACGCCCAAAATCGCGATAATATCCTTCAAACTCTCATACTCCTGAAGCACTGCCTTTACCTGACGAGTTGTATCGTAATGTTCCTGACCGATAACGTCAGGGTTCAAGATACGGGAGGTTGAGGTCAGAGGATCGACAGCAGGGAAACGTCCCATCTGCTGAATTGACCGTTCAAGACGCGTCACAGCGTCGAGATGTCCAAAAACAGCGACGACGGCTGGGTCTGTATAGTCGTCAGCCGGGACATAGACTGCTTGAAATGAGGTAATCGAGCCGTGTTGCGTTGATGTGATCCGTTCTTGTAATTCACCCATCTCTGTAGCGAGGGTTGGCTGGTATCCCACTGCGGAAGGCATACGCCCCAGAAGTGCGGAAACCTCACCGCCTGCGAGGGTGAAGCGGAAAACATTGTCGATAAAAATCAACACGTCCTGTCCGCCTTCGTCGCGGAAGTATTCTGCCATGGATAGTCCGGCGAGTCCAACGCGTAACCGGGCACCCGGGGGCTCGTTCATCTGTCCAAAGACCATAGCGGTCTTATCGATTACGCCGTACTCGTCCATCTCCAACCAGAACTGGTTTCCTTCGCGGGTCCGTTCCCCGATTCCGCAGAAAACGGAATAACCGCCGTGTTGGGTGGCAATATTATAGATCAGTTCAGCGACCAATACCGTTTTTCCAACACCTGCACCACCAAGAAACCCGACCTTTCCACCCCTTGCGACCGGTTGAATGAGGTCAATCACCTTGATTCCGGTTTCTAACATCTCTGAAACGGTACTCAATTCGTCTGGAGGTGGTGGATGGCGATGGATGGGATACCGCTGTTGTGCTTCAACCTCACCCGCTTCATCAATCGGTTGTCCGGTAACGTCGAACACACGGCCAAGCACGGCATCGCCCACAGGCACCGAGATCGGTTCATTGCGGTCAATAGCGCGTGTGCCGCGTACCAGACCATCGGTTGTGTCCATCGCAATGGCGCGGACTCGGCTTTCACCCAAGTGCTGTTGGACTTCAAGCACCAAGGTCGTCCCATCCTCGCGCTGAACTTCGATTGCGTTAAGAATGTCGGGCAATTTTCCTTCCGAGAAATCGAGGTCAACGCGTGCACCAACGATTTCTAAAACTTTACCTTCGTTCATTATCTATCTCTCTTTCTCTCGATTATTTATATTGGGGGTGCTCATAAGTCACTTTTGAGTGTCAGGTTGGACCAAGATCTGACACACACCATCCTCGGTATCGTGGCGCGAATGTGCCACGCCTGAATCCAGTGATGACGGGCCTTGAGTCATGAACCTCCCTCACTTTTAGGAGCTGATTTACGCTCGTAATTTGGCAGGGGAGTGTCAGGGGAAAAAATTAATTCAGAGGTCATGAGCCGGTTTCCTCAATACGCCCGATTCATCGGGCAACTACAGTGGTGCGTAAGAGCTGAGCTATTTATGAGCACCCCTCATTTATATTACCAATAACATCGGTAGGCGTTCCTTTGTAGGTCATTTTACGGTGTCCCCATACATGATTAATCCTCATTATATAGTAGGGACAACCCCCCGATGAAGCATCGGGGCTAAGAAGCCTGCGCCTACTAAGCCTCTTGAGTTGGCGACATGACATCCGCAAGCCGGAATTGCGCTGCAGCACGTCCGCCTTCTGGCAACCCTAACGGCAAGTGAATATTCAAGAGAAATGGGCGCCTTTCCCTTTCAACCACGTTCAACCCATGTTCAATTGCCGCAGTAAGGCGAGACTCCTCTTGGACATGCCTCCCCTCCACACCGACCCCCTCTGCGAGTTTCACGGGGTTGATGCCCTCCAGAACGACACCGGCATATTCCCCGGTCTCCTTCATCACCCCACCCGCGCTTCCGAAGGAGGAAGCAACCGCGCCATAGGATTGGTTGTTGGGAATAATGTAGAGCACCGGTATGCCATGATGTGCTGCGGTCCACAGCCCTGACTCTGCGTACAACAACGAACCATCACCGACCAATCCAACGACCGGCTTTTCAGGGGCTGCGAGTTTCAAGCCGACCGTTCCACCAACCCCGTAGCCCTCAGACCCACCGGCAGCCCGGATGTATCTGTTCCTGCCAGTGTCTGTCCCGGCTACGGTGTCTGATGAAAGCGTATATCCGCCGACAGTGTCCCAAGGGATCGCATATTGTTCGAGCATCACCAACCCACCGCCACGACGTTCTAAGGCGGTGTCTAGCGTCTCTGCAACTATCCATGATCGGATCTGATTTGGTTGAACCTCAGTCCTCCACACCTCATTTATTCGCTGTACGTGAAACGCAGCGGCTTGTTCAATTGCCCAAGTGCGTCGCTCGTCAAAGTGATTCGGGGTTGAATGACTCGATGCCAATTCGAGAAGCCGCTCAAAGGTCCGACATTCATCCGCCAGAATCGCTATAGACAGATACGGGATATTTTTGATATGCTCAACATCAGATCCAATGGCGATAACCTGCCGCGCTTTAGAAAACACATCGAAATCGCCCGATCTTCCGCCTCCCCTATGATGTATACCGATACAAACGATCAGGTCAGGTTGAAGGATATCTACTGTCTGATCCAACCGTCCACAATTGAGTTGATGTTTCGTGGCAATGCTTCTTTCCCAAGTGCCGACGGGGACGTAGCTGCTGACACAGGGAACGCCAAAGTGTTCAGCGACCGCGATAATTTGGTCTTCCGCACCGCTCTTCCAGACACCATCTCCAATATAAAACAGCGGAGACTTCGCGTCGTGCAAGGCAGATTTAATCGTCTCGACATCACTATCTGATGGATAACCTGCGTGGAGGTCTGGAACGGTCCCCTCAATAATGTTTGTGGTTATCTGCTCGGGGCCAAGTGCCCGATCATACACAGCGAGATGGACGGGCCCCACCGATGGCGTTTTGGCGACCAGTAACGCACGGTGAATCGCTTGCGGCAGCCCTTTGGGTTCGATCACGGTCCAGTTTTGCTTCGTGAAAGGCGCGGCGATGGAGGTCGGTCCGAAGTTGTGATTGAGATCGAGTTCAATCCGATCCACGTAGCTGCCGGTGTCGCCGGCAAAGGTAATAACCACGACGGGCAAGCCACTCGACCAGATGTTGATTAGCTGTCCCAAACATTGGGCAAGTCCCGCGCCGAGATGGACAACCATCACCGCCGGATCGAGATTCGCCTGCGTGTAACCTCCTGCTTGTGCCGCAACGGTACCCTCATGGAGTGCCAGAATGCCGTGTATATCTGGGTGAGTATGCAGTGCATCGAAAAAGCGTGCCTCGCGCGAGCCTGAGTTATAAAACAGATACTTCACATCCAATGCCGCAAGCTGCTCGACCATAATCTGAGACGGATTGGCTGTGATAGATCGCATCTGCATGAAGTCTTACCCTGCTTTTCTGTGTCCAATGATATAAAACTCGGTTTCTGTTCCTAGTCTTATTGAGAGAATTACTCGAAAACCTCTTTTGCATTTAAGGTGAGTGGAAGCGCGGCTCCCCGAGCCCCATGAGTCTGCTTAGGCAGCTGATGCTACTCTCAGCGATTATTCGTTGTAATCCGGACGCTGCTCAAACAGAAGCTGACTTACGCGACTTGATTGGTTCGGGAGTTCGGTACTAACAGCCTTTGGTCCTTCCTGCTCCAGGTACGTATGTGCCTCTTCGACGCTCTCGAACTCAAACTCGACGAACCTATGTGGAGACGCACCGTGAAGATTGTCGTAGGATGCTATCCGTTTGACCTCTTCGGGTGCTTGCAGCGACGGTGCAACGGATGCTATCCACTGCAGATACGCGTCTTTTCCACCGAGCGGGTAGTCAACTAAGTAAACTAGTTTAACTATCCGGCTGGGATCTTCGTCTTTTGAATAATCGGCAGACCGTTGGGCAAATACATGCGTACTTACCTCACTGCTGTGATCTGGAAGTGCCTCAAAAACCGCAGCCACATCGGGACGACTCAGATATGTCGCCGCATCCACATAGCTATCAAACTCAAACTCCACGAGCCGATGCGGACTTTCACCGCGGGCGTTATCGTAAGATGCTACCCGGTTGAGTTCTTCGGGCGCTAGTAATGTCGGTGCGACAGACGCGATCCACGCAAGATAGTCAGCTTTCCCCCCGACCGGATAGTTGACTAACCACACCAACTTCACTGGAACCGCTTCCATATCAGCCATCTCGGTATCCATGGTAGACATCATGTCCATCATATCAGCTACATCAGTATCTGTAGATGACACCATGTCCATTGCATCGGTCATCCCGTTATCCGTAGATGGCATCATGTCCGTCATCATATCTCTGCCAGCTTCACAGCCAGCTAAAGCAACTATCGCTATTAGAGCAACGAGGAACATACTTCCTAATTTGAACTGCATCAGTTAGTCCCCTTTAGTGTAAAGTAGATTAACGGTTAGGTGTGAGTCTTTGACCCACATATTCTTTGGGTTTTAGGTTTCGTTACAGTAAAACTAAAGATTAGGACATTCCTTATGGAAATCAGCGGTCGCTGCATCAAGGTTATGCAGTGGGTATTGCTTGTCGCGCAGGGGCATCATAAGGTTCCATTGCTGGATTTTCTTGTTGAGCTGTTGTAATTGAGTAGTATACACTTCCAGTGCCCGTGTGCGCTCAAGTTCAAACACAGATCGAATCGCGTCACGTTTTAGGGGTTGCGCCCGGAGCTGCGCTTCCAAACGGCTTCGCCGTCCTTTAAGATTCTCGATTAATTTTTCTGCATTCTCGGTTTCGACCCGAATTTCCTTATCCACTTCGATCCAGCGCGGCGCGAATCCGTTATCTTTGAGCATCTGATTGACCGTGCGAACTGCTGGCGGGATGTAAGGATTATCATCGCGTTGCTGGGGCTTCCCCTTACCGGGTAGGTCCTTAAAATCGCCCCGTTCCATGGCTTCTTGAATCTGTCTGCTGACGTTGTAGGGCATGCTTGCATCTCCAATTAACTCGCGACAAACTGGCACTTACTCATCGAAATGGTAAACTATCTGGTCAAAGCGGTCGCACGCGAAGGAGAACACGAAGACCAACGGTTCGCTGCCGATACAGCGGACAGCATGTTTAGCGTTGGACGGGATGTAGACTGCCGAACCCGGTCCAATTTCCGCTCCATGACCATCAATTTCCATGTGACCGTTGCCACTGACGACGTAATATGTCTCCTCCGGCTCGTGGTGGTGAAGAGGGAGTCTTGCTCCAACCGGGAACTCTGCGACGCCCATAACAAGCCCGCTGCTCGGTCCTCTTTCTCCGGTAATCAGCAGCTTCCAACGAATCTCACTCTTGGCGGCAAGACCCGCGTCGTTCCAGCCTTCCCATTTGAGCTCTGCTTGATCGATGATAATGGGCTCCTGTGCGCTCATCGCTTGCTTCCGTTTCTCATATTGAGGAAACTACCCACTTCACAGATTTTAGCCCTCCAGTGCTGCTGCACCACTGACAATCTCAGAAATCTCCGTCGTGATCTGGGTCTGGCGGGCGCGGTTACGCTGAAGAATTAAATCATCGATAAGTTCGTTGGCGTTGCGCGTTGCGTTTTCCATTGCTGCCATCCGCGCTGCTTGCTCTGCGGCATTAGAATCTAACAGCACTTTCCACATCTGCATATTCAGGTGTTTTGCCAATACAGATTGGAAGATCGCCTCTTGTTCTGGTTCATATAGATAATCGAGGAAAAGTTCATCGCCGGTTGGCACTTCAGGGGTGAGTGGCAGCAATTGTTCGACCAAAACTACTTGTAGAATCGCGGATTTGAAATCATTATAAATCACTTCCACCCTGTCAACCTGCTTATCCCGATACAGATGTTCAAACTCCTCCACGATTTCGACAGCGGTTTCAAATGCGAGTTGTCGAAAAATATTCACATACTCAGCGATAACGCTATAATCTCGCCGTGCGAAGTGGTCTCGTGTGCGTCTACCAACACAGACGACCATCACTTCCGCGCCTTGCTCTTGATAATGTTCTGCCCGCTGCGTTGTTGTTCGAATTACATTGCTATTAAAACTACCGCATAGCCCCCGGTCTGCAGAGACCGAGATTAGGCAAACGCGCTTAAGTTCACGCGATTCGAGCAACGGGTGAGAGGGGTTCTCGATCTGGGCGATAAGATGTCCCAGAATTGTATTGAATTTATCCGCGAAGGGGCGGGTGGCTAAGATATTTTCCTGCGCTCGACGCAATCTCGCCGCAGCGACCACGCGCATCGCGTCTGTTACCTGCGCGATATTCTCAATACTTGCGATACGCCGTCTAATTTCACGTAATGTAGCCATGCTAAACCTCTAATGAGTAATGCGTAATACGTAAGGAGTACGTGAGCCTTCTTTACACGAGTGAATGTGATTCTATATCTGCTGCATCTATTGTATATACTTCGACTTCTTCTCTCAAATCTGGCTTTCGTTGACTTGAGACCATTACGAGCAATAATCGAATAATCTCTGTTATCAAGTTTAGGCGATGAGAAATAACGGACTCACTTAAAATGTGGCTCCCTTTATAGTACCAATCCCGGCTTTCTCTAGCAGAGCCAAGCGCATATTCATAAAAGCGAGCGCGGTCTTTATTGCTACTTCGACTGTATCCTTCAGCAATATTAGCACCGATTGAACCGAGTGATCTGTAAAGTTGATCTGCTAAAGAAACGGTGCGTCGATCTTGAGCCAATTTTGTTATATCGTGCCAGCCGAGATTTACGGCAAACAAAGCCAACCGATAGACCTTCATTTTCCATAGCACATCGCCTGTAATTGGTTCAGGTACTTCCCGTTCCCAATCCTCGTAATTCATAGTTTTTGGTATTACGTATTACGCATCACGTATTATGCTTCAGGTTTGAACCCATCCTTAAAACTTGTCACGGTGGTGTTGAGTTGTTCAATCAGTTCATCACTAAGTTCCCCGGTATCGGCAATTGCCTTGAGGATGTCTGCGTGATTTCTTTCCATGTATGCTAAGAATTCAGATTCAAACTGTGCTACATCACTCGTTTCGAGATCGTCCAGATGTCCGTTTGATCCACAGAAGATTGATGCAATCTGTTTTTCAACGGGCATTGGCTCGTATTGGGGTTGTTTCAGCAATTCAACGAGTTGTTCTCCACGCCGGAGTTGGGCTTGCGTAGAAGCGTCCAGATCAGAACCAAACTGTGCGAAAGCGGCAACCTCTCGGAAGCTAGCTAGGTCGAGTTTCAGCGTACCTGCGACTTCGTCTGACTTCATTGCGCGCGTTTGTGCGTCCCCACCAACACGGGATACTGAGGTGCCGACATCGATCGCCGGACGAACGCCTTGGTTGAAGAGTTCTGAGGTCAGGTAGATCTGCCCGTCGGTGATCGAAATCACGTTGGTTGGAATATAGGTCGTGAGGTCACCTTCAAAGATTTCGATAATCGGGAGAGAGGTCAATGAACCGCCGCCTAACTCATCACTGAGTTTTGCTGCACGTTCCAACAGCCTGGAGTGGAGATAAAAAACATCGCCCGGATACGCTTCACGTCCCGGCGGACGCCGTGAGAGCAGCGACATCTGACGATACGCCCACGCATGTTTGGTCAGATCATCGTAAATAACCAGCGCGTGTTGCCCCCGATCACGGAAGTATTCTCCCATCGAGGTCCCTGTGTAAGGTGCAAGATATTGGAGTGGAGACGGCTCACTTGCCGGTGCAGAGACGACCACCGTGTAATCCATTGCGCCGTACTGTTCTAAGGTGTTTACAACCTGCGCCACCGTTGAACCCTTCTGCCCAACCGCCACGTAGATACAGAACACATCGGTATTTTTCTGATTGATGATGGTGTCGATCGGAATAGCCGTTTTACCCGTTTGACGGTCGCCGATGATAAGCTCCCGCTGTCCGCGTCCGATTGGTGTCATCGCATCAATCGCCTTCAATCCGGTGTAAAGTGGTTCGTTCACCGGCTGACGTTGCACAATGCCCAACCCCTTCTGCTCAACAGGTAGGGTATGTTCGGTCTGGATTTCCCCTTTGCCGTCGATAGGTTGCCCAAGAGCGTTTACAACGCGTCCAAGCAGCGCTTCTCCGACCGGCACTTCGAGCAATCTGTTAGTCCGCTTGGCGAGATCTCCTTCATGGATTAGCCTATCTTCGCCAAAGAGTACGCAACCGACATTGTCCTCTTCAAGGTTAAATGCCATGCCGGAGACGCCGTTTGGAAATTCAATCATTTCGCTTGCCATGACGTTGGCAAGGCCGTGGACGCGAGCAATACCGTCTCCAACTTCGAGCACGGTTCCGGAGTCGTATACGTCGACCTGCTGGCTATATTGTAGTAGTTGTTGTTTTAGAATGTTTGATACTTCGTCGGGTCTAACTTCTCTTGCCATAAATTATATTCTCCCTTATCCCCTCGCAAGTAATGTTCTCATTCGTTGCAGCTGCGATGCGATGCTTCCATCAAATACGGTGTCCCCTAAGCGCACAATGACGCCTCCTTGAATCGCGTCATCTTCGGTCAGTTCAAGGCGCACCTCCGCCCCCGAATAGTTACTCAATTGCTGAGAGAGGTTAGTTTTTTGTGCTTCAGTGAGCGGGACCGCAGATGTTACCTGAGCGACAACACGACCTGCTTGCAAATCGACAATCTCTAGGAACATCTGTAAGATTGGAACTAAGGCTCTCTCCCGTTGTTTCAGTGCCAGCAAGAGCAGAAAATTGAGCATAAGTGGATGAACAGTCTCGGACAGGAGTTGTTGAAACATCTCGCTCTTGAACTGTGGCGACAGAATGGGGTTAGTTAGAAACTGATCGAAATCCTCCGATTCTTCTGTCAACTGGAGGACCTGATTGACATCTGCAACAAGGCGATCCAAAATGTCCTGTTCCGTCGCTGCACTATACAAGGCTTGTGCGTAGGGTTTAGCAATTCGAGTTTCTCTCATCGTATATTCTTTATATTAGACATTCTGTGTAGGAAGGCGGCTAATGGACTCATCGATAATGTGCTGATGTTTCTCCGCATCGAGGGTTTGATCGATGATTTTGCTTGCGGCATCAATCGCAATCTCTGCAACAGTGCCTCGTAGTTCCAGGATAGCTTCATCCTTTTCGCGTTGAATCTCTGCACGTGCCCGTTCAAGTTCTGCGCTTGCCTCTTGACGTGCTTGATCGAGAATCCGCTGCCGTTCGGCATTTCCCTCGTCAATGGCGGCTTGGATTTTCGTCTGTCCTTCCGCTTCAATTTCGTTGAGTCGTTGACGGGTTTCGGCATTCAATCGATCCAGTTCGCTTTGGTCCGCCTCCAATTTCTCCATTCGCGATGTGATTTCCTGTTGCCGTTCTTCTAATAGGCCGCCGATGCGTCCGAAGACGAATTTCCAGAGCACGAGTAGTACAACAAGAAAGCCGAGGGCTTGGAGGATAATTGTCTGAAAATCGATACCAATCTGTGCCAAGATTCCCTGTTTCTCAGCGCTTGCCTCTGCAGCAAATCCACTTGTTGGGACAATTAATGTTACATTGATAATAATCAGTAAAAGGAGCCACGTTAATTTTGTCATTATATTTTTCTTGAAGTTAGAGTATCGTATATAGTCTAAGAAAAGTAATGCGTGTGAAACGTAAAACGCAGAACGTCAGTAAAATCACGTTTTACGCTTCACGTTTCACGTCTTATTCATGACTGGTCTGTACCTGTTTCTGAGCATCAGCCTCAATCATGCTTTGAAGCATCTGTCCCTCTGGCAGTTTTCCCATAAGCAGGAAAAAGATCAGCAGCGAGTAGATCACGAGCGATTCGATAAGTGCTAAACCGATGATCATTGCTGTCTGGATGCGAGGTGCTGCTTCAGGTTGCCGCGCGATACCTTCAAGAGCGGTACTGGTTGCCCTTGCTTGTGCGGTGGATGCAAAAATCACAGCAATCGGTAGACCGAGTGCCGTTCCGAAAGCTAAAACTGCGAGATAAATCATGAAACTTCCTCCTTTAATTTTGATCCCAGAACTGGGATTAGAAAACTAAAAACAATGTTAAACGAGCGATGATAATCGCCCATCAATCAATGATGTGCCTCCGCGCCATGTCCTTCTTCATCATGTTCTAGGAACGTAACAATATAAATGGATGTGAGGATTGAGAAGACGAGTGCTTGCAGAAACCCACCAAATAGCCCGAAAAACAGCATTGGTACCTGAACTGGCATCCAAGGGATAAGCCCGGCGATTGCTGGAATTGCGAGTCCCAAAAGGGTTAGGTTAATAATAACGGATTCCTCACCGAAGATATTTCCGAAAAGTCGAATCGCCAGAGACCCTGCGCGTGCGACTTCACCGATAATGTGCAACGGAAACATCAAAGGTCCTAACCACGGTGGATCACCGATAAAGTGCTTCAGGTAGCCAACCAGCCCATTTTCTTTAATCGCGATGATGTGAACCCCAATCACTGCGCTGATTCCGAGCGCAAGTGTGGTGTTCAGATCTGCTGTTGGAGATTGAAAACCGGGTATGAGGCCAAGATAGTTTAAGAATAAGATAAAGATGAAGAATGATCCCACGAATGGGACATATTTCTTCCCATGTTCTCCCAAGATTCCGCCGAAGAAATCGATTAACCCGCCCACGAACAACTCGAGCAATGTTTGCCCTTTGCCTTGAGGAAGTCGATTAATTTTGCGTGTAGCGAGGATGAAAAGCAGTGCAATAACCAGTACTATGAAGTAAGCGTTCGGGATAAGATCTGGCTGATGCCAACGCTCCGGTTCTGGCACTATATGATTCGGAAGAATTTTTGATATTGGACTTAACCATGAACGATGTGCTTCTTCAGCTGCCAAACCGACGCTACAAGCGAGTAGCGAAAGAAGTAAAATAGAAAATAGTGTGTGAAATGTCTTCTTCATTTAGTTCCTGTCGAATTATTTTTTGATAGAATACCTATCATCATCACGACTGCTTTGAGGATAATCACAACCTGCACCAATCCAATTCCGGCTGCAAGGGCATAAACATTCAGCCAGTTTGCTCTCGTCAGGAGATAAAATCCGACAAAGATGACTGTGTACTTGCCTAACGCGATGAATCCCAGCCAACGTTTTGTCCCTGGCGAACTACCGGGCTTAACCATGCGCCGGATGATAAACTCTAATGACAAAATCGCGCTCAAACTCAAAAGGCTGCCAACAGCAAAGCTCAAACCGGCTGGCAGACCATACACTGCCCAAAGAATTGGCATCGCAATGAGCGCAAGAACGGTCGTTAGACGGTAGACTTGCAGTAAAAATCGGTCATCTATTTCAAAAGGAACGCGGGCAGTCACTTTACGAATCCTCTTCCGATTCTTTTACAGCTTCTTGGTGCTCCATACGCTTATTCCAGCGAGAAACAGCACGAAACATCTCAATAAATCCTGCTGCGGTTCCGATGATAAAGCCGACAATTAAGCCGATTGTTTGGTTGCCTAATTTACCACCGATCCACCAACCTAATCCAGACCCGAGGCCAATTGCCAACACAAGGGTGATGCCAATTGAAGCCAGATCCATACTATTCCAGTCGCTACCCCGTATCAACTTTGGCATTGTCAATTTACCGTGTCCCTATAAGAACGTGCTAATTTGGGCCGGGCTCAGGAAGTATGACGGCAGAATACCAATCAAGACGACACCTATCGCTGCGAGGGTCAACGCAACGATGAGTAGTCCTGGATAAGGGTGAAAATCGAGTTCCGCTTCCGGTTCTCTCATGTACATCGCCACAACAACCCGGAGATAGTAGAACGCAGAAATCGCCGTGTTGATTGCACCGATAATAACAAGCCAGATCTGTCCCGATTCGACAGCGGATCGGAAAATGTAGAACTTACCGACGAAGCCCGCTGTTGGTGGGAACCCAGCGAGAGATAGCAACATTAGTGTCATGAACAGAGCGAGCAGCGGTTTTTTGAACCCCAGTCCGGCATAATCAGAAATCATGAGACTTTCGCCGTCTTCTGTCCTCGCGAGGATCACCGCTCCGAATGCGCCTATATTCATGATGCAGTAGACAAGCAGGTAAAACATCGCACTGGAGATTCCGTCTTTGTTTGCTGCTGCCAGACCGACCAAGACATATCCGGCATGGGCGATGCTGGAGTAAGCGAGCATGCGCTTAATATTTCGTTGGGCAATGGCAACCAAGTTGCCAACGGTCATCGTGAGTGCGGCGAGGATTGTAACAACGACGATCCATTCGGACTGGATGTTCTGTAGTGCTTCCAAAAAGATTCTTAGGAACGCAGCAAATCCCGCGGCTTTCGGTCCGGCTGAGATAAACGCAGCGATTGAAGTGGGGGCGCCTTCGTAGACATCGGGTGCCCACTGGTGAAATGGCACGAGTGCCACCTTGAAGCCGAATCCCACAACAAGGAGGAACATACCAGATAATAGCAGCGGTGACGTTGCGTTGACAGTTATAGCCGAAGCGATCTTAGGGATACTCGTTGTTCCTGCACCTCCGTAAATCAGCGCGATGCCATATAGGAAGAATCCGCTAGCAAATGCGCCAAGCAGCAGGTATTTCATTCCGGCTTCGCTCGACGCCATGCTCCGCTGGAAGTAACCGGCTAGAACGTAAAGCGAAAGCGACATCAACTCTAAGCCGAGGAAGACAACAATTAACTCATTGCCGGATGCCATTAACATCATGCCCAAGGTTGCCAAAAGGATTAATAGGTAGTACTCCCCCTGGCGTCTATCCGTGCGTCCCAGGTAGTTCATTGAAATGAGAACGACCAGGATTGTTGAGACAAGGAATATGACATTAAAAAAGAGGGAATATTTATCCACTTGGATCATGTTGCTAAATTCTGTGCCTTCCGTACCAGCTTGCAGCATATCGACCGAAACATATAGGGCGATGGCACAGCCAACAATTGTGAGCCAAGCGGCAACCGTCTTTTGAATCGAATTGAACAGATCGAAAATTGCAACGAGGATAAAGGTCAGAATAATGATCAATTCGGGCATCAGCAGTTGCCAGTTAATTGTCATTCAAAGCCTCCGATCTTAGATGAACGGGTAGGTTCATCTTTCTTACACAAAGAACACAAATGTTACAATCACAAATATGGGAACCAAAATTACTACTGACCAAAGCATGTATCCGAAGAAGCTTGGCATCCTGATACCGTTTTCCTCGGCGATTGCTTTGACCATAAAGTTTGGTGCGTTGCCGATATAGGTGTTAGCTCCCATGAACACGGCACCGCAGCTGATTGCCAGCAGTGTTTGCGCCATGGGCCCCATGAGCGAGGTTGGATCTCCGCCCGCTGTGTTGAAAAAGACAACGTAAGTCGGGGCGTTGTCTAGAAAACTTGAGAGTACGCCTGTCAACCAGAAATACATGGCATTGACTGGATCGTTGGTTGTCGTCTGAACGGCGAGTACGACAGTGCTGAGACTTCCGTCAATACCTGCTTGCAAGATCTTCAGGGCTGGAATCATACAGATGAAGATCCCGATAAAGAGTTTGGCAACCTCAAGGATTGGACCCCATGTAAAGCCGTTCGCTGCACGGACGTTTGTTTCCAACAGGCTTGGGTCAGGCGCGTGATGTTCGTGGTCATGATGCTCGTGTTCTGAGTGATCATGTTCGTGCTCGCTATCATGTCTTGGTGAAACGGTATACATGGGTGTGTACAGTAGACTGATGAATGCGATTAAGATCAGCAAGCCATCTCGCACTAAATTAAAGTAGGGGACAGTTACGCCGAAAATCGAGATACCGCGATTTTCATCGTGTGACTTTTGGGCACGCAAGCGATTGACTTCAGCCTTAGCATGTAGGTGGTTTCCGCGCAATTCATAGTATTCCTGATTGGATTTGTCAAATTTTACTGTTGTGTCATTTTCGCGTTCCTTGACATACGTGTCGAGTTTTTCCTTTGTGGTAGCCATCTTTTCTTCGGCGGTTTTGATTTGCGGTGCCATTTTTTCTGCAACCGAATGATCTTTGAAAGGACCATCAGCGAGTGATTTTGACCACAGGATTGCTCCGATGATACCAGCGATTAACACAAAATTCCAGACACCTTCGAGGCGGAGCGGTTCTTTTTCTCCATCGTCCGGCGGTTCGCTCTCTTTCTTGAACAGGACTGTGTCGAAAATAAAGAATATAATTAACAGCAAAATTGCCACCGGTAGCATTGCAGGGAACAATGCCATTGTCCAGAAGAAGTCAATCCCTTTGAGGAATCCGAGGAACAGCGGTGGGTCACCCAACGGTGTCAGTGAACCGCCGATATTGGCTACGAGGAATATGAAGAAGACGACAACATGAACGCGATGCTTGCGCCATTCGTTAGCCCGGAGTATCGGACGGATGAGCAACATTGCCGCCCCCGTTGTTCCCATCCAACTTGCCAAGGCGGTTCCTATTGCAATCAACACAGTATTTACAACGGGGGAACCTCGCAAGGAGCCTTTCAGACAAATTCCGCCTGCACATGTGAAAAGTGCAGCTAATAAAATAATGAAGGGGACATAATCGAGCAGGACGATATGGACGATTTCATACCAACCATCAGCTTTGTAGGCGATAAGGAAGGGAACAGAGAAAATGACAATCCACGCTAACGAGAATTTCCCGTAATTATGCTCCCAGAAATGGAAGTTAATGAGTGGGACAATTGCAATAGAGAGCAGCATTCCAACAAACGGAATGATGGTCCAGAGGGGTAATTGTGCTCCATCAACACCGTGGTGACCGGCATGATGTTCGGTATGGTCGTCGTGTCCATCACCGCCTGCGGCGGCTGCAAAACCAGTTATCGGAACAAGGATAAGTGCAATGACACCGAGGAGTGCCAACAGAAAAAGTGGGTGTTTATTCGTCAATCTTTTTTGCCTCTCGTGTTGTAGTGTCCAGTACAATTGCGGGAGTAGCTGCCTTTACTGCTGCTGTGGATCTACTCTGTTGTAATACCTGATCGACTGACTTTTCCATCCGGTTCAGGAATGGTTTGGGATAAACGCCAATCCAAACGATGAACACTACTATTGGAACCAGTACAACGATTTCGCGCAGACTCAAATCGGTCAGGGTTTGATTTTTCGGGTTATCGAGTTTGCCAAACATGACGCGCTGGAACATCCAGAGCATATATACCGCTGCCAAAATAACACCGGTGGCAGCGATAATGGCATACACTTTAGAGAATGAATCGGACATGAAGCCGCCGAGCAGAATCATAAACTCGCCTACAAATCCGTTCAAGCCGGGCAAACCAATTGATGAAAGCGTAACGATCATAAAGAATACGGCGAAGATTGGCATCTGTTTCGACAGTCCCCCAAAGTCGGCAATCATACGGGTATGTCGGCGTTCATAAATCATTCCAACAAGTAGGAAGAGGGCGCCGGTGCTTAACCCATGATTGATCATTTGGAGAATACCGCCCTGTACTCCATGATGGTTCAGGGCGAAAAGTCCAAGCACGACAAACCCCAAATGACTGACACTTGAATAGGCGACCAGTTTTTTAAGGTCAGGCTGCACCATTGCGACTAATGCGCCGTAGATTATACCAATAACAGACAGCGTTACGATAAGTGGTGTATAGGCTGCGACACCTTCTGGGAAAAGTGGCATGCAGAAACGCACGATGCCGTATGTTCCCATTTTGAGCAATACGCCTGCGAGGATGACACTGCCAACCGTGGGTGCTTCAACGTGTGCATCAGGAAGCCATGTGTGGAACGGGAAAAGCGGTACTTTGATGGCGAAGGCGATGAAAAACGCCAAGAATAGCAGGTTCTGATGTGATAGTGTTCTGCCGTACAACGTCATGAGATTAAAACTATTATCATTTTGGAAATAGAGATATAAAATCCCGACGAGCATCAACGCGCTACCCGCCATTGTGTACAGCACGAACTTGATGGTTGCATAGATGCGCCGGCGTCCGCCCCAGATGCCAATCAGTAGATACATCGGGATGAGCATCGCCTCCCAAAATACAAAAAAGAGGAAGAGGTCTAACGCACAAAACACACCGAGCATTGCCGTTTCGAGCATGAGTAAGGAGATCATGAATCCACTGGTGCCTTTTTCTATCGAATTCCATGCTGCTAACACACAAATCGGCGTCATAAAAGTGGTCAACAAAATTAACCAGAGCGAGATGCCGTCAATACCGAGGTGGTAGCTTATACCAAGCCCCTCAATCCAGGGGCGCTCTTCCTTAAACTGCATCTCATGCGTGCTTGCGTCAAACCCTGTATAGAGCGATATCGATACAGCAAAGGTGAGCAGTGTAACAATGAGTGCGATCCATTTAAGTCCTGCGCCACCTAAGATATGCCTCGCAAGCGCAATTAAAATTGCACCGAGTAGTGGTAAAAAGATAACTGCGGAAAGTAACAAGTATAACCTCCGGGGTCTAATAGGTGAAATGTAAAGATTACTACATTTCGCGATTCATGAAAGTTAGTGTTGGTTGATAAGTGTCGCTAATACCTTTCATCGAATAAACAGATAATACCCCAAGAAAACGATGATACCGATGACCATTGACACAACGTAGGCTTGGACGACACCCGTCTGGAGGCGGCGGATCGAGCCACCAATTCCGCGGATAATAAATGCGGTTAGGTTCACAAGGCCGTCAATGATACCGACATCCATGATCTTCCAGAATAGGTAGTGAGATACGCCCCGTATCGGCTGTACAATAACGGCGTTATAGATTTCGTCGACGTAATATTTGTTAGCAAGAAGTTTGTGCAGTGGGTTCGTTGGTTCATCGACGGGTGCTTTGCTGCGATATATGAACCATGCCACCAGAATACCTGCGATGCCAACAATTGATGAGATGATCATAAAAGGAACCGGATTGCTGTGCTCTGCTTTTCCGTGATGTGCGACGAATCCTGTTACACCTTTCAAGAAATTATGAATCGCACTGTGCTCTCCGCCCCAGCCGACGATTGCACCGATAATTAGAGATGGAATTGCTAACAACACAAGTGGAATCCACATCACTGGTGGGGATTCGTGGAGATGCGATTCAACCTCCGGATCAACTCGTGACTCGCCGTGAAAGACTACGAAGATCAGGCGGAACATATAGAACGCTGTTAGGAACGCTGTCAACAACCCAATCCCGAAAATTATTTGGTGTCCACTATCCCAAGCGTTGTGCAGGATTTCATCTTTACTCCAGAAGCCGCTCAAGAGTGGGAACCCCGCAATTGCAAGGGCACCGATGAGGAATGTCCAGTAGGTAATCGGTAGTTTTGATCTCAGTCCGCCCATTTTCCGCATATCGAGTTCATCTGACAGAGCGTGCATCACGCTGCCAGCTGTGAGGAACATCAACCCTTTGAAGAAAGCGTGTGTCATCAGGTGGAAAATTCCAGAGGCATAGGCACCAACCCCTACGCCCACAAACATATAACCGAGTTGACTTACGGTAGAATATGCCAAGACGCGTTTGATATCATTTGCGACTAATGCCATTGTTGCGGCAAACAGGGCAGTGAGAACGCCAATCCAAGCGACGACGACGCCTGTATGAGCGAGATTAAATAGGATTGATGAGCGCGCGACCATATAAACGCCAGCCGTAACCATCGTGGCAGCATGGATCAACGCACTAACAGGCGTTGGACCTTCCATCGCGTCGGGTAGCCAGACGTAGAGAGGGATTTGTGCGGACTTGCCCACTGCGCCGACGAAGAGAAGCAGAGTCGCAACGATGAGTGTGCTTGCCCCGAAAACCTGTTCATAGGTGTTGGTTTCGGCGAGTCCAAAAATCTGGTCAAAATTCAGTGTGCCAAACGCCGCAAACAGTGTGAACATACCAAGCAGAAATCCGAAATCACCGATTCGATTGACGATGAAAGCTTTCTTGCCAGCGTCGGTAGCGGATTTTCTGTCGAACCAGAAACCGATTAGTAGATACGAACAGAGTCCAACTCCCTCCCAACCGATAAACATCATCAGATAATTATTCCCCAAAACGAGGATTAACATTGCGAATACAAACAGGTTGAGATAGGCAAAGTAGCGCGCTCTCCCCGAATCATGGCTCATGTAGCCGATCGAGTAGATATGGATGAGGAAGCCAACCCCTGTGATGACAAGGAGCATCACCGTAGTCAGTGCATCAACATGAAAACCGATATTAAGAGATTCGATCGGGATCCATTCGTAGAGCGTTGCCTTGAGTTCGGCACCGCCGCGGACAGCAGGAAATACGACGAATGCGCTGATAACGAATGGTATTAGCACTGCAAGAGACGCGATCCAACCACTCACATTTTTCAGCCACTTCCCGAACAGCCCGTTGATTAGAAAACCAATCAGCGGCGAAATCAGAAGTAAAGTTATTAGGTCTTTCGACATTTCAGATGTGCCTATCCCTTCATCGTATTGATTTCATCGATATTGATTGTCTCGCGATGTCTGAAAACGCTCACGATAATAGCAAGTCCAATGGCTACTTCGGCGGCAGCGACCGTCATGACGAAGAACACAAAAATCTGTCCTGACGCGTCTCCCAACTCTCGACCGATTGCGACGAAAGCGAGGTTTGCCGCGTTAAGCATCAGTTCGATGCACATAAAGATAATGATTGCATTTCTTCGGATGAGGACACCAATTACCCCGATAGTAAAGAGCAGCGCGCTTAAAATGAGATAGTATTGCAAAGCCATATTTCAGTCCCCAGTTTGCCATTAGGCAGCTGTGTCTGGATCTTCACGTTTAACGAGCACAATAACGCCGATTAAAGCTGTAAGCAATATAAGCGATGTTACCTCGAAGGGCAACAAGAACTTGGTAAAGAGTACCGTCCCAATGCGGTCAGGCTTGCCCATCTCTCCCTGAAGCTTTTCGATGAGTTGATTTGCCTCACTTGCGGTGAGTGTTTCTACTGTACTTTTTTGTTCGGCGATCTTCGGCACGTAGGTACTATTGATCTCTGCACGGTCAAGTTGGTAGGTGGATTCAAGCGTGGCGATCTGGTCCAGTTGTTCTGTAGTAATTGCTGCACCAACAGCTGCGCTTCCCACCTGAGAAGGGGAAACAGCGGTGCCGTCATACACTTTGATTCCGATGTAGATAGCTTCTGCTGCCAATATAGTTCCCACAATGACGGCGAACACTTTCGCCTTGTTGATTTGCCGTGCTGCTTGAAGCCTCCCCAAATTGAGCAACATGATCACAAACAGGAATAGTACCATGATCGCGCCAGCATAGACAATTACCTGAACGGCGGCGACAAAGTATGCTCCCAGCGAGATAAATAGCCCTGCCAATGAAAAGAAAGTTAGAACCAACGCCAGTGCGCTGTGGATCGGATTCTTAAATGCGATGACGCATATCGCAGACCCAACAGCGAGTATTCCAAAAATAATGAAAAGAATCTGTTCAGCCATGTGTTCCTTTATAAGCCGGAAGACTGATTACAGCCTGCGGTAGTTTTTAAGATGAAGATTCTTTGGTAAAACTCAGGATACCTCTATCCTCAACAGGTTCGGGGTCGCGCGTCATCACCAATGTGGTTGCGACAATTGCAACAACGATACAGGCGGCGACAACATTTAATACGCCGACTAACACCTTTGATTGTGTGAACGCCCAAACTGTGGCTGTTACAACGATTGATGTGAGCGTAATGGGCAATAGAAATTTCCAGCCAAGATTCATAAGTTGATCATACCGGAATCGGGGCAGTGTCCATCTGACCCAGATAAAGACGAAAAGGAAAAATGCTGTTTTGACGAAGAAGATTCCGACCGAAATTAGACCGCTCCAGAGTGGTCCGCCGACGGTTTCCAACCCAAAGAACTGCCAACCGCCGAAGAAAAGGGTGACTGCCACCGCCGAACCGACAATCATGTGCATATACTCTGCCATAAAATACATAGCGAATTTCATGCTGCTATATTCGGTATGGTATCCACCGACAAGTTCCTGTTCTGCTTCAGCGAGATCAAAGGGGAGACGGTTCGTTTCTGCGAAGGCGGCAGTGGTAAAGGCAAGAAAGGCAGGAAAATGGATAAGGAAGTTCCATGTCCAAGGATAGCTCCCTTGTTGGATTGCGATTTCCCGAAGGCTTAATGAGCTTGAAAGGATAAGAACGCCGATAAGCGAGAGCCCTAGTGTCAGTTCATAGCTAATCATTTGTGCGGAGGAGCGTAAGCCACCGAGTAGAGAATACTTGTTGTTGGATGCCCATGCACCAAGTACGACGCCGTAGACGCCCAAGGAGGTAATTGCCAGAATATACAGAACCCCGATATTAATATCGGCGATTTGAAGTGGAATTTCGTAGCCTGAAACTGTTATCGAGCTACCGAAGGGGACAACCCCGCAGGTGACTAGGGCTGGCACCAGAATAATCGCAGGGGCGAGTAGGTAGATCGGTTTATCGACGTGGTCTGGAACGAGGTCCTCTTTCAGTAGAAATTTTACGCCGTCGGCGATTGGCTGCAAAATTCCCCAAGGTCCAACACGGTTGGGCCCGTGTCGGTCTTGAATCCAGCCGCTCACTTTCCGCTCTGCAAGGATCATTGCCATAACG
Organism: Candidatus Poribacteria bacterium; assembly: GCA_965220385.1. Classification (GTDB taxonomy): domain Bacteria; phylum Poribacteria; class WGA-4E; order WGA-4E; family PCPOR2b; genus PCPOR2b. The sequence goes on along the minus strand of OZ244825.1, from coordinate 4,778,688 downwards.
CCGATAAGTAGTAGATGGACGACGACAACAATTTTGATGAGTGAGCTAATAATTAAAACGTGAAGTGGTAAGTCCATATCTCTCCCTATCCAGATTCTTAGATAACGTTGTTTTCAAGGTTCTCCAAAATTCCTACAACTTTCACTTTCAGTTCTGGAGTATCTTTCTGAATGATTCCCCAAACTACATTTTCATCAATTCCAAAATAGTGGTGGACTAAAATATTCCTCAATCCTATAATCGCTCGCCATTCTACGTCTGAGACTCTTCGCTTGAATTCATCTGTGAGAGAATTGGCAGCCTCACCAATGATTTCGAGTTGCTTTATTGAAGCGAACCGCATCATTGAATTTGCCGCAAAAGCATCAAAGCCAACTTGACGGGTGTAAAGTTCAATTCGCATAGACTAACACTCTGTCTTGTTCAATGTAAGGCTGAATGTGTTTTGGGATGGCTTTTTGCGAAAGCAAATCCACCTGTCTATTTAGCATGTCTTGCAAATCGAGCTGCATTTGTACAAATTCTAAACCAATCGGTTTCGCATAGTCTAGCTCAACTAAAATATCTATATCACTCTGATCATCAGCCTCATCCCTAGCACATGATCCGAAAAGGTATGCCTTCAACACCGGCTTATCTTTGAAGTAATTGCCAATCTTTGAGATTTGTCTTGAATCTAGTTGCATTTGGCTTTCATCATGGAGGCCGTCAATTGTTGCCACCATTGAGTTTGATGCCCCCATCTCCAATCTTCTGGTGCGTAGCGTCTTGATAATCAGGCATATTTTCCGCAATGTCCAGCGCAATTTCACCGGCAAAGTGATAATTCATCTCACCGCCTAATCGGTTGGCTAATTGTTGGATAATTTCCCAATCAACCCTCGCCTCTCCGGGCGGGTCGACAGCCCTGTGTATCCGTTGTACCCAGCCTTTTGCGTTGGTGAAGCTACCATCCTTCTCCGCAAAAGTGACTCCGGGGAGTACCACATCAGCCAACTGTGCTACATCAGATTCAAAGATGTCTTGAACGACTAGAAAATCGACCGCTTCCAACGTTTGTTTTGCTGTCTCGTCAAGGGGGCGTTCGGGTGCTCCATTCACTAGATAAACGACCTTTGCATTTGCTATTCCAGTCCAAAGTGCGCCCCCCGTTAAGGAGGCATCATCTCCCAGTCTGAGCATGTCCAGCGCACCACGCGTGTTCGGGTTTTTGTCGGCGTCAATGGTGAATTGTGGGAATTTGTGTTCCTCACCCGGTTCGCGTCCAAACAGGCCGATTAACTCTGTTTTTAGGACTTCGTGTGCCAACTTGCCTAGCAGATAGTTTTCCTCATTGGTGCTTTGCGCCGAACCGATGATAGCGATGGAATCCGGAGCGGTTTCAGAGAATTTTTCCACAATAAGATTTAGCGCGTCCGCCCATGAGGTTGGTACGAGTTCGCCATCAACCCGTTTCATCGGGATCTGGAGCCGATCTTCGCTGTTGACATAATGGTAGCCGAGTCGTCCGTCATCGCACATCCAATGTTGATTGATATCTTCGTGGAATCGTGGCTGAATTCGATAGAGTCCATCTTCTTTATAGTCAACGGTGATGTTGCAGCCGACGCTGCACCCCGGACAGACGCTATTGACCTGTTTCATAAACCATGGCCGGGACTTAAACAGGAAATCTTTGCTAATCAGTGCGCCAACGGGGCAAATATCCACAACATTGCCAGCGAGTTTATTATCGAGCAACCGGAGCGGATTCTCATCATGATCGCGTGGAATATCGATTTCGTCGTGCGACCCTCGATGAATCAGTCCAAGTTCTCCGGTGCCTGCAACCTCATCGCAGAAACGGATGCAACGGGTACAGACAATACATCGAGTGGAATAGAGCAACACATCAGGACCGAGGTCTTTTTTCGGGGGGACGTTCTTAACTTCAAGGTATCGACTCTTGCCGCTGCCATGATTATAGCTAAAATCTTGGAGGTCACACTCACCTGCTTGATCACAGACGGGGCAGTCGAGTGGGTGGTGAACGAGCAGAAACTCAAGGATGTCCTCTCGTGCTTTCTTTACACGCGGCGAATCGGTCCGGACAATAAAATCGTACTTCCCATCCAGTTTTCGATCTGGCGGGGCGGTACGGACTGTGGTTGTGCATCCGGTTGCAAGTTGACGGTCCGGAACAACCTTGCCCGCGGGCGGAAAGAAGACATGGGGCTCCACAAGACACATGCGGCAGTTGGCAGGACGGGTCAACCCCGGATGGTAACAGTAATGCGGCACTTCGATGCCGTGTTGTCTGGCAGCCTCAATGATATTGGTTCCGTCTTCAACTTCAACCTCGAGGTCGTTCAGTTTAATGAATGCCATGATGTCCTCATTATGCAGCGCGTTGGGCGTGGTCGCACATTGTCAAACCGGTTTTAGACAATGCGCTGTAACTCCAATCTTTTGAAAAGTGTTTAATTTTGAAAGATGGAGGTAACTCAAAAAAGAAAAGGGTCGAGATACCCAAATGTATAGAGAAAAACCAGCGTTTTGTGTCAATCTATTCGGATACTGCTTCTGATAAAAATCTACGCTTCATACAGCCCCGGGACTATCCGCTGTTGATACGCGTAATTTTCTTCTGGTGGCACTGTCGCTTCTTCTACCGGCAATGTTACCAGTTTGCCTTCGCGAATTGCAGCTTCAAACTCAGGACGGAATTTCCGCAGATAGCTCACAGCGGGCCAAGAGACAGCGATCCCAAAGACACAGATGGTGTTCCATGTCATGGTGTCTACATTTGCGATATTGTTTGCGACGCTTTCCAGTAGATCAAGGTCTTCGTAAACCTCTTCCATTTCGCCGGTGTCACCCCATCTGCCGCCCTCCGCAACGCCAAACTTAGGTCGCTGCATCGTCGTTTGCCGTCCTTCGCCATCAGCGATTCGTTGGACAATATCTCTGACCCATGGCGTTCCCCAACGGCATGGTGTACACTGCCCACATGACTCATGTGCGTAGAACTTCATGATATTGAGGAGGCAATCGACAATATTCCGTGTTTCGTTCATGACAATAATGCCTCCAGAACCGAGCATTGACTTCCAGAGCGTTAATGAGGTGAAATCGAGGCGACATTCCAATTCATAATGTGTCAAAATTGGTGCGGAACTACCACCGGGGATAACGGCTTTTACACGTTCGCCCTTGACACCACCTGCAACTTCGATTAACTCCTCGGCGGTCAAGCCGAGATCGAGTTCATAGACACCTGGCTCGTTTACATCTCCACTGATACAGTACAGTTTTGTCCCTGTGTTCGGATCCGCTTGTGGTGGATCAAACCGCGTATCTCCATAGGTACGTCCGATATCGGTATACCATTCGACCCCATTTCCCATCAGGAAAGGCAGGTTACAGAGTGTTTCTACATTCTGCACAACCGTTGGTTTATGGAACAATCCTTCAACTGCAGGGAATGGTGGTTTCACGCGCGGTTGCCCACGTTTTCCTTCAAGAGATTCAATCAGTCCGGTCTCTTCACCACAGATGTATGCGCCTGCTCCCGGATGGGAATAGATGTCCAGATCAAAGCCACTTCCTTGGATATTTTCTCCGAGATAGCCTTGCTGATATGCTTCTTCAATAGCGGCATCCAACATACGCTTACCGAGCGTGAATTCTCCACGGATGTAGACGTACGCGGTGCTAATCCCCATGGCATAGCAACAGATTAGGATGCCTTCAATCAATAGATGCGGATTCCTCTCCAGAACGTAGCGATTACTAAACGTCCCCGGCTCACTTTCATCGGCGTTGCAGCATAGGTATCGGGGTTCAATGTCTCTGGGCACAAAGCTCCACTTCAGCCCGGTTGAAAACCCTGCGCCTCCGCGCCCTTTAAGCCCGGACTTCGTCACCATATCGCAAATATCGTCGGGTTGATATTCCTTGATTGCTTTCTCAAAGCGTTTATATCCATCGTACTGACGGAATACATCAAATGTATTGATGTCTGGTACATCAAGATGTTCGTAGAGAATGCGTCTTTCTTGAACCATGAGTCGTTACCAACCTTTTGCTTCTACTCTAAGCCGTCCAAAATCTCATCCATCTTTTCTGGAGTGAGGTTCTTATACAAATCATCGTTAACCATTACGACGGGCGCGACATCGCAAGATGCAAGGCACTCTGATTTCAGTAAGGTAAATTTCCCGTCTGGCGTGGTTCCTTTTGCCAAGTCTGTTTCAGAAGCAACATCAATATCAAATTTTTGTTTGATATGTTCCAGCACTAATTTACAATCTCTCAACGCACACGGGAGCGTGTAGCAAACGCGGATAACATATTTTCCAACAGGTTCCTCGAAGAACATTGGGTAGAATGTTACCACGTCTTTAACCTTCATGACCGGCAATTCCAAGAGTTCAGCAACATGCTCCATCACGGCAGGACTGATGTAACCGGCCTGTTTTTGTGCTAGATGCAGTGTGGGAAGCATTGCGGCTTCCTTCACCGGATATCGTTGAATCAGCCGATCAAATTCCTGCTGATTTTCCTCTGAAAACTGGAATGGCGTTTCTATTTGAATAAGTTCATTGGACATCTGCTCATTCCTTCTGAGAAGAAATAACTACGCTGCGTCAGTTAAGGTGTCTGTAACCTCGATTATTTGTGGAGAGTGGACACCACATTCTCCGTTAGTCTGAGGACCGATCACGCAACCCCACAACAATTGCTATACCAACAATCAAGACAGCAGCGGCCCCTAAGGAGATAAGTAGCAACCAAGGGGGCTCTTTCGCGGACATTTTAATCGGTACGTAGTGCTCGCCACCGGCTATGACCGTGACTGGTTTGTCGACACGGTCATTATATCCTTTTTTATAACAACTCAGCAGGTAACGACCGGGAGCCAAACCGACTATCTCGAATGCGCCGTTGCTGGCTGATTCCCCTTCAGTTTTGAGTCCGCTGGCTGCGAGAAGAACAACTCGGACATCTTTGATTGGGAGCTGCGCCGTTGAGGTGTCAACGACATTACCACGAACTGCTCCCGTTTTTGCACGTTCGGCTGTTCTTAACGACACATCGTGATTACCACCGGCAATAACTGTAATCGCTTTACCGACAACATCCCAGTGCCCATCTTTATAGCAGCTCAGCAGGTAATGACCGGGAGCCAAACCGACTATCTCGAATGCGCCGTTGTTGTCTGTTTCTGTTACAGTTTCGGATCCGTCAGCGGCGACGAGAACAACTCGGACACTTTCGATTGGAAGGTGTGCTGTCGAGGTATCGATGACATGACCCTGGACTGTCCCAGTTATTAGGTTTTGTTGGGCAAAAACAGTTCTGAAAATAAGCCACAGCCCGCATAATAAAAAAAAGGTCAACCGTCTCATGCCTTCACCCCGAGCTACGATGGGTTTCCATTGAGCGGCTCCCAATAGATACCGAATCATCTCGTTGCGGAGTGAATCGCGCTGTTTCACCGGCAAAACAGGGATTCCTAACATGCCGCGACATCTTAAACTTTTGATATTACCGATCCAGTTCTCCGGCGATAATATTTAGGCTACCTAATACGGCGACGATGTCTGATACCATACCACCTTCAATCATGTGAGGTACTGCTTGGAAGTGTATAAAACTGGGTGGACGAATGCGGATTCGATACGCTTTACCGCTGCCGTCACTGACAATATAAAATCCAAGTTCACCGTTTGGGGACTCGGTGGCGCTGTAGACCTCACCCGCAGGGGGTTGGACGCCGTGTCCATCCATGATAATCTTAAAATGGTGGATTAATCCTTCGATATTCCCGTAGGCATCCTCTTTCGTCGGAAGGCTAATTTTATAGTCATCTACATTGATGGGTCCGTCGGGAAGGTTATCTAGTGCCTGCTGAACAATTCGACCACTCTGGATCATCTCTTCCATTCGCACGAGATAGCGGTCATACGCATCGCCGTTGGCACCCACTGGAACGTCAAAATCAAAGTCCTCATAGGAGGAGTATGGCTCGGTTTTTCGCAAATCCCAATCCACTCCAGAGGCGCGCAGGCATGGTCCTGTGAACCCGTAGTCAATTGCGTCTTCGGCTGACACTGCCCCGACACCTTTGGTACGATCCATCCAAATCCGATTTCGCGTCAATAGTGTGTGAACTTCCTTGAGTGTTTTTGGAAAGCCGTTCAGGAACGCCCGGACATCTTCCTCGAAACCGTCGTAGATGTCTCTCATCAACCCTCCAACACGGGTATAGCTGGTGGTCAAGCGGGCCCCAGTGGTTTTCTCAAAGATGCTGTACAATTTCTCCCGTTCTTCAAAGCCGTATAGCATCACTGTGAATGCGCCGAGGTCCAATGCCCCCATACCGAGCCAGACCATATGATCTGCGATGCGGGAGAGTTCGGCAAGGATCACGCGAATGTATTCACAACGCTCTGGGACTTGGATATCCAGCAGCTTTTCCACAGCGAGCACGTAGCCGAAGTTGTTAGACAACGGCGAAAGATAGTTCATCCGGTCGGTCACAACAATGAACTGGTTGTAGTCTTGGTGCTCTCCGAGTTTCTCGAAGCCAGTATGCAGATAACCGAGGTGGGGTGTCGCTTTCAGGACGGTTTCGCCATCAAGTTCTACGACAATTCTAAGTGTGCCGTGAGTCGCGGGATGCTGGGGCCCGAAGTTTAACGTCATCGGTTCGCCAGGAACTCGATTTGAATCTGTGTGCATCACTTTTTCTCCGGTGAAGTTCTCCAGTGAAGCGTAATCCTAAAGTCCACTATACATTCTGCTCTTCAAAGTTAAAGGTCTCGCGTTCACCACGACCACGCAGTGGGTAATCCTTACGAAGTGGGTGTCCTTCATAATCATCGGGCATTAGGATTCGGCGAAGGTCTGGATGATTCTCAAAGGTGATTCCGAACATGTCGTATGCTTCTCGCTCCAGCCAATTTGCTACCTTCCAGATAGATGTCATTGATGGGATGCTGAGTTCTTTTTCATGGACTGGAACCTTAACGCGCAAGCGTTCTTTATTTTCTGTCGAAAGCAGATGATAAACCACCACGAACCGCGCATAATCGTATTTCATCAAGACATCTTCCATCAAGGAGTAATCAACTGCCGTGACGTCAGCAAGGAAGTTGTATGTGAGTTCTGAATCATTTTTTAAGAACTCCATCAACTCATAGATGCCATCTTTGTGCACTGTGATTGTCAGTTCACCTCGTGCCTCGGAGATGTCAAGAATTGCATTGGGATATTGTTCTTGAACCTTTTGAATCACCAGCGGTTGCTGTGCTTCGGTAGTTTCCTCGTGCTCTTCGCTCATTGCGTTTCGTCCTTTAGGTCGGATATTGAGTGCGATTCGTAACTAACTGGCGATTGCTCCGGGCTGCCTTTTTGGTGAGATGCTCTCTTGTTCCACAATGCGTTGAATCTGTATCACAGCGTCGATGAGGTCTTCAGGACGCGGCGGACAACCGGGGAGGTAGATGTCCACGGGAATGAATCCATCCACGCCTTGTACTAAAGTGTAGGTGTCAAAAACACCCCCTGTCGAGGCGCACGCCCCCATTGAGATGACCCATTTTGGGTCGGGCATCTGATCATAGATTTTCTTTAGGACCGGCATCATTTTAATCGAGATGCGTCCCGAAACAATTAACAGGTCCGATTGGCGTGGCGAGAATCGAATCGCTTCTGCGCCAAAGCGTGAGAGGTCAAACTTTGATGCTAAGGTTGCCATCATTTCAATTGCACAACAGGCAGTGCCGAATGGCATTGGCCAGAGCGAGTTTTTTCTGCCCCAGTTCACAAACTTATCAATGGTGGTGGTGAATATATTGTCTCCAAGTTGACTTTCTAATCCCACGATAGACCGCCTTTCTTCCAAGCGTAGATATAGCCTAAAAAGAGAATACCGATAAAGACCAGCATTTCGATGAGGATGAAGTAGCCGCTATTCTCTGTAAATTTCTTAAAAACGATTGCCCACGGATAGAGGAAAACGACCTCAATATCAAAAATGATAAAGAGCATCGCAATGAGACCAAAGCGGATAGAAATTCTTTGACGGGTATCTCCGACTGGTTGAACGCCAGATTCATAAACGGAGAGTTTGGCTTGCGTTGATTTCTTTGGTCCGATCAGGTGGGTCAGGGCAAGGTTCACTGCCGCAAAACCGATGGCAAAAACGAGTAACAACAGTATGGGTAAGTAATCAGTCAACATTTTTGAGTTGTGTGGTGTTTTTAGCCGAAAATAAGGTTATTGAATATAGGTTGTGAAATGTTTCACATGCTTAGACCAAAAAAGAATGGGCTCACTTTCAGCCCACTTTGCTTTATCCGGCGAGTTCTAATTTTCCGAAAGATTATTATTTCACATTTTGAAAAAACTGTCAAGTCTTTTTTCGGCAAAAAAGTATAAATTCTTGGTTAATCATCCAGCACGATCAACGGACGGTTATATCGCACTCGAATCCGATTTATCATGGATAGCACGGATGGGCGCGCAATAATCTTACGTTCAACCCTTCGCTTACCGGGGAAATCGCAAAGGATGACGCCGACAAGTACGCTCAGAATGCCTGGTCCTGGTGTAAATAACATGACAAATCCGGCAATCAAAAAAACTGTGCCGACCACATTTTTCACCACGCGCAGAAATAGACGTAAAACGGGGTTCTTTATGCGGCTCACCCGTTTCTTCCGAGTGAAATAGTCCGACGGTAAAGAAATAAGCAGCATCGAAATACTTGCAAAGGTCGCAAATGTCGTAACAATGATGATTATAGGTAAAATTACTAAAAGCAACAGCCAATGAGTTTTAATGAATTCAATCACGGATAGTTTTTCGTTTTTTCGCGTCGGTTCCTGTGTGGCTAACCAACGTTCATCGGCGGGCAACCGCGCCGCCATCGAGTGTCATAATATCGCCACTTATATAAGCTGCTTCATCCGATGCAAGGAATAGCACTGCACCGATATAGTCCCATACTGTTGCACGCCGATCCAGCGGAGGAGCATCGGCTGGGGCAGGAAGAAGATCTGGCAAGGAATCATCCTGTGGCAAATTCTGTGGGGAATTGATACCTGTGGGTGCACCGCCGCCGGGGGCAATTGCATTGACGGTGATTCCATAGGGACGCAGCTCAAGGGCAAGGCTACGGGTGAGTCGATTCAAGGCTGCTTTGCTGACACAGTAACTGAGAGCGCCTTCGTGCGATTCTTCTGCGTAGATCGACGAGTTATTGATGATGCGTCCACGAATTCCCTGCTCGCGCATTACCTTTGCTGCTGCCTGTGCACACAACAGACACCCTTTAACGTTGACAGCCATGACGCGATCAAAAGTCTCAGCGGTTACCTCAAATAACGTGCTTCTGCCCAAGATACCGGCATTGTTAAACAAGATGTCCAATCGCCCAAATGTTTCAACGGTGGTGTCGACAGCCGCTCGCACCTGTTCAGGGACGGTCACATCCAACGGTATAGCGATAGCCCGACCGCCTTCGTTTTGGATCTCTGCGGCAACCGCGTCTGCGTTCCGTCCACCTGCAACGACGACTGCTGCACCTTCACGTGCAAATGCTAGACACGATGCCCTGCCAATTCCAAGTGGACCGCCGCCGCCTGTTACAAAAGCAACTCGATTTTCAAAGCGCATCTTTCCTCTCCATTTTCCGTTACCTGACCGTCGTTATGATACCACGTATGACAGTCTGTGTGCAATCAAAAATGGTGGTAATTCGTTGACGTTTCGGAAGCAGTATGATAGGATAGGAAAAAAGGATGAAGGGAAGGAGAATGGCAGCATTGAAGACATTTGCGGAGGCATTCATCCAGATGTTGGATGATTTCGGTATCCGATACATTTTTGGCATCCCAAGCGGTCCTTGGACACCGTTTATGGAGGCGATGCGTCAGAGCAATGTGGAGTTTGTGTTGGTTAGCAATGAGGCATCTGCGGGATTCATGGCTGATGTTTGTGCACGACTGACCGGTAAACCGGGCGTCTGTTACGGTACTTTCGGTCCCGGTGCGACGAATCTGAGTACAGGAATCGCAAACGCGCTGTTAGATCGCTCTCCGGTGCTTGCTTTGACATCACAGGTCCCAACCGCGATGCGGACGCGGATGACTCAAATGAAAATTGATCATCAGGCGCTGTTTGAACCGATCTCGAAGTGGACTGTGGAACTTTCCGTTGACAATCTATCGGAAACGGTGATTAAAGCGGTCAATATTGCCTGTCAAGAGGTTCCGGGTCCTGTCCATCTCGGCATCCCGTCGGAACTTGGAGAGATGCCCGTCCCGGATTGTGATAGGGTTGTCAGCAGTACAACCGGTCATCAACGTCAAGTTGCTGCGTCTACCGTTGAATCAATACAGCAGGTGGAGCAGTTGTTGAAATCCGCCAGAAAACCAATTATTGCGTTGGGCTTGAGTGCGACGCGTGCGGACGTTGAAACAGTCGTGAATCAATTCGTGGAGAAGCAGGGCATCCCCGTTATCCTCACACCGATGGCGAAGGGGATGGTCTCTGAAGAAAGCCCGTACTACGCAGGTGTCCTATTCCACGCGCTCTCGGATCAGGTGGCGCAGACACATGGCGAAGCTGATTTAGTTATTGCGATTGGTTACGATGTTGTGGAATTTAATTACGAGGAATGGCTGCCAAACACCCCGATCGTTCATATTGATACTGTCCCTGCCGATATTGATTCCAGTTATGAGGTCTATGAGGTTATCGGTGATATCCGTAAAACACTTGAAGCGATGCTGTGCTTTCCTCAGTTTGGTTACGATTGGTGTGTTGAGGAACTCGAAGATCGGAAAAAAAGATTGTTTGCGAACCTCTCACCTGATACCCCAAATTTCTCGCCGCACCATGCCTTGAACATCTTGCGGGAGGTGCTTCCTGACGACGGAATTATGACGTGCGATGTTGGGGCGCACACCCACCTTATCGGGCAGCTTTGGAAGACATATCGTTGGGGTAATCAGATCATGACAAACGGGGGGTCATCGATGGGGTTTGGGATCCCGTCAGCGATCGCTGCCAAACTGTGCTGTCCAGGTCGGCAGGTCGCCTGCGTGACCGGCGATGGCGGATTCTTGATGATGGCGGGAGAGATGGCAACCGCTATCAATTTAGGGACTCCCGTCGTTTTTGTGGTGCTGACGGATCAGAATCTCCAGTTAATCAAGATTAAGCAGGAACGGAAAGGTTTTCCGCAATACGGCACACGGCTTTTTGATGACACTTATAGTCCCGCCCACACCTATTTTGGCGTGCCTGTCCTTGTTGCAACAGATGCAGAGACGTATCGGGCTGCACTGATTAAGGCATTTGGGATGAACGCGCCTGTGATTGTCGAAGCGTTTGTTGATCCGGCGGAATACGATGATTTGATCCTCAAGCCGCATCGAGTGGAAGAATAATGAGTAAGGTTGTTGCTTTGTTTAGAGAGGGAGAGCCATGATCCCGTTGGTCTTAGGTTTTGTTGTGGTAGTGATGATTGGGGCAGGTGTGCTCATTTCGCGGTTGGCAGAGATTGCCAAAACGGACCGGGGTAAGAAAACGTGGATATGGGGGGTTCTCATACTCATTGCGCTCATTGCAGTGCCGCTCATTTTGTTGGGCGTCATCGTCAAGTTCGCGCAGTATTCATCGGTGGCGGGTGTTTTTAGCAATTTTGGCAACTCTGAATGATTAGACTCTGTCGGCATTTTGCTGTTGCCAATTCGAGATTAATTCAATCTACCAAATCTCAACTGAACCCGTCTAAAATCATCTGTCTCGATAAAAGTCTTTCTACCAATTTTCTTTTCCCTTCAGTATTTACAAGAATATTAAATGCCCAGAGTAGCGGATCGGTCAACTCATCAACAGCGTCTGTGAATTTTCTTTTCTCTACAAGGTCTTGCGGAAGACGCTGTAGAGAGACTGAAACCTGGGAATCTAAGCACCGTTGTTTTTCTATCTCATCATATTTTATATGTCCATCAAGATTATCATGGTACGTTTTATAAAATAAAAGTTTCTCGTCGAAAATCTGTCGCAATTGCACCGTAATCTCAACGTTTCCTAAATACTCACATTCCTTGTAAAAAGATGTTGCTCTTTTAATTAGGTTCCCAATCACTTGAACAAATTGCGAAAAACTACGCCATTCTGGCTTTTCATATGACAGCTGACATATCTTGTCTAATACCTCTCTATGATAAACAATCCCATATTCATTTAATTCCCAGTAAGTAAATGCTTTGTTGCTTTTAATTGAAGCGATCCATCCCCCTGCAACTCTTGACGAACTCTGCCAATATAAGTCACCTGCTCCTGTTGCAAATTCATAAATATTTCCTGTTGAAATGATAGGGCGATAGGGAAATACTGGGCGGGCAATCGCTGTAATATTCGGTTCATTTATGCTAAAAAGAGATTCTATCCTTTCTTCAGTTCGATCGAGAATTTGCCGAGTCGTTATCTGCGAATCCTCACGTCGTTTCAACATATACTCGATTTGGTCAACCTCTGCAAGTTTAAGTTCATACGGTTGTGTGATACTACCAACCCGAATATAAACTCTCGTAGAATTTTCAATCGCATGAGGAGCTTGTAGACTCTCATCAACTCGAACGATGACAACAACATTATTAGGATTCGCTGGAACATCACAAAGTATCACTTCGGGTATAACTGCGGGGGAAATACCGGTGAGTGCGCTCTGCTGGATTTGTTCTTCAATTCCACTTCTCTTAGGTATACCTTGAATAGGAAATACGACTTGATTCATCGAATCAGTCTCCGCACCAATAATGAAAATGCCACCGAAGCTATTGGCAAAAGATGATACTATTTTAGAGATACTCTTAATCTGTTGCTTGTATTCTACTCGTACACCTTCACCAAATTCCCGACAAAAAGCTTCAATATCTGAAAAAGTAATCTCGTTTGCAACCTTTGTGAACATATAACTTTTAGCCCCTTTCGTTTTGGTTCAACTTTACCCGCAACTCCGCAACTGTTCCTGTTCCCTTTGTCGAATTGCAAGCCCCACACAACAGCCACAGATTTTCAAAGTGATCTGTCCCACCTTTGCTGCGAGGGATTTTGTGATCTATCGTCAAATTGCGAAACGGGAAGTGAATCTCGCAACCTCCACATATCCCCTCCTGGTGTCCATACAGTGCGTGCTTATGCGTTCGGACAGGCGGTATATCGCTCATATCAGTGCGTTGTGGGTAATCGTCCCGTGCGGTAATCTGCTGTAACAACCCTCCCTGATCATCCCTAATGCGCGTAACAATCAACTCTGCTGCCTTTGGTGAAATGTCAATCCCTACCCATGACCGCTGCAACCGATCCGCCGCTACCAATGTCGTGGCACACCCACAGAAGGGATCAAACACCACATCGCCGGGATTGCTACTGGTTTTGATGATGCGTTCGAGAAGGGCAAGAGGTTTTTGAGTCGGATAACCAAGATGCTCTTTTGATGAATTGTTTAATTTAGGAATATCCCACACATCATCAACTGGCTTACCGTATGCCATCGCTTCTTCAAGGTATCTTCTTACTCTTGTCCCACCTCCTCCGTCAGACAATACATATTTTCTTCCTGTGTCGTCAACATGCACTTTTTGCCTTCTCACACGGATATACTCTTCTTCCGATTCCCAGTCCACGGCATAAGAATTGAATTTCTGCTTATTTGACTTTCCATAGAACAGGATAACGTCATGACGGCTCGAAAATGATTTGCTTAGTCGAGCGTTCCATCCTGAATAATGCCACGCGATCTCATTCCGAAAGTTGCCCTTACCAAATATGCTATCCATGACCAACTTCAGATAATGGCTCGCTGTCGAATCACAGTGGAGGTAGATGCTGCCGGTGTCTTTTAGGATACGTTCCATCTCCAGTAGGCGGGTAGACATCATAATCAGGTAGCTCTGCATTCCCTTTCCATGTATTTCTCGCGCTGCTTGTATCATCGTGTGCAGGGGTGGGGATTGCTCGGCAAGTTCGCCATGTTCGGCTTGGTCAACGTCGGAAAGTGTCCAAGTATCTTTGAAGGCGGCACCCGCGGCCTTGCTGCCGATAGGGGCAGCGTAATTGCGATTGGAGTTGAACGGCGGATCGAGGTAGATGAGATCTACACTATCGCTATTCATCCCCCGCATGATGTGAAGGTTATCCCCGATGAAAATTGTCTTGTCTTTCCAGTTCATAATTTCGTATGCCTTATGACGATTTATGGACCACTTGCTTCCGGACTCTCCAACTTGCGTGCTTGTTTAATCTGGTTTGCGAGCGTCTCGACATCTGGGACGGTAAGTCGTTGATGCCGATCAATGGAGCAATTACCCTTGCCCGTGTCATACTGATGGAGAAAGCGGATCGTTCCAGCGGGTCCAAGTTTAATCAAAAGTGCTTCAATACCGAAGTGCCACTACAATTTAATCCCATGTAGGCTCGTCGGCTAGGCTGGATTTAATAACATGTGTCTTTAACCCATAACGATTTGCAACGGACTTGACAAGTTCAAAGAACCAATCGTGAGCATAAGGTGCAACAAATACTTCTTTGATTAAGAACGACAAGTCAACCTCATAATAGTTGCCAATGTCGCAAAGATGTCTAGTTATACTGCCAGTCTCATCAGGACGTTGCGAAATTGTTATTGCCCTGACTTCTTGTTCGTATTTAAAATCCAGTCGCTTATGTAGAAATGAATAGGCTAGATTAGTTTCAGGAATCACATGACTTTTATAGTTAATATAATTAACTTTCCCGACATGGATTTCTTCGGGGCTTATCAAACTTCGTTTGAAAGAATTAAAATCAGTCCTAATCGCAATACCATCCGTTTCTCTTGAGTACGATTTCCACATGGCTGCTGATTCATGAGGGTTCTCATGCCAGCAATTGATCAGCGTATACGGATGCCACGACTTCTGAACATTCCTTATTTGTTGGAATCTTTCTTCGCTTATCGGTTCATTATAAGTTTGAAAAGCTACAAGATTTAACTCTTTGTTCTTCGTCGGAAAAGCACCTTCAAAAGGATCTTCTAATTTGTCTAACCGCACAAAAAACAGTGCATTCTTTTCCAAAAGGGAAACAAATTTGGTAAAGTCCATGTATCGCCATAACACCGCGTCATCTTTTGGAGGACTGAAAGCCGGATGTTCCTTGTACATCTATAAACCTCCTATTAAATTCCTAGAGTTTAGACAATTTTATGTACAAAGAGGCAGAAAAGAAGTTATCCTTTCAGAAATCCATCACAATTGTCGGATCGCTGCTTCGTAGATCTCCCTGAGTGGCACACCGTGTTGTTCCGCGAGCCCCTTGCAATCTTCATATTCGGGGACTGTTTTAATTAACTGCCCCTCCAAATATCCGCACTTCGCACGAACAGTGCCCCACCGCGTTTGGATATCGACAAAATCACGGGTAAGTTTTAATCGGTCAACGGTGTAGGATCTGACGCCAAACGTAGTTGTTTCTACGAGAAGCATTTTACTTAGAGTATTGCGGACGGGAGGTGTGCAGAGGACACTCAGCTTTGTCGCCGCCCGACCTTTCTTCATGAAAATTGGCGTCATGAAAACATCGAGGGCACCTTGCTCAAAGAGTCGCTCCATCAGGTAGCCCGCGATCTCTGGCGACATATCGTCGAGGTTGGTTTCAATTACGCAGACCTGATCACCCTCGATACTTTTTTTTTACCGACACATAGCCGTAGGAGATTGGGTTGCTCTTCAAGGTTGCGTGTGCCGGCACCGTAGCCGATTTGGTCGATGGTCATTTCTGGTATTGTGCCGAATTCATCCGCAAGCGTCGTGATAATGGCTGCACCGGTGGGGGTCACTAGCTCTTTTCGGATTTCGGTCTGTCGGACGGGCACTCCGCACAGCAGCTCCATCGTTCCCGGTGCGGGGACAGGCATGAGTCCATGAGCGCACCGGACGAAGCCGCCGCCGAGTGAAAGCGGAGAGGCGTGGATTTCGTCGATCTCTAGGAGGTGTAGTCCAACGACGGCTCCAACAATGTCCACAATCGCATCAATGCCGCTGACTTCGTGCAGGTGTACCTGATCTTTGGAGGTGTTGTGGACTTTCGCTTCTGCCGCTGCCAGTCGATCGAAGATTCGCTTTGCGCGATCAATGATTATTTCCTCAAGATCACTACTGTCCAATATGGCGAAAATATCGGAGAGATGGCGGCTTGGACCGTGTGTGTGCGGATGGTCATGATGTTCGTGGTTGTGTTCATGACCATGACCATGGTCGTGGGTGTGATGGTGATGCGTATCGGGGGAATCGTTGTGGTCGTGCGAATCGCCAGTCGGATCATCTGTTTCCACGACTGCCCGTGTGCCGCTGATACTGTGTTTCGTGGCTTTCTCAAAACGCAGCGTAAATTCGTCAAGTTTCAACTTTGCTAACTCTGTATTCAGTGCGTCTGGATCGACACCTGCATCGACCAAAGCACCGAGTATCATATCACCGCTGATACCTGAGAAACAATCGAAATATGCGATCTTCAATGTACTCTTCCTCCGTTGGCAACTGGATTGGCATCAGCTTGAGTAAATGACGGCTAAAATAACCTAAGTTGCTAGTTATGGAAGATGTTGTAAAACGGGAGAATGGGAACTGAATAAAGCCCATTACCTGCTCGCAGTGGATTGCCAAATCCACTGCATAGGTACAAAGATGGCTCCGTTCCGAGAGTCCGAGACTTGGATATGTCTATCCAAGCCGAGCGAGGCTGATAAATAGCACGCCACTCAAAACACTAAAAATATGCAAAATAGCCCAATTTCCAATAAGTAGCAACTTGGGTTATTAGTACCCTAGCAACTCAATCCCTTCCCGATACGTCTGAGCCGACGTTTGCAACGCTTGGATTTCATCATCGGTCAATTCGACTTCGATAATCTGTTCCACACCAGCCGCTCCCAATTTGATCGGGACACCAATATATAGGTCATTGATACCAAACTGTCCGGTCAGGTGTGCTGCACAGGGGATGAGCCGTTTTTTGTCACGGATGATTGCCTCGGCCATCTGAGCAAGCGAGGCGCCTGCTGCGTAGTAACCACTCGTCTTCAGAAGATCGACTACCTCTGCACCGCCATCTCGTGTGCGCTGTGCCATCTCCTCAATTCGTTCGGCAGAAATTAGTTGCGGAATTGGGATTCCGCCAACCGTTGTATAACGTGGCAGGGGCACCATTGTATCTCCGTGCCCGCCCATCACGAGGGCGCTGATGTCCTCAACGGATACACCCAATTCGAGGGAGATAAAGTAACGGAAACGCGCAGAATCGAGCACGCCTGCCTGTCCAACTACCCGATTGGACGGGAATCCAGAAACCTTCCAGGCGTGGTAGGTCATGATGTCCAGCGGATTGGTCAACATCACGATAATGCAATCTGGCGAGTGTTTCACAACGTTTTCCGTGACGCTGCCAACGATGTTCGCATTAGTTTGCAATAGGTCCTCGCGGGTCATTCCCGGTTTACGAGGCGATCCGGAAGTAATAATTACCACATCGGATCCCGCTGTCTCTTCGTAACCTGTTGAACCTGTGACACTCGCATCGAACATTTCAACGGGTGATGCCTGTGCCATATCCAAACTTTTCCCCTGTGGGACGCCATCAATGATATCAACCATCACGACATCGCCAAGCTGCTTTTGTGCGATGAACAGCGCGGCGGTTGCGCCGACGTTTCCAGCACCAATTACACTAATTTTTTTTCGAGCCATTCGTTTTTCCTATGATAGATTACCGGTGAAACACTTTAGCAATGAGTTGCTGCTGATTGCTCTGTGTTCTCTGAAAAATAATACGTAATGCGTAAAAAGACTGTCTACGGAATGACGGTGGCTGTGCGGATAATCCCTTACGTATTACTCGTTACGCATTATTCCAATCATGCTTCAGCGTTCACATATTCTTCCCACCGCGCCTCAACATTGGCATCCTCAACGGTCTCCATGATGTAGTCTCCGAATGCCTCACTGGTCGCGCCTGTGTCACGTCCCGTCATAACGGCCTTGCGCTCGTACTGTCCGCAGATATCGAGGGCTTTATGCAGTTTTTGACCGAGTTCATCGAATCCGATATGTTCAAGCATCATAGCGCCAGCGCGGATAAGGGAGCTTGGATCGGCGTACTGTGCTCTTCCCTCTTGTACCATTCGTGGAGCACTCCCGTGGATCGCCTCAAACATGGCAGATTGCTTGCCGATATTTGCACTGCCAGCGGTTCCGACACCGCCCTGAATTTGGGCTGCCTCGTCAGTCAAGATATCACCGTAGAGGTTGGGCATCACGAGCACCTGAAAATCCTGTTGACGCGCTGGATTTATCAGTGCTGCGGTCATAATGTCGATGTACCAACTATCCCACTCTATATCCGGATACCGTTGCGCGATTTGGCGACCAAAATCGAGAAACTTACCGTCGGTCGTTTTGACGATGTTTGCTTTCGTGACGACTGTTACTTTAGTTCTGCCGGTACGTTTTGCGTGGGCAAAGGCTGCCTCGATAATCCGCTCAGATCCTTGGCTGGTGATAACGCGAAAATCTATGCCCAGATCATCGGTGACATTGATACCTTGGCTTCCAAGCGCATACATATCTTCAGTGTTTTCACGGAAGAAGGTCCAGTCAATATTTTCGGCAGGAACGCGCACCGGACGGACATTGGCGAATAGGTCGAGCGCCTTACGCATAGAGACGTTCGCACTCTCTATATTGGGCCACCCATCCCCTTGTTCGGGTGTGTGAGTCGGTCCCTTTAGTGTTACGTGGCATTTCTTAATCTCTTCGAGCACATCGTCCGGTATCGACTGCATCTTTGCGGCGCGGTTTTCGATGGTAAGCCCCTCGACGACCCGAAACTCAACCCTTCCACTGCCGACCGGATCGCGTAGGAGATATTCAAGTACACGCTGGGTTTCAGCACTGATAGTTGGACCGATACCGTCGCCGCCGAGCATTCCAACAATGATAGGCGAAATAGAGCTATAATCCGTCCAATCTGGCTCTTGTTTGAGTCTCTCGACCCTTTCAAGTTGTTGCTGCAAGACATTTCCGAAATGTTCTTTCGCGGTCTCAATTGCTTCTGAATTGACCACTCTGGACTCCTTTCTAAAATAACGGCGGCTCAGATCGCATGGGAAGGATTCCATTACGAAGATTAGATGAGCCTGACTACTAGTGAACTCTTGGGTTCAGGTTTTGGGAAATTGTGTGCAGGTTCCTATGTGCTATCGCTTAATGCGCGGAAAAGGCATCCCCCTGAACCAGTCGATTGTGAGTTGAAACAACTATATCCGGTATCGTTGAATCACTGCTATCTGTGGGGATTATCTGGGGATCGGGAGGGATGACTGGGCGAATAATATGACGATCTTGTAACTGTTCCCGCCCGTCCATCATCCAGCCGAATCCTCTGAAGATATAGGTGAGGAGCGTTCGATCCAACTCGTGGATACCCAACGCCTCTTGAACCGCCCAGCCACCGAAATCTGTGTTTGGAGTCAAACGAAGCGGCGGGTCCTGTTCTCGTCCCGGCTTAATTACGCCCTCAACAAACGCGATTTGGTAGATACGTTGAATCATGTCGAGCCGCTGCTTTTGTTTGTCGTCAAGTGCAAGATCCCCACTGTCTATTGCCTGCAAAATGGGTTCAATATAAATTGCGGGTCTCGGATCTTGCTGGATTTCGTCAACTCTACCGGCGGCAGCGATTTCTGGGTGACCAAATGTTGGTATCCCACCACCTAGTACTTCGTTCCGGATAGCTTCTTCACGTTTTGCCGGGGCGAGTTGCTCAAGTGCATTGATAAAGTGTGTCATATCGTGAATCGCGCCAAAATGGCGATCGCCATCAAGATTCATGTGAGCGGCAGTCAAGAAGTCAGAAACGGAGGGAGTATGTAACGTTGCCATATATCGAGCGACCATGTTGGATCCTGCTGAGCCGTGGTGGGTTTGTATGATTCCCATCCGCTCCATGGCTTTACTCTCAACTTCATTGGCACGGCGCCCGAGTAGAAGACTGTAGCAGGTCTGAAATGCTGTTTTGCCGGTGCGTTCCTCTTCGGTGATAAGTACATCTGTTTGATGAACGAGTTGCTTGGAAGTTAAATTAGCGTTCCTGTCCAGTAAGCCGCGCATATAAGCGGATATCGCACCCACAGCTACGTTTTCCATGTGTGTGCCAATCATTTGAAGTAGAAGGCGGCCCTCACGCCTTTCGTCGTTCAGTCCGCGCTCTGGAATGCGGTTTTTCGCTCGGTTTGCTTTTCTCAGTGTCGAAAAATGTTGAATGGCGAGTTCTGGTCCTAATTCTGGAAATGTTTGGACAAAGTTAGCGACCTGCTCGATTAATGTCTGGCATCCCGAAATATCTTCCCTGATAACCCTTCTAGCTCGGTAGAATTTGCGATTAATCAGTTCCCTGAGTACTCCCTCTTGATCGACACCGTTCTGTCCCTTTTCAGGTCTTCTTCCGAACAGACCAACAAAAATTACATACGCGGGTGCGGGTCCGCTGGCGACAATTTCGCTCTCTTGAATTACGCCGCGGATACCAAAACTTCGGATATCTAGTGTTATATCTGCACCATTGCAATCGACTTTCGCGCGATGTAAGACCGGATTTGCGAAGACCTTCGTTGACTGAGGCATTGTGCTAAACGCTTTGAGGACATTTGCAATGCCCTGTTCAGCTAATTGCCCTGCGGTTTGCAATGCCTCCGTCACTGGGCTATAAATTGAAGTTTCAGGGAGTTCTGAAAACATCTGTCGCATGGCTGCTATCTTCTGTGCCATTAAAATCTCCTTCGTTGAGGGCTTATCAGAAGTGGGAGTGTGAGGTGCTGTGGCAGGAATGACTCTTCGCTTGATTTGCCTACTTGGATAATATACAGCGTTGGGATTCTATTTTTGTGTGCCTGTGGGGTACTCATTTCTGTTGTGAAGGAAAGATTTCCTTAGATGCTTTACTGGCAAATGCTATACCTGACTACAGATCATCGCAATTACGACTCGTAGGGAGAAAGGGACTTGACCAAAAAATGAGGAAGGCATCGACAATTTATAATTCTCAAACCGCTTAATTGGACAAAGCCAAGAGGCGTATTTGCAGCATACCTATTATCTCAAGTGGCAAGGACAACTGATCGTTCGTTCAACTTATGCTATTGTAGCAAAGGCATCCCTATAAAGTCAAGATAAAACAAGGAAACAGTATTAGTAGATTAGGAGATGATTTATCACATAGAAAGGGAGAATGCTGTCGCTGATGCTACACTGTTGTGCTAAGGAGGGATCAGCAACTATGGTATTTTATAGAATTAATGAGACACTCCAAACCGGTGCGGTTACAAACCGCACCTACCGGGCGGGTGAAGCTGTTTATTTATTTTTAAAATTCACCATAAAACCTCCATCACGGGTACTGGAAAAAAGGGGCGAAAGACGGTATACTTTATGGTATTTTATAGAATTAATGAGACACTCCAAACCGGTGCGGTTACAAACCGCACCTACCGGGCGGGTGAAACTGTTTGTTTATTTTTAAAATTCACCATAGTTACCTTTCTATTAGGTGGTTAAGCGAATGGTTAAGCGATATTTATTTATTGACGAATTGGCTTTCATCTCCGAGCGGTTGCGAGCCGTTTTTGATAGCTGTGCAAACGATGCGACAGCCCAAATTTCTTTTCGGACTGTCCAACAATTTAGGAAGCAACTCTGCACATGGGAGAATGATTTCATCAAACCGCCTATGTCGTTGCTTGCTGATTGTGATTTGGAGATGTTAAGTGATTTCTATCGACGCAGGTTAGATTTCTGTGTCTTTCAAGGGTTTGATATGGCTGATCAGGAACTAATTCAGGTCGAGATTGCTGCGTACGCTGCCCGTGAAGTACTCGACGCCTTCATCGGCTATCGGTTACGAAATTGGGCATCAATCGGTCTACAGTCCCCCAAATGGGAGTTTTACCAAAGCCTCGTTCAAGATTACTACGAGCAGACGATTTCTCAGGACAGACGGGAACAGATTGAAGATGTTAAAGATATACTCGCCCGGACGACGGACTGGAGGTCAAGGACGATTCATGCCAGATGTGTTGGAGAACTGTTCTTTGAGGTGGATGAGATTCGGCTAATGTCTAAGGTTCGACTAGACAAGTATCTGGAAGGGGTTTGTCAACAAAGGGGTGAGCGGAGAGACCGGGGTGAAAGGAGACATCAGCCATTAAGTATGCCTGATGCGCTACAAGGCAGTTTCCGGTTCTTTGGCTTAACCTATCCGACTGATTTGAATGTGTTGAGGGAACGCTATCGTCAGCTTGCGCTGAACTATCATCCGGACAAAGGTGGAAGCGTTGATCTAATGCAGCGGCTTAACACCGCATATCGGCGAATTTCAGATCATTTACGTCAGGCGGAAACGGATCTGCCCTCATAGGTATCAGGCAAAGATTGTATCCACTGTCAATCGGAAGTCTATAAGTGCTTCACTACAGATGGTCTCACCGAGTCCATAGAGCCCTACTCGTTCAGATTTTCTCGTTGATAGACGCAAGACTTCAACCGAGCGGGTTTCCCGGCTGACCAGCCAACACTCTTTGACACCAATCCGTTGATAATCCGCCAATTTTCCAACTAGCACCTTTTTTATATCCGAGGGTGAAAGCACTTCGACGACCAAATCCGGGGTAATCTCAAGAAGTTGTAGTTCTTCAAGGTCATCAAGGCTGGTGCCGGGTAGATTGTTTTTGTGGATAAACAACACATCAGGCTGGCGTGTCCGCAATGGATCGCGTTGGAGGATAATATCAACCGGTGCGAAGAGCACCACACCAAGTCCTTTTGTTTTCACATGCTGGCTTAGTGAACTAAAGACATTCGCGCCTATTATTTGATGGGCGGGTATTGGAGCCGGGGAA
Source organism: Candidatus Poribacteria bacterium (assembly GCA_965220385.1). Taxonomy (GTDB): domain Bacteria; phylum Poribacteria; class WGA-4E; order WGA-4E; family PCPOR2b; genus PCPOR2b. Next base: position 4,755,695 of record OZ244825.1, on the reverse strand, counting down.
GGCATCATCTCTCCATCAATGATTTCATACGGGTGATTGAGTTCGGGCATCAGCAGATAGTCTGCAAGGGTAATTTTCTTTTTTTTCAGTTCATCCCAGGTGGTTGGCGTTGCGCGCATCGGTGCACCTCCAATTATAGTTGAACTGCTAGTTCTACTGTTGCTCTTTTACGGATGCGGTGCGGTTAAAAACCGCACCTACCGGGGTGGAACTGTTAGTTCTACTGTTGCTGTTTTACGCCCGATAGGTCAATCTGTATTCACCCAATCCAATTAGAAAATCTTACGGTAAATCTGTTGTCCCCATTAGGTATCTATCGGCTTCGCGGGCGGCACCGCGTCCCTCTTTGAACGCCCAAACAACGAGACTCTGCCCACGCCGCATATCGCCGGCAGCAAATACGCCGGGGATACTGGTTGCGTATCTGTCCTCTTCGGCTTTGACGTTGGAACGTTCATCGCGCTCGATGTTCAGTTCGTCCAGAATGGTGTCTTCAGGACCGAGAAAGCCCATCGCCAAAAGCACTAAATCGGCAGGCCAAACCTTTTCGGTGCCTTCAATCGGTTTGGGAAAAGGACGTCCGCCGTCCCCCGGGACCCATTCAACCTCGGCGGTATGAAGTTCTTTTACATGCCCCTTTTCATCGCCGACGAACTTCATGGTGTTGATGAGGTAGATGCGCGGATCAGCGCCAAATTTGGCGGCGGCTTCTTCCTGACCGTAGTCGAGTTCATAAATCCGTGGATATTCGGGCCACGGATTATTGGGTGCGCGTTCATCGGGTGGGCGTTCGAGGATTTCAAACTGCGTGAGGCTTTTGCACCCGTGGCGCATGGATGTTCCCACGCAGTCAGTGCCTGTATCGCCGCCACCGATGACGATAACGTGTTTGTCTTTGGCGGAGATATAGTTTCCATCCTCGTGATTAGAATCGAGGAGGCTTTTGGTATTCGCGTGCAGGAATGGCACGGCAAAATGGATTCCTTCGAGATCTCGACCTTCGATAGGGAGATCTCGCGGCTTGGTAGCGCCTCCGCAGAGGACGACTGCATCGAACGTATCAACTAATTCTTGCGCCGAGATGTCCTTGCCGATTTCGGTGTTGGTGGTGAAAGTAACCCCTTCCGCTTCCATCAGATCGATACGGCGTTGGACGACTCTCTTTTTATCCAACTTCATGTTGGGGATGCCGTACATCAATAGTCCGCCGATACGGTCGGCACGCTCGTAAACCGTGACGAGGTGCCCCGCTTTGTTTAGTTGTGCAGCAGCCGACAGACCCGCGGGCCCAGATCCCACGACCGCAACACTTTTACCGGTACGTTTAGCGGGCGGTTCAGGAACGACCCAACCTTCATCCCAGCCTTTATCAATGATAGAAACCTCAATATTTTTGATTGTAACTGGTGGCTCAATCATGCCCAGAACGCAAGCACCCTCGCAAGGGGCTGGACATACCCGACCGGTGAACTCAGGGAAGTTATTGGTTTTATGCAGCCGCTCCAACGCCTCTTTCCATAGACCACGATAGATGAGGTCATTCCATTCAGGTATCAGATTGTTGATTGGACAACCCGATGCAGCGGGACTAGTCTCTGGCAATCGCATTCCCGTATGACAGAACGGGATGCCACAATCCATGCAACGTGCCCCTTGCGTCTGAAGTTTTTCTACAGTAAAATGTTCGTGAAATTCGTTCCAGTCTTTGATACGCTCTAACGGTGAACGATCGGGCGGAAGTTCTCTGTCATACTCCATAAATCCTGTTGGTTTTGCCATGCTATCTCCTTCAATTGTCGCTTTCTAAGCTGCTGCCTCAGCGGCAACACCGCGCCGAAACGCTTCTAGCCAAGCGTCATCTCCCTCAAATCCTTCTGCTGGCGTTTCTTGAATATGTTGAGGATCCTTTTGCTGCTTTATTTTTGATGAGCAACCGAGTATGTATTAAAACGAAGGTATCGGACGTTAGCGATGTGCCTCGACATAATCTCTTAGTACCGCATTGATGCGAGCGTGATAATCAATTCCTTGTGTTTTGAACCACGCTGTAATATCTTCGTCCACAAGGATGGTTTCCTGATTAAGCCCAAGCGATTGTGCCATGATACGGTTGCGATATTCTATGAACTCTTTTTTTTCTTGAGGCGTCAATTCGTTAATTGGCTTTCCTTTGAAAGACAATGTTGCATTTTCCCAGAAGTCAGCGTCTAGCTCAGGGATGTCTTTCGTATTAATCTCCTCGTCAGGAATTGATGCAATTTCACGTAGCCGTTCTTGCGAGATGGTCATTGATGCAAGTCCACACAGAGTGATCAAAAATGGGTTTGGCTTCCTCGAAGCGAATCTTATGATTCCTGAAATTCTCTTGGTTCTTCTTTTCGTCCCATTCAAACTGGTCGGAAGACCTCATTTTAAGCTGCTGCCTCAGCGGCAACACCGCGCCGAAACGCTTCTAGCCAAGCGTCATCTCCCTCAAACCCTTCTGATTCTGCCTCTTCAAGTGCATCAAGAATTCTTTTGTAATCTTGCGGCATAACCTTGACGAATTGGGGGTGCGTGTTTTCCCAGTCCTCCAAAATTTGTAAGGCGAGTTCGCTGCCAGTATACTCTGCATGTTTCTGGATCATCCCCTTGACCTCCATGATCTCCACCGGATCCTCCAAGCGTTCAAGGTCGCATTGTTCTTGATTACAGCGGATAGAGAAATCGTCATCGCGGTCAAGTACATAGGCGATTCCACCGGACATCCCACCAGCAAAGTTTCGTCCCGTTTTACCGAGAACAACGACTCTGCCGCCTGTCATGTATTCACAGCCATGGTCACCGACGGCCTCGACGACCGCACGGACCCCGCTGTTCCGGACACAGAACCGTTCACCCGCCATTCCACGGATATAGGCTTCACCATTGGTTGCTCCATAAAAAGCGACGTTGCCGATAATGATGTTCTCTTCAGATTTGAATGTGGATTCTTTGGGAGGATAAACAATTAGTTTGCTGCCGCAGAGTCCTTTGCCGAAGTAGTCATTCGCATCACCTTCAAGACGGAACGTGACGCCTGGCGGCGTAAACGCACCAAAGGATTGCCCCGCCGATCCTTCAAAATGAATGTCGATGGTATCTTCAGGCAGTCCGTCGGGTCCATTGCGACGGGTCAGTTCGCTGCCCATGATTGTACCAACAACCCGATTGGTATTCTTGATGGGAAAAGACCCTGTAACTTTTGTCCCGTCCTGTAAGGCAGGTTCACAAAAGTCTAACAGAACTTCGTTGTCCAGAGCTTTGTCCAAACCGTGGTCTTGGTCAATTTGACAGTAGCGACCAATCTCCGGTCCCACTTGAGGTTGGTAGAGTATCGGCGACAGATCGATCCCCTTTGCTTTCCAGTGCTCAACCGCCTTTTGCGGTTCAAGTAGGTCGGTGCGGCCGATTAGTTCGTTAACCGTGCGAACTCCCAGCTGCGCCATGATTTCGCGCATATCCTGTGCGATGAAATGCATGAAATTCACCACGTGGGAGGGATCACCCATAAATTTCTCACGCAGCTCTGGATTTTGCGTTGCTACACCTACCGGACAGGTATCCAAGTGGCAGACGCGCATCATGATACAGCCGAGCGTCACGAGTGCTGTGGTCGCAAAACCGAACTCTTCGGCACCCAGCAGCGCAGCGACAATAACATCTCGCCCGGTTTTGAGTTGGCCATCCGTTTCGACGATAATACGAGAACGCAAATTGTTCAGCACTAGAGTCTGATGGGTTTCCGCCACTCCAAGTTCCCAAGGCAAACCAGCGTGCTTGATGCTGGTCTGTGGCGAAGCGCCGGTGCCGCCATCCAGTCCGCTGATTAACACGACATCTGCGTGTCCTTTTGCCACACCGGCGGCGATAGTACCGACCCCAACTTCGGATACCAACTTAACGTTAATCCGTGCGTGGTGGTTCGAGTTTTTCAGATCGTGGATGAGTTGGGCGAGATCTTCAATGGAATAGATGTCGTGGTGCGGTGGTGGTGAAATCAGTTCAACTCCCGGTGTTGAGTGACGCACCGTAGCGATCCACGGATAGACTTTCCTGCCGGGCAGCTCACCGCCTTCACCGGGCTTGGCGCCCTGCGCCATTTTGATCTGAAGTTCCTGTGCATTCACTAAGTAGTTACTGGTGACGCCGAATCTGCCGGAGGCGACCTGCTTAATAGCACTATTCTTGGAGTCGCCGTTGGGTTCGAGGAAATATCGCGCCGGATCCTCGCCTCCCTCACCGGTATTGCTCTTTCCGCCGATACGGTTCATCGCGATCGCTAACGCTTCGTGTGCTTCCTTGCTAATGGAGCCGTAAGACATGGCACCGCTCTTGAAACGTTTGCAGATTGCCTCAACCGGTTCTACTTCGTCAATCGGGATCGGTTCGTTGGGAAACTTCAGGTCCAGGAGTCCGCGTAGCGTCGCCATGTTCCGAGAATAGTCATTAATCAGCTTTGCGTAGTCCTTATAAACCTCGTATTTGTTGGTTCGGGCAGCCAGCTGCAGTTTATGAACCGTGGCTGGATTGAACAGGTGATATTCACCATCTTGTCGCCATTGGAAATGTCCGCCGACATCGAGGGTGCGGTTGTCAACAGGAATTTCTGGGAAGGCTGCACGATGACGCATTAGCGCTTCGCGAGCGATAACATCAAGCCCGATTCCTTCCACGCGAGTCTCTGTCCAGGTGAAGTAACGGTCAACGACCTCTTGTTTGATGCCGATAGCCTCAAAAATTTGCGCGCCTCGGTATGACTTAATGGTTGAAATTCCCATCTTTGCCATGACCTTAACCACGCCTTTAGTTGCTGATTTGATGAATCCTTTGACTGCATCTTGATACTCGATATCCGTCAACTGTCCTTCGGCGATCATATCCGCGAGACTTTCAAACGCCATGTAGGGATTAACTGCTTGGACGCCGTAACCGGTCAGTAGGCAGAAGTGATGCACTTCGCGGGGTTCACCCGATTCAAGCGCAATGCCGACTTTCGTGCGTGTGCCGCATCGGATTAGATGATGGTGGAGACCCGCAACAGCCAGCAGCGCTGGGATAGGTGCAGATTTTTCATTAACGCCGCGGTCAGACAAGATGATAATAGTGTAGCCATCTTCAATCGCGCGATCGGCAGCTTGAAAGAGTTCCTCCATCGCTGTTTCAAGTCCGCGTTCTCCATCGGCGACGTTGAACAGGATTGGCAAGGTAGTAGATTTGAGCCCGGGCAGATCGACCCGGCGCAACTGCTCTAACTCCTCATCTGAAATAACTGGCGTGTCAAGGTGAATCTGACGGCAGCTCTCTGGCTCTGGCACGAGCAGATTGCGTTCAGGGCCTATCGTTGTTTCAGACGAAGTGATAATCTCTTCCTTGAGCGGATCCAGCGGGGGATTGGTGACTTGTGCGAATAGCTGTTTGAAGTAGTTATAAAGCAGCTGCGGTCGATTAGAGAGTACCGCCAAAGAGGCGTCATTCCCCATCGAGCCGACAGGATCGCGACCGATTTTCGACATAGGTCCAAGGAAGATACGCTGATCCTCAAATGTATATCCAAATGCCTGTTGGCGTTGCAGTATTTTCTCGTGGTTCTTCTCAGGTGCTTTCGGCTCAACCGTCGGTAGATCTTTCAGCGGAGTGAGATGTTCGTTTAGCCACTGACCATACGGATGTTCAGCGGCAATTTCATCCTTAGCTTCATCATCACTGATGATGCGTCCTTCCTCCGTATCAATCAGAAGGATCCGACCCGGTTGAAGGCGCCCTTTATAGACAACTCGTTCAGCGGGTATATCCAGCACTCCGGTTTCCGAAGCCAACACGAGCATATCGTCATTTGTGATGTAGTAACGGGAGGGCCGGAAACCGTTCCGGTCTAGGGAAGCACCGACAACCGTGCCATCGGTAAAAGCGATGGATGCAGGACCATCCCACGGCTCCATTAAACAGCTGTGGTATTCATAAAATGCGCGCTTCTCAGGACTCATGGTTTCGTGGTTTTCCCACGGCTCTGGAATCATCATCATCACGGAGTGGGGCAGCGACCGACCAGAGAGTGCGAGAAATTCCAGACAGTTATCGAAGATGGCGGTATCGCTTCCGTCCTCGTCGAGGATGGGGAAAAGTTTCGGGAGATCATCACCGAACAACTCAGACGCTAACATCGCCTGACGGGTTTTCATCCAGTTCTGGTTCCCGCGCACGGTATTGATTTCGCCGTTATGAATCATGTAGCGGTACGGATGGGAACGCGCCCAGCTTGGGAAAGTATTCGTCGAAAATCGGGAATGGAGTAGGACAATTGATGCGTCCATCCGAGAATCTTTCAGTTCGGGGTAGAATTCGGGGACCTGCATCGGTGTGAGCATCCCCTTATAGACGATGGTTCGGTTAGATAGGCTCGGAATGTAGAAATCTTCATCCATCCCGCCGTATCGGATAATATTGGAGGCACGCTTCCGAATCACATACAATTTACGCTCAAAGGCGAGGTCATCTTCGATGTTGGGATTTCTGCCGACAAAAATCTGCCATACCGCAGGCTCGGAGGAGCGGGAAATCGGTCCCAGATAGGAATTATCGGTGGGAACTTTGCGCCAGCCTAAAACTGTCTGGCCCTCTTCAGTAACGATTTCTTCCAATTTTTGCTTGCAGCGTTGAAGGAGTTCGCCGTCCTCAGTCTTGGTAAAAAACACCATGCCAACGCCGTACTGTTTTGGGTCAGGCAGATCAATTCCTACATCTTTGCAGGCGTGTTGGAGGAAGTTATGCGGGATCTGCATCAGGATACCGGCACCGTCGCCGGTATTTTCTTCGGCACCGCGAGCACCCCGATGGTCGAGGCAAACCAGCGCATCCAGTGCCTGACGCACGAGCGTATTCGATTTTTTACCGTTGATGCTGACGACAAAACCGATACCGCAGGCATCATGTTCGTAGGCGGGGTTATAAAGTCCTTGCTTTTTCGGAATACCTATCTTTCCTTTCATGTTAGCCTTTCTTATTTTACTACATTCCGATAATCCGTATCTCTTTGTTGCTCTTGCTGCGATTCTTGTTTACTTTATCATTGATCTTCTTTTACTTTAAGATAGTGTCCTGCCTATGTATCCCTGAATCAATGAAAACACTTTTTCAGAGTGGATCGGCGGACACAGGAGAATGTCCGTCCAATCGTGCGAGACTTAATGATTACTTGCTGAAACATTTCGATGAGATGAAGGTTCAGGAAGGAAAATCATTTAGTGGGAATCTGTTACCCTTACTTCGAGGACACTACATTCGTTGAAAATTATGGCAGATAGACCTGTTATAATACATCACATAAGTGTTCATGTCAAGTAAATTTCCTTAACACCAGTCCAAACAATTATGGTTGACAATCCCACCTCAAATTTGCATAATGAGAACCTTAAAACATGGTAATAGAGGGAGAAGATAATGATTAACCTGAGTGTGAACGTCAATAAGGTTGCAACGCTAAGAAATTCCAGAGGCGAAGATGTTCCAAATGTCATTCAAGCGGTACGGACCTGCATCAATTCCGGCGCACAGGGGATCACGGTGCACCCGCGGGAAGATCAACGACACATCAAGCCTCATGATGTCTACGAAATTGCCGAGATGGTTACAGTCGAATATAACATTGAGGGCGATCCCCGACCTGATCTGTTGGATATGGTGATAGAGGTGCAGCCGGACCAATGCACACTTGTTCCCGTCACGCCGGGTGAGGTGACAAGCGACCACGGTTGGGATCTGATGGCAGAAGGTGAGGGGCTCAAACCGGTCATTCAACGGCTCAAAGATGCGGGCATCCGTGTGAGTCTATTTAGCGGCACAGACCTGCATCAAGTCGAATTAGCGAAGGAAGTGGGTGCGGATCGGGTTGAATTCTACACAGCGCCTTATGCGTGGGCGAAAACAGAGCAGGAGATCGCACACGAATTTGGCTTGCTCGTTAGAGCTGCTGAAAAGGCTGTCAGCTTAGGTCTCGGTATCAATGCCGGGCATGATCTCAATTTGGAAAATCTGCCGCGTATGAGGAATCTCCGGGGTTTACTTGAGGTTTCGATTGGTCATCACCTGATGGCGCATGCCCTTTATGTGGGGCTTGAACGATCTGTCAGGGACTACCGGGCTGCATTGGGTCAGGAGGTAGCATAACTTTTTTATAGTAAATAATACAATGCTGATGAGGGTTAAAGAGTTGGATTGGTATAGGAATAAGAAACGATACATCCAAAAATCCTGAGAATCCAGATTCAGACAGAGGAAAAAGATGAATAAGCCCTTAAAGATATTCATTACCTATGCACATACAGATAAAGCAGCAAAGGAAAAATTGATTACGTGCCTTGGTGTAATGAAAAAAAAAGGCGTGATAAAATTTTGGGACGATAATGAAAGCCGTCCAAGCGACGAGTGGTATCAAAAGATTTCCAACTCCCTTAACGCTTCGGATATTCTGTGCTACCTCGTTTCTGCTGCAAGTCTGGCGTCTGAAGACTGTAACAGGGAATTGGCGGAAGCATTGAGCGCACAGATAAGAGTCATCCCCATCATCCTTGAACGTTGTGATTGGCTAAATCATCAACTCAGCGATTTCCAAGCGCTGCCTGCCGAGGGTAAGCCTATTAACGAATGGTTTCCTGATAGAATGGGTTGGCAAAATGTGGCGGAAAGCATTCAAGAAGCCGTTGACAAAATGCAGGCTCAGATGGAGGCACCGTCTAGGACAACTGAAAAAGAACTACGCGCTGAATTGGCATTCCAGCAAGGTAACGTTTTAGTGATGCTTGAGCAGATAAACAGGGCGATAGAAGTCTACTCACATGCGATTGAACTCAACCCGAATAGCATCTATACCTATAACAACCGAGGGGTTGCTTACGAGAGCAAAGGTGGCTTTGACCGTGCCATTGCAGACTATACTAAAGCGATACAACTGAATCCCAATTATGCTGATGCCTATTTCAATCGCGGTGCTGCTTATCTTAAAACAGGTGAGTTTGAACAGGTCCTCGACGACTGTAACAGGGCGATAGAGCTCAAACCTGATTATGCCGAAGGTTATTTCAATCGCGGAGTGGCTTACGGGGCGAAAGGCGATTATGACCGTGCCATTGCAGACTATACTAAAGCGATACAACTGAATCCCAATTATGCTGACGCCTATTTCAATCGTGGAGTGGCTTACGGGGCGAAAGGCGATTATGACCGTGCCATTGCAGACTATACTAAAGCGATACAACTGAATCCCAATTATGCTAACGCTTATACCCATCGTGGGGTGGCTTATCACAAAAAAGGGGAGATTCTCTATGCCATCCAAGACTATAGCACAGCAATAGGGCTAAATCCAGAGTTAGCCGAAGCGTATGCCCATCGTGGTAATGTCTACCTCAGTAAAATTGATATTCACCGTGCCATGGATGACTATAACGCGGCGATAAAGCTGAATCCAGATAGTGGACTCGCCTATGGCAATTGCGGCGTGGCATGGTTACATCTGCAGCACTGGGGAAATGCCAAAGTGGATTTGACCGTTGCCGCAATTTTGGGTGTGAATATCATTGCGCTATTTCACAAAATCTACAAAAGTGTCGCAGATTTTGAGCGGAAAACAGGGATTCGGTTGCCGGAAGACATCGCTGCCATGCTGAACCCCAAAGCAGAGCCTATTGGACTTGAAAAAGAGACCCGTCTCGCATTAGCATTGAAAGGTTACGAAACCGGTGAACTCAGCACCGGGCTTGCTGCCCGATTAGCGGGTATGCCATATTCCGAGTTTCTCCTTCTTATGGGTCAGCACGAACTCTCTCCTATTGGAGAAACAGCAGAGGAACTTGCATCGGATTTTGTCAATGCCCACAAAGCCAGTGATCATCAATAATAGTCCGCTTGTTTTTCTTTGGATACTCAACCTCCTTCCTCTGTTACGGGAACTCTATACAGATGTGTGGATACCAGAAGAGGTCCAAGAAGAGTTTCTCGGAACTGATACGATAGCTCGCCGTTCCTCACTCAACGGTGCGCCGTGGATTAGAACTGTGTCGTTGACTGACCCACAAAGCGCATCAGTTTATGGTAGACTCGATCGGGGCGAAGCCTCAGTTTTAGCCCTTGCAGAAGAACACGATCCACATCTCGTAATTATTGATGAAAAGAAAGCACGGGAGGAAGCCAAACGGATCGGATTGCCGGTCAGGGGCACGGTTGGAGTATTGCTGGAGGCAAAGAAAAAAGGGTTAACTGATGCCATCAAGCCGTTTTTGGACGCGTTGCGTGATAACGGTATGTATCTAGATCAATCGTTCATTGATGACGTGCTACAATTTGCAGGGGAAACGTAGTAATGCCATCGTCAATACTTTTTGAATCCGTGTAATCCTTTAATCCACTTAATCTGTGATTCAAACAATTAACGGAGCCTATCAACCCAGATCAAGGAGAACTCGATGAGAATTTTAGTTGTTGGGAGTGGTGCTAGAGAGCACACGTTTGTCTGGAAGATTGTACAAAGTCCGCTTGTTGAGAAGGTGTACTGTGTGCCGGGGAATCCGGGTATCGCCCAAATCGCTGACTGCCGATCAATTCCCTTAGAGGACGACTTTTCAGGGCTTGCGGACTTTGCGGAAACGGAAAAGATAGACCTGACCGTCGTTGGTCCCGAAGATCCGTTGGCAAAAGGGATTGTGGATGTCTTTCAAACACGGGGACTCCGAGCGTTTGGACCGGACCGGAAAGCCGCGATCCTTGAGGCGAGCAAGGATTTCGCAAAACGATTGATGACAGAGAATGGTATCCCCACCGCCGTACACCGCACGTTCGGGGAGGCAGACGCAGCAATCGCCTACCTTGAAGCTCTTAACGCACCGGTCTTTATCAAAGCGGATGGATTGGCTGCAGGGAAAGGCGTTATTCCGGGACTAACGCTTGATGCCGCCGTCAAAGCGGTTCAGGAAATCATGGTTGATCGGAACTTTGGGAATGCCGGAGACAAGGTGGTAATCGAAGAGGCGTTATTTGGTGAGGAAGCCAGCTTCACGGTCTTAACGGATGGTGTGCACACTCTTCCTTTTGTGAGTTCGCAAGACCACAAAATGTCCTTAGACGGTGATCTTGGCAAAAATACCGGGGGTATGGGGGCGTACTCACCGGCACCGGTGATGACACCCGAACTCAGCGAGCAGGTTATGGATACGATTGTGCGCCCAGCTATCAACGGGATGGCGTCTGAGGGACGCACCTTCAAGGGCATTTTGTATGTCGGGTTGATGATTACTGACGCGGGACCTAAAGTGATCGAGTTTAACTGCCGGCTTGGTGACCCAGAAGCGCAGGTATTGCTAACCCGCATGGAGAGCGACCTCGTGCCGATGCTGGAAGCCTGCATTGATGGAACTTTGGATAAGGTTGAATGCAAGTGGAAGCCCGAAGTCGCAACGTGTGTGGTAATGGCGTCAGGTGGGTATCCTGCCCCTTACGAAACGGGCAAGGTGATTAGTGGGCTGGATCGCGCCAATGCACTGGAGAACGTGACAGTCTTTCATGCAGGAACTCAGATGAAAAACGGAGACATCGCCACGGGAGGTGGTCGGGTACTCGGCATCACCGCGCTCGCCCCTGACATCAGATCTGCGATTGAAGGTGCGTATCGCGGGGTGGCGGAGATCCACTTTGATCAAGCCCATTTTCGGAGTGACATCGGATACCGGGCGTTAGACCGAGTTTCGTAGATGGATGATCGAGAGGCGAGCAGCCGTGCCAACCTCCGAATTTCAATTTCTTGGCGTTTCTCATATCGTCGTGTTAGCCTTGACAATCGCGCTGCCTATTACACTATCGATACTCGCGAGAAAAGTGGATTCATCGGTAGTAACGAATATGATTTGCTACCTTTTGAGCGCGATATTAATCGTGAATGAAGTTGGGCATTGGATTTACCGTGCGGCAACGGTGCAATCGCTCGGTGTGTTTCTGCAAAGATATCTGCCTCTCCACATCTGTGGCGTTGTAGTCTTTATCGTGGCGTTTGCACTATTACGTCGGAATCAGACCCTTTATGAAGTCAGTTATTTCTGGGGAATCGTCGGCGCATTAAATGCTATTATCACGCCTCAACTTTGGGTTGATTTCCCGAGCTACCGTTTTTTCCAGTATTTCATTGCGCATGATGGCATTGTTGTCAGTGTACTGTTTGCGACGTGGGGACTGAGAATGCGCCCCACTCTCAAGGGGCTATTGCGTTCGTTCCTGCTTGTCAACCTCTATGTGGTGGTTATCGCAGGCGTCAACTTATTGTTGAAATCTAACTACATGTTCATTTGCGAGCCACCGGATACGAAATCCCCCTTCTTCTTTGCGCCTTGGCCCTGGTATATACCCATTTTAGATGGTGTGGCGCTCGTCTTTTTCTTCCTTGTCTACTCCCCTTTCTTAATTGGCGACTGGCTGAGATCACTTTCTTCAAAAAACAATCACGTATAAAAGGAACTAATAGGTGACACAGATAGAGCAGCAAAATCAGCAGAATGGTTCAGGTGATTCCCAGATTTTCGGTTGGTGTATGTATGACTGGGCAAACTCTGCCTATGTAACCACAGTAGTGGCAGGCGTTTTACCGATCTATTTCGCCGACGGGATTGTGGGCGAAGGCGGTGTCCAAATCGGTAACACCGTTGTCAGCGCAGCTGCTCTCTGGGCGTATCTGGCAAGTGCCGCGGCGCTGTTTGTCTTTCTGTTTGCTCCTATTCTCGGTACTATATCAGACTTCTCCTCATCTAAGAAAAAATTCCTGATCACATTTGCCTATATGGGCAGCATCTGTGCAACGCTCCTCTACTTTTGTCAGCCCGGGGATATATGGAAGACCGCCACCCTATTTCTAATCGCACAGATCGGGTATGTATCAGCGAATGTCTTCTATGACGCGTTTCTGCCTCAGATTGCCTCGGAAGATAAAATAGACTGGGTATCAAGTAAAGGATTTTCCTACGGCTACATCGGCGGTGGATTGCAATTCGCCATTACGTTGGGACTGGTTGCCGGCGGTGGAATCATTGGGATTGGTCAAGGACTGGCAGCCCGGATTGGACTGGGAATGACAGGTTTATGGTGGGCGGGCTTTACGCTCTTTACGCTCAAGAAACTGAAGGAGGCGGGGGCGATAGAGGTAATGCCTGAAAAGTACCAATCGCAACCGAAGATAGTCGCTTATGCCGCCATTGGCATAACGCGAACCCTCGCAACGATTAGAAGGGTTCGACGTTTCAAACATCTGCTGCTGTTCTTAATTGCTTTCATGATCTATAACGACGGGATTCAGACGGTAATCAAGATGGCAACGATTTACGGGAAAGAAGAATTGAAATTTTCTGCAACCGTCTTGATGGTCACGTTGCTGATGATTCAGATTATCGCTGCTGGCGGCGCCTTACTATTCGGTAGAATCGCCGGTAAGATCGGTGCGAAACGGGCTTTGATGTTAACGTTACTCCTCTGGAGTGGGGTTGTCACCTATGCCTATTTTCTACATACCGTTACGGAGTTTTTTATCTTGGGGATCGTTGTAGGAATCGTGCTCAGTGGCTCACAGGCACTCAGTCGTTCCTTTTACGGGGCGATGGTTCCCAAGGAAGCCTCCGCTGAGTTTTACGGATTTTATTCTGTCTTTAGTAAATTCTCAGCGATTTGGGGTCCCTTGGTGTTTGCCATCATACGCCAAATTACTGGAACATCACGATTAGCCATTGTTTCACTGATGGTCTTCTTCATTGTGGGGTTGATTTTACTTGCCTTTGTAGATGAAGAGAAAGCCAAGGAAGCCAAACGCTCCGGGGCGTTTTAGCTACGTTGATTGAATAGACGAATAAACTATTCTCCTTTCACCAGTTGGGCTGCCTCGTAGACCGTGGGTCTTGCCTCATCAACGGTGCAGCTAGCGGAAGCCCTTGCCCTATCTGCTATCTCCCTTTTGACTTCTGTGACGATCATCCCTTCGTCTGGGAGATATTCATCAATCAGTTCTCCGCTTGGATCTATAGCCAAACATAACCCCGGAAACCAAGCATTGCCGCTGTGCCCCGACTGATTTGCATAAAAGATATGGAGGGCATTATCGACAGCGCGTCCCGGTAGCAGCTGCATCGCTAATTCTTTGTGAAGCTCGGCTTGCTCACGCTGATCTCCGTTGTTGGAAATCTTTTCCGTCGCCCCACTGCCGCCGACGGGGATGAAAAAGAGTTCCGCCCCCTTCTGCGCCGCGCTGCGAAAAAGTTCAGGGAAACGCAAATCGTAGCAGATCCCCACACCAAACGTCCAGCCCTGCGAGGCGACCACCGGAAACGTATCGCCGGGTACAAACCATTCCCGCTCATTCGGATTGGGCAGATGGAGCTTTGAAAAGGTTGCCAGATATCCTTCAGGTCCGACGATGAGGGCACTATTGCGAAGCTGGTCTCCAAATGGCTCAATCGTACCAACCACCAGCGTCATCTGTAATTTGCGGGAAAGGGATTCCAGAAATGGCACTGATTCCTCTGCTGCGGCTGCGGCAATCTTCCGCGCTTCCTCGAACGTTAGGTCAGACTTGTTCATTGACCCGGTGATGCACTCCTCCGGGAAAATCCCAAAGGCTGCGCCTTGTGCGTGCGCTTTGTGCGCCCATTCCGCCACACGCGCTAGGTTGGTGGACGGGTCGCCCATAGTGCTGTGCATTGCGATTGATGCGACTCGGATTGTATCTTTGTCCATACTATTTCCTCGTTGTCGAGTTTAATCCGGTGTTGTGTAGGGCTATTCAGTTTTCGGCTTATTACCCATTTTGTTTGAAAAGGCGCAACCGGGAGATCCCTCCTACAGTGAGGTGTCGGGATTCGGAGATCCCTCCTACAGTAAAACTAAATGACCCTAGGTGTTGTGAGGTACGGCTTGACAAATTCGGCGACTGCTTTGCCGAGCAACGCGCTACCTTCGGGGGTGAAATGGACGCCATCCGGTGTTAGATAGCTGTCCCGCCCCGCATCTGTGATGACGCTAAACAGGTCGTTAATCGGGATATCCAAATTGTCTGCGACCTCGCAAGCGACGGCATTATACGCGGCGACATCGGCTTCCAGTCGATCGAACCCCTTCCGCTCATGATGCCAAATCTCGTTGACAGGCGTGGTCATCGCCCAGATGACAGTGCAGTTGGTTTCCGCCAAAATACGTTTGAGCAAAGCGCGGAGATTGGATTCGTACTGATTAATCGGGATAGCTGGCTCGCCGGTATCAAAATCTTTTCTCAAATCGTGCAGCCCGCAGTTGATATGAACGACATCGGGCGGTCGAGAGATAATCCACTCGTCGAGATGTTGAAGAATATTCGCGCTATTCCCGCCGTTCTGTGTCGGTGCCCAAACATCGGCAAGGTTGGCGAGCTCACGAATCACATCAGCTTGATAGCCCATGCGAATTGAATCGCCGATGAGGATGAGTTGTTGCATTGGAAGGTTCTCCTTACGGATGTGTTTGCAAATATTGTTGAATCCTATAAATCTGTGCTTAGGCTAGATTGACCAGTTTATTCACCAACTCGTTTTGCGAGAAAGATGTCCGGCTTTCCACGTCCATTCGCATCGGGCATCACACCCGCAACGACGAAACCGAGTTTCTGATAAAACTCGTATGGATGGCGACGTAAATTTCTGATTTGTGCCAGATGATCGAGGAGGTTGGGATAAAGATTGGTGTCTGCAAGGGTTGTCATGCTGTCCTCGTCGTCGGTCCCCACCCAAATTGTCAAGCCCCCTCGTTGTTGGACAAGGTCCTCAAAGTCGCGCACGAGTTGCGTCCCGATCCCACGCCCTTGTCGGCTCGGTTTAACGACCAATGGATGGATTTCCCAGACATTTCCATCATAGTGGCTCAATCCACCGATCCAGCCTACGATTTCGCCGCTATCGTCAAGGGCGATGCGGCTGATGCGGTCTCCGCCAAAGGATTCTCGCACCTCCTCCAGAGCAGCTGCTCTGTTGGGCCAAGCGTGTGGCGCGTGTGCTTTGAATCCCTCAATCAGCAGTGCTGCGACCTGTTCAATCGTTCTTTCATCGTTGGGCGGGAGGGTGACGATTTGCACCTCTGGATTGCTCATGCGGCACCTTACAGTCTATTTGATCCAGGTCATCGATTCGCCGCGTACTAGGAAAGAGCGTTCGTCCCATTGACCGGGACGTTCAACAGGGATAGCACCGGTTTCCACCGCCACATCCAGTGGGTTGGCGCGGGTCTCTAAGGGCAGTCGCACCCGCTCGTGCATACGGGCTGATTCGTAGACCGCCATCATAAGCTCCAGCGCAGCCTTCCCGTATTTTGCTTGGCCCGGATAGTCATCAATCTTGCCGTCGATCCAGTCGCAAACTGCATACGCCTGACTTGTGAAGGCGCTGCCATATCCAGTCTGATTTTTTTCGGTCGGCTCAAACACCTGCCACCCCGCCTTTTTCGGGGTCATATATTTCAGGCTATTATCGTTGATATCCATCATACCGTCGCTGCCGTATACCGTAGCACCGACCTGATAGAGTCCACCGCTGATGGGGACCTCGTTCTCAATGACACCTTCCACGTCGTTCGGATATCCAATCAGTCCGCAGCAGCGATCTTCGACCCGATGCCCGAAGAGGTAGTGGTCGGTTTTGCGTTCCACAGACCCCATGACCCACTCCGCCTCTGGATCGCCGAGGACAAAGAGTTGGAAATCGACGCAGTGAGTTCCTGTGTTCAGCATCCCCGCTCTTACCGAGGACCAGAGCCGGCGCGGTTCGCCGATAGCACCGTCTGCAAGGAGTCGTCTCGCTTCCTGCCACGAAGAATAGAAACGACGTTGATGACCGATCGCAAATTTGACATCGTTACGTTCACAGGCGATTATCATCGCTTCGGCTTCTCCCAGCGAGCAAGCCATCGGTTTCTCGCAGAGTATCACTTGGGGTTTGTGAACCGCTGCCGCAATCGTCATCTCAGCGTGTTGTGGATTCCATGAGCAGACGCTGACTATGTCCAGATCCTCCTTTTCCATCATCTCCCGGTAGTCGAGATACTGGCTTTTAACATTGAAATCTTCTGCATAACTTGCCAGTGCTTCGGGATGAGAATCGGCAATCGCAACGATTTCAGTGCGATTACATTCTGTCCAACCTTGACCGTGTGCCCGTGCAATACGGCCGCTTGCAATGATACCCACTCTAAATTTTTTAGCCAAAATAGAATTCTCCTTGTTGTTCTGATGATTTGCTGTACTTGAATGAGATGGACGCTAACCAAAATTAGTGCTTTGTGAATCCTAGCACAGCGTGAATTACTACGTCAAGAGGTTTTGCGCACCCCTTAGGGTCATTTATGGTGAACCATACAAATAAGTATACATATTAACCTTTGGTACTATTTAGTGAGAGGGTCTTTCCCACATTGTTGAAGCATTCATTGATTCATTAGGGTAGCTCATTGGTTGTACCCTTTGGCTGCACATGTCGCCCCTTCGGGGCTTTGGGTGTTTGGTTGTCCTGTATTCTATAAACATGCCGCCCCTCCGGGGCTAAAGGCACCGAAGAGCCAATAGTTTTGATGTTTCACAGCCTGTCCCGCCTGCCTGCTCCCGGCTTGTCGGAGCCCCCGATGAATCGGGACTAAGAAGCGAGAGCAGGTCCCGACTCGCCGGGATTCTCCCCGATACATCGGGGCAGGCAGGAACGGAACAGGCGGGAGGTACCCCTTATCAGGGGGACTTTGAATACTGCACGAGGGACGGAGTACTGGTAAATGTCTACTGATTTCTCTAATTCACCATAGCACCGGAGGGGTGACCGGCGCGGATTGTCTGAATCGCGGATTAACACGGATTTAGGGATTACGCGGATTAAAAAACGGAAGCCGGACGCAGCGGAGGTGCATTTGCTGTTAGCCCCGGAGGGGCGACATGTGAGAACGCAAGCGTGATACGTAATAGGTAAAGCATCGGAGGTAAGGACGCAGATTAACGCTGATTCACACAGATAGAAACTGCGAAGGGCAAACATCTGTGAGAGGGGCATCCCCGATGAATCGAAATTCCAAGCAACTTGTCTTTCCCCCTTATCAGAGGGGGGACTTTGGAACCTTCGCGAAGGTTGGAGTTATTGGTAATGTCCACTTATTTCTATAATTCACCATAAATGACCCTGCGCCCCCCTCTTGACGCGGAAAGAAATCTTTGAATCTGATTGATTGCGTTAAGGATACATGCTATAGTGTATGGCGTGAATCAACAGAAAAGCACGTGGACATCCCACACGAAAACTGCGAAAATTTCGGAACGGCATCGGGATGCGGTGCGGTTACAAACCGCACCTACCGGGCCTGGGGACAATGCGATGCGGTTTGGAGTGTCTCATTATTCAAAAATCTACTATAATTGGCACTATTCTGAGGAGGATCTTAATAGTGGTTATAAAGACAACTGCTGAACTTAACAAATTGATTCGTGAGGCACTGCTCGCTGCGGGAGCCGATGAACGTAACGCCAACCGTGTTGCGGAAGCGTTGGTTTTATCAACCTTGCGCGGTGTTGACACACACGGCATCCTGCATCTGCCGAGCTACGTCGAGAAGATTCAAGATGGTGAGATTGTCCCCACCGCTTGGCCCCAAATCCGGCAAGAGGACGCCACAAGCGCACTTATAGCGGGGAACTGGACCTTTGGGCATGTGACAGCTAAGTATGCGATGGAGGTTGCAATAGAGAAAGCTAAAAGCCACAACGTTGCGGTTGTAAGTGCTGTTCAGATAAACCATATCGGACGCCTGGGTGAATATGCCGAGATCGCAGCCGCGAACGGGATGCTATCCATAATTTGGGCTGGTGGGTTCGGCGCAGAACAGCCGGTCGCTGTCCCCTTTGGTGGGCGGGAGCCGGTTCTGAGCACGAATCCAATTGGTATGGGCTTCCCGGTTGGTGATGGCCCCCCCATAATTATTGATTATGCCACAACGGTTGTTGCGGGGAGTAAAGTTCTCACAGCGCGAGACAGAAACGCACAGCTGCCACCGGGCAGCATTGTCGACAAAGATGGGAATCCTTCCACGAATCCGATGGATTATTTGGAGGGTGGTTCGTTGCTACCCTTTGGAGAGCACAAAGGGTATGCCTTGATGTTGGCGGTAGAATTCTTTGGACGGATCCTGTCTGGGGCGGATGCCTTTTCTAACGAGGAGAAGCGGGGCGGTGTCATCTTTCGGCACTCCGGTGTTACCATGATGGCCATGAAGGCGGATCTGTTTCAGTCGTTGACGGACTACTCAACGCGAATCGGGGATCTGGGAAATCAGATCCGATCTGTGCCACCGGCACCCGGTTTCGATGAGGTGATACTCCCCGGCGATCTTGAGGCACGGGCGGAAGAAGCCCGCGGACGCGACGGCATTCCCATCGCCGACGCGCTTTGGGAAAGGTTAGAGGCGCTCGCCGAATCGTTGGGGGTGGATACAGATTAAAACAGTGGATGGGGGATGTGGGATAAGAGTTTCAGGGTAGGGCGAACAGTCAAGTTGGGCTTATCTTTGGAGAGACGACTCGGATTGTGATAAAGTCCACCGCCCCCGTTTGTTGTCAACTGTACCTCATTACAATGACAGATCGGTTTCAAGCCAGTCCTTCGGGCCCTTAATCGGACGCTGTGAGTTGATACAACTTCAATTTCCGATAAAGGGTTGATCGATCGATTTTCAATGCTTCGGCGGCTTTCGTGACATTATTGTTCATTACCTTGAGCGCGTGAGCCAATGTTTGCCGTTCAACCTCCTCAAACGGCAGGATTTCTGCGGAGTCGGCAGGTTGGGAAGAGATCATTGTCAACATCTGTGGGGGCAGGCTGCTCGGTTGTAACAGCTCTGTGTTCTCAAGTAGAACAGCGCGTTCAATGATGTTTTCCAGCTCGCGGACGTTGCCGGGAAAGTCATGCTGCATCAATAATCGTAAGGCATCGGCGGAAATCGCTTTAATGGATTTCGTCACTTTTTCGGCGAATTTTTTGAGGAAATGGTTCGCCAAGAGTGGAATATCTTCGCGCCGGTCTTTAAGGGGCGGCACCACGATTGGGAAAGCAGCAATTCGGTAGTACAGATCTGTCCGGAATCGACCCGCTTCCACCGCCTCTTCTAAATTCTGATTTGTCGCTGTTAACACACGGATGTCAATTGGGATATTGGTGGTGCCGCCGACGTGCTGGATCTGCCGCTCTTGGAGGACACGCAACAATTTCGCTTGTAGAGCCAATTCCATATCACCAATTTCATCCAGAAAGATAGTCCCTCGATCCGCATGCTCAAACTTGCCGATTCGTTGCGTTGTGGCACCGGTGAAAGCGCCTCGTTCATGCCCGAACAGCTCACTTTCAATGAGTGTCTCAGGAATGGCAGCGCAATTGACTGTAACAAATGGTCCTGCTTTTCGAGAGCTATTAAAGTGGATTGCCCTTGCGACCAACTCTTTACCAGTACCGCTTTCCCCTGAAATAAGGACGGTGATATCACTTTCAGTCGCCCGTTGCATCAATGCGAATGTCTGCTGCATGTTTTGGCTTTTGCCGACAATTTCACCAAAGGAGTAGGTCGTTTCAAGTTCGGTGCGTAAGCGGAGTACCTCCGTTCTCATCTGCTGAATCTCAGTTTCTTTGGACATATCACGATAACTGACAACATTACCGGCAAAGTCACCTTGATTGTTTGACACTGGGGTAATCAAGCGATAAAATAACCTCGGTTCGGACTGGCTCTCGTCTCCAATCTCTTCCACCATGTTTTCAAGATTTTCAGTGTGTGCCCCGCCCCCCGGTTGCAAGGGTTCTGTCTCTTGGAAACGTTCCTCCATACGGGCTCTGAGTTCGTCCGGCGGCATCTGCCTCAGTTGCTCTTCCGTTAAGTCAAATAGCTGCTGATAGTATTGATTTGCAAGCAGTAGATGTCCCTCGTCATCGAACATGCCGATTGCATCTGCTGCAGAATCAAGCACCGTTTCGAGCCGTTGATGGCTGATTTCGAGGTTTTGATGATTCGTTACGATTTGCTGTTGTTTTTTGGCTAATTCCTGTTCGATATTCCACTTTTCGACCAAGGCAAGCGTAATCTGCTGAACCTCCTCCGGCGCAAACGGCTTTCGGATATAGAGCAGTTTGTGAAGCAGCTCCATATCGCGGACAATCTCAGGCAGCGGTTTATCCGTGTAAGCGGTCATAATGATCAGTTCAATGTCCTTCTCGATCCCTCTGATCCGACGGATTGCTTCAACGCCATCGATGCCCGGTGGCATTCTGACATCAACGTATGCAACCGCAATCGGGCGATTTGATTCCTTTCCCGCGCGTATGATATCGTACGCTTCCTCACCGCTTGTGGCATGTAGCAGTTCAAAGGGGGGCAGAAAGGCGTTTCTATTTTGTAAGTCCTCGTCGAGAAGGGCTTCTGCCAACTGATCTGTTAATGTCTGTGTACCGTTGGGATTCAACATATCTTTAAAGTCGCTGTGGATCCCGTCTTCATCATCAACAATCAAAACACGATAATTCCAATTTTCTTTTAATTCCATTCAATAATCCCGGTGGTTATATTATACGCAAGTTGCTAGTTGTCCAGTCGCTCGGCTTGGATAGTCATATCCAAGCCCTCTTTGTAAATATGCAGTGGATTTGTCAATCCACTGCGAGCGGTGATGGCGTGAATTTAGCGTTTATTCGCAAGGTGATGGCGGGGAAACTAGATGCCCCGCCTACGATGTGGACCTACGGCAGAATTGAGGAGCACCGCATCATAATTCGCATGGTTGTGCCTTTGTTGATGCCGTCGCTCAAGGGGTAAATTTTCCCGCCGGATCCAATCACAAAATTGGCACTGGAGTGGAGACCGAGCCCGGTGCCTGATTCCTTGGTTGTATAACCGGCAGCGAAGATTAACTTCGAGTTTTTCTGTTCAATACCGATGCCGTTATCGGTAATATCAAGATAGAGAAAATCCTCGTTGATATAGGTTTTAATCTCAATGCGTGGTGTTTCATTGAGACTGCCCGATTGAATGCGTTCGTCAATGGCTTCAATCGAATTTTTTAACAGATTCACCAACATTTGCTGAAATTGACTCTCCTGAATCTTAATCTCTTGGGGGGCGTTTTCGCAGTCGACATCGACTTGGATACCTCTTTTGCCGATCGAATCTTGTTGTAGTTTGACCGCACTCCAGATTGCCTGCTGCAGGTCGATAGTTTTTCGCGTCATACTGGGTTGATTAGAGGATTTTTGCGTGCGGACGATATCTATAATGTGCGTGACTCTCTCATTGACGCGCTCAAGGGTCTTGACCATCTTTTTATTTTGATTGGTGAAATCTGAAGCGAGTGCGATCATAAATGGGAGTACCTGCTGTCCTTTGGGGTCATTTTTGATGAAATCGTCCCAATCCTGTTGATGTGCTTTGACCATGTCGGCGAGTGCGGAGAAGCGGTGTATCAGTTGATTCTCCATGATGTTCTCTTGGAGGACGTTAATTCCTACTGTTACGCTGTTGATTGCGTTACCGATATTATGGAGGATAGTTTCAACGATTTCCAGTCGTCCTTGTGCGAATGCTTGCGTCAACGCTTCTTCTGCGATGACTTGATGCGTCACATCGCGGAAAACGATCACCCCTCCTTTGTAAGTGCTTGTTTTGTCCCGTAGCGGTCTCCCACTGACGCTAATAAACACACCGTCAGGTACTTTCGGGTTACGTACAAACATCTCTATCTCGTCTAAGGCCTCGCCTCGAAGGGCACGCGTGAGCGGCAGCTCCTCTGTGGGAAAGGGGGTCACTCTATCGGGGAAAAAGAGACCATACTCATCACTCCATTCATCAGGAGTTGTCTCTGTTGCACCGATTCCGATAATTTTTTCGGCACTTGGATTAAAAATTGTGAATGCCCCATTTGCATCGGCAGCGACGACCCCATCACTGATACTATTAAAAATGGTATCCGTCAGTTGAACCTGATTTTTCAGTTCTTGCATTGTTTGTTCCAACTGTGTCATTGCTGTTTTTTCTTTTGTGATGTCACGAGTAATCCCCACGCTGCCCATAATCTGCTGATTCTCATCAAATAAGGGAAATGCACTGGATATGACGTGAATCCCATCTGTCAGGTATTCATTGTTTACAAAAAACTCCTCATCGATTATTGTTTCACCCCGGAGGGCTCGTATAATCGGCATCTGATCGGTTGGAACATACGTTGCTTTATCAGGATAAAAAATACCGTATGCTTCAGCCCACGCGCTGGGGTCCACATCGTGTGGGACCAACCCGCAAATTCGTTTCAAATTTGGATTGACTAACAATATTTGACCCTCTGCATCAAGGACAATGATTCCATCATTTATATTATTAAAAACAGTTTCCATCAATTTAACTTGATTGCGTAGCTCATCGCTGACCTGTTCCAATTCGGTTTGTTCAGCCTTGAGCTGGGTAATATCGTGGAAGGCGATAACACCCCCTTTCAAATTGTCTTGTTCGTCGAGTATAGGTCTTCCACTAACATTAATAGAAACATCCTTCGCTAAGGTATCGTTGGACACAAATATTTCGATATTGTCCGTTATTTCACCGCGGAGCGCACGCGCGAGCGGCAATTCATCTGCTGAAAAGAGCGTTTTACCATCGGGGTGAAAGAGCCCATAGTGCTGAGGCCGGTTAATAATCGGTATATTCTCTAGGGGGCCAATAATCTCTTGTGCCCTTGTGTTAAGTATAAAGTATTGTTCATCCGTATCCATAGCGACGACTCCATCGGAAATACTATTAAAGATGGCTTCTATCAACTGGGTCTGAGCTTGAAGGTCACGAATGGTTTGATTTAACTCTTCCTCGATTGCTTTATAGTCGGTGATGTCTCGACAGGTTATAACTACGCCAACGCACTCCCCGTTTTGATTGGTCCAGGGCACGGCATTATAGCTAACTTGGATGTCTTGATCCGATCTGCTAATGAGGCTGCCCTCATGGATCTCCGCTGAATCGGTAGACACCTCTGGGGCGGTCGGGGTATCTGGACAGCGTATACTCCTCAAAATCGCTGCTACAGGACAATCTTTTTTAGTATCAACACGGAGAACTTGCTTTATGTTTATCCCAGCAGCTTCTTCCAGTTGCCAACCTGTTAGACTTTCGGCAGCTGGATTCATAAATGTTACCAATCCCTTTAGATCGGTGGCAATTACAGCGTCACTAATATTGTTGCAAATCGTAGTAAGCTGCTGTTCACCTTTTCTGAATCGCTGATCTTCCTGATACCAGTAAAGATGGTTTTCGATGCTCAGGTGTAATTGGTCTGTTCCATACGGTTTGAAAACATGGCCAAATGCCCTAGTTGTTCTTACCTTCTTCAATAAATCTTCGTTGACATAATTGGTCAGATATACCACTGGAATGTCGAAACGATTATATATCTCCTGGGCAATATCGACACCATCCATTTCCCCTTCAACTTCTATATCAATTAGGACTAAATCGGGACGTGCCTCTATCACTTTTGCAATCGTTTGCGCCTTGGAAAAGACTATAGCGCAAATGGTGTATCCTAATGTTGTTAATCGTTCTTCGATATCTTTGGCAACATCGGTATCGCTTTCAACGATCATAATTTTTGCGTTTGCCATCAAAATCTCCTTGGCTCATTTTAAGAAATCGTAGGTCGAGATTCATATCTTGACAAAACACTGTCAAATAAATTGTGACAAGCCACTGCGAGCGGTGTTGACTCGATTTCGTTTTCATTCTTTTGCTTTGCGGCATTTCACATCACTAGCACCTTGCGTTATCTTAATCCAAATTTCAGGGGGTGCCTCAATAGATGTGGGAAAATCGTCCTACGGCAGAATTGAGGAGCACCGCAGCATAATTCGCATGGTTGTACCTTTGCCGATGCCGTCGCTCAGGGGGTAAATTTTCCCGCCGGATCCAATCACAAAATTGGCACTGGAGTGGAGACCGAGCCCGGTGCCTGATTCCTTGGTTGTATAACCGGCGGTGAAAATCAGCTTCGAGTTTTTCTGTTCAATACCGATGCCGTTATCGGTAACATCAAGATAGAGAAAATCCTCATTGATATAGGCTTTGATTTCGATGCACGGTGCTTCATTGAGTCCGCCTGATTGAATGCGTTCGTCAATGGCTTCAATTGAATTTTTTAATAAATTCACCAACATTTGCTGAAATTGACTCTCCTGAATCTTAATCTCTTGGGGTACATTTTCACAGGCGACGTCTATTTGGATGCCTCTTTTGTCGATCGAATCTTGTTGTAGTTTGACCGCGCTCCAGATTGCCTGCTGCAGGTTGACAGTTTTCCGCGTCATACTGGACTGGTTAGAGGATCTTTGCGTCCGGATGATATCTATGATGTGCGTGACTCTTTCACCGACGCGCTCAAGTGTCTTGATCATCCTTTCATTCTGATTGGTGAAATCTGAAGCGAGTGCGATCATAAATGGGAGCACCTGCTGTCCTTTGGGGTCATTTTTGATGAAATCGCCCCAATCCTGTTGATGTGCTTTGACCATATCGGCGAGTGCGGAGAAGCGGTGTATCAGTTGATTCCCCACGATATTCTCTTGGAGGACGTTAAGTCCCACTGTTACGCTGTTGATTGCGTTGCCGATATTGTGGAGGATGGTCTCGACAATTTCCAGTCGTCCTTGTGCGAATGCTTGCATCAACGCTTCTTCTGCGATGACTCGATGCGTCACATCGCGGAAAACGGCCACCCCTCCTTTGTAAGTGCCTGCTTCATCATGTAGCGGTCTCCCACTGACACTGATAAACACGCCGTCTGGCACGTTGGGGTTGCGTACAAACATCTCCACCTCGTCTGATGCCTCACCTCGAAGGGCACGCGTGAGCGGCAGTTCCTCTGCTGGAAAGAGGGTCACTCTATCGGGGAAAAAGAGACCATACTCATCACTCCATTCATCAGGAGTTGTCTCTGTTGCACCGATTCCGATAATTTTTTCGGCACTTGGATTAAAAATTGTGAATGCCCCATTTGCATCGGCGACAACTACCCCATCGCTGATACTATTAAAAATGGACTCCATCAGGTTGCCCTGTTCTTCGAGTTGGCTCACTATCTTTTTTAATTCGATCTCCGTCTGTCTGAGTTCCGTGACATTGCGTGAAACGGAAACGCCCCCGGTCACAACGCCTTGTGCATCGTGTAGGGGTCTTGCGCTGACGCTCAAATGGAGCCCCTCCTGCATTTTCGGGGTGGACATAAACATATTGACGTTGTCTGACTCCTCGCCACGGAGAGTGCGTGTAAGTGGAAGTTCATCTGCGGGATAGGGTGTTTTTTGATCGGGGTAAAACAAACCAAATCGTTCAGGCGCGCCCTTGATGTCTATGGGCTCCAACTGTTGATTGGCCATCTGTTGGGCAGTTTGATTATACATGACATATCTCCCCTTATCGTCGGCAACGACCACCCCATCGCTCATATTATTAAAAACGATTTCCAGTAATTGGGTCTGATTTTGTAGTTCGGTGATTGTTTGTTCCAACTGGATCTGTGTCTGTTTGAGCTCCGTGATATTGTGAGCAACAACCACCCCTCCTCTCGCAACGCCGTTTTCGTCGAGTAGCGGTCTCCCATTCACACTAAGATAGATCTCTTGTGACAGTTGCTCGTTCCTGACATGCATTTCAACGTTGTTTGTTGACTCACCCTTGATGGCCCGTGTAAGTGGGAGTTGATCCTCAGGAAACAATGATCCTGTGGTGGGGTCAAAAATACCGTATTGATCGGATGCTCGGGGCAGATCTAGCTCATCAAAGCGTTGACCGTTCATCTGTTCCGCGGCTGGGTTAGCCATTATGTATTCCCCATTTTCATCCGCAACGACCACTCCATCGCTCATATTATTAAAGATGGTTTCCAGAAGTTGGGTCTGATTTTCCAGCTGGATCTGTGTCTGTTTGAGCTCCGTGATATCGCGGGCAACGACCACGCCTCCTCTCGCAACGCCATTTTCGTCGAGTAGCGGTCTCCCATTGACACTGACATAAACCTCCTGCGATAGTTGCTCGTTGTTTATACGCATTTCGATGTTGTCTGTCGACTCACCCTTGACGGCACGGTTGAGTGGAAGTTGATCTGGGGTAAACAGGGCTCCTGTGGTGGGGTCAAAAAGACCGTATTGCTCAGATGATTGGGGCAGATTTAGCTCATCAAATTGTTGATCGCCAATCATCTGTTCCGCGGCTGGGTTAGCCATTATGTATTCCCCATTTTCATTGGCAACGAGCACCCCATCGTTCATATTATTAAAAACGGTTTCCAGAAGTTGGGTCTGATTTTCCAGCTGGATCTGTGTCTGTTTAATCGCCGTGATATCGCGGACAACGACCACGCCTCCTCTCGCAACGCCATTTTCGTCGAGTAGCGGTCTCCCATTCACACTGAGATAAACCTCCTGTGACAGGTGCTCATTGTTTATACGCACTTCGATGTTGTCTGTCGACTCACCCTTGACAGCCCGTGCGAGTGGGAGTTGGTCTGAGGGAAACAGTGATTCTGTCGTGGGATGAAAAACACCATATTGTTCAGATGCGCGAGGCAGGTCTAGCTCCTCAAGAGGTTGACCGATCATCTGTTGTACGGCTGGATTAGACATGATGTGTTGCCCTTTGTCGTCGGCGACAACCACCCCATCGCTCATATTATTAAAAATAATATCCATCAGTCGCGTCTGATCTTCCAGTTCACTAACAGTTTGTTCTAATTTCGCCTCTGTGCTCTTGGTTTTCGTCACATCGCGGAAAACAATGACGCCGCCTCTCACACTGTTTCGCTCGTCCTGTAGGGGTCTTCCAGTGACATTGATAAAACAGCCGTCTGGATTTTCCGGATTGCGCATAAACAGATCCACTTCATCTGTTACCCGTCCCTGCATTGCCTGAATGAGCGGCAGTTCCTCGTTAGGCACAGGGGTCACTTGATCGGGATAAAAGGTGCCGTATGTGTCACTCCATTGATCAGGTGGTGTGTCCGTTGCCCCCATACCGACGATTCGTTCTGCACTTGGGTTCACAAGTAGAAAATTTCCCTCTTGATCGGTGACAACGACGCCATCACTGATACTATTAAAAATGACATCCATCAGTTGGACCTGATTTTGCAGTTCCTGCATCGTTTGTTCCAACTGTGCCTCTGCGACTTTACTCTCTGTGATATCGCGCAAAATGGCAACACAGCCGATAACCCCCTGATTGTCATCAAATAAGGGGAGTCCACTCGCCATGAGATGCATTCCCTCCATCTGTCCCTCATTGCGCACAAAAATCTCTCTATCCCTTATTGCCTTACCCCGGAAGATATATCTGGACAGAAGCCGGTCGATTGGAAGGTGTCCTTCTTCGTTAGGATAAAAAACACCATAGGTTTCAGACCAATTACTGATGGATGTATCCGGGGGCATCGTACCTAACATCTGTTTTATACTTGGATTGACGAACATTACTTGACCCGTTACACTGAAGACAGCGATCCCCTCAGACATACTATCAAAAACGGTTTCCATCAGTTGGGTTTTATCGCGTAACTCGCTGATGGTTTGTTCCAATTTGGTCTGTGTCGCCTTGAGCTCGGTAATATCGTGGAAAACGATAACGCCCCCTTTCAAATTGCCTTGCCCGTCGAGTAGGGGTCTTCCATTAACATTAATAAAAATCTCCTCCGCTTGGGTATCGTTGGATACAAGTATTTCGATATTGTCCGTTGTTTCACCACGGAGGGCACGCGCGATCGGCAACTCATCTCCGGAAAAAAGTGTCTTACCATCGGGATAAAAGAGTCCATAATGTTCAGGCCGGTCAGCGATCGGTATCTCCTCTGACAGGGGACCAACCATCTCTTGCCCTCTGGTATTAGCCATGAGGTATTGTCCATCCGTATCAATGGCCATTACCCCATCGCTGATACTATTAAAAATGGTTTCCATCAATTGGGTCTGATCTTGAAGTTGATGAATGGTTTGTTTTAACTGTTCCTCCAACACTTTATAGTCAGTGATATCTCGGAAGGCTATAACCGTGCCAACCACCTCTCCTTTGTGATTGACAGAGGGCGCGATGCTATAGTCAATATGGATTTTTCGCCCCGATTTGCTAGTAAAGACGGTACTATCCTTTACCTCAGCATCAGTCAGTGATTCCGGGGAGATAGCAGTGCCTGTCTCCAACATATTTCTCAAAACCGTTGTTATAGGACAATCGCCCTCGGTATCAATTTGGAAAATTTGCTTTATGTTCACGCTAGCAGCTTGTTCTAGTTGCCACCCTGTCAGCCGTTCGGCGGCCGGATTCATAAATGTTACCAATTCCTTGTGGTCCGTGGCAATCACGGCGTCACTGATACTGTTAAGAATCGTAGAGAGCTGCCGTTCTTTTACTTTGGTTTCCCTTTCCATCTTATGCTGATATACAGTACTCTCAACCGTCAAGTATAATCGTCTTCTTCCGTGGGGCAGCGGGATATAGTCAAACGGATTGGTTATCCCCGCTCGTTTTAATAAATCTTTTTTCTCCCAGAAAACGTCGTTTGGATAATCAGCCAGATATATGGTCGGAATGTCTAGGGAGGCCCGTATCTGTTTGGCGGTTTCTATGCCATCCATTTCCCCTTCAAGATCTACATTGATGAGAACGACATCGGGCAACATTTCTGCCGCTTTTTCAACCGCTTCTGCGCCGGTTGGAGCCGTCGCACAAACACTGTATTCTAGCTCTTTGAGCCGTCTTTCAAGGTGTTCAGCAGCGGATTTCTTTTCTTCAACAATCAAGATGTTTATGTTTTCCATTTTGTTTCCATTCTTCTGTTACGTAGGTGTGTGGATTGTCTCCGGGGTTTCGGGCCGATGGATGCGGAAAGGAAGGAAAGATTCAACCGATTATTGTTTTTATGGTACCTCTATTTCAAGCCAGCGAAGCACACGAATATATGGAAGCAAATCGGAACTTTGAAAAGATGATTCTGAAGGTGGAGTAGGGTATATCTTTGAGGGATTATGCAGAAAGAGAGTGCAGAATAGGAAAAGAAACCGTAGGTGCTTGCATCCTGCCTGTCCCGATTCATCGGGGATTTATCGGGGCGGGGCAAGTCCGAGAGGATCCGTCCGTTCCGAGACCAGGCGTGACTGGGGATGCCCCGCTCATCCCGAAAACTTGGTTTCTGTTGCACGCTTTTTTGGAAATGGAGGTAGGAATAGCGTTGCATTGATACGATGGGGTAAAGTGGTGACTTTACCCCTCCTAAGCGTTTACTTCAGAATGGTTGCCTTACGAGTTTTGCTGAAGTTACCTATTGACAGGTTGTAGAAGTAGATGCCGCTTGCTACGGGCTCACCGGAGTCGTTTGTACCATCCCAGTAAACCGCATCTGCCTTCGTTTCATAGCTGCCAGCACGCTGATGCCCCAAGTTAAACTGCCTTACCACATCGCCGCTTGCATCATAAATGGTCAAGGTCACATCTGCATCTTCTGCCAGACGGTACGGAATCCATGTCTCAGGATTGAACGGATTCGGGTAGTTGGGCAACAGTTCGGTTAGGTATCTCAGGTTGTTTAAGGTGACGGTGGCGGTCAGTCGAGATACGTTACCCATCGCATCTTTGGCGGTGATTAGAATCTCTTTTACGCCATTTGCTGATATGTTATCCTCACCGATTACGATTTCTGCGCTATACACCCCATTCTCACCGGGGAGAAGTGAAATCGGGTGGGATTGCGTCGTATCCAGTGCCGAAAGATCCGCCGTAACTCTCAGGTCCCACTCTCCAATGTTTACCGCGATGGGCAATGTCTCGCCGTTGGCAACAGTTCGACGGGTTTCAACTTCCCATAGCATTGGAGCGGTCTTATCGAGGACAAGCGCGTCTTCCTGTACTGTAATCACACCGTTGAGATTGACAGCGACATCGTAAGTGCCGTCGGGGTGTTTGCCTGCGATAACCTTAAAGTCACCGATGTAGGTTCCTCTTTGCGCTTCTACCATCGGTTTGTTCTTTATAATCCGAGGGATAGAGAAGGTCGCCTTCAAACCGGCGTCCCCAAGGGCTTTCACCTTGACAGTATCGTCGGCGACGGTAATGTTACTGATAGATGTCTCAATCGCGATGGACTGGCTAACGGTCAAGCAGAAGATAGTCACAAGCACGAATAGGAGCGGGAGTAAGTTTTTAACAGTTTTGATACCTTCAATTGTTCTTACTCGATTATGTTTTAGTGTCATTGAATCATCCTCCGATGTTTAGTTAAGTTAATGAATCCTGCGCTACTTATCGCATAAACCGTGCCAACGTCTGATATAGAGGATGATCGCTGGCTTTATTGGCTGGAATTGA
Organism: Candidatus Poribacteria bacterium; assembly: GCA_965220385.1. Lineage (GTDB taxonomy): Bacteria > Poribacteria > WGA-4E > WGA-4E > PCPOR2b > PCPOR2b. The sequence goes on along the minus strand of OZ244825.1, from coordinate 4,724,237 downwards.
TGGCTGAAACCCTGTGATAGACTGATCTTTGAGGAATATGGGGCAAGCGGGTGGAAGGTGATAACGGATGGTTGGAGGATGGTTGGCAATGTCGCAAAATACAACGATTGGAACGGGTTAAAGGGGAGGATATCGGTGGGAACCCAGTAATAACAAGGGATTGGGCAAATCTGTCGCAAAATACAACATGATCGCATTTTGCGACAGTCAAGGAGAGTTCATTGGTTTATTAACCAATGGCGCTCGCAAGTCGGGCTTGGATATGTCTATCCAAGCCGAGTGGTGTCGGAGGCGGGCAACTACGATGCGGCGCCTTTCTTTCTCGTCACTGCTTTGAAGATGAGCACAGCGAGCACAGCACCGATAATCTGCATTAAGATAAACACTGCGCCGTCGAAAGGTTTTACACCTGCCGCCGCGTAGGTGAACATCCGTGCAAAAGTAACTTGCGGATTAGCGAACATGGTACTTGATGTCGCAATCAATTGTCCTCCGACCAACATGCCAACCACCAAGGAGAGTTTGCCCGATTGATTGTGCACCAAAAGGAGAATTGCAAGAACGAGAATGAAGGTGCATAGAATCTCCGAAAAATAGTTCCCTCCCGCGCGTGTCACTTCAGAAACAGCGATCAGTTCAGGAATTTCATGATAGAACATCAGATGCGAAAAAATTGTTCCTGTAAATCCACCGGCGACCTGTGCTAAAATATAGGTTAATGCACGCTTCCAACCGATTTTACCTCCAAGTACCATTGCAAGGCTCACTGCGGGGTTGAAATGGGCACCGCTGATGGGACCAAATATTTCAACGAGGGTAAAAAGAATAAACCCAATGGCAAGGCCCCCAGCCAGGATCGTCAGATTGATCTCGGCTCCTAGTACTTGATTGAAAAGGATAATCGGCGCGATCGCCGCCATGACGAGGAACAGTGAACCCAAATATTCACTCAGAATTTGAGAACCTATCCCATATTCTTCTTGCTTTGATGCCATTTGAAACCTCCGTTTGTTTTTTTGTTAATTGAGGGGTTATTCCAATTGTCCCATTGCAACAGGAACACCTTCATTAGAATTGTAGGATGAGAGCGAAGACATTTAGCCGCTGCTGCTCTGGACCGCCGCCGGGGAGTTGTGCGAAGTCAAGCTGATAGTTGAGCAATCGAACCCCTAAGCCGTATGTTAAGTGGTCCGTGAAATTAAGCAGATCTATACCGGGCTCTTTCTTATAACCCACACGAAGTGCCAAGAAACTGCCCAGCCAGTATTCGAGCCCAATACTTTTCTGTAGGTGCCTCCACTCAAAGGCGTGTACACCAACACCCCGATCCGAAAGCAATTCCTCGCGTGTTATCTCAGGCTTTAGCCCTTGTTCTGCTGCAAGTCTCTTTTTATTTTCTTCTGTGATGGTTTCATTTAGCCGGAGTAAATCCGCGTCTAATTCCTCTTCATCCTCTGTCAATTTATGGATAGATGCGGTTAGATCACCAATCAACCTTACTTGGTGGTTTCCTTGATTGTAGAGCGTTGCTGCTGTTCCAAATCTGAACATACGAGGCAGTGGGTCGCTCTGATTTTCGTCTATGAAATGTATCCGGGTTCCCCAGTTCTGCACCGCTGCGCCAACCTGAATGGGAAACGGTAACGATGTTGAGGGTAGATCGTATTGTACGCCGAGATCTATGGCATACGCTCGTGCGCCTTCTTCCCCCAATTTCAGAGAGATAACTTTGCCGCTGATTCCTCCTAACACGCCTTCCGCCAATTTATCCGCGTAAGAGGCTGTCCACACCCAATTTGTACCGAGATTCTCCTTTCGTATCGGTTCCGGGGAATCGATTGTTACATCAATCTCTCCTTGTCCTTCGAGCTGAAGCATGGTACCGAGTGTTCCTCCATCGTCGAGTGGCATCGCACCGGCGAAAAAAGCGTAGTACAAACCTTCGCCTGCCTCTCCGAAAAGTTGGGTTCGGTCCACGTATGAAATCGCGGCTTGTTTATTTTTCATAATACCCAACCCACTCGGATTCCATAAAGCCGCGGTAACATCGTTATTAATCGCTGAGAACGCATCACCCAATGCGGCGGCCCGCGTCCCCCCGCCGAGATCAAGGATTTTCGCAGCGGTTGTCCCCGGTCCTGCCGATACTGGAGGAGTAATAGCAACTGTCATGAGTAGTATGAGAACAATTGCAGATAAAGCGCCGACGTGTTTCATTTTTAGAATCTCTTTACAATTGTTCTCTAGGAATGGAGTCATTTAGTTTCCTTGTAGGTTGAAGATTTACATCTCTGTTGAACACTCAAATCCTCGCAGTTCAGGCTATCTGACATACGCTCCCCGGTAGGTGCGGTTTTTAACCGCACCGGGCATCGCTTGAAGATTACCAAATTAATCTTCATACAGATTGTGGTACAAAATATGCCTGACGCATCGGAACGGAACCGATTTATCGGGGATAACCTGCCTACGGTTTTTGAGGCAAAATGGTAAGTTTGTAGTTCCATTCCAACTCATGAGCATAAACCGTGCCAACGTCTCATAGAAGATGATCGCCGGTTTTATTGACTGGAATTGGGGGCTGAAACCCTTTGATAGGCTTGTTTTTAGAGGATATAGGCGGGCAGATGAAGTGGCAATGATTGGATGGGTGGAAGTGTCGCAAAATACAACAGTTACAACGGGGTAAGTGGGGCAATGTTAGCGGGAACCCAGTAATAACAAGGAATTGGGCAAATCTGTCGCAAAGTACGACACTATCGCATTTTGCGACGTTCAGAAGGGGGCATTGTTCATTGTTGATTTATTCTCCTTTGCCAGCCTTCGCCATGCAAGTCGATTGTTATATCCTGTTGCGTAATTATAATAAATGATTGCCCGCCGACAATTTCTATATCGCCGGGATCGTTCACACGTGCTACCGACTCCATTTCCCCGTCGGCAATCAAAATAATTACAAAGGTATTATTCCCCGGCTTATCAAACATAAACAGGTCGCTCACACGCGTAATCTTGGGATCTCGTAACGGCAGTCCCACAAAATTAAGCCCCGAGCTCAAATGGACTACACTATTCCCATCTTGTCCGAGCGGTTTGCCGCTAAGTATACACATAGGACTTACGCGCTTGAACGTTCAAAGCCTTCGTTGTGAGAATCTCCGATTTGTAGTAGGGCGATTCATCGCCGCCCCGATAAATCGGGATTCAAAGCAACAGGACACCATTTCCAACACTCGATGACCCCCGAGGCTCATGTTAAAAGAAAGTGTAGAACACCAATAGGAACCGAAAAACTTTGAATCCTATTCCGCCTGTGGGAGAGACCTTCTTGCCCCGATGAGCGGGTTCCTGTCGGGCAACTACAATAAAAGCGCCTGATGAATCCCCGATGAATCCCCGATGAATCGGGACAGGCGGGATTAAGAAACAGGCAACTACAAACAGCGATAAGAACGCGCAATAAATTGCGCTACTACAAACTGAACTGCGTAACTCCTAACACATTAACCTTTGGGGCTATTTACTGTGATCCGCGAAGGGATAACGTATCCATCGGGCGTTGGGTACAATCCTAGCCAGACTTCATCTGATTTTGCGGAAACCTCGTCGCCGTGAAACGCACCGACCTGTAAGAGTTGGATTTCAGGTTCCACCGACGATGCCATTGATTGTAATAACCAAACCTCCGATGGCGCAGTTAGAAACAGCGCCTACGAGACGGGGATCACAATCTAACAGATCGTGGTACAAAAGCCCACCGTGCATCGGCGCAGTTAGAAACAGCGGCTACCAGACGGGAGAATCGTAGGGGCGAGGTTGTCTCGCCCGACGGGTTGGGAGACCCAACCCCTACGAAGGATTCGGTAACGTGAGAGGCGTCACGTTTCACGTTTTACGTTTCACGCGCTACTTCAAAATGATTGCTTTGCGGGTGCGGCTGTAGTCGCTGGTTGATAGGCTGTAGAAGTAGACCCCATTTGCCACCGTTTCGCCGAAGTCGTTTGTCCCATCCCAGTAGACAGCCCTGGAGCGCGTTTCGTAAGCACCGGCGGGTTGAAAACCGAGGTCAAATTGTCTGACCACACCACCATGGGCGTCATAGATGGTCATGACTACCTTCGCAGCTTTACCCAAGCGATACGGAATCCACGTCTCAGGATTGAACGGGTTGGGATAGTTCGGCAACAGTTCTGTGACGTATCTGTTGTTTAAGGTGCTGGTAACGATAAGCTGTGTGGCGTTACCGACCTCATCTTTGGCGGTGACCAGAATATGCTTGAGGCCGTTCAGTGCGGTGTTAGCTTCACTGATACTGATTTCTGCGGTATACACTCCATTTCTATCGGGGGTCAAGGAGACAAGGGATTGGGTCGAATCGAGTGCAGAAATATCCGCTGTGACCTCCAATCCCTCGAATCCAACATTGACAGAGAGCATCAGTGTATCACCATTGGCGACCGTCCAGTTGGACTTAACGTTCATTAAGCCGGTGCTACTAAGGACTGCGGAGATAGTGGCGTCCAACCTTGCGAGGCTACCGGCGGCGCCCACTTCCTTCGCAACCACAACGGTAACATCTATGGGTTGTGTAGCGGTCAAGCTAGCCGAATCGAGTGCTGTCACCGTGACCGTCGTTGTACCCTCCTCCACCGGTGTAATTGTAACGATGGCCTCTTCGACGGTGACCTGTGCCACAGTAGTATCCGCTGATTGCACTGAGTAGGTCAACGCATCATTATCGGGGTCAGAGAACTTATCCGAAACGTCCACGGTCTGGTCCTCATCCCCAACGGCAAATGTCACCGGTTCAATGGTCCCGACGGCGAGGGGTGCATCGTTCCCGTCGGTGACGGTGACAGTGATGGTTTGCTCCGCTGTCAGTGCACGGTCGTTGGTGCCGCTGGTAGCTCCCACTAAAACGGTATATTGGTTGATGCCAGCGGCGTCTTCAGGGTTTTCAAAGTCGGGCGCGGTATTGAAACTTAACTCACCGGATACGGGGTCAACCCCGAACTTCGCCCTATCAGCGCCGCCGGTTACGGTGTATTCGGTGATGGAATCTTCGTCATCGGTATCGACGGCGGCCACCGTGCCGACGGTCGTGATATTTTCCATTACAGAAAACGCTGTCGCACTGGTGAAGGTGGGAAGCGTGTTGGGTGCCGCATTTACCACAACCGTGATATCCTGGGTGATGGTCAGTCCGTCCGTGTCTTGTACCGTTATCACCACTGTTGTGACGCCTTCTACTATCGGAGTGAGTTTTAGGGCAGCGTTCTCGACGGCGACCGTTGCTATAGTGGTATCCGTCGATTGCGCTGAATAGGTCAGGTCATCACCATCGGGGTCAGAGAAGCGGGTCGATAGGTCCACCGTTTGGTCATCTCCAAGGACGAGTATGATGGGTTCAACTGTTTCCACCACCGGCGCACGGTTGGGTATCGGAAGTACTGTAACGGTGATACTCTGAGTGACGGTCAGTCCGTCCGTATCTTGCACGATTATTATTACCGTTGTGGCCCCTTCTGCCATCGGGCTGATTGTTAGCGTAGCATTTGATACATTCACCGTTGCTTTGGTTGCATCAGACGATGCAGCGGTGTAAGTCAAGGCATCGTTATCGGGATCCGAGAAGTGGCTCGATAGGTCCACCGTTTCGTCCTCATCTCCAACGGTCAGTGTGACGGGGTTAATTGTTCCCAGTGCTGTCGGCGCACGGTTGGGTGCTGGAAGCACTGTAACCGCGATGCTGCGGGTGGTCGTCAATCCGTTCGTATCTTGCACGACTACCATTACGGTCGTGGCCCCTTCTGCCACCGGGGTGACTGTTAAGGTAGAATTGGTCATATTCACCGTTACCACAGCGGCGTTTGCTGATACGGCGGTATAAGTCAGGGCATCGCCATCGGGGTCGGAGAATTTGTCCGCCATGTTCATGGTAGTGCGACTATCACCGGCGGTCAAGGTGACGGGGTTAACCGTTCCTACGGCTATAGGCGCGCGGTTGATAGCAGGCTTCACCGTAACAGCGAAGGTCTGGGTCGTATTCAGGCTGCTATCGCTTGCGGTCAACATCACCGTTGTGCTACCGGTTGCCACCGGGGTGACTGTTAAGGTAGAATTGGTCATATTCACCGTTACCACAGCGGTATTTGCTGAGACAGCGGTGTAAGTCAGGGCATCGCCATCGGGGTCGGAGAATTGATCCGCTATGTCTATGGCAGCGGCGTTGTTACCGGCTGTCAGGGTGACCGGGTCAACCGTCCGTGCTACCACAGGGGCGCGGTTGGGGGCAGGATTTACCATAACAGTGAAGTTACGGGTGGTCGTCAGTCCATGCGTGTCTTTCACGATTAGCATCACTGTCGCGGTCCCTTCTGCGACTGGGGTGATTGTCAGGGTAGCACTCGACACGGAGACTGTCGCCACAGCGGTATTTGACGATACGGCGGTGTAGGTTAAGCTATCGGCGTCGGGATCGAAGAATTTATCCGCCATGCCCACTGTGGTAGAATTGCCACCGGCGGTCAGTGTGATGGGGTTAATCATCCCGACTGGCACCGGCGCGCGGTTGGGAACTGGCACCACCGTAATATCGATGGTCTGGAAAGCGGTCAGTCCCTCTGCATCTTGCGCGGTTACTACTACGTTTGTTACACCCTCACCCATCGGGGTGATTATTATTGTTGAATTGGCTACACTCACCCTCACCACAGCGGTATCAGACGATTCTGCTGAGTAGGTCAGGACATCCCCAGCCGGATCTAAGAAATGGTTCGCTATGTCCACAGTGATGGCATTGTCGCCAACGGTAAGCGTGATGGGAGAAATTGTTCCCACCGCCGTCGGCGCACGGTTGGGTTGAATCACCAGAACAGGGATATTCTGTATGGCGGTCAGGTCGCCATCACTTGCGGTCACCGTCACCGTCGTGGCACCTCTTGCTACCGGGGTAATTGTGAGGACGGCGTTCGACAAGGCAACCGTCACGACACCGGTATCCGTTGACAGGGCGGTGTAGGTCAACGTATCGCCATCGGGATCCGAGAAATAGGGGGATACGCTCACGGTTTTGGCACTATCATCGGAGATCAGCGTAACGGTGGGAATCGTTTCCACTGGCACCGGCGCGCGGTTGGGCGCTGGATTCAGTATAACAGGGATATTCTGCACGGCAGTCAGACTGCCGTCGCTCCCCGTCACTGTCACTGTCGTAGCCCCCGCCGCCGCTGGGGTAATTATGAGGGTGGTATTCGACATGGCAACCGTCACGACACCGGTATCGATTGATACGGCGGTGTAGGTTAGGGTATCGCCATCGGGATCAGAGAAATAGGGTGATATGTCCACGGTAGTGGCGCTGTCACCGACGGTCAGCGTAACAGGGGTAATGGTCCCTACCGCCACTGGAACCCGGTTGGGAATCGGATTCACCGTAACAACGATGCTCTGGTTGATGGTCAGTCCCTCTGGATCTCGCGCCATCACCATTATTGTGGTGGTGCCCGCCTCCCCTGGGGTAATTACGAGGGTCGTACTCGACGCGATTACTGTCACGACACGGGTATCGGATGATACGGCGGTGTAGGTTAGGGTATCTCCGTCGGGATCAGAGAAATAGGGTGATATGTCCACGGTAGTGGCACTGTCACCGGCGGTCAGCGTGTGGGGGATAATGGTCCCCACCGCCGTTGGCGCGCGGTTAGGAATCGGTTTCACTGTAACAACGATGGTCTGGTTGATGGTCAGTCCCTCTGAATCTCGCGCCGTCACCATTATGGTAGCAGTCCCTTCTGCCACTGGGGTAATTACGAGGGTCGTATTCAACGCGGTAACTGTCGCAACGCGAGTATCAGTCGACAGGGCGGTGTAGGTTAGGGTATCGCCATCGGGATCTGAGAAATAGGGGGATATGTCCACGGTAGCTGTATCGCCTTCAGCGGTCAGCGTGACAGGGACAATGGCTCCCACTGCGACGGGTGGGCGGTTGGGCGCTGAAGCCACCGACGCAACGATGACCTGTGTAGCGGTCAATCCCGCTGGGTCTTGTGCCATCACCGTTATCGTCGTTGTCCCTTCCGCCACTGGGGTAATTGTGATAATAGCCCCTGAGGTATTCACCGTCGCCTTAGATGTATCCGACGACACAACGATGTAACTCAACGTATCGCCATCGGGATCCGAGAAATAGATTGATAAGTTCACGGTCTGGGCACCGGCACCGGCGGTCAGTGTGATGGGGGCGACCGCCCCCACTGCGACTGGCGCGCGGTTGGGTTGGAGGGCTGCCTCTTGGCTCTGCCCAGTCCCCTGTCCAGTCTCCTGTCCGGGCACTTGCCCAGTCCCTTGGGTAACCAAAACAGCGATAGTCTGCGTGGCGGTCAAGCCGTTAGGATCGCGTGCTGTCACCTGCACCGTCGCTGCCCCTTCTGCCACCGGGGTGATTACGACGATATTCCCAGACACGTTCACCGTCGCCTTCGTCGTATCGGACGATACGGCGGTGTAAGTCAGCGTATCGCTATCTGGATCGGAGAAATAGGGGGAAATGTTCACATTAGTCGCACTACCATCGGCGGTCAGTGTGACGGGAGCAATCGCTCCTATCGCCGCTGGGGCGCGGTTGGGTGCCGCGGTCACCAAAACAGCGATGGTCTGCGTGGCGGTCAAGCCGTTAGGATCGCGTGCCGTCACCTGCACCGTTGCTGCCCCTTCCGCCACTGGGGTAATTATAACGGTAGACCCTGCTACACTCACCGTCGCCTTAGCGGTATCGGACGATACAGCGGTATAGGTTAAGGTGTCGCCATCTGGGTCGCTGAAGTTGCTCGCTACGTTCACGTTAGTCGCACTGCTCCCGGCGGTGGGTGTGACGGGCGGAATCGTTCCCACTGCCGTCGGCGCGCTATTGGGCGCTGAACCCACCGTAACACCGATGGTCTGCGTAGCGGTCAAGCCGTCAGGATCGCGCGCTGTGACCGTCACCGTCGCTCCCCCCACCGCCTTTGGAGTGATTGTGACGGTACTACTTGACACGCTTACTGTGGCTTTAGTGGTATCGGACGATACAGCGGTGTAGGTTAAGGTATCATTATCTGGGTCGCTGAAGTTGCTAGCTACGTTCACGTTAGCCGCACTGCCGGCGGCGGTCAGCGTGATGGAGAGAATTGTTCCCACCGTCGTCGGCGCGCGGTTGGGCTGTGGGTTCACCGTAACGGCGATGGTCTGCGTGGCAGTCAGGCTGCCGTCGCTTGCCGTCACTGTCACCGTTGCGGAGCCCGCTGCCACTGGGGTGATTGTGACGGTACTACTCGATATGCTCACCGTCGCCTTAGCGGTATCGGACGACACAGCGGTATAATTCAAGGTATCGTTATCTGGGTCGGAGAATTTGCTGGATACGTTCACGGTAGTCGCACTACCACCGACGGTCACTGTAACGGCGTTAATTGTTCCCACCGTCGTCGGTGCGCGGTTGGATTGTTTCACCGTGACACCGATGGTCTGGCTGGCGGTTAAGCTGCCATCGCTCGCCGTCACCGTCACCGTCGAGCTCCCTACCGCCACTGGTGTGATTGTGACGGTACTACTCGATATGCTCGCCGTTGCCTTAGCGGTATCGGACGACACAGCGGTATAGGTTAAGGTATCGTTATCTGGGTCGGAGAATTTGCTGGATACGTTCACGGTAGTCGCACTGCCGGCGGTGGTCAGTGTGACAGGAGAAATTGTTCCCACCGTCGTCGGCGCGCGGTTGAGGGGATTCACCGTAACAGCGATGGTCTGTGTAGCGGTCAGGCTGCCATCGCTCGCTGTCACCGTCACCGTCGAGCTCCCTACTGCCACTGAGGTGATTGTGACGACAGCCCCTGACATACTCACCGTCGCCTTAGTGGTATCGGACGACACGGCGGTGTAAGTCAATGTATCGGTATCTGGGTCCAAGAACTTGCCTGATACGTCGACGTTAGTGGCACTGCCGGCGGCGGTGAGCGTGACGGCGGCAATGGTCCCCACCTTCGTTGGCGCGCGGTTGGACACCGCAACAGCGATGGTCTGGGTGGTGGTCCCCCCGTTGCTATCGTTTGCTGTTACCGTTACCGTCGCTGTCCCTGATGCCCTCGGGGTGATTGTGACGACAGCCCCTGACACGCTTACCGTCGCCTTCGTCGTATCGGACGACACGGCGGTATAAGTTAAGGTGTGCCCATCCGGATCTGAAAACTTGCTCGATACGTCGACATCAGTGGCACTGCCGGCGGCGGTCAGCGTGACGGCGGCAATGGTCCCGACTGCCGTTGGCGCGCGGTTGGGCACCGTAACAGCGATGGTCTGCGTGGCGGTCCCCCCGTTGCTATCGTTTGCTGTCACTGTCACCGTCGCTGTCCCCACCGCCACCGCGGTAATTTTGACGACATTCCCTGACACACTCGCTGTCGCCTTAGTGGTATCGGACGACACGGCGGTGTAAGTCAACGAATCGTTATCTGGGTCGCTGAATTTGCTTGATACGTCGACGTCAATGGCACCGCCACCGAGGGTCGGTGTGACGGATGAAATTGTTCCCACTGCCACCGGGGAGCGATTGGGAATCGTAACACTGATGGTTCCCGTGGTGGTCAGTTTGCCATCGCTTGCCGTGACCGTCACCGTCGGTGTCCCTACTGCCACCGGGGTGATTGTTAAGGTAGACCCTGACAGACTCACCGTTGCCTTGGTCGTATCGGACGATACAGCGGTGTAACTCAACGGATTCTCATCCGGATCTACAAACTCGCTTGATAGGTCCACGTTAGTCGCACTGCCACCGGCGTACAGTGTGATGTCACTAAGATTGTCTACTGGGGCGCGGTTGTTTTGCGTCACCTGAACATAGAACCCTTTGGTGGATCTACCGCCTCCAGTCTTGTCGATGAGCACCCGAGCCGGCGTGGCACCTACCTTTATTGGTTTGATTTTGATAACCCCGTCCTCAAAGACCGCCCCTATAATACCGTTTGTTGTGAAGCTGATGCTATAGATGTCAGCGTTGTCGGCGAAGTGGTCTAATTGTTCCACGTAAATCCACTCACCCCCGAGGGGGATTATGAATGCGCCCATTTGTGCTTGGGTCGCCGAGGCAGGGGAGGTGGCCGATGAATACACTTCAGCAGCGATGAGCTGCGTGGCGGTCAAGCTGCCATCGCTTGCCGTCACCGTTACCGTCGTCTCCCCTTCACCGTGCTGGGTGAATGTGACGATAGAACCCGACACGCTCACCGTTGCCTTGGAGGTGTCCGATGATACAGCGGTGTAACTCAAGGTATCGCTATCGGCGTCGCTAAAATGATATGATACATCTAGGGCAGCCTTGCTCACACCGCTGACCAGTGCGACTTTAACGATTGCCCCATTAAAGGTAGGGGCATTGTTCGCCAAGGCGGTCAGTGGGAAAATGCTCGTCAGACCGACCAGAAGCAGGAGCGCGGTTGTAACAATTACGCTCATGTTAAGGTTTAGTGCAAAGAAACCGAGTTTTTTCCTCAAAACTCGGTTTCTCTTCGTGATGTTTTTTATCCGATTCTCTGTAATTTCCATTAGGTATCCTCCATTATGTAATGAATGCAAGCAAACTGGTTTGGTAGGCGCTGTTTCCACCTGTCCCGATTTATCGGGGACTGCGCCGGTTTGTAGTATTTTGTCGAGATGTGAATCTTGACTGTAGAGCAAACTGTTAGTTTGCGTGTTCGGATCACAATCTAACAGATCGTGGTACAAAGGTTTGGTCGGCGCTGTTTCCAACTGCGCCGATGCGGTGCGGTTGAAAACCGCACCTACCGGGTCTGGGGAAAGTCGCTCTACTTGAGGATGATTGCTTTACGGGTGCGGCTGTAGTCGCTGGTTGACAGGCTGTAGAAGTAGACCCCGTTTGCCACCGTTTCGCCGAAGTCGTTTGTCCCGTTCCAGTAGACAGCCCTCGACTGCGTTTCGTAAGTGCCGGCAGGCTGATAGCCGAGGTCAAACTGCCTGACCACATTGCCACGTGCGTCGTAGATGGTCATGACCACCTCTGCATCTTTGCCCAAGCGATACGGAATCCATGTCTCAGGATTGAACGGGTTGGGGTAGTTCGGCAACAGTTCTGTGACGTATCTGTTGTTTAGGGTGCTGGTAACGATGAGCTGTGTGAAGTTATCGGCTGCATCTGTGGCGGTGACCAAGATATGCTTTAGGCCGTTCAACGCGGTATTACCTTCACTGATGCTGATTTCTGCGCTATACACCCCATTCTTATCGGGGGTCAAGGAGACAAGGGATTGGGTCGTATCCAGTTCGGAAATATCCGCGGTGACCGCCAGTCCCTCTATTCCGACATTGACAGCGAGCTTCAATGTATCGCCGTTGGCGACCGTCCAGTTGGGATTGACCTGCATTAAGCCGGTGCTATCAATCACCGCGGAGATGGTGGCGTCCAACCGCATGAGGCTACCGGCGGCGCCCACTTCCTTCGCGACAACAACGGTAACATCGATGGGTTGCGAGGCGGTCAAGCGATCTGTATCGAATGCTGTCACGGTGACCGTCGTCGTGCCTGCTTCTCCCGGAGTAATTGTGACGATGGTATTTTCGACACCGACCATTGCGACGTTGGTATCCGCCGATTGCGCTGAGTAGGTCAGGGCATCGCCATCGGGGTCAGAGAACTTACCCGAAACGTCCAGAGTCTGATCCTCTTCGCCAACCGTGAGTGTCACCGGGTCAATGGTCCCGACGGCGACGGGGGCATCGTTCGCATCGGTGACGGTGACGGTGATGGTTTGGTCCGCAGTCAGTGCACGCTCATCGGCGCCGCTGGTAACCTGCACCACAACGGTATATTGGTTGGTGCCGGCGGCGTCGCCCGGGGTTTCAAAGTCGGGCGCGGTGTTGAAACTTAACTCGCCCGATGCGGGGTCAACACTGAACCAGGCGCCATCATCGCCGCCGGTTACGGTGTATCCGGTGATGGCGTCTTCCTCATCGCTATCGGCGGCGGTGACGGTGCCGACGGTCGTGATATTTTCTATTACGGAAAACGCGGTTACACTGGTGAAGGTGGGGATAGCGTTGGGAGCCGGATTTACCGTAACCGTGATATTTTGGGTGATGGTGAGTCCGCTCGTATCTTGTACCATTATCATGACCGTTGCTGCCCCTTCTGCTACCGGGGTGAGCCTTAGGGTAGAATTGGATACGCTCACCGTTGCCACGGCGGCATTTGCTGATATAGCGGTGTAAGTCAAGGCATCGCCATCGGGATCCGAGAAGTGGGCTGCCATGTCAATAGTGGTTGCACCGGTGCCTGCGATCAGCGTAAATGGGGCAATTGTTCCCACCGCCGTCGGCGCGCGGTTGGGAGGCAGGTTCACTGTGACCGTGACATTACGGGTGATGGTGAGTCCGCCCGCATCGCGCACCATTATCATGACCGTTGTGGTCCCCTCTGCTACCGGGGTGAGCGTTAAGGTGGAATTGGATACGCTCGCTGTTGTCACGCGGGTATCGGTCGATACGGCGGTATAAGTCAAGGCATCGCCATCGGGATCTGAGAAGTGGGTTGATAAGTTCACGGTAGTGGCAGCGTCGCCGACGGTGAATGTGAATGGACCAACCGGTCTCACCGCTGTCGGCGCGGTGTTGGGTTTCGGAAGCACTGTAACCGTGATATTCTGGGTGATGGTGAGTCCGCCCGCATCTCGTACCATTATCATGACCGTTGTTGCCCCTTCCGCTACCGGGGTGAGCGTTAAGGTGGAATTCGTCACGCTCGCTGTTGTCACGCGGGTATCGGTCGATACGGCGGTGTAGGTCAAGGCATCGCCATCGGGATCGGAGAAGTGGGCTGCCATGTTGATGGTGGTTGCATCGGTGCCTGCGGTGAGTGTGAGGGGGTCGATCGCTTCTACCACCGTCGGCGCACGGTTGGGAGCTGGACTCACCGTAACCGTAACGTTGCGGGTGATGGTCAATCCCTCTGTATCTTGCACCATTATCATGACCGTCGTGGTTCCTTCTGCTACCGGGGTGATCTGTAAGGTAGCATTGGATACGCTCACCGTCGCCACGCGGGTATCGGTCGATACGACGCTGTAACTTAACGTATCGTCATCGGGATCGGAGAACTTATCGGAAAGGTCCACGGTCGTCGGACTGTCGCCGGCGGTGAGTGTGAGGGGGTTAATCGTTTCCGTTACTACCGGCGCACGGTTGGGGGCTGGATTCACTGTAATCGTGATGTTCTGGGTGATGGTGAGTCCCTCTGTATCTTGTACCATTACTATGACGGTTGTAACCCCCGCAGCCACTGGGGTGACTACTATCGTTGCATTAATCACCTCTACCGTCACCACGCCGGTATCGGACGATTGTGCGGAGTAGGTGAGGCTATCCCCATCCGGATCGAAGAAGTTGCCCGATAGGTCCACACTGGTAGCCGTGCTGCCGGCGATAAGTGTGACGGGAACAATTGCTCCAACTGCTTGAGGTGGCTGATTGTCGGCAATAGCAGCCAATGGGAAAATGCTCGTAAGACCGATTAGGAGCAGTAGTGAGATTTTAACTGTTTTTATCCATTGTGTGGGTTGGCTGATCTTAATTTTTGTCCGATTGTCCGTCGTTTTCATTGGGGTATCCTCCGCTGTGTTATAAGTTGAATTAAAGAAAGACAACGCCCCATGTGCATAAACTGTGCCAATGCTTGGTCGAAGGCGGATGTCCGCTCAATAGTAGCCTGTCAGACAGGGAAATCCCTTGATATGCTTGGCTTTAGGAGGATATGGGGAGGGATGTAGGTGGGCAGATATAGCGTGGTAGTGGATGGGTTGAAAGCGTCGCAGAATACGACGGTTGAGATGGATTCAGTGGGAGGCTATCGGCGGGAAGCCTGTAATGGCGCGGGATGGGGGCGGATCTGTCGCAGAACGCTACGCTATCGCATTCTGCCACAATCGAGAGGGGTTCATTGGTAGTAGGATTTACGCTTTTTAGTCGGGAATCGGGATTTCCTCCTACTAAACTATGGTAAATTCTAAAAATAAATAGGCACCTACCGGTTTGGATTGAAGTCGGTGGGGTTGGAAACCGCCCCTACCGGGAGGCGAAAGTTTTGTAGGCGCTGTTTGTAACTGCGCCGTTGCACCTGACAGGGCGCCTATTCCGGTTGGACAATGAAGTTTAATTTTTTAATTCGGTGATTTCCGGGCAATTCCCGGTGCGGTTAAAAACCGCCCCTACCGGGAGGCGAAAGTTTTGTAGTCGCTGTTTTCAACTGCGCCGGTTCACCTGACAGGGCGGCGCCTATTCCGGTTGGACAATGAAGTTTAATTTTTTAATCCGGTGATTTCCGGGCAATTCCCGGTGCGGTTAAAAACCGCCCCTACCGGGAGGCGAAAGTTTTGTAGGCGCTGTTTCCAACTGCGCCGTTTCAACCGACACCACAGAGACTATTCCATCTTGAATTTGCATCGCCAATATGGATAATCTCGAGCTGATGCTACTATACCCGCTCTCACAGGGTTCGCATAACAATAGCCGATTGTTTTGTTTAAGACCGTCTCGTCCCGAATGCCCCAATCGGTATAACCTTTCTGCCAGAGGAATCCGGTCCGGGATAGATGCTTGTTAATCTCGCGTGCTGTAAAGCGTTTCATCGAATGCAAAACTTGTGAAAGGGTCTGCCCGTGTCCAAGTTTAATAATCGCGTGTACATGATCCGGCATTACCATGATACATACCCATTCTTGGCGGTTCTGTGTTTCGAGCCAGTCGAATGTTTTGAAGATAATTGATGCAATTGTGGGGTCCATTAGAATTTTCTGTCGCTGGTGTGTACAGATGATGATGTGGTAGTATGTGCCTTGTATTGAAGTCCTGCCTTTGCGGAGGTTGTGGCTTTGATGTTTGGAAGCGGGATTCATGTTTGGCTTTCCTCCATATCTACCGTTCTCCAGTTTGGTAGGCGCTGTTTGTAACTGCGCCGTTTCTACCCACGTGCTGGTGTCCGGTGCGGTTGAAAACCGCGCCTACCGGGGGTGTAGTATATGGTAGTCGCTGTTTGTAACTGCGCCGTTTCACCCGCCACGGCGGTGCCTATTCCGGTTGGACAATGAAGTCTAATTTTTTAATTCGGTGATTTCCGGGCGATTCCCGGTGCGGTTGAAAACCGCACCTACCGGGTCTGGGGAAATTACGGTATAACAGAGGAACACCGCAGCATAATTCGCATCGTTGTGCCTTTGCCGATGCCGTCGCTCAAGGGCTGAATTTGCCCGCCGGATCCGATCACAAAGTTGGCACTCGAATGGAGACCGAGCCCGGTCCCTGATTCCTTCGTCGTATAACCGGCATTGAAGATTAACTTCGAGTTTTTCTGTTCAATACCGATGCCGTTATCGGTAACATCAAGGCAGAGAAAATCCTCATCGGTATAGGCTTTGACTTCGATGCGCGGCGTTTCATTGAGACCGCCCGATTGAACCATTTCATCAATGGCTTCAATCGAATTTCTCAACAGATTCACCAACATTTGCTGAAATTGACTCTCCTGAATCTGAATCTCTTGGGGCGCGTTTTCGCAATCGACATCGACTTGGATGCCTCTTTTGTCGATAGAATCTTGCTGTAATTTCACCGCACTCAAGATTGCCTGCTGCAGGTCGATAGTTTTCCGCACCATACTGGACTGATTAGAGGATCCTTGCGTCCGGATGATGTCAATGATATGTGTTGCTCTTTCATTGACGCGCTCAAGTGTCTCAACGACTTTTTTATTCTGATTGGTAAAATCTGTATCGAGTGCAGTCATAAATGGGAGCACTTGCTGTCCTTTCGGGTCATCTTTGATGAAATCAACCCAATCCTCTTGATAGGCTTTGACCATATCGGTAAGTGCGGAGAAGCGGTGTATGAGTCGATTCCCCACTAAATTCTCTTGGAGGACGTTAATTCCTACTGTTACGCTGTTGATTGCGTTGCCGATATTGTGGAGGATAGTCTCAACGATTTCCAGTCGTCCTTGTGCGAATGCTTGCCTCAACGCTTCTTCGGCGATGACTCGATGCGTCACATCGCGGAAAACGACCACGCCTCCTTTCTCAGTACCTTCTTCGTCCTGTAGCGGTCTTCCACTGACGCTGATAAACACACCGTTTGGCACCTTCGGGTTGCGTACAAACATCTCTACCTCGTCTGAAGCCTCGCCTTTAAGGGCACGTGCGAGCGGCAGTTCATCTGCGGGAAAGGGTGTAACTCTATCGGGGAAAAAGAAACCGTAGGTGTCACTCCATTTATCAGGCTTTGTATCTATTGGACCGATTCCAAGAATTCTTTCGACACTGGGGTTAAAAATTGTAAAGGTACCCCTTGCATCGGCAGCGACGACCCCATCACTGATACTATTAAAAATGGTATCCGTCAGTTGAACCTGATTTTGTAGCTGCTGCATCGTTTGCTCCAACTGTATCGCTGCTACTTTGTCCTTTGTGATGTCGCGCATAACGCACACGCAGGCTACAACCTCCTGATTCTCATCAAATAAGGGAATGCCGCTCCCCATGACGTGAATTCCCTCTGTCTGTTCCCCATTGCGTATAAAAAGCTCTTGATCTCTTATTGCCTCACCCCGGGAGATCTGTGTGGACAGAATCTGATCGATTGGAACGCGTGTTTTTTTATCAGGATAAAAAACACCGAACGTTTCAGACCATTTGCTGGGTAATGGACCTAGGGGTTCCCCACCAAAAATTTGTTGTATACTTGGATTGATGAACAATACGTGACCTGTTAAGCTGAGGACGACGATCCCCTCAGACATACTATCAAAAACGGTTTTCATTAGGTGGGTTTGCTGGCGTAACTCACTGATGGTCTGGTCTGATTGTTCCGCCCGCGTTTTATACTTGCTGATATCGCGGAAAGTTATAACGATGCTGGCGGGGTTGTCCTGCTCGTCTTTAATCGGTGTGATGTTATATTCAATAGGGATTTCTCGACCAGATTTGGCAATGAGCCAAGTGTTATCGTCTGCCTCGGAAGCAGAGGATAATTCCCCGGTCGTAACAGGTCCATTTTGGAGTGCCTCTATCAAAAACGTATGTTTTATAAGATTTCCTGCATTTTCAACATAAATATCAAGGATATCCGCTACGGGCTTTCCAGCTGCCTCTTCCATTTCCCAACCTGTCAAGGTTTCAGCAACCGGATTCATAAATGTTATCAATCCCTTGTTGTCCGTGACAATCACGGCTTCGCTGATACCGCTGAGAATCGTAGTACGGTGCTGTTTGTCCGCATCGGATTCTTTTTCTGTCCTGTGCTTAGATAAAACGCTTTCGATGGTCAGGTATAATCGTCTTTTTCCATAGGGTTGGGTGATATACTGAAACGGATTAGTTATCTCTGCTCGTTTTAATAAATCCTCTTTCGTCAAGAAAACTTTGTTTGGGTAGTCAGCCAGATATATGGTTGGAATGTTTAGGGAGTTGCGTATACGTTCGGCAGCTTCTATGCCGTTTATTTCTCCTTCAAGTTCTATATTGATGAAGACTAAATCGGGCTGCATTTCTGCCGCTTTTTCAACCGCTTGTGCTCCGGTTGGGACCACAGCACAAACCGTATACCCTAACTCCTTAAGGCGTCCTTCAACGTTTTCAGCAACGGCCTTTTTGTCTTCAACAATTAAAATCTTTGTATCTGCCATTTTTTCTCCTTAGGGGCTCATGTGACCACGCACTTTCGTATGCAATTGTCTTTGTAAGATGAGGCTTGTTACCTGAGGTCCCTTAAGTTTGAAAAGGTGCACACGAAGTGGAGTATGAGGAGGTTGTTTTCACTCGGAATTGTGCCGGTGGGCGCATCGTAAGTCCCGAAGCGGATTTTGTCTCCCAGTCCAACCTCCTGCACAGGACGATGATCACGGCTGAAGCAGCGGATAATAGGTTCGGGTGTGATGATGTGCATTCTGACGACATTTGCCCGAAAGGTGAAACAGTTCATCTGTGAATTTATTATTCTGTGTCGAAGGGGTAAGATTCAACGTCGTTTTCGATCGCTTTCAACAGGACGGAGATTTCCCGCTTATCCTCAGCATCCAGTTCATGGGGCGCGGGTGCCCGTTCTACTGTGGAGGTTAGAACGCCTCGGCGCTTGAGGATGTAGCGGACAAACTGATGATTTTCCAGATTAATTAGGGGCAACAGGCGGGTATGTAGTTCCCGTGCACCGGTTTCATCGCCCCCCCACCAGAGTTCCATAATCTTTGCCAGCAAATCGCCAAATTCGCAAGCGGGCATACAACCGTCGGCACCGCGTGTCATCTCCGCTGGAAGCACCTTACCGGCAGCGCCACCGAAGATGGTTTTGATCCGATCCCCGGCTAACTGCTTAACTTCGCCAATGTGCTGCGGTCCGGGTTGTCTTTCCTCTTTGACATATTCAATTTGTGGTACATCTTCCACGAGTTGAACAATCTGTTCCCCGGTCAACGGTGCGTAACTATCAGCGTTCTGCACCATAATCGGTCCATCAAAGACCTCTCCAAGCCGCTTGAACATATCTATCGCTGTCGCTGCATTGGTTCGCGCCGGTGCCATTGCGATGATCGAATCCGCCCCTGCTTGCTGGGCAGCCCTTGCGTAGAGCAGCGTCTGCGGTACGGATATACCAGAGCAGCCAAAAACTAATGGCAATCTGTCATTGACTGTTTCGAGGACAGCATCCAAATTGCGGATGCGTTCCTCCTCGCCAAGGAAGTAGAACTCCCCCACCATGACGGGCCACACAATTCCGTGCTGTCCCGACTCACAGCAGAAGTTAGCGGAAGCCTGCAGATCTGTGGTATGGATTTCTAGGTCCTCTGTGTAGGGCGTGGGAAGCAGACCAAAAACACCTTTCATCGGATCAAATTTTGTCATGTACGAATTCCTCCGTTTGTTATTTTTACGCAAGCTGCTAGTTATAGGGACCGTTGCAAACCGGGGGGAGAATCCCTCCCCGCTCGCAGTAGATTGACAAATCCACTGCAAACCCTCGTCCCAAATGGCTTGGATATGTCTATCCAAGCCGAGCGGGTTTGGCAACTAGCAACTTAGGTTATTTTTCCAATCTATAATTGATAGAATTTTGCCATATTCAGGTCATCATTCCGGCGTAATTTCACACAGGTTCCGAACCTGTGGGTGGGGCTGTTATTCTGAGTTGATTTCTTTTGGACGCCACAAATGCAACAACTGCCCTTGCACCTCATAATCCAGTTCCGTCCATCGGTTGATGGGCAGGGCGACATGGGCAAGTGCCGCTGTCGGCATTGTCTCCATTCTACCTGTCAAGTGAGCAACCAGTGCTTCCATCCCCGGATTATGTCCGACTACCATCACTCGCTCATCGCGGTCTGATACGTTCTGCAAAACGGCGAGGTATGATCCTGGTCCTGCATGATAGAATTCCGGTGTCAATTCGACCTTATCCTCACGCTGACAGGCTTTGGCGACTGCCGTGGCGGTTTTTCGCGCCCGCTTGGCGGTTGAACTAATTATCCTGTCAGGCGTCAAGCCTTGCTGCAGTAAGAGCTTTCCCATTCGCGGCGCGTCCTGTTTGCCACGTTTGTTGAGCGGACGATCATGATCCGTTAAGGAGGAATCTTTCCAGCTTGACTTTGCATGGCGTAGAATTAGTAATGTCTTCATGTTTATCCTGTGTCTTGTGGGAATTATTCATCTTAAGGAGTTGTTGTGAGATTATGTTATCATATACTCAAAGGCGCATCCATACAAAAACTATCCACTCCCCTAGGGCTATTCAGTTTTCGGTTTTTTAACCATTTTGTTTGAAAAGGCGTAACCGGGAGATCCCTCTTACGGTGGGCTGTCGGGATTCGGAGATCCCTCCTACAGTAAAACTATGGCGAATTATAGAAATAAGTAGACATATTAACTTATTGGTGTTAGTTAATGGAAGGGTCTTTCCCACATTGTTGAAGCGTTCATTGATTCTTCTTAGGTTCTACCCTTTGGCTGCACATGTCGCCCCTCCCCGATAAATCCCCCGATAAGATCGGGGCAGGCCCGATGAATCCCCGATAAATCGGGACAGGCGGGACAGGCAGGACTCCGACAAGCCCCCGATTTATCGGTGATAGAAACCGAAACGTGAAACGGGACTATTTTAGGACGGGGCCGGGTGCATTTAGCCCCAGCGGGGCGATATGTGAATATTGTCTGAATCGCGGATTAACACGGATTAAAGGATTACGCGGATTAAAAACAGGACGATCAAATCTTTTAGCCCCAGCGGGGCGATATGTTTATAGAACACCAGAGCCACCAATTAAAAGAAAGTGTAGAACACCAATAAGCAATATTGAATAATAAACTTTCGATTCTCAGTAGGTGTCGCACCCGTAGGGGCGGGGTTTCCCCGCCCGCCATCGATGTAAAATGTGCATATTTAATATTGAAACTTGCTTAGGAACCGAAAAACTTTGAATCCTATTCCGCCTGTGGGAGAGGCCTCCTTGCCCCGATGAGCGGGTTACTGTCGGGCAACTACAATAAAAGCGCCTGATGAATCCCCGATGAATCGGGACAGGCGGGATTAAGAAACAGGCAACTACAAACAGCGATAAGAACGCGCAATAAATTGCGCTACTACAAACTGAACTGCGTAACTCCTAAGTAATTATAATTTTTACCATGAATGACCCTGTTCACTCCCCAGAAACCTCTTGTCGAAAAATGGGAGTTTGGCTATAATGAGCAGACGGCACACAATTTGAGCAATGTTTTTTTCCAAGCTCCTTGTATAGACTCATGTGCACCGGTGAAGGTCGCTTAGGCGACCCGAAAGGTAGCAGCCAAGCTCTGAGAACGAAGAACTATCCCGAAATTAGGAGATGCATGTATGCCTATACCCACGACAAACGCCGACGACAAACCGGCGATAGAATTCACGGAAGATCAGAAGTTCATCTTTGACACGCGGGGGTGGATAGCTATCCCCGGCGTATTGACCGACGACGAAGTCGCTGAGATGCGAGATTTTTGCTACCGTCTGAAAAAGTCCCCGGAATCCATCCCTGAACATCATCGCTCCTCCATCGGTGGACCTCTCGAAAAATTGACTGACCATCCGCTTGTCCTCGGCTTCATGAACGAATTTGTTGCGACAGGTTATTCGGGCGAGGAGTGTTACGGCTTTCGCATGGAGGGGACGTTCCTAACAATTCGGCCCAAGGGGCATGACAACTTCAGTCCTCACGGTGGACGGGGCATATTGAATTTTCCGGGAAACTCACATACGTATCATATGCACCACGATAAGGCACATAGTGGGTTGACTCGGGTTGTGTGGGAACTAAACCCGGTCAAGAAACGCAGCGGCGGCACTTTGTTCTTAACGGGAAGCCACAAGGGCGCTTTCCCTCCACCAAAATCTGCACAAGACCGGGATTGTCCGCTGTGGGATGATTACTCTTGCCCGGCGGGATCAGTGCTGTTTTTCACGGAAGCGATCACTCACACCGGCGCACGGTGGGAGGACGATACGGCGGATCGGGTTGCTATTTTTAACTGCTACAATGTCGTCGGCAACAAATGGCATAAGTGGGAACCCCATCCGAAACACCTTGATGAGATGCCGTTCAAACGTTCCACACTCTTCCGTCCAGTCTACTGCCAGGATAATGTGCTTTCACCGTCGGACGATGTGTAACGTGGGTAATGATCAAGAGACAGAAGGTGAAACGTGAAAACCATATTGAGTAATACTTAGCTGGAGGTTGTGAATGAAGATTACGGCAGTTAAACCGTTTATTGCATCAACTGGGAATTTTTTTGTGAAGGTCGAGACGGACGAGGGTATTTACGGCATTGGCGAAGGGGGGTTGCGCCGAAGGGGACGCGCGATGGCGGAAGTCATCCATTCGTCAGAATCCACGCTACTCGGTCAAGACCCGTTTCGTATTGAGTATTTATGGCAGCGGATGTTTCGGGGCGGTTTCTTCCCCGGTGGCGTGATCCAATCTGCGGCGGTGAGTGCGGTAGACATCGCGCTGTGGGACATTAAGGGTAAGGCGTTGGGTGTACCGGTGTACGAACTGTTGGGGGGAAGGACACGCGATAAGGTGGTCTGCTATCCTCACAACGGCGATCCAAATAGTATCGAATCGCTCGTCCAGAGCTGCCGGGAGACCTACGACGCGGGGTGGAAGTTTGTTCGATGGGGATTATGTGACCCGGAGGGCGCTGATCGGTTTGAGCCGGCGCGGGCGGTGCGATTCGGAATTGAGCAGGTGAAGGCGGTCAGAGAAGCACTCGGTGATGATGTTGAGATTCTGGTGGATGTCCACACCCGATTAGATCCACCTGCAAGTATTGAGTTCTGTAAAGGGGTTGAGCAGTATCGCCCGTTCTTTATTGAAGACCCGCTCCGCAGCGAAAATCCTGCCAGCTTGAGGTTGGTTCGACAAAATACATCACTCCCGATAGCGGTGGGCGAACAGTTTGACAGTAAATGGAGTTTTCGGGAGGTGATCGAAGAGGACTTAATGGATTATTGTCGAGTTGATCTCTGCATCGCCGGGGGGTTAACGGAAGCTCGGAAGATCACGGGGTGGTGTGAGACGCACTACATCCACATTGTTCCGCACAATCCGCTCGGTCCTGTTTCAACAGCAGCCTGTCTTCATCTCTGTTTAGCGTCGGCTCTGGTTGGGGTGCAAGAACTACCGCGTCCACCTATGACGAGCCTGACCGACCTCTTTCCGGTTCAGATGCCATTTGCTGATGGCTATTTACTTCCACCTGAGGGTCCCGGACTTGGTCTTGAGTTCAATGAAGATGCGCTCGTCAACGACGCACCGCCGCCTTCAGGTCCGCCTTCAGGTTACCAAAGGGACGATGGGGCGTATACTAACTGGTAGGTTGATTCTGCAACTTTGGGATGTATTGCAGGCACATAAACAGCTGAAATTTTTCGATCTGCATAGCGGCTTGGGTGACGATAACGTAAAATTTACTTGGAAACCCAGAAAAATTCTGGTAAAATTAGGGGTGACGTTAGTTTCTGATAGAGGCGACAGTGGCTACACCCACCCATAAACAGGAATAATAGCGTATTGCAGAATCAAGAATCCTTAAAAATACCGATACAAAGCACCACAGAAGCGCAGGTCCTTTTTGGGCAATCTGATGTCTTTCTGAACATTGTTGAATCACGTTTTAACGTCAAGGTGCTGTTAAAGAGCGAAGGCTTGGAGATCACCGGCGATAATTTCGATGATGTTAAATGCGTGACGAAAACGTTTGAGTCGTTACTCCATCTCATCCGGAGTGGCCAACCCATCAATGCGAATGATGTCAAGTACGCGATTCGCACTTCCAAAGGGGATACACCCGTTCAGCTGGAAAAGCCGACCAACGAAACGATCTCTGTCTTTTCCAAGCGCGGTGTTGTGCGACCGAAGACCCCTACCCAAAAACGCTATGTAGCTGCAATCAAATCTCATGATCTTGTTTTTGGCATCGGTCCTGCTGGAACTGGAAAAACGTATCTCGCGATGGCGATGGCAGTTTCTGCCTTGAAAAGCGGTCAGGTCAGTCGAATCATCCTAACTCGACCCGCGGTCGAAGCGGGCGAAAGGCTCGGTTTTTTACCCGGCGATATTGAAGCGAAAATTAACCCCTATCTACGGCCTTTATACGATGCCCTCTACGATATGGTGCCTCCCGAAGCCCTTGATCGTTATGTTGAGCGGAATGTGATTGAGGTGGCTCCGATCGCCTTCATGCGCGGACGGACGCTGAATAACTCGTTCGTCGTTCTTGATGAGGCGCAAAATGCAACCATTGAGCAGATGAAGATGTTTCTCACGCGACTCGGATTTGATTCCAGAGCCGTTGTCACGGGGGACATAACGCAAACGGACTTGCCGACCGATACAAAGTCGGGGCTTGTTGATGCACAGGCGGTGTTGTCAGATGTTGATGGTATCGCATTCATCCATTTTTCGAAAGAGGATGTCGTCCGACACGAACTTGTACAGCAAATCGTAGAAGCGTACGAAGAGCGCGATGCCCAAAGGTTAAGAAAAACCAATAGCATCTAGCTTTGACCTGCAAACAGGATGAACCGTCTGTCGTAATGGCGACTGCCGATGGTATTCATTAACAGCAAATGTCAAAATATTGATTTTGATGAAGCGATTGTTTATAATGCGACGTTGACCACGCTAAAGGCTCACGATTCTGTTGATTGTGAAGTGAGCATTCTTCTAACGGACGATGCCGAGATCCAGGTGCTTAACCACCAATATCGCCACATTGATGAACCCACTGACGTGCTCGCCTTTGCGATGCGAGAAGGTGTCGGTGCGGATTTGAATCCTCAACTGCTTGGCGATTTGATTATATCTGTTCCAACAGCCCAGCGTCAATCGGCTGTACATGGGCATTCACTGGATATTGAGCTTGCCATATTGAGTGTACACGGTACGCTTCATCTTCTCGGTTATGATCACCAAACCCCAGAAGAAGCGGAAATCATGTTCGAGAAACAGGAGACGCTGCTTCGTTCGATTAATACCTAATTTCCCGTCCCTAATAGGGTATATGGGCTGAATTAGGTTCTGATTTTTCGCGGATTCTGGTTGATAAGTTGTGCCTTGGGGGTGTAATCCCACGTTTGGACGATATAGACATAATTAAGCTGGTTAGCTTGGTTGTTTTTTCAATCTTCGCGGTGTTGTTCTCTGTTGTGGAGGTACTTATCAACCGGCTTAGCCGGAGCGAAATACTGAATATCGCGGAGACTGGGGGGCCGCAGCACGGAATTTTAACCTCTCTACTGCGCCACCCACAGAGATCTTCCGCAACGATTATCGTCGCCAAGAGTGTATTAATTGTTTGTATTGTCATTTTGCTGCTCTCCTTGTTCGATTTCGATTCTCTGAGAGATCGGATAATTGGTGCCCTCCTTGCGATCCTTCTCATTGTTGTGGTGACGGAGCTCATCCCGAAAAATTATGTACAAGGCAGCTCTGAAAACTCAACAATCTCTGCCCTCCGCTTTGTGCACGCAGTTTATTGGGTTTTATATCCTCTCATCAAACCGTTGACGCTGTTAAGCTATCTTGGCGTTCGAGTCTTAGGCGGCAAAGCCCGGACCGAACAGGATAGCAGTGTCTCGCCGGAAGACCTTGAAGCATTGGAAAACGTTGGTAGCAGTCAAGAGATCTTGGAGGAGGAGGAGCGAGAAATGATCTCGCGCATCCTTGACCTCCCCGATAAGGTTGTCCGCGAGATTATGGTTCCCCGAACGGATGTGACCTGCCTTGATGTCTCCTCCCCAAAGGAGGTTGTGCTTCAAACTGCGATTGAATCTCGGCACTCGCGCATTCCCGTATATGAGGAGCAGATTGACCGCATTATTGGTCTCCTCCATGTCAAGGATCTGTTAGATGGTTGGGCAAAAGACCAGCCCCTCGACTTGAAGTCTATTGCTGCAGATCGACTTCCCCTTTTTACGCCGGAGAGCAAGAAAATATCGGATCTGTTCCAAGAATTGCGGACAAACATGCAGCACATGGCAATCGTGGTTGATGAGTACGGCGGTACGGCTGGCATTGTGACGCTTGAGGACATTATTGAGGAGATTGTTGGAGAAATCCAAGATGAGTACGACTTTGATGAGCAGGAGGAACTCATTGCTCTTGCCGAAGGTATCTATTCGGTTGATGCACGGATGAGTCTTATTGACCTGAATGAGCAGCTCGATGTACAGTTCGAATCAGAGAGCGCAGACACGATTGGCGGATTTGTTTTCGATCATCTGGGAAAGGTTCCCGAACAGGGGAGTCAATTCTCGTATCAAGGGCTGACATTCACGATATTAGAAGTGGATGAACGGCGTATCCATCGGATCCGGGTTCAGCGGGTGGAAGATACGGCGGAAAAATAGAAGAGCAGGCTTGACAGATGCTGGGGTGTATGATAAAATCACACGCCCTTTTGCCGTAATCGGGGCGTAGCGCAGTCCGGTTAGTGCGTTCCGATGAATCGGAAAGATCGGCGGTTCCAATCCTCTCGCCCCGATAGATTCACTTGGATCACTATTTGATGTTTTATGTTTATATTCTTCAAAGCCTGAAAGATGAGAGTTATTATATTGGACAGACTAAAAATGTGTCCAATCGTCTTGAGCGTCATAATAGTCGGCGGCAATCAGCGACTCGATCCAAGGTGCCTTGGAAATTGGTTTATACCGAACCTTTTGCCACAAGAAGTCAAGCAGTCAGACGGGAGTTAGAGATAAAAAGTTGGAAAAGTCGTCCAGCTATCAAAGAGTTGTTGAATACTAACGACGGTGCGTAACACAGTCCGGTTAGTGCGTTCCGATGGATCGGAAAGGTCGGAGGTTACTTGTTCTCTGATTGATATGTTGTTAGGAGTTTATGACGGGGCGTAGCGCAGTCCGGTTAGCGCGTTCCGATGAATCGGAAAGATCGGCGGTTCCAATCCTCTCGCCCCGATAGATTTAGTCGGGTCAAGAAAAGTCGTCCAGCTATCAAAGAGTTGTTGAATACTAACGACGGTGCGTAACACAGTCCGGTTAGTGCGTTCCGATGGATCGGAAAGGTCGGAAGTTACTTGGTATCTGATTGATGTGTTGTTGAGAGTTTATGGCGGGGCGTAGCGCAGTCCGGTTAGCGCGTTCCGATGGATCGGAAAGGTCGGAGGTTACTTGTTCTCTGATTGATATGTTGTTAGGAGTTTATGACGGGGCGTAGCGCAGTCCGGTTAGCGCGCGTGCTTCGGGAGCACGAGGTCGGAGGTTCAAATCCTCTCGCCCCGATGGATTTAGTCGGGTCAAGAAAAGTCGTCCAGTTATCAAAGAGTTGTTGAATACTAACGACGGTGCGTAACACAGTCCGGTTAGTGCGTTCCGATGGATCGGAAAGGTCGGAGGTTCAAATCCTCTCGCCCCGATGGATTTAGTCGGGTTAAGAAAAGTCGTCCAGCTATCAAAGAGTTGTTGAATACTAACGACGGTGCGTAACACAGTCCGGTTAGTGCGTTCCGATGGATCGGAAAGGTCGGAGGTTCAAATCCTCTCGCCCCGATGGATTTAGTCGGGTTAAGAAAAGTCGTCCAGTTATCAAAGAGTTGTTGAATACTAACGACGGTGCGTAACACAGTCCGGTTAGTGCGTTCCGATGGATCGGAAAGGTCGGAGGTTCAAATCCTCTCGCCCCGATATTTACCGGAAGTATGCCACTTCCATGGGACAATGGAACGGTCAACTACCCAACCCTAAAAGATTGGGCTTGTTGTCCGCGCTATTGTCCCATTTTATTATGGAGATGGAATGCCGACTCAAAAAACAGAGGCGATTGTCATTCGCTCACATCCACTTGGTGAAGTGCATAAGATTATCCGGTTCTACACCATTGAGTTTGGCAAAGTCAGTGCAGTGGCACACGGTGGTAGGAGACCCAAGAGCCGCTTCGGCGGCGGCCTTGAACTCCTCAACTACGGTAACCTTGTATTCTTTGAATATCCGAATAAAGATCTCCATAGGATCGATGATTTTGACCCGATTGACACCTTTGACTTAATTAAAGCGGACTTTGATCGGACCACTTATGGCTGTTATTTGGCAGAATTGGTTGATGCCACGGAGTTAGCGGGGCAACTAGCAGACCAAAGCGTTTTTCATCTGCTGCAGGAGGCATTGGAGGCATTGGCTCAGATTGAAGATATTCCGCTGTTAGCGCGCGCCTTTGAACTCCAATTTTTGGGGCTGGCAGGCTACGCGCCTCAACTTTCGCGGTGCGTCGCTTGTGCGGAGATGTTCGGCGGTGCTACAGTGCATTTCAGTCCAAGCCTTGGTGGCTTGCTCTGTACCGATTGTGAGGGGAAGGACACGATGGCGAGACCGATTTCACGTGGGAGTTGTGAACTGATGAAGCAGTTACAAAAATTCGAATTTTCTTATCTACACCGTTTTCGTGCCTCCAATCTCAACCATAGGGAGCTTAAGTTTGTCCTTTCAAATTTTATCTCCTATCATACTGAGCGCACTCTGAAAAGCCGTGAATTTATTGATAATCTGAACGTGTGAAGTGGGGAAAAGGTGTTTTGTGGTGAGGTTGAAACGGGAGGAATCAACATGAAATCTTGTCCTCAACCCGGATCGGAAAACGGCTTACCAAAACCCGTCCTCCAAAAGATTCGCGCTGTTTTCGCCCACTACCCACAGGTAGAAGAAGTAGTTTTGTACGGTTCGCGCGCCGAAGGGCTCTACAGAAATGGTTCTGATATTGATCTGACCCTCTGCGGTGGAGCCGACTTGACGCTGAATGTACTCTGCAAAATTGCCAATGACTTAGACGACCTGTTTCTGCCTTACACGATTGACTTGTCTATCTTTCACGATATCAGCGACCCTGACCTGATTGGGCATATTCAGCGGGTTGGAGTGACGGTATATGAGCAGAGTTGACGAAAATATATGATGGCTGAAAAGTTTTTGTGCGAAACACTCGATTCTGTATCCGAAATGGGATTTCTGAACAAGGAGATTCCCGATTATCTCAAAGACAACCTGAATCTTGCGTTTGAACTCCGTCCATATCAGGAAGAAGCCTTCGCTCGCTTCTTTCACTGTCTTGACAACCCCTTTCCGGGCAGGGAAAATCCCTTGCATTTTCTGTTCAATATGGCAACCGGCAGCGGCAAAACGCTCATCATGGCGGGCTTAATTCTCTACCTCTATGAAAAAGGTTATCGAAATTTCCTCTTCTTCGTCAACTCCAACAATATCATCGAAAAGACGAAGGACAACTTCCTCAATCCCCTGTCTTCCAAATACCTGTTCAATGAACCCCTCCACTTCGGATCAGTTCGCGTCCCCGTGACGCAGGTCCCCAATTTTGAAGGGGTCAACGAGAACGACATCAATATCTGTTTCACTACCATCCAACAGCTACATATCGATCTGAATACACAGAAAGAGAATGGCTTAACATACGAGGATTTCAAAGACAAAAAGATCGTGCTCTTAGCTGACGAGGCACATCATATCAACACCAGCACGAAAGCCGGACAACAGTCAATGATAAGCTGGGAAAATACGGTGGAGCGTATCTTTAATCAAAATGGAGACAATCTGCTACTTGAATTTACCGCCACCCTCGATTATGCCCACAGCACCCTTGTCGATAAATACCGCAACAAGGTATTATATAGGTATGATTTGCGACAGTTCCGCAATGACGGCTATTCCAAAGATGTTTTTATCGTTCAGGCAGATTTTGAGGAGAAAGATCGGATCATACAGGCACTTATTCTCAACCAGTATAAACAACAAGTTGCTGCCAACCACCATATCAACCTGAAGCCGGTCATCCTGTTCAAGGCGCAAAAGACAATTGACCAATCCAAAGAAAACAAGGAATATTTTCACAATATCGTTGAGAACCTTTCGGTGGAAGATATTGAGCAGATTCGGGACAAATCGAATCTGCCTTTGGTGCAAAGCGCATTCACTTTTTTCAATGAAAACTGCATTCCTCTCAACCTACTGGTGGAAATACTGCAAAGGGAATTTGAGAGGAGCCGTTGTATTTCCGTCAATGAGCAGGGAGAAGAAAAAAATCAGCAGATACTGCTTAATACCCTTGAGGACACCGACAACCGTATCCGCGCTATCTTTGCCGTGCGGAAACTGGATGAAGGTTGGGATGTCCTGAATCTGTTTGATATTGTTCGGTGTCACACCGCCCGCGACGCAAAGGGAGGAAAACCGGGCAAAACAACCATTGCAGAAGCGCAGTTAATCGGACGCGGGGCGCGGTATTTCCCCTTTGTTACTGACGATAATCCTGATCAATACCGACGGAAATTCGATAAAAACCTGACGGCGGACCTACGGGTGTTGGAAGAGCTGCACTATCACAGCGTCAACGATTCCCGCTATATCTCTGAAATTCGCACCGCCCTAATTGACGAAGGGATGCTCGACGATCAGACGGTGGAAAAACCGCTTAAATTGAAAAGGAAATTTAAGAAAACCGATTTTTACAAACATGGGATCATCTATATCAATGAACGGGTCGAGAACAAGAATGAATCTGTCCGCTCATTTGCCGACATGGGTGTCTCGTCAAGGAACTACCACCATTCACTCGCCACCGGTAGGGGTGTTGTTGAAGCGGCTCTGGATGACAACGCTGATGTTCAACAGATTATAGAGGCAGGTCAGAAAAATATTCCGGTGAGAGATATACCGTTCCATATCGTTAGGGCTGCAGTTACTCGAAATCCCTTTTTTACTTTCAAATCCTTGAAAACCTATTTTCCTCACGTTAAGTCTATCCGTGAATTCATTGAAGCAGAGGAGTATCTCGGAGGACTTTCAATTACCCTTCAGGGAGATGAAAGATACCCTTTATCGAACGAAACTTATCTTGCTGCGATGACGGGGCTGCTTAACCGAATTGAATCTGAATTGCGTCAAAACGTAACGGAATACAGGGGCACAGAATCTTTCAAGCCAAACGGTGTCAGTTCCATATTCACAGATAAAACCCTTAAATTGATTGAAGGCAGCGAAAGAGCGGATGGCGATGAGCAGTTGGTCTCCGATAGGGAGTAGTATGTATTCAATGCAAACTACGGCACTCGCGAAGAAAAAGATTTTGTCCGCGCCCTTGATGCCCAGATAGGCAAGCTAAAGGAGAAATACGACGGAATATATTTGGTCCGTAACGAAAGGCATTTCAAAATTTACAACTTCGACGACGGACAGGCGTTTGAACCTGATTTTGTGCTATTCCTGCGTGAGAAAAATGGAAACACCCTCGTCCGTCAGATATTTATTGAACCCAAGGGAAAGTATCTGCAAGCACACGAAAAATGGAAAGCGGACTTCTTAGAGCAGATTAAAGAAAAATTCGCGGGGGCAGTTCTGGTGCTTAAAACCCGAAGCGGAACGCAGAAGCACAGGCCAATTGGTGTGCCCTTCTACGACAACCAAGATGAAAAACAGTTCATGGAAAGCCTTGAGTCTGTATTGTAAAAGAACAGGAAACATGAACACAAGCAGCCGTTACATCAAGATTGTCGAATGGTCTGATGAAGACCAATGCTATATTGGCAGTTGTCCGGGACTCTTTTATGGTGGATGTCACGGGGATAATGAACAAGAGGTGTTTTCAGAACTGTGTCGCATCGTTGAAGAGACCATTGAACTATATCAGCGAGATGGCAGACCACTACCGTCAGCGACATCCGGGAAAGACTATGCTAACAAGATGTTGAAATTTGCCTAACAAGCCGTTGTACTTGACAGTGGAGGATTTTGGGTATCGGACTGTCTTTCAACAAATCCTCGCTGTGGCTGAAATTGGGGCATTGGGTGATCCCATCGTTAATCACAAATAAAAAAGGCAACTTGATTGTGTCAGAGAAATCTGAAAAGGATGCAGAAAAAAACGACAAGATCCGGCAACTTATCAATCATGGTACAGAGATTGCTAGTGGTGCTGTTGGCGGAGCGTTGGGATTTCTCATCGGAGGTCCGGTTGGAGCAGTGGTCGGAGGAGCCGGTGGCCCCATAGCTGCAATTTCGTTAAGAAGTATTGGGCAGGAAATTTTAGAGCGACAGCTGGGCACACGAGAAAAAGTACGGGTAGGTGCTGCGTTTGCAATTGCAGCTGCGGACATTTACCAACGAATAGAAAACGGTGAAAGTGTCCGTATGGATGGCTTTTTCGATAAAAAGCAAACGGGCAGATCGGATGCAGAAGAGGTTACAGAGAGCGTGTTATTGAAGGTTCAACGAGAACCAGAAGAAAAGAAAATCCAGTACATGGGGTATTTGCTTTCAAGCATAGCTTTCGATCCGCAAATTAGTGTGCACATGGCACATCAACTCGTGAAGGTAGCTGAACAACTTACTTACCGACAACTATGTATACTTAAGCTCTCTGTAGTGAAAAACAAATTTGGATTGCGTGATAAAAACTATCGAGATCATGGAGCTTTCAAAAAAGAACTCTATCAAGTGCTTTATGAATGCGCTGATCTTCATAACAGGGAATATATACACTTCGGAGGTGAAATCGCTTCTGGGGTTACGAATGCAATACCTAGTGGTATGACTATCCAAGGAATAGGTGGCGATCTTTTCTATCTAATGAAACTTTCTTTGGTCCCAGATGCAGACATAATCCCAATCGCCACGCAGTTGAAGTAAAGGGCAATTAAAAAATAACATCGCAAGGATTCCAACATGCCAAAGAATTTTCACGAAAAACTAACCAACCTCCTCAAAATCGACCCCCGTTTCGTTGACGAACAAGGTGAACTGGTCAAAGCAGCGGTAATCGGCCAGGCGTGGAAGATGGACCATGACCTTGTGAGGCTGCTACTCCGCGATACGGATATAAAGGCAAAATTCTTCGACGAGATTGAAGGGCACTATATCTTCAATACCAACACCTTCATCGACTACATCTCCGACAAAAACTTTCTCGCCAATTCCTACACCCGCTTCCGCAACAAAATCGGCTTGAACATCGAGGACAAATTTCTGCCTGAACGGGGTGAGGTGTCTCTGGTCTGGCCCTATAAAGACTGTGTGTTGGAAGGCGGACAGACGAAGGAGGAGGAGAAGCGTAAAGAGATATTTTTCAATGAAATTCTATCGCAGGATGAGATTGACCGTCTCTTTGACCCAAAGGTGCTAACCCGTTGGAAACGCCACACGGTTGATGGCGAGGGGGAGGTGACAGAGATTAAACGCGATGAAAACGGCATAATACGGGAAAACCTACTCATCAAAGGGAACAACCTGCTAGCGTTGCACACCCTCAAACAGCAATTTCGCGGAAAGGTCAAACTAATTTACATTGATCCGCCCTATAATACAGGGAGTGATAGTTTCGGCTATAACGATAGTTTTAATCATTCCAGTTGGCTAACGTTTATGAAGAATCGGCTGGAAGTGGCGAGGGAATTGTTACGGGATGACGGAGTAATCTTTATTCACATTGACGACCAGGAGATGCACTATTTGAAACTTGTGGCGGATGATATATTCGGCAGAGATAACTTTATCGCAACCGTTCCGAGAAAGACACGAAGTGGAAAAAGCGATGTACCTTATAAGCTGTCGCAGGATTTCGATTGGATGCTGATGTACACAAAAGGTGCCTCAAAAATAGATGTGCTTTTCGAGCGTACCGTTGAAAGGAAATATCACAAGACCCCCGATTTTCCCAACGATGAATGGAGATTAACTGACCTGACGACTCAACGCACAATTTATGAACGCCCCAACTCAAATTTCACATTGGTAAATCCGAGAAACGGACAAGAATTTCCTGTGAATCCCAATCGTTGCTGGGGAGTTACTAAAGATTCAGTAGATGAATATCTGAGAAAAGGAAAAATCGTTTTCCCCGGCGATTACGATTTTCATGACCTGAAACGTCCCGCCATGCGAGTTTTTAAGTCCGAAGATATGGGAAAAAAGGCTTATGTATCATCGGATTTTCTGAATCAAGCGATGGATGAATTACTAAAAAGCATGGTCAATAGGAAAGGCACGGATGAAATTGTAGAATTGTTTGGAGAAAAGGTGTTTTCATACCCTAAAAATGAACGACTTATTGAGCGTATTATTGAATACACAACAGAGGAAGGGGATATTGTCTTAGATTTTCACGTCGGGAGCGGTACAACCACCGCAGTCGCCCACAAGATGAACCGACAATGGATAGCTGTTGAACAGATGGATTACGTGGAAACTATCACACTGGAGAGGCTCAAAAAAGTTGTCGGCAAAAAGGTTAAGACAGAGGGAAAGCTAATCGAAGAAATTGACTACGACACCGGCGGCATCTCCGAATCCGTCAATTGGCAAGGCGGCGGCGACTTCATCTATTGTGAACTGATGCCATACAACCAAACCTTCATGGACAAAATCCAAGCCGCATCGTCCTCCGAAACACTAGTAGCACTCTGGCGCTACATCGCCGAAACCTCTTTCCTGAACTGGTACGTCAACGCAGAAATCCCGGAAGATGCGGTAGAGGATTTCATCAAAATCGGTCAAGGCGAAAACGGGCTGAAAAAGCAGAAAAAGCTGCTGTCGGAACTACTGGATAAGAACCAATTGTATGTCAACCTTTCGGAGATAGAGGATGAGGATTTTGGTGTCAGTGAGGGAGATAAGGCGTTGAATTGGGCGTTTTATGGAGGTGCTTCCTAAATCTCTACGTTGAAGGGAAAAAGTGTAGTATCCCCAATTTAAGGCGAAAATCGTTATCGAAGCACTTACGGGTCAAAACTCACAAGCTGAAATCTATTGACGACACAAGCGAAGACCAACTCTCAAAATGGAAAAACCTACCCTTTGAAAACACAACTCCCCTCTTTTTATGGTGCATTAGAGAAATAAGTGGACATTTACTAATAACTCTGACCTTCGTGAGGTTTCCAAAGTCCCCCTGATAAGGGGGATTTAGGGGGTTGGCGTGCATTGGGTGTGTCTAAGTAATTCCAAAATCTACCGTAGTAATTGATTGGTCAGTGCTACGCAAAATTCATCCTGAACTCTAGTAATATCCCTCCCCTTTTCCTGTTTTAACTTTGCAGCAACCCTCCTTTTTCCTTGACAAATCGATTTGCATGGTTTACAATTAGGCATATTTTTGGAATTTTTGTCAACCAGACTTTCTGTTGGTCAAATTCTGCCTTGAATCTATCTACAAGTTTACACTCTCGTTGATTTTAATTGCTTTTTCGGGCAGCATAAGGGAAATATTTCTATGGCAAAAGCTATTATTGCACGAAGAAAAGGGGATGAATACCAAGCCAGATTCTTCTGGTTGAAGTTGCTTAAACTGAGAACTAATGATTATGTCGAATCTGTTACCTTGGAAAGCGACCAAGTTTCTTTTGTCGATGATGTTGTCGTTTCCTACTGCGAGCCAATAAAAGATTGGCTTACAGGTAAGCGGGTTATTCGCGACCTGTTTCAGTGTAAGTATCATATGACACAACGCGACGCATTCACCCATGAAAACCTGATCGATCCATGTTTTATCAACTGTAAGGCTTCGATGCTGAAACGTCTGTATGATGCATATTTGAAACTTTCAGAAGAATTAGGTCCAGAGGCATTTCGATTGTACATTGTCTCCAACTGGCATTGGGATCATCGAGATGCTCTAGCCGGTCATTTGCATGAGAAAATGCTGCGTTTAACCTTTTATGAGAAAGGATTGAAATCGGCAGAAGGACAAGCGCGATTAAAACTGGCAAATCATCTCTTGATATCGGAAGATGATCTCCGTGTCTTTTTAAACACCGTTCGATTCAGTCTGGGTAAAGATCTCACGGATCTAGTAGAAGATCTGGCTGTGCGTCTTGTGGAGGAGGGCCTGAAACCAATTGACTCAACAAGGACTACTACCGTTTACGATGAACTCGCTTGGAAGCTTTTTGAGCAGGGGCGTAATTCGTTTGATAAAGATTCTTTTATGAAGATGATACATGAAGAAAAACTAAAAATTCCACAATCCACAGAACATAGCGAAATTTCCATTCAAA
This sequence comes from Candidatus Poribacteria bacterium, assembly GCA_965220385.1. Classification (GTDB taxonomy): domain Bacteria; phylum Poribacteria; class WGA-4E; order WGA-4E; family PCPOR2b; genus PCPOR2b. The sequence continues at coordinate 4,687,608 of OZ244825.1, read as the reverse complement.
GTTTTGCACAATTTGCGCGGAGGCCCCACGATCTCCAAGCAACGCATCTCGATTTATGCGGACTTTTTGATGGTCGTTTTCCAAAAGATAATTCGTATTGGAAAAAGGAGATTCCTGAACAGATTTCGGCATTCATGTTGAATGAAGACTTAAGCAATTTGTCCCAACCCATTCACATTTTCTTTGATTGTCATTTGAGTATTGCTTTCTTTGCTGGGCATTTGATTAGTCCTAAACATCGCATTCAAATTATACCAACACAGAAAGAAGGAAGTAACTACGCGCTTTGGGAGCCGAATAAATCCGATATCAATGATGACCTTTGGCATCTCGAAATCGTTGGGGAAATAGATAGGGAGTTGATCTTGGGGATTTCTGTGACGCATCAAATACAGACAGATCTGCAGCCCTACCTAGAGGCGGAAAACCTAAACGATTTGTCTCAAGTTTTAGTTTCTCCAACGGGAGGTGCTGGTCCCCGAGCCATATGTGATGGGGACCATGCTTGGCAGCTTGGATATCAGCTTGCTAAACGGCTTAGCGAGATGCTCCCACATACGTGTCATGCGATACACCTCTTTTTTGCGGGACCCGTTGCATTAGGATATATTCTGGGACACACACTTCGTCATATCACCTCACAGATTCAACTTTATGAACACGATTTTGAAGGGCAGCGTAGCGAACAGAGATATTATCCAAGTCTACGTATTCCTTATCAATCTTAACTATCGGGAGGGTTAAATCATGGAATTACCAACCTATTTTACAAAATTTCTCCAGGAGATTCGTCCAACGAAGGATCAAAAGGAAGATTGCAAAACAGGGCATCAAACACTACGTGATCGGCTCACGGCAGATGAACAGTTGAAACCGATTATTGTAAGCACAGTTCTACAAGGAAGTTACCGTCGAGCGACCGCCCCTCGTCCAAAAGGGGAAGCTAAGTTGGATGTAGATACTATCGCAGTCACTCGAATTAATCAATCTGATTACCCAAATCCAGATGATGCGATGGATCTTTTCGTTCCTTTTTTGGATAAACATTACAAAGGTAAATATCAACGGCAGGGACGTTCATTTGGAATCGAGCTTTCGTATGTGAATCTCGATCTAGTTATCACTTCGGCACCATCCGAAGCTGAAGAAGAAATTTACGAAAGCAAAGCAGTTAGAACAGATTTTACCCCCGAGGAAATTGACGACTGGTTATTGACGAAGTCTTGGATTCCGCCGGTTGAAAGGATAAGCCAAACTGTTTTCTTGAGAAGCCTACGTGAGGCAGAATGGCAAACCGAACCGTTATGGATTCCAAATCGCGATGCTGGTAAGTGGGAACGGACACATCCATTAGAGCAAATCAAATGGACCTGGGCAAAGAATGCCATTTGCAATAAGCACTATGTCAATGTTGTTAAGGCGATTAAATGGTGGCAGAGAGTTCATCACGAAGATGATCGACCCAAAGGATATCCGCTTGAACATCTTGTGGGTGTCTGTTGTCCTGACGCCATAACGTCTGTTGCGGAAGGAGTTACGCTGACATTAGAGGCTATCGTCGCGAATTACAGTGTGTATGCTCTACTTACGCAAGTTCCCTGTCTCCCCGACCATGGTGTTCCTGAACACAATGTTTTGGGGCGAGTGTCTGGAGAAGAGTTCGCTGAATTTTATGAACATGCCAAGAAAGCTGCTAAGATAGCACGTGAAGCTCTTGATGCTGATAACAAAGAGAAGTCTATTGAGAAGTGGCGCGAATTGTTTGGCAGTAAGTTTCCTGATGCTGATGATAATGGGAATAGTTCAAGGGGCCCCTTTCGATCCTCTAGAAACCAAACCGGTGATTTAACACCTCGCAGATATGGATAAGATGCCGAATCAGAACGAAATTCCTGATATTGTGATAGAAGCCTATAATTCTCTGTTACAACACCGGATTGTCGAAATTACCAGACAGATGGATTGGAGTCAGGACAAAGGTGTTCCGGGCTGGGTGTTTGAGTGTACTGCTAGGGTGCCCTATCCTAATCAGGAGGAGGTCCCCTGTGAAGTTCTCTTACGCGTCTTAATTCCTGAAGCATTTCCAATGCAACCAGTTGAAATCTTTTCTCTATCTGAAGAAGTGAGTGGTTTTCCTCACCAAGAGGTTGGGTCGAAAAAATTATGTTTGCTAGAAGAACATCTAGCTCCTCGCGACGCCCAGCGTCTTGCGTGCTACGTTAAATGGGCAATTGAATGGCTCGAAAATGCAGCGAATGGGACGCTTCTTAAACGGGACGACCCGTATGAATTACCTGCTTTTGGTTATGGATTTTCTTCGGTAAAATCTCCTTTAATTTTTGAAGAATCATCAGACTCCTTCAAAAAATGGGAACCTCATGTCGGCAAATCCGGTCGTGTTGAGTGCTTTTGGGGAGTAGGTATTCCGGCGATATTCGCTATCAAATTTTACGATACGCATGGTTCACTGGTTAGAGAATCAGAATTCTCTCCGAGTGTTCTAGACAAAGATAGCAAAAGTGATGGGAAGTGGATTATTATACCCGACATCCGTTATGAAAAACATCGCCCACCTCAAACGTATCAGGAGATGGCTGAATTGTGTTCAAAGAATGATTTGGACTTTTACGCAATTCTCAAGGAAGCTTGGAATCATAAACATGCCCATCAGTTTGGAATTCTGCTCATCGGTTTTCCCATTCCCAAAATTGTTGGAGAGCCGCCCACCGAAATCCATTGGCAACCCCTGCTTTTTAAGAATGTCAATCAGCATCTTAAGGAATTTAGTATCCCGGCTGCCAAGCAGAGATCAAAAGGTCAATCTCAGACACCTAGAAAAATCTGGGAGAGATTGATAAACAGTGGCTATTTTTCAGCATCTCGACAACTGCCGTGGGGAACAGTTGAAAATGTTGCCCACGAGAGATTATATGCAAGAGGCGCGTACCCTCCAAAGGTTCAATCGACATCTATTGCTTTTTTCGGCTGCGGCGCATTAGGGAGTTATGTTGCAGAATTACTTGCACGAGGCGGTGTAAACCAACTGAACCTATTTGACCCGGATTCAACAAATTTTGGTAATCTCTGTCGTCATACCCTTGACGGCTCATCTGTCAGTGTGAATAAAGCAGGGGCGTTAGCAGCTAGACTTTCGCGAGCGAATCCCCTTTCGACGATAAAAGGGTATCCTGAAAGCATACCACTAAACTTACGATCGGATGAGGCAATTCATCAAGTATTTGCGGAGACCGATGTATTTGTCGATTGCACCACGAGTGAGGCCGCATTTGATTGGTTGAATCAATATGCTGTAGAAAACAACAAACGTTTGATTTCCTTGTTCTTCAGTTTCCATGCGGAATTGCTAACGGTTTGTATATCAGGTGCTTTCACATCATGTGGGGACATATTTGAGGATTTAATGTATTCTATCCGAGAGAAACTGACCTCGCTTGATTCCAATGCATATTTTCGTGTCCCCCCAAGAGAAGAACAAATTATAGAAGGTGCAGGTTGTTGGCATCCCACTTTTCCTGCTCGAAATGCTCACGTCCAAATTCTAGCGGCACACGCTGTAGATATTCTCATCCATTCTATAGACTCGAAGCAAAAAATCGGGCTTGCAACGATTGTTAAAAGGCAGTCAGTAACGCAAAATGGTGTCCAACCGGGGTCACTTGTTGAAGTGGTATGGACAAAAGAATATGTATGAATAAATCTTCATTAAGATGGCAATCTGATTGCAAACGGTATACAGTACTTATATCAAAGTCCTGCCTTCTTAAGATGGCAGAAATGGCACAGGAACATTACCCTAACGAAGTAGGAACATCGTTAGTTGGATCTTATTCTGATGATGGTTTTGAGGCTTCCGTTCTTGAACTTGCACCCTTGAGTCCGGACTCAAAAGGTTCGCGAACTTCGTTTTATAGGGGAGTTGCAGGTTTGCGAAATTTCTTTACAAAACTGCGAAAGACCTGCTCTGGCAGACAGTATTATGTAGGCGAGTGGCATAGTCATCCAGATGGTGAGACCATTCCAAGCGGTACGGATAACCGTAATCAGTTGGAGATTGCAAAGGATACCAAAACGGGCTGTCCAGAATGTATTCTGATTATTATTGGAGGTACAGATTCTAACTTCGATAAAATAGGTGTTTTCGTATATTCACGAAAGCACGGACGGGTTATGCTTTACAACGCAGATAGATGAACGACAATCTAAAACACCGGAATATAATCGGAAAGATTACTGGGATGTCTCTGAGGCACATAAATTTTTAGATAATGGCTTCTGTGTGAGTAATCACCGTCCTGTGTTCGGAAGTTCTACATGATCAATAACGACGACTGACGTGATTTTCGAGACTCAATTCAATAGTCACCTAATGCCTTTCTGGCATCCTCCTCCTTTTCCCACTTTGACTGTGCAGGAAATTCCTCCTGCTCCTTACATTTTTTCCCTTGAAAATTTAATCCGTTTGATTCATAATTAGGCAGATTTGAGAGTTGTTTGTAAACTCAATTCTTCGTTGAATCCATGTGAGGACAAAATAATGTCAACCAAACATGACGAAACTGCCAAACTTATCGCTGATAAGAAAGGCGTTTCTTATAATCAGGGCGAAGGTCCAGATATCAAGACATCTCGTCAAACCATTGAGGTGGAAACAACCGACACCATTAAAGATGCTGCTCAACAGCTTCGAGGGCACAGAGGAGCAGTCTACGTGGCTGGAGCAGACGCCGCAGCCACTAAGAAGGCTTTGAAGCAATACGACGGTACAACAATTGGAGTGATGAATTCCTCCGGTGAAATCCTGAAACGTTCGACACGCAAGAAATCGCCATGAATGAACATCAGAAGGGAAGCACAATCATGCTGGGAGAACGATTGAAGCGATTTAGACTTGCTCGTGGCATGTCGCTTGACGACTTAGAAGCTGCTATTGATGGACTAGTTAGCAAACAAGCACTTTCAAAATATGAACGTGGGAAGATGCAACCCAAGGTGACGACACTCAACCAAATCGCTGCCGCATTGGGAATTAAATCCGCTCAATTGTGGGGCGAACCAACCTGTCATGTCGAATGGATTGCCTATCGAAAACGTACTCGCTTAGGTAAGAAAGCGCAGGAGCAGCTACAGAGTTTTGGTGCTGAAGTATTGGAGAAACGGGTCTCCCTACTGGAACGGATGGATGAACACAAGAATCTTGAACTCCCGATTCAGGAGTTTCCTGTTTCCAAAATAGAAGACGCCGAAGGGGCCGCCCTTGCGCTTCGCCAGCAGTGGGACCTTGGGGTTGACCCAATTGCAAACCTTGTGGGTGTGCTTGAAGACCATTTCATCCACATCATTGAGGTTGATGCGATTGAAACTTTCGATGGCATTTCTGCTGTGGTGCGTGATAACGACAAAAATGTACTATCGGCAGCAATTGCAACGCGCCGAGGCACACCGGGAGACCGGCAGCGGTTCAACATAGCACACGAACTTGGACATCTGATCCTAAAATTGGAGGAAGATGTTCATGCGGAAAAAACCGCTTTCCGATTTGGCGCCGCTTTTCTTCTGCCCGCCGAAGAGTTGTGTCAGGAAGTCGGTGAGAAACGAAACCGCATTCAATCAGAAGAGCTCCAGTACCTCAAGTGGCGTTACGGAATGAGCATCCAAGCAATTCTGTATCGACTGAAGGATTTGCGGATTATTACCAACGCCTACTATAAACAGTGGTGCATGGAAATCAACAAATTGGGTTGGAAAAAGCGTGAACCGATTGAAATACCTCCTGAAAAACCAAGACGCTTTCATCAGCAGGTATTTCACGCACTTTCCGAAGGATTGATAGAGGAAAGGGAAGCCGAGCAACTCCTTAACGACACACTTGAGACCGCTTCATCCCCGTCACTGATTGAACGTCGCGCTTTCTTTGAACTGCCAACAGATTTGAGGCGCAACCTGTTGAGGGAACAGGCGAAGCAGATGGCGGATTACTACCAAAACGATCCCGAATGGCGCGAACTTGAAGGGGGAGACCTTGTTGAATACGAATCCACCTAATCCGCGTCGGGGAGAGGTTTGGGATCTAAACTTCGATCCGACGATTGGCGCAGAAATTTAGAAAATTCGTCCCGCTGTAGTTATCAGTTCCGATCGCGTGGGACATCTACCGATTAAGTTGGTTTCCCCAATCACCGGTTGGCAAGACCGGTTTTCGAGAAATATCTGGCATGTTTGTATCGAGCCCAGTGGCATGAACGGTCTAACAAAACTTTCAGCCGTTGACACGCTGCAAATCCGGGGGGTGGATGTGAAACGCTTTATTAGCAGGCGAGGCAAACTCAACGCAACGCTTATGCAAGGGATTACCGCGGCAATCGCCGCAATTATCGAATATGAATAAACCAAACTCCTACACAGTTATGAACTATAGGTTTATCAAATGAACGTCTGAACGTCTCATAATTCATACAGAATAACCACCACTGCCCCATTCTTATAGCGCAACAGCGCAAAATAGCGCAAAACCAATTCTTAAAAACCCGCACGATTCAAGGTTCACACTACCCGATATCTTGCGCTAAGGAGAAAAACAGATGAAAAAGCGCAAAAAAAATCCATACCAACTGACAGATGAAGAAAAACTTGCTGTCGTCGATCTATATGCCCAATTTCAGACAACGTCCCAAATCGTCGATCAAGTCATGGGTTGGAAACCCCACGCCACCACCGGCGACACAGAGAAAGACCGCAAACACGTTCGCGATGCCATTCGCACCTGCAACCCCAAATCGACCGCCTTTTCGTTTCAGGTTTCACTGACCGCAAGACGCGCGGAGTACCTCGCTGAACAGAAAGGAACCCTCGTTGCCGCCGTTTGCGATACCGCACAAGCGTTAGCCGAGGCACTTTCCAGTATCAAATTCGACTTCTCATCAGTGTCAGTGAATGATCTCCCCAAAATTGTTTCCGCCCTTAAAGAGGTAAGCAAGTTGATGGAAGGGCTTGGAATCAAGGTCAACAAAGACATTTCCCAAGCCGTTCGATTTGGTGAACAGTTAAACCAAGATTCACGATTCTGCACCTCAGAAAAACCACCAGAGATAGAGGCAATGTCAGAGGCTTACGAGCTCGGCAGATCCACCCAAATTGAAACTGGCACCGGACGTAGCGCAGACGACATACACGACGATACCTATCCATCAAACTACGTTATCCCCGATGTCCACGTCAAAGAACTCTGGAAGAAGTTGTGTTCCAGTGAAAACGGGAAAACCCCAACGGTCAAGCAGATGAGAAAAGATCTTGACAATCCTAAATTGTACAAGGAAGTCTACGGTGAGGAGGGCTACGGCAGCTTTGAAGAGCAGCTTGATGAGTACAGGAGTCTGCTTCCGAGCCGTTAGGGACTTACAGGCTGAACAAAAATTGGCACGACAAGTTTAACCGCGATATGATCTGGGAAAACTTAAAGGTGCAGGCAAAAAAAGCGAGGAATTGAAACCGACAGCATTTACCAAATCCACGGGTTATTGGAAAGGATTAATCAAGCCGAGGGGAAATCTCCCTTGCACCCGCCCTCGGCAGACTCACAACAAGCTAATCATTCAGAATGACACCTGCAAAAGTGGCAGATTTAACAATTGATGAGTTTAGAGACCTTGTTCGGGCAGTTGTCATACAAACACTGTCAGAAATGCTGGACGACCTTGATGAAGAATTAGAATTGCGCGATGACTTTGCCGAAGAACTTCTGGGATCCCTTGCCGCTGTAGGAACTGGCAGCAAAACCACATCTGCACAGAAAGTCGCCGAAAAACTGGGGTTGGCTTGGTAATGTATAATGGGGTGTTAAACAGACAGTATCTATAAGGAATCATAACGATGACGTTTCAGGAAATAATACTTGCTTTGGAGAGGTTTTGGGCGGATTACGGATGTACTATTCAGCAACCGACTGATGTTGAGGTTGGTGCGGGAACGTTTAATCCCGCCACGTTCTTGCGCTGCCTCGGACCGGAACCGTGGCAGGTTGCTTATGTCGAACCTTCACGCCGTCCTGCCGATGGTCGGTACGGTGAAAATCCGTTTCGGCTTGGAGCGTATTACCAATATCAGGTGATTCTTAAACCTGCGCCGACAGACGTGCTGCCGCTCTACTTGGAAAGCCTACAGCATTTGGGAATTGATTCCCGCCGCAATGACTTCCGTTTTGTTGAGGACGATTGGGAAGCGCCGACATTGGGTGGCTCTGGACTCGGCTGGGAGGTCTGGTGGAACGGTGCCGAAGTGACACAGTTCACCTATTTCCAACAGATGGGAGGCATCGAATTAGACCCGATCTGCGCTGAATTGACGTATGGGCTGGAACGTATTGCCCTCTATCTGCAAGATGTCGGCAGCTTCTTCGACATCAAATGGAACGATCAACTGGTCTACGGAGATGTACACCACCAGAGCGAAGTAGAGTACTCTAAATATCAGTTTGAGAGTGCGGACGTTGAGACGTTGTTTAGCCTCTTTGACGCTTACGAAAAGGAAGCGTTAGCCAGTATAGAATCCGGTTTAGTACTACCGGCGACAGATTATGTTCTGAAATGCTCACACACGTTTAATGTCCTCGATGCCCGCGGTGTCATCAGCGTAACGGAGCGTGTCGGCTACATTGAGCGCGTCCGTCGTCTCGCACAACGGACCGCGCGTGCTTATGCCGCGCAACGTGAGGAGATGGGGCATCCACTGTTGGGTCGTTGGAAACCCAAGGCAGCGGAAGGTGTGGATGAAGAAAAGGTTTTAGATCCACAATCAGGACCTGAGAAGCGGTCCGAAGCACAATCTGGAAGCGAAGCGCCTGTAGATTTCCTCTTAGAGATTGGAACGGAAGAGATCCCGGCGGGCTATATTTCACCAGCCTTGGACCAACTTCGCGCGGTTGCTGCTCAATCTCTTGAGAATGCTCGGCTTCCGTTTGAAGATATCCGGACGTTGGCAACCCCCCGCCGTCTGACCTTATGGATCAAGGGATTAGCGGGCTTGCAGCCGGATCAGGTCACTGAGGTGGTTGGTCCTCCGAAACGTGTTGCGTACGATGCGGACGGGAATCCTACTAAGGCGGCACTCGGTTTTGCAAAGACACAAGGGGTCAGCGTCGAAGATCTGAAAATCGTTGAGACACCGCGTGGGGAATATGTTGCCGCAGATAAGCTCGAAAAGGGTCAATCTGTGCATGACCTGCTGAAAACAGAGATCCCGGAGTGGATTCAATCATTAAATTTTCCCAAAACGATGCGCTGGGATAATCTGAGGTTCGCACGTCCCATACGGTGGCTGGTCGCCTTGCTGGGGGATGGGGTGGTTGATTTCCAACTGGATACTTTGCGTTCGGGCAGGCAGACGTACGGGCACCGTTCGTTGAACCCGGAGCCGGTTGAACTGTCCTCAGCTTCGCTTGACGACTATATTGAGAGTCTACAGACGGTCAACGTGACTGTGGATCCGGAGGCACGACGACAGGAGATCGAGAGCCAAGTTACGGAGATTCTTAAAGCCGAAGGGTGTTTAACGGTGATTGATCCGGAGTTGCTGGATACCGTCAATTTCCTTGTCGAGAACCCCCAAGCAGTTGTGGGTGGTTTCAGTGAATCTCATCTGGCACTGCCGACCGAAGTTTTGATCACTCCCATGAAGACGCAGCAACGCTACTTTCCGATGTGGCAGTCTGATGAAAAGCTGGCGGCACAGTTTATAACGATTTCCAATGGGACAGATGGCAACCTTGACGGCGTGCGTCACGGCAACGAGCGGGTCTTACATGCTCGGCTCAATGACGCAGCGTTCTTCTATAACGAAGATCAGAAGACCTCACTTGCGGATAAGGTAGATCGACTGCACAACGTTGTTTTTCAGGTAAAACTTGGCTCACTTCACGACAAAATCACTCGATTGAAGGCGCTTGCTACATTCATTGCAGGGCAGATTGGTGTTGACGAGAGCGTGAAAGACAGTGTCATTCGAGCGGCCTCGCTCTGTAAGGCGGATTTGACGACGCAGATGGTGATTGAATTTCCATCGCTGCAAGGGATTATCGGGAAGTATTACGCCGAAAATTCCGGTGAATCCAACGCCGTAGCTGTGGCGATTGAAGAACACTATCAGCCTATTGCCGCTGACGCTCCCATCCCGCGTACCGACGCAGGGACAATCGTTGCGCTTGCGGACAAAATCGACACTATCGTTGGATATTTTGGTATTGATGAGCGGCCAACAGGTTCTCAAGATCCGTATTCACTCAGGCGTCATGCAATCGGAACGATACGCATCCTGCACGAACGCAATCACCGTCTTGCATTAACTGCTGTTATTGAGAAGGCGATTGAACTATATCAGGTTGATTTCGTCGAAGATACAAAGACCGCTGTGCTTGATTTTATCAAAGGTCGGATGGAGGTACTTCTGCAAGGGGAGAGTTATATGCCAGATCTTGCCTACGCGCCAGACCTTATTGATGCAGTCCTTGCAACAGACGAGGTGGATGTAATTGATATTCTGGAGCGGGCGGTGGTTCTTAAGACCTTCCGTGAGCAATCGGACTTTGACAGGATATATCCAGCACTGAATCGCGTTCTGAGAATTTTGCCGGATCAGCCCCCGACAGAGATCCAACCCAATCTTTTTCAGGACGAAGCTGAAAGGCAGTTGGGGAAAGTTGTGGAAACTGCGGAGGCGGAGCTAAGCATATCTGTACAGAAACGCGACTACGAAGAGCTTCTTACCCAGCTTGGTGAACTTCAGCCTGTGATCGACCAGTTTTTCGATGATGTAATGGTCATGGCGGAAGATGATGCGATCCGCTCCAATCGGCTCGCCCTGCTGAACGCTATCGCGCAAAAGGTATACCCGCTTGCTGACCTGACGAAGTTGGTCATCGCGGGGAATTAAATTAGTCAAATGCCTAGAACTTACGCTTTAATGTTTTACGTTTTTCGCACTACATATACAGGACTTACGCACTTCGATTGTAGTTGCCCGTCTGTCCCGATAAGTTGGGGATTCATCCCCGATAAATCCCCAACTTATCGGGACAGGCGGGACTCCGACAAGCCGAGAGCAGGCAGGCGGGATTAAGAAACGGGCGTTGGAAACGGTGTTCAGCGGCGATGAATCGCCGAACTACAGGGCTTTAACCGTTTAGCTGCGTAAGTCCTAATATAAAAAAGGGAGATAAAAAATGAAGCAAAAATTAGTTCTGTTTATCGGTTTTGTGCTGATAATCAGCATCCTCACCGGTTGTGCCGAGAAGGAAGATAGAAACATTCTTGAAGCACGAGCAGCAATTGCACAGGCGGATTACGCTGCCGCTCAGGGTGCGATAGAGACTGCACCTGATCTTCCGGAAACGCGGTCTTTACGAGCGTTACTTCGGCTACACAGCGCTTCGGGGTGGAGTACTGACATGACTGCTTGGCACGACACTGTCCAAAAGGTCGTTGAGTATTTACAGCCACTGAACGCAGATATAAAAACATTAGAGACGCAGGAAGATCCGGACTCCGATGATCTTGATCGCTTGGAACGACTCATCCGATCCAGAAATTCGATTGCGGGTCTCCTCGCAACTTCACTTGCTGAAGCCACTGAAAAAAGTGCCAATCTCCCTTCGGAACTGATTAATCAGTCCGACTCCGCTGTGATCGTAGGACTCTTGGAGGCTGAAAAATGCTTCGACTCGAATGCCAGTGGTGCGGCGATGACGCTAATTAAAAATCTCGGCAATACCCCGACGGTTTCGAATCTGTTAATCAGTGCGACGCAGCACCCGGACGCTGATATTAGGAAGGGAGCTGTCAGGCATTTGGGGGATTTGAACGATCCGGAACTCATCCCCACATTTGAATCTATTCTGAAAAACAAGAACGAATCTCCGTATGTGCTGTACAACGTGATTGTTGCTTTGGAACGGCTTAGGGAAGAGCCAATTGTACCTGCCCTCAAGTTAGCGACGCAGACTAATGCTGGGCAGGTGCGGATGCATGCAGCAAAATTGATTGGTCAACTCAAAGCGGAGGAAGCACTTCCCTCACTGATACACCTGTTGGCGGACCTCGATGCAAATGTGAGAACTGCATCAATCAATGCACTGACGGCAATAGGTAATCCGTCTATTGAGCCCCTCATTGAGGTGCTCGACTCCGGTGCTCAGAATGTCCTTCCAGACGAGAATTCAGATGAGTTTCTCCAACTGACGTCGGAGTACCAATACCTTGCAAACGCGTATATCGACACAACTCGGCGTAAGAATCATCGTATTAACACGCAGGCTGCTGCGGCACAGGCGCTTGGCGCATTGAAAGCCGAAGAAGCAATTTCCCGGCTAATTAGCCTGCTTGATAACGATGACCTCCGTGGGAGTGCAGGTGCTGCATTGCGAGCGATGAAAGGGGTAGCCGTACCGGGGTTGGTTAATGCGTTGAAAGATCCAAGGGATAATGTCAGGATTCGAAGCGCAGAGGTACTCGCCGGTATCGCTGACTTGCGTTCAGTGGATGGTCTCAGCGAGGCGTTGATGACCGATCCTCGAAAGGATGTGAGAGCGGCGTCTGCCAAGACGCTTAGTGTCTTGAGGGGGCGTGGTACGGATAACAGCGCGCGCGATGCACTGATTCAGGGATTGAAGCTGGATGATACCACCGCTGCGAACGCTGCCACCGCGCTGGGTCAGATCCAGATTAGCACTGATGAAGCGATTCAGGAACTAATTACAATGGCAATGGATAAACGGGGGCGTGAGACTGTGCGGAGTGCTGCGCTGTCTGCTTTGACGAGACTGGCGGCGGTCCAAGCGGTACAACCGATGCTGCTCTTAATGTTAAGCGATGAGACCAGTCCTGTCCTCCGCAAGGGTGCTGTCGCCGCGTTGGGCGAAATCAAGTCGCCAGAGTCAGTTCCTGCGCTTGTGTGGGTTTTGGGGACACGCTATGAAGATATTAAAGACTTTCAAAGACACCTGAAACGGGAGTACAACACCCTCGCACGATTGCAGGAAGCGATTGCCAACTTGGGGATTGAGTGGACAGGAGAATACGCGCCACCTGATTATCGAACGTGGGGTGAGCTTAAGCCAATTCCGAGCCTTGTTCGTAGTGAAGTTGCGCTTTCACTCGGCAAAATTAAAGGGGACGCGGTTGTGCAGCCGTTGATTGATTCGCTCAAGGAGGACGAGCGCGCTGCTGTGCGTAAGAGTGCCGCCTTTGCTTTGGGAGAGGTTAAAGGTGAAATGGTGGTGGATCCTTTAATTCAGGCACTCAGAGAGGATAAACAGGGGATTGTGCGTCAAGAGGCTGCGGTTGCTTTGGGAAAAATTAAGGGGGACAAAGTAGTAAATCCTTTGCTAACCACGCTCAAGAAAGACAAATTTGAGGGGGCGCGTAAACAGGCAGCCATTGCGCTGCGTGAATTGCCGGCTGAACTTGCCGACGATGGATTGGTTGATGTGCTGAAAAAGGGATGGGGGACGTTTGAAGAAAAGCAGGAGGTCTTATCTGTTCAGACTGAAGTAATCACGTCCTTAACCAAACTCGGCAGAGCGGTGACAGCGGAATCTATAATAGATGCACTCAGATCTGTGGAGGACGACTGGACGCGTTGGAAGCTGGTGTTCGTGCTCGGGAGGCTGGAGGAAAACGATAATTCACCTGTGGATGCAATGACTGCTGAGTTAGAACACCCAAACTATGTTGTTCGCAAAGAGGCTGTGCTTGGGCTTGGACTCAGCAAAGATCGGAAATCGCTTGAAATATTGACCGGTATTCTTGAGAACAAGAATGAGTACAAATCGATCCGTGCGAGTGCGGCAACAGCGCTGGGTGCGCTGCTTGATGAAGGCGCAGCCCCGTCACTCCTTGCTGCTCTGGACGATAAGCATATTGAAGTCCGAACGCAAGTTGTTGCTGCGTTAGGTGCCATCAGAGAAGCTCGGGCGGTCGATAAACTTGTTGAAATGTTTTACGCACCTCTGGAGGATAAAGTAGTAAAAGCGGCTTGTGTGACCGCACTTGGATTGATTGGGGGCGAAAAGGCGGAGACGGTACTCCTTGATATTTTGGAAACCGATACGGAAAAAGGAGCTATCTTCACGAACGCGGTTACAGGACTTGGCGTGTTGAAGAGCACAAGAGCCGTGCCGAAGCTAATTGAAATTCTCGAAGATCAAAACTTGGAAATGGATGTCCGTACGGATGCGCTTGTGAAACTTTCCGCTCGCACAAAAGCCGCCATAGCGCTTGCCAACATTAAGGATCAACGTGCGGCCGAAGCGTTTGGAAGACGGCTCATTGACGAGTCGGAATATGGTATTGCAATAGTGGACAAAGACGGCAAGAAAATTCCAAAACACAATTGGGGTTGGGAAAACTTTGTGATAGCCACAAAACCGTTCCGGTTGCCTGCGTTTGTTGCCCCCAAGATGATTCAACGAATTGAAGACCCGCTGGAAGAGTGGCCCGTCAAGGCATATGCGGCGAATGCCCTTGCAAAATCCGATGCCCCAGACGTTATACCGAGGATCAGAGAACTGCTTGCTAGTCCAACTGTGCAGATACGTCAACATACAGCACTCGGTGTCGGTGAAGGCAATCTCAGTGAATTCAAAGATGATCTTGTAAAAAAGATGCTGGGTGATGGCGAAGCCAACGCTGATGTGCGACGTTGGGCGACACAAGGATTGGGAGATCTGGGTGACCCTTCTGTGGTGGCAGCTATTGCAGAGACACTGAACAATGATGCCAATGTTATAGCACTCCGTCAGGATGCGGCACTTGCTCTTGGGAAGATAGGAGATGATGCTGCCGTGGCGGCGCTTTCTGAAAAACTGAGAACCCTGCAAGCGAGTCAGTCGGAGAAGAAGTTGCGGATAGACCTCCTCAAGGCACTTGGCGAAGCAAAGAGCCAAAAAGCTGTACCGGTTCTCAAGACAGCTTTGGAGGACTTGGATGGGGACATCCACTTCTGGGCGGCGGATGCCCTATATAAAATCACGGGTGATGGGCATGGTTATCACCGTGTAGGCTAGGCTGTAATTTCGCTTTGCTTAGATAACGCAAGTTGCTAGGGCGTGTTGACATTTCATCATAACCAGATAATCGGGGGAGGTGCACAGACGCATCCTCCCCCGCGGGGATTGGATCTCCCAACCCTTTGTTCGGACAACAGAGACGATTTCGGACCTCTGTAGGTCAATTTTCCAAAATCGAAAATATCTCGGACATAGTGCGACAGTGTTGGCTCAATCAGCCCGGATTGTAGCGCGACACGCCGGGTATTCTGTCGAGGTGTGAATCTCGACCTACAATTGACTCAACTTGTATGGTTTAAGGCTTCCAACCCGCGTTGGACAATGGGCGAGGAGACCTTGCCCCCGATAAATCGGGATGCAAGCCCCTATGCTTACGAACAACTTCACATAAATTTCCACACGCCCTAGCAACTTGCGTTTATGGTGAATTAGAGAAATAAGTAGACATTTACCAATAACTCCGACCTTAACGAAGTTTCCAAAGTCCCCCTGATAAGTGGCACATCCCGCCTGCCTGCTCTCGGCTTGTCGGAGTCCCGATTCATCGAGGATTTATCGGGGGCGGGATTTAGGGGGTGGGTTGTGCATTGGGATTGTCTAAGTAATTCTAAAATCTACCATAGATAGGAATGAATGGGTGAACCTACATGACAATCCCCTCATTGAAGAGCTGCTGAGATCTAAAAAAGGGTCCATATTCCGAGAATTTCCACGTGAATGGATGCACCGCCGTTGGAATGAATTGGAGCGTGCCACTAGGGCAGGGGACAAGAGCGCAAGGAAAGCCAAAAAGCTCTTAACAGACCGACGCTTCGCTAAATGAATGGAAGGTTAGATATGTCCCGTCCAGATCTAAAAGAAAAAGACATTCCTATCACCGAGCTTGTCCATATATGGGAACACCGCGATTCCCTGGCAATGATGCCACCAGAGGAGTGGAAAACCGCAATCTCGATTATCCAAAAATTGCTTCCTGAATACGCTGTGCGAGATTTTACAAACCTAGAAAACGATCATTGTTACGTGGTTGAGGTGTTGTTACATCAAGGACAAACGGATTTTCTGGACGATGGTTTGGATCTTTTAACTCAGACCGGCGGAAAAACGCGTGTCCTACAAACCTTCGTCAGCCACATCGCTCCCTACTATTACTATTATGTGTGGGAAATGTTCACGGATGGCACCGACGGAGATCTGATATTTGCATATCCGAAAAAAGCGCAGTTATCGCAGAGAGAGAGACAGATTGTATTCCTTGTTGAACGGCTACTCAACAGTTTCGGCTATAAACTGCTTTCTCCACGTGCAGCAGCGACGATTGTACCGGAGATTGAGACTGAGTGCCTTGAAAAAGGTGAGGTGGCAGTTTTTCATCTGTTATTCAGTGAGCTTTTTTCTGTGCGATAGGCTATCTTGGTTGGCTCATGTTAAGAAATCGTGTAACAAAAACCGATTTGGTTCATTATAGTGAATTCTAAAAATAACAGGACTTACACACTTGAGTTTGTAGTAGCGCACTTCTTAACCCCGCCTGCTCCGCCTGCCTGCTCTCGGCTTGTCGGAGTCCCGATTCTATCGGGGAGACCAGGGTTGGGAACGGTGTCCTGCGGCGATTGATCGCCGAGCTACAAGGAGCTGAACACTCAACTGCGTAACTCCTAATACTAATGAATCAATGAACAAATTGGTTTCAGGCATCACGTTTCACACTCGTCGCATGTTGCACTTTATTTTGAACCTACTGTTGGAGTCCACTCAAATCGATGAAAGGAGGATAAACAGGTGAAATCAAACCCGAACCGACTCCTTGATCATTTCTTTCAAATGCAGGAAGAGATCGACCGTCTTTTCGATGATTTTAAGGAACCGTCCCAGGATTTAACAAATGAAACGGCGCACTGGCGACCGCCGATGGACATTTATGAGACGGTGGATAGTTTTGTTGTTAAGATTGAAATCGCAGGCATAGAACCGAGCGAAGACCTCAAAGTCCAACTAAATCGGAATGTCTTAACCCTCAAAGGATATCGACAAGATCGGACTGCTTTGAAGAAAGAACACTACCATCAAGCTGAATTGAACTACGGTCCCTTTGAGCGATCAATTGTCCTACCGAATATCTTCGCGGAGGATGTGGAGCCAGTTGCAAGCTATACAAATGGTTTTCTTGAGATCCGTATTCCAAAGGCACCGGTAAATGAGCCCAAGGAGATTGTTGTCGAATCGAAGCAAGAGTTAGAGATTGTTTCCCCTGAAACTCCAGGGCGAAAGGAGCTTGATGATGGCGAAGGATAGAGACAAACAGGAGAGTAACGTGGAAGAGCCGAAAGAACTGCCAATTATTCCTGTTCCGGGCGATCTGGTTATCTTCCCGTATATGCCGCCGGTGCCTCCGTTTCCGCCGCATCACGTTGTATTATCGGGAGAGAGCATTACATCGGCTGTCGACGAAGCACTCATCGACGGGTCACGCCTGCTCTGTATCTTTAAGCTCCGGTCGGATGAGGACGCGGCGGATCTGACGGTTGAAGACTTCAACGCGGTTGGAACGCAGATTCATATTATCAAGTGTCGCAAAGAGGATGAGAACGTTTTGTTCCTTGCACAGGGACGCGCAAGGGTTGAAATTGAAGAGATTACACAGACTGATCCATTTATCAAAGGGCGTGTGCGGATCATTGAAGAGCAGGAGGAAGAAACGACTGTTGAAGTAGAAGCCTTGATGCGTAGTGCTATCTCGTTATTTGAGAAGATTGTTGAGTTATCATCACGATATCAGGAAGAGTTCAGTATTATTGCAGACAATATTGAGGAACCGGGGCGACTGGCAGATTATATCGCTGCGACGCTCGATCTCAAACCTGAAGATAAACAGATACTCTTAGAAACTCTCTCCCCCACGGATCGATTGGCTCAATTAATTACTCCGCTCACCAAAGAACTCGATCTGCTTGAATTGGAGACCAAGATACAGTCCGATGCCCAAGGTGTGATTAACCAAGGTCAACGTGAATACTTTCTCCGTGAACAGATGAAAGCGATCCAAAAAGAGCTTGGTGAGACCGACGATCTGTTACTGGAAGTTGAGGAGATGCGCGAGCAGATTGAAAAGGCAAATATGCCTGAAAAAGTGCACGCTGTCGCGGAAAAAGAACTCAATCGTCTCTCCAAAATGCACTCCGCTTCGCCGGAGTCGACCGTTTCACGAAATTACCTTGATTGGCTTATTAACCTTCCTTGGGATGCCAACACACAGGATAGGCTCGATATTGCTCATGCGAAGCAGGTTCTGGATGAAGATCACTATAACTTGGAAAAGGTCAAAGACCGGATTCTGGAATACCTTGCGGTGCGGATGCTCAAGGAAGATATGAAGGGACCGATCCTCTGCTTTGTGGGACCACCGGGGGTTGGGAAGACCTCGTTGGGGGCATCAATCGCCAGAGCTATGGAGCGGAAGTTTGTGCGGATCTCGCTGGGTGGGGTTCACGACGAGGCAGAGATTCGAGGACATCGGCGGACCTACATCGGCTCAATGCCGGGGCGTATCGTAAAAAGCTTACGCCAGGTGGAATCCAATAACCCGATTTTTATGTTGGACGAAGTTGACAAGCTCGGCTCGGATTTCCGCGGTGACCCCGCCGCTGCGCTGCTTGAGGTGCTCGATCCGGAGCAGAATTTTGACTTTGTGGATAACTATCTTGAGGTGCCCTTCGACCTCTCGAAGGTGATGTTTATTACTACCGCTAATCAGCTACACACTATTCCCCCGGCTTTGCTTGACCGCCTCGAAATTCTTGAACTGCCCGGTTATACCGCCAACGAGAAACTGATGATTGCCAAGCAGTATCTCATCCCGCGTCAACTCGAAGCACACGGGATTGGAGAGGATACGCTCTCAATTGCGGATGACGCGCTTCATCAGGTAATTGACAAATACACCCGTGAGGCGGGTGTCCGGAACCTTGAACGTGAGATGGGGACAATCTGTCGAAAGGTGGCTCGCCAGATTGCCGAGGGGAAAGAGAAGCCAACCCATGTGACGGTTGACGATGTGACGGACTATCTGGGACCAACCAAATTCTTCTCTGAGATTGCTGAACGGAAGGAGGAGATTGGTGTTGTAACCGGTATGTCCGCTACTGCTTATGGGGGTGAAATTCTGTTTATCGAAGCAACGAGCATGGCTGGTGAGGGGAAGTTACTTCTCACAGGTCAGCTCGGCGATGTGATGCAGGAATCTGCCCAAGCGGCACTGAGCTATGTCAAGTCTCAATCGGAGGCGTTACATTTCGATCCCAGTTTTTTCCGAAAGCATGACATCCACGTTCATGTGCCAGCGGGGGCAAGTCCGAAAGATGGTCCTTCCGCCGGTATTACAATTGCCACGGCGCTCGCTTCTCTGGCGACGAGGCACAGCGTTATCCCTGGCGTTGCGATGACCGGCGAAATTACGTTACGAGGGCGTGTGTTACCGATTGGTGGTTTGAAGGAGAAAACCCTCGCTGCCAAGCAGGCGGGGATTAAGACTGTTATCCTACCCGAACGCAACCAGAAGGATCTGGTTGAGGTGCCCGATGATGCTAAAGAAGGACTTGAGTTCATATTTGTTGATCATGTGGATGAGGTCCTTGATCGCGCACTTAAATCGGACAACTAACGATTCAGGTTCGTTCCTTGTCTTCAGATATTTGCAAGAAATTTCTCAACCAAATAAAGGAGAATTCATTATGGCAGTTAAGATAGAAAAGATGTTTGACTTTCCGGGACCCCAGCCAAACGGTATGCAAGCCACAGAGGAAGGGATCTGGTTTCTGGATCAGGTCTCAAACCAAGCGCTCCTCGTTTCCTACGAAGGGGAAACGATACGGGCTATCGACACAGATTCTGAACACGGGAGCGGTGTTACGGTTGACGGCACGAACCTTTGGCTCGCATCAACTTTTGTGCCGACACGCATAGAAGCCGATGGTCCGGTAATTCTAAAAGTCGATCCAGCAACTGGGGAGACTCTTGCTTCCTATCCGACAGCGGGTGCCGAGAAGTCGGGTGCGCACGGATTGGAGTGGCGCGATGGCAAACTGTGGATGGCGGTGCCGCCTTCAGCGACCGTTTATCAGTTAGATCCAGAAAACGACCTCGCTGTCCTGCATTCTTTCCCGGCTCCCGGGGTTCGTCCGCACGGTATCGCGTGGGAAGGGGATGATCTCTGGTGTGTTGAGACAAACTACCGCGCCTTCTATCGTATGAGTCTCAAAGATGGTTCGATCCTTGATAAGATCGAAATTCCCGAACCACATCCAGAGCCGCACGGTATGACGCGCTGGGATGGATGCTTCTTGTACTGCGATGCGGGATCTGGGGCGGTTTGCCGAGTGTCTGTCTAGTATCTCAAATTGCACAATGGCTATTTATCAAAAATCACTTTAGCCCTAAAACTCCGTCCTTTAGGACGGAGAGTATGTCAAGGGAGCAAAAGGTGAAACAGCCTGCCCCCCTATTGCGCGTTGACAACCTCAAGACCTACTTTCGCACTGCGGAAGCTGCCGATTCTCGGAATCCCGACACGTCGGGACTTGCGCGTGCTGTCGATGGTGTGTCCTTTGAGATTCAGCATAACGAAATTTTTGCGATTGTTGGGGAATCGGGCTGCGGCAAGAGTGTGACAGCGTTATCAATAAGTCAACTCGTGCCGCAACCAGCAGGATTTATTGCCGGTGGTGAGATTCATTATAAGGGCAGAGAGATCACCCGGTTGCCAGAGGTAGAAAAGCGCAAGCTTCGCGGTGACGAGATTGCAATGATCTTCCAAGAGCCGATGACGAGCCTCAATCCTGTGTTTACGGTTGGGAATCAGATCTTGGAAGCGATTCAGCAGCATCAGAAGATAGGTGGCAATGCTGCGAAAAATGCTGCTATTGAGATGTTGGATCTGGTCGGCATTCCTGAACCAGCGCGGCGTTTTGACGAATACCCCCACCAACTGTCGGGGGGCATGAGGCAGCGTGTCATGATAGCGATTGCGCTGTCGTGTCGGCCCGGTTTGCTGATTGCGGATGAGCCGACAACTGCATTGGACGTTACGATTCAGGCACAAATTCTTGATCTGATCAAGAGTCTCCAACGCGAATTCGGCATGGCGGTGCTGCTGATCACCCATGATCTTGGCGTTGTCTCCGAGATGGCGGATCGTGTCGCCGTCATGTACGCCGGGAAAATTGTCGAAACCAGCGATTGGAATACGCTTTACCACAATCCCCGCCATCCCTACACGACCAAGCTGCTCGACTCGCTCCCCTCGCGTCAAAAGCGGGGCGATGCCTTGCAAACCATCCAAGGACGTGTTCCGCAAGCGACGCGATATCCTGATGGGTGTCGTTTTGCTGATCGGTGTCCGCAAGTCATGGATGGTTGTGATATCGTTTTGCCGCCGTTAATTGAAATAGATGCGGACCATCATACCGCGTGTCATCTCTATAACCTTGGTTTTAACCGCACTGACCGTACGGCAGAGGATGAAAGCGCATCAATCCCAACTACCGCGGTACCGTCTCCCATTCCCGAATCTGACAGCACCGATGAATCGTTCATTCAGGTGGACAGTCTGCGCGTCCATTTTCCAATTGTAAAGGGAATACTTAAGCGGACGGTTGGCTATGTCTATGCGGTGGATGGGGTCAGTCTTACCATTCCTAAAGGGAAAACCCTTGCCCTCGTTGGGGAGTCGGGGTGTGGGAAAACGACGCTCGGCAAGGCGGTTCTGCGGCTCGGTGTTCCAATTCAAGGGGAAATCCGTTACGATGATGTTGATCTTGCGGGGTTGAGCAGATCTGAACTGCATCCGTATCGACGAAAGCTTCAGATAATTTTCCAAGACCCTTATTCATCGTTGAATCCGCGTGCGATGATTGGGGGGGCGATTCAGGAGGGGATGATAACCCACGGCATTGGAGAGAATCGGTCTGAGCGAGAGGACCGTGTGCGTGAACTGATGCAGCGTGTGGGATTGTCGCCTGATATGGTCAATCGGTATCCTCACGAGTTCTCTGGTGGGCAGCGTCAACGGATTGGTATCGCGCGGTGCTTGGCGGTTGAACCGGAATTTATCGTTTGTGACGAGGCGACGAGCGCGCTGGACGTTTCCGTCCAGGCGCAGATTTTGAACCTGCTCAAGGAACTTCAGGACGACTTGGATCTGACCTATCTGTTTATCACCCATAACCTCTCTGTGGTGGAGTATCTCGCCGACGAGGTGGCGGTGATGTATCTCGGTCGAATTGTTGAGCGAGGAACTACCGAAGAGATCTTTGACGGACCCAAGCACCCTTACACCCGTGCACTATTATCGGCTGTCCCCAAAATTGATCCAGAGACAGGGATCGAAAAGATCCACCTTGAAGGGGATGTGCCGTCCCCAATTAACCCGCCGAGGGGCTGCCATTTTCATCCACGTTGCCCCGATGCGATGCCGCATTGCAGTGAGGCGTATCCTGACGAAATCGCGTTCACAGAAACTCATTCGTGTCGATGCTACCTTTACTATGTAGAGGGTGCAACTGAAATAGAATAAGCGGGTGGTGTCCATAAAAAAAAGAGGAGACGAACCCTTGCGGATCCATCTCCTCTCTAGTTTGTGAAGCAGGTTACGTCTGTCTCTTTTAGTCTGACCGGTTTTCCAGGGTGACGAATGCAGCACCCCTATTGTTTGGCAGCCTGACGTATAGCAGAATCTTTGGTTGATCTTTAACTGCTTGGATCCGCTCGCGGTAGTCCTTCAGGTTTGAGATTTCCACATCTTCAATTTCCTGGATCAAGGTGCCGACACCAATCCCTGCTCTTGCAGCGGGGCTGCGTCGCTCAACCGCAGCGACGATCACGCCGCTTTCGCCTTCATATCCATATCGTGCTGCCAGTTCATTGGTCAAATCCTGCACATGGATATTTGCGAACGCTCCTACATCCGCCTCATCGGGGACAAAACGTTCGCCCCTACCAGCTAACCGATCAAGCACTTCTGGGGTGCGTTTTTCAAGCTTGACCTTTAGGACTTTTTCTGCCCCTTTGCGGCTGACCTTCACTTCAACCGTTTCGCCAACGCCTGTTTCGGCAACAACGTGCATGAGATGATTCATATCACGGATGGTCATCTTATTGAACTCGACAATCACATCCCCACGGCGGATACCGGCTTTGTGTGCTGGCGTTCCTTTGTACGCCTCTCGAATCAGTGCGCCACGCGGTTCCTCAAGTTTTAACTTCTCTGCCAAGTCGTAGTCGATAGGTTGAAGCGAAACGCCCAACCAGCCGCGTTCAACTTCCCCTTTCTCAATTAATTGGGTCATGACTCGTTTTACGAGATTAATCGGGATCGCGAATCCGACCCCGACATTGCCGTATGAGAGCCCACCCCCGGTGGCGATTGCGGTATTAATGCCAATTAACTCACCACGGATGTTAATGAGCGCGCCGCCGCTGTTACCACGATTGATTGCGGCGTCGGTTTGGATAAAGTCCGTATACGCGATGTCAATACCATGAGAGGTGCGTCCTTTTGCACTGACCATCCCGCGTGTTACTGTTTGGGCAAGTCCGAATGGGCTTCCGATGGCAATTACCCACTCTCCGATCTCAAGGTCTTCCGAGTCACCAAGAGGCAAAATGGGTAAATCATTCCCATCAATCTTCAGAACAGCAAGATCGGTCCCTTGGCGACCTGCATCTTTTCCAACCACCTCTGCCCGATATTCGCGTCCGTTGGGTAGGACCACCATAATATCTTCGGCGTTTTCAATAACGTGATTGTTCGTCAAGATGTAGCCGTCTTCGCTGACGATAACGCCGGATCCAAGCCCTTTCTGTTCTTCTCTCTCTTGAGGTTCATCTTGACCTCGCCGTTCGCTACGCTCTCGGGGACCGAACCAAAATTCGAACCAATCATCGCTAAAAGGATCGGACCGATTCTGTCGGGTTGGGACAGATCGGGTGGTTGCAATCTGCACAACGGCGGGTTTGGCACGATTTACCACTTTGATGAATGCACGATTTGCCCGCTCTAAGTATTCAAAGTCCTGATTAAGACTATCATTGGTTTGGCCAATTGCAGTCTGAGGGGTAAATGTCGGATTATCTGGGCTTATCGTTATACCGACAGCGATTATTAATGCTATAACTACGAGTGAAATTGTCCATTTGGTTGAAGTTGACTTAAACATTGCTGGACCCTCCTTTTCTGGTTCAAAACACACCGTTATTGAAATGAAAGTTTCAAAAAAGTACAGCGTGTTTAACAAAAAAAAGCGTCCTACGTTTAGGCGCAGGACGCTTTTTTGCAAACCGAGTGATTATTCGACACTGATTTGAATCTCTTTGGGTTGAACCTCTTTTGCTTTTGGGATGGCTACGGTCAGGACGCCATTCGTGAATTTGGCTTTGATGTCTTCAGGATCCAAATTCGCTGGCAATGTGAAAGACCGTTGGAAACGACCGTAACTCCGTTCAACACGATGATACTTTTGGTCGTTTTCCTCGCTCTCCTGCGCTTTTTCGCCTTTGAGTGTGAGGACATCATCTGTCACGGAGACTTGGACATCCTTTTCAGATAGTCCCGGAATTTCGGCACGGATTTCGACGTGTTCATTCGCTTCCAAGATATCAACGACCGGCATCCAATCCAAAGTTTCACCCTCTGCACGATAACGTGTGGGTCTGTGCCAGTTGTCGAAGAATCGACTCATCTCATTGTGAATGCTAAAAAGGTCCTGTATTGGTCTTGTGGCTAGGCTTCTCATTTTTGGTTCCTCCAATTTTTTGATTTATGGTTAGTTTTGTGAGCGTTGTAACTCAGACGATCTCATAGAGTGCAAGCGTTGTGCCAAACTCTGTTTCTTGTGTCAATTAGAAAAAGGAAATATCGCTCAATCCCTGTTAGGATAAGGGTTTCGGCAAAATTTGAGCGATGGAATCTATTATAAATGAAGAACTTGCGGACAGCTTTACCGTTTGTCGTCTAGTCGTTGTATGTCATTATGGCATAGTTTGCAGTTGGATCAGCGCGCCGCAGTAATATGTCATTTTGACCTGTTTTTTTGTACAGTTGTTCCTGTTGTGTCAGACCAGTTCTGAGTCCATACGTGGTTAGCCTTATGAAGGCTCGGAATGTTCACGGGGCTCCTTGATAGGATAGGCACGAAAATATTTCCAATCCATTCCGTTTTGTGCGAAAATGATAGTCCCATCAAGTCGCAAAATCGAGAGAGGCTTTGTCCATGAAACCGGCATTGTCACGGTTCCTGTTAGTTGGGCTTTTACTTTTATGCGAAGTGTGGGAGATAGCTGCCCAATCACAGGAAGCTCCAATTAACATCGTCGGCACCATCTTTATGCCTGTTCCCGATCACACAACCCCGCATGTCGCGGTCCTTGTCCAAGCCGTTAGAGATGGCGAGGTGATTGACACAGCGCTGAGCGACGAAGCGGGTAGGTTTTCGTTCGCTAACCTGAAACCGGGACAGTACCGGGTGCGATGTCAAACACCGGCGGGATATGTCTATCCAGTAGAAGGGGAAACACATCAGGTCATCGCTGGAGAAAGGCTTCAAGTGCATTTCCATCTCAGTCCTTTCAAAAAAGGGACGTGGAAACACTATAATACCCTTGATGGTTTAGCGGATAACGATGTCACTGCGATCTATCGAACCTCCGATGGTGTGATGTGGTTCGGGACCGATGGCGGCGGTGTTTCTGTATACGATGGCGAACGATTCAACACCTTCACAACTCAGGACGGATTGGCTAGCAATTTTGTCCGTTCCATCTATAGCACAGACAATACCACCATCTGGTTTGCAACCCAAGGCGGCGTATCTCGCTATGGCGGTGCCCGTGGGGACGACAAGATGACTTTCACCAGTCTGACGGAAAAAGAGGGATTGATACATAACGATGTCTACACGGTTTATCAGACGGCAGATGAGATGCTGTGGCTTGGAACTGCAGGCGGCGTTTCCCGATACAACGGTAAAAAAATTGTTGATTTAACGGAGGAAGGTGGATTGTCACATGACCATATCCACGCTATCTGCCAAACTTCAGATGGGCTGCTATGGTTTGGGACACACGGGAGCGGTGTGTTTGGATATGATGGAAAGGAAATTATCAAACGGTTGACGGAAGAAAATGGCTTGGTGGACAACCGTGTTCATGCCATCTGTGCCACTCTTGATAATAAACTATGGTTTGGCACTGACAGCGGTGTCTCTGTATACGATGGAAATGAATTTGTCACGCACCTCACGGAGCGAGATGGGTTAGTGGGCAGCCCTGTACAAGCCATTTGTCGGGCATCGAATGGAGTGATGTGGTTCGGTACGCCAGCGGGTGCGTCTCGGTACGACGGAAAGATAGTTGTTAATTTCACCACAGGGGATGATCTGGAACATAACTCTGTTGCCGCAATCTACCCTGCACCTGATGGGACGATATGGTTTGGGACATTGGGCGGCGGCGTTTCCACCTACGACGGGAGTAGCTTTGTCAGCTTCACTACGGCAGATGGACTCGCAAGTAACTGGGTTCATGATATCCATCAGGTGCCGGAGGGGGCGATATGGTTTGGCACATCGGACGGGGTGTCTCGGTACGACCTTCAGCCGGTGCTCGGGACAGACGGACGCAGATTTGTTAACCTCACGACTCAAGAAGGTTTGGCAAATAACAGTGTGCGAACTATCCATCACGATGCGGATGGGACGATGTGGTTCGGCACGGATGGCGGCGTGTCTCGATACAATCCAGCGCATCATACTGATGGGAGACAGTTTGTTCATTTCACCACAGAAAGTGGTTTGATCAACGATACCGTGAGAGCCATCCATCGTACCTCCGACGGGGTGATGTGGTTTGGCACCGATGGGGGTGTTTCTTCGTATAACGGAGAACAGTTCTTCAACCTCACCATCCGAGATGGATTGGTGGACAACCGCATTCATGCCATTTGTGATGGGTCCGATGGCACGCTGTGGTTTGGGACCTACGGTGGGGTGTCTCGTTACCATCCCGCAGTTCATGAAGATGAAAACCGGTTTGTCAACTTCACCAGCGCAGAGGGGCTGCCGATTCATTTCGTCAACGATCTCCTGCCCACACCTGATGGTACGTTGTGGTTTGGGACATACGGCGGTGTATCTCGATACAATGCGTCCCCTCCTTCCGATGGGGTGCGATTTGTCAATTTTACAATCACAGATGGATTGGTGGATAACGAGGTCAACACCCTCTATCGGAGTGCCGACGGGGTGATGTGGTTTGGCACTGATGGAGGCGTTTCTATGTACGATGGAGTGGCGTGGAGTTCTTTGGATACGCGGGAGGGATTGGTCTTCCCCAATGTAACGGCAATTCTCGAAGACACAAACGGGTTCTTATGGTTCGGAACGACCGAAGGTATAACACGCTATCGTCGCAGTACTGTGCCCTCAACGGTTCGTATCGTAGCTGTAAATGTTGCGTCCATGGGAGCGGATAGGCGATATACGCCTTCCGAGAGAATCCTATCTATCACCGCCGGCAGCACCGTCACCATTGAATATCAAACTATCGACTTCAAAACCCACCCACGGAAACGGCAGTACCGTTATAGAATTCAAGAAATTGATAGGACTGAGGGGGCCGCTGTGCATCCTTATCTCCCACCAACGAAAGAGACGGCGTTTGCGTGGACACCTCAAAAAGCGGGTCCCTATATTTTTGAGGTGCGGGCGATTGATCGCGATTTGAACAACTCTGCTCCCGCAAGCGTAACCTTGAAAGTCGTGCCGCAATGGTATCTCAACGGCTGGATCGCTATACCCTCAATAGTGACCCTTACAGGATTTCTGGTTCTGTTCGTTGTTTTCGCTAGGCGTTACTATGTCAGACGCCGCGAAGCACAGCACTTACGTGAGGGGATGTTGCAACAGGAACAAAGTGCTCGGGAACAGGCGGAGAGAAACGCCAATACACTTCGTAGTCTCGCTCATGCCGTTAAAAATCCGCTGACAATCATCGAAGCCTGTTCGGAAAATTTGACGATGTTAGAGGAGCCAACGCCTACAGAAACGCATTCTAAAGATCCCGCGGACAGATTCTTGCAAGAGATTAAAAAACAGGTGAATCACGCACGTCAGACGGTCAATCAACTGCTTGAGGCAGCGGCGCAACCTGAATTTCAACTTTTTGATCTACGCCTTGAGATTGAAGTGCTGCTGCGCGAAACATTGCAAAGAAATCCGAATTGGGAACATAAAATCACGCTGAGTAGAGATTACGCGGCGATCCCCCACATTCATGGAGATGCAGATAAGCTGCGGATAGCATTTGAGAACCTTGTTATTAATGCGTGTGAATCGATGGAGGAGACCGGAGGCACCCTTACCCTCCGAATGAATCGGCTGGTTGATATTGTCCGGATTGAGATACAAGACACCGGCTGCGGTATTGACGCGGAAGGGTTACAAAATGTCTTTAAGCCGCTTTTTTCGACGAAAAGAGATAGAGGTGGTACCGGATTAGGCATGTGGATTGCACAGCAAATTATCAATGAACACCGCGGACAGGTTGATATTCGGTCAAAACTCGGTGTTGGAACAACCATCTATGTAGAGTTGCCAATTTTTTTACTGCGACAACAGCGAGATGTATAACTACTGTCGGGGTAACCCTTGTGATTACTCTGTTTGGGTTGTCTGTGTTTTTGGGCAGGTACAAGACCCCGATGAATCGGGACAGGCGGGACAGGCGGGGCAGGCCCGATAAATCCCCGATAAATCGGGACAGGCGGGACAGGCGGGATTAAGAAACCTGCCCCTACTGGGGGTTAAATCATGTCAAACGAACCGAGAAAAATCCTCATCGTCGAAGACGAAGAGATCTACGCAGACGTGTACAGCGCGAGGTTGCTTCCGCTAGGCTATCAGATTGAGAGGGCAACGGATGTGTCAATCGCTTCTCATAAACTACGGTCATTCCAGCCGGATATAATCCTCCTCGATTTGAGATTACAGCGTCAAGATAGTGAAGAAGGACTTGCATTTATAGAAGAAATTATGGCACACAATCCTGCTATCAAAGTGATTGTTGTCACCGTTGAAGGGACGATAGAAAATGCGATGAAAGCCCACAAGCTGGGGGCTTATGACTTCATTGAGAAGAGAACGCAAGGCTACAACGAACTCCCCTTCCGAGTCAATCAAGCTTATGAGAAATTGCAGCTAGAACGCCGAATCGCAGCGCTGCAACAATCCGAAATTAACCGCATAAAAGGATATCGCTACGGACCCGGCAAAATCATCGTTGGAGATTCCGAATCCATGCACCGCCTGTTTGAGAGTGTAGACCGCGTCGCTTCGACAGACACAACCGTTCTCGTCCAGGGCGAAAGCGGAACAGGGAAAGAACTTATCGCCCAAGCGGTTCACCATCACAGTTCCAGAGTCAAGCAGCCCTTTGTCACGGTTGCTTGCGGACAAACAGACAGTGCCCTGCTCGGCAGCGAACTCTTCGGACATGAGCGGGGAGCATTTACCGGCGCAACCGGGCGGAAGGGTGGAAAATTTGAGGACGCGAACCGCGGCACCATCTTCCTCGATGAAATTGCTGAACTGGATGCGGAGTCTCAAGTAAAGTTCCTGCGCGTCTTACAGGAAAGACAGCTTGAACGCCTCGGTGGCAAGCAGACCATTGAGGTGGACGTCCGAGTGATTGCAGCGACGAATAAAAATCTGGAGCAGGCAGTCCAAGAAGGTACATTTCGAGAGGACCTTTACCATCGCCTCAACGTTTTTCCGTTATACGTTCCGCCGTTACGCGAGCGCAAATCCGATATACCCCTACTTGCCACCCACTTTCTCTCTCAAAAATCGCAGGAGATCAGAGGCTTTCAGGAAGCGGCAATGGTGTTTTTAATGAACTACGCATGGCCAGGGAACGTCCGTGAACTGGAAAACCATATTGAACAGGCGATAATCTTAGCTACAGGTGATTGGATTTCTGCTGCTGACCTCCAGATTGGCTCGGTTGGGAAATTTGATGCCGAGAGCAGAGGGCTCACCGAATGGGTTATGGAGTATGAGCGAGGTTTAATTATAAACGCGCTTGAAAACAGTGTAGACCAGAAGACTGCGGCAGACCATCTCAGTATCCCTGAGTCAACGCTGAGACGTAAAATGAATAAGTACAGTATTAAGAGAAGTCAATTGAGAAAAGTTCATCAGAATCTGCAATAGCAAGCATTCGCGTCGCCGGAAATGGCGAAGTGCCGGAGTCCAGTGTCCACAAGGGTTTGCGGGTTAATTTCCTGCCCAAATGCGAAATGACACGAAATTTGCGTCGCCGGAAATGGCGAAGTGCCGGAGTCCAGTGTCCACAAGGGTTTGCGGGTTAATTTCCTGCCCAAATGCGAAATGACACGAAATTTGCGTCGCCGGAAATGGCGAAGTTCGCAGGATAGGCATGTGAGAAATGATAGGAATGTGGTTAAATAAAATCCCTCTATATCATACTATTCTAACTGCTGCACTAGCTTTTTAGCCTCTTCTCCTTAAACATTTATACCAACTTTGAGGCATTATTACTTTCTTTGGCATGGTAATTGCCCAGTATGAATTCCACAAGTTGAGGAGAACTGAGGGATCCGATTTATCGGGAGATTCAAAGCAATTTGTCGCAACACAATATGGTTGATTACACACTTCAACTTGTAGTAACGCAATCTAACCTGCGTCGTGATGGGTGCTGATCACCAAATTACGATGCTTGAAGCAACTACCCAAGCCTTCCCTTAATTTCTTGAAAGGATGTGTAAAAAAATGCGAAATCCAACAACCCTTACAATTATTGCAGCTTGTTTGCTACTTTGTGCTGCTTTAATTTTTGTTTATAGTGTCTACGCCGACAACCATCCGTTGAAAGCAGATGCCAGAGTCTGGAAAGTCAGAAACAAAGAAACATGTAAGGCAAGTGTTAATGCACCAAGTTATGAGTGTTTTGGCTTTTATAATATGACTGTAGAAGTAGTGCATGGACAGGATGATTATGACCATGGCGAATTTAGTGGATCAATTAACCATTCTATTTCTACATCAGGTCCTGCAAGTGATGACAATTATGCAGGTGCTTATATCAGCGACCACAACACTAACGACCCTCATTATAGTGAGGCTGCCTCGAAGACTGCCTATGGAGATGGCTAGTGGTTTCCGTCGCCAAAACCCGACAAGCATTTGTCCCGGACGATTAGCCGTTCGGGACTTTTTTATTATTAGGGTAGGACTTACGCACTTCAGTTTCAAAAATCTCGTCCGATTTCATCGGAATGCTCGGAACGGCACAAGAATCCTGAGAATCAGGAGATTCAAAGCAATTTGCAGTCGCACAATTTACCCCACATCACATGGGCACTGAATTGCCGAATTACGAAGATTGAAAAGGGTGACTCCGTAACTCCTACAAGGGTCAGAAATTAGAGTACGATCCAAACCGACGAGATGCGTTTGGTACTGAAAAAAGGAGGACTTCCATGGATTGAGCAAAACACTTCTTAATTGTTAGTTTGGTCATTTTTTCTGCCGCGCTGGTCTACAGTGTTGTATCATTCTACCAGCTACGCCAACTCCCTGAACCGGAGGTGATTGAGGAACCTATGGCACAATATATCGGTATGTTAGTAGGGTTCTAACAACGAGTGACAATGACAGCGATGTAATTATGGAACAACTCAATAATGGGGAAACCCCAATAGGAATCAGAATCGTTGACTATAAATCTGCGGGGATAGATCCATACGAGTTTTTATCAAAATGAAAGAGGTGAAGAACATGAAATACCTTCAGATGTTTCTTATCACTTGCATGGTAACCATCGCTTTGTCTGTGATATGCGGCTGCGCGACATTGGGGTTAAGAACCGATCGGTCTGGCACTGGTTTCGAGTATCCTGAAGTACCGGCTGACTATCCATTTCATACACCAATTTGGCAACTCTCTGAAGCAGAGTGGGCACATATACCGTCCGACCAGCTTGAAGGATTGGAGTTGTTAAGTATGGTTATGGTAAAACTATGGAGTGAAGGCGACCACGATTTTACCGGCGGCACTATTTCAAATGGAACCTTCTATCCACTCTACCCAGATGTCGCCTATGTCGAATGGAATCAATACGAAGAACCGGATGGCACAATATATCGGTATGTTAGTAGGGTTCTAACAACGAGTGACAATGACAGCGATGTAATTATGGAACAACTCAATAATGGGGAAACCCCAATAGGAATCAGAATCGTCGACTATAAATCTGCGGGGATAGATCCATACGAGTTTTTATCAAAATGAAAGAGGTGAAGAACATGAAATACCTTCAGATGTTTCTTATCACTTGCATGGTAACCATCGCTTTGTCTGTGATATGCGGCTGCGCGACATTGGGGCGAGACGAAATTGAGTTGCGTATGGATGACAAAACCAGTGAGTATCCCAAAGTGCCTGAGGACTATCCATTCCTAGTGGCCTGGCTGCTACCTGAAGAAGAAAAATTGCAAATACCTCAAGATATTTTTGAGAATATGGTATTATTGAGTCGGGCAATGATTAAACTATGGGAGGAAGGCGACCGTGATTTTGTTAGCGGCCATCTTTCAAATGAGACATTCTATCCTGAATATCCGGATGTCGCCTATGTCGAATGGGAGGAATATGAAAAATCGGATGGTATAATAGATAGACGTATTAGTGATGTCAGAGCGACGAATGAAAAGATTATGAAGCAGATTCGTAATGGGGAAACCCCACCGGGCATCAAAATCGTTGACATTGCGGAAGCAGGTATAGATATTAATGAATTTTTATCGAAATAGTAGAATTGTCCCGAAGCAATTCAAAGCCCTATAGTTCGACGATTCATCACCACAAATGGTAGGCTTACCAACCCTCCAAAAGAACGGAGGTCCCCGTTTATTCCCAATGAAGTGGCTATATTTGAGGAGTTACGCACTTGAACGGTTAAAGCCTTGTAGTTCGGCTATTCATTTTCGCAGGACACCATTGCCAACCCCCGATGAATCCCCGATAAATCGGGATTAAGAAATGGGCAGCTACAATCTGGAGTGCATAGGTCCTGGTTTTATGAAGTGGAAAATCTTTTTTCACCTAACGGAATGCCAAAGCATTCTTAGCTATATAGACTTATGGTAGTGAGTCTATTCCATGATTTGAACAGATGCCAAGGTAACCAACGTATCTAATAAGCTCACTGCCTCCATACCAACCCTAACCAAAGAGTTAGCAATACCTACCAAAGACTCTAAGGAGGTGTGTCATGAGAAACCTACTGGATTTCATCCGAGAACCAATCATGATAGGATCACTGATAGTCGCGCTACTGATAGTAACAAGCGCGTATGTTGGCAGCCACTACTACTATGGCAAAGTTGAAATCCATGATATACCAGAACCTCAGCCACCCAGTTATATACCAACCACACCTACAGCAAACGCAGAACTCCCAACGTTTGCCACAGAAACAAATACCGGACTAGAACAAACTCAGCTTGAGTCAGATATAGAACCACCGGCAGAGTTATCCGTAAACGAGTTCATAGCACAACTATCACCAGAGGAAAAACAACTACTGACAGAAGAAGTTGCAGACGAACTCCCACGCGAGTCTCTATTCGGACTAGGCCCATATCCTCCAATCCCACCTGACTATCCACGTCAGAACGTATGGGACGACCTCGAGGAGTGCGATCGTTGTGATGTAGGACACGAGCTCATTCACCGAGTCCTTATCAAGTATTGGAACCAAGGCAAAAAAACTTCAGCAGGAACCTTTAGTAACCAGAACGGCAAGGTATACCCACTGTTCAAGGAGACAGTCTACGTTAAATGGAGCGAAGTTGAACTTGAAGATGGAAGCACTGAGACATATTTGGGAAGTTACCTCTGCCATGGTTCTCTGGCAGACTACGAGGAAGCAGTAGAAAATGGAACACAACCGAGTTGGCTGAAGGTCGTTCTCCATGAAGATGGAGGAGTTGATCCGTATTCATTTCTTGATTTGCCTTGAGCCTGTATCATGGGATCGTTCTGCAAGGCTCCGGCACCATCCAAAAAGGGTGGTGAGATCTCACAAGCAATAAGGAGGTCTAAGATGAAAGTCCGACGTTTCACCCTCACACTAACTCTGGCAACGGTTGTTTTCGTTGCTATACCTCTAATTGCCGAACAAGAATGTTGAATTGACACAAAGTGGGAAAAGCGATGTTCCGATGACATTATCTTGGGATATGGTGTCATCAAAAAGGACGACAATATAGTTTCGTATCAGGGCCTCGAGTTCCACGACCATATACTTAGCAATGGTCAAAGTTATATAATTGATAACAAAAAGACCGCGTCTACAGATGAGTGTAATTAACTCTACCGAGTGGGTGGAAAGGCGTAACAGTCCTACCGCTTCCCCTGCTTTATTGCATTCGTTAACCTTGTGTAATCCCTGTTGTAATGTTTCGTTTGTTGATAATGTGTCTTCGAAATGGTAGGGCACCATCTTAAATCAATACAACCAGCGGTATCCTCCCCTTTTTCACGGGTATGATACCGCTTTTTTATGCTTACATTGACCTTCCCTTTCTTGCTGAGACAGTAACCCTCAACACTTTTCGGTGTCGCGCTTGAAAGCACTGCGGACCAGAAAGCTGCGGCAAACCATCTCGGCATCCCTGAGCCCACGTTAAGATATAAAATGGATAAATACAGTATTGAGAGAAACCAATCTAGAAAAAATCGCCGAAATCCGCGATAACGAGAATTAGCGTCGCAAAAATCTGCGAAGCTACAGGGCAGGAAAGTGAGAAGTGATGGGAATAGGGTCAAATTCCACTCAAATTAACAGATTCCGTGTGGCGGAGAGACCAGGGGCGGCACGACACAAGCCAGTTTAAGTCTAAAAAGTTGACCTCCTTCAAAATGTTGGCATGGGGCTTGTACCAAATAGGGCGAAGCCAAATTAGAAACATCATGAACACTTGGCGAAAAAGAGAACCACCTATTTATTGGATATGTGGGTTAATTCAGAGTTGATGGTTCTCACCCAATGGAGTGCCAGCGCATTCCTAACAAATCAGAGGAGGCTTCATCATGTTAAGTTTAGGAAGGTTCAAATCAACGCTTTTTATTGCTCTAGCGGTTCTATTGATTGGCGCGGTGATAGGTTATACAGAACATGTTGAAGACGAAAGCGGTGAGCTGTGGAATGATCAAGTGCTCTGGCAGATTGCTACCGGCAAGCATGAGTGAAATGACACTGACACCTACAGCTACCATTATATGTTTGTCGAAAATAACCTAAATACGTGGGTCAAGCTTACCTATAAGTGGAAACATGAATTCAAAGAAGGCGACGCCCTGCTAAAATCCGATCAGATTGGCAACGCAGGTAGGCCACGGAGAATCAATAGTGGCGACACCTATTCCACGAGCGGGTGGTTGAACACCTATACCGCCGGGGGATACCGGCCGGCGACTATACCATTAAGAGCACCACTAAAATTAGTATAGAGAATGGTCACGGTTTCAGTGAAGATTTGCCATCCGTATCAAAAACAACTCGCTTTACTGTATTAGAGGAATAGAGGTGTTACTATGCGTATGATTATGCTTGTGGCCAGCTTTTGGCTGGTCACAAGCCCCCTTTGGGGCAAAATTGTGTTTTATTCCAAACGGGATGGAAATCCTGAAATCTACACGATGAAATCGGATGGAAGTCATCAGACACGCCTGACGTTCAATGAGGCTGCTGATACTGTGCCTGTTTGGTCTCCCAATGGACAACAGATCGCGTTTGATAGTAATCGGGATGGGAATTGGGAAATTTATGTGATGGACGCCGATGGAAGCAATCAACGGAACCTGACCCGCCACCCTGCATTTGATGTTTCTCCTGACTGGCATCCCGACGGGGATCGGATTGCGTTTATGCGGGGCGAAGATATCGCTTATCTTTACACAATAGACCTTGATGGCGAGAATCTCAAACTGATAAAAAAAGCGGAGTATATCTCAAGCCCAAAGTGGTCTCCTGATGGTCGACAGATTGCTTTTGAAATGTTCGGCGACAATGGAGGTGGGATTTATATCGCTGATGCCAATGGTAAGAACGAAAGGCTAGTGTCAAGACCGGGGAACTGGGCACTCATAGATTTAGGGGGGTGGTCACCGGATGGTAAACAGATTCTGTATACGGAAATCTTCGAGCCTACCCCCGGCGTGTGGGAGTATGTTATGGTCATAGTAACACTGCATCGGTCAAAACGGGAAGTGATTGGCTTTGAAGAGATAGAACTGCCTCCCAGTCCGTTATTGGGGGTGCAAGCATACGGGTGGGGGGCTGATGGAAAATCTATCCTGTTCGGTGGACTCATTGGGATTTGGGATGTTTACCGGTATCGGCTTGATACACACGAATTGATACGGTTAACAAACACTCCGTTCTCTGACAATACAGCACCCCACGAATGGGATCCGCGCTTA
Organism: Candidatus Poribacteria bacterium; assembly: GCA_965220385.1. Lineage (GTDB taxonomy): Bacteria > Poribacteria > WGA-4E > WGA-4E > PCPOR2b > PCPOR2b. The sequence goes on along the minus strand of OZ244825.1, from coordinate 4,650,975 downwards.
TCTGTCCCTCCTCAACAGGGGCGGCTCCCGGTGAGCTGGGGGGAGATTAAATCCGCCCAATAACAGCACTGATGCAGATAGAATCACCTGATGATTCGCCGTAACGGTGAATCCCGCTAAAACGAAATAGGGGGGTGTCTATTGTTTGGACACTCCCCTTTTTTTGTCTTGTTTGCGCTAAATTTGGTGGACAAGCCATGCAAGTCGAGGCAAGGAGGCCTCTCCTACAGGTGGGAGGGATTTCTCAATCCCGATAATGTCGAAGCAGGAGGAGGGAAATGAACCAGTGTACTAACTTGCGCCTTGCACTTTCTTTTAATATCAGCCAAAAATAAATCATAGGATTTACACCCTTCATTTTGCAATCGGTCAATAAGTTGCCCGATCCCACACCATTTTAATCCCTGCGCTGGCTTTTTAGGCGCTCCTCGTTGAAAACTTAATACTGATTTTGAGACGCTATTGTTTTCTTTGGCACGGTAATTGCTAATACAGGATTGTACAAGTTGAGTGTCGTGAAATCCCCGATGAGTCGGGACAGTCCCGATTTATCGGGGCGGCGACCTGATGCTTGAGATATTAAAGTAGATAAGGAGGCGATACAGATGAAAATGGTTGTTGGTGCTGCGGTAATAGCTATCCTGATAGTATGTGGTGCGTACTTTGGCAGTCATTTGTACTATGGGGACGACCCTGTTCCCTTCACTGTTGACAGTCAACCTCATAGGGTCTCTGTTGGAACTTCGACGGTGGATAATTCCGAGGTCGATGAACTAACGACTTCCGGTACTTTCGCTGATGAATCAGATAACGACATCGTTGTCGTTGAGTCTCCTGACGCGATGGGACACTCTGATGAGGAGTCCGCTTATTCTCCTGACACACAGGTGATTGATGAACCGTCCCCAGAAGCGTGGGACTGGGATGAAGAGCTCCGCGAAGCGCGTCATGAGGAGTCTGTCACAGATCTATCAGATCAAGAACTCCGTGAGCGGTTTTTAGCGGATGTAGAAAGCGGTAAGTTCGCTCGTAAGATGCGTAAATATTTTGAGCGTGAACACGGCAAAGGACCTGAAGTTGATGCGCTGGTTCGCTACTACGATAAACTTGTCAAGGGTCAAGCGATGTTGTCAGATTCTGTGGAATTCACGAAAGCGCGCTTGGCACTTGGCTTGGCTGGGTCTCAGGAGGCAGAATCAATTGATAGATCAATTGAACACCTTGAGAAGCATGGTGATGAGCGGGTCGGAGGCACATTAACTGTAACCTCATTGGATCGCTTGTAAATATGATGAGTCAGTTACATAGGACTTACGCACTTCAATAGGACTCCTTAATGGAGTCCCTACTGAATTTGCCCGTTTCTTAATCCCGATAAATCGGGACAGGCGGGCGTTGAAAATTGTGTCCTGCAGCGATTTATCACCGAACTATAGGATCTCAATCGTTCAACTACGTAAGTCCTACAACTATAGAAAGGAGTCAGTAACATGATACCCAAAACGATGGTCCTTCTCCTAGTACTAGGGATGTGTGTTCTCCCTTTCCGCCTCCGGTACCCTTAGCACCACAGTTATCCTTGTGCCTTACTTTATCAACATAGACGAAGGAGGAACAATCCATGTGCTATCGGTTAATACTTATATCAATTGTTATACTGCCCAACGTTGCCCACAGCGCAGAATGGACGGGACTCACCCATCACCCGCTCCCTTCGCCCGATGGTGAACATGTTGTCTCAATCAGTGAGCGAAGATACCACCCCGATAAGAATGATTACTCGCAGACGCAGAGCGAATACTCACTGACACTCTGGACCGCTAACCCACCACCTGGTTATGTTTTGACTGCTTTTAGCCTCACCCCCCGGATCCGTGATGTTATCGTCCCCCCGGATGGAAAGGTGATTGCTTATTTGGCTCTCGATATTCACAGCTGGTATGGCATCTATTTTTATTATCCCGACAGCGGTGAGGTTGTCGGGATTGCGTATTGTGCCACAGGATCCGTGATAAAGACGATCCAGTTGTCCACCGATTTAGAGCACATCCGTTACTATGTCGAACCGGATGTTGATATTGACAAACCGATCTATGATGCGGCCCCAAATCGCCCGACCAAGAAGTCTTTCAGGCAACGACTCGTCGGCGCGATAAACGGGGAATGGATCGCAATGGCAGTCAATCCACCTGGGGGGTATCTTTTCTCCAAGAAAGAGCAGGACCAAATCGACTGGGCGCCGATCCAAAGACCGAAAGAAATCCCCGCCTTTTTGGCACAGCCCGTGCCAAAAATCCAACAGGATACGCAGATGCAGTGGTCGCCAGACTCCAAGAGCCTTTATCTCTTGGATGACCAAGGGATCTGGCGGAGTGACATCGGTAAGCAGCGATATGTCTATCAATGGACTCAGATTGTAAAAAAACGCGCCATTTCGCGGTTTCAACTGTCGCCCACGGGGACACACTTGCTCTACGAAGTTCGGGTCGGACAGGAGATAGAACACGAGATCTGGATTGTCAACCTTCAATCCGATTCATCAAACAAAATTGGAAAGGGCTGGACAGCGACTTTCAGTCATGATGGCAACACTCTCTTTTACGGGAACTTTAAGGAGTATTACGAGTACAATCTCGATGGTACGCAAGCTCAGTTCTTGGGGTGGGTCAGCTGGACACCTGAGTGAATGAATTCCGATTTGTGTCTGCATGTATCATCACTTTTGCCTTTACGCACACCTTACTCGCACCGTTGGCAATGACAATTGGGGTTTTCCTATTTTTTCAATACGTTGCTCAACCGACGTGGTATGCCGTTAGTTGATTTACAGTAGAGGGTCGTCTTAAATCAATACAACCAGCGGTATCATCCCCTTTTTCACGGGCATGATACCGCTTTTTTATGCTTATATCAATGATCCCTTTCTATCTGAGATAAAGGTTTCAGCGCTTTGTTGATGAATCCGAACGGATTTTAATCATTGACGCGCTTGAGGGAGCTGCGGACCAAAAAGCTGTAACAACCCCCCCCTCGGTCCTCCTGATATAGCACCGTTCTAACCGCCGCGCTGGTTGTTTCGGATCTTCCCGTTAAAATTTAATACTGACTTTGAGACGTTATTGTTTTATTTGGCATGGTAATTGCTCGGTATTATCGCACAAGTTGAGCGTGGCGAAGTCGTAACCAATTAAATCGTGAGATTCAAATCAACTTGCAGTCACACAATTCAACCTGTGCCATATACCAACAGCTCACCATACACTGTAGCGCAACATGCCAGATATTTGTTAAATTGCCGAATAAAGTGTAACTGCCTCCTGATTTATCGAGATCAAAATAATAGTCGAGTTGTGCTGAAATAACTCAAATTTCCACTCCGATAAATCGGGATTTCTAACAGGAGGATATGCCATGAAATTAAGGGTTGCAATTATCATTATTATGGTCTCTGTAGCTGCGGGGTTATCCCTCTATTTCAGACAAAGCCCGACAGAGAAAGTCACTCACGAAGTGAAGGAATCAGCGTCAGAGGAATCTGTGTTACCTGATGATTCCGATAACTCGGATTTCGATGATATCCCCACCCAACAGGAACCCAAAAGCCCTGACAGGGTTCTGCCCGTACATTTCCCCACTCGCGTGGCAGCTCTCGAAAAGCAGTTAACACCTGTTCTGCCTCCAGCCGATAGGGTTGAAATGGAGCGGCTGCATGAATCGTAAAACAGAGGACAATCCAGGTTCACAGATGTAGGAATTGGCAATCAACCGTCAACAGCCCTCCGGGCAAGGAGTCAGAAAATGACAACGCATGAGTATCTCAACCTGCGGATAAATCAGGTAGACAGAATAGCGGCGAAACAATCCGGGCTTCCGTCTCTATTCTACACTATCAAGCGATGCTACGGAGATAAAGAGGCATCAAACTATCTCCATACGTACAAGAACGCCATGCCTACCAGAAAACGAGTGGTGGACGCTTTTTCATCGCGGTAGGGAATACAACTCGTTTTTTTAGATGGATTTGCTTGTGTCATTGACGCTTCTATCGTCAAAGGAGATCATAACAATGTCTGATTACTACGTGGGAATGAGGCACGAAACCTTCTTAGCGCGCAACAGGAACAATATACGCCACAGTGATCTACTGTTCGACTGTGAGGGCGGTAATGCGTCAGAATATCAATGGAATGATGGCAGAATCATCCTTATCCTATGGCACTCGCGGTTGAATCAACTCCGTATCATTTATATCGAAGAATAAAAGGGGTAAATTGCTGAGATAGCATCACATTATCCTCGTAGTTTGACTCCGGATTGCCCTCAGCCTCCTTCAGGGGCAAAATTGTGTTTTACTCCCAGCGGGTCGGATACTGAAATTTACACGATGAATTCCGACGGGAGCAACCAATGGTGTTTTGAAACCTTTGCAAGATCGGTAAGATGAAACACAATCTGAGGGAGGGAGGGAAAAGACTATGTTAGTTCGTATGTCATTCACAATAACGATGTCTATTTTCTTCGCGGGATGGATCTGTTGCATCATGTTTGGTTGTAATGATCAATTAGCGGCATCGTCTGTGGAACCTGAAATTCAACGCTTGCAAGCGTTGAATTTCACGGCGATGAGGTCTCAGCAGAATCAGGTGAAGTCTGGCTGGGATTGTATTCGACGCCTGACGGGTACACGCTTGTCCATTCGAGGATTACAGTCGAAACTATTTGCGGTTCGCTCGTTGGCAATAAAAATAGAGAAGACCGGCAAACCGGTGTCGGTAGACGAGCAGATGCCTCCGCTAAGCGATTGCCTTCGAGATCTTTTGGCTTACGGCAGAGAAGTTTATCGATAACCCTTAACGATTAACCTTTAACTGTAAGGAGGTTTTACCATGAGACGCTTTGCCACACTAACCCTGATATTTGCACTATCAATCGTTTGTGTAATTGATTCTTCTGCAGGTCTATATCCCCCAGGAACGTGGGATCACACTGCGATGGCAACAATATCGACGCTTGAAGCGACGCATATCGTTGTCGGTGAAGTAACGCATGTCTCTTTTGTCTTTTGGCAAGAGGATTCTGAACCCCTCAGTATCGTAACAGTCCGAGTTGATAGGGATATCAAGGCAGAGATTGAACGTCTTGATAATGAAAACGCAAATTCTGTAGGACGTGTATCAGAGGAAGAGGGTGATGTAGCTACACCAGGAGAGACAGAAGAAGAGGATTCAACTCCAGACACAATATCATTCATTCAAACGGGTGGCCCATACGAAGATGGTGATTGGGTAGAAGCAGTAGGGATGCCACTTCTTAAAGTGGGCGATAATGTTTTTCTTAGGCTAAAACCGAGTAACTTTACTGTTACGCATAACGGACAGGAATATAATAGCTGCACCGATGAATACGGCACGGTGTATTACGTCCAAACCGACGGTGATAACGTTGACGAGTATATCATCAAGGAATCTTGGCAACGTCTTGACGTTAATGTGATGGACATGACTCGCATAGTTCGGACAACCTTAGAACAACCGGAAACTATGCGAACATTAGAACGGCGGATAAACGGAAATTGGAACGCCGTAACGAATGAGGCTAACCTCCAAAGCATAATGAAGGCAGTAGCAGAAATTGAAAAGGAATTAAGCCTTCCATCATTTGACCGCGACAACTATGGTGAACAATACAAATAAGTACACACATTAACCTTTGGTGCTAGTTAGTGAAAGGGTCTTTCCCACATTGTTGAAGCGTTCATTGATTCATTAGGGGTAGCTGATTGATTCTTCTTAGGTTCTACCCTTTGGTTGCACATGTCGCCCCTCCCCGATAAATCGGGATTCGAAACCGGGGCTAAAGGCACCGACGATCCAATAGTTTTGATGTTTCACGCATCACGTTTGACGTTATCAACAGCTGCAAACTAACACCAGTGTGTAATTACTCCCAAGAACTAGACAGTCGCTTCAGGTATATTTCTCACTGGCAAAGAGGTCATCATCTGTGCGACAATATGGGTCAGATCCACCCTAAATCTAAGGCTTTGCTGTCTAAAGGATGGGGGTAAGTTCACATCATGAACGCCAGACGTTTTGTAACGCTAACCCTGATACTTGCCTGTTTACTCAACCACTCTAATGTAGATGCGACAACGTATGAGGAAGGCACTTGGGACTTCACTTCGCTTGCAACAGACATGACGATTGGTGCGAATCATATCATCGTCGGTGAAGTCACTGCCGTTTCCCTTGTATTCCATTACTTGGACTTTGAACCACTTAGTGCTGTAACAGTCCGTGTGCTTTGGGATGCTAAGGAAGAGATTGAACGTGTCAAAAATCAAGTGGCTAGACCTGAAAACAACTCAGACCCGCGAATGGTATCTTTTGTGCAAGTAGGAGGCCCACTTCCAGACGGAGACACATTGCAAGCAGTAGGCGTCCGTGTGCTTAAAGTGGGAGACCGTGTTTTTCTTAGGTTGAGGCCAACCGTTGAGCCGATTATAAATAATGGGCAGACATATAATAGCACTACTGAAGATTTTGGCACCGTATACTCCGTTGAATCAGTGGGCGATAAGATTGCACAAAATCGTATTATTCGTGGATGGAGGAAACTGGATATGACCGTGCTTGAGATGACTCGTATTGTGCGAGCGACTCTAACCGAGCCGGAGCAAATGCGGACATTTGAACGGCAGATGAGTAAAATAAGAAATATGCCAAAAGCTGCTCGATTCAAGCAATTGATGGATAAGGTTGGGAATATCGAGGGGGCATCGAATCTTTCATCTTTTGAATAGGCATCTATACCCATCTACCAATATAGGGCTATTAACTTCCTGCTAGGTATCACCTAACAGGCAAATGTCATAAAGGGGGAACTCTCATGTTTGAACGTCAAAAACAACTGACAATTTCTGTTCTATTTCTCTGCTGTATCGGATCTGTTCTCTTATCGACTGCCCATGCCCAAGACGCGGCGGTTGATGAAAAAATCGTAGCGCGCTATAAGCAGATGTTGGAACGAAAACCGAAAGAGGGCAGCACGTTTGACCGTTTGTATCAGCTCTACCTTGAAGGGGCAGGCTTAGACCAGATGGTCGTTGACTATCAAACGGAGGCAGGGGCAAAACCGGAGGATCCGAACCTGCAGCTGATTCTGGGACACATCTACAAACGGCTCGGTCAGAATACGGAGGCAATCGTGGCGTATCGGCGTGCTGTTGATTTGGCGTCGGACGACTACTATCCGCATTTTGCCTTGGGGCAGATGTATGCGACGTTGCGTCAGCATGAGGGAGCCATTGCTGCACTTACGAAGGCAGCGGATCTTGCGATAGCGTCACAATCTGCTACGCCCGATGAGTTGACAGCCACCTATAAAGCACTCGGACGCGCCTATTTCCGTCGAGATCGGATAGACGAGGCGATTGCGGCGTGGGGCAAAATCGCTGAACTGGATCCAGAGAACATCTTCTCCCGCATTGAGTTGGCAGATCTGTTTCGTGAGCAGGAGCTTTATTCCCAAGCGATTGAACAGCATGAGGCTGTCGTCCAATTGAAGCGAGATGATCCGTATCGAGTCTGCTTGAGTCTGCGGGAGATTGGGAAGATTCAGGAAGAGATGCGGGGATACGATGCTGCCATCCAAAGCTACGACAAAGCCCTTGCATTGACGGGGCAGGGAAATTGGCTTCGGAAAGATTTACATCAACGCATCATCGGTATCTACGCCCACAACGGGGATTGGCCCGGCTTAATCACCTATTATGAGGGCAAACTCGCCCAAACGCCGAATGATGTGGAGTTGATTGGCTTGCTTGCCAATGCCTATATCGAAAACCAGCAGGTAGACGAAGGTATTGCCAAGTACCAAAAGGGATTGGAACTTGCGCCAACGGACGCCGGACTCCGCCTGAACCTCATCGCTGTTTTTCGTCATACCGAGAGATTTGAGGAAGCGGCGGCGGAATATGAAACCCTCAGCGAGGCTCAGCCTGACGATTTTGGGATCTATCGGGAGCTTGGCGAATTGTACCTGCAATTAGAGGACGAAGACAGAGCAAAGACGACTTATCAGCGGATGATTGATCGTGATCCAGAGAATGCAGGAACACACCTCACCCTCGCTGAAATTTACACAGGGCATGAATGGATGGATGACGCCATTGCAGCATATGAAAAGACAATTTCGATCGCGCCTGAGAATCTCGATTACATCGAATATTTTGGTGAATTCTATTTCCGTCAGGGAAATCGTGAGAAGGCTATTGAGACGTGGAACCGGATGGTTGCCCCCCTATTTCCCCCCGCAAGCGGGGGGATAAAGGGGGGTAGTGCTGAAAATTATGATCGGCTTGCGCAGCTGCTCGACACCAAGTATTTCCGAGAGGAAGCCATTGTTGCCAGCCGAAAAGCGGTTGAGTTAACGCCCAATGAATATCGCTACCGTGAGGCGTTGGCGCGGCGGTTGATGGAGAGCAAGGATTACGAAGGGGCGTTGGCTGAATATACAGAAGCCGCAAAGTTGGCACCGAACCCCTTCTTCGTAGAGCGGATGACCGACCAGCAGATTGAAATCTATCGACGTCAGGGTGTCCTTGCGGAGAAGATTGAAGAGTTGGAAGGGCTGCCTGAAAGCTTTGAACAGCGGAAACAGCTTGCCAAGATGTACCTCAAATTGGGGAATGTGACAAATGCACTTGAAATTTTGATTGAGGCGAAAGGATTCAAACCAAATGACGTGCAGGTCAATCGTTGGCTCGTGGAACTTTACACGAGAAGTGGGCGGCGTGATGAAGCGGTCGCTATTTACAATGATCTCATTGAGATTGACGCTGGTAATGCACGGGAATACTATTCAGACGCTGCACGTCTCCATCTACGAGTGATGGATTTTGATGTTGCTACTTCAGCTGCAAAGCAAGCGGTTGCACACAGCCCTCGGAATCCAGAGGGGTATCAACTACTGGCGGGAATTGATAAGCAGCGAGGTCATTATGAAGGGGCGGTTGATAGCCTGAAGCAGGCGGTCCGGTTGCGCCCCGAGTCCACCGAAATTCGCTCCGAACTTGCAGATGTGTATCAGCAAGCGGGCAATTATCGGCAGGCAATCGAACAATATTGGCGGTGCTGGGATCTGAGCGATGAACTCAGCGATAAACTCTCGTTTGTCAATCGGTTAGAGGGGGCATATTACGATTTTGGACGGAGCGATGAGTTGGAGGAGAAATTCCAGCAGATGGCACGGGTAAACCCAAATGACCAAGGACCTGTGTTAGGATTGGCGGAATTGTACCGAGGACAGGGGGACCTACCCGCCGCCAGAGAACAGTTGGCGCGAGCGTTGGAGAAGGAGACCCAAAATCCGGATCTACTGACGCAACTGGTTAAGATTAACCTCGAACTTGGTGAAACGCAGGAGGCGCTTTCGTATCAGCAGCGGCTTGTCAAGGCACAGCCTAATCCTTATCACCAACAGAAACTTGGCGAAATGCTCTTTGACATTGGTCGAGAGCAGGAGGCAGTTCAGACGTGGTCAAAGCTGCTGCACGTTAGAAATAAAGATGTCGAAGCGGAGATAAAACTGGCAGAATTACTCAGTCAACATGGGTTGCTTGATGAAGCGCTTTCTGCGTTAGATCGTGCCGGAGAGAAAGTAACGGAGGCGAAAAAACTGTATCATATAGGTGCGTTGCTGGTCGAGATGAACGAATTGGAGCGCGCTACATCACATTTCGATCGAATACTGGCGATGCCCGAACCGTCTTCAGAAGCTAAGAAAAATGTGGGACAGGCTGGCCGCCCGACTGTTGGATCATCTCAGAAATCGTTCCTACCCGATACACGCCGGTTCAACTTAGTGAGAGATCTCGTCCATCGAATTCAGCGACCATATTGGGGCTCAACTGGCGCGAGGTGGCTACCGACCAGTTTTGAGGATGCTCAAGCTGGAGCGTTGACCCAACTCGGACTCATCGCCCAGCGCGAGCAACGGCTTGATGATTTCATTGCAGGTTTTGAGGCGAAGGCGGAGGCACATCCCCAAGATCTCCGGGGCTTGGAAACTTTAGCACAGGTCAGCATTCTGATGGAGAACCCCGATAAAACGCTGCAAGCGGTCGATCGCCTAATTGCGTTGTCACCAAATGATTTGTCCTATAAAGCTATCCAACTCGATCACGCGTTGCAACGCGACTTGGATTATGAAACGGCAAAAAGCTATCTTGATGGACTTAGCCAACTCTCTCTTGAAGCGCGGTTATGGTATACCAGCCAATTGGCAAACACCCTCTATCGGGGTGGCAATCAGGCTGATGCGGAGAAGTTGGTGCATGAAATCGAAGATACGGGTGTAACAGATGTGCAGGTTCTATCGGAGGTTGTCAGGACATTGACACAGATCGGAGAGACAGACGCGGCAGAGCGAATCTTAGCGCAGCTGCCTGCTACTTCAAACGTTACCCGAGGGGCAAGCCGAGCGGGTCAGGGGGCACGGTCTCGCCGGACCATGTATTCAAACCTTTCCTACGCCTACGTGCGCGATGGACAGATTGACAAGGCAGTCACCGTCTTCCGGAAATTTTTCGAACACACCAAAGCTGCCGTTGCCAACTCCCGTATGATCTCAATTGCATACAGTTCGCACAGCTACGGTGGGTATAATCCGGTGCAAACCAATTTCCCAGCGTCCAGCATCTACTATAATCAAGATCGGCTGCAATTCTTGCAAGAGTTTTTTCTTTATCTCTGGACGTCGAATCAACTGGAGCCGTTATATGCAAAGTTTCAGGCAGAATTTGAGGGGGCTAAAGGCGAAGATCGGATTTATCCCGGTTTGGCGTTGAGTTATTTTTACTGGTGGGAAGGAAAACGCGATAAGGCAGAGGAAATTTTAGCGGAATTGCAAGCGGAGTTTCCTGATAATCTAACGCTGACGCTCCAGGCCGCCTTTGTCTCCCTCCATACTGGAAACCATCAAGAAGCAATGGAGGCTTTCACTAAGGTTGCCGATAAGGATCGGCGGAATCGCCAACAGTATAACGACCTTATTCTACAAGTTGCCATCTACACAGGCGATACAGTCAAGGTGCGCGAACTACTATCAAAGATCCTCAGTTCACCCGTTAGTGCGAGAGCACTACAACAATTTGCTGAAAAGCTGCAGCAGAGCGGGTTGACACAGTATGCGATTGTGGCATCGAAGGGCGCGATGAAGCTCGCCATGGGACAGCGTGATCCGAACTTTTTGATTCAACTAAGTCAACAGTTAGAAGAGCTCGGCAGAGGACAGGATGCGGCAATCGTTGCAGAAAGAGCCTTGCGCTTTGCTAACCGGCGGGATCGGTACGGGCAGACGATGCACAATTGGTACTTCCAGCAGGCGTCAAATATGGCGCGCCGTCGAGCGACCAAGGAACGGGAGGATCTACTTACTCTGGCTGCCGAGAAAAACCCAAACTCTTTTCGCGCACAGATTAATCTCGCCACCTATTATGAAGCCATGAATCAAATCGATAAAGCTGCAAAAGCCTTTGACACTGCGTTAGGTTTGCGCCCAAAGGATGGGGTGACCCGCCAGCGGTATGCCCAGATGCTGATGCGGGGTGGCCGTGCTGATGCAGCGGTCGCGCAATATACTATACTGCTCAGAGATGATCCCAACGCACTTGGCCACAATTTCTGGAACGTGATGCACACTTTTTTCCAAGCGGGAAAAGCAGCGGAGATTGCTTCTCTGGCGAAGGGAACGATCCGCCCTTCGATTGGGCGTGGCTTCGGTCCTCCTTTTGCAGAAAGTGTGGCGCAGGAATGTATTAGGTTCAATTATCCTGAAGGTGCGGTGGAGATTTATGAAAAGCTGCTGGCGGTCAATCCCAGTAATACTCGGACCTATGATCAGCTTGCATCCGCGTACACTGCAGCCGGTGATCGGGACAAGGCTATCCAATTCCTGCGCACACAGTTGAAGGACAGTGAATCAGCAATCTTGAAAAATCGCAGAACGCAGATTCAGATGGTCCAGAAGTTAATTGAGTTATACAAGGTGTCGGGTGAGTTAGATGCGCTACGTGAAGAGTATGAGGGGCGGTTGGCAGAGAATCCTGATGACACGCTGCCGGTCTACTTGGTTGCGTTAATGCGGGTTGAAAGCGGGGCGATTGAAGGAGCTGAACCGCTTGTCAATCAACTGTTAGATGATCCATCAGTAATAAATCAGGAATGGTACAACAAACTTGCGGAAGCCTATCGCACCGCGGGCGACCAAGAACGCGAGGTACGCCTGCTTGAGCGGGCAGTTCAAAAACTCAGTCCGTGGAATACCTATCAGAAGTCCGATATGTACGGAAAACTTGGCGCAGCGCAGGCACAACAAGGGGATAAGGAGAAGGCAGCGGACAGTTTTAGGAAAATGGGAAGTCTGCGCCTGCTGGTGTTTGGGGGTAGCAGCTATTGGGAAAAACAGGAAATCGCCAGTCGATTTATGCAGCACGAAATGTGGGATGATGCCGAGGCGATGTATACGGAAGTCCTCAATGATCTATCGGTGGATCGGTACCATCGTGAACAGGCGCAGGAACGGTTGATGGAGATTAAGCGGCGAAAGAGCGGGGTTAGAACAACGACTCGACCAACCGAACAGGCGCAAGAGATGAATATTGTCATGCAGCGGGCATTGGCGGAGCAGTACATGCATCGTGAGCAACTCAGCAAAGCAGTGGAGCTCTACAAGCAGATTGTTGCGGCGATGCCCGAAGACCTTGAATCCCGCGCTGCAGTTGCTGGGATCTATTCGCGTCAGGATAAGCATGAGGCGGCAATCACCGAATGGCAGGCGTTACGAGAGATTGACCCAGAGAATACGAAATATCAGGACGGCCTCGTAGATGCGTATCAATCCGCTGGCAAGACTGATGAAGCTATTGAACTCGCCCAAGGGTTCATCGAAGCGGAGGCGAGCGGCGTCCACTACGCTCGCCTCGCCAAAGTTTATGCCTCCATTGATCGGGTTGATGAAGCGATTACCATCTATCAAAAGGCAATCGAGATTAATCCCGGCGATAGAAATGTCTATCAGGCGTTGGCACAACTCTACATACGGAAAGAGGATTTTGAGTCGGCAGAGCAGATGTACCAGTACGCGATCCAATATACCGGCGAGGAGTGGGAGCGACGAAACATTGAGCGACAATTAATGGAACTCTACCGTCGTCAAGGGAAACTGGAAGATATGCTTGAGCAGGCAGAATCTGAAGGGCTGCTTACTTTTGAGATGCAGCGGGAAAAGGCACAGGGATATGTCAGTCAAGGCGAGTGGGAACAAGCTGCGGCAGCCTACAAGAAAGCGATAGACATGACTACACAAAGCTGGGAGAGGAATGAGGTGTCTACCGAGTTGGTAAAGGTCTACGCACAGCTTGGGCAGACCGAAACCGCTGTCGATCTCTATAAAACGCTGTCCCGGTCTGGTTTCGGCGGGGTATCTATGATGTCGTCAGGTTCGGGAAGTCTCCAAATATACTTTGGTGGCGATCAGGCACGCGAATCCCTGATTACTGCCTATCGGAGTAAGGACAAGTTAGATGATCTGCTCTCCTACTTTGAGGCACAAGGCGAAGAAACCGTTGAAAATCCAGCAAGGCTCGAAATAACTGCTGAAATTCACCGGACTCGTGGTGATTATGCAAAAGCTGCGAAAAGTTATCAAACGCTTGCCAAAGTCCAACCCGGGAACGTTCGGAGTTATTACTACGCAGCTGCGGCTCTTAATAAAAATGGTGAGCCGGAGATGGCGCAAACAGTGTTGAGTGAAGGGGAGACTGCCCGGTCTAACGATATGCAGTGGAGGCAGGATATGTGGCATTTGGCGGCGCTCGGAAGTATCTGTCTTGAAGGAGAGCTGTACGATCCGGCAACTAAGCTTATTGACGAAGCGATCATGATGACTGGACGTTACGGTGGTTTTGAACGCCCTTCGCTGTATAATATGCTCGCTCAAAGCTATCTCGGTGCCGAACGCTATGAAGAGGCAGCAAACGCCTATCAGCAGTTGGAGAATATCGCTGAAGATGATGGAATGCGACATATAGCACGCGCTGGGCTGCGAAAGGCGTACAGAGTGGGCGATCTATATGAGAAGCTGGTTGCCGAGAAGGCTCAAGGGGTTGAGGATAACCCCAAAGATCCGGATGCCCACTTCGCCTTAGCACAAAGCTACGAATGGAACGATATGCGCGACAAGGCAATCGCTGCCTACGAACGTGCCAACGAGTTGAACCCTGATAGCACCGTTATCTTGACACCGTTGGCAAAACTGTATACCGAGACTGCTCCCGAAAAGGCGAAAGCTCTCTACAAACGCCTCATTGAACTGATAGATGACCCTAATGACCGTACCCGTGAACGACGACTGTTAATTGAGGTATACAAGAAGTTGGGGGAACTCGACACCGCTATCGCAGAGCTGCGTGACCTTGCTGGGACAGCTACGGAAAAGGTTGAACGTAATTCGGCACTCCACGTGCTCTGGGGACTCTTTGAGGATGGGGAACGGAAAAGCGAAAGGGTCACTCTCTTTGAAGAGCTCGCAGCGCAAATTGAAGAGGATGCAACTGTGTATCAACTGCTTGGCGATGCCTACCAAGCGGTCGAGAATCAAGAAAAGGCCGATATCGCTTACACTCAATGGGTTGAATTCCGTCAAAAAGAGATAGATCGGAGTGGAGAAAATTGGGACTACTACCATCTTGCAAGCGAGCTGCTCCGAAAGGGGGTCATGCCCGAAAAGGCACTTGAATTCATTGATCGTGTTACACAGGTGCACTCCGGCTCCTACCATGCCGCAATGTTGGGACAAGCATACCTTCTCAGCGGAGAGTATGAGAAATCTGCGGAGAATTTCAAACGGGCACTTGCGGGAGAAGACTCGCCTTTTGAAGCGTCCTTGGTATGGTCGAGTCTGGAGGAAGCGAGTAAAACTGTGAAGGACGATGAAGGTTTTATACAGTTGATGGAGGCTCTAACAGAAACAATTCCCCTTGATGCAAACGAGCGGATGCATGCCAATTTGGTGTTTTCTACGTTCTACCGCGAGCGCAATCAACCTGAAGAAGCGGAGCGGTATGTAAAGAAATCGGGTGTTGTGCCTGAAAGAGCATGGTGGGTTCTTGGTCCTTTTGACAATGTAGGTGGTATTGACTATAATAAAGTGGATATACCGGAAGATGTCGTGGAGATTGACAAAACCGTGACATACGCAGGCAAAGATGGGAAAATCAGTTGGAAACAGAGAGTGGATGAAACCTTTGATGGCTACGTTGATTTCGCTCCGATCTTCGGTTTTGGGGAGTTGGATCATGTGCTAACAGGTGCCCGGAAGCCGAATCCTGAACTGGATACCGTGCTTGCCTATGCCTGGGCAACGGTCAACTCTCCCGATGAGCGACAGGCACGGATCTGGATTTCCACTTTCAATAATGCGAAGGTCTGGTTTAACGGGAAAAAGGTTTCCACAATCGATCGAGAGCTGCAATTCACGCATGACGATCACCACGCAGTTCCCGTGACACTCCGTGCTGGCAAGAATAGCATCCTCGTTAAACTCGCTGGACGGCAGTGGGGATGGGGATTCCATTTGTGGCTGACGGATGCAGATGGCTTCCCGACCGAAGGTTTGGAATATATGAATTCACCGACAGCTCACGAATCAGTAGAGGAATAAGGGTACTGTGGGTGAGCATTGAGGTGGCTTGAGCAGATTTCGATTGAATTGTAAGTTGTTTAACATTTTTTAAGTTACGCGAATGTAGGAGGCTGATTTAATCGGAACGAATTTGCACAAGGGGAGACTATGAAATATCTAATTATTTTTACGGTCGTTGGGCTATTTCTGTTAAGCCTGATTGCCTCATCGCAGCAAGGAGACGAATCAGAGTTAATGAAAGCACGCTGGAATGAGCGTTATGATCGGAACATGTATATCTACGGCAAAGAACCTGCTGCCTTCCTAAAACAGAAGATGGGTGGGCTAAAGAAGGGGAAGGCGCTCGTCTTGGCGATGGGTGAGGGGCGCAATGCGGTCTATCTTGCCCAAAACGGTTTTGATGTCACAGGCGTAGACATTTCCGAGGTCGCTATCGAAAAATGCAACAGGCTGGCGGAGGAAAGAAACACAGCGGTCAATGCTGTCGTTGCCGATCTGACAGACTATGACATGGGCAAAGGGCAGTTTGACCTAATCACAAAATTCTACTACTACGAACCGTCAATCTTCCCACAGATTATTGATGCACTTAAGCCGGGTGGCATGTTTATCCTTGAGCAGTTCTCGATAGACCACCTCAAATACAGGGAAAACAGTGGCTTTGGTCCCAGAACCCCTGACTATCTCATTAAACCCAACGAACTCTTGGACCATTTCAAGTCGTTACGGGTACTCTACTATGAAGACACCGTCGTGGAACTTGATGAGGGGATGCATAAGGGAACGGCGGCGGTCATTCGGCTTATCGCGGAGAGAGTGGAGTAGTTAAGGTTTTATAAGATGCTTAATTGGTGTCCAAAGTCAGAAAGGAACCGAACAGATGCCGGAAAAATTGATACTTGAAAAAATTCGCAGCGTACGCCGTCGTTTAAGCGTACAAAGGACATTCCAAACGTTAGCAAAAGTTCTATGCTACGGTGCACTGGTATGTGCGCTGTTGTTTGTCGTTGATAGCTTCATTGCGACGCTTGATGTTTCTCCCTTCATCCTACTATGGACCGTGCTTGGTCTTTCAGTCATTGCGTTAGCCGTGAGTTTACTGCGCCCGATTAATCTCCATGAAGCCGCCCGGACAATTGACCGCAAGGCAGCCTTGAAGGACCGGGCTGTGAGTGGACTGGAGTTTATTCAGCGCCAGACTGGTGAGGTGCTGACAGCCCTACAGCTCAAAGACGCCTCTGATCGACTGCAGTTGGTGGCAGCAAAGCAGGTTGTGCGGTATTCCGTTCCGCGCGAAACTAAGTTTATCGTCTTAATTATAGCGGTGGGATTGGCTTTCTCCTACATCGAATTTTTCGATCCGCCCGAAGCACCGGCGACAGTTGACTTCTCTCCGCAGATAGCCGCAGAAACCGATCCTCTGCTAAAACAGATCAAGGAAGCCGAAAAGATAGCCGAGGAGGTTGGGTTGGAAGATACATTACGGGAGATTGAGGAGAAGGCACTTGAATTGAAACGGGCAGGGATTACGCCGAAAGAAGCGCTCGCGAAGCTGACCGAAATGGCTGAGATGTTATCGGCAAAAATGGATAGGGCGGGAGTTGCGAAGATAGATGCGCTCATGAAGGGGTTGGGGGAACAATTCATCCCCAACCCGAATTTAAGTGACTTTGGCTTCGCCTTGAAGGAGGGAAGATACGAAAGGGCAGCGGAGCGTCTGTATCGGTTGTCGGACAAACTCAATGACTTCAATTCCGAACAACGTCAAAACCTCGCTGACGTGTTCCAACGTGGTGGATCGAGCGTACAGGGAACGGAGATCGAATCTTTTGGAAACAAATTGAGCAAAGCCTCAACGGCGTTGTCACAAAATAATTTAAAAGAAGCTGGAGAGTGTCTCCAAGATGGGAGCCGAGATTTATTAAATTACACACTTGCGCAGCGACGTAACGCGCTGCTGGCAGGGCTACAGGCACAATGCCAATCTTCCAAGGACGGCATCTGCAGGGCATGCAACGGCGGCGGCAGTGATTCAGGCAACAGGGCTGGTGCTGGAACGGACGCCAATCCATTCGGTGTTCTGACCAATCTTGACTCCTTTCGTCAATTGGAACAGATTACGGGTGTGCAAGGTGCCGGAGAATCCACCGTCGAAACCACAGTGGTGCCTATTGATGAAGATCCCGAGACTTCTACCGATGGACAGGGTGCGGAAGATAGTTATAAGGAGGTCTATACCAAATACCACAAGCTTTCTGAGGACGCACTTTCTCAAGAGCAGATTCCGTTGGGTTACAGATTCTATGTGAAGCGATATTTTGAGTCAATTAAACCGAATGAGAAGTAGGAGGCGTGAAACGCAGGACGTGACGACGTATAAGGTGATTTCATTGCGTCTTGTAGTTTACGAATCAAATGTCACTAGATCAACCCCAATTTCAGCCGGATTCAGCGCAGCTTGAGAGTCAATACGAGGAGTTTCGGGATACCTTCAGTCGTATCCAGCGCGAGGTCTCAAAGCAGATTGTTGGACAGCAGGAGATTATTGAGGGTGTGCTAATTTGCTTGATGACCGGCGGACACGCGCTCTTAGAAGGTGTCCCCGGTTTAGGGAAAACACTGTTGATTCGGACGCTCCACGAAGTGCTGGATCTGGGGTTTTCCCGAATACAGTTCACGCCAGATCTAATGCCCGCAGATATTATTGGTACTAACGTTGTCGCTGAGGATGAAAGTGGTCGTAAGTTTTTTGAATTTCAGCGGGGACCTGTGTTTGCCAATCTGATTCTTGCTGACGAGATTAACCGTGCGACCCCCAAAACACAATCGGCGCTGCTCGAAGCCATGCAGGAAAAATCCGTGACGGTTGCGGGTTCACACCACGAATTACAGCGACCGTTCTTCGTCATGGCAACGCAAAACCCGTTAGAGATGGAAGGCACCTATCCGCTCCCTGAAGCGCAACTGGACAGATTCTTTTTTAAGCTCAAGGTTGAATATCCGAGCCTTGATGAACTGGATCTTGTTATGGAGCGTACAACGAAGCGCGAGATGCCTCTCGTCGAAAAGGTTTGTGATGGCGAGCAGATTAACGGATTGGAGGAGATCGCACGTGATATTCTCATTGCAGAGGAGGTGCGTAGATATGCCCTCCGCATCGTGTTAGGCACACATCCCGAATCGGAGGACGCGCCGGAACTCACGAAAAAGTATGTCCGTTACGGTTCAAGCCCCCGCGGTGCCCAAGCGTTGATCCTTGCAAGCAAGGTTAAAGCCATTCTGGATGGACGTTATAATGTCGCACGGGCGGATATTCAAACGGTTGCACTGCCGAGCCTGCGTCATCGGCTCATCCTCAGCTTTGAAGGCGAAGCGGAGGGGGTCGATCCGGATCAGATTATTGAGCATCTGTTGGAGGTTGTTGAGTAGCAAACAGAACCACAAGACCTACCCTTTGTGAATATAATTCCGGGATTGACATACTCCCCAAAGGTTCAGTGCGGAAAGAGATCAACGGTATGAGCTACTACATTATCCCGTTGCAAGACCAAAGCGTTAATGAATAACCGCTGCCTAGTCACAGGTGATATGTTTCACTTAATCTTCATTACATGGATGTTTATACACCTAAAAAAGAAGTGAATAACAACTATGACGACAACCATAGACAAATTGCTAATAAAAACTGAACGGATTGAACAGGAGTTAGCAGAAGTGAAACAAGCGTTAGAAGAACTTCGTCCAACAGCGTCGCTGACACCAGAGGAACGAGCATCCGCACGACTAGAACGGGTGCGGTCAAAGAACGAAAAATTAACGCCCCTCATTGATGAAATTTTCAAGAAGATGGGGATTACGGGGGAACCTATTGGTGCAGAGAAACTTCAGGAGATGTTCGCCGCTGAAGGTATAGAGCCAGAGGAAAACTTGTTTAGTCGGGGCATTATTAAGATGCGTGAGGAGTAATCAACGTGAATTACTTCTGGTTAGATGCGAGTGCACTCGTCAAGCGGTACGTGGCCGAAACAGGAACGCCTGTGGTAAACGACTTCTTCACCCGTGTACCCTTACAGCAAATGCTTTGCCTTCTTGAAAGTGTTGGTGAAATTATCTCCATCTTTGTCCGCCGCAGAAATGGACGAACAATCACCGGATCTGGCTTTAATCAAGCTATGCTGGATTTCCGTTCGGAAGTGAGTCTTTGTGCCGAGGTGGAGAAGGTGTATCCAACCGAAAGTCAGATAGCTGCCTCGTGGGAACTTATTGAAACACACTCTATCAATAGTACCGATGCTATTATCCTTCGTTGTGCACTTGATAGTGCCCTTGAGCTGCGCTCAGACGGAGATGATCTAATCCTTGTCGGCACTGATGTGCGTCTTCTGAGAGCAGCGCAAGCTGAAGGGATGCTCACGTTTAATCCTGAAACCGATAGTCAAATAACACTTGATGCCCATCTCCATTCATCATGAACAACACCCAATCCGCCTTCGATAGTGAGTTCCTAAAAAAACTGGAGTACCTTTATATCGTTTCCAAGAAGATCTTTGCGGGACGGATCAAGGCGGAGCGGCGTAGTACGCGGCGTGGTGTCAGTGTGGAGTTCGCCGATTATCGTAACTACACCGCTGGGGACGACTTCCGCTATATCGACTGGAACGCTTTCGCCCGATTAGACGAGCTTCTGCTGAAACTTTATGAGGAGCGGGAAGACCTGCATATCTACTTTCTGGTGGATGCAAGTCAGTCCATGACCTATGGTGAACCGCAGAAATTGCTTTACGCCAAACGCGTGGCTGCGGCACTCGCCTATATCAGCCTGTCCAACTTAGATCGTATCAGCATCACCGCTTTCACGGATCGAGATCTGAATCGGTTGCCGACTGAGCGTGGAAAGGGAAAAATCTTCACGGTGCTTGATTTTCTGGATCGGATTGATGGGGCAGGCGAGACCGATTTGGAAAACGCCTTCCGCAATTTTGTGCATACAACGAAACGGCGCGGGTTAATTGTGCTGATCTCCGATCTCTTTGATCCGCGTGGATTTACGGACGGTCTCAACGTGTTGCAGTTTCAGAAGCATGACCTGTTCGTGGTGCACATCATTGACGACAAAGAAGCGGATCCCAATTTGCGGGGCGATTACCACCTCGTAGATGTCGAGACGGATAACCTTCGTCCGGTGACTATCAATGAAAATCACCTCAAACGCTACAAGGCGTTGTTCCAGCAGTATTGCGATGATCTCAGGCGATACTGCGTTCAGCGCGAAATCGGTTTCATCCGGACAAGCACCCAATTGCCATTTGATGAACTGATCCTGCGCATCTTTCGGATGGGTGGGTTCGTGTCTTAACGGTGCGCTATGAACTTCCTATCGCCAACCGCATTTCTGCTGTTCGGTCTAGCGGCACCTATTGTGGCACTTTATATCCTCAAATTGCGCCGCCGCCGCGAACCGGTCTCTACACTACTGTTTTGGGAACAGATCTTCAGAGAGAAGCAGACGACCTCGCTGTTTCAAAAATTGAAGCATCTGTTGTCCCTTCTCCTGCAGCTGCTATTCCTTGCGCTTTTAGTCCTTGCACTTGCCCAACCCCAGTTTGCCTTCATGAATAAATCGGCGCGGCAGGTTATTCTGATTCTGGATCATTCGGCGAGCATGAACGCCGTCGATGACACAGTATCGCGTTTGGAATCAGCCAAGCAGCAGGCATTGCACATGGTGGATAATCTCCGCTTTATTGATGAAATGATGGTGATCAGCTGCCATACCCAACCTGTTATTCATAGCCCGTTCACCAACCATCAAAAGTCGCTCCGTGGCGCGATTGAGTCGATTGTCCCCACAGATGTGAAAACAGACCTCCAGCCGGCGTTGGCTGTCGCCCATTCTGTGGCGCGGACCAAGCCCAATCCGGAAATTATCATCCTCAGCGATTTTCATCAAATTCCTGATCTACTTCTCACACAGCAGGATAATCCTGATACCCAACTTTCGGACGCGAAGGTGCGTCTTTTGTCAGTCAATTTTGGTGAGGAGGGGAACGTTGGCATCACACAGTTTCGGGTGCGGAAGAGTTTGGTTAATGCCTTTGATTACCAGACCTTGTTGACGGTTATCAATGCTTCGGTCGAAGAAAAGTCCTTCAACGTCGAACTCTATCTCAACGACGCGCTTCTCGACGTCCGTCCTTACACCCTCGCGCCCGGTGAGAGCAAATCCGAACTCTTTACCAATTTCACAATGGAAGGCGGCAGACTAAAAGCAGTATTAGATGTGGAAGATGCGCTGTCTACCGACAATGTTGCCTACGCTGCGCTGCCAAAACGTGAACAAATTTCTGTCTTGCTTGTCACCCCGGACAACCCGTTCCTCGAAAGTGCGCTCGCTATTGATGAAAAATTGGATCTGACTGTCGTTGCTCCAGACCAATATGATCCCAGTACGGTGGGGTATGACGTTATCATTTTTGACCGTTATAATCCGCCGAGGCTCGACGATGGCAACTATATGTTCATCTATCCACCCAAGGAAGGTGCAGTTTGGCAGATCGGCGAATCGTTAGAGACGCCAATTGTTACAGAGTGGGAGCGTGATCACCCTATTTTACGCCACGTTCATCTCGATAATGTTCAGATAGCTGAAGCGTACCGGGTCGAGGTCCCGATTACGGCGGATGTGCTTGTCCATTCATTTGAGGATCCCTTGTTGATTGTTGAGGAGGGTCAGAATCGAAAGATCGTTTTTATTGCCATTGATACCCTACAATCTGATCTGCCCTTGCGGATTGCTTTTCCGCTGATCGTCGCGAATACGATTCAGTGGTTTCAGGGGGAATCCGATATTGATGAATACCATCTTCAGGCGGGAGAGGTTCTGAAAAAGCGGATTGACGAAACCGTCGCAATTCAAAGTGTGACAATTGTGGGCCCGACAGGCGAGTCGTGGGAGGTCCCTGTTGAAAAGGGCGAACTGTTCTTTAATGAAACTTCAGTGGTGGGGTTTTATGAGCTCAAAATTGGCGAAGGTGAAGAGGTCTGGGCGGTCAATTTGACCGATGCGGCGGAATCACAGATTCACGCGGCTGAGGGAGTAGGTGATCTATTGGAGGAGGAAGAGGTCGTCTTAGGCGGTTCTGCGCTATTGCACTATCCACCGTGGATTTATTTAGTTTTGCTCGCGGTTCTGTTAAGTGCTGTTGAATGGTTTTTATACCAACGGAGGCGAATTGACTGATATGGAAATTGCACGCCCTTTGACACTTCTGCTGCTTTTGCTGATACCTCTTCTTTATTATGGTCATCGCAGAAGCCTCGTTGATCTGTCGTCGCCTCAACGCATCGTTAGCCTAATTCTACGCGCCCTCATTATCGTTCTGCTCATTTGCAGCCTTACTGGCGTTCAATATCTAAGGTCCGGTGGAGAATTGGCGGTGATTTTCCTTGCCGACATTTCTGATAGTATCTCAGACGAGGGATTAGAGGAAGCACAGAGTTACATTGATGATGCGATGGATAGCCGAAATAACCAACAAATTGGTGTGATCGCGTTCACAGAGGAGACACAGGTGGTTCGGGATTTTCAATCGAAATCCGATGAGGCGTTAGATCTCGCTGGAATCAAGGGGGATTGGCTGGAGAAGGACAAAAAAGCGGGGGCTGCTACAAATCTCGCTCAAGCGATTGAGACGGCATGGGGTATTTTTCCTGCAGATGCCAATAAGCGGATCGTGCTTATCAGCGATGGTGCTGAAACACATGGTGATGTGCTGCGTGCTGGATTGCGTGGGAAAGCCTTTGGGGTACAGATTGACACCGTGCCCATTTATCCGAGTGATGCCCCCGAAGTTATGATTGAGCGCATTGATGCGCCGATGCAGGTCAAGCAGGGAGAACCGTTTCATTTGGAGGTATCTGTCCACAGCAATCGCGAGGATTTCGCGGAGATACGGCTGCACAAAAACAAATTTGAAGTGGCGAAACAGACAGTCCGATTAGAGGTGGGTGAAAATCGGGTTCGTTTCTCTCAGACTGCGACCGAGAGTGGGATGCTGACGTACGATGCGATCTGTGCAGCAACCCAAGACACCCGTTATGACAATAACCATGCATTAGGGATTGTTGTTGCGTCTGGCAAGCCCAAGGTGCTTCTGATTGACGAGAACGAGTCACAAGCCCGCTATCTGGCGCGGGTACTTGAGGATGCAGAGATTCAGGTGAATGTCCGAAACGGTCTGGGGGTTCCCAACGAGTTATCCGATCTGCAGAACTACGATTTGGTTGTTTTTAGCGATGTCCCCGCCAATCGCTTGAACCGGAAGCAGATGGAACTGGTTCGCACCTACGTCCAAGACCTCGGGGGCGGATTTATGATGCTGGGAAGTGAAAACAGCTTCGGGCTTGGCGGTTACTACAAGACCCCGATCGAGGAGATTTTACCTGTCCGCACAGATACAGAAAAAAAGAAGGAGACACCGAGCATTGCGATGGTGCTCGTTATTGACAAATCGGGGAGTATGGAAGGGATAAAGGTCGAATTGGCAAAAGAGGCAGCACGCGCAACGGTCGAACTACTTGGTAGACGCGATAAAATTGGTATCATCGCCTTTGACGGATCGCCGCACTGGATTGCGGAGGTACAAACCGCTGCTGATAACTTTTACATCTCCGATCAGATCGGATCGATCAGTGCGGGTGGCGGAACAAATCTTTATCCCGCACTCCAGCAGGGGTATCTTGCTTTGATCGAGACTACTGCAAAACTCAAGCATGTCATTGTTCTGAGCGATGGTCATTCACAGCAAGGTGACTGGTACGGTATTGTCAATTCGATGCGTGCTGAGCGGATGACCGTTTCCGCCGTTGGCATCGGTAGCGGCGCCGACATGAAGCTGCTATCTAATATCGCCAACTGGGGCGGCGGTAGAGAATACTTCACGCAGGACCCTTATAACATCCCACAGATCTTTGCTAAAGAGACTGTTACCGCATCCAAATCCGCAATCATTGATGAACCGTTTATCCCGCAGATCATTAAGTTCACACAAATCTTGCAGGGGATCGACTTTGAACTGGCACCATTTCTGCTCGGCTATGTTTCGACCCAACCAAAACCGACCGCCGAAGTCTTTCTGGTTTCAGATCGTGGCGATCCGTTGCTTGCGAGTTGGCAGTACGGCTTGGGCAAGTCTGTCGCCTTTACTTCGGACGCTAAGGCACGGTGGGCAGCGGATTGGTTGGAATGGGCGGGCTTTGGCAAGTTTTGGACGCAGTTGGTACGCGACACGATGCGCAAGTCAACAGTCAGCAACTTTCAGGCTCGCATTGAACAGGAGAAAGGGACCGCGCATCTCACCATTGATGCCCTGAACGAAGCTGGAGATTTTTTGAATAACCTCGAAAGCGATATCTCCCTGATTCCGCCGAATCTAAAAAAGAAGCCACTCGCCATCACGCAGAGGGCGCCGGGCAAATATGAGATCGATTTTCCCGTTGACGAGATGGGCGCGTATTTTGTCAATATCATGCAGAAACAGCACGGTAAATCGGTCAACACACAGGTGACCGGTACCGTCGTTTCCTACCCTGCTGAATATCTCGTTTATAACGCCAACGAAATCCTCCTGAAGCAGCTTGCGTCTACCTCCGGTGGCAAGTTTGCGCCCTCACCGCGAGATGCGCTTCGGGCACCAGAGCAGCCGGTTGTCCGCCGCATTCATCTATGGCGACCGCTGCTTATCATCGCTGCGTTTCTGCTGTTAGCTGACATTGCATTGCGCCGAATCGATTTAGTGAGAGAAAGACGGGCGGATAGAACCGTTTAATGGCGAATCATGTGTGGGAGTTTATTGCTGCACAGGCTCTAGGCGAATAGTTATTGTGAGAATTTATCAGCATTCATAGGAGAATGGATTCTATGCAAAACACTGTATGGGCGAGCGTGGCTGAGAACGACTACGCAATCAAAATCGAAACCGACAAACTTGAAGCGGTCATACCCAAGAAGAACCCCAAACATTGGATGACTGGAATCGAAAAGGGATCGTTTCTTGACAAAGCCACCGGTTTCCGGGAAATCGGCGACGGGCTAATGGTCATCGACTGGCTCATGGAAGCGGGGAGCGACGAGGACTACGGCGATCGGATAGTTGCCCCGGACGGGCACGGTGTCGGCAGATACTCTTGGTATGAAAACGAGACCGAACCGGACCGGCAGTACTACACACGCATGTCACACGGTAGCAGCCATCGTAAGCGCTTGGTCGAGGGACCGCAACTCTGCCACAGAATGAAACCTGTCCAACCGGAGGTCATCCACAGTGCAGACTTTATTACGGTTACAACCACGTATCAGTACGAATACGCCGCCCCCGGTCATAAAGCCGGGTCGCGCTGGACACAGCGGATCGTATTCCCCAAAGGCGAACGGTTCTTCGTGTTGATGGACAAAATTGACAGCGTCAACGATTCGCCGGAGATGTTTCTCCGCAACGACACACCGGGCTGTGTCCGTCATGAAAGGGGCGATACGTTCAGCGAGATGTATCTCAGCTACCTGAGCGGTCCCAACGGAATCCGTATCCCGTCCAGCGAGTTCTTCACCCCGTTCCCGCCGGACCTGAAGTTCGGCTATCGCCGCGACCTGAACAGAACCCCGGAACGTTTTATTCGAGCATATCACTTGCGCGACAAGGAGACAGGTGAAGACGGTCCTTGGCTGGCGGGGCTGACGCTTGAACCGTCTGTAGTCTATGAGGCGTGGTGCAGCCAACGGCCCGGGGACATCATCGTCATGATCGAGGAGATTCATGGGAAACCTGTGAAAACAGGTGATTCCTTCAGCGCTGTCCATATCGTGGGTTATTTCGACACGATTGGGGAGATGCACGAGGTATACGACCGCTATAAAGGGCACACCGCACTAACCGTTAACGCGTCGGGTTGGCGGTTGGTGAAGTGAGAGAACAGTTGTAGCAGATTCTGTTTATTTTGACTTTTTCTGATTCTTTCTTGAGATAGTTGAGGGGTGTGCATAAATCGCTTTCGTGTGGGAGAGTGCAATCTGCGATTCAGACAAATGGCACATGTCGCCCCTCTGGGGCTTTAGGGTATGGGGCTATCCGTATTCTATAAACATGTCGCCCCTCTGGGGCTAAATGCCTCCCGTCCTTAAATAGTTCCATTTCACTTTCCGGTTTCTATCCCCGATAAATTGGGATTAAGAAACCTGAAAATCCTTAAATTCTGAAAATCCTGATTCAGACAATTATCATGCACACCCCTCAGATAGTTTTGTGGATTCCGCGAAAAGCAGCTGTTAGGGCAGGGAATGGCGGTTTTCTTTTTTGGGGTTCCGTGTTACCTATTACATTTCTCCCACGCCGGGTTGATTGAGAAAGTCGATTTCCAACAAGCGATCAATCCATCGTTGTCTCACTGTGCTGCCGTGCGGATTCGCCAGCCAATTCTTCGGATAGGTGTATTGATGTGCGTTGCGCGAGCCGGCTTGGAGGCGTGCAATCTCCCGAAGCAGTTCGATGCCCTCGGTCGTGTCCGGGTTTCGGAAGTATTCTGCGTTGCAGACGCGACGGCCGGGCTTTCCGCCTAACGAGGCGTGCCATGTCCGAATATCAAAAGCAATAACATCTCCCGGCTGCGTCGGCACGGCTTGGCAAGGCACATCTTCGGGGGGCACCTTGTCTAAAGCTTCTTGAAACCGCTCCCGCTCGACACCCCTCAATAGATGTGATCCCGGAATAAAACGTAAGGCACCGGTTTCCGCCGTCACGGAGTCGAGATGGAAGTGGTACTTGACAGCGAGCTGCACCTCCTCTGAGTCGGGTTGCCAGTTGCTATCGCTATGCCAATCGGTGTTGCCTACACTAAAATGAGCGTCGGTGCCGTTACCAAGGACATCCGTACCACAGATCTGCTGCGCAGGGGTGAGGAAGCGACGGTCCTCATTGAGCGACGCGAAAAAGGGCGTTTCCTCATTCATCATTCGCGTCCATTGCCCCAGCGTCCCGTTGAAAGGCTCTTCAGGAAATGCGGCTGCCAACCCATCACGGTGTTCTTGGCTAATAACATCCAGTTCGTCTTGCTTCAGCAGTTTCCGAAGAACGACATAGCCGAAAGTTTTGAAGAAGTGAAGTTGGGTCTGTTTGAGTCTGGGTGTTTGATCTGTCATGCCAAACCTTTCTCTCTGTCGGGAAATTTAGCGCCGCAGATCCGCTGGGTTCTTATCTGTAAAAGTTGACGCTATTCGGTATACGATGACATCAACCTTCGAGCGAGGTTTTGCGATTTATGCCAATCCCCCGTTGATGCTGACGCCAGACGAGCGAAGGTCCAAAGCCGAACGCGTTCAGGATCCACACCGAGTAGGTCAGCAAATCTTCCGATTGTACTTTTCGGTTTCGAGTGTAGTCGTTCTTTACAGTTGAGCAGATGCTGGGTCGCGTCGTAAGCTGGGTCTCCGTAAAACGGCTTGGGATCAATGACGAGCCACGGTTCACGTTGCGCTTGAAGCACGTTCCCCGCGTGTAAGTCAGTTGCCAACAGCACATCGCAAGTGGCATCGTTTAGCAGTGTCTGATAGATATCCAATCCCTCCTTAGCGAGTCCTGCGTCGGGCAGGCGATCCGCTTTTTCCAACGTTTCTTGGGTCCACGAAGCAATCATTTCTGACAATGGTCGGAACGGATGCGTGTCAGGTAGTGTCCGCCACAATCTGCGCAACAGTTTTGCAATGACCTGGTCTTGTTCATTCTCGGGGCGCTCTCGTAACGTGGTACCGGGCTCGCAGCGTTCAAGCAGCATTGCGTTGAGTTCGGGGGCTGCCTCTAACACAAAAACGGCTGGATCGCCATCCCAAAAAAGCAGACCGTCAATTTCGTTTTCTGCTTCCATGTGGGGTAAGCCGATCTTTAGCACGGCGGATATCCCATCTTGCCGAACACATGGTGCGACCCAAGAACAACTCGCTTCTTCTTCAAATGGTGGGCTAAGCGTAAGGGACCATCGCTGCTTGAGGTCGGTGATGGCTTGGGATAATCCGTTTAGCCAGACAGTGCCATCGGCTGTTTGACGGCTGTTGGTTGCAATTTGTTCGGGGATGGGAATAGTGTGCATTCAATAGGACCTATGCTTGCGATTGGATGGTATGAATCACCATTTTACAATTTCAGTATGAGTCTGTCAATAGGGGTTCGGGTATAGGGCAGGGTAATTTATGGTAGATTTTCGAGTTACTTAGACATTCCCACTGCACAACCAACCCCCTAAATCCCGCCCCCGATAAGATCGGGGCAGGCGGGATGTACCACTTGTCAGGGGGACTTGATGAGGCTTCGATAAGGAGCACTATTGGTGAACGTCTACATATTTATATCGTTCACCATAAGAGATCTTAAGAATATAAGAAGAAGCTGGTTTGAAGCGATAGCTGTAGCATTTTTGCAACGCTGATGTGGCAGAGTTCCAACAATCTTCTTGTAAATGGAAATGCCTTTTGAAATTACAGCGTATGTTGAAAGTAGATACAAAATCGCCCAGAGAGGGGAAATTTGATGGGGAACTGAGTCCCTGCACTATTATTTTAAGTGATTAAGATAACGGTGGTATCTAAATTGCTCGTAGTCGATAAAGTCAGTGAACGTGACATCAGATTATATCTGGCTTTGCTAAAGGGTTTACGGAACCAATTAACTCACCAAATTCACTTTCATGGAGGATTATCATGTTTAGATATGCCGTTTCGCTCCTATCATTAGTCGTCCTATTCGTTGCCGCTTGCGCCAAGATTGACTATATTGGGCAATCTTACTCGCCTACCACCCATGTGGATCTTTACTTTTCAGAAGCGGATATAAGGGAAGATTATCGGGTGATGGGACATGTTATTGCACAAGCGAATGAGGGTATCAGCGTAGAAAACTTGCAAAAGAAACTGGAAGCGAAAGCACGCGAGAAGGGTGCCGATGGAATCGTTGTTCACGGATTCGATCGGATACAAACAGGAGAAACAACCACATACAATGAGGAGACACAACGGGAAAAAAAGAAGCACAGCATAGCGGCTATCACCATCACAAGTACCGAAGAAGAGAGACAGATTAAAGCGATTTTTATCAAATATGAGCATAATCTGTAAGGCTTAGTGGATCTGTGCTGCATCATTGAATCTTTATACTGATTTGACGTAAGTTGCTAGTTGATACCGGCAACTTACGTTATTTTGGGAAAACGGTAATGTTTTGCACACGAGTTGGCTAAACTAATGTAGAATAGATTGCGTCAACATGGCGGACGAAAATGTTCTCAAAAAGGATCGAAAAGGTGAAATTAGGTAGAACGACATTGAATGTTGGGTTAATAGCGGCATTCTGTTTTTGGGTTGTGGTCAACTATACGGTAGCAGAGGAACTGACCTTAGACGACATCTTCCCGACCGATCGGGTACTGGATGTGCAAATCACGGTTGCGGATAAGGACTGGGATACCATCCGCTATCAGACACGAGATTTTTTCTCGGCGCTGCATGAAAGCCGCAAAGCTGCACCACCTGAGGCACCCTACACCTACGTCGATGCGAGTGTGACCATTGATGGTGTGATATTTCCCAATGTTGGGCTTCGCAAAAAAGGATTCCTCGGTTCACTGAGTACCACGCGCCCCTCACTCAAAATCAAGCTGAATCACACCGACAAAGACGCCGGTATTGAAGGCTTGACCAACCTGACCTTTAACAACAACCAGCAGGACATCAGTTTGATGAGCCAGTTCATGGGGTATGCTCTGTTTAATGCTACTGGCTCACCTGCACCCCGATGTGCGTATGCGAGAGTGACGGTCAATGGAAAAAACCTTGGGGTTTATTCGCATGTGGAGACGGTTCGTAGGTCGTTTCTCAGACGTGCTTTCGGTAATGACAATGGGACTCTGTACGAGGGTCCCTACGTCGATTTTTATGAGGGGTGGTTAGGCAGTTTCGAGCGCAAAATCGGTAAGGACGGACCAGGACGGGAGAAGATTCAGCAACTTATTGAGGTTCTCAAAAGTAGGGATAAAAACATTGAAGGTGCAATTGGCAAGTTAGTTGACCTCGATGCGTTCTACACATTTTGGGCGGTGGAGGGACTGCTCGGTTTTTGGGACGGCTACTCCGGCAACAGCAATAACTTTTTCATATACCTCAACCCGGCGACGGACAAATTTCGTTTCTTACCTTGGGGTGCTGATTCGCTCTTTACCAAGCACAGTAAACTCCAACACCACAACAAACCGAGCGCCCCTATCTCTGTAAAGACCCGAGGTTTGCTCGCCCACAAACTTTATCAACAGAAATCTGCTCGGGCGCGTTACGCAGAGGCGCTGACGAACATCATCGAAAACCACTGGGATGAAGCGGAACTGTTAGCTGAGATGGATCGAATTGATGCGATGGTGAAACCGCACTTAATTGATGCCCAACGCTTCTTTGGCGATAGGGACGAAGGCAAAACCTATTCACGTGCGACGGCACTGGAAGAGACGCGGAGATTTATCCGTCAGCGGCGTGCGGATATAACGGAGGAAATTAGGGGCAGAATGCCGGAATGGAGAGCGGTTTCAAGTGAGCCATTCGTTACGAAAGAAGATGATTGGTCGAAGAAACAGGCAAAGTTCCCCGGAAATGACATTTGGAGTGCTGCTGCATTCGGAAACATCAAAGCGATCAGGGGGCACTTGGCTAAAGGTGTGGATATCAATGCCAAGGATAGTACATTCGGTTCGACGGCTTTATCGTCGGCTGCATTGTTCGGACACACTGAAATTGTTGCGCTGCTGCTTGAGGCGGGTGCGGATGTCAATGCGAGGAATCGGGATGGTGGTACACCGTTACACAACGCGGCTTTTCTCGGTCAATATAAAGCGGCTGAACTGCTGCTTGAGAATGGCGCAGATATCAATATTAGGAATGGGGATGGTGGTACACCTTTAGATGCTACAAGGGTAGATTGGGAGACCACTGTCTTCATTGCTGGATTGCTGAAGATAAAGGTGGATAGGGAAAAGATAGAAATTGGCAGAGCCAAAGTTGTTGAGCTGCTCTACCAGCACGGTGCCACGACAAATACAAGAAGTGAGAGTGATGCCTTATGTGATGCCGTCAGAAGCGGAGACCTCCGAACCGTCAAGGAGCAGCTGGCGAGCGGTGTGGATATCAATGCCGGGGATACTGAATTCGGAGTAACTGCCTTGTCGTGGGCAGCACTTAGAGACGATACGGAAATCGCTAAATTGTTAATCGCAAAAGGTGCGGATATCAACGCGAAGAGTCGGGATGGTAGCACGCCGTTGCACAGCGCCGCTTTTCTCGGTC
Organism: Candidatus Poribacteria bacterium; assembly: GCA_965220385.1. Classification (GTDB taxonomy): domain Bacteria; phylum Poribacteria; class WGA-4E; order WGA-4E; family PCPOR2b; genus PCPOR2b. The sequence continues at coordinate 4,618,904 of OZ244825.1, read as the reverse complement.
ACACCGAAATCGCTGAACTGCTGATTCAGGAGGGGGCGGAGGTCAATCCAGAGAACTACAGGGGCGAAACCCCGCTTGATGTCTCGGCGGTGAACTGGGAGACTACCGGGTTTATCGCAGGATTGTTGGAAATAAAAGTGGATGCAAAAAAGGTAAAGACCGGCAGAACCAAGGTTATCGAAATCCTTCGCCAACACGGATCAGAACACTAAACTTTCTTGTTCAGAGATCGGACTAGGTTCGACAGGCTCATTTGCCATTATCGCTTGAGTATGTTGGCAATTTCTTCATTACCTTCACGCAGTGCCATGTCAAGCGGTGTCTCCCCTTCATAGGGATGAAACACCACCCTCTTGAATTCACGTAGGGGCCAGACCAATGATGTTACTTCATCTGTCCATTCGGCGAACTGCTTCGGTTCGCTTATTCGGCTGACTGTTTTGAGCGACGGGGCAGCACCGTGGTCGAGCAGCATCCGAACCATCCGCAGGTTGCCCAATCGGGCGGCGAAATGTAGCGGTGTTTCCTTGCCGTATTGCACGAAGTGCTCGTTATCCATAATGGGCTCGTCATCAAGTCCGCTCAGCGCTTGTGGGTTGACATTTGCGCCTGCTTTAATTAGGATATAGGCTTGTGCGAGGTGGGTGTCGTCATCGTGGCGTGCCTGAACATGGAGCAAGGTCTCGCCATTGTGGGCCCATGCGAAATTCGGATCCAGCCCGTTTTCCATCATGAGTAAGAAGGAATCGAAGTTGGTGACACCGACCGCATGAAATCCAAGATAGCACGGCTGATTGACCTCCGTTCCGTGACTGAGGAGATACCGATTAATCTCATAATCGGTGCTGGGCCAATGTGTACCAAGGTCGCTGTTGTTCACGTCCGCACCAGCCTCTACAAGTGCTTTAACTTTATCGAGGCTTTTGAGGTTGATGCTTGCGCTAAAGAGCGGTCCCCACTGCCTGATTCTCCTATTCTGTGATGTGTGGTTCACTTTCACGCTTACAAGTTCCGGTGCATCGGCAAGCATTTGTCGAACAGTTTCTGCATCCGCTGTTTCAAACTCTGTCTGCCAACGTTTAATATGTTCTTGATTCATTTCATCTCCTTAGTAGATATAAGATTGTAGTTGTGCCTAAATCGATGTGCTCCCCTTTGACTGATACAAAATGTGAATTGATAGTAACTCAAGTTGTGACCACGCCTGACGTATCTTGAGACGATTTCAGATAACCGATTGGATTTATAGCGGATCACATGGTGATTAAAGCGTTTCTCGAATTCGCAACAGCAAAATATTAACATGCCTTAGCTTATGACTCATAAAACAAATCAAACACTGAAGCTATTAGTCTACCGCCGTACCCATACGGCTGACCCCTGCCAATGTGGTGTGTTCGGAATACGCGACTGCATGGGTAAGGTTCGATCGTGGGAATATGATGCTGTTATAGGCATAGGGGGAATAACTGCCAAGGGTAATATGGCTTACAAACTCACTTGGGTTGGTATTAATGCTCATAAACAGGATTCTCTAACTGTTGGATATGACAAAAAGTGCAAATACAGGAAATGCAAAAAAGCAAATATGAAAAACCAACTTAGAGGGCCACTCGTTATCTTTGATCATTTTTGCCTCATGAACAATGAGGGACCAATGCTGTGTGATGATGCGCCGCAGCTGCATCATCACATGTTCACACATGGAAAAATTCCGCGGTATGCCCTGTTAACGCCACTGGATTATCCACAGAATATCTGGCAAGAAGTCGCTAATCTTGTCAACACATACCGGAACTGTCCGCCTTCTCAAGGAGAATGCCAATGCAAGCAATACTGATACGAGTGGGTATTGACTTAACTACCGAATCCGGAAATTGGAATGCACCATGCAACCCAGAAAACGGCGATTTCGTCTATGTGCCAATTAAAGAGACTGATCGTGCCAACGTTCTTGGCATGGAAAGACACTACGCCAACCATATAATTCCGGCATTAGATAGATTTTCAGAACGTAATAATCATATAATTTCGTTGCCTTCACATTTACTAAACAAGCGTATGCACTTAGATCCGGACTTTGATTGTCTTACCTACGGCGATACTGACCGTCGGGGGAAACCCCTGCTGAAATTTGTGGAGGATGATTTGGTTATTTTCTTTGCCAGTCTGGATCCCATTAAGCCCATCACCAATGATAGACTGGAATACGCGCTTATTGGCATGTTGGTAGTGAAGGAAATTGTGCAGGTGAAGGACATCTCTGACGCCAGACGGTTTGACGAAAATGCCCACACACGTCTCTCCTCACCGAAACCAACAGACATCGTAGTACGAGGCAAACAGGAAGTTTCCGGACGATTCGAGAGTTACATTCCTATTGGAGAATACCGAGACGGTGCTTACCGTGTACAACGTTCGTTACTGGACAAATGGGGCGGCCTGTCTGTCAAGAACGGCTATTTGCAACGGAGCGCAAATCTGCCGCTGTTTTGCCAAACGGAACGCTTTTTCAATTGGTTGCAGCAGCAAAACGCACAATTGATACAAGCCAATAACCCTTCCTAGTACGAATGCGTTGCATTTTCAACAGTTCGACTTTATCTAAAGCGTATTATACGCATGTATTTGACGGAGCAGTCCTATGAAAGAGCTATTGGAATTTTATCAGGAGCACGATTACGTTGTTGTCCCTGATGCCTTATCCGCTGACGAGGTACGTACCATCAATGAAATCATAGATCGTGATCTCGTCGAGAATCCAGCGAATTGGTTTGAACGGGAAGACGGGCATTATCAACTCAATGTCCATCTGCTGATTACGCACCCGGAAATTGACTTTACTATGCGTCCGCCGCGATTGTTGCCGCTGCTGGAAGCAATTATGGGACCCGATTTATGTGCGGAAGAGCATTCGGTGCGGATTCGCCGCCCCAATCCTGACGGTCCCACCAATTGTCGTTGGCACCGCGATGTTGGCAGTGGCGCGAGTGAAATTCCCCACTCCACCCCTTATATATCCGTTGTCTTCTACCTGAACGACGTTGATGATACGACGCATACCTTTAGCGTTTTGCCCGGTTCGGCGCATACCAGAGAGCAGCCGCTTGAGGATTACGATCTGGCGCAAGCGGATCACATCACCGGTGCCGCTGGCACGGCTGTCCTGTTCAACGCGATAATGTTCCATGCTGGCAATGTCCGGCAGACCGCCGCAGAACGTCGGACCATTCATCTCTACTGTGGTCGTACCACAGATCGCTACTTAAGCAATTATACCATTTTCCCGCGTCGACTTTCGGAAAGTAAGGACGAAGCCATGCGTAAATACTACAGTCGTCCTAACCCGATTACCAAATTGCTGCTGGAACGGTTTTAGATATGGAATAACGCGCACCTTTCCCGAACAAGTGAATAAATGGAGGACTAAGATGGCTGAATCGGGTGTGATGTCCGCAATCCAAGATTTTACGGCGCAGACAGGTGGAATTGTCGGTATCGCTGCAAAACATCTGGAGACAGACGATCGTGTTTGCCATAACGCTGACACAGTATTTTTCACAGCGAGCACGCTGAAGGTGCCGTTATTGGTGGAATTGTATCGACAGGTTGATGCGGGTGTCGTTGACGTCAACCAACGCGTTGAGCTGACCGATGCCCTACGGGTGCCGGGGTCTGGCGTTCTCAAGGAGCTGTCGGTTGGGCTTCAGCCGACGGTTCACGACTTGGCACTGCTCATGATTATTATCAGCGATAACAGTGCTACCGATATACTCTACAACCGGGTTGGCGGGAAGAATATTAACGACACGATGCAGAGGTTGGGGTTGAATCGCACCCATATTCCGATGCCGTGCCGGGAATTGCTCTACAGTATTACTGGACTTGAGGTGGAAAATCCCGACCATACCTATCAGTTAGCGTCAGATCGTCTGAAAAACCGGGAGTTTGTGTTAGGGGGCGATGGTTTCTCTGAAGACAAGTCCGATGTGTCGTCACCTGACGATATGTGTCGTTTGTTGGAGTTAATCTACAGTGGCGATATCCTCTCACCCCAGTCACGAGAGGCGGTCTTGGACATCCTCAAGCGTCAGCAGTTGAGCACGGTTATTCCGCACGCACTCCCTTCTGGAACGGTGGTCGCCCACAAAACAGGCAGTTACCAGAGTGTCCGGTGTGATGTTGGCATTGTGTTTTCGCCCACCGGTCCATACACTGTGGCGATTATGGCGAAGCAGATAAGGGCTGGCGATCGACTGAGTGTAGATGGGGGCCTTGCTGCTGTCTCCAAAGCGATTTACGACGAGTTCGTCGGATAGTCGCACTTTTAGTGAGGAGGTCCTATGCGTCTTCCAGAACAGGACGGTCGAGTCGTGTGTGATAAGGTGGTTCCAGTACCGCCCTCTGTTCCGGTGTCAACCCTTCAAGCATGGACTGGGGCCAATTGGGGAAGTAGCCTTTGGCGTATGCCAAATTGCCCGGCGAGTATCGGAAAAGCAGAGAGCGCCGTTGATGGTCTGCCTTCCAAGGCAGCGTTCCGTGTGTAGTGGCTTCCGTAAAAATAACAACGTCGCCGGCTTTGCCTGTAACCTGCCGAATGTGTTCTTGATACATTTCATAGCGTTTCATTTCAGGAGGGCAAGGAAGGTTGCCCTTGTGACTCCCCGGAATTAAGCAGAGTCCGCCATCTCCCGGATTGACATCAGCGAGTTGCCACGCCACCACAGTTAATCCGCAGTGCATCCTTCCGTCTTTGAAGATGTAATACTGGTGTGGGTCGAAGCCTGGACCAGAGGAACCGTGGAACACATGCCCTTCCGCTCCCTTCCGCATAGTAATCAAGCCGGGATTGTGGTCCATTCGGAATCCTTTTCCCAAGATGCCGTGAAGATACGGCACGATTTTCGGGTGGGCAAGCATATCTCGGAACGGTTCGCACCACGGTTTTTCCCAACCCAACATCCCGCCGAGATCACCGCGTCCGGTGATTCCTTCCAATGCTTCGGAACCCCCCGACAGCGAAAGTTCTCCGACTCGCTCACGGATGCTCTCCGAATGATGATCTATTGCCTCATTGCACAACGCCACTTCATCGGGGGTTAGGACATTCTCGACAACTATGTAACCGTTGAGATCGAAAAGATATTTTTCGTGCTCATTCATCGCGCTATTCCTCTATAGATGTTTTCCAATTGTATTTCGGTTTGAAACCGAGCATTCGTTGTGCCTTCTCTGTACTGATGACACTTGCATTTCCGTTAAGCCCTCCACGAATCTCGACGCGATCCCCAAAATTTTGTTTAATCAGTTCCGTTGTTGGCTCAAGAAATCGAGTGGTCGGTTGAGCGAGCAAAAATGGCTGGTGCCCCTTCAGATCTGCCTCAAGTGCCAGCACATGGGCGTCCGCTACGTCGCGGGGATCGGCATATGCCCACATCACCAGTGTGGTTGGATTATCGGGTGTGGGCGCGGGCCAGGGAAATTCAGCCTGTCGCTCTGGCGGAACGACATTCGTGAAGCGGAGGCTTGCGACAGAGGTTGTCGAACTTCGGGCGACCATCTCGCCGATACACTCACCGATTTGTTTCGATAATCCGTAAGGTTCAAAGGGCATCATTGGATGTTCTTCGTCGAGAGGTAGGTACAACGGGACAAAGGCGCGCGGATTATGCGCCCAGCCCATGGCAAAGGCGCTGGAGGAGAACACCACCCGTCGGAGTTTTTTGTCCGCTGCTGCCCAGAGAACGTTGAATGTGCTCTGAACGTTGTTTTCAGACACTTCATGTGGGGCATCACTCCTTGGACCCGGGATCGCTCCCATGTGAATAACCACCTCTGCACCTGTCAACAGTTCCGTCACCTCCTCGGCGTTGCAGAGATCTGTCTGAACAAAGGGCGATGGCGACTCGTTATGCGTTACACGGTCTGTGCCCAGTACATCATATCCCTTTCCGATGAGGCGTTGGACGACACGGCTACCAAGTCGCCCCGCAGCTCCTGTAACGACAATCATAATCTCTGCTCCTTGAAATGCTCGCACTGAAATATGTACCTTTGCTCGGAACCGTTCCGGTCGCACAGATTGTAGCAGACACCGGATTTTCCATCAATCAAAAAAGGGTGTTGATGGAGGGGTGCCGATACAGGGATAAACATCATGGCGCTATTAGGGGCTTGAAATTTTGAGGTTTTCCTTCTATGCTATAAAGGAGTTGTACAGTTGAGACGATACAGTGAAATAGTTATCCCGAAATGTTAAGGAAAATTCAGTGAATATGTCCTACAGAATGTTTTTGATTCTCAGCGTATTTCTGGTTGTTTTGTGTGCCTTTGCCGGGCAGATTTACGCTGACACGGAGTTAGATAAAATACATTTCCTTATCCCCGCGGGTGCTGGTGGTGGTTGGGATGGAACCGCTCGTGGTGTGGGTGAAGCCTTAACGAAATCGAAGCTCATCAAGCGTGCATCGTATCAGAATATGTCTGGCGGTAGCGGCGGAAAGGGGATCGCATACCTAATCAAGACGGCGCGACGTCAGCAGGGGACATTGCTGGTTAATTCGACCCCAATCCTTATCCGCTCTTTACAGAAGGTGTTTCCGCACACTTTCCGAGATCTGACGCCTGTTGCGGCTGTAATCGCGGACTATGGCGTGTTTGCTGTCCGTAGTGATTCAGCGTTTCAGCGTTGGGAAGATGTTATTGAGGCTTTTCGTGCCAATCCTCGGCAACTCAGAGTTAGCGGTGGGTCGGGTCGGCGCAGCATGGATGGCCTTGTCGCCGCACTGGCGTTTAAGGCGGCAGGGGAGAACCCCAAAGCGGTGCGATATATCCCTTACGATGGTGGCGGCAAGGCACTTGCCGGATTGTTGTCTGGGGAAACGGAGATTTTATCCACCGGGTTGGGAGAAGCACTGGAGCAACATAAGTCGGGTCAGATTCGGATCCTCGCTATTACTGCGGAGCAGCGGTCTGCAGCGATCCCCGATATTCCAACTTTGAAAGAACTGGGATACGACGCTACTTTTGTCAATTGGCGCGGCTTCTTCGGTCCGCCGGGACTGTCTGACGCACAGGTTTCGACCTATGTTGGTGTCCTTAAACAGATGTATGAAACGCCGGCTTGGGAGAATGTGCGATCGCGTAACGGTTGGGAGGACCTCTTCAAACCGGGGAAGGAATTCTCCACCTTTTTGGAAGGACAGGAAAAGGTTATTGGTGAATTGATGCGTGAGCTTGGGTTTCTCGAATGATGTTGTTATTTATGGTAGATTTTAGAATTACTTGGACACTCCAAACCAGTGCGGTTAGAAACCGCACCTACCGGGGGACGAAAGTGTTTATTTATTTTTGGAATTTGCCATAGTTCTGATAGTGGCAATAGAGATTATGTGGAAGGGGATACCACGCACAAGGTGGGGACTGATGAGAACAGATAAGGTGGGGGCACTTGTTATCCTTGCGCTTTCAATAGTTTATGGTGTGATGGCGTTCAATATTCCAGAGGCACCGGGAGTCGAAGATACTGGCGTGACCCCTTCCAGTCTACCGATAGCGTTGAGTGCAACGGGAATTGTCGCATCCTTGCTGATATTGGTTCTTCCTGCTCCTCGGCGTATTGATCGTGATGATGCAGATGAATCCTCTTTCACGGATACTTTTAAGGGACTGGATTGGAGGTGTGCAGCGTTCCTCTTTCTACTGATGGCTGGTTATGGATTGATCCTCAAATCCCTCGGATTCTTAATCGCGACTATCCTTTTTCTTTACGGCGGATTTTGGGCGATGGGCGAACGACGAATCAAGCTGATGCTGTTGGTTTCAATCGGTGTGACCGTCGGTTTCTGGTTCATCTTGACGCAACTGCTAAGAATCTACCTTGAGCCCGGTGTGCTGCACTTCTTGGGAGCAAATTAGGCCGTGCGTAACAACTTGGAGTTAAACCGATGGTATTAGAAGGAATAATGACGGGACTCTCGACCGCATTTACCTTCACCAACATTCTGATGGTGTCTCTGGGTGTTTTTGCCGGCACATTTATCGGCATGTTGCCCGGATTGGGTCCAATCTCCACAATCGCTCTGATGATTCCAATAACTTACGGTTTTGAGCCATCATCGGGATTGATTCTCATGGCGGGTGTCTATTATGGAGCTGTTTTTGGTGGGTCAACCTCTTCAATCCTGCTGAACACGCCGGGCGAGGCTTCGACCGTCGCCACCTCCTTCGATGGTTACCCCCTCGCGCAGGCAGGAAAGGCGGGCAAGGCACTCGCCACCGCCGCATATTCATCATTTTCTGGGGGAACAATCGGCGCGATGTTTCTGCTGTTCGCGGCTCCTGCCCTTGCTGTTGTATCGCTGAGTTTCCAATCCGCTGATTACTTTGTACTGATGGTCATGGGACTCACGGCTGTCTCTGCTTTTGCGGGGAAGGGACACTTCCTGAAAGCTGCCCTGATGACAGTTTTGGGCGTGATGTTGTCCACCGTCGGCACAGATAATTCGACAGGGGTTCAGCGTTTTACGTTGGGACAGCTGGATCTGATTGATGGCATCAGTTTTCTGCTGCTCGCTATGGCGACCTTTGCGCTCTCTGAAGCCCTCATTTCAGTGCTAAAGCCGGGGGAGACATCTAACGCCGTCGAAACCGCCGTCAAGGAAAAATTCGGCAGCCTTAAAGTTTCAAAGCAGGAATTCAAGGAAATCGCGCCGAGCGTTGGCAGATCCTCTGTGTTGGGTTTCTTCATCGGGGTGCTGCCGGGTGCTGGTGCGACAATTGCCTCGTTTTTGGCTTACGGGATGGAACAAGCGCTGGCCAAAGGGGCGTCAAAACTTCAATTTGGTAAGGGAAGCTTAAAAGGACTCGCGGCACCGGAGACGGCGAATAATGCGGCTTCGACCGGCTCGTTTGTGCCATTGCTTACTTTGGGGATTCCGGGTTCTGGGACAACTGCCGTGATGTTAGGTGCACTGATTTCTTACGGGGTGCAACCGGGGCCCCGTCTGTTTGCGGAACGGCCCGACGTGTTCTGGTCAGTGATTGTGTCGATGTATCTAGGGAACGTTGTTTTGTTAATCCTAAACCTGCCACTGATTCCTTATATCGCCCGGCTACTCGCTGTGCCGAAACCGTTTCTCGTCCCATTTGTTCTTTTCTTTTCGCTCATCGGTGTTTACTTGGTCTCTTTCAATAACTTTGATATCTATCTGATGGTCGGGTTTGCCGCTTGCGCCCTCTTTTTTCGACTCCTCGATTTTCCGATGGCACCGATGCTGCTCGGATTCGTATTAGGGGGGCTGCTTGAAGAAAATCTCAGGCGCGCGCTGCTGATCAATGATAGCAGCCTCTCCTTTCTATGGTCTCGTCCTATCACATTGATTATTCTTATTATCACGGCGGTTGTGCTATTCTTGCCGCTCTACCGATCTTTAGTGGAAAGATTCGAATCCCCTCCTTAGTTGAGAATAAAATGGTCGCTGGCATAATTTCTGTTATCGGTAATCGGGCGTTTTTGAATTGACGTTTGTTTAATGGCTTGCTAACTTATAGGTGTTGATATATAGAACGGTATTTAGTAAGGAAGCGCGTATGCGTGTTATTGGACCCCAACCGCAAATCTCAGTTGATCCCACTGTAAGATCTGTGCGTCCCCCTGACGCCTATCTCGATCTGTTGACACAGAATGAGCAGGAATTTCAGGAATATGTGCGGGCGGTCGAATCGCAGCAAGCCTTTCAGCGTTTGGTTGAGGAAGGACATGTGCAAAAAACCAGCTTTCAGGGACGGATTCCGCGGCATCTGTATGAAGAGTTCCAAGACCGTCAGTTTATGGAATTTATGCAGGAGTTCGAGATTGAGGAACGCGGCGACTGGCAACGCGATTTTTTTCGGGAGGATGCACGGCGGCACATTGCGGAATTGGCGGTCAAATATCGGGTGCCACGCGGACGACTGCTTCACGCGCTTGAATACTGTCGTCATCTCAAGCGATCTTGGGCGGGCTACGAAGATGATCCGGGGTTTCATCTGCGTCTTGATGATCCGGAATTTCGTGAGCCTCCGACAGCGCAGATGCCGATTGAGTCGGCGGAGCCTTATGACGAACTTGCGAATTTGACAGAGGCATACGACATCACGCGGTCGGAGTTTGTCGAATACTTTATGGATGCGGGGGCTGAGCCAGAGGATATTGGTGAGGAACTGGGGATTCCGCTAACCGTGGTTCGTGAGATTCGTGACCTCGTCGATAGAGTACAGATTGCGAGTTCGGCGCAGGTTACGGTTGTCGATACGCCTTCGTTGTCAAGTCAATCTTCCTACACAGTGGCAACGGTACAACGGCTCAACAATCCGCCCCGCGCTGAAATTCAGGTCGCATCGGAGATTGAGTATAATTCTCGTTACCAGATCCAGATCCCTAACGATCAGGAGACTGACAAAGAGACATCACAGCTACTCGATCAACTTCGGCTCATCAATCAGCGAAAAAGCCTTACTTTCCGGATCGTTATGTTTATCTATGAGTACCAGTATCGTTACTTCGTCAGTGGGGATGAATTACATCTAAAACCGTTGACCCAAGCCCAACTCTCCAGAGAATCCGGCGAGCATGAATCCACCGTCAGCCGTATCTTGCAGGATAAACTTATTGACACACCCACAGGTGTCCTACCACTCAAGTTTTTTTGCCAGAGCAAAGGGGATGTTGTCCATCGCTTAATCGCTGTGCGGGAACCCCAAGAATTGGGATTGGGCAAGCGTGAGAAGCCGTTCAGTGATGCGGAGCTGGCGGACATCCTTGAACGGGAATACGACACAAAAATTGCGCGGCGAACTGTCACCTATTATCGCAATAAGTTTCAGGAAACTCCGAAGTTCTATACACGCCGAAAAGGCATCAAGCAAAGCGATGAGAATGAGTAGTACGGCAGATTGTATCTTGCAAAGTTAGCCGCCTTCCCCGAACACCTGTGAACTGAATAGATATATCTCTGTTTCTGGATCTTGCCATGCTTCCTCCGGCAGTTGCGCTTTTTTGCAGACCTGCTGAAGAAATTGGGTGCGATCCCAGTTGTACGCGGTTGCGACTTGTGGCAGTAGCAGTCCGCTGTATGTATCGTTTTTGATATACAACCCGTGGACACCGATTTCCAAGTCTTCAAGATGTTCAAGCGGCTGTAGGGATGTCAGGACAGAAATCTCAATTGTGAGTTCTGGCATTTCCAAGAGATCGACCTGATGGAATCGAGGATCGCAAGTCGCCGCAGCGATCGCAGTTTGTGCGACAGTTTCATATAACGGCTTGTCGGATGTAATTTGACCGACACACCCACGCAACTGCTCCCCTTTCTGTAAGGTTACGAACGCGCCCAATTTCTGTAATAGTTCTGCATCCAAACCTGGCAGCTTTGAGGGTATCCTGTCCTCAAGATGACATGTTATTGCGTTTCTTGCAATCTGTAGTAGGGTGTCTTTTGATGCAACGTTCATTTACCTCACCGCTCCTTTTTCACGCACGATCTCGCGGTTTATCTCTCCATTTTCCGAATCTCGTGCAGGTGATTTGCCTATTTCTTTATTGACACTCATCGTATCGTGTGCTACACTTGAAACTAACGAAAACATGCAACTTTTATGTCCATCGATCTGATCGGGGGTTATCGCATGCAGACCGATTTAGTCCAAGAACTTGCTGAGGATGAAATGCCCCTCTTTCCGCTGGAGGTAGTCCTGTTTCCGGGCGGTGTCTTGCCGCTCCACATTTTTGAACAAAGATATCGATTGATGATCCAGTATTGCTTGGACAATGATCGGCTTTTCGGTATCGTTCTCATCAAAAAAGGGACGGAAGTGGATGAAGATGCCGAACCCTATCTCGTTGGTACCGCCGTCAAAATCATCGAAGTTGATCGGTTTGAAGATGGTCGAATGAATCTGATAACGCTGGGACAGCATCGCTTTGAAATCATGAAGACTCGGCGGGATCTACCGTATTTAGTTGGTCAAGTTAAGATGTTGGAGGAAGATGATACAGAGCCACTCGAAGACTCTGATATGCGCGCTGTCCGAGCCATCCAATTATATCGGACTTACGAATCGTTGTTGGCTAAATTGATCCCCCAGTGGAAGGTTGCCGATGAAATTCCGACGGAACCTGACCATTTATCTTACCAGATAGCGACACGGCTCCAGATTCCTTTGACAGACAAACAGCAGTTGTTAGAGACATTATCCGTGCATCAGCTTTTGGACCGGGAAATCGAGCTTCTTGAACGAGAAAATCGAAGATTAAAAATAAGCCTGCTCGCTCGAAGAAGTTTTGAAAAGCACGACACTAATATGTCACCGTGGAAAAAGGCTTCTCTGAATTAGACGGCGATTCTTTTCATCGCCGCTCTTCTCGGAATCGAGGACAACGATGCAACGCCAAGTCGCTTCAAATTGCTCTCCTCAAACATCTGGTTCGCTAATTCCGGTGCGAAATTTTTTCTATGTCAGCAACCTGTTATCCATAATACGGCTTGGATTGACTCCATTCCTTTTTGACAGCATTGTCCGTCGATCTCACTTCGCGGCTTTGGTGATAGGAGGGTTGGCAATTCTGACCGACATGCTTGACGGTTATTTTGCACGGCGTCTGAACCAGCGTACCAACCTGGGCAAGATTTTGGATCCGATTGCTGATAAGGCAATAATCAGCGCGGTGATTGTGGCCCTCATTTTATCTAATTCAAGCTTCCCGCGCTGGGCATTTATTGTTGTGATTATTCGAGATGTTTTGATTGTAGTTGCTAACATTTTTCTTTTTCATCGAACACAGACCATTGCCCGATCTGACAAGTGGGGCAAGTGCACAACCTTCTTCCTCGCAACTGCCTTGGTTCTCTACGTGTTAGCGGATAGCGGCTTAACCCCTCCATTTAATCCCTTTTATGTTTTGTGCGTCGGTCTGATGTTTGCGGTAATTTCAGCCTTGAACTATAGTTGGCAGCTGCTGCGTTTGTTGCAACAGAACAAAACCCAGTCCGACAAAGCGATTTGACGGCCAAGTCAGAGAACGTAAAACATGTCAACTCCGCTCACTCTATCCGAAATTGCGAATATGATTGGCGTGGAAGAGGTCATTATTCGACAGACCCTTGAACGCCGTGATGAAGATCTCGCCCCTTATCTGCCCACCCTTGATGCTTCGGAAGAAGCAGCAGATGCAAATGTCTCACCCTCCCAACCCCAGACCTTGCTCTTAGCGCGTGAGGGGCTGCCGCTACTCATCACCAAATTGGCTTTTAACATCCCGACCTCCGATATTATTGAAAATCTTGCCAGTCAGGTGTTGCACCTGATGCTGGTTCAGGATGAGAATGCAGGTTTGACAAGCAAGCATCAGGAGTTACAGGAGCAAAATGATCAATTGCAGCACCTCATCAAAGATTTACAAAAAAGGGTGGAGGCATTGGAGGGGGAACTAACAGAGCAGATTCAGCTGCGGGAAGAGGCTGAAGCTGCTTCCCGTAAGGGGTTTTGGAACATCTTCGGACGACGAGAATCGGGGGGATCGTAGGAAGCCTTCTGGCAGACTATACCCGATTGGGGCTATCTACACTTCCGGGGACCGCAACCCATGACAAAGCAACGTCGTAATCAGCTTATCGCTGTTGGATCACTAATTGTCGGTTTTGCCTTTCTCTATCAACCGTATTCAATTTTGGTCCGGGGTATTGCTTTGCCCCTGCTGATCATTTCTGCTATCTTATCCGCCCTTTCCTTTTCAGAAAAGCGAATTATTGAGGTTATCGCTGGATTAGGGCTCGTCGCCGGTTTTTCATTTCTTTATTTGCCTATCCCTCCAATTTTAGGGGGTTCTGCTTTTCACCTACTTGCTGCGAGTGCTATCGCTTTTGGTATGACAGTAGGCTTGAGGGGTGGCGCTGCCAAAAAGATTGTTGAAAGTGCAGCAGCGATTATCGTGGTAACCGGACTTGTTGCCCTTTACCAATCTTTTAGCGAACTTCTGCAAGGTAGTGGACTCCACCTTATCTTGACGGGTATAATTGTGCTCGCGATTGTATCCCCACGGAAATTGTTAGTCGAGCGCGTCTCAATCGGTGGAATTGTGCTTGGGTTGGTCTTCCTCTGTCAACCTTTTGCCATTCTGCTTTATCAAACAGGTTTTCAGGTTCTCCTCGGCGGCTTGACTGGATTTATTGTCGTTGCACATCGGTCGGCGTAATGCTGCACTAACTCCTAACGGAAGCCGTGCTTTATCTGCCCCCAAGTGGTGGCGAGTTTTCTTTGAGGCTGCACAGCAAGGGCAGCACCCCACCGAACTTCAAAGTCGTCGAAGTGGACGCGGTTCCCAAGCCCAGACGACAGATAGACTCTCCCTTCCGTGTAGGTGTTATCAAGGAAATCCAACATTTTTTTTTATCAACAAACACTTGGAACCGATTGCCCCTTGCAATGACCTTCAAGCGATACCATTTGTCCATTTCAAAAGCAAATGGCGAAAATTCAAGCAGCTTGTTCCCGAAATGGACTCCATCAATTCTGCCATCAGGTAGTCTTACAATTTTATCTACATGCCAAATCGCTGCACCAATACCCCTTCTGCGATTCGTGTGCCGACCTAACAAGAAATTGTAAGATAAGTCGTATTGAAGTGCTGGACGTTTCTCGCGCTCGCTTTGAGGGTGGGCGCGTAGACCAATGTTTGCACCATTGGCGATAACGGGTTGAAACATCAACTGGTTAATTTTCACAGAGACCGTTACCTCATAATCCTTCGAGACCACTTCCAAAAAACCAACGACAATATCCCCTGCATCCGGAGGCGGAAAACCGATGATCAATTCACCGTTTTCAGTACTGGCCTCCCCCTTAACCACCCACCCTTCTAAATCACCATCGTTAAAATCATCACGAAATATCCCTGCCCATGTTGATGATGCTAATAACATGAGCATCAGCATGGCCATTATCCACTTCATGCCACATCACCTATCTTCGGATAGAATCAGTTCGGGATTTTTGTCTAATTGGTTATATTTTGGGTCTGGACTTCCGAAGCCTTTGAGGCTTCGGAAGCCTAAACGGATATAATCGCGAATCCGTCCCTTAGGGCGCATACAAGTTCCGGGACCGGTACTGGAAAAAGATCATCCGGCGGTTCTCCTCGCCCGTCCAAGGATACGCTCCGTGGGTTTGGGCGGAGGCAAGGAAAAGGAGCACATCGCCTGCCTTCATCTCTATATGCCGTACCATGCCCATCTCATTGTCGCACGTCCGGATTCCGTCGGGCATGGGATAGCTTGTCTTGTGGCTACCCGGTACACAGACAAAGCCGCCGTCCGCTGAGGTGACATCGCGCAGTTGCCAAGCAACATTGAGGTATTCGCTATAGACGCGCCCATTTTGCTGGCGGTAGTGGTTGCCCACTTTTGATGGGAAGCCGGCGGCGTGCAGGGAGTGTCCGGATGACCCCTTCCCCGACAGGAACCCGTTGCACATCATACATTCGAACCCGCTGCCCATGATCCAGTTCAGCCGTTGAATTAGGGCGGGGTCGGCGATCATCCGTTGGAACGGTTCGCCGTAGGGCGCGGGCAGCTGCCACGGGTTGCCCATTGACGATCTGCCGACCCCCGTACCCGCCAATGGCTTTGAATCTCCAGCTGCGGAACCGCCTGTGCTGATCTGATCCGCGTTGGCGTCAATTGCTTCGTTAGCCGCTGCCAGCCAATCCGCGTCCATCACTCCCCGCAACACGAGGTGACCGCACAGATCCCAGTGGAAAAATTCCTTCTCATCAATTCCCGAATCCGGATCGCGTTTATAGATCGAGGGGTGAAGGATACCGGGTTCCGCTGCTAGCGAAGCGGTCTTACCGTCCGAATGCACCACAGGCGGTGGATAGCTTCGATTCGGGTTGTGCAATACCGCGCGCTGCACCGGTGTCAGTTCCGCTGTCCATTCGGGCATTGCGTCGTCCTCGCCGGTAATTTCAGAGTCGGCGGACGGGCGCACGTCGCCGCTGATATAACCGCATTCAAGCAGACGTTGGGGACCTTTTCCACGCCAAGGTTGCATCCCCCACATCAGGGATTCGGTGCATAACAATAGATCCCCTGCTTGCAAGGTTGGCTGCACAATCAGCTCCATATCGTCGTCTCCATTCACGAGATCTCGGGGCGCGTCGACTGAGCTGTTATGGCTGGCTGGAACTACCACCAATCCACCGTCTCCTTCGTTCACATCTGCCAACGCCCAGATCGCCCGTAAGCCCTGACAGAATCGAGATCCGTTATGCTGACGATAGGCGCGAGACCAGTCCTGCCATTCGCTGCCTCCTGATAGGGTCACCTTTCCATTTTCAGACGGTTCGGGATTCACCGCAATTAGGTGTGGTGACCGATCTATCCGAAAATTTTCGCCGCAGATTTCCTCCAGGTATTGTTCCAACACGGGATGGTCGCGCAGGAAGTGCAAGGCGGGAGCGGAAGAGGCGCACGATGGGGCTGCCCCATCGGTGTTTTCCAATTGATCGAGCCCTTCGTTGCAAGTTTTTAACTGATCGGGTGTCAGAACGCCGGGGACGATTAGATAACCTGTCACGTCGAAATGATAGTTTTCCTCATTGGTCATTTCTTTCTTATCCATGACGGATCTCCTTTTTTAATTTGTGGTTGGTCTGCGAGGGATGATTGGTTGGACAATTGCTCGTTGTTCTGGTGTGAGTCGCGCCAGCAGCTCCTCGGAGGGAACATAGGCAAAACGGTGTGCGTACATCGAGGGGAGATAGCGGAAGATGATCATGCGTCGCTCGCCGGGATTCTTTCGCTCCGCCGAGCCGTGGCATAGACAATCATTAAACAGCAGGGCATCGCCAGCCTTCAGGTATACCTCCATCGCACCTTCAACCGTCTCGCCCGGACCGTCGGAGATGCCCGCGGTTTCTTTCTGCGTCGGGTGTGGCAAGTCTGACTTGTGGCTGCTGGGGACTATGACCGTTGGTCCATCACCCACACCCACATCGGTCAGAGGCACCATTAACGTCAGCAGGCAGCAACACCATTCTCCCTTGCTGCGACCCGCGCGGTTACGACTGTCGGGCATATGCCCACCGGAATGGACGCCGATATATCCGCCCTGCCCGCGTATGTTGATGAACCCTTCGTTGATGAATGGACGGTCGTGGGGACCGATGTAGTGACGGACCAAATCGACCCAAGCTGGGTGATCGATGAGTCGCTCAAAAATCTCTCCGCCTTCGATGATATTTTGCAGGTTCATCCCATCAATCCCCTTGTAGGTATGGACATCGATATTGCCGTACCACTGATCGATTTCCAGGGGCGGTAGCGCGTCAAGAAAGCCGTTCATAGCGCGGAGATGGTCGGGATCGAGTGCACGCTTGATAACCGTGTAACCGAGTAGATCGAACAGGTATTCTTCCATCGGAGTTGGCATGTTCTATCTCCTCAACTCAACAATAAGCGGAAAGGGGTTGAACGTTTTGATGCCCGTCGATTGTGTGGCGAATTATTGTAAACGAACCTTTTGGAAAAAGCAACAACTGATTTTGCCGGGGGCTCTGTCACTTTACTCGTTGCTTAAAATTTCGACGTGCTGTATAATCGGCTTTACAACTCAAGAAATAATCCACTATACCTACTTTGCTTTGCAGCAGGCAGCCCAAGAGGTGCACCAACGGCAGTCAAAATCGCGCAAGATATCTTGAGGGAGTGAAGAGTCTTATGGCGACTAAATCAAGCATTGAATGGACTGAGGCTACTTGGAATCCAGTAACAGGCTGTACGAAGATCAGCCCCGGTTGTAAACATTGCTATGCGGAACGAATGTCCTTCCGTCTGCAAGCGATGGGGCAACGGAACTACACCAACGGATTCAAGCTCACGCTCCATGAACGGATGTTAGAAAAGCCTCTTTCATGGAAAAAACCTCAACGGATTTTTGTCAATTCAATGAGTGACCTATTCCATGATGATGTTCCTGTGGACTTTATCTTGAAAGTTTTTGCGGTAATGCAGCGCGCATCTTGGCATCAGTTCCAGGTTCTGACGAAGCGTTCTCAGCGGTTGCTGGATTTGAACGATCAAATTAGTTGGCCCGATAACGTATGGATGGGTGTCAGTGTTGAGAATCAGGACTATACCTTCCGCATTGATGATCTGAGAAAAATCAATGCAGTAACCAAATTCCTCTCCCTTGAACCGTTGCTCGGTCCACTCTCGGGCTTGAACTTGAACGGGATTAATTGGGTAATTGTTGGCGGTGAATCGGGACCGGGGGCGAGGCCGATGCGTGAGGATTGGGTCATCCAGATTCGCGACCAGTGCAATCTGGCGGATGTTCCACTCTTTGTCAAACAGATGGGTGAGTCTTGGGCACAAGCTAATAAGGCGAAAAGCAAAAAGGGCGGCAAGATGGAGGAATGGCGGACAGATTTACAGATACGAGATTATCCGCCCTTATCAGTTGCCGCTGCAGGATAAGTGTAAGCAAGTTTAAGTATACATTTTTAGTTTTTACAGAAGGGTGTGCTGGAGTTACTCTGATTCATGAATCCCCATCAGAGATTGGAATCGTGAAAAAGGTAATCTATCCAGCCACCCGATGACAGTTTGACAGAGTTGAGAGAAACTGTTGAAAAAATAACTCCTGTTAATTTGATCTCGCATCAGATGCCACAATCGCTCAATGAGATTCAGATGTGGACTATAAGTCGGCATCGGGACTAAACGCAATCGGTCTTTGTGGTGAATCAGGAAATCGTCAAGTTTTGCCGTTGTATGACTCGATGCATTATCACGGACGACAAACAGCAACTCATCGGGATACATATCCATTAGGTTTTGCCAATGTGTTTTGATCTGAAGATGGGTTTTATTGGCATAGATTTCATACAAGCCTGCCCCCGAAGGATACTCTAAGGAGCCGATGAGGTATTTCCGCCGGTTTTTGCCGGGGGTGTTGACCTTATATTCAGTGCCTTGCTGTCGATAAATGCGTCCACTGTTGGGACACCAAGACACGTTAGCTTCATCAAAGAAAAACAGGCGAGCCGTCTTTTTTTCGGTCTCAAGTGCAGACAGACCTAAACGCCGAAGTTGGGTATCCGGGAGAATCAACCGAGTCGCCTCACTCGTCAACTCTCCCGTTTTGGCAAACACCTCAACTCCGTCAGTTGAGTCCGTTTCGCTTGATATTCTGGATCCGGACTGCCAACACGGAGTTTGCTTCGACCGGTGCGGTAGCCTACCCGTCGTAAAGCCAGATGGATCGCTGGCGGTGTGACCGAAATCTCGTGATACGCTTGGAGATAAACTCTTATCAGCTCAAGCGTCCATTGTCGAGAGTCCGTCTGAAGTTTTTCGTATTGATTCGGCGTTTGCTCAAGAAGTCGATTCCAGTCCGATTTGCTAAAGTGTGTGATTTTACCACGACGCCCCGGAGGACGCTTAGGCATCAACGCATCTAAACCAGAGCTATTGTATGTATGAATATAAGTCCTAACACTCTCATCAGAGAGATTAAACATCTTGGCGAGTTTCGACACGGGCATACGTTCAATGCCACTAAGTTTGATGATTAGTAAACGCCTATACCATTTCGGGTGTGTCGCTTCACAAAGCGCAACATCAAGACGTTCAACAGCCAAGGAATCGTTAAGTTCTGCGTAAATCATCAATTAAGACACTCCTTGTGAGATAGATTTACACACAGTATAACGCAAAACTCTATAAATTGGTGATTTATTATTTAATATTGCTTATAGTGTTTCTATAGTAATCTCCTTGGATGTCTGCTTTTTTTATTTCGCTATTTACTAATTCTGCTTACGGAGCGATTCAAATGGATCTGAGGAAACCTCCGCAGCTCATTTTTAACACCGACGGTCACTGGATCATTAATTACCAAGACCGATGGGAACCGCGGGATATTACCAAAATGATGCCCACGCTCGCCGATGCCGGCGTGGATGCCCTCTCTGTCCTCGTCGGGATCGACGATGATCTATCTTGGCGGGGAAGCCCGCATGGTCAATTGTGGGGAGACAACATTGAGGATTGGAACCCCGATCCCCTGCCCACTGACATCCATGGCCATCCGTTGCGGGCTGTCCAACCTTTGCACATCCACGGCAGACCTGTGAAGGAGATAGATGGCAGAATGCCCGCGAACGCCCATGAGTGTTTGTATGGACTTTTTGCGAAGGTCATCCAAGATGGTCACGATCTCATGCGGATCTACATTGAGGGTGCAAGAAAACACGATATGGCAATCTACGCCTCCTTCCGTATGAACGATGCCCACGCCTGCGATGAAGCCCGTGGGTGGTATGGTCGCTCTCGGCAGAAGATAGAAAGCCCCGATCTACTCCTCGGATCTCCCGTTCCTGTAGGCGTACATGGCGCGGACTGGGCCTTTTCTTGGAGATGGAATTACGCGGAAGTGGAGGTAAGAGAACGTTTTCTCGGGCTATTTGACGAAACGCTAACCCGCTACGATTTTGATGGGTTGGAGTTGGATTTCAGTCGCGCGCCCCCCTTCTTTCGCCCCGGTGAGATTATTGAGAATATCCCGACTTTGACGCAATTCATGCGAGACGCACGAGAAATTGTCAAACATCACAGCGTGTCAAAAGCCCGTGAACTGAGGCTTATTGTCCGGGTCCCTGTTGGCATTGGAGAGAATCTGGAAGCGGGGATGGATACAGAGACTTGGATACGCGAAGGGCTTGCAGATATCCTCGTATTGGGTTCTCCGGGCTACTGCGTTCACGAGATTGATATTGACAAAGCCGTTTCCTTTGCGGAGAAAAGCGGGACATTGGTATTCACAGGGTTTGACGGAGCAACATACACCGCTTCGCCGCAGGAGGGCTATGAGCGCAGTCCTTCCAGTGTGTTAAGGGCGACCGCGCTGAACGGGTATCGTGAGGGTGCTGCGGGCGTTCATCTTTTCAATTACGATTATCCCTCCCATCGCGCTGGTCCTGCCGACAGCGATGATTTCAACGTCTATGATGATTACCATCTCCAGACCATACGAGATCTAAGGGAGCCTGCATCTCTGGAGCGGCGGAACCGGTGTTATTATCTTCCATCTCGAACTGGAGGAGTGGATCACCGCGCTCAGGTGCCGCGGAAGTTAGCACTCATGGGAAGAGGCGCAGGTCCTGAACACGCTATGCGCCTTACGATTCATGACGATGTTGAGGGTGGGCGAGTTGAGGGGCGAATCGAGAAGACCGAGCTTAGGCTTCGTGTCGAAGACGTTGAGGGGTCACTGGATCGTATCCACTTAGAGGTCAACGGCAGGTCGCTCCCTTTCACGCCGAGTCGGACGATAACAAACAGTCAGGGTCAACAGTGGTTGGTGTTCGATGATCCACCGTTGCGACAGGGGTTTAATACCGTCCTGTTACTCTTGGATGGCATTAAGACACCGGATCCTTGGCCCAGTGTGCAGCAGTGCGAGGTCTTGGTATTAACTATCGACTTGACGTAAATCCCTACATCTCTTTTCAGGAGGAGGTCCGTAATGAAACTGAAGGTTGGTATCATTGGCTGTGGACGTATGGCGAACACTATTGAGGACGAACAGATCGCGAAAAGGAAACAGGGACCCTACCGTAGCGGCTTGGTGTTGCCCTACTGCCATGCGGGTGGTTATGCGGTCGTTGAAGAGACAGAAATGGTCGCCGCGTGCGATATTATGGAGGAAAAACGGGAGGCGTTTCAACAACGCTGGAACGTTCCACGCGGATACGAGGATTTCCGTGAGTTAATTGACGTGGAGAAACCCGATATCCTCAGTATTACAACCCGCCCGGAGCAACACGCTGAGGCGATGATTTACGGGGCGGAACATGGGGTCAAGGGGATGTATGCCGAGAAACCGTTGTGCTGTTCACTCCTTGAGGCAGATGCCATCAATGAGGCGTTTGAACGAAACGGCGTTTTTCTTGAGTTCGGACCGATGCGTCGAAACTGGGCAATCTATCGACAAGCGCACGATATCGCTCATAGCGGGGAGTTAGGCGCGGTTCAGTCGGTGATTGGGTTCGCTGGCAACAGCATCGGCGGGCATTTTCTCGACACGCTTCTCTATCTGTTGGATGATCCCGAACCGACTTCTATTCGTGGGACGCTAGGAGAGCTGCATCCCGACGAGGGGGATACCTCCAATATGCGATTCGTGCGCGATACGTCCATCCTGTCAGCATACGTGGAATTCGATAACGGGACAGCCCTTCACGCGGCAGCGACCGGGGCAAGCCGAGAATATGAACTGGTCTGCGAGGCGGGGATTATCCGAATCCAGAATGATGGCGAATCTTTGTATGTGCGTAAAGGCGAAGAACAACAGCGCGCCTACGACCCGATTGAAGTCGAGCCGATAACGCCGTGGAGCGGCACCGAGCGCAAGGTTCGTGAATTGGTGGAGGCGATAAAAACAGGAACGCCAGGAGTCAGCAATTTGCGGGCAACGATGCTGGGAACAGAGATCGGATTCGGTATCTATGAGTCGCATCTACAGGGCGGGATTGCTGTTCACCCACCGGTTCCGAATCGAGAGCGCTGGGTGTCGAGTTGGTGAGGGTATCCAACGTTTCTACCCGCTTTCATGCTTTACTCCGGATGCAATTCCCCCAGAGAAGTTTCGTCGTGCGATATGAAATCGACGGCGGGGCTTTCGACGCGGCCGTAAGCGTTCCACACCTTAAAGCCGAGCAACGCCAACAGTTCCGGAGGCGCGTTTTCTAGGACCTCCTTTGATGTGCCGAGGGTCAAGTTTTCTTGCGTCCGGAATTGGGGACCGCAGAATGTTGACAACACGCCCAGTCGCGGACCGTCACTCACATTTGCGCCGGTTCCGTGCCACATGCGACCGTCGAACACCATTGCTGTACCTGCGGGACCTGCGGCAGCTATCGGTTCAGCGTCCTTATCCAGTTCTTTGTCTGGGTGGCGTCCGGTCAGATGGCTTCGAGGGACGATTCGGGTGCCGCCATTTTCAGCGGTGAAGTCAACTAACATCCACATAACGTTGACAACGACAGCCGGTGCAATCATCGACGGAGGACCGGTGTCGTCGACATCTCGACGTTCCCGCGTAATTGAACCGACGGGAAGCGGGGAACGCTCGCGCCGAGTCGGTGGCGGCATCCACCACTGATCGGTATGCAGATTCATTGCCACGCCGCCCGGCTTGGCGATGTTGGCGGTATAGCACGACAACAGGTATTGCTCGCCGAGGACATGCCCAATCAATTCACGGACACCCTTGTGGAGCAGCGGTTCGTGAAAAATTTTGCCCTTGTTAATCAGCATCCAGACCCGCTGATTGATGCCGCTGTCCCTATCCGTGCCGCCATCCTCAAAGGCGAGTCCCTGTTGCTTTTCTGCGGCTGCTTGCTCTACCAGTCGAGTGCGTAACGCCGCGACCTGCTTTGGGGTGAGCGCGTTGGCGAGTAGGCAATAGCCGAACTCGTCTAAGTGTGCCTTTGCCAGATTAAGATCGGTTGTCGGTTGGGGTAGTTCATTTTTCACTGTGCTCGCCATGATATTATCTCCAGTAATGAAACGTGAAACGTGATGCGTAAATTGGTTCATTCGTTTATTAGTCCATCAGTTTAATGAACCAATGAACTAATCAACTATCGGCGAATTGCCACACCGAGAGCGCGGTGCGCCCAAAAATCCACTCCCGCTCCTCTTCGCTCAAATCAGAGAAGTAGTCGAGCGGGAACTGAAGCGAATGATGGTATCCTTCCCTTGAGCTGACCGGTGGAAAGTCGCTTCCCCACATCACCCGTTGCGGACCAAATGCATCCACAACCATACGTGCCAACGGAGGAACGTCCTCGAACGGGTATGGCAGGTTGCAGAATTCCCCGAAACCCGGTAGTTTTACTGTCAGGTTCGGGTGTTTTGCTAAGGTGAGGGCTTGTTTGAACTCATCGTAAGGGGGTACCGCGTCCGTACCCACGCCCCCTAAGTGTTCGATAACAATCCGGAGGTCAGGAAAAAGTTTCATGACTTCAGCAAATTCATCGCTGAGGAGCGTTGATGGACTTGACGGTGCACTGACGACGAGGTTGAGTTCAGCGGCAGTACGCCACTGTGCGAGTGGGTCGGACGCTTCCGCTCGCGAGTTTGCGCTGAGACGGATTCCCACAAGCCCCTGATCCGCCCAGTAACGCATCCGCTCCCCGTCGTCGGTGCTTTCCACAATCATCGCCGAGGCAAGTTTATCTGGGTGGGCACCCAAACATTCAACATGATAGCTATTGTTGGTAGTACCTTGGTGCTGTATCAAGACCGCCCGATCGACACCGGCTTGCTGCATGTGGTAAAGCAGCGTTTCGATGGGTTCATATTTGTTCAGTCCGGCATGACAGTGGGTGTCAACGATAATCATTGGACGGATCCTTTCTCTATCGTTGGATTTGTGAGGCGTATCGGCTTAGAGCCGTCCGCCGGGTGTGTAACCAACCCCCACTTTGACCTGAGTCCCTTCCATCTGCTCCACAACATGCTGGAAGCACTCTTCAACTGTTTTGAATGGGGAATTTGGATATGTCTCAAGGCTAAATCCTAAGTCATTCGCGCCGAACATGAGCATATCAACGCCGGGTTTGGCAAGTTTGCGAGCGTTGATAATCGCATCAACAGATTCTAGCTGCAGACTGAGGATACCGTTGTTGTTCCACCATTCGGCGTACTCCAGTCGCTCCATATCTGGCTTGAAGCCGTACCCCGAACTGGGACCCCAGCTTCGTTTTCCAATCGGCGGGTAGTAAAAGGCATCGATCGCTTCATCAACCGTTGCCTCCGTTTCAACCTGCGGTACGCAAATTGCCAGAGGACCCAAGTCGAGGATGTTACCAATGAGATAAGCGTTTCGCGTGTGTTTGATGCGTAACTGGACGGGCATCCCTAATTCTGCCAAGTTGGCGCAGAATGCAACGAGTTTCTCTTCGTTGAATGCCGAGTGTTGGGCATCGGTCCCGATTAAATCGTAGGAGTCCTGACTGAGAATCTCTTCAAGTTCGCTTTTTGAGGCGCTTGTGGGAGCACCGCCGATGTGAATAGGTTCACTGTTGTGTATCCGTTGTTTCAGCGTGAGTTGTTCTGACATATCCTATGTTGTCTCCTTACGGCGTTGGTTGCGTTAGATAAATCTTAGTTTGAAATGTTCCCAAAGTGTGCGCGGTGCAACAACCCTCCGGTTATCCGTTAGTAGAGTCCAAGGTAATTCTCGGTTTCCCACTGACTGATACTCTGGTGGTAATTTCGCCACTCTTCGCGCTTGACTTCGATGTAGTAAGGGGCATATTCGGGTCCAAGTGCGCTCTGGATAACCTCGTCCTCTTCCAGGCAGTCGATTGCTTGGCTAAGTGTCCTTGGTAGCACGTCAATGCCACGCTGCTGGAGCTCGTCCAACGATATTTCGTAGAGGTTATCGTCGTTGCGCGTACCGGGATCAATTTGGTTCTCGATACCGTCAAGCCCGGCGGCGAGTGTTGCTGCCATGGCGAGGTACGGATTTGCTGCACCGTCGCCTGAACGATTCTCAATCCGTCCAGGACCGGGGATACGGATCATCTGTGTCCGGTTGCTCCCGCCATACGTGATATAGACGGGTGCCCATGTTGCACCGGAGCGGGGTGCGCCAGAAATTAAGCGTTTGTAGCTATTGACAAGAGGATTGGTGACAGCGATGAGTGCTTTGGCGTGGTGAAGGATACCACCCATAAACCAGTAGGCGAGTTGGGACAAACCATTTTCATCAGATTCGTTGAGGAAGTGATTGGTCCGGTTTTCCGTATCCCATAAGCTCATGTGAAGGTGCGCGCCGTTGCCGGTTAAATTTGCAAAAGGCTTGGGCATGAAGGTCGCTGTCAGTCCCTGCTCTTCGGCGACGGTCTTGACCATCCACTTGAAGAAGGTGTGCCGATCTGCGGTGGTCAGCGCGTCGGAATAGAGCCAGTTGAGTTCAAACTGGCAGTTGGCGTCCTCATGGTCGTTGGCGTATGGTCCCCAGCCTAACCCCTGTAGGTACTTAATCAGGGTGGTCATTGTGTCGAGGTTACGGTGGAGTGCCCGCAGGTCATAGCAGGGCTTACCGAGTGTATCGAGCGAGTCCCACGGCGCGTAACTGCCGTCCTCACCTTGTTTCAACAGCATAAACTCTGCCTCGACGCCGACGTTGAAAAGGTAACCTTTTTGTTTGGCGTTCTCCAATCCCCGCTGCAAGATGGTGCGTGGGCAGTAGGGCCATGGCTCATCTTCTACGTGCACATTTCCTGCCAACCACGCCACATTTTCGCGCCACGGCACGATTGTGAGAGAGTTAAAGTCAGGGAGGCTTGCCATGTCCGGGTCATGTGGTCCCTGTCCCATTTCACCCGCCGCAAACCCTGCGAAACCAGCGCCCTCTTCTGCCATGTCATCGATATGCGTCGTCGGTACTACCTTTGCTTTTGGCGCTCCAGCCATTTCTACAAAGGAACAGAGAAAAAACTCGATTCCCTCCTCTGCGACTAACGTTTTAACCTCGTCTAACGTCATTATCATGGCTCCTTTCTCATTGCTGTTTGGTTTGTTTCAACGCAAGGACGCACAGTTTCTTACTATTTTTTATTTTTGCGTCTTTGCACCATTGCGTCTTTGCGTTAAAAATTAGGAGAAATTTCACTCCCGTTCTTTCCACCCCGGTCCGCCGCCAAACACGCGGTTCGTCCCGACGAGCGGGATACCGCAAATCATTGATGCTTCTAGGTTCAACGCCCGGAGGTCTTCGGGATCGAGGTCATGCACGTCTGCCTTGCCGCACGCGCGAGCGAGGATCTGGATTTCTGAAGTCATTGCTTGCAGCAGGTTGGCGACGCGCTCTGCCGCTTCGTCGATGTCGAGGCGTTTCATCAGATCGGGGTCCTGTGTCGTGATCCCGACGGGGCAGCGCCCTGTGTGACAGTGGTGGCAGTGGTATGGTTCGGTGCCGAGTTCATGATAATCCTCGACATGGATGGGTTTGTTGCAGTTGAGTGCCATCAGCCCCGCTGTGCCGATGTATACCGCATCCGCACCGAGTGCCATCGCTTTTGCTGCGTCGACACCGTGTCGGATACCGCCTGCAATAATAAGCTGCACTTCGCCGTACAATCCGAGGTCTTCAAGCGCGGCGCGTGCCTCACATACGGCGGCGAGCGTAGGAACCCCGGTATGCTCCTGACAAATTTCAGCAGATGCGCCGGTGCCGCCTTCCATGCCGTCCACGACAATAACATCAGCGCCTGCCTTTGCCGCCAACTTCACGTCGTCGAATACCCGCGTTGCGCCCATCTTCACGAAGATTGGTACCTGCCAGTCGGTTGCCTCCCGCAATTCTTCGATCTTGATGATCATGTCGTCGGGACCGAGGAAGTCGGGGTGCCGTGCCGGGCTGCGCTGATCGACACCGAGGGGCAGATCCCGTTGCTCCGCGACCGTATCCAGCACCTTTGATCCGAGCAACAATCCGCCCGTTCCCGGCTTCGCGCCCTGTCCGATTGTCAACTCGATGCCATCCGCCATCTGTAGGTGATGGACATCGATACCGTAGCGGGATGGTAATACCTCGTAGATTAGTGTCCGGCTGTGCTCACGTTCCGCCATCAACATCCCGCCGTCGCCGGTGGTGTTGGAGGAGCCGACAATGTTCGCACCCTTTGCGAGCGCGACCTTGGCGTTGTAGGAGAGCGCACCCCAACTCATCCCGGTGATCATGATGGGAACTTCAAGTTCAATTGGCTTTTCGGCGAAACGGGTGCCGAGGAGGGTCTTGGCTGAACAGCGTTCCCGATAGCCTTCGAGCGGGATGCGGGTGAGGGTGCAAGGGATAAAGGTCAGGTCATCGAACGTTGTCCATCGCCGCTCGCGCAACGTCCCAAATCCGCGGATACGGTATCGACCGAGTTCCGCCTTAACTTGGATATCTTCAATGATGTCGGGGGTGAATGTTCCACTGGTTCGGAGATAGTTTAGTTTGTCTGGCATATTGCTCTGAATCCCGATCTTGTCGGGGGTAAAAGGTTCTCTTGTTATAACGCCTCTCGCCACACCGCTCGCTCATCCTTGTCGAAGTTCCACAATTTGCGCCCAGAGACAACTTTCTTGAAATTGTGGAGTGCGGTCTGTGAATTGTCAGCTTTGGAAGGAAGATACTGAGGCAGGGTGGATTTGAGGAAGGTGAGGTCTTCTGCGGTCGGTTCTTCAATTATGGCGTCGTTACCGAGTTCAGCGATGTTGCCACCGACAAAACACACCGCCTCATACATCGAATCGGCAAAGGCTTCGCCGGTATCTCCGCAGACGATCATTGTCCCTCGCTGCGCCATGAAACCTGCCATATAGCCGCAGTTACCGCCGACGATAATCAGTCCACCTTTCATCGAAACGCCCAACCGCGCAGCCGCATCACTGTGAACCACAACCGTTCCACCTCGAATTGAAGCTGCCGCGCCGTTGCCCGCATTCCCTTCGACGGTAACGGTGCCGCCCATCATCGACTCCGCCAATCCCCATCCCGCGCTCCCTTTAATTTCGACAGTGGGACCGTCAACCATCCCTGCGCAGTAGTAACCAACACTTCCGTCAAAGGTCAGTTTCACCGACTGTAGAATTGCTACGCCCAGATTATGCCGGGCGACGGGGTTTTTCATACAGATGTCGGTCTCACCGTCCGCGATGAAGCGTTTGATTTCCGCATTGATGTCGCGGGTCGTTTTACCGTCACAGATTATCTCTGCCATATAGCTACATCCTTTGCTTGTGCCTCGGGTTCCTAATAGACACTCTCAGAAACGAATCTCTAATTGTTCGGACGAGGCCTGATCATCAACAGAGGGCGGTTCTGCTGCGTCAGAAATACATTTGACAATTGCCTCTGCACCACCAGCCGGATCGAGGCACTCACCACCCAGATCGATTAAATCCTTGTTACCTTTTGGGGGGCTATCAAAGCACTCTGGATCAAGAACAAACAGAGGCAGATTCATGCTGAGAGCCGTTTGTGCGGTATTAAAAGTACCACTCATTTTACCCTGTGAATCTTTTTCAGGTCCTGATTCTATCACGACAACCGCTTTGGAAAGCGCACAAACAAGCTTATTCCGAGCCATTGCGTTCCGAGCCAACCACTTAACATTCGGGTCAAATTGTGAAACCGCCAGCACATTCCGCTGCCAATCAAATTCTCTAAACGCGCTTTTCTGACGCAGCTCCTTGATACCGTAAGGCAGCACCATTGTCGTTGTTCCTTCTGCAGCTAACGCGCCCAAGTGGGCGTCTGAGTCCACCCCTTTGGCGTATCCAGAGACCACATTTAACCCTACACTTGCAAGCTCAGTGGCAAGTTTCCGTGCAACGTGAATCCCTGTGTCAGACACATTCCGCGATCCTACGATTGCAACCCCATCCAAAGTGAGAAGTTTTCGTTGCCCCTTGATGAACAGCATCGGCGTGATTTCAAGGAGATGTGGTGGAAAATCGGGATGTCTCGGATAGATAAACTCAACGCCTTGTGTTTTGAGTTGCTCGGATTCCGCGTATATCTTCTCACTGTCCTCTGCGCGGATTTTACCATTACGGATTAGTAATCCTTTTACCTCTGCCATACACTCACATCCTTTGCTTGTGCTTCGCGCACCTCAGAGCTGTTCCCGAAGGCAGCCCGGATCGCGATCTCTTCGGTTGCGACAGCGACAAAATCATCTGTTTCGGTAAAGAGGAGCGGTTTGAAGGCGAAGGGATCTTTGGCAAATCCAATGTAGTTCTCTGTTGCCGCGAGATAGCTGAAGGAACCGTCCAAATCGGTAAGCGACGCATCTAACGCTTCTTTGAACCCCAGTCCTTGGGACAGTTGGTCAGCGAGGTAGACACCGATGATTTCGGAGTCGTTCTCCGTATAGAATCTGACACCACGTTGTTCGTAAATGCAGCGCAACTTGTGATAGTTCGTGATGTGTCCGTTGTGGACGATGGCGAGGTCGGGGTAGTTGTGCGCCCAGAAGGGTTGCGAGTGACTTAGATCGACACGGCTCTCTGTCGAAAGGCGTGTGTGGCCGATACCGTGTGTGCCCAGAAATGTAGAGACACCGTGGGTAGCGTCAAGATTCTGTGGTGTGCCGACCTGCTTGACGATTTCAAGTTCGCGCCCCATGCTAACGACTTCGATGTCTTCATCTAAGGACTCAATGAATTGCGTTAATATTCTTGCTTCCCCTTGCAGATCAATGACGAGCCGTAGATACTCAGCGGTTGTTTTCGCCTCTTGTACGGAGCCGAATGCCTTGACCCCCTCTGCAATCGAAGTTCCTCTTTCAGCTGCACCATCGGTTTCTCCCAATTTTACCTGCAGCGTGAACGCCCCATTTTCTGGAGGACTATAAAGTGCCACACCCGCCGAATCCGGTCCCCGCACTCCCAGTGCCGTGAGCATTGTGAGGATAGTCTTGCCCACGGGTGTATTACGATTTTGCTTTTTATCTAAAAAGCCGACGATACCACACACCTTTAATTTCTCCCTGAGTAGTCCACTTTAAGTTTGTTCGGTTAGGTTTTTGGGTTGCAATTCCTTAAGTTCTTGTTTGCTAATAACACCGTTGATAGCTGCAAAGTATTCCAGTACGCCTGGGTCATGATCTTGATAAAATATAACCGCCGTTGGGAAATCTTGGTTCAAGAGGTAAGCTACATTTATCTGACGCACATTCAGGTCGTACTTTGCCCCGAGCTTGGTTGCCTTTTCCCGAATCGCGAAATTTTCATCGGTATACCAGCGGTTCAATCGGCGATCTTCTGGCACGGAATATCGGTCAATCTCTCTTGGAATAAAGAACGATTGGTTGAAATCGGAACCCCACGCGAGGACTGGCAGCTGCTTCTGTGTGATCAGTTCCTTCATTGAGGCGTCAAAGGGGGTGTAACCCTCCCATACCCCCGACATAGGAGTTGCAAGCGATAACTCCGTGGTGTTAACGAAAGAGAACCCAACAAGTTCTTTGGTTGCTGCGTAATCTTGAGCTTCTTGAATCCTTGCAGGCGACCAATTGAAGGGACCGTAAGCAGAAATCCGACCTTTGCCCCTCTCTACTTCCAGCACATCGATGATTTCGGCTGCTGGGATATTCTCGTTGTCTCCGCCCAGCACGACAAGGTCGAGGTAGTCAATTTTCAGATGGTGAAGATTCTCTTCGATATCGTCGGAGACCGCTTTAGGGGAGAAACGACTTTCTTCCAATGCCGATGTGGGCTCATCGTGTCCGTGGCAGATCTGAAAAAAGAGAACGAGGTTATCTCTGATGCCGCGACGTTTTATCCAGGAGGCGACATTCTTGCGGGTCTGTGTCTCGCCTCCTTCGCCGTGCATATAGAAGCAATTGCCGCCCAATTCCACAAAATCATCGAAATCTCTATCATTATGCGCTTTGCTCACACAATGCGGACCAATAATCAGGGGAGAAATTAAGCGTCGACAACCCTGAATTGGGATTGGTTTCATCGCGTTTCTCCAACTTACAACCATTTGCGGCGTATCTTATCACACTATCAGCGTCCTGTCAAACGCTGCAAAGGCATCTATGGGTCCCGTAGATCTCTGACGGCCACAGCCAATCCCGAAAACTCGTTCTTTTCAAGAAGGATATTGGAGGTTTTCTCGCCGATCTGGACGCCGATGTGTTCGCTACCTTCCCGCGTTTCGGTTATCTGATTTTGGCGCAGCGTGATTGATTGGGTTTCCCCCTGAATGTCAACACCGATACCGCCAGTGTCCGATCCACTGTTCGCAATCCGGTTATGTTCAACAAGATTTCGATGGGGACTGCGCCCTTCGTTTGGTTCGTTACGAAATGTGATTCCGACCTCCCCACTGCCCTCGATACGGTTATGTCGGATGATATTATCGGTGTCTCGATGTCCTACGGAGATGCCATATTGACAGTTATTGAGAATCTGGTTGTTCTCTGCTGTCCCGTGTTTCACTCCCCAGCAGAAGAAAAGCCCCAGTCGATTGCCTTCGAGGTGGTTATCCTGCATGATTGGGCGTTGGGATCCGGAGCCCGGATGCAACCCCAAATCTGCATTGTTCACACTCCGGCAATTCGTCACGGTCACGTCGTGGCAGATTTGCCATGAAATGCCATCACCGTTATAGTTCCGCGCTTCGACGTGATCTATTGTTATTCGCTCACAGTCCTGCATGAAGATGCAGCCGGCATAGTTTCCATCGAGGCGTTCATTATTAGATCGGTTACCGTCGAGGGCGAGATCTCTGATCTCCACATCGCAAATATGTTCACCGCTCAGAATCGGGAACAGGGTCGAGATCTGTGCTTCGTGGTCTGCCCAGAAATTCTTTTCGAGGGATTTATCGAGCCAGAGGCGATTTCCCTCCTTTGCGACGATCGTGCGCTTAATGACATTTGACCCGCCGTCATGGGGCGTCTTTGCTCTCAGGCAAACCCCGTATCCCACTTCAAAGCCGTTGCCCTTGGTCAGGGTTACGTCTGAATCGTACCAATCCGAATCGATAGCGAGGGGAGCGCTCACAGATGGATTTTTAACCAGCACTGTTTCGTTACCGCTCCCTTCAATCTGTATGTTGCTTCGTAAGTAGATTGCGTTGTTAAGATGATAGGTGCCGGGCAAGAGTTTCAGCGTTCCGCCGCCGAGTGCGCTGAGGTAATCGATACCCGCCTGAATAACGCGATCATCGCTGCCATTAATCTGTCCGTCGCTGCTCCCTACTGTCATTGATAACGAATTCCGCATGTGAAGCTCCTTTCATCTTCCACCGGTTCGGAGATTAGCCGCTCACTTGCCCTCTCTTTATTCCAACACAATTCGCCGTTTTTCCTGCATAGACTGTTCAGCAGACAGGCTCACCCGTATCGCTTCAAGTGCGGTGACTGCGTCTCTATGCGCTGCACTTGTCTCTTGCGTCTGGATCTCCTGCACCCACCGTTCCTGAAGTGAAATGTTTGGGGTATCAACCGGCGGAATTTCCTCGACCTCTGCTCCCGTTGAACATTGCCACTTGCCATCGCTATCGCTGATTGTACCGCCGGTCAGGATATAACGGGAGTGCTGCTCGGAATCCTGAATCTCAACTCCTCCTGCCCAGACCCAACTCCCCACTCCGCCGTTCTTGAACTCGACGTTGACCGTGTTGACAAATCGGTTATAATTGCCCCGATCTGTTAAACCTTCGTAGACCGCAGAACCTTCGACCGACCTGACGCCTCCGAAGATGTCGATAATTGGGTAGATATGGTAGATGAAAAAGTGCGCTGGCGGACCGGAGACAGGCAGGTTGAACAAAATCTCTGGGCGCGCGCCTCGTCCCGGTGTGAGGCGCAGAAAGGTGGTCAACAACAGATCTCCGAGCTCTTGGGCACGCTGCTTAACCGCTCGATGTGAGTTGGACACGGTTTCAGAGTGGTTAATCCGGAGAACCCGTTGGTTACTTTCTGCGACTTCGACTACGGCTTCCCCCGCATCGATTGACCGCGCCAACGGATATTCCATAAAGATATGTTTATCACAACGGAGTGCCGCAAGCGCTATTTCGGCGTGGGTGTCGTTGTGAGTGCAGATGAGGACCCCGTCTAGGTTATCGCGTTCGACGAGTGCCTGCCAATCGGAGATAAACTCCGCTCCATGTTTTTCGGCGAGTGCGATCCCTGTTTCAGCGTTTCTCGACGCGATTGCTACAACCTCGACGGTTTCCATTTCAGAGAATCTTTCTGCATGGCGTGTTCCAGTGCCACCGGATCCTATAACACCAATTCTTATTTTCGACATGTTTTTGACCTAATATATTACGTGATGTGTAACGCGTGCATCTTATCACATTTGTACCCACTCATGCCACCCAAAATCCGAAAACCTAATTAGGATTCGATGAAGAATCTCACGCAAATTGCTTTGAATCCCGATAAAATTCTAACATTTTGAGTATCCTGATTCAGATAGTGAACTTTTGTCTCTCCTGCGGTGTCATTCACAGTGGAAGCCTTTTATGATGGAACAATCAGACCAAACCCTCATTTACAAGATTGTAAAGCGCGACGCTGCTGCCTTTGAGATGCTTTTTGCACGACATAGTGCATCCGTCCGCCAGCATATCCTTGGCATCGTGCGGGTTGAAAGTGCTGCTGAGGATCTGGTTCAAGAGGTGTTTTTGCGTGTCTGGACGCGCGCTGAACAGTGGAATGGTCAAGGCGAGTTCAAGGGTTGGCTTTTCCGCATCGCAACGAACCTTGCCCTCAACCATCTACGCACCGTGCGGCGACGGCGACAGGAACCTCTTGAAACACCGCCTGACGAATTTGAGGATGAAGATGAACGTCCGTCAACTCCAGACTGGCTGATTGACACTTCGTCGCACGGTCCCGAAGTGATGGTGGAGCGTGCTGAACAGTCCCAGCTGCTCTGGCAGCTTGTTGATGGGTTGTCCCAAGAGAAACGGGAGGTGCTTCACCTCATATATCAAAAAGAGATGGCGCTTCAGGAAGCTGCCATAGAGCTTGGCATTCCAGAGGGCACCGTGAAGTCGCGTTTACACTACTCCATAAGGCATCTCGCCCGCGAATGGAAGGAGATCGCAAGCGATTGGGAAGAAGAGAAGGAGTGAGCAAGCGACGATGTTTCACACTTTATAATTCACACAAACGCAATACGAAGGAAATGGGAGGATAGCATGTCACACAACATCACCGCATTTTGGCACAAAGAATCCTTTGAAGGATTGATGAAAGAACGACTGCCAGAGCTTCTCGCTGACCGGGTGCCGCTCGCCGGTTATCATTTTGAGTCAGTCGATGCGTACACCTGTCAGGTCAGAGTTGTAATAGCGTCAACAGGGGGCTATGTTGAGGTCGAATACAGGGACGTTCCGCAGCCTGATACAGACGGTATGTTTACGCTTGACGGTGACCCCTATGTTGTTGTGCCGACCGCCTCGATCGCGAACTTGGAACAGGCGAAGATTGAGTGTGTCGGAGATCAGTTGTACGACTACTTCAAAGCGCGTATCAGGGAAGCACCGCCAGATCTAGCATGGGATACGTCGCTAGTCCACTCGTGGTTACCGATCGATAGATGGGTGCGTGAATTCTTTAGCGATACATTCACCGCTCAGAAACTTTCCGATACCAACTGGCTCGACAAGC
The DNA here is from genome assembly GCA_965220385.1 of Candidatus Poribacteria bacterium. Taxonomy (GTDB): domain Bacteria; phylum Poribacteria; class WGA-4E; order WGA-4E; family PCPOR2b; genus PCPOR2b. Next base: position 4,583,656 of record OZ244825.1, on the reverse strand, counting down.
ATACACATCTGCGTAGGGTGCGGATTTCACAGGGAAGTCAGGTGTTTAGCCCCAGGCACTTTGGGCGGACTTGTCCATTTGAGACGCCAGAGGGACCCAACGTTGGCAAAATTCTGACGATTGCGAGAGGCGCGGAGATTCATGGTGGGAAATTGGTCATCGTGGATGACAGCCCTGAAGCGACGCTTGGTCTGTCTGCAGCGCTGATCCCTTTTCTCGAACATAACGATCCACCGCGGTCACTCATGGGTGCAAACATGATGCGTCAGTGGTTGTCGCCTTCTGCTCCAGAAACCGCTCCGGTTAACTGTCCTAGGGAGATATCAAGAGTCGCTGCTTCCCCAGAGCCCGCGCTTGTCCAGACAGGTTACGAGCCTGATGTCCCCGATTTTTGGTGTGGACGTAATCTGTTGACCGCTTTTATCTCTTGGGGTGGAGATACCTTTGAGGATGGCATCGTGATCAGCGAGTCCGGTGCTGCACGCCTAAATTTTCCCTATGCTATTGAACCGGGCGATAAGATCAGTAACCGTCACGGGACGAAAGGGGTCATTTCACGCATATTATCTGACGATGAGATGCCTCATCTCGCCGATGGTACACCGGTGGAGCTTGTTTTCAGTTTTGGTGCTTTGCATGGACGGATGAACTTTGGTCAGATTCGTGAAGCGGTCATGGGGCGCATTGCGCGGGCGGAGGGGGAAGTCGCTATCGTACTGCCATTTCAAGCACCGAGTGCCGGTCAGCTCCGTGAGCGACTCAAAGAGGTGGGGCTGCCTGAAGATGGGATGGAAACCCTCACGTTTGGAGCCAACGGTAGGAAACTGGATCGGCCGAGTACGGTTGGTTGGGTGTATTGGGGAAAGACGGTTCACATCGCGCTGGATAAGCTCAAGGTATCTGAACCGATTGTCCATGACGAGCCTATATACCATCAAGGGTTTGGCGAACTGGAATACTATACACTACGCAACGTTTCAGCGTTTGAGACTTTGCGGGAACATTTCAACACCCGTGCTTCGACGCGGGTAGATGCGGAGACACTTCCCGATCGCGTTACGGTAGGAACAGTCGAGCAGGCGGGCCCACCGACACCGATGTACGCCAAACTCAGGGAGCGATTGTCGGCGGGGGGCATCCACGCTAACTTGGACGATGGCAAATTGACTTTCCGATTTGCGCGTCCGATTGGGAATACGCTCCAGCTTGCCCAGCCAGTCCCGCATCCGTGGCTACATGCTCAAACTATTGATGAAGTTGGTATATGTGAAGCCGTTTTCGAGTATCGTGCACTTGCCGATGTCAATACCAGAGCAGAGCGGATGTTTGCAAATGATGCACCGGAAAGTTTAACTCTTCAAACCCTCAAGCAGCTCCAAACACGCCTTGCGGAATATTTCGACGCACTTCTAGGACCCGCGGATATGCGCTTTGACGCACGGACGCTTTTCAGTGGACGCAGCGTCATTGTACCAGATGCGGGGTTACGCGCCGATCAGGTTGGCATTCCTGAGCAGATGGCGTGGGCACTTTTTGGGTCGCGGGTTGCAAAAGAACTTGGTGAAAGCAAAGAGGTACAAGGAAAAAGCCAGAGGGCAACACATCTCCTCGATGACCTGATGGCGCGTTCGTGGGTGATTGTACATCGAGCACCTGCGTTTTCGCCTACCTCCTTTGTTGCATTCCATCCGGTGCGCCAGCCAGACCGCGCTATCCGTGTTCATCCCTTTGTCTGTGAGTTGATGAATGCTGACTTTGACGGCGACCAAGCGGCGATTTTCTTGCCGATCACAGCGGAGGGTCAACAGGAAGCCGGTGAGCAGCTGTCCATCGCTGGGCATCTCAAACAAGATCCGAATATATGCACAGCGTTAGTCCCAGGGCATGACGCGATATGGGGTCTTGCAAGTTTGAGTCTCACCCCTGAAGGGTGCGATGAACTTTCAGAAATTGTCGGAATGGAGGTTGCTATTCCCGAGGGTTTGGTCACGCGGCTGTCATTAACGGATACGCTGAAAACACTCCTCAAACGCGAGGGGATTGAACGCACCATTGAAGTCGCTGAACGACTGATGCAGCGGGGATTTGAGATTGCAAAGAGATCAGGAGCCTCCATGAGTCCGTTCCTCAGTAGGGGCGATGGTAGTCCTCCCGTTCCTACTGATCCCGACGATGCAACAGCGTGGAACACTTACGCAGAGGAACTTATGGAATGGATTGCCGCTTACGAAAACTATGATGATAATAACTTGGGACCGCACATCCTCGCAGTCAAAAGCCGCGCCTTTACGAGCAGGCTTTATCGACTCGCTTGTGTTATTGGGGCACGAGGGGTGGTTTCAGATATTCGAGGGGGAGATATCGTGATTCGTAACGGGTATTGCGATGGTTTAACGTCTGATGAACTCTACACGCTGTGCGTTGGCTCACGTGAAGGGCTTGTTCGATTCAGCTCGGAACTGCAACGCGTTGCGTGGGAATTACGTGACAGCAGCCAATCGAAAGGGTTTACCGTTCTTTCTCGTGCGATGCGAGCCAAACATCCCGGCATCGTTTTCGCCCGTGCCGCAGCGTGCGGTGAAGTCGATCCGCTTACGGATATTGACAGCCGGCTTTTTGTCGGGTTACCTGTAACAGAGTCTGAGTGAGGCATACGTGAGTTAAAGATCTTGCTCATGTAAAAACGGGGTGCACTGACGGTGAAGGCGGTGCAAGTCTTTGGATCCCGATTTATCGGGGATACCCCGCCTACGGTTTTTGAGGCCAGTCGGTGCTGTTGCACTAATTCTTAACATGAGCGAAGATCTTTTGCAGGAGCTAATCACTTGCCTCTACTAACCCCTTCCAATCAATGTGCTCACTAATAAGCTGGCTTAAAAAGTCCGGATCGGGTGTGTTACCTTGCAGTCGTTCAGCGAACGGCACAGTGCCTAAAATCGGCAGGCGCGTGAGTCGTTCAAGTTCTTTGGGATTGGTTTCTTCAGCAAGCCCTTTCGATTCCTCCTGCGAGGCGTTCAACACAATTCCACAAATTTCAAGGTTATAAGATCTGGCGAATTCAACCGTCAACACGGTGTGGTTGATTGTCCCCAAGTTTGGGCGGGCGACGACAATCAGCGGTAGTTGAAAACGTTGTGCCATATTCGCAACGAGGGCGTCGTCACGGATCGGCACCGCGATCCCACCGACCCCTTCCACAACCATGAATTCATGTCTCTGACAGAGTTGAGCGAAAGCGTCGTCTATTTGTCGGGGGTCGATTGACACTCCCTCGATTTCCGCAGCCACAGACGGGGCAAGCGGATGGCGCAGGCAGATTGGGTTAATCAGATCCAGCGCATCGTCCACCTGTGCGGCGTGCTTGAGGAAAATCGCGTCCTCTGAGACGATCCGTCCTTTGTGTTCAACACCACCGCTCGCGATCGGCTTCATGACACCGACATCCACGCCAGCAGCTTTGAGCGCAGCTGCTAACCCGCCCGCGATGACGGTTTTACCGATCTCGGTGTCTGTGCCTGTGATGAAGATGCCTGCGGATGTCGAATGAGAAGTCATAGCCGCTGACCGATACAGTAGCAGAGTTGATCTGGTGCTATTATGAAGAACACACGGAAGGAATTTTCACCGTATGTATCGACCCGGTATTCGGCGTCGTCTCTTTCCAGTCCGTTGGCTTTCAACTCATTAAAAGTTGCTTCAACATCATTGACTTCAAAGAAACATCCGTCCTGTGTTGGGTCCCCACCGTTCTCCGCCAATCCCATCTGGATGTTATCTCTTGCGAGAACGGCTGACTTGCAAGGCGTGTCACTTCTGGAGATTGTTTGAAATCCCATTACCGTTTCGTAGAAAGGGATTGCTTCCTCCAAATTCTCGACAGGCAAATTCATCTCGTCTTCTTGATAAGGTTTTGCGGTTTTGAAAACAGCTTTGGTTTCCATATTTTTCTCTCCTCATGTTCACGGATGTTAACAATAATTTTATTAATGTAAATTATACCACACAAACATGAAGTGGTCAAGTAAAGTTATCAAATCTGACGGTTTATTTTCCCCTCACCGTTTCTGTTTCAGGAAGGGGACTAGCACAACGGTTATCAATGGCAGCATCACCAATCCATCTAGCAGTTTTGGCAATCCAACCTGATCGCCGATCATACCGACCGGATAGTTCAATAATCCTGCGGTTCCCCATGCGGCGCCCATTGCGAGGCTGGAAGCGAGGCTTTCATGCTGAGGAAGCAGCTGTTGTGCCAAAACGATATTGACCGTGACTGAAGTGGAGAGCGTAAAATTTCCCAGAGGGAGTAGTACTAAAAAGAGTGTGCCACTGCTATGTAACGCCGCGTATAGGATCGGTGGCGCAACGAGTAATGAAAAGCGTAACAGCGTGTAACGATTAATCCGATCTGAAAGCGAGCCACCGGTGATGATGCCTATTGAACCCGCGAATACAAAGAGGGAGAGCACCGCCGAGCGCTCGATGTTTGAAAAATCCTGTTGATCAAGATGCAGTGACAAGAAGTTCAACACTCCGACTGTCGTGACAGTTCTCAGGGTAGTGATTAGATATATCACGATAAGCGGGCGCAGTTGGGGGCGGAGGGCAATCCAGACAGTTGCTTTCTCTGATTCGGTATGCGAGATTTGAGTGGTCGCCACAATCTCTTCCTTAGTTGTTCGAGAGGAGTTGGTTTTTGCGACGAGTAGTGCGACGAGAAGTCCCGGAATCATGCACCACACCAACCACTCCAGTCCATAGCGGTTTAACAGTAGCATGATACAGAACGGTCCAATTGCTTGTCCTACGTTTCCTCCGGTGATAAACAGTGACACACCGAATCCTCGCCCTCGCTTGGCTAATGCTGCTGCCTGAACGGCTGCTGGCGGATGGAATGCTGCCACACCCATGCCTCCAATTATTAGTAATAGCATTAGGAGGAGAAGTGATGGGGCAACCCCCATTAAGCTGGTGCAAACCGAAGGTATAGCAACACCGAGGATCAAGAAATGTACTGTCCGTCCTCGGTCTGCGAGTTGGCCGAAGAGGACTTGACTAAAGGAATTGAAGACCCCAGAGACGGCGATTAGCATTCCTGCGAGGCTACTCCACGAGGTGGTTTGCGACACCAGTTTTCTGAATAGAAGCGGTAAGAGATGGGGTAAGGTGGTAGCGTAGGTGTCGACAACAGCATGGGCGAACGTCAACAGATAAAGCCGATTCCGAAGGGTGGTGTTAGATTTATTTAGCATTATTTCCGTTTGAGCAGGGGAACTAGCACGACAGTTATCAATGGCAGCATCACCAATCCGTCCAACACCCTCGCTAACCCAAAGTGATCTCCAAGCAGGCCAACCGGGATACTCACCAATCCGCCGATACTCCATGCTGCCCCCATCATGAAACTGGAAGCAATATTCTCGTGTTCAGGGAGTAATCGCTGGGCAAGAACGATGTTAATCGTAGTTGAACTGGAAAGGACAAAGTTGCCCAGGAAGAGAAGAACAAGAAATGTGCCCCCTGTACTATGCAGGGAGAGGTATAGAAGTGGCGGGGAAGCGATGAAAGAGAACAGTAATAAGCTGTAGTAATTGATCCGATCGGACAACGATCCACCTACCATGATACCCATTGAACCGGCGAATATGAACAGCCCAATAACTCCTGATCGTGCGAGGTTGGAGTACTGCAAGTCATCAAGGTATAACGAGAGAAAATTTTCCAGTCCGATCCCTGTTATTGTGCGTATGACGGAGAGTAGATATAGCACGAGGAGCGGTTGCCAGTGGGGGCGAATTGCCTCCCAAAGATTCTTTCGTTTTGCGGAGCCGTTTGTGGGTGCTGCTGCCACCTGAGGTGATACATTCACCGCTGCTGGCGACGGTGTCCTCAAAACTTTCGGGATAAGCAGCGCGACGAGCACTCCAGCGGACATGCACCACGGCATCGACTCTAACCCGTAGCGGTACACCACCAAGTACATGATGAGTAAGGGACCGAGACCACGCCCGATGTTTCCCCCTGTCAGGAATATTGATATGGCAAAACCCCTTTCCCCGCTGGCGAGCGCTGCTGCTTGACTGGTAGCTTTCGGATGGAAAGCGGCAACACCGCATCCACCAATTCCCAGTAGCAAGAGGACCAAGAAAAGCGAAGGCGCGATCCCCAATAGGCTTAGTGCGATAGCGGTGAACGCGACGCCAAAAGTGACGAAATGGATCGTCTGAAACCGATCTGATGCCCAACCGAAGAAGATTTGTCCCAGCGAGCTAAAGGTGCTATAGACCGAAATGATTATTCCTGCGAGGCTATTCCGTGCAGCGGTCTGAGATGCGAGCTTTTTGAGCAGCAGCGGGAGTAAATGTGGTAAGACGGTCGCGTAGGAATCGATGACGGTGTGGACGACGGTGAGGAAATAGAGCTGTTTTCGGGGTGACAATGGGGAATTTTTTGGCATTAATATAAGCGTTCAAACATTCAGATTGCGTAAGTCGTGGTCGAGACATCTCAGCCGAACGACACTGTATCCGATCGGCGCAAAAAAGAAAATACCACCCGATATCGTATCACCCGACGTTAGGAGGTAGAATAACGCAAGATTGCAAGGCGGGTCAAGGTAATTTTCAGTCCGCCGGTTCCAATGCCGGGTACAATGCCATGTGCTGCCCTGCACCCTCCATCGCGGTCACCCTGTTTCCTGACCACTGAATCCTATAGGGATTTTCATATCCCACGGCACGTTCCTGTGTCAGATACTGTGGTCGGTCAAAGGTCATTTTAACTTGAGCCCCTTCACGGACTTGATCTGCTCTCAGGTTATATCCGGTTATTGGTATTGCGATCCCGTCAACCGTTGCCCTAAGGGATTCGCACCAAGGGGGAACGCGAATAGACAGCGACTCGATGGGGCGTTTTGCCTCGACCACGAGGTTAGTGCCGCTGCTGATGACGTTAACCGCCTCGTGCTCGCGGGACAATAGCAGGCTGACACGGACGTTGCCGTTGTCTTCGCAGGTGATGATGTGTTCCCAAGCAGCCGCGATGCCTTGTAAGGCGGCACCGGTCAGATCTGAGTTGTAGGAATGAAAGTCGTTCGGCTCACCGAAACAGAAGGCACCACGTGCCCGTCGTCGCAGCCCTTCATACGCCCGTGTTTCGGTGTTTGCCATCCCCTCGTTTTCGGTAACCCATGATAGGTCGTCCATCTGAGAGGCGAGGAGGTGGTTGCAGAGCATCCGTTCTGCATCTTCAAAATAGGAGGTATAGCCCGATGCACCGAGCAGACATGCTGCCTCAATCAGATCTGAGGTACAGTTCGCCTCTCCTCGACCATATTTTGCGTTCGCGCTTTCCTTAACCCAACCGGTTGAGGTGCGATAGGGTAGCATACCCACATCAAAGATGAGTCGTGCCCGGGTGGTAAACTCCCGTTCTCCGGTGACCAATCCGAGTTCTGCCAGCGAGGCGATCGTTCCGGTGATGGAGTGAATATGTGTTCCACAGGCTGGGGTCAACTCTCCGTTTTCCCCGAAGCTGACTGCCAGGGCGTGGCGGGCGAAACGAAGTGCCAAATCTATTCCAAGCGAATCGTCGAAGGTATGACTGTAGGCGATCAGGGCGCCGATTGCCCGTTCCGAAGTTGTCGTTGCTATATTCTCATCCTGCCAGCCCTTTGGTCCCAAGCATCTCCCCGGATAGGTCCCGGTGGCACGGGTTGTTTTCTCCATCGCTGCAACGAGTGCTTTGGCATATTGTTCGGCTTGCGGGTCGCCCCAGATCCGCCATACAGCGATTAGGGCGAGCAGCGCCTCGCGCTGATGGTGCATGTAAGCCAGGGGTGGACTTGAATCGCTGCCCATATCGTCCCAAGCGAAACCGTCACTGTGATCGCAACTGGCAAAAATCTGTTTGCGCAGTCCTTCCAGCAGCTCCGTATCGTCCGGTAAACCCACCATCCCATCACACGCATTGAGTGCGTGCAGGAACCGACCGACGGTGTGTGGTGCATCGGCTGCTTCGTGCTGAGACCAGACGGGCGACGAAATCAGGTTGAAACGGAAGTACGGGCGGCAGTCGCGCTCGCGATCTACGCTGTTGCAAATATGTTCGATACCGAGCAGTGCGCTTTCTCGGAGGTCGATTGGTTCCATTGGATTTTTCATCTTTCACCTTTACAACCCGCACCGAAGTGGGTATCATTTTGAATCACTGATCGGTAAGGAAGGATGATCCACAAGATGGCAACTACCTCGAATTATCCCGTCCCCGAGGTCCTTGTTGCAATTATGAACAATCACCGGGACTTGGAGATCGCACGAACACAGGGTTGGTACCGCATTCCCGTTAAAAGCGCCAATCGGTATATCCGGGATATAGAACAGATGCAATACTTGGCATTCTACCAAACAAGGATTTTCGAGAGGGATGCTTTTGCTGTGAACTACTATGCAGAGATAGAGCGGATAAGTACAGCACGGCGGATCGAACTGTTGCCTTATGAAGTGGGACACCAGAACGCAGAAACGCTGTATTACAAGTTGGAGATTTCCCCACTACATCGTTTGTCGCAGCCGATTCCGAGCAAACGTCCACGGCGCATCACTTTCATTAAAACGACATTAGCAAAATTCAGTATGGCACAAGAGATTAACGACCTCTATCACATCAGTCCGATTGAGGATTTGATGTGGGGCGCGTTAAAAGCTGCAGAGGTTCAAGCGGAACGTCAGTATGAAATCCGGGAACGTGATGCCAATTATGATTTGGATTTCTTTGTTGAGTGTAGCGATGGAGCCAAAATTGACATCGAATGTAATGGCGATACCTACCATTCGACCAAAGCTGCGAGAGATCGTGATAGGAGACGGAACACCTACCTAACGACTCATGGATGGTTGGTTCAGCGTTTCGGTACGGACGAGATTCGCAACAACATACGCGGCTGCGTCAATCAAATCCGAACACTCATTAACCAACACGGGGGACCCATTGACCGCAGTTTGAATTACGACCTCTACCGAGATGATACAGATGCCCAACTAGATCTCTTCGAGACCAAAGACTAATCAGATTTTTCAGACCGAAGGGGCTTCTCTTGTTTCGCAGTTTCCCTTAATTATGCCCAACGTTCCACGACCACTTTTTTCTGCGTGAAGAACTCGATTGCATCTCTGCCTTGTCCGTGCATGTCTCCGAAGAAACTGTCCTTCCACCCGCTGAACGGAAAAAATGCCATCGGTGCTGCAACGCCAAGGTTAATTCCTATATTGCCGATCTCCGCCTCGTAGCGGAACTTCCGTGCCGCTGTTCCACTACTGGTGAATAGACACGCCATATTCCCATAACTTCCGCCGTTGACCAGTGAAATGGCATCGTCAATCGTGTCCACATGGATTGCGCTCAATACGGGCCCGAAAATTTCTGTCTTGGCGATTTCGCTTGATGGGTTCACATCGCCCAAGAGTGTCGGTCGGACGAAGTTTCCATTCTCATATCCAGCAATCTGGGAATTGCGTCCGTCGACCAAAGCCTTCGCGCCCTCGTCCAGTCCTTTCTGGATGAGTCCCTCAACCCGGGATTTGCTTTCAGGCGTTATCACAGGACCCATCTCAACGCCATCCTCTAATCCGTAGCCAACTGCTCGCGTTTCCGCGGCGTCGGTCATTGCATCTATGAACCAGTCCCGCGCTTCACCGACGGTAACAGCCAGCGAAGCCGCCAAGCATCGCTGCCCTGCACACCCATAGGCACTCTCGGCTGTTGCGTGGCGCGTCATTTCCGGATCCGCATCCGGTAGAACGATAATTGGATTTTTTGCCCCGCCTTGACATTGGGCGCGTTTCCCGTTGGCTGTCGCTCGGCTGTAGACATATCTGGCGGTAGCAGTCGAACCGACAAAGCTGACCGCCTTGATGGTGGGATTGTCCAGAATAGCGTTCACTGTTGCCTCAGAACCGTTCACCAGATTGACGACGCCTTGGGGTAGCCCTGTGCTTTCGATGAGCTGAAAGATCTTCTGCATCGTCAGCGGCACCTTCTCAGAAGGCTTTACGATATACGTGTTACCGCAGGCGATCGCATACGGCATGAACCACGATGTGATCATGGCGGGGAAGTTAAAGGGAGCGATTGCGGCGCAAACACCCACCGGCTGCCGAATCATGATTTCATCGATACCGGTTGCAATATCTTCGAGGTTGTAACCCTGCATCAGCGTCGAAATGCCGCAGGCGACCTCAACGTTTTCGATAGCACGACGCATCTCACCCCGCGCTTCGTCTAACGTTTTACCGCATTCCAGCGTGATGGTGCGGGAGATATCATCGTAGTTTTCTTCGAGCAGGTTTTTCAGCTTGAAGAGATATTGGACACGGTCTGGTGCCGGTGTGCGTCGCCATTCGACAAGTGCGTCGGCTGCCGCCTGTACCGCGAGATCGACCTCAGCACTTGGAGAGAGGGGCACCATTCCGAGAACTTCTGCCGTGGCGGGATTTGTAACATCTATGTATTCGCTGGTGCTGGATCGACGCCATTCGTTATTAATATAATTATTGAGGACAGTTTCTGTGCTCATTGTTATCTGTTTCCTTTCGTGTAACGATAAAGGGAGTCTTCTTTTGGGTAAGCAGAAGTAGATCCGATAAATCAGGATTTGATCAACCTCCGCTAATCACGCGAATCCACACGAATCCACTCTCACCGTCAGAGACTGTTTCGCGTAGATTTGTGTAGATTCGTGGATTTAGTTTGTGTTCAATTTATCGCGAAATGCCTTCCTAAACTTCCGCACTTTAGGATCGATGATCATTTGGCAGTATGGCTGATAGGGGTTCAGTCGGAAATAGTTCTGGTGATATTCCTCTGCCGGGTAGAAAACTTCCACTGGCTCAATCTCCGTAACGATAGGATCCTGCCATAACCCCGAAGCATCGGTCTCTTCCTTTGATTTCTGTGCTATTTCTTTCTGTTCTTCGCTGTGATAAAAAATTGCAGAACGGTATTGGGTGCCGACATCGGCTCCTTGCCGATTCAGGGTGGTCGGATCGTGGGTGCGCCAAAATATGTACAATATGTCTTCGTAAGAGATAACCTCAGGATCGAAGGAGATCTGCACAACTTCAGCGTGGCCCGTGGTTTCGCTGCACACCTGTTGATAGGTAGGATTTTCGACCACACCACCTGAATAGCCGGAAATCACCTCATGTACACCTTGCAGGTCTTGATAAATAGCTTCAACACACCAGAAACATCCACCGGCGAGTGTTGCTGTTTCTAAGCTCATACGTTCCTCCATATATGTGCCCGATGAATCCCCGATAAATCCCCGATGAATCGGGACAGGCGGGATTAAGAAACGGGCAACTACAGTGGGATTTGTTGAGTTTGCTCTTGTAGGGAACAACGATTGTTGTTTCTACGTCCATGCCCGTTGAATTTTTGCAATTGCTTCAACGATGTAGTCCATATCCTTTCGTGAACCGAGCAGTAGATTCTGGAATAGCCATACGCTTTCTTGACACACCTGCTCTGCTACGGGAGAGGGCAGGGTGCGAATCAAGCGCGGGTATTTTTTCGCGACATGTGCGATGCCAGCCTCCTGTGAGAGTGGCGCACCGTATCCGCTTGAGCAGGGGATTCCCTCCGCGCCCAGTGCTTCGAGGAATTTACTCCGTGGCATCCCGCCGAACCCTTCTGGATCGTACTTGGCGCAATAGAGATGGTAACCGTGTTGCGTGACCCAAGGACTCAGTTTCGGGGGTGTGAAACCTTCAATCTGTTTCAGTTCGGTTGAAAGGTAGGCAGCGTTTGCATTTCGGGTTTTGGTTTGTCGTTCTAATCTACCCAAACGCGGAATGAGCAGTGCTGCAAGGTACTCCGACGGTCGGTAGTTCCAACCGAGGCGGGGATACTCCCATCGTGCACCGCCCGGTGCCCGTCCAACATTCATAAAGGCGTAGACGCGGTCTCGAACGTCTTTGTCATCCGTTGTCACCATCCCACCTTCACCCGACGTCAGATTTTTGGACGATTGGAAACTGAAAGCGCCGGCATCACTGAGTGCTCCTACCTTGGTTCCTTGACACGCTGCGCCGTGTGCCTGTGCACAATCTTCAACTATCGCGAGTCCATGCTGATCTGCGATCTGTCGCAGAGCCTCCATATTTGCGGGGTGTCCGCCCAAGTGGACCGGCAAAATCGCCCGTGTCCGATTTGGGTCAATGGCAGCTTCCACAGCAGCGGGATCGATTGTGAAGTTGTCCGGATCAATATCCACAAACGCAATTGTGCAGTTTCGGTCGAGGGCAGCGCTTGCTGTTGCGACAAAGGTGTAGTTGGGGATAATTACCTCACCGCCATCGCCAAAGCCGTCCAGATCGAGCGCACCAGCCAGTGCGGCACTGATTGCATCGGTTCCGTGCGGCATGAACATGGCGTATTTTGTACCGCTGTATTCGGCGTATTTTTCGTTAAGTTCTTCTATCTTTTGACCGCCCAATCCTTCTGTCGCACTGAGATAGACTTCGCGCAATCTCGGTTCTATTTCCGATTCCCATTCTTCCACCGCGTTTAGGGGTGAGATGGGCCACGGGTCTTTTTCTGTGTCACGGACGGGTGTCCCACCGGATATAGCGAGTTGATTTGCCATAAATTCCTCCTTAACCTCAAAGCAGCGTTTAGTCCTAAAAATCCTTAAATCCTGTTTCAATCTCTTTGCCCGGTTATTATATCACGAAAGCCAAATTTTTACCCAGAAATTTACCTCTCATTATTATCATGCGGATAGTACTAAAACATAGTATAATACCTTGACTCCGACACCGATTGAAGATATTTGGTTTGATTGATACTTGGACAAGAGATATTTGGAGGGAACGAATAATTATGGAACTTTACTTGATTCGACACGGTCAGTCCACCAACAATGAGGGAAAACTCCCGCGCATTGCGGATCCGCCGCTGACAGATATTGGAGTGAAACAGGCACATTGGGTCGGCGAATCTCTCAAGGATGAGGGTATCACTCGGCTGTACTGTAGCCCGATGCTAAGGACCCTGCAGACCGCTCAGATGGTTAGCGATAGTCTTGATTTGCCTCCCCATGTCTTCGTTGGACTGCATGAATGGGGTGGCATCTGGGAAGCCCGTGGAGATGGAACTGCCGTGCAATTGCCCGGATTGAACCGTGCTGGAATGCGTGAAGTCTGCCCCGATGTCGTTTTACCTGACGATGTATCCGACCAAGGCTGGTGGTTTAACGACGGGTTTGCTGGGGATATTGAGGGTATGTGTCAACTGTCGCACGAGAATGGCTTGGCTTTTATCGCCCATTTGGAAGCGCATCACGGTAATACAGACGAGCGAGTTGCAGCTGTCTCTCACGGCGGTTCCGGCGGGAGCTTGATGAGTGCCTTCTTTGGCTTGCCGCCCGATGCGGGTTATTCCCGTTTTACCCAAAACAATACGGGGGTTAGTAAATTATCATTTACATCGGAGCGGAGACAGCTGCAGTGTCTTAACAGGACCAGCCATCTACCACCAGAGGCAGTTACGTCGTGAGATTCGGCATTTCAAAGGAGGGGATTAATGAAGATTAAACTTGCACAGTACGGTATTTCCCATGATCATGCGTCAGGAAAAGCACGGGTAATGCAGGAGAACGATGATGTAGACTTTTGCGGTATCTTTGAGCCGACACCGGAGACTCGTAATACATTGGGCAGCGGTCCTCCCTATAATAGTGTTCGCTGGTTTTCATCGAAAGAGGAGATGCTGGAGGATGAAACGATTGTTGGGGTCGCTATCCAAGGGAAAGTCTCGGAGAACCTCGGTTTTGCACAGGAGGCACTTGAGCACGGCAAGCATGTTTGGCTCGATAAACCCGCCGGCGATGACTTGGAGGCGTTCCGCACCGTTTTAGATCTTGCACGTGAGAAAGGGTTGCTGGTGCAACTCGGGTATATGTTTCGTTACAACGCGGGTTTTCAGTTCATCCTCGATTGGGCGTGGTCGGGCAAGCTTGGAGACATGTTCTCCGTTCGTGGACGGATAGCGTCTGGCGGTTCGACAGAAGAGGCGTGGAAGCTGTGGGATTCTCGCGGAGAACGCGAGGGCGGCATTATGTTTATACTCGCCTGCCATCTGATCGATATCTTTGTCGCTTTATTGGGGCGTCCAGAACGGGTGACACCGTTTTTGAAGAATGAGAATAAGGACTTCCCGTGGTATCAGGATAACACAACGTCTGTCTTTGAATATCCGAACGCGATGGCGGTGATCGAGTCAACGGGGTTGGAGGTTTCGTCGGGAGCATCGAGGCGGTTGGAGGTCTACGGGACGCGCGGCAGCGCAATCCTTGAGCCGCTGGAGCCGCCGGCGTTACGCTTATGTCTCGATGAAACGCGGGATGGGTATGTTGAGGGTTGGCAGGAGGTGTCGGTGGAGCCCCGTCCACGCTATGTCGAAAGCCTTCGCGCATTCATTGCGGATATTCGCGGCGAGAAATCGCCGGACCGTTCTCTCGACCACGAATTTACTGTTCAGGAGACTGTGCTTCGTGCTGCAGGTATGATTGATGAGAACGATTGACTATCATTCGTAGATTTTAGAATTACTTAGACGCTTCCTACCCACAACGAACCCCCTAAATCCCGCCCTCGATAAACCGGGATGTACCACTTGTCAGGGGGACTTGGGCAATTCTTCAGTCTAACGGTGTAGAGGGTGGTACATAACCGGAGGTTACAGTATGGCAGATAAAGATGCACCGATCATTGTCAACTCAGAGAAACAACTGTTTATCGACGAGAAATTTGTTGCTGAAAGCGATGGCGTGACTCTCAGGATGAATCCTCCGCAGCAGCTGCCTGAACCGGTGCTCGAAGTGGATCGGCCGTGGGAAGGGGTCATCGGTGCCTACAATACCGTGTTGAGGGAAGGCGATCGATTTCGGCTCTGGTATGACGTAATTTTGCCGGAAGGATCATCGGAAATCTTACGAGGTATTGCTTATGCGGAATCGCACGACGGAGTCCACTGGACGAAACTGAACCAGGACCTCATTGAGTTTCAGGGATCAAAAGAAAACAACCTCGTTGCACCACGTCTTCCCGACGCACCGCGCGGCGAGATGGAAGGTGCGACCGTTTTCAGGGATACGAATCCCGCCTGTCCGCCCGAAGAACGTTACAAACTCTGGACCAAGATGCAGCGGATTCCGCCGGAGGATATTGAGTCTGGAAAAACCGGAGGCTTGGTGGCGATGTACTCCGAAGATGGAATCTACTGGAAAGTGTACGACAAGCGCGTCGATACCCGCCACTGCGATACGCAGAACGTTCCTTTCTGGGACGAGCGGCTTCAAAAATATGTTGGATACGTCCGTTCACGGACGCAGAAGGAGGGCTACCAAGGTCGTTCTGTTGGGCGTGTTGAGTCGGACGATTTTCATGGTTGGTCGGAGACTGAGATTGTGTTTGAAGCATTGCCGGAGGATTTTCGCGCGCCAGTGCCACCCGCTTGTCGTGACCGGATTGGATCGTACGTGGATGTCTATACCAACGCTTGCATGAAGTATCCCTTCGCGCAGGATGCTTACTTTATGCTGCCAAGTTTCCTGTATCACTGGGATTGCAAAGAGATACCGAATGAGCGGCAGATTAATTTTCCGGATACTTGTGACGTGCGGCTGCTGACCAGTCGGGATGGGATCAACTGGCAGCACGCAGGGCAGCGGAAACCGTTTCTGCGGCTTGGGCGGTGGGGGAGTCTCTCATCGCGGATGATTTACGCGGCACCCGGCGTTGTGAGGGTGGGAGATGACTTATGGCACTACTACAAAGGATCAAATTTCGACCATTCCAGCCAAGTTGATCCGGGGTCTGAGACGAAAGGAAGTGGGCTATTCCGAGCTGTCTCTCGGTTGGACGGCTTCGTTTCAGCGGATACCCCTTACGAGGGTGGGACACTGACCACCCCGCCGTTGATATTTACGGGCGATCGGTTAACACTGAATGTAGATACAGGTGCGGGCGGTATTCTCCGTGCCGAGATTCAGTCCGCTGATGGGGAGCCGATTGAGGGCTATACCTTGGCGGATTCCGACGAACACAATGGTAACTCAGTTGCTATGCCGGTCCGTTTCCAAGGGAAATCAGATGTCAGCGGACTCGCAGGGGTTCCGATCCGTTTGCATTTTCAGATGTATGACTGCAAACTCTATGCGTTTCAGTTCACCGCTTAGGTCATCCTTGGATTACCATCTGCCCAGATATAGGGACCTATTTTCCATCGGCATTTCGACCCGTGCCCCTTTTTGACGTTGTGAATCGACGATGCCGATCGTAATTTCTGTGCTGATACGTGCGAGGTGGATGTTTCCTGTTGTTTCGCGACCAGTTTCGATTGCTTCGACGATATCCTTAATGCAGCCGACGGTACCGCTTTCCCGCACAAAGGGCGGGAACGCAACATCCACAATGTGGTTGTACTCTCCGCCCCGTTTGCGAAGTTGGAAACCTGCTCCGTTATTCAGGGAGCGCACTGTGCCGTCGCTGCAATCGACTTCAAACTCGTAAGCGCTTCCGGGGATACTGACCCCGTGAGCCCCATTTTTGAAACGGACGTATCCCATAACGATGGATGGATCTGCGTCGGTACGATTATCATCGAAATCTGCGTCCTCGACAGCGACGTTGCCCTGAACGTATTCGACCTCGGAATCACTTGCAAAAAAGAGGAGCATGTCCGCAGCGTGCGTGTATCCCCAGAGCGCGGAACCGCCGGAATAGGCGATGACTGAATGCAGCTCGCCGATTTCGCCACTTTCCACAATTTCCCGCATCTTGAGATAGCCGGGGGTGTACCGACGTTGTGTCCCCAGATTAAATTTCATTCCATACCGCTCGCAGGCATCGACCATTGCATCGGCTTCCTCCATCGAAGCACACAACGGCTTATCGCAGTACACCCCTTTCACCCCGTGTTCTGCTGCGAAGATGGTGATTTCCGCATGATTGCCCGGACGGGTCGCTACGCTGACGATATCGGGCTTCTCTTTCTCTATCATCTCCCGATAGTCCGCATATTGTTTGGGGATATCCCACTTTGAGCAGACATATTTCGCCTTTTCTTCCACGACATCCGACGCGGCAACAATGGTCGTCCGTTCATAAGCTGTATATCCCGCGGCATGAGAATAGGGCAAAGGCTTATTGGGTCCCCTGCTTACCTCTTCGTCGATGGTTCCACCCATCCTGCCACATCCTACAATACAGACACGGTATTGATTTGCCATGTTTATCCTTCCTTTTGGTATCGGTTATCAGCGAAATCTTTTCGCTTGGTGATATGGTTGTTGAGCGAGGGACAACAGTCTCCTGAACAAGAGTTCGTCTAACGCTCCTGGTTTTCAGGGGTTGGTTTCATCTGTGAGATCCAGTCGAATAACAGTTGCGCTGCTTGTTCGTCTTTCTGTGAGGTCACGAGAGGTGGCATTTTGCCTTTGCCACTCCGGGCGACGCGTTGGTAAAGGATTGAACGCTCTGGGTCACCCGGTGCGATGAGCATTGCGTCGGGGATGCCGTAAGTATCGTGCTGCGGGCGGAAATCGACGCTGTAGGTTTGGTCTATGTCCGTCTTGAAATCTAACACGATACGGGCATTGCCGCCGCCTGTGTGGACATGGCAGTTTGCACAGGCAGCGTGTAGATATGACCGTGCCCTTGCCTCAAGCGGTTCTTTGGGATTGTACGGATCAACTAACTTGGAATACTCCTCCGGGGACTTCGATAGCGGCTTCTTGAAAGCACCGATATGATTCAGCGTCCGCAGCTGATTATCCGAAACTGCCCCGTAATTGTGGACCTTGTTCATTTGGAGTGTGGTGAGTCCTAAGACGTAGTTGGCGGCACGGCTGTGGCAATCCATACACGCCTCTCGACTGGGATAGTGCCAAGACTGTTCTCTGCTGCCTCCGGGGGCACTTGAATCCTGAATCGTGAAGACGCGATCTGTCCCAGCGGCATCGACAAGGGTTGCGTCGGTTTGTTCATCGTTCCAGATGTAAGAATATCCCACCCACTCGCCCTGTTGTCGAGTCAGCATCCGTGTTTCGATTCGGTGTGTGGAGTTGGGATTTCCCGCTTCCAGATTGAGCGCGAAGGTTTGGATCAGTGCGGTTCCGTCCGGGAAGGTCCAACCGACCCCATCCGCGGTTGACATCTCGATTTGGGAATCCCCCGGTAGTGCGATGAAACGTTCTACGTGTGCGCTGTCCGCCCACAGCGGCGCATTAACTGAGTAGGGGATCAGCCCCGGATCGGCCTGATGATTTTTAACTGATATGAACATACCCGTTTCACTCAAGCGGGTCGGAAGCCTTTCTGTGGACTTGGGCTTGCGCTCTAATTGATAGAGACCACGCGCCAGATCTACGATAAGTATTTCGCCGTTGTGGTCAACACCGAAGCTCACGATCTGTAGTGTTGTATCACCGATTTCCCGATGCCAGATAAGTTGCTCCCCGTCGTGGCGCAGTGCCCACATTTTTCCGGTTGCGTAGTCGCCGTAGACGTAGGCACCCCGTAGTTCTGGAAACTTTGACCCGTAATAGACAACGCCCCCGGTGATTGAACGAGCCTCGGAGTGGGGGTGTTCGACCGTCGGTTTGACAATAGGCGTGGGTCCCTGTTTGCGGTTTAGGAAAAAGGGATGGCTACCTTCGTAAAGGCTCCAGCCGTAGTTGGCTCCGCGCTGCACCAGATGAATCATCTCCCACCGATCTTGCCCGACATTTCCTGCCCACAGATGTCCAGTCTTGCGGTCAAAGGTGATTCGCCACGGGTTGCGGATGCCGTAGACCCAAATTTCGGGACGCGCTCCCTCAAGGTGGAGGAAAGGGTTATCGCTCGGAATCGAATAGGGGCGCCCCGCCTCTGGATGATCGACATCAATGCGCATGATAGTCGCGGGCAGGTTGCTGAGGTCTTGCCCCTTTGGATCTCTATCGTAACTCCCGGGGAGGCCGGTAAGGTTGGTATCGGAGTCCATCGCACCGTCGCCGGCGGGGATGTAGAGGTAGCCGTCGGGACCGAACGCGAGATCGCCGCCGTTATGGTTGTTTGATAGCCATTCCAAGATAATCAGTTCGGAGTTCGGATCACAGCCGTACGGCGGTTGACGATCTACCGTAAAGCGCGAAACATAGTTTCTGGTCTCAGTAACTTTTCCCCCTATCGGTCCATTGCTGACCACGTAGAGGTAGCCGTTTTCTTCGTAATTTGGGTGGAACGTCAAGCCGTAGGTTTCACGACCTGTGTCAATTAGAAATTCGGCATTTCCCGCGTCTGGATCGTCTTTGAAGCGGCGGATCTTGCCCCCCAGTTCGATGACGAGGAGTTGATCGGTGCCCGGTTCAGGTTCGATATACACCGGTTGATTTAACGGAAATTTGGTGAATGTTTGTTTGGGACGGAGCGATATGGCTGGGCCGGATTCTGATCCTGACGTTTTGCCGGTCAGTGTGGATAGAAATGCGAGTAGGTCGTAATGCTGATTGACCGACAGGAGTTGTGCGTAATTGTCCGGCATTGCGGATTTGACGTTGATTCGCTTCCCAAAAGCGCGACTGTAGGTTGGCCCCTCGTCAATATCGAATTTGTCGATAGTGTGTTTTACGCTGTTAGCCTCTATAACAACCTGATCCTCGTCTTCAGAGACTAACGTTCCGACTATTGACTCGCCGTCAAATAAGGTGACAGTGACGTAGGTCTTCAGGTTCGATTTTAGCACCGTTTGGATCCCGTTGGGGGCGTCCTCGACCTTGAGCGTCAGGGTCTCTTCATCCTCTTGGACGAGATCTCCGCGGATCGGTTCCGAATTGTTAGGCGTCACCTGAACCCAAAAATATCCTTGCTCCGCCAGATCCGTTAACACTTCGATGGGTTCAAGGTCAATTTCGCTCAAAGGAAGCGTCCTTTCCGTCGGTTCCGCTGATTCTTCGATATGCAGGACGATTTTTTCGCTGTCCTGTGAGATGAGCGTTCCCTGAAGCACCACGCCGCCGGTTACGATGGATGCCACACCGTACCCTCGCACAATCTCGGCGTTGGGTTTCAGAATGGATTCCTCGATATAACCGATGCTGTTTAGTGCGGCGATATCGGTGAGGTCGGGTCCCGGAAAAACCTCAACACCATCGTCGAGGATTTGCCCCTCCGGTTTCTCAATCCCACTGACATCGTGGCACGCGACGCACTTGACAACATTGACGAATACATCCGCTCCGCGCTCGGCGTCTGCGGCATGGATAAGCGGACGTGCCTCCATCTCCTTTGCGACGGCTTGTATATCAACTGGTGGTTCAAAGTGTGTGAGGTCTACCGCTCCTCCCTGACTCTGAAGGAATGCGATAACAGCTTCAATCTCTAAATTCGATAGACTGGTCGGTGGTCTCCACGCGGGCGTCATGGTCTTACCGTACCCGTGGACGAGGAATGCGGTTGGGTCGTAGAGGGACTCGATGAGATACGCTTTCGCCCCCATACCCGGTTTTCGGGTTGCAGCCGCCACCCCAATATTAGTGAGGTCGGGTCCCCTGCCCGGTGGTGCGGAGGGGTTCAGTGTATGACAGGAGTAGCACGAGCCCTTCCCGTTGAAGATCGCTTTTCCTGCCTCTACGAACTGGTCCGTTTCGCGCCCTAAGATTGAGAGATCGTCGGTGGGATTAGGGGCACCCACGACGCGAGATGTTTCCCACGGGATCCGTCGATCAAGTCCGTATGGTTGCGTATCTGTCGAATTTTGGTCGGCTGATCCGACCCCACAGAAGGTGAACATCAGAATAACAGTGGCACTGAGGGCGAAAAGAGAGCCAACGCATGTATAGAAATAGGTAAAGGGAAACAGATGACTGCTGATACGCACTGGTGAGAGCCTCCACGGTTTTAACTCTTTTGACATTTTATGAAATATGGGTTACACTTCTGGAAATCGTTATTATGGTAGATTTTAGAATTACTTATGCACCTTCGATGCACAGCCAACTCCCTAAATCCCGCCCCCGATAAATCCCCCGATAGGATCGGGGCAGGCCCGATGAATCCCGATGAATCGGGACAAGCCGAGAGCAGGCAGGCGGGATGTACCACTTGTCAGGGGACTTTGGCAACTTCTCGAAGGTTGGAGTTATTGGTAAGTGTCTACTTATTTCTCTAATTCACCATATATGAAGTCAATATTATAGTTTATCTTGGCATAAAGGTTGGGTGAATAATGCGACGAAAGCGGTATTTTACAGTGGAAGAAGCGAACCGATTGATTCCTATGTTAGAGCAGAAACTGTCAGAACTGAGGGAGTTTCGGGAGGAGTTAGAGGAGCTTGGGGCGGAATTGACTCCACTCTTTGAGGTCATTCGTCACAACGGTGGGCATCGAAAAACACCGCAGTTTCTCGAATTGACAGGAAAGTTTCGGGACGCTATTGAAGAAATTCAGTCTTATGGGTGCACGATAAAAGATATAAATCCGGGGCTAATTGACTTCCCTCACCTTCGGGAGGGTAGGGAGGTCTACCTCTGCTGGAGATCCGGAGAAGAAGCGGTCTTATACTGGCACGAGGTTGATGCCGGGTTTGCTGGAAGACAGTTGGTTGAAGAGTAAAGTATAAAGTAGTGTCTACAGGAATTGAGGGATTGAGCCGCCCCAATCCTTCGGTTACACAAAATATCGTTGTTCCTGAAAAATTTTCTCGTCCGCTCTCCCTCAAATTTCGCCCAGATATTCACGCTCAAGGGTATCCGTGAAATCGATCACCCGATCTAACGCCTCACTCGCACGATCGCGAGCTGCGCTTGTGGTCTCTTCCTCGTCGAGCCATTTCTGACGTTCTGGGATCCAACCCTCTTTGAGGTGTGCTAATTGGTTCATGAAGTGCGGATCTTCGGTGTCGCTGACGAAGTATTCGATGACGCCAAGCAGCCCGTATTTTCGGTTTGTCTCCATATCTCCGACTTCCGCCGCAATCTTGTCCACTAACTCCGCGTTTCTGTCCTGCCGAGCCTGCCCGACCTCTTTTGCTGATTCTGTCAACAGATGTTCGACGAAAGCCTGCTTGGAATTTACCCAGCGAGGCAGACTTTGGGCATACTCTGCAAGATCAAACTTGCCGTTGCGCCGGATAGCGGAGTAGCTGTGGATGTGGACATTGCGGAAAAATGCGGTATAGCCGACATTGGGGTCCATTGTATCCGCGTCATAGAGGATCTGATTTTCGACGTTCCCGTAGAGAAAATCGTAGCGTTCATCGGTGAGGTTCATCGGCTTCAGATGTGCGAGCACAATCGCGCGAACAGCGTCGATAAAATCTTGATCAAAATCGTACATCGCCAGTATCTTTTCGGCGACAACTGCTCCGGATTCATGGTGGACGGTGCCGCCGAGATTGTGTTCGTCATAGAGGCGGGTGACGAGGTTCTCTCGACTCGGCATGAGTTGTTCATTCAGCCAAAGTCCGTCGTGATTGACGACCCGTTTACCGTTCTCGTCCGACAAGATTTCACCGTCATACCGCTTGGTGATGTCGTGCAGCGTTCCCGCTACTTCGAGTTTGGCGACATCGCCGCCTTCGCGCCTGCCGAGTTCCATGCTCATGGCACGCACCCGCATTGTATGGTTCCAGGTGTAGTGTCGCCATTGGAACCCAACGCGGTTGTGATCCCATAGGCTATAGGTCTCGTTAACCAGATCCTCAAGTTCCCTTAATACTTGGGGGTAGTCCATAAAGCCTCCTCTTATGTCGTGTTGAGCACAACAAAATCTCCCGATTTTATCGGGGCGTGAAAGGTTGTTTTATCCCGATGTTTTGGCAAATTGAACGCTGAATTGTACGAGTGGTGTGCTTGAATTGAATTCAATTTCATAGATTTGTCTATCCCATCGAAAGTGGTAGTCGGCGCCGTAACACGCGATTGCGGCGGGAACGAAACCTTGAGGCACATGAATGAACAGTGTCGCTTTGCTGCGCCTTGGAGGTTTGCATACCGCTAAGAAACTTTGGCTTCGTTTATCCCAACCGGCGGATAGAACATCCACGGCCCCCTGTGTGAGGTGGATATCTGTGGCGAGTAGTTGGGGAACATTCTGTTCTGCGCGTAGACACAGCAGTTTGACAGAGCGGGAAGGAATATCGAACAGTGCTACCCGTTCTCGCACATTCCCGAGGAATTCACGGTTCCAGAAATCGTGCACGAGGTAGTATCGAGATCGAGCCAAGCCGAGCGATTCCAAATTAAAATCGACATCTGCCATTCTGTCTGTCCAGTTGAATACACCAACGACATTGTAGGATTCGTTGGGGGATGTCACCGGTAGATTCCAGATTTGCGGGAATTTGCTGTCATAGAGATCAACGGGTGTTGCGGAATCGCCTATTAGTGGAAAAATCTTGGCGAGCAATTCCGCCCGCTCCGGTTTGAGTGTTGTGAAGTCATCACCGCAAGTGACCACCCCGCCGCTCATGCCTGCCATTGTCATTGCAATGAGTGCTTCGTTCAGAGGGAGTGGTTCATTGACGGTAAGGCTGCCAAACTCGTTTGTCCATGCGTTGCCATATATCGGAAGATGCGCGGCATGGGCATTGGCAATCGGCTTTAACCCTTGTGGGCTCTCCCAATCTGCTTCGCCGATATAGCCGCTGTAACCTGAGGCCGTTTCATTCAGTACAAAGTCGCCGATGCTTGGTCCCCGACATGTATTACAGGCTGCAAGCACAACGTCCTTATCATTCTCATTGACAATTTGATTCAGTAACTGAACCCCAAGTCGATAAAGTTCAACAGTGGTGAGCGATGCGTCATGCGCCACAAAGTTGTTCAGTTCTGCCAGCGGTCCTGTGGAGTATGCGAGTAAGTCCGCTTTGACCAGATCATATCCCCATTCGTCAATCAATTTTCGGATGTTCTCGCGGATATGTGCCTGCGCCCCCGGTTGCGAAACATCAAGCAGTGCTACCTCTTTCCCGTCTTCTGGTAAAGTGATGGAAGCCGGTTTCTTTGTGTTACGCTCTTGCAGGAAATACTCTGGATGCGTTCTCAAAAGCTTGGAGTTGGTCTCCACGCAAAACGGCGTGAATAGGATTCCTGCTTTCAATCCTTTGGCATGAATATGATCGGCGACTGATTTCATTCCCTTTGGAAACTTTTGCGCGTCTGCTTGAAAGCTGCCGGCTGATGCTTCCCAGCCCTTTCCAATCTGAACGTACTCAAAACCGCCGGGAAGCGATGGGTCAGATAATCGGTTTTTGGTGATTTGTTCAATCTGTTCGGAGATTTTGGCATCGTTGACCAATTCGTCCTCGCTGTCTTGTGCGCACCAGCCAGAGAAGACACGACTTAGCGATTTCGGTTTAGCACTGTGTCCTAGCATCTCGGCGTAGTGGTTGTATGCTTCCCACCCTTGATGTGCAAAGTTCAGATAAACAGGTTCGGCGTACACCTCTTCCCCTTGACGGCAGATGTGATTTTCACACTTATGGTAGAGTGCCCAGTGATTCACGCCGTGGTTCTCTTCCTTTCCCCGTTGTGTGCTGCCATCATATCCCATTTGGACAGCAGACCACCATTTTTGAAAACTCAGGAAGCCGAAAACAAGTGATCGCTTGCTTTCTGTATCGTAGAGAACTCCATTGTAACAGGAGGTGGTGGAACCGTCTTCATTGATGTGAAAGCCGTCATGAATCTCTGTAAGACCCGATGCTATCGGCGTATTCATATCCAGAAATGTGTGATAGCCCGATGGGGCGCCTCCGAGATAGATGCCGCCTTTGGCTTTACCGTTGTGAGGGGAGATGTCGATAGTGGAAATCTGTTCTAACGCAATGGGTTCTTCATCGGTGTTTTTTACGCTGACAGTTAATACAATATAAGATTTTCTGGGATAACATTTCAGGTGGAGGTGGGTCCGTATGCCATGCTTTTCGGGTTGGTGCGAAAATGTAACGGGTTGGTAGATGCCAAACTCGTCTTCGGTGGTAGGATTGGTAATGAACTCCGAAATTCCCGGATCAAGTGTTGTCAGGGCTGTTCCATCTTGTAAAATGACTTTTGTATATGCGTCTCTGATAACGTTATAGCCCGTTTTATCAGTGTAGTTCCAGGTCCCTTTGGAAAGGTCGAAATTAATTTGGAATAGATTACTTTTTGCTACGACCTGACTGCCTTGTCTGGAGACCGTCAGATCACCAGCTTCTTCTTTCATGCGTAATATGCCTCCGTGCGTAAAGCGTGAAACGTAATTGCATAAGTTTGATAGACGTTGAGGCAAATTTGTCTCAAAATTATGAATCTGTTTCCCTGTTTCTATGCTTTGGATTATCTATTTTCCTAATGCCCAACAGTGAAGCAGCGTGGTCGGCTCGCTGCCAACCTGTGATAGGGAGAAGGTATCTTTAGGCTTGAGAAAAAGCACATCTCTCAGGCCAAGTGATGATGTATCCCCGTTTGTTGTTACTGCTGCTTCCCCACCAATCAGCACATAAACCGATTCTGTGGTGGTGGGTTCGTGTGTAAATGCTTCGCCCATATTGAGTTGGACGTAATCGAGCGACAGATGTTGACTCCCTTTCCGTGGCGACACAACGCTACGCCAATCTCCTGATTTGCCGAACACCGGTCCTGATTTTGCCATTGGAATCACTTGCACATTGCTTCGATGCCCTGATTCTGGCTTAGGTGAGCTGTTAGGATGGTCTCGTTCACCGCGATACAGTGCCATGTCTGGCGGGGATTGGAAACTGATAAGCCGCGCTGGTTGGTCTGTTGTATTGACAGTACCGTGAACCTCGCGGGCTGGTACAAAGATCCCGTCGCCCGCAATAATTGGCGTATAGACCTCCCCCTGCCGAATATGACCTCCACCCTCAAGAACCACAATCATATCCTCCGATTCGTCGTGGATATGTTGTGTGAACTCTTGACCGGGGGCGTGTTGACCGTGGTTGAGGGTTATCTGTGTCGCACCCATATCGGGATGCACGACCCGCCAGTTTTTTCCTTTTCCCATCTGGAAAGCTGTTCCTGATTCGAGATTAAGAATTTGCATAAGGGCTCTCCTGTTCTAATTCTTCTCACACGCGCCAATCCTGGGATGACGAAATTTCGAGCAACGCATTCACTTAGTCTACCAAACTTCGTTTGCGAGCTCATAGTCCTGCGTGGTGTCGATTTCGTAATACCCGCCCGCAATATCTACCTTATGAATTTCTACCCCCTGCTCAACCATCTCCTGAAAGAGTTGGATCAGATATGCTTTCTGCACGGAGGCTGCTCCCTGAAAGGCTGTGCCGTTATATTCATGACAAGCCCGATGGAAATGATCTCGGAGAAGACGTGCCCCGCGTTGGCTAAATTTCGCGACACCGATATACTCACCGTGCGCAGCTTCGGACGCTATATCACGGCTGATTTTTGTAACTCGCGCTCCGTCTACAAGGACTTTTTCGCCATCATTTTCGGGGTGAAGTGTACGCGCTGCGTAACGCTCCCGCCAAGCGGTATCGACGACAAGCGTAATGTCGTAAGGGGTCTCCATCAGCTTCTGCGTCACCCAAGGTCGATAGATAATATCTGCATAAGTACAAGCAAAAGGCTCGTTCATTTCGGCTTCGGCGCGAAAGAGCGAGGCTAAAATATTATTCTGCTGCCAATCGGTGTTATGGTAAAAGCGGAAGGCAGGGTAATCACCTTGGATGCGTTGAATTTGATATCCGCCGACGAAGACAATATCTGCTACATTTGCTGCACGCCACGCTTCAAGTATCCAATCTAGGATGCGTTTTCCTTTAACCGCTGCGAAGCATTTGGGCGTATCTTCTGTCAACGGCATGAGCCGCCTGCCGCGTCCGGCACCGATAATAATCGTCTTCATTTATGCTGATCTCCTCAACTATATTTTACACGACTGCACCCGGATCGTAAATCTTTTTTTCGGCGGTTTTGGATTGTTTTTTCTGTTTTCGTTTTGAAAGCGGTGTGATAGAATACAACAGTCCAACCACACCCTCGAAACCAACAAGGAGACTTTTTATGTCAAACGTTAATCCCTTCAAACAGTCCGGACAGTGGTATCGTGGCAATACCCATAGCCATAGCACCGAATCTGATGGAAGACTGCCGATGGCAGATCGTTTTGCGGCTTACCATGAAGCGGGCTACGACTTCTTGGTGCTGACTGACCATCGCAAGGTCAACGATGTTTCCGCCCACAGCAGGGACGGCTTCTTGGCAATCTCCGGCAGTGAAGTCCACCCCAGCAACCCCTATGGCGGCGACACATATCATATCGTTGCTATAAACCTCTATGAGCGCATCAACTGCGCTGAGCTGCATCCCAACGCGGTAATCGAAGAGATCAAACGGCAGGGCGGTGAGGCGGTGCTGTGCCATCCCTATTGGTGTGGACATACGCTACTGGACTATCTACCGTTGAGTGGATACTTTGCGGTTGAAGTCTATAACGACACCTGTATGGGCATTGGCAAAGGCTTTTCCGAACAGGCGTGGGACGATTTGTTAGATAAGGCGGGGCGCCCGGTCTTTGGCATTGCCTCAGACGACGCCCACGGCACCGAGCACGACTGTTTTCACGGCTGGGTCATGGTGCGGGCCCCTGAACTAACCACCGACGCTATTATGACAGCGTTTCGCACCGGGGCTTTCTATTCAACCCTTGGCCCAGAAATAATCGATCTGGATGTGGTAGATGAAGGTGAAGAGAAGAGGAGTGTTAGTGTGAAGTGTTCGCCTGCACAGTCTATCGTATTCAAAGCGCAGCGCAGTCGTGGCAAACGTGTGGTTGCCCCCGAAGGCGAGGCACTGACTGAGGAAACGTATGAATTGCCGAGCGGCATTAAGTACGTCCGTGTTGAGATTACCGATGAGACTGGCAAGAAGGCGTGGTCAAATCCAGTTTTCTTTTAAGGTTAGTCCGTGAATCGCGGGTGATTGCTACTCGTCCCAAAACGGGTGTGGGTAGATAGTCACCCCCGCTTCTTAAAGCGTGGATTGATAGTAGAGATCCCAAAACGTTCAGCGATGGACACAAACGGGCGGCGGTTAGCAAAGAGGGAGGAAGTTGCACAATGGCGGATCTGAAAGTCGGTATTATCGGCTGCGGTGGACACGCACAGGGGCATTTTGCGATGGTTAAAGCTGAGCCCCGAATGGACCTTATCTCGATCGCAGAGATTGACGACCAACGGTTGGAGCAGGCAAAACTCACCCATGAACCTGAATCTGCGTTCAGCGATTACCGCGAGATGCTAGATCGGGTGGACCTTGATGTCGTCTACATTGTTACTATGCCCGGTCATCTGTTGCCGATTGTGGTGGAGTGTTTGGGACGTGACCTACATACGTCGGTCGAGAAGTCGCCGGGGATGAACGTCGGAGAAACACGGCAGATGCTTGACGCTGCTCGCAAGAGTAAGGGCAAAGCGATTTTATCCGTCAACCGCCGCTACAAACCAGAGGTGTTGGCGGTGCGAAAGTTATTACAGGAACGTGGTGGCGCGGTGCAGGTCGCGGCAAATTATCATAAGCCGCCATCGGGGTTGCAGCTCCCGGGACGCCGAGAGGTTGCGCCGCCAGAGATTATTTGCGACGCAATCCACCATGTCGATCTGCTACGCTGGATGGCAGGTCGTACACCGACTGAAGCGGCAACCGCTGTGGAGGTGTACGGTCATTCGTGGAATGGTGAACGGGAAGGCACACCTCGCTACAACGCTGTCATTGCCTTTGATAATGGTTGCCACGGCACAATGATGAGCCACTATGGGGTCGGTTATCGGATTCAGTCCGCCGAGGTCCACACCGAGGATATGTCTGCATACCTCGATTTGACACGCACACCAGAAATCACCCTTTACTTAGATGGTGCGTTGTGTGAAGAACCACTTGACCTCGACGCGGTCGGTGGACCTGACTTTAACGAGACAAGTCACTTCGCTGACTGCATCCTGAACGACACTGCACCTTGGAGCCCGATGGAGGAGGCGGTGAAGACGATGGAACTGTGTGAAGCCATTGAGCAGGGACATCGGGGGAGCTTGTAAACCTTATCCGTTTTAATGAGATAACCGGTTTAGCACATTTTGTGTGATACGCTCCACAACCGGATCACCGCCTTGCAATCCATGCGCCCAATCGGTTGTAGCGGCGGTGAAAACGGTTCCCCCGCGGGTATAAATCCCCATCGTTGCAGCGCCGGTGCGACCTCTATCCCAACGCTCGTACCATTCAGCGTCGTCTGGGTGCCAGCGCACTGGGGCAGTACAGAGAATGAGGAAGTTGTCGGGCGTACCATCCCGATGTGTTGGGACAGGAAGCCCATCTACAATTTTTAACTCGCAGCCGTCACACTCGTAGCCTACGATGGTGTGCTTACCACCAAAGGCGTCTCCCTGCTTGAGGTCTGTTCCCTCAAAAATCCAGTGCTCTGGACGGTGGACCGTATACTCACCTGAGCCGTCCATGAACTGACCGTGACTGAGATGGTATCCACCGTGAAGAAAGCCTACGCCGGTCAGTTCGTTCTCAGGGCGATCAACGAGGTGATGGCTCCATAAGGTGCTCAAAGTTCGATAGTCCCCTGTCTTGTAGATGGGGTCCATGTTGTACCACTGCTTCCAGCAGGTCAACGCGCGTCCTTCGTCTTCGCTGCGGACTTGCCAGCAGACCGAATTCCCGCTAAAAAATGCAGCATTCCCGCCGTCAGCGATGAACGCTTCCAGATTGTCTCGCATCCCGCTAGACCAATATTCGTCGTGCCCGATGCTTAACACCAGTCGATATCCCTCCAAAATTTCTGGGTTAAACTCAAGATCGCTGTTAGCGGCGTAATCGAGTGTATAGCCATTCTGTTCGGCCCATTCCACAAAGAACGATTCCCATCTGCTAAAAAGTCCGCCCATCGGTCGGTCGAAGGAGACGCGATGCCCTTGTAGGTTGCTGTGACCGTGATAACCGTAGACGCTATATCCACCCCAGTTATTATAGGCGTTATAGGTGTTCGTCGCAAGTTGAAGTAGGATTTTGGTGTCGCGTCCCGGCTGTGCAGACCGCACGATGAAGTGCATTGTGCCTTCAGCGGTCCGACGATTTCTGTACGTGAAGTCCCCACCGTTATCTTCTGCGCGCATTGAGACTTCATAGTAGCCACTCCGCCATGTATCCGGCACACGTAGCTTGAAACTGGTGGGCCAGCGGCATCCGTGCGACGAGGCATCCTCTGGGATCGGGTACGCGGATCCGGGGAGTTCTTTCTCGCTCCAAACCACCTCACGGGTTGCACCAACACGCTCAATTTCCAGTGAATACTCTGAGGCGCTGGTAGAAATATGAAACCCGATCTCGTCACTTGGCGCATAGCTGAGTTGGTCGGTGTACCCTTCGATGTAGAGTGGGCGCAACTGTGTCTCTGAAAATGCTAACTGCGCCTTGTGCGCTTCCATACGAATCTCCTTCTTGGCTGGGAAGGCAATAAAAAAAGCAGCCAAGTAAATGGCTGCTTTTTATGTTAGGTTGATTCGAGAGGTGTCCGAATCAAAGGATCCTATTCAAGTGCCCCAATTTTTGCTGCTTCTGGCGCTTCGGTTGGCAGCTTCTGCTGCGCCAGTCTATCTTCTGGCACATATCCAGAATAGTCCGAAATCGCGCCGGATGTCAGGGCATAAACTGCGACGTTGGTCATGAAACGATAGACACCGGGTGAGTATTTGACGGAACGGGTTGGTAAGCTGACCGATTCCATCGCGCACATGTAGTCACGGCGGACCAAAATGACCGTGATTTTGTCGCCAACAGAGATTCCTTCGAGGAAGTTCCGTCTGCCTGGACGAGATCCCCACCAGAAGATGTCGAATCCGGTTGGCGGACCACCCATCTCATAGAAATTATCGTACATTTCATGATTGTTTGGGATCCGTTGAACCTGATATTCTGGCATCACATATCGCATCTGTGCCAAGAATAAACGAGGCATCGCTTGGGCTGCCGCATCAATACCGCAGTCATCAAAGACGAGGAGACCGCCTTTTTCGACAAGGTATCGCCGCAACTGAGCCATTTCTGTCTCAGAGAATCGGCTGTCCATCTTACCGCCGCCATATTGGCGACCCATTAGGTTCTTGGAACGAACGTGTGCGGGATCATGCCCCGTCATGAAGACTAACGGACATTTCATCAGGTTAGCATCGTTCAGTTTCAACGCGCCGCCTTCGACGTTCATGTCTGTCTTAATCTTGGTACGTTCATTGAGCCATTTGGTGAAAGCGTTCAGCGAGGAGGCATCAGCCCACCAGTCAGCGAGGCTGTGGCGGACACGGGTGAAGCGGAAGACACCGCGAATATCGGCACCACGACCAACGACACGCCCACCGGGTTCACCACGGGGCAGTGGAGGCACTTCAACGTTACCGAGCGTAATGTTTTCAACGACATCGCTCAAAGCATCGCGAACAGCACCGACATTTTCGACCATGGCAAGTCCCTTGGGACGCGCAAAGGCGACCTTCACCTGCACGATACCGCCGATACCACGACCAATGTTAGCGGCTGCGGCGCTTGGAGCTGTTGCGACGGGTGCGGAGAATGCCAACGCCCCTGGCGCATCAGAAACCGGCAGGTCGGCGTGTGTAACGACTTGTGGTACGGGCTGATTCGGGCTTGTTACTTTGGGAACGTTAGGATTGAGTGGTGCTTCCAACTTCACCACTTTATTGGAGAATTCCAAAACGGTTTGCGGTTGCACGGAGGTCGGACGCACGACGGCTGCTGTCGTCACTCTGGGTTGGACCTGAACCTGTTCGACGACCACTGTATTTGTGGTCGGAACGGTTGGTTTGACCACCGGCTTGATGACCGGTTTCCGAACTTGTGGCTTAGGGGGTTCCTTTGCCTGCAGCACTTCGGCACCGACTAAATCTTTGAACTGCTGGGTTTGGGTAACGAGGTAGATACCCGTGACGAAGAAGGCGACTCCGTGAACAATCAACGAGGTCATCAAAGCCCCTGAGGTTTTTTTCGCGCTCATTTGTTACCTCCAAAAATAGTTTGCGTCAACAGTTGGATAACCTTTTGTATCACCTTAGCATGAGATGTTAAAGCAGTGTATCTTTCTGTGGTAGACGATTTACCAGTCGATGGAGAGACGCACACTGTAAGTTCCTGACTGGAAAGATGTACAGAGCCAGTGTCGAGCGTTCAGCCACCGATTGTTCACGCAGAAAACCTTGCAAAAAGTGAAATGCTCGTGCCCTAACCTTGCACGCACTGTTAAAACGCAGAAATCGCCCAAACGACTAAGAGATTTCTATATATTATCGACACATTACTATTAATTGTATGCCAATATGTATATGCGGTCAAGAAAAAAATACATTAGTTTATTATTACACATCATTGATGGACTGTTCTGTTTCCTACATCGATCCACTTTTTTTGTTCGGCAGATTCGGCAACTGCATCAATTGCCAACTGTACCTTCCAGCCATCGAGGAAAGAGGGATCTCGATCCGGATTAAGCTTTCCCCTGAGAATTCCATCAACATAACTGCCCATCATTCGTCCCAACGCATGTGGCTTACCTTCGGCAGCTTCGGGCGGCAGATCAATCGTTTCCCAATCACCGTCCCGATGGCGAAACCGTAGACCCTCTTGATGACCACGACTTAAGTAAGCGAACAGTGCACCCTCTTCGCCGACGACCTCAATGTACTTATTTTCTGGGCGTGGCGGTGTGATGCTGCTGACAAAGAACTGTCCTTTCAAGCCAGATTCAGTTTCAAACCAAGCGGCAGCGAGATCATCGGTATCAATTGCAGTCGGTTCACCTGTGCTGACATGCGGACGAACGCGTGGCACGTTATGTAACACACCGCACACCTGTGTAATATCGCCACATACCCATCGGATCGCATCAAAAAAGTGCGATCCCATATCGCCAAGCATACCGAGTCCAGAAAGGCTTCTTTGGTTGCGCCATGCTGCTGTTGCCGATGATTGCAGTGCGTTCCAACCATCGCATTGAATACGAACATAGAGCGGTTTGCCAATTTTGCCGTTCTTGAACATTTGGCGCAATTTATAGAGGCAGTGTGTGTAGCGGAATGTGAACGCGACATGATGGATTTTGCCGCTGGCTTCTGCTATGTCACACATCTCACGTGCCTCGGTGGCATTCATTGCTAAGGGCTTCTCGCAGAAAACGTGCTTTCCCGCTTGGATTGCTTCTACCGCAATGGGATGGTGAAAGGCGTTTGGTGTCACGATTGTCACTGCATCGATCGTATCATCGGCGATCACGTCTGCGTAGTCTGTGTAGACTTTAGGGACGCCGAATTTAAGTGCGGTTTGTTCACACAAATCACGGTTGCGTCGACACAGTGCGACAATTTCTGCATTGGGGTGGCGCTGCAAGCCGGGAATCTGACATTCTTCGGCAAATCTACCGGCACCAATCACGGCGAAACGGAGTTTACGGTCCATACAGTTTCTCCTTAATTCTATTTGTTCGCCCTTCGTGTGTTGATGTAGGAGGGGGTTAAATTACAGGAAGATTCGGGTGTATGCCTTGGGTACAGCTAATTCAGTTTGGCAATCTGTTGGGTTAGGACACGGATATTCCTATGAATTTCCTCCTGATCTGGGGGATCGTCCGATAGATGAAGATAGGCGTTGAAGGAGTCCAGAGACTTGGCGTATGCATTGACTTGGTAGTACAGATAGCCGAGATCTCGGTAGTCTTGTGCGGATTGAGGAGCGAGCCATGTGATCTGCTCGGCGGTCCTCACTGCTTTCTCGTACTCGCCCTCCCTGAAGTGAATTTGTCTTAGGTTTCGCAGCATCCGTGCGAGAATCTCTTTATGCGTAACCGCTTGCAGGAAGCGGGGATGCGTCGGCACGGGCTCACGAAAAATCTGGGTCAATCTTTCAGAGAGAGCTTCATCGGACAAGATTTTTCCTTTCTCAAAGGGGTCGATTACGGTCTCTAAGTCTCGATGTTTAACGATAAAATGGCCGGGGAAACCGACTCCTACCAACGGCAACCCAATTCGCTTACCAATTTCCATATACACAACTGAAAGCGTAATAGGAATGCCAATTTTGCGCTCAAGCACCTCGTTAAGATAACTATTCCGTACATCGTAATAATTTTCTTGGCTGCTGCCCGCGAATTCCTGTGTCTCAAATAGATAGCGGTTTAAGTGGTTAATCTGGTCACGCGTATCCGTTTCCCCTCCGATCTGTGATTGGAGTTCTTCAGCCATCTGATTCAACCGTTGTAGATACACTTCAATGTCCAGATCGATATAGGCGTCTTTGGCAATGAGGAGGGCACCCGTCGCCAGATCTATCTGATCATTTTCTTGCTGTGCGAGGTCAAAAAGAGCGTCTTCATCCACGTTTTTCATATCCATTGGCGGAACGCCTGTTCTCTCCCTTCTCCTTTTTTTAATGTCCTCAGATGTGATCGCCGCTATTGCAGGTCTCAGCCCTTGCAAAACGGTCTCCGATTCTCGGAGTCCTTGATGAAATAGGGACTTGAAAATGTCTGGTAAATGGGGTATTATCGGATTCGCTTGTTTTGAGCAATCTTTTCGTTTTATAATATTCTTCTACCGAAACTCAGATTATTGGGTCAAAAGATATTTTACCACAACTGTCCCGACTTTCCCACATCTATTCTCTAAACACCATGATTGATAGGAGCAGAGAATCTCATGACTGCGAACACTCAAAAACGTCAAGGGCTGCCAACACTTCAACCGGAAGATATTGTTGGGTTGAGGGGACTCAGTGGAGCAGCGATCTCGCCTGATGGAAAATGGGCAGTGTTTGTCCGAACCGTTCCAATCCTCGAAGCGGAAAAGAGCGAGCACCGGGGCCATATTTGGTTGGTTTCAACCGATGGCGGCGAACCGTTCCAATTGACGAATGGTCCGAATGGGGACAACAATCCACAATGGTCACCTGACAGCACGCGCCTTGCCTTTGTTTCAAAACGGGGGGACGACAAGGCACAGATCTGGATTATTCCGATTGAGGGTGGTGAAGCAAAACAACTTACCCATGTAAGCAACGGCGCATCAAATCCGCGATGGTCATCTGATGGAAAAAGGATCGCATTTCTCAAGGACGAGAAAGATAGCGCGGTTGAAGAGAGGCGAAAGAAAGCCCAAGACGACCGGATGGTTATGGGGGTGGATGACTTCAAACAGCAACATTTGTGGGTTATTGATGTTGAAGCGTTGCATGATGAACCTACGCTTCTTTTCGACTTGCCGGAGGAAGGGTTAGATGAGAACGTTAATGTGGACGAATCTCATAGACTAACATCGGGCGATTTCCACGTCAGTGAGCCGCGTTGGTCACCGGATGGGAAGCAGATTGCTTTTGTTTCGTCGCCCTCCCCAAAAGCGGATGATATGATGTTTAGCGGGACTGTTCACATCGTTGATGTGGAAACCAAAAGCGTCCGAAAATTGACAACGCACACCGGCGGAGAGAGTGCACCGCGTTGGTCGCCGGATGGGGATCAGATTGCATACTTGCATAGCCCCGAACGTTATGGTCAGAAGGATCTCCACGTCATCTCGTCGGAAGGGGGTACGTCAACAAACCTGACTGCTGTTCCGCTTGACCGTAATGCCGATGGACCGGTTTGGTCTCCGGATGGCGAGGCAATCTACTTTATCGCTATGGATCGGGTGCGCTGGCAGCTTTATTCCACTTCAAAAGGGACGGGAGAAATTCGTCAGATCACTCACGGCGATTGTGTTGTTGGAGATATTTCCATCGCCGATGATGGCGACACATTCCTATGTACTCGCAGTGAGTCGTACGCTCCAGCAGACCTTTACGTCGGGACTGTCCAGACGGGAGAGATGGAGCGGCTTACGACACTCAATCCACAAATAGAAAACTTTTCACTTGGCGAAGTGCGGGTGATTCAGTGGCAGAGCAGCGATGGGCTTGAGATCGAAGGGTTGCTTTGTTTACCTGTTGGTTACGAGACGGGTAAAAGCTATCCGCTCATTGTTGAGCCACACGGCGGTCCCCGTAGCTCACGCGATTTGGGGTTCAAGCCGACGTGGCACTATTTCAGTGGCGAAGGTTTTGCTTACTTTGCCCCGAACTTCCGCGGTGGGGATGGATACGGGAACGCCTTTGCCACGGCAAACTACGGTGACTGGGGCGGCGGCGATTACCAAGACATCATGACGGGTGTTGACTTTCTGATTGAGCAGGGGATTGCCGATCCCGATCGTCTAATTGTCGGTGGTTCAAGCTACGGTGGCTACATGACTGGTTGGGTTATCACTCATACCGATCGGTTCAAAGCGGCTTGTAATGTTTGTGGCGTCATCAACTTGGTCAGTTTTTATGCACAAACTGATATTCCAAGTTTTATGTCGCTCTACTTTGCAGGTCCTCCATCAAAGGGTTTAGACCTGTATCGTGAGCGGTCGCCGATTAACCATGTAGATCGTGCCCAGACCCCGACCCTCATCCTACACGGCGAGGAAGATATCCGGGTTCCCTTGCCACAATCGGAGGAATTCTACGCTGGTCTTAAAGCTGTTGGCGTTGAGACACTGTTTGTCAAGTATCCACGCGAGGGGCATAGCATTGGGGAGCCGCGCCATCAGTTGGATGTGCTCAAACGACAGTTGGCGTGGTATAACAAGTACATTACCCATGATGCGAAAGGTGATGAGGAGGAAAGTGTGTGATAGGTGTGTTTTAACATGTTCTTATCCTCTTATTTTCCGGTTGACCCTCTTTTGTAAGTAAGGGTATAATGCACATCGGCGCTATACGTGCCACGAGCATTGAAACTCAAGTGTTGAGGGACAGTTTCGAAACTGAATAGAGAGTAAGCGATAAGGTGTTTACGTCAACGTTTTCCAGATTACCCATAATCCTAATACAGGGAGGTTGGTCATGGATAAAGTAACAATCAATCAGATGGTACAAAATACGATCCAGCAACACGGATCGAAGCCTGCGTTATCTTACAAAGTCAACAAGGAGTTTCAGGACATCTCTTACGCGACGCTTGGAGAACGGATAAAGCACTTTTGCTTGGGGTTGGCTGAACTCGGCTTGCAGAAAGGAGATCGAGTCGCCCTGTTATCGGAAAACCGACCGGAATGGGCAATAACGGACTTGGCGACGCTTGCCGGTGGTGGCGTTACTGTGCCGATGTTTTCAACGTTGACGGCCGCACAGGTAGAGTATATCGTCAGGGATTCGGGGGCAAAGGTCATCTGTGTATCCAGTGAACAACAGTTGGAGAAGATCAAAGCCTTTGACACAAATGCCACAACGAATCTGCAGCACATCATTGTTTTTGATGATTTACCGGACGATTCGGTGCGTACATTCGATCAGGTGTGTGAACTTGGGCAGCAGGTTGAAAATGGTGATGAGAAGTACCAGCAAGCGAGTGAGGCTGTTGACCCCGATGATCTCGCCTCGATTATCTATACCTCCGGAACGACAGGTGATCCGAAGGGCGCTATGCTGACCCACGGCAACTTTATGTCGAATGTGCAGGCGGCAACGGGGATTGTGTCAATCACCCCTGATGACATTTTCCTTTCCTTCCTTCCGTTATCGCACGTGTTTGAACGGATGGGCGGGCACTATCTGCCACTTAGCGGTGGTGCGAATATATCGTATGCTGAAAGCCTGTTTACGATCCGCCAAGATATGCAGGACGTTCGCCCCACAATTATGATGAGTGTACCCCGCCTCTATGAAGGGATGCATGAAAGAATACTCCGTTCTGTCAAGGAAGGTTCTGGTCTCAAACAGAAGATTTTCCACTGGAGCGTCGGTGTTGGCTCGAGGGTAAGTCAAGCCATTCAAGAGAAAAGAGAGCCATCCTCCATGTTATCGCTGAAGGCGAGTCTTGCCGACAAACTGGTTTTCCAGAAACTTAAGGCGGCAACCGGTGGACGCTTGCGATTTTTTGTGTCTGGTGGTGCGCCCTTATCGCAGGCGATTGCGGAGTTTTTCCATGCGGCGGGTATCCTCATCCTTGAAGGATACGGTCTGACTGAAACCTCACCTGTTATTAGTGTGAACCGTCCAGATCAGTGGAAGTTTGGCACTGTGGGTCCCGTTGTTCCGGGCATAGAGGTGAAGATCGCTGAAGATGGTGAGATTCTGTCGCGTGGTCCTCACATTATGCAGGGCTATTTCAACAAACCGTCAGATACGGCGGAAGCGATCGATTCAGATGGGTGGTTTCACACGGGTGACATCGGGGAGATTGATGCAGAAGGATTTGTAAAAATAACAGATCGGAAGAAGAACATTCTTGTTCTCTCCAATGGCAAAAATGTCGCGCCGCAGCCCATTGAGAATCAGCTCAAGCAGAGCCCCTATATCAGCGAAATTATGCTTCTCGGTGATCAGCGTAGCACTGTTACTGCGCTTATCGTGCCAAATTATGATGAGATTAAGGAGTATGCGACAGAACAGGGGCTTGATGCCGGAGATCTCCCTGCGCTCCTCCAGACGCAAGAGATTCAGCAGCTGATTCGAGGTGAAATCAACCAGCATTCGAGTGATTTTGC
Source organism: Candidatus Poribacteria bacterium (assembly GCA_965220385.1). Lineage (GTDB taxonomy): Bacteria > Poribacteria > WGA-4E > WGA-4E > PCPOR2b > PCPOR2b. Next base: position 4,545,015 of record OZ244825.1, on the reverse strand, counting down.
TGACTTCGAGCGGGTTCGGAGATTCACTTTGATGGAGGAGGAATTCTCGCAGGAATCTGGGGATATAACGCCGACGCTGAAACTCAAGCGACAGGTCATCATGGAGAAGCATAAAGCGGCGATTGATCAGATGTATGGCGATGATGGTTAGAAACCTGCTATACGTTCCCTATTGCGGTGTTACCTCGAAAGTCTAATTAAGATGGCGGCTGGGAGTGCTCATTTTCGCGCACCCATCCGCTCAAATGCGCTGGGGGGTTGGCGAGATTTCCAGGCATCAACTAATGTATCCACATTGGTCTGGTTCGGCTGCATTGAGTTGACTTCCAGATCGTATTCAGTGAAACTGTGTATTACTTGATAATCCCGCCGAGCCTCCCCCGCTCGCCGGTTTCCTCTCTCGCGTTCTCTGCGCTCCAGTTCAGGAAGTGGGCAGTGTATACCGACAAAGAATACGTCCAAACCGGTGAGTAATTCCACGAGATCCGACAGCCACATCTCATTTTCAATGATGTGTTCGACTATGAGATTATTGCCTGTTTTTGCCAAAACTGGCAAGCACCGATGAAACCCATTGAAAACAGCAGGTCTCATCGTTGGCCAATCAATTTCACCGCTGCGAATACGTGCCATCGGTAGGGCATTAGAATCGCGGAGGTGGTCAAACGAAAAGTGCCAGAAAGGCAGTGGCAGCGTTTGCTGTAGTTCACGTGCGAGCGTTGACTTCCCGGAACTCGACGCACCGTTGATGAGGATGATTTTTCCTTGTTCGCGAGAGGTGTCCATAAGATTATTATACCTGCCCCTGCATTCTATCTACTTATTCGATCCGCCCGAAATCTCTCAACGTTTTTAACGTATCGACTGTGAACTTGGATTGCCATTCCTTTTTGGCTATTTGCCACGTTTCTGGATATTGATCTCCCCAAGAAAAATTCGGAGACCAAGAGCCGTCCCCGCCCTGCTGCTCGATCTCGAAATCCAAGTTCATCTCCACCTCCTCCTTGAATTCAGCGGCGAGGGGTGATTCTGGAGAGGAAACCAGCCACAAGGGTTTGAGAACATAACCGGTTAGTTGGTCTGCATTTCGAGCGATACGAGGTGCCGCTGCTTGGGCGAGTTTTTCCCAAACCTTCTCGCTATTCGGTAGAGTCTCCGTCTCTGCGAGTTTAACGAAACAGAGGATATCGTGCATCTCCATTTCGTCGGGCCGGGATTCCAGATGTTCCAGAACGGTTGTGGTTAATTGCTTCAGCAGTTGCGTTGGGACTCTGTCGCTAAATTCGTGTAAATATCCGACAATCTCAGTACGCGGATTGACCAGAAACTGACCGAAATTTTCAGGGCTGTCTTCATAATTCCACCAAGGGGCGTGAGGTGCCTCCTCTACTTCAGGTGGAATGATTTGCCATACCCTCCGGGACTTGTCGTAGGTCGTGAGGAAATACTCGATTCCTTCCCGAACCAGCGTGTGCTCCGCAGGTGCCCGAATTTCCCTGAGCACTTGAAAACCTACCGTGGTCGTGATCGCAGACGAAGCCGATGTCCTGATATCAGGTTCCAGACTGTTTCCAAAACCCCCATCATCGTTTTGATAAGATGCCAGTTCGGTAAGGACGGCATCGGCAGATCCGGCTTCAAAGTGAAATTCAAAACGTCTTTGGTCCAGTGCCCTTCCCTGATCCATTATGAAATTCTTCGCGCTCTGAAATGCAGCTTGTGTGAGTTTTTTCATTTTTCCCTCGTAAAGTGAGATAGTGGATGCAATTGTAGCATAACATGTGTTAAGTATCAAGGGGAAAGTTCAGATTACGTGTCGAGTATGGAAACTCGACCTACGGGATAGCTCGCAACTTGTCCCTAGCCTGTCCGAAGAAGCTTCTTGGCTGACGCAGACCAATGTTTCTTGAGCTCTTGAGGTATTCGGACGCGTTCACTCGCATGAGGGAATATACGCGTATAGCCGAGATCGAGCATTGGACGGTTCGTATTGGTTCTGTTCGGCATCCCTGCATGCCACAATCGCATATCACGAAGAATCAGGGATCCCATGGGCATTGTCACCTGTAGGGAGGGCAGGTGCTTTCCTCGTTCTCCTAGATTTTGGACATCTGATGGTGGGCAGTCCATAATGAGATGCGAGCTGGGCCAAATTTTTGTCGCCCCATTCTCCTCTAAAAAATCAACTAGCGGGATGTCTACATAAATCCCTGAGACAGGAAGCACGCAGGGCAGTTCAGGAAATAGGTGGTTGCCATCGCGATGGGGGATGCTTTCTACCTCGTTTTCGTCTGCGTTTGGGGGGCTGTCATGAATCCAAGAAAGGAATAAGGCTATCTTCTTGCCCATGGCGGCTTCAATGACTTGGAGGGCGAACGGATTGGCGATAAACTGGTGATGCAGGTACGGCATTTCGTTTGCGTGGCGAACCTTACGCCTCCTGCCGCGTCGGATTGCATCGAAATAGGCGGTTTGCGCTTCTTTGACAATATCGAGCGGCACAGCATTCTCAAGGATTACCGCTCCAACTTCTCGCAGTAGCCGAACAGCCAAATCCAAGTTAGCCTCACTCATTCTTCCGTTCGTCTGCTCTGCATCAGTAATTTGTATCCGCATTTTTTCTCCTCATATATTCGGGTGTATGGGAATCAGTTGTCATAGATATTGGCAAGGCACCGAGATCGGTGTGCACTGCTCAGGACATCCGTACTGTCCACAAACTGATCGATGCTGCCTACAAGCGGTTGCTTTCTCAACCACTTGTCTTGGATGGCTACTAGGCACGCTTCAGCAAATCGATCTCCTCCGAGCACCCGAAAGGGACGTTTGTAGAACAGGCGGGTTTCAGGATCAACGGGAGGGGCGAGGTTAAGTTGATTGTGGCAACGCCCGACATATTCGTATGCGGAACAGAGTGCAGCTTCTCTGGTAGGATAGTCCGTTGCCTTGAGTGCTGCATCCAAATGCGGGGTGAGTCCAGAGGCAATGCGGAGATTTTGGAATGCGCTGCCTAGCCATTTGTTATACGGGGCATATCGCCGCTCTATAAGGAAGCAGAGTCTTATGAGATCGCGGACAATTCGGGCTGTCAGGATTCGTGAACCGAGTTCATCGCCGGCTTCAGCCGTGCGACCAACAAATGCCTCTTCTTGAGCGATTCGACGCCACTGACAAGCCAAGAGCCATAGCCAGATATCGTTTGGATACCACTCCAGTTTATCGCGCACGCGTTTCAAGTCTCCGTCGGGATCATGAAAGACCGCGCCTGCTGTCACCTCTAGCAGGAGTTGTTGTGGTGTCGTAAGCCAGTTCTGGACCGTGATATTCACTTGCGGATCGAATCCCAGATGCGATTCAAGCCATTCCCTAAGGGGTACAACGTTCACATGGTGCTGAACGGCGACCTCATCCCAACCGAAGCGCACGGGCCAGCCGTGAAACTCCTCTGGCAAGGTGGAATCGATAATCGTGCGAATGGCATCTACCTCAGCGGCTGCCACAAAAATGTGTAATTGTGGTCCCCAACCGTGATCTGTTGATCGTGGGGTATCAAAACCGAGGACATCCGACCCTGAGCCTAGCCTCGCTGCACTGTGAACTCGCCCTTCTATGAGTGGACGCACAACTTCAATGTAGAACATCCGGGCTAAATCGATGCCGCTTACGAAGTCGGTGCCATCGTTGGAGGTATCGTTGGTTTTAGTAGAGGCCATTTCTTCTTTTGCTGTTTCGTCTAAGTTTTCACAGTTTGCGAACGCGGAATAGCGTGTAAATATTGATTGCTGGCCCTGGTCAATGGGTTTCGTGGACTATTGCCACTTGCTCAAATGTACGCCCGATCTGTGGTAAATACTCAATCTCGCTGCTCAAACGTGCTATCGTCTTGCACCGACGGGCTAACTCATCGGATACTTCAATCATATCTGCACGCGTTCGGGGGATGGGACCAAGACGTAGTAGCCAATATATCCAAGCTATCAGTAGCCCCTTGTAATAAATAGCGTCGCCTAGTGCTCCACGAAAGCCAGAGGATAATTCTTTCCGATAAACGCTTTCGATCTCTTGCGCCAAAACTTCATCACATTCCCAGCGCACCGGAAAAGGAAATGGACCGAGAGGAGCATCGAGGAGAAAGTACCCGTAACTACTGTACTCAAAATCGACAAGTTTCACACCGTCGTCCACCAACAGATAGTTTTGGGGAGCAATATCCACATGCCTAAAAGCGGAAAATGGTTCAGCGTTTGAAAGAATCTCCTGTAATTCGGATAGTTCGCTCTCAACAGCGATAGATTCTGGTTGCCCAACTAATGTTGCGAATCTACGAAAGGTTCGGAGGATTCCATCGAATGAATCTGTCTTTGCTTGGTAATGGGCGCTCAGACCCGTCCGTATGTTGAGCCATTCGTTTTTCCTCCCATAGGTGCTTCCGTGCATACGTCCCATTGCTTGAGCGTGAGCAAGTAGAGCGTGTGCTCGCTCGGCTGCATTGGATTTACGCAATATATCCCTGAACGAACGCGCTTTTGACACATACTCAAATGCGACTAACCCCTGTACAGCATCGCCGGCGATGAACTTGGGAGTAATCATCCTGTCACTATTGATTTTACCCAAGAATTGAAGCGCAGCCCATTCGTTGAAGAGTTTCCAAGCCGAGCTTCCGATACAATCCCGTTCGCGATCATACGGTTCGTGCTTGGTCTGTCTCGCCATCTTGACGAGCAACACCTCTGGCAGGCAACTCGGTCAGTCAGCTACCCAACAGCGAAAGATACGATTCTTTTTGAATTTCGTGCACTTTGCAAGCCGAATCTCGTATTCAAGAGAGTTTGAAAGGCTTTTCTCTATAAGTGATAACGGGACATCCATATTTGATTGCTCCGCTCATATAAGCCACAATATTAATTGCAAGGCTTCTTCAGTTGTTTAATGTTTCTCTTGCATAACCTAACTTTTCCCTAATCCGTTTTAGGAGCGAGAAGGCAAAGGATGAACTGTCACCAAGTGTGTCCCAAGAATCCACCGCTCGGAGATCAAACCAGCCAATATCCTTTATCGGAGATTCTGTATCACCTACCTCAGGTTCAATCCCGGGCTGGGCAACGCCTCCGACAATCTGGCATAGGTACGTCTTGTGTCGCTCGTAGATGGCGTCTTGCGGGACCTTCTCGTCTAGAATAAGTCGCTCTACTTCTACTCGGAGATGTGTTTCTTCCCGTACCTCTCGTATCACGCATTCTTCTTCGGATTCCGAACCCTCCCGTCCACCGCCGGGAATTACCCAGAAAGCCTGGTCCTTCTCTTCGATCCTCAGTAAAAGAACGTGATGATCCTTGAGGATGACTGCCTGATAGCGAATATCTCGCCCCTGAAAGGGCAGGTCTGGTAGATGATCCCGAACTTCGTCCCAAGTGTCGTAGTTTCTCAAGACAGCAATGACCGATGGCAGCGGATCTGCCCACACATTTCGGAGATTCTTTTCTCCCTCAACGGCTATGTGCCAAGCTAATTTCTCGTTGGGCGGATCGAATTGGGCGTCCACTCCGCTTCTGTTGCCTCTTGGATCGATTCTGTACCACCCAAATTCGGGCAGGCAAACTGCATTCAAACCGTGTAGTGTGAAGGGAGGCGTTTTACCATTTCGTGTGAGTCGTTGGTAACACAGACCGGCGGGTATACGGTTTGCCCTCAAGAGCGCAGTTAGCAGATGGCTCTTGGCAAAACACCATCCGGTCTTATAACGCAATACCTCGGACGCAGCGCAGGTCGTCGGATTCATCTTGAAGTCACCGCTGTGCTTGATTTCATCTCGGACCCACTCAAAGCAGCGTTTTGCGATTGTCGTTTGCTCTGATATTCCGTCTCCCAAGGTACGCGCTAGGTCTTGGACTTCGGGGTGGTTATAGTCCATCACGTCCGTGGAGCGCAAGTATTTATCCATGTTAATCCTCCAACTCAGCCTCGCTTGCGGCAGATTGAGATGATGCTAGGACTATCAGCAGTCAGCGGCTCTAAATTCCAATCGCCATACTGCCGTTCGATGCTGAAGCCATTGTAGTGCAGCAGTGCTGCAAGTTCCTGTGGGAAGGTGTAGCGCAACGCAGTACGCGTAATCTTAGTGTGTTCCTCCCCATCGTCGTGCCAGCGTTTGTAGGTCGTCCAGTGATGGATCTGAGCCACATGGTCATATACGTAGGTTCTCGACACGCGCACTTCACACCCATTTACATCCGTAAAAGAGGACCACTCTTGTTCCTCTGCGTTTGTTTCGAGAGGCACGAATAATCCCGCTGGGGATTGGGAGTGCGGGAAAATGGGATTGCGCGTCTCAAAAGCAAACAATCCCTCATCGTGTAAATGTGTATACACACGTTGCAACAACGCTTCCTGATCCGCGTTTGTCAGAAAAGCTTGAAAGGCGTTACCTGTCAAGAAGATGAGCCGAAACTGTTCGCCTAGGTCAAATGTGCGGGCATCACCCACAATCCAGCGCGTAGATAATCCAACAGATTTGCTACGTGCCCGCGCTATCATTCCCGGTACGATATCTAAACCGGTTACAGAAAAACCCAATCGCGCAATCGGGATACTGACACGACCCGTGCCACAGGCGATTTCGAGCACAGGATCGCTAGTCTCTTGTGCCAAGGCAGTGTAAAAGGCAATGCCTGTATCGCTGGTATCCTCCATATCATAGTTGGCTGGATCGGAGAATTCCTCAAGGTTGTCGTGATCAATCAATATACCACTCCAAGATGTTACAAATGGCTATCGAGCAAGACTTACACATTTCCTCTTAAAGTCCCCCTGATAAGGGGGATTTAGGGGTTGGTTGTGCATTGAAAGTGTATAAGTAATTCTAAAATCTACTTAGTGGTTCAGACAACAATTATGGCCTCTACGCGGATACTGTCAGGTGTCAACTTGAATCATAGCCTCCTGTAAATCCTTTAATCCTGCCTGTCCCGATCTATCGGGGAGAATCCTGATTCAGACAATAATTATGAGCACCCCTCATTTAGGTAAGAAGGTTCACCTTGTTGGTGAGATCTTCAAATCGGTTTGTCAGTTTCATTGACCGATTATCCTGTAGATGAATTTCTCAGCAACCACACTCCTTGAATTCTGACAAATACCGCACGGTGCCGCTGACTTTATCAAGAGCCCCTTTCTTCAATTCCATTGCCATAAAATGTTCGTCGGCATCATATTCGTTGCTCAAGCCGTAAAGGCTGGCACGGGAGAAACCGAATCGTAGGTAATAGTGATGGCTTCCCAATACGACTGCCGCCTCAAATCCGATCGCCGCGCATTTTTTTAGCCCTTCACGTGCCAACATAGAGCCAATGCCCTGCCGTTGGAACTCTGGCAGGACAGATAGGGGTGCTAGTCCAACAGCACGGAATGTTTTGGGCGCGGGTGTTATCGTAACCGGCGAAAACATGATATGGCCCACAATCTTATTGTCACTGACTGCCACGAGCGCGACCGGCGCCTTGTTTCTATCTCGAAGCAATTCAACGAGGTTGGCTTCGGTGTCACCACCGAATGCAGCGACGATAACCTGACGGATCTTCTGATACTCCCCGCGTCGTTCTGACCGTATCTCTATCATTATGTGAATCTTCCTTTCGCAGGATAACCGGGGCAACTTGCTATTGGATGTTAACCGTACCTCAATCAATTTTGGATGCAGCGACCGTCAGCCAAACAGGCAAGCCAGCACGGGGATTTTGTCTCCAATCAAGCAGCGATTCATCGGTATCAGACGCATTACCGCTACCCTGCCAAAACCCGGGATCCTGCGCTGGGCTTTCGACAACTTTTTTCAAGGTCAATCCAGCTTGTGCCAACGGATTAAGCAGATCCGCTAAGGTCCAGTTAAACTCGTATGATTCGCCCACTGACTCTTGAAACGGTCCGGTGTCCCAATAAGGTTTCTCCATTTCAATAGGCGTTACTTGCTCCTTCCATGGACGCATAAATGGATGGATGTCATAGAAAACGTATGCGCCCCTTGGCTTCAAGATTCTTGATACCTCACGAAAAACCGCACCGAGGTCAGCAATCCACACAAAGAAACCGTTTGTGGAGCAGACCAAATCAAAAGTCGAATCGGCTGCGAATCCGAGATCGGCGGCATCGGAACGAACAAAATCAATCGACATACCGAGTGACTCTGCACGATCCTCTGCTAACTTCAACCGTTCCTCTGAAATATCTGTGGAAGTTACGACTGCTCCTAACCCTGCAAGCGCGTAGGCTGCCATATTATCACCGCTACCAATGATGCACACCTGTTTGTCCCGCAGATCGCCTACCATCTCTTGGATTATAGTAAGTGTTTCTCCCTCAAATGCCACTTCAGGCTCTTTGTCGCACCTGCGCCAACGCCCATCACGATTTAGGCGTTCCTCCCATGTTGGTGCTTGGCTATTCCAGTGCCGACGATTGGCCTCATGAATTTTACTCATAGATGATTTTACCTTCCAAGTTTCAACATATCGCCTTACCGGCGATGCTTTCTGTAAAGGCAATTTCTTTACACGCTCCGGTGGATCCAAAAATCAACAGAAATTGACTTCTATCAAGGCTTTTGCTATAATGCGTTTAGGGTTAGATTGGAGTGTTGAGTCGCCTTTCGCAGCGGAGAAAAACCGGTGAAATCAAAATGTACCGTCTCATTTCAGGTTGCCGTTGTTTTTGATCCGCGGTACTTTTGGGTTGAACGGAAACCGCATCCATAGTCTACTCTTTTTCAGTGTGAAAACAACCTTCGATCTTCAATTTCCAGAGGAGGCGAATCAATGGACAAGCTCAAAATTGCACATATCGGCACAGGGAATCGTGGAACGGGCACGTACCTTCCGCTCATTGCGAAGCTGAAGGACGACCTTGAACTTGTCGCCGTTTGCGATCTACACGAAGATTCCGTCAAAGAGCAGGGCGAAAAGTATAACGTTGCTGCATACACAGACACCGCTGAGATGCTGGAAAAAGAGACGCCAGATATCTGCTCTATCGTAATTACGCCGAGCAACAATCACATCCCGGGGCTGCTGTGCTCTGAACATGGGGTGAGCTATTGTACCGAAACGCCGCTCGACACAGATCTCGGTTGGTCTGACAAGATGATCGAATCCGCAAAGCAGCACGGAACAAAGATTGAGGTCAACGAAAACTATTATCGTGTGCCATCGGAACGGATCAAACGCGAGATGATTCTGGCGGGTGTGTTTGGCAAAGTCAACGTCGCCTACAACGAATTTCGTGGGCACGGGTATCACGGGATCGGCTTGATTCGCAGTTACGTCGGATTTGATAACGAACCCGTTCGCGTCTTTGGGGTCCGAAAGAGCTTCACAGTCCAGGAGCACCTCTGGCGGCAAGGTCAGCCGCCACGCGACTCAGAAGAGTGGCAGCAGGGCATCATCGAATTTGCCGATGGCGCGGTCGGGGTATTCAATTTCAGCAGCTTGTCTTACGGGTCGCCGCTTCGCGGTTTCAACGGCACGAAGTTCTACGCCGAACGCGGGATGTGCTTCCGTGACGAAGCGGTCATTCTAAGCGACACTGCCGATGCGCAACGCGAAATCACGGTCACCCGCAAAACCAACGATGTTGATGGGTTTGAGACCGTTGCCGCCCTCGTGGCGGATACAACGCCGGAAGTGGTGTGGGAAAATCCGTTGCGAAATTACCCGCTCAGTGATGGCGAAATTCCCGTCGCTTCTGAACTGATGAGTATCGCAAATGCTGTTCGCAACGACACCGAGCCAGAGTATGGGGCTTACAATGGCCGAAAGGATCGGGAGATTGACGTGGCGATGGCGACATCGTGGACGAACGATGGTGAACCGGTGACGTTCCCATTTGAATATGAGCAGCGGTAAAGTCTACCCCCCCTTGTATATTCTATGTGCTTACACTCTCTATCCAAGCCTCATCAATTTCAAGACCGAAGCCGGGGGCATCAGATGGGACGAGGTAGCCATCTTTGATGACTGAAGTGCCGGGCAGCTTGACCATCTCTTCAAGTGGCACACCGGGAGGAGAAATCCCCTCGGAACGTTCTCCCCATGTGATAGCAGGCATGGCAAATGACAGATGTTGACCGTAAGGATAATTCATTCCGCCGTGCGCAATCACAGAGATGCCGTTTGCTTCAGCGATGTGACAGATTTTGGCTGCAGCGGTGATACCGCCACACCACAGAACGTCTGGCTGAAAGATGTCGACTAACCGCCGACCTGCTGCTGCGGCAAAGACGGTTGGCAGATACCAGTGTTCTCCTGTGGCGAGCGTTTGCCATGGGATGCGTTGGCGCACTGTTTCGTATCCCACAAAATCCTCGGGGGAAATATAGTCTTCCATCCACTTTAAGTCGTAGGGTTTCATTCTCTCGCAGACACGCACGGTATGTTCAACGTCAAAGCCTGTCCATGCATCCAACATCAATTCAACCTTATCGCCGATCACTTCTCGCGTGCTCGCTACCAATTCTTCGAGTTTGATTAAGCCGTCCTTTCCGTGCACCGGACCGTAAGGTGTGAATAGTTTTGTCGCTTTGAACCCAAGCTCCATATACCATTCCTGATCAAAACCGGAGGCGTAGCAGAAAATTTTCTCCTTCTGTGGTCCGCCCAGCAATTCGTAAACAGGTCTCTTCAAAATTTTGCCTTTGAGATCCCACAGGGCACAATCGACTGCGCTGATCGCGTAGCTGATCAAACCGGTTGCACCAAAGGCGGTTGATGATCGCACCATCATGTCCCACAATTTCTCAGTCGCCATGCAGTTTTCGCCAACGAGACGTGGGGCAAAATAATCCGTGATGATTCGGGTCACTGGACCGCCATGAAGAGAAATACCGAACCCCCAAGTGCCATCTTCCGCTGTCACAATACATGCGGGCCTTTTCCATTCTAAGGAAACATCGGCCTCTTTTTTGTCGAATGTTGGGTAACGGGAGATGGGTCGATTCATTGGATATGCACTGGCTCGACTTGGTGTCCGTGGGGATGTTGTTGGTTTCGGGTTTAACTCAATTTCTACAACGCGAATTTCTTTAATCTTCATAGAATTTCCTTTCTGCATCGGAGAAAAGTATAAATATAGCAACTTCATTGACTATGGTAACTTGACAACATCAAACGGACCATAGCCCTGAGAGGGTTCAAGTCTAATTATACCATCTTCGGCGAAATGGCAACGGGAAAGTTCATGAGCGGATAAGTTTCATTGCTTCTTGGTAGGCGCGCCTAATTGCAAAAAGGAGAAGTCCGAACTCAATTTTTGCTTCAATCGCGGGATCGTCTGTTTGATAATGTTTCAGAGCCGCATTGATAATCTTTTTAGCTGTAATACCGTCAGGTGATAAATCTGAATACATCTCTATAGCAAACTCGGATAGGTCTACAGCGGGATCGTGTATCAACGCATCCGCGAAATCGATAATGGCGAGTTGTTCCAGATTTCCTCTCACAAACAGTAGGTGGTTTATTTGGAGATCGCAGTGAACCACAGCCCACCGCTGGTCTAAAGATTCGTGCAGGCTTTCTAGCTTTTCGGCCCATTGATTAATATCTACATCCACAGTGTGTTCCCGAATAAAAGTGAGTTGTCGCCTTGCCTCACGAAGTGCGATCTCAAAGGGATCATCTGCATATGGAATGGCATCCAAGATCTCGGTTGGAAATTTGTGATTGTGTAAAAAAGAGAGGAAGGTGCCGATAGATTTGCCGAAGGATTCCAACGCTCCGGGGGTAAATTCCTCAAATGCTTCTACCGGAAGTGAGGCACCGTCAATCCTTGAAAACATCGCATAGAACCCCTTTTCATGTGCGAGGATTGGTTTCGCTACAACAAAGGGCAGGGGTTGTGTACACAGATATCCTGTGAGTTTGACCTCTTTTAGAAGTCCTATGCGGTAGTCGCTGTGACGAGGAACCTTGAGGATGCTGTTATTACGATAGTAGAAGGTTAGGCTATCACCACCCCGGTGACGACTGGATACAGGTTTTAGGTCTGCTAGGGATATATCCGTGGCGAACCTTTTAAGAAAATCGTATACGTTCTCTGCTCCAATTTCAGTTGTTTCAGCCATAGTAATATCTCTGCGTTCTAAACCTTTAATCGAAATGTTTCTCCAATTCGTAAGTCCAATCTACGACGCGATAGCCACAGTTGCTGTAAAATAGGAATGCACGGTAATTCTTCCAGTTGGTGCTAATCGTCGCATGGCGATATCCGGCTTTGTGCATCTCTTGAAGCGAGTATTGGAGCAGGTAATGCCCGATACCTTGCCCTTGATATGGGTCTTTGATGTTGAGGCCGATAGTGTGAAGCCAGTCTTGTGCATCGGGATGGCTTGAAAACTCGCCGCCGGAGACAGACTCACATCCTCCAATCTTTTCATTATCTAGGTAGGCATGCACGGTGCAATTGGGACATTGCCCCCTTCCCTGCTCCCACTCAACAGAAAACGTTACCGGCACACTTGAAGGGACTGGTGTGACAGAATAGTTCTCCCAATCTAAAAAGACCTCCCCTGAACAGTATTGATAACCGTTGAATCCGAGGAGTGCTTGAACATGGTCAAGTCCGTCCGATAAGCCAGCGTTTTGAAAATGATAGAAACGATACCGGTGATCTGCTGAAAAGGCATCAATGTGGGAGACGTTACACGCTTTTAGATAGGCTTCGGCTTTTTCAAGGGCGGCTTGCCCTGCACGGCGAGCACCGCGCTCATAACCCAAAAACCGAATAACGCCTACCGGAGTTCTCCTGTTGTTCCCAACCTGACCGATACCGACGTGAATAAACGCTTGCACAGCGCGGCTCTCTATCGCAACGAAGGCTGTTTCAAAACCGAGGCCTCCCTCATTTTTGTCGGCTTTACCATTAATCCGGCGCATCGCAAGGGCGAACTCCTCTTCCTTTACCGGGTAGCAATGTGGAACATTGGCGGTCAGGCGATTATAGAATTCCGTCACAGCACTTTGCAGCTTGGGTGTATATTGAACGATTTCCATCTCTATTCCTTTTCGATTTGTACCTTTCCGACCCTATAGAAAACTGCTGCTCTTTTATCGTTGTAGGCAGTAATCAGAGCGACTTTGCCTTCTAACTATATCTTAATCACCGCATTCCTCCGGGGCAGGAGAATAGAGCCAAGGTACGATTCTAATCTTGGTTGTTCTCCAAGCAGGACAGGACACCATACAGGTTTGAGATTGAGTAATCTGGTTGTCCGTCTGCGATATTCGGTATTAATACATCTGATTTTCGGTTGATGAAAACGCTCGTCATGCCTGCACGGTTGGCACCAACGATGTCATTTTCAATGGAATCGCCAATAAACATCGCCTCTTTTGGTATAACACCAGCACGCTCGCAAGCCACCTCGAAGATTTTGATGTTCGGTTTTCTAACACCGACTTCGTCCGAAATTGTAAGCGACTGAGTACGTTCACTGAGCCCAAATTGTTTTATTTTAGAGAGTTGACTGTCTGTATGTTCATCGTGTGCACCATTTGTGATAATGCCGATATGGTATGCTTGCAATTCTTCAAGTACCGCGACATCTTCGTAAAGGTGCAAACCCGTAAGGTAGCGCGAACTCAAAAAGTTGTTAAGTTCTTCTGTAATTTTACTTGTGGGCAGATCTAGCTCTTTGAATACACACTGGAAACGTAAGTCTCTCACTTCTGCCATGGAACATTTCCCCGCATTGAGTTGCTGAAAGAGTTCCTGATGAACTGTGGCCCATGCTTTTGTAAGAGTCTCTTCCGAAACACCCGGCGCATGCTTGCGTAAAAGCTGGAATGTTTCTCTTACCGCGATATGCCAAGCTGTATCTGAATCGCAGAGCGTATCGTCAAGGTCAAAAAATACTGCCTTAATCATCTTTCCCTCCTATTAGCAAATCGTGCAAAGAAACTGGAGAGAACAACTCTCGTTGTTCCTCACTGCCAAAAACTCGATTTCTCTTTGCGTTCCGCACTTTCCTTTTCAATGAAAACTATAGGTCGGGTTCTGATTCCGTTATATTGTTCTGTGCAGGCGAGGCGAGGTGACCTCACCCCTACGAAATCGTGAATCCACGATTCTGTAATCATCAGAATGATGCGACAGAACCGGGACTTCCTAGTCCAACTGCACCAATGAGCCAATGTTTTTCACGTTTTACCCATCACGTTTCACGCTTCCTTTTGATAGAAATGTGTCAACAACCTTAAAATACTCCTCCGGCTGATCGACCCAAGTCGCATGTCCACACTCGTTCAGAAAGGCAATTTCTGTTTGAGGGATCTTCTCCTTGATTAAGTATGCCTGTGTAATTGGTTCGTAGTCCTGATAGCCGTACACGACTAATGTGGGTGCGGTAATCCTATCAGCGTTTGCCAGTTGCATCTCATGCGTGAAGTTCGTGGGTGGTTCAGCGTGTCTGAGATAGCCTCCATTGTTTAGATAGAAGTTGACAAACGGTTCCGCAGTCTCACGCGAGTAGAATATGATGCGAGACCATACCTGTATCAGCGCTTTGTCAATTTCATGTGGGACTGCACCCTCGGACCTCGCTTCGTCGTATGACCGCCGAATCGCTGCAAACTCTTCAGGCGGGGTTGGGTATGCCATCCGATCTCTATTCGCACGATAACAAGCCCTCATTTCCGAATTGAGCGGTCCCGGACCCACTAAGATGAGATGTGACAAGCAGTCAGGATACGCTTGGGCGTAGAGCAATCCCAACCCGCTGCCCCACGAATGCCCAAGCAGTACTATCTGATCCAAACCCAAATGGTCACGAAGCGCGTCAAGGTCTTGGGTGAACTTCTTGATATCCATTGCGTCCGCGCCGTTCTCAAGAAGTTTCGATTGACCAGACCCGCGCTGATCGTAGAGGACACATCTGTATTTTTGGGCGAATAGTTTTCCCATCGGACGGTAAAGCAGGTGATCCCAGCTGCCGTGAAGGCAAACTAAGGTCGGTCCTATACCGATCTCAAACCAAGCCATTTCATGTCCGTTCACCTGCAAGGTATGTTCTTTCCAAGCGTGCATCGTTCTCCAATCTCTGTTTTTCATCAAACATCTTCCTCCACGAAAGACCTCTCGCCTCTTTCTTCCTGTTTCCGCTTTAGGTCTGCGATTTCTTGCTTTGTCAGACGCTCTTTGTCCGTTACGATAGTCTGTTCGATTAATTCCAGCTTCAATTCCCGGTTGGTCAACCACTCCCAGCGGGTAGCATTAACGGGGTGGGGATGGGGATGCACGTCATTGGGACTAATTTCATCGACAACGGTATAGAGATAACCGGGGGTCGCGCCGTCATGCTTAACCGTACCGCCCTCAGACTGGGTGAGCAGTGAAGGATTGTGAGAAAATCCTTTTGCCACATTTCTGTTCTGTGTAATCGAACTTCCGGTCCTAAGTGTGGTCAGCTTTTGCTGAGAGCCGTGATACCATTTCAGCGTATAGTCGAAATCTTGCATCGGTTACCTCCTGAACGGATACCTAAATGCACAACGGGGGTACGCTGTGCAATTCAGTTCTAATTTGCGTAAGGCACGAAATCAAATGATAACGCATCCCCCAAAGGCACATATCCAATTTTGGTGTAGATACTGTTGGAAGTTGGATTTGATAAATCGGTATATAGGTTACAAAAAGAGTAGCGATCTGAAAGCAGTTTCTTTGTCAACGACCAAACGCATGAAGTTGCATATCCCTTATCCCGATACTCCGGCGGCGTGTACACTGTATTGATTGTTGTACCATTTTTCGTCGGTCGGAACTTCTTGGCGATGGAGACCGGACCACCATCATCCCAAATATACAGTTGCCGATTCTTGATGTACTGCTCGACGTTGCTTTTGGCAGAGTCAACATCCACAGGCTCACCTACTGCCTCCGAAAAAGCGACAATCCATTGCGTCATGAGTGGATGGTCGGTTATACCTGCCAAGCGTAACTTCCCCGGAGACAATGGTACATCAGTCACCGTTTTGGCTTCAAACACACGCATTCGCATAGCCACTTTGGATGAGACACCAGCCCTCCCCTCAGTCCAGCACTCAGAAAAGGCTTGGGCTTCGGCTGCCGGTCCCACAACGCCCGGTATTGACATATCAATTCCACGTAGGTAGCGTGTAAGATGAACTGTAGCGACTTCGACATTTGTCTCAAATCTACTCAAGATAAGTCTCCTAGGTGGTGTCATAATTGCCACGCCGACAACTCTACTTTGCTCCAAAATACTCAACAACAGTGGCGATTCGGCTCTGTCACAGGTTGGTTCTTGGCAAAGTGTGTGAGCCACTCCAATCGGTAAATTATTTTCACTCTCATTCAATTCCAAGTAAGCACCTGAAAATGAAATAAGCTCGTTTGCATCGTTGTGGGATTGTATTTCGACCATTTTGCATCCTAAAAATCATCGTTTTCGGGCGATAATAGAATTGAAGATTGCACCTTCACGTGGGTTTAACCTACGATAGTACTCTAATCTGAATGATTGTTGTACAATTTCGAGGAGTTTCTCAGTTTCCCAAAAAGAGAAAAACCGCTTTGGTTCGTACGTATCTTGTTCCAAGATGCCCTCAAAATTTTCTCCGCCCCAAAGTCCAAGATACATTAAGCCGTTTCCGTTGAGTCGAGTTGCGATTAGATTGAAAATGTGACCGATATCCTTCTTCGGTATGTGTAGCAGGCAATTCAGCGTATACACCGCGTCAAAAGTCTTGCCAATTTGATCAAGGTCGTAGCAATCCAACACTTGAGCGGTGACACCCTTTTCTGTGGTGAGTTTCACCATTGTTGGTGCGTTATCTACCGCAAGAACTTGAAACCCTTGACTTTGAAAGAACTGAGCATCTCGACCGGGACCACAGCCAATTTCAAGGAGACTCTTTCGTCCTTCAGGCTTTAAGAACTCTAGAAACTCTGACCGCTCTTGTTTCTTGAATTCATCGATAGTGCTAAACTCCCTTTGATAAGCGTGTTTTTCATAAGACTCGATGAGTGTCTCAGTGAATTGCATCATGTCATGTGCTCTGTGACTGTTGGACCACCTGATTTAGCGGGAGAGCAATCTATAATTTATCATCCCAAGCGCTATAAACCTGTCACTCCAGAGAATACGAGTGCTGCGAACAATGAAAGAATAACTCTGTTGATGGTATTATGTTATACTGTAATCCCGTCTTGGTGCAAATAATTCTATTTTTCTGCGGACCAACCTCTCTGTTCCGAGAGTTTTCGCCCTGATAACCTAACGCTAACAAAAATGCCAATTATCACAGTTGAACATCTGAGCAAACATTTCAAGGTCTATAGGCGCCGCACTGGGTTTTGGGGAAGTCTCAGCAGCACGGTTTCGCGCCAACACGATATTATCAGAGCGGTTGATGATGTGAACTTCTCTCTCGACCGTGGGGAATTGGTGGGATACATCGGTGCGAATGGGGCGGGGAAATCGACAACCATCAAGATGCTAACGGGGATTCTTGTGCCGAGTTCCGGCCACATTGACGTAATGGGGTTGACGCCGTATCGCCAGAGAAAGGAAAATACGCGTCGGATCGGGGTGGTGTTTGGGCAACGAACGCAACTCTGGTGGGATCTGCCCGTTATTGACTCCTTTGAATTGCTCAAGCAGATCTATGAGATACCGCAGAACCTATACAAACAGAATCTCGAATTTTTTAGCGAAATGTTACAGTTGCAGCCATTTCTATCCACGCCGGTACGAAGATTGAGTCTTGGACAGCGGATGCGGTGCGATCTTACCGCGGCACTGCTACATAACCCGGAGATCCTGTACTTGGATGAGCCGACCATCGGGTTGGATGTGGTTGCCAAAGAACAGGTTCGTCAGTTTCTGAGGCAGGTCAACGCAGAACGCCAGGTCACGGTTATTCTGACGACGCATGACCTCAACGATGTCGAGAAGGTTTGTCAGCGGTTGATTATCATTGATAGCGGCAAAATTATCTATGACGGTGGGATCGATGCCTTGAAAAAACGCTATGGCAAAACACGGATGCTCATCGTTGACCTTGCACAAGCGTATTCCGAGGTTCAACTTGAGGGGGTGGATCTAACTCGACGCGACGGAAATCGTATCTGGCTTGCATTTGATCGCGATACAATCTCTGCCTCCGAAGTCATCGCCCAATTGACAGCGCGGTATGAGATTCAGGATCTAACGATATCAGAACCGGAGATTGAGGAGATTGTTCGACGGATTTATGAGATGGGAGTGCAGTAATACCCGCTGATCATATCATAATGAAAAAATATCTCACTTTTACGGTGAAAGCCTTTCAGCGGACGCTGACATATCGGTTTGAGCTGTGGATGGAACTGGTTATCAACGTGCTGTTCATGCTGGTCTACGTTTATCTGTGGAAGGCGTTATACACCGGGCAGACATCGGTAGAAGGATATGACCTGAACAAGATTCTGACGTACATTGTCGTCTCACAGACCCTATTGACCTTCACGTTTACGCTTCGGGTGGCGCGTATTATCGAAGAGAAGGTGCGGACTGGTGAAGTGGTCACCGATTTAATGAAACCCGTTGATTTCCAGCTGATGATACTGGCGACGGCTGCGGGAACTTCTAGCCATACGGCACTATTCAACATGCTGCCGAAATTCTTGCTGTTTTACGGTGCGTTTGGGCTCTCGTTACCGCTATCGCTATTTAGTCTATTCCTCTTCATCATTAGCGTGGTTTTAGGGTATGTTATTTTGTTCAGTATAGAGTTTATAATCGGTATTTTCGCTTTTTGGCTCGTCGAAATTCGCGGTATCTATTTTTTGGTTATATGGGGTCTGTCTATGCTGTTTTCCGGCTACTTTTTGCCGTTGGAGTTTTATCCCGCTTTCTTAGCCAAGGTTGCGGCGGTCTTACCGTTTCGTGCGATTATCTATCTTCCTACTGCCATTTATACCGGTCAACTAATAGGGAAAGGTCTCGTTACGGCGTTATTAATACAATTAATCTGGGTGGTTATATTAGTGGGGATTGGGCGGTTAGCATACCGGGTAGCCTTCCGCAAACTGGTGATTCAGGGTGGATAGAATAGGCATCTCTGAAAATGCACGGTAGGGGCAACCCTTTTGGTTGCCCTTTGGGCAGACACAAGACCTGCCCCCTACATTTAAGGGGAAAGGAACAGAGCGCTCTCGATGATACGACGCTACTTCAAACTCTATTTTCTGCTTGCTGGTGCGTATGTGCGTTCTCGGATTCAATACCGGCTTTCGTTCGGTCTCATGTGCTTCGGTATTGTTATCAGTGAGATTTGTCTGCTCGGTCTGTTGGGTGCGCTGCTCGCGAAGTTTCGCACTATTAATGGTTGGACATGGGCGGAGGTGGTGTTCCTGTACGGGCTAGGGAACCTAGCGTTCTCGCTCATGCGGATAGTGGGCAGCCAGTTGGACGATTTTGATCGGTACATCCTCCGAGGTGAGTTGGACGGTGTCTTGATTAGACCTGTGCCGCCGTTATTCTACATCCTTGCAAGCCGTGTGGAGTTAATCCACATCTCGCGGGCATTGACAAGTACTGTTATCTTTGTTGTCGCACTTCACTTGGCTGGCATCCGTTGGACGTTGAGCGTCGCGTTGTTCAGTCTCACAACAATTCTGAGTGGTACACTGATTATGTTCACATTCGTGCTCATCAGTGCCACCGTTGCGTTATGGACGACGAAATCGGGTAAGTTGACGGATCTGCTTATTAGCGCGACCAAAGAGGCGACGGCTTTTCCCATATCGATCTATCCGCTCGCTGTACGGGTGCTTTTAACGTTTATTCTCCCTGTCGCTTTTGTGACGTATTATCCTGCACAGCAGCTGCTTCAGAAGGGCGAATTTCTCGGTATGCCTGAATCCTTTCAATTCGGAGCACCGGTCGTCGCACTGGTGATGCTCTGTGTAAGCTATCTTTTTTGGTGTAGTGGGCTACGCCGCTATCACAGCACAGGTTCGTGAAGGTTTTCAACAGAGTTGATTTTTCCTTGCGCTTCGTTGGTCGGTATGTTAAAATAGGGGCACTTAAGTGGGGCATTAGCTCAGCTGGGAGAGCACTTGCATGGCATGCAAGGGGTCATCGGTTCAAGTCCGATATGCTCCACCTTTTTTGTGCCCACAGATCTCTATTCCCTACAGGGCTATTCAGTTTTCGGCTTATTACCCATTTTGTTTGAAAAGGCGCAACCGGGAGATCACGCCTACAGTGAGATGTCGGTTCCGTTCCCCCGATACATCGGGACAAGCGAGAATCCCGAGAATCGGGAGATTCGGAGATCCCTCCTACAGTTCCCTACCTGTCGCTTGATTTCTGGGTATTATCTTCTTTTTTGGGGGTGGTACTTAGATGTCGGGGCATTAAACCGTTGTCTAATACACCTAAGACGGTTAAGTGCAGCTGTGCACGTGGTGGCAGGGACTTGATGAGACTCTCTTCAGCCGTTTCGACCTTCCGTTCTCGCGCTATGCGCTCCTGATGAAATTTCTTTAACACATCTTGAACCTGATCATCTGATGCCATCTTATCTTTAGCAAGTCGATTCAAGGGACGTAGGTTTTCAATTGCTTGAAGGTGGCTTTGACGTTTGAGCGCCCACAAAGCTTTGATCTGCGCCTTTTGTTCTGCGCTCACTCCAAGTGCTGCCAATGTTACTCCTTCCTCCTTGGTCCCGTTCTCGGTTTTTTGTGCCCATGTCACGAATCCGAAAAATGTGGCGGATATCAACAGGACAAGTACGAGGCTGATATAGGGTTTGAGCATGTTTCACCTCTTTTGAATTCAACGTTCCGACGAATTGTAACTAGGTTCTGTTGACATTTCATTGCAACCAAATAATCGAGCGATGTGCACAGACACACGGTCCCTCGTAGGGGTTGGGTCTCCCAACCCTGTGTTCACGCATCAGAAGCGCTTTCGGCTTTCTGTAGTCGATTTCTTGAAATAGGTGTTTCAGTGTCGAGATGTGAATCTCGACCTACAATCTACAATTGGCTCGCCCTATATGCGTTTATCAATGGGCGAGGGAACCTCGCCGCTACGATTACAGACAACTTTACAAATGTCAACACGCCTTAATCATCTTTGATGCTGCAAAAGAGTACCACACTGCCGTTAGGCTGTCAATTGATGAGGTCAATTCCTCGTATTTTTGGCTTGGCTGGAGGTATGGCGATGCTTCTGAAAGATCTACCAATTATAGATTTGTCTAATTTTGCGAAAAGATGTTATTATGTTGTGGCTTCATTTATCATATTGCGCCAAAGATAAACCATCAGATCTTATATCAATCTCTTTGTCAATTTCTACGGGATAATATTTTTCTGAACAATTTTGCTAAATGAAAGGGAAGAAGCAGATGAAAACGTTGCTATTAAGCCCAGGAAACGCTCATTTTGAAGGACACTTGGGCACATTACAGGAGTTGCCGGAGGTTGAAGGCATTTTTGTTTGGGGTGAAGATCAATCTGCCCTAGAAGACTTGCAAAAATCGGATGAGCGTAAGGTGGAAGGCGTCACCGGCGATTTGGATGAAGTTCTGGCGCGGGACGATGTCTTCTTTGCTATCGCTACCATGAGGACGGACTTGAAGCCCGATATTTCTGTGCGGATATTGGAGTCCGGCAAACACTTGATGGCAGAAAAGCCGATCGGTAGAACCGCCCCAGATGTGCAGCGCGTTGTCGAGGCAGCAGAGCGTGCAGGTATGCAGTTGGGCGTCTGCTATCAAAATCGGTACAATCCAATGATTCGCGAAGCGAGAGATTTTGTGGGGCAAGGTCTGTTGGGACCGCTGATGTCGATTGAGATGCGTATGCTGACGACGCAGGTACAATACCGCAACCCCGACGGCTGGTTATTTAGTCACGAATACGCGGGGAGTGGAATCTTGGCGTGGTTGGGTTGCCATTATATCGACATGCTACGGTATATCTCTCACGACGAGATTGTGTCGGTGTCTGCCGAAGTTGCAACGCGCAGTGGCGAGGATATTGATGTGGAGGATATCGCTACACTCTCTTTCCGTTTGCGTTCGGGAGCGGTTGGTTCGCTCCATGCGGGATATACGCTTGCGCTGAGTGGATCCAAATATCCCAACCAACCGAGCTACGATACCTATGTTGGCGTCAACGGGCAGAATGGTCGGATTCACTGGGGTTCTCCAGGCGTTGCAGAACATATGAGTGTTGAATCGGCTCAGGGTTCTTGGGCGTCCGCGCCTCAGCGTGAATTTGATTATACCTTAGCGCAATCCCCTGCGTATGGCGGCATTGCTGGGGAGGAGTTCATCCGCGACTTTATTCGTGCGGGACAGGGCGAGGGTGCCCCGCCTGCATCGGGTCGTGACGCCCTCCAGGTTGCTCGTATCATTGATGCAGCTTTGGAATCGAGTCAGACAGGTCGCCGGGTCGAAGTTGAGTTACCTTAAGAGATCTGTGGAGAACGGGAAATAGGGTTCAGATATTCTTGGAGAGGGATTAACAAGATCTTAACCTTGACATTATTTCTTGTTAATGATAGACTGTGAAACAGCGCTTTGGGGAAATTCGATTAAGGGTTGAGGGGTTGAAGGTTTCCCTGATAGGCCTGGGTGTTAAGCCCATGTCCACTCGTAAGAAGCCTGAAGGGCTTTGAACTTGCTCATAACTGGAGGAACAGATGGCGACTAAGGTAGTAAATAACCAGGAAAGGTTTGATTGGGTTGAATACTCGGTGCAGGATGACGTTAGAGTGGAAGTGTATTGGAGGTCCGACCGTGGGGGACATGGACCGGCAGCCTCTTTATATTTCTATGATGACGAGGTTTTGCGGTTCGACTGTTTTGGTGGTGAAGAGGGGCATTGTCACATGAATCTGAGCCAGACCCGAGGACAACGGTGGTATTACCCAGAGGGCCCTGTGAAGGAAAACATCAAACAAGCGGGCTTTGATATACGCAAAAACTACCAGTTTTGTATTCTGTCACACCAAGATGATAGGATTCGACGGCTGAAAGTCGATCAGGAAAAACTTGAGGTGGCTGCAAGTCAAATGGAAAGCAGGTTGACCGAGATTGCTGCCCAACTCGATATGCTTTAAATCCGTATCGTACGCTATCAGTTTTTAGTGACGAGGACTAGGGACAACGGGGATCGTTGCCCCTAGTACCTTTCGTCTGAAGGTTTAGATTTACCCTGCCCCTTCGATTACTTCCATCCAGACACCACGAACAAACCCCGGATACTCCCCTTCACTGAAGGCGGGATAGTAGATGTCCTCACCAGTGAAATCGTGGACAACTTCGCCGCCTTTGCTATCGGGAATATGTACACGACAGGTTCGCTCTCTCTGCTTATAGAGTGCTGTGGGTGAAGGTGTTCCCGGCTCAACGCGGTAGCGTTCCAGCGCGTATTCGTCAACTTCGACCCCCAATCCCGGTGCTTCCGGTGGGGCAATCGTTCCGTCCACCACCTCCAACCGTTGCTCTAAAAGATCATGTTCCCACAACTCGAAGCAGGTGATTGCCGGCAGTTGGGCGTGTGAGAGAACCGCGCCGATGTGCATGGCATATGCGGTTGTAATTCCTGTTCCCACCATCTGTAGCCAGAACGGTTTGTCGAACGAAGCGCACAACGCATTGATGTTCCGCGTCCCCGTTGCCCCACCTCCAACGACAAATCCACCGCAGCAGCGGGCGTGCAAGCACGATTCATTAAAGTGTTCGACAATCCGGTTTTCTACCACTTCCTGTAGACGTCCAGCGCCTTCGATATCTGTGCCGAGGTAGTATGGGCTTTCGTAGTAGGCGACGTTGGGGTGTTTATCCAACTCCTGCAAAACTGGCTGTGCACCTTCCGCTGTTCGGAGAAAACCGTTGAAGTCAATGTCCAATTTGTAGCCTTCTGGGACAACCTTTCCAACAGCTTCCACCTGTTCGAAGATGTCCCGCCACGGACGGGCTTTCAGTTTGATTGATGTGTAGCCCCGTCTAAGCGACTCCTCTGCCTCCTTTACCCAATCCTCCGGCGGCATGTCGATATCCCACCATGAAATCGGGCAGCGGTCTCGGACCTTTGCGCCTAACAGTTGGTAGGCGGGGACACCGACCGATTTGCCGACGGCATCAAACAGGGACATCTGAATACCGAAACCGATGCTGTCGTCCTGCATGATTGCAAATGGGTTTTGTCCGATGACTCGATCGAAGTTACCGGATTCGTCCCCCAAATTTTCGCCGTAACCGATAACGCCGTTATCCAGTTCGACGCGGTATACCTCTACCTGTTCCGAATGGGTCAAGGCGCGTTGCATATGTCGGGTGACATGATCAGCGTAAAAAGGGATGTGTAGCGTAAGCATTTCAAGGGTTTTAATTTTCATAGCGACTATCCTCCAAAGGGTTAATAATCCGATACGCTATTGTAGCACAGTTTTTAGGTGCGGGACGAAAATAGTGGTTAGCATAGACCTTTTACTATTTTTTTGCTATTATGTATCCAACACATTTACTGGAGAGGAGACTCGATGAATTACGGAACAATTCCTGGAATAGATAGAGAAATTTCGCAGCTTGTCCTTGGATGTATGTTATTTACGCCCGACACGATGGAACACAGTTATTCGATGTTAGACGAATTTTTTGCAGCTGGCGGCAATGCGCTTGACAGTGCGCATAGCTACGGTGGGGGTGACAGCGAACGCTTGCTTGGTATGTGGATGAAAAATCGGAAAAACCGATCTGAGGTGTTTTTGGTTGACAAGGGTGGGCATCCGCATTCCGCAGTACCACGACCACGCTTGAGCCCGGAGGAACTTGCCCATGACATCCACGACAGTCTCCTCCGTCTACAGACCGATTATATTGACCTGTTTCTGCTGCATCGAGATGACCCGGAGATTCCAGCGGGTACAATCATCGAGCACCTGAATCAGGAAATTCGCGCGGGCAACCTGCGAGCAATCGGCGCGTCGAATTGGGAACTTGAACGCCTTCAAGAAGCGAATGAATACGCAACAGAACATGGGCTGCACGGATTTGTGGTCAGCAGCAACAATATCAGTTTGGCTGTGCCGATGGAACCGATGTGGAAGGGCGTAGTGTCCGTATCGGAAGCGGCGTGGGAATGGCATAATGAAACGCAATTTCCGCTGCTGCCGTGGTCCTCACAGGCAAGAGGATTCTTCAGCGGGCGTTTCGCCCCTGAAAAACGGGAAAACCGGGACATGGTGCGGGTGTACTATAACGATGCCAATTTTGAACGACTCAGACGGGCGCAGACGCTTGGGGAGAAGAAGGGGTGTACGGCGATACAGATTTCGTTGGCGTATGTTTTGCATCAACCATTTCCGACGTTTCCGCTCGTTGGTCCCTTAACTCACGAGGAGTTATCTTCATGTCTTGCGGCGTTAGCAATCCAACTGTCCCCCGATGAGATGCGTTGGTTGAATCTGGAAACTGATGATATTGATTCCTGAAAGATATGTGGGATAGTTTACAAATGGATTGACACGACGCCTCCGATTCCGTCGGGGTGACCAGCGTTCTCATGCTTCTACGTTCATGCAACCCTAGTTGCATGATTTCTTATCAAAGGAGATTTCAAATGAGAGGGTTGGCTTTGCTGCTCTGGACACTGATTTGTACCGGCCTAAGTGTTGAATTGATGCAGGTACAGGCTGAAGATAAGTTCGCCTATGCCCGTAGGCCCCCAAATGGAAATGCGGACATTTATGTTGTTGATGGAGAGGAGGGTAAACCGATACAGTTGACCGACGATCAGGCACGGGACCAATGGCCCGCTTGGTCCCCTGATGGGAATCTTCTCGCCTTTATATCCGATGGAAGACTCGTTGTAATGGATGCTGACAGGAATCGAAGAAATATTACTGGCGGTGCGTTCTTTCGGCCGGCTTGGTCACCAAATGGACGTCAAATTGCCGTAATGAAAGGGCTATCTCTCTGGATCTTTGATGTAGAGACGCTCGAAGGGAAAGAAATCCATGGAACACAGGTTAGTATGTCACCTACTTGGTCCCCAGACGGCCGGCAGATTGCTGTCCGCTCTGACCTCTTTGCCGAAGGCAATTGGGATATTTACCTCTTGGATATAAATATTGGTGTAAATCCACTGAACCCAAGGCGGCTTACCGTCGATCCGGGGGATGATCACTACCCCGCCTGGTCCCCCGATGGCACCGAGATAGCATTTAGTTCAGATCGAAGTGGACAGTCGCAGATTTACGTCATGGATATGATAAAGGGTGAAAAGATTCGGCAATTAACGGACTTACCTTTTTCAGGTCAAGGTCCTGTTTGGTCGCCGGCGGGAGATCAAATTGCCTTTGGGGGATGGAAAGGTGATGACCTCGAATCTGTTGGGCTTTATGTTGTTGATGCCAAAGGTGGCGAACCGACCCTACGTATCCCTGGTCCAAGTGGTCCCCCTGCATGGGGGAAGGGACCGTTGCGCTTTGCCGTTGACCCACGAGAAAAATTGACAACCACTTGGGGTGCGATTAAAAAAGGGAATTGAACCAATAGATGGGTGGTTGCATCGATTTTGACGTTTGGAAGTGCGTCTGCATTGCCAGATCCAATTTAGGGCGTGTTGACATTTTGATGTTGCTAATTCGGTAAATGCTTAATCATCGGACAATCTGCCAAATGTAGCGTCCCGACGCGTCGGGATTAGTTTGCGTTCTGGGATCACAATCTAACAGATTGTGGTACAAAAAACACTCCAACCTACGCTATTGTTAAATGTCAACATAACCTAGCTAAACCTACCTGTTTCGGATATTTGGCAAGTCCAATCGGATAGGATATACTATTGTCGGCTCATGTAAACGGACAGAAGGCAACACTATGACATTTCAAGAGGCGCTTTATGCTCTCGGTGTCCGGGAAAACACCCTTTCCGACGAGGAAAAGTTTAGGTTAGATCAAGACGGCTTTCTCCCCTTTCCGAACCTCATCTCTGCCGAGTTGGTCGCTCGGATGCGGGCGAGAATGGAGGCGTTGTTCGTCCTCGAAAACACCGGCGAACCGGGTATGCCGAAGGAGTGCACAAACATGCAAAACAGATCCTCTGCCTTTGATGTCTGCTTCACGCACCCATGTCTACTTGCGGCAATCGCTCATGTGCTGAAGGAAGATTTTAGATCTCTTGGAATCCATTCGCGCCCCAATCGGCCAGGGGGCGGTCACCAACCGCTTCATGTTGACTACGGCGGACCGCCAGCCAAATCGGGCGCGTATTATGTTTGCAACTCAATGTGGATGCTAACCGATTTTACCGAAGATAATGGTCCCACTCGTGTAGTTCCCGGATCCCATCGTAGCGACAAACACCCACGGGATGTGATGGAAGCACCGGAGGAAGCACACCCGGATGAGATAAAATTGATTGGCACTGCTGGCACGGTTGTGGTCTTCAATAGCCATCTGTGGCACGGGGCTACGTTGAATCGCAGCCAAAACGACCGCCCAAACGTTACCAGTTTTTGGTGTCGCCGCCACGATCCGCATGTGGATAGATCAGCGTCGGATTGGGGTATTCTCAATCCAAAAACCTTTTCCCGTCTCGGTGAAGCTGCGCGATGCCTATTTGATTATAATTGTTAAACCTTTTCTAGTGAGTGGTCTTTGTGTAAAATAAAAAAAGGAATATTCTATGTCTACTAAACCGAATGTACTTCTGATAAGCACCGATCATTGGCCCGCTGCTCTGTTGGGTGCTGCGGGACATCCAGCCATCCAAACCCCTACCCTTGATGAACTGTGTCGAAGCGGGGTTCGTTTTAGTAACGCTTATGCCGAGTGCCCGGTCTGCATTCCCGCCCGTCGCACCCTTATGACGGGGACTCCACCCCGCACGCACGGGGATCGGGTTTTCAAGGATAAACTGACCATGCCCGAAATCCCGACGATGGCGCAAACCTTTCGGGATGCGGGTTATCAGGCATATGCTGTCGGGAAGCTGCACGTCTACCCGCAACGGGATCGTATCGGTTTCGACGATGTGATATTGGACGAGGAGGGACGCGTCCAATACGGGGTTTTAGATGATTACGAGCTTTTCCTCGGCGATCAGGGATATACCGGGCGACACTTTGATCACGGGATGGGTAACAACGAATATGTCAACCGCCCATGGCATCTCCCGGAGGAGACCCATGCGACCAACTGGGCGACGAGTCAGATGGCGCGAATCGTCAAACGCCGGGATCCGAATCGTCCCGCTTTCTGGTTCATCTCCTACCGCCATCCACACCCACCGATTGTTCCCTTACAAACATATCTGGATCTTTACCGCGATATTCCGATTGATGAACCGTATTGCGGCAGTTGGGCAGCTTCCTCAGAAGATTTGTCTTTAAGCCTGCAAGCTAATGTTGCGCGAGGGGCTAAACTCACATCGCATCAGATCACTGCCGCCCGCCGCGCTTTCTACGCGCTTTGCACCCATATTGATCATCAGCTGCGCGTCCTTCTCGGAACATTGCGCGAAGAGGGTGAGCTTGACAATACGATTATCTGCTTTACGTCCGATCACGGCGATATGCTCGGCAACCACGGTATGTGGGCGAAGCGGCTTTTCTACGAATACTCCGCCAATATCCCGATGATTCTGCTCGGCGTTGCTGGGGATGAACGGGTGGGTTACAACCGCGTTGATGATCGCTTGGTCGGCTGGGCGGATGTGATGCCAACGTTGCTCGACTTGGCGGGAGTTGATATCCCTGATACGGTTGAAGGGGTTTCGATGGTCGGAGATCAGAAGCGGGATTGGTTCTACGGCGAGGTAGGCGAGGATAGCCATGCCACACGCATGATTCACGAGGGACGTTATAAGCTGGTCTATTATCCGGTTGGCAGTTGCCGGCAGCTTTTCGATTTGCAGAACGATCCGGAGGAGTTGACCGACCTCTCCGGTTCCGTCGAACATGCCGATATCCTCAACAGCCTAAGTGACCGGCTGATTAGCCAACTCTATGGTGGCGATGAAGCTTGGGTTAAAAATGGAGAACTCGTCGGACTGCCCGACCGGGACTTTATCCCCGGTCCGAACAGAGGACTCTCCAGCCAACGCGGTTCGCATTGGCCCCAACCTCCACGCACGAACATGCCGCAGATTCAGTGGCATTCCGAGGGCAAAGACAAGTAAAGGGCGCTAAAGTGGGAAGCGAAACTGCTGGAGTCTGTTGACATTTCATTATAACCGGACGACCAAGGGGGTACACAGACATATAATCACTACTTTCTTTTTACTTGAATCTTCTTGATAGTAGAGGCTATCGGTCAATCTGTTTGAGCCAACCCCATATCATGAATTTTTTGCCTAGGGCAGAAACTGAAAAAGGAGAGTTAAGCCAGGCAGGACTAAAGTCAGCCTCGGGATTATTAGTGAGATTTTGAAGATCTCCCCCATCGGCATCCATCAGGTAGATGTCAAAATCCCCGTCCCTGCCAGACGAGAAGACAATGTGTTCGCCGTTAGGAGACCATGAGGGCTGCCAGTCGTCATTGGGATTATTGGTAAGGTTTTGAGGGTTCCCCCCATCGGTATCCATCAGGTAGATGTCAAAATCCCCGCTCCTGTCAGACGAGAAAGCAATGTGTTCACCGTTAGGAGACCATGAGGGCTGCCAGTCGTCATTGGGATTATTGGTAAGGTTTCGCTGATTCTCCCCATCGGCATCCATCACATAGATGTCTTTGTTCCCACCCCTGGTAGAAACAAAGACAATCCGTTTGCTGTCAGGAGCCCATGCGGGTTCTCGATCAAAAAGGTCATTATTGGTAAGGTTTTGCTGATTGCCTCCATCGGTATCTATCACGTAGATCTCCCCTTCCCTCACGAAGGCAATCCGTTTGCCATCGGGAGACCATGAGGGATCTTGGTCAGAACGATCACTATTGGTAAGGTTTCGCTGATTTCCCCCATCGGCGTCCATCACGTAGATGTCCGTTTTCCAATCCTTATCATTTCTATCAGAGCTAAAAGCAATCCGTTTACCGTCCGGGGACCATGAAGGGGACCTATCATCAGCGGGATTGCGAGTAAGATTCCGCTGTTTTCCCCCATCGGCATCCATCACGTAGATTTCATAGGCGGAAAAGTTATTTATAACGTGCCAATCCCTATCAGATTCAAAGGCAATCCGTGCCTGTGCGTCGACGCATACCATCGACGGGATTAAGCCCAAGACTACAGCAATCAGTAAAATAAAATGTGTGAGATTATCCCTTCGTCGCATCTGTCTTTCCTCCTCTGCTCCCAAATCAGTTTATTGTGCCTTGGAGTGGATAGAGATAAGATTATATTGACAACCTCTTTGCAATTAAAGCGTGGGGGTGCATAGATACCTCCTTCATTATAAAACTATGTGAGCAATTTATGCAACACTGTATTTCAAACAAACAAAATTAGTAACATGCTCCGCGCGGAACCTTATGTGCACACTCCTATTTATAAAATATATCAACCAATAACCGCAAGATGTCAGCCCAATTTAAGGGGATCAGACATAATATGTCATAACTGCTAAAAAATGGTTGAGATTGAAAGCGAAGATGTTTATATTGCTAAACTGTACTATATATGTTGTTGGTGTGAAGAAATTATGCAACAGAAACCTTAGTGAACCAATGAACAGACTGTTTTCACGCTTCATTG
This sequence comes from Candidatus Poribacteria bacterium, assembly GCA_965220385.1. Classification (GTDB taxonomy): domain Bacteria; phylum Poribacteria; class WGA-4E; order WGA-4E; family PCPOR2b; genus PCPOR2b. The sequence continues at coordinate 4,514,310 of OZ244825.1, read as the reverse complement.
ATTAGGAGGTTATTCCATGGCAGACTGGTGGCACAGTAAAGTGTGGCGGTTTATTCAAACGAACCTGCGAGAGATTGATATGCTCGACATTGATGCCGAGCATGTGGTTGCAGATATGCAGGCGTTCAAAGCAAATGTGCTGATGATTAATGCGGCGGGGATTATCGCGAGCTATCCCACAAAGCTGCCCTATCATTTTCAGAGTCCATTTCTGGAGGGGGATAGCCTACAAACGATCATTGCTGCATGCCATAGCGCTGATATCCGTGTGATGGCACGTACCGATTTTTCTAAGGTGCGTTATCCAATCTATGAAGCCCATCCGGAATGGGCGTCCATCACCGATACTGGTGAGGTTATTGAATATAACGGCGATGTGCAGGTCTGCTTGAATGGAGGCTATCAGCAGGAGTACGCCTTGCGGATTATCGAGGAACTGCTCACAACGCACGATTTTGACGGGATTTTCTTTAACATGGGCGGCTACCAGACGAGGGACTATAGCGGCAATTATCACGGTCTCTGCCATTGTGCCAATTGCGAACGGCTTTTTTCAGAGATGTTTGGACTACCGCTGCCGACCGAAGAAGATGGGGACGACCCGACGTTTCGGAAATACAACGTGTTCAAGGGACGAACATTGCAGGCACACCACGAGAAGGTCTACGATTTTATTCACGGGCTGCGACCGGATATCTGTATAGCCAACCACCGGGAAATGCGTCGAGGGTTCAACCGGATGGAGGCGAACACTGCGATAGACCGCCCCCTGCCCCACTGGCAGTATAGCGCGTCCGACAATACGAAATGGGCGGTGAGCAGTTATCCAGAAATGGTGTCCAGCGGTACGACCGTTGACTTTATCGACTTCCCCTACCGGCATGTCGCGGTGTCACCCCATCAGCAGGCGTTACGTTTGGCGCAGAACTTAGCCAACGGTGGGGCATTGGATTATTACCTTATCGGACGGTTGGACAATCACGAGGACAGATCCGGGTTTGAGCCTATCAAGGGGATCTACCACTACCACGCAGCGAACGAAACGGCATACACCGACAACCGATCGAAGGCGAATATTGCGCTGCTGAAGTCTGATCGAGTTAGTGCGGCTGCATTCAAGGGGTGGTTCCGTTTTTTGGTGGAGAACCACTTCCTTTTCGATACCCTGACAGCGGAGGCGGCATTAGATTTGGTGTGGAATAAATATCAGGCGATTGTGTTGCCCGACGTTCGACCGATGAGCGATGAACTGGCAGCGCGGATTGACCGGTTTGTTGAGGAGGGTGGAACGGTGGTTGCTACTTCCCAGAGCGGGTTCCGGGATGCGGACGATGAATCTCGGTCAACACCGGCGCTAAAAAGCCTTGGGATTGCACAGGTTCAGCGAATACGGACGGATATGCGGGGGTCGTATTTCAAGTTGGATGATAAGCATGGGTTTGAGCGGTTTGGGGATACTGAACTCATCTATATGGACGGAACGTATGTCTATGCCGGGTATACGTCGGATGTCCAGCCACGATTCAAGTTGATTCCACCGCACAACTTCGGTCCGCCGGAGCGGTGCTATTACACGCAGGTCACCGGGCACCCCGCGTTCACGGTGCGTCCCTTCGGAAACGGCAAGGCGGTCTATATCCCGTGGGAGCCGGGGCAGCTGTTCCACCGACAAGGCTATCCCAATACGTCTGATTTTGTCGCTGACCTGTTAAAGGGAGTTGCCGGGCTGACGCCGATCGGGGGCAATTTGTCCCCGATGGTTGAGGTGACGTGGTTTGAGAAGGTGGACGGGAGTTCACAACTGGTGCATTTGGTGAACGGTTCGGGGCATTTCGGGGTGAGTTTTTACGAGCCAGTCAAAATGGTGGACCTAGAAATCGAGTTGCCGTCAGCAAAGCCACCGAAGTCCGTGCGAAGCCTCGTCTCGGGGGAAACATGTTCGCATGACTGGTCAGAGGACTTGCTGACGATTCAGGTCCCTGAACTGAACTTGTTTGAAGCAATCGAGATTGTGTTGTAGATGCTTAGAGATGGTTGAAAAATCGCCCTGATCCAATCGGGGTTGGCACGGATTTATGGATTTCGTGGATTTTCTGCCGAGAGACCAATACGGTGTTGTGCACTCACACATTTGGGGTTAAATTGACCTTCGGTTTGCACGGTGTCGGGCAATCTCTAACCCATACACAAGCGAGATTTATCCCATTGCAGGACGGTTTTACGGCTAAGTTGTTCACGGCTCGTAAATGCGCCGGGTAGACTGTCAATCCATAACAATCCCCTCCGACAGCGTTCCTCCTTGAAATGTGCACCTGTTTGGCACAAAAGTTGCGCTTTGTTAATTCAATCTACAAATTCAGGGAGGAACCCTCCAATGAATCCCAAGAACATTCCAAGCGCAATGCTCCCCCTTCTTGGGTTGCTGAGTATCTTAATGTTATCGATAAACGTTGAGGCGCAAGCTCCCCGTAAGGCACAAATTGCCTTTACCTCCAGTCGTGATGGCAATCTTGAGATCTATGCAATGGGTGCCGACGGGAGGAACGTCCGTAACCTGACAAATCATCACTCTTGGGATGCCTGGCCCACGTGGTCACCTGACGGTCAAAGAATTGTCTTTGCCTCTAAGCGGAATGGAATACTGGCTGACCTTTATGTGATGGGTGCCGACGGGAAAAATACCCGTCAATTGACAGATCTCCCAGGGGATGTAGGTGAGCCAGCATGGTCCCCTGACGGTCAAAAAATTGCTTTCAGTTCTTCGCACAGAGATACAGATGGCATCGACATCTATGTAATGAACGCTGACGGTACGGATATCCGCAACCTAACGAATCATCCGGAAAGTGATTACGCGCCTGCTTGGTCCCCTGACGGTCGAAAGATTGCCTTCACTTCGGGTCGAGGTGCGGACCGAGGCGAAAATACTGGAATCTATGTAATGGGTGCCGAGGGAGGAAATGTTCGCCGATTAGAGGTGAGGGTTGGTCACGAACCCTCGTGGTCTCCCGATGGGCAATGGATCGTCTACAGAGGCGGTTGGGAGGCACCTAACTGGGACATAGGTATCATGGACCCCAACGGAGGAAATGTTCGCCGATTGACCCAGCGTCGCCTTCGAGACGAAGATCCCTCATGGTCCCCCGATGGGCAATGGATTGCTTTTTCCGGCTATCGAAACAATATAGGTAACAACGCGGAGATTTATGTAATAGATGTCAACGGGAAGAATCTGCGAAATTTGACCAATGATGTAGGTTGGGACGGGACACCAATTTGGTTTGACCCAGACATGCCCTCCTATGCGATTTCCACCGTTGGTAAGCGTGTCGTCACATGGGGCTGGCTCAAACGACTTGGACGGTAGCTGAATATGACAATCAGGGCGGCTAAAAGATGGCAGGCGGCCAATCCATTGTTTTGAAACCGATGGGTAAGTTCATCGGTTTCAGTAATTCTAAATTTCTGCGAAAGCGATGAGAAAACAGATGAAACTCAAATCCGACATCAACCCCCTTTTGATGATACACCTGCTATCCCTATCTCTTCTACTGACCTATGGTTATGCTTCCGCCGATCCGACCGGAATCATCGCGTTTAACTCGGAGCGAGAGGGGCGAAAGAGAGAGGTTTACTTAATTAACGCCGACGGTACTAACGAGCGGAAGTGGCTTCATAGCCCTAACGCTGTTGGCATGGCATGGTCTCCTGATGGCAAATGGGTCGCCTTTAGTCAGCGCAACGCCAAACAAGAAAGCAATCTCTTTGTATTAGAACTTCGTACCGGAAAACAGAAGAACATCACCGCCCGGTTGCGAGGATTAGGGATGGATTTTTTTTCCCCTGACTGGTCTGGGGATGGCAAGTGGTTGGCATTGGTATGTCGGCTACGGGACGAGATTCGTTCAAATATTTGTATTATAAAGGCAGACGGAGATAACTGGAAACAGCTAACAAACGCGCCCCATGAAAACCACCAGAATGGCCATCCCTCTTGGTCTCCCAATGAAGAAAAAATCGTATTTAACGCGGGAGGTGGAGGGATAGGGGCGGATGAGAAGGACCACGGCATCTTCGTGATGGACCGAAATGGGAGAAATCGCGTTCGGTTGAGTCCAAGCGGCCAAGGCCCTGCCTGGTCCCCCGATGGGACAAAGATTGCTTTCTATTCCAATCTACGCAACCTCGGTCAAGAGGATATCTACGTGATGGACACCGATGGTGCCAACATCGTCAGAGTGACCAATCATCCGTCTCCAGACCGTTTACCCGCGTGGTCCCCCGATGGGCGGTGGATCGCCTTTATGTCCTCCCGAGAGCGAACGGGCTGGGATATTTACGTCGTTAACGCCAATGGGGGTGAGGCGAGACAGGTGACCACTCATCCGGGTCATGATATGTACCCGACTTGGGTGATTCCCGACCGGTCGCTCCCTGTGGATGCACAAGACAGTCGTGTTACATTTTGGGGCCGACTGAAATCGGAAAGGCAATGAAGGGCAATCGCTACTGAAAAGGGGCATAGAGGTTGGTGGCGGTGTGAAAAGGCTGTACGAGCCGGTTTACTTCGCAGACTAATCCTAAACGGTAGATGAATATGAAAATCAGCGTGCCTAAAAAAAATGGTAGGTTGTATGTTTTTCTGTGTTCTCTTCTTAGCAACAGCAGCGCGAGTTCCTCCGTCATCAAAGCCATTGTTTTGATAGTGATGGGCAGGTTGATTGTCCGCGGTGGTTCAATCGCAAAACACTTGGGGAAAGATAGGGTAAAAAGATGAGACTCAAATTGCTAATCCTCTTTGTGTGGGCGGTATTTGGCATACAGTCGGTGGCTGCTGAACCAACAGGCACGATTGCGTTCCTCTCCGATCGAGATAGTAACCCCCCTCACAGAGGCCGTTCAACGTCGGTTTATCTGATTAACGCCGATGGCACGAACGAGCGCAAATGGCTTGAAAATCCTAACGGATTTGGAAAGATCGCGTGGTCCCCTGACGGAAAATTTGTTGCCTGGAATCAGTTTGCTGACAAAGGAGGAAGCCATCTCATTGTGATGGAACTTCGCACCGGGAAACAGAAGAATATCACCAACCGGTGGCACAGATTGGAGATGAATTTTTTTTCCCCTACCTGGTCTGGGGATGGTAGGCGGTTGGCATTGGTTTGTAGTCCACGCGGCGAGCTCCCTCCAAGTATTTGTACTATAAGGATGGACGGAGATGGGTTAAAACAAATAACAAACGCGTTCCATGAAAACAACCACGAACATAGCAATCCCTCTTGGTCTCCCAATCAAGAAAAGATTGCATTTAATGTGAGAGACGTAGATAAAAAGAAGCGGGGAATTTTCGTGATGGACCGAAATGGGAAAAATCGAGTCCTACTGAGTCCAAAGGGGCAAACCCCCGCTTGGTCACCCGATGGAACAGAGATTGCCTTCTATTCCAATCTACACAATATCGCCCAAGTGGACATCTACGTGATGAACGCCGACGGTGCTAACATCATCAGACTGACCGATGACCCAGCCCCAGACCGTCTTCCTGCGTGGTCACCCGATGGACAGTGGGTCGCCTTCATGTCATCTGTAAATAAAACAGGGTGGGATATTTACATCGTAAACGCTAATGGAGGGGATAAGATACGGGTTACAACACATCCGGATGCTGATACGCGCCCGACTTGGGTGATTCCCGACCGGTCGCTTCCTGTTGATACACGAGTCAATCGTGTTACATTTTGGGGGAGGCTCAAATCAGAAAGGCAGTAAGGGACAATCGCTGCTGGCGGAGCAATCTAAAATCACGGCGTTTCGGAAAATTGCCAGTAATGGCAAGAATATCGGTTGAAATTGGAGTAAGGAGCAAAAACTTCAAGTCAAGTGCTCTGTGAGAAATTCTACAACTCTTCGACTGTCATAATCTCAATATGTAGGGATAAACGATCATTCGGCCCTGCAAAATGAGGAGAGGGATAGAAATGAAATTCCCACTGTTGAACCAAGGCATCTATCTACTCCGCTTGATTGTGATGCTGGGACTTATGCTAATACTGATAAGGTCAGCACAATCGCTTGATTCAATGATTGCGTTTTCTTCAGACCGTGAGGGTAGACTTGACATTTTTGTAATGAAATCTGACGGTTCTCAGCAGCGCAATCTCACGAAACACCCGGCATCAGTCCATATTGACCCCGCATGGTCTCCCGATGGTCGGAAAATTGCCTTTGAAAGGTTCGGAAAAATTTATGTTATGAACAATGCTGATGGCGAACATCTCATCAATCTGACCCCAAATCAACCGTTGAACCCTGGGAGCCGTGCTCCTGCTTGGTCTCCTGATGGTCGGAGAATTGCCTTTGAAAGGGACCGGGACATTCATGTCATGAATGCTAACGGCGAAAACTCCGTCAATCTTACCATAAACCCTGAAGGAGAAACAGACCCGGCGTGGTCTCCCGATGGACGGAAAATTGCCTTTGAAAGAGATTGGGATATTTATATCATGAATGCTAACGGCAAACGCCCTATCAGATTGACCTTCGTCATTGGTTTTAACAGGGAGCCCGCGTGGTCTCCTGATGGTCGGAAAATCGCCTTTCGGTCGAACCGTGATGGGAACTGGGATATTTATGTCATGAACGCTGACGGAACCGAGCAGGTCCAACTCACCAATACCGATTCCCTCCCTAACGATTTTCCCGTTTATAATAGAAATCCTTTCTGGTCTCCGAATAGTCGAAAAATCGGCTTCGATTCAAACCGCAATGGAAACTATGAGATTTACCTCATGGATGCTAATGGCGATAATCTAACCAATCTCACTCAAAACCCAGCAAGTGATATAGGCGGTTCGTGGGTTCTGGGTGAATTGGCAGTGTCTCCCAAGACAAGGTTACTAGCGTCATGGGGGAAAATAAAAACCACCCAAAGAAATAAAAAATAAACGTTCTACAAAACCTCATGCAAATTCCTATCGGTAGAAACGCTTCTATAACATATGGTGAAATCTGTCTGTTAGGCGTGATTCTTGCGACGATTTTTTGGAGGTTTTCATCTTCCCCGATTTGATGAGAATGATTTCGTTGGTCCGATTTGACGAGAGTTATACGACTATACTGCGAAAGGGAGGAGAAATCAGAATGAAAAAAGTCCTGTTTGTTATATTCATTGCAGCAGGGGTTGGGGGCATCGGCGGGTTCGGCTCTAAGGCGAATCTTGCTTGGGGGTCCCAAATTGCCTTTGTATCAAAGGCATTTAACCCTGAGAGGAGAATTGTTATCATCAATTCGGATGGAAGCGCTCCCCAACCCTTAAAAAGTAGGCCCATTCCAAATTGGCCAGCTTGGTCGCCCGACGGGAAAAAAATTGCATTTATCGCCGATGTGCCTAGCCAACTTTTCCTGATGGATGCAGATGGCCGTAATCTGGAACGCTTAAGATGGCATTTTCCATTAAGGGCACGTCCAGCTTGGCACCCTGACGGCCAGAAAATTGTATTTACAAAATTCGACGAAATTACAGTTTTCGATATTGAAACGAAGGTAGAAACCCGAGTATTATTCCATGGATGGGATAACGGTTTCCGGGATGCCGCTTGGTCGCCAGATGGAAAACAGATTGCATTCACAATCAAGCATGAACGGCAACAAATCTACGTTATCAACGCCGATGGAAGAGGATTACGCCGGTTAACCAATAATAAGTCCAGCGATTCCGCGCCCGCATGGTCTCCCGATGGGCGTCAAATTGCTTTCTACTCAGATCGAAATCTTAAACAGGGTATCTGTCTCATTAATGCAGCGGATGGGGCAAATTTCAAACGCATCAGCTCTCGTGGCGAACATTATCCGTCATGGTCGCCAACAGGTACACATATTGCCTTTTGGTTATTTTTGGAGGGTAAAATCGGTGTGATGAGAGTCAATGGCGGGGAGCGGCGCGTCCTGTTTGATGGCGGGCAGCCATCTTGGCGGCCTGAGGGTCCAGCGGCGGTGGATCCTGTGGGGAAATTTCCTGTAGCTTGGGGGCAGGTTAAATTAGGTTTATGATTCCAAGCGAGTGGTGTGGAGGAAAAAAGAAATGAAGCGGAAGCAATTCCTGAACATTTTGTTTCTCAGTATCGCTATATATGGAGTTGCCGGATGGACTCGCGGTTGGGCATAGGCATCCAGAGGTGCAAGGACTGTCTTCATCTCCAACTGGCAAGGAAAGATGGAACCATGAAGTGCAAAAATATCTTAACCATTCCCTTGTGTTTATCGATTTTTCTGTTTTTCTCAATTTTCTTGATGACTGCACGCAGTGCCGATGCAGGAACGGAGTCTCAGGACGAATCATCCAAGGAGGGAATTCCGAAACGCATCATAGGTAAAGATGGCACACCGATGGTACTAATTCCAGCAGGCGAATTTCAGATGGGCAATCGCTGGGAAGATGCAGATGAAAATCCAAATCGTGGGAAGGGATATTTTAAAGACCAGCAACCGGTTCACACCGTCTATGTGGATGCGTTTTACATGGATATCTATGAAGTGACCAACACACAGTATCAAAAATTCCTTGAGGCAGCTAAGGATTGGGATCACAATTGGGAACTGTCTAGGTATGATAAACCGTATGAGGTTCACAAACCGGCTGAGTTTTTTGATAAGCCCGAATACAACCAACCCAACCAGCCGGTTGTGGGTCTTGCTTGGAAATCGGCGAGGGACTACTGTAAGTGGGTAGGAAAACGACTTCCCACCGAAGCGGAGTGGGAAAAGGCGGCGCGGGGTGGTTTAGAAGGGAAAAGATACCCATGGGGAGATTCAATTAATCCAGAACGGGCGAATTACGGTCATAACATTGGCAAGGCAACTCCGGTTGGTAGCTATCCACCTGAGAATAACTACGGACTCCACGATATGATGGGAAATGTCAGCGAATGGTGCGCGGATTGGTATAGTCCCGATTACTATCAGAACTCACCGAAACGGAACCCAACCGGCGCTGCTTCAGGAGGGGCAGGTGAGTTTCGTGTTGCGAGAGGTGGTCATGGTGGACTCGGAGCCGAGTGGTTTAGTTGTGCATCGCGCCGTTTCTCTAGCGAAGGGGTACAAACTAATTTCGGTTTCCGTTGCGCCAAGTGGGTTCCCCGGTAGTTTTCCTGTCCATCATACTGATGGGATGCCGCCCCTTCAAACAACATTGCTTATACTTCTTGCCGCTACCGCAGGAACAGAGGGAATTGCGACCGACCTTGCGCGTGGCTGCTACCGGCTTGGGACGCAGCAAGGGCATAATGCTGTCAGCGGGACGTCCAGCCTATAGTGCCGCAGCCATCATTTCCGTGAATCGGGTAAGTTAGCTATGCGTCAGGGTACTTCTGGTTTTTTCAATTCGCCCCACGTTGTGATCCGTTTTCCGGCAGCCTCCACAGCATACACGAAACCGGGTCTGACCCAATCCGCCTCTTTCGCATCTTCCATCCATAGCGTTATGGTTTCGTTGGGAATATCAATCAGATAGAGCGAATTCTGTTGATCCTCCTCTTCTACTGATAAGATGAGTTGCGACCCATCAGGTCCCCAAATCAACCGAAAAAAACTCCAATTCTTTTCAGATGCTGCGGGCAATACAAATGCACGTTTTTGTGAAGTATCAAGATCCATCAATACCATTCTAAGTTCTGTTTCGAGAACCATTGGTTCTCTTGCTTCTCTTGCACTAAAAAGAAGATTGTCGCCTTCTGGCGACCATACAGGACTTGCCCAGTTGATAAGTTCGTCAGTCTTTAACTGGATTGGCACCTTTTCATCAATCTGAATCTTCATTAAACCCGTTAATTTTTTTTGCTCAACGGCGTAAATGAGGTATTGACTATCGGGGGACCAAGCCGGACGATACCAAGGCAGGCCAGAGAAATAGGTTAGCTGAAAACGGGTAATCAGATTTTCGTTGTTACCTTGTGGATCTGTGACATAAAGTCCCCAATCCTCCTGATCGTCTCCAGACATAAAGGCGATCCGTCTGCCGTCTGGAGACCAAACTGGTGGTCCATCAAACTCGCGTCCATGATGCGTGACCTGTTGGACATTTTGTCCATTTGTGTCCATCGTGTATGTTCTGAGTGCACCATTTCGATATGAGAGGAAGGCAATTTTGTTTCCGTCTGGGGACCAGGAGGGCGCCAGGTTTATACCTGGGTCGAACGTCAGTCGCTGTGGGTTTTGACCGTCCGCCTCCATGATAAAGATTGCAATCTCCTCTTCCCCTACCTCTCGGTGAAACACAATCTGTTTTCCGTCAGGCGACCAACTGGCATTGCCTTCTAGCTCTGGTGTTTGTGTCAAATTTATTATATTTTCACCGTTGTTATCCATGACGAAGAGATCACTCCATTGAGTGGTTAGCGTGACAAATAGGATTCTCTGACCATCTGGATGCCAAGCTAATGGAATCCTGTCCTCATCACCTCCAGATGTTAAAGGGATTACATTCGCTGCAGCTAAATTCATCATATAGATTTGCAGTGGATTCGGCGGTGGCTGGCTAGTTGTGACGATCTCAATATATCCGATTTGAGTGCGTTTCGGTGACCAAGCAGGGAGGAATCCGTGTTTGAACCGGTCTTGCGGGACATTCACAACGTTATTTCCATTATCGTCAATGATAAATATTCTGAAATCCTGACGATATATGATATGGTTACTATCGGGAGACCAACTGGGATTCAAAATCCTTGTTGTGGGATCTGGTTGAAGAATATGTCGAATCTCGCGTCCGTCAGTGTCCGTGACACAAAGATCCGTTTTTGAACCTTCTGGTGTAGGTGTAATCATGATAAACAGGATTTTCCGTGCATCAGGTGACCAATCCAGATATTCATATCGAATATCCTTTTTGGCATTGTGGGTTAACCGCTCAATTTGGCGTTTCGCAATGTCCAGTTTGAGAATATTTGCTGCCTGTGCCGGAGGGTAAGAAACAAATACAACCTCAGTACCATCGGGGGAGATTGAGGGCGAACCGGCAAACAAATCCCGGGTGAGTTGAAAGGGACGTCCATCTAAGCCTTCAACTAGGAAGACTTCGGGAGTGCCTTGGCGCTCGGAAATGAAAACGATTTTATCTTCCAATTCTCTTGCGTGCACGGATATGTCAATTGAAATCAGAAGCGCGATACACGAAAAAGCGAAAAGTTTCCTTTTCATATCTGCTTCCTCATAAGGTCTTACAAGCGCACTTGCCCCTTAGAGGCACCTATGGTCTCGTCATACTGATAGGCTGCTGCCTCCCTAGATTAACCTACTTCAAACAGCACTGCTTATACTTCTTGCCACTACCGCAGGGACAGGGGGAATTGCGACCGACTTTGCGTGTGCTTGGTGTGCTTGCTACTGGTTTGGGACGTAGCAAAGGCATAATGCTGTCGGCGGGGCGTCCAGCCTGTAGTGCTTCAGCCATCATTTTCATCGGTCGGTCGATATGGTTGAAGAACTGCTTATAGCCTGCACAGAGATAGTTCAGACCATCTTCGCCGCTCGGTGTCTTGATGAAACGGTTTTTTGGGCAGCCGCCGTTGCAGACGAAACGGACTTCACAATCAAGGCAATACTGGGGCAAGGTGTCCCGTTTGTCGGTTCCGAACTTCCGCTGGAATGTCGATTCTACTAACGCTTCCATCGGCGAGTCCATAACGTTTCCGATGAAGTATTCCGGGTCAACGTAGTGATCACAGGAGTAGAGATCGCCGTTATGCTCGATTGCCATTGCGTTTCCGCAGGTCTCGTTGAAGATACACAGACTTGGGTTATAGCCCAACCACGCTTCTAACGCGACATCAAAGATTTGAACGAAGATCTTCCCAATATCGTTGACAACCCATTCATCGAAGATGGCGCAGAGGAATTTACCGTACTGCGCTGCACGGACCGTGCGGTCGGTCACACCTTTCTCATCCACGTGCTCGACGGCGGGGATAAATTGCATAAACTGAGCGCCAAGTTCTTTGAAATAGCGGTACACGTCGAGCGGATAATCGGCGTTGTGGCTGTTCACGACACAGAGTATATTGTAATCCACCTGATGCTTCTGCAAGAATCGCAGTCCTCGAATGACATCGTCGGAGGAGGGTCTGCCCTGTTTGTCATAGCGATACTTATCGTGCAATTCAGGGGGGCCGTCAATGCTGATACCGATTAGGAAGTTGTTCCGCTTGAAGAAGGTGCACCACTCATCGTTCAGGAGCGTTGCATTGGTCTGGAATGTATTTTGGATGCGTGTCCCGACCCGTCGGTATGTCTCTTGGTATTCGACAGCACGTCGAAAAAAGTCAACCCCCATCAGCGTCGGTTCGCCGCCCTGCCAAGCGAAGGTTATCTCATTGACCTGCTGCGATTCGATATATTGGCGCACATAGTTTTCCAAAACCTCATCCGTCATCCGAAATGACCGTGTATCGGGATACAGGTTCTCTTTGTCCAGATAGAAGCAGTATTCACAATCCAAATTACAGATTGCCCCAATCGGTTTTGTCATTACATGAAACGCACGTGGTGCTTCCTGTTCAATCATTTTTTCACCTTCCTCCGGGTCGTGATCATTGCTACATTGAAGACTGACCGCTCGTAGCCGCGCGATGGACGATTCACAATGCTGTCAAGCCCCCATAACGCGGATGAACCCCCACCATCAAAGTTTATTGCGTGTTTTGCGCCGAGTGCCCGTAAAAAATCAGCCATCTCATAAAGCGTCATTCCGATGCTATATCCGTATTGGCGGCCATCTACCGCGATAAGGAACAGTTTATCGTCATTAAATCCCAGTGCACTCCGCGGATTCAGTCGTGCTGCATTGCGATGACGGTAATTGGATCTGCCGCCTGATTCGTGAAAATCCACAAGTTCCGGTTCGATTTTTCCATTCCGTAAGAGACGGAGATTTCCCCCGATGCCATCAGGTACTTGCTGCCATTTGACCGGTGAAAGTGCGATTTCGAGTGTTCCCGTCCCACCTGCGCTGAATGTGGCGTCCCATTTTACGGCTAATTGATAGTCGAGTGCCAACACAACGCCGTTGGACGGGATTGTGCTGTTTCCTCGCCGATTGACCGCATCAATTTTAAAACTGCTCCGATACCTACCTGTAAGCGGCAATTTGAGTCCCTTGAGGATAACCTCATAGCTCCTGCGTGCAAGGGTCTGCTCCCCAAATCGGGGGGTATAGAGAACGGCGGTGCATCCGGTTTCACGAATTTGGTTGATGCAATCGACTTCGAGTGATTCTCCGTTGATGTGGATAACCCCGTTTAATTCAACCGCATCAAGTAAAAATTCGCCATCCGTTGTTACACCAAAGCTGGTTTCACCCCAGGGGGACGGTGGCGGGAAGCCCCACCAATCGCGCCGGGGTGCGATGCTGACCAATTCCCAATCTTGGATATGGAGGTTAAAGATAACCCCGCCTCGCCCGATCCGATCCCCACGGAGACCGAAGCTGCCATTGACGCCGGCTAACAGCGGAATATCGTGTTGTGCGAGTCGTCTCGCCATACCGCTGATTGTTTCCCTGCCCAAGAGTTGGGTGTTGGCAAGTTCAACGCCAAAACGAAGATTTTCGGATTCGCGCCTCATTTCGGCGACATACACCGCTGCATCCCGTTCTTTCCACCAATCGCGATAGATTCGCAAGCCTTGGGGCCAATCCGATTTTTTGAGGTAGTCTCGTTTTTTGGATGCGGGATTTGGACGATCGGAGGGCGGCTTCCTAACGAATCTAGAGATGATGGAGGAAGACGCGGAATCGGTATTGAAGTTCGGAGCAGTTGCTCGTAAGGCACCGATCCCCAAAATCAGGAGGATGGTTATCCCGCAAACGATGGTGATTTTGATGGGATAAGTATGTCGATTGCCCTTTTGCATCCTCGATTGCCCTTGCTCCTTACTGTCCGATCGAAATTCAATCGTCACGCCACTTTTGACAAAGACTATAAACACTATTTTTACAAATGGTATGGCAATCTGTCAAGGATAAACGCAACAGGACTAGGGCTATTCAGTTTTCGGCTTATTACCCATTTTGTTTGAAAAGGCGCAACCGGGAGATCCCTCCTACAGTGAGATGTCGGGATTCGGAGATCCCTCCTACAGTAAAACTATGGTAGATTTTAGAATTATTTGGACACTCCAAATGTACTGCCAACCCCCTAATTCCCTAGGCGGGAGTCGGGGCAAGGATGCCCCTCCTACAGGGACACTCCCAATAGACAGCGAACCCCCTAACCCCCCTAGCCCCCCTTGTCAGGGGGGAAACCCGATGAATCGGGACAGGCGGGACAGGCGAGACAAGGATTGGTAAATGTCTACTTATTTCTCTAATTCACCATAAATGACCCTATTCCGACACCTCTATCAATTTGACTCCGGGGAGATTTTCAAGTAAAATGGTCTGTGTAAATCAATTCAATTTTGACTTGGTGGAGGGGACTCCAATGAAATATCGAACATTTGGACAAACAGGACTCGAAGTTTCAGAGATTGGGATAGGGGCGTTTCCGATCTCTGGGGTAAGACAACAGGCAGATGGTACACGGACGGGTTGGACAGGAACCGACGAGCAGCAGTCGATCGCACTCATCCATCGCGCAGAAGAACTTGGTGTGAACCTGATTGATTCCGCGGAGAGTTACGGTGCGGGGCACAGTGAGGAGATCGTCGGACAGGCGTTGCAGGGGAGGCGGGATAAATGGATTATCGCCACCAAGGTTAGCCCAAACAGCGGCTTGGACGCGAACGATCCGGATCTGCCGACGCAGGCGGAGAAGCGAATCGTTGAAGCGGTGGAAGGGAGTCTGAAGCGGTTGGATACAGATTATATTGACATCTATCAGCTTCATGCCATTCCGCTGGAAGGCGCGATGCCGGCTGTCATGGACACATTGGCAAGGTTGCGGGATGAGGGCAAGATCCGTTGGTACGGTGTTTCAACCAACGATCGGGAAGCGATTGATAGGCTTCGCGGGTTGGGCGAGATTCACCTGCTGCAAATTGGCTACAATCTGCTTGAACGCGATGCAGACGACCTGCTTCATTTTGCGAAGGAGGAAAGCATTGGCACGCTCATCCGCGTTCCGTTGGCGAAGGGGATGTTGACGGGCAAATATTTCCAGAGCAGCGAGGTTCCGAAGGAGGATATACGTCACGAGCGTTTCAATCGGCCGGGATCAATTGATGCCTTCAAGAAATTGCCGGCGCTCGGTTTCCTCGCAGAAAACACCGGGCGTACAATGGTTCAAGCAGCGCTCCGTTTTACGCTTGACCACCCCGGCACCTCTTGCGTCATCGCAGGCGCGAAAACGATGCAGCAGATTGAACAAAATGTGGCTGCTATTGATGTGCCGCCGCTTACTGAATCTGAGCTTCAGAGGGCATTTGCCATCGCTGATACCATTCAGACACCCAACTGGAGTGCGAACTGATTCGAGAGAAAAGCTTGACGGGCAGATGGCTTGGTCGTCTATTGCTCAAAACGCGCCAGCTGGAATGGACTGATGTCGAAACCTGTTGTTCCCTCAAGCGCCATTTCCGAAAGTATACGTCCGACGAGGCTGGCGAACTTGAAGCCGTGCCCGGAGAATCCGGTTGCTAAGACAAGGTTCGCACAATCCGGGTGTGTGTCGATGATAAAATCCTCGTCGGGCGTTTCTGTGTAGAGACAGACCTGCGCGAAAAGTGCTTCGCCGGCAGCATCGGGGATACGCTCACGCAGGAAAGAGCGGAGGTGCTCGATGTAGTTGGGGTCGGGCGTGCGGTCACACGTATCGGGAGACACCGACTGCCCCATACCGTGCCGCGCAATCTTCACGCCCTCACGTCCAAACACGGGAAATCCGTACAGGACCTCATCCCATGTTACATCGAGGAAAATTGGGAATCTACCTCGCTGGAACAGACTCGCATCGGTTGGTCGGTAGTACACAACCTGTTGCCGGGTGACGGTTAGAGGGAGGTTCAGTTCATTGAGGATCTGTCCGGTCCACGCCCCCGCGGTAACAACCACTTTTTTTCCTTGAAAGCGTTCCCCTTTTGTAATCACTTCGGGATGCGTCCCCTGCCAATTAATCTCTGTTATCGGCGTATCCTCCCGTACTTCTGCTCCGTGTGCTTCGGCGAGTTGCAAGTAGGTTAAAACACACGCTGAAGCGTACAGGAAACCGGTATCCTTCTGCCACAGAGCGTCCATTCCATCTTCGATCCTAAATTGTGGGAAGCGTTCTGCTAGTTGTCGTTGGTCCCACCATTCGGATTCGACGCCGGCAGCTTCGAGGCTCACACCCATATCGTGGAGATATTCGTGTCCTTCCGGTCCGATTACCACACTGCCGGTGGTGAACAGCAGATCCTTCCCCGATTCCTTCTCCACTTCACGCCATTCCGCATAGGCGTGCTTCATCAATTCTGTATAGAACTGCTTCTCGTAGATCAGGCGGATGATACGGTTGTCTCCGTGAGAACTGCCGAAGGTATGCCCGCGGGAGAACTGTTCCAACACCAGTGTGCGTGCCCCTGTTTTGGCGAGACAGTAGGCTGTCGCGCTGCCCATTACCCCTGCCCCGATAACAATGGCATCATACATTTCTTTTGTCCTTTGTTAATCAGTTACTTCATCGGGAATGGTTTGGGGAGTTCATCAAAATTCTTCTCTCTGTTTTCGCCTCGCAACAGAATTGCCGACCAGTTACGTCCCAGCGAGTTCTGCTCAACCTGCTTGACCCAAGTGGGAACGTAGCGGACTGTCAAGCCGCAGCGTCGCCGTGTCGATTGATTGGGCAGGCTGCCATGAATTAATGTGCCGTGATGGATTGAGATTTCGCCCGCTTTTAGAACCAGATCTACGGCGTTCTGCTCCTCGTCCTCGCTGACCGGCACTTCCTGATCGATACTCAACAGATTTCCCTCCTGCCCAGATTTCCCGTGGTCTCGAATACCGGGGCGGTGGGTGCTAGGAATTACACGCATGCAACCGTTCTCGCAGTCGCTATCGTCAATTGCATACCACGCGGTAATCGCTTCGGGCGGCTCAAGTCCCCAATAGGTTACATCCTGGTGCCATGCGACAAACTTTTTTTCGTCTGGTCCATATTTGCAGAAGAAGTGGCTTGATATCATCATAACATCGGGGCCTATCAAGGCTTCGATACAGTCGAGAATCTTTGGGTGGGTTGCAATCTCCCAGATGAACTCTTCCTCAAAATGTCGGTCGACTAACCCGAGATGACATTCCTCGCGCCCTAGTTTGGCTTCTAATTCGTCGAACAACCCCCGATGTTGGGCGGCTTCAGTTTCGTTTGAAATTTGAACTTTTGGAACGAAGCCTTCTACCTCGTAAGCCTTGATTTGTGCTTCGGTGAGAGACATTTTTCCGCTCCTTTCACGTACCTATCCACGATCCGGTACACGCCATTGGGCATACCAGCGGGAATCTTGAGACGGTCCATCATCATCGCTCCAGCTGCTTTGCATACTTTCAAAGCCCTTCAGTTGTGGACGAACATCGCGTTCCCAGATATCTTCAATCTGATCGAAGGTGAGGGGTTGACGTCCTGACGATGGTTCGGTATAGGTATCGAGCAGTTCCTTTGCTTTGGCACCGAGCCACCGGACTTCATCGGCGACCATTCGTTCGCCCACTTGGCGATCCGATTCGTGGGCGGTTGGTCCCATAGCAAAGTGGGGTCCCGGTGCGTCCAACGCTGGTAGGCGCGAGACATCGACGCAATCAGGTTCCAGTGCCCAGAGCAGCGAAGTTTCAACTTTGCCGGCGTGATCTCCGCCGCTGTTGCCATCATGATCGAAGCCGGGCTGATTCGCCTCGAAATCGGGCAGACCGTATAGCTGCATATCAAAATGCGGTTGGAGGATTTCAAGCAGCGTTTTGAGGTCTTTCCAATTCGGACCGTAATGTCCTGTCAAAAGGAGGGCGGCATGAAATCCCATGGCATCCGCTGCCCGAACATGATAGCAGATATTCTTGAAATGCATCCACGCAGGCATTGCGGTCAGCCACGGGCGCACCTCTCCGACAGTCCGATTTGCCCAGAGTGCATAGCCGCCGTGTTCGTGGATATGCCAGTAATCGGGCGGCGCAACGATACCGCCGTGCTCATGGGCTGTTCGGCACGCAATCGCATGCGCTTTCAAAGCGTCGAGTCCGACTGCGTTCTGGGGACCGTGGGGTTCGCACAAGCCGTAGCAGAAATAGACGATGGGACATTCCTCAAACGCGGCTTCCAGTTCGTCGGGGAACATCCGTTCCCAGCGCACTTCTCTTTTCATCGTAATATCCTTTTATGTTGTATGCTGATGTGAATACAGTTTCATGTAGCACTTACGATATAAAGTTGTATCATTGTTGCCACAATTTTTTAGTTCAACTTATGTTTGCTACAGTTAGATTAGATAGTTTGTGGGAATTCTGCCTTGTTTCAGTACGGATGAATTGTGGCATCTTAATTGCTTATAAGAGACACATCATTGCTAAGCGAGATTCTATGATAACTTGGCGCATCTGTCAATCACAATCTATAACGGTCAGATCGCGGATTTAAGGGATTATGACTTTTCGCTTGGCAGCGGGTATGTGCTATATGATATACTCAACACATATCGTTAGGTCGACCTATGAACAATTTATGGAAAGGAAGGATGACCGTGAACAGATTCGTTTTCTCGATTGCATCCTTGCTGGCAGTGATTGCTTTCGCAGGGTGTTACACACAGATTGGTTACTACGAGACGCCCCTTTCAACCCGAGAAGCCTCCTATCGTCCTCAAGACGCGCACCAACCCGCAGATGGGGACGAAAAGGTGGTCCCCGGACAGGAGCAGCAAGGAGAAGTTGAAGCGGAAGGGGACCCCTCCGAAGTGGACGATGAAGGGTACTACGGACGTCGTAAGCCGAGCTACAGTTATTCTGACCGTTATTATCGGTCTTACTCCTACGATTACTACGACTACTATCCCGTTTATCCATACTACTATGGTGGCTATCATCCCCTTTATCCCTATTACGGATACTCCTACTATCCATATCATTCCTACTATGGATCATATCGCTATCATGGGTATCGTCCCTATCGATATCGTTATCCACAGCGGACTTCCAGAATTAGCGATTTGAACTTTGGTAAGCGACGCTCGCAAAGCTATCGAGGCGTCAGATCCCGCCACCCGTCTTCAGGACGTCCGGATAGATCGTTGAGGAAAGATGAAGAGAATAAAACGCCCGCTCGTGGTTCGTCTGAGTCACGGCGCGACAGGTCCCGAAGGTCCAGAAGGAGGTAATAGTCCAATGAGAAGATTAGTGAAAACCGCCACTGTTTTGGCGTTGATGCTCACTTGCTTTGTGTTTGGGAGCAGAATTGGAGTTGCACAGGTAGAGGAGATTGCCATTGGTAATACCTTCGGTCTCGGCGCAAGGACAATGGGGATGGGCGGCGCATTTCTTGGTGTTGCAGATGATTTTACGGCGCTGTATTGGAACCCGGCGGGGCTTGCTCAGATTAGAAAGTTTGAGTTGTATGGCGGCCTGGCACACAGCGAACGGGATGCAGAAACGAAGTTCACCCGCGGTCGTACGGCGGACGCTGAAGGATCACAGACTCGACCGAACTCGATTGGGTTGGTCTATCCTCTATACGCAACTCGTGGTGGCATTGCGCTCGCGCTCGGATATAATCGTCCTCAAAATTTTGATTCCGAGATCGCCATTCGAGGGGTGGATCCGTCAGACGATTCGGTGTTTAGCGGATTTAATGTGAATGAGATAACCTCCAACAGCGGTGGCATGGGTATCTGGAGTTTGGGGACGGGTGTCTTTATCTCAGAAAATATCTTACTTGGTGGCTCAATAGACTTTTGGCACGGCTCAAGTCTCTATGAGTTGGACAGTGAAGCGGGAGACATTAATAGCATTGACCCAGAGGTAGAGAGTTTCGCTTATCACGATACCATAGACAGGGAGTATTCAGGTCTTGGCGGTAGGATAGGCGTGCTTGCCTTCGCTGGGGAAAATGTCACGCTCGGTGGAACTGTTACACTGCCGGTGGACCTTGAGGTCAGCGAGTTGTGGGAGCAACAGACGATCGTGGAATTCGACGATGGTGACGAGAGTGTGGAAGGTGATGACGGATCAATCTTATTTGATATCGAACGTCCATTTCAGTTTGGCGGCGGTGTTGCTATTAAACTCTTAGAGAAACGCGTGACATTAGCCGGCGACGTCCAGTTTACGGACTGGACACAAACCGAATATGACCCGCTGCCGGCAGAAGATGCACAGAACAACTTCAATCGGTATTATGATGGTACTATACAGGTCCGTGTCGGTGCGGAGTATCGTATACCGGTTATCGAAACCAGTGTGCGCATCGGTTACTTCCGGGATCCAATTCCGTTCCAAGATAGGGAGATAGACAGTGACCGAGACTTTCTGACGATTGGGATTGGCAAGGTCTTCGATCGGATTGTCAAAATTGATATTGCCTACATGCGAGGTTCATGGGAGCAATCAAGCAACTCGCTCACAGAAAGTCAAACTGCCAACCGGGTGTTTGTGTCTGCGGGATATCGATATTGAGGGTTGCTGTGATGGGTGACAATTAGAGCGGCTCTATCGGGCTGTGGTA
The DNA here is from genome assembly GCA_965220385.1 of Candidatus Poribacteria bacterium. GTDB lineage: Bacteria > Poribacteria > WGA-4E > WGA-4E > PCPOR2b > PCPOR2b. Next base: position 4,493,644 of record OZ244825.1, on the reverse strand, counting down.
TAGCCCGAGTCGAGAAACAAAAAAAGGCGCTGACTGAAAATCAGCGCCTTTTTTATGCTTTTATGGATATTTGCACTATTCTACCAACTGAATATACGCCATCTGAGCGGCGTCGCTACGTCTCAGTTCGCCTCTGATGATACGGGTATATCCGCCATTACGATCTTGATAACGGGGACCAAGATCGTCGAACAATTTTTGCAAAATGTGGTGGTCGTGAATAACCTTAGCGGCCTGACGGCGTGCATGTAGATCGCCTCGTTTGGCGAGGGTGATCAGTTTTTCAGCGACTCGCCTTAGTTCTTTGCACTTTGGCAAGGTCGTTCGAATCTGTTCGTGTTCAAATAGTGCGGTGGCTTGGTTGCTGAACAATGCTTTGCGATGCCCGCTTGTTCTTCCAAGTTTCCTTCCCATTTTCCGGTGACGCATGACTATTCATCCTCCCCGATCGATCGGGATTTTCAATATTCTATTTTTGGGCAATTCACTCATCATTGCCAAGGGTCATTCCTAAAGAGAGGCCCATCTCCGAAAGGATGTCCTTAATCTCGTTCAGGGATTTTCTACCGAAATTCCGAAATTTCAACATTTCTTGTTCAGTCTTGACCACGAGGTCTCGGATAGTTGTGATCTCTGCAGCTTCCAGACAGTTGGCAGATCGCACTGAAAGTTCAAGTTCAGCGACAGGCTTTGATAGCCATTTCTCGCGCTGAAGTTCTTCTTCGTCAATTTCCTCGACCGGTTCCACGTAGGTTTCATCGAAATCGCTAAAGAGCCTAAATTGATCTAGCAGGATGTCCGAGGCTTGTGTGACTGCTTCTTTTGGGGTGATACTCGCATCTGTCCACACTTCTAAGATCAGCCGGTCATAGTTTGTCATGTGTCCGACCCGTGTTTCTTCAACCAAGAAATTGACTTTTCTGACTGGCGAAAACTTAGAATCGACCGGGATAATTCCGATTTGTTGACTATGGTCTAGATGTTCTTCCCCGAACTCGTATCCTCTGCCTCCACAGACTTGGATTTCCATATTCAAACCATCGCATTTGTCGAGCGTTGCAATATGTTGGTCCGGGTTGATGATGTCAACCTGTCCGTTGGGCTGGATATCTGCTGCTGTGATGTTACCGGAGCCTTCTGCGGATAAAACCAAGGTGATAATCTCATCGCTATGAACTCGAAGTCGAATCTCCTTAAGGTTAAGGAGAACTTGAGTGACATCTTCTTTCATCCCGTCCAGCGTCGAGAACTCATGCTTTACCCCATCAATAGCAACGGCAATCACGGCGGCACCTTGGATTGAAGAAAGCAAGACGCGTCGCAGCGAGTTACCAATAGTCGTTCCAAATCCTCGTTCGAGTGGTTCAGCAACAAATTTCCCGTAATCCGGTTGCAATGTATCAAGATCGGTAACGAGGTGCTTTGGCTTGGTGATTTCCCTCCCTGTCATCTATCTTATCCTCCTACAAGTGGCTGTGTTATTTGGAGTAAAGCTCAACGATTAACTGTGTTTGGAGGTCGATGGCGAGTTGCTCGACGTTGGGGAACGTCCTAACAACTCCCTCTTGTTTCTCTTTATCCAACTCAAGCCAATCTGGTGTACCCCGGTGTTCAGAACGTTCTAACGCTTCTTGAATAACCGCTACGTTGCGACTTTTCTCTCGTGTTTGAATAACATCGCCAAGTTGTATCAGGTAAGAGGGAATATTAACTCTTTTTCCGTTCACAAGGAAATGGTTATGTGTAACGAGTTGTCGAGCCTGCAAGCGTGAATTGGCAAAACCGAGCCGGTAAACGACGTTGTCCAACCGACGTTCCAACAGTGTTAGCAAATTCTCTCTTACAACGCCCTTCTGTTGTGCAGCTTTTGTATAGTAGTTTTTAAACGGTTTTTCTAAAATACTATAGATGCGCTTCGATTTCTGCTTAGTGCGTAATTGGCGTCCGTAATCTTTGACTTTAGGCAGTTTCTGACCGTGTTGACCGGGCGGATAACTACGACGCTCAAATGAGCACTTCGGGGAATCGCAGCGTTGTCCCTTCAAAAAGAGTTTTTCACCTTCTCTTCGACATAATTTACATACAGAACCTAGATATTTGCTCATTCTTTTCTGGTTAAACTAGGACCAGTTCCCCCTTTCTTAAAATCCCAATTTTCAAACATTAGACGCGCCGCCGTTTGGGCGGTCGACAGCCGTTATGAGGAATTGGGGTTACGTCTTTCATTGCAGTAATTTCTAATCCAGCTGCTGAGAGGGATCGAATTGCGGACTCTCTGCCGGATCCTGGCCCTTTGACCCTTACCTCAACCCGTTTCAGACCGTGCTCCATCGCTTTCCTGGCGCACGTTTCCGCTGTTTGCTGGGCAGCAAATGGGGTAGATTTCCGAGAACCTCGAAAGCTACTACCTGCACTTGCCCAAGCGATGGCATTTCCGTTGAGGTCGGTGATCGTTATGATCGTGTTATTAAAGGTTGCTTGGATATGAGCGATTCCTTCAGAAATATTCTTTCTTTCTCTCCTCCTTGGACGATTAGAGGAACCTGGATCTCGCAAAATTAGTCTCCTTTCTGAAGCTCAATGCACAAGTGGTATTAACCGCCCTTACGCGCTGCTTCTTTCGCTTTTCTTCCGACCGAAATGGTCTTTGCTTTTCCTTTGCGCGTCCGTGCATTAGTGCTCGTCCGCTGTCCTCGTGCTGGCAACTGTCGACGATGACGTAACCCACGATAGCTATTGATATCCATCAACCGTTTGACATTCAACTCGACTTCGCGTCGGAGATCCCCTTCAACCTTGTAATCTTGGTTAATGGTTTCTCTTAACCGGCTGATTTCAGATTCATCAAGATCTTGGGACTTTTTGGCGGGGTCAATATTGAGATCTTCGACCATTTTTGATGCGCTATGACGGCCAATCCCATAAATGTAGGTCAGGGCGATATCGATTCTCTTTGTTCGGGGTAGATCAACACCAGCAATTCTTGCCATGTTTTTTTCCTCCTTGCGTGTTGGGTAAAGTGCTTAACCTTGTCTTTGCTTATGCTTTGGATCCGCGGAGCAGATAACGCGGATAACACCTTTTCTCTTAATAATCTTGCACTGAATACACATTTTCCTTACTGAGGCACGGACTTTCATTATCTCTCCTTTACTGGAAAATGAACCCTATCTTGTGCGGCGTCCCCTCACACGTCTGTCCTTCAGGAACCCGTCGTAATGTCTCATTGTCAAATAGGATTCAATTTGTGACACTGTATCTAACACGACGCCGACAACGATTAGGATTGAGGCACCACTGATTAATGCGCCAGTGCCGAGCCATCCCTGTAGAAGTAAAGGGAAAACCGCAATCGCGGCGAGGAATACCGCACCGGGTAAAGTAATTCTGGTTAAGGTATCGTTAATATAGTCTGCGGTCTTCTTTCCTGGCCGAATGCCCGGAATAAATCCACCATACTTCCTCAAGTCATCCGCCATTTGCACGGGATTAATTTGAACAGCTGTGTAGAAATATGTGAAACCGATAATTAGAAGGGCGTAGACCGTCCAATATAGGGGGCTGGTAGCACTGAAAACGGCGATAAGTCCCCCAATCCATGCCCATGTGGGGAATTGACTTTGCAACAATCCGAGAACTGTTGAAGGGAATTGCATCAGGGTGACGGCGAAAATAATGGGGATCATGCCGGCTGCATTAACACGGAGTGGGATATGCGTTGCTTGTCCGCCCATCACTTTACGCCCGACAACTCGCCGTGCATATTGGACAGGAATTTTACGGACACAAAAGGTGATGAACACGGTTCCCATAATCGCTACAACTCCCAAGGCAAGGAAGATGACCAGTTTCGGAAGGTCAATTTGACGATTAAGGAGTTGGTTGAATATTGTTTGGATTCCACCCGGCATACCCGATAGGATACCAATTGTAATAATTAGGGAAATACCTTGACCGATGCCGCGTTCCGTAATCTGTTCGCCGAGCCACATGACGAAAGATGTGCCAGCCATCAAGGTAATCATAGTTAGTAAGGTCCACCAGATGCCTGGATTCGTTACAATTTGAATGTTCTCACTGCTGATAACGGCGCCGGGTCTTTGCAGGAGCAGGCTAATCATGACGCCTTGGATGGCGCTAAGAATAACGGTAGCGTAGCGCGTATATTGGGTAATTTTTTTTCGTCCGTCCGGTTCTTTGGAAAGTTTCTCGAGGAAGGGGATAACAACGGTCAGGAGCTGCATAACGATTGACGCACTGATATAAGGTTGAATACCGAGTGCGAAGATTGTCATCTGCTTAAATGCACCGCCAGAAAAGAGATCCACGAAATCAAGGACGCTACCGCCGGCTCGACCTCTGAAGCTATCGAAAAACTTCTCTAATTCAATATCATCAATGCCAGGGAGTGTGATATGGGCACCCAATCGATAAACGATGAGCATTAGTGCTGTAAAGATAATCCGCTGTCGCAGTTCTGGAATTTTGAAAGCGTTTTGGAATGCCTTAATCAATTAAATCACCTCAATACTACCGCCGGTTGATTCTATCTTTTCAACAGCAGACTTTGAGAATCGGTGTCCCTGTACCGTTAATTGCTTTTCCAGATTACCTTCTCCGAGAATCTTGATCTTTCCATCTCTCTTCTTTGTAATGCCAGCTTCCAGCAAAACCTCAGGGGTAATCGTCGTCCCATTGTCAAAATGATTTAGTGTCTGTATATTTACAATCTCATACTCAATCCGTTTATGCGCAATTCTTCTGGGACCACGCTTGGGCAAGCGTCTCACTAATGGCATTTGTCCCCCTTCAAACCAAGCGGGAATAGAAACACCCGCGCGGGATTTCTGCCCTTTGTGGCCGCGTCCGCAGGTTTTGCCCCAACCTGAACTTTCGCCACGTCCAACGCGCTTCCGGCCACGCGTCGAGTTTTTTGAGGGTTTGAGTTCGTTCAGTTTCATTAGATATTTACTCCATTTTATGGATTGGTGGTTACGGTTAGAAACCTCTGTCTTTTGTCTGGGATGGATGTTGCGAACGAATTAGGTGCACACGGAATCGAGGTGCTGGGAGCAACAGGTTAGTCGAGCAGTTCCTCAACTGTTTTCCCACGAAGGCGAGCCACATCGTTGGCATCCTTCAGACCTTTTAAGGCTTCCATAGTGGCTTCTGCTGTGTTCTTGACGTTTCGGGAACCGAGTCGTTTTGTCAATACATCTTGCACACCGGCAAACTCCAAGATGGCTCTCGTTCCGGGTCCGGCGATAATCCCAGTACCGGGGCTCGCTGGCTTGAGCAGAACCTTCGCGCCGCCATATTTCCCGATGATTTCATGAGGGATGGTGGTTCCTGATAAAGGCACACGAATTAGATTTTTTTTCGCATCCGCAATACTTTTGCCTATGGCTGATGGAATTTCATTTGCGCTTCCGAATCCAAGACCGACCACTCCTGACTGATCTCCGACGACGGAAAGTGCGTTGAAACTGGGTGTCCGTCCACCTTTGCGAACACGCATCACGCGGTTGATATCTATTGGGCGTTCCTCAAATTCAAAATCATTGGAATTTATTCTTTCCCTCAAAAGCAATTCTCCTTCATAATCAAGTGCCAGTTCATCTTACGAATTTCAGAATCGGAGCCCCTCTTCTCTGGCGGCGTCTGCGAGCGCTTTAATTCTCCCGTGATAGAGGTTTCCACCGCGATCGAAGACCACTGATTCAATCTGATGTTCTTTTGCCCGGCGAGCGATTAATGTGCCTACCTGCTCTGCTGCACTGATGTTGCCTCGTATTGACAGGTTATCTTGCAGCTCTGGTGATTGGGTTGAGGCTGCAATGAGCGTGTTACCGGCTTCATCATCGATAACTTGGGCGTAAATATGTTTCAAGCTTTTAAAAACCGAAAGCCTCGGTCTTTCCTTTGTCCCGACTATTTTTTTTCGTACTCGCTTTTGCCGTTTATGCCTTGCGAGGTATTTTGCTTTAGACGGATCCAACGATTGTCCCTCCAACATTAATAAAAAAGGATTGACAAATCCGGCGATAATAGTTTTGGTGTGCCGACTTGTAAATCCTTTAGTCTACAAGAATATAGCAATTAAGCTGCTACCTTACACTCCAGTTTTACCTTCCTTCATACGGACGCGTTCACCTTCGTAACGGAGTCCTTTGGAAGGTTCGTAGACTTCGGGTTTCTTGATTTGACGAATTGAGGCGGCAGTCTGACCAACGACTGCTTTGTCAATGCCGCTCACCGTTATTGGCGTGTGAGGTTGTCCTCCCACATTTTCGGAATCGCCGACGCTCAGGGTTACACCTTCGGGAGGCTCATAGGTTACTGGGTGGGAATACCCAACATTTAAGACCAAACGGTTCTGGCGATCTACTTGCGCCCGATATCCAACGCCGACGAGTATAAGTTTTTTCTCAAAACCCTCGGTTACACCTGCTACCATGTTGGCGATGATACTGCGAGCCAAGCCGTGTAACGATCGGTGTGTTTTCTGATTTGTCAATCGCTCAATTGTGATGAGTTCGTCGCCTAAATTGGCCACTATGCCTGCGGGAATCGTCCAGTTGAGAGTGCCTTTTGGACCTTCAACGGTGATGTCATCTTGGTCCAAAGCTATCTTAACCTTTGAATCTAACTGAATCGGCATTTGTCCTATTCGTGACATTATATTCGTCTCCGAATTCAAACTGAAAAATTACCAGATATAACAGAGTACCTCGCCACCAATACCAGATTTTCTACATTCGGAAGCGGTCTTAATACCTTGCGAGGTCGATAGTATAGCAATCCCTAAATTTCCATACACACTGGGAAGGCGATCTGCTTTCGAGTATACACGCCGTCCTGGTTTGCTGATCCTCTTAAGGCCGGTGATAACCCTTTCTTTGCCTTCGCCATACTTCAAATAGATGCGCAAAATACCTTGTTTGCCATCATCAATCCAACGATAGTTGCGGATATACCCTTCCTCGTGTAGGGTACGGGTAATTTCCATTTTTAGTTTTGATGCGGGTATTTCGACGCGCTCATGCGCAACGATATTCGCATTGCGAATACGGGTCAGCATATCCGCAACCGGATCTGTCATTGACATAAGTTTTCTCCTTTACTCGTGCCGACAAGTAGGGCACTACCAACTTGCCTTTGTAACTCCCGGAATTTTACCCGATCTTGCGAAGAGGCGAAAACAGATTCGGCAAAGATCAAACTTTCGCAGGTAGCCGCGGGCTCTGCCACAGCTACGACAACGATTATATTTTCGAACCTGAAACTTCGGGGTTCTTTTTTGCTTGGCAATAAGAGCTTTTGTTGCCAAATGAAGGCTCCTTTCCTTGACTACTATCAAGGGGTGCATGCACGCGTTAAGATTCTCTAAACGGCATTCCCATCAGGTGCAGTAACTCGCGTCCTTCTTCATCGGTTGGAGCGGTTGTTCCAACAGTGATATTTAATCCACGAACTTCGCTTATCGTGTCGTATTCGATTTCTGGGAAAATCACCTGTTCTTGCAGACCCAAGGAATAGTTGCCGCGTCCGTCAAAGGAATCGGGTGAGAGGCCCCGAAAGTCGCGAATCTGCGGAAGAACGACGTTGACAAGTTTATTAAAAAATTCATACATCCTATCCTGTCGCAAGGTTGCCTTACAACCGATCGCCATACCTTCACGGATCTTGAAGGCTGACACCGATTTCTTTGCGCGGGTGATCATCGCCCGCTGACCACTGATTTGTGTCAGTTCTTCGGCGGCATTATCCAGCAGTTTCGAATCGTCTATAGCGGCGCCAACCCCCATATTTAGGGTTATCTTGTTAAGTTTTGGCACCTGCATAACATTTGAGTAGTTGAAGCGTTGTTGCAACGCGGAGAAGACTTCTTCTTGATAGAAAGATTTAAATTCGCTCATTCATTCTTACCTTTATTCGCGCTCAGCATCCGCGCCACATTTTCTGCATACGCGTGCACGGTAGTTTTTGGTTCGCCCTCCGATTTCTTTCTCAACGGTGCGACGCTTGGTTCGAGTGGGGGCATTACATTTTGGACAAACCAACTTTAAGTTAGCAATATCAATTGTCCCTTCTCTCTCGACAACGCCACCTTGTGGGGCTTGAGGGCTCGGACGGGTATGCCTTTTGATCATGTGGATCCCTTCAACAGTAGCGCGGCGTTTATGCGGCAGCATTTCAAGCACGACGCCTGTTTTACCCTTATCCTTCCCGGTCAATACCAACACGTGGTCGTTTTTCCTTATGTGAAATCTGGTGTGCAACGGTGCTACCTCCTGGGCGAATTTAAATGACCTCTGGTGCTAAAGAGACAATTCGTGCAAATGCCTTTTCTCTGAGTTCACGAGCAACGGGACCGAAGATACGTGTTCCACGAGGCTGGTCTTGGGCATCAATTAAGACGGCAGCATTCTTATCGAATTTGATATAAGAACCATCAAGTCTGCGATGTTCTTTAGTTGCGCGTACGACTACAGCTCGCACAACCTCTCCCTTTCTAACTTGGCTATTTGGGTTTGCTTCTTTCACGCTTGCCACAATTACATCGCCAACTCGCGCATAGCGTCTTCTACTACCGCCGAGCACGCGGATGCACATAAGCTGCTTTGCTCCTGTATTATCCGCACAATTCAACAGAGTGTATGCTTGAACCATTGGTTATTACCTTCCTGAGTTTAACCGTGTCTTCCGCTTCACGCATTAACAGATTCTGTTTTGGAGACAATCTGACGAACCTTCCAACGTTTCCGACGGCTGATCGGACGAACTTCAACAACTTGGACGAGATCGCCGACATTGCACATATTCTGCTCGTCGTGAGCCAGAACCTTGGTGGAGCGTCTCACAATTTTCTTATAAAGGGGATGCTGGTAGGCCCGAACAATTTCGACAGCAACGGTTTTATCCATCCGATCACTTGTGACAGTACCTGTTCTGAGCTTACGATTACCTCGTTGATGCTTATCCACGCTTTTCCTCTCGTAACTTTAGTTATGGTGAATCTTCGATCCCAAGTTCCCGTAGCCGAAGGATTGTACGAATCCGCGCGATATCCTTCTTGACTTTTGTCAGTTGGGATGTATCTTCCAGTTGCCCTAGTATTCTTCGGAAGTTGACGTTGAACGCAGTATCCTTAAAATCTTGGAGGTCGTTTTCTAATTCCTCAGATGATTTGCTGCGCAGCTCATTAGCGGTCATTGTTTGATTATTCTCCCGTTCGACTGACAAACTTTGTTTCAATCGGCAGTTTGTGGGCTGCTCTTGTCATAGCTTCCTTTGCTACTTCTTCTGGGACACCGCTCAATTCATACAGGATGCGTCCCGGTTTGACGACAGCCACCCAAAACTCCGGAGCCCCTTTCCCGCTTCCCATTCTGGTTTCAGCGGGTTTCTTTGTTACGGGTTTATGCGGAAAGATTTTAATCCAAACCTTGCCACCGCGGCGCACATGACGTGTGATTGCCTGTCGCGCAGATTCAATTTGGCGGCTCGTGATCCAACCCGGTTCCATTGCTTTCAAACCGTACTCGCCGAAATCTATTTGTGAGCCTCGGTGCGGTTTGCCACGGCGCTTACCCCGTTGCACTTTACGGTGTAGAACCCGTTTGGGCATCAACATTTTATGTACTCCTTCTGATCCATACGCGTGAACAAGCGTTTGCTATTCTCTATTGTCCCGATTGGTTCTACGTGGTCCCCGTCGCCTATCCTGATCCCTTCTGCGTCTGGGTCTGCCGTCGGACCGCCTCGCTGGACGATCCGCATCCTGACCATCAGCTGAAAAACGTCCTGAACGTCTTTCAGAGGCGTCGGTGGGCAGCTCTGTTGCGCGACTGGAGGAGGCACCGGTTCCGGGGATTTCCGGTCGACCGATAATCTCCCCTTTAAAAATCCACGTTTTGATACCAATCTTACCGTAGGTTGTATCGGCTTCAGCGAATCCGTAATCGATATTCGCCCTGAGCGTATGCAGCGGCACTCTGCCTTCAATATTTGCTTCTGAGCGTGCCATTTCTGCGCCGCCGAGCCGACCACCGATACTGATTTTAACCCCTTGGGCACCAGCTTTCATTGAAGCGATAATACTTTTTTTCATCGCCTGCCTAAAGTTGGATCGACGTACGATTTGCAGTGCCACCGCTTCTGCCACAAGTTGAGCATCTAATTCAGGTCGCTTGATTTCAGTGACATTAATCCGGACAGTCTTTTCACCGTTTGCACCTGAATCTGCCTGTAGGATCTGTTCTAAATCTGCCTGCAACTTTTCCGCTTCAACACCACGGCGTCCAATGACGATACCAGGCCGTGCTGTGTGTATATGAACGTTACATCTGTCACCAACTCGTTCGATTTCGATACGAGAAATGCCAGCACGCGACAATCTTTCCTTAATAAAGGACTGGATTTTCAAATCCTCATGCAGCCACTGGGCATACTCTTTTTCGTTATACCATCTCGAGTCCCAATGTTCAATGATTCCTAGGCGTAATCCACGCGGGTGCGTTTTCTGTCCCACTAAAACCTCCTCATCAAAATTCAGTTGGGCAAAGGTTACGAAGCGGCGGAGGTAAAGGAATATAGGTCAGTCTATTCATCGTCGTCGCCTTCCTCCTCGTCCAGTACGACCGTAATATGGCATCTACGATGTAAGATTCTGTTTGCCATACCTCGTGCCCGTGGGCGAAACCATCTTCGGGTAATGCCATCGTTGACGACAATCTGTTTGACAACCAGATTGGTTTCATCAATCGTGGCACCCTGTTGTTGTGCGTTATGTCGTGCGTTCGCGGTAGCTGATTGAATTAGTTTTCGAATTACGGGAGAGGCGGCTTTATGTGTAAATGTTAATTGATTTATTGCCTCGTCAACATATTGATCTTTAACTAAATCAGCGACCAGTCGCGCTTTGCGCGGCGCGATCGGCACGTTTCGGATGCTTGCTCGAGCCTCCATGTCAAAAATCTCCTAAATTAGCTTGAGCATTTGTATTAACTTCCGCTCATCATCTCGATTTCTCAATGGGGGAGTGCAAGAATCGAGTTTATTTTAGCAGTCGAGTATATTTTATCTCCCACCACTCGCATGTGACCTAAATGTTCGAGTGGGAGAAAATTCACCTAATTTGTGTCCCACCATGTTTTCTGTAATATAGACAGGAAAAAATTTCTTGCCGTTATGAATGGCGAGCGTATGACCAATCAGATCCGGAGTCACCATAGATCTGCGTGACCATGTACGAATCACACGTTTTGTCCCAGACCGATTCATCTCTTCAACTTTTTTTAGAAGTTTAGGATCTATGTAAGGTCCTTTTTTTACTGAACGGGGCATGACATACCTCCTGAAGATCGGAAAAAACTACGGCAACGTTATGTCAATCGAGACAAATTACTTCCGACGACTGACAATATATCGCCCTGATCGTTTTTTAGGATCTCTTGTCTTATATCCTTTAGTTGGAACTCCCCACGGTGTTACGGGGTGTCTTCCGCCAGCACTTTTTCCTTCGCCCCCGCCGTGCGGGTGATCATGTGGATTCATCGCCACACCGCGCACTTTCGGACGATGTCCCTTCCATCGATTCCGTCCTGCTTTACCGATGGATAGGTTTGCATGGTCAAGGTTACCTACCTGCCCAATCGTTGCCATACATTCCACTGGAAGTAAACGGACTTCGCCAGAGGGCATTTGAATCCGTGCGTGCTTTCCTTCGCGATCTACCAGTTGCGCCACGGCGCCCGCGCTTCGTACCAGTTGACCCCCTTTTCCGGGCTGCATCTCTATATTATGTATCGATGTGCCGAGTGGGATCCTTTCGAGTGGCATGGCATTGCCAACTTTGATGGGCGCATCTGGACCAGAATTTAATACATCATCGACTTGTAGTCCGAGAGGTGCGATGATATAACGTTTTTCTCCATCGGCGTAATGGAGCAGGGCGATACGGGCAGATCTACTGGGGTCATACTCGATTGTGGCGACTTTGGCGGGAATTCCAAATTTATCGCGCTTAAATTCGATGGCTCGATACCGCCGTTTATGGCCGCCACCACGTCTGCGGACAGTCATACGGCCCAGTGAGTTACGTCCTCCGTTTTTCTTTAATCCTTTTGTTAACGATTTTTCGGATTGTCGCCGGGTGACCTCTTCAAAGGCATCCCCTGTTATAAATCGGCGACTGGGTGTGACGGGTGAATATGTTTTAACTGCCACGCTAAATCCCTCCTAATAAGCCTTCAAAGGCGCACCGCTAGATAGCTTCAAAAGCCTCAATGATTGTTCCTTCAGTAACAGTGATGACTACCTTTTTCCAGTTAGGTCGCCGCCCCTGTCGATACCGCCAGAATTGTCCTTTGGTTTTTCCTCGGACCTGCATGGTGTTAATTTTCACAATCTTATCCTTGAGATCGAACAGTTCTTCAGCTGCTTTACGGATGTCCGCTTTATTGGCTTTGATATCGACAACAAAGGCGTATTTGTTCTCTTCTCTGAGGATTGTGGTCTTCTCTGTTATTAGCGGTTGCTTGATAATCCGATATGGGTCTTTCATCTATGCTTCCTCAACTTCCCGATTCATCGGGATACTGGCTGGTCAAACTTTTCTTCTAACTTTTCTACTGCACTTTCGGTGAAGACAATTTTATCATGCCAGAGAATGTCGTAAACATTAAGGGTATCCCAGACACAGCTGTTTACATTTGGGATATTCCGCACGGATAGATAGATGTTTGATTCAGGTTGACCGAGGACAAAGAGGACTTTATCGGAAAGTCCCAGATTCCCGATAACTTGGATCATATCCTTCGTTCTGGGAGCGTCTAATGTAAAATCTTCGATCAGAACACAACCATCATTTTGGAATTTGCCTGCTAAAGCTGAGTGTAATCCGAGTTGACGCACTTTCTTCGGCGTGTACTGACGATAGCTGCGAGGCTTGGGACCAAATGCAACGCCGCCGTGTACGCGTATGGGAGATTTGGCATCCCCGACACGGGCGCGTCCCGTCCCTTTCTGGCGATATAGCTTTTTACCGCTTCCTTGGACTTCTGACCGTGTTTTAGTAGAAGCTGTTCCTCGACGTTGATTGGCGAGGTGTGCGACGACGCATTGATGTATAACTGCTTCATTCACAGTCGCATTTACAAGTGCGTCCGATAGCTCTCTTTGTCTTTGGGTATCTCCAGAACGATTATATACATCTAAAGCTGCCATACACAATAGTCCTCATAGGGGTATATTTACTGTTCGCCCTTCGTTGCTTTTTTGATAATAAGTAATCCATTGGTCGGACCGGGAACGGCACCTTTCACAAGGAGGAGGTTCCTGTCGGCATCTGCTTGGACTACCTGCAGATTCTGAGTTGTTACCCGCTTTCCGCCATATCGTCCAGGCATTTTTTTGCCTTTGAACACACGTGAGGGCCATGCACTATGGCCAATGGAGCCCGGTCGCCGATGGTTTTTCTCACTACCGTGGGTTTGTCTCATGCCAGAAAAACCCCATCGTTTAATTACACCGGTGAAGCCGCGTCCTTTCGACGTGCCCGTTACATCGATGAGGTCTCCGGGAGAGAAGATACTCACGTCAACGTTTGAACCAACCTCCAGACCCTCTGTACTATCAACGCGCATTTCCCGCAAGAACCGGTGAGGTGCGACATTTGCTTTTTGGTAATGTCCACTCTCGGGGCGGTTGACTTTATTTTCCCGTCGATGACCGAAACCTAATTGGACGGCATCATAACCCTCATGGTCTTGAGTTTTGATCTGCACTATTGGGCAGGGTCCTGCTTCGACCACCGTGACTGGAATCGCAGTCCCGGATTCGTCAAAGATTTGTGTCATGCCAACCTTTTTTCCTAATATTCCATTACTCATGTTACATCTCCACAACGAGGGTGTTCAGGGTCAACGACACGTACCTTATAGAAGCGTAATTTTGACATCAACACCAGCTGGTAGATCTAAGCGCATCAGCGCATTGACCGTCTTGGGGGTCGTCTGTAAAATATCCAATAATCGCTTGTGAGTTCGCATTGCGAACTGTTCACGGGACTTTTTGTCTTTGAAGGTCGATCGCTGTACAGTATATGTATGCTGCTTGATCGGCAGCGGGATCGGACCTGAGACTACTGCGCCTGTCCGCTTAGCCGTTTCTGCGATCTGGCCTGCGGAATGATCTAACAAACGATAATCAAATGATTTCAGCCGAATCCTTATTTTCTGGTTGTCCATCAATACTCCAACTATGCAACTTCTTGCGCTTAAAAAATTGACTCTATAGTCTCATGAGACGAGTCGTGAGAAGGAACTAAGAGGTGTGAAAGCCGAAAGATCGGCTTTCACACTTGGTATGAAGCTATTACTCAATAACCTCTGAAACAACGCCGGCTCCGACGGTGTGTCCACCTTCACGGATCGCAAATCTCAGTTCCTCTTCCAACGCGATGGGCTTAGTGAGTTCAACGGTAATTTGGATATTATCTCCGGGCATTACCATCTCAACACCGTCGGGTAGATTCATTACACCCGTGACATCCGTTGTACGGAAGTAGAACTGCGGACGATAGCCGCTGAAGAATGGTGTCCAGCGCCCACCTTCGTCTTTGTTCAGAATATAGATTTCAGCTGCAAATTGTGTGTGTGGGGTGATGCTCCCCGGAGCAGCGAGAACTTGCCCGCGCTCAACGTCGTCACGTTCAATACCTCGAAGCAGGACGCCGACGTTATCGCCTGCGCGACCTTCGTCAAGCAGCTTACGGAACATCTCCACACCGGTGGCAACTGTCTCGGTGGTTGGTGCCAGCCCAACAATCTCAATTGTTTCTCCAACATTAACAATACCGCGTTCGACACGACCTGTCACAACTGTTCCTCGTCCCGTGATTGAGAAAATATCTTCCACGGGCATCAGGAAGGGACGATCCACATCTCGAACCGGCTCCGGAATCCAGCTGTCACATGCTTCCATAAGATCTAAAATTGGCTTGCAGTCATCGGAATTCGGATCTCCGCCACTTTCCATAGCTTGGAGGGCAGATCCACTGATAATTGGGATGTCGTCGCCCGGGAATTCATATTCGCTGAGTAGCTCCCGCACTTCAAGTTCTACCAATTCTAAAAGTTCTTCATCGTCTACCATGTCTGCTTTATTCAGGAAGACAACGAGACTCGGCACGTTCACCTGTCGTGCGAGAAGGACGTGCTCGCGAGTTTGGGGCATAGGACCATCAGCCGCAGAGACGACAAGAATTGCACCGTCCATCTGTGCAGCACCGGTGATCATGTTTTTGATGTAGTCAGCGTGTCCAGGACAGTCTACGTGAGCGTAGTGCCGATTTTCGGTCTCATACTCAACGTGCGCGGTGTTAATGGTAATCCCGCGTTCCTTTTCCTCGGGAGCTGCGTCAATTTCTTCGTAGGTTTTTACGTACTCGCTCCCAGAGAGATTTGACAGCACCATGGTAATTGCAGCCGTTAGTGTGGTTTTACCATGATCGACGTGTCCAATTGTACCAACATTGACGTGTGGTTTAGTCCTCTCAAATTTTTCTTTTGCCATGTGTAAATCTCCTCAATTCTACTTATAGCTTAAATATAACACTCATCACTCACCGCTAAACTATGGCTGTGCGCCATGTCACCGGTGGTAACGGTTAAACAGAAAATCCTTGCGACGAGATAATTTCCTCAGCAATGCTCTGGGGAACGCCACTATAATGTGCAAACTCCATCGAATACGTTGCCCGTCCTTGCGTCAGTGAACGAAGCGTTTTAACATAGCCGAACATTTCAGCAAGCGGTACATTGGCTTTGATAACTTGTGTTCCGGATTTGGGGTGCATATCTGTATGGAGAATTTGTGCGCGCCGTGCATTTAAGTCCCCCATTACCTTTCCCAGATAGTCGTCCGGAGCAGTCACTTCAATCTCCATGATCGGTTCAAGCAGTATCGGATTTGCCCGTTTCACTGCGTCTTTGAGGGCAATTCGAGCAGCGTTTGAGAATGCGATCTCTGAAGAGTCAACGGCATGGTAAGAGCCGTCATACAATCGCACACCGATATCAACGAGAGGGTAACCTGCTAAAATTCCGGCGGTTATTCCCTCCTCAAGTCCCTTGCGGACAGCGGGTATATACTCTTGAGGAATGACACCTCCCTTTATGTCGTTGACGAATTCAAAGCCGGTCCCTTGCTCTACCGGGTAAATTTCGATAGCTACATGTCCGTATTGACCGCGCCCACCGGATTGCCGGACATAACGTTCGTTGGATTCTGCGGGACGTTGAATAGTTTCGCGATACGAAACTTGAGGCTGGCCAATCTCTGCTGAAACCTTAAATTCTCGAACCAGGCGATCAACGATAATCTCCAGATGCAATTCGCCCATGCCGGACAGGAGTGTTTGCCCTGTTTCTGGGTCCTGATGGATCTTAAAGGTTGGGTCTTCTTCCGCCAACTTCGATAGGGCTATGTTCATCTTTTCGATGTCCGACTTTGTTTGAGGCTCAATAGCGATGGACATTACTGGAGATGGAAACGCCATTGATTCCAAGACAACTGGGTCACTCGGCTCGCAAATGGTGTCACCGGTCATCACGGATTTGAAGCCGATGACAGCAGCGATATCGCCTGCATAGATGGCTTGACGCTCTTCACGCTTGTTTGCGTGCAGCTGCATCAACCGACCGATCCTTTCAGATTTGCCGTGCGTGCTGTTGTATACAGTCATTCCTTTAGCCAGAACGCCGGAGTAGACGCGGACGAATGTCAATTTACCGACATGGGGGTCGGTCGTAATTTTGAATGCCAGTGCAGAAAAAGGTGCATCATCGTCTGCTACGCGCGTCCTTTCCTCTTCAGTCTCCGGATCCAAGCCGGTTACAGGTGGCACATCGATTGGAGAGGGTAGATAATCGACTACTGCATCTAGTAGTGGTTGAACGCCTTTATTCTTAAGGGCAGTGCCGCACAGGACGGGAACGATTTGTCCGCTCAACGTCGCATTTCTCAAGCCTGCTTTAATCTCTTCTTCGGACAACTCAATCCCATCAATATATTTTGCCAGGAGTTCATCGTCACATTCAGCAATTGCTTCCAACATCTGTTCCCTATATTCTAGGGCGCTTCCCATCATTTCATCTGGAATTTCTGTGTCATACATTATGGATCCGAAACTGGCTTCGTCCCATGCTAAGCCCTTCAGTGAAACCAAATCAACAATCCCGCTGAAACTTTCGGCGGAGCCGATCGGTAGTTGAATGGGTACTGCTTTGGCACCGAGTCGGTCGACCATCATTTCGACCGTTCGGAAAAAGTCAGCGCCGGTTCGATCCATCTTGTTGACGAGTGCGATACGTGGTACCTGATATTTATCTGCTTGTCTCCAGACTGTTTCTGACTGGGGTTCTACGCCGCCTACTGCGCAGAAAACGGCGACTGCTCCATCGAGGATTCGCAGCGATCTTTCGACTTCAACTGTAAAGTCGATGTGTCCGGGGGTATCAATAATGTTGATACCGTATCCGTCCCATTGGCATGTTGTTGCAGCAGCGGTGATGGTAATACCTCGTTCCTGTTCCTGTGCCATCCAGTCCATTGTCGTGGTGCCGTCGTCGACCTCTCCCATACGATGTACTTTGCCTGTGTAGTAGAGCATGCGTTCGGTCACAGTTGTCTTGCCTGCATCAATATGTGCCATGACGCCGATGTTGCGTGTATGGGTCAATGGGAACCGGCGTTGCTCCATGGCACGCCGATTTTCAGAGGTCATTTGATTTCGTTTTGTAGATCTCATTTTCCTAAAACTTTCCGTGATACACCAATAAGGATAAAGAATTGGCGTTGCTGCGTTCAGGTTACCAACGGTAATGTGCGAACGCTCGGTTCGCTTCTGCCATGCGGTGTTGATCGAGTTTTCTGCGAATTGAAGCCCCATCATTTCTGGCGGCGTCTAATAGTTCTCCCGCCAACCGCTCTGCCATCGTCTTCTCGTTGCGTTCTCTTGCAGATTGAATGATCCAGCGGAGTGCTAATGTCGTGCGACGTTCCGCTTTGACGTCAACTGGGACTTGGTAGGTTGCTCCTCCAACACGTCGAGACCGGATTTCAAGAACCGGTTTAACGTTGTTAATTGCTTCCTGAAAAACTGTGAGGCCATCTTGGTTGGCGCGCTTCTCAACGATATCTATACTGTTGTATAGGATTGCTCGAGCAACACTCTTTTTACCGCGAGCCATTAAGAAGTTTATAAATTTGGCAACCAGCTTGCTATTATATTTTGGATCTGGGATTACGTCCCGTTTAACAACCTCTGCACGACGTGGCATTCATTCCTCCTCTAGCCGGCACTCTTTGCACCATACTTTGATCTGGCTTGCCGTCGATTTTCAACACCGGCGGTATCCAGCGTGCCTCGGACGATATGGTATCTGACGTTGGGTAAATCCTTGACTCTTCCGCCTCGCACCAGTACAACCGAGTGTTCTTGAAGATTATGATCTATGCCGGGGATATAGCAGGTAGCTTCCTGACCATTCGTAAAACGGACACGAGCGACCTTACGAAGTGCGGAATTCGGTTTCTTAGGTGTTATTGTCCTAACTTGTAGGCAGATGCCTCGTCGTTGGGGACAACTTTCCAAGACTGGAGATTTACTTTTTTTGCTCGATCTTTTACGAGATTTTCTGACTAACTGATTTATTGTTGGCATATCGACCTCGACTGGTTAATGATGTGCAGGCATAAATAAAGCCCCGCTATGGGGGCTCACAAAGTTGTCCGCTATGACGAAGTAACTGTGAAAAACACACCAAAGTGTTTTAGAACTATAAAGTCCTCCCCTTTTCCGCCTAATTCAAGGCAGAAGTCCAGAGTTAGCGTCAAAAGGCGAATTATACCAAACACATCATTGAATGTCAAGCCCTTTTCTGCATTTTTTATTAAGTTTTTTTATGCCGCCCTCAAATTAACGGAATATTAGAGATTTTGTTTCCTATAAGTCAGTTACATCCGTATTGCGGGTTCTTGCACTGCGTCTAACAGTTGGGTGATTACGGCGTCGGAATCAACGCCCTCGGCTTCCGCGTGAAAATTGGTGAGTACGCGATGCCGGAGAACCGCGTGTGCCACTGATTTGACGTCATCTATGGATGCGTTTACACGTCCCCGTAGAATGCCGCGTGCCTTCGCACCAAGGATTAGGTACTGTCCCGCCCGCGGACCCGCACCCCATCTTACCCACTGTTGGATGAAGTCTGGGGCATCTTTGCTTTTGGGACGGGTTGCGCGCGCTAGCTTGACTGCATACTGTACGACGTTATCAGCGGCTGAAACCCGGCGAACAATCTGATTCAGGGTTATGATATCTTCCCCGGAAAGCACGGTTGCAAGTTCGGGTTCATCAACGCTGGTGGTTGAGGAAACAATTGCGACCTCTTCCTCCTCGCTCGGATAGTCGATCACAATTTTAAACATGAAACGGTCGAGTTGTGCTTCTGGGAGTGGATACGTTCCTTCCTGCTCAATCGGATTCTGTGTCGCAAGGACGAAGAAGGGTTGTTCCAGATTATACATGGTGCCGCCCGCTGTGACATGGTACTCCTGCATCGCTTCGAGTAGCGCAGCTTGGGTCTTGGGCGGGGTTCGGTTGATTTCATCGGCGAGTAGGATGTTAGCAAATATGGGACCTTGGATAAAACGGATCTCCCGATGACCGGTGGAGCGTTCCTCTTCCAAGACATCTGTGCCGGTAATGTCGGCGGGCATCAGATCCGGCGTGAACTGAATTCGCTTAAACTGAAGATTGAGGATCTGGGCAAGTGTCTTAATCGTCAACGTTTTGGCGAGCCCGGGCACACCTTCAAGCAGACAATGACCTCCCGCAAAGAATGCCATCAACATCTGATCGATTACTTCCTCTTGGCCAACAATTACCTTTTTGAGTTGCTCCAGAATGAGGTCTCTGGCGTCCATCAATTTTTCTATTGCTTGAACTTCTTCTGTCGCTGGCATAGTGTCTATGACTCCTTTTTAATCTCAATAATGGCTATTTCTTCTGATAATCCTCACGATTAGTGTGGGTTCGTCCAACTCGCTACGAAATCGTCGATGTCGAAGGCGGGCATCTCGTTGAAGATGTAGGGAGTTGGCTCCTTGTTCTGGAAACCGGGCACGAGTTGGGGTGTATCGGTCTGGAGCGCGCTATCCAACGCGAGGAACCGCTGCCACAGAAGTTCTCGTTCCGACTCCGTGAAACGATTGGACATCGCCTCGCGCGGATGATGGCGTATATTCTTCGCCCGTTTAGACAACAGCACGAGGCATGTCATTCGACCTTCTGCCCCCGGGTGTAGTTCCGCCAATCCCCCACGGAATTCCTTTTCATCTAACCCAATAATCGCACGGAAAACATGTTCGATCAGTGCGAGTTCGCTTCGTTCCAGTTCGAGAAAGTGTTTAAACTTAGCTGCCAGATGCGCTGGTAATCTGTCAATCAGCTCCGGCTGCCAGACAAAGGAGTGTGCATGTGGGTATATGTCGCCTCCAAAGGCGCGATAGGTGTACTGCAACGTCCGACGCAGTTTCGTACTGTAGTTGCTGCCCCAGTGAAGAATCGTATTCAGGTATACAACCCCGTCGCCTGCCTTCAACTCGATTGGGATGCCGCTATCCAACGGCTCATGTTCGCTTTTGGATAGCTGGCAGTTTTCCGTCTCGGTATTAAAACGCCTGTGGCTGCCGGGAACCGCCCACAGCACATCGTCGTCATACAGCGGGATATTCCATTGCGTGTATGCCGGAGGGTTCGCTAAGGAATCTGTGAATAATCCCTCCAGCGGTCCCTCGCGCCACGACCGGATATCGCGATGCCAATCCCACGGACCGTGGTCTACCCGTGGGTTGCAGAACATGCCGAATTGTAGCGGCGCTACCTCCTCGGCACCCATGAGCTGCTTACTGATGCCGTGAGTATTCTCGTGGAACACGAACTCTACTGACTCTGCGGCTTCCGGATCGACTACCCTATCAAACAGGACCCGTGGCTGGGGACCCGACTCCCACTCGCCGCCCGGCGGTTCACCCGGCTTACGATTGTCCGCCCACCACCGCTTATGCCGTTCAAGCATCCCCTCGCAATGCTCTCGCAGCGACTCAAGTTGTCCCGGTGGTACACAGTCGCGCACGATGATGTAACCTTTATCCTGAATTTCTTTTGTGTCTACGGGCATTGTTACGGTGTTCGTCCTCGATGTATCGGGGCATCAATGCTTGGGATAGCCTAAATAGTTTTTATCACTTTTTTTGAATCTCTGCTGTCTGCTTGGCAACCGTTTCCAGTTGGTCTTCATCCCACTCTTCTTGCTGCTGCAATGCGTACAGCGATGTATAACCTCCCGACCAGTCTGGAGGCACAAGGCATGGTCGATCGTCGTGGTGTGCCCAGCGAGCCGGTTTACCCTTCACAATGGTGCCCTCATATCGGCTGGGTAACGGATTGGCGGTATAGGTGAAGGCGTCGGCGGACGAATAGACGTTCAGCAGCAGGGGTCGTCCTTGATCGGAGAGGTTCGGTTTGGAACCGTGAATCACGCGGCAGTTATGAATCGTGATAGATCCGGCGGGTCCCTTCAGATATTCAACATTCTCCGTGTCAACGGTCTTAGCGTCTTCGTCGCTGAGGCAACCGACCCATTGATTGCCCTCATTGTATTGATTGAAAAGTTCGCCCTTGTGACTTCCAGAGATAGCACCGAGAGGACCTTGATCATCACCTACGTCATGGAGATAAACACCGATTGTGAGCGGGCTATAGTTGGTGTGGGGCCAATAGGTGATGTCTTGGTGCCACTTGACCTCTTCGCCGCCCTCTGCCCATTTGAAATTCAATTTTGAATGATGGAATTTCACATCCGGTCCCACCAGATCTGCCGCCACATCGACGATAATTGACTGCGACGCAAACTCCCAGTAGGTTGGGTGGTGTTCAACCGGACTGGTCAGACGACGCAGGCGTGGATTGTCCGCTGTGTGTCCCGGCTCCAGATCAAATATCATGTCGGATTTGTCCAAGGACCGGCTGCGCTGCACCATTTCGTCTGTAACGTCGATCAGACGTTCGACCCAATCCTGCGGCACGATACTTTTAACGAGTAGGTATCCGTTATCAAAGTAAAATTGACGTTGCTCTTGAGTGAGCACCTCTGGTTTGTGCGACAATATCTTCTCAGGTGTCATCGGGTTACCTCCTTCTATGCGGAATCAACAATACGGTCTACCTTTTCTTCTAATCGGACTTTCGCTGATACAGAACCCGCCCGTACGGTTCAGCGTTGCCGTCATATTTTGGATTGAGACGACGAACCATCTCCTGCGCTTCTGGGGACCAATCTTCGGGGATGGGATGTGTCTTGCTAGCCAGTTGTGCCTTGATGCGTTCCGGTAAATTGCTAAAATCGGGCTGGAACCAGAGTGTAATAACTGTACGGCGTTCGTCGGAGCTGTTGGCGTAGGAAGCGTGCAGCAGGCGTGAATCACCGATCAGCAGGTCACCCGCTTTGACCGGGACATCAACTTCATCGGGGCGCCTTGAAAACTCGGGGCGGTTCAAATCCTTTGCCGATGAGATCTCGCCGGCGTGTGGTTCCATTATCAGATCGTGGAGCGGATTATGTTTGTAGTGCGACCCCGGAATCACGCGGAGACAACCGTTATGCGGCGTGGTGTCGGTCAGGTAGTACATAAAGAAGACCTGCTGGGGTCGCGGGTCGTAGGTACTCGGATCTTCCCAACCGAACCAGTCGTAGTGCCAAAACAGCGGTGGACTGTGCGGCGGCTTGCTCAGGATATACCCGCTGGTAAAGGTTGAATCTTTGAATCCCATTGATCTCAGTGCGTCAAGCGACAGCTGCCACGCGATCAGTTCCGCGAAAACCGGGTCCTCGTAGGTTCTGAACGCGCTTCCTTGGGAGCGGAAATAGCTTTTATGCTCCTCCGTCATATTTTCGCAGAGGTGGTCTGTTACACGCCGAAGTTGGTTGACTAGCGCATCGCTCAGGAGGTTTTCAAAGATGCAGTATCCTTCATTGATGAGTTGGTTATATTTCTTTTTCGACATGCTGCTCCTCACATGATAGCCTGATACAGGTCAGGCAAAGACTTTGGTTATTGTAGTCGAATGGGAAATGTAAAGTCAAGAATAGAAATTGTAGGGGGTTAGGATTGGGTGGTTCTCAGCCATCAAACCGGGGTTCGATACGCTGTGAAGTGTCAAGGGATCTATGAGACAGAACGGAAGAAGTTCTTTGGCTTACTGTTCGGTGCAGTAACGTATCGGCGATAAGCCGAAAATGCTTCATCTCCTATTGAGGCAGGTAGCGCGGTGGGGTGCCGTGTTGCCTGCCTTTTTTGTTTAGATCGAAGGGGATACTTTCTGGAGGTTTCGATTGCAAGGGAGAATCCCGCGCAGTTTTTTTTGACTTGGGTTTTAACATTGAGAGGAAAGCAGTACCGGAAGTGACGGAAAAGGGCGTGTTGCCCCGGAGGCTCGGTTGGCTCGTGGCGCGTTGATTGGTGGAGGAATTTCATTGAGGGTGCATTCGTTGTTGCTTGATTTCAGAGATCTTTTCATCGGTGCCGTGGGGGGGCCTGACATCCTGAGATAGCAAAGGATCGGCGGCATCAGAAAATCCTTGCTGAAAATTTTAGGCAGCGTATCGAAAAATTAGGGGAGATTATTGGCGGCTCGAATCTGTTCATTGCTATACGCTTCATCAATCCATTCGGTGATACGCCACTCCTGCTGATTGGAATCCTTATTTCCTCTCAACTCAAAGGTAAAAACGTTATTGCCTTCTGCAAACCATCCGGTATATCCTCCTTCAAGAGAATCTCCATCAGCGACAAATCCTTGGATCCGATAGTGATTTCTGACCTCTGCTCGCTTCCGATCTGTATTCAGCTGTATCTCAGGCGGTTCAGACAGCTCAATCTCAATATCTTGGAATCTGTCAAAAACGCGCTTTGCGGAATCTCTTTCGTCGCGGATATCATCAAATATAACATCATCTGTTTTATCATCCATTGTGCCCATATCTGAGACGTAAAGAAATCCGTCTTCCCAGAATGCACTCATATACCTATCAAGGTCCTCAGTCTGATATCCTTCGCGCCAGTTTTTCAGAACTTGATTAATTAGGACAAGCTCTCTTGGCGGACCGGGATCGATAATATTATCTACATCCCCGCAACTTGTGAGCAAACTAAGAACGAGCAATAGCCCAATGATTTTGGCAAATACGTTTAACATAGCTAAACTTATAAGAACCAGATGTGTTCACGCGACCTTTCAACCCGCTGGGGCTTTAGGGTGCAACCTGAATTATAGAATATGTACGCATTTTATTCTAATTAGTGTTAGACGATGAGTTCTTGCTTCATATTTTTGGACCTGGAATTGGTAGAGGTGAGGAAGAATATGTTTTCTTGGTCCATCCGGGAATCGAAGGAGATTAGGCAACTTGACGATACACGCCTCGTGGAGATCGGGTGGCCTGCATTCTAATGCTGAATAAAACCGTTTTGATACGCCGTAGCGCAACAAGTTTGAAAAGCTACATTGCACTTCCAAAGCCGTCGTCGGGTGGACTGTGATCTCGTCGATCAGTCCCGTAATGGCGGTTTTTTGTATTTCAGGGGCATCAAGTACTTCGATGAGGTAGTCTCGGAAAGTGTTAATGTCGGGGGGTTTTGGGAAGGGTTGGGAATGGAGGCGGATTTGGGCTTCGGCTTCCTGCTTTTTCGCGGTACATGGCGACTTTGGCTTCTATCGTTGAGGTCTGGTCACGGTCCCTGCCGGGGCTATAGCGTGCGTAGATGCCTGCTTGTTTTTGCATGCGTGACTCCCAATGCGAAAGTTCAGCTGACCGAGTCTTGACCAAACTTTGACATGAGAAAATCTAAGTCTTCTGATGTTAATTTCGGGAATTCTTCGCTTATTTCTTCTTTGGTTATATCTTGGAATGAGGGGTGATGTTCGCGTAGTCTGCGATTGTTACTACAACATATTTTCTATTGGTGCCATCAGATTTCTGAGTTCATTCGAGACCTTTAAATAAAAGGTATCTCCTTTTGGACTATGATGCCGAACACGAATGATGAATCTATATTCCTGTTGTTCTTCGTACTTCTTACGTTTTAGGAATGGGATAATAGCTCCGCTGCTTCTTGTTGGAGCAGAATTAATGGATTCTGCGATTTCACCTTCACCCAAATAAATGACCGGACCATGATTGACTGAAATTAGATAATCATCCGGGCTCTTGTCTTGCCCTCCTGTACTTTGCTCGTCCGACATCAAGGACATCCTGTCCCCAAACTCCCCAATATAATCCTCAAACTCCCAAACACCAGGATTAAAATTAAAATCTCTGCATAACTCAATCTGTTTTCCAACATCGTATCCTAATTGTTCAGCAAACTTTGATGGTTCTTCCATTTTTGTGAGGAAATCATATTCAGGAGAAAGACTCTTAATTTGTTCTTCCCTTTCAGAGCTTAGGTAAGGGGATATTGAAGTACAATATATCCAAAATTCACTGAGCAGAGCTTTTGTATTCTCTACCTTCACTCCATAGTCCCACTCAAGATGCTCTTTGTATGCGCCTTCTAAATCATCCGCAATGAGTTCCGAGTTGCTTCCTACTTTCAAATTCCGATAATAAGAAGGCGTTGCAAGTTTAACATAGTCTGTTGGTTCTGATGAAACAGGCGAAAACCTTGCTTCAGAGTATTTTATCAACGCATTAGATTCAGAATATGAATGGAAGTTAATTCCTGACACAACAGTTGTCAGATCTACAAAGCAGACACGTACCGTATATGACAAATCACCAACTGTGAACCTAGATTTAGATTTTAATTCATATCCGGGCGGTAGCCTTTCTTGTTCAGACTGACCAAGCAGTTTAAGCCATAGTTCTCGATTTCTTTTTTCATCCATCTCTTTTAGTTTTTACCAATTTTATGAATTCACGGCTGCTAGTTCTCTACCAAGTTCCACTCGATCTTTGTTACCCGCCCGATTATTATCATGTCCTCGGTGACTATGATTAGGGGATATTTGGTATTATTTGAAACCAACGCTACGCTGTGGTTGTATAGGTGGAACCACTTGCATGCAACATTCCTATCCATGAGACGACAACGATGGTTTATGGTTGATTGATTTCTTGGTTCGATTAGGAGCAGGGCGTTGTTGAGAAGGAGGGGTGCCGAACGACAGGTAGCAGCTCGTGCTGTTCTATCCGTTATTTCGTTGACTTTCTTTCGATGGTTCATGTATGATTGGGCTATCAAATTCGTGGGGAGGGTTGATGATTAAACTCGGTTGTAATAGCTTGGTGAAGGACAGAGACAATCCCGGCGGGTGGATCGATATTGAGGCGATGATCGATTTAATCCATACGTTGCGGCTCGATATGATTGATTTTCAACTCGATAGAGGGTTCCGTTCTGTCGAACCGGCGTATCTTCGTAAGGTCAAGATTTTGTGCCATAAGTGCGGCTTGCCGATAGGTTTTATAGGCGCTGGCAGTGGGTTTGTGGGCGCTGCTCAACTGCCAAACGGGGGTGTGGTCGGTGCGGCGCTATCGCCGGACGAGTTACAAGGGCGGATTGATGAGGTCAAGAGAGCGGTGGATGTTGCCGTATTCATGGGTGCCCCGCTGATTCGTCTGTTCGGTGGGGGTGTGCCCGAAGAGACAGAGAATCGCGAGGCGGTGTGGTCAACGATGATCTCCGGTTTCCAAGCGGTTTCCGACTACGCCGCTGAAAAAGGGATCCTCATCGGGCTTCACAACCACCCGCCGGCTGTGGAGCCGACGAGCGATGACATCTTCCGCATCCTGAACGACGTTGACCGTGAGAACTTCACCTTCATCTTGGACACAGGTCGATGGCGCGGTGCACCGACAAGCAGGGAAGAGGCTTCCGATTCGAGTGCGGATATTTACAGATACATGGAGCAGACCGTACCCTACGCTTCATACGTGCGCGCTAAGATCTATAAGGTCGATAGCGGCGAGGAGGAGTTACTCGATTATAGGCGTATTGTTTCTATCCTGAAGAAGGCGAACTTTAACGGGAATATGTCGATTGTTTACGAGGACCAGGGCAACCGGTGCGGTTACGCCGAAGCCATTGGGTTGGCGGTCAAACATTTACGGGGGTTGCTCGCGGAATCGGAGGAATGAGAAGGGATGGCCTCAACCCAAAAACGTGAAATCCCGTGGGCGGACATAGGGGAACCGTTGGCGAATCTGCTTCGGTACGAACGCAGGATTGGCTGCTACGAACACGGGGGCTACGCTTTACTGTCAACGGTTGTGCATGAGACGGCGGATGCGGTGTGGCGGCAATTCCTGTTGGCGGGAGATAATTTTGCTAAAGTGGTTGAGCAAGTCATTGCTATCTCCGATAAGGAGTCCAAAACTCCCAAAACGGTTCTTGACTCAATCCGTGGGCTTGTCGATGCGGTTCACGCCCATGCGCCAAAAGGCGCGGGACAGTTCCTGAAAACATACCTGAAGCACAGACCAAGTTTCCCATGCTCTATCCGAGAGAAGTTGGACGCGCTCGCAATGCGGGGGAAACGTCGGGTAGCCCTTCGTGCGGCGACTTTCGCTGCGGAGATGGAACGCATTCAACCGTTCCGTCCAGATGGCAAGGCAGCGGAGGCGGTGTCCAAGCATTGGTACGATCAGATTCTACAAGGGAGCATAACCGCGCGCCAAGTACGGGGAATACCAGCACGGCTACTCACCGCGAAAAAACGCTTGCTCGACCATCTGCGTGAGACGGAAGGGGATAGCCAGATCGGTGAGGACGCCATTTTTGAGGGGTATGCAGGTGTTTTTCAGTCAACCGATATTTTGGCGTTGACGGAGGTTATTGTTGAGGTGCCTCGTTTCAACCTGATACATCGTTTTCATGTTGAGTTCGGTGTGGCGGAGATTGGGCTTTTCCTGAGAAACTTTCCGAAGGCGGAGGTGCTAAACCGCTTTGAGAAACTGGAAACGTGGCTGGGCAAATATCACAAGACAAATCATGATGGCACGATATTAACGCCGCCCCTGATCGATTTCTTATCCAAGGACTCGGACTTTGACTCGCTTCTAATTGAACTGGACAGATATCGAGCGGATACACGGAACGGACGATTTGATATAAGCAATATTCTGCAGCGGGATCTGGAATTCAGGCGCTTCGTCTACGAGTACACACGGATGCTGGAACCGCTGACCTATCAACTCCAGAATCGATATCCGCCGCCGAAATCGCACAAGGAGTTGTACCGATTATTCGACCAACTTGAAGGATTGCCGCCTGTTGCCCCAGATGAATCCGGTTTGAGCGAGCAACATCTCGCGGAGGTCGGTCGAACTGCATACGAAGCCGTGGAGTTTCTCAAGTTTTTGAGAGGGTTCCGAGCGCGTACCAGCAGGCATATTGTGGTAGTGGGGAACGATCGTTATGGACGCCAGTGGGTTGTTGAGCCTCTTGAAGCGTACCTCAAAAGGGGGTTCACGCTTAGGTATGATCGTGTCCGCTCCGGCACTTCTACGAGACTGAGTGTGCCCCCTGCCTTCCCAAGAGAATTTGTCAAAGAGGTTAGTGAGGGGATGCCCCATATCGTGATTGTTGATGCGTCCCATGCACCGCCGGACAACGATGTGATGCAGCTTTCTCGCGGTCTCCGAAGCTATGCCCACTGGTTCGCTGTATTCAATGACCTTCGTGCCGAAGGCGACGTTACCAGATATCGGGATGAGAGTTCACTACCTGCGGAGCATTTTCCTGAATTGATGAAATGGCACGACTACGTTGCTCGGAGAGAGCAGTTACGGGAGTGGGTTTCGCCGGGGCAGACTTACCGGGTGACAACTTGGGCACCGGAGTTGAGGGACACTGTGATACTGGGTGATATGCGCGTGAAGCGGTATCCGGCGGTGCCCCATGAGGAGATAGGGGGCAATGCGCCGATGGTGGTTCTGGCGAACCCTATCATCTACCGCACAGAGGGAGATGACCTGCCAGATGCGCTGCGGGGGACCACGCCGCGCCATTTCGATGATCCTGAAGCCCATGCGGAGGATAGCGTTGTGTTCGGATTTGGCTCTCACGGGCTCGAGACCCGACTTGAAGGAATGAGCACAGAGCGATTTGTTCGGATAGCTCAGGGACACATCAAGAAGGAGATTGATAGACTGTTAAAGGACTCGTAATCTTACAATGTGTTGGAGGAACCGATTATGGCAAAAACAATTGTCTCGGTAGCGGTGGTGGGGTCGGGACCTACCAAGGAGATGAATCCCGCTGTACCGTATACGCCCAAAGATATTGCACAAGCGGCGATTGAGTCGAGTCGAGCCGGTGCGTCGATCGCACACATCCATGTTCGCGATCCTGAAACGGGGATCGTATGTTCACGGCTTGAGCTCTTTGCAGAGGTTGTGGATCGGATCCGTCAAGAGTGCGATATCCTGATTAATCTGACGACGAGCGGGGGCAATATACCCGGAAAGAATATCATTGAGGAACGGCTTGAACCGGTTACGCTAAAACCTGAAATCTGTTCGCTTGATGTCGGTTCACTGAACTTTGGGGAGCGGATGTTTCTCAACCCACCGGAATGGGGACGGGCGGCTGCCCGACGGATGCGTGAACAGGGCGTCAAGCCTGAAATCGAGGTCTTCTATGCGGGGCATATACGGCAGGCGCTGCACCTAATTGATGAGGGACTGTTTGAGGATCCCCCGTATATCCAACTGTGCATGGGGGCGGGTTGGGGTATCGAAGCGACGCCGGATAATATGTTGTTCATGAAGAACTTATTGCCGCCCGATATCCCTTGGTCTGTTATGGGTGTGGGTCGGACACAGTTACCGATGATTACGATGGGCATCATTTTGGGCGGTCATATCCGCGTTGGGTTTGAGGACAATATCTATCTCCGCAGGGGCGTTCTGCTGAAGAGTAACG
Source organism: Candidatus Poribacteria bacterium (assembly GCA_965220385.1). Lineage (GTDB taxonomy): Bacteria > Poribacteria > WGA-4E > WGA-4E > PCPOR2b > PCPOR2b. The sequence continues at coordinate 4,463,587 of OZ244825.1, read as the reverse complement.
CGCAAATGGTCGAGGTCGCCGTGAATTTGGTTCAGCAGCTGCAGGGCGAGGTTGCCACACCGAGCGACGCCCGTGAACTTCTTGGGATATAAGGTAAAACGTGAAACGTGAGAAAAAGCAACGCAAAGGTGCCAAGGCACAAGGACGCAAAAAATTTGCGCCTTAGCGTCTTTGCGTTAAGTTTTCAGGAGGTTGACTCGCCTGATGGTGCAGACAAAGGGTTCACAGGATTTCTTGAAGGGTGTTACGGAAGAGACTGTTGAGTGGCGGTGGCTCAATATGGATTCCGAGTTAATCACGGCCAATCTGAGCCGTACAATCGGTCCAGGCATTCACAGTACCCTCGATCCTCATTGGAATTATAACGCCAAACGCGGCGACGGGGTTGTGCCGCTCAATAACATCTTGCGGTTTGAGACCTTTGGTGAACGCTTTCCATTGGGGACGAAGCTGCGACAGGAGACGCGGCTACGGCTGGTGACAAGGCGGGACGAGGACGGGAGTTTGAAACGCGGTCATTTGGCGATGAATTGCGAACTGTTCAACAAAGACGACGACTCCCAGCGACGAATTGGATGTGCCGAATTTTGGATGGCGCTCACCCGTCCGCTCGCGCCTCCGGGTCAACATAGACCAACCGACGTGCCGGAAGCGATCCGGTTCTTGAGGGAGCATGAAGCGAGCGAAAACGATTTGGTCAGTCGGGATATTGAGTCATACCGCTGCGAGGCAGGCGACGACGGACGAGCCTTCCATGATACGATGCCGCTGGTCTTTCACATGGACCGGTCGGATATCTACCGTCACATTAATACCGCTGTGTACATGAACCAGGCGCAGGATTACCTTGCCCTTTTGTATCATAAAAGTGGTGGGGATGCCGGTCGGCTGCGGTTCCGCGAAATCACGATCTATTTTCGGAAACCCTTTGTGCCGGGACAGGCGGCGGATGTGGAGTTGGATTTTGTCGAATATCCAGACTGTTTCCATGGTGCTGTTCGTCTTTATCATTCTGACGGCGAAGGGGGCAGGAGTGAGCGGATTTCTGTGGCAATGGAGACGCGCGGTCCCCTACGTTGAAAACCCACTAGAGGCGAAGCAGACATGAATCTATTTCACCGCAGAGGCACAGAGGACGCAGAGATTTTTTGGTTCATTGGTTCATTAATGAACAAATTTACTAATGAACAGATGAACTAAGGTTGTTTCCGCGTCTTAGTGGTTGATTTTAGATTGAGGAGAAGAACAATGAAGTACGATACCATTATCGTTGGAGCGGGGGCGGCTGGGGCGATACTTGCGGCACGGCTCACCGAGGATCCGGGACGATCTGTCCTGTTACTGGAGGCGGGTCCTGACTTTCCAGAGGTTGATCAACTGCCGGAGGAGATCAAGTACGGTTACGGACGAGATCGCAATATCTGGGCGCGAGCTTTTGGTCGCCCGACCAAATTCGGTTGGGGCTACACCGCCCGTGCCACTGATAGTGCGCCGACTATGTTCGTCCCACGTGGCAAGATCGTTGGCGGCTCAACCGCGGTGAACGCGCAGATCTTCCTCCGCGGTGTGCCCGAAGACTACGATAGTTGGGCCTCCTTGGGCAACGACAAGTGGAGTTATGAGGAGTTGCTTCCATGCTTTCGCAGGAACGAGGCGGATCCCGACTATAACGATTCCTATCACGGGAATACGGGTCCCATCCGCGCCCGGCGACACACATACGAGGAGTTGAACCCCGAACAGGCGGCTTTCTACGATGCGGCTCTGGCTGCTGGCTATCCGGATTGTCCCGACCACAACGACCCGGACTCTACAGGGGTCGGTACGCTCGCGCTCAATAATCCGGACGGCATTCGGTGGAGCACGACGATCGGCTACCTAAACCCGGCGCGTCATCGCTTGAACCTCACGATTAAAGCGGACTGCTTGGTACACCGTCTCCTCTTTGAGGGCAAACGCGCTGTTGGTGTCCGGGTGGAGAGCGGCGGCGAGATGTTCGATGTCTATGGCGAGGAGGTCGTTCTATCCGGCGGGTCTATCGGTTCGCCGCAGACCCTCATGCTTTCGGGTATCGGACCCGCTGACCATCTCAAGGCGATTGGGGTTCCTGTGATCCACGATCTACCGGGCGTTGGACAGAACCTGAGAGACCATCCGCAGGTGTCGGTCACGTTGCGGGTGAAGGAGGAATTTCTGCCCGATGGCACGGAACCGCGGCTTCAGATTGGACTTCGTTATACAGCGCAGGGTTCCGACCTACGCAATGATATGTTTCTGCTCCCGACCGCTTTTGCTACCGAGGAGGGCTATCTTGTGGAATCGGACTCGGTGCCTTTGGGATTCCACGTTGCTGCGTGTATATACTTAGCCGTTGGCGCGGGCGAAATCCGGCTCGCTTCTTCCGATCCGCATCAGCAACCCGCCTTGGATTATAACTACCTGGCGGAATCGTTTGACCGCGAACGGCTGCGCGAGTCTGTGCGTATTATCATTGATCTGCTCGAACACGATGCGTTCAGGAGATTGGTTGCGGAACGGCTTGCACCGACAGACGCGGATTTGGCGACGGACAAAGCCTTGGATGAATGGTTGCTGAGGCAGGTGAGCACCAGTCACCACATCTCATCGACGTGCAAAATGGGACCGGATTCTGACCCGATGGCTGTGGTTGATCAGTACGGTAGGGTCTACGGTGTCGAGGGGCTGCGGGTGGCGGACGCATCAATTATGCCCGACTGCATCCGCGCCAATACCAATGTGACGACGATGGTCATTGGAGAGCGTATCTCAGACTTCATGATAGGTTGACATACCAGAAAGCGCAAGGACTGAAAGTGAGAGAGTGAGAGAGTGGGAAAGTGAGCAAAGAGAAAGACGTGTAACCGCTATTCTATTTGCGTGGTCGTGAGGTTTCCGGCACTAGCCAGAGAAAGATTGCGACCGCCATATACCCTACCCCCGATAGAACGACAGCGGAAAGCCCCAATCCTGACACATCTGCGATCTCACCGACGATCCATGGACCCGTTGCGTGGCCTACGTCACCGATGAGTCGCCAGACGGAAAGGAATTCGCCTGTGCCATCCCGTGGGGCAAGGTCTGCTCCCGTTGTCATCATCGTTCCGGAACCGAGTCCGTTGCCAAGTCCCATCACAATGCCTGCGATTAGTAGGGTTAAGTAGCTGCCTGTAAGGGGCACCATCGCCATCCCCGTCGCGAAAATGAAGAAACAGGGAACGATGGCGTATCTCCTACCGAACCGGTCCATAATAAATCCTGCCACCGGAAACATTATCATATCAATAAATGAGGAGAGGCTGAAAATCAGCCCCACTGTCTGACGGTCTAGCCCTATGACATCACGTCCGTAGAGAATAATGATGATTCGTCTGCCCGCTCGAAGGGTTTGGACGCAGATCTGCCCCATTCCAGCCGTGAGTAACGCGCGATAGTGTGTCTTCAATATGTCCATGAACTGCTTTAGGTGCAGCCGACGGGGACCGACTACTGAAGCACGTTTTGTTTCGTGAATGAAGAAGAGGCAGAACAGGAAATTGACGCCCATAATCGCTGCGCAGGCAAAGAATGGGGCGCTTAGACCGTAGTGTTTACCGATGAAGCCGCCAATGGCAGGACCTACAAAAGTGCCGATCCGACTCACTCCGCCGAACATTGCGAGTGATCTGCCACGTTCCTCGATTGGGACGGCATCCGTCAAGTAGGTATATCGGGCAATAGTCCATAGGGCACTGCCAATTCCCGCGATAAGTTGATAGGTAATCAATTCAAGGACACTGTTGGCAAGTCCGACGCCGAGGGTGGAGAATCCCACGACAGCAGCGCCGATTAACATTGACGATTTGCGGCCCGTCCGCTCGATTAGGATACCGGCGGGGACGTCCGCGATCAGGACACCGACGCCCTGCATACCGAGGACGAGGCCCATCAGGCTATAGGAAGGGTTGAACGATTTTGCGTATTCGGGGAAGATTGGGATGAGGATGCCGCCGCCGACGGAGAGCAGAAAGGCAGGAAAATAGATCGGCAGGATGAGCGATCGCCGCGTGAACGGTTGCTCTTGTGAATTCTGCATATCGAGGTTTCGCTATCCGTGCCTTTCTCGAAGAATTTCTGCGGCTTTCGCTTCGTTTTTGAGTTTCTGGTATGCCTCGTCGATGGGGATTTCTGCAGCGCTGCCGGGCGCAAATCCGCAGTCTGGGTTGAGGGTTATGCGTTCGGGACTTAGGTGGCGTAGTGCGTTTTCAACGCGCGCAACAATCTCTTCGGGCGTGTCGATATGCTCGCCTCGACAATCGACGCAGCCGAGCCCGACGGTTTTATCTTCGGGTATCTCCTGAAGCACGGCGAGGTCGCCCGCGACCGGAATCGTGAACTCCATCAGGTACTGATCGACCTTGAGTCGTTTGAGGTAGGATAGAATCGGCTCGTATCCTCCTTCGCCAACCCAGCCGTCACGTCCCTTGTTGCGTCGGCAGAGGTGGATAGCAATCTGAATCCCATCAACGCCATCAATAATCTGGTTCAGCAGATCAACACACAGATCCATCTCATGGTCGGGATTTTCGTAACTCGCCCGGACGGCCTGATCGACGAATAGGCATAGATGCGGGTCATCAAACTGGGCGACGGTCGCCCCGGCATCCCTGATAGCGATGAGCTCAGCTCGCAAGATATCGACAAGATCATACATGAACGATTCGCGTGTGGGGTAGGCGTCCCTCGATTTTTCCGGGTCCCACATCCGTTGTCCCAACAGATATGGGGACGGGAGACATACCTTTGTCAGTCGATCGGTGTGCTGCTGCAGAAATGCTGCCTCTGCCGCGATAACCCCCGGTTGCTTGAGGCGTATTTTATCGACTGCGGTTGTCCAGTGCATACCGTCTTGCATGGTCAGCTCGAACCCGCTTGCGATGTCAGCAATTACGCCGATGTAGGAACGTCGCCGCCATTCGCCATCGGAAATGATGTCGATCCCAGCGGCCTCCTGCACCGCGATAATGTATTGCACGGCGGCGTCCATCTCTTTTTCTGCTTCAGCTTGGGAGCGTTGCGGTTCGTTATCTAACGCAAGCAGATCGCGGACGAAGTCAGACCGTGGCATGCTGCCCACAACGGTAGTTGGGAATAAGGGAAGTTTTTGATTTGGCATAGAATTGTTAGTTCATTTGTACATTAGTTCATTTTTTGTACGGTCATGAGAGGGCGCTTTCATAGCCGGCGTAGGTTGCATCGTCAAAGAGGACGAAACGGACCTCTTCGATCCCATCGTGCGTTTCCAAGAATTCCTTCACCGCGTTGAGGGCGGTGGCAGCTGCTTTGTCAATCGGGTAGCCGTAGATGCCTGTACTGATTGATGGGAACGCAACTGTCTTGATGCCGCCCTCAAGTGCAAGGCTTAAACTCTCTCTATAACAGCTGGCGAGGAGATTGGGTTCACCGGCGTTCCCGCCCCGCCAGATCGGTCCCACAGTGTGGATGACGTGCTTTGCGGGCAGGTCTCCCCCTGTTGTGATCACAGCATTTCCTGTCGGGCAACCGCCCTGCTCGGCACGGATCTCGTTGCATTCCGCCATGATCGCCGGTCCTCCGGCGCGGTGGATTGCGCCATCAACACCGCCGCCGCCCATGAGTTGTTCGTTCGCAGCGTTGACGATTGCATCAACACCCTCTTTGGTGATATCTCCTTGTACGAGGGTGAGGGTCGTTCGGTTAATTTTGGTTTGCATGGTTGCCTCCGAAAGAATAATGCGTAATCCGTAATGCGTAAGAGAAAAGATTATGGAGAGACTAACAATGTTTGCCCTACGTATTACTCGTTACGAGACGCTTCCATATCATTCAGTTAGGGGATTCATAAGAATATTTCCGTCGCTATCCAGATATCCGCGATAGTCGGGTGGAACGACGATGGTAGAATCGTATTCGTCGATAAGCAGGGGACCGGTTGTGCCTTCGTCTCCCAGATCGCGGCGCGAGATGACGGGGGTATCGATTGTTCCCCACGATGCGCCGAAGTAAGCCTCCCGCCTTGCTGCGCGTGCGCCGAGACGTTCCGCCGGATTGAGGGTGCCTTGTTGGCCGCGTATACCCGCCTGCCCGATCAGCCGGACCGCCACAACTTCGACTGGATTGTCCGGATCGGATCGGTGTCCATAGAGCCGTTCATGCTCTGTCTCAAAGGTTGTGTGCAACGTTTGGACCGTCCTTTCGGTGAAGTTCTCATCGGTTACTGCGATGCGTATCTCCGAGGCTTGCCCCTTAAAACGGATGTCAACGCTGCAACTCTGCGTCACTTGGTCGGCGGAATAGCCCTCGGTCTCGAATTGGGTGAGCATATTACGTTGCATCTCCCCTTTGATTTCCTCCAAAGCTGTTGCGTTGAGCGCGTCGCCGGAGAGGAGACAGCTACGGACATCGTGATGTTCGACGCCGGAGAAGAGTAGACCGAGGGTACTAAACAGACCGGGCAGCGGCGGCACAATAACCTGACGGATCAAGAGTTCTTTTGCCAGTCCCACTGCGTGGATTGGACCAGAGCCACCAAAAGCCATCAGGACGAATTCCCGTGGATCGCGTCCACGCTCGGTAGAAACAGCGCGTAGGGCGCGCATGGTGCGGGCATTGGCGATCCGATGGACCCCCTCTGCTGCTTCAAGCAAATCCATTTTGAGGGGCACAGCGATTTGATCGTGTATCGCTCGCCGGGCGGATTCGATATCGATGCTGACTTCGCCGTCAGCCAATTCACCGGGACGGATATAACCTAACACGACGTTGGCGTCGGTGACAGTCGGTTCTGTCCCTCCACGTTGATAGCAAGCGGGACCGGGAACAGCGCCTGCGCTACGGGGACCGACGTGCAGACCGCCCGCGCCGTCCAGATACGCGATGCTGCCGCCGCCGGATCCGACTTCGGCGATATCGATACTCGGCGCACGGATAAGTTCACCGCCCCCACCGACAAGTCGGTTTCCTGCCGAAATCGATGCGCCAACCTCATATTCTGGACTATAGGCGACTGCGCCATCTTCAATCATTGACGCTTTGGCGGTGGTGCCTCCCATGTCGAGTGTGATGAGGTTATCCGTTCCCAAGCGTTGTGCCGTGAATCCCGCTGCTAACACACCGGCAGCCGGTCCCGATTCCAAGACAAAGACCGGCAGTTGTGCAGCGTCCGCCTCCGGCGTTAAGCCGCCCGCTGATTGCATCATCAGCAACGGTCCCTCAATCCCCATTTCTTGTAAACCGCTACGCATCGCGTTCAGGTAACGCTGCATGACCGGACGGACGTAGGCGTTGACGACGGTGGTAGCGGTGCGTTCATACTCTTTACGTTCCGGGAGGACTTCGGAAGAGAGCGAAACGGGGACATCTGGTAACTCTGTTCGCAGAAAATCACCGACGATATTCTCGTGTTGCGGGAAGGCGTAGGCGTGGAGGGTACAGACCGCTACAGATTCGACCGCCTCTTTCTCCAACTTCTCCTTGAGACGCGACAGTTCTGACTCCGATAGTGGGGTCAGAATCTCGCCGGACGCAGAGATCCGTTCCGTGAGTTCAAAGCGCAGATAGCGTTCGACAAGTGCTTCCGGTTTTTCAAAGAACAGGTCATACATCTGGGGTGCACGGATGCGCCGCAGTTCGAGAACATCTCGGAAGCCTTTGGTGGTGATCAGCGCAGTTTTCGCGCCCCGTTTTTCCAGAACGGCGTTGGTTGCTACTGTGGTGCCGTGTGCGACTTCGCTGACGCTTGTTCCGGCGGCGTCGGTTGTGCGCAGCAGATGCTCGATTGCGTTTAGCACCGCTTGCTCAAAGTTGGGAGGTGTGGAGGGGACTTTATGGGTCCAGAGATTTCCGTTGGCGTCGATTAGGACGACATCGGTGAAGGTGCCGCCGACATCCGCACCGATGCGCAATGTATTTTGGTTGGTCATCGTCATCTTGTCCCGTTCCGAGGACTCCGATGGATCGGAGGGATTACCGGTAATGTGATGTGAGAAGGGTATTGTGTGTTATGATAGATTGTCTGATGCGCTGATTCTATTTCAGCGTCCAGTCCCGGTGTGCTGCCGGTGTTTTGGTTCCGATCGAAGCGCGGGAAATTGCTACTGGAGACTTCGACGCGAATTTGGTGTCCCGCCTTGAAGAGATTGCTTGTTTCCCAGAGTACAATCTTGTAAGCGCAGATGGTTTCGGGTTCGATTAGTGTTGGTTCTTCATAGGAATTGCGGAATCGTGCACGCACAATGCCTTCGCAGATGTTAATGGCTTTCCCGCCCGGATGGACATCAACGAGCGTTGCGGTGAAGTCAGTATCCGGTGCACTGGAGGCGGCGTAGAGCGTTAGTTCAATCTGTCCTGTGACTTCTATATCCTCGGTGAGCGGGGGTGTGGAATAGACCAACACATCGTCTCTGCGTTCCACAGATCGCCGATCCTTTGGACCGGTGTTATCAATAAACATGCTCTGGCCGCCCACAGTGGGGACAGGGTTTTCGGGATCATAAATGAAAGAATCGACAGGTTCGTTTTGTGGCGGTTGAGTTGTAAGCTCGCCATCTCCGTGGAGGGAGTTGGCGCGTCCGCCGCTGTGAAGGTAAAACTTGGTGTATTGCGTCCGTGCAGGGGGCCACTCATGCTCATCGCGCCAGATGTTCGCTCCCATCACGAAGATTCGGACAGGTGGCTCGTCGTCCATGCCGGTATTGATCCCTTTGAGTCGTTGATCATACCAGCGGAGATGCGCCTCCGGAATATCGACCATTGCGTTTGAGCCGAAGTCGATGTCACCGAACGGTTCGGCGCTACCGATCGCGGTATGCGTCCACGGACCCACGAGGATTTTTGTCTTCGATCGAGTTTCCGAGGTTCGGGCTTGTGTCGTCCAACCGGTGAAACACTTGAAGCCTTCGTGAACGAGATTATCGTACCACCCGGTGATGAAATATGCAGGCGTTTCGACTTCAGTGTATCTATACTTCATGCTGTAGGATTTCCAGAAATCGTCGAAGGCGTTGTGTCGGATCACCTCTCGATAGAACGGACGGTCGCCGATACTATCAAGGGCGGAAATCAGCGGCAACCGCCGGTAGACCTCCTCCCAATCGATTAGATCTCTCGGTGCGTTCTGGTTTGTGCGGTCGCCGAGCCAGATGAAGTTCATGGCGTTCTGGAGCTGCAGTGTGCCGTTATACCGCATATGACCGTAGTTGTCCTCTTGGTTGGCGATCGGGACGAGCGCCTTAACGTAAGGGCTGCGGAGCGCTGCTGGTAAAATCTGCGTGAATCCGGGATAAGAAATGCCGAAAGTGCCGATATTTCCGTCGCACCACGGTTGGGCGCCCACCCACTGCTGCGTGTCGTAGCCGTCGTTGGTCTCGTCGATATAGGGTCGCCACACCCCCTCCGAATCGTAACGTCCGCGGGAATCCTGCATCACCACAGCGTAACCGCTTTGTGCGAAACGCACCGCCCAATCCACATAACGCGGGTGTTGGGTGCTATATGGGGATCGGATGAGCAGCACAGGGAACTTATCGCCTGTGGCGGGACGGTACAAAGCACCGTAGAGTCGAACCCCATCACGCATGGGAATTTTGAGATCTAACTGGATGCGGAGGTCGTGGTTTGGCATAAGGTGTCCCTTTCAACGTCTGAATCGTACAAAAATAGCAAATAACTCTTTTTCGATCAACCGATCAGCCATAATCTGCGATTATTATATGACTCCATTTTTCACCAAGTCTGAAGCTATCTGAACTAGCTCTCCATCGTGCTGTGCGCTCTCCAAGAAAGAGTTTCGTCGTATTGCTTCCATATTTTTCAGACAACAAATGATATCGCACTTTTCTATTTCATCATCTAATTCAGAATAAAGCGATTCGAGTCTTTCTAAATCCGCACTTGTACCAAACTCTCCAACTAGCTTCCTGCTTACAACCTTCAAATATTTGGGTTGAGATTTATCGAAAGCCATCTGGCGTGCAATCTCTAATAAATCTTCGGAAGGTTTTTGGTTGCGCTCGCCGAACCATTCTAAAATCTGATAGTTTTGATAGGGATAGACAGCGTGTGCAGACTGTAGAAACTCAACAACTAAATCTTCAATTTGATTAATGACGTCAGTGGATTGGAGATATTTAAGGATATATTTGGTTTCCTCAGGGCGTGTCTTCAATAGCTTCAGACAATGAACAACGGCACTATCATTTTTACTTTTTCCGAGTTGGTTTAAGAGGAAGTGAAATAGAGTTTTATCAAAATCTTCCTCTCTTGTATCAATGAAATGTTCTTGGAATGCTTGTTCTAATAGTTCAATAGGTCTATCCGCTTCCATTTGCTCAAGCGATTCATCCACATCCACTCGGGCGACTGAAAAATACGGATTGTCGATGTAAAAAGCTTTGATAAGATTCTTTTTTATTGGCTGCAATACAGGTTGGATACCATCTATTATAATCTGAGCTTCATCAGATTTATGAATTTTGGTCTTGGCCGATTGCAGACTTAACCCTCTCTTGCGTAGCAATTCAGTAAGATCAACTAGAGCTTTCTTAGCTTCAACTTCGTCTTTACAGAAAATCCTAATATCATCAACATACCTGAAATGGTCATACCCCATTGCCCTTAAATTCAGATCAACCGAATTAAAGTAGAGTTTCCCAAGAAAGTCAGATGGAGCATATCCCTGTGGAATCCCTCTACCCATACTCTGAGCCCATCGATCTAGACAACTATTGAGCAAATTTACAATATCGTCGTCAGTGTGTGCGTTTTTCAAATCTGACATCAGAGTCGTTATATTGATGCTCTCATAGTAGTTGGAGATGTCAGTCGTTATGATATACGAAATACCATTTTTGATTTTTTGTAGACTCATGGTACGAAACTTGTCCCAACCGATGAATAGATTTTCCAACCATTTAGCATTCTCGAACTCGTTAGATATTTCGTATGAGAAATCGACAATTCCCTGAGACCATTTAAGTGTTTCGTAAATATTTGGCATACATGCGCCCACACATGCATAAAAAACGATTCTATCATCAACTGATAGAATCGATCCAGGACGGACTAACCCGTCCCCTTTTGGCACATTGCATATGTACGTTGGTTTGGGATGATATTCATCATTGCGGATTCGCGCACTAAGGTCGTCGAGGTAACCTGTTAAATCCGCTTCAAGTAACTGTACCTCAAATGGGTTTTTTATGAAAACATGGTGCGGAATATCTAACTTTACCCTCTTCCATGCTAATTCTAAATCGAGTAATTCTGCTAGCTCCTTTGACACGCTTGTGGTCCTTTATGAGAATAAACGATTTGAGGACAATTTACCGAAATTATAGCATAGTTCTCCCCTAGAACAGGTAAAAAAGTGTTGGGCTCCCGTGGTAACTATTGATGCGAATATTATGTGATCTGATTTAGCTCTTGGCACAAGGATGATAGTAACGGTCCCATTTCTGACGCTTGGGCGACATCCTCAAGTTCGGAGATGTTCGCTGCGCCGCTGGAAACCGTGGTTACCCTTGAATCAGCGAGGATGTATTGGAAGGCATTTTGTGCGTGTGTGCCCGGCAGGTCCTGAAGTCGTCCGAGGACACGCTGGACCCGTTTCTGTTCCGCTTCATCCTCTATCGCTGCGACCGCCTCTGAGCGACGGGGTTCGTCGGCGAACAGCAGTCCCGCCAACGGTGTAGCGACAACGATCCCCATATTGTGAGCGGCGGCAGCAGGAATAACCGCTTTCGCTGCCTTTTGCGAGCAGGGGTGGTAGTCGTGGTATACCAGCACTGTGTCGAATTCCCCGGTATCCGCGAGTTTTGCTAAGAGTGGGATGGCTCTGCCCGTGATCCCGATCCTTTCACAGAGTCCGCGCTTTTTCACTTCCTTCAAGCCGTCGAGCGTTCCGCCCGGTTCCGTGATTCGTTCCCACCCCGCCATGTTGACCTCATGGATCTGGGCGATGGAAAGTTTTGGGATGCGCAGCCGTTGCAAGCTCCGTTCGATGCTCCAAACGACGTTGTCTCCGCGGTAGTCAAAGTTTGGGGGATCGTAACCGACTTTGGTGGCGACGTAAAAGTGTTCCGCTACGCCTTCGAGGGCACCGCCTAACAGTTCCTCGCTCTTGCCGTAGAGCGGGGCGGTGTCGATATAGTTGATCCCTAATTTGAGTGCATGTCTCAGGACTTCGCTTGTGCTTTCTTGGGCACGTTCGGGATCGGTTCCCATCAGGTACGCGCCGCCGAGACTGACTTCGCTGATTTGCCAACCTGTGCTTCCCATTTCTCGGTATTTCATTTCCTACCTCACGTTTTGTTATTCCGATGGGGGCCAAGGTTGCCCCTTTTCTGTCGCATCGATCATTTTCTGCAGCTTGTCAGCGACGTATTGGGTGTGGATGTCGATGAGCGCTTCCCCTTTTTCGACGGTCGCGAACAGGGCGTTCTCTTGGCGGGCGCGGTCACGCGGGTTTTCTGGATTCGGTCCGCCTTGGGGCCAACCTTCTTTGGAAAAGGGTTCGAGATACGCCTCAACTTCGGGCGATAGATTATGGGCGTAGTCCAAGTTCGCGGCGTCATATTCCTCCATTGTGAACGCGCGCACCCGTTGTGGATATGCGGCTAACATCACGGAGGTTTCATCCTCTGAGGCGTGGTTCAGCGCAGTTTGCCGCGCCACGGTGTCCAGTTTCCCGTCCCGCAGGTCTCGGTAGCCTTGGAGGATAGTTACCTTGTCCTCGTCTGTGAGTCCCATCCAGTAAGATTCCTCGTCCATCGTGATATCCAGCTCACGTCGCCACACGGGCAGCACCTCCTGCAGCAACCCGTGGTTGCCGCCGTGACCGTTGACAACCAGAATCGTGCGGATGCCGTGGGTTTTCAGGCTCTGTGCGACATCGAAGAGATATGCCTGCATCGTCTCCTTGCGCAGCGTCAGCGTCCCCTTCCGTGCCATGTGGTACGGGGAGTAGCCCACCGGACAGGGCGGAGCGACGGTGACTTGGGGGTAGAGCTGCAGGGCGGCTTGCTGAGAGATGAACGTAGAGAGGACAATATCGAGGTCCAGACTCAGGTGTTCGTTGTGCTGCTCAACCGCGCCGATGGGGATGATAGCGGCTTTCAATTCGCCGCGCCGCAATGCCTCCCGAATCTCTTTCCGGGTGCACTCTCCTAACATGACTCGGTAGGGGTTGACGTATCGGTTTGCCATGATTTAGGCTCCTTTATCCTTCCAATCGTCGGACGGTGCTGCCCTCCTGCACGGCATCATAGATTTCCTTGAACCCATCGCTTCCGTCGTCGGGGACAGCTATCAGATTAGATCCCGCCTCGCAAGTCGGCATGGCATCGTTCGGATAGACTGCGTGGAGGTCCTGCTTGCTGCAACCGTAGTAGGTGGTCTCTCCGCTTGCGCGGGTATAGCGATAGACGTGGCGGGGCGGATCCACGAAGGAGTAATCTACCTTGTATTTCTGCACCGCTTCTTCGTCAACCTCTATGCCGATGCCCGGTTTTTCTGGTACACGGTAGAAACCGCCGCGCAGTTCGATCGGTTCTGTGATGAGTTGGCTCTCCCAGATGTTCATGCAGGTAATTGCGGGCCACTTGGCTTGCGGACATACGGCGCCGAGATGGGCTGCCCATGTTGTGGTGATGCCGGTGCCGACGAGTTGCAGCCAGAACGGTTTATTCGCCTCCTCGCAAACGGTTGCCTGTTTCAACAAACGATATGCGCCCACACCAATAACAAAGCCGTCCGCCACATCCTCGTGCAACGTGGTCAAGATGGGTGGGGAGCCGTAGTGCATTGCCACCGGTCGATTGATTCGTTGGCGGATCTGTTTGTTCCCGGCCACATCGCCCTGCGGGATCGGGGATTCGATCATCGCGACCTGCTCGTACTGTTCGAGGGTCTTGAGAAACTCGACAGCGTTGGCTGCGTTCGCCAAGGTTGCATTAAAGTCCAGGTCCAGCTTGAACTGCGGGGGCACATCTTCGATGATGGCTCCGATGGCTGCGTGGAGGTCGTACCAGGTCCGCGCTTTGAGTTTAGAGGACATGTACCCTTGTTCCGCTGCATCAGCGCACTGTTGTGCCCAATCTTTCGGCGGCATATCCATCGCCCACCAGGAGAGGGGACACCAGTCTCGGACTTTTGTCCCCAGAAGGCGATAGGCGGGGGTGTTCAACGATTTGCCTACAGCGTCGAAGAGTGCGATTTGGACGCCAGCACCCAGACCGTCCTCCCACAGCAGATCGCCAGCCTCGCGTCCTACGATCTGTTCTGCAATGTCATCGGACACCTGCGCCCAAGTGTAGTTGGGAATGGTTTCGCCCCAGCCGACGACACCGTTGTCGAGGGTGATTTTGCAGATCTGGACAATGTGCCAGTGGGGCAGCCAATACTGCATATGCTCATTTGTATGTGGTGTGAAGGGAACGTCTAAGTAGGTAAGTTCAACATCGGTAATTTTCATGATAGTATCCTTCCTTAAAAAACAGTGCGTAATGAGTAATACGTAAGGAGCTTCTTTACGCATTACGTATTAAGCAGCGTTATTCTCCTTGGTATGCCTTAACGGTTGAAGAAGAAATCTTCCGCTGTCTTGAACAGGATCTGTTCCTTGTCCGAATCGCTCAGAAAATCGGCGTGGTCGTTGATAAGTGCGATTGCTGCAGGAAAATCGGTATGTGGGTCATCCATTACCACTGGACCGCCGCTGTCGCTTTCCCACATACAGCGTTCTGGTCCAAAGGCGTCTACTACTCGCCGGATCAGTGGCATGAGATCCAGATACGGAGCCTTTCCATCCCCCAACGCTTGGAAGGGCCCCAGCTTGACCATCACGCGCTTGTGCTTTGCCATAGCGCAGAGCGTTTTGAGGTCGTCTTCGGGGAAGATGCCGTCTCGTATCCGCACCCCACAGATGTGATCCAGAATTACAGGGGTTTCGGGGAAACGGGTGCACATTCGATCCAGATCTGGCAGATCGTCGAGTCCCATGAGGAAACTCAAGGCGAGGTTATGCGCTGCGCCTGCCCCAAACATCGCCTCATAGCCCGGATAGTCGAGCCACCGGGAGACATCACCAATCGGCATACGCGCGCTTTTGCCGCCGCGTATACGAAAGGCGTAGATGCCCCGACGGGACAGTGCAATCATCGTTTTGTCCGGACTGGCGAGCGACACGTCCACCACCGCTGGGACAATGCCTGTGCCCACAAAGGTGTCTGGGGCGTTGGCGATTAAGTCTATGATATAACTGTGATCGAGACCGTACCACGTCATTTGGACGAGGTTTATCCGGACTTTACCGACCGCGCGGCTGTACTCGAAGTGCTGTGCTGGGGTAAAGGAGGGCAGCCACAGGGCGCTTGGATCGAAACCGGGGGCCAGTGGATAGTTTTCAAAGTCGTCTGTCCAAACGTGGATATGCGCGTCGATGACTCTATCTTGTATTGTTATGCCCATTTGCTTTTCCTATTTTTCGTAAGCATTCTTGTGTTCCTTCCGTTAATAGATGGGTGTGTTTCCGGCACCTCTGGCGGCTGACTCCAATGAGGTGTTCCAAGCTGAAAGCATCTCTTCCCCCTTTTGACTCGTTTAAGCGATTGATGCTTCTTGAGATGTTATCACAGATCCCGGTGGGAAACCATGAAAAACTTCACCGGGGGAAAGCGGCTGTTGTGGCATTTTTGCGACGCCGGTGTGGCACAGTTTCGACGCGTTCCTTGTGGACATGAGACTCCCTCTGCGGTCTACAAACCATGTCAGGCGTAATTGTATAGGTGTTTTCCGATAGATTCAGTTTTCGCACGATACGCTTCGCATGATTCGGGTTTATTGTGGTATCTAAATTGCATATGGTTATGGGGTCGGGTGAATTTCGCGTGAGAACTATTTGGATTGAATCCTATCCGGTTTTATTGAAGTATGAATGGAACTTAGTGAACCTTTTTAGTCTACCCAACACTAAAAGGGGTAGGAGGACATTGTGGTAAGGGATGTTGGAGAATATTACTCTCAGATCGCGCAGTTCGTTGATGAACTCTGTCGTGTTTATTATACGTACAGCCAGCCTGAAGACCGCAGGGATATCAGCAGTGAGGTTGCCCTGATCGCGCATCAGAACCGCGAGCAGGTCGCGGATGAATCCGAAACGGCGTTTTTGGCGTGGCTCCATGAGGTTACGCGGAATGTGGTTCGGAACTGGTCGCGTCGTGAAGGGACCGCGGCGAGACGGGCACTTGGCAGCCTAGACGACGAAAATTTTGGCGTTGAGAGGATACCATCAGATTCGCGTGCGCCAGAGACGGATCTTCTCGTTCAAGAGAGGATGGCGGTTGTTCGGGACGCAATTTCTGAACTTCCCTTGATTTATCAACAGGTGGTCTGGTTATTCTACATCGAGGAACTTTCGGTGAAGAGGATTGCGGGGAGGCTCGGCATTAGAAAAGGAACGGTTAAAAGCCGTCTATATCATGCAAGAGAGCAGCTCGCGACGCGCTTAGCTTCCTATTTTGCCGAGAGTTAATAATAAGAGGAAAGGAAATTATGAAGCATCAAGCACTACTTCTTGTCATATCTTGTATGACGCTCTCGATCGTTCTTGGTGGGTGCCATGTAGAAGTAAATGTAAAAGAAGAAGATGAAGAGGGTTTTTTGACAGTCAAGAACCGTTCAAATGTGACAATCACGAGTATTTTTATCGCTGCTGCCGAAGATGATTCTTGGGGGGCAGATCAACTTAGATCCGATGTGCTACTACCCGGTGCTATAGTAACTTTTACTATTGAACCCGGCATCTATGATGTCAGGGTTGTATCTGAACATCATCGAGATTTCATATATGAGACTGACATCTCGAGTGGGTGGACAACAACCGTGGCAGTCAGATTCAGATAAGGACGCTGCAGAAACGACCTGCTTGCAAAGGAACCACGTTGAGAAAGGAATAAAACAGTAGTGAAACACCCCTTATTGATATGGAATACGAGTTTGTATCTATTCTTCATTCCTTTGTTGTTAATTCTCTTACTCCCACTTGCAGCGTTATCTCAAACTGGGACGATTGAAGGCACCGTTTATGATAGCAACACCAACGCACCGGTAGTCGGCGCAGAAGTCCATATCCTTGGAACCGATGAACGCCAAGCAACGGACACGGAAGGGAAGTTCTGGTTTATAGAAATGGTTCCAGGCACCTACGCTGTGTCAATCACTCACGAAATGTACGACACCCCTACGGAAACCGATATAGAGGTAACTGGAGGTCATACGACTCAAGTAACGCTGTACCTCGGTGAGGTGCTTATGCTCGAAGAGGTTATTGTTGAGGGGGAACGTCTCCCACCAACAGTTAGTCGAAAAGACATCCGTGGGAGCGAACTGATACGTATCCCCGGCGTGGGTAATGATGCGCTCAAGGGGTTGACGACGCTTCCGGGAATCGGTGTTCCCAATGATTACTTCGGCATTCTCTATATCCGTGGCAGCGAGCCGGGATCTAACCTTTATTATTTCGACCGGACGCCGCTTGGATATCCGTTTCACTGGGGCGGTCTTCTCTCAACCGTCAGTTCGGAGGCCATTGATAAAATTGATGTCTATGCCGGCGGCTACGGTGCGGAATTTGGGTTGGATTCGCAGGCAGTGCTGGACATCCAATCACGCGATAGCATAGAGGAGCAGATAAGCGGTAAATTTAACCTGAATATCCTCTACTCCGAAGGGATGCTCGAACGCAGACTTGGGGATGAGGGATACGCCTCCATCGCTGGACGACGGAGCTACATCGATCTCATTGTTGGACAGTTCATTGGTGAACAGCAGTTTCCCTACTTTTCGGATTATCAACTCAAATTTGCTTATCCCCTCGGTGAAAAGCATTACCTAACACTCAACAGCTTTGCTGCGACCGACCATTTCCACGTTGAAGAGACGACATCTGTAGAAGTTACGGAGGTTAGCGTGGACGGACGTCAATCTTTAGAGGTTACGGATGTTAGTTTTAGGGTGGATGAAGGTGAAGTGATAGAGGGAACACAGACATTTGAAGGGGCGCGCGCCTCTGCCTTTTTCAAAAATGGGTTTAACGCGCAAGGCATCCATCTCCGTTCAAACTTCGCTGAAAATTTCACCTCCCAGTTCTCGCTCACCCGTTCGTTCAATTTCCTCACTATCGACTTTGAGGCGCCCATCACGGAGTCGTATGAAATTGATTCAGATGGAGAACTTGTGTCTGAAGTAGACTACGGTCACTATGATATAAACATTAAGGTTCCGGTCTATACACTTAGGGAAGACATCTCCTACAGGTTAAACTTGGGTCCTGACGAGATTAGTCAAGACGGGCCTGCCGCATTGGAAACAGGATTCCTCCTCTCTTTCGCTCCTGCCAACAGTTTCGAGGACAGCAGGGTTCCACAATATGAAGAGAGCGAGGACCCTGTAGAAACGGTTACTCCAATCGTTGATGAAAATGGGGAGGTGGTAGGGGAAACGGTTGTATATGAACAGCAGCAGGAGTTAGTTGATATCGAAGAAAGCCACTACGAATTCGGTCACGATTTCCTTCGTGCCGAGGGCTACCTACAGGGTCGATATGACCCATTTCCCTTTCTATCTGGTGCGTTAGGTGTTCGGTTGGATTATCTGGATGTGACGGGGCAACTCTCCATACAACCGAGAGGGAGCTTAAGTTTTGCTCTGCCGAGCGGTTCCAACCTCCGGTTTGCGTATGGACATTATGAGCAGAGTCCACAACCGCATCAGATACTATCGGAGAACGGGAATTCTGCGTTGGAATCAAGCCTTGCACGGCACTACATCATGGAACTTGAAGGTGAACTTTCATCTCGAACGGAATTCAAGTTTGCTACCTATTACAAAGATATGCAGAAGTTGGTCACGGCGGATGAGATAGCGAATTATCTCAACCAGGGGGTCGCGTATGTTGGCGGGGCAGAGGCGTTCCTGCGGCACCGTGTACCGGATAAATTCTTCGGTTGGATCTCGTATGCCTACACACACGCCGAGCGGCGCGAGAATCCGGGAAGTCCCTATCAACCTTATTTTTTTGATAACACAAATATTGTTAGCGTTGTTGCCAACTATAACTTCACACCTAAGTTTGAGCTTGGCGCGAAGTGGCAGTATTTGAACGGCACCTCCGAAGTGCCAATCAGCTCAGTCATTCTCATCCAAGACCCGTTGACACGCGGGTTGAACCCACTTTTGGCGGATGTTGATGAAGCCGTCACCGCCGAACTGACCCCGTATCACAAGTTGGATCTCCGGGTGAGTTACAAATTCGACTTTATGGGTTTACGGATAGGTGCGTTTCTCGATATTCTGAACGTCTACAACCGGAAAAACAGTGTGAAATTTGTCTTTACCCCGGAGGAGCCACTTGAGGTGCAAGGTGAAGAGGTCGAAATCGAAGAACCTGAGATCTTTGAAGCACAGCAATTCCCGCGTATTCCCTATTTTGGTCTGACAGTTGAATTCTGAAGACTCGTGGCTGAAAACCACTTCCACATAATAATCTTTGGTGCGAGTTAGTGAGGAGATTGAGTTCAGGCGTTCATTCGTTCAAAAGTTCATTGGGGAGTGATGAGCGAGAAAACGAGCGAATGAAAGGTAAAATGTAAGGAGGTTACTGTCTTTTTCACGTTTCACGCATCACGTTTCACGCATAAGGAGGTTGAACAAAGATGAAATGTAATCAAGTACAGGAAAGGTTACTCGACTCTATTGATAAGGAGTTGTCTCCACAGATCCGAGCGCATCTGCTTGGCTGTGAAGAATGCGAGCAGAAATATAGAATCTTGCAGGAGACGCAGAAATCTCTAAGGGATTTTGGAGCTGCTGTTCGGGATGGTTCCATATCGACGGAGGCACCGCCATTTCTGCCAGTTCGACGGCGTTCCTTCTGGATCGAACTACGTGATAGCCTGAAAACACCTGTGCCGGTGTGGGTGCCCTCCCTTATCGGTGCGTTGGGGGTGCTGTTATTCGTTGCGACGATTTTTACACCGTTCAGCTCAACGGTGGAATGGGGCGCACAGAAAGGGAGTGAAAATGCAGGTCCCAGTGCCCCACCGCTCTCAGCGGAGGGGATGTTGGAATTTCTGATTGTGCCCGATCCAATGGTTGCGGGTCAACTCACCGCCTCAATTGAAGCGGTTGAAACGTTCTTAAAGATGCATCCCGACGATCTCGCCATGCACGTTAAACTGGTTGAGTTGTACCAATTTCGACTCAGGTTGGGGGAACTTTCCGCTACCGAGCGCGAGGCTATGACAGAGAAATTATCGATTGAACGCCAACGTTTTTCAGACCTGTTAGAAGATTTTACGAAAGGAGCGCAGGGTGGTTCAAAATAGATTAGGGGCAACGATGCTGTGGGTGCTTTCAATCTGCAGCTTTTTTGTGATGTTTTCACAGTTCATCCACGCTGAGCAACACGCCATCTTGGTGGGTGTCTGGGACTATGAAAATCCAAATTTGCAGCTTGATGCTCCACCAAACGACTTGAAATTGATGGAAGCGGTTCTCTCGGCACAGGGTGTTACACAAGCACGGATGCACATCTTGGCTAATCCGAATAAAGCGGAGATTCAGCAGAAATTTCGAGAACTCAGCCGACGCCTGACCCCTTCTGATAGTCTGCTTTTCTACTTTAGCGGACATGGAACGCAGATTATTGACAAACTCGGGCCTTTTCCGGGGGATGAAGCGAAAGGGCGATATCCGGATAGGAACGACGAAGCGCTGTTGCCTGTGGATGCGGACTTAGCATTGCCGAAGACATACCTCTTGGATGATGAACTTAACACCTTGCTGCAGGAGCTTCCAACGCGGCGTGTCTCCTGCATTATTGACACATGCTATTCCGGTGACATACTCCGAGAGATCCGCTTAGGACGCCCTAAAGGTTCACCGGTGACGGACACCTCAATGGGAGTTATTCAACCGACCCAGACCGTGAGCCATACGGAGGACATCTTAGATGAGTCCGCGGACTTTGCGCTGCTACTGGCAGCGGCCGCTTACAATCAGGTTGTTCACGAACTGCGCATCCCGATTGGCAAGACCTATCTACCTGTCAGTGCGATGACCTATTCTCTGTATCGAGGGGTGTTTGCGCGCTCGCAACCTCCTGCGGATCAGGTGGGCGCGAGGCAATGGGGCGAGAAACTGACGTACCGCCAAATTATTCAGCACATCCAGAACGACCATAAACAGTGGAACCTAGCGTGGCAGCCTGTCCTTGAGGGACCAGGAAATCGCTTCAATGAGGTTTTTCTCCTTGGTAACTTGAGGGCACAGTGGGAAGAAACATTAACTCTCACGACGACCAAAGGGCAGTCGATAGAGGTGAGTCGGCGGATGTTGGCGCTTGCCGGTGGTGGGAGCTTCCAGCTCGGCGCTGCGAGTGGTGTCAACACCCGACATTGGGCGGTTGTTATCGGTGTGGACGCCTATCCATCACCCTTTCAGTCGCTCAAGTATGCCGCCGATGACGCCAAAGCGGTCGCGCAGGTGTTCCAAGATGCAGGTGCCAATGTGACGTTGATGACGCCTGATAGCCTGATTCAACCGACGAAAGCGAATGTGATCCAGCAGCTCCAACGATATGCTCAACTTGAAGCGGTCGATTTGCTGACCGTTTATCTTTCCGGGCATGGCGAGGATGTCGATGGAACAGGTTACTTTCTGCCGATGGATGTCACCGATCCACTCGTGGACAGTGGGCTGAGCCTCGAAGATCTGTTTGCGATTCTCAACAGCGCAAACGCCAAACATCGCTTTGTTATTGTCGATGCGTGTCGCGTAGCACCGAAGGAGCAATTCGTTGCGGCGTTGTCGCGTTATAGTGAGGAGAGCAACATCATCTTCACTGCGTGCGATAGTAACCAGTGGGCGCCTGAAGTGCCACGGTTGAAACATGGGTTGTTTACCTACTTCTTGCTCAAAGGGTTGCGCGGCGACCACCAAGACCGGGGCGCAGCAGGACCCGATGGGACTGTCACGGTGTTGGGCCTATTGGATTATGTGACACGCGGCATCGAAGATTGGCACTCCCATCTGTCCGAGGCGCAACACTATCCGCAGCAGATTACGCCCCGCGTTTTTTATAACGGGAAATATATTTCACTGTTGAACAACCAAGGGATTGATCCGACGGTGATTAACAATGAAGGGCTGCTTCCCCAAATTACCAATACGTTCCGACATCAATTCGCCCGCAACTTGGAACTATTGCTCCCTTCAGAAAGGAATGATGGTGTTACATCACCAACCCCGAAAGGGGGCGATTTACATCTGCCTCTGACAATTTCACTGATCCCGTGGATAAGCACTGTCGGATTTCAGGGGTTTAACCGTAATGTCACAACGAACCTATCCCTCAACATCATTGCGGGCTATCATGCGAAACTTGATGGCATCGAATTGGGTGGGATTTTGAACATGAAGGGGGTTGAAGCACGAGGCGCACAATTTGCCGGGGTCGGTAATATTGTCGGTGGGGAGGTAGATGGTTTTCAGGTCTCAGGCGGATTTAATGCTGTGGGCAGAAATGTGGAGGGTTTCCAAATTTCGGGAGGTCTCAATGCCAATGGCGGTGATCTTGACGGCTTCCAGATAGCAGGGATCAATGCTACGGGTGGAAGTGTCCGGGGCTTTCAAGCCGCTGGCGGGGGTAATTTTGCAGCCCACAACCTTCAGGGGTTGCAGATTACCCCCGGACTAAATCTCGTTGGTGGAAATGTGCTAGGTCGGAGCCTACAAGCCGCAGCTGGAGTCAACATTGCCGGGAATTTGGAGGGAACGCAACTCAGCGCAGCCGCTAATATCACAATGGGTTGGAACCAAGAGGCAAATATGCCGTACGCCGGCACACAGATTGGTGTGGCCAATATTGCGCTCGGTGGGATTGGGACACAGATCGGGCTTCTCAACATCGCTGGGCATGTGAGTACGACACAGGTTGGACTTCTAAATGCCTCCGGACGGATGTCGGGCGTCCCGATCGGATTGATCAGTTTCGTCAAGGATAATCCACTGCACCTGCAGCTGTGGGGTAGCGATACGGAGGTTGCAAACCTTGGGATTCGACTTGGTAGCCGACACGTTTACAGTCTGTTGATGATCGGCAGTTACCCACACGGCGATTTGGGCAGATGGTCGTCCGGGTTTGGTATCGGCGGGCACATTCCGCTCGGTGGGCGACTTTTTCTTAACGTTGACTTTATTACGCGTGGGGTGGGCTATACCGATGGGTCCAGTCGAAACACTTGGGAGTATGGTGAACAGACTGTCTTGAACAAACTGCGGCTTGGGTTTGGCTGGGAGCAGCACAAGTGGTTCAGTGTTTTTGGTGGCCTTTCGCTCAACTTCCTCGTATCGGATAGATGGGACACCTCGGATTTTGGATACGGGTTTGAGCACGTATACCGAAGCGATGATACGACGGTTCGGATTTGGCCCGGGTTCTTTGCGGGGGTTCAGTTTTGAGTTCAGGCTATTGCAGATTCGTCGCCAAATGGGACGGTGTTTCCCGTTATTTACTCGTTAGCCCAATCCACGAGTGCTTTGTCGGACGATGGGATATCGTTGATGGAGGTGTAGTAGTAGCGTTCCCAGTTGAGTTGGGGTAAGCCTGTGAAGATCATCAGGTTGAGTGGGTATTCATCGGTATCGGCCGCACGTCGGAAGTCGTCCCGAAACAGAAAGGTGGGCTTGCCGAGTGCTATCGCTATCCCCAGTTCGATCATGACCCCCTCATCTGGTGGCACTCCGTTCACGACCGCGAAAATCGCGTCCGCATCGAATACGTCCTGTTTGTCCTTTTGTCCCAGGCGGTACGCCCAGCCGGGTGAAAATCTGTCTTGGTTGTTTCGTTCAAACGGTTCCCATACCTCTAAGCCAATCGCTTCTAATGCCTTAACGAGAGCGGGTAATACGGTTTCTCGCTGTTGCTCTGAGAAGCCGTAGGGGTTTGCGAGGTATATTGTCTTTTTTTTCGTTACGGTCATCGGTCCTACGATTCTCTCTCTTCTTGCAGGGATTTTGCCGCAAAAATTGTTAATCGTAACTCTTCGCCGAACAGTTCGTATACAGGGATTTTACCGCTTAGCTGCTCACTCTCGTTCAAAATGATACTAACTCCTTCCCCCCGACGTTCCAAAAAGTGTTGCCGAGCTACCTGTGCACCCATATCATCGTCGAGCGTAAGTTCCGAAAGCAAGCGAGCGAGGAGTTCGTTACGAGTCGCTTGGTTGTAAGGCAAATCATCTACTGTCAAGGTATTTGCCAATGCACCCGGCGAATAGAGTTCGAGCCGGTCCGTGAACATGAACAGACGAATTTTCGATTCGGACTTTGAATAATCTCTATGTACAACCGCATTAACCACCGCCTCAAAAACGGATCTCATACTGTATTGTGGTTGGTCAACCCTACCTATTTCCTTGCGAGCCGAGACTTGGTTGTATCTCTCAACAAATTTAAAGGTATCCACAATCTGTTGATCCAGCGGTCCCCTAAAATCCTTGGCATCAATCTGATAGTTGGCATCCTTTTCCTTGCCACTATAATAAACCGCTTGAATGAAACTGTTATAGAGATAATCGTCGGGTCTATCATGACACATCAACAGACCCGCCACCGAGGCGCGGTGTTCCTGACCCTCTTTGACCAGCAAACGCCTTTTAAGTAACAGGTCTTCTACCTTCTCACGCTCAGTCGCTTCTTCAGTGATAAATCGTTGATACAGTGTTTCCCTTAGTGTCTCTTTGTGGGTGTTTGGTACGAACTGTTCATCAAAAGCGATGATACGTGCCTGCGAACGGCTTTGTAACAATCGGCCCAACTGCTCTGGGGTCATCCTTCTCTTGCTGCTGCCTTGACGAATGAAGTAACGGCCGGATGATTCGTGGACAAACAAGCTACGAGGCACCTCTATTTTTAACAAATTTTTATCATCAATATGAAGTTTTTTTGTAATAATGTCAACCCTGGGAGCAATAGTATCCCCGCATATTTCAATCACTGTTTTTTCGGTCTCGTCAAGATCTTGGCGATCTATACCGACAATGTCGCTATTGTCATCAACACCGATCAGTATCACTCCACCAATGGCGTTGGCAAAAGCGGCTATCTCGTCGGCCAGGTCATCTCTGCTAGGTAACTCTCTTTTAAATTCGATCGTTGAGTCTTCGCCCAGATATATTTGTTCAATGAGTTCAGTCACACTGTCAAACATCGCTAATCCCCCAGATGAATGCGCTTATAACGCTGTTCAAATGCTTGTTGCCCGCCTTCCAGAATATCGCATATTGCTTCCCTTACCTCTTTTACCTGGACACTAGCAGCCTGCCGCACCCGGGTTTCACTGCGCTCGACCTTGAGTGGCAAAACCATTTCCGCGTCGCCGTTGACCACAATGTTGGCATTGTGCGTGACAACGATAACCTGCCGTCTACTTTTTGTTTCTCGCAACTGTCGGACAATCCAGCTGTAGATTAACTCGTTGTCTAAATCGTCTTCAGGCTGATCCAGCAATAATGGCTCATCTCCATAAGATAGAATAAACGCCAACAGCGCGGCGTTTTTTTGTCCGGGAGACCCTTGTTCTATCCGTTGATGATCGGGCCCAAAAGTGATTTGCAAATCATCGCGAGGAAACCATAAAACGAAATCGATCACAGATTCTTGTGGCAGGGATTTCAAATGAGTAGCGAACCGTATATCTTTAGCGTTTTCCTCACCATTAAGGATACATTCAATCGTTTCTTTGAGTTTTTTAATCCTATTATCTCCATTCCTCTGATAAATGGCTTTTAAGTTGTCAATGTCTCTGTCGAAGCGATCCGGGCATTGCAATATACTCCGAAGATCCTCCTCTACGCTCGCCCAATCTTCGCCAAAATGTTGGACGTTGATATCCACGTCTTGGTTGTTTTGTAAAATACTAGTCAAGAATTCTTGCCGCTTTTCTGACAGTAGTTTCCTGTTTTCTTTAATCTGCCGACAGATCTCTTGTTTTTCGGTTTCTAACTTTTGTTGGAGCGACCGATACTCGCTAATTAGATCCAACTCTTTTTGTATATTCTTTTGTAGCATTAGTAGCTGGGGATATCTACTTGGGTCTATGTCTTGTTGTTTAAGTTTGGTGGATAATAATTCGTACTGCTCCATATCTGCCTTGAGCATCTGCCTCCAATCCGCCGTGTTTTTCTCATCGGACCAGTCGTTAATGACTGACTGTGCCTCTTGTTCCAGTGCTCTTAATTTGTCGTGGATAGCCAGCCATTTATTGTTTGTTTCTCTTAAAACCGACAAAATATCGGTGTGCTCACTAAAAAGCTGCTCATTGAAATGTACCGGGGCAATACCTTTTCGCGTTTCCGCAAGCTGACGACTCATCTCTTTCCACTTATCCTCTAAGTTGTCAAACTCGTTTAACTGTTGTTCCCGCTTACGGTAATTTTGTAGAACGATTTCATGTGCCGATTTTTCTATTTCTTCAATCTGTCTCGTCAGGTCGTGGTTCTCTCCAAGCCGCCGGTTTTCCTGCGTAATTTTTTCATGCAATTCTCGTTGTTTTCCCTCAATTTGTTTGTATCGGTTGACTAATTCCCTGTGTTGTACCTCAATTGCCTCTGCCTTAACTTCAGGTGCTTCATCAATAATACTAATCAGAGCGCGTGGATTTTTAGCGAATTCAAAGATCTGCTTCTGACTATAGATCCGTACTGGAAAAAGTGATTTGATCTCCCCTGGGCAATTTGTCCAAGTGCCATCTTTGTTTTCCTCCAAAGAGAGGCAATCTGCTTTAGCCGACCAATTCAAACGATAGCGCGTATGACCTTTGCGGTAGATCAAAGATATTTTGCTGTTCTCAATCAGTAAATTGTCGTTTCCCACACCAAAGTATCGACGGCTCTCCTCTTTTAGCGTTTCTGGAATATCTTTGTCGCGCCGCAGGGCTAGGCGCATGAACTCCAGTAGTGTGGACTTTCCGCTGCCGCGTCCACCAATAATCACGTTGAGAGATGGGTTAAACTGACACTTCAGAGGCTTGGAGCGTCCGATATATTTTGCCTCGCAAATTTCTAGTGCTTCTATAAAGTACTCTGGAGGTTGGTTTGGGGTGTCCTGCATATCGCGATTCACAGAAGCAACACCGTCTATCAAGGCAAGTTTCAATCCGTCTATGGATGGCTCTTCCATCTTGATCCAGGTAAACGTACCAAATGTACTATCGCTGAAACTGTGGGTATCGGAACCGGTGACTTCAGTCCATCCCACCTTTTTGTCCGTGTACAATTGAGGTTTCGGGTAGTTGCTGTCACACAACTCCATGGCGTAAATGTTTCTATTCTCCAACACTTGCCCCAGCGTTGACCCCTGAAGTTGAGAAAACACCCCTTTTTTCTTATCGGCATGCGCGGGAATAGGGATGCCATCCCGTTTTGTAATGTTATCAACGACTTCGATAATGCTTTTGTCCGTTACGGTATCGCTCTCTCCCTTTGTACCCCGATAGCCAATTGCACCGAGCAATTGATCGATATGGCTCTCATCCTTGTTACACCCAAATATCGCTAATATATGCACGTTTCCCTGTACTGAAATCTCCACGCCCGGGAATAGGTACAGGGGTTGATACCAATCGGGTTTGTTTTTCTCTAGTTCTGCTAATGTCAGTTTCAGATCATTTATCCAACCACCACTGTTATGGTCAGTAATCGCTACGCAATCAATACCTTCTTCCATAAATGCTTTTAGCCAAGATTCAGGTGTCATATCATCTCTGTTGCTGAAGTCAATTGAGGCAGGTGTGTGGGTATGAAAATCAAATTTCCACCACCGCGCCCCCGGAAATTGCCGCTCATCCATATTGATACCTCCAAAATCTTCATCGTCTCATTTACTCAATTAACGTCACCGTTTGTTATTAGTCTACTTTCCGCATGGTATTCTTCTATAGCTTTGTATCTTGCGGTCATATATCTGAGGGGTGCTCATAAATAGCCCAAGTTGCGAGTCGTTGAAAATCCATCACCTGGGTGTTATCGTTGATTGGTTCAGTTTTTCGCTCCGCTGGAGCCAAAGCAAAATTGAATGCCCATATCTCGGTAATACGTCTGGTGTATCCTCTGTGCAATCCGCACCATCAGTTTAATCTGCGATTCAGGCAACAATTATGAGCACCTCTCATGTCAAGTATACCTTACGAACATTATGTTTGCAACTGAATCATCAGGCGGCCCCTTAGCCCCCCTTCAAGCTGCTTGCTTTCTGCAGCCGTGCCTCCATAAGATGAATAACCGCCTCGTACACAGCATCCCGTTCCCCTAGTGTGAGATTGAGGGTGTCGAAGATGATTGCGTCAAGGGCGCGACGGTCATCTGATGGCTCAAGCATTTCCCATGAGGATGATGTGAATATTGTTTCATCTTCAAATGCAATTGTCCTTGGATCTAAACAAAGCAACTCCGAAACTTCATAGGTTTGAATTTTCAACAGACCACCGCCGAAGTTGGAACGTCCAGCCATATTTACCATCAGTTGAAACAATGAAGGATTTAAGGAGACACACAAAGGCAGCGTCAAGCAGGAATCCATGTGAATTTCTTGGAAATTGTCGCTTGTATAGCAACCGTCTGGTGCCTACAGAGTTTTTGCTGTTGAAGATATCAAATAGTTAAAAGAAAGGTATGGGATCTGTCGTTCACCCAAATCATACCACCGCGCCCGGGCACGACAACTTGGTCTCTGATTAAATCCTTCGGACTCACCATCAAGCATTGCAATCCGTTCGGACGCGGTGCGGAGTTTTTCGTAAGGGGTAATTGTGATGCGGCGGAATAGGCGGCGTTTTTTGGAGTCCTCTGTATCGTATTTGACATTGACAAAGTGCCAATCTGTTTGTTCCTGATTGCTAAAAACGAACAGGGTGTAGGGATGGTCTTCAAGGAGCTTAGAGATGACTGGACGTTCTGCTGTCAGCAGCAGGCGTTCTGAGTTGAGACGGGCATAGATAACCTCAAAGGCGTCATCTATGCCGCCTGTTGCAAAGCGAATAGGATCGTCGGTGAGAGCGTTTTTAGCTGTGTCCGTCCAGTTCCGGCGGGAAAGTTCTTCGTTTTGGCGGTCGTAGTTTAATTCTGTCCAGAACAGTTCCTTGAGGGGTTCGAGTCCATGAAAGTCTTGCAGGATGTTGAGGATGTTCTCTTGATGATCGTGGTCTTGGGGCATAAGGTGTCTCCATGCGTGGGGTGATTATTAGTGGGTGTTGGGTTTTACTTTCGCTATCTGTAATAGCGCGGTGTCAAAAGGTAGCAATGCTTTTGTCTTTGATAGTGGGATATTTTCAAGCGTTCAACCCAACCTACGATGCTGGACTGGGGATTGTCACAGCTTGGGCAACCCCAATTCCATTGAGGACAGGTTCTGTGACACAACATGGTATTAAGTGTGCCACACGACTGGTGGGTTGTCAATGGAATCGTGAGGCAGTCATACCTTTCCTTGTGTCGGGTTGGAGGGATTGAAGAGGCGTTTGTTGAGGCAGGGATGCCTGTCGGGGCAGGGATGCCCGTCGGGGCAGGGATGCCCCTCCTACAGGAACTTCTGCATCTACTCCCACTTGGTTTGAGTGGAGGTGCTGGTGTGCTTGTTGTACTGATCGATATAGTCCTCGCGTGGTGGGGTGAAGATATCGAGGACGTGGGCGGGTCCCTTCGCAACAACGCCTGAATGCACCACATTTGGCGGAACGATAAATGCTTCCCCGGGTTTTAGGATTTTCTCCTCTGAACCGATTCTGAACTGCAATTCCCCGGACAGCACTAAGCCTGCTTGTTCGTGTGGATGGCTGTGCTCCGGGACTTCACTGCCCTCCGCCATCTCCAAAAAGGAGAGCATTAGACCTTCTCCGGCGACAATGCCACTGAGTGCGCCTGGAAAGAGTTCCATTTTCGGTAGTTCTTCGGCATCGATAAACGGCATATTTCTCCTCCCCGATAGATCGGGATTTCACAAGATTGTTAGGAAAGTTTGTCGTAATCTTGCTCAACCTGAAGTTTATCCATAAAAATAAAAGGGGCGACACGTTGCCCCGCCCCGATAGATTGAGATACAAGCACCTACAGTTGGTATCAAGATATTAGTTCAGCGACGGCGCGGCTGCGGTGCCAGAAAGTGCTACCTCTCTCGGCAGTGGGGATGCGTGGTGATGCACCATTTTCCAGTCCTCACCCTCGTGCTTGAAAACGTTCGTCGCTTGTGCAAAGGATATGCCCATCCTGCCACCGGTAAAGGTGTGGATGGATTCCACGCAAGTCACCCAAGCAAATTGGCTATCGGTGTGGATCGCGATCTCGCTGGGCTGGATATGCATCCGATGTGTGTTTTGAAAGATATTTACCCAACTCGCGCGAATCTCGTCCCAGCCGGTGATCGTCTCCCAATTTGGGTGAATACATTGCACCCAATCCGCTTGTAGCCATACGGCGTCCATCATGTCAATGCTCAGATTTTGCATCGCTTGGTAAAAATTGAGGTTTGCACCCTCGACCCCGATGCGATCGGGATTCAAAGCAACCTGTTCTTGTGCTGTCATTTGTGTCTCCGTTTCTTCTATCCCTGTCTTCGTCCTAGCCAACCGTCTATAACCGCATATCCCCAAAAGATCAGGAGTTGAATTAACCCAGTAATCTTGAACTGCCAACGGGGTCGGAACCGCCATTGTGCGGTGCTATAAACATCTAACCCGTATTCGCTTTTCCTCACGGAATAGGTTTGGTAGTAATCATCTATCAACCACCAAGCTCCTTCTTTTTTAGTTGAAACTGTTGCGCCTTTGTAGACCAAGACTTTATGCTTCCGAAATTCTCGCACCAGTTCCGCTGAAAGTTCTTTGCCATCTACCAGATAGCTCTCCACGTCTTCGGTAATCCGAAACATGAATTTGCTGTCAGAGGTGTATAGGGGATAGCCGCGCCATTGTCTCGGATCTTTTGCAGAGTCAGAATCATCTGTTTCTGAGTGTGTTTCCGCTTGTTCTGTTACACCCTGCTCGTCCGGGGATGTTTCCGTTCGATCTATGCGCGTCAGATCGTGCCAACTGTTCACGGGCAGCGAGTTAAGGTAGATAAGCGCGATTGCGGAGGCAATACCTAAGAGTATGATGATACCCTTAAGCGGCTTACCGAGATAGAGCTGTGCCAATCCGGGGAGGATCATTGACAGCAATATGGCACCGTATGATCGCCTTGCTTTTACCATTCTGATTTCTTTCCTTCTTGCCAGTACACAGCACCCTTACGCTTCTTGCCATGCAGTCATTTTTTCATTTTTGCCAGATACTCGCGGATGCGTCCTTCATGCCCAATCTCGGTGGGTTCATAATATTGCTTATCGCGCAAGGCGTCGGGGAGGTGTTCCTGTTCCACGATATGGTCTTCAAAATCGTGGGCGTATTTGTAATCTTCTCCGTACCCAAGTTCTTTCATTAGCTGCGTTGGGGCATTTCGTAGGTGGAGCGGCACAGGATAGGCGGGTTTTTCGCGCACATCTTTTTGCGCAGCAAGTAGAGCCATGTAAGCAGCGTTGCTTTTTGGGGCGCAAGCGAGATAGGTGGTGGCGTGTGCCAAGTTGATTTGCGCTTCTGGAAGTCCAACAAATTCAACAGCGCGCGCAGCCGCATCTGCGATCAGCAGCCCCTGTGGGTCAGCATTCCCAACATCCTCGGATGCGAGGATAACCAGACGCCGTGCGATGAAGCGCGCATCTTCTCCTGCCTCTAAGAGGCGTGCTAACCAATAGGTGGCAGCATCGGAATCAGATCCGCGTATACTCTTGATGAAAGCAGAAATCAGGTTGTAGTGTTCATCGCCTGATTTGTCATGGCGCAGCATCCGCTTCTGCACAGCTCTGCGAATGGTTTCGGCGTCCAGGTGGCGTACCCCTTCCTCGTCCGGTTTGCAGGTCTGTACAGCGAGTTCCAATGCGTTGAGGGCGAGGCGTACATCACCGTCAGCCACCTGAAGCAGCGCGTCCGTGCCGTCTTCCGAAAGCGAGGTTTGGTATTTTCCGAGCCCCCGTTCTGCGTCGGTGAGGGTACGTTCCATTAGCTGACGGATATGAGCTGATTCCAATGGCTGGAATGGATACACCTGCATCCGGGAGAGGAGTGGGGCGTTGACCTCGAAGGAGGGGTTTTCGGTCGTTGCGCCGATCAGCACGAGCGTTCCATCTTCCACGAAAGAGAGGAGAAAGTCCTGTTGCGCTTTATTGAAGCGATGGATCTCGTCCAAGAACAGGATAGTGCGCTGACTGTGGAACTTGAGGCGTTCTTCAGCTTCCGCAACCTTTTTGCGGAGTTCCGGCACTCCGGTTGTGCTGGCGTTGACATGCTCAAAATGCGCTTTTGTGCACTGAGCGATGATTTGTGCGAGGGTGGTTTTCCCGCAGCCCGGCGGACCCCAGAAAACGCAGGACATCACCGTGTCCTCCGCGATCGCGAGAGAGAGGGGCTGTTCTGGTCCTAATAGATGCTCCTGTCCCACAAATTCGTCAAGCGTGTCGGGACGCATCCGGTGTGCCAGCGGACCAGATCGCTTTCGGTTCTGCTGTAGATTCTGGTCAAACAGGTCCATAGCTATCCTATCCCCCGATAGATCGGGATTTTGCTACCCTCAACCTGATACAGTGCATCAGATAGGCATAGCGGCGTTTGGTGCTTATGCGTCTGTCAGTTGATGGACAACGCTGCTTATCTTGTCGTCCATCGTCTGTGCGCGGTCGGTGCGTGTGCCGAACTTGAGCGTTGTGCTGATCCGAGGGGCGCCCATCTCATGCACAACCTGATGACACCGCTTGATTGCGTCGAAAACCGTATCCCACTCCCCTTCGATATTGGTGCCGTAGGCGTGTAGTTTGGTTTTCAACCCTGCATCCTTGAGGATACGTTCGCACTCGGCGACATATTTGGAGACCGACACGCCGACCCCTATCGGAACAACGCATAGATCCGCGATGACATTCATGCTGAGTATCTCCTTTGGTCTAAAGTTATGAATTATTCGGATTTTCCTAAGATCTCATTTCCGTAGGCGAACAGGGCGGGTGTTCCGCCGGTATGGACAAACACCACCGTTTGATCCCCCGTGAATTGTCCTTGTCGGATGTGATCTATCATTCCCCCAAACGCCTTGCCCGTATAAACCGGATCCAGCACCAGTGCCTCTGTTTGTGCAGCCAAAATGACCGCTTCTTTGCTGCCGGAGGTTACTGTGCCGTAGGCGTCGCCTGCGTATTCTCCGTAACTCTCGAAATCAGCTCCGGAGAAATCCAGATCCAGATCCAGAATCTGAGATACTTCGTTAGAGACCTTTGCAAGATTAGCGTTTGATTCTGCGTTGTCCTGTGGACTGGGGCTGATCCCTACAACCCTCAGTGGAATCCCCAATGCCCGTGCCCCGACCACCAATCCTACATGGGTATGCACGCCTGAACAGACATAGAGTGCGTCGGGCTGGATGTTTCGGTCTTGAAGCTGACCCCATAGTTCGAGGAAGCCGTCCACATAGGAGACACTTCGTAGGTAGTATCCGTCGCTGCTGGTGTTGTAGACCCGCCTTCCTTCTGATTCTAGGCGTTCGAGCACCGCTTCCCTCTCTTCGGCGGTTTCCACGAGATTAACTTCCGCCCCAAACAGGTGGCTCAGCAGCAGGTTTCCGTTCACCGGCTCGGCGCGAGCATCCTTTTTGCCTACCATCACCGCTTTCAGTCCCAGTCGTGCTGCGACCGCCGCCGTTAAGCGTGACTGATTGGATTGGGATGCGGCACCGTGCAGCAGAACATCGTATCCACCCTCCACGGCGGGAGCGACTGAGTACTCGAACTCGCGGACTTTGTTCCCTCCAAATGCCATCCCGGTCTGATCTTCCCGCTTAACGAGGATGCGGGGACCGTCCAAGGCTTTGGATAGGCGTGGGCAGTCGAGCAGCGGCGTCGGCAGATCTGCCAAAGACAATCTCGGCAATCGGTCGAGTCGCGCTCGTAGTTCATCAGCAGTAACAACAGTTTTCATATTTGACATAAGAACTCCTCTAAAAAAGGTTGTATAGAGTGTGAGATTTTAATCGTCCGCACGCTCTCCGATGAGAGAGGTGTTGTCGAATACCGGTTCGGTCATCCGCTCACGCCTGATGAACAGTTCGCGTATATCCGCTGTTATTGCATATAATGCGGGCATGACAAACACCGTCAAGAGGGTTGCGGCGGACAACCCAAAGATAATTGTGTACGCAATCGGCTGCCAAATCGGGGATTTTCCTCCCAACCCGATTGCCATCGGAATTAAGCCGCAGACTGTGGTGACGGAGGTCAAGATAATCGGACGTAATCGAACACTTCCGCCTTTTAAGATAGCTCGCCACTTGTTATAACCGTGTAGCCGGTACTGATTTATAAAGTCTATCATTACAATGGAGTCGTTGACAACGATCCCCGCCAATGCAACAGTGCCGAAAAGCGCGACCATGCTCAACGGTGCGCCGATGATTAATAACCCAACCATTGAACCCATAAAACCGAACGGCACGGCAAAGAGGATAATGACCGGCTGAATAAACGACTTGAACTGCGCGCCCAATATAACGTACATGATTAAAATGCCGACGAGAAACAGTCTTCCCAGTTGCCCAAATGATTCATTGATTTGGTCGAAGACGCCACGAAAATCGAGACGGTAACCGGGATAGAGCGATTCAATATCTTTAAAGGTCTGAATCAATACTTGGTTGACTGCGAAGGCACTGATTTTATCGCTGTCCACGGCGGCTGATACAGTGATTGCCCGCTCATTCTCAAATCGGCGGATTTCCGAATACCCACCCTCCTCTTGTGCTCTAACGACATCTCTGAGGGGCACCATCGTTCCGTTCGGTGTTGGAATCAGCAGCTCCTCAAGATTGGCGATTGATTGTAAATCATCTGAATCGTATTTCACAATGACGTCGATCGATTCATCGGCATCACGATAGGTTGTGGTTATATTTCCTTGAAGTGCGTTGCGAACATTGTAAGCGATTTGAAAGATATTCAAGCCGTACTGATGTGCCCTATCTTCCTTAACACGCAGGCGGATTTCCGACTTCCCTGTCACAAAATCGTCCCGTATATCATAGACACCGTCCATCTGATGCAATTTGTCTTGGAGTAAATTGGCAATTGTCTCTAACTGATCGAACCGTTCCCCTTTAACTTTCACCTCCACATCTGTTCCCTGTGGCGGTCCCCCTTGTTGTGCATCAAATGTGAGTTTTTCAATGCCGCTGATTGCCTCGACCTTCCCCCGGAGATCTGCGATAATCGCATCTGTACCCCGCGCCCGTTGGTTCTTTGGGACTAATTCAACAAGCACTTCGCCGACGTTGGAGCGGACGCTTGAACCTTGCAGCAGAGAGGTTGGTGTGACCAATCCGACGTTTGTGACGACAGCGATGCGTTCATCAGAGGGCAGAGACATGGCAACTTCTTCGACCTGTGCCAAAACGGCGGAGGTCTCTTTTAGCCCAAACGAAGGTGGCATTTCCGCTTTGATGTAAAATTGCGGAAAATCTTCGCCGGGAAAGAGCTGTCTTTCTAACTGCGAAAATGCGCCGATACAGACCAATATCCCAAAGACTAAGACACCACAGACGACTACATAACGCCACCGAATCGTCCCTTTTAGTACATGCACGTAGCGTCTTCGGATTCGATCGAACCACACATGTCGCCGTTGTTGTCGGCTTTGCGCCTTGCCCCACTCGGCGATATGGGACGGTAGGATCATAAAAACTTCAAACAACGATGCCAGAATTACCAAGATAGCGGTGATAGGAACGATTCGTAGAAACTGGCCTGAAGTGCCAGACATAAACATGAGGGGACCGAACGCAGCGATTGTGGTCAAACTTGCTGCAAGGACGGGCCACCCTACTTCTTGGGCTCCGGTGATCGCTGCCTGTTTCGGGGGCATCCCCTCCTGAATACGACGGAACACGTTTTCAATGACAACAATTGCATCATCCACAACGATACCAACGACGAGAATTAAGCCGAATAACGCGACACCGCTGAGAGTATATCCTGACCAATGCAAAAAGAAGAAGGTTGCCATAAATGCGACCGGAATTCCTAATGCGGCAAAAAACGCATTGCGCCATCCCATAAAAATATAGAGTAGTACAACAACCAAGATTAATCCAAAGATGGCATTATTTTGTAGGATTCCTAACCGTTCCTGTAAGATAACGGAATAGTCGTTCACCACTGAGAGCTCTGTGCCTTCTGGCAGATTTTGTTTGCGCTGCTCGACCAGTTCTCGAATCTGCTTAACCAACCTGATAGTATTGCCCTCCGTCTTCTTTTGGACAGATAGGCTGATTGATGGCTGACCGTTGATGTGCGATAACGTACGCGGTTTTTCATAGGTATCGGAGACGGTTGCAACATCACGTACCCGCAGTGGCGTTCCGGTTGGCCGAGCACGTATAATCGCATTTTCAATCTCCTGCAGGTTGTTAAACTCCCCCATTGTGCGGACCAGATACTCTGATGTTCCCATCTCTAATGTGCCCGCGGGGAGGTTCAGGTTATGGGTTCTCAGCGCATTGATGACCACTTCGATAGGGAGATTATATGCTTTTAACTGATCCGGATTGGCTTCGACCCAGATTTCTCTTTCCCGCACACCCGCAAGTCGGACGCCAGAGACATTTTTGATTTCGACAATCTCATCTTTCAGATCTTCGGCAATTTCCTTCATCTGGTTTTCCGAGATCTCGCCCCCGACGACAATGGTCAACATCGGAAAACCGCTTGACGTGTTAATCTCTTGCACTTGGGGTTCGTCCAAAATCTCAGTCGGGAGGGTATTGACTCTATCAACTGCTGTCCGAAGGTTCTGAAACTCTTTGTCAAAGTCGCGATCGCTAATTTCCTCAAACTGGATGGTGACCAGTGACCTCCCCTCTGATGAGATGGATGCAATGATATCAGTTTTATTTACATTCTCCTCGATTGCATCTTCAATTGGCACAGTGACCAGTTTTTCAACGTCTTCCGAAGAGGCACCGGGATAGAATGTGGTTACTGTCGCGGACTGAAAAGAGATTTCGGGAACCAATTCTCTGGGCAGGACAATCCAGGCGTAGACACCGAATATGATGATGATCATCATCAGTAGATTCGATAGGACTGGATTACCCACAGATAGTTTCGGGATGGACATGTAGGGGAATCTCCTTATTATTACGAGTTATGTTTGTTTTTCTTCATTTTCTTTGAGCGTGCTTAGGCATTCCGCATGTATCTTGCCATTGGTTGCCAGAAAGGGGACATCGTGCCCTTCATAGGCGGGGGAATCGGGTGCTAACGGGAAGAGTGGCGCACCCGATGGCTGGGTTATACTACCGCCGGCTTCTTGCAGAATAATGGCTGCCGCAGCGATATCCCAGAGTTTTGTGTAGAGGTCGAAACTTCCATCAAAGTAACCGGAAGCGACGGAACAGATATGAAGTGCTGCGGAACCGAGGCTGCGACCTTTGCCGGCTTTCTGTATGAACGGGTGAAGTATTTCGAGGACCGGCGATCCAAATCCGAATAGCCCAATGGGATCTAATTCTTGGCGGTCGTTGACGTGAATAGGCATCCCGTTCAATGTTGCGCCGCCATCCTTGACCGCGCTGAACATCCGGTCGGTGTTGGGATCGAAAATTACGCCCAGAACTGGGATACCGTTGTGCAGCAGCCCAATCGCAACTGCAAAGATTGGGCAACGCGCTGCATAGTTTGCTGTTCCGTCCAAGGGATCTGTGACCCAGCAGTGGTCCGATTGTACCGCAGACATTCCAAATTCCTCGCCGAGGGTGGCGTAGTCTGGAAAACGGGATTCCAGCCGTGCTGTGATGAGTTGCTCGGAGGCTTTGTCCGCTTCGGTTACAATATCACCGATACCCTTGTAGTCAATGCTATGAATTTCTCCATAGTACTCCATCAAAATGTCACCGGCTTCTCGGGCGAGCCCTTCAACCGATTTTAGGATTTCCGCGGGTTCGTGCATTCAGTCTACTGTTCCTTTCCTGAAGTCAAATTTCTAATCTGAGTTTGTTTCCGCTTCAAGCTGTGCTTTCAACTTGCCGAGCCGTTGCCGCACCAGGCGATTACGGTGGTTCCTTTTAAGGAATCCGCTCCATAATGCCTCTGTCTCATCGGTGTCGCCTTGCGAGATATAGTATTCACCGAGGGCGATAGCTGCGTGGTGCAATGTCGGATCCTTTTCCATAGATGCTTGGAACTCTGCGATAGCGGTATCGGGGTCTCCCTTGATAAGAGCCATCTGTCCATTTCCGTAATGTCTCAGCGCGTGATCCGGATATTCGGTGGCAATTGTGTCAAATATTTCCTGAGCGTTATCTGCCATCTCGGCTCTGTAAAACGCCATGGCTGCATGTACCTGCGCGTAGATTATCCGATTGTCAAGGATTAGCTTTTCTGCTGGTGGCGTTGAGGCTTTTTTCTGGCGTTTCACAAGACCGGCAGCGGCTTTATATTTTGTCTTTGCCCAGGTATAGTTGCCGTATTTGTAGCAGATTGCGCCAAGCTCTATTTCGCCTTCGTAACTGTTGCCCTGCCCTGTAGCCAGGTCGGCGAAAATTCTCGCCCGTTGTTTATCCTTGAGATGGCGATCAAGCACGTACGCGAGGCTCTGGAGTGCGTCGACATAGTCGGTTTTGGAAGCGATTGCACGTTCACAGAATTCCGCCTCTTTTTCGTAGTTACCCATCTTCTGATAGACGAGCCCTAATCTCCAGTAGATCTCCGGATCCCTGCTGCGGTTTAGGCCCAAAATAGAGCTGTAAGTCTCAATGGCTCGCTCGTATTCTTCATCTAAGTACTGGTTATCACCTGTTACGACAACAGCCTCAAGAACATTTATATCCCTTCTCACGGCTTCTCGTAGCACTGCTGCCGCGCGCTGGTACATGCCTATTTTCCGGTAGCAGACCGATAGACGGAGAAAGCTATATGGATCGATCCGTGCGTTCTCGCGTTTGGCAAGCTCGATGGCGTAAAAGAACAGTACGGCGGCATCTCGATACTCCTGGAACTGCAACTTTAGAAGCGCGATTTTGAGCACGGTATCGTGATACACTTCGGGTTCCAAACCTTCTGCCCCGGCACTTTCTTGCATAATGGTTTGCTTATAGGGTTCCATAACCTCTTCGGGATTTACACCTAAACCGGAGTCTGGGAAGTCACTTGGCAATCCCGTTGCTGGGCTGGACTCAAAGCCTGCCGCCTCGCGTTCTGCTCGACGTCGATCTCGGTAGTTGAGTCTGCGGTTAAATTCTGTCGAGAGGTCCTGTGCATCTGGCTCGTCGGGCTTAGGGATATGTGCCCCCATCAGTTGAAGTGCTTTTTTTGCTTCCTCTACCGATTCTTCTGTGCCCTCGCGCGCTCCATACTCCTTAACGAGGGACTGGTAGGTTTCTTGGGCGGCGGCTTGATTGTTGAGATATTCCTGCTCAATTCTGGCTTTATTGACTAACGCCTGTGTCGCTCGTTTGCCCTCCGGATGACGATTTGCTACGTTGTCGTAGACCTCTGCGGCTTTCTCATAATTGCTGGCTTCCTCGTAGCTTTTTGCCAACATCAGCTGCGCGTTATGACTACGCTCTGAGCCCGGAAATTTGTTGACAATGGTGTCAAAGGATTGTTGTGCCGATTCGTAATCTTCCGCCTTGAAGGCACGAAGCCCCAGTTGCCAGTGTGCTTCGGGAGCCTCATCGCTGTCGGGTGCTGCGGTGAGAAGGTCTTGGTAGACTTTGACTCCCTGTTCGGGTTGATTCATTCTGTCGATGTATAACTTGGCAATACCCAGCTGCGCCTGACGCGCCTCCGATGTGCCGGGCTTGGAATCGATAATGGACTGATAGGCATCGGCTGCGCCTCGGTAGTCCTTCTCTTGGATGAGTTGGTCGATCTGTTCGTCCATGCCCTTTGAAATGCAGGCGTATTGGGTTATGGTCACTGCAGCAACCAACAGAAAGAAGATGCTGAACCTAATAGCCCCGATGGGATCGGTTCCGTTCCGAGAATCCCGACTTGTCGGGAGATTCAAAGCAATTTTCATATTAATCCTCCGTTGTGGCGTTAGCAATTCGATCTTATGGTAGATTTTAGAATTACTGATACACTTTCAATACACAACCAACCCCCTAAATCCCCCTTGTCAGGGGGACTTCAGAAACTTCTCGAAGGTCGAAGTTGTCGGCAAATGTCCACTTATTTGTCTAATCCACCATAGTTTAGGTTGATGTTGAGTGGTATGTCCCGCGCTGTCACCAAAAGTTCCATGATGCGGTAGTCCTTCAGTTTTGGTTTGTATTTATTGATGGTCCGATCTGAATTACGATCTTCGGCTGGATAGGTGGTATACACCGTTGCTACCCAGCGTTCCGAATCAAGTAGCCAGACTATCTGAGCCTTTTGGACAATAAGGAAGTACTTGTTTGTATCGATGATTTTTTCGTTGATAACATGGCAAGGTGTTGAAGCCAATGCCTCGGGAATTTCACTGATCACGGAGGGATACTCTACCGGGCTGCCTGGTACTGCATTGATGTCTCCAGCGTAGATTTTGCGGAATCCGAGTACTCCTTCTTCTCCGAGGATGAACTCTGAACCTTCAACGGTAGCGATCTGTGCTGCATCGCGTATGGGATCGCCGTAGGCTAATCGCTTTGTGGAACTTGGGATGCTGGCTACAGCGGGCAGGGTTTGAGTTGGTTCTCCGTGTGCGTCGATGACTTGACTCTCGCCCAGTCCGACGAGGAATGCGGTCGGTAATTGCGATTTTGGGATACGGCGCTTAGGATAGATTGTGCGTCGTTTTGTGGGCAGGCTCGTATGCCTCGGCGCGCCAGATCGTTTAGTGATGCTGGGTTGAGGGGAGGTTGTTGATTTTTCAACACCACTCGGTTGTTCCGAATCCTCGGAATTGGAACTGACCCCGGTTGGCTCGGTGTTTATAGGAACCCGCTTTGTCAACTCGTGTAGACGGTGACGTACCACACGGTTCAGTGGATTGGCTCTGAGAGATTTTTGCCATAACGCGATTGCTTCTTCGGTATGTCCCTGTGACAGATAGTATTCGCCCAACGCGATGGGTGCTGCATAGAGACTCGGATCTTGTTCTATCGACGCTTTGAAGGCGGTGATTGCAGTATCCATATCGCCTTCGAGGGCGGCGAGTTGTCCACGTCCATACGGTATGAGTGGATGGTTGGGGTATTCAGAGGCGAGTGTATCGATAATTTCTTGCGCTTTCTCCTCCATTTCACCCTTGTATGCCGCCATTGCTGCGCGTACCTTTACGTAGACAACCCGGTTGTCTATCCCCCTTCTCTGAAATGGGGTTGTATCCTCTGTCTTTTCGTTTTGGGCAATCCGCGCTGCGAGTTCGTACTTCGATTTTGCCCAGCCGTAGTTGCCATATTTGTAGCAGAGATTTGCCAATTCATTTTCACCGGCATAGGTTTCACCTTTCTGATCGACGAGATCCTGAAAGATCGCGGCTCTGTCCGTATTTCTCAGTCGGTAGTGCAGCACTTCGGCGAGGCTTTGAAGTGCCTTGGTGTACTCAGTTTTCACAGCGATGGCGTGTTCAAAGGCTTCAACCGCACTGTGCGGATCGTCCATTTTTTTATATGCTAGCCCCATTCTCCAGTAGATCTCCGGATCTTTGGTCCTGTTCAACCCTAAGATAGAGTTATAAGTCTCAATGGCTTTTTCGTAATCTTCATCAAGGTATTGATTGGCAGCGGTCCTGATGATTGCTTCGAGCACTGTCCCATCTTTTTTGACTGCTTTCCTTATCATTTCGCTGGCGTGCTGACGCATGCCGACTTTGCCATAACAGAAGGAGAGACGAAGATAGCTATACGGATCAATCTGTGCTTGATTGTGTTCGGCGAGTCTGATTGCATGAAAGAAGAGCGCCCCGGCATCCCGATAATTTTCAGAATCCAAATTTAGTTGAGCGATTTTAAGCACAGTGTCGTGATAAACTGCGCCCTCAAGACCTTCTCCGCCTGCGCCCGCTTCCTGAATGATCTGTTTCCAGGGTCTCATGAGTTCTTCTGGATCTACACCAAAGCCGGAGTCTGAATAATCTGGCACGTCCCCCATCGCCGGACTGCGTTCAACCCTGCCGCGTGGGCGGTCTCTTTCGCGGCGCTGCCTTTGCCGTTCTAATGCACGCTCCATGTGTGTCAGGGACTGATCATCCGGTTCAGGGATGCTTGCGCCCATCAAACGGAGTTCCTGCTTGGCAGTGGTAACTGATTCTTCTGTGCCTTCGATGTTGCCGTACTTCTTGACGAGGGCTTGGTAGGTTTGTTTGGCGGCGTTTTGATCTCGGAGGCGTTCCGCCTGAATTCTGGCTTTATTGACCAACGCCTGTGTTGCTCGTTTTCCCTCCGGGTGGCGGTTTGCTACATTGTCGTAGATTTGTACCGCTTGCTGATACTCGCGTACCTCCTCATAACTTTTTGCCAGCATGAGTTGGGCATTGTGACTGAACTCCGATGTCGGGAATTGATTGATGATAGTGCTAAAGGACTGTTGCGCTGATTGATAGTCTTTCG
This sequence comes from Candidatus Poribacteria bacterium, assembly GCA_965220385.1. Classification (GTDB taxonomy): domain Bacteria; phylum Poribacteria; class WGA-4E; order WGA-4E; family PCPOR2b; genus PCPOR2b. The sequence goes on along the minus strand of OZ244825.1, from coordinate 4,420,835 downwards.
ATTTGAAGGCGTAAAGCCCCAGTCGCCAGTGTGCTTGAGCAGCTTCGTCGCTATCAGGGGTGGTAGCGATGAGATCTTGATAAATCTGAATGCCCTTATCGGGTTGATTCATCTTTTCGACGTATAGTCCGGCGATGCTGAGTTGCGCTTGACGAGCCGCTGGTGTTTCGGGATTGGAATCGACTACCGTTTGGTATACTTCGATGGCACCTTGATAGTCCTTTTCCTGCAGACGCTTTTCAGCTAATTTCTGTGGACTTGACTCTACACAAGCGTATTGGGTCACCGCTATTAGAGCGATGAGGGCGAAGATATTGTGCCTAACGACTTTCATAGGCTATCCCTTTGGGTTTTGTAAGGAACAGGTTCGGGGGAAGATTTGGTTTGGTCACTAACAGTTCCATGATGTGATAGTCTTTGAGCTTAGGTTTGTAGTTTTTTATAGACTTATCAGAAGTGAAATCTCTGGCTGGAAAGGTTGCGTGTACCGTTGCCCACCATCGTTCATCGTTGAGTTCCCAGACAACCTGTGCTTTCTGGACAATGAGATTATATTTCTTTGCTTCAAAAACTTGTTCATTGATAACGTCGCAGAGTGTTACTTTCAGTTCATCGGGAAGCTCGTTGAGCAGCACGGGGTACTCGCTGCCGCCTCCTACCAGTGCGTTGACGTCGCCAAAATAGACTTTGTGATAGCCCAGTACGCCGTTTTCATCGAAAATAAACTCTGTCCCCTCCAAGCTAAAGGTGCTGGACATTCCCGGCACAAGGGCACCGTAGGCAAATCGCTTTGTGGCGTTGGGTACGTTGGAGGGTGGTTCAAGGATTTCGACGGGTTCTCCATGCTTTTCGATGACTTGATCTTCGCTCAATCCGACGAAAAAGGCGGATGGTAGCTTCGATTTCGGGATCCGGTTCCTCGGATAGATTGTCCGTCGTTTTGCAGGCAAGAGGCTTTGTCGCTTTTTCGTGGATCTCAGGGCGGTGGTCTGTCCTGATTGATCGAGATTTACGCCCGCTTCAGCGTCTTGCGATTGCTCCATTTGTGCTTCACGCTGCTGTTTTAGTGCGTAAAGGCGGCGACGCACACCGCGGTTTTGCGGATAGGTTTTGAGTACGTCTTCCCATATCCCTATTGCTGCATCAGGGTTTTCTTGTGAGAGGTAGTATTCGCCGAGCGCAATCGGGGCGTCACCAGAAGCCGGATCTGTCTCTACAGCTGTTTCAAAATTGGCTTTCGCAACCTCGATATCTCCTTTGAGCAGTGCCAGTTGTCCATAGGCGTAAGGTATCAACGCATGGTTGGGCTGTTCAGCAGCGAGAGCATCTATTTGCGCTTGTGCTTGGGTCCCGTTGCCGTTTTGGTAGTCTGCCATCGCCGCATGTATCTTTGCATATAAGATCTGATTATCGAGAACCTGCCTTTCAGAAGGAGTGATTTCATCTTTCTCTTTTTCACGTTGGGCGATGCGCACCGCCGTTTCGTACTTTGATTTTGCTCGGAAGTAATCGCCGTATTTGTAGCAGATATTTCCCAGTTCTATTTCACCCGTCGTGGTATGACCTTTGGTGTCGATGATGTCTTGAAAGATGATCGCTCGTTGTCTGTCTTTGAGTTGATAGTTAAGTATTTCGGCGAGGCTTTGGATTGCATCTATGTAGTCCGTGTCACTCGCGATGCTGCGCTCGAAGGACTCCGCGGCTTTATACAGATGCCCCATTTGTTTGTAGGTTAGCCCCAGCCTCCAGTAGATCTCCGGATCTTTGGTGCGATTCACCCCCGCGATAGGCTGAAGTTTTTCGAGCACTTTTTCATATTCACCGTCGTGGTACTCGTTCGCGGAGGAGGTGATCACAGCTTCCAGCACTGTTACATTTTTTCGCGCGCCTTCTCGGAGTATTTCCACCGCTCGCTCGTGCATTCCCACTTTTCGATAGCAGATCGATAGGCGGATGTAGTCGTAGGGGTCGATCTTTTTGCTGTTTTCTTTCGCTACTTCAATCGCTCGGAAGTACAGGGTCCCCGCGTTTCGATAGTTCTGGATAAGAAAATTGATGTCTGCAACCACTTTAATCATGGTTTGCGTTTCATCGTCGTTCTGTCCTGACCGTCCGTGTCCCCCGCCTTCCCAAGGGTTGCCAAATTCCCTTATGACCTCTTCGGGGGTGACACCGAAACCGGGATCTCCGTATATCCCAAAGCCCATCGCAGGACTCAGTTCAGCTCCGCCGCGTGGACGGTCACGCTCGCGACGTTTCATCCGCCGTTCCTGCGCCCGATCGTAAGCGGTACCCGAGTCGATCTCCGGCTGAGGGACCCGCGCGCCCATTGATTGAAGTGCCCGTCTCGCATCATCGACGGTTTCCTCTGTTCCTTCGACATTGTTATACTCTGTGATGAGAGATTTATAGATCTCTTCCGCTGCGATTCTGTCGTCCAGGTAGTCCTTTTGGATTCTCGCTTTATTGGCTAGAGCTTGAGCGGCACGCTCGCTCACTGGATGGCGGTTCACAACATTGTCGTAGGTTGTTATCGCTTTCTTATAGGCTCCAGCTTCTTCATAGCTTTTTGCGAGCATCAACTGCGCGTTATGACTCAAATGTCCGAGGTGTGGAAATTTGTTCACAATAGCGTCAAAAGACTGTTGTGCTGATTGGTAATCCTCTATTTTGAAGTAGTAAATTCCGAGGCGGTAGTGTGCTTCGGCGGCTTCTCCTCTTTCAGGTACGGCGGCGATGAGTTCCTGATACGCCTTGATGCCCAACTGGGGTTGATTTATCTTGTCGATGTATAATCTGGCGATGCCTAATTGCGCCCGGTAAGCCTCTGGTGTTCCAGCTTTGGAATTGATGACCGTCTGGTATGTATCGATTGCGCCTTGATAGTCTTGCTCATGAGCGAGTTTTTCTGCTTGCCTTTGTGTACTTGTTGAGATACACCCATATTGGATAAACATTGTAGTGATGATCATCGCGAGAGCGATCATCCGCATAATGGATGAAGTCGGGATATAGGAGTTTACAGTTTTCATAAATTATCCTCTCCTCATTGTAACGCATAGCCGATTCCGTTGTTGATATTGTGTATGCCTCATACAATTATACATCGGTTTTGGTGTAAAGTTCCCCTTTTCCTCTCGAATGCGTCCTTAGTACATCTGCCTTGAGGCACATTCGTCAATGAGGTCCAACACAGACTGACGGCTGTATCCTTCTTTTTCGAGGATCGTATCGCAGTTGATTAACTGTTGTTGGTCCGGTTGTTTCCCTGCCTCGAGAATCGAATTGGTGAGCCAACTGGTACGGATGCCGTTGACCCCAGAGGTATAATTTGTGTCATATTCTCCCTTGACTAAACCAACGAGTTGATCGATTTTGCTTTCCGGGTACCCTTCGGGGCGCTCGAATTCTAACGGTTGAGGCTCGCCATCTTTTGGAATCAATCGGATGCCGTCTTTGATTTCCAACGTGCCTTCATCGCCCTCCAAAGTGACCCATTCTTCAAAACCGGTGCGGGTATTGCCAAGGATAGTAATCGTGCCACTTGCGCCGTTGTCCATTGTGATGTTCGTGTTAGAGTTGATTTCAACGGATTTCAGGACAAGTTGGCCTTCATCATCCTCAAAGTTCATGTCAGTTGTTCCGTTCGCTTCCTTTGGCAATAAGCCTGTCATCCAGAGGAAGATATCCTGTAAATGACTTCCGGAATCGTTGGGTTGGCCACCGCCAGAGAATCGTGGGTCACCGCGCCACCCGGCCGCTCCCCAGCGTTGGGCGAGATAGACATCAAATCTCTGGATGGTGCCAATCAGACCTTCGGCAATTGCCTGTTTTCCAGCCATATAGGTATCTTCATAGTGGCGTTGGTAGCCACCGACCAGATGTAAGCCGCTGCCCATGGCGATCTTGGTAATCGCAATCGCATCGCCGACAATATTTGCCATCGGTTTTTCTACCAGAACATGGCATCCTGTCCGCAGCGCGTACTTGACATGGATGTCGTGTAAGGAATGGGGCGAAAAAATCCCAATGATGTCAAGATCTTCCCAGTTCAACATCTCGATGAATTCATATTCACCGACGTAACGTTTGAAACTATTTTCTTTATAGTTTTCTACCCGCTCTCGCAATCCTTTTTCTAGCGCGTCGAGGCTCTGCTCATTGTTGTCGGCTGCTGCAACAATTTCGACATCGTCTCGTGTGGCAAAGGCGAGTGTGTTTCCACGTCCCGCCCCACCCGGACCTATGACGCCAACTCTAACGACGCTGTTTTTACTTGCCATGATTTTCAGCTGTCTCCTTGGTTCGACGGTTCATCTTTGCTCTATTTCAGATTAATTTCGATTTTTCTACTCGTGTAGATGATGACTTGTGGCTTACGACTGAGGTTTAGCTATCTGTTAAAAAAAGCGAAAACATTGCATTGGTGTGCAGTTATATAGGTAGAGGCGTCGATTCTATACCCGATCTGATAGACGTAATAGCTTGTCATTTGGCTGAATTCACAGATGCCCTGGGCTTGCACATGCCGTGCTCGAAACCAACAAAGCCTGTGGGGCGCGCGTACCCGCAGCTACCGCTCAAGCCCGTTGGTTGATAGGAAATCCGAGTTTCAGGCGTGAGGGAATGGGGGACCTATTGTCCCAATCGGTAAAAACAGCCGATTCATTTTACCATAGTCAGTGAGACCTTGCAACCGGGAAATCCTGACGGGTTCTTGGTAGATGTTCTGATATGGGTGTGGGTTGTTGGTGGCGGTGTTGTTCGTTTGTGAAGGGTGGGTATAGGTCTATCACTGAGTTGGCGAGGGGATTACGTACGGCTCGTGGCCAAAAATTATCTGTCCGTTGAACATCACCGGTCGGTTTTCCGAGGCATCCTTTGAAATTTGCCAAAGTTGACCGTTGGTTTCGTAGAGGATTGCTGATCCGTCTGGCAACCAGACCGGCTTTTCACCACCGTAGCGGGTCAACTGTTGTAAGTGCGGTGTTCCCTTTGGACCGAATTCAACAAGCCAGATCTGGCGATGCTTTCCTTCTACGCGGGAAAAGGCGAGGAGATTCGGATCTGAGGGGGACCATGTAGGTTCGGCATCGTCTTCGGGACCCACGCTAATGGGTTCAACACGCCCACTCACATGAGCGTAGCTATAGATATTTCGGTCCGTGCCGGCTTCTGGGTTTTCGATGCTTCCTCTTGTGCTATATGCTAACAGTTCTCCGTTTAGATTCCATGCCGGCGTAGACATCTCTCGCGCTGTCGAGGGTATAGGGATCTCATCCCTGCTTGCGATATGCCGAATATAGATGTGTTGCCGCCCCATCTCTTGTCTTGCAAATGCGAGGTACGCCCCATCTGGCGAGATGGTGACATCTGTTGCCAGTTCACGTCTTTCAAGCAGTAATCTCCCCCGCGGCGCATCTGAGTCGTAGAGGATGACGTTTCCGTCAAGGTCCATATAGGTAAGTCTACCGTTCAGTGAAGCGGTTGGTCGTCTGCCGGTTGCCAACGGTTGTTGTATACCGGTCGTCGGCATACATTCCCAGATAATATCGTCGAAGCTATAGTAGAGCAGACCGTTCAGTGGGGGTGTTTGGGGTTCATCGGGGTTCGTTTGTTGGGATTGCTGCTCCAACTGTTCCAGTTGTTTTAGTGCTTCGGCTGTTGGTTCAAAATCTCTCCGGGTCTGCAATTTCCAACCGGCACCAACGGCTTCAAAGCGGAAACGGACACCTTGGGTCCAGTAACACCACTCCTCGATTTGCCGTCCGAAGCGGGTAAATTGAAAAATATCTTCGGGTACTCCGTATTGCAGCTTGATCTCTGAACGTCCGCCATCCTCGATTTCAGCGATGTTACCCTCTACATCAATGTATATAGCAAAGATTTCGATGTCTATGTGTGGTGTGATGTAATCTGCAAACACAGCGACCCGTTGGAGCTCTTTGCTGAGGACAGGGTGCCGCGTGCCGTAGATACCAACGCCATCTTGTAAGCCCGATTTGCGATCTCCATCGAGATCAACGACCGCCATAACGTAGTAATCTCCCGGTGGCACCGAAACTTTATAGCGCCCGGCGTCCTCCAGGTTTAAGGAGATTGCGACGGGCGACCGAAAGTCAGGTGTTTCGGACAGCGAGAGGATTCCTTCTTTGAATGTTTTCCCGTCCCATCGGATCTGACCAGAAATGCCGCCGCTACTCTCTCGGCTCAAGTCGATGGCACCTTCAGCAACTGCTTCCAGTTGTCCCGCTGTGTTATACCGGGCGCTCACGGTGATTGTGATACTGGGATTTGTCCCTTCCGTTACGGTCAATGCGGCTGGAGGAATCCTTGTGATATCCGAGGTGCCATAGCCCCCAAGCCCATCTCCTGGGCTATATCTGCCGTTGCCGTCCGCATCGACATTTGCTATGAGATAGTAATCCCCCGGCAGAACTTGAAGACTGAATTTTCCATCCTCACTCACGTTGGTCTGATACCCCTCTTTGAGCATTGCCGCCTCCCAAAAAGCTTGGATAACGCCCCCTTTCAATGAATTTCCTTCCCATCTCACCTCACCAGAAATCTGTGCTGTTGCTGCGCTCGTGGGATATACCTCTACCTCAGATTCGTCCATAGGAACGACCTGTCCACTCATTGTCTGTTCCCCTGTGATTGTGATATTGAGATTCGAGGTGAATTGGTTGGGGCTGACCAATACAGGTTGAGGAAATGCTTGGGATTCACGCAAATCGGTAACGCCGTAGATGCCGAGCGCATCTCCTAAATCAAAAATGTTGGTATTATTTCTATCGATGATTGCCATCAAATAATACTTTCCGGATGGTAGATTGAGTGTGAAGCTGCCATCTGCAGCAACCTGCGCCTCTCCGGCGCGGTATTTCCATGACAGATCAGTATAAGCGAAGACAAGCGCATTCTTGAACGATGTCTGCCCTTCATAGGTCACGTGTCCCTTAATGCCAGATGCAATCATCTCCAATTCGGACTTAAATTGTTCGAATGGGTCTACCTGATAGTCAGATAGCGACACAATTTTCCCTTGTCCGCCAACGCTCTGCATTCGTGCTGTGATAACAATATCGAGACCTCTAATTATTTGTTTGTCTTCAACCCTGACGATCTGTTTCTGTTGATTTGCGTCATCCCAATTTGTGATACCGAAAATCCCCATGCCGTCGCCGATATCAAATTTGCCAGAGCGATTCAGGTCCACAAAAGCAACAAGATAGTAGCGTCCCGGCTCAACGCGGACCTCAAATTCCCCACTTTTTAACTGTGTTACGCCGGTATAGAGATCCTGTAAGCCTTCATCTTTATAAACTTGTACAGTTGTCTGCGATAGATCTTGCCTATCCCAAATAACCTTTCCCTTCAGCCCACTCGTCGCGCGTTCGGCAAAGTCCTCTATCATTTCTTGATCGGTTTCGGTTGGGACAGATTGTTGCGCCCAGATCTGGTTGTTAAGAAGCGCACTGGATATGATGACAATCAAAAATATGAGCCAGCTTCGACGCGGTTGCATTTTTTCCTCCGGCTCCTGCGATTTTGGATTGAATGATAGAAGGGGTGTATAACGTGTTTTCATAAGATATGTTAGTTATCGTGTGTTAGGCATCAGGACGTTGAAGAAACCAATCAATGGTTCGTTGCAAACCTGCTTTAAGCTCGACTTTGGGTTCATAGCCAAGCAGCTGCTGCGCTTTGCCGATATCAGCACAAGAGTGGCGAACATCACCGGGACGCGAGGCGGTGTAAACAGGTTTGGCATCGGTTTCCATCATTTCCCCGATGAGGCCTGCAAGCGTGTTGATTGATGTCTGTTGACCGCAGCCGATGTTAAACATTTCACCTGCAACGCCTTCTGCATGACAGGCGAGAAGGTTGGCATGGACAGCGTTTGCGATGTAGGTGAAATCTCTTGACTGTTCGCCATCACCCTCGATTGTTGGGGAGTTACCGTGTAGGTAGGTGTGAATGAACTTGGGGATAACCGCCGAGTATTGTGAGGTTGGATTCTGACGGGGACCGAAGATGTTGAAATATCGCAGCGCAACCGTTTCTAACCCGAACACTTGTGTGAAAACTCGACAGTAGCATTCGCCGACATATTTCGTGATAGCATAAGGGGATGCGGGTTGTGGGGCGAGTGTTTCAGATCTGGGAAGCGTTGGTGTATTTCCATAAGCTGATGAGGAGGCTGCATAGACAACGCGCTTTACCCCTGCGTCTCGTGCTGCGACAAGGAGATTTAAGGTCCCATTGATATTCACATTGTTACTCAAAATGGGATCAGCAACAGATCTGGCGACCGAGGGACGTGCGCCTTGGTGGAAAACATAGTCAACGTTTGCAACTGCTTGTTGCACAGCATCGAGTTCCCGCAGGTCCCCATCTATAAGTTCAATTCGGTTTTTGAGATGTGCGATGTTCTCAGCTTTACCAGTGGAACAGTTATCGAACACGCGCACACGGTCTCCTTTTTCCACAAGGGCTTCAACAAGATGAGATCCGACGAACCCGCATCCACCTGTAACCAAATAATGCGCCATTACAATTCTCCGGACTTAACGTTTTCTGCTTTCTTGTTCCACCTTGGGGTCAGAATGGAGCGGTGTTATCAATTGAGGCAGCGCGATCCGAATCCATCGGGTTCCTGCGTTCCGGGGGCTACTCGGGATCTTCCCTATTAAGGATCTCTTCGATCTCTTCCAGTGAGGGGAGTGCCGACAAATCTTTCAATCCGAATTGTTCCAGAAATTCGTCGGTGGTCGCAAGTAGGAGGGAGCGGCCTGGACCGGGCTTTCGTCCGGCGATGCGTACCATCCGTTTTTCGATTAGCGAATTCAGGACGCTATCGCTATTGACGCCGCGAATCTCCTCGACTTCGGATCGGGTTACGGGCTGCTTATAGGCGACAATGGCGAGGGCTTCGAGGGCGGAGGCTGAGAGCTTGACGCGGATCTGGCGCGTGTGGAACTTTTGAATCCACGGGTGATACTCAGCGTGTGTGCAGATCTGAAATCCGTTGGCAATCTCGATGAGTTGAAAACTGCGATTCGTTTCCTGATACTCGTCTCGCAACTGCATGAGTTGCTGACGGATTTGCCAAGTAGATGCGTCATCGAACAGTTGTTGGAACTGTTCCAACGAGATCGGTTCACTCGCAGCGAACAGCACGGCTTCGAGGACTGATCTCATTTCGTCCGGATTATGTACTGGCGGACTGGCTACGTCCATAACGAGTTCAAATTGAGTGTCAGACATGGGCGAAGTTCCCTCGGACTTAAGGTTGTTTTTTTAAGATGTGGTTTTTGATGAATTAAATTTGACGATTTCTTCCCAAAGTATATTTCCGTCAGCATGGCAGAACGTTCCGATGAATTCAACAGTTTGCCTTTATGCAATCGATATGTTTTTTACGGGTCACGTTTTATAAGATAGATGCTGTCGAAGTGGCCTGATTGGACAGCGATAACTCGCTCGAGACGTATCAGTTCTAAAGTTGCTAAAAATGTAACGATACGGTCAAGTTTGCTGGCAAACTCTGGAAACAGTTCGTCGAACCGGATCTGCTCACCGGATTCAAGCCTTTGCTCTAGGAACTCCATCTTTTCTTCAACGGTGACCGGTTCTTCTTGAATTTCCTCATAATAATCATCAGCCAGAAATTCTTGCTCGGTTATATACTTGAACGCCGAAAGGAGATCAAATAGTGTTGCTTTGATCTGTATCTCTCGTGTGTCTTCTACGTCTGCGGTTGGATCTATGCTGCGGCCATAGACTTTCTCATGGTCCGTTGCGTAGTACTCTAGGGTTGTGGCGGCGTCTTTAAATTGCTTGTACTCCAGAAGCTGCTGTACGAGTTCTTCTCGGTCCCTGAAAGTATAAGAGTCATCCGCGTCCTTTGTGGGGAGGATGATTTGAGACTTGAGATGAAGCAGCGTCGCTGCCATAACGAGGAATTCCGATGCAACGTCGAGATCTAGCATCTCCATTAGGTTGAGATATTCTAGATACTGCTCGGTAACTTCTGCAATAGAGATGTCTGTAATGGCCATCTCATTCTGCTGGATTAGATGGAGCAGCAGATCCAGAGGACCTTCGAAGACATCCAGTTTAATCGCATAAATAGGTTTTACCGATTGAGGAGTAGTAGTTGAGGTTGCTGGTGCTATCGGTTGCATGTATGAAATCCTTGGGTAATCCTTGAATCTTGCGAAACTTCCAAGCCGGGGGATCCAATCTGGCGGACAATGTTATCAGTCTTTGTAAGATTGATTTACCACGCTAACTTCATTGCGGATCTAACCTCTGCCATCGTATCTTGGGCGACCTTTTTTGCTCGTCTCGCGCCATCGGCGAGGACCTCCCGAACATTTTTCGGCTTCGATGCCCACTCTGCACGTCTTTCGTAGAACGGGGTCAATTTAGTGATTAACTTTTCGCTGAGATTCCGCTTGCAGTCAACACAACCGATAGCGGCGGAACGGCAATCCTTATCAATTTGTGGTACTTCGTCGGGGTTGTAGATCTGGTGATATGCGAAGACTGGACAGACCTCGGGATTGCCGGGATCATTACGACGTACCCTTCCTGGATCTGTCACCATCTTCATTAGGTTTTGCTGTGTCGTTTCCGGTGGATCTGATAACTGAACGGCGTTACCGTAGCTTTTACTCATCTTGCGACCATCAAGGCCTGGTAACCCTGAGGCTTCCGTCAGCATTGGCTGCGGCTCTGGGAAAACCTCACCGTAGATGTGGTTGAATCGGCGAACGATTTCCCTCGAAATCTCCAGGTGGGCAATCTGATCCGCTCCAACCGGTACCATCTCTGCTTTGTAAACGATGATATCCGCGGTCATCAGTACTGGGTATTCTAATAAACCGGTAGAAGGTCCCTCCCGCAGCGTGATGTCTTGAACTTTGTCTTTATATGTCGGGCACCGTTCAAGCCAAGCTACCGGTGTAACCATCGTGAGTAGGGTAGAGAGTTCTGCATGTTCGGGAACGTGCGATTGAACGAATAGGGTGCTCTTTTCTGGATCGATTCCTGCACTCAACCAATCGATCGCTGCTTGCAGCGTGTATTCGGGAAGGTTTGAGGTGTCAGCTACATCGGTGAGCGAGTGCCAGTCCGCGATAAACGGATAACACTCGTATTTGCCTTGCAGACTTGCTGTGTTCTTCAACATCCCTTCAAGATGCCCAATATGTAACAGGCCTGTTGGGCGAATTCCAGTTACTAACCGCGTTTTTTGCATTTCTGTTGTTGCCTCCAAATTCATTTTTCTCTGATACTTATCTCAAACCCACAAGGATTGCGATCAGGTCAAATATACCGTAGGAAACTGTTACGATAAACCAGAAGACCGGGTTCGGGATGTTTAGCAGGCTGGGCAGAAAAATAATACACATTAGAATGATCATCCCGTAGGGGCGCAACCTCGCAAACGCTTGTGCCTGCCGCCACGGCAGCAACCCGTATACGACACTAAATCCATCGAGAGGGAACAGCGGAAGCATGTTGAATACTGCCAGAAAGATACTGATAATCGCACTCTGACGTAGGAGGATTATGTCGATTTGCAATTGTGTGGCTGAATCAGGAAATCCAATTGTCACCCTTAACAGTTTAGCGATTCCCAAGAGGATGATGGTACAGACAATATTCATGATTGGTCCCGCTGCGGCAATAATCATGAGATCGCGTTTGGGGTTTCTCAAGTTGCGCGGGTTGACGGGCACCGGTTTCGCCCAACCAAAAAAGGCGCCGCCAAATAAGGTGCCGAGCAGTGGCAAAATGATTGTGCCAATTAGATCGATATGTACCGCGGGGTTGAATGACATCCTACCTTCATCCTCGGCTGTTGGGTCTCCGAGCATGTTGGCTGATTTCGCATGTCCCCATTCATGAAAAGTGAGCAAGACGATAAACTGGCAGACGCGAAGGATGGCTTGATAAGGATCGATGTTAAACATTATTTTTCAATATCCAGAAGTTGGTAGATCTCCTGTGCGGTTGATACTTGTCCATTTAGCTGCGCGGCGAATGCGTTCCACAGCAAATCTGAGAACTCTCGGCTCGGTTTTAAGCCGCGTTGAATGAGATCCTCACCGGTAACTAAGGGCTGAACGCGCATCAGATGGGTCAGATAATCCTCTATCTTTTCCACGCGCCAATCCGGTTGGTTCGATCGCATCATCCCAAAAACGAGTGGCTCTGGAGGATATGGGTTTAATAGCTGATAAACCTCACTCGGTTCGGAAGATGCCGAGAGCGTATTCAAATCGTGTTGCAGCTGCGTTTGAGCATTAAGTTTGGCGTACAACTGGTTTTCCAGTGCCAATCGACTGCTAACAGCCTCAATTGTGTCCGGGGAGGTCAGCAGCGTCATCCAACGTATCGCCCCTGTGTTAATTGGCGCATTCGGAAGGGATGTTGATGCCCATTCGATCGCTTGATCGGCGGCGGTCCAGCGTATATCAAAGTCTGGTGGGACTTTCCAACTTGGGTGGATGGCTCCCAAGAGGTCAAAATCACGCATCCGATTAATCATTCGTGGCGCGGCTTCTTCCGACAATATGTGGTCAATTTCGTTTCGGATGCGTTGCCCACTGATGAGGTTCAGTACTCCCTGCTCAATTGTATCAAGTATCCGCTTCTGATCGCCTGCGGTGATCTGAAAATTGTAACGCCCTTCATACCGTATTGCCCGGAAAATTCGGGTTGGGTCATCAACAAAACTCTGTTCGTGTAGGGTGCGAATGTGCCCAGCGCGTAGATCCCGCAGTCCATCCGTACAATCAACGAGCTCACCAAAGGTGTCGGGCCGAAGTTGAATAGCGAGGGCATTGATTGAGAAATCGCGCCGAAGAAGGTCCTCTACAATTGTACCATACTCAACCGATGGTAACGCACCGGGAGTCGGATAAGTTTCGCTGCGTGCGCTGACAAAATCGAGTTTCAACCCGTCGAGCCGCGTGATTGCTGCGGTCTTGAACTGATGATGTGTATGTACTTGTCCTTTCCACGCGTTGGCAAGTTGACCTGCAAAGTTGACCGCGTCGCCTTCTATGACAATATCGATATCCAAATTCTCGCGTCCGATGATGAGGTCTCGGACAAAACCTCCAACGACATAGGCGGGTTGGGAGATCTCCTCCCCCAACATCCCAATCTCTTGCAATAGGCGGTGAATATGAGGTGATATGTTGGAGAAATCTAAAGCCTCGCCCATTTTTCGCAATCTCTTATCTCAAAAGTTCAGGGTATCTGAAAGGCTTCGATCAATTACCTCATTTTCTCGGTAAAGCCCACAACGACATAGGTGCCGCTACGCTGATTCTTCTCGAGTGTGATAAATCCCCTTCGTTCTGCATCCTCTAACAGTTCGCTAAAGGATTTGAATCCATAAGAAGATTCGCTAAAGGAGGGACGCTTCCGCTTTATTGTATCTTTAATCATTGAAGACCATAGAACCTCATGGTTTTCACGGATCAGTCCCCGGATGGTACTGAATAGCAGATCGAAGACCTCCCGTAGCTCTCTTGGGATATTCTGTTCAGCTCGATGATCTGTGGTGTCATCTTGCTCAAGCTCCTCATAATAGATGAACTCATCACAATTTTCGCTCAAGAGACTTGAGGTGGATTCTTTCAGCCCCATTCCGATGACATACTTGCCGTTTTCCTTGAGCTTAGAAACAAGCGGTGCAAAGTCACTATCTCCCGAAATAACGACAAAGGTGTCGATATGTTCCTTTGAGTAGCACAAATCGATGGCATCAACGCAGAGGCGAATATCCGCTGAATTCTTACCGCTCCGTGAACGCCTTGGGATTTCAATTAACTCGATGCCAGCTTCGTGAAGTGATTGTCGGTGCTTAAAAAAGCGGTGCCAGTCGGCGTAGGCAGTTTTTACAACAACGTTTCCTTTTTCGACTAGGCGTCCCAAAACTTTTTGAACATCAAAAGCATCCTGCTCATCGCGCCTTTTTTTCTCCTTCTGTTTCTCCTCAAATCCGATAGCGAGGTTTTCAAAGTCAACAAACATCGCTAGAATTCGTTGTTCTTGTTGTCCTTCAGGCATTTCGTCTCAGTTCCTTTCATGAAACGGGACGTAAAACGTATTTTATGGGGAATTCGCTGAACCAACCTGAAAAGGTTAAATCACTGGTTCAACCGTTAAAGGCTTGGGAAGCATAGCCTATCGGAGTGGAAACTGGCGATCATGGTAAGGGTGTACTTCCTTCAGCGTCATACGCATTTTTGTCGCAATTGTGAAATTTAATTAAACCTGTGACAGAACGGGTCTGTCTAATTTCGCACCCCGTAAGCACTTAATAGTGCGTTAACACTATCAAGTGTATCAGAAAGTTTGGTCAGAGGCAAGCCATTTTTCGTGATGATTCTGGGAATAGGAGTGGCGTCGTTCCGCGGTAAGATTAAAAGCAAAGGGGACATACAACAATGGCAAAACAGATACTGATTGTTGAAGATGATAACGATGTTGTTGGCTACATTGAACATCTGTTGAAAAGTTTGGGATATGGCGTTTGTGCTGTCGTTTCGTCCGGAGACGCGGCGATGCAGAAGGCGGAACAGGCGCACCCAGATGTGGCACTGATAGATATGATGTTGACAGGGGATATGGATGGGATTGCGGTCGCTGAACAGATGCGTGCCCGTTTCAATATTCCTGTGGTATACCTGACAGCTTATGTAGATCAACGCTTGCTCCAACGGGCAAAGATAGCCGAACCCTTTGGCTATGTCCTCAAACCGTTCGCTGAGAGGAGGTTACATCTTAACATCGAGATTGCGCTTTACAGACATGAGATGGAGCGGAGATTTAAGGAGAGCGAGCAGTGGCTTTCGACGATTCTGAGAAGTATCGGTGAGGGGGTAATCGCTACCGATGAAAATGGACGTGTCCAATTCATCAATTCTGTTGCTGAAGATTTGACGGGTTGGCGGCAGGAGGATGCCTTTGGCAAAGATCTGGGTGAGGTCTTTGATGTTATCAGCGAAGAAACGGATGCCCCCATCAAGACACATATCATGGAGGCACTTGATAGAGGGATTATTGTTGGTCTGGCGGAGCCAAATATACTCGCTGCCCGTGATGGCAGAGAAACCCCAATTGATTACAGTGCTGCGCCCATCAGAAATGAAAAGAAAAACACAACCGGCGTTGTTCTGGTCTTCCGTAATATCACGAGACGTAAGGAGGCGGAAGAAGCACTGAGATTGACGGCGGATGCCTTGCAGAGTCAGACGCGAATCCTGCAATCTATTCTGGATAGTATGGGCGATGGCGTGATTGTTGCTGATGAAACGGGGAGAATCCTGTTTTTCAACCCTGAGGCTGAAGGGCTGATTGATATTGCAATGAATACACCGCTTGATGACTTACCTGAAACATACGGCTTATTTCTTCCCGATACTATCACTCCATTCCCATCGGCAGACCTGCCACTGACGCGCGCGATCCACGGGGAGTTTTCAGACAACGTTGAGATGTTTATTCGGAATGAGAAGGTGCCGCAGGGTGTCTATATTGAAGTTGCTGGCAGGCCGTTACAGGATGAATCAGGCGAACGACGAGGAGGCGTAATCGTTTTTCGCGATGTCACCGAGCGCAAGCGCACGGACGAAGCGCTCGCGCGTGCTTATACGCAGGGCAGGTTGGAAATTGTCGATACATTGCTCCACAACATTGGGAACGCTATCAATAGCGTGACGATAGGGATTGGGACCGTTTACGAAAATTTAGTGAAGAATCGGCTGACAAGCCGTCTCAGGGCATTGGCAGATGCGATTGAGGGGCATCAGGATGACTTTGGCGATTATGTCACAAATCATCCACAGGGTCAAAAGGTCGCGCCTTTCATTATTGGTCTCGCAGATGACTTTATGAGCCAGGACAAAAAGTTGGCGGAGACGGTCAGTCGTGTGCAGGATAGAGCTGAGCATATCGCTGATATTGTTAGAATGCAGAAGTCGCTTGGCAAAAGCAGTGTATATCGCAAAGACATCAATCTTCGCCGGGCGATAGACGATGCCATCACGGTGTTAGCGGAGTCTATCAGGAAAAGGGATATTGACGTGCAAGTCGATTGCAATAATACACCGGAAGAAATTCGGACACAAGAGAGTCAATTTCATCAAATGTTGGTCAATCTCATCAAAAATTCGGTTGAAGCGATAGACGAACTTGCCGCATCAATAGGTCTCAGCGAGCCTCCCGCCATCAAAATCCGATGCAATGTTAAATTGACCTCTTTTATTCTTGAAGTCGTTGATAACGGTATCGGGATTGAAAAGGGGAAATTCACGACGATTTTTGGCGGAGATTATACAACCAAAGAGTCGGGTAGTGGACTTGGTCTGCATTCGATAGCGAACTTCGTCGATGGATTGGACGGGAAGATTTACCCGTTAAGCGATGGTATTGGCAAGGGAACGACGATGCGGGTCATCCTCCCGATTTCTTCTATTACTCCGTGATGAAGCGTGAAACGTGAAACGTGATGTAAAAAATGGGAATGCAAAAGTGGGGGAAAGGTCTACTCCAAAAACGCGGAGCGGAAGGTAAAATTTTTATCTCCTCGCTTTCTTTCCTCTTCCTTCTGTGATTTTACGCCTTTTACTTCCAACCCAGCACCAGTGGTTAATAGGTACGTGTTATGGAATTCAAACAGGACTGGAACTATCGTATCTTGGTTGTCGATGACCAGCCGGAGATACATCACGATTTTGAGGAGATGCTCACGCCCGGTTTCGCGGGCGCATCAACAGATGATTTGGCGGAAGCATTTGCTTCAGAAGTGGATGAGAGTTTTCTCCCAAAATTTGAACTTCTCCATGCGAGAAGCGGTTCAGACGCTTATAACACTGTAAGGACAGCAATCGAAACGGGCGATCCGATTGCCGTTGCATACATAGATATAAGAATGCCGCCGGGTATGGATGGGATTGAGACCACGCGACGGATTCGAACCGTTGACCCAAATATCGAGATTGTTCTCATGTCTGCGTATACGGACAAATCGCTCGGTGAGATTGTCCACGAGATGCAGCTGCTTCATAAACTGCTCTATATTAGGAAGCCATTTGCTCGTGAGGAAATTCAGCAGATAACACTTTCGCTTGCGGAGAAGTGGAATGTTGAAAGCGAGTTGGGGGACAAACACCGACAGCTCGAAGTTAGCAATCAAAGGCTTGAAGCCGTTCTGGATTCCACCGGAGATGCCATTGCGATGTTTGATGTCACGGGGTGTTTGCAGTTTGCGAATCGGGGATATGAAGAGATGTTTGAATTGACGACGGATGCACTAAAGCAGATGTCTCCTGAAGAGCTCGGTGAGCATACCAAGCAGTACTTCCAAGAGCCTGAGCGTTTTGAAGAGACGGAAACTCTACTTCTGGCAGACCCTGAGAAGATGTTTGAAGAGGTTGCAGAGGTTCGGCGGCCGGAACGCAAAATGCTCTATCGATTTACAGCGCCGGTACACGATATTCAACGAAATGTTATCGGACGTATTATGGTTTTTCGGGACATCTCCAAAGAGATTGAGATTAACCAGATGAAGGTCGAAGTCTCCCGTTTGCGTACTGAACTCGAAATGAAATATGCGTTTGATAAGATCGTTGGCAAAAGCAAGGAGATGCGGGCGGTTTACGCGCTGATGCAGCAGGCGATTGAAAGCACTATTACTGTTCTGATTCAGGGAGAAAGCGGTACGGGTAAGGAACTGGTCGCAAGAGCCATTCATTTTAACAGTCCGCGAAAGGCGGGACCATTTGTCGATGTCAACTGCGCTGCTATTCCTGAACCCCTTATTGAAAGTGAGCTTTTTGGGCATGAGCGTGGTGCTTTCACGGGCGCAACGGTGCAGAGGATTGGAAAATTTGAGAGTGCGGATGGGGGCACTATCTTTCTCGATGAGATCGCTGACATGCAGCCACTGGTTCAAGCCAAATTGCTGCGTGTGCTGCAAGAACGGGAAATTCAGCGTGTCGGTGGCACGGGCAACATACCCATCGGCGTCCGGGTGATTGCAGCGACAAATAAAGATCTCGAAGCGGCGGTAAAAGCCGGTGAGTTTCGAGAAGACCTATTTTATCGGATTGCCGGTTTTCCGATACCGATACCCGCCCTCAAAGAACGACGTGAGGATATCCCCTTGTTGGGACACCATTTTTTGCAAGAATATGCCAAGGCTGCCGATAAATCTATTTCAGGATTTTCCACTGGTGCGTTACAGTTATTGATGCGCCATGATTGGCCCGGCAATGTCCGAGAATTGGAGAACACGATTGAACGCGCTGTGCTTTTGGAGACATCAGATGTGCTACAAGCGGGCAATCCGGCTCTGAGCGGTCTGCATTCGACGAGCAGGGGGAATCCCCTTGATAGCGATAGCGAGAGTCTGCCCTCCCACCCTTCAACCTCAACTGAGATCCTCTCCCTTGAAGAGATTGAGAAACAAGCGCTTATCCATGCCCTTGAAGTGACCGACAATAACATTACGAAAGCTGCACAGGCTTTGGGGATCAGTCGGGTTACTATTCATCGGAAATTGAAGAAATATAAGCTGCTTGGCAAAAAATAGTCAGTACCTAGTACATTGTCAGATAATTGTTAATGCCCCTGCTCGTTGTGGATTGACAAATCCACAACACCGCCGCGAATCGGGCTTGGCTATGGCTATCCAAGTCTTGGACTCTCCCCGATAAATCGGGACAGGCGGAACGGAGCCGAGCGGTGAGTGGCTTATCATGATTTATTTGACAGAGCACTAGTCGTAACCAAAATAACCACCCCACCGAAACTCAAGAATCCAAAACAGCGCGTTGCCAACCTACCAAACCGACGGAAGACACATCAATACCCTTACTTTTTCTTTTTAACCTCTACCAGTACTGATACATTAAATACATCAATATTGGCGCGGGACGAATCTTTGGCCTCCTGACGGAGATTGGCGGTTAGTAGATATTTGCCGGGAGACGGAAAGATTAATTCGCATTCACCATCGCCGTTGGTAACTGCTACTAACGTTGCATCGTGTCCGCTGTCCATCTCCGAATAAACTTGAACCTTTTGGTCCGCAACTAACTGACCGCTCGACAGAACGCGAACTACAAACGGCTTTCCAACAAAGATCTTGTTTGGATGTGTGACTGGCACGATTTCTAAAAATGCGCCGGTAGATTCCAGAACAGGTTTCGTATACTTCTTCACCGTCACGAAAGTGGTGGTCTGAGACCATCGATGTGCGGACTGGAGAATCTTTTTGCCGGGGAGCTGGTCTTTCGATTTGCTAGCCCACCTCTTCTTACCATCTACCTCAAATTCCGTCACATATTGGACTGGATGATCTGTTTCGATTCGATAGGTGCCCGGTTCTTGCAGTTTTATCTCCCCGACAGTCCTCGTCTGACCAACAAAAATAGACGATGGTCGTCCCATACGCCATCCTTCCGGATGGATGATCGATACAAGGGTTCCTGACCCATGTCCAGAGACAAACCGTTGGTCGCCCGATGTGTGCTCTATACCCAACCAAGGGGATTCACGGTTTGTATAGAAAAAGTTGGGCAATATCCACTGCTGATGCCCAAAGACCGGTGTAATCACGGTAATAAAAAAAGTTACAACAAGAATACAGGTTGCCACATATTTTGACATGGTTGTCCTCCTATGTAGTTCGTTCTTCTATGAAAGTTGAGAACTGCGTTATTTTATACAATATAAAAATATAGATATCCTTGCATTTAATCGCAACCCTTTTTTGGGGAGTTATGACATATCATGTCCAGACTCCTTAAATTGGGCTGACATTTTGAGGTTATTAGTTGATATACTTCGCAATCAAGGGTATACATAATGTTTCGCGATGGAATATGGTGGTGATTTCGTTTGATACTTTATTTGGGAATACGGCTTTCCATTTTGAAAACGGAGGAGGAGAGATAGATGCAACGGAGACACAATTTGACGCATTTGATTTTAGTTAGCGTAGTAATCTTAGTTCTAATGTCGCTGATGGTAGACGTTGAAGTGCAAGCACGAATTGCCTTCGCGTCTGATAGGGAGGGTAACTATGATATCTACGTGATGGGTAACAATGGAGGTAATCCGGGCAGACTCACCAACAACGACTTTGCTGAATGGGATCCCTCATGGTCACCAGACGGTAAGCGCATTGTCTTTGTTGCGACTAAGGCTGGGGCGGAGGCTGGGAAGGAGAACCGACAAATCTATGTGATGGGTAACAATGGAGGTAATCCGGGCAGACTCACCAACAACGACTTTGCTGAATGGGATCCCTCATGGTCACCAGATGGTAAACATATTGCTTTTACTTCTAGTAGGGGGAGGAACATTAGGGATGGGAATTGGCAAATCTACGTGATGGCTGCCGATGGGGGCAATCCGCACAGACTCACGAACAATGATTTTGATGACTGGGATCCCTCATGGTCACCGGACGGTAAACGCATCGCTTTTGTTACCAGTAGGGCTGGGAACTTGGAAATCTATGTGATGGCCGCCGATGGAGGTAATCAGCGAAACCTCACCAATAATCCCCGTTTTGACACTGATCCTATATGGTCACCGGATGGTAAGCACATTGCCTTTACTTCCATGAAGAATGGGGGGAACCGAGACATTTATGTGATGGACACCGATGGGGGCAATCAGCGCAGACTCACGAACAATGACTTTGCTGACTGGGATCCCTCATGGTCACCGGACGGTAAGCGCATTATCTTTGTGTCTGATCGGGAGGAGGATGGGAACTTTGACATCTACGTGATGGATGCCGATGGGGGTAATCGGCGAAACCTCACTAATAATCCCCATGATGACACTAATCCTGCATGGTATAATCCTGCTTTTGCAGTGGCTCCCGCCAGTAAAGTACTCACGATGTGGGGACGGCTCAAGCAGATTAGCCAATAACCATCGTTATTGAGCAAACAGTATTTGCTGAAGTTGGGTCATGAACACCTAGGGAAGGACGAAGAGTTCTTGCAATAATAATCCGAATTGTCACTTTAACTGGAAAAGAGTTGTCCACACATCTCAGCTCCAAAGAATAATGAACAGATTTGAAAACAGAGGAGGAGAGACAGATGCAACGGAGATACAATTTCGCCGAGTTGATTTTAGCTAGTGTTGTCGTGTTGGGTTTAACCCCGCTCGTGGTATGTGTTGATGCACAAGCACAGATCGTCTTCTCGTCTAATAGGAATGGAAACATGGAAATCTATGTGATGGACGTTGATGGGAAGAATCAGCGTAGGCTGACCAATAATCGCCATGCTGACTGGGATCCCTCATGGTCACCGGACGGTAAACGCATTGTCTTTACTTCCGAACGAGATGGGAATCGTGAAATCTACGTGATGGATACCGATGGGGGCAACCCTAAAAACCTCACTAAAAATCCCAGTGCAGACCGGTATCCGTCATGGTCGCCGGACAGCAAGCGCATTGTCTTTAATTCTAATAGGGATGGAAACGACGAAATCTACGTGATGGACGCCGATGGGAGGGATCAGCATAGACTTACCAATAATGGCGATGATGACTGGGATCCCTCATGGTCACCGGACGGTAAACATATTGCCTTTACTTCTGGTAAGAATAGGAACATTGTGGGTGGAAACTGGCAAATCTACGTGATGGATGCCGATGGGGGGAATCAACAAAAACTCACTGAAGATCCCGTGCATGAGCGGTATCCTGCATGGTCTCCTGATGGTAAACGTATTGCCTTCTCGTTTGACAGGAGGGGCGATCTTCAAAACTTTGACATCTACGTGGTGGATGCCGATGGGGGGAATCGACAAAAACTCACTGAAAATCGCAAGAACGACTGGCTGCCCTCATGGTCTCCCAACGGTGAACGCATTGTCTTTACTTCCAACCAAGATGGAGACTTTGACATCTACGTGATGGATGCCGATGGGGGGAATCAACAAAAACTCACCAACAATAATCGGATTAATGACCTGAGCCCTGCGTGGTATGACCCTGCTTTTGCGATTGCGTCCCGAGGCAAAAAGTTTACAATGTGGGGACGACTCAAACAGGTTGACCGATAACATCAATTATCGATTGTTACCCTTCTGCATCGGTGCGGCTTTTGAAAATAAACACCGTGTAGATCCACCTGTTTCAATACTACCCCTTGAATCTGATGTTCTTTGAGATAATCTGTTACCGCCTCGCGGCATCCGGGCCATCTCCAATAATCATCCAGAACAACAAACCCGCCTTCAACCACTTTATCATATAAGGTCTCTAAAACTACCTTGACCGACGCATACCAATCGGCGTCAATATGCAAGAGAGCGATAGTTTGAAGGTCTGCTGTCCCCAATGTATCATCAAACCACCCGGGGATAATATTGACATGCTGTAACGAGAGTCGAAATCGCCGGAAAATTCGCTCAACCTTCCCTGTCTCACCGTGACACCAGCCTTGAAAATAGTTCGCCGTTGCCTGTTTTCCGTCTCTGTTGCTTGGCCGCGGCAGCCCACGAAACGAATCAAAGAGCCATAGCTTTCTGGCTTTACCGGAGGCTTCATCGTCTCGATCCGCAACCCCCATAATGGCGGCAGATCCGCCATTCCACACCCCACACTCGACTATATCTCCGAGTAGATTCAGTCTGTTTGCCTCTTGTGTCAAGCGATGGAGGTTTATCAGTCGCTTCACCGATACCTTTGTATATCTGGGGATCAGCTGCAGGATGAGCACAGCGAGCCTGAGAGACTTTGCTCGCGGGTTGCGGATGAGATACCACAGGATATCGAGCAACCCCTTTCCTGAGAACAAGATTTGACCAGTAAAAAAATCGGTAGATAGGAGTTTAATCAGATTCATTGTAGTTTTTAGGTCCTGTTGGCGTTTGACAGCACGTAGGTTGGGTTGAACGGGAACCGTGAAACCCAACAACCGATCTAGACATATCCTACATAACCCAATGCGACACATGTTGCCCCGCCCCGGTTGAATCGGGAGGCAAAGCAACTGGGGCTTGGAGGAGCTGGTTTGCCGATGCTCTATACACATATCGCCCTTCTGGGGCTTTGTGGGTCGAGCGAGTTAAAAGTCCCGATTTATTTGACATTTATGTGAGGCGTGTCCGTAATCGTAGCGGCGAGGTTTCCTCGCCCATTAATCAGTACGGGTTGGAAGATCTCAACCATACAGGTTGAATCGATTGTCCCGATTCATCGGGATGCTCCCCGATAAATCGGGGCAGGCTGGAACGGCATAGGTCGAGATTCACATCTCGACAAAATACTGCGTGTCGCTCCAAAATCTTGGCTGGAACATTTCTAGTGCTCAGTCAAATAAATCATGATAAAGCACTCGCGGCTCGGCTTCGCTATGGCTAGCCAAGCCGCTGTGCGGGGGAAGTGTCTAAAGGAGGCTTTTGTACCATCCCGATAAAATCGGGATGATCCCCCCGCAAACTAACAGTTTGCGCTACATTTATCTGACAATGTACTAGGTATTGTCGATTTTGGAAAATCGACCTACAGCAGTCCGAAATCGTTCCTGGTCTCGGAACGGACTCTGATATGTGCCCAAAGGGTTGGGAGACCCAACCCCTACGAAGAATCTGGTGTCTGTGCACATCCTTGATTGTCTGGTTGTGATGAAATGTCAACACGCTCTGGCAACTTGGGCTATTTTCACTCCCGGTTCAGCCTATTACGGGATCCTATAAATCCAGACATAGTCAATGCCGTTGAGGGTTATCACGTGTTCTAACTCGCCGTTGAGCGTTCCCGTTTGAGGTACCCATCCCGCTTGGGATTCGCGGATATGGACCACCTCATAATCTGGGACGTCCTCTTCACCTGCGTCAGTCCAATACATATGACCGGTAAAGTAGGGAAGAAAGAATTGGGCACTTTGTGGAAAGGTTTGAACATATAGCTCTCGTGCATTTGTTTTTTTATTCAGGTATTTTGCCGCGAGATCATACCCCGCGCCTGCAGGAACCGTGATAATTTTCCTGATATCAGTGAGTTTGAACCCGAGGTTGTAGTAGGTGCCGTAGTAGGGGTGAAGCCGTAGGACCGGCAGGATTTGGATCAGGGCGAGACAGAGGATAGTCACGATAGAAAAGGTGAGTTTTTGGGCGTTTGCTCCGGTCCCAAAGCGGGAGTCAATATAGGAGTAACCCCATTTAAGAAACTCAAAGAAACCGATAGCGGCAAGTATCTCTATGATTGGGAAAGCGGGTAGCAGATACCGACTAAACTTTTTGCTCGTCAGCGAGAGACAGAGGGTGAACAGCAGGACAACCGCCACCAACGCGAGTGCTATCCGAAACTGTCGCGCATATCCTTCCTCATGGCGTCTCCTCCACAAAAAGAGACATCCGCCGAATGCTAAGGGAAGCGCCAACGGCGCGGTATTTATACAGAGCACCAACGGGTAGAAGAGCCAGCCGGGGTCATATAACACCTGTCCGAGGAAGAAGTGTTCGACGTTATGCGGTGTGGTAACCGCCCACGCAACGCCATCGAACACCCTCCATACGGTTCGGACCAGATAGCCGGAGGCCGCACCTACTACCACAACCGATGCCAAATATAGGGTGAGTTGTCCATGTGCCCCTTTCTGTAACTCCCGATACGTAAGCAGCATGACCGCTAAAAGACACAACCCACCTATCAAAAAGGCAGGGTTCCAAAAGAGGGGCCACAGCGCGAAAACGGTGAGTAACGTGCAACTCAGGAAACATAGACCCGCTCCAAGCCCTCGGAGAAAGAACTGCTGCCACGTTTCCTCTCGATTCCGAAACAGGGCGAAGCAGATAGGCAGCCACAAGAGAAGGATAAGAGAGTTACTTTTGGCAAGGCAGGCTAAGCCAAAAGCAATTCCAGAACCGATGAGGTAACGGCGTTTTTGGGGTGCTCCACAATAGAGCAGGAGGCACAGGACTGTTAACAGGACAAAAGTCGCCGCCAACGCATCGGTATGGACGCGGCGGGATTGGGCTAAAAAGAGTGGTGAGAAGGATAGAAACGCCGCACCGATGACCGCAACCCAACGCCCAAACAACCGATATAGCAGCATCGCTGCGACACCAATTCCGATTAACAGAGCGACGCCGATGAACCACCGGGCTAACGCCAAGCCTTGAACACTTATATTCGGTTCTGTAAAAAGCGTGCGGAACGCAGCAAGCCACATCGTTATGACACCGGGATGGAAAGTGACAAGGGTCTCTGAAAAGGCACCCATCTCGAGTGCGGTCATAAACACTGTACTATGGTCCAACCACCCACCTTCATCAGAGGTCCAGTGGGCACCCAGAGAGAACAGCCGAGACGCGCTTGCAACAACAAATAAGCACATACCAAAAAAGATTGAGGGGGTTTTCCGAGAGAATGGTTTCATTGGGAAAAGGATTATGCAATAGTAGGAGCTAGATTAAGTTGTTTTTCTCGTTCAAGGTTCAAGGGCTTGTTGTATCTGTTTTGCCAATATCCGTTTCATGTCTTTGTCATATCCGTAATTAACAAACATTTCTTGACAGACTAGTAGCAATAGAGCTCCACCAATATTTGGGAGATGTTTTTCGTTAGTCTTTTGTTCATCCTATTCTCTTTAGAACTTACGCAGTTGAACACTCAAAGCCTCCGTTCCGAGAGTCTTCGATTTGTAGTTCGGCGATTTATCGCCGCCCCGATAAATCGGGATTCAAAGCAACTGGATACCGTTCCCAACCTTGGTCTCGGAACGGACGCCTGATGAATCGGGCAACTACAGTAGAGACTCCATAAGTTCCCCGTAGAGAACGACAATCGCTGTTTCCTATTGAAATGTGTAAGTCCTACTGTTTTCAAATGTTGTCCTCCTTCGGAGTAGTGGGAGGATAACCTGATCACTGCCTCGCTCACGGAGAGGAATGCTCATCTAAGACATTATGTAAATAGACTGAGGCATGTTCTACTTAGGACCAAACAGCCAGCGAAGCGAGTAGGTCGTTATGCTAAAAACCTACGGTGAGATTTTTAGCATAACGAAGGTGGCTAGTTTTACCCGTGTGAATGCCAGTCGAGATTGCAGTCCATGCCGGCTTGAGGTTCATCGTAACGAGCTCCGTTACCACAGGCATCCACGCACCACCACTGTGGGTGTGCCTCTGCGTCAAGGGTAAAACATGTTATCATTGAAACTAACAACAGGCTCAGTGCAAAAATGAAAACCATTCCGAGGGTCAATGCTTTTCTTAACATTGTGATTAACTCCTTTCGGATTTGCAGAAGCAATCAACTTCTGCAGCTAAAGAAAAATAGAACTTTTCGAAATCTCCCGAATTCGGGACAATCCAAATGGAAGCAATTACCATGCCTAAGAAAATGCTGATGCTCCAAAGTCAATCGGTATAAGGGTTTCAGCGGTAAATGTCAAAAAAGTCATTGAACGGATTAGCCCGATTATTAGTAAATGTTGCTAGCAACATTTACTAACCGGACTGGCGACGTTCCACGGTGAGTTGGCTCATATTTTGAATCAGAACCAAAATAACCACCCGACTGAAACTCAAGCATCCAAAACAGCGCGTTGCCAACCTACCAAACCGACAGCAGGCACATCAATACCCTTACTTTTTCTTTTTAACCTCTACCAGCATTGATACATTAAATACATCAATATTGGCACGGGAAGAATCTTTGGCATCCTGACGGAGTCGGGCGGTTAGTAGATACCTACCGGCAGACGGAAAGGTTAGTTCACATTCACCGTTGGCGTTGGTAACTGCTGCTAACGTTGCATCATGTCCGCTATCCATCTCCGAGTAAACTTGGACCTGTTGGCCCGCAACTAACTGACCTCTTGACAGAACACGAACTACAAACGGTTTTCCAACAAAGATCTTGTTTGGATGTGTTACCGGTACGATTTCCAAAAATGCACCGGTAGCTTCCAGAACACCTTGGGTGTATTCCCTCACCGTCACGAAAGTGGTGGTTTGAGACCATTCATATCTCGACTGGAGAATCTTTTTGCCGGGTAGTTGGTCTTTCGATATGCTAACCCATGTTTTCTTGCCGTCTACGTCAATTGCCGCCAAATATCGGCCTGAGTAATCTGTTTCGATTCGATAGGTGCCCGGCTCTCGTAGTTTTATCTCCCCGACAGTCCTCGTCTGACCAACAAAAATAGATGATGGTCGTCCCATACGCCAGCCTTTCGGATGGATAATCGTTAAAAGGGTTCCTGACCCCCGTCCAGAGACAAACCGTTGGTCGCCCGATGTGTGCTCTATACCCAACCAAGGGGATTCACGGTTTGTATAGAAAAAGTTGGGCAATATCCACTGCTGATGCCCAAAGACCGGTGTAATCACGGTAATAAAAAAAGTTACAACAAGAATACAGGTTGCCACATATTTTGACATGGTTGTCCTCCTATGTAGTTCGTTCTTCTATGAAAGTTGAGAACTGCGTTATTTTATACAATATAAAAATATAGATATCCTTGCATTTAATCGCAACCCTTTTTTGGGGAGTTATGACATATCATGTCCAGACTCCTTAAATTGGGCTGACATTTTGAGGTTACTGGTTGATATACTTTATATCAACACCAAAAAATAATAAACCGCTTTGAAAGCAGAGGAGGAATAACAGATGCAATGGAGATACAATCTCGTACATTTGATTTTAGCTGGCGTTATAGTCTTGGGTCTGACACCGCTGATGGTATGCGTTGACGCACAGGCACAGATTGCATTCTCGTCTGATAGAGATGGGAACTGGGAAATTTACGTGATGAAGGTCAATGGTGGGAATCAGCAAAGACTTACTAAAAATCCTGGTGATGATCAGGATCCTTCATGGTCCCCCGACGGTAAACGGGTTGCCTTCGTGTCTAAGAGGGATGGAAACGCTGAAATCTACGTGATGGAGGTCAATGGTGGGAATCAGCAAAGACTTACTAAAAATCCTAATAATGACAGTTCTCCCTCCTGGTCCCCCGACGGTAAACGGATTGCCTTCTCGTCTGATAGGGATGGGCGCTTTAACTATGAAATTTACGTGATGGAGGTCGATGGGAGGAATCAGCAAAGACTCACTAACAATATCGAGGGTGATGATGACAGGGATCCCTCATGGTCCCCTGACGGTAATCGCATTGTCTTCAGTGCCCGTAGGGAGGGGCACTTTGCAAACAAGTTTGGAATCACTTATGAGATCTACGTGATGGACGCCGATGGTGGGAATCAGCAAAGACTTACTGAAAATCTCTTTAATGACTGGCATCCCTCCTGGTCCCCCGTTGGTAAACGGATTGCCTTTATGTCTGATAGGAAGGGGGACCTTCAAAAATTTGAAATCTACGTGATGGATGCCAACGGGGGTAATGAACGAAGACTTACTGAAAATCACGTTGATGATGGGTCTCCCTCATGGTCCCCCGACGGTAAACGGATTGCCTTTATGTCTGATAAGAAGGGTGACTTTAAAAACTATGAAATCTACGTGATGGACGCCGATGGGGGGAATCCTCAAAACCTCACCAATAATCCCAATCATGACGTTAGTGCTGCATGGTTTAATTCACCTTTTTCGGTTTCTCCCTCCGGCAAAAAGTTTACAATGTGGGGACGACTCAAACAGGCGAACCGATAACTGCCATTATTGAGAAAACAGTGTTTGTTGAGGTTGGATCATAAACGCCAACCAAAGGGCGATAGAACAATCGCATGTAAATTCGGAGGAATCCACGATTCCGCAAGTCTTGGAACGAGACAATGTAATCAGGATTTAATTGGAAAGAGGCGCCGACCCAATCTGACCTCTACCCCCTTCAAAAAATAATAAACTGATTTGAGAACAAAGGAGGCATAGCAAATGCAATGTAGGAACAATCTCGCACCTTTGATTTTAGCCGTCGTTGTCGTGTTAGGGTTGACACTGCTGATGGTATGTGTTGATGCACAGGCACAGATTGCCTTTGAGTCTGATAGGGATTGGGACGTTCTGCACTTTGAAGTCTACGTGATGGATGCCGATGGGGGTAATCAACGAAACCTGTCTAACAATGACTTTGATGACAAGGAACCCTCATGGTCTCCTGATGGTAAACAGATTGCTTTTGTTTCTATTAGGGGTGGGCACAGTGAAATCTACGTGATGGCTGCCGATGGCGGCAATAAACTAAACCTCTCCAATAATGACCGTGTTGACAATAATCCCTCATGGTCTCCTGATGGTAAGCGGATTGTCTTTATTTCGATTAGGCGTGGGAATAGTGAAATCTACGTGATGGACGCCAATGGTGGCAATCAGCAAAACCTTACCAATAATGATCTTTTTGACGACAATCCGGTATGGTCTCCTGACGGTAAGCGGATTGTCTTTGATTCCTTTCGCCTTGGGGGCGGTGGGGGCCGGGACATCTATGTGATGGACGCTGATGGTAATAATCAGCGTAACCTGACCAATCATCCTGATGGGAACTGGAATCCGGTATGGTCTCCTGACGGCAAACGGATTGCCTTCGTATCGAATAGGACGAGGGATTTAAATCGGGATATCTACGTGATGGATGCCGATGGGCGTAATGTGCACAACCTCACCAATCATCTCGAAGATGACGAAGATCCTGCATGGTATGGTCCTGCCTTTGCCGTTGCTCCCGCGGGTAAGGTACTGACGATGTGGGGCTGGGTCAAACAGATCAACCGATAACTACTATTATTGAGAGAGCAGTGTTTAAGGATAAAAAACCAATTTGAGACCAAAGGAGGAAAGACAGATGCACCGGAGATACAGTTCCGTACATTTGGTTTTAGCTAGCGTTGTAGTTTTGATGCTGGTATTGTTGATGGTATACATTGAGGCACAGGCACAGATTACCTTCATGTCGGATCGGGATGGGAATTGGGAAATCTATGTGATGGACGCCGATGGAGGGAATCAACAAAGACTCACCAATAATCTTTCTAAGGATTGGAATCCCTCCTGGTCCCCCGACGGTAAACGGATTGCCTTCATGTCGGATCAGGATGGACACCTTGACATACACGGTTTTCTCACGTCTGAAATCTACGTGATGGACGCCGATGGGGGGAATCAGCAGAGACTTACTGATGATTTCAATAATGACACGTCTCCGTCATGGTCTCCTGACGGTAAACGAATTGTCTTCTCTTCTGAGAGAGATGGACACTTTATTGGTCGCTTTGGACTAACTAGGGAAATTTACGTGATGGACGCCGATGGGAGGAATCAACAAAGACTCACTGAAAATCGAAAGAATGACGGGAATCCCTCATGGGCGCCCGACGGTAAACGCATTGCCTTCTCGCCTGATAGAAAGGGAGACTTTGAAAACTTTGAAATCTATGTGATGGATGCCGATGGGGGGAATCAACAAAGACTCACTGAAAACCGCCATGAGGACTCAAGTCCCTCCTGGTCTCCCAACGGCAAACGCATTGCCTTCTCGTCTCATAGGGATGGAAACTTTGAAATCTACGTGATGGATGCCGATGGGGGGAATCAACAAAGACTCACCAATAATCCCAATAACGACTTCAGTCCTGCATGGTT
Source organism: Candidatus Poribacteria bacterium (assembly GCA_965220385.1). Taxonomy (GTDB): domain Bacteria; phylum Poribacteria; class WGA-4E; order WGA-4E; family PCPOR2b; genus PCPOR2b. The sequence continues at coordinate 4,390,214 of OZ244825.1, read as the reverse complement.
GAACTCACTTTTTTCGGTTGCTCCTACGGGCAAAAAGTTTACGATGTGGGGACGGCTCAAACAGGTTGACCGATAATTGCCATTATTGAGAAAATAGTGTTTAAGGATAAAAAAACCGATTTGAGAACAGAGGAGGGATAACAGATGCAACGCAGGGACACTCTCGCACATTTCATTTTAGCTGTCGTTGTAGTTTTGATGCTGGTATTGTTGATGGTATACGTTGAGGCACAGGCACAAATTGCCTTCGTGTCCCGGAGGGATGGAAACCCTGAAATCTACGTGATGGACGCTGATGGTAATAATCAGCGTAACCTGACCAATCAGCCCGATAGGGATTGGGATCCTTCATGGTCACCCCATGGTAGGCGCATTGCCTTTGTATCTGATAGGGATGGTCATTTTCGAGCAGATATGCCCGATATTCCCAGCTATGAAATTTACGTAATGGACGCCGATGGGGGGAATCAACAAAACCTCACCAATGATCCCCATGCTGACGCTAGTCCTGCATGGCTTAGCTTTCCCTTTTCGGTTTCTGTCGCAGACAAAAAGTTTACAATGTGGGGACGGCTCAAACAGGTTGACCAATAACGTCAATTATCGGATGTTTCTCCCCTGCATCGGGGCGGCTTTTGAAAATAAACACCGTGTAGATCCGCTTTTTTCAATACGACCCCTTGAATCTGATGGTTTTTGAGATAATCTGTTACCGCCTCCCGGCATCCGGGCCATCTCCAATAATCATCCAGAACAACAAACCCACCTTCAACGACTTTATCATATAAGGTCTCTAAAACTACCTTGACCGACGCATACCAATCGGCGTCAATATGCAAGAGAGCGATAGTTTGAAGGTCTGCTGTCCCCAATGTATCATCAAACCACCCGGGGATAATATTGACATGCTGTAACGAGAGTTGAAATCGCCGGAAAATTCGCTCAACCTTCCCTGTCTCACCGTGACACCAGCCTTGAAAATAGTTCGCCGTTGCCTGTTTTCCGTCTCTGTTGCTTGGCCGCGGCAGCCCACGAAACGAATCAAAGAGCCATAGCTTTCTGGCTTTACCGGAGGCTTCATCGTCTCGATCCGCAACCCCCATAATGGCGGCAGATCCGCCATTCCACACCCCACACTCGACTATATCTCCGAGTAGATTCAGTCTGTTTGCCTCTTGTGTCAAGCGATGGAGGTTTATCAGTCGCTTCACCGATACCTTTGTATATCTGGGGATCAGCTGCAGGATGAGCACAGCGAGTCTGAGAGACTTTGCTCGCGGGTTGCGGATGAGATACCACAGGATATCGAGCAACCCCTTTCCTGAGAACAAGATTTGACCAGTAAAAAAATCGGTAGATAGGAGTTTAATCAGATTCATTGTAGTTTTTAGGTCCTGTTGGCGTTTGACAGCACGTAGGTTGGGTTGAACGGGAACCGTGAAACCCAACAACCGATCTAGACATATCCTACATAACCCAATGCGACACATGTTGCCCCGCCCCGGTTGAATCGGGAGGCAAAGCAACTGGGGCTTGGAGGAGTTGGTTTGCCGATGCTCTATACACATATCGCCCTTCTGGGGCTTTGTGGGTCGAGCGAGTTAAAAGTCCCGATTTATTTGACATTTATGTGAGGCGTGTCCGTAATCGTAGCGGCGAGGTTTCCTCGCCCATTAATCAGTACGGGTTGGAAGATCTCAACCATACAGGTTGAATCGATTGTCCCGATTCATCGGGATGCTCCCCGATAAATCGGGGCAGGCTGGAACGGCATAGGTCGAGATTCACATCTCGACAAAATACTGCGTGTCGCTCCAAAATCTTGGCTGGAACATTTCTAGTGCTCAGTCAAATAAATCATGATAAAGCACTCGCGGCTCGGCTTCGCTATGGCTAGCCAAGCCGCTGTGCGGGGGAAGTGTCTAAAGGAGGCTTTTGTACCATCCCGATAAAATCGGGATGATCCCCCCCGCAAACTAACAGTTTGCGCTACATTTATCTGACAATGTACTAGGTATTGTCGATTTTGGAAAATCGACCTACAGCAGTCCGAAATCGTTCCTGGTCTCGGAACGGACTCTGATATGTGCCCAAAGGGTTGGGAGACCCAACCCCTACGAAGAATCTGGTGTCTGTGCACATCCTTGATTGTCTGGTTGTGATGAAATGTCAACACGCTCTGGCAACTTGGGCTATTTTCTCCCCATTCAGCCTATTGTGGTATCCTATAAATCCAAACATAGTCAATCCCGTTGAGGGTTATCACGTGTTCTAGCTCGCCGTTGAGCGTTCCCGTTTGCGGGACCCAGCCCGCTTGGGATTCGCGGATATGGACGACCTCATAATCTGGGACGACCGCTTCACTTGCGTCAGCCCAGTATATCTGTCCTATAAAGTAAGGATAAAAGAATTGGGTACTTTGCGGAAAGGTTTGGACACGTAGTGCTTGTGCATTTGGTTTTCTATTTAGGTATTTTGCCGCGAGATCATATCCCACACCTCCACCTTCGCCAACTGTGATAATTTTTCTGATATCAGTGAGTTTGAAGCAGAGATTGTAGTAGGTGCTGTGGTAGGGGTGAAGCCGTAGGACTGGCACGATTTGGATCAGGAGGAGACAGAGAACGGTCACGATAGAAAAGGCGAGTTTTTGGGGAGTTGCCCCGGTCCCAAAGCGGGAACCGATATAGGAGTAACCCCATTTAAGAAACTCAAAGAAGCCGATAGCGGCAAGTATCTCTATGATTGGGAAAGCGGGTAGCAGATACCGACTAAACTTTTTGCTCGTCAGCGAGAGACAGAGGGTGAACAGTAGGACAACCGTCACCAACGCGAGTGCTATCCGAAACTGTTGCACATACCCTTCCTCATGACGTCTCCTCCACAGAAAGAAACACCCGGCGAATGCGAGGGGAAGCGTTAGCGGCGTGGTCCTTACGCAGAGCACCAACGGATAGTAGAACCAGCCGGGGTCATATAACACCTGTCCTAAGAAGAAGTGTTCGACGTTATGCGGCGTAGTAATCGCCCACGCAACGCCATCGAACACCCTCCATACAGTTTGTACCATATAGCCGGATACCACAGCTACTACCATAGCTGACGCCAAATATAGGGTGAGTCGTCCATGTGCTCCTTTCTGTAACTCTCGATACGCAAACAGTGTGACGCCTAACAGACACACCCCAAATATCAGAAAGGTGGGGTTCCAAAAGAGGGGCCACAGCGCGAAAACGGTGAGTAGCGTACAACTCAGGAAACAGAGGCCCGCTCCAAGTCCCCTGAGAAAGAACTGCTGCCATGTTTCCTTCCGATTCCGAAACAGGGCGAAACAGATTGGCAGCCACAAGAGCAGAATAAGAGAGTTACTTTTGGCAAGGCAGGCTAGACCATAAGCAATTCCAGAACCGATGAGGTAACGGCGTCTTTGGGGTATTTGACAATAGAGCAGGAGGGATAAGACTGTTAACAGGAGAAAAATTGACGCCAGCGCATCGGTGTGGACGCGACGGGACTGCGCCAAAAAGAGTGGAGAGAAGGATAGAAACGCCGCACCGATGACCGCAACCCAACGTCCAAATAACCGATATAGCAGTACCGCTGCCATACCGATCCCGATTAATAGCGTTACGCCGATGAACCACCGGGCTAACGCCAAGTCTTGAACACTTATATTCGGTTCTGTAAAAAGGGTGCGGAGGGCAGCAAGCCACATCGTTATGACACCGGGATGGAAGGTGACAAGGGTCTCTGAAAAGGTGCCCATCTCGACTGTGGCCATAAACACGGTACTATGGTCCAGCCACCCACGTTCATCAGAGGTCCAGTGGGCACCCAAAGAGAACAGCCGAGGCGCGCTTGCAGCCACAAATAAGCACATACCAAAAAAGAGTGAGGAGGTTTTCTGGGAGAATAGTTTCATTGGGAGTAGGATTGTGCAACAGCAGGGGTTAGATTGGGTTGTTTTTCTCGTTACAGGGATCTGCTATATCTGTTTTGCCAATAGCCGTTTCATGTCTGCTTCATATCCGTAATTGGTAGACATTTCCCGAAAGGCTATTAGTGTGAGAACGCCGCGAATGGTTTGAGGAGTGTTTTTCGTTAGCCTTTTGTTCACTCTATTCTCTTTAGGACTTACGCAGTTGAACACTCAAAGCCTCCGTTCCGAGAGTCTTCGATTTGTAGTTCGGCGATTTATCGCTGCCCCGATAAATCGAGATTAAGAAACGGGCAACTACAGTAGAGGCTCCATAAGGTGCCCGTAGGGAACGACAATCGTTGTTCTCTACTGAAATGTGTATTCTACTCTTTTGTAAATAGGTTAGCGCATATTCTACTTAAAACCAAACAGCCGGCGAAGCAGGTAGGTCGTTATGCTAAAAGACCATTGAGAGACTTTTAGCATAACGAAGACGCCTGAGTTTAATGTGAGCTAAAACAGCAGCTCCAAGGCGCGCCTGGATGCGCGTGGAAAGTATCTTCACGTCCGTCGGGGTGCTTGCAATCGAAGTGATCGCCCGGGTGCGTCCAGTTGTGTGCCTCTGCTTCATAGGTAAAGCATGTAATCATTGACACAGCCAGCAGGCTGAGTGCAAAAATGAAAACCATTCCGAGGGTCAATGCTTTCCGTAACATTACGGTTAACTCCTTTTGGATTTGCAGAAGCGATTGGCTTCTGCAGCTAAGGAAAAATAGAACTTTTCGAAATCTCCCGAATTCGGGACAATCTAATGTGTGCAATTGCCATGCCAAAGAAAGTACTTATGCCCCAAAGTCAATCGGTATAAGGGTTTCAGCGGTAAATGTCAAAAAAGTCATTGAACGGATTAGCCCGATTATTAGTAAATGTTGCTAGCAACATTTACTAACCGGACCGGCGACGTTCCACGGTGAGGTTGCTCATATTCTGAATCAGATCGATTAGGTCGGTGAGGTTATCGTCGAACTGAATTTCTAACGGCGAGAGCGTATATTGGAAGCAGGGTGCCAATAGGATTATCACGAAATCTTCCTGCACGAGAGATAATACCTCCCGCCCAATCCTACTTCTTGCCATCGGATTCGCTATTTGGTCCAGTTGAGAGAGCATCTCATCAACTTGGGGATTGGCGTAGCCGAAAAAATTATGTTCTCCATCGGAGTGGAAAAATCGTGACAGGTTGCTGTACCCTAAACCAAAAAAAGTTTGAGTTAGGAAGGCATCTGCTTCCTGTCGCATTTCCCCTTTGACAGAGATGGGATTCACGACAGAAGATCCCGCGGACTTTCCGATGAGATAGGCCAAATAGCGAAAGCTGCCGCGTGAGCAGGCGATCCGAATATCAAAGGGGGACTGAGGAGGCGAAGGGAGGTTTTCTGCCTCAAAAATTCGTCCCATGCGTAGATAGAGATTGATTGCCTGATAATCGATGGCACCTTTAAGTAGACCGCAGTTCCTTTTGTCCGATAGGGGCCCGCGATATCGGTTGAGAAATAAGACATAGTAGCTGTCTTCAAAAAAGGTCCACTGTTGACAAGGCACCGTCGTTGGGAATTGGTAAAGTGATTGCAGTGCTTGGAGATAGAGAGGAAGCAGATCTAGTGTGCCATTCTCAACCGCCTTAACCGCATTGGCGGGCAGTGTGAAGCGCCTTACGATCAACCAATCAATGTGAGGGTTCCCGCCACGGTAGTAATCCGGATTTGGTTCAAAGCGAAAGTTCATGGCATCCGGGCGGAAACCCTTCAATCGATAGGGGCCTGAGGTCACACGGTAGGGTTGGGAAGAGTGGGAAGGTAGAGGCGAAATATTGCGCAAACGAAGTGGAAAGAACGGTTCTTCTTGAGAAAGTTGAACCCGAAGTTGGTTTTTGCCATCCGGTTTAATCTCTGCGATAATCGGTGCGATGCTGCTCTCGGAAAACGCTGCGATGATCTCTTCAAGGGTAATCGGCTTTCCATCGCTCCAACGCAGATTTTCCCTTAACGTCAGCTGCCACTGTGAGTTTCCTTTTATCGCTTCGCAGCCGGTCGCAAGCCGTCCTTCAATTTCTCCATTTCGGCGGCACACAAGAAGTGGGTCATAGCAGAGGTGTTGCAGCCAGAAATTCAGTGCCGGGTGTGGTCGGTCTAAAAAACCCATTTCGAGTGGAATCAACTCGCCAATTTCGAGCCAGCCGACGGGTACCCGCTCGTTAGGCTGTGCGGCGCGAATGCTGCCGGTGTAGGAAACCCCTATTTGTTTCTGAAGTTGTTGGGCAATCTCCTGCTGATCCGGTTCCCGTCGGTTCAGCAGGGATAGCATAAATTGGATCTGCTCCGGTTGCAAAACTGGTTCAGCCAACTGATTTTTGAGAAGGTTGACCTCTTTTCTGCACCGCATGACATGTCGAGGGGACATTCCAATCCCCTGGGCGATCTCTTCATCGTTGGCGTGGGGATGTTGCTTTTGATAGGCGATGAGTTTGAGGAGGGTATCGACTTTTGACATTTGGGCACCTACCAATTCAGACCCATCTTTGAGGGTTACGTTGAAATACTTGTTCAATGGCGTGGATTGCTAACCGGACCGGCGACGTTCCACGGTGAGATTGCTCATGTTCTGCATCAGATCGATTAGGTCGGTGAGGTTATCGTCGAACTGGATTTCTAACGGTGAGAGTGTATATTGGAAGCAGGGTGCTAATAGGATTACCGCGTAATCTTCCTGTAGAAGGGACAGTATCTGCCGTCCAATTCTTCTTCTTGCCCCTAAGTGTTCCTCGTTGTTAAGCTGAGAGAGCAGCTCGTCAACTTGGGGATTGGAATAGCCAAAAAAATTGTGTGCGCCATCGGAGTGGAATAGTCGCGACAAATTGCTGTACTCAAAACCAAAAAGGATTTGAGTTAAAAAGGCATCCGCTTCCTTTCGCATCTCCCCTTTGACAGAGATAGGATTAATCACAGAAGAACCTGCCGACTTCCCAATCAGGTAAGCCAAATAACGAAAGATGCCACCCGAACAAGCAATCCGGATGTCAAAGGGGGCGTGAGGGAGTGGTGAAAGGGCTTCTTCCTCAATAATCTGCCCCATGCGTAGATAGAGGTTGATTGCCTGATAATTGATGGCTGCTTTAAGTAGGCTACAGTTCCTTTCGTCCGATAGGAGCCCATGACGACGGTTGAGAAATAGGGCGCAGTAGGTATCTTCAAAAAAGGGCCACTGTTGACAAGGCACCGTTGTTGGGAATTGATGGAGAGACTGCATTGCATAAAAAGGGAAAAAAAGCAGATCCAGTACACCATTCTCGATTGCTTTAACCGCATTGGCGGGTAGTGCGAAACGCCTTAGGGTCAACCAGTCGATACAGGGGTTTCCTCTGCGAAAGTAACTTGAATTTGGCTCGAAGCGAAAGATCGTGGCGTCCGGGCGAAACCCCCTCAATCGATAGGGACCGGAGGTCACGCGGTAGGGTTGAGACGAGTGAGAAGGGTGTGGGCATATACCGCGCAAATAGAATGGAAAGAGCGGCTCTTCCTGAGAGAGTTGAACCCGAAGTTGGTTCTTACCGTCCTGTTTAATCTCTACGATAATCGGAGCGATGCGGCTTTCGGAAAACGCCTTGATGATCTCATCGAGTGTAATCGATTTTCCATCGCTCCAACGGAGATCCTCTCTCAACGTCAGCTGCCACTGTGAGTTCCCTCTCATCGCCTCAAAACCGGTTGCGAGGCGTCCTTCGATTGTTCCGTTTTGGCGGTAAACCAAGAGCGGGTCATAGCATAGGTGTTGCAGCCAGAAACTCAGTACCGGATCCGAGCGGTCTGAAGAACCCATTTTGGGTGGAGTCAATTCTCCGATTTCGAGCCAGCCAACGGGTACCCGTTCGTTAGGCTGCGTGGCGCGCAGGCTTCCGGTGTAGGAAACCCCCATCTGTTTTTGAAGCTGCCGGGCAATCTCCTTCTGATTGGGTTCCCGTCGGTTCAGCAGTGACAGCATAAATTGGATCTGCTCCGGTTGCAAGACTGGTTCAGCCAACTGATTTTTGAGTAGGTTGACCTCTTTTCGGCACCGCATGACATGTCGCGGTGACATTCCAATCCCTTGGGCGATTTCTTCGTCGCTCGCTTGGGGATGTTGCTTTTGATAGGCGATGAGTTTGAGGAGGGTATCGACTTTTGACATTTGTGTAAGTTAAGAGGACCTTTCGTATTATGGTAGATTTTAGAATTACTTGAGGGGTGTGCATAAATCGCTTTCGTGTGGGAGAGGCTTCTCCTGATTCATCAGGATGCTCGTTCCGAGAATCCCGATGAATCGGGACCTGTCCCGCCTTGTCGGGGGAACGACATCGGAACTAGCCTCAATGCGCAATCTTAGATGCTAATCCTCCCGATGACATCGGGGTAATCATCCGTGCAATCTGCGATTCAGACAAATGGCACATGTCGCCCCGCCCCGATAAATCGGGATTCAGAGCAACTGGGGCTTTGGGGTATGGGGCTATCGGTATGCTATAAACATGTCGCCCCGCTGGGGCTAAATGCATCCTGTCCCGTCCTAAAATAATCCCATTTCACGTTTCGGTTTCTATCCCCGATGAATCGGGATTTCGCTAGACTCAACCTGAAAATCCTTAAATTCCCGATAAACCGGGATTAAGAAACCCGAGAATCCTGATTTAGACAATAATGATGCACACCCCTCAAGTAATTGTAGATCGAGATTCGTATCTCGATACCCAAACGTCGATTTTGGAAAATTGACTACAGAGGTACGGACAAAGGGTTGGGAGACCCAACCCCTACGGAGGACGATGCGTCTGTGCACCGCCGCTCGATTATTTGGTTGCGATGAAATGTCAACAAAACCTAGCAACTTGCATTGGTCTTGGAGGATTCATAGTGTGCCTTGACCAACAGAGGCACAATACTATCGTAGACCTCTTCCTTTGAATTTGCTTCGGTAATCTCTCCGGTCTGGTAGAGGGCATCGGCGCGACAATCGGCACAGATGGGGAGGTACGAGCAAGAGAGACACTGCTCTGAACGGACGTACTGCTCCTTGAGAACCAGATCAATTCCACCAATCTCCCCGGAGATATGGCCCGCCTCATATTTTTTGTCCCGACCGATGAACGTTGGACAGGTATAAATCTTTCCAGAGGGATCCAAGGTGATATTCCGTCCATCGTAGCGCTGCATGGCGCACCATGCGTGTTGCGGACGGAGATCGCCGTGTAATCCCTTCTTTGCCGCATAAATTGAGAGTTTCGCAATTTCAACCGCCATTTTTTTCTCTGCTATCAGCATTCGCGCTCTATCCATGGACAGCTGTGCTGCTTCAACAGTTTCGTTGTCGTATGTCGGCATAACCGGCGAAAAAGTCATCTCGACCTGCCTTTGGGGGTAACCTTCCACAGCTAAAGTATCAATCAATTCGTATGCCGCATCGATACGGGATTCATCAAGGACACAGAGGACGGTGGTATGGATGAGGCCCGCGTATTGAGAAAGGTTTTCCATAATTGTGGAATAGGTGCCTTTTCCACTCTGAAACGGACGGGAAGCATCGTGCGTCTCTTGATTTCCGTCGATGGTAATCTGTGCCTGAACGAATCCAAGCGGTAGTAGTTTTTCGACGATTTCTCTTGTCAAGAGGACCCCGTTTGTCACCATCCCGAACCGGAACTGGATGCCCTGTTTCCGGCAAAATTCCTGAAGCTCAGTCGCTGTTGAGAGAATTGCCTTTGGATTAGAGAGCGGCTCACTCCCGTAGTAGCTGATAAATAATCGCTCGACTCCCAGTTTTAAGCACTGCTTTTTGATAAATTCGAGACACTCTTCGGACAGATCGCCAGCCAAACGTTCGCCGGTATGCGTTCCTTTCTGATAGCAGTAACTACAAGCGAGCGGACAGCGCTGAAGGTTCGTCAGCAAAGTCACGTTTAACTCTCCCCCCGGCTGGGAAGTGCTCTGATTCAGGTATCCGAGGTAACGTTCCCCCTCGTTAATCGAATTTCCGACGATAAACCCTTGCGTCTCAAGTTCCTTGAGGAAAGCTAAGCACTGTGCATCGGTAGGGGTATCCGTTGATAGATTTTGTAACACATCCCATCCCGCCTTGTCAACTTCAATGAGTGCGCGAGATAGGGTGTGGTACAACAGGTGATGGTCGGTTTTCGGATAATCATTCACGACAACGGTAAATTGAGATAATTTCATTTGACAGCCTCCACGGTAAGAAGAGAAGAAGTTTTTAGTTCATGTCAAGAGAAAGTGTAAAATGCAAAAAGCGTGAAACGTGAAATCCCTTTGTTCAAAAGCGTTTGGTACTTTTATCCCATACGCACCTCCTCATTTTTTCCCACCGCAGTTTTGAACGTCTGTTGAATTAGGGCCGAACAGAACCGGCTAAATCGCTGCCGGAGATGGACCACTTCCAGCGACGACGGAGAAATTCCCTGAGCCATAAGTCGTTTGCGTTCAGCACCGAAGCGGGTCAGTGCTTGCGCCTGCTCGCGGTAGGGTAACGGGAGGCACGCATTCTGGGGAAAACACCCTCCCTCATGGACGGATAGTACCCTTTCCCAAAGTAACAGCAATGGATCGGTCGGCGCGAGCTGAAGCCCCTTTTTTAGCTCCGCTTTGGCGAAAAGTACTCCCCGTGCGTATTCCCCATCCTGTTGTAGGTAGACAGCGGCGCGTAACGCGTAAGCGTGCGGTTCGGATTGAAGATTGGGAATCAGTGTGTCCAAAGGGGTTGCTTCTATCTGTTCACGGGTAAAATCAAGGATAGTCCGCTCCATCTTTACCCGGTTGCTTTTGACCTTTATAGAATTTCCGGGATGCTGTCGATACTCCGCCAGCGGCAGATTGATGGTTTCAATCTCAAATTCTTTCGCTATCCGAATCCACATCTCATAATCCTGTGCTTTGATATTTCGATACGCACCGACCTTTTGGTGTACAAGGGAACGCACCATCACCCCCGCACAGGCGGAAATGCACCGCATTAGCATGTTCAGTAATCGGGCGGGCTCCGGGCATGGGTGAGGTGAACAGGTATGGGTGCGTTTCCCTGTTGCATCGATGTGATGGTAACCGGTTGCGACGAGTCCAACCTCTGGTCGTGCTTGAAACGCATCGACGGTGCGGGCGACCTTCTCCGGTAAGAGGCGATCGTCGTCGTCAAGGCGTTGGATATATTCTCCCTGTGAAAGCATCAAACCACGATTGACAGCCGCCCCGACTCCTCTATTGTGTTGATAGGTATAGGTGAGGTTGGGCAACGGGAGATATGGTCGAAGGATTTTTTTTGTTGCCGCCCCTTTGGAATCCGACCCATCATCGATGATAATGACTTCGATGTTTGGATAGGTTTGACAAAGCACACTTTCCACCGCCTGCTGCAAGTAATTGGGGCGATTTCGTGTTGGAATAATCACCGAAACTAATCTAGGAACCACGCCTTTCCTCCTGACAGTCAAAGTATGAAGGGATAAGAAAATGCTCATTTAAAGAGTGGCGCCCTACAGTTCTTTATGCAGCGCACCACTCATTACTGCTTACTCATCAGCATCTGTCTCCCAGATGGAGTCGAGCGCTTGGCGCCAAACTATGTAAGTACAGCAGATGATGGGAAACGAATCGGACTCGCCGGTTTCTGCGGTATCCTCTTCGGGTGCAAAGAGATTGACGGGAAGGTTGGTGTCTGCGGTATCAATCGTTTGAAACATGGTTGTTTTCCTCCTTGTGGCAAGCTACCTTGTGGAAATTGGAAAATCGGGTTTCCAGCATCTTAAGCTTGCATATGGGACCCCTACAATAGGGGGGTAGTAATTAACAGAAATAGACTTAACTGACACGGTTTACAGTGTAAACACCCGTGCATTCAATGTGCAACCGTTTTTGAATGAGTCTTGACATATTATGTCTAGACGCCCTAAATATGGCTGGAGTTTTTGTGTTGTGGGTTGATATTCTTCTTATCGCAATCGGCAGTAATAGGTCTTTAAGAATTCCGCTTATGTTAAGAAACCGTGCAGCAGAAACCGAGTTTTCAAGTCCCGCGTAGTCCCGATTATCGGGAACAAGTCGGCAAAAAAACTCGGTTTCTCTTAGCGTCTTGCACCTTCTCTTTTATATGAAAAATCCGTTTTTGCAGGCGTCTGGACATGTTATGTCTAGACGCCCTAAAGACGACTGGATTTTTTGTTTTACTGGTTGTTATCCTTATTACTGCAACTTAGGAGCAATAGGTTTTTGAACCGATTTTACCTTCATTGAGACGTTTACCCATGCTTGTCTTGGAATATTTTAAGGGAGATTCATTATGAAAAAGAAAAGGGATATGAGTCAGAAAGCGCATTCCGGCAAGTCAAAGAACAACTCATTGCCTCTGAACGGAAGAAGTGCCCTATTCTCTAACGATTGGACGGGTACCATTGGAACCAGACGCCAGACATATCACATTCATGTAGACTTAATCGCCAAGCTGCAGGGATACGCTTATTGGGAAAGACAGATGATTTCAGAAGTGGTCAACCGTGCATTGGAACAATTTTTTGAGGATAAAGAAGTTAAACCGCGTCCACCGAAAAAGAACCTATCCAAGAAAAAAAGGCGATCCTGAGTGCATTTGTGCGGGTATGGGTTTAAGTTTTTCAAAGATTAAGTGCAGCGATAGAGTGCCGCACATAGAGAGAAAGGGTAAAGATGGAAAATTCATTACACATTCTGTTGACTGGCGATGAAAGGATCGTCCGTACAACCTTGAAAGACTATTTGTGCAATTTAGGGCATCAAGTTGAGGTTGTTCGTGATGGGCATACTGCCTTAAAGAAGATTAATGTGCAGCATTATGACTTGGCTCTCGTTGATCTCTGTATGTCCGGCATCAATGACGTTGAATTCTTGGCAGCAGTTCAGCACAATCGGCGAGAAACGCCGGTTGTGCTCATTTCTGGAGATGATACCGTGAGGACCTTGATTGAAGCCTTTCGGGTAGGTGCGGGGTCCTTCCTACCCCAATCAATTCGGAATCCCAATTTCAATGGGGGCCGAGACAAGCGGAAGCGAATGGCTGACCGGTCTACAAGGCAACGCAATCCACGGATACAGAATCAATGCTTTGTGGGAAATAGTTCAGCCACACAAGAGGTGCGAGAACGCATCCGGCAGGCGGTTGAAGCGAATGTTGATACAATTTTCCTCACCGGTGAAACTGGCACAGGAAAAGAGGTGGTGGCACGAGAAATTCATCTTCAAGCCTCTTCGGAGGAGTATCCATTTGTTGCTGTCAACTGTTCAGCGTTGCCAGAGCCACTGGTCGAAAGTGAACTTTTTGGTCACGTCAAAGGAGCGTTCACCGATGCTACAAACGATAGACCTGGCTACTTTGAGATGGCAAACAGTGGTACGCTTTTTCTGGATGAAATTGCTGACCTCCCACTCCACACACAAGCGAAGCTACTACGGATTCTCGATACCCGAACACTGATACGTGTTGGCGGTACTCAGGAGATCGCTGTCCAAGAACGTGTTATCAGTGCACTCAACCAAGATCCCGCACACCTTATCGAAACTGGTCAGCTCCGCGACGATCTATACTATCGACTCAACGTTTTTTCTATTCACTTGAAACCGCTTAGGGCACGTCCCGAAGATATTCTGCCGTTGGCTGACCATTTCCTAAGGACGTACACCGCCAGAAATGGGCGTATCTTTGAGGGGTTTGCGGAAACCCTTGCGCAGCAAGCGTGTGAGATTGAAATAGAACGCTTGAACCAGCCTATCGGGAAACAAGATCAGTATATCGCCGCTTACGGAGGATTGAGGCGGATTCAGTTTAACAGAGATGAAAGTGTCGACACGCAAGAAATTTCAGTTGCCCCTAAAACGATGGCATGTTTGCAAGAGAACTTCACCCTATTCTACACAGGGATTCAACGCCGCGCCGAAACCATCTTGCACGAGCAGAAACGTTCTGCGAGTCCCGAAACGCTGGTGCAAATGAGAGAACTCGTGCCAGCGTTTTACGATGTCTTGGTAAATTCTTCCCCGGGACGGGCAATAAATTGCCCTACTACCAACCTTTCAAAAGTTGGACATTTGTTACATCGCACTTGGCATCTGAAGCGTTCCCTCTGCGGTAGCATTTCAAATCCGATGCTTGATACCATTTATGAGCGTGCTATCGCAGAGGGTGCGCTAGGCGGCAAGATTCTGGGCGCAGGCGGCGGCGGATACTTTCTGTTTTATGTTCCCAAAGAGAGACAGGGGGATGTAACAGCAGCACTATCTGATCTGGGGCTTTTGCGGTTAGCGTTTCGCTTTGAACCCAAAGGCAGTCAGGTCATCGAAAGGAAGAATCCCAATGAAAGTCATTATCCCCACCGCAGGCAGCGGCACACGACTCAGACCCCACACCTTCACTTCCCCTAAGACGCTGCTACATGTCGCGGGACATCCCATCCTTGACTATCTCCTTGAACCGCTCCTTGAAATCTCTGACCTCTCCGAACTGATTTTCATCGTTGGCGATAACGGGGGGCAGATCCGCGAATATGTCCAAAGAAACTACGATCTGCCCGCAACCTATCTCTGGCAAAGTACCCCGAAGGGACTTGGACATGCTATCTCACTGGCGAAAGCACGCGATAACGGAGAATCCATTCTTATTTTGCTAGGCGATAAAATCTTTGAATGCGGCTACCAAAAGCTCCTCCAGAATCCTTACACGGTTATCGGTGTTAAGACGGTTGAGAACCCGCAGGGGGTTGGCATCGTTGAGATGGAGGACGAGTTTATTACGCGCCTGATCGAGAAGCCTGTCCCCCCCTTATTCCCTCGCTTGCGGGGGGATAAAGGGGGGGTCCTTGTTATTGAGGGTATGTATTACATCCGAAATAGTGAACTGCTGTTCCACTGCTTAGATGAAATTATTGAAAAAGACATCCGTACCCAGGAGGAATATCAGTTGACAGACGGGTTGCAGTTGATGTTAGAATATGGCGAACAGATGAAGGTGGAGTTCATTAACTCGTTGCATTGCGGTACGCCAGACCAACTGTTGGCAGCGAATCGATCCATTTTACAAAAACGGAGGGCGCAGGATTATCGTTTTCCCAACAGTGTGATTATCCCGCCGGTCTCTATCGGGGAGGGCGCGGTCGTTAAAGGGGCTATTATCGGTCCCTATGCCTCGATTGGGGATGGGGCGCGGGTGGTCAATGCGATCATCAAAGATGCGATTATTCACCCGAATGCAGAGGTAGAAGATATTCTCATCAACCGATCAGTCATTGGTCTCGATGCGCGGGTGCATGGAAGTTTCCGTCAGTTCAACATTGGTAATTCAGCGCAAATTGATTTCCCAAAAAACTTCTGATGAATCGGAAGCAAAAATAATATTGATTGCACGAATCAATCCATAGTGAGTGAAGGTAGCTCAAGGAGAATCATGAATGAAAATTTTAGTCACAGGTGGCACAGGCAGAATTGGGGCAAATCTCGTGAGCCGTCTGCTTGACAAAGGGCACGACATCCGTAGTTTTGTTTATCCCGGCGACTCAAGCCGTGCGGACAAGCTCGACGGTTTTGATCGCGTTGAGACGGTTGTTGGGGATCTGCGAAACTTTGACGATGTGAAGCAGGCGGTTGAAGGGGTGAATGCGATTTATCACTTGGCAGCTGCGTTTGGTGGTCCATTTGATAATCTGCAATATCTGAATATAAATGGGATGGGAACGCTCAATATCTTGGAGTGCATCCGAGAGGGGCTGCCGAATCTTCACCGCTTTGTTTATGCCTGCACAGAGGCGATTTATTGGAGACTGGGCGAAAAGGGACGTTTTTTTGATGAGCCGATTACTGAAGATATGGTGAGCCGTTACAAGCACATGCCGTACTTTCTAACCAAGTGGATCGGTGAAGAGTTGTCGATGACCTATCACTATCAGTACGGTGTGCCGACGACGGTTTTCCGATTCGCTACAGTTATTGAGCCCGGCGAATTTCTCAATGCGGATGGATTGCCTCGGTTGTTCCTGCTTAACCCTGTGTACGAACAGTATAAGGATCAAACGGGCGATGATGCGGATGAGCAGGAGATAATTGACAACATAAAATCGCTCTGGACCGGCGAAGAGAAGTTCCTCATCAGTCTTAATCCGAATGGGCGTCCTTACAAGCAAGAATTTACGGATGTCCGAGATATTGCCCAAGGGTTGGTTTTGGGAATTGAAAAGGAAGAAGCAGTTGGAGAGGAGTTCACGCTTGGCGGCGCGGCGTTGTTCCGATGGGAAGAGGATGTGCCTTATCTCGCTGAGCGATATAATCTGGATTACGTGGAGGCGAGAGTGCTTTCATCAAATCATTTCGAGTTCGACCTGCACAAGATTAAAAGTCTGCTAGGATATGAGCCGCAGCATGACCTCCGTAGCGTCCTTGATACGGCAGAAGCGATGCGACGTGGTGAGAGCACCAATGTTATTCCAACGGGCATTCGATTTGACGGAAAGGTGTAGGGCGTGAGGGGATCGTCCCGATAAGATTTCCGATAGATCCCCGGTTGCATCGGGACAGGCGGAGTGGCACGGGAGACCGGTAGGTGCGGTTTCTAACCGCACCGCATCGGCGCAGTTGAAAACAGCGCCTACCATACACGGGGAACGAAAGCGTCCATTCATTTTTAGGATTTACTATGATTTACCGCTGCTCACCCAAAAGGTCTAAAAATAGTCACAGATCCAGTGTGTGGGTTCGTCTTTTGGGAAAAGTGTGGAGAGCAGTGCAATTTCATCGGGTTGCAGATTGAGCCCCTTAATGCGATTAAATTCATCTAACTGCCCAAATGTTGCGTCCCCGAAAAGTATCTTCAGAAAGTGGTAAGTATCCAGTTGTACCTTTGTTCTTCCGCTGCCATTTGTAGTGACAGCCACTTTTCCCCGATTCACGTTCAGCGTGCAGGTCTGGTCACCAACGGCAAAGTGGAATGAGCCTGACCCATCCGCCATGCCGCTGCTGGTCAATTCCGTCTCAAAGTTAGGAATCAGTTTTTGGAAGAGTCTCCTCAGCGAGATAACACGATACATCATCCTTTCATGGATTGAGAAGGATAGTGGGCTGCCACTTTCTTGGCTCAACAGCAGGGTCATTGGGTGATGTCGGGTTAAACGTCCCGAAATGCTTTCGACACCTCTTTCATAAGCCGCTTCCAGAATTACGTGACAGAGGGCGAGGAGGCTGTCAGGGTTTGCGCTTCGGCAGCCGACTTCTCGCAGATTCGGGTAATATGTCGCCAAATATGCGTCTATCCCTTGATCATCGTCGGGAAATGCGAGATTGGCGTAAGCACCGATTTGCCCATCCTTTTCAACGACGATCGACGGCAGCATACCGACTTGCTGCGAATAACCATCCCGCCATAATTCTTCCGAACGCAAAACCGTTCCGGTGCGTCCTTTATTGCTTTCGTCGTAGATTTGGCTGATTTGCGTTAAATCCCTTTCGATGTCAAACGGTCGACTCGTCCACCCCGATGGAGCAAAGGTCTTTTTATCGTGGAGTTCCAACTCGAAATTTGTTTGTGGAAAAGATGCCCATCCAAGCGGCATGTAAAACGGTTGGATGGTAGTGAACAGGAGGCTGAGGTCGTAGTTCTGCGCTTCCATGTAGGAAATCGCATCCCGCAGCAGCGCTGACGCATAACCCCGCCCACGATGTTCCGGTGAAGTAACGACCATACCGATCCCACCGAGTTTCACGATCGCTTCCCCGATATGCATTGATCGGTCTGAGATGCGGACATAGCTAACAATCTTTCCGTCAACAATGCAGACACGCGATTGATCCAATTCGTAGCTGGAGTCCTGATAATGTTGACTGGCGTACCGCGGTCTGCACTTTTCGACAAATACTGCCGAGATGAGATCTACAATTTCATCGCGTTCATGCGCTTTTGCTGCACGGATTTCCATATCTCCTCCTCCCCGATAAGATCGGGATTCAAAGCAACTTGGGCAAAATAGCGCCTATTCCTTCGCCTGTAAACCGTTGTGCAGTTGCTCAATCCGCTTACGCAATTGGTTTTGCATTTTTGCGAGATGTAAGGCATAGAGGCTGAAGATTAGCCAGATGATAAAATAGGCAGAAACGAGGAATTTCAGCCGTCTTTTCTGTCGATCCTCTAATTTTTCTACCGCTTTTTGAGTCACAAGTTGTTCAATCTCCACCTCATCGACCTGTGCGTTCGTTTCAGCAATGGCGTCGCTGACGGCGATGGAGACCTCATCTTGTGTGATAGCGACCGGAATTTGGCTAAATATAAATAGCCCAAAAAAGAGCGTGAAAACGATGAGAACCGTTATCCATAAACCTTTGTGCATTGAATTTCTCCAGAGATGGGACGTTTGTATTTTACAATTCACCCATCTGTTGATGTTGAATCTTTTCTAATTCTAACTTCATCTGTTCAACGCGATATCGAAACATCAGAAAGAATAGGTAGAGGAGGGTCAGTGCGAGCCATGAAATCAACCACGCGATTTGCATGGTCGGGGGCAGGTTCATCTTGGTGCTGGTGTCCGGATGTAAACCACCCTGCCAGAGTTCAACCGAAAAATAGACGATGGGCACATTCAGAAAGCCGATGATTCCCAGGACTGCGGAGTACACCCGTTTTTTTTCATCGGCTAAGGCGGATCTCAAAATAAGGTAACCGATGTATGTTAGCCAAAGGATCAGCGCACTTGTCAGCCTCGGTTCCCAATTCCACCAAGTATTCCAAGCAAATCTTGCCCAGATGGGACCTGTGGTGAACACGACCGCCCCAAAAACGATTCCGATTTCCGTCGAAACGAGTGCGATCGTATCATGCTTGTCCCGTCGCTTGATCAGGTAGAGAATGCTGGAGACGAAGGTCACACCGAAGGCGAGGAATAGGGTGAATGCTGAAGATATATGGAAGTAAAAGATCTTCTGCACTTCCAGCATCGACATCTCAATTTCAGCGAAACTGAAGACGCAGTAAATGGCAACAAATAGCAAAATTGCTGAGAGCAGCCCGATGAGTTGAGTAGGTGTCACTTTTCTCCTTTCTCCCGGCTAAAATTGGGATTCTGTAGAGAACTGGATTTTTGAGGAGGTTTACCCCTCAACGACAAACTCAAAAAGGAGGTATGAGCTTGCTAAGAATACAAGGCTGTAGACAACCAAAACTGAAATCCAGAAGTTTCCTCCAAGTCCGCCGGTTGTCAGTAGAGAGACGGTGCACTTTGCTCCCGCCATGACCACTGGAAAGGTCAGCGGCAGTAGGACGACGGAAAGCAGGCTTTCCTTTCCGTCCGTATTGGTGGAGATACCCGATACAATGACGCCTACCGCACAGAAACCGAGCGTTCCAATCGCAATCACGCCGATGAGTTTAAGCAAGAGCCAAGGGAGTTGTTCTTGTAACGCGACAGGTAACATCGTGAGCACATCTAAGAACTGAAGGGCAATCGGTGTGACAACAATCTCCAGCAGTATTAGGAAAAGGAAGATGCTGATAACCTTTGAGAGGTAAAGGTAACTCGCATCTACGCCTGTCAACCTGAGTCCGTGTAGTGCGCCGTTCATGCGTTCCATATCGAAAGACCTGTTCAGTGTGATGATTCCCGCAAAAAGAAATGTTCCCCACAACACGCTTGCAGCCAACTTGCCCCGTTCCTCCAATTTTTCCGGGAAAATCGGTCCGAACGCGAAGCAGAAGATCAGCACGACTAACACGCTGAACACGATGATTAAAGCCAGCATGTCCTTTGTACGAAATTGGAGTGCGAGATCCTTATGAATCAACCAACCGATTTGGCGGAATGCTTCCATTGACTAAATTATACCCTACCTGTCTATCCTTTCAACCTCTCCTCATACTCACGAGACAACATGTCCAATCCGATATCTTTCTTTTTAGCTACCGTCTC
The DNA here is from genome assembly GCA_965220385.1 of Candidatus Poribacteria bacterium. Taxonomy (GTDB): domain Bacteria; phylum Poribacteria; class WGA-4E; order WGA-4E; family PCPOR2b; genus PCPOR2b. The sequence continues at coordinate 4,370,292 of OZ244825.1, read as the reverse complement.
AATCTGACCGTTCAATAGGAAGTGGAAGCGGGAACCGACATGGTAGCCCAATTCCGTGTTGTGTGTTGTGAGGATAATCCCTTTGCCGCGAGCGCGTTCTTGATCGATCCGCTTTAGCACAAGTTGTTTGGCAGCGAGGTCGAGTCCTGAAAACGGTTCGTCGAAGAGTAGCAGCACCGGATCGTGAATCAGTGCCTTGGCAATCATGAATCGCTGGATCATACCGCGTGAGAAGATCCTGACGGGTTCGTGTGCGTAAGGGGTCAGTTGAACCTCGTCGAGAAGATCCGCAATGCGTTGCTCTAACCCATTAAGTCCGTAAAGCCGTCCGAAAAGTTTCAGATTCTCGTAAGGGCTCAACTCAAGATAAGCGAGCGGTTCGTGAACGATCAGTCCCAGTGATGGTCGGACACGCAAGGCTTCCTCAAAGGCATCGATCCCTCCAATTTGGAGCGTGCCGGATGTCGGCTTGAGCAATGTTGAAAGGATCTGGATTAGGGTTGTTTTGCCGGCTCCGTTTGGTCCAAAAATGGTAACAACTTCACCGGGCTGGAGACTAAGGTCCAGCGCATTCAATACCGTACGATGACCGAAACGTTTCGTGATCTGGGAGGCTTGGAGCAGCATCATTAGTAGAAAACTGTGGCAAGGAGATTTGGAATTCGGTGTGATAAGGAACCATCTTCCCGATCTTCGGAATTCACGGTTTATCCTCCGTCTCTGTTGAGGCGTGTCAAGACGGCAGCAAGCCGATCCGATTGCTCTTTCCGTAACCGTTTATAAACCCGTTCAGAGATTTCGCGCTTTTCGTGTAATTCTTCCAGACGTGTGATCATCTCAAGTCGTGCAATCCGCGTCCGTTCGAGGTCGGCGGCATCTAACTTACCGAGCCAATCCCGTTCCGAGGATCCCGATCTATCGGGACTCGCATCGGGCGCCCCTTGAGGCGTCTGGGAGTCGTCAGATGGTTTCGGCGCGGGAGGTCGGATCTTGAAAATTGCTGCAACCAAAAAACCGCCTGCAAGCGCTGCGGCGATTGCTATCAGCGCGATCATCTTTGGGTCTGATGGTTTTCTGGTTGTTTCGCCCGAACTGCGTTGAGGCAGCGGTGCGTCGGTTGTAGCTCTGAAGCGCAGATCTACATTTTGGTTCGCTGATAACGGATGTGCCGGATCTGTGGCGTAAATGGTGTACACCAGTCCGTGGATCTGCTCCTGACGACCCGCGCCCAGCATCCTCGATTGTGGCATCAAGGGCATTCCGTCAGAGATGAATACATAGAGTTGAGCGGTATCAAACGTCAGTTTTCTCGAAAGAACTAAATTTGAATCGGAAACGTGCATCAAGTAGGAATATGCGACCTGATGCGTACCCGGGGCTAAGGGTTGGTTAGCGATTAGTTGGTTTACGGATATTTCAAGTTCTTGTTTGGAGGCTTGATCAAGCTGAAGGTTTTCATGACCGTTTGGCAGGTTGAAATACACCCCTGCCAGTTGATTGGCAATTGATGTTTGAAAAGCCAATTCGTTGGTATTTTCCACTTGAATGAGTTCTAATACGGACACTGCGCCATCAGGGGCATGATCGGCTGGCGGGGGACCAATGATAAGTGTATGTTGCTGCACTTTCACCTGCGACGGATCATCTGTGAACGCCCCAATCTGAATATTGACTGTAAGGTTGGGCAGCCACTCCGACAAAACGATATTCTGTTCGACATATTCCTTGCCTTCATAGTTAGTTGAGATGGCGTAATGCACATCGAAGGCTGTGGAGAGATCGTCGAAGCTATAAGCCCCACTGCTGTCTGTGACCGTCTCATGTCGCTGAATATCTTCGCCTTCTTTGCGAATCTCTAAAATTACCAGTTGTTGAGAGAGTGACAGATTCCCCCTCTTATCTATGACTTGTCCTTCAATTTTGCCGATGTCGCTTTGTCCAGTAGCGGAGGGGAGATAGATTAAAGCCGTGAATATGAGGAATGAAACGTGAAACGTGAAACGTAAAGGCATCCGCGAATCTCCGCGAATCATCGCCAATTCTTTTGTGACACACGTGGATTTGTGCGATTTAGGGAATCTTTCATCTCCCAGTCTACTGGGTTTGCGATTGTTGTGCATATCTGTATGTTAACCTCGTGAACCCTTCTCCTGTTTATATCTTTCGATTTCTTCTTCCACAGATGCCATGCCAGCCGTTTCGATCTGCGTCAAGACCGCCGCTGTTTCTTGTAGTAGTTGCCCTCTCAAGGCTTGATAGTCCCCCTCGGACAACTTGCCTGTTTCATAGTCTTCCTCAAGGTCCACCAGTGCCGAATAGCTGCGCTCACGTTCCAGATACAACGTCTGCATTCGGGTTTCAACGGCGTCCATTTCTGGGGATGGACGTGGCTTTGACCACAGCGGCAGACCCAGATAGACCAGAAGGGGAAGCCCAAGTAGTAGAATCCATAGAAATACAAAAAACATACACGAAACTCCTCGCCTTGAGGTTATCTTTGTTGTTTGTAACGCTCAAGCTCTTCCTCGATTTGCCCGTATTGGTCGGTCGAGGAAGAACGTTCTGTCTCTGTCGAAGGGGACTCCATTGCCAACGATGCTCTGCGCTTTGATCTAAGTACGAGAAAGACAATCACGCCGATCAGTACGATGATGACGGCAGGCATGGCATAAGCGACGATATTGAACCCTTTGGCAGGCATAAGTGCTGAGAACTGCGTTCCCCACCTTGCAAGATAGTCGGTCCGAATTTGTTCAACTGTTCCTCCGCCGATGAGGCGATTGCGAAAGTCTGTTTCAATCCCTTGAGCAACGCCACAGACGCAATGCTTAATTGTTTCTCGTACGCAGCCGCAGTGACAGTACACGCTTGTCATGAGTTGATCCAACTTTGATTCGAGCGATGGATCGGTTGTGGCTGCCTGCTCTTGGGCATCTGCTGCTGAGATTATGCAAGCAGAGGAGATTAAGATAAGGAGAATAGTGCGACAGCTTTTCATTTTACGCATTGCCTTTTACGTGCTTCTCAAGAATTGCGACCAGTCCGCCAACCATCATGATGGCAACGCCAATCCAGACGACATTGACGAGCGGATTGTGGTAGACTTGAACAGAGACGATTCCGCCCGAACTCACATGGGCGGGCACATTTTCAGGGAGCGGTCCTAATGCAATATAGAGGTCGCTTAATCCCAAGTGGCGTATGGCGGACTCGATGGTATCTTGCTCGCCCTGTCCGGCTTTATGATAAAATCCACGCGCTGGGCGCATCGTTCCCATCGGTTTTCCGTCTTTTTCAACGGCGAATATAACGCCACCGAGCGAGAAGTTGGGGTGTTCCTCCTGAAACGCATCCTGCATCGTGAGCTTGTAGTTGCTGACCTCTATCGATTCCCCACGTTGTAGTCCCTTTGACTCTAGGAGAGAATAGCCCTTAGATCCCAGAATCCCGATGTAGACGATCACGATCCCGATATGGACGATATAGCCGCCGTATCGACGTTTATTGCGTTGAATGAGTTGAATGAGTCCATCAAAAAGTGAGGTTTCAGTTCGCTTGGCTCGTAGTTTTGATCCGCGATAGAATTCGTCGCAGATGGCAACAAGGACAAAAACGGCAGCGAAGACGCAAAGCGCAGAGTAGATTGCCCCGGTGTGTCCGTTCAAAGCAAGACATACCCATGTGAGTATCCCGCCAACTATTCCCAAAACAATCGGTTTGGCGAACATCCGTTTGAAATTACTCGGTGTCAATTTTTTCCACGAGATGATCGGACCGACACCTGTGAGTAGCAGCAGAAGCAATCCCGGGATAATAACGACTTGGTTGAAAAATTCTTCTGGGACCGCAGCTTTTTCTCCGGTGACCTGCTCTGTGATAACTGGCCACAAAGTTCCCCAGAGAATAATCAGAGTCAAACCGACGAGCATCCAATTGTTTAGAAGGAATGAGCTTTCGCGGGAAAGGAGAGATTCAAGGCGATTGGGACTTCTCAGCTCGTCCCACCGATAAGCCAGAAGCCCAATGACGCCAAGTGTGGAAAGGAATATGAATCCGAGGAAGTATCCCCCGATGTCGGATTGTGCAAATGCGTGTACGGAGGTGATTATGCCGCTACGGGTGATAAAAGTTCCCAAGATCGTGAACTCAAACGCAAGCGTAATCAGGACGATGTTCCAGAACTTGAGCATGTTCCGTTTCTCTTGGATCATCACCGAATGGAGATAAGCGGTGCCGAGCAGCCACGGCATGAACGAGGCATTTTCGACGGGGTCCCACGCCCAATAGCCGCCCCATCCGAGTTCGCGATATGCCCAATTTCCGCCGAGGGTGATGCCGACTGTCAGCACTAGCCAAGATGCCATCATCCAGCGTCGCGATCTGCTAATCCACTCGCTGCCTATCTTCCCAGCGGCGAGCGCACCGACAGCAAAAGCAAACGGCACAGTCAGGCTGACGAAGCCGACGTAAAGCGATGGTGGGTGAAACGCCATGCTCGGTGTTTGCAGCAGCGGATTCATTCCGGCACCATCGCGGGCAACCGCACCGTTGGGTAGACGATCCAGCGGATTGTAGACACCTTCGACCAAACCGGTCACAAGAATGATAAAGAAGAGTTGGACTATTGAAATCGGGATGAGGGCATAGTCAGCCAGATAATCGGTCGCACGTCGGTTTGTCCATACAACCATAGCACCAAAAAGTGTGACGAGCCAGAGCCAAAATAGGAGTGAGCCGGACATCCGTCCCCACAACGCAGTGATTTTGTAGAGCAGGGGTTGATCATAGCTGGAGACTTCGACGACATACTTCATAGAGAAGTCGTTTGTCACAAAGCCGTAGATTAATGCGCCGGTTGCAAGGGTTATTAGAGCGAACGTTCCAACGACCCCATTTCGACCACTGATAACTGCGTTGTAGTTGTTATGACGCAATCCCATCCAGAGCATCGTCAATGCCCACAGACAGGAAAAAACTGAAAGCCATATTGCTGCCTGTCCCACTTCTGCCATAATATGTATCTTTCCTCATGCGTCTCAATAGTCGCTTGGATTGGTTTCGCTTGTTTGTGCTGTCATTCCGTCGGCTGCTTCATATTTCGATGCACATTTCGTTTGGAGTTTAGAAGCAACGATGAGGTTTTCGGCTGCGTTATACTTCCCTTGAACAAAGACATCTCCGCCATCTTTGAAGTTATCGGGTCTGAGTCTATTTGCGTAGAGAACGTTAACAGTTGCTTGTCCATCTCGATCTCGTACGGCAAAGGTGAGTTGAAACTTTGTTGGGTCCCATTGGGTGGTTCCTTCCGCAATCAACCCGTCTACTTGAATGGGCTTATTGTCAACCTCCTGTGCGTGTTCAAGGAGTGCATCGGGTGCGAAATGTCTCATGCTTGTGTTCTTCACGCCTGCAACGACGAGGAACGCCATCGCAGCCGCTAAGATAAGACTCGCAACGATGATCTTGATTCTTTTTCGGTTCATGGTCGCTTTTCCTTATCCTTTCCTGTATAAAACTTAACAATTTCTTCGGCGAGTGTTTCTACAGATGCTTTTCTTGCAACTATGTCTGTTGTCAAGCCATGGGCTTCCACGGTTGCGGCGGTAGATGGTCCAATGACCGCGATGTGGACCCGGTGGAGCAGGGCAGCAGGTGACGGTGAGTCGAACATTTCGAGAAAGTTGGTAACCGTTGATGAACTTGTAAATGTTACCATATCGATTCGTCCATTATGTAGGTCTGCTTTGAGTGCTTCACGCCCTTCTGCGCCGGCTTTAACGGTCTCATAGACTGGAATGGCATCAACAATTGCGCCTCTGTCTTGTAAGCCGTTAGGCAGATCATCGGCGGCGATTGAAGCGCGTGGCAACAGAATCTTTTGTCCTTCTACATCCGCTAATTCTGCGGCAAGGACTGAGCCACGATATTGCGTTGGAACGTAATCAGCGCGAATCCCGATCTGATCTAACGCTGCTACGGTTTTTTGTCCAACCCCACAGATACGAGCATTGCCGAGTGATCGGGTATCTTTACCGTTTGTCCGCAGATGTTGGTAGAAATACTCCACAGCATTGACACTGGTAAAAATAACCCAATTGTACGTCGCAAGTTGAGCGATTGCCCTGTCCAGCATAGTGTTATTAGGGATTGGCTGGGTCTCAATTGTCGGGAATTGGATAACCTCAGCCCCGTAAGATTCGAGGCGTTCCGCAAAGTCGCTGGCTTGCGCTCTCGCGCGTGTGACGATAATCCGACGACCAAAGAGTGCTTTTCGGTCAAACCAACCCAATTGTTTGCGCAGCATATTGACATCACCAACAACGATTGCCGCTGGATTGCGAAAATTAACAGTCTCTGCCTTTTGAGCGATGTTTGCGAGAGTTCCCTCAAGCGTTCTTTGCTGCGGAGTTGTTCCCCAACGGATGAGGGCAACCGGCGTATCGGGTGAACGTCCATATTGGATCAGACGTCCTGCAATCTCACGCAGATGCCCCACTCCCATGAGTACAACCAATGTGTCGATGCCTTTAGCGAGATGGTCCCAATGGATTGTCGAATCCGCTTTTAATGCCGCCGAATGCCCCGTGACAAAGGCGACGGAGGATGAATAGCTTCGATGTGTTAGGGGGATACCTGCGTACGCTGGGGCAGCGATTGCCGAAGTAATGCCGGGCACGATTTCAAAGTCAATTCCTGCGTCCACGAGTGTCAGCGCCTCTTCTCCGCCTCTGCCGAATATAAACGGATCACCGCCTTTGAGTCGGACAACTGTTTTACCTGCCTTCGCATGCCGAACCATTAGCCCATCGATTTCGGCTTGGCGTTCTTCCTGTTCGCCTATCATTTTTCCGCCATAGATTTTTTCGGTATGTGCAGGACAGTGTTCAAGCAATTTGACGTTGATAAGCAGGTCATAGATTACTACATCTGCGCGTTGGAGGCATTCAATTCCTTTGAGCGTAATCAGTTTCGGATCGCCCGGTCCCGCCCCAACAAGGTAGACTTTTCCGTTTATGGCAGCCATGATTCACACTTTACGTAGTGCGTGAAGCGTAATGTCCGTAACGCGAAAAAACAGAAAATGAAAAAATATGACAATGAGAAGTCCAAGTCCCATTATCCTATTTTCAGATTCCCCTCTTTCATTTCTTTCCATCACGTTTTACGTTTCACGCTTCATTATTAAGTTTGTGTGCACCGCTCTTAATCAGCTTCTTTGCAAGGTTAATACCCGACTCTTGAGCGGATACCGGACCGCCCCGATCAGATCGGTTCCGTTCCGAGAATCCCGATTTATCGGGAGATTCAAAGCTACTCGATAGCCTCTCAAGGATGCGATGCTTTCCATCGGGGCTGCACACCGTAGCAATCAAATGGAGTCTATCATTCTTCAACTGTGCGTTGACACCGATTGGAACTTGACACCCACCGCCCAATTCACCCAACACTGCTCTCTCTGCAATCACTTCGGTTTCGCTGTGGACATCGTTAATTGCATCTAATAACGTTTTGATTTCAAGGTCATCTTCCCGTGCTTCTACTCCTAGGGCGCCTTGTCCGGCAGGGGGAACCATCCGATCTACCTCGAAATATTCTGTGATGATCTCCTCACCAATTAACCGCTTAATGCCCGCTGCCGCAAGGATGATCCCATCAAGATCTGTTTCGTGCAGTTTACGAAGGCGTGTGTCAAGGTTTCCGCGGACATCCACAACCTGCAAATCGGGGCGTAAATACAGAAGTTGAGATTTTCGGCGTGGACTTGTCGTTCCAATTTTCGCCCCTGTTGGGAGTTGCTCGAGGATCAGTCCAGACTGTGCGACCAGCACATCGCGGGGGTCTTCACGTACGGGAATAGCGGCAATACGTAGCCCGTCGGGCAGATCTGTCGGCAGGTCTTTCATACTGTGGACGGCGAGATCGATTGTGCCGTCCAAAAGCGCAATTTCAATCTCCTTCGTAAAAACCCCTTTACCGAGCCCGACGAGGGAGCGGTTTTGAATTTTGTCCCCCGTCGTCTTGATGATTTTGAGTTCAATCGAGCGGTCAGGAAAGTGATCATTCAGACGCTTTCTCACATATTCTGCCTGCCATAGGGCGAGTTGGCTACCGCGTGTGCCGATGTTGATAGTTTGTTTCATATGGACTCGCTGTTCTCGAAATCGATAAAGCGGTTCAAGCGACACTATTCAGTCTTCAGCTTCTCAAGTTCAGATTCCAAGCGTTCTATCCGTCCCTGGAGGCGAGCAGTTGAAGCAAAAGCTAAGAGGCCAAAGAGAAAGCCGGTTGTTCCAAGTGCCATTCCGATAATTCCAAATGATTCCATCGTGGATTCCTTTATCAGGTTTCTCTAACATCAGTTTCAATCTGTATTTTCTGTATCAAGGTCCTTTGCTTGTTCCAAACCAAACATTTCGTACAAAGCGTGGACATACTGTGCATGATCGTTATTAGCGTCGTTGACGGTTGAACGCAGATGTGCCGTTGGTTGATGCAGCAACTTCTTGATAATTGATTGTGTCATGGCTTCAACCATCTTCTGTTGTTTAGGGGTCAGTTGCGCTTTGTCAAGGCAGGTTCCCAACTCTTTTGAAGCCACCCCCTGGAACTGCTGATGGAGTGCCTTAATTATTGGGTTGACTTCCAAGATTTGCAACCGTGAATGGAATTTTGCCACCTCTTCTTTGACAATCTGCATTGCGATCTCTGCCTCCTGTCCCCGGTCTTTGAGGTTGGAGGCGACCACCGTCTCAAGGTCATCGATGTTATACAGGAAAGCATTATCTACTTTGCTCACTTCAGGGTCAATATCACGTGGCACAGCGATGTCAATCAGGAACATATAACGATGTTTCCGCTGTTTCATTATCTCTGCAAGCGAGGGTCGGTCAATTAGGTAATGGGGGGCATCGGTTGAGCTAATCACGATGTCTGCTTCGACAAGGAAGCTCAGATCGGCGTCATATGCTAAGGGGATCCCATTAAATCTTTTGGCGATATCGACCGCACGCTGATAGGTTCGATTTGCCACGATGACTTTGGAAACATTGTTCTTCACAAGGTGTTGCGCCGTTAATTCACTCATTTCGCCGGCACCGATGATAGCAACCGTTTTATCCTCCAGACTTTGAAAAATTTTCTTAGCAAGTTCAACGGCTGCATAACTGATGGATACTGCGCCGGCGGCGATATTGGTCTCGGTACGAACCCGCTTGCCAACGCTTATCGCTTTGGTAAACAGGCGGTTCAGAATATCACCGGTTGCTCCAGCGGCGAGCGATTGAGCATACGCCTCTTTCACCTGACCGAGAATCTGAGGTTCACCGACAACCATCGAATCCAGACTTGCAGTTACATTGAAGAGATGACGAACGGCATCAAGATTTTGATGGCTATATGTAAACTTGTCCAGTTGCTGCGGCTCGATTTGATGATAGTTCGATAGGAAATTGGACAGGGCAGCACAGCCATCTTTGCTGCGGGTCACGGCATAGATTTCGACACGATTGCAGGTCGAGAGAATTGCGGCTTCTTGAACGTCGGGCTGTTTCCTTAAAAGCTGGAAAGCCTCTATGAGTTGATTTTCAGAGAACGACAACCGTTCCCGAAAATCGAGCGATGCGATATGATGGCTGGTACCGACAACGGCAATTTGGTTCATTTGTTAGAATGCGTGTATACTTGGTAAAAAAAGATTAACGCCTGCATAGGTGAACAACACAGCGGCAAAACCGACAATTGCGGAATAGGCGGTTTTACGCCCGCGCCAGCCGAGAATTTGGCGGATGCTGAGTTGTAAGACATAGATGAGCCATGTGGCGATTGTGAAGATAACCTTTGAATCAACCCATGCCCATTTGATTTCTTTGACATACTGTGTCCAAAGTGCCCCGATAAGAATCCCCATCGTCATCAAGATCACGCCGACGAGAATACACTTGTGACCAAGCTCGTCGGAACGTCCGAGTGCGGGTAGGAGATTGAAGATGAGCGTGTGCTGTTTCTCACGAATTTTCTTTTCTTCGATCAGATACATCAACCCAAATCCAAACGCGGCGACAAATGCGGCGTAAGCCAAAAAAATAACAGCAGAATGGGCGATGAGCCAGTAGTTCTGCAAATAATCGGGAATCGCAGTGCTTTCCTGAGTTTGTAGTGTGTAAGCGACTAATGTGGCTATGAACGCGACTGGAACAACAAAAACCCCTATCGTGCGGAGATGAGTCAGGTGCGCGATGCACAGGTAAATCAAAATAATCGCCCACGCGAGGAAGGAGGTTGAATCATACCAATGCGCCATTAGGTGTCCGGCGTGCTGCCAGCGCAAAAGGATAAAAGCTGAATGCAGCACAAATCCTCCTATCGTCAGCCAGTAGGCGAATTTCGCGATCCTTTGATTCCCTGTTGTTAGGAAAAGAATGTGAAGTATGCTTGCCCCCAAATAGACGAGCAAGAGTGTGTGAAAAAATAGTGAATTCATCGCGATATAAAATGTAGCAGACGCATTTGTTCAAGAGTTTACCCGTTGAAGAGCATATTGACGAGCAGCGTCGGTCTGTCCACTACGAACCGTATTGAAAGCGCATTTGAGCGCACAGTTAGGGTGTTCAAAGGCTAAGCAACATTTTTGCCCTTCATTCTCAGGAACGTGATCGATGAGGTGATCGAAATATCGCTGGCGACCTTTCTGAGTCGGGATAGAGTCCATCACCGTAGGCCGTAGCGAACCGAGAAAATCAATAAACTCCCCATAACCGTTGTTTTCAAACTGATGGGCAAGCTGGGTTTGTACGGATCCGATGCTACATCCTCCGGCAGTACCTATCTCAATCTCCTCAGTCTGATTGGCAGAAATGCTAATAATCAGGTCGCTGTCGCTTACCAGAATTGGCGTGGTAAATGTTCCCAATTCTGGGGCATTGATAAATTCGATTAGTTGACATTGATCAAGAGCATCGACGACAAAATCTTCAGAACCGATATCATCAGCTAATACAAAGAATGCGTCTGGTACACCTTCCAAACTGTCAGCGGTCGGGGCAATTCGCTCGACAGTCGCGCCGCAACGCAGCAGTAGATCGAGTCTTTGCGCGAGCGATTCACTCGTCTTCTCCGAATCACTGATTACGATGCAATGTCGATTTTCCAGCAGAAAATAGACCGGATACGGAAGTCCATTACCCTTGAGAGACGGGTTGAAACTTGTCTCAGATGGTTCATCGTAAAGAGATGCTGCTCCGAATTTCGCTTCAAGATATTCTCGAATGCGTCTGGACAACGCTGGGCTTTTGCCGCTTGTGGAGATACTGATCGTCAGGTCTTCGTGCGTAATTACAGACGCCGCTGCAAAGGTGCATTCGGGAATCACGTCAACCACGTTGACAAGGTTGATTCCGTACCCCTCGTGTGCCTCCTTGAAGACCTGTGTATTGATGTCCGGCAGATCGGTTGCTGCACAAACAAGGAACATCCCTTCCGTATCACCGGACCGGAACTGGCGTTTATGCCATGTTATCTGATTGCTCCGTGCCCAATTAGCATTGGTCTCCGTTGCTTCAGGACTGATTAACGTTACATCTCCGCCGCTGCGTAGCAGAGAGAGCACCTTCCGTTCGGCGACAATCCCTGCCCCCACAACGAGGCACTTGCGATTTTGAAGGTTCAGATATGCTGGATAGAACATGATATCAAAGGTAGCACATTGAGGCATTATAGCCTTTTCTTCTCTGTACGCCCTGTTTCTATGAAGGGTAATGCGTAATACGTAATGCGTAAAAGAACGTGTCTACGAAATGACGGTGGTTCTAAAAATAATCCTGTCAAGTCCTAAAATAGCTTTACATAAACAGTTACGCATTACGGTTGATTTATATCGAGTTGTTCTTGACTTTTCTGGTAAACATTTTCAGGGGTTTGATATCCCAAACTGAGATGGGGTCTCTCATTATTGTATATAGCAATGCTCTGTTTGGTGTTATCAATTGCTTGGTGTATCGACTTAAATGTGTGATTTAGCAGGAACTCAATTTTCAAGATACCGTTGACCCGTTCAGCAACAGCGTTCTGATATACATCGCCGTTTTGTGTCATACTCAATTGTACACCGTGTGAGAGAAGTAATTGCGTATAAGCGTGACAACAGTATTGAACTCCTCTGTCCGAATGATGAATCAGTGTATCGGATGTGGCAACCGGTTTTATTGCCATTTTGCAAGCTCTGAGCGCTCCTTCGACAGATAGTGAGTCCGAGACATCAAAGCCAACGATTTTTCGTGAAAACAGGTCTGTGACCAGAGCCAGATACACAAAGCCATCAAGCGTTTGTAAGTAAGTAATATCTGCAACGAACACCTGGTGAATCCGGTCAACGACTAAATGAGTTATCCGGTTAGGATACCGATGAAATCGGTGATTAGCAGAAGTGGTTCTATGTCCACGTTTTGAGGACGCAACGAGCAGTCCATGCTCCCTGAGCAAGCGGAACAGCGCATCTCTGCCTAACTGACAGTCGAGTTTGTCAAATTGAGGTTTGAGCAATTGATACAGTTTTCTCACCCCGATTCTGGGTTGGCGTACACGGATGTGACAGACCAGTTGCAGCACGATCTCTTGTTTGAGCAGTTCGTTGGCTTGATGGTTCTGATAATGGTAAAATGCTTGTCGAGATACACCATGAACCGCACAGATAGTCTCAAGAGAATAGGGGGAACCCTTCGCGTGCCACAGTGCCTCAATACTTGCATATTTCACTTTTTTTTAAGGTCAATGCCAAACTGTTTCTTTGCTTGACAAATCTGTGATTCAAGCGCCGCTATCTTCAGATGTGCTTGAGCTAAGGCGGACTCAAGTTGTTGTTTATCAGTAGTCAGTTGCTTCAGTTGATTCACCTCGTCGGTCGTTTCAATACGAACCTGTTGGGCGATTAAGTGATTCTTGCCCACCTGTTTTAGCCAGTTTCTTATGGTGCTGTTACTCCCAATACGGTACAGTTTCTGGGCTTGGTCAATCGTCAATATGCCGGATTCAATTTCACCCACGACCTTCTGTTTGAACGATTGGCTATACCTCTTGAAGATACGATTTTCCAATGCATCAGACATCTGAATGCTCCTTTCTACATCGTTTAATAGTGTAGTAATCAAGAGCTATTCATGTAAAGCTTATTTAGGACGGGTCATCCTTTACATATTACTCGTTACGCACTGTTTTTTACCAATCTCTAGATACACCGTAGTCCGCAAGCTGCGCAAGGGCATTTCTCGCAGGCGTTTCAGGGAGCACGTTCAAAGCAGATTTCGCGTGGTCGGCATACTCTTGAGCAACACCGCGGCAATGTGCTTGAATCTGATACCGCTCAAGTAGGGATTCGATCCATTCGATTGCCCCAGCGTCATCCATTTGTAGACTAAAAAGCCGTTCGAGTTCTGTTCGCTCTTCGGTTGTGCTGACTTCGCGTGCATAGATCATCGGAAATGTCAGTTTTCCGTCACGCAGGTCGTTGAACGGTTCTTTGCCCAGTGTTTCTCCATCTGCCACAAGGTCGAGCAGATCGTCGATGATCTGAAATGCTGCGCCGATAGCCTCTCCATATTCTGTTAGTGCTCGAAGGGCTTGAGAATCCTGCGTGCCAAGCACCGCTCCCATTGCGCACGATGCGGTGATGAGTTTGCCGGTTTTCAGGTCGATGATCTTCAGATAATCGTTCTGAGAAATAGTAAAATCCCCATTTTTGTAGGCGTGGATGACTTCTCCTTCACACATCGCATGTGTCGCATCGGAGAGGAGTGCCATCGCGAGATCGTCGGCACGTCGGTTGACTAGCATCGAAAGTACGCGGGCATGGAGATAGTCCCCGACGAGCACCGCCACTTTATTACCCCATTTAGAGTGTAATGTTTCGCGTCCCCGTCGGATAGGGGCTTCGTCAAGGACATCATCGTGGACGAGTGATGCGACATGGATCAGTTCGACCGTTGCTGCAAGCGTATGGGCATCTTCGCCCTGGTATCCACATGCTTTCGCGGAGAGCAGCAGCAGGATTGGACGTAGCCGCTTCCCACCGCCTTCGACTACATGCTGGACAGCGAGATCGACGAAATCGTAATGGCTCGTCGTTTTCTCGCTGAGTTTTTTTTCGACGGCTTGCAGGTCCTCTGTGATGAAGTGGCAAATTTCGCTAAGACTTGGTGTTGACATGGATGTGAAACGTGAAACGTGAAACGTGAACGTTGATTCTCTCGCTTATAACTTTCACGTTATGCCCCTTTTTGTTTCTCCGTTTATACTCCCTTTCATGCGTTAAAGTTTTGAGAATACGTCCTCCGCTGCCCGGATTGTTTGATTTATATCTGCCTCAGAATGTGCCAGTGAAACGAAGCCTGTCTCAAACTGCGATGGGGCGACGTAGACCCCTTTCTCAAGCAAGTTCCAGAAATAAGACGCGTAGCGCTCGGTGTCTGCGGTCTGTACGCCCTCGTAGTCTGTGACTGTTTCGTTTGTGAAATAGAACATCAACATCGAACCGACCCGACTGTGCCAAGCGTCAATCCCGTGGCGTTTGGTGGCTGCTTGAAGGCCTTCTGCAAGGGCAGCAGCACGCGCCTCAAGCTGATCGTAGACATCGGGCTCGGACAAGGCTTTCAACATCGCGATGCCGGCAGAGACCGCAAGTGGATTGCCCGATAGCGTTCCTGCTTGGTAGACACCGCCGAGTGGGGCGACGTTTTCCATGATCTCTTTTTTCCCGCCGTAAGCACCGACTGGCATTCCGCCACCGATGATCTTGCCAAGACAGGTCATATCGGGGGTAACTCCGTAGAGGGACTGCGCCCCGCCGTACGCCACGCGGAATCCGGTGATTACTTCATCGAAGATAAGCAGGATGCCGTGTTCGGCGGTGATCTCACGCAACTCTTGGAGGTAGCCATCACGGGGTGGAATCACGCCCATATTGCCCGCAATCGGTTCAAGGATCAGACATGCAATTTGATCGGGGTTCGCTTCAATTGCAGCTCGCACGGCATCAATGTCATTGAATGGCACAACAAGGGTGTGACGTGTGAAATCGTCTGGAATGCCCATACATTCAGGAACACTGAAAGTGGCGACTCCGGACCCCGCCTCGGCGAGAAGTGAGTCAACATGCCCGTGATAGCAACCTGCCATTTTGATGACCTTATCACGTCCGGTGTGTCCACGTGCGACCCGGATCGCGCTCATCGTGGCTTCTGTGCCGGAGTTGACCAATCGAACAATCTCTATTGATTGGTAGGCGTTGACAATCAGTTCGGCGAGTTCTATTTCTAACGCTGTTGCTGCCCCGAAACTGGTGCCGTTTTTCGCCGCGCCTTGAATTGCCTCAAGAATGCTTGGATGTGCATGCCCTAAAATTAGTGGTCCCCACGACGCCAAGTAATCGATATATTCATTGCCATCGATATCGTAGACTTTTGAGCCTTTACCACGCTGGATAAAGAGCGGACTACCACCAACCTTGTTAAAGTTTCTTACCGGGCTATTAACGCCACCGGGGATAAATTGCTGCGCTTTTTGCCATGCTGCCAAAGATTTGGCGTTATTCAATGTGTTTTCTCCCTTTCGCCTACTCTGAAAGCCACTCCACAACCGATTTTGCAAAGTAGGTCAAAATTATATCTGCGCCTGCACGCTTAATACTGGTAAGCACCTCAAGTGCAACCCGCTCTTCGTCGATCCAGCCGTTTTGTCCAGCGGCCTTGATCATGGAGTATTCGCCGCTCACGTTATACGCGGCAACAGGCACCTGAAAATGCGTTTTTACCTGACTGATTACATCAAGATAGGACAGTGCTGGCTTAACCATCAGAATATCCGCTCCTTCCTCGATATCCAGTGCAACCTCCCGCAACGCTTCTTCCAGATTCGGTGGATCCATCTGATACGCACGTCTATCACCAAACTGTGGAGCAGATTCTGCCGCCTCCCGGAAGGGACCGTAAAACGCGGACGCATATTTTGCGGAATACGCCATGATAGGGGTTTGATCGTATCCGTTTTCGTCCAATGCCTCGCGGATGGCGCCGACCCGTCCATCCATCATGTCGGATGGGGCGATAACATCTGCGCCAGCGCGGGCGTGAGACAGGCTCTCTTTAATCAGCAGCTCCAACGTCGGATCGTTTAGTACCTCTCCTTCATGAATGACACCGCAGTGTCCATGGTCCGTATATTCGCAGAGGCAGACATCTGTCATTACGAGCAGTTCAGGGACTGCATCCTTGATGGCTCGCACAGCTTGCTGGATAATACCATCGTCGGCATAGGCTTCGGAACCGACTGGATCTTTGGATTCTGGGATCCCGAATAAGAGTGTCCCCGGAATACGAAGGGCTGCCAACTCTTTTGCTGCTCTAACGAGCCGATCGACTGAGTATTGGTAGCACCCCGGCATTGATGGAATTTCTGAAGCGACATCAACACCGTGGACGACGAACATCGGGTAGATTACGTCATCAACGGAAAGCTGCGTTTCACGAACGAGCCGCCGGAGGTTCTCATTCGCACGAAGCCGTCTCGGACGATAAATCGGAAAATGACTCATAGATAATCCTTATGACACTTGATGCTGTAAAAAGTAAGAGAGTCCTTCAAGCTCTATAGATAAATCAACGTTCCTCAGTTTAATATGGCGCGGAACGGTCAGATGTGCTGGCGCAAAGTTGAGGACTGCTTTGACCCCTGCTGCAACAAGGCACTCTAGTGCGTTCTGAGCCGCATGAAGCGGTACGGCGATAATGCCAATCTCAATCTGCTTGGATTGTACGGTTTTGGGAAGTTCTACAATATTCTGGATGACAACGTTGTTAATAGTTCGATCCCATTTATCCGAATCGTTATCAAATGCGGCGACGATCTCAAAATTGTGCTCCCGCAGTACACGATATCCCAACAGCGCACTACCCAAGTTGCCGACACCGATGAGAGCAACCTTTCGAGGGACATGGACACCGAGGATCTTATCAACGGCCTCCTTGAGCGCAGCAACCTCATAACCGATTCCTCGCTTCCCGAATTGCCCAAAATAGGCTAAATCCCTTCGGATTTGGGTCGCTGTGAAATCGGTGCGTTCTGATAGCTCCTTTGAAGACACAACCGTAACCCCTTCAAGTGCCAGCGTCGCTAAAAGCCGAGAGTACAAAGAGAGACGATTAATGGTGGCTTCGGAGATGTTTTCAATGTTCAGAATAGGTGAAGCATTTGAGGACATTTGACCCAACCACAATCTATATAAAAAACCAATACATTATAACCGATCTCCATATAAATCGCAAGAAAAAGCAGGAGGCTTAGAAATGGAGCAGCAGGTTAGAACTGGAAGTTGATTCAGCGGTTAACGCAAAACTGCTAACCGACCGATTTTTTCGATCTTGCGTCCATCTGTTTCAACGATTACTTTGTAAAAGTAGACACCATTTGCCAAGCGTTCGCTATTCTCATCGCGAGCGTCCCAATCAGTTTCGTTATAGCCCCGTCTCGCTGAGGCGTCCTCGATTGTCCGGATGAGCCTGCCACTCACGGTATAGATTTTAACTGTAACCTGATCTGGTGCTTGTGCGAGGTTATAGGTAAAAACTGTGTTGGTGCGTATAGGATTCGGCACGTTCAGCAGGTGGGTGATGGATACGGGTTCCTCAAGATGGAAACGGTATATTTGCGATTCGAGTGTGTTTTCACTGGTATCCATGGCAAGGACTTGGAGTTGGTATTCGTCATTTGGCAGATTGGGTTCAAAGTCGATCCATGCTTGCGTAGGTTGGGTAACATCGAACTGAAACTCGTAATGATTTTCAGGCAGTGGAAACAGGGGGTCGCTTGTTGGACCGAAGGCGAATTGAACCGTGGTTGGATTGATTCCACTTTCGTCTACGATCAGAATTTCAAATTTCGGCTGTTCACGTATAACCGTTCCATCCGTCAACATATCATTGTTGAGGAGGATTTCAACGGTTGGCGATTCAAGGTCGGGCGGCTCTGCTACAGAGAAGTTAAAATCACGGAATCCATCCTCACCGCCAAACGTATTTCCTGCCAAATCATTTACCTTGACTCTAAAGCGGTAGTGACCGATAAACAGCGTTGGCTTATAGCGAATGGAGGTTGACGTTACCTGCTTGCCTATAATCTCAAGGTTCTTAATTGTCTCGAATGTTCCTCTGTCCTTACTCATCCCTAAGCTGAAACTGTCCATATCCACTCCATTTTCATCGGTCAAGAGGAGCGAGATTTGAGGGCGGGGCGAGATAGTGCTACCGGGGGTGAGGGCTTCGCCATCTATCCACAGTTGGACTTTGGGTGGCTGCTGATCTGAACTTCGCATTAAGGCGTAAGTCGAGGGCAGCCTTGTCTTAGTGGTTACGATGCCTACGGTCGTCTTGCTGAACTTGAACTTGTCTCCAAACTCGAAAGGTGAGTTGTTGGCGGCTTTGAAGCCCAGGTCCGTCGAGGACGAGACGCGCACCTCGATTCCGAGATTGTCGAGAATCAAAGGCTGATTGACCTGTCCCACAGCAGGATTTCCTGCCGTATCAAGAGCCAGTTCGTTTCGCGCATTGCGTAGCTCAAAGTGTTCACTATCCCGAAAAAAAATTAACCAATCGCTGACATCGGATAGCCCATCCTTGCCGGCAATCTGATTTGTCGCTCTGATATTCACATGTGCGGAACCTCTACCACGATTGGTGTTCCACAGTCCAGAAACGCCGGTGCTTCCGTTTGGGCTAACATCGGTTTCAAAGGTCAACACGTCACCGAATTCAAATGCCAGATTTCTGACCAACGCGTCTGTTTCCCCAAGGCGGGGGATCTCTAACTCAATCCCAAATTCCCCGTTCCTGAGGGGTTGACCGATGTGTCCGGTTTGGTCGAGTTCTTCGATCTCACGGTTGCCTTTTTTTTGCAGGAGGACGCGATACCGGTTTGGATCAAGGAAAAGGATTGCCCACCTTCCCGACGGCGTGAGGCTTAGATCGGCGCGAATATAGGAGGGATGTAATTTTTGGGTGCTGGTGTTTTCGGCTTGTGTGGAGGTTACAAAGTTCTCCGAAACCAGGTTCCCGGTATTATCGCGCAAGACTTCTGAGGACAGCCGTTTCCAAGCGTTGATACTCGGTTTCCATTGATGGATCGCGAGATCGCGTAAGGCGGGGTTAAAATCATCCGCTCCGGGATTCAGCCCCTGATTTGCCTGTAAATGATCTTTCAGAGCCCCCAGATCTAAACGGAACTTGAGTGACGCTGGTTTGACCAACCGCTCGGTATCAGAATATAACTCGATCTGATATGCTCCGATTTGCGATGCAGGTCGGCGGGGAAGCGGGACAAAACGGAGGTCGGGTTGAGATGAGATAGGCAGTTCGATTGTATTGATGGATAGCGTGGTTTTGGGATTGAGGGCAGCTCCGATTGGGAATGCAACCTCGAATATCCGATCCAAACTGAACGCGGTGAGTTCTTCGTCAGCCTTCAGCGTAAATTCGTTGACTACAAAAAATCCGGACCCTTTGTTGTCAAGCGAGCGGGGTTCATCAAGCTGACCGATAACTCCATCCTCATGATCGTCGCTGGGCGATTCTGGGTCCGCGAAGACATAGATTCGATGGAAGCCGGTGGACAAAGGTTCAGGGAGAATCAATGTTGCTTTCGTTTCTTGAAGGTGCGTCTCCCCCGAATGCCACGTATCGGCTCTGACCGAGACACGCCCAAGTATATCTGCTTCCGGATCAATCTGGCTGTCCCCATTCCGATCCGGATCCCCTTCTGCGAACCAAACCTCGATAGCGATATCGATTTTCTTGCCCCCATCGTTCACCAGTTTGGCGGTCAGTGTATGCGCTTGTTTATCCTTTGAGAATGCGTAGCGGAGGGGAGCGATCGCTGCGGAGACAATGGCAATGTTTGCACCTTCGGGCACCTTGAGAGATTTCTTCTCGGTTCTGATGGTATGATTGGTGCGGTCGGTCACTACGATTTGATATTGTATAGTCTGCCCACCTTTCGGCAGGGGGATTGCGGTTTGCAGCTTGTACCACCGACCGCCATTCACCGCGGGAGTTGGGGGTGCCGGGTGGGGTATCATTTCGACTGTATGTTCCTTGGATTCTCCGCTACCGCTCCAAGCTGCTTTTATCAGTTTTAGTCCTGTGGGTCCTTCATTGTCTGCTATTAGTGCCGAAAGATTTAGTGTATTGATACGCGGATCAAGATCTTCACGGATGTCGAGGATAGCTGGCTGATACGTCCAGAACTTCGTCCCACCCACCGCTGTCCGCTGATCGTCGAGAGCAAGGAGACGAACGATACCGCGGCCGGGGGCGACGTTCTCTGGAATAGGAATGCGGATCGCGCCAAAATCACCTTGCCACACTTGGATGCCGTTCTTTTGCTGCTGCAGATCGTTAAGTGAAGAGTCATCCAAATCGTTGGCGAACAGTGCCAGCGCCGACATCGTCCCGGTGCTGAAGTCGGTCGCCTTGCGAAACGTTGCCGTTCCCGTGGTGGGGGAAGGTTGATATTGTCCAACAGTATTATGGCGGATGATCAGTTCTTTGCTCGGATCGACCGCAACGTTCTCCAACTCGACTTGAATCTCCAGTTCCGGCACGGCGAGACGGGTTGCTGGATCACCGAAGAGGGTGTACTGTGTGGCGGTAGGGATCCACAGTTGGGGTGCAGTCGTCATGAACTGCGTTTTTGCATCAGCGACAATTGCACCGAGAGTTGAAGGTTTAACGGTGAAGATAGAGGTAAAAAGATTTTTATCGAACGCTGCATTGACCGTTGCAAAGGTCAAACGGGTTGCGCTCAAGACACCAATAGCCCCCGCACTGCCCATCAGAAATTGTTCGCTTAAACTGCGTTGTCCGAATTGTAAGGGTTGATCAAATTGCCCGTTGAGACAGGTCGTTGTGATGATGAACGGCAGGCGTGCATTTTGTAGATTCTCTGCGTCCGTGATGCGGAAAATACCCTCATCTGCCCACGTTTGAGTGCCGCCGTGCCCCGAATATTCGGCGACGAGGACCCCCTCATCAATTGTCGATACGATAGCTTGGTTGGTCCGTTCCGGACTCTCGATCTGTCGCAGATATACCTTACGGGTATCGTAGCCGACGGGAATATACTCCTCAATGAGTTGTTCGCTGTTTTGCTCAAAGATCTCGTCGCCGACGTTGTTTACCGCGTTATCCGCTACCTGCATCAGCCTGCCCTGCCATAAACCGGGTTGATGCTTTGCTTCATAATCGATAATTTTTTTCACCGTAGCATCCAACTCGTGCGGCGATTGCACCGGGAGTCGCCCGATAAACATATCTGGCAGCGGATCGTCGCCGCTGACGGTGACAAAATGGTGATCCATAGCGGTTTCCCCACTCGCTGGTGCCCAACCGTGAAAAGTTGGTACGTAGATAGGGTGGAGATCATAATCTCTGTTCAGTACCTCCCGATATAACTGGACAGTTGCGCTTTTATAGTCGTAGTGTGCGTCGCCGACTAACAGGACGTATGTGGGCTTAGGGGTACGCCAATGGATGTAGGCGTGACGTAAAAACTTTTGGATTGCCAGCGGATTAAAAATTCCGTGATTGAACTGATCATATACCTCCTCGATGTCAACAACCTTGACGGCTAAGCCTTGTGACCGTCGGAAGGTTGCGAGCGGTTGGATACTATTGATAAAATTGCTGTGAGAGATAATGATATAGTCTGCTTGATTGGCGGGGTTGCTGATTACTGACGGCTTGGCGGGGATCATATGATCCACCCGAGCATATCTCTCTCGCTCAACGACAAAATAACTGGTCGGCGATGTCAAATTATCCTCAAGGATTAGCTGAAAATTGCCGTCCTTATGTTCAACCCGACCGTTAGCGAGTTTTGCAACCATACTTCCATCGTGGATCTGATATACATCAATATTACGGTGATGAAGGTTTGTCACACGGTACTGAACCCGTCCGATTCTTCTTGGCTCGGTTTCTGAGTTAAATTCAAGCACCCCCTCAAACGCTTCGAAGGTGCGCCAATAATCGACTTCAAACCAATCCAGATAGAAGTCAGGTGCACCTGCCGGTGTGTCATTTTGATCTTCGGCAATGATCCTCAGAACGTTCGTATCCTCAGGCTTACTAAATCGCGACATTTCGATCTTACGCGGAACTAAGGGTCCAGCTTGCTGCCGCCACTCGGCGACTCCCCCAAGCTGCGCGCCGTTAAACAGAATGCGCGCCTGATGTCTGGCGTTCCGTTTGCGCGATGCACCTTGGAACTTAATCCGAATTTCAGCATTTCGATTCACTTGCCCTCTCGGTGCTATACGAGGCAGCTGAACCGAGAAATCTTTCTGGTTGAACCTATCGTCTGCTCCGCCTGTCAAACTTTCCCAGAAATAGTGGTCTGCCCCTTCAGATCTCACATCAAGCAGCTGATCATATTTGCGGTTTTGTTCGAAGTGCAAGGTTTTCTTGAAAGCGAGTGGAATGGGCGCATTCAGCGTTTTTGGGGCAACATCTCTAACAGTTACCTGTGAACGACGAACGCCGCCCCAACTCAGCCAATACACGTTAGTATCCGTGAATCTATCCCCAATTGGTGCATCCCCGTAAAACACAATTGAGTCGTCTCGATTAAATCTACCGTCTGCGTTGTAGTCAAAGACATGAAGACCGACTTGGCGTCCACGATTTTCCATCTTTAGGGTCCTAAGTTCAATATCCTCGGGGGTGGCACCGGCGCGTCTGAGTTCGCTATATTTTATTTGATACATCCCTGTTCGGCTGATCAGGATTTTATATCTCTGGGAAGGGGTGTTCGTCTGTTGTACCGCGGGGGCAGCGGGGGCGCTTTGAGGCAAGCGTCTCCATGCTTTTGCCTGATTGTAATTGAGTAGTTTTGCTTGGAAGAGCTGCTCAAAAGCCTGCGACGGTTCTATCACAAAGGAAGGCGCAGCAAATCGGTTTGAATTCCGATGGGATTGGGTGGATGAAGGGGTGGCGTTGAAATCTATTCGGATCAACAATTCGTGATAGATTTTGAGATGTGATTTCGCGGGGTTATACTGAATCGGCTGGATTTGGAGTCGTGCAACCTGCTGCCCGCGGATGAGTCCGATCGGTCTAACTTCGACAAGTTTGGCTGGGTACGGACGATCCCGTCGGTAAAAGTTCGTGTCAATGATGAGTGTTGGTTGGGGATTGATGAGCCTCGATGGTTGGGCGGGGATAATGCGCTCGGTTTGGCGGACTTCAAGACGGGAATCAACCACGGTTGCATATGGTGAGGCATCAATGGGAACCCCAATTAGTTGTGAGTAGACAGGCAAGCTGGGGCGTCCTACCTCCGTTGTGAAGGTTGCGCCTGCGAAAGAAATCTGAGTAAAAGTGCGTTCATTAATTTCTTGTGAGTTGAATCGCAGAGTCGGTGCCTCAAATTTGACGAGGAGACTATCCGTGTCTACTTGGACAATATGGAGCGGAGATTTGGCAGTAACAGTGGCGGCTGAAAGCCAAAAGATTAGGAGCGTGTAGAATGTGAAACGGGCTGTCCCGCAAGTCCCGTTCCGAGGATTCCGCTCACGGAACGAGGATCCTTGATAAATCGGGATGTGAAACATGGTGCGCAGATGAACCGCTGATACCGGATCCGGTTTTTGATTGCCCATTAATATAGCTGTCATGCTTTTCGGTTGGAAAATATATCCCCACACTTCACTCAAGAATCTCAATCTCAAGCTGATTCAGGGTCCGCATCACCCCTTCGCCGAATTCCAGCATGGAGTTGGACTCAAACTCGCTGCCGGCAAGTTGGATATGGTTTGCATCTGCTTGGATTTGACCGAGCGTTGGCTCCATTGCTACCCACTCACCTACATATACTTCGGGCCAAAAATGGTAGTAGAAAGCATCGCCTTGAAATACAAGCCCCGCACAAACCCGCGCAGGGATACCGACGGAGCGTGCCATTCCAATCAGTAGGACTGTATGTTCTGTACAATCTCCTTCCAGCGATTCTAATGTTTGTAATGCCGATCCGAATCCAACCTTTAGGTTCTTGTCATGGATATTTTCGTACACCCATCTGCACAGTTTCTGTGCGGATTTCCAAGCATTAGTCTCTCCATCAAGTACCTCGACAGCTTTCGCCCGAACCGTTGGGTGTTCCGCTTGGATATACACAGTTGATTTCAAGAATTGTGCAGGTTCCTCATCCTCGTGTTGGTCTTGTATGGGCAAATTCAGCGTTTCCGCTCGATCTATCACGGGGACATTGACCTCAAGTATTCCGTGGCGCGGGTCGCTATCAATCTTCAGTTTCTGGCGGCTATCTATCATTACTGCTTTTTCCAATTCTCCCTCAGTCAGCCGCAGCCGTGCCTTGAGACGGCGTGCACCGGGTGTTGGCTGTTCTCCTTGGGCGAAGATTTTTGTGTTCAGGATAACATCCACCTCTCCCGATTCGCCAAGTGCTGTTTTCATATCGGTCTTTGCCAGGACCATCTTGAGTCCCATCAGTCCGACTTCCATCCGATATATTGTGCCATTATGCCCCAACCACTGTTTTGTCGTAAGCCCTCCCATGATGTCCATCGTGTAATCGATGATGTAGACCGGCTCTATCTTGCCGTCAAATTCGAGTTGATCTTCTTGCAGGACTTTGATGTCCGTTTTCACGGGTTTCATGAGGTCCAGATTGAATACGCGCAGCGTATACGTATCGCCGACTTTGATGCTGCGTCGCAGTAGAAAATAACCGATCATCTGTTCAAAAATTGTGTCGGCTGGAATTGAAGTTTCACTCTGAGTCGTTTTTCCTGCGAGGCTTGTTTCGAGGTAAGCAACACCATCTTTGATACGCCCTTCAACCTGTTTTTCTTGTCCTGTCTCATTGGAGGTAGAAATAAAATAGCGAGGCACGAGATCCATACCGACATACGAGATCCGGGTTGTTGTGAGTCTTAATCTGGCGCCAGTACGCTTGAGGTCCATCACCATGTCAGCGCGCACTCGGATGGCTTCCTCGTCTTCATATCTTGATTTTTCCGTATAGAGATGGGCATACCCGATTTTCGTGCCCATTAGTGTTAAATTTAACCAATCGTCTTGAGGTAGCTGCATCATTTTCTCAATCTCCGCCGGATTGACTTCCACCCATCCCCCTACAGCATTTCCAACTGAAAT
Source organism: Candidatus Poribacteria bacterium (assembly GCA_965220385.1). Lineage (GTDB taxonomy): Bacteria > Poribacteria > WGA-4E > WGA-4E > PCPOR2b > PCPOR2b. The sequence continues at coordinate 4,345,081 of OZ244825.1, read as the reverse complement.
AACAAGCAAACAACAGGTGAAAAGTATCCGTTGTTTCATAAAGGACATTTCCTCTCCAATGCATCGTATCTTGTTGTATTCTCTCCTTCTCGCTATAGTAGCATAGGTTAAGGTAGTGGACAATCGAAAACCGCCTGCCAGTCTGATATTGGGAAGGTTTCTGCCTACGGCTCTTGACACTGATAATTCAAAGATGGTATTATATCGCAACTATTTTAGAGGTAATCCCTTCCGATTATGAATGAGCCCCTGCAGGAGAGAAATATGAAAGTTGGCATCCGAGATGGTATGTTAAATCTGCCCTTTGAAGAGATATTCGGCAAAGCGAAAGAGATTGGTTTTGATGGCGTGGAAATATGTATCGGTGCCGATTATCGTGAGCACCCACTTTGGACGGAGTCCGGTGTAGATGACATCAGAGCGTTATCCGAGGCGGCTGGCATTGAAACGCCGGCTCTCTCTCCGGGCGGTTTCACTGCCTATACGTTCGCGCATTCAGACGACGCAACGCGAGCCGAAGGGATCGCAATGTTGGACCATCTCTCGTCGGTCTGTCCGAAACTTGGAGCGAAGGTCATTCTTGTGCCGTTTTTTGGCAACGGCAAGATCGAAACGGCGCATATCACGTCAGAACGTTTCATAGATGGGGTGAAGGCGGCGGCGGCGACGGCGGAACAACATAACGTTTGTCTCGCGCTGGAATCGACGTTGAGCGCTGCAGAACATCAACAGATCCTCGATCAGGTTGACTCCCCGGCGGTTGGTGTTTATTACGATATGGGCAATGCCACAGGACTTGGATATGACGCGGCCGAAGAGATCCGTCAGCTCGGAAGTGCGATCGCGCAGATGCACATCAAAGACACTTCTGGCAGCCACGCTGGCGAGGGCGGTGTTGATTTTCCCGCGGTTATCGCAGCCACCCACACAATTGGCTATGACGGTTGGTATGTGCTCGAAACGCCGGCAGACGATGATCCGATAGCCTCAGCAATAAAAAATCTGAATTTCGTCCGAGAGAACTACTAAGATTTCCACCCAATGAGGGAGATATGAGTGTGAGTAGCACAAGACTCATCGACCCACAGCTGGAAGCCCAGAAACTACTAAGGATGTCAACGTCGGCGGCTGAAGCACTGTTTCAGGGATACACAGTAGACCAACAGCTGGAAGTCATTTCATCCACCCGTGACGCGAAGGCGCGTGAGGAGTTGTATTATCTCGTCCCGGACTGTACCGAGTTAATCCAGATGAGCGCCATGGAAGATGTGCTGCAGATCTTGGATGCCAGGCTTGGTACGGGGACAGCGTCCGCTTTGTTGCCGTGTCTGTCGCCCGATCAATTTGAAGAGATGATGGATTTTGTTTTGTGGCGCAGCGGCAAGCTCGATGAAAAGACGCTCGATTTATGGCTGTTTGAACTATCGGAGTGTGAGGTGGACGAACTTGGAGATTTGCTCTCCGAGATTGATGTTGGGATTATCGGCAGTCTATTGAGTGGACGCGTCGAGATGGACGAGGAATTCAAAGCACTGTTTATTGAGGAGGGATTGGTCGATCCGTCAACGCCGGGTATCGGCTACGCAGATGAGCGGGCGCGGGCAGTTATGGACGCCATTTGGGAAGCGGATGCCGACCTATTCGTTCGTGTGCTGTATGAACTCTTTGGGTTAGATCGGGAAGATGAGTTAGGTGAGGAACTGTGGGGGTCGCTTGAACGCGCGAAGGAGGAACAGGAAGAACGAGTCAAGAGGCGCGATAAGGCAGCTGGCATTGACATCACCGAAACGGAGATTCTCGAAAAAGTAGACCTCGATCAACTTAACTTGGAGGACAAGGAGGCGTCTGAAGTTGACGAGGAATGAGAAGATATTTGATGCTGACGCGCTGACCCATTACGATAGTCGATTGTTTCTCGTCCAAACGCTTGAACACGGACAAAAGACGGGTCGGATTTCACCCGCACATCAGGACAAAATTCACCACGATATTGCCTCCCTCGCTCAAAAGTTGGTTGAGATCAAAGTAGAAGACCTTTCCTCTCGCGCGGAGATTCGGGGGCAGATTCAAGAAGCGTTTACCCTGACAAGTTTGGGGTTGGAATATGGTTGCGACGGTGTTCTCGACAAATCGATTCGCCTCCTGAACAGCAACCGGCTGATTAAATTCTATCAAATCGGTAATACGCTCATTGATAAGTTGATAGACCGCTCCCAGAATACCCTTGAAAAGGCGGTCCTTACCTCCCAAGCAGTGCATCTCGATCCAGAAAAGATTCCCGCGTATAATGAATGGGAACGTGACTTTCTGGAGTTGGTTGTTGAGCGAAAGCTGGCAATTGATGCCCCGCAGCTTTCACTTTATCAGCTATCCGCTAACCTCCGGTCCTTGATGAGTCTTGCTGACATAAACATCGTCAATCAACAGATGGACTATATCGACCACCGATTTAGCTACCTCCAAGCATTACCACAAGAAGAAATCTTCTCTGTCGACTATCCACCGGATACCGAGTCCGATACCGCCCGCCAAATTACGACTGCGCTGATGGTGAATTTGGTTCTCTATCGCGAGGTCGATTTTCATCTTGATGAAGAAGATCTGGACAATTTTTGCGATATCGCTTATGATATGGAGGGGTGTGTCATCAAAAAGGCATCCGAAGAACTGTTGCTTGGTTGGATTCAAAAGTATATGGACTTGGCGGGTCAACCGGAGGAGGTCAAAAAATACGCTGTTGAATACTGGGAATATTGCTTGTCCGTTTTTGAGGAATTGATCAATTAATGGCTCTGCTCAGTTTTAGCGGTTGATGGGAAGTATAAAGGAATGCAAACACCGGAGGCAAGAAATGTCTAGGAGCAAGAGAGAACCCAAAAGTAAAGCTCTAAATAAAGACACCCTTATAGAGGTGAAGCCTTTGGAACCATGGCCCGATCCGCCTCCTAAAAAGAATTTAGTCCCACAATCTGTCCAAAAACCTAAAGGTAAAGTCCTAAATGAAGATTTGCTCGTGAAGGTGAAACCTCTGGAACCGTGGCCAGATCCACCAATCAAACAACTTCCAAGTCAACAACCTGACTCAAAACCTGCCGCGAATCCTGCTCCCGCTGGGAAGAGTTCTAAAACCCCTGCAAAGAAGGATTGAGGGAGATGAGCTCGCAAAGTGCTCAAGCTACGCCTTTTGCTATATGGTGCAAAAGGCGTAGCGTAACTTAGACAATATTATCATAATTTTGCCGTAACACCAACAATTCTATATTTGATGGAGTTAGTAATGTCACAAAACGTTATCACAGAAACGAATCTAACGAATGTTGCGCTCGCCAACAGAGGTAAAGTCCGAGACCTCTATGACCTCGGCGATGAATTATTAATTATCTCGACGGACCGGATTTCGGCGTTCGACGTCGTACTGCCGAATGGAATTCCGTACAAGGGACAAATCCTGACGGGACTCTCTGAGTTCTGGTTCGATTACACAAAGTCAATCGTCGATAATCACATTATCAGCACTGATGTTTCACAGTACCCTGACGTTCTACAAGCCGATGCAGAAGTGCTTGAAGGGCGGTCAATGTTTGTCCGAAAGGCAAATCGGATCGATATCGAGTGTGTCGTGCGCGGCTACATCGCGGGCTCCGCGTGGTCGGAGTATAAAGAGGCTGGAACGGTATGTGGGGAGAAAATGCCGGCAGGACTTACGGAGTCGGAGCGTTTGCCAGAGCTTATTTTCACGCCTTCCACGAAAGCGGAGCAGGGAGAGCATGATGAGAACATCTCAATCGCAGAGATGGTGGAGGTGATTGGACAAGATTTGTCTGATAAGATTATCCAGACCAGTTTTGCGCTGTTTGAGGCTGCGAGCGAACACGCTGAAAAGTCCGGAATTATCCTCTGTGACACCAAGTTCGAGTTCGGACAGATTGACGGTCAACTGATTCTCATTGATGAGGTGTTCACCCCCGATTCGTCTCGATTTTGGCCCAAAGACGAATATAAACCCGGCGGTTCTCCACCCAGCTTTGACAAACAGTATGTCCGCGATTATCTAAGCGATGTTGGCTGGAACAAAGAGCCCCCGGCACCTGAGCTGCCAGCGGAGGTCATCAATCAGACCAGCGAAAAATATCTGGAAGCGTATCGCCTGATTGTTGGTCGGGAGTTGATGTAAAGAACAGCGCGACTACTCTGGATGAATCAAAAATCAGGAAGGAATCAACAATGGCTGAAGAACAGAGGATAGGTGATTATACCGCAACAATAAGTCCTATCGGCTATGTCGACGTTGGTGAGGAAATATGGAATGTTGCTAGCTTATTGGGTTGCGGTGGTAATGTTATTGTTAACGTGGAAACTATCATTGACCACTTAGAAGGTGATGATTCCTTAACTGAGGACGAGGAGAGACTGCTTGAACTTTGCAAATCTGCGAGAGAACAAGATATCGGAGATCTCATTTTATTTTCGTAAATAGCAGGGATTTCCGATGTAGCAATGTAAATATATTATTTATAGGAGTTACGCACTTCAAATTGTAGTTGCCCAATTTATCAAGTGTCGAAGGGTATGTTCAGACTCTACACCAATCGTAGGTGGGGCATCTTGCCCCGTATTGGCGATGAACCACCCAATTACAACACCTCATCGTTCAACTGCGTAAGTCCTATACTAGTTGAAAAAGGTGAGATTTTGGTAGGAATGTCGGTCAGCGCCTAACGTCAAATACGTGGCTCCGCTCGAACAATCCGTCCAGAAAGATTTCGACAAACCATTCGCCCTCGGGAAAGCTGCCGGAAGGAGCATCTATATAGAACCAAGTGATCTGATCCCCTGTTGAGGAGGCGAAGGTTTCTTGGTCTTCTCGGAAGGGCGGGTCGTCTATGTCGTTCTGTGGCGAAAACCAGTTGACCTCAACGGTATGTCGTCCTTTGACGTTCACCCAAAAGATCCATAAGTAAATCCGATCGCTCGTTTCGAAGAAGGTGTCAGTAATTCCATCCGGACGATCATCGCTGACGTTGATGGCGAGGGTGGAGTCCAGAATCACAGGCTCATCCCTGAGCAGGCTTACCGATCCGCTGCCACCCGAGCCCGCATCGTCACACCCACCAAAAACGATGCCAAGAAGAAAGAGTGTTATAAAGAGACCGAACCGATGAGATTTATTGTGCATTCGTACATTTCTCCTCCCCGATGCTCCCCAATAGGTCACCGGGATTCAAAACAACCTATATTTATGTTTACGCCTGATTCACATCATACCTGATCCCTTTTTCCCTGTCAACTGAAAATCTAAATTTACAGGAGTTGGTAACGGATAGCAGGATAATCTCCCCAACACAGTAATGGAGAATACTTGATGCAATTTGACTATATTATTCACGGTGGAAAGATTGCCGATGGCACAGGTGAGCGCGAGCCTTTCCCCGCCGATGTGGGTGTCGTTGGTGACCAGATCGCCGCCATCGGGAAATTAGATCCCACACAGGCAAACCGGAGTATCAGTGCGGCGGGACAGGTTGTGAGTCCCGGCTTCATTGACGTCCATGTCCATTCGGAGATCTCGTTGGTGGGTGGTCGAGATCAGTTGGGAGCTGTCCGTCAGGGCGTGACCACTCAGTTGACTGCACCGGACGGGTTTGGCTGGGCACCGCTTCCACCGGAGCAAGCGCAGGAGATGTGGCGTTATACCCAGTTTGCGATTGGGGATGCGGAATTCACTCTCGATTGGCCCACCGCTGAAGATTATCTAAGCATCTTTCCCGGCAATACTCCCGCCAATGTTTACCCGCAGGTGCCGCATTGTGCGGTCCGTTTAGGGGCGATGGGGTGGGACCCCCGACCGGCTACCGATGAAGAGTTGGCTGCCATGGTGAAAACGACCCGTGAGTGGTTGGAAGCGGGGGCGGGTTGCCTGTGCTTAGGGCTTGACTATCAGCCGAGCGCCCATGCGGATCTCCGGGAACTTGTAACTTTATGCAAGTTGGCAGATTCATACGGCGCAATCTATGCTGCACATATCCGCTACCGAATCCTCGGACGGAAAAAGGCGTGGGAAGAAACCTTTGAACTTGCCAAGCAATCGGGTATCCCCGTGCATATCTCTCACGAGCGGGTAGATGACGAGAGTGCCGCACTGCTTGAGCAGGTAGACCGTGAGGACATTGATTTGACCTTTGAGTCCTATCTCTATCCCGCGGGGATGACCCATCTCGCACTGATGCTGCCGGCGGAGTTCCAAGCGGGAAGCCTCACAGAGGTTTTGGCGAATATGGAGAGGTCGGAGGTGCGTGAAAAGTGCCTGCCCCATATCCGAGAGCAGTTGGGGCGTGGCGATCAGATTGTTGGCTATAACCGTTCCGGTCGGTTCATCGGGATGACCCTATCGGACGCCGCCGAAAGTGTGGGTAAGTCCCGCGAGGACTTCGCTTACGATCTGATGCTTGAGGAGGAAGGGATAGAGACGTTCGTTTTTCCTTGGCAGACACCGCCAGAGGATAACAAAGTAACGATTGACCGCACGGCTGTTCATCCGCGCATGATGATTGCCAGCGACGGTGTTTATGATATTCCCCATCCGCATCCGCGGGGATACGGCTGCTTTGTGCAGTACCTTGGACGCTTCGTCAGGGAGCGCCAACTGGTGTCCCTACAGGAAGCGGTCTACAAGATGAGTGGGTTCCCGGCGGCACGTTTTGGGATAAAAGACCGCGGACGGGTCGCTGAAGGGTTGGCTGCGGATTTGGTTGTCTTTGACCCGGAGACGGTTGCGGATCGGGCAACATGGCAGGACCCGGTGCAGCCGGCAGTCGGCGTGAACTGGGTATTGGTCAACGGTGTTCCCGTGATTGACGACGGAGACCCCACAGGACAACTGCCGGGACGTGTGGTCCGACATACTCCCTAATGTCAGAAGATAAAAGTAGGTAAATGTGACAGGTGTAAATTCCTATCAATCCCTTGATGAAATCACTTCAAACATAATGTCTTAACCTACATAGCTATTCCACGGTTTGATCCGAACTGAAGGTGATTATATATGACACAAGAACTCTTGACTTATGATGACTACCTCGCGCTGCCAGAAACCATGCAGCGATATGAGGTGATCGACGGGAAATTGATTATGGAGCCTGCACTGCTGTTTGGACACCAATGGCACTCGAGAAAAATCTTTCAACCGATGGCAAATTATGTGGATACGAACCTATTAGGGCTTGTCGTGTACGCCCCCGTTGACATCATGATTAGTCGAACACCGTTGCGGACTCGACAACCAGATGTGCTTTACATCAGCTTTGAACGGATTGCACAGTTGGGGTTGGATAATATGGAAGAACTCCCTTTCCTTGACATCGCCCCAGATTTGGTTGTCGAAATTGTCTCCCCGAGCGAATCACAACAAAACGTTTTGGACAAACTCGCGGACTATCAACGGATGGGGGTTGATGAGTGCTGGCTTGTACGTTCAAGGGAGGGCACGATTGAAGTGGTGCAATTCATCTCTGATTCATCTAGAACCATTGAACGGTTCAGTAATGACGCGCGGGTCCAATCTCATGTGTTGCCCGGGTGGCAGCCTGTCGTTGATGATCTCTTGGTTCCACTTACCTCTCTTAAGAGTCAATCTATTGACCAATGAAGGGAATCTCAAGATAGGATTTTGACTCACTGATATATTGCACCTCACAATTTGTGGGAAATGATTTATGGCATATCTCATCGGCATTGACGTTGGAACAACAGGGGCGAAGACGATCCTTGTTGATGAAAGCGGTCAACAACATGCCAGCGCCTTGGAAGAATATCCGCTGCACACGCCTCAACCGAAATGGGCGGAGCAGGACCCAGCGGATTGGTGGCGAGCAACGGTAAGGTCCATCCAGAGGGTGCTTGCCGAGTCGCAAGTTTTGCCTAAGGAGGTCAAGGGGTTAGGACTTTCCGGTCAGATGCACGGCTTGGTGCTGATGGACAAGGGGCACCGTGTCCTACGTCCGGCGATGCTATGGTGTGATGTGCGGACGACGGAGCAGTGCGACTACATCACAGAGACTGTCGGTGAGGATATGTTAGTGCGGAGCACGTGTAACCCTGCACTTGAGGGATTTACCGCGCCGAAAGTGATCTGGGTGCGAGACAACGAGCCGGAGATTCTGGAACAGACCGCCACAATGTTGCTCCCCAAAGATTACGTCCGATTCCGGTTGACAGGGGAGCTCGCTGCGGAGGTGTCCGATGCGGCTGGGACACTCCTGTTCGATGTGCGGCAACGATGCTGGTCTGAGGAAGTATTGCACAAGCTGGGGATCGACCGAGCACTCCTACCGGGGGTGTGCGAATCGGTTGACGTTTGTGGAAAGATTACCGCTGAGGCTGCCGAATTGACGGGGCTTTCTGTGGGGACTCCGGTTGTCGGTGGTGGGGCGGACAACGCCTGTAGCGCAGTTGGCAATGGGATTGTCAAAGAGGGTCGGGTCTCGGCGAGTATCGGGACGTCGGGCGCTATCGTTGCACATACCGATGAAGCCAAAGTGGACCCGAACCTGCAGGCGCACAGCTTCTGTCATTCTGCACCGCATAAGTGGTATCTGATGGGCGTGGTCCTTTCAGCCGGGGGTGCACTCCGCTGGTTTCGCGATAATTTGGGTGATTCAGAGGTCGTGGAGGCTGAAATCGAAGGGGTCGATCCGTATGAGATTTTGACCCAGCGTGCCGCAGAAGCGCCTGTTGGCAGCGAGGGCTTAATCTTTCTACCCTACCTCACCGGTGAACGGACACCGCACGCGGATGCAAACGCCAAGGCGGCCTTCTTCGGTATGACGTTGCGGCACGGCAAGCCGCATCTGATTCGATCTGTGATGGAAGGCATTGCCTACGCCCTACGTGATTCGCTGGAGATTATTCGTGGGTTAGGAACACCCATTGAGCGGATCTACGCCACGGGCGGTGGCGCGCGGAGTTCGCTCTGGCGGCAAATCCAAACTGATGTCTTCAACACTGAATTGGTTACGATTAACATCGCTGAAGGACCTGCATTTGGCGCAGCGATTCTCGCTGGTGTTGGAACGGGGGTTTACGACAGCGTTGAGAGCGCAGCAGATGAAATTATCAAAATCACATCAGCGACGCAACCGAACGCTGACAATGTAAGAATTTATGAGGAGTACTACCAGATCTACGGCGCTCTCTATCCCGCACTCAAGCCACAGTTTGATCGGGTGACGTCAGTGGTTTCAGGTGGAGGATACAGTGAATAAACTCACACATTTTGACGAAAAGGGGCATGCTCGCATGGTGGATGTTACACCGAAGGCGGAAACTCTGCGCGTTGCGGTGGCACGTGGGCATGTGTTTGCAAAGCTAGAGACGCTCCGATTAATCGCTGAACGGGGTTTCGCAAAAGGGGATGTCCTCGAAGTGGCTCGTCTCGCTGGTATCATGGCGACCAAGCGTACCGGAGATCTTATTCCCCTGTGCCATCCGCTTGCGTTGACCTCTGTCAAAGTTGATCTGTCGATTAATGAAGCAGAACATCGCGTCGAGATTGAGGCGGAGGTACAGACCGTCGGGCGGACAGGTGTTGAGATGGAGGCTATGACCGCTGTTTCTGTCGCCGGTTTGACGGTCTACGATATGTGTAAATCGGTTGACAGGGAGATGAAGATTTCTGATATTCGATTGGTCAAAAAGACTGGCGGGAAAAGTGGTACATTCGTCCGGGAGGAGTTGTCGTAATGAGAGGGATCAAGGGAGAAAAGGCAATGAAAGTGAGAAGGGGAGAAGGGGAGAAAGGGAGAAAAGTAACGAGTAGCAGCCCCTGTCTTTGCTCACTTGCTCACTTTCCCACTTTCCCACTTTCTGTTTTTAGTGTGTGCCTGATTTTGAGTTGCATTCTGTTTATTGCACCGGATACTTCTGCCGAAGATTACGCACTTATCATTGGCGGTGTTGGCGGCGAGAAATCCTTTTACGATGAATTTTGGAATGCGACCTCAGGGATGCGTAGCTTGCTGATAGAGGAATACGGATATGCACCGGAACATGTCACATTTCTGTTTGAAAATGATGGAGAGGCGTCAGATTTAGTTGATGGGAAATCAACGAAGCCTGAGATTGAGGCTGCTTTTTCTGATTTACAGGGGCGGGTTCAGTCGGGGGACCGATTCATCCTCTTCATGGTCGGTCATGCAACCAAAACGGCAGATGGGCTAAAATTCAACTCGCCTGGACGGGATATCAGGGATATAGAATGGGCTGCGCTCATCAATCAGATTCCTGCAGAGCAGATGGTGTTAGTCTTCGGATTCCCCTATAGCGCGCGTTTCGTGTCTCAAGTGAGTAAGAAGGGACGGACAATCATCACGGCGTGTTCAGCGCGTGAGGGTTATATGCGGTCGGGATTTGGGAATATCTTCATCAATGCCTTTTCGGACGGTGCCGCTGATGGGGATGACAATGGGGCGATTTCGCTGTTAGAGGCGTTTTTATATACCCAAGAGCGCGTGTCAACGTGGTATGAAAGCGATGGTTCTGTTCAGTCGGAGCATCCGCACCTTGACGATAATGGAGATGGAGTTGCGTCGCGCAAAGAACTGCCGAACGCTTCGGATGGCACGCTTGCGCAAAGGACCTATCTGGGAAAACGTCGTTCGGTGCTGGCTGATTCCGTGTCGCTTGAGCCGGACCTGGATCGTTCCGACGATGAATTTGGAGAAGCGTCTACCGAGGCTGACAGCGGACCGTCCCAGCGCACCTTAATTTCCTATAATTTCGTTTCAGAAGCGGATGAGGCGGAGATTCAAGCGTTACTCGCTGATGCTCCGCGGGCAGATGATTTTCCCGATAGTGGTGCGGTTGTGCTTTGGGAAACAGAGGTGATGAACGTCAATGAAGACAGTAGCTACGTCTATTCCACGCGTCGGATTGTGAAAATCTTTAACGATACAGGACATAAGTTTGGTAAGGTTAGCATTCCGTACACACGTGGAAACGATGACATCACAATTCATCATGCCCGAACCCTCACGTCCGATGGTCGTGTAGTCGATCTTGATCAACGAAGCATTGTGAAAAATATTCCACCGCCGAGTGCGGTCGAGGCGGGGCTGTTTGTAGATGCTCGTCTAATGCACTTTTCAATGCCGGAGATGTCCGACGATTGCATCATCGACTACGCTTATTCATCCAACAATCGGGGGCATCTGATGCAGGGAGAATTCTGGCACCAGGTCTACTTCCAAACTTCCGTGCCTGTGCAGCGTTACCGCTTTACGATTCATACACCAAAAAAGAAAGCGATCTACTACCAGATTACCAGTCCGCAAGCCGTTGGAAACGAACCGATAATCACAGAAACTCGCTATGCGCGTACCCATACATTTGAACTACGCGATGTTCCCCCGCTCCGTGAAGAGGCATTCATGCCAGCCGTTGAGGATCTCGCTTACAGTATCAATATCACCTCACTGGACTCGTGGGATAAACTCATGAAGTGGTACGGAACGCTTATCCGCGAGCAGGATTATGTGACGCCGGAAATTGAGCAGAAGACCAAGGCATTGCTGAGGGGGGCATGGAGCCGAAAGGAGAAGATTAAACGGCTCTACGAATATGTTGCGACGAACATCGATTATGTCGGTATTGAGCTCGGGATATGGGCGATAAAGCCACATTCTGCCCCCGAAATTTTTAAGGAGGGGTATGGGGACTGCAAGGATAAGACGACGCTGCTCAGTACAATGTTATCGGCGGTCGGTATCCAATCCTACCCGGTGCTGATTTCCGCGGGTGAGTCCAGCAGGATTGTTCGTGAGATCCCCTCGCTCGCGTATTTTAATCACATGATTCTCGCCGTGGAGGAGGATAGCGACGGCGGACTTATTTGGTTAGATGCGACAGCGGAAACTTGTGCGTTTGGCGATCTCCCTGCCAGCGATCAGGATCGATGGGCACTCATCGTCAATCCTGATTTTCTTATGAAGGAACGGGACGGGTTGAACCAAGGGGCTACCTCTTCCGATGAAAATGGCAGGATGCAAGATCAATTATACCGATTTGCAAAAAGCCCAACAATCGAGGCATCATCAAACCTCAAGCGTGTTGAGACGCGGATACAGGTGGAAGACGATCTGTCAGTCAAGGTTACTCAGACACTCACTGTAACGGGCGCATTCAATACGAAGCTACGAAGTCAATTGAAATATATCAACCCTGATGAGCAGTTAAAATTCCTGCATGAATACATGGAACTTGATGATCGTGCGAAGTTGGAGAAGGTTTCGGTTCCAAAACTTGATGCTATGGAGGAGGACCTGAAGATTGTCCTCAACTGGTGGTGTGAGGATTATCTTTTTGCTATTGGTCAGCAGTATGTCCTTGAGTTGCCGCTGGTTAAGCATCCTTACGCTGCGTTGCTCAGTGAAGAAAACAGAACACACCCGGTCATCATCGGGAAAGCAGTTACCTTTTCGGACGAGGTTGTTGTCAATCTATCGTCTCTATTTTCGGTGGACTCTGTGCCTGAAGACCGTGAGATTGACAACCGCGTTGGCTCCATCCAACTCAAATATACAAAATCGAAACGAAGAATGGTGATGAAACAGACCCTACGCTTCAATCGTCCAGCAGTCCCTGTCGATGAGATCCTTGACCTAAAGGCACTTGTCCGACAGGCTTCAAACAAGGGGACAAAGCGGGTATTGTTACTCCAAAGGTGAATATAAATTTGCAGTGAGGTCTTGGTCAAAAATTCCGACTGTTTAGATTTGGCGGATGTGAGGAGAGAAATCGGTGAGGCAGAAAGACTACTATCGGATCCTTGGTGTAAGTCGAAATGCGACCCTCGATGAAATAAAGAAAGCCTATCGCAAAATTGCGCTGCAATGTCATCCCGACAAAAGTCGGGGGGATAAGCGGGCGGAAGAGCGGTTCAAAGAGGCCACGATAGCTTATCAGGCTCTGATCGAACTCGGTCCGCAGCGCATCGGCGATGAATCGTTAGGATACGATAGGGCAACTTCTGGAGATGGCGATTCCAAAATCAATGACTTCTTTGATGGTGTGTTTAGGTCGGGCCCGCAGACGAAACGAAGAACAAAAGCGAGACGAACGGTTAAAGCGGAGGGAAGACGGGGTTCCAACCTAAGAACTGATCTAACCCTCCCATTTACTGAAGCCATGTTGGGAACGGAGCGTTCCATCCGTGTTCACCGCAACGAGGAGTGCGAAAGTTGTGATGGCACAGGCGCGCAAATGGGGTCACCCGAATCAACTTGTCCCAGCTGCATGGGCAACGGCGAGCTTCTCGACCAGTTACTGCGGGATAGCAGAAAGGAGAGTAAGCTGTGCGAACGCTGCCAAGGGACGGGTGTCCTAATTCACCAGCCGTGTCGGGGCTGTCGCGGGACGGGTGCCGTCCGCAAGGAGCGATCTTTACTGGTGAAGATGCCACCGGGAATTGAGACCGGGAAATCGTTACGCTTGCCCGGTCAGGGGGAGTGTGGCTCGCGCGGGGGACCTTATGGAGATCTGTTTGTTGATGTTGTTGTCAAGTCGCACCCGGTCTTGCAACGTGATGGGTATGATTTGCGATGTCAGGTTCCAGTTGGTTTTGCGACAGCCAGCCTCGGTGGGGAAGTTCATATTCCAACGCTGACCGATCCGATCGTATTGAACCTTCCACGAGGAACACAGCCCAATCAAACCTTCCGGCTAACTGGTCAGGGGATCAAAAAATCTGAAAACGAGAACGGAGATCTTATTGTCACTGTTGTCATTGAAATTCCTAAAGCGCTAACAAGGAAACAGGAGCGGCTGCTGAAGCGGTATCTTGAGCTGGAGAATGGGAAATTTTCGGAAAAATCTTGACAGACAGCAGCTACATCACTGGGTAAGAACCGTTGGCACATGAGTCGCAGGAGAGAATGGAGATGGGTTCCCTTGCTCAATCTGTTACTCCACAGGAAGGAACGCAGAACCGGAATGAATTCGTCACAGTGGTGTCCGGTCTCCCGCGGTCCGGCACCTCAATGCTGATGCAGATGTTAGCTGCCGCTGACTACCCGTGCTTGACCGATGGTGTGCGGAAGGCGGACGCTGACAACCCGCACGGCTATTTTGAATACGAGCAGGTGAAACGGCTTCGGCGGGATTGTGCGTGGCTGCCTGAAGCGAAGGGCAAAGCGGTGAAAATCATCGTCCAACTGATTCCGTTTCTGCCTCCTCAATTCAGCTATCGAGTTATCTTCATGGAGCGTAACATCAGCGAAGTGCTCGCCTCTCAGTGGGTGATGCTCCAACGTCAAGGAAAAAGCGGTGGCAACCTGTCCGATGTAGAGTTGGGCAAGATCTTTGAGCAGCAGGTCTGTGAGGTGAAGCGGGGGCTGGCTCAACGCAATATCCTGATGCTTGATGTGGCGTATTCGGAGGCACTTCAACGCCCGATAGAGATTGCAGAGAAGGTTCAAGCGTTCCTCGGTGAGGATTTGGATGTGTGTGCGATGGCTGCAGCGATTGACCCTAACCTTTATCGTCAGCGACGTGAGTAATAGATCTCAACACTGCCTGTATCGGTTCCTCCAATTCCCATTCATTTATGATGGACCTTAGAATTAGTGAGACACTCCAAATCCCGATTTATCGAGGATGCTCCCCGATAAATCGCGGCAGGCTAAGTCGGCACCGGTGCGGTTAGAAACCGCACCTACTGTTCTCCTCGTCCTATAGTCACGGGATCCCGATTTTCGGGACGTGCCGATGCAGTTCGATTGGAAACCGCCTCTACTGAAGGCGAAAATGTCTATTTATTTTTAGAATCCACCATAGGAGAAGAAATGGACGCTACGACAACAAAACCACTTGCAGCTGAGGAGGCAAGGGTATGCGTTACTGGCTGGGATTTCAATCGTCCTGCCCCGTTCCCCGGACTCGGTGATTTTATTGGCTGGGCTGGGGCGCTGGAGCGGATGCCCAACGGCAATCTGCTGCTCGGCCATTCCGCTGGCTACTGGCACGCCTCGTTTGCGTCGCCGCGACTGTTTGAGAAGGAAACCGGCGAGCGCTACGCCGCTGAAGGTTGGCCCGTGGATTTTGTTGCCCCAACAGGCGGACGCTCAATGGCAGCCCATTCCGCCGATGACGGTTGTACCTGGAGCAAACCTATTGGATTGACAGACATTCCTTTAGATGACGGTCCGGTAACACTGTTTGCCTGCCAAGATAACACGGTACTTTGTTTTATTAATGTGCAGGCATCTTGGTACGGATTCTCGGAAGCGCCTCTAGCTTTCCGCAAGGATCTCAATGGACTGAATACGCAGCAGTGTGTGATTAGATCGACCGACAGCGGAACAACGTGGAGTGAACCGATTTGGCTGGACAGTCCGGGTTCGTTTTACGAAAGGAGTCACGGTCAGGCGATCCAACTGCCCGACGGAGGTATCCTTTGGCCCACCTACTGTTCAAGTCAGGAGGAGGACCATCTCTTTGGTGCAATTCGTCGTTCCGACGATTCTGGGAAGACGTGGTATACCGTCTCTACTATCCGGCGCGAAGGGGTGGATGTGGACGAACCTGCCATCGCTCGTTTTGACAGCGGCCGTCTCGTTATGGTGTCGCGCCCCGATGGCGGCATCCTCTTCTCAGATGACGATGGCGTTAGCTGGCGTGAGTCTGGGCAGATGGTCGGAGGTGGGACGGTCAAAGCACCGCGATTGTTCGTGCTTGCGGATGACACACTCGTCTGTGTTACAACTTATCAAGGTGGGCTGTATGTATTTTTGAGCCGGGACGGGGGCATGGATTGGACACCGGAACTTCCGCTCGATGTGTCTTGTTACGGCTATCCCGGCGGACTTCAGATGGAAGATGGATCGCTACTGATTTCGTATTGTGAAAGCGGTATAGCCCCTAACCGTGTGTATGTGATCCGCTTCCAAGTCAACTCCGCACGTGATGGTATAGAACTCTTAGATACTGGACAATCCTCATAATAACTTTTGGTGGGGGAGGTATGATTTGGATCTTGAGCAGAAAACGGAGTTAGTTTCTGACGCTTTAGAAGAACTTTACGGTGCACCCGAA
The DNA here is from genome assembly GCA_965220385.1 of Candidatus Poribacteria bacterium. GTDB lineage: Bacteria > Poribacteria > WGA-4E > WGA-4E > PCPOR2b > PCPOR2b. The sequence goes on along the minus strand of OZ244825.1, from coordinate 4,328,998 downwards.
CCGGACATAGAAGAAGATGTGCTTGAGTGTTTGATACTTACAGTCTTGTCCCAGAACACAAACGATGTCAACCGTGATAAAGGGTTCGCAGTCCTCAAAGAACGCTATCCGACGTGGGAAGAGGCACTCGATGCCGATGTGGAGGAGATTGCGGACGCTATCAAGATTGCGGGGTTGAGCGGCCAGAAGAGCCGGACAATCAAGAATTTCTTGACGTGGCTCAAGGCAGAATACGGTGAGTTGGATCTGGAATTCATCCGCGAGATGGAGACCAAAGACGCGATACAACTGTTGTCTCAGCACAAAGGTATCGGCATCAAGACGGTGTCTGTCACACTTGCTTTTGCTTGTGGTCGTGATGTGTTCCCTGTGGATACGCACGTTTTGCGGATCAGCAAACGGCTTGGGTTCGTGCCATCTAATTGTACTGCGGAGAAAGCACATGAATTGATGCCGCAAATCATTCCCGAAGGCGAAGCGTATCCGTTTCACATGAACCTTATCGCATTTGGACGCCAGATATGTGACGCACGTAAGCCGAAATGCGATCAGTGTCCCATCACAGCACATTGTCTCTATTATCAGGGTGAGTTGTAAATCGTGAAGTGCGAAAGGGAAGCAACGTTATAAGCGCAAAAAAGCGGTCTCCTGCGTTACATAGGGAGACCGCTTTTTTTATGGAGATAGTGTTGCCCCACTACTGTGTCGGGGATTCAGCCTCATCTGGTATTTCACGGGTGGGCGGTGAGCGACGTTCCTGATCAAATTGTTGAGCCGCCTCCGGATCCATCTCCCTGAAACGGCGAAGCCCTTCCTCAGTGCCGTACTGGTCAATCAACTGTTGCGCTTTATCGAAGCGATCCGATGATAATCCCTCATGAGATACGGTTGGCGAAGCGGGCATCTTGGAGGTATCGGACATCGCCTTACTGGATGAGGCAGAATTTAGACGAGGTGGAGTTGAAGTTTGCGATTGCAAATTATCGGATATACCCCCCGAAGAGTTGGTTTTTTCCGTGCCCCGTGGTGCTTTCTCCAAATATTCTACATCCCCACTATTTTGCAGTAGATGGTCATGATCCATAAACTCATCAACCGAAACAACTTTGGACGACCTTGAAATGATTTTTGGCAGTTGAATCGTTCCACTTTCGATCATTCTTTCAACTTCTTCAATTGGGACACCATAAGCTCTAGCCAAAATTGTCTTATGTATGTACGTCTCGACATCTTCCCCTTCTGGAATATCCGATTTCCGAATTCGTCCTCCCTTGCCTAGCTCCGCCCTATTAAGGGGAGGTGGTCTGCGGAGAAAGGACTCCGACAATATTGCCCCCTCTTTGATCTCATGCCCTCGAGGCACGTATATCGTGTGAGTTTTCCCATCAGGGGTCCGGATGCGCTGCTTGACCATATCTTCCGGAGTTGCAAAAACTGGGGGTGTTGAATTATTGACCGTTATATTTTCCTCCCAATCTTTATCCGTTAGAAACGTTTTTACGTTCACCTGAGGGGACTGGGTTTTTCCCTCAGGTGGATTTGGAGAGGGGTGATCGCCTTGGACGAAAATTTCGCCTTCCGGATGCTTAGTATCTTTACTAACGGAATCTTGAAATTTCTGAGCTTTTGACATAAATTCCTCAAAGTCTTCCTGCTTTTGGTAAGCCCTATAACCCACGTAGCAGACCAAAAGTAGCACAACGATACCCATCACAAGGGAAAATAATGTAAAACGATGCTTAAAAATCATGATAACCCCCTAAATCAAACCATGGTTGCGCACATACTACCTTTACACCCATAAATTTCGTAGTAGACATTGCCTGCTCTGTACGTTTCAGGCAATGCCCTACTACCGCCTGGTTCCCAATATACCTCGTGCCCGTCATCTAAATAATAGGTCGTTACTTCGTAGTCCATAATCATATCGGTATATTTCCTGCCGGTTATAGTGCTATTACACACATATGTCGTCTCAATGCCTGGAAATATTGTACCACAACGTCTAGAATAAGAGTCTATTATAATTAACTCTACCGAAGTTCTTATGTCAACAACTGTAGATTGAATAACAGTATGTGGATGAGCATCAGCATTCTCAACCAAAAGCGGGTAGAAATTTCCAACAAGACCAATAGTCGATAGACTAACAACGACCAACAACGCAACTTTCAACTGTCCTTTTATTGCAAACATAGTGAATCCCCTATAAGTTGTTTGGAATGCCTTAGCATTCCGTTAGTCAATCCGCTTCAGAAACAACTAAACCATCATAATTAGTATTATGTGGAGTCAACTCATAGGAGAACCGAGCTTTTGCTAACCGGCCGGTGGCATTTCTGTCCTGCTTTCCCTTGGGCAGCAACTCGGCTTGTATAGTATAACCGATAGCATTTTCCTTTTACAAAATAATTGAGAGGAAACGATTCCTTCGATATTGCAATCGCACGATGATGTGATATACTGTATCCTAACATTTGTATCCGAGGTGGTTGATTGCCGAATATAGAACATCGTACCGTAATTATTGTGGGCGGGGGCCCTGCTGGACTTCCGCTCGCTGTAGTGTTGGGAGGTTGGCACCCTTATTTTCGTGGAAGTCGCATGTTCAGCCTGCGCTACCCACAGTTGGCTGCGGGCCTTCAGCAGATCCAAGGAACACTTTTGGGATTAGATTTCAAGGGGATAGCCAGAAACGTCCCGCCTGTAGATCTCTTCCGACTCCTCCATCACCCCAGACAGTTGTTTGAAGAACTCGCGCAGATCGCGATGGAGTTTCGCCAAGAGACACCGATAGATTACCTGCTCCTCACGCAAGAAAAGGTCGGTGGTCTGTGGAACAATGTCCCCAAAAATCTTCTGACCCTTTCGCCGGGACAGTGGATGGAGTTCCCTTTCTATCCGCTGGCGCTATATGCTGAAGAGCAGGGAGTTGACTTAAACGTCAATGATCTGATAATTAAGGGTGATCTTCTGCGTTACTATCACAGTATTCCTGATCGATTTGGACAGACCGATCGCATCCATACCGGCGAAAAGGTCGTCCGTATTGAACCGCATGAGCGCGGATTTCTGGTAACGAGCAGGGATGTGGGGACGGAAACAACCCATCAATATACTGCCAAGTATCTCGTTTATGCCGTTGGACAGCGGTGCATCCTGCGACGACTCGATGTGCCGGGAGAAGATCTCCCGTTTGTGGCGAAAAGTTACGATCGACCGGAGGATTTCCCCGGTGAGCGTGTCATTGTCGTTGGTGGCGGTAGGTCGGCGGATTGGGCGGCGACGGAACTTTATGATGCGGGCAAACAGGTCTATTACGTGATGCGTCAGCCGTTTGAGAATCATTGGCGATTAATCAGCGATAGCCGCTACGGGTTGCCCTATTACGCTCGGATTGCTGAGATTGTGGAGAGCCGAGATCCCCGGTTTCAGACGCTGTATCAGAGCCATATCCGCAAGATTGAAGAAGGGGCATCAGCGGGACTGGTGACGATAGGCAATCAGGGTAACGAACAGGTTATCGAAATTGACCATGTGATCTTGGAGATCGGTGGTAGCGCAGACTATTCTCTCTTTGAGGGCTTTGAACCGCTGCAACAGATCGAGAAATATGACAACTATCGTTTTCAGCTGCATCAGGTGATGACGCAGCCACATAACTATGAAGCGGTCAACATCCCGAACCTCTATATGGGCGGGTATCTTGCGTCGGGGATTGGGTTGGTGGTCATCGCCATGCACGGAACAACTTACGCGATCGCTGGGGATATCCTTCAAAAAGAAGGGCTTATCAATTTTTGACGGTGGGTTAGGGTTATGAGCAAACGGTGTTAGTTTGTAACTGTTGATATCGTGAAACGTGAACTCAATATCGTTGATAACTAGTGCTCTGTCAGATAAATGTTAATGGTCCTGCTCGTTGTGGATTGACAAATCCACAACACCGCCGCAAGTCGGGCTTGGATATGGCTATCCAAGCCGAGCAGGGAGTGACTTGTCATAATTTGCATGACAGTGTACTAGTATTCGAGGTTAGTAATCGAAGTTCTGGAATGAACAAAGACTTGGAGCAAAACATGACACGTATTGGCGTTATCGGTACAGGGGGCATGGGCGGTGCCCATTGCAATTCGCTGCCTCAAGTTGAAAATTGTGAATTTGTCGGCGTTGCAGACCTCCGGTTGGAGGCGGCGCAGGCTATCGCAGACCAACACCAGATCCGTGCATTTCAAGACTATCGCGAACTGCTGGAGATTGTGGATGGTGTCGTGGTCGCGACGCCGCCGGTGGCACATCGGGAGGTTGTCGTTGCAGCAGCAGAGGCGGGTGTTCATGCGTTTTGTGAAAAACCGCTGTCGCTCACCCTCAGCGATGCCGATGCGATGATTGAGGCTGCGGACAAAGCGGGAACGCACGTGATGGTGGGACAGGTGCTCCGTTTCTATCCCGTTCATGTCCTTGGCAAACAGTTAGTTGATGACGGTGAGATCGGCGATGTGACCTATATTGAAACAGATTATAGTGGTCCTTATCGAGGGGCGCGGGAACGTCCATCAACGTGGTACGGGAGTGTCGGTGGGCTTCTGGAGAACGGCATCCATAAATCCGATCTCATCAACTGGTATGGTGGAACCGCACAGACGGTTGCTGCGGAAGTGGGTAGTTTTTCTGGGCACGATGATTGGGAGGATTACACGATCTCGCTCATTCGGTATGATACGAAAGCAGTGGGGATATTGCGATGGGGCGGATTCTTGGGTGCACGTGGCACAAACGAGACCATCATTGACGGGTCGAAAGGCTCGCTGCGGCTTGATATGGGAGCCGACATTGCGTACCTCAAGAAGATTGGCGAATCGGAATGGCAGACACTTACCCCTGACCGCACGGCACCGCACGGCGTCGTCGGTGAACTGACCCATTTTGTTGATTGTATCCGTGAAGATCAAACACCCTTGATCGATGGCAGGGGCGGTCGTCATGCTGTCGAAGTCGTTTTAGCGACCTACCGTTCCGCGAAGGAAAAGACGAAAGTTATCTTGCCGATGCGAGATGCGTAGGAGACATCTGGCAACGTCTTTTGAACAGTGCGCCCACCGGTTCAGCCCAAACGTGATGCAAATTTGAAGAGGACTAACACGCCTATGAACAGCGAACAAAATCCACGTCCGAACATCCTCTGGATCTGTACGGACCAACAGCGTTACGACACGATTGGTGCGTTGGGTAATCCGTATGTCTCAACTCCGAACATCGATCGGTTGGTTGATGAGGGAGTTGCTTTTACCCACGCCTATTGTCAGAGTCCTATCTGTACGCCCAGTCGCGGAAGTTTTCTCACGGGGATGTATCCGAGTGCGGTGCACGTCAACGGGAACGGCAATGAATACTTCCCGGATAGTCCACCTCTTGTGACGCGCCTTCTCGCAGATGCTGGTTACGACTGTGGGTTGATTGGCAAGCTGCACCTTGCCAGTGCTTACCGCCGTATTGAACCCCGCGCAAACGACGGATACCGATATTGGCAGTATAGCCATGCGCCCCGCGATGACTGGGAAACGGGACATGACTACGCGGACTGGGTACGATCCAAAGGGCATATTCTGGGGGAATTGACCAAGAGTATTGACGGTGTGCCTGCCGAACTGCATCAGACCACGTGGTGCGCGGAGAAAACGATCGAATTTATGCGACAGGAACGGGATGGACCGTGGCTGGCGAGCGTGAATATCTACGATCCTCACCCACCCTTCAATCCACCCAAGACTTACAGGGACATGTTCGATCCAGCGGATATGCCGGGACCTCTTTTCCGGGAAAGCGATCTGGAACAGCAGAAGAAGTTAGAAGCGGTGGATTTCCAGTCGAAGGGACGCTCGCCAGAGGAGTTGGATATCCGCAGCCCAATCGTGCCTCAGTCACCGGGAACGGCTGAAGTGGCTTCATCGGGTGGACGCGACGGCAAAACCCTGCAAGCGGCGTATTACGCCATGATCAAGCAAATCGACGATGTGATGGGGCGTATCTTGGAGACACTGGAGGAGACGGGACAACGCGAACGGACGGTGATTATCTTCACCAGTGACCACGGAGAAACGCTCGGCGATCACGGGTTGATTCAGAAGGGATGTCGGTTCTACGAGGGATTGGTCCGTGTGCCGCTGATCTTCTCTTTGCCCGGACACTTTGAGGGTGGTTTGAGAAGCGATGCTTTGGTCGGGCTGTTGGACAAGACGCCGACCTTGCTCGACCTTGCTGGATTGGAAGTTCCCGACCGGATGCAAGGAATGTCATTGCTGCCAATCCTTAGGGGAGGAGCTTCTCCCGACCATCACCGAGATTTCGTTCGTTGCGAATTTTATGATGCCTTAGATCAACCGGATGGCACCTTTGCCACGATGTACCGAGATAGACGGTATAAGTTGGTAATGTACCACGGTCACGCGCACGGAGAGCTTTACGACCTTGAAGCGGATCCGGACGAGTTTGAAAACCTGTGGGATGCATCGAGCGCACAAAGCCTCAAGGTGGATTTGATGAAGCAAAGCTACGATGCTTCGATGCTGGCGATGGACCGGGGACCTCGACGAATTGGTCCCATGTAAACAAATATTAAATTGAAAACTCATCTCTCACGTTTCACGCATCACGTTTCACTTACACCATTGTACTTCAGGAAAAGGAGTAAAGCTTATGTCTGATTCCAATAGCCGTCAGCCCAATGTAATCTTTATTTTAACCGATGATCAGGGACCTTGGGCAGCGGGCTGCTGCGGAAACGATGAGGTGCGTACACCAAACATAGATCGACTCGCTGAAACGGGTGTTCGTCTTGAGAACTTTTTCTGCACATCTCCCGTCTGCTCTCCCGCACGCGCTAGCCTGATGACTGGACGGATACCATCAGCGCATGGCGTGCACGACTGGATTCGAGATGGGAATATGCCGCCGAATTCCGCGAAGTATCTTGAGGGCTTGACGTGCTACACCGACGTGCTCGGTGCGAATGGCTACACAGTCGGACTCAGTGGGAAGTGGCATCTCGGCGATAGCATGACCCCACAGCACGGTTTCAGCCACTGGTTTGCAATGCCACTCGGGGGCAGCAAGTATAACGACGCAGAGATGATCCGAGACGGAGCTGTGGAGGTGCACCCCGGCTACGTTACGGATGTCATCACCGACGACGCGTTGCAGTTCATTGAGACGAGCAAAGATCAACCGTTCTATCTCAGTGTCCACTACAACGCACCGCATACGCCGTTCGATGGGCATCCGCAGGATATTGTGGATTCTTACGACGATTGTCCATTCAAAACGTGTCCCCAAGAAGCGGCGCATCCGTGGGCAATTCCTGGCGCTCGGGTACATCTGGGAAACAGAGAGTCGTTGAAGGGCTACTTTGCGGCGATTACCGCGATGGATTTGAACGTCGGTCGCATTCTGGACAAACTTGAGGGGCTTGGTTTACGAGAAGATACTTTGGTCGTCTTCAGCAGCGATAACGGCTATTCCTGCGGGCATCACGGTTTCTGGCATAAGGGGAATGGCACCTTCCCGCTGAATATGTACGAGAACTCCGTCAAAGTTCCTTTTATTATGAGTCATCCCGGCGGTATGCCACAGGGACGTGTTACCGAAGCGATGGCGAGTCAGTACGATTTCATGCCGACCCTGCTTGACTATCTTGGCTTGGATATGCCAGGGGATCCGTTGCGCCCCGGACGGAGTTTCCGACCGGCGTTGCTCGGTGAAACGGATGATGCGCAGGATGAAGTTGTTATCTTTGACGAGTATGGTCCCGTCCGGATGATCCGGACGCAGGAGTGGAAATATGTGCACCGCTATCCTTATGGTCCGCATGAACTCTACGATCTGGTGAACGATGCAGACGAGCGGAAGAACCTTGTGGACGAAAAATCGAAAGTTTCACTGGTGAAGGAGATGCGTCAGCAACTCGCTTCCTGGTTCAGCCGATATGTCGTGCCGGAACTTGATGGGGCACGGTTCCAAGTCACAGGTTTGGGTCATGCTGCCAAAATCGAGCCGGGTTCCAGTGGTGAGGGTGCTTTCCATCCGCTGCCAGAGGAGTGGGATGAGGTACGACAACGACAATTCCCGCGCAGGTAGGACACCGGTTAGGGAGGTAAGGGCAAGCTACCCTTGCAATTGGGTTAAACAGGTGGAGAAGGTCTATGGTTATAGAAGACTCCGTTTTAACTGAAACGTCAACCGTAAAAAGTGGACTCACACCTCAGCAGATCCAACAGTTCAAGGCGGACGGCTTTCTGATTATCCGCGATTTACTTCCACACGAAGCGGTTCAGCCGTTGATCGATGAACTGGCGCAGCAGGTTGATGAAGCGACAAAGGAAGCCGTAAAACAGGGGGTACTCGATCCGGCAAACACATTTGATGACGCACCGTTTGAAACCCGTTTGGCGTGGGTGTGTAAAGCTTGTACAGAGCCCGATTGGATCTGGCACCATTACTTTTCCAGTCAGAAACCGAGAAGTGCGGGGATGTTCACGCTGCGAACAGCGCCTGCGCTGTTAGATGTCGTTGAGTCGTTGATGGGTCCCGAAATTCTGGCACACCCACAGTTCAACTACCGTGCCAAGCTGCCGGACCAAGATCTAACGGTCATCCCGTGGCATCAAGATTTGGCTTATCTCAGACCGGAAGAAGCGGGGGATACGTTGGTTGTCAATTTCTGGATACCGCTTGTGGACGCTACGGTTGCCAATGGGTGTATGGAGGTGATGCGGGGTTCACATCGTCTGGGATTGTTGCCGCATGGTCCTCTCATATCAACGCCGGGACATAAGGGAGGCAAGGGTATCGCGGATATCGATCTGCCGCCCTGCGAAGTGGTGGCAGGGGAAGTTGATGTAGGCGATGTTTTAATGACGACAGAGCGACTGGTGCATCGATCTATTCCGAACCGATCGGATACAGTTAGGTGGAGCGTCGATACACGGTACAACCAGATTGGACTTCCCACGGGACGTGAGAATGTGCCCGGCTTTGTTGCCCGCAGCCGCAAGCATCCTGAGCGGGTTGCACAATCAGATCACGACTGGAACGAACTTTTTGAGGCTTAAATTTCAAAGTCTGTACACCAATACGGAAACTGCGCTTGCGGGTCCATAGTAGAACACAAACTTATAGAGACTTGTTTGGGCTTATTAATGAATTAATGCACCAATGCACAAATGAACCAATTACGCAAGGAGATTGCAATGGAAAACAGAGCAGCCGAAGATGCTACCGCTACACTGGAGGAAAACTATCGAGGGCGTACCCCTCGGTCGCAGGAGCTCTTTGAACGGGCGCGCAAGACGATGCCCGGCGGGGCGAAAGGTGCCTACTTTCATCAGCCGTACCCCCTCACGATGGATCGGGGCGAGGGGTGTTATCTGTACGATGTCGAGGGGCATCGATATGTGGATTTCGCCAACCATCACACAGCCCAGGTGCTGGGTCACAATCATCCTGCCGTTATAGATGCGATTCAGCAGCAGATGTCAAAGGGCATTGCACTGGGCGCAGCGGTCGGTATCGAGGCAGAACTGTGCGAGGAGATGTGCCGCCGGGTGGCATCGCTGGACCGAATCCGATTCTGCAACTCCGGCACTGAAGCGACATTACATGCCATACGGCTCGCGCGCGGTGTTACCGGACGGACTAAAATCGCCAAGTTTGAAGGCGGTTACCACGGCAGCCACGATGTAGTGGAAATCAGTTCAGCACCGTCTTTGGACAAAGTAGGCTCCGAGACCGATCCGAATCCTGTCCCTTCAGCAGGTGGGATGTCTCCACACGCGGCAGAGGAGGTAGTCGTCCTCCCCTATAACGATGAAGCTTCGGCTGAACGCCTTGTCACACAACACTGTAATGAGTTGGCGTGCATTATCTTTGATACCAAAGCGGGTATCGTGCCGCAGCGTAAAGAGTTTGTACAATTCGTCGGGGAGATAGCACGGGATAACGACCTGCTCTTTATTTTGGACGAAATTGTCGGCTTCCGAGTGGGGACAGGTGGATTGCAGGAATACTACGGCGTTACGCCCGACTTGACCGCCTATGGCAAGGTTGTGGGCGGTGGCTTTCCTGTCGGTGCGTTTGGTGGACGGGCGGATATTATGGATTTGCTGGACGGCACGCGTGGCAGCACAGGTTTCTTCCAGAGCGGTACATTCAGCGCACACCCCATCACTATGGCTGCTGGGTTGGCAACCTTGAAACAGCTTACCCCCGAAGCTTTCGACCACCTGAACGGGTTAGGTGACCGGTTGACTGCTGGATTGAACGAACTGTTCTCCCGTGAAAATATCGCAGCGAAAGCGGTGAACACCGGTTCCGTGTTTAGCATCCACTTTACCAGCGAAGAACTCGTCAACTATCGCAGCCTCGCCCGTACCGACAAGGTGATGGCGCATCGCGTTTTCCTCGCGTTGTTGGCAGAAGGTTATTTCTTGAGCCACGGGTTGTCTATGAACGCCATCTCGCTACCAACTGAGACCAGCCATGTGGACGGGTTGATAGAGGCGGTGGGACGCGCTATTAAACAGTCGCAGTGAACGACGGGAGGAATAGTTATGTCTAATACTAATACCCAGGTCTACGATCTCCTTGTCAGCGCTGGGCGGGTGGTATGTCCTGCAACTGGATTTGATGGTCCGGGGACAGTCGCGGTTCGTGGCGGTAGAATCGTTGCTGTCGATGATCAGATTGATGGGTCTGCGCGGGAGGTCTGGGATTTCGCCGATTCCATGCTGCTGCCGGGATTGGTGGATATGCACGCTCATCCCGCACGCGAAGGTTCAAAATACGGTGTCGATCCCGATGTGCACTTCCTCCCTCGTGGCGTGACGACTGTGCTTTCCCAAGGGGATGCGGGTGCCGGCAATTGGTCCCGATACCGTGAATCGATCATCGAAGGTGCACGAACACGTGTCCGGCTGGCTATCAACCTCTCCGTTACAGGGGAATCGATCCCGACGAGTGGCTGTTTCGAAAATTTGGATGATGTAGATGTAGATGCCTGCGTGGCAGCGATCGAAGATGGGGGTGAAGCAATCTGGGGTATTGCCGCCAACATAGCCAAATCCTGTGCCGGTGATAATGATCCTCGCGAGATTCTGAACCGTGCGTTGGAAGCGGGCAATCAGACAGGCCGCCCGCTGCTCTTCGGGACGCGACGGGAGCCGGATTTTCCTTTTGAAGAACAGCTGGAACTGTTACGTCCCGGTGATGTAATCACGTACTGTTTTCAGAGCAATCTTGATTGTCTTGTGGAGGACGGGCGTGTTAAGGATGAAGTTTGGGCGGCTCGTGAGAAGGGGATACTGTTCGATATCGGGCACGGCATGAATTCATTCCACTTTGATGTGGCGGAGGTGGCAATCGCAAACGGATTCCTTCCTGACACCATCTCGACAGACCAATATATTCGACATGTGGATAGCAACCCACAGCATGATCTGCCTCGTACCCTTTCCAAGTTGCTTGCCGCCGGCATGACCGAGGCGGACGCGTTAGCACGAATAACGGTACGTCCCGCAGAATTTCTTGGATTGTCCGGAGAGGTCGGGACATTGGCACCCGGTGCCTGTGCAGACCTTGCTGTGTTGTGGTTCAATGAGGCTGCGCTGCCGCTGCAAGATGTCAAAGGTCTGGAGCGACCTGGGGGCTGCTGGGAGCCGATTTTCACTGTGCGGGTAGGGGAGATTGTCCGTACCTAAACGGTTAGGATCGGAAGCATTAGTGTGTTCCTAGTTCCAGAGAAATGGCTATATTATAGTAGATCTTAGAATTAATGAGACACTCCAAACCGAATCGCATTGCTCCCATGCCCGGTAGGTGCGGTTTCTAACCGCACCGCATCGGCGCAGTTAAAAACAGTGCCTACCATACTTTTCCAGTTCAGGGAAATAGCGATATTAGATCGGAGACGGAAGCCAAGTTATGCAACCGAAAGATGGGGTTCGCTTCATTAAAAATGTGATGATTCCGACCTCGGATGGCGTACGGTTGGCGATGGATATGCACGTGCCCGACAGCGATGATTGGGAACAGACGCCACGTCCACTGATCCTCGAATACATCCCGTATCGCAAAGACGACGTTGCTCCGTATTCAGGTTATCATAACTACTTTGCACAGCACGGGTTCATCGGGGCACGGTTGGACTGTCGCGGTACAGGCAGCAGCGAGGGGGTCAATACGGATGAATACACACAGCGTGAACAGCAAGATGGCGTTGAAGCGATCGAATGGCTTGCGGCGCAACCGTGGTGTAGTGGCAAGATTGCGATGTTTGGGGCATCGTATGGCGGGTTCACTTCTGTACAGATCGCTGCACACCGTCCACCGCACCTCACGACCATTATCCCCGTGTATTTCACCGATGACCGTTATACCGACGATTGCCACTATCGCGGCGGTGCCCTGCGCTGCTACTACGATATCGGGGCGTATGGTTGTTCGATGATTGGCATGAACGCGATGCCGCCGTATCCCGAATACAGCGGCGACGATTGGGCACGGATCTGGGAAGAACACCTCGAACACAATACCCCTTATCTGCTGAAATGGCTGGCGAATCAGACCGATGGTGAATATTGGCGTCCCGGTAGTTTGCGCGGACGATACGACCAGATCCAGTGTTCAGTCTTCATGATTGGCGGTTGGCGGGACGGCTATCCAAACCCGCCGCTGCGAACTTTTAGCAATCTCGCTGTCCCCAAAAAAGTCCTCATCGGACCTTGGAACCACACACGGCCCGATGGCGCTATCCCCGGACCGCGCATTGACTACCTCCACGAAATCGTCCGCTGGTGTGACTATTGGCTCAAGGGCGAGGACAACGGTGTGATGGATGAACCTCCGGTTTGCGTCTATATGCAGAGTTACGATGAACCGAGTGCGGATCGGACCGAAACACGCGGATATTGGCGCGTAGAAAAATCATTCCCCCTGAATTCAAACGAATCGCTGACCTATTGGCTCGGGGACGACGATGGTCAACTCTGTCTTCAGCCACCGGATGGAGGGCCGTCTTTCGACAGCTACAGTTACCGTCCTGTTGTCGGGGTTACAGGCGGGTTGTGGAGCGGTGGTGTCCCTTTCGGATTGCCGACGGATCAACGCCCTGATGAAATTTATTCGCTGAACTACACGACGGAGCAGCTGGATGAGCCGTTGGAGATCCTCGGGGGGCCGCAGGTCCTACTGAATGTCAGCTCCACGGCACCCGTGATGGTGTTCGTTGCGAGGTTGTGCGATGTTGCCCCCGACGGCACGAGCGCATTGGTCTGTAGTGGTGTGCTGAACGCGACGCGCCGCAAATCCTTCACCGATCCTGTCCCACTGAGCCCTGACGGGATTTACGAAATTGAGATTGATCTCGACTGTACCGCTTGGCGCTTTGAACCGGGACACCGCATTCGGCTTTCTATATGTAGCGCAGATTTCCCAAACCTGTGGCCCACACCGTATCCGGGGATCAATAGCATTTATCGGGACGCCGAGCATTCATCGTGCCTGAAGTTGCCCACTGTTCCGGTGAGAGAGGCGGAGGAAGGGGACTTACCAGCGAATGAAGCGCAGTTTGAACCTTCCCCCACAGAGATCAACGTCTATCAGCTTTCACCCGATCTGCGTCCGTGGGAGATTGTCCACGACATTCTTGGCGACCGGACTGGATTGCGGACGCATACGAACATGACGAGTATCGTGAGTTCGGGGACAGAAGTGGAAACCGACGCACAACTTGAGGTGTGGGCGCATAATCGTGATCCCGCCGATGTTGCAGCGTCGGGTAAACATCATCGTCGCATCGTGCGCAGCGACGGCGAAATCAACGTCGAAACTTGCTGCGGTTTTCGGAGCACCGAAACAGCGTTTCACGTCACCATTGACCTACATATTACTGTGAACGGCTTACCGCACCATCAACAGCGGTGGGTACGAACGTTCCCCCGCGTCCTGCTGTGAAATACCGTTAAGGTTGCGGCGGATTCGTGGATATAGTAAAATGAAGGGTCAACTGGAGTAATTCTTGCGAATGCAAAATAGTTACAAATTGAAAGGAGCTACAAATTATGGATTTAACACGACAGCCACCACGGCGTCCATCAAACCTTGGCCTTGCCGGCATTGTTGGTGCAGCACGAATGACCGACAAGGCCAGAGCACATAACAGCGGAACAATGGGTGAGTACCTCTATGGAGATGATTCGGGCCTGGATGCTAAGGTGCTCGGATTGCTGGGAATCTCCGCCGATGACTTTGCCAAAGCGTCTGATGAACATGATGATGAGGCGTTGCAGGCGTGGGTGCTCGAAAATTCGAGCGTTACACAGGCGGACATCGATGAATTCAATGAGCGGGAATTGAGCCTTGAGCCGCCAAACGAGGAATACAGACAACGCTTGAGAGATCGGCTTGCCAAGTATGCCCCCGGTAGGACGGACATCACAACTGTACTTCAATCGGTGGAGTTGGACGATTGGGGCGAGTTCTGGCAGGTTGACTTGACAGGCGGTCCGCCGCGTAGTCCCCATGATAAGGATGTCGCAGGCTGCCATGGTGTCGCACGGATGGCAGATAAAGCGCGCGCAGCACGCGCCGGAAAAATCGGAGAGTATAAGTACGGTGAGGACTCCGGACAGGATAGACGCATCTTGGAATTTCTCGGTGTCTCTGAGGATGATTTCCAAGAGGCTGCGGTCAACAACCCCAACGACGTAGAGATCAGTGAATGGGTGCTTGAACAGAGCGGCAAAGACGCTGGCGAAATCGCTGCGTTCAATGAACGGATGGCGAATTGGGGCCCCGAAGATGAATCGTCGAGAGCCTATTTTGAACAGCGTCGTCAAGAGGTAGATCCGAGCCGCACGGACATTAAGACGTGGGCAGATCTTCAGGACGTTGACGACAAACTCAGTTTTGAGTAGGCAAAAGATTAAGTATATCGAGGACTGTGCCGGTTTTGTCATCGACAAGCACAACTCCCAGATTACCCCAACCGTGATTGTAGTAACTGACAAACCACGCGAAGCCTTGAAACGAGGCGTATTCGTGGACGTTCTTGTGCGCCTTTAGGTGTTCTTTTAGACGATTATCGCTGTTGGCGATCTTCAATGCTTGCGTGGACGTTAATTTGGGAGCAGGGCTGATAGATTGATGGGATAAATCCCTGAATACAGTTTCTGCTTCGATGGGGGGTGTTTCTGGTTTGCCCTCAGCGATTTTACGCAACAAAGCTGCTCGCTGGCTGTGTGCATCTCGAATCTTTTCATACTGCGTGACACAGTCCTTTCCTACCTTTGAGAGGTGATTTGCTGCATGGCGGGAAATTGCCTCTCCTCCTACACTCCCTCCGATTGTATCACAATCCAGAGCGATCCTCTGAAAATAGGCGACTGTTATCTCGTTGTACTGATCCGCACACATCTCCGCTGCATCGGCTTCAAGATTTAAGACAGCGGCATAATCCCCCTTCCTTTTGAAAATCTCCTGTTCTACTTTGAAGAAACTGGGGTAGATACCGTAATGGTAAAATCGATTTGGGTAGATCTGCGCCCACGCCGAGATAAACTGGGTAATTTTCTCGCGTTCCGCCTCTATTTCGGGCAAAGTCCTTTCCGTTTCCGACCTTTCCCAATGTGCTCCCGCAGCCTTTAGGTGATATTTCCGCCGTTCCTTTATATCCGCCAACTCTCCACGACTCCGCTCTGCCAGCACATTCTTTCCATGACGGAGGTAGTACCGAATTTGGAGTTCCATCATCGGGATCGAGATGATTTTCAGGCAGTCCGCAGCTGCTTCGTGCCACAAGGCTGCTTTGCCGAAATTTCCCTCCCGTTCATACCGCTGGATCATAACCTTAGCATTGGCGGTGCCTTCACGAACTGCATCGCTGAGTTGGACATGCCAAACTAACATCCAAAGAAGGATGAGAGGATAGGTTGCTTTCATCTTGATGTTCTGTGAGTGTATTACGTCTAATCCTCTCTTTGCTTTAATATAATTCCTCTTTTTTAAAGTGTAAATTTGCCAATGTGTAACACCGCGTGTTTAATTTAAAAGAATCGAGTTCTTGAGCGAAAGCGAGACTCAAGATTTTTACGTGCGAGTGCACTAGAATCAAGAAAGGTCAGACAGGCTCGTGTCAACACCAACCTTGCAATTTCCAAATATGTTTCCAAAAGCGTTTCGCACGTTTTTTATCTTTTTTCGGATCGATGTGCATGCGTATCGCCCTAGTATTCGAGCCGATAACGCTAAGATCAGTCCGGTTGTCCCACTCCCAAGCTGTTCGATTCTTTTTTAAGATAGGGATCTGTTCGACAAATTTGCGGTCAAAAGGCACAGCGGTGTGGAAGCGTCGGGAACTGATCGAGCCTTTGAAAACGGCATAGTCGGCAAAGCTAGCTGGGTTGTTCACCCATCGCCTGACGTGTGCGTTTCTGTTGAAAGCCGAACTAGTAAACATTGGATCATCAGAAGTATCGAAACGCTCCTCAATCTTAAGATAGCCAATCAGCGCAAATATAGCATTTTGTTCGTCAAATTGCTGTTCCACATACGGTACTAGACGTGCCAAGAAGAAGAGAAAATCACCTGCTCGCAATTGGCTTAACCCGCCCTTTTTACGAAGATTGTCGCCGTAGGTAAAGGTGGCAAATTCAGGATCGTTGTGAACCTTCTTCGATGGTGAGATGGCGGGGCTAGGAAGTAAATCGAACAACGGCGTTTTGGAATCGTTGAATTGGCGAAGATCGGCATAGGCCAATCCATCATCGTCTTCTCCGGGGATAGGGACAAACTCAAACGTCCCATCGTCAAACAACGGGCTTTGTTGCGGATGGCTGGTATTCGCGCCAACATTTATAATGAAAATGCGTCCTTGGGGAATATCCTCAAACGGATTGTATTGTGCTTTCAATCGAGCAACCTCTAACAGATAATCATCCACCTGATTGTATTCATTGAGATGTTGCACAATTTCATCAAACAGATTTCCACAAACACGTTGCGTGGCCCAGCGCAGGTTAGTTAAACTGGTTGTTCCGCCGTGGGGATTGATACGTTGCCACCGCTCATCTGTAATTTCATAGCCGTGCTCAATTGGTACAAAACAGAGGTTTTTCGCTCGAATCGCGGTACGCCCACGGATCTTCTTTGTCCACCCTAGTTCGTAGTATCCAACGATAAAATAGCGATCTTTGTAGCATTCATTCCTGCCCTTATACTTTGTGACAAACAGGATATGTGATAAGCGATCTCGGACAGCGGTGCGAACAGATGGTTGGTTACAGCATTGGTACCGATTGTAGGTTGCTGTTTCATAATTGGGTTCTGTGGATCCACGCAGAACATCGCGCCTTGGAAGGTCGGAGTCCGTTGTGCAAAGATGATAGCACAATTTGCCCACTTTCTTGGTCGAGTGATACGGTTCCCACTGACTTGATTTCAATTGTTTTGAACGGACGAATTCGTTTTTGGTCACTTGACGACTTTTGCACTTTTTATTGGTTGGCATAGGCTTTCCTTCTATCTCTATTGATATGTAAAACTATTGAAGGAATTATACCATAGAGCTATCTATAAGAAAACACTTGTTGAGGTATGAATCTCGATCTACTGCGATAGGGTTATTTTTTGTCCAACATTGTTGTTTGGCCTCGTGCTATAATGAGGGTATTGAAATTTGATACTTAATACATTTGGCAGACCCAAACGCAGAAAGGGAATAAAAATGGCTATCTTTTTACACACACGCGTTAGAGTGAGCGATCTCGATCAATCGGTTAAATGGTATTGTGACCACTTAGGTTTTGTTGTGAAAAGTCGAAGCGATAAATCACCGGCAGGCAACCAGATTGTCCATCTCGAACTTCCGGGCAACGTGCCGACGCTGGAGTTGACCTATTCGCCCGATTATGAGCTCAATGTCCCGGAGGATCTGATGCACTTTGCCATCAGCGTTCCGGATCTGGTCGCTTGCTGCGACGAATTGGAGAAAGCGGGATTGGAAATTTGGCCCGATGAATGGCGCGAGCAGTTCACATCGGGAGGCATGAAGATGGCTTTCATCACCGATCCAGACGGTTACGAGGTTGAATTGCTGGAAGATATTGATGAAATTCTGGCGGGGTTGGAATAGCTGAATGAAACCGAAAGATCGAAGGCCGTCCGTCCGCTCCTAGGGCATATTGGCATTTATGTGAGGCTTGTGCGTAATTCGAGGCACGGCAACCGTAGGGGTTGGGGGCCCCAACCCCTACGGTTGCCAATGTGTGCTTCCATCAATCGTAGGGGCGAGGTTTCCTCGCCCGACCGCATCAATGAACAGATGATTTTCACGTTTTACGCATCACGTTTCACGTTTTTTTAAACCGTCTAATCTTCCTGCTGGATCTCTTCCAGTTGTGTGGTTGTAATAAACCCAAGAAATCCCATCCCAATCGAAATGGCGAACATCCCTGCATAGTCCACAAGTCCGATGAGGACCCCAGCGAGCATTGGCATAAAGCTAAACGGAAAGAGGATTGTGTTCATAAAACCGACATAGCTTGGACGATTCAGGCTGGGCGCAATATTTAGCAGATACGCCATGAAGCCTATCGACGAACCGCTCGTTGCAGCCCCATTGAAGACAAACACCAAGAAATAACAGGGCACCTGCCACGCGGATGGTAGGTACTGCACCAGAATTGCCACCAACGGTGCTGCACATGCCAATCCTGTGGTCCAACTGAGGATGTATCGTACACCATATTTCTCTCCCAGATAAGCCCATAGCCCGTTTGAGATAACACCGCTGATGGAAACAACGGCGAGAAATATCCCAATGGTTGCGTCTGGCACTTCCAATTTCCGTAAGGCATACGGGACGTAGAAAGGGGTGCACATCCCAGCAACGGTGGTGCACATCCGGTAGTAAAAGAACCAGCGATAGTTTCGATCTGTCCGAAAGAAGTGCGGTCCCTGCTTCAGATGTTGTCCGAACGGTTGGCGTGCCGTCTGGACGGGACGGATCGGTTCGCGAATCTGTAAAAAGGCCGTGAGTGCCAGTCCGGTTGCACCCGCCGCACACCCGAACAGCACCGCATAGTTCCTCGGGAATACCAGTCCAGATTCAGGACTCAGGAGGTATCGGATAAAGAAGAAACCGATAAATATACCGAAGAACCCGCCTGCAAACTGACGCAGGCTGAAATATCGGGATCGACGCTGCGGTTCAATGGATTTGGAGATAATATCCATATACGGGAGCGTTGAGACCCCCATCGCTGAGGATCTAATGAAATAGCAGCAGAGAAAGCACGCCGCAAGTAACCCGTTGTTGCCGGAGCCGACCATGACGGTGCATAGTACCATCGCAATCCACGCGAACGATCGAAGGCTCATACCGAAGGCATAGAATGGCATTTTGCGCGGACGGTGTTCCAGCAGATTCGACATCAGCAGTTGGGGCCACATCCAACCCGCTCGTGTCATCGAGCCGGTCAAGCCGACAAGCGTGTTTGAGGAAGTGAGCTTTAAGATAAAAGCAGGGAGAACCGTTGTCGAGTCTGCAAATGCAAAAGCAATTCGTATGAATGCGCCTTGAACCACAGCGATCCAAAAGTTGCGGTTCTGTTCTCGTTCCTTCTCTTTTTCCCCTTGGTGTTCAGGCTCCGATGTATTTGTCGGGGCAGCTTCCATAGTCAGTTTCGTTTTCCTTCTCGATCTAAAATCACGGGTGTTTGCAGATGACGTTAAGCACCGCCTGCCGTCCTTCTTCCTTCACTGCTTGCAGCGCACGTTTAAGTGCCGGCAACACCTCATTAGGTTCTTCAACCCGTTCCCCGTATCCGCCATTCGCCTGACAGATCACCTCGTAGGCTGGACTTGGCGAAAGTTCACTAAGAGGAAAGTTGTTGGTTTTTACCGCCCACCCCTCTGGGTGAACCGATGCGGTCGCCCCTCGCACCGCCCCCCAACATTGGTTATTAAAGACGACCACCAGAATTGGTAGGTTATACGCTTGAGATACAAAATGGCAAGATGTGGGAACGTTGAAGAGATAGCTGCCGTCGCCTACCGTGGCGATGACGGTTTTTTCCGGTGCAGCCAGTTTTGCTCCCAACGCTGCGCCAATGCCCCACCCAAGCCCTGCGGCGGGTGAGGGACCGAAGAAGCTGCCAGGGACGGTCAGATCCACCTGTGTTGGCACCAGATCGTATTCGTTGACTAATATGGTCTCTGCATCTGAGATTTGGTTAATGCAGGCGGACAGCCACGCCGGGTCGATTGGCTTATCCTCTTTGACCGTCTCCGCCTGTGCGCCCCAAGCCTCTCGCTGCTGCTTATGTTCTGCCCTCACTATTTCAAAGCGGTTAGCAATCTTTTGCGCCGCCTGTTCCTGATATGGCCGTATCGCTTCGGTCAGCAGGCGGAGCGTCGCCGCTGGTTGGGCAGCCAGCGCGATGTCGGCGGCATGGCCACGAATTGGGTAGCGACTGTAGAGAGGCTCATGTCCCAGCTGAATGATGCACGCCGTTTCTTTGGGGCTGACCACGGTCGGCAGCCAAGGTACATCGGTATCAATGACCAGCACAACGTCCGCTTCCGTCAGATATGGGGTTGGGGCAAAACCGAGGTGGAGTGGGTGAGAGGTAGGAAAGTTCAGGTGCGTGTTGCCCATCCCCACCACGACCGGAATCGCAAAGGACTCCGCAAACGCGACCAGCGCCTCTACGGCTTGGGGATCTCGTCCTACACCCGAAGTGATAATAAGTGGGTTTGCTGCTTCGGCAATGCGTTTAGCGACCTCTTTTATCTGGAGGGCATTGGGGACGGTCGCTTGGTGCGCTTGCTGTCGGGGTACAGCGTTGATGGTCAGTTCTTCGTGGGGTTCGGCGAGCACCTCCCGCGGAAGGGTTAGATACACGGGTCCCCCTGGCTCAGAGGTGGCGATTGCTAACGCTCTATCCACCACCGTCTCCAGCTGAGCGAAATTCCGTAATTCATAGTCCCATTTGACAAATTCCCGCACGAGGTTCGCCTGATCAAACGACTCCTGCGCCCAATGGATAAGCACATTTCGTGAACCGGTGAAACCGGCTTCGGTCAAGGGGGTACGTCCCGCGCTGAAGATAATGGGAACTTGTGCCCGTGCTGCATTGATAATGGCACCGGAGGCGTTGGCGGTTCCGACGATTACGTGGACCATCACGACCTGTGGTTCGCCCGTAACCATGTAGTAGCCGTGCGCCATGCTCACCGCGACAAACTCATGTGGCACGGTGATGGGGCGGGGGTATTGTTTTCCTTCTTCGGTGAATTTAGCGAAGGCGTCTACCAATGAGGCGAAATCTGTGCCGGCGTTACCGAAGAAATATTTTATACCTCTTTCGCGTAGCAGCTCAAGGTAGCCTTGGGCGGTATTTTCAATTGGTATCGTCTTTTGCATTGCCCTGTTTCCCTGTTCTATGCGACTGTGCATCAAGCCTGAGGGCTATATCTCGGCTGTCGGGGCGCCCGGTCACGTAGGAGTCGGATTGGTCGTCCTTTCAGCGGCAGCTCGACCCGTGCCCCGCCGCGGAGATGCGATTCGATGGTTGCAAAGATCAGTTCCGTACCGGCATGTGCGACCCGCACGCCACCGCGTGGTGGTTCACCGGTGTCAAGCGAACGGACGAGATCTTCCACGAGCCGCAGGTTTGGACTGGCGGGTTCGTAGTCGGGAAATACTCCGTCTACAATCGTCGGTTGCTCCCGGTAACCCGGTGGTCCCTCTTCTCGCATCCGATATACGCCTTCGGGTAGAGCGGTTAAACTCCCCTTTTCGCAGTTGACTTCCCACTCAATCTCGCGGCTGGGGGTAACAGCGTACGCTGTTACATCGTTCTCAAAGCGGATGATGCCGTGCCCAATCGGGTCTTCGGTCAATCGTTCCCCTTCAATACTCCAATTACTCTCCGTCAGATTTGCTTGGACCCAGACCGCACGTCGATCGCTGTTCAGGAACAGCAGATTATCGTAGTAGTGACTTGCCCCATTAAACAGCGTGCTACCGTTAAAGATAATTGTCTTCGGAGCTCCCAATTCCCCGCTGTCGATAATTTCTTTCATTTTAGTGAAACCGGGGTGCCATCGCCGTTGGGTGCCAAGATTAAAGAAGACCCCGTTTCGTTCGCAGACTTCAACCATTGCATCGGCTTCCGCCATTGATGCTGCCATCGCTTTTTCGGCATAGATCGCTTTGGCACCGTGCTCGACGGCATAGATAACGATTTCAGCGCGATGTTCCGGCTGCGTGGCAACACTGACGATGTCGGGTTGTTCCTTGTCGATCAATTCTTTGTAATCAACGTACTGTTTTTCTTTGGGAATATTATACTGCGTTCCAACCTCAGCCATGACCTCTGGACGAAGGTCCGAACATGCAATCAGATCTGTTCGGTCACAGGCGGCAAATACCGCCGTGTGCGAGTAGGGAGGCATATGCCCCGGTGCTCCAACGACCTCATTGTCGATGAACGCTCCCATGCGACTGCATCCGATAACCGCTGCTCGATATATATGCAATGTAAATTCCTCCTGATACACGAAACATAAATATAGTGTTCATAGAGCGAGGCGATGCCCCACTTTGTGATGGATTGTCGAGGCTGGTGAGAGTGTAACGCACTTCCATGGCAAATTGAGTAGCACTGATTTTCTTATATGCGATCAGTTTTTACATTAGCACAAAACAGTGAATCTGTCCAAATATTTATGTGAGAGTATTATCGAAGACCGAACTGATAGAGCCGTATATATTGTTCCTGTATAACCTTCGTTGCCCTCTGCGCTTGCTTTCTGTCCCTCTTGTCCTTCCCTTAAAAATAATTGTTGACAGCATTTGAGAAATGGATTATCATATACTAATTAAGAACTTAGGAATGCCTAAATCTAACTTTTGGATGGTCAAGAATGATAACCCATGCGATGGAAGATTATCTGAAGACGGTGTATTTGTTGCAAGAAGGTCAGGAAAAGGTCTCCACCTCTGCTATTGCCCAGCAAATGGAGGTTTCCGCCGCATCCGTCACCGGCATGATCCGAAAGCTGGCAGCGATGGGGTTGCTGAATTATGCGTCGTATCAGGGCGTTGAATTGACAGAAGGCGGGAAGAAAATCGCTCAAGAGATTATTCGCCATCACCGGTTATTGGAACTTTATCTCGTTGAAATCATGGGATTTACTTGGGATAAAGTGCACGATGAAGCGGATAAACTAGAACATGTAATTTCCGAGGAGTTTGAGGAAAGGATGAGCGAGGCGTTGGGAAATCCAACAACCGACCCGCACGGACACGCGATTCCAGCAAAAGATGGTGTGCTGCAAGAGGTCGCCTATGCAACATTGACGGAAGTTGATGTCGGCAGCTCTGCTACTGTCCAGCATGTCAATGATAATGATCCCGAAATGCTACGTTACTTTGATCAGTTAGGTCTCCTGCCAGGTGTTGTTGTCCAAGTTGTGGCAAAAGAGCCGTTTAATGGACCATTACGTTTGAAGGTTGACCAGACTGAACACTTTGTTGGTCGCGAAGTTACAGGCAATGTGTTTGTAAGTCCTCAGATAACCTGATCTTCCTAACTCTAACATTGATAGAGACATGTGTGATGCCAATTTAAGAAAGGATAAGGGAATATGCGCATAATCTATGGGTTGTTAGCTTTTGTGATAATACTATTTGTTGCTTGTGACCGTCAATCGGATAAGGCTAACGAAAAGGCGTCGCGTTCAACAGGTATATCCAGTGAGAAACCGATTCGTGTGGTAACAACGGTCGGCATGATTACTGATATTGTTCAGAATGTTGGGGGCGACCGTGTCAGTGCGATCGGATTGATGGGAGCCGGGATTGATCCACATTTGTACAAAGCGAGTGAAGGCGATGTTGCTCGGCTCGCAGGTGCTGACCTCATCTTTTATAATGGTTTGCATCTTGAGGGGAAAATGGCAGGTGTGCTCGAAAGGATGCAGGATCAGGTGAAGACGGTTGCTGTAACGCATGACATTGATCGAGGCGTACTATTGGCACCACCAGAGTTTGAAGGGGCATACGACCCACACGTTTGGTTTGATGTGACCCTCTGGAGGAAAGCGGTTGAACGGGTACGGGATACGCTGATTGAGATTGATCAGGATAGCGCGGAGTTGTACCGGACGAATACGGAAAGTTACTTGGCGCAGATGGAGGAGCTGCACGACTATGTGATGCAGCAAGCCGGGCGCGTATCGCCCGATCAGAGGGTGCTCGTCACAGCTCACGATGCCTTTAATTACTTCGGTCGTGCTTACGGGTTTGAGGTGCGCGGACTTCAGGGAATTAGTACAGCAGCCGAAGCGGGCACAGCTGATGTACAAGCGTTAGTACAATTTATCGTCGAACGCCGTATCCCCGCGATGTTTGTTGAAACATCTGTACCCCGCCGGAGTATCGAAGCGGTACAAGCCGCCGTGAAGTCGAAAGGATTCTCTGTAGAGATTGGGGGGCAGCTTTTCTCAGATGCGATGGGAGCGTCGGGAACCCCAGAAGGCACGTACCTCGGAATGGTGCGTCATAACATTGATACAATCGTGGCATCGCTTCTGAAACCAGCGACCAATTAGAAAACCACGGATAGGTCCACGGGTGTCGGTCTGCGAGAGGAGGTTGAGATGACAGAATCCTTAAATAACCGATTGGCTATTGAAGTGGCGGATTTGACCGTGGCGTACCGGGATCAGCCGGTGCTGTGGGATGTAGACCTGAACGTGTCATCGGGGGTCCTCATGGCGATCGTCGGACCCAACGGTGCTGGCAAAACCACGCTTATCAAAGCAATCTTAGGATTGGTATCACCGGCGGCGGGACGGGTATTAATCCACGGCCAACCGTACACTGATCAGCGACGATTGGTGGGATATGTGCCACAACGCGGGAGCGTTGACTGGGATTTCCCGACGAACGTATTGGACGTGGTCATGATGGGTTGTTATAGCACGCTCGGTTGGGGGCGTCGTCCGGGTCGTCGGGAGCGCGCAAGCGGGATGGCAGCGCTTGAAAATGTTGGGATGCTTGACTTGGCAGACCGGCAGATTAGCCAACTTTCCGGTGGACAGCAGCAGCGGGTCTTCCTTGCACGGGCGTTGGTACAGGACGCCCAGGTGTACCTCATGGACGAACCGTTTCAAGGGGTTGATGCGACGACCGAACGGGCAATCGTTGCGCTCTTGCAAGACTTGCGAGCTGCCGGCAAGACGGTGGTTGCTGTTCATCACGACTTGCAGACGGTGGCAGATTATTTCGATTCTGTAACGCTTCTAAATGTGCGCAGGATCGCCAGCGGTCCGGTGGAGGACGTATTTACCGAGCAGAATCTCCGACTCGCATACGGTGGTCGCGTCGCGTTCCTCAGTCGAGATGCTCAGGCTGATGGGAGTACAGGAAAATCTGATACAGCATCATCTGAACCGGTTGATGACGCTACAACGGTACAGGTTGACAAACCGATGGACACTTCACTGCGTCCATCTTAGCGTGAACTTTGATATATAAAGCGTAGAAACCGTCTTTTTACGTTTTCCGATCTGCTAATTATCAATGTAAAAACACAACGCTATTAGGAGGTTATTTTTTTATGATACGCAAATTTTTGGTTGTTACTGCTGCACTTTTAATTATCTTTTCTCTACAAGCTCAAGCCAGATCTGGTGATACACCACATCAAAGGCTACAGCTAAACATGGCAGGAGAAGTGACCTTTGAATCAACGTCTACTGATGTTGGAGATTTGGTGGTCATCAACGGTAACGAGCACATTGTCCAGCCGAAGAACACCTTCGATTTGGCGGGGCAAAATTTACGTTTCACACCCAATGACGTAGGTGGATACGATGTATCTATGCCAGAAGATGTTGAGTTTGTCCAAGCGTTTGGCGATATATTGCAGTTGAGCGATGACGACAGTAAGAAGGTCGAAATCGAATTCGACTTCCCATTTTTTGGTGAGGAATATACAGAACTTTTTGTCAATTCAGATGGAAACTTGACATTTGGCAAAGGGGATGCGGCTTTGTGGGCGCGGGACTTGCAGCGATTTTTGGGAGAATCACCGCGTATTGGTGTGCTATACACCGACCTGAATCCGTTTGACCCATTCCCCGATCCATTCGGTGGCGGAGAAACTCCTACCGTTGAAGTAAAGCAATCTGCCAAACAGGTGACCGTCACCTGGTTCAATGTCGAGGCGTTCAGCGAAGATTTCTTCGGTGGAGTGACTCTAACAATGCAGGTTGTCCTGTTCGATACAGGCGTCATTGACATCGCTTTTGAGAAATCTGATGTGAGGACAGGTATTGTTGGCGTATCCCCCGGTGGACTCGACGATGCATTTCAAGTAACTTTAGTGGACTACTCGGACAATTTGCCACTTGAGGGAACAACGGGTGCCATCGCCGAAGTCTTCGTAGATCTACCAACGGTCAATCTACAGAATGTTGCGCGTGAGTTTTACCGAACACATAACGATGATTTTGATAGTTTAATTCTCTTCACTAATTTTGAATCAAACTTAGACTTCGTGGGGGTTTTAGCTTTTGCTATTAACGTTCAGAATGATGTCTTAGGGATCGGCAACCCAAACAGGTCAGAAATCTTTCCGCAATTTGATCATACCGCCGAATACGGTAGCCAAGGCAGGCTAAGAAGCTTCCTCACCATGAAAAACTTGAAGGTATGGGAGGATGATCCTTTGGAGAATACGTTCGGTCCTGCGACATCTACACTAAGTGTACTTGCACACGAATTTGGGCATACGTGGCTCGCTTTTATTGATCCCCCTGTATTGTTAACCCGGGACCGGGCACATTGGAATTTTTTCCTACATACGAGTGGCTCGCTTTTAGGGGGCAATGATATCCAAGATAACGGGGATGGTTCGTTTATTACCTTGGCTCCTAAAAATATTTATAGCCCACTCGATCTATATCTAATGGGTCTACTCAAGCCGGAAGATGTTCCTCCGACCTTCTTGGTGACCGATCCCCATGATTTGGATCTTCCACCGCCCTATGATCAACAGACGATAACTGCAGATCAGCTGCAGAGTGTGTATTCCTTGGGAGATGTCGGTTTCCGGGGTGACAAGCAGGAGGTAAGAATTGAAGATATTATGGCGGTAAACGGGATGCGAATCCCCGATGCTGAATCGTCTCAGAAAGACTTTCAGACTGCGGTTATCCTTCTCGCAATGGGTCAGGAGGGACCCACTCCCGATGAAATCGAGAGGGTGGAGGCTGTCAGACTTTACTGGCCCCCCTTCTTTCATCGAGCGGCAAACAACTTAGCAACGGTGACCAGTACCCTTGATGGTTCACCTGAAGATGTTAGGTTGCCTACCGAGGACGAACCCGAAGAAGAACGTGTTTATAACTTCACGGTGCATCTGGATAACGGGTTAAATATCATTTCGCCGCCGCTACGTCCAGAGACGCCGCTGACAGCGCGCAGCTTTATGGAGATGGTCGGATCGACCGTCATTATCGCTGCTGATGACGGGGAGTTCGTATCTCATACCATCACAACACCCGGGGATGGCTATCCGATTGAAGGTGGACGGGGGTATATTGTCAATACGCCAGAGGGTGGTGCGATTACATTCACAGGAGCCCCTTGGGACGATTCCGATTCGACGCAGGCTGCTGAAACCGCGAGCGCGCCAGCCGCTACCGGAGCGCTTTGGGCATTCGTCGTTGATGGAGTTCTTGCCGAAGAAGGGTTCCAGGAATCTTACCAAATTACCATTGACAATCTCAGAACAGGCAATCGGTTGACGGAAGGGTTAGCGGAAGCAGGTGGTAGATTTACGTTAGGCTATGCTGACTTGAATCGAACCCCAGTTGTCCAAGTTGGCGATACCTTGCGTTTGACGTTTACCAATATTGCTTCAGATGAACCTATTGGTAAAACAGATTATGTCATTACACCTGATGACATCCAGAAAGCGTATACGACGCTTCAGCTAACCTTCGATAGCATTGCTCCGATGCACACCCAGCTGCTTCAGAATTATCCAAATCCTTTCAATCCTGAGACGTGGATTCCATATCAACTCGCATCTGATGCGGAGGTGGCAGTTACTATTTATGACACCGAGAGTGTGTTGGTGCGTGAATTGGATATGGGATATCAGCAGGCGGGATATTACACAGACAGGGCGCGTGCAGCGTATTGGGATGGGCGTAACCACTTAGGTGAGTCGGTGGGGAGCGGCATCTATTTCTACCAGCTGCGCGCAGGCGATTATGTCACCATGCGAAAGATGGTAATTCTCAAGTAAGTTGATTTCGCAAAATCGAAGATACCCATAAACATTGCGCGATAGTCTTGGTTGATTAAGTTTGGATTATCGCGCAACACGCCGGGTATCCCGTCGAGATATAAATCTCGACCTGCTAAGACTAATACCCGTAGGTCGGGCTCTCGCCCGACCTCATCCCAATTCACATCAGTTGAGCTATAAAGCGACCCCACGGACTGCTGGTGTTTGGTGGATCGAACCATTCTAATGTGCCCTCGATTTATTGGGATCTCGTTACGCTCGACTTGAAGCAAATTTCGGATAACGGTCTCGGTTGAGGCTTTAACTGGCAGCTTGCGTCAAAATAGGTCGGCGAATGGAATTGCTGCACAATCTCTTCTTTGATTACACCCTGCGTACGGTCGCACAAGGTTCTGCCACACTCGGAATCGTCAGCGGTGCTCTGGGGACATACGCGGTCCTGCGGAAGCAGAGCCTGTTGGGAGACGCAATTTCCCATGCAGCGTGGCCCGGTATCGCGTTAGCGTTTCTGCTTACCGGCAGCAAAGCCCCGCTTGTATTGGTGTTGGGTGCTGCTGCTGCTGGTTGGATAGGCACGCTTTTCGTAATGGGCATTGTTAATACGACCCGCCTCAAAGACGATAGCGCATTGGGCTTGGTGCTTTCCGTGTTCTTTGGTTTCGGTCTTGTTCTATTGACAGCATTCATTCAGAAGATGCCCAACGCCAATCAGGCTGGACTCGACAAATTCCTCTTTGGTCAGGCGGCGGCGCTGGTGGAAAGAGATGTCAAGACGATGGGTTCGTTGGGAATTATCGCGCTGCTGATAATGATGGTCTTCTGGAAGGATTTCAAACTTCTCAGTTTTGACCCTGACTTCGGTGCGAGTCTTGGTTTTCGCATGCGGTGGCTCGACGTTTTGCTGACGACGCTTATTGTAATTGCCATTGTACTGGGATTGCAAACTGTCGGCGTGGTGCTGATGAGTGCGATGGTTGTTGCACCTGCGGCAGCGGCGCGTCAGTGGACAGATCGTTTAGGTGTGATGGTTGCCCTATCCGCTCTGTTTGGTGCGGTTGCCGGTGTAAGTGGTGCACTCATTAGCAGTAGTACAGCACGGATTCCTACCGGTCCAACCATTGTGATCTGCATCAGTGTAATCGTTGCGGTATCGATGACTCTGGCGCCAAATCGGGGATTGATTTGGAATTGGATACGCCATCAACGCAACCGTCGGCAACTGCGGGTCGAGATGGTGCTCGATGATCTCTACGCCCTGACGTTGCAGCATGAGGATTTAGAACACCGACATTCTGTAAGGGTCTTAAATGCGATGAGTGCTGGACGGGGCGGCGCTAAGCGGAGCCTTGAAGAGTTGGAAGCTCGCGGTTGGGCACATCGGGTCGGCACAGAATGGGCACTGACTCCGAAAGGATTGGCGGAGGCGAAACGGTTGGCGGAAATGCGGGGGAATTAGATGAACTTCTCACCACAGGTAGAGATTCAAATTATCGCTGCGGTTGTTGCTGTTGCGTGTGCCTTGCCGGGAGTATTTCTGGTGCTTCGCCGTATGGCATTGATGAGCGATGCTATCAGTCATTCAATCCTTCTGGGTATCGTTTTAGCGTTTTTTGTTGTTGAAGATCTTGCATCGCCATTCCTTATTATAGCGGCGGCAATTACCGGTGTGATTACGGTGGCGCTCGTAGAACTCTTGCACGGCACTGGGCTTGTGCGTGAGGATGCTGCGATCGGGATTGTGTTTCCCGCACTGTTCAGTGGGGGTGTGATTCTCATCTCTCGCTATGCGGGGGGGGTCCATCTGGATACCGATGCTGTGCTGTTGGGAGAGTTGGCGTTTGCTCCGTTTGAGCGACTCTCCGTTTTCGGATACGCCCTCCCCAAATCTCTCTGGGTGATGGGCGGGATCCTACTCACCAACCTTGTTTTTATTACATTATTTTATAAGGAACTGAAGCTGGCAACATTTGACGCCGGGCTCGCCGCCGCGCTCGGATTTTCGCCTGTCCTCCTCCACTACGGCTTGATGACGCTGGTTTCGGTGACAGCGGTTGGAGCGTTTGACGCGGTGGGATCCATTTTGGTTGTTGCGTTGATGATTGCGCCCCCTGCGACCGCCTATCTGCTAACGGATCGACTGTCCTATCTGCTTGGGCTGAGCGCATTGAATGGTATTGCGAGTGCTATCACTGGTTACTGGTTGGCGCGTTGGCTGGATGCATCTATTGCCGGGGCCATGGCAACGATGAGTGGTGTCTTCTTCCTTTTAACTTTTCTGCTCGCACCAACCCGCGGCATCATCGCTATCGCCCGTCGCCGGGTGCGTCAGCGATGGCAGTTCGCTCAAACAATGCTTGCCATCCACCTGTTGAATCATGAAGGCTCTCCCGAAGCCCAGCAGGAGCGTCGTATTGAGCATCTGGATGAGCATCTGCGTTGGGCCCCTTCTTTCGCGGAGCGGGTTGTGAGATATGCGGAGAGACAGGGTGCCATCCAGTCCGATGGGGGTGATTTGACCTTAACCGAACATGGTCGACAGATTGCTCGCGATGGTTTGAGTATGTCTGAAGCCAGCCCCGATCAGAGATCGGAATTCGCAGTCTCGTAGGATATTAAGTCGTAAGGCGAAAGTGTGATAGTGTGATAGTGAGAAAGTGAGAAAAACCGAATCCCCTACATTTTGCCTAGGCAGTTATCTGATGGAACAAGTGGAAAAACTAATGGCTGAAAGAATTCAATATCATTGGCAATTAGATGTTTACAAGCTATCGGTTGAAGCTGCAATGGACATCTATGAATTATCAAAGTCATTTTCTAAGGAAGAAACCTACAGTTTGACAGATCAAGTTCGCCGGTCACCAAGAGCTGTTTCGGGGCAAATCGCTGAAGGATGGCGACGGAGAAGGTACCAAGCCGCCTTTGTAAATAAAATGAACGAAGCAGAGGGCGAAGCTGCTGAAACACAGGTCTGGCTCGAATATGCTGTCAAGTGCAGTTATATACATCGAGAAGATGGGACAAGATTACACAAAATCTACGATATGATTATTGGAAAACTGGTCAACATGGCAAATCAACCTCAGAAGTGGCTACTCAAACCGACCAAACCGCTGTAGCCTCGTAGTTCCCACTTTCCCACCTTCCCACTTTCTCACTTTCAACTCAACTGCCCGGGTAAGCAAAGAACCGTGACAGCAAATGACCGTAAATCGACGTGTGAACCCCCTTCTCAATCCTCGAAAGAGCCTCCCAAATACATTTTGTTCACTCCTCAATCTTATTCCAATCCAATGCGTTTGTATCGCAGGTTTCTTCCTACTTTACCACAAGTTCCTCGCGCACTGGATGCGGACAGCTTCGATTAATCTTGGAGCGGTCAGATTTCATCGCCATCTGGTTCCGCTCTATGCACGACCGCAACTCGACTTGAGCATTTGGATATTTCCTGCATTGGTTGTTCTGATAGTATTTCTACTTTTTTGTCGAAAGATCTTTCTTCAGCGGTCTGTGTCCCTCGCCCAGCGCTTTCTCATCTCGATTGGATTTTTCCTTGCCATCAGTATTAGCGTCGCGATGATTGACGGCTACCGAGAGGTAGCTGGACGACAGTTGCCTGCATTCCTTGAACCGTATACGCGGACAAACTACGAATACTACGGCGATGTGCCAAAGGTCGATCAGATCGGTCTTTGGTCATTCATGAGAGGTTACGCCAACCCGGAGCTGTTTTCAACGTTATCGGGACACGCACAAACCCATCCGCCCGGCGGTATATTGTTTCTGTGGGTTGTCAGCAAATTCTTTGGATATAATCTGTTGGCTGCGTCACTTGGGTCGGTTATTCTTACGAGCCTGACGGTGATACCAATCTACCTGCTGGCGAAAGAACTGTACGGTGAGTTGGTTGCCGGTTTCGCCCTCGCACTGTTCCTCGTTACGCCCAATTTCGTCATGTTTACGGGCACATCAATGGACGGTCCGTTCAGCATTTTCCCGATCTTGAGCCTGTACCTATTTTACAGGGGGATCGGTTCGGAGCGAACGGTGCGCTACGGACTCTTGACGGGAGTCTCACTCGGTTGCGGGATGCTGATGACATACTCGACGGTGTTTATCGGTTTATTTTTCAGCATTGTCCTGCTGCTCACCTTAATTTCGGACCGGGGAAGGCTTAGATACGTATTGACCCTATTATTGATTGCCGGTGCTACTTTCATCATGTTTTACCTGTTGATGTTCCTGTTTACGGGGTTTAATCTGTTTGAGGCGTTGCAGGCATCGATGCGAAAAGACAGCGCGCGATTAGGAACGGGGCACGAAACGATTGAACTTTACCTTCACTTGAGCGTTGGGAATCTGTTTGCCTTTCTGATTGGGATTGGGCTACCAACGACGACTGTGTGGCTTAGACAGGTTGTGCGGACGATTCGAGACACGCGACGTGGCAAGCGGATTGACATCTACGTTATTGGGTATCTAATCTCGTTGTTGTTGATTAGCTTTTCTACGCTTTTCACAATGGAGGTTGAACGGATCTGGATCTTTATGGCTCCTTTTATCCTCATCCCTGTGGCAAAATATCTCAGTCACCGGGGTATAGCTGATTTCTATTGGGTTGTCGGATTGTTGTGCCTGCAACTGATTCTGTTCGAGGTTACACTGTATACGTATTGGTGATCATAGTAGTCTCCTAAATGGTTAAGTGGGCAGCTGCGATAATAACTGACCTTGCAATAGCTTAACAAAACAGGTAAAATATCCAAACGCCGTAATAGAAATTAAAAAGGAGATAAAGGAGAGTGGCTATGCCAGACAAGGTTGGCGTCGGACTCATCGGATGTGGTGGGATGGGATCGCATCATGCACGGAATCTCGCCGAGATCGAAGGGGCACATTTGCGCGGATTCGCTGATGTTCGTAGTGAAGCTGCTCAACAGTTGCAAAAGGAGGTCGGCTGCGACTATTGCACAACGGAGCCACAAGATCTCTTCAGCGACGATCTAGTTGACGTTGTATTAATCTGTACTCATCACGATTTGCACGTACCTCTCGCGATTGAGGCTGCGGAAGCCGGGAAACAACTCTTTGTCGAAAAACCGTTGGCACTGACGATTGAAGGGTGCGAACAGATCGAGGCTGCGGTAGCACGTACGGGTGTGAAATTGATGGCTGGATTTCAAGCGCGGTTCTCGCCCTTCATTGCTAAACTCAAGGAGGTGATTCCGACTCCGCTTGTGGTGGTTGGACAGTTGGTGGATCCGCGGTGGGGCGATGATAGTTGGGCGAACGATCCGATCGAAGGCGGTGGCAACGTACTTTCGCAGGGTTGTCATCTGTTCGATGCGATGTATTGGCTTGCTGGCGCAGAGCCCACCACCGTTTATGCGGAAGGTGGCAACCTAACGCATCCGAACATTCCCGAAATCACCGATAGCGTTGTTGCTACGATTCGGTTTGCCAACGGATGTGTGGCGAGCGCAATCAACGGGGATTTCGGTTCACCGGCGTTGGCTGGCAAGGCGTTTTACGAACTGTTCGGTGGAGCAAAGACAGCAACGCTCTACGGTTATTATGGTGAACCCGCCATTAAGTTTTGGGGAGTGGAACCTGCCGATTTCACGATGGAAGATCTGCCATCTGACTACCGCGACGGTAGCGCAGCGCATGGATATGTCGATGAGATGCGGGCGTTAATTGATTGGGTAGGGAAGGATATCGATCCTGTGAATGCCGCAAAGGTGAAGGATGGGCTGCGCGCAACCAAAATTGGGATCAAGGCGATTGAATCCATTCGGACGGGTCAGCCGCAGAATCTATGAGGGGCAACAGCATGAAAATTACGAATATTGAAACATTTATTGTGGATGCTGGCTGGCGTCCTTGGACATTTGTCAAGGTTGAGACCGATGAGGGGATAACCGGTTATGGTGAATGCAGCGACGGTAGATCACCTCACGGCATCGTCGGGACAATCAAGGATTTGGAGCGGGTACTGATCGGTACGGATCCGAGAGCCTTCGAGATGCGGTTTTGGGACATGATTCGGGGGACACGCCAGAGCCCCGGCGGCATCGCAGCCAAAGCCATCGCTGGAATTGAGTGCGCACTTATCGACATCAAGGCGAAAGCACTCGGCATCTCTGTTGTTGAATTATTCGGCGGACCAACGCGGGACAAGGTTCGAGTGTATTGGTCCCATTGCGGGACGAGCCGTGCCAGACATCATGAGCTGATTGGTGTGCCGCCACTCAGAACGATGGACGACATTACTGCTTTAGGGCGGGAAGTGGTGGAACGCGGCTTCACCGCGCTCAAGACCAATATCGTGATACCCGGTGAGCCTGCGTCGGTGTACTTCAGCGGATTTGGAGGTGGCTCAGGAACCACAGATCAGGTAGTTACGTCCGCGCTGCTGCGACACATTGAGACGCTGATAGGGACGTTCCGGGAGGCGATTGGTCCTGATGTGGGACTCTGTTTGGACCTCAATTTCAACTTCAAAACGGAAGCGTGTTTGCGAATCGCCAAGGTATTAGAACCTTTCGATCTGCAATGGCTCGAGATTGATATGTACGATCCAGAGGCAATCTTGCAGATCAAAGAGTCGACAACTACCCGTATCTGTACCGGTGAGAACCTGTTTTACATGCGAGAGTTCATTCCCTATTTTGAGTTACATGCTGCCGATGTGATGATGATTGACGTTGCGTGGAATGGGTTCACGCAGTCCAAGAAGATCGGAGACCTCGCGGAGGTGTACCAGACCAATATTGCGCCGCACAACTACTATAGTCACATAGCGACGTACATGAGCGCGAGCCTGTGTGCTGTCCTACCCAATGTTCGCATTATGGAAATTGACATTGACGATGTGCCGTGGAAGGATGACCTTGTCACCGATCCGCCGGAGATCGTTGACGGATACATGACAATTCCTACAAAGCCGGGATGGGGAGCTGACCTGAATGAGGAGGAAGTCAAGAAACATCTGTGGGATAGCCGATCCGCGAATTGGTAAACCTATGGTTTGAGTTGAGATAATTATGCCATCAATACGTGAATGCAAGGCTGTCATCTTTGATATGGATGGGCTGATGATCGATACCGAAACACTCGCGCTCAAAGCTTGGCAGCTTGCAGGGGTTGATTTCGGGTTTCCCATCACCGAGGATATTTTTGTTACTATGGTGGGGCGCAATCGCTGGGATTCGGACCGCACTTTAGTTGAAGTTTTTGGCTCTGATTTTCCCGTTGATGCTGTGCGAAAAAGGTATCGCTCCTACCTTGATGGCTGGATTGATGAGGGCAAGCTATCCATTAAACCGGGACTTCTGAATCTGTTAGGTTTCTTGGACAAAATTTCAATACCGAAGGCAGTAGCAACATCTACGGAATATGAGCGAGCGATCCACAAACTATCGCTCACAAATCTGTTAGACCATTTTCCCATAGTGATCGCTGGCGATCAGGTGCAAAAGGGTAAGCCTGCGCCGGATATTTTTCTTGCTGCTGCGTTGCAGCTGGAAGTTGCCCCGAAGCATTGTCTTGTCTTGGAGGATTCAGACGCTGGTATTCAGGCCGCCTACGACGCAGGTATGACATCTGTTATGATTCCGGACATGAAGCCACCTTCAGAGCAAAGTCGGGCTTTTGCCCATAGGGTTTTTAGAGAACTGGATGAGTTTCACGACTATTTTCGAGAAAGTTTAGGATTGATGTAACTGATGTAAGTAATAATGGACTTAGAAAGGGAGACCAAAATGTCTGCACACGCATCCGATTCAATTTATGATATGTTCGTTCAATACAAAGCAATCGCAGTGGTTGGGCTTTCTGCGAAGCTGGATCGTCCCAGTTATCGCGTTGCAAAGTTTTTGCAGGAACAGGGTTACCGGATTATACCTGTTACTCCGACCTACGATGAGGTTTTAGGCGAGAAAGCATATCCAAGTCTGCTCGACGTGCCAAAAGATCAACCCATCGAAATTGTTGATATTTTTCGTCGGACCGAATATGTGCCAGAGATTGTTGATCAAGCGATCGAAATCGGGGCAAAGGTTGTCTGGATGCAACTGGGAATTATTCACGAAGATGCCGCAGCCAAAGCGCGTTCACACGGTTTGCAAGTTGTAATGGACAAGTGCACAAAACCTGAATATACAGATCGTTTTCTGTCGCCTCAGGTGTAGTATCGAGGGACACATTCGCACGCGAAAAATAGGCGAAAATATCGTGAACGGCACAACAGTTTCCTGGCGGAAGATATCAGTGCCAAGGGGTTCCGACCGGCTTTGAACACAGTTTCCTCAAGCATATTGGTTTATCCACCTATTATGCAGAACACATACATTCTATTCAAGCCGTTAGTAAGTCTGTGGGAACGGATGCTTCCTCCGCTGAAATATGCGACGACACGGTGGGTGCTTCTGCCCAAGTTGAAGTCGGATTCGGCGGAAATGCGATCTTATGCTGCACAAGCGTTGGAATCCATGGGGGATACACAAGCGGTACTACCTCTTATTGACGCGCTGCAGGACTCGGATGGCACTGTGCGTCGCTTTGCGATTTCTTCGTTGGGGGCACTACGGGATGTGCGGGCAGCTGAGTCGTTAATTCCTTTTCTGGACGATATGGAGCCGGATATGCGGTGTGCTGCTGCTGTTGCGTTAGGTGATTTGCGAGCTGCCCGCTCCGTTGATCCCTTGATTGCGGCGTTAAATGATCCGGACCGATCTGTCTGTTCGGCGACAATTATTGCTTTGGGAAAAATTGGGTCTCCGCGAGCCATTGGACCGCTTAACGAGCTATCAAGGACGACTGACAGTGAGTGGCTGCGTCGCTATGTGAGTGAAACACTGCATCAGATTGAGGAGCATGAGACTAAAAACGATAGTTATAATGAGGTGTTATATTGAATCGAATTGAAGCGAAATTTGAGCAGTTACGCGCAGAGGGGCGGAGCGCGTTTATGCCGTACATCTGTGCCGGAGATCCAACCCAAGAGATCAGTGGAAAGCTGCTATTAACGCTTGAAGGGGCGGGCGCCGATCTCATTGAGCTGGGCGTCCCATTTTCCGATCCCATTGCAGATGGACCAAGCATCCAGAAAGCAAGTGAACGGGCGTTGGTTGACAAGATCTCGCTGCGGGACGTTCTTGATATGGTTGAAACCCTCCGGCAAGAGACGCAGATTCCGATTACGTTGATGACTTACTACAATCCGATTTTTCGGATGGGAGATGCAGAGTTTTGTGCTGCTGCGGCCAGGGCAGGCGTGGATGGGGTAATTATTCCAGACCTTCCACCAGAGGAAGCCTCCGCGCTTTTGGAGGCTGCGCCAGCACATAACATTGCCACAGTCTTCCTTGCTGCGCCCACAAGTTCGCCCGAACGGATGCGTCTCATCGCGTCGGTTAGTACTGGTTTTATCTACTGCGTCTCGGTTACCGGTGTTACAGGGGCGCGTGCGTCCCTTTCGGACGAGATTCAGCCGATGATCGCTAAGTTGAGAAAACAGACTCAAAAGCCGATCTGTGTAGGATTTGGGGTCTCAACAAGCGAACAAGCCAATACAGTTGCACGTCTTGCGGACGGCGTCATCGTTGGCAGCGCAATTGTTAACGTTATTGAAGAACATCTGGGAGACGAAGCGGCGATCTTATCAAACGTGAAGAAATTTGCGGAGGAGTTGGTAGCGGGGGGGCGGGGAGAGATTTAACAGAAAACCTTCCGAAGCCTACGAAACCTATCGCAAAACTATACCCGATAGGAAGGGTAGCGAGATTGCAACCCAGCGCGACGCGGTTTCTCCTTAGGGTGAATACTATACGCAAACTCGTCACAGATTTGTGACAGGTTGTCAATAAAATCTGACCAATAATATTCATCATCTTTACGGGCTTGCCCGTCAGCAAGAATTAAGGCGAGTTCGTAAAAATTCTGACGGTCCTTTTGAGTGTCTTGATTCTGTCTCATGTCAGTTTCCTTTCTGCTTGGTTCTTTGGTGTTTCGGTTACTGCATTGAAGCGATTTTCTATAATTCTGAGCAATAGGAAAGCCAGTGAGAGTACCGGCTTTCCTCAAGGAGGCAAATTGATTAACTTCCAAGATGCAATAATAATGCCAATATTTGGCATTACCTCTTTTACGGCTTAGCACAGTCTGACGCTACGTATAGGGCACCTTAATCTCAGCCGCCTTTTGAATTGTCCAACGAATGTTGATGACCGCAAGTTATGGGACAAATCGGGCAGCTGCACAGCTATCTATGACCCATTTCGTGCAGCGGCAGGGCTTTGGAAATTTTTTTGCAGCGAAATATAACGTTAGTAGTTATATTTCGGTTTCTTAAAAAATCCGAGTTGCTTTTGTGGGAAACCTGTGAGGATTAAGTCGGTGTTTCGGAATCGCAACAGCATGTATCAAAAGCAATACGATGAAACTATAATATAAAGGAGTAAATATCACAATGGCAACAGACCAACCCGTTCGTGTTCGCTTTGCGCCCTCGCCGACGGGATTTCTTCATATTGGAGGCGCGCGCACAGCGCTGTTTAATTGGCTTTTCGCAAAGCATCACGGCGGAACGTTTATCCTTCGGATTGACGATACCGACGAAGCCAGATCTACTGACGAATCGATGCGGGGCATCTACGAGTCGATGGAATGGCTCGGACTGGATTGGGACGAGGGACCGAGGGTTGGAGGTCCCCACGCACCGTATGTTCAAACAGAGCGCGGCGATCTTTACCGCAAATATGTTCAGCAATTACTCGACACCGGTGACGCATATCGCTGTTACTGCACTCCCGAAGAATTAGATCAGATGCGGACGCGTGCTCGCGTGGAAAAACGTCCACAGGGATACTCCGGAAAGTGCAGACATCTGACGGAAGCGGATCGGGAGGAACTTGAAGCGGAGGGACGCACATCAACAATTCGACTCAAAATTCCAGAAGGTGCAATCATTTTGCATGACCTCGTACTTGACGTGGTCAAATTTGAAGCCGAGACGCTCGACGACTTTATTATTGTCAGGTCCAACGGTTCCCCACTCTATAATTTCACCTCGATTATTGATGATATCGAGATGGGAATAACGCATGTTATCAGGGGCGCAGACCACCTTTCCAACACGCCGAAGCAGCTCCTAATTTGTCAGGCGCTTGGCATTGACCCACCGCAGTGTGCACATCTGCCGATGGTGCTGGGCAGCAGCAAGGGCGAAAAGTTGAGTAAGCGGCACGGTGCCACCTCCGTTGGGCAGTATCGTGATGATGGGTATCTACCGGAGGCGTTAGTTAACTTTCTCGTACGGCTCGGTTGGTCTTATGACGACAAAGAGGAAATTTTCGCTGTTGCCGAACTGATTGAGAAATTCGACCTCGATCGGGTGGGAAAGAGCGGCAGTGTGTTTGACCTCCAAAAACTCCAATGGTTGAACGGGCACTATATTACGCAGTTAGACCTATCAGCGCGAACCGACGCGGTTATTCCCTTCTTGCAGAAGGCGGGTTTTTCGGGGGAAGAGAGGAGCCGGACGTGGCTGGAACAATTTGTTGCAGCGGTTGGGGATCGGTTGGAGACGCTGGCAGATATTACTTCCTACAGTTACCTTTTCACCGACGATTTTGACTATGACCCCAAAGCGGTTAAGAAGTGGTGGAAGGGCGATCCCGCCGGGATTTTGCAGGGACTCCGCGATGTTTTAGCAGCGGTTGAAGTATTTGAGACGGAGCCGATTGAAGCGGCAATCTGGGCACACATCGAAGCAAACGAGATTAGTCGAATCAAGGCGATGCAGCCGTTACGGGTTGCACTGAGCGGCGAAGCGGGTGGACCTGGTTTGTTCGATATTATCGTTCTGCTCGGTAGGGAAGCAGTGCTTGAGCGGTTAGACAGAGCTATCAGCCATATTCAGGAGAACTGATAGCGTTTTTCAAGTCTTCCTACTGGCGCTGCTGCGACCTTTGAATTTTTGCCCAAGTGTCCCGTAATGTTACTGCTCGGTTAAACACCAGTTTTTCATCGGAGGAATCGGGGTCTACGCAGAAATAGCCCGTTCTCAGGAACTGATACTGAGTTCCCGGTGCAGCACCGGCGAGACTGGATTCAACCTGACACGATTGCAATACCTCCAGCGAGTTTGGGTTCAGGTTTGCCTCGAAATCATCATCCGTGAGAACATTGGGGTTCGGTTCGGTGAAAAGATGGTCGAATAAGCGAACTTCGGCTTCGAGCGCGTGGGGGGCGGAAACCCAGTGCAACGTTCCTCTTACCCGGCGTCCATCTTCAGACCAGCCTCCCCGTGTCTCCGGATCGTAGGTGCAATGCAGCTCAGTCACCTCTCCCGTCTGTTCATCCTTAACCACATCGACACATGTGATGTAGTAGGCGTGTTTCAGCCGTACCTCACGACCGGGTGCCAAACGGAAGTACTTTCGCGGAGGGTCTTCCATAAAATCTTCTCGATCGATATAGATCTCGCGCGAAAACGGAATCTTCCGATGCCCCATACTCTCGTCCTCCGGATTGTTCTCGGCATCTAACTCCTCCACCTCGCCCTCCGGATAGTTGTCAATAATCACCTTGATCGGACGCAGTACAGCCATCACACGCGGGGCACGTATATTCAAATCTTGGCGGAGGCAGTATTCAAGGAGCGCAATATCGACCACATTGTCGCTTTTCGCCACGCCGATCCGATTACAAAAATCTCGGATGGCTTCCGCTGTGTAGCCCTTTCTTCGGAAACCGGATAGTGTCGGCATGCGTGGATCATCCCACCCGCTGACATATCCTGACTCCACCAGTTGGACGAGCCACCGTTTACTTAATATCGTATTGCTGAGATTGAGTCGAGCGAACTCAATCTGCTGCGGGTGATAGATTTCTAATTCGTCAAGATACCAATCATACAAGGGACGATGGTCCTCATATTCGAGCGAACATAACGAGTGGGTGATGCCCTCTATCGAATCGTTCTGGCCATGCGTGAAGTCGTACATCGGATAGATGCACCATTTATCCCCCTGTCTATAGTGGGTTGCCCGCCGGATGCGGTACATGACCGGATCCCGCATGTTCAAATTGGGGGATTCCATATCAATTTTGGCGCGAAGTGTACGCTCACCGTCCGAAAATTCACCCGCCCTCATACGCTCGAAAAGGTCAAGATTTTCCTCAACAGAACGGTCACGATCCGGGCTATTCACCCCTGGCTCCGTCAACGTGCCACGGTACTCCCGGATCTCATCGGGGTTTAGGTCGCAGACGTATGCCTTCCCTTTCTTGATGAGTTTCACGGCATATTCGCAGAGTAGTTCGAAATAGTCCGAAGCGTAGAACTCCCGATCTTCCCAGTCAAATCCGAGCCATCGTATATCTTCCTTCTGCGATTCCACGTATTCAATGCTTTCTCTTGTTGGATTGGTATCATCGAATCGCAAATTGCAAAGCCCATCAAAGTCTTGCGCGATACCGAAGTCAATGCAGATGGCTTTGGCGTGGCCAATATGCAGATAGCCGTTCGGCTCTGGTGGAAAGCGCGTATGGACACGACCATCGAATCGGTTTGTCCGTAAATCCTCCTGAACTGCCTGCCGGATGAAGTCGGTCGTAGAGGTGGACTCGCTCGTGCTATCTTTTTCCGTTTCATTTGTTGTCTCGTTCATTGTTGTTCCTTCGATCTGTTGAGATGATAATGCAGAATCAGGCTTCCTCTTAAATGTTAGTAAGATGCTCAGAAATTATAGGAAAGATTTACGGGATTGTCAACCTGATTTGTATAGCTGCTACCTGTTTGATGTCAACAGGGAGGCATTATCAGCGGCCTTCTGTGCATTGGGATTGCACCTCTTAAACATGGAGAAAGCGCACGATATACCTTTGGTCAAAAAAATTGACTTTTAACCTGATTCTGTGATAAGATCGACAGTAGATTGATTGTGCTACTACGAGCGAGCTGATGGTTCTGTTTTTGACCTCCTAATCTCCAATTTATATTTTATGGGCCCAAACGGAGATTCAGAGGATCGATGAGATAAACAGTGATTTTTAACGAGGAGATGATGAACCGTAAATTACTTTTTTGTCTAATTTTTATAGTCATTACTTTTAGTTTTACCGCTTTTGGCGACTCCGGTGAGACAGATACACCCCACGGCTTAGAAGGTTGGATCGAATCCAAGATTGGAAACCTCCACACGATTTGGCTCTTTGCCATCATTGCAGTTACCCTTTATCTCCTTGGAAAAGGGGCGGATATATTGGTTGATGAGGCGGTTACTCTTTCAACGAGATGGGGCATCCCGCAGACGCTTATTGGGGCGACGATTGTAAGCCTTGGGACAACGACGCCTGAAGCCGCTGTTTCCGTTTTTGCTGCTATTCAGGGCGATCCGGATATTGCACTCGGAAACGCTGTTGGGTCAATCATCTGTGACACCGGGCTCATCCTCGGTACTGCTGCACTGATTGCACCCTTGCCGCTCAATCGCAAAATTGTCAACCGCCAAGGTTGGCTACAACTGGGAGCGGGTTTTCTGCTGGTGATTGCTTGCCTACCTTTCGGCTCGTTGGGAACAACCCTTTCGGAGGGTGGTCGTCTTCCGCAAATGATGGGCTTCGTTTTCCTCCTCCTACTTGCCGCTTATATGTGGCAGTCGATTCGCTGGTCACGGGATGCTGATAGCACAATGGAGATGGATCTGGGCCACGATGAATCTGCGAATACCGTGCTTATCGTCGTCAAGTTGCTGTTCGGCATTTTATTGGTGGTTGCAGCCTCATCGGTACTGATTCCGGCGGTCAAAATCGTCGCTGAAAGGGTGAAAGTGCCTGAAAGTATCATTGCCGCGACATTGGTGGCGTTCGGAACGTCTTTGCCCGAATTTGTGACCGCAGTGACGGCTGCGAGGAGGGGGCACGGTGCACTTGCGGTCGGAAACGTGATTGGTGCTGATATTCTTAACGTCCTTTTTGTCGCCGGTGCAGCTGCTGCGGTAACAGGTGGTGGGCTGGAAGCACCAACGCACTTTTTCCGCCTGCTTTTCCCACTTATGTTGTTTATCTTAATCGTTTTTCGTGTCGGCATATTTGTTTCAGGCGACAGGTTGAAGCGTCCATTTGGTGTCATTCTTATTGCGGCATACCTATTTGTGACGATTCTGAGTTACAAAATCACGGGAGGTTGAAACTGTTTTTGAGATTTCGGAGATAGTTTAACAAGGGGGCAGAGATGAAAACATACCGTGTCAATATTTTAGGCTGTCGAGGACGTGGAACGGCAGCGGCCAGAGCGTATCATGCACATCCACGGACAGAGATTGTCGCGCTTTGCGATCTCGTAGAGGAACTGTTGAACACGCTCGGAGATGAAGTTGATGTGGCTGCGCGTTTCACCGACTTGGATGAGATGATCCGTCAAACGGAGCCGGACATCGTCGCAATCCCAACCGGAACAGAATTTCACTATGACCTGTGTATGCGGGTGTTGGAACACGGCGTCAATATTGAGGTCGAAAAGCCGATGTGCGTTGATTTAATCCAAGCTGATGCCGTTATTGCGCGAGCACAGGAGA
The DNA here is from genome assembly GCA_965220385.1 of Candidatus Poribacteria bacterium. Taxonomy (GTDB): domain Bacteria; phylum Poribacteria; class WGA-4E; order WGA-4E; family PCPOR2b; genus PCPOR2b. The sequence goes on along the minus strand of OZ244825.1, from coordinate 4,285,035 downwards.
AGGGTGTGCGGACCGCTGTGCATCATCAGGGGCGGGTCGGCGCATCGATGCAAGCGATTGCACGTGCGTACAAGGAAGGGAAAATCGGTGAACTCCGATATATTTACGGCAGCGGCAAGGGGTACTACGGCGGTTACGGCTTGATGAACATCGGGACGCACATGATCAACAACATGCTTAGGTTCGGCGGTCCTCCCCGTAGCGTGGTCACTCAAGCGACAACGGATGGGCATCCGATCACCCCAGACGATATTGTGCCGTCACCGAGCGGGATGGGCACCATCGCCTGTGAGCATATCACCGCGTCGTTGCAGTTTGACAACAACGTGACCGGGACACTCCTCCAGCATCGGTTTGATCAGATGGATTCTTCGGCTTATGCGATGGAGCTGTATGGCAGTGAGGGACGCCTGATGTGGAGAGGTGACCAAGCGTGGTGGTTACCCCAACCCCACTTTATCCCCGACGGAGAGCATGATCGATGGGAACCTATTGAGTCGATTTATCCCGATAGCTACCAGCCGGATAGTAGCGCAGCAGAGGCGGACTACTGGTTTGTCGAGGAGTATGTCCGCGCCTTGGACGAAGGACGGGAGCATGAATGTAGCGGATTGGAAGGACGGCGTGTGCTGGAGGTCTTGATGGGTGTGTTTGAGTCCGCAGCTTACGGTACGCGCGTAGATCTCCCACAGGAGAACCGTGAGCATCCGCTACATAGTTGGCGCAAGGAAGCCGCGTTAAAACCGCCCTCTGAGATGCCACGTCCCTATTGGGATTGGCTCTCGACCGAGTTTGAACGTTTGGGGAGATAGTTGACGGTTGCCCTGTCAATCCTTGGATACGTGTCGGGGTGTCTCAAATCGGTATCAGCCACTCTTCTGGCACTTGGAGTCCGAATCCGGGGCCCGACGGCAGGCCTAGCTTGCCATCAACCGGCATCAGTGTACCCGGCGGTGTTCGATAACAGCGTCGTCCTGATTCCGAGGGAGCTCCCAAATAACACTCATCCAACGGAATACCCGGCGCTGAAGCTTGGAAGAGTTCAATCAACGGCGTATTGGGCATAGCGGCGGTCCAGTGTTGTCCATAGGGATTATTGGCACCGGTGTGCAGACACATTGGGATGCCAGCTGCATCTGCAAAGTGAGCGAGTTTCATTGCTTCTGTAAAACCACCGATCCAGTGGAGATCTGCTTGGACAAGATCTATTAGGCTTTCCTCGACCGCGCGCATCCCGGGCCAGCGTGTTGCCCAATGCTCTCCGGTGGCAAGGGTCTGCCATGGGACGCGCTGACGGATGGCTTTCAGCCCTTTCCAATCGTGTGGAGCTAACATCTCCTCCATCCACCGCATCCGATAGGGGCGCAAGGCTTCACACATGTGCACCGCGTAATCGGCGTCATAAGCCATCCAGCAATCGAGCATCAGATCTGCTTCGGGGCCGATCAGTTCGCGGGTTTTAGCGATCAGTTCCACTGTGCCGTCAATTCCAGCCTGCCCATCGTAGACTCCGTAGGGTCGCGCCAGCTTAAACTTTCTGAACCCGAGCTCCAGGCTCCAATCCACATCGTTGCCGGTCACATACACATCCATTGAGCGGCGTGCAGGTCCTCCAGCGAGTCGATAGACGGGTTGATTTAGAGTCTTGCCCCACAAATCCCACAGTGCCAGATCCACGCCAGCCACAGCACGCGCTGTCAAACCTTCGTTTCCGAAAGCGAGCGTTCCTCGCCACATCAGATCATTGCAAAGGTCGATTGCGCCTACTTCCTGCCCAATAACCAGGGGTGCAAGGCATTCTTTAATGAGTATGGTCGCTACGTGACCCGTATCCGTAAGACCCAAGCCCCAAGTGCCATCGTCAGCGATAATCTTAACCCACACCAATCCACCCGGACTCCGACGATGAACGGGTTGGTCAAACCTGTCCAAGGGGTTTGCCTCTACAAATGTGTGTCCCCATGGCGGGCGGCGGGCTGGCGTTCCTTCTTCGCTTGGGGGTGGCGGTTCCAATTCGCACACCTGTATGTCAACTATCTTATTCGCAGCCATTAACATATTCCTTTTGTAATCTGTGAATCTGAACCGATGTATCTATGGAATTATTGGGTTGTCTCTCCGTCATCTTTTGCTCGGTCCAACCACCCCTCCAGTTTAATCTTACCGGACAATTCCCAAGCCGTTAGGTAGAGTGCCGCCGTGAACCGGGTGGCTGTACGCGCGCGCTCGGTTGCGAAATCGACCACTTCAGGCACCCGTTCCCAATCTTTATCTCTATAAGATGGTAGGTTATCTCCCAGTTCATAGACCCGTTTGAGCAGGGAATACCCCGCGTGGAACTCCTCCACAATACCAGCCATCAGATCGTCGAGCGGTTGGATCTCCTGATCTTTTGCCAGAGCGGCTGGATCGAGTTCCAGATACTCGATGAGCGCATCTGTCTTCTCATGAATCCCTTTATGTAGAACCGAGCCATCCGCTTGTTTCCATCCGTCGAAATGAATTGTCAGGTGCAGCGGTTGACACATATCTTGTGCATAATGGGCAATGAATCCGGCATAGACGAGACATTTACTTTGAATAAAGGCATTGTCGGGCCATTTTCGGTGTTCGGCGAATGCCACAGCGAGGCGCTCTGTCCACTCAGCTACGGCATAAGGCACTAACCCTACCTTATCAGGTTTAATCCCTAACTCGGTGCACAACTGGATGAACTCATACCGGTTTTTCGGGAATGGTTTACCCTCCAGGAGTTCTATATCGAGATAATGCTCTGGATGCTCTGCGTTGTTCACGTGGGGGGCACCACGGTTTTTTGATATATCTGGGTCGTAAGAACAGTGGGCAATCATTCGTTCTCCATCACGGAAAAACGCTGGCACTTCATCGGGCAATGCTTGAATTGCTGCTTTCGTCATGATGCTGTGTCCGCCTGACCACCATCCCCACGCGGTGCCTCCGGCTATAAATAAACTCATACATACAGCGAATAAGAAACGTCTCATTTTTGCGCTTGACTCCTTATCAGATATGGAATATGCTACATTAAATTTGACCTTGAAGGTGTTAAAGACCTCTACAAAATTTAAGCGGCATTATAGCACTGATTGGAGATTTGGGCAATAATAATTCTATTGAGACTCGATTTTGAATGAGGGAATTATGGCAAGCGAAGAAAAGCGGAGTGTACGTTGGGGGATTTTGAGCACGGCGAAAATCGCGACGAAGGTTGCACGAGCTATCAACTTGGCAGACGGTGCCGAGTTGACGGCAGTTGCTAGCCGAACGGAAGAGCGCGCCAGAGATTGGGCGTCTGAGCATGACATCGGGATAGCCTACGGAAGCTATGAGGCGCTCCTCGAAGATCTGGAAATAGATGCTATCTACAACCCGTTGCCGCCCTCAATGCATGCGGAATGGACCATCAAAGCGGCGGAGCAGGGAAAGCATGTGCTGTGCGAAAAACCGTTAGAAGCGAACACAGAGAGATCGATAGCGATGGCGGATGCCTGTGAGCAGCACAATGTGCAACTGATGGATGGTGTTATGTGGGTGCATCACGAGCGTACCGCTCGGATGAAGGAGGTCATTGATGGTGGGGCTTTAGGACGACTGCGCCGCGTGACGGCGGCATTCACCACCAGTTGGGATACCATTCCAGAGGATAATATCCGAGTAAAAAGCGAACTCGCTGGCGGCTGCCTCGGCGATCTCGGCTACTATTGCGTCCGTTGTATTCTCTGGGCATTCGACGATCTGCCGACGCAGGTCTTTGCTACCGCACGCTATTATCGTGACGTAGAACTCAACCTATCGGGCACACTCTGGTTTGAAGATGAGCGGATAGCCTCGTTCGATTGCGCTTACGACACCGCGAGCCGAAGGTGGTTTGAGGTTGCAGGCACCCAAGCCTCTATAGTGTGTGATGATTTTGTAATACCTCGACAGGAGGACTCAAGCCGTTTCTGGATACACGGTGCGTACGGACGGAACGAAGAACATAAGGGCGGGGGTTGTATCCAAGAGGTGCGCATGGTTGAGCGGTTTTCAGACATTGTTCAGACTGGACAGCTTGAGCCGCGCTGGTCCGCTGAGGCGATCAATACGATGCGTGTCTGCGATGCATTGAATGAGTCTGCGCGGCTCTCACAGGTTGTCCAGATCGGTTAGAAGGCAAGATTCGCTATCCCATCGCCACGCCGCCATCGACATTGATGGTCTGTCCGGTGATGTTTCGAGCCTCCTCCGACGACAGGAAGACGACGAGGTTGCCGATATCCTCCGGTGTCTGCTCCCGCTGAAGGGGTGTGTTCTGTTTGACCCAATGCTCAAACAGGGCGCGCGGTTCAAGGTCTGCGTAGGTTGGGTCGTTCTCGGCTATTAATGGTGCAAGCCTGTGCCAGAATCCTGTCCAGAGCATCCCCGGACAGATTCCGTTGACATTGACATTGTGGGGTCCAAGGTCTTTCGCTACCAGTCGTGTCAGGTTCAACAAAGCATTCTTAGCGGCAGCGTAAGCCGGCGCAATCTGTGGGTCTCGCTTTGCGGCGATTGATGAGATATTAATGATCTTTCCGAATTTCCGATCAATCATGTGCGAGGCAACGGCTTTACAGAGAAAGAAGGGACCTTTGACGTGGATAGCTAAGTTATCGTCCCAGTCCGCCTCGGTCTGGTTGGTGAACGGCAGTCCAAGATTTTCCCCGAAATGCCCGGCGTTGTTGACCAGGATGTCCACCTGCCCGAACGTCTTGAGTGTTTCGTCCACTAAGGCGATACACTCCGCTTCCTTCGTCACATCTGATTCGATTGCCAGTCCGCGCTGACCGGTTTCTTCAACCTTTTCGACGCAACTTTGTGCAGCCTCAACATTTACGTCCGATACGACGATATTTGCACCTTCCCTTGCGAGGCATAGGCTAATACCGGTTCCCATCCCGCCACCGCCACCGGTGACAATAGCAACTCGATCTTTCAAACGCATAGAAATCTCCTTTTGTAGTGTTAGATTGTGTCTTTCCTCACGCTTCACGCATCTTTCACCCGCTGCCATTTCAACACCTTTTGGGCATGAGGGGGTAGGCTTTCCCAGAGGTCTCTTGGGAAATGTTTGTCGGTGTACTCATGCAGCCAACCACTGAACAACCATGGAACGCTAAATGCCATGCACAGTTCGTCGCGCGGGTGGTCGGATCTATTCGGTGTGCCGCGATGGAAATTGCGTGGGTCTTGCACCCAGAGGGATCCCTTCTTCAGATTGAGGCGGACTGGATGGTAGTTACCGCGGCGATTGAGCCCTTCGCCAAAGACGTCGTTCAAGTTGGCAGGTAAACCCTCCTCGCCTACATACTGCGTCCCCGGAATTACTTCAAAGCTGCCATTTTCCTCGTTTGTGTCGACAAGTGGGAACTTGACGCCGACGGAGAATGCTGGTGTCTTGATTCCCGGGAATAGGGAGGCTTTGCCGTCCCGGTGCCATCTCTGGTAATCTGTTCCCGGTAGCGGTATGTTGGAATCGAAATGCGTCCATACATAATCGGGTCCTAATACACGCTCAAGAAACGCAACGAGGGCGGGATGGTCGAATATCTCTACATCTACGAAGGGGCGCTCGAATGGCACACGCACGTTATAACGATGGTAGCCGCGTGGTGGATACTTTCCCTGCCGCTCGATGTCACGATCTCGAATCGGTATCCACGCCTCAAGGATGCGGTCAACTGTTTCTGTCGGTATCAGATCCTCGAAGACGACGAATCCGTTAATCCTCCACTCCTCCATCATCTGATCGATGTCATATTTCGTATCCATGCTCATTTTCACACCTCTCAAGGCATTCGGATGTATTTAGCTGGCTTCGTCCTCTTCCAACCCCAGCTCAAATGCTTGTTTGAGCACCGAATAAGGTTGTGCACCGACAACCATATATTTCCCGATGATAAATGTTGGGACACCGGTTATACCGTATCCTCTTGCTTCCTGTATTTGCAGATCGACGTGGGTTTTCATCGTGCGCTCGGAAAGACATTTAGCCGCTGCTTCTCTGGTGAGCCCGGCTTCTTCCGCAACATCTAAAAGCACGGTTTCTTCCCCCATATCCTGTATTTGCTGGAAGTAGGAGTCAAAAAGTGCGACTCGAAATGCTTTGCCCTTTCCAGATTGCTCGGCGAATTCGCCTAACTCTAATGCAAGTCGAGAATTAGAATAGATAACGTGGTCGCCGAGTTGCAGATCTGCCGCTGCCGCCAGTTGTTGAGCGTTTTCGGAAATCCGTTTGAGTTTCGGATTGTCTTGGTAGAACATCGATGGTGGGATGCCACCCGCCGGTGCGTCCGGGTGAAGTTCAAAGCTTTTCCAGACAATCGGCGGATCGTACTCCTGTTGCAGTTGCTGCACTCGCGCCGCACCGATGTAGCAGTATGGACAAACGTAGTCAGAATAGACCGTTACGTTGATTGTTTTCATAAAGAATATTATACCATCAATAGCGAAATAATTCGACGAATATCTGGGAGGCAGAGGGTTGCAGATGAGAAATCTTTTCGGTTGGATACCAGGGAGCACGCTTTACGAATTTCTGGCGTTGACAGCGGTTGAGTGAGAAGCATATAATAAACCCGGAACCGAATTTTTCCGTCGATTAAACGGAAACGTGTGAAGGGATGTAACGCTGTATAGGCGGGTGTCCTATCACCCAGTGAATCTAGCCGTTCTTGTCCAAATGTTTTTCACACATCACACGGATTTATCTATGAAAACTAACCATAAGATTCTTTTTCAAGATGCGAGAGATTTGAAGGAAATCCCTTCAGAGAGTGTTGATCTAGTAGTTACCTCTCCGCCCTATCCCATGATCGGCATGTGGGATGATATGTTTAGTAACCAGAACATAGAAATTGAAAGGGCGTTAGCGGGTGGTGATGGTAGACAGGCTTATGAGTTGATGCACCAGATTCTCGATTCTGTATGGGTTGAACTGTTTAGGGTTCTGAAGGATGATCGATTTGCGTGCATCAATATCGGTGATGCTACGAGGAAGATAAAAAATGATTTTTGTTTGTATCCCAATCATGCGCGAATTCTGAACTCTCTCTTAGATATCGGATTTTCAGTGCTGCCTGATATTCTCTGGCGAAAACAGACTAATGTTCCCAATAAATTTATGGGGTCAGGTATGCTGCCTGCCGGTGCTTATGTAACTTTAGAACACGAGTACGTTTTGATAGTGAGGAAAGGCTCCAAGAGAGAATTTAAAACAGAGGATGAAAAAAGAAACAGGCGTGAAAGTGCCCTGTTTTGGGAAGAGCGGAATATTTGGTATTCGGATATTTGGACGGATGTTAAAGGAACAGAACAGAGTCTTTCTAATGGGACCTCACGATTACGGAGTGCAGCATTTCCTTTCGATCTGGCTTATCGATTGATCAATATGTACTCTGTAAAAGGGGATATGGTGCTCGATCCGTTTTTAGGAACAGGAACCACGGTTGCAGCTGCGATGACATCGGGACGCAATAGTATCGGTGTTGAGATTGATGAAAGTTTTCAAGGGGCAATTTGTCCGATTGCGCGCCACATTGTCGAGTTTTCAAACGGTTATTTGCACGACAGATTGCAAAGACATTTTGAGTTCGTCCAAAATCGGATCGAAGAATCGCGGCCTTTGAAATATACAAACATACATTATGGCTGTCCCGTTATGACAGGTCAAGAGCAGTTTATTTTGTTGAATGATTTAACAGGAATTCGCACATGCCAAGAGAATATCTATGAAGTCATGTATTCCGCGAAACCGCAGCATAGCATTTATAACCCGGAATTGGATTTTGACCACACTCCAGAATCTTTAGTCCAAAATAAAGCTGAGGATTACAAAAAGCATCTTCAACTCGACACTTTGGATGTATAAGGAACTCATATCCTACAGAGGATTAGGTATGCAACAAATTAAGTTGACGTACTCCCAAAGCTGAAGCATTGGGATTCTTATCCGCTGTTTTTAGCCGGATTTACATAGGTGCGGGTGAAACCTTACACCTATCGGGGACGCCATAACCCCAACTACAGGGCTGTCATTTCGCCCTGATACTTTTCGCCATAAGTTGATTGCACCAACGGCGTCTCGATGATATTCAAAGCCACAGTGATTGCAGTGATAGTTGCGGTTGGTTGGTTTCTTTCGATTCCCACTTTAAGAAATTGCATCCTCAGGCTGCAGAGAGGAGCAGAAGGATAGCTGATTCTTCCGTTTCTTTTCAAATATATGAGAAACAGTTCATGAGTGCATTTGATTGCAAGCTGCCCCAATCTGTCTGGCGGTGTGTGCGTTTATCCATGCAGAGCGTGATATTCTATATGCGTCGCGTTTTGCAGCCTAACCGGATTCATCGAGGTTTTATGTTCCACATTTTACTCCTTTGTTGCCTATTGATCGTGGTTCCTCAAATGGGGAGTGCACAATCGAGATCAGAGCGCCAAGCGGATGTCTCGATTTCGCGGCGTAACGCCATCGTCAGCGCCATTGAATATGCGAGTCCTGCGGTCGTTAATATCAGCACAACGCGAACGACAACGCAGATGGTAAATATGTCCCCATTTTTTGACGATCCGTGGGTGCCGTTTTTCGACTTTCCGTTCCAAGTTCCACAACGGCGTACGCTACATGGGCTTGGATCTGGCGTGATTTTTGACCGGAAAGGCTATGTGATTACCAATCAGCACGTTATTGAGGGGGCAGACTCTACAACGGTTCTCCTTTCAGATGGACGTGAAGCCGGTGCCGAAATTGTTGGAGAGGATTTCCTCACAGATCTCGCTGTCTTAAAAATTGATATGCCGGAACTAAAAGCGATTGAGTTAGGCAGCGGTGACGATCTGATGATCGGGGAGTGGGCGATTGCTATTGGACATCCTTTTGCGACTATGGTTGAGGATGCAAGTCCTACTGTCACTGTCGGTGTAGTGAGTGCAACGGGTCGCTCCCTGAAGACGGGGGACCGACTATATCGTGACCTCATCCAAACAGATGCGTCCATTAATCCGGGCAACAGTGGTGGGGGACTTGTCAACCTTTATGGGCAGCTGATTGGTATTAACACAGCGATCTATTCGACGAGCGGTGGCTCACAGGGTATCGGCTTTGCAGTCCCGGTTAATGTGGTCCAAAAAGTTGTTGATCAGTTGGTTACGTATGGGGCTGTGATCCCACCGGACATTGGGGTTCAACCTCAAGATTTGACACAGAAGTTGGCGGAAGCATTCGATTTGGAGGAGGGCATCGGTGTATTGGTTGCGGGGATAAAGAAGGGAAGTCCTGCGGAAGCAGCTGGCTTTCAGCGTCGCGATGTCATTGAGACGATAGACCAGAAACCGATATCCGATTCAGAGACTTTTTGGGCGATTACCCGTCTCCTCCGTGAAGGTCAATCAGCAACCTTCCGAGTGCTCCGCGATGGGAAACGCAGAAACCTGCGTCTAACAATTCAAGAACTCCAATGGAGTTATAGTGTGCCTGGGTGGGGTATCACGATTGAACAGTTAAATCGACAGCAGACAGGGGAATACATTCAGCGCGGTGCTCTTGTCACGGAGGTCCAGTCGAGAGGTATATTGGCGCAACGTGGATTGAAACGCGGGGATCTCATTTACCGTATTAACAACCTCAAGGTTAATTCGCTCGAGGATTTCAAACGTATTATAAACCAGTTACAGCCCCCTCAACGGCTTAGTCTTTACTTTGAGCGGGACGGTAAGCAATGGGAGTTATCCGATTTACTGATTCGCTGAAAATGGATGAATCGCAACTTCAGCTGTTTCCAGGTGTTTATAATTATGATTATATCGAGCAGAACTGGTTTGAATGTATCGTTGCCATAATTTTTCAAGACAAGAGGTGAGGAAAAATGCGTTTACAATTGCCAACAATCATATTCCTGTGTTTATCTCTTATTGTCGTTGTGCCGCTCATCTTCTATATGAAGACCGGTGATCCGATGGCGTCTCGTGAAGCGATCAATTTGGAGGGGCAGGAATTTAAGAGTCTACGCGAACAAGCTGCAGTTGCTCACAACGCAAAGAAACATACCGCGGCTATCCAGATGTACGAAGAAGCCTTAAAAATGCGTCCAGACAATGCGGAGGTCCATAATGATCTTGGGGCGACCTCCTACAAATATGGACTGGAATATGCGGGTCCAAATTGGCCCTCTTGGGAGACTGACGTGACAAGTCTAACACCGGCTGAAGCTGTCCAAGAATTGGAGTTGGCGGTAGCAGAGGTCAACTCTGGTTACATCGTGATGAAGTCGGACAAACCTGATGTCACTGAAGCTATCAACAGAAAGGCAGAGGAGATTGGTGCGTATATTTACCTCCAGCAATTCGGCGAGGATGTAACGATGAACATCGTCATCGGTAAGACCAAGGAATTATTCATGAAAGCGCGGGACCACTACCTTCGAGCGGTTGACATCAAACCGACCTATCCTCGTCCCTACTTTAACCTCGGAGCGCTGTACATGAAAATTGGTCAACATGATACCGCGGTCGATTATCTGGAAAAGTCGTACCAATTGGATCCGCGAGATAAAGATCTTGAAGTATATCTCAATGAATTGAGGTCAGATAACCGTGGATACATATCAGTTCCAGCCGATGGGCGTTAGGCAGATTTTTTTTAATGCACTGAACTACTGTCGCGCTAACCATCTGAAGCTGGTTGGGATTGCTGCTCCGGGCACTATGATTGGGGGACTAACTTTTCAAGCTATTTGGATCTACGGATATGCACAGATTGTAGGACCGCAAGTGCTGGCGGCAGCGCTTCCCTATACCGCGCTTACTGTCTTCCAATCTCTGATTGTGACGGCGGCCGGAGCATTCGTGATGTCGCAGAATTTACTGGGAAGATCGATAGGCATCGGGGAAGCGTACACTCGGGTTTTAGGCTCGCTCTTTCCGCTGCTTGGCGTACTCATCATTTTCATGCTTGGGTCGCTCGTTTTCTCCACGATTGCCGCTGGCATCGGCCTGATGGTTTTTATACCGGGGATCGTCGTTTACGTCTGGTTCTGCTTGGCTGCGCCTGTTGTTATAATTGAGAGAGAAGGTGGATTTGGGGCACTCAAGCGAAGTCGGGTCCTGGTCAAAGGCTTTTTTGACAAAGCATTCCTCCTTGTTGTGTGGTTGACACTTGCGGAGGCGTTTGTAGTTATCCTTGTGCTTTCTCTCCCGTTCCTTGTTGGTAGCTTCCCCGGTTTTCCCTCTCTCCTCTCTTTCCTTTCGATTTGCGTTTCACTGCCCATCAACGCATTAAGGGTTATATCAACGACAATGCTTTACTACGATCTGCGCATCCGCAAGGAGGGTTATGACCTCCAAGTATTGACGCAGGAACTTGGGACCCCGCTGTAAAATGTCAGAACCGGACGTAGGGAACGCAGATCTGCATTCCCTACACTCGTTCAAAAGTTCATTATTTCAGTAATGAACCAATCAACCAATGAGATGGAGGTTTAGATGAGACTCGGAATTGTCGGCATGTTGCCGGGGGATTTTCGCACATTTACTAAGGAACAGATGGAAGCGATTCGGGGATTGGAGTTTACAGGATTCGGATTCCATTTCAGTTGCGACGATGTCTTCGATATTACAACGGAGGATTGTGAAAAGTACAATCAATTCGTGGCGGGGGAAGGGTTGGATTTAGTTCAATTTGCTCTCACCTACGGCGAGTGCCTCTTTGATCCTGATCCTGTTGTCACAGAATCGGTCATCAGAAGGATTAATCGGGGGTTAGAGATTGCACGGCAGATCAACGCACACAGCTGCCTTATCCGTCCCGGAAGCCTCAATCCCGACGGTGCATGGACATCGCACCGGGATAACCACCTGCCAGAGAGTATGGAGCGCCTGATCGACACACTAACACCCATTGCTCAGAAAGCGGATGCGGAGGGTGTGACCATCATTGTTGAGACCCATGCCGTTTCGATAATGGATTCGCCCGAAACGTGCAAGGCGGTTGTTGATGCTGTTGGCTTAGATAGTCTGCGGATCGTTATGGACTTTGTCAACCATTTCCAAACGCTTCAGCAGGTTTATAATAGCACCGATCGGTTGAATCATATCTTTGATATAATGGGACCGATCGCCCCCGTGGCGCACGTCAAGGATATCAAGGTGGAGAACGGTTTGGTTCTCCATATTAACGAGGAGATGCCCGGTGAAGGCGAGTTAGATCTTGCACATGCGCTCAGAAGATTTGATGGGTTTTATCCCGATGGATACGGATTAATTGAGCACCTACCGATGGAAAAGATTCCCGCTGCCAACACAAATGTTCGCCGCATTGCCGCGGAAAACGGGATTGATATCCACTGATACAGCCAGCCTTATTTACCACGATCTTTCGATACCTTCACGCCTTCTGCCAGATTGAGTGTGACACGTTGGTACCGCGTCAGATTGGCAAAAGTGGCGCGGAATTGCTCGCCGGTAAAGATGACTGTGGGCCAATCGTCTTTGTCAATGCCTTGGAATTCAATGAGGAATGCTGCCTCAAACTCACTGTCGTTGTTAGTCGCCCCCATATAGTATCCTGTAATATTGAGCGGAAGTTCCGATGCCTGTTTGGACTCACTTTTCTCTTGCTTTGATACCTGTGGTTTGTTTGTGGCCTGCGGTTGTGGATCCATTTCGTGCCCCTGAGCAAAGCAGTAGAGATGTGTCATGGAACGGACGATTATGGTATTGCCAGCGACTGCTGGAGATGCGATAAATCCCTCATCAAGCTTGTTTTCGGCAAGTATTTCAAATTCTCGTCCCGCTGAAATTATCGAAACATTTCCTTCTCGGCTAAAGAAGTAAATCTTTCCGCCGGCGTAGAGAGGCGAAGCCCAGTAATCACCGTCAAGCCGTCCCTTCCATACTTCGCGCCCGTTTTTTGCCTCCAGACAAGATACGACACCCCCTTCAGTAACCATGAACATCAGATCATCCACAATCAGTGGCGACGGTATTTCAGGTGTCCTCCTGCGAACACTCCAGGCGACGTGTGTATCCGTTACATCACCTGTTCCTGAGGGGCGGATTGCCAACAATTGCCGTGCTACGCCGGTGGTGAAATAAACAAGGTTGTGTTCAAAGATTGGGCGGCACGCTACATTAAAGCCCATGCCACGATGGCGAACCCGCCAAAGCTCATCGCCGGTCATCGGGTCATAGGAAATTGTAGCGCCCGCGGCTGGGCTAATGAGCTGCCGTTTCCCTTGATACTCGATGACTATCGGCGTTGCGTAAGATTTTTTGTTATCGTTTGGTTTTTCCTCTTGGGTTTCCTCAATATCGGCATCGGAAAAGCCCTCCGCCTTGAGCATGGTAGCCATATCTAAATCTACGTCACGATTCCGCATCCACAGGGTATCGCCGGTGTGCTTGTTGAGTGCTGCAACAAATTGAGTATCAACCCCATCAAAAGTGAGGAAGAGTGAATCGCCTGCGATAATGGGTGAAGATGCGGGCCGTACTCGGTGATCAGTATTCAGGTCTCGACGCTCCCAGAGTTTCTCTCCACTGTTCGTATTTAGGCAAGCGGTGCCGTAGGTTCCGAAGTGGACATAGACTCGATCTTTTTCTACAATGGGGGTGGGTGTCGCGTGGCTGTTCAGGTCGTTATATTCTAACTGTGGCTGCGCTACATCGAAAACCTTGATGTCGTGTGTGATTTTGCCACTATGTTTGTCTACACAGATAGCAAACAGTTCTGTCCCATCTTCACGCCCTGTTGTCAACCAGATCTGGTCACTCCAAACGACTGGGGACGACCATCCCTTGTCGTGGATTGGGATCCTCCAACGTATATTCTGTGTTTCGCTAAACTCAAGCGGGAGATCTGTTGCAATGCTTTTCCCATCTCCGTTTGGACCACGAAACTGATTCCAATACAGTTCTTCCGCCTCGTTTTCAGCGGGTGTTGTATAAGCTGGAATCAGCGCTACAACGAACGCGAGTGCTAAGGTTATCAATGATATATGTCTCATGAATTTATTAATTTTTCCTGTGCTATTGTACTGTGTGCAGCGACTTTTCATTTCGCACGTTCGTTTGTACAAGGGAGTGATTTTTCCCCGCCCGCAGGGAGTCCGACACGAAGCATCTCACGGATCTGATCGGGGCGATTTCTCACCCAAGCACGTAGGACTTCGAGCTCGGTATCGTAATTGTCGTCCTGCTCTGCACTTTTTACTTGTGCGCTGTAGCGATCGATACGCCTTAGGAGGGCGGTTTCGTTCCACACCGTGTCGAGCAACCTTTCAAGCTCATTTTCCATGCGAGTAGCCATGGCTGGTATGCGGGAGAGGCGCCGTGGCAGATCGGCGGTCAGATACCCATCAAAACTGGTATCAGCAATAAACGTCTTGTCTGCCCCCCAGGGTATGAAGACGGCGCGGTCAGCATCGGTCGGATCAAAGTAGACGTAGAAATTATTGCGGTCCGAGCTATAGCCATCAAGGTGGTTTACAAGTACCTCAAGTGCCCAGAAGGTGATGTAACGATTGATATTCAGCACGGAAGACAGTGCATCGACAAGCTCATCGTCGGGCTTATGTAGGGCTTGGGCAACACCTAACAGTGGTGCATAACTGGTGTCGGTATCGCCGGTCTTGTATTCCCAGCGCGGCAACCATGCTTCGACAAAATCGGTGTGTGTGCCCTCATAGAGGGAGCCGGTGTTGTCGCTAAAAGTGCGACGAAGGAAACGCTTCTTAATGGCTTCGACATGCACGTAAGGCCCTTTTGGCTGACCGTTGATCATCACACTTGCCATGTTGCACCGGGGCGCGGGGTAGCCAGCCGCCGCGAAAACTTCGTAGGCCAAACAGGCTACCATCCGGGGTATGACTCCACCATTGTTATTGAGTGTAATTCGCTCGGTGCTGCCAAGGAATTGATCTTTCACATATTTGTCAGTCTTGATCTTCAAAGCTGGCACCGGCGAGTACTGGGACCCAACAAAGCCCTTCTTACGAATTCCTACCTCTGATAGGCTTACGCCGTCGATCTCGATATCTGCACGATACCAGTTATACGTTGAGGGCCAAGGTTGCGAACAATCCGACCATATTTCCTCGAAGCTATTTCCAGCACCATCAAAGCGAGTCTCCTTGCTCAACGACTCGAAATCGTGTGGATCCATTGTCACTTTGATGCATAACATATGATCGGCATCGAATGAGACACCATCGGTTGGATCTACGCCATCTGATACGTTTGGCGAACAGGGTAGACCGTTTATTATTGGTGCTTCCCAGTCTGTGTCGTCTTTGCCCTTCCCGACTTTTGCACCCTTCATCTTGCCAACCGCTTTTTCGTACTCGGCCTCCGCATCTGCTTTGGTCATCTCGCCGCTGGCGATAGCCGCCTTCAGCTTGGTGCCCAATGCTTCGAGGTTGACCTCTGTGGTTTTGTCTTGCGCGTAAGTCGGATGGGGCGAGATCAGTGCCGCAACTAAAGCGAGTGTTAGAATTGATATGGATATGCGTTTCATACGTGGATGTCCTTTGAAAAAAAGGAAATTGGGGTTCCCGAGTGGCAACAGAAAATAACCTACCTTTGTCGATGATTTGTCCGCTATCTTGTCACATTCCCATGGCGTTTTGATATGGTGTCAGATCGATACCGGGATACGCGTTAGCGAGGCGTTGGAGTGATTCTTCGGTGTAATAGGAATTGCCCGGATTGGGCCAACCGAGTAGGTGTCGAGCGCGTGGTGTGCTATCGGCTACGAAACTCACAAATTCAGGTGTTGTCCAGCCGGGAACGGGACGTGTGGTGTGGCACCAATCGGCATTATCCGCGCGGTGGAAGTGAAATCCCATCCATCCACGTTGCCGATGTTTGTTGGCGAAGGGTTGGGCGGCATGAATTAGATAGCTGGAACGGAAAGCCACACTACCGGCTTTGGCGGTGACCGGCGTTGGTTCCGCCAATTCCTCACACTCCCGGAGATCCGACAACCCCATTCCTCCTGCGCTTCCTCCGTGACCATCATATAGCGATGCGAGTTGTTTGTGTGAGCCACGACAGACCAGCATGGGTGCGCCATCCTCATCAATATCGTGCAGGATAATTCCGGACAGCAGGTAATGATACCGTTCCCAATCGGGATGTGGTGGAAGCTGCGAATTGGTGCCGTTGTCGATATGGTAGCCTTCCCAGGGGTTCTCGCTGTACCGGGTATCGGTCAATCCCTCTCGGAAGAAAATTTGCCCATAGCCGAGTCGTATCTCGTCGGTGCCCAACAGCTGACAAGCACAGTCGATGTAATCGTCATTTTCCAGCAGCTTATCAACCGCTGGCAAGCCGGTGGGAAAATGAACAGCGCCCCCCATCGGACCCGCCAATCGTTGCATGGGTGGTGTTCTTTCGTAGAGTTGTTGAATCTCTGTTGGGTTTTCCTCCCATTTCGCACGGTATTCGGTGTGGGTTAGCCCCCCATAGGCATTGCGCTCGACTGCCTCTAACGCCGGAGCCAAACTCTCCGGGGGAAAGACGTTAGGCACAACTATACTGCCATCGCGCTTCCAAGTTGCCAGTTGCTCATCGGTTAATTGCATCGTATCCTCCTCGTATAAAATATTCTGCTTGCGAATTAACGTGTCAGCCCTATCCTGTAGTCTATGTCAGGGGCGATAGACAATCTGAAAAACCTTAATATCATTCGCGGCAACGTCGCTCACGAAGACGAGATCGTTTTTCGAGATTGCGATACCGACCGGTTCGACCAGCGTTTCGTTTCCGAAGGTCATTACAGTCTCTCCGTCCTTTGTGAAGATTTGAACCCGCTGATTTCTTCGATCCGTTACATAGAGATACCCCCAACGGTCGATGTCGATGTGACGCGGTTCTGCGAATTGCCCTGGCCCCGTCCCTTCAGTTCCCCACATCTGGATTAGATTACCACTGAAGTCGTATTTCTTGATCCGGTGGTTGCCGGAATCGACGATGTAGATGTTCCCGTGTGGGTCTGTGACGAGGTCTGTTGGATCACGAAACTGTTGCCTTGCCTCGCCAAAGGTCCCACGCATCAACACACGAATGCCGTTCGTATCGAACAGTATAAATCGGTGGTTGCCCGTATCGACGACACAAACTTCCCCATTTCGTCCGACGCTAACGCCTCCGGGCAGCTCGAACTCAGTTTCAGTGTCCTCGTCTTCAATGCTGTCTCCCAATCTACCGCCTGCCATGACATAGAAGATTCTGTCTACCAAGTTGCAGTATTGGATTCGGTGGTTATCTGTATCGGCGACGTAAAGGAGTTCGGTACGCTGAAAATTGATAGCTACATCGGTCGGATTGTCAAATTCTCCTGTCCGCCAGCCGCGCACGCCATATTCTGATATAAAGTTTCCGTCGTTATCGACAACTTGGACGCGGTTGTTTCCCGAATCGGCTACGTAGAGCATTCCCCGATGGTCGAGGTCGAGTCCCGTGGGTCTTAAGAATAACGCTGCTCCCTGACCGGAGCCTCCCAGTGTATTGACGTAATTCACACTAAGTATGGGTGGTGCAGGTCGATCTTGGATAGAGGAGACAATTTGGGGCGGGGTTACTGTCTTCGTGAGGGAGGATTTCAGACCAGTTTCGGTTGACCGAGCGGCCGGTGGATTGGGGGCAGCGCAACTGAAACAGAAAGAAAGAAGCAGTAGTAGAGGTAGGAAACTGCGATTTAACATCGGAAGATTGGAAGGTTGGAGGAGTGAGAGAAAGACGAAAGAGGGAAACTCACCTTCTGTTCTTCCGATCTTTCCTTCCATCCTTCTTTTCTGCCGTTTTTTGCACACCCGCTTAGCCTTTTTGGACCTCAAACTTAAATACGAACGTCGTTTCTGTGTCGGTAAATTCGCTATGGACTTTGGGAACAATGATCCGTAAATTTGATGATTCAACACTGCGCTTGTGAAAATACAGGAAGAATCGCACCCGCCGTCTCGGCATAATAGTAGTTTTTTCTATGTCCTCACTCGGCAGTGCCACAAGGTCGCCCATTGAGCGGAGTACGCGGTTCTCGCGAAAGTCTTCTCGGAATTCAGGTGGCATCTTCGGTGTGAAATTCTTCCCGAGATAAAATGTATGCTGCGATCTATGGATCGGTTTGGAAACTTTGCCCGATTGATCAAGTAACGAACAGTCCTCTTGCCGCAAGGAGATCCAATGATCCGTGCTGTTGAAAACGATAATTCCAAAGGCATCCACCGCTTTGACATCGTTCAGAGGAATTGCCATTGCCGTGATACCGTTTTTGACATACGCTACGGTTCCTGACCTCGGAAGGATGGTCGCTTCCGGATCAAAGATGGGCACGATACGTTCAGTTTGAAACGCAGTCTGGAGCGTTGCACAACTCAGATTTGCGAGGGATATTATAACGAGTAATTGTAGGTTCAATAGTATATGTTTTTTCATTTTTTCCTGTCTGAAACGTGAGACGCACAATGTGATTCGTTAAATATAAGAGGCTCATTCAGCGAAGAAAGTCAGTAATTTGCCAAGTCTTGTTGGGAGGTCTTGACGCTGAACGTAGGAATCTATGCTTACATCGGACTGTGCATGACCAGATGATGAAGGCTCGGTTTGGGAGGTTGCTCCACTTGGCGACCGGGTCTGTTTGTCAGGGGCCGTGCTGGAAGGTCGGTTCAGTTCTGCAAGTACGAGGTCTCCCAATGGAAACTGCGTTAAGAATCCCGTCCGTCGATCTTGATCAGTGAGAATTGTAATCTGGGGCAGCCGGGCTTGAGACAACTTATCCATTTCAATAGTCAAGTATGTCATTTCACCAGTCAGCAGTTCAGGCTGCTCCGGCGGATCGGATCCCCGCTTGGCAAGTGCATCACTTGGATAGACCGTGATGAGTGGTAGTTTTTTCTGTAGTGCGGTGCGAATTGTAATTAGCAATGTTATGAAATGCACATGTTGTGGAACAGCGTAGGGGGCAACAACAGCAAGAACGGCTGGGTAATTTGAGATGACGCCTTCGCCTGCGGCAATTAGCCATTGGGATTCATCTGAGGGGTTGTTTTGATTAACGAGATCCGTCATGCCAATAGGATCTAATGATTGCTTGTCGATCGAAGCCGGGTGGAGATTAGATATTGCCTCCGAATCGAATAAATGGCGAAGCCGACTATCAGCAGGCATCGGAGAATAGTAATCACAATTTGGACAGGTATGGATGTTGCGCTCGAGTGCCTGCTTGAATACAAGTTCTCCACAGTTTGTGCACTTATTCCACAGCTCCCTATTCCTATCTTTGTACAGTGCCACAGTGCTCACATTCCCTCATGGCTAGTCGGGATAGGCGAACCCCCAGCTATCAGTTCGCTGGGTAATTCACCGACCCACGACATTAAAGATATGCTGCGATTTTATCAATCCGCGGCGAACAGTATTATCCCGTAAAAGGATGTTAGTTATTGGATCTGTGGAAACTGGCGATCGCTTCGTCTTCGTCCTCATATCGATCAAAGATGGTGACTAGCTTTGCCATGACAATTAAGCTTCTGATGTTTCCGCCGGGATGCAGTAAGGCAATCCGTCCGCCCTTCTTTTGAACGGCTGTATAGGTGGCCACAATGATACCAAGACCAGAACTATCTACCATACGTACATCTGCGAGGTTCAGCAAAATTTTAGCTTCCCCTTCTTCAGCCTCAGCAACTTGCTCATCAATGATATTCTTGAGGGCTAAACTATCGGACCCTATAATTCTTCCCTCAATATCCAGAATTGTGACACCTTCTTTTTTACGAATATCTACAGTCATTTGATGGTCTCCTTGAATTTTAAGGTGAAGTCAACCCATGGGGCTGCTCTGTTTTTCTAATACTAACCCAAATTACACCGATTCGCATTTCTGTTCAGTTAGCGATTTATGCTTAACCATTTTAACGATTGTCCCTGATTGTTCGAAAGTGACAGAGTCCATGCATGACTCCATCAGAAAAATGCCTCTGCCGCTACTTTTTAAGAGATTTTCTGGGTTCAACGGATCTGGAACCTCCTCGCGTTTGAAACCGTTTCCTTCATCTTGGACAATGATCGTGAGTTTGTCAGGGTGGATGATGAACTTAAAGTGAGCACTTTTGTTCAAATCTTCTTGGTTTCCATGCTTGATTGCATTTGTACCGGCTTCGATAACTGCTAAGATAACTTGCTCAGTCGTTTCTTCATCGAAGTCCATTTCGTTGAGGATATCGACGATGAGTGTATCTAACAGGTAAACGTGCTGCATTGCGCTCGGAAGTTCAAGATGGATGACTTGCTCGGTTGCCGGTAATCCCACGCCGTTATTCCTTTCCATCTGTCGCTTTTATAACGACGATAGTGACATCGTCGTCCCGATGCTCGGTTCCGCTAAAGTCAAAGAGCGCTGTTTCAATGGTTTGGCAAAACGTTTCAGCGGGTTGGTGGCTATTTGATTCAAGGATCGCGGCGAGCCGCTCTTCACCGTAGAAGGTTTCATCCGACTTCCGCTCGGCTTCGGTGACCCCGTCCGTATAGAGGAGGAGTTCATCACCCGGGGCAAGAGGAATCGTTTCTGATTCAAATACGGCGTGTTCGAAGGTTCCCAGCAGCATGCCTCCTTCCTTTAGCTCGTCTACCTCTGTCCCTCCATTTTTCAGATGCAGCGGGTAGCAGTGCCCTGCGCTTGAATAGGTAAAGGTCTTCGCTGCGGAATCCAAGATTCCGTAGACCATCGTTGCGAACAGATCCGGCTCAGTGTCGATTGCCAAAAGATCATTGATCCGCTTGAGTACAGCTGCGGGTGAAGTTTCTTCGCGACAGATGAGCCGGAGGATTGTCCGAATCATTACCATCAGTAGGGCGGCCGGGATTCCTTTTCCGCGAACATCGGCGATCGCTATGCCTAAACGATTATTGTCTAACGGAATGAAGTCGTAGAAATCGCCTGATACTGTCATTGAACTTCGTAGAAAGCCAGCGATATCGAATCCGGGCAGATTGGGTGCTTCCTTGGGTATCAAATTCTGCTGTATCATTGCCGCGGCTTCGAGGTGCGAAGCGAGTTGTTCGACGCCTTCCTCAGTGAACCAATCTCCCATTGTACTAATGAGTGGGTTGATATATTTGGTCGGGAGGGTTCGTCCGAGTACGGCCTCAATCCGTGCTGTTAGTTCATCGAGATCGAAAGGTTTTGTGACGTAATCATCTGCCCCCGCGTGCAATCCCTGAACTCTCTCATGCGTCTGCGCTCGCGCTGTGAGCATGATGACCGGGATCGCGCGGGTTTGCTCGTCCGCTTTCAATTTACCTATTACTTCAAACCCATCCATCACCGGCATCATCAGGTCGAGGAGGATGAGATCCGGTGAATGTATTCTGGCTTTTTCTAATCCACTCATTCCATCGTTTGCTGTGATAACATCGAATCCTTCAGCGTCGAGACTCATCTGAATTAATTCAAGAATATCGATATCATCGTCCACGGCGAGGATTGTCTCAGACATTATTGAGTCCTCCCTTATGTTTCACGTTTTGTATTATCATCTTCTCTAACGAGTGGTAACACAAACTGAAAATTGCTCCCTTTACCTTGATTCCCATCGTCGATCCACAATTTCCCGCCGTGCGCTTCAACGATACTTTTGCTAATTGATAGCCCCAAGCCGGATCCGCCTTGCTGGCGTGTGCTAATATCGCTGAGTTGGTAAAACTTGTCGAATATCTTTTGGCGTTCTTCTGGGGGAATACCGGGTCCCGTATCAATAACTTCAACGTGCAAAAGGTTCCCATCGGCTTCAACTTTGACGCTCACTTCGCCGTTATTCGGTGTAAACTTGATAGCGTTGCCGATCAGGTTTGTAAATACTTGTCCCATGCGCGCCTCGTCTCCGAAAATCTGTGGCACCGATTCAGGGGCGGTCAGGTTCAACTGAATCGATTTCTCATCGGCTTGGGGACGAATCTCGTCAATCCGCTGCGTTACAATATCTAAAATCGAAATTGGTGCCTGTTCCATCTGTATCCGACCGGACTCAATTCGAGAGATATCGAGCAGATCGTTGATGAGCGCAGCGAGTCGTTTCGATTGCCGCTGGACACGAACGAGGCTATTTCGTTGTTTGTCGTTAATTTCCCCTGCCTTGCCATCAAGAATGAAGGAGACGAAGCCGATGATTGATGTTAGTGGTGTGCGCAACTCGTGAGAAACAAGCGAGATGAAATCGGATTTCATCTGGTCTATCTCTTTCTCACGGGTGATGTCATCGAAAAGGTAGACCGTCCCAAGGGTCTGCCCATTTTCGTCAAGGAATGGACTGGCGATGGTACGGAGAACTAGCTTCTCGTCGTGGTGAATTAAAGTAATTTCGGAGACAAAATTTGCGTTCTCGTTCTTTGATGGAGCTTGCTCTATTTGAATCAATTCATCGTTATGAATCAGTTCGGTAATGTCCTTATCAATGCTATCTTGACTGAGATCGAGCAGGCGTTCGGCGGCTGGATTGATGTAGAGGATCCGGTTATTTGGATCTACAAGAATTAAGCCTTCAGCAATACTATTGACAATAGCGGTCATCTTCTTTTCTTCTTCAGTCAGCTTTCCGACCGCACTTTTGAGATTCCACCGCATGGAATTAAATTCTTCCGCTAATATGCCGACTTCATCACTGCTGGTGACCGGAATTTCCTGATCAAACTCTCCACGACCGATCGCGCGCGCTGCTCCGGTGACCTGCCGAATCGGTGTTACAATACGTTGGGAAACGACAAGAGCGATCGCGATCACGACCAAACAGGAGATCAGCGTGAACCACAAGATACCCTTTGTGAATTTTGTCACTTCGCTGTAAGCCGATGAGGTGGGTAGCGAGACTAACACTATCCAATTGGTAAAATTTTGGCTAACAAATTGCGGGTCATTCCTTATTTGATTGGTAGAGTTTTGCCCGTCAGGCTCCCTTGGCTCCCAGTGTTTGGTTCGAGCCCAGCCATAAATCCTTTTTTCCCCTCGTGCATCGGTTTCTCCTTCCATGTCAGACCCGTAATACCCATCGCGCGCATTAATGGCGTCCCCCGCAGCATTGGTTATTTCAACGGTGTCCAAGAACTGGTGTCCGCTATCGGGAGGGGCGCAGATAATCCGTCCGTACTGATCGAAGAGGCAGATTTCTTCACCTTCTTTTTGAGGACTGACCACTTCTGAGAGTTTCGGAAGTGGACTGACAATTCTCAATATGCCGATTACTTTCGATTCGGGCGGCGGCCCTGCAATTGGCAAAGTAATTGGCAGAGAATGTTGCTGCATTTCAGTATCATATTGGACATCACTAATCAATTTATAACCGATCCCGTTATTATAAGCCTTGTCCCACCAGGGTTCGTCTATCTTCTGGAAAAGTAGCTGATCATCGGTTGCAAAAATTACCTGCTGATGTCGATTGGTAATAATGATCTGACTATTTTCGCCGACGCGCCTTTCAAGACGCGCAACACTGTCCAGCAAGTCTTCATGTGCACTTTTGAGGTTTGGTAGTCGGTTATCGCTATTGGTGGATGCAAGTCGTGTGCTGATGTTTCGGAGTGGAAGCCGCCGCAGCGAGCGCAGTTTATCACTAATCTCACGGTCTGCGAGATCTAACCTTTCTTGAGCGTGTTCGATGAGGCTTGTTTCGATTATACCTCTCAACCCGCGTGTACCGGCCCCGTGCGCCAAAAGGGCGACAATGAGTAAAGGGATAAGCGATACCAGTAGGAAGAGCAGAACGAGTTGCCAGCGCAATCCCATTCCAAGACGCAGCCGTTTCATAATAGGTCTCTGCTATGAGCCAAATGCGCTCGTTGCCGATTCTTCGTCCGAATAGACCTCAAGAATCGTGTTGAGTCGTGTGACCTGTAAGACATCAAGGACCGTGCGTTGAGGATTGAGCAAGACCAATTTCGCATTCATCTTCTTGAGGAATTGCAGGGTTGCGATAATTATCCCCAGTGCAGAACTGTCCAAGAGGGGAACCCTTGCCATATCTAAGACTAGACCGCCTCTGCCCTGCTCAATCTGTTTATCCATCTCACGTTTGAGCGCATTGGCTGCGCCCCCTATGATTTTCCCGTCAATTCGGAGAATTGGCACATCATTATGGCTGATTGATGTTTCAAACATCTAACAAACTCCTTGTTGTATGACAACATAAACCCGATTTAGCTTAGGGATGTGGCTATTGATAATGATGTCATCCCTAGCCTCCAGTGATTGTAATTTAGGGGTTGCTTGCTGAATTTCGTGTTGCACATCAGGTGACTTGTAAGCAACCCATATTCCATTTGGCTTCAATAGCGGCAGACAGTAGACCGCCGAATCCTCTATAGAAGCGACATAACGGGTCAAGACCCAATCGTAAGCGGTTATGTGTTGAGCGTTAGTAGCGCATTCCTCTGCCCGTTGGGAGACGATACGGGGTGGCTCCCACGCGTCGGTGGTATCTGATTGGCGGCTCCGGTTCAATTGGGAAACAAGGAACCGCAGGAAACTTGCTTTCTTTGATGAAGGCTCAACTAGGACTAACTTAATATCAGGGATATAGATTTTAATCGGCAGTCCGGGAAAACCTGCACCCGTCCCGATATCAATGACTGAATCTCCGGGTTTGATGTCAAAATATTGTAACACACTTAGCGAATCAAGGAAATGCTTTACAATAATTTCTTGATCCGTCCGGATGGAAGTCAAGTTCATCCGTGAATTCCAGCGTTTGAGTTCGCTCCAGTAAATAACAAACTGATCAACTTGCACAGGATCCAGCGGAAAGCCGTGCTGAAGCAGTATCTGCTGCAGATCTTGTCGGAATTGGTTCGACATCACACCTCAAACTCGTTGCGCGGTATACCAGATTGCCGGATAATGGATTGTAGTGTGCCAATACGCAATTCCCTAAGTTGAGTTATGTATAACTCTGCATGAAGTCGCGTCTTTACCTCTTCCGGGGATGCACATTCAAAAAATAGTTCCAAGGCTTCGCGCAGATTTTCGCGGGCTTGTTCGATAGTCTCACCTTGGCTTGCGATATCTAGTTCTGGACACAGTGACACGTATCCATTTTCTTCACGCTCAATGATCGCTGTTAATTGACGAGTCATTAAGAACTCCTTGCGGTTTATGGGACACAAATTTACGATTAAACAAATATCTTAGGCATCACGCCTGTGATTGCATTTGTCGTCTGTACTGTTCAACCCAGACCATGAGTATTGAAATGTCCGCAGGCGAAACGCCGGGGATGCGCGAGGCCTGTCCAACAGAGATTGGGCGAATCTTTGCGAGTTGTTCAGATGCTTCTGTTTTTAGGCTACGTACGGAAGCGTAATCAAAATCAGCCGGGATACGGAAATGCTCCATCTTTTTGAACTGTTGAATTTGTGTGGTTTGGCGATCAATGTATCCCTCGTATTTGATCTGAGTTTCGACCTGTTCCTCCACGGCATCGGGCAACGGTTGGGAGTTTGGTGCAAGCTGCTTGATTTGCTCATAATGGATTTCTGGTCGTTTGAGCAATTCGGCCAATGAAGTTGGTTGACCGATTTCACTGATCCCAGCCGATTTCAAGAGGGTTTGTGTGTCGAGCGATGGTTTCAGTCGTGTCTGTTCTAAGCGATTTACTTCTTCTTCTACCAATTTTCGCTTTATTTGGAAACGTTCGTAGGTATCAGCCTCAATCAGATTGATTTGACGTCCCATCTCTGTCAATCGCAGGTCTGCGTTATCCTCGCGCAGCTCTAACCGATATTCTGCTCGCGAGGTGAACATCCGGTACGGTTCACGAATATCCTTGGTAACGAGATCGTCGATAAGAACACCGATATAGGCTTGGGAACGATCAAGAATGAGCGGCTCCTCGGCGTGCACTTTCAAAGCGGCGTTGATCCCTGCCATCAATCCTTGTGCCGCAGCTTCCTCGTAGCCGGTGGTGCCGTTGAGTTGACCCGCGAAGTAAAGGTTCTCTACTCGCTTGGTTTCGAGGGTTGGATAGAGCTGTGTCGCTGGGGCGAAATCGTACTCCACGGCGTAGGCGAAGCGCATAATCTCGGCATTTTCCAAACCTTTGATGCTATGCACCATATCCACCTGAACATCCTCCGGCAGACTTGCAGAGATTCCGTTGAGATAGATTTCGTCCGTATCTCTGCCCTCTGGTTCGACGAAGACCTGATGCCGATCCTTATCAGCAAAGCGGACAACTTTGTCCTCAATCGAGGGACAGTATCGGGGACCAATACCGGTAATTCTGCCGCTATACATTGCAGACCGATGGAGGTTATCGCGAATAATCTGATGTGTTTTTTCGTTCGTATACGTCAGGTGGCACGGCATCTGCATCTGCGTGATCTGCTCTGTTGAGAACGAAAACGGTCGTGGCTGCTGATCCCCGGGCTGAATCTCCATCACATCAAAATTCACGGTGTGTGCATTGACGCGCGGCGGCGTGCCAGTTTTCAGACGGCCGATTTCAAATCCGAGGTTCAGAAAACTGTCCGATAGTTTTTCAGCTGATGATTCGCCCGCCCGCCCAGCGCTGTAGGAGACATCGCCGAGGTGCACTAAGCCCTTGAGGAACGTACCTGTCGTCAAGATAACTGTCTTGGCGAGGTAGGCGGTTTGGGTGTGACCCAATATGCCGATACATTTGCCGTTTTCGGTCAATAGTTCATCAACCAATAGCTGCTTAATATCGAGATGCGGTTGCCGTTCGAGGACACGTTTCATCTCAGACTGATACGCGTATTTGTCCGCCTGTGCACGGCTTGAACGGACAGCCGGTCCTTTTTTCGTATTCAGTTGGCGAAATTGGATGCCTGTCTTGTCTATGTTCTTCGCCATCTCGCCGCCGAGTGCGTCGATCTCCTTGACGAGATGTCCTTTTGCAAGCCCACCGATTGCCGGGTTACAGGACATCTTAGCGATGGTGTCGAGGTTGATAGTGACAATCAACGTTTCGCAGCCCATCCGCGCCGCGGCAAGTGCGGCTTCGCAGCCGGCATGGCCTGCACCAACAACTAGGACATCGTATTTTTTGTGATAGGTATTCACGGTTGAGTCGCTCTATTTCGCTGGTTCTAATACTTGAGATGATAAAGTTTTTTTGCTGTCACATGAACTGTTACGGCCTGACATGCGGAAGATAATGCGGATTGCATCACAGACCGGAATAGATGATATCTAACACCAACTGCCCGACAATGTCTAGGCTTTCTGCGCTGCATTTGTCGGGGGTATCCTCCACTGTGTGCCAGTACGGATAGTCGAAATCAATGATATCAATTGTTGGGACGCCTGACTGAATGAGGGGCAGGTGGTCATCCATAATCGCAGGTCCCAATCGACGTTGAAATGCGGGCAAACCCAACTCTTCAGCCCGCTGCCAGATTGCCTCGGTCAAGTCCCGTGCCGCGTTCCACGAATACCGTTCCATTGGTAATTCTAGCCTCTGGTCACCAACCATGTCCAGTAAGATACCAAAATCTGCCTTCCATCTGCCCATATTTTGAGCGAAATGGGTCGAGCCGAGGAACATGGTAGAGGTTGTTCTGCCGTAATCTTCGCCATCAAACAGGACAATGATTATTTCGATTGGAGGCGGCTTGGATTTCAAAACCCGTGCGATCTCCAATAGAATTGCTACACCCGATGCAGCGTCGTTTGCGCCCAAGATTGGCGTGTTTCGATTTGCTGGATCCGGATCCCGATCGGCGAATGGGCGCGTGTCCCAATGTGCTGCGAGGAGTATCGTTTCACCCAAATCCTCCCCGAAACGCGCTAGGATATTATTCATCCGAACTGTTCTGTCTTGATGCCGAAATTCAAAGGGTTGAAGCATGACTTCGTCGGCATATTTTTCGAGTTCTGTAAATAAATATGCTTGCGCTTCTTGGTGTGCCGTTGTGCCCGGTACACGCGGGCCAAAGTCACACTGTTTTTCTAAATAGGCAAAAGCACGTTTCGCGTTGAAGGTGTCGTCATCAGAGACTTCTTCTGCTGACACTGACGACGGCAAATTGGGGTCGGATTCCGCATACGTATAAGCCGACAACCCATCCAAACCGAGATATATTATACCCAGCACACTCCACAGGAAGACCCCAAATTTCAGTTTATAGGGCAATCGGTTCATCGTCTGTTTCAGGCTCAAATACGCCGGCGTCCTTCTAAGGCTTTAGCGAGCGTCACTGCGTCTATATACTCAAGATCGCCGCCGACCGGAATACCGTAAGCGATTCGGGTCGTGGTAATCTCAAGGCTTTCGAGTTGTTTTGTCAAATAGAGTGCGGTTGCTTGCCCTTCAGTGGTGTAATTCGTTGCGAGGATGACCTCTTTTATATCTTCGCTGTGGATCCGCTGAAAAAGCTGATCAATCCTGAGATCTTTCGGTCCCACACCGTCCAACGGCGATAGCACCCCCATGAGCGCGTGGTACAAACCCTTATACTCCTGTGTACGCTCAATTGCCAAGAGATCGTCTGGTTCTTCAATGACGCAAATTGTTTGACGGTCACGCCTCGTATCCGTGCAGATATAGCATGGCTGCTGATCTGTGATATTTCCACAGACAGAGCAGTAATCCAGATGCGTCTTTACCTCCGAGAGCGCCTGCGCCAGTTTAGTGGTATCGGATTCGGGCATCTTTAACATAAAGAATGCCAGACGTTGCGCCGTTTTGGCACCGATTGTGGGCAGCTTTTGCAATTCGTTGATAAGACGTGCTAATGGTTCAGGATAATGGAGCATATTGAATTTTGGTTCCGGTACGCTGCGATGGATCGGGACTGAGTTTCCAGTCTATTCCTTGGAGACTTTTCAATCCAAAAGGCAAGCCCTATCGCCCGTAGTTTTTACATCAGTCCCGGAATTTTAACGCCTCCAGTCAATTTGCTCATCTCTTGGTTCATCAGTTCTTGCGCTTGATGGCGCGCTTCATTGACCGCAGCTACAATAAGATCTTCGAGCATTTCAATGTCATCTGGATCAACAACCTCTGGTGAGATTGAGAGCGACACGAGTTCTTGTTGACCGTTGGCAACTGCTGTTACCATGCCACCGCCAACGGTTGCTTCAACAGTGCGAGTTGCGAGCTCTTCTTGAATATCGAGCATGCGCTTTTGCATCTGTTGTGCTTGTTTCATCAGATTATTCATATTCATTGGAATGACCTCTTGTAAGGTTTGTTAAATTGAAATTCTATCGTTAAGTATAAAGTACGTTCTACCCGTTTAAGGGTTTGTGTGCGGCGTGATCGTGCGCCATGTTCAACAAGAGCTATTTGGGCTCGATTTTAAGAATTTTTGCCCCGAATAACTTAAGTGCTGGCTCGATCTCCGGATCCCGCTCGGCTTGATGCTGGAGCATCATTGGTGTTATTTCTTGAGACCGTCGAGATGGTGGCAGTGTCGCGTTGGCGTGAGGGTTTGCGCTTGAAGCAACGAAGCTAATTTGAACGGGTGTTCCGATCAGATCGGTGAGTATTTCCTTAAGTAGCGCCTTTTCGTTATCATCAATTAGGTCCGTATAGGCTGGCGGACAGGCGACTTTCAACTCTAATCCGTTACTTGATAGAGCCACTTCCGCGCCGTTGCTCGGTTGGGGTGTTGCGCCTTTCAGATATCCGTATAACGGCATTTTGCCTCTTTCTTGAAGCCCCACCAGCAGTTTTTCCCAAATTTTTGCCAGTTCGTTTGAATCAGATATCAGGTGCCGAACATCCGCAGGAACGGATTTAATGTTGGATTGGTTTGCTCCCACTTTATCCCCACGAGTATCAGTGGAGACTGGCTTCGATTCAATACGGGGGTCTGAAGGTGGTTGTGCTTCGTATTTTGAGATTTGAGGTTTGGCTATTTGGGGATCTGCGTTGGGCTCTAAAACTGGCGCAGTGGATCTCCTTGGCGGAGTACTTCCAGCTGATTCGGGGGCTGTTGGTGGCGCATAGGTTCTACTCGGAGCCTCTCCCCGGTCAATCTTATCCTCAATTTCTGACAACCGTTTCAAAATTTTGGTCAGTTGGATGCCTTCTTGGATTGAGCAGGCATCAATCAGTGCGGATTCCAGGTGGATTTGTGCATATCCGTGCTGCTTGATTTCACTGCTCGTACGCATCAGGATTTTGATGATACGCGAGAGGCGTTCTGGAGAGGCTAAGTGCGCTTTCTCCTTCATTAGCTCTACTTCGGATTTGGATGTTTGGATTATACTTTCTAAATTCGATCCGATTGCTAAGAGCCTTAAATTTCTGAAGCAGTTGATCTGTTGATGGAGACATTGGGTCAGATCTGTACCATTTTTTACCAGTTTATCAAGGGATTCGAGCGCTGCTGGCAGGTCAGTTCGCAGGACCGCATCAATCAGTTCATTTATCAGATGATTTGAACCGAACCCCAATATCTGGTTAATCTGGTCCACATTGAGTTCTTTCCCGATCGATGCGGTCAGTCGTTCCAGCAAATTTTCTGCATCCCGCAGGCAGCCCTCCGATTGCAGAGAAATCAGCGATAGACCTTGGTTATCAATCTGGACCTCTTCAGCTTCGCAGATAGCTTGCAGCCGTCCGATGATCTGATCTTGTTCCATGTAGCGGAAATCAAAATCTTGGCATCGGGATACAATTGTCTTTGGGATTCTGTGGTGTTCAGTTGTTGCAAGGATAAAGATGACGTGCGGTGGGGGCTCTTCAAGCGTTTTCAAGAGGGCATTAAACGCTTCTTGTGTGAGCATGTGTGCTTCGTCGATGATATAGATTTTGTAGCGACAGGCAGCAGGGGCTAGCTTGGTATTCTCGCGCAGCTCGCGGATTGGGTCAATCCCCCGATTGGAGGCAGCGTCCATCTCAACGACATCGAATGAACGCCCTTGCGAGATTTCCGAGCAGAATTCGCAATTGTTGCAAGGTTCAGGGATGGGTCCTTGGCTAAACTCGGTCTCCTGCTGACGGTTGGGGCAATTCACCGCTTTCGCGAGGATGCGGGCGACCGTTGTTTTCCCGGTTCCCCTCGGTCCCCAGAACAGATACGCGTGTCCAATCCGATCAGATAGGATCTGATTTCTGAGGGTTGTTATTACATGCGTCTGCCCAACTACATCTCCAAATGATTGGGGACGCCATTTCTGAGCTAAAACCTCGTACGACATAATTTCCCCCATCGTGTGAAGTGGGATTAACCCAGGACATTTTATCTAGTCAAAGAGAGAGGGGAAGGGGATGAAAAAAATCCTGGCCATGCACCTAGAGTTTGACGAGTTCCCCCAAGCGTTACCCAAGCAGTTAGCTCCGACCAGGCTTCCCTGCGTCACACCCACAGATTAGCTACCGCTGCTTCCTTCCGGACCTGACGGGGTTTGATAATTGTGAGTTGCTCAGGACCCAATCTTCATCACCACTTACATGGGCCAGTCCTCAAAAGAAGTCCGCCGCGCAATAGGAATTCAGCCCTGCTATAGCGGATTGCAGGTTCAGGGCACCGCTACCTCCCCGCTTAGCATAGCCAAGTCTCGACGGAAGTGATAATGGCGGAGAGAGTGGGATTCGAACCCACGGTACAGTTGCCTGCACACATGATTTCCAGTCATGCCAGTTCAACCAACTCCTGCATCTCTCCGAAAATCTTGAGCAGCACAAGGGTTCTCGCTGTCATCATATAGCAAGAAACCTGTCTTACGCTGTCCCAAAGTTTGCTCCAATCATTGATGATCGGAAAAATCGATGGAGCAGACGGGATTTGAACCCGTGGCCTCATCCGTGCGAGGGATGCGCTCTCCCAACTGAGCCACTGCCCCAAAAGGCGGAGAGAGTGGGATTCGAACCCACGGTGACGATAACGCCACAACAGTTTTCGAGACTGTCCTGTTCAACCGGGCTCCAGCATCTCTCCAAAAATTTAGGTTCGCCGACCTCGAAAAAAAGACTTGAGCAGATGACTGCTCTCCTCTGCCAGAACCCCCTGCACAACGTCCACTTGGTGATTGAGTCGTTCGTCTTGTAATAAATTGAACAGCGTCCCCGCAGCACCACCTTTTGGGTCTGAAGCGGCGTAGACGACCCGCGGGATACGAGCCAAGACGATAGCACCACAACACATCGGACACGGTTCCAAAGTCACATAGAGGGTCGTATCCGTTAAACGCCAATCGCCAACAGATGAAGCAGCCAATCGAATCGCAATCAGTTCTGCGTGAGCGGTTGGATCCTTTGTTCCCTCCCGTCCGTTGTGAGCGCGAGCGAGGGGGATTCCGTCCTTGATGATAATTGCGCCGACGGGAACTTCACCGAGTGCAGCACCCTGACGTGCGACTTCAAGGGCTTCACGCATCCAGAACTGATCCGACATTTCAAAAGATCGAAACGGGGCGATTGCCCCAATTTGCACTTTCAGCCCCGCAGCCGGAGCTGCGGGACCAAAAACGCATATAAGCGCCCGAGAGGATTCGAACCCCCGACCTTCTGATCCGTAGTCAGATGCTCTGATCCACTGAGCTACAGGCGCGTAATAAGCTGGCGGAGGGAGTGGGATTCGAACCCACGATGGCTGTTAAGCCATAACTGCTTAGCAGGCAGTCCAGTTCAACCGCTCCTGCACCCCTCCACATTTTCAAATAATGGCGGTGGGAGTAGGATTCGAACCCACGGTGACTTGCGCCACAACGGTTTTCAAGACCGCCGCTTTCGACCTCTCAGCCATCCCACCGAAAAAGCGTCCTTATTGTAACAAAAAAAAGAAACATTGTCAAGAATCATTGAACCCTCAAGGTCGAAAATCAGTTGATCGTCTGTAATTAGGTTTTGTCGGGTTCATATTGATTGCAAAGCCTTTGATTTCCTTGCATCTGCTTAGTCAGTGTGGATATAATATCGACCAATTACAATACTGGCCGGGAAAGATGATCAGTGGCGATATTGTTGAAAGGGTGAGTAACGTGCGGGAACGCCGGCGTTTCTAACGATACTGAACATAATGTCTCATAAAGATAATAGGGAGAGATGCAATGACATACCAAGGTGTACGCAGGATTTTCGGGGATTGGAACGGGAATTTTCTTTATACTGTTAATTATTTGGTTCTGATTCTCGGAACCCTGCTCCTATTTGCGGGGTGCCAAGATGCTCAACAACTACTTGCACCAGTACCGGAGGCAGACGATGATGGTCCTATCAAAATTGGATTCATGTATACGAGCGAAATCCGAAGCAATAGTCTAAACGGTGCAGAGTTGGCGGCGCTGCAACTGAACGGAGAGGGCGGAGTGCACGGTAGGGAGATTGAAATTATCGCTCGTGGCAATCTGAGCGACATCGACCAAGCCGCGGCAGTAGCAGAGGAACTGATTATCCGGGAAGGAGTATCAGCAATCGTTGGTCCCAACAGATCGAATTATGCTATAGCTATTGGACCGGTTGCTCAACGCCATGGGATCCCAATGGTAACCACTACTGCTACCAATCCGTATGTTACTGCCGCAGGTGACTTTGTATTTATGGCGGCGTTCACCGACGACTTTCAGGGGAAGGTGATGGCTACATTTGCCACGCAAGATTTGGGGGCAAAGACCGCCGCAGTCCTCACGCGCAGAGAATCCATTTATTCGGAGGGTTTATCGCAAACCTTCATTGATAATTTTACCGCTTTGGGCGGTGAGATTGCACACGCTCAATCGTATATGAGGGGCGATACCGATTTCACCGCGCAACTGACTGCGATCGCCGAAGCTGCACCAGATGTCTTCTTCCTACCCGGTTTTGCAGCTGAAATTCCGTTGGTGGTTGAGCAGGCGAAGGCACTCGGTATAACAGGTATCCTCCTCGGCGGTGACAGTTGGGACAACGCTCCGTTAATTGCGGATAATAGCCAGATCCTTGAGGGAAGTTTTTTTAGCAGCCTCTTCTCAGCCGATATTGCGCCGGGTGATTTGGGTGAAGATGTCGATCGCTTTATCACAGCCTACACATCAATTTTCGAGGTAGCACCCGCCGGGGGTGCTGCGCTGGGCTACGATGGGGTGCGACTGGTGGTTCAGGCGATGCGCCGTGCGGAGGACTTGACACCAACGACGGTACGCGATGCGCTTGCGGCGACTATGGATTATAGCGGGGCAACCTTTATCTCCAGCTACAATGAAAACCGACACCCGAATAAGAGCGCGGTTGTCAATCAGATCGTCAGTGGCGAGGCACGCTTTTATAAGTTGATCGAACCGTAATTTGTGGTAGCATCGTGCATCAGACCTTACCCAATACCTTGCAGGAGAATTATAATGGCAGATCAGTGCTCCCGGTTGATGAGACGGGGGTATATTGCTCGACTCTGGATTTTACTGTTTTTAGTGATGCCCATTTTTGGGGGGTGTGACCAGGTCCAGCAATTACTTATACCACCGGATATGGACGATGAAGGGGCGATTAAAATTGGCTTTCTCTATACCGCACCGAACCGAAACAATAGCCGGTACGGGGCAGAGTTAGCGACACTGCAGCTGAACGAAGCAGGAGGCGTGCGGGGTGTACCGATACAACTGATCGCACGCGATATACCGACACAACGCTTCGTAGACGAGGATATAAACGCTACAGAGTATGTCGCAGGACTAGCGCTGGAGTTGATTGTCGACGAGGAGGTATCCGCAATCGTTGGTCCCAACCGTTCAACCTATGCCGTGGTTGTCGGGGAAATTGCCCAACAGCATGGGATACCGATGATGGCGACCTCTGCTACCAATCCGTCCGTTACCGCTGCGGGTGACTTTGTGTTTATGGCAGCGTTCACTGACGACTTTCAGGGACAGGCGGTGGCTGCATTTGCTATGCAAGAATTAGGGGCTCAAACTGCCGCAGTCCTCACGCACAAGGATGATGTGTATTCGGAAGGCTTATCGCAGACCTTTATTGACAACTTTACCGTTCATGGAGGTCGGGTGGTAGCGGATGGGTTTTACGCGGCGGGGGATACCGATTTCACTGCGCAGCTGATGGCAATTGCTGAGGCTGCACCAGACGTAATTTTTAGCACCGGCTTCCTCCCCGAGGTTCCTTTGATGGTTCGGCAGGCGAGGGAGGAGATTGGGATAACAGCTACCTTCATTGGCGGTGACGCTTGGGATAATGTGGCGTTGATTGAGGAAGCTGGGCCGGTTATTGACGGAAATTTCTTTAGCAGCGGTTTTTCAGCGGAGGCGGAACTCGACGATTTAGGCGAAGATGCCTATCAATTTGTGACCGCCTATGCCGCGATGTTTGGTATAATGCCCGATGGGGGCGCTGCGCTGGGATATGATGCACTTCGGCTTGTGGTTGAGGCGATGCGCCGTGCGACTGACCTAACACCGGTGGCGATTCGCGATCAGCTTGCAGAGACGATGAATTATAGCGGTGCAACGTTTATCTCTGGTTACGATGAAAACCGACACACGTCTAAGAGCGTGGTCATTAAACGTATTGTCGACGGTGAAGTACAGTTCTACAAATTGATTGAACCATAAACAACAGGGTGTGTGAACCATTCTGTAGATTTTTTTATTAAATAGGAGGATAAATCGACATGGCAGATAATGAGCGGACATATACGATGGGGCGTAGCAAGGAGGAGACGGAGCGATTGATTCAGCAGTCAGGACTGTATGAAGATATAACGCGACGTTTACTCACAGATGCGGGTCTCTTTACCGGGATGAAGGTGCTTGATATTGGTAGCGGCGCCGGGGATGTGGCAATGGCTGCTGCAGAATTGGTTGGTAGTGAGGGAGAGGTCGTTGGGGTGGATATGAACCCGGAGATCCTCGAAACTGCCCGAGCACGCGCACAAGCAGCGGGTCTGTCGAACGTCCAGTTTCTGGCGGGGGACGCCCAAACTTTAGATCTGCCGAACGACTTTGACGCCCTTATCGGACGTCTGGTCTTGATGTATCTGCCTGATCCTGTGGAGACTTTGAAACAGCTCGCTACGCACCTGCGTCCGGGCGGTATCGTGGCTTTTCAAGAAGTTGAGTTCTCTGCTTATGCGTCGATTGCGCGTCCGGAGACCCCGACGATGAATCAGTTAGCAGAATGGGGGGTAGAGGTATTTCGCCGTTCAGGAGCGCATGTTAGTATGGGATTTGACCTATATGCCACTTTTGTCAATGCTGGTTTGCCCGAACCCTCTTTACAGTATTCAGCACCGCTGGGTGGTCCAGAAGCGTGGATAGGTTATCAGTTTATAGTGGCCGCTTTTCAGAGCCTGCTTCCACTTTTGGAAAGATTTGAGATTGCAACCGTTGAAGAGGTTGATTTGGATACGCTTGCTCAACGGCTTCGGGCAGAAGTGGTTGCATCGAAACGTCCACTCATGTTGCCGCCGCATATTACGGCTTGGGCACAACTCCCAGTGTAGAGTTGCTGGTTAAATTTGATGTCCTAATTGATTGGCGGTTGGGCTGCTTCATATCCGATTGGCGATGAACATTTCTCCGACCGCCAACAGGAATACCCCAAGTATCAGATACCACCAAACCCCCTGATTTTTTTCAACTTCGCCGTGATACCTTGTGATTGTTTCCGCTGTGATCACCTCTGTGGAGGCGGCTGCCTCACCGCTGGCTAACATGCTGGTCAGTTCCTCTGGGTCACGAGTTGTGAGATCGGATTCAACCGTGTCTGGATTGACGACGAAGTAATGCGGTTGTTCGCCGGAGATATGGGCGGAATAGATTCCCGGCTGCTCGGTGGTGTCGTAGATAACCCCACCGTTCTCGTTGAGTTCTGTCCGGGTCTCCTCACCTGCTGGGTTAAAAATAGCGATTTCTGTTCCCGGCGGGAGTTGATAGCCGCCCAGTTCTACCAAATCGCCGATGCGATAGTCGGGTCTCTCCTCCGTTCGCCTGAGTGCGAGGTATTTGATCGTTTCGTACAGAAACGGGAGATAAACACCGTGAATCGGTAGATCTGTCCACTCCCGATCGATGGTTGACGTAAAGCAGAGCACACGTCCGCTTCCATAGACCTTCTCGAATAGGGCCGGACTGCCATCGTCAAAACTTGCCAAAACCGTTGAATCCTTTAATGGCACCGCTTGGATGTACCGATAGAATCGTCCCCTTCCAAAATCACCGTGATTCGGGTCTTTGAACGGATGGAAGATGGGATGGTCGTAGTCAAGGGTTGCGAGGACGCCGAACTGATCGCGATCGAGTGCGTCGCCAACCGGCTGCACGAAGTTACACGGCATCAACGGCTCTTCGCCCGCGCCGAGGGCACTCCGATATGCGTCCAGATCCATCCGATCCCCCGCGGTGATTATTAGACCGCCGCCGGCTCCAACAAAGGTCTTCAAGGATTGCGTCGCCCCGCCTGTCAATCTCTCCACATTTGCTAAGATAATCACGTCATATTTTGAAATTTCTGAAGCGCTTGGCAGTTGACGAGACTGTGTCAAGTCGATCGGCACAATCTGATTTCCCGTCTGAAGCGCTGCCTCCAAGAAGAAGGTCTCACTCTCATAATCTCGCCGTCCCGGCTCGCCGTTTATGCTGTGTACCTTGATAGATTTCAGGCTTTGCAGGCGAAAATACCGTCTGTCGTCAATCTCCAGATGGTCGCCCGGTAAGGTGGTATAGCCGGTGTAAATCTTCTCTGTTCTGAAACGGACTGGGAACAGGGCGTCCATCACATCGTTTGGTTCGATGTCGAGCGTAGCGGTGCCGACGTTGTTATCATCAATAAACAGTTTGACTGGTAACCCTTCGACAGTTTGCTCTCCGAAGTTCTGAACGCGGACAACTACCTGTACTGGTTTCTGCTCATCTAACACCACTTGTGGCACACTGATGCCGGTGATTGCGAGGTTGCTCAATTCTTTCGCGCTTACATCGATAAAGGCGATTTCGACATCGGGACTGAGTTTATCGGTATCGACGAAACTTTCCCATCCGACTCGCTGCAGATCGCTGACGAAGTAGATCTGTTTTCGTCCGATCTCCGCCTCCCCAAGTAGTTCATCCGCCGATTGAATTGCATCGAGGTAATCGGTCGTGTGATTGGTCAACTGTGCACTTGTTACTGCGGTTTGAATCTGCCGATGTTCTGTATCAAGTGGTTTGACTACCTTTGCTCTGTTGTTGGTAAAAATAAGGGCGGAGGTGTCACTCGGTTGGAGATCGTCGGCGAGTTCTATCACCGCCTTTTTCGCCCGATCGAAGGTGTCGAGATAGCCCATGCTGTATGAGGTGTCCAGAACGATGACGATATTTCGCACCCCACCTGTCACACCGGTGGTGGCGGGGGAGGTTGCGAAAAATGGTCGTGCGAATGCGAGTCCGAGCAACGCCAAGATCAGGATGCGCATCAATAGCAGGAGCAGTTGCTTTAACCGGTGTCGCTGCACGTTCGCTTGATGCGACATCTTGATAAACCGAATCGTGCTGAACACAAGCCGTCTCGCCCGCTCCCGATTGAGGAGGTGGATAATCAACGGCAGCGACGCTGCCGCCGCACCCACGGCGAGGAATAGGGGGGTTAGGAATTGGAGTCCAAACATAGATGAGACCTACAATTTACATTTAGTTTTTCTTCTGTTCTTTTTTTAATAAGTAGATGTGGAATTTCTCAGAAATAATGCGTAACGGGTAGTACGTAACGAACCAATTACGCATATATCCCGAAAAGCCAGTAATGACTTGTTCCCTTTTTTCATTGTAATACGTGACGGGAAGGTTTTCAACTTTTTATTTTCTATACGATATAACCTCGGAACGACTTAGTGTGTCTAATTATTGATGGTTTTGTCATCCCGTTGGGATATTGTTTCCGTTTTTATTATACGTCCAGATGACGAACAGTTGGTGTTCTAAACACCGGTGGGTGGATTTAGAGCAGGTGATCTGAACGCTACGGTCTTTTGAAAAACTACAAACCCAAAGGAGATTTTCTCATGTTGTTCGTAGAGCAAATTCGCTATATATCGTCGCCAACAATGGTGTCGTCGTGGAGTGGAACAACTATTGGCAAAATCCTATTCTTCCTAACCGTGGCAGTCTGTGTTTTAAGTGAAGCACAAGGCCCCGCTGCTGCCGCGGAGAACGAGCCGGAAAAACTGACCTTTTCGGGTCGTGTTGTTGATACCGATGGTGCGCCGGTGGCGGATGCCGAAGTTCGATACGCCGTAAGTTTCTATCCGCTTGAAGCGAATACCCAATCCGCACACTCCTATTATGGTCCCGATTTTCTTACACGTACAGGGGTGGACGGGACGTTTCGGTTTGAACTTGTGCCTTCCAGACTTGAATGGATGCCTTTCGATTCCGAAGGAATGTTGAGTCGCCTGAATATTGCCGTCACGCATACCGATCATGCAATCTGGTGGCAAGAGTTTCCGTTCCAAAGCGCAGCGGATGTTGAAATTCAACTCGAAATGCCGGAGATTATTTCCGGCAAAGTAATGAATGAGGCAGGTGAGCCGATCCAGAACGCGGAGATACTGATAAACTCCGTATCCCGTGGTGCCCCCATGTTTGAGAAACCCGGAGATGATTTAGATCATTATGCTTTTCCTCAACCTATTAAGACGGATGTGAATGGGATGTTTGTGCTCCGCAGATTACCACAAGGCGCGACAACTAGTTTTGATGTCAGGGGACCGGGATATGCAGTGCAAAAGCGGAACGGTGTGCCGGTCGGCACGGAGGGCCTTGAATTCCGATTAAAGCGTGAGAGCAGGATTGAGGGGCGTCTCACCTACGCGGATACCGGCAAGCCGGTCAAAGAGGCGGGAGTTGCGCTTGAGGGCATCTATCCGACCCGTGGGTGGGAAAATGCACGTGTTGACGCGAATGGAAATTATGTCTTGGAGAATCTTACCCCCGGCACATACAGTCTCTATCTCAATTATGGGCCAAAAGGGTGGACAGCTATTGGTAAAGACTTCGTTACGGTCACTGAAGAGCAGACCGTTTCTAATATAGATATGACTCTAATTCGGAGCGGTTTCATCACTGGGCGTGTAACCGATCAGGACACAAACGAACCGATTGTCAATCACACCGTCAGATTAAAGGATGCCGCCCGTCCGGAAGGGTCTCAACTGACAGATCACCGTGCAGAAACAGATAGAACCGGTATTTACCGCTTCGACGCTGCGCCCGGTCAGGCGCTCGTCCACACCGACCCACCGGTGGGCTATCAAGGTTTTGGACGAACTGGGACTCTCAATATCGGACAAATTCAGAGACGTGTGGATGTCGTCGAAGGTGAAACCGTCGTTGTTGATTTTCAGTTTTCGAGAGGGGTCGAGTTGGTTGGTCGGCTTTTTACAAAGACTGGTGAACCGGTCGCCGGCGCGAGCATTGCTAATGTTCAGGACTGGCATACAGAGTATGGTAGATCGGACGAATCGGGCGGGTTTACTATTGGCGGACTGCGCCCCGGGCAGAGACTCGGTCTCAAAGCGGAACATAGCGAATTAGGATTGCGCGGAACGATAGAGATTGTAGTCCGGCCATGGTTACCGATTGATATTCGGATGAAACCCTACGAACGGGTCAAGGTTTCTGGACGAGTGATTGACCATGAAGGAAAACCGATGCGGTTGGTGGACGTGGTTCTGATGCACTGGGACCCTAAAGGGCACTCTGGATACGGCACAATTGTTGCCATGACAGATGACGATGGTTGGTTCCGGAAGATTGAGCTCATTGTCGGCGACGAGTACACTATCTCTGTGGAGGCAGAAGGGTATCGAACGGCGGAAACCGGGCAGTTCACCGCAACAGCGGAGATGACCCAAATCGAGGATCTCATCCTTCTGCCGGCGGGTGGTCAGTTTTTCATTGAGGGACGTGTCACCGATACCTCTGGCGAGCCGGTTCGTGCTGCACGGCTAGGCATAAGTCAGGGGAGACAACACTGGTTAAGGTACACCGATGAGAACGGCAACTATCGTTTTGAAGACCTTTCTATGACAGTTATCCCCACACTATATATTCACCATCCGGGGTACACGGAACATGAATTCAACATTTTGAAAACCAACCAACGCCACGACTTAGTACTGGTCAAGGCGGATGGATACCTTGCTGGGAAGGTTGTGGACACCGATGGAAAACCGATTGTTGAGCAGGTAAGGGTGAGGATAACAGCCAAAGAAGATCCCTCATCCGGCTATCGCTACTCCCCCAGCGCCCTGACCAGCCCACAGGGCGAGTTTGAACTGAAGTACATCAAGGATCCAATTGTGTCAATTATAGTCAGTGATGAGACCGGCTTCAAGTTTTTTAAAATTTTTGAGAATATACCGGTGAATCAACGCGATTTGGTCTTAACCTTATCACCGC
Organism: Candidatus Poribacteria bacterium; assembly: GCA_965220385.1. GTDB lineage: Bacteria > Poribacteria > WGA-4E > WGA-4E > PCPOR2b > PCPOR2b. Next base: position 4,243,682 of record OZ244825.1, on the reverse strand, counting down.
CCCAATCAAGCCCCAGCCTGACCCCCGAACAGCTAGCACAACGGTTATACTCCCAAGCTTGTAAGGAACGCTCCAAAACCTTAGTGAACCAACCCGCACCGGAGTTGGATGTTGCCGAGTGGCTGTCTGGTTCCCCTATCTCCATTGAGGATCTAAAGGGAAAGACAGTTGCCCTGCATTTCTGGCGTTCGGTGGGCTTTGACCTTCATCAAGTAAGCATGTTGAATGTCTTGCAGGAGGTCTATCGAGAAAAAGGACTGGTCTGTATCACCATCTGCCCCGCCTCTACAGTGGTTGAGACAGTCAAGCGACATATAGCAGAACAGTCGGTGTCCCACCCAATCGCGCTGGATCAGCCGACAACGGTCATCGGTGCGGAAGGCGAAACCTTCAATCGATATGCTATTAGATGGTTGACTCCATTCGTGCTGATTAATACGGCAGGAGAAATCACCGGACATATCCGGGACGATGATCTTGAAGGTAAGATTCAGGGCCTGCTTACGGATTGAGTGTACCGGCATTGCTGGGTTGAAGCGGTTGGGAGATAGTCTAAATCAGGATTTACACGATTAGAAGATTATCAGGATAGCGGAACAATCAGCAAATAAGCACCGATGCCCGATTGTCCAACCTTGCCCATCGATAATAGAACCTGCGTTGATTCCTGTTCGTTCTCTGTACGCCATTCCACAACAGCAAAGCATTCGATTTTTTTATATCCAGCATAACCTCCTAGTAACTTAATGTGTCTAATTATTAAATAGCTTCGATACCTCATCGAGAGACTATTGTTATTTTTGTTTTTGGATTGGGAGGTTGTTATGCGTTCAGACGACGAAAAGTTAGTGTCCCAAACACTCGCAGGAGATCAGGATGCCTTCGGGGTGCTAGTCCACAAGTATCAAGAGATGGTCTACGCCTACGCCTTTCAAAAGGTGCGGAACGCAGAGGATGCGCAGGATGTCACGCAAGAGGTTTTCTGGCGGGCATATCACGGTCTCTATCAACTTCGGCAGCCACATCGGTTCCGAAGTTGGCTCTATACAATTATGTCCAATGAGTGCAAACGCCGCCTCCTGAGTATTATCAAAACACGGCAACGCGAAACCGCGTTGGAGGACGCCACGGACGATGCCCTACAGATCGAACCGGCGCACACCGCTCCCACAGAGGGTTGGCGGGTGGATTTAGAGCAGGCACTCACTGAACTCTCCGATGACAATCGAGTTGCGGTGTCAATGTTTTATATGGGTGACCATTCGTTGAGGGAGATCTCCGAATTTCTCGGCGTCTCCGTCAACACCGTCAAGGGTAAATTGTATCGGGCGCGTCAGCAACTTGGGAACGCGCTATCTGACCGCTACGGCAGGCTTTTGAAAAGCCACAAACTCAAAGGAGGTTTTCTCATGCAATTCATGGAGCAAATTCACCATATACCGTCGCCGACAATGGCGTCGTCGTGGAGTGGCACAGCGATTGGCAAAATTCTATTTTCGCTAATCATGGCAGTGTGTGTTTTGGTCGGAATTGCGAGGTATGGAACCGATTCACCAACGAGCCCATTGATAGATCGAATTGGGATAGAGGAGGCAACCGAGGTGATACTGTTGGCACCTATCGCCGATGCAACGCGCTCGTCAATCCCCGCTGTTCTAGCGCAGACAGAAAGCCCTCTACCAACCGTTTCTAACCGTATCTCTGGCAATCAAGGACGTCAGTTGGTTGTGCGTGGAGGAACGCCGGGAAGCGGTGGCAGCACACAACTTCCCGCTGCTGCAGCCGAGAACGGTTCTGAAAAACTGACTTTTTCTGGTCGCGTCGTTGGCAACAACGGGATACCGGTAGCGGATGCTGAAGTGTTATACTCTGTAGGATCCAATTCATCCGAACCTGCCGCACGCACCGGAGTGGATGGGAAGTTTCACTTTGAATTTCCGCGTCCCGAACTCAAGAAGTGGGATCGTGTGAGCATTGTTGCTACGCATCCTGATCACGCGATCGGATGGCGGAACCTTCAACCCCAAAGCACAACCGATGTTGAGATTCAGCTCGCAGTACCAGCAACCATATCAGGCAAGATTATGAACACAGCGGGCGAACCGATTCAGAATGCAGAGGCACGCATCCAGTACTTAGTCGATAGCAACCGGAGACCTGAAGAGTCCGGCATTGGGTTGGGGAGGGCTATACCCCTCTTTCCCGCCAAGACCGATGCAAATGGAGAATTTATGCTCCGCAGACTGCCAGAAGGTGCGACAACGAACCTTGAGATTCAGGGACCAAGATACGCACAGGAGCTGCACGTCACAGTGCCCGTCGGTACGGAGGGACTCGAATTCCGGCTAAAGCCTGAGGGCAAAATTGAGGGACGCCTCACCTACACGGATACCAGCGCTCCGGTCAAAGATGCGTCAGTCGCATTTCAAGGTATCTATCCAACTATTGGGGCGGGACGGACAAACGCCGATACAAATGGGAATTACCTCTTTAAAAACCTCGCCACCGGTGTATATAACCTCTATCTTGATAAGGGACCAGAAGGGTGGACTGCTGTTGCCAAAGAACTCATTAAGGTCGCTGAGGGAGAGACTGTTTCTAATGTAGATCTGACCCTTGTTCGGGGTGGCTCTATCACAGGACAGGTGACCGACCGGGACACAGGCGCACCGATTACCAACCACTACATCCGTTTTCACGATGCCGCCCGTCCGGAATCTCAGGCGGCGGGTCACGGTACGGCAACGGACGAAAATGGTGTCTATCGCTTCTATGCCGCGCCTGGTCGAGCACGCATCTATGTTGGTGCGTCGGGCTATCAGGCTATCGAACAGACTAAGAAATATGTAGAGGTTGTTGAAGGCGAAACTGTTGTTGTCGATTTTCAGCTCTCGAAAGGGATTGAGTTGATGGGGCAAATTTTGACGAAAGCTGGAGAACCTGTCGCCGGTGCGAGGATTACCCGCGCGCGAGACTGGTATACGGAGTATGGTAGATCGGACGAATCGGGGGTGTTTACTATTAGCGGTTTGCAGTCTGGGCAGAGTCTCAGCCTCAAAGCAGAACATAGCGGATTAAGGTTACGCGGTCGGGCGGAGGTCAAAGTCCAACAGGGTGCCTCGGTTGAGATTCGGATGGAACAGTACGAGCGGGTCAAGGTCTCCGGGCGAGTGGTCAACCGCGAGGGAAAACCAATGCCATCGGTAAGTGTCTATCTGATGCGTTGGGACCCTCAACGGCGCATGGGGCGAAGCACAACCATCGCTGTAACAGGTGGTGATGGTCGGTTCCAAGAAATTGGGCTTATTGTCGGGGACGAGTACGTTATCTCTGCAAACGCAGAAGGGTATCGGGAGGTGGAAACTGAGGGATTCACTGCAACAGCGGAGATGACCCGAATCGCGGATCTCATCCTGCTGCCAACCGGTGGTCAGTTTTTCATTGAAGGGCGTGTCACCGATACCTCTGGTGTGCCGGTCCGCGGTGCGCGGCTAGTATACGGCGGGGAAACAGTCACCGACGAGAACGGCAATTATCGGATTGAGAATCTTCCCACGGCTGTCCTCATCGGACTAAATATTCTTCATCCGGGCTACGCGCATCATGAATTTAATGTCTTGAGAACTAGCCAACGGCACGATTTGGTACTGGTCAAGGCAGATGGATATCTCTCTGGGAAGGTTGTGGATGCCGATGGAAACCCTATTGAGCAGATAGGGGTAGGGGTAGAGACCGAAGAAGAACCTACCTCCGGCTACGTCTACGGTGACGTTTTTACCAACGCACAGGGTGAGTTTGAACTGCAGCACATTAAGGATCCGATTGTTTCGATTGGTGTTAGCAATCGAAACAACTACAAAATTTTTGAGAATATTACAGTAAATCAGCGCGACCTCGTCTTGACTCTGACGCCACCTGAACCGAGACCAGAGCCGACCCCAGAAAAGCGAGCAAAACGGGAAGCGGAGCGCTCTTACTTCAAGGCCGTCGAAGAGCGTGCCGAAACCTTGGTGAGCCAGTCCGCACCGGAGTTGGCGGTTGCCGAGTGGCTATCCGGTCCCCTCATCTCCATCGGGGATCTGAAGGGAAAGACAGTTGCCCTGCATTTCTGGCATTCGGTAGACTTTGACCTTCATCAAGTACGTCTGCTAAATGTCTTGCAGGAGGTCTATCGAGAAAAAGGACTGGTTTGTATCACCATCTGCCCTGCCACAGCAGCAGTAGAGACGGTCAAGCGACATATAGCAGAACAAGCGTTGTCCCACTCAATCGCACTAGATCGGCCGACAACGGTCATCGGTGCGGAAGGCGAAACCTTCAATCGATATGCCATCGGATGGGCACCAATCGTTCTGATCAATACGGCGGGAGAGATCACTGGACATACCTGGGACGATGAACTTGAAGAGCAGATTCAGATGCTGCTTTCGGATTGAGCAAAATTATCCACAACTCCAGTGAGACAACATATGTATCCAAACATACCACCCCTGTAGGTCGGGCATCTTGCCCGACCTTTTTTTTATGGTAAAAATTATAATTACTGATACATTTGAGTAATAACCACTGGTGTTAGTTTGCAGTTGTTGATAACGTCAAACGTGATGCCCCGATAAATCCCCGATGAATCCCCGATGAATCCCCGATAAATCGGGACAGGCGGGACAGGCGGGACAGGCTGTGAAACATCAAAACTATTGGCTCTTGGGTGCCTTTAGCCCCGGAGGGGCGACATGTTTATAGCACACGCATAAACAAATACCCCAAAGCCCCGGAGGGGCGACATGTGCAGCCGAAGGGTAGACCCAATGAGTTACCCTAATGAATCAATGAACGTTTCAACAATGTGGGAAAGACCCTCTCACTAAATAGCACCAAAGGTTAATATGTATATTTATTTGTATTGTTCACCATAATATGCGGCGGTAGAGTTTTCGATTGTTTGTTTTTTGAGTCATTGATCTGAGTATAGATACGCATATACCATCAATGCCAGAAAAACTGGGGAACCGATTTTTTTTTCGTTCCAGTGCAACCTCCAAGCAACTTAATGTATCTAATTATTAAATAGTTTCGACGTTTTATTGAGAGACTATTGTTATTTCTGTCTTTGGATTGGGAGGTTGTTATGCGTTCAGACGACGAAAAGTTAGTGTCCCAAACGCTGTCAGGCGATCGGGACGCCTTCGGGGTGCTAGTCCACAAGTATCAGGAGATGGTCTACGCCTACGTCTTTCAGAAGGTGCAGAACGAGGAAGATGCACAGGATGTCACGCAAGAGGTGTTCTGGCGGGCGTATCACCATCTCTATCAACTCCGGCGTCCGCATCGGTTCCGAAGTTGGCTCTACACAATCATGGCCAACCAGTGTAAGCGCCAACTGATGAACGTTACCAAAACACGTCAACGCGAAACTGCATTGGAGGATGCTACGGACGATGCCCTAGGGACTGAACCGGCGTACGCCGTTCCCACAGAGGGTTGGCAGGTGGATTTAGAGCAGGCACTCTCTGAACTCTCTGATGACAATCGGGTTGCGGTGTCGATGTTCTATATGGGCGACCATTCATTAAAGGAGATCTCCGAATTTCTCGGTGTGTCTGTCAACACGGTCAAGAGTAAGTTGTATCGTGCGCGTCAGCAACTTGGGAACGCACTGTCTGAACGTTATGGAAGCCTCTTAAAAAGCTGCAAACTCAAAGGAGGTTTTCTGATGCAATTCATGGAGCAAATTCACCATATACCCGTGCCGACAATGGCGTCGTCTTGGGGTGGTACAGCGATTGGCAAAATCTTATTTTTGTTGATCATGGCAGTGTGTGTTTTGATCGGAATTGCTGGACATGGACCGGATTTGTCGACCGCTCCGTCGATGAAGCGAGTCGGAACGGGACCAACCGAGGTGGTGCTGTTAGGACCCACTGCCGATTCAACACAATCGTCAATCCCGGTCGCTCCGGTGCAGACGGAAAACCTTCCACCAGTCGGTTCGAGCCGTGGTTCAGGAAATCAGGGTCACCAACTGGTTAATCGTAAGGCAACCCCGGAGGGTAGCGGTAGCTCCCAGCGCGCGGTAACAGCGAAAAACGAATCCGAAAAACGGATTTTTTCCGGTCGTGTCGTTGACAGCACCGGTACACCGGTAGCGGAGGCCCAAATTCGATACGCCATAATGTTCTATCTGTTTGGAGAAGATGCCGTATCCGGATACTTCTCTCATTCCGGACAGAATTTTTTCACACGTACGGGGCTGGATGGGACATTTCGCTTTGAATTGCCTTCCAAACTTAAATGGATATCTCTCGACTCTAAGCAGATGTTGCGTCGTCTGAATATTACTGTCACGCACCCCGACTATGCAATCTGGTGGCAAGAGATTCCGTTCCAAAATACGGTAGATATAGGGATTCAACTTGAAATGCCGGAGATGGTTTCTGGTAAAGTGATCAACGAAGGGGGCGAGCCGATTCAGAACGCGGAGGTACAGATTCAATCCGTGTCCCGCCGTGATCCAATACTAAGGGAACGTTTAATGCATGATGCTTTGCCTCAACCCGTCAAGACAGATGTGAGCGGGGAGTTTGTGCTTCTTGGATTGCCGCAAGGTGCGACTATGACTCTTGACGTCAAAGGACCGGGATACGCAACGGAGAATCGTCACAACGTGCCGGTGAGCGCAAAGAGGCTTGAATTCCGACTGAAACGTGAGGGCAGGATTAAAGGACGTCTCACCTATGCGGATACCGGCGCGCCGATCACGCACGCGATGGTTCGGTGTGCGCTTGTCCGGCCGAACTATGGGGGGGGACAGGCACATGTTGATGCAAATGGAGATTATCTCTTGGCAAACCTTGCCCCGGGTGCGTACAGTGTCTATCTCGCTAACGGCCCAAAAGGGTGGACAGCTATTCCCAAAGAATCCATTACAGTTTCTGAAGGAAAGACCGTTTCTAACGTGGATTTGACCCTGATTCAGAGTGGATTCGTCACCGGACGGGTGACCAATCGGGACACGAACGAACCGCTTGCCAACCACTTTATCGGATTAAAGGATGCTGCCCGTCCAGAGAGATCTCAACTGATGGATCATTATGCGTTAACGGATGAGACCGGTGCTTATCGCTTCGACGCCGTGCCTGGGCGGGCGCTCGTCCATACCAATTTACCGGTGGGCTATCAAGATAGTGGGCAGATTGAAAGACCCGATATCAGACAGATTCGGCGACATGTTGATGTCGTTGAAGGTGAGACCGTCGTCGTTGATTTTCAGTACTCGGGTGGTTGGCGATGAGTACAATATCTCTACGACCACGCCATCTTGTGTCAGATTAAAGAGTGTGCGTTGTGCTCTCGCGTTCATTGTCGTTTCCAGTGTTGCCAAACATGTGGAGCAGCAGGAGCACCAGGAAGATCCAATCCATCGTCGTCTACGTCTGTGCGAAAAGTACCCCATACGGGTCGATGGTCGCTCACTGCGAGTGATGCTGCAGCGTCGTCGTTTCCGAAATGGGCTTCGTCAAAACGTTCAATCCCGCTTTCTCCGGTGTACTCGGCTACGTGGTTCGTTTGGAAAAAGATGTTGTCGTAGAGGCTGGTGTCTTTGATATGGGATTTTTGTGGAAGTTGGAACAGATGCCCCATTGATCGGAGGGACAGCAGCGGACCGTACGCCGATTGATCATCGGGGTTACGATTGAAATCGCCTAACAGTATCACGTCCTGCTCTGCGTCGTCCGCCGCTTGCACCGCTCGGTACACATTCGCCAGTTCCTGTACCTCCCGCCGACGTTGATTGACCGAATCCCCCCAAATCACATGCACGGCGATTGCAGTAAAGTCAAACTCGCCCGCCTTGAACGTGGCGAAATAAGGCTCGCGCAGAAAAACATCGTTGGGGTCGGGAAACACTTCGCCATCTTCGATAACATGGACTATCTGTGAGTCAAACAGGAAGGCGTAACGTTCCTTCACCTTTGCTCCGACTGGCGGACTCATCACGTAGTCATAATCCCTTCCCATGCCTACCAATATTGCTTCAGTCCGCATCAAAACCACCTCATCCCTTAACTCAACGATAGCGATAAAGTCGTAGTTTATCAACACCTTGGCGATGTGGAGTAACTCGTCGTCGGTCCGACTGCCATCGCTAAAGATACGGATATTCCACGCAGCGAGACGGAATGTGGATATGCCCTGCTCTGTTGGGGTATCGCTCTCAACCGGTTCCTTGGAGATATCCGTCTCAACAAGGGGAGGGTCGTCGCGTTCCGAACACGCCGCGAAGATACAGAGCAGGATAAGGAGGAGGGTGCTCTGTTTTTGCGATTTTTTTGCGGTCATCTGTTCTTAGTCGCCGGGTTGGGAGGCGGCCTGGATCAAAATTTACTCGAAAGCGTGAAATTCGCCGTCCTTAACGATTAGCATAATCGGATCATAAACCGTGTCTCCGACAGCGTTAAAGGAGAACTTACCCAAAACGGTGTCAAGATCTGAGAGATTTGCCATGGCGTCTCGAATTGCGGTTGAATCGGTGGATTGGGCGTTCGCAATCGCTTCCGCCAGAATATAGAGTGAGGCATACGACTGGGCCGCCCAGATGCTCGGCTCGACACCGTATTTCTCGGTGTAATTCTGGACGAAGGCTTGGTTTCCCGGCGTGTCGGCAGTACTGAGCCAGCTTGCAGCGGTTATCAGACCTTCGGCGGCATCGCCTGCGGCTCGGACTTCGTCTGCACTGACTTGGGCAACGATAAAGGGGATTGAGTAGGGAATATCGAGTTCACGTGCTTGAATCATAATGTCAGGCATATCTGTTGGCAAAGCGGAGATAAAGATGGCATCAGGATCTAAGTCCTTGATCCGGTTCAATTGCTCAGAAAGATCGGTATCGCCGCTTTGGAAGGTTTCTGTTGTCAGAATCTCGACACCGTTTTCGGTGAGGGCATCTCGCCATACCTGATCGCTGTTCCGGGCGACGAGTTCAACGCTGTCAACGATGGTCACCACCCGTTGATAACCGAGTTTTGCGTGCGTTAGCTTTACACTGTTTGGGATAACCACATCTGCGGTGAGGCTGGCACGAAAGACATAATCGCCAATCGCGCTCAAGCCGGAGGCACCCGAAGTGGGGCTGAGTGCTACAACTTGGTTCTGCTGTGCGATTGGGAATGTTTCTCTTGCCGCGCTTGAACTGGCGGGCCCGAGTATAGCAGCTACGCCATCTTGATGGATTAGTTTATTAAAAGCGTTAACGGCACCCTGAACATCGGTTTCATCGTCCTCAATGATAAACGTAATTTTCGCACCGTTGAGTTGTGAGTGATTAATCTCTTCGCGAGCTAACTCAAAACCTTCTCCCATCCGCAAGCCAATCGCGGCGAGTCGCCCTGTAATTGGCAAGACGACGCCGATGGGGATCTCTCCGGGGAGTTCTTCCATTTCAGACATTGTGGGGATGAGAAGTTGCCCAATCTGATCACAGGCAGAAAGCCCCGCAATCAGGGCGATAATCGCCAAGATAAATGCAAATTTGGTAAATCGTCTGATATTCATATCGAATCTCCTTTTTATTAAGTTCAAGGGTGTGGTTCAGGTCTAAGAGGGCACCCACAAGTTGCTTTGAATCCCGATCCATCGGGGGGGTGCCCCTACGAATCCTCCCGGGATTTGGGGACCTACTCGAAAATCTGGAATTGACCGTTTTTTACAATCAATACAATTGGGTCGTAGACGGCGTCGCCCACAGTGTTAAAAGAGAATTTACCCAAAATAGTGTCGAAATCTGTGATATTCGCTAGCGCATCCCGAATCGCAGTTGAGTCCGCGGATTGGGCATCGGCAATCGCCTTAGCGAGAATATAGACGGATGCATACGACTGTGCTGCCCAGATGTCCGGTTCGATTCCGTATGCTGCTCGGTAATTCTGAACGAAGGCTTGATTTCCCGGTGTGTCAGCCGTGCTGATCCAACCGGTAAAAGTGATCGCTCCCTCGGCGGCATCGCCCGCGGGTTGAATTTGACTGGAAGCAAGGGTAAGCGTAATAAGAAAGGGAACATCGGCAGGTATTCCAAGCTGGCGACCTTGAATCAGAATATCGGGCGTCTCTATTGGCGTAGCCGAGATAAAGATGGCTTCTGGATTCAACTCCTTGATGCGAGTCAATTGCGCCGAAAAGTCGGTGTCGCCGGTTTTGAAAGTCTCTGTAGTTAGCACCTCAACACCGTTAGCGGTGAGAGCTTCCTTCAACACAGCGTTACTGTCGATGGAGAATAGATCCATTTCATCATATATTATGGCGACCTTCTGGTAGCCAAGTTTTTCCTGAGTGATCCTGATACCGCTTGGAATCAGCACGTCTGTGGTGAGATTGGTGCGAAAAATAAAATCACCAATCGCACTGAGACCGCGGGCGGCAGAGGTGGGACTTATCGTTACAATTCCATTCTGTTGTGCGATTGGAAACACTGTTTGCCCCTGCGTTGAAGAGGCGGGTCCGAGAATAGCTGACACACCTTCCTGATGGATCAATTGATTGAATGCTTCAACGGCACCCTCAACGGTGCTCTGACCATCCTTGATGATGAGTTTGATTTTTACGTCGCGGAGTTGTGAACTGTTTATCTCTGTGACAGCGAGTTCAAATCCCTGGCCTAGCGGCGGGTTATCCAAGCCGAGTCGTCCGGTGATAGGATGAACGGCGCCGATTGAAATTTCGCCACGTAGTCCTTCCATCTGAGGTGATTCGGGGAGCAGAAGTTGCTGGATCTGATCACATGCGGAAAGTCCAGCGATCAGCGCGAAAAGTGCCAAAACAGACGCAAATGTATTGAACCTTCGGGTTTTCATATTAAATCTCCTTCTTTTTAAGTGTTTTCCTAAGAGAGCACCCACAAGTTGCTTTGAATCCCGATCCATCGGGGGTGTTGCCCCTACTCAAAGATCTGAAATTCGCCGTTTTGGACAATCAGTACAATCGGGTCGTAAATCGCATCTCCGACAACATCAAAAGAGAATTTACCCAAAATGGTGTCGAAATCTGTGATATTCGCTAGCGCATCCCGAATCGCAGTTGAGTCCGCGGATTGTGCATCAGCGATTGCCTTGGCGAGAATATAGACGGATGCATACGACTGTGCTGCCCAGACGTCGGGTTCGACGCCGTATGCTGCTCGGTAATTCTGAACGAAGGCTTGATTTCCCGGCGTGTTGGCGGTATTTATCCAATTTGTAAAAGTAATTGCCCCCTCGGCAGCCTTACCCGCGAGTTGAATTTGACTCGCGGCGAAAGTAACGCTTATAAGAAAGGGAACATCGGTGGGAATGCCAAGCTGACGTGCTTGAATCATAATATCTGAGGTCTCTGTGACCGCAGTCGAGATAAAGATGGCATCAGGGTCTGAATCCTTGATACGGGTCAGTTGAGCGGAAAAGTCAGTATCATCGGTTTGGATGGTCTCTGTGGTCAGGATTTCGACGTTGTTTGCAGTGAGGGCTTCTCTCACCACTGCGTTACTATCAATGGAGAAGAGATCGATCTCATCATATATGGTTGCCACTTTTTTATAGCCGAGTTTTTCCTGAGTTATCCTGATACCGTTTGGAATCAATATATCTGTGGTGAGACTAGTGCGAAAGATAAAATCGCCAATCGCACTGAGTCCGCGGGCTGCAGAGGTAGGACTTAGTGCCACAACCCGGTTCTGTTGTGCAATTGGAAATACTGCTTGTGCCTGCATTGATGTGGCGGGACCGAGGATAGCAGATACACCATCTTGTTGAATGAGCTTATTGAAGCCCGCAACGGCACCCTCAACAGTACTTTGGCTGTCCTCGACTATGAGTTTAATTTTTACGTCGCCGAGTTGTGAGCTGTTAATCTCTTTGACAGCGAGTGCAAAACCCTGCCCTATTGGCGGATTATTGAAGCTGAGGCGTCCGATGATAGGATGGACGGCGCCAATGGCAATTTCGCCACGTAGTCCTTCCATCTGAGGTGTTGCGGGTAGGAGCAGTTGCCCAATCTGGTCACAAGCGGAAAGGCCCGCAATCAGCGTGACAACTGTCAGAACAAACATGAATGTGGTGAACCTTCGGATTTGCATATTGAATCTCCTTCTTTTTAAGTGTTTTCCTAAGAGAGCACCCACAAGTTGCTTTGAATCCCGATCCATCGGGGGTGTTGCCCCTACTCGAATACTTGAAGTGCACTGTTCTGAACAATTAGTACAATCGGGTTGTAAACGGCATCCCCGACGGCGTCAAAAGAAAACGAACCCAGAATCGTATCTAGATCTGAGACCCTCGCTAGCGCGTCTCGAATTGCGGCGGCATCGGTGGATTGGGCATCGGCAATTGCCTCAGCGAGGAGGTAGACGGATGCATACGACTGTGCTGCCCAGATATTCGGTTCAATACCATACTTAGCGCGATAACTCTGAATGAAGGCTTGGTTTCCCGGTGCCTCAGCAGTGTTGACCCAGCTGGTAAAAGCGATTGTACCCTCAGCCGCATCGCCTGCAGCTTGCACATCGGCTGCGGTCAGCGTATTAATAATGAAAGGAACCGAATCGGGTATACCGAGTTGGCGTGCCTGAATCAGAATCTCAGGTTTATCTGGCGGCAATGCGGAAACAAAGATGGCATCCGGATTTAGGTTTTTGATACGGGTTAATTGTTCGGCAAAGTCGGCATTACTACTTTGGAAGGTCTCTGTGGTCAGAATCTCGACGTTGTTTGCAGTGAGGGCTACTCTCATCACTTGGGCGCCGTCTGCCGAGAAAAGGTCTGTTTCATCGTATATGATTGCGGCTTTCCGGTAACCAAGTTTCGCCTGTGTTATCTTGATGCCGCTTGTAATCAACACGTCTGTGGTGAGAATGGTGCGAAACACAAAATCGCCAATCCCGCTGAGATTCCGGGCGGCTGCGGTAGCGCTTATCGCCACAACCCCGTTCTGTTGTGCGATTGGAAACGCTGCTTCGGTCGCGCTTGAGGTGGCAGGTCCGAGGATAATAGGGACGCCATCTTGGTGGATCAGTTTATTGAAGGCTGCGATAGCACCTTCAGTGCTGCCCTGGCTGTCCTCGGTAATAAACTTGAGTTTTGTATCGCTGAGTTGTGAGTGATTGATCTCTTCAAGTGCTAGTTCAAAGCTGTTGCCCATCTCCGCCCCAACTGAAGCGAGTCGTCCGGTAGCGGGATAGACGAGACCGATGGTAATCCCCCCGATAGGTTCATCCATCTGTGATGTTGTGGGGATGAGAAGTTGCCCAATCTGGTCACAGGCGGAAAGTCCCGCGATTAGCGTGACAATGGCTAGGACAGAGACGATTTTGGTGAATCTTCTGATATTCAATTGAGTTTCCTTATCTTTTAGCGGTGCTAAAAGGGCATCCGCAAGTTGCTTTGAATCCCGGTCCATCGGGGGTGGTGCCCCTACGAATTATGCTGGGATTTAGAGGTTTATTTGAAGAGCTGGAATTCGCCGTTTCTGACGATTAGTACAACCGGATCGTAGACGGCATCCCCGACAGCGTTAAAAGAGAATTGTCCCAAAACGGTATCGAAATTTTTGGTGTCCGCGAGTGCGTCCCGAATCGCGGTTGGGCCGATGGACTGTGCTTCCGCAATCGCTGAAGCGAGGATATGGACAGCGGCGTACGCCTGCGCGACGAAGATGTTTGGTTCGATCCCGTATTCTGCGCGATACTTCTGAATGAAGGCTTGATTTCCCGGCGTGTCAGTCGTGCTCGCCCACCCTGTAAAAGTAATCACGCCCTCGGCGGCATCGCCTGCGACTTGTATCTCGTCGCTGGGCAGCTCGGGAACGATAAAAGGTATTGAGTCGGGTATGCCGACTTGGCGGCCTTGGATCAGTATTGCGGATATATCTGGTGATAAAGCGGATATAAAGATAGCATCAGGATTTGCTTCCTTAATACGAGCCAATTGTTCGGAAAAGTCTGTATCGTCGCTTTGAAATGCCTCCGCGGTTAGGACCTCGACGCCGTTATCAGCGAAGGCTGCCCTTGCCACCGTGTCGCTATCCGTAGAGTAGAGGTCGCTCGCGTCATACATGGTCGCTACCTGCTGGTAGCTGACTTTCGCCCGTATTGCCTTGATGCCGCTTGGGATCAATACATCTGTGGTGAGCGCGGCACGAAAGACAAAATCGCCGATCGCACTCAGACCTGAAGCACCAGAGGTTGGGCTAAATACAACAACTCCGTTCTGTTGTGCTATTGGGAAAACTTTCTTAGCTTGACTTGAGAGTCCTGGTCCTAAGATAACAGGGACACCGGCTTGATGAATCAGTTTATTGAATGCTATAACGGCACCCTCAACAGTGCCCCGATCGTCCTCGGTGATAAAGACAATTTTTGCATCACCGAGCTGGCCTGAGTTGTTAATTTCTTGGTGAGCGAGTTCGAAGCCTTGTTGCATTGGCAGGTAGCCGTATGTGGTGACGAACCGGCCTGTCAGCGGTAAGGAAGCGCCGATGCGAATTTCTCCCTTGAGCCCTTCCATCTGCGGTGTTGTGGGGAGCAGAAGTCGCTGGATCTGGTCACAAGCGGAAAGCCCCGCGATGAACGCGGCAACTGCCGACACCAACGCAAATCTGGTGAACCTTCTGATGTTCAATTGAATTTCCTTCTTTTCAAGTTAAAAGGCGTGGTGCAGCCCTAAAAGGGCACCCACGAGGGGTGCCCCTACGAATTCGGTTAGCGTTTGGAGGGTTACTCGAAGATCTGGAATTCGCCGTTTTCGACAATTTGTATAATCGGGTCGTAGACGGCATCCCCGACGGCATTAAAGGAAAATGCCCCCAAAACGGTATCGAAATCTTTGGTGTTCGCCAGTGCGTCCCGAATCGCGGTTGGATCGACGGATTGGGCTTCTGCAAGTGCGGCAGCGACGATATAAACAGCAGCATACGACTGTGCAGTCCAAGCGTTTGGCTCACTCCCGTATGTCGCTCGGTACTTCTGGACAAAGGCTTGATTTCCCGGTGTGTCGGCTGTGCTAATCCAACCTGCAAAAGAGATTGCTCCCTCGGCGGCAGCCTTTGCGTTTTCCACGTCGTTTATCAGGCTTGTGATAAAGGGAACCGCGGTGGGAATCCCAAGTTGGCGTCCTTGAATCAAAATTCCAGTCTGTTCCGGGAGTTGTGATGCGATAAAGATTGCATCGGGATTTGCTTCCATTATCGCGGCTAATTGTGCTGAAAAGTCGGTGTCGCCACTTTGGAAGGTTTCTGTAATCAGAATCTCAACGCCGAGCTCAGTAAGCGTGTCCCTGAACTTTTCATGGCTATCTATAGAATAGGCATCAATTTCATCATATATGATTGCTGCCTGTTGATAGCCAAGTTTCGCGTGTGTTGCCCTGACACCACCGGGGAGCAGGATATCTGTGGTGAGCCCGGCACGAAAGATAAAATCGCCAAGCGCACTTAGACCGGTGGCATTTGAGGAGGAGCTAAAAGCCACAACTCCATTCTGTTGCGCGATTGGAAACGCTGCTTCGGCTTGGCCTGATGTGGTGGGACCGAAGATAACCGGCACACCCGCTTGAACCAGTTTATTATAGGCTTCGACGGCGCCCTTGATGGTGCTCTGATCGTCTTCGGTGATGAACTTGAATCTTACATCGCCCAGTTGCGAATTGTTTACCTCCTCAAGAGCGAGTTCAAAACCGCGTTGTATCGGTAGAGCAAATGCGTCAAGCCGTCCGGTGACAGGATAAACAAGACCGATGGGAATCTCTCCACTGGGTCCTTCCATCGAAGGCGGTGCGGGGATGAGAAGTTGCCCAATCTGGTCACAGGCGGAAAACCCGATAATCAACGCAACAATCGTTAGGACAAAGGCGAATTTGGTCATTCTGCTTATATTCAACTTGAACCTCCTTATTTTTTAATCTGAGTTGTTTTCTATTATTCGTCTGTTGTTAAGGGTTACTCGAAGATTTCCAATTGACCATCCACGACAATCAGTATCTTCGGCTCGTAAACAGCATCACCGTCGGCATTAAAAGAAAATTTGCCGAAAATAGTGTCGAGATCGGTGATATTTGCCAGCGCGTCGCGAATTGCTGTTGGATCGGTTGATTGAGCATCCGCGATTGCCTTAGCCAAAATGTGGAAAGCGGCATAAGACCGCGCTGCGTAGTTGCTCGGTTCCGCCCCGTATTTCTCAGTATAGTTCTGGACAAAGGCTTGATTTCCCGGTGTGTCAGCGGTGCTTGCCCAACCTACAAAAGTAATCGCCCCTGCGGCGGCATCCCCCGCAGCCTGCACATCGGCTATAGTCAAGGTACGCATAACAAACGGCACTGAGTTGGGTATACCGAGTTGGCGACCTTGGGTCAGAAGTCCGGGCTTTTCAGGCGATAAAGAGGAGATAAAGATAACATCCGGATTTGCGTCCCTAATCCGGGTTAATTGTTCGGTAAAGTCGGTATCACCACCTTGGAACGTTTCTGTGATCAACACCTCGACACCGTGTACAGTGAGTGCTTCCCTCACTGCCTCATCGCTATCCGTGGAGAAGACATCGGTTTCATCGTACATTGTTGCTGCTGTTTTATAACCGAGTTTTGCGGAGGTCGTCTCAATGCCGCTCGGAATCAGTACATCTGTAGTGAGAGCGGCGCGGAAAACGAAATCGCCAATTGCACTCAATCCACGGGCCGCGGAAGTAGGGCTAAAGGCGACGACCCCATTTTCTTGGGCTATCGGAAACGCTGCTTCGGCTGCACTTGAGGTCGCGGGTCCCAAGATAACAGGTATGCTGCCCTGCTGAATCAGTTTATTGTAGGCTTCGACCGCACCTTCAGGAGTGCTCTGATCATCCTCTATAATAAACTTGATGCTTCTCCCTCCAAGTTGTGAATTGTTAATCTCTTCGAGAGCCAACTCAAGACCAGTGCCTATTGGTACTCCAAATGTAGCGGCGAGGCGCCCTGTGATAGGTAAGACAACACCGATGCGAATCTCTTCTCCTGTATCTTCCATATCAGGTGGTGCGGGAACGAGAAGCTGCCCAATCTGGTCACAGGCGGGTAGCCCGATAATCAACATAACAATTGCTAATGCAGATGCACATCTCGTGATTCTTTTAGCGTTCATATTGCACTTCCTTGTTTTCAAATAAAAAAATCAGGCAAGGGGCAATCGAAGAGAACTGCCCCACCTGATTTGTTGAGTATTGGCATTTGAAAGGTTATCGAAAAATTCGTCTAAATAAATTTAGGACTTGATTTTCAGAGAACAACGATTGTTGTTCTCTGCGAGATACAAAATTTCGATTCTGCTGAACTGTTCTGATCCTTCGTTGGGGGTTATTCGAAAACTGCAAATTCGCCGTCTTTGACAATCAATATCTGTGGATCGTAGACAGCATCGCCGACCTCATCAAAGGAGAATTGTCCTAAAATGGTGTCCATATTTGTAGTATTCGCTAATGCGTCGCGAATCGCTGCCGAATCCGTGGATTGTGCCGTCGCGATCGCCGCGGCAAGAATATGGAGTGTGGCATACGATTGCGCTGCCCAAGCGTTCGGCTGCATCCCGTATGTCTCGGTATAACTCTGGATGAAAGCTTGATTCCCTGGGGTAGCAGCGAGGCTAGACCAACCTATAAAGGTGATTACCCCCTCCGCGGCATTGCCCGCAGCTGCTACCTGTTCTATTGCTATTTCGGGAATAATAAAGGGCACTGAGTTGGGTATACCGAGTTCACGCCCCTGCATCAGAATCAAAGGCATCTCCGGTGGCAACGTTGAGATAAAGATAGCTTCAGGATTTGCTTCCATTATCCGCGTTAATTGCGCAGAAAAATCGGTATCGCCGCCTTGGAAGGTCTCTGTGCTCACAATTTCGACACCGTTCTCAGCGAGGGCTTCTTGGAAACCCTTGTGACTGCTCGTTGAGTAGAGATCGGTTTCATCATATATGGTTGCGGCTGTTGTATAACCGAGTTTCCCCTGAGTTATCTGGACACCGCTTGGGTTCAGGCTATCTATGGTGAGCCCCGCGCGGAAGATAAAGTCACCAATCGCGCTCAAACCGGAAGCGGAGGAGACCGAACTAAAAGCGACGACTCCATTCTCTTGTGCTATCGGAAACGAATGTACTGCCTGATCTGAGATAGCGAGACCTGTAATAGCAGATACACCGTCTTGGTGAATCAGTTTATTGAATGCTTCAACGGAGCTCTCACTTTGATCATCCTCGGTGATGAAGGTGATGGTTGCGTCGCCAAGCATTCCTGAGTGGTTAATCTCTTGGCGTGCGAGTTCAAAGCCGATATGCATGGGTATGCCAACGTCGTTGGCAAATCGCCCTGTCAGCGCGACGACGACACCGATGGGGATCTCTCCACTAAGCCCTTCCATCTGAGGTGGTGCTGGGAGGAGAAGTTGCCCAATCTGGTCACAGGCAGAAAGTCCGGCAATGAGGGCGATAATCGCCAATACAAACGCAAATTTGGTGGATCTTCTGGTGTTCATAGTTATATTTCCCTGCCATTATTTGGTGCGAAAGGGTTAGTTTATGCTCATTGTTCCACGAGTGATAAATTGCATTATTATATATTATACCCTATAGCGGTGCATTTTTGCCGGTAGATTAAGATATTGGTTATTGACGCCCAACGGTTGTGTTGCGCCTTATCTCGTTTCTCTGAACGGTACCAGAGCGATGCTTGATAGTCGTTAAGCGATATGTTATACTTTTGCTGGAGTGTCGAAAGGGGGCGCGGAAAAAATGTTAAATCCCAACGTGAACAGCAGTGAGATTGTCGCAAGAACAACGTTTCAACCGATGGGTTTCATGGATATTTTAGAAGCGGTATTCAGCATCTACCGGAACCATTTTCGCCTGATTTTGGGCATCTGTGCTGTTTATTTTATTTTTACGTTCGGAGCGAACCTGTTCACAGCTGTCTCAACACTTTTTTTTAAGGATTCTGGCTTGCAAGGGTTGACAATTGCGATAGATCTTGTTGTCGTCTGGATTACCATTTCAGTCGCACTGTTCTCCGCGGGTGCGCTCCTGTTCACCGGTGGTCAGCTCTATTTAGGTGAGGAGATCACCGCTGGTGCAGCATTCGGGCAGGTCACACGCCGATTTGGGGCCTACCTCGGAAGTTTTTTACTCTGGATGCTGGTTGTTGGGCTGTTAGCGCTAACTATCGTCGGGATTCCGTTTTCCATCTATTTTGGGACGCGATGGGGTTTCTACGCACAGGCGGCTTTGATTGAGGGGACTTCGGCGACAAACGCACTGAAACGCAGCCGTGAATTGGTCAGAGGAGCGTGGTGGTATGTCTGTGGCATCATGTTGGCAATCTTTCTGCTCGGTTTCATGATTCAAATTGTGCTTCAGTTCTTTTTACTATTTGCTTTCGGTTTCACGGAGGTGGTAAGCGGTGAAGGGGGACCACTACAACTGTTTCAACGGATGCTCTCACCCGAACTCACGGATTGGGATGGCTTGGCCACTTATGTGATTCACTCTTTTATCAATGATGCTGTCAATAGCTTGGTGCTCCCGTTAACACCAATCGGGATCACGTTGCTCTACTTTGACCGACGTATTCGAAAAGAGGGGTTCGGCACTGAGACCCTTGTGACTAGCGAGATGGAATGAATCGTTATGGAGTAAATTTAACCCCGAGAACGTAGCCTTTCACGCTACTGAGTTTCGTTGCTGCGATTATTCGGCGCGGCTGGGATGTTAGCAGAATCTAACAAAATCTAACACTTTTAGCGTTTTTTCATAGTTGAAAGTTTACAATCAAGACCAGAGATGGTTTCGCAAGTAAGTGCGCCGTAACGTCTAATAACATACAATAAGGGGAAAGTGACCATGTCTACGCCAAGTTTGAAGTCAATTGAGCCCTTGACAGCAGACCAAATTGATCAGTTCAAACGTGATGGCTTTTTAGTGCTCAAAGGGGTTCTCGACCCGGCGCTCTGCCGCCAAGCGCGTGACGAAATGTGGGAGGTGATTCAGACGCACCTGCCGCGAATGAAAAGAGATGATCCCTCCACATGGGGACCCATCACTGAGGAGGAGAATACCAAACTACAGCATCGACCCGAAGGCGGGGGCGATCCGTATTTTAGCGGCAACGGACACCGGTTCACAGTCCGCAACGGGGCGTCGGAATTGTTGCTTAACTTGGCTCCTCGTGCACTTTGGCGGGTTGCTGAGCAGCTTCTTGGGGAAGGGACGGTGGTGTGGCCCGCTGGACTTGATGAGTCGGGCTATACGACTGGCCCATGCTTTATGTGCGATGATGCTGTGGGCGGGCTGAATTCTCATGTGGGCGACACGATGGGTTGGTCCTCAGGAGGCACCTTCACAACAGAACCTGCGCTGCAACTGCCCGAAACCGGACCGGTGTGGCTCAATGGGCAGGGGACTCGTGGGTTGTATTGTACCCTACCGAACAGTCCGTCCCATGCCCCCGAATACCGGGGGGCGCACTCCGACGGCGCGTGCTACGGTCGATGGCGGCTACAGATGTCAGCGTACATTTCGGATGTACCGCCCAACTCCGGCGGATTTATGGTATGGCCCGGGAGTCACTCTCGGATCTGGCCCGAACAGTGGAAGGCTTTCAAAGAGGGCGAGAAGCATACCGACAAACACTTGACGGTACGCAAAGCGGGTGGTTATATTGACCCTGTCATTGGGGAGATTAAGGCGGATACCGAACCGTTTGATTGCCACGGTCCCACCGGCACAGTGGTGTTGTGGCACACCAAAATTCTGCACATCGCCGGACAGAACGCTTCTAACGATGTTATCCGTCAAGCGACAATCTACGGTTTTAAAAAGACGCCTGAATCGGTTCCCGACGCGCTCGTGGTGGACAATACCGATGGCGATATCTGGCGGGATTGGTCCGACGTGGTGCGTGCTTAACCGTTAATGTAAGAACTCTTTTTTCATGGTGTGTCGACTTGGATTAGATGTGCTCTGGAGAGCTCGGCAGAGCACATCTAAAACTTCGTGACAAATCATCCCGATTCACGCGATTCGCTCCGAAGCCCTATCCAGACGCAAACCGCCATTCCCAACAGAACGAAAGCGAACGGGAAGCCGGTTGCGAGCGATGCCGCTTGCAACGACTTCAGACCGCCGCCAAGCAGCAGTGCGATGGCAACCAACCCTTCAAGGCTACACCAGAACACACGTTGAGAGACTGGTGCGTCAACCTTACCGCCGGCTGCGATGATATCGATGATCAGAGAGCCGGAGTCCGATGAGGTAACGAAGAAGATGATTGTCAGCAGCATCGCGACGGAGGAAAGTAAGGTTGTCCACGGCAGTTCATCGAACATTTTGAACAAC
Source organism: Candidatus Poribacteria bacterium (assembly GCA_965220385.1). Taxonomy (GTDB): domain Bacteria; phylum Poribacteria; class WGA-4E; order WGA-4E; family PCPOR2b; genus PCPOR2b. Next base: position 4,222,316 of record OZ244825.1, on the reverse strand, counting down.
GCAAGTTCCAACTTCCAAGCCCCAACTTCCTCTGCCACACCGTTATACCCATCAACGGTGTGCTGATGGAGTGCGGTACCGCCAAATGCACCAAACCACAGCAAACATAACAGCGTCGGTAGAAGGAGCACAAAGATCACGAACTGGCGTACTGTCCGTCCCTTTGAAATGCGGGCAATGAAGGTTCCGATGAATGGTGCCCAAGCTATCCACCATGCCCAGTAGAACGTGGTCCAGTCATGGAAGAAGCCGGTATCCGTGCGTCCTATCCAGTTGCTGAGTGGCACAATCTTCATGGCATAGTCAACAAGCCCGGCGCCCATCGTGCGGATAATGTAGAGGGTGGGACCAAGTATGATAACTGCCAACAGCAGCAGAAAGGCGAGAATTACATTGAACTGGCTCAGACGCTTGATCCCAACATTAATACCGGTCAGCACGGATGTCATCGCGATGCCTGTTATCACTGCAATCAACACCACCATGGTGACGCTATTCGCTGGGATCCCGAACAGATAGTTAAGGCCCGAGGTAACCTGTTGTACCCCCAAGCCGAGCGAGGTTGCGAGTCCAAACATCCCTGCGAATATGGCAAACGTATCAATGACGTGGCCGGGCCATCCCCAGACACGGTCACCGAATATGGGATAGAATGCCGAGCGCATGGTGAGGGGAAGTCCCCGGTTGTAGGCGAAAAACGCGAGTGCGAGCCCGACGACGCCGTAGACCGCCCAACCTTGTATTCCCCAGTGGAAAACCGTCGCTGCTATACCTGCTGTAGCGGCCTCCGCCGTTCCTGCGGTAATGCCGAGCGGGGGACTCTGCAGGTAGTACATCGGCTCTGCCACTCCGAAAAACAGTAAGCCAATGCCGATGCCCGCAGCGAAGAGCATCGCAAGCCAAGTTATGTTGGAGTACTCGGGTGTCGCCTCGGGCCCCCCGAGGCGTATCTTTCCGAGCGGTGAGAACGCCACAATCAGACAAAACAGACAGACAAGATTGACGGTAATCATGAACAACCAGTCGAGGTTCGTGGTGAGCCAGACGCGGACATCTCCAAACAGTTTTGTCGCGCCTTCCTGGAAGACGAGTGATCCGATGACAAATATCACAATAGCAATACTGGCAATCACGAATACTGGAGTCAGGTAGATGTCTAAACCGAATAACTTTCGGTACTCCTTTTCCTCCGGTAGTTGCGGTCCCTTTCCTTCTTCACGCATTTTCAAAATTCTCCTTCGAGTTGGACAGACGTAGCGGTCTATCCCTACAAGCGTAGAGGTTTAGAAATAGTATCCGAAGTTAACATTAAACCGCCAATTCCATGCGTTATTTCCGTTGGCACCATAGTCACCAGCCCCTGTATAGATGTTGGCGTAGTCCTCTATGTTACCGTCAGCATCGACGTGACCGACAAATCCGTTGCCGTTGGAAAGTGCCAGATCGCTATAGACATACAGTGCACCAAAGAGCGTCCAGCTAGCACCCACCGTCATCAAGGCACTGCTGTTGAAGTCATCCACCGTTTTGAGGATGGTGCTCCACTCAACATAAGGTGTAAGACTGTCAATCCATGAGATACCGGCTGTGTCTATGCCGCCATAACGCAGCGATAGCGCGGGTATTAATCCCTGGGATGCTATGGGCCAAGCAAAGTCGTAAGCACCCATTGGAATTAGGTCACCGGTGCCCCACGGCGTATCATCGGTGATATTATACGCGTAATAGGAGAATTGTGAAAGGAGCGTGAAATCTGCGAACGCGTTCTTCATGTGTGCAGAAAACGCGTAGTGATTCGCGCCATCATCATCCACATTGGTTCCCTTCAGCAACCCATATTGAACCGACGCACCCAGATCTGCAATGTTTTCGAGAGCATAGATTGCACGAAGGTTTAATTGATGCTGCTCATCAAACCCGTTTTCACCGGCGCCCCATGCAACATTTCCGTCTGCATCGGCTTGTTCTTCCCACCTGACAATATCATAGCTGTATCGCGAACTCGCAAGGCTACTTCCATCCGTCTGGAATTCGCTCTGAAGAAAGTAACCCACATCAAGGGTTAGTTTGCCGAGGGTGTCACTCCATGTGATTCCCAGATCCATATCGTCAGCGAGCCCGACATAAAAATGTTGGTCAAAGAACCAGCTACTAGAAACACCGTAAGCACCAGGCCCGAACGGAGCCCGCACAATACCTGCCTTGAGCGTGCCCAAATCACCGAGTTTATACCCCAACCATGCGGTGTGTATCATGCTGTAGGTGTCGTACCATCGGTATTCGATTCTGCTAATGATGTTGTGGTAATCAAGATCGGAGTTCAGGCGGAAAATCTCAAGATCGACATCTCCAATCTTTTCGCTTCGGCGGTGCGGGTTGTCAGCATCGCCGTAACTGCCGTATGCCCAGCCCACCCGCAGGGCACCCCCAATTTTAAACGGACTTTTTTTCTCCTCCGCGAGAGCGGACAATTGTAAGACGAACAACAGACCCACGATACCGAGACTGAAAATTCGTTTGTACCCCCGATTTTTCATGCAATATCTCCCCTGTTTTTGAGAGTCCGGCGAAGAACTATCCTGCCTTTTTCTCGCTGCTCCGCAAATCTTTGGAGCCATATTATCGGTGCGCTCGGGCTTCGTGCGTTTCTGGGTACGAATGCACTCATCATCGAAGTTAATCCCCGGACGAACCGAAACCGAAGAACACTGAACCCATTATAAACCTTATACGGATTAAAATCAACTATAATGATGTTGTGGTAATCAAGATCGGAGTTCAGGCGGAAAATCTCAAGATCGACATCTCCAATCTTTTCGCTTCGGCGGTGCGGGTTGTCAGCATCGCCGTAACTGCCGTATGCCCAGCCCACCCGCAGGGCACCCCCAATTTTAAACGGACTTTTTTTCTCCTCCGCGAGAGCGGACAATTGTAAGACGAACAACAGACCCACGATACCGAGACTGAAAATTCGTTTGTACCCCCGATTTTTCATGCAATATCTCCCCTGTTTTTGAGAGTCCGGCGAAGAACTATCCTGCCTTTTTCTCGCTGCTCCGCAAATCTTTGGAGCCATATTATCGGTGCGCTCGGGCTTCGTGCGTTTCTGGGTACGAATGCACTCATCATCGAAGTTAATCCCCGGACGAACCGAAACCGAAGAACACTGAACCCATTATAAACCTTATACGGATTAAAATCAACTATAATGATGTTGTGGTAATCAAGATCGGAGTTCAGGCGGAAAATCTCAAGATCGACATCTCCAATCTTTTCGCTTCGGCGGTGCGGGTTGTCAGCATCGCCGTAACTGCCGTATGCCCAGCCCACCCGCAGGGCACCCCCAATTTTAAACGGACTTTTTTTCTCCTCCGCGAGAGCGGACAATTGTAAGACGAACAACAGACCCACGATACCGAGACTGAAAATTCGTTTGTACCCCCGATTTTTCATGCAATATCTCCCCTGTTTTTGAGAGTCCGGCGAAGAACTATCCTGCCTTTTTCTCGCTGCTCCGCAAATCTTTGGAGCCATATTATCGGTGCGCTCGGGCTTCGTGCGTTTCTGGGTACGAATGCACTCATCATCGAAGTTAATCCCCGGACGAACCGAAACCGAAGAACACTGAACCCATTATAAACCTTATACGGATTAAAATCAACTATAATGATGTTGTGGTAATCAAGATCGGAGTTCAGGCGGAAAATCTCAAGATCGACATCTCCAATCTTTTCGCTTCGGCGGTGCGGGTTGTCAGCATCGCCGTAACTGCCGTATGCCCAGCCCACCCGCAGGGCACCCCCAATTTTAAACGGACTTTTTTTCTCCTCCGCGAGAGCGGACAATTGTAAGACGAACAACAGACCCACGATACCGAGACTGAAAATTCGTTTGTACCCCCGATTTTTCATGCAATATCTCCCCTGTTTTTGAGAGTCCGGCGAAGAACTATCCTGCCTTTTTCTCGCTGCTCCGCAAATCTTTGGAGCCATATTATCGGTGCGCTCGGGCTTCGTGCGTTTCTGGGTACGAATGCACTCATCATCGAAGTTAATCCCCGGACGAACCGAAACCGAAGAACACTGAACCCATTATAAACCTTATACGGATTAAAATCAACTATAATGACGCAAGCTATTACCGGTCATGGAAAAGTGCCAATTAAAGTACAATAAGCAGGTCGAGTTTATTCGATTAGGGAAAATTGGAGCAAAGAGTGGGTGCGATTCTCGCTGGTCAACCAGCCAGTTCGCAAGAATGGAGGTAGATTGGTGGATTGTATACTGCTTTTAGCAGAAGTGCGAGGTTCAACATCAATTGGTAGGTGAGAAGAACTGTTTTTATCGATTTGACTGCTGTTTACTTGGGTATAACTTAATGCTTTTAGGCACATCCCATAGCAGCACTGTGCCATCAACGGAGCCCGACGCGATTTTTGTTCCATCCGGCGAGAACGCCACAGCGCGGACCCAGCCGGTATGGCCTGGGAATGCAGCGATATGTTTTTGTGTTGAGACCTCCCACAATTCAACCCTATCCTCCCAGGATCCGCAAGCGATTTTTGTCCCGTCCGGTGAGAATACCACAGAGAAACTTGAAGATTCCAAGTCGTTGGCAAATGTTGCGAAATATTGTCCTGTCTCTACATCCCATAGTTTGACCTTATCCCATGACGCAGAGGCAAGTTTCGTCCCATCCGGCGAAAACGCGACAGAGAAAACCACCCCCCTAATGATCTCAGGTTCAGGATCAGCCGCATCGTCTATCTGAAGTTCGCTGATGTCCTGTCCCGGGCGGGGGACGGGTAGGACTTCGACCCCGACTTGAGGACTATTCACCCCGCCGAGTGTGTAGAGTGCTTTGCCTGTCGGGATCTCCCACAACCGAATTGAGGTATCTTCTGATCCCGAAGCGAGTTTTGTGCCATCCGGCGAAAACGCGACAGAGAAAACCAATTTCTCATGCCCTTGTAGTGTGGCGATATTTTCTCCCGTCGAAACTGTCCACAGTTTTATAGTTTTATCCTTTGATCCTGAAGCAAGTAACCGGCCGTCTGGAGAGTACGCAACAGTGATTACAACGTCCGTGTGCCCTCGTAGGGTGGTGAGACTTTGTCCTGTTTCTATATCCCACAGTTTAAGCGTGTGTTCGGCATTCCTTGCATCCGCTGAACCTGTAACGAGTTTTGTTCCATCTGGTGAGTATGCAAAACAGGTGACAAAGTTTGAAGGTTCTGCAAGTGTAAAAATGTGTTGTTGGGTGCCAATTTCCCATATTTGGATGCCTTCCACCAGCTGGGAAGCGAGTGTCAACCCGTCGGGAGAGAACGCTACAGAATCAACCATCCGTGTATGCCCTTGTAAGGTGGTGAGATTGTTTCCTGTCTCTACATCCCAGAGTTTGACGCCATCCCATGACACAGAGGCAAGTTTTCTGCCGTCTGGTGAAAACGCGACGGAGAAAACATTCGACGAAAACTCCAGTTTGCCGAGGTCGATATGTCGTCGTGTGTAGATATGTTGTCCTGTCGATATTTTCAACAGTTTAATACCCCCCACTGAGCCTACAGCGAGTTTAGTGCTATCCGGCGAGAACACGACGCACAACATAGAGCTATTAGGCTCTGGTTTCTCTGTAAATGTGGCAGTATTTCGTCCTGTTTCTACATCCCACAGCTTGATCGTTCCACCATCTGCTGACCCTGAAGCCAATAGCTGCCCATCGGGTGAAAACGCGATCGATGAGATTCGTTTTGTACTTTCACTCAATTTTGTGCGCTGTGTGGCAGCGAGGGTGTTGATGAGTTGTCCGGTTTCGACATCGTAAAGCTTGATAACACCCGACCGCGTCCGCCCAATGGCACTTATACCTGTTCCCGCGAGTATCTTTCCATCAGGCGAGAAGGCGACTTCAAACAACTTGTTATCTTTGAGTATGTCGAGTTGTTGTTTTGTCTCCACATCCCACAGTTGATCCGCCCACGCGAGCTTGGTGCCATCCGGCGAGAATGCCACAGAGTTGACCGAACCACTCTTCACTTGGAGTGTAGCGATGTTTTGTCCTGTCTTTACAGCCCAGAGTTTGAGGGTTCCGGGGAAATGGAAGCCCGATACCGAAGCGAGTTTTGTGCTATCGGGGGAAAACGCTACAACGTCAACTTGTTCTTTATGCCCGGTCAGCAGTGCAATTTCATCAAACGTCTCTGCATCGTAAAGCCAAACGCCCATGCTAGTCGCCACAGCAAGACGACTCCCATCGGGGGAAAAGGCGATCCCTCGGTCCTCGTAACTCACTCCGCCTTTTCCCAAACGGGCGACGGCACCCTCGGGTAGATTAACCCCCGAATAATCTTGGGTTGGGGCAGCGCAAACCGGGCTAAACGTGGAAAGGGTGAAACTGCCCAATAGGATAAATATGAAACGCAATGCTTGGGTTTTCATCGACTTATATTGTCTTTCTTCAGCTTTAATTGGAGGTTCAGTGCTTAACCAGCTCCAGATTCCATACCAGAACAGTTCCATCGTACGACCCCGACGCGAGTTTTGTCCCATCAGGCGAGAACGCCACAGAGGCGACCCAACCGATATGCCCTGGGAGTGTGGCGATATGTTTTCGCGTTGAAACATCCCACAGCTTGACAGTGAAATCCCCCCACGACCCCGACGCGAGTTTTGTCCCATCCGGTGAAAATGCTACCGCCCAGCCCGGATAACCCGTTTCGTCTGTGAGTGTTGCGCGGTGTTCTCCTGTTTCCACATCCCACAGTTTAATCGCATCCCCGTCCATGTTTCCACCGAGGTCTTCATCTAGTGTGGCGAGGATGAGACCATTCGGCGAAAACGCGACCGATTTGACCGGACTCATAAAACGTTCAGTCTCAGTACCAACCTCATCGTCAATCTGAAGTTTGTTGAGGCTCTCCTTACTGAGTGTGTGGAGTGCTCGTCCTGTCGGAAGTTCCCACAGTCGAATTGTCCTATCGTCTGACCCCGAAGCCAGTTTTGTCCCATCGGGCGAAAACGCGATAGAATTAATTACTTGTTGATGTCCTTGTAGTATGGCGAGATTTTTCCCTGTCTCGACTGCCCACACTTTGACGGTCTTATCCTCTGATCCTGAAGCGATTTTTGTGCCATCGTGTGAGTATGCGACAGTGGTTACAAATCCCGTATGCCCGTGTAGAGTCACGATATTTTCCCCTGTTGAAACATCCCACAGCTTAACCGTAGGCTCTGTGGTTTTGATATTGTATGACCCCGTAACGAGTCTTGTGCCATCAGGCGAGTATGCGAGAGAGAGGGCAAAATTCGGCGGTCCTCCGAGTGTGGTGATACGTTGTCCTGTTGTAATTTCCCATACTTCGGCGCCACTCCACGAAGTTGTAGCGAGGGTCAATCCGTCAGGGGAGAATGTCACCGCATTGACTATCCGCGGATGTCTTTGTAGGGCGGTCAGACTTTTCCCTGTCGAAACCTCCCACAATCTGACACCAGCCCCAGACGCTGAAGCGAGTGTCTTACCATTGGGTGAGAAGGCAACAGATTGGATCCACATTGCCCCGAGTAAATCAAGGTGTTTTCCGGTCAAGATGTTTAACAGTTTGACCCCCTTATCTGCTCCCACAGCGATTTTTGTGCCATCGGGTGAGAACGCAATGGACTCGACTTTCCCCTTCTGCCCTTGGAATGTGGCGATATTTTCTCCTGTTTCAACATCCCAAAGTTTGACATCGCGCCCTGCCGCTGACGCGATTTTTGTGCTGTCGGGTGAGAATGCAATAGACTCAACCCGCTCTCTCGGTTCACCCCATTTTGTGCGACGTGTGGCTATGAGGGTGTTGAGAGGTTGTCCGGTTTCGACATCATAAAGCTTGACAACCCCTTCGTCCATCGGTGGATCATTTCTACTTGTTCTCGGAAATGTCCTTCTGCTTGTCCCTGCGAGTATCTTCCCATCAGGTGAAAACGTAAGGTCGGATAACCCCTTATCTTGGAGCATATCGAGTTGCTGTCTTGTTTCTACATTCCACAGTTTACCTGCCGCAGCGATTTTTGTGCCGTCGGGTGAGAACGACACGGATCCGACTAACCCCTTCTGCTCTTGGAAGGTGGCGATGTTTTGTCCTGTCTCGACATCCCAAAGTTTAAGCGTTTCCTCCCACACCTGCCCCGACCCCGCAGCGAGTGTTGTGCCATCGGGCGAGAACGCCACTGCGGTGACCTCGCCTGTTTGTCCGGTCAGTAATACAAGTTCATCAAACGTCTCTGTATCGTAAAACCAAATCCCAATGCTAGTCGCTACAGCGAGACGGCTTCCATCGGGCGAAAAGGCGATCCCTTGGTCCTCGTAACTCACTCCACCTTTCCCCAAACGGACGATGGCACCCTCGGGTAGGTTTACCCTCGAATAATCTTGGGTTTGGGCAATGGAAACTGTAGTGGTTGTGAATAGAGCGAGGCTGCTCAATAGGATAAATGTGAAGCGACATACTTGTGTTTTCAAACTGGGATTATTTCTCCTTTGTTGGCGTTTTGCTGGAGGGATTGTTTTTTTCGATGATAGCCATCCGGATCATCTGCCATTCTACATTTTCGGTGCCAATATCAGACCACTCCCCAAACATAACAACATAGTCCTCCTCACCCCTGTCATCGTCCATCGGTTCATGTGGTGCCCAGTTGGTGTAGGTGATTGGTTCGCCGTTAATCCAAGTCCATTCGCCTTCTTCTGCAAAGTCTGTTAGTCCAATCCAGTAGGGCTGCCAGCCAAAGATTTTCGACAGCCACTTCTGCTCCGCTTCATCGTTAATTGCGACCAGATGTGCATCTTCAGCGACCGCTTGGCTGTTCGCATCGTCCCAACTTTTGCAATGGATGCTTTTGTAGGCGTGTCCATTTGTGGGATTCACCACCCATACTCCCGCACCCGCTGACGGTGAGGTTGACGCTCCCGCGGAGGCTTCCATACGATCGGTGGGTGAATCAATGGATATCAGCTTATTCCCGTCGAGCATGACGACTATATCGTCCTTTCGTTCTCCATCCTGAAGCATGAACGGCTCCACTGTTACCGAAAACCCTTGGTAGTTCACTGTTATCGTATAAAGTGCAGGCGTATCCACATGTTGTACCAAGTAACCCCCATCGTCTGTCCTTGTAGCGCAGCTTGTGCCGCCTTGCCCCTGTCCATTGAGATAACGATAACGTGTTTTAAGTCCAACCTGCGCGTCGGCAAGAGGTGTTCCATCGGCGAAGACGACTTGAACTCGTATCCGCATCCGCGACCTCACTACGACTTCAACGTTCTCAATGTGTGCGCCGGGCTTGATGGTAAACGCGATGCCACCAAAAGGTGATGGCTCGTGCTGATAGACGGCCACCGTCCCGATTTTGATAAATTGAATCACGTAGCCAGACGTCTGTGTCACCAATTGGACTGAAGTCGGCACGATATTGGAGATGGAAAAACGTCCTGCAGCATCGGTTTGCGATTCTACGGCAGGAATGTGTCCGCGTTGCTCTGTGCCATTGATACCTTCAAATGGCTCAATAGCTAACACGAATCCGGAAACTGGGTTTCGTTCGATATCAACGACACGACCGGATAGAGTGCTGGTGGCTTCTTGAGCGATGCCGTGTGATGGTCCCCCAAATAAGAGGGCTGTAATCGCAATGAGAGATATAAGGTAGAGTTTCAAACATGAACAACTCATGGTAAATTTCTCCTTTGGGGTAAGTTCGTCGTGATAGATGAGATCAGAGGATCCGTCGAGACTTGGTTTACTTCTCCTCCGCGGAGGGCTTGGGAGGTAGAACCTCCTTTTCAAGGATAGCCATTCGGGTCATCCGCCATTCTGGACTTTGGGGACCAACTTTATACCATCTCCCAGCCGGTGAAAGTCCCATGAAGACATAATCCTCTTCTCCCCTATCGGCGTTTGTCAGTTTGTGGATTGCCCAGTTGGTATAGGTGACCTGCTCACCACTCGTCCATCCCCATTTTCCCTCCTTTGCTCCATTGATCAATCCGATCCAATAAGGCGCAGTGCCAAAGATTTTCATGAGCCACTGCTGCTCTACCGCATCGTTAATCGAAACTAGATGTGCGTCTTCGGCAGCCGCTTTCGCTTGTGCATCGTCCCAGTTCTCGCAGCGGATGCGCTTGTAGTTGCGATTGTTTGTGGGATTTAATACCCACTCTCCTACGCTGTCCGATTCCTCCTGATCGAGGGTTGGGTCGATGGGAATCGGCTCGCTGTCAAACGTTAAGACCAAACCATCGTGTCTTTGCCCGTCTTCAAGGATAAATCGCCCCGAGGTTGTTAAAAGCCCTTGAAATTTGGCGATAACCCTATAGGAACCGGGTTCATCGACGTATTGCACAAAATAACCCGCATCATCCGTTTGAGGTCTGCTGCCTGAGTTACCGGTGCCTGTTCCATCAAAATCACGTTGCCGGATGTTGATTCCAACCGGTGCGTTGGCAAGCGGTGTTCCATCGGCAAAAACGACTTGCCCCCGAATACGCATCCGAGGTTTCACTGTAACCTCAACATTTTCGAGGTGTGCACCCGGCTCAATGGCAAATGTGATTCCACCAAAAGGCGGCTGTATTTGATCATATAGATGGAAGGTTATTGCCCCAATTTCGATGGACAAAACTTCAGCATCCGGACCAAAATCGGTGTCTAAGTCCAAATCAGGCAGTGACCTCACATCATATCGTGGTGCGGCCGGTTGTACCAAGAATTGAATGGGACCTGGTTTGATACCTGTGATGGAAAACTGTCCCGCTTCATCAGTTTGTGATTTTGGCAAGGAAGCATATGCCGATAGTGTAGGTTCAAATTCGTCGAGGAGGAACATTCGATCTACCCCGTCATTGGATATTTCAACAGACTGAACCGCTATCGGGATATGGGCGACAGGACTTCCATTGACATCAACAACGCGGCCGGATACGGTACATGTGGTGTGTTGAGCGATAGTATGTGACGATGTGAATAGTGAAAGTACTACAACCGCGGCGAGAGATATTAGGTTGAGTTTAAAACATGAGCTGTTCATGGTAAATATCTCCTTTTGGGTATGTTAGTCATGAAAGATAAAATCGAGGAATCAATCAAGATTTTAATTACTTCTCTTCCTCCGACGGCTTGGTAGGCAAAACCTCCTTTTCAAGGATAGCCATTCGGGGCATCTGCCATTCGGAACTTTGGGGACCAACTTTATGCCATCTGCCGTCCGGTGAGAGTCCCATAAAGACATAATTCTCTTCACCCCTATCGGGGGCCGTCAGTTTGTGGAATGCCCAGTTGGTGTAGGTAACTGGCTCGCCGCTCGTCCATTCCCATTTACCTTCCTTTTCCACGTTGATTAACCCAATCCAATAAGGCGCAGTGCCAAATATGCTCACGAGCCACGCTTGTTCTGCCGCATCGTTAATCGTGACCAAATGTGCACCTTCGGTGATTGCTTGCGCTTGGGCATCCTCCCAACTCTCACAGTGGATGCGCTTGTAGCTGTTATTATTTGCAGGATTTAATGCCCACTGTTCTGACCTGCTCAGCTCAGCCCGATCAGGAATTAGATCGATGGCAATTGACTCGCTATCGAACGTTAATACTAGATCGTCGTATCGTTGTCCAGCTTCGAGGATAAACTGCTCCGACGCCGCTGTAAGCTCTTGAAAGTCGACTGCTACCGTGTAAAGTCCGGGGTCATCCACATATTTTACAAAGTAGCCTGCGTCGTCCGTCCGGGATCCGCCGCTTGAGGTGCCGGTGCCCATCCCATCTAAATGGCGTCGCTGAAACTTGGTCCGAATCTTAGCATTAGCAAGCGGTGCCCCGTCGGCAAAAACGATTCGCCCCCGAATGCGCATTCGGGGTTTCGCTGTAACCTTGATGTTTTCGATGTGTGCGCCCGGCTCAATGCCAAACGTAATTCCGCCAAAAGGTGGGTGTTTCTCATTATGCGGGTAGAAGGTTATTGCTCCCATTTTGATGGATAACACCTCAGCGTCCGGTTCAAGATAATGTAGGTCATCAGGTTGTAGCATCCAACCGTCCGGCGGAGGGGCAGGTTGTGCCGCGAACTGAATAGGACCGGGTTTAATACCCGTAACGGAAAATCGTCCTACTTCATCGGTCTGTGAGTTAAGCAGAGGCACGTAGGCTTCTGGTATAAACTCTTTTAGTAAATGCGCTGATTGCATGCGGCCATCAACGATTGCAAATGGCTGAATGGCTATCGGCATGTTGGCAATCGGATTGCCCTCTACATCAACAACGCGGCCGGATAAGGTGCATGTGGTATCTTGAGCGATGACGAGTGATGATGAGAAGAGTAAGAGTGTGAACGTTGCGGTGAGAAGAAGTGTGAGATTGGATCTGAGGTGTGAACGATTCATGGTGGGTATCTCCTTTCAACCGGTTGTTGTGGAAGATTGAAGAGTACGACCTACGCAAGGATTGTCAAACAATCTTTATTATACCACGTTATTTAGATTCTGTTGACATTTCAACGGAATCTAAATAAGATCTGACAGGAATCGTTGCCAAACGAAATTCACTTGGCGCGTCATCCACGAGCAATTTAGATGCCACAATTATCTCATATCATTCTGAGTGTACTGTGTAAAAAGCCAAGTTTTCTGAAAACTCCTTCTCTGGGTGACTTTGCGCTTGACTTTGACATCAGCTATGATTGCGAAGGGAGGGTTGTGTTCAGGAGGAGTTTGTCGGAACTGTGCAACACTGTTGTTGCAGAAATGCTACACCGGTACTTAGAAGGGGCGAGCCAACTTCAACTGTATTATGAGCGGTCCACAATCCTCCGTAGGGGTTGGGTCTCCCAACCCTTTGTGCGTACCTCTGTATCAAGTTGCCAAAATCGACGTTTGGGTGTCGAGATGCAAATCTCTACCTACCCGCCCCGTAGATCGGGCATCTTGCCCGACCTCATGCCAATTCACATCAGCAAAATGTCAACAGAACCTAGTACACAGTCAGATAATTGTTAATACCCTAGCTCGTTGTGGATTGCCAAATCCACAACACCGCCGCAAGTCGGGCTTGGATATGCCTATCCAAGCCGAGCAGGTTTAGCAACTAGCAACTCAGGTTAGAATAGAAGGCGATGGTCAAATACGAATATCTCAATAATCGAATCTACGCGGCATTGATGTCAGTAGGACTTGTGTTCGCTCTGCTTATCTGGAGTGCGTGCGGGGAGGTCCTATTTCACCCAATTAGCGAAACAGAGGAAGAAGAGATAAAGATGGCGTTGGAGGATCGGTCATTCCGTCAATTTGATCCTGACGACATAGATGCCAGTCCGAGGAAAGCGGTTATCTTGGATTTCTTTAATGGAATTGAACTCTGGGCACAGTACGCCGAGGGCAAATACGCAATCAACGAGTGGAAGATTTTCGCGGAGGATTATCGGATCGAAAAGGCGGAGAATGGTTCGGAGATCAAAATCTATTTCGTCGAACCGAACTCGATGAGAACACTGCCGGATCCGTGTGAGGATTGTATTGAAACGTCGGGGATTTCTATCTCGATCAGGGATGTTTTCGGTAGCGAAAAGATATCGTTCAAGCTAAATGATCTCGATGAGCGTTTGCCCTCACCGTTTCCTGTATTCAGGTCGTGGACGAGGTTTAGGGAGGATGAATATGTCGATTGATGTGTGCAGATTAGCCTGACAGCTGCAGACAGAGAGACGCGGGGAAATCGGACATAGAGGAGCACTTCAAACCCGTCTTTTTGGGAAAACAGTATGCTGGGGATATGCCACGGCAGGATCTGGTATGCTCCCACACCCGCTGCGACGCAAAGCGAAATTGGGAGTGAAATACCGAGGATAAGAAGGATTTGGGCTCGATTGGGCACGCTTTGGCTCCAGTTGACAACCGTTTGGTGATGTGCTATACTTTCAGCCAAAAGTAAAAGGTAATCCTATCGCATAGTAGAAATATGTAAACAGTGTTAAGAAATTTTCCTGTCTCACCAATTTATTGGGCATTCGCAGAATCCACCCAGCACACAATTGACGCAGGCTTTTAATAGTCAATAGGTTTGACATTATGGTTGACCTAAAAGACATTCAAGCGACTTGTGATGATATCGTTAGAGAATTTGCACCCTTGAAGATTATCCTCTTCGGTTCCTATGCTGACGGTACGCCTACCGAGGACTCGGATGTTGACCTGCTAGTGGTGATGCCCATTCCGGAATCGCAGACCCGACACCAAGCGGTGGAGATTCGACGGCGAATCCCGCGCCGCTTCCGCATGGATTTGATTGTTCGTTCACCGGAAGAGATCGCCTACCGAGTTTTGCATAACGACTGGTTTCTCCGAGAAATTACGCAAGAAGGACAAGTGCTCTATGAATCCGTTGACGCTGGAATGGTCCCAAAAGGCTGAAGCGGATTATGTTGCGGCTGATTGGCTTCGGCAGGCACCGACGCCGATACATGATGCGATATGTTTCCATGCTCAACAATGTATCGAAAAGTATTTAAAGGCTTGGCTTCAAGAGTCCAACACGCCCTTCCCTAGGACTCATGATTTGGAAGAGTTGCTGGATTTGATTGTACACCACACCAGCTTGGAATGCTTGGCGGTCTGATTTTCTAGTGCTTACCGCACATGCAGTGGATTTTCGCTATCCCGGAAAGTCGGCAACAGCCAACGATGCTCATCATGCCATGCAAATCTGTAGTAACGTTCGCCAAACGATTCGCGCGAGTCTGGAACTACCAACATGATTGAGTTGGGTGGATTCGGCGCCGACAGGCTACTCTCCCTTCACAACGAAATGTCCCTCAGATTCATAAATGCCGCGAAATAGATCAAGGGCGGTTTTGCCACAACGGGGACCGAATCCCGACAGGTACAACCCAGCCATCGTAACCATTCGCTTATTTTCTCTTTCATTTTTACTGTCTTTTCCGCTCGCTTGGATTTGCCGATCTAAATAGGACGTACAGGATTGATCCATACGCCTTAGTGTACCCTGAACGGCCCACCTTCCGGCTCCTCCTCAAGGTCAGGGCGGGTGGAGTCGAGGAATACCTCGTGGAGTTCCAGCTTGTTTGACTGTGTGAACGCTTCTTGGGGCAACGTTCCCGATTGGGCGTGTCCCTTGCGGAATTCTTCCGATTCGACCCAGTTTTCAAAGTCTTTTCGTGATTCCCAAAGCGTGAACACGACGTAGGGATCATCGTCATTGACCGGACGCAACACTTGATTTGAGATGAAGCCGGGCATCCCGTCAATGAGTCGAGCGCGGTTGCGGAAACGTTCCTCGAAAGCGTCTCGATATTCGGCTGCGACATAGATTCGGTTTGCAACAGTTATCACAGTTTTTACCTCCGTTCTGTTTTCGTGTGATAAACGCGGATGGGGTTGTGTTGGACTGGCTGGCTGGGCGAGTTGATATCGACAAGAATATCCGCCCCGTCAACCTTCACGGGATAGGTTGCAATCCCACACTTTCCGGGCCAAATGCACTTGCCCGTCTTGACATCGAACTTCCATTGATGGATCGGGCAGACGATAACGTCATTTTCTAACTGTCCTGCGTGTAAAATTCCGCCGACATGGGGACAGATGTTGTTTACCGCGTAAAACTTTCCGTTGACGTTATGGATACCGATGAAATTGCCTTCCAATTTTGCGCTGATGCAGTTGCCGGGACTCACCTCATCAGTCTTGGCTGCTTTTATGAAGCGAGAGACTCCCGGATTTCGTTGTAATTCTTGGACTTGCAAAGCCATAAGCCTCCTCTAATTGGCTCATATCAAAAACAGGGGCAAAGCTGCTGAGGGGACCCCGAGTTATTAGTTGGGTCAACCCTTCACTTTTCCGCAGCGTTATTATGTACGGTTTCGATTGACTCTAACTCATTTCAAATAAAAGGAAAAAACAATGAACGGACATCCTGAAATTATCGAAGTACTCAACGAAGTTTTAACTGCTGAACTTACCGCTATCAATCAATATTTTGCTCATTCCGAAATCTGTGAAAATTGGGGATATGAGCGGCTCCATCAAGCGATACGTGAACACGCTATCGGAGAGATGAAACATGCCGAAGAACTGATCGCTCGCGTGCTTTATCTGAATGCGATGCCCAACATGGCACGCTATTTCGAGATTAAAATCGGCGCAAATGTCCAAGAGATGATGGAAAACGACCTTGCCCTTGAGACAGAAGCGTCCGAGCGGCTCAATGAATTTATCCAACTTGCCCATACCCACAAGGATTTCGGATCGGAGGAGCTGCTTGAGCGCATCCTCAAAGATGAGGAAGAGCATATTGACTGGATAGAGGCTCAACTCGACCAGATTAACCAAGTGGGCATCCAAAACTACCTCGCCCAACAGATTATTGCGGAAGAAGAAGCGGGAGCGTAACTTGCTTCCCTATACGCTACAACGATTCCAGAAAAGCGATGAGCGCGTCTCTGTCGCTTGCGGACATCCCCTGAACTGCATCACGCGATTGCTCTGCTTCTCCACCATGCCACAAAACTGCCTCCAGTAACCCTCTTGCCCGGCCGTCGTGGAGGAAGTTGGTGTGCCCGTTGACCACCTTGACCAGCCCGATCCCCCATAAGGGCGGTGTGCGCCATTCCGACCCGCTCGCCCGAAAATCGGGACGGTTGTCCGCTAACCCCGGACCCATATCGTGTAACAGCAGGTCGGTGTACGGGTGAATCGTCTGATTGGAAACCTCTGGGACATCGGATAACGTTCCTGTCTCTAATGTTGGGATATGACAACCGGAACAACCCGCACTCTCAAAGAGTTCCTCGCCACGTTGAACAATCGGATCATCAAGGTAACGACGAGCAGGAACCGCGAGGGTTTGGACGTAAAATGTCACTACATCCAAAATTTCATCGCTGAGTTCTGGGTCGTCACCCCGTCCATCGTATTGCGGTTGCCCATCCGAACTCTCTCTCGGTAACAGCGAGGTCGTAATGCCCATATCGTCGTGATAGGCAGAAGCGACCTGTTGAATCAGTGTCGGCTGATTCGCCTTCCACCCAAACCGACCGAGGCTCAGTCCATTCTTCTGGACATCCCAGACGTAGTTCGCTTTCCCGGAAATCCCATCGCCATCCTGATCATCTTCGTCCGCCAAGGCGAGGATAGTCGCTTCGGGTACTGCTTCGAGTAGCCCTAAGCCGAACACAACGGGTGCGACACGGGGCGAGATTTCAACATCATCGGGTAACGGTTGATACGCGTTTTCAATTTTGTAGCTCGGTGTGCGGAGATGTACCTTCACCCCGTCGCTTGTCATGAATTCGCCTTCGGTATAATCGATTGTTACCGTTCCCTCCGGAGGGACGCCGAAGATTGCGCGGTTATTGAGTTGCGTACCGAAGCCGGGAACCGGCACCGGTCCTTGTGTGCCGTCACTATTTGGGTTCGGAAGACTCACACGGAAAAGCATTGATGTGAGTTTTTCGCCCGAAGTCGGCGCGCGTCCCCGTCCATCTCGCGCATGACAGTTGATGCAGGCAATATTATTGTAGACGGGACCGAGCCCCGGGTTGACTTCCGCGGGAACTGTGACAAAAACGGCTTCAAACTCGACATCACCTTCGAGGTGCTTTGCTAACCCGTCTGCTGAAAGGTTTGGCGCGGGTGTCGAAAATGCGTGGCTTGTCGCGTCAAACACGGTCGTCTCGCCGCCAGAAAACTTCTTATCTGAAACCTCCATCTTCGCTGGATCGGTTAAATCACTCGAATCGCAAGCGGCGATTAGGGTACAGAGTAAGGCTATAAAAAATAAAACGTATGAAATATGATTTGATTTCATGGTTTCAACCATCATTTTTGGCTTCACGTATTCTCGCCGCCAACTGATATAACTCCGCTAACTCAAACCGATTTATGTCCCGAAAGCGTTGAACGGCTTCTTCAGTAGGGACGAACTCGACGCTTGCCACCTGTTCGCCATCTTCAGGGTTTTCGG
This sequence comes from Candidatus Poribacteria bacterium, assembly GCA_965220385.1. Lineage (GTDB taxonomy): Bacteria > Poribacteria > WGA-4E > WGA-4E > PCPOR2b > PCPOR2b. The sequence goes on along the minus strand of OZ244825.1, from coordinate 4,204,315 downwards.
GGTTCCCGATGATTTCCACCGCTCCGTAGCCCACAAGTCGATAGAATTCAGGGTGCGGCAGATGCGGACGATAGGGCTGTGGGGCGGTCGAAAAACAGTGCCAAGCGCCGAGTGGTTCAAAGGTTATCAGACGCGCGCCGGCTTCTTCAATCAACTCACGACTGATTGCGTCCGAGTAACTTTCGCCCGGCTCCAATGTACCGCCCGGCACCTCCCATTCCCCAGTTTGTAGGCGAAGTACCAACCACCGATCCCCTTTGAACGGAACAAGGTTAACATTGCTGATTAAATCGAGGGGCGGCATTTCGCTGAGGGGTTCAAACGTGCAGGTTACAGTTCCCCAGTTGGTGTCTGTAAACAGGTTTGGAAAGTTGCTTTGAATCCCGATCTTATCGGGGTTGCTTTGAATCCCGATCTTATCGGGGTCGTTTTTCGATATCAATTGTTCCCCTGTTGATTTCATTGCAGCTCCCAGACCTGCACGTCATGCCATGGCAGATCAAAGGGATACTCACCATACTCAAGCAGCGCCAGCCCGTTTTCATCCGTCCTGACGACAAGGTGAAGTTGATGCGGTGTAACGCTGGTGTCCACACGCTCAAGTAACAGGAATTGTGTGCCGTCGTCGACCGTGATATTCACCCTTGTCCAGTGGATACCTTCACCGTCTATGTATGTTCCCTCCGACAGTAAAATCTGGTGCGGTGTCTCTGGTGGTAGGGTAAAACTTTCGCCGATGACATAAGTTGACTTAAGGTTGGTGCGCGATACGAGTGCCCACGTTCCCGGTATAGGCACCTCAACGCCGTTCTGATCGACAACCCAAACGTGATCGCGTTCTTCTATGGGAGTTGGAGTCTCTGTATCAGAAATCCCCGGGAGCAGCAGTTGCCCAATCTGGTCGCAGGCGAAAAGCCCCGCAACCATAGCCAATATAAACAAGAGTTTTGTGATTGTTCCGATGTGGATATTGAGTTTCATTGTCTTTCTGGATCAATTATGGTAAAAATTATAATTACTGATACATTTGAATAATAACCACTGGTGCTAGTTTGCAGCTGTTGATAACGTCAAACGTGATGTGTGAAACATGAAAACTATTGGCTTTTGGGTGCCTTTAGCCCCGGAGGGGCGGCATGTTTATAGCACACGGATAAACAAATACCCCAAAGCCCCGGTTTCGAATCCCGATTTATCGGGGAGGGGCGACATGTGCAGCCCAAGGGTAGAACCAATGAGTTCCCCTAATGAATCAATGAACGCTTCAACAATGTGGGGAAGCCCCTCTCACTAACTAGCACCAAAGGTTAATATGTATACCTGTTTGTATTGTTCACCATAATGAATCATGCAAAGAAACCGAGTTTTTGGAAAGCCCCGGTTTCTCTGCCGTGTGTTAACCTGCGTTAGTTGAAATTGCTGTCCAAAACTAACTTCAGGATATCGTTTTCCAGCGTCTGCTGAACTGTGCTGACCGCATCAATCGATGCTTGAACGGCGTCGCGCTGGTCAGTGATTGAATTGCGGAAGGGATCCGGAATCGCGCCGATGGTGTCGATGGCGGTCTGGACTTCGGTTTGGAATCTTGCATCTAGGTTGGGGTCCACCCCGTTTACAAATTCGTTGAGCCCCTGACCATCTGCCGTGAACTTGCCCATGTAGACGTTCTGGATACCACGAATATTGTCTTGGAAATCGCTAATCGAGTTAAAACTAAACTGTGACTCGACCAAGGTAGTATCCTTCTCGTTGAACGGGTCGGAGATTTTGCCGTTAGCGACTTCATCGGCGATGACAATCATGCCGTTGACCATCTCCTGCATTGCGTCTTTCTGTGATTGGTAAATGGTGCTGGTGTCACCGGCATTGGCGACCTCTCCGGTGTAATTTTCGCCCGACGGGTCCCACGCGTTACGCAACTGAGCGGTTTTTGCTTTCAGATTCTCCGTTGTTGCGACGAGATATTCCAGTTCGCGGGGGGTAATATCCTCAGCTTTTCGCTGGTTGCCCTCGCGGAAGAGGAGATACTCGATGGTATGGAAGCCTTTCAATGTGTCTTCGAGCGCATCAATTGATGCTTCAGTTAACGCCTGTCCGCTGCCAAGTACCCCGTCAAGGTCAACCCGATTGACGGGCCAGCTATCGAGCGCTGGGTCAAGACCCTGCGTATCAACAGGACCGAACAGGAACGCCTCACTCTGTTCCCACGGTCTCCGCGTTGCTTTCCACGCGTTCTGTGCCAGTTCCAAATGGGCTTGGTTGGGAGCCGCGTTCAACGCTTGTACAGCGCCTAACAGTTCATCCGCTTTGTTGTCCAAGTCGGTGTAGGTGGCGAGCACGACTCCATTGGCGAAATCGTTCAAGGTGGTGCTTGCATCAAACGCTTCAGCTTCTCCAGCGGCGGTAGTGATAGCATCGTCATCATCGTCGTCGCTGCCACAACCGGTAAGGCTACAGCCGACGAAGAAAATTGATAGGACCAGAAGGACCGATAGGGTACAGCAAAAGAGTTTTGTTAAATACTGATTGAATCTCATAGGATTTCTCCTTTTTGGTTTGAAGTTAAATTAGTATTGAAACCCGAAGCCGAGTGCGAAGGTGTTCTCTTCGTTCTCAACTTCGGTGCCCAATCTCCGTGCGGAGTAGTGTCCCTTGAAAACAAGTTGTGGGTGTGGATGATAATTGAGACCGAATGTCCACGTCTGACGTTCCCAACGCGGATTATCAAAGATGTCTCCCTCAGTCTCAGCCATTGTGTCGTAGTTGTCGTAACGGACGAACAGATCGAGCGCTGCCTCGGTATTCAAGGATGATTTGAAGAACGTGAGCAGGTTGTAGCCAACTTCAAGGTATCCCCCGATGGCACGACTACCGACGGGTGTCCGCTTTACATTTAAGTTGTTTGAAAGATTGCGATTGGTTTTGGAGATAAGTTCCGAATTTTCGAGTGTTCCGTGGAGGAACATCCCGCGAACCTTCAACGCACCGACCTCGTAAAATCCGTGCAGGTCAACGATTGAGACGTGGGCATCTTCACGGAAGTCCGGTTTGGGACGATTGTCCGCACTATCGCCGTAGTAGCCAGAGACACCGAGGACTGCTCCGTCCATGACTGTGTAATCGACACGACCGACGAGCGCGAAGTCTTCAGCATTGGCTGTTTCAAACCGAAGTTGATGGCCGCCGACAATCCAACGGCGCGAGCTGAAGCCGGTGGAGTCTAAGCCGTTGACAATTTGCGCCTGATAGCTGAGCGCGCCGGCTTTGCCGAATAGCTCAATCCCATTTTCATGCCAGATGGTTGGAATCAGGTTAGATTCAGATTCGGGGCGGGTGGTTGTGAAGTAGTGTTGGGGGCGATGCCGCTTGGCGGTTAAGCCGACCGGCACGATGATGTGACCGATCCGAAGGTTGAGTGTTGGACGAATGTCAAAGACCACAGCGAGTTTCTCAACGATGACCTCACCGCCTTTTTCGACCTCCGTCTCGAATTCACCAAACTCCTCAAATTTATCAAACTCCATTGTGATGCCGGTTCCACCGTGCTCAAACTCAAGTTCCGATTCAAGACGGATGGTATCGGTCATCCGGTACTTCGGCGCGATGACCAGTCGTTCAACGTCGATCTGGGCACGTCGCTCTGGATCGGTCTGCCAATCGAAGTTGGCATAGTTGATTACTCCGTAGCCGGAGACACTGAACCGTTTGGATTCAGCCGGTGCAACTTGAGCCGTTAGGAGTAGAAGCAGAACACAGCAGGAGATTCGCAATTCTAACCTCTCGGATTTTTTTGATATTGAGTCTCAATTTCATCATGGTGTTAAATAAAAACGGGCATATCCTGCCCGATTGACTCTTCTGAAAACGATATTGAGACTCATTCGCAAATTGTATTGCAGTATTATAAACCGCTGCAAAAACGTATGTCAAGTTTTTTTTGCAATTTTTTTTGCAAAAAGGATTTCGGCGGTCTGAATCACGGATTGAACGGATCAGGATTGACCGTTTCACAATCGCGTTACGAACACCAAGACTGAGAAAAGGGGATGCCAGAAGATATGAAATGCACTACCATTTGGTTTCTTTGACTTTTGCGGATTTCGGAATCTCAAACTGAAGGATTGGGGGCGGCGGTTGTGGATTGAGTTGTGGGTTGCTGTAGACGACATACTCATGTTCCAGAACTTCAGATTCGGGACCGTATAGGCTGGAGGTAACCTCCATGGGGATATAATTGTCGCCGAGTTTGGTGTGGTTCCGATAATATGATTTTGCATTGAGTTTGCCATCAGGGGTTTTGACTTCAGCAGAAATAATCTTACCATTACGGCTTCCCAGAATAACGGCACCGAGTTTATCTTTCGCTTTTTTAGGTGGTATCCAATAGGTGTAGAGCACACCGTCCGCTATCTCATGCCGGTCGAGGGAATACCCGATAGCGGTCAGTCCGTGCTCTGCCTGTGTTGACTGAATGATAGATTCAACAAATGGGAGCGGGATTCGTCCTTTGGCGATGAAGCGGAACGCTTGATTTTCTATGGGATAATAGATTTCGAGCACCTCCGCCTGTACAACCATTATCTGTTTGAGCGGTTCCTTAACCTCAACGACAACCCGCGCTGCGTTTACATCGTAGTGGAGGGTGCCTGTTATGGTTTCCTTTTTGTCGTTTTCGGTTAGTTCTCGTGTGAAGTCGAGGGAGAGGGTTTTTAACGGCGCAGCATGGAGGGCGGTGCAAAGAAGATAAGTGAGTAAAAGGGGGGGTGAGATTTTAGAAATTCCGGACATTTATTGCTTTAATGAGTGGAAGTGTGGCAAATGTTTAACACTTGCTACCACACTGCTTTCAGGTGACCTAGTAAGTATAGTCGCTATATGCTATAATACCAACCGTATAAACTATGGCAAAGACAACACAACCTCCCCAAGCACTGTTAGTCTGAAGTTTTTTTCCTTTTTCCCTATAGGCATCGGTGTAAAAAGCAACATATTCTGGCGATTTACCGAGGAGTCTTGTCACACGGGGAGTGGGTTCAACGGCATGGGCGACAATGATCCCGGGTATATTACCAAGACAGCCTGCCAAGAACCAAAGACCTTTGTTGACGTCGTTCTGAGCATCGCGCTCGGCAGCCACTATTGCCTCCGCCTGTAGTGAACTCTGTTGAGCAAAGGTGACAAAAGGCATACTGAATGTCAGCACTGCCATCAAAAGTGCCAAAATTTGGAGGGGATTCCTTAATTCAATTTTCACAAAACATCTCCTTTTGTGAGTAAAGTGTTAGTGCTGGTATTACAGGTGGGTTTATATGTGGTTTTGTAGCCCCATTGGGACTTTATATGCTAACTTGCGTTATTGTACATACATTACTGACAGATGTCAATTTTCTCTGGATAAAACGAAACTGAAATCCCGGCGCAATCTCAGAATTAGTGTGGTTGATTCAAGCGAGCTCTAAAATTAGAACAAGCAACCGCCGGGATTATAATTCCGAGAAAAGGAGATGCCAAATGTAATCGGCATTATATCTTGGTTTTCTAACGTAAAAAAGGGTCTATCTATTCGCAATTCAAGTTTCAGGCGACTTTCAGTAAGACGCAGTGCTTCTATTCCAGCGACACCATAAGCACCCAAGCCGGAATCTGAATCGTCATCATACCCCCAATCATCATCATACCCCCAATTGTCACTGGCAAATGATGGCTGGTTTCTCACCGGCCTCACGGAGGTTGGCATCCCGTATATCGACCGATTGGACAGGATCAATCCTTTTCGTGCACCCAATCCCCAGAACGAGTAATGGGACGAACAATATTGACCGACGCAAGCAGTGTAACATAATTTTCCTCCGATTAACAGGCTGCCTGTATGCTAATGCCTGATGTAAACACCTTTGGCTTCAAGGATCGGTAGATCATTGGTGATTGTCTTTGAGCTCAGGGGGTTTGATAGAACGGTTAGTTCTTTGAGATTTGTTAATTCCAGCAGAGACGATAGGTCTGATATACAGTTGTGGGAAAGCCCCAGTTCTTTCAGATTGGTCAGTTCTACTAAGGGCGATGGATCCAAGACCTGATTACCGTAAAGCCCCAGTTCCTCTAGGTTTGTTAATTCCACCAACGGCGACAGGTCCGATATCTGATTGTCGGTAAGTCCTAAAAGTTTCAAATTGGTCAATTTTGGGAGAGGTGGAAGGTCTGATATCTCGTTTTCACCAAGTAGCAAAGTTTCAAGCTGGGAGAGTTCTGCCAAGGGCGACAGATCTGAGACCCGGTTACTCATGAGCCATATTGACCTCAGACTTATCAATCCTGCAAGAGGCGCTAGGTCCAACACCTCGTTGTCGGTAATGTATAATCTCTGTAAATTTACCAATCCCGCCAAGGGTGATAGATCTGATATACGGTTAACGTCGAGTTCTAGCTCTTCCAGATTTGTTAGTCCCGCAAGAGGTGATAAGTCTGATACTTGGTTCCTGAAAAGATTTAAATCTCTCAATTTTGTTAATTCGACGAGAGGTGATATGTCTGCTATCCCACTCTCACTAATGCTCAAGGAGTCCAGATTTGTTAATTCTGCGAGGGGCGAGAGGTCCGATAGCGGGTTATGGCTGATATTAAGGTGCTCTAAGTTTGTTAATCCAGTGAGGGATGATAGATCTGTCACGCCGCTCTTGCTAATATCTAGGAGTTTCAGATTTGTTAGTCCCGCAAGGGGTGAGAGGTCCGATAGTTGATTGGACCGAAGGTGTAGGCTTATCAGGCTGATGGCAAACTCAAGACCGGTTAAATCGCGGATAGCAGCCCTGCTCCCTCCAAGACTCGTCAAGGTTGCCATGTCAACGTTCGTGATTACAGCACCTGTAGGCTTGTCGAGGGCACGCTCAATGACACTGCGGAGGTTAGCGTCCGGTATGTTGACCTGTTTCGGGGGAGACGGGATTTTCGTGTGCCCGATCCATGCAACTCCAAAAGTGAGTAACATGATGAGCAGTGTGGAGCGACGCAATAAGTGTGACATAATTTCCTCCTATTTTGGGTGAGTTAGTTCTGAGGCGAATTGCTGTCAGACGAAATTCACTCTGTTCGTTAAGCACAAGCAATTTAGATACCACCGCTATCTCGGGTCACCAGAAGGAATTGTGCAAACCCGCTCGCCATGCGACTTTGGGTTTACTTTTGAGGTAAGTTGTGATTTCAAAGGGTGGGGTATATTCACCAAGAGGTTGTGGGAACTATGCCACACCGTCGTTGCAAGAATGCTACACCGGTGCTAAAGCGTGTTTCATCAACAGAATCGAGTCGAGTGTCTCTTCTGTCGATTATGATTCACGGTAATCTCCTTGAAATACCTCTCTGACGTGCCAACCGATAAACTCTGGCGCCGGATAATAAGACTGCCTTTGAGGAAAGTTGATTTGTTCACCGTGAAACCTCATAAGCCACTCCTGAAAGCCCACTGAACCGTGGACTTCATCTGATACCATTATTTCTAGTTGATCGGATAGCGCAAACGCCCCACGGTCAAATAGCTTATGGTGTAATGAACATAGAGCCAATCCATTTTCTTCTGTATCTGGACCGTTTGCCTGCCGCCATCTGATATGGGATGCTTCCAACGCAATGGGTGAGGTGCCCAATCTCACATCAAAACTGCAAACAGCGCATTTATATTCGTAGGCTCTCAGGATATTCGCTCGGAAGTTGATGTTACTCCTTTGCTGGTTAAAAATTGGGAGAGGGAACTCAATCCCAACAGCCTGTAAAATGTCCTCATGAAGCGAAGAAGGAAAGTGAGCGTCAAGCAGACTCTGGATTATGTCAAAAGATAACGTAGAATCGTTTTGAAGTTGCAGGGCTATATCTTCGAGAAAACCTCCAGAAACGTTGTAACGAACTAAGTCGCTTCTTAGAGCGTCTCCACTACCGGTCTGTCTTATTTGATCGGCGTCAGTTATCTCCCAAATTCCGTCATTTTGGAGACGCCAAAACGGATAATGTGTTCCATAATTTGCTCGTCTGGGACCAAACTCTCTCAGTAATCTTTCAAGATCCTCGTCTATTTCGGAGTATGGAATGAGGCGGATTCCATCTCGTAGCAATCTTCCAATAGCATACAGAACCAGCAAGGGCTTGTGCGGTGCTCTGTCCCCTCCACTTCGCCATAGATTCAAGGTTTCAAATGTCTGGATAAGTGTTTCTCTGTTCATTTTTCACGCTTTGCTATTTGAGAGGATCTACGATAAGCAATGACTATCCGCATTTTCTTTATGAGATGCCCCCTCCTACTGTTGACGGAGTCGCCCGATTGTATTCCAAGAATTTCATCCTTACCATGTTTCTCTAGGACAATTGTTTACAAATGACCAATTGTTAGGCAGTAGCCACATCAATAAACGCTGCTGTTGACGCTGGCAATGGAATAACAGAACCATCTTCTTGCAGACCTTCGATATGAAATTGGATTGCTTCTGTAATCAATTCGCGTACTTCCTCCATCGTTTCACCTATTGCGACACAGCCGGGTAGATCTGGCACATAAGCACCGTAACTGTCCGCATCCTTTTCAAAAATAACGAGATATTGCACCCTAGCCCTCTTTTTCAATTAATTTAATTTCAGCTTCCCCTGTGATTTGATTTTCCTAGTCCGTTATTACTTTGTAGTCATCTTTGCTTGGATCAAAAATATAAATCAACGTTGAAGGATAATCATCGGAGGCCAACTCGAAGAGTTCCCGAATGACAGGTATTGGGACACGCCAGATACAATCGTTGCGATCAAAGTCTGAAATGACATAGACATCGCTCCAATTGTGTGTCTCATCCTGGAGTACGAAACTTGTGTAAGCATGGATGAACTGGTTTGATATGTAGGTTGGTTTCTTTATTTCTGCTTTTTCATTGTCCAGATCGTAGCCGTCCGGAATCCAGTGCCCGTTCAATTGTGTAATTTTCATTTTTTGGGTGGGATAAGAATATACTTTCATACTAAAGTCTCGTGTCCGAGATGAAACCTTATTGAGTTCAATTAGCCTTCTGATAATGAAGAAGCCAATCATAAGATCCCGTTCCACAACGCAACAAGCGCGTTCTGACTAAAGTGGACCCCTTGTCGAGGCCAAAATACAGGAAAAATAAGTAAGATAATTGAGAGTTACTAACACTGATTTAGCCGAGATATAGCTCAGCCGGTGTCGCATAATTGAGACTCTGGTGAAGTCGTTTTTGATTATAGAACCGGATATAATGAGTTAATCCATCGAAAAGGGCTTTTGCTGTTGGGTAGAGTTTTGGATAAACATCTTCATACTTGACGCTTCGCCAAAATCGCTCAATGTAGATATTGTCAATGGCTCGCCCCACACCGTCCATGCTCATCGCACTGCCAGCCGCTTCAACCGTATCGGTAAACGCATTGGCAGTAAACTGGACACCTTGGTCGGTATTGAAGATAGTAGGGGTTGCCCCAGATAATGCACGATGTAAGGCGTCAAGACAGAACTGCCCCGATAGACTATTGGATAGCTCCCAAGTAATAACATAACGACTATACCAATCGAGTATTGCCACCAGATACATAAAGCCTTTATCCATCGGGATATAGGTAATGTCAGCCGACCAGACCTCGTTAGCAGCGGTCACCTCATAGTCCCGTAATAGGTATGGGTAAATCCGATGCTCACTGTCAATTGCTGAGCGTTTGGGTTTAGGATAAATCGCTTCTATCCCCATCAAACGCATCAGTCGCTGGATGCGTTTGCGGTTCACCCGGTAGCCAAGCCGCTTGAGATGTTCTGTCATTCGACGACTCCCATAGAAAGGGGTTTGCAGATACTGCTGATCTATCTGTCTCATCAGATGCAGGTTGTCTGCTGACTCTGTAGCTGGTTGATAGTAAAGCATTGACCGAGAAAGACCAAGCAACTCACATTGACGACGGAGGCTCAGTTGCGGGTGATCGGGGTCAACGAGTGTCCGTTTCTGTTCAGTCGCTTGAGGCAGCTTTTTTTTTCAACCAGTCCAGTTCCATATTCAACCGACCAATTTGCTCATACAGACGCGACTCTCTGTCATTCTGTTCACGTTGTCGCTTGGTCGGGTGGGTAGCGAAAATATCGCTTCCCTGTTCAAGCAACTGTTTCTTCCATTGGCTGATTTGGCTCGGATGCAATTGGTGGTCACTTGCCAATTGGCTGATCGTTTTGTCTGATTTGATGGCTTCAAGGGCAACAGTAAACTTGAACCTCGCAGTGTGTCGAATCCGTTTGGTTGACATCTTCAATCCTCCATTTATACGGGTGAGTTAGACGTTAATTCTTACTTAACTCCTGGCCCGAATATTGGGGACCATTATAGACCATCGAGGTGGTTTGCGAAGCGGCTTGATAGTTTTCGCTATGCGAGAAAGCTCTTCTTTCCAGTATCGGGACTCAATCATTTTAGCTATATGTTTTTCTTTGTAGTTTGTGGTTAAAGAAAAAGTTCGGTTTTGATGCGGAGGGCAATATTATATCATATCAACCCCTCCCGTTTGGCGAGGTAGGCGGAGAGGGCGTAATCAACGGGGGTTGTGGTGTCGATTGTATTATAGTCGATGTCGGATCTACTCAATTCCAGCTTGTAGTGGTTGATGAAATCGTGCAGATGGCTGAGGTAACTTTCGCGGATCGCTTGTGGCGTTGCGATGACCTCCTCATCCGTTTCGGCATCGACGAAACGCGCCACGCGATCAAATGCGAATTCTAACTCCTGATTATCCAAGATATGAAAGACAATCACCTCGTGCCCGTCGTAGCGGAGGTGTTCAAGGGCTTTCACAACCGTATCGGGCTCGTCCTCGTAGAGGTCGGAGATCAGGATAACCAATCCGCGTTTGGTGAGGCGTTCGGCGATCTGGTGGATGGGCTGCCCCATGTGCGTGAGCTTATTGGTTTGGATCCGTTCAAGCGTCAGGAGGATGGCGTGGAGATGGGCGGGAGAGCTTCGGGCGGGTAGGTATTCGTGGAGCCTGTCGTCAAAGTAGGCGAATCCGACGGCGTCCCGTTGCTTCGCCATGAAGTAGGCGATTGAAGCGATAAGGTAACTGGCGTATTGCAGCTTGGTCAGTTCGCCGGAACCGTAGTTCATTGACTCGCTGGTGTCGAGTAGGAGGTAGCAGTTGAGGTTCGTTTCCTCTTCAAACTGCTTGATGTAGTACCGATTGGTTCGTCCATAGGCTTTCCAGTCGAGGTGTTTGATATCGTCGCCGGGCATGTACTGTCGGTACTGTGCGAACTCGACACTGAAACCGTGATAGGGGCTTTTGTGGAGACCTGAGATAAATCCTTCGACGACAGATTTCGCGATGAGTTCGAGGTTGCCAATTTTTGCCAGAGCGGCGGGATCCAGATAGCGCTGCCCTTCCCGATTTTGCATTAACTTTGTCCTCGTCTATATCAGGGATCCCCCATAAACCAATAAACAAATTGTTTTCACGTTTCACGTTTCACGCTTCATTCATATTTGAGTGATTATATCTTTTTAAGTACCATTAGGGTCAGGTCATCAAACTGCTCGGCTTCCCCCTGAAATGCAATAACGTCGTCGTAAATGGCTTGGCATATCTGATCCGCACTTTCGCTTTTCACCCGTTGTGCAACTGCCTCCAAACGTTCCTCTTCATACAGTTCTCCATCGGTGTTTACGGTTTCCGTCACCCCATCGGTGTAGAAAAGCACGACGTCCCCGCTGCCGAGTTGGGTCGTCTCCTGCTCAAATTCTGAGATTTCGGCCAGGACATCGTTAGGAAACATGCCCAGCATCACGCCCCCTTTTTCCAGTTCGTCATAACCTCCCTCGCGCCGGATGACGAGCGGGTAGTTATGTCCGGCGTTGATTGAAGTAATCTGATCCGTTTCTGGATGTAGTTGAGCGTAGAAGAAGGTGGCAAATTTGCCGGACGTACTGCTTGCGTATAGCAGTGAGTTGAGCGCTTCCGCCATGCTCGGCAAATCTTCTTTTCGTGTTACCTCTGAGTGCAATCCCGCTCGCAGGGTCGCCATGAGCAATGCCGCTTGCATCCCTTTGCCGGAGACATCGGCGATTGCAAGACCCCAAGTGTCGTCTGCATCTGGAAGACAGTCGTAGTAATCGCCTCCGACGCCGCCGCGGGGGAAGTAAAGCCCGGTGGCCTCATAGCCAGAAATTTCGGGGAGCGCTTCGGGGATGAGATTCTGCTGAATCTTTGCTGCTTCATCCATCTCCGCCTGTAGTTGCCGTCCTTCCAGTGCCTCCTGGTAGAGTTGTGCGTTTTCGATCGATACGCCCGCTTGATTGGCGAAAGCTTCGAGCAGCACCCTATCTTCGTCGGTAAAATCCGGAGTGGTGCCCCCTCTTCCCTCTTTATCTGCGACAATCAACACGCCCAGGGTCTCTTCGCGGCCACGCATGGGCACCGCCATCAGATTCCTACGACCAAGCAAGCCCTCTACTTCACCATTGGAAATTAGCGTTTCACCCTCTTGGGTAGCGACTTGGGCGATGGGGGTGAGCGCTGACGAGGTCTCCTGATCCGTTTGTAGGGGAATCGATAGATTTTCCAGTTGGGCGTTGGCGTCCGGCTCAAGGGCAAAAAGGGATTTCATTTCAAGCCGTTGTGTGATTGGATTGATGAGCAACAGGCCTCCCGCGCTTGCGTCTAACAATGTGATCGCATGTGTTACCACCTCTTCCTGCACAGCCTCGGTGTCGAGCGATTTGCATATTTGAGTCGCGGTATCAGAAAGCATGAACAGGCGGAACTGTTCCGCACGGGTTTTATCCACCAAGCGCGAGTAGGCGATTGCGACAGAGATCTGGTTTGCCAGCACCGGCAAGAGCTCCCGATTCCAGTCCTCCAAGCTATCCTGTGATCGAAAACTGCCCAGACTGATAACCCCCAGAAACTCATCGCGTATCTTGAGGGGTGCCCATAAATTGGCACCGAGGTGTTCCAGTTGGGGCTGGACTTGGTTAAGAAAGTTCTCTAAGGTAGGCGGTGGGTTAGAGATATCAATGGTCGCAGATTCAAGGATCGCCGCGATGTCGTCGTCGTTGACTGGGATGTTCAACGATTCGTCCTTGACATTAATCGCCGCTTCGACTGCGAGATAATTTTCGCTGGGCTGATAGAGCAGAATTGCACAACTGGTTACTTGCAATGTGCCGTGGATGATTCGCAGATAAGTCCGACTGGATACGTTAAAGTTACCGCGCCCGGAGATGATTGTCTCACCCAGTTGTTCAAGTTCAGACAGGCTAAAGATCAGCCGTTGTATTGTTTCTTCTGCCGAAACAGATTGCATCTCTTAGTCACCTCGGCTCGATTAGTTGGGATTGATGATTTATCCCAGATTGCGATGATATGGAGTGGTGTTATCCATTGATCCGGCTCATCTGTGCTCAGATAATCCAATTACAGGTTCGCAGTTGCAGACGCCTCATCGGAGTGGAGCTCGGCATGTTGAGCGAGTCCCATCATTTTGAAAGTTCGCTCGATGACGGGCGTTAAATGGCAGAAATGTACCGATCCCCCGTGCTCTTGAAGGTATTCAATAATCTCAATCAGGATAGAGATACCGATACTGTTCACCAGTCGTGTTTTCTCAAGGTTAATGACAAGCGTGTTGTATCCTTGATTCATAAGGTCCTTGGCGGTTTCGGCGAGTTTTTCGCCTGTGGGACCGTTTAGGTATCCATCCGTTTCAATAACGGCGTAACCATCTTCGGTACGTGTACTGACATTAAAGGATGATGCCATTTGTTTCCTCCTTCATCAAGGTTTTTGAGTGGTGGCTGTGTTTTCTATTTTTGATTATACTCGTTTTTTCAGCATTGTGATGGTTGTTCCTTCATCACTGCTGTCGATTTCCACTTCATCCATCATTTCTCGAATAATCTCTAAGCCCCACCCTCGTTTTTGCATAGCGCGAGCCCGAGCTTCACCAGTCAACAGCTTGGTTTGCTCCGCGCCAAATCCAGTGCCGTGGTCTGTAATTTTTAACTCCAATTCATCATCTGTGAGGGCGTATGTGACTGTTACTTTACTGTCTCTGCTATTACTGTGCTCAAAAGCATTGATGCAGGTCTCAATGATAGCCAATTGAATCTCATCAATATGGGTTTCCTCAAACTCCATGATTTCCGCGAGGATAGAGGCGGTATGGGCAGCGACTAATTCCATATTTGGATGTATCGGAATGTTTAGAATCACTTCACGTTTTTCTTCTGCCATTGGAGTCTCCTTACTTTATATTTGGAACATTTTTTTATTAGACAAGGTTTGCTTATTTTAGGATTTTTGACGTGGGGACAAAACGATATTTGAACAGGGTCCACCCTGCGCGAATGCCCTCCCGCCAGAATTGGAGTTTCTTCCCACCGTCCTTGGTGCGTGGAAAATAGGAAATAGGCACCTCATGGATATGATAGCCTGCACGTAGTACTTTTGCCGTCACTTCTGGGCAGAATTCAAACCCTTGAGCGGTCAAATTGAGATTGGCTATCAGGCTCGTGTTAAATGCCTTGTAACATGTCGCCTCATCAGTGATGCGTACATGATACAATAGATTCGTGAAATTGGCAAGCATACGATTTGCTATGTAGGTTTTCAGGCTTGCCCGTTTTTTGCCGTTTAGGAATCTTGAACCGTAGACCACCTTGGCGATACCTTTTTGTAACACTTCCAAAATTGGTATCAAATCTCTCGGAGAGAGTTCGAGGTCGGCATCTTGGATGACCATAAACTGACCGGTGACCTGTTCCAGTCCAAGCTGAATTGCACCTCCTTTTCCTCGGTTTTCTTTGCACTGCAGAATCTTTAACTTCGGTTCGTTACGCATCTGTTCCAAGATCTCAGATGTCTCGTCGGTCGAACCGTCATTGACGACGATGATTTCTGTGTCGATTGGTACTTCCTGAACTGCTTGAATAACCTGTCGAATCGTTTGCGCCTCATTGAAGGCTGGGATAATGACCGACAGGGTTGGGGGACGATGTTCGGGATTTTCGGTTACCGGTTGTCCCGATTTTCTCAATTATAACAACCCCTTTGCCATACCGCCATCCACTTGGATAGTGGTGCCGGTGATATAACTTGCACGTCCAGAGGCGAGGAACACGACAAGATTGGCGAATTCCGTGGGATCGCCAATCCGACCGAGTGGTATATCTTGGGTCATATTTGCGAGGGCTTCCTCATACGCGATACCCGCTTCCTCTGCCCTCACAGTGGCTAACTGTTTAATCCGATCGGTGAAGATGACTCCCGGACAGACATTGTTTACAAGAATATTGTCAGCTGCAAGTTCGGACGCAAGCGTTTTGGCGAACCCGATGACACCGGTTCGCGCCATGTTGGATAGCATCAATCCATCTACCGGCTGTTTGACGGAAATAGAGGTGAGGTTGATGATGCGGCCCCCGCCTCGTGCCTTCATGCTTGGCACAACACCGCGGCATAGATTAATGGTGCTGAGTAGGTTGAGATGCAGTGCGTCTTGGTAATCTTCGGGAGACAGGTCTGCAAACCTGCCCGCCCTGGGACCGCCGGCGTTACTGACCAGAATATCGATACCACCGAATTGATTGACAGTTTTGTCAATCAGCCCGCTAACCTGATCAGGTTGGCTGACATCTGTGGGGACAGCCAAGACTTCCGCCCCTGTTTTCTCGCGGATTTCGGCGGCTGTCGCCTCCAGTGTATCCGCATCCCGTGCACAGATGGTCACCTGCGCGCCTTCTTCCGCCAGACCGAGTGCGATGGCTCTGCCGAGCCCTTTGCTCGATGCTCCAACGACTGCAACTTTATCCTTGAGTCCGAGATCCATTAGTTCTCCTTATTGATACATTTTTTCATGCGACCTATGCCCGACGTTTCAAATAGTCAAAAAATTACCGCTCACAGCGGATTGACAAATCCGCTGTACACGCGCAAAGATGGCTGGGATATGTCTATCCCAGCCGAGCGGGGTTCTCCTTTACGTATTACTCATTACGCACTGTTCCTAAGAAAAGCTCATATCTATCTATGGCGAAAGGTAAATATATCATTGCCTTAAAGTTGTGTCAACCTCAAATTAGTCGGTCAAGGTTCAAGCATCACCTTACCTGCCTGACCATTAGCAAATTTGCTAAACGCCGCCTGCGCTTCAACAAGCGGGAAGTGGTCGGTGATCATCTGCCCGATGGGTAAGCCACGCCGATACAGATCGAGCATGGCGGGATATTCCGAGTAGTGATAGAACCAACTTCCCATCAACGTGATGTCCTTCCGAATCAGATCACGGCTTGGACTGATTGGCAGCTCGCCCTGCTCGCCAACGCACATGATTGTCCCCGCCACCGCAACCAAAGTGAAGGCAAGCCTGAGCGTCTCTGGACGTCCAGCCGCCTCGATGCACTTGTCCACAAGCATACCGTGGGTGATTTCCGTGATTGCCTCAAGGGGGTCGGTCTCCTTTGAGTTAATAGTGTGTGTGGCACCGGCTTCTTTTGCAAGGGAGAGTCGATAGTCGTTGATGTCAATAACTATCACTTCCGCACCCAAGAACGATTGCACGATCGTATTTCCAAGCCCGACGGGACCTGCGCCCAAAACGCAGACAAAATCCCCGCCTTTGGTGTTGAGACGTTGGCTGACGTGATAAGGGACACCAAAACCGTCGCCGGTCAGGAGCACACCTATATCAAACGGAATGTCTTCAGGCAGCTTGAGGCAAACATGGTCTGGGGCAGCGAGACGCTCCGCATGGGTTCCCGTACCACCGCCGCCTATATGGTTACGGCAATAGGTATATTTTCCAACGGAACACCACCGACATTCCCCGCACCCCCGAACGGCGTGGACGCCAACACGATCTCCGACCCTGAATTTTGTTGACTGACCCGCGTCGATGACCTCTCCTGCGACTTCGTGCCCACCATTAGATTCATGAGGGGTTGGGCTGCGGTAACCGTGCATCTCGCTCCCACAGATTCCTGATGCCTTAACCTGAATCAGTAGATCGTTCTCATTGATGGGCGTTGGTTCGGGATATTCTTTGATGGTGACTGTCTCATTTCCCAAAAGCTGGACACCAAGCATCTGATTTCTCCCAATAGTGGTTGCGGCACTCTGTTTCTACATCGGGTGCCGGGGTTGTTTAGGTGCGTGCGAAGACCGATACATCAATGCCTCTATCGCTATGTTGGATTTGGTTTTTCAGTGTCGCTTCGTGGTGAAAACCTGCATTTTGGAGCGCTTCGGCTTTGCTCGTTGAGGTTGACTCCGTATAACACTGGATTTTGGTATCTGGGAAATTGACCGATTCGAGCAGAACCGATGCCGATGGATAAAAGCTCGGATGGACGAAAACATCTAACACCGCTGTGTCGGGTTGCCAGCGCGTATCCCAAGAGGTTGTCGCCATGCCGACGATTGCGCCGGAGTCAGATTCAAGCAGCTTGGCGTCGTGGTAGGTGTCCCCATTCTCCAGCGATTGTTTGAATCCGAGGAAGCCGCCCTCGAAATTTGCGGGACCGTAGATACCGAATGCGATGCTACGGAGATAATCCCCCTCCACGATACCTGTTAGGGCGGTCATTTTTGCCCAATCGTTCCATACTACATCTTTCGCATGGACGGGGCTTTCGGCAAAGTAGCGTTCATCGAAGTCTTCGACTGCGCGGTATTTCATGAAGCCCGATCGGGGGAAAACACTCTCAAAACCGAAACTGTTATAGATAAAGTAAGGGTGGCTATTGTATCCGGTTCCGAGGTAGAGTGCCTCACCATTGCGCTCGCGAAAGTCCTCCATCTGATACCCCATCACCGATTTACAAGCACCTTTGCGACGTTGTGTTGGTGTTGTAAAAACATGTCCAAGGATACCGACGTGCTGGTGTTCGACTATCATTATGTTAGTGATGATTTCCCCATCCAATTTACCGATGTAGAAGCGTGTCTCCAAATCGTCAAGCGACTCAACCACGGAGCGTTCAAGGTGCCACTTGAAGCCACCGCCCTTGTGTGCCAAGAACGGTTTAATCTGTTCCGCGTATGCTGCGTCTGGGGCAATGATAACGCCAACTTCCATCGTCTCGCCGGTCCTGAGTTCAACATCTGCCAGTTTATTGTACATTTTGTTATTCAGAATTTATGTTGAGGAGGGATTTTTGATAGGGCGAAACCGACGCCGTCAATCTCTCCTGTTTCGGATAAATAAAAAACTCCCAAGAATCTGGGAGCGGACTATTGTTCACTGTCAAGAAAGGTTTGGCAGCTATGCGCGGCATTATATCACGTCCTCATATGAAATGCAAGCGGATCCAAAATGCGTAGAACGCTGCATTGAATTTCCCTCTTTACACCCTCATCCCTTCGGCGTATAATGTCCCTCTATGGGGAATGCAGGTCTGCGTTCCCTACTTGCTGCCGTTAGAACCAGAAATGCGATTATGTTTTTTGCCGACTGAAAGGACTGACGGATGACGCTAACAAAGGAACAACTTGAGCATTTCAAAGAAGAGGGATATGTGGTGCTTGAAGCGGTGCTACAGGATGCCGATTTTGAGCCGGTGGTTCAGGATTATGAGGGGGTTATCGACCAGCTTGCCAAGGAGCTGCACGCTGAAGGTCGAATCAGCCAACTGTATGCGGACGAACCGTTTGAAACACGCCTTGCCCGGATATGCGACGAAGATGAGGCAACCTATTTTGAATCGGACACATTTCTGGATGTGGGGCATATCCGAGGAGAAGGGACGTTCCATTTTATGCGGAATAAGCGGCTACTCGATCTGATAGAGGGGCTTATCGGTCCTGAAATCTGCTGCAGCCCGATGACACATATACGGGCGAAGCTGCCCTCGGACCTGGAGCAGGGGCGGAACTCAAACGTGGTTTTCTGGCACCAGGATGCGATATTCTTTCATGAGGAAGCGGACACAACCTTTGTCCTGACTGTTTGGATTCCTTTGTGCGATACCACGGAGGAGAACGGCTGTCTGCGGGTGATGCCTCGAATACACAAGCACCGCACAGTGTACTGGGCGGATAGCCTACCAGAGGGGGACTGGGTTTCGGTGCCGATGAAAAAGGGAGATGTCATTTTTATTCACAAACTCACCCCCCATTCGTCAGGTACGAACAACACGGATGCTATCCGTTGGAGCTTGGATATACGCTACCAGAAAAGAGGAACGCCTACGGGGCGCGCATTCTGGCCCAGCTTTGATGCGCGTAGCCGCGTTTCTCCAGAGTCCGAAACGGATTACGAGGTGTGGCGGGATGCTTGGATCGCGGCGCTCGAAAAGTACCCGACAAAGGTGCCACGTAAGAACCGACCGGAGGGACCAACCCCGTACCGGGGCGATATGTAAAGACGAGATAGTGCAGGGAACGCAGGTCTGCGTTCCCTACGAGGTCTTCTTCTTAATCAGGGGAGTAACTTGCATTATATTAACGCAAGTACTGTTGTCAGACTTGCTCGGCTTGGATAGACATATCCAAGCCAGTCTTATACGTATACAGTGGATTTGTCAATCCACTGCGAACAGTGATGAGGCGAATTTAGCGTTTATTCGCTCGGTTTGAACCGTTTCCTTATAACTAGCAACTTGCGTGATGTATAAATAATTCTATAAACTACCATAGTTTTACTGTAGGAGGGATCTCCGAATCCCGACATCTCACTGTAGGCGTGATCTCCCGGTTGCGCCTTGTCAAACAAAATATGGTGAATTTTAAAAATAAATAAACAGTTTCACCCGCCCGGTAGGTGCGGTTTGTAACCGCACCGGTTTGGAGTGTCTCATTAATTCTATAAACTACCATAGTTAAAAAGCCGAAAACTGAATAGCCCTAATACCTGCTACTATATTGGTTGACAGAAAACAAGGAGAACGCATTTCTAATGATCCAAATATCTGCTAACGTACCGATTGCGACTCCGCCCTCTTGGGCAGTCTGGGAGCGGCGGTTATTCGACACGATGAACCAATCTGTCCAGCCTTTTCTCGACCACTTCACACGGGAGGATGGTGAGTTCATCTGGAACGATGAATGGGGCGGCGGCAGTCCCGACGACTATTATGAACCCTTCTTTAATTGGCCCCTTGTCTACCTGATGGGCGGTGGTGACCATCTGCTCGCGCTGGCAGACCGCCAATGGGAGGCAGTTACCAAGCAGTTGACGCGGCTCGGCACGGTCTACAAAGAGTACGGTATCCAAGAAGATCAGATGCACCAGTCCGAAAGTGACATCCTCTTTTTCCACCTGTGTCTGGCGCATCCGAATGGACACAAGCGGCGAGAGCGTGCGCAGCGTTTTGCGGGTTTCTACCTCAACGAGGATCCCGACGCCATCAACTACGACCCTGAACACAAAATTGTCCTCTCCGGTCTCAACGGTAGCAAGGGGCCGTATTACGCGCCGCTGTCTGAGCGAGAAACAGCGAACTATGCTCCCCTCGGTGGCAGCATGGAGCGGTATAGCTTACCCTTCTTCGATCTGCCCGGCATCACCACCGTGCAAGATTTGGGAGATCCGGATAATGCTCGCGCAATGGGGCAGGCGTTGTTTGATCGCTGGAGAATGGGTGACACACCGACAAATCTGTCTATTACGTCACTGGTTACGAATGCTTTTCTGCTGACCGGTGAGGAGAAGTACCGGGACTGGGTGGTTGAGTACACCGATGCCTGGGTTGAACGCGCCCAACGGAACAACGGACTCCTGCCGGATAACGTCGGCCACTCCGGCGAGGTGGGCGAATACTGTAACGGCAAGTGGTATGGGGGGCGCTACGGCTGGACGTTTCCGCACGGGTTCCTGACCCTTCAGAAAGCAACGCTGGATGCAGGTGCCAACGCGTATTTACTGACCCGCGACGACGCATATCTCGAACTTCCACGGCAGCAGATGAACCGAATTCTGGAGCTTGGAGAGGTCAAGGACATCCGCGAATTCGACATGAGTGTCAGTGAGCGGTGGGATAGTCAGTTTGCCTCGATGGGCGATCAGTACGAGACCTTCTTGGTGCCTTACCGATACGGGGACGCGGGTTGGTTCGACTGGCAGCCTATATCGCCCGTGTATCTGGTAACGCTATGGAATCTCTCGATGGCGGACGAGGATTGGGAGAGTATGGAGCGGGTGCGCCGAGCGGAGGCTTTCGATTGGAACGCGACCTTTGCTTTCCACAACAAGGAAGATTCCGGGCATGAGCAACCGTGGGTTCGATATTTGGCGGGACAGAATGCGAGCTATCCTGAACACATCCTCCACGCCAGTCATCAGATAATGTGTCGTCGCCTTGCGCTGCTTCGGGAGGATGAAGCGGTGGGAACGCATCATCATGTCCATCACTGGCAATGGGGCAATCCGCTGTCGTCCGAAGCGTTAATCCAGTTGACGCTTGGTGCGCCCCAGCCGATCTACAATGGCGGGTTGCTCCACTGTCGCCTGCGCTATTTCGACCTCAATCGCCGTCGTCCCGGTCTACCCGAAGATGTGGGGGCGCTGGTCGAAAAGTTGGAAGCGGCACGGACAGTTGTGCGTTTGGTGAATCTCAATCCTAACGAGGGACGGGAGCTGATCATTCAAGCGGGTGGTTTCGGAGAGCATCGATTCGGTAGGGCGGAGTACGTTGTACGCACGAGTGAATGGCCTGGAGAACTTGGCGGATATGCTGGCAGCTATGCCCCTCCGCCGCTGGAGACAGAAGCGCGGACGATCGCTGTGGACAACAAACACCTACGCCTCACGCTTCCACCGGGCGCTGAGATAACGCTCGATCTGACTACTGAGCGTTATGTGAACGAGCCATCTTACTCTGAGCCGTGGTAGTTCTTAAAGTGCATCGACGCGACTGAATGAGGGAGAGATTCTTGTGTTCCCTATATTTCTCGTAGCCGTGCGTTGACTTGGTCCAACGTTGGGATGCCCGTTGTGCCGTGTCCTTCGACTGCAAATGACGCGGTGCAGTGTGCGAAGTTCAGTGCTGCCTGTGGTGAACGGGTCTGATGATATTTGATTAGGAACGCCGCAGCGAACACATCGCCGGCGCCCGTCGGATCGACTTCCTCCGCGGGGTAGGCGGTGGACTCCAAGATTTGACCATCTTCGTACAGCGTTGCGCCGCCCCGCCCTTTCGTTAGTACCACTATCCGCGTCCACTGAATATACTTTTCAAGATCTTCGGGATGGGCAGCGATATCCTCCTCACTTAAAACCAAAACATCTGCGTGAGGTAGGATGGCTTCGGCGGTCTCCCACCGTTTCGAGCGGACGTGACGACTTTCATCCCACCTGCGCATCCATCCTTGTGGCGTGATGCCGATTAGCGCGCCATCGAAGCATTGGGCTACCGGGGAATCTACCTCACCGGTGAGTGGGCAGAGATAGGCGATGTCTGCGTCTTTCCATTGATGTGGGAGGTGATGTTCCTGTAACTCGCCGCCGACCCCCAAGATTAGCTGCTGGCGTTTGCCATCTGAATCGTACCGGTTATCAAAAATGGTGGTTTCCGACGACTCGTGGTAGGTAACATCAACCCCATCTAAGATCGATTGTTGTCGGTCAAAGTTTGCACCGACAGCGGTAACCGCACAGGCACGGCAGCCGAGGTTGCGAGCCGTAATCGTTGAGTAAGCCGCGCCGCCACCCAGCACGTATCCACCGGGTGCCACATCGTAGCAGAAGTGACCGATGGCTAAAAAGAGCGGTGACATTGTCTCCCCTATTTTGCTCCGCGCGAATGTGCAGAACCCAATCCTACTGGGGTGGGTTGAGCATCTTTAACCATTGCTGGATGCTTTGCTGGATCTCGTCACGGACTCGACAAAAAACGGCGAACCGCTCCGGTTCGCTCCCTTGTGCTTCCGCTGGATCATCAAACCCCCAGTGATGGCTTTCGCCAGCGCCGGGGAAAATTGGGCAACTTTCCTTCGCATGGTCGCAGACGGTAATCAGATGATGGAAGTTTTGGTCGAGGTATTTATCGAGCGAATCGGAGGTATGGGATGAAATATCGATCCCGACACCATCCATCGCCTTGATTGCCAGCGGATTGACGGAAGAGGGCTTCAACCCGCCACTGTAGACCTGAAAGCGGTCGCCAGCCATATCCCTCAGAAAACCCTCTGCCATTTGACTCCGACACGAGTTCCCTGTGCAGAGAAATAACACTTTTTCCTTCTCGACCATTGCTTTCCCCTATTGCTTGGTAGATTATAATATTTGGCACTATTTCCACATTATACGCATTCATAGGGTCGTGTCAACGTAAATCCCTCGCTTTCATTTTTCATGTGGATTATTGCAGACGCAGATAGTGTATATCCCCAATATTTTTGTTGACTGTGGTGTGGAAATATCGGTAAAATGGTTAACGATATTTGTAACTGATAGGCAATGAAAATTGAAATTTAATCCCGGAACGATAACCACGAAGAATACAAACAATGAAAATCACAGAAATATCCGTTACACCGGTTCCTTCGTATTATCCAAAGGAGCTCGGTAAAAATGCGTTCTCAGATAATATTGGTTTGCAACGATTGGAGTGGATCGTGCGCGCCCGGACGGATGGCGGTGTAGAAGGCGTGACGAGCGCTAACCGTGCGATGGGGCGGGGACGGGTAGAAGATCTGCTCACGCTGCTAAAAACGACACTGTTGGGTAGAGAGGTGGACTCGCTGCTGCAGGTAGAGAACGGGGTTGTTACGGGACCCGGCACCGAGGTAGCACGCACCTTCCGCAGCACCAGATGGATGGATGCCCTCGCCTTCGATCTCTACGGCAAAGCCCACGGCGTCTCAGCTATCAGTCTACTCGGGGGAAAAGTGCGCGATGCCGTGCCAGCGTATGATACCACGCTCTACTTCCAAGACTTTCTTGTCCCTGAGAAAGGTGCGAAACAGGTCGCAGAAGAGGCTGCCGAAGCGAAGGCTGCCGGGTATCGGGCGCTCAAGATAAAAACCGGACGCGGCGGTCGCTGGATGATGCCGGAAGCCGGTATGCGGCGGGATGCCGATGTAGTTTTAAGCGTTCGGGAAGCTGTCGGAGAAGATTTCCATATCTACGTTGACGCCAACTTCGGCTACGATGATCGGCTTGATCTGCTCGAAGATTTCATTCGGGAGACGATTCCCGCGAACATTTACTGGTTGGAAGAGATGATAACGCACGATGTAGCCGGTTACCGTGCCATGCGGGAGATGCAGGCAAAACACGGTTCCAAAGCGCTGCTTGTGTGCGGCGAAACCGATCGTGACCCAATCAGCGAAACCTTTCAGCATCTGATTGAGGATGGCTTGATTGACGGCTACCAGCCGGACATCGTGGGTGCCGGTTACCTCCGCTGGATCGAGATTGAGGAGGCATTGCGCGGAACAGAAGTGCGCTCAATACCGCACAACTTCGGCAACGGCACTTTCGGCACATTTGCGACGCTGGTGTTCGGGGCGGCATCTAAGACCTTCGTGTCGTTGGAGGACGAGCGCAACCTGCCCCACATCTTTGGTCCCTACCCTGATTTCAAGGACGGCGCATATCAGGTGGAGGAACGCCCCGGACTCGGCATTTCTGTTGACGAGGACCTATTCCAAGCAAAGTATGCTTTACACGAATGGCAGGTAGAGTGAGATTCGTCCTGCCGAACCCGAAGGAAATCATGTCAGAAAAACATATCATCAAAGACATTCGGATCGCACCGGTCGAAACGTACTTCGGCGCTCCCGGTGTTGGTCGGATCGTCGGTCGTAACTCGAAGGGTCAGAACTATGGTCACAACCAGCGTGAATGGTTGGTGCAAGTCACCACCGACAGTGGCCTCACCGGTGTAACAAACGCACGACCGGCAATGAATCGGAGCAAGTTGACGACGCTCTACGCTACGCTCCAGTTGCTGCTGAACCGAGACGTGTTCGAGTTTTATCACGTGAGCGGAGATCGCGTTACAGGTGTAAATCCTCGCTGGGAGGCATTGCTGCAAGAGAACGGATTTATTGATTTCGTGATCTTCGATCTGATGGGCAGGGCGCTGGATGTTCCGGCGTATCGTCTGCTGGGCGACCGCGTTCGTGAGTGGGTTGAAGGCTACGACTCCACCCTTTACTTTCAGGACATGGTGCACCCCGAGCTGGGTACCGATGCCGTGGCTCGTGAAGCGAAGGAAGCCGTAGCCAACGGTTGGCGGGCAATGAAGTTGAAGCTTGGCCGACCGGGGCGATGGTTCGAGCCGAATGCCGGCGTAGCGCGCGACATTGAAGTGGTGCACGCTGTGCGGGAAGCGGTGGGTCCAGAGATCAAGATCCTTGTTGACGCAAACAACGGTTACGACGGCAAATTATCTCTCTTGGAAACCTTCGTGCGTGAAACGGGTCCAGATAAGGCATTCTGGATGGAAGAGATGGTCACTGAAAACGTGGCAGACTACCGAAAATTGAAGGAATGGCGAGACCGATGGTCGCCAGAGACGATGATCGTGGACGGCGAGGGGCATCGTGGTCGTAATACCATCTACTGGCAGTTGATGGAGGAAGGTCTGCTGGACGGCATCCAGCCTGACATGCTGGATATGGGCTTCTGGCCGTTCCACACGCTCGCCCGCGACATAGAGGATTCCGGCTATGCGACGATGATCTGTCCGCACAACTACAACGCTGCGGCGATTGGTCTGCGCGGTGATATTCAGTTCGGCGCGGTGACGGAGCGGTTCGTCATTGCTGAAGATTCGACCCTACACTTTGATCTGTATAAGATGCAGGGGTATGAGTTTGAAAATGGTTGTTACCGGGTGCCCTCCGCGCCGGGGTTAGGGATAGAGATTGATCAGGAGCTTTATGCGCAGGTTTATCGGCAGCACGAAACCGTTGTGAGGTAGGTGTTCGCTGTGTCGAGATGTGAATCTAGACTACCGCTTTAACCTCGGCGAATCGTTGAAGTCGCGCAGGATTCCTGATCTACGGTTAGGTGTGTAGGTTACGGCATACGGCGTGTGCCTGCTACTATGGAATCTGCGCGCCTTGTGTTTCGACATAGACGGAGTACAGAGATTGGCTGCCTGTCATGAACAGGCGGTTCCGCTTGACGCCGCCGAAGCATACGTTGGAGCAGACCTCCGGGAGATGGATCTTGCCGATAAGGTCGCCATCGGGCGCGAAAATATGTACGCCATCAAACCCCTCACCGACCCATCCCGCACTTGACCAGAGGTTGCCATCAATATCGCAGCGGATACCGTCTGCGAACCCGGATCCCATGTCGCAAAACGGTTTGCCATTTTCCAAGCGAGCGTTGTCCACCACATCATAGACATGGACGTAACTGGGATGACCGGGGGTGTGTGAGACACCGGTGTCAGAGACGTAGAGTTTGGAAAAGTCGGGGGAGAAACAGAGACCGTTCGGTTTTTCGAGTTCGTCCGTAACGACTGTGGCTTCGCCGGTGTCCGGGTTGAGTCGATAGACGTTGGTGGGTAATTCAAACGCTGCGCGGTGTCCTTCGTAGTTCAGGAGGATGCCGTATCCGGGGTCGGTGAACCAGACATGTCCGTCTGGGTGGACGATTACATCATTTGGGGCGTTCAGCCGACCACCCTCAAAGCTGTCGATTAGCACCGTGACGCTTCCGTCGTATTCGGTACGGGTTACGCGGCGTGAACCGTGCTCGCAGGAGATGAGTCGTCCCTGTTTATCGCGGGTATTGCCGTTAGTGTTGTTGGAAGGGGTGCGGAAAACGCTAATTTCGCCGGTTTCCTCGGTCCAACGCATGATCCGGTTGTTCGGGATGTCACTGAAGAGCAGGTATCGACCATCCCCGAACCAGACCGGTCCCTCCGCCCATCGCGCACCTGTCCAGAGTCGCTCGACCGCTGCGTTACCAATTTTGTATTTTGAAAAACGTGGGTCAATTACTTCGATGGAAGGGTCTGGATACCTAACAATATCTTGATTCCAATCTCTCATAGGTCCTATTTTCCTCTGTTAAACTTGATTTGTGTTAGCTGTCTGTAGTTTCACCCACCAATAACTCTCCGAAGGGCAATTCTAAACCAACTTCTATATTAAATCAAGGATTTTGACAGAGAGATGTCGGGATTCGGAGATCCCTCCTACAGTAAAATTATGGTGAATTAGAGAAATAAGTAGACATTTACCAATCCTGGTCTCGCCTGTCCCGATTCATCGGGTTTCCCCCCTGACAAGGGGGGCTAGGGGGGTTAGGGGGTTCGCTGTCTATTGGGAGTGTCCCTGTAGGAGGGGCATCCTTGCCCCGACTCCCGCCTAGGGAATTTAGGGGGTTGGTTGTGCATTGGGAGTGTCTAAATAATTCTAAAATCTACCATAAATGACCTTAACAGAGTGGACAGACCTATTGCTCGGCGGCGAGAATCAATGACTCAGCGACCTTGACGAGTTCGTCGCGATGGAGCTCGCCCATCACCGTAAAATTCAAATCGGAAATAGACCATTGCAGGATATTTGTCGGTCCGCGCTTTTCGTGCCGTGCCGATTTTCCGTGGATCTGTATATGCTGCACACCTTCCCTTTTACGGTTTCGGTTGCGTTCCTGTTTGCTTTTCGACTCAAACAGTGTAAATATTAGCATACCGTCCGTATACCGTAAGTATACAGTGTCCGATCGATGTTTGAAATATCGGGCTTCTAATAGCGCAAAGCCGGGTGGCAGATAAGTGGGTACGATGAGTTTACCCTCCAGCACCTTGTTCGCTTCGTCGAACGTAATTGGCTGACTTCGACGACGTCGCTTTTCAACAGTCGACTTTCCGTCACGGCTCCGCTCGGTTAACTTTTGCTGGATTGCTTCTGTCTCAAAGCTAATCTGTGTGTAGACGGACATAGAACGGAGGTTTCCATCTGAGTCAAAGTCCTCAATCCGCAGGATAATTCCCGTATCACGTGCAAGATAGAGCCGTTTTGTTGGACGCGCTTCAAATCGCGGAGATACCGTTACCAGATCTGTTTCCTGACCAGCGATCGGATCCGCGGCAACCGAATCGAAAGTATAATTCTGCGCGAGTAGTTCGATTTCTTTTTCGGAGAGAGTTGCTATCGGTCTTCGATTCAGCGGGAACCGCCTTCGATCTCTACGCCCTTCATCTCGCCTACCGTTCCGCCGATTTTGCTCGCTGCTTTTGCGGGGTTCTTGATCGCCGAGTTTTAAGGGGCGGCTATCTTCTAAGGTTGGCAATACTGTGACAGCATGAATCTCCGGGGGCTGATGGATAACCGATTCCTCACGGACAACTGTCCCGCGTGAGGTATTCACAACAATCATGCGAGTGCCGACATAGGCGACCTCCTTCTCTGCGTTCGCTACGCGCTTGAGGATTTCTAACGATTGAGATGATACCTCCGAGTACGCGTGCGCTGTTAAAATCAGCAGAATAAGCACGGTTGGTAATAACTTGCCCACGTCCCTTGGTTTCAAAATCATGGTTGTTAATCTCCTAAATGGACTTCCAGAAGAAGGTCAGTGCTATCTTCAACAGCGGTATCCGATATAGCGGTGTCTGCGCCCAATGAATCCGCAACGGTGTACGAATATAGCGGATTGTGAGCTGCGTCTTCAGTGTGCATTGTCAGATAGAAATCGAGCGGATCTGAATCTGAGGTAAAGGTATCTTCGGTACTTGGCATCATCATATTGAAGTAGACAAGTGCGAGAACCAAGCCAACCATTGCCAGTGCTCCAACGCCGCTGATGGCTGGGCGGGATACCCAATCCCAGAGTTCGCCCAAGGTGGGGAGAACCCGCTGTCGAACGGGACCTCGATCTGCCAACTGCGGCAAGACCAGATCCGCGATTGGAGGTGCTTCGTGCGTTAACGCACCAATCGACTGACGATTTTGTTGGAAATCAGCAAGTATCTCGGCACACTCATGGCATTCGCTCAGATGTTCCTCGATGCTGATGCGTTGTTCTGGACTTAGCTCATCGTCCAAATATGCAGAGAGTTGGTTTTGAATGCGATTATGATTCTTCATTGTGATACCCTTGTTAGGAGATGTTTCTGGTCTCTCAGTTCCGATGGTCTTCGAGTTTGATGATTTCCCCATTCTCTTGGACAATATACATAAATCCCATTTTGTCGATTGCAATTCCTTCTTGGTCATGCCCCGGTATCAGGTACTGATTGCGGACATTCCCTTCCAATGTTATCTCCTGCACCAGGTTGGTCGTATCACTCATTACGAGTAGACATTGCCGCTCTAAGTCGTAGGCAAGTCCGGAGATATCAATGATTGACAGCCGGAAGAAGCGAGAGATCTGTCCTTTTACCTGCGGCGTCTTGGCTTTATTGACCCCCGGCGCGGTTTTTGATGAAACGAGCGGGGCGACAACTTCGCAGATGACTGACGGTTCTTTCCCTTCCTTTAGACTGAACGATTGATTTCCGACCCAGAATACCCCGCCTTCAGGATGGAAAGCGTTCGGAATAAAAACAATTGCTTCCAATCCCATGCCCCCTTTTTTGAGAAGTTCTACCCCCTCAAATTGCCGGTTGACTCCGAATTTCCGAGTGGTACGGAAGGTTTGGGGATCAATCTCAAGGATTTCTTCGTCGCCTTCAACTACGGTATATAGGAACCCTGTCTCCGGGTGGACCGTAATTCCTTCGATGTCGGTCTGTTCCAAATATCCCTGTCGGATTAATCCGCCATCGGTCCGTATTTCGTAGATATCCCCCTCATCGCCGACAACAAACACGGTTTGGCGTTGTGGATGATAGGTCGCACCCGATAATTCACGCATCGGGATTGGAGCGATATTACCGATCGACTTGTGTGGGAGTTGGACCGGTGCCATTCCGTATAATGGGTTCTGTTTGTGTGCAAACCGCTGCGTTTGACGCAGTAGAAATATCAGTAGCCCACTGATGACGACAACCAGAATTAGGAATAAGATCTTCTTTCTCATTTCTGATGCGCCTTTATCGATTCCCGCCGAAAGATTTATTGTTTCTGCAACCTCACATTGGTGATGTTTTCCAGTGCAGAAATTTCCTGGGCGAAACTGGTCCAGCGTTTCGGATCTTTCAATTTTACATAGAATTTCAGTTCGGCGGTTCCTGACTTTGTTGTTCTCTGATCGATGAGTTGGCTTGTTAGCACCTGCTCACTAAAAATGGGTTTATAACTCTGTTGGTGCTCGGACTCAAGTGGTTCTTGGAGCGTTAGGAGAAATTCTGCATCATTGGATCCGGTCGTATGCCAGCGGTGGAGTCCGATAATGACAACACTTATCAGGAATGTCCCAATAACAGCCACAGGCGGATTGCCAGCACCGATAGCCATGCCAACGGCTAAGGAGAAAAAGACAAAGGCGATGTCCCGTGCATCCTGAACCACAGTGCGGAAGCGGATAATTGACAGGGCACCTACGAGGCTGAAGGCGCGCGCCACACTATCGCCAATCACTACCATGACGACGGAAATGAGCATACAGAGAATGATTAGTGCGTCGGTCATTGCATTTTCTGCTACATCAGCAGTCCATCGGTAGACGGTAGCAATGACCAGACCGAGTCCAAATGCGAGTATCAGGTTGAGAACGATAGTCCCCAGCGTTGCGAGGGAGTATGGGGCAAAAATCTCACGGATTATGTCCATCGGCTTGCTTATTTCCTAATGAATTTCTTTGTTTCCCATCTAAGCGCTTTACGTTCTTTGGATCTTTGTTTGGGCATATCTGGATTCAATTCATTAGGCAGATAAACTTTACCTTAGTTCGGAAAAAATAGGTGTCGCCAAAAAAATTGGTGGATTGTTGTCCATCTCTATAGCAGTGCTGATGTGAGAGAGGTCAACGCATCGATACTTTTGTATCGCCTATTTCTCTGCGAAGCACAACACCCCATTGGCCAACAACCCAGAGTGTATTTCCTTCCTTCGCACGGACAATTCTGTACAGGTTATTCCCGATATCGGTGTGTTCCTGCTCCCATGTATCCCCACCATCGGTTGAACGGACAATTGTGCCTTTAGCACCGACAGCGTAGAGTTCGGTCGCCGACAGTGCAGTAATACTGTACAGATCTGCTGTAACGCCGCTAGACAGGGCTTCCCACTTGAATCCGCCCCCGGTGGTTCGGAGAATTATGCCGTAGGCTCCAGCTGCCCAACCCTTGCGTTTGGTAGTAAGTGAGACATCATACAGGCTGTAACCCGTACCTGTTTCGTGAAATTTCCAGTATCCGCCGCCATTGATGGTGCGTTGGACAATGCCGTCGTCACCTACCGCCCATCCAAGCGGTGCGTGTTGCATCTCGATCCCGTAAAGATCTTTTCCGGTTGAAGTCCGTTGTGGTGTCCAGATGGGACCGCCATCTTGGTTATGAATAATCTGCCCATCTCCACCCGCTGCCCAACCTTCAGAAAACTGCATAAAGGCAACGTCGTTTACCGTGAAGGGTCGCGGTGGATCATCTTCGAGGAAGCCTGGGCGCATCGGAGTCTCTCCAGCCGACCAGTTTGAGCCGTCGGTCGTGTAGAGGACGGTGCCATCGCGCCGCATTGCCCAACCCCACTTCGGGTCAAGACTGGGGAAGTGGACACCAATCAGTCGCTGGCGTGCGCCGCTTTTCAAGGTCATCCATGTGGCACCACCGTCCTGCGTTTCTATCAGCAAGCCGTTGTCACCGGCGATCCAACCCTGTTGGTCATCGAGGAACAGTACATCTCGGAAATCATCCAACTGTTCACCAAGCTGTCGCTCCCATGTCTTTCCACCGTCTGCGGTATGGAAGATATGTCCAGCGTCACCAACCGCCCACGCAACCTGGGGACTGACGAAATGGATGTTGTTAATCAAACGGTTCCCACGTCCTCTGCCGCGCCTTCGTTGGGGGCGTTCTTGCTGGGCATTCTGCCGTTGTCGCTGCGCTTGGTTGGGGCGCCTGACGTTTTCTCCGCCGAGATCGCCTTCTGGTGTGAAGCGTCCGGTGCGCTGACGTCTATCGCTCATATCCGTTTGGAACTGTTCCGCGAAATCCTGGTCCCATTCCAGATTGTCGCTGTCGTCAGATTCTTGTTCGTCCGTTGTATCGTCTGACTCCCCTTGCTCCTGCCAGAGCGAGAGCCAATCGATATCTTCTCCATCGACAGTGCCAGAGTTGACTGAACTTTCGTGCTGTGGGACATCCACTCCCTCCCACGTCTGACCGCCGTTGTGTGTGGTGAAAAGTGCACCATTTCTTCCAAGCGCCCATGCTGTTTGATGGTCTTGGAAAGTTATTCGACCAATTCGTTGGGGAGGCCATCCGCTGTCCGAATCGGAGGGGACACGTTTCCAAGTAACGCCTGCGTCATCGGTTACGATCGATGCACCGTTTGTCAACACAACCCACCCTGATTGTGCGTCGGCAAAATGGACCGCAATGGCGGGTTGATTGGTGTTATCAAGGACACCCCAATAGTTTCCTCCATCGGTGGTATGCAGAATGACTCCGCCTTCCCTTGCCCCACCATCGAGGCGTTCTCGCAAGACCGCCCATCCTTCAAGATTGTTGATGAAATGGAGGTCGACGATGGGATTTTCGTTCATCCCGGTCCGCTGACGCTGCCACGTCAATCCGCCGTCATTGGTGTGAAGCATCTCCGCGGCACCAACTCCCAACCATCCTTCTTTGGGGTTGATAAACTGCATCGTATTGACACGGCGGAAGTTTTGTAGAACACCCTTTACAACCTGCCATGTTTTCCCGCCATCTTCGGTGCGGAGCAGCATACGACTGCCAAGAATCCAGCCGTGCGATTCATCGACGAATTTGACCTGATGCAGGTCTGCATCAACGCTGCTATGTTGCGGCAGCCATGTTTTCCCGCCATCGGTTGTGTGGGCGATAACACCGCCTCTCCCGACCGTCCAGCCGGTGTGTTCGTCGAGGAAATAGGTATCTGAAAAATCGGTCTGCCATGTGGCGCGCCGGATAATATCCCAATGGTAAGTTACCTCCTCGACGGTTACCTCCTCTTCGGGAGTTTCGGGTTCCTCAACAATCTCTGCGATAGGTGGCAGGCTTACAGGGAGCTGCTCTGGATCAATCGAATATCGCATCGCTATTCCGCCGCGTCCCACTGCGACCATTCCATCTGGTGAGAACGAGAATCCCAAGAGATCGTTCTCCGTACCGCTTTCCTGTTTTTCCCATTTTTTGCCACCGTTGGTCGTGATCAAAATTACTCCCTTGTCCCCAACGATGATTCCGTACGACGTATCGGCGAGGTAGACTTTATTTAGATTTTCTTCAACACCGCTCGGTTGGAATCTCCATGTTTTTCCGCCGTCCTTTGTATGCAAAATCTCACCGAACTGACCGACAATCCAGCCGTGATTGCTGTCTATAAAGTGAACTCCGTACAGTTCGTTGAAGGTTCCGGAGGTCTGCGGTGTCCACGATAATCCACCGTTAGTGGTGTGGTAGACGACCCCGGGCCAACCGACGACCCAGCCCTCTTTCTCGTTCAGGAAGAAGGCACCCTTGAGCGAGTTAAATTCGGTTGGTGTCTGGGGCACCCACGATTTGCCACCATCAGCGGTATGTACGACTGTGCCGAGTTCACCGACCGCCCATCCCTTTTTCCGCGTCACAAAGAAGATTCCATTGAGCATGTGCTCCGCCCCGGCGTATTGACGGTCCCAAGTCCGTCCACCATCGGTGGTGTGGGCAATCATGTTCCGCTCGCCAATTAACCAACCCTCTTTATCGGAAATGAAGAAGACGTTGCGGATATTATCCCAAATATCAGTGTCAACCTCTTCCCACGTTTGCCCCCCGTCTTCGGATACCACGATGGCACCGCGTTGTCCAACAGCGATAGCACGGTTCTCCGAGGTGAACTGGATGTTTTCTAAATCGTTTGCCGTAGTGCCGCTCCGCATGGTCCATGTGTTTCCACCATCTGTGGATTGCATAATTGTGCCGTGCCAACCGACCGCCCAAGCGTCGGTTGGACTTGTGAACTGAACAGCCATCAGGTTGTTTTCTGTGATACTATCCAGCAGCCGCCAGTTCTCGCCACCATCTTCGGTGAACGTGATAAACCCAATATCGGCGACCGCCAAGCCACGCTTGTTGTCTGCGAAATGGATGCCGTTGATGGTTTCCTTGACGTGACCGTTGATGTTCGGAATACGGCTATCTTGCATATTCCATTGGGTGCCGCCGTTCTGTGTATGGAAAATTGACCCGTCCGTGCCAGCCAGCCAGCCTTCGTTCTCATTCACGAAAACGACGCGCCGGTTATCGTTGACCAATCGGGTTCGTGCAAATTGGTGTCGGGTTGTCTGTTCTTCCCACGTCTTTCCGCCATCGTTCGTGTGGAGAATACGTTCGTATTCACCGACAATCCAGCCGCGCTGATCATCGATAAACCAGATCTCGTTCAGAGGAAAGTCGCTCAGATAGCCTTGGCGTTCCCATGTCTTCCCCCCGTTCTTTGTAGCGATCACATAATTGTCTTCCCCAACGACCCAGCCCTCATGGGAATCAGCGAAGAAGACATCTCTGAGCATGCCGGATGTATTGCTGTCTTGGAGATACCAATGTCTGCCACCATCATCGGTCGAAGCAACGACACCGTTATCTCCCGCGACCCAACCGTTTTTCAGGTTCGTAAAATAGACAGCTTTGAGATCCTCCGTCGTGGCGACCTCTTGGCGATCCCACGTTTTACCGCCGTTGTTTGTGTGAACGATGAACCCTTTCTCTCCAACAATCCAACCGTACGTGGAGTTGGCGAAGTGGATGTCTGTAAAATGGGTTTCCCAATCAGCTTTGCGGGTTGCCTCTTGCGTACAACCGGTGAGTAACATGGCGAACGCAAAAGTGATTATCCCGGTTTGATAGATGTATCGAAAGATCCGTTTCATCAGTGTCCTCCCGATGAGCACTTTGAGGATATTATATCGCGTTTAAGATTGGATTTACTCTATTGACGTTCCCAAGATTTGATACACTTCGAATTGAGGTGCGCCGGCTTGCGCTTTCATTCCCTCGCCATATTCCCTCAAAGCCGCAGTCGGTGCTGCAAGAAGTTTGGCAAAGACCATCTCATCCGTGAGCTCCGCCATCATCACAAAATCGGGTTGATTGGTATCTGCCGATGCGCCTGGCCCCGGAATTTCCATCCGTTTGAGTGCAGTGATTTTCAATCCATCGATTCCCTTTGCGGCTGCCAACAATTTTTCCTTCAGGAGTTTCTCCGCGATCTCCGCATCTCCGGTAGGTGTCAAATGCAATTTGGCGAATACCAAGAGGGTGTATTTGGCGTCGTCTTCCTGCTGCTGTGCTTTGGCTATCAATGATATGCCTATCCCTAACGTACAGATGAGAATAAGCCCGATACATAGGCTTTTGAAACTGATTCGGTTCATCATTATTCACCTCGTCTTAGAAGTTGGGTTTTGAATTTGAATGGGAAACTTGTGTTCTATTGATTCGGTTTTGTTGATCGGATTAGCTATAAGTTATTTAGGACGACAAAGTCAGTTTTTGTTCGGAAAAAAATGGACCGGGACAGATTGGAAATGCATCATGAGGTTTCACGGGTTCGGCATTATACCACGAAATCGAATAAGTCACCACCGCTGAAAAATATCGAAAAAAAAAGCAGCCAAGCGAATGGCTTGGCTGCTCGATGCCGCATAATATAAGGGTTTGTACAAATCAGTAAGCTTTATTCAACGGCGCCAATCTTTGCAGCTTCAGGAGCACTGGTCGGCAGTTTCTTCTTTGCCATTGTATCTTCTGGCACATAACCGGAGTAGTCGGAAATCGAGCCGTGCGTCAGTGCGTAGACTGCAACGTTGGTCATGAAACGATAAACGCCTGGTGAATAGTGGACACTACGAGTTGGCAAACTCACCGACTCCATCGCACACATATAGTCGCGGCGGAATACTAACACGGAGATATGGTCGCCAACCATAACGCCTTCGAGATAGTTCCGTTTCGGCGGGTGAGTTCCCCACCACCACAGGTCGAATCCAACTGGAGGACCGCCCATCTCGTAGAAGTTACTGTAAATCTCATGGTCGTTCGGGATTCGTGTTACCTGATATTCAGGCATAACGAAACGCATCTGAGCCAAGAACAGACGAATCATTGCTTGTGCGGGTGCGTTGACACCACAGTCATCAAAAGCAAGGACGCCGCCTCTTTCGACGAGATAGCGACGGAGTGATGCTGCTTCGCTTTCAGACAGACGGTTGTCCAATTTACCACCGCCGTACTGACGACTCATCAGGTTCTTGGAACGGGTGAGTGAAGGATCGTGACCCGTCATGAAAAGCATAGGGGCTTTGTGCAAGTTCGCATCGGTGAACTTGAGCGCGCCACCTTCGACGTTCATGTCGGTTTTAATCTTTGTCCGTTCGTTCATCCACTTTGTCCACGCGTTCAGCGAGGAGGCATCGGCCCACCAGTCGGAGAGGCTATGACGGACACGGGTGAAGCGGAAGACACCGCGAATATCGGCACCACGACCAATAACGCGACCACCGGGTTCACCACGGGGCAGTGGAGGCACTTCGACGTTACCGAGCGTAATGTTTTCAACGACATCACCCAAGGCATCGCGAGTTGCACCAACGTGTTCGACCATAGCAAGTCCAGCCGGACGCTCAAAGGCGACCTTCACCTGCACGATACCGCCGATACCACGACCGATGTTAGCGGGTGCGGCGCTTGGAGCTGTGGCGACGGGTGCGGAGAATGCCAGTGCGCCGGGCGCGTCAGAGACGGGCAGGTCGGCATGTGTCACAACTTGCGGCGCTGGGGCATTGGGACTTGTTACTTTCGGAACGTTGGGGTTGAGAGGTGCATCCAACTTCACTACTTTATTGGAAAACTCTAAAACGGTTTGCGGTTGCACGGAGGTCGGACGCACAACGGCTGCTGTCGTCACTCTGGGCTGGACCTGAACCTGCTCGACAACCACTGTGTTTGTGGTCGGAACGGTTGGCTTAACCACCGGCTTGATGACCGGTTTACGAACTTGAGGTTTGGGGGGCTCTTTCGCCTGTAGCACTTCGGCACCGACCAAATCTTTGAACTGCTGGGTCTGGGTAACGAGATAGATGCCGGCGATAACGAAGGCGACTCCGTGAACGATCAACGATGTCATTAAAGCCCCTGAGGTCTTCTTGGCACTCATGTTTTTCCTCCAAAAATTGTTTTTCTGTGTATAAAGATTTTAAACAAACCCTCACATCATGCGTGATGCAAAAGTAGACTACAATGCCCCAAATTATAGCAATTAGTGTGCCACGCTCTATAAACTTAGGAATACCCACAGCCAGCAACGGCTTCTATCCCGATTAATCAATTTAATGCACCGAATGGGGTAGAATGAATCTTTAGAATTGCACCATTTGGTGCAGTTTTCTCGTCAGTTCCACTATTTGTTGGACAAAGTTAGGAAAGAAAGGACTATCCTATCAGGTCGAAACGCTTGAAATCGACTGCGCCAACAACAGGTCTATTCGCGAAAAAATCCTCCAACGCTGCAAGTGTCGTCTCACCGATTTTGGCGTAGCCGTAACGACCTGTTCCAGAGATATGAGGGGTGACAAAAACATTTGGTAACCCCAGGAACGGGCTATCCGGCGGTAACGGTTCCGGAGTTGTGACATCGAGTGTGATAAAGATACGACCGGTCCGCGCTTCAGCCAGTAAGGCATCGTGGTCGATGACGCTGCCCCGCGAAGTGTTGACCAGCGTAGCTCCGTCCCGAAGCAGTTTCAGTTGTTCCTCACCAATCATCTTGTCTGTTTCTGGGATACTTGGCGTGTGGACGGTCACAATATCGGCTGTGGCAAAGAGATCGTTGAGCGAAACTTTCTCTACACCAAGGGCGCCCGCCTCCCAATCTGAAAGGTACGGATCGTAGATTAGCTTTCTTGCTTCGAAAGACTGTAACAGCTTAATCACCTGTCTTCCCACTTTGCTTGCCGAAATTATGCCGACGGTACTTCCACGTAAAGAGGGCGCTACGGAAGCCACCTCACTACGGTTCCACTTCCCTGATCGGGTGTGCAGGATAAAGTCAACCCATCGGCGGGTGGTCATAATCATTGCGCCGATCGTGTATTCGGCGACGTTGTAGGCGATAGCCTCGTTGGCACTGAATACGCAGATCTGGCGTGGTAGGATGTATTTCTCAAGAACCTCACCGACAAGACGCTTTATGGAACCGGCTGAATGGGCGATGATCCGGAGGGCGTCTGCGTTAGCCATCGCTTTTTCGGTTATCGGTGACACACCCCAACCGGTGACTACACCCTCGAACCCAGCAACGCGTTCAGCGATTTGATCGCTTGTATAGCTTGTGCCGGTTTCGTTCAGCGTTACATCAAATTGTTCCTGGAATCGCGCGAAAACTTCCGGTGGAAAAACGTCTTCAGTATGACTTGAGGTGGGCAGGTATAAGATTTTCGGTTTGCTCATCGGTGCTCCTTTCATTCGGTTTATAGTAGATTTTAGAACTAATTGGACACTCCAAACCGGTGCGGTTACAAACCGCACCTACCGGGGACGAAAGTGTTTATTTATTTTTAGAATTCACCATAGTTGTGTGGTTGCTAAAACAGCGGTCTATTCACAACGGCATCTCGTGTGCTGGCGGGGGCAATGTCGTGATGCGAGAACTCCATTGTGAACATCCCACGTCCCTGAGTCAGCGAGCGCAACTCCGTTGTATATTGGAACATCTGCGCTAACGGAACCTGTGCATCAATGAATTCCGATGTTCCCACTGCCCCGGTTTCGTGGATTTGTGCGCGGCGTGAATTGAGGTCGCCAATTACCTTGCCAATATGCTCGGTCGGTGCGATCACTTGGATTTGCATAATCGGCTCTAACAGGACGGGCGATGCTTTTTGGGCGGCATTCTCAACAGCGATGACGGACGCGGCTTCGAAGGCGGCTTCCGATGAGTCTGTCTGATGGTATGACCCTCCGAGGAGGACCACTTTGATATCTTGCATGGGGAAGCCACTTAACACTCCGTTAGACATCGCGCCTCGCGCCCCTTGTTCAATGGCGCCGACATATTGGCGAGGGATGTCTAATGCGTCGCTTTCATCCGCAAACTCAAAACCTGTTCCTCTTGGTAGCGGTTCCAGTCTGAGTATGACATCTCCGTAGATGCCCTCATCGTCAACCTTGTGAATGTATTTGCCTTGACCCTCGGCGATTTGGTTGATTGTCTCACGGTAAGCAACCTGCAATTTGCTGACACGTGCGTTCACTTGGAATTCGCGCAGCATCCGATCTGTCAGGATCTCCAGATGCAGCTCGCCCATGCCTGAGATCACGCGCTGCCCGGTTTCATCGTCGATCTGTACGGTGAAGGTCGGGTCCTCTTCCATCATGAAGTCCAGTGTTTCTTCAAGGGCGTCTTTGTCTCTTTCAGATCGCGGCTCAATGGCGACAGATATGACCGGCTCTGGAAACACCATCGATTCCAGCAGAATTGGGTGTGCATCAGTCGTCAACGTGTCCCCGGTGGTGGTGTCTTTCAACCCGACGAGCGCGACAATATCTCCTGCGTGGGCTTCATCACAGGTTTCCCGTTTGTTAGCGTGCATCTGCAAGATCCGCGTCGCCCGTTCTTTTGTATCTTTTGTTACATTGTAGAGGACCTCGCCCCGTTTGAGGGTGCCAGAATAGATGCGGCAGTAGACAATTTTAGCTACGTTTGGGTCTCGGGCAATCTTAAACGCTAATGCGGCAAACGGTGCGTCATCTTTCGACTCACGATCTTCCTCACGATCTTTTCCCGGGACGATGCCCACAATCGGTGGCACATCAGTTGGTGATGGCAGGAAATCGATGATCGCATCGAGCAGCGGTTGAACACCTTGATTCTTCAGAGCCGTTCCACATAGCACTGGGACAAGGCTGTTATTTAATGTTGCCAGACGGATCCCACTCAGGAGTTCTGCTTCTGTGATATCTTCGCCTTCGAGATACTTTTCCAACAGGGCGTCGTCTTCACTCGCCACAGCCTCAATTAACGTTTCACGTGCTTCCTGCGCTGCCACCTCTAATTCGTCGGGGATATCTGTTAGATCAAAGGTCTGTCCCTGATCCTCCTCGTGCCAACGGAGGGCTTTCATGCGGATGAGATCTACGACACCTGAAAACTGGCTTTCGGCACCGATTGGTAGCTGGAGAAGCAACGGATTGGCTCCCAGCCGCGTTTTCATCATCTCGATAACACGCGGAAAATTCGCACCCAATCGATCCATCTTATTCACGAAAGCGATTCGTGGGATATGATAACGCTCGGCTTGACGCCATACCGTTTCGGATTGGGGTTCAACGCCGCCGACCGCACAGAATAGCGCGACCGCCCCATCCAAGACGCGCAGGGAACGCTCAACTTCGACGGTGAAGTCAACATGCCCCGGTGTGTCGATCAGATGAATCGCGTGGTCATCCCAGAAGCAGGTTGTCGCCGCCGCTGTGATAGTCACACCGCGTTCCCGTTCTTGGACCATCCAATCCATGTCGGTGGTGCCGTCGTCGATATCGCCGATTTTATGCTTCTTACCGGTATAGAATAAGATGCGTTCGGTGGTCGTTGTTTTGCCTGCATCAATATGCGCCATGATACCGATATTTCGTACCCGTTCAATCTCATATTCCCGTGGCATATATCTCTCCGTATCCATCTTCTCAAGGTCAGTTTGATGTTCGTATGATGCGTTTGCTCGTTAGTATATGAAAAATAAATATTGCTCGACGCGGATTGCCAAATCTAGGGGGAGCGGTCGTTGGAAAAATAGGAAACTTATGAGCGGTTTATAGCGAATTCTGAAAACAGATGGACACCTTCGCTCCTCGGTTTCGATCCCGCCTGTTCCGTTCCTGCCTGCCCCGATGTATCGGGGAGAATCCCGGCGAGTCGGGACCTGCTCTCGCTTCTTAGTCCCGCCTGTCCCGCCTGCCTGCTCCCGGCTTGTCGGAGTCCCGATTTATCGGGGATTCATCGGGGATTCATCGGGGGCTTGTCGGAGTCCCGCCTGCCTGCTCCCGGCTTGTCGGAGTCCCGATTTATCGGGGATGTATCGGGGATTCATCGGGGATGTATCGGGCCCGCCCCGATCCTATCGGGGGATTTATCGGGTCCGGTAGGTGCGGTTTGTAACCGCACCGGTTTGGAGTGTCTCATTAATTCTAAGGCCCACTATGGTAGTATATCATGCCAAGCCCAAAAACTCAATTCGGTACATTGGCATCAAATCTCCCACTCCTCCTGATTATACGACATTTCCCAAAAGAGGTATTCGTAGCGGCTACTTGTCAGGAAATAGTTCCCCAATCGCTGTCTTTCATCATCAGAACTCCCCGCCGTCAGACCATTCAAGAGGTCTCGCAGCCACTGCCCCAATGCCCCAAACGCATCGGAGGCATACATCTCAATCCATTCCTGATAGAGAGGTTCCGGCGACTTACCGCGTTCTGCCAAATTGGTGGCGACCTCCCAATAGCCCCACTGACACGGCAACACGCCTGCGACGAGCTCCGTGAGCGTGCCGACCTGTGCAACGTGAAGGAGATGTCGTGTGTAAGCGTGCGTTGTCGGTGCCATAGGGGTCGCTTCCATCTCAGCAGGAGAGATACCGAATTTTTCGCTGTAGCCACGATGGAGATCCATTTCGGTGTTCAGTGTTTCGTTCAGGAGTTGGGCAAACTGTGCCATCGTCGCTTCGTCCGACGACTTAACCACACCATGAGCAAAGACTTTGCTATAATCTAACAAGAAGAGATAATCCTGACAGAGATAGTATTTGAACTTTTCTTTTGGCAGACTGCCGTCCGCAATACCAAGTACAAACGGGTGCTTGAGTTCTGCCTCCCAGATTGAGGCAGCTTGAGATCTAAGTATGTCAGTGAAATTTTTCATGCGACACACCAAACCTTTCCAATTGACATCAGGTGGATTGATTGCACATTAACGCAAGTTGCTAGTCGTCCAACCCGCTCGGCTTGGATAGCCATATCCAAGTTGCTTTGAATCCCGCCTGTCCCGATTCATCGGGGATTTATCGGGGCGGTAATGGGCTTTATTCAGTTCCCATTCTCCCGCTTTACAACATCTTCCATAACTAGCAACTTAGGTTACACATTAGTAAATCCTAAAAACAGATAGACGTTTTCGCTCCTCAGGTCCTGTCCCGTGCCGTTCCGATGGAATCGGAGCTCGCCGGGATGCGGTGTGGTTAGAAACCGCACCTACTGGGCATGGGGGCAATGTTCAGATATGACGACAAGGTCTGTAATCGGTCAATTCATTACTTACTGAATCGTTCGACTACGAACCTAATTATAGCATCGGTAAAAAGGGCGAGCAAGATAAACATTGACCGACACATTCTGCAAAACAGCCGTTTTTCCGAACTATCTTCCCGCTATTTTTCCCTCGTAATCCCTCCGATTTTCGTGTAAAATTCGCGTGCGACTTGAGCCTCCACAAAGTTGCGTGAGCAATCGGCTACAGGCAAGTTCAAACCACAGCATAAGCGATGAGCGGGCGCACAGGAGACCGCTTCATGATCCCAAACCGTGAAGAGGAGAAACCCATGAACAGAACGGAAATTCCTGACTGGGTGGTCTATCCACAGGAGAAGTGGGAACAGATTACACCCGCTCAAGCCGGTTTTGATACGGCGAACTTCAACGCGGTTGTTGATAATTCCCAAGTTGAAGGCGCGAGATGGGAAGGAGAAGTTCACAAAGAAAAAGCATGGGGGGCAGTTCTTACCCGGGGCGGTTACTTAGTGCGGGTCTGGGGGGATCCGACCTATAAATACCAAACGGCATCTGTCGGCAAGGCGTTTAATCGTGCGCTGGTTGGGCTTGCTGTGGAGGCAGGCTTAATCCAACCGGACGATGTGATATGGGAAACTTGGACCGGTAGGAATCAGCTTTCGCATCCGCATAAACAGTTGGATCGACAGTACCACCGGACGCTCACTTGGAACCACCTCATCGGACCAAAGGATGGTAAGGTCCATTACGGCGGCTTTCCTGTCACCAACGGATTTTACTGGCGCAGGGATGCCTACGCACACAGCAAAACGTCTTGGGGACAAGGATTTTACGCGCCTAACAGCTCGGCAGCGGACAAAGGAAGTCCCATTCCCGAATGGGCAAAGTGGACGGGCGACCCGTTCTACGATAACTATGCCCACGCTGAACCGGGGACTGTCGGCATCTACAGCAGCGGCGGTATGTGGCGCCTCAATCAGGCACTGACGGCTCTCTGGGACCAGGACCTCAAAGGGGTGTTAGATGAAAGGCTGTTCAGGAAAATCGGTATTCGTGCAGATGGGTGGGACTGGATACCCGGACGGATCGTATACGAGAACAAAAATTTCTATCCTCACATGCCGGGATACGGCGACTTCCTCGATCCGCCGTATGAAATTAATGGTCATATCGTGCGGGGCGGGGGTGGTTGGGTCGTCATGAGTGCGGAGGATCTCGCTCGTTTTGGTCTATTGGTTGCTACGGGCGGCATATGGGAAGGTGAGAGATTGATCGGTTCCGAATGGGTACGGAGTCACGGCGGTGGAAATGGTAGTCTTGTTGCTGGGGAGGCCGACACCTACATTGCCTGTGGCATCGTGACTACGGTGGGTTTGCCCTCCGTTGAGATTTTCAAGGAACTCGTCACCGGTCCCGTTGTAGGTGTTGTAGGTCCCGACTGAGCGTGTATTATGAATTATTACAACCCCGCCTTCGATCGGTAACTGAAGATTGCACATTGGGAAATCTGGAAACGGTCTTTTTTAGGAGGAAGAAAATGAGTGAACGACCACTTCACTTCAAAACAATTACCGAGATAGCTGAACTAATAAAAGCGAAACATGTATCCCCTGTGGAGGTCACCACGGCAATATTGGAGCGCATTGACCAACTCGATGGTCGTCTCAGAAGCTACGCCACTGTTATGGCGGACCACGCAATGGGGGCGGCTCGGAAGGCTGAATCAGAAATAATAGCCGGGACATATCGAGGACCGCTCCATGGCGTTCCGATCGCCGTAAAGGATCTGTGTTTCACCAAGGGGGTCCGCACGATGGGCGGGAGTCAGGCGCTTGCCGATCATGTGCCTGACTTTGATTCCACGGTTGTTGCAAAACTGGAATCTGCTGGAGCGGTGCTGCTCGGCAAACTAAATCTGACGGAAGGCGCGATGGGGGGCTACAATCCCCAATTCCAGATTCCCGTCAACCCATGGAACGCTGAACGGTTTGCGGGTGCCTCATCCAGTGGATCTGGGGCTGCAACGGCGGCGGGGCTGTGCTACGGCTCTCTTGGCAGCGATACCGGTGGCTCGATTCGGTTCCCTGCTGCACATTGCGGGACGGTCGGTCTCAAGCCCACATGGGGGCGGGTCAGTCGTTATGGCGTATTGGCTTTGGCTGAATCGCTCGACCATGTGGGTCCGCTGACACGAAGCAGCGCCGACGCGGGTATCGTGCTTGAAGCTATCTCCGGTTCCGATCCCGATGATCCTACGTCTCTACCCGCTCCTGTGCCAAACATGCTCGAAGGTATAGGTAACGGCGTGGCGGGTGTTCGTATCGGGTTGGACGTGCAATATGCTACCAACGGCATTGACTCGGAACTTGCAGAGGCGGTGTTAGCTGGTGTAA
This sequence comes from Candidatus Poribacteria bacterium, assembly GCA_965220385.1. Lineage (GTDB taxonomy): Bacteria > Poribacteria > WGA-4E > WGA-4E > PCPOR2b > PCPOR2b. Next base: position 4,159,614 of record OZ244825.1, on the reverse strand, counting down.
AGGTTCTGGAGGGTTTGGGGGCTGAGATTGTCGAAGTGGAGCTGCCGGATATAGACCCATACGTTGCGGCGTGGCCAACTCTGTGTTCCGCCGAAGCGGTTGCGGCACACGAAGCGACCTATCCCTCCCAGAGGGGCGACTACGGTCCTTGGTTTCGTGGCTGGCTCGATAAAGGGGCGAAGGTGACGGGGGCAGAATATGCCAAAGCGAACAACTTACGGGCTGCCTGCACGGGACATTTCCGTCGCGCGTTTGAGGGGATCGATGTACTCGTCTGCCCATCAACGTCCGCACCGCCATACCCCGTCACCCCGGACGGGTTGTACGGTCCGATGCCGGAAAGCCGAGATCCGAAATTTCAACGGTTCACCGCACCCTTCGATTATAGCGGTGCCCCGACACTATCGGTGCCGTGCGGATTTAACAGCGAAGGGCTTCCTCTGAGCATTCAGTGGGTGGGCAAGCACCTGTCAGAACCGTTGTTGTGCCAGATTGGTCACGCGTATGAAAGGGCAACCGAGTGGCACAATCGGCATCCAAATGTTTAAGAATCATCTTTAGAACTTACGCAGTCGGTTTATAAGTCCCCCTGACAAGGGGGATTTAGGGGGTTAAAAATAACCCAAGTTGCTAGTGTTAAAACTCCAGCGGTTTGCGATTAAGGGAGGCTTTTATCTTACGCTCCAGTTGCTTTGAATCCCGCCTGTCCCGATTCATCGGGGATTTATCAGGGCGGAATATGATGCGTGATAAGTATTTACCCAAGTACGTAACAGCGTCGTATTTAGCCCCAGCGGGGCGACATGTTTATAGCACATCAATAGACCAATACCCCCAAGCCCCAGCGGGGCGACATGTGTTTTGCATCAATGCCGGTGACTTTGGTAATTATCCACAATTACTAACAAAATCTAACATCAGCTAACTTTTGGCAAGATGCACGTGGAGGGTGGCTGATTGATCGCTGTAGCGGCATGTCGTGTGCTTGTCCATCAGATAACTAGGGCGTGTTGACATTTTGGTTTGGTTCATGTTAAGAAGGCGTGCAACAGCAACCGAATCTTCGTAGGGGTTGGGTCCCCCAACCCTTATGGACTGCGGGCGGGGTTCCCCCGCCCCTACGATTTCGATTCGCGTTTTGCACTTTCTTTTTGCATGAGCCTTTGGTTTTGCTACTGCGAGAAACACTAAACCAATGGAAAAGCTGCCAGAAACCGAGTTTTTTCTTGAAAACTCGGTTTCTTTTCTCCGTCAGTGAACCGATGTATGCGTCTCTGTCATCTGGCTACGACGAGATGTCAACAGAACCTAGCACATTGTCAGAACAATGTAGCCCAAACTGTATAAGGTTTCAGAACATAAATTGGTAATTCTCTATGTTTCCCAGGCCCGGTAGGTGCGGTTTTTAACCGCACCGGCCATCGCAATGAAGGTGCTTATCATAATTTATTTGACAGAGTACTAGTAACTTAAAGCCAATGTGCAAAGGGCCAAAGCGTGGCTGACCGACTAAAAGGGGTATCCAGAAGTGCTTCGGTCTCCTCGATCGGATCGTGTCCATAGCGGCGGACAAATTCCGCCTCAATCTGACGTTCCAACTCGGTGGGTGCGTCCAAGGGGAGTGTCAGCCAAGTGTTCCCCAGACGAGCGCTTTCGCGGATTGCCAAGCAGATCTCCCAGTCATGTAGTGCGTTTTCAGCACCGTACTGCGGTTTTCCACCTTGTGTAATTGCGCGATGAAAGCTGACCAGTATGCTCGCCCTGGCAACGCCATCCGACGAGTCGATTCGATACGATTTGAAGGGGTTTTCCCAGACCATCGGCGGGGTCGTGTCCACCCGGACTGCCTCAAGTACACGTTCTCCCCCTATCTCGGTGTACCCCTCTGTGATGTCGTAGGGCTGCGTTTCCCCATACAGCGTGAGCGTGTTCCGATCGAAGTGCCCCTTTGTGCCTTCTACCTGCCAGCCCGTAGAGAAGGTCTGTTCCCGTAACGGGAAGGCGCGCGGCGGCTTCTCAAACAAGCAGGTCACACCGTTATCAAACTCAATCACTGCCTGATCCCACTTCACCGTTGACTCCGGTTCTCCCCCGTAGGCGATATAGGGTTCGGTTTCTACCTCACCGCAGTAGCCGAGGAGGCGCGTTGCCCTCGCTCCCAACAGCGTCCGAACCCCATTGAAACCGTGATACTGTCCGGTCAGATACCACAGCCGGGCGTGGGTTAATTTACCGATGGTTCCCGCTTCAATAATCTGTCTCTTGAGTCGTTCAGCGGGCCAGAGCCAGACCTGTTCAGCCACCTCCCACAGCACCCCAGTCGATCGGCATGTTTCGGTGATTGCTGCGGCGTAGCGGCGTGTCAATGCGACCGGTATCTCCGTGATGATGTGTGCGCCGTGTCGCGCTGCGGTGAGGGCAATGACGATATGTGAATCCTTCGGTGCCAAACTGAGTACAACGTCAGGCTTCTCAGCATCAAAAAGATCGGCGACGCTTTCGTAGCACGCCTTTACCCCGTATTGAGTCGCTACTTCCCGAAGCGCGTTGGGGTCGCGATCGCAGATAGCTGCGAGTTCGTAGTGGTCGGTCAAGCGTGTGATTGTCTCCAGATATTGACGAGCGCGGGAACCGCGGTTAGCGCCCACGCCGATGACAGCAATGCGGAGTTTGGGCATCATCGTTTTTTACCTCGGTCTGTTGGATACGTTCAAATGGGGCTCGCGTAACCCAAGCCATTTGGGAAGGTCACAGGTTTCGAGCCACTATATCATGTGGCAGGAAGCCAATCAAGCGCAAAGCAACTGGCACTTCGTCTGATGGTGCTTATCGCCTTCTGCGGACGGTGGATTTAACGCTTGACGCAGTGCATGGCACGTGATATATTTTTATCGGTCTCCATGACTGCCGCTCATCCAGAAAGCGAGAAATCCGATGCCCGTTATGGCTGAACCGAACCTCAAAACCGCTCGCCTTGGTGGCGTAGATGTTCCCTCCGCTAATACTCTCGAAACGATGCACCATAGTTCCTACATTCTCCACGCTCGTGGTGGCAGGTTGAGTGAAGTTCCGGTCGAAAAGGTTTTGCTACCGCCGGATCAGGAAACGAGTCCGCAAGCAATTCAACTTGTGAAAGCACCTGACAACTCCATATATGCCAACCTCGGCAACATCGTCTGCAAGAGCAGCGACGGGGGCAGGAGGTGGACGGCGCACGATAAGGGCTCCTTCCGCGGGGTTTTTGAAGTGCTCAAGGACGGTACGTTTATCGGCTTAGGGAGCGAAGGGGAACATCCGAACACGAGGGTAGTCGCCCATGCGTCAGCGGACGAAGGACGGACGTGGCGAAAGATTGGGGACGTTCCGAACCCACCGGGACACTGGGGCGGTGGATCGTGGATTTTTCGTCTGCCGGATGAAACGTTACTGGCGGCGGTTGGTCATGCGAACCACGTCTTTGAACAGGAAGGGACGAAGTTGGTGTACAAATCGGGTGGCGGCGACCTGTTCGTATATCGTTCTACAGATGGCGGACAGACATGGACGGATCCAGCTCGCGTGCACGATTGGACGAGCGAAGGCGGTGTTACACTGACTCCGTCAGGCAAACTGGTTGCAGCACAACGCTACCAGCGACCTATGCTGCCCGGCGATCCGCCCGATCTGGAGCAGCAGACTGGCAGCGCAAATCCCGGTTGGCCCTATAAGCATGTGTGCGTAGTTGAGTCGGAGGATAGGGGCCGCACATGGAAAAACTTTCGTCAGCTCGCAACGGTGTTCGGGCAAACGCGCGGCGATCCTGTGGCGTTGAACGATGGTACTGTGATTGTCGTTCACGACACGCGCTACGGTCCCGGACCGCCGGGCAGCCGGGCGATGATTAGCTATGACGAAGGCAGCACTTGGGAAGATGAGGTGTACTATCTTGACTATACCACTTTCACCGGCAGCTACGCCGGCAGCGTTGCGCTTGAAGATGATTGTATCCTATCCGTGGTCGGGTCTAGCCAAGCGGGCAACAACTGGGATGCGGTGCGAAATAACACCGACTTTTACGCCATCCGCTGGCGCCCGGTAGAATAGTCAAAGGTATAAGGATGAACCAGTTAAATCAGGTGATAGAGGGGGCTGTCAATGAAACTTGTTTTTCGGGCGTAATTTTCGTTAAGATCGACGGAAATGTAGAATTTGAGAATGCCTACGGCTATGCGGATAGGAGCAATAAAATCCCGAATACGGTTGATACCCGTTTTGGCATAGCGTCCGGAACCAAATTCTTGACCGCCCTTGGAATAGGAAAGCTGATTGACAGTGGTAAACTTGCTTTAACCTCAAGATTGTGCGACTGTGTAAATATTGATTTTCCTCATATATCAGAAGATGTTACCATCGACCATCTCCTAACCCATACCTCTGGGATTTATGACTATTATGATGAGGAGCTTGTTGAGGACATCGATAACTTTCAGTTGGATATTCCCTGTTTTGAGCTAAAAGGTCCGAAGGACTACATACCGTTATTTCGTGATGGGGAGATGAAGTTTCACCCAGGGGACAGGTTTTCCTACTCGAATGGAGGATTTATTCTATTAGGAATCGTCATTGAAGAAATCTCCGGCGTTCCCTATATTGATTTCATACAAAAGAATATCCTTGAGTTATGCGACATGACCGATTCGGGATTTTTTGCCATGGATCGTTTGCCAGAACGGACGGCTCTCGGATATATTGACGCGGAAGACGGGTGGAGAACCAACATTTTTACCTTACCGATTGTCGGATCATCTGATGCGGGAATTTTCACGACAGTAGGGGATATGGATAAGTTGTGGGCCGCTTTTTTTGAAGGTAAGATCCTTTCGAAAGAGTTGACCGACCTGTTCTTGCAAAAGGCGATCAAAGACAAAGACAATAGATTTTATGGGCGCGGTATCTGGATTCACCATGAGGAAGGTAAAGATCCAGTTCACTATCTCATGGGGTGGGATGCCGGCGTTTCTTTCAAGAGCACATGTCCATCGAAGGATTCGGTTATAACGGTGATCTCTAATACGTCCGACGGTGCATGGGCGGTAAATCGTGAAATCATGAAACAGTTAAAAATACTGGAGTGAGGGTTACCCTTCGTAGAGTTTACGGGGATTGTGAACAAAGGATGGGAAAATCCGGGCTATCACCCCGGTAGGTGCGGTTTTTAACCCTGGTCTCGATTTATCGGACCGCACCGCATCGGCGCGTCCCGTATTCACGGGATCCCGATGCCGTTCCGGGCATCCCGAGAATCGGGACCTGTCGGGAGAAACAGCACCTACCAAACATGGGGAGCGGTGCTTAGGTGCATTTAGCCCCAGCGGGGCGACATGTTTATAGCAATGTCGAATCCCTACACACCCAAAGCCCCAGCGGGGCGACATGTTTATAGCCTGAACAAAACAGATGAACACCGAAGAAATCAAAAAAAAAGAAGAAATCGAATCCGCCTTGGCGACCCTATCTATCGGCGATTTTTTGGAAAACGCAAAGCACCTGTTAGCCGTCTTAGGCTACTGTAGCGAGCGGACCGTGGAACTGCCGGGAACGGCACAGGACTTTATTCAGCGATTCCCCGCCCAGAACAAAAACACCGAAACGGAACGGGAATTCCTCAACAGCGTGGAATCCGTTAAACTGCTGTTTCAAGTGACAAGCGAGGAAATTGCCCCCACTAACCAGCCAACACTGTTTGAATCACCTGCCTTTGATGCCGGATCTGTCAGAAGTTTCCTATTCTTTGCAATCGAATTGACCGATAAAGACTACCCACGCGGCACATACGCACAGTTTACGCGAGAGGTCAACAAGCGGTTTATGATGCCAATTGTGGTCCTCTTTCGCGTCGGAAACCGTCTGACCATCGGCTTTGTGGGTCGCCGTCAACACCAGTATGACCCGGACCGCGATGTGCTAGAACAGGTTACGCTGATTAAGGACATCCGTTTGGATGATCCACACCGGGCGCATATAGAGGTGCTGTATGAACTGGCACTATGGGAGTGCGCGAAGTGGGTGAACGCCAACAATCAACCAGAAAACTTTGATGGATTGCTTGCGGCGTGGCTCGCCCGATTGGACACCGAAGCACTTAACAAAAAATTCTACCGGGAACTGTTCGACTGGTTTGAATGGGCGATTGCTGAGGGCATATTCCCCACAGACAAAAATCGCACCTTAAAGCCAGAGGAGCATATCATCCGCTTAATCACACGCTTGCTATTTGTCTGGTTCATCAAAGAGAAGGGACTAATTGCGGATGCACTGTTCAACGAGGCGCAAATTTCCCCATTGCTGAAAGACTACAACCACGAGGCCGGCGATTCCTACTATCGCGCTGTACTACAGAACCTGTTTTTTGCCACGTTGAACACCGAGATAGGGAAGCGTCGGTTCAGTAAAGGTGGAAACACAGGGCATCGCAATTTCTCGCTGTATCGCTACAAGGATCAGATAACCGCCCCCGATGAACTGCTAAGACTATTTGAAAAAACACCATTTATCAACGGCGGCTTATTCGACTGCCTTGACAGCGAGGAGGCGACACGCGACGGCGGCTACCGGGTTGACTGCTTCTCCGATGAACACTACAGAAAGTTAAGCCTCCCCAATTGTCTCTTCTTTGATGCCAATCGCGGTCTGATTCCCCTGCTGAAAGGCTACAAATTCACCGTTGAGGAAAACACACCGATAGAGCAGGAGGTCGCTTTGGATCCGGAGCTGCTCGGCAAGGTGTTTGAAAACCTACTCGCCGCATATAACCCCGAAACCGGCGCCACGGCACGGAAACAGACCGGCTCCTACTATACCCCGCGCCCCATTGTGGACTATATGGTGGAGGAGGCGTTAGTGGCAGTCCTATCAGGGCAGGTATCGCCAACGGACGGAGATGCGAAGTGTTGGGACGAGCGGTTGCGCTACCTGTTCGATTACGCGAAGGCGTTTGACGATGCGAGCAAATTTTTCGATGGCCGCGAATCGGATGAGGTGGTGCGGACCATTTCAGAACTGAAGATACTCGATCCGGCGGTCGGTTCCGGTGCGTTTCCGATGGGAGCACTGCACAAACTGACCCTCGCACTGCGGCGGTTGGACCCCGATAACACCCGATGGGAGCAGCTACAGAAGGAACGCGCCATCGAACGGGCGGCGGCTGCGTTTGATACGAAGGATAGACGAACCCGCGACGAGGAACTCACGGAAATTAGCAGAATCTTTGAGAACTATTCGGGGGACTTCGGACGCAAGTTGTACCTGATCCAAAACAGCATCTTCGGTTTGGACATTCAATCCATCGCCTGCCAAATCGCCAAACTCCGTTTCTTTATTTCCCTTGCCATTGAGCAGGTGCCGGATAGAGCCGCAGACAACTTTGGGATTAAGCCGCTGCCGAATCTGGAGACACGCTTTATCGCAGCGAACACGCTCATCGGCCTTGAGGGAGAGCGCACCCTGACCAGCCCCAAAGCGAAGGCGTTAGAGGTGGAATTGGGCGATAACCGCGAGCGGCATTTCCACGCCACAACACGCCCACAGAAACTCGCCTGTAAGCGAGCGGACAGAAAATTGCGGCGAGCCTTAGCGACGGAATTAAAGCATATCGGGATGCCCGCCGATGATGCGAATAAAGTCGCCGCTTGGGACCCCTACGACCAGAACGCAAGCGCGGATTGGTTTGATCCGGAATGGATGTTTGGGATCGGGGACGGGTTTGATGTGGTGATTGGCAATCCACCGTATATTAGCCATGATAAAATCCCCAAACAACTTAAAACTGGAATTAGAAATCGATATCAATCATACCAACCCTTTGCGGATGTGTACTGCTATTTCATTGAAAAGGCGATAGAATTACAAAATCAGCAAGGGATACTTAGCCTTATTACTTCAAATTCATACTTGAGAGCAGAATATGGTGCCCCAATCCGAAGACTACTACACAGTAAAAATATGCTGCTTAGAGTGTTAAATATTGAAGATTCACAGGTTTTCGAGAGCGTGATTGTCAATGTCGCAATAATAGTGTCGTGTAAACCGGCGAATCTCACCGATGATTTTTGTATCGTTGTTAATTCGCCATTTTCAGATGATAGTTTTGAGGATTTTGTGAAAAATAACGGTTTTAATTATCCGCAGACTTACTTTAATTCAAGGTCCTGGAATCTTGCAGAACCAAAGTGTGTTGAACTCCAAAGGAAACTAGAATCATCAGGGAAAACTCTCGAACAGTTGGGGACAAAAATTAGACTGGGTATTGCGACCGGCAGCAATGAAGCATTTCTTATAGATCAAGATAAGAAACGAGAACTTTGTGAAAGAAATCCCGTCAATGCTGAAATCATAAAACCCATTTTGAGAGGCAGGGATATTTCTCGCTACAGCTACACCTCAGCAGGGCAGTATATTTTACTGGCTAAAAATGGAGTTAATGTACAAGGAGACTATCCTGACATATACGAACATTTAGAGTCGTTTGGAGATCGGTTCAAAAATCGTGGAGCACAAGGACAGCATTGGACGAATCTAAGAGCATGTTCATTCTATGATGATTTCAAAAAAGAAAAAATTGTGTGGATCGAATTGACGGATTCGGGGCGGTTTGCCCTTTGTAATGAAGAAATCTATCTGCTAAACTCAGCATATTTTTTATTACCGCCTTCAGGTATAGAGTCAAAATTTCTGCTCGGTGTTCTAAATTCAAACGTAATTCGTTTTTACTTGGGGCTTATTGCAGAAACGAGCGGGATGGGAACTAGTCGTTGGATTAATAATTATGTGAAAGAATTTCCAATACCAGAGGTTGCCTCCGATCAACAAGCCCTGATTATTGAACTCGTCGATCAAATCCTTGATGCCAAACACACCGACCCGGACGCAGATGTATCCGAACTTGAAAATGAGATTAATCAGATAGTATACTTGTTATACGATCTCACCCCTGAAGAAATCGCTATTGTAGAGGGCGCGGAAAATGTCTGAATCACGGATTAGACGGATTAAGCAGATGAACGCGGATTTTTTGAATCGGTGTCCGTCTGAGTTGTCTGCCTCGCGGCTTCGCGGGTTTGTAGTAGCGCAATTTATTGCGCGTGAGGACGGGCGATTCATCGCCCTACTACCAACCAGAATACCAGGGGCGTTAAGGCGTTGTGGTATACTATTAGCAACATAACAGTTGAAATAGCCAGCACGTCTTAAATCCGTGTAATCCTTTAATCCGCGATAATCCGCGATTCAGACAACGCAGAAATCGCCCTCGTGAAGAAACCGCCGCCCCAAAATCCTGAAAATCCTTGAATCCAGTAAATCCAGATTCTGACAATCATCACCGATGTTTTTTGAATCCGTGCAATCCGTTAATCCGTGCCAATCCGCGATTCAGACAACGCAGAAATCGCCCTTGTGGAGAAACCGCCGCCCCAAAATCCTGAAAATCCTTGAATCCAGTAAATCCAGATTCAGACAATCACCACCGATGGGGTTTTTTAATCCGTGCAATCCCTGAATCCGCGATAATCTGCGATTCTGACAGTGAGGGAGTTGGGGTTGCGGAAAATAGAGGGATAAACGGAGTCAGAGCGGCTGCGTCCAAAATCCTGAGAATCCTCCGAATAATTGGAGTGTTCATCTTCAACCCAAGTTCACCGCTTTCAAATCATCTCCAGTGTCGAACAGGAGGCGTATCTTATCTGCTCTGTAAGGTTCGCATCGTGAGGAAAAAAATCATGCTAGAACAGAACTCAGCACTCGTTAGCTTTGATTATGCTTATAAAAGTGGATTTAACAAAGATACTACCAAAGCGATAACCCCGACACCCGACGATGCCGAGGCCTATTACAATCGCGGGGTAGTTTACGGGGCAAAAGGCGATTTTGACCGCGCTATTGAAGACTTTAACAAAGTAATAGCCCTAAACCCTGATTCTGCCAATGCTTACTACAATCGCGGGGTAGCTTACGGGGCAAAAGGCGATTTTGACCGCGCTATTACAGACTATACCAAAGCAATACGAATCAACCCCAATTTTGCCATGGCCTATAATAATCGTGGCAATGCTTACGCGAAAAAAGGCGATTATGACCGGTCTATTGAGGACTTCAACAAAGCAATAGACCTCAATCCCGATTTTGCCGAAGCCTATAACAATCGTGGGGTGGCTCACGGGGCAAAAGGCGATTTTGACCGCGCTATTACAGACTATACCAAAGCAATACAACTCAATCCTGATTCTGCCGAAGCCTATTACAATCGCGGTTTGATTTACGGGGGCAAAGATGAGTATGACCGCGCTATTGCAGACTATAATAAAGCGATAGAACTGAACCCTGATTCTGCCGAAGCCTATTACAATCGCGGCAATGCTTACTACGAAAAACAAGAATTTGCTCAAAGCATCACAGATTACAACAAGACCATAGAACTGAACCCCAAACTTGCCGAAGCCTATTACAACCGTGGCGAGGCGTGGTTACACCTAAGCGAATGGGAAAAAGCCAAATCGGACTTAGCAAGTGCCAAAAGCATGGGAATAAATATCATCACTGCGTTTGATTACCTTTACGAAAGTGTTGCGGACTTTGAGGAGAGTAACGATGTTAAGCTGCCGGAAGACATCGCTGAAATGCTTACACTTCCAGTAATTGCCACGCGAAGGGCAGACCTACAACAGCAAGTGGTTGAGCTAGTCGAACAACTCTCTGCTGAAAAACTACAGGCGGTCATTGACTATCTAACCGATCTGCAAGACAAAGAAGAATGGGAGGCAACTCGTGAATTAGCAGGCGATCCGAAAATTGCCAAGGATTTAGAACGCGCAAAAGCGGCTGTGGAAGCGGGAAGGCTAAAGCGTTGGGATGATGTTAGACGGGACCTTTGATGTACGACTCACTGATGACGCGGAGAAACACTACAACGCGCTTGACGCTAACATGAGGCGGCGAGTGAGTCGAGCGATTAATCTCTTAGCCCAGAATCCACTCTTTGGCCCGAACATCACCAAGTTGCGAGGAGAATACGCAGGACAATACCGATACCGCGTCGGGAGTTACCGGATTCTCTACAGTGTGGACACGCAACGTCGGAGGTGTATCATCACAGGCATTTACCGCCGTGGTAGAGCATATCGGCCCTAATTTAATAGATTACACAGATTCAGCCAATTGAATCCGTGTAATCCTTTAATCTGCGATAATCCGCGATTCTGACAATAAAGGGCAAACAGAACAAAAGAGGGAATACCATGCGAAAAGCAGACCTACAACAACAAGTTGCTTTGAATCCCGATCTGATCGGGGCAGTTGAGTTAATCAAACAACTCTCTGCTGAAAAACTGAAAGCAGTCGTTGACTATCTGACCTATCTTCAGAATCAAGAAGACTGCGAAGCCGCGCCCGAATCAGCGAATGATCCAGAAACCGCCTTAGACGAGATACTAAGAAACTACGATCGAGCATGGAAAGCTCTGGCAAAAGTACCTAAGATAGAAGGAAGTGTTGTTCACACAGATTTAGATGACTTTGCCCCAAAGGACATAGAGAAGGGACTGCAAAAAGTACGAGCAGAAGCGGAAGAAGAAAGGAAGCTTGATCAGGAGCTAGATGCCCTCCCAGAAACGGCTTACAGAGATGTGGAAAGGTTTTTGAAAACGGTTAATAAATTTGTGCCCCTACCCGACATGATGCCCTTAGACAACGGTGAAATCTGCCTCGAATGGCGAGAAGGACAAAAGATATTTACTTTGAGTTTTGGGGGAGATGGGCACATTGTTTTTGCTGGCATCTTCGGTGCGAATCATCAAGCACGTGGGATACTAACCTTCTCAATGCCCCACCTCATCGCCATTATTGGCATGATTACAAGCCTATACCTCCATTATGACAATTGATCCAAATGAACGCCTCAGTCGTTTTGTACTGAGCAGAAGTGAGTTTCGTCCGTCTGATCAGACCGTTAAGCCTAAAGCATTTGTCCCACCAAAAAACAAAAGAGGTTCATGTTAAGAAAGCGTGCAACAGCAACTGAATCTTCGTAGGGGTTGGGTTCCCCAACCCTTACGGACTGCGGGCGGGGAGACCCCGCCCCTACGATTTCGATTCGCGTTTTGCACTTTCTTTTTACATAAGCCACAAAAGATTGTCCGTTTACCGCACCTCAACACTGACCGAATACGAGGTTTGGTCCATTGATAATGAGTTTGTCGCTAAACCGAGAGGGAGGACCCTATACGGTCGAGCGGATCTTTTGGATCTGTGTCGTCCCTGAATCCGTGCTAATCTGCGACTCAGACAACCAAAAATTGGAATCGTAAAGCGAAGGTAAACAGGATAAGAGCAGCTGCGTCCAAAAATCCTGAGAATCCAAAAATTCGGTAAATCCCAAGTCAGACAAGATATAGCAAATAGAGTAAAAGGGGACATCATGCAAAGAGTATCTCTACAACAACAAGCGGTAGAGCTAATAGAACAGCTTTCGACAGAAAAACTGAAAGCAGTTGTTGATTACCTGAACTATCTGCACGATAAGGAAGCGTGGGAGGCGACTCAAGAATTAATGGGCGATCCAGAAATCGCTAAGAGCGTAAAACGTGCAGAAGCGGATGTGAAAGCGGGAAGGCTAAAGCGTTGGGAGGATGTTAAACGGGACGTTTGATGACACAGATTCGGCCAATTAAATCCGTGTAATCCTTTAATCTGCGATAATCCGCGATTCTGACAACGCAGAAATCGCCCTTGTGGAGAAACCGCCGCCCCAAAATCCTGAAAATCCTTGAATCCAGTAAATCCAGATTCAGACAATTGAGAGGCTTATTCATCACCACCGCCGATGGGGCTTTCTGAATCCGTGCAATCCGCGTTATCCGTTTAATCCGCGATTTAGATGGCTTTGCCTCCTTGGTCTCGGAACGGACCCAATTTATCGGGGTTGCTTTGACCCCCAATCTCTGTGAGAGGGGCATCCCTGCCCCGATACGATTGATGTTTTGTTTGCAATATGTTATTCCGATATGTTAAAATAATAATCACATATTGACCGGAGAGTTATTAGCCATGATCCTGACAATCCTTATAATCCTGTCTGTCCCGATTCATCGGGGAGCATCCTGATTCAGACAATATGCGTGCCTTCTACATAGATACACCACCTCACAAAAACGCACACCCAGATAAAAAATATGTGAGGATATGTGACAAATATGTGAGGATATGTGACATCCGAACAAACAAATTCCTTTTAACCTTGACATCATCACAACAAGCGGGAGATACCGTGTCACCTACATTCCCATCAAAATCAAAGCTAATTTTCATCAACGCTCTGTCATCCAAATTTACGAAAATATGCAAAATATGTGACATTTTGTGACATTTTGTGACATGTAACGCAGATCGCTATTTCGTATGTAGGACCTAAGATGGTAACATAGGGTTCCGAGTAACTTCCGAGCTGCTTCCTGTGCAAATCCCCCAGAACGCAGTCATAGCCTATGTTTCCCCCTTTTTTGCTTCTATCGAATTCTCGTGTTTACTCTGAAAACTCTGAAATTTTCAAACATTTCTCAATCGGATTTAGCACCGTTTGTAGTAGCGCATTTCTTAATCCCGCCTGTCCCGATTTATCGGGGATTTATCGGGGATTTATTGCGCGTTCAGCAGATAACCTTAAAAATGACCCTAATATTAAGAAATTGTCCAACAGAAACCGAGTTTTTTCCTAGTCCCGCCTGCCTGCTCTCGCTTCTTAGTCCCGCCTGTCCCGCCTGTCCCGATTTATCGGGGATTTATCGGGCCTGCCCCGATCTTATCGGGGGATTCATCGGGGGTTTGTCGGAGTCCCGTGCCGTTCCGTGCATCCCGACGAGTCGGGACCTGCTCCCGATTTATCGGGCCTGCCCCGATCTTATCGGGGGGATTTATCGGAACCGGTAGGTGCGGTTTCCAACCGCACCGGTTTGGCGTGTCTCATTAATTCTAATGTCCACTATAGTTAGCAAATATGAAAATTGCAGTTTTAGCCTCCGGCAGCGGCACCAATTTACAGGCATTAATCGATCAGCTCCACCAAGACGAAAGTAGCAGAGTTGAGATCGCTGTAGTGATTAGTGATCGAAGAAAGGCTTACGCGCTCACCCGTGCGGAGGAAGCGGGTATTCCCGCCCGTGTGGTGAGGGTGCGAGATTTTCCGGATCGGGATGCGTTTGATACGGGAATTGCAGAAATCCTTGACCGGTATGGCGTGGAGCTAATCGTCTTGGCGGGCTTTATGAAGTTGTTCCAACCGGCGTTTGTGCGGAAGTATCGGAACCGTATTATCAATATCCATCCCTCCCTCCTGCCCGCGTTTCAGGGCGCGCATGCAGTACCCGATACGTTGGCTTACGGCGTTAAGGTCAGCGGTGTGAGCGTCTTTTTTGTAGATGAGGGGGTGGACACAGGACCTATCATCGCCCAAGCTTCGGTGCCCGTATTCGACGATGACGATGAAGAAAGTCTGCTCAAACGGATTCATATTGAAGAACATAAACTGTATCCGCAGGTCGTTCGGTGGTACGCAGCGGGCAAAATCGAAATTGTTGGTAGAAAGGTTTTAGTAAAGGACTCGTGAGATGATAGCGATTTCGACGATGTGGAACGCGCTGAGGCAGCCTGATGGCGCTGCGCTGCTTGATGAAATCAAGGAACTTGGATTTGATGCCATTGAGCTCAGCCGACATCTGACGCGGCAACAGGTTGAGCAGATTAAACCTCACCTTGAAACGACACAGATCTGCTCTATCCACAATTTTTGTCCTGTTCTGTTCGGGCTTCCGCAATCACAGGCGGAGAAGGATCCGATTCACTTAGCAAGTTTGGATGCGGGGGCGCGGAACGAAGCGGTTAAACAGACGATTCATACGATGGAGCTGGGGGTCGAGATCGAAGTCCCCACCGTTGTGATTCACTTGGGTGAGGTGGATACCTACGATCGCTCCTATCTGATGTATGATTTCTACGAATATGGCGAGCGGGAGTTTGAGGCATTTGGGCCGAAGATTGAGGAAGCGACTGAGTGGCGTAAACGCAAGGAGGCGAAGCATCAAGACGCTGTGCTGTTTAGCCTTGATAGACTGAACGAGATGGCTTTGCGGATGGAGGTCTACTTGGCGATCGAAAACCGTCCGCGTTACCATCAAATCCCCAATTTCGACGAGGTCGGACTGTTCTTGGAGAAGTTCAAGGGGAGCAATATGCGGTATTGGCACGACGTCGGACATGCCATGCTTCAGGAACGGGTGGGACTCTGTTGGTCGCATCGCTGGCTGGAGAATTACATTGAACATCTCATCGGTGTGAACTTGCACGATCTCAAGGACCTTGAAGCGTACCACCCGCCGGGATCTGGGGACCTTGATTTCCAGGAAATCTTGGCGCGGATTCCACCGGATACGCCAACTGTTTTGGAGGTCCGTGATGCGCCGGCGGAGCAGCTTATCGAAGTGCGGGAAGAGTGGCAATTGTGGAGCAGACCTGAACAACCGGATGGAGAAGGCAGGCGCAACTAGAACAACTATAGTAGATATCAGAATTAATGAAACACTCCAAACCGAATTGCATTGCCCCCAGGCCCGGTAGGTGCGGTTTGTAACCGCACCGCATCCCGACGAGTCGGGACAGGACACGAGGAGCGAAAGCGTCTATATTAATGAAACACTCCAAACCGAATTGCATTGCCCCCAGGCCCGGTAGGTGCGGTTTGTAACCGCACCGCATCCCGACGAGTCGGGACAGGACACGAGGAGCGAAAGCGTCTATCTGTTTTTAGGATTTACTATCAGATAAACGAGGTAACTCGAAAACATGTGGCTATTCCGATACACTAATTTTAGCCCAAACTCCCCCGTAAAAGGCTACAACGAAACGATTTTTCGCTTGGCATCGTTTATGCATATAGACTTGATGGATCTATTCTGAGCAATTTATTTTACAGATTGGCGTGGGGTTAAACGGAAAAACAAGGTTCGCGGCAGAGTGGGATAATGCTTCAAAATATGAAATCATATTACATAATCCCATCCTCTCAACCCACGCCTAATTAAAACACAGATTTCTACGTTAGGAGAATTCATCATGGATAGACTAATCATTAACGGTGGCAAGCAGCTTGAAGGTGCAATTTCAGTCAGCGGTTCTAAAAACGCAACACTCCCTATCGCTGTTGCGGCTGCGATTCTGGGGGACAGTTCCAGTGTTATTCACAACGTACCCAATCTGAATGATATTGATAGCCTATGTGCGGTGCTTGAGGTGCTCGGGGCGACAACGAAGCTTGAAAACTCAACACTCTATATCGAGCCGGGGGATCGGGTCGCTTACGAAGCCCCCTACGACCTCGTCCGGAAGATGCGAGCGTCAATTTATGTGCTGGGTCCCCTTGTTGCGCGTTTAGGCATGGCAAAGGTCTCTTTCCCCGGTGGTTGTGCCATCGGGCCGCGTCCGGTAGACTTGCACCTGAAAGGGTTGCTACAACTTGGCGCAGACATTGAGGTTGACAGTGGCTATATCGTAGCACAGGCGGATCGGTTAGCGGGTACAGAGATGTATCTGAGAGGTCCGCACGGTTCGAGCGTCGGTGCAACGGCAAACGTCATGATGGCTGCAACATTGGCGGAAGGCACAACAATAATTCGCGGTGCTGCCTGCGAACCAGAGGTTGCTGATCTCGCGAATTTCCTGAACGCGATGGGCGCGGACATTGAGGGGGTTGGCACCGCTACCTTGACAATACAGGGTGTCAGACAGCTTCACGGCACCGAATATACCGTCATTCCAGACCGCATTGAGGCGGGAACGTTCATGGTTGCAGGTGCGATTACGAAGGGAGATGTCTTTGTGAAGGGTGCTCCCGCTCAACACCTCGGCGCGACCTCTGAAAAATTAATTAAGGCGGGTGTTCAATTGGATTGGGCGGATGATGGCGTCCGGGTGAGTGCGCCCGGGGAACTCCATGCGGTCAATATTGCTACTGATACATATCCGGGTTTTCCCACGGACATGCAGGCTCAGATGATGGGGCTTCTCAGTATCGCGCAAGGAGTTAGCAATATTACGGAAGGCATCTACTTAGATCGCTTCATGCACGCGAGCGAGCTCAATCGCATGGGGGCAGATATTCGGGTCGAAGGAAACCATGCGGTGGTACGCGGTAAGCCGAGGCTCAGCGGTGCGCCTGTTATGGCATCGGATCTCCGTGCGGGCGCGGTCCTTGTCCTTGCCGGCATGGCAGCGGTGGGTGAAACGGCTGTTTCGCGCATCTATCATATTGATCGTGGGTACGAAGGTATTGAGAAGAAGTTAGCGGGCATCGGCGCGGATATCGTCCGGGTGAGAGATTAGACAACCAAGGGTGCTAGTTTGCAGCTGTTGATAGCGTGATGGGGGAAACGTGAAAACTATCGGCTCTTCGGTGCCTTTAGCCCCGGTTTCGAATCCCGATTTATCGGGGAGGGGCGACATGTTTATAGTACACGGATAAACAAATACCCCAAAGCCCCGGTTTCGAATCCCGCCTGTCCCGATACATCGGGGATTTATCGGGGAGGGGCGACATGTGCAGCCGAAGCGTAGAACCTAAGAAGAGTCAATGAACGCTTCAACAATGTGGAAAAGACCTTCTCATTAAACTAGCACCAAAGATTAGACAGTCCGTATGAACTTTGAGGTTCATGTTAAGAAAGTCCCGATTCTCGGGATCCCGAGAATCGGGGCGTGCCACAGCAACCGAATCTTCGTAGGGGTTGGGTTCCCCAACCCTTACTGCCCCGATAAATCGGGATGTGCCACGGGCGGGGAGCCCCCGCCCCTACGATTTCGATTCGCGTTTTGCACTTTCTTTTTACATGAGCCAAATTTGATAAGAAACGAGGAATTCTCTGTGATCGCCATTCTTGATGCCTGTTCGGACGAGGCGGCAGCTTTCATCGATAAACTTAATCAGCGTGGACGATTAGAAGATCCGAACATTCTGAGGACTGTCCGTAAGACTTTACAAGATGTCCAAAGAGATGGCGACAGAGCCGTCATTAAATATACGCGCAAGCTGGATGCTCCGCGCATCTCTGTGGAAGAGTTGCGGGTCACAGACGCAGAGATTGATGACGCTGCAGCGCAGGTCGATTCGGAGTTCCACGATGCAATTGGACTGGCACGGACGAACATTGAACGGTTTCACCAGAAACAGCTGCGGAATTCATGGTTGTCCACCGAGGCGGATGGCGTCGTTTTAGGACACCTCATCCGTCCCTTAAACCGTGTCGGTGTCTGTGTCCCGTCTGTGAGTCAGTTGTTGGTTTCTTCCTTGATAATGAATCTTGTTCCCGCGAAGGTCGCGGGCGTTGAGGAGATTGCGGTCTTCATGGGTCCGATGCGAAATCGGCAGATTAACCCGCACATGCTAGTCGCTGCAGCGGCATGCGGCGTCCGCGAGATTTACAAGTGCGGTGGCGCACAAGCGGTCGCTGCGATGGCGTATGGGACGGACACCATCCCGAAAGTAGATAAGATCGTCGGTCCGGGCAATTTGTATGTCCAACTTGCGAAGAAAGAGGTCTACGGTCCCGTCGATATCGATAAATTAGCGGGTCCGAGCGAAGTCCTTATTATCGCTGATCACACCGCAAATCCCGCCTATGTTGCAGCAGACCTTATCTCACAGGCAGAACACAGCGAGGAATGTTCTGCCATTCTCATCACAACATCAAGAGAAGTCGCAGAGCAAGTTTGTACGGAGATTGAAGGACAAGTGCAAAAACTGCCCCGCCAATCCGAGCTGACCGGTGCTTTTGAAAACTACGGGGTGGCGTTCATCGTCGCAGATTTAACCGAAGCGGTCGAGATCACCAACGAAATCGCCCCTGAACATGTCGAGTTAGAGGTAAAAAATCCAATCGAGTGGGTCGGTGCCATCCGTAATGCGGGAGCGATTATGCTGGGACCTTACACCCCCGAATCTGTTGGTGACTACATCGCCGGTCCCAGTCACATCCTGCCTACAGGCGGAGCAGCGAAGTACGCATCGCCGTTAAGCGTTGATGATTTTCTGAAAAAGACAAGTGTTATCTCCTACACCAAAACCGCCTTAGAAAAGGTCACGCCAGCCGTTGTCAAACTCGCCCAGATTGAGGGACTTCAAGGACACGCGGAGGCGATGAAGATCCGATCTAATAAACATTAGGACGGGTTCAACGTCAAACGCTAACGATTGGAGGAGGAGGGAGCGGGGAAACCTTCCAATTATCCACCCCTTGAACCCCCTGCCTCTCGTTTCAAGCATCATGTAAAAAGGAGATCCTGCATGTCACCCCTCCGGCTTGTCTGTGCGACAATCTATACCGGCTTCCTTGCCATCGCCGGTACGGAACCGGACCAACCCAATTCTAAAGTGAACGACCTCCTTGTCACAACCTTTTCGATTGTGGGGCGTGACCCGGAGAATGGTGATCTTGGGGTTGCCGTTCAATCCAAGTTTTTTGCTGTTGGTGCTGTTGTCCCTTGGGCAAAGGCAGGTGTCGGTGCGGTGGCGACCCAATCGTGGACAAATACGACGTATGGATCGAAAGGCTTGAAACTTCTGGAAGACGGACTCTCTGCCCAACAAACGTTGGATCGCCTAATTGCTGAGGACGATGGCAGATCACAGCGTCAGGTCGGAATTATTGATGCGGACGGCAACGTCGCGAATCACACCGGTGATGAATGTCTCGAATGGGCGGGCGCACGTATCGGTAAAAATTACACAGCGCAGGGCAACTTGCTTGCTGGCGAAGCGGTCGTCGATGCGATGGCTGAGGCATTTGAGGAAACAGACGGGGAACTGGCGGAGAAACTGATGGCAGCACTCATCGCGGGTCAGGAGAACGGGGGAGACCGCCGGGGGCAGCAGGCGGCGGGGTTGCTTGTTGTACGTGATGGCGGTGGAGAGGGTGGTTATAATGATCGGTATATCGATCTACGAGTTGATGACCATAAGCAGCCAATTAAAGAGCTGCATCGTCTGCTGAAGATACAGTTAAGTATGCGATGAGACTATGGAAGTATAAAGCTGTTGGTATGTACTTAAATTTATAACGGTTCTCCACATGAAAAAAGCACTACCCCCTGTAGCCTTTGGGCGAACTGACGAAACCGATGATCACCTGTTTTATGCAGAACCACGTATCGTCACCCATATTGACGACAACGCGATCGCCGCGATCCAGGACTTTTTCGATCAAACCCTTCCGAGAAATGCTGTCATATTAGACCTCATGAGCAGTGCCTTTTCTCACCTCCCCGAAGGATTTCCTACTGAACGTATGGTCGGATTGGGCTTAAACGCGGTGGAACTCCAAGTCAATCCGGTGCTTGATGAATATGTAATTCATGACCTCAATGCCAATCCAACCCTCCCTTTTGACGATGGAGAATTTGCGGCGGTAATCATGACCGTTTCGATGCAGTACCTAACGAAGCCGGTCGAGGTCTTCCGTGAGGTGCATCGCATTCTTCAGCCAGATGGTCAGTTTATCGTCATTTTCTCGAATCGTCTATTCCCAACGAAAGCGGTGTACATCTGGCGTGTAACCTCTGATGCTGAACACGCCGAATTGGTGCAGCACTATTTCTGTTTAGCGGGTGGCTATGCGAAGATCACCTTTTTGGATTGCACCCCACAGACCGATGAGCATACGGATCCGGTGTATATCGTTATGGCGAATAAGGGTGAGGGGGCTTAGATGCGGCAGACAACTGGAATCTTGCACATTCGATAATCTAACAAACCCCATGTTTGGTAGGCGCTGCTTCTCCCGAAAGGTCGGGATCCCGATTTATCGGGGATAGAAACCGGAAAGTGAAAACGGGACTATTTTAAGCAATATTGAATAATAAACTTTCGATTCTCAGTAGGTGTCGCACCCGTAGGGGCGGGGTTTCCCCGCCCGCCATCGATGTAAAATGTGCATATTTAATATTGAAACTTGCTTAAGACGGGACAGGGTGCATTTAGCCCCAGTTTTGAATCCCGATTTATCGGGGCGGGGCGACATGTTTATAGCATACGGATAGCCCCATACCCCAAAGCCCCAGCGGGGCGACATGTGCCATTTGTCTGAATCGCAGATTGCTCCCACACGAAAGCGATTTATGCATACCCCTCAATTATGGTGAATTATAAAAATAAGTAAACATTACCCATAACTCCGACCTTCGAGAGGTTTCCCAAGTCTCCCTGACAAGTGGTATATCCCGCCTGCCTGCTCCCGGCTTGTCGGAGTCCCGCCTGTCCCGATTTATCGGGGATTCATCGGGCCTGCCCCGATCTTATCGGGGGATTTATCGGGGGCGGGATTTAGGGGGTTGGCTGTGTAGTGGGAATGTCTAAGTAATTGTAAAATCTACCATAATTCTAAACTTTACTAAAAGTTACGAAGAAAGGAGAATTTTGAATCATGGCTGATAGCAACACCACCGAAGAAATCCAAGAATTTGAGTATAAGGCAGAAATGAAGCAACTCTTGCATCTCATTGTCCACTCGCTTTATACTCACCCCGAAGTCGCCATCCGCGAACTAATTTCCAACGCTTCCGATGCCTTGCACAAAATCCGATTCCGGCAATTGACGGATAAGGATATCGTAAACCCTGAAGCGCCTTTGCGGATTGACATCGCCGTTGATTCCGATGCACAG
Organism: Candidatus Poribacteria bacterium; assembly: GCA_965220385.1. GTDB lineage: Bacteria > Poribacteria > WGA-4E > WGA-4E > PCPOR2b > PCPOR2b. Next base: position 4,137,883 of record OZ244825.1, on the reverse strand, counting down.
ACATTCTCGATTACCGATACGGGTGTCGGTATGACCAAGGAAGATTTGACCGAAAGGATCGGCACCGTTGCCAGTTCGGGAACGCTGGAGTTTTTGGAGCAGATGAAGGAAGGAGACAAACCTTTCGACGCCAACCTGATCGGTCAGTTCGGTATCGGTTTCTATTCGGTATTCATGATTACGAATGAAGTCACCATCGAAACGCGCCACGCAGATGCCGACTCAAAGGGATTCCGGTGGCAGTCGACAGGCGAAGGCAAGTTTAGCGTCAAGGAGATTGAACGTCCGCAGCGGGGCACCCAAATCACCTTTAAGCTCAAAGATGAATCCAAGGAATTCAGTGAGTCCTATCGCGTTGAACAGGTCATCACGAAATATTCCAATTTTGTCGATTTTCCCGTTTCGGTCAATGGGAAGCAGGTGAACACCGTCAGTGCGTTGTGGCATAAGAACAGGAATGAAGTGACGGAAGAGGAGCGGAATGAGTTCTATAAATTTATATCAAACGACCTCAATCCGCCGCTCGGTCACCTGCACCTCTCTCTTGAAGGTCGCGTGAATTTCAAAGCGTTAATGTTTATACCAGAAACGCCGCCGCTCAGGTTTCTCAGGGAAGAAGATCTGAACTCGCTACACCTGTATTCGAGCAAGGTTTTTATCCAAGATGATTGCAAAGAACTCCTTCCCGAATACCTTCGATTTATGTCAGGGGTGGTGGATACCGAAGATCTGCCTTTGAATGTGTCGCGTGAGGTAACACAATCGAGTCCTGTCATGGCGCGGATCCGTGAAACCTTAACGGGCAGGGTGCTCTCTCTGTTGGAAGATTGGGTGGAAAAAGATTCAGAGAGATACGAGACATTCTTCAGGAATTTCGGTCTGCTCTTCAAGGCAGGGCTCAGTTCAGATTTCGTCAACCGAGATCGGGTGCTTGATCTCTTGCGGTTTGAGTCGACCAAAACTGAAAGCGGCAAGTTTACTTCCTTGAAGGATTATGTCGCCGGGATGTCGGAAGATCAGGGGGAAATTTATTACCTATCAGGCGATCACAGGGAGGCTGTCGAACGGAATCCAAACTTGGAATATTTCAGAAAACAGGGGATTGAGGTGCTGTTTTTTATGGATCCCGTTGATCTGTTCAATATTCCCCACCTGCTTGAATATGATGAGAGACCGCTGAAAAGCATCGAAAAAGCGGATATAGATCTGAAGACCGAGGAAGACAGCCAAGAAGAGACCTTAACTGAAGATGCGACGCTGATTTCTATTTTCAAGGAAACCCTCAGCGATAAGGTGGAAGATGTGGTTGCTTCCAAAAGGTTGGTCGATTCAGCGGTAACCTTGGTGGTTGGGGCGGATGGTATGGACTCGCACATGGAACGGATGATGAAAATGATGAATCAGGACTTCGCTGGATCCAAGCGTATCTTGGAGCTTAACTTTTCCCATCCGTTGATTAAGAATCTCGTGCAGCTCAACCAGAACCAAGGCGATGAAACCCTTATCAAGAACTGTATTTTACAGCTTTATGAAGGTGCGTCACTGGTTGATGGCAATCCCGTGGACCCGCCTACGTTTGTCGCTCGGATGACAGAGATTATGGAACGCGCAACAAGTTGATGTAGGTTCTAATATGGCTGCAGTCCCCCAATCCATTGGGGCGGTATTTATGGTGAATCCTAAAAACAGATAGACACTTTCGCCCCTCGGTTTCGATCCCGCCTGTTCCGTTCCGTGAATCCCGAGAATCGGGACCTGCTCTCGGCTTGTCGGAGTCCCGGTTCATCGGGCCTGCCCCGATCTTATCGGGCCTGTCCCGATTTATCGGGGGGATTTATCGGGGCCGGTAGGTGCGGTTTGCAACCGCATTGCATCGGCACTGTTGGAAATAGTGCCTACCAAACAGGAGAACGGTAGGTGCGGTTTTCAACCGCACCGGTTTGGAATGTCCAAATAATTCTAAAATCTACTATAATTTATGAGGAGGCTTTGAAAGAGAAATTAATGAACGCAAAAATAACCGTAATACCCGGAGATGGAATCGGTCAAGAGGTCACAGCCGAGGCTATTCGGGTATTGGATACTATCCAAGACAAATATGGACATCGATTTGAGTATGAATATGGACTTCTCGGCGGATGCGCGATTGATGAAACGGGTACAGCCCTGCCGCAAGAGACGTTAGACCTATGCCGAAAATCTGACGCAATCCTATTCGGTGCAGCGGGCGGACCAGAGTGGGAGGACGTGCCGAGCGCAGAGCGTCCCGAACGCGCTGTAGGGACAGTTCGCAAAGAGCTTGACCTTTTTGTGAACCTACGCCCAATTCGTGGGAGGAAGGCGTTGGCACCTGTCATGCCGGTGAAGGACGAGATCGTCGGCGAGGGGTTGGACTTTATCGTGATTCGTGAGTTGGCTGGCGGTTTATACTACGGAGAACCGCGCGGTATCGAACCACACGCAGACGGAGAACGTGGCTGCAATACACTCGCTTACACGACACGGGAAATCGATCGTGTCGTGCGCGCTGGTTTTGAGCTCGCCCGAAAGCGTTCCAAAAAGCTCACCTCTGTGGCGAAAGAAAACATGCTAGAAAGTTCAAAACTTTGGCGAGAGGTTGCGACAAAGGTCAGCCAAGATTATCCGGACGTTGAGTTGAATCATATTTTAGTGGATGCGTGTGCGTATCATATCATCCGGAATCCGAGCCAATTTGATGTTATGGTGACGGGAAATATCTTCGGCGACATCCTCACCGACGAAGCAGCTGTGTTGGTCGGCTCACTCGGTATGTGCCCATCGGCGAGCTACGGTAACGCTAAACAGGGTTTCTATGAGCCAATTCACGGTACCGCGCCGGACATCACCGGGCAAGGGATTGCCAATCCGATTGGAGAGATTTTGTCCGCAGCCCTTTTGCTTCGCCACTCCTTCGATCTTGAAGCGGAAGCTGCGGCTATAGAAAAAGCGGTTGACTCTGCAATTGACAAAGGGTTCCGCACCGTTGATATCCAGCAGCCGGGACTGAAAACAGTCGGTACCGTCGAAATGACAGATGCGATTATTGCCGAGATTCAATCCGATTCGTGAAGCGTAGTACATTGTCAGAAAAATGTAGCACAAACTGTATAAGGTTTCAGAGCATAAATCAGTAATTCTCTATGTTCCCCAGGCCCGGTAGGTGCGGTTTTTAACCGCACCGGCCATCGCAATGAAGGTGCTTATCATAATTTATTTGACAGAACAGTAGTAAGATCATGAAAAAAGTTGATTACAATCAGAACCAGTACAAAAACTATCAGCAAGGACGCGCACATTCTGCGGAAACTATTCGTCTCTGGATGGAAGCCCTTGCGAAATATCTTCCCCGACCGAGTGGGTTTACCGTTCTCGATCTTGGATCGGGGACCGGTCGATATGCACCCCATTTGGCTGAGTATTTTCATGCTTCCGTTATCGGTGTTGAACCATCGGATAAAATGCGAGAAATCGCTGAAGAAAGTAATACCAATCCAAGGATTTCCTATATAGAAGGCAAAGCAGAAGAAATACCTGTAGACGGTCAGCAATATGATTTTGCATTTCTGTCGATGGTTATTCATCATTTCGATGACTTGAATCTCTGCTGCAAGGAGTTGCATCGTATCCTCAAACCGCACGGCCTTGTGTTTATCCGAAACTCCTACAGAGACCGATTGGATACAGTGATACACTATGAATTCTTTCCAACTGCCAAAGGGATTGACAACCAGAATCTTCCATGCCTGGAAGCAGTTGAAGATTTATTTTCCGCAAACGGGTTTGAGAAGGTTGCTTTGGAAACCATTCTGCAGAAAATCGACGACAGTTTACAGGCGTACTACCAGCGTATCAAAATGAGGTCGTACTCAACGTTTGAATTTATGTCAGACGAGGAATTTCAAGCAGGATTGCTGGCGATGGAAAAGGCTGCGGATAATGAAAAAGAACCATCGCCGGTAACTGAAGCAATTGATTTGTTAGTTTTCAAGAAGTGTTAGCCGTAAGGAGATTTTTTGGGGTATGACAAAACTTCGCAGAGAATATACCGACGCTGGCTTGAACGAGCAAGACCTAGATACAAATCCCTTTAATCAGTTTGAGATGTGGTTTCAAGAGGCGATAGATGCGAAAATTGATCTGCCGGACGCGATGACGTTGGCAACAGCAACGAAGGACGGGATACCTTCAGCGAGGATTGTGCTGCTCCGGGGACACGATGAGCGGGGTTTTGTTTTTTATACCGACTACGAGAGCCAAAAAGGGGAGGAACTTGCAGAGAATCCGAATGCAGCGTTGGTCTTTTACTGGCGTGAACTGGATCGGCAGGTGCGTATCACTGGAGGGGTGAGCAAGGTTTCTCGTGAAAACTCCAACAACTATTTTCAGACCCGTCCCGTCGATAGCCGTTTGGCTGCGTTGGCGTCAAAACAGAGCGAAGTTATCCCGAATCGAGCAGTATTGGAAGAACGATTCAAAGAGTTGGCAGCCCAGTATCAGGACGAAAATATTCCGCTGCCATCGGATTGGGGTGGTTACCGTTTATCCCCAGACATGATCGAGTTCTGGAGTGGTCGTCCAAGTCGCCTACATGATCGACTTCGTTACACCCGGCAATCCGATGATAATTGGCGAATTGAACGAATTTCGCCGTGACGCTTTCTCTCGAACAGGTTTCGTCGGTTAAATAACCACGTCCGATTTTTTAGCCTTTTCGGTTGTCTGTCCGGAGATTTCATCGCCAACTTGTCGAAGTTGGTCGAAGTCGCGTTGGAAACCTTCGTGTAGTGCACCAACGTCGGTTTTGTGGAGGACAAATCGAACCCCTTCTTGAATCCACCTCTTTGACAACTCGACGGATTGCAGATGGACCGCGACGGGGATATTTCGTGCGCCGGCTGTACGGATCACAAAGCGGAGCATCTCCTCAAAATCCGGATGATCGTACTGATCTGGGATACCCATTGTGATGCTCATGTCGTTGGGACCTACGAAAATTGCATCAATCCCACCGACATCCAAGATTTTCTCCAAGTTCTCAGCTGCAGGCACGCTCTCAATCCCAATCATGACAACGGTATTGCGGTTTCTTTCCTGCAAATACGCTTTCGATGTCTCGCTTGGGAACTCCCCCGTATCCATCACGTTGTCCACGAGTGCCCCTTTTAACGGACGCCATCTGGCTGCCGCGACCACCTCTTTGACTTCCGCAACGGTTTCACAGTATGGGACGAGAACGCCGTGTGCACCGGCATCAAGCGCCATGGTTACATAATGAGACGAAGGAATTGGGATGCGGATGATGGATGTCGTTCCTGTCGTGTTGATTGCTGCGATGAAATCGGCTACCTCTCCCCGGCTATATGCTGAATGCTCGTTATCGATGATCACATAGTCGAACTGGAGTTGACCAATAGCTCTTGCCCAGCGGGGATTCCGCGATAGACTCAGCATTGTGCCGTATACAATGCCACCATTTTCTAACTTTTCTCGTAGATCTATACCAGCCATTTAGGTCTCCGTATCGGTTTTGCTTGGTTATCGGTAGGGGGTACTTATCAAGGCCAAGCGATATGAGTTCACGAGTTGGTTTATGAGTTGATAGACTGTGCCGTCATTCAGATTTGGGATTTATGTTGATCTGTTCCTGTATCTGCTGCCGAATAGTGAAGTCATCGGGGGCAACAATCCCACCCGAGATCAGCATTTTCATAGCTGTTTCAACTTTCAGGTTTGTCTCGTAGAGAATCTCTGGTTCACAGAAGAGCAAAACGCCTGTTGTCGGATTTGGACTGGTTGGCACAAAAACAGAGACGAGTGGAACAGGATTGCCTTCCTCGCGGAACTCTCCAGTAACCAAGCCGATGACACGCATCGGCGATCCGGGGGTCCGAATCGCGACCACTCGCGTAAATTTGCTCGAATTTGAGGGGAGTAAAGCCATTTGCACCACCTGTTTGACAGGTGCGTATACCTCGCGCACGAGCGGAATTTTTGTTAAGATTTTCTCGCCCGCTCCAAGTAGCTTTTGCCCCAAAAAATTAGAGACAACCAAACCCACTAAGTAGACGAGCAGGATTGTCGCTAGCGCTCCCATACCGATGTGATATGTTTCCTCCAACCCCAAAACCTCTGACATTATCGGCGACATTATCGGCTTCAGCCAGCCATCAATTGTAGTGAAAAGGAACTTCAGCACAAAGAAGGTGACACCCAACGGTATCAACGTTAAAATTCCTGTGATTAGCGTACTTCTGAAATGTCTTCTAATTCCCATTTTTACCTGCATTGAAAAGTAAAATTAGCTAATGTCAAATGCCTTTCATTGGTCGCTGACCATGCCATGAAATTATATGCCAATTATGATAGCATACTACCAGCGTATCGTCAATCAGATTGCTCCGTTCCACGGTCAAAATGGATTGTCTTCTGTGAGATACGTGAAAGTTGTTGTCATCGAGATCTGGTCGGGTTAAAATACGGCTGGTTCAACACAAAGATTGATTGAGGGAAGGTATATCGTGAAAATTACTAAAATTGAGACACTTCGAGCCAGTCGATTCATGTACGTCAAGGTTGAGACGGATGAGGGGATCACGGGGGTTGGCGAACTTCATCCCGCAAGCGGCACCGGGGGGACACCATTTTTGCCAATGGCGGGGGTCGAATATTGTGCTGAATACCTTGTTGGCAAGAACCCGCTGCACATTGAACGCCACTGGCAGCACACATTCCGTCGTTGTCTATTTCGGGGTGGCGCAGATGTGATGTCTGCTATTGGTGCAATCGATATTGCCTTATGGGACATCAAAGGCAAAGTGTTTGGTGCACCGGTTTATGAACTGATTGGCGGACCCACACGGGAAAAGGTTCGTCTTTATACGCATCTGGGTGGGACCACGCCCGAAGAACTGGCAGAGCAGGCATCTGCGTGTGTTGAAGATGGATACACTGCGGTTCGGCTATATCCGTTCGGTGATTTTGGTGTATTCGATTTCGAGGAGGGACGCGGTCTGGAAAGCATGAGTTATACCGCGATGATTCGCAATGCTGAGCAGCGGGTCGGAGCGGTTCGAGATGCTGTAGGTCCAGATGTGGATGTTATGATCGATGTCGTCAACCGGCTTACCCCGGCAGAAGCGATCGCTGTGGGACGCGCGCTTGAGCCGTATGACCTGTATTTTTTTGAGGATCCGATTGAACCTGAAAACATGGACGCATGGGAGTACGTTGCGGCTAGCGTTCCGATGCCGCTTGCTATGGGAGAACGGCTCTACACAATTTACCAGTTCCGAGATTTGCTGAATCACAACGGTGCTGCATTCGTCCGTCCTGACCTGGCGCTTGCCGGGGGCATTACCAATGTCAAGAAAATCGCAGCACTTGCAGAGGCTAGTTACATCGGTGTGGTCCCGCACAACCCGTTGAGTTGCGTTCTCACCGCAGCGTGTGTGCAGATTGATGCTGCCATTCACAACCTTGCTGTGCAAGAGTATGCATTGGATGAAGATAAAGTCCCAAAACGCGACCTTGTCAAGACCCCAATCAAGCGGGAGGGCGGCTATTTAATCCTTCCTGACACGCCGGGAATTGGGATTGAACTCAACGAGGAGGCGTTCAAGCATTACCCTCCGGAGCCGTATGTGCGTCCACCACTCATTACCCCGGATGGGGGACTAAAAGAGTATTAAATAGATCGCTTAATTTTTGGGTATCGGGAACCACGCCCCGCCGGTTTTTCTCGCCAGTGCTTTCTGCTCACGTTCGGCTTTGAGTGGATCGTCAGTTTCGGCCCTGTCAGTTACGCCCCCAATTATGTCCAACGTTATTCCCGCGTCCCAACATCGTTGCAGTACCTCTTGGATTGTATAGGGACCTGTGCACGGCGCATCGGTGATGAGGATAAAACGGCGGCGCGCCTCTGGCCGGAATTTTATCCTTGTAATCGATTTGACAATTGCATGATAAGCCCGTTCAGCGCCACCGCACTTGATGTTTTCCAAAAGACGTTCATACCTCTCATAGTCCTTCGTTGGTTGATGGAAGTGCTGTACCAGATACTTAAACGGTACCACTGCCATCGTAAAATCCAACTGTTCTGCTCGGAAGATCTCTACCATATCTATCAAATGCCTTCCCACCGCGCGGATGTTATCTTCCATGCTGCCACTGGTGTCCAATAAAAAGACAATATCTGCGGTTGGCGAACTCTTTCCACTCGCGATACCGCTGGCGATCGTTTGAAGAACCGATCCAATTTGTGCATCGCGATCTAGCGATTGCTTCTCAACACTATCAGTTTGGGATTTCTGTATTTGTGAGATATTACGCTCGACTTCAGTGGGCATTGGCTGGGGAAGTTCAGTTACGGTTTCCAGCGGTTTGCCGATTGATTCCTGCAAATCCCAATCATCTTTGGACGCTGCTCCAAACGGCGTATCTGATGCGGGGAATAGGTCGGCAGCCGTACTCAGCGGTTGAGCCGATGCCTGACTTGGTGGGATCACCTGATCTATCTGCACCGCCAAAGCTCTTGGAGACACTGGTGGTGGGGTAGGGGAAACACTTGCGTGGGGCTGAGCGAGGGTGTTCACATGAAAGATCGGTTTTTTTACATCTACGGGGTGGAGGCGTTGGGAATGAAGTTCGACCTCGATGAGTTCCGCGATAATCGGCTCCAGCGGGGGCGGTGGTCGATACCATCTGGGCAAATTAATGCTAACTATGACAACTGCCATCACGTGTAGCAGCAAGGCGGTAAGAAACGATAAGCGTGCGCGTCGGCGCATTCGGGCTCGATTGACTATCGGCGACCAGTGATGATATTTGGATGTGGGTTGGGAAGCGTGCGGTTTACGTTGTAAAGAAACGAGCAGAGCACCCCCTTTGTAAAACCTGGAATGTGATGTGCGACGCCGAAATATAGTCCGCCAGTTCATTGGATTTCCTCGTTCACCGATAGGCTCGCTGCGATTCTATCATCAAACGTTCTGGATGTCAAAGAAAACGCCCTTGAAATCAAGCCAGTCAGGGGATGAAGGAGTGGATATTTTGCTTGCAGGTTCAAAGATAGGTGTGTTACAATTATTTCAATTTTCATGTTTTCGGTAATTTAGGCTTCGTGATTGGAACGGGAACCATGGACGCAAATGTGCTGGTATTAAATGCGAGCTATGAAGCGATTAACGTTTGCAACCTGAGGCGTGCAATGAAGATGCTTGTCAAGGGTGTAGCGTGCATGGAGGAAGTTTCTGATCTTGAGATTCGTTCGCCGACTGTTTCGATGAAGATACCGTTGGTAATCCGTTTGGTGAACTATGTTCATATCCCTCACTGTGTTGTGAAATTTTCGCGTAAGAATGTTTTGGTCCGCGATCAATACACATGTCAATATTGCAATGAACATTTTCCACCATCAACGCTAACGATTGATCACGTCAAACCGCGTTCGAGAGGAGGTACGACCGTTTGGGAAAATGTGGCGACAGCGTGTAAAAAGTGTAATGCCGAGAAAGGCGATCGTACGCCTCATGAAGCGCGTATGTTCCCCAAACGTTCCCCCAAAGCTCCTTCAATTATCTCTTATCTGTACCTGAGCCGCAATGGTCGATCCTATGACGAAGCCTGGAAAAAATACCTTTACATTAACTGAAACTGTGTCTCGATAGAAGTTGACAGGACACGCCGAAAACGGCAGGTATCATCTCGGTGGGGACAAAATTGTATCTATTGAGAAAAATCACAACAACTCGTCAATGCTTTTCTGTTCTTTTGCTTATGTACTCGTATATTCGTTTGTATATTTCTAATTTCTTGATATTGAGTCTTCCATTCCTACTTAGGAGTTACGCAGTTGAGCATCCAAATAGGTTATAATAGTGTTTATGAATCCAGCCAAATGTACCGAATATGACTACATCAACTTTGTGATAGCCACCCCGAGTACCTACAGTTGCACAGAGGCAGCCCGCGTGCAGCCTTCAGACGATAATCCACCTGCCCATGACTCATTGAATCGGTTGTTGTATAGACTGCCTGCTGATTCAGAATCGTTGTGGCGTGAGGCAGCACCTTGTGTCAACAAAACCCAAGGCGTTTTAGTCATAGACGACTCAACGCTTGATAAACCGTATGCACAGAAGATGGATCTTGTCACCCGTCACTGGTCAGGCAAACACCAACAAGTGGTATCAGGCATTAACCTCATTACACTGATGTGGACCGATGGTGACAGTCACATTCCTTGCGACTATCGCTTGTATAATAAAGCCCATGATGGTTTGACCAAAAATGACCACTTCCAAGCACTGATTGCCACCGCTGATGCCAGAGGGTTTGCTCCAGAGTGCGTCGTGTTTGACAGTTGGTACAGCAGTTTGAAGAATCTAAAGACGATTCAAAAGTATCAATGGCACTGGTTGACCCAATTGAAGTCGAATCGACAGGTCAACCTCAATAGACAAGGCAATCAACCGGTCAGCCAGTTACCAATTAGCAACAAAGGGACTATCGTTCATCTGAAGGGATACGGATTGATTAAAGTGTTCAGGATCGTTTCCAAAAACGGCAACATTGAATATTGGGCAACAAGTGATCTCTCAATGAACGAACTATTTCGACTCAAATATGCTGAGTTGGGTTGGGCTATTGAAGAATATCATCGCGGTATCAAGCAATTTGTTGGCGTTGAAAGGTGTTTTGCGCGCAAGGCGGTGGCACAACGGAACCATATCGGTCTCGCATTGAGAGCATTTCTACGTTTGGAGCGACACCGGTTTTTGACAGGCATCAGTTGGTTTGAAGCTAAACTCTCCATTATCAGAGATGCTGTCCGGGATTATCTCAATAAACCAATTTACACCTCAACTGCGTAACTCCTACCTACTGTTAGCTTGTACGTTACACGCTCCAGAAGATTATTACTACGAGTTTGCCCTGATGGAGGGTTGGGGAAACACCAACCGACAGAATACTGGACGACAACTTCATGAAGTGATACGCCATCCAGAGAACAGTGAGCCACTTGTGATTGCATTTGAAGTCGGTAAACCGCCTGCAGCGTTGATCGGTTTTGTGCCGTACGATCTTCCAGATTTACCGGAGGTAGATCAACCACCTATTGTCACGGTCCCCAAGGTGCCAATTTCGCTACGGGGTGAGGTGTTGCGGCAGCTTTTTGTGGAGAAGCAGATCCGGGTTGTTCATTGGCGGTTAAAGAATGGTCGTCTAAAAGACGATCAGAACGTAGTGCTACTAAACTTTATCCCGCGTGCATTCTCCGAACGCGCAATCAAGGAGGAGTTCCTGATAATTTTTGCACTTGTGCATGCGGTGCAGACACAAGCAGACACAATTGATGCGATACGGGTGATGGCAGAGGACGAGAATGGTATACCACAGATAAGTTTGGAGGCTCAGGTTGTAAATTATACGGCGTATTTGCAAGGACAAATTGATGGACAGCAGTGGGAGCAGCGGCTTCGACTCCAGAGATTTTAATATGGCGCGTAAAATCCATCCAGATAGACTGACACAACGTTGGGAGTTTCAACGGGGGTATAAAAAAGGGAAGAAATACTGGAATCGCCATCTTGTTATCTATGTTTTCAAGCAATCTTTATACTCCACCCGCTTGGGTATCACTGTCAGTAAAAAAATCGGAAACAGTGTTAAACGGAACCGCCTCAAACGCCTGATTCGAGAATCTTTTAGGCTATCACAACGGCAGATATCTCAAGGATATGATATTGTCGCTGTTGGCAGGAGTGCGGCGGTCGGCGTGAAATGTCAGCAAATTCAAGCGTCATTCTTGCAACTGCTACAGCGAGCTAAGGTTTGCAAATCTGAGTAATGTAGCATGTGCAGACCTAATAGCTCTGAAATTTATGAGCCGTTGGGTCAATACCATGAAAATCTTACTCATCTATGCCATACACTGTTATCGTAAACTGATTTCACCTCTCTTTCCGCGAACCTGCCGTTTTTATCCCACGTGCTCTCAATATGCCCTTGAAGCCATTACAAAGTATGGAACTTTGAAAGGAGGGTGGCTTGCGCTTAAACGGCTATCCAAGTGTCACCCTTACCACCCCGGCGGGTACCACCCCCTCAAGTAATTCTATTATTGATGAAATTGTCACGAGGAGATTCTTTAAATGGAGAAACGTTATGTCATAGCCCTTGTACTCATGGTTGCGGTGATGTTCGGTTGGAGTTGGTTTTATGGTCGAAACCTTCCCGAACCCCCGGAAACAACTGAGCAAGGGACTGAGCAATTGAGGGAGACCTCACCCCTCTCACCGGATTCATCGTCATCTTCCAGTGGAGAAACAGTTGATACGACTCAATCAGATCAAGTAGAGGTGCCATCACGTTCCCGTCAACCGGTTAGGGAGAGTGAAACGGTTCAGGTTGAAACCGGGAAGTATCATATAATGTTTTCAGTTGGGCGATTTGCTTACGCACATGAATGGGCACTTAAAGGATATCCCGACAGGTCCGGTTTGCATGGATCGTTGTTTAACTTGATTCCGGAAACGGCTCAGAACTGTTTGTCGGTCCATTTTCTTAATCCGGGTTTGACGGTTGATGCTATGGACACGTTCTGGCAGGCAGACAAAATGGAGCTCATTCTCACACATCAGAATCCGCAGGATACCCTTACATTCAGCAAGCAGATCGGAGACAACCTCAGGGTCCTCAAGAAATTTACATTTTACCATGATAGGTATTACGTTGACCTCGAGCTAATGTTCCAGAATTTATCCAATCAACCCTTAATTTCTCTTGATACAATGAGCGATAACCGTAACGGATATAAACTCCGTTGGGGGCCTGGGATCAATGCTGACCTGCTTCCACATGAAATCAAGAATGGTAGTCGTGGGCGACACACCCCGAAAAGTGAAGGTGCCAGAGTCTTGAGCAGTGGCTCTAGTAAGCCTGAAAAAGAACTTGATGACGCTCAGAGTACGAATCCGGTCTTATGGGCAGGTATGAATAATAAGTATTTTGCTGCGCTCATGATTCCAGATGGGATGCTCAGTGCAACATACGAACTAGAAACCCTGTCAGACAACGGCGCAACGGCGCCAGCAGCTATTGCTGCACCATCGGAAGCCGCAAGCCTGATTGTCCCTGGATTTTCATTAGATTCCAACGATAGCCGGGCAGATCAATTCCGCATTTATGTCGGTCCAAAGGAGTATACGGCTCTAAAGGCGATCGAGCCACCGGGAGCTCAGGCAGAAGATCTCCAACTCGCTGATATTATCGACTTCGGTTTCTTTTGGTATATTGCTTGGGTCATGCTTTGGCTCCTGAATTTCTTCTACGGTATTATCAATAATTATGGAATTGCCATTATTCTTCTGACTTTGTTGGTAAAAGTGGTCTCATATCCACTGACCCGTAAAGGTTACAAATCTATGCAGGCGATGCAAAAACTGCAACCCCTGCTTACAGAACTCCGTGAAAAGCATCGGGATGATCCGCAAAAACTTAATAAGGCGACCATGCAGCTGTACAAAGAACATGGCGTTAATCCATTCGGGGGTTGCATCCCATGGATCCCACAGATCCCGGTCTTCATTGCACTATTTGCACTGCTCGGCAACGCAGTTGAACTACGGGGCGCACCTTTCGTCTCATGGATAGATGATCTTTCCGCCCCTGATGTGTTATTCACCCTTCCCTTTTCGATTCCATTCATTGGAGATGCATTTCGATTATTACCGATTGTCAACGGTTTCACTACTTGGTTGCAGCAGAAAACGTCGGGTGGTATGGCACCTACGACCGACAATGTACAAGCAAAGATTATGCAATTTATGCCTTTGCTCTTTGTTTTTATCCTTTATAATTTTGCCTCAGGGTTGGCACTCTATTGGCTATGCAACAATATTTTTACCATCGGTCAACAATACTTACCTAAATTATGGCAATCCGATGAAGAGGAAGAAGCTACCCCTGTTGAAGCCTCATCGAGAAGAAAACAACCTCAATCTAGGAAACGACAGTCCCCAAACGCGGGTCGCAAGGCGTGAGATGCGGAACGCGAATCATAGATCTCAATGACACCATTCAACTATAGATATTATGCGGTTATTCGGGAGGACATTGTATCGTGCACCAATATATTGAAGTTGAAGAAAATACAACGGAAGAGGCCTTGGAAGCTGCGCTTAAGGAACTTGGTGTTAGTCGTGAGCAAGTGAGTGTGAGGGTTTTACATGAACCTACGAAGGGTATCCTTGGCTTGGGGGCAAAACTCGCTAAAATCCGCGTGACCCTAAAAGAGGATATTTCTTCGACGCCAGAGGCGATACTTCATGAAATTCTGAGTCATATGGGGCTCGAGGCGGAGATTGAATCTCAAATTATCAATGGAAGTGTACATCTCACGGTGAGCACTGATAATCCCGGCATACTAATCGGTAAACACGGGCAGACACTAAACGCTGTCGAATATTTGTTGAATTGTATATTAAATAGGTCTTCACTCGTGAAGAAAAAGGTCTTCGTTGATGCGGAAGGATACCGTGAACGCCGTGAGCAGACGCTGGTAGATCTAGCGCATCGTGCTGCCACCAAGGTCAAACAAACCCATCAAGAAATCGTTTTAGAGCCGATGCCTCCTCGTGACCGCCGAATTATTCACGTTACCTTACAATCGGATGAGGATATTCGCACGTATAGCCGAGGTGAGGGAATGATGCGGCGCGTTGCTGTCACCACGCGCGAAGGATATGAGCCAAACGCAAAGCAGTATGATTGAATGGGATACGATCGCAGCCATTGCGACACCGCGGGGCGAGGGTGGTGTTGGTATTGTCCGAGTGAGCGGTAGTCTTGCTATTCCCATTGCCTGCCAGATTTTTCGTTCGTCTCGCCACGTTTCCGCGGCTGAGTTGCCGAGCCACACGCTGAATTACGGGCATGTTATCCGGTCATCGTCAGGCGAGGTTATCGATGAAGTAATGCTTGGTATCATGCGGGCTCCAAAATCGTATACAGCCGAGGATGTGGTTGAGTTTAACTGCCACGGTGGTATTGTCCCTCTCAGAGGTGTGCTTGAACTAACGTTAAAAGCCGGGGCCCGTCTTGCGGCACCAGGGGAATTTACCAAACGCGCCTTTCTCAATGGTCGGTTAGACCTAGCGCAGGCAGAAGCGGTCGTAGATTTGATTCGTTCAAAGACTGACCTCTCCCGTCAAATTGCGATAGACCAACTGTCCGGTAGGTTGTCCCAAACGATTAACGTACTCAACGATCGGCTTGCAGATTTGCTTGCGGAAATCGAAGCCTCTATCGATTTTCCTGAAGAAGAACTCGATTTCATGGATTTAAGGGCTATGAGGCAGACCGCCCAAGACATCCTTGATGATTTGGATCGGCTGATTGCGAGCGCATCGGACGGCAAACTCCTGCGGGAGGGCGTTAACATCGCAATTCTCGGACGACCAAACGTTGGGAAATCGAGCTTGCTGAACACTTTGTTGCAGGAAGACCGAGCGATAGTTACGGAAATACCGGGAACGACACGGGATACAATTGAAGCGCCACTGAACCTCGGTGGGATTCCGCTCCAGCTGATAGATACCGCCGGGATACATCAGACAACGGATATTGTTGAACAGCAAGGCGTCGAACGAAGTAAAGCCTATCTTGACAGCGCTGACCTGCTTCTAATAATGTTCGATTCATCTCGGTCCTTAACTGACGAGGATCGAGAACTACTCCACGCGGCGAAGATTCGTAAATCCGTCCTGATTCTAAACAAAATCGACCTACCTATCGTTACAACTGTTGCAGACTTACACATTGATGCGGCTCAGAAACCTGTGGTTCAGATTTCTCTCCTCGATAGCAGAGGAATCGAAGAGTTGAAATCCGCAGTTCACCAAGAACTCCTTGAGGGTGACGCGATATGGGGTGATTCTCCAATTGTGACAAATGTGCGTCATCACGATGCGCTGTGTCGCGGGAGGATCGCGCTTGGGCATGCGATAGAGAGTTTCGCCCAACAGATGCCTCCGGACCTTGTGGCGGTTGACCTCCACAGCAGTTTAGATTGCCTCGGTGAAATTGTTGGGAAAACAACGACGGAAGATATCTTGGGTAGAATTTTTTCTCAATTCTGTGTTGGGAAGTGAAGTGAAGCGGTAGAAAGTGCGTGCACTAACACCCGGTCGTGGAAGGCATTGAACCGCAATCTTTGGAAATGTGATTGGACGATTGATCTCTGATTCAGGATAGTGAAGGAGGGATGTGAGATGTTAATACAGCAACAGCAGTGGTGTCCTCAATGCAAACGCTACGTTGAGACGGACCAGCAGCAGAATAAACTCGGTAGGCGTGGCACTCTGATAAAGCTTGTCACAACCTGCCAGAAGTGTCGGACAACATTGGGTAGCAAAACAGTTAGTGCCGAAACTCTTGAGCAGATGCAAACGGAATCTGATGCTGACGAGTCGATTTCTGAAGACAACCAATAACTAATTTGCAATGCAAACTACACTTTTTTTAGATCTATCCGTTTAAGATATTGATGGACTTTTTTGGAATCTTTAATTTCTATCCCTAAATTCGTTTAAAGGAGAAAAACGATGTTACATTCTGTTTGGAAACAAAACCAGCTTATTGTGCTTGCTGCGCTGCTGTTAGTTGTTGCTGCAAATCCGATAGTGCTGGCAGAGGAGAAGATTCAGTGGGCGGGGACAATCGGGGAAGGGTTGGCAGAAGCGAAAAAAACAGACAAGCCAATCATGATGGATTTCTATACCGATTGGTGAGGTTGGTGTAAACGGCTGGATGCCGAAACGTTTACGGATCCCCAAGTTGTTGAGCTATCGAAAGACTTTGTCAACCTCAAGGTCAATCCTGAAGATACAGACTACCCTGAAAATGAAGAAGCTCGAGTCAAATATGGTATCAATGGGTACCCGGTGGTTGCATTTCTCACTTCCGAGGGTGACTTGATCCGTCTCAACCACGGATATAGTCCGCCCGACGAGTTTTTTGGAGTGATGGAAGGTATCTTCAAAGAGGAAGAAGCATTTAAGGAACTGAAAGTAGCGGTTCAGAAGAATCCAGATGATTCGAAGGCTAATGCTGGACTCGCGCTGATTTACATCAAACGTGGCAAATTTGAGCAGGGGAAGCCCCTATTTGATAAAGTGGTAAAGCAGGATCCAAACAATGAAACGGGTCTCTTACCGGAGTTGTATGTGAATGTTGCACTCCATTACGGAAATAACGCTGCCGGTGACAACGCGAATGACAATTTCCAGACAGCGGAAGAGCTTTTGCAAAAAGTCATTGATACCTATCCGGACAGCAAGTTCTACGAAGACGCCCAGTACTACTTAGGGATTACCTACGCAATTCAGCAGAAGTCTGAGCTGGCAATTGCAACGCTTGAGAAATTACGTGACGCTAAAGATGAAGAGATCCGTCAGCAGACGACACTACTTCTCGAGCGTCTCAAAATGTCGGCGAAATAGTCCCTTACCAACTTGAACGTATCCACGAAGGAAGCCCATATCCAATGAGAGTTGGTGTGGGCTTTTTTATTTCTGGTGGGAGGGACTTCTTATATTTCGATGTGTTGATTGTGCTACCTCATCCCTAACTGGAGGCGCATGATTATCCCACAGGAAACGGTACAATCACCGCTTGTCAACCCAGCTTGGTTCGTGCTATAATACCGCCCAATTTGATGGCTCAATAACAGAAATCTAATGGATTCCCGCAGCTTCCCACCTTCAGGAATGGTCAACGATGAACACTTCCACCAAACTATGGGGCGGTCGATTTCGCTCCGAGTTGTCAACTGAAACTGAGGACTTCACACAATCCATTGATGTCGATTCCCGCTTGGTCCCATACGACATTTGGGCGAGCCAGTCCCATGCGATCATGTTGGCGCGGCAACGTATCATCTCTGATGACGATCTCCGGCAGATTCTGCCTTGGTTGCGCAAGGCGGAATCGGATTTTCGGGATGGAAAATTTGTCCTCAAACCGGAAAAGGAAGATGTCCACATGAATGTGGAATCCTACCTCATCGAGGGTGCCGGAAGTGAGTATGGTGGAAAACTGCATACCGCTCGTTCTCGGAATGATCAGGTGCTTGTCGATGCGCATCTCTATATCCGGGAGCAGCTTCTCGACACGCAGCAGGGCGTGTCGCGCTTGTGCCGTGCGTTTCTGTCTATAGCACAGGAACACGCCGAAACGGTAATGCCAGGCTATACACACACGCAGCACGCGCAGCCAATCAGCCTCAGTTTTTGGGCGACAGCCTACATCAGCATGTTCCTTCGAGATCAGAAGCGGTTGAACGCTGCTTACGACCTCGCTAATCTCAATCCACTTGGTGCTTGTGCGCTTGCGGGAACCTCCTTCCCAATCGATCGGAATTTGACGACCCAATTGCTCGGCTTTGATGGGACGCATGAACATGCGTTGGACGTGATCAGCTCCCGTGATTTTATCGCTGAACCCCTTTTTGCGTTGACGATGTTGATGACTACCCTTTCGAGACTCGGTGAAGAGGTTGTCTACTGGACGACGTATGAATTTAACATTGCCAGACTGAATGATGCGTATGCAACAGGCAGCTCGATCATGCCTCAGAAAAAGAACGCTGATATTGCGGAACTGACACGTGGACGGACAGGGAAGGTTTATGCAGCACTTATGGATCTGTTGACGAATCTCAAAGGGTTGCCCACGGGATATAATCGCGATCTCCAGGAGGACAAACCGCCGCTGTGGGGTGCTTTTGATGTAGTTCAATCCTGCTTGGGGATTTTGCCCGGTCTACTTGAGACGCTCGACTTTAACACGGATCGGTTGGAACTGCTTGCCAACGCAAACTTTGCGACAGCGACGGAGTTAGCCAACTTCCTCGTTAGTGAACGGGGATTACCATTCAGAAAATGTCATGAGATCGTTGGGAGCGTTGTCGGCGGTCTGGCGAAAAAAGAGGAGACTTTTGAGGATTGGGATGAGACGCAGAAGCTGTTACGATCTGAAGGCATTGACCTATCCGTGGCGCAGCTCCAACACATTCTTGATCCGAAACTGTCCCTCCGCAACAACCAGAGTCTCGGCGGTACATCGCCCACAGAGGTGAAGCGGATGGTGGGTGAATTTGAGGCAAAACTAAACGAAATTGATGCCCAGATCCGTTCGCGTCAGGAGCGGATTGATGCTGCTTATCAGCAAACGCTTCGGATTGTTGAACAGGTGTTGGACGGTAAGACGATTTCAGAAGTCACTTTTGATTGAGGGGAATAGAAGATGAGAATTGGTGTTGCTAGTCTCTGGCATGAGACGAATACCTTCGCTGTCGAACAGAACGATACCATGGATACTGCCCATATCCAGCGTGGAGACGCACTTTTGGGGTCACAGCCTAAGAGTTTTATCGGCGGTTTTGTCGAAGGTGCCAAGCGATCCGATATAGAACTGGTGCCCACCGTCGGAATTGGCTTTGCCCATGGTGGCATCATCCACGCCGAAGTTTACCAACGCTGTCGTGATATGATTGTGACCGGCTTGCAGGAGGCGGAACCACTGGATGGTGTCTACTTCGCGCTTCATGGAGCGATGGTCGCAGAAACTCCCTATACCGATGCCGAAAGCGAGCTGGTCCAGGACGCGCGGCGGGTACTGGGAAATATCCCTATGGTCGGTACTTACGACTTTCATACTATCATGAGTGATAAAGAGGCTGAAGCACTGGTCCCGTTCCCCAATAACACCAATCCTCATATTGACGGTTACGAACGGGGATTGGAGGCGGCGGAATGTCTGCTTCAGATGCTGGATGGCAAGATTAATCCTGTCACTCATCGGGTGTTCGTGCCAATCATCGGTCCCAATATCGGTCAGAGCACTTGGTCGCATCTACCGCAGGAGGAGCAAGGGCTGCTGCTCTATCAGTTAAACGAAAAACGGGCGGAGATGGAAAAGATTTCCAAAGTTATCAATATCACCATTCTCGGTGGCTATGGATACGGAGATTCCCCCGATGCAGGTATGTCGATCGTAGCGACGACTGACGACGATCTGGAACTCGCCAAACGATTGGCTCAAGAGTTGGCGCAGGATCTGTGGGAGCAACGGGAGCGACTGAAAACAGTGCGACCAATACACCCCATTGATGCGGGGGTGAAAATGGCGATGGCTGACCCGCGACAGCCGATTCTCTTAGTAGATTTGGGTGACGATCCCGGCAGTGCTTGTCCCGCCGACAGTCCGGCGGTACTGGAAAGTCTTCTCCGTTGTGGGGCACAGGATTGTGCACTCACTATCCGCGATGCGGAAGTAGTCCGTGCAGGTTTAGAGGCCGGGGTGGGTGCAGAACTCAACATCACGGTGGGAGGCAAGATTGATCAGCGTTTCTACCAACCGCTGAAGGTGACGGGGCAGGTCAAGTCCATCGATGATGGCAGGTACATGATCTGTGGTCCCACCCATGGCGGTTGGGGTCGTGAAGTCAACACGGAAACATTTCGTGAGACGAATGTGGGTAAACGGGTAGTGCTGCGCGTCGGGAATAAAATCGACGTTATCTTCTCCCAACGGCGGACCGGCAAGGACCGCGACTTTTTTAAGAGTGCCGGCATCCTGTTAGAGGAGAAACAGATCCTCGTTGTCAAATCCAATCAGGCACATCGTGCGTCCTTTGATCCGGTTGTCGCTGGCACCATTGAACTGGCTACCCCCGGTGTCAGCACTGTGGACTATGCTAGCCTTCCCTATCGCTATCTGCGTCGACCGATCTGGCCCATTGATGAAACGATGCAGTGGATGGCTTCTACGTAGGCTTAGGGAAAAGCTACTGTTATTCGATCCGTTCTATTTGCTGCGTGGAGAAAACAGCCCGATGTTTGTAGTTTTGCAATGTTAATTTGACAGTTCCGATACCGGTTTTAACAGATTAGTTGGCGGACGGAATGTGAATCCTTCCAATTAGAACAGGAGATTGCTGATGGAACAGCAACCACGAGAAAAATACGAACTTACCCTTGATCAGCGGCATTTCTTTGGCACCCAAGGCTATCTGAAGGTTGAGGGGCTGCTGAGTGATGAAGAGGTTAGTGAATTGGACCGCCATTCGATGGATATGGCGCTGGGGAAAGTTGACTTCAGCCAACTGGAGGGAGTTACACCGAGAGGTGAGGGCGACACGCCCGCGGATATGGAGGACAAGTTCTTCCGTTTCATTCAATTCCACCGTCATCTGGAGGTCCATGAGCGGTATCTACTCCATCTCCGCATCCTTGATGTGCTTGAAACCTTGATTGGACCCGATGTGATGGCAATGCAGTCGATGCTTTTCCTTAAACCTCCGAACAAATCTGGTCAAGCGTATCATCAGGATTCCTTTTACATCAAGACTGCCCCCGATACCCTGTGTGGGGCTTGGATAGCCATTGACGATTGCGATGAGGAGAATGGCTGCATGTATGTTGTTCCCGGATCCCACTTGCATCCGATCTACGAGGAGGTGGCGCTGCCGGACAATACCGATGATTTTCAAGACAGGTTGACCGAGATTGTAGGTGTACAGGAAGAACGCGAGGTGCCGGCCGCAGCCAATGCTGGAGATGTGATCTTCTTCCACGGTCACCTCATCCATAGATCCAAACAGAATCGCTCTCATGATCGATTTCGACGGTCATACGTCTGCCATTACGCCAACGCCCGATCTTATACTGAATGGGGTGAAGGCAATCAGAATCATATCCTTGCACGTGGGGCAACGCATATGCCGTTTGCTGCGCCCCGTTTTATTACGCATGATCCGCTGGGGTAGTGTCCAATTTAGTGTTTATGGTGAATTAGACAAATAAGTGGACATTTGCCAACAACTTTGACCGTCGAGAAGTTTCTGAAGTCCCCCTGACAAGGGGGATTTAGGGGGTTGGTTGTTCATTGGGCGTGTCCAAATAATCCTAAAATCTACCATAGTCATATCAGTTCGTTGCGTTGGAACTCGGAAAGGAGTTTGCATGAAAAATCAAGATTTCAAACTGACGGATCAACAGCTCAATTTTTTTCAGACCTTCGGTTACCTGAGTTTCCCTGGACTTCTGGCAGACCGCGGCGAGGAAATTGTTGAAGCGTTTGAGGCGGTCTGGGCGGAACATGGGGGAGGTCATAACGGGAAACCCCATGAGGGAACAGCACGCTCCTGTATTGTTCCGTTCATTGACCAGAGCGAATACCTATCGTCACTGTTGGACGACCCCCGAATCTTGGGGATAGCCACCTCTATTCTCGGTGACAACTTTAACTATATGGGTAGCGATGGAAATTACTATGTTGGAGATACGCGCTGGCATTCTGATGGAGGTCACAAGCCGGAGGATCCTACCCACCTCAAAATTGCATTTTACCTGGACCATCTAACCCCCGACACCGGTGCGCTGCGAGTCATCCCCGGCAGCCATCTCTTTGGAGATGGTTATGCGGATCGGCTTCAGGAGGAGATCCGGGAGAGTGAGACAGACTGGGGTGTCCACGGCAAGGAAGTGCCGGCAATCGGGTTTGAGACCCGTCCGGGGGATGTAGTATGTTTCAATCACAATACCAAACACGCTGCGTTTGGCGGCGGCACACGCCGACGGATGTTCACTATGAACCTCTGCGAACGCTATCCTGAAGACCGTTTAGAGGATCTGCGCACCTATATCAGTGGCTCAGCGCGTTTCTGGATTGATCGCAAATACGGTCCAAAGATGCTTGGTACCGCGGGACCTGAACGGCTGGTGCACCTGGAACAGGTGATGGCTAACGATGGTCATCTCGCAGAGCTTGCCCAAAAAGCGCGGGAGACAATGAGCGAGCCTTCGCGTGGTTAAGTGCTCTCTTAGTGTAGCTTGTTCATTTCCTCAGTTCACATCATTCCCATTTGGATTCAGGGGTTCAATACGTCCTTGAACCCCTGAATTTGTTGTAGCGTTTATGGATTGGCTAAAACGCTGACTGCACCCTTTCCATTTTTCCACTTCGTGCTGACCTCTCACACGCATCTAACACAGCGATGACCTTCGTGCCGACCTCTGCGTTAATCAACGGTTGTTTGTCGTGCTTGAGGCAGTCTTCAAAATGTAGCATATAACGCACAACTTCCCCGATATGCCCGATATCGGCGATCTCGTCCGCCTCCATAGAAGCAGCTTCTTCGACAGGGATAACGCTGTGATGGTCATCATCAAATGTTGCCTCCCCATTGACGACACTGCCGGTAGTTCCGTAGACCGATAGGCCGAGCATCGGCATCGGTGGATGACAGAGACCGTAGAGTCCAAGTACCCGTCCGAGCCGTCCATCTTCGTAGATTAGGTTGACCATCCAGTTATCGTTGAAATGTCCTTCGCCTGCCGGATACCGACTATCATTTCCACTTTCGTGAGCAATTGCGTGTACGGCACTAGGAAAACCGAGAAACCAGATAATGAGATCCATCGGATGACACAGCCCGCCGTAAAGCGTTTTCTGGGGCATCTGGTATCTCCAAGGTGTTGCCGTCAGCACACTGCGCATATCGTGTACATAATGGGCTTCAGCTGCGACGATTCTGCCAAGCCTACCAGCCTCCACGAGTCGGTGCGTGTGCATGAAATCGGGTCGAAAGCGACAGGTCTGCCCAATCATGAGTTTCAAACCGGTTTCCCGCGTTTTCTGTAGTACACGAACTGCATCGTCCAGAGAGTCAACAAAGCCTTTTGTGCAAATCACATGCTTACCACAATCGAGCGCGTCAAGGCAGTGCTGCGCGTGAAGCGGATCCGGCGTGTAGATACCGACGATGTCAATTTCGTCTCGTTGCAGGATTTCCCGATAATCTGTGGTCCCAAACGGGACGTTATGTTCTGCACGGATGCTCTCAAGCCGATCCGTATCTGTATCACAAATTCCCCGAATCTCCAAGGTGGTATCGGGAATCTGTTGAATCCCGAACATCGACTTCCCCATTCCTAAACCAATAATGCCAACGCCAACATTTCCCATGTTTTTATCCTTTCCTATCTATGCGTAGGAATTCCATATTTTACGCGCAAAGATACGAGAACGGTTCCATCGCAGCGATGCGGACTTGGTCATAGTCTGTCAGTTGTATTGCAAAGAATTATAAATAATTACGAATCATTACATTGTTCGCATAAGTTTCTAAATAGCCCGTAGGTTGTGTTCCCATCTTCGACATCTGCTCGAAAAAATCAGATTCGCGTACGATCAGGATTCAGAGTGGTATGCTGTAGTCCTTATGAACGGTGGTGACAGCGGTTCGGAGGATGTCTGCTACTCGCAACTTGGGTTAATTTAACGGATTTTCGGAGAAAAGGCAAGGCGATTGAGATAATTGGTCTGAACAATCTGATATTGACCCGCAACCAATTATGAGGTAGAATTCAAAAGCGAATCCTTCCCCAAGTATAGTACATAATTTTGCTTGTATAAAAAAATGGTTTGTGCTACAATATGGCAAACTTATGGAAATTGTCATACGATAAACCATATTTGTTCACTTTAGAATGGATCTTTTCCGAGGAGGTAACAATGAGAAATATAGCAGGAATAGCGATTGTTAGCATTTTTGTTTTTAGCATCGTCCTCAGCGGCTGCGGCAAATTGAGCAAAGAAGAATTTGCTATGGAAATGGATAAATACAACCAGGAAAATACAGCGGCACACACTAATCTGGGCAACCAAGTTTCTGAACTTAGTGGCAAGGTTGATGCGCAGGGGGATGCGTTGAGGTCGGAGGTGGCTATGGCAAAAGAAGCAGCCATCACTGCTTCTCAACAAGGCGATGCGGATACAATAACAGCCGCCAAACAGGCAGCTGAAAGTGGAGACGCCAAACTGCGTGAGGAGTTGATGCAGACTACAGATATGGTTGGTGCAAAGGCACAGGAAGCCGCCGAATCTGGAGATAAGATGCTGCAAGAACAGATTGATGCACTTGAAAATACGACCAAAATGCAAGCCCAAAGCATATCCGATTTGGAATCTGCACTTATGGCGACAAAAAAGGATCTTGCTGCGACTGCGGAGATGGCTGCTGCCAAGCCAATGATGGCGGCTACAGTTCAATTCCCCAGTGGTAAGGTCGGCTTAACTGCAGCTGCCATGGAAGCCCTTGATAAAGCAGTGGCAAAGATTCAGGCAAGTGCTGATGCATCGGTACTCGTCAAAGGGCACGCGGATGGCAGTCCTGTACTCAGGGGAAGATACCGCAGTAACTGGGATCTTTCTCAAGCCCGCGCAGATTCGGTTGCGCAATATCTCAAGAGCAAAGGTGTAACCAACACAATTAGGTCTCGTGGACTTGGACATACAGAACCTGTTGCGCCAGTCAATACAAAAGCGGGACGCGCCCAGAACCGGCGAGCAGAGGTTATTATCGTGCCTGCTGGCTCGATGATGTAATACTTCGCACTGTATCTACTTTCAAGGGAAATTGGGTGGAATCGGTTTCATCCCAATTTCCCTTTTTTTATGATAATTCAAGCTGCTGTCTGAAAAGTGTATGGCGGGCAAGAACCAACTATTTGAAGCGAAAACAGAATTTATCGGCACGCGCGGGGTTAGGGAGTATCGCGAGACCATCCCTGTTTGGGTGAATGCCAGTGACGTTGTGCTCGAAATCGGTTGTGAGTGGGGAACGACGACCGCTTTGATTGCACCGCATTGTAAGAAGGTCATCGGTACTGACATCAGTCCCAAGTGTATCGAACGGGCACGGGAAATGCATCCTGACTTGCACTTTGAAGTCTTAGATGGATTTGATGTCAAGGCTGCACTTGATTTCGGTGAACCGTTCAACAAGATCTATATTGACATATCCGGTTTATCTGGCTACCGGTCTCTGCTTGATACGATTTCGTTACTTATGATGTACGCAACTGTGCTGCAACCGGAAGCGATTATCGTCAAAAGCGGTGCGCTCAAACGTTTTGCTGCACACTGTATCCCTTGGCGGTCAGGGGCATCTCAATCGTCGAATTAGGAGACTTTCCATTCACTGGCTTCAGACTGACCAATTGCAGCTGTGCACACCATGCACCTCCCACAAGGTCCCGTCACTTATAAATATATTGAGGTTGGCAAGACACTCTATCAAGCCGTTTCAACGCGGACCCCGCGATTTCCACCTCGTGTCGCGTATGTGATGCTTAACTCACTATTCGAGGAAGAACGGGAGCCGATTGCGGTATATGATCCGTTCTGCGGTAACGGCGTCATCCTCTGTACAGCGTACCTTCTTTTTTGGCAGAAGATAAAAAAAATAATTGGGACAGACCTGCATCCGGTTGTGTTAGAAACGGCACGGCGAAATTTTCGGTGGCTGCAGGACCAAAATGCTCTTGAGGAACGATTACGCGCAATCCAAGCATACAAAACTGAGAATGATGAACTGAAGACCTCCTATCAGGAGCGGTGTCGGTTGATGTTCAATCATGCGCAACAGGTTCACCTTGATGTGGAACTCTTGCAGCGTGATGCAACTCAAATTCAGGAGCATTTAGCTTCGATTAATGGGGAGGTTGCCCTCATCACGGATCCGCCTTATGCGCATAACGATCATTGGGATCCGAGAGATGGACTTAAATCAGCGGATTTTGGTCCTCTTGAGCCGTTCCTGCAGGGGGTTGCAGAAGCACCGAATGTGGATACACTCCTGATCTGTTACCGGGTCGATCAGCCGATTCGGAAGCTGTTGGAGACGTACTTTGCAGTAACACCGCTCGGCGGAACAAAAGGCAGAGCTATCTATCGATGCGAGCGGCGATGAAGCGTGTAGTGTAGTGAAACCGAAAACGCGGTAGGAGAATTAACGAGAAATGGACAGGCCGTATAAAATTCTTTCAGTGCTATTCATAGTGGTTATCGGTTGTTTCGTGGGAAATATCGCGCTTGGGTCAACAGTCGTCTCCGAGACGGCGATTGAACGTGAGCAGTCAAATGTATTGTCGGATTTTATGAGTCGTAGCGTTGAATCCACATCGTTCCACCTCTCTTTCTTTTCCTACAAGCCAAACTTAGGACAGCTCACGACGTTGTTAACCAGTCTCGGTGTTCCAGCACTCGATGCCGGCTTGATGCCCGTTGTTTCCGTGAAGTTGGAACACATGCCGCAGTTATCTTCCCAGATAGCCCTTGGGTATTGGACGAATAGCACAGCGTTACCGCCACCGACCTCTGCAGATCTTTCCGCTACCTTTATCCCTATCTCGTTCAATTTGCTGTACCAGCCGCTGCTGCTTAGTGATTTCCTTCCGCTTTATTTTGGTGGTGGGTTTGGGTATTCGCACCTAAGCGTTGCTGGCAGTGCCCTTCCTTTGTTGGCAGCACAGGGGGTGGCTCTTGATAGCGGAAATTCTGGTTTAACAGGGTATGCGCAGATAGGGTTAACGTATCTGCTTCTCGAAGATCAACTGACCCTTACCCTTGAGGCAAAGCGCATCCTCAAGACGTTTAGGGGGAGCGGCACAGTGCCCTTTGAACTTGATTTTGATGGTACAGCGATTGGCGTGGGGATTGGATTACACTTCTGAGGAGAATGAAGTTGAAGACGAATTTCTTGCAAGACAAAACAGTAAGAAAAATTTTGCCTTGGCTCGCTTGTGGATGTCTAATTGCAATTTTAGGCTGTGAGACCGGCATAATAGACAATTTCGCAGGTATTAAGGTTGAAACTACTTTTCGGCCCAATGAGATCGAGTTCGACATTTTTCTTCTGAATGAAAATGGTCGTCCGTTAATTCAGCACGGAAGTATCTTGACTCCGGGAACTGGTCCAAGGAGCCTCTCGGAATCTAAATTCACGCATCATGTCGAGATCTACTCGATGCGAAATGGTGCGAGGCACAAAAAAGTCTACGATGGGCGCCTCATCGGTTTGGTATGGGGCGCGGTCGGTGGAAACCGTAGAGTCCTTTTTGGGGAGATACCGCATCGGCTTATTGACAAAGATGAACAAAGTGACACGGATATGGGCGTGATTATTGTTACATTGCAGACAGAAAAGCAGGGACCGTTTAAGGATACACTGGAAAACACACGAATTTATAGGCGAACCTTCTAATTGGACTCGCAATCTCCAATATCTTTCCCTCTCATGATAACTCAAATTGACCTACCCGAATTCTTATCACACAATTTTGGTTAATCCCTTCCTCTCCTTTTTCGTCATTCTAATGTCCACATATAGTACATTGCAATATTTAACAGCTAAACAAAGAAAATATGAGGTTTAATTTGTATCAATCCTCTGAAATCAGAAGATATCTGTATATTTTGAGTCTTATATTCATATTTCCGATCTGTGTAGGTGCTGCCTCCGAGTCAATGGAGCACCGAGCCGAGGCATATCGAACTTTCCAAAGCATTGAAATTGACGGGGATTTCAGTGAAGCAGACTGGCAACATGCCAAACCCATAAACCAGTTTGTCCAAACTGAGCCCGACGAAGGAGCACCAGTAACCGAATCTACTGAAGTCCGCATCCTTTACGACGAGAAAAACGTCTACTTCGGTTTTACCTGTTCAAGTTCACGTCGTGATCACATTGTCGCTAACGAAATGCGTCGGGATGCAGAGGGTTTGCGCGAGAACGATAATGTATTCATCCTGTTGGATACCTACAACGATAAACGTAATGGAGTTTTCTTCCGCATCAATCCATTGGGTGCGATGCAGGATATTGCGTTGACGAACAGCGGAGATACCCGAAACACGAGTTGGGATGCTGTGTGGGACTGCCGCTCCAAGATTCACGATACCCATTGGACTACAGAGGTTGCTATCCCTTTCAGCCAACTCCGTTTCAAGAGAAGGGATTCGATGGTTTGGGGCGTCAATTTTGGGCGAACCTTGCGACGGAAAAATGAGGAAGCAACGTGGGTTCCCGTATCCAGACAGTATGGCAGTCTGTCGAAATATCGAACCGCTAATCTCGGCAGCCTCGTTGGTTTAGCGGGCATCACTCCGTCAAGGCGTCTTGAATTTCTGCCTTATGTTTTACCGGGGATGAGTCGAATTGAAGAAGATGCGAGCACCGATGGGGTATTCGACGCTGGCTTGGATGTCAAGTACGGGCTAACGTCCAACCTCACCGCAGATCTGACGCTTAATACCGACTTTGCCCAAGTTGAAGCGGATCAGGAACAGGTCAACTTGTCGCGCTTTAGCTTATACTTTCCGGAGAAGCGTCCTTTCTTCTTGGAAGGGGCGGGAATGTTTGATTTTGGTATTCCCAGTCCGACTTTCTTTGCTCCTCCTCCGTTGATTCTATTTTATAGTCGTCGCATCGGTCTTGAAGAAGGCTACGCCATCCCGATTATTGGTGGGGGTAAGATTACTGGAAAAATGGGACCTTACGGGGTTGGTCTGTTGAATGTGTCGACAGATGAATTTCACACCGATCCAGCGGATACGGATGAAGATGATATGGTTGATCTGTCAAGGACAAACTACTCCGTGCTGCGTGTCAGGCGGGATCTCTTTAGTGGCTCCAGCATTGGAGCGATTGCGATTAATAAACAGGATACGGATACCTACAATCGCGCGGGTGGCTTGGATTTCGCGTATCGCCCAAACGACAGCATTGATGTGCGTGGACTTTGGGCGCGGACTTATGAAAAGGATGTCTCTGACGAAAACGATGCGATGTACTTTGGCGGTACTTGGCGAAACAGCTTACTGCGATTCAATGGGGCATATACCTTCATTGGAGAGGATTTCAACCCCGAAGTCGGATTCGTCCGCCGTCAAGGTAGTCGGCGACTTCGTGGACAGATACGTTTCACCCCGTGGCCCAGAAAATTCGGTGTTCGGCGCATCTTCATGGGACCGGACGTTGACTATATTCTCAACCAAGATGATGAGCTGGAAACGCGAGAATTTTCACTCACCAATTGGATTCAACTTGAACAGGGGAATTGGATCAATCTTGAAATCCGGCGAACCTCTGAATTCCTCGACGAGGACTTTGAAATTCGTGACGACGTTATCATACCGATCGGCGATTATGATTTGACCTCCGTCAGAACTATGATTGATACAGATGAGGGACGAAAAATTTCGGGCGGATTCGGGGCAAATTACGGCACATTCTTCAATGGAACGAGGCGCGGTTTTGATATCCGAGCGAACTTCAAACCGAGCGGACGCCTCGCCTTTGAAACACGATATCAATTTAACCGGGTTGATCTCCCGAACGAAACCCCGTTCAATGTGAATGTTTTCGGGAGTCGCATTGTCTATTCTTTTACTACAACACTGTATGCGAAGTTGTTTGCGCAATGGAACAGCGACGATGAGGTGATATCCACCAACTTTCTGCTCAACTACATCTACCGTCCCGGCAGCGATTTCTACCTTGTTTTCAACCAGGTCTATGATAGTGATGGTACAAACACAGCACTTGAGGAATCGACAGTTGTCGCAAAGATGACTTATTGGTGGAACCCGTAACGTATGAAATATGGTGCATCTTTAAGATATTGATTCCCCTAAAGGAGATCGTTCATGACTTATCGTTCTAACAGAATATCCACGACGTCGCGCTGTGAACAGTCTTTCTTTCTTCTGTTTATGTGTTGTTTGCTGTCTCCGCTGATTGCGAGTGCAGCTGCAGGGCCGATGGAATACCGCGCCGAGGCATACCGAACCTATCAGAGTATAGAGATTGATGGAGAGTTCAACGAGGAAGACTGGCAGAACGCAAAAACTATCACCCGGCTCATCCAATATGAACCCGCCGAGGGAGAATTAATCTCGCAACCCACGGAGATACGTATTCTCTATGATGCTAAGGAGATTTACTTCGGTTTTACCTGTTTTGACAGCGATATGTCGGAAATGGTTGCAAACGAGATGCGCCGTGATGGCAGTGGTCGGGATGGGTTACGGGAAAACGACCATGTTTCTATCCTTCTGGATACCTACAACGATCAGCGTAACGGATTTTACTTCCGCGTCAATCCGTTGGGCGCAAAGGAAGACATGGCTTTAATAAACAGCGGAGAGAGTCGAAATCAGGCTTGGGATGCGATTTGGGCGTGTGGCACCAAAGTCAATGATAACCACTGGACGGCAGAGATTGGGATTCCGTTCAGCCAGCTTCGTTTCAGCAAGAGCGACCAGATGACATGGGGGCTGAATTTGGGACGGAGTCTCATGCGAAATCAAGAGGACGCGACTTGGTCACCGCTTTCCAGGGAACATGGGTTCTTTGCGAGATATCGTACCGACACCCTTGGCACTTTGGTCGGTTTGGAAGGCATTACTCCTCCTCGCAATCTGGAGCTGCTGCCTTATATCCTACCGGGATTGAATCGGATCGAAGAAGAGCAGAAAACTGATAGGGTATTCGACATCGGCTTGGACCTCAAGTACGGTATTACCTCCAATCTCACAGCGGACGTGACGTATAATACCGATTTTGCGCAGGTCGAGGCGGATCAGGAGCAGGTCAACCTCACCCGCTTCAGCCTATTTTTCCCGGAGAAGCGGCCCTTCTTTCTGGAAGGTGCTGGGTTGTTTGATTTCGGTATTCCCCGCACCAGCTTCCGGCGTCCGCCACCGTTGCTGCTGTTTTATAGTCGTCGCATTGGGCTTGAAGAAGGACACGCTGTCCCGATTATCGGCGGGGGCAAGGTTACCGGCAAAGCCGGTCCTTACGGTATCGGTATGCTGAATGTGTTCACGAATGAACTTTACGATGCGACCGATCCGGAGGAGATTGTTGATGTGTCACGCACTAATTACTCTGTGCTAAGGTTGACACGGGACCTTTTCAGTGGTTCTCGCGTCGGATTTATCGGCGTCAACAAGCAGGATGCTGACGCATACAACCGAGCGGGTGGATTCGATTTCACGTATCGTCCGACGAATAGCCTTGATATACGTGGGCTATGGGCTCGCACGTTTGAAGTGGATGTCTCCGGTCAGAATAACGCTTTATATGTCGGCAGCACTTGGCGGAACAGAGACCTGCGTGTGGAGAGTTCATATACGGATATTGGGGAGAACTTTAACCCCGCCGTCGGATTTATTCAGAGAGAAGGAATCCGACGAATCAACAGTCAAGTGCGTTATAGCCCCCGGCTCGGCAAATTTGGAATTCGCCAAATTTATACGGGACCGGAGTTTGATTTTATCCTCAATCAAGACAACCAACTGGAAACTCAAGAAATCACATTGACCAATTACTTCCGATTTGAAAGTGGAAGCTACATTGGATTTCTACCTAAACGAACTACAGAGCACCTCGACGAGGATTTTGAGATCCGAGATGGGATTATTATCCCGTTGGGCGAATACAGTTTCACCGAAATGATGATTAGAGGTTCTACCGACGATACGAAAGCGCTTACAGGGCAATATAGTGTGAATTTTGGCAACTTCTATAATGGAAGCAGGTGGGGATTTACCCTCAATGCGGGGTTCAAACCGAATGGACGCCTCAATGTTGAGCCCATATTTCAGTTTAACCGTGTGACGCTTCCGAATGACGCATTCAATGCGAGCATTTTTGGTGCGCGGGTGGGCTACTCTTTTTCGACAACGCTTTTTGCAAAAATATTCGCCCAATGGGACAATGACGATAATGTAATTGCTACCAACTTTCTGTTGAATTATATCTACCGTCCCGGCAGCGATTTCTACCTTGTTTTCAATCAGATTTACGATACCGGTGGTACAAACACAGCACTTGAGGAATCAACAGTTGTCGCAAAGATGACTTATTGGTGGAACCCGTAAATGTGAAGCGCATGATCAATGCGCTATCTTCCGAGCAAACGACTTGAAACGACTGGTATACTCGTATGAACACAGATCCCTGACCTTAGAATCCATTCTGGAGCCATTTTGAAAGGAGACCGTTTGTGATTTATCACCTCAATTTTTGGTGTCAGTTTTCAAGTGGTAGCATGTTACGATACGGAAGATGTCTTCTTCTGTTGGCTATCTGCTATCTGCTATTTCCACTCACGGTGAATGCTGATCTTGGTCCCGTAGAGTACAAGATTGAAGCATACCGAACCTTTCAGAGCATTGAGGTCGATGGTGATTTCAATGAATCTGATTGGCAGCAGGCGAGTCCAATTAATCAGTTTTTCCAAATTGAGCCTAATGAAGGTGAATCAATAAGCGAACCGACGGAAGTCCGCATCCTGTACGATGACAAAAACATCTACTTCGGTTTTACCTGCTTTGAATCAGAGATGTCCAAGCTGGTTGCCAACGACATGCGCCATGACGCACAAGACCTTCATGAAAACGACAATGTTTTCCTGATATTAGACACTTATAACGATAAGCGCAACGGGTTTTCCTTCCGTATCAACCCATTGGGAGCTTACCAAGACAGAGCCGTGACGAACGGTGGGGACAGCTTGAATCGGAGTTGGGATGTAGTCGTTGAATGTCAAGCTAAGGTTAATTCAGATCACTGGACCGCTGAATTCGGTATTCCGTTCAGCCAACTCCGCTTCGACAAAAACGATCAGATGACTTGGGGTATGAATGTGGGACGGGGAGTCCGCAAGAACAATGAGGAAGCGATATGGGTGCCGGTGCCTCGGCAGTATGGGGGGATGGCGAAATACCGTCTCGGTAATCTCGGCAGCCTTACCGGTTTAGAAGGGATTGCCCCATCTCGGCGCTTGGAACTGCTGCCTTATGTTTTGCCGGGGATGAGCCGAACGGAAGGAGATACGGTTGATACGGATGGGGTGTTCGATATCGGTTTGGATCTCAAGTACGGTATTAACTCAAACCTTACCGCTGACCTAACCTTTAATACCGACTTTGCACAGGTCGAAGCTGACGAAGAGCAGGTCAACCTCAGTCGTTTTAGCCTATTCTTTCCTGAGAAACGACCCTTTTTCTTAGAAGGGGCGGGATTGTTTGATTTCGGTATTGGTCGCTCCAGCTTCCGCCGTCCGCCGCCGCTGCTTCTGTTTTATAGTCGTCGTATCGGTCTTGAAGAGGGACGCTCCATCCCGATTATCACTGGCGGTAAGATCACGGGCAAAATGGGACCTTATGGCGTCGGTATGCTAAACGTGCTGACGAACGAATTTCTCGATGAGACGGATCCAGATGAGATTGTTGATGTCCCACGCACCAATTACTCTGTGCTAAGGTTGACGCGAGATCTTTTCAGCGGTTCACGCGTCGGGTTAATCGGTATCAACAAGCAGGATGGAGATGCCTACAATCGCGCTGGTGGGTTCGACTTCACATACCGTCCGGTAGACAGTTTTGATGTGCGTGGGTTGTGGGCGCGCACTGCTGATTCGGACGAGGAGGATGGGACCGGCAATGCGTGGTATGTCGGCAGCACTTGGCGAAATGATCAGTTTCGATTGGGCGGGTCATATACCGATATTGGTGAGGATTTCAACCCCAAAGTGGGATACATCCGACGGAAGGGTGTGCGCCAAATCCGGAGCGACGTGCGTTATACTCCCTGGCCCAGGAGATTTGGGATTCGGCGCATTTGGACAGGACCTGAATTCGACCTTGTCCTCAACCAGAACGGTGACTTAGAGACCCGATCCGTCCGGTTCAGTAACTGGTTTGAACTGGAAAAAGGTGGTCGTTTCCAAGTTGAGATTCGGCAGACTGCTGAACACCTCGACGAGGATTTTGAAATCCGAGATGACGTCATCATACCCATTGATGAGTATAGCTTTACATCTGTAAGGGCAGGGGTTCAAACCGATGAAAGCAAAATGCTTGCTATGGAGTTTGATGTGGATTTTGGTGAGTTCTACAACGGTGACAGGCGAGGGTTTGACATCGGGGGAACGTTCAAACCGAGTGGACGGTTCGCCCTCGAATCTCAATACCAATTTAACCGGATATCTCTCCCCGGAGAAGACCCCTTCAATGTGAATGTGTTTGGCGGTCGCTTCGCCTATTCCTTCTCGACCCAACTCTTTGCGAAATTGTTTGCCCAATGGAACAGCAGTGATGAGGTGATATCCACCAACTTCCTGCTCAACTACATCTATCGTCCGGGTAGCGACTTCTACCTTGTTTTCAACCAGATTTATGACGGCAACGGTGGCGGGGTCAGTCTTGAGGAATCCACGCTTGTTGGAAAGCTAACGTATTGGTGGAATCCGTAAATGTAGTTCATTGGTACATTATGGTGAATTCTAAAAATAAATAGACACTTTCGCCCCTGGTAGGTGCGGTTTCTAACCGCACCGGTTTGGAGTGTCTCATTAATTCTAAGATCCACTATAAGTATACTGATATATTTCCGGAAAGGAGCGTTTCCCATGAGTCAAGAGACTGTTTGGTTACTCTCAGAAGAGGGCATCTTAGACTTCAACGGCGAGCCGATTAACGAGGTTCCATTTCAGCCTGCATCGGTCATTGCGGGGGATGCGGATCAAGATCGGTTGTCCGTCATTGTCAACAACCAGGAGGTGTGGACGTCTGCTTCGGGGACGTGGGATCAGCAGATATCAACGGATGTCACCCTGAACTGCATTTGCTGGACACCCAATAATCGGCTGCTCGTGGGCACAGAGTGTGCCCGACTCGCGTGGGTCGCCGATGGTGAACTGGATTTTATCGACAGTTTTGACGCAGTGCCAGGACGCAAACTTTGGAAGACACCGTGGGGAGGTCCTCCGGATGTGCGGTCTTTGGCGGTCTCCACCGATGGAACTATCTACGCAAACATCCATGTCGGTTGGATTGTTCGCTCGCGCGATGGCGGGGAAACGTGGGAAAACCTTCAGGAAGGATTGGAGATGGATGTGCATCAGGTCTCCACTCACCCATCCGATCCAGCGATCGTCTTTGCTGCGACTGCAAGGGGATTCTATCTCAGTCGCGATCATGGCGATACGTTTACGCACCAGCGAAATGGCATGCCTTACTACTATCAACGAGCGTGTACTTGCTTTCCTGGGAGTGACGTCTACTTAGTTTCCACGTCACGGGGTCCCCACAGCAGGGTAGATGCCCAACTCTATAGAAGCGAGGACGCGGGTGAAAATTGGGCGTTAGTCAAGGGCTTGCCGGAACAGATCGGTGAGAATATTGACACCTTTCAGATTATTACGGTTGACAGAGCGAAGGCGTTAGTTGTCGTGGACGACACCACTCTATACCAAACAGATGATTTAGGGCTAAACTGGCAGAAGGTCGCCGATTATCCGAGGTTGTTTAGCGGACTTGTGGTACAAATGCCGCAAGCAGCGTAAGACTCAGTTTTCTGCTATTTAGCAATCACACATCCACCCGTAGGAGAGATTAGTACCATTGGCACATCAAGAGATATTAGATACGTTGTCCCCCTCAATGGAAGCAGCTTTGCGAGAGGCAGACATTCCTTTAGACAAGGTGCGGTTCACGGCGCAGAGCGATCTCAATCCCGACGGGCTGTTCGGTGAAAGTTGGTTCGTCCTGACCGATGTGGAGGTTTTGACACTTGATACAGAAGGCGCTGTCCTCCACCGTGTGCCGTACGGAGAAGTGGTAGAGGTGCGTTCAGAGGCGGTTGTTGACGGCGGGATTCTTGTTTTAGAGATGATGGGCGATACCTTAGATCTCATCCGTTACTCAAACGGCCTGATGCCGAAGTTCGGGTATATAGCGAAATTTCTCAGCGAAGAGATTGAGCATCGTCAGGGGAAACGCGACGAAGCGCCAATGTGGGAGTACGAAGAGGAGCAGAAGTTCTGCCAGACGTGTGGCTTGCCACTGCCCGATGTGTTTTTGCCGTGTCCGGCGTGCACTAAGAAGCATCGTGTTATGTTGCGCATTCTCTC
Source organism: Candidatus Poribacteria bacterium (assembly GCA_965220385.1). Taxonomy (GTDB): domain Bacteria; phylum Poribacteria; class WGA-4E; order WGA-4E; family PCPOR2b; genus PCPOR2b. The sequence continues at coordinate 4,101,032 of OZ244825.1, read as the reverse complement.
CTATCTCAAGCCACATAAGAAGCGGGCGGCTGTGGTCGTGTTGCTCATGCTTGTCTCAACACTGATTGCACTCATGCCTCCCTATTTTACAAAGATCCTCATTGATGATGTGTTGAAGTTAAACGAAGACCTCGCAGCAGCACAAGGTGCTGCAAAAACAGCGGTGGGTCAATTCTTTCGTTCGTTTGAGACAGCAGCACTTGCCTTGACGGTTGCCGTTGGTTGTCTTGTGGTAGCGCATATCCTCACCCATATCCTTGATATTTTTCGTGGGCGTTTGGCCGCGTGGTTGACCTTCCGCATGATAGCGGACATCCGTGACCAGATTTATGAGCGATTGCACGGGCTTTCACTTCGGTTCTTCGATAAGCGCAAGACAGGGACTGTTATCTCCCATATCACAGAGGATAGTACGCGCCTACAGTGGTTTCTGCTGGATGGGCTCCAGTTCCTTATTATCGACCTATTGATGCTCTTTGGCATTGGTGCCTTCCTATTTTCGATGAACTGGAGATTGGCGTGCTTTATCCTAATTCCAATCCCATTGGTAGTTCTTGGCGCGAGGTGGTTCTGGAAGAAGGTTCGTGGACTCTGGCATCGGGCGTGGCGGCGAAGATCGAAGATGTACGATATTGTGAACGATTCGGTCTCCGGTATCCGCGTTGTTCGGGCGTTTGGTCAGCAGAAGAGTGAGGTAGGACGATTTTCCGATACGAACGATGATGCCCGCAATTACGACACAGTTGCCGAAAAGGTTTGGGCAACCTATTATCCGTTGCTGCAGTTTGCTGTTCAGTTAGGAACCATTATCGTTTGGTATGCTGGAGGATTGCAGATTCTCACCGATGGAATGACGTTCGGTACGTTGATGGCATTTCACTTTTATTTGGCGATGTTCTACGGTCCGTTACGGCATCTGAGTCCAATGGTTAACTGGGCTTCGCGGGCGATGACCGCGGCAGAACGAATTTTTGAGGTGATTGACTCCGAGCCAGAGCAGTCAGATGACAGTGCACTCATCTCGAAATCGGAGCTCCAAGGGGAGGTCAAATTTCACAATATGACCTTCGGTTATGATTCGCATAAGCCTGTCCTCCGAGATATCAACCTCCACGTCAAGCCGGGCGAGATGATCGGCTTAGTTGGGCATTCTGGGGCGGGAAAATCGACGCTGATTAACCTGATCTGCCGGTTTTACATACCAGATTCGGGGAGTATCACCATTGACGGCGTAGATATAACGAAGATTCGCCTTGAAGACCTACGGCAGCAGATTGGCGTCGTGCTTCAGGAACCGTACCTGTTCAACGGAACCATTGCAGAAAACATCGCCTACGCAAAGCCGGGAGCCGGGATGGAGGCGGTCATTGCTTCCGCGAAAGCTGCCAACGCCCATGAGTTCATCGTGAAGTTTCCCGATGGATACGACACAGAGGTTGGTGAACGGGGTGGTAGATTGTCCGGGGGCGAACGACAGCGGATATCCATTGCGCGGGCAATCCTGCATAACCCACGTATCCTAATTCTTGATGAAGCAACGTCATCCGTTGATGTTCAGACGGAACGCAAAATCCAGCAGGCGATTGACCGACTTGTGCAGAATCGAACCACTTTTGCCATTGCGCATCGGCTATCGACGCTACGAAATGCAGATCGCCTCTTCGTCATAGACAAAGGGCGCGGTGTCGAGTGTGGGTCCCATGAAGAATTGATGGAGAAGAAAGGGATTTACTACAATCTCGTTGAGACACAACGACAAGCTTCCGAAATTCGCTCAGAAGCGCAGGCTGTTGAAAGCTAAACATGAACACAGAAAAAGAAAATAGGTCTAAAGGTATCGCTGCTTTGGAATCGGGTCCACCGCTCCCAGTCTCAATTGATGACAATGATTTCACGCCGAGATATTTGGATCCTGAGAAGATACGCCTGTTTCGGTCGCCGATGGGTGCTCCCCGTTTGGAGATTCTGGAAGAGGTCTGCTACACTCGTGTGACAGTGCGCCGAATCCTTCCGTTGAGTGATCCAAATCGTTACATCTCGCTTGGAGTTGGGGAGGAGATGGAAATCGGTATCATTGAAGACCCAGCACAACTCGACTCCGAAAGCCTCAAAATCCTTAGTGAGGAGCTCGATAAACGGTATTTTACACCTATCATTCAGAAAGTTCTCCGCGTCAAGGAGCGGTTTGGTATCCATGACTGGGAGGTCGAAACGTCGCGTGGTCGGATAACTTTCTCTGTGCAGGGGCTTCATCAGAATGTCAGACAGTTTCCACCTGCCCGGCTGCTTGTAACAGACGTTCGTGGGAATCGGTACGATATTCCCGACTACCACAGGCTCGATTCACACAGCTTTAATCAGATTCAGCGGCATCTGTAGATTTGAACAATTGCTTTTGGCAAGTTCCAAATTTCCAGTTGTCGGAAAAGTTACTTAATTGATTGCTTACATTCAATGCAATCTAAACACCTACGCAAAATGCCTTATCCGAAAGTTAGGACGCATCAGGGGAGACAAGCTATGATCGATCATTTACCATTGTGTAGAACTACTCGAAACAGAAGGTTGTCTCTCTGTCTGGCAATCTATTGTTTGTTGTTTCCCTCAATCGTGAATGCTAACCCGGATTCCATAGAGTACATAGCCGAGGCATATCGAACTTTCCAAGCTATTGAGGTTGACGGCGATCTGACTGAACCGGATTGGCAAAATGCAAAGCGCATCGGCCATTTTGTCCAAATGGAACCGGACGAGGGCAAGCCCATGACAGAAACAACTGAGGTCCGGATTCTTTATGATGAGAAGAACATCTATTTCGGTTTTACCTGTTTTGACTCGGATATCTCCAAGGTTGCTGCCAATGAAATGCGCCGTGATGGCAATTTATGGGACAACGACAGCGTCTATATCCTTCTTGACACTTATAACGATCATCGGAGTGGGTTTTTCTTCCGTGTCAATCCGTTGGGAGCGATGGAGGATGTCGCTATAATGGACAGCGGAGACAGTCGGAACGAGAACTGGGATGCAGTCTGGGACTGCCGTGCAAAAATCAATGACGACTATTGGACAGCAGAGATCGAGATTCCGTTCAGCCAACTCCGTTTCAATCGGAGTGATGAAATGACATGGGGGCTAAATATGGGACGGAGTCTCATGCGAGACCAGGAGGAAGGGATGTGGAAGCCGGTCTCCAGAGCGTATGGATGGCGAGCAAGATATCGCACCGCCAGCTTAGGAAGTCTAGTCAATTTGGAGGGCATCGCATCGTCCCGGAATATAGAGTTGTTGCCTTACGTTTTGCCGGGAGTGAGTCGAATTGAGGCGGATAGTGATATGAATGGAGAGTTTGAGTTCGGTCTTGATGCCAAGTATGGATTGACTTCCAATCTGACCGCGGATCTCACCTTCAACACGGATTTCGCACAGGTCGAAGCCGATGAGGAGCAGGTCAATTTAACCCGCTTCAGTCTCTTTTTCCCGGAGAAACGTCCTTTCTTCTTAGAGGGCGCTGGGCTGTTTGACTTCGGTATTCCGCGCACCAGTTTCCGTCGGCCACCTCCATTACTTCTCTTCTACAGTCGTCGCATTGGTCTTGCGGAGGAACATGCTGTCCCGATCATTACCGGCGGGAAGATTACCGGTAAAGTGGGACCTTACGGTATCGGCTTATTAAATGTGTTTACGGACAAATTTCATACCGATCCTTCTGTTACGGATCCCGATGAAATCGTTGATGAGCCCCGCACAAACTACTCGGTGCTGCGTATGCGGCGAGATTTATTTAGTGGCTCCACTGTCGGGTTGATTGCGGTCAATAAACAAAACGCTGATACGTACAATCGAGCGGGTGGACTTGACTTTGCGTACCGTCCTACCGATGATATTAACCTACGTGGGCTTTGGGCTCGAACATTTGCAGATGGTATGTTAGACGAACGGGACGCATGGTACTTCGGGGGCAATTGGCAGAATGGGGATTTAGAGCTAGAGGGTTCATATATAGATATCGGTGAAAACTTTGAGCCTGAAGTTGGGTTTGTCCAGCGGCAGGATGTCCGCCGCTTCCGCGGGGAGGCCCGTTTTACACCCCTACTTGGTAAATTTGGGATACGTGGAATCTGGGCGGGACCGGAATTTGACTTAATCCTCAATCGAGACAACGAATTGGCGACCCGAGAGTTCACATACGTCAACTGGTTTGAACTTGAGGGCGGCGGGTGGTTCGGTTTTCAGGCACGGCGAACCTTTGAACGACTCGACGAGGATTTTGAGATCCGAGATGATATCATAATTCCGGTTGATGAATACCATTTCAATTCTTTCAGGGCTTCAATTAACACCGACGATACGAAAATGGTTTCCCTCCAGTTGGGCACAAATTTTGGCGATTTTTTCGATGGGGAACGGGTCAGCTTTGATATCGGACCCGACTTCAAACCGAATGGTCACTTCAGTTTTGAACCGCGTTTTCAATTTAATCGGGTCACCCTTCCGGCGGGTTCATTCAATGCAAGCATTTTCGGTGCGCGTGTGAGCTATTCTTTTTCTACCAGATTCTTTACTAAACTGTTTGCTCAATGGAACAGCGATGATAACGTGATTTCCACCAACTTTCTGCTCAACTACATCTACCGCCCCGGCAGCGATTTCTACCTCGTCTTCAACCAAATCTATGATGCCGATGGCTCAAATACTAAGCTGGAGGAATCCACCTTTGTCGGAAAAATGACTTATTGGTGGAATCCCTAACATGAAGCTTGATATTTGGTAGATTCTCACGCTCAAACCGGCTACCCTCCTTTCCAACCCACAAATTCCTGACACATCCCCAGCGTATTTTCGTGGTTGACAATTTATGTTGGCATAAATTATGCTTGCATTAAAAGCTGTATTTGTACTCTTGACATTTCCGGGGGATACCATGAAGCGCTTGGTTTTATCGTTTGCGATCTTTTTTCTTATTCTTTTATGCGTAAATAGTTACGCGGAGTTCCCTCACCAATTTCTGTTAGGGCACACTGGACGTGTGCTCGCAGTTGGGTATAGCCTTGACGGGAAGTGGCTTGCTTCTGGTGGCGCGAATGAAATTCGCATTTGGGAGACCAATGTCAATGAACCTATGTACACCCTAACGGGACATAGGGGAAAAGTTGAAGATCTTGCGTTCCGCCCTAATGGTGACCTCGTATCTGCCTCTGTTGATGGAACGGTTAGATTGTGGGAGGTTCGGACACAGCGGGAAATTCGTGCGTTTGAAGGACATCTTGGACAGGTCACATCTGTAGATTTTAATTCCAACGGAAGTCGTATCATTTCCGGATCACGGGATCGAACGCTCAAGCTGTGGGAAGCAGATACCGGTAAGCTTCTGGCGACGCTCGAAGGGCATACAGACGTTGTCTGGTCTGTTGCATTCAGTCCCGATGGCAGTATGATCACCTCCGGATCCGAAGATGGCACGGTGCGTGTTTGGAATGCCTCAGATGGTTCACCGCTCCGTGAATTGACTGGGCATACACAGGGGGTTCTTTCTGTGGCATTCCATCCCAATGGTGACCTCATCGCGTCAGGGGGTAGAGATGGAACCGTTCAACTCTGGGACCTCAATCCGGCGGAGTCCGAAGACGCTATGGGGGAGACGGAACCGTTTGCAACCTATGACCGCCAAGTGATGTCAGTTGGTTTTAATCCTAATGGGCGCCTCCTCGCTGTTGGTCTACTCAACTCACTGGTTGACAATACTCTTAAACTGTGGGATGTCTTGACCCGCTCAGAATTCCAATCTTTCGATACGCAACTCATACACGATCTATCGTTCAGTCCAACGCGTCCCCAACTCGCAGTCGCGGGGGCAGCCGAGGGAACAATCACTATTTGGAATTCAAGCCATATAAGACCTACACTCCTTGAGCCGCAAGCCGGTGAGTTTGTCAGACCTTCGCAGATCAACCTGAAGTGGGAACCCGTTGAAAATGCAGTCTATTATGATATCGAGATCTCGAGCACTTCAAACTTTATCGCAGGGAACACACAGTTAATAACTGTCACTGCTGGCGAGTTGTCCTTTGAGGCTGAGAACAATATTTCCCGTTATTGGTGGCGGGTTCGTGCTGGCAGTTTCGGTGGACTCAGCGCTTGGTCTGAAGTCCGGGATTTTCGAGCACCGGGTTGCGTGGTCAGGATAGCACCGTCCGTTCGACGGATCAATTTAGGAGAGGAATTTGCCATTGATATTTTCGTCGAGTCTGTTATTGACTTGCAAGGGTTTGGCTTCGATTTGCGGTGGACTAATCCTGACGTGCTTACATTTGTAACTGTTACCAAGTTCCGCGATATCTTTGGCGAATCTGGGATTGGACATCAGCCGACGGAGCCGCCCGACCAAATAAATGGGATATACAAGAACATCAGCGCCGCTAAAACTGGGGTGAGTGGAATAACTGGTAGCGGTATCGTGTTAGGTGCCTCATTTCGTGCGAAGGCTGTCGGAATGAGCAGGATCCAGTTGCAAAATCTTATCCTTGTTGATTCGAATCAAGAGCAGATCGATTGTGACATCCGCGAGTTAAAAGTGCTGGTCGAAGAACTTGTCCGGCCTTGGGATGTCAATGTTGACGGGGTTGTGAATATTTTTGATCTCAGTACCGTTGTGCGATACTTTGGGCAGCCGGTTCCAACAGATTTGGATGTCTATCCGGACGTCAACGGTGATGGCGTTGTTGATTTTAATGACTTTATGCAGGTGGGTGCACATTTTGGAGAATCTTATCTGACTGATGAAACCCGTGCTGCACCGCAAGCCACCGTTGAATCCGTGCACTTAATCTCACCGACATTACGCAAGCAGCTTGAATCGGTTTACCGCGAACTCCTGTTGATGCCTGAAAATTCCTCAGAGCTTATTCGGACGAAGCAGGTCTTACGGCAGCTTCTTTTTTCATCGATTCCAACGCATAATCAGCTGCTTCAAAACTACCCTAACCCGTTCAACCCAGAGACGTGGATCCCCTTCTATCTGGCTTCAGCCGGTAAGGTTAGTATCGAAATTTATGATACTACCGGAACATTGGTTCGCCAGCTTGACTTAGGATATCTGATGCCCGGACGCTACCTGAATCGGGCAAACGCGGCGTACTGGGATGGGACAAATAGATATGGTGAATCTGTCGCCAGCGGAGTCTATTTCTACACACTCTCCACGGTGTCCTTCCATACAACTCGGAAAATGATTATTAGCAAATAGGAGAGACATAGCATCTCAATGGAAAACAGGTCGCACTCTCTATTGCTGGCAGAGCAATATCTCGAGAGGGATGTCTCAATCATCATTGACAGACCTCTCGGCAGCAAGCATCCTAAACACGGTTTTGTCTACGAGGTCAATTACGGCTATGTTCCCGGAACACAATCCGCTGACGGTGAAGAGTTAGACGCGTATTACTTGGGTGTCGGTCGACCTCTACGCACAGCACAGGGTAAATGTATTGCCATTATCCACCGACTGAACGATGACGATGACAAGTTAGTTATAGTTCCAGGAACCCAGACGAATCTAAATGACAGCGAAATCGCCAAAGCCGTCAACTTTCAAGAACAGTGGTTCGATTATGAAATTCTTCGAACACGCACTTCAAACTGCTATTGACTAAAACAACAAATAGTAACAGCGCAATTAGCGTTTTTAGTTTGGACATATAGACAATGAGCGCATTTCTATATTTCTCCCGATCTTCTCATCTACACATCCCCATATCTTCCAAATATGTTTTTCACTTTCCATTTTACCTTTCATTTTTCGCCTTCTTTTTTACGTTCTCCCTTTTAACGCCTGATATTACATTTGCCCAGCAAAACTTCCAGTGGCGAAATTTCACACGAAGTGGTGATGATCTCAGCAGCAACAATATTAAAACTATCACCGAGGATCAGTTTGGGCAAATCTGGTTGGGGACAGACAAGGGATTAAATCGTCTAGATGGGTTCTGGCGCGAAGCCGGTAGGTCGAATGGGGGTCCGCAAGAGACTGAGATTTTCAAGGTTCTTGAAGACACTGAGGGCTTCATCTGGGTTGCTGCAGATACAGGAGTGTATCGAGGGGTATGGGATGGTTCACGAGGGCAGATTGATTGGTTGCAGCATTATACCCAAGGAGCGGGCCTGACCGATATCGGTGCGCGTGTTGTGACGATGATTCAAGACCAAAATGGTGGAATCTGGATCGGGACACCGCTTGGAGTCAACCGATTTGAGGGCACAGTTTGGCACGCTGTGGACGGCGCAGAAATTGGACAACTTAATCAGGGAGTACAGACTATCTATGAGGATAGGACTGGGGTTCTCTGGTTTGGGCTTTCACAGAACAATCGCCGCCAAAGTGGCAATCTTATCAGTCGTTTCGATGGTGTAGGTTGGGAAATTTTTAGCGTAAACGACGGTTTGCCGAACGGCGACGTGCAGACAATTTTGGAGGACAATCTCGGCAATCTTTGGGTCGGCACAACAGCTGGCGTCGCGGTTTACGACGGTTCAATTTGGCATGTTGTAACGGCGCAGGATAGACTTCTGGTCGGTAACAATGTGCAATCCATGATGAGTGATCGGGAGGGGACGATCTGGATTGGGACTACGGCTGGTATCAGTCAATTTCGTCTGCCTGTGCAATTCTCCGCCACAGCACTCCACGATTTAGGGCGTTGGCGTCATCTAACAAGAGCAAATGGTTTGGCAAGCAACAATATTCAAGCCCTGTTTGAGACGCGGACCGGCGAGATCTGGATTGGAACAGGCGATAATGGGGTCAATTTTTCAGATCGATCATGGAAATCAATTACGACAGATAACGGACTGAGTCACAATAGTGTGACAGCAATGCTGAAAGACCGGCAGGGTAGGCTCTGGGTCGGAACGCGCGATGGATTGAGTCTCTATACTCGGAATGGGGTTGAGTTGATTAGCGGGGTTCCGGGAAATGAGATTCGTGGGTTAGCCGAGGATCCTCAAGGCCGGATCTGGATTGGAACAAATGGCGGCGTTGGCGTTTTCGATGGGAGCTCATGGGAAGTCTTTCGGATTCCCGATATCAACGTTAATAGTGTTCAATCCATTGTTGTTGATTCGTCTGGCAATGTTTGGGTTGGAACAGGGTTTTTGCCGACGGATGATCTCCCCGGTTTAGACCGTTATGACGGGCAACAGTGGGAGAGAAATCAGTTTCTGGGGATTGGTCGAACAATCGTGGTTATGTTCGTAGACTCGCAGGGGAGGATCTACTTCGGTACAGTTGGTAACGAAGAACGTGGGAGCGATCTGTGGGTTTACGACGGATTGAATTTAAACCTAATCTATAGCCTGCCTGAACCATTCTCTATTCATACGATTTTAGAAGTATCCAACGGTGAAATCTGGGTTGGAACGGATACCGGTATTCAGATTTTTGACAAAGAAACCTTGAGACACATTGATTCCCTGACAACTGACGATAGATTGACGGATAACCGTGTGCAGGTACTTTACCGTGATGAAGACAACCGAATCTGGATCGGAACCGCTGATGGCGTCAGTTTATTCCAAAACGATCGGTTTGAGCGGATGCTTACAGCGAGTGATGGACTGAACAGTAACAACGTCTCCGCAATTGCCAAAGTGGACGATGTGTTCTGGTTTGGTAGCAGAGATGATGGCGGGTTAAGCGTCTTCAGTCCGGAGAAGGCTCCGCCGCGCACACGGATTAGCGACGGACCGAAAAATGGTGAAATTGTTGGGGATAAAAGCGTTGTCTTTAAGTTTGAAGGTGGCGATGCGAGTACGCCAACTGTGGAACTCCGTTATGTTTACCGACTTGACGACGGACCGTTGATTTCTACCGACGATTTCGGTCGCGATGAGCGGGCAGTATTATCGGGCCTCGAAGAGGGACCACATGTCTTTATGGTCTATGCCATTGATAGGGAAGGTAACCAGGATATGGCGGGTGCAAGGGCGGAATTTGTGGTTGATTCCGTCGCTCCGATTGTGAGCATCACTGCCCCAGAAGCGGATGCTGTAATTGGCGGTGTGTATGAAATAAAGGGCATTGCAACAGATACAACGGATTTTCTGGATTATCAGATCCGTATCTTTCCCGGTGACGCAGCTTCAGGTGAATCCCTACCGCCTTTCGTTTCAACGGTACCCGTCACAGGAGACACGCTTTATCGTTGGGATACGCAAACAGTCGCTGCTGGTTTATATACGATTGAGTTAGTAGCACGGGATATTCCGAATGGCGATTACGATAGGCAACATCTTGCTACCACATCGGTTACGGTTGAAGTTGATAAGCTTCGTCCGCAAGTTGAAATCCTTTCTCCTGCTGAGAACGAACAGGTGTCACAGAGCATTGAGATTCGTGGCACCGCAAATGACCGAAATTTCAAGGAATATGTTATTGAATACGGCTCCGGAGAATCGCCTGATGCTTGGTTGCCTATATCGAAACCTCCATCGTTTCCAAGTCCTGTCACCGATGATATATTGGCATTATGGGAGGTGCCAAGTTTATCAGGGCGATACACGTTGCGGCTTATTGTGGCAGATACAGCGGGGCATAGAGAAGTTGATCAGGTGCATATATTCTTCAACCCGACTGTAAATCATGAAACTGGGGGTATGGTGGAAAGCCATGACAATCGCGCCAAAATCACGTTTCCGCCCAACAGCTTGCCACGGACAACCGTTGTGACTGTGAACCCAGCGACAGAGCAATCTACGCTCCCTGTTTCCCCGAGTCCGATACAGGCTTACAATCTTGCACCTGAAGATCTGCGGTTACACCGGTTGAAACCGGCAGTCATTGAATTTTCTATCAAGGATACAGCACTGTTTTCGCGCTCCCAAAACGAAGAAACCTTGACAATCGCTCGCTGGGAGGGCAACACATGGCTTCCTATTGGTGGGACAATTGATGCGCAGCGCGGAACCATCTCAACAGTGGTTTCGAGACTCGGACGGTATGCCATCATAACAAGACCTGCTGTGGAGATGGAAGATACCACTGTTATCTCCGATCTAACATGCCAGCCGCGCGTATTCTCGGCCAGCCGGGAATCAACTTGGATCTCGTTTCGATTGAATCGCCCCGATGACATAACGATTAAGATCTACAATGAAGCTGGACGATTGCGGCGGCTACTAAGAGAATCAGAACCGTTGTCCGTCGGAGGACATGTTTTCGAGTGGGACGGCCATGACGATGAGAATCGGCGGGTTGTCAGCAACTTTTACGTCGTCACCGTTGAGGGCGAGGGGGCGTTGGGAACGAAGGTTGTTGTGGTACAGAATGATTAAGGAATGAAGTGTGAAGTGTAAAACGTGAGAGGCAGAATGCTGGAAGCCGAGAGAAGCGGCAAAGGAGGTCAGGAATCACAAAATGTCGCTTACTATGGTGCACGCGAACTGTGGTTTATCTTATTTCTATCTGTTTTGACTTTTTAATGGTAAAATTACATAATCGAAATTGTTGGCTATCAAAACCTCTCTTATTACAGTATAAATTTCCCGCCAACGGGCATGTAGGAAGTTTCTATTGTCATAGATCTTGAAATATGTGTTTCGTTATCTATTAAAGAGTCTTCAGTCTCAATGATATGCATTATAAAGAAACTGAATGCGCTTCGCACGATTTTTGGAATGCGATGCTGTCTCTCAGTATTATTCATCTTATTATATGCTACAAGTGCGATATACGGTGTTGAGGAGCAAGCGAGAACGGGTGCCCGTGCGATCGGTATAGGGGGTGCATTTATTGGCGTTGCAGACGATGAAAACGCTGTGCGTCGGAATCCCGCTGGACTAACCCGTTTGGACAGGTATGCCGTAGGATTTGAGCAGACGCCATCTCGATTGTTTGATGCGTTGGAAACAAGCTATCTCAGCGCGGCGCTGCCCACATCAAAAAAAATGGCGCTCGGCATTGATTGGCTACAAGTTGGCATAGCAGACGAAGAACTTGATTCAAGTCGTAGCAGCTTCAATTTTGCTTATAGTTATGCCCCTGTGTCTCAATTATCCTTGGGTGCGAATCTGAAATACTTTACATGGTCAATTGCGTTGGATGGCAGATCAAGGGGGGCAGCAACGGGTTGGGGCACGGATGTTGGTCTTCTGTACCAACCCTATCCCCACTTGAAGTTAGGGATACTTGCACAAAATTTTATCGGTTTTGGATCTGGAGAAGGACTCAGTTATGGCACTTGGATACGGCACGATTCAGATGTCAGTGAAAAGGCCTTCCCGACAGCATACAAATTTGGTGTTGCCTATCACCCCATTCCGAGGTGGCTAATCTCCGCAGATCTGACAGACCGATTGCAGCTCGGTACAGAATTTTTGCCGTATCGAAATTTTGCCATCCGCGTCGGATTCCAGAAAGATTTGTATACACCGGAGCCGCCGACCTATTCGCTGGGTGGGAGCGTAAGATATAGATGGATGGATTTTAACGTTGCTTATCTTATCCCGCCGACGTTGCCTCCAACTGCTTACGTAGGGCTTTCGCTCAACTTCGATTTTCGGAAGTTGCCGGTGCTCATTGAGGAGGTCCACATAAGAGATCTCTATCCTGTTCTTCGTCACTACTATGCTAAATCGAATCGAGATTTAGAAAGGAAGATTTTGGATAGGGCCACACCGCTGATACTTACAGAGGCGGATCGAGAGCATTACTATCCACTTGAAGAAGCGAATCAAAATGGAAGGATTTGGCTCAAAAACGAGAGCAACAAAGAGATAACCGTTCATATAAAACTCTTTATTCATGAATTTGTCAACAAAAACGGCACAGAAGTTGCTTCTGATATTAAGATGGAGCCGCTCGAACGGACTTCGGTGCCAATACAACAGTTGGTCTTATCGCAGAAAGCGCTGGAATTGTCTCAGAGCCAGCCTGTTGAAGCAAAGATTCAAGTGATTGAGAGCGGGGGTTCCGCCTATCGAACTTTTCCTGTAACATTTTTGTTACATGATAATCATTCAATACAGTTGGATGATGTGGCGAAACTTGCTTGTTTCATTTCCTCAGAAAGTTCGGCGGCAGATTCAGCAATTGGCGCGTTCATCAATCAGGTGCGTACCGCATTTCAGACGGAGATTGAGACTGCGGATCTGCCAGAGAATTTGTATGTTGCGATGTTGCTGTTTAATGTTCTGCACGGCGTATCGTATGCGCGGGATCCAAATATACCGCGGCAGAGGGGGACAATTGATGAAATTAAGTATCCCCATGAAATGCTGGAGAGCCTCATGGGGCAGCACTCAGGAGATGACGAGAGATCTACCTTTGGCGATTGCGATGATAGCACGGTTCTTTACTGCTCTTTGCTTGAATCGGCTGGCATCAAAACGGCACTTATTCAACTGCCAAGTCATGTGTTAATGGCGTTCAATCTGGGCAATATTTCCGTTAAACAAGCGCAGGAGATAGACTTGCCCAACGATTACTACGTGACAGTCAACGGACAGGCTTGGATTCCGATTGAGACAACCCTTATCAACGAAGGTTTTGCTACTGCATGGCAGGAGGGGCGTAAATCACTCCAAGCGGTGAATATCCGAGCTGATACTGTTGAGGACGCATGGGAAAAATATGGTGAGAGTCCCTTTGCGGGAGAACCGATCGAGTTTGCTATCCCGAAAGACCGTATCCAAAGCCGGATTGATGCGGACCTCGCCACCCCATGGATGAGCGAATTTTTGAACGCGGTGTCCCACTCAGGAATCGACAGATGAGCATCTCGGCGAAGGCAAGAGAACATTTACCTGTACACCCAATTAGGATGTATTGGTGCAGTCTTTATTATACTATAAATATAACGTTTAGGTCTTGGCCCCTCGGTTGACGATCGGGGGCATTTTGTAGGAAGAATCAGTGTGGCAAAATACGCAACCCGCAAGGGATTGCACTAGGAGGAAAATCAGTGATAGCGCATAAAACTTTAATCTTTACGATCTGTTTACTCTGTACGGTGCTGGTATGCACGGCGTATGCCGAATCGGAAGAGTCAACAGCGACATTTACCTTTGGCGAGATAGAAATTCTGAAGACTGGCGAACAGGAGTGGCGCTTCTTGGAGAAGGGCATGATCTTGGTCGCAGACGATTTGGTGCGAATGCCACCCTTCTCGCTGCTGCGATTAAAAATAGCAAATGATACCCGCTTACCAACCCTCTCAGGTGGACGTGAAGTATTTGTTGGCATGTTAATCAATGAGGGGCTGCGGCGTAAGGAGGCTCAAAAAGGAAGGCGAATTAATGAAGGCTTTGATGAGGATCCCGCAACGGATGTGTTACCCGTTGGTAATAAGCCGAAAACGGGGAATCGCGCTTCGGCTTTTGAGGGGCTGCCTGCGGTGAAGGTAAGCCAAAGTGAACTGGAAACCCTCCGTCACAAAATTGATCTGCTTCCCGATCAGTTTATGTCGTTGGTTTCTCCTTTCCTCAGGTCCGCCGGAGAAAATGTGGAAGATCCTGCGTATCCTGCTCCCAATCTGGGCTTGGCTCGAAAAATCTACGGTGTACTCAACGCGATTGACGTGGAAGTATCGCCTCGTCCCTTGTTGTACGCTCAACTACTTCATCATGCTGGTCTCGACGTTGACCTTGATCTAAATGAAAAGGGGCAACTGTTCGTCATTTTTGACAGTGAGGTTCTCTCCAACGACGCAAAGCAGATTGCTGCCAATCAGCAGTTAATCCATAAGAGGCAAGGGGCAGATACGATCTGGATTGCTGTCGATGTCCAATCATCTCAGCAGAATTTCACGACAGCATGGTATCAGGGAAGCCAGCAGTAGATAGGAAACAGGGGAGTAATAAGTCCGTAAGCAGATGAGGTGAGTACACAATTTACGCCTCGCAAAAGTTTATGCTCTCAAAACTAGCGCAATCCCAGAAAGTATATCTCCTGATTGGTATCGTGAGTCTGCTGCCATTTATAGTCGTCGGCTTTCTACGTGATTTGAATACGTTTGAGTTTATTGAGCTGAAGACGCTGGATAGCCGACTACAGTGGACTGCGCCTCGTTCTTTGCAGGTATCCCCTCAGATTGCGCTGATTACGATTGATGACAAAAGTGAGCAGGAACTTGGGTTGCCATGGCGCCCTTATATCTATGCTGCGTTGATTAACTCTCTCCAACAAGCCGACCCACAAGCAATTGGCTTGGTTGCGTGGTTCAACAGCGAGTGGGACGATGAAAAACGGATTCCCGGTAAAAAGCTCTTTGTTATTCGTCCCTATCCTGTTCCCGATACTATAGACCGTGGTGCACTGCCAAAAGTCACCGACTGGCGCACCTTACCCTATAGCTTGACGCAAGCGCAGGGTTGGGGCTTTAGTTATTTCCCGTTGAGTGATTCGGATGGCATCTCGCGTTCTGCCCAGCTGGTCGTCGAAGACCTTACCACAGATACCTACCGTTACTCCTTCGCAATGTCGATCTTGTGTCAAACTTATGGCGTTTTTCCCACGTCTATAAAGATGCGGGAGGGATTTTGGACCGGAAAATACCTTGAGTTCAACTCGCCGACGGAAGGGGTGGTCCGTATCCCTATTGACTCGCAGGGTCAATTGTTCATACGATTTGCAGGCGATGCGGAGGTGTTTCGGCCCGTCTCTTTTTTCGATGCGCTGTCAATGTCAGAGAATGAGATCGACCGATTTCACCAAACGTTTAATAAGAAGTGCATACTGATCGGTATTACGACGGCAGGTGTCAACAAGAGAGCAACCCCTTTGGGTGAACTATCGGCGCTGGCACTGCGGGCAAATCTTTTCAACGGTCTGTTGAATCGAGATTTTGTCTGGCAGCTGAGTCGAGGTGGAAATCTTCTGTATATCGTTTGTCTCGCGATTCTTTCTGCCGCGGGAACAATTTTGATCTACCGAAGTGGACATACCTATCGGTCTGTGCTCCTCTTCGGCGGTGGACTGATACTGTGCCATCTTCTTTTTGTCGGTGTAATGTTTGTTCTCTTCGATCTGTGGGTTGAAGTTACCGGATCAACCCTCGCGTTGCTTCTAAGTGGCGTAATCAGTACCTTACTTCTGGCACATCTTCGACTGCGTCATCTGCTTCAGCAGTTGCAAACGACGCAAGATCAGTTGGTCAGATCGGAAAAGGAGGCTGTGTTTGGGGTGATGTCGGCACGTGTTCGGCATGAGTTGCGAAATGCCTTGAACCTAATCCGCGCACCTGCGGAAATGATTCGGGTCAATTTCCAAAAGCAAGACCCTCTCAAGTTGCGCGAACAACCCGAAGAGATTGTCGGTGAAATGGACCAGATTATCGGGTGGGTGACAAAGCTGGATGAGATGATTGAGGATGAATTCAGCTTTTTCCAAGACTCCCACATGGATTTCCAGCACCAAACACTTAAACCTATTCTGAAATCTGCGGTGGAGATGGTACAACCGGTTATTGATGAAAACCAGGTTGAAGTACAGTTGAATCTACAGCCCGAAATCCTACCGCTGCTCCTTGATGCTGATAAGATACGGATTGTCTTTACGAACCTGATCAAAAATGCTTGTCAGGCGATGCCATCAGGCGGGACGTTGGAAATCGTCGTGGAGGTATCAACATCTCAGCAGGACAGAACCACTGTCATTATCAAGGATACGGGAGTGGGTATTCCTCCGGACGAACTCCATCGAATCTTTGAACCCTTTTATACAACTAAACCACGTGGATTAGGACTTGGGTTGGTCAATGTAAAGAACATCATCGAAGGGCATGGTGGAACAGTACGAGTAGAAAGTGAGGTTGGTGTCGGAACAACGTTTTTCGTTAGGCTGTAACCAATCTCTGCCGTTTTCCTACGCAATATATTTTAAGCACTTATGCATAAACGGATATGAATCATGAAACATGCACGCATTTTAATCGCAGACGACGAACAGGCAACCTGTAAGTACATTGATGCGCAACTGAAAATGGAAGCATCGATCGATGCCTCCGTTGATTTTGCCTATAATCGGGATGCGGCAATTGCACAATTAGACGAAAATCCTCCTTACGACTTGATTCTGGTCGATCTCTGGATGCCGGATGCGCGGGGAACTTTGGATAGAGAAGCAGGACTAAAAGTTCTTAAGCAGAGCAAAGAGCAATCCCCGATACCGCAAGCCATCGTTATCACTGCCAACAGCTCTTCGGAAACTGCACTTGAGGCAAGCGGATTGGGTATTCATGACTATGTTAGCAAGCCGATTGACTCCGCTCATCTGATCGAAGTTGTCAAAGAGGTATTGAGCCAACATGATCACGAGACTCCTGCTTGGGATGACGGCATAGGTTCTGCCGATGATTATGAGATTATCGGTAAAAGCCCTGCTATGATTGAAGTGATGACAACGGTTGGGCGAGTCGCACGATCAGCAACGGATGTCTTACTCTATGGCGAAAGCGGCACCGGGAAGGATTTTGTCGCACGTGCTATTCATAAACATAGTCCGCGTCGCGATGGTCCCTTTGAGGTTGTTAATTGCAGCGCGATTCCAGCGGAGCTGATCGAGGCAGAACTGTTTGGGATTGGAAGGCGAGTGGCGACATCAGTTGATCAGCGTGCAGGCAAATTTCAGCAAGCACACGGCGGGACCATTTTCCTTGATGAGATCGGTGATTTGAGTTTGGAGATGCAGCCAAAATTACTGCGCGTACTGGATTATAAGGAGATTCAGGGCGTCGGCGTAAAAGTGCAGCGCGTTGATGTTCGGATTATTGCTGCAACCAACCGGGACCTTGGAGCGGCTGTGGAGGCAGGGGAGTTTCGCAGTGATCTCTATTATCGTTTGAAACCGATAATCGCTTTGCCGCCATTGCGTGAACGTGAGGGGGATATTGAGCTGCTGGCGTGGCATTTTCTTCGCAAATATTCTTATATCCTTGAACAGCAGCGTACGCTTAGCTTTGACGATGTGGTGCTCGCAACATTGGAGCAGTATCATTGGCCGGGAAATGTGCGGGAGTTGGAAAAAGCGATCGAATATGCGATCCTTACCTGCATGGGTCCACAGATTTCGGCACGCGATCTGACGCCGGAAATCCTTGATAAGAGCGCGCAACTGGTGTCGGAACTCTCTAATCAGGACGAGGCAGCGGACGAGAATGTAGATTCACGAGAAGCAAGTTTCCAGAATTTACTTGACGCTGCGACGATTAAGGAGGCTTCGCAGGGGTTTGAGCGAATCTTCTTGGAGCACAAGCTCAAACAGAATCGCTGGAACATCCAAGCAACGGCGGAGCAGATCGGTATTCGACGTCAGTCGCTGCATCGAAAAATTAACGAATTAGGATTGCAGCGAGATTTGGGTGACACTTAAAATTGTGTCGCTTTTTTGTTACGATGTAACATTAAGGTGACGTTAATGCGATGTGTGTACCGCCTAAGAATGGCCGATTAAATCCGACCACAAAAGAGTAGGATCCGTTCGGTTGATAGTCGTCGGATCTACTCCCCTCCTGTTTTCGTGGTCAATTCTCGCTGAATTTCCCCTCCTATTTCCTCCCAATTTCCAAATTTTCGCAATGTGGCACATATATTGCCTTATATAAAGCGAGACAATTTATGAACAAGCGAAAGGTATAGGCGTTGGGGGAAAGAATGGCTCTACAGACAGATGAGATTATACGGTTGAAAGGTCCTAACACAGCGCGCGCTGACGACTTGGCAATCCCGAAGCTACGTTTTGTGCCCACCGATACACAAATATCCGAGTCACCAGAATCGCCAGAAGTGCTTCCAGTTGACAAAAACAATGATAGCGCCAAACCGTTTGAAACCCGCTATTCAGAGCAGGAGGACGGTTTATTAAGGACTTACCTTCACCAGATCGGGAAAATCCCACGCCTAACTCAGGAAGAAGAAACAAACCTGTTCATAAAGATTGACAAACGTCGGTTGCAAATAGATGAGCTCTATCAGGAACTGGCAACCTACACCCCTGATCTTTCTCTCGACAACCCGCCTGCTACTGCTACCTTAAATCATAGAATTATAGCTGAGTCCTTCCCACAGTCTACCGAAGAGTACCTTTTGGACTTGGTGGAGCAGATAAGGTTATACAATGCAGAGGTTGATACTGCCAAGAACCGCATTGTTGAGGCGAATTTAAGACTAGCGGTCTGCATCGCCAAAAAGTATCGAGAGCGCGGACTTGATCTCCTCGACTTGGTTCAGGAAGCGAGCATTGGGCTTATCCAAGCAATAGATCACTTCGACTGGCAGCGTGGGGTCAAATTCGGAGCGTATGCTTCGTGGTGGATGCAGCAGGCGATTGGCTGTGGTATTGCCAATCAGGGGCGAACGATTCGCCTACCCGCCTATCTCCTCAATGAGATTCGGAAGGTGAATCGCGCGGAAGCTAATCTACATCAGCAGACAGACCGTGAGCCGAGCCGGGAAGAGGTGGCCGAGGCGTCGGGACTTACTGTAGACCGGCTCCTACTGTTGGATCGGCTAACCGCTAATACCGTATCGCTGGAGACCTACACCAATTCAGATCAAGGTGGACTTGAGGACTTTGTCGCATGTGAAAAAACCCCCAATCCGTTAGCGGAGATTGCTCAGCAGGATTTAGTGGACGAAGTGAAAACAGCCCTCACCGAGTTGCCGCCACGCGAACAGCAAATTGTTTCCCTAAGATATGGGTTGGAAAATGGGAAGGAGCACAGTTTACAGGAGATTGGCACACTCCTGAATCTTTCAAGGGAGCGGATTCGACAGCTTGAGGTGAGAGCTTTGAACCGATTGCGTCACCCGACTCGTTGCGAGCGGCTTCGGGATTTTGAAGATGTGTAGCCTATGAGGAAGGCGGCTGTTCCGTTCCTTCCCGGCGCGAATCCGGCGGTTCGGAAGGATTCAGAATGTAATCGAAACTCAACCAAAGGCTGCGAGAATAACGGAAGAAGAAGACAGGGAAAAGGGCGCTGAAGACTCCCCACAGAATCAAATTCGGATAAAACGGAATAGAAGTGAGATAATCCAACGCAAAATAGCTGGCAAACGCTATGAAAATAGTCGCGCCGTAGTTGACGTACATTGCCCCCACAAAGTATCCTACCTCGCGCTCAAATTTGAAGTGGCAGCTGCCACACTCCGAGCGCATTTTAAACATACCCGAAAATATTTGACCTTCGCCGCACCGTGGACACTTTAAACGTAACCCTTCCATAAGAATCTGGCGCTTGCCCTGTTTGCGCATCTACTGTTTTCCCTCCTTGAACTCCTACCTTCAATAAGTTATAATTTTCAATTGCGAATCTAATTTTAGCATAACCTGTCGGAGATGTCAATTTAGCCTCGCAGGTAGGAATGGACTGCACTTCCCCTCCATCGATGCTGATACCAACAACGCCGCCGTCCGTCATGAATGTTGTGGCAGAGGTGAGGTCCCGTTCTCCTACTCGGAATCTTCAACGTTTTTCGTACTGATTTATCGATGCAGCGTCGTGCCGGAGGAATATAGTTATGGATTATCGTATAGAAGCTAACCGAAAGAACTGGAACGAGCGTACTCCTGTTCATGCCTCCTCTAGGTTCTACGATGTGGAAGGATTCCGGAACGGTCGGATAACGCTGAACGACATAGAAAGGGCTGAGGTGGGTTCTGTCGAAGGCAGGTCTCTGCTACACCTTCAGTGCCACTTTGGGATGGATACCATGTCGTGGGCACGTTTGGGTGCACAGGCGACAGGGATTGATATTTCAGATGTTGCGATTGGCTTAGCAAGGGCATTGAATGATGAATTGCAATTGAATACTCGGTTTATCCGTTCCAATATCTACGATCTACCTAACCTGTTGGATGAAAAGTTCGACATCGTCTACACAGCGATGGGCGTGCTCTGCTGGTTGCCCGATTTATCTGAATGGGCGAATATCATCGCCGGGTTTCTCAAACCCAATGGCAGTTTCTACATTATGGACGGCCACCCGTTCTCGCACGTATTTGAATCTGAAGAGAACCATGCTGGAGTTCATGAACTACGGGCGCGACATCCATATTTCAAAAATCCTGAAGGCGATTTCTACGAGGGTGGTCAACACACCTATGCAGGTTCAGACATCATAGAAGCGGGGTGTTACGAATGGCAACACAGTGTCGGTGAGATACTGAATGCTATCTTGGCTGCCGGGTTACGGCTCCAGTTTTTCCACGAGTTTGCATGTAGTGGATATAAAGCCTTTCCATGTATGAACAAAGGTGAGGACGGCTGGTGGCGGCTTACATCACACAACGACTCAATCCCACAACTATTCTCGCTCAAGGCGACTAAATGAAGATCCAAAACGGTGTTGCAATTATCTGCTTTTTCCTCTCTGGTTTCGCGGGATTGGTCTACGAAGTGTCGTGGATACGCAAGGCCTCCTTGGTCTTCGGATCTACGACGTTCGCTGTTAGCACGGTATTGGCCGTCTTTTTTCTTGGACTGGCTTGTGGAAGTTACCTGTTCGGACGGGTTGGTCAAAGAACATTGCGACCGCTGAGGCTTTACGCGCTGATCGAAATTGGACTTGGGTTGTTCGCTATGGCGAGTCCATACCTCCTTGATTGGACAGACAGCCTTTACGGACCAATCTATCGCGCACTCGCGGGTCACAGCGTTATTCTGTTTGCGGTGCGCGGCGTGTTGGTGTCTCTCGTCGTTCTCCCACCTACCATCCTCATGGGCGGTACGCTTCCCCTGTTTTGCCGTCAGTTTGTTCGCAGCGATGCGAAGGTTGCCAATTATGTTGGAATGCTTTACGGGGTGAACACCTTGGGAGCGGCTATGGGCTGTGCAGCCGCTGGGCTCTTATTGCTTCCGACACTTGGGCTTCAGCTCACCGTCCAGTTTGGAGCTGCTCTGAACATTCTGTGTGGGATCGCTGTCGGGGTGTTACCGATTACCAAAGATCGAGTCCCACAACTGGATCAGGATACGGGAGAATCTGAAAATCAGGATAAAACGGTTGTGTCACGATTTACCGCCGCCCAATTCCCTATCACCATTCTGTTCTTTTTAGTTGGTTTTGTTGCCCTCGGCAGCGAGGTGCTTTGGACACGCTACCTACGACTCTTAACTCGCCAGAATAATGTCTATACCTACACCTTGACGCTAACAGTGGTGTTGGTCGGCATTGTCCTTGGTAGTTTTCTCGCTTCCCGCCTCTTCGATCGGTCAACACCGCGAGCACGGTATTTTGGCCTGTTCCAAGTCCTCACGGGGCTATCGGTTTTGGTCGTTATGAATCTTCCACAGACCTTTTGGGCGGGTGTCAAGAATGAGTTGGGGATGTACTTCCTCCTGCTATTGCCTCCCGCTGTTTTTTCGGGCGCATCGTTTCCGCTTGCTGTGCGCATGGTTGTCGAGGACGCGTCAAGAGCGAGTATTGGGACGGGGCGGATGGCAGCGATCAACACGCTGGGTGGAATTCTCGGCTCGCTGCTGATTGGATTTGTGGGGCTACCCCTTCTTGGGATAAAGTTCAGTCTCCTGTTCATTACCTGTGTCAGTCTATTAACTGGATTCGCTGCGTGGTTCTGGATCGATAAAACCTTTCCACCGCTCCTTCGTGGGTGTGCAGCCGCTGGGGCATTACTCATCTGGCTCTGCATCCCTTTTGCTTCGGGAACTCAGATTCCCGCTGACTTCCTCGCTGATGGGAGGCAGCTGGTGGATTTTCGTGAGGGATTTGACGGGGATTTGGCTGTTATTCGGAGGGATGACGCGTGGATTGAACTGGAGATTGATCGATGGTGGCAGGGAAGCAATCTGAAAAATCAGCAGGTTGTCGGGGCGCATATTCCAATGCTTTTGCACCCGAATCCGAAGAACGTGCTTGTGGTTGGTGCCGGTACGGGCCAAACGCCGAGCCGTTGCCTGATGTATAATATCGACCATCTCGATTGTGTCGATATTGAACCGACCTTGTTTGATTTTATACGTGGGCATTTTGACTCGGAGTGGATGGATGATAAACGGGTCAGCTTGATCAGCGAGGATGGACTCAACTACCTAAATCATAGCGATGCGATGTATGATGTGATTGCCATTGAGGTGGGTCAGATCTTTCGTCCCGGCATTGCCTTCTTCTACACCGCTGATTTTTACCATCGCTCTCGGCAACGGCTCCAGCCGGGCGGCCTCCTCACCCAACTGGTTTCAATACCATCACTCACAACCGAACAATTCCGAGGCGTAATCAAAGCCTTCCTTGACGCCTTCCCGCAGAGTGCCCTGTGGTACAATTCCTCCGATCTGCTCCTGATTGGTGTCAACGATACCGATTTCAAACTCCGCCACACCGTCTTAGAGCGGTTAGCGTCCAATGAAGCGGTAGAGCAAGACCTGCGCTACGCATTTTGGGGCGGTCCTCAACATTGGCTCAGTCGGTTCCCCGTTTTTCTCGGAGGATATCTGGCGGGTCCCCGTGAACTCGCCGAGCTTGCATCGGGGGCTCGTCTTTACCGCGATGATCGACCGGTTCTCGACTACGCAACCAGCTTGGACTATATCACCCAGACAAATGAGATCCCGATTGTTAAAGACTATCTACTGCAGCATACCGGTTCTCTTGACGAGATAGCTGATTTCGCGCTTTCGCCTGAAAAGATTTCGGCTATTGAGGCGGTTCGCAAGAAAAACTTAGGCGCGATTATCGCCGAAGCCCTCATCCGGCAGGCGGAGCTATTAACACTTTCGAGAGACGATGCGGCGGACAAGACTATCGCATTGCTTTCGGAGGCTCTGCGCCGGAACCCTGACCACTTTGAAGCGAATCGTATGCTCGCCGATGCGTTCATCGGACAGGGGCAGAACAAAACGGCGGGGCGCCATTATGTGGAGGCGAACCGAATTCGTCCGAACGATCCCCATGTGCTGCACGGCATCGCCCATACACTCTACCGCCTGAACAGAATTGAGGCGGCAATCCCGTACTATCGGGCGTCGTTGCGCTTGCGACCAAACCACGCCGAAACGCACAACCATCTTGGACTCGCTCTGGCGAAGCGAGGAAATCTCATCGAGGCACGGCAGCACTTTAAAACGGCGGTTCGGTTGGATCCCGACTACGATGGAGCGAAGCACAATCTCGCTGGGGTGCGAAAAGCTTTACAGTCGGTACCACAAAGGTGAGCAAAGCACTTACCCTATATTTTTGACCATCAAATTGAATTGAAAAATCACTGTTGACCTAAAAATTAAAACGTGATACAATTAATACGTAAGTTAGGGTTTGTCCGATAAGAGGATTATTGGAATATCAGGTATAGAGTGCATTGAAAGGAGTTTCTAATCGGAAAGGAGCGTTATTAATGAAAACTTTGCAGATTAGCTTTGCCTGTCTCGTTCTGTTGGTGGGACAGGTGGTACTGAGTTATGCCGCTCCCGATGCTGAGGGAGACGTTGTTCCGAGGCCCGCGGGAGGTGACACCAACTGGGGACATTCGGTTGACATCGATGGAACTACCCTCATCGCGGGATACACTTCGTATGTCGGTAACAACGGTGGTGTCTTTATCCTTGAACAAAAGGGCAAGAAGTGGGATCTTGTCGTTCAATTTAAGACTCCCGATGGAAACACGAGGGATCAGTACGGTCATTCCGTCGCGCTTGAAGGAGATTACGCTGTCGTAAGTGCCTACGAAGATGGCGGGAAAAAACCGGTTGCGGGCGGTCCTCTCGGCGAAGGACCGGGACGTGTGTATGTCTACCAACGTGTGAAAGGCTGGACACAAACGGCATCGCTCAAACCTGCTGACATCCAAAACAATGACCGATTCGGATATTCGGTTGACATTAGTGGGAACACCCTCATTGCCGGAACACCCTTTCACGATGAGGAGAAAGGGGCCGTCTATGTCTACAAACGCGATGGGGATCAATGGAAACAGGAAGCCAAGCTCCAAGCGGACGACGCGGGTGTAAAGAACCGGTTCGGCTGGGACTGCGCGATTAGCGAACACACAATAGTTGTCGGTGCCCCACTCGCTGCTGCGCCTGCAAGGCTCTCCGGTGCAGCGTATGTGTTTAAGCGTCAGGGAGACGCTTGGGTGCAGGTGGCAAAGGTTACCCCCGAAGATGGGGATGGCGGTGATAGTTTCGGCGTCTCTGTTGATGTGAGTAAGAGTCGCATTATTGTCGGCGCAAATAAAGACGAAAACGAAGTAAAAAAACGTGGTTCTGGCTCTGCCTATATCTTCCAACTAATTGGAGATGCCGTTACACAGGAGGCGAAGTTGACCGCAGACGAGCCCCAAGAAGGTGCGGGCTTCGGTTTGACAGTTGCGTTGGATGTGAACCGAGTGCTGATCGGTGCCCCCTCCACCGATACGAAGCGGGGTGACGATTCGGGAGCTGCTTATGCGTTCCTGAGAACTGATGCCGGTTGGGTGTTGCAGGCGAGGGTTATCCCTGAAAAAGGACAGCCAGAGGGGCAAGGTTTGACCAGCGGCGACAACATGGGCAGCGCGGTCGCAATTGACGGTAAATTCGGACGGAACTTTAACTTGGCCGCCGTTGGTGTGCAATGGGACGCTCAGGATGGCGGTGATGATGCAGGTTCTGTGTATATCTTTGATACCGAAGATGATGAAGGGCTCAATATACCGTTGTCGGTCGAGCCGCGTGGTGACTTTGCACTGACAATGTTCGGGGATATCAAGCGAACAGCGCTGCTCCAGAACTTCCCCAATCCGTTTAACCCAGAGACATGGATCCCTTACACACTTGCTGATCATTCGGAGGTTAAGGTGCACATCTATAATGTTGAGGGTAAATTGGTGCGTAAGTTAGATATCGGTTACCAACGGGCAGGCAGCTATCTTAGCAGAGAGAAGGCAGTCTATTGGGATGGCAGGGACCAGTTGGGCGAGTCGGTGTCGAGTGGTATCTATTTCTATACGCTGAAGGCGGACGCGTTTTCCGATACCCGCCGCATGGTTATCCTGAAGTAATTGTTTTTGGGGCATACCGAGCACTCCACTTGAATTGCGGAGTTTAATTTTGATTGAAATCTCCTAAATGATGAAATCCAACGCTCGATAATCCGTGTTAGGGTGTTGGATTTCACTTTATCTACCTACGCAACAGTATCGTTGATGAGCAGCACTCAGGTTTCCCTTGATAGGGATTTGTAGCCATTCAACTTAATCTATACCATTAACTTGGTATCTTAGGTTATCTTACTCGCAGCAATTCACATTCTCAATTCAGAGCAGTAGACACGCGGCGCTATGCCGTAATTTGCACCAGGGTTCCGGCATTCGGAGTTCCGAATAGGATCGGGATTCAAAGCAATATACCTACTACCAGCAACTTGAGCTAAAATAATCACGTGATCTGTAGCGTAAGTCGGGATCGCATCTCGACACGGCGAATTAACCGTTGATTGAAAAGATGGTTCATCCTGAAAGGAGCGTTATCAATGAAAACTTTGCAAATTAGCTTTGCCTGTCTCATTCTATTGGTTGGGCAGGTCGCACTGAGTTATGCCGCTCCCGATGTCGAGGGAGAGGTTGTTCCTAGGCCCGATGGCGGAAGCACCAGTTGGGGACATTCGGTTGATATCAGTGGAACGACCTTTATTGCTGGGTACACCTCGCATAGGGGACATAGTGGGGGTGTCTTCATCATGGAACGAGAGAAGAAGAGGTGGGAGGTTTTAGACCACTTTAAGACCCCCGATGCGGGGACGATGGATTGGTACGGTCGTGACGTTGCCCTTGAAGGTGACATTGCTGTCGTGAGTGCCTACGAACATGGTGGCAAAAGACACAAGGCAGGCGCACTGTTAGGTGGCGGACCAGGATTAGTGTATGTCTACAAACGTGAAGCCAAAGGGTTTGAGGAAATGGCACAACTTAAAGGCGAGGGGATCCAAAACGATGACCGGTTCGGCTATTCGGTTGACCTCAGCGGGAATACCCTCATCGCTGGAACCCCTTTTCATGATGAGGAGAAAGGCGCTGTCTATGTCTACCAACGCGACGGTGACAAGTGGAAACAGCAAGCCAAACTTCAGGCAGACGATGCAGGTGTAAAGAACCGGTTTGGTTGGGACTGCGCGATCCATGAAAACACAATAGTTGTCGGTGCCCCACTCGCCGCTGCCCCTGCGAGACTCTCCGGTGCGGCGTATGTGTTTAAGCGTCAGGGTGACGCATGGGCACAGGTGGCAAAGGTTACCCCCGATGACGGAGATGGGGGTGATAGTTTCGGTGCTGCTGTTGATGTCAGCAGGAGTCTAATCATCGTTGGAGCAAACAAAGATGAAAACGAAGCAAAGAAGCGCGGCTCCGGCTCTGCGTATATTTTCGAAATAGTTGGAGAGGACGTTACACAAGAGGCGAAGTTGACCGCGGACAAGCCTCAAGAAGCTGCTGGCTTCGGGCATTCGGTTGCCCTTGATGTGAACCGTGCCCTCGTCGGCGCGCCTACTACGGATACCAAAGCCAATCTAAAATCTGGAGCCGCTTACGCCTTTTTGAAAGTGGGAGCCGATTGGGTGTTGCAGGCGAGAGTCATACCTGTGAAAGGACCAGATGAACCCGGTTTGCCGGGTGGCGACAACATGGGCAGTGCCGTTGCCCTTGATGGTAAATTCGGACGAAGATTCAACTTCGCTGCCATCGGCGTTCAATGGGATAGTCAAGAGGGCGGGGGTGATGCCGGCTCCGTTTATATCTTTGATACCGCCGATGTCGACGGTCTCAACATACGGTTGTCGGTCGAGCCGCGTGGTGACTTCGCACTGACGATGTTCGGTGATATCAAGCGAACAGCGTTGCTTCAGAACTTCCCCAATCCGTTTAACCCAGAGACGTGGATCCCGTACACACTTGCTGATAATGCAGATATGAACGTTCGTATCTATAATGTCGAAGGTAAGCTGGTGCGTAAGTTAGATATCGGTTACCAACGCGCAGGCAGCTATCTCAGCAGAGAGAAAGCGGTCTATTGGGATGGCAGGGACCAATTGGGTGAATCGGTTTCGAGCGGTATCTATTTCTATACGCTGAAGGCGGATGCATTTTCCGATACCCGCCGCATGGTTATCCTGAAGTAGTTTCGCTTGAATTGCAGAGTTTAGTTCTGATTGAAATCTCCTAAATGGTGAAATCCAACACTTGATAATCTATGCGTAGATTGGATTGGGTGTTGGATTTCATTCTACCCATCTACGCAATGGGATTGTTGACAAACAGCACTCCAGTCGGTACAGCGAATTAACCGTTAATTGAGAATATGGTTCATCCTAAGCAATATTGAATAATAAACTTTCGATTCTCAGTAGGTGTCGCACCCGTAGGGGCGGGGTTTCCCCGCCCGCCATCGATGTAAAATGTGCATATTTAATATTGAAACTTGCTTAAAAGGAGCGTTATTAATGAAAATTTTGCAGATTAGTTTTGCCTGTCTGATTCTGTTGGTTGGACAGGTTGTACTGGGCTATGCCGCTCCCGATGTTGAGGGGGTGGTTGTTCCGGCACCCGAGGGCGGAAGCACCAACTGGGGGCATTCCGTTGATGTCAGTGGGACGATCCTCATCGCCGGGTACACCTCGTATGTCGGGGATGGTGGTGGTGTTTTCATCCTAGAACAAAAGGGGAAGAAATGGGATCTTTTAGAGCATTTTAGGACTCCCAATGGAGACCGGGATTGGTACGGGCACGCTGTCGCCATTGACGGTGACATCGCTGTTGTGAGTGCCTATGAACATGGCGGGAAAAAACCGGTTGCAGGCGGACCGTTGGGAGAGGGACCCGGAAGGGTATATGTATACCAGCGCCAAGGCGGCAAAGGGTTTGGTGAGATGCAAAAATTGAAGGGCGAGGGGATCCAAAACAATGACCGATTCGGATATTCGGTTGACATTAGCGAGAACACCCTCATTGCCGGAACCCCCTTTCATGACGAGGAGAAAGGTGCCGTCTATGTTTACAAGCGCGATGGAGATCAATGGAAACAGCAAGCCAAACTTGTGGCGGACGACGCGGGTGTAAAAAACCGGTTCGGCTGGGACTGCGCGATTAGCGAAAATACGATAGTTGTCGGTGCCCCGCTTGCTGCTGCGCCTGCAAGGCTCTCCGGTGCGGCGTATGTGTTTAAACGTCAGGGAGACGCCTGGGCACAGGTTGTGAAGATTATCCCCGAAGATGGGGATGGCGGTGATAGTTTTGGCGTTTCTGTTGATGTGAGTAAGAGTCGCATTATTGTCGGCGCAAACAAAGACGAGAACGAAGTGAAGAAGCGTAATTCTGGCTCCGCCTATATCTTCCAACTAATTGGAGATGCTGTTACACAGGAGGCGAAGTTGACCGCAGACGAGCCTCAGGAAGGTGCCGGTTTCGGTTTGACAGTTGCGTTGGATGTGAACCGTGCGCTAGTCGGTGCCCCCTCTACTGATACGAAGCGAGGCGATGACTCCGGTGCTGCTTATGCATTTCTGAAGGTCGGCCCCGACTGGGTGTTGCAGGCGAGAGTTATCCCTGAGAAAGGACCGGATGAGGGTAAGGGGCTAACCAGTGGTGACAATATGGGGAGTGCGGTCGCCATTGATGGTGCATTCGGACGGAACTTTAACTTTGCCGCCGTCGGCGTTCAGTGGGACCATCAAGGCGGTGATGATAACGGTTCCGTATATGTTTTTGATACCGAGGATCCGGACGGTATCAACTTACCGTTGTCGGTTGAGCCGCGTGGTGACTTCGCACTGACGATGTTTGGGGATATCAAGCGGACAGCATTGCTCCAGAACTTCCCCAATCCATTTAACCCAGAGACGTGGATCCCTTACACGCTTGCTGATAATACAGATGTGAATGTTCGCATCTACGATGTCGAAGGCAAGTTGGTGCGCAAGCTGGATATAGGTTACCAACGCGCAGGCAGCTATCTCAGCAGAGAAAAGGCGGTGTATTGGGACGGCAGGGACCAATTGGGTGAGTCGGTGTCGAGTGGTATCTATTTCTATACGCTGAAGGCTGATGCGTTTTCCGATACCCGCCGCATGGTTATCCTAAAATAGTTATCTTTAGAACATACCGAGTATTCCACTTAGATTGCGTAGGTGGATTCGGATTGAAGCCACCCAAATAGCGAAACCCAACACTTGATAATCCGCGATGGATTGGGTGTTGGGTTTCACTTTATCTATGTAACACTGTTGGTAACAGGTAGCACTCCGGCTTACCTTGATAAGGATTTGCTTTAACTGTTCAACTCAACCTACACCACTTATTAGTTTTGATGTAGCGGCGTGACCTGTGGGTTGAGATTTACATCTCGACGCAGCGAATTAACCATTGATTGAGGAAACGGTTAAGTCTGAAAGGAGTGCTATCAATGAAAACCTTACAGACTACCTTCATCTGCCTCATTTTATTGGTTGGACAGGCTGCACTGAGCTATGCTGCTGTTCCCGATGTTGAGGGAGAAGTTGTTCCTAGACCCGCGGGAGGAGATACCAATTGGGGGCATTCCGTTGACATCAATGGGACAACCCTCATCGCCGGGTATACTTCTTATACAGGTGACCTCGGTGGTGTTTTTATCATGGAATACGATGGAAAGAGATGGGATCTTAAAAATCACTTTAAAACCCCCGACGGGAACACACGAGACCAGTACGGTCATGCTGTCGCTATTGAAGGGGACATTGCCGTTGTGAGTGCCTACGAACATGGGGGGAAAAGACCCACCGCGGGTGATAGGTTGGGAGGAGGACCGGGAATAGTGTATGTCTTCCAACGTCACGCCGGAGCGAAAGGGTTTGGGGAAATGGCAAACTTTAAAGGCGAGGGTGTCCAGAACGATGACCGGTTCGGATATTCGGTTGACATCAGTGGAAATACTCTCATTGCTGGAACGCCATTCCATGACGAAGAGAAAGGTGCTCTCTACGTTTACACACTCGATAACAAACAGTGGAAACAGACCGCCAAGCTCCAAGCGGACGATGCGGGTGTAAAAAACCGATTCGGTTGGGACTGCGCAATCCACGAAAACACGATAGTTGTCGGTGCCCCGCTTGCTGCAGCACCTGCGAGACTCTCCGGCGCAGCCTATGTCTTTAAACGACACGGAGATGCTTGGGCGCAGGTGGCAAAGATTACCCCCGAAGATGGGGATGGCGGCGATGGTTTCGGCGTTTCCGTTGATGTAAGCAAGAGCCGCATTATTGTTGGAGCGAACAAAGACGAGAACGAAGTGAAGAAGCGTGGTTCTGGCTCTGCCTATATCTTCCAACTAATTGGAGATGCCGTTACACAGGAAGCAAAGTTGACTGCGGATGAACCTCAGGAAGGGGCGGGGTTCGGTTTAACGGTTGCAATTGATGTGAATCGTGCGCTTGTCGGT
Source organism: Candidatus Poribacteria bacterium (assembly GCA_965220385.1). Lineage (GTDB taxonomy): Bacteria > Poribacteria > WGA-4E > WGA-4E > PCPOR2b > PCPOR2b. Next base: position 4,069,647 of record OZ244825.1, on the reverse strand, counting down.
GCGCCTTCGACCGATACGAAGCGGGGTGACGATTCTGGTGCTGTTTACGCCTTTTTGAAAGACGGTGCTAATTGGGTGCTGCAGGCGAGAGTCATACCTGTGAAGGGTGTGGATGAGAGTAAGGGGCTGACCAGTGGTGATAATATGGGCAGTGCTGTTGCCCTTGATGGTGAATTTGGACGACGGCTGAACCTTGCCGCTATCGGCGTTCAATGGGATGCCCATCCTGAGGGTGGTGACGATGAAGGCTCTGTGTATATCTTTGATACCGCTGATGCTGAGGGGCTCAACATACCGTTGTCGGTTGAGCCACGCGGTGACTTGGCGCTGACGATGTTCGGTGATATCAAGCGGACAGCATTGCTTCAGAACTTCCCCAATCCATTTAACCCAGAGACATGGATCCCGTACACGCTTGCTGACAATGCGGATGTGAACGTTCGCATCTATGATGTCGAAGGTAAGTTAGTGCGCAAACTAGATCTCGGTTACCAGCGAGCAGGAAGCTATCTCAGCAGAGAGAAGGCGGTGTATTGGGACGGCAGGGACCAGTTGGGTGAATCAGTATCGAGTGGTATCTATTTCTATACCCTGAAGGCGGATGCATTTTCCGATACCCGTCGCATGGTTATCCTGAAATAGTTATTTTTATCTGTAGGAGTGACTTGAGTTGCTCTAAAACCGGGTTTGGGGCAGACACCTGTTTCTGATCTAAGATTGGGAATGGGTGTCTGAACCTATTTTGGTCGGAGGTCGTGTTTAGGCAAGTCGCTGTGCAATTCATGTTTCGGCGAATTCTTACGGCATTAGGACGCGGAATTATCAAATCATAAATCTGGGGCGGATTGCTAATTCAGAATTCGTTTTCAAAAATATTGCCTTTTATTTCGATTTATGATATAATTTCCAGCGTTTTATCAAAAATCACTTTAGCCCTGTTAATAAAATCTTTTCAGAAACGGCTGTACTGCCGAAATCGGTGAGGCGGGGTCAAATCCCCCACCAATTTCACACCCTCCGACGGGAGCGTGTTGTGTGGCATATCTGTTTCACCAGTGTCCCTCAAGCGAGGGAGTGGGCGGGGCATCGTCCACTGGAGTAGCAGAAGTAAGACGGGGTTCGCCTCGCTTTCTGTGTCGATACCACAATTTCCAAACTAAAGCATGGGGTTCGAAAATAAAAGAATCTCCATCCTTTAGGGCGGAGAGTATGTCAATCAGTGGTAGATCCAAAATAGATTCTTAAGGGTTTTAATCTCCGAAAGTTCTTCTGAATCGGAGAGTGCCCTAGCAGATGTGATGATGGCTTTCCATCATCATAGATTTAGTTTTAGAGTCGATTGGGTTTCAAATTTCGATCTAAAATTTCACTAACCTCAATAAGGGAGGAATTAAATTGAAACGCCTACTATTTCTTACACTCGCACTAACTTTCCTTGCAGGTGCTATCGCAACCGCTCAGATGGCGGTATTTATTGATGGCGCTGACTTTGAGAGCTATGTGTCAGCACCGCATGACCCATGTTTCTTCGACGAGGATCTCTGTTGTCCGTTCACCTTTGAATCATGGTTTAAACCCTTTGACTCCCAAGGGGAGCGAATGATTCTCAATAAAGAAGATCATTGGGAAAATGCTAATAAAGATGGTCTCTTCCAATCTGCTATCGCAGGTGCGAGAGAAGACGGTAAAAATAACGGTTGGGCTTGGGAAAACAGCGGTCTTGGTGTCGGAGTCAATGTTTGGAACCACGGCGCAGTTGTCTGGGATCCGCCAAAAGTCCATATGTTCCTCAATGGCAAACAGGGGGACGACGGTGAGCACGCTGGCAATCAACTAGCTTGGAATCATGAGGATACCTTCAAGATGGGACGGCGTGAACGTGGTGGCGCGACCCACTCCATCTACCACGGGTTGATTGACGAGGTCCGTATATCAAAAGGCGCCCGATACACCGGCGACTACGACATTCCTAAAGAAGAATGGGCACCGGATGCCGATACGAGAGCCCTCTACCATCTCAACGAAGTTGAAGGTGCAGCGACAATCGTCAACGCCGCTAAAGAGGGTGGCCACGCCAAACCGTGTCCCGATGCTGTTCTTGAAGGCGCAGTGGAGTTGTGGGACGTTGGTGCTGGTAGCGGACACGAACAGCCGTTTGAGCCGTTCTCCGTTGAACCGGGTGACAAGATGACGACGACGTGGGGACACGTTAAAACTCGTTCAGTACGATAAAAAAATGTGATGTGTTTATCACGCATCGATAGTAATTTTAAGAGGGGCGAAGCTGAAAAGGTTCGCCCCTTTTTTTATTGCTTGCATCAAGGGATGCAATTTGATAATATGGATCTGTAGGGGCATAGGAAATTTATTGATGAGCCACTCCACTGTATTAGCGGTCATGCTTTTGCTTTTCATAGCTATTACTGCCTCCGCCGCCGATCCTGCATTTGACCTTGGCGAGCATCTATTTGCGCTAAAAAATTACGACGCGGCAATTACGGAGTATAAGCGATTTCTATTTTTTAACCCCGATCATCCACAAGCGGTTGAGGCGCGATTCAAAATTGGATTGGCATACCGCGCTCAGGGGCGGTGGTCCGAAGCGGTTGAAACGATGGCTGCGGCTGTCCAACTGGCACCGGAAACCGAATCTCAGGCAGAAATGCGGACTGAACTCGCTGTGACGCTCATTGCTACCGGTGCCTATGATCTCGCGTTGGTCGAACTGATTAAGGTTGATATGCAGAGTCAGTCGGTGCGATTGCGTCAGCGTGCTCGTTTTTTGCGGGGTGTTGCGTATCTGTATCAATTCAGATGGGAACAGGCGCGGTCAGTGTTTCAAGCGTATTTGGCTGAGATGTCCGACGCATCGGAGGCTGTTGCCAAGGTTGATGCGCTCTTTCTGGAGGCACTTAATCGGCAACAGAAATCGGAGAAGGCTGCACGGTTGCTCTCCACCTTTCTGCCGGGGTTAGGGCAAACTTACGCTGGAGACTGGAAAAATGGGTTGAATGCGCTGCTCCTCAACGGAGTACTCGGTTATGTTACGCTCAACGCTGCAATCGAACGGGATTACGACGATGCGCTGCTTTCATTCTTTTTTCTGTCTCACCGCTACTATGCGGGGAATCGGTATCGCGCAGTGGAGGTAGCACAAGCGTTCAACGACCAAGAGAACCGTCACCATGTCGAAAAGATTTTGCAAGTCCTGACAACCTACTTTGGAGAAGGTAAGCGTGGAGAATGAGGCTATTCCTTGAGTCCTGAATCTCGCGCCTTGTGTCCAGACCACAGAAAAATTAGACAGTTTGTCATGCTCATAGATTCACACGCTCATATTCAACTGGATAGATTTGATGCGGATCGAGAATCGGTTCTGGAACGGGCTCGCGAAGCTGAGGTGCATGCGATCTTGGTCATCGGATTTGATCTGGAGACCAGTCGTGGCGCAATTGCGCTCGCGGAAAAGTATGATCAGATTTACGCAACTGTTGGGATGCATCCACACGATGCGAAAGATCTGGATGACGAGACTGTTCGTATCTTTCGTGATCTTGTGGTTCATCCGAAGGTGGTAGCATTCGGCGAAATGGGATTGGATTATTATCGTGATCTCTCACCTCGCCCGATTCAGAAGGCGGCGTTTGAGCGTCAACTGGATCTGGCGGAGGAATTGGACCTCCCGATTGTAATCCATAATCGTGAAGCCTACCACGACATCCTCCCAATCTTGCAGGCGCGACGGGGCAGGGTACGCGGCGTGATGCACTGTTTTTCTGGCGATGTTGAAATCATGCACCAGAGTCTTGCGCTCGGATTTCATATTGGTATCGGCGGTCCGGTAACCTACCGTAAGTCGGAGGCTTTGCAGGAGGTTGCGCGAAAAGTTCCCGCGGAGGCGCTGTTGGTGGAAACAGACTGTCCGTGGCTACCACCGCAATTTAGACGTGGAAAGCGTAATGAACCGGCGTATGTGCGCGCTATAGCGGAGAAAATTGCGGAACTGCGCGGTGTTTCGTTGGAAGAAATTGGTGAGATAACGACACGAAATTTTGAACATTTATTTATGGCGCCGTGAGTTCAATTTAACGCACGGTATGATTTTCTTAAAATATGGGTGTTGTCGTAGATTTAATTCATGTCAGAAGTTTTAGAGGAGAATCATTAAATGAAAATTACAAAGGTCGAGACATTTTTGGTGAAGCCGCGTTGGCTCTTTTTGAAGATCCACACCGATGAGGGATTGGTGGGGCTTGGGGAGCCTATCCTCGAAGGACGCGCCAAGACCTGTGCGCAGGCGGTCGATGAGCTCGCGCCCTATCTGATTGGGAAAGATCCACGGCGTGTTGTCCACCACTGGCAGGCAATGTATCGTCACGCCTTCTATCGTGGCGGTCCCATCATGACGAGTGCATTGAGCGGCGTTGATCAAGCCCTCTGGGATCTTGCAGGGAAATCACTTGGTGTTCCTGTCTATCAACTATTGGGCGGTCCTACACGCGACCGCATCCGTTTGTACAAAGGCGGGGGCGATCCGGAAACGATCAAAGAATGGGTTGATAAAGGATTCACAGCGTTTAAGACAGGCGTTGCCGGTGGAAGACCCGCCCGGTTAATCGAATCGAAGGGATTTGTTGATCGTGCCACTGAACGGTTTGCTGCATTGCGTGAAGCCGCCGGACCTGATGTCGATATTGGCATTGACTTCCACGGCGCAATCAGTCCGCAGACAGCAAAACTCCTGATTCGTGCGCTGGAGCCGTATCAGCCGATGTTTGTGGAGGAACCGTGCCAGTGCCAGAACGTCGATGTGATGGCGGAAATTGCACGTGGTACACATCTGCCGATTGCTACTGGCGAACGGATTTTCACTAAGTGGGGCTTCCGTGAGATATTGGAGAAGGGTGCTGCTTCCATCCTACAACCGGATTTATGTCATGCGGGTGGAATCAGTGAGGTCCGACTCATTGCGGGCATGGCGGAGGCATACTACGCTGGTCTTGCGCCGCACAATCCGTTGGGACCGATTTCGCTTGCGGCGTGTATTCAGTTAGATGCGTCAATTCCCAATTTCCTCGCGCAGGAGCATACAACGTTAGGGGAGGGCTACCTCAAGAACCCATTTGTTTTCAAGGATGGCTTCGTGGAGTTGCCGACAGGTCCCGGTTTGGGGATTGAGCTTGATGAAGATGCGATGGAGGATAAGATCGACCACGATTGGCAGAACGGTCAGACCTATGATCCGGATGATGGGTCGGTGATCGATTGGTAGTTTGCATTCACATGTCAGGGGGTCAACTCCTGACACAAGAGAGCAATCAAAACTAAGGAGGCGCGCAATGTTAACGGCGGAACAGGAATCGTATTTTGACACTTTCGGTTTTCTCTTTATGCAACAGTACTTCTCACCGGAGGAGATGGGCGAGATTACACATGAGTTTGATAAGGTGCTGACCGAAGAGCGTGGTGGCACCCCGTCCACCGGGAACGAACAGGGTACGACAACGATCGTTGAGCAAAATCCCTTTTTTACACAGCTTGTTGAGGATGATCGTTTTTACAAGGTGATTGAGCAGTTGATGCCGGGCGAGTTTATCTGGTCTGGCTCTGAAGGGAACCTTACCGCCCACAGCGAGCACCGGTGGCATGCGGATCGGCAGGGGGTGGCGGAGGTTGATTACCTGCGCATCAAGGTGATGATTTATCTCGATTCAGTGACGAAAGAGCGGGGTTGTTTGCGTGTGATTCCCGGTTCACATCGGCTACCGCTCCACATGGATCTTGAACCGCTTATCGCCCAGAAACCGGAATCGAGTCCAACCACCTTCGGAGTTTCCGGGTCAGAATTGCCGTGCTTCCCTCTCGAAGCGCAGCCGGGCGATGTCGTGTTCTTTAATCATTGCTTGTGGCACGGGATGTTCGGAGGTTGGGCGGGTCGTCGTTATATCGCCCTGAAGTTTGCCGCCAAACCGACAACTGAGGCGCATATGGCTTCTTTGCAGCGTTGGTCGCCCTACGCCCTGAAGCCCAATCCAGCGTTTGTAAATAGTGATCGACCGCGAGTTCAAAGCATGATGGCGGGTGTTCCGGGGATTGAGGCAAGTGGCTAGTTGTGGGGATTACTATGCTCCAGTTTGACGGTGGGTATCGCACCGCATCGGCACTGTTGGAAACAGTAGGTGCGGTTTCTAACCGCACCGGTGCTGACTCGTCGAAGCATCTCCCGATTCATCGGGATCCTCCCCGATGAATCGGGACAGGCGGAACGGGACTCGATAAATCGGGATTTGGAGTGTCACATTAATTCTAATGTCCACTATAAAATATCCATTAGGAATATTTCTGGTTAGACCTCTGCCTGTTTCGGGTCACGGATAAAGAGCGCGGTCAACGTAGTCGCGAGGGTCGAAGCAACGAGAACGAAAATCCACGGATAGGTAGGGTTTTGGGCGTAGAGATAACCTCCCGCAAGAGATGCTATCATCAGGGGTAGGGTGATGAGAAATCCGGTGCCAGGACCACCGGTTCCACCGCCTGCGGCACCCATCATGACTCCGCCTTGCCCCAACGCTGCCATCACCTGTCCCCGGATTTCTCGTGGCGCGGTATCTGCCATCAGCGCACTGCACGCAGGGATAGAGATAGCAGATGCAACTGCAATTGCTGAACGGATCAGAAGGACGGCGATGAAGCCTTTCGCAAGAATGAACAGAGGCATCGTCACCGTTGAAAGAAGCAGGGCTACTAGCAATGATGCCGTTCTGCCCCAACGGTCAACCACAACTCCTGCCGGGATGAGTACCAAGAGCCTCAACGCCGTCTCGCAAAGCAGTATCAGTCCCCACCGCGATGAAGATAAGCCAATCTGCTCTATAGCGTAGACCACCCAGAAAGGACTTGCCACTCCATTGGCCATAAAGCCGAGGATGATAACGCCTGCCAATGTCTTCAGAGATAGGGGCAGTCCTCGCAGCAGGGTGGGAATCCCGCCATACGCTCTGGCAAGCATGCTTGGGAGGGAAGAAACTGTTACCCGAGCGTGAGGTCTCGGTGTCGGCTCTTTCAGGAGACGGACGTGTATAATAGCGGAAGCCAAATACAGGATCAGCATTGCTCCATACAGTGTCCGTACACCGGTGTTTGGACCAGAGAATTCGACAGCAACACCGGCGATGTAAGGTGCGAAGATGGCGAGACCGCTTGAGATGGTGTTCATCGTCGCCATGCCCCTGCCCCGATCTTCTGGGGACAGTGAATCGGCGATCAGCGCGGACCGTGGTGGAAATCCCAAAACTACCAAACCACTCAACAGCGATGCGATCGCGATGACTTGCCATTTGAACGCAAGGACATATATTAGGACGAAGGCGACAGAGAGGTAGTTGCTCAGCACGATGAGTTTAATCCGGCTGGTGCGATCTGTGAGGTAGCCGGCAATGGGAAATACGATTAACCCAGCCAGTGGTCTGAGAAAGTTCACCCAGCCGATAGTTTTGGCATCGCCGCCGAGGGCAAGAACATAGAGCGATGCGTAAGGAAAAACCATCGCACGGGCAAAGTTACCTAACAGTCCGGTGATAGAAAACACCATAATGTTACCAGACATTAACCTTTTAGCGTTGCCAATGACGCTGTTGTTAGGCATAATGCGCCGCCCTATTCTATTGGAGCTTGTTCATAAAAAGGTGGTAAGCTGGGGATAGTGTGGTGGTGCGTAACTCCTACTGTTTCGTCCGTTGGTTATTTCCTTTTCGTGCGTGCGCCGTTCTATCCCTTATCAAGCGTAACGACCTCCGGTAATGGCATATAGTTCTGTTTTTCGAGGAGTGCGAGGAGTTCTTGAGATTGCTCCCGTGACACCACAAAATCTGTCGGAGAAATCTCACCGAGAATATATTTCTCGATCTGTTTGGAGGCTCTGATTTCTTGAGCGATATGTGCGCTTTTGCAGCGTAGCAGCATCACGTCCATTAGGTAAATCTGGCCATACCGTTCCGCCCAATCTCTGATTGACACCTCAATGTTTTGCGGAGTACCGGATCTGGAATGGGTTGCCAAGAAAGCTAAGATTTCATCAAGAGAGTAACCTGAACGCAAGCCGTTGTAGATGGATTCAGCGGTTAGCCTATAGGTAGACATCTGATCTGCTTGGTGGAGTTCCGCAATGTGATTAAGTTTCCAGCGGAGTGTGGGGGCAAGATAACTTGAGGCAAGCACCTCGTGATTGGGTTGAACTATAAACGATGACTCAAACTTATAGCTTTCAATCGGTTCATCAGAGAACAGGCGTTGCCCAATATCTGTCAAACGGATCGCAACATCGTCCCCCAGGTAGGCAAAGGTAATTCCTCCCAGATAGGTTAGATGGTTAACTAAGGAACGTTCAAGCTGAGAGTAGAGCGTTTGCATCCAAGTGGCGCCCACCGCGAATTTGGAGATCTGCTCTTGAATTGAGGAAAGTAGTACCCATTGTTCTGGGGGCAGAACGCGCACAATGGATTGTGCAATTGACACTGACGGTTCTTTCGATATGCTATGTTTTAGCCAGTGGCTGTATAGGTCTAAGAGTTTTTCCGAATCAGTTTTTTGGATCCATTCCTTGCCGATTTCGCTGCATATTAGGTCAGAATCCTGGCGGCGAATTAGCTTTTGGTCTCGGCAAAAATGAAAGATTAAAGCTAAACGATCCGGATTTTCCACTGCTGGATTGATTCGGTTGTAGACTTTCGATGTGTCGTTCGATATTTCAAAACGTTTGAGCAGTTGTTTCTGTGTGTACTTATAGATGCTGCCGTGCTGTGTTTGCCGTATTCTATGTTGGGAGGCAAAGCAGAGGAAGGTGAACGTATCCCGGACCAGCGCGAAACCGTCATCACGGATCTCTCTGGGCGTTTCTTTGGGTTGCCTGAGGCTTGCGCTCATATCTTCAGCGAAGATGTCTTGCAATAGCAGGCGCAGGTCGGTTGGGACAATGTAGTGATATTGCAGACCGCTTATCGCGGAGGTGAAAAGGAAGCCTGATTCGGCGAGCACATGCAGAATGTCAGTGCCTCTGCTGGACCAATTGCTGCTCATTTGATTGACCTTCCGATTGAATAGATGAAACGGAATCCCCGTTTCACCACAGGAGAAGGCAAGGACCATGAGCACTAAACGCTCATAAGAGTTAAGGCGTGCCACAGAGCCTTTCAAGGACGCTGGATCAAGGAATCGCTCCGCAATTTGCTGACGCAGCCCTGATAGGGACAGTCGATCCGTTAATTTTATCCGGCGTGCGATCCGTTGGCAGTATGATTTGGAGGCGTTTTTGAGGAAGTCACTGTAGTTCATTATGTACGCAGGCGTCCTAATCGGATATTGGGTGAAAGATAAATTATAGCATATCAGTACGACAAAACAAGCCTTATTTCTGGCGTTCTAGGGTTTACTGTAGGAGGGATCTCCGAATCCCGACATCTCACTGTAGGAGGGATCTCCGAATCCCGACATCTCACTGTAGGAGGGATCTCCGAATCCCGACATCTCACTGTAGGTGTGATCGCCCGGTTGCACCTTTTCAAACAAAATGGTCAAAAAAACCGAAAACTGAATAGCCCTATCTAGCGTTCAGTCCGCAAGAAAAATGTTGACGGACTGACCGGATATGTTGAATATATCGGGCGAGTTTATTATTGAATTATAGTGGATCTTAGGATTAATGAGACACGCCAAACCGAACCGCATTGCCCCATGTATGGTAGGTGCGGTTTCTAACCGCACCGCATCTCCCGATTCTCGGGATTCTCGATGCAATCGGAACCGACAAATCCCAGATTACATAGGGAGCAGGTCCCGACTCGTCCCCGATACATCGGGACAGGCGGGATGCACGTTTCTTAATCCCGATTTATCGGGGGAACGGCACGGACAGGACACGAGGAGCGAGAGCGTCTATCTGTTTTTAGGATTTACTATAGTTGCTTTGCGCTTTATATCATATACACGGAGAGAATTGATGAAATCATCTAAATCCCGCGTTTGGAAATGGCGAATTGCGTTGATGATATTGGTAACTTGGATCTGCCTTGACGGTATTGAGTTAATTACGCAAGCACAGGTTCGACCCCCTCGTCGAAGAAGAAGTTTGATGATTAATCCAGAGGATTTAAAGAAAACCGAGGAACCAACAGTTGATATTGGAAAAAGCCTCGTGGAGATTGCCGAACGCGCAAGCCGTCAAAGCACGAATCAGGAGGTGGATTTGGTGCTTGTTATTGATGGCAGTTTGGCGATGAAAGGTCCGGGCAAGTTACTCGAAGAACGAGCTGTTGATATGGTTAACGCCTTTGAAGAAGCAGCGATTGATTATCGGTTTGGGATCGTTTGGTTTCAGAATGCCGGTAAAACATCACGGATTGCAGTCAGACCGTTGCAGGGCGGACTCATTGAGCTTGAAGACAATTTTCGCAATTTGCCACCACCGAAATTTAAGGGTCGTGCCGCTGGACATGGGCTTGACGCAATTATGAAAGGTCTTGAAGAGTTGCAATTCCGATCGGATGCTGAAAAGCATCTCGTTGTTGTGACAAATTCAAAATTGCAGACGTCTTGGGGTGAGGGAGACGACAGAAATCAGGTTATCGGGAAGATTCTGGATCGGTGTAAGCGGGATAAGATTCGGATTAATATCGTCGGCGTCAGCGAAGAGGTACAGATGCAATTAACCGACATGACCGACGGGAAGTGGTACGCGATTGACAAATACCAGCGTAGAGTTGACCATGCCCCTCTGATAGACAAGTCTATAACCAAGGTTGATGGAATTTTCAGGCGCATCGCTAAGCACATCGCTGCAACAGTAACACAACCCATTGATCTGGTATTTGTCTATGACTCCAGTTCGAGCATGGACGATAAGGTGGACGAAATCTGCACGGGGTTGGATACCTTGGTCGAGGTTTTGAATAGCGAGGGAGTAGATTATCGGTTTGGGGTTATCCGGTTCTGGGCAAGGTTTGGTGGGGGTGAAAGCTCTGTTGTCACAACGAAACCGCCATTAGATGCGGAGCAGGTCAAGAAACTATTTCGGAGGCCTAGGCGTGGTGATGAACATCTGTTAGACGCGATTATGGGCGCCGTGCCTAAACTCCGAACACCTGATAATCGGAAGCTCGTACTTTTTATCGTTACCGATGAACCCTCCAGCAGTGGGCCAGGGACGGAGCATACGTCTGCGAGAGCAGTCGAGGTCTGTCGCCAAGCCGACGCGCAGGTCTATGCTGTCGGGGGAGTTGGGAAACTGAGTTCTGTGAATCCTTCAAATAGTGGTAATAGTGTGTCGGAAGAATTCCAGCGACGTGCTCCCGCAGCCACGAATGGGAAACACTACATTATGCCGGGACCGGAGGTGCCCTTTCCGAACCGTCTCATCCAGTAAACAACCCGGATAACTATTTTGAGATCCTTGCTTCTAAAGTTTATAGGGTAGGACTTACGCATTCAAGCAGCAAGGGCAACCACAAGGGTTGCCCCTACAGGGAACCAATCCATTGCAGGGGCAGGTCTTGTGCCTGCCCAAGTCCTATAGGGACTCAAAGCGGTTGAATGCTTACTATACGCGGAGAAAGGAGATACCATGGCAGACAACGAATTGGCGTTCGCTTCAGCGACCGATCTCTTGGAACTGATCTCGACCAAACAGATTTCACCGGTGGAGCTGACCGAACTCTATTTTGACCGCATCGAAAGGATGGACTCACAGCTAAACGCATTCCTGCTCTTGACCCACGACGAGGCGATGGAGACCGCCAAGGCTGCTGAGGCAGCGGTCGTCCGCGGCGATGAATTGGGGGCGCTGCACGGGCTGCCTATCCCCATCAAGGATACCCAAATGACCAAGGGGATACGGACCACTTCGGGTTCGGTGGTATACAAGGACCGTATACCCGAACGGGATTCCGCCGTAGTGGAGCGGGTGCGGAGCGCTGGGGGCATTATTTTGGGCAAAACGAATGTTCCGGAGTTCGGCATGGTTGGCACCTGTGAGAACAGTTTAGGCATCTCCGGGTGTAACCCTTGGAACACCGAGCGTACACCGGGCGGGTCCAGCGGCGGTGCAGCAGCGGCAGTAGCAGCGTACTTATGTCCCTTTGCCACCGGCAGCGATGGCGGCGGGTCCATCCGCATACCCGCTAACTTATCCGGTATTTATGGAATCAAACCCTCACAGGGTCGAGTCTCCGGCTACACCGGCTTGCAAGGTCCCGCGATGCCCTACATGTTCTCCCAGAACGGTCCCCTTAGCCGGACCGTGCGGGACGCTGCCTTAATGCTTCAAGTGCTCGCTGGACATGATCGCAGAGATCCCACCTCCCTCCGGGAAACGCCGCCCGATTTCATCGCCGCAGTAGACAGAGAGATTACGGGACTCCGCATCGCTTGGAGTCCGGACTTCGGCTTTGCTGATGTGGAACCCGATGTTTTGGATGTAACCTCAAGGGCAGCGCAGCTGTTTGAAAAACTCGGTTGCCACGTTGAGGACTCCGATTTGGCGATGGATCCGCCCTATGACACTTTCGGCGCCATTATAGCGGGGGATTCGTATACCAGCCAAGGTAGGTATCTGGAAACCCACGGGGATCAGATGACCGAATTTGCCAGATTCTGTCTTGAATACGGGGCGAAAGTCACTGTAGCCGACTACGCCAGGGCGCTCGGTCAGATTGACGTTTTGAAGGCGCGTATGACCGACCTGTTTGAGGAATATGACCTGCTGCTCTCGCCGACATCGTGCTTTCCTGCTTTCCCCAACGGTGAATATCCCGGCAAATGGTCGCCTGACAGAATCTTCCCGGATCAGTACTGGAACGGCGCGTTTACGTTGCCGATTAATGTGATCGGGCACCCCGCTGCCACCGTGCCCGCAGGTTTCTCGTCCGACGGTCTGCCCATCGGTCTCCATATCGTGGGGCGGAAAGGGGATGAGGAGACAGTGTTGGCTGCATCGGGTGCCTTTGAGCGGGCACAGCCGTGGATACAGCACCGACCTCCCGTGTCCTGAGTGTACACTTAAAAATTGAAGGATCTATTTACTATGCCCCACGTTCGTGCATTTAGGGGTGTTTTTGTTTATACCCTCCAGTTGAAACTTCGAGATATGAATACAGACAAAGGATAACAATTCATATAATTTTTTAATTCAACATAAAAAAGTGCTAGAAAAAATCTGGAAACTGTGTCTTGGTAGGGTGTAAGGGAGGAACAAAGAGCCATGGCTAATGAGAATACGCTTATCTATCGCGCCCAAGCTGGGGATGGAGGGGCATTCGCCGAACTGATGCGGGCATACCACGCTTATGTTTGTGCAATCGTAATCGGAATCGTGAAAAATTCTCATGATGCCGAGGAGGTCGTGCAAGATACCTTCCTCAGTGCTTATCGAGGCTTGGCGCAGCTTGAGGATAGCGCGAAATTCAAAAGCTGGTTGGCAGAGATAGCGCGAAATCGTGCGCGAAACTGGCTACGCAAACAGAGAGGCGATACTATATCTCTCCACGAAGTGGGTGAACACCTGCTTCAAGCGGACGACTCACCCGATGAGCGATTGGCACGACAGGAACAGAGAGACATAATTCGCCGTATAATGGAGACGCTTCCGCAAAAAGACAGGGAGATTGCCCGCGCTTTTTATCTGGAAGGTGCGAGCTACGACGAATTGACCAGCACGCACGGGCTATCAGACAAGGCGATCTCGTTTCGGCTATCGCGTGCAAAGCGACAACTCTCCAAACGGTTGCAATATCTTCTGACTGGCATCTTTGTTTCTCCCGGATTAACACTCAAAAAACTTTATACGGGAGGTCTAACTGTCATGAAAGTTGGAACTACCCCCAAAATGACGGTTGGAGCGATAGGACTGATTACGCTGATTATCATCGGTTTCATTGGGATACACCAGATGAATGCGCCTATAGTCGAGGAGCGTGTGTATTTGTCTCCGCGGGAGGATGGAACTGCACGTCCACGAAACAACCCCGAAGGATTCCCAACTGATACCGCTCAAGATACAGAAATCTGGAACAATCTGCCACAAATTGCTGCGACAGCGTCTGCAGCAAGAATGGAGTCAATAGATAGTTTATTCGGTGAACCCAAAGAAACGGATACAGCACAATTCGCAACAGAACCGGAATTTGAGCTACACACAGTGGAGAGGCTCACTACCGACACATCCGTATCATCAGAAAGCACAGGTCAGTCTGCTGAAGATGTGATGTATGCTTACTTAGAGGCGTGGCGGAACTCTGATTTTAAAGCGATAGACTTGTTAAGGACAGAGCAGTATAGGCGTAGCGTCCATGCCGATTCTGGTGATGGAGGTTCCACAAATCTGTCAGATGAAGCACCGGAGGTGATCATCCAAGCTAGGCTGCTGGGTGAGGCAGTCCGTAAACTGCGAAAGCAGACATCGATTGTAAGCAGCGAATATGCCGGTGACGAATTTTACTTCCAATTGAGAATACCGGATTCAGAGCTACAGCGTACTTCAGATCAGGTAAGGCCAATAGCTACCTGCATGTCAAATCAGCAGGTTAAGATGCAAAAAGAGGATGGGGTGTGGCGAATTTATGTCGTTCTGTTCGATCCTGACCACTAGATCGTAAACCTATCCCCAAGACTGCCCAAGGCGAATGGTTCATTCCATTCGCCTTTTTTTATTGGTTGCTCCGCGAAAAAGAAGATGAAATACCGCTTAGGATAGCGTGGATTTAGAGAGTATTTCGACAGGAGGTCATATTTTTTTTCTTAAAAGCAAAAAAAGTGCTAAAAAAAATCTCAGAATTGCACCTTAACAGAGGTTGGGGAGGAACGAATCTGGACTAAACTGATTATGTCAACTGTATTTGTGCACCCTCTCACTTTAATTATAAAAGGATGGCTAACCCCAGGTGACCTTAATCACCCCCAAGGCATAATAAACCGCTTTGAAAACAGAGGAGGAATAGCGGATGTACCGGCGGTACAATCTGACACATTTTCTTTTAGCTTGTGTTGTGGTTTTGGGTCTAACGCTGCTGATGATAGCCGTTGACGCACAGGCACGGATTGCCTTCATGTCTGATAGGGATTGGAACTGGGAAATCTACGTGATGGACAACGATGGAGGTAATCAGCGAAACCTTACTAACAACCCTGGTGAAGATAAGGATCCCTCCTGGTCTCCTGACGGTAAACGTATTGTCTTTAGCTCTGATAGGAATGATAGGGGTAAGAACCGGCAAATCTACATGATGGACAATGACGGGGGTAATCAACGAAACCTCTCTAACAATGGCTTTGATGACTTGGATCCCTCCTGGTCTCCTGACGGTAAGCGCATTGTCTTTGTTTCCATTAGGGGTGGGAATATGGACATCTACGTAATGGACGCCGATGGTGGCAATCCTCAAAACCTCACCAAGAATAAGACTCTTTACGATAATCCCTCCTGGTCTCCTGACGGTAAGCGCATTGTCTTTGCTTCTATTAGGGGTGGGAACATGGACATCTACGTAATGGACGCCGATGGTGGCAATCCTCAAAACCTTACCAATAATGACCGGACTGACGAGGATCCCTCATGGTCCCCTGATGGTAAGCGTATTGCTTTTACTTCCAAGGGGAACCCGGGAAACCGGGACATCTATGTGATGGATGCCAATGGGGATAATCAGCGAAACCTCACGCATCATCCCGATAGAGACTGGAATCCCTCATGGTCTCCCAACAGTAGACGGATTGCCTTCGTATCGAAAAGGACTAGAGATTTGAATCCGGATATCTACGTAATGGACGCCGATGGTGGCAATCCTCAAAACCTTACCAATCATCCCGAGGATGACACTGCTCCTGCATGGTATAACTCTGTTCTTTCAGTTGCTCCCACCGGTAAGATCCTCACAATATGGGGACGGCTCAAACAGACTGACCGATGAAGAATAATACGTAATGCGTAAGGATAAACAGAACAGCGGTCTCTGTTTCTTACGAAGATACCTCATTGCTCCAGGTTTGAGGGCAAGCAAGGGGCCGATGCTGTTCCGAGGATACTCGCCAATCGCAACTTATCGAAGCTACTGATAAACCGGCATAAATCGGAGGAATCCACGATTCAGTAGGTCCCGCAACGAGACAACGGAATCGGGATTTATGGTGAATTAGACAAATAAGTGGACATTTGCCGACAACTTCGACCTTCGTAAAGTTTCTGAAGTCCCCCTGACAAGTGGTACATCCCGATTCATCGGGGGCGGGATTTAGGGGGTTGGTTGTGTATTGAGAGTGTTCAAGTAATCCTAAAATCTACCATAATTGTAAAAAGATTGCCAACACCAGTTGATCTCTATCCACTCCAAAAAATAATAAACCCATTTGAAAACAGAGGAGGAATAACGGATGCGACGAAGGGACAATCTCGCACATCTGATTTTATCTGGCGTTGTAGTCATGGTTTTAACACCGCTGATGGTATGCGTTGATGCACAGGCACAGATTGCTTTCATGTCTCAGAGGGATGGAAACCCCGAAATCTACGTGATGGACGCCGATGGAGGGAATCCGCAAAGACTCACCAATAATCCCAAAAATGACCTTTTCCCTTCATGGTCCCCCGACGGTAACCGGATTGTCTTCGTGTCTAATAGGGATGGGCATGTTCACGCTATACACGGTTGGTCCACTTATGAAATCTACGTGATGGACGCCGATGGAGGGAATCCGCAAAACCTCACTAACGATCCCCGTGATGACTGGTATCCTTCATGGTCTCCTGACGGTAACCGGATTGCCTTCTCTGCGAGGGATAGGGATAAGGCTGAGCACTTGAACTATGAAATCTACGTAATGGATGTCGATGGAGCTAATCTGCAAAGACTCACTAACGATCGCCATCATGATAAGTATCCCTCATGGTCCCCCGACGGGAAACGCATTATCTTCTCGTCTAAAAGGGAGGGACACTTTAGAGGCGAAAGTGGAATCACTTATGAAATCTACGTGACGGACACCGATGGGGATAATGAACAAAGACTCACCGACAATCGCAAGAATGACTCGTTTCCCTCATGGTCCCCCGACGGGAAACGGATCGCCTTCTCATCTGATAGGAAGGGTGACCTTCAAAACTCTGAGATCTACGTGATGAACGCCGATGGGGGCAATCCGCAACGACTCACTGAAAATCGCCGTTTTGACGAGCATCCCTCATGGTCCCCCGACGGCGAACGGATTGCCTTTTGGTCTAATCGGGAGGCGGAGAACAACCCTGACATCTACGTGATGGACGCCGATGGAGGCAATCCTCAAAACCTCACCAATAGTCCCCATCCTGACGTTAGTCCTGCATGGTTTAACTCTCCTTTTTCGGTCTCTCTCGCAGGCAAAAAGTTTACAATATGGGGACAGCTCAAACGGGTTGACCGATAACTGATTTTATTGAGAGAATGGTATCCGCAATTTGCTTGATGCGGATTGGGCAGGTTGATATAATGGTCAACGAACCTCTCAACTTGATGAGGTGTTCACATAAAATGCCAGAAGAATCTCAGAACTGTATCTTGTAGGACTTACGCAGCGCGTTCATAAGTCCCCCTGACAAATTTCCCCCCCTGATAAGTCCCGATTCATCGGGATTCCGCCTTGCGGAAGAAGGGCTAGGAGGGTTGGGGATTTAGGGGGTTAAAAATAAAAAAATCTCGCGCCGCGTGTTGAATTTACGTAAGTCCTGTCTTGATAAGATGCTGAGGGAGCAGGAGGTCCATGGCTAATAACAATACGCTCATTTATCGCGCCCAAGCTAGAGATGAAGAGGCATTTGCCGCCCTAATGCGGGAAT
Organism: Candidatus Poribacteria bacterium; assembly: GCA_965220385.1. Taxonomy (GTDB): domain Bacteria; phylum Poribacteria; class WGA-4E; order WGA-4E; family PCPOR2b; genus PCPOR2b. The sequence goes on along the minus strand of OZ244825.1, from coordinate 4,051,796 downwards.
ACTATCCCCTTATCTATACGATTGTTATAAAAATCGTGGATAATCCCCATGATGTTGAAGAGGTGGTACAAGATACCTTCCTCAGCGCCTATCGAGATCTGCTCCAGCTCGAGGATACAGTGAAGTTCAAAAGCTGGTTGGCAGAGATTGCGCGGAATTGTGCGAGACAATGGGTCAGAAAACAGCGGATCAACACTGTGTCCCTTGACCAAGTGGGTGAAGGGGTACTGCAAACGCAAGACTCACCTGATGAGCAATTGACACGACGGGAACAGAGGGAACTGATTCGGCGGACAATGGAGACGCTTCCACAAAAAGACAGGGACATTGCCCGCGCCTTCTACCTTGAGGGTGCGAGCTATGACGAACTGACTAGGGCGCATGGACTATCATACAACGCAATTGCGTTTCGTCTTTTCCGCATCAAGAAGCAGCTCTCCAAACGGCTGCGATCCCTTCTGACTGGTATGGTCGTTTCTCCCGGAGTGACGCTGAAGAAACTTTATTCGGGCGGTTTAACTACCATGAAGGTTGGAACGGTGCCTAAAATAACGGTCGGCGCAGCAGTGTTGATTGCGCTGATTATTATCGGTTTCATTGGGCTCCGCCAGATGAATGCACCCACAGTCGAGAAACGTGTGTATTTGTCTCCGTGGGAGGATGGAACGACACGCCCACGAAACAATCCCGAAGGACTCCTAACTGACATTGCTCAAGATACGGAAAGCCGGAACAATCTGCCACAAATTGCTGCTGCATCCACAGCAGCAACAGAGTCAATTGATGATTTCTTCGATCAACCCGACAAAACAGGTCTGACACAGTTCACAACAGAAAAGGAATTTGAGCTAAACAGAGAGCAAGACTTCATTATCGACACATCTGCGTCATCAGAAAGCGCAGGTCAGTCCGCGGAAGATGTGATGTATGCTTACTTGGAGGCGTGGCGGAACTCCGATATGAAGGTGATAGACTCGTTAAGGACAGAGCAGTATAGGCGTAGCATCCATGAGAATTCTGGTAATAGGCCCCCCACGTCAGATGAAGCACCGGACGAGGTCGTCGAAACTAGGTTTCAAATGCTGGATGAGGCAGTCCGTAAACTACGAAAGCAGACATCGCTTGTAAGCAGCGAATATGCTGGGGACGAATTTCACTTCCGATTGACAATACCGGATTCAGAACTACATGGTACTTCAGATGCGGTAAGGTCAATGATTACCTGTATGTCAAATCAGCAGGTTAAGATGCGAAAAGAGAATGGGGTGTGGCGAATTTATGTCGTTCTGCAACAGTAGGTAGATTACTAACTCGCAAACCTATCCCCAAGACTTCATAAGGCGAATGGTTCATTCCATTCGCCTTTTTTTATTGGTTGCTCCACGAAAAGACAGGTAAAATAACTCAAAGGGTAAGGTAAATTTGAGGGGACTTGGTGGATAGTCGTATTTTTTTACTTAAAAGCAAAAAAAGTGGTAAAAAAAATCTCGGGACTGCATCTTGGTAGAATCTGGAGGGGAACGAATCAGGACTAAGGTGTCAATCAACTATGGTAAACACGAGAAATAAGGAGACATTTACGAATAATTCCGACCCGCTCGAAGTTTCCGAAGTCCCCCTGACAAGGGGGATTTAGGGGGTTGGTTGTGCATTGAAAGTGTCCAATTAATTCTAAACCTTACTATAGTACGCTGTAAGAGATTCATCGAGGACATGGAGGCTGCAATTTATGATGGTTATCCTGATGGACTCAAGCGACATGTGAAAAGCACCGCCGTGAGAATCATAGGGGTTGAATTTAGACACAAACTCTGAATTGACTTATAGCAGGGAAGAAAGGGGATATCTCATGAAGCAAATGATGGTTATATTGATACTTACGTTGTTTGTGCCATCAGTATGGGCAGAGATATTTCGTGATAATTTTAACGATGGTGACTTACAGGGATGGACGTTTGTACAGGGTGCTGAAGATGGTGGCATTGAAAATGGTGAATTAGTTCTCGGTTCTCCTAAAGTGATGGATGCAGCGGTCGGCTCTCCTAAAGTGAATGCAGTGGAGCGGGCGGTTGATGTGATCATTGTGGCTGATGGTATAATCGCAAGCGATTACGAAGTGTCGGTATCCCTAAAAATCAGCAAGCTAGATAGGAATATTAGCGGTGGTGCAGCCATTGGGCTGCGCGCTCATGCGGATCCGCACCACGTTGAGTTGATCACTGAATATTTGAAGAGGAACGAGGGGAAACAAGAGGAACAAGGGGATCCAACTTATGTACCAGCATCTTACAGGTTCTTCATAGGTAATATACATGATAATAAACATCACGATATAAGAAGAGGTTTTGCAGCGACTATTCAACTTATGAAGGTTTCTGTGGGAAAAGACGGATTCCTGACACTCTTTTTAGCGGACAAGCTACTCACATTTCGGGAATTTGATTTCAAACTGCACGAGTGGTATCGGTTGAAGGTTGTTGCTAAGGGGAATCGGTTTCAATGCTTTATTGATGACACAGAAATACTAGATTTTCTTGACGATACCTACACGGCAGGGGGAATTTATCTGTTGGCAGGAAGGGGGAGCCGTGTCCACTTCGATGACTTTGAAGTTCAATACGAGGCGCTTTCAGTGCAGCCCCGCAGGCAACTCACAACCACTTGGGGAGAGATAAAGAGTAACTTCCATTGAAGTAGCAAGGGCAACCACAAGGGTTGCCCCTACAGGGGACCAATCGTAAGTAGAGGCAGGTCTTGTGCCTGCCCAACCCTCAGCTGCGTAAGTCCTAATAAATTCAAGGAGGGTTATACATGTTGAAGCAGCTCTCAGTGCTCGAGAAGATTCTTGGTACTATGATATTTCTATTTGCATGGAGCCTATTTACTGAGCAGGCAGCCTCCGACACACCGCCCGGCACCATTACATTTCTATCCGATCGAAATCGAGATCCCCTTTTTCGGATTGATATAATGGTTTATCTGATTGATGCCGATGGATCAAACGAAATGTCTTGGATAGGTAGTAATGGTCCAATTGCCTGGTCCCCGGATGGAAAATATATTGCCTACCACATGCATGACCCACAGGACCCATTTGTCTCTGTTATATATTTGCAGACTCCTGTTATTCTTCCTAAAGTTTTGGGGCCTCGTCCTAGAATTCAAATCAAAGAGGTGACCAAACGGTTTGGTGGTCGCACCTATCTATCTCCAAAATGGTCTCCGGATGGGAAGCGGTTAGCTCTCACCAGCACTGACGGTTCGCCAGATGGCATGACTGACGTTTGCGTTATGGATATCGAAGGGATCGCGCTAAAGAATTTAACACGGTCGCCGGGAAGGGATGAGGTCGGTTCTTGGTCTCCTAACGGTTCAAAAATTGTGTTTTTTTCTAATCGGGATGGGAATGGAGAAATCTATGTGATGGGTTCAAATGGTAGAAAGCAGGTCAATTTGACCAACCACCCCGCGTTCGACGCTGCGCCGACATGGTCTCCCGATGGGACACAGATAGCGTTTCATTCCAATCGGGAAGGCGGTCAGGACGATATCTATACGATGAACCCGGATGGAGACAACGTTGTGAACCTAACCCGCCACCCATGGGAAGACCGGGCGCCTGCGTGGTCTCCCAATGGGAGGTGGGTTGCGTTCCACGCATTTCAGGTTGGTCAGCGTCCAGATATTTATGTGATGGATGCCAACGGAGGTAATCGGATGCAACTTACTGAGGATCCGGGTTCGGATACGGATCCGACGTGGGTCATTCGTGATCGTTCTCTGTCGGTGGAGGTCTCAAGCAATCAAGCCGTCCTTTGGGGACGTATGAAATTGGAGAGACAGTGACAGTTTGAAACACCAATCGGGGGGCGGAAAACTTCCTTGAGTTGTACTACCCTTCGCTTCAATGCGAAAGAGTGCTAGAAAAAATCTCAGAACTGTATTTTGATAGGATGTTGGGGGAACGAAGAGTCATGGCTAAGGAAGATAAGCTCATCTATCGCGCCCAAACTGGGGATGAAGGGGCATTTGCCGACCTAATGCGGGAATACTACCCCTTTGTCTATACGATTGTTATCGGGGGTGTGAATAATCCCCATGATGCCGAAGAGGTGGTGCAAGATACCTTCCTCAGTGCCTATCGAGGCTTGACACAGCTTGAGGATACAACCAAATTCAAGAGCTGGTTGGCAGAGATTGCGCGAAACTGTGCGCGGCAGTGGCTCCGAAAACAGCGGGGCGAGACCGTACCCCTTAATGAAGTGAGTGAGGGGATACTTCAAACGGAGGATTCTCCTGATGAGCAATTGACACGACAGGAGCAGAGGGAACTGATTCGCCGGACAATGGAGACACTTCCGCAAAAGGACAGGGACATTGCCCGTGCCTTCTATCTGGAGGGTGTAAGCTACGATGAACTGATCAGGGCGCATGGGCTATCATACAACGCAATGGCGTTGCGGCTTTTCCGCATCAAGCGGAAACTCTCCAAACAGTTGCGATATTTTCTGACTAGCATCTTCGTTTCTCCCGGACTGGCGGTAAAAAAATTGTATACGGGAGGTTTAACCGTTATGAAGGTTGGAACGGTTCCTAAGATAATGGTGGGGGCAGCAGCGTTGATTGCGGTCATTTTCATCGGTTTCGTTGGGGTTCGTCAGATGAATGCGCCTACAGTTGAGGAGCGTGTGTATTTGTCTCCATGGGAGGACGGCACTCCACGCCCACGAAACACCCCTGAGGGACTCCTAACTGACACTGCTCAAGGTACGGCAGGCGGAGGCGTTCAACCACAAATTGCTGAGACAGAATCCGCAGCAAGAACAGGGTCAATAGACGATTTCTTCGATCAACCCGACGAAACAGATATGGCACAGTTCGCAACAGAGGTGGAATTTGAGCGAGACGCAGAGCAGAACTTCACTACCGACATATCTGCGTCATCAGAAAGCATAACTCAGTCCGCGGAAGATGTGATGTATGCCTACTTGAAGGCATATAGAAATTTCGACAATGACGCGCTGGACTCGTTAATGACGGAGGAGCACAGGCATAGCCACCGTGATAATGCTAGTGAGCTACCGCTTGAAATTGTCGACAAAATAGCTGAATTGATGCGTGAAAGGAGCAGTCAAGCGGAGGTTGAGAGCAGCAAATATGTGGGCGATGAATTTCACTTCCGATTAAAAGCACCGGCATTAGATATGCCGCTTGTTTCGGATCGGGGCATAACGGTTTTTATCGGTGCCTCATATGAGCTTGTTAAGATACGAAAAGAGAATGGGGCGTGGCTAATTTATGATAGGGTGTACGATCTCGATCGTACGAAGTCAGAGATGCCAGATATGCCCCACTACGACTAGCTCGCAAACCTATCTCCAAGACTTCACGAGGCGAATGGTTCATTCTATTCGCCTTTTTTTATTGCTTGCTCCTCGAAAAAATGGATAAAATATCTTTCAACACAAAAAAGTGGTAAAAAAAATCTCGGAACTGTGTCTTGGTAGGGTGTAAGGGAGGAATGGAGAGCCATGGCTAAGGAGAATACGCTTATCTATCGCGCCCAAACTGGGGATGAAGGGGCATTTGCTGATCTGATGCGAGCGTACCATGCCTTTGTTTATACGATTGCTATCGGGATAGTGGACAATCCCCATGACGCCGAGGAAGTAGCGCAAGACGCGTTCCTCAATGCCTATCAAGGATTAACACAGCTTGAGGATGCGACCAAATTCAAGGGCTGGTTGGCAGAGATTACGCGAAATCGCGCACGAAACTGGCTCCGTAAACAACAAGGCGAGACCGTATCCATCGACGAAGTGAGTGAGGGGATACTTCAAACAGAGGATTCGCCTGACGAGCGATTGGCACGGTTAGAGCAGAGGGAACTGATTCGCCGTACAATGGAGGCGCTTCCGCAAAAAGACAGGGACATTGCCCGCGCCTTCTATCTGGAGGGCGCGAGTTACGATGAACTGATTGGCACGCATGGGCTCTCATACAACGCAATTGCGTTGCGGCTGTTCCGTATCAAGCGGAAACTTTCCAAACAGTTGCGCTATCTTCTGACTGGCATCTTCGTTTCTCCCGGACTGACACTCAAAAAACTTTATACGGGAGGTCTAACTGCTATGAAAGTTGGAACGGTGCCTAAAATAACGGTTGGTGTGGCGGTGCTGATTGGGCTTATTTTTATTAGTTACATTGGGATACGCCAGATGAATGCCCCCACAACCGAGGAGCGTGTGTATTTGTCGCCGTGGGAAGATGGCACGCCGCGCCCACAAAGTAGCCCGGAGGGATTGGCTGCACAAACTGATTCTACTCAAAATACAGAAAGCAAGGACACCCAGCCACAAATTGCTACGACAGAATCCGCTGAAGAGAAAGAACTGATTGACGATTTGTTCGCTGAACTTGATGAAACGGATATAGCACAATTCGCAATAGAGGGAGACTCTGAGCCGGAGACGGATCAGAGTTTCATGACGGATACATCCACGTTATTAGACGACACGGAGCGGTCCGCCGAAGATGTGATGGATGCTTACGTGGAGGCTTGGCGGAATGCTGACTCTGAGGCAATGCGTCCACTATTGACAGAAAATATGAGACGCGGCAGCTCTGATCATGACACTGAATTTTCTATAGAGATAAGAGAAGTACGGAATGAATCATCAGATGATATACCCAAGGAGGTCCTCGAAGCCATGGCTGAAGAGCAGACGAGGCAGCTTCAACCACCGCTGAGGGTATCGATCCGCGAAATGCAAAGTCAGGCATCGGTTGTAAGCAGCGAATATGTTGGTGATGAATTTCACTTCCTAATGAGAATGCCAGCACCAAAGATACCGGAGAGTGTTGGAGATCAGGGAATAGAAATATCTGTCCCGCCCCCGCCAGATCTTCTTATCAAGATGCGAAAAGAGGAGGGAGTGTGGCGGGTTTATGAAGGTGGGATGTTAGACTAGCTCGCAAACCTATCCCCAAGACTTCACGAGGCGAATGGTTTTATCCATTCGCCTTTTTTTGTTACTTGGTTCGAATTGCTGCAAATAAGTCAAAACGCTGTGGACATTGCGAATCCAAATGTTTCGAACCAGACATACATCAGACTGACGCCGTGCTGTTTATAAAAATAGTTGAACATCAGGTGGGGCTCTTTTCCATCAAACATCCCGCGCACGGAAAACCCTTTGCCAAAGTCAACGCTCGCACCAAAAGGAAAGTTAAGTTCGTCATCCCACTCCGAATAGTTCACGGTCCCATACACGGAGAGCGGCAGGTATGGCAGCCGTTTGGTGGCAGTTAAAAAGTAGGCTTGTTCGCCCGCGGGAGAGCCGATGCGGTCAGAGCTTGTTCCGAGAAACAGCCCGGGGCGGATATCTGTTTCTGTGAACAGGAAGAGACTGAAGAGTGGCGTTATCTCTGAAGCCACTGGATTATACTCAATGCCGAGTTGAAGCCGATTGAATACACGATAATTCAGCGTCGTCCGCCAGCGTGGACGTTCCTTCTCCGTATCTACAAACCGCAAAGACGCTGCCCATTTAGTCTGAATGCCACTTCCCCGAAGCGGTGCCCCTTCGCCGGGTCACGCGCTTCAGGTGGGGGCTGTAGAGGTTGGTCGTTTCGGTTGTAGCGGTTTGAGTTGAAACTTGCCCTCGTCCGCCCATCCACCGACCGATACTGCTAAGAATAGACAAAGAACTATATATCGAATAAGCATGAAAGCTCCCTGTCAATCGAATTCAGATAGTTTGACGGGGCGACCTTCCGCTGCTGAGCGATCTGCGGCGAAAACAACACGATGCGATTCAAACGCGGTGTCAAGATCGGTCAGGGGCATCGGTTCGCCTGTGCCGATACTGTCAATAAACGCCTGGAACTGGGGTTCATACGGGTGGTCGCTCACATCCCCCGAATCGATGAGCGAAGTCTCAAGTGTGCTCCATCGGGTCTTATCCATGCCTTTCAATTTCGCAGAGTAGATCCGGTTATCCAACAGGCTGCCTTCGCTGCCGACCAGATGGATATGGAAATAGTAGGGTTGGAGGCAGTCCACACAGGAGGTAACTTTCGCAATTTTGTTCCCGCCCTCAAACTTGAGTATCGTCACGCTGGTGGTCTCGTATTCATACGGGACGAAATCCTTCCCCGTCGATTGTGTGTGGTAGCTGGTGACCTCCTCAACCTGCTCGTCCATGAAGAAGAGCAGAGCATCAAGCGCGTGGCAACCCGCCGTCAATAGGCTACTGCCTGCGAAGTCTTTTTTGATATTCCAATCGTATTGACCGTACCAAGGTCCGATGCCGTGGTAATAGTCCACCTCGCTGTAGTGCAGGTCACCGAGCAAACCCTCATCAAGGATCGAGCGGATCATCGTGAAGTGAGCACTGTAACGGCACTCAAAGCAGACACATACGCCCACACCCGCTTTCCGTACCGCATCACGGATCCTTTTGGCATCCTCATAGGTCAGACAGATCGGCTTTTCGATGATTAGGTGTTTCCCCGCTTCCGCAGCGGCGACAGCCTGATCCGCGTGAAATGGGTGTGGGGTACAGATGTCCACGATGTGTATGTCTGGATTCGCTATCATTGCCTCATAGTCCGTATAGGCTTTCAGCGGTGTGCCAAACTCTGCCTCCAATGCCGCTTCGTCATGTTCACGTCGGGAGCAGATTGCTGTGACATTTCCACCCTGAACTGTCTTAAAGGTCTCAATGTGGGCACCGGCAACCCAGCCCAGTCCAACAATACCAACATTCATATCACTCATTTTTACCTCCGAATATCTCTGTTTTATTATTTCTTGGTAACACGCTCAACGTGCTGTCAGTCTAAATAATCTATACTGATTTCGGGCTGCTGTCAACACATTTTTTGATATGGCGTAACCCTTCGCAATCTGCTATACTGTCGTTCATGTAATACCTATATGATAGCCGTTTTGATTTGGATTCAGACTGAATGGAGGATATCTGATGGAGACGCTACTGCTGGATTTTCCAGAGTCATTTGAGTCAGACCGATTGACCATTCGCGCCCCTCGCGCAGGGGATGGCACCGAAATGAACGCTGCTGTCCAAGAAACGTTCGACGACCTCAAACCGTGGATGCCTTGGGCGCGTCAGGTGCCCACATTGGAGGAATCGGAGACCTATGTCCGCCGTGCACAGTGCGAATTTTTGGCGCGGGAAGATCTGACGATGCTTCTATTTCTTAAAGGTACAAATACACTGGTGGGAGGCAGCGGATTGCATCGGATAGACTGGAATATTCCTAAGTTTGAGATTGGCTATTGGTGTCGGAAGCGTTTTCAGGGGCAAGGGTATATCAGCGAGTCAACAGAGGCGATCGCAAGGTTTGCGTTTGAGACCCTTGGGGCGAAACGGGTGGAAATTCGTTGCGACCCGAAAAACGTCAGGAGCCGGCGTGTCCCCGACAGGCTTGGATTTAAACTCGAAGGTACATTGCGGAATAATACGCTTTCAACATCGGGGGAATTGCGGGATACGCTTGTATTTGCGAAAATAAGAGATGATGCGTAAGAAGTGTGGAGAAATCGGGACTGATTCCGATCGGTATGACTGGGAGAGACAACATGCAACTGACCGAAGAACAGCTGGAGCAATATAGAATCGAAGGATATACCGTTGTGCGTGGATTGATTTCGCCCGAAGAGGGTTGTCGTGTGCGTAACCGTCTCATGGACCTGTTAGCTGGCAACCACGATTGGCCCGACACCCATTTTCAGGTGCTGGATCCGTCGAAATTCCGGAATAACGATGATGGTTTCCTGCCGATTGGTGTGCAGCGTCCCGCCGTGCAGGAGGAGATTTTCAAGGCGATAGCCGATCATCCAAACTTGCAGAATGTGATGGAACAACTGCTGGGCGGTCCCGTGAAACGTTTCACCGATCAGGCGCTGATTAAACATCGGGCTATCAGTGGTCAATCGTTCTTCCACCAAGATTCGTTCTATTGGCATCTGGCGCCTAAGCAGGGGTGCAATTCGTGGATTGCGCTTGACGAAGTGGGGGTAGATGGGTGTGCTTTGGCGATTATGCCCGGGACACAGGGGTCGTGGAAGCTGATTGAGCACGAAGGATACTACGATGAGCCAAGCTATCACAATGCCCGAAGCGGTGAGGCGTTCAAGCGGTGGCGGATTCCAATAGCGGAGATTGATTTTTCCGGGGAAGTGCTGTTACCTATGTTACCGGGCGATGCGGCATTCTTCACCAATTACACGTGGCACCGCTCCGAGCCAAACAACTCAGGGGTCCACAAATGTGCCTATGCTATTGCATATCAGCTGCGTGACTAACTCCCCGTCGACAAAACTCGGCTTCTTGGTGTGCAGGTTGGTTCCAATATTCAAAACGATCTCATTTATTTTGCTGTAGCTTACGATGAAAGGCAGAGATAAATCATGTTAATTTTTGACGGCGACTATCCGATGGCGTATGGTGCGATTGACCTGAATCGGGATCTGACCTTACCGATTGAGGAGGTCAGAGCGGTTCAAGAGGGATCACGGGAAGGGGATCGGTGGCCCGCTGCTAGGACGATGGCTTCGCTGCCGGAGATGCGGAAGGGAAAAGTTGCGGCGGCGCTGGTTAAAATAACGGGACGGATTCAACGGGAGAATAGTCCCATCTGGGGATACAGGAGCGGTGACACTGCCTACGCCGCGGCACAAGCCCACCTCGCATACTATCGGATCTTGGAAGTTCGAGGCGAAGCACGGATCTTGAGGACCCGCAAAGATTTGAGCGAGCATATGCAAACGTGGTCAGAAACCACCAGCTATGACGATCTGCCGGTTGGCATGGTTCTCGGCATGGAGGGAGCAGATCCCATCCTTTGGCCCGAACATGTCCACGAATGGTGGGAGAGCGGACTACGCACAATTAACTTAGCGCATTACGGCATCAGCACCTATTCCCACGGAACGGGCAGACCCGGCGGACTATTGCCTCCAGCCAAGCCGCTGCTGCGCGAAATGGATGGATTAGGGATGGCTCTCGATCTTACCCACACCGCCGATGAAGCGTTTTGGCAGGCACTCGATCTATTTTCTGGACCGGTGATGGCAAGCCATCAGAACTGTCGAGCATTAGCACCCGGTGAGCGACAGTTTTCCGATGAACAGCTCAACGCCCTCCTCGAACGCGGTGGCATTATCGGTGCATCAATGGATACGTGGATGATTTATGCAGAGAGCGGAATCGATTGGGGCGGGGATATTCCACCACGTCGCAGCGTTTTCCCAAGAGAGGCGGTTACGTTGGAGCATCTGGTGGATCACATGGATCACGTCTGTCAGTTGGCGGGCAATTCGCAGCACGCTGCCATCGGCGGAGATACGGACGGTCAAGGAGGCAATGACGGTGCCCCGTACGAAATCGATACAGTAGCGGATTATCAGAAAATTGCTGACATCCTTGATAACCGAGGTTATGCCGAGGAAGACATCGCCAATGTAATGTATCGCAATTGGCAGCGGTTTTATGAGCAGGCGTTGCCGGCGTGAGGGGACTTGTTCAAAATTGACCGGCATCCCAGAATGGTATAAACGAACCTGCTATCTGGCAAACCGAATGAGAGTAACCAACGGATGCAGAAATTATCGCATTTTTCCATCGAAGAGATGACACCCGATCATTCAGAGTGGCAGGAATTGGTTGACGTTATCACACAGGAGAACCAAGCAGGCTGGGCATTTAATCCGCATTTTGAACAGTTCACACGTTACTTCTTGGTTGCCAAACAGGAGGGCAAAATCGTTGGGTTTCTCATGTTCGTCGTTTGGGACATTGGTCCCAATGACCGCGATCATCCGCCTGTTCAGTTGGACGGAAAAACGTTGCGAGAAGCAAAGATTATTGCATTTGGCGTGAAGGAAGCGTGTCGGCGCCAAGGTATTGGCAGAGCACTTCAGGAATATACGCTGGAACGAGCGAAGGAGCTTGATTGTTACCAAGTCCGATCCGTCAGCGACATGGATCACCCAGAAAACCATCAACTCAAGCTGTCTATGGGGTTTGCCGTGGAGCCAATGGAGCGCGAGGAACCGAGTTTGGCATTTATTATGCCGCTTAGAAAAGGAGCACGAAACCAATGAGAGTCATTACCGGTGCAATTGGTCATGAGACCAGCACTTTTACTACCGTTCCCACTACTTGGGCGAGCTACCGTGAGCAGCGATTCGGTTATCTGACTGGAGACGAAATCATCGACAAGTTTCGCGGCAGCAACACGACCATCGGTGGATACATCGCAGGTGCGGAAGCGCACGGCTTTGAGCTTGTCCCCACGATATACGCCAACGCGCATCCCAGCGGTCCAACACCGCGAGATATCTTCGATGCCATTCTAAAGGATATGCTGGACCGAATCGCTGAGGCGGGTTCGATTGATGGTGTCCTGCTCGATCTGCACGGCGCAATGGTAGCAGAAGGGATTGACGATGGCGAGGGGCATATTCTGGCAGCCGTGCGAGATTTAGTCGGTCCGGAGGTGCCTATCTTGGCAGAATTGGACATCCATTCGAACGTCTCCCGACGCATGATCGAGATGGCAGATGTGCTGATTGGGAGAGAAACCTACCCAGAGATTGATCAAGCCGAACGCGCCCGCGAATGTGCCGATGTTCTTGTTCGCATCCACCAGGAGGGACTGCGTCCTACGATGGCGCTGCACCAGATTCCGCTGGTCTGGGGACTGAATCAGGTTACGGCACACCCGCCGATGCGTGAGGCGATTGCTGAATTGCATAGAATTGAGGCACAGCCGGGTGTGGTTTGCGGTTCGATCGCCACCTGTTATCCGTTGGCTGACATTCCGGACATGGGTGCGTCGGTTTATATCGTTACGGACAACGATCTCGACCTTGCGCAGCGGTATGCGGACGAACTGGGGGCGTGGATCTGGGAACGCCGAGCGGACTGGCAGGCACCGATGCCACCGGCCCGTGAAGCGCTTGACCAGGCGACGGCAGCGGGAAAATATCCGGTGATTTTTGCGGATCGAAATGACAACACCGGCGGCGGTTCGCCGGGGGATAGTACCGGCGTGTTGCAGACGTTCATCGAAGCGGGGCTGGAGGAGGCATGTATCCTCTATATCGTTGATCCAGAAGCGGTACGCGCTTGCCAAGAGGCAGGTGTGGGGGCGACGTTGACCTTGGATGTAGGTGCGAAATCAACCCCGCTCCAAGGACAACCGATACGTATGACGGCGGAGGTTGTCACGCTTTCAGATGGCAGTTTTCGTTATGACGGACCGCGGAATGCAGGGCTGGAGAGCAGCATGGGTCCCTCAGCACATATCCGACAGGACGGGATTCACGTGCTGCTGGTGACAGAACGGGAGCAGCCATTCGATACCGCTTTCTCACGAACTATGGGCTTAGACCCACGCCAGATGCGTTATATTGGAGTCAAATCGACCGTACATTTTCGCGCAGGTTTTGAGTCGTGGGCAGGAGCGATCTATGCAGTGTCTGAACCGAGTGTGCATGATCCGGTGGGGAAAGAGTTGCCGTTCAACAATCTGGGCCGGAAGCTGTATCCTCTTCATGAGGTGTAGTAGGGAAACATGAGGAACATATTCTATCATGGTTTGGCTTCATATTAAGCCGAATTCATCTGATAGACAGCACGGTGGATCTTCCGACCTTCCGCGCGATACTTTATCTCAAAACTGGTTGGGATATGTGCTATCTCAAGTGAGTCCGGTGGCAGGTAGATCAGCGGCGGTGTATGTGTCAGACAGTCGTGGATCTCATAGAAATACTCTGTATAGTCGGTGGCGACGTGGATGCGCCCTCGATTCGAATTCAGCGTCCGAATCAATCCGTGGAGCCAGACCTCATTCCTGAAAAGCCGACGCTTGCGATGCCGTTTCTTGGGCCAAGGATCTGGAAAATAGACATGATACGCCTCGACAGTGCCTTCTCCAATGTATCGGTCCGCAAGGTAGGCGGCATCGCTCCAAACCAGAAATACCCTCGTAGTGCCCCCCTTCTGTAACCGCTCCTTTGCGTGTTGGACATATTTCAGCGCTCGCTCAACACCAACGTAGTTGACGTCTGGACGTTGCCTTGAGGCTTCAAGCAGAAAACGCCCCTTACCGCATCCGATTTCTATCTCGACGGGATTATCGTTTCCGAAGAGTGCACCCCAATCAATAGGGCGAGTCATCTCAGCCAGACTGATCTGCTTGTCTTCCCTGAGATCTATTAGAGCGGACCGCCGCGCCATCAGTTCAAAGAATTGTTCATAACGTGGTTCGCTCATACGTTTAGCCGAAGGCTCCCTTCTTATGCCTCCCCAACAGTCTCTGTAACCGTTCGTCTGCCCCATCAAAAACATGTTCAGGCATCCGATAGTCGATAAACGGATAGAGCCGTTGTGCGATAATTCGTTGACTATATGTGACTGCTGCAATGTACCGGATCTGATTGCTGTTGGGGGTTCCGCGATGCCAAACTTGGCTGTTAAACATATAAGCACCGCCTGCTTTTGTGAAGAAGCTGACGGGACCCTTCCCCTCGAATATTGGATTTTCTTCAGCGGGCGGTCTGCGTCCAGAGTAATGGCTGCCGGGGACGACCTGCGTTGGCCCATCATCTATCGTTTCAATATCGATAAGTGGGATGAGCACATTGATGACGAAACAGGGCAGCGTGATACGAGGGTCGTGTCGGGGGACATCGTCCGGTAGCGGGAAATGAAGTTTATCATCACTATGCCACCCACCGCCCTGTCCGGGCAGGTAACGTATCGCATTTTGCGACATCATGTGACAATCCTCACCCAGAATTGCCTCGGCGAGACTGACATAAGGTTCTCGCACGATGAGATCTCGGTAAACCTTATGATATTCGAACATACGCATCATGCTTATGCCGCGGATGTGGTCGCCTGCCTCATCGTGCATGTGTGGGTCGTTATGTTTTTGCTCCATTAATTCTTTAAGGGTGGCTGCTTCTTCTGCGGTGAATATCTCGCCGAGAAAATAGTATCCGTCGCGATTGAACTGTTCGACGATCTGTTGTGTTTCTTCCGCAGAAAATGGCTTGCTATGCTGGACTTCGCTGGTCATTGGTTTTCTCCTTAACACAGTAATGAGACCTTCCCAGAGAACGATCTTTTGAAGAAATTCGCTATAATTTCGCCTATTAAGTCGGTTCTGCCCTCTATTTGGTCCAGTGGTTTTCTCTTTACCTTGTTGACAGTTTTCTGTAGATCGGCTAAAATCTTTGTTGCAGATAGATTAGAAGATTTGTCTGTCCTGAAACACCGAAAGGAGAACGGACTACATTATATGCGGTATACGCGGTCAGAACCTCGAGTAACAGTCAGGCACGATGGAGACATTTCGATTCTTGACATCAACGGTTATTTTACAGACGACTCAGACGAAGAGATAAACGCAGCTTATGATCAAAGTGCGGACGCAGCGAAAATTCTGCTTCGCTTTGACCGACAGAGTTTTATCACCAGTAGCGGGTTTGGTGTCATCGTCAAGTTAGTTTGGAAAACGCGCAACAGGGGGCAAGCCCTACGTGTCGCCCATCCGTCGAATCAGATGCGACATGTTTTCGATATAATTGGCCTATCCCAAACTATTGAGATCTTTTCTTCAGAAGAGGTAGCATTGGCAGATTTCTAAGGGGCTTGACTCTTAATCTCTTTGTTGATTCAATAACCCGATTCAAACCTCGAAAGATCTGCTGATGAATTGTTGACTTTTGTACATTGAGTGAGACACAATCTTATCACTTCTATGCGAGCGATTCTCTTGAGTGACGGGAAGCCCGGCCATTATAACCAGTCTTTAGGTGTGATCGAACGAATGCCGGAGTGCGAATATCATTGGATCGATATAAAGTTTCGTAGCAAGCAGCGAGACAATCTGTTACGGGTGTTGATGCGTTTGCTTGGCGGATTCAGATTGCCGGGCAGATTTATCAGAGCCTGCTTGAACATGGCACTCCACCGGGACACATTGGCTGAAATCTATACCGTTAAACCTGATTTTATCCTCTCAACCGGTTCATCTGTGGCTGCGCCTAACCTGCTCATCGGACAGCTCCTCGACGCAAAGACAGTTACTTGTCGTCGTCCCTCACCGGTCGGGGTTCACCACTTCGATCTCGCTATCCTTCCCCAGATGTATTGGTCCCGCCGCAACAGAACCAACGTTTGCAAAACGCTTGGCGTCCCAAATCGGGTGCGTCCAGAAAAACTGGAAATGCAGCGGAAAGAACTCCAGGCGGATTTAGATCTATCGCATCAGAGGTGCGTTGGAATCCTGATTGGCGGCGAAGATCGGTATGATACGGTCACTGAGGCAACCGCTGCTCGCCTCATCGAAGTCTTGCATCAATTTGCAACAAACAGAGATATGCAACTCTTGTTGACAACCTCACGCCGAACCCCACTTCCCGTTGAAAATCTGATTGGCGAACAACTTTCAAATACCCAATGCTGCCCAATCCTTGTTCTGGCACATGGTGAAAACTCTATCGCAGATCCAGTCGGTACAATTTTCGCTCTGTCGGATGTGATTGTCGTTACCGAAGATAGTTTCTCAATGGTATGCGAAGCCGCAAGCAGCGGTAAGCGGGTAATTATTCTGGAGGTTGATCACAAAACGCGGCGGCGTCCCAAACGGCACAAAGTCTACTCAGAAATTATGCGTCATGCCTCGGTAAAGTGGTCTGATGTTGAGGATTTGGAGGCAAGCCTTGAGGCTGCCTTAGCGGATGAGAATCCCATCAAATCGTTGCAGGACACGCAACATGCCGCAAGGGCAGTCAGGCAGCTGCTCGAGGATTAATCAATTCCAAACTTCCCTTTCACACAGCATTCTTACCAAGGCATTGTGCGATTGGTATGTTTGCGACCGATAATCGCAATATCCTCACCGCATGAAGGGATGAGAACACCGTCATCGATTCTCTCAACGATGTTGTCTGGAGTCACACCGTCCAGAAACGCGATATTTTCAGCGTCACAGGCAGCCTTTACACGCGTACGTGCGTTTGCGCTCTCTTCTGTGTAGGCCGGATCACTCCTATCGACATAGCCGTGTGATAGTGCCATATCCCCCGGACCCCATTCAGCGAAGGCGATGCCGGGAACACGTACCGTTGCTTCAGCGTTACTCAGCGCACGTTTGTTTTCGATCTTTAAACCGAGAAAGATTTCACCTTCCGGATTCAGGGGCCACACATCGGCGCGTCTCATGTATTCCTCTACTGATAAGCCCCAAATTTCTGCAGCACCGCCCTGTCCGCCGGCACCACGACGCCCCACATCGAGTCCTTTTCCGACACCGATTGTATGGAACGGATAGCGCGCAGATTCAACGAGCACCTTCACCGCGCCGGGCGTTTCTGCATGGCACAGCAGGATGCCGTGAACACCTCTTGCGAGCACCTGTTTAACCATCCACGCGTTCGCGCGCATGACGTGTTCGTCAGTTCCGTCTGTCGGCAGTGTGGTAATCACCGTCGGCGTGTGATGTCCGCTTTTCGTGGGACCGCTTGCTGCCAACCCTTTCATAAATGCGTCCAGTCCCGCAAGATTAAACGTTCCATGTTCCATCTCGACCACGAGATAATCTGACCACGTCTGGGAGGCTTGCACACCCCCTTCGTAGCTCAGTTCTCTTGGACTGGAATAGTAGACTGGCTGACCCTGTTCGAGCAGCTCGATTGCTCGATTTACTCTTGCCATTTATCCACCTCTCTAAGTGTTGGATATGGAAATTGGTAGATTTTCAAATTTTAACCTATTTTCTGACCATGTGCGTAACTTCTATACTTATTATCGTTTTTTAGATCGCACCCAGTAGATGTGGATGTATTCGCTTTGACTTGGTAAATAAGGAAAGGTTTGATATAATTCGGTATGTCTGCCACTCCTGGCGCTGGCGAGACTGAGGAGATGGTTACGGCTTCTTCAGTGCCTTGCTATCTCAAAGAGCTTTAACCGTCTTTTATGGTAAAAATTATAATTACTGATACATTTGAATAATAACCACTAGTGTTAGTTTGCAGCTGTTGATAACGTCAAACGTGATGCGTGAAACATCAAAACTATCGGCTCTTCGGTGCCTTTAGCCCCGGAGGGGCGACATGTTTATAGCACACGCATAAACAAATACCCCAAAGCCCCGGAGGGGCGACATGTGCAGCCCAAGGGTAGCCCCAATGAGTTACCCCAATGAATCAATGAACGTTTCAACAATGTGGGGAAGACCCTTTCACTAACTAGCACCAAAGGTTAATATGTATATTTATTTGTATTGTTCACCATAGTATGACAAACCGATGCCGAAAACGTCAACCGAAAAGGAGATACCATGAGTGATGAGTGGGCAATTGTTTTAGTAATAATCGGTATAATGAGTCCTATAGTTACTGCTATAATTATAAAGGACAAGACCAAACCCATTTTAGAAAAGTTTATATTATTCATGAAATGGATAAAAGAATTGTGTCGTAATACCATACGATTCTTTCGGAAGCGTCGGGTGAGAGCTGAGTACATTGATCTTGCACTCGGTATGAATAAAGTTGTAAAACTAGCTCATGAATGTGTTAAATATAGTTATGAACTTACCAGATATAAATATGATGAACAAGGTAAAAAGCGAACGATTGAAGAATATGGTCAAAAGGTATTTGAGTTTGAGAATGCAACAAGGGAATTCAATAATAAGATTTATGATATAAATGAAGATGAATGGCAAGGCATTAAATCATCTCGTTATGTTGAGTATATTTCCAAAGAATCATTTCATGAATATTCAGATGAAATTGGTCAGCAGTCAAAAAAAATTAAGAGGCTATGAAAGCCGCAACAGACACAAAAGGAGCTTGGCAAGATACATCGCCAGGCTCTTTTTATGCCCCACACCCTCTTATTTCTATGCACTTAGTAGATATTGACTAACCACATACATATACATAAAACACAGTCAATAGCTACTAGGGGCGTTTTAGATTGACGTGTTTTATGGAGAACTCTAACCCATCTATTACGAATTGATGAGGTTATCTAGGTAAATTTGACTATCGGTTTCGGGATCGAAAGTGAGTAATCCTTCCTGTTTCGCGGCTGCCAGAAGGCGTTGGTCAGAACTCACGAGAATTAGATTGTCACCGGCTGTCCGCAGTTTACCTGCTTTATCAAGGGCACATTGCAGGATATATGCGTCGATGTGGTAGACGGAATAGGCATCAATGAATTGTCGTGCGGCAATTTTCTGATTTTGAGTTGCCTCCATTTTTTCCACGTCAGCACGATCGATGACTTCGGCCTTGAACTGTTGAATTGCTTGATTGAATTCCACTATGGTAATTATGCCTTCATTTCTCTTTCTGACAAAGGCGAAGCAGGCTTCGTCCATACTATCAAACAAGCAAAACATTTGGTTTAAGGGAACACGAGTGAAGAGATGGTTGACTAGAGGGGTTCCAGTCTCTGTAACGTACTGTTTGACGATTGCGTTCGCATCTAACCAAAAATAGTTCACGCGGGCGATTCCTGATTTATCTCAATTCTGGTGTTCCTCGTGAAGCGATCTTAAGAAGTCGAATCCCGCTGCTGCGTATAGATTGCAGATCTCAGTGGCATCCTCCTTAAAACGAATGGGAGTTACGCCCTTCAGATTACGTGGTTCAAGGAAAGGGACATAGGCGTAACGCGTTGTGCGTATGTAGGGAACGCAGATCTGCGTTCCCTACGAATCAGAGCTGGTGCCTAAGGGGTTACTGTAGTTGCCTGATTCATCGGGCGTATCGGGGCAGGGATGCCCCTCCCACAGTCCTAACGAATATTAAATCTAGCTGTCTAGTCGGTAGTCATCTGCCATTGCTTCATTGAGTTCAGTCTTCCACGATTTCTCAAACAGCATTTGAAAGGATATCGTTTTGTTTGGGGGGTGGACGGCATCCATTGTTCCATGCACGCTGGCATTTCGATAAGCCGTTTCCAAAGTTTTGAGCAGTTTCTGCTTGTACTCCGTATCGGGATTTCCTTTGAGTTGCAGCCCCTTAGTTTCCAAGACGTGAATCCGTTGGGGGCCATTTTTACCCTGTTGAACGCTCGCCACAAAATCCGGATAAACGCGTTCCCGTCGCCACCCTTGCAAGAAATACCCCTGCTTTGCTGCGACGCGATGCCACCACTGAATTGCCTTCTTCTCATCCAAATAGATAACGAAGTCCTTCTCTAAATTATTGAATTCGCCCTCAAATACAGGTTCAAATAGGTTCAGTTGCAACTCGTCTCCATGCGAACGGGTCAACGGCTTTTCCTCTTCTGAGACAATAACGTCCAGAGTCTCTTCGAGTTTGTAGTTCAACTCCACATCGGTTTCTAAATTAAACCGAATCTTGTCATCGCTAAGTTTCGTTCGGAATACAGCTTCGGAAAGTTCATCAATACGCTCTCGGAGGTTATTTTTTAAGACTTCAGAGAGATATAACCGATTGGCATACAACGTAGCGTCATCAACACCTTTCTCTCGGTATCCTTGGAGGGTTGCCTTCACGACCCGGGCAGCCAGCCATGGATTGGTGATAACGTCGCTCAAACGACGGACGAAAAAGGAGATCTCCAATTTCAAGTCGGGACTACTCTCATTGCTTGCTTGCATCTGTTTCTCTATCACTGCATCTTCTTGCAGGTGGATAACGGCTTGGATTTCTCCGATGCACTCTTGGTCTTCAAGATCAACGGGTTCCATGGGACCGAGTTGAGTCCAATCAATCGCACTGAGAATGTCGCGTTCATAATCGAGAGGTCGCCAACTACGTCCCTGCTTGTGTAGGACTTGGGGCAGAAATATATCCATAGAACGGTATTGCCGCCGGCGATGGACAGTTTTTTTTGCCTGTTCCTGCTCCGGCCCCTCAACGAATTTGGCAAGGCCTGTCAACCCTTCTGCCTCCAACCCCTTCTTGACGTTTTTAACTGTCTCGCCAGTTTTCTGATTGAAGCAATAGACGTAACAGCTATCCAGTCTCGGATGGTTTGTGGCGCGTGCATGTGGTTGGCGCATTACCCTGCCCATGAGTTGCGTCATTGCTGTCGCTGCGGTGGTGTTATCAAGGAGTGTCAACAGATAGGCAAACGAGCAGTCCCACCCTTCCTTTAACGCATCTTTCGTAATAATGTAGCGCACTGGACAATATGGACTCAGTAAGTCAAGCCCCGCAAGTTCATCCTGCTCCGATGATTTCACCTTGATATGTGTTGCGTTAACGCCCAAGTGCTGAAGTTCGTCGCGGACATCTTCTGCATGGACTTTGATACCGTCCCGTTGTTTTTTGCCGGTCCGGTCAACTCGAATCACGGCGATGGGACGGATGTAGCGGTTATCGGTGCTCTTAAACTGCTTTGCAGTCTCTTCAAGTGCATCGCGCTCTGTTTTTGTCTGTGCCAATGTATATTTCCAATCCGAGTTGCTGAAATTCCGAAGTTGAATCGGCAGTTTAATCATCTCTTCATCCTTCAAGGCAACACCGGAGATGTTGACGAGGATGTTACTGATGCCAAGTTTCGGCGTGGCAGAAAGTTCCAACACAAAGCGTGGGTTGAGACGATTCACCGCATCAACAAATTGCCGGTTTTTCTCCGGTTTTGGGTCACCGTACGCTTTGTGCGCCTCATCTAAAATTACCGTCGGCTTCAGCAGTTTCAGCACATTAAAGAGACTCTGTTTGATCAACTTGTTTGAAGAGTCGCGATGAGAGATCGCTCCTACGGAGGGATCTTCGGTTTCAAGATCTGGATGCTTTTCCAATAACCCCTGATGTCCTTGAATATCGTCTTCCGGTGGAAAAAAGGATCCATAGCCACTACTGTCGCGAAATATTTTGAGAAATTCCTTATTCTTTTCTCGGTTTGCGGCTGGAAGCATTAAGAGCATCACACAGAGGTAGGCTTCAATGTCTTGCTGTGTGAACCTATCATCTTTTTCCAAAAGCTGGACCCGTCCCCCTGAAGCGCGCTCCAGAATTTGACGATACGGATGTTCACGGTTCCGAAAAGCGTCCCACGTTTGTGTGTAGATTGCTCTTGTTGGCACTAGCCACAGCAAAAAACCTGTGCCGATTTTGAGACGACGAACAGCCTCTACACCTAACAATGTTTTTCCGCCACCGGTTGGCACTTTCAGGCAGACATGCGGAATCGGTTCACCAGAAGCGGTTTTACGCGGAATATATTCCGGAATCTGCTCCTGCCCACTGTCCGCTGAAACGCCCGGCAACACCGCTGCTTCTCGTAAGCTGTCCCATGCGACGCGAGGGTAATCCTTCGCTTCGTATGCTGAAGCGATAAATTGATTTCTCACAACCTCCGGCAGTTCATTAATGTTGACGGCGGAGAGCTCGTCCGCTTCCTTTCGCGCATCCTTCAGCGCCTCTAAATAGCGTTCTAACGTACCTAATGCCTGTTCTTGATAGGTTTTAAGATCCATTTTTATGCCTCCGTAATTCGATGGAGGTTATAGGGCAGTTGGCAGAAGGTGATACCCATGGCGGTAAGTTCTTTTTGACCCATAAACTTCTGCGCTGCATAAACATACGCTTTTTTCCCTGTTGATTTGCATCGTTTGGCTATTTGCGACGCACGTTTCCCATCTAGGGCAGATTGGTTGCTTTCTAAAAATTCAAGACTTGGTTCATAAATCAGATAAAAGAGGAGTGTATCTGTTTCACCGAAAAAGTAATCTGCCCGACACTTGATATCCTCAAGCGAACTGCCAGTGGCAACATAAACGATATAACCCGCCAAAGTTTCATAAGCCGGTAAGGTATCTCCCGTGAGCAGCCCTTCAGTATCAATCGGTTCACCGAGTGTGTAGTAAGTGAAGCTGCCACCCAGTCCTTGTTGAAGTGCCTCATCTTTGGCAGTATCAACGCCATTTATGACGCGGCGGACCCGTTCAGCGGTAAGGGTATCCGCATAAGCTTCGCACTCAATGAGGATAAACTTCCGATTTCCACCGTCTTCCTTGTTCAGTGCGAGAACAGCGTGGGCGGTTGTTCCACTACCAGCGAATGAGTCAAGGATGATGTCATCTGGTTTAGTAGTTAGACCAATTAAATCTTTCAACAGTTGAACGGGCTTAGGATTGTTAAATATTTTACTACCAAATATCTGTTTCAATACAGCTGTTCCATTACCACTACTATACTCAGGTTTGTAAAACAAAGACTTGGGCTTTTTAGTTGGCAAATCACCGAGACTAGGTCTCTGTTTCTTGACTAGATTGATTCCAGAACTTGTTCTTTCTACTATAATGTTGTAGGTTTCGGCAAACACTTTTTCTTTGCGCCATCGCCAGCTCATTTCTTCCCCATTAGTAATTGGCAATATCTTTTCATAGCCCTCGTTTTCGGCACTTGGGGTAACTGTTAATTCATTTCTTTCATTAACGAATATCGGATAGTACAAGTTAGGTCTTTTGCTTCTTGGTGCGTTCACACCCGTAGATTTCAGACCTGCTCCTTTTTTGTAATATCCATATTCATCTTCTAACCATGGCTCTAGATCTTCGTCTTCCAAAGCAAATTCGCCAATGTAAGCAGAATCCTTGTTTTTAGCCCAAGCAAAAGTGTATTCATGTGTCCCGGCGAACCCGAATTCATCATTGTTACCTTTGAGATTCATAACAGTCGGCAAGCAAGCAATAAAATTGGCCCCACCGAAAATCTCGTCCATTAGCATTCGCAAGTGGTGTTGTTCATTATCATCAATGGAGATGAAGATTATGCCATCTTCGGTAAGCAGTTCTTTGAGCAGATGCAGTCGGGGCCACATCATACAGAGCCATTTATCATGTCGTTCAAGATCTTCGTTATCAACAGGTTTGTGCTTCGTAAGCCATTGCTGCATAAGTGGGCTGTTTACATTGTCGTTATAGATCCATTCCTCGTTGCCGGTATTGTAGGGTGGGTCAATGTAGATACACTTGATACGATTCGCGTAGCGGGGTAGTAACGCTTTAAGCGCGTGTAGGTTATCACCTTGAATAATGAGATTGTCGTCGGTGCCGGCCGGATTGCAGGAGCGGTTTTTGTCCGGTTTGAGTGGGTGGTAAGGAACATTGAGATGGTGGGAGTAGATATGTTGTTTACCTTTGAAATCGAGTGTGGGCATGGTGAAATTCCTTGAGAAAACTACAATTTATATCTTCTATACAAGTTTTTCTGGATCGATTGGTAGCCCTGCCTGCCTTATTTCTTTAGCTAATTGCAATTGCCATCCGTTGAAACTGTCCATCGGCACATAAAGTATGCCATGAATGTCTGATGGTAGTTCAACTCCCTCTTTGTAGAGAACACATATACGCTCACGCCCTAGCAGAGCCCAAAAATATCCGAGTTCCAAAATAACGTTCTGGCGCGCCCTTGGTTTGAGTTCATCCGTTTCATTTTTTGACGCACCAACATCGTCGGGGGTCAGTAAAATAATTGCAAAACCCGCTTTGCCGGCATGTTCTTCAAATTTTTCAGGGATTGTCTTACCTCTGTTTGTCCGCTCGTGCAGTATGGTTGCTTCTATGCCCAACTTTTCTATGAACCTAGCGACAGTTGCTGTAGCTTCATTGTCGTGCCCCTGCACGACAAATATTTCATCGCCAAGGGTGCGCTGAGGCATATCTGAGGCTTCATCACGCTGTGCAAGTAAATCGCGAATTTGCTCTATTGTCGCGCCGGTGACTGCCCGTCCATTCCTCATTACTGACATTTGGCCTTCCTTTCTTCAGACTTCCAATCCTCCACTTTCCGCAGTGTTGGATTGAGAGAGTATGAGTGCATGATGATCCCCTTTTTCTATAACAAAATTATAGCACTCATTTGGGGCAGTGTCAAAAGATTACGGTACAGGTTGAATGGATAAGACGCATACCTAAATTCCTATATTTGCCCACCGATTGAGAGGCCCAAATGCTGGACTAATTATTTCGCTTGACCGCTTGATATGTGTCTGATACTATCTCATTAATTCGCTTAGGGATGCTCATAAATAATTTTCAACGCTTACGTACACCAGCAGTCTGTTCCGACGGTCAGGGAGAGATCTCCTTCCCACAGTGGGAGAGGCTAGTCCGCTGTGATTCAGCCAATCCTCCATGCAATCTGCGCGGTCCGTTTAATCCACGGTTCAGACAAATGGCACATGTCGCCCCTCTGGGGCTTAGCAGGAGAGACTTATCGCCGGGCTATAGACATATCGCCCCTCTGGGGCTAAATGCACTGATGCACGGGCTTGATGTATCCTAGATCATGTTCCGTTTTTTTATCCTGTAAATCCCTAAATCCTGTAAATCCTGATTCAGACAATAGTTATGAGCACCCCTGAAGTAATTTACTCATGAGGTAGAAATGATGGAGATTACGATTAGTCCCGAAGAGCTGGCTAACGGTGGGATGTCCGAAACGCATCTCGATCAAGCGGTCCACGCCATCCGTGCAGACGGATATGTCATCTTATCAGACATCATATCGCACCCGCACCTGGATCTGGTCCGCGAAAAGATGGATGAGGATTTACACACATTGATGACGGCGTCTGTCCTCCCGGTTAATTTTGTCAAGCAACACCTCCAGCAAGACCCACCGCCCTTTGCGCCTTATGTTTTCCGCGATATTGTTGCCAATCCGTGGGTGATACAGGTAACCCGAAAGATACTTGGTGAGGGGCTATTTAACAGCTGCTATACCGGCAACACCAACTGTCCCGGCAGCGGCACGCAACCGGTTCATGTGGATCTCGGACAATTATGGCAAGGGTTGGAAACCGCACATCCAGCGGTATCTTTGGTGATCAACATCGCACCAATGAATGTCACCGAACATAATGGCAGCATTGAGCTTTGGCCCGGATCTCACTTGGACACGAACGTTGCTCTGGATGACGCGACAATTAAGGTCGATGAGCGGTTGGTTGAAGCACGTCGCGAGATTGCGCCGCCGGTACGCGGTAATACGAAAAAGGGGAGTGTCCTCATCAGAGATATGCGCCTTTGGCACCGAGGTATGCCGAACCATTCCAATCACCCGCGTCAGATGATAGCGATGGTTCACAATATCCACTGGTTCCGTCGCAGGAGGCGAGTACCCTTCAACAAGGGTTGTGAAGAGGCATTTGAGAACTGCCAGATAGATCCAAACGTTGAATTTACCGACGAGCCGATTGACTATATTTTTCGGAATCACCCCTACGATTATCACGAAGATAGCGACGAGAAGGTAAGTGGGTAAACGGATGGATCTACAAGGATAGAGATCTCTCTGGACCTTCTCAAAGGCTGATAAAAGAAATAAGTAAAGTAGTATCAGAGAGAACCCGCTTTTCTTGCCCTTCTTCCTAATTTTTTCCGAGTGGGAAATTGAGTGGCAATGAGGCTCTGACAGCGCATAGCGGGAAAACGGATAGAAAACCTCGGGATAAGCGGAACACTTTTTCCTTGAAAACTTAATCTATGTATAGTATATTTTAAGTATCCAGAAAAACAAGGGAGAGGTAATTATGCGAAAGCCGTTGACCAAAAAACAGGACCGAATCTTTGAATTTATACGGAAGCATGTGCAAGATACAGGCTATCCACCGACCGTTCGCGAAATCGGGACGAACTTCCGCATTTCTGAAAAGGGTGCCTACGATCACCTGAATGCAATCGAAAGGAAGGGTTACATACGACGTGTTCCTAAAAAACCGCGTGCCATTGAAATTTTAGAGTTTGTGCCTCAAAAATTGCCCCAAGCGGCGGTCGAAGTCCCTATCGTTGGGCGAGTTGCCGCAGGCGAGCCCATACTTGCCTCTGAGAATGTTGAAGGCACTTTGCCCGTACCGCGGGAGGTGGTCAAAGACGATCCCTGTTTCGCGTTACGTGTTAATGGGAAAAGCATGATTGAGGCTGGCATCTTTGAGGGAGATGTCGTAATTGTACGGTCACAGAATTACGCAGACACCGGGGATATTGTTGTTGCGTTGCTTGACGATGAAGCAACGGTG
Source organism: Candidatus Poribacteria bacterium (assembly GCA_965220385.1). Classification (GTDB taxonomy): domain Bacteria; phylum Poribacteria; class WGA-4E; order WGA-4E; family PCPOR2b; genus PCPOR2b. The sequence continues at coordinate 4,024,734 of OZ244825.1, read as the reverse complement.
AAGCGCTTCTTCCGTGATGGAGACAGAATTCGGCTGCAACCTGAAAATTCGGTGATGTCCCCTATTATCGTTGATGATGCACAGATTTTAGGAAAGGTTGTCGGGGTTTTCCGCAGGTTGTAAAATGTAAAATATGACCACCCTATAGATCTTGCCCGCCCCAACTTTTCGGGGCGCAGGTCCGATCCTCGTCCTCTTGGAACGGAGTTGTGAAACGTCAAACGAATCCTACCTTTTTCTCCTCCCTCTCATCCTTCTACTCTTTATTTCTGCCTATTTTTGCCCTCCCTATATTTACGCTTTGGTTATTCAGTTTTGCTACGCTGCTCCACGCCTTCCCGGCACTCTCGGCAGTTGAAGCGAAAATTGATCGCCCTCATACAGGGGCGCTGCTGAGTGGCAAAGTTGACATTTTTGGACTGGCTCGAGGCACGATGTTCGAGGAATATCGTTTAGAGTACGCCTCTATTTCCACGGATAACGAAAAAACTGCCTTGACCGAATGGCGTCAGATTGGTGGCAGAGCGACAGCCCCAGTAACAGAGATCGGTTTTCTCGGACAGTGGGATGCACAACGGCTGCGTGGAAACTTCCTGATACGGCTTGTTGCTGTTTCGACGAGCGGCATTGAAGTACAGGATCAGATCCAGGTTTTCATTGAGAATGAGCGCCCACGTCTGGAGATTTTAAATCCGGCTGGGGATCTGTTGACGTCAGAGACGCAGATAACGGTACGAGGGACGACGGAAAAGCTGAACACCGTTACGCTTAAATCCGAGGGGATGGAAATGTCCTTACCTGTCGATTCGGAAGGCGGCTTTGTCGTACAGCTGCCCTTGGCTGAAGGTCCAAATCGAATCGAAATCCAAGTGACAAACCCAATCGGTTTGGAGACAAACTTGATCCGAACCGTTGTGCGCGATAGCCAATCCCCGGAGATTACGCTCACTTTCCCAACTGATTCCACTCTACTTGAAGTGCCTTACGTCACCGTGTCCGGTCAGATTGATGATCTCGATGCACAACTTTCGATTAATGGCACTGCTGTGCCGCTCAAAGTGGATGGTCGATTTGAACGTACACTGCGACTCAAGGAGGAAGACGCCGCTAAGGGTGCGGGAGGAGAGGCGGTTAATCTCATCAGTGTGACTGGGATCGATCGACTGGGGCGCAAAACAGAGGTGCAACGCCGTGTCAGCTACAAAAAGAGAGACCTGCTCCTTGGGATAGATCTTAATCCACCGGGGATAACAGAAGTTCTACCGCCTGACGGTGCACTTCTTAATCGATCAGATGCAAGGATCACGGGGTTCTTAGTTGATGATGTAGAGATAGATCCGTTAACGATCCGTTTCAGTTTTGATGATGAGACATTTGTATTCGATGGAAGTCCGGATGCGCCTAAGTTTGACGGACGCCTCTTTGATTTTCAACCTGAGACGGGCAGATTCGTCTACACCCCACCGACCGAATTAATCGACGGCGCCCATCACTTCAAATGGGAGGTCCAAGATATCGCAGGCAATGCGGCATCATCAATTGATTTTTCCTTTACCGTCGACACACGTCCGTTTCAAGCGTCAATTTCGGCGGAGCGGATTGAGGGGGAAAGACACACACTCAGGATCGCGTTAACGACAACAAAGCAGCTGGCGACAACACCCGTCCTCGGAATTCTTCCCTCCGGTGCGCGCTTGGGGTATACACCCAATCTCGATCATTTCACCGTCGTAGATACGGGATTAAGTGCGGACTCGAAAGTGCGAAATCAGCAACCTATCTTTCGCTATACACTTGATTTTCCTATCTCTTCGTCGCAAACAGGGTTCACCTTTTTTGCCGAGGTTCGTTCTTCCAACGGGGAGATACTTCCTGTACGCGGCTACTTCACAGATCAGAATCGGCTTTTTGAAGATATTCAATTCCCGCCGTTTAATCGGGGAACTGATGCGTCGATGGAGAAAATTCTCCTTTCTATTGATGGAGGTCCCAGCGTTCTACTGCTCGAAGATGGTGCAGCACTCCACATTGCCTTGCGAAGCCAAGGCGGATCAGATCAAGAGATGATTCACGCCCAACAACAGAACGCCGATGCACGCGGGTTGACGATACTAGAACCTATCTACGTTATTGAATCCCCTGTGGAGCGGGCTGGGGTTTCTTTTCAGATCGCGCTTCCGTTTCCTATCGACCGGAGTAGAGACGGAGACGGGATTGCGATGTTTCAGTGGGATAGCCAGTTCCAGCGATGGCTTCCATTGAACGCAATCAGAGACCACAATATGTTTGTAGCCACGGTCGATCGGTTCGGGAGCTATGCCCTCCTTATAGATCGGATGCCGCCAACAATAAGCACCGTTTTTCCCAAAGATTCTTCCGAGGTTCAGCCCGGACGGTTCCTTGTAGTGCATGAAGTTACCGACGAAGGCTCCGGCGTTGGCTTCATTCAATTGTGGGTGGACAATCGGGCGGTGCAGTTCCTATACGAGGGTACGACCGGACACTTGACCTACGTCCCAAGCAATCTGGCAGCGGGCAGACACACCCTTGAGGTTAGTGCGACGGATCGTGCTGGCAATGAAGTACGTCGGAAAATGGATTTTTTTACTCAGGACGTTTTCGACTTTGCCGACGCGGTTATCGTATATCCAAATCCCACCTCGCACAATGCTACCATTACATTCCAGCTTACTAAATCTGCCGATGTTACGCTAGAGATTTATGATGTCAGTGGACATCTACTTTATACAGATGTGTTACGTAATGTCGTTGGTCAACAGTCAACATCGCTCAGTGAAGTTTTCGTCTGGGAGTGTGAAAATCAGGTGGGAGAACCTGTCGCCGGTGGGGTTTATGTCTACGTCTTGGAAGCAAAACGGGAGGGCGAGACAGTCCGTAGATCGGGAAAGGTTGCGGTTGTTCGATAATCAGTGTTATTGATAATTCAGATGTTGAAGTCGTGAGACGTTCACGCTTCGTCTTCACGTATAAAGGAGGTTTTAATGGGTAAATTAGATGGACAGGTTGCACTCGTTACCGGATCAGGCCGTGGGTTAGGTAGGGCTTACGCACTTCATCTCGCTCAGTTGGGAGCGGATGTTGTTATTAACGACATCGATCTCGATGCAGCGAAGGAGTATGACGAAGAACTGACTGCTGAAACGGTCATGGCGGAGGTAGAGAACTTTGGGTGCTGGTCGCTGGGCTTTGAAGTTGATGTCACGCAACGCGATGCTGTCTTTGCGATGGTTGACGAGATTGTGGACAAGCTGGGAAGAATCGATATCCTTGTGAACAACACCGGCGGCGCATTAGGTCGGCCAAAATCCTCAATGGCGTCCGACACTGAAGAGGAATATTATAACTACATCATGGAGATTAACCTCAGCAGCACAATCCTCTGCTGTCAGGCGGTGAGTGCCCCAATGAAGGAAGCGGGTTATGGTCGGATTGTCAACGTCAGTTCACAGGCAGGTCTATGGAGCGCCTGGAACGGGGGAGGTATGGCATATAGCGTTTCCAAGGCAGGGGTCGTGCAATACACTCGCCTGCTCGCCGCTGAATTGGGACCACACGGAATTAATGTGAACTGCATCGCGCCGGGCTACATCCTTTCATCCCGTGGTATTGCCGGCGGCAGAAATAGCCCCGAAACGCGGGAAAGACTGTTGCCGCAGATCCCACTCCGCCGTTTGGGGGTGCCGGAGGACTGCGCGAAGGTTGTTGAGTTTCTCGTTACAGATCTTTCCGATTATGTGACGGGACAGTGTATTCCTGTTTGCGGTGGATACGTCTGTTTCTGATTGCCCCTACCATTTTGACAATGTTAAACTACATTTGCTGTCAACAGGCCTTACGCCCTTCGGTTTGTAGTAGCGCAATTCATTGCGCGTCGGATACCAACAACGTTGTGCTAAAGTATTTGGCTCAATTCACCAAACACTACTGCGCTACACAACAGGTATTCGATAAATCGCCCTACTACAAACTTACCGATTGGCTGGAGTTGTTCAATTCATCAGGCATTGCGATGTGCCTTTTCTTCCGCCCCGATAAAATTGGGATTTCGCTACGCTCAACTTGCGGGGGCTAAGGGGACTGCCTTTGAGCATTCAACTGCGTAAGTCTTATAAAGGAATTCTTTCAATGACACATCAGAACAAATCATTGTGGTTGCCTTTGGCTACCTTTATGGTGTTGCTCGTCTGCACAACAAGCATCACCTCCGCACAGACCGTTCCAGAGATCGCTGAAAAAGCGTTAGCCGCCACCGTCTATTTAGAGATGCAGGATAGCAACGGCAAAATCCTCGACTTTGGCAGCGGTTTCTTTGTCAAACCCAACCTCATCGCCACCAATTACCATGTGATTGCCGGTGCAGCCAGCGGCACTGCAAAATTAGTCGGCAAGCACAATACCTATGAAATTGAAGGCTCTACCGCACACAGCACGTACGACGATCTTGTCCTCCTAAAAGTCTCGGTCCCCGGTATCAACCCCCTCCCCCTTGGCAACAGCGATGCTGTCAAAATTGGTGAGACGGTTTATGTTGCCGGTAACCCAAAGGGCTTAGAAGGGACTTTCTCGGATGGCATCATTAGCGGTCGCCACGGTGGACATGCGAAGGGACGGATTCAGATGACGGCACCGATCTCACCGGGAAGTAGTGGTGGGCCCGTACTGAATAAGAAAGGCGAAGTCATCGGTGTCTCCTACATGATTGTTGAAGGTGGGCAGAATCTCAATTTTGCAATTCCTTCTCTCTATCTTAAGACCCTACTTGCTCTATCTGGGACAGTGACACCTTTACCTCAATATAATCGCTCTATATCTGCGGAGACATACTTCGCACAGGGAAATACAAAGGCAGACCTTGGGCAACACTTAGCTGCGATAAAGGATTACGATAAAGCGATACGACTCAAACCCAATCTTGCTGAAGTATACTACAATCGAGGACTTACAAAGCATAAACTCGGAAAATACTTGGCTGCGATAAAGGATTACGATAAAGCGATACAACTCAAACCCAATCTTGCCGCGGCATACAGCAATCGGGGACTTGCGAAGGCAGACTTGGGACAATACGTTGCTGCGATAAACGATTACGACAAGGCTATACAACTCGAACCCGATGATGCCATAGCATACAGCAATCGGGGACTTGCGAAGGCAGACTTGGGACAATACGTTGCTGCGATAAAGGATTACGACAAGGCAATACAACTTGAACCTGATTATGTCGCGGCATACAGCAATCGGGGCAATGCGAAGGCAGACTTGGGACAATACGTTGCTGCGATAAAGGATTACGATAAGGCAATACAACTTAAACCCGATCTTGCCGAGGCATACTATAATCGGGGCAATGCGAAGGTAGATTTGAGGCAATATGTTGCTGCTATCAGCGATTACGATAAAGCGATACAACTTGACCCCGATCTTGCCGAGGCATACTACAATCGGGGCAATGCGAAGGTAGATTTGGGGCAATATGTTGCTGCTATCAGCGATTACGATAAGGCAATACAACTTAAACCCGATCTTGCCGAGGCATACTACAATCGGGGACTTGCGAAGGCAGACTTGGGGCAACACCTTGCTGCAATAAGCGATTACGATAGGGCTATACAACTTTATATCAATAGCGGCAATGTGAAGGCAGAGTTGGGACAACACCTTGCTGCAATAAGCGATTACGATAAGGCAATACAACTTGACCCCGATCTTGCTGAGGCATACAACAATCGGGGCGATGTGAAGTACCATCTCAGGCAATATGCTGATGCGATAGCTGATTTCGATAAGGCAATACAACTTGACCCCGATCTTGCCGAGGCATACAGCAATCGGGGCAATGCGAAGGCAGACTTGGGACAATACGTTGCTGCGATAAGCGATTACGATAAGGCGATACAACTTGAACCTGATTATGCCGGGGCATACAACAATCGGGGACTTGCGAAGTACCACCTCAGGCAATACGTTGCTGCGATAAGCGATTTCGATAAGGCGATACAACTTGAACCTGGTGCCGCCGATGCTTACATCAGTCGGGGAGCTGCGAAGGCTTCGTTAAATCGCACTTCGGAGGCGAAGCAGGATTTCCAAACCGCATTGAGACTCGCGGAGAAGGCTGGTGATGAAAGTCTCAAAGCCATAGTTGAGGAGGCGCTTCGGTACTTTCGGCTCGCCATTGTTGATTAAGTAGATGAAATCAAGCCAAATGGCAAACTGAAGCCTTTATTGATGATTATGATTGTTATTGTGAAACCTGCGGAGACACAGAGAAATTTATTTTGTAGTGAAACCTAAAAATATCAGGGCACTTCTTGGCACAACGGGCAATGAATTGCCCTACTACGAACGAGTATTTGTAAAGAATTAGGTGTCTACACAATTCTAATAGGACTTACGCAGTTGAATGCCCTAAACCTTGTCGTCCGATAAATCGTGACCAGGGGGACAGGCGGGCATCAAGGGGTATGTTCAGACTCCATGCCTATCGTAGGCGGGGCATCTTGCCCCGCATTGGGGATGAAGCATTGAACTACAACACCTCATTGTTCAACTGCGTAAGTCCTAAACTGTGTTTAAACTACCTGAAGGTGACTGCTGGAAATCATGTGAATTCAAGCTGAATTTAGTGATTTCAAATTCCCAATTCCTAAGAAAGACCATAACCGTAAGGAGGTTGCGACATGATCTACTTGAACCCAGAACAGGACAAATTAGTACGACTTGATCCCCGCGGACACCGTTTAATTCGTGGAGTAGCTGGTAGCGGCAAGACAACAATCGCCTTGTATAGGGCGAAATATCTGTCTGAGAATTACTTGGATATGTTTACTGCCAACAAGATTTTGGTGCTGACTTACAATAGAACATTGGTTGCATTCATGAGTGAACAAGCTAGGGAGTTGGGGTTGGAAGATGTTGAAATTTCGAGCTTTCATGGATGGGCTGGCAATTACCTGACCCAACGAGAAATCTCTATTAGTAAGGTGTTGAGTACTTGGGATGAAGACCAGAAGACAATTCTGAGAAAAGCGCGTACTGAAGTACAAAAGCGATTCCAGAAGCATCCTATACTCAAAAGGAATTCGTTCTTCTTTGCAAAGGAGATTGAATGGATGAAAGGCTCGCGCATCCTAGATCTAGAAACGTATCTCAACGCAGAGCGACAAGGAAGGCCAGGTAGGTTAAACGCCGAAGATCGCAAAGTTGTGTTTGCTGTGTTTGAACAATATCAACTTGAAACGCTGCAGAAAAAGTGGCTTGATTACGAGGATTTTGCCCTCTTAGCCTTACGTTCTCTTGAAGACGATGGTTCTTTTAAATTCCGTGAAAGCTGGCGGATTTACGAGGCGGTGCCACGTTCTCTTGAAGATGATGGTTCTTTTGAACCCTATACCCATATTGTAGTGGATGAAGCCCAGGATTTGAGTAAGGCGGAACTCACCGTCATTACAAAGCTAGTTAATCGGCAAACCAATAGCATCACTCTTTTAGCAGATGTTGCACAGAAGATATATGACACAAGTTTTACATGGAGGGGAGTCGGTATTAACGTTCAAGGACGCACACATACTCTCAACAAGAACTTCCGTACGACAGTTGAAATTGCTGAAGCTGCCTATACCCTTTTGGAGAAAGATACAGACTTTGTGCAGAATTCAGAGGATTACGTTAAACCTGAACAGATTAACAAAGACCAACACGGTTGCTACCCTATCTACCGGCGATTCAGTTCCCTTGAAGAAGGAACCGATTACGTTGTCAAGGAAATAAAACGATTGAAGGAGCAAACGACCTGCGAACTCTCTGAAATGGTTATACTCTATCCAAACCAAAAATCTCTCCTTGTGATTCAAGAGAGATTAAAAGTACACCAAATTCCCAATTACAGCGTAAGGCTACGAGGCTGGAATCATGAAGCTGAAGAAGTTAAACTTTGCACGATGCATTCCATCAAAGGATTGGAGGCGCGTGTAGTCTTCATTTTGGGGGTGGATGAAGGCAATCTACCTTTTGTTGATATTCCGGCAAAGGTTAAGCAGGAACGAAAACTGCTTTATGTTGGTATGACGCGCGCCAAGGAATGGCTCTATCTCATTTCGGGTAGGAATCCTTCGCGCTACCTCAGTGATATTGATCTTCGTTTTTTGCGTTTATCAGCATCTTATCGCCTCCGACCTTTTTATGCGATTCCGCCTGAAGAATATCTTTTTCACCAGCTTGTCAATAATGACTCACCGGAGGAATGGGTTCGACAATGGCTATTGCGTGAATTGATAGAAAGTTACGGTTTCCCACAAGAACTATTTGATGGTCGCATCGTTGACATTGAAGTACCCATTGCCATCGGTTCGCGTCAATGTTTCGTTGATGTTGCAATTCAGAAAGAGTTTCAAGGCGATCTAAAACCGTTAGTTCTATTTGAGGTCAAGCGATTAGATTCAACAGAAGGTATTGATCAGTTACACAGCTACCTTTCTGCATGTCCAACTGCGAAAATCGGAGTTTGGACGAATGGCTGCGAATTAAAGTGCTTCATAAAAAATGGTGACCAAATAGTGGCTCGTCCTGATATTCCAGTTTACAATGAAGCTACTTTCGGTTAAAACAAGCTAAACATCATATTCGGATTTCCTCCGGGATCCATTTGTATTGTGTTGAGTTAGACTATCAGAGAACAGAATTTAAAGACGGATGAATCCCAACAGAGCCAACCTTCTGAACTCACGCCTCACCTCAGGGTCATTTATGGTGGACCTTAGAATTAATGAGACACTCCAAACCGAACCGCATTGCCCCTAGGCCCGGTAGGTGCGGTTTCTAACCGCACCGCATCGGCGCGTCCCGAAAATCGGGATCCCGACGTGTCGGGAGAAACAGCGCCTACCATACACGAGGGGCGAAAGTGTCTATTTATTTTTAGAATTCACCATAATTTTCCCATAGCTCGATCTCTCGGTCAAGACTACGGCGAGGCAACCAGATGCCCCGCCTACGAGTTCGGGTCATTCAGAAATCAGTCAAAAACGGAAAACTGAATAGCCCTACGTCTCACCTTTTTTGCTATTGACAGAAAGCCGTTTAATCTTTTATACTAACGCAGGTTGCTGGTGTGGTGTTAGGGGCACGATTCTCGTTCAACCCAACCTGCATTGTTGAAAACGATTTCGGACAACGGCTATACTTTTTTTCATGAATCACGCAATGATTACAGCACTTCTCCAATTTGGTTGAAGACGAAGGATCGTATGCAGACAATTCCTGAATTTTTTCATGGCAAAGTGATATTAATCGCCGGTGCGACCGGATTTCTGGGTCAAGCACTTGTGGCGAAAATTCTCACTGCGCTTCCCGATGTGAAGCGGATATACCTCCTTATCCGCAGTCAAACTGGAACCGATGGAGAAAAACGGACTGCAACGGATCGGCTGAAAAAAGACGTATTTGATTCGAGCGCTTTTGCGAAGCTTAGACAGGTCCATGGTGAGCGGTTTGACGGCTGGGTTCGCGAGAAGGTCTGCGCGGTAGAGGGCGATTTGGCTTACGAGCGGCTCGGGCTCTCCGATACCGACTATGAGACGTTGCAGCGCGAGGTACAGGTTTTCATTAACAGCGGCGGTCTTGTCAAATTCGATCCACCCATTGATGACTCCTTGCAGAGCAACGTGCTCGGGGCGAGGTACGCGGTTGAATTGGCAAAAAGCTGTAACGATGCAATCTTTCTGCACGTATCGACCGCTTTTGTTCGCGGTGTTCAACCGGGAAGCGTTCCCGAAGAATTGCACCCGCCGTACGAAACTTATGCTAAACAGTATCAAGCGGAAAAGGGGGAAGCGATCCCCGGAACCCTTGACGCCGAAATCGAAGACATCCAACGGTTGAGCGAACAGGTCAGGAATGAGGCGAATCAACCAGAAAAACTCGATCAATTCCGTCGTGAAGCCGCGAAAAACTTGGGTACTGACAGAGGAGAAAGACTAAACAGGCAAATTGAAGTCGTCCGACAGAAATGGATTGAACAGCGTTTAATTGACGAGGGTTTGAAGCGTGCCCATGCGCGGGGTTGGAACGATACCTATACCTATATGAAAGCTCTCGGCGAACAGATGATCACCAAAACGCGAGGCGATCTGCCGACCGCCGTTATTCGCCAATCAATTATGGAAAGTAGTCTTGAGGATCCTGAACCGGGCTGGCTTGGTGGTGCGCTTCGCATGGCGGATCCACTGATTGTCGGTTTTGCAAAAGGGCGTTTACCGGACTTTCCCGGCGACCCGGATAGTATTCTTGATATCATTCCTGCCGATTTTGTTATTAATGCTATTTTAGCAGCAACTGTGCAAACCTCTTACCGCCGAGGTATTGAGGTCTATCACATTGCGAGTGGGGCGCGCAACCCCCTGACTTTTGGCGATATCGTTAATATAACTCACGACTACTTTGTGCGACAACCGATGCTGGATAACGGTAAGCCGATACCTGTTCCTGTATGGAAGTTTCCAGATGAGGCAAAATTTCAAAAGGATCTGCGCCAGAAACTACGCCTCCTGGACACAGCCAGTCGTTGGCTCAGTCGGATTCCGTTGCGGTGGGCAAGACGCAAAGACCGTCGGATTGCAGTGAAAAAGAACGCCATTGAGACCTTACTGCACTATGTACAGATTTATGGCCCCTATGTCCGCCTCAGTTTTCAGTTCCAAATCGACAAGACAGAAGAACTTTTCCATTCGCTCTCACCCTCGGATAAGCAGCACTTCAACTTCGACATTTCACGTATTGACTGGCGATATTATTTTCAAGAAATACATATTCCGGGAATCAAACGACACTTTCTCAAGTTAGGCGACGAATCGGGGAATCAAAGAATCAGTGAACCGACAGCCGAGCCGATTGACGATTTACCGGAGGATTCCCCCTCCTCCGAGAGGGAATTTAGTGCGGAAGATGAATCTGAAGAGCTGTCTAATGATGAATCCGCTGAATCATTCCAACGAAATCGGGATTCAAAGCCAGTTGAATCTCAGACAATGATAGATTTGGTTGCTCAACAAGCAGCCTCCATTCCCGATAAGATCGCCTTGGAGATGAAACGGGGTGGAGAGTGGGTGCGCTATTCTTACCGTCAACTCTATGAGGCTTCGCGACAGGCTGCTTTTACGCTATGGGAGCGTGGTTATCGTAAAGGTGATCGGATAATTCTTTTTGCTGAAAACCAACCGGAGTGGGGTGTTGCGTATTTAGCTGCCGTGCAAATCGGTGTGATTGTCGTTCCAATTGACCCACAGACCGCGGAAGAAGAGATCTTCGCGCTTGCGGAGTACACCGAAGCAAAAGCCGTTTTGACTTCTGAAACCTGCCTCGCTCGTCTAAACAGCCCTGCGATAAAGCCAAGTGATGAATCTGCATCACCGGAGTTCTTAAATATTAATAGCTTCTGCCAACCTTTTGAATCTGAGCAGACCGAAACCTCGGTTCCCACCGAGTCGGCACTTCCCACAGTTCCTGATGATTTCCCCGACGTGGATATTCATCCAGACACGGTTGCATCGATTATCTTTACGATGGGCACAACCGTAGATGCGCGGGGCGCAATGATTTCGCACCGGGGTTTTATTGCAAACGTGGTTGCCGTTTCGAAGGCATTGCCGCCTGAAGACACGGATCGATTCCTTTCTGTCCTACCCTTGTATCACGCCTTGGGGTTCTCTTGCAATTTCTTGATGTCGATTTACGCCGGTACAACCATCACATACACCAATAATTTGAGACCTACCACGATTTTGGCGCTCATGCAGGAGACCAAGACCACTGTGCTTATTGGAGTGCCGCGTCTGTTCCAGCTGCTGTACGATACGATTAAGCGTTATGTTGTCGAATCTCCTGAGGCAATGGAACCTCCTCTTGATCCAGAAACTGTCGAGGAGATCCAAGCCGCATTGGGTGGACATATCCGCGTTCTGGTAAGTGGTGGCGCCGCCCTGCCGGACGAAGTGTACGATCGATTCACGGATTTCGGATTAACCATCTATCAGGGCTATGGCATGACAGAAGCCTCTCCTGTTTTGAGTGTGAATCCTCACCATAAAAGCAGGCGGGGGACGGTGGGACCCGCAGTTGAAGGAGCGGAGCTCCAGATTATTAACCCTGATGAGGAGGGTATCGGTGAGATCGTTGCAAGCAGCCCAAGCCTGATGCAGGGGTACTATCGGAATGAAACGATGACGGAACAAGTTATCCGAGATGGGCTGCTCTATACGGGCGATTTGGGCTACTTTGATAAGGACGGTTATCTGTACCTCACCGGACGCAGTAAAGATGTGATTGTGTCTGGTGCTGGTAAAAATATCTATCCAGTTGAGCTTGAAGCACTCTACCAACACAGTCCCCTGATTTCAGAGATCTGTGTTGTTGGTATGAGTACGGATAATCTGTTTGAAGCAGCGCACGCTGTCATCGTTCCGGTATGCGACGAAAACCAGGACAGGGCTGAGGTGGAGCAAGCCGTCCATCAACACATTCAGGAACGCGCCCAAGACCTACCGACATACCAACATCTCCACACCGTGCACTTCTGGGAAACTGCATTGCCTAAGACATCAGGCGCGGTGATAGATCGGCAACGTGTGAAAGAAATTTTGCAGGAGCAACTCTTCCGAAAAACAGAGGAGGTTCCGCAGTCCGATCCCGTCGAAGATACCCTTGACGCTGGAGGCAAGGAGGCTCCGGGACCAACAGTGGATACCGACACGCCTGCCGGGGTCGAGGGGGTTGTTATCTCTGAGCTTAGTCGTTTAGCGAAGCTGCCGGCGGATCAGATCCAGTTGAACAGCAATTTAGGCACAGAACTCGGACTGGATTCAATGGCGCGGGTAGAACTGCTACTGCTGCTCGAATCTAGGCTACAACGCACAATTCCCGACGAGTTAATAGCCAAAATTCAGACAGTTGGTGACGTGACGGAGACAGTCAAAACGCTGCAATCTGAAGCCACACCACCTCCCATTGACGAAGAAACATCTGCTTATATTGAACGATCCGCATCCTCACCTCTATCCGTGATACTTGCAGGACTATTCCGATTTAGTGTGTGGAGTATCTATAGATGTTATTTCTCGATTAAGTGCGATGGATTGGAAAACCTTCCGCGCGAACAGCCGTATATCATCGCTGCCAATCATTCAAGTCACCTCGACACCCTCGCAATCATGACTGTCTTGAAGAGTGAGTCCAAACGTCTGCGGGTTCTCGCTGCGAAAGACTACTGGTTTGGCACCCGCTTCAAATCATGGTTCTCCGGCGAACTGCTTAAATTTGTGCCGTTCGATCGGCACGCCAATTTCTTGCAGGGTCTCCGAATTTCGCAGGAGATTCTGAAACAGAACGAGTGTCTGCTGATTTATCCTGAAGGTACCCGCTCTGTCACCGGGGAGCTCCAACCGTTCAAACCCGGACTCGGCTTGTTGGCTTTTGAAACTGGATCTCCGATCATTCCTACCTATATTGATGGCACTTACCGTGCGCTACCTAAGGGCAAGAGTTTTCCGAGCAAGAGCCGCGTTAGGGTGACTTTCGGTAAGCCGATTATGCCGTCCAGTGGGCACGACGCGAGTGCTGTGAACACTGCCGCAGGGCTCGAACAGGAAACTTACAGAAAACTTGCCGACGCCGTTAGGGATGAAATTGAAGCGTTGTCCCGTTCCACTACGCGAACAGAAGATCCTCGATAAATCGGGACGAGCAGATAGTGAGGCGTAAGATGTCAGCGGAAGAAAAGAAGACGGCTGCCTTTTTTGATGTTGATGGCACCATCGTAAGCACAACCATTGTCCACTATTACGTCCAATTCCGTTCTTGTCTGCTTCCTCCCTTTTTTCGTCCCTTCTGGATTGCTTGGTTTGCGCTGAAAGTTGTCTATTACTTTTTCTTGGACAAAGTGAGTCGCACAAGATTCAACAGAGTGTTCTATCGCAACTATCGTGGATTGAATGCAGAAAAGGTCAAACAGCTTGCCGATGAGCAGTTCGAGACCTATGTGCGCTCAAAACTCTTTCCCGCCGCCGTCGATCGTGTTCGTGATCACCAAAATCGAGGCGATCTGATTGTGCTTGTGACCGGCTCTCTCGATTTTATCATTCAACCCCTTGCGGATCACCTGCAAGCGGATGCTGCTTTGACAGTGCAACTTGAGGAGACGCAGGGCAAATTTACGGGGGAATTGACAACGCCACCGTTGGGCGAAGCGGAAAAGGTTCGCGTGATCCAGAATTTCGTCGCGCAGCATAACGTCGATCTCGCTGCAAGCTACGGCTACGGCGACAGCCGCGCAGATCTGCCCATGCTACAATGTGTTGGCAACCCCGTCGTTGTCAATCCCAGCAAAGGGTTACGAGAGGTTGCAATAGAATCGGGCTGGGAAATTAGCGAGTGGACGGTTGGAGGCAAGTAGGGGCGAAAATGATACAGTAGATAGAGATAGTAAGTGTGGCAAGTCCCGACTGAATCGGGATGTGGAAGTGAAAAAGCACACAAGAAAAAAAGCATAATCGTTTTTTCTTTCTTTTTTCTTGGAGGAAACTATGAAAATCAATCGTTATCTTGAATCGCATCACGAACCAAATGACACTATGTTTGTTGAAATTGATAGCCGATACCGCTTTACCGCGCGTGGCGCTGATTGGGAAAAGTTCCGAAACCACCTAATCACGGTTATCAGGGATACTATCTCCGATGAGGTTGCTGAAGAGTTTGAGAGAGACACGGAGGATTGGGCAGTCGCTAACGCCTAAGATCTGAAAGGGGCGCCAGTGGACCAGGTTTTCATATTTGACAGGGCGAAAATCGGGGTGGAGTTGGATCAGTTTGTCGATTATGCACAAACGCTGACGGAACCGAAAGCGCTTTCGACGGCGATCCAAGCGTGGGATACCATTGCGTCTGTCGCCGTTGCGACACCGCTTCTCGCGCAGGCGAATTTGTCGCTTGGTCGGATCTATCGGGAGTGGGATGAGCTGTTTACCGCCCAAAGGTTCCTCGCACAGGCGCACCAAGACGATCCAGCAGATCCGACGGTTCGATCGGAATTAGAATCCCTGAATCGCTACATTGCCGACAATCAGGCGTCGGTCTTTGATGAAAGGGCTCGAAAAAACAGCGATTCAATCGTCTCGCTTTTCCGAATTGCTACGGGACTTAAGCTGCTTCAGATGGACAAACCGGTGCAGGCGTATCCTCTGATGAAGAGCCGTACCAAAATTTACCCGAACGCAGCGGTAGCAAGGCACCTCCTGACAGGTATTATTATTACGGAGGATGAGAAGAATTCAGCAATCGAATTTCTGGAGGCGGGGGAGTGGCTGACGAGTACACAACACGAAGTGTATGCCATCACTGATAGCGGGTTGTATGCATTTTATACGGAGTTGGCAAAGCTACACATTGCCAATGAAGCGTATGGCGAGGCGGCCGCCTGCTATGAGCAAGCGTATTGGCTCAATGACTCGTCGGCAGGTCCGTTGTATCACAAGTTGATCTGCGATGCAAAATCTGAGGCGTGGCAGGTTGGGCTTGCACTTCTCGACTGGCTCCCCGACGAATTGCCGGACGGAATTGAGCCGACAGAATACAATGGCGCCGCTGCAACAATCTGCGGACTTGCCTATCAAGCGACACAGGATCCGGCGGTTGGGGGACGCGCCGTTGCAATATGCGAAGCTGCCTTAGAGACCGACGGAAAGAATAGGGAAATATCGAACCTGCTCAAATCCTTGCGCTCCGAAAAATCCCTCCAACCCTACCTGCCGGAAGCCAAGTCTAAGCGAAGATGGTGGCACCGATAAACGCCTCTACGCCACTCAGCTACGTAGTGTCGCCCCAAGCTCCTGTTCTAACCGTTCTAAAATCCCGCCGTGAACTCGATCGACAATTTCATCCGTAAGCGTCTCCGTTGTAGAGCGATATTCAATCGCAAACGCTAAACTTTTCTTCCCTTCGGGGACCTGCTCGCCTGTGTAGACATCGAACAGATGCAACGAAGAGACTAACTCGCCGCCGGTAGATTCGATAATTTCAATCGGACGGTTGGCAGGTATCTCTGCATCTAACACAATGGCGAGGTCCCGATTCACACCGGGGTAGATTGGGATAGGCTCGAATTGCTTCAGCGGCTCTACCACATCGACTAATCTCTCGAAATCGAGTTCAAACAGATAAGCCTTGTTGGGTAGGTCGTAATTTTCCAACACCTCTGGGTGGGCCTCACCGAAAACGCAGAGCGTTTTATCCTCGATGCAGATTTCTGCCCGGCGGCCCGGATGGAAGGCTGGATGGTCGGTGTGAGTGACGGTATAATCGGACAGACCGCATCGGTCCAACATACCTTCGACAATTCCTTTGATGTCGAAGAAGTCTGCTGGACGGAGTGGATCGCCATATACACCCGCACCGAGATTACCCGTAATCATACCCGCGACACGTTCAGGTTCATTTGGATATTCATCCGTGCCGTTTGGAATAAAGACTTTGCTGCACTCAAAGAATTGCACATCGTTAATTTGATGGTTCCGGTTACGCTGGGCATTCGCGAGCAAGCTGGGAAGCAAAGTCGTGCGCATAATTGACTGGTCTGCGCTCAACGGATTCGCGATCTGTACTGCCTGACGAAGTGGATCTGTTGATGAGAGACGGATGCGATCGAAAACGTCCGGATGGTAAAATGCGTAATTCATCGCCTCCATCATGCCGCATTGTAGGAGATACGTTTTCACGCGCTCGCGCAGATCTTCATTCGGCGCAACCTTCGGGATAGGGATATCGCCTCTTGGCAACGTGGTTGGGATGTTATCGAACCCGTAGACACGCGCAATTTCCTCGACCAGATCTATCTCCTGTGTGACATCGGGACGAAAGGTAGGCACCGTCACTTCAAACGCATCGGATACAGCAAAACCGAGGCGGGTCAGGATGTCGCGTATGTCATCGTGGGCGATTTCCGTGCCTAGGACAAAGTTGACGCGCTCTGGACGAAGCTCAATATTGATAGGCTCTCGATCGCCCGGGTAGACATCAATAATCCCTGAACAGACCTCTCCACCGGCGACCTCCACGATGAGTTGTGCTGCACGGTTAAGCGCTGGAATAACACCTTCGGGGTCTGCGCCACGTTCAAATCGGTGGGAGGCTTCGGTATGCATTCCCAAAACCTTTGATGTTTTCCGAATGCTTGGTGGATGGAAGTACGCACTCTCAAGGAGTACATCAACCGTCTGATCGGTAATCTCTGAATCAAAACCGCCCATCACACCCGCCAGCGCGACCGGATTCTCCGCATCAGCGATGACAAGCATGTCGGACATCAACTCACGTTCTTCTGCGTCGATTGTCTTTAACATCTCACCCGGCTTAGCACGACGAACAACGATCCGGTTTTCAGCCAGTCGATGATAATCGAAGGCGTGCAGGGGATGGCCATATTCCATCAGGACGTAATTGGTAATATCAACGATGTTGTTAATCGTCCCGACACCGATAGATTCGAGCCGACGCTGTAACCAAACGGGTGAAGGTGCGATTTTGACGCCTCGGATAACGCGCGCTGCGTAACGTGGACAGAGTTCTGGATCTTCAATCGTTACACCGGTGAGATTGTGGCTATCTACTGTTCCCTCTTGGACATCTATTTTGGGCAGCGTGAGTGGATTTCCTGTAGTCACACTAATTTCTCTGGCGACCCCGATCATGCTGAGGCAATCCGGGCGGTTGGGCGTGATCTCAAGTTCCAGCACAACATCGTCCAAACCGAGAGCTTCGACAATCGGTGCGCCAATTTGCGTGTCTTCGGGGAGTTCCATCAAGCCTGATGCCTCATCTGAAATTGCTAACTCCTGTTGGGAGCAGAGCATCCCACTCGATTCCTCACCCCGAATTTTTGCCCGCTTAATCGTCAACCCGTTGGGCAACTGTGCACCAACGAGGGCGACGGGGGCAACCAACCCTTCACGTGCATTGGGGGCACCGCAGACGATTTGCGCGTCTGTACCCGACCCGACATCAACGTTACAAAGCACGAGTTTATCTGCCTTCGGGTGCTCCTCTACGGTATTGATTCTGCCAACGACTACCCGATCCAGTCCTTCTCCAAGCTGTTTGATGGATTCGATTTCCATGCCTAACATCAACAAACGGTCCGCCAGTGCTTCGGGGGATAGATCGAACTCGATATATTCCTTTAACCACTTGATACTTACATTCATAACTCATTTTCCTCCACTGATCTTAAAACTGTTGGGCGAACCGCATATCATTGTCAAACATCAACCGTAGGTCTGGGATGCCGTATTTCAGAGTCGCAATCCGATCGACTCCCATGCCGAACGCAAAGCCGGTAAACTGTTCTGGATCATAATCGACATAACGGAAGACGTTTGGATGCACCGAACCCGCCCCTAAGATTTCGAGCCAACCGGTGCCTGAGCAGAGGCGACAGCCTCCTCCGTGGCAGGTTGTGCAGGAGATATCGACCTCTGCACTCGGCTCTGTGAATGGAAAGAAATGGGGACGGAACCGCGTCCGCGTTCCCTCGCCGAACATCTGTTGCACGAAAGCGTATAGGACCCCTTTCAATTCGCTGAAAGTGACCTGTTCGGCAACGAGGAGACCTTCGACCTGATGGAACATCGGTGTGTGGGAGGCATCGGAATCGCAGCGGTACACCCGTCCCGGAACAATAATCCGTATGGGAGGTCTCTGTTTTTCCATGTAGCGGATTTGGACGGGTGAGGTGTGTGTCCGCAGCAGTAAGCTGTCAGTGATATAAAATGTATCGTGTGCATCTCTGGCGGGGTGTTCTGCGGGTGTGTTTAATGCATCAAAGTTGTAATATTCATGTTCAACCTCAGGACCTTCGGCGACCTGAAATCCCATGCCCCGGAAGATTTCTTGAATGCGATCAAAGGTTTGTGTTACCGGATGCTTTTTCCCCAACTGGGGTAGTCTGCCCGGAAGTGTAATATCCACGGCTTCCGCTGCCAACTGTCCCTCTCGCGCTTGCTGGTTAAGCGTTCTCTCAACTCCGTCAAATGCCTCCGTGAGACTGGTTCGCACTTCATTCGCGAGTTTACCAATAACCGGTCGCTCCGCTTTGGAGAGTTTCCCCATCCCTCGCATCACTGTGGAGAGCAAACCTTTGCGTCCAAAATACTTAATCCGTAGGGATTCTAGGTCACTTAAGTCTTCCACAGTTTTGAGTTCCGTCAACGCTTCGGTTTCAATCTGTTTTAACTCTTCCTGCATATTTATCTCCTGTAAAATAGCAAAAAAAAACACCTATCACCTCGTCCAAGGGACGAAAGTGACAGGCGTCCAAACCTTCCGCGGTACCACCCTTATTGGCAGATATAACATCTGCCCACTTCATTGACTGTTTCGGTAACGGCGAAACCTCCCCGATAAGGTCGGGGTTCGAAGCAACCGGCACAAGCCTAATTGCCAAAATCGGTGTTCAGCTCGGCGGCTCCAGGATGAAATTCGGCGACTCGTTCTAAAGATGCGCTTTCAGCCGGTGACGCATCCTCTCTGCTTAAAAAATTCGAATCGCTTACTATGTCCTTTCATAGCCTTTACGCAAATTCAATTTTTTTAGCCTTTCGCAAGTTCCGCGATACGAGCGAACCCAGCCTCATCATGAATGGCGAGATCCGCAAGGACCTTGCGATTGAGGTCAATTCCTGCCTTTTTTAATCCGTTCATAAAGCGGCTATAGGATAACCCGTGCATCCGTGCGGCCGCATTGATACGGGCAATCCACAATTGCCTGAATTCCCGTTTTCGTGCCCGGCGGTGGGCATAGGCGTAATTCCAGCCTTTTTCGACAGCCTCCGTTGCGGTACGCTTCAGATTATTGCGACCTCCGCGATAGCCCTTTGAGTGCTTCATGATTCTTTTGCGGCGTTGGCGACGGACACTGCCTGTTTTTACCTTTGGCATTACAATCTCCTTAAAAACGATGTTGACAAACACCTAATTGGGAAGCAAGCGACGCAGCCTTTTCTCGTTCGTCTCATCCACAATGGCTGTTCTCCTGAGATTTCGCTTCTGTTTCGGTGTCTTTGACATGAACAGGTGATTCGAATAAGCCTTGCGTCTGCGAATTTTTCCAGTGCCTGTGAGTTTGAAACGCTTGGCTGAACCTTTATGTGTCTTAAGCTTTGGCATCTGACTGCTGCTCCTCTACTTAGTCTGACTTTGGCGTCAAGACCATGAACATGTTACGACTCTCCATCCGTGGGGGCGATTCTATCTCGCCGACATCTGCGACATCTGCTGCGAACCGTTGCAGCATCTCCTTCCCGAGATCAGTGTGCAACATTTCGCGCCCACTGAATCTGACTGATGCTTTAACTTTCCAGCCATTCGACAAAAACTCGCGGGCATGACGCAGCCTGAACTGAAAGTCGTGCTCTCCGGTCCTTACGGATTTGAACTTTATCTCTTTCAGTACAACTTTGGCTTGTTTCTTTTTAGCTTCTTTCGCCCGTTTGCTCTTTTCGTACTGGAACTTGCCGTAATCCATGATTTTGCAAACCGGCGGATCGGCATTTGGAGAGACCTCTACCAAATCAAGCCCCTCTTCCTGAGCTCGATCCAATGCCTCATAGACAGGCATGGGACCAAGTTTATCGTTGTCGGAAGTGATCAACAAGACCTGCCTTGCCCGAATCTGTCGATTCACCCTATTTTGCGGCTCTTGCGTTTTCTGTTGATAACGGCGACCTCTATTTTGAATCTTTGACACCCCTTCTCAAGCTGTTGTGTATATTGTGGGATTAGTTCCTACGATATACAATGGATTCCATTTTTCAACCGTAACCCCGATAAAATGACTCAAAAGGCAAAGTTTGGTTATGGAACATGCTACACTTCAACATTATTTTAGCATATTTGAATCTGTGAATGCAAGTCAAAATCTGCTGACATGGACATGCTTGTTTCTTGAATCTTGGTCTAAAAATAGTTGACAGTCCAAAGCGTGCGCAAGATGATTAAACCGATACCCATTCCGCCGAAGACAAGGATCAGTAGAATACTCACAACCATTGCCAGTCGGATGATTCGTTCCCCCAACGCAGGTTGCTCAACCGACCACGCGTGTGCCAGCCAAAAGACCAAGCCAACGCTGATAAGGATCAGGGTTGATGCCCCCAAGACACCGAGCAAAAGCCCTGTGAAATCAACCATCATCATGCTTTCGATCAAGGAACCGCTCTGTGACCAACGTTTGATAACGCCAATTAGAATCCCTATGAGGATCAAAATAAAAATAACAAAAGCGATTAGTGTTTTTTTGAATGCTGTTTTCATGCGACTCAGAGCGGTATGACCTTGCCGGGGTTCATAATATTTTGTGGGTCTAGGGACTTTTTGATGGCGTACATTACGTCGACGCCTTGTCCGTGCTCCTGCCTAAGCGCCTCGATTTTACCTAACCCGATGCCGTGTTCACCGGTGCATGTGCCGTCCATTTGTAACGCGTATTCAACGAAGAGTTGGCTTAGCCGTTGTGCCTCTTCCAACTCTTCGGGGCGATTGGGATCGAGGGGGAATACCACATGGAAATTGCCATCTCCTACATGCCCAAGCAGGGGGGCAATCATGCCAGATGCTTCGATTTCCTGCTTGGTTTTCAGGATACAGTCCGCCAAGCGCGAGATAGGAACGCACACATCCGTGACGTACCCAACCGATCCGGGGCGCAGCGCCAATGAGGCATAATAGCTGTCGTACCGCGCCTGCCAGAGCCTGTTGCGTTCTTCCTCCCCGGCTGCCCATTGAAAGCCTTCGCCGCCATGTTCTCGGACAATTGTGCCTACAGTTTCTGCTTGCTCAGTCACTGCTGATTTTGAACCGTGGAATTCGAAAAGGAGTGTTGGAGCGACCTTATAGTCTAAGGCAGAGTAGGCGTTAACCGCACCCATCTGGATTTCGTCCAGCAGCTCCAATCGAGCCACGGGTATGCCGGATCCAATTACTTGGATGGCTGTGTTTGCTGCTGCTGCAACATCTGAAAACGCACATACCGCAGCCGAAACCGCCTCTGGTGTCTTTGCTAACTTTAGTGTGACCTCTGTGATGATGCCGAGTGTCCCTTCCGAGCCCACAAACAATCGCGTTAAATCATAGCCTGCGGAGGATTTTCGGGCGCGACCCCCAGTGCGGA
Source organism: Candidatus Poribacteria bacterium (assembly GCA_965220385.1). GTDB lineage: Bacteria > Poribacteria > WGA-4E > WGA-4E > PCPOR2b > PCPOR2b. The sequence goes on along the minus strand of OZ244825.1, from coordinate 4,002,506 downwards.
CGATGTTCCCATCGGCGGTTACTACTGTCAATCCCAGGACATTTTCTCGCATGGTGCCGTAACGGACTGCGGCGTTGCCCGACGCACGGGTTGCCGCCATACCGCCCAACGAAGCGTCTGCTCCCGGATCGACAGGAAAGTAAAGCCCCGTCCCGGTATCGGAAAGATGGCTGTTGAGCTGCATCCGTGTGACCCCTGCCTGCACTGTCGCGTCCATGTCGTTCTGACTGACCTGAAGAATTTGGTCCATCTGAGTCAAATCGACGCAGATACCCCCGTGGATAGCGACAACCGCTCCTTCAACTCCCGTTCCTGTACCGAAGGGGACAATCGGAACCGAATATCGCGCACAGGTTTGTACTATTTGAGAAACTTCAGCGTTACTATGGGGGAATGCAACGGCATGTGGCAGGTGGGGTAGGTGATGAGAGACATCTTTCGCATGTTCTACTCGAACATCCTTCGCTGTGGTCAGGCGGTCACCCAGTAAAATGTGCAATTCGTTGAACGCTTCCGCACTCACAGCGGTCTCCTGATGGTGTTGTGCGGTTGCATGGTTACTCATCTCGTGCCTCTGTTAGCGTGGTATGTTCTTTCTCGATTTTCCCTATGAATTTGGGATTGGAGGTGCCAATCGTCATGAAGGGATTTCGGCGCAGGAGAACAGGCATTACGCTGGACGTGTGCGCGATGCGCCAAAGAGCTCCTCCAGTTTCTCCCGCACTTCATTAAGCAGGTTTGGACTGGGCGGCGGATTCGGCGGTCCGAGCAGATTGTTAGGATACAACCCCTGAAGTTGTACCGCTGACTTCATCACCCCTAACCAGTTTTTGTCAATTGCCCATTGGAGCCAAGGTTCTTCGTAACGGTAAACCATCTCCCACGCCTGAGTGTAGTTTCCTGCAACTAACAACTGATAAAATTGCAAGGCGATGTCGGGGCGGAAAGGCGCGATGGGGCACAGGTAAGCAGGCGACCCGATCTGGTGTCCAAAGACAAAATTACGCATTTGTCCGCCGCTGACCACACCAAAACCCTCATTCTTCGTGCTGCGAACCAAGTCATAATAGTCATAAAAAGGATGTGCGTCATTTTTCATGCCAACGATGTTGGGACGTTGCGCTAACTCTGCTACGACCTCTACGGGGAATGGTGGTGGTGCAACACCCCAGAGCAACAACGGTATGTCGGACGCATCTTCAATCAGGTCGAAATATCCGACTAACGCCTCTCGTGTCTTGGGCAGCCACGGGTTAATTTGCACCTTAACAGCATCAACGCCAACGGCATCAGCGTGTTTCAGAAAATCGCGAGTTTTCGATGGCTTCCAATAGCTGGTAGACGCAATACAGAGCGAGCGTCCAGCGGTAGCGGATGCGACAATCTCTGTTAATTCCCAAAGTTCTTCATCGCTAATACTCGCAAATTCGCTGCTCCCATAAGTGAGCAAGAGCACAGGGGTTTTCTCTTCGCACAGCCAATTGATGTATGCTTCAACAGCGTCGTAGTTGATTGTGCCGTCCGCGTTGAAACAGACATTTATGGGCACTACCGGTCCTTTCATGCGTTCTAACACTCGTGCAGCTCTGTCCATGATTAAGCCTCCGCCGGGGATACGTGAATAAGGTGTTTCTACCAGCCCGCCTGTTTGAGAAATTCCAACGCCATCAGTGTATGTCCTTCCGGGTTTGGGTGGACACCATCCTCCGTCGTCCACAGCGCTCCCGGTCGTGCGGCTACCGCCCGGTCAAACGCTGCGTTTGTCCGTATCAATCGAGCGTTAAATTCGTCGGCAAGCCGATGGATAATCTCGTTATAGGCATCAACGTCCAACGGACGCGGCTGGGCGACGTCTTCTTCAATGTAAAAGGTTTCGAATATGAAAAGCCCTGCACCCAGTTCATCTCTCGCGCGGGTGAGAATGCGTCGATAGCATTCCTCCCATTCTGGGAGATATGTTTCGTTTGGAATCCCCGCTCCAAGTTGTCGTGACGCATTATTGATACCGATTTTCACCGACAGCCAGTCCGGTTTTTCGGCGATGACATCTGTATCCCACCGTGCTTCGAGCCCTTCGACGACATCGCCGCCGATGCCTTTATTGACATACTCTATTCGGCGGTCTGGGTATTTTGCGGTGATTAGTTCAGTTACCTTTTTTACATAGCCGTGCCCAAGTGGTGCGTGGTCGCCACGCCGTCCGCAGTCGGTGATACTATCACCAATAAAAAGTACCTTTTCATCTGACTGAAACAGTAGGTTGCTCATGGGTTTCCTCTCACCTCGGTTTCACCCGTCTATAGCCGAAGTTGTGGTTTAGCTAAGGGGTTGCTACAGCGGCGGACAGGCGTATTTGCGATTAACGTCATACAATTGTAGGTGATGGTGCGCGCGCTGTCAATATCAAACGCAAGCCTCAAGTTGCCAGAAGTTCTCAAAATTTGTCACATTTATGTGGTTTTGTTCGTTTAGTTTAGTACTATGTTGTTGGGAGGAATCTTGGGCAGCATATTCACGCTTAGAGTCATTTATGGTAGATTTTACAATTACTTAGACATCCCCACTGCACAGCCAACCTCCTAAATCCTGCCCCCGATGTATCGGGGGAACGGAACCGACATCTCACTGTAGGCGTGATCTCCCGGTTGCGCCTTTTCAAACAAAATGGTTAATAAGCCTAAAACTGAATAGCCCTATATTCACGCTTCATTGGGGTTGACAGGGGTACGATGCCGTGATATAATCTCCGCATCAAATCGAATGTTTGGGAGAGTAGTATGCCTCGAAAGAAAATGATTGCCTTAACAGCGAGTCAGATTGCTTTAGGCGGATCTATCGGTTTAGCAAGTGGCTGGCTTTGCTGCCTGATTGTTGAACTGCTGTTTTGGAAAGGTTTAATCGGCGACCGCGTGCAGCACGGTTTCTGGGTAGGTTTACTTCTACTAATCTCCTTTGGTGCGACATACGGGAGTGCTCTTGTCGGTGTTGCTGAAGGTGTTATATTTGCCGGGCGCCGCTTTGGCATGAGTGTAGACCGTAAGCGCGCATACCAAGGTGCCTTCCTTGGTGCTCCCGCGATAGTAGCGTTGATGTCGCTGCTGAATATCCACTGGGACGCGTTAGTTGCCTCGAATTTGCTCTTCTACATACTCCTTAATGTAGCGCAACTGCTTGCCCTTATCATATCTCTACCCCTTCGTATTTTGCTAGCAATAAAATGCCCTCCCGAGCTTTTGTACATCGTTGCGGCACCGATTGGCGCAATCCTTGGCTACCGGCTTGGTATGGAGCGGAAGCGGACAGCGTCGGCTGAACTCTAGCCCGGATCCAGACTGTCAAGATTTTCGGACGCCAGACAACAGTGTGCCGATGTGTGGCGAAATATCCGATGAATTGGAGACTCATCCAAATATGGAACATTTCAATGCGTTTGATGATAAGCCGAGGTGTGAGTGTGGGGTGTTCGGGATTTTAGGGCACCCCAAGGCTGTCGAATTCACTTACTTGGCTTTACGCGCCCTTCAGCACCGAGGTCAAGAGAGCGCAGGGATCGCTGCTGCAGACGACGATGCGTTCACATATCATCATGGTATGGGGCTTGTTGCGACGATTTTTGATTCGGATACCTTGGGGAAGTTGGAAGGTGATCTTGCGCTGGGTCACAACCGGTATTCGACAACCGGACACAGCACCCTTCAAAACGCGCAGCCGTTGGTTCGGGAATATAAGCGGGGTCCGCTTGCTATTGCGCATAACGGCAACCTTGTAAATGCCCAGCGGATCCGCAATGACCTTGAGGATGCCGGTTCAATTTTTAGTACGACTTCCGATACAGAGGTTATCGCTCACCTCATCGCCCGTTCCCGGCAGACGCTACTGGAAGACCGTATCATGGATGCCCTCAAAGAGATTCGTGGCGCGTACTCACTTGTCTTTATGGGGAGATCTATCCTGATTGGCGTACGAGATATTTACGGTTTCCGACCACTCTGGTTGGGGCGCGTTGGCGATTCCTACGTTCTCACTTCTGAAACGTGTGCTTTCGATGTGATTGAGGGAGAACCAATCCGCGAGGTTAGCCCCGGCGAAATGGTTATTATTACCGGAAAAGATGAAGAACCGGAATCATTTATGTTCGGGCAGCAACAACCTCACCTATCGCAATGTATCTTTGAATATATTTACCTCTCACGTCCAGACAGCGTTGTATTTGGTGAACTGGTTAACCGTCCAAGACGTGAACTTGGCAGGCAACTGGCGCGTGAGTGCCCGGCAGCGGCGGATATCGTTATCCCTGTACCGGATTCGGCAACACTTTCTGCATTGGGATATTCGGAAGAATCGGGGATTCCGTTTGATGTAGGACTCTATCGAAATTCATACGTAGGCCGTGCTTTCATGAACCCCTCTCAAGAGGTGCGCGAACTGATGGTCAAGGTGAAACTGAACCCGATTCGTGATGTGCTTGAAGGCAAGCGTGTTGTGGTAGTTGATGATTCCATTATGCGAGGAACTGAGAGCCGAAAGTTTGTAAAGATGCTTCGTCAGGGCGGCGCTACAGAGGTTCATGTCCGCATCGCTTCTCCACCCAATAAATTTCCCTGTTTCTACGGTATTGATACTCCCACCCGCAAAGAACTAATTGCTAGCTCACACACCATCGAGGAAACCTGTAAATACATCCGTGCAGATAGTTTAGGATATCTCAGCATTGAAGGTATGCTCAAATGTATGAAATCACCCGAAGATTTTTGCACGGCTTGTTTTGACGGCAGCTATCCCATAGAATTTAGTGGGCAATCGACGTCACAACTCCCCATTACTTTTATGAGCGAGGCGGATTAGTGATTGAGGGAGCCATCCCCAAGGAGTCCTCCAATGCAAAACAGATTAAGAAGAGAACGGACGGGATCCTCCCACCCTTTTCAAAACGTCCGGCGAGGCTTATCCACATCGCAGGGACGATTCACCTTTTACGCTATCGTCTTATGCGCGATTCTTGGCATAGTGGTGTATCAACCAGCAATCTTGCTGGTTCAAAAACTGAGTCCAACAGTTCCCCCACATGTTGCTGCAGAGAATGCCATGTTGATCACTGTTGGATTATGTATTGTGGTGTTGGTTGGTTCCCTATTAAAGATGGATAAGATAATGGCTCTCATCGGTAATCGCCGCTTAGAATCGTTTAATCAACGCATGGAAAAGCGAAAGGAATCTGACGACTCCGATGGCTGAGCAAAGGTTAACCTATGCTAGCGCAGGTGTATCCATCGACGCACAAGACGATGCACTGAAGCGCATAAAACCCCACCTCCAATCAACCCATCGTCCGGAAGTCTTGAGCGAAGTAGGCAACTTCGGAGGACTGTTTGCACTCGGTGAATATGAAAAACCGATATTGGTGTCTAGCACTGACAGTGTTGGGACAAAACTCAAGATTGCCTTTATGACAGGACGGCACGATACGGTCGGGTTTGACATTGTGGCGCACTGCGGTAATGATATCTTGGTTCAAGGGGCGGAACCGCTCTTTTTTCTCGACTATATTGGGATAAGTAAGGTGCGACCCGAAGTCATTGAGCAGATTGTGAGTGGTGTGGCGGCGGGCTGTCGGGAGATCGGCTGTGCGCTAATTGGTGGGGAAATCGCGGAACTATCGGAACTCTACACAATGGGCGAGTATGATCTCGCTGGTACAATTGTTGGTGTGGTCGAGGAGTCGCAACTAATCACGGGAAGTCGAATTGCGCCGGGGGATGGCTTGATTGGCTTGGGTTCACTCGGTCTGCACACAAACGGCTTTTCACTTGCTCGGCGAATCCTGTTTGAGGTCTGTGGATATGAAGTAGATCGGTATATCCCTGAGCTCGATACAACGATTGGCTCAGCGCTGCTTGCGTACCATAGAAGCTATGTAAAGAGTGTCCTTACCCTGCGAGAGCGTTGCGATATTAAAGGCATTGCCCATATTACAGGGGGCGGATTGTCAGATAACATCATCCGTATTCTTCCCCCGAATTGCTGTGCAGAGGTTCGGAAAGACACGTGGGAAATACCGCCGATTTTTCCCTTCCTGCAGGAGAAGGGTGGGGTGGATGAAGCAGAAATGTACCATGTTTTTAACATGGGTGTCGGCATGGTACTCGTATTACCACCGAGCCAGATCGATATCGCGATCGCTTCGCTCAGGGAGTTGGGAGAATCTCCTTCTCTGATTGGCGAAATTACCGATGGAGAGAAGTCCGTCCGAATCGTCTGAAAACTTCTCGATTAAAGACTGCGGTAATGTTCCTCCCACCGTTTTTATACTAACACTGCAACATACCTACCTTGTTTTGCACCACCTAGTACATTGTCAGAAAAATGTAGCACAAACTGTATAAGGTTTCAGAACATAAATCGGCAATTCTCTATGTTCCCAAGGCCCGGTAGGTGCGGTTTGTAACCGCACCGGCCATCGCAATGAAGGTGCTTGTCATAATTTATTTGACAGAGCACTAGATGCAATATGGTGGCTCCCCTCCAGCTCCAATCCTTCAACACTAAAAACCGTGCACAATTTGCAGACCCTCGTATAGATGAAATCTGTGTTAACGGAACCGGGCCGCAATACGGTTCACATCTTGTGTTGCTCGATCAAATCGCTGAATCGATCTCAATAGTGCATTTGCCACTTTGTCTTGATAGGTGGGAGAACTGAGTTTTTTATACTCGGTTCTATTGGATAGATATCCGAGTTCGACCAAAAGGGCTGGCATCCTGGTATCCACGAGGACACGGAAAGGCGCGCGTCTGACCATTTTGTCCGGCGCACTTCGATTCCGATCTCGCGCTCCGAGGTGGGATACGAGCACAGATTGTATAACGCGAGCGGCTTCCCAACTATATTTTTCGACGCTTCTCTTGTGCAGATTATTGATGATAAAATCGACGGGGCTGACGACCTCTACATCATTTTCCCATTTGGCCAAATCTTCTGCGAATTTATCGGTCGCTTGTAAGTTAAAGATATAACTCTCTAATCCGTGGACACGGGAATCGGAATGTGAATTACAGTGGATGCTGATAAACAACGTTTCATTAGCCGGACTTTCATTGGCAATACTGGCGCGTTCTGTTAATGAGATCCAACGGTCATCCGATCGAGTAAGGCGAACATCATATGTCGTTTTTTCCCGAATCAACGCTGCCAACTTGCGTGTAATAGCTAAATTGATATCCTTTTCGTCTTCGCGTCCTCGACCGACATTGCCAGGGTCTTTACCTCCGTGACCAGCATCGAGGACAATAGTGCTTAAATGAAAAGAAGATTTTGTTTTAATTGTAGGCTCGACGGGTCTAGACGCATCTGTTGATAATCCCGTGGTAGATACAAATAAACACAGCATTACCACAAGGATAAGCGATTTCTGTGTTACAATCATGGTTCTTCTCCCAGCTGAATTTAGGGTAAGTCATTATGCTGCGCCTAACGTAAGATTTTTTAGATTGGTTTCAGGAGAACATGTAAAAATAAAAAAATAATATCTATAATTATCAATATAAATATTCTATTGATAGAGAAGGAACGTCAGGAAAATCGGATTGGGCAATACAAATCTTGGGTCAAATACGAACTGAATTGCTGCGCTATACGTCGGTAGGTAAAAGAATTTGTGATATGTGCGTCGACGGAAACTTAGGACTGATCTGAACCGGGAGTGGATTCTTCGGCGGGAGCATCGTCAGGGGAGGGAGAAGGAATGTAAAGAATCAGTCTGCAGCTGCCACAATGGATAGGTTTCTCATACTTACGAGCTTCCTGTAGCGTTTGCGGTGGAATCGTAAGATGGCAATTGCCACACGCATTTTCAACAACCAGGGAAACCAACCCTCTTCGATGACGCTTGAACTGGGCTTGATATTGGTTTATTAATCCCGAATCAATCTGGTCGGAAAAGCTTTGTTGCTTACCTTGCCATTTCACAATTTCTGCTTTAAGATCTGCTGCTTCCCGCGCATATTCGGTTTTCTGCGCCTCAAGTTTTTCTTGTTCAGCCTCGAAGTTTTTCTGCTGTTGAGCGAGTTCTTCGTTGAGTTGATCGATTCGCTCCATTGCCGTAAGAATTGCATCTTCTATTTCCGCTTCTTTCTCTTGAATAAAGCTAATCTCTTTATCCAATGCTTCATATTCTTTGTTGGTCTTTACCTCCCGCAACTGAGATTGATATTTGTTGCGCTGTTCGCCCTCCATCTCAAGTTCTGCCGTTTTGGTCCGCTGCAATTTTTCAGTATCAGCCAGTTCCGCCTGTTTTTCTTCCAGCTTTTGTTGATGGATCTGAAATTGCTCATCCGCCTTCTTAATCTTAAGCGGAACTGATTTCAGCCTATTATCCAACCTTAAGATTTCGGCATCGATCTGCTGAAATTCATGTAATAATTTTAGCTGTTCCTGAAACTCGATATTAGGCATTATTTTCAGGCTCCTGTTCTGCAAGAAAGGCGAGGAAGATCCCCAACTGATATAACAAAATAAGTGGAACCGCCATCAATAGCATGGACCATGGATCCGTGGGTGTCAACAGTGCTGCCGCAACAAAGATAAACATGACGGCATATCGCTGCCGCTCTCGAAAGCCTTGGGCATTAATGACACCGATTCGTGATAGAAACGCCATAACGATTGGGAGTTCAAATGCAACGCCAAAGGCTAACAGCATACCGGTTGCAAAACCCACATATGTATCAATGCTCCATAGGTTCCCAACGCCTGAACCGTGGAAGAGGCCTGCGGCAAATTGGACGATAACAGGTAAGACGATAAAGTAGGCGAAAACTACCCCAACAAGGAAGAAGAAAAGCATAGTTAAGAATAGAGGGAGTGCGAACTTCTTTTCCTGTTGCGTTAGGGCAGGGAAAACAAACGCCCAGACCTGATAGAGCACAATAGGCGATGCCAGTAATATACCGAAGGTGGCGGCAATCTTGATAAACGCCATAATGGCTTCACCAGGACCGATTTTATTGAGCTGAACCGCGTTTGATGCTTTAGCTCTCAGGTCAATCGCCAAGAACGCCATGAATGAACCATCTGAACCGACGCTCCGATCTATCCAATTCGCCAATTGTACGTTGAGCGGTACGTCAATGGGTCGCTTTAGGATTTCTACAGCTGGGTCCTGAAACCACAAACTTATAAGTATACATATTGCGATCGCAGTCAGGGAGATGATAATCCGTCGGCGAAGTTCTTCAAGATGATCCAAAAAGGACATTGACGCATCGAAAGCCATGTTGATAACTAAGCCGTCTTATTCGCAGATTTGGTCGAGTCTCGCTCGTTTTCGTCAATTGATTCAGCAATATCGTTTTGAATCTCTTTGCCGGCGTTCCTAAATTCCCGAATCGCCTTTCCAAGTGAACGGCCCATATCCGGCAGACGCTTGGGACCGAAAACCACAAGTGCAATGACGAGAATAATGATCAGTTCCATTGGGCCAATTGGCATGGTGATTCCTCCCAAAAGATGCAGGTTATGACGTTGAAGGTCTGTGGCACCTCACTATTTTAAGCTGCTCCGACCTAAAACATTGATATTATACTTTATGCTTTTTGGAATTGCAATCGTTTTGTCATGGGCAACAGGAGTTTCTGCGCTGCTTGATCCGAACTATCAAATCTAACGGGAACCGGGCGTGAAAATACCCCATTTACCATATAAATCGATACATCGGTTTCTCTAATACCACACCAATCAATGCCCAGACGCCGCCAACGAGAAATTCACCGAGTATCAATCCGAGAAAAAACGGTGCTAAGTTACGAAACGTCTTTAAGCCTCCAAACCGCAGAATACACCACTTAATTACCCAACTGATGAACACCGAGAACCAGAAAAAGTTGACAGCCCATGTGCCGGAGATACCGTATCCAACGGGATAGAGGGGCCACCAAACAAAACGCGTGCGCACAGCGGTAAGCAGGAAGGTGAAAACTACCCCGAAGCACATCGCTATGATTGACAGAACATCTACGGGCACTGGGTTAGTAAGCCAGCTTTGGGTACGGCGAAAGATAGAACCGTACCATACCTCCCACGCGCCGGACTTGTAGCCGATGTGCAGTGAGAACCAGAACGAGGTCAAGGGACTGAGAACGACTGCGAGTAGTATGGCGTATCCGACACGGCGTGATGACACCCCAGTGCGCTCTGCGAGTTTCAATGCCTCTAACTGGTGCGGCATGGCATTGCCCCGATAGGCGCGATTGAAGCAATACACAAGCGAGAACAGAGTGAGACTTCTTGCCCCTAACCGTCGCATACCGAACATCTTCGGCAGTAGTACATCCGGTCCCATCGCACGTAGATCGTGGATGGGCGGACCCAACTCCGCACGGATACGGGTGATAACGGTTACCGTTGTGAAATGGATGACGAGAACGAGAAACGCCACCCAGAGGGGTAGTCCTGCTACCGCCCAAAAACCAACCAACAACGTGAAACCAATTATCAGTCCGAGTACGGCGGTACGATAGGAGATGGGTTCATTGGCTTCGCTTCCGTTCTCTGATAGATCTTCCTGTCCGGATTGTCCGCTTTGAGTGCTGGAAAGCCTATGGGTTGAGGGACCTCGCCACGCACTTACGAGCACGGTTCGTAAGTGACGGCGCGCCCCCCATAGCGTGATAATTAGCACACCAACGCAAACACCGAATGATTGATCGAAGATGAAGGGGAAACCGGGGATATGCTGGAGACCAAAGACACTCCCCATAATCATCTCGAATTTCCAGAAGACGTAGAAGAACCAGAACGTGAAGGAGAGATCGAGGGGGATAAAATATCCCATCCCAATGGCGAAGGGGAAGATAACAATTGGCGTCCAACCGATAGCGTTCCACGGTTTCGTGGTAAAGAAAGGGCGCAGATCAAAAAATTCGCCACCGAGCCCGGGAATAATGGGAAACAGGAAATGCAGTCCGTTGATGAGATCCATGCCGCCAGCGAGGACGAATCCCGCCCACATCAATCGATTCCGAAAGAAATGTGTTGTGGTCATCTGCTGCGGGAGTTCTATAATTGGGTAGCTGAGCCGTTCCGCTTCAATCCACTGTTTTCGCAGGATGGCATTGATGAAGAAGGCGGTAAATAGGAGAACGATAATAAACCCGGACCACGCAAGGACAGGCTGCCACCATAATCCAAGATTTTCAGGGAGGTAAAGGCTGGATTCCCCAACGAAATAGGGAGTGATGCTCTTCTTGTCGGTCAATGCCAGCCAATCGGGGAGGTAGTGGTGGAACAGTGTTGCCCATTCGTTCTCCTCGTTCGACATCCAGCCGACGACCGCGATATTGGTGACAACGACTTGAAACAGATCGTGTCCGCCGATTGCCGAGGCAATGGAAAGCATCGCGTAGAGGGTCAACAACTCGCCCTGCGTTAATGCTAAATGCGGTGCAAACCGGGCGAGCAAGTAGTTAAACACCACCACAAACGCGAAGATGAAAATCACATTGAAGAAGAGCGACATGGTGGTTGGGAGACCTTGCTCCCAACGTAGCATCGCAAACAGCCAGTAGTTATTGAGAAAAATGAGCCCTAGACCTAACCAGATTGCGCTCCAACGGATCTGCGGCTGCTGGGATTGGGGTGTCGATTGGGCTTGAAGGTTCAATGCGATCTCTTTCGGGCTTATACTGTTTCTCGTGGGCGGGTTCCTTCGAATCCAGAAACCTCTTGAGAATACGTTCCTTGTGGATTATAATATTCGATGTAATAAGGCAAAGACTGCGTCGAGCCCTCTGAGTTATATTATAGTTGTTTACCCGACCTTGTCAACTTTTTGTGGGAAGGTCACTGGAGCGGAAAATGTGGTAGGTGTTTTTCGGGTATATTATGGTGAATACCAAAAACAGATAGACGTTTTTGCCTCTCGGTTTCGATCCCGCCTGTTCCGTTCCTGCCTGCCCCGATGTATCGGGGAGAATCCCGGCGAGTCGGGACCTGCTCTCGCTTCTTAGTCCCGCCTGTCCCGCCTGCCCCGATCCTATCGGGGATTTATCGGGGATTCATCGGGGGCTTGTCGGAGTCCCGCCTGTCCCGCCTGTCCCGATTTATCGGGGATTTATCGGGGATGTATCGGGGCCGGTAGGTGCGGTTTTTAACCGCACCGGTTCGGAGTGTCTCATTAATTCTAAGATCCACCATAGATTGACACAAACCTTCGTCTACAAGGTCTGTTAAATTTCAAAAATCGAGCACGAGCATTCCTAAAATTACAACTTTGATGTTAGGTAGTTAATTCGTGTTACTCATCACGCATCACGTTTCACGCAGGAGGTATTGTCATTGAAGCCGAAAATTTTTCTTACCCGTCCGATCCCAGAAAAAGCCTTAGCCATGATGGAGGCAGAGTGTGAAGTCGATATATGGCATACGAGCGAGATTCTGCCCCCGACCGCTGAGCGGCTGCCGGGGCTTGATGGGTTAGTTACATATAGTCACGAGCCGGTAACGGCAGAAATGATTGCCAGTGCGCCAAACCTTAAGGTCATTTCCAACGTCGGTGTCGGGTATAATCACATTGACGCGGAGGCAGCGAGAGCGCAGGGTGTTGCGGTTGGGAACACGCCCGGTGTATTAAGTGAAACTACCGCCGATACCACTTTCGCGCAACTACTCGCAGCAGCACGGCACCTCGTTCCCGCCAGTATCTTCGTTCAGGAAAAGCGTTGGACATGTTACGATCCAAATATATTCCATGGATGCGACGTGCATCACGCAACGCTCGGTATCATCGGCATGGGCAGAATCGGTTATGAGGTTGCCAAACGAGCGTTAGGATTTGATATGCGGGTTCTGTATTATAAGCGGACTCGCCGCGAGGATTGGGAAGCGGAGTTGGGGATTGAATATGCAAGTTTTGATCGCTTACTCGAAGAATCTGACTTTATAACCCTACATGTCCCGATGACGCCGGAGACCCACCATCTGATTGGCAAGGAAGAGTTTCAAAAGATGAAACCGACAGCAATCCTTGTGAATATCGCGCGGGGACCGGTGGTGGATCCAGCAGCACTCTATGAGGCGTTAAAGAACGGTGAAATCGCACGCGCTGCACTCGACGTAACAGACCCAGAACCCATCCCGACGGACGATCCACTGCTGACGCTTGACAACGCCCTTATCTTCCCACATCTTGGCAGCTCAACGTTACAGACCCGTACGCGGATGGCGACAATGGCGGCTGAGAACCTACTGGCTGGATTAAAGGGGGAGCCGCTGCCCTATTCTGTGTTCGGCTAAAAATCAGGGAGATTCACGACTTGTGGCCTATTCCAAATTAGATCGGAGGCAATTAAGAGTTCTTCCGTTGGCTGACCGGGAACATAAAATGACGGTCGCGGACATCTACCCGTTAGATGCGGAGACGCCGCCGTATGAAAACGACGATTTGCGGACAGTCGCAGATCGGATGATTCAAGCCCATCAAGAGGGGAGACAGGTGATATGGATGATGGGGGCGCACGTCATGCGGCGCGGCAATTCGCGCTATATCATCGATCTGATGGAACGTGGCGTCCTCACACATCTGGCGACGAACGGTGCCGGTGCCATCCACGATTTTGAACTTGCCCTGATCGGTGCGACGTTGGAGGATGTGGAGCGGTATATCTGGGATGGGAAGTTTGGAAACTGGGAGGAGACCGGACGTTACCTCAATGATGCTATCGCTCGCGGCTATCACGACAAAGTCGGTTTCGGTGAGGCAGTTGGTCGGTTCATTCAGAACGGGGAGTGTGGGGTCAAGTTTCCACATCGAGCGATTAGCATGTTTGCGGCGGCATATCGTTTGGGCGTTCCGATAACCGTGCATAAAGGGATCGGCTACGACATCATTGATCAGCACCCCGCCGCCGATTATGCTGCGATGGGCTACACAACCGGCGAGGACTTTCTGCGTTTTGCCCACAGTGTCTCAAAATTGGAGGGCGGCGTGTTTCTGAACCTGGGTTCTGCGGTGATGGGACCGGAGGTTTATCTCAAAGGTCTGTCGATGGCACGAAACATCGCCGCGCAACGCGGGGAGGAGATTCGGCATTTCACCACAGCCAACTTTGACTTGATAGAATTCTCCGATTTCCGGGAGGAAGGCAATCCGGCAGATGCCCATTACTATCACCGTCCTAAGAAGACAATCTTGGTTCGTACTGTGAGAGATGGTGGCGAGAGTTACCATATTTCCGGGGATTTTGATCGTACTGTCCCGAAGCTATATTCCCTCATCACCGAGACTTTGGGCTAGCCCATTCAGCCCTTATGCGTGATAACACTTTATTGCCAGTCACAGGTGGCTTAATCCTACCTTTTTGAAAGGGCCGAGTAGAAATGGCATGACACATCTAAGTTCCTACTTCTCAGGAATTTCCCCATCTCACCTTTCACACCTAAAGCTGCTAAGTTACATACTCATTCTTCTGATATGCCATGGCTGCGCCGGAGGCGTCAGTAAAAAATCGCAGGCGGTTTCGGTTGCTGATCTAAGAGCGCAGCTGCAGCCGTTGAAGCGGATTGGGGTCTATGCTGGTTTTGATATAAAGTCCCGCGTACTTTACATGGGAAACGACCTGATGGAACGCCGGCTGCGTTTAGATCAGGGGGCGCACAGGGTTGGGACGATTCGCTACGCTCATAAGGCTTCGCGACAAAGCCGCATAGATCAACCGAGCGAGGAGTTTCGGTTTCGGATTGGGAAAATAGTCTTTTCTGGGGATAGCGATCTACTGGCTTACAACGATTATCAGATTAGCCAGAAAATGGGTGGTGGTAAGCGGATTACGATTCAACTCAGGTATACTTCCGATGAGGAGATAGAGCCAATTTTTTATCTGTGGGTTCATTACGAAATTTATCCGGATCTGCCGGGGGTCCGTAAGTGGTTGACAATTCAGAATCTGACAGATTCAGCGTTTTTTGTGGAGGATGTGACAATCGAGTCTCTACCGCTATTCGCGGGTCGGAGGGACAGCCTTCAAATCTGGAGGTGTGAAATTTCAGGAGTGGTAGAGGGACCACTGACAACGCCTTGGGAAGGGGGCACATCGGAGGCATTTATTCTGGTAGGTGATGCTGGCGTTGGTAGCGGGGTAGTGCTGGGAAATGAGAGCGCGGGCATTCTCAAGCACTATGGGGTCTACTCGGATCGAGAGACTGTGTCGATCGGTTTGAGGTCGATGCCAGCTACTAATCGGACTGAAATCCGAGTGCCGTCGGGACAGTCGGTGGACAGTCCCAAAGTCTGGACGCTGCTTGTTGAAGGTGGCCTCCAAGCCACGATTGAAAGAATCAATCAGAATGCGGTGGTGTATATACCACCATATTCTGAAGGTGCGGCGTTACAAACCCCTGAGATTCACTGGATAGCTTCCAAATCCGAATGGGAGATGCCGATAGAGTCGATGCGCGCCGGAGATTTAATTGTCTTCGATTATGACTGGAACATCGAAAATCTGCAAACAGCAAAGCGGATAAGCCAACGGGCGCATGAAGGTGGGGGCAAGTTTGGGATCCGTCTTCCAATTGCTGAGATACCCGCAACGGTTTTAGATCGTCCGGAATGGCGGTTGGCACCGGCGCCGGTAGTCCAATGGAAGGCAGTGCCGGAAAGTAGCGATGCGGAGCAAGAAGAGGAATCGGCAGAAGAGCAGATGCAGCAGCCCACCAGTCACAAAGAAGTTCCGGAGGTTTACTGTGTTTTGAGTGATTACGGTTACCACCTCACACAGGCGGTAAGAGCGTTGCTTGAGGAGACAGGGGCGGATACCCTCATCTTGGATCGCCCGATTTTGGGGTCAGAGGACAGCCTCTTAAAAGGATGCAACGCACTGGGGCATCAGCATTATACACGCGCCGAGTCGATCGGTGTGATTTATCGATGGCTCTTTGAGTTTGCCGACCACTTGCGTCGAGAATATCCGGCGTTACAGTTGGGGATTACAGCGAGCGCTTACGGTGTCGAGCAGCCAGACACTGCATGCCTTACGCATTTCGATCTGTTCTTTGAAGATTTGGAGGTAGATCTCCAGTCATCACAGCAGGGCGGGATTAGCTGGAAGGAACGGCGTTAGCTACGCTGTTAGAACCTTAAACACGGCATCGGTCAATCGCGTTAATTCTGCTGACGAAATTGTGAAGGCAGGCATAATATAGATAACATCGCTAAACGGTCTGAGCCACACACCCTCCCCTATAAACCGCTGGCGGAGTTCAAGTATATATTCTCCACTCACATCGGACAGTTGAACGACACCGATAGCTCCCTTCACTCTTACATCGATAACATCTTCCAGTTTATGGCACGGTTTCAGTTCTTCTTGTAGCTGCGTCTCGATCCCTTGGATCTGTGCGATTCGGGGTTCCCCCTCAAACAGATCGAGTGAAGCGTTGGCGGCGGCACATGCTATCGGATTCGCCATGAATGTGGGACCGTGCATCAGCGCAGTTTCTAACCGGTCTGACAGAAAAGCTTCAAATACCTCTTCTGTGGCTAATGTCGCAGCCAATCCTACCATGCCGCCGGTGAGTGCCTTGCCCAGACACATAACATCGGGCGTGATGCCGGCTTCATCGCAGGCAAACATCGAGCCGGTGCGCCCGAACCCTGTGGCGATTTCATCGGCAATAAATAGGATACGGTGTTCCTTACAAAGCTGGTAGATTTCGGCAAGCATTTCGGGCGAATGGAACTTCATTCCCCCTGCTGCCTGAACCAGCGGTTCGATTACAAGCCCCGCCACCGTTTCTCTAACTTTCTTTAGTGATGCTGCTAGCGCAGCCAGATCCGCCCTGTTGTTGGGAATATCGAAGACATGCTGTTCGGGGGTGTAGCGGTTTAACGTCCGGTGCATGCCTGTTTCGGGGTCAGCGAGTGACATGCCGCCCATGGTGTCCCCGTGATAACCATTCCGAAAACAGATAAACTTACGCTTATCCGGTTCCTGTCGGTTAGCCCAAAACTGTGCTGCCATTTTCATTCCCACTTCGACCGCTGTTGAACCGGAGTCGGAAAAGAATACACGATTTAATCCCTGTGGTGCCATGGAGACGAGACGATGGGCAAGCGTATAAGCCTGCTCATGAGCAAGCCCCGCAAACATGACATGTGCCAATGTCTCAAGTTGTTTTGCAATCTGCTTTGTCAGGTGGGGATGTTGGTATCCGTGACAGGCACACCACCATGACGCTATGCCATCGATCAATTCTCTACCATCGGCTAAGGTCAGCCGAACACCACTGCCGGAGATGACCGGCAACGGCAACGGTGCGGTCTGCATCTGTGTGTAGGGCAACCAGATGTGGTTGAACCCTGCTGTTTCCCATTCAGGGGGTTTGTAGGAGTTAGACATGTGACACTTTGTACAATTTCTTTACACGGTCGAAAATAAAAAAAGCGGAATCCAGAGGAGTTCTCCAGATTCCGCTTTGTGGGTTCAGGATTGTTGCGACTATCCCTTAATCTTTGCGTAGTGGACCGGCCGCTCAATAACGAGATCTTCGACCTTCCCGGCTTTTGGGACGACGATTTCCAGCACTTTATCCCGTAGCATTGCCTGGAAGTCTTCAGGTTGCGCCTCGATGCGGAATACGTTGTTGAACCCGAGAGGGAATGAACTGATCCGCCCGGCAACTTCAGTGAACCGGGAATCCTCCAACTTGGTTTCCACATCAACCGTACCTTCGCCAAGGCTCACCTGATACGTATAGTCCGGCATCCGATCCGGAAGGTTGTATTTCCGTTTATATGTGGAATCGGGCACCCAGCGCGGGAGCTCAATTTCGATGACGTAGCGGTCAGCTTGTTCTTCCATCCGGTTTAGCATCCCGTACCGGCGGTAGCGTTCACGGACATCCTCTTGATAAATGGGTCCATCGGTGAGAACAGCCCCCGGCATGGTTGAACGTGGAGAGGTGGGTTCCGTTACAAGCACTGGGCGCAACGCTGACAACAGTGGACGGACAACCAGCGATGGGATCCAGCCGTATATCGAAGCGCCATATCGAGAGGGTCCTTCGCTATCCGTTGTGGCGAGCTCATCTCTAAAACGATAGAGCCCTTCAAGGACCGCCAAGATCACGCCGAGGAAGATCGCAAAGTTCCCTTTACCGGTGAACAGTGCGGACGCTATATTCCCACCTGAGAAAAGGAGGAAAAGCACGAGTGGATAGAGCGTTAAATTAATGAGGCTGTTAATTCCCGTTGAGATTGGGGCGCTAAAGATGATCGGGTTCTGAGCCATCTCCTCAAGTTCACGCTTAAATTTCGCGTCAAAGGCACCTAGCACAAGTTGGGAGAGCATAACGAACGGGCGCAATACGGGGCGAATCGAAGACTTGGGAGATTCGATGTCTTGTACAAACTCTTCGATTCCAATTCTATCTTCGTCCCCTGCTGCTGCGCCATCTTCTCCTGCTGCCGCCCCTGCTTTTGTCGGTTTGACAAAATCTTCAAAGAATTTCTCGTTTACTTCAATATAGGAGGTCCACTGCTCCGGGACATCGTCAAGTATGAAAATTGCGGTGACTGGACATGCAGGTTCACATGCAGCGCAATCAATACATTCGGCGGGGTTAATATAGAGCTGCTTTTCCCCATCCTTGGTATGAATACAATCGACCGGACACACATCAACGCACGCCGTATCCATGACGTCAACGCAGGGTTCGGCAATCACATAAGCCATTTCTATCTCTCCTCGGACGCATCTAATCTTTTTAGTTGTCTACGGTTTCGGTAAATTTGGTCGCCCAAATTATACCACAGTTCCATAGAGATTTGCAAATGGGGATTTGGAACTGGAAGCAAGGCAATTACTCATCGGTTTCAATCCGCACTTCCTTCCCCGTTTCCGCGCTCAGGAGTAGGGCTTCCATCATCTGTTGGACGATAAGTCCGTGGCGGAGTGGGGCTGCAGATGGTTTGCCATCCAAGATACTGTCGATAAAGTGCGCGGCGATGTTATCCCAGGATTCAAGCCCTGGAGGCGGGTCAACGTTGATGTCTTGCGTTGCGCCATCTTCCATGCGGTAGAGCGTGAGCGGACTGAGTTGGGCCCCCGCGTCCGTGCCAAACAACTCCATCTGAAATTCGCCCGGTTGGTGCGATGCCCAGAAACTCTCGATCTGTAGACCTGTACCGTTCTCAAAGCGGATAAAGCCGCCTCCATAATCGTCCGATGCGTACTGTTCGTAGAACGACTTAGGTGGGGGTGTATTACCAGAATACCCCAATCCGTGCGGACCGAACTTCGCGCCAGCGGTGCCTAACACGCCAACGGGCTTAGGCATACCCAATACCCACCACACAGCGTCGAGGGCATGCACGCCCATATCGCGAAAAGCACCGCCACCCTTCTGAATGAATCCGAGACTCCAAGTCGGAATTCCGTTTCTCCGGACGCTGCGGGATCTTGCATAGTAAAGCTCGCCGAAGTATCCTTGTCGTTGGAGATTTCCGAGATATTGACAGTCGCGGCCAAAACGGGTGGAGAGGGACATCATATTCACGACGCCTGCTGCCTCTGCTTCAGCAACCAATTCCTTCGCTGCCGCTTCTGAGTCGGCGAGCGGTTTGGTCACCATAACATGCTTCCCGTTTCGTACCGCCTCCAACGCGACAGGGACATGCCACTGATTCGGTGTTCCAACAAAGACGGCATCGATTTCTGGGTCTTTGCACATCTGTTTGTAGTCGGTGTAAAATTTGACCTCTTCCGGCAGGTCCTTTGCAAATTCCTGCATACGTTCTTCTAACAGATCACAGAGGGCAATGACCTGTCCACGTGGGTTTGCTGCCAAGGCACGTCCATTGGGTTTGCCGATGCCCATACCAACAACTGCAACTCGTACTTTATCGGTTGCCATCCAATCTCCTCCAATTATGGTTTGTGTGATTTTTTTATTTTCCCCCGTTTTGCCCGTAGTTCTGTCTGTTTATGTTCATGGGTATTGAATGGGTTAAACTCTAGCATGTTGTCCCTCTTATTTCAACAAAAACTTTAGGGGCTCATATAAAAAGAAAGTGCAAAGCACGAAGAGAAACCGAGTTTTGAAGAAAAAAACTCGGTAGTTGCTGCTCCCCTCCGTAATTTTTTTTAAAAATCTCGTTTTTTTCGCGTTTCCTCCGTCTATACTATTAGACGGATTAAAATCATCCTTCAATTTTCTAATCGAAATTGCCATTCGGATTGGGGAATAAGCATGGAAAAATCAGATGAGACGTTGATGTGCGAACTTCAAAGGGACAATTTGAGCGCGTTTGATATATTGGTCAAACGGTGGGAGAAGCCGCTGCTGAATTATTGCTATCAAATGGTCAATGACCTTGAGTTAGCGGAAGATCTTCGGCAGGAGGTCTTTCTCCGCATTTATCGCTCTGCTAAGACGTTTCGTGGAATGTCGCAATTCTCCACTTGGATGTATCGCATTGCAACCAACCTCTGCCTAGATACGCTTGCTAAAAGGGGATACCAAGCAGAGATACCGACGGGCGATTATCTGACATCAGAATTTGAAGGTTCTGATGACAAACTCACTGATCCATCGGATCCCCCTGAGGCAGTTGCGATAAATAGAGAGATGGAAAGTCGGGTACACGCCGCATTGGCAGACTTGCCAGAAGAGCTGCGGATGGTAGTCATGCTGCGGCATTATCACGGCATGAAATTTCAAGAGATTGCCGAAAGTTTGGGGTGTCCCATCACTACGGCCCAGTCGCGGTTGGCGGCGGGAACGGAACGGATTAAACAGATTTTGTTGAGGCAGGAAGAAATTATTAACGTTCAACGATTCACACAGAAAGGGGGTGTTTACGTTAGACTGTAGATTTTTTAGAGTGCAGATTGCGGTTGATAGCTACGAGCCATTGGACGCGAAGGCAAAAACATCGTTAGAGGCACACTTACAGATTTGTCCTGAATGTGAGCAATATCGGGTGGGTGTCCATGAGGTGCAACAGTTCCTTGACCAGTGGGAAGATATAGACCGTCCCATTGATATGGATGCGTTGCATTGGGCGATTCGGTCCCAGTAAGGACGGATACAATCAAGCAAATCCCCAGGATGCCTCAGCTCTCATTATCCCGGGACAAATCCTTAACTGTTTTTGATAATCGATAAGGAGGGCTGTACAATGTTTAGGATGTTGAGTTCACGCGGTTTGAAAGCGGTGGTTCTACTTATTGGAACATTGACCGTCAGTTTGGGGATGTATGAGGCTTTTCAGATAGATAATGCAGAGGCAACTCATTCCTCTTGGACGTGTATTTTTAAGGAGCATAAAAGTGCTGGAACCGTGACTTATTCTGCCACTGAGACTATAGCCACGGGCACATCTACCACGAACTGCCCTGAGTGTTCGGGACAACCGGCGAAAAAACACCAGACAGAACAGAAGCAGGTATATATCATAACTGCTGAGGTTTGGAGACATAAATCTATCTCTGGAAACACTTGGTCGTCCTGCCATAATCACGAGCTGTCGAAGGCATTGTCAGGCAGCCCGTTTTGGGTCACTATACATTGTGGAGGCTAAAGGCAGCAACTCATCAGCGAAGGAGGTTTATCCGATGTTTAAGCGTCGTTTTATCTCTTATATTATTGGGGGAGGTATTGTTACATTTCTCTCTGTCTCTTATGTAGGCTATAGGGCTTACCGAAACCATGTTGAGTTTAAGGGGTTTATGTCGAATACTCAGATATTTAATCGTTCGGTTAAGGGACAACAAGAGCATTCTTCTCATGACCACACGTATCACGGCGAGGGGCTGCCAGTTGCTTCAACCCCCAATCAGATGAAGGAGGCGGGGTGGGGTGAGACTGGACATGGCCCCGAACACCATCTTATATCATCTGGTGAGTATGGTTACGAGATAAATGGTGTTCCACTTTATTCTAATATGCCTCTGAATCAAGAACAGCTAGAATTGCGAGAGTGGATTCAGACAGGGAAGATGACACCTGCTGTGGGGGAACAGTTCGCTAGTCGTGAAGAGCTACGAACCTACGTGCAACAAACTGTTGTTACCGCTGATGGAAAGTTGCACACGGTGATTGTCCCTCGTGATTCACAGTATGAGGAGGGGGATGCGATTTTACAGTCAGAACTTGGCTCTCCGATGGTTTTGACAGAAACTCAAAATCCAAAGCGGGATGCGAGACTCATTATAGATAAAGTTGAGTATACATTTCCTGATGAGTATTATACGATAGAGGATCCGTATGAGCGTGAAGAGTATGCCAACAAGTTCTCGTGGTCTATAAAAAACGGTGTCTCAATGGGGGAGGTAGAGAAAAAAATCGTCCAAGGGGAACTGGACTTTTCATTATCTGAGGACGCTAAAAAGTACGTTGATGAACATGAGGCAATGATGGAAAGGTATAAAATGTTAGACCCTATAGCACCTTCGCTGTCTGACAAGCCGCCGGTGAAAGTGAGTTTTCTTCCAGATAAAGGTGAAAATACCCTACCGGGATGGATGCGAAAAGAGGCGGGCGACCGTCCATCAGGAAGTGGCGAAACAGAATCTGGTGGGGCACCTCCAGCGGCAGACTCCGTTTCTGAGAAAGGGAGTAATGAAGATGTAAGTGGTGCCCCAATTCGCTCTGATGTCCCACTTTCTCCATCAGATCAACCCGATATGCTCAAGCCTATATTCCCTCAAAGTGTAGTGGACATCGAAAAACAGTTGACACCAGAGGGGATTGAATCGGAGTTGAGCGAAGGATTATCCCCCGATCGTTTTGATAAAATGCAACAGTTCATTGACCAATATGGCAGGGAGGAAGGCCTTCGTCGCCTGAGGGAGACGGACCCTGAAGCTGCCGCGCAATTTGAGCGCGATCAACGTGAGCGGAAAATGAATACCGAACCGTAGGAGATTGACATTTCATCTGTGCGAAGTGCCATTGTTTCAAAACAGCCACCTCTTTGATTCATATCCTTACCCTATACACAGGGGAAGACAAAATCGGGAGGTGGCTTTTTTATTTATAGCATAGGGCTTGTTACCATTCCACAACGCCGCTGGCTGCTATCTATAGAGCAGCTTCCGTAACGATTGCCTGCCGAGAAGGTATGAAATTGCCCACACACCAATAAGGCTGATCAGAATAAACGCGATTATGAGTAGTTGTGTGGCAGGAATTAAGCCGCTCTGTCTTCCCCCGAAGAGTTCCATTTCGCTAAGGACAACGATTTGCAAGATTATGGTGGGTACACTGAGCAATATAAGATTGACAATGATTGTGACCAGAAGCGTCGCGAATCGGAGAACTGGTTGTCTGTCGAAATCCCGGTTGGTTTCTCCAATTTCTGCTACCCAGGGCAGTGTCCCCATTGCTGTGTTGAACGCGGTGGCTGTCGCTATGATCGCAGTAATCATCAATAGGATTGGCATCCATAACTGGATAGGTATCCGAAACAGGGTTAATATTACAAAAACCCACACACCTGCGTAAGCAGCTGCGCAGAGGGTCCCGATCGAAAGTTTGCTCTTGAAAAGAAGCGTCGGTGAGATCGCACTTGATTTTAACAGCCACCATGTTTTCGTTTCTGCTTTGCATCCTCCCCACGAGAGTCCGGCTGTGGCGATCAGGCTGTAGATCATGATCTGAACAGCTATTGCTGCTAAGTTCGGTAGATGAAAGTCGTAGTGGATTTGGTCTGTCGTGGGCATCTGATAAAGCAGGGCGAATATCGGTATCAACTGGAAGAGGGTTAGGATTATGACCATGGTGACTCGCCCCTTGTGTCGGAGGAAAACGTGGAAATCCTTTGCCATCATCGAACGGATTTTGCCCCGACCGAGGAGAGCGATGCGCCTCCGATTTCTACTACGCTGTGTCGGATTAACCTCTACGCCCCTTGCATATTCCCAACTCCGGTGGTAGATTTTGGAAGCCAATAATATACTTAAGAGTGGTGTCGTTGCGCTGACAACAACCAGTTGAATCGCCCATCGCAACGGTTGGATTCCGGATTCGGGGAGCCAACTTATCATTAACTTTGCTGCCCATAGGTGCGGATACCAGTCGGAGGTGGGCAGGTTTAGCCGTCCGAGGAGAAATGTGGCAATCTCATCTGACCACTCAAATGTAAGGACACTGAACGCGAGGAAAAATCCAGCAGCAGCGCCGATGATTGTGCCGACAATTTTCAAGAACTGTATCATTCGCTGTGAAGAAAAAAAGCGTGTAATCAACATCATTGCGACCACCACGTTTGTCACGATAATGACAAGTAGGCAGAAACTGGTAGGGATGAGTCCTACGTAAAAATGCCAAGGCAGCCCGAAAAGTCGTCCAAACGCAATCCACGGGGGGAACAGCCACATCACCATGCCCAATAAATTCGATGCGATAAGTTGAATCAACTTGAATCCGAAAACAGTTGATGGAGATAGCGATGACAGCAGCAGCGATGTGTCGGGGGCTTCGTAAAACTGTTTAATTGTGCCTTCTATTGCCCCTTTCGCCAAAATGAGGACACCGAGTCCGACACAAATGTTCAGGGCGCGTAGTATAGTTTCTGTATAGATGTCTGCCTGTTGTCCGATTACTTTGAAGATAGCGTGACCTATCAGGTATAGCGCAGCCATCAGAACAAGGAAACCGATAGCCTCTGCGACCTTTTTCCGTCTCTCCTCTGAGGCGTATTGGATACTATTTAGCCAGCCTTGCCAACTGGACCTGAGTAGAATTGGTAGTGTGTGCATACGTTAGGAAATCGGGGAATAGGATCCGCGATGTCTGTTATATGATGCGTTCAGTTTTTCCCTGTCGTGGTATTGATCTATTTTCACTTGATTCGGTGCCTGAAGGGTGGTATAGTGGTGGCTTACTTAATACATTGCTCTTGCATAAATCGAGGATTGGTCTGAGCTAAGGAGGGGATGCGAATGCAGATTGGAATTATGTCTGGAACCTTTGACCGTGCGACGTTGGAAGCAGAGTTGGATGCCGTTGCAAACCATGGTATTCGCTGTATGCAATTCGGTCTTTCCAGTGCCGGTGTGACTGAGCTGCCAACGCATATTGATTCGGGCCTGTGTGATAGAATCCGCGAAGATATGGCTGCGCGTAACATCACAATGACCGCACTTGGTGGCACCTATAACATGATTCATCCCGATCTACAGCGACGCGCCGACGGATTACGGAACCTGCGTGTGTTGGCAGCGGCTTGTGAACGGTTAGGAACGTCGGTGATTACGCTATGCACCGGTTCGCGGGACCCCGATAATATGTGGCGGAGACACCCAGACAATGACACCCCAGAGGCGTGGGAAGATTTAGTCGTTTCAATGCGTCAAGCCATAGAAATCGCTGAAGAATACCAGGTCACCCTTGCCTTTGAGCCGGAGGTTGCCAATGTGGTTGATTCTGCAATAAAAGCCCGTCGCATAATTGAACAGATCGGCTCACCCTATCTGAAGGTAGTAATGGACGGTGCTAACATCTTTCATACCGGGGAGCTACCGCGTATGCGTGAAATGCTTGATGAGGCCTTCGCCTTGCTCGGTGAGCACATCGCTTTTGCACACGCGAAAGACCTGGACAGAGATGGTGAAGCGGGGCATCTTGCTGCGGGGAAGGGGCTTTTAGATTATGATCAATACCTGTCGTTGCTTAACGATGTTGACCCCGATATCCCGATAGTTCTTCATGGCCTCAGTGAAGCGGAGGTGAACGGGTGCGTCGCGTTCCTGCGTGAAAAGATCGAAGCCATTAATGCGTGAAAATCAGGTGCTCAAGAGGTTAATATCGTTGAAGTTCGGTATCAATTTCCCTCGCCCACCGATCAATGCCGCCAACCAAGCTTTTGACTCGCTTAAATCCAAGTTGTTGTAGCAGATGCACCGCATCCAAGCTGCGCATCCCTTTATGGCAATATACAACGATTTCAGCGTAAGGGTTCAGTCGAGATGCCTGTTGCGGTAGCTCTCCGAGGGGCATCTGCTTTGCATCTTTAAGGTGCACAATTTCATATTCCCACGCTTCACGTACATCTAATAAAATAATGTCATGACCGTTATCTATCAGCCGCTTGAGGTTCTGGGGGTGGATTGCGTGTTCGGCAGGATTAAAAGGGATGATTGCTTCTTCGGCACTTGGCGCGGCTCGGGGCACACTCCCTTTGACCGAGGAAATTGCGTTCCTATTGAAGAGCTTTTGCAGTGCTTTTTTGATACTGTTCAGCATCGGCCCTCTCCTTGCGTACTGTCGCATAGTATGAATTCAAAATGAGGTATGCTGCTTCGCGCTTATGATTCTCCAATTATAATCAAAGTGATTGAGAGATGTCAAGCATTATACACTCTCCGGCAATCTACTGAATCTGGCGAGTGATTGGCTCATTTCAACGGAATCATGGATATCGCTGCCCACCTAAAATGTTGCACTCACGCCCAGCGTCGGCAGAATCGGAAACAGCGGTTCGTCACTCACTTCACAGCCGGTAAGCTCTCCTGTTGTTTCGTCTAGAATTTCACTGAACACCCGCTCATGCACATTTGATCTGTTGTATAGGTTTAAGATCTGAACGTACCAGTTGAGCGTCCAACTCTTGTATTCGCTGGTTTTTGTAAGCCTCAAATCGAGGCTATGATACGCAGGTAACCGGTCGGTGTTGTATTCCCCAAATTCCCGTACACAATCCATGCGACCATCAGAATGGCGAACCAGCGTGTGTTCTAGAGGGGTCGTCGGATTGCCGGTATGGAAACGCCATGATAGGTGCAGATGCCAACGCAACGCGATCTGATAGCTGCCGTTGAGTGAAATCGTATGGCGTTGATCAAAATCCCGATAGAATTCCTCGCCGAATAGTGGGCGATCATATATCAGGTCATCCTCGCTTGCTTTGATAATCAAAAACGCATATCCCAAACTCCCCATCAATCGATCCGATAGCGCGTACGCACCAAAGAGGTCAAACCCCTTTGCGTGTCCCGAATCGGCAGGGGGAATAATCTGGGCTTGCCTGCCGAAATCTTGAATCTGCCCGGTGAGATTGGTGAGCACTTTGTAATAACCCTCCGCCCGAACCATAAAATTCTGACCGGAAGCGTATTCCGCCCCGATGATATAGTGTATTGCTTGACCCGCCCTGCCGACATCTGTGACGA
Source organism: Candidatus Poribacteria bacterium (assembly GCA_965220385.1). GTDB lineage: Bacteria > Poribacteria > WGA-4E > WGA-4E > PCPOR2b > PCPOR2b. Next base: position 3,975,341 of record OZ244825.1, on the reverse strand, counting down.
ACGTCTCGACAGGAATCGTCATCAGGTCAATCGGTTGGTGGTAAAGCCCCCACGCTGCCCGCAACGTCAGGTTTTCGATGGGCTTGACAGCCAATGCGATTCGTGGACTGATCTCATATTTCCGAATATCGTTACGACGATAATTTTGGAACAGATAGCGTCCGCCAATATTGAGTGCCAACTTCGGATGTAATTGCCATTCATCTTGCAAGTATCCCTTGATCTGTGAGCCGCTACCGTCAACTTTTGCACTCTTCAGCTGTAGTTGCCATTCATCTTGCAAGTATTCCTTAATCTGTAAGCCGCTACCGTCAACTTTTGCACTAGTCCCAAAGGTGCAGAGCGGGCAACGGCTCAAGATAAACTGCCTGGTGATCTGTTGCTGGCGACGAACGCCATAATCATATTCTACCCTAGACCAACGCCATTCCAATCCGCCCCGAATGGTATGAGTCTCTCCTAGGTGTGCAGTTAATTCCCCCTTCGCACCGAGAAAGCCGAAATCCCGTTTATCCACACTGTTGTAGCTCCTGCCATGCGCCAAAGTATCATAGTACCCCACCCTGCGATCTCGGGTTGACAGATTGTTGAAGATGAACAGATCTGACCAAACCGACTCGCTATAGAAATGCCGCCATTTCGTCCAGAACATCGCATTGTGATAGGTCGAATCAAGGTCATCTGCGTCATGGTCCGCATCAATGAAGTTGTCGTCCCAAGCGTAGAGGGCGTTAAAGGTGAGTTTATCCTTATCGGTTAGGTCGTAGGCGATTTTGCTATAGAGATCTGCATACTGTGGTCTGAGATCTTCATCAGCATTCATCAGCGCGAGAATCAGATCAACGTAACCTCGCCGCGCTGAGACGAACCAAGAACCTTTGTCCGATAGCGGTCCCTCCAACAATGCATGTGCGTTGATCAGGTCAACCCCCACATTCATGGCGAACCTCTCCCTATTCCCCGTCTTTGCGGCGATATCGAACACGCCCGACATCTTATCGCCGTATTCCGCGGGGAAGCCGCCCATCAACAAATCTGCGCGACGAATTACTCCGAGGTCGATGATGGAAACTGCTCCACCAAAGTCTTGTAGATGATACGGTTCAAACAGTTCCATCCCGTCCAGTCGTACAACAATTTCGTCCTTCTCACCGCCTCGTAAATTAAACCTTGCACTGAAATCGTTGGACGTAACACCGGGAAAGATATGGGCAGCACGGAAAACATCGTTGTCAATCAGCGGAAACAGATCTAGTCCTTCCTTCGATAGCGAGAGGCTTGCATCTGTTCCACTTTGAACGGTGAACTTACCGGGGGTCACGACGATCTCCTCAAGCTCGACCGGCTCTGATTCCGTTTGTGCATGAACCAGATTATAGAACACGATTGACAAGAGGCTTAGAAGGAAGGCGAAGATCGTCTTGGCCGAGATTGAAGTTGAGGGGGGCTTAAAAGGTAGCGCATAGAACATAATACCAATTTTTCCATTTCAGCGATAAAGATTGTCGCTATATGGGCTTCCACGAATGTGGTGATAACAGCTATCCTACCTCCGTCTTCAGAGCCCAAGAATACGTGCCACAGTGCCGCCCATGATCATCGCCAAGTCATCGGAGGTTAGGAAAGTACAGTATCTCTCAATCCAGTGACGGGACTGACGGTACGTGCAAAAACGGTTTTGGAACGGCATATCCGTTCCCCAAAGCAGATGATCTGCGCCGATGTGTTCAACCATTGCTTCGAGGGTAGGCCAGATCTCTCGATAGGGATAATCGAAGATGTCACCGATTCGGACGGGAAAGCACACTTCCAAGCTGAGATTTGGATTTTGAAACGGTTCCCAGATGGCTTCTGGCAACGTGATACGGTCCCCATCCAGAAAAGCGCGCCACGGGAAGCCGTGAGTGATGCTGCAAATGGTCTCTGGATAACGGTCCATCCATCGCATCAGGATGCGAAGTTCGTTCAGATAGCCCTCTTGCTGGTCAATGTCAGAGAGTGTGAATTGGTCCGCCTTTGGTCCGCTGCCCAGTGTGAAGAATATAGGGACGCCGAGGGAGGTAACCGCTTCCCAGAATGGGCGGTAGACGCCATCGTCCCACGGGTCGGGACTTACGATGTAGGTCAGCGGATTGAACTTGATAGCGTGCAACCCGTGCACAGTGATGGCGGTGGTGACTTCGTCAATGACGGTATCCATCTCATCACGGATACGCCATTCATCTACATGTGTCATCGAGCGGAGACGATCGGGAAACCGCTCCACACATTCCGCCTGGTAAGCACTGTCTCGCCCCAGCATTGGGTTCGTATGGAGGAGTGCCATATCCACATCCGCATAATCCATCTCGGCATTCAAGCTGAAAGGCGTGAATTCACAACTTCGCAGGTTTGGGGGATAGAAGTGTTTGGTGTATTCCTCGCCCTCATAATTCCAAACGACCCTGCCGCGTGGATGGTTAATCCGAAATCGTAGGTCGGGAAGGTTGGACAGATCGCGACGACCTTCGGGGGCGAGGACATCTGAGGGACCGGGTGCGCGGTCACGAATCCGAAACGCTGGCTGATGGTGCACCGCATGCGATGCCTGTACCCACTTAAGATGTTCTTCGCTACTACTGTATCCGCGTGGGCTATCTGCCGGTTCAAAGCAGTATGCGTGGGAATCAATGATCATTTTATCCTTCCTTTCTTCCGTGCGGTTATCGGCGATTATTTGGGACGACGCTATTGCTCAATAATCAAAAAAGGGCGCATTTGGTGAATATAGATAGGGAACGTAGATCTACTGCTCTGTCAAGTAAGTTATGACAAGTCGCTCCCTGCTCGGCTTGGATAGCCATATCCAAGCTCGATTTGCGGCGATGTTGTGGATTTGTCAATCCACAACGAGCAGGACCATTAGCATTTATCTGGCAGTGTACTACGTTCCCTACTTGGGTTGCAATCGCTGTTGTTATGCGTACTCCTTATTGGTTTCACAGGGTGCTACCGTACATACTGAGCGAGGTATTCCTGCGAGCGTCTAAGCCCATCGGATTCTAACTCCCAAGTCTTCCAGTAGCGATAGTCCTCAAGCTCGACGCTGACGATCCCGTCGAATCCTGCATCCTCAAGTCGTCGGACAACCTCGAGCCAATCGACAACACCATCACCGGGGATGGTGTATCGCCACCAGTCCTCACCGAAGCCGCGCGAGGAGTGGAAACTCGGTCCCAGATTGCCGTGGAGGTAGAGTGCCTCTTGATCAAAGTCGGTGTCCTTACCGTGGACATGTACGACCCGGTCGGCGAATTCATTAAGCATCCGCAGATAATCGACGTCGATGCGGACTAAATGTGACGGATCATAATTCACACCGAGCCCTCTTGGACACGCTGCGAACATCGCCCGCAATGTCTCAGGGGTGCAACCGAGCGCGGGACAGTGGGGTGAGGGACCTGGGTAACCTTCAACGGAAATGGTAACACCGTTATCCGCGGCAAACTCTGCAATTGGTGGGACGGTTTCCTTCCACAGATCGAAGGCTTTCGCCCGTCCAATGGTTGGATCTGCTGGCGAAAAGACACAGAACATGAGATGCACATCGTTATCGGCTGCGGCTTGGATGGCCGCTTTTGCCGCTTCTGCCCCCGCTGCTTGCTGGGCCTTATCAACGCTTAACAGGTCGCCGGTGCCCGGCATATCTGCCGTGCCGATATCCAATCCAGCGTCCCTTGCTGTGCCCACGATTTCGGGGGTCACGCTGCTTATATCGACAGCGTCAAAGCCGTTATCGGCGCACCAACGGCAGAACTCATCAAAGGGCAGCTCGCGCGCTGTGCCCGGTATACGCAAACCAATTTTCATAAGAATCTCCTTATATTGTGTGGGTGTTTGACCACCCAGTGATTGTATCAAAGTTCAGGGGGAGGCGTTACTAATCACGCTTTATCGCTCTCTATATTGTTGCTAAACGATATTTACCATGTTTTCCCGGTAGTAGGGTTATCCTTCGATAAGGCGCAGGGTGTCGCGGGCAATCATTAGTTCCTCGTTAGTTGGTATGACGAGCAGTTTTACAGGAGCGTCTGCTTGATGGATCGGTTTTTCTACGTCGCCTGACTGGTTTTTCTCTTCATCAAGATGAATTCCCAGAAACCCAAGGTTCTCGCAGATTGCGGTGCGGATGGAGACGGCATTTTCGCCAATCCCTCCGGTGAAAACCAGTGCATCTAAACCGCCGAGAACTGCCGCATAATTTCCGATATATTGTTTCACGCGATATGAAAACATTTGCAGCGCAAGTGCCGCTTGTGCATTGCCCTCCGAGACCGCCCGAAACAGATCTCGGACATCTGACGCAACGCCAGAAACGCCAAGCAGGCCGCTCTCACGGTTGAGAGTCTGATTTATCTCGTCTGCTGACATCTCTCCTTGTTCCATCAGGTGAAAAATGATTGCGGGATCAATGTCACCGGAGCGTGTTCCCATCATTAAGCCTTCGAGTGGTGTTAGTCCCATGCTGGTATCAACCGACTTACCCTGATTGACCGCCGTGATACTACACCCATTTCCGAGATGACAGGTAATCAGCTTGAGTGATCTCGATGGATGTCCGAGGATTTCCGCTGCTCGCGCTGAGACATATCGGTGCGATGTGCCGTGAAAGCCGTATCGTCGAATACCGTGCTGTTCATAAAGCGAATAAGGCAGCGCGTACATGTATGCGTAATCTGGCATCGTTTGGTGGAACGCTGTGTCGAATACCGCGACGTGTGCGGCATTTGGCAGCGCTTGGCGGCAGGCGCGGATGCCGCCCAAGTTATACGGGTTGTGCAGTGGAGCAAGCGGAACGCACTGATTAATCGCCGTTTCAACTTCGGGAGTGATTAATGCTGATTCGGCAAAGCGACTCCCTCCATGGACGACGCGGTGTCCAACGGCGATAATATCGTTGAGATTTTGAAGGACCCCCTTTTCTGTGTCAAGAAGTGTCTCAAAGATCGAAGGGAAAACAGCCTCATACTCCATCGCTGGAACATCGGTTTGATATGTGATGCCATCATGCCGTTCATAAGACAGATTTGGGGATGGAGAACCCAGTCGGTCGATTTGCCCCTTTGCCAGACATAGTTCGTCCGTCATCTCAAAGCATTGGTACTTAACGGAGGAACTGCCGGCGTTGATTGTGAGTATTATGGACATGAGGCGTAAAGCGTAGTATGCAGTATACCATGAATGGTCGAACTGCCTGACCGTATGAACTGTTGCAAAATTCCGTCATCCTTACTGGATTGCTATCGGGTCAATTTTAGGATAACGGGCAGGCAAAGTCAAGCGGAAAGTTAGGCGTTGACACTGCGTGACAGGGCGTGATACCATGATGATTCATAATGACAACTGACGAAATTCTATCCGGGCTGCGAAGCCGAACCATCGGGCGACGGATCCAAATCTACGATCAGGTAGGCTCAACGAACGATTTGGCACTCCAATGCGGCATTGACGGGGCGCAGGAGGGAACACTGATCTTGGCGGAGAGCCAAACCCAAGGACGAGGACGGCACGGCAGAAGGTGGCATGCGCCTCTTGGATCGAGCCTCCTTGCATCGATTATCCTTCGGCACCGGCTCCGCGCGGATCAGGTGGGGCTGCCTAATCTCATCGGTGCAGTCTCCATCGCGATCGCAGTCAACGAGTTGACCGATCTTACGACACGGATCAAGTGGCCCAACGACGTACTGATTCAGGGGAAAAAGGTGAGCGGCGTCTTGACGGAGTTGGAATACGATCGAGATCGACAGCCATTTTTCGTCATGGGGTTCGGGGTCAATGTCAATACGACAAGGGCAGACTTGCCGGAGGAGCTGCGCGCTTCCGCTACCTCTTTGAGGATAGAAAGTAGCCGGGAAATCTCGCGTGTCATCCTTCTCCAAGCTATTCTGCATCGCCTTGAGGAGAATTATCTGTGTTTGATGCGTGGTGAAACTGATTCGATTATCGAGACCGCTAACAGGCTGTTGCATCTTTCCAGTGATTGGATTCAGGTTGAGACTGCTAGTAACGTTTTTCGAGGTTGGACGGAAGGGATTGATCGGGATGGCGGATTGCTACTCAAAGATATAGATGGAAAACGACAGAAGTTTCTGGTTGGAGAGGTACTCCAAACTGGTCAGGGAACATCGGAAAATTAGTAGAAAATAGAAAGGATTTGACTATGGCCGTCGGAACAAAAAACAACGTTATCAAAGGTTGTGGCGCGCATCATATTGCTGTGCATACACGCGATTGGGAGGAATCACTGCGACTTTATCGCGATGTGCTTGGGATGGAGATTGTTGCAGAGTTTGGACCTCCAGAACGCAAGATTCTGCTGCTGGATATGGGGGATGGCAGCCACATGGAGCTTTTCCAGCCGACTGCGGACGGACCCAAGCCGGGTGATCCCGCGCCGAACAACCCGGTGCACCACTTTGCATTGACAACAACCGACATCCACGGCGCGGTGGAACATGTCCGTGAGGCGGGGTATGAGATTACGGTCGAACCACGCGATGTTGACCTTGGCGGGTTACAGGTAACGATCGCTTTCTTCGCGGGACCCAACGGTGAAAGCGTCGAGTTTTTTCAAACGAACTGAGATATGAGAGTCTATAGGAGCTATTCATGCAGGTTGAAATCGCTCGACACGCCCTTGACCGCGTACCGTTGTCGATCATCTTCGACGACTCAACGGTGTTGGTCAACCTGAACTATTTCTTTATGCGCGACCGCAATCTTGTGGACGGGGAGAACCGTCGGTGGCAGGATGTGCCTGTCGTGCACCCAGAGTCATTTGTCCGTGAGTTTGCCGAGTGGTGTCTCGAACACGGTGTGCGGGGAAAGTTTAGCGTCGTTCCGTGTCCCGCTGCCTTGGGGCGTATTGACGAAGGATTGCCCCTCTTCAGTAGGGCGCAGCAGGAAAGTTGGTTGCAGATGTGCCGGGAGGTGATCACGCCTGCCTATGACATCACGCCTGAAATGATCACGCATACGGTTGTCGTTGATCCGAAAACCTGCAAACCCCTGGAATCGGGAATATGGGAACAGTACGATTGGAACAATCTACCCGTCGATCAGGAAGAGTTGGTGATCGACTACATTACCACCGCCTGCCAGATTTTGGAGAACGTCGGGTTAACGCCTGAAGGGGTTACCTCCCCCGGCGGGTTCGGCAATCCGCTCGATTTCTACGCAAAAGTTGTCGGTATTGCAGCACGAGAGGTTACAGGCAATCCCACGCCCTACTTCTTCAAGCGGGTCTCTGGCGATGGTCCTGTCGAAACACCGGTTTGGTATGCAGACCGGGAGACGGGAACAGCGGTCGGCGAGATTATCGCTTCCACCGGTGACTGGACCGGTTCCTGGACCGGCTACGGCGAGGTCAATGTCGACAAGTATATCACCGCGGACTTGGCTGGCGGACGGCTCCCTGCTGTCATTGACGCCGGTGATCCCGCGGTGCTAATTAGCCACTGGCAGGGGTTCTATGGGCTGCACAACGATGACCGTCGCGGTTTCAACGCCTTCAAAACCGTTGTCCGTCGTTTGAAGGAGCGCGACCCGGACGGCGAACGGACGCAATGGCGCAAATGCAGCGAGATCACGAACTACGCCTGCGCTAAGGAGATGGCTGAAATTATGGTGGAGGAGAATAAGATTCGACTTGACCTGCCGGTGTGCGTTCCCGATTTCACCCTCCGTTTGACTAGCGTCGATGTGCGAGGTGTCTCTGCGGATGGCGAAGACCTCGCTCGCGCTGGAAGCCGCACCGCATTCAAAAGCAATACCTTCTTTACAGAGAACGACACAACCTTTGTTGCGTTCGATCCAACGCATCGCCAGTCGGTTGTTAAAGTTCAAGCTTAGACAAGAGATGGCTGCAGCAGAACGGGAGAAACAGGAGGTCACTTTATCTGTTATTTATGTTACCTTCACGGAGCCGAGCTAACAGATCAACACTGTTCTCAAGCTTACCGGAGTGAGTGCGAATTTGATTGTGCACTGTTTCCAACTGAGTGATAATAATCTCCGCTGAAACTTGGCGGTTTATCTGAGACGACTTGGTATTTTTGACACGATCTGAATTGAAGGTTTTCATGCTATCAAATCCACCTCTGGAGGTGCTTACTGTTCCAACTGTTTTTATATCTGTTACCCTTTATAAGAATACTAAATATTGCTCTAAAATGACAAGCCATATTTTCGATGATATCTCAGAAATTTATGTAATGATCAGGAAATTCAATCCATCAAAGCATTTGCATAACCTTCAAGGTATGATGAAACCGTTGGAAAGGAGCCAATACCTATGAACATTTCGTTTAACAGCGCGCCCCTCCTGCTCACCGATGAGCAGATGCGTCAATACGTTGTCGATGGCTACGTCATGCTGGAACCCTCTGTTCCCGATGAACTTCATGAGACCATCCGCCGAAAACTTGCAGACGTTCTGGAAGTGGGTAGTAATCCGGGGAACAATGTGCTACCACGGGTGCCGGAGATGCGCCACATCCTCAATAGCCCTGAAGTGCGCGGTGCGTTGATAAGTGCGCTGGGCGAGGGATATATTGAGCATCCCCACCGTTACTGTCATCACATAGCACCGGTCACTGATCCAGATCCGGAACCGGCGGTCAGATTAGCCGCGAACTGCCACCAAGATTCATACACGCCCTTGGGCAGACCCCGTCAGCACTACTCGCGTTTTGCTCGGATTATGTACTATCCACAGGACACACCGGTTGAACTGGGACCGACCCACGCCATCCCCGGTACGCAATTCCATAAAACCTTGACCGATGAAGATCGGGCGCAAGCCATTCCAATGGTAGGCAAAGCGGGTACTGTATCGCTGACGCATTTCGATGTGGGTCATGCCGCGGGAGTCAATCTTCTCAATCAGTCCCGTGATATGGTGAAGTTTATCTATGTTCGGGCGTCGGAGCCTACCGCACCGTCGTGGGATTGTCAAGATCTCCAGTGGCGGAACCCAGCTGCCATCGAAACACCGCACAATCTGGAATTGGTGTGGTCTCACATGTGGGATTGGTTGTGTGGGAAACGTGATCGTTATGAAAGTTTCCGAAGCAATGGGGTTCAATCGACGAAAAATGATTTGTCTCGATATATCGCTGCTTTGGGGAGGGATCGAGATTTAGCTGACCGATTGAGAGCAACGTATGATTTAGCGGGGCTTGGCTCTGACGCTGCAGAAGCTATCCCTGACCTGATCGCCATGTTGGAGAATGACCATCAGGCGGCGCGGGTCGCTGCGATCTATACACTTGGCGCGATTGGAGAATCCGCCGTTGCGCCGCTGATGGACAGCTTGGACGCAGCAGGTCGTCGAGAAGACGCACATTCAGTCCCGGAATCTTGGAACGAAGGCGCTATCTCGATGGAGGATGCAGCACACGCTTTAACCGCTATTGGGCAGCCAGCGGTTCCCGCGCTGACCGAGGCACTTGAATCTTCGAGCGAATGGGTCCGCATTAATGCCAGTTTTGCCTTAGGTGAATTGGATTCCCATGCAGCGAGTGCTGTATCAAAACTGACAGAGCGCCTAAGTGTTGATTCTCATCGCGTTGTTCGTACGGCGACGGACGCGCTAGGAAGCATCCGTCAGGATGTCCAGACGTTTATTCCACAGATTAGCCACTTACTGACAGATGATCGGGGGGACTGGCATGAGGAGGAACGTCGTGGATGGACAATCCGGGATCAGGTTCGGATGAACACGGCGATGGCATTTACACGTCTCGGAAAGGACGCTGCGGGTGCCGAGGAGGTCCTGTTCCACGCGCTGGATGATCCGTGCGGGCATGTGGGTGCTTTTGCCATGGATGCCTTGAGGCGCATGGATTCACCAGCGGCTCGGCAAGCGGTTATGGCGTACCTAGAAGCCCAACGCTGGGATGAATCTATCACGGCGGATAGGCAGTTTTAGGTTGTGCTGACGAACCTATTTCATTGAGGAAGATTCATGATAGCCGCAGATGCATTAACGAAACAGATTGAGACGTATGTATCGCAATTGAGGGAAGTGGGTTGGTGCGTGGTGGAGCGGGTTATCCCCGAAAACAAGGTGGACGCTATTCGCCAACATGTGGAAGCTGCCCATCTGGCGGCGACAGCCGACTATGAGGCAGCCGGCGGTGCGCTCGGTCGTCAGACGAACAAAGACGGGGGGCCTGGGAAAAACGTCATCACCTACATTCAGCCGTTGGCGCCCTACTTGGCGGAGAGGCGGGTGCTTGGTGTCGTTAGGGCAATGCTGGACCCGCATGTGCGAATCGCACAAACCGAGTTTAAGACCCGCCCACCGAATGACGATAACAAGATGTATCGTTCTTATCATTCGGATTGGCCTCACGACCTCTCGGATAGGGACAGAGCCGGTGCCGTCCGTCAGCCCTTTCCCAACGTTACAATGGGACTGACAACGATATGGCTGCTCTCACCATTTGGACCTAAAAGCGGCGGCACTTGGGTGGTGCCGGGCAGTCACCGCGATCCACGCAATCCGAGGGGACCGGAGGACGGAATTGATGAATTTAAGCCTATCCCCGGCGAAATGCAAGCGTCCGGTCCTGCCGGCAGTGTGGTGATAATAGATAGTCGTATTTGGCATTCAAATGCTGCCAATCCCAGCGACAGACCGCGGGTGGCGATTGTGGTGCGTTATGTGCCGTGGTGGGTGAGTGTGGAGTTTGGCGGTCGCAACAATGCAATCGTTCCACGACAGGTCTACGAAGCGTTCCCGGAGGATGTAAAACCGCTGTATAGGCACCGAGTCGACGGGGTGACGAACAGCATTTCTTGAGAGCAGGGGAGGATTATCGTGAGAGAGAATAACGAGGGCAGGCTTGCCGGCAAGGTCGCCATTATAGCCGGTGCTGGCGGAGGTATGGGACGCTCTACACCCCTGTGGTATGCAGCAGAAGGGGCGAAACTAATGCTTGTAGCGCGCAGATCGGAACCGTTGGCAGCAATGGTCTCGGATATCGAGGCAAGGGGCGGCGAGGCGGACTATGTGACTGCGGATCTCACCACTGTCCAGGGCGGTGTTAAGATGGCAGATGCCACGATTGAACGGTGGGGACAAATCGATGTGCTGTTCGACAATTTGGGAGACGCTGCTGCGAGCGGATTGCGGTTGCATGAAACCGATGAGGAGGCGTGGAAGTACTTGGTGGACATCAACCTGCACACCGGTTATATGTGTGCGCAGGCGGTGATCCCGAAGATGCAGGAGCAGAAACAGGGTTCAATAATCTTTGTTTCGGCTGCAGGCGAAACCCGTCAACGCGCCAACGCCGGGTATGGCGCAGCAAAATGGGGACTCATAGGACTCACCCGTAGTCTTGCCCGTCAGTACCGCGATGATGGGATTCGAGTGAACTGTATCTGCCCCGGCGGCATCGGCGACACGCGTGGCGAGGAGGATGCGGGATTACCACCACATGAGCTGGTTCGCGGGGGACATCCGGCTGACATTGCGATGGCGGCAGTCTTTCTGGGGTCGGATGAATCCGCATGGATTAGCGGCGTCAGTATTGACATTGACGGCGGTGAATCCATGATGTAGGGAACGCAGATCTGCGTTCCCTACGAAGTAACTAGGGGTTTGGAAGGGCGGGCAAGTCCGAGAGGATCCCGTGACCGGGGATGCCCGACCGACGGATATAGGGGGTTGATTTTAATCGTGTTTCAGCCAGAAAACGGTGCGATCGCTTTGCTCCGCAGATAATCGACGTTCATCTCGATTCCCAAACCGGGACGGTCGGACAGATGTAGACAACCGTCTCTGACGTCCAACGGATGGTCGATCAACACATCATAAGCGTTGAGTTTGGCGCGACTGGTCTCCAATTTGTAGAAATTGGGGACGGTCATCATCGTATGTGCACCAGCCAGCACGTTGATGGGTCCACTTGCATCGTGCGGGGAGATCGGTACGTAGTAAGCCTCCGCCTGGGTTGCGATCTTCTTCAACTCCGAGATACCACCCGCCCACGTCACATCTGGCATAATATAGTCCGCAAGTTCGTTTTCAAGAACTGCCACGAACTCATAGCGGGTCTGGAGCCGTTCACCGACACAGATTGGCACGCTGACATTCTGTCTGACCTGCTTCAATGCGTGGTAGCTTTCGACGGGCACCGGCTCTTCAAACCAGCCGATGTTATAAGGCTCTAACCGTTTGGCGAGCCGAATCGCTGTTGCCACATCGAACCGACCGTGGCAGTCAATAAGAATCTGAATGTGAGGTCCGACCGCCTCTCGAATTGCAGCGATCACATTCGCGCCCTGTTCCTCTCCTGCGGCGTCCATCTGTCCACTCAAATAGCCGTTGGCTTCTTCCGGGTGATGAGGGAACGGGTCGGTCTTCAAGGCGGTGTGACCGGTTTCTGCTATCGCCTTGCAGTGCGCTGCTGCAGTCTCTATATCCTTTCCGCCTCCTGGATGTGTGTAAAGGGATATCGAGTCCCGAACGGGGCCCCCTCCAACCAACTCATAGATTGGTAATCCCAACTGCTTACCGCGAATATCCCACAACGCGATGTCAATCGCGCTGACGATGTTTGAGGTGGCACCGCGTGTTCCCATGTATGTGAACGCCCGGAAAACCTTATTCCATATCGTCTCGATGCGGCTTGCGTTGTCACCTTCGATCAGACTGCTGGTCTGTGCAAGCATGGCACAGACGGCTCTATTTGCTACTGGGGAGGTGCCGGTAATTTCGCCCCAGCCCGTAAGTCCTTCGTCTGTTGAGACCTGAACGAAAACATACTCGCGTTCTCTGCCATGGGTTTCACCGGCGGTATCTAGGTAAGGTGACTCTGATCTCACAAGCCACGGTGTAACACCTGTTATCTTCATCGTTTCACTCCTTTTTTCTGGGTTGATGTTATTTTGCTGCTTCAGCGCGGCTTCTGAACTCGGCAGCACCAGCCGCGATCCATCCCCCAACGCTCGTGAACAGGAAGCGGATGCCTGCCGTAGCGTATTTCGCGACATTGTCATTGTTTGCAAGTGTACCAGCGACACGTCCAGCGTCTTGGATGCGAGCTAATGTGTCGTCAATTGTGCGCAGCACGTCGGGGTGCTGAAGCTCACCAATGTGCCCCATTGAGGTCGCCAGATCTGAAGGTGCAACGAAGAATACATCAATGTGGTCTACCGTTAGGATCTCGTCGAGGTTTCGGACAGCGACGATATCTTCAATAAGGATGATCAGCAGCGTCTCATCGTTGGCAACTTGGAGGTAATCGGGAACGGCGTATCCCTGACGGCTGGTATACATACCCCGGTAACCGATAGGTGCGAACTTACCGCCGTCGACAAGGTTCTGTGCCTCTTCCTTCGTGTTGACGTGCGGGACGACAATGCCTTGTGCGCCTCGATCGAGGGTGCGGTAGATTAGCCCCTGATCGTTTTGGTTGATGCGAACAACAGAGGTCATCCCCCAGATATCGCAGGCACGGGTGAGGTTGCCGAGCTCGGCAGCATCCACGGGACCATGCTCGCCTTCCAGCCAAACGCCGTCGAAGCCGTTAGGTCCGAAGGCATCGATGTCATCCGGGTGAGTCATACCACCAGCTACATAGACGGTATCACCTGCAGCCAACTTATGCTTAATTCGATTCGGTCTAAGTTCCATATTGTATTCTCCTTACTGTTGTTAGTTAGTATGGGGCTTGTAGAATAGATGTCGGAATCAGGACTTTCAGAATCAAAGAACTGACAGGATTATCCTCTGAAAATTAGGGGGTTGCAACGAGTTTGTATTCCACAACAATGGATGCATGGCTCTATTTTGTTGTTATCTGGCACCTGTATAACCTTTTCCGGTGGTGAGTTTCTGTGCGAGGTTCTTAATCTCTGGATTGGGATCGTAGAGCGCGAGTTCAAAAATCCGTCGGTGTTGGCTTACATCCAGCGTCCCAAGCAGAGCGGCTGTTTCAAGGCGCACACACGCCTCACGATCTTTCAGACCTCGCTCAAACCAGCGGGGAGCATCTTCTACGGAATGCCTTGCAAGTGCAGCGATCGCTGCGCCTCGAATCCGCTTATCTTGAGATTCAGCGAATGGCAGGATGATCTCTGGATCTCCGTCGTCGCATTGTGCAATTGTTTGTAAGGCGGCGATGCGAACGTCCAGTGATTCATCCGAGAGCAGCAACGTACACCAGTCGTAGAGATCTTCGTTTCCAAGCCGCGCCAGCCGTTTGAGGCCGCGAACACGTCGTTTCGGTTTTCCGGCAGCGAGATCATCGAGCGCGTTTTCCTCCCGTGAACTGACCGGCTCTGGCGGTGCGGTTGTTTCAGATTCAGCCGGTTCGGGAAAACAGTCGAAACGCAAATCTTCGAGCGTAATCTCGACCCCTTCGAAAAAGTCGGGCAGCCATTGCTGCAGCTTCTGTGATAGTTCGTCCGGACGGATGGTGCTGCCGGTGCCAGAGGAAGTACGATTTTCCATCCAACGCGACAGGCGATCTATTCCGGGGTGCCGGGGACTGATGCCTTCGTAGGATTTACGTCCCAACCTCTGATTCACCCACTTGGCGATCTGTTCGGGTGAGTTGAGTAACTCTACCGTAAGATGAGAGCGTATCACCGTCGGTGGGACACGCCCTCGGATTGCGATAACTCCCCCACCACGCATAACCAGTTTTTTTCCAAGGCGGTTATACAGCTCTTGGATATCAATATCACAGGCAAGGACGAACGGTGAGCTGCTCGTTCTACGCGCCTTCTGCTTGGCACGGCCTTGAGCATACTGCTTGCTCGTGGTGAACCAGACCGCCCCCTTTCGTGGGAGAAAGCCGATCTCGGCGATTTTGATCGCATTTCGTACGGTTGTGCCGTGATAGAAGGTCATAGTGTGCCCCGCCTATGCTTGAGATTCAGGTAGAATCCTTTTATGAAGCGTGAATTTCATCACCAATTCCTCACCTATCTCGCATCTGCATAACCTTTCCCTACGGTAAGTTTTTCTGCAAGGTGCTTGATCGAAGGGTTGGGATCATAGAGCGCAAGCTCAAAAATCTGCCGATGCTGGCTTACATCCAGTGTCGGAAGCAGGGAGGCAGTTCCAAGGCGTACACACGCTTCACGGTCTTTCAATCCGCGCTCGAACCAACGGGGCGCGTCTTCGGCGGAATGCTTGGCAAGCGCAGCAATCGCTGCTGCCCGAATCCGTTTGTTTTCAGATTCAGCAAACGGTCGGATGATCTCCGGATCTCCTTCGTCGCACTGAACTATTGTTTGTAAGGCAGCAATGTGGACCTCTGCTGACTCATCCAAGAGTAGCAGCGTGCACCAATCATATAGATCTTCATGTTCAAGTTGTGCCAGCAGCTCAAGACCGCGGATGCGTCGTTTCGGATTCGCGTGGGTAAGGGCATCAAGGGCATTTTCCTCCCGTGAATCGACCTGCTCTGACGAAGGTTCTATCTCAAATTCAACAAGTTCAGGAGAATAGTCGAAGCGTAGATTTTCGGGTATGATCCTGATCCTACGAAAAAAGTCGGGCAGCCATTGCTGCAGCCGCTGTGACAGTTCCTTTGGACGGATAGCCTTGTCTGTGCCGGCGTTCATGCGGTTCTCCACCCAACGCGACAACCGATCTATTCCGGGGTGGTCCGGACTAATGTTCTCATAGGATTCACCTCGGAGTATCTGACTGACCCACTTAGCAATCAGTTCGGATGAGTTCAGTATCACCGTTGGTGGGACACGCCTCCTGATTGCAAGAAATCCCTTGCTGTGCATAACGAGATGTTTTCCAAGGCTGTTATACAAATTTTGGACATTAATTTCGCAGGTGAAGACAAACGGCGAGCTGGCTATTTTACGCGCTTTTTGTTTGGCGCGACGTTGGGCACGGTGCTTGCTCGTCGTGAACCAGACCACACCCTTTCGTGGCAGAAAGCCCATCTCAGCAATTTTAATCGCATTCTGTAAGGTTGTGCCGTGATAGAAATTCATTGCGTCCTCCTGTACCTATGGCTTCATCTTGGGATTCAGGTGGAATCTTTTTACCGATTGGGGCTTTAGCCCGTAAGGTCCAAGCCCCAATAGATCGGGATTAAGAAACATTTATGCTTGGGATATAAGTTTCACTTCAGCATTTTTTTGTTGATTTTGTGGGTGAAATATATTGTAATCCTTTTGTTCTTGTGGGAGAGATCAGTGCCATCGTACGTCCGATGAAAAGGAGACTGAAAGAGCTTACGGTAGAAACCTTCGGGACTTCCAGTACCGTTTCAACCATTGACCCGATGAAAAGGGACCAAGATACTGGGCATCAACGATGAGGCACCATAGGAAATATTCGCCTTCGTCAGCTTCCTCAGATAACATCAGAAAACCGACAACCCTCACCCGCAGCATAGATTGCGCGAAACCACGCATCCGCGGAGAAATAAGCTTCTGCGATAGAAACCGTGTTTGAAGCGACAAACGGCTCCTGTTCTTTGGTTACGCGAAGATTCAGGATGGAATTGACTGTTTCCTGTGTAACCTCACGCAAAGTAACTGTAGCCTCGATGCCAAGCGAGGTTTTGGAATCGGGCATTTTTTATTTCCCTTCTGTTTGGGATTAGCAAGCACAGTGATCGCAGCAGCACACTCTAGACGACTGACAACGCAGCGAATAACGCTTTGATGTACCCCACCGAATATGCCAATCCGTCATCGCCCTCCATGCGAGGGATATGGTCGGGGTTTAGGCAGCCGTCAAATCCAATCTTATCCAGTGCGAGAACGATTTTGAACATATTCATGTCGCCGTCGTCAAGGAGGACCTCCTCAAAAGCACCGGCTGTCGCAAGGCTCCCTCGGACGTTGCGCAGGTGAATCATAAAAATTCTGCCTTTACGCCCGTAGTTATTTATCTCATCGAGAACGAGGGGTGTGCTGCCTGCCTCGCCTCTGGTGCCGCAGCAGTAGAGATAGCCAACATTTCTGCTGGGAAAGGCGTCAATCACGCGATGGAATCCCAGACTGCCCAAAGGTGTGTCCGGGTTCGGGGTGTCAGAGGGATGGATGGCGAGTTTGATATCGTACTCTTCGGCGATAGGGACGAGTTGTCCGTACACCTCGCAGAACCGTTTCCACCACTCTTCGAGCTCTTCAAAGTTTGGCGTTTCGGGGGGATTAACCGTCAATCCACGGCTCTCGCCGCGCGATAGGTAGCCGCCGCGATGCTCGGAGTTGTAACGGGTCATGATTTCGTTAAAGGTATCGCCCCAGAATCTTTGCCGTGCGATGGGGACGCCTGCCTCTCCAAAAACCCTTAAAGCATTGCAGGTGTTTTCCAGTTCTTTCTCTGCGCCCGGTAGCCCCTTCATAAACGTCTCGGTGACATCGGGCAGGGTCACGCGGTTGATATCGAGCCCCCATGAACGGATTCGCTTCCTAATTTTGATGACCTCATCCAGATCTGGATAGCCCTGTTCCTCGACACCGGGGAAAGAATTGCCACCACCGAAGTCGATGCAATCTGCGCCTAACTGCGTAACCTGTTTCAGATAACTGTCCGAGAGACCTCCGTCCCAGACGGATATTTTCATCATTGTTGTTGCCTCCAGTTTATGAAGTGTAAAACATAAATCACACCTGTGAGTTTATGATTCCGACACAGCGATATTCCATTTATATTTCGCCGCGGTCCACCCTCAATCCGGCGGCGAGACTTACCTGCGTTCCCATGCACACATTGGGGATATCGACATGTTCAGGGATGTCTGTTTCTCTGTGGTAATTTGGATCAACGTAAGGGTATGAACCCAGATTTGCCACCGCTATCGGATAACCCGCGTTGATGTAAGAGCCGTCATCATCGCCGGGGGATTGTCGCTGAAATTTGCTTTGTATTAATCCGATGTCGTAAATTTTGTTCACATCAATCATCAGATCGGCAAAACGCTCACCTTCCGGTTTTGTGTAGAGGGTTACGTTTGTCCGACGTCCCGCATCAATGTCCGCCTGCGACTTGCCCCCCAGAGAATCCAGATTGAAGATAGCAACCAGATTATCTCCTCGCGCTTTCGCGTTTTGCGCCGCTGTCACACTGGTCCAGGGCTTATGCTCTTCATTACAGAACAGAAACCAGATAGACCGTTGAGAACGGTAATCTTTCAAGACACGGGCTATTTCCATCGTGCCGACCGTACCAGCGGCGTTGTCATACGCGCCGGGGGAATCCACCCAGCTTTGGGAGTCCTTATGCGAAAGGAACAGGATAATCTCTTCGGGATAAACGGAACCCTGCTTTTTCGCATAGAGGTTATAGGCGGTATACCAAGAGGCATCGGCTTCCGGCGGGGCGTACTGATGTGCTTTCGGCTTAGAGGTATCGCAACCAAATGGTTGGACCTGAACCCCTTCTTTTTCCACCGAATATCCCCACGATTCCAGGTTTTGCTGGATAAAATCGTCGGCTTCGTACAAAGTGTTTTTAGCGTGACCGGGGATCGTATGGTTCAACTTGCGATAGGGCAAAGGTGCTTTCGACAGATAGAACAGATTGCGCCTTACCTGCTCCGGATCCACCTGCTTGATCCGGTCTGGAATAATGTCTCGTGCCATACTTCTGTTTCCTTTCTATACGCTTTAGCGTGGCCACCTTATTTTAGGCGATAACTGGATAAAGTGAAAGAAAAAAAACGACCTTCTAAAAAAACGGACACAGTATGATATAATAACGCAAGTTGCTATTGATGTGAAATGTCGCAAAGCGGAAGCATGAAAACGAAATCGAGTTCCTCACTGCTCGCAGTGGATTGACAAATCCACTGCACACGCGCAAAGATGGTTCCGTTCCGCCTGTCCCGATTTATCGGGGAGAGTCCGAGACCCCGATAAATCGGGATTCAAAGCAACTTGGATATGCCTATCCAAGCCGAGCCGGCTTAGCAACTAGCAACTCAGGTTATAATAGACGGGGTTTGAAAAGATAATCTTGGGAAGACGTGGAGGGTTGTGTGACCTAGGGAAGGACAAACCGTGAAAGTTAAAGGAAAAATCCCTCAAGATAACAGGACCCATAGCTACTGCCCCAAGTGCTGGAGCGAATGCATCCAACCTTATACGGTTGAAGGTAGGGAATACTACCGATGTGAGCGCTGTGGGTATAATGATAGTCGCCTCATCATACTTTATCCGCAGATGCGCTACCGAATTTTACCTGATAGTGAGTTGTTGCACTATTCCGTCGGCGCGGTTATCGAATGGGAGGGGAAGGTTCTCCTATTCCATCGCAGGTTGTTTCCATTTCTATATACAATTGTCGCTGGGCATTGGGATTTGGACGATGAGACACCGGAGACCGCCGTTGCACGCGAGATAGCGGAAGAAGCGGGAATTGAAGTCCATCCTGAAAAGCCGGTGTTTGTGGAAACACTAAAAGAGCCGTGTCGTCGCGGCGCGGATTTCCACGAATGGCGGTTATACCGAGCGACGGTAGATCAGAATACAGCGACGCTGTCCGATGAAGCGGATATCATCGGGTGGTACACCCCTGATGAGATAAGGGGACTTGATCTAACAATTCCGACTGAATACTTTCTAAAGAAGTTAGGAATTATCTGAGGATATGCTGCCGTTATAGTTTGCCGATGCAGTACACCGTGTTCTTTGCTTCCAGGCTAACAATTTCGGAATAGTGGTACACTTGGGTGACTTCTACGCCATCCTCAATAATTGGAGTTGGTTTCTCGATAACAAAATCAGCGAAGTGCGGGGCGTTGAAGGCAACATAAGCGAGGCTGAACCCCTCAATCTGCCGATCATATCGCTTTGACAGGTCTGGAAATGGGACAATTCCTGTATCGACTTGGTAGATGTCCGCCTTTTCATCGATATTCATCGTTTTAACCGGACATTCGATAATTGCCCGCTGATTTGTAGTGGCATCCCATATCTCTGTGTGGGTCACGATGGGCAGGCTTTTTCGCGTCGCTTCAAAAATAGCTGCGTTGCTATCAAGGGCTTGTACCGGCGATGCTTCTTGGATATCAAACAGGGGCCCTCCCCACCACTCCTTCGCTGGTCGATACTCGACGTAGTTATCGTTAAGGTAGGCATGTCGTCTGAATACCGCTGAGTGTTCTTCCCCAAAAACCGGGAGAAAATCGTAGTTTGGGTCTACGAAGAGATCTTTTTTCGCGAAGGTATGTTCACTCTTACATGAACCACACTGGTAATAGTCGTTGAAACTTCCGTCCGTATCGTCTATCAAGCGGCATCGGGATTCGACCCAAAATCGGGGCGCGTTACCGTCACCCACAGAGTTGATAAAAGAGAGTCCATAGTCAAGGCAATTCATCGGTATGTCCTTTCGGTGCAGTTGGGATATCAGAGCATCTTTTCATTGCATCAACTACCATAGTATAGTACCTTATTGATTGCAAGAAATTTTTCGGGTATCGGAGAGCCTTGCGAAAATTTAGAAAGGCGCAGGGGCGGTTATAAATCGAAAAGTTTGATTCTCTCAATCTTGTATGATATTCTTAATACCACATTAATCTTCAAGCAGTTAAAGCATTTCTCTGTTTACAGAGGAGTCCGAAGCTGAACCGATTAGTGAGGAGAGACCTATGCCAGTTTTTGACGCAGAAGCCTTATAATTTTGGGAAGAGAACGGTTACGTCGTTGTACCGGAGGCGGTACCACTTGAAAATTGCCGCGCCGCCGAACAAGCCGTCTGAGATTTTCTTGAAAATGGACCGGGACAACCCAGACAGTTGGTATCCCGATCCACCGCGCGGGAGCATCATGGTGGAGATTTATCAACACCAAGCGTTGTGGGACAACCGCCAATATCCGCGCGTCCATCAGGCGTTTTCAGAGATTTGGGAGACGGAGAAACTCTGGGTTAGTTTTGATCGTGCGAGTATGAATCCGCCTGAACGTCCGGATTGGAAGTTCACCCGTGCTTATTTACATTGGGATATGTCGTTGGATGATATGCCGGTACGTTTGAAGGTGCAAGGCGTTTTGTATCTGGTGGATGCGCCAGAAATAGTGTAAGGAGAGTCGCCTCATGACAGATTTATTGGCAGCACGCGCACAGATGGCGATGTCGCTCGCATTTCACATTATTTTTGCGGTGATCGGTATAGCGATGCCGCTGCTAATGGTGATTGCGGAAGGGCTATGGCTCAAAACGCGAGAAGAGGTTTACCTGACGCTTGCGAAGCGGTGGGCAAAAGGGACTGCGATTATGTTTGCTGTCGGCGCGGTCTCTGGCACCGTTTTGTCTTTTGAACTCGGTTTGTTGTGGCCCAATTTTATGGCTTACGCTGGTCCGATCATCGGCATGCCGTTTTCATTGGAAGGGTTTGCATTCTTCCTAGAAGCGATCTTCTTAGGGCTTTACCTCTATGGCTGGGACCGCATTCCAAAATATGCCCACTGGTTTGCTGGGGTGATGGTGCTGCTCGGCGGCACCTTGTCCGGTATTTTTGTTGTCACCGCGAATGCATGGATGAACACGCCTACCGGATTCTCTATTGTCAATGGAGAGGTGACGGATGTCGATCCGATTGCGGCAATGTTGAATCCCTCCTCGTTTAGCCAAACACTTCACATGACCATCGCTGCTTTTCTGACGGTCGGATTTGCGGTGGCGGGCATTCACGCCTATTTTCTGCGACGTGATCCCGACAACCTTTTCCATCGCCGTGCGTTTGCGATTGCCTTGAGTGTTGGTGGTGTGTTCGCAATCCTGCAACCGATTTCGGGTGACATCAGTGCCAAGAAGCTTGCGAAACACCAACCTATCAAGCTTGCGGCGATGGAGGCGCAGTGGGAGACCGAACGCGGGGCACCTTTACGTATCGGTGGTATTCCTAACGAGGACACTGAAGAGACTCGATATGCGCTTGAAATTCCGAAGGCACTTAGTTTTCTTGCGTACTCTGACTTCAACGCTGAGGTTATGGGGCTTAAGGCGGTGCCACCGGAAGACCGTCCGCCTGTGGCGATTGTGCATTTCGCATTTCAAATTATGGTAGCGTGCGGGATAGTGCTGATTGCTGCTGGTGTTATCGGTGGTTGGCTCGCGTGGAAACATAAAAGACTACCGGATCAACGTTGGTATCTTCGGTTCGTTACGTTCTGTACACCGCTTGGGTTTATCGCGATTGAGGCAGGTTGGACGGTCACAGAGGTTGGACGGCAACCGTGGATTATTTATAATTACATGCGAACCGCTGAGGCAGTAACCTCAATGCCGAACCTCGTCGTTCCCTTTCTCGGTTTTACGGTACTTTATATTTTCCTCTCTATTATCGTTGTTATCCTATTACGTCGTCAGATATTTTTAAGCTAACGGCAAGCGTTAAACACGATTATTGGTTAAACAATATTTCTCGG
Source organism: Candidatus Poribacteria bacterium (assembly GCA_965220385.1). Classification (GTDB taxonomy): domain Bacteria; phylum Poribacteria; class WGA-4E; order WGA-4E; family PCPOR2b; genus PCPOR2b. Next base: position 3,952,931 of record OZ244825.1, on the reverse strand, counting down.
ATAAGTTCCGCAGGGCTCCGATGTTGTTCTGCTGCTTGCACTTCAATAGATTGTTGCGACGAACCTACTACTAGGCACCCACCGACACATCGAGAGAACTTTCATGTTGAGTCTTGAATTCTGCATTGCATGTGTAATGCTTATTTCCCTGATTATCTATATGTTGACAGGTGGTGCTGATTTTGGCGGTGGCATCTGGGATCTGTTTGTAACAGGTCGCCGTGCGAACGCACAGCGCTCGCTTATCGCACACGCGATTGGACCCATCTGGGAAGCGAACCATGTCTGGTTGATTGTGATTGTCGTTCTACTTTTCGTTGCGTTTCCTGTTGCATTCGCTGCAATTAGCACGGCTTTACATATTCCATTGACATTTATGCTCATCGGTATTGTGCTTCGCGGCACGGCGTTTGTGTTTCGCACCTATGATGTTCAATCGGATGTAATACACCGCCGTTGGAGCCGAGTATTCGCTGTTGCAAGTGTTATTACGCCTGTGATGTTAGGGGTTGCGTTGGGCGCGGTCGCGTCCGGCACGATACACGTTGACGTGGAGAGTGGACAGGTGGACACAGATTTCATCTCGGCATGGTTTGCGCCGTTTCCGTTTGCAATTGGGTTCTTTACCTTGACGCTTTGTGCGTTGCTTGCGGCGGTGTATCTCACCCTTGAGACTGAGGACACAGAATTGCAGGAGGATTTTCGGCGACGTGCTCTCATCTCGGCAGTGAGTGTCGGTGCGATGGCAGGACTGAGTTTTATCTTGTCTGCGGAGGGTGCGCCAGCAATTCGACGCGGACTCGGTAGCGCGTCTTGGTCGATCCCGTTTCATATTTTAACGGGCGCGATGGCACTGTGGGCGATCTGGACAATTTTGAAGCGTCAATTTCGCCTTGCGCGTATCCTCGTTCCGATACAGGTTACGCTCATCGTTTTCGGTTGGGGGCTGGCACAGTATCCGTATCTTGTCACACCGGACTTAACCTTTTCAAATACGGCTGCACCGGATACAGTGTTGCGTCCGTTGTTGATTGTACTGATTGCGGGGGGTGTGCTGTTGGTGCCTGCTTTCTGGTATCTTTACGCTGTGTTTAAGGGTGCAGCTCGGAAGGCGGGGCAAACCAAAGAAGAGATTGGTCCTTAACGTGAATGGGATGAAAACGCCATTCCGATTCCACTCGGCATCGGTTAAATAACCAAAGTTAAGAACTCAGGCAACTGACTCCGTTTGGATGTTGAACTTCAACTTATCGAAAAAACGCTCACCCCACCCGACTCGTCACCAACAGCAATATGCTGGTCATTCGGTGACCAAACGAGGCTTGTGACCCCCGCTGTCAGAGCGACTTCATGAACCGCCAGAGAGCGGGTACTGCCTCGCAATTGCCAGACGTAGACCAGACCGTCGGCGCCGCCTGAAGCCAGCAGTTTTCCGCGATGTTGAAAACGCACAACGCTGAGAAAATCCTGATGCCCGGAAAGCATAATGGGGTCGGTATTGGCCGGTCCGCGACCGGAACAATCCCACACCACAACTTCCTGACCGCCTCCCGTAGCCAAGTATCGACTCGTGGCATCCCACGAGAGTTCTCGCACTTTCGTCGGATAGCCAGACATTTGCAAGTCGTCACCGGTAGACATAATCCAGAAATGTACGGTCGAATCTTGATCTCCGGTGGCGATGTATTTGCCGTCAGGACTCCACGCAATCACCAGTGATGAGCCTTGCCATTCCAATCGGCGGATGGCTTCCGACTGTTGCGGATCCCACAGCGTGACGCCGCCGTAGGCAATCGAGGCAAGCTGTCCTACACGCGGTTTCCACTGGAAACCAGAAATCGTGCTCTGATGGTCGGGATATTCGCGAACAAGATCGCCGACAGCGTTCCAGAGTTTCAGCTTGCGCCCAGCGGCAGAGGCGAGTATCGGTTTTTTGCCGCCACTCCAAGCCAGGTGCTCAACCCATGCTGCGCCCCCGTCAAGCGAATGGGTCGCCTTGCCACTTGTCATATCCCACAACCGAATTTTCCCATCTTGTCCTGCGCTTGCAAGCACCTTACTGTCTGGACGCCACGCGATTGACATTGTGCCAAATTCATGCCCTCTGAAGGCATCGATAACCGTTCGACGACGACCTTCAAAAATTGTCACCGGACCGAGAACCGACGCGGCAGCGATGTATCTCCCATCAGGTGACCACGCCAGATCAATGACGTGGTCGCTGATGGTTGCGGTCCAATTTTCGCGCAGTTGAGAGGGCTGGGCAAAGCGGTTGCTCCGATTGTTCAAGCGAGACATGCTTCAAACCTCTCAGTCAATTCGGCCCGGTCGAGGTTGCGCCCAATGAAGATGAGGCTATTGTAGCGCGGTTCACCACCCCACGGGCGGTCGGGGCGACCGTCGAAGAGCATATGAACACCCTGGAAGACGAATCGGTTTGGCTGACCCTTGATGCTCAGAATACCTTTCATGCGGAAGATGTCGAGGCCTTTTGTCCGAAGCAGATCGCCAATCCAATCGTTCAGCCGGTCGGGGTCGAGGTCGCCGGGGGTTGTGATGCCGACCGATGTGACTTCGTCATCATGTTCGTGGTCTGGCTTAAATTCGTATTCAACAACTGGCTTGACAAGGGCGCCGCTGCCAAAGAGTTGTGCTTGAAATTCGTCGGGGTGATGCTCGGTAAACAGCGCGTAAGCGCCGGGGCGGCCGATCTGCACGTCAAAGCGTAATTCGTCCGCTGTGAGATTCAACTCAATGAGTTGTCCACCCGGTTGAAGGGTGCCACCCGCCGAAAGTTCATGTTCATCATCGGAGAAAACCATAACGACTGGCTCAACAGCGGCCTTCAAAGCTTCATCGGTTGACTCATCTACGGGTGCCAACGCCACTTTCATCGTCGGGTCAGGACCTTCTTGAAGAACCAGTTCATGCGTGTCTGCCGAAAGGTTATAAACGCCAGCCCATTCAAAGGGATACTCCGGTTCCATAAACTGTGGGTCAACCTCCATCGCCCGGCCCAGATCGAATCCGCCGACATTGAGAATCTTATCCATTTCAACCGCGGTGTCTTTCGTTCGATAAATCTTCGCTGCAGCGTTCATGCTGCGAATTCTGGCTTCCAGTTGATCCAACTCTTCCTCGGTCACAAGGTCAATCTTGTTCAACAAAATGACGTCGGCAAAGGCAATCTGTTCACGTGCCTCGTCGCTGTCATCGATGTGCTGCCAGATGTGTTTGGCATCAACCACCGTCGTGACGGAATCCAGCTGCAGTTTCTCCTGCATTTCGGCGTCCATGAAAAACGTCTGAGCAACTGGCCCGGGGTCCGCAAGTCCTGTGGTTTCGACCATGATGTAGTCGAACTTATCGCGACGCTTCATCAGATTCCCCAAAATACGGATGAGATCACCGCGCACCGTGCAGCAGATGCAACCGTTGTTCATCTCGAAAATCTCTTCTTCGGCACCGATGACCAAATCATTATCCACGCCGACCTCGCCAAACTCGTTTTCGATGACGGCGATACGCTTGCCGTGGTTTTCGGTGAGAATGCGGTTGAGAAGCGTGGTTTTACCAGACCCCAAAAAGCCCGTCAACACGGTGACGGGGACTTGATTGTTTAGCATGGCTGTGTTCATCTTTCTCTCCTTGTTGAATTTAGGCAGCGGTCAAGCTAACGATGTCCGTCTGCTTCACCTCCGCCAGTGGTTTGTGAATCTTGTATTGCCGGGGCTTTCCGGGCGTCTCCATGATTGCAATGACCGTTTCAATAGGTGGGCAGCCTTCTTCAGTGCATTGCAACTGAGTAATCATCACGGAGACGTCTTCTGATAGGTCAAAGGCTTGGGAGACCCACGATTTGACTTGGACGAGTTGCTGTGGGTCGCTCTCTTTTTGCGAATTGAAAAAATTCAGCACTATTGTATGGTCTCCTTTCCTCACATACGATACTGTTTTAATACCTCAGGACTTACGCACTTCGATTGTAGTTGCCCGCCTGTCGCGATTCATCGGGCCTGCCCCGATCCTATCGGGGGATTCATCCCCGATAAATCGGGATTAAGAAACGGGCGTTGGAAACGGTGTTCAGCGGCGATGAATCGCCGAACTACAGGGCTTTAACCGTTTAGCTGCGTAAGGCCTAACCTAAAATCTCGTCACGAATCGGTCATCGCACACGATTCTGACCAGACTTGTCTCAAGTCCGCGGTCTCTATTCTGCGGGAGGCGTGTACGGAACTACGCCAACCAGTTGCACAACTCTCTACACCGTCTGTCATCAAGTTTGTATCAATGCAGCAGCTCTGTACGACAGGAACCTACCCGGCGAACGCTTGCCACGGAAGCCTTGTAGTTCACGGATCGCTTGTTTTTTTAACTGAACGAGGGAGATCGAAACCGATCAAAACGGTGACTATCAAAGGCTGAAGGTAACGGAAGTACCGCATCTGTTCGTGCCACGGCTTCCGCCCAATCCACGAGTCGCGCATAGTGTAGATGGAGGTCTATCTGTCCTAACCACACGACGCCGTGCGGTGATGTGATGCAGACGACATTTGCGAGATCGCACGGACCAAGGCAGCCTTCGCTGATTGTCAATGTTATTGAAGGGGACAGCCGCCTGTTCCGCCACTCCTGTTTGAGCCACTCGACCGGTACAGGCGGCTTTCGTTTCTCTGTCACGCCACAACAACAACCCTTACAGACCAGCGTATGCGCTAAGACACGCCGCCTTGATGCCAGCGTAGGCGACGCTTCGATTCCATCTGTTCTCATATTTTTCCTGTGTGTTACACTCCTGCGAATATACCGTTATTATCTGAGTTTGATGTTTATCAATCGCTTCCAGGCTGTAAAAGTAAGTATTCGACGAGTTCATACCACTTTGCAGCCATCTCGTGTGCAGGAACACATTTCTTCTTCCATGCGTCAGTACACCGTTGGCGATAGTCAAGCCCGTATTCAGAAATAATCCACCGTTCGTAGTCGCCCATCCATGCGAGACCTTGAGTGAGCAAGCTGAAGACGCGACGCCACGCTTCCACATCACATGGCTGTGTAAGCTCAGGGAGTTGCTCCGGTTTCCATATGGGCAACGAAAAATCGACCGCTGCTGTCTGTTTGGGCGCAAATTTGTAACGCTGCAGGAAAAGTCCTCCTCGGTCCCTATCGCCGTAGAAAAACCCGAATCCCCATAAAACAACTCGACTTCTGCCAGAGCTACGCCACTCATAAGCGCTACTTCCGGGCTTGCCTTCCGGCGGTCGATGTTTGGTAAAACCGTAGGCGAGCAAAGCATTTCCCTCTGCCCGGCGAATATCCTGTCCCCAACACCACAACTGTTGGTCCAACAGCATCGTCCCGATCTTCCTGACCTTGTTCAATGCACCTAACCAACGCGCAGATTCGTCGCTAGTTTTGCCAGACATGACTGATTTCCCCATAAGAAGCCGCTTCTACCTCTTCACAAGGTCCCGAAGCAATTCAAAAGCGTCGTCAAGAACTGCATCTTGGCGTGTTTTCTCTGTAGCTTGACACGCATCAAAACGTGACTGCAACTCGCAATCGTTGATGCCGCCATACTCACCAATAAAAACCAACTGCGTGCCCGGTTTCTCGTCGCCCCATAGCTCACCAATGATCAGACGCGCCCGTTGGCCGACAACGTGGACGATTCCCTTCCGACTGGGAATATCGTAGAGGTAAACAAACCCTTTGGCGCGGTAGATCGTCGCCGGTAAGGTTTTCACTGCCTGACGCACTGCCTGACGTGACAGCGGTTTGTCGGTCGTATAACTCCATGTATTAAAGACCAACGTATGGTCGTGTTCGTGGCTGTGTTCGTGATGGTGTTCATCCTCGCGACCATGCACATGGTCGTGGTCATGCGCCTCGCCGTCCGCATGGACATGAACATCCAAGCCCGATTTCCCCGAAAAGCGGCGGAGGTCGTATGTCCCGACGCCGAGCACCAAATCGAGCGGAACCTTACCGTGTGTGGTTTCGAGGATACGCGCCCTCGGAACAAGGTTTTTGACAAAGCCTGCCAATTTCCCCCGTTTTTCATCATTGACCAAGTCAACTTTGTTCAGCACCACAATGTCTGCCATAGCGATTTGGTCTAACGCGAGCTCCCGATGCTTTCTGTCTACGTGATCAATCTGCTCGGAATCAACCACGGTCAACATACTGTCCACTCGTACCCCTGACCGCAATTCGGGCGACATAAAGGTCAATGAAACCGCCGTAGGGTCAGATACGCCGCTGGTCTCAACGACAATATATTCCGGCGGGTCTGGACGTTGAACCAATTGTACCGTGGCCTCAAGCAGGTCGTCGCGAATTGAGCAGCAGATACACCCGTTGGAAAGGTTAATGGTGGATTCCCCAGAGATGCCGGAGATCAACTCTGCGTCAATGTTAACCTCTCCAAAATCGTTGACCAATACCGCCACGCGCAATCCGTGGTCGGCGTTGAGAATGTGGTTGAGCAGAGAGGTTTTGCCCGCGCCTAAAAAGCCGCTGATGATGGTCACCGGAATCGGTTCTGTGAAGTCTTGGATTTCAGTCATCTTCTTACCGGAAACTCCTTTAGGTCTAAAGCCTAAGCATTTATGTTTCTTAATCCAAATGCTTCAGCTTTTGGGGTACGTCAAAGATTGCTTGTATTCATGGATTCGTCACGCTGACTGAGCGCCTTGAGTCTCCGAATCGAGAACTATTTTCATCACCCATCCTCTAAAACCCGGCCGGTTGAACGCCTATTCTCCCCAATATTCCAGCAGCATGCACAGCCGACCGGGTGACTGAGGCTGGGCACCTCCGGGGTCTCAAACGCTCCAGATTCAGCGGACTCTTCGGCACTCGACTCGTCGGAATCTACTTCAGCACCGGATGGATTGGAGTGCCCCCGGCTGATGAGAAAGGTGAGGGCACTAATGACCTTTTTGACACGAGGCGTATAGCAGATGGGGCATTCGACAACCACTTCGTCCAACTGTGCAAGGGGGAACCGCTCCTCGAAGATAATATCACAGTCGGGACATTCAAATTCATAAATCGGCATTGCGTGTTTCCTGATTGATTTGGGCACTTAAACGTCCGGTTCAATTGCCGATAACGTCTCACGCTCCACGTCTTCATTGCCTTCGATAAGCTAACTCAGATCTCAAGGTCTTCACGATGGTATCCATGTTGTGACGCATCAAACCGATATACGTCCCTTCAGGGGTTCCGGGCGTTCCCATTGCATCGGCGAAAAGACCGCCGCCGATTTCGACTTCGAACCCCTTTGCGCGAACAGCGGCTTGAACAGCCTTGATGCCCTGCGACGGGGCTGAGGTTTCGACGAACATCGCCGGGATTCGATGTTCAATAATAAACGCCGCGAGTTCTCTGACATCGGCGACACCCACTTCCGTTTCTGTGTTCAACCCTTGAAGCCCACGCACCTCGAAACCGTAAGCGCGTCCGAGGTAACCGAACGCATCGTGCGTCGTGACGAGAACGCGACGTTGAGCGGGTATCTGTGCCGCGAGGTTGTGTAGGTCGTCATGCAATGTTTTCAACGCTGCGAGGTAACTCTTCGCGTTAGAACGATAATATTCGGCATTATTAGGGTCGGCTTGAGCCAACGTGTCTCGAATCTTTTCAGTCGCCATCATCCAGAGCGACACATCGTGCCAGACATGTGGGTCGTAGCCGCCCTGAAATTCAGATGTTGTCCGAAGTTGTGAACGTAGCCCAGTCGTGACGGGGACGGCCTTCGTTTTATCCGGCATCTTATCGAAGACGGCGCCTATAATTTTCGCTTCGAGATGCAAGCCGTTGTAGAAGATAATATCAGCGTTCTTTAGCCGTTCGACATCTCCCGCTGTCGGTTTATAGAGATGCGGGTCAACTCCTTCACCGACAATCCCGGTGACATCAATTTTATCTCTGCCAATATTTTTCAAAATGTCGGTAATCATGCTGATTGTTGCAACGACGTGAAGTTTTTTCTCTGTGGTAGGGTTTGCATTTGCGGGGTCTTCTGTGTTATCCTTTTGGCATCCGCCAGCAACCATCAGCAGTAACATCAACAAACATAAACTCGTTTTGAGAAACTGTCGATCCATTCTGTCAACTCCTTCTGAATTTGTTATGTCAGGGCTTACGCAAATTTAGTGCGCGGGGGTAGATTTTCTTATCTTTAACCCCCTAAATCCCCAACTCCCCTGACAGAAGGTAAGAGTCCCGATTCATCCGGATTTTCAACTTATCAGAGGATCTCAGGGGGGACTTATGAACGTGCTGCGTAGATTATAATGTTATATTATAACATAACAAATTAAGAAGTCAAGTCAGAAATGGAATCTTCTAGGTAGGAGGAGTTGACTGAATCTTTAACGAAGAAAACAAGGCGGCATTGTCGTTCTTTTCTACTAAAGAAAAGACGTTTTGAATTCATTGACAAAAACGACATCATGTCATAACATACACCTTCATTTATAAGGAGCTAGGGATATGTCTTTTACGGATGCGGAAAACACAACATTTGAAGTCTTTCCCAAGCCAACCCATGACCATTCTCAGTGCGTCAAAGACGCATTGGTAAAGGCTGTGGCGATCTGTCAGGGACGAGGCGTGCGATTTACCGAGCTACGAAAACAGGTTTTTGAACTCGTGTGCGCTAGCCACAAGCCAATCGGTGCCTACGATATTCTTGACACCTTTCAAAAACGTGGCAGGAAAACCGCACCGCCAACTATCTACCGGTCCCTCGACTTTCTGCTTGAGCAAGGTTTGATTCATCGGATTGCCTCGTTAAACGCCTATATCGGGTGTGACTTCCCACAGGAACCTCATCGAGGCCAGTTTGTCATCTGCAAATTGTGTGGCGAGGCAACTGAGCTTGTCAGTCACACGGTCGAGAAGTGTATTACTGTCGCCGCCGAGAAACTTGACTTTCAGGTTCAATCCAGAGTGATCGAGATTCTTGGCATCTGCTCGGTCTGTCAATGAGTATTTTGCGACGGTTTATTCGCGAACACAAAGCGTGATTAGCGAGTCTTTTCTTGCGCTCCTTCCCGCGCTTTCGGGGCTGCTTCAGATGAGAAGTTAGGCATCATAGCACCGGAAAACAGAACCCAAACACAGATAACGCTCAAATGGTTTTGATGCCAGATAATTTGCTATCAGAAGTATGTTACAGTCGTAAAAACGCCAGAAATTATGAAGATTTTAAAAAATACGAAAGCCATCTGTTGGTGGTTTGCTTTGGTCGTGTGCTGCTTTTTTACTTTTGCCGGTACTTCATCTGAGGCGTGGCAAACAAATCCACTGGTTTCACAGGGGGGTTACACTCAGGATCAGATTGATTATTTCCTCGAAATTGCTATGGGATCAGAGTTTGGTAGTGCAAGTCCGGTCGTGAGAAAATGGACCCGTGACGTCAGGATAGAGGTTATCGGTTCACCCACCAACGAGGACAGGACGACATTAAACCGTGTCATAGAAGATATCAATGCAATTCTTGGCCGTACAAAATTGAGGATTGACGCGCAGCGACCCGATGTGGAGATCTACTTTGTTCCTGAGTCAGATTTTACGATATACGAGCCAAACTATAGACCGACGAATTTTGGGTACTTTTGGATCTGGTGGAATGGTTCATTCGAGATTGTTAGGGCTCGAATCATGATTTCTACGGATCGGATTACTCAAGAAGAGCGTTCTCACCTGATTAGGGAAGAACTCACACAGATCTTAGGGCTTATGAAAGATTCGTGGGCTTATAGAGAAAGTATATTTTACCAAGGCTGGACGGCCACAACAGCCTATGCAGAAATCGATGAGGTCAACATAGAAATACTCTATCGATCAGAGATCTTGCCGGGCATGACAAGACGCCAGGTTGAAGCGGTTTTACTTCCGCTTAAGTTAAATGCCGTTGCCGTCGAACAGGCTGGAACTCAGGCTTTGATCTGGGGAAGGATCAAGGCTTCAAAGTAATTTGACGCAGGTTAGTCATAAGCAGGAATCCAGTTGCTGTTCCACGCTGTCCCAATGTTTGTCGGTCATTTTATTCCTACAGTGTTCACTTGTCAATCAGAATTTCCTATCCTTTCCCATCACGTTGTGTATTGTAAGGCAAAGTCGAAAAGGATGAAACAGTGGTTCATAGACAGATGAGAGTCGTTCTAATCACAGTTCTTGTGTGCGCGCTATCTCCTCTGCCGAGTGCGGCGGCTACCGAAGTGGGCACGGCAGCGGATCTCTATGAGACCGCTTTCAGACTGATCGTTGAGGGGGATTATAGTGAGGCGTATGATCGACTCAATGAAGTCATCGACAAATACCCGAACACGGTCTATGCGCGGTTTGCCGAAAATCGGAGACAACGGTTGGAACAGCTGAATCTACCGAGCATCCGGCGCAAGAAAATTGACCAAAGTGGTAGGGTGGGAACTGTGGTGTTCAGCACCTTATATTCGACATGGTTGGGCATCGGTACGGCAAGGCTTGCTGATGAAACGGACAACGCAAAAAGCATCGCTGCGGGTATGATGATAGGGGCACCGACAGGGCTTTTGACCTCGCTGGTTGTAACACGAAATGCCAAACTATCTCGTGGACAGTCCGCTTTGATTAATTCCAGCGGTTCTTGGGGAACGTGGCAGGGATTGGGTTGGGCGATTCTGATCTCCGAAGATGATGGCGAAAAGCCGCTCATTGGTGGTGCAATGATCGGTGGACTGTCAAGTATCTTGGCGACCTCTGTTATCACAAGAAAAATTGACCCAAGTTTAGGAGACATGGCGATCATCAATTATGGCGCGCTTTGGGGCACGTGGCTATCTTTCAGCGCAGGAGTGGTTGCAGAGATACCGGCTGTCAATGAATTGCTCGCTTGGACACTCATCGGGGGGAACTTGGGCGTGGCAGCAATGGCATCACTCTCCTCACAAACTGACATCGCACCGGCACGGGCACATTGGATTAATCTGGGCGGTGTTATCGGCACTATCATTGCCAGTGGAGTAGTAATGATAATCGCTGAAAGCGATATTAGTGAATCAGCGGCATTTGGCACCCTGATGGTTGGGGGCATTGCTGGGTTGATTACGGGTGCCTACAACACCCGCCATATTCCGTCCCCAACGGTGAGTGAAAGGTTGAGCCGACGGAATGATTCGACGCTCTGGGATCGACCTCCTCATGAGTTACAGTTGAGCTCTCGCGGTATACACGCTAATTTCCTCACAATCCGATTTTAATCTCTGAGTTTCCCATTTATGGTAGATTTTAGAAATTAATTAGACACTACCAATCGGCGAGGTTTCCTAACCTCGCCTACCGGTGATAGAAAAATCCGGGCTATAAACCCGGTAGGTGCGGTTTCTAACCGCACGGCACGGGACACGGGAGCGAAAGTGTCTATCTGTTTTTATGATTCACTATAGAAAGATTGCAAATATGTCGAATCAACTCCTCAAAATTGTCATCGCAGCTCTTCTTTTTCTATTCTCACATCCGCTGTGGGCAGATGAGCTTGAATCAATAGAGAACTCAGATCTGAGTTCCCTACAGGCGCTGGAAGCACGATTAATCTATGAGGGTGCTGTCCAGCAGGTTGTTGATGAGAAGCATGATGAAGCCCTCAGACGACTGGACTGGATTATTTCCACATATCCCGAAACGACGCATGGGCAGTTGGCAATGGCTAAAAGGGAAGATATTGCTATCTTGCTGCAGCAACCCAAACCGATTAGCGGTATGAGCAGGTCGGGTTTGGTCGGGTTTGGTACGTTCTTCACGACATGGGTGGGTGTTGGCACATTGATACTCTTGGACATAGAGGAGGCGGCTCCCTATGGCTTGGTTATGATTGTTGGACCTTTGAGCGGACTATTAGGTTCTTTAGATCTGACGCGGGAGAGCGAACTGAGCGATGGACAGGCTTCGCTGATTACCCTTGGAGGGACTTGGGGTTTCTGGCAGGCGATTGGAGCGGCAAGTCTCGCCGATGCGGGTGACAAAGCGACTGTGGGTGCGAGTATGGCGGGCGGTGCGATTGGGCTGGCGCTGGCTGGCAAAATTGTCGGAGGGAGAGACATCAGCCCCGGCGATGCGACACTAATTAATTTTGGCGGGATCTGGGGAACATGGTTTGCAATCTGTGGATCTATGACCGTTCGCGATAGGAATCGTGATAACAGCAACTTTATTTTGAGCAGTGCAATGATGGGTGGCAATGTTGGACTGACGACCATGGCGGTGTGGTCAACGAAACTGAACATGAGCCGCGCCCGTGCCCGTCTCATTAATATTGGGGGGATTGTTGGCACACTCTACGGTTTGGGGGCGAATATTCTGCTCGACATTGACCCGGAAGACCGGAGTTTTTGGTCTCTCATGGGGCTCGGTGGGGTGGTTGGGTTGACAGCGGGCACTTATTTTACCCGGAACTATGACACACAGACCAGCTATTTCACCGATGGTGGTATGGGCTTACTTAATCTCAATCCCGGTGAGAATAGGTGGTCCCTATCTTTCCCAACTATCGGCGTTGTTCCTGTCAGCAATGGAAATTCCCACAGCCCTGATATTGAATTACGGGCATCGCTGGTTCACCTTCGGTTCTAATTGTAAAGATTGGAGAGGATCGCCACAATACAAGCCTAATGAACACGGTTGAGGGGGCACCCCCGGATTTGCCCGACAAGACTACCATCAGAGCCTACTATGTTAGCATGTTCCTCTATTGGGGCGCGTTATATGTCTACTCACCCATTCTATCGGTATACGCTCAATCGTTAGGTGCTTCGTTCACCACTGTAGGTCTGGTTGTCGGGGCGTACGGGTTCGTACAGATGTGGCTACGAATTCCGTTGGGGGTTTGGTCGGATCGGTTGGGACGGCGCTTGCCCTTTCTCTATGCTGGACACTTCTTCAACCTTGTCGGGTGTCTGGGACTTGCGATGGCACCGACACCTTTGTATCTCATCGCTTTCCGTGGTGTGCTCGGTATCAGCGCCGCCACATGGGTTGCATTCACGGTACTTTTCGCCAGCTACTTCCCACCGGATCAGAGTCCCAAAGCGATGGGCGTTGTTACGGCTATCAACGGCATCTCGCTGATTGTCGTCAATGGGACCGGCGGTCAGATCGCGCAGATGTGGGGGATGGGCGCTACCTTCTACGCCGGCGCGGTTTTGGCAGCTATGGGGCTCGTCGCAACCCTACCTATCAAGGAGCATCGGACCCACCGCCAGCCTCCCACATTCAAGCAGATATGGCGCATCATGACACATCCCGCGTTGATGCTTATAGCCGCTATCACAGCACTCAATCACTACACATTTTGGGCGACTACCTTTGGCTTTATCCCGGTCCACGCAGCAAATCTGGGTGCGAGCAAGTTGGCACTCGGGATCATTGGCGTAGCGGCTTTGGTGCCCTATACCTTAACCGCTCCAATGAACCATCATTTCGCTGCTCGCTTGGGCGAAAACCGCACTGTCTTTACAGGGATTTTGGTGATGGCGGTGACGATGTTTCTTGTCCCCCTGATCCACAATATCCCACTGCTGGCGGTTGCACAGGGCGCGAGTGGTTTTGGGCGAGGTCTGGTTTACCCGTTACTGATGGGGTTGAGCATCCGGGAGATATCTGGCGAGGATCGGGCGACCGCAATGGGAGTGTTTCAAGCAATATATGCGATCGGCATGTTTTTAGGTCCAGCGACCGCTGGTGCTGTTGCCGATGTGGCGGGGCTCTCTGGGGCGTTTATCATTGCTGGCGCGGTTTCAGTGGTTGCAGCGGTGGCGGGGCTGACCCTCATCGGACGGACAAACGACCCGTCGAGGTCTGGATGAGCACAGGCCTAAATCGGCATAGGTTATAATTTGCCGTCTGCGCGCATTCGTGCGCCGTAGGCTTCGATTTCGTTTCTTTCTTCTGGAGTGAGTGTGTCGCGCTCGGACAGTGCCGATGCAATTCGGCGGAAGCGGGGCACGTTCCGCAACCCCATAACTGTCAAATTAACCGACTCATGACCGAGGACGTAGCGGTAGAATTGTTCTTCCCCCGGTGCGCCCTCACCATCGAAGAGTTTATCGTTCCGTGACGCATTCATAATCACGACGCCGGTATTGTGCTTGCGCGCCTCCGGCAGCACGGTCTCCTCCGGCTCCTTCATGGCGCAATTGTACCAACACAGCACGGTATCAAAAAATCCGGTTGCGACCGCCTGCTGAATCTGCTCCCAATCGTGGCCCGTGACCCCGATGAAGCGGATCAGTCCTTCCTCTCGTGCTTTTTGAACCGCTTCCAGTGCGCCATCGGTTCCCAACGCGCGGTTCCGTTCCCCTTCGGTATTTAGATGGTGAAGTTGATAGACGTCGATGTAATCTGTCCGCAACAGGCGTAGCGATGTTTCCAGATCTCGACGTGCGCCTTCAGCATCGCGCTGTTGGGTCTTGGTTGCGAGAGTCAGTTCGTGTCGTCGTCCTTGGATGGCTTCTCCGATAACCCTTTCGTCATCTCCATCCCGATACGCTCGTGCTGTATCCATGTAATTGACGCCGCTGTCTAACGCAGCTCGATATCCGTCGGCGGTTTCGCAATACGCGCCGCCGGTACCCAACCGAGTTACGGTCAATCCTGTTCTACCAAGGACCGTTTCGGGGATTTGATCTGCCATGAGCGTATACCTCCTTGAGTTCTTCTCGTTTACCCAGTCTTCGCTAAGTTACTAATATAACGCAAGTTGCTAATTGTCACACCCGCTCGGCTTGGATAGACATATCCAAGCCTCGGACTCTCCCCGATAAATCCCCGATGAATCGGGACAGGCGGGACTCCGACAAGCCGAGAGCAGGCAGGCGGAACGGAGCCATCTTTGTGCGTATGCAGTGGATTTGTCAATCCACTGCGAGCAGTAATTGATTCAATGTGGCTTTCCTTCGTTCGGTTTGCAACGTTTTCTATAACTCGCAACTTAGGTTAATATAGACCACGACCATCCATCGTGTCAGCGCTTCTCAATTATACCCGTTTATACCGGTGTGTCAATTGGAAAAGGGGGTTTGAGATCTTAGGAAATCTGCTTGACATGGTATCTTTCAGTCGTTAAAATATATCAAATCCTGACATCCTTTGCAATGTCTGTTTATGGTGAACAATACAAATAAGTATACATATTAACCTTTGGTGCTATTTAGTGAGAGGGTCTTTGCCACATTGTTAAAGCGTTCATTGATTCATTAGGGTAGCTCATTGGTTCTACCCTTTGGCTGCACATGTCGCCCCTCCGGGGCTTTTGGGTATTTGTTTATCCATGTACTATAAACATGTCGCCCCTCCGGGGCTAAAGGCACCCAAGAGCCAATAGTTTTCACGTTTCACAGCCTGTCCCGCCTGTCCCGATTCATCGGGGATTTATCGGGGCATCACGTTTCACGTTATCAACAGCTGCAAACTAGCACCAGTGGTTATTATTCAAATGTATCAGTAATTATAATTTTTACCATAAGAATAACCGAGTAAGAGGAGTCTCATTAAATGCCGACATACGAATATAAATGCTTGGATTGTGGTATCCAATTTGATCGGTTTCAAAGCATCACCGAGGACCCGATCCAAGAATGCCCCGAATGTTCAGGTCAGACCAAGCGGTTAATTGGTGCTGGCGCTGGGCTAATTTTTAAGGGTTCCGGCTTCTACATCACGGACTATCGTAGTGATGGATACAAAGAGAGCGCGAAGAAAGACAAAGAATCGTCATCAAGCAGCGGCGGGGATAGCAAGAGTGGAGATAGCAAGGGCGGCGATTCTAAATCGAGCAAAACAGAAAGTAGCGACACCTCCAAATCGACTTCAGATGCCAGTGCTTGAGAAATAGCCAATGGGTAAGTCCGCCCCGATAGGATCGGGAGGTTCAAAGCAATATTTCGTAGCGCACTGCCCACCAAAGTTCTCATTATCGAAGATGTAGACACTACCTTCGTTCCGGGCGATTTTCAGGGGCTTCACCGTATCCATCAACCGAAGGAAGAACGCATGAACCACACGCATCACCATCATGACCACGACCACGCACACCACCACCATGATGGAGAGGAAGCTGGGGGTCAACATAGTCATCAGCACCACCTACAGGGGAAATTTCGGTTTGCCGTCATATTGACCACTTTTGTGTTCGGTGTCGAACTGGTCGGCGGCATTCTGTCGAATAGTTTGGCGTTGTTGAGCGATGCGGCACATGTTTTCTCAGATTCCATGTCGCTGATTATGAGTTGGCTGGCGATTTATCTCTCAACTCGCCCGGCGACCAGCTCGCGCACCTACGGCTATCACCGGACGGAGGTCTTCGCTGCGTTGATCAACGGCGTTTCGCTGATTGCAATCTCCGGGTGGATATTTTACGAGGCTGTCCAGCGGTTTATCGCACCTGAACCTGTCAAAAGCAAAGAGATGCTCGTGGTGGCGGTCTTCGGATTTATTGCGAATATGGTCATTGTTTGGCTGTTCCACGGGGAAGGGCATAAGAACCTTAACGTGCGGAGCGCGGTGCTCCATGTCATTGGAGATGCGCTCGCCTCCGTCGGCGTCATCGTGGGTGGGGTGGTGATATATTATACCGGTTGGTTCGTTGTCGATCCAATTCTGAGTTGTGGGATCGGTCTGGTGGTCTTGGTTGGCGCGGTCAGGGTTACGAAAGAAGCGGTTCACATCCTGTTAGAGGGGTCCCCGAAACATGCGGATGCCCAAAAAGTTGCAGCGTGCATCAGTGCTATTGATTCGGTTGAGGATGTCCATGACATGCACATCTGGTCTTTGTGCTCTAACTATTTAGCGTTGAGTACGCATGTGTCAGTTGCTGATGATGCCAGCAAATCCTCGAATCAATTGCGGCAGGAGATTAATGACAAACTACAAACGCAATTCGGTATTTTCCACACGACAATTCAGATTGAACAGCCCGGCTGCCCCCACGAGGGACAGCTGCTGTGTAACGCCGCCCACCACTGATTCTACATCTCTCGATTCTGGCAGCATTTGATGCCTAAATCGTCCATTCTATCTTTCGACCATCAATTACTTACATCTTGATTGCCTAATACGATCGGGGCAGATCCAATACATGGGTGGCAAGATAGGCGAGCACTAAGTTGTTGTTGACCGGTGCCACTTGATAGAGCCGCGTTTCCCGAAACTTACGCTCCACGTCGTATTCATCGACGAAGCCGTAGCCGCCGTGTGTGTCGAGGCAAATATTGGCTGCTTGCCAACTTGCCTCGGAGGCGAGCAGTTTTGCCATATTTGCTTCTGCTCCACAGGATGCGTTGGTATCAAAGAGCCAAGCGGCTTTATATCGGACCAGATCCGCTGCGGCTGTCGCGGCATAAGCACGACCGATCGGGAACTGTACGCCTTGGTTGCGACCGATGGGCGCATCAAAAACCTCGCGCTCGCGGGCATAGGTGCTGGCTCGATCGATAAACCAGTAGCCGTCACCGATGGCTTCTGCGGCTAACAGAATGCGCTCGGCGTTCCAGCCGTCGATGACGTAGCGGAAACCTTGCCCCTCTTCGCCGATTAGGCTATCGAGCGGCAGGCGTAGATCGCGGAACCAGACTTGGTAGGTTGCGTAGTTGAACATCGTGCGGACGGGCTGCATCTCTAATGCACCGTCCTGTTGGCGGGCATCGCGCAAATCGACCAGGAACAGGCTAAGTCCCTCCGTCCGATTATCAACCGCTTCGCGGGGGGTTGTCCGTGCCAGCAGCAGAAGTAGGTCTGACTGCTCGATGCGGCTGGTCCAGTTCTTGTGACCGTTGACGATATATGCCGCATCCTCTCGACGGGCGAAGGTGCGGATACTGGGGGTATCGGAGCCGGCTTCCGCCTCGGTGACCGAGAACGCTTGTAGCCGTAATTCCCCGTTAGCGATGGACGGCAGCCAGCGCTCCTTCTGAGGGTCGCTGCCGTGGCGAAGTAACGCGCCCATGAGGTACATCTGCGCGTGAAACGCCGCTGAGTTCCCCCCGGAACGGTTGATCTCCTCCAAGACGATGCTCGCCTCGGTGACCCCCGCGCCAAGTCCGCCGTATGCTTCTGGAATAAGGAGGGAGAGAAAACCGGCTGCTGTTAGGGCTTCGACGAATGCGTGGGGATAGGCGCGATTGCGGTCGGTTTCACGCCAGTAGGTATCGGGGAATTGGGCGCAGAAGTCGCGGATGCGACTACGGAGTGCTTCGTGTTCTGGGGCGGGTTGAAAATCCATCGTATACCTCTTTCAGGCTAAAGGGCTGTCAACGTTCTAACAGTCCTTGCGTTACTAATATGCATCGTATCACACGCACTGTGGGATGGCAAGATGCAAATTAGATTCAGGGATAGATCTAGCGAGAGAGTTACAAATCATGTTTAGACTGCTATCGAAAAATCTTCTCCTTTACCCTATACTTTGGTCCTTGGTGGTCGTGGTTTCACAATCCAGTCTCCTTGCATCAGAGAGCCAACTGATACGATGGCCGCCAATCATTTGGCCCACGCTGACGGAGAACCTGATCGGCGAGGACGGAAAGAAGGTTATAAGGGTATATCTGCCGCCAAGCTACGAGTTTACCGAAAAACGCTACCCTGTCATCTACGTACTACACGGATTCAACGGGACTTCAAATAGTCTAACCCGGAAGATGAAATCGGCGATGGACCGTATGATCTTCGGTGAGGAAATTCAAGAAGCTATCGCTGTATTTGTCGATGGCTCGAATCGGTTTGGCGGGAGCCAGTATCTCAGTTCGCCAACGATCGGCGATTACGAGACGTACATCAGGAGGGATTTGGTCAATTTCATTGATAGGCAGTATCGGACAATACCCCACCGGGACAGTCGGGGAATCACAGGTTTTTCAATGGGCGCATACGGTTCAATGCACCTTGCGCTCAAATATCCGGAGGTGTTCAGTGTGGTTGTTGCCCAAGCGGGGACCTATGATTTTGAGGACGATTTG
The DNA here is from genome assembly GCA_965220385.1 of Candidatus Poribacteria bacterium. Taxonomy (GTDB): domain Bacteria; phylum Poribacteria; class WGA-4E; order WGA-4E; family PCPOR2b; genus PCPOR2b. The sequence goes on along the minus strand of OZ244825.1, from coordinate 3,933,927 downwards.
ATAACGTCTTTTACGGAGAAGGGTGGCGTTGTTATCACCCTCATGGAGCCGCTTAAAGAGAAATCTGGCGACGCATTTTGGGACGCACTGAACGCATTAGCCGATTCTGATACCTTGAAGAGGATTAGTTTGCCGTTTCGTAACGGTCTCGCGTATTTAGCGGGAGTCGCCTCTAATCCGGACAAACCTCCTTGCTACCTTGATTTGCCGTACAGATTAAAGGCGGATGTCCCATTTTGGGAGCGCAATGAGGATGTGTGGGAACGGATTATTGAGAATGACATCATTCATGAGTTAGACCGATACTCCGAGCGGTTAAGACAAAATCCGGAACGACCGGTGCGACTGAATGGAGTTAAGTTAGTCCATGGCCTTCAGGACGATACGGCGTTCCTCAGACAGGCGGAAGCGTTGCATCAGAAATTGACGGAACTTGACATCGACCATGAGTTTGTAACACACGGCGATGAACAATTGCTTAGTACCGATAGTGAGTTTGTATCAGGTAGTGGGCGGCACACATTCATCGCCGAGGAGTCGCTTCAATTCATGGCGAAACATCTGGCGTTTGAGCCGCCACCCGCCACCCCGGACGGCTCTGGTACTGCTACAATTTCACCGTATGCTGTTGCCGCGCATACCGATGGCAACGAAATTGTAATTACCTATACCGCTGAGGGGGTGATACGCGGTGGCACCTTGACGGTTGATATCGCAGCAGGTTGGACACCTCCTCAGGATGTCGCAGGGCTTCCCGGATACACAACCGTTACGTCAACCGGTGCTATCGGCGATGTAAGGTTCACCAATCAGAGGATTCAGGTCACTGTTCAGACCCTCATGCCCGACGACACGATTACCCTTGTTTATGGGGCTGGTGGGGGTAGGTCAGGCGCAACCGCGTCAGCAAAACGGATTTCCACTTTCATTGTTTCTGTTGCCTCAACGTCGGACGGGACTTTGAAGTTGATCAAGCAGAGTCCAGTTCTTGATGTGTACATGGATCCGTGGGATGTGAATCGCGATGGAGTTGTGGGGGTTCTTGATTTCATCGCGGTAGCAGCCCAATTCGGTAGGGCGATAGATGGGGTGCTTTTCGGTCAAAACCCGGATGTGAATCGGGATGGGATTGTGAACCTGCTCGATCTGATTGCTGTCGGGGATCATTTTGCGGATCCGAACGAGAGTCCGGCGGCACCTGGGCGCGTGCCTGCTACCGGGTTGGCGACGATCAGATTTGACAATCCTCGGTTTTCAGGGAATACTCTTTTACTTGACCTGATGGTTGATACGGTTGTGCCTCTGATAGGTTACCACATCCGGATCGCACCGGAAGGGCTTCTGAAAATGGAATTGAACAGAACCGATAACGATGTATTTCATCTGGAGGAGATCGCTCAATCTGGGACGGTGGTGGGTGCCAAACTTGGTGGGGGACACCCTTGGCTTGGTCGGGCGCGTCTGGCTACGCTGGAATTGGATAGTTCGTCGGACTCGGTGCAATCGTTGAACCGCACGATTGCTGTGGGGGCAGCGCATCTCGTCTCGGTGGACGGACAATCCTTGCACGTCGAGGTGGAACCCTTCTTTATGAACCAGTTGCGCCCTGCTCGGACGGAGGCGTTCTCTAACTATCCCAATCCGTTTAACCCGGAGACGTGGATTCCTTTTCAACTGGATCGGGCTGCGTATGTTCAAATTACCATTTATGATCTCTTGGGGCGTGAGGTCCGGAGGTTCGATCTGGGTTATCTATCCGCCGGTTACTACAAAACGCGTGATCGCGCCCTGTACTGGGACGGTCGCAACGATATGAATGAGCGGGTTGCCAGCGGAACGTATTTCTATCGCTTGGAAGCGGACGATTTTGTAGGCATACACCGGATGGTGGTCTTGAAATGATGGTGGGTATGAGATTGCGATATACCCGGCATCCCGATGATTTTTGTGGGCTTTTTAGTTTCGGTCTTGCGCCGCACCTAAGACTAACGGTATTTTTTTCAATTCTGCGTCTAATATACGAATATCCGCCGCCGCCTTCTGTTCGGCGAGCCACACTTCTCTCAACGTCTGAAGTTCTTCCGCGATAAGTATGTCCTGAATTTCTTGGCTGACTTCTGAATATGTCTTCTGGCGAGGTGGCGTTTTTTTGAGCAGCTTTGCGATGAGGTAGCCTTCGGGGACGGGAATGGGTTGGCTAACTTCGTTGACTACCAAATCAGCGATTGCCCCCCGAATTTCTGTGTCGATTGGAACGGTTTGCGGTTCTTCTTGAAGCCGAAGCAGCGGGTGGTCGGGATAAGCTTCTTGGATCTCTTGAAAGGTTGCGACCGTTCTCAACTGGGAGGAGATTGTCTCGGCGAGGACCTTGGCTTTGGCTTGCAGATCCGCTGCATCGTCCGGTCTTGAACGGACCAAGATATACTGAAATTGAATCTGTGCGGGTTCAATGAATTCTGATCGATGTTGTTCAAAATATTGGGGCGCCTGCTGATTGATCTGTTTTTCGTCGATCCTGTTGCGAAATTGGCGGACAGTAAGTGCATTCACAATTAAGACTGCCTTTATCCGTTCCTCGACCTCCTGATACTCTAATCCAAGCTGCTCCAGCGCAGCGAAGAACAACGCCTCGTCGCGATATAACGCCTTCAGTGCTTGAATTTCCGTATTCACCCTTTTCCCCCAACTCCAGAGTAACATCCCGATATCGTCTGCCTTTCGTAACATCAGTTTCTGCTCGATTAGTGCTTCCAAAACCGCTCGTTTGACTGTGTCCGGGGGATTCTTAAGTTCTTCGAGGTTTAGCTCGTTTGCCACTTCGCCCAGTATGACAAGCGGATTGCTGACAATGGCGATGAGGATTAGCTCGTTCTCCAGCTCGCGGAACGTGATTGGCTGATCGTCCACGACAGCAACGATGTAGTCGAGAATTCTTTCCTCACTCAGTCCACTTGATGGGATGCCGATGAAAGCAAGGCAGAGTAGAATGTAGCACGTAATGTGCAGTGTGTGGAACGGAGAAAGCGACGTATCGGTGCACTTCCTATCTTCCATTTCTGTCCTTTCCCTCGTATGCTATCCTTGAAAGTGTTGTCCTACTAGTACTCTGTCAAGTAAATTATGACAAGCCACTCACCGCTCGGCTTGGATAGCCATATCCAAGCCCTCTTTGCGGGGGAGGCGTCTAAAGGAGGCTTTTGTACCAGCCCGATAGAATCGGGATGATTCGCCCGCAAACTAAGCAAGTTTCAATATTAAATATGCACATTTTACATCGATGGCGGGCGGGGAAACCCCGCCCCTACGGGTGCGACACCTACTGAGAATCGAAAGTTTATTATTCAATATTGCTTAAATGAGGTTTCAGAAAATAAATCGGTAATTCTATATTTTCCCCCAGCCCCGGTAGGTGCGGTTTCTAACCGCATCGGACATCACTCGGAAATTACCGAATTAATAAATTAACCTTCATACAGTTTGCGCTACATTTATCTGACAGAGCCCTAGTACACTGTCATGCAAATTATGACAAGCCACTCACCGCTCGGCTTGGATAGCCATATCCAAGCCATAAGCCCGGACTATAGCGCAATGTGCGAGGTATCTGTGTGGTGGATTTGTCAATCCACTACGAGCAGGACCATTAGCATTTATCTGACAGTGTACTAGGGCGTGTTGGCATTTCATTGCAATCGGCTAATTGAGAGGTATGTACAGGCAGATGTCCCTTCGTAGGAGTTGGGTTCTCCAATCCTTTGATCACGCCTCGGAAGCGATTGCGGATTTCTGTAGGTCGATTTTCCAAAATCGACGTTTGAGTGTCGAGATATGAATCTCGACCTACGATTTACTTTGAAAACTGTAGCTTCTGTATTGTGTAGAATTATATTTGTTGGGGGTCTAACTGTCAATTAGAAGTTTTCGCGGTTGATAGAATGAACTGGCTGTGCTATCATGCTATAGTCAATCCTAAAAACAGATAGACGCTTTCGCTCCCCGTGTATGGTAGGCGCTGTTCGCGATTTATCCCGATGAATCGGGATGCGGTGCGGTTAGAAACTGCCCCTACCGTTCTCCCGTTTGGTAGGCGCTGTTTCCAACTGCGCCTGTGCGGTGCGGTTAGAAGCCGGGCTTGGGAGCAATGCGGTGCGGTTTGGAAGAGAGGTGGAAGACTGTGAAAAACGCTGATCAGCCTATTTCAAAAGAACTACTGGAAACGTTAGATACAATTCAGCAGCGTGTGTTGTGGTTGGCGACGCTCATTATTCACTATGCGAACAACCTGCGTCCCAGTCCGGATCAGGCGAAGGTTGGGGGGCACCAAGCGTCCTCGGCATCAATGGTCTCGATCATGACGGCGCTCTACTTTCATTTCCTTCAAGCTGGGGACCGTGTCTCGGTTAAACCGCACGCCTCGCCGGTTTTTCATGCGATCCAATACCTGCTGGGTCAACTGCCGAAAAAGTATCTGACCATGTTTCGATCGTTCGGTGGGCTGCAGGCGTATCCGAGCCGAACGAAGGATCCGGACGCAGTCGACTTTTCGACCGGTTCTGTGGGGCTGGGGGCGGTTGCGCCGGCTTTTGGGGCATTGGCACATCGCTATGCGTTGTCCCACTTCGGTCATGTGAGCTCACATCGTTTCGTGGGGGTGATTGGCGACGCTGAGTTGGATGAAGGCAATGTGTGGGAGGCGATTCTTGACCAAGCGCTCACCGGTATAGACAACCTGCTGTGGATCGTGGACCTTAACCGGCAAAGCTTGGATCGAGTGGTGCCGGGCATCCGGGCGCGTCAGCTTCAACGTCTATTCGAGGAGAGCGGTTGGCAGGTGCTTGAAACCAAATACGGTCGGCGGCTACAGCGCCTCTTTGAACAACCGGGTGGTGCTGCCTTGCGCCAACGGATAGACGAAATGAGCAATGAGGAGTATCAGGCGCTGATTCGGCTGCCCGGTGAGGAACTCCGAACTCGGATCATTGATTGTGAGGGGATTGATAACGCTGAGGTTGCCTCGGCGATTCAAGACATCTCGGACGAGACGCTGCCGTCGGTGATAAGTAACTTGGGCGGGCACGACTTGGAGGAGCTCCTTGATGTGTTGTCGCAGGCTGAGGCGGAACCTGAACGACCAACAATTATCTTCGCTTATACGATTAAGGGCTGGGGACTGCCTATCGCGGGACACCCACTCAACCATTCGATGCTCTTGAGTGAAGGGCAGATAGATAATTTACGGGAGCGTTTGGGGGTATCCGCAGCCGACGAGTGGGAACGGTTTGATCCGGGGTCGCCTCCCGATCGACTGTGTTTGGAGGTTGCGGATCGGCTTTTTCCGCCCAATCCCACGCCACCAGAACTGCTTTCCGCCGATGATGTGCCGACATCGCTCTCTCTTCCGACCCAAGGGGATTTGAGTACGCAGCAGTCTTTGGGACGGTTGCTGATGCGGGTAGCGCGGGCGCCGAAGTTGGCGGATCGGATTGTCACAACGTCGCCGGATGTCTCGGTGTCTACCAACCTGTCGGGTTGGATTCTCAAGACGGGCGTGTTCACGCCGCATGAGGTGCAGGACTATGAAAGTGAGGCGAACGAACTCCGAAGTTGGCAGCACGGACCCGATGGACAGCACATTGAGTTGGGCATCTCGGAGATGAATCTCTTTACGTTATTGGGGATGCTCGGCTTGTCGGCTGAACTGTGCGGGCAACATGTCATTCCGATTGGCACGGTCTACGACCCGTTTGTGTGCCGCGGTCTTGAAGCGCTCATCTATGCCCAGTATTCGGGGGCGAAATTTATCTTCGCTGGGACGCCGTCGGGTATTACCCTGTCGCCGGAGGGCGGGGCGCACCAATCCACCGTTACACCTTCACTCGGTGCGGAAATCCCCCGACTCAATGCTTACGAACCGTGTTTTGCACAGGAGGTGGAGTGGATACTGCTGGAGGCGCTCCGTCAGTGCTGCGACCGGGAGGAGGGCCGCTCGACCTATCTGCGGCTGTCTACCAAGCTGATTGATCAGAAGCTACTCACACCGGCTCTGGAGCGTTTGGGGGAGGACGAATTGCAACGGCAGGTGTTGGCTGGCGGATACCGGTTGGTAGATTGGCGCAACGTTGATCCGGTCGTTCCGAGAGAGCGGTTGGTTCACATTGCGACAACTGGGGTCATGATCCCAGAAGCGATTGAGGCTGCTGAGATCCTTCGTGAACAGCGGATAGCTGCGAATGTGCTAAATCTCAGCAGCCCGCGCCGACTATTTGAAGCGTGGCAGACGATGCAGCAGTCCCCCGGATACAGTCGTGGCAGGGCTGCCACTCCCACAGGTGAGGGATCTACTCCGTTCGATTGGCTGATCCCAACCAATGAGCGACACGCGCCGATTGTCACCGTCCACGATGGCGCCGCGCACGCTCTATCTTGGCTGGGGAGCGTCTATGGGGAGTTGGTTATCCCGCTCGGCGTGGATGAGTTTGGTCAGTCTGGCGATCGTGCGGAGCTTTACCGACACTTCGGAATCGATGCCGAGGGGATCGCTGCTGCCGCATTAGCCGCATTGAGTCGGTGTGGCATATCTGTTTAGCCCTACTGTATCGTCAGCGGAACGGTGTTGGATTCAAGGGTTGCCAAGCCCCGGTAAGAATTCATCAGGAGATAGATCCCGTCCAGTTGCGCCGCCTCTCCGCGCCGAAGCCCTTCAAGCTCTTTCTCCAAATTGTGGATCATCTGCGCCTTCGTGTCGTCGGGCATCTGATCGTTTGATTGCACTATCCGAATTTCGTTCTTTATCTCCAACACCTCCGGCGGTTCAGGCGAAAAGATCTCCCGATAGACTTTCAGATCCATAACCACCTGCAACGTATAATCGCCCGGACCGAGCCTATAGTAGGACTTCAGGTCTTTTAATCCCGCCTTTCTGGTTTCTCCCGCCTTCAATTCGGTTCCGTGGATACAACTCACCACCCTGTCCTCCCACATCACTGTCCTCGTTTTCGCTGGGAAGGTTATCGGCGGTTTGGGTGAGATAACCTGCCCCAGCCGGTCTTTGACGACCAATTTTGAAAATGCACCCCTACCTGTGACCGCTGCATACGGCACGAGCAGATCGAACTTTCCCATCTGGAGTGTTATCTCAAGCGGTATCGGTTCCGTGAGGCTGTAACTCGGTTGTGTCGATGATAAGTGAAGCTCCCCAAGCGATGCCGGTGTTGCAGGTTCTACCGGTTCGGGCTTGGCTTCGATTTCTTGCGTTGTCCCGCTCAGGCAGCCTGTTGTGTAGAGACTCCATAGGGTTAGGCATATTAGAAGTCGGGTTGTCATGGTATCCTCCTACTGTTTTGGTTAGACAGTTGAGACAAAAACATCCATGAATCCACGTGAATCTTCACGAATGGTATTTTCTTTTCGCATACCACAGAAATAAGAGGTGTTGGTGCTGAAAACATCTACTATGGTGAATTCTAAAAACAGATAGACGCTTTCGCCCCTGGTAGGTGCGGTTTTTAACCGCACCGGTTTGGAGTGTCTCATTAATTCTAAAATCTACTATAATTGCAGGGGGATATAGGGTAGACGAGGCTTTTGGGCGAGGCAGTGGGTAATCAACTGAATCATTCATCTTGACTTTTTGATGGGTTATTATCCAATTTCATGAAATGAGCGAGTAACATTTGATATAAGTCATCAACTTTTTGTCTACCTTATTGATTTGAGCTTGCAGGTCATTTTTGACTATATCAATTTTTTCGTCTACCTTACTGATTTGGGCTTGCAAGTCATTTTTGACTGTATTGATTTGGGCTTGCAAGTCATTTTTGACTATATCAATCTTGCTATCAAGCCTGTCCATCCGTTTCTCAAGAGGCTCTCTAACAAACTTAATAATCAAGATAAACGTGGTTAATATCGTTACGACTGCCCCGATAATTGTTGAGATTATGGTTACGCTTGTCGCAGCGTCCATGATAGCCTCCCAATATCTGAATTGCTAAATGATAAAACATTATACAGCCGTCATGTAATTTATTCAAGCCTTTTCAATCGCTGTCTAGGGGCATTTAATTTTCCCATATTATTGCCCCGATGCCGCATCGGGATGCAAAGCCATCTGAATCGCGGATTAACACGGATTAAGGGATTACGCGGATTAAAAAACGGAAACCGGACGCAGCGGATGTGCATTTGCTGTTAGCCCCAGCGGGGCGACATGTTTATAGGATATCGGAGCCACCACACACCAGAGCCCCAGCGGGGCGACATGTGAGAACGTAAGCGTGATACGGTAAAGAATCGGAGGTAAAGACGCAGATTCACACAGATAGAAACTGCGAAGGGCAAATATCTATGAGAGGGGCATCCCCGATGAATCGGAATTCAAAGCAACTTGTCTTTCCCCCTTATCAGAGGGGTTTAGGGGGACTTTGGAAACTTCGCGAAGGTTGGAGTTATTGGTAATGTCTACTTATTTCTCTAATTCACCATAATTGGGGAAGTGATTGTAACTGCGGCGTAGGGCGACGGGGGTCGGGGCAGGGAGGCCCCTCCTACGGGAGAAAAGCTTTCAGTCCCCTATTCATCGGGGAAGTAAATGTAACTGCTGGGTGCGCCGCGATTCGACATCAATTCGATTCGACTTTCAGTCCCCTATTCATCGGGGAAGTAAATGTAATATAAAGAATTGTGAGATGCCCTCATTCATCTGTGTCGAAATCCCAATAGATGGAAACGGAGTCGGCGCCCCGACCGTGCAAAAAGTCGGGTCCGCCAAGATATTCTTCGAAGTGTGAAAGACGGACTCTATATGTCCTTTGATCCGTTTTTATCTCATAGCTATAGGGGTTATCCAAAGACTGATCCGGTGTCCATTTAGCCGATAGAATCTGCTCCGGCGTAAACCCAAGACACAGCAGCGTCTTATAAGGCTTTTCGTACATCGGCATCGAAATCCGAATGTGTTTCGCATGTGGATAATACAGGACATAATAACCCTCGTGCGTCCCGTATTGCGGACTGTCCGTCCACACAGGCGGGGCGCGGTGTATGTCCGGATGTTCCCGCAGATCGGTGTTCGGGTCAAACGCCTTCATATCGAAAACTACCGCGACCGGTAAATTCGACAGAAACGCGATGAGGATGTACCATAAGTTTGATGTCAACATTAGTTTTCGTCGCTTTGCGCTTTTAGTGTCATCTTCATCGCTGATTTGCTCAGATGGAAGTCTGGCGTGTAATCTTCATCCCGCGCCACTCGATCGATTTTGTCGATAAGTTCTCCGGGATTATAAGCAATGACGCTTTGGACATCATGGAAAAGCACAACCATCTGCCGCTTGTCTCCTCTGTCCAAATACTCCTCCATCTGGCTCTCTATGTTTGTTTTAATCCTAGAAACTTTCAGTCTCCTATTCATCGGGACAGTGGGAAGGTCCTTGCGGTTATGCCCGGTGTCATTTAGGCGGCTTCCATTCGGTTCCTTTGAGCACATCAAGCGCTGCCTTCAATCTAATTTTTGGGTCTGGGTTGTCGAGCAATTCTTCGACAGTCTTGAAAGCCTTATCCGCAATTTTTGATATGGTGACGAGTTGTGCTTGCCGTAGACTTTCTTTCGTTTCCTCCAGTTCTTGTTTAAAGTCGCTATCCTTGTTTCGCCAGTTGTGGACTGTCTGGCGCGACACCCCAACTTCGTCCGCTACCTCTTGGTCACTCTTTCCGGTGATAATTAGAGGGAGTGCCAGCGACTGTTTACTTTCGATTTCTGCCTTAGTAGCTTGCTTCTTCTTCTCAAGTTTGGGGTCGTATTCTTCGATATGCGTAAGCGCGTAGTGGAAGATATCGCCTTCATCGCTGTCGGAATAGAATCGCTCGATGATGGTCCCAGATTTGAGGGATAGGTAATCTTCGACCGCTTCGTATGTGAAACCGTAGTATACCAATACGGCGGCTTTAAATTCAATATCATACTTGTTGATTTCGTCGTAGTATATCTCCTCTTCCTCAATGGTGTGCCAGAGTCCGCGAAAGTAGGGATCGTTGAACCAGGCGTCGTAGGTTGCTTGCTTGACCCCGAGTCCCTGTGGGTTGATGTGTTGGTGCTCAAGCGCGATGCGTTGCTTGTCGGTCAGTTGGAATGGGATCTCTGAGATCTTTTTCTTTCTCGGCATTGGTGGGTTTCCTTTACAATTTTTGACTTTTTTTGACAAATTTTAATTTTTCATCGGAATTGCCTTGCCTCTGCAAGAAAGTTGCCGTTATTTGTGAAGGATAGCAATTCGGGACAGATTCTGCCAATCAGTAGGACGTCTTGTGTGAGGGAATTATACAGAATAGATGGCGGGGTTGTCAATAGAAAAGTTACTAATGTGTAACAGTAATTAACACAAGTGAAAAGTCATTTGGCGGGTATTTCTTGTTTGTGTAGGTGCTTTGGGCTCCCTCTTAATTGGGGAAATGATTGTAACTGCGGCGTAGGGGACTGGGGATGTTGAAGCAGATTGTGTTCGTGAGCCGCAGCGGACGCTGTTTGCTGCGTATGAGCGGCCTATTTCGGGGGGATAGATCTACTCGAACTCATGGCGAAAGAGGTAGGTCAAGCGTGTTTCCCACGGATCGATAACTTTTAGCCATGGTTCTGCCGTAAGTTGTGATATCTCAGAATCGTAGTCAATTTCGCTCATGAGAACGAACGAGATCCTTTCATGGAGCTTGATTTCAAGTTCGGGTGATACCGAAGCGCGAAATTGATAGCTATCGAATCTCAATTGCGGGAGGTATTCAGCCAGCATGGAGAATTTGCCCCACGAGCCTATACGCCACGCGATGTCAAGGTGTGCACGGATGCCGGTAAGGAATCGTGTGAATTCACCGCACTCTTGTTCAGTCAAATAGTCTGGACACTCCAGTTCTTTTCCTATCTGTCGCCCTTCCAACCAGAAGCCGAGACCGGTTTTTGCTACATAGTCACTTTTTTGATCTCTCTGGTATAATGTGGCTTCGGTATAACCGCTCAAATGGAGGAGTGGATCAGTTTTTATTGGGAGATCGCCTTCCATCTCAATATATCCACCTGCGGCGAAAAGATTGAAGAATTTATGGAAGGATACCTCTTCAAGACGAACGGTGTAGGATTCGGCAATAGTTTTCCCTTCGTGACGTGTCAAGAAAAATTTTACTTCAAGTCCGCCCTCCATAAAATTAGGATTGATGGGTTGCTTACCAATGAAGTTTAGGTTCTGGGTAGTTTTACCTCCGTTTATGGAGAAATCAATTGAGCGTTTCTTTTTAGGAACAGATTGGGCACCTGTTGTCTTTCTGTCTTCTTGAGTAGATTGGACCTCTGTTGCGTTTGTACCTTCATCGGATTGAGCCTCGGTGATAAGGAGACAACCGAGAAACGATGCTATCATGACGGTGAGCAAGATGGTTGTTTGTGCACGGGGCATAATTCGGTTTCCTTTCTTAAATGTATTTTTTTTGATATTTCATTGAATCGTCTCCTTCTGTGGTATAATTCAATCCGTATTCCTCTCAATGGATTGCTGATTGGCTATTCTGCCTACGTGGAAATCAAACATGTAGGTACATATACATTGGTATTTCGGTACTCATAGCATTGGATTTCACCCATTGCATTCAAACGATGACCTAAGAAAAGTGTGAACTGTGCAGGTACAGCGATGAAGAGGTGGATTTTCTTCGCGCCAACAGCATTAACCAATACGTCAATTATCTGCTTTGCCTTTTCCACGGCTCGGTTTGCATGAGCTGCAGAGAGTACCGCGTTGTCACTAAAAAGGTAGAGACGAGGACCGTGGAAGTCCATCGTTTCTAGGTATAATTCGACATCCTTAGCAATATTCCTCTTGATTGAGATGCCTACTACTATCTCCTCTGCCAATTCATCATCGTGAATGTCCTGTTCCCATAGATAATCTGGTGTATTTGCCTGCGGATGATTATTAGTACACCAGATTCCTTCCTTCGTCTCCATTCCAATCATAAATCCAGAAACCGCGGAAAAGATGGAACCAAGAGCGATAGACGCAGACAATCTGCGATGGCCACTCAAACGGATACACCGTGAACGCTGCGTCGATATCAACCACTCTCTGGTTGATTGGATCTCTCCAATGACTTGCCTGTTCCAGACATCTGCCGGCGGAAAGCTACGTTCACGCCCACCGAAACACGATTTCCAGTTCAGTTGGAGGCTACCTTCTGGACCTTCATCGGAGTCATCGTGGATCGTATGGATTCTGATCGAGGGGTCAGCGCGATATTCTGGTTCAATGTCCTTCCAAATTGCTTCTTCCAATTCCCCGCGATAGATGGGTTGTTTCTTTCGGGATTGGACCAATTCTACCAACCGTGAGTATGCAGCCCCACTGAATTTCGCCGGCAATTCCTCAAAAACGGGATAGATTTGAAAAAGAGCTTCCCTGAAAAGTTCTCGAGGATGGTCTTCTGCATCCGTCAAATCAATATCGAAATCTACTTTATCGAATAGAAAATCAGCCATCCCCTTGGATTTGTCCAACCCTTTAACAACTTGGACAAAATCATCGTAGGAGGTATTTTGTATCTGTTGCGCTCCACCGTAAAAGGGGTACGGATCTCGAACTTGCCGTAAGGCATTAATCATCGGTCCCAGTTCGTCGGAAACCCCTGTACAAGCTAGCGCAAATCGTTGATACAAATCGGGGACTTCCTGATCCATTTTCTGAAAGTGCTCGATCTCTGACCAAAACTTACTCGGCGTCATGCGATGATTCTTGTACTGGATAAATTCACCACGAAAGCCTCTGCTAGGGGCAAAAAATTTAGCTTCGACATCACCCAGCGATTCACGAATCATCTCCGTAAATCCATCTTGGGCTAACCAGCTCGGAATACGAGCAATAATCAGGTTTGCTTGGTATTGGAAACCGCCTTCTGCAATGTCCCCACCGGTCGCTTGAGGCGACAACAAGGACGATATTTTTCGGTTCTTACTCAAAATTATGACTCCTTTACTAGTTTGCACTCGAAATAGCTGCTGTCTGGAAGAAAAGCTGTCGCAGTTGCTTCAATTTCTTCTGCTTCTTTGTACCGGACAATAAGCAATATCACAAAATTCGCGCCGATGTCGGTGTCGGTAACAATCTCCAACATTGACTGAATATCCTTTGAACTCGGCGTGAGCGGGAATGAAGGGTGCGAATGCCATTCTCCAAGATAGTTAAATTTTCTGTAATTATATTCCGTTTGCTTGAAGAATCTCTGCAATGAGGCAACAGTATCAGCCACCCACCGGACGAAGAATGCGACGGTTCCAGAATGTTTTTGAATTGTCAGATCGACGATACGAAACTTTTCCTCACCAATGTGTTCACCCATAAGTACACCACCGATTTCTTTAGGACCTGCTTTCTCAAGTGCGAGACTAAGTCTTTTTTCTATCTTATTCAGCAGGTAGATTTTCATGTGCTTGCCTTTGAAATCAGTTTTCCCAGAAAGTTAAGGGTTTCTACTTTCTCTTCATCTGAAAGGTCAGACACAGTGGTAGTTAACTCAACATTACTGAGATCAAGCGGAATGGTGTGGAATGGTTCTTCAAAGATCCCACCGTGGGAGAGGCCAATCAAGTACATCGAATAAGAAAAATCTGATGGCTCAGACTCAGTCAAAATATCAAGAGCCATCCGTGTGGCACTTTCTGCAATAACCGCCACATCTGCATTGCTGGCCATGAGAGGTTCACCTTCGGCATCAATTGCAGTATAATCCGCAGTTACCTCTATCTCTGGTGCGTTTTGTTGTGCGAAATAATCTAAGAGGTAGTCTCGCATCGTTTTGGGCTCAGGATCGCGACTGGGACGAAATCGAGCAATCAGTCCCCCAATACCACCTGCAAAGATCTCCAGCCATACCATTGGTGTCTCTTGCTGACAAGCAACAGTCGATAATTGGTTGAAAGTGATGGAGTCAGCTGTCGCATCAATGATGAGATCGGCTGACCCGAGTTGGGAAAGCACTCCGTCAACGTATGCCGTCGCCTCTTGTCCTGATAGCTTGAGGCGATGGCATTTGACTGCGACACCTCGATCAATGAGTTTCAATTGATGAGCAACCCCGTCAACTTTGTGCTGACCGATATCTTCCCAAGTGAGTTCGTGGCGGCAAATGTTTTCTGGTAGAAACACATCGTGGTCAACAAGGACAAAATTCCTTACCCCAGATTTCGCCAGAGAAAGCGCGATTTTACTGCCTGCTGAACCAAGTCCAACAATTCCAACTGTTTTTGTGGCAAGATTGCTAAACTCAGGTGAAAGACGGTTGTTTTCTGATTCGTCATGAATAATTATTCGTAAGAATGGTATACACTTATTTTCTGTTGAAATCCAAAATAGATGCAGATGTCCATTGGCATCGGTAAGCAGCAGGTAAACTATGGATTGTGTTTCAATGGATTCTGTCCTAAGTTCTGAAACATCGTAACTTTGTTCTTCAAGCGTATTAATGAGTTCGTCGGACCGAGGAGATTTCAGATCTGCTGCTTCTAGAGTCGTTTTGAAAAAGTAGCATTTGATCTGGGCGGTGGTTTTTTTTAATTCAGCTGGTACGGTAGGGTTGGACCAGCTTTGACCACCAGAAAGCGTCAACTTTCGTATAAAGGCGGTTATGGTTTCTCGACTATACATCACCCAACACTGAGCCTTACCCCACGTACTGTCAGGAAGTGACTGTGTGTACTTCATGAGGGTGTCATCGGCTAAGAATCTGCGCACAGTAATTCTCAATTCTTGCCCGAATGTCAATGAATGTCTGGAAGGGGCTATTGTTGGTGCAGACTCCTCATCCTTTGGATTCTCAGTGATGAGGAGTTTATATGCACTGAGAAGCATATCGGCACCTGTGATTTCATCGTGCCAATTATCGGGTCCCCATTCGAGACACAGTTCACCACCATAACCGTATTGATGACTGGACCAATGTTGCTTGGCTTCCCTTGGACGAATGGTCGGGGGATTGGCTGGATAGTTAGCAGGATAGGTCATCTGCACCGGATAGCGATGCCCATAGGCCTCAATGTCTGCAACGAGACATAATTTTCCATCGTCGATACTCCAAACCGCCACCATAAGCCAGGGTGCCTCGGTAGCTAATGCTGCAACGGCATCAAACTCTTGATGGCATCTCGCTAAGTTGTTTAAGTACCACATTAGGCAAATCCTTTCGGCTTGTTCGGGGTGACACGTTTATTTGGAAAAGTGAGTGAGGATGGTCTCACCGGTCGTTCCAAAAGGCTTTCAGAACGTGACGCTTCCGTCTTTGGAAACCGATCTCCAAAAATCTTTTTCCACAGTTTTGTAGCTTTCTCTACATCAGTTTCGTTGAGGGCTTTTCGACCAAGTTCGGCATGTGCCTTTGCCTTATTAAAAAAGTCTGCGAAGGCAGCAGGGGTTATGCCATCAGTTACGTAATTGCCGGTCCCAGCTGGATCAAGAATTTTTGGAACGGTATTAAAGAGGACATCCAACTCGTACTTATTAACAATACTCTCCAGAATTTGGACAAACAGTTCGCCGTAATAGGTTTCTAAGTAATTCATGCACTCAGCAGTAAGGCACTCTATAACGAAGCCCTTCGGTTTCTTCGCTCTAGTGGGGTTCTCTCGTCGCCACCACTTCATAAGTTTCACCAAAGGTTTAAAGCGCTCACTAGCCAAAGCATTCATCTGTGTTGTCCATGCTGTGTGTCCGGGCGGATTCGTTAGAAGCCATTCCTCTTGCTTTCTATCGGGGATGAGGTACATTGTACCGCATGGTATGACTGGGACAACATCCATATCCGCCTTGCTAGATTCGATGCCCACAGAGCGAGCCTGTCGACGGATATTAGGATATTTTTTCTGAAGCGTTTTGAAAAGTAGATCGACAACATCTTTTGGATCGTCGCTAATCGAATGGTTGGTTACAACGATAATATCCACGTCGGGCCGTGCAGTCTGTCCGTTCCTTTCGCGCGGACGAATAGCTGTATCGCGGTAATAGGATCCCGATAGGAAGTCCTTCTGGTGGTAATCCTTGAAATCTTCGTCGCTTTTCAGGAAATCGCGTAGATCCGTGTGCGCTGAAGATGCGTTGTTTTTCGTTGTTGAACTTGGTTCAATGTCTCTAAGAAATTCATCAAATCGTGCCTGTGGAATTGTAGGCATAATTTATTCCTCCTAAGTAGTTATGGAAGGGATTAACCAACCTTTCCTGCATCAGAAATAGTTATTTTCCTTACAGATTTTGCCGGTTTTACCCATTTGGTTCATTTTTTTTTCGCTTTTTGACTGATTTTTTGTTCACTTTATTCTGCGACTATGCTATAATCGAAAAAGCCGGTAAGTAAACAAAAAGCGGGTGTGTGTAGATACACGCAGCCCTGACGGTGTTGTGGAATTATCCACTTGCCTGATGGTTAACCACAATAGACCAAAAAAACGCTACTATTGTGGAATGATACGCTTTTGATATCGTCGATATACCCTATCGAAACCTATACTTATCGTAATAAGTGATCCTACAAGCCGTAAGGTGGCCGCCTTGCGGCTTTTTTTATTAAATCTACTAATCTTCGATTTTTTCTTTACTGTAGTTGGTCAATGTACCCTGTTTTATTTTTTTGTTGGTCTCTTAATTGTTTCCACAACTGCGGTTGATTTCCGTCGTTCCGCTCTTTTCACAGGAATAAACTGCCCTGTTTTAGCATCGCGTCCGACCTTAAAGGTCGCCGCGTTTTGCTTTTTTCTTCTTCTCAATTTAGTCACCTCCCCTGATCGTTAATTATAACTGAGGGGTGTGCATAAATCGCTTTCGTGTGGGAGAGGCTTCTCCCGATTCATCAGGATGCTCCCCAATGCGCGATCTTAGATGCTAATCCTCCCGATGACATCGGGGCAATCCTCCGTGCAATCTGCGATTCAGACAAATGGCACATGTCGCCCCGCTGGGGCTTTGGGGTATGGGGCTATCCGTATGCTATAAACATGTCGCCCCGCTGGGGCTAAACGCATCCTGTCCCGTCCTTAAATAGTCCCATTTCACGTTCCGGTTTCTATCCTGAAAATCTTGATTCAGACGATAATGATGCACACCCCTCAATTATAACTCAAGAAATGAGGTAAGTCAAGATATTCCATCATCTAAATTATTATACACAATATATAGTAGTATAATTCAAGGTGCCACCTATCTGTGGCGTTTGGATAAAGTGCTTCACTTGTCATTCTGGTTGTGCATCAGGTGGTCGATGTGGTTCTAATTGGGTTTGCCCAATTCGGATTGAATTAGTCGCTGGTTTAGTTGTTGATGCTATCCTCTATGCCGTCAGTCTCGGCCCCAGCAATAGCCTATTTACTACCGCGTATAGAAGGTTCTTGGCTTAACTTCCGGCGGAGTAACTCAAGCGGACCACCAGATGCGAGAATCGGCGTGGACAGTCTTAATACATTTCGGGCAAATGCTTCGTCTAATTTCTTCCTAACAGGATCGCTATCAATTTCATGTAGGGGCAGAAGTGGCTGTTGACTCATAGTATCAAACAGCTTCACAGCCTCAGCAAGCGACTTTGGGTCAAGGGCGGTTACGTCGAGAATGGGTAAAGTGTGCAACATTGATTTACCTATGCTTCCCCTTCCCGACTGTTGCTTATTAGCATGCCACCAATATAACAACAAACCCAGCGTCGTGTTTGCCCATAAAACGAGTGCCTTTTCCTGATCAACAGATGAAAGGCTAATCGACGGCCATGCACGACCACCGATGGTTTTCTGGGGCGTGAACTGCATCGCTGTTGACTGACTGTTGAACTGGAAATCGCAGTTGGAATGACAATGTGATGCGGTGTTCCAAACACTTTCCACTTTAAGATCCACTATCGCTTGTTCCCCTGATGTGGATCCTTGTCGTGGAAAACCCTCACTATCTCCCTCAAACGACATGGTTCGCTCACGTTCTGCATCATGAGCCCAAAGCACGGGGTAAGTTGGCACACGATTTGGCGTAATTGGAGAAATATCGAACGGCCCTCTGATGCCCCCTGTCGATGTATTACCCCTGATGTCCAGAGAGTAAGGACCAATTTCCCCGATTTTCGCCACCGTTGTCAGAGGTATATCAACACTCTCTGACTTATCCATGGTGGGCAACCAGATGCTTTTTTTATGTGCAAGTTGATACGCCGTTTGAGCCAGAGAAAGATCCGCAATACGCGATAAATTCCAACCGCCAGAAACTGGTAACGGAGCGTCCAACGCCTGACCAATCACCTCAGCGCCAAAGCGAAGAGGGGTGCCGTTTACAGGTCCATCTTCAAGGCGACGGAGATTCTTACTCTCTATCAACCGACGAATCTGTTCAGCTGCAATCACTCCAAGCAACGGAAATTGTGGTCGTTCGTTCAGTATGATAAACGTTGCTCTTGTACCTCCTGTCTCAGATTTACGTCCGATAATCAGGCATTCCCCCATATGTGTATCGGCTGAAAACGATAGGTCTGCACTAGCCGCCCCCGCTATAGAAATTATTACAAGATGACTGTAACGTTCAGCCAAAAGCGCGCGGGACTTCTCCCAAGCATCACCTGAAATGAGACTGAGCGGCATCACCAAAGCCAATACGCCACCTAACTTCAACTTGCGGTCAGCAAGTACCAAAAAAATTGATGCCTCCCCCGCATTACCATGAGCACTAGTATCCTTTGTTAAACTTTTCGTAGCTTTGCCCATCAACCGTTGTTCCTCATCACTTGAACTGAAGGCAGCAAACATCGGATTGGGAACACCAATCTTCTCGCCCTCATGTCCAGTGGAACGGGTAAAAGGCGGATTCATGATTGCTACGTCAAAAGACGCATGAGGAAGGGAACGCCAAGTGTTCTGCTCAGCCTCGCCCATACCCTCCATACTTGTCGCGGTGATGGAGAGGATTTCAAACCTTCCTTGAGAGTCCAACAGGTCCAACGAGCCAAGCGCAACCTCACCATTAGATTGCTTACCGTAAGCCACAGTTAGTATGGAGCTCTGCTTATACTTCACGCTTGGGTGTGCCCCCGCCAGCATTGATGCTGTGAGATGTGTTGCTGCTGGCAGAACATCACAGCCAACAAGAGTAGTCGCCATCATGTCGGGGTGAAGTGCTTTAGCATCACCACCGTCTAATTCGTGTAATTGACTTATACGCTGATAGGCAGTCGAGAGCAGTGTTCCTGTCCCACATGCAAAGTCAGCGATCCGAAGTCCTGTCACATCAGCCGCGCTCGACCATGATCCACTTTTTAGGGGCGTATCTGGGGTAATAGCCAACCCAACCAGTAACGCCGCTGCCCCCGGCGTAGTGTAGTAAGCCGCAAGGAATTTTCGATCGGCAATGAGACGTTGGAAAACAGCACCGGTCAAATCATGGGAACGCATCAATCGCGCCTGTAAGAGTTTGTCAGCGGTTTCAGCTAAGCCCTCGATAAGCAGCTGGCTCTCTGCTGTTGGAATCACTTCAAGTATACGACGAGCAATGTCAAAGATGGGCCAGTAATTGACTTTGAGTATCTTCCGCCATTCAGTCAGGACAGCAGACTTGGTTAGACCACTATCTGACCCTCGCAGCTGTTCGATCGAATTAACGTTTGCTAATTCATCTGGGCCACCCGCTAAATTCTCCTGAAATACGAAGGCGTTAGCTAAAATTGTGGCGGCCATACGGCGTGTCTGGTCACTGTCTGTCTGCCGCAATTCTGCACCTATCTGGTGAATTGCTCCCGGATGTTCCTCAAGCATTTCCCTTAATAAGCCAGCCGCCTCACTAACGCCGGTAACTAATTGATCTGCAGCCTTTTCGATAACTTCGGGGGGAACTGACGCATACTGCACAAGAATTGAGAGATCAGAGACACCCCCAAGAATCCAACCAGAACGGGGCCAACGGGAATGTGCAGACGGACCACTACCGGTATAAAGTGCCATCTCTATATCATCCGCATCTTCTAATTCGCTCTGTAAAAAGAATCCCTCCCTCGTTCTCAGTCTTTGAGGCAAGCGCACGGCAATAGATGATAAAATTGTCCTTCCTGTAGCGCGTATCTGTTTCCCAAGACGTGCTATTGCGTCCGATTCAACAGTAGCCGCTGGCAATACCTCGGTTTCAATCACTACAGGAGAAACAGTGGATTCTATAACCAAGATATCAGGCCGTTCATTGCTTCCTTTCAACATACCACTGTTTTCTGAACGAACGACATTGGGTTGCTGCCAAGCGCGACGTGTCCCTCTCAATACTCCGGCAAGGGCATCATTAATTGTATGTTCAGTCGTTGCCATAAGTCTCCTTTTCACCTCAAAACTACTTATTGCGATGCCGTTTTCTTATGTCTATGAAGGACCAAATAGAAACACCAATACCTCCTATGGCAAGGATTGAACCGGTGATGACAATTATTTCAGTCATTTACTGCCTCCTGATGGTTATCGGACATATTTTAAGGAATTTAGGGTTGTCCATTAGTCAATTTTCTAAAACGGTGATAATTACCAGGAATTTTCCAAAACTTTTCAGGGCTGTCCCATAATGAATTCGGTACCTTGTATTGTGTCCCTTTCTTATTTATACTGGTGTGAACCATGCTGATAAATCGGAACTCATAATCATTAAGAAAGTCGTTTTCTTCCCAGAATTCTTTTCCGATAGATTGGCAATACTTCACAACACATATCGCTCCTTTTAATTGCTCCGTGACATGCCTTGCCGTTTTAGAATCCTGGGTTTGAATTTCGATACAGATAATCCACTTCTTCTGATTCCCATTATCAGATACAATGACAAAATCAGCGCGTCTGCGTTCACCTTGTGACCCCTTAAAGAAACAACAGGGTGCTTCAAAAGTTTCGGCTCTGATAACAATTGAGTCATCAGGCAGCCCAGTTATCCTTACAGTTGGATCTGCCTGCTTATCTGTTAGTTCAACAGAAAGAGATCTACCTTGTCCCTGTTGTAACGGCACTTGGACATCATTATTACAAACAAGCATTTCTCTCAATATTTCAATATCATTCATAGGTTTTATTCTGCCCCCCATATAATGTCTTCCTGAATGCGATTCATTCTATCTATTGTCTCATCAAAACTGGAGGCTTCAATGCCAAGCACGGGATCGATCTTAGCCTCTACGAAAGTGAATCCGCTTTGGCTTTCCTTTTGCTCCTTCTCTAATGGCAGAGCCATATAGACCTTGACTTGGTCGGATCGGATTAACTCCGAATCCTGATAACCGTTTTCTTCGGCAATCCTTTTCAGGTGTGGTTTATCGTGGTTGAGCATGATGAGGGTGTTTAACTCTTTGATGATGTAATCGCTGTGGGTGGTGATAAACACCTTAATACCCATATTCACCAAACTCGCAAAAAGCCTAGCAATGCGGCACTGATTTTCCGGATGTAGGTTTAACTCTGGCTCATCTACCATAAGTAGATGCCCTTTTTGAGCAACATGACGCAGATAAAAACCCATATCGAATAGCGAACGAACGCTACTTGAACTTTCAGCCATCTTCAATTCAATCTCTGCCCCTTTGGGAATATAGGAGCGTTGATTGTCTTGTGTTATTTTATACTCGCCACCGATAATATCAGCGAAGTTTGCTAACACTTCAGGATGTTCTTTGGCAATAAAACTCTGCATCTTCGTAATGTCTCCAAGTTTGCGTATAAATTCCACGTTTTCCTCTATCGGCATAGGATACCTCTGGTAAGAATCTGAGATTGACGGTTGCGGACTCACCTCTTGGTCCGCTTGCACGATCTGCTCTAGTAAACGGTGTCGAGCAAAATCAAGTTCTCTGTGGAAAATAGAGGCTCCGGTGCGTTCGACTGAAGATATAAAAGGAGACGGAAAATAATCGGAAAAAATAAGGCTGCCGATAGCGACGTTAATGAGGTCTTCTATCATGAAAGGGGTGTCATTTAGGCTTCTCTCCGACGTCAATCTAATTATTAACTCGTTGCTCCTCGTTTCCTTGGCAAAGGTAATGCCTCTCTCAGAACCGTATCTTATTTCGCCTGCCCATTCTTTATCAAATATGTCAATTGGTCCTATTTTGATGTCAAATTTACTGTCGCTAAATAGTCCATCAGTTGCTGCAAAAACCTTCCGCTCCAGCAGGTGATCGATATACCGTTTGTTTATTTCTGCAAGCAGTTGATCTGCCTGTTTAACATATTCTGTCAATTTAACTTTGACGCCACCTTCTGTAGACAATTGTCGGATTTGACTGTGCGTCATCTTGAAATCTGCCAGTCTCGCCCAAGTCTCCAAGAAACCGTAGAGTGCATAGGTTGCGTAGGTTTTGCCGGTGTTATTCTTGCCGCAAATAGCGGTTAAATCTCCTAGCGTAAATTCTGCCTGTTTTAAGACACCAAAATTTTCTAACTCTATTTTCAGATCTCCAGCCTCCAAAATGTCCTCTTTGAGTCCATCACGATTAATGCTCCAAAAACCCTTCTTCGGATTATTTGCCTTACCTTCGTATTTTAGACGATCCAAACCATTCGTAACAGGAAAGGCTGTGGGGGAACTCTCCGGAAAACCGTCTTGCCTGATGTGAAGTTCTGTTACTTTTGCTGTGATCTCCCTAGTGGGAACATCTGTCTGCCCATTAAAAAGTTCTAAGATTAGGTCAGCCGCAACTTTCCCTGTTAGAGGTTTCCCAGCGTATTTGTAGCCTTGCATAGCGTCCTCTCTTTCTCAAATCCCCTTTGAAGTTTCGGCACAAGGGAGGTGTGGGGAACGTATGCCTCCCATGTGGTTTTTATCCCTTCACGATTCGTGGCACGTCAGGTGGTCGATGTGGTTCTGGTTAAGTTGTCGTATCGAAGCGTCCATGTCGGACAACCGCTGATTCATTTCGCCTCGGAGGTCAGAAAAGCCCTGATTTATCTCTGATCTCACTTCCGAGATTTGTGTGGTCATCTCCAATTTCACGGTTTCGATTTGATTGTCGGTCTTGTTTTGGCGTTGTTCAAGCCGTTCGGTCCTAATTTCCGATGGCAGTACATATTTCCTCGTAGTGTAGTCTATTATTATCAGAAACCAAGCAAATTTTGAAATGTCCTTTTTCGTTTTCGACAATGTATGTTTCTTAAAGGAAATGATAACATATCTGGTAGGCAGTATCAACTGAGTCAGAAGCATTTATCCTTGATGGAATACATGTGTCGCCCCGCCTCGATAAATCCCCGATACATCCCCGATGAATCGGGACAAGCGGGACAGGCGGGGTTCCTCCGATTTATCGGAGTCCTCGGAACGCGAAAAGCAACTGGGGCTTTAGAATAAGCGGAACGGAGATCTCCGTTCCCTATGAATTACGCTTTGTTGAGGATTTGATTTTCCTATAGACATTGCGCTCCTCATGAGTTTTAAGAAATTAAACGGGTAATTCTATATTTCCCCCAGACCCGGTAGGTGCGGTTTGCAACCGCACCGGACATCGCTCGGAAATTACCCAATTACTAAATTGATCTTCATCTGGAGCGAAGGGATATACACATATCGCCCCGGTGGGTTATTGGTCGGGCAAGTTGAGCATCAGCGAAATCCCGATTCATCGGGGAAACGGTACGGGGCTTTAAGCAGCCAACCGCGTAAGTCCTGGCGGAATGATTAACTTTTTGTTTGCAATATGTTATTCCGATATGTTAAAATAATAATTACAGACGGCAGAGGCAGCTATCAGCTATAATCCTGACAATCTTAGGACTTACGCAGCTGGCTCATAAGTCCTCTCCCGGTCTCGGCACGGACTCGCGCCTGTCCCGCTTGTCCCGATTCATCGGGGATGTATCGGGGATCTATCGGGGGAACGGCATAAATCAGGGTTCAAAAATCTAAACCACCTCACAAAAACTCACAAAAACGCACACTCAAGTAAAAAATATGTGAGGATATGTGATAAATACGTGAGAATATGTGACATCTGATCGAAGTCAAAGCCAATGTTCATCAACGGTCCGCCCCAAGACTAACGAAAACATGCAAAATATGTGAGAATATGTGACATTTTGTGACATCAGGGCGACTTGCACACTTCAGATTGTAGCCGCCCATTTCTTCATCCACCGTCCGGACGCGCAATGATACGCAGTTGAACACTCAGATACCTATAGTTCGGCGATTTATCACCGCAAGCACCCGATGAAGTTCCTCCCATCAGAATTTAGAGATTCAAATAGGACTGATAAACGGGGTTGAACACAGATTTCTATCCTTCTTCCTGTTTTTATCAGCGAAAATCAGCGAAATCTGCGTCTCTATCTGCTTTTAGAACTGAAGTGCGTAAGTCCTATAGGTGTTAGCCGTTGCTCCAATCATATTCGTGGAGGACCTGTTCTCCTGTGCCGATTTCGTTGAGTTCGAGCAGGTTGCCGTCTGGATCGTAAAAGAAGAGCACATGCCATTCACCCTCGCCGGTGAAACGGACGGGCGGCGAGACAAATTCGACGCCCGCTGCCTTCAGCCGTTCGTAGGTGGCGGGGACATCTTCGACGCCGAAACATATATGCGCGCTCGGCACGTGGTTGACGGGATAGCGTTGGACGGGGCTGGTGGGATTGAGCCATTGGATGAGATCCAGTGTGAAGCCGGGTCCCTCGTTTCGGGTGTGGCCATGGATGCCGTCGGGTGCACGTAACCGGTACTCGCGCATGTGTACCTTGGGGATTGCAACCATTTCAGAGATTGGACCGTCGTTGTGTTCTTCGGGGGAGACGACCTCCAGCCCAAGCAGGTCGCGGTAGAAGTGCAGCGACTTTTCCAGATCGCTGACCATAACTGCGACGTGGTCGATTTTAATCGTAGCGTTCATGGGGATTGTTCCTTTCTGGGGCTATGTTGGTTCATCGGTTCATTGAACCTTTAACGCAAGGGCGCAAGGAAGCAAAGGCGCAAAGGATTATTAGTAAACAAGCGGAACGCAGATCTGCGTTCCCTACGAATTATGTGTGATGCTTCGCCCCCCTACGGGACTTGTGTTATACTACTTTGTGGTGTATCCGCCGTCGACGGTCATCACGGAGCCGGTGACATAGGAAGATTCATCGCTTGCCAAGAATAGGGCGGAATAGGCAACCTCCATCGGTTCCGCGAAACGCTCGAAAAGGTTCGCCTTACGATACGGCGCGAGGTGTTCCTCTGGGATGTTTGCCGCCATGGGTGTGTTCATGGATCCGGGACAGATTGCGTTGACCCGGATACCCTCTCCCGCGTGGTCGCACGCCATGGCTCTGACCAATCCGATGACACCGTGCTTGGAGGCGTTGTAGGAGGCTTGGTTCGGCTGCCCGACGAGCCCTGAGATGGACGAGATACAGATGATGCTCCCGCTACCCTGACGCCGCATCTGCGGGATAGCAGCCTTTGAACACAGGAAGGTGCCCTTGAGGTTCACACCCAAGACATAGTCCCACTCCTCCTCGGTGGTGTCGGGGACATTTTTCTCGACCTGTACCCCCGCATTATTGACTAGGACATCGACGGTGCCGTAAGACTCAACGGCGGTGCTGATCATCCGTTCGGCATCGTCCCCCTTAGAGACATCCGCTCGGACAAAAACTGCATCGCCGCCTTCCGCACGGATGGCATCCACCGTTTCCTCTCCAGCCGCTGTATTGATATCGGGAACGACAATTTTGGCACCTTCGCGGCTGAATAACAGCGCCATCGCCTGACCTAATCCCATGCCTGAGCCGGTGATAACGGCAACCTTGTCCTTCAGTCGTGACATTGGCTTTTACCTCCTCTCTGTTTAGTTCTAAAAGTAGATACGGACCCAGATTTCGCAGATAAAAATAACGCAAGTTGCTAAGGCGTGTTGATATTTTGATGTTGCTAATGCCGATGCCGATTTATCGGCATTCCGCTGCGCGGAATCGGCATCCTCGACGAGTCGGGATCGGCAAACAATGTAGCGCAAACTGTTAGTTTGCGGACTCGGATCACAATCTAACAGATCGTGCTACAAAAGACCCCTTTTATGATAACGCAAGTTGCTATTAGAAGTTCAGGAATGTTAGCGGTTGGTCGGTGAACACCTTTTCATCCATTACCGAAACGTCCTCGACAATTGGTTTGAAGCCCATCCCGTTCAGTACATCCCGTTGGATGTCAATTCCCGGCGCAACTTCCTTTAGTTCAACGCCGCGATCCGTCAGTTGGAAGGTCGCACGCTCGGTGACGTACAACACCTCCTGTCCGGTCTCGCGGGCGTATCTGCCGCTGAAGGTGATCTGTTCGACATGATCGACAAACTTGGGGACTACCCCTTCCTTAACGACGCGGACGCTGCCCTCCTGAATTTCAACCTCTGACTTCACGGCGAGCGTGCCGCAAAATACCACCTTCTTCGCGTTCTGGGAGATGTCGATGAAACCGCCGCAGCCGGGGATGCGGTTACCAAACTTGCTGACGTTCACGTTGCCGTGACCGTCGACTTGGGCGTGTGAGAGGAACGCGATGTCGATGCCGCCGCCCTGATATGAATCGAACTGGTACGGTTGGTCCAAAATTACCATCGGATAGTACATCGCGCCGGAATCGAGTCCGCCAGCGGGGATGCCGCCCAAGCTGCCCTGTTCGATGCTGAGGGTGATCTGATCCTCTATTCCGCTCTCCTCGGCGATCATCCCGACGCCGAAGGGCATACCAAATCCGAGATTCACGACAGCGTTCGGTCGGAGCTCCAACGCCGCCCGTTTGACGATAGCTTTCCGTTCATCGAGTGAGAGCCGTCCCATGCTCAGATCGCCTTCACGCGCCTCGCCGCACAACGCCGGATCGTAGTTGATCTGGTAGGTCTGTTTCTGGTCCGGGGCAAGGACGAGCGCATCGACAAGCGTGCCGGGGATCTTGACCATGCGGGGATCGATGCCGCGCTTCCCAACCATCCGCTTAACCTGTGCGATGACCTTTCCCCCGGAGTTCCGCGCTGCCTGTGCGTCCGAAAGCATCTCGAAATAGGCAGCCTCATCCTCCATTGAGATATTGCCATCGGGATCGGCGGTGGTGCCGCGGATGAAGGCGAGGTTCACGGGGAAGCTGTGATACAGCAGATACTCCTTGCCCCGCAGTGTGACCACTTCGACTAGGTCTTCCGTCGCCCGTTCGTTGAGCTTGCCGCCCTCGATTCGTGGGTCTGCGAATGTGTGCAAGCCGACATGGGTCACGTAGCCCGGCGCACCGGCGGCGATACTCCGCATCAGGCAGGATAACGCGCCCTGTGGGAGGTTGTACGCCTCCGTTTTGTTTTCGATCGCGAGTTGTGCCATGGGTGGCGACATCCCCCAATGGCCGCCAATGTCTCGTTTAATCAGGCGCGGATCGGCGAGGTGTCCCAAGCCGAGTTCGCCCTGATCGCCCATGCCGCTGATGTGGACGACGGTCAGGTCACGCGGTTGAAGCGTTGACCGGAATCGTCTCCCCAACGCCTCAATGAGTTTTTCGGGGATCGCGTGGCCCGCGCCGCTACCGCCAATAACGAGGGTATCCCCGCTTTGTACCATCTGGGCAGCTTCTTCTGCGGTGATAATCGGTTTTATCATTTAATAGCTCCTGATAGTCAGGGTTGATCGAGAATGTTTATCGCTTGGTTATTATAACCTTTGGTGCTAGCTAGTGGGAAAGCTGTTTCCACATTGTTCAAGTCGCTTTGGATCCCGATCGGATCGGGGCATTACGTTTCACGTCATCAACAACTGCAAACTAGTACATTGTCAGAAAAATGTAGCCCAAACTGTATAAGGTTTCAGAGTTCCCCAGGTCCGGTAGGTGCGGTTTGTAACCGCACCGGACATCGCAATGAAGGTGCTTATCATAACGCAAGTTGCTAGTCGTCCAACCCGCTCGACTTGCGGCGGTGTTGTGGATTTGTCAATCCACAACGAGCAGGACCATTAGCATTTATCTGACAGTGTACTAGCACCATTGGTTATTATGCCTCCACACAGTGTATGACCGCGACCTCCCAAGGTTCGATGGTCAGTTGGAACGCACCATCTGTAATCGGTATGTCGCGTTGGGCCAATAGGTCATGGACGTGGTTTGTATTCCATTTGGGACGTAAGGTGGCGTGAGCCTGCTGCGGTTCGAGGTTGAAAGCGAACACCAGCCATCCGCCGCGCCGCGATTTGCGGGCAATGGGCACCACCCCATCGCCTTCGACCGATACTGTGGGACGCACGCCAAATTCATCTGCGAGTCCAAGAACTAAGTCGGGCTGCCCTACATCCCCGAATCCCGCTGACAGGGTAAAACCGAACCATGTAAGTCGCTGATCGCTTGTCTGAACGGCTACGGTCTCGCCATTCAGAGATGCGATTGATTGGGTGTCGTTACGCGGTTCTAAAATGGCATACCCGCACGGCGTCTGAATCGTCGCATCCCCGTAGGGGGTGTCGATGATGTTCCTGCCGCATTCGATGTCGTATGGTGTTACTGCTGAGAAGTCGGCTACCCGTACATTGAACCGATCGGCGAACCCTTCCGGTGGACGGTAGCTGGACTGTCCATCGGCGGAATACATGCCGAAACTCCCCTCCGCCACGAAATGTGTCTCTGGGCTTTCCTGTAGTGTTTGTTCAATCCGTTCCTGTGTCTCGGCGTCCATCAGTGTGACGTTGGGCAGGAATAGGAGCCGGTATCCCGACCAGTCCATCCGCGGTGTGATCACCTCCGCGGAGATGCCGTGCGTCCAGAGGGTCCGGTACACGCCCCGCAGATCTGCCAAGAAACGGTCGGATTCGTTGTTGTAGCTGAAAAGTTCCTGCGATTCGGGGTGATACACGATACCTACCTCGGCGCGTGGACATTCCAGAGGCAGGTGTTCCGCGAGTCCCTCAATCTGCGTTATCGCACGCGCTGCTGCATTGAAACGGGGTGTCGGCTCGCCGTCCAGTGCGACCAGGTTATAGCCGGGCGACTCGAAACTGAGATA
The DNA here is from genome assembly GCA_965220385.1 of Candidatus Poribacteria bacterium. GTDB lineage: Bacteria > Poribacteria > WGA-4E > WGA-4E > PCPOR2b > PCPOR2b. Next base: position 3,904,929 of record OZ244825.1, on the reverse strand, counting down.
CTCCGGTCGATATTGCCAGAACATTGTCCCCGCCGCACCACACGCCAAGGTCATCCAGAGCAGCGTGGTCAGTTCTCGTGGGTCGGATTGTTTTTTCCACGTGACCCCGCCCCTCGACATGCCCGCGTAGATTTCTTCGTTCCACCAACGCCCATTGCGACCGGCGCTCCGCGACCAGTCGAAGCTGAACGCTCGATCCGCAATCTGGTAGGGGTCATCCGATGTGAGCAGATTGTTAGACGACATCGACATCCCCCAGCTATCCACAATCCGCGCACACCGCTCATCCCAAGGACGCGGAGACCAGCCGCCGTGTGACCGCACCTCATGGTGCGGGTCAATCTCGGCAACTTCGTCCACCATCCAACCCAGATGGTCCGCCAAGTTCTCGTAGTGAAATTCGCGGTAGAGCAGCATCTCGACCACGTTTTGATCGGATCGGGGCGGTTCCACATCTTCCCAGCGGCGGTAACGGCGCGAGAACCGGGTATTGAGTGAGTCCAGCGTGAACCGGTCGCGCAGCCACCCTTTGTACCTGGCAATTGTGTTCTCGCAGTAGCACGGGTAGCCATCGCCGTCCCGGTGCCAGACCGATGCGAGGTTCGCTCCGTCCCAGAGTCCCCAGATTAGCAGGCTGGGACGGTCCTTATACCGGTTGACGACGTGGCGCAAGAGTCCACCGCCGTATTCGCGCCAAGCGGGGTGGTCGTAGCAGTGGATCATCGCGCCTTGGGGATACGCGGGACCCGCATCGGGTTCGGCGCGTTGACCTCGATGATTGACGACCCGCATATCGGGGTGCTCGCGGGTCAGCCACTCTGGACATGCGCCGTGCGTTCCCAGCACGATGTCGAGCCAGACGGACAGCCCGTGTTTTTCTGCCAAATCGAACATGTAGTCGAAATCGTCCAGTTCGTAGATGCCGGGACGTGGCTCCATCCAGTTCCAGTAGGTAAAACTACGCACAACCCGGAAACCCGCCTCACTTAACCGGGCAAAGTCTGCGTCCCAGCAGTCGAGCTTAGGTGTGGGTGCACGGTAGTACTCTACCCCGACGGGAAATGGGGTTTTCGGGTGTTCAAGACGTTTTGTGGTGGGCATTTGGTAGCTCCTATATATATTTTATGGTAAAAATTATAATTACTGATACATTTGAATAATAACCACTGGTGCTAGTTTGCAGCTGTTGATAACGTCAAACGTGATGCTCCGATAAATCCCCCGATAGGATCGGGGCAGGCCCGATGAATCGGGACAGGCGGGACAGGCTGTGACACATGAAAACTATTGGATCGTCGGTGCCTTTAGCCCCGGAGGGGCGGCATGTTTATAGTACATGGATAAACAAATACCCCAAAGCCCCGGAGGGGCGACATGTGCAGCCGAAGGGTACAACCTAAGAAGAATCAATGAACGCTTCAATAATGTGGGAAAGATCCTCTCACTACCTAGCACCAAAGGTTATGTAGTTAACGAAGAATCTGCTGGATTTGCCAATCCAGCAGGAGCAGTCTGCTGTTTTTTAAGAATTTAGCGTGATACTTGCGCTGTTGACGAGGCTGTGGTTCTCTGCTATACTGAACCGGATCAACGGTTATGAACCAACGCGGACCACTGTTCCATCGGGGTGTTCGGACAGATGGATCTGGCATCGCTTTTGTAGGGACTGGTCCCCGATGAATCGGGGGGTTGCCCCTACTTTTCAGGAGGAGAAATTATGAAACTGATCCTCGTCGGCTGTGAATACGCCGGTAAGACAACGTTAGCCAATGAAATTGTAAAATGGATTGATGACACACTGGGCGGCGCTCGCGGCTTCCATGACCATTTTACCATCCCTGCTTCCGAATTAACAGAGGAAGATCAGAAACAATTTATGGCGCTGAGTCCACGGCTCAAGGAGATGTTCCAACGTTATATCATTGAGTACCACCTTCAGCCTGCGTTCTACAACGATCCTGACCACAACATGACCGGCTTTCATATCGAGGAGGCGGTCTATGCGCCGTTGTATTACGGCTACGGTGGCAAAGGTGAATACGCTGAACGCACAACGATGGCACGGGCGGTGGAGAAAACCATTATGGAGGTAGCTCCCGACACGGTGCTTATCCTATTGACAGCTTCAGCCGAAGTTATTGCACAACGGATGCGCGAGAATCCGCAGCCGCTCGGTGTCTTACAGGAGAAGGATATTGAATATGTGCTGCAACGGTTTGAAGAGGAGTACGCAGCCTCGCTGATCCGCAGAAAATTTATCCTTGATACCACGACGGCGACAGTGGAGGAGACGCTTGCCGAATTTGCAGCACAGATTAAACATTACCTGACGGATACGGATCGCCTGCGGATGCTCGCCCATCAGGCGTTACAGGCGAAATGAGCCGAAAGGGGAAATCTATCCATGAAACGTGCGTCTTATGTAACCGTTGCGGTTGTGTCTGTCCTTTTGTGCATCGCGGCGTGGGCGCAAAGGGATTACTCAAGGATTAAGATTAAAACCACTCACGTCGCCGGTAATATCTATATGTTGGAGGGGGCTGGCGGGAATATCGGTGTATCGGCGGGACCAGACGGGATTCTGATCGTTGATGATCAATTTGCGCTGTTGGCGGAAAAGATTCGGAACGCGCTCAAGGAACTAGCTGAGGGACCGTTAGAATTTCTGATTAATACCCACTTTCACGGGGATCACACCGGCGGCAACGCTGTCTTTGGAGATGAGGCGCATATCATCGCGCACGCCAATGTCCGGAAACGGCTACAGGTAGAAGATGCTTCCGAGAAAGCCCTACCGGTTGTCACATTTGACGATTCGTTGTCTATCCACTTCAACGATGAAGAGATCCGTGTGATCCACTTTCCCAATAGTCATACGGATGGGGACAGCGTCATTTTCTTCACCGGGTCGAACGTTGTGCATATGGGGGATCTCTTTTTCTCTGGTCGATTTCCGTATGTTGATTTAAGCAGCGGTGGGGATGTGGAGGGGTTAATAGGGCATATTGAAAAACTCTTAGCTGAACTCCCGCCTGACGTGAAGCTAATCCCGGGGCACGGTCCACTTTCGGATCTTGATGACCTTAAGACCTATCATCAGACGCTTGTCGCTACAACGGAGTTGGTTCGAGATCAGATAGAGGCAGGAAAGAGTTTGGAAGAGATTAAAGCGGCGGGCCTTCCCAAAAAGTGGCGTTCTTGGGGAGCGGGTTTCATTTCGACGAGCCGATGGATTGAAATCGTCCACCGGAGTCTGGCGAAAGTAGACGACCTTTAATAAAAAAACGCAGATTTCATAGAACCTCGTGGGTGATGCCCCATTCGGTGTCGTTCTATGAAATCTGCGATTCTTTGTATTTCTACAGGTTGTAGCCTCGCTCGTTGTGCAGAGCAAGGTCTAAGCCTTCCTGCTCATCGTTGTACTTGACACGTAAACCAACTGCTCTGTCAACAACCTTGAGAATGATGAAGGAACCGATACCGCTCCAAAGTATGGTCACAACAAGACTGATAAACTGACTGCCAAGTTGTGCGCCGATACTCTTATCCATTCCCATCCCACCTAATCCTTCCGCAGCGAATATACCGGTTAGCAAACAGCCAACGATGCCACCGATGCCGTGTACGCCGAAAGCATCAAGCGAATCGTCGTATCCGAGGCTATGCTTGAGGCTGGTGGCTCCCCAGAAGCAGATCGCGCCTGACGCGAATCCGATAACCAACGCGCCGCCCGGTCCAACGCTACCGGAGGCTGGGGTAATTGCTACAAGCCCAGCAACTGCGCCGGTGACAATACCGAGGACACTCGGTTTCTTGTACCTAATCCACTCAATAAACATCCAAACCACGGCGGCGGTGCCGGTGGAGATTTGTGTGACTAACATCGCCATCCCTGCTGCGCCGTCGGCGGCCAACGCGCTACCGGCATTGAAACCGAACCAGCCGACCCAGAGCATGGAGGCACCAATGACTGTCAGCGTCAGGTTGTGAGGCGGCATCGGGGTCTCAGGATAGCCGAGGCGTTTTCCAACCATTAGTGCGGCGACAAGTGCGGCGATACCTGCGTTGACGTGCACCACAGTTCCGCCCGCAAAATCGAGCGCGCCCAAAATATCGCCAAAATATGAGCCATCGCCTGCCCACGCCATGTGGCAGATTGGGGCGTACACAATTATAGACCAGATTCCCATGAACCAGAGCATGGCAGAGAATTTCATTCGTTCGGCGAAGGCACCTGCGATAAGTGCCGGTGTGATGATCGCGAAGGTCATCTGGAAGCAGATAAACACTGTTTCCGGGATAGTGCCGGATAAGCTATCCGCATTCACACCTTTCAGGAAAACCTTGCCAAGCCCACCGAAGAAGGAGTGGGCATTGGTCACTTTCATACTCATGCCGGTGGTATCGAAGGCGATACTATAACCTATCACAATCCATATAATGGTAATCAGCCCGGTCAGCGCAAAACACTGCATCAATAGCGACAGGACATTCTTGACACGCACCAGTCCGCCATAGAACAGGGCAAGACCGGGAATGGTCATGAACAGAACCAGCGCTGTTGCTGTGAGCAGCCAAGCGGTGTCGCCCGAATCGAGCGCGTCTTCAGCGAGAGCAAGGTTCGGGAGTGCTAAGAACATCAGTACCAACAGCATTCCCAAAGCACTGCTGGCTCTACCGCGGCTTAGAAGCCTGCTAAGCTTTTCTCTATGCTTCTGAAACCTAAACACATTTTGTGGTTGTTGGTGCATTTTGACCTCCATCTAAGTTTAGATGATCGTTACCTGTCCCAACAAGTCGTCCAATAAGTCGAGATTAGGGGCGAGACCAGGGACCGTTCCGGGACCAAGGGGACAGGTGGGATTACGTTACGCGCGACTTGGAAACTGTTTCAAACTCCTCGTTAGGCAGTATAACACCATCGAATTCAAAAGTAAACAGAAAATTTGCGATTTTATGTGATTTGAGAATAGGTTCTTTTTCTACGGGACGGGTAGGGTGCCCACCAAAACGTAGAAGTCTATCCTCTCAATGAAAGGTAGCCCGATCCCTTTACCCCAACTTGTCCCAACTGGAGATGTAGATTCATGAGTGTGACATCTATTCCTACGCTATGTGTATTCTGCTCATGCTCTGGGTAGTAGAAACTGAATAAATGTCCCGGCATCGTCAAAAATTCGACCACTTCGTCGATACGCGCCGGATGAAGTTGGTAGGTAGAGATCAGGGTTTGCTCATCAAGTGTTTCCAAGTAGTTACGGTATGTGTTGAATCCTTGAGGGTTCCGTTTGACAGACCGCGTATCAATGCGTCCCATAGCACATAGGCGTTTGGCTACAAGCTGTAGGAAAGCCGCTTCACCACCGGAGATGAGGGGGACATGCACATCCGCGTATTGGGTTGTTCGCGTATGACGTGAATCAACGACAATAATCCGTGTACTCCGCTCTTCTGACCGACGGCGCTGGATCATGTGAAAAAGGATAGGATGATTCTCCGCCATGTCTGCACCAATAACGAGCAGAATATTTGCATGTTGGATATCTTCGGAAGCAGTCATGGGTTCATCTGTTCCAAAGGGGTTAATGTGATCCCGGATTGATCTTGATCGTTCAATTTTTGCGGCGCATGCCTTGTAGGAGGGCTGCCGGGAGTAGGGGTCAAATTGGGATAAGGTCAGCTTATTGGTCTCCTCATAGTGCATTGGGATAAAAATCTGTCCCTGCTGAACTTGGTAAGTGATATACGCGCGTGCCTGAATCTCTCCCCTCCGAGAAATAAGGCTGACCAATTCATTGGGGCCAATCCCTAATTTTCGTGCGTCATCCCCGTTGATTTCGACATAAATCTCCTCCGGGTAGAGTTTGCGAAGGACAGAAGATTTGCATGTCCGTGTCTGTGTATGCCATTGGGCTGTGGTGCCCCGACCGGTTAGCAACCAGAATGGATATTCGGCATCGGGCGCCTCAAGGGACTGACGTGGCTCTTCAAAGAGGAATTTTGCTTTGCCATCAGGATGGTAGTAGTGACCATCAGAAAACAATCGGCGTTCATTTCCGTTTAACGATGTACCTTCCTTAAAGGGCCATTGAATACCACCCGAATTGTCCAACATTTGATAGTCTCTGATACCGGTGATGTCACAAGGTTGACCTTTGGAAACTTTTTTGAGGATACCGAAGACCGCCTCCGGCGTTTCCCAATCTCTGAGTAGTTCGGTGCAGCCCCAGTAATGGGCGATTAACTTAAAGATATTAAAATCGGAGAGTGCAATGCCGGGGGCTTGAGCAACTTTTTTGATTAAGCCGATGCGGCGTTCTGAGTTGATGAAAGTCCCTTCTTTTTCGCCCCATGCCGCAGCGGGCAACACCAGATCCGCCCTTTGAGCGGATTCTGTCGTATGATACATGTCCTGAACGACGAGAAAATCGAGATGCTGAATGATTTTGTTAAAACGACCCTGATTAATCCAAGAATGGGAGGAGTTGGTGGCAATAATCCATAGTCCCTTAATCTGGCTACTCGTAATGCCATCAATAATCTGGTCATAAGCCCAGCTATTTTCCTGTGGTATTTGGGACACATCAATACCGAGAATATCGGAAACCTTTTGGCGGTGCTGTGGATTGGTAAAGTCGTGACCGCCGAGGAGATTGGTTGTGTTACTGAAAAGCCTTGACCCCATCGCGTTGCATTGACCTGTGATCGAGTTTGCGCCGGTGCCGGGTCGTCCGATGTTGCCGGTCATCAGGGCGAGATTGATAATCGACTGAGCGACACGAACGCCTTCATAACTCTGATTCACACCCATTGTCCACCAGAAGGAAACACGCTCCCCTTGGGCAATCGTGTCCGCGAGGTGATGGAGGCGAGAGACCTCAATCCCTGTTTTCGAACTGACGAACTCCGGCGTATAGGATGCGACATGTTCAGCAAAGTCGTTGAAGTCGGTAGTGTGCTTCTCAATATATGTTTTGTCGATGTCGCCACCTTCGATGAGAATGTGAGCGAGCCCGTAGAAAAGATAGATATCTGACTTCGGACGGATCGGATAGTGCTGGGTAGCAGCCATCGCCGTTTCTGTGGCGCGTGGGTCGATCACAGCGATCTCTGGGTCGTTCTTGTTCATCATGACACGTTCCCACATGATCGGGTGCGCCACGCAGAGGTTTGAGCCAATAAGAACAATGACATCGGATTCTTCAAAATCCTTGTAGGTATATGGTGGTGCGTCAAAGCCGAAGGATTGTTTGTACGAAACAACAGAAGTTGCCATACATTGCCGCGTATTACCATCCCCGTGTAGGATACCCATGCCGAATTTAGCCAGCGCGCCAAGGTAAGCCATCTCCTCCATCGGTATCTGACCGGTACTCAGAAAAGCGACGGAAGAACTCCCGTATTTCTCTTGGATGGCTTTGAAACGTGCTGTGAAGGTGGATAGTGCGGTGTGCCAATCCACAGGTTCCAGTTTATCGTGAGAATTGCGTAACAGTGGGGTGGTTGCGCGATCTGGGGATTTCAACGGAGTCAGTGCTTCCCAGCCCTTGGGACATGCCATGCCTAAGTTCACCGGGTATTCTGTGGTGGGGGTGATATTGACCGCCTGACCATCTTTCAGATGGATATCCAAGGAGCAACCGGTCGAACAGAAGCCACAGATTGATCGCGTTGTGGCATCCGGTTTCAGCTGTTGGGGGACTTTGCCAAGACCGTATTTTCCAGTCTCTAAGCGCCGGTCACGAGTGAGCTTTCCGTCCGACTGATGAAAGATCGAACTGATTTTTTCTTTGAGGATCTGCAACTGTTTATCTTTCATGCTTAAAAATCCCCCGGCATCTTAAGGCTGACAGCGGTGGTAAAGAAGAGATACCGCTCGCAAAACTCTCCAGTGAGTGTCAACGAGAAGGTCACAATGCTTAACCCGATGAGCAGAACCGTATCGGATGAGTTGGGGTCTATGTTATGTGAGGCGTAATAGACAAGCAGGGGTAGAAGTAAGCCGCCTAACCCGCCGGTGAGAAAGCGAAGCAGCGTTACCCGATTAAGTTTTCCGACCATCAACAGCGCAGCACGCTTAAATATGGAGTAGGAATGGTCTTTTAGATAGCGGAAGATTGACGCTTCCCAAAGCATTTTCAGTGCAGAGATGACTGTTAATCCGAGGCACAGCGGACCGATGGAAAACAGAAATATTTCCTTTCGTCCAGCTGAATCGATGAACAGAACGCTTACGGTTGAGGTGATCAGCGTGGTTGAGAGTCCGAGGATAGCGACCGTTGTGAAGAACTTGAACCCGCTTATGAATTCTCTCCACAATTCCTTTCGGCAGTCTGCATAGACCAAAACGGAAAACACGACACCCAACATCCCACTCATTATCACCCCAAAACCGAGCATGAAATGGGTATCTTCCATACCTCCAATCCAGAACGAGGCGGCATAAAGCACAGCGAGGATGGCGAAAAGACCAAAGACAAGGACTTCCCGGCTCAACCACGATTTTTTTAAACCGACAACGACACGAAAGGCGTAGAGTGGTCGTCCCAAATGAAACACGCTCGCTCCGAGTGCCAACAGGCCGGAACATAGCGCGACGACGGAACGTATTGGGTTCAAATAAGGTGCTACAGAGTTATTTAGAAATGTATTCAGCAACATATCCACGCAAAACGCCCCGACGGATAACTGAGTGAGCACTAGCATAATAATGAGCGGTGGATGGGCGTGTTGAGGATTGAGGTGATGGTAGTCGCTCGGTAACATGTTTCTGGGAGCGACTTGGCGTGACTTATAGGTTGTTGTTGGCAGGGTATAATCAGAAGCCGGTGCCCCCGGAACCAGTGCCGTCACTTGACTCTCTTCGAGGATCTTTTCTTTATCCACCACCTTAATAGCGAGGGCTTGGGTTGGACATGCCTGCACACACGCCGGAGCTTCGCCTTCGCTCAGCCGGTCAGCACACATATCGCATTTTCGGACAATTCCGGTTGCCTTGTCGTACTGGGGAACTTCGTAGGGGCATTTTAGTGTGCAATAGACGCAACCGATACACTGGTCATCAAGATGTTTGACTATGCCTGTGATCTCATCTTTTTCATAGGCGTTGACAGGGCAGCCGTGCATGCACGCAGGCTCCGCACAATGATGGCAGGCGGTAGTTACATGTTGCTGAATCGGTTTTTCTTCGGTGCCACCAAGCAGCTGTCCTACGGAACGCCATGTTTCATTTTCATCCAGACCATTGAGACTGTGACATGCTGTTACGCAAGCCTTGCAGCCGCTACACCGATCTAAGTCTACTTCAAAGGCGTACTGCTGACCTTGTTTCGGCTGAGACAGCGGCATTAAATCCTTATAGTATTTTTGCTGGAGAGGGAGTTGGTGATTTTCGTGCTGCTGGGCGTATTTTTCGATCGCAGTAATTTCCCGTTGCTCCGCCAACGCGCTAACTACGAGTTGTTGTAGTTCAAACTGGGTTGTTTTTTTCGGAGTTTCCACTTGATGTCTCCTATAAACTCAGATGGGTACTGTTTACTACGATAGCGCAAAAGCGACTTTCCTGTAGCAGCATCCAAAAGTCGACCGCTTGTACTCCATTGAGAATTTCAAACTGCGGTTTCTTCCTTTAGCCTTGCCCGGTCGGCGAGCGCGGCTTCAAATGCCTTTTTCTCAGCTTCTTGAACTGCCGGCGAGAATCGGACTAACACGCTACAGAATGCTGCGAGCGTAACCATAACCCCAAGGTATAGCAGTCCCTGTTGCGTTGTGATGCGCTCCGCACGGAAAAGGAAACCTGCTGCGACCGCTCCTGCGTTTCCTCCTGCGCCAACGAGTCCGGCTACTGCGCCTAAAGCCTTTTTGTTGATGAAAGGCACAATACCGTAAGTCGCGCCTTCGGACATCTGCACGAAAAAGCTGAAGACAATCATTGTGGCAACAGCGGCAGCCAAAACTCCCATCTGGGAGAAGAGTATAAGTGCGAGACCCTCGCCGAGGAGGGCAACGAATAGGAATAAAACACGCCCTCTCAACCCCATTTTTTTTGCGAACCGATCGGAAAACATACCGCCCATGGTACGCGCGAAAATGTTCATCAAGCCGAACAGTCCGGCAATCAGTCCCGCTGTCTTTACGTCTAGGCCAAATCGGTCGTGATAGTAAAGCGCAGCGATATTGTTAATCGTCAACTCAACGCCGAAGCAGACTGCATAGATAATAAACAACGCCCAGACGCGGTAATCTTTAATTACGAGTGTGAACGACTCGATGCCTTTTCTTTCAGTGGCAGGGAGTTCGCCCCGAGTGCGTAGCTCTTTGTAATCGCCATCTGGCGCATCGCGTGTGACCAAATAGTAGGCAATGCCGGTCAGAAACAGTGCCGCACCGGGGACAATCATTGCCAAACGCCAACCGAGAAATTTATCGATGCCCAAAGTGAGGAGCGCGGTAAAAATCAGCGGCATAACCATCTGCGTCACACCACCACCCAAATTCCCCCAACCGGCTGTTGTTGCATTTGCTGTGCCAATGACATTGGGGGCAAACATCACAGAGGTATGATACTGCGTAATGACGAATGACGCACCAATTGCACCAATCGCCAATCTGAAAAGCAGGAAACTTTCGTAACTCTTGGCGAGTCCAATCCCCATCACAGGGAGTGAGCCGATAAGCAACAGCCATGTGTACGCCCGCCTTGAACCGATCCGGTCACAGAGAGGACCGATAAGAATCCGCACGAGCACGGTAATCGCGACTGAAGCGATGATGGTATTACCGATTTGGGCTTTGGTCAGGATCAGGTCTTCTCGGATGATTGCCATTAGAGGGGCGATTCCGAACCAGCCGAAAAAAGCTAAGAAAAATGCACCCCATGTCATGTGAAAGGTGCGCATCTGTACCGTTTTCAAACTGAATAGATTAATTCGTGTTGCCTTGTTATTGACTTCCATTAGGTATATTCCTTCCAATTTGATCTTTTGTGGTCGAAGCAGTGCTAGGATTCAATATATCGGATTCAGAAACATTCACACCCGCTCGCTCCCCGATATAATCCAGCTGTCCATCAGGACGCTCCATCCGCAAGTAAGGCGTGATTGGGGCTTTCGCTGCCCCTTTCTCAGGCCCTCTGGGCAACGCGCCGATATTGCAGAAGTTTTCGGTTGACAAAGTCGCATCGAGTTCATCTTGGGGTGGAAGTTCAAGGTAGACATCGTTGTCTTTGACTTTTACCGGGAAGGTGAGAACTTCGTAGTCCTCGCCGCTCAAACATGATCCCGATTTGAGGCAGAACGTCTTTTTGTGCAGTGGGCAGGCGATTTTCGGCGTACCCTGCGCATCGCCGATGATGCCGCGAGAGAGAACAAACGCCTTCTTGTGTGGACACATATTTTGCGTCGCGTACCACTCGCCACGAGAGGAGAAATTGAACACAGCAATCTGTGTGTTTCCATATTTGATTGCTGCGCCGCCGTCGTAGGGGAAGTCAGAAACGCTCCCGACTTTGACCCACTGTTTGTCTGGAGATTCGCGCAACGCTTTCAACTTCATGGTCGAGGGTAAGGTTACATCTTCGATTGGAATGAGGTCCTTTTCCCAATACTTTGGGCGTTGTTGTCCACGCTCCGAGACAAACTCAATGCCGGTTTCAGTCTCACCGGTATTGATGAATTGTCGGAACTTATTCCGAATGTCCGGATTCATGACGACCTCTCTCCATTCACATTTGTAGGTGTTAACGAGATGCTCCATCCGTCTCTCCAATTCATCGCAGATACCGAGTTTGTCGTGGACAATTACGTCGCGGAGGTAATCAATGCCTCCCTCCATCTTTTCTAGCCAGACGGAGGTTCGCGTGAGCTTGTCGGCGGTCATGATGTAGAACATGATAAAGCAGTCGAGGTACCTAATGGCTGTCTCCTCATCAATGTCGCTTGCGAGTAGATCGGCGTGTCGCGGATTGGAACCACCGTTCCCGCAGACATAGAGGTTATAGCCCTGTTCGGTCGCGATCAATCCAAAATCCTTGCCCTGTGCTTCAGCACATTCTCGGATGCAACCGGAAACAGCGGCTTTCATCTTATGCGGTGAACGAATGCCGCGGTAGCGTTCTTCGACCTGAATGGCGAACTTCACCGAGTCTTGGACAGCGTAGCGACACCATGTTGTACCGACACAACTCTTGACGGTCCGCAACGCCTTTCCGTAGGCGTGACCGCTCTCGAAGCCCGCGTTGACCAGTTCTTCCCAAATGTCGGGCAGTTGGTGCAACTGTGCGCCGAACATGTCGATGCGTTGTCCACCGGTAATCTTCGTGTAGAGCTCATATTTCTTAGCGATGGAACCAAGCGCGATGAGTTTATCGGGTGTAATTTCGCCGCCGGGGACCCGTGGAATGATAGAATAAAGACCACCACGCTGCATGTTCGCCAAGAAACGGTCATTGGTGTCCTGCAATGTTTGATGTTTGTCAAACATGATGTTCTCGTTCCACAGGCTCGCTAGCATCGATGTGACGGCCGGTTTGCAAATTTCACAGCCGTTGCCATGTCCATACTCGGCGATGAGGCTGTCGAAGGTTTTAATCTCCTTAACTTTGATAATATCGAATAGTTCCTGACGGGTGTAAGGGAAGTGTTCGCACAGATCCGTATTGATTTCTAATCCCGCTGCTTCCAATTCCTGTTTGAGTAGTTCAGTCACAAGCGGCACGCAGCCACCGCAGCCCGTGCCCGCTTTCGTAAAGGTCTTTACTTCCCCGACAGTTGTAAATTCATTGTCACGAATCGCACAGCAGATATCGCCCTTGCTGACGCTGTTACACTGACAGACTTGTGCTTCATCGGGCATCTCCGTGGCGGATACGACCACACCGCCGCCGCTTGAACCGAGCACCAACGCCCCCGGTTCTGCCGTCAATTCGGTCTCATTCTGTGAGAGCATCATGAGGCTCCCGTAATCGGAAGCGTCACCGACCAAGATGCCACCGACCAACTTTTTCCCGTCTGGGGTAAAGAGAAGCTTTTTGTAGATACCGCCGAAGGGATCTTCGTAGGTGAGTGGTTTGGCGGTGGATTCATCTGCGGTATAGTCCCCGAAACTCGCCACATCAACGCCCATCAGCTTGAGTTTTGTCGAGAGATCGGCACCGGTAAAGGTTCGTGCCCCATCGCCGGTCAGGCGCGCAGCGAGGATTTCTGCCATTTCATACCCCGGTGCGACGAGACCGTAAATCATCCCGCCGTGCAAGGCGACTTCACCGATCGCGTAGATGTCCGAGTCGTCGGTTTGCAAGCAATCATTTATGACGACACCACCCCGTTCGTGGACTTCGATCCCACACTCGCGCGCAAGTTCATCGCGGGGGCGGATGCCGGCAGAGACAATAACCATTCCAACATTGATCGTTTCACCACTGTTGAATACCATGCCCTCAACTTTACTGTTACCAATAATCTCTTTGGTCGCTGTCTCGACATGGACATGAACGCCGAGTTCCTCAATTTTCTTGATGAGAAGATTGGATCCAGCTTCATCCACCTGTCGAGGCATCAGACCGGGCATGAATTCGACAACATGTGTTTTGAGACCAAGATCGTAGGCAGCTTTTGCCGCTTCCAAGCCGAGCAATCCTCCACCAATAACGGCTGCCGCTTCGACTCTCTGTGCATAGTCGAGAATTCCTTGAAGATCCTCAATGGTCCTGTAGACGAAGACACCGTCTTTATCGACACCCGGGATTGGTGGCACAAAAGGATAGGAGCCGGTCGCAAGTACGACGATGTCGTAGGGAATTTCCTTCCCGTTTTCTGATCGGACGACTCGCAGCTCGCGGTCGATGGCAGTTGCTTTATCACCCACATGGAGCGAAATGTCTTGCTCTTCGTACCACTGGGTGTTTGTGAGCATCAGTTGTTCCGGGTCACGGTTCGCAAAGAATTGGGTGAGACCGACGCGGTCGTAAGCTGCGCGAGGTTCTTCACAGAACGTCACAATCTGAAACTTCCGATCAACATCAAACTGGACTAACTTCTCACAGAACCGATGTCCGACCATACCGTTTCCGATAACAACAACTGTGTTCGGGTCGCTCGTTTTTCTGGTAAAATTTGAATCTTTCATGTTCTGTAGGATCCTTCTCCAAAAAAAAGGCGTCCATTCGTGATCGGTTTTGGTCACAAATGGACGCCTTTGTCCGTTACCCCGCCATCTTTGGCTTGGAATCTCGATTTTTTATTTTTACTTCATCTCGGCGGATCGGTTCGCCATTGAACGATTACGCCTATCTGTTTTTCAATACTTCTGTGATTGAAAGTACATCTTGGGCAACCTCTGCCAGACGTTTCTTCTGGTCCATTGCCATTTTCTGCAACAACCGATACGCTTCCGCTTCCGTGCAGCCTCGCTGTTCCATAACGACTCCCTTAGCACGTTCAATAACCTTGCGTTCGGCGAGGCTCGTTTTGGTTTTTTCTAACTCTTGTGCCAACGCTTGAAACTCACGAAAACGAGCGATGGCAGCTTCGATGATTGGCTGGATACGTTCGGGACTGAGGCCATTGACCACATAGGCGGAAACTCCTGCTTGAGTCGCTGCATGAATACTTTCTGAGCGGTTGTCCCGTGTAAACATAACGATTGGCACCGACTGCTTTTGGCTAATTGTTGCAACATCAGTCAGCATATTCTGCTTTGGGACGTCTGCGCCAATAAGAATGACATCGGGTTTCACCGTTTCCGCCCGTGGAAGCAAATCTGTGACTGATGCAGTGTGCGCTGCTACGGTGTACTCGCTTGCTTCCAGCGCCTGAACTAGCATGTTCGCTCGCTCTGTATCGTCATCAAAAATTAGGATACGTGATAGAGAAGTCGTGTTGCTCATCCTCGAACCTTTTATCTTGTCCATTTAAAGCAACATCTCAGGTAAAAAAAGCGCCCATCTGTAGGAGCACGCCCCTATCAAATGGACGCCTTTGTCCACAAGGAGGAACTAATGAATTATTGTATCTCTGTAGGCGTTCAGATGTAGAGCTTTTACCTGAACGCCTATCCATGTTCTAGTTAATAGAAGATATTGTAAAATCTGGGTACGCGCTGGAACCGTGCTCAACGTAGTCCAGTCCTTCCAACTCTTCTTCTTCGCTAGCACGCAACCCAACGATGGTTTTGATACCGTAAAACAGGATAAAACCTGCTACCATACACCATGCAAAAACGGCAACAACACCAATGAACTGGGCACCGAGGAACTTGAACGCTGCGCCTTTATCCGCTGCATAAAGGATGCCTTGCTCGCTATGGAAGAACCCAAGCAAGAGCGTCCCCAGAGCGCCGCAAACGCCGTGTACAGAGATCGCGCCGACCGGATCATCAATTCTCAGGTTTTCAATTATCAGGACCGAAAAGACGACCACAACCCCTGCGATTGCGCCAATAATAACTGCAGCCACCGGTGTAACAAATGCGCACGGTGCGGTAATCGCTACGAGTCCGGCAAGCGCGCCGTTGAGCGCCATGCCGGCATCGGGTTTCTTGAGTTTGAACCAGGCAGTTATCATGGCTAAAATTGCGCCCGCTGCGGCAGCGAGGTTTGTCGTTACGGCGATTAATGCAATGGGTTTTGCATCTGCTGCCATCTGGCTGCCCGGATTAAATCCGAACCACCCAAGCCATAGGATAAAGACACCGAGTGCTGCCAGCGGCAGGTTATGTCCGGGAATCGGACGAGGGTTCCCATTTGCGTCATATTTGCCGGTACGAGCACCGAGTACGATTGCGCCTGCTAAGGCGAGCCAGCCACCCGTTGAGTGGACAACCGTTGAGCCTGCAAAATCCAACATTCCCAGACTCGACAACCAACCGCCTCCCCAGATCCAGTGTCCGACGATTGGATAGATTAAACCGGTAATGAAAACACTATAAATCAGATAGCTTCTAAACTTTGTGCGTTCAGCCATCGCACCGGAAACAATTGTCGCTGCGGTGGCAGCGAAGACCAGTTGGAACAACCATGCAGCGAGTGTTGGGACGGAACTCCACTCCAGTGAGCTGAACCCTTTCGTCTCCCCTGAGACGAACCACCCACTCAATCCCATGAAGCCGTTACCATCGCCAAACATAATTGCGAATCCAATCGCCCAGTAAGCGATAGCTCCCATCGAGAAATCCATTAGGTTTTTCATCAGGATATTGACGGCATTTTTCGCACGGGTAAATCCCGCTTCGACCATGGAGAAACCTGCCTGCATAAAGAAAACCAGAAAGGCAGCAATCAATACCCAGAGGGTGTCAGCGATATATTTTGAAGTTTCGATTTTTTCACCTTCGACGAAGCCATCTAAGGCGAACACGTTTGTACCCAGACATAGCGTCAAGATCAGAACAATTCCTGCAATCCCGTAATTGCTCAGAAAGCTTTTTTTCATTTTTGTCTCCTTAGTAAGTGGGGACCTTCGTGGGCAAATTGTGAGCTACCCGTAAAGCGGAAGAAAGATTGACGATAGGGTGTAGTTGCTTAGATTGTTTATCTTTCCGATGCCAAGAACCAAATTCTTTTGCTAATGTAGGCAAAAAAGATGCCAGCAGTTAATGGGAGTGTCTTTTGCGGCTGGAGAAACGACTGAAAGACAGCAGCAGTGGGATGATAGCTGAATCTTTTAAGATTATTGGCTGCGCTATATTCATCGCAGAAAGGTTATATAATTTTTAGCAATTTGCTGAAATTTTAGGCAGCGAATCACCTAAATTTCAGGCAAGCAGGATCCACTGTATCCTGATTTACCTCCGCTCTGTCTTGGCTTTACATTTTATAAGGGGTTTAGGTATAATCTTACAAAGGTTTTGTATTTGGCATAATAATCGGGGGAAGGATTTTCTATTCCAACTGAGGAGGGATTATGAGTCAGCCGGTAAAAGTTGGTTTTGTTGGAACAGGTGGCATCGCAAATGGCCATCTCCGTAACCTTGCAGAGATGCAAAATGTGCACATCGCAGCCCTTTGTGACGTTGATGAAGCACGCGTGAACGCAGCAGTCGAAACCTACGGTGGACAGCCATACACGGATTATCGGGAGATGTTTGATGGGACGGATCTGGATGCTGTCTATTTCTGCCTACCTCCCTTTGCTCATTCCGATGCAGAGATAATTGCAGCCGAGCGGGGACTTCACGTGTTTGTGCAGAAGCCGGTTGTGCTGGAACTTGAGACCGGGATCCGCATTTTGGAAGCAGTTAAACAGTCGGGCGTGATTTCCTGTGTCGGCTATCAAGGGCGGTACAGCAATGTCGCAAACGCTGTGCGTGAGTTTCTCGCAGATAAGGCAATCGGCATGATTGCGTCTCATCGCTGGGGAGGTGTCCCTGGGGGACCGAGCCATTGGTGGTGTGTGATGGAAAAGTCGGGCGGGATGCTACATGAACAGGCGACCCACCAACTCGATATGATTCGGTACGTCGCCGGTGAAATCGTCGAGGTCTATAAGATTGATGCGATGAAGGTTAACGTCGATCAGGAAAACCATACGATTCCCGACGCGGAGGTGGTCACGCTTCAGTTTGAGAGCGGGACCGTTGGCTATATTTCGACCAGTTCTGCGTTGGTTAATGGTGGCGGGGGGACGCGCACCGATTTTATCGTTGAGGGGCACTATACGCTTCAGCTCGCTTGGGGTGATGTGCGGATTCTTCCCGAAGACGCAGCGACGATTGAGATACCTGATGGAGAACCCCCTTCGATTGATGAGGCGTTTATCGGTGCAATTCAGACCGGGGATAGGTCGCTTATCCGGTCGTCCTATGCGGATGGGCTGAAATCCGCAGCGGTATCAATTGCTGCGAACCAATCATCCCGTGAGGGCAGACCGGTGCGCGTACCAGAGATCTCGTAAGGGAAAATGGCTCAAGTAGACAGACAGTGCGAGGCTCGAGGAGAAACCGAGTTTTTTCTTCAAAACTCGGTTTCTGTCCCACGATTTCTTAACATGAACGGAGAGAAATCTCATAACGGAAATACAACAGAGGCGGAAGTAGTATCTATGGTGAATTAGAGAAATAAGTGGACATTCCCCATAGTCCCCCTGATAAGTGGTACATCCCGCCTGTCCCGATTCGTCGGGGATTCATCGGGGGGGATTTAGGGGGTTGTTTGTGGGTACAGATTTCCTAATCTGTACATGTGCATCGGCAGTGTCTAAGTAATTCTATAATTTACCATAAATAAACGGAGGCAAAAAATATGATTATCGACACACATACACATTTCTATGATCCAACCCGGTCCGAGGGTGTTCCTTGGCCCGATCCTAACGATGATGTACTGTATCGACCTGTATACCCGGAACATCACAAAGCGCTTGCCGTCCCCGAAGGTGTGACCGGGACCGTCGTTGTTGAGGCGAGCACATGGGTTGAGGATAACCAATGGATACTCGATCTTGCGGAAGATGAACCGTTTATCGTGGGGTTTGTTGGGAATTTAGACATAGCCTCAGCGGATTTTGAGGGTAACCTTGAACGCTATGCCGCAAATCCACTTTTCCGGGGGGTACGGCTTCGCGGGGTGGATATCGGGGAGGTCGTAAGTAGCGGAGATCTCACGAACATTGAGAGGTTGGCTGCGAAGGATCTATCGGTAGACCTTTTATCATCACCGGATAGCTTGCCGGATGTTGCCGCACTGGCATCAAAAATCCCCGCACTGCGCATTGTGATTAACCATGTTGCTGGCGTGGCTATTGATGGAGGCGCACCAGATCCCGCGTGGGTCGAAGGGATGCAGCGCGCAGCGGCAAACGACCATGTCTATTGTAAGGTGTCGGGACTGGTGGAAAATACGAAAGACAAGCCCTCGCCGACCGATGTGGCGTATTATGCACCGACTATTGATGTGTTATGGGATGCCTTTGGAGCAGATCGGTTGGTCTACGGGAGTAATTGGCCCGTATCTGAACGCTTTGCCGAGTATGGGACCGTGCAGCGCATTGTATCCCAATACTTCAACGCCAAGGGGGTTGTGGCTGCTGAGAAGTATTTTTGGAGGAATGCTACGGCAGCATACAAGTGGCTAAATCGAGGATAACTATGGTGGACCTTAGAATTAATGAGACGCTCTAAACCGAACGGCATTGCTCCCAGGCCCGGTAGGTGCGGTTTCTAACCGCACCGGATCCCGACGAGTCGGGACAGGACACGGAGAGCGAAAGCGTCTATTTATTTTTAGGATTTACCATAATAACCCAATGCAATGTATCATCGGGCTTCGTTGGTTTATCCGTGTTTTCCGCTTAATCTGTTTAATCCGCGATTCAGACAGGTATTGATGCGTCCAACGAACCAATGCACCAATTGAGTAGGTGTCGGGTATCGAAACTCGACTCCAGCCGTAAAAGGCGTAACATCTCCTGCTGGGTGATAGTAGAACTGACGGGCAGCCCCAGCGTTTCTTCAATAGCACTTCTTAGATTC
The DNA here is from genome assembly GCA_965220385.1 of Candidatus Poribacteria bacterium. Classification (GTDB taxonomy): domain Bacteria; phylum Poribacteria; class WGA-4E; order WGA-4E; family PCPOR2b; genus PCPOR2b. The sequence goes on along the minus strand of OZ244825.1, from coordinate 3,885,465 downwards.
GGGTCCGGGATAGATACCACTTGGGCAGAAATGGGGGCAACAACAAGAATCAGGGATAGACAGATTAGACAGCATAATCGCATAGGAGTGCCTTTCCTTATTTTCGGGGTTTCGGTGCGGTGTATTGTTATGAGGCCACAGCAGACTTCTTGAGGCTATTCTGCTTCAGAACACAATTCTCTGCAACTGCCAATATGGTCATTTTGAGATTGGTGTCAATTTTTTGTCAGGAATCGCTAAACCAAGAAAGCGCGAGGGTCGTATCAGCCACGATGCCATAATACCGACCTCCGCGCTTCTTGGTTTGTTTTGTGAATCTTAGATTTTGTAATGTTTAGCATATCTTTTAATGGGCCATCTGTTCATCAAGGTACGCCGCTGTATAGGTGTTCATTGATAACTACACGCTTGGCAAATTGTCCAACACTCACCTGGGCTCGATCAATCTAATGTCAATAGGATCTAAGAACAAGTATCTTTCAGCAAACCTACGTGACTCTTTTTCTGGTATATCTTGCCGCCAACTAGATTGGGGTTCTTAAAATCCTTGTGCAATGCCTTGTCACCGGAGACCAACACTTTTACCCCTGCGACGATGGCTAAGGCAACAATGTGCTCATCATTTGATTCTATTTTACCTTTCAGTTCATTCTCTTTTGCTGCCACACCTTGAGATACTACTTCGAGTTGACCGGCTCGGGTCAATTCTGTTGCCAAGGGTCTTGCCTGTGCCCATTCATCTCTAAATTTTTTCGTATCAGAGGAAACGATTTTGCCGTTTCTTGTATCTAACCAACGCCGCACAGGCAGCATATCTTTGTCTCGTCTCTGAAATTTACTGAAATGATCAGCATCTAAAATAATACACATCGCTTAATCCTCAAATCCCATAAGGCGATCAGTTTCTTTCAGGAAGAATTCCCTGTAATGTGGTGGCACCCCCTTCAGATCGCCCTTCTTATTAAAACTAATATTATGCACGTTGACAATGCGTCCCTTTGGCTCCAGATATATCAACGACACATTCTCGGGACGGATATTACCTTTCCTGATTTCAATGCGTGCTCGGTCAATCATATAGTCGCTATGTGTCTCAACGATGAACGACGGTTCACCCCGACCCCGGCTTGCTACTGAAGTCAATAAAGAGGAGAGAGCCGCCTGTGCCCTTGGGTGCAGATGGACCTCAGGCTGCTGTAATAAGAAGAGATTTCTACTACTATAGCGGCGCGAATTCGAGGCATCGAAAATATGCACCAAGATAGGCAAAACTTGGCTGACACCGTAGCCGACATCAATAATATTAGAGTTTGGTCCCCTCACCTTGACCGTCAGTTGGAATGGGTTGCCCATAGATCCACCGAGGTTTTTAACCTCTATATTCTGAAACAGTCCTGAGTGCTCACCAAATTTAAGCAGCTCCCCTTTCAAGTATTGCCATCTCTTTTCATCCGTTGCTTTTATCCGCATTAAGCGCATCGGAATATCGCTCCCCTCGGGGTCGTCAAATTCCCTTGTTGGGTCATACGTCCGCTTTGGCTGGGAACGAACCGGTGAAGTGCTAAATACGGAACCAGCACTTATCTCCCACCATGGGTACATCGCATCTCCACTTTTTTTCTTTAAGTAGTCGGCTATCGCTCTTTCGTCCTCAGATTGCTGTTCCCTTCTATGCGTAGCAAGTTCTAAAAGGAAGAGGGGCGAGTCCCTATCCAAAAGAGCAGGATGTACATCTATACGATACTTATTTTGCTCTTTATCACAGATGCCGAGGCGTATACTCTCGTTCCTTGTATCATTAGCCCCTATCACAATTTCGCCGTCCCCGAATTCCAGCGTCACGGACCTGACAGTGGGTTCGATACCGGCTTCCTTTTTAACAAATTCAACGGTATGTTCAATCGAACCAGTTTTCCTAGATCCCTTGAGGGTAAACCCAAGCTTGAACACTTTCTCTTTTTTTGTGGTCTTTCTGACAATATCTTTAAAGGTTCCCATTGAATAGGGGTGCGAATTAAAATCTATTTCTCCACGCCACAAATAGTTGGCTAACATCTGAAAACATGCGAGTGCTGTAGTCTTGCCGGTGCTGTTCTCCCCAACCAAAAATGTGAGGGGACGAATCTCAAATTCCTGACGCCCAGCAAAACAGCGCACCTCTTCCATCGTAAATTGGGTGATGTTCATTGTGTTGCGTCCTTTCCTCTGTCTTCTGAAGCACATTTCGTAGTATAGTCTTCACGGCTTCATCCATCTTTTGACGTTCCTTATCTGCATCCTCACGTGCATCCTGAATCTAATTTGCTGTCAAGTTCCGTGTGTTCATCTTCAGTTACCTCTGAAACCCTAATGTTCTATTACTAGGGCATAAATTGTAATAATTTTCTTCTGATTTTTCCACAAAAAAGCGTACAGCGTCAAGTACTATCATCTTATCCTCTCTACTTCAGCCCCTTGATAATATCCTCCCTCTCCGTCCTACCTAGTTCCGTGAGTTACCAACCGACCCACGTCCGTTCCCCGGAATCCGTTCCACTATCACCAAGCTCCCCAGCGTGATCTGCTTCGGTTGCGACGGCTGAATCATCAGACAGCGGACACAACTGAAACCGACCGCCTTTTCAATCGCGGACCGATACACCGGCAGAGACTGGTTCCCTTCGACATATCGGGGTTAGACTTCGAGGAATTGGTAGATCTACAGCATCCGCCCTATCGTCTTCTGTACCAACCCTTTGGGTCTACCTTTCTGCCCGTTTTTCGCAGCGTTGCCGCGTACGGGATACGAATTTGTGATAGGGTGCGTAGTCCGCTCCAACTCCCGAAGAAAAAACGCATCCCGTATCCCGTCCTTGAACCCCATGATAATGGGGTTGTCGCAGGGGCAGGGGATGAGCTGCCCAACTTCGCCTGTCTTAACGACCCTATAACACTGCTGGTTTTCAGACACATCAATTCTCTTTTCTGGCTTGGACCAGTTCGCCCGCCGACGTGCCAGCTGTCGCAGCCCCCGGATTCGGTATCATCTTCTTTCCTGCCAGCGTAGTAATGAAACTATAGTAGATTCAACAATTAGCGATACATATTGATGATATCCCGAATGGGCCTATCAGGATTGTATGAGCGTATCCTTTTTATATTAGCAAACAGGTGTTCCACGGGATTATAATCAGGAGAATAAGGTGGCAAGTATAACAACGATGCGCTAGATGCTTGTATCAATGCTTGAGTCTCAGTGTCCTTGTGAATACGGGCACTATCCATAATCACCAGACTCTTATGATCTAAAAATGGACATAACTCTTGGTCAAGCCATCTGTTAAAACGCTGTGCATTACAACTCCCGATAACAACTTTGGGGCAATCAACCTATTGTTCAGTTGTGCCACTATCAAAGTCTTGATACGTGTTCTTTGGCTGGCTATCAATCCGTAGACACATTGTTCTGGGGGCATAGCCATAACTTCTAAACGTTTCATCCTGGAAACCGGTCTCGTCAAGGTAAACTAAGGTTTTGCCAGATGCGTCTGCTGTTGCGAGGTGCTTGAGATAGACTGTACGCTGTTTGGGGCATCGCTGTTTATACCCTAGTGTTTTTTTTCGTGTGTAGCCAAGTCTCCGTAACCCATAGGCAACACATGATTCTGAGACGCCAAGGTGTCTGGCGCGTTCTTTGGGCGTTTGGTCGGGGTGTGCCTTGACATGTTCAGACAGTGTCACTGGGTCAAGCAATCTCGGTGGGACCGGGTTTGCCGCACTTCAACGGGTCTGGGGCGTTGAGCCATCGGTAAGTCGCAGCGCGACCGACGCTAAACCGTCTAGCCCCTTCTGCTTTACTGCCACCATTGGCTATAAACTCAACAACGCGTTTGCGTAAATCTGATGAATGTGCCATAATTCCAACAGTATACCATAATTCTCAAAATGTGTCTCATTATTTCTCGTGTTTACTATAAATCGGTTTCTGTTGCACAGTTTCTTTACATGATTAGGACTCACGCATTTCAGGGCGGGGCAAGATGCCCCGCCTACAGTTGGCTGTGCAAGTCCCACTGATTCAAGACATTTATCCTGCGTCAAGGACTTCCCTTAAACCTGCAACGATGTTGTCCCGATCTGGGAATACATGGTCTTCGAGCCCAGGGCTATACGGTATCGGCACGTGCAGCGCACAGACACGCTTGGGCGGCGTTTTCAGCTTTGCAAAGGTTTTCCTATCTTCGGTGACCACGGTTATGATCTCTGCCGATGCCCCCGCGGTGGGTCCCGCCTCGTCCGCGATGACCAGCCTGCCAGTTTTCTGCACGGAGGCGCGAATTGCTGCTTCGTCCATAGGCACAAGGCTGCGTGGATCGATCACTTCCACGGAAACGCCCTCTTTCTCAAGGGTTTCAGCGGCAGCAAGCCCTTCGTGCACGAGCCATGCGAGTGCCACTAACGTCACGTCACTCCCCTCCCGTTTGATGTCAGCGACCCCCAACGGCACAGTGTAGTCCTCTTCTGGCACCTCACCTTCAACGCCCATAAGCCGGTTGGATTCGAACGAGATAACAGGGTTGTCGTCGCGGATGGCGGATTTGAGCAACCCCTTCATATCGTAAGGTGTCGAAGGTAAAATCATCTTCAATCCGGCGAGGTTCATAAACATCGAATAAGGGCTCTGGGAGTGTTGGGCGGCGACCCGCCTGCCGCCGCCGACTGAGGCGCGAAATGTGATGGGGAACTTCGCTTGACCCCCGAACATATAGTGGATTTTCGCCGCCTGATTCACAATCTGGTCCATGGCGACGAAAGAAAAGGTTATCATGCCCCAGTTGATGATCGGTCGATAGCCGGACCCCGCTGCGCCGATGGCGATGCCCGTAAATGCCCCCTCGGCGATAGGCGTGGCGCGCACCCGGTCGGCACCAAATTCCTTGACCAATTCGTCCTGCGCGCTGGTCGCGAGATGAAATGTGGTTGGGTCGCGCTGCATCTCCTCGATGAGTGCGTCCGTTCCGGCTTGTGCATAAGAGATTTTTGGCATAGTAGGTTGCCCCCATAATTTTCGATCAGGAACGAAAAGGTTTCATGGAAGAAAGCGGCACTGTTCTTCGGGACTCGGAATCCGACACGCATCTCTCTGCCCGAACCATCGGTATCGATTTCGAGCGACGGTTCGGTAGACGAGATTCCGGATACCTCGCGGGACAAGACGTAGCAGGCTCAAAAATCCCCACGTCCCTCCCAAACGGCGATATACCTCTAAAAAGGCATCCGATTCCTCGCGAATTCCCCGTTCATCTAAATAAAACATAGACCACTCTTGCGGTGCCTCGGAGAGTGGTGGTAACAGTTGTTCGGCGGTTTCGCCTTGAATTGGCGCAAACCTGAAGACCCCTTCGCTGTCAAGTCTCAGAATCAGATCCACAAATTGGTTACACATACCGCACACACCGTCAAAGAAGATAATGGGTGTATTCTGCGTCTTTGTTGTTTTATCTATCTCTGAAGTCATATCAAGGTGCATGAGATTTATGGTAGATTTTACAATTACTTAGACATCCCCACTGCACAGTCAACCCCCTAAATCCCGCCCCCGATAAACCGGGATGTACCACTTGTCAGGGGGACTTGATCAGGCTTCGATAGGGGGCACTATTGATGAACGTCTACATATTTATATTGTTCACTATAAAAGAGTGGCTTATTAGTCGGCGAAGATGTCTTCGACCGCTGCGTCCGGGTCCGGAAATGGGCTCGCCTCGGAAAATTTGACCGCATCTTCAATTGCTGCGAGGATGTCAGCGTCCATTTGTTGCCACGCCTCCTCGGTCAGGAGCCCTTGATCCATCAGGTTTGTGGCATAGCGGTTGATCGGGTCTCGCTGCCGCCATTCTTCGATCTCTTCCTTCGGACGTGGGTCCTCTTGCCCCGGTCTTTCGGTGTGTCCGCGCCAACGATAGGTCTTGCATTCGATGAGGGTGGGACCCTGGCCCGCACGCGCGCGACTGACCGCGGCTTCGGCGGCTTCATAGACCGCCATCACATCGTTGCCATCGACGACGACCCCCGGAATACCGTAGCCGGCAGCACGGGCTGCCACATCGCTGAGGGCCAGGGTGTCTGCTGCGGTCGTACCGGCAGAATAGAGATTGTTCTCGCAGACGTAGAGCATCGGCAGCTTCCACGTTGCGGCGATATTAATTGATTCGTGGAAAGGTCCCGCGTTTGAAGCGCCATCCCCAAAAAAGGATACGGCGACCCGTCCCTTACCTTCGAGTTGGGCAGCGAGACCGGCGCCGGTTACAATCGGAATACCGCCGGCGACGATGCCGTTAGCGCCTAACATACCGATGCTGAAATCGGCGATGTGCATGGATCCGCCTTTGCCTTTGCAGTAGCCGGTTTGTCTGCCGTAAAGCTCAGCCATCATCCGGTTCAGATCGGCGCCTTTGGCGAGACAGTGCCCGTGACCGCGGTGTGTGCTGATGATCTGATCGTCTCTGTTCAACGCCGCGCACACCCCCACGGCAACGGCTTCTTCACCGATATAGCAGTGCACGACGCCGTAGATGGCACCCGCCTGATAGTCATCTGATGCCCGCTCCTCGAAACGACGGATGGTCTGCATCGAACGAAGCATCTCAATTTGCTTTGAATCCCGATGAAATCGGGGCTGTTTCTCTGTTGTGAGCGTCATGTTTGTTCCCTCCCAAAAATCTCACCTCTGGCTTCAAGTTTCAGTCTTTGCTGGTCGAAGTAGCACTGTGTGACGGCACACGGCGTGTGCCTACTACTTTATCGCCTCAAGCCTCAGCTTTTGCTCGTCGAAATAGCACCGTGCGTGCTAGCACAATAACAGCAACCACGAGCGCAACGACAGGGCCGAACCAGGCACCTTCTTTTGGTACGGTCAATATAAAAATATAGATAAATCCAAGCAAATACCACAACCTATCCAACCGTCCTTGCACCAACCGCGCTGCGAGATAGGCGCAAATGATCGTAGTCAGCGCGATCCATATCCATGAAAATAGCCACGGTGTCCATCCATAGACAGGGATGCTAATGAGCGCGTAACCTGCCCACCCTGTTGGAAATAGGTCGAAGGCGTGGTGGACAGCAAACCCGATGCTGACGCCTATCGCAAAGGCGTGTAATCCAAAGCCGATCCTTACCGCTAGTAACAGCAGTATAAGCGGGATGAGCGGACTGTGCGTGATGATGGAACGGTGGAGTAGCAAATCCGTGCGTTGATCTATGTCTGGCAGGCCGATTCCGCAATGTAAGCCCACTACAATGAACACGGGGGTTACTAGAGTGAGCAGTAACTTGCCCATTGTTTGCATGTCAACTCTCCTACTATGCGGGTCTATCGCCCTGCTTTACAGGCGCTGTCCGGCTATCGACACCGGGCAACATTTTTGCCGGATCCCGGGTAACAATTACATCAATGATGGTGGGTATATCACGTGCGGAGATACCTTCGGCGAACGCTGCCCCCAGTTTGGAGGGTTCTGATACGCGAATACCGTGGCACCCAAGTTCGCGAGCAACGTTCGCATAATGGGTTTCGCTCAGGTCGCTCGATTGGTAGCGTCCCCCGTACAGGCTGTGCTGGAGGGCTTTGACGTAACCGGAAGCGGCATTGTTCACGATGGCAAGGGTGAAGCCGAGTCCTAAGCGTCGCGCTGTCTCAAGTTCTCCGAGTACCATGTTAAATCCCGCGTCTCCGGTGAGCCCGACCACCGGCGAATCCGGTGCAGCGAGTTGTGCGCCCATGGTCCCCGGCAGACCGTAGCCGATTGAGGCGAACCCTCGATTTGCGATGTAGGAACGGCCCGCGCGGTTTGAGTCGTAGAGCAGCCCGGTCCAATGGGCGGCAAATCCACCGTCAACAACAAGAATCCCATCGTCGGGCATGATGCCTTGAAGTTCACGCACCAATCGTGCCATGTGGATGGGACGTTCCTCGGAGGCGTAGCGAGGTTCCGCTTCTACCCGCCAAGCGGCCATCCGTTCTGCCACTTCTGTTAGGTAGCCTGCGTGTTGTGTTCTCAAGGCTGCGGTATCGTCAGCGAGGCTGGTGTGGAGGTCGAGCAGTCCCTCAGCGGCATCGCCCCAGAGCGCGACTTCCGTGGGAGTCGTGCGTCCGATCTCTTCCGCTACGATGTCGAGATGGATTAACGGAACCCCTTTCGGCATCAGCGCGTAGCGTTTGGTGGCGATCTCGCCCATCTTGCAGCCGACTGCGAGGATGCAGTCTGAGGTTTCGATTAGGTCGTTGGCAACCCGCGACCACCGACCGAATAAACCGACACTCAGCGGATGTGTACACGGAATAGCGCCCTTCCCGCTCAATGTCTGCGCAACGGGAACGCTGAAATCTTCGGCGAACTTGAGTAACGCTTCGTAGGCACCTGAGAGATGGATACCGCCACCCGCGAGTATAATTGGTCGCTCGGAGCGGCGGAACAGTGCTGCAGCTCGTGCAACAGCTTCACGCCCCGGACGAGGACGCTGGGCTGGGATGCAGAGGGTGTCGGGGTCGGCGTAGAATTCGTCGCTTGGGTAGTCACATTCTCCGTGCGCTATATCTTCGGGGACATCCAGAACGACGGGACCCGGTCGTCCGGAGGTGGCGATGGCGTAGGCGCGCCGTACCAGTTCGGGGATGCGCAGCCCATCTTCGATTCTAATTAACGCCTTGACCGATGGGGTGAGGATTTCCGATTGACGTGCCTCCTGAGTCATGTTTTTCCAAGAGTGTGCACGATTACTGTTGCCAACGATGACGACGAGAGGCACGCCTGCGTTCAGCGATTCGACAAGCCCTGTGACTAAATTTGTGGCGCCGGGACCGAGTGTGGCGTCGCAGATGCCGGGGCGTCCTGTTACCCGCGCCCAAGCGTCAGCAGCGAACACACCGCACCGCTCATCGTTGATAAGTGTATGGCTGAGTCCTAACTCGCGGACGGCGTCGTAGAAGGGCAGTAACTGAAATCCAGCCATACCGAACATTGGAGCAGGATCGTGTATTTTGAACATTTCGGCGAGCGCTTGTCCGCCGTTCATCTGTCGCAATGAAGACATAGATTCCTCCTCCCCCGCCGTTACGAGGTGAGCAATGCTGCAAAGGTTGGCACCGTCATACCTACCGTGACGCCGCGTTTGGCAGCGTGTGCGTTGATGTGTGAAATGATTCCGCTCTCCCATGCGGAACGCGCATCGCCGATGCGAGCGGTCATGGCGTCAACTGTAACCGCTGAGACCGCAGCCTTGTCAAGGATTTCGAGACGCTGAATCCCAGCCATATCTATCCCCACACCGGCATCGTTGAATACCCCACCTCGCGCCTGCACAGCGAGTCCGTAGTCGGGGCGTCCCGCAAGCCTCCCACCGTGTGAACCTGTGATGATAATCGCGTCCTCATCGTCAGGTTTAACGAGCGATGCGGAATCGCAGGCGATTACCCGCACCGGCGCCTCACGCAGCAGCTTGCGCGTCTCTTCGTAGGTCGGCGCGTCGCCTTCAAACACCTTGCCACGCTGCATGATTTCTGCCGTTTCTCGGCAGGTTTGACCTACTGTGCAGCCGAGGGCACTGGCGGTTGCGTTACAGTGACTGATCTGCCCACGCGCAAGCATGTCAGCACCGTCGCCAATGCGCGCAGATGTATGGGCAACCGCTGCGGCTGCTATCCCTAACCGTTGTAGGTATTCGAGTGCTCCGATACCCGCGCCATTCAGTCCAACTCCTGCATCATTCAAAATCACACCGCGCAAACCTGCGAGTGCTGCGAGATACCCGCAATAGCTGCCTCCATGGGAGCCAGTCACGAGTACGGTCCCCCGGAACTCGGGTCCGAGCTTGGTAATGCTGTCGGCGACTTGAACAGTTTGCATTAGATCTTTCTTATCATAACGCAAGTTGCTAGTTGTCAGACTTGCTCGGCTTGGATAGACATATCCAAGCCAGCCTTATACGTATGCAGTGGATTTGTCAATCTACTGCGAGTTGCTTTGAATCCCGATTTATCGGGGCGGTGATGGTCTCTATTCAGTGTCCATTCTTCCGTTCCAAGACATTTTTCATAAATAGCAACTTAGGTTATCATAGACTACGGTGTTTGCTGAAACCGAGACAGATATACAATTATACCACAAGCTCGAAGAGGGAGAAATAAAAAATCCATTTATAGTTGGTTTGGCGATTGTTCAGGTGGTCAAATTGTGCTATGCTTTTACAAAGTCCACGAATCAATTTTCTTTTCGATTAATCCGCCCCAGTCGTTCTGACGGACGTTATGCCACATGGAGGAGATATGATAGGCGCAGTTATCGGTGATATTGTCGGTTCTATCTACGAGTGGGACCGAATCAAAACCAAGGATTTTCCGTTCTTTAGCTATCACTGTGATTTCACAGATGATTCGGTTTGTACTGTGGCTGTCGCTGATATTCTGTTACACGACCTCCCGCCCGCAGAGACGATGCAGGAGTGGTGTCGTCGTTATCCGGGACGTGGTTACGGTGGAATGTTTGGAAACTGGATTTATTTTGATGAGCCTGAACCCTACGGAAGTTACGGAAACGGTGCAGCGATGCGCGTTTCACCGGCGGCATTCCTATACCGTGGAGATTTGGATGCCGCACTTGCCGCTTCTGACAAGGTAACCGCTATCACGCACGATCATCCGGAAGGTATCAAAGGTGCAAGGGCAACAACGCACGCCATCTGGCTCGCATATCGAGGCGAGAATGTAGCGAACCTCCGTGAGATTATTGCGGCTGAATACGACTACGACTTGACCCGAACGGTGGACGATATAAGGCCCGGTTACTTTTTTAATGAGACCTGTCAAGACACGGTGCCACAGGCGATCACATGTGCGCTGGAATCGGATAGTTTTGAAGATGCCGTGCGCAACGCCATCTCTTTGGGGGGTGATGCCGATACCCTTGCAGCCATTGCTGGTCCTATTGCCGAAGCACTATACGGCATACCCCAAGACATCAGAGAGCAGGCAGAAAATCACTATCTCGCTGATGCACCAGACATCAGTGAAGTGGTACAGGAGATGTATCGGGTCGCTGGCGAATAATACCAACGGCGTACTACCGTCGTTGTAGGCGGAGGTGGATTAAGAAGCTGAGTGTGCCGATGACAGTCAGGCTTGCGCCGGTCAGGAAAAAACTGCGGTAGCCGAATGCCGCAATGATGTAACCGCCGCCCAACGCCATGGCTGAGAAACTCAATCCCGAAGCCATCTCGCCGGCACCGGACATCGTCCCCCGCCAGCCCGGTGAGACCCTTTCCATTGTGTAGACCAAAAAAGCCGGATACCGGATAGAAGTCAGGGCAATTGTCCCAATATAACCGAGTCCGGCGGCGCCCCAGTGAGGGATAAAGGCCAGCGGCAACATACTGAAGGCCGTCCCCAACGATGCCCACGCAGCGGTGCGACCACTGCCCCAGCGTACTGTCAGTAGGGGGACAATCAACGCTGTCGGAATCGAGAGCAGCCTGCCGACAGCGGATAACACGCCGATGTGAACTGTGGAGATCTGCAAACCGGCATCCATGTAGACGTTGAAGAAGGTGAAGAGTGTGCCCACACCTGTTACCACAAGGAGCCGGACCAGCGTCAGGAATGCAATCAATCGGAGGGGCGACGCTTCGCCTTTAGCTTGGCGTTCTTTTATCGGTTGGGTGTGACCCTCGCGGGTCCCTACAATTGCAAGGACCGAGGGGATCAGTAACAGACTCGCAACCAACAGCGAGTATCGGTAAGGGGCGGCTTGGTCGAGCGAGACACCGAGATATACGGCAAAGAGCCCCGGCAGGAAACCACCAATCAGACTCCCGGCAAATCCAGCCAGCGACCAGACTGCTGCTTGCACGGAAAAGACGTGATTACGTTCGCTTTGGTGGGTGACCGTCATTACAAACGGTGCGGTGTTGACAAAATACATGGCGAAGCCGGTAAAAGCGAAGCACCAGGTTATAAACAACCACCCAGCCTGCCAGTTCCCTGTGTGTAGTTCGGCGAAGGGTAGCAGTCCGCAGCCGATCGTGAGGAGGGTCAACCCGACGATCATCATGCGGCGATTGCCCCAGCGTCCACTGAGCGTTCCGGCGGGCAGGCAACAGAGGGCAAAGACCAGCATCCCAGACCCGTTGACCAAACCGACGAATTCAGGTCCATATCCCAAGCGGAGCAGATACAGGTTGAACAAAACCGTATAGACACCGCCATCGACAGTGAGCCCAATTAACATCGTGGTGACGAGGTAGAGGCGCACATCGCGATTGAAATCGCGTAGGACATCGAGATAGGTAGGGGTCGCTCTGTTCATGCTGTTGGCGATCGCCTATCCCCTCTCGACCAACTGGCGTGTGGCATCTACCACATATGCCACATCTTCGTGCGTGATGTGCCGATGGGCAACCAGACGCGCGCCAGCAGGGGGACGCGGGTTCGCAAGGATGCCGCAGGTCTTCCACTTCTCAATGAGCGATTCAGATCGCCACCCCAATTCCTCGACGTTCACCATGGCGAAGTTGGTAGGTGTGGGAGGTCGTTGGATCTTTACTCCTTCGATTGCTTCTAATCCCGCACAAAGCAGACGGGCAGTTTCGTGGTCGTCCGCTAACCGATCCACCATCTTGTCAAGCGCAACGATACCCGCTGCCGCAATGATGCCGGCTTGCCGCATACCACCGCCCATGCGTTTACGCACCGCATCGGCTTCATCGATGAATGCGCGACTGCCGCAAAGTAGCGATCCCACCGGCGCACTTAGCCCTTTGGACACGCAGAACATGACCGAGTCAACGTGTTGGGTATAGTCCTTCGCGTCTACCCCGTGTGCCACGACTGCATTAAAGATTCGGGCACCATCCATGTGGACTTTTAATCCGTGTGTCTTGGCTGAATTGGAAACCGATTCTACCTCTGCGGGCCTCCACGCCGATCCACCGCTCCCGTTGTGGGAGTTCTCAATGCACAGCAGGCTCGGTTGGGAAACCTCCTCCGAACTGATTGCCTCGTCCAACTGTTCAGGTTGAATCACCCCGAACTCCGCCTGCATCGGGTGTGGTCTGACCCCGTTGAGGACGGCAAATTCGCCCCGCGCCCCGGCGAACAGGTGGGCACGTTCCTCGAAAAAGACATCGTCCCCTGAACGGGTGTGCGCGAATAACGCGCAGGCGTTGCCCATGGTCCCGCTGGGGACATAGAGCCCCGCTTCCATGCCGAGTTTCTCTGCAGCCAATTCTTGGAGGTCATTGACGGTAGCGTCCTCTCCGTAGCCGTCATCTCCAAGGGCTGCAGCCATCATGGCTTCCTTCATCTCTTGCGTCGGCAGGGTAACTGTGTCACTCCTCAGATCTACTTTTCTCTTTGGCATTATTTTTTTCTTTTTCGGAATGGGTCGTTGCTCATTTTGTGGTTATTAAGCAAATATAATGCCGCGTGATATGTGATGCGTAATATGTAACTGCATAACTTGCTATTACACATTATTTCAAATCTATATTTACTTATTAAGATCAAGTTGCTGGTAGTAGTATACTCCATCGTCCGTTAGCTCACTATTTCTACACGCATTGCGCTCCTCTGGAGCGAGAATGGTTTCTTTCGAACCACGGGTTCGTAAAACTGATCCAGAGTTGCATTCTATGAATTCTTTCCTTGAGTGTAGATTGCCCATAACGCCTTCGGATTCTTGACGGAGAGTCCAACGTTTCCACATTCGCCGCAAACAGTTGCTCTCAACGTCTCTTTGTGGGTTTGCTTGAAAATTAAGGCATCAGGATTACCCTGTGTTTCAAGTTCTAAATCTTCTGTCAGTCCGGCATCATAGCGATCTCTAATTTTCAAATTGTGCATGATTTTCTCGGAACCACACCGAGGACACCGCGCTTGAGTCATCTGAATCATTCTCCTTGTTGTTGGGTTCTTCCCAGCGTTTTGACGTAAACTATCATGACTTTAAGTTGCTAGTTTATAAATCAAGCGTCAAAAACTGAATTTTTTACATGGCAGCGACGCAATTCAAGAAAACATCCAACCCATCTGTCAGCCCGTTGTGCGAGGGAACCTCACCCCTACAATCGGAGCACCGCATCTTCTTAATGCGGTTCAACCCTGAAGTGTTTCACCACGTCTTCATTCAACTCAAACCCCAATCCCGGGCGGTCAGGCACTTCGATAAATCCGTCTGGATCGACTTCCATTGCTGGTGTCAAAAGTTCGGAGATAATTGGCGAATCGGGGAATGCGATGGGTGTCTCAAAATACGGCATATTTGGCAGCACCGCAGCAAGGTGGATTTCTGCTGCCACTCCGACAACGTGACACCACGCATGTGGGACACAGATTAGTCCCCTCCGATAGGCGGCTTCAGCAATCCGGGCGATCTCTCGAATTCCACCGGAGCGGACCGAACTGGGCTGGACCACATCCACGCGTCCCTTCTCCATAATATCCTCAAACTCGAACCGTGTAGTGAAACCCCAATCGCCTACCGCAATGCGGGTATCTACCGCGTCCGCCAACCGGGCATAACCGGGGAGATTGTCCGCTGGTAGGGGTGCTTCGATAAAATACGGACGGTACTCCTCAATCGCACGGATCGAGGCGATCGCTTGCCCGACCTCGTACCAGCAGTTCTGGACATCGATAAGGATCTCCCTGTCTTCGCCGATGGTTTCACGGACGGCGCCTACAATCTCAGCGTCGCGCTGTATGCTGACGTGCCCAAACCCGCCGGGCCACTCCTCCAGTTTCATTGCGTGGAAGTTCCGATCCTTTGCCAACGTGAAACGCTCAATGATCTCTGCTACATCCTCACCCGGCGGATAAACGGTCGCATAGGGCATTACCTTCTTTTTGATCTCGCCGGCTTCCCGCACAGTACAGCAGGCGTGCCAGATCAGTTCGCAGACCGGCTTGCCGAGTGCTTTGCCCGCAATATCCCAGAGTGCGGTCTCTACCGCGCCGATGGCTGCGATCGTGACGCCACGTCGGCCAAATAAACCAGTAGCGGAGTACATCTTCTGCCAGAGTCGTTCAACCTGCAGCGGGTCTTCCCCGTGCAGCAACCCCTGTAAACCGCCATCGGTGCGGATAATGGCGTCGATCACCAGCGATGGCGATTCCGCCTGTCCAATCCCGGTGATGCCTTCATCGGTATGTACGTGCACCAGAGTTTCGTCCGCTTTGCCCGGATCCGACAACGCAATGGTTTCTATTTCTGTAATTTTCATTATATTTTCGTTCCTCATTTCTGATACGTTGGAATTTCCCTCAACGGCGGATTATAGCACGCGCTCCGAAGCCGGATCAAGTGGATTGCGGTTGGCTATAGGTTCTCCATAGGATGGTGAAGGTCGAATCATTTACGGGTTCAAGCGTGTGAAAGGAGGTCACGGCATACGGCGTATGCCTACTACTATTTTAGGAGAAAAACCGGGGGAGCAGTTCTTTTGACGCGAGGAGCAATTCATCAAGCATCGCTTCCGCTTTGTCGGGTAGGATTGCCATCTCATCGATCAGCAACGCCTGAAGCGCGAGGTCCCGGTCTCCCTTGACTGCGGCATCAGCGACCAATTCGTGCCACACGAACCGTTTCTCCAGAATCCCTTTAAGCACCGGCGGTGCCTCGCCCATCTGTATTGCCCGCACGCCCCCTGAGTCCGTTACGCCCTCCAGTTCGATTTCAGCGGTCGCCGGAAGGTTGGTGATTGCGCCCTGATTGGCGACGTTGACAATAAAAACCTCGCGACGACCGTTGGCAATGGCACCGATGAGGCTCGCAATGCCCTCGCCGGTGATCGAGTTGTCTTGCACGTCGGGAAGTTTGATCTCGTCCAGAAGTGCCTGATACTCCGTAAAGAATTCGGCACGGACTTCCGGTTCGGCGGGCGCTGCGGTCGGTTTTCCGGTCTCGTATCCGTGTCCCAGAAGGCTCTCGTACATACCGTAGGGTAAGTTCTTCGGTCCGCCCTGCACCTGTGTCAGAAACGGGTAAAATTCTATAATGTGATCGTCGGACGGATAGACGATATGATAGCCGTAAATCTGCGACAGTCTTGCGCTAAGGACTCGTCCTTTCGGTGCTTCGCGTTCGGCGACACGGCGCATCAATTCTGGGTACAGGTCTTCTCCCTTATGCAGGACGCGGGTGAACCAGAAGTAATGGTTCGTCCCGACCCACATGCAATCCAACTCCGTCGGCGGGACACCGAGGATTTCTGCCGCATACGCGATTCCCGCCTGCACCCCGTGGCAGATGCCGATGACGTTCACATCGGTATGCTTGTGCATCGCGCGTAACAGCGTTGCCATCGGGTTTGAATGGTTGAACATGATAGCTTTGGGACAGCGTTTCTCCATCTCTTGGCAGATGTTGATGTAAGCGGGAATTGACCGTAGCGCCATCATCATCCCTGCGGGTCCACAGGTGTCACCGATCACTTGAGAGATACCGTATTTCTCTGGAATGCGGATATCGGCGTTATGGAAATATGAGTTATAGACGTTCCGCGTGATCTCTGCACCGCTCCCGCCGATCGAAGATATAGCGAAATCTGCGCCGTCAACGGCGTCTGCGAGGTCGATGGTCGAACGAATTTTGAATCTCGTCCCTGCAACCTCGGCTAAACGCCTGCCCATCCCCGCCATTCTTTCAACCTTTTCGCTGTCGATGTCATAGAGAACAAGTTCGGAATCGCTCAGATCTTGACTCAATAGCAGATCTGGTATTGCGCGACGGAAATAGAGGCTTCCACCGCCGAGACATACAATCTTTTTAGCTGGCATAATAGTACCTCCGTGATGAAATGGATTAAGACTTGGGGATGGTTCTTTTCGTATGAGTTGGGCTTGAACGGTCAGCGAAGTGTCAACAGGGTTCGAACCAGTCCGATTTTGTACGCATTGTATGACAGGTCTCAAAGGTTGTCAACAGGAAGGACTCAGTTTTGATGTTGAGTTTCGGCGGTTCTGAATGTATAATTTACACAGAGTTCAACGACAGTTTAGCCGAGCGCATTTGCGAGGAGGGGACACACCGATGAATGGTCGAATAAGCGCATTTTTGGCGGAACGATTACCTCTTAGGGATGTGGAAAACCACATTAAAAAGCCGCTGCCGAAACATATCAACTGGCTTTTCTCGCTTGGTAGCATGGCAGCCTTTCTGCTGATCCTTCAAGCGGTTACCGGAGCGTTTTTAGCGTTCTACTATTCGCCCTCGCCCGACCACGCGTATGACGCCGTGAACTATATCAGCAAGGAGGTGCTGTTCGGCGGCTTCGTGCGCGGGTTGCACCATTGGGGCGCCAGTGCGATGGTGATTGTCGTGTTCCTGCACCTACTGCGCGTTGTGGCTTACGCCTCCTATAAGCCTCCAAGAGAGATGACCTGGGTGACCGGGGTCTTGATGCTGCTGATTGTGTTGGGCTTCGGCTTCACCGGCTACCTCCTGCCGTGGGATCAGAAAGCGTACTGGGCAACCGTGGTCGGTGTTAAAATTGCTGGCACAGCGCCTATCATAGGGGACTTTGTGGCGAAGGTTCTCCGCGGTGGGGAAGAGGTCGGCGCAGTCACGCTCACCCGATTTTATGCCCTGCACACAATCTGGCTGCCATGGCTCGCTTTTGGACTGGTCGCCGTGCATCTATTTTTCGTGCGTTACTACGGTTCGGCGGGAACCCCCAAAAACACCCCGGAAGATATGCGGTCGGGCAAGCCGTTTTATCCGGATCAGCTCTTTGAGGATGCGGTCGCAGTCCTGATCCTTTTCATTATCCTTGCCTCGATGGCGCTCTTTGTTCCTGTACCTCTTGAAGAGCTTGCGGACCCGACCGATGCCAGTTACGATCCGCGCCCGGAGTGGTATTTCCTGTTTTTGTTCCAACTTCTCAAGTATTTCGAGGGACCCCTTGAGGTGATTGGCACTTTTGTTATTCCCACCGTTGGGTTTATCCTGCTCCTGTTCCTTCCCTTTTTGGACCGGAAAGAGGAGCGGACTTCCTTGCTGAAACGCCCGGTCGCACTCACAGTTACCAGTCTGTCCGTTGCGCTGATTGTGTTGCTCACGGTTCTTGGTGCGATTGCGCCGAGACTGGAGCCGGCTCCTGAAGAATCCACCGCGGTCGAGCAGACGGAGCCAAGTCAAGGTGAGACTCAGGGGGAAAAGGGGGAAGAGGCGGTTTTTGATTTTGGATTGGATTAGCAATTTGGTCAGGTTGAAGGATATATGGAGAGAGCGACTGGACATTGTTTGAATCCCGGATTAAACAGTATCCGCGTAATCTGTGTAATCCGTGCTAATCTGCTATTCAGATAATCTTTCTATTCCCCGTTTCGCTCCGTCAATCCCACCCAATCTTTTTTTCTTTGCATGTTCCACCTTTATCCAAACCCATCGGTAAATCTTGATGCGTCCGTGTCCCGATAGTCCCCGCTTCATCCTTGACACGCCTCCTTCTAATATTCTATACTGTCTGACTGCAAAAGGAGGCTGTAACGTGGTACGACAGACGACGCCAATAGTGCCGCTCACCGAACCGCTCCGGACTCAAATTCGCGCCCCTCACGTTTTAGTGGTCTCCCTGATAGCGTGGGCGTGTCTGTTGCAGCCTGCATCTGCCCAACATACGGATCCGTTGGGAAACCCTGTCTTCGATAAGAGTGGTAAAGAACTGTACACACTCCAAGCGCGCTTTGGTGTGTTAGGTGGGAGCTCACTCCTGCGCCGTGACTCTGAATTTCGCAGTAAAACGAGCAATCGGAATTTTTTCACCTTCAATGTGCCGGGCGAAAATGTGCTCCATCAGTTGACGGTCGGTAACTTCCCGACCAAATTTTCGAGTTTCACACTCAACAAGGAACTGTTTGATGCAGCCCGTTGGAATATAACAGTCCCGAAAGCGGGCGGCAGAGTGTCCGCATTTGTGGGGCGGGTAACGAACAACACCTTTGCGCTATCCGGAGATCGGGTCAAACCGATTGAAAACAGGGACATTGTAAGTCGTTCCGACTGGTTCATGGCGGGGCTACGGGCGGAAGCAAATCTCGGTGCCCACGGCGTCCGGTTGGGTTCGTTGCCGGAGTTTACCATGCCGTTGCCCAGAGTCGGGTTTAACTATGTGAACCGTTTCTTTACCAACTACGATCTCACCCGCACGACCAACCCATTTCGAGGGGTTACCGGCGCCAATCCGCCGCCGGAGTTGTACCTGCGTTTCAGCGATGCCTCGCCGGAGAATCCCGGCGGTGCACGGGTTTATCGGGTCCGCGTGTTCATCGATGATATTTTGGAGTACGACATTATCGGCGGTAGGGAGCTGCCCGGCGTGCTGCTGTTCCCGAACGACAGTATGCGAGACGGAGATTCACGCTGGGTGGACGGCGAAGGGACGTTTACCTATCGATTCTTCCTGTTCAGTCCACAGGAGATCAACAGTGTGCGATTTGAGGTTGATATCGCCAACGATTATCAGGTTGAACTGTCAACAAACAATCAGGATTTTCACGTTGAACTGAGTGCGGTGGGCAACGTTAAGGACGAATCGAATCGCAGGATACATCGGTTCGAGTATGGCGAATTGACCGATGAGGCGACGATGGGATTCGATCTCCAAACGACGCTGCTTGGATTTTCGATTGAAGCGGAACGCGCCTGGTATGTGCAAACGAAGCAGTATCCGATCCTCAGCGGTAAACGGGACCACCGCACAACCGGTGCTTGGTTCATCGATGTGAATCGGAACTTCGGCCCCGTGACGTGGCGCAGCGAGGTTACACGGATTGCCCCCTTCTACACCGCAAGGAATTTCATAGATGATAACGACGACGACGATCCCTATGCGGATTCCCGTGAGCCGGAGATTCTGATTTCGGGGAATACAAAGGATGATCTGGATGGCGATCGGGTCAAGGATTGGGATGATGATTTCCTGTTGTTTTTCGCCGATCCGCCAAGGTTTCGGTTAGGTCTCAACCGCGAGTCGATTGACTTCAACAACAACGGTCAACCGGACAACCTGGAGGACGACGATAAACCGAACTACCGTTACGATTACGATGAGGGCTCTTCCGGGCATCATACCTACTTCAAGGTGGAGCTGCCGTTTATCGATGGGCTTTCGGTGCTGCCCGGATATTATGCGAAACATCTGATTCTTCAACACAAGAGCGCGAGAGGATGGTATAATGTCCTATCTTACGCACCGAAGTCGATTCCCCATTTTGGGACGATTCTCTTTCGTTACACCTTTCGCCGATCTCGCGATATTATCCCGGACGACGTTGTGATTCGCAGTACAGGCGAAATAATTGAAGATGATTTGGCGCTTCAAAGATATCTCGGCAATATTTTCACAATGATTGTTGATTACCAAGATATCAAGAATCTCACAATTCGCAGCAAATTCAAATACCAACGGGATACTTTATTCCACAGCCGTCAGCGGGTTATTGATACTGCTTTGATTAACCAGATCCGCTACGACTATAAAATTCGTGAAGACCTTACCATCTCTCCAGCATTTCGGAGTGACCGAAACATCGGTTATACGTTTCCTTTTGATAAAAGGACCGCTTTTGATACGATCCGAAATGCTTATATTGTGACCTTAACCCATCAAGTCGCAGCACAGTTACAGTTGAGTGCTGGCGGACAGTTTTTGACGTGGCGTGATTTCAACGATTCACAACAGAATTTCAACAGAACCGTTAGCTTTTTGGAACTCGTGCTACAGGGCGACGCCTTCGGGCAGCGAATGGGGCTGCTGATGACCGCTGATTACATTATCCAGAATTTCCTTGAACCGATTGGGGGCGGAGAAAGGCACACGAACATTGGGATCTCACTGTTCTTACTGTAGCGCTGTAGCGCGCTGCCTTAACCAGAGACCATAATTTCAGATAAAACAATACAAAGGAGTAATAACCATGCAAGGACAACCGTGGGATGAGATGCAGCCGTACATTCGACTCATTACCCCTAAGCGTATTATTATAGTAGTTGTTATTTTGGTTGCTATCGCTGTATCCCTGACTAGTATGTACACCGTCGAAGCGGATGAGCTGGCTGTGGTGCTACGGTTTGGCAAGTACATCGACACGACGCAGCCCGGCTTGCGTTTCAAGCTACCGTTTGGCATCGACCAAGTCATAGGCGTTCCTGTGGAAAGGGTGTTCAAGGAGGAATTTGGTTTTCGGACGCTCCGCGCCGGGGTGCGTACCCAATATGATCCCAGAGACTATTCTGACGAATCGCTGCTATTGACCGGTGACCTCAATATCGCTGATGTTGAGTGGGTGGTGCAATATCAGATCAGTGAACCGCAGAAGTTCCTATTTGCAATCCGCGATGCGACGCGTTCTCTGCGTGATCTGTCTGAAGCTGTCATGCGAACTGTTGTTGGTGATCGTACTGTTACAGAAGTGTTGACTATCGGGCGTATCGAGATCGCCGCTGAGGTGAAGCAGCGCCTCCAAGAATTACTGGATCGGTACAACACCGGTTTGCGCCTTGTGAACGTTACCTTGCAAGATGTGAATCCCCCGGAGACAGTGAAGCCCTCTTTTAATGCCGTTAATGAGGCAAAACAGGAGAAGGAGAAACTAATCAATGAAGCGCGGAAGGATTATAACGAATCTGTCCCCAAAGCCAAGGGTGTCGCGAAACAGCAGATTTTAGAGGCAGAGGGGTACGCGCTCAAGCGTGTCAATGAGGCGAGAGGGGATGCCGACCGATTCAACGCGATCCGAGGAGAGTATCAGAATGCCAAGGCGGTGACCCGTCGTAGGCTCTATCTGGAGACTATGAAGATGGTGCTGCCCAAGGTTAAGGAAATCTATGTCATCGATGGCAAGTCGAATAGTCCACTCCCAATTTTACAACTTGATAAATAACAATATTCATCTCACGAAAGGATATCTACGATGAACCCTAAACCACTGATATCGATAATAGTTATTCTCATCATCGCTATTCCCTTAGCTTCAAATATATTCTATACGGTTCGTGAAGATGAACAGGTGGTGATAACCCAATTCGGTGAAGCCATCAAAACAACCGATGAAGCGGGACTGAAGGTTAAAACCCCGTTCATCCAGAAAGTCCAACGTTTGGAAAAACGGATTCTCGAATGGGACGGTTCCCCCAACGAGATTACGACGAAGGATAAGCGATTTATCTGGTTGGATACGACTGCGCGCTGGCGCATTACAAATGCCCTTGCGTTCTACGAGAAATTCCGAGGCGGGAGTCCAGAAGGGCTTGCCCAATCTCGGTTAGATGACATCATCGATTCAGCTGCCCGTGATTTAGTGACGGGCCAACTGCTGGTCGAAGTTGTGCGTAACTCAGACCGCATTCTGGATCTCAACCTGGAGGAGTTGGACCAAGATGAAGGGAGCGGTGATAGCGAACCGCTGGAAAGCATTTCGGTGGGGCGAGATAAAATTGCGAAGATGATCCTTGAAAAAGCACAACAGAGCACCCCTCAAGACTGGGGAATAGAGTTAATTGATGTGCGGATTAAGCGGATTAACTATGTAGAAACAGTCCGTCGGGAGGTCTTCGCCCGAATGATTTCTGAACGGGATCGGATTGCTGCCAAGTACCGATCAGAGGGTCAAGGCGAGGCAGCAGACATCATGGGACAGAAACAGAAGGAGTTGGAGCGCATTCAGTCTGAAGCGTACAAAACGGCGGAGCAGCTGAAAGGTGACGCTGACGCACAAGCGATTAAGATCTATGCGGAATCGCACGGCAGAGATCCGGAGTTTTACGCGTTCCTTCAAACGCTGGACACCTATCGCAGCACAATCGATTCCAATACCAAGCTGATTTTGTCGACGGATAGCGACCTCTACAACTATCTCAAAGAGGCAGGGCTAGGCCGGCGGTAGGGTTGGGAAGGGATAGATGCGGATGATCAAATCACTTCAGCTATATCAAGAAAATAGCGGCGGCAGCGCATGTTCGACCGGTAAAGGGTCCGTTCAATACTCCCCGACCCGTCGCCATCCGCCGTGGATTCGGGCACGGGTTCCGTCGGGACCGAACTATACCGAACTCAAGCGACTGATGCGTGACCTTGAACTGCACACCGTTTGTGAGGAGGCGCAGTGCCCAAATATCGGTGAGTGTTGGGAGAGCCGATCTGCTACCTTCATGATCTTGGGCGATGTCTGTACTCGTCGTTGCATGTTTTGTGCGGTCACCAAAGGCAACCCAGAGGGTGTCGATTTCGATGAACCCCGTCGGCTCGGTGAGGCTGTCGGTCATCTGAAGCTAAAACATGTGGTAATCACCTCCGTCAACCGTGATGAACTTCCCGATGGCGGTGCCAGCATCTTTGCAGCGTGCATCCATGAATCCCGTCGGCATAGCCCCGGATGCACCGTTGAGGTGCTGATCCCAGATCTTGAAGGGAATTGGGATGCGCTTGGCGTGATTGTTGAAGCCAAACCTGATGTTCTCAATCATAACACGGAGACCGTGCCACGCCTCTATCGCAGGACGCGTCCGCAAGCCAAATATCAGCGAACCTTAGATCTACTGCGCGTTGGCAAGGAGATGGATGGGACAATGCTGACCAAGTCGGGCTTGATGGTGGGTTTGGGGGAGAGCATCGAAGAATTGATGGAGACGATGCAGGATATCCGTGATGCGAATTGCGATCTTTTGACGGTCGGACAGTACCTTTCGCCGACATCGAGGCACCTACCGATCCAGCGGTACTATACTCCAGAGGAGTTTGAAGAGCTGAAAATCGCCGGCATGGAGATGGGGTTCCGGCATGTGGAATCGGGTCCGCTCGTCCGGAGTTCGTATCATGCACGAGAACAGGCGCAGTTGTAATTCATATTAGGAGTTATACGGAAAGGAAATACAGGAGATGTCTTCCGAATATAAAATTTTAATAGCCGATGCCCCATGGTCTATAGAGCCGGAACGGGAGGTTTTCGGAGAGATAGACGCAGAGATAATCATCGCGGAGACGAGAACGGCGGCGGAAGTGCTCGACTTGGCTCCCCAAGCGGATGGGATACTCACTGATAGGCAGTCGATAACTGAGGATATCATAGCAGTTGCGGAGCGGTGTCAGGCCATCGCTCGATACGGCGTCGGGTTTGATAATGTAGCACTGGAGGCGGCAACGGCTGCAGGGATCGTTGTTACCAACGTCCCGGCTTACTGTATTGACGAAGTCACCGACCACGCCATGGCGTTGCTGTTAGCGTGTGCTCGAAAGATTCCGCTCTTCCATAAGCACATCAATAGCTGGAATCGGGATGTGGGTCCCCCGATGCGTCGTATCCGTGGGCAGACGTTAGGGGTCGTCGGGTTTGGTAGGATTGGGCAGGCAATCGCGCCGAAGGCACAAGCCTTTGGGTTGGATGTTATCGTCTTTGATCAGTATCTCACTTCAGAAGCGGTTCAAGCGCACGGCGCGGTAAAGGTTGGACTCCCCGAACTTCTCGCGAAATCTGATTACATCTCGATCCATACGCCGTTGACGCCTGAAACAGAGGGATTAATCGGTGAAGCGGAACTCCGTCAGATGAAGCCGAGCGCCTATCTCATCAACACTGCACGAGGCGGCATCATTGATATAGTTGCGCTCCACAAGGCGTTGAGTGAGGGTTGGATTGCTGGGGCGGGTCAGGATGTTTTGCCGCAGGAACCCGCACCTCCCGATGAGCCGCTACTCTCGCTGGAAAACGTCATTTTAACGCCGCACGTTGCGTTCCTATCTGAAGAGTCAACATACGATGCCCAGAAAACCGCAGCGTCAGAGGTTGCACGGGTGTTGACGGGACAGATGCCAGAATCTGTGGTGAATCCAGAGGTGCTGAATAGCCCCGCACTTCGCGCCAAAGCACTCGCGGGAAGATGAGCAAACGAGAAATAGAGAAGCTTAATCTTATCACTAAAACAAAGGTGTCCAAGCCGTGCCGATTGGCATCCCCATTGGGGACCGGTAGAGACTGTTTCCTGATATGATGGACAGGATTTTGGACGCTCCCTCACAACCAAAAGCAACGTTGAGAGGGATGATTCACACCGTTGTCACTCGTTCACTGAAGAAAGCGCGTTTTTCAACTGCAAAAGTTGTGTTTCTGGAAGGTTTGTGATTTCAGAAATAAGTGTTATCTCCATTCCCTTGGTAAGCATTGCCTTTGCAGCTTCAATTCGCCCTTTCTGCTCACCCTCAAGCAAACCTTCTTGCTTGCCCTCACGCAGACCGTTTTGAAAAAAACGCTGCCTCTCTCTAACGCTGTGACTAACATCGTCTTCACCTCTTTGAGAATAATTTCTTATATCCGCTGTCGTGAATGTTCATCCCTAACGCCTTTTGAGCCAAGCAGCAATTCAGCTTATACTGCCTCTGCCACGCCGGAGGTCGCGGAACGATAGGCTGCATCCAGCAGCTCTACCCCTCGCATCGCAGCTTCACCCGGCGACCAGTTCACATCGGTTAGTCCAAGGATCAGGTCCACGAAGTTGTTGGGAGGACCGTCGCACTCATAAGCACCCGCATCTGGTTCAACGTCGGCGACTTCGTCAATCCCGTTGTGCCGGCGCAATTCCATACGAGCGCGTTCGGCATCGAGGAGAAGCATCCCCTCAGTGCCAAAGATGCGGATATCAACCTGAAACGGCCGATGCGTCGGCACTGTACCTGTACCACTGACCGTGCCAACCGCGCCGCTTGTGAAGCGGGTCGTAATCGCGTCATACAGATCCACCTGCGCTCCGGGTGCGGTCATCATACTGAAGACGGTCTCCGAGCGTAGACCCGACAGCCAGAACATCAATCCCGCCGAATGCGAAATTTGCCCATGCCCGTAACCGCCTCCCGCGACCTGGGGATCTGCCCACGTTGCGGGATCCGGATTGAACATTGTTCCCTCGGACTGCCCACTGACTTCAGCGACATCCATGCCTTCGCCGCTGAGTAGTCCGCGGATCGGCGAAGCCATGTGGCACAGCACATACTCGATTGTACCGACCCCGCCGTCGTCCATGAGCTGCTTGGCATGTTGGATGAACGGCTTGTGATGCCAGCCGTAGGGCACCAGTAGTTCGACACCGTTCTCGTCCGCCAATCGCACCAACTCTCGCGCATGTGCGGCACGGGTGGTAAGGGGTTTCTCACACATAACGTGTAGCCCCTTTTCCAAGGCAGCGCGGGCGTGATCGTAGTGGAGTGTATGCGGTGAGGCTACCACCACACCGTCCAACTCGCAATTATCGAGCAGATCGTGATAATCTTCGGTTGCATACGCAAAGCCGAACGCCTCTTGCACCTGCTGTAATTCTTCTTTCCCGAGACGACAGACAGCCGTTAATTCCACATCGTCACGCTCCGCAAAAACAGGCATGTGATTGCTGGTTGCCCACCAGCCCGCACCGATGAATCCGAGACGCGCTTTTTTCTGTGTGCTCATAATCCCTTCTCTATTCTCTGGGTACAGATATCCAATGCTAACGCCTAACTAGCCAGAATTCGCCTTCACTGCGCGTTGCCAACATATTGAGCAATACAGCGCCGGGAAAATCTTCCGCCATATCAATCGCCATTGTAAAGATTCGGATATCAGATGCCGCGCGTTCCTCAATAGCTTTGAAGTCGGGAATGCCCGAAGTCAGAATGCCATCGCTGAATAACACCACGATTGTGGGTCCTCTGTTGTGTGTCTCTTGCAACGCTTCAAGCATATCCCTATCTGAATAGCGCTCGCTTTTCACAGGTTTGGCGCCTTCAAGATAGGCGGTGGTATCCGCGATGTTTGCCTCGCTGACAGGGAGGAAGTCGGGTTGATAAAATTGGACCTCTTCGCTGAAGGTGCAGACGTTGAACTGATCGTGTGGTTCGAGAAATTCCAGTGAATTGCTCATGATGCGGAGGATGCGCTGAAGTTTTCGCGGCTTCAAGCCGACCATACTCGATGAGAGATCGATACAGTAGATGATCCGCTGGGGTCCCTCCTGTCTTTCAATGAATTTGACCAGTCGGCTTTTGCGGCGTTCCTCCGGATCAACTTTCTTAATGGGGTTGGTTATCACCCGTTCCATCTGTGGCATCGCTTGCGGTGTGACGCTGCCTGTTGATAAGCCCACATTGTCGTTCAGATTCATTGGTCCGAGGCTAAACTGTGTCGGTTCCGCTGCGGAAACAACACCCCGATCTGTGGCGGGTGCGTTGCTTGTCAAGATTTTCAGTGCCGGTTGGTTGGTCTGTACATTCGCCTTTTGCCGGCGTACTTGTGGCCGTTTGGGACGATTCATCCGTTTCCTCTTAGGTTCTTCGACCTTCATCAGTACTGCGTTGATAGAGTCTTGGTGTGCGACAAACTGCTCGCTGGTCCAGAAGAAAAAACCTATGACACCAACGATAGCGTGTAAGGTGAAAGAAACAACGAGGGCTTTGCTTGATCTATACCTTGATAGCATTCTGAAAAACTCTCAAATGATTTGGTTTATTGGTTCAATAGTGCATTGGTTCATTAATGAACCAGGCTGTAAATGCAGTATGTCCGATTTACGGTTCGGGTTACCGCATTGACATCTGCTCAGAATCGCTCTTGCGCCGGAGGACAACGCCCCATTGGCCGACCACCCATAGCGTGTCGTCTGGGGCATGGATAATAGTATACAGGTTATTGGAAATATCCGTGTGTTCGCGTTCCCATGTGGTGCCGCCATCCGTCGAACGAAGGATTGTACCGGACGCACCGACGGCGTAGACCTCCTGATCTGATAGCGCAAGGATGCCGTGGAGCGTTTCAGTGACACCGCTCGACAAGGCTTCCCACTTAAATCCACCGCCCGTTGTGCGGAGGATGATGCCGTAATCGCCTGCCGCCCAGCCCTTCCGTTTTGTGATGAATGATACCCCATATAGATCATAACCGGTGCTGGTTTCGTGGTGTTTCCAATATCCACCGCCGTTGATTGTTCGCTGGACAATGCCGCTATGCCCAACCGCCCAACCGAGCGGCGCAAAATCCATTTCGACCCTTTCGAGATCTTTCCCTGTCGAGGTGCGTTGGGGTGTCCAGATGGGACCGCCGTCTTGGTTATGGATAATCTGTCCATCCCTGCCGACCGCCCAACCTTCGGAGAAACCACCAAACGCTACATCGTTTATCTCAAAGGGTAACGGCGGATCTTCCTCAAATATCCCCGGACGCGTCGGGGTCTCTCCCGCTGACCATTTTGCGCCGTCCGTTGTGTACAGCACGGTGCCGTCGCGTCGCATTGACCAACCCCATCGTTCTGCGCCTTCGGAGTTTAAGCCCGATACATCGGCAAAATGAACGCCGACAAGGGTCTGTTCAGTGCCGCTTTGCAGGTGGGTCCAGGTTTTTCCACCATCCCGCGTTTCCAGTAGGATGCCGTTATCTCCGGTGATCCAACCGTGTGTGCTGTCTAAAAAGAGAATCTGGCGGAAATCATCAAGTTGCTCGCCGAGTTGGCGTTCCCACGTTTGTCCGCCATTTGCGGTATGATAGATATGTCCCGCATCACCAACCGCCCAC
Organism: Candidatus Poribacteria bacterium; assembly: GCA_965220385.1. Classification (GTDB taxonomy): domain Bacteria; phylum Poribacteria; class WGA-4E; order WGA-4E; family PCPOR2b; genus PCPOR2b. The sequence goes on along the minus strand of OZ244825.1, from coordinate 3,856,904 downwards.
GCGTGTTGATCACCGACGAAATGGACATTTGTGATTGGCAATCCAGATTGACGACGAACCCGACGCTGGCGGTCCCTCGGTCTTTCTCGGCTTTCTGCGTCTGTTTCTGTTTGTACGATAGCGGTATCTTCAGTGTCACTCTCAATCTCACCTTCAGGCGTGAAACGCCCGGTACGGGATCGCTGTTCGGTCAGGTCCCTCTGGAATATATCGGTGAAATTGTCGTCCAGCGGGTTGGTGATCGTTGGATCTGTTTCTTCAATGTCACCTGCTTCTGCTTCCGCGTCCGCCTGTTTGCTCTGAGCGATGAGTTCTGCCGGCGTCTCAAGTCCCACGTAGTCCGACTCCCAACTCTCGCCTTGGTCGTTCGTCACAAGGATAGCCCCATTACGGTCGATCCCCCAAGCACGCTGATGGCTATCGAACTTAATTCGGCGGAGCCCTTCCACCATGTCTTCCGGAAGGATTTGTTTCCACGTCACGCCTCCGTCCTCTGTAGTGAAGGATCTACCATCTCTGCCCACAATCCAACCGGACTTCGCATCGGCGAAATGGACCGCGGCAGCAGGCTGATGGGTTTTGTCCTGAATCTCCCAGTAGTCCCCGCTGTTGACCGTATGCAGAATCAACCCACCTTCGACCCGCTGAGGGGTGATCGCCCATCCTTCGGTGCTATTAACGAAATACAGTGCCATAATTGGTTGGTTCGTCGTCCCGGTTTTCTGGCGTTTCCAGGTTACACCGCCGTCCGTCGTGTGGAGTGTTTGTCCCTGATCCGCACCGAGCCAGCCTTCTTTCGTGTTTATAAACTGCATGGCGCTGATTCTGCTGAAGTTTCGCACCACCTTTTTGATGACCTGCCACGTTTGTCCACCATTTTCTGTCCGAAGCAGCACACCGCGCCCGGCGACCCACCCGTGGTTTTCATCAACAAAGGTGATTAACCGCAAATCTTCCTGCACGCTGCTGTGTTGGGGTGCCCAGGTTTTGCCGCCGTCTGTCGTGTGTGCAATCACGCCTCCGGATCCGACCGCCCACCCACGCAAAGTGGCGGATTCATCCCCCGTGCGATGGAAATAGGTGTCGGTGAAATCGGTCTGCCACGTCGCCTGACGGACGATCTCCCAATGATAGGTGACCTCCTCGATGGTCGGTGACTCCTCAACAACTTCGGTGGCGTCCCTGCGTTCTGCCAGTGGGGGCAGTTCGGCTGGCAGTTCCTCCGCATCAACAGAGTAACGCATTGCGATCCCGCCTTTGCCGACAGCGACCATCCCTTCCGGCGAAAGCGCGAATCCGTATAGATCGTTCTCCGTGTCGCTCTCCTGCTTCTCCCATTTCTTCCCACCGTTGGTAGTGGTCAGTATCACGCCGCCATCGCCCACGACGAGTCCGTGCTTTTCATCGGCGAAGTAGACCTTGTTCAGGTTTGTCTCCACGCCGCTGGGTTGGAATCTCCAGGTTTTCCCGCCATCTTTGGTGTGTATGATTTCTCCAAACTGGCCCGTCACCCAGCCGGTTTTGTTATCAATAAAATAGATCGCGTACAGTTCGTTATAGGTAGGTGTCTTCTGTAGCGTCCATGTCAGTCCGCCGTTGGCTGTGTGGATGACAATGCCGGGCCAACCGACCGACCAACCTTCCTTATCGTTGAGGAAGAACACCTCTTTGAGCATGTGAAATTCGCCCGGCGTCTGCTGTACCCACGATTCGCCGCCGTCAGCCGTATGCAGGACTGTCCCCAGATCGCCAACGACCCAGCCCTTTTTCGGGCTGACGAAATAGGTGCCTCGGAGCGAGTACCACCACCCACTTTTCTGGGTTTCCCAACTCTGCCCGCCATCGGCGGTGTGGACAATCATGCCACGATCGCCGACCGCCCAACCTTCGAGGTCAGAAACAAAATAGAGACTTCGGATGTGGTCCCAGATATCGGTTTGAACCTCAGTCCATGTTTCTCCGCCGTCTTGGGTCACGGCGATGGTGCCTTTTTCGCCGACTGCGACCGCCCGGTTCCCGTCAGCGAATTGTATCTCCTCAAGGTTGTTGGCAGTTGTGCCGCTGACTATCGCCCACGTTTCTCCACCATCTTCCGAGTGCATGATTGTGCCCTGCCAACCGACCGCCCACGCCTCGTCTGGTGTGGTGAACTGAACCCCGGTCAGATTATTTTCGGTGCCGCTCTCCAGCAATCGCCAGTTGTCCCCGCCGTCCTCTGTGAATGTGATGAAACCGATGTCCGCGACCGCCACGCCGCGTTTGTTGTCTGTGAAATGGATGCTGTTGACGGTGTCTCGGACGTGCCCGTTGATCAGTGGGATGCGGCTGTCCTGACGCGTCCATTCCGCACCTCCGTTTGTCGTGTGGAAGATCGAACCATCGGTCCCCACAAGCCAGCCCTCATTTTGGCTGATGAAGAAGACCCGCTTGTTATCGTTGATCATCCGATCCCGTTCACCCTCGTAGCGGTTAGTCTGCTGCCGCCACGTTTTTCCACCGTCCTCCGTGAAGAGGATCCGATCGTTTGCACCGACAGTCCAGCCACGGCGTTTGGTAACGAACCAGACACCACTGAGCGGAAACTCACTGATATATTCATACCGTTCCCACGTCTTGCCGCCGTTCTTTGTGTATAGTAGGTCGGCATCCTCTCCGACAATCCACCCTTCATCGGAATTTGCAAAGTGGACATCCCTGAGCGTTGCTAAAGTACCGCTTTCTTGGAGGCGCCAGCGACGGCCGTCATCAGTGGTAGCAATTAAACCTCTATCGCCGACCGCCCAACCGTAGCGAGCGTTGGTGAAATAGACCGCCTTGAAATCACCTTCCGTTCCAACTTCTTGACGTTCCCACGTTTTTCCGCCATCGTTTGTATGAACGATCGTCCCCTTTTCGCCGACGAGCCATCCGCGTTCAGCATCTGCGAAGTGCAGATCTGTGAAGTCAACTTCCCAATCCGCTTTGCGGGTCACGTCCTGCCTACAGCCGATGAATAATAGTATGAATGCAAGCGCAAGCGTTGTCGCTCGGAATATATATCGGTATGTCCTTCTCATCTGATTTTTTTTCTCCTTAAAATGTCGTGGTGTTCCAAGAAACTTCGGAAACTCCGGATCCCGGTGGCGTGTCAGATCGGCTTTGGACCTGTCTCAACTCGATGCGCGAACAGAGAACAGTAGCGAAAACGCCTCCCAAAATTCTCGATCCTTTGGACGTAAAAGCGCCCTAAATGTTGAAGGGCTAATCCGTTTCTATCCTACAAAGTATAACATAATCCTGTCCTAAACCCTACACCAAAATTTACCGAAGCAGGATGTGTGTCTGGACATTTGCTGCGCTCCGCCTTTTTGCTTGCATTTCAAACGGTGGGTATGCTAACATGACCCCACTATTTTCGACGAAGAATTCATACAGATACGGTCACGCAAATCTCATTGAGAGGCATTCCCCGACTAGGAATCGTTGGGCTCAAAACTACTAGGGTTGATGATGAAACTGAGGACCTTTAACTGTTGATAACCCGAGTTAATGAATCTTAACGCCGTTCATGCTTCGTCCCCAGCGTGCAGGTGTTCACCTTGGGGGCAATAGGAGAAGGTGATGAATCATAAACAGAAGTTGGGATATATGGCGTTAGGTGCAGGGATTTTGGCACTCGGTATCACTATCGGACAGTTTATCACGCCGAACACCGAGGCGCAGAACGATGGTGTGTTCGATAAAATCACCTGCAAGGAGATTGAGGTGGTTGATATAACAGGACGGAGGGTAGCATTTTTAGGGCGAGAGGTGAAAGATGTTATGGGCACTCGTTTCAAACATAATGCTTTTATAATCTATGGTATGGCCGGGGATGAGGCGATAAAATTGTCCGGCGGCGAAAATATCAACTTCAGTCCACAACCTGAAAAATTACGATCTGGCGTTTAGCTGGACGTTTTCTGACAATTCAAATTCTTTAGTGATCAAGGATTCAGCAGGGAAAGAGTCGTTTAAATTCAGTGCCTCCCCACATCGTAACGCGCTAATAGTTAGAGATAAATCATTGGGAGAAGGAATTGGTTTCTACAGTGATGCCAACGAAGCAAAACAGACAAGGTGGTCCGCCGATTAATCGAAATCTTCAAAGGAGGAAAAACAATGAACATGAAGCAAACACTTAAAGGCTGGTTCCTAGCATTGATAAAGGAACCAAGGAACTTCAGATCCCCCATCAATGAGGCTAATATATTGCGACGACGGTGATTGTGGGGAAATCCGCTTCTGCAACACAGACCTTGAAGAAATCGAGGAGCTGGTGGATTGCTACAAGTCTTGCGTTTTTTTTATTGCAAAACAGCTTGGCACTGCCTCCAAGGATGATGATGCTTCTGAAAGTGCAAATTTCGCAACACAGCGGAGTACCCTAGAAGCGTGATTAAAATCAAAATTCCCTATGGAAAAGTCTCAAGGTAGGTGCACGCCCCAACGCCCCTTTTGTGGCGAAACTTCAAGAGATAGGGCTTTGATGAAAAGAAAACTATGAGCACTTTTTTATATTTCGCCTACGGTTCAAATATGTCTGAGAGAAGATTAAAAAAAAGGATATGTTCTGCTCAAGTGATAGGAACTGGGGTCCTCCATAATCACTGCCTTACGTTTCACAAATACAGCAAGAACGACGGATCCGGCAAATGCACTATCGAATGTTCGGAGTCAGATAAAGTTTATGGGGTCTTGTTCAAAATCAATAAAGCCGACGAATGTAAACTAGATAAAGCGGAGGGAGCGTATGGCAATGGCCATTACAAAAAAGTAACCTGTAAAATCAAAATATGGGATTCTAAATGTAAAGAATACAAAGGTGGCGTAACAGTCTGTGGTGTTAAAACTTACCAAGCCAGACCAGAGAGGATAGACCGGAAGCTAAAGCCGTATAGTTGGTATAAACAGCACGTATTAGTCGGTGCAATCGAGCAGAAATTACCTCCACATTACATTGATTATTTGATAAGGATTGATGCTGACAGAGACTGTGATAAAAAGCGCGAGGCGTGTGAACTTTCGATATATATTTGTTGACTGCACCTGTCAGGCATATCATAACCCAAGTTGCTAGTCGATAAACTTAAGCATCAGAAACCGGTGCCATAATCGGGAATTGGAATTCCCTCCTACAGAAAATGGACGGTAGGAGCGATCTCCGAATCGCGACTAACTTGACTACGGCTACCTAGCAACTTACGTTATCATAAGATTTTAGGGATATAAATATCCGATACTTACCCTTATGGGATATTTCTGATAAGGAGATAACAAACTATGGTCAAAAAAGTTGAGCCTGACAGAATTATAAAGGAATGCACCATAGATGGTTAATCATGATCGGCAACAATTTAGCTGGGATCCGATAAAAAACCGAATCAATATCACAAAACATGGTATCAGTTTTTCCAAGGCAGCAAAAATCTTTGATGGTCCCCGATTAGAAAGAGAAGATACCCGTCGCGACTACGGTGAAACTCGAATCATTGCTTTAGGACGAAGTGAAAGAAAAACCCTTCGCATTGTCTATACGCGGCGCAATTCGGTCATCCGAATCATTTCAGCAAGAAAGGCAAACAGAGATGAAAGAGCAGAATACCTACGTCAAATACACCCGTTCTGAAATAGATACCCTCCCCGACGAAACCGATTGGGAGCGCGTGGATGCACTAACTGATGAAGACATAGAAAAAGCAGCCTTATCTGATCCGGACGATCCGCCCACGGATGCAGACTTTTGGAAAGATGCAACAGTGGTCATGCCAGAAAACATGGTCATCGTTGATGCAGATTTGTTGGAATGGTTCAAAGCCCATACTCCAGATTACGAAGCGCAGATCAACGCAGTGCTCCGATCGCATGTCGAGGCGAATGGCAGTTAGAAGGAACTTGGTGGAGGGCTGGCAACCGTAACGGCTATCAAAAGAAAATTATTCGGATTGACTTCTTCCCGAATCGTGTTTCTTACCAAAAGAACTCATGTGCCGAATCCCGTTGTCAAATATTAACACGTCCTAATTCGGAGTCTAGAAAGGAGGGGATCAATATGAAAGCCGCTCAACTGTATGCATACGACAAAGAGATGAACGTCGATCTTAAAATTGAGACCGTACCCGATCCAATCATCAGCGATCCCGGGGATGTGATTGTTCGTGTCGGTGCTGCGGGCTTGTGCCGGACAGATTTGCACATCATCGAAGGGGTGTGGCGCGACGTGATGGATGCGGACGGCGCGTTGTTGCCCTACATCATGGGACATGAAAACGCCGGTTGGGTTGAGGAGGTTGGTGTTGGCGTGAAATCGGTGAAGCCCGGCGATGCCGTCATCTGCCATCCCTTGCGGTCGTGCGGAATCTGCGCCGGCTGTCGCCGGGGCGAAGATATGTACTGCGAGAACAACGCGTTTCCGGGCCTGAGCGACAACGGTGGCTTTGCTGAATACTTCCTAACCAACGAGCGAGCGTTAATCAAACTCAACGAGAATGTGTTACCGGTGAATGTGGCTCCTATGGCGGACGCCGGCATCACTGCCTACCGGGTAGCCAAACGAGCCGCCAAGATATTGAACCCGGGCAGCTATTGTGTGATCCTCGGTGTGGGTGGCTTGGGACACATCGCGCTCCAGTGTTTGCATGAATTGTGTGGGACCCGCACCGTTGCGGTTGATCGGAGCGAAGCTGCCCGAAAGCTGGCTAAAGACTTGGGGGCTCATCATGTGCTTGACGGCGGTTCCGATGTTGTTGAAGAGGTGAAAGAACTCACCGGAGGCGGCGCCCACGCCGTCATTGACTTTGTGGGAGAGCTCGGCGCAGAGCAGCTATGCTGGCAGATGTTGCGTCAAGGTGGGACCCACTTCGTTGTCGGCTACGGCGGCACAGTTGAAGTCCCCACCGTTCACATGATTATCAATGAAATAGCAATCGTCGGCAGTCTCGTTGGCAATTATACCGAATTGGTCGAATTGATGGAACTTAACGCCGAAGGTCGCGTCAACATGCACGCGCAACAATACTCGCTGGACGACATTAACGCTGCCATCACCGACTTTAAGGATCGTCGGATTGTGGGTCGAAGCGTTATTGTTCCTTAATTTTGATCACATAAATTGATGGGTTCGTCGTGACGATTCCGGCACGATGTAAGTGGAGGGAAAAATGTACGATGATGTGCGGTTATCGCTTCCTGATACCTTAAACCGAGAAACTATCTTCAAACGGCTAGAGAGGGTACTCGATCCCGAACTTGATGAGCCCATCCTCGAACTCGGTTTCGTCAAGTCGATTGAAGCCGAGGGGGATCATCTGACAATCGAACTACATCTTCCAACCTACTGGTGTGCGCCCAACTTCTCCTACATAATGGCTGAGGATACCCGCCGTGAACTTCTGACGGTTGAAGGGCTTCACGATGTCACGGTTCGCTTGAAAGATCATTTTGCCGCGAGGACAATCGAGGCGAGTGTGAACGCCGGCAAATCGTTCTCGGAGGCTTTTCCGGATGAGGCATCTGAAGACCTGTGTCAACTCAGCGATCTTTTTCTTCGCAAAGGGTATATCAGGCGTCAAGAGCGCCTGTTGCAGAGTTTGAAAAATGCGGGCTTATCGTTTGAGGAGATCGCCCTCCAACGCATGGGCGACCTCTACTTTGAGGGCGAATCTTGTCGGATCCGGCGTAGCGACGGTCAGATTTGCGATCTCGGAACGGCTGAGGTCGCTCATCAGTACTTCCAGCGCCGATCGGAACTGGACCTTGATTGCTCGCCTACCGCGCCTTTGATAATAGATCTGCGTGGTAGGGAGGTAACTGCTGAGGGGTTAGAGGAGTACCTGATACGTGCACGCACCGTGCGCGTTTCCCTACAAGCCAACGGGTCATTCTGTACCGCTGTGTTGGCAGCACGGAAAGGCAAAAACTGAGCCAATCTTTCACAGGTGTCGCGAGTCATAGATGCCGTTAAATGGACAAGGAGCCTCACAATGTACAAAGAAAATGGACAAGAGATTTTTGTTGTTGACGGACATATGCACTTTTGGGATGCCAACCCGGACAACTGGCGCAATGAGTATGGCGAAGGTTGGATTCGATGTTTCTACGATTTTCATACCGCCCTCAGTCCGGAGGAATATGTCTGGCCCTTTGAAAAGTATTGCAAATACGGTGAAGAGACGCTGATCAACGATCTCTTCGCGGAGGGGTACGTCGACGTTGCCATCCTCAACTCAACATATCTTTACGAGTTTTATAAAAATGGATTTAACACCCACCAACAGAACAACGCGATTAAAGCGAAATATCCCGACCGTTTTATTCTCTGCGGTTCTTTCGATCCGAGAGCCGAGGAGGTAGGACTGGATGCGTTTCGACAGATGGTGGAGGATTACCCGGTGCAGGGGCTCAAGCTCTATACCGCCGAATGGCGGAACGGCTCGAAAGGTTGGCGATTAAACGATCCGTGGGCTTACAAGTACTTTGAGCTCGCCGACGAACTTGGGGTTAAAAATATCCATGTCCACAAGGGACCAACGGTTTATCCCCTCAATCGCGATGCCTTTGATGTCGCCGATGTGGATTATGCGGCAACTGACTTCCCCAATCTCAACTTTATCATTGAGCATATTGGACTACCACGATTAGACGACTTCTGTTGGATTGCCACACAGGAAAAGAACGTCTATGCTGGTATGTCGGTAGCGATGGCGTTCATCCATTCGCGTCCGAAATATTTCGCTGAGATAGTTGCCAACCTGCTGTTTTGGTTGGGTGAGGATAAGATGATTTTCGGTAGCGACTATGCGATTTGGACGCCCAAGTGGTTGATTGAGAAGTTTATGGCACTTGAGTTGCCGGACGATATTAAAGAGGAGTATGGGGTTGACATTACGCCAGAAGCGAAACGCAAGATCTTAGGCGAAAACGTCGCCGGTCTGTATGGGATTGATCTCCCCGCCCATCGGGAAAAACTGAGTCAGGATGAGATTGGTGTCAAACTTGCGGCGGGTGCGTAAAACGGGGCCGAAACCTGGAACTGTGCGACATCAGCTCGTCCCTTATTTTGAGGAACGCCCATGATCACGGCGCGTACAGATGTTGTTGGAAGTCTGCTTCGTCCACCTGAACTCCTCAAAGCGAGGAACGAGGTCGCTGCGGGCAGAATGACGCAAGCGGCGTTCAAAACCGTCGAGGACCGGGCGGTTGACAACGCAATTGCACTGCAAGAAGCGGTGGGCTTGGATGTTATCACCGATGGTGAGATGCGCAGGTTATCCTTCCAGAGCCAGATGACGGAAGCGATCGCCGGGTTCGGTCAATATGATCTCAACGCGTTCCTTTGGGGTGATTGGCGCGGCGATGAACGTGCAAAGGATTTGAGCATAGAACGCCCAAAGAGTTTAGGGGTTGTGGGCAAACTTAGTCGCAAACGCCATCTTTCGGTGGAGGAGTTCACCTACCTGCGAGCGCGAACGCGCCGCATACCGAAGATCACGTTGCCCAGCCCCAGCATGTGGACAAACTTCTGGTCGTCGGAACACTCTGTGCCTGCGTATCCCACGCTCGACAGCTTTCTCGCGGATGTCGTTGATATTATGCGGGACGAGGTCGCTGAATTGGTCCGATTGGGCGCGACCTACATTCAGCTTGATGCTCCCCACTATCCGCTGCTGCTTGATCCCAAGACCAGAACCTTCTACGAAGGGCAAGGTTGGGACCTAGATCGGTGGTTAGACCGAGGTATTGAGATGGATAACGCTGTAATTGGTAATTTCCCAGAGGTGACGTTTGGTTTTCATCTCTGACGCGGCAATCAGGGCAGCCGGTGGCTGGTCGAAGGTGGGTACGATCTGATTGCTAAACCGATTTTTCAAGGCATCCAAGCCCAGCGGCTACTGCTCGAATACGATGATGAACGCTCCGGTTCGTTTGAACCGTTGAAGGCGGTTCCCGATGACAAAATTGCTGTCTTAGGGTTGGTCACGACGAAAACCCCGCGCCGAGAGACGTCGGATGAACTCGCTGTGCGTATCAAAGAAGCGAGCCAATTTGTGCCGTTGGAACGGCTTGCGTTAAGCCCCCAGTGCGGCTTCTCGACTTCGGTCCTCGGCAACCGGATTACAGCGGAAGATCAGAGACGTAAACTGTCGGTGGTGGTTGAGACTGCTAGAATGGTATGGGGCTAAGTTACGGAAAACGGATGAGGTATACCTCGCATCGGATTAAACCGTGTTTTTTTAGGCATATCTTAAAGAGGCATGAATACGAATTCAATCGGAGTTAAGGAGGAAGGACATGGCACAAACCCCAAAAGACAATCAAACCCGAACTGAATCTATTGGTAAATGGACGGTTCGGATTCGGTCATATCAACTGGGTGATGCATATATCTGTACTGTAGACAATGTGAGTCCGGGGGCCGTCATTGCCCGGTCCACAGCTGCGACCCGCGCGGACGCAGAGTCTAAGGCGTTGGCTGAAGCGCAAGCCGCAATGGCGACTTGAACCCGTGAAGGTATACTCGGTTAATGTGAAATAAGAGAAACCAAGTTTTGAAGAAAAAACTCGGTTTCTGATGTCTTTGTAGAAGATTAGAAAAGTTCGGAGCGATAGGATGAACCTAAATAAGTTTTCACGAAAACATACCCTCACAAGCCTTGCAAAAACGTGTGGGTGAGCGGCGAAAGTTAGTCCAGTTGGACTGGGAGAACTCTTGGCAAAGCTGCCAAAGAAAAATGATCCAAATCTGCTCGTTGGGTTTGAAACGAGCGACGATGCCGGTATCTACCGCCTCAACGATGACATGGCGTTGGTCACGACCGCCGACTTCATCACACCGCCGGTGGATGATCCCTATCTGTTCGGCCAGATTGCCGCAGCCAATTCCATCAGCGATATTTATGCGATGGGCGGCAAGCCTGTAACCTGCCTGAATCTGGTGGGCTTTCCGGCGGATAAACTGGGTCCAGAAATCCTGCACGGGATTGTCGAAGGCGCGTTGAGCAAAATCACCGAATCTGGCGCGGTCTTGGCGGGCGGTCATACGACTGACGACGAGGAGCCGAAGTTTGGATTATCGGTCACCGGGATTGTGCATCCGGAAAAGTATTGGCGAAATGTCGGCGCAGAACCGGGGGATGTCCTCATCTTGACCAAACCGATTGGCAGCGGTGTAATTTTTAACGCCAATCTGAAAAGCTGGGTGTCAGACCAAGCGTTAGACGAATGTATACAAACGATCACCACGCTCAACAAAGCGGCAGCAGCGGTTATGGCTGGGTTTGACATCCATGCGGTAACGGACATCACCGGATTCGGATTGGGTGGACATGCCCTAGAAATGGCAGAAGGATCGGGTGTGACCTTGGAAATTCGGACCGACGATGTGCCGATGATGAGCGAGGCGCTCGAAATGTACGAAAGAGGGATGCGGACAGGTGTCAACGCCGCCAATCGGGCGCTGATTGAGGATTCTGTGCATTTTGAGAAATCGCTTCCCGGGTGGCATGAGGAAATCTTCGTTGACCCGCAGACCAGTGGTGGACTTCTGATGTCTGTGCCCGCTGCTCAAAGTGAATCACTGTTGACGGCTCTGCACAATAACGGTGTGGCAGAGGCGCAGATTGTCGGAGTAGTAAAATCCCTTGTCGAACCGAATCATCTTATTTTTGTATAGGCGTCAAGGAGAGGTGATGAAGATCTGCTTAGTTACCCCCGCTCCAACATATTCCCGAAAGGGCAACCGTGTAACTGCCCTTCGGTGGGCTCGTATCTTACGAAGGTTAGACCACCGCGTCAGTATCGTGGAGGAGTATCAGGGGGAACGATGCGATCTGATGGTCGCGCTCCATGCCCGTCGCAGCCACACTTCTATTGTGCGTTTCCGGGTCGAACATCCGAAGCTGCCGCTTATCCTTGCCCTGACCGGAACAGATCTCTACGGCGATATCCATACGGACGCGTCCGCCCAAGAATCTCTGGAGATAGCGGATCATTTCATCCTGTTGCAGCCCGCAGGCATCCAAGAACTCTCTGAACACCTTCGTGACAAAGCGTGTGTGATTTATCAGTCAATAACGGCACCGCCGGGGACGTTCTCGCCAAAAAAGAACACCTTCGAGTTGTGCGTGTTGGGGCATCTGCGTCCCGTGAAAGACCCGTTTCAGACCGCGATGGCAGTCCGGCAACTGCCCCCGTCTTCCCGGATTCGGGTGGTACATGTTGGGGGAGCACTCACCGACGATATGAAAACAGAGGCGGATGCCGAAGCGTCCACCAATCCACGTTATCGCTGGTTAGGAGAGCTCCCACGTTGGCGGGCACTCCGCGTCCTTGCGCGAAGTCGGGCGCTCGTGCTGACCTCACAGATGGAGGGCGGCGCGAATGCGGTTTCTGAAGCGATTGCGTGTTCTATCCCCGTCATTTCGTCGCGAATCTCTGGCTCGATCGGTCTCTTAGGAGAGGACTATCCGGGTTACTTTCCGGTGGGAGATACGCGGGCACTGACGGATCTGTTGGTGCGTCTTGAGACGGAGGCCGCATTTTATGATGAACTCAAAACGTGGTGCGAGCGATTAAAGCCTATCGTCGATCCTAACCGCGAGCGTCAGAGTTGGAAACAGCTGCTGCAGGACTTATAGTGGACCTTCGGGAGCAACAGCATTTGATCGACTGGATCGACGGCAGAAAAAAAGAGAGCGGAGGCGGATATGAAAAGGGTTGGGGTTGTAGGCGCTGGCGCGTGGGGAACTGCACTCGCAGTGACAGCGGCGCGTGCTGGGAGCGAAGTCACCTTATGGGCACTGGAGCCGGAGGTTGTAGCATCTATCAACGAACGGGGCGTAAACGAGATGTTCCTCCCCGATGTTAAACTGCCCGACACCCTCCATGCGGTCAACGATCTGGCTGCGATGCTGACGCAGGACGCGCTATTGATGGTGGCACCCGCCCAGTTTGTAAGAGGTACCTGCGAGGCATTGGCTGCAGCCGGCTTGGACGACTCTCTGCCTATAGTCATCTGCAGTAAAGGAGTAGAGCAACAGAGTTTGAAGTTGATGAGCGAAGTTATCGCGGAACATTTCTCCAACCCGCTGGCGGTATTGAGTGGACCCACCTTTGCGGTAGAGGTGGCAAAGGGACTGCCCGCTTCAGTGACGTTTGCGTGCGGTGACGTTGCCCTTGGGAAGCGACTGGCGCAGTTGGTGGTGCATCCAAAATTCAGCGTCCACCATTCCGACGATGTGATCGGTCCCCAGATCTGTGGTCCCATGAAAAACGTCATTGCCATCGCCTGCGGTATTGTGGAAGGCAAGGGACTGGGCGAAAGCGCGAAAGCCGCTCTGATCGCCGAAGGTTTGGCGGAGGTAAGCCAACTGTGTGTCGCGAAAGGCGGGAAACCTGAAACAGCGGCGGGGTTATGCGGTCTTGGAGACCTAATCCTGACCTGTAACAGTCATACCTCACGTAATATGTCGTTGGGTTACGCATTGGGACAGGGAAAGGCGTTAGCGGAGATTCTGGGTGAACGCAGGAGCGTTGCCGAGGGTGTTGCGTCGTCCGATGCTGTGGCACGGTTGGCAGCCCAACTGGGCATCCGGCTGCGAATCTGTGAAACTGTCGATCAGATTGTACGTGGCGAGGCGGATGTAGGTCAGGCAGTCTTGACGCTCGTTCAGAGTTGACGACGGAAACACCGGTACTATAAAGGAGTTAGCGCAATTCATTGCGCGTCAAAGGGTATGTTCAGACTCCACCCCCATCGTAGGCGGGGCATCCCCGACAAGTCCCCGATGAATCCCCCGATAAGATCGGGGCAGGCCCGATAAATCGGGACAGGCGGGACAGGCGGGATTCGAAGCAACTTGCCCCGCATTGGTGGATGAACCTTTGAATTACAGCATCTCATCGTCCAACCGCGTAAGTCTTAACTATAGATAAAAAAGATGCAAATATCACAACCGCTGACTATTGATGAAATACCCGAAGATGAGCAGGAAGCACTCCTAACAAAGGTTGCGAGGGAAATCGTGAGACGCCGCCTGACTGTGCCTGCGATTTTATTCCTTGAAACTTGTAAACCGCTCAACTTTATTGGCAGTCAAATGCTTATTGCACTCAACCCTTTTGTAACTTCGATTTTTAACACCGCTGAATACCAGAAATTTGCCCTAATAATAGAAAAGGATGCAAATGTTGAGTTGCTGACTCAACTCATTGAGAAATTAGATGCAGAGGAGAAAGAGTAGTATGTCGGAACAGACACAGGAGATACGGTCCATCCTTGCGACAGACTGTGGCAGCACCACCACGAAAGCGATCCTAATCGAGAAACGGGGAGATGAATACCATCTTGTGGTTCGCGGGGAGGCGCCGACGACAGTGGAGGCACCGGTCGAGGATGTCACCGCCGGGGTCATCAATGCGATAACGGAGGTTGAGGAACTTGCTGGACGCAAACTCCTGAAAGACGGGCAGATCCTCAAGCCGCAGCAGGGGGATGAAGGCATAGATCTGTATATCTCAACCAGTAGCGCAGGCGGCGGTTTGCAGATGATGGTCGCGGGTGTTGTGCGGAACCTGACCGCTGAGAGCGCGGAACGTGCCGCATTGGGTGCCGGTGCGATTGTCATGGACGTGATCGCTTCCAACGACAAGCGGCTCCCTCACGAGAAGATTGAGCGCATCCGACACCTACGTCCGGATATGGTGCTTCTCTCCGGCGGTATTGACGGCGGGACAACCTCTCACGTTGCGGAGTTAGCGGAAATCATTGAGGCGGCAAATCCCAAACCCCGTTTGGGGGTAACTTATGAATTGCCGGTGATCTACGCTGGCAACAAGGACGCGAGGGAAGTCGTCGGTGAGCGACTGGGCGATAAAATGGCGTTAGAGGTGGTCGATAATCTTCGTCCGGTGCTGGAGCGCGAAAATCTGATGCCGACGCGTCTAAAGATCCAAGATCAGTTCTTGGAGCATGTCATGGCACACGCTCCCGGCTACAGAAAATTGATCTCTTGGACCGATGCGCCGATTATGCCAACCCCCGGCGCTGTCAGCGCAATTATGCAAACAATTGCCGCGCAGCAAAACATCGAAGTGGTCGGCGTGGACATCGGGGGTGCAACGACAGATGTGTTCTCTGTCTTCAAGAATCAGGAAGGTGAAGCCATCTTTAACCGCACGGTGAGCGCGAATCTGGGGATGAGTTACAGCATTTCCAACGTTCTCGCAGAGGCGGGGATGGAGAACGTTTTGCGATGGGTGCCCTTTGATATTGATGTCGGTGATCTCGGAAATCGGATCAAGAATAAGATGATTCGTCCCACAACGATTCCGCAGGCGTTGGAAGAGCTGATTATTGAGGGGGCTATTGCGCGTGAAGCGTTGCGATTGGCGTTCGATCAGCACAAGCAGCTTGCGGTCGAACTGCGTGGTGTGCAGCAGCAGCGCACCATCTCCGAAGCGTTCTCTCAATCCGAGACCGGCGCGACACTTGTGGATATGTTGTCATTAGATCTGATTGTCGGAAGCGGCGGCGTACTGTCCCACGCGCCACGCCGGAATCAGGCGATGTTGATGATGATCGACGCGTTCCAACCGGAAGGGGTGACCCACCTCGCTGTCGATAGTATCTTTATGATGCCCCAACTCGGTGTGCTGGCTCAGGTGAACGAAGCGGCGGCGACACAGGTCTTTGAGCGCGATTGCCTCATCCACTTAGGCACCTGCATCGCGCCGGTTGGCGTTGCCTCTCCCGGCGATGCTGGCGTGACAATCACCGGCGATTTGACAGAAACCGTACCGTTTGGCGAATTGCGTCTCTACCCGCTGGGTGTCGGAGAGAAAGCGCGGGTAACAATCCAACCCCAGCGCCGTCTTGACATGGGCGATGGGCAGGGGCAGCCGGTCGAAGCAGAGGTTGAAGGGGGCGTGGTTGGCTTGGTGGTGGATACGCGCGGTCGGCCGCTTAAGGTCTCTACTGCATCTGCCGAGCGTGTCGCGCTGCTCAAGAAATGGTTTGAAGCGTTGGAGGTATATCCGGTGCATGAAGCGTGAAACGTGAAGCGTAATAGATGCCATTGTTTACGTTTCACACTTCATTTTCGCCTCCCGCTATTTTGAACTTGATTGGTTATGGGAATTTTTTAGAGAGGAGGTGGAACAGATGCGTGAATCGGGTTTTATCACTGACTGGATTGAGGAAGGAATCCAGCAAGGAATCCAGCAAGGACTGGAGCAAGAACGTCAACAAGGGCTCCAACAAGGGCTCCAACAAGGGAAACGGTTGTTCCTAATCCAGCTACTTGCTACCAAATTCGGGGAACTTCCTCAATCTGTAACGGATCAAATACATCGGATGACCACGGAGGAAGAGCTCGATCAGCTAGGGGTTCGTCTCTTGACGGCGGAAAGTCTCGAAGATATGGGACTGAATGGCGGGCAGTCTCGTTAGGAAGATACGGAGTGGATACACCAATCCGGTTTTAGTACCGATTAGATTGAGATCTGGATTATGCCCTAATTCCCCCTTTGTGCCCTATTCAGTACGTCTTGTAGCTGAGGATTACCGGGGTAACAAATAGACACGCAAAACAGGAGAAATCGACGATGCCCATTATGGACGCGCTACCGGATATGAAGCGAGAGCTTAAATTCTTTCCGGTTGAGAATGAAAACCCCAAAAAACTGACAACCGATCAGATTCGTCAGTTTAATGAAAAAGGCTACATCTTTCCGTTGGATGTCTTTACAGAGGAAGAGGTGGAGTCGAACCGAGCGTACTTCGATCGGATTATGGAGATGGCGAAGGAGGCTGGCTTGAATAGTTATTCAATTAACGGTTGGCATCCTACCTGTCAGGGGATTTATGATCTCGCGTTAGAAGACCGCATCCTCGATTATGTGCAGGACCTGCTCGGCGAAAATCTAATCTGCACAATGACCCACTATTTCTGTAAGGAGCCGGGCGATACGAAACAGGTTACTTGGCATCAAGACGCCTCGTATTGGCCCCTGACCCCCAGCAAAGTGGTTACGGTCTGGTTGGCGATTGATGATGCAGATGAAGAAAATAGCGCAATGAAAGTTATCCCCGGATCTCATCTACAGGGACAGATTCCCTTTGAGCATAGCACGACGGAGGAGAACAATGTCCTCGGACAATCGGTGCATCAGGCGGAGGATTACGGAGAGCGCCCTGTTGCCTTTGAGATGAAGGCGGGCCAGATTTCGATGCACACAGATCTACTGCTACACGGATCGGATCCAAACACCTCAAATCGGCGGCGTTGCGGTCTTACCCTTCGCTATTTTCCACCAGAGGTGCGTGGCCGGGATCCGAAACAGGGGGCGGGGATTGTCTGCCGCGGGGCCGACAGCGAGGGGTATTGGCAACACATTCCGAGACCTGAAGGTGATCAGATCCGAAGGGTGTAGGGGAGATTGATAACAGAATTAGTTATCACAGATTCAAGTTAACCGCAGAGGTGCAGAGTGTGCAGAGTTTTTTCGGCATTAGAAGATTCACCTATTTCAGATTAACAAGGAGAGAAATATGCCAGTGTTAAGCGCAGCAGATATAGATTTTTGGGAAGAGAACGGCTACGTCGTTGTTCACGACGCGGTGCCACCAGAAAACTGTAAGGCAGCTGAACGTGCCATTTGGGACTTTCTTGAAATGGATACAGACGACCCAGAGACGTGGTATCCAGACCCGCCGCGCCGGGGTATCATGGTCGAGATCTATCAGCATCAAGCGCTGTGGAACAATCGGCAATATCCCCGTATCCACCAAGCCTTTTCTGAGATTTGGGACACGGAGAAATTATGGGTCAGCTTTGATCGCGGCAGTCTGAACCCGCCGGAGCGAGCGGATTTTAAATTCCCAGGTCCCCACCTCCATTGGGATATGTCGCTGGATATGCCGTTTGGACTCAAGGTGCAAGGGGTGTTATACCTGACCGATACGCCTGCCAATCAGGGCGCATTTACCTGTATACCGGGATTCCACCATAAGCTGGAGGGTTGGCTCAACGATCTTCCGGAGGATGCAGATCCACGGCGGCTTATCAAGGAGAGAGATGCCGATGCCGTACCGGTTGCGGGCAAAGCGGGGGATCTGGTTATCTGGCACAGTGCCCTACCACACGGGAGCAGCCCGAACAGCGGCGATCGTCCTCGCATTGTGCAGTACATCACCATGTCACCGGCGCCGAAGGACAGTGAGGAAGCTCGTCAGAAGCGGATTAACGGATGGCGAGAACGGCTGACAGGGTTGGGCAAGGAGGAGAAGGAGAAGGAACACCTCCAGGGCAAGACAGCGGAATTGACTCCGTTAGGACGCAAACTGTTGGGTTTGGATTCTTGGGAAGAGTGAAAGTCCTGATTCTCATGTTAAAAAGTGGTACAAAGAAACCGAGTTTTTCCGAAAAAACTCGGTTTCTCTAAGCTGCTCTGCACTTTTTTGTCGCATGAATCAGTTACTTGTGAATTGGCACCATTAGGTATCCTACTTTGAATCAATCATAGTTTATGGAGGATTATCATGTATAAATGTGCATTTTTAGGTTGTGGCGGACGGGCGCGTGCCCATGCTCACGCGTACGAACATATCCAACGCGGAGAAATTGTCGCATTGTGCGATATGAACGAGGAGTTACTCAATAGCTTCGGCGATGATTTCGGAATCGAAAAGCGGTACACGGACATCCATGAGATGCTAGATAAAGAACGTCCTGATCTACTGCATATCGTAACCGCGCCGGTGCTTCGCGGCTCGAACGAATTGATCCGCTACCCGTTGATGAATATCGCATCGGAACATGAGGTGCCTGCAGCGATCGTTGAAAAGCCGATTGCAGTGATGGGGGAAGATTGGCGCCAACTGAGCGACCTATGCCAGAACACGAAGACCAAATTTGCGGTGAACACGCAGCTTAATTTCCATCCGCCGAATCTGAAACTAAAAGCCGATGTCGCCGCCGGATCGATTGGAGACCTCGACTTTATCGATGCGAGTGCCCGTTCAACGCCGATCGATCAGGGACCCCATGTGCTGCAACTGGTCTCCTCATACATTGACAATTCGCGTCCGGTCAAGGTTTTCGGTCAGGTTGCAGGCGGGGAACATCTGGATACCGCCCAACCGTCGCCCGACCATGCGACAGCATCAATTACGTATGCCAACGGGGTTCGCGCACTGGTCACATTCGGCACCAAAGGCTCGCCCGAAATTAGCGACCATGAATCGGTGTTCCAGCACAAACGGGTCCGTGTTTTCGGGAAGCGTGGGTTTGTCCATTGGTGGATGTACGGATGGGAGCGCAACACACCGGGGGACGGCTATAGTCGTGGGGAACACGAGTACGGCGAGCAGGATCTCTTAGGTCAAGCGGGACTAACCAACGCGATGCTTGATTGGCTTGATGATGACGAGAAGGTACATCCGACCCACTTGGAACAGTCGCTTGCGGAGTTTAATGCCATTTTGGGTATCTATCACAGCGCATTAACGCATGAACCAGTTGAACTCCCCTTTGATCCTCCGGATGGGTTGATTGAGTCTCTCAAAGGGTTGCTGCTGTGAGGAGGACGATGATTGCAAAAGGTTTGTCGTAGGGAATAACGATCGTTATTCCCTACAGAATCCTTGAAGGGATGAAGTATGATGCTTAAGTATCCGTTTATTACAAGCGTATTGCCAGAAGCAGAGGGTGGCGGATATTTAATCGAATATCCTGATCTGCCGGGTTGTATGTCCGATGGGAAGACAATCCAAGAAGCGATAGCAAACGGCAAAGATGCAGTACGGTCTTGGATAGAGACAGCAAAAGCGCATGGGGATGAAATTCCCGTGCCGGGTTCATCGAGCAGAACATAAGGGGGTCAGTCTAAATGCACTTGTTATTTCACTCCTCGCCGAAGGATTGGGACGAAAGGACGTGTTCTCTCCTGAACGAGAGTCTCAACTGTGATCTTCGGTCATATCGGCAACAAAGATAAAAAAATCTGTATATTTAGTATCACGGAGGTGTTAGATGGCACAAAAGACATGTTTGATGATTGGCGGAAGCGGTATGGCAGGCGGCTGGATCCGGAACTTTGTCGATAACTTCAGCGATCGGATCAAAATTATTGGATTGGCGGATGTGCTGCCGGACGTGTTACAGGAGCAGGGCGCGGCACTCGGTCTCAGCGAAGATCAGTTGTTCACCGACTTTAACGAGGCGTGTGCGGCGGTCAAAGCGGACTTCTGCGGTGTTGCGACACCCCCACCGTTCCACAGTCCCGCAGTGATCGCTGCGATGGAGAACGGAATGCCGGTGATCTGTGAAAAGCCGATCGCTGATACGCTCGAAGCGGCGAAGGCGATGGTGACTACCGCCCAGAGAACCGGGATGCCGTGTGCGATTATCCAGAATTACCGTTATGCGCGGAACAAACAGGAATTGGTTCGTATTCGGGAGGAAGGACGGCTGGGACGGCTCCAGCATATTGTGGGACGGTACGCCTGTGACTATCGCCAGTATCAATCGTGGGGCAAGGCGTGGCGGCACGATATGGATTTCAGCCTGCTCTTTGAGGGATCTGTCCACCATCTCGACATGTTACGCTTCCTCTCCGGCGGTGATTGCGAGACGCTGGTCGGATTCGGCTGGAATCCGGAATGGTCTAGTTTCAAGCACTTTTCCAGTGGACTGTACCTGATGCAGATGGATAACGGGGTGCATACCTGTTACGAGGGGAATAGTTCTGCTGCGGGTATCGTCAACTGTTGGCATAATGAGCACTATCGTGCGGAATTTGAAGACGGTTGTGTCGAAATCGCCGGTGAGGCGGAGGTTACAATTCATCGGGTCGGTCAGGAACCGGAGATATACGAAGCACCGGAAATATCCCGCTTCGGTCATGAGCATCTGTTTGACGAATTTATCAATTGGCTTGATGGTGGTTCACCGTCTGCAACGCGAATCGAAGATAATATAAAGAGTTTTGCGTTGGTGATTGCGGCGATGGAGACAAGCGTTGATGGACAACCGAAACGGATTGCGGACTATTTGAGCGGACTGGATCTATAATCCATAGAATGAAACGTGAAACGTAAAACGTGAGAAGATTTCTGTCCTTTTTCACATTTCACGCACCGAGGTGATTATTATGGCAAGAAAAAATCAGCCGTATTTTCGTATTCGGAATGCGGACAAAGCACTTGAGTTGTTGAAGCAGTGGGGGTATGAGTTGCAAAAGCCTTGGAACGCAGATCCGTTCTTTTATCAAGTGATTGGAACTGATTTGTATATCCGGGCCTTTTCAACAGGGCAAGCGGATATCCAGCTACTCTGGGATTATAGCCGTGATGATTATAACTTGTTCCGACGCCTGAAACGACGATTTTGGGATGATCACCTACACTTCAAAAAGCTCTGGTTCATGCAAAACGAAAACGCAAAGAGAAACCGAGTTTTCAAGAAAAAACTCGGTTTCTGTTAAACGGTTTCTTAATATGAGCCCAAGTTTTTGAGACTTTGAAATAAATATGATAGCATCCCTCAAATGACTAAGGAGAACAAACATGGCGAATTTAGCGATCAACGGCGGTACACCTGTCCGGACCGATCCGTATCCCTCTTGGCCCACCTTTGACGACAGTGACCTCAAAGCTTTTGAGGAGATCTATCGGAGTGGGGTATGGGGCACCAACGGGTCACGGGTTCCTGAGTTTGAGGAGCGTTTCGCTCAGTTCCAAGGGGTAAAGTATGGCATCTGCGTGAATAGCGGCACGGCGGCGTTGTACGTCGCGCTCAAGGCTGCGGGTGTTGGGCTTGGCGATGAGGTCATCACAACGCCGTACACTTTTCAGGCGACGGTGGTGTCAATTCTGATGGCGAATGGGACGCCGGTTTTTGTCGATACGCTCCCAGACGGTTTTAACATCGATCCATCAAAGATTGAAGCAGCGATCACACCTAAGACCAAAGCGGTGCTGCCGGTGCATATTGCAGGCTATCCTGCCGATATGGATGGGGTTTTAGACGTTACAGAACGGAACAACCTCGCTGTGGTTGAGGACTGTGCCCAAGCGCACGGGGCGGAGTGGCAGAACAGAGGGGTCGGCGGTTGGGGACATCTCGGCTGCTTCAGTTTTCAATCGTCCAAGAACCTCTGTGCGGGCGAAGGCGGTATTGTTCTGACCAACGATCGAAAACTGTATGAACGCGCGTGGTCAATTCATAACTGCGGACGTGCACCGGCTGAGTCTGAGTTTGAGACAGAAGCGTTCGGCGGTAATTTCCGTATGACAGAGTGGCAGGGTGGGTTGTTGCTATCACGCCTTGAGCGGCTGGATGGCGAGGTCAATCTACGCAATGCGAATATGCGCGCTCTGGATGCCGGGTTGGGAGAAATCCCCGGCATCAAGGTGGTGCCGCTTGATCCGCGCGCAACCCGCGGCGGTTGCCACGGTTACAAAGCGATCTTCGACCCGGAGGAGTTTGAGGGAATCTCCCGCGAGACCTTTATCAAGGCGATGCGTGCGGAAGGGGTTCCAATGGGGCACTGGTACACAACGCCGATGTATCGGGAATCGTTTATGGAGTCGGAGCTTCTAAGCGCGAAGCCTGACTATTCAAAGGTCTCCTGCCCAGAGACGGAAAAGCTATGCAAGAACGGCTTGGCACTCAGTCAGAGCATTCTGATGGGCATTGAGGAAGATATGGCAGATATCGTCACTGCGGCGACAAAGATCCGTCGCAATGTAGGCGAATTGAACTCGTGAGGCTCCGTGGTGTGAATAAAAACGAAGACAGACGCAATGCCCCAAGAACTTACCTATAAGCTCGCTCAGTGCTGTTCACCAGAGACGGGGGACGGCATTATCGGGTATTTTAAGGAAAATGGGACAGTTGCTGTCCACCGGTCCGACTGTGCCTCCGTTCCGCACCTACGAGTTGAACGGCTTCTTGATGTAACATGGCGCGAAATTCACGCAACGGAAACGCCCGCCGATACAGAAACAGAAGATCCAACGTTTGATCGACTTGATGAGGTGGATTATCTTATCCTGAAACATCATCAGGAATTTGGACTGGACTATTCAATTGTCGTCTCCGAGATGCTCGGTCTGCCTCTTGAGGAGACCCACGATCGCCATCGGAAATTGCGAGAGTTGGGTGGCTTGAAGCGTGTGGAGAAACGGATGATTCAGTACCGCAAGAACATTGTGAAGGGGAAGTGGATCAAGCACCGCAACCATACCTATTATGAATTGACCCCCAAGGGAGATCGGTGGATACGGTCATTTGAGGCGAAGACAGAGGCGGTTTAATCGCACAATTTGTGACACAGGGAGTACAGGGAATAGTCCCAGGAGAGCGGATTGCAACAAAACGTAGAAAGTCGGGGTGTAAAAGGAGGGGTACAGGGACCCGGTGGCTACCGAGAGGTTTGGCTATTAGCATATCCGATCGTCATCACGATGTTATCGCGAACGGCGATGATGTTTGTGGATGCGGCGATGGTCGGACGTTTGGGCGCGACAGAATTGGCAGCTGTCGGATTGGCGGGGGTATTGACATGGACGCTATTTACCTTTTTTCAGGGATTTCTGGGTAGCGTCAACACTTTCGTCGCGCAACGCTACGGAGCGGGGAATCGACAAGGAATCACCGTTGCGGCGTGGCAAGGGATTTATCTCGCGCTCGCCTCGTATCTCGTTCTACTGTTGATGAACCAATTCACAGTACCTGCGTTTGCCCTGATGAGGCCGTCCCCAGAGGTTCAACGTCTGGCGAGCATCTACACGGAAATTCGGTTGTATGGTGGCATTACGGTCTTCATTTCGTTTGGGTTGGCAAGTTACCTACGAGGCATCGGCGACACAAAGACACCGATGCGGATTGAGATCCTCGCAAATCTGGTCAACTTGCTCCTCGACTACCTGCTAATCTTTGGAAAATTTGGCTGTCCTAGGCTTGAGGTTGTCGGCGCGGCAATTGCCAC
This sequence comes from Candidatus Poribacteria bacterium, assembly GCA_965220385.1. Lineage (GTDB taxonomy): Bacteria > Poribacteria > WGA-4E > WGA-4E > PCPOR2b > PCPOR2b. The sequence goes on along the minus strand of OZ244825.1, from coordinate 3,832,895 downwards.
GTTGATCGCGGGTGTGGTTGCAGCGATTTGCTATCTCGCTGTTTTCCTCTCACGGAAGTCCAATCAGGCGTTCCAAACCCGATCCCATTTCCAGATCGATGTCCGCGATCTCCGCCGTATGCTGCGGATTGGTTTACCGATGGGCGTCCACAATTTGATGGATTTGGGGAGTTTTACAGTCTTTACCGCCCTGATTGGGCGGATGGGCGATGTCGCGCTCGCAGCAAATAACGCTGGTATTACGCTGATTTCGACATCGTTTATGCCTCTGTTTGGAATTTCTATGGCGGCGACGACACTGGTCGGGCACTACATCGGTTCCGGTCAACTCCATTATGCGCGTAGGAGTGGCTACACAGCGATAAAGTTGGGGGTTGTATATACTTTTTTCGTTGCCGTTGTGTTTTTTGCAGTGCCTGAGTTTCTAATTTCCCTTGTTACACCGGACCCGGAGGTGATTCGTCTTGGAACACGGGTCCTGTTTTTCGCAGCGCTCTTTCAACTCTCCGACGGGTTTGGCATCTGTGCCTCAGGTGCACTCAAGGGAGCCGGTGATACCTTTTTCACAATGTGTGTCAGTATTGGCTATGCGTGGCTGCTCTTTCTTCCGCTCTCATACGTTTTAGGATTTTGGTTGGGGTATGGAGTCCCTGGCGCGTGGTGTGGTGCAACGATCTATATCATTTTGGCAGGCACAACCTTTTTCCTCCGTTTTCGCAGCAACCGGTGGGAACGGATTCGGATCTAAGTGTTGGTCTGAATTTTGTATCTTACCGATGGGATGACCTTCGTGGGTATCAATGGGAGGGACGGACAGATGTTTCAACAATATAGGGAGTTTAACAGAATTCGGCGGCGGTCGGCGATACTGGTGGCTGTAATTTTGCACATGGTTATTGGGATCATTTATGTGTTAAGACCTGACCGAGCGATTTCCGAAGGTCGAGACAAAATCATGGTGGAGTGGGTGAAAGAACCGCCAAGGCCCGAAGTGAAAACAGTCAAGATCAAGCCGCCGTTGAAGATGGAGGTTCGTAAGCCTGACGAGGACCTGGCGCTCAGATCGAAGGAGAAAATGCTTGAGTCCTCACGCCACAAGCTGACCGAGGTTGCCCGTCTCAGCCAACGGATGGTACGCGAGAATTTGGATGTAACCACAGCCCCACTCACTGAGAAGCTGCCGGACGCAATGACAGATGCGGACTTGCGGGAATCTGAAAGGTCAGATATTAGTCGCACGGTTTCAGTTCGGGCGGACGGTCAGGGCGAAGTCACAGGACGGATGCGAGTTCGTGGACAGCGCACCGGACTTGATATGGTTGATTCGGCAGGGGACTCAAAAAAAGGGTTGGTTGGTGGCGGCGGATCACCCGGCAACCTGAAAAAGTTGAAGAGATTACCGAAGGAGAAGTTGAAGAAAATACCGAAAGACAGGCTGGGTATCATCGAATTCATTGAGGGTGCGGAGGGACCCCAACAGGTTGTCTTCTGCCTCGATGTTTCTGCCAGTATGCAGGCGGTGGGACTTAGGAAACTGGAGTTGGCGATTGAAGCAATTAAAGAAGCGTTACCGTCGCTTGATGCGGAGGATTCTTTCAATATCGTCACTTTCCACGCGCGTGCTACGATAGGGAAGGGTAAGTTGGCACCAGTAACAGAAAAGAATGTCGAGACGGTATCAAAATATCTGGACCGGTTCACGCCTGAGAGAATCGTAGGGTATCAAAAAACGAATCTCCTCGAAGCCATTGAAACAGCACTTGAGGTCAATCCATCAATTATTGTGTTGGTTACCGATGGTTTACCTACAGCAGGTGAAATAGATTCGACAAAAATTCTGGAAGTCGTCAAGGCGAAAAATGTTAATAATGCAAGCATCTATCTTGTAGCACTCGAAATAGATCTGGAACATTCGCCCGGTGCTGAGCTTCTCCTTGATCTGGTTGAGCAAAACAGCGGAGAGATAAGGGTTGTTGATTATAAACAACTCATAAGACTTGCGGAGGAGGACTTGAATATGCAAGATTGGTGATGGTCCTGGGAAAGGTCTTGACATCGTTAAAGTGGGAAGTATGAAACGTGATGCGTAAATGATTGGCAAGTCGTACGATCCGAAGTTCAACCGTGCATTGCGTTACGTCTAAAAAATGAAAAAGAGGGATGCCATGAATCTGATCAACCTAACACCCCATAGGATAGTAATGTGCACTTACTACGAGGGTTGATTACGGCATACAGAGGATACTTGGTACTTTGCGGTATCTTAGGCGAGTTTAGGGGTGACAGTTTATTTGGGCGTTCATATAATTCAAACCGATTTAGGTTGAATGGCGGACAACAAGTATTGTCCAGTACATAAACGATTTTCGTGAATTTTATATTGAGGTGTTTTGATGAATAAAAGAAACTGGATTGTTTGCAGTTTACTTGTTTTGTTGTTTGGATTCACTGGCGGTATGGCAGATGCAGCGAAGTTCAAAGTTGCCTTGCTGACACCCGGCTCAATCAGCGATGCCGGATGGAACGCGCTGGCTTACGAGGGGCTTCAGCGTATTGAGAAGGAGCTGGGAGTTGAAGTTAGCCATGTCGAAAGCAAAGCTCCATCGCAGTGGGAGGAACATTTTCGCTTCTATGCGAGTAAGGGGTACGGTCTAGTTTTCGGACACGGATTTGAATATCAGGAGGCTGCAAAAGCAGTCGCGCCCGATTTCCCGGATACGGTGTTTATCACAACTTCCGGAAATACCGTGTTGGATAATGTGGCATCAATTGTGTTTGAGCTTGAGGAGGTAACGTATCTGTTGGGGGTCATCGCTGGTACAATGAGCCAGACAGGCAAGATTGGACTTATCGGCGGCATGAACATCCCACCGATCAATAGTACCTTTCACGCCTTTGAGGAAGGGGCGAAATCTGTCAACCCAGATATCAAAATATCCAGTTCCTATGTCGGAGATTGGGAGAACATCGGAAAAGCGAAAGAGTTGGCGTTATCCCAAATCACGGAGGGCGCGGATTTCATCTTTCACAATGCAGATGCTGCCGGGCGTGGGGTTTTTCATGCTGTCGAAGAGAGCCGCAAAGCCGGTCAGGATATTTACGCTTTCGGATCAAACCTCGATCAGAACGACATCGCCCCCGATGCAATACTTGCTAGTGCTGCGATTGATACCAAGGCCTTTGTATACGTCGCAGAGTTGGTGCAGACGGGCAAATTTGAACCCCAAGTGATGTGGATGGGGATGTCGCTTAATGAGACGGTGAAGTTGGTTTACAATCCGAAACTGAAAGATCGCATCCCCGAAGATCTCCGTGCCAAGGTTGAGAAGATTCGTCAGGATATTCTCGCCGGTAAGTTTAAGGCACCTCGCGTGAAGTTTTAGAGGTCTATCCTACCCGCACAAGAAATGACGGAATGTGCGTTACTACCTGAAGAAGGTCCCAAGCACCTATGGGGCGATCCTTGCGCATCGGGAGCGGGGTAGGAACAAACAGGCTCTATCTATGAAAATTACCGAAATTGAAGCCTTGCATCTGCGCTTGCCTGTTGTTCAAGAGGTCGCCGACGGCACCCAAGACTGTCTCATTGTGCGAGTGCACACGGACGCCGGACTCACCGGATTGGGCGAGGTGGTCTCCTGCTCGTATGTCGCCCGGTCGGTTATTGAGGCGCCTCGTTCCGCGCCTTTTCGGCACGGTTTGGCTGCCATTGTCAAGGGCATGGATGCGGAAGATATAGACGGTGTGTTCCGGGCAATGGTCGAAGGCACCGCTTGGTACGGTCCCGGTGGCGTTACGCGACAGGCAATGAGTGGGATCGATATGGCGCTGTGGGATCTGCGCGGTAAGGCGCTGGATAAGCCCGTCCGTGCGCTGCTCAGCGATACTCCGGTTGACGCGATACCGTGTTATGCCAGCGTTCTCTGGCCCCAACGTCCAGAGTTGGTGGCGGCATCCGCGCAGGGGTTCTTGGAGCAGGGGTACGAGGCAGTGAAATACGGTTGGGCACCGATGGGACCAGACCCGGACCTCGACGAGGCGTTGGTCGCCGCTGCCCGTGACGCGCTGGGACCTGACATACACCTGATGGTCGATGCGGGTCGCACTTGGGATGCACAAACAGCGCTGGAGCGCGTCGAGCGGTTCCAGAAATACGATGTTTTCTGGCTTGAAGAGCCGTTGAACCCCTACGACACGGTAGGGTATAGGACGCTCTCCGAATCCTCGTCGATACCGATCGCCGCGGGCGAGGCGGTGACGTTAGTCGAGGAATACGAGACATTGCTCAAAGGCGGCCGTATACAGGTGGTTCAGCCAGATCTGGGGCGCGTTGGGGGCGTTACCGGGGGAAAACAGATCGCGGCTTTGGCACAAGATACCGGTGCGTGGACCGTCCCCCACGCCTTTGGTACTGGTGTCCTGCTCGCCGCTTCTGCCCAATGGGCTGCCGCTTTTGAAAAGCCGATGACCGAATTTACTCGCGCTCCGTCTCCGCTGGCGCAAGATTTGGTTAAGCATAGCATGAGTTTCCGCGATGGGGAATTGCATCTAACCGATGCCCCGGGGCTGGGTGTGGAATTGGACGCACAGGTCGTCGAAACATATCGTGTGAATTAGCGCATCGCGAAACGATATTTCCGCCGAGCGTCAATCGCGCGCTGAATGAAGGGAAATTTAGCCATTGGCATCACTCGCACTTGAACTGCACGGCGTTACCAAAGTGTTTGGGAACAACATTGCCGTGGATAGCGTGGACTTCGCGCTGGAGCGGGGAGAGATTCACACCCTACTTGGTGAGAACGGGGCGGGTAAGTCCACGTTGATGAACCTGATCTACGGCTTGTATCAACCCGATGCCGGGGAGATTCTGATAGACGGAAAGCCGTGCGTTGTCGATTCCCCAAAGATGGCGATTGCCTTGGGATTGGGCATGGTGCATCAGCACTTTATGCTGGTGCCTTCGTTGAGCGTGGCTGAAAATATTGCACTTACTTCTGGGCGTGGGAAATTTCGATTTCACCGGGACGAAGCGGAGGAAAATGTCCGGCAGCTTTCCAGCCGTTACGGTCTTTCTATCTCTCCGCAAACGAAGGTCTGGCAGCTTTCGGTCGGGCTTCAGCAACGGGTCGAGATTCTCAAGGCACTTGCAGCGGATGCAGAAATCCTTATCCTTGATGAGCCGACCGCGGTGCTATCCCCGCAGGAAATTACAGAACTTTTTGCCATCCTCCGTCGTCTCAAGTCTGACGGACGTTCCATTATCTTCATCAGCCATAAGCTGAAGGAGGTGATGGAAATTAGCGATCGGATTACTGTGCTGCGTCGTGGCGAAAAGGTCGCTACGACGAAGGTTGCTGACACCTCTCCCACCCAACTAGCGAAACAGATGGTCGGACACGAGCTGCCAGAGATCCAGCGAAGCCCCCAAGCCCCCGGTTCCCCAATCCTTGAAATCCGGAATTTAACCGCTGCAGACCACGATGGTCGGCAGGTCGTTGATGGTCCCTCGTTTGATGTTCGCGCCGGCGAGATTGTGGGGATCGCCGGCATTGATGGCAATGGACAGATCGAGCTTGCCGAGACGATTGTTGGGCTCCGTAGGTCTCAGAGTGGCAGCGTCCGTTTTAACGGGCAACCGATCACCAATTTTCCGACGAGCAAAAGTCGTCCGTTGGGATATGGCTATATTCCCGAAGACCGGCAGACTGAAGGGCTCATCCTGGGTTTTACAATCGCGGAGAATCTGATTCTCAACATTCATCAACTCAAGGGGTATCGGTCAAAACTTGTGAAAGGTTGGGGAGCGTTTTTGGATCTTAAACGGATTGACGCTGATAGCGAGGCGCTCATCCGAAGCTATGACGTGCGCACGACCCACACCCATGCCCCGGCGGGATCGTTATCCGGGGGCAATCAACAGAAGGTTGTTATCGCGCGGGAACTCTCACAAGAGCCGCAACTGTTGTTGGCTGTTAATCCGACCCGTGGGTTGGACATCGGTGCCGCTGACTACACACATCAGCAGTTTCTTGAGCAACGTCGGCAGCGACGCGCTGTCTTGCTGATATCCACAGAACTTGATGAGGTCTTGGCGTTGAGCGACCGGATCTTTGTGATGTATAGCGGTGGATTAACTGAGGCGACGGCGTTTCGGGATGACCTGTCCAAAATTGGACTGTTGATGACGGGGAACTGGCAACATGAACTGGAACAAGTGAGTTAATAGGAGGGATATCTAAATGTTACTAACACAGAAGGTCGCTAGTGAAAACATAGAAATGCAAGCATTTAGATGGGCGTTACAGTTGACCGCATTTACGATCGGCTATAATTTCCTGGAAGGGACAGTTTCAACCTTGCTGGGGTTTCAGGATGAAACGCTCGCACTTTTCGGCTTTGGAGTAGATAGCTTTATTGAGGTAATTTCAGCAATCGGTATCGCGCATATGATTACTCGAATCCGCCGTTTTCCAGATGTATCAAGGGATAGATTTGAAATCACTGCGCTACGGATTACGGGAACCTGTTTCTATCTACTGACGGCGGGGCTTGTCATTACTGCCGTTCTCAATATCGTTCGGGGCCATAAACCTGAAGCGACTTTCTGGGGCATTGTTATCGCAATAATTTCAATTGTTACCATGTGGATTCTAATTGTTTTGAAGATGAGGGTTGGCAAGCAGTTAGATTCTCAACCCATCATCGCTGATGCGAAATGCACGAAAGTATGTCTTTACATGTCATTTGTCCTGTTAGGGTCAAGCCTCATCTACGAATTGACGCACATAGGCTACTTAGATAGCATAGCTGCCTTGGGAATCGCATATTTTTCGGCAAAGGAAGGAAAAGAGTCATTTGAAAAGGCGCAAGGTAAAGCCTCATGCTGCGATTGTGAAGAGGATGAGATGTGATGTCTGGTCTGCTACCAAGATTTGTAGTCTTTTCAACCTTACTTGTCAGTAGAGAACGATGATCGGTGCACCCTACACAAAACGAAGGATTCACGATTCAGCAGAGCTCCTCCGCTAAAATGCGTAAGTCCTATCCGGCTCAAGCGGTCTTATCCCTCAAGAACTGACTGAACCATTCAACCATCCACTCAAAGTATTCGACCAGAAAGCGATGGTTGCCGTCCGGTTGGTAGACCTTGAATCGCTCCGGGTGTCCCGCCGATGTATAGACCGGAGCCACAACTTGAATCAGTTCATCTACCCCCTTGCGGGGCATGTCCTCGTCCTGCGTGGGTGCCACCATCATGAGCGGGCGCGGTGCTATACACGCAGCGACAACCTCCGGATGGTCAAAGTAGCGGAGCATGTGGGGGATAAAGAAATAGGCGCTGTGGCGTCGGATGTCTCCGTCGTGGATAACGGTTGCCATACGTCCTAAGCCGCCGCAGATTGGTGCACCCGCCCGGATCCAAGGCGCAGCTGCCATCGCGTACCACGTCGCATTCCCGCCGAGTGACATGCCGGTAATCCCAATCCTATCTGAATCGACCCTGTCGTTTGCTGCGAGAATACGCGCTGCCCGCAGCGTTTCTTCGACGAGGATTCCCATCTGTGGACGACCGTAGGGCGTGAGGAGTTTGCCTTCAAGATTCCAGTGTTCGATGTCAGGGCGTCGGGTGACGCTGCCTTTGGGTGAAATCGCCAACGTTGCGAAGCCGCGTCGTGCCAGTTCACGCGCCCAACCGATCAACATGCCGGGTGGGTCTCCCGCCTGATAAAACTGTTGATGGGCAATCTTCTCAGCAGAGCCGCCTGTTCCGGGTACGCAGACGACACCGGGCAGTTTCTGGTTCGATTCGTTGAGCGGGGTCATGATGAACCCCGGAACTGCCTCACCGAGTGAGTTCGCGTATGTCATTTGCGTAACGCGAATGCCCGCTTCCTCTCCGGGTCGAGGGTCCAAGACCTGCGTCGTTCCCTCCGAGAAGTCGACCTCTTTGGGAATTTCGTCCAAGCCCAGCAGCTCTAATAGTTTTGAACGCACCGCATCTTTCGGAACATGCGCCGGAAACGCCGGTCGGATGCCCTCTGGAATAACGTCAGACATTCACCCTCTCCCGCAGAAACTGCTCTCTGATACGTTACTTCAGTCGAAGGATCTCACGCTGCTCCTCTGACAAGCCATCCATGACGTGATCGCTAAAGATCAAGCTCTGGCCGCCCCAATCGGGCATGTATCCGATGCTGTAGCAGTAGTAAAGCGTACGGCGCGGACGCTCGGAGGTGTTCACAACTGAACCGTGTGTTAAGGCTTCGGTGAAAATAATCGCATCGCCCGCTTTGGCGGGGATAGGTGTCAACACCGGATTTTCATCGGGGTGGCTGCCCCAAGGTCTGAGGAAATTGCTCTTGTGTGCTCCCGGAATGACGGCAAAGCATCCATCCTCGACATCGCAATCCAGCAGCGGAAATACGGCTTTGGTCAGCGTTGAAACCATTTGACCGTTGCGGCAATGGTACTGACATTTGGGGATGATTGGGGTGCCGTGCATGTGCAGCCCTGTATAACCGCCGCCCCACCGATAGATTGTGTAGGTATGGTTGAGTCGGTACGGACCGCCGGTCACGCCTTCAACGACATCTAACACTTCAGGAAGGTCGATCAGTGGATTAAAAACGGGATCGGCTTCAAGAATATTAGAGATGTAGAGTTCCTGTTCTGTCTTAGGTGTGCCGAGACAGAGCGGCGGTGGATAGTCTTCTGGTGGCATATTTTCTAAGGGGTCTAACGCCTTGTTGCACGCTTTTACCACGGACTGAGGGACCACATCCTCCAAGACAATATAACCTTGTAGGTCAAATAGATATTTTTGTTCTTCTGTCATCTTTCCCGCCTCCTTAGCTATTGGTTGTTATCTTCGTGAATTGATTTCGATTTGATACGCTTTTCCCTTCCTTGTGAACGTTAGGGCCACTGTGTTTCAAAGGCATCTGTCCCGTCCCCATATACCAGCTTGCCGTACGCCTCCCAAAGCGGAAGATTTTCTGATGGTTGTGCCGTACCTTTCAAGGCGATCAGGTTCTCCTCCAGTTGGGCCGGTGTTGTTGGGGCGGTCAAGGCGATGTCGACGGCGGGATGGTGCAGGACATATTGATAGCAATCTGCAGCGGTTGGCACGGGGCCGTCCCAATCTCGATGTCCTGTCAGCAACGATCCCCACCGTGTGCACGTAAATGCAACGACCGGAACCTCAGCGTTGAGCGCTGCAGGGAGTACCTGCTCTTCCGCGCCCCGATGCGCCATGTTATACCGGTGCATAAGCACATCAATGCGACCGCTCTCGATCAGTTCTACTGCCATTGGTCGGTTGTGCGTTGTGGCACCGACGTAACGGATGCGCCCCTCTGCTTTCCATCGGTGGAGTTCGTCAAACACGCCCCCCGCACCGAGCAGTGTTTCCATGTCATCGCCGGGAGAGACATACTCAGCGTAGAAGATATCCACTGTGTCTGCCGCCAGTTCATCGCACACCTGATCGAGGTAGGAGCCCAATGTTTTGAGGTTGCGGGATTCGCTTCCCGTTGCTATGGCTACCGATTCTCGATTGTCGCGTAGCAGGGATTTCAGTTCGCCGATGAGTCTCGGATATGATTGGTTGTAAAAGAAGAAGTAGTTTATACCTGCATCGTAAGCGGTGGCAACGCAACCCTCCTCCATGTCTGGGTTGCCAGCCAGACCGAGTGGCTGCACCGGTTGGTTCATCAGGGTGGTTATCTTGGCAGTTTTTTCCATAGGCTGCTCCCAGTTTCCTGTTGTCACAATAGCCTCCTATCGGGCGTTTCCATTATATACCCTTGCGCCCCTATGTCAACCAAAATTTTCTATACATCCGCCCGGAGGTGTGGTAACATAGCCGAGATGGAAGCGAAGCGGGAGATGACTCACAATTCCCTACTATTTTCCAAGTCTGACACGTAAAAGACAAGCCCAACAAGAAACCAGAAAATTAGCAGTGATCGTTGGTGAAGAATCTGATCTGCGAGTCCGTAGACAAGGGCGGAAATCAGGAAACCGCTGCATCCGACAAACAGACCGAAACACCAAAAGTCGTCCCTTTTGCGTAGGGAAAAAAGCTGGTGGAAGATGAGGAAGAGTATCGCTAAAAATAGAATCAGCGATGGAATCCCCTGTTCAACAGCGATGTGCAGATAGATGTTATGGGCGTGGTACGGCTTGTGATGGGCCCCTGCCGGCGCGTGTAATTGATACTCATGACGGAACCGTCCCAATCCGATGCCAGTGATTGGATACTTTGCTATTAGTTGGGCGGACGTTTTCCACCATTGGGGACGCTCACTCATAAATCCCGATGGACGTTGGCGCATCGTCTCAAAGCGGTCCTTGACGGCTTCGGGCATTAAGAAGGGGGATAGGAGCGCGACGGCCAGTAACCCCCAGAGTAGCTTCCGCTGAAAATAGATTGCGATATAAATCGTCGCAGCAAACACACCAATCCATGCAGCGCGCGTGAGTGTGAGGACGAGGTTAGCCCCCATCACGCATAAGAGACCCCCAAGAACAGTGATGAGCTTCCAGTTTTGGGATATACGCCAGCTCTGTTCTGATCCCGGTTTTCGGGGACTCCGGTCGGATCGGAAAAGTCCGAGACTCGCAACAAAATAGCCCATCGTTATCGGTAGGAGGATTACAAGGTAAGCTCCCAGATCGTTGGGCATCTTAAAAGTGCCGGCGAGCCGGGGTTCAATCATGTAAACTTTGAGCTGCCCCTCGCTTTTCCTGACTGCGTACTTGCGGTTGCTACTATCGTCGACTATTAGCCAATCCCCCTGTTTTTTCGCGGGAAAAACAGTCGCATTTTGGGAGAGTTTTCTGCCATTGTTCTGGTAAACTTGCCGCAAATCCTCCGAGACCTTAACGCCTTCATCGTGGTGATTTGCATCGTTAAAATAGCTTTCTAACCTTGCTTCCACGTCGAACATATAAGCCGTTCCCATGTGTGTGCCGGTTGCGTAAAAGTATAGACCAAGAACAGCGGAGCACCCGCCAGCAAACACAAAGGTAATGATAAGGTGACGCCAACGATCCCCCAGCCGACTGTGAACCACCGCATAAAACAGTAATACGGCTCGAAGCAGCTTCCAGAAGTATCCTAAACTGCTTGTTGCGGGGTGCGGTGCAAAGAGTGAAGCGACGAGCCCAAGGAGAAGAAAGGCAGCAATCGGGAGGTCCAGCGGCGTTTTTATCCATTCGAATCGACGCTCGTGGCAGATACGTCCTACCCACCCAAACAGTACGAGCAGTAGACTTACATTCAAGATTGGCGTCGCATAGCCAAATGGGAGGATGAACACGAAAAGCAGAAAGCCGGCATAGATGGCGAGATCAAAGCAATCGCTTGGGCGGCGATAGTATTGGGTTGCAGTTAGTCGAATTTTATCTAACATGGTTTGTGGGGGCTTTGGGGGTGTGCGTCAGAACATAAGCGGCAATATAATACCGGTTCTGAATGATTTTGTTCCAATACCTTATAACAGGGGTGTTTAGACGGGCAATGAATTGCCCTACTACGAACCCAAGCGTATAACGCATAACTCGCTTAACAAAGCGTCATGTTTTATCAGAATTGGTATAATGTCTATAAATGTAACATATCAGGTATGAAAAGAACGAGCAAAAATGATTTGATAACCGGAGGAGCGTGTTGAAGATATTCAGGTTATTGTTGCTGCTGGTTTGCACTGGTTTTTTAGCCTCCAACATACGTGCGGAACAGAACGGAACGATAATTCCCCATTTGTCCTTCCACTTTGGTGTGAGCCAGCCTCCGCCGGGCGATCGTATGCTACCGAGAGTTGCTCGGCGGCTTGTCTTCAGTTCGGATGACACCAAAATCATCTCCAAAATGGAGGATGGGAGCGTGGTGAAGTGGGATTTAGAAACCCGGGACGAAACACATATTGCTACGACCACAGACCTATTCGCATACTCACCGGCTCGCAATCTGCTCTTGGTCAGAAAAGAGAACGCTGATGTTACCCTTGTTGCTCTGGACACGAATCGGGAGACGATTCTAACAAATGGTGGGTTTGAAAATGGGAACCTGTCCGCAAACGGGAAATTCGTCGCACTGTCGCGTGGCGATAAGGAGATAGAAATCTGGGAGGTAGATCGGAAGCGGCTGCTAAAACGCCTGAAGACAGTTGAACAAGTAAGAAACGGTTTAGCCATTTCCCACGATGGGCAGTACGTTGCGGCGGCTGAAGGCACGTACCGGGATGGAGAAGGGCATCGCACAAAGATCGAGATGTGGGACATCAAGGCAGATACCCCGGCGGATCTAATTGATACCGGTATCATCTTGGGGGTATGGAACGTGCATTTCTCACCTGACGCTTCAATGCTCGCTGTCGATAGTCAAATAGAAGCGAAGGCTGGGATTCGTGTTTGGGATAGAAGTACAAAGGAACCGCTGATTGCTTTAGACAACTTGGAGGCGTATTGGGCGCGTGCCGTCACGTTTGCACTCGATGGCAAATACATTGCGCTGGGCGATGAATCGGGAGTGCTAATACTTTCTAATATCAAGGAAGATGCAGAGGTGTTTGCGTTGAGAGTCGATACCGGAATTGAATCCCTTGCGTTTTCTCATGATGGGAGATATATGGCAGTTGGACTTTTCGATTCGACGGTTCAGATCTGGGAGCTCAAATCCGATCTCTAACATTTTCTCAGACTTTTCATGAATGGGGGGGTAAATCTGTTATGGATCCAAAAGGTGACACATCATATACCGATCAGAAAGGTCGCACCCGCTGGCGACGCAATGACGAAATCGCGGACAAACTCAAGCAGCTCCACGATATCCTAATCATTGGCGGCTACGAAGAATCTCATGCTACGCGGTATTCGAGGTTGGCCTACACTATCTCGCGCCACCCGGAATCTGTAGAGGTGCTGCATGATGAGGGACGTTTGTCGGCAATCTCCGGCGTCGGTGAAACGATTGCTGAGATTATCGGTGAGTTTATTGAGACCGGTACATGCAACAAGTTGGAGGAATTCGTTGAGCACACACCAAAAACTGTGTTGGAATTGACAGCACTTCCTGGTGTCGGCATCAAGACCGCAAAGGCGTTGTACGATGAACTTGGCATTGATAGCCGCGCTTCTCTTGGTGAAGCACTCGATGAAGGTAAGCTTGAAGGGTTCAGACTCATGACAAAAGGGACGCAGGCGAAGGTTCGGCAGCTCATCAACGAGGATCTCAAATGACAGCGCCGCGTATTTATCCACAAGTTGATATCTTGTGAATATAGAGTATGAACAACGGACTCCAACGCAAACAGCGATAGAGGAGGCAGCAAATATGCAGGAACAGGATCAGTCGTCTCAATCTACACCAGAATCTTCCCGCCGACTCGACGACAAGGTGGCAGCGATTACCGGTGCGGGTCAGGGGATCGGTAGAGAAACCACCCTACGGTTGGCGCGGGAGGGAGCGTTGGTCTTCGCCAGCGACATCCGAGAAGATCTGCTGGAGGAATTGGAGAGTGAAGTCAGGGCGACCGGTGCCGCCATCGCTACAGGAATCTTCGATGCAGCCAAAGCAGCGGATGCCCCACCTTTTGTTCAGGCGGTCATGGATCACTACGGGCGCATTGATGTTATGGTCAATAATGCTGGGGGTATACGGACACAGCCGTTTCCAGATGTCACAGAAGAGATCTGGGACTGGACGCTCAATTTGAATCTCAAGGGTCCATATTTTTATATGCAGGAAGCGGCAAAACCGATGATGCGGCAAAAAAGCGGCACGATTATCAACATCGCCTCGGTCGCTGGGATTGCTGGGGGGATGACCTACTCGCCGCCTTACGCAGCGAGCAAAGCGGCGATCATCAATCTCACCAAGGTGGCTGCCGCTAACCTCGCGGAGCACGGAGTTACCGTCAACGCTATTGCGCCCGGCATTGTAGAGACCGCTTTTAACTGGACGCTCGATGACCTGATAGGGGTTCAGCAGATGGGACTGTCCCCCGGCGAGTTTATGGAGCGTCGTCGTGACTCTATTCCATTAGGTCGGCTTCAGCAGCCCCAAGACATTGCCAACGTTGTGGCTTTTCTGGCGGGTCCAGATGCGTCCGAGATGACAGGTGAGACAATCGTTGTCTCCGGTGGGTTGGTAACGCGCTGATTATCTAAAGGAGAAACCATGATCAAAGAATCAGTATTATCAAAACCTCAGTATGAAACGATCCATGAAAAGAACCAAGAAGCCACCATGCGGGACGGTACAGTCCTTCGTGCTAACATTACCCGTCCTAATGTTGAGGGCAAGTTCCCGGTCCTGATAGAACGTACGCCGTATAACAAGGAGGCGGGATCCGAGAATGGGGTGGGATCCCCTCAATTTTTCGCGCAGAGAGGGTACGCTGTGGTTATCCAAGATGTGCGCGGCAGGTTCGCTTCTGACGGCGACTTCTATCCGTTTCGGGACGATGGCGCGGGGATAAACCGCGATGGCTATGACACCGTCGAGTGGGCGGCGGCGCAACCGTGGTCTGACGGCAACGTGGGGACGATTGGTGGATCCTATTCTGGCGCGACTCAGTACAGAAACGCGCTCAGTCGTCCGCCCCATCTACGAGCGATGTTTGTGCGTGAATCTTCCGCGGACTACTATCAGGAATGGGTGTACCGAAGTGGTGCATTTGAGCTTGCGTTCAATATGGCTTGGGCGCACGGCGTGACGTTAAACAATCTCGCGCACCTCGCGGAAGGGGAGGAATTTGATCGACAGAAAGGTATACTTGAAAAGGTTCAGGAAGAGATGGATAGCTGGTATGCGCGACTTCCAGTGCATCCATGTCCATTCTTTGAGGGCTTGAGCGATTGGTTCAATGAGTGGCTTCAACACCCGACGGATGATGGATATTGGGATACCTTCAACATGGATAAATTCCACGATCAGGTAGAAACGCCTATGTACCACCTGGGTGGTTGGTTTGACATCTTCTTGACGGGGACGTTCAAGCACTATATGGGCATCAAGCAGCGCGGTCGTACGGAAAAGGCGCGTCAAAGCCAAAAACTGATTGTTGGACCATGGGTGCACGGTCCTGGAGCTATCAACACCCAATCTGCGGGAGAGTTTGATTTCGGATCTGATGCGGCTGAGGACTTCAACGAATTGCGTCTTCCTTGGTTCGATTACTGGCTCAAGGGGATTGACACCGGGATTATGGAAACGCCGCCGGTGCGCGTCTTCGTGATGGGGCGTAATGAATGGCGTGATGAATCCGATTGGCCCCTGCCTGACACGCAGTACACCAACTATTATCTGCACAGCGGAGAGAGCGGTTCTATCAAATCTTTGAACGATGGGACACTATCGCCGCAGCCTCCTGAGGGGAGTGAGAATCCGGACAGTTTTGTGTATGACCCGCTCCAGCCTGTTCCTACCCGCGGAGGCAACACATTAAATATACCCGGCGGCGTTTATGACCAGCACGAGGTTGAGGAAGGGTGCCTCACCTTCACCAGCGAGCCACTAACGGAAGAACTCGATGTCACAGGTCCTGTGAAGGCGGTGATATATGGGCTGTCCTCTGCGCCGGATACCGATTGGGTTGTGCGGCTCACTGATGTGCATCCGGACGGTTACTCGCGACTGTTATGTGACGGCATCCTTCGGGCACGATACAGGGATTCTTTCCAGCACCCTGAGTTGTTGGAGATCGGTAAGGTCTACAGATATGAGATCGATCTGTGGTCAACAAGCAACGTTTTCCTACCGGGACATCGAGTCCGCGTATCGGTCACGAGTAGTTGTTTCCCGCGGTTTGACCGCAATCTCAATACAGGCGGATCCATTCACAACGAGGCTGCCGGACAGGTTGCTATTAACACAGTTATGCACGATGAAATGAGACCATCTCATATTGTGTTGCCTGTCATTAAGCGGACATAGGGGTGCCATTGCTGTTGGTGTGGAGGGAGGAGAATCGTCTTTCGGGTGGTGAGACGTGTGGCGGTAAGTAGATTAATCGTCCGATTGCTCACGGAACTGTTGAGGGTGTGTCAACTCGGCTGTCAATGCCTCAATGGACTGACTGAGTACTAAGTCTTCCTTGAGCAGCGCTTCGATCCGTTGGCAGCTTCGCACAACTGTTGCCCGACTCTGTCCGAATCCTTGATTGATCTCTTTTAATGAGAGCGGGGTCAATTGACGTGTGAGGTACATCCCAACTTGTCGAGGGAGGACAAACCGCCGTCCGCGCTTTCGGGAACATAGCTCTGACAAGGTGAGATGGAAATACCGGGCAACGGTTTCCTGAATACGTTCTAGCGTGATTGTGTCAGATGGAGGGCGATCCGGGGTCTTATTCTCTAATACATGATGAGCGGCTTGCAGGGTCAGAGGTGACCCCAAGCGCACCTCCGCCATCAGTCGGTTAAGTGCGCCTTCAAGTTGACGAATATGCTCTGTTAGATGCTTTGCCAAGTAACGGAGCACTTTCAACGGTACGGGTCCAGAATCACGTTCTTTTAATTTCTGCTTCAGAATCGAAACCCGCAAATCGAACTCTGGCGCAGAAATTTCAACGGCGCGTCTTTGCGTGAGACTATCGGTCGATCTCCAAAACTCCTGCAGAAATTGCGGCAAGCGATCGCAGGTGCATACGAGGCGTTGGCCCCGTTCACTTAAGCAGTTGAGTAAATGGAAAAACTCTTCCTGAATCTTTTGTTCTGGCGATAAAAATTGAATATCGTCAATTAGCAAAAGATCTACGTGCCTATACTGTCGCCGCAGTGCGGCGACTTTCTGGGGGGTAGCAATGGATCGAAGCCATTCACGCATAAACCCCTCTGCTGACGAACAGTACACCGTGCGATTCAGCTGTCCTTGGCGGAATTGGTTCCCGATTGCATGTAACAGGTGGGTTTTACCGAGTCCGACACCTCCGTGTATAATCAATATGCCTTCCATTTTTCCAACCCCATTCGTCAAGCTGTTTGCTGCGTCAAACGCTTCTTGATTGCTTTGCCCAACGACGAATCGATCGAAAGTTAATGCTGGATTCAGTCCTGAGTTGGCAGGTAGACGCGGTGCTGAGGTGGGTATACCGGTAGGTAATTCGGCTGGCTGGGATGCTGGAGACTGGGAAGAACGATCATCGCTGCCGCCGTTCGAGTGATTCATTGCCATTGTCCTATGATTGGGGATTAAATATCTTTTGCTGATACTAAATCTGGATCCAAATGTTGCAAAGACGCCTAGGTAGGGGCGAGTGGAATCGCGCTTTCGTTGCGTAATGTTATAACATGTTGATCGAAAAGTTACTTGGGGTTTTGTCGTCTACTACAATAAAATTGAGGAGGCAATCTGGGTAGGGTTATAGTCTATCAAAAAATCAAGATGAGTTCAACCCCTTTTTCCGATTTTTTTCAATATTTTTCTGTTTTTTTAGATGTATCCCATATCCTTCAATTGCCGCTCATCGCGTCGCCAATCCGCTTTAACGGACACACGCAAATCCAGAAATACGGTTGCGTCCAAGAACCCCTCAATCTCCGCACGGGCAAGCTGACCGATCCTTTTAATTGTCTTACCACCTTTTCCCACAAGGATCCCTTTCTGCGATTGTCGTTCAACATAAAGCATCGCACTGATGTAGATCTTTCCGTTTGGACGTTCTTTGAATTCTTCGACCACGACGCTGGAGGCGTAGGGAATCTCTTGGCTGGTTCTGAGGAAAATCTGCTCTCGTATCGTTTCCGAGATAAAGAACCGTTCTGGTAGGTTACTGAGCTGGTCGGGCGGGAAATAGGCGGGACCTTCGGGAAGGTTCGTGATAACGGATTCTTGGAGGTGGGACACTCCATCGCCCGTTGTTGCTGAGATCGGGATGAGTTCCAAGAAAGGGAATTTTTCCTGATAGCTGGCGATAATTGGTAGAAGTGCTGGGTTGGGTATGAGATCGATTTTGTTAATTACAAGTATGACTGGCTGCGCAGCCTTTTTAAGTGCGTCGAGGATTTTTTCTTCGATGCCGGAGTTTCGGCTGCTCGCATCGATCATGTAGAGTACAAGGTCTGCGTCTATGATTGCACTATATGCGGCTTTGACCATCTGGTCGTGCAGGCGATATTTGGGGGTAAGGACTCCGGGCGTGTCTAAGAAGATGACTTGGTAAGAATCGGTTGTGAGAATTCCTGTGATCTGGTTCCGTGTCGTCTGCGGCTTGGGTGTGACGATTGCGAGTTTCTCGCCCATCAACGCATTCAGCAGCGTTGATTTTCCGACATTTGGCTCACCGATGATGCTAACGTAACCGGATTTGAATGAAGCTTGTTTTTGCATTTGAGGAGTCCGTGCCTATTTGGGGGAAGAGGCTTGATTTGGTGGCACAAAAAAAGCGATGTATTGACATCGCCTGTTGTCTAATTCAGGTCTCTCTTTTATTTTAAAGTTTTCTGTATTTCCTTGTCTCACTCTCGTCTTAGCCGGATGCGTGTCTGCCTTGAAACCGGGCGAGGCTGTTCGCTTAATCGCTTCAACAGTTCTTCGACCTCCGCATCGTAGGTATCGAATGGATCTTTCATTTCAAAGGGTTCTTCGTGCGAAAAATAGATCTGATTCCAATCGATAATACAGGGCAAGCGATTCTGAGACAGATAGCGCATTACATAGGAACGGGCTTTTGCCCTTGTATTTTCAGGGGCATTTTGGATTGCCGCCTCAATCTGTTCATCCGTCGTCACCCGTCTCACATGTCCTTCGCGCTCAAGTTCGTAGTACAATCCCTTCTCTTGGTTGAGGTGGTGGTATTCAAGATCGAGACTCTCGATCCACGGATCATCCCACTGCAACCCTTCCTCTTCCATAAAAGCCTCAAGCAGCCATTTCTTTGTCACCCAATCGACGCGATCGATTAGACGTTCCGGGTCTGCTTCCAAGTCGTTCAGAACCGCTTCCCATTCGGTCAATACCCAGTCTGTATCATCATCCCTGCCTGCTAAGACTTTTTGGGCAAGATCGAGGTATTCACGCTGCAGATCTATCGCTGAGATGGTGCCGCCAGAAGCCAGTTCGACAATCCACTGGAATGACTGATCGCGCGAGATGTCTTTAATAGCGTGCACCGGATTGACTAAACTCATATCGCGGGGACGATGCCCATCCTCAAGAAGATCAAGTATCAGCGAGGTGGTTCCAACTTTCAAAGCCGCTGCAAATTCGGACATGTTGGAATCGCCGACGAGTAGATGGAGGCGTCGATACTTGGTGTAGTCGCCGAGCGGTTCGTCCCGCGTATTGATGATCGCTCGGCTGAACTGTATCCACTCGTAGATTTCTGTGACGATGTGATCCGCGCGCTGAGAGATCTGGTAGCCCACGAAATCGTCACGCCGATGATGGGAATCCCCGAATTCAAGGATCTCTTCGTGTCCGCCAACACGACCCGCCCCAGCAAAAATCTGCCGTGTGACAAAGAACGGGAGCAGCGTAGGAATGACGACTTTGTAGAAGGGAACGTCCCGCCGGAGTTGATAATTTTCGTGGCAGCCGAAAGTCGCTCCGGTAAAGTGATCGATGTTGTTTTTGAAGAAGGAGATATCGTCTTTCAGCCCGACATCGTCGAGGATCGTGATGATTAGCTGCTCGATGGCTCTATCGTAAGCGATTAGATCGAAGAGACTGATACACTCCGGCGTGGCATACTCAAGATGGCCCATGTCGATATAGAGCCTACCACCGTTGAACAGAAATCCACCGTTGCCGGGCGGTTCCCCCCAATCTCGGTAGTGCATATCCGACATGCCAAGTTTCAGCTCGTGAAAAATATAGTCCCTCACGAGCGCAGCTGTCCCCTCCGAAGAGCCAAGAGAGCCATCCGAGTCTGCCATACAACCGAATTCGGTTTCGATACCAAAAATACGTCTACTCACTGTTTTGCCTCAGGGACAAACTGGGGTTTGTCCGTATTTGTGTTAGGTTCATATAAAAAGAGGGTGCAAAGCACAAAGAGAAACCGAGTTTTGAAGAAAAAACTCGGTTTCTATTGCACGATTTCTTAACATGAGTGTCGTATCAAAGCCAGTCTGCGATGGCTGCATCAATTTCGTCCGAAGTCAAAAGGCGAAACTTGCTATTGGTCCGACGCGAAGTTTCCAATACCGCCCCTTCAATTTCTCCTGTCTGCAATTCATCTTTAAGGACTTCGTGTAGCCGTTCTTTGTCCGTGGTCAATTCCGAACCTTCGTTCCCGTCCTCATCTGAATCCGCCTCCGTTTGTTGCAGTCCCAACTCCCAACCAACGACCCAAGTTTCTAACGCCAACTGCAAGGAATCGGTAAGCGAAGACCCGGACGTGTCAGCGGCAGACAGGTAATTCTGCATCGCCGTTTCGGCTTCGTGGGTGCCGCCGATAACTTCCCTATCTGGATTCGATTGTAGGGTGCCATCGTAGTTCAGGGCGACAAATCCATCACCCTCACCGTGCACACCGAGTTCCGCCAATAGCATTTTAATGATGTAGGCGGAGCCAAAGATGGCTTCAAAGGATTGTTTGATAGTGGGTCCCAGCACGAAATTTGTCAAGCGATGGAGGGTAACGTCATCAACTGAACTCTGAAAACCTTGTACGGATGCGGTGTCAGTTGCCATCATACGCAGCCGTTCAATATCGGCACTATGTCCTATAGCTGAGAGTGCGATTCGGTCGTGTACCTCAAAGATTTTACGTTGTCCTCGTCCAATGGTCACAAGTAAAAGGCCATCTTCGTATCTTAGCCCGACGACGGGACTGCCACCGCGAAGTTGGTCTTCGATATAGTCGCGTCGGTTATTAACGGCTTCAAGCCACCGATATGGTTCATCTAGCATAGGTTGTCTCTACAGATTCAGCATAAATCTCCTGGAGTCTTTCAACAGAGAGATCTTGAATTCCGTCCTTCGTAATTGTTTTTACGGTTGGATAGATATTTGATTTTGGGTTATAACCGCTCGTTGCCGAGTCATATTCTGCCGCTGCATCGAGTAGGCGCAAAACGGTAACAGTCGCCTCTTGTTCGTCCATGTCAGCAAGTGGCTTCTCGCCCCAACGATTCTGATGGAACAAGATTCCACGAATCCACACGGAGCCGGATCCGGACGTCGCAAAATCGGCGCTCTCGAAATGGGCACCGAGCGCGTCGTAGAAGAATATTTTGCCGCCGTTTTCATCTTCGTTCAGCAGATCGTAGATCGCAAAGATCGGTATCACGCCCCCGATGCCTTGCAATGTCATAGGCAGATTTTCGCGAATTAGGCGGGAGAGGGTGCGCAGTTTACCTTCGAGGCTCAATTCTTGGAGTTGGCTTCGGCGGAAATATTGGAACGAATGTTCGAGAACCCGCGCCATTTCATAAGCCATGGCAGGAGAGCCTGCGATCGCGAGAACGGAGTGCTCGTCAATCTGGAGCAGCTTGTCCGCGCGGTCATACATGACGACATTACCCGCCGTTGCCCGTCGGTCTCCAGCGATGAGGACGCCATCCTTATAACGCACGGCAAGGACAGTGGTGCCTTCTGTTTCTTGTATGGCAGGCGAAGCCCCATTTCCAGATGTTGCGGGAAGATCCAGTTGAATCTGGCACTCGTTCGCTTTCAAGAGGTCGAGGAAATTCCCCTTGTGATTTGTCATGGGTTACTCACCTGTTCGTTGGCGATAACGCCTGGATTGGTCTTTATCGACGCGGCGCATCCGTCTAACCAGATTTCTCGTGTCCGGTCTGGTGACATCCGGACGTTTGGGACCGTCATCGTCTCCGCCGTCGTCCGGTCCCGTCGGTTTCACCGGTCTTTGAATCCGATCGCGTAGATAAATCAAATGTTGTGCTGTCATGGTAATAACCTCCTGTAAGAGAATAGATTTGGGGGTTTTATTTGGTAAGTTCTAAATTTTCAACTAACGCTTCAACCGTCTGCGCTTGGTCGAGGATGCGATTGTACTTTTCTGCCATCTCTGCATCCGCGAGTTGATTCATGCTCACCGAGACTGGGCTTCTTTTGCCCTTTAGGTTAAACGTCACGTTATCCCATTGGATCGATTTGACTTGTGAACGGAATTTGTCCAACGATTTGCCTCGAAAATATGCGCGGGTATCGGCAGGTGGATTGTGGATAGCGCTTTCAACCTGTTGGTCGGTGACAAGCCTACGCACCAATCCGCTGGCTTCAAGTTCATAATATAACCCCGCCTCCTGATCGATGTTGTGATATTCGAGATCGAGGCTCTGTAGCCACGGGTCGTCCCAAGTAAGCCCTTCCTCATCAATAAACGTTTCCAATAGCCATTTCTTGGCGACCCAATCCAACCGATCTGCGAGATCCATTGGGTCTTTTTCGAGCGCATTGAGAGTAGATTCCCACTCAACGAGGACCCAGTCGGTATCGTCGCGTTCGCCGTTGAGGTGCTTTTGGGCGAGCGCGAGATATTCTCGCTGCAAATCAATTGCGGAAATACTCTTACCGTTGGCTAATTTGAACCGCCACTGATAGGTCTGGTCACGGGAGATTTCCTTAATCGCGTGGAGTGGGTTTTGCAAGGCGAACCAACCGGGGACGCGCTTCTGCTCAATAAGATCGATGACGAGTGCGGTTGTGCCAACCTTGAGCGCTGTCGCGTATTCTGACATATTGGCATCACCGACAATGCCGTGTAGCCGACGATATTTTGCTGGATCTGCGTGCGGTTCGTCGCGCGTGTTCACAATCGGGCGGTTGTGCATGGTATCGACGCTGACCTCGACATGGAAAAAGTCGGATCGTTGTGCAATCTGGAAAAAACCGGCGGAGGTCAATCCTGATTCGGTTTCGATTCCCACCTTTCCCGTCCCGGCAAAGATCTGGCGCGTCACAAAAAACGGCATGATACCCGCTTTAAGGTCGTCAAAGGGAATATCCCGCGACATCAGGTAATTGTCGTGGCAGCCGTAGCTGTGGCCATGGAAGTCGGTGTTATTTTTGTACAGTAGGACACGCTTGCCTAATTTTTCGCTTCGTCTTATCGCACACTGCTGAAGTATGCGCTCCCCCGCTTTATCGTGGGCGACCAATTGAAAAAGGCTGCAACATTCTGGAGTGGAGTATTCGGGGTGGGCGTGGTCGTTATATAAACGGGCGCCGTTGGTCAGGATCAAATCGCTCTTGATTTCAGCGAAGGAGAGGTTGCGCTGGCGGTCGGCTTTCTGGTGTTCCAACTCGTCGGGGTGTTCCTGCAAGGCTTTTGCACGGAAACCACGCTCGTCTTGGAACGGGTCTTCGCCGCTATAATCCCACATCGGTCGAAAATCGTCCTGCCGGTAACTCTTAATCAATTCGACAGATTGGTTGACGGGATCAACGTGTTCCTCTGACTCTAACGTGATTCCGTATTCGGTTTCGATTCCAAAAAGTCTTTGCATAAACGCTTCACCCTAAATCACGCTGCTCGCAGCTTTTCTGCGCGTTGATTTTTCTGGACGGATTGGGGTGACTTTGACGACGTTTTCTGGGTCGTAATCGAGTAGCTTAAGCCAATCCTCGACGGTGTCTGTCGGGGGGAAGATATCGTTCTCGCGATATTCTGACAATGCGCCTTCCAACAGGTCTTCAACCCGAATGCCAACCCCATCTGTGGTGCCTTCTATCGCACGTTTGATTGCGGACTCTTTTGCGCGTTGGACAATGGAATCGACAATAGCGCCGCTACATAGATCGCCACGGTATATAGTATCGCGACGGCCGCTTCGGAGGGCGACCTCCAAAAATCTGTTGTCTTCATTCCGTTGGAACAGTTCATCGGTGACCTGATCAATGAGATAGGAGACTGCTGCCTCTGCATCGCCGTTGTGAGCATCAAGGACTTCTGGGTGGAGCGGTAAATCTGGTGTGAGATAAATGCGGAAAATCGCCTGCGATGCCTCTTTATCAGGACGGGTGACTTTAATCTTCCGATCAATTCTGCCGGGGCGTAAAATCGCAGGATCAATAAGATCGGGGCGGTTCGTTGCGAGGATGATTACGACATCCTGCAAGGACTCAATCCCGTCCATCTCAGCACAGAACATCGGGACTACGGTATTGGAGATGTTATGAGAGCGGAATGAACGGCGCGTTCCTAAGATCGATTCTGCTTCGTCAATAAATACAAAGGGCAGGTAACCTTCTTTGCTCTTTTCACGCGCTATCTGGAAGATTTCACGGACTTTGCGCTCTGACTCGCCAAGCCACATATTCAAGATTTCGGGTCCCTTGATGTGGAGGAAACATCCTTCCACCTCAGCCCCTTCCTCTTCGCTCAAGCGTTGTGTCAGATTGTGTGCTGTTGCCTTCCCAATGAGTGTTTTTCCACAACCCGGTGGACCGTGTAGGAGAAAACCTTTTGGGGGCGCGTATTGAAATGTATCGAAGAGTTTTGGATGTAAAATAGGAAGTTCGATGGTATCTTTTATGAGTTCAATGGTATCGTCTAATCCGCCTACCTTCGACCAAGGCAGGTCTGGCACAGCTTCGAGGTAGTAATCCTGCGCTTCTTGTATTTCTAAGCGTTCTAGTGCTACTTTGGAGTTCGGGTCCATGCGGATTTCGTCGCCGACTTTAAGTTTTGCATTGGCTAAATCGGTGGAGCGTTGCAAAATAATCGATTGCAATCCGGCGGGTTCACCGCCAACACGCAGCCGCCCGTCAGGCATCAGATCAGCGATTTTCGCGATGGATCCAGAGGTGTTATATCCCAATTCACCGACGATAACGTAAGCGTCATTAAGGAGTACACTAAAGCCAATTTTGAGGGCTGCGGGATCCAGTTGTGGGTCAATATTTGCATAGTATTCGGATCCCCCGATAATGACGTGAGCAACCTCCTTTTTCGGCATTCCGAGCAGCGTCCCGATCCGGTTCGCAGGGGAGGTCAACTTTTCGATTGTCTCCTGCATTTCGACGATGGCTTCCCTCGCTTCTTGGAAGGTCATTTCATCTTCCACAATTGCCCGCCGAAGTTGAAACAGCAATGGTCGCCGGCGATCGTCCTCTTGGGTAGTATAAATGAGTCGATCCACTAACATCAGGGAACGAGGGGTGCCCACCTGATCCTCATCGTCTTCAATTTCGTCCTCAAAGTCGTCAAATAGCCGAAAGTCGTCTTCTGGTATCGTCTCAGGTCGCCTTCTATCGTTCTTGTCACGCATTGAACCCCTCCTCAAACGGGATAGTCAGTCGTATTGGATGGTATTTCAGAATTAATCTCTTCTGCCGTAGGGAAAGCGCGGGAAGGTTTCCCTAAAAAGTGTTCGTAATACAGAGCGTTCAGTTGCTAACATTTCCTTGAATAACCGGTTGAGTGAGATAGTAACTGCCGTTAGAAAGAGAGTTGCGTCAGACCGGCTGAGAGCTTGGATGCCCAAGGCAAATCGGGAAATGGGCGAGAAATGAGAAAATGTTAGCTGGCAAAAGTATGGCATCTATCAAATCGCTCATCAAATAAGTGCGTTTGTATTCTATCACATCGGTAGGCAAACATCAACACAAAAAGTAGAGATTCCTCACGATGACCGTTCTTAGGCGTTGGAAATTTCCGGCAAAAAGCTCAATCAATCGTTCATAATTATTGCCTTCCCCTGCCGGTTTTGGTATAATCTGCCTTACACTTTTCCATCTTAAGATGAATAGGATATCGTAAATATACCTAAGTTGCTAGTTGTCAGACTTGCTCGGCTTGGATAGACATATCCAAGCCATCCTTATACGTATGCAGTGGATTTGTCAATCCACTGCGAGTTGCTTTGAATCCCGATTTATCGGGGCGGTGATGGTCTCTATTCAGTTTATCGCCGCTAGACACCCTTCTCAACGCCCGTTTCTTAATCCCGATGAATCGGGACAGGCGGGCAACTACAACAGAGGCACCATCACAAAGTTCGTAGGGAACAACGATCGTTGTTCCCTCTTGAAGCGTGTAAGTCCTAATCTACTATAGTTACCAAGGCGGTGATAATGGAACCAACAGAATACAGACTGCGAATCAAAGACCTTCCCGAAGACGAGCGACCGCTCGAAAGGCTTTATAAATATGGTCCGCAGGCACTCAAAACATCGGAACTGATCGCAATTATTATTCGGACGGGAACGGGCACTGCAACGGCTATTCAGGTCGCAGAACAGCTGCTTCAGAAATATAACGGCAACTTGAAGCGACTAGCGGATAATAGCGAGCGGCAGATTGCGGACGGTATCAAGGGTTTGGGCACGGTGAAGGTGGGGCAGATCAGGGCAGCTTTTGAGTTGGGGCGACGGATGGCGGCTTTTCTGGAAGAGAAACCACAAATTAGTTCGCCCAGCGATGTTGTGCATGTTGCCCGAATGGCGATGCCTTCGATGCGAGATCTGCGCAAGGAGGAGCTCCATGTCTTTTGCCTCGACACGAAGAACTATGTGACCAAGCATCGCCGCATCTTTGAAGGGAGCTTAAATGCGAGCATCATCCACTCCCGTGAAGTCTTCCGGTTTGCAATAGAGGAAGCAGCGGCATCGATTATCCTTGTGCATAACCATCCCTCCGGTGATCCCGCACCCAGTCCGGAAGATATTCACGCGACACGACAGCTGGTCAAGGCGGGAGAGTTGCTCGATATCCGTGTGACAGATCATGTTATTATCGGCGATGGCAGCTATATCAGTATGAGGGAAGAAGATATAATTAAGTGATTTTATATCACAGGTGTCTACAATTCACAATCCAATAGGAGGGTTCAATATGTCCGAAGAGAAAGCGTATAAAGTTCGTGCGATTCACTGTAGTCATAAAGCCTCGCAGGAAGAAATCTATGAAAGGCTTAAAACAATTACCTCACCGCTGACGCGTTCATGGGAAAAGATCGAAAAAGCCCGTAAAGTTGGTATCAAGGTGAACATGCAGATGCGTACGGACAATATCCGTCGTATCGGCGGACGACGGCAGGAACTGGTTGACGATGATGTCCTTCGCGCATCGCTTCGTCTGTTGCGCGAGCGCACCGATGCAGATATCTTTGTGTTGGATACCAGCATGGTGCCAGCGGGAGAGCGTCCCGGTGATGATTTTAATATGCGCCCGATCTTCGAGGAGTTTGACATCCCCTACATCGAAGCCGGCGATCCTCCCTTTACGAAATACAAGGTTCCCGGCGGCGGTATTATGTTCTCTGAATACCAACTCTCCGCTTCGATCGGAGAGGCGGATGCTTTTGTCTCCATCGCTAAGATGAAGAACCACGCCTTTATGGGCATCACGCTGTGTCTGAAGAATCTCTTTGGTTTGCCGCCAATACCGCCCCACGGTCGAGTGAGGACCTACTTCCACCATGTGATTCGGTTGTCGTACGTCCTGCCCGACCTCGGTCTGATCACCCAACCCTGCCTCAATATCATCGACGGCTTGACGGGACAAGCGAGACGGGA
Source organism: Candidatus Poribacteria bacterium (assembly GCA_965220385.1). GTDB lineage: Bacteria > Poribacteria > WGA-4E > WGA-4E > PCPOR2b > PCPOR2b. Next base: position 3,805,459 of record OZ244825.1, on the reverse strand, counting down.
GTGGGGCGGGGAAGGACGTATCTGCGATGCGCTGATTGCGGGTGACCATGTAATCGCCACGGATGCCTGCGGCAGTTACCTGATGGGTACTGACCCACGCCTCGATTGGCCCCACCCACCTTTCCGCCGTGATCGAAGCCCGGTTGCTGTGGCTGCGGAGCACGGGTTTGGGACTGTGAATCTGGAAGAAATCGACTTCGATATGGGAGAACTGCAACCACCCCTCGCCGAGTTCGATTCGGAGGAGACGGATCCCACCGAAAAAATTGCCAGCCTGCGTCAAACCGCGTCCCAGCAGGCGCTATTTTATCGGGAAAACCAAGATCGGTTGGTGAGTGGTCACGCTGGTTCCTATATCTATCTGCAAGATGGGGAGGTGATCTGGAGCGGTCCTCGACCGGATCAGGCGGGTGCTGTCCATCAACTCAGCGGTGAGCGCCCGGATCAGGCGGTATGGCTCAAACTGGTCGATCCTGAGGAGACTGAGGGTGAGCGTATGCGTGTGTATGAACGGATTTTAGCGGCGTAAACGCGCTTAACCCGAGTTATCACCTAAACTGGAAAAAGCGTTGGCTTATGTTAACCTAAGTTGCGAGTTATAGAAAACGTAGCAAACCGAACGAATGCAAGCTACATTGAATCACTTACTGCTCGCAGTGGATTGACAAATCCACTGCATATTTACAAAGATGGCTCCGTTCCGCCTGCCTGCTCTCGGCTTGTCGGAGTCCCGCCTGTCCCGATTCATCGGGGATCTTATCGGGGAGAGTCCGAGACCCCGATAAATCGGGATTCAAAGCAACTTGGATATGTCTATCCAAGCCGAGCGGGTGTGACAATTAGCAACTTGCGTTAGGTTAAAAGAAAGTGCAAAGCACACAGAGAAACCGAGTTTTTTCTTCAAAACTCGGTTTCTGTTGCACTATTTCCTAATATGAGCTAAACCTTTTAATTAAGGAACGATATGTCTCAGCAAAAACCCCATGTGCTGCTGCTAATCAATGACGAACATCGTCCGGACGTGTTACCCGTCGAAGGCGACCAGCAGGTTCGCACGCCCACGTTGGACCGATTTATCAACGAGGGGACCTACTTTCGCAATGCGTACACGCCCTCGCCTATCTGTGTGCCGGCACGGCAGAGTTTTATCTCCGGACTCTATCCGCGGAACTGTGGGAGCCTCAACTTTGGCGATCCGATGCCTACCGAGGTGCGAACGATTCCGGGGCATCTGGGCAACTACGGTTATTACTCGTGCGCGGCGGGGAAGATGCACTTCGTCGGTAAAGATGTGATGCACGGTTGGCGGGAGCGGGTTGGTCGGGATATTGTGGGTGATAACGGCTACCCTTACCCAGCTGTTGATGATGAACACACCGCCCAATTCCAGCGAGAGCCGGGCACCGGTTCTAAACAGAACAAGGTTATCCAAGAGATTCGGGATGCGCAACCGGGAATGGGATATTGGATGCTCCACGATCAGTACGCCGTAGATGGTGCGTTGCTGTTCCTTGAGGAGTATTTCGTGGACGCCTCCTACGACCGATACACGCCGAATCCGCTGTGCATGGCGGTGAGCCTGTGGTGTCCGCATTACCCGTATCAATGCCCGCTCGACCTGTTCACCTATTACATGCAGCGTGTCGAGCCGATCATTGAGGCGCCGAACGATAAATTTGAGTGCAGCGATTTCTTCAAGGTCCGCTTTGGTGAGGATGTGACCCATCGTCAGGCGCACCGTGCTACCGCCGCCTACTACGGCATGATCGACTGGATGGACCAGCAGTTTGGTCGTGTAATCGAAAAGTTGGAACACCTCAACGTCCTCGACGATTTCATCATTGTATTTCTCTCGGACCACGGCGAGATGCTCGGCACGAAAGGGGTGTGGGAGAAACAGAGTTTCTTTGATGCGTCGGCGCGTGTGCCGTTTTCTATCTGGAATCCGAAACGGTTCGGACGTGAGCCGCAGGTTATCGAACAAAATGTATCGTTGGTAGACCTGTTCCCGACATTGTGTGACTTAGTTGACATCCCAGCTCCGGATGAACTTGATGGACGCTCGTTGGTGCCGCTCATTGAGGACCGCGCCGATAACTGGCACAATACAGTCTACAGCGAACTCTGGCGCGTTCATAATGGTCCGTCTGTGATGATCAAGCAGGATGACCTGAAGTATTTCCGATTTGATAACGGTGCAGGTTGGCCCGAACAGTTGTTCGATCTGTCGAAAGATCCCGATGAGTGCAACAATCTGATAGACAATCCCGCTTATGCTGAAGCGCTTGCGGGGTTGCGCGGTAAAGTCGATGCCCTGCCTCCACCACGACGCAAGGATGCGGAGAACCGTTTTATTGACCCCTATCGCCCAATGAGTGTGGATTGACCTCAACTGTAGACGAAAAAGGAGTCAAATGATGGAATTTAGGCAGAGATGCTCATGTATGAGAATTGGTTTCTTGTTTGTGGTGCTTTATACAGTTTTTGTCCTGAATTGTGAGGGGCGTAGCGAGGCGGAGGAAGCGAAAACGGCTCCGGCGTCGGCAGATGGGACCTCCGCAAAGCCGAAAGAACTTACCTTTGAATTGATTGAGGGTATAAAGTTTGCTGATGGCACTGAAGTAAAGTCTATCACCAAAGCGGATATTGAAACCCTCCGAGATCTGCCCATTGATATGGGTGGTAACAAAACGGATGGCGTAACACTAACGAAGCGCAGAAACGACAAAATCCATGTGCGTACGTGTAGAGAATATGATGCTGCACTTGAAGATGGCTACTATCCCTCCTCAACTTACGACATCTCAATGGCATCGTGGTTCAAATATCCGTGTGGAACCCTCAACTTGCTTGAGAGAGCAACAATTCCACAACAAAGTTTCCTCCTAACTTCTGACGAGGAAGTGTTTGATTTAGAATTGCTCCCCCTTTCGTTGTTTCCTGTCCTGACCGATTTTGAGCAGGCATACGGGTATGATATTAAGAATTTGACATATCAAGATCAGGTGGAGAAGGGGCTACTCAAGGTGACGGACAAAGGTCAAAACTGGTTCAGCTGCGAGGACGATGGGCTGCGTCAACATTTGACTGAAGTGGCACGCGCTGACTTTAATAGCGACGGCATCGAAGATCTCCTGCTCTCCGAGGCGGTCCATGCCACACAGGGTACATACCGCACCTACAATCTTATCATTTTGACTCGAAATTCAACGGATGAGAAGTTTGAAAAGGTGGAACCGGATGATTCCGAATGACCGGATGGGACTAAGGCGGATTTGAAGGTTATAGCATCGTATATTGGGTGTAGTCGGAGGCAAGGGTAACACATGAACAGACGAAGTTCTACCCTACAGATGGTCGGCTTTACCGTTGTGCTGCTTTTCGCCGTGGGGCTGCTGTTGACGGGGCTCGGGGTGTTCGGTGTTCCGAGTGTAAACGACTTTCGGGATTGGGATAGCTACTATGAAAAACGCGATGCGCTTGAGGCGGAATGGGATAAATTGATCTGGGAATCCAAAAAACTGCGTCGAGAACTTGAGCCGTTGCTATCCCGTTATGTTGATAATCCTAACAGTTCTGTTGAAACACCAGAGGAAAGAGCTGCCTTGATGGGGCTATTAGACAAACTGGAAGCACAACAGTCCAGATTCAAGGCTTTGCAGCGAAAATCTGATAAATTGGATAGACAATACCCCCCTGAACTCGTTTTCAAATACGCGCCCCATCCCAGTTACGATCGTTGATGACCGTTGGGTATAGGTGTGCAATAAATTGTGCTACTACTCACCTGAGTTGCTAGTTGTCCTGTCTGCTCGGCTTGGATAGACATATCCAAGTCTCGGACTCTCGGAACGGAGCCATATTCGTATATGTGCAGTGGATTTGTCAATCCACTGCGAGCCGTGAGGTGCCCAATTCAGTTCAGTTCCCATTTTCCCGTTTCGTGACATTTCACATCACTAGCAACTTGCGTTACTATTTACTTGAACCAAAAATAATAACTGTGATTTTGGGCAGCGACGGAGAGATTGACATCTTTTTCCCGTCCCATTTCTCGCATATATTCGAAACTATGGTAGTTTATAGAATTAATGAGACACTCCAAACCGGTGCGGTTAGAAACCGCACCTACCGGGTCGGCGAAAGTGTCTATTTATTTTCAGAATTCACCATAAACATACTGAGGTGTAGCTATGTCGAATTATTCAAAGACTTACCGCGTGGGGCTCGTTGGGAGCGGTGGTATTGCGCGGGCGCACGGCACCGCCTGTCAAGCACTCGACGGTGCTGACCTTTCCGCTATCTGCGACGTTTCACAGGATGCGTTAGATAATTATGGCGAACAGTTTGGCGTTCCAAACCGATACCTCAAGTTGGACGATATGCTTGAGGATGCAAACTTGGATATCGCCATCCTCTGTAACTGGGGCGCGGTCCACGCTGAAACGGGGATTCAGATTGCCAAATCCCGAAAAGTGCGGGCCATCCTGTGCGAAAAGCCGTTCACCAACAATGCGGCTGAGGCTAGAGAGATGGTCGCTGCGGCGGAAGAGAACGGTATCCTTCTCGCGGAAGCATTTAAATTCCGCCATCACCCGATGCACCTCAAAGCGAAGGAGCTGGCGGATTCGGGTGCTATCGGCGATGTATTGACCATTCGCAGTACATTCTGTTCGGGCGGCAGCGGTGCCGGTCCTGAAGCGCGGAAGCCAGAAGATAACTGGCGATTCAACAAGGCAAAGGGCGGCGGTAGTGTCTACGACCTCGCCTGTTACTGTATTCATCAGGCGCGGTTTATGTTTGGTGCGGATCCAATTCGAGTCTTTGCTTCCTCACAGCCGGGCTTAGAGGTTGATGACGCTATGTACATACTGCTCGTCTTCCCAAACGACCGGACAGCACAGATTTCCGTTGGGTTCAATACGGCGACCGCACAGTATGTTGAGATCTGTGGGAGCGGGGGAATGCTCCGAATAGAAATCGCTTGGAACAACGAGAATCGGTCTGTGGATCTGGAACACCGGACCCCGGACGGAACGGAGCTCATCAACTTTGAACCGATCCATCAATTCACGAATCAGCTTGCGCATCTGTGTGACTGCCTTGAGACGGGGCAGCCGCACCGAATACCGCCGGAGAACAGCATCAATCAGATGCGGACGATTGATGCAATCTTTGAATCCGCGGCGACGGGCAAGGCTGTGGAGATGTAAAAGGGAGTGCATAAAAATGGAAGAGACGAAGACATTTGAGGGAGACGAGAAGGAACGAACTCGACGGAGATTCCCTGTTATCGATTGCGATATACACAACACCCTGTCTTCGGAGACGGTGTTGTACCCGTACCTCTCCGAGCGTTGGCGGCGGCATCACCAGATGTTGGGCGCACCTGATCGCGTTGGGGGGTATGTCCCGCGCGGTATGCCCTACGGGGCGCGTTACGACGCCTGGACCCCATCCGGTCACCGTCCGGGCTCAGATCTAAACTTCCTTCAGGAACAGCTGCTCGATTTGTGGGACATCGAATACGGCATCCTGAACTGTCTGACCCCGGTCTGCGAGATGCCCAATCTGGAGTATGCTGCGGCATTTGCACGCGCAGTCAACGATTGGCAGATCGATGAGTGGCTGGATCCAGACCCGAGGCTTCGTGCGTCGATGATCGTCGTCTGTGACGATAGTAAGTTCGCATCGGAGGAGATTAATCGGCTCGCCAAAGATTCGAGGTTTGTCCAAATATTGCTTCTCGCCCGCACCATGGAGCCGTTGGGACGGCGCAAATACTGGGAGATGTACGAGACTGCCGTGAGCCATGACCTGCCGATCGGGATTCACTTCACCGGGGTTGGTGTCGGTCCTATTACCGCTGTCGGTAAACCCTCTCATTACATTGAGGATCACACTGGTATGACGCAGGCGTTTCAGACGCAGGTGACCAGTCTGGTTTGCGAGGGTGTGTTTGAGCATTTTCCTACGCTCAAGGTGGCTCTGATTGAGGGCGGCTTTGCTTGGCTCCCACCGCTGATGTGGCGGCTCGACCGTGCGTGGAAGAAGCTGCGCGATGAGGTGCCTTATCTCAAACGGTTGCCGTCAGAGTACATCCGTGACCATTTCTGGATGACGACACAGCCGATCGAGGAACCACCCAAACCGGAATACTTTCAGCAGCTGCTCCAACATATCAATGCGGATGAGAGGCTGATGTTTGCTACCGACTATCCTCACTGGGACTTCGATTCACCGGATCATACGCTACCGACGAATCTCCCTCCGGGGCTGAAGCAGAACATCATGGCAGAGAACGCTCGTGGGTTCTATCGGCTCTAGAGGTAACAACGGTGCACTCAACGGCTTATATTCACCCGAGTTGCTAGGGCGTGTTGACATTTTACAAATGGAACGGAGATCTCCGTCCCCTACGAAATATAAGAGGTTCCATGCCCTGCTTCGTAGGGAACAACAATCGTTGTTCCCCACAGTGTCATTTCCCGTATTTGAACCGCGCAATCCCACCCTGTTCTGCCAACTCTGCACGGGCATAATGCGCTGGCATCCGAGGCGATTTCCATCGACCTGCAACTTGCATATCCACAACAGACGCACCAGCCTGAGCAAGTGATACCGCAGAACCTATACGAAGCGAATGACCAGATATAACACCCTCCACACCCGCCTCACGTGCCCTGCGTTTGATAATCTTTCTTGCGCCATCAATCGTTAGCCTGCTGTCAGTTATCCTGTCAAAACGGCGAATCCACCGAAAAAGCGCGCCATCGGTGATACCTCCTGCCTTACAATACCGCTTGATCACCTTCCGTGTGGGATCCCCAACGTATAGCGTTGCATCGGGAGTGCTCACGGTCCCAATGCCGGTCTTTGACTCATGAATTGTCAACACGTTATCGACATCCTCTACATTTACTGCGACCGCTTCACTGATTCGTAACAGACAATCGCTCATCAATCGGATAAGTCCAGAATCCCTTAGTCCAGCAATAGTTCCCTCCGCTTCAGCAAGGGCGCAGATCTGCTCTACCTCCTCCCATGTGATGCCAGCTACCTGACCTCGGCCCCGGTTTTTGCCTTTACGCCGGATGCCAGCGAGTGTTTTTTCCGTGATCTCAAAGGAGGCGCTCCCGCCATGATTTTTGACCGTCCATTTGACTGCAGCGACAATTTTACTGATTGTCGCTGGCGACTTTCCATCTTGATACAACTCGGTGATATAGTTTGCCAGTAGGTTATCGCTCAAGGAACGCCCCTCCAACCAGATTTCCAACAGTTTCATTACGTGCTGATATGTCTTGACGGTGCTCGGTGCGATGCTAGCTTTGACTAACTCCTCCGTTTCGTCGCTGATAGTCTGAGTTAATTCATTCATGATGACTCCTCCATGACCGGGTACGTAAGCATTTTAGCAATTCGATAGAAATGCTATTCTATAGAGGATAATAAGTGCTGTCAACACTTTTTTTATAATTATTTTTTTTAGGAAAGGGAGCGAGAGTAAGTGGACTTTTGTTTGTCAAACCCCGATGAACATTGACGTGAGCATCAGAGAGCGTCCCGGTAAATTAGGATTTACCACTGTCTCTCCCAAATGGAAAACCGTTTAATAGCACCATTAATAGAAAATTACACACCGAATAGACACACCTTGGACATACTGGCTGAAACCCACGCTACCACTGGATTTTTGACAAAGGACCCTTAATACACTAACACCATAGAATAGCATATCCAACGCTTTATCTGTTTCTAAAACGAATCATCCAACGGAATATCAACACATTCCATTAAACTTATATCTTAACGCTGAAAGCGGAGGTAGAAATTCTGAAGAAAGGGATTACTTATTAGCTGGTATGTCAGTCTGAGTCAATTGAGTCAGGCTTGATACGGTCTCCGGTGTGTCATTTGAAGTGCAACCGGAATCATCATGAATCCAACTTCTCAACGACGGATCAAGGAGGTAGCTTGAGAGTAACTTAAAAAAGAACGTAAACCGTCAAGATTCAGAAAGCCCCGATAAGATCGGGATTCCGATTGCAGCGATTAATTTGGATTTTTCAAACAGCTTCTAAGGTTGTAGTTTGATAATTCATTGCCTGTCATGGGACGTATCGGAGAAATTACTGACATTCACCATCAACTGAATACAAGGAGTTAAACTATGAAAAAACAGATGATTGGTTTCATCTTACCGTTTTTGCTTTATATGTCGCTGCCGTTAGGAGCGATGGCAAATCTCAGCATACTAGGGATTTATTCGCCTGTGTCCCGTCCACCCGGCTCGTCGTTTTGGCTTCGTTTTAGCGTCAGCGACAGCAATGGTGTCGTGGAAGGTCAGACAGTGACGTTTAGTGTGAGTCCAGCCGATGGGACTGTGTCGTTGAATCCCACAAGTGCGACAACCGATAGCAACGGACTGGTGTCGACTTGGCTGAATACTGGGAGCGGTTCCACCGGCGTATACACCGTCACAGCGACGGCTGGCGGCACATCTGGCAGTGGGACAGCAACGGTTAACACCTCACCACCGCCGCCTCCACCACCACCACCGCCACCAAAATTATCAATAAGTGTGGTAAGTGGTCTTGGATCCGGCGCGCCCGGTGATAGTTTGACGTTTACTGTTAAGGTTCAGGAGGATGGGAGTCCTGCGTCAGGGAAGACCGTGACATTTAGTATCACTTCGGGTGATGGCAATGCGTCGCTGAGTGCTACAAGTGCAACAACCGGTAGCAATGGGCAAGCATCCACTACACTAACACTTGGTGCTAGTGCGTCCGGCTCATACACGGTCACAGCGACAGTTGGCTCCAAATCTACTAGTGGGACAGCAACGGTTAACACCTCACCACCGCCGCCTCCACCACCACCACCGCCACCACCAGAATTATCAATAAATGTGATACGGGGACCCGGGTCTGGTCGACCTGGTAGTGGATTGACATTTACTGTTGAGGTTCAGGAGGATGGCAGTCCTGCGTCAGGGAAAGGCGTGACATTTAGCGTGAGTCCAGACAATGAGACTGTGCTCCTAACTACCACAAGTCTAATAACTAATAGCAGTGGACGAGCAGAGACGACACTGCTACTTTTGAGCGGTGCCTTTGGCTCATACACGATCACAGTGACGGTCGGCTCCAAATCTATCAGCAGGACAGCAACGGTTGGCACCTCACCGCCGCCTCCACCACCACCACCGCCTCCTCCAGAATTATCGATAAGTGTGGTAAGTGGTCTTGGATCTGGCGCGCCCGGTGAGAGTTTAACATTTACTGTTGAGGTTCAGGAGGACGACAGTCCTGCGTCGGGGAAGACCGTGGCATTTAGTATCACTTCGGGCGATGGCAATGCGTCGCTGAGTGCTACAAGTGTGACAACCGGTAGCAATGGGCAAGCATCCACTAAACTAATACTGGGTGCTAGTGCGTCCGGCTCATACACGGTCACAGCGACAGTCGGCTCCAAATCTACCAGCGGGACTGCGACAGTTGACTCCGCCCGGCAGCGGCGCACTCTGGGCCCACGGCGCACTCTGGTTATGTCTTCAAATAATTCGGGTTCTGTCCTGCCCGGTGGTACGGTTACATTTACTGCTGAGGTTAAGGAAGGCGGAAATTCCGTACAAGGTCAACGGGTGACCTTTAGCGTGGAACCAAACGATGGGAGTGCATCGCTGAGTACCACAAGCACGACAACTGATAGTGATGGTCAGGCGCAAACGACTCTGATACTTGGTAATGATGCCTCTGGAGTATATACAATCACAGCATCAGTCAATTTCCTGTCTGTCGACTCGACCGTAACAGTTGAAACCGTGCCGACTGAACGCCCAACATCACAGCAACAACAGCTCGACTTAGCGATAGATTCAAATCCTACTCCACGGGGTGCGTCTGTTACTGTTAGTGTTTCGCAGAACGGCAATCCCGTAGAAGATCAACCAGTGAAATTTAGTGTGAGTCCAGACGATGGGAGTGCATCGCTGAGTACCACAAGCACGACAACTGATAGTGACGGGCAAGCAAGTACAACATTGAGTGCGGGAAGCGATTCTGCCGGCTTATACAAGGTCACAGCGACGCTCAACGATGATCTGACGGGTGGGACTGTATCACTGCCACTGATACTAGAGCCGACGGTTCTATTGATTGTTTCAGGTGATAATCAGACCGGGTTGACTAGTGAAGCATTAATTAGCCCATTTGTTGTGGAAGTCCGCGATCAGTACGACGACCCGCTGGTAGGGGTCACTGTGACTTTCACCGTTAGCACAGGTGGTGGTTCACTGAGTGATACACGCGTAGATACTGATGCCAACGGTTTGGCAGAGAGTACCCTGACCCTTAGCGACCCCGGTACAAACACCGTCGAAGTGAGTGCTGAAGGTATCTCTGAAACGGTTACTTTCACTGCGGAAGCGAGGCCTCCGACACTGACGAGCGTCTCAGGGAATAACCAAAGTGCAGCAATTGGGACTGCGTTGGCACACCCATTTGTGGTGGAAGTGCGGGATGGAAATGGCAACCCATTTGCAGGGGTTCCGGTGGTGTTTACTGTCACTGAGGGTGGCGGCGTACTGAGTATCACAAGCACCGTGACCGCTGTCAATGGCAGGGCAGAAAGTACGCTCACGCTTGGAAGCGCCCCTGGCACAAACATGGTCGAGGTCAGCGTTGAAGGAATCACCGAAATGTTAACCTTTAACGCCATCGCTAAACTGCTTGAATTTGACCTCTCCCTGCCGGTGGGTCTGAGTCTCATTCATGTCCCCCTGAAGGTGACAGCCGTTAATGGGGAAGAGAAAACCATCGACAGGATTGGCGACCTTTACGACGCACTCGGCGGTGCAGATACAGTCAACTTCCTCATCACCTACGACTCCTACGCTCAGGACTGGCGCAGCTATTTCGGTGCTTCGGACAAAGGTACTCCCGCGGATGTGCTCTTAGCTAACGACACAGGAATTATCGCTGGTTTAAAAGCACCGGTATCGCTCCATCTAAGTGGCACTCCATTAGGCACAGGTGGAAGTGGTGACGTCAACTTGAACCAGGGACTCAACGTTGTGGGACTGCCGTTGAACGATTCAAGGATAAAACGTGTCAGTGACCTGTTGGCCCTCGACGAGATTGGCGGCAACGTTTCTGTGATTATCCTCACTGATGGCGGAGAATTCAAGTCGGTCGGACGCGTAGATGATCCCGGCGATATAGAAATCACCGGGGGACAAGCCTTTATCATGACCGCTCAACGGGCGGCGACGGTTGTTATCTCCGGTGAAGGGTGGACGAATCCCCCAGAAACGGCTGCCGCGCCGCCGATGTTGATGGGGATTCAAGTGATAGATACGACTCCCGTCTTGGCGTTGAGAGGTGCGATTGTTGACGAAGGAGCCAGTTTAAAGGTGTCAAACTTCCGAGTAACTGTCAAGAACCTGTCAACCGGCAAGTCGGTCACCGGTATGATCAAAGATGATGATCGTGTGGGTTATCGACTCACTATCGTTGATATAGAGACGATGCGGGCGGCTACGGTTGGCGATATCCTTGAAATATCGGCTCAAACGCCAGACCTGTTTATCGGTGTGGAGCCGCTGCGGTATACCGTAACGGCAGAAGATGTGAAACGGAGTCTGATTCAGTTGCCAGCACTAGTCGTCTATGAGATACCGGCGCAGACAGCATTGCTGCACAACTATCCGAACCCGTTTAATCCGGAGACATGGATACCGTATCGACTGGCTGAAGATGCGTTGGTTACCTTGACCATCTATGACGGATCGGGGCGGGTTGTCCGTTCCCTCGATGTTGGACATCAGGTTGCTGGCGTCTATGAGAATCGGTCAAAGGCGATCTATTGGGATGGTAGAAATGAGTTTGGTGAGCAGGTCGCAAGTGGCCTGTATTTCTACCACCTGTCCGCCGGGGATTATTCCGCCACGCGGCGGATGGTGATTCTGAAATAGTCTCCACAAGGTAGTAGGCGCATTGCTTTGAATCCCGATTCATCGGGGCGCCGTGTGCTGTGACCATTGTGCGGTTTACGGCACGCGGAGCGTGCCTACTACTTTGCTTATCTCTCATAGCCTGTTAATTCAACATATCCATGACCATCGACTGTTGTGCCATCAATCTGGCCGCGTACCTGCACGGCGCCCTCCCAATATGTGAAACTTGCACGAAACTCTTGGTTCGGGATGAGCGGTTTGACCTGAAGGACGATCTTTAAGTCTGGAAAGGTGATGTGCCAGCCGGAGGGATAGGTGGCACCGCTTTTTGGGCTCGTCCACTGGCGGGTAGGGGTCAGTGTGAAATCTTTCGTCCCGATATGCAACTGCCGCCCATCGGGGTATACCAATGTGCCTTCAAACGTTTCTGGATCACACGACTGATCTGACCGGCGCAGGCAATACAACATCAATGCAGTCCCATCTTCCAACTGCAAGCTAAACCAATCCCACCCCACGAATCCCTCACCGAGAAAACTGGTGCCGAACTCATGATCCATCCAGCTAATCCCACTGACCGTTACCGTTCTGCCATTAACGGTGATCTCGCCAGTGGTTTCTAACCCGACGAGACTGTAGTAATAGGTCGCATTTCCCAATTCGGGACCCTTTTGGCTCAAGCCAAGGTCTCCGTGCAGTATCGGTGGACGTATCTGCCGTAGGTTGAGTGATAATCCAAGCTGCGGTTCTGCTTCGATGTGATCGGAGGTTGAAGGGACATGTAGGCGCATCACGTCCGGTTCTGTTTCTGTGGCAGACCAGTCCTCCAACCAGACCTTGTAAGTTGGATCTCCCGTTGCGCCTGCCAATCCACCTGCCCCCCGACTCCTACGCTCAAAGCAGAAATACTCGCCGTTTGCTGCGTCCGTAACGGCGAAATGCGCCATGTAGACCTGGTTCGTCGCGAAATGTGAGCTCCGCTCCGGCATTTGGGGTGTCAGTGCAAAGCGGAAAAAGGTCAACTGATAGCCGAACGCCTTCCCATCGTCGGTGTGTAGATTGCCGGTATAATACCACCATTCAATTTGATACTCTGGGTGTGCCCCGTGATCGCGTGGGAACTGAAGCGTCATTGGCGCTAAGGCACGAGCAAACCCTGCATCGGTTTCGCTGCTCAATATGTCAGCAACACCGGCAGAATTTCGCTGTGCCTCCGCATGATTCGCACTTCCAGTTACTATCAAAGCTACAGTTGATATACAGAAAATGAAGCGTCGTATAGTGGATTCCAATTGGGTCGGTTGTGATGCCAATTTTGGTATGCCTTCAAAGATTTTTGTGTTTACAAACCTGATTAACTGATGTAGGATACACATATTCGGATAACCGAAGTTACTACCTGTCGCCCCGCTGGGGCTTTAGGGGATTTGGATCGCTGTTATTCTATACACATACCGCCCCGCTGGGGCTAACTGAATCCATCAAAATTTGATTGATGAGGAGTAAATCTATGATCTACGAAATACGGACCTACAACCTAAACGTGGGACAACTACAAGAATACTGGGAGCGTTTCGGCGAGAAACTACCGGCGCGTCAAGAATTATCGAAACTGGGTGGGCATTGGTACACTGAAGCGGGACCGTTGAATCAGATGGTTGCCATCTGGCCCTATGAAAGCCTTGAACAACGTGCTGAAATCCGACGTGCTGCAGAAGCGGGACCGGATCCGATATGGCCCCCCGACACAAGCGATCTCATTGCCTCGATGGTATCTGAGATCTTTCTGCCAGCCCCATTTATGACGCCGTTGGGTGATAGAGATATTGGGCCAATATATGAGATGCGTATATACACCTATCCTGCGGAGGGGATGCCGCAAGTGCTGGACGCATGGGGGGCGGCCGTTACCGAGCGCGAGAAGTTCTCGCCGTTGGCGGGCTGCTGGTACTCAGAATACGGTGGGCTTAATAATTTCATCCATGTATGGGCGTATAGGAGTTTTGAGGAGCGTCTTCGGATACGGGCAGAGACACGGGAGCAGGGCGTTTGGCCCCCCAAAGGCTCTGTTAGGCCCCTCACACAGGAGAGCAAGATCCTGCTGCCCGCGCCTTTTTCGCCTATGCAGTGAACGTGAAACGTGATGCGTGAAACGTGAAAACTATTTGCTCATTGGTGTAGTGGAGCTAGGAAGCCTGATTTACGAGGCTGAAAAAAAGACAGTGTAAAACGCCAATAACCCAGAAAACTATCTGGCTGGCCGAGTGAAAGATCGGAAGGATAGGACTCCCAATCTTCCGCCCTTCCAACCTTCCACCCGGATTCTTCTCTGCGGACTCGGTGTCTCTGCTGTGGATTTAAGCTAATAACGACTTATTGCGAGAACTTCTGCTGCAATTCGTTAATGCGAGTTCATTCCTGCGGCCTTACAGACCGAATATGGTTGACCGCACAGTCAGTCGTAGCAAAGTTGATTCTCCAGGTCTTTGGCAAAGAAGAAATCGAGTCCGTGACCGCAATAGCCTAACTCTGTGTCTGCTCCGGGAAGTGGAGCGTACAGGTAAAAAGCGGGTTTCAGTTTGGCAAGGATATCGCTGCCTGAAGGTTCTTTTGGAGCCTCCACAACCTGTGTTCCATTTTTCAGGGATGACGTCTTCTCTGCGGTGAACCCAATGATTTCATAACTGCCGAAGTTCCCACCTTTGTACTTATCGGGAACCTTAATTCGGAATGAGCCTTTCTTTTTTCCGGTGGTATCCACTTTTAGCCAACCGACGGGACCCAGATATTCGGTTTTCTGATTCACGGTATCGTGCAGCCACGCGAAAATCGCACGGCGACCCTTGGGCATCTTGAGCCCTTTATAGGTGCCTCGGAATTCGTTTGCCGCTTCATCGTATACGATAGTCCCCTTGGGACTATTATCGTTCTTAAAATCGTAGCCGTCTATAAGGAACCCACCATACATCGGTTGAACCTGCTGGGCTTTGCTCTCTTGGCTCTGAACTGCCCATGCTATGCAGCAGATCACAGCAGCCAGAACCAGTAGAAACAACATCTTCCGCTTCATTCTTATTCTCCTTATGGGTTTAGGCAGGCAGGCTTCTCTATGCTGTTTCTGCCTGTCCTTCTTCTGTTTCTGGTGACCAGTATATTCAATATGAAAAGGAAAATCAAGCCATTTATTTTCGATGCAAACTACATAGATTTGTCCAATCTATTTTATCAACGAGATGCTTTTGAGTTGTTCTCCAAAATAAATTCTGCTATTCTCTGGTTAAGAGGAGGCGACCGCTATGAAAGTCTTATTGAGACAACGTGACCTTTCGGACGAATATATCCAGTTCGCCGCACAGATTGGTGCTGATGGATTTGACATTCATAACGCCGAGAGCATTCCTGGACTGGTAGAACAGGGCTATCCAGATGTAGAGCAACTGACAAAGTTAAAAGAAAGGGTCAACGCCGCCGGACTCAACATCTACCGTGTCGCGCCCGCTGAACCGCAGAAATTCCTGACGGGCGCGCCGGGTGGCGAAGAAGAGCTCGACAATCTGTGTAAGTCACTGGAGATTTTTGGTCAAGTTGGAATCCCCTTTATGTCGATGCCCGTGCATCTCGCACAAACCCCAGGACATCGGGATGCGAATCCGGGAAACCGGGGCGGCTATACCAAACCCCTCCGAGGCAATTATACCTTCGGCGGATTTGATGTCGAGTTAATGAAGCAGAGCATCGCCGAGAGACCGCTTGAACCGTTCTCGGTTGAAAAGCATTGGGAACGTTGTGTGCAGATGTATCAGCGACTTGTTCCGCTTGCTGAAAAATTTGATGTAAAACTCATTATCCATCCATCGGATCCTCCGCTACCGGAGACCGAATTTTCACCGAAACGGTGGGCTGGGATCCTCGACGCCGTCCCAAGCGATCACAGCGGTCTGCTCTATTGCATCGGCACCTGCTACGAGTCGGGTGTAGACATCTTTGAGAACATCCGCCATTTTGGACAGAAAGGGAAAATCTTCCACACCCATTTCCGCAACGTGCAGGGAACAATCCCGACGGGCGGATATATGGAGGTCGCCCTCGATGATGGCGACATGAATATGTTCAAAATCCTTCAGACCCTACAGGAGATTGGGTTTGACGGTGGATTACAGATTGACCATCTGCCTAACTATATTGGCGATGTAGAGCAGCGTGCAGCTTCAGCCTACGGGGTAGCTTATGTGAAAGCGTTGTTGAGAGCTCTTGAGGCTTGACCCTGGAACATGATCACGGATATTACGGATTAACAGATTGACGCAGAAATTAAGAATAATGCGTAACGAGTAATACGTAAGATTTTTACGCATTACGCATTACGTTTCACGTCCCTGTAACCGGAGGTTATGGCATTATGTTTACCTATAACCAGAACGACACTATAAGGAGTGTTTAATGAATCGACCCCCAGAAACTTTTGTCAATGTGCAGGAGAACCGCCTCCTCGCCTTTAGTACCGCCTGTTTTGAGAAAGCTGGGCTGTCAAATGATCACGCAGCGCTAATCAGTCGCCTACTCGTCAACTCAGACCTTCGCGGGGTGCGGAGTCACGGCACGCGGACGGTCAACGGTTACTGTAGCGGCTTTGAAAACGGAGACATGAACCCTCAGCCCAATATCCACCTTGTCCATGAAACCCCGACGGCCGTGGTTCTGGACGGCGACGGAACGCTCGGCTACCTTCCGATGGTTAAAGCAACTGAGGGAGCAATCGCCAAAGCGAAGGAGGTCGGGTTGGGCATGGGGCTCGTGCGTCACATCGGGCATTACGGCTCGGCAGGGCACTACACGCGGATATGTATGGAGGCGGGCTGTATAGGCTTCTCTGTTCAGGGCTATCAGAATCTGGGCAATGCCGCTGGCAGCGATCCCAAACCGCAACTCGGTTACTTCGGCAATCCGCCCCTCTGTTTTGCGATCCCCGGCGGCGATGAACCGTCTGTGGTGCTTGACGTGGCGACCTGCATCATGGCGGACTATCAGCGCGGGGAAGAGTATGACCCACTCCTCTCTCTCATCCCGGCCGCTTTTTTCAAGAGCATAGGTTATACTGCGGTCGCGGGTCTCTTGGGCGGCGGATTGACAGGCTATACACTTCCCGACGACGACGGTGTAACCGAACGTTGGCCCGGCGGGGCTCGGCTAGGAGGTATGGTGCTCGCCATCCATGTGGACGCGGTTGTTCCCGAAGCGGTTTTCCGTGCCGAAACTGATCGGATGGTGCGAGACGTGCGGGAAACATTTGAACCGATGCCCGGCTATGACCGTGCGCTGCTACCCGGCGGAATTGAGGAAGAACGGGTTGAAATGCACCGTCGTGATGGTATTCGCTACGGCGAGATGGAGCAGGAATCCGCCCGTGAAGTCAGTGAGCGCCTCGGTGTCCCGCTGCCCTGGGATTGATGCTGTGAAGCCGAGCAAACGAGGGAACGAGAGAGCGAGATGTCCCGGACTAAAAGAATATTTAACGCAAGGACGCGAAGTCGCAAAGAACCCCTTTTTGAGATTTTCCTTGCGCCCTTGCCACCTCGCGCCTTTGCGTTGAAAAAGAGCAGATGCCGTTATCCTGTTTTTGTGTAGTTGTTGTTTGCGTAAACCATTTAGGAGGAAAAAGAACTTATGGAACCACTTCGTGTTGGATTTCTCGGTGCCGGTGGCTTTGCCAGACACACTATCTATCCGGCGTTACACCTTGCCCCCGTCGCATTGCAAGCCGTTTGTGATATGGATGAAGCGAAAGCCAAAGATGCCGCGGGCAAATTTGGTACGGGTCGTTGGTACACGGATCGCCATAAAATGTGGGAGCAGGAAGACCTGGAGGCGCTCATCATCTCCATGAGACCCGACCCACGTCAATCCCTTGTTCGTGAAGCCTTGGAAGCAGGCTATCACGTCTTTGTTCCCAAACCGCCTGCCCCATCTTTAGCGGATGCCACTGAGCTCGCAGAGACCGCTGACCGAACCGGTAAAACACTGATGATTAATTTTCAGCGACGGTTCAGCTTGGGTGTCGCCCGTGCCAAAGAGATTATGGCACAGGAGTCCTTTGGTCAATTGACGCAACTCTTCTGCTCCTTCTGTAGCGGCACCTATCCAACGGTGCAATGGTATCTGTTAGATTTTGCTATCCACCATTTCGATCTTGCGCAGTATATCGCGGGTCCGGCGAAAGAGATTGCGGTCTTCCACAACGAGGTAGACGGACAGGGATCTTTCGCGGTCGCCGTAGAATTTGAGAACGGTGCGGTCGGAAACCTCCAGCTGAATAGCCAACGCCTCTGGCAACGCAACTATGATCGGATCGAAATCACCGGTCAGGGGGAATACATTGTTCTTGATGGATTGTGGGAGATCGCTCACTACGCCGACTCCCAGAATGTCTTTACGGATAACTACAGCGACCAACGCAACGGCGAACTGACCGGTGACGGTCATAGCTTGACGGAGTTTGTCAACGCTATCCGTGAAAACCGTGAACCGATAGCGAGCATCAGCGATTGTCTGAAGTCTATGCGGTTGTACGAAGCGGTTTTAGAGAGGCGTAAGGGAGTTATCACCTTGAATGATTGATAATTGTTCAGCACCAAGAGGAAAGGTTCTATATGGCGATCTCGATTCGAGAATACCGTGAGGATGATCGCGCACAAGTTGGGATGATTTGGTCGGCAGCCTTTGATGGTGGCCAACCCAATCCAAGACTTGAAACTCCGGAACTGCCCCTTGATCTCCGAAGTCCCGATGAACGGTCACAGGTGTTTGTTGCGGATGCGGATGGTATCGTCTCCGGCGCATTCCAAATCTTTTATACGCCAATGACCTGCCGCGGTGCACATTTCAGATGCGGCGGCATGAGTGGCGTTGCTGTCGCACCGGCGACCCGAAAACGGCATGTGGGAAGTGCGATGATGACGTGGTCGATTGAAGATATGCATCGCACCGGGGAGGTTGTCACGAATCTGCGAGCCGCTCACGAAATCTTCTATCGGCGATTTGGTTGGGAGTGCTGCGGTCGGTGCGTGCGCATTACCTGTCCTGTTGCGCTGTTTCCCCGGATGGACTGCGTATTGCCGGTGCGTCAATTGAGCGTGGACGACTGGGAACAACTGGACTCGGTATACGAACAGTTCGCGCATCGCTATTCTGGGATGCGGCTGGGGCGTAAGGGTTTCGGCTTATCGCGACTCACCCAAACCGAAGGTACGCCACCCCTCGTATTCGCCGCCGGGGACCCAATAGAAGCCTATGCCCTGCTGAGATTGACGGTAAATCCGGATCTATCGGTTATCGAATTCGTGTGGGCGACACTGCGTGGGTATGAGTCGATGCTTGGGGCATTGGCGGGGACCGGTATCAATCGGCAGACCGTTACTTGGGACGAGCCCTCTAACGGTCCATTTTTGTCCTCAAAATGGTTTACACGTGGCATGACGGCTCAGCTCCCGAATCCGTCGATGTTTCGCGTGTTGGATGTGCCCGCCTCACTCACGGGACTCTCCACGAGGGCATCCGGAAGCTTTACCATGGCTATTGATGATGCAATCCTCCCGTCCAACCGAGGACCGTGGCGAGTCTCTTACTGTCCTGAAGGGGTGCAGGTCGAACCGAGTGACACCGGAGATTTGCGCATGGACATCCATCAGTATACGCAGGCGTGGTTGGGTGAGCCAAGCCTTGCCGATCTGTTAGAACATGGCTTTGTATCGTCATCTAATACCGAGGCGGCACAGGCGGCTACCGCGCTTCTGCCACCCAAAACAACTTATAGTCTCGAATATTTTTAATATGATAACGCAAGTTGCTGTTCAATGAGAAATGTTGCAAACTGGAAGAGTGTAATCCAAATAGAGTCAATCACTGCTCGCAGTGGATTGACAAATCCACTGCACAAGATACCTAGTACATTGCGTCACAGTCTTGGCTCAATCAGCATAGGATATTGCGCTATAGTCCGGGTGTTTATGGCTCTGTTCCGCCTGTCCCGATTTATCGGGGAGAGTCCGAGACTTGGATATGTCTATCCAAGCCGAGCGGCTTTGACAAATAGCAACTTAGGTTATGACAACGAGGTGATGTAATGAACCATACAATTCTATATAAGCGGAAGGGATTTTATGCCGCCTTTCCGGTCCTAACCCATCTTCCTGACGGACGGTTGACTGTCGGCATTCCGGTCGCGCCGTTCCATGACCACTACGCGGTTGCCGATTGGGTGGTGCTGCTGTCAGAAGACGAAGGAGAAACATGGCGGGAGTCCGATGATCCGACACTTCCCGACAACTGGCCCGGAACATCGCCGCGTGAGATATATGACCGGTTTGCCGCCGTGATGCCGGACGGGACGTATCTTTGTGCTGGTACAGTTGGATGGAAGGCTTATCCAGCCGAGGAGCAGGGGGACGCTGAAGCACAAGGGTTGACTGTACGTCCACACCCAAACGACAAGGACGCAATTTTGGTGGGGAGCAACAAGTTGTTTGTCCAGCGCTCGACTGACAAGGGGCAGACATGGGAACGAGATGAATGGACTGCGCCCGGCGTTGACCATATGACAGCGTTTCCGCGTTCAGCGTGGCTCGCGGACGGGACGATCCTTGTCCCTGTCTACGGCGCCGACGCCGATGCCCAGTGGCGAACCTATGTTTGGCGATCCGCGGAGGGAGGGAAGACGTGGCGTTGGTTGACGATGGGCTCTTATGTAACGGGGGTGAGCGGCAACGAGACATCACTTCTGGAGGTCTCTCCCGGTCGTGTTCTCGCCCATACACGAACGGAGGGCAGCAATCTGCTGGAGACCTGGTCGGACGACGGTGGACGCACCTGGTCGCAACCGTTGCAGACACCTATCTGGGGGTACCCACCGCATCTGCTGAAACTCCGGGATGGACGGATACTGTGTTCCTTTGGATACCGTCGAGACCCAATGGGAGTGCGCGCGGTCCTGAGTCACGACGGCGGGGTTACGTGGGACATGGACAATGTCGTCGTTCTGCGTGACGACGGCGGGACGCCCAACGAATTCCGATCCGATGTGCCAAGTGGAGGAGCTGATGTCGGCTATCCTATTTCGACCCAACTGTCCGATGGGGGCATTCTGACGACATATTACATCACGTTGGCGGATGGCGTAACCCACTCGGTAGCGACACGCTGGGAGGTTTAATAGGTGAAAACGGGAAAACGAGAAGACCAGAAATCGAGATAAAATCAACTGCTAAGACGGGGAGAAAAACTCCCCAGACCCGGTGGGTGCGGTTTGCAACCGCACTGGGATCGCCATCTCACAGACAAGACGCGGAGAAAAGCGTGGACGGATAGGGGTTGACCCCAATCTTCCAGGCTTCCATCTGCTCTGTGCCCTCTGTGTCTCTGCGGTGGGTTTTTTCTCGTTTTCTCCTGAATTTGAAGGAGGGAGACAACCACGATGTTGATTCAAGAACAGCTACCTTGGACTCAGATGGACGATGAGCATTTGAGCATATTCAAAGCCATCGGTGTGGATTATGTTACAATTAACCCGCCGCCAGACGATCTCAAAGATGGGGTAGATCGTGCCGATTTTTGGAAGGAGATGGCTCGGCGTGTCGATTCCAACGGGATGAAACTGGATAACGTGGGTATAAACTGTTGGGACGAAATCTCACTCGCCCTGCCAGATCGAGACGAAAAGATTGATGCGTGGTGTAGGTTGATTCGGAACCTCGGTGCCGCAGGGGTCCGAACCTTGGGCTACAACTTCAAGCCCATCGGTAATTTCCGTACAACCTCAGCGATTGGACGTGGCGATGTCCGCTATAGCACCTTCGATTACGATGAGTTCATGGAAGATCCGGCGGACGTTCCTGAAAAGTATATCTCCGAAGAGCGACTCTTGGACAATTTGCGCTATTTTCTGACCCGTATCGTTCCAGTGGCGGAGGAAGCGGGTGTAAAACTCGCCATACATCCGGATGATCCACCGATTCCTGAGCCGCTTGGCGGCGCAGCCCGAATCCTCTCGACCCTCGATCATTTCGAGCGCACGTTTAACACCGTCCCGAGTGAGATGAACGCCATGCTGTTTTGTCAGGGCTGTGTCCGTGAAATGGGAGAGGACGTGCCTTCCGCGATCCGCCGCATCGGTTCGCAGAACAAAATCGCTTACGTCCATTTTCGCAACATTCGAGGCACACCCAAGAGTTTCCAAGAGGTCTTTGTGGATGAAGGCGATGTGGATATGTATGAGGCGATGCAGACCTATCGGGAGGTAGGATTTGAGGGACCGTTCATGATGGATCACACGCCCAGTTTTCCGCAAGAGAACACGCAGTGGGCGGGCAGAGCGTTTGCGGTCGGCTACATCCGGTCGATGATCCAAGCGGTCTATCGTTAAAACAGTGGTTCATATAAAACGAAAGTGCAAAACACGAGGAGAAACCGAGTTTTCCCGAAAAAACTCGGTTTCTGTTGCACGATTTCTTAACATAACCTAAGTTGCTAGTTATGGAAAATGTTGTAAAATGGGAGAATGGGAACTGAATAAAGCCCATTACCCGCTCGCAGTGGATTGACAAATCCACTGCACACGTACAAAGATGGCTTGGATATGTCTATCCAAGCCGAGCGAGTTGGACGACTAGCAACTTGCGTTAACATAAGCAAAAACGGTTATCAGTAAAAGGTAAGTGAATATGAAAATAGATCCAATAACCCTCGCCGTGATCCGCGGCAGCTTGGAGCAGATCGCGGACGAGATGGACGCGACCCTTGAGCGGATGGCGTTTTCGCCGGTAATCTCTGACGGCTTTGATCGAGCCAGCGGGATCTACGATAAAACCAACGGCGAGGTTATCATGCAGGGACCGCGCGGGCTGCCGAGTTTCATCTATGTCATGGAATTTACCACCCGCACGGTGATCGAGTCCATTGAGAACATTGAACCGGGCGACATCTATATCGTGAACGACCCCTATTTGGGCGGGACCCATCTGATGGATGTGAAGATGGTCAAGCCTGTTTTCTATAAGGGGAAACTGACCGCCTTCCTCGCCAATAGTGGGCACTGGCCCGACATCGGGGGACGGGTGCCCGGTGGATTCTCAAGCAAAGCCACAGAGATTTATCAGGAGGGGCTTCGTCTACCACCAATACGGATTTTGGACAGGGGGAAACTGAACAGAGAGGTGCTTGACATCATCCTGCACAATGTGCGGGTCCCGGATGAACGACAGGGAGATATTATCGCACAGGTAACTGCCTTGAATCTTGGGGCCGAACGGTTGACCCGGCTGCTTGACCGTTACGGGGAGGAAACAGTCTTTGGTGCCATCGGAGAGTTGAAGGCGCGTTCTGAGCAGTTGATGCGCGGTCATATCGAGACCATTCCGGACGGGGTGTACACGTTTGAAGACTATATCGACAGCGACGGTGTGGAATGGAAACCGCTCACTATCCACATGGAGATGGAGGTGAAGGGGAGCGATGTCCATATCGACTTCTCCAAGAGCAGTCCGCCCTGTAAGGGACCCCTCAACAGTGTCCTCAGTACCACCATTGCTGGGGTCTACATCGGCTTTAAGCATATCTTCCCCGATGTTCCCATCAATGCGGGATGTTTCGCACCATTCTCCTTTGATCTGCCTCCTACAACCTTTATCAACGCTCAACTCCCACGTCCCGTGTCGGGCTGTGCTTCTGAAGTCTGTCAGCGTATCATTGATGTGGTGTTGGGCGCGCTCAGTCAGGCGATCCCCGACAAGAGTTACGCCGCACCGATGGGGACGGTGACAAATCTCTCTGTGGGCGGAGAAGATCCGGAGAAGGGATATTACGTCTTCTACTCTTTCATCGGCGGCGGATACGGCGGAAATTATCTCACCGATGGGCTTATCAACGGCAATCCAACCATTGCCCTCGCCCGAACCCAAGCCTTAGAAATATTTGAATCTCGCTACCCGGTTCTCTTTACCCGGTATACGATACGAGAGGGATCAGGAGGGGCGGGTATGCGTCGCGGCGGTCTCGGCGTTATCTTCGAATTTCAGATTCGACGGGGCGAAGCGAGCGCTTCGATGCTTGGAGAGCGCGGACGTTTCGCGCCCTTCGGAATCCTCGGCGGAAAATCCGCAAAATCGGCAAAACACACCTTTTTTCTTCAAGGGGAAGAATACAATCCGCCGCATATCAGCAAAGATGAGGGGATTCCCATGCAGGCGGGTGATATCCTGCGGCTGGAAACGCCGGGCGGCGGTGGGTATGGCAACCCCATAGATCGGCCACCGGAGTTGGTTTTACAGGATGTCAAGCGTGGCTACTATGACCGAAAGATTGCGGAAGAGGAGTACGGTGTCCTGATTGAGGAAAATGATGGGGCAGTTGACCCCGAAGGAACGGCGCAACTGCGCGCATCCCTCCGCGCTCAACAATGAAAGCAATATAAATAATGTCAACACCTAATAGCCGATCTCGTATCCGCTGGTTACCTGCCGTTATTATCGTTGCCCTAACTGTGTTGGTGCTTATAGTGATCTGGAGTCTGGACGCAGCGCACCGACAATCGCGAGTTTTTCAGACAGTATTGGTCTTGATGCTTTCGTTCCTGCTGATGCTGCTGTGGCTGCTCTTTTTCTCACGGCTGCGCTGGAAGGTCCGGTTACTTGCGTTTGGGGCGATTGTTCTAACTCTCTTCCTTTCAGTTACGCTCTTTCGCATAAAGGGATTCAGCGGGGACTTAGTTCCACTGTTGGAATGGCGTTGGAGCGAAAAAGCTGCTGAGTCTTTAGTGGGGAGTTCCCCAACGACTCCGGGTGCATTTTCAAAGGATTATCCCCAGTTTCTTGGTCCACATCGTAATGGGACTGTTCGGGGAATAAAATTAGCGCGGGACTGGTCGGAGCGTCCGCCGCAGCTTCTGTGGCGACAATCCATCGGTGCCGGTTGGTCGGCTTTCGCTGTGGTTGGAAGTTCAGCGGTCACCCAAGAACAGCGCGGCGAATATGAGATGGTTGTCTGTTACGACCTGATGTCTGGTCAAGAACGGTGGAGTCATAGCGACCACGACAGGTATGAAGCAACGCCCGCCGGTGTTGGTCCCCGCGCAACGCCGACGATCGTGGGGGATAGGGTGTACACGCTGGGTGGGACAGGCATCCTCAACTGCTTGGACTTGGAGACCGGGGAGCGCATTTGGTCGGAGGATATCCTCTATGACAACAACGCTGAACTCGCGTCGTGGGGAATGAGTGGATCGCCGCTCGTTTTGGATGACCTGGTGGTGGTGAGTGCGGGAGGTCCGGAAGGCAAGTCGTTGGTTGCCTATCACAAGGATACGGGGGCACGTGTCTGGAGCGGCGGTAGCAGTCCCGCTGAGTATAGTTCTCCATTGATTACAACCCTTGCCGGTGTGCCGCAAATCCTTATTTTTAATTATGGAAGTGTGGCTGCCCATGACCCAAACGGAGGGGAGCTGCTCTGGCAGTACCCTTGGCCTAGCGGTACACAGTGCGTTTCGCAACCGGTGCCGCTACCGGATGACCATCTTTTCGTTTCAAGTGCCTACGGCATCGGTTGCAAGCTGTTCCAAATCGCGCACGATGCAGATAATCAATTGAAAGCCACTCTCGTGTGGGAGACACCCCGACTCAAAGCGAAGTTCACAAACGTTGTTCATCGGGATGGGTACATCTACGGATTGGACGATGGTGTGCTTGTGTGTCTCGACCTTGCCGATGGGCAACGCAGGTGGAAGCGTGGTCGCTACGGGCATGGTCAGATAATATTGGTTGATGGTCCCGGCGAAAGTGGGAATCAGAATGATCTACTACTTGTAAGCGCGGAGTCCGGCGATGTCCTCTTGGTTGAAGTCAATCCGGATGAGAGCAAAGAACTTGCACGGTTACCCGCGTTAGCGAGTAAAACGTGGAATAATCCCGCACTCGCTGGGCAGTATCTGCTTGTAAGGAACGACAGAGAGGCGGCGTGTTATGAGTTGCCTCTAGATTGACAGGAAAACCAGAAGATGGGAAACCCCTCCGCGAATCACGCCAATCTTCACGAATCAAAAAAGAAAGGATTAGCGGGGATTTGTGGAGATTCGTGGATAATATTTTCTAATCCATTTGTTTTCTCGTCTGTTTTGTATTAGAGGTCAAGCTATGACAGATAAAGTCCGTCTCAGCGTTTCAGGGACAAAAGGGATTTCTCATCAAAGCGTGCCGGTCACGCAAGGCGTCCCGTTGCCAAAAGGCGCGTTGCACGATCTGGATTCGGTCTGGGTTGAAGATGGTGATGGACAACCGGTATCGGCGCAGTTTCGGTCGCTGGGACGATGGGCTGATGGGAGTCTGAAGTGGGTGCTAACCGATTTCTCATCCCGATCAGATCGGGACGAAGGGGATGTCAGCTATTTCTTCTGCTACGGTCAAGACTCTCCACAGATTTCGTCGGATGAGACCATCCAGATCGAAGAGAGCGAAGATCGAATCACCGTTTGTACGGGACCGCTGCGATTTGTTGTCAATTGCCAACAGTTCTCGTTGATTGAATCCGCAGAATTGGGGCGTCTGGATGCAGAGGGAGCATTTATCCCAGAACATAAAGTCCACACGCAAAATATTGATTCTGGAGGTGAAGCGTGGGTACGCATCTGTGAGTCATTTGACAGCACAGAAGGGAAGCGTTACCTCTACGGGATGGGCGGGAACTGTCTGGCGTCCTTGGCAAGGGATGATTACACCGTAGAGTTAGAAGAAGTAGGTCCACTGCGGACGGTCATCAAGTGCAATGGCGCATTTGAGGCGGATATCCCTTTCCATCACTATGTGGGATACCGACCTTTTCAGTTGGTGACACGCATTTACGCCTATGCCGGACAGACCCACCTCCGTATACTTCATACGGTGGTGATGGCATGCAACCCAAGAGAAACCGAGGTGGAGGAGATTGCCCTACGGGTGCCGGTTTCTCTGAAAAACCCGGTCCGTTATCGGGCGGCGTCGTTACGACCGACCGAGGAAAACCTTAATCCCGATGAGGCGGTTTTGTTGCACCAACGGTCGGACAATCAGTTCACCCTTGAGGGGCAACGTGCGGGTGAGCAGCGGATCATCGCAGAGGGTGAACAGACAGAAGGGTGGATGACAATCGAGGATGACCAAGTGGGAGTGGGGGTCGGTCTCCGATACATGCCCGAAGAGTATCCCAAAGCGTTGCGGGCAACAGGAACCGGAGACGGTATTGATGTCTTTCTCTGGAAAGGTGTGGACGGCAAGCGGCTCAGCCTCAAACGGTATGCGGAAGAGATGTCGTGGGGAGAAGGTGAGGGGGTCTACGCCGATGGCACCGGCACATCGAAAACGAGCGAATTCTTCGTCTGTTTCTACAAAGCCTCAGAGCGGGAAGGTGTTCCCGACAGGCTGCGAGGGTTGCTAACACCACCACAGGTTACCATCGAGCCGGAATGGATGGCACAATGCGAAGTAACCGGTGGATTTGCTCCAGCCGATGTCAACCAATTCCCTGAATCTGAGCGGATGATGACCGGCTTTCTGGATTGGCTAACCCGGAACATTCAGCTCGGTCGCTGGTACGGATTTTTTGATTGGGGTGATGCGCTTGTTACGTGGGAGGAAGAGGTCAACGATTGGCGTTTCTACGGACGGTGGGGTTGGTGTAACAGCGAATGGGACCCGCGGCACGGTGTCTGGATTCAGTATCTCCGCACAGGCAGAGCGGATTATTTCCAACTGGGCGAGGCCATGACCCGACATTCAGCGGATGTGGATACCTGCCACTTCCATCCGTTCCGTCCTTATATGGTCGGCGGTTGTTTCCGGCATAGCACGGATCATTTCGGCGATGAGCCGTGTGCGTCGCACACCTTTATAGACAACTGGTTGGATTATTACTACCTGACGGGCGATCTGCGGACGTATGAAGTGCTTCAGGAGGCGGGGGAATTCTTGTTACGCTACCGATGGACCGAGGATCCGAGCTATAGCTTCAGTCTGCGAAGTGTCGCCAATGTCCTGCGTGGGTTACTCTACCTCTACGAAATTACCGGCGAATCACGATTCATGGAACGAGCCGAAGAGCTTTACTCCGTAATCGCACGGGGACAGAACGAGGACGGCAGCTGGCACAAACGGTTTCAAACTTCGACGCCGGATAAGTTGCCGAACCAGGGACCCTACGGCATGGCGACGGAAGGCACCACGTTAGCGGTGGAGATGGGAACTGCCCCGCCTTTCACCAGTGAGGAGTATTGGAAATGGAAGGGGATCAGTGCCGACGAATCTGCCTCTCCAGATGCGGAACCCGCCATCCGCGTGTTACCGATGGTAGAACAGAAGGGGTATCAGACCCACTACCTGATGGTTGGGTTGGAGCTGCTGCACCGCATGACTGGACGGGAGGATGTGGCAGAAGTTTACCGTCGTGCCGTGGACTGGTTTTGCGGCTATCCGGATCCCCTCAACGCCGAATTTGCGCTGCAACAGCGTTACGGCGGCATCATCTGCCGACACCTTGCCTATGCCTACCAACTGACAGGAGATCGAAAATATCTGGAGATTGGGCGGAGGGTGCTTCGAGACCTTATCGAAGGTCAGGACTGGAGCGATGATCCGAAAAGGCAGGGCGCGGTGGAACTGACCCCGATGACAATAAGCCTGCTCTTTTTCGGTGTTCCGTATTTCCTTGGGGTGCTCAGTGAAGTGGGGATGGGTGAGTCAAATGAAAGTGTGCAGGTGGAAGAGTGAGCCGAGACGAAGGCGTTGATTTCTTTTCCGCTGGATTTTCGACGGATAACAACTTAGATTATTCTACTCACGCGCCAGAATGACGCGGGCACCTTCAGTCGAATAGATTTGCCTCACAGCTCCTGCTTTGAGCATCGCCAAATCTTCGCTTGACAACTCAAACTCCAGCCCATCAACGGTCAGATTGACCGTCCCGCCGACAACTAGCCAATGCTCATTGCAGGTCAAAGGCACTTCGTCAATACTCTCACCCGGCTGGAATGTAACTGCTCGCCATTCACTTAGCGGACAACGCGAGCCACGGTTCTGAATGGGACCGGTGTTGCGTTCGCCGGGAACGATAAACCCCGGAACGGTCGGGATAGGTGGTCCTGATTCCTCAACCAAGATATGTGTGGGGCGCTTCTGTCGTTCAAGGCGCGTCACGATGGCGTTGTTCTCGTAGTCAGTAAACATTTGAAACCGATGCACGACGCCCATGGGTGTGTAGACTAACGTATTAGGAGTAATCTCGAAGCGCCGGTCATCTAACCACACCTCGCCGCGCCCAGCGGTGAACAACCACATTTCATCGTTGTCGTGATAGTGCGGTTCAACGCCTGTGCCTATCTGCTGATCAGGAAAATGGCGGAATGCACTGACGGCTGTCCAGTCCGGATAGATGCCCTGTTCCCAATAGATATTGTTCGAGTTGCCCGAGCGGATCACGTAGTGTTGGTTTTCGATTATCATTTGTTCGTTAGTCCATTAGTTCAAAGGTTCATTGGTTCATTGCCGTAGAGATGTAACTATATCCCGTCTCCAATCATGGATGGTACAAAGAGTAAAAAGAAAACGGGGAAGTGAATTGTCTCGTTTTCACGCCTGCTAATTTTGTTCAAGTTAATCGGTACATGTTAGTGATATTCGATGTGTACCTCAAGCTTCTCAATTAGAATTTGATGCTGAGCATCCGTGGGGCGTTCGGTCACTTGGACACCCACAAGATTATCACCGACCGCTAAAACCTTGGGCTGTACCGCAAACACCAGCCAGCCTTCCTCGACCGTTGGTGTCTCTAAGAGGATATTGTTGACTCGTACCTCGATCTGATCTTCAATCCCCGCGGCTGCTGGGATGTTCTGAAGGGTGTCGGGATGACCGATGGTCGCCACAGTGACGGGCTGAAGTCGCTGCTCTTCCGGTAGGTTTTCCGCCTCCGGATCGGACAGCAGCAGCCGGAGTGTGATTTGATCGACGCGATCTGCCTCCGCAGCCACATCATCCGCGACAGCGATTGTTAAGAGCGTATCTACTACCCCATTGTTATCTATAGCTGCAGGCAGCTGCCCAAACATATTCGTGTTGAAGTACATAAAGCGCGGTGTACTCCAATCCTCCGGGTTGGGTATGACGGTTGTGCCGTGCCCGCCGCCGCGACGCTGCACAACGAAGGTTTTGCTCTTATGTTTGAGCGCGTCCGCATCGCCGATTTCGTGGTACGCCTGATGATGTGTTTCCCAACCTTTTTCCAAATACATCTGACCCACAACCCGATCCGTTCCCTCCGGGGTTGCGTGGGCGAAATTAAAGGTCTGGACCCCGTCTGCACCCTGCTGATACCAATTCGCCGCCACACCTCGCATAACTTCAATCGGGGGCCACTGATAGCCGTCTGAGGCGTGATGGTCGTCGATGCACGGATAGAGTTTGATGTTCGTCCCCTCTGTGATTCTGCGGAACGCCGGGATGTCCACATCGAACGAGCGACACCCCATGACGAAGATATCCAGCAGCTCCTCCTGTGCCCACGTTTCGGCGTCGATACCATCGAAATGGCACCCTTCCAGGTTTTCGGGTATGCGAGCCGCAAGCAGAAGCGGACGTCCGCGTTTGTGCGCCACCTCCTGCAACATCGCTCGTGTCGCACGTATGAAATCGGTGAGCCTATCGCGGTATTCCCACTGATGCCCCGGCGGCAGGACGGGACAGACCCTCGCAAAGTCCAGTTCGATGCCGTCGAAGTCGTAATCCTCCGCCGCCTCGCGGAGGATACTCAACTTGTACTCATGGACATCGTCGATGGCGAAGTTCCAGTAGCCGTTGGCGTTCCATAGGTGGATAAGCCAGTCGGGGTGTGCCTCCTTCATCGGAATCTTTGCGACGGGACCCAAATCGTTGTCCGAGCCGTTGATCCGGTAGGAAAAGAACGCCTCGATCCCGCGCTGCTTCGACGCTTCTTGGAACACTTGGACGATATTAACACCGTTGTCCGCCCACTCTTTGAATCCGGGTGAATCGTAGAGCGGTAGAACTTCGCTCGGATAGGGTGCCTGATGCCCCTCGCCCCAGCTCCAGCAGATAGTGTCGATATGCGTTCCCGGTTCGTCGGCAAACATAAACTTCCACTCGACCAACCGTTGGAGCTCTTTTGTGGCGAACCTCGCACCGTCTGCTGAAATAACGTCAAAGTTGACAATCACCCGCCGAGGTCGATTCAACGCGTTGATGTGTTCTGAGGAAAGCTGTCCCTTCATAAGGAGCTCCTTCGGTTATTGAAGCTGGAACGCATACAATTTCACCGACTGCCCTACGAATCGCAAGCGCACCGTTTTTCCTTGGAGTGCTGAGAGATCTTGCTTGCCCTCCCAAGTTACGGTCTGTGCTGTGCTGTTTCCGCCAAGCCGATCTGCTTCCGCTTCTGTAAAACCTGTCAACGGCTGCATCCCCTCGTCCAAGATTTCGACCTTGATCCATCCTCTGGCGCTGCCGTCCATGTTCACTTCCAAATGATTCCCTTCAACGGCAAAGGGCAGCGTTGTGAGCGAACCGCCCTGTCCACCCGCATCTTGAGAGACAAAACCATCGAGCCTCAGACGGGCACAGCCGATAGCTGGGCGGTAGTCTTCGCCGGTGACCTTGTCGTGGGGTTGGTCAAAACCGCCGTAATACATCCAGAGTTCGTCATTGATAGGCAACATACCGACCCCCATATAAATCATCATCGAGTCAAAAGCACCGGTAGGACCGAGCCTCACAAACGGTTCGCGCCATCGTGTGAAATTGATTCCGTCACGGCTGACCGCAAGCTGTATGTCTAACGCGTCGGTGGTATGGTAGTAAGCAGCGGTGAAGATGAAGTACGCGTCGTCCGCAAAGGGATACTTTACCGCTGCCGTGTCGTATAAGCCGCCGCCCCACATATCCGCATCTTCGGGGTCATCGAAATCAGGTTCTAAGATCTTTTCTGGCACGGGAAAGTTCTCGTAGTCTGCGCTTTCTGCACGGGCGATAGCGCGGTAATCAAAAGACCCTCGCTGTGCCCCATCCTCTACCCGCAGGTATTCGTTCCAGCGGACATACGCCACATATTTCTGAATGCGATCATCCCAGAAAGCCACATTTCTGGTATCCGTATACCACGGCATAATCAGTTTGTCGCAAGCCGTCCAATGGACTCCGTCAGGCGAATATGCGCCTGCGACACTGCCGTAATGCCATGTCTCTGGCGGATTTTCGTCGTACCGGAACCGGGCGCCGCCCCCATATACCGATACATAATCGTACTTCCCGCCGCCAGAAATGGATTTGAAGCGCCGTTCGGGTTCGGCGGATGGATCTTTGAAGATGGTTTCGTGCCTGAGCGGGATAATGTTGTTGTTACGGGAGCCTTGGTAGTCAATAAGCCCTAGGTTAGGTCGCTCCCAGTGGATCCCGTCCGTAGATGTGGCGTAGCACTCCCGCATGGCGCCATCCTCACCGTTGGCGGTGTACCACATCTTGTAGACACCTTCGTCGAGCATCACCGTGGGACAACTGCATCCGTGTCGTTCCCACGGCTTTTCCGCTGTCAGCACCGGCGTATTGGAGCGCACGGCGGGGTTCATGGTGGTGGCAAATCCCTCCTTAGCTTCAACAAGAGCGTCATCGAAGAGGAGTTGTTTGGTTGTTCCAAAGGCTAGTGGATTGGCTTGAGACATGTGATTTCTCCCTATTGCAAACTAACGGGACTGATGCAAACCCCCCCGTAGGCGGGGTATCCCCAATGAATCCCCGACACATCGTCCGTTCCGAGACTAGGGGGACAGTCGGGATTCAAAGGAACTTGCCCCGCAGCTGCGTAAGTCCTACTTTTTATCCAAATTGTGTAAGAAAGTCTGCTGCTGTGACAATAAGGATGCCTTGATAGCTGCCAAGTGGCAACAGATGACGGCGATCGCCGGTCACAATGTAGGTCGCCTCCCCTACAACGGCACATTCAATTACTTTATCGTCCTCCGAATCGGCGGGGATGGCTTTAAGCGTGTTGGTGATCTTGACTACCGCCAAGAAACCAAGGAGATCCGCAATGATATCGGTAGTTTCGGACAGTGAAAAGTTGAGTTTAGTCGTTAATTTCTCTCCTAATTCGTCCAGTATTTCAGAACAGGTCAATCCTTCAATGCTGCCGTGCCGTGCGAGTTCAAGACAGTGATAAGGACTGCCCCTCCAACCGATACCCGACAACAGAATGTTTGTATCGTAAACGGCTATTGGCTGCATTCACGATCCTCGTGAATGAGGTCATCAACAAAATTTTCGCGCTCCGCTTCGGTCATCGTATCCCAATCTAACCCCCGGTCCACACATAACTGCCGAAATTGTGTTTCAGCACGATCTATACGTGCCTCTCGATTGGCTGCTGCCTGCTCTGCAATGGCGAGTAATAATGCTCGTCTTTCTTCTGCTGGCATCTGTTGAACAAAACCAACGACCTGATCAGTTGTTAATTCAACGGTTAAATTCATTTCAATCCTCTCCTTTGATTTTCTTTAGGAGTTGTGCAGTTGACATAACGTGGCACAGATTTCTCAATCTGCATTCATTACAACCTGCAGTGCGCCGGTCCTGGCTAAGACAGGACTAACGCAAAACCACCCGTAGGCGGGGTATCCCCGATAAATCCCCGACACATCGTCCGTTCCGAGACCAGGGGGACAGTCGGGATTCAAAGGAACTTGCCCCGCAAGTCCGTCAGTCCCATAAGAACTAAATTCCAGAGTATTCGTATGGACCTAAATCCGCATCCTGTCCCCGATGAAAATGCTTACCCATCAAGTACTTGACCTCTAACTCCACATCGCGGATATAGCATTCAGGGATTACGTCCGGATCACGTTCCAGCAGCGTGACTTCGAGCGTGTTGTCGCCGCGTTGTGGCCAGTGTGCTTCGTCCAGTCGGTAAATGAACCAGTAGCCCGATCCGGTGCGGTAGCGCGGGGCGCTCATCCGGTACATCTCGTTCAGTTTGCGTAGCAGTTCATCCGGCAAATCTGCCCCATTCAGACGGAAGCGGAGGCTATCCAGTTCTGTCGTATTCATGATTCGTAGGCGGAGGAGGACCTCATGGATGCGTCCAGCCTGATTCCAGCGCGGCAGATCGTCGCTAATCTTAAATGTCACCTCAGTGGGACGATCGACCGCCAGCCCCGCTGGCAGTGACATG
This sequence comes from Candidatus Poribacteria bacterium, assembly GCA_965220385.1. GTDB lineage: Bacteria > Poribacteria > WGA-4E > WGA-4E > PCPOR2b > PCPOR2b. The sequence goes on along the minus strand of OZ244825.1, from coordinate 3,771,258 downwards.
GCGATGCCGGGTTCCGTGGGCGGCTTCGGATAGCGACCCGTTTCCGTCGGAACATAGTAGTACTTATCCTTGGGTGCCATCACCTCCGGATACGGCAACTCCCGCAGCTTTTCGTAGAAGTCCGCTTGGTAGGGCCAATTACCGAACCAGTGTGCCAGATAGAGTCCGTCAACTCCCTGTGCCCAGTAGTTACAGGCGGTAGCACGGACCATTTCAATGGTGGCTTCGCCCAATCGGTCAGAATCTACATGGCTCTGAATCGCAGCGTGAACGCGACAACTCGTCCCTTCGGCAGCTTCTACCAGCGGACGAAAATCGACTGTTGAGTCCACCAGTTCCGGTCCCGAAAACGTCTGTCCAATAACGACATCTACAATACCCTGCTCCATCCAATCGCGCACATCCATGCCTACCTGTAGACAGCCTTCGAGGCTTGCGGGGATGCGGATCGCTAATTCGCGGTCTGCCCCACTCCGCTTGAGGGCTTCATATACCCGCCGAACCCACGCAGTCATGATCTCGCGTCCCTCTTCGACCTCGTCCGGATGAAAGTAATACGGGGTGTAATTCAGTTGCAGTTCAAAGCCGTCAATTGAATAGTTGGTCACGGTCTCCTCAATGAGCGCAAACCGTTCATCACGCACCTCCTCGTGCTTGAAGTCGAGGCAGGTGAGTCCGGGAAAATCGGCATCCAGATCGCCACGCGCACCAATCTCTAGGTGTGGGTTGTCGAAACGGAAGTCCGAGCAGCGCACATCTTGGTCGCGGGGCCCCCGTCCCTGCTGCACCAGAAGGGTGGGGTAGATCCGCATTCCCTTTGCGTGGGCGCGGTCACAGACGACCCGTAACGGATCGTTACCCGATTCGATCAGATCTCTGGCGTTCTGATGTGCACGTCGAAAAATAATGTGGGGCCATTTATCGACGTTATGTCCCCAGAGTTCGCCAACCTTTGTATCGTGTAGGACAGTGCGCCCGTCCCCCAAGCAGAACATAAGCGCCTCCACCGGCGTACCTACCAGCTCGTCGACCGCTGCCTCATACTCCTCTTTCTGCATCGGTGGCTCGTACATATAGATGAGCGGATGGCGTCCATCGTGATAGAACATGATGCGTGGTTGTGGCATGGTAATTTCCTTTCGAGTCTATGGTATCAATTGACGGTTAGCGGAGATCGGATTGATGCGCGGTCAATCTGTAAACTGTGTTCCCTTCCGTGCTTCGGACATGACACGGATGGTTTCACGTGAGGTCGCCGGATCGACCGGCGGTGGCCCACCGTTGCGAATCGCGTTGTAGAGCTGATCATAGAACGATGAACCTGACGGTGCTTTGGGTTCAAGTTCCACTGTCTCGAATTCGATCTCATCGCCGCCCTCGACGCCATAGCTGCGACCAGTTGCCAGGGGCCTGTCAACTGATTCGAGCGGTGCCAGATCGTCCTTCACGTACTGCAGCACTGCCGGTCCCCCACCTGCAATAGTCAGTGTGCCGCGCGCTCCCATGAGCGTCCACGAAGGTAGGGAGGCTGCACATGCGCTTGTGAGTTCCAGATCTATCACCCGACCATTTTCGCCGCGCATTACCACTTTGAGATGGTCTTCTGTATCGCCCGGTTGGAGGATTTGCTGGAGGTCTCCGAAGACATCCACGATGGGCGATTCCATGAGGAGGACACACTGATCGACGACATGCACGCCATTGTTGTTGAGCAGTCCGCCGCCATATTTCTGCAATGTCTGCCAATCGTTACGACGACGATAGCCGTAACCACCTGAACGGATGAAGAAGACATGTCCTAAGCGTTCGTCCTTCAGCATCTGCTGAATAAAAAGAAAGTCTTCGCCCCACCGACGGCTCTGATGGACCGTCAGGATCTTGCCCGCATTCTCGGCGGCGGCAAGCATACGGTCTGCGTCTTCCAGGGCGGTCGCCATCGGCTTTTCGGTCAGGACGTGCCGCCCGGTTTCGAGTGCGGCGATCGAGTGGTTCGCGTGATCTGCCGATGCGGTCGCAACGACGATGAGTTCAGCATCGCAGCCCTTTAGTAGAGAATCGAGATTATCGAACGGCTGCGCTCCGGCTTCCTCTTTTGCCTGTTGTTGGCGGTCAGGGTCGGGGTCAGCGACAGCAACCACATCAAAATCCTCGCGCCCCTGCATTGTGCGGACATGGATATTCCAGCCAGCACGACCCAGACCAATTACGGCAGCGCGAATGGGTGTAGATGAATTCATCAGATGGGTCTTCCTTTGCTTGGGTTGTATGAATTAGAGTTATTGATTTCCATTCTCCTGTAAGTCCTACAGCGAACTGCATAGCCAACCCTTCCCGTAGATCGTTATTCGGATTATCCGATCCCCGTCTGTGGAATAATTGGCAGCATGATGTAAGAGGGGTACTCCCGGTTGTGGTAGACCGTCTGTTCGGCGGTGATCAGTTCCGCCGACATCCCCTGCTCATCGCCCGTATTGGGATTGCGGTCCCACATTGGGAAGTTGCTACTCGTAATATGAACGCGGATACGGTGCCCTTTCTTAAAGACGTTGGCGGTCGCCATGAGATCAATGGTGTACTCCTCGACTTTTCCCGGTGTCAAGAGGCGCGGCGGTTCCCAAATCGACTCGCGGAACCGGGCGCGAATGATGCCCTCAGTGAGATTATAGGCGTGACCGTCAGGATAAACATCTATCAACCGAGCGACGAAATCCGTATCCCGTGCGGTAGACGCGGCGTAAAGTTTTACGACAATTGGACCGATTACCTCCAGATCCTTCATCACCGGTTCACTCGTAAAAACGAGGACATCTTTCCGTGTTTCGTTTGGTCGTTGATCGACAGGTCCCGCTCGAATGATGCCGGGCATGTGTGGTGCTGAATGATTTCCTCCGAGCGTTGGCACAGGGCTATCTGGGTCGTAGACGTAGGCGGTTGAAGGTCTGCCTTCGGGCGTATCTGGACTCAGCCCCCCGTTTTTTGTTCCGCTACCGTGGAAGTAGTACCGGGTGAATCTGGTCCGCGTTAGGGGCCATTCCTGTTCTTCTCGCCACCGGTTCATGCCCATGACGAAAATTTTGACCTTCGGCTCATTTCGGATACCGTTATCACCACCTTTGAGGGTGGCATCCAGCCACCGAATCGCCAAGCCAATTTCATCTTTACTTGCGTTTTCACCGAAGTCCCGATCCCCCACTACCATGTGTCGGGTATGTGTTGTCGGACTTATAGCGACACGGATCTCCTCCGTCGCACCGAGCTTTGTCAGTTTCTCGAAATAGTCGAGGGTTGAACCGGGATAATTATCGTACCACCCGCCCATCAGATATACGGGAATCCGAATATTGTGGAGTTTGTCTCGGATTCCAATTGTTTTCCAAAAATCGTCGTATGTAGAATGGGTAATGTAATCGTTGTAGAGTTTGTTGGGTGGTGTGCCGGCGACGGTATCGAGGCTGATAAGTGGGAGGTGCCGATACCAGTTCCACCACCCGAAACGTGCCACTTTTAGTCTGCCCTCTACGTTGTAGTCGTAGATACGCCGCGCAGTGTGAGCGAGCTGAACTGCGCCGTGGTCACGGTACATGCGCTGCCAAGGATCAGGATTGACGTTCTGTGGAATAATCGCTTTGAGGTTTGGGTGCCCTTTCGGCGCAACCAACCACTGCGTGGCACCGTAGTAGGAACTGCCGTACATAGCGATGTTTCCGTCGCTCCACGGCTGTTTGCTAATCCAAGTCAGAGCATCGTATCCGTCTCGGGCATCGTCAAAAAACCGGTTGTCCATGCCGTGGGTGCCTTCGGAACCGATGTGTCCACGGGTCGCTTGACTTACACAAACGTACCCGGCGCGCACGAATCGATCAACATCGATCCAAGAGTCGGTGTCGTATCCTCGTATAAGGATAACGGGTAGACGACCGGGGCTGGGCTGTGCGATTTTCGTCCGAAGCTTGACGCCATCTCGCATCGGAACCATGATTTCTTGAACCATGATTCGTTCCTCTCCGAAATTTATGGATGCAGCGCATACCGTTGTACTGTGTCTTCATCGAGTTCAACCCCCAACCCCGGCTTGTCCGGGACTATCGCATATCCATCTTGGACCAAAGGCTTGGCAAGCAGGCTGTGCTCATGGACGAAGTTGCCGCATAAGTCACTCCCCAAGGTGCAGTTTGGGGTTGCGGCGGAGGCGTGGAGACGGAAAACATCGAAGATTCCAAGGTCAACGTTGGACGCTTGCCATACAGGAATATCGGCGGCACCCGCAATCCGTGCCATATCTAGAAAGCCCCAGTCCGAAGGTGCGACATTAATCCCGTCTACAGCCTCCAGATATACCATTTCAATGACTTGACGTGGATTCTGCAGATGGGGCGCAATCAGGATCGAGGTCTCTTCCTTGAGCCGTCGGTAATCTTCTATGTTGTCTTTAGGGATTGGGTCTTCAAAGATGATATCGTACGCTTCAATTTCACGTGCCAACGTCAACGACTGTTCGACGGTATGAAATCGATGACCGGGATCCAGAACGATGCGTAGTGGGGGCGCTGCTTCGTGCATGGCGTGTACCCGATCTGCGACATTTCCGTCGTCGATAGTGCATTTGATCTTGATGCCGTGGAAGCCTAACTCGGAGGCCCGTTTGGCAGCAGCGGCTGACGCCTCCGGACCCATCCGCGCGATCCAGTAATCGACGAGTACACGATCCTGAAATTTGCCACCGAAGACACGATACAAGGGCAAGCCAGTTGCTTTACCGATCAGGTCCAGCAAGGCGATATCGTATCCACCGCCCCCCAAATTGCGCGGCTCAAAATCGAGTGGATCCTTACCGATTAAATCTGGAGGCTGCTCATCGCGATCGCCGAAATAAGGTCCGCTCATGCCGAGCCCGGTAATTCCCTCGTCGGTATGGATACGCAGCACATCCTGTCTTCTCTCCCCAAGTGGCGCGGGATAAGATTCGGTGAACTCCTCGTATTCGGGTGGTGGCAGAATTCCGGGCAGAAATGGTACACAGACTATAGTGCGTTCCAGCTGCGTGATTTTCATCTGCTTTTTTTCCTCGATTGCCGGGCAAAACTGAAAGTGGGGAAGATGTGACGGTGAGAAAGCCAGCAGAGGTTTTTTTCGCTTGCCCGCTTTCTCATCCGCTCACCTGCTCGGTTTTCGGTTCAGCCGTCCCAACGGCTCGGATTAATTCCGGGCGCGTCGGTCGTCATCCCCTCCGGCTTGTGTTCAAGTTTCCAAGTGTCTCCGGTGGTATTGAGGCTCTGCAAGAAAGGCTTGGCTTGTTCCGGTGCGGCAGCGACCAATTCCGGGTCCCACTCCTTCATCGGTTGGATCGGCCCCGCCCAAGCGGGTCGATAACCGAACTGAATCAACTCTCTTGGCGAACTGTCCGTATTCGGGTGCGTGGCGTGGAACATGGTGCTCGGAATGATGACCGCCGATCCGGCTTTCAGACAGAGGGTGAGCTCTTCCGGATGGGACTTGTAGCGCACGTAGGGACTTGCCTGCGCGTGGAAGGAGAGATGACTCCGCGGGATCAGCCGGAACGGTGCGCGTTTTGGGACAAGGTCGTCGAGGTAGTAGAGAACCCGCAGCAACCGTGGGGAACTACCTTCGTAGTCGAAGATCGATGAGCCGTGGGGCTGACCGTCCGTGTGCATCGAGATCCCAGGTGAGCCGGGATGCGTGCGCTGAAAAAAGCCGCGCGTGAATACGATGTCAGGTCCCATCAATTCTGTGAAAAACTCAATCATCGGTGGATGTCCAATCAGTTCCGCCGTTGTACGACTGTGCCATTGCGGTTGTATGGCTCCCGTGGTTTGGTACTCGCTATACGGTTTTGGCCTCATAGGAACGTCCGCGAGCTCTGCCTTGAGTTTCGCGATGAGGTCCGCGTCCAGCATGTCAGGCAACACAACATAGCCTTCCGCCTCGAAATGGCGGATTCGCTGTGCCATCGTGAACGAACTGAAATCTGTCTCATCAATGTTCATGAAGTCAATGACTTCGTCTGGGTGGATTTCAGGGATAATGGTGGTCTGTTGTTCGGGAGTAGTGGTCTCTTGCATGGGCTCCTCCTGATAAAAATTGAAGCGTTCTGGTAACGTCCGATAGTTACTTGATTGAAGGTTGACTATGACCAGACAAAAATCTCATCATCGTCCGGGGACATCGCAAAGAAGATCGCGAGTACAGCCCGCGGTCGATCGCCTACGACAAAAGGCACTTCGTGCAGGTTTTCGGAATAGAAAAAGTAGAGGTCGCCCGGTTCTAATTGGACCTGCGTACGGGCAATATTGTGCTCAGCGACATATTCCCGGAAGGCGTCGTTCTCGCGTGCCTCCTGCACAGTATCCGACCAGGTGCAGTTATAGAGAAAGGGTTCGCCACTCTCGCCAGCGTCATTAGAGTTTTGGAAGCAGAGCACACCGGCGAATTGATGTTTAAATCGAGAAACAGAGTAAGTGAACAGTTTTGATCGCTTTGCTACGGAATCGTAGTGGGGTCCGTGTCCCAACCCGTCGTGGTAGATACGGAAGATGGCGGGACCGTAAAGGCTGCCGTCCGGCTCCCTCGCTGTCATCACATTCTTGCCCGGTGCGAGACTGGACAGGTTGTCGTACATGGTCTTCACCGGGTCGTCGTACCCATCGAACAGGGCGTTGAACAGTTCATGGGTTCCGGCGGAGTGGGCAAAGAACTCCTCACGGTTAGAATTGTAGCGTCCCAAACTGGTGCCGATGTCCACTCGGTGGGGTTTTCCTTCTCCGACTTTGTGCGGGTCGTACATCAGTCCACGTTCATAGAATCGTTGTATAAGCTTCGCACAATGGTTGGGATTGTAGGCTTGCCGCAGGAGGACGGCTGGCATTTCACCGGCTGCAAGCGCCATGAGCGGCTGCGGATACTGTTTCAGTATGTCTGTTAAATCGCCTTCAACGGGTGTCCATGGCTGGGGTTCTGTCATGATTGGTTTGTTCCTCCAAAAGAAGGTTATTCCTAAAAGATGGGATAGCAGACAGAGGTGACGAATTATGGGGTTTTACAACAAATATTGTAAAATAGATTGACAAAAAAAACGTTTTAGTATACCATTATGACCCGCAATGGCACCTTATGATCCAAACTGACTCATCTAAACACATTTTATCACGAATTGAGGAGAAAATGTTCAACAAAGACAATACAATAACGGGAATAGGTAGCATAGTTGACCTATTTGGGATTCAAAGTTTCAACCGATATTACGACTTTTCTGATGAGCATGACACCTCTGCTGACTATGATGCCCTGAAATCTGACTGGATAGCTGTAGGAAATGATATATCACAAGCTATGGAGCTATTTGCAGCACGTTACAGGGATACCTTAAAGATAGAGTGAGAATAGATGGCCAACCAATCGACACCACCTCAATCCAAATCCGATGATGAGCCTCAAGAATCCGATGAGTCTCAAGAATCCATAGCAATTCCTGAGAACAAGGAAGAATTTAAAAAACTATTGTTAGCGATTTCTCAAGAATTTGCTGGTCCAATTCCCCCTCCTTCTATGATGAAACAATATGAAGAAACTCTGCCGGGATCAGCCGACAGAATTCTTAAAATGGCGGAAAACCAAAGCGAGCATAGACAGTCACTGGAAAAGAAGAGATTATCTTTTTTTAATCGTGAAGTCCATCTCGGTCAAGTACTTGGTTTTTTTATTGGTATTATCGCTATAGTTACCGGGGGATATGTAGCCCTAAATGGTGCTCAGATTCCTGGTGGATTCATTGGTACAACCGGAGTTGTCGGTCTTGTAGCTGTATTTGTTATTGGCAGTAACAGAAAACCTCCCCAAGAATAAACCAATCCTCATAACTAGGCTCTGTTGACATTTCATCGTAACCATATAATAGAAAGACATAAATCGGTTCACGGACGTAAAACCCCAGAAAAGAAACCGATTTTTGAGGAAAAAACTCGGTTTATGGCATCTTTTCCAGTAATTTGAACGTTTCCCGCGACGGCAAAAGCAAAATGTCAACACGCCCTAGTTGTGATAGATTATTTCCGCCTACTGCACCATAAAACCTACGACAATGTGGAAAAATCCCAACTGCGCTAGCTGCCTTCCGCTTTTATCCCTCCTATCTAAGTTTTCATTAAAACACACCATCGATGCTTAACAGTACAACGGTGCCGACAATTTGCAGAAAGCCTGTCGCATACAGAACGCTTGTCTCATCGATATAGGTGTACTCATTATAGCCATAAGAGTGGGCGACCATAAACTGAAGTTGAAATGCCCTGCCGAGGTCGTAGCGCATCCCCGCACCCCAACTGGAAATCCGGACCTTAAAGTCCAAACGTCGATCGTTTTGTGGATGGAGTGCTTCGTTGATGAAATCGTCTCGGGTTACATTGAGATACGCAAACGCTCCTGCCTCCCGATAGCGGTAGGGGTTATGGTTCTGAATTAGTGTAAAGTCGATCTGAATCCGGTCTTCCCATGATGTTTCGGTGGTTTCATCGTCTTGATTAAAGCTGCCCCGGAAATCCTCGAAATCCGGCGTTCGGAAAAAACTGGTATCGGTCAGTCTTAGGTAGGTCAGATCGTTAGAAATGGCGAATCGGAGGTCCTCGTTTATGTCGTAGGTCAAAGCGACTTCCGCCCCGATCTGATTCCATTTGATACGTTCATCAAAGTCTGCCTTCGTGCCAAGGTTAGGGTCGAGGTCATCTTGGTTGTCTATCTCGACATCCTCAAAGTCATAGATGTAGCGCAATTTTGTCTCTGTTTGAAACGCAGAAGCTATCAGCGGAGACGTGGGACCGAACACCCTAAACTTCAGGGTTTCACTATCAACGAAATAAAGATTGCCGGTGTAATCAATGGCTTTCAGACTGAGATATGCGTGCTCCTCATTCTCACGTTGGAAACGGATTAGGATCTTCTCGGCATATTCCCCGTCCGCGTAAAATCGCTGAACACGGCGCAAACGGCTGCGAAAGATGCGATAGGGAACGTGTCCAAACTGAAACGGATGGTATCGCTGTCTGGGTAAACCAGATGCGTAATCCTTTTTGTATTTGGCTGTGTCTGCGACGAGGACGGTGCCGTCGTCTAGTGCGATGAGGTGGAAAGGCGATATAAACTGTCCTGCACCATCACCGTACCCGCCGAATGAGAGCAAAAATTGTCCAGCCCGATCATATTTCAGAACGCGATGTGCCTCCTCATCTGCGATGTAGAGATTTCCCTCACGATCAACAGTCATATCCGCGGGTTTGCTCAACTGCCCGGCGCTGGGGTGGGCGGTCGTGAAGGCCCCCACAGCGTTGCCATCTGCGTCAAGTTTATAAATATAGCCATCATCGAAGACGTAGATATTTCCCTCATCGTCGACCGTCAACAGGAGCGATCTCTGTGTGTCCCCCTGTGGAATGATGAGGGCGTAATTCCCTTCGGCGTCGAGTGCCGGTGCCGCAGCTTCAAGCGTTCCAATTCGTTTGCTTAAATCTTGGAGCGGATAGCTTGCAACGAATTTTCCTTCCGAATCGAATCGGTGGACACAAGGGGCGTAATTGAAGATGCGCGGCGATGCTGTGTTTTCTACATGCACGGTGATCCAATCCACGACATAAATTGTTCCGTCCAGCCCAACAGCGATGTCCATCGGATTGCCAAAAAGAAACTTGTCGGGGTCAGTTCCCCGAATCTCAAATAGGAAGCGTCCATCTGCGTCAAGTTTTTGGATGCGAAGATTTTCGGTATCAGCGATATAAATCCCACCGTCCCGATCGAATGCGAAAGACGTTTTCTCCGCGAATTCGCCTTCACCCTCGCCTTTTCCTCCGAACTCTCTCACAAATTCGACTTCCTTATGTGCATCAGCAAGTGGATATATTAGTAGACTTAAAATCAGTGCCCAAAACACATTGCGAAATATTACCAACTATTCACTCCTACTCGTCCGTAGATCCGCTAAGCCAACCATTTCGGTTCCCATGTCCTTGATTTTATCCAAAATCGCATTGATAAACTGTGGTGAATCTTCGGTGCTGTATTTTTTTGCGAGTTCAATGGCTTCATTGATTGAAACAGCGGGCGGAATGTCAATGAGATAGAGCAGTTCATACGTGGTACTCCGCAGCAGACATCGGTCAACAACGGGCATACGGTCGATCTTCCAATGGGTCGCTGCCGAGCGAATCGCCGGATCAATCGTGTCGAGATGTTCCATTGTGCCCTCCGCCAGCAGATCGGCGAATTCTTTAACGGTCTTTGACGCGTCGTTGACCTGCCAGAAACATTCTTGGACAGAGCGAATTGGAACTTTTGTGACTTCTATCTGATACAGCATCTGAAGGGCAAGAACCCGGGATTGTGTGCGCGTGTTTCTCATGATTGTCCACCCGTTCATTTGAACGCAAAGTCGCAATGGTGCAGAGTGTTTTTATTTCTCTACGTCTTAGTATCCTATCTCGCAGGTCGCTTTTCCCCGCAAAACCTCATTTTAGCAGAGGCATAGGGTGTTGTCAATAGTATACCGACATCCGATAGGGGCATTTATGGTGAATTATAGAAATAAGTAAACATTACCCATAACTCCGACCTTCGAGAGATTTCCAAAGTCCCCCTGACAATGGGGATTTAGGGGGTTGGCTGTGCAGTGGGAATGTCTAAGTAATTGTAAAACCTACCATAGTTTTTCTGTAGGAGGGATTTCCAAATCCCGACATCTCACTGTAGGAGGGATCTCCCGGTTGCGCCTTTTCAAACAAAATGGATAATAAGCCTAAAACTGAATAGCCCTAGACCTCCGAGACTATTTTGGGAACGCAAGCAAATTTTATACTCGACAAACCACTCAATATCTACTACCATAACCAAAATTTGGTATGACAAACCACGATAGGAGTTAGCGCGAAATGTCCGACAGACCCAATGTTTTGGTGATTATGACAGATCAACAGAAAGCCACCGCCAGCCACCTCTACGGAAATACCTTCTGCGAGACGCCATCCATGGAACGCTTGGCGAACGAAGGGGTGCTCTTTGAAAATGCCTTTACGCCGCACCCCCTATGCGTTCCAGCGCGAATTTCGCTCTGGACCTCGCAGTTCCCACACTCGCACGGTGGCAGACGCAATCAGACCCTGATGCCAGAGGATGCGACCCATGCGTTCCAACTCTGGAAGGATGCGGGATACCACACCGGCTTGATTGGCAAGAACCACTGTTTCGAGAGTACGGAGGATTTAGGACTTTTCGATACGTGGTGCGAAGTTGGGCACGGTTGGATGTCGGGACACGCGGAGACTCGCGGCATGGAATGGTTTCGTCCGATTGAGGGGATTCAAGCTGCCCATGAGCTGCGGCGGACAATGACCCCCCAAAGTCCGCGCTTCGGTTACGCCACCTCCGATTTTCCGTTAGAGGACTATTCCACAGGGTTAATTGCGGGGCAAACAACCCGTTTCCTTGAAGCGCACCAAGATGAACCGTTTGCGTTATGGGTGTCGTTCCCGGACCCGCACGAGCCGTGGGTGGTGCCGGAACGATACGCTGCGATGTTCCCGCCGGAGAAGATTGATCTACCCCCTTGGCGGGAGGACGAATTTGATGAACGCGCACCCGAACGGAATCGTGTGCTCCACAAGATACTCGGGGCGGAGGAGGATGCCCTCGAAGATATATATGGTGTGATGGGGGTCTATTACGGCATGGTCCGCTTCATTGATGACGCTTTAGGGCAGATTATAGACGCACTGGAAAGTCTTGGGTTGCGCGAAAACACGATTGTGGTGTTCTGTTCTGACCACGGGGACTTCATGGGTGAGCACCGGATGCAGTGCAAGGGTGGTGTCTTCTACGATTGCCTGACGCATGTGCCGCTGATTGTTTCTTTGCCCGGAGAGGTTCCTACCAATGTGCGTGACGACAGCATGGCGAACCTAATCGACATCGTGCCGACGCTGCTGGAACTTCAGGGATTAGACACACCCCGATCAATGCACGGCGAGGGGCTGCCAACTGTTACTGCTGCCGAACCACGAGATGTTACCTTTTCCGAATACGGCAGCGGGGGACCGCCCTTCCGGATGGAAGATCTGGAGAAACTGCCTCAGCCCTACGGCAGGCGGGCGTTGATACAGTCGTTGCAGTGGCGGGAAGCGGAGGGCAGGCGCAAGATGGCTCGGACCCAGTCGTGGAAATATGTGCACGATCCGATGGGCGATCGGGACGAACTGTATGATCTGGAAAACGATCCGTGGGAGCTGGAGAATGTGGTAGACAATCCCGTCCACCGGGACGTGCTGGCAGACCTGCGGTTACGTTTGGCGGACTGGAGCATTGGGACGGAGGATGCGAAGCCTGTGCCGTTACCGGAAGAAGAACACATGAATCTTTAATCGTCCCGATTTTGTTGGGATGGAGGGAAATTATGGATTTTACGAGGATCAGCGTGCCCCTACCGGAGGCGCTTATTCCAGAGCTGACCGCATTCTGGGAGGAAATTTTCGAGACCTCTTATGAAGACTTCAAGCCCATCTTCGCCGGCGATGAAACCGAAGATAACGAAGATATCCTTTACCTGATGCGGGAGGGGGAAGACTTGGCAGGCACCTCTCATCTCACAGTTGGCAAGGCAGAACCGCGCTTGGGCGGGCTGGGAGAGGTTGCGACGCCGCCTGCGTTTCGCCGTCAGGGAATCGCTGCCCAGCTTTGTGAATGCGCCCTTAGCGATTTTCGGGAACAGGGCGGTGAGGCGTTCTTTCTCGGTACAGGCAACCCGTCGGCGGCCCGGATATATTATCGGCTCGGTTGGCGGAAACTCGCCGGTGCCAATGTGATGGCGCTGATCGTTTCTGGCAAGTCACCGGAAGCGTTTCTGGTGGACTATTTCAGGGAAGCGGCGGGACAAACTACCGTCATACCGGGCACAGCGGCGCACCGAGTCCCCATGATTCCGCTGATCGTTTGTCCGCACGACTGGCAGGTGTTAGACGCCAACGCGGGTATATTTTCTACTCGCTACGCCCTACAATCCTCGTGTATGGGGTTGTACCCGAAATACGATGCACTCCTCCAACAGCAGAACGGCGCATGGTTTGGGGCGGGGGCAGACAGCGGTCATCTGATTGGACTGGGGACTGCCCGGCTTGACGAGTCGGGTGTGTGTCATGTAGACGGTTTTACGCATCAATCCCGACTGGACGCTTGGGGATATTTAATCCAGGCGGCAATGGACTGGGGAACTGACCGAGGGGCAACGGAGTGGTGTGGAACGCTTTCCGTCGAGGATGAAGATAAACGTGCACTGTTTGAATCGTTGGGGTTTGATGCGGCTGGCGAGGGTGAGGCATTCACATTGGGAGAACGGCAGGTGCCGTCTGCCCAGTTGAAGCGGTCTGTCTGAAGGTTTCGTTTGATAAATTGGGATCTGCCTTCATTGCGTTGAGTCTATATGCGCTCAAAAATAGCGCGCAGCTTGGGTCGATAAGAATAAAAATGAGAAAATCACCGCCCCGATAAAATCCCCGATGAATCGGGACAGGCGGGATTCAAAGCGACTCGCAGCGGATTGACAAATCCGCTGCATCCCACCTAAGATGGCTCCGTTCCGCCTGCCTGCTCCCGGCTTGTCGGAGTCCCTATCTTATCGAGGAGAGTCCGAGACTTGGATATGTCTATCCAAGCCGAGCGGGGTTGAGAAACGCAATACGGCACGCTTTAAGCAGCAACTTAAATTATTCCTACGTCCACGCACTCTTTCTTGATATATGCTCCTCATGCTGGTCACGGCGGGGTGGAATTTCCGTTCCTCTCAGTTCGCGTATCAATTCAACAAGCCCCTCCGTCGCTGCCTCCAAAAACTTTTCCCCTTTTTCCACGGTGGCTTTGGTTGCATCGCCTAACACGCCACTTGCGGTCTGGGAGCTCCAATACGGTATCAAACGGGCAGCGGAACCTTGAGGGTGAGTCCCTGCGAGCAGATCTGTCTTGAAACTCGGTGGCAACGGCGACCTTTCGTCAACCGCCCGACTCATATCGACCAGATCCGGTTTTAGAGCAAGGTAGAGCGCGGTTTCGTACTCCCCGCCGTGCGATGTTCCACCATATTCGGAATCCCTGACCTCGGCACCGACATCCTTGATTTTACGGGTATCCCAATGATTTACTGAGGCACAGAGGATCTTCCCTTCGTACTCGATATTCGTCAACCGTGCTGCGAGGTCGAGGGGAGACGCGTTACTCCCGTGACCGTTGACGATGAGGATTCGCTTGAACCCGTGGTGGGCGAGGCTGCAACAGACATCCCTGACGTACTTGATGAAGGTGTCCCAACCGATAGTGAGTGTGCCGTGGAAATCCATGTGGTGTGGGCTATAGCCGTGCGGGACCGGCGGCGCAAGCACCGCCTCCGATGGGATTTGTGCTACGGCGCGTTCACAGATACCTGTGCATAGAACGACATCCGTATCAACCGGGAGATGGGGCCCGTGGTCTTCATAGGTTGCGACAGGAAGGACCGCGACGCGATCCTGTTCGGCTGCCTCTTTGGTTTCGTACCAGATCATTTCAGCGAAACGATATTTCATTAGGTTCTCCTTAGTTTCGGGCAGTCTCTTTATCAGGTGCAAATTTCAGCCTTCAGTGGATTGGCGTAACACTGATAATGGGATTCGACCGCCGCATCCGGTGTGATGCCTTCGTGAACGTAGGCGCGGAATTGGAGACGGACGTTATTGTGCGGCGGATGGTGAAGGATGCTCATCTGTTGCTGAACGGCGATCTCCCCGAAAAAGCCGGGGTGTTCGATGTTTTCCGGGTGATCAAACAGCGCGAGCCCATTCACGCCATCTCCCACCGCCCCGCCAAGATCGCACCACCGCGCTCGCTGATGATGGACCTCCTGCCGACCGATCAGTCCCTCCGAATTTTCGACATGCCCTTCGTCCGGTAGGTTCATGGATGGATTCAGCCGTGCAACGAGGAGAAATTGTCTATCCCCAATATCTATCGGCGGCGTGGTTTCGTGGGTAAGATCCAGAAAACGCCTCCCATTATCAGCGTACCAAGCACGCGCCGTTCGGGTCTCCGTTAGGATCTGATCGCCGTTTCCTTTGACATAGATCAGATCTTCCACGAATTCCGCGTACACAGGTCCAGCGGTGAGTCGGATAAACCGTTGGTGCAGCATTTTTCCACAAGGTCCATAAGGTGGTTCATCCCAATCCGACCAGATATTCGCCGATCCACCCTCGCCGTGCCCACCGTAAGCGAGGTAGAGCCCCGTGTGGTGTGGGTGATCGCCGCCGCCCGCTCCACGCACCACCGTGCCATGATTTCCGTTCACGGGCCAAAAGTACGGCTTCCAGACACCCAAGTAGTTGTATCGTGCGAACACCTGATTATCGACGGTGATTAGGAGATGTGCCGGTTTCTGCTCGATGGCGTATCGGTTGTTGGGTGGAAGGTCAACGGCGCGGATAGCGTACCGTGCCGATTCTCCCGCACCCAAGGAACCGGTTTGCCACGCTAACTCACGGGTTGTTGGTTCAAACTGAGCGGGGATTTCCGTGTCTAACGGCGATCCATCCGTATCGGTTTGAGAAATGGCGAGTGTTGCGGTACCCTCTTGCCAATCGGGAAAGTGATCTTTCGGATTGAAAGGGAGTCGGATGAGGTCGTTATTTCGATCTATGGAGCCGGCATCGACTTTGACAGCGACAGTGTTGGAGTTCTGTTTCAACGGTTTGCTCCTTGTATGGGAAATTGTAGTGGTAGGTATAATGAGACCGTGTGAGGATAGATGGTATCATAGGGGCTGATAACGGTCAAGTTCAAACCAAGAAATCGGAAATATCGATTCGGGTTGAGAACGGATCTGTGATATAATTCTCTAAGCGAAAAAAACAGATGGCTTTATCGATTTTTACTAAAGATTCTCAGAGGGTTTATGGGGAGGATGAGTACGGATGGAAACGTTGCTTCAGATCTGGAACACTGTTAGGGATTTTGTTATTGCGGTCAGTCAATCCCCACATCGTGGACTCGTGCTAAGTGTTATCACCATCGCTACGCTGCTGCTGATTAAGGCAATTTTGACACGTCCTATAAAGGCTTATGTCTATAAACGGGCGCTGAAAGAAGCGAATGCCGATAATTTCATGCTGACGTGGACGTTTGTCTGGATTATCATCATTGTGATTTTCGGTGTAATCAGCTTGAGCGGTTCAATCCAAACGCTTGGTATCTCTGCTGGCTTCTTGGGAATGATCATCGGTTGGTCATTGCAAGCCCCTGTAACCGGGGTTGCTGCATGGTTGATGCTGATCCTGAAACGTCCCTTTAGAATTGGGCAACGGGTCATTATTGCTGGTATCAAGGGGGATGTGGAGGACATCACGCTCACCCATGTGATCCTGAATCAGGTCGGCGGCACTGTGGCGGGTGAGGAGCGTTCTGGTCGTGGGATACTGATCCCGAATGCGATCCTTTTCAGTCAGACAATCACGAATTATACCTTTGATGTGGAGTATATCCTGAGTGAGGTGCCGGTACGGATAACATTCCAATCCGATTGGGATGAGGCGGAAAAGATTTTAGTTGACGCAGCAAAACAGGTTACAGCGGACACTATCGAGATAACTGGTGAAGAACCGTTCATCAGGGCAGAGCTATTTGATGCGGGGGTGCTGATGCGCTTACGCTATAAGACAACCCCTGAAGATTATGCAGAGAATGTCAGTGATATTGTAAAAATCATCCATAGGGCGTTCGGCGAAAATGACAATGTGGAATTCTGCTATCCACACTCCGAGGTGCTTTACTCGTTGAAAAATCCTCCGCCCGTTGCAACTTCAGACGAACTGCCGACAGATCTTTCTACATCTGCACAGGGAGGAAGGATTCGATGAATTTGAACCTGCCGAAGATCGCTGTATCGGACCGGATCAGTGTAGTTCAACGGGTGAAAACAAATGAGCGGACAACGCTCGCGAACTTGGAGGGACCGGGCTGCATACGCCATATCTGGGGAACGGCTGGCCGCGAGGGAAATGGTCGGAACATTATCATTCGTATCTACTTCGACCATGAATCCGTGCCCTACGTCGAGGCACCGTTCGGCGACTTTTTTGGGGTGATGCACGGACTCCCTTGGTATCCGGTGAACACGCGCTACCTGTCCGTGCAAGGTTTCAGCGGTTACAACTGTTATTTCGACATGCCTTTCGCACGGTCTGCCCGAATCGAGGTGGAGTCTGGCGGCGGGGATGGCTCGGTTTATATGTTCGTGAATTGGCATCGTTTCCCGGATCAAGAACTTGAAGAACCACGCCGCTTCTGTGCCCGGTGGCGGCGCGAGGCACCGACGGAACGCTATGGGGAGGACTTCTTGCTCTTGGACGCGGACGGACCGGGGCAACTGATTGGCTTTGCCTACGGCGTCCGGCTTTACGACGATACAGACCGCTGGAGTCACGGTGGGGGAGACAACATCTACATAGACGGCGATGGCGATCACCCTGCCTACCTTCGAGGGATTGGAGGCGAGGATACATTCGGCTCATCGTTCGGTGGTGCGTTACACGATCCAGAAACACATCTTTACGCAGGTATGCCCTACTATACCCACGCCGATGTCGGTCAAGCCCGACCTGCACAGCGATTGGTCGGTTACCGGTTCTTCGAACGAGACACGATTGAGTTTAGGAAGTCGATCCATGTGCGGTTTGGTTCAATGCAAAATGACATCTGCGCGACATCTTACTGGTATCAGGAGGGACCGGTCAGACCCTTCTTCGAGATGCCGGACTGGCCCCTGCTCCAGCCCGCCGAACGATTTGAATCGCCGTGGGGCGAGCTGCCGAAGGGCACCCATGACCTACCGCTCCCGGACACCGGCAGGTGGTGGGTATGCGGACCGTTCTGGAATCGCGATGAACGCGCCATGGAGGCGGATCTGGCTGCGGAGACCGACTTTGATCCTGAAGCGACTTTCGACGGTATGCACGACGAGGATTCTCCTTGGTTGACGGAGGAATCTCGTGAGATCGGCAGAGATGTCCCCCGTTGGCAGAAGCGGCTCGCGCTTCGTGGGTTCGTAGATTTCAACCACATCTTTCGTCCCCACGTACGCGGTACGCCCAGCAACAGTCGGGATGCGGCGGCTATCGCGAGATGTGTTTTAGAGGTAGCGGAGGACACAGCGGCGAGGGTTCGTTTGGCGTGGGACGACCGGTTGATTTTGCGGGTGAATGGGGGTGATCCAATTGATCTGGGACATCACGATGCCTTCCGATCCCAGACGGTTGAGGTCAATTTGAAGAAGGGGCAGAACGTAATCGTCCTCAAACTGAGCAATACACCGGGATCCAATTATTGCGGTTGGGCATTTGCGTTTCGTGCCACATTACCTGATGGTAGCGTCCTGATCCCCCGTGCGGAATAGCGGAAAGCGAGGTTAGTCGATGAAAAATAGCGAAGGGTTGCATTGGTCGTTTGATTACAATTATGGCGCACAAAATCCTCAGTTCGCGGAACAATTAATCGAAACGTTCCTCGGGTTTTATGCGCGATCCAAAACAGACCAAATGGGTGCCGAAACTACCGAGCATATTTACGAGATATTTCCGAATTACTGGCGTGGTTACGCGATAGGGGCGCATCTGCAAGACAATCTGAGTCTCGGCGAGGCTGCTGTCAGGCGGCATCAAGCGGACAATGGACGTTGGGACTACACGATTCAATACACTAACGGGACGAGCGGTGAGGCCCTCCAACTCCGTTTTCATACCGCTAACGATCTGTATCGATCGCTCAGGGGTAAGTGGCATGTCCGGGCGCAGAACGACTGTCAGGACAGTTATTCTACGTTCATTGGTGAAGGACAACAGGTTGCGGACGAAATCCGGTTGACCGTCAACCAGAATGAAATTGCCGTTGGTCTGATAGAAAAAGAGATACCGTTCACCTGTAACTGGGCGTTGTTCGATGTGATTCCCGCGCTCAGTAGGAAGATTCAGGGGTCAGGCGAAGTTGTGGAAATGGCTATCCTGGAAGACCTTGAGAAGTTGAGATCTATGAACCGTATCGGTTTCCTTGAGTCGATAGAGATGGGCGAGACGCAACTCGATGGCTATTACCTGTATGGGGAAGGACTTCTTCCGTCCTACTGGTGGGTTGATACCCACGGCAACGTGGCAATTTTTGCCAACTTCTTCCAAACCTTTGTGCTTAGAGAGATAACGGGAGGCAGCGCATGAGCAAACGACCGAATATCCTCTTCATCAATACAGATCAGCAATCGTGGAACGCCCTTTCCGCTTATGGAAATCCATACATACGCACGCCGAACATCGACCGCCTCCACCGAAACGGTACATCTTTCATGCGCTCTTACTGCAGCGACCCGGTGTGCGCCGCTACACGATCCAGTTGGGCAACAGGGCTTTACACGTCAGAGACGGGGGTGCCGTTTAACGGTGGATATATGCACGAGGGAATTCCGGATGTTGGACAAATTCTGAATGCCAACGGATACAAGGCTTTCCATTGTGGCAAGTGGCACGTACCGGGCAGAAATGTGCGTGAAAGTTTCAAGACCCTGTACTATGGAAAGCGTGACATCGGTGCGGGAGGTGGCGAGTATTACGATTCCGCCTCTACGCACGCGGTGACAGATTTTCTGACAACCTACGACGATAGCGCGCCCTTCTATCTACAAATAGGCTACCTCAATCCGCACGATGTGTGTGAATATCTGCACAACCACGAGGAAAAGCGTATCCCAAATCCGTTGCAGCAGGGTATTGTCCCTGAAGAAGAATTACCGCCGCTGCCCGAAAACTTCCATTACGATGAAAGCGAAACGGTGCTACAGCGGGTCTGCCGTAGAACTGACGATGCCCTCATCCACGCGCCGATTCTGAACGGCATACGGGATTGGGACGAGTTCCATTGGCGGTATCTTATCTGGAATTATTATCGATTCATCGAAAAGGTTGATGCGGAGATCGGTGTCGTGCTCAACACACTTGAGGGAACGCCTTTCTGCGATAACACGATTATCGTCTTCAGTGCAGACCACGGCGAGGCGTGTGGGAGTCATCAGATGTTCCAGAAGTTCACGCTATACGAGGAAAGTATTCGTGTTCCGTTCATCGTTGCTTGCTTGGGGGGCGGTGTGCCGGTGCAGAAAGACCATTTTGATAGGGAGCATTTTATCTCTGGCGTAGATCTGGTTCCCACCGTTTATGACTATGCGGGTATAGATGGGGTGGAAGCCGTGCAAATCAATCAAAGCGATGCCCCAGGGCTCGGAGGCGCGAGTGTGCGCCCGCTTGCAGAGGGCGATGAAATACCTTGGCGTGAGCACGCCTATGTGGAGAGCAATTACTGGGGACGGGCGGTTGTCGGGGACAGATATAAATATATCACTGAGTACAAGCCTGCTGACCCAGAAGATTTCCGTCCGCCGGGACCGGACGCATCGCGTCTCGGACGTGCGCAGCTTTTCGATCTACAAACAGATCCGTGGGAAACGCAGAATCTCGTGAGCCAGCCGGGGTACGAAGATGCAATTGATTCGTGCCGCGCAAATTTACTTGCCCAAGAAGCCAAGCTAAACCGACCGCAGATTGATCATCCGAATCCGCGTCAGGTCATATCGAATTGGGGGGACAGTTTGAGAGCTTACTGGGAAGGCTTATCCGCGTCCTAAAATTTCTTGCGGAGGCTATCGGGTGTGTTGACATTGAAACTTAGATATAGCGCAACGGGAGTCTGAATAAAGTCTGTCGGGATCGCACGACAAACAAATTGTAACCTAAAATCCGTTCCGAATAATCTTTCAATCCTAGTCAGACACTCATTGCCAGCAGAATAACACATAGTGCAGATGCCAACGTGATTTTGTGACTCTGCCAATTATCATAAATTTCCTTCTTTGCAATCAGCTAAATCATTGAACATCTTCCTTTTTTGACCCTCCCAGCGTTCTATAGATCAAACACAATTGCATGACCTATAGAGTAACTTAGAGAAATTTGGTGTGTGGTCTGTGTAATCTTTCATTTACCATAGAAACTCGGGTTTATCCAACTTAAAATGCCTGGGGCGAATTGGATAGATTTGCACTGCCTCGAGAAAAGGGAAATCAGATTGACCCATAGATAACTGAGGTTGGCGCCATTCTTTTCTCCAGATGGCGAAAGGAATATCTTTGCGGCAAACCGACAGTTTCGCCAGGGGTTGGACAGGAACTTTGCTCACCCATTCCCATTCATGTATTTTTACAAAGGTATCTCGGGGAAGAATATAAACCATACCATCTGACCAGGGGTTTTCGCGGTCCGAATCGATACCTATCGCTAGAAGGTAAAATCGGCGTTTTCTCCCTGAAGCGTCCTTCTCCGTGGAGTACCCATTATTTGTGGATGCGATTTTAACGCGGTCACAACTAGCGAAGTAAGTGGTTAGGATTGCGTCTGGGGCTGCATACACACCATTGGCATCTCTATCCTCCTCCGTCTCGAAACTCTTTCGTATCGGTACGAAAACCTCAATATCGGTTTGACTCGAGCCGTGCAGCACCACGTTTTTATGCCCGATGAGGTAAGTTAGAAATTCATGTTTCGGATAAGTGAGATTGTAGTCGATAATGCTTCCAATGCCTCGATCAAGAGTTGATTGATACAAATCTTCAAATACCCGGACCTTCTTATCGTTTAAGTTAAGGTCGGGTTGTGCAGGCTTGAAATCCACAGCGGTTGGAAACGGCCCAATCGGTGTTGTTTTTTTCGTTTCTGTTATTGCTTTTTTGGCTTTGGGAGCGTCCATCTTTTTCAGCGCATAAATTGCATGACGATGGAGTATCTCAGCCTCATCACGAGCTGCGTCTATCAATGCGGATATTGCCGGCTGACCAATTTTAACCAGTGCTTCTGCGGCAACTCCACCCACATCTTCTGTTTTCATGGTTTCTATTAAGGCGGGCACAGCTTCAGCTGCCGGTTCACCCGTTTTCGCCAGGGCATAGGCCGCCATTCGGCGCACATGCTGGCTATCATCGACTAAGGCTTGTATCAGTGCAGGAACCACCACTTCTGCCGGGTCAGTCAGCGCACCTAACTCCTTAGAAAAATAGGGACGTAGCACCCATTCCCCCCAAGCATTCTTTAGCCATTTTGGCACAGGCGACTTAGGCAATTCAGCCATTTCGCCTAACAATCTGGCGCTATAGAGTCGAATCCACTGATCCTTGTCCTGTAATCCATCCGTAAAAAGAGGCACAATATCTCTGTCTATCTCACCAATTGCAGCCAGCGTATAGGCCGCTTGGATACGAACACGGGCAGACTTTCGGCTATCCCGGAATATCTCCATCAACAAAGGGACCGCAACGCTAGCTGGCTCGCCAATAATCCGCAGTGCGCCTGCTGCGCTCCATTGAACGCAATCGCTTACATCAGTACGTCTTAAGACGCTGACCAATGCTGACACGACATCGGAAACTGGCTCACCAATCACCGCTAACGTAAAGGGGGCTACGCCGCAGTCGCTACTTGTAAACCATGGGGCGCGAGAAGCTTCAGCAATCGCGCCCCTATCATTCAGCATCTGTATCAACGTGGGGACAGCCGCCTGAGCCGGTTTGCCAATTTCCCCAAGCGCCTGCGCTGCTTCGCATCGAATGGCTTCGTTTGCATCACAGAGTGCGTTCTCCAAAACCGGGACAACAACACCAGCCGTGGTATTGTCAAGGCAATAGAGTACATACGCCGCACTAACTTGGACTCGGCTTTCCCTCGCATTGAGTATTTCCATCAGTGCAGGTATAGCTCGTTCGCCCAGTTTCTCCAACGCCTGCCGCACCCATCGAAAACGAATCGCTTGACTCTCATGGCCCAGTGCCTCTATCAGGACAGGAATCGCAATGGAGTCACCGCGTTTCGCCAGATTAATCGCCGCATTTATGCGGACAGATTCATCTTCATCATCTAACGCCTCTATCAATTGCTTCACGCTGACAGTATTTTCCAATTTTTATGTCCCTCCTTCGAGATTGAGTTAGGGCGTGTTGACATTTTGCTCTTGCTGTCGCGAGAAACGCTCAAATCACTGGAAAAGCTGCCAGAAACCGAGTTTTTTCGGCAAAACTCGGTTTCTTTTCTCCGTCAGTGAACCGATGTATGCGTCTCTGTTATCTAGCTACGATGAAATGTCAACAGAACCTAGTACATTGTCAGAAAAATGTAGTACAAACTGTATAAGGTTTCAGAACATAAATCGGTAATTCTCTCTGTTCCCCAGGCCCGGTAGGTGCGGTTTGTAACCGCACCGGACATTGCAATGAAGGTACTTATCATAATTTGCCTGACAGAGCACTAGTACACTGTCCAATAAATTATGCTGGTGTATATTGATTGAAATCAAACGATAGCACATATAATAATTTCAAAACTTATCTGACGGTGTACTAGGTATATTATAAGGAAGATTTTGGCAGCTTGTTCAGTGAACTGTTCCCGCTATCAACCTATCAGCAAGTCACTAATATTATGCTTGCGACCCATTTCAACAGTCTGTTACTGCCCTCTGACTCAATTGAGGACACATTGAAGTTTGTATTTGGGTGTGAATTTCCGTCATTTTTTGGGCTTCGGCTGCCTACGGAAATCACGTTCCTGCACTTCTCAACAGACTTGAAATCGTGAGTCATTTTGCCGAAACAACAAAACCGCTTTCTCCATCAACCACACGGATTTCCAGCGCGTTCCCATTGCGCAGCAAACCGTAACTTAATCGCGTCAGATAAAAAATGCGCGTTGCGGCTCTTGCAAGCGAGAGCGGTTTCCGAAGTGT
This sequence comes from Candidatus Poribacteria bacterium, assembly GCA_965220385.1. Lineage (GTDB taxonomy): Bacteria > Poribacteria > WGA-4E > WGA-4E > PCPOR2b > PCPOR2b. Next base: position 3,747,384 of record OZ244825.1, on the reverse strand, counting down.
CTCCTTCCATCTTTTCTTGCCAAAGGTGAGGAGCACGATTGAAGCCACATGAACAGAAACGCAGGCAAACATATCCAGGGCGAACGCAACGAGAAAGAGAAGCGGAAGAGGAATCCAGATATTCCGTTCCGGTTTGGCTGCGTCTCCGTTAAGGATGCGAACTCTTAGAACGAGTGCGACACGCCGCCGACTTGACCTACTCATCTTCCCTCCAGTTGTAACATTACTCGATGCGAATTACCACACCGTCACTTCCATCAAGTACCGACACAAAGTCAAATGTCCCGATATCTTTGAGTTCGTCAATCCCTTCTTCAATCACTTCACAGATGGCGGTGAAAGTCTCAACGAAGTCAAAATCGGCGTATTTCTCACGGATCAGTTCGGCAGAGCCCTCAAACTGTTTATTTTTACTCATTGCGAGATCGACCATGAGTGGTATCAGCTTGGCGGACGGCGGCAGGAGCCGTCCTGCCAACTTTACAAGAGATAGCGGCAGTGCAACACACACGGCTGGCGCTTCTAAATCACCGTCGAATACGAGAATCTTCAGTAATTTCCCTTTGTAACTGCCGGATTCTGGCTGCATTGATGTGGTTTGTGTATCCATTGTTGTTCCTCCTACTGCTTTGAAGGTTGAGTTAATTGAATAACGTGTAACGCTTCAGATTGTTAATAATCGGTTGACATGTCAATTTCGTCAGTGGGTTCAAGTGATACAACAGATGTGGATAGATCCGTCTCAGCGGATTTCGATGAGATGTTGCGAGTGAACGGCGTGATGATTCAATCAAATGCAGTGTTTGGGTTTTGGAGAGATGACCCCATTTTACTAGCACGGTGTGGATTCGCTGGAATACAATTGCAAAAGCGCGAAGGTAGATTCTGGGCGGTAATAAAATTAAACCAACAATCATTGTGGCGAACGCTTCGGGAAACCTCGCCAATTGTCCGCTGGCAAGTTGCCTTGATACACTTGTGATGTGTACAAGTTCTTGAGAGAAATCCCACGACGATGCGGACCCCTCTATTCGCGCCATCACGTTATCCGCCAAATCCGAAGGGGGTTCAAGTTGTGGGTAGCGTTCGATGCCGCGGAGAGTCGCTTGTAGGTATTCCATCTTCAGCTTGCAACCATTACAGGTGAGCAGATGGGCTTCAAACTGAGAGATACGTTCGTCATCGAGCTCCGCGTCTATGTATAATTGAGACAACTCTTCAAAGTTTCTACAATCCATGGTTCATACCTGTAAGTGAAAAAGTATCGAACAAGTTTCATAACCACCCAAGTGCCAGCAATGCTAATAAACATGCCTGGCACACCACCCAGGATATATCCGTTCAGAAAGGGTAAAACAATTAATCCTGCCCTACAACCGAACACGCGCGAAATGTGTAACGTTGTAAAATTTCCAAGGTGGTGGAACTGCACATAATCGCACGTGGTTTGAGACAAAATCACAGCTCGAGATATTGCCTCAAATGCTTAATTCTTGTCTCGAAATCCTTTGATAATCCAAAGGAAAACCCGAAACGTCACGTGTCCTACAACGAACACTATCGCAAAATACACGATAGCGACGAAGGGGACCTCTTCATAGTCGCTAGAATTAAACATGTAAACGAATATTACAATGCCTATAACAACAGAGATGAACAACCAAAGACGGTTGAAGCCTTGCTTCCAGTTGATACCTTCCCAGTTAATTGCCATAAGTTTTACCTACCTTTTCACTTTTAGGATTAGTCAATTAAAGCCGACCCAAATTAACCAGAGTCCAGATCACATACGCCGAACCGAAGAAAATTATTCGAATGGCGCACTCAAATTTTTCCTTCTACAAAGGCTTGCAACTTCGATTTTAGAAGTTCTCTTGCGCGAAAGATATGGGTTTTCACTGTTCCCATCGGAATTTCCATCACCTGCGAAATCTCTTCGTAGGAAAGTCCGTTGAGGTGAAAGAGCGTGATAACCAGCCGATACTGGTGCGGGAGTTTGTTAATTGCCTCGTGAACGATGGATTGGGTTTCCTGCTGCTCAATCAACTCCAACGGCGATGGCGTTGAATTGGCAATCTGAAAACTATAATCTGTTGTCAGTAGCTGATCAAGTGAAGCCATATTTTCATGGCGCAAGCGATTAAGGCACTCGTTTCGAGCAATTCGGCATAGCCACGTTTTTAGGCGGGCGTCACCGCGAAATTGCTTCAGGGAACGATATGCCTTCAGGAACGTATCCTGTGTTGCATCATCCGCCTCCTCAAACTGTCGGAGCATACGATAACACAGGTTGAAGATATGCTGTTGGTGACGCTCAATCAACAGCCTGAACAGCTGTGTCTCGCCCATACACACCCGTTTGACCAATTCGTTATCATCCGCTTGACTCGCATCGGCTGAGTGCGATACAGTTCCATCGTCTTTCTGACAATCTGTTTGTGGCATCGGCTTATCTCGTTTGTTACAATTTAACCTTCAGAATAGATAGACACAGATGGTCAGTATATGTTTCAGAAAAGTTTGGAACGTCCCTCTTTGTCGGTTGCAAACTGCATCACCGATAAAATGAATACACCTCGATGTCCCACAGGAGTCGAATCACCACCCACACCCCACCCACCATAAACTCTCCAAGAATCAAGCCCAAAAAGAGTGGGAATGCTTTTCGATACAGGCGGATTCCACCCGCTTTAAGCAAAATGGTTTTGACTGCCCACGCGATAAATATCGAAAACCAGAGTCTTCCCATCGTCCACCGCTCAACACTGAGGAGGTAGCCCGCCGGATGAAAGGGCAGGAGCGGAAACCGTGTGCGTAGCCACCAGAGTAAACCGGTAAAGCAAAAACCAAATCCTGTGAAAACAACGCCCGGAATGTCTGTGTCGGTGGGATGATAAAGCCAGCTTTGCAGGAGATTATACCCGCCGGTGCCCAGACCACTGACCACGCCAATTTCATAACCGACGACCAGATACGCCCAGAAAGCCGCAAGAATTCCCACAACTACTGCTAACATCATTGCGACGACCAGTCCGCCTGAATTTATATTTGACTCTTCGGCGATTTTTAACCCTTCGAGGGTGTGGGGCATCGGATGGGCGCGGGAACCGCGATTAAAAGTAAAATAGAACCGCATCATGGTAAGGCTACCGGGGGACAACCGTCGCGCGCCAAATAGATTGATGATAAATTCATGTGGCGTAGATCTGACGCGATTCATCGGTGGTCCCACTTCGGCGCGAACCCTCGTGATGCTCAGCCCTAAAAGATAGTAGATCACAAAGTAAAGGCCTCCGATCCATAGCGCCATGCCGCTTTTATACGAGAAAGCCACCAAAAAAATCAACCCGCAAATCAGTCCGATAAATGCCCACCGGTACGGTAGAGGTTCTTTTGTGTTCCCAACACCGATTTCCGCTCCTGCGTCATTTCCGTTGTGTCGTCGTTGAAATGAAAAGATATTCTGACAGATCGAAAAAAAGTAGCGTCTTCCACCATAAAGCGCAAAGCAGGCGAGCGCCAAATATCCACCCATAACCTGTGACCAATCATAGGGGAAGTCAGGCAGTGCTGCCAGTCCAAGCGCGCTTCCCAATACCCGTTCCCCTTTCCAGAACCAATAGAAAAACCACAGCGAAAAAGACAGCTCCAACGGTGTCAGAAAAGCAAGTCCAATGGCGAAGGAGCGGATATAGACTGGCGTCCAACCGATAGCGTTGTACGGCTTTTGGGTGAAGTATTGACCAATCTCTGCGTGGCGTACCGGGAGCTCGGGCAGGGCCGGAAAAAAGAAATGGAATCCGTTGATCAGATTAATTCCACCCGCGATAGCAAATCCGATCCACATCATCTTTGATCGAAAAAGCCTACCATCGGGGCGGGTCATTTCCAACGGCAACTGAACGATCGGATATGCCAACCGTTCATGTTCGATCCACTGCCTGCGAACCAAGATATTGAGGCAGATCATTACCCAGATAAGCACCGTCAGAAACAGCGTCCACCAAAAGATAGGACGCAGCCAAGCCCGGATATGGGCTTCGGTATAAAATGTGCTTTCTCCAGCATAGAAGGCTTCCAATCCGGCAAAATCATTTATCGTCAACCAGGACGGGAGATATCGCCAAAAGAGTGCTTTCCATTCATTCTCAGGGGTGGCGAACCAAAACCCGTCGGGAACTGTCGGCACAACTGTTTGCATCATGTCGTGTCCGGAGATCGCTGAGGAGATTGAAAGCATCACAAAGATCGTCAAACACTCTTGCTGTTTCAAGGCAAAACGTGGCAGGAGACGCTTGAGGAGGAGGTTGAAGGTGATCAGCACCGTTAAGGTGATCACCACGTTGTAAATAAGCGCCATTGTGGTCGGCAATGTGCTCCAAAACCTCAGATGGTTCGCCATAATAAAATAGGTGTTGACCGGTATCAACAGCAATCCAAGGAGCACCGCGCGAAACGTCACACTCACAGTTGTTGTTTGGTGGGACTCTGCTTTTTCGACCATTATCCGCGCTTCCTTTTGGTACAAAAAAAGCCCTATGTGTTATGCACAGGGCTTTTTTCGTTCGATACTTTCCAATGCGACATTACATCGGGGATAGTGGGTACATCGCAGCTCCGTCAATCCGCATTCATAGTGCTTTGGATGCGATATTTTGACGTATGACAATTACTCATATCATTAGTTACCCGTATCCTCGCGGCGTTTCTGCATTTCCAGCAGACACAGGTCTGCCAGATCACTACCCAACGGATCATCTATCTCCAGAGCGTAACGTTTGAGTAACTGCGCCAATTCGGCGGTGACTTCGGTAGACGGCGGGAAGTGGAGATACTGGTTGTGACCGTCTGTCCGCGGTGTGTTATACAGGTTCAATTCCTCTTCCGGGTCGTTGACCAAATCATATAGCTCGTGGTTGCCGGTGTAGCTGCGCAGCCCACCCACAGGCCTGCTCAGGATCAGCTTCCATTCGTTGGTGCGAATGCAGCGCTGGTCGACATATTGATCGCGGGTGATGTTCTGGGTGTAGTGGGCTTCCCGCCACGGAACGGATGCACCCCTCAACAGTGGCGTCATGCTGCTGCCGTGAAGATAGTCGGGGATTTCCAATCCTGCCCAATCGAGAACCGTGGGCATTAGATCCTGTAACCCGACAAAATCCTCAATAATGGAGCCGGCCTCTATGGTCCCCGGTTGGCTGAAGATCATGGGCACCTTAATCGAGTCCTCATGGCAGGTGAATTTGTGGTCTGAGCCCCGATAGGAGAACATATCCCCGTGGTCGGAGTAGTACAGGACGATGGTGTCTTCGGCGATGCCCAGTTCATCCAGTGCGGTCATCAGCCGTCCCACATTGTAGTCAATGGCGCTGACGGCTGCGTAATAGCCGGCATACGGCACCCCCTTGCCCCGGTACGGCTCGTAGAATTCTTTGGGGGCGGTGTAGGGATCGTGGGGCGGGTAATAACCGTTCACCGCAAAGAAGGGCTTCCCGCTTGTCCCCTGCTCCTTGATGAACTCAATCATCTGATCTGTTTGTTGATGGGGCTTGTAGACACCATCCCGCCTATTGTCTACCCAATGCCCGCCAAGTGAGTTAAATCCCTCCCAAAGGTCGAACAATCCCGGATCTTTTTCGCCTAAGTGCCACTTGCCAAAATAGGCGGTTGTATAACCGCCCGCCTGCATGGACTCGAAAACCGTTCGCTGCTCGTGGGAGGTCTCTTTGAGCAGGTTGTCCATGTTGTACGAGTTGTAAATCACCTGATGCTGGTGTGGATAGACGCCGGTCCACATGGTGGCGCGTACAGGGGTACAGACGGGCCACGGGGTGAAACTGTTTGTGCAGTTCGCACCGCCAGCCGCTAACCGATCTATGTTTGGCGTAGAAACAAACTTGTTGCCGTTACAGCCCAGACTGTCCCAGCGTTGCTGGTCAGTCATAAGTAAGATAATGTTGGGTCTTGACATTCAAAATCCTCCGATTAGGAATTAACCTTGAAAAGTTTCGCCGCGTTGTTCCAGAAAATATCTTCCACTGCGCTATCGCTGAGTCGTTCGGACCAGCACGCCCATTTGAGAGATCGCAGATGTTCCAGTCCGGTCAGCACCGGCTTGATGGTTGTGTGCTTCTCGACCCATACAGGCGACTCATCGCCGAGCCAGAGGAAGGTGTCCGCGATAGAAACCGATCTGCCGCGCCCGTGGCTTGCCATCAGATCAGATCCGTACATCAGTTTCTCGTGTCCCAGGATGCGGATAATTGACTGGTGTGCCATCTGTTCGCAGTTGGCACTTGTGTCAAAATAGAGGTTGTCCAGTCCTGTCAACTCCGAAAGTCCTTCCAGATTGTGCGCCGGTTGAAATCCCCGTGCCGAATGCGCGAGAATAAGTTTCATATTTGGATAACCTTCGCAGTAGTGGCGAATCCATCTGATGTTGCCCGGATCCGCCACAGCGCGAGACCTTACCATATGAAGGGTAATCACCCACGCCTCCTCATCTGCAACCTTGATAAACTTCTCAGGCAGAAAGTCCGGAATCTGTGCCTCCCAAGTCGGTTTCACATCTGCGTAGGTATGGTAGCATTTCAGTCCAGCAGCCCCAAGCCGCTTGACCTCTTCCCGAACCCATTCCGGATCATCGTCCGGCGCAACGAAGAACAGGCACCGAAAGTCGGGATGCGCTGCAGCTTGTTCGGCTGTCCACCGGTTCGCCTGATGTAGCCGCTCCGGCTGCGGTGGGAACGGGATAAACAGGGCTGCCATGCGCCGACCGGGGTGCAGGTCCTCCATCAGCCCCAAATATCCTTCAAAGCCAACAGTGTGAAACGCCGCAAGCGAGTCGGGGAGTGCAAAGGCGCCGCGTTGCCATACATGACAATGGGCATCGAACACCGAGTCCGGGACAAACGAAGCGAGTTCGCGCTCAAAAAACTCTCTATCTTCTGCCTGAGATAAGCCTCTCTGAATGTCTTGACTCACGGAACTGTTCCTCTCATGCGGGTGGGCTTGGTGGGTACTTGGTGAAGTAAGGCATCAACGGTCGCAACAATTCGGTGAGTTCGTCCTCCTCGTCTGGGGTGAGTTCTGTGAGCCCAACCTCTGACCTCACGGACGCGCATCGCGCAGAGGCGAAGATGCTGCGACGCTCCATGATTACCTTGTTGTTGAATTGTCCCTTGATGTACCCTCTAAAATGTTGCAGTGCAGCAATGTGTGCATCGATGCGTCGTGCCTTAATGGTATCGCCTGCCTCCATCGCATTGATTACCGCCGCGAACGGTTCGATGACATCCGCCGACGCCATGAACATCCGTGCACCGGCGAGGTAGCCTAGCACAAGCGGAGAACCCACCATAATCCGCAAATAGCCGTCACCGCCGGGTGTGTTCAAAACCTCTGAAACCCGTTCCACCGCACCAAGCGGTGCTTCTTCCTTCAGGTAACGAATATTTGGTGATTCAGCAGGCAGTTTTGCAAGCTGCGAGGTGGACAGGACCATGTCACCAACTCCCCCGACCGAATGCACGAGGTTAGGAACGGATACCGAATCAGCCACCGCTTTAACGCACGACACGATGTCCTCCGCTTGTCGTATCCAAGGGGGCACCACGACTGCGATCATGTCGGCTCCCATCTTTTCAGCGCGTTGGGCTGCCGTGATGCTATCGGGGATGGATATGGCGGCGACGGCTGCACAGACCGGCACCCGTCCCCAACAGATCTCAAGCGCGATCTCTAAGCACCGGATACGTTCAGCTTCGCTCAATGTCCACGTTTCACAGCCACGCATACCCGGAATCGCAAGGCAGGTCCCGGCTTCCACGACATGCTCGACTTGCCGGATATAGGACGCAAAATCGACTCGATCATTTTCGAGTAGCGGGGTTTTCAGGAGCGTGGCGACTCCCGTGGGCGCGAGTTGGGGATCAAACAGGTCAAACTGAGCCACTGCTTATTCTCCTCAATTCTTTTGGACAAAGGGTTATCATCTGATGTGTAGAGTATATCACATTTCCCCGAATTTCGATAGGAAGCATTTCATCGCAGTAGGGTTATTCAGTTTTAGGCTTATTACCCGTTTTGTTTGAAAAGTCGGAGTCGGGAAGTCGCTCATAGAGCGACGTGTCGGGATTGGGAAATCCCTCCTACAGAAAAACTAAATGACCCTATCATCGCAGTAGGTTCAGGTTGTGTCGCTCTCCAGTTTGACGATCTCCTTGACATGGTAATACGGAGCAGTCTCTATCAGTTCCAGCGTTTCCGGCGATAATCGGGTTTTGATTTCTTCGGGAAACGTATTCAAGGAGAGCATGTGCTGCGGTCTATATCGCAGAATCAGGAAGCGGCGATCCCGGTCTTGGGGTTTCCAGATCAGGACACCGTGGGTGAGCAACTCTGTGATGGCTACCACGTCCCCGGCGCGCGGTGTGATATTGACGACCGCCGGATGGGGTTGCGGGTCGGTATCCTCGCTGTCGGGGACGAAAAAATCTTCGGGACGTTTGAACTCGCTTTTGTGAGAGCCCGGAACAACAACGAGACCGCCGTCTCCGGGGAATACATCGGTGAGGTAGACGAAAAACACTAAATCGTCACAGTAGATACGCCCATCCTGACAAAAATAGCGTGGCCACTCCACGCAGTCATCTTCTTCCCGACGACAGTGCAGCTCGAAGAAACGACGGTTTTCGTGCGTATTAACGCGCAAGGAACCGCCGACAAGCTGCGGTTTATTGTTGGTTAGTTCTTTGATAATTGGCCAGGTTGTCGGATGCATGGTCAGCACCTCCAGCCCCTTATCGAACGCAAAGCCGTGTGTATAGTTTCCTTGGTCGGCTTCAAACCCTGCCGGCAAAGCATCGGGCGGGGTCTGAATATAGCGGTCGGCTGCCTCTTGGGCACTGTGCAATTCTTCGGCATTAAGGACGTTTTTCAGGTGCAGGTATCCGGTCAAATCGAAAAGGTAATGCTGTTCAGATGTCATCATAGGGGGACCTTCAACGATGGAATGCAGTTCCAAAAATGTTAACGGAGAGTTGTTTGTTGACACCTAATCACTTCTGGCGTATAATTGGTTTTCCTCTCCTATGGATCTCTGCCGGCTTCTCCGGCAAGTCGATATACAATTCAGACGCTTCTCATCGGAGTAAGATTATGGAAACTCATGGAATTTCAAGCGAAGCGCTAAAGTCTGCCCTCACGCATCTGTCCGAACACGGATACGCTGTAATTGAAGGTGTACTCAGCGAAGATGAAATCCAGCACTACCGGGGACTTGTGGAGGAACTTTTTGAGCGGGAACGGGGACACCCCTTTGAGCCGGAGGACGCTCCCGCGTTGCCGGAAGATACCGACATGGAAGCGTATCTGAAAGAAAGTTACCAGATCAGCGAAGCAGAACGGGCTCGACTCATGCGCCGCATCCGCCACTCACGTGCACAAAACCAAGACACGCCGTGGCCCGTTCCCCCTTCAGAGGTAGTTAAAAATTTCCTTCACCTGCCGACCCTGTTCGATTATGACCGGTCTCAGCGTATTTGGAACTTGATCAACAAAGCCCCGGATTTTGGAAAATTGGTAGCGCATCCGGTGGTACTCTCGTTGGTGCGGGATATTCTTGGCGACGATTGCGTGCTCGCTGACTGTAGCGCGACCAGTATTGGTCCCCACACCGACGAAGGTGGGGCATGGCATGTCGATGTGCCGCTCGGCCAGTTGCCGGAACCTTTGCCGGATTTTCCGTTGACCATTCAGAATGCTTGGATGCTCGATGCGTTCACAACGACTAACGGGGCAACACAGATCGTTCCTGACAGCCATCGTACCCGCAGGAAGCCTGTGTGGGGAGAAGCGCAGGAGGACGGAAAGATACTGACGGGATCTGCTGGCTCGGTCGCTATCTGGCTTTCAAATACATGGCATCGGTCAGGACCTAACGCAACAGATAACCCCCGTCGGGCAATCCTCTGCTATTACTCTCGCTCATGGATCAAGCCGTTCACCGATTATACATCATTAGCCCCGGAGATCGCGCAAACCTTCTCGCCAGAGCTGCGGTATCTTCTGGGATATTCGGCGAGTGCGCTCGTGCGAGGGTAGGAGATTTTTTTTTATATTAAGGCATAATACGTGATACGTAATGCGTAAGGGAGTGTCCGTGACCCGTCCTAAATAAGCTTTACATGAATAGCTCTTGATTACTACACTATTAAACGATGTAGAAAGGAGCATTCAGATGTCTGATGCATTGGAAAATCGTATCTTCAAGAGGTATAGCCAATCGTTCAAACAGAAGGTCGTGGGTGAAATTGAATCCGGCATATTGACGATTGACCAAGCCCAGAAACTGTACCGTATTGGGAGTAACAGCACCATAAGAAACTGGCTAAAACAGGTGGGCAAGAATCACTTAATCGCCCAACAGGTTCGTATTGAAACGACCGACGAGGTGAATCAACTGAAGCAACTGACTACTGATAAACAACAACTTGAGTCCGCCTTAGCTCAAGCACATCTGAAGATAGCGGCGCTTGAATCACAGATTTGTCAAGCAAAGAAACAGTTTGGCATTGACCTTAAAAAAAAGTGAAATATGCAAGTATTGAGGCACTGTGGCACGCGAAGGGTTCCCCCTATTCTCTTGAGACTATCTGTGCGGTTCATGGTGTATCTCGACAAGCATTTTACCATTATCAGAACCATCAAGCCAACGAACTGCTCAAACAAGAGATCGTGCTGCAACTGGTCTGTCACATCCGTGTACGCCAACCCAGAATCGGGGTGAGAAAACTGTATCAATTGCTCAAACCTCAATTTGACAAACTCGACTGTCAGTTAGGCAGAGATGCGCTGTTCCGCTTGCTCAGGGAGCATGGACTGCTCGTTGCGTCCTCAAAACGTGGACATAGAACCACTTCTGCTAATCACCGATTTCATCGGTATCCTAACCGGATAACTCATTTAGTCGTTGACCGGATTCACCAGGTGTTCGTTGCAGATATTACTTACTTACAAACGCTTGATGGCTTTGTGTATCTGGCTCTGGTCACAGACCTGTTTTCACGAAAAATCGTTGGCTTTGATGTCTCGGACTCACTATCTGTCGAAGGAGCGCTCAGAGCTTGCAAAATGGCAATAAAACCGGTTGCCACATCCGATACACTGATTCATCATTCGGACAGAGGAGTTCAATACTGTTGTCACGCTTATACGCAATTACTTCTCTCACACGGTGTACAATTGAGTATGACACAAAACGGCGATGTATATCAGAACGCTGTTGCTGAACGGGTCAACGGTATCTTGAAAATTGAGTTCCTGCTAAATCACACATTTAAGTCGATACACCAAGCAATTGATAACACCAAACAGAGCATTGCTATATACAATAATGAGAGACCCCATCTCAGTTTGGGATATCAAACCCCTGAAAATGTTTACCAGAAAAGTCAAGAACAACTCGATATAAATCAACCGTAATGCGTAACTGTTTATGTAAAGCTATTTTAGGACTTGACACCGTCTAACAACATCCTTTTTACGTATTACTTGTTACTCGTTACTTTTTAGGAGATATTATAATGATCCGCGAAACAATACAAAAAGTTGTCGATGGCCACGATTTAACCGAGCGTGAAACCGTTGATACCATGAACGAAATCATGAGCGGCGAAGCGACGCCGGCGCAAGTTGCCGCTTTCATCACCGCTCTCCGAATCAAGGGCGAGACGATTGAAGAAATTACCGGCGCCGCACGCGTTATGCGCGAAAAATCGACAAAGATCCACACCAAACACCCTTTTGCTATTGATACTTGCGGCACAGGCGGAGATGGCTCACACTCATTCAATATCTCAACGACCGCAGCATTTGTTGTGGCGGGAACGGGGATTCCGGTGGCAAAACACGGTAACCGAGCTGCTTCGAGCCAAAGCGGTAGCGCGGACGTTCTTAAAGCGTTGGGCATAAATATTGAAATCGGACCGGAGCAGGTTGGCGCGTGTATTGATGATGTAGGGATCGGTTTTCTCTTTGCTGTTACGTTGCACGGTGCGATGAAATATGCGATTGGACCCCGCCGAGAGATCGGTATCCGTACAATTTTTAATGTGCTCGGTCCGCTCACGAATCCCGCTGGCACGCAGGCGCAGGTCATTGGTGTCTACGCACCCGCACTGACGGAGTCCTTGGCGAATGTCCTCAAGAATCTTGGCAGCCAGCGTGCGTTTATTGTTCACGGCGGAGATGGCTTGGACGAAATTACAACGACGACGACGACTCAGGTTTCGGAGTTGGCGGATGGTGCGGTCAATACATACACGCTCGATCCGACGGAATTGGGCATCCCAACGGCACAGCCGAGTGACCTCAAAGGGGGAACACCGGAAGAAAACGCAGAAATGACGTTGGGCGTCTTGAGGGGTGAAGAGGGACCGAAACGAGACATTGTATTGCTTAATGCAGCGGCAGCGATTGTTGCTGGCGGGAAGGCTAAGGACATGACGACGGGACTCGCAACGGCAGCGGAATCTATCGATTCCGGACGGGCGTTGGAGAGGTTGGAGGGATTGAAAGCGAAATCGAATGAGACATTTTAACCTTGAGCCGCATCTGATTCTCTGCAAATAGAGATTTACCGAAACCAGGAGATGTTACCAGTGATCCGCGAAACAATACAGAAAGTTGTCGATGGAGGAGACTTAACCGAGCGTGAAACCGTTGACACAATGAACGAAATCATGAGCGGCGAAGCGACGCCAGCGCAAATTGCTTCGTTCATTACCGCCCTCCGAATCAAGGGTGAGACGATTAAAGAGATCACCGGTGCAGCGCGTATGATGCGCGAAAAATCGACGAAGGTTCACACCAAGCATCCCTTTGTCGTCGATACTAGCGGCACGGGTGGGGACGGGGCACATACGTTCAACATCTCAACAACTGCGGCGTTTGTTGTGGCGGGAACAGGGATTCCGGTGGCGAAACACGGTAACCGCGCGATTTCGAGCCGGAGTGGAACCGCCGATGTTCTCAAGGCACTGGGTGTAAACATTGAGATTGGACCGGAGCAGGTTGGCGCGTGTATCGATGATGTGGGAATTGGCTTTCTCTTTACTATCACATTGCACGGTGCGATGAGATATGCGGTTGGACCCCGCCGAGAGATCGGTATCCGTACAATTTTCAATGCGCTTGGTCCGCTCACGAATCCTGCCGGTGCGTAGGCACAGGTCATTGGTGTTTACTCGCCAACGCTGACAGAGCCGTTGGCGAATGTCCTCAAGAATTTTGGGTCCCATCGTGCGTTTGTCGTGCATGGCGAAGACGGCTTAGACGAAATCACAACGACGACCACGACTCAGGTCTCGGAGTTGGTGGATGGCGAGATCAATACATACACGCTTAATCCGAGGGGATTGGGCATCCCAACGGCACAACCGTGCGACCTCAAAGGGGGAACACCGGAAGAGAACGCAGAAATGACGTTGGGTGTCTTGAAAGGTGAAAAAGGACCGAAACGGGACATTGCGTTGCTCAATGCAGCGGCGGCGATTGTTGCTGGCGGGAAGGCTAAGGACATAACGGCGGGACTCGCAACGGCAGCGGAATCTATCGATTCCGGACGGGCGTTGGAGAGGTTGGAGGGATTGAAGGCGAAATCAAATGAGGTTGTTTAGGTATTCTGTTGGAGTCTCAACATCCCCTTTTATTGCTAATACATGATGTGGTCTGAAAACAGAACGAGAAAGGAAGGATTCAAATGGCTCAGTTATCCAAAGCAACCCTCGGACGCACGGGGCTTGATGTGACCCGCTTGAGCTACGGTGCCATGGAGATACGATCGGAGTGGGCGGGTAACGATGATCGTCCACTGACCGAAACGCAGGCGGAGACCGTTCTTAATGCACTGTTAGATGCCGGAATCAACTTCATTGATACCGCAGATTGCTACGGTCGCAGTGAAGAGTACATCGGCAGGTTTATCTCCCACCGTCGTGACGAATACTACCTAGCGAGCAAGTGTGGCTGTCACCCAGATCACGGACAGAAGGGCTTGGGATGGGTCGGCAAAATTTGGACGAAGGAGAATGTTCACCGCGGCGTGGACGAAAGCCTGCGACGACTGAAAACCGACTATCTGGATGTGATGCAGTTCCACGGTGCGACGGTAGAGGACTGTGAACAGGGCGCGGTGATCGATGCGTTGAACGAGGCACGAGACCAAGGAAAAGTGCGCTGGATCGGCACCTCCTCCGCCCTTGAACATAAGCCGACCTTTCTCGAATGGGGTTCATTCGATGTGTTTCAGTTCGGATATTCCGCGCTCGACCGCACCACGGAAAACTTTATCACTGAGGCAGCAAACGCGGGCACCGGGATGATTATCCGAGGCGGTGTGGCGCAGGGCGAACCGGGGGAAGGTAGAGGGAATGCTGACAGATGGCAACAGGCGTTCGACGAAGCCAAATTAGATGAACTCCGCGAGGAGGGTGAGAGCCGAACTGCGTTCATCTTACGTTTCACCCTAAGCCATCCACATGTTCATACAACAATCGTGGGAACGCGGAACGTCGACCATCTGCTTGAGAACGTTCGGACCGCTGAACGGGGACCGCTGGCACCAGATGTTTACACGGAGGCGAAGCGTCGCCTTGATGCAGTCGGGATGGTCCCGGCAGAATCGCTCGAAAATGTGTAGCCCTCTAAATAGTCGGCTGTAACTGCAAGCCTTGTATAGAATGAAAAGGTAGGAGTAAGACAATCGTAATGACTAACAATTTTGGTAGTGAAGTCTACAAAAGACTCGGCGTACGCCCGCTCATTAACGCCGGGGGAACGCAGACGCTTTGGGGCGGTTCGACACTGTCCCCTGAAGTGATGGGTGCTATGGTGGATGCCAACTCCAACTATGTGGAGATGGAGGAACTTCTCGACAAAGCAGGTGAGCATGTTGCGAAACTGATGGGCGTTGAGGCCGCCTACATAACGTCCGGCTGCTTTGCCGCGCTTGCCCTGAGTACCGCAGCCTGTATGACCGGGCGGGATCGCCAGAAAATCAGCCAACTCCCGGAGATCGTTGGCATTAAGCACGAAGTCCTCATCCAAACGAAACATCGTAATAGCTACGACCGAGAATTTCCCGTACCTGGTGGGGTACTTGTGGAAGTGGGAGATACAGACGGATGCACCGTTGATGTGTTGGACGAGGCGATAGGACCCAACACCGCAGCGGTTGCTTACCTTGCAAGAAGGGATGCCGATAGCTCGATTATACCGTTGGCAGATGTGGTCAAGACGGCTCACACCCACGGCGTGCCTGTTATCGTTGACGCTGCGACCCATATCTATCCGGTAGACTATTTCCGAGGGCTGGCACAATCGGCGGATCTGGTATGTTTTAGCGGGAAGTACTTCAATGCACCGCCCGCAGTTGGGATTGCGCTTGGTAAAAAAGAACTGATGGATGCTGTGGCGGATCACGGCTATATCGGCTTCTACAATCCAGACGGACGTTCATTTGGCAGAGGCTTTAAGATAGGCCGTCACGATGTCATCGGACTGGTGGCAGCACTGGAGTGGTGGCTGAACGCAGACCACGAGGAACGTCATGCGAAGGATGAGGCGACGCTCGTTGGTATGCAGCAGGCGTTGGAAAACATTGCGGGTATAGGAAAAATGGAGATAGTGCACGTCGGCGCCCATACCGGATCCACCCTACATGTCGGTATCGATTCAGAGGTTGCTGGAAAGGATGCGAGGCAGGTCGTGGCTGAACTTGATAACGGCGTACCCCGTATCAGGGTCGGTGGGAGTGATGATAGTATCATAATTCACGGTCATACCCTAAACGAAGGCGAGGAAGAAATAGTCATTGATCGGCTGAAGGCTGTGCTCAGCAGTTAATTGGCTCATAATTTGTCGTTTAGGTCTTTTTATGGTGATTTCTAAAAATAAATAGACACTTTCGCTTCTCCGGTAGGTGCGGTTTTCAACCGCACCGGTTTGGAGTGTCTCATTAATTCTAAGGGCCACTATAACAATAATGCGTTCAGAAATCATGTTGAGTATATCTGACTGTTTTAGAATATTGGAGGATCACCATCAATGATATTAGGTGCACATGTTTCCGCCGCCGGCGGTTTGCACAATTCAATTCGGAACGGGGAAAAATTGGAATGTGAAGCCATCCAAATTTTCCTGAAAAATCCAAACCGCTGGGTTGGCAAAGAGCCTGCTGAATCAGACATAGCGCAATTTCGGGAGGCGTGGGAGGCATCCGACATTGTCCGCGAAGGACTCGTGCACGACATCCATCTCACCAACCTCGCCTCTCCCAAGCCGGATGTCCTTGAGAACTCTCGCGAACAGTTCCTTTCTCAGATGGAACTCGCGGATGACTGTGGGATTCGGTATATTGTGACCCATCTGGGATCACATCTCGACGCCGGCGAAGCAGAAGGGTTAAAGGTATTGAGTGATAGTCTAAATACGCTCTTTGAAAAAACAGCGGGCGGAAGCGTTATTGTCTTGTTAGAAACAACGGCGGGGCAAGGGACGAATCTGGGATACTGTTTTGAACATCTGCGTGAGATCATTGATGACTCGAAGTGTCCGGACAGATTGGGTGTCTGTTTCGATACCTGTCATGTCTTCGCCGCGGGGTACGACTTGCGGACGGAGGATGACTATCACCAGACGTTTGATCAATTTGACCAAATTGTCGGGTTGGATCGGTTGCTTGCATTTCATCTCAACGATGCGAAATCGCAGTACAGCAGCCGGGTCGATCGCCACGAACATATCGGCGAAGGCAACATCGGGATAACACCGTTCCAACTGCTCGCCAACGACCCCCGCTTTGAGGACGTTCCAATGGTTATCGAAACGCCGAAGATGGAAACGATGCATGCAACTAACTTGGCGGTGTTGAGAGGGTTGGTGAAAAATTGAAGAGCAGCAGACGAGGCAAACACGGGAGGTTCATAGGTGTGTTTGCGTCCTACATTTCACACATCGGAGGACCTTAATATGTCCATAGGTCCTTTGGAGGTTCTGATTCTGCTTATCATTTTTCTGGGTATCCTCCTGATTTCCCGCCGGCAAACCAAGCGGATCTGTCCTCAATGCGGTTTTGCGATCCGATCGTACACCGCTGAGTGCCCTGAGTGCGGAGTGATTTTTCCGAGGAAGGAAAGGTCAGGTTCATGAAGATTACGTTTCTCGGTACAGGCACCTCGCACGGTGTCCCGATGATTGCTTGTCGCTGTGATGTCTGCCAATCGAAAGACCCCAAAAATCAGCGCACCCGTCCCTCAATTGTCATTACCCTCGACGACGGCAAAAACATCTTGGTAGACACCTCCCCGGAGTTACGGCTCCAAGTTCTCCGATGTGGCATTGATCATATCGACGCCATCCTGTTTACCCACGCCCACGCAGACCATCTACACGGGCTTGACGATGTCCGCGCCTATTCCGAGATTCAAGGCACCTCCATCCCCTGTTATGGCAGCCCCGACACCCTCGATCGCCTTAGCACCGTTTTTGAATATGCCTTTCGGCTTCAGCATCTCGGCGGCGGTATCCCGCAGCTGGAACGGGTGCCGATTGATGGTCCCTTTGAGCTGTTTGATGTTGAATTTGTGCCGGTTGATCTGCTACACGGTTGGACAGAGGTGCTTGGGTTTCGGATTGGCGATTTTGCATACGCTACGGACTGTAACGCGATTGCGCCAGCCTCTATGGATCTGCTGAGTGATCTTGAAGTGCTGGTGCTCGATGCCATCCGGTGGGAGCCGCGGCATCCAACCCATTTCACGATTCCAGAGGCGTTGGAGATTGTGACAGAACTCAACCCCCAACAGACCTATTTCACGCACATGACCCACGATGTGGACCATCATTCAACGAACGCACGCCTGCCTGAAAATGTTCAGCTCGCCTATGACGGCTTGGTAGTGGAAGTTTAAGGCTGCGGGAGACAGATATGAGCCGCCCTCCGTTGCTATATGTTGAACGCATTGAACAGACGCCGGACGTTTATCTGAATAGTGTCGGTAGTGTGTTTGCTGTCTTTGATCGACGCACCCAAGATTCGGGCAACGTCTCCTACGGGGTACAAACCCCACAGGGACGCTATTTCGTCAAGACAGCGGGAAACCCCGATGATCCAAATCCCTTTCTGAACCATTCCGGGCGGGTGTCGCTGCTCCGAAACGCAGTCCAACTTCGGCGAAGTTGCAACCACTCCACCCTGCCGCCTTTGCATCAGGTAATAGAGTCACCGAGCGGTCCGCTGCTTGTCTATCAGTGGGTTGAAGGCGAACTAATTCGGGTCGATGCTGCAGTGCGCGATGACCCACGGTCAACCTTTCAACGTTTCCGACGCCTTCCACCTCACGAGATAATACGCGCTCTGGATCTTGTCTATGAGCTGCACCACCAACTCGCACGGTTAGGGTGGATTGCTGTCGATTTTTATGACGGCTGCATGATCTACGACTTTGACCATCGGGAGTTACATGTGGTAGACCTAGACCACTATTCTGAGGCACCGTTTATAAACGAGATGGGGCGGATGTTCGGTTCATCGCGTTTCATGGCGCCTGAAGAGTTCGAGTGGGGTGCACGCATTGATGAACGTACCACTGTGTTCACTATGGGAAGAACCGCAGCGGTGCTGCTGTCAAACGGTACGTTAGAGCGTCGTCCGTTTCGCGGAAACAACGCACTGTATGAGGTGGTTCGCCGCGCCTGCTGCGATGATCGAAGGAAGCGATACGGCTCAATGGCAGCCTTTTTTACTGCGTGGATGGAAGCGCACGTTTCCGAGTTATCGATAGACTAAAGGACCTCCTAAGTGATCAGGCTGTCAAACGATTAGGGAAACGGACAGCAGATGGATTGTGCTACCAACTACATTTTTAAGCTTTCGTCGGAACATCTCGCCGCCGTGAATCGGAAACGGCGAATCGTCGTGAATCATCAAGTAGACGGTTTACTGTGCGCCGTTGAACAGGGACTGACTGTCGAGCAGATTATGACGTATGAATTCGCGTTCGCCGATACGCCGGGGGTTCACATTGACGCGCAGTGGTGGTCATTCGATAATGCCTTCCCATTGGAAGGACGACCGCTGATAGATGAGACGAGTCCGTCGGTGCCAAAATATGTAAGTCCGGAGCGTGTCCAGATCTTCCAGCAATGGTTAGATGACGGCGTCAACATCGCTGAAGTTTATATCGAGGAAACAAAGAAACGGGGGCTCGAGTGCTTCTATACCTATCGACTTAACGAAGATCCATATACCGAGCATCGTGAATTGGCGGAAGCGCATCCCGATTGGCTGATTACAGGTGAGTGGGCGCAGCCGCTCTGGAACTTTTCTGCGCCGGGTGTGCGTGACTACAAGGTCGCTATCTGCCGGGAACTGGTGGAGCGGTACAACTTCGATGGATTGGAGATCGATTTTGCACGCGGTCCTGTCCAGACGCCGCCGGGACATCAATGGGCGCAGCGTGAGCATATCACGGAATTTCTTCGCCGCGTTCGGCAAGAAACGCTTGAAGTAGAGCAGAAGCGTGGGCGACCTGTTCTGTTAGCCGTGCGGATCCCAGATAATCTCATCGGTTGTCACTTCGATGGGCTCGACGTGGAAACGTGGGTGCGTGGGCATCTCGTTGATTTTTTCGTCTTGGGTGTGCGATCGTATGAACTGGCGATTGATCAGTTTCGGTCTATTATTAGGGATAAGCCGATTCAAATCTTCGGGACGCTTGACGACCATCACTGCACGGATGGTTATTCCTGGCCCCCGATCGAAGTGTGGCGCGGTGTCGTCGCTAACTGGTGGCAGCAGGGGGTAGACGCAATTCAGACCTTCAACTGGGGCGTTGCGCCGCCCGAAGTTGCCCAGGCGCTGAAGGTTAAGACACACGGTGCCTACTTTGACGGTACGCGGATGATTCCCGTGTATCAGCAGGCATACGGTGAACTTGGTGATCCGGAAAAACTGGAATATTTGAACAAACACTTCGTTGTCCAGCGTCGCGGCGGCGGTGGATCCGGTGGAGCTGACGTCGATGAGTGGCACACACCACGGTTCAGTTACCAGAACACGAACATGCTGGGACAGCTGCCCATCACCTTAGATAACTTAGGGCTGGTGGATGGACTGATTAGGCTTCGTGTCTCCGATGATTCCGCGGCTGAAGGGGATCGAATCAAGCGACTGACCCTTCGCATCCTGCTTTCCGATCCAGAGACAGAAAATCTGCCGGAGGGTCAGAAAATTGACGCTGTGTCTATCAACCCTTTCTGGGATCGGCTGCAGCTGTTCACCTCACCGGCACGAAAGGATATGATTGACCGGCTCGAAGTGCGTCTCAACGGTATGCTGTTGGATAGGGCGATTGTTGATGCCGGTTGGTTTGTCTTCGACACAAGTCCAAAGCTGTTTGCGGTGGGTATCAATTTGATTGGCATCCGAGTTACGGAACGAGATTCACAAAGGGCGCCAATCACTGTCGAGAAAGTCGAGGCACATGTGGAATATCGGCATCCCTGAAACTCCATGACCCCGCGCCCAGGAGGTGTCGGTGGGAAGGGATAGGCTTTTATTTAACGCCTCGAAGGACGGATTCGTCACGCCACGGCGGGATGTGCGCTTCCAATGCTTTCGTTTCCAGAGCCAACCCGGAGCAGTTGGAGGCTAACACCTCAAAGATCTTGTTTGCCACAATGCGGTGACCGAGGTCGTTGGCGTGTACGCCGTCATGGTGTACTAGCCAGTCCGCATCGCGGTATGACCCCAGCAGGTCGACAAAAAGACATTCACACCCATCCGCAACCTCTTTAGTCGCATCGTTATAGCGATAGAAGAGATCGAGATCTGCGTGACTCCAGCGTTCACCGCCGGTGGTGAAGTCGGTCATGTAATACGGACCGGGTAAGACGATTAACGGCTGAATTTTCTCCCGTATACGCCGAATGATATCGCGCATCTCGTCACAAAAGAGATCAATCGGTGTGCCGCCGCGTGCATCATTGAGTCCGTACGAAATGACCAATAGATCCGGTTCCTGCTCAATGACGTGTTGGCTGATGCGCGCGTTGGCGGGAGGGTTTTGGTCGGATTCGAGATAGGCTGGAACTTTGGTCGAGATGAGGTTCGCACCGATCCCCACGTTGACCAACTCCATAGGGACACGCTGAAACTCGTTGATGAGTCGTGCCAACTGATTTGCCCAACACCGCTCGCGGATACTGGACCAACCGCCGGCGGTTGTACTCTCTCCAATGGTAACTAGCTTCTGAAATTCTTTAGTCCACCAATCCTTTTTCATCGCTGTGTACCCTCCTAGAGATAAGCTGATGGCTTGTCTATTTTTCCCCTAACTTTATCATCTATCCAACAGAACGATCATATGATAAAATCTACATTGGTTAATCGAGTATGGTTCGTTACCCCGATTAACGATAAAATTACGAAAACCGATTCATGCCCTCACATTAAACTATCACCATTGATTGTATAACCCTACCTGTCTATTTTTGAGTCTTGATGAGCCCGAAGCGAGAAATCGCCCGGCATGACTTCATCTTCATAGGAGGTATTCTATGCTACTTGGCGAAAGCGATATTATGAAAACCCTCCACACAACAATTCACCAACTTAGCACCAATAGGCTGCCAGTTTTGATTACAGGTGAAACCGGCGTCGGTAAAGGGTTGGTCGCCCAAGCGATTCATTTTGGAGGTCCACGGCAGTCGAAACCATTTGTGCCAGTCAATTGCGGTGCGATTCCCTCTACACTGTCGGAGTCCGCTTTTTTTGGTCATGTCCGTGGCGCGTTCACCGGAGCGGAGGATCATAAAGGTTATTTTGAAAGTGCCGATGGCGGAACGCTGTTTCTCGACGAGATTGGTGATATGCCAATTGAGGACCAGACCACACTCCTCCATGTGTTGGACGATAGTGCCATCACGCCGGTCGGCGCAACAGAGAGCAAGAAGGTGGATGTCCGTGTGATAGCATCCACCAACGTGGGGCTTTTAGCGAAAGCGGATGCAGGGTTGTTTCGGTCGGATCTCTACTATCGCTTGACCGGTATGATAATTTCGATTCCACCGCTACGGGATCGAACAGAAGATATCCTCCCCATTGCCGAGTTATACTTAAGTCAGTTTGCGACTCAAATGGGAGTGCTAACTCCACCATTGACCCCCGAAGCTTCGGCGGCTTTGGAAACCTACCCCTTCCCAGGGAATGTACGTGAACTGATACACATCATCGAACATGCCGTGATGATAAGCCAAGGCGCAGCGATCCAACCCGAACATCTGCGTTTTCGGTTTCCGGATGCTGATGTGTTTCCCCCTCCAGTAACAGGGATTGATGAACCTAGCCCATTGAATGTCCCTGATTCTGCACCCCACCCGGACACTGAGACAGATATGAGTGAAGCCCCCTTCTTGCCATTGAACGAAGCATTGGCGCGTTATGAACGTCAGTATCTCTATCAGGTATTAGACTGGACAGGTGGGAATAAGGCAGCAGCAGCGCGCCTCTTGGATGTCCCTCAGCGCACCTTTTATCGCAAATTAGCCAAGTACAATTTGTGAGTAAATAATCTGCCAGAAATGGCATACGATTTGCCAATATTGGCAAAAACCTGCCAAAAAACCTGCCAGAAATGGCAGAACTTCTATCCTGAATCCGGTGCTTATCTACCCTCTCAAGAAAAAAATAAAGGCGGTGTGGTAGTCCTCTTAATGCAGTCACTGCAAGGATCTCAAGCCCCACGGCACGGTATGACTACGGAAAGAATAAAGGGTTAAAAAGAAGGGTGGCACACAACTTGCCTATGTAAGTTCAATTGTTATCCACTGAGTAATTACGTTCCACTGAGGAGATATTCTCATTGATGAAAGTCATCTTTCCTTTTCTGATTTTAACCCTAATCGGTTTGATGTTACGGTTCGGATTTAGTTCCCAATCCATGCGCCCGACCGAAGTTGAATCTGGTCCCAACCTGACGCTGCTAATTAGTGGAGAAGAGTTGGGTTATCTTGAACCGTGTGGTTGTGCAGAGGGGCAGCTCGGCGGGTTTGCCAGACGGGATAGCGTGATTCAACAGCTTGGGGCCAAAGGCAAAACGCTCGTACCGGTTGCCAACGGCGACTTAATTGAGGACACAACCCGCCAATCCGAGTTAAAGGCGGAGATTGGATTTGCCGCCCTAAAAGAGATAGGTTACACCGCCTATAACATTGGAGACCGAGATTTGTTACTGGGTATAGATCGATTGAAGTATTTACAGGATGCATCAGGAATTCCGTTCCTGTCTGCAAATCTGTTTCACGGAGAAAGCCGAGTCTTTCAACCCTTTGTGCTTCACACAGTCAATCTCCACGGCAGCCAGATACAGATAGCGATTATAGGGGTGCTCTCCCAATCAAGGGTTAGCATCTACTTTCGGCGACTCTGACTAACCGGGGACTCCTTCGGGTGTCTCCACAACCTACAGGAGACTCGTCATGAAAACGCTATTTGACCTTATACGTGAACCCATGCTTATTGGATCAATCGTAATCGGCGTGCTCATCGTCGTGGGTGCATACCTCGGCAGTCACTATTACTACGGTGAAACCGTTGTCGTTGAGACACCTGAACCCTTAGCATACACACCAAGCCAACACTACACGCCACCAGCACTTGATTTCAGCGAACTCCCGGAACCCATTGAAACCAAACAAACTCAGTTAGAATCAGAGATCACACCGTCAGAGGAACTATCCATTGAGGATTTCCTCGCGGAGTTGGCAGAGGCGGAAAAGCAGACCTTAACCTCAGAAGTTGCTCCGCCTCGTGAATCCCTATACGGTTTAGGCCCATATCCTGAGATTCCACATGATTATCCAGAGCAGGACGTATGGGACAACATCGAAAAACTCTACTATGACGGATACGAAAGTATTGGACATGAACTTATCGAGCGAGTGCTAATCAAACTCTGGAATCAAGGGACTAAAGTAACCGCTGCCACCTACAACGAGCAGGATGGTGTCATTCCACACTACGATGATACCGTCTACGTCGAATGGCAAACCGACGACGAAGGTAACAGATACCTAAGTAAGTTTTCTTGCCATGGCGATCTAGGACAATACGAGGAATCAGTAGAGAATGGAACGCAACCGAGTTGGGTAAAAGTTGTCCCTTTAGAAGGTGCAGGAATTGACCCGTATTCATTTCTCGACTTACCTTGAGCCTGTGTCATGAGATCGTGCTGCAAGGCTCCAGCGTCACTTAAAGGAGTGACGAGATCTCAAAGCGGAATAGGAGGTTCTAAGATGAAAGCCAGAAGTTTCATCCTCACACTCACTTTTATCGCAGCGTTTCTTATCGTTGCTTTGCCTCTAGTCGCAGAAAATGATCCCAAGTATAACGAAACCATATGGGACGAATGTATCGGTGGATCAGGATCAATCACTAAGAGCCTGTTTTAAAAGTCATTTGATACGGTTTCGCATCAAGTAAATGGAAGCAATGTATATCATAGCTTCAGCGGTTTTAGCAGATCGTTCATAGTTTGGGTATGGACAAGTTACCCAAGCGGATTGCTTGACGTGCCACACAGCGCAGAATAGTCCGAAATTCGATTACGAGGTTTATCTTCCGAAGATTCAACATTGGAAAGATATAGGAGGAAATAATGAAACTGCAAAAGGGTTTTAGCGGGTTTAAGTTGGTAATAACCTCAATGTTTGTTATTGGGATTGGGTTAATTTTGATTTCCATTTTTTCATTCCTATTCTTCAATGAAAATTTCTTCAATGAACGTCTGCCCACGCTCGCCCTCGACTCAGACGCTTCAACGGGGGCACAGCGGCTTGTGAGTCGAGCCTCTAGCGCTTCCCAAAATGAGGAGCTTGATGATTGGCAAGCAGAGGTGTTTTCTGACGCGGATGCGACTTTGTTTGAGGACGCAGAAATGGCAGAAGGGGAGACTGCTCTGGTAGACGGGGGAATTGGGGCAATATCTGAGTCTGAAGCCGTTTCAGAGGCTCAAGAAGAGCTTTTCTTCGGGTTGACTCGCGCTGAGATTGAAGCCGAGATTCCTGCGCTTGAGAAAGAAATTCGCACCAATCTAACGCGGGCGGTGACGCTCTACAAAGATCTGACAAGTACGGATGGGATGGCAGGGAGCTCACCGGAGATTGCTGAGTGGCGTGACGAGACGTGGGCAGAGGTGAAGCGACTCTTCCAGGAAACAGCGCGTCAAAAAATTCCGCGTTATACATCCTATTTGAACGTAACAGGGGCGAAGAATCCGCTGCGCGAGGGAGGGTGGCTTTCCGAACTGATGGAACCTCTACCCATGGGCGTGACCTACGGTGGAACAACTCGATAAACTCTCTTACAAGTAGGTTCTAATAATGTGCTTTCAAAGAGGAAAACAATATGATGTTCTTTGGTAGAAAAAACACTCTTTTATTACTTTTGTGTTTTCTTATTATTGCCTTTATGTTAGGCTTCTCCTTCGTTACCTTTTCGTTAGACGTGGACATGGATTTGAAAGTGATTTTAAGTGGGATACAGTATTATGATTCCCTCATCAAATCTGGCGAAGGAGAAGTCATCTACAAACGTGTTCAAACTCCAGGACTCACTGATGCTGGCCATCGCATAACCTGCGAGTATTACCTGATCTTTACTCAACGTCAAACCCGGATGGCTATTCCTGAACGCTTCTCAGGTAATACTCATCACCCTAAACTTACTTTCATTGATACTGGAGGCGAGGGAGAGTGGCATTTACCTGACACCAAGCAAAGTATTCCTCGACCCGCCTACTATACTGCTTCTACGAATACCTTTACTGATTGGCATCCCAAATTGATAATGACGCAATGGGCAGCAGGCAGTGTTTATGGACATTTAAAGGAAAAAAACTTCAAGATTAAGCAAAAGCAAAAGTTGAAACAGGGCACTTGTTATGTTCTTGAGAATACAGAAGGAGAGAAAATGTGGATTGCGCCCGAACAAGGATTTCGTCTTTTGCAATATGAGCATAGATTTGCACTGAAAATGAATCTTCCGCGTCGAGGTCTGAAGGCGGGAACCCCCATGCTCGAACGCAAGGAAGCCTCTTACCAAAAGTACGGGGAGGTATGGTTCCCCAAACAAATTTTCTTTCAAACATTTGCGATTAATCAAGAAGGACAGAAGCAACTTCTCTTGATGACACAAATTGAGATGAAATATTTTGGGGTAAATCACGACATTTCCAAAGAAACATTCACCGTTGATATTCCAGAGAACTCCCAAATTTGGGTAGGTGATTTAAGAAAACGCTTGTCCAAAAAGGAATTCTTAAATCTTTATGATTCAAAGTGGGTGAAGTGACCCAATTAAGAGAGTATGGCTTTAGTCCAATATGTACACAACTAATTCCCTCTGTTTTTCTGGCGGTTTTGGTTGTCTAGTTCTGCAAACGGTTTGTTGTATCGGGCAAAAGTGACCAAAGACGTAAACCGAATAAAATGAGAGCTAGTTTGCCCTTGAATTCGCTGAAAGGAGTACTTAGTGCCAATGCACAAAGACACACTTTTTTACATGATTCTGGTTATAGTTGGAGGACTGGCGCAGTCCGGCCAAGCGAAGGCTCCTTCTTGGATGTGCGGACCTTACGCGCTGTGCCAAGTTGCCGAAAGGCATGGGGTGGTGCTCAAGCCCGAAAAGGTCGGGGAATTGGCGGGAACGACAAAGGCAGGAACGACAATGAAAGGGCTTGCCGACGCCGCTTCTCAGTTGGGGATGCAGCCCGTCGGTCAAAAGATCAATTATCGGCATCTTCGCCGATCGCCAATGCCCCTAATTGCTCTTGTCAAAACTCCAGATAACTCAACCTCTAATCACTTCGTTGTGGTCGATAAAATTGAGCGGAATTGGATCGAAATCTGGGATGTGAATCAAGGATACTTGATTTTATCTAGAGAGAAATTTGAATCTATGTGGGAAGGCTACGTGATGGTGCTTTCTCCGCTACACTTGCGAAGTCAAATTCCGGTAGATGCACCCGATATTGAAATTGATGCGCCGACCTACGACTTTGGGGCGATTCCGCAGATGGAAGCGGTTGAGCACACCTTCACAATAAAGAATGTCGGAGGGCGTCCATTGGAAATTTTAGAGGTGGATCCCTCCTGCACCTGCGAGAAGGTTGACCTGAAAGAGAAAGTGATACCTCCCGGTGGCACCACCCAACTCGACGTGCGCTATCGAGGTTCAAACAATAGTGGGAAAACGCGAGTCGCCGTGTATCTGAAGACTAATGATCCGGACGAGCCAGAAATGGTCGTTTCGCTTTTTGGGATTGTCAACGGGACTGCGGGCGTCTATCCGGGGCATTTCAACCTTGGGGAGATTGGACAGGATGAGTTGATTCACAAGTCCTTTGTCATTTACCGCCCAGCATTCGACACAATCCGGATCAAATCGGTCAAATCCAGTTCACCGCACGTTCAGACAAAGTTTCAAAGGCTCGACGAGACGGATCTCATCGCTCGGGTGCATTTTGACCTCCAGGGACTTCCCCTTGGTTCTTTTCGTGAAACGATTACTGTCACTACCGACGCCGAAAAGTATTCCGAAATCTATGTCGGAGTCGAAGGCACGGTAGTCGGCGAACTTCTGCTCGAACCGAATCAATTTTTCACGGGGTTCCTTCAGGTAGACACACCGGTTCGCCGCACTGTCACGCTTGAGAAACGTGGCAAGGCAGACCTTAAAATCTTGAAAGTTGTGAACAGTTTATCCATCGTTCAGACCAAAATCGTTCAGGTGGAGCCGGGGAAAACATATCAGATCGAAGCCACCTGTACGCCAACAGCGTCTTCGCCAAAGTCAATTCGAGATGTCATTGAAATTCATACCAACAGTAAAAAACAACCGCTCCTGAAGGTTCCATTGTATGGTCTGCTTCAAGGGACGAATGCAAGCGCAGATCAGGGCAATTGAGGTATGACTTTAAGCAGGTGCAAAGCGCGTACGATTTCTTGGCATAAGCGAAAGAAATTACCTCTGGTTTTAGGCAGTAATCCGTCCGTCAACCAGATAGGGAACAACGTCAACGATGTCCACTTGGGCACAGAATTCAAGGTCTTCACCCAGTCCAATGCTGGCGAGGCGTTGACCGTGATAGCAATTCTTCAGCATTCCAAGCAGATCATCCCGATGTGTTTGATAGAGGAGCTTTGCTGTTTCGGCGGCATCGGTCAATTGGGTTTCCGCCAACGCTGCCACACACGCTCCCGCAAATGCAGTATCTTCGGTGCAGAAACCACCCTCCCTGCCAGAACACGCGATGACAAGTTCCCCTTCCACCTGTGCCAACCGATCCACAATGGCACGGAGATTGAGAAAAGACCCAACGAGAATTTGATCCGCGGCACGGCAGGCTTGTAGGGTGCGTGTTCCGTTCGTCGTTGTCAAAACGATCTGCCGATCTGAGACTACCGCTTCGGTATATTCGCGCGGGGAATTTCCAAGATCGAACCCATCAACCTTTATCCCACCACGTTCGCCGCCGATAAGGGTGTTCGGTTGATCCGCAGCAAGACGGAAAGCATCCTCTGGGGTCAGGACTGGCGTGATAACTGTCGCGCCGTTTGCCACAGCGAAGGTGATGGTAGTCGTCGCACGCAAGATATCGGTGACGACAACCGTTTTGCCGGTAAGGTCAGAAAAAGGGAGGAGATCTGGTGTGAAAACGACATCAATGGAAGTGGGCATAGCTTATACTCGGAGCAGAGCAGGATGGTAGTACTACAGTTTGGGGTGAGTGGCGGTCAGAGTTTACAAACCGAATCCCGATTCCAAAAAGTTGGTAAAGACCTGTGCGTTCAGAAAGCGCTCGTCGTCCATGATTTTTCGGTGGAGCGGGATGACTGTCTTAATCCCTTCAATAGTGAACTCATCCAAAGCGCGCCTCATACGTGCAATCGCTTCTTCCCGATCTCTGCCGTGGACAATCAGTTTCGCGACCAGTGAATCGTAGAAGGGTGGCACAGCGTAGCCGGG
Organism: Candidatus Poribacteria bacterium; assembly: GCA_965220385.1. Taxonomy (GTDB): domain Bacteria; phylum Poribacteria; class WGA-4E; order WGA-4E; family PCPOR2b; genus PCPOR2b. The sequence continues at coordinate 3,718,295 of OZ244825.1, read as the reverse complement.
ATAGAGGTAGCCATCCACGCGGACGCCGATTCCGCCCGGTGGCAGATACGCGTCAACCTTTCCCGGCGAAGGCGTGAGATCGTTATCGGGATCTTCCGCATTAATCCGGCACTCGATGGCGTGCCCGGTTATCTCAACATCTGATTGGCTATATCCGATTTCTTCACCCCACGCCATCCGGATCTGTTCCTTGAGTAGATCAGTTCCCGTGATCATCTCTGTTATTGTATGCTCGACTTGGATGCGCGTGTTCATCTCAAGGAAGTAGAATTCCTCATCGGCGTCTACCACGAACTCGATCGTCCCGACATTGTTGTAGCCAATTGATTTCGCGGCTTTAGCGGCTGCCTTACAGATGTCATGACGCGTCTTCGACGATAGGGAGCAAGCGGGGGCTTCTTCGACTAGTTTCTGATGCTTACGCTGGATGGAACATTCCCGTTCACCAAGATGGATAGCGTTCCCGTGGTTGTCCGCCAAAATCTGAACCTCAATGTGGCGCGCGTTCTCAATCCACTTTTCAACGTAGACTTCGGTGCTACCGAACGCAGATTGCGCTTCTGCTCTCACCGTGTGGAAAAAGTCCATCAAACTGGTGCCGTCATGCGCGATTCGGATGCCACGTCCACCGCCGCCGGCAACCGCCTTGATACCAACCGGATAACCGATCTTGTCTGCAATTTCGACCGCTTCTTCAGCATTTTCAACTAAGCCCTTTCGGACATTTCGCCGAAGCCGACGACGCATACTGCCGCTTCCCGGCACCAACTTAAGTCCTGCTTTCGACATTGTTTCTCTTGCTTCCGCCTTGTCGCCCATTGTTCTCAGATTCTCTGCCGTGGGACCGATAAAGGTGATCTCGTGGGCTTCGCAGATTTCGGCAAATTGTGCGTCTTCGGATAGAAACCCCGCACCGGGGTGAATAGCATCGGCGCCCGTTAGCTCAGCGACGGTAATGATGTTTGGGGGTCTGAGATAGCTTTCCGTTGAAGCGGGTGGTCCGATACAGTAGGCTTCGTCCGCATGTTGGACGTGCAATGACTCCTTGTCGGCGGTCGAGTAGACCGCAACGGTTTTGATACCCATGTCCCGGCAGGCACGGATAACCCTAAGCGCAATTTCACCACGATTTGCAATTAAGATTTTCTTAAACATTGTTTGACCCTCCGGAAGTTAGCGGTTCAGCCCTGAATCGAAAATTGAAATGCGATTACACCTTCGTTGTTTTCAGAGGTGTCCTTCTTCAGCGAAGCTAATTTTCTTTAACTTGCGACTTACGCTCATCACTTATGTACTCCGCAACCAAATCACCGCGTTCACCTTTGTTCACAACTTTTAAAGGCTGCCCGTTATAGTCGGAGATATTCTGTGAATTATATGGCGGTGAGTGCCAGTAGATTGTAAGTGCTTCAGCATCCCTAAGAATTTCTCGCCAATCTGACCAATCTGGCGGATCATAAGCGTAATCTTCACTCGCAATTCGACCAATTCTTATTGATACGCCCTCTTCCTCCCACAACCATTCGGAGCGGTGCTGGTTAAATCGTTGACTGAAGGTTAAACTTTCTGCCTTTCCAATGTAGAGCAGGGAGTCCGCCTCAAAGATGATATGGTGACCATAGATCTGGTATAAGCCATAGTCGTCGCTGTCATCGCTCTGATCATTCAGTCCTAGGACTTCCCCAATACAGAAGGGGCCTTCCCATTCAATTCTTACGGATCGCATATTATATTCATTCCAAGAATTTAAAAAGCGACTCTATCAGCCCATTCCCAACAAACCGCCAATCACATCGCCGTATTTCGCAATGAGTCCTGCGAACACCACCGACACCATCGACATCAGTTTGATGAGGATGTTAAGCGACGGACCTGATGTGTCCTTGAACGGATCACCAACGGTATCGCCGACAACGGTTGCGTTGTGGTTGTCAGAACCCTTACCGCCATGCTCTCCGCCCTCGATGTATTTCTTCGCGTTGTCCCATGCGCCACCAGCATTTGCCATCATCACTGCCAAGACGAATCCGGTTGCCAAACCGCCGGCAAGCAAGCCGAGAACACCTGCGACGTTGAAGACCAAGCCGACGATTACTGGAACGATAATAGCAATCAGTGACGGGAGGATCATCTCTCTTTGTGCGCCCACAGTCGAGATTTCGACGCATCGTGCGTAGTCCGGTTTTTCTTCACGTTTCATGATACCGGGTCGTTCGCGGAATTGGCGACGGACTTCTTGCACCATCGCACCGGCGGCACGCCCTACCGCTTTCATTGTTAAAGCACAGAAATAAAACGCCATCCCCGCACCGATAAACAGACCGATCAGCACTTTCGGGTTCATCAGGGTCACATTGTAATAGGACATGAACTGGGCAATGCTAACCTTGACGGTATCCACCATGCCCTCACCGGGAATGTTCAGTTGCGTCTTTTCCGCCATGTGAATTAGCCCATATCGAACTTCCTCAAGATAAGCCGCGAGAAGCGCGAGAGCAGTAAGCGCGGCAGACCCAATGGCGAAGCCTTTCCCGGTCGCTGCGGTCGTGTTTCCAAGTGCATCGAGTTGATCTGTGCGCTGACGGACGCTTGGATCGAGTTCGGCCATCTCCGCGTTACCGCCTGCATTATCTGCAATCGGTCCGTACGCATCGGTCGCCAGCGTGATACCCAGCGTTGCGAGCATACCCACCGCGGCGATACCGACACCGTAAAGCCCCATCAAGGCATTGCTCGCGCCACCCGTCAGATAGAAACTGGTAGCGACTGCACCGATGACTGTTATCACGGGGATAGCGGTGGACTCCATACCCACAGCGATTCCTTCAATGATAACCGTTGCGGGTCCCGTTTCAGCTTGCTTGGCGATGGCACGTGTGGGTTTATAGTCGTGAGAGGTAAATATTTCTGTCACCTTACCGATAATCAGACCGGCTGCCAAGCCTGCTATAATAGCACCCCAAATCTGCCACTTGTTCGGGAGGTCAAGAACCCACAACACCGGAATCGCGCAGATAGCGATACCAACTGCGCTTCCGTTGATGCCAAGGTTGAGCGATCCCATCAGTTGACGCATCGAGGCACCCTCTTTCGTGCGAACCATGTAAATCCCTAAGATCGAGAGGATGACACCGATCCCTGCAATGATCATCGGTGCGGAGAGGTACTTTAGCTGAAGCGCAATATTGTCGTGATCTTTCGCTGCAACCGCCGCAACGCCAAGGGCAGCGGTGGCGAGGATTGATCCCGCATAAGATTCATACAGGTCAGCGCCCATCCCCGCTACGTCGCCAACGTTATCACCGACGTTATCCGCAATGACGGCAGGGTTACGCGGATCGTCTTCAGGGATACCAGCTTCCACCTTCCCTACGAGATCAGCGCCAACATCAGCAGCTTTGGTGTAGATTCCACCGCCGACACGTGCGAAGAGTGCTTGTGTCGAGGCGCCCATGCCGAAACTCAGCATGATTACAGTAATCTGGGGCAGCGGATTTGTGCCCAAGAAGCCCGGAAAAATCTTTGGAAATAGGTAATAGAGAATCAGAAACCAACCGGCGATGTCCAATAGGGCGAAGCCGACAACCACCAACCCCATCACTGCACCCGCGCGGAAGGAGATCCGCAAGCCTGAGTTTAGTCCCTCCATCGCAGCACTTGTCGTGCGAGCCGATGCGTTCGTTGCGGTCTTCATGCCGAGAAAACCACAAAGCCCTGAGAAAAATCCGCCCGTCAAAAACGCAAAGGGCACCACCTTGTTTTGGGCATTCAGTCCGAAAGCCATAATGACAAAGATAACGCATAGTACAGCGAAGACAATTCCTACCACTTTATACTGCTGTCTCAGGTAAGCCATCGCCCCTTCGCGGACAGCTTGGGCGATTTCACGCATCACATCTGTGCCTTCATCCTGGCGCATGACCGATTTATAGAAAACAAATGCGAATCCCAAAGCGATTAGTGAGCCGATTGGGACAAGCCACCACGCGACGGGTAGGGGTGGGAGTGATCCCGATTCTGCAAAAGCAGGATTTACCACTGCCATTCCCACCAATGAAGCGAGAAATATATAACATCCACGGCTCCTTTCACGGAGCCGTTTGAAAACTGTTTCAAGCATAAAACATCTCCTTTAACAAAATGAAGAATAATGCGTAATACGTAATGCGTAAGCGTCTCTCTTGTACGTATTACTCGTTACTCGTTATCTGTTTATATTTCGTTTATACCAAGTACCTTCATCGCCTCTCCAACAATATAGATGGATCCCGCGATGCAGATAAGATCTGAGGTCGTGGCGATGGATTGTGCCAACGCGATCGCCTCACGGACGTTTGGACGGACATGGAAATTTGTCCCTATCTCTGACCATGCCCCCACAATCTCTTCGGCAGGCGCGACACGAGGGTTATCGAACGCCTGCGTTGTAATAATTTCATCTGCAAACGGACAGAAGATCTGACCGATAGCTTGCAAGTCTTTATCTCGCATCAAGCCCACAACAAGGATCAAGCGACGGTAGCAAAAGACTTCGCGGATCGCTTTGCACAGTACTTCCGCTGAAGTTGGGGAGTGTGCGCCATCCAGCAAAATAATCGGTGACTCTCCCACAACCTGCATACGTCCTGCCCAATGAACCGCTTTCAAACCGCCATAGACGCTGGTTCGGGGAACGCTATATCCTTCTTGGCGTATACGTTCAATACAAGCGATGGCAGTTGCTGCGTTGATCGCCTGATGTTCTCCGAGCAGCGGTATAAAGAGGTCCGAATAGCACGCCGATGGCGTTGTCAGATCAAATGACTGGCCGTTAATACGCCAATCCTTACGTTTCAGGTGAACATCGTGCCCAATCCGATCCATCGATGCGTCTCGGTCTGCGGCGACCGCTTCAAACACCGTCTGCGCTTCAGGGGTTTGCGGTGCTACCACAACCGGACGGTTCGGTTTTATAATCTCTGCTTTCTCTTTTGCTATCGCTTCGTGCGTATCTCCAAGTATCGCTGTGTGCTCTAAGCTAATCGGTGTGATAACGCTTACAAGCGGATCTACCACATTCGTTGCATCCAACCGCCCACCAAGCCCTACTTCAATAACCGCGAAGTCGACCGCGTTATCTGCAAAATAGGTGAAGGCAAGGGCGGTATAAATCTCGAAAAATGAAACACGCCCAGTCGATTCCGATTCCGTTATCGCCTCAATTGACGGCTTGAGCCGGTCAACATATTCTGCAAATTCCGCCTCTGAAATGAGTCGGGAGTTGATCCGGCACCGTTCACGCGGGGTAATCAGATGAGGTTGTGTGAACAAGCCAGTTTTGTAACCTGCGTGAGTCAGGATTGAGGCGATCAGTGCTGCCGTTGACCCTTTCCCTTTGCTACCGGCGACGTGAATAACTTTCAAGCGGCGATGTGGATCCCCCAGGCGCGCCAGTAGGTGGGAGATCCGTTCAAGATTATAAAAGCGTGCCTGCCTTGAGAAGTTTGGGCTTTTCTCGGAGTTAATGAATGTATCAATATAGGCGAGAGCGGCTTCGTAATTCAACGTTGTTCTATGTCCATAGATTCAGATCTTCGTAGATCGGGAATTGCCCACAAAGATCTCGAACTTTTTCCCTTACCCCCTGTTTCGCTTGTGAATTTCTGCGTCCCTCAAGGGTCTCCTTTATCAGATCAGCAATTAACCGCATCTCCGGCTCTTTCATGCCGCGTCCTGCCAGCATCGGTGTTCCGAGACGGATACCGCTCGTTGTGGTCGCAGACCGTTTATCCAACGGGATCGTGTTTTTGTTGACAATAATCCCCGCATCTTCAAGGTGGTCTGCAGCTTGCCGTCCGCTCAACTGCTTGTATGTTGCCGTTAAATCGACCAGCATGAGGTGGTTATCTGTGCCGCCGCTTACCAAGCGGAAGCCGTTTTCTATCAGCCCTTCGGCGAGTGCGTTGGCGTTCTTCACAACTTGGCTCTGATACGCTTTGAAATCGGGTTCCATTGCTTCTTTGAAAGCGACCGCCTTCGCCGCGATCGTGTGCATAAAGGGACCGCCTTGTATCCCCGGAAAAACCGCCCGATCTACCGCTTCTGCCAATTCAGCCCGACACATCACAATTGCGCCCCGCGGGCCCCGCAACGTTTTGTGGGTTGTCGTGGTAAGCACGTCGCAATACGGGACTGGATCTGGGTGCACACCTGCGGCAATAAGCCCCGCGATATGGGCGATATCCGCCATCAGATACGCATCAACAGAATCGGCAACTTCTCGCCACTTGGCAAAGTCGAACCAACGTGGATAAGCACTGCCGCCTACGATGATCAGCTTTGGCGTGTGTTCCTTTGCAAGTTCAGCTATCGTATCGATGTTGATCTGTTCCGTTTCCGGATCAACACCGTAAGACACTATGTTGTAATATTGGCCCGAGAAGTTCTGGGGAAGCCCATGGCTCAGATGACCGCCGTGATCTAACCGCATCGACAGAATTGTATCGCCCGGCTCAAGGAGTGCTTTATACGCTGCCATATTGGCTAAATTCCCAGCGTGCGGCTGGACGTTGACATGATCGACACCGAAAAGCTGCTTTGCACGCTCGATCGCGAGGCTTTCCACACCATCTGCGGCTGCACAACCGTTGTAGTAGCGGGCACCGGGTGTTCCTTCGGCGTATTTACTGGTCAGGATGCTCGCTTGCATCTGCATGACCGCTCGGCTTACATAATTTTCCGAAGGGATGAGTGTCAGGCTATTTTGCAGCCGGTCCAGATCTTGAAGCATAATCTGGACAATCTGTGGGTCAGTTTCACTCAATGATCTGTTCATGATGCGGTTATCCTCAGGATTTCTATATCCTCGTCGTATAAAGTAGATGTTAGGTCCTTGTGTTTATCCGCTTTATAAAATAAACATTCTTTTCGCTAAGAAATTTTAATCCAGATTCCTCGCGGTAACAGCTGAATTTGCTATAATCTAGGGCTAACTCATGAATCAAAAGCCAATACTGGTCGTAGTCATATTCTGAATCAGAGTTCATTTTGCTGTAAAGAAAATCAACGACTTTTTCTTGATGTTGATCTAAGGCGATGAGCATCCCCATTGACATGCAGTCTTCCGTCTCAATGATAGCTTTAGCGAGTTTTTCACTAACTGCTAGGCCACAGATCCCCATGAAATACAAACACCAACAAATAGCGTCAGAACGCCGGAACTTGATAGATTGCTGCAGGACAGGTTCAATTGTCAATTTTGAGCCCACGTTATGTTCCTTTGCGACTTGACAAAGGATTGGAAGCACACTAGGTGTATGAACCGCTATAGCGATGAGGTATTCTAGAAAAAAACTAGCACTGGCTGTATCAAATTTATTGGAGTTGGCGAGTACACGTGTAGCATATTTCAAGACACTTCCTTCAGGATAACGCTTTTGCAGGTCAATTGCAGAATCTAGACAACTCATGATTTGCTCAGCGGATAGCTGCTGTCCTGATGGTAAATAGTTTCTCAAGTTGATTACCCATTCGGTTTGAATCCCAACAGGTAGTTCTTCAAACATTACCTTCTTGGGGTTTAAGTTCAAGAGGTACTCTCGTAATTTCTGCTCAAGATTCAGGACAAAGTTGTCTGCTTGTTCCCGGGTTTCGCAATAGCATTCATAATCGTCAATATATCGTATAAACTCACAGCTGTCGTTACTTTTGTCACGTAATGTTTTATCCACCTTAGATAAAATGAGTTCGGATATAATGTTTGAAGTAGCCGGACCAATAGGTATCCCTTGTGTTTCTCCCCGTTTTAAGTCTCGCTGAACTTTATCAAGTTCATTATACCATTTGCTATTGTCCCGATTTGATTTTGCTTTCTGTTGCCCAACGATTGCCCATGGAATTGAATGCGTATAAATAGAAGGAAAAAATGATGCGATATCTGCCTTAACTCGGTAAAATTTTCCCGTCGACATCTTTAACTGGGATCTCCTGTCTGAAAAATCTTCGCTATTCATCATGACAACCTGTTGAAATGCCGGAACCCGTTCAAAGCCCTCATACTCTCCCATTATTAGTCTGTGATCTTCGTGTTGGGTAGGTTTCAGTTGGCTGTTGGGATTTTTACATATATGCGAGAGTTTTTCCCAGTTTTTTGATATACATTTGCATAAGTGCGCATAGGGTAGTGGATGTGGAATATGTATCAGGCGCGTTACATTATTAAAACGGGTTGCCCGATATTCTATCTGATCATATCCTATCTTTCTTGCATTTTCATATTGGTTAAGCATTTCATCAGCCACAGCAGGCGTGAAATCTTCGGTGGAAAAGACTTTGAACGGTATATCATCCGGATATTTTTTGCCTATAGGTAAGTAATTGTAGCGTAACAAAGCATTGTAAACGTAGACTTTGTCTGGAATTTCATTACTCATATTATGTGTTCTGTAACAACTCTATCTTCAATCCAAATATCAGTCCAAAAGGAAACCTTGAATTGTCAGTGTCCGATTTTACCCGCATCTCATACTGAGTTAGTCAACTCGCTTGAGAAGTTTTTCAGTTTGAGCTTTGAGACGTTTATTACCGGTCTGTTCCGCGAGTTCCAACGCAGTATTCCAATCCTTCTTTGCCGCCCAATTGCGATCCAGAAGGTAATTCGCAATTCCCCGCCTGAGATAAGCGAGGGCATAATCGGGGTTGGCTTCGATCGCCTTGTTATAGTCCTGGATAGCGATAAAGTGTTCGCCCAGGTCACCCCTTATCGTTCCTCGAAAGTAGTAGGCGAAAGCGAAATTGTCATTGAGATCGATAGCTGTGTCATAATCTTCGATCGCTTCCTTGTATTGACCCAGCGATCGCTTTACAGTTCCTCGAAAGTAGTAGGCGGAGGCAAAATCGGGTTTGAGATTGATAGCGGCATCGTAATCCGCAATGGCCTCCTGGTATTGATCTAATCTGTACTTGGCATAGCCCCGCCTGAGGTGCGTTTCGGCGGATATGGATTGTTTGCCTCGTGATAAGGGTTTTGATCTCCCTGACTGGCCGAGCAGCTCCTTGAGATTATTTGATGGAATGGCGAAATTGCGATTCTGGCCATCTTCAAGTGTTATGAGTGAGATTCCAATAACTTCGCCGTTTCCGTTTAGGACGGGTCCCCCACTACTGCCCGGGTGAATGAGGCCGGTCATTTGGAACCGTTTGGTTGCCTCCCCTTCGTGAATATTACTGATAGTATCATCTGAGAATGAGCCTTCCAACCCTTTCGGATTACCTGCGACGTAGATTGTCTCGCTGGTTTTTACGGTGTTGCTATCCCCGAGGGGAAGGGGTTCACCCTCAAACGCTGTAATCTTCAGGATGGCGAGATCGTTTTTCTCATCAATTGCAGTTATACCTTCGATGGCATAGGTCGCAGGCTTACCTGCCAACTTTGCCGTGCCTTTTGCTGCTCCCACAACAACATGAAAGTTGGTTGCAATCTGGCTTGGTCCAACAAGGAAGCCGCTGCCAAATCCGAGGATATTGTCATCCCCATCTGCTGTCTCTAAATACACTGTAACCGCCAACGCTTTTTCGGCAACCTGTTCGGCGTTCTGAGCAGATGTGGCAGCAGTTATTGAAAGGAATGAAATAAGCCCCAAAGCTGTGAAGCGCAGTAACGCTTTTCCCGAATTTCTCATAACAGTATTGCTCATCATATATTGGGTGATAATATCTATGAAGCAATTCGCACAACTTGTGATTTCAGGAAGTTCAGATTGTAACACACATATTAGGTAGTTTCAAGAGAAATTATCGCACAGGGCATGAGTATCAACTTGTGCCTATACCTCATCTCCTCGTTTGAACTTGTATTAACCTAACGCAAGTTGCTGGTTGTCACACCCGCTTGGCTTGGATAGACATATCCAAGTCCCAGACTCTCGGAACGGAGCCATTTTCGTCCGTAGTGAATTTGCCAATCCACTGCGATCGGTAATTGATTCAATTTAGCTTGCATACGCTCGGTTTGCAATGTTTTCTATAACCCGTAACTTGGGTTAATTAACGGTAAATGTGAGCTGTTTTCGGCATCGATTTTATGCCATTTTTTGATGTCTAATATTGATTTCTAACACCTTAACACTTAACATATGTTAAGTATTCAGCCAAAAATCACCTTAATTGTTCTTTCGCCGAATCCGCCCAAACCAAGGCAGGGCGCGGGTTTGAAGGAGGCGGGAAATTTTCCAAATCACCCCGACAAACCGACTGGAAAACGTCGAAATTTTTTCAAAAGTGTTAGATTTTGTTAGATTTTGCCAGGTCATTGTGCATAACTTTTCGACGCCGATTTATCAGAGGTATTCACGGCACTTTTCCTACCGATTATGTAAGTTGGTAGCTATCTGATGGAGCGGTACAAGACCTGTCCCTACAGCCATCCATCACCCACCCTACACGCGCATTTTGCCAAAAGTTAGCTAATGTTAGATTGTGTAAGTGCTTGTGGATAATTACCAAATGCACCGCCATTGATGCAAACCACATGTCGCCCCGCTCCGACGAGTCGGGATTCAAAGCAACTGGAGCGAAAGCTAAAAACCTCCAACCTTAATCGCAAACCGCTCGGGTTTTAACACCAGCAACTTGCGCTAAGATAACTGTTTTCGACGGTCATTGAGTGGCTCGTCTTCACCATAGAAATGCGTTGACGGAAAATTCGAGACGGTTTATAATATCATAACGCAAGTTGCTGCATAACTCGTAGGTCAAGTTACCGTATTCAGCGACTAATAGAAGTGGCTAACAAGGTTAGGAAGCTATGCACCTCTGAACACCCGATTTTATAAAATCTTGGGAAGTGCCACAACAATGACAAATTACCTTAGAAGATCAAATTACTTGCACGGCTTACAATGTCACAGATGTTTCTGGTATGAACAGAACCATCCGGGGAGAGCGACGCGTACTTCCGAATCACAACGATGGCTTCTTGATCAGAGTAGAGAAGTAAGGAGACGGGCTCGGTGTCGGTTTCCAGAGGGCATGCTGATTGATACCACAGATCCTCGGGAAGCGGCAGAACAAACCCAAGAAGCTATAAGCAGCGGTATGTCGTGTATTTTTAACGCCTCTTTTATATTTCATGATACTTGGTGGGTACGATGTGACATTCTTCAGAGAGACTCGAACTCGTGGAAAATCATTGAGGTCGAGGCAGCAGCTGATGTCAAAGAAGAACATCTAGCTGACCTTGCTTTCCAAAAATATGTCTTGACTGAACAAGGGGTAACCATCTCTGGAACGGAAGTCATGCACACAAATCGAGAGTGTGTTTATCCAGATCTCTGCGATCTGTTTATTACTGAAGACGTAACGGATCAAGTTAATCAACTGATGGACGATGTCCCCAACAATGTAGAGACATTCAGAACAATACTTGGCGAAAACGATGAACCGGATATTCCAATTGGGAAGCGATGTGACAAGTCTCATAGTTGCTCGTTCAAGGAATATTGTTGGAGGGACATTCCTAAATGCTGCTCAATTTTCACTATTCCGTACCTCTCGCCGAATAGACAGGCTGAGTTGCTAGACAGTGGTATCCTTTATCTGTGCGATGTTCCTGATGATTTTCCATTGAGTGAAAATCAGCGCAATTACGTCAACATGGTTTTCAACAATCAACCGGAGGTTGACGATGAGGTAATCAGACACCTATTATCGGAATTAGAATATCCAATCCACTTCTTTGACTTTGAAGCCTCTAATCCCGCAGTTCCAAGGTTTGAAGGATTGAAACCATTCCAACACTTTCCATTTCAGTACAGTTGTCATATACTGCAATCCGATGGCTCGTGTACCCACTACGAATATTTGCACACCTGTACAACTGATCCCAGATTACCTCTAGTAGAATCTTTGCTTGACCATATTTCTGATGTCGGTTCAGTGGTAGTTTACGACGCTCGTTTTGAACGTCGGATACTTAAGGGCTTGGCTGAATTTTTTCCCGAACATTCTGAAGCACTTCAATCAATTATTTGCAGGCTTTGGGACCAGTTGGAAATATTCAAGAACCACTATAAACATCCGGGGTTTTGTGGTTCTAATTCCCTCAAGTTCGTTCTGCCTGTTTTGATGCCTACTCTTTCCTACCAGGATTTGGACATCCAAGAGGGTAATGATGCCCAAGCTGTCTGGGATAAGATGATAAATACCCCAACTGGAGAAGCAAGAGACAATATGATTAACGATCTGAGAGCATATTGCGAGATGGACACGCTTGCTATGGTTGGAATCCACAAAGCATTGCGTCTACAGGTTGAACTGTGCTTGAACCACTGTTAAAGCGGTTCAACTTTACACATTGCGCTCCGCTGGAGCGCAGTTGTATGTCGTGTCGCGATTCTATAGACATGTCGCTCCGCTGGAGCGAAAAACTGAACCAATCAACCATACCGATCGCAACTTAGGCTATTTATGAGTACCCCTTAATTAATGAATCAATGAACTAATGAACCAACATTTATTATGTTGACTTATTCTCTTGTTAGTACCCTGACTGCCGGGGATCGAAATGCGGTGAGGCGGGGGATGCGTCGCCTCGCCGAAGTTGCTCATAAACACGAGATTCCTGTTACGTGGGGAGTTGGGGCGACATCTGCACGATCTTTCGCCGCAGATCTAACCGAATGGCACACATCCCACGGCGACGAACTCGCGCTGATGGTTAATATCGCACCGATTTGGGGATCGGAAGCGGACTCCGACGACCTGAACCGGTCGGCAGAGCATATCGTGACGATGCGTGAGAAGCTGCCCGGTTACATCTCGTCCGAAAGAGGGAGGGTTCAAAAGGCAATTGAATGGGCGGACCCAACTGTTGCAGGAGGTGTAAAAAAGAATCACGTTCTACTCTACGCCTTAGCAGAGGTGGGCTTTACTGGGCTGTGGGGGTACGGATGGGAAGATAGAGGAGATGATGGATGTCCGTTTGGTTGCTTCTTTCCGTCGGGGGACAAGCACAATTTTTGCGGTACTTCCACAAGCCGAATTGTTGGTCTCCCCCAGACTTCGATTCTTCCTGCCCAAACAACCCGTAAATCCGAGGAGACGGAAAGCGCCGATCTTCAGTTCCAAGTCTCAAACGGGGCAATGCAGGGCGCATTCGATTGTTATGCGGCAAACGCGGAGTGGAATCAGTTGCTGGTTTATATCCAGCAAATTGACCCTGTGGAGGTCGCATCGCTGGCACAGGAGCAACTCGATCAGTTGGACGCATACTTGGCGTACGTACGCCAGGCACCGGAGACACAGATCCTATCGCTGCCCGACCTTGTTGGTGCCTGCCAAGAGGCCGGTGAGCAGACGCAGCCAACTTTTCTGCTCGATAGCCCCAAGTTAGAAGGTGAGGCGGAAGCGTCAACCGATTCGAGGAAATCAATCTTCTCCTATTACGATACTGAGTGTCAGTTGGTTTTTGAAGAGGGCAAGATAGAACCGATTCAGGTAACAAACTACATCTCGCCGCCAGTTAGTTCGCGCAACGGTGCAGAGGTGAACATACCACAAATTGAGCAATTTCGTCCTTCTCGTTCGCGCAGCCGGTTGCGGATGCAGTTCACCTTGGAATCCACAAAGGCGATGCCGTACGGATTGGCTGTCTGGGGAAATCACGCTGGGCTCACGTTGGCATCCTCAAATGCACAGGATGTCACGTGGTTAGGTGATCAGTTGTTATTTGCTCGGGTCAATCTACAGGTAGGAAAAAACGAAATCGAGATTGTCTTAACGATCTAATCAAACGTTTGAGAAAAACAGTTATGGACGCCTGCCAAACAGTTAAAACCTACTTTGACGCACTCATCGCAGGAGACACAGATCGACTTGCCGACATGATGTCTTTAGCGGACCATTATGTAAAAATTGGCACGGAGCCGGAGGAGCATATCGAAGGCGGCGAAAACGCAAGAGATTACTACCAGAACATCGTCGCAAACGCAGCTGATATTGTAATTGAGTACGAACATCTTGACACTCAGGAACGGGACGATGTGGCGTGGTTCTACACACGACAGATATGGCGGCTCAAGTGGCTCGGTAACCCCGAAGAATTGGCAGTACGTTTGACGGGTGTACTCGAAAAAGAGGGCGAGACATGGAAGTTTGTTCAGATTCACGCTTCGGTCGGCGTTCCCGCATAGCGAAGGTAGAAAATGTGTCTATTGTCAAATAAATTCTTGTTATATGGGTTTAACCTCTCAAACCACTTTTTCTGTTAATCAAATGTGAAGTTTTAGGGGTATTCGAGGGATCTAAAAAGGAAATCACTATGTCTAAAAAAATCTACGCATACGGGATGGATGGTTTTATCGTCCCGATGATGAAAAAATTTGTTGCTGAAGGGTGTTTGCCGAACTTTGAGAGGATGCTCACAGATGGCACGGTCAACCAGACCTTTCCTTCTTTCCCCGTCTGGACACCGACGAATTGGGCGACCCTTTCTACCGGCGCTCACACCGGCACACATGGCGTGACCCGGTGGCGTGTGGAGATTGCCCCCGGTGAACGGATCAACAGCTTCGATGGACGCGCCCCGAATGCCGAGCGGATCTGGAATGCGCTGGAGCGCGATGGCAAAACAAGCGTAGCGGTCCACTATCCAGCAGCCCAGCCATCGGGTATCAAATCCGGTTTCGTGGTTGATGGCTTTGGTCACCCCGGTCACGCCAGCACCGACTATGAGGTGGCGTCTTGCCAAGCCTATACCACGAGCGATCAGGGTGCTACTGTTGAGATGGATCATGATGGAACGGCTGTCCGTCGGACCCAGCGCAGCGTTCAACCGATTCCCGCACTACGTCCCGCTGCGGGGTGGGGGAATCTTCCGTCGAGTCAATCGCCGCCCCTTGAATCCGTGATCGAAGTTCATGCGCGTCTCGGCGGTGAGGTCAACACCTTTCACCTCCTTGTGATCGACAGCCGTGGGCAGGGGTATGATCGCGTACAGATCTGCCGGGAAAAGGACGGGAATACGCGAATTGCCGAAACAGCAGTCGGACAATGGAGCGATTGGGCGATTGAACCCTTCCAGATCGATGGTCGAAAGCAGGACGCGTCGATTCGGTTTAAGCTGATGGAACTCGCGCCTGACGGGAGCAATTTGAAACTGTACCGTTCACAGGTCACCTACGCCGACGGCTTCACCTACCCGGATGACCTCGCTGCAGAGCTGATTGAACGCTTTGGTCCCTATCAGGAACACGCCTCTATGACGCCTTATACATCGGGTATGGCGGATTTTGATACTGCGCTTGAAGAGTGCGAATATCAGGGTATCTGGTTCGCCGATGTCGCCAACCACATGCTGCATGAGCGTGGGTGTTCCTTTTTTATCTGCCACTGGCACCTTTTCGACTATCTGAACCATATCCATCTCAACGATGTGGATCCCGTCTGTCCGGGCTACGATCCAGACAACGTAGATGAAGCGATGGACTACTTTCGTCGGGCGTATCAGGTCGGCGACCGGGTCTTGGGACGTATCTGGGAGGCTGCCGACGATGAGACCTGTGTCGGAGTCCTCGGCGACCATGGAGCCTACCCCGACATCCGTATCGCTAACATCCGGAAATTCCTCGTCGATGAGGGGTTCACTGCCCTTAAGGAAGGCGCGGAAGGCGTTGAGCAGGATGAAGTGCTGGAGAAGGACATAGATTGGGAGAATACCCGCGCCTATCTCAAGGATGACAAAGGCTTCGATATCTACATCAACACCGAACCGGGACCGGGGTTCGACGAAATTGAGGGGGAACTTCTGCTGGCACTGCGTACTTGGGTTGATGCAGAGGTTGGGCGAACGCCCATCGCCATTGCGCTGCCGAAGCGGGATGCGTATATCCTCGGTCAGTGGGGCGATCAGTGCGGCGATGTCATCTTTGCTTGGGATCACGGCTATGTCAGCGGCTACTACGGTCAGTGGAAGGGGATCGTTGGTGGCGGTGCGGCTGGTGCGCCCGAAGTGTATGGTGCACACCACGGCGGTTTCCTCCCCACCCGAAACGAGGACATCTCCTCTAGTTTTGGGACGCTCCTGCTGGCTGGACCGGGAATCAAAAAGGGGTATGAGCGTGATTATGATTCACACGGTTACATCCACGCTGCTGATGTTGTTCCTACCTTCTGTCATATCCTCGACAGCGCTCCGCCAGCGCAGAGTCAAGGCACAGTTGCCCACGATCTGTTTGAAGGAAACGAGATGACACGGGAGCGGGATGCAGACTGAATATGCCTAGAAAATTTGTAGGTACTAAGAATGGGGATTTTTTTTGACAATATAGTTGTGATATGATAACATCTTATCTAATAATTTTCCTCCCTCTTTCTACCTATCTACTCTTCAAGGTTTAAAACCTTTGGTTCACCTTACTACATTATGAAGGAGGCACTCCCGATGGACACAAAAATTTCCGATGCAATGCCACCCAAATTCTCCAAGGTAGCCCTGACATTTGATGATGTTTCATTAATTCCCGGTGAATCAAACATTCTGCCGAACGCGGTTGATACTAGTACGCAGCTGACCCGTCGTATTCGCCTCAATATTCCGATTTGCAGTGCCTCGATGGACACCGTTACGGAATCCGAACTTGCAATCGCTCTTGCGCGAGAGGGCGGTATTGGTCTCATCCATTACAATTGTCCGATTGAGCAGCAGGTCAATGAAGTAGATAAGGTCAAACGTTCAGAAAGCGGGATGATTATCGATCCGATTACCTTGACTCCCGATAAAAAGGTGCGCGATGCGTTGGAGTTGACCGCGCGTTACCGCATCGGTGGTATCCCGATTGTAACCCAAGAGGGTTATCTCGTTGGGTTAATTACCAACCGCGATCTGAAATATGAAGAAGATGCTGACCTACCTGTGACCGAACTGATGACACCGAGTGAACAGTTGGTTACGGCTTCGCCTGGTATCGAACTTGGGAAAGCGAAGCAGATTCTGCACCAAATTCGGAAGGAGAAGCTCCCGATCGTCGATGAGGAGTTTCGCCTATGCGGATTGATTACGATTAAAGATATCGACAAGGTAGAGAAATATCCGCTGGCTTGCAAAGATGAATCTGGAAGGTTGAGGGTGGGTGCAGCAATTAGTCCTTCTTGGGATACAGAAAAAATAGGGAGGTTGGTTGATGCAGAGGTTGATGTGCTGTCGATTGATACCGCACATGGTCATCATCACAATGTAATCAATGCGGTGCGTCGGATTAAGTCGGAGTTTCCCGAAGTACAACTGATTGCTGGAAACGTTGTAACCGCCGAAGCAACGCGTCAGTTGATTAATGCGGGGGTTGATGCTGTTAAAGTGGGTGTGGGACCCGGCTCAATTTGTACGACCCGTGTTGTTACGGGAATAGGAATTCCGCAGATCACGGCGGCTTACGATTGCGCACAAGAGGCAAACAGAGAGGGGGTTCCAGTTATCGCTGATGGGGGTATCCGGTATTCTGGTGATATTGCGAAGGCGATCGGCGCGGGGGCAAGCTCCGTGATGATAGGGAGCCTGCTCGCGGGTACGGAGGAAAGCCCCGGGGAAACAGTCATTTATCAAGGTCGTACCTATAAAATTCACAGAGGTATGGGGTCTTTATCCGCTATGAAAGAACGCCTCGGTAGCGAGCGATACTCTCAAAGTGGTGAATCTTTGGCGAAGTTGGTGCCGGAAGGTATTGAAGGACGAGTGCCTTACAAGGGACGGTTAGGCGATTTTGTCTATCAACTTGTCGGCGGTCTCCGGGCTGCGATGGGGTATTGTGGTACGCCGGACATTGGATCATTGCGGACAGAAGGTCAGTTTGTTCGGATGCAGAGTAGCGGTCATCGCGAAAGTCACCCGCACGATATTGCGATTACAGAGGAAGCCCCCAATTATAGTGTGATGATGTAGGACGGTGGTCTCCCAACAGCGATGCCCGCCGTTTTGAGTTTCATTTGAGTTACCTGTCTAACTTAAGCTATGAATAACTTTTCAGAAAAGACATTGATTCACCCTGCCACACATGACTGTGAACCGACCCTATCAGACACAGAGATACTTGAGTTTCTAAAGGATGGGTATCTCAGGCTTGAGGGAGTTGTGCCTGATGAGATTAACCAGCGTGTTGTGGAGTATTGTGACGCACATCCTACCGTACCCTACATGAATGGCATCTTATATGAGGAATGGTTTGTTAAAGGGGTGATGAGGAATGCTGAAGTTGCAGGTGCTGTGCGGTCATTGTTAGGTAGAGATTTCCATCTGCCTGTCCAGATGGTGAATCATCGGGTTCAGTGCCCCATCGCATCAGTTGGGGGCTGGCATGTTGATGGGAACTATAAGTATACACATGAATTAAACTTCCTTCAGGTGTTCTACTACCCACAGGACACACCCATAGAGATGGGACCGACGCAACTTGTGCCCGGCACCCACCTTGTTCGGCAGAAGTCGAGACTCATGGGGCATTTAGGAAATATCAAGAATACAATATCGACTGATGCGCCAGCAGGTTCTGTGTTTATCACAGTCTACCATATCTGGCATCGTCGTCCCTCGTCAACTGTAACTGCGACCCGTAACTTGCTAAAGTATTTCTATTGGCGAACCCGTCCACCTGCGAGGGATTGGATAGTTGATCCTAACTTCGATTTTGCCACCGCTGATTATGACAGTCCAGCCTCTGGCCTTGTTGAACAATTCCGAAGCGCGGTGAAGGTGGCGGAGATGTTTCTATGGTTATGTGGTAAACATGAGATGTTCCAAAACTTAGGGGGACAGAGTTTCCCACTACCTGTACCCCGAACCGGCACGCCCTATGGGTTTCCTGAAGGATTGAAAGAGGAGTATTTATCAGAGTAACTGCTATCCGTTCCACCTTGAGGTGGCGGTATTGCTGTGCGACAGTTGCTATAATACTGAAGGTTTCCCACCCGCGATGAGGAATGTATAGAAAATAGTTGTTGCATTAATATTGAAATTGTGCTACTATTCGATTTATATCCCATCACCGAAAGGAGAACGGCTTTCCGGCAAAGATTTTTCGCTTAATTGTCAAAGCCGCGACACCGTTTTTATGAGAGTAAATGAAGAGATGTCGTTTTGGGACAGGCTTTACATCCCTGGACTTATTAAGGGTATGCTTACGACACTGAAACATATTCCCAAAAGGAAGTTCACTTATCAGTATCCCGAAGACCCACGTAGTGTGGAAGAGCGTAATGACCGCTATCGTGGTATTCATAAGCTGCCATTAGACCCGGAAGGAAATGTCAAATGTGTGGCGTGTTTTATGTGTGCAACAGCCTGTCCGGCAGATTGTATTACAATTCAAGGCGGCCCGGCGCCCGAAGGCTGGAAAACAAAAGAAGGTTATCAACGCGAAAAATACCCGGAAGTTTTTGAAATCAATATGCTGCGCTGCATCTTCTGTGGATACTGTGTCGAAGCGTGTCCAGAGGATGCAATCCAGATGACTGGAATTACGCTCCCGCAATACTTTAGAGAAAGACAAACAGAAGGTGAAGTTCTCGGCGGTTCGCGGAAAGATTTTATCTTTGATCGAGATATGTTGATCGCTAATAATGACATTCCCGAACAAGGACTTCATCCGAATTCGTAAATACCCGAACATGAGTTTACTTGGGGTGATGGCTACCTAACAAGTGTGTCAGAGGTAGACCCCACCCGACAGAATGTGCAGCGGTTTTTAGTCAGGTACTTAACAATAAAGTAGGCACATCTCGACAGAAACTTTTAGGGCAAGGCTTTCCATACCTCTGAGGTGCAGTACGGGAAAGAATTGCCCATTTTTTTATCAGATATGTTAGGAAATGATTTTGGATAAAGACCAACCGAATCAAATTCAAGACCTATCTCTAAACTTTAGCTCAGATTCGCTTTTCGCTTTAACAGATAAAATAAAATCGAGCGTTGAAGGACGGATCAGTTGGGGTGACACTTTCGGGATGGGGCTTGGCGCGAAGAATGACAAATACCTGCTCATTTGGACGCCAAAGAAATCGTCCGAAGGGCAAATTCTCCCCGGATTCGACTCAGAGGACGGACAGCTCACACTTAAAATGAGACCTCGCCCCGGCGCTTGGATCTCGTGGATCGACGAAGCAAACATTGCGGCGGAAGCGAAGGATGACCATGACCGTGTCCGCAGGAGTGTACAAGAACTAGAGCGCAACACACGTCAAGTGACGGACTTCGCTGATGGTGTTCTCAAAGATATTACGACCGTGCATTTAGGCAAATCTCTCACGTTGTCAGAGATGGTCCAAGAGGTTTTGAAAGTTGAATTCACAATGCCGACCACCGTCAAAACCGGTGGATATGTCCTCGCATCATCGCAAGAAACTTTATCCGTCCCAACGAAGGTCATCATTCCGGAACAGACGAATATTCACGGTGTGCATCTAAACGAGGATGACCTGCTCGATTCAGTTGCTAAGAGTGACTACGATCAGCTCTTAGTTGTTTATCGTACGCACATCAAGCGTTATCCCGATCTGCTCGACATTAACTACTGTTTAAGGCTTAGTGAGTATCTCCAAGGGAAGCCAACACCAGAGGAGGAGGGGCAAATCAAATCGCCTCATCCCGCACAAGGCTTAAGACCGATAGGGGTATTTCCAACGGCGGCGGTCTATAATCCGCTGTCTCCGGACGGTGTCGACTTCATTGTTACTACGCTCAATGGCGACTACGAAGCCATTCGTGAAGCTGTTACCGAATCCTCCTCAATCGTTGATGAGTACGTGTCGCAGGCGAATCAGCGTGCGCACGAAATTATGACGAATTTCCAAGGTCGCGTTGATAGTCGACTTCAGGCACTTACACTCCAACCGGGTCAACGGATCTACGAAAAGGTTTGGGATGACTTAGCGATTGACGAGCTGCGGAATCAGCTATTTGAGTTTAGCGAATTTTTTGGGAAATATGTCGGTGAACACTTAGGTGAGGACAATGTAGAGCCGAGAAAAGAATCGCTTAGACACAGTATCGATTCGATTATCGAAACATGGCAACTCCAAGATTCGCGTCAGACTACTATCAGACACCTCATTCTGGCTGGTTACAAATTGGCGAATCAAGTGCTGGACCAAGCGACTGGGTTGTTCTACGACCTTGTATTTGAGAAGCATTTTATCGAAGCCGGTCTGCTCCAGACAGTGGAGTTGATGGTACTTGAGGACGGGGAACTTCTGGATGAAATTCGCCTGCCAGAGTGGACGGACAAAACGGTGCGCGACCGGCTCCACCTCCTTGGGTTGAATCCAGCGATCCATCCCAAACAGACCGAAAGGCTCCGGGACTTATGGGTAGAATTGATAGAGATTGCGAATTTTGCGCACAGACATCAGCAACAATTTGAATCCATTCTCAAGCCGATGTCTGACGTTCTGTTGATGCCTAAGCACTCCGCTGCGTCGGGCACACGCAACATCTCGCTCCGAAGAGGAAATACTTTTGAAGGGTTTGGTATTTCGGACAAGATGTTTGAGTCGGTCCTGAGTCGCGTCCGCGATAATTTCCCTATGATTAAGCGGTGGATTCAGAATACTCCGGAACAACGAAGTGAACATGAATCCTATTATAGGACGTTGTGGGCGATACTCACTGAAGGGATAGTTCGAGAGTATCTCTGCGAAGACTTTCAGCCAATTTACGACATCAATCTCAGTCTCCCGCTTGAATCAAAGCGATTGATGGATCTTGTGCTTGGTGGAAAAATTGTTATACGCAATGAGAAAGATCTAAATACCCTGAAACGGAACCTTGACCGTGCCTTACAGGCGAGGATTGGTCGAGGGCTACAGGAAATTAGCACGCCCAATATGCTGCAAATTCATAGTGATACCACCTTGCGCACACTTCGTGAGGAATTGTTGACATACCAGCAGACGCTTGATAAACAGTTGGTCCGTGCAACGAATCCCAAAGTGGGCAAAAAGCAACGTAAGGGGAAAAAGGGACGGAAAAAGGGACAGTCCCCCGAAGCGGCTGCAAAAGTGATAGCGGCGATCGAAGAGGAAAAACCGAAGATTGAGGAGTTGATAGAGTTCCTTGCCTCCTATACCAATGCGCCAGTAACCCTGCTGGAGACAGCAATAACGCCGCACTCTCAGAAGATCAATCAGATACGGGACCATCAGGTACTGAACTTTGATTTGCAATCACTGCCGCCCATTGAGGATACATGGTTGGAGGATGTAAAATCTCCTGATGAATATCCGAATCTGCGCGCATTCCTGTTTGAAAACAAGTTGCCTATATCCACCACCGGTCGTACATTGACGAAGCTGAGACGGGTTTTTCCTGATCCCACTGATGCGGAGGACGCTTCGATAAACGTATTCAATATCGCCGTAGACTTACTGCTGGAGTTAAAAGCGCTCCAAGACGCTGGGTATGAAGGCGATACGCTAGAGCGATATGCGAGTTATGTGTCTGAAAAGTTGTGGCGCTGGGAACTGACGCAGATTACAGAGGCAGAGTTGCCAATCCTAATTAAAGAGAAGGTGTTATCCTCGATAATCTGTTACGAAAAGGAGATAGAAACACTCCTAGAGTACGTTGAACGCTACGAGCGGTTATTTGAAGCAAAGCTGGCTCCTGGATCTGACATGGATAAACAACGCGAATTGCTGGAAGAGAACTTCCAGACGCTCGTTGAAACGATTTTGTGAACCGGCTTGCTAAAGGTTTCAAGTCCCAACTGTCAAGTCCCAACTGTTGGATGGTCGCTATTGAGATGAAGATAAGTCTCCTCGGAGGGGGAAGTTGGATTGCTCCTGTTGCATCAACAATTTGTCACCTGAACCTCTTTTCTGAAGTTGTTTGGGTGGACGATAAGCCAGTACCACTCCAGGATACGCTGCAAGACCTGAAACAAGCAGTTGCCATTGGGGGCGCTGACACTGAACTACGTATGACTTATGATTGGTCGGCACTGGCAGATTCACAGATTGTGATTTTACTTCCCCACACATCACGCCCTACTCAAGTGCAGCGCCGAGCAAATGTCTCGCTAGTTCAACGTTCTGCTCAGCACATCAAACGTCAAGCACCGAAGGCGCGAGTTGTTGTCGCAACGCCTTCAGCATGTTCGCTCGCTTTTTACGTTTATCGCCAACTTGCAGCAGAGGCAAATCAGGTAATTGGACTCTCTGGTGGGATAGGGTGCGCGTATCTGAAGACCCAAATTGCCCATCAACTGAGCGTCTCTGTGGAAGATGTCACAGTACTTGCCATCGGGAATGACGAGGTAATCTACCCGCTCCCGCAATACTGTCGTGTGAATGGTATACCGCTAACTGAGTTATTAGATGGCGGGCAGATTAATACATTGACGGAAGCGGCACAGGGCACACATAAAAAATCTAGTACCACCGATGCACCATATACGCTGGCTGCTTGGATTTCACAAATTGTTACAGCAATTGTCTTGGACAAGAAACGAATCATGTGCGTCAGTTCCCTCATTCAATCCAGTGCAGCAAGGGTTTACCTCAATGTTCCGACACAGATTGGTGGGGAGGGAGCGGAATCAATTCTTCAACTCGATTTGACTGACGTTCAGCAGGAACAGTTCACCCAGTTGGTAACAAAAAGCGTTAAAGAACAACGAACATTCTAGTTGACCAGATGCGAGGGAAGAAAAATGAGAGAGATATACCAAAAAGTTATTGAGCTAATTGAGTCCGACGAGATTGGTGCCTACTGTACGGTCGTAGAAACAAAGGGATCTACCCCGCAAAAGCCGGGATCTAAATTACTCATTCTGCCAGACCTGCGCAATGTCGGAACGCTCGGCGGCGGATGCGTGGAGGCAGAAGCGCGGCGGCAGGCAATCGGGTTGATGCAAGGCGGAAACCCGCGTCTGCTCGATTTTCAGCTGGATAGCGACTACGGATGGGACGATGGGCTTATCTGCGGCGGGAATATGAAGATTTTCATTGACCTTCCTCGAACCGAGGAAGATTCACTGATATTAACGCGGTTGCAAGAACTCTCGGAAGCAAAAATTCCCCTTGTCTCTACCACAGTCGTCAAAAGTGAAATAGACCATATCCAAGTCGGCGCGAAAATGCTGTTTCCAGCGAATGGCGAAAAGGTCGGCTCGCTAGGAGATGCAGCGTTAGAGACCGCACTCCAAGATGAGCTGATTGAAGTCCTAGAGAAGGATGCTCCCGGCGTGTTTCGGTGGCAGCCCGAAGACTCTGACGACAGAGAGGGAGCGGTTTGGGTCTTTATGGATGCGGTACAGCCACGTCCCACATTGCTCATTGCCGGTGCAGGACATGTCGGGCAAGCGCTGTGTCATCTCGGAAAATGGCTCGGCTTTAATGTTGCGATCGTTGATGACCGGGTTGATTTTGCCTCTGAAGAGCGTCTCCCCGAAGCTGACGAAATCATCATCGGCGATATTGCGGAGGAGTTGCGTAAGTATCCCGTCGACCATTTGACGTACGCAGTCATTGTCACACGGGGACATCAGCACGATGAGGAAGCCCTCCACAGTGTCATCGAGTCGAATGCACGCTATGTCGGTCTGATTGGCAGCCGTCGAAAGATTAAGCTAATCTATGACGATTTGAGAGACTTGGGTATTCCGGAAGAGAGATTGGCAAAAGTATATGCGCCGATTGGATTGGATATCAACTCCAAGACTGTGCCAGAGATTGCAGTGAGTATCGCTGCACAACTCATTCAGGTCCGCAATAGTACGAAGCCAGACATCCACTTTGATGCACAACCGGCGAGAATGCCCACAATTAAGGTCGGTACATGATTTCCACGGGGCGGAGCAATGGTAACCATTCAGTTAGACGGTGACAAGCATTACACCGCGAAAGAGGCTGTTGAATTGGCGAGACTCGCCCTCGATTTTATTGGGGAACAGGGGGCTGACAGCGATCTCCGGTATGCTGCGTCAGATGTCTACTGGATTTTGCGAAATCTGCTTGATTACGTGAACCGGCAGGCGGGTGGGGAATTTACCCTCAAGCGCCTCAGAAAAGGTTCATGGGGGCTTGAGTACAACGATAAGACAGCAGCAAAACGCAAAGCTGACGACGCTGCGCGTCGAGAACTGAAGCGTACACAGGAATACCTTGAACAACTGAAAACTCGCCGTTCATCTTAGCGAAAACTCCTTTAGGGTTGGGAGTACGTCAATAATAAACTGTTAACGAAATCCGTCCTCCGTGGGTGGGCATCTTATCCCACGATTAGTCGAATCCCATCCCCGCCTACCGAGGGTAGTGCTGCATAACTTCCTCGATAAGCGAATTATAGGCATCGAGGAGGCTCGGATCACAGATGTCACAGAGGTTGCAGCGATAGTCGTCATCGACCCGTTCCCCGAAATATTGTCTTACCAACTTGCCCCTGCAGCTGCCCGTTTTCGCATAGAGAATCATCTGGTCGAGCTGCCCCCGCTTGTTTTGGATATATTGTTTCTCACCCACCTTGTCCTCGGCCATGTTCCCGAACAGCTTGCTTCCATGGAACAACTTGATCAACATCGTATCCTCCGCCCCCGAGTATCTTAGATCCTCATCGCTTTGTAGGTCGGTCAATTCCTCGATCAATTCATCTGGATATAGATCATGTTTTTGGCAGAAATCGATTATCCGGATTCTTGGCTCATCTCGTAGACTAACCAGTATCCTCGACTCGCTGTTTGAATCGTTGATAAGATCCACGGATATGTTCGATGGGATGTTGGATAGCCTTTCGAGGAAACCGAGTTTTTCGAGATAGCTGATCCCTACCCGAATTCTGCTTTCATCAACGTCGCCTCTGGATTCCATCTCCTGTGTGCTGACCAACCGGAACTTACCGACCGATGGCGAGTCCTCGATCAGCTTCAGCAACTTTAACAGGTTTGGCTGATTGGGTGCGCTCTCTTCTATAAAAAAATCCTGCAAACGTCTGTCGCCCGAACAGAAGAACAGGATACACTTCGAGTCCTTACCGTCCCGTCCCGCGCGCCCCGCTTCCTGATAGTAGTGTTCGAGCGATCCCGAAATTGACCAATGGATAACGTACCGGATGTCGGGCTTATCAATTCCCATCCCGAATGCGTTGGTCGCAACCACGATTTCGATCCCCGCCTCCGTATCGTCGAAAAACGCATCTTGTACCCGTGTCCGTTCCGATTCTTCCCTAGCACCGTGATAAAAATCGACACGGTATCCCTTCCCTTTGAGGTATTCCGCAATCTCCTCGGTCTGCCGCCGCGTACCGGCATACACAATCCCTTTCCCCGTGAGTTGTTCCAACTGCTTTGCAAGCAACTGATATTTCTCCGGTTCGCCCGGCACCTCACAGACACTGAACTTTAGATTGGGACGCTCTACACTCCGGATTAAGGTATCGCACTTCTCAACTCGGAGCTGTTTTACGATGTCCTCTCTCACATCCGGCGTTGCCGTCGCTGTGAATAGCGCAGCGGAATGGGGCTGCACCGCTTGAATAGCAGTCCGGAGCGCAAGGTAATCTGGTCGAAAGTCATGACCCCACTGAGAGATGCAATGTGCTTCATCAACCACAAACAACGAAATCTTATGGGATTTTAAGGTGTTCAGAAATCGGCGGCTACGGAACCGTTCTGGCGACACATACAGCAGCTTCATCTCACCGTTCTCTAACCGCTTCAGTTCCTGTTGATACTCCTCAGGAGTCAAACTGCTATTCAGTAAACCTACCGAATCAGTTCCCCTTTCTTGCAAGGCATCTACCTGATCTTTCATCAACGAGATTAACGGGGAGATAACCACCGTAAGCCCCGGCGACATCAGCCCCGGCAACTGATAGCAGATAGATTTGCCAAACGCAGTTGGAAAAGCACCGAGCAGGTTTCTTCCAGATAGAAGTTTCTCAACTACCTCACGCTGACCTTCACGGAAATCGTCATATCCGAAATATTCTTTCAGTGCTATCCGCGGATCTGGGAGGTTCATCAGAGTATTATTTGACGCTTTAATCTTTCGATTAAACAAGGTGTCAACTGTTCGACGGATTACTTCGATAATCAACAAGGAGCTCCTTTCTTGGGGATAGGATGGTGGACTGCACAACCACAATCAAAATACCACAGAGTTGGCTACAAAATCAACGCTTTTTGGACAGTGAAAATTTGTAACATATCTTAGTGAGGAATTGGTATAATATCGGTAAATGTCTTGCCTACTTGAAGTTCTCAAGAAAAGATCGAAATTTTGACATAATTGAGGCGGGTATGCTATGCTCTTGACGTGGTAACAGCATCCTCACTTCAACACGGAGATTCACCTATGGCAACAGATTCGGCTGTAACAGTTGAAGATATCGAAGTGTTTGCAGATGACTTGGACCCGCAAGCGGCTGCGGAGACGTTTAAGAAGCACGGCGCGCTTGTCGTCCGTGGATTAATGAAACCGTACATCGATGGGATCCACCGAGACATTGAAGCGGCTGCCGCTGAGTCGATCGCTTCACTTGATTGTGCAGAGAAGATTGTGGAGGGCTGGCGAACGCCAAACGGGACCCTGTTTCTGCCAGCACCGCCCGGCTACTCCCGTGATAAGCAGATCATGGTCTTGGCAATTAACTATTTTACCAGTGCCGCATTCTTCCGCTCTGCACTCGATGAGCGTACGATAGATATCGTTGAGGCGATTCTGGGGGAGAATGTCGAGGTCTACGGGCAAGGGCAGTGCCTTTATAAAGAGCCGGTCGGTGGGCATCCGAAACACCTGCACCAAGATTCCGCATACTTCGAACACCGTTACGAAGGTCCTGTCGGGATTCTGAACTACGTGGTGGACACGGATCTGGTAAATGGCGCACTGCATGTCGTTCCCGGTTCACATCGGCTCGGTCAACTCAAACATATCGATACCTTTTCGCATCTCGGCTTAGATGATGATGAGTGGCCATGGGAGCGGGCACTGCCGATTATCGGTGAAGCGGGGGACTCCATCTTTTTCCACGTCAAGATGATTCACGGCTCCAAGCAGAATCACTCGGACAAGCCGCGTCCGGTATTCATTAACCGTTACCGGCGGGTGGACGATTACGTTGTTATTGGTGGGACCACCACTGCAAATCGTGCGGAGGCGGAGAAACGGGCTGCCGAAGCAAAGAAAACGAATGAGCAGCGCGGGCTGATGGTTCGCGGCTTCCGTCCCTACGCCGAAGCGTGAAAAGGGACGCCATAAGTGGAAAATGGAACCGATAAATTTCGTCCACAACAAAACTGCCCCTATCGTTGAGAACCTCGCAAGGCTTGAAGGCGTGGAGGCAATTTTGTGCTTCGGTTCGTATGCGATGGGCACGTTTGATGAATACTCCGATCTCGATCTTTTCGTCTTCTGTGAACCTGAAATTGTTCCCGCCGCAGATCGACGCCGCGTCTTGAAAAGCGTTAAGGGTGCCACTCACTTTGAGGAGAGCCAGGGCGCATTGGGGTGGGATAATCAGTGGTCTCCCCAAGTTGATCAGTTCTGTATGAATGAGACTCGGTTCGAGATCTCGTACAACACAGCAGGCTGGATCCGTACCGTTGTCAGACGGGTCACGCAGGAGGGGGCGACATCTATTCCTGAGCAAAAGTTCCGTCCCTATACGATGCTTGGGCTGTTGGAGAACGGAATTATTCTGCACGATCCCGATTCATTCTTGAGGAATCTTATCGATCGCCTCTATCCTTATCCAGCTCAACTCAAGGCGCGGCTGATTTCGAACAGCTTGGATACTCTGAAAGATTGTCTCGTGGAACTTAAAGACGGGGTCAAAAGAGGATTCGGTCTTACATTTTTCCATTTCTTTTTCTACAGAATGTGTGATGCACTTTACACCCTGCTGTTCGCTGCTAATGAAAAATATGATCCAGCAGTCAAACGACCAGAAATTGAATACGAAAAACTGAGCCTATTGCCTCCCAATTTTCTTGAAAGATATACCACACTTCTTGAGGGACCCTTCGATACGTGTGGAAGACTATGGAGAGTGCGGGAATTGGAGATTCTCGTCACTGAGATTGAGGTGCTGATTAACGAATCAAATGAGCCACATGGAGGAAAAGAACTATGGGGTTGACTGAAGAGGAACGTTTCCGTTTCGATTTAACCGGCTTTCTGATACGTCCGGCTATCCTTACGTCGGAAGAAATTGCTGCGATTAGAGATCAGATATACCATATCAGACACGATGTGGAATCATTGCCTCCAGAACACCGCGCTGTGCCAAGCGGCCCGTCGAGTGTACTAATTGATCACCCAAAGGTCATTGACGTGCTACACGACATTATTGGTCCGGATATTCGGCTTGAAAATAGCTATTGTGTCTGGCGTCGGAAAGGGGAGGCGCACGGGGACCTTCATGGCGGCGGCCCCCAACAGGCAGACCCTATCTTCGGTTACCGTGTTAGGGAGGGACGGATTCACGCGGGGATGGTGCGGGTCGTCTTTGAACTGACTGATGTCGGTAAGGAAGATGGTGGGACGCATTTCATTGTGGGCAGCCACAAGTCGAATTTTCCGATGCACCCGGATCATCTGTCGTTGGATCCGGAAAAACGAAGCCCGTTCTTAATGAGTTACGACTGCCCAGCTGGCAGTGCGGTCTTTTTTACGGAGAATCTCTGTCACGCGGGACCCGTGTGGCAACGGGAAGAACCGCGCGTAACGGTGCTGAACGCTTACGCCCATCTCGCAACCCATTGGCATCGGCTTACGATTCCCCCTGAAGTGATCGCCGGACTGCCACGAGAAAAGCAAGCCTATTTTCGTGAGCCGTGGATTGCCGACTTCCGTACCCGTCCAGCGACCCATAATACAATGGAACGTTTTATCAATAATGATGAATCGTCGGTGAATACCGATCACCGTCCTTGATCACGAAAATGCGGATACGAAGGATAGTAATATGGCGATGACCGAAGAGGAACGTTTCCGGTTTGATTTAACCGGTTTTTTAGTCCGTCCGGCGATCTTGACGCCCGATGAGGTTGGTGCAATCGTTGACCAAGCCGACCGGATTCGGCATAACCCTGAGTCCCTGCCGCCAGAGCATCGGAGAATTCCGGGAGGGGCAGCAAGCCTGCTGATTGACCATCCAAAGGTTATTGAGGTATTGCACGAGATCATCGGTCCCGATATCCGGCTAGAGGCGTGTGGATTGACGTGGCGGTTGAAGGGTGAGTGCCACGGCGAACTGCACGGCGGTGCACGGGGACAGGCGGATCCGATCTTCGGCTATCGTGTCCAGAATGGTCGAATTCACGCGGGGATGGTACGAGTTGTTTTTGAACTGACTGATGTGAAGAAAGAGGACGGTGCAACCTGTTTCATCGTCGGCAGCCACAAGCGGAACTTCCCGATGCACCCGGATCATATGTCGTGGGAGGATGGGAAGGAGAGCGAGTTTTTGGTGCGTTACGAATGCCCTGCGGGCAGCGCCATCTTTTTTACGGAGAACCTCTGTCATGCGGGACCGATCTGGAAACGGGATACACCGCGCATCGCTATTCTCCACGCCTACGCCCATCTCGCCACCCATTGGCATCGGTTGACGATTCCGCCGGAGGTGATGGCGGGGCTGCCACGAGAAAAGCAAGCCTATTTCCGTGAGCCGTGGATTGCTGATTTCCGAACTCGCCCGGCGACTCATAATACGATGGAACGCTTTATGGATAACGATGAGCCAGCGGTGAATACAGATCACCGTCCCTGAACCTGAAAACACGAATATGGAGGAAGCAATATGGGGTTGACCGAAGAGGAACGTTTCCGGTTTGACTTAACCGGTTTTTTAGTCCGTCCAGCGATTTTGACGCCCGATGAAGTTGCTGCAATTATTGATCAAGCCGATCGAATTCAGCACAATCCTGAGTCCCTGCCGCCGGAACATCGATCCATTCCAGGAGGGGCAGCAAGCCTGCTGATTGATCACCCAAAGGTTATTGAGGTGTTGCACGAAATCATCGGTCCCGATGTTCGACTGGAGGGGTGTGGATTGACTTGGCGATTGAAGGGTGAGTGCCACGGCGAACTGCACGGCGGTGGACCGGGACAGGCAGACCCTATCTTTGGCTATCGTGTCCAGAACGGACGAATCCATGCGGGGATGGTGCGGGTCGTCTTTGAACTGACCGATGTGAAGAAGGAGGACGGCGCGACCTGCTTTATCGTCGGCAGTCACAAGGCAAACTTCCCGATGCACCCGGATCATATGTCGTGGGAGGATGGGAAGGAGAGCGAATTTTTGGTGCGCTACGAATGCCCGGCTGGCAGCGCTATCTTCTTTACAGAAAACCTCTGTCATGCGGGACCGATCTGGAAACGGGATACACCGCGTGTCGCTATTCTCCACGCCTATGCACATCTCGCCACCCACTGGCATCGACTGAAGATTCCACCCGAAGTGATGGCGGGTCTACCACGCGAGAAACTGGCTTATTTCCGTGAGCCGTGGGTTGCCGATTTCCGAACTTCTCCCGCAACCATCAATACGATGGAACGCTTTATGGGTAACGATGAACCGCCGGTAAATACAGACCACCAGCCTTGAAGCGACAGGATATGAAACACGACATGTAACGAAGGAGATATCGATGCTTACAGATGCAGAGAAGGCCCATCTTGATGAACACGGCTTTGTACTTCTGAAAAACGCTATAACAGCCGATCACGCGGACGCATTGCGCGAGCGATCGATGGCACTCGCTGAGCAAGAACGGGATGTGCTAACGGAGCATGTGTACATGGAAGACAGGGCACAGCGGGTGTGGAATCTGGTGGACAAAGGCGATATATTTGAAGACGCTATCCAGTATCCGCGTGTACTCAACTCGATAGAGTACCTACTCGGTGAGGACTGTACGCTCAGTTCGTTCACTGTGAACATCATTGGTCCCGGTGCGCCGGATGGCGGATTTCACATTGATCACCCGCTGGGTGGGATGCCGACTCCCCGTCCGAGTTTTGCCCTTTCCGCCAATAGTGTCTGGTTTCTCGACGATTTTACACCTGAGAACGGCGCGACCCGTTGCGTCCCCGGCAGCCACCTCCGGGTGAACTCCCGTCCAGAACCGGGTGTCGGGTACGACGACGAACTACAGATTACCGGTCCAAAGGGTTCTGTGATGATTATCAATGGATCGCTGTGGCACGCTTCCTCCGCGAACCACACCGACCGTGCGCGTGTCTGTCTGCTCGGTTTCTTCTGTCGTTCTTTTATGAAGCCGCAGCAAGATCAACAGAAAATCGTGTCTGAGGAGGTTGTTTCGCGTGCAACACCGACGATGAAGCGACTGCTCGGCTTTGATTCCATGCCGAATACCAATGCGTAAATCTAACAGTAAGCAGGTTTGTAGTAGGACGATTCATTGCCCGTCCGGACGCGGAATAATGAATAAGTTTGTAGCAGATTGCTTTGAATCCCGATTTATCGGGAATTTATCACCCGTCTGTATGAAGAACGCCCAATGAATTGGGCTACTACGAGCCAGTGATTGGTTTTTTATAGGTTTGTAGTAGGGCAATTCATTGCCCGTCCGGACGTGAAATGAAGGTACGCCTATGGACGGGTTATTGTTCTGTTGCATGGGTAATGACAGGGTTGGTTTGTGGTAGTTTGCTTTGAATCCCGATTTATCGGGGATTTATTACCCGTCTGTATGAAGAACGCCCAATGAATTGGGCTACTACGAGCCAGTCATTGGTTGTTAGTAGGTTTGTAGTAGGGCAATTCATTGCCCGTCCGGACGTGAAATGAAGGTACGCCTATGGACGGGTTATTGTTCTGTTGCATGGGTAATGACAGGGTTGGTTTGTGGTAGTTTGCTTTGAATCCCGATTTATCGGGAATTTATCACCTGTCTGTATGAAGAACGCCCAATGAATTGGGCTACTACGAGCCAGTCATTGGTTGTTAGTAGGTTTGTAGTAGGGCAATTCATTGCCCGTCCGGACGCAAGGGCATAGGAATATGTACCGTTATCGTACGCTAACACCCGAACAGAAAGCCGAAACCCTGCGCCAGCGACAGTCGAGAGGCTTGCCGCTGCATGAACCCCCTCATTTTCATTGTGCCGAAAGGTGGTTTCTGATTACTGCTGCCACTTACGAACATAAGCGATACTTCCAGACCGAAGAGGACCGGGTGTGGCTTCTATATGAGTTATTGAAAGAACTTCAAGTTGTCAAAGTTTCCATAGGCAGTTGGGTGGTGTTACCCAATCATTATCATCTATTGGCTCAATGCCAACCCCTTTCAGTTATCAGTCAGCCCCTGCGTCGCGTCCATGCCCGCACGGCGCGAATGTTGAATCGTCGAGCAAGGGTGTCTGGACGAAAAATTTGGCATTCTTTCAGTGATCGACAGATTCGTAATGAACGGCATTACTACACAACGCTGAATTATATCCACTACAACCCGACAAAGCATGACTACGTGCAAAGGCCGTTGGACTGGACTTGTTCGAGTTTGCATTGGTATCAAAATCACTTTGGGGTTGAATGGCTGCGAGATCTCTGGACCGCTTATCCTGTGCGAGATTATGGAAAGGGGTGGGATTGGTTTGGTTCAGATTCGTCGTAGGGCGACTTATTGTCGGGTTTGTAGTAGGGCATTCATTGCCCGTCGTCTTAACGCCCAATGAATTGGGCTACTACGAGCCTGTCGTTGGTTTTTTGTGGGTTTGTAGGGGCGGGTTCATTGCGTAGTTACGGTCGGGGTAAGGATACCCCTCCTACAAACGGTTCTTTGCTAAACCAAAACAACCGAGAGAGAGAGAGGACTATGCCAACCGCTTTTGCAGCAATTGAGGGATGGATTGACGAGGCACGTGCCAAACTGGATAATGGCGGGATTCAGGGCGGCGATCTAGATCAACTCCGCCAGATTATCAGCACAAACCGGAAAGACACGCGACAGCGCCTGCTCTATCTCCACGCGGTGACACCGAACATCCGTTCTCAGGTCATCGGGCTGGCGTTACACGAACCGGTGGAGGGTTCAGTCACGGAGATTGTGACAGAGGAGCAGGAGTGGCTCTACAATACCGTGCACGACGCGGTTCTGGACGGCTGGCAGGTCATCCACTTTCCGGATCAACGAACGGAATTTGATGACCGGGAGATTGACATCTTAGGCTACGAGTTTATCCTACAAAAA
Source organism: Candidatus Poribacteria bacterium (assembly GCA_965220385.1). GTDB lineage: Bacteria > Poribacteria > WGA-4E > WGA-4E > PCPOR2b > PCPOR2b. The sequence goes on along the minus strand of OZ244825.1, from coordinate 3,684,118 downwards.
TTGGAGGTTTACGATGGCTGACAAACCGTATCTATTGAGTGACGACGAAATCATCTCTTTTATCATCCACGGCTCCCATATTGTTGAAGCAGATTTCCCTGACGGCTTCAACGAATTGATCTACGAAGAGCTTGAGGCGTTAGATATCCCGCGAAACAATCCGGGCGATGGGATTCTGGATAAAGTCCCGAAACTCTATCAGGTCTACGATCATCCCAAGGTACGCGGTGCATTGGTAAGCCTACTCGGCGAAGATATGCAGATGAACGGCCACCGCCACTGTCACGTGAACCCGCCCGGTACGCGGAGCCAAGCGTGGCACCAAGATGGCACAAACAAACGGCATCATCACATCCAAACTGTCTTGGCAATGTATTATCCCCAAGATGTGTCCGCAGAACTGGGACCGACGGTGATCATGCCCGGAACACACTTCCGCAATGCCCCGACCGACCGCATGGCGACATACGCCAACTTCCGTGAGCAGGTCCCCCTTACCGTCAAGGCAGGTACTGTGGCGATCACACACTACGACATCTGGCACGCCGCATCGGCGAATCGTGGAACAAAGACACGTTACATGCTCAAGTTTCTTTTCACTCGCGGCAGCGAGCCGAAATCGCCAAGCTGGAACCACCATCCGGAGGAAGTCGCTGCATCAATGCGTCGCTTCAGCTTCGAGAGAGCATGCGCCTGTTCCCAATCCGATCACTACAAGGAACGTGGGTTGCGGATGGAAATGTGGGAACACCTTATTGGGAAAACTGTGTAATAAAAGGAGACTCGCCCATGAAATTGAGTTGTTGTGCAGGACTCGCCTCCTTTGTTCCACAGATGGTTGATGCCAAACAGTTGGACACCGGTTCGGCTTACAGAGCGAAGTTAGAGAAAGCACCTGCAACGCTCAAAACTTTGTCGGAGGCGGGGTGCGATTTTTTCGAGTTCGGCGTGGGAATGCTCTGCCCGGAATCCCCAAAATCCCTTTTCGAGGGTTTCAAGGAGGTGCTATCCGATTACTCGCTGCGAGCCGAATGCTTTAATAGCTTTATCCCTGCTGATTTGAAAGTGACGGGTCCAGATGTTGACAAGGCCCGACTGGACAATTACTTGGCGAATGCGACGGAACGTGCAGCCGAACTTGGCGGTGAGATTATTGTGTTTGGGAGCGGCGGCGCACGGGGTGTGCCGGAGGGATTTTCTCGCAAGCGGGCGCATGACCAGATCCTTGAGTTCTTGGATGCCGCTGGGAATTACGCAGGTCAACACGGACTTGTTATCGCCATAGAACCCCTTAACCGCGCGGAGACAAACATGATTAACAGCATCGCCGAGGCGGTTCAGTTTGCTGACGAATTGATGCAACCGGAAGTCCAAGTGCTCGTTGACTTTTATCACCAGATGCTTGAAGGGGAAGCGTTTGATGAAATCGTTCGTGCGGGAGAGCGGATTGTGCATGTGCATGTCGCAGACACGGATCGGCTCTATCCGGGCAGCGGTGAATACGATTATCGACGTTTTGCCGAAAGCCTTGCTGATGCGGGATACAACAAACGGGTCTCTGTGGAGTGCAATTTTAGGGATTTTGATAAGGAAGTTCCTCCGTCGATTCAGTTCCTGAACGAAGTATTTAATGCGGCACAATAAAGCGTTGTCATTGTTGAGTTTAATGAGGGTTTGAACTAACGCTTCAGCCTTGGCGTGATGGGATATTTTACTTGACACCACTATAGTCCAATGCTATAATCTAATCCATTCTTGAGCAGTATGGTGACACCCGGGAGTGAGATTGTGATGGAAATTGATCTACTCAAAACCCGGAGGAATTATCGGTTACATATTTAAATCTTAGAAGTAAGCTCCTTTTGGAACTAATAATGCGAGATGGCGCGCTATTTCCCGCCGGTATAATGATAGCCCCCCATCCCGTAATTCTAAAGATATATACCGAGGTAAGGTTACTATGGCTACCATCAAGAACCCATCCGAAACAAAAGGTTCGGGAGATGCCCTTGAAGAGATGGAAGATCAGGCGAATCTGTCCGCGCCTTCCTCAGAGCGGATATCCTACGAAAGAAAGATTCGTGAACTGACATTCACTATCGAGTCGTTGGAGAGCGAAATTGATGACTTGAGAAGACGCTTAAACGCTGCGCCTTCCGACGATGTTGAAGTTCGTCTCTACGAAATGACCCGCGACTTAATGCACGCCCACCGTAGAAATCGGAAGTTGACTGGTACCCTTCAAGAAGCGAAGGAGAAGTTGGAGCAGTTGAAGGAGAAGGTCGAACAACTCAGTGCGCCACCGAACAACTACGGCGTATACCTTCAATCCAACGATGACGGGACACTTGATATCGACCTTGGTGGCAAAAGGTGGCGTGTCAATGCGGATCCGGAAATCGACGCCGATCAGCTCCAAAAAGGTCAAGAGGTTATCGTCAACGGCGTGATGAATGTTGTGAGTGTTAGGGAGTTTGAGCGGCAAGGCGAAGTGGTCAAGGTCAAGGAAATGCTTGATGATAACCGTGTGCTTGTGACTCTGCGCGCCGATGAAGAGCGAGTCGTGGAAGTATCGGATCCGCTCAATGAGGCGGAGCTTAAGTTCGGGGATAATGTCATGCTGAACCCGATCACAGGGATGGTTATGGAGAGGCTACCTAAACTTGAAGTTGAAGACCTGCTGCTTGAAGAGGTGCCGAACATTAAGTATTCGGATATTGGTGGATTGAATGAACAGATTGAGGCGATTCGGGATGCTATCGAAACGCCCTACCTCTACCCGGAAGAATACAAGGAATTCCGGCTAAAACCTCCGAAAGGTGTGCTACTCTACGGTCCACCCGGCTGCGGTAAGACCTTAATCGCCAAAGCGGTCGCCAACAGCTTGGCTGCGCGGGTTAGGGAGCAGACAGGTAGAGATGATGTTGAAAGCTATTTTATCAATATCAAAGGACCCGAGCTGCTGAATAAGTATGTCGGTGAGACGGAGCGAAAGATTCGAGAAGTCTTCCAGAAAGCCAAGGACAAGTCCAAAGAGGGGGTTCCAGTTATCATCTTCTTTGATGAGATGGACTCGCTTTTCAGATCCAGAGGCATGGGTATTTCGTCCGATATGGAATCAACGGTGGTTCCTCAATTCCTCGCTGAGATCGATGGGGTCGAAGGGCTTAGAGATGTGGTTGTCATCGGTGCGAGCAACCGCCAAGATCTTCTGGATCCCGCTGTTTTACGTCCCGGCCGGTTGGACATCAAAATTAAGGTTGATCGCCCCGAAGCTGAGGGGGCAAAAGATATTTTCGCTATATACCTGACGCCAGATCTTCCAATTGCCCCGTCCATGCTGGAAAAATGCGATGGCGATCGGGAAAAAGCGGCTGACGCACTCGCTGCCCAAGCGATTGAGAAGATGTACGCGACCACCGACGAGAACAAGTTCATTGAGGTAACCTACAATCGTGGAGAACGTGAGACGCTCTACTTCAAGGATTTTGCGAGCGGTGCGATGATTGAAAACATCGTTGATCGTGCCAAGAAGATGGCAATCAAACGGCTGATCGATTCTGAAGGGAAAGAGAAGGGCATGACCCTCGAAGATCTCGAAATGGCGATCCAAGAAGAATATAAGGAGAATGAAGATCTGCCTAACACCACCAATCCCGATGATTGGGCGAAGATATCGGGACGGAAAGGCGATCGGATCGTCAACATTAAGGCGTTGACCCACGAGCCAGAGCCGAAAAAACGGGATGTAAGAACCGTCAAAGGTGGCGCTTACCTCTAAGGCAGATTATGACCGTACCAACGATTATGGGGACCGAAACCGAATATGGCATTTCGGTCAAAAATGCGCGAGATCCGGATCCGGTCGCGGCCTCAACGCTTGTCGTCAATATCTATAAGGACCGTGGGATCAAGGGAATCACTTGGGACTATGATCAGGAAAGCCCATTGATGGACGCGAGGGGGTTTGTTTCTGAAGGGGAAACTGACATCCCAGATCAGGAAAATAATAGTCTCATCAATGATGTTCTCGCCAACGGTGGACGCTACTATGTCGATCACGCGCACCCAGAGTATTGCACCCCGGAATGCACCAATGCGCGCGATTTGGTCAAATATGAGAAGGCGGGGGACCTGATATTAGATTTGAGCCGTCTGGCTGCCCAAGAGCTGTTGCCTGCGAATCAAGAGATTATTATTTATAAGAATAACAGCGATTATAAGGGACACAGCTACGGCGCTCACGAAAATTATCTAATGTCTCGGAACGTTCCTTTCCAAGATATCGTCGATGGATTAACGCCCTTCCTCGTGACGCGGCAGCCCATCACAGGGAGCGGTAAAATCGGCGCTGAAAATGGCGCATCGGAAACGGATTATCAAATCTCCCAGCGTGCCGATTTTTTCGAGACTGAAGTTGGTCTCAGCACGATGGTGGCGCGTCCAATTATCAATACGCGGGACGAGCCGCACGCCGATGAGGCGTTATACCGCCGCCTGCACGTGATTGTCGGTGATTCCAATATGTCGGAGTTTTCCATCTATTTGAAGGTGGGAATTACGGCGATTGTACTGCAGCTCATCGAACAGGGTGTGGTCGGAGATGAGTTCAGGCTCTCTGACCCTGTTTTGGCGATCAAGACGGTGTCACGCGACCTTTCTTGTAAAGAATCTCTGGTTTTAGAGGATGGTCGGAGATGGACGCCGATTGAGGTTCAGCGCGAATATCTTGAGTTGGCGCACAAACATATTCCCACAGCGGATGTGTCCGATGTTGTGAGTGACGTAATGAAGACGTGGGAATTTGTTCTCGACCGTCTCGACGAGGATCCGATGAGTTTAGATCGGCACCTCGATTGGGTGATTAAGAAGCGACTGATTGATGCGTACCTGCGACGCCACAGTTTAACCCATTCGGATCACCAAATTCGGATGTTAGACTTGCAATATCATGACATCCGTCCGAATAAGGGGTTGTATGCGAGGTTGCTGAAAAATGGACGTGTTGAACGACTCCTCAAACATGAGGAGATTGTTCAAGCGATTAACAATCCACCTGTTGATACACGTGCCTATTTTCGTGGCATGTGTTTACAAAAATTTCCCAACGAAATTCACAGCGCAAGCTGGAATTCAATGATTTTTTGTACTGACGATTCTTCTCTAGATAAAATCTTGATGGATCGACCGCACTTCGGAACACAGGAGATGACGGGTGATCTATTGAGAGACTGCACGGCTGCAGAACTGGTGCAAGCCGTTCTGACATCCAACGATTAGAAGGAGGAAAGCAACATGCCAGCCGAAAAGCAACAGGATCAAAAAGAGAAACGGACTCAGGAAACTGAGGAAGTTCAACCGGATCAAGAAGTCGTAGAGCAAGGCGAAGAGATTAAAGAGGACCTCGATCAAATCCTTGATGAAATCGACGAAATCTTGGAAGAGGATTCAGAAGAATTTGTCGAGAATTACATTCAGCGAGGAGGAGAGTAGTGGTCTTTAGCGGCTCCGACCATCGAACCTCCGATTTCCTTGAGCTTTTGCAAAGGGAACGCCCGGAGCTTCTATCAAAGTTTGGCACAGGGGCGTTCGGCATAACGTCCCTGCCAGACTCACCCGCTGCAAACTGGAAAGGACAGCATGTGCCAGCTCCCAGCTTGATGGATCTTTACGATAACCTGCTTGAAGGGACGACTATACTGGCTGTCGTTTATAATGAGGGGATTATCATCGCAGGAGACCGTCAGGCAACGGCGGGGTTTCAGGTGGGGGAGCGGCGTATCCGGAAGGTCTATGAGGTAGATACCTATTCGGCGATCGCTATTGCAGGCGTCGCCGGACCAGCGATGGAGATGGCGAAGCTCTTTCAGGTCCAGGTGGAGTTCTATGAAAAGATAGAGGGCTCACAGTTAAGCCTTGAAGGCAAAGCCAATTCACTGTCAAATATGGTCAAGTCCAACTTGCCCATGGCGATGCAGGGATTGGTAGTCGTTCCGATCTTCGCGGGGTATGACCTCAAGCGGAAAGAGGGAAAGATCTTCAAATACGATGCGATAGGGGGGCGATACGAAGAAAGCGAATACTATGCGACTGGATCCGGTGGCAAGGATGCGCAAGCAACGCTGAAAAAGCTGTATAGCTCCGATATGTCCCGAGATGGTGCCCTACAGATAGTCGCGGAGGCACTCTGGGATGCCGCCGATGAAGATGTCGCGACAGGCGGTCCCGATTTTATTCGGGAGATTTTCCCAACAATCAAGATCATTGACTCCACGGGAATCTCAGATATACCGGATTCAGAGGTTAAAGAACTCTATACTGAGCTACTCGACAGACTCCGCAATTAATAATTCAAGATTGGCAATCAGTTTGCCACAAGGGTGTCCGCTGGATTGGCAAAACCAGCGGGAAAATCAGGGTGTGTCTATCGTGGCTCAGCCGCATTGAGGACTACTGACAATCGACACCTGCTATTTAAGGGAGGGGTAGATGCCCGCACCGTACTACGTGTCGCCCGAGCAAATCATGCAGGAAAAGGAGGATTTTGCTCGGAAGGGGATCGAGAAAGCCAAAGAGGTTATTGTTTTAGAGTACTGCGACGGTATTCTGATGGTTGCAGAAAATCCGTTGGCGACGGTTTTCAAGATTTCGGAAATCTATGATCGGATCGCACTTGCAGCGACCGGGCTTTACCCCGACTACGAAGCATTACGATACGCTGGGATTCAGGGTGCCGAAATCAAGGGATTTACCTTCAACCGTGAAGATGTTACGGCGCGATGGCTCGCAAATCAGTATTCACAGCAGATCGGTGGGATATATCGACAGTCTGATGCGAAACCGCTTGAGGTAGAGCTTCTCCTGTGCGAAATCCGCGAAGATTCTTCATCTAGCAACAGGATCTATCATCTGTCTTTTGATGGAACGTTTTGGGAAGACAATGAATATACCGTTATCGGCGGACGGGCAGATGAAATCGCTGGTATCCTCGAAAATGAATATAGCGGTGGTTTGGACCTGAATGGTGCTGTGCGGCTTGCGGCAAGGACCTTTGAAACGATCGAAGCAGAGGTCGACGAGGCAGAGCGATACCAAGTGACGGCTGAGACAATTGAAGCAGCCGTACTCGACGAAACTCTCAATCGGCGCAAATTTAAACGTTTGCTTCCCGACGAACTCAGTGAGATTTTGAGCGCATGAACCGAAGGATTTATGGCCTGGAAAACGAGTACGGGATCATCTGCACATCGGATCGGCGCGGCGGCAAAGCGCTATCGATCCAAAATGCGGTGATGTATCTGTTTCGCGAAATCATTTCTGGGCGGATGTATCCGGATGTTTTCCTCGAGAACGGTGCTCGGTTTTATCAGGACATCGGTTGCCACCCCGAATATGCAACCCCCGAATGCGATAATGTGAGCGACCTGGTGAGCCACGATAAAGCCGGTGAGCGAATTATCGAGCGGCTATCTGTCGCGGCAGAGCGGAAAATGCAAGCCGATGGATTTCTTGGGCGGATTTCGGTTTTCAAGAATAATACCGATACGCCCGGCAACACCTATGGCTGCCATGAAAACTATCTGATGGATCGCCGTGTGAGTTTTCGGCAACTCGCTGCGCAACTCATTCCCTTCTTTGTAACGCGCCAAGTCTTTGCCGGGGCGGGGAAAGTCAAATCTACCAACCGTGGCGCATACGCAATCTCCCAACGCGCACAACATATCCGTGAAGAGATCTCAATTGCGACAACAACGGCACGAGGCATCATCAACACGCGTGATGAGCCGCATGCGGACCGAGAAAAATATCGTCGGCTACACGTGATCGTTGGCGACTCCAATATGTCGGAGTTTGCCACCTACCTCAAGATCGGTACGACAGCAATCGTTTTGCGGATGATCGAAGACAACTTCATCAAGCAGCGCCTCGCGTTGCGCGATTCCGTCCGCGCGATTCAGCAGATCTCCGAAGATATTACCTGTACCCGTAAAATTGAACTAGAGAACGGCAAACGGCTTTCAGGCGTTGAGATGCAGTGGGAATACCTCGAATGCGCCAAGCAGTATTTTGAGCAGGTGGAATCCGATCCAGTCACCGATCAGATTATGGCGCGGTGGGAATATGTGTTGACCTGTTTGGAAACCGATCCGATGCAGCTTGATCGAGAACTTGATTGGGTTATCAAGAAAAAGTTGATTGAAACCTATGTGGAAAGCCGACAACTCAAATGGAATTCCGCCAAAGTGTTGATGCTGGATCTACAGTACCACAATATTCGGCCCGAGCTTGGATTGTACTATAAGCTCGAAAAAGATGGACGCGTTGAACGAATTGTCAGCGATAGTGAGGTTGAGCAAGCAATGCACCACCCACCGGAGACTACTCGGGCAAAGTTCCGCGGTCGTTTTGTGAAGCTGGCGAATGAGCGAAAGATTCTGTGCGGTGTTAATTGGAGCTATATCCAACTTTACGAACCCTACCAAAAACTCTTCCTTTCCACTGACCCCCTGCAAGCCGAGTATGAAGAAGCCAGCCGAATGATCTATTCAATTTAGAGCCTATCCCGATGAATCGAAATTAATTTCTGAAAATTGTCATTTTACGGGTAAATACCCTCAAAATCGGTTAATTTTGCCCCTAAAATGGCGAAAGATGGCTGTTTCACCTACTTTATAAAACAATCTCTTAACTATGGAGGATATAACGATGAAAAAACGTTTAGTTGCCTTTGGTATAAAGACGATATGGCTACTGTTGTTAGTTTGTGTTTCTGTTTCTTGGATGGGGTGCGATATAGCACAGGAGATAGTAATCCCTCCGATACCATCACAACAAGCGATTGCAGTCATCGGTCCGACGAGCGGAAGTAATCTGACCGGAACAGCAATTTTTACACAGAGCGGTGATACAATCACACTCATCGTTGAGGTTCAGAACGTATCTCCGGGGCTTCACGGCGTGCATATTCATGAGTATGGCGATTGTAGTGCACCCGATGGCACATCCGCCGGCGGCCATTGGAATCCCACTAACGTTGATCACGGAAAATGGGGAGAAGGTGAATTCCACCTCGGAGACATCGGCAATATAAATGTTGGTGAGGATGGCACAGGTAAAATTGAGTTGACGACAGACCTTTGGGAAATGGGCACCGGCTCCATCCTAGATGTTGTTGGCAAAAGCATGATTGTCCATGCGGATGCCGACGATTTTACGTCGCAGCCTTCGGGTAATGCTGGCGCACGCATCGGCTGCGGGGTAATTGTATTAGTAGATTAGTCCCGACGATTACATTAGGCATTACGCACTTCAGCAGCAAGGGCAACCACAAGGGTTGCCCCTACAGGGAATTGGCTCAATATAGGGGCAGGTCCCCGATGGAATCGGGATTCAAAGCAACTTGTGCCTGCCCAACTCCCAGCTGCGTAAGTTCTGTACATTTTAACAAGTGGAACATAAAGCAACCAGCCGGAGGGAATGATTGATGTATAAAATAAAAATAGTAATCGTCTTGGTACTCGCCGTCGGATTAATGTTTGGATGTGGGAGTGCTATTAAGGATCTTGGTCTGGTCTTTGACAATCCCACGGATGCTGGTAGACCGAGTCCTTCTTTTAGCGCTGATATCGCCCCTATCCTGACAAAACGATGTGCCATTGCAGAGTGCCATGTTGTTGATGGCCCGCATGATATTGATCTCCGCACGTATGACATGCTCATGAAGGGTGGAGACGAAGGTGCTATCGTCATTGTCAATGATGCAAGAGAGAGCGAAATAGTAGAAGAAATTGCAGAGGGCAAGATGCCCCCTGAAGGACCGCCTTTGGACGCAGCCCAGATCCAACTTATCGTCGATTGGATCAATGAGGGCGCCAAGAATAATTAAAATGTAGCGAGAATGCTTCCTTTCCGCACATCATTTGCAGGCGGAATCTGAGAGGGCAAGCTGGAGGAAACAATTGTTGTATAGAATAAAAATTGGACTTGTCTTACTACTTGTTGTTGGACTGATGTTTGGCTGTGGAGGCGATAACGAGGTGGTAGACGATGGTCATGGCCATGACCATGTGCACGGTGATGAAGGCGATGATTTTAATGATGCTGTGAGTAATCTTGGTTTGGCATTTGACAATCCGGCGGCAGCTGGTAGACCGAGCCCCTCTTTTAGTGCCGATATTTCGCCTATCCTGACAAACCGATGTGCCATCCCGGGTTGCCATGTTGCTGGGGGACCGCACGGCGTTGATCTCCGCACGTATGACACCATCAGTGCGGGAGGGGACGATGGGGCTGTTGTCATTGCAGGCAATGCGAGAGAGAGCAAAATAGTCAAACAGATTGTTCAAGGCAGGATGCCCCCTCCTCCAAGCGAACCTTTAGAGGCAGCTCAAATTCAAAGTATCATCGATTGGATTAATGAGGGCGCCGAGAATAACTAGCACATTGTCGGAGTTCCCCAGGCCCGGTAGGTGCGGTTTGTAACCGCACCGGACATCGCAATGAACGTACTTATCATAATTTACTCCCTGCTCGGCTCCGTTCCGCCTGTCCCGATTTATCGGGGAGAGTCCGAGACCCCGATAAATCGGGATTCAGAGCAACTTGGATAGCCATATCCAAGCCCGACTTGCGGCGGTGTTGTGGATTTGTCAATCCACAACGAGCAGGACCATTAGCATTTATTTGACAGAGCCCTAACCATTTCAGTATCGCAGCAGTGATCCGCCTAACTGATGTGCAGGCAGGTTCATTTACAAGTATCCCTCCCTTCGTGGAGGGATTTTCTTTGTTCAATTTCTTACGTACTCACGTTATTGAGGAAACGATAATCTCGTACCTGTAACTCGTTACGCGTTATTCTTTTAAGGAGGTTTTTAATGGCTCAAGACAAATACGTTTACTTTTTCGGGACCGGTCAGACCGATGGCAGCGCTGAGATGAGAAGCCTGCTTGGCGGTAAAGGCGCCAACCTCGCTGAAATGACCAGCTTGGGTATCCCGGTTCCACCCGGCTTCACAATATCGACCGAAACCGGCAGGTTATATCACGAAAACGGTAACCAATATCCAGATGGACTTGACGAACAGATTGATGAAAATTTGCAAAAGTTGGAAGGGGCGATGGATGCACAGTTCGGGGATACCGAGAACCCACTGCTCGTTTCTGTCAGATCCGGCGCAGCAGTGTCGATGCCCGGTATGATGGACACCATCCTCAACCTCGGCTTGAACGACGATGCGGTCAAAGGATTAGCCGCGAGGTCGGGGAATGAACGCTTCGCCTATGATGCCTATCGTCGATTTGTGCAGATGTTCGGAGATGTGGTCCTTGGCGTCGAACACGATGCGTTTGAGCACCTCTTGGAAGCAAAAAAAGCCGCAAAAGGTGTCGAACTTGATACAGATTTAGACGCGAGTGATTTAGCGGAACTGGTTTCCGAGTTTAAGGCACTCGTCAAAGAGGAGACGGGGGCAGATTTCCCCGATGACCCACGTCAGCAGCTCGACATGGCGAGGGACGCTGTTTTTGAATCGTCAAACAACGATCGGGCGCTCATCTACCGTCGGTTGAACAATATCTCTGAAGAACTCGGACGGACGGCGGTCAATGTCCAGGCGATGGTCTACGGAAATATGGGCGAAACGTCGGGAACGGGGGTTGCGTTCACACGGGATCCCTCGACCGGCGAGAACTCCTTTTACGGCGAATTCCTCATGAACGCCCAGGGCGAGGATGTTGTTGCAGGAATCCGTACGCCACAACCGATTGATGAACTCCAGGGTGTCATGCCGGCTGCCTATGAGCAGCTGACGTCTATTGGGGAAACGTTGGAAGCGCACTACCGCGATATGCAGGATGTCGAATTCACGATTCAGGACAGACGCCTTTATATGCTCCAGACCCGTAACGGCAAGCGAACCGGCGCCGCTGCCGTGCGCACCGCCGTTGAAATGGTTGACGAGGGGCTTATCGACAAAGCGACCGCCCTGACCCGTATCCCGCCGGATGATCTGGAACAGCTGCTTCACCCGATGATCGATCCTGATGTCCAAGTTGACCCGATTGCAAAGGGGCTACCCGCCTCCCCCGGGGCTGCTGTGGGTAAAGTGGTCTTCACAGCGGCTCGTGCGGAGGAACTGGTCGCTGCCGGCGAAAAAGTGATTCTGGTTCGCACCGAAACATCTCCGGAGGATATCGGTGGGATGCACGCCGCAGAAGGCATTTTAACGGCGCGCGGCGGGATGACCTCACACGCGGCTGTTGTCGCACGAGGTATGGGAAAATGCTGTGTCGCAGGTTGTAGTGAAATCACCGTCAACGAGGCAGCGAAGGAATTTCAGGCTGGCGAACTTCGGCTGACGGAGGGAGACCACATCACGCTCAACGGTTCAACCGGTGAAGTGATTGAGGGGGCGGTCACGCTGATCGATCCTGAATTGAGTGGCGACTTTGGCGTCCTCATGGAGTGGGCGGATGAGTTCCGTAAACTCGGTGTACGCACAAATGCGGACACGCCTGGAGATTCACAGACCGCGAGAGGGTTCGGCGCAGAGGGCATCGGTCTCTGTCGTACCGAGCACATGTTCTTTGAGGGAGAGCGGATTGATGCTGTCCGCGAGATGATCCTCGCAAAAGATGAGGCTGGCCGCAAGGCAGCGCTCGACAAGTTACTTCCGTATCAGCGTGAGGATTTCGTCGGCATCTTTGAGGCGATGGACGGGTACCCTGTCACAATTCGGACACTCGATCCACCGCTCCATGAGTTCCTGCCCCACACGGATGAAGATGTCCAGGAACTTGCGGATAAAATCGGTACTCCTGCTGCAACATTGTATCAGCAACGGGAGGCGTTACACGAGTTTAACCCGATGTTGGGGCACCGCGGGTGTCGTCTCGGTATCATCTATCCGGAGATCACGGAGATGCAGGCGCGGGCAATCTTTGAAGCTGCAGTCGAAGTTACCAAACGTGGCGTAAAGGCGATCCCCGAGATTATGATCCCGCTGGTCGGTCATGTCCAAGAACTGGCATTGCAGCGTGAGGTAGTGGTCGATGCTGCGAACAAGGTATTCGAGGAGACCGGCACCGAGGTCGAATATCTTGTCGGAACGATGATCGAGTTGCCGAGAGCCGCGCTCACTGCGGATGAAATCGCGCAGGAGGCGGAATTTTTCTCCTTCGGGACGAACGATCTCACGCAGACTACCTTTGGAATGAGCCGCGACGATGCCGGTAAATTCTTGGGCGAGTATGTGGATGGCGGCATCCTTGAACATGACCCGTTCCAGGTGCTGGATCAGGCCGGTGTCGGTCAGTTGGTGCAAATCGGCACGAACAAAGGACGCGAAACGCGCTCAGATCTCAAAGTCGGCATTTGTGGTGAGCACGGCGGTGAGCCGAGTTCCGTTGTTTTCTGCCACGACTCAGGTTTGGACTATGTTTCCTGTTCGCCGTTCCGCGTGCCGGTTGCACGACTCGCTGCGGCGCAAGCTGCTGTCGCCGATGAATCCTGAGATAAGTAGCATAAAACGCAAGGACGCTAATACATTGTTCCCCAGGCCCGGTAGGTGCGGTTTGTAACCGCGCCGAACCTCGCAATGAAGGTGCTTATCATCATTTATTTGACAGAGCACTAGGGAGCCAGGACGCAAAGAAAAGTAGCTGCTCGTTCTTCTTTGTTCTGCGTCTTTGCGTTAAATTTAGATTGTAGGTCGAGATTCATATCTCGACAATTCCTTGGGTTTGTAGTAGCGCAATTTACTGCGCGTCGGACGAACGATGAATTGCTCTACTACAAGCGGCGGATTCGTAGTAGGTTTCGCAGGGAATAACGATCGTTATTCCCTACCAGTCACGTGCCGGAGGCGACAGGAGAAAATCAATGAAAGTTAAATATTTTCATGATACCGATACCGCTTTAGTTGAATTCTCAGAGCGTGAGGTGACCGAAACGAAAGAGATTAACGCGAACATCTATATTGATCTGGATGCCTTTGGCAATTTGGTGGCAATGACCATTGAACATGCCCATCAACAGGTAAGTCTCCCGGACCTTTCTTATGAACAGATAGAAACCCCAAGTGCGGATTTATCGAATTAAGATGTTTACGGAAAGTCACACCATGCCCTCCCTCACCCTCAAACCCACCCACAAGTCCATCAAAGCCTACTACGCCGCACTCAAACAATTTGACCGCCTCGGCGTTACACACGAAACCGCTGTCCGATCGGCATTTCAATCCCTGCTCGAACAGTGTGGGCGGCAGTTTAACTTAACCTTGGTGCCTGAACATTCAATAACCCCACTGATAAGGGGACCAGGGGCGGTTAAAAGCAAACGAATCGTGGTCGATGGTGTACTAATCGACGATTTCCAACTGCCCCACGGCTATTGGGAGGCGAAGGATATCCACGATGATCTGCCGGCCGAAGTCCTAAGCAAATTTGAAAAAGGCTACCCCCGCGACAATATCCTCTTCCAAACCCCACAACGCGCCATCCTTTGGCAGAATGATCGGCAAACACTTGATGCCGATCTGAATGACCCGACGCAACTGATAGAGGTCCTCGAAACCTTCTTTTCGCACCGTCCGCAAGAATACACCGAGTGGGAGGAGGCGGTCGCACAGTTCAAGGGGGTAGTCCCCGCACTCGGAGACAGCTTGGCAGCCCTGATCCAAAAAGAACGGGATACCAACCCCCACTTTACCACCGCGTTTAAGGATTTTTACGAGAAATGCCGTCAATCGATCAATCCCAACCTCTCCGAAGCGGCGGTTGAGGAGATGCTGATCCAACACCTATTGACCGAGCGGATCTTCCGAACCGTCTTTAGCAACCCCGATTTCACCGACCGCAATGTCATTGCCCGCGAGATTGAGACCGTCATCAAGGCACTCACCGAGCAGGCGTTTAGCCGTGACGATTTTCTGCGTAGCTTGGATCGTTTCTACCAAGCAATCGAACGGGCAGCCGCGACTATCAACGACTTCTCCCAAAAACAGAGTTTCCTCAACACGGTTTACGAGCAGTTTTTTCAGGGCTTTTCGGTGGAAGTCGCCGATACGCACGGGGTGGTCTACACGCCGCAGCCGATTGTCGATTTTATGGTGAGAAGCGTGGATCAGATATTAAAGACTGAATTTGAGGGTGTAGGGAACGGAGGGAGGGCAGCCACAAGGGCTGCCCCTACAATCTCGGATAGGGCTGTTCACATCATTGACCCGTTTGTGGGGACAGGCAATTTCATCGTGCGGGTGATGCGAGAAATTCGCCCAACCGCGCTTGAGGATAAATACACGGGGGAACTCCACTGTAACGAGGTGATGCTGCTGCCGTACTACATCGCGTCGATGAACATCGAGCATGAATTTTATGAGACGATGGGGGCGTATCGTCCCTTTGAGGGCATCTGCCTCGTGGATACATTTGAACTGGCAGAGGACCGACAGTTGCCGCTATTCGCGCCGGAGAATACCCAGCGCGTTGAGAGCCAAAAGGGAGCCCCGATGTTTGTGGTTATCGGCAATCCACCCTATAATGTCGGTCAGGTCAACGAGAATGACAACAACAAAAATCGGAAATATCCAACGATGGATGCGCGGGTTGCGGAGACATACGCGAAAGATTCTGCAGCGAGAAATAAAAATAAACTTTCCGACCCCTATGTGAAGGCGATTCGATGGGCGTCGGACCGGATTGGAGAGGAGGGGGTTGTCGCCTTTGTAACAAACAACAGTTTTCTTGATGGTGTAGCATTCGACGGGATGCGGAAACATCTCGCAGACGATTTCGACGCGATTTACATTCTGGACTTGGGTGGAAATGCCCGGAGGGGATTGAAGGTCTCGGATGCCAATGTATTTGGGATACGGGTTGGTGTGAGCATCAACCTATTTGTGAAAACCGGACGGGCGATAAATCGCCCTACTACAAACAGGGGCGACTCTGTTCCCTCCCGTATCTTTTACCATCGCACCGATGATCTGTGGAACAAAAAACAGAAATTCGATTTTCTAAATGGACGCGAACACTTCGGGGATATAGATTGGCAGACCATTCAACCCGACACACGTTACACGTGGCTGACAGAAGGGCTCCACCCCGAATTTGAGACCTTCATCCCGATGGGAACTAAGAAAGCGAAGGCAGCAAAAGGTGAGGCGGTGGATGTGATTTTTAAGACTTATAGCAGCGGTGTTAAAACCAATCGTGATGCGTGGGCGCACAACTTCAACCGAGACATATTAGCTGAGAACATGAGCGGGATGATTGAAACTTATAATGCGGAAGTTGATAGATGGAAACGGCGGGAAGATAGGGATGCAAACGTTGATGATTTCGTGATTTACGATGACGTAAAAATCAGCTGGAGTCGTGATTTAAAATCGAAATTGAAGCAGGGCAAAATCGCCGAGTATAATAAACAAAAAGTGAGGGTTTCACAGTATCGCCCCTTCACAAAATCGAACCTTTACTTCGACCGAGCAATGAGCGATGTTGTATATGTCTTCCCATCTATCTTCCCTATATCTGAGACAGAGAAAGAAAATCGAGTGATTTGGCTCAAGGTGGGACAAGAATGGCCGGTGTTCGCGTTGATGGTTAACAACATTCCCGATGTACTCCCCCAAGGCGGTTCCCAATGTTTTCCCTTCTACACCTACGACGAGGATGGCGCAAACCGCCGGGAGAATATTACTGGTTGGGCGTTGGAACAATTCCGTGCACATTACCGAGACGAGGCAATCACCAAGTGGGACATCTTCCATTATGTCTACGGTCTCCTGCATCACCCCAATTACCGGGAGCGGTATGAAGCCAACCTCAAGCGGGACCTGCCGCGTCTACCGTATACACCGGATTTCTGGGGGTTTGCGAAAGCGGGTCAACGGTTAGGGGAAATTCACATCGGCTATGAAGCAGTGTCCGAGTATCCGTTGGCATTCATCGAAAACCGTGAAACGCCGCTCGATTGGCGCGTGGAGAAGATGAAGCTGTCCAAAGACAAAACGCAGCTGGCCTACAACGATTTCCTGACCCTCGACGGGATACCCGCAAAGGCGTTTGATTATCGGCTTGGGAATCGGTCGGCGTTGGAATGGGCGATAGATCAGTATTGCGTCAAGACGGACAAGCGCAGCGGCATCGTCAACGACCCGAACCGCCCAGACGCCCCGCAGTACATTGTTAAACTCATTGGGAAGGTGATTACAGTCAGTTTGGAAACGGCTGGGATTGTGGAGGGGCTGCCCGATCTGGGACTCTCTACCGATGCTCACAGCACATAGCGGTGTCATTGCTTTTAGATTGCCTTCTGGAGCTGCCCATTTATTATACTTTTTGGTGGCTATTTCGTTGATAATAACGCAAACCGGACGATAGGTATCTTCTTCTGTAACTTCAGGCATACACGGTCAGGCATTCATGGGTGCATTTAGCCCCAGAGGGGCGACATGTTTATAGCTGGGCGATAGGTGCCTGCTTCTAAGCCCCAGAGGGGCGACATGTGTCTGAATCGCAGATTAAAAAACGGCACCGATTGGACAAGTTATTGGCTAAATCACAGAGGCGCAGCATTTGAGAGTACGCATCAAGGTTAGTCCCGACTTGTTGAGGATCCCAATAAATCGGAAGAAGCCTGTCCCACTGTGGAAAGGAGATCCCTCTCCTGATGCACGGACGCATTAAACGCTATTTATGAGCACCCTTCATTTAGGTGGGAAGTGGAAAGCAGCTATGAATCAAAAAAACTTATCTGATGCACCTCAACTCTGTTATTTTTTAGATTATAAGTGTCATTGGTTGCAAGCCTTAGAACTGTTGAAGTTTCAACTGGAGACGAAAAAGGGGAATATTAGGAAGAAAAAAGGGAATACTAAGAAGAAACAGGGGAATAGACATTTTAATACTCTTTAGGAGTTACGCAGTTGAGGTGTAAATTGGTTTATTGAGATAATCCCGGACAGCATCTCTGATAATGGAGAGTTTAGCTTCAAACCAACTGATGCCTGTCAAAAACCGGTGTCGCTCCAAACGTAGAAATGCTCTCAATGCGAGACCGATATGGTTCCGTTGTGCCACCGCCTTGCGAGCAAAACACCTTTCAACGCCAACAAATTGCTTGATACCGCGATGATATTCTTCAATAGCCCAACCCAACTCAGCATATTTGAGTCGAAATAGTTCGTTCATTGAGAGGTCACTTGTTGCCCAATATTCAATGTTGCCGTTTTTGGAAACGATCCTGAACACTTTAATTAATCCGTATCCC
The DNA here is from genome assembly GCA_965220385.1 of Candidatus Poribacteria bacterium. Lineage (GTDB taxonomy): Bacteria > Poribacteria > WGA-4E > WGA-4E > PCPOR2b > PCPOR2b. The sequence goes on along the minus strand of OZ244825.1, from coordinate 3,665,844 downwards.
TTCAGATGAACGATAGTCCCTTTGTTGCTAATTGGTAACTGGCTGACCGGTTGATTGCCTTGTCTATTGAGGTTGACCTGTCGATTCGACTTCAATTGGGTCAACCAGTGCCATTGATACTTTTGAATCGTCTTTAGATTCTTCAAACTGCTGTACCAACTGTCAAACACGACGCACTCTGGAGCAAACCCTCTGGCATCAGCGGTGGCAATCAGTGCTTGGAAGTGGTCATTTTTGGTCAAACCATCATGGGCTTTACTATACAAGCGATAGTCGCAAGGAATGTGACTGTCACCATCTGTCCACATCAGTGTAATGAGGTTAATGCCTGATACCACTTGTTGGTGTTTGCCTGACCAGTGACGGGTGACAAGATCCATCTTCTGTGCATACGGTTTATCAAGCGTTGAGTCGTCTATGACTAAAACGCCTTGGGTTTTGTTGACACAAGGTGCTGCCTCACGCCACAACGATTCTGAATCAGCCCCGATAAATCGGGATTCAAAGCAACAGGCAGTCTATACAACAACCGATTCAATGAGTCATGGGCAGGTGGATTATCGTCTGAAGGCTGCACGCGGGCTGCCTCTGTGCAACTGTAGGTACTCGGGGTGGCTATCACAAAGTTGATGTAGTCATATTCGGTACATTTGGCTGGATTCATAAACACTATTATAACCTATTTGGATGCTCAACTGCGTAACTCCTAACTCTTGAAATGTTCTATTATGAAAAATTTGAAAAATTCTTTAGGATATTAGAGAATGAAGACTACTTCAAGACTAGGATAGTTAATAACCTTTTTTACGGCTTGAAAGAGTTCGCAGTTGTTCCCTATACTATTCCGAAGTCAAATCTTGGTCTACGTCGGTACAACTTCATGACTTGCCCTATGCGAGTCCTTTACTACGCTGTTGGGCTTTATTTGCTCGAACTTTCTGAAGAATATCTTAAAGACTATAAATCTCACGAGTATATTCATTCAAATTATGGAGGGAATTTGTGCTTTAAGGTTGACAAACTGAATCTTAAACCCGATAGTGTTTTCTATAAAGACCACTATACAGATTTCCGCCAAAGGTTATAATGGTCCCCAATATTCGGGCCAGGAGTTAAGTAAGAATTAACGTCTAACTCACCCGTATAAATGGAGGATTGAAGATGTCAACCAAACGGATTCGACACACTGCGAGGTTCAAGTTTACTGTTGCCCTTGAAGCCATCAAATCAGACAAAACGATCAGCCAATTGGCAAGTGACCACCAATTGCATCCGAGCCAAATCAGCCAATGGAAGAAACAGTTGCTTGAACAGGGAAGCGATATTTTCGCTACCCACCCGACCAAGCGACAACGTGAACAGAATGACAGAGAGTCGCGTCTGTATGAGCAAATTGGTCGGTTGAATATGGAACTGGACTGGTTGAAAAAAAAAGCTGCCTCAAGCGACTGAACAGAAACGGACACTCGTTGACCCCGATCACCCGCAACTGAGCCTCCGTCGTCAATGTGAGTTGCTTGGTCTTTCTCGGTCAATGCTTTACTATCAACCAGCTACAGAGTCAGCAGACAACCTGCATCTGATGAGACAGATAGATCAGCAGTATCTGCAAACCCCTTTCTATGGGAGTCGTCGAATGACAGAACATCTCAAGCGGCTTGGCTACCGGGTGAACCGCAAACGCATCCAGCGACTGATGCGTTTGATGGGGATAGAAGCGATTTATCCTAAACCCAAACGCTCAGCAATTGACAGTGAGCATCGGATTTACCCATACCTATTACGGGACTATGAGGTGACCGCTGCTAACGAGGTCTGGTCGGCTGACATTACCTATATCCCGATGGATAAAGGCTTTATGTATCTGGTGGCAATACTCGATTGGTATAGTCGTTATGTTATTACTTGGGAGCTATCCAATAGTCTATCGGGGCAGTTCTGTCTTGACGCCTTACATCGTGCATTATCTGGGGCAACCCCTACTATCTTCAATACCGACCAAGGTGTCCAGTTTACTGCCAATGCGTTTACCGATACGGTTGAAGCGGCTGGCAGTGCGATGAGCATGGACGGTGTGGGGCGAGCCATTGACAATATCTACATTGAGCGATTTTGGCGAAGCGTCAAGTATGAAGATGTTTATCCAAAACTCTACCCAACAGCAAAAGCCCTTTTCGATGGATTAACTCATTATATCCGGTTCTATAATCAAAAACGACTTCACCAGAGTCTCAATTATGCGACACCGGCTGAGCTATATCTCGGCTAAATCAGTGTTAGTAACTCTCAATTATCTTACTTATTTTTCCTGTATTTTGGCCTCGACAAGGGGTCCACTTTAGGTTAAGACGGGAAATTAGAAGCAACACGAAGCGAAAAGTTGTTATTTACTTAGACATAGAGAACTATTTCGATGAACTTGGCATTCCAAAACTCTTAGACCTGCTGGAAAAGCGTGTCAAACCAAGCATTCAGAAAACAATGCGTTATGATGCAACAACTCAAGCTCAACTTATTTCCTTTTTTAATTTTGTTGTAGGTGGAACGTCAGGTATCCCGCAATCAGATAACAATGTCATATCCGATTTTATCGGGTATCTCTTTTTAGTTTTTGGTGATTTATTTCTTGATGACGAACTTCGTAAGAACAATGATTCAGTGGAGAACTATGCGATTATCCGTTATGTGGACGATATATATATTTCGATCACTTTCAAAGAGCAGGATGACGATTTGAGGGACCAGTTTCTCAATTCATTAACCCCGCGTATCTCAGACTGTCTTTATGAAAATTTAGGACTTCGGCTTAACCCTAAAACAAAGCTTTTCGATATGGAAAAGGAAGACGATAAAAAGGAACTTGAGAAAGACTTGAAAAAGGTTTCACAGGGGATTGAAATTGCAGATGAAGAAAATAAAGAGTCGCCTAATAAGAAAGTTGACAACATCTTTGAACAGTTGGATAATTTGAAAGGTTCTTCTATAGACCCCCATTTTCAAAGAAATCGTGATTTAGAGGAAGAGATACTCAAAGGGGTATATGACGAGAAGGTTCAGGAGATGCTCAAAAAGTCTGACTACAAGTCCCATTTGAAAGAGATTTTTATGAGTTCTGGCGGCTTTGATTTTGAACTGGTCAACGCATACCCATTGCCAATTATTATCTTGATATTAGCGTGTGAGGACGTCCCAGAAAAGTTTGAGAAATTCCTTCGATCGAAAAAAGATTTAACGTCAAGAGATATATATCTTATCCTAAGTTACCTCTGTCAGATAGAGTTTGATCAGGCTAAACTTAAACTACTTGAACTTCTCAAGCAAAGTCCTCGGATGAAAGAAGTTATGGAAATTTTTGAAGATAGCCTGCCGCCAAAATTAATAGGTTATTACGACTTGAGGGCAGAGGAGGTCTCGAAAATCGTTGAACCCAATGTGACTGAACAGATCAGATTAAGGGTTTTGTGGGAACAAAAAGAGGAATATTCAGTTGCGCTTAATCACCTGCTTAACGAAATTCACGCTATTTGCGGTATATTAGATGAGGAAGCTAGGAATGAAAAAAGATATGAGGCAAATCAGGTAGCTGCGTTTCTTAGGAAACAGGAAATCCCCCACGAAACATACGCGCAAATACGAAATTTGTTTGACCGACGCAATAAAAGCCCTGTTTCCCATGCCGATCCCATTGCTTGGGCGGTGACTAAAGATGAGTATATGAACTATCGTCACCATGTTGGTAATTGTCTTAAACATCTATTAGGAGGCAACGATGACACTTGAGGATTTCAAACCTTCAGAGATAAGGGAAATAATACGCGCAGAGTTACGCCAACTTTCTGAAACCCATTGGATCCAAAATCTGAGGCATCCCTCGTACCATCTGCGCCAGCCAATCCCGATCTTGATCGAAAGAGTGGACGATACCGTGACCGCCACCTACGATGATGCCGAACTATGCGGCACTGGCGACAGCGTGAAGGAGGCAATTTCGGACTTGTGCGCGAAAATTGTTGCCCGTTATGGGGAGTTAGGGGAAAGCCCTGCAAAATCTCAAGAATATAAGTTCCTCAAACGAATTATTGAGGAAGTTGAACCCCCGGCCTGGCAAGAGTTGAAGCAACTTTATAAAAAGAAATTGGAAGAGATCCCTTATGTCCAAGAAGGTTACATAAAAATTGAGGGCAAGGAAGCAGATGTTATAATTGTAATTTCAGAATATTCTGTGACTCGAATCGAGCAGTTAGCTGAAATTGATTTAGAGGTAAATAAGAAATTTCGCCCGCTGTATTTTCATGTTGAGTATGAACGCTCAAAAGAGTATCTTGATTCAAATGATTTTGAACGTTTTTATTAAACTTGTTCTTAACCTACTCCTAAGCCTTCTATATTGCCTGTCTTTTCTATAGTCCTTTGACCCTCCCCTTATCAGAGAAACAAAAAAAGCCATGTAGAACGTTCTACATGGCTTTTATCATATTACCCGGATTTCTGTCAAAGTTTGCAAAAACTACCGTCTCGCGCGGCGGCGAGTGGTTCGGCGCTGGGTCTTACGATCCTCATCATCCGCCGTATCTGTCCTTTGTTGACGATAACGCCGTTGCAACTGTTTCCGTAAACGGCTCCTGTCCTCTGTAGAATCAGCCGTCAGACGATTCGAGCGTGCATGTCTGCTTCGAGTTACCCGCTGCTGGAATTCGGTCTGATCCCGACGTTCTCCAACACGCCGGTTTGACTGGATTGATGTGTGAGCGGGAGCACGTTGAACGGGCTGCTCATCTGCACGGTAGCTATCGTGCGGGTTCGGGTCGAAATTCATCCGATAGGGCGGTGGATAGCCCAATGCAGCTGTGGCACCGTAATAGTGATGGTACTGGGACCGCTGCCAAGTATCATAGAGGAGACTGGGCGGGAGGCGATCATATCCTCGGTAATACTCATCTTCATAGACGATCTGTTCCTCTTCAAGAGGAACTGTGCGGACACTGCACCCCACCAAGAATATGGCTGCAAGCGAAGCTATCAGCGCGGTATAGATGAGGTAACGAGGTCTCATGATAGCCCCCTGTGTCGTTGAGTTTGCTGCCTATTACTTTCCCCAAGCGGATCCGCGCGGCACCCATAACCACTGCCGTCCCGGATAGAGTCGCCGGCGATCGAAGTCATAATCGTCCTGATTCGCTTCGGCGAGCCTGGGCCAAAGTTCTTCGTTGTCATATACCTCTGGACGTGAAGCGATGATTGGAAGCGTATCGCCTTCCTTCACGAGGTATCGACTGACTTTCTCCGGCAAGGTGATTGTAAAACTAAAGGTGTGACTCTCCGCAAGGGTATTCCCCGCGGCGGCGGTATCTTTGACACCCGATATGTTGACAGTATACTTACGTCCGGACCGATACGGTTCATCGGAAGTAAATGTCATTGTGTTTCCGCTACCCGATACAGTACCGGCGACCTCGCCAGATTGTTCGGTAGCAGAGTCCGGCGTTGATTTAACGGAGACGGTCAAGCTCCCAGATGTACTATCAACGTCTTCACTGAAGGTGATTGAGATAGGAACGCTCACGCTTAACGAGTCTTCATATTCCGATATGACCGTTCCAGCTGCGGGACTAACTGCCGTGATTGTCGGGGCGGTTGCATCGGTGTAGGTGAATTGCTGGCTCAGTGTAACAGTCCCCTCCGGTTTCGTATTGCCATTGTTGGTAATAACGACTGAAACCGATTCGCCTGCCATCCCCGCCGGTGTCACTGCTGTGACCTCCATCTTACTGGGGACATTTACGCTTGTGGCATTCTTCCCACCGATTTTCACCGTAACGCCATTTTTCATATCGAACTTGTCGCCCGTAATTCGGATGGTTGTCCCGCCTGTTTCGGGACCTTCCATTGGGCTGAAACTGGCTGGCTCAGGGGGCGGATTGCAGCCGCTGCATCCGGAGATCCCTGCCAATATAAATGCAAATGCGATAACTGTTGAAATATTTCTGAGTGTTTTCATTAGCTTTTTCTCCTGAACGTTTGGACTACAATATCAAGTCGTTTGTTAAAATGCTGGGGAGCAGTCAAAACTCAGGCTATCATTCCCGTTGAGACGAAAAATCGCGCCATTGTGAGGACTTTCACTGCGTAGGGGGTGACATTGTAGTATTAGCTGAAATTCAAAACCCTTAACACGAAAGATAGATTAAATGCTAACTCTCTCTAGTATACAGATTGATAGTTAATTTGTCAATACTTTTTATAGACGTATATTATACTAGTCATAGCGGTTTTCTAAGCTATTCGCAACGAGAACCGCATCACCCCATTCATAGCTCATCGTAGATAGCATCTTCTGAATTATCCCAAACCCGTGTAAAGGCGGATTCAGAGAGATTAGTCACTTCACGAATTAAAACCTCTGTGTCTGCATCTAAGATTTGGTTCATCTTTGGTCTCCTATCGCACCATGAGGATATAAGAAAATCAAAATGATTATACCATAGTATGCCATGATACGCTAACATACTCTAACCTAAGTTGCTAGTTATGGAAAATATTGTAAAACGGGAGAATGGGAACTAAATAAAGCCCATTACCCGCTCGCAGTGGATTGACAAATCCACTGCCCGTGTACAAAGATGGCTTGGATATGCCTATCCAAGCCGAGCAAGTTGGACGACTAGCAACTTGCGTTACTCTATGTAATTGCTTATCTCTTACTTTCTCCTGTCAGCGGACGAACCAACGCAAAGCATAATTGCCCACGATGTCCTCGAACGCCAAGGTGTATGGGTCGCAACGTCTGTATACGACCGATCCATCCGTCCGCACCATCAGCCAACCAAAGTCCCAACCTCGGCTCGCATATATCAGAGGCACAGCAGGCTTAACCCGGATGGTTGGATGCGTTCCGGCAATAAACAGTTCCTGTGCCGTGTAGTAGTAACATGATCCAGTCTGTACGAACATCTCATGATCTATCGCTGTAGCGGGATCCGCTGCCAGATCAGCACACAACCCCCGAACCCCAACCTTCACTTCGCAGCCTTGCGAGAAGGCATCGGCAAGGTCGCGAACCGATCCGGACTGAACTGCTCCTTCTGCGTTATGGGAGAGCACCTCACGCCACTCGTCACGCACATAGAAGCGATACAGGTCAAAATCGTAGATAAAGTTCTGACTCGGTGCATTGGTCTGCCCATCCCAACCATCGTGCGGGTGGTATTTTGGCATGTCTGTATTGTCGTTGATATGCAGGGCGCTGGGGGCTTGTGCTGCCTGCTGTCCGTCGAGATGTGGACGGGCAATCGCCTGCTGTCCGTTCTGATTGTAGAGAAAAAACGACATCGACGCACGGGGACCGAAGCCATCGGGCAACGAAACGGGTTGACGCAGGCTCATTATGCCCGCTGTCCAAGAATCCTCAAGCAGATAGGTGACGCCGAATTCGGCAACTTCGCGTATGCGCTCGGTGCTCTCAGAGGTGACATCAATGTGTTCGTTATGGATAAATTCGGTGTAGATCCGTAGATCGCAGCCACGTCTTATGGCATCGGTCAGGGCTTTTTCGCCGCCTGTCACCGTATGACGTTCTGTGTTGAGTTCCAAGACACAATTCCATGGGACCATAGGAGGACTCCTTATCGATTTGAAATGCCGTTCAGGGTTCTTGGAAGGGGACACCTATCACATATAACGGCTTAAATAAATATTGGTTTGATTTTTAATGGAATCGTGATACAATTGGAGAAAGCATCGGAGGAGGATCTATGTTTGTTCTTAGATTTGATGTTGAAAGCGCGTACGCGCTCCATCCGAGTATTGAATCCGACGAAAACTGGGAAATCTGGCTGCAGGAAACCCTTGCCAGCGTCGAACAGATTACACAGGTTTTGAACCGGTATGATGCGCCAGCGACCTTTTGTATTGTGGGTAAAGTGCTCGAAAGGGCGGGCGATGATCTTGCGGAACTGCTAAAAGACAATCCCCTGTTCGACATTGCATCGCATACCTACAGCCACATGGGAATTTCAAGCGATGAACCTACGGTGCTCCGACAATTCAGCACAGAACTCGAACAAACATCAGACCTTATTGTGCGGTACTTTGGGACCGGTCCAATCGGTTTTTGTGCGCCCGGCGGTTTTTACCGGGGACTACAGGGACACCCGAAGCAGCTCGCTATTTTGTCAGAACAGGAGTATCAGTTTATTATTACTGATGGCATAGGACCACCGGAACAGCCGATGCCCGCACCTTTCACCCAACCGTACTGGTACGTTGAGGATGGATACCCAGAGCTATTTGAAATACCGGTAACTGGGTGGCATTGCAATCTACTGTTCAATACGGGACATCAGAGCGATGGCTGGGAACCTGCTCCCGGATTTGCGGACGGAACGGTTCTGGAAACGTTGCCCGCAACAATAGAGGAGGGGTTTTGGGCACGAAGAAAGGAATTTCAGTACGCCATTGATCGTAATCTCGTTTATTCTCCTGCAATGCATCCGTGGTCGGTATACCGCTTTGACCCAGAACTGAAGCACATCCAATGGTTGATTGAGATGGCACAGGAAGAGAACGTACCAATTATGAACTGCCACCAACTCTATGAGAAGTATCGAGATTTAGCCGCGGCAGCTTAACGAGGATATCAGGCGGTTGCGGCTTCACGATCCTCGAATGTGACCACTACAATGTTTCACCATTTTCCCCTGCGAGGTGCCTTCCATTATGACTACGACTAACACTCCAATTCTTAATGATCAACAGATAGCTGACTTCCATGAGAACGGCTATGCGATTGTTCGTAATGTGCTGTCCCCTGACGAAGCGGACGAATATCGTCGTGTGGTCCGAGAACAAGCGCAATGCAATTCGTACCCGGATTCGCTGAAGTATCCTGAACCGGGGAAGTATACGATCGCCGGCAATAAGATGGCGGAGTCGAGCCTTGCCTCGATTGCGGAACATCCAACAGTTGTGAATGCCGTCGAATGTGCGCTCGGTCAACCAGCGCATCTGACCGCTTTCGTTGCGTACCTACGGAGTCCGGGTGATCGAGGCTCTGGCGGTCATTGTGACTATAAGCGTTGGCGTCCGGTCGGCTCATCCATGAACTGGGTTTTTGCTATCATCCCACTGACCGATTTCGATGAGGTGTATGGTCCCTTCATGGTGTCCCCCGGATCTCATAAGTTGGTTCAGGTCATCGACGAGGGAGCGCATATCTTGGATCTCACCCGTCCCGACGCCAAGCAACTCGCGCCTTTTATCGATCCGGAGCTCAAGGCAGGCGACCTGCTTATCACAAACCAACATACATGGCACAGGGCACCCGCGGGCACCGCTACGGATGATCGTTGCGGGATTTTCCACAAATATTGTGCGGTCAACGCTCCTCCCGCCGCAGGCTACTATCCTTACAATCCCGCCGCGCTTGGCTCATTGAGCGATGCCGGTAAACGCCTTATCCCTGTCTGTTTCGACAAACCCATCGCGACGACACGCCTGCTTATTGAGTGTCCGTCTGACGGTGAATCAAAGTACTTGCTCCACCACGACAGCGAAAAGGACCGTTGGGAATTGCCCGGTGGAGCGGGTTGGGAAGAAGAAGAAGGAGTCGGCTGGGACGTCGGCGCACGTATCGCCTCGCTGCAAGATCTCACAGAAACACAACTCGGATTGGAAGTCCCGTGGATGTCATATATCGAAGATGTCGAAGAGTCGGACGGTATCTGCCGTGTGTACGGCTACTCCGACGGGGCGTTGGGGGCCAAGCCGCTCACCAATGGTTGCTATGACTGGGTCTCGAAAGACCGTGTGGGACAGATACTTGGTGATGACGACTATATCAGTCGGGCCATTCACACATGGCACAGAGACGACATCATTCGGGGCAAAGGTAAAGCGGTTCGCCAGAGTAAGGAGCAGTTCGACTAAGCCTCCGACGTAATCTCACAAGGACTTGCCCATTCTTAGTAGGGAACGCAGATCTGCGTTCCCTACGAACTATCCACTGGATTTAGGGAATAGTGGATCCGACAACGCCTCCTCGTAGGTTTGTCGTCGTCCCGACTGATCGCCGCCGAGCCATCGGTAAGGCCGCGGATAGAGCGTCAGTGAGCGATCTTCTAACGGGAGCTGCAACGGAACACTGCCCCACAGAGCGGAATACTTGGCGGCAACCGCCGCTTCAAGGGACTGCCGCAGGTCATGCCCGGATATAGCCAGTTCTCCTCCGTTTGATAGCACGTCAAGGAAAGAGATGATTGACGTTACCATATAGGAGAAGCGGGGATATTGTACCGGTGTGTAGGAGGTTTCCTCCTTAATCCGCTCCCCATTCTGATCGAAGCCACGATAGATTTCGGGGGGCGCCCAATCCCATCGAATGAGTGTATCGTCGGTCCATACGTCAACACCACGGTAAGGGGTTTCCTGACCGAAAACAGGGCAGATGAGACCGTTGCTCAGACGAAATTGTCCGTTGATGATCAAATCCTCGTCGTTGTCGCTTTGGAGGGCTGCTTCGGGTGTACCCCAAGCGATTACCTCGCTGATCTCTGCCTGTGCCAGAAGCCGCAGCACGGCGATATGCTGACACCCGCCGCCCGATATCTCGCCGCCCCAACGATGGACGCAGGCACCCCGTAGTTCACCGTAGTTGCCAGCGCGAAGCCAACCGGCAACCTCTTGGACCTCCGACATTGCACGCTGGAGATTGCCACCGGCAAAGACCACGCCGCGCTCCTCACATACCTCCACCATCTCGTCAACGTCTGCCAGACACGCCCCAATCGGTTTGTCAGTAGACACGCCTTTGACACCCGCTTGGGCACTCGCGATCACCGCCTCTTTTATATACTTGCCGGGCAAAACGACAGCCGCAATGTCGGGGACAATTTCCCGATACATAGCTTCGGCATCCGGGTAGAGTGCCTTGATGCCGAAACGTTCCCCGACAGCGCGTAATCTCTCCGGATTGTGTTCGACGATGGCGACCAATTCGGTATTGGGCAGTGTCTGATACACCTCCGCGTAGTGCTGACCGAGGCGTCCGCAACCAATAACTGCTACGGTATATTTGGGTTCAGCCATGAATGCCTCCTTCTCACTTTATCTCAGCGATATTCTCTTGGGTAAGTGACCAGTCCATTATAGCACAACGGGGTCAGCCGATCCACAGAATTTGCGGATTCCCTCGATCCAATAGGGATGCGGGAGATTGCACCGTTCCACTCCCCGTTTTCCAACTCGACACAGTCAAAACAGACAAGAGAAAAAGATTGACAGTTTTTGGCAACTGCGATAAAATGAAGAAACTTTACACGGTTCAAATATGATTGGAAATCATCATCCAAAATCGCCCAGGTTGGGATCCAAGAACAGGTATCCTTAGCCCGATGCACGGATTGACGCCGGTTGATAGCATAATCTCCCACGCTATGGTATCGGAGAGGATGTCTTTTATCCAGATCCCTTGATATTTTTGGGGCGACAGTTGTTCGTCAGTCCAAGGAGGAGAAAATGTCGAATGCCGATGTTGCTTTAACTGCTCATCTAATGCGTCGTGCGGGGTTTGGTACAACGCTAACAGAGTTAGAAGAGTATGTCAAGAAGGGCTACGAAAATGTTGTGGAAGACTTGGTAGATATAGAGCGTTGTCCGCCGATTGACGAGGACGTTGTGAATCGTTACTTTGGTGCTTCTGAAGGCGGGTATCGGACGACGTGGATGTATCGTATGCTTAATAGTCCGCGCCCGCTTGAAGAAAAAATGGCGCTTTTCTGGCACCATGTATTTGCTACAGGTGTTGGGAAAAATCAGCATATACTTGCTTCTTCCATGCAGATTGATATGTTGCGGCGCGTGGGGCTTTCAAACATGCGAGAGATTCTGCTCGCGCTGTCGAAAGATCCTGCGATGATTTTCTGGCTTGACAATAACGAGAACCGAAAAGGTGAACCGAATGAGAACTACGGCAGAGAGCTACTAGAACTGTTCTCAATGGGCGTTGGTAACTATTCAGAGGACGATATTAAAGATTGTTCCCGCGCCTTTACGGGGTGGACATTCACCCAGCCCCCACCCTTATACCCACAAGGTTACTATCCTTCACACTTCGCCTTCATTGAAGAGGAGCACGACAATGGCGAAAAGACGTTCTTGGGGCATACAGGTAATCTTAACGGTGATGACATAATCGACATCATCGTGAAGCAGCCAGCCTGCGCGAAGTTTATATCCAGGCACCTTTACAACTTCTTTGTCGCCGATGAACCGCAGGTCCCATCTTGGAACGTGACCCCGCCGCAAGACCCAGACGCCATTGCTACGCTGTCAAACGCCTTCTTGGATTCGGATGGAGATATACGTCATATACTCAGAACGCTCTTTAACTCCGATTTCTTCAAAGAAGCGCGATTCAAAAAGGTTAAGAGTCCTACCGAGCTTGTCACAGGTATCCTGAAGTTGGTAGGGACTTATCAGAAGCCCGAACTGGGCATGGCGAAATATCCGGGAGCCACCACGCTGATGGGGCAGGAATTATTGAATCCTCCGACTGTGGAAGGTTGGCACACCGGTAGAGAGTGGATTGATGGCGGTACACTTACCGAGCGCATTAATTTCTCTGTCGGTGAGCTCAGCGACGCCAGCAAGCCGGGTATTGAGCAGATCATCAGTCGGCTTAAATCGAATGGGAGCGCTTTATCTCCCGATGAGTTTGTGGATAGATGTCTTGAATTGGTGGGTCCGTTAGATGTCGGCGAGACAACGCGCGAGTCTTTAAGCCGGTTTGCAGCATCTCAGGGCGATCTCAACATAGGAGCCGATGACGCTGAGGAGGAGAACAACGCTCGCGTGGTGCGTATGCTACAGTTAATTGTATCTTCGAGAGAGTATCAGTTTGCCTAATCACGGCTGAAGTGGGATTGGCGAATTTTATCCGTGAAATCGGCGATCGGATGTTATACGCCGCGGGGCGAGATGCTCTGCGGGGAAGGAGTGAGTCACATGGCAGTCAGTCAGAAAGATCCTGTCCTTGTCGTTGTTGAACTGAAGGGTGGCAACGACTTCATGAACACAATTATTCCCTATACCGAGGGCGTGTACTACGATTCCCGTCCAGTGGTAGGGCTCAAGGAGGAAGAAGTCCTCCCTCTCAACGATACTTTAGCCTGGAATCCAAACTTCGAACCCCTCAAGGATATGTACGACCAAGGCGAGGTTGCCATTGTGCAGGGGATCGGCTATCCCGATTCCAGTCGTTCCCATTTCCGAGCGATGGATGTATGGCACACCTGCGAACCGATAGAGATCGGCACGGAGGGTTGGGTCGGCAGGGTGATTCGGGAACTCGACCCCAACGGGGAGAACGTCTTAACGGGTGTTTCCTTTGGCAAAGGACTGCCGAGGGCGCTCGCCCTCTCAGGTGTGCCGGCTACCTCTATTGATAACCTCGACACCTACGGGTTGATGACTGATATAGAGGCTGATCCGCAGCGCCTCCAAGCCCTTGAGATATTCAAGGAGATGTACAGTCCCGCTATCGGCACCGGTGTTGTAATGGATTATCTGTCGCAGACAGGCCTCGATGTGATTAAAGGCTCTGACGCACTGAAGAAAGCACCTGCGATGTACACCTCTGAGGTCGAATACGAGAGTAACCCAATCGCCAAGAGTTTGCGGGATGTTGCGCGAGTACATCTTGCCGACCTTGGAACGCGAGTCTTTTACACACAGCACGGCGGTTACGATCACCATGCAAATGAGGTTCCGTCGCATCCGAAGCTGCTCGCAGAGCTATCGGGAGCGATTCGCGATTTCTTCAAGGACTTGCGCGATCATGACGCCTCTGACGAGGTGGTTATGCTGGTCTTCTCAGAGTTCGGACGACGTATCAGGGACAACGCCAGCGGCACCGACCACGGTACAGGCGGTGGCGCATTCATCATCGGCGACCATGTCCAAGGAGGGCTGTATGCTGAGTATCCGTCCCTCGACCCCGCTCGGTGGGCAAACGGCGAAGATCTTGAGCATACGATAGACTTCCGCGGCATATACGGGACAGTCCTTGAACAGTGGATGGGTCTCGATCCCACCCCAGTTGTGGATGGAACTTTTGAACAGATCCATCCTTTTGCTAGCAGGTAAAATTTGAGGGGGCAAGTGTATGAGGGAGTGTGGGAAAATGGGATAGCGAGCAGAATAAAACGCGAGGACGTTATAACGCAATGGAAGGAAATAGAAAATCCTTGCGTCTTTGTGTTAGATTTTCTATCCCGTTTTCTCGCTTCCCCCCACACTCGCTCACCCGCTCACACAGAATTCAGGAGGTGAATCATGGGTAGACCATACGGACTGCTACGCGCAGGTTTCCCATTTTTCAAGACTGTAGGTATGCGGCGACACACCAACTTTCCTGTTGATGTTGCACTTGGAAAGGAAAACCGCCTGTACATATTATGTCGAAACGGCGACGCATCGATGGTTAGAAAGTACACCGTGGATGAGGATAACTTAGGCGAGATTGGTGGCGTGGCTACGTGGGGCGTTGCGATTATTACCGACAATGAGGAGAATCTTTACATCTCCGACGAAGCGAAGCACTGTATCGCATCATTCAATGCAGATGGTGAGTCGCTCGGTACGTGGGGCGAACATGGCGATGGAGACGGACAACTCAATGCTCCCGCAGGGATTGCATTCGACGCCGAAGAGAATATCTACGTTGCCGATGCCCTGAATCACAGAGTCCAGAAATTCACCAAGGACGGCACGTTTATCTCGAAATGGGGCAGCCATGGCGATGGAGAAGGCGAATTCGATATGCCTTGGGGCATAACCGTGGATGAGTTAGGAGACGTTTACGTTGTAGACTGGCGTAACGACAGGGTACAGAAGTTCAATTCTGAGGGTGAGTTTATCTTTGCACTTGGTAAGTCCGGCTGCGAGGATGGCGAATTGAATAGACCTACTGACGTTGCGGTGGACGAACACGGCGACATTTACGTGGCTGACTGTGGAAATGACCGCGTACAACTGTTCAATTCCGAATCGAGGTACGTGGAAAAATTCTTGGGAGATGCGACACTCTCAGAGACAGCGATCGATTATATGATGACCAATGCTGGTCCTAATCGTATGAGAGATATGGCGAATCTTGAGCCACAGAAATTGTTCAGGCGTCCGATATCCGTGACGATCAACGGGGATGGGTTGTTGTTCGTATCGGACAATTGCTCCTATCGAGTACAAGTCTACAAGAAGCACGCCATTCCGCTGACAGAGCAAGAGTTCGGTCCCCCGAGGCGGTCGCCGACGCTTCATCAAGAATAGTTACTAAGAATAGTTTGAGTTAGTTGGTTGTTTTTAGCCCTCGGTCGTGGATCCGACTGAGGGCTATTTTTTTGCGATGAGGCTGCACTAGCCTTTGGAAGATTATTCAAAAATGTAGGGTTTACACACTTGAACGCTCAAAGCTTTGTAGTTCAGTAATGAATCACCGCTAGACACCGGCTCCAACCCTCAATGAATCAGCCAACTAGGGGAAGATTTTAGGTTTGTAGTAGGGCGATTTATCGCCCGTCGCGACGCGCAATGAATTGCGCTACTACAAACGGAACTGCGTAACCTCTAAAATGTTAAGATTATTTTTTATTTTTTTTCAACGCAGTTTTAAGTCGTGCAAACTGTGAGTTTGTGTGCCAATACGTTCAAATGCGCCGTTATTTCTGCTCATCTTAGTGTCGATCAGCGTCTATTTTTATAACCCTATCATTATCAAAAGTAATCGTCAAAACATGGGGATTGTCAATCGGGCTGTTTCCACAGTCGTAAAACCATGATGACTCCCGAACTCTGTCCGGTTCTCCCAATAGCCTACGGACTTCGGTTAGTGAAAGTTCTCTTGGCAAGAGATCTGGCATCAAGTGACAAAATCTAAAACGCTCCTCCTTCGTTGCGTTCCTGAATTTCCGAGTGGCTTCCTCGCGAGCAATATGCGGTTTTAACCGAAACAACACGTAGAGTTTCGATATATGGTCATAAGACTTTGCTTGACGGTATCCTTGGACCAGTTGCGTCACCTGTTCATCTGTTAACTTGATGACCCCGTTGATCGGTTTTCCAGTAATGTGCGTGATCGCTTCCTCATAGCAATGACGGTCGGGGAATTGATAGTAGCTCAGTTCATTCCAATTGCCTTCCCACCCATAGAAGTGGTCGGATTCAATAAACCATTTTTGGAGGTCTGAAAGTGCCTTTGATTCCTTAAAGTAGCCGAGTAGCAAAGCCGCCACTGTTGAACCGCTATCGCGTAGGCGGACAAGCATAATATCAACCACCTGAGACCGATGTTTCTCTAAGAAAAACCGATCATTATCGGACAATAATTCCCGTTCATATTCTTGCGGGGGATCCAGACTAATCTCCAGTGCTTCAGGAACCCCAACGATCATTCCCAATTTGTAATTAAGCAGAAAGCTTAACCTTTCTGTTTCAGTCATGTGTCTGTGACCAATCGGATCATCTACAATAGCAAACAATTCTTCCTTGGATTGTCCTTTGGATTTTCTGGCGATGTTTAAAATTGCTTGGGCAGATTGATCATTCGGCCCGACTTTCCATAATGCACAGGCGATGTTCCACCGTGTGTAATCATCCTGAACCCGTTTCAGCGCTTTCGTCAATGCTGGAGCGGCAGTGCTATCACCGTGCTTCATCAGAGCCTCAGCCGCTATCTGGCAAATTCGCTCATCTTTATCGTCGAGCAGGGCAATCAGTTCTTTTTTTGCCGCTGCTGTTGTCAGATGCTCATAAACCTTCTGCACTCTGTAGGAATATTTCCCCCTCTCTTTCACCTCTTCAGCCAAAGGTTGTACTATCTTCTCCTCTAGCTGGGCGAGAGGTTGTACAGCCTCTCGCCACATTTCCCATTTAAAAAGTTTGTCAATAAGTTCGGCAACACTTTCTTGTCCTGTCTCCTGTGCAGCGCAAAGGGAGATTGATATGAGATATACGAAACTGATACACAACAATTTTACGGCAAAAGCTGTGGAAGTTAAATGATGTCTCATTCATTGTATTCCTTCTATGGTTAGCGTTTTTGTTTCATTAGGATGGTGACTTCTCCATTCCGCATGTCGGCATTAAGATAACGCAAGTTGCTAGTTGAATATCCGTGGTTTTAATCATTGTAGCATTTTATACGCTTTGTAACGATCTCTTAATTCAAAACGTAGGGTCATTTAATTCTTCGGGTGGGGCAAGTCGCTTTGGATCCCGATTTATCGGGGATGCCCCGCCTACAGTATAGTGGTTAATCTTCCGTATATGCCACGCTTAGTTAGGAGGTGTTTTTTAGCGCCGTATTTAGCGAGAAAAGTGCTATAATTGTGATGTTGCATCAGTTTGATGGTATCAAATCGAAGATGAGAAGATTGGAAGAAAAGGGGTTGCCCCTATGCTTCCTTCATTCTTCGGGGATCGGTTGACCGATCGTAGATGGTCAGACGCTCTGCATCATTGAACCGTCCCACAGAAACAGTGGTCAGCGAGGGTGATATGTCTTTAAGAGCGATTATCATTGGTCTCGCCTTGGTCATCATACAGACGGCGATTACACCGTATAATGACTACTACCTTCAAGGGACAGATATTTCCGGCAGTCATTTCCCTTTGGGAGCACTCTTTGCGCTGGTTGTCCTTGCCCTTGGCATCAACCCTGTCCTCAAAAGGATAACACCGAAAGCAGAGTTGAATCCCGGCGAGTTGATGACCGTCTGGGTGATGCTAATCGTGACTTCGGCTATCCCTTCCAAAGGCATGATGGGGTACCTGCTTCCCTATATAGTCGCGCCACGTTATTTCGCTACGCCAGAGAACGAATGGGTCGATACGCTCTACCCGCACCTGCCAGAGTGGCTCGTGATATGGGATAAACAGGCGGCTTCAGATTTCTATAGTGGCGAAACGTTCGTTCCATGGGCACTGTGGGCAAAGCCACTTTTCGCTTGGACGATATTTATCATCATTCTGTACTTCGTCATAATCTGTCTATCGGTTGTTCTGCGGAAGCAGTGGGTTGAACACGAACGGTTCATATTCCCGCTTGTTGCCGTGCCCGCTGAGATGGTGCAGCGCACACAGCCTAATTCGCTGCTTAGCGGCTTTTTCAAGAGCAGAGCGATGTGGATAGGATTTGCGATTGCTGCCATATTTCATCTGCTCAACGGTTTCCACGAATACTTTCCTGCACTTCCCCGAATTCCCAATCGCTACGACCTCTACGGACCATTCACCGAAAGGCCGTGGATTGTGATGCGCTGGTGGCCCCAACTCCGCTTGTTCCTCTATTTCTCAGTCATCGGCATCACATACCTTCTCAGCATGGAGGTCTCCTTCAGTTGCTGGTTCTTCTTTCTCTTTTTCAAGGTTCAGTATTTGATAATCAATGCACTTTCTATCCCGATTAATCCGTGGATCTGTGCGCGGGGACAAACGATGGCGGTCTACGTGGTGCTTGCATTGGCTTTCATATACAACAGTCGTCGCCATCTTAGCGATATACTGAAAAAGACGTTTGCCGAAAGATCTACAACCAGAGCAATTGACGATTCCAACGAACCGCTCCCTTATAAATGGGCGCTGCTGGGACTGATTTTTGGATTTCTTCTACTGGGCATCCTCTGCGCCTACGCCGGGATGTCGCTCTGGATTGCTCTGAGCATTATCGCCCTTTTTCTCATTGTCTCTACCGCCTTGACATGGATGGTCGTCAACGGCGGACTGTTGCTTATCCAAGCCCCAATGTACCCCTCGGAGTATTTCGAGACCACTGTCGGTACGAGAATCATCGGTGCGAATAGCTGGAGTTTCTTGGGATTCCAACGGGTCATGATGCGCGATTGGGGCGGGATTTTGATGCCGAGTATTCTACACGGATTCAAAGCCGCCGACCCTGTGAGGCTCAGTCGAAGAGGTCTATTTTGGGCGATGACGCTCGCCATCCTCTTTTCGATAGGAGTTTCCTATATTGCGTCGTTACCGCTGATTTATGACAAAGGTGCGCTCAACTTGCAACAGGGACCGTTCGTCAGGTCGCCAAGGTATTTTAACCACATCACTTCGGTGATACAGTTTCCAAAGGGACCAAAATGGGCTGAAGTTTACAGTATGCTTGTCGGCACCGGAATTATCTCTTTTCTCCTCGTTATGCGCCATCAATTTATTTGGTGGAAATTGCACCCAATCGGCTATGTCATGGGGGCGGTATATTCATCCTATTTTCTTTGGGCGTCGATGTTTATCGGTTGGCTTCTGAAGTATGTAATTATGAAGACCGGAGGGGTTGGGAGCTACCGTAAACTCAGACCGCTGTTTATGGGACTGATTCTCGGTGAATATGGTATGGTTGGGTTGTGGATGGTCGTCGGCATGTTCACAGGGGTGGACTATCGCGGTGCGCTGCCCGGGTAATACTTTCCTCAAAGTGCTACACCCACACCGTGTACATGGGACGATCTAAGATGATCCCGAGCAGCGACCACCCGCACGCGAAGAGGTAATCTCCCACAATCAGTCCCAAAAAAAAGGGCAGCGATCGACGATACGCCCGAGCGCCGCCACTCCGCAGAATCACCCATTTCAGGGTCGAGGCAAAAACTATCGTAAACCAGTAATCGTCGATGCAACGACTTGTCGCTAACGCATAGCCTGCTGGGTGAAATGGCCACCAGAGTAGCGTGCGACGCAAGAAGGTCAAGACAAATGTCAGTGATAAGCCCAAAAGCAAAAAGCCGTTGCCAATCCAATCTGGCGAGCGAGGATGCTGCAACCAATCGGACAATCGGTTGAAGGCATCCCACCCAACTGCTCTCATCCCACCGGCACGTGCTTCGGCCCCATAGCGATAGAGAACCTGCGGAAAAATGATGAACGCCGAAAGGAGTCCGATTCCAGTTGCAAGGATCAGAAACCAAAAAACAGGGCGGTTGGAAAAGCGCGCCTGTTCGGCAATCTTGAAGCCTTCGAGTTGATGCGGCATCAGGTAGTTGCGCTTGCGGTAGCTGAACCACACAAAAAGGGATAAGCCCGAAAGGTTACGCGGACCGAAGCTGCGAGTTCCCAACAAGCTCACGAGCGAATCTTGCGGGGAAACCACGTGCATGATATGCTCCGGGACGCCAGATTCAGCGCGGATGCGTGCCATAGCGATGCACATCATCAGAAAAATGAGAAAGAAAGCCGCCACGACCCAAAGTGACAATCCCATCTGTTGAGCGAAAACGCCGATCAGTACACTACAGATTACAATACCAAAAACCGCGCCACGATAACGTAACGGTTCGGCGGAATCGTCTATTCCTCTACCCAAACAGACTTTTTTGATCACATCCCGCAGGTGACGGTTAATAGAGACAAGGGCAATTATACAGATTCCTATCACTGCCCCCATTGATTGTTGCCCCAAAAAAGGGTATCCCGGAATATTTGACCACCCAGTGACAGCACCGGTAATCCGTTCGATTTTGCGAAGTACGTAGAAAAACCAGCAAGAGATGGACAGGTCGAGCGGCAGCAGATAGGTCATGCCGATCATGAAGAAGCGGAAACGGATGGGCGTCCACCCGATGGCGTTCCACGGTTTTTCTGTGAAATAGTGATCGAGTCGGATACCTCGCACAGGAATATAGGGGACACTCGGATAGAGGTAGTTTAGCCCGTTGATGATGTCGACAACTGCCGCTACCGCAAAGCCAATCCAGAACAACCGGCTGTGAAATAGCCGGGTTTTGGGGTTACTCATCGCAAGCGGCAGTTGTATGATCGGATAAGCCAATTTCTCATGTTCCGTCCAAGGACGACGTAGGAGGACGGTGATACAGAGCAGCAAAATGGTTATAGTTAACACAAGAAGTGTCCAACTGATTGCGGGGATTAACCAGTATCGCCAATAGTTCGCTCCGTAAAAATCGACCTCTCCAACGTAAAAATCATGCACGGCTTCTCTGTGGGTAATGATTAGCCACGGTGGCAGATGTCCTGCAAACAGATTTCCCCAATCGTTTTCGGGAGTGGCATACCATGTTATGTGTGGCAAAACGCCTATCAGTCCAACGAGGCTATCGTAGCCGGCAACCGCGCTCGATGTAGCCAAGATGATGTAGATCACCAATAGATCTGTCTGTGAGAACGCCAATTGGGGGGAGATGCGACGGGCAACTGCGTTGTAGCCGATGAGCCAGAAAAGGATGAAGATTACGTTCAGCGGGAGCGATACGGCGGTGAAATGCAGTCCGGTCCACACCATTTCTGCTACAGCGATCCAGTAGATATTGAGCGGGATGAGCACAGCAGCGAAGACGACCGCTTTCCATGAAATCCTTTGGGTTTGATTGGGCACCAAAGCATTCGATTTGTCCGCGCTTTCTCCGATTTGCAGTCGAGAGTCAGAGAGTTTCTCCGCCTTCCAGGCTTCCATTGATGCCTCCCTTTACGCTCGTTCGGTTTGGAGTAGTCGTTTTTAACTACCGACGTTAACTGCTAGCCCTTACCTTGCTAATGCGCTGAGGTCAGTGATACGGTGAGTTGTTTGTGTTGTGCAAATTTGTCCTTTGATAGGTTCTCATCGGCGAAGTGGCCAAGTCCTACTTACACTGTACTGTTGTTTTAGGGGAACTTGCTGCTTATGTGTTGCATGATAGTCTAACATAGTGCTTTGGCACCAACACCAAAAATAATCCGTTCCAGTACATTGTCAGATAAATGCTAATGGTCCTGCTCGTTGTGGATTGACAAATCCACAACACCGCCGCAAGTCGGGCTTGGATATGGCTATCCAAGCCGAGCAGGGAGTGGCTTGTCATAATTTACTTGACAGAGCACTAGTACATTGTCAGAAAAATGTAGCACAAACTGTATAAGGTTTCAGAACATAAATCGGTAATTCTCTATGTTCCCCACGCCCGGTAGGTGCGGTTTGTAACCGCGCCGGCCATCGCAATGGAGGTGCTTATCATAATTTATTTGACAGAGCACTAGTCTGAAACCGTTGCTTTGGGGGCGAACTTCATGGCGCATTTCTGGTTTACAGGCTGACTCAAATTTGATATAATACGCCGTGTATATGGAGTGCACCGTAGGTTGATGAATTCTTTGCTGCCTTGTTGCAGTTTAGGTTTGCATAGATGCTTGTATGATGGGAATGAGTGACAGATCAAGGAGGCATGTATGGACACTGCGTGTTTTGATTATTGCTTGACTGAAGATGAACGCCTCGAATTTGAGAAGAACGGTTTCTTTGTTGTTGAGAACGCTATACCTTCGCAACTGATCAAGGACCTCACGGTTGTGGTAGACCGACTTGACGCCCAATATCGGGGTAGGGAGGTGTCGCCGGATCAGAAAGTGCCCGGTACCATAGACCCCAATCGGCCCCCAGCGGAGTTAATCAGTCCTTATGATCGTCTGAACTTGATGGACTTTGTGGGAAAGGACGAGATTTTTCTGGAACTGCTCGATTGGTATAAGACGTTCCCGAAGGTGTGGGGACTCTTGGGATGGAACATCCAACTTTACCACTCCCACATGACAGTTACGCCTCCAGGTCCACCTGATGAAGCAGGGATAAAAAAACGTTTGGGATGGCATCAGGATAGTGCGCGTCTAAATCACGAGTTGGAGACTACTCCTCAGCCGCGCATCTCCCTCAAAGTGGCTTTCTTCTTGACCGATACCACAGAAGAGGGCAGGGGTAATTTCTATGTCCTTCCCGGCAGCCAATTACGGAAGACACCGGATTTTCCCGCAGATGGCGTTTCAGATCCTGAAGAGGCGTTAGCGGTGAAGGTGCCCCCCGGTTCAGCGGTGTTTTTTGATCGGCGACTCTGGCATTCTGCCAGTCCAAACTACTCGGACGTCCCACGAAAGGTGCTCTTCTACGGCTACAGCTACCGGTGGCTACGACCTCGCGACGACATGACCGTAGATCACTTTATGGACCGCTGTGATCCGATCCGGCGACAGTTGCTCGGTGCCAGCACAGGTGGGCACGGCTATACGTCCCCGACCGATGAAGATGTCCCGCTGAAGCTCTGGTTGGCAGAGCATTTGGGTGAGGAGGCGGTGGCGGCTTGAGCGTTCATCGCTCTATTTCTGCTTTTGGGGAAGATCCGTGTTTTTTACGCCTTGTTCTCCAGATCTTCTTCCGTCATGATTTCTATCCCGTGCCGACGGAATAGTGCTGCGGTGACCCCATCACTATCGGTGAGGTTACCGGTGAAAGAGCCGTCATATATCTGTCCACAGCCGCAGGACGGACTCTTCGATTTGAGGATGGCGTGGGTTGCACCCTGTGCCTGAGCAATTTCTAATGCGCGATACGCGCCTGCGAGAAAAGCCTCGGTTCTGTCCTCACCGTCTACTGTGACGACTTGTGCCTTTCCGTCGAGGACAGCCTCTCCATCTCCGCCGACAATCTCGGCAGCTGGTCGAGGGGTAGAAAGCCCACCCATCTGCTCCGGACAGATCTGGATCAGTGAGTCCACATCAAATTTGTTCGTGATTGCCTCGCTCTTGCTGTCGCGCCCGTTATAGCGGCACTTTTCACCGATAAGACACGCGCTGATGACAATTTTTTTCATGGCAGTGTCCAAATTTCCTAATCAAGTTTTCAGATGTCAAACCAATACTCTCAACTCAGCGACCAAATTTTTATCCATCACGACTCTATCAATGTCGGTATTTTGCGCGATGGTGATCGTGCCTTGTTGATTGATTGTGGCGATGGCAGTGTGCGCTCAACCCTCGATGCGCTCGGAATTTCGGCTGTTGATACGGTGCTGTTCACGCATCATCACCGCGATCAAGCGTCAGGGATTGGACTCGTAGCGTCAGATGACACCCGTATTGGCGTCCCCTCGCAGGAACGTCAATGGTTCGAGTCGGTCGAAACGTTCTGGAACGATCCACAGATGCGCTGGCATCTCTACAACTATCACCCGCACAACCTGATGCTTGCTGAATCTGTCTCCGCCACCGATGGCTATACGGAGGGCGATTCTCTCCGATGGGGAAACGCAAAAATTCGTGTGATCGATACACCCGGTCATACAGACGGAAGTGTATCTTATGTTGTCGAGGTTGATGGAATCTTCTACGCTTTCTGTGGTGATCTGATTTACGACACCGGGCAGATCTGGGAACTGTATAGCCTTCAAAAAGGGGGAGAGACAACGGATTATCACGGGTTCCTCGGTGGTAAAGCACGACTGACTCATAGCCTCAAAAAGGTACAGGGACAGTCGCCCAAGGTTCTCATCCCCTCACATGGAAAAATTATGCATGACCCGGCAGGTGCGATTGATGCGCTCCTGTCACGACTTGATGACTGCTACGATAAATACGTTGCCATTTCCGCGCTCCGATACTACTTTCCGAAGCTATTCACTGCGTTTGAAGGCAGCGCGGGGCACATGCCCATCCGTGAAGGCAAGGAGGTGCCGGAATTCCTGCGCCACTACGGAACGACGTGGATGGTTATCTCGGAGAACGGGGAGGCGTTCGTCATGGATTGCGGCAGCCCCGGCATCCTGAAACAGGTTCAACAGCTCAAAGCTAAAGGCGAGATCTCCGATGTAACAGAGTTCTGGATTACGCACTATCACGACGATCATGTGGACGCCGTCCCCGAATTTCAAGAAAGCTTTCCGTGCACAACCCGAACCGATTCAGTTGTGGCTGAGGTTGTCGAGAACCCACGCGCTTTCCGTATCCCCTGCATTTCGCCCGCTGTTGCACGGATTGACCATCGTACCCAAGACGGTGATTCGTGGACGTGGAACGAGTTTAAGATGACCGCATACCACTTCCCCGGTCAAACCTACTATCACGGCGGACTGCTCGTCGAGGGACGAGGTGTGCGTCTGTTCTTCGCTGGCGACTCTTTCACAATGTCGGGTATTGATGATTACTGCTCCGGGAATCGCAACCTGCTCGGTGAAGGGGTGGGTTATGATCGGTGCCTTGCTTGGATTGCTGAACTACGACCGACCCATATCTTCAACTGCCATGTGCAGTGTGCCTTTGCTTTTACGGACGAAGAGATTAAACAGATGCGCACGAACCTCGCTGAAAGGGAACGCCTCTATGCCGAACTCTTTCCGTGGGACCATTCCAACTACGGGATGGACGAACACTGGGTACGTCCCTCTCCCTACGAGCAAGATGTTATTCCCGGCGAGACAGCAACCTTGCAGCTGACTATTACCAATCATTCCTCACAACCCCGAATTGCGAGTTGCCGTCCGATCTTTCCTGAAGCGTGGGGCGTGGACGTTCCCGAACAGGCGGCGACGATCCCACCCAAGCAGGAGGGACATATCACTTTTTCAATCCCAATTCCGGCACACGCCAACGGCGCGCAACGCACCGTTATTCCGTTAGAGGTAACTTATGATGGACGATCGCTCGGACAGTTCCGCGAAGCGATTTTCGTCTTTTCAGTCGATGTCTAAGTTACGATGAAACCTGCCTATCAGAATTCTCCGCGACGGAATCCGTAGCGAATCTCACCTGTCAAAAACTGCTGTTGCTCCGGTGTCACCCGTTCAACCAGATCTGCCGGGGGGTCATAGCGTCGCCACGTTTGCATGAACGGCGGAGTGTATCCGTAGACCAGTGAATAGCGTGGCGATGAACCCGCTTTGAGTTTGGGACCGGCATGGATCAGCGTTTCGCTCAAGATGAGGACATCCCCGGCTTGGGATTGTAGTTGTATCGCCAGGGTTTCGTCCATGAACTCGCGCAGTGCTTTCGTGGGCATATCTATCCGATGGCTACCCGGTACCACCCAAGTGCCCTCACCCGGTCCGTTGTCGGTCAGGTAGATAAAGGCTTTGCTGAACATACAGTGATAGTGCCCGTCCGCCTCAAAACTGCCGAAATTCGGGGCGGTGCCCCGATGCCATCCTTCGTCCTTGACATGGGACGCTTGATTGCCGTTTCCATTTTCCGTTACATTGGGATAGTTAATCAGATATTGATGCTCCTCAAGGCGCACGTCACCGCCGACCACTTCCTCAATAATAGGGAGCAGAATCGGGTGCATCGCTGTTTCCAGCAGATGTGGGTGATACCAAGCACACCGTG
Source organism: Candidatus Poribacteria bacterium (assembly GCA_965220385.1). Classification (GTDB taxonomy): domain Bacteria; phylum Poribacteria; class WGA-4E; order WGA-4E; family PCPOR2b; genus PCPOR2b. Next base: position 3,639,708 of record OZ244825.1, on the reverse strand, counting down.
AGAGAACAGTAAGTATCGGCGTTTTCGGGTAGCCGTCATGCTTGTAGGCACACCCGTCATCGGCGTCCATCTGATCCGCCAGATCAATAAGACGCTGACATTCCGCTGGACTGAAGATACCCTTGAGTAGGACGTAACCGTTCACGTCGTAGAAGTAGCGTTGTGCCGGGGTTAGTTTTGCGTCGGTTTTCATCTGAATTTACCTCTCTTTAATTCGCTTGACTTCTCCGCTATTTGATGGGCGCTGCGTTTTCGGCGATATACCGTTCAACCTCTTCTTGCTCCACACAACCCACAAAGGTCCCTCCGGGACCAACATAGTAGAAATTTTCCGCATATTTAAGCCCGTACTCCTGACCGATTTCTTGATACGCTTTCAGACCGAACAGCCTGATGTACGCCCGGTCTGCTGCCTCGTCATCGCCGTCGAGTGCGGGTAGGTGTCGTCCCTGTTTTTCGAGTCGTGCCTTGAGCTTGGACCCGCTTGAGCCTGCCGGTCCCTGCGACTTGTTGACGCTCATCGAAGCCACTTTTTCCTCCATATAATCGCTGATATCCACCACGCGATTGTAAGGCTGTCCCTGGCGGGCAACCCAATAATACTGCTCTTTCACGGTGTGCGGTGTAATTCCGAGGGCTACCTGTTCTGGATAATCCTTTGCCATACCAGCCATCCAGCGTGCGGCTTCGACCGCATGTGCGGTTACATAGTGGTCGGGGTTCTCCTCGCTGTGTCCCCATGGATTGAAGGTGAATACAGTATCAACCTTTAGGGTACGAAAGAGAAAAACCAGCCGCGCCCGCAGTTCTAACGGTGACGCTTCGTCGAGTCGGTGGTTCCGGTATCCAAGATTAAAGACCCCCTTGAGTCCCAACGCTTTTGCCAATTCATCAACCTCGCGCTCGTTGCTCAAGATGGTCTCACCGATGCTTGCTGTCGGTCCACACTTCTCGTCGTTGGTCGTTTGGATGATGTAGCCTGTGTAACCTTCTGCGATGAATTTAGCGATTGTGCCGCCACAGAAAAGCGGGATGTCGTCCGCATGTGGTTGAACTGCAGCGAGCACCTTGCCCTTATGAGGTTGCCCCGCCGCAGGTCGCTCGATAATGACATCCCCGAATTCTGTTTCTTTATTCTCTATAATCGTAGGCATTGTTTTTTTTCTCAATTCTGCGAGGTAGGATAAACAGCCTCTAGGATAACACAAGGCTATTTCATTTTAGGTTTGGCCACGCCTGCACCCGGTAGGCGGGGCATCTTGCCCCGCTGTTTGTAGTAGCGCAATTCATTGCGCGTTCTTATGCTGGTTGTTGTGGGTAGCGAGTATTCCGTTAATCCGTGCCTTTCCGTGATTCAGACAATAACATGGAGAATGAAACGACCTTAGGTACGACGAAAAGATCTATTGACGACGCAGTAACATTATGATATATTTTGTGTAGGTAAGACCGGAAACTTTTGCGCTGCGGTTGCGTGGCAACCATACCCCATAATGGTAGAATTACTATTTTAGGGATCGGCTTCTTGTTGGGCTTTTTTGGACGATGTTCTCCCAAAAAGTTTGCTACCACGTTACGAAAGGTATACCTTGCTTCCAGAATTCAGTGAGAGCGGTTATCTCCCTCCAGGACTCCATCGCGCCGAGCTTGTGGAGATCCTCTTATGATTAAAAATGAACACGAACTAAAAATATCGCAGCAGCGATTAGAAGAATTTCGACAAGCATTCTTAAAATTAAAAAAACAGCACCCCCGCCCTGAAGATTTCGAGTTTTACTCACTGGGAGTCCGTGAACATATCGAACAGATTGAACAAGAGATAAAGAATTATGAAAAAAGATAATTGACTCTCAGGTTCTGAGTCCTTCCTCGATTGGCCCTAATTGTCCCTTTTTCTATTTTCCAATTCTTCATAAGAATCCTGCCTGCTGAACCGTGTGAGTATATCGCCAATTTTATCTTGTAGGGCACGTCGCGAACTCACGGGACCGTGATAATTGCTCATTATAATTGAGAACGCCACCGTTTCCCCATCCGCAGTTACCGTATAACCAGCAAGTGCTGTTAGTCCCCGCAAGGTTCCGGTTTTGGCGCGTAAAACCCCTTCCGCTTTCATGCCCCGCATCCGTCGTGTCAGCGTTCCATCCACCCCTCCAACCGGCAGCGACGCCAGATATTCCGGCATCACCGCAAAATTGCGGAACATATAGACTAACAGATCCGTCAGGAGCGAAGCGGTTACTAAATTATAGCGAGATACCCCCGAACCATCGGCAAGGGTATAATGTTCCCAATCCATCCCAATTTCGCCTAAAAAATCGCTAATCACTCCCAGTCCCTTCTCCGCCGTTCCCTGACTTCCGCTCAGTTCAGCACCGATTGTTTTCAACAGAAGTTCAGCGATCAGATTATCGCTCGGTTTATTCATCTCCCAAAGGATGTGGGATAGCGGTGGGGATATGTGTGTGACGATTTCCATCGCGTCTTCAGGCACTTCACCATAGCGCACCTTTCCTTGGAGGATAACTCCCCGATTTGCGAGGGTTTCTTGCAATAGGCTGCCGCAGTAGAGAGCCGGATCAAGTACATCTACGCGTCGGTTCATCGTGGCTTGACCGATTGCCATCACTCCATTAATCATTAGGAGGTTCTCCTTGGTGGATCCATCCTTTCGTTTAACTGTCAGCCGTGTTTTTTCGGAATGTCCTACGGTAGTGGCTTCATTAACAATTTTCATGTACTGTGTAGGCGGGTGAAGTTGAACGCGAACAGGATCGTCAACTTCAGTGCCGGGGGAGATACGGACAAGCACACCGTTACGATTAATCGTCAGCGCACTTAGATGCGGGTAGTATCCACCGATAGGACCATCGTCCCACATCCAACCTTTGCCCCACCGTACAGCGTCAAAGTAGGTTTCGTCTACCACAATATCGCCTTGAAGATCCTTCAGGTTCATTTCTACCAATTTTTCAACCATCTTCTCCAGATCGCTGCTGTTGAACACAGGATCTCCGCCACCTTTGAGATAGATATTCCCCACGGTCTGACCGTCTTCAAGGTAATCCACGTAAAGCGTGGTATGGAAATGGTGGTTTGGACCGAGTTTAACCAGCGCCGTCGCTGCGGTAATCAATTTCATCGTTGAGGCTGGATGATACAATTTCTCGGCATCTTTCTCATAAAGCACTTCTCCCGTCCCAAGTGAGACAACCTTCACCCCGACATTTGAGGAGGCGAGGAGCGGATCGCTCAATATGGCTTCAAGTTCTGTCTGCAATCGCTGGATTGGTTTTGACGGTTTTGGCGGTGCAGGCGGTGGGGGTGGTGAAATTTCGACCGTTGAAGGCGTGCCACAGCTGTACAATACAGTACAACAGAGCAGTGTGCAAAACCAGAGACAGATTTTCGATATCTTCCACATTTTCAGATGACTCCATTTTGGCGCAGATCTGCAATCGTTTCGTCATTCAATCCGATCAGGTTAGTAAGAATTTCGTCGGTGTGCTCTCCAAGCATCGGCGGCGGCAGGCGCATCTGTGTCGGCGTCCCTGACAAATTAAGGGGTGTGCCAGCCATTTGCACGGTCTCCGCCGTTGGGTGTGGCATCTCCACCCGCATCCCTCTTGCCAGCGTCTGTGGGTCGGCGAACACCTTATCAAGAGAATTGACCGGTCCCGCAGGAACATCTGCGTCAGCACAGTGCCGCAGCCATTCTGCAACAGTCTTTTGGCGGAATAGCTCTTCCAGCATCGGGAGCAACACCGCTCGGTGTGCGACGCGCTGTGGGTTCGTGGCAAACCGTTCATCCGCTGACCACGCGCTTACCCCCGCTGCCGCACAGAAACGTTCCCACTGTCCATCATTGCCAATGGCGAGGATAAGGTAATCGTCCTTCGCTTGAAATGCCTGATACGGCACAATGCTGGATACTGCGTTGCCCCAGCGTTCTGGTACTTCGCCTGAACAGAGATAGTTGCTGCCAACGTTTGCTAAGAGTGCAATCTGTGAGTCGAGCAGCGCGATGTCAATGTGCTGTCCTTCACCGGTTCGCGCACGGGCAAGTAGCGCAGCGAGGATAGCATTACACGCGAACAGTGCCGACGCAAGATCCACAATCGCCACGCCAACCTTCAGAGGAGAGCCGTCGCGTTCGCCTGTAATGGACATGAAACCGCCACGTCCCTGAATCATAAAATCATAACCCGGCAGCTCGTGGTCAGGTCCCGTGTGGCCAAAGCCGCTGATGGAACAGTAGATCAGGCGCGGGTTAATCTCCTTGAGCGCTGCGTAATCCAGCCCCATTGCGTCTAAGCCACCGATACGGAAGTTCTCAATGAAAATATCGCTCTGCGCTGCAAGCTTCCGAGCAATAGCCACGCCCTGTTCATCCTTGAGATTGAGTGTGAGGCTTTTTTTGTTGCGGTTGCAGGAGAGGTAATATGCCGATTCGTCACCGAGGAATGGGGGTCCCCACTGACGCGTTTCGTCGCCGATGCCGGGACGCTCAACTTTGATGACTTCCGCACCCATATCGCCTAACATCATGGCGCAATAGGGTCCCGCCAAGTGCCGTGACATGTCAAGAACGTGGATACCCTCCAATGGACTCACTATCATTTATGCGCTTTCCTCCTTGTGCTATCGGGGTATTACTCAAACGGATAAGCTGGCAGCGGTTGCGTCACCGGTTTATCAACCCGATCTCCGAGCGCGTATCCCGCTTGAATCAACTGGTGGATTTCCTGTGTCCCCTCGTAGATCAGTGCCCCACGCGCGTTGCGAAAATAACGTTCTACAGGGTATTCATCGCTATAGCCGTGTGCGCCGTGAATCTGTATCGCGTCGTCCGCGGCTTGGAAGGCGTTCTGGCAGTTCGTCCACTTAGCGAGGCTCACCTCTCGTGTACAACGCATCCCCTGATTCTTCAGCCAGCCGACTTGGTAATAAAGCAGGCGCCCGATGTCGCGTCCAGCCACCATGTTAGCGATTTTTTGCTGCACAAGCTGGTGTTGACCGATAGGTTGCCCGAAGGTCTCACGTTTCTTTGCATACGCCACACTTGCCTCAAGACACGCCTCTATCAAACCGACCGCGCCCGACGCCACAGTGTAGCGTCCGTTGTCCAATGCACTCATCGCGATCTTAAAACCATCGCCTTCCTCACCGATGCGATTTGCGATCGGCACACGCACATCCTTCAAGTTGATGCTGCCCACGTTCCCGATGCGTCCCCCTAACTTGTGCTGGATACTGGAAGTGGAGATGCCATCATAGCCCCGTTCAACAATGAACGCAGAGATGCCACGGTGTTTCGCTGCACGATCTGTGTAAGCGAAAATAAGGAGATGGTCTGCGATATCGGCACAACCGATCCACATCTTCTCGCCGTTGAGAATGTAGGCGTTCCCATCGTGTCGTGCGGTCGTATTGATGGCTGCGACATCGCTGCCCGCACCCGGTTCGGTCAATCCAAACGCCCCCAACTTCTCACCACGTGCCTGCGGGACAAGATAACCCTGTTTTTGCGCTTCATTTCCCCACTGAAACAACGCCAGCGAGTTCAGCCCAAGGTGGACGGCAATCAGCACACGGAACGCACTGTCGGCACGCTCCAGTTCTTCGGAGACGATGCCGAGGCTCAAGTAATCGAAACCGAGTCCACCGTAACGCTCCGGGATGCAGACCCCCAACAGACCCGCTGCCCCCATCTTCTGTATAATGTCGCGCGGCAGCTGCGCTGCACGGTCCCAGTCACGAAGGTGTGGCACAAGCTCACGACGGCAGAACGCTCGTGCAGTCTCACGGATGGCGTCATGGTCTGCGTTCAATGTGAAATCCATAGTGTGTTGCTCCCAGAAAAAGATTTATTTTAGCTCGATCTTCAGTTACAATATATCAAACTTTCCCCTTTGGGTAAACTCAAAAAACCGTATCCGCTATACGGAATCATCTTCAACATAAGAGGCGGTTTTTTGTAAAAGTTATGTTAAACAACTATACTCATTTTTAAAGAAAGAATAAAGCAGCTTAGAGAAACCGAGTTTTTTCGGAAAAACTCGGTTTCTTCGTACTAAGGAGGGATAAGATGACAATTGGATTAGGCGTTATTGGAATGAACCCCACCAACATGGGATCGACTGCGACATTGCTCAAGGACGTACCTGGTCTCAAATACGAACTCCGGGGGATGTGCGCTAAAAGGGCGGATGTCTTAGAGGGTTATGCAGCGGAGATTGGGGTGGGTTTTTGGACAACAGACTATCAAGAGTTGGTTTCTCGCGACGACATTGATGTGGTGGCGATCTACTCGCCCGATCATCTTCATGCCGAGCACTGTGCTGCTGCGATTGAAGCCGGAAAGCATGTCGTCTGCACGAAACCGATGGTGACGAATCTTGAGGATGCCAAACGACTGGTCAAATTGGTCCGGGAAAAAGGGGTTAAGTTTCTGGTCGGTCAAACGATGCGGTTCGACCTCCAATTCCAGACGATGCGCCGCTTCTTCGATGACGGTGAGTTGGGGGAGATTATGGCGGCAGACGCTTACTATGTCCACGATATGCGCCCCGTCTATGACTTCACTCCTTGGCGGTTGCACGATCCGCAGGATCTGATGTTCGGCGGCGTGGTGCATCCGGTCGATATCTTACGCAGTTTCTTGGGCGATGTCGAAGAGGTACACGCCTACGGTGCAAAGGGAAAACTCACGCCCGAATATCCGATAATGAACAATTTCTTCCTCAACCTAAAGTTTAAGGATGGACAGATTGCACGAGCGATGGGACTGTATGACATCGTCCATCCCCCTATGCCGATGATGCAGGTTTCGATGTACGGCACAGGCGGCACGATGATTGGGGATTTTACCGACAACAAAGGCGGACAGGTAAAGCTGGTTTTGGATAAGTTGGCAGCGAAAGAGCCGTTGGAGATGACGTGCCCGCCTGAGATCGATACCAGCGTCTACGGTCATGGCCAGACTGTCATCCGTTACATGCAACATTTCCAGACCTGTCTCGAAGAAGATCTGGAGCCTTCACCGAATGCAGTTGATGGGGCGAAATCGGTCGCTGTCGGCGTCGCCGCATGGGAATCGATTCAGACAGGACAACCGGTGAAGGTGTTCAATGATTTTTAACATCATAGGACGCACGCACTGCAGCCCAGATTGATCGGGATTCAAATCGGTTTGTAGTAGCGCAATTCATTGCGCGTCACGGCAGGTGATTTTACGACAAACCGATAGATTTACTGTAGTGACCTGATTCATTAGGCATTAAGAGTCTGCTTTACCCCTCGATAAGGGGGGCAGGTTGTAAACTCTCGGCACAGTCGGAGGGGGTTGGCTTTGAACGCGCAACTGTGTAAGTCCTGTATCAATGAATGCCCATCTCTTTGAGGTTTCTCAGACTAATCCCCAAGCTCTCGAATGGATCGCGCTGGCAGGTGTCCTGTTCGACTATATACCATTCCGTGCCGGCTTCTTTACAGGCATCCAGGATTGCGGGCCAATTCAGATTTCCCTCACCGACCTCTGCAAATAGCTGCGTGCGGTCGTCCATCGCCATATCTTTTAGATGAACGATATCGGCACGTCCTTTCAGCTTTCGGATCCACGCTGCCGGATCACCGCCGCCGTGTTGGACCCAGTATGTGTCGAGTTCGCTCTTGAAATATTGTGGATCGCTATCCTCATACAAGATTTCCAGTCCGGTACGCCCGTTGAACCTCTCCAATTCAAAGCTGTGGTTGTGGTAGGAAAAGGTCAGTCCGCCTTCCGCGAGCCGTTTGGCAACTTCCGAGGCTTCTTTGGCGAACCGCGCATAGCCCTCGGCGCTGCGATACGCTTGCGGCAAACCGCCGATTGCCGCATGTTTGCAACCCCAGAGATTGTGTTCATCAATGACCGCTTGCGGTTCGTCGCGCATCCGATCGTAATCTGTATGCGTGGCGCAGATTGTTAAGCCTTCGCCATCAACAATCCTTTTCAATTCGTGGGCATCAATAGCGCCGAGTGCCGAGCATTGTACAGCGTCGTAGCCGAGTTGCTTGACCTTCTTCATTGTTGTGGCAATATCGGCTGGGGTGTTGGTGAAATCGCGGACTGTATACAGTTGTGCCGCCAATTGTGATGCTGCCATAAATGTACTCCTCCTGAAATGATTATTCAGGACTTACACAAAATCCCTTCCTTTACCGGGGGAATTGGAAGGCGGGAAGAATGGAAGGGTCCCCTCTTCCTTCCATCCTTCCGTTCAAAACGCGCTGATTGAGTGGCACGTGCGTAAGTCCTATATTATTGGGTTAGGGGTGATATTCTAACACAAGTTGTTGGGGCGTGTTGACATTTATGTGAGTTATATCCGTAATTCAAGGCACAACATCGCTCAATGCCGATGTGTATCCAAACAGATACGCTGTATGCTATCCAAAATCAACCACCCCAATCAAATCGGAATTTGACCAAGTTCGGAGCGAACCAGGCATAAAAAAAGGGGGCATATTCTTCATATTCCGAAGATATACCCCCAGTCTGTATCAGGATAGCCCGGATAACAACCGCTGTATCCTGAAAATCCTGTTAATCCTTTGATCCCGATTCCGTCAATTGACGAAGCCCTTCCGCCGTGCCATGCTGGTTTATCAACTGTTTGGCTTTATCAAAACGCTCGGATAATACTAATTTTATAAGGGCCTCCTAACAGAATCCATCGGCTATTTTTTATCATCATCAAGAAAGGTTTCAGGGTCATACCCTGCACTGTCATAATCAACAAGTTTTAGATCAGGATACTTCGCCTTATAAGCACCCGTAATCATATCTTCAATCGTAAAAAGCCCCCCGACTGTGTTCTCTTTAGGGTCTCCTCTGGAATGAGTGCCAAGGTGTGATTTTATAAACCTGAATTCAATCTCTCCATCAGGACCATCAATAGTTTCGCTCGACCATTCAACATAAACCACGTCGTGATAGAGCGGGTAGACTCTACTGTTGTCATGCTGATAAACACCATTCACAAAATCGTGATCTCCCTGATTCCACAGTTTAATCAAAACACGGTACATCATCTCGTGTTCATACATATCTCCCTTTTGATAATTAGGGAATTCAATCCAAACTGGCGTGAGATCCGAAGGAAATCCGGCGGGAACTTCAGGGAAATCCCGCTTTTCATCAGGGGCCTCATCCAACTCTTGTAAAAGTGCGTTTAATTTATCTTCGGTTATATCCCCAAGGGGTGTCGAAACAACATCATCACCGGATAACTCTCCTGTCACCGATGAGGATTCAAGCCTTTCCGTATTCTGAGAGCTAGAAACGGGCGTTTGTTGGTTCACCCTTGGAGGGGGCGGCTCTATTGTCAACAGGTGCTCTGGCACCGGATCAAACTCGCCGTAGTACCAATGGCTTCCGAAATAGCTACCCACAACGAATAACACCGCGAACAAAATCGCCCCGCCTATCACTAACTTCTGTTTACCTGTAAAAATCACGGAGTGTCTCCTTCAGTGTTTTTGTCAGGCAATTAGCCCAATACGAGGTAAATTATGCCGTAAATTATAAACACAATATACTGGGGCATGAACATAAGGAAAGCTAAAATGGTGCTACCCCACCCCATGCCAATACATAGGAGAAGGATAAGAATAAACCCATAAACAAACATCTTTTTTTTACTTATGTATTTCATACGGTTAACGAGCATAGGGATCCCTCTAGTTTGAATCGCTATCACTATCAGACTGGTATATGCCAGCACTATCATGACCACCGACATAAGCGTTTGCGACGCCTGATTGGCTAGAGCTGCCCATATCCGAAACCCCTGCGAAGACAACATTGCTCCCATAACTCCCAGACCTGGAAATACCATAATTCACCCTAGCATATAAATTCCAAGTACCGTTTTTAAGCCCAAAAGAGCCTACATTTCCACCCGCATAATTCACTCCTAGTGTATAGCTTCTCAAGCAAACAGTTAGAGCACCATAGGCATATACACGAGCTGCTACAATTAAGGTTAGTAACATGACTATGCTTAACACAAGCTTCAGTTTCGTAAGTTTCATCATTCTTCTCCTCATTACCACCGTTCCGACCGAAAACAAAAAAAGGGCTGCGTCCTCAAATCGCGCAGCCCTTTTTGTTTCCACTTGAAACGAATGGTATCAAAGGGTATACTATCATACAATTGTTAGGCGTTCACCCTAACAATGGCGAAGCGATTCGAGTCCATCTCTCGTGTTGCTTCAGGGGGCTTCGAGCAGTAACTCGGAGCCCCTATCATTATTAATGATATGTCAGTATATATCAGTTGCCAAAACTTGTCAAACACTTTTTTAATAAAAAAACGACTTTTTCTGATATTTAGGATTTTTTTCCTTGCCAACTTCCGCTTTCGTCCCCCTAATCAACCGCTCTTAGATATCTATCTTCCGAAAAAATCCGTGATACGTCGCTTGAAAGCCGATGTCAACACAAGCTGAATCAGTCCCAACGCAGTCATTACAAAGGCGATGAGGATAATCGAGAGCGCAGCCGCCTGCGAGAAGTCGCTGTTTTCAACGAAGCCCAAAATCGCTACCGTGATCAGGTTCCACCGACCGGAGACAACAAAGATCACTGCACTGATAGCGGTTATACAGCGGACGAAACTGTTTGCTAAGGTGTGTTGACATTTATGTAAGTCATATCCGTAATTCAAGGCACAACATCGCTCAATGCCGATGTGTATCCAAACAGATACACTGCGCACAATCCGAAATCGACTACCCCGATAGGATCAGCATTTCACTGAGTTTAGAGCAAACGGGTCACAAAAAAAGGGAGTGTATCCTCAAATCTGAAGATACACCCCCAGTCTGTATCAGGATAGCCGGGATAACAACCGCTTAATCCTGAAAATCGTGTTAATCTTTTGATCCTGATTCCGGTTGCCCCCCATCAGGCGCATTGCGGGAAGGCACCGGACGACGCTCTCGCCCTATCCCGACTCGTCGGGATCTCGATTTATGCCGATTCTCGGCATCCTCGATGGAATCGGGATCGGACTCAAACCGTCGAGCCGCTTCCGGGTCAGACTCCCGCAGCCGACGAAGCCCCTCCTCTGTACCGTATTGGTCAAAGAATGCTTTCGCCTGATCTCGTTGTTCCGGCGATAACCCCTCCCAGCTGCTCGCTTCAACACCTTTAGCAGCCGTTGGCACAGGTGTTTTGACTGTGGTGCCCTCATGTCCATGCCCATCTTCGTGGTGAACATGCTCAGACATGACGGGGGTCTTAGATTCTGGCATTACAGGGGTTCCCTCAGAGCGAGCCGGCAGAACATCTATATCCTCATCAATGCTTCCTGAAGAAATGCTATCAGATGCAGGGGGATAGGACAGAAAAGGCTCAGGGGAATTCAAATAAATCACCTTATGATCCGGCGCATACCTTTCATTCTCAAGCTCCTCATCATACATGAACTCAATCTCGTCGATACCCCGTGCTTTCTGGGATTTTCGCATTTTCAAGAGTATTCCATGTCCGCCGTTTGGAAAAAGGTAGTGTAACCCTTCTAAGCCAGCAATCACTTCATCAATGGGCATATGTCGTTCCTCCTCGTGTATTTTTCGCATGTATTCGGAGGCGTCATGAACCTGTGGAATGTCTCCAAACATTCCAATCCATTGGTCGCGGAAAAAATTTGCTGTCTCGTCTGAAGAGGGCGTTTCTGAAGAGGGCGTTTCTACTGCTGCGGTCTGCTCCTGTGGAAATGCCTCATGATCCACTTTTACAACCCGCCGCCCTTCAACAAAGGCGTTAGAACCTTCCATTTCATTTCCAGATGATGAGGATTTGTTAATAGATTGGTTTACAGCTACAGAGGATTGCAGTAGATTTTCTATGAAGTGTTTTTTTTCCTCGTTTAAGTAGAAAATCGCGCCTGCTACTAGAACGACTATCACTGACATAAATAGAATAAACTTTCGCATCAAAATACCGCTCCTTCTGAAATCACTGAAATGTGTGTTTCCCCCTTGTCGCAAAAGAGAATTTACCAGCCCCTACGGAGACGCTAGTAGAGGCTAGGCTGCCTAGCCTTCTAACGATGCCAAAGTGCTTAAGTATTACAACTACTAAGCTGAATAGTCGTATGAATCACGTAAGTTCCCACGGTTATCCAACCGTGACCATTGGGGTGTCCCGATTGCCCCATGATATGGTAGTTATAGTAGTGACCATATCCGTCGTATACAACTGTCTCATAGGAGGTTACACGTTTTGTAGTGCAGTAAGCACCGCCTACATCGTAATATTTTATATAATTTATTATCTTTACCTTCTCATCAGCTCCTGCTTCAGCCTCAAACAAAAGCGGGTGGAAATTACTAACAAGCGCGATTGTCAATAGGCTAACGGCAAACACTAACGTTTTGAAGCGTTCTTTTACTGACATCATTCTTCTCCTCATTACCACCGTCCCGACCGAAAACCAAAAAGGGCTGCGTCCTCAAATCGCGCAGCTCTTTTCGTTTTCGATAGAAACGAATGGCATCAAAGGATATACTATAAAACAATTGTTAGGCGTTCACCCTAACAATGGCGAAGCGACTCTAGGTCATGTCTCGTTTTGCTTCAGGGGGCTTTTTTGAGCTGGCACTCGGAGCTCCCAAGATCACCGCACTGATGGCGGTCATACAGCGGACGAAACTGTTTGCTAAGGCGTGTTGACATTTATGCGAATTATATCCGTAATTCAAGGCACAACATTGCTCAACGCCGATGCGTACCCAAACAGATACACTGTGCACAATCCGAAATCGACTACCCCGATAAGATCAGCATTTCATTGAGTTTAGAGCAAACAGGGCACAAAAAAGGGAGTGTATCCTCAAATCTGAAGATGCACCCCCAGTCTGTATGAGGATAGCCGGGATAACAACCGCTTTATCCTGAAAATCCCGTTAATCCTTTGATTCTGATTCCGATTGTCCCCCATCAGGTGCATTACGGGAAGGCACCGGCCGACGCTCCCGCTCAAACCGCCGAGCCGCTTCCGGGTCAGACTCCCGCAGCCGACGAAGCCCCTCCGTTGTGCCATATTCGTCAAATAACCGTTTCGCCCGCTCCCGTTGTTCAGACGATAATCCCACCCAACCGTCTGCTTCAACGCCTTTAGCAGCTGCCGGCGCAGGTGTTTTGATAGTTTGTGTTTCGTGTGCATGCCCATCTTCGCGGTGAACATGCTCAGACATGACGGAGGTCTTAGATTTTGGGATTACAGGGGTTCCCTCAGAGCGAGCCGGCAGAACATCTATATCCTCATCAATACTTCCTGAAGCAATGCTATCGGGTACAGAGGCATCGGACGGGAAAGGCTCAGGGGCATTCAAAACAATCTCCTTATAATCCGGCGCATACCTTTCATTCTCAATCTCCTCATACACGAACTCAACCACGTCGATCCCCTGTGCTTTCTGAGATTTTCGCATTTTCAAGAGTATTCCATGCCCACCGTTTGGGAAAAGGTAATGTGACGCTTCTAAGCCAGCAATCACTTCATCAATGGGGATATGTCGTTCCTGTTTGTATATTTTTCGCATGTATTCGGAGGCGGCATGAACCTGTGGAATGTCTCCAAACATTTGAAGCCATTGGTCGCGCACAAAATCTGCTTTCTCGTCCGCTTCCTCATCCGGAGTAGGCGTTTCTGAAGCCGTTTTTTCTGCGGAAGCGTTCTGCTCCTGTTGAAGTGTCTCATGAGGAATGAATCTCTCCCCATCCACTTCAACAACCTGTCCTTCAAAAAAGTTGTTAGAATCTTCCGTTTCATTTACTGATGAGGAGGATTTGTTAATAGATTGGTTAACAGCTACAGGGGATTGAGGTAGATCGTCTATAAAATGCTTTTTCTCCTCGTTTAAGTAGAAAATCCCTCCTGCCACTAAAACGACTAACACTGAGATGAATAGAATAAGCTTTCGCATCAAAATACCGTCCCTTCTGAATCGCTTAACTGTTTTTTTGCCAGCCCCTACGAAGACACGAGTAGAGGCTGGCCTGCCTATTTTTCTAACGATGCTTAAGTATAACAACTGTCAATGGTAAAAGTTGTATTTATAGTGACTTTTCCCGCTGTCAGCCACCCGTGACCATTGGGGTGTCCTGATTGACCCATAATATGGTAGTTATAGTAGTGACCATATCCATTGTATACAACTGGCTCATAGGAGACTACAGTGGTTGCAAGGTTACTACAGTAAGAGCCACCTGCATCTTTATATTTTATATGATTTGTTACCTTTATCTTCTTGTCCGCGCCTGCTTCAGCCTCAAACAAAAGCGGGGGGAAATTACCAACAAGCCCGATTGTCAATAGGCTAACGGCAAACACTAACGTTTTGAAGCGTTCTTTTACTGACATCATTCTTCTCCTCATTACCACCGTCCCGACCGAAAACCAAAAAGGGCTGCGTCCTCAAATCGCGCAGCCCCCTTGTTTTCGATTGAAACGAATGGTATCAAAGGGTATACTATCAAACAATTGTTAGGTATACGCCCTAACAATGAGGAAGCGATTCGAGGTTGTGTCTCGTTTTGCTCCAAGGTGGCTCCGAGCGGTAACTCGGAGCCATCATCACTATCTATCCTAGTCGCAATTATAAGATACCATCCAACCAATAAAAATACCAGCCACCTTTGGGGCGTTTTGACATAATATGTCATAACTCCTTAAAATTAGTTGCCAGATGTTTCTGCATCCCGAAAAAATTCCGTGATACGCCGCTTGAAAGCCAACATCAACACAAACTGAATCAGTCCCAAAGCAGCCATTACAAACAGGATGAGAATTATCGAGAGCGCAGCCGCCTGCGAGAAGTCGCTGTTTTCAACAAAGCCCAGAATCGCTACGGTGATCAGATTCCACCGACCGGAGACGACAAAGATCACCGCACTGATAGCGGTCATACAACGGACGAAACTGTTTGCTAAGGCGTGTTGACATTTATGTAAGTCATATCCGTAATTCAAGGCACAACATCACTTGATGCCGATACATTCCCAAACGGATACGCTGTATGCTATCCAAAATCAACCACCCCAATCAAATCGGAATTTGACCAAGTTCGGAGCGAACCAGGCATAAAAAAAGGGGGCATATTCTTCATATTCCGAAGATATACCCCCAGTCTGTATCAGGATAGCTTGGGTAATAACCGCTTTATCCTGAAAATCGCGTTAATCTTTTGATCCTGATTCCGGTTGCCCCCCATCAGGCGCATTGCGGGAAGGTGCAGGACGACGCTCCCGCTCAAACCGCCGAGCCGCTTCCGGGTCAGATTCCCTCAACCGACGCAGCCCCTCCTCTGTGCCGTACTGGTCTATCAACTGTTGTGCGTTATTGAAACGATCAGGGGATAGCCCTTGGCTCAACTCCGCTTCAATCCCTTCAGGCGTCAACTGTTTTTCGATGTCCTCTACACTTTGAGGGGATATAGGCTTGACCATATCGGGTGGATCTAATGGAGAAACGGGGACATCAGAGCGAACCGGGGCGCGCTGTGTATCTTCGAAGAGCCTCCTATCAAACACAGGGACTTTCGATTGATGTTCCCCACTCGGTAGTGCCTCGTCAATACTTTCACTGCTTTGGTGGTGATGGTCATCGCCGATAAGCTCTTCAATGGGAAACTCTACGACAGGTGACCTCGATACATTTCGTCTTTGAATGTGTCCTCTCTCCATCATTTTTCCAACCTCTTCGATGGAGACACCCAAGACTGTAGACCAACGCTTTTTATCTATGTACGACTCGGCAGTTTCCCCTTCTGGAATCTCCGAATCTCGGACACTCCCCACCTTGTCGAACCGCCCCAAAACACGAGCAGCCGGACTATTGGCTATTTCCTCTGACAGTGCAATATCCACCTCGTTGTAATCTATACCCGCAGGGACTAAGATTACCCGGATATTTCCGTCAGGGGTCTGGACACGCAGCGGTTTCATAGGCGCATCAGGATCGGGTAACTGCGCTCGTATTTCTGGTGGAAGCTCCGCCATGTCTACGGGTTCCTCGTCTGTCTCAGCAGATGAAACTACTCCTACTTTCACGGGCTCGCCGAGGGTATCTATCGGACTTGGCATGTTTGACAGTCTCTGATATGTAGCCATGAAATCTTCTGGCTGCGGCATATTTGACGGCTTCTGATGTGTAGTCACTGAAGAACTTGTGCTTATCCCTTGAAGATTGGATTCCATCTGCTCAGTCCGTGCTGAGACTAGGGATGGATTGCTATCTTTATTCAAGGTTGCTTGAACCTTTGCCATAAACGCCTCAAATTCAACGTGCTTTTGGTATTCCCTATAGCCCATGTAGCAGACTGAAAGCAACACACCGATACCTACCACAATGAAATAGGGAATTAAACGACGATTAAGCATTGAAACCTCCTAATTATTATTATGACAAGAAAGACTGTTAGTTTTGTAATGATGCCAATAAAGGTATTCATTACCAACGCGCCGGGTTCCTGACAACTCTGTTTGATTTTCCATATAACGAGTTGTGTGTCCATCGTAGAGATAATTGCGCGTTATTTCAAAGTCGGCTCTTGTCACTTCATATTTGTCGGCTAGCCGTTTGTCTCCGCATGAATAGGGACAACTTTTCCCAACTTTGCCTTTGTGTTTCGACTTGACAATACCCTCCTCTATCCATGTGACAGACCACTGCTGAATGCTACCATGATGGGCCTCAGCATTCTCAAGCAAAAGCGGGTGGAAATTACTAACAAGCCCGATGGTCAATAAACTGATAACAAACACCAACGCTTTGAAGCGTTCCTTCGCTGACATTAGACGTTCTCCTTCATACCACCGTTCCAACCGAAAACAAAAAAAGGCTGCGTCCTCAAATCGCGCAGCCCTTTTTGTTTCCGCTTGAAACCAATGGCATCAAAGGGTATACTATCAAACAATTGTTAGGCGTTCACCCTAACAATGGCGAAGCGATTCGAGTCCATCTCTCGTGTTGCTTCAGGGGGCTTCGAGCAGTAACTCGGAGCCCCCACAAAACTCAAGGAATATCCTTGATCAGAAAGCTGGAAACCAGTCCATTGGACCATTTTCCTTTCAAATGTCCGATTATACAACAAAAAGCGCGCAGCTGCAAATTTAGATTCGTTAGTTTGAAACCAATAGTTTCAAACTAACGAAAATACTTTGATAGATTGTCATTTTTTTTGGGACTTGACGAATTTAGTCAATTTTCGTATCGAGAATTTGAGATTTTCCCTCCTTCCATTCCTTCACGCAACCCGTCACTTTCAACTGCTACGGTTTTGCTTTGTGTTCCGTGTAGCGGAATCCTCGATGAATCGGGACTTGCACTTTCTTTTTAAATGAGTCTTTCCGATATTTAGGATTTTTCCCCCCTGCGGACCTCTGCTTTCGTCCCTCTGACAAATCGCTCTCAGATACCTGCATCCCGAAAAAATTCCGTGATACGCCGCTTGAAAGCCAACATCAACACAAACTGAATCAGTCCCAAAGCAGCCATTACAAACAGGATGAGAATTATCGAGAGCGCAGCCGCCTGCGAGAAGTCGCTGTTTTCAACAAAGCCCAGAATCGCTACGGTGATCAGATTCCACCGCCCGGAGACAACAAAGATCACTGCGCTGATAGCGGTCATACAGCGGACGAAACTGTAGGCGAGCCCGGCGAAAAACGCCGGCGCAATCAGCGGCAACAGGATCCGGCGAAACGTGGTCAGGCTGCCCGCACCCAAATTGGTCGACGCCTCCTCCAGCGAGGAGTCTATCTGGTCCAACGAAGCGGCGGCAGCGCGAATCCCAACGGGCATGTTACGGAAGATAAACAGCAGTAGGATGATAGCCGCCGTTCCTCTCAACATAAACGGTGGTTGATTAAAAGCGAGAATGTAACCGATGCCCACCACCGTTCCCGGAACTGCAAAGCTTAACATAGATGTTATATCCATCAGTCCACGTCCCACAAACTGCTTTCGCTTAACTATGAATGCAACAACCATTCCCAGCAGTCCGGTTAACGGCGTGGCAATCGCTGCAAGCAAGAGAGAGTCCCAAATATAATCTGCTCCCAATCGAAAGGCTTCGGCGTAATTGTTCAGTGTCAGAGAATAGTCAACGCCCCACAACTTGGTAAACGATCCAACCAAGACCAATCCGTAAAAAAGAAAGACACATCCCACCGCTCCCCAACAGATAGCCATCATCGGATAGTGTATCCGTTTATCAACTGTTTGCATCCCTGCCCCTGAAGCTCTTCCCGTTACTGCGACAAAGGCCCGTTGACGCAGGAGATAGTGCTGTAAGAAATAGACAGCGAGTGAGGGAAGTAGCAGTGCCATCGCGAGTGTTGCACCGCCGGGAAGGTTATCGTTGCCGGTGATCTGGAGATATGCCTGCACGGAAAGGACGTTGAATCGCCCCGCCAAAATAAGCGGATTCCCAAAATCTGCCATTGACTCGATGAACAGTAGCAGCATCGCATTTACGATCCCCGGCAATGAAAGTGGAACGGTAACGGTTCGGAATACCTTCCATCGCGACGCGCCGAGATTTGATGCGGCTTCCTCCAACGCAGGTTCAATGGAGGACAACACGCCGACCAATACGAGATAAGCGGTCGGGAAGTAGGCGAGCGTCTCAACAATGACCAATCCTGTCAAGCCGTAGATGTCGAAGCCTGCTGCGTAGAGATCGATGCCGAGCCCGTCGAGGAGCAGTTTCCGAGTGATTATCCCATTTCTGCCAAACAGGAGGATTGCGGAGAGCGCGATAACAAAAGGTGGGGAGATAATCGGCAAGAGGGTAGTAGCTTGGAGGAGTCTTTTGAACCGCATATCCGTCTTTGTGACGGCGTACGCGCAGGCAAATCCGACGGTTGTGCCGAGCAACGCGACGCAGATGCCCAAGACGATACTGTTATAGAGCGGCTGCCGATTGTACGATTTGGAAAACAGTTCCCAGGCATATTTCAGAGTGAGCGTTGATCCATCTTTCGCGATGAAACAGGTTTTGAACACTTGAAACAGCGGAAACACCACGAACAGGAGAAGCAGCCCGCTGATGAGAGTAACGGTTATCAGGAGGGACGGTTCACGCCAAAAGTGATTCCAACTGCTGAAAGATTTTCGCTGCATCACAGAAAGGGAAGCTGTACTATCGCTAATCCGTTGTCACTCAACCCACAGTCTCATTGGATTTAGAATTGAGATCAGAATGTAAAAATAAAAAAAGCAGGGAATGGTCTTCCCTGCTTTTTTTGATACAAGACTTACGCATTTGACGTACTCCCAAACCTAAAGGATTGGGATTCTTGGACGCTGTGTTAGCCGAACTCACGGTCAGGGAATCTCACCCCAACGGGGGGACGTCATAGGCCCCAACTACAGGTCTGTATCCCAAACCCCGATAAATCGGGACTAAGAAGCATAAATGTTTGGGGTTTAGACCTAAAGGTTTTTCGCTAAGGATAGGGCAAAAGCCCTGCCCGCAGTTAGATGCAGAAGTTCCACCCTACATACCACCATGTACGTCTTCGGCCGCTTCAGCCTGTTGTTTCTTGGCGTCCGGGTTGTCATTAGGATCTTTATCGGAAGTACCGGCTTCCTGTTCGACGTAGAACTCAAAGCCATCTCCATCCTGATCTAGTTCGTACTGACGGACAATCTGTTCGGCTTCACGGTAGTATTTTCCTTCTTTATCCAAACTCATATACGCCTTGAAGCCCCTGTAGGCTTCCTTGAACTCGCGGACAGCCCGAAAGCAAACGGCTTGTTGATAAACCGCTTCGTCCCGCCAAGTGGACTCAGGCGCTTTATCTAACATATCTTGGAACGCGGCGATTGCACGCTGATATTGCCCATCTTTTTGGTACAGATCGCCAATCCGGAACAGTGCATCTGCAGCGTGAAACTTTTTGTATGACAGATTTTCTGCCAATGTACGATACGCAACAATTGCAGCCGGGTAGTTTCTCAGCTTCACCCAGCCGGATCCGATATTCTGGAAATTCTGGGCAATACGGTCCGCGTACCCTGCGACGTACAGATCACTTGGCAGCACCTTCCGCCCCGCTTTTAGGTAAGCGAGTGCTTTCTGGTTGGTGTACTTTTTAATGTCAGCTTGATCCTGAGCAATTTCTGTCAGAGTTGCTTCCGATTCCTTCAGTAAGGTCTCCGCATCGGAGGCTTCATAGGAATCTGGAAACTTCTCAATGACTTTAACATACGCGGGCCATCCACCTATGTAGTCATAAAGTTCATAAAAATAGATGTTACCAACTTGGAATTGGGCTTGGGGTGCCAATCTATGTTCCGGGAACTCTGTAACCACTCTTTCAAACTGCTTAATTGCTTCTTCGGAGTTACCGAGTGTTTGGTACGCGCGTGCTTCATCGTAAAGCGCACGTACAGCTTTATCGTTGCTATCTTGTGCTTGTTGCGTGTACAGCTCTATATCCTCAGGGACAGTAGCCGCCTTCGCGCGCTGGGCTAAGTCTTTGCTGAGAGGCGCGTGGTTCTGATAGGTGCGCCGGTTCTCTTTAATAATGTCCCGATTTTTGCGGATATCAGCGATACCACTCTTTGCACGGCCTCCTAAGAAGCCAGCCGGTGCCATATCTACGATAGCTTGATAATGCTCTGTGGATTTATCCCATTCAAAACGTTTTTTGTAGATTGCCGCTGCCTGAAAGTGTGAATAGGTTGCGTATTTTCCGATCGGATCGGCTGCGATAATTTCGAGATACCCTTCAAGTGCGGTATCAAACAGCTCTTTCCGTTTGGCAAGGTCTTCTTTTTTATTTTCCAAGGTATCCGCACGAATGTTCATGCCTTCTGCCGCCTCAAATTTACGGTCCGCATTTTGCACTTTTATACTTAACGGCATCATACCTGTGCAACCGGTGATCACCGCTGCTATTACTACGAGCGCGATGTATGGGGCAAGGTTTACAAAACAGCGATTCATGGTTATTCCTCCTAACTTTAACTAAATTGGTGGATTAGCAGGATTCTCAGGAATCCTGTTTGAGGTTATTGTCTCATTATAATCGTTTTCCCAAAAATTGTCAACAACCATTTTAAGTGTTCTGGGGAAGCGACCAATATCGTTAGATAATCTGGCTTTACGCAGGACAAGCTCAATCGCTTAGTTGTGTTGTGAAGTTAATGAAGATTTCCCCGGACTGACTAATCTGCGGCACTGTCTTGGGCAAAGCGTTGAATCGAATTCTTTCGACATATCGTTTGGCTTGTTCTTTGAGTCGAACTTCGCCCACTGTTGTCAGAAAACCGGGCTTCACTCGAACCTCGTACACTGTACCATCCGGTCTCACCTT
Source organism: Candidatus Poribacteria bacterium (assembly GCA_965220385.1). GTDB lineage: Bacteria > Poribacteria > WGA-4E > WGA-4E > PCPOR2b > PCPOR2b. Next base: position 3,618,329 of record OZ244825.1, on the reverse strand, counting down.
GAAACTGAGTTGGACGCCTCCGCCCTGCTTTCCTTGTGTCTGAATGGGTTTACCCAGACGATAGCCGCGCCCGCTAACTTCACCGGAAATTTCAAACTCGAAACCAACACCATCGGTCACGCTACTTTGCCCGCTTTGGATGCCATTTCCTGTGGACACGTGTCGGGTCACGCTGCGCCCGCGTTCTCCTCTATGTTTCATTCTATCCGTATTTCGAACACCTCGACGTGCTGAAGCACCGAAGTGCCCCTCCTCATCAACTCGCGATTTGTCCCGGACCCTTGCATTCGTTGACTCTAAGTCGTCTATCAGGGGTTGGTTTCGTCCTTTTGCAGGGGCTGCACCTAACGCCAAACGATTTGGATCTTGATTGGTGGTCCGCGCCAGGGCGCGGGTGGGTAGGCCTCCGGACGGACCACCAGGATTTAGGTATCGCTGGACATCGTGGGAAGCTTGGATTGGCGGCAATTCGCTTGGGATTTCAGGGCGGAGCGTTGGAGGGATAGCGATAGAAATTTCTTCTTCCCTGCGCTTCTGCTCCGGCTGATTTATCAAAATGTCCACAGTTATGGCTGTGTCATGGACCTTTGGCACAGGCTTGGTATAGGCTGCCATTGCCAACACCAGAATCAGAACCAGATGTTCAACGATTGCAATCCCAAAAAAGGCGCTGAGTTTAACTTCACCTCGCGTACTCATCAGTTCGGTTCCTCTTGGATCAAACGCTGAATATCTTCAAATCCGTCTCGAAACAGCTTATGTTCCTCAGCGACAAGAAAGCGGACCAGGGACATGCCGTGTCTTTCCAACTCTGTTAAAAAGAGTTGTGTCTTGCTGTTGAAATAATAGTAAGCGACGTATGTCGGCAGCGCAACCATTAATCCGGCGGCTGTTGTGATTAAGGCTTGCGAGATACCGCTCGCAATCTCACTCGACTGCCCCACCTGCCCTTCTATCTCATACAGGTTGCCAAATGAGACTATCATGCCGAGAAACGTGCCGAGTAGACCGGTGTATATCGCAACACCGGACAGCATCCCCAAAATATGGAGGTATCGCGTCAATTTCGGTTTTTCGCTGCTGATGGATAAACGGATGACCCGTTTAAGTGTTTCTTCATCAGCGTTTCTGTGTTCTATTCCAGCACGGAGAATATTGGTTAAAGGACCTGGGCGTCTCTCACACATCTGGATTGCGATTTCGGGATTGCCCTGCACAAGCTCGTGGTAGATGCTACGGGTTACAAACTGTGATGGGATGACTCGCTCGCGACGGAGATGATAAATACGTTCCATAATAATCGCGTGCGCACAGATTGAGCAACCAATCAGAGGAATGAGAAGGATCCCGCCTCCGCTCAACTGCTCTAATCCTGAAATTATCATCTCAATCGGGTTGCCCATGATAGTTGGTTCTCCTTATCGACTGTCAAAACGATCAAAATTTCAACTCAATCCCAAAATCAAAATTACTCTGTGAAAGTTCGTATAGCTCTAACAGACGGTACTCTCCAACCGCAAACGCTCCACCAACGAAGGCATCAATATAGTCCCCAATTTTTTTGCTCAGTTTAGGTTTCAGAAGGAGATAGCCTTGCAGCGTTTCATCGGTGGCGCTGTCAACATACCTCGGTCCCCGCAATTCGGCTTTAAGCGTAACATGGAACTCCGATGGGAGATAGTATACCGCATCCAAATCGATGCGATCCGCTGCCCTATAAGGAATCTGCTCACCCATCTCTGGTACAGCGATCTCATGTGTGTACTTAAATCGTAGGTCGAGCTGGTCAACGATACGAGCGGAAATAAGCAGCTGCCCACCGTAAAGTGACGCATCAATGTTCGTCGGCGTCCATGCAAGTTCCGTTTCACCAGTATCGGTCGGTTGCACACCGTTCCCTTTGCGATGTTCCGTTTGAGGAATCAAGGTAACGAGATCATTAATCTGTTTTACGAAACCGGAGAAATCCACTTCAAACTTTGCGCCACGATGATGCTTTAGTGTGACTTGTCCATTCCAAACTTTTTCCGGACGAAGGGCGGGGTTGAGGCTTATATAATCCGTGTCGAAATAAAGTGTCGACAATCGGTGTCGCGCGATTGTCCGAGATCCGTCAAGTTGGATTAGCCAGTTATTGTTAAGATGGGTTGTCAACGCGAACGATGGATTTAACTGAAAATTGGTTTCATCGTTACCAACTTCGGTGCCAGGTTGTTGCGTTGTGCCTTCCATCTCTGACGGTAGGTCTGGTGTGTCTTCGCTGGTTACAGCTTCAGGTTCTGAAGTTGCATCTTCCATGTTTAACGGTAAGTCCGACGTCTCTTCGGCAGTTTCAGTATTAGACTGTTGAGTTGCGTCTTCTATGATTGACTGTGCGTCTGCGACATCCCCACGGACATCGTTATCTTTGCGGAGGCTAACTCCCTCCAAGCCTATGCTGCAGACGAAGGGACCAAATGACGTGAACTCATCGCGGGCATACAGTCGAGCGATTATTTCCCTTGTATCTCCCGCGGAGAAATATTCCACTTTACCACCAGCGTGGATTGGGTTCAAGAAGGGCCACGACGCTGCCATATCAAAGTTAAGTCGCCAATCCTCTGCTCCATCCCACAACTCAGATCCATCATGATCAACGCGGAGTCGCGCTGTATCGAGATTTAATGTTGACCATGTTGTTTCGGAAATTTGGTGTTGCCAATTCAGATCGGAGCGGACAAGCAGCAGATCCTTCTGAGGGTTTGAATCCCCGCCTGTAGACAACCACTCTAAGGACTTGAGATTTAATCCGAGGTCAAGGGAGATTTCACTCAATTTCTGATACTGATGGCTAAATCCACCGCGAATCCCATCAAGATTATAATCACCTCGTTCTTTGGTCCGGGCATCACCCAATTGCTGTCGGTTCAGATGGAGGAAACCGTGTGTCTGTTCCGTGCGCCCTGCAAAAAGGACCTGATAAGCCAATGATTCTGGCAAACTTGGATAAGCGCTGAGGTGAATCCTATAGTTTTTTGGTGGTGGGGCGGTGGGCTTGACAGCTTTTTGGGGTGTAGTAGTGGCGGGCAGATTCCAGAGACGTTCTTTGGGATATAGTGCGATAGCGTGAATCAGTTGGGGCACCAGCGGGTCGCTAAAGCGACTGCGCGGTTCGAGCACGATTCGGGTGGTATCAATGACCTCTGCGATGACTTCATCCGGTAGATCTGATTCCAACTGTTCTTCCGATGGTGCCAACGTTTGAGCGTAGACTTGTGATAAACTGATCAGAACACAAAACGTAAAACATAAAACGGAGAAGGTATTGCGTCGAGCATATTGTATAGAGCGCTTTGCCCGCCGGTTCCGCCTTCCATTTTTACTCGCCCATCTTCTGTTCATCCCTGTCATCCAAATTTACTCAAAAAGTTGTTGAAGCTGGCTTTGTGCATAATCGTATAGTGCGTCCCATTTCTTCCGCTCGCCCGCCTCCTGCACCTGTGGAATAATTGATTCATAAAACTCAATCGCGTTTTCGTACTCATCCTTTGCTTGGTGAGTGTATGCTGCTTGGGCTAAGGTTTCACCGGCTTTGGCAAAGGCATCGGCAGCATAAACAGTCGCTTGGAATGCCCTGAACGGGTCATGATCCTTATACAGGTAGCGGATGCGCAGATAGGTTGTACCAGCATCTTTATGTGCCCCTGTCTGTGCTTGCGTATCTGCCAGCCGGAGTAACCCTTCGATTACAATATCAACGGAGTACCGATCCGTACCCGCTTTGCGAATTACATCATACGCTTCGATCGCTTGCTCATAGTTCTGCTGGGCGCGATAGGTATCTCCCAATGCCAGTTGCGCCCACTGTGCTTGTTCCGATTCAGGATAGTCGTTTAGAAGACGATGGTATACCGCAACGGCTTGGTCCAATTCAACCAACTCTTTGTAGCACTCACCGGCAACCAATAGGGCACGCGGAACATCAGCGCTTTGCGGATATTTTTCAGGTACGGCAAGAAGGGCTTTCACTGCATTACCGAGATTGCGGCTCGGATTATTTTGATCATACCACGTGTAACCGATTTCATACGCTGCGGTCGCCGCAAAGTCGCTCCGCCCGTCAACCGCTTCAAATGCTCCAATCGCCTGGCGGTAGGATCCGAGCGCGATGTAACATTTACCGATATTGTATTGCGCTAACCACGCCGATGAGGTGTCGGGATATTGGTTAATCGCGCTCTGAAATTCAGCAATCGCTCGTTTATAGTCTTTTTCATTGTAGTAGTGGCGACCGATCTGGAGTTGGACATCTGGGGCAAGTTCGCGGTTGGGATATTTCTGCGTTAGGGTTCGATACGCCTGTATTGCCTTCTCTTTTTGATCTAAATTTTCGTAAGCAATTGCAATCCCATACTGTGCATCATCTGCCCAGTCACTTTTGGGATGGTGTTGGAGAACCTTTTCATAAGCGGCAATTGCTTCAGAATAGTTCTGAAGATTCAAGAGACTTTCCGCGATATAGTATTGCGCTTCGGGACGGAGATCTATAGCCTTCTCGGCACCTGCTTCGCGAATGGGGTTCGGATACTTATCGACCACCCGTTGGTATTCGCGCATCGCTTGTGCGTATTTTCCTTGCTTGAAGTAGGCATTGGCGATACCAAAAATGGCTCTCGGGACAAGCTGTGACCCGGGGTGCACTTTGAGCATTTCATTGAAGGCGGTAATCGCTTCGGGATATCTTTCCTGTTTATAGAGTACCCAAGCTGTCTGATACCGTGCATTGTCACCCCAATCGCTGCCTGGGTAGTTAGACAGCACCTGTCTGAAAGCTTGGATTCCCTCACTGTACTTCTTGAGATTGACATGGGCGATACCGATGTGGTACTGCGTTTTGTCGGCAAGTGCACCGTTCGGGTGGTTTGCAAGCACTTCCTTCCAAGCTGATACCGCTGCTTGGTAATGTTTCTGATGCTCGGAACTGTCTGTTGAGAGCGTTGCCTCCGAGAAGTAGGTCCAACCGATTCCGTAGCGGCACTTTTCAGCCCACTCAGCCCCGAGAGCGTTGGGGGCAATCTGTGACTGTTTCTCCAACAACGCTTGATATTTTCGGCGTGCTGCTTGATAGGCTTGTGGGGTCTGTTCACGCCAGTAGGTACTTTCTGCAATAAAGAATTCTGCCCGATAGCGCAGGCGGCTGCTCGGAAAGCGCTGAAGCAACTCCTCACAGGCTTGGAGGGTAGCCGAATAATCTTCTAACTCAAACCGGGCACGCGCTTTCCAAAACAGCGCTTCATCGGTAGGGGCGGTTTCCAGGTTGGCATCACGGTTCTCGGATAAGAAACTATCAAGCGCTTGAGAGCTTTCCTGATACGCTTGTTGGTTAAAATACGCGAGTCCGAGTTGGTAAAGAGCATAAGGTCTGAGCGGACTTGAGGGCTGAGAACTCAACAGCGCATTTAACACTTCGATGGTTTGCGAATAATCTCGCAGTTCAAATGCACTGGTAGCTTTTCCATACAGCGCGTCATCTGTGTACCCAGATTTTGCTCTCACTTTTTTATAGTGAAGGATAGCGGTATTGAACTCTCGTTGTAAACGGTAGCATTCGCCTAAACGGAAACGGGCAGCATCGCTGAGTTCAGAACGCCGGTTCTCTGCAACCTTCTTGAACTCACTACCTGCTTTAGGGTAGTCGCCCTTTAGGAAATGTGCCATTGCAATGCCGTATTGGGCATCATCAACAACCTCGCTCTGTGGGTATAGGGTAACAACCTTTTGATATTCGTGAATTGCTTCGGGGTATTTCTCTTCTTCCAGTAGCACTTCAGCGATCCAATATTGCGCTTCCGCTACGATAGGTGACGCTCCGTGTTCACGCAGCAAGAGTTCAAAAGTATTCTTTGCCTCTTCCATCAATTTCTGCTGAAAATAGCACTCACCAAGTCTGAATCGCGCATCTATAGCAAGTTGCCGATGTGTTTCGTCTCTCTGGTAGGTATCAATAACGTGCTGGTAAGCCTGTTGTGCTTTTGCCCACTCTCCAAGGTTGAAGAGGGATTCGGCTGCACGGTAGGAAGCCTCTGGAATCGCATAGTGGGTGGGGTATTGTTTGATAAAGTTTGTTAGTGCGTCGTATGCCTCACCATATTTTTTGAGTCTATATAGGCTCCAACCTTTTGCGTATAAAGCGTCTGATGCTTCATCCGACTGGGGATGTTTAGTAAGGACTTGCTCGTAATATTCGCCGGATTTCTGGTAGAGCCCTAAGTTGTCATAGGACTCGCCGATGAGATACAGGCTGTGCGATATGACAGAGGCGTCGTCTGAACTTGTAACAACTTTTTCGTAAGCCTTGATTGCCTCTTCATATCTACCCTGACGGAACCAAGCTGCTGCGGTGCCACGAACTGCATCTAAACGCAGTGGACTGTCTGGGTAATCAATTTGGAGCTGCTTATAATGCTGGATTGCCTCGTCGTATTGCTCGAGCTGCAACGCACATTCTCCCATGAGAAAACGTGCGTCATCGGCATCTGCACTCTGTGGGTAGTCTTGAATAAATGCTTTAAGTTCATCTTTGGCAATAACATAGACTCCCTCTTGAAAGAGTTTGTAAGCAAAAACGTATTCATCCCGCTCACCCGCAAATGTGGGGTAGATCAGCCATGTAGTAGTTACTATGATGACCAATATTTTGCAAAATGAGAGTGCTGCTTGACGTGTCATCGTTGACCTTTCAGGATTCCGCTGGTTCAAAATGGCTATTATATCACCGCCCCTCACCCTTTTCAAGCCTTTTTGGGCGGTCGTTGGACGGCTAACGAAGGGGGTTATAACAGCTGTTTGAGATATTGATGAGATGCATCCTCCGTTTGAACAAAACGTCCTTCAACCCAAAACGCCCCGATGCCAAATCTCGACGTCGGGGCGCTTCTCTGTCTCTTACGTTATGCAATTTTGGAGGACCAATATCAATTTTGCGAAATGGATACTTCTCACCCCATCTGTTGTCGGAAATGTGACAATTCTATTTTGTAGGACATCTCGTCTTATTAACCAGTTTAATCATTCTGCGGTTCCTTGAGTCACTGTTTCGCCCTCGTCAACCTCTATATCCGTAGATTTTTCCGAAGGCTTTTTACGCTTCATGGGTACTACTTTTTCTTCACGCAATGTTTCCTGATTGGTGTAGGGATCGTAGCTCTCCACAAAACGTCCCTCCCGGAAGAGTGTAACCTCACTCGTTTCCTCGCTAATCACAATCGATGCCAGAACCTCATCGAGCGATGAAGCATAAATCGCAGCGTTGTGTCTTGCACTGCCTTTGTGTAAACGTTCCACTTTGTCGAAGACACGATGCGTTCGTACTCCCTCTACCATCACACGAGATCTAAAGGCGGCTCCATTCAAATCGACCAAGATTGCGCCGTCCCGTTCTTCATGTCCAGTGATCTCACCACTTTTGTCCTTTAATATGACCTTTTCTCCCATATAGCTGAATATCTCTTCGATTTTAGGAGAAAAAATCTGCGGTATCTGACCGATCCCCTGATACTGCCCCTCTGTTAAATGCTCGATCTGACCATCGTGGAATTCCGAAAAGTTGTTCTGATCCATAGCCCGGCGGTCTACCAACAGTAAAAACAACCCACGATTTTTGCGCATCTCCCGGTTGACGCACGCGAAATCCTTCGCGAGCGAGTACAACTTATCAATATACAGATTGATGAGATCTAATCTATCCGCCCAGAGTGTCTCGATTTGCGTTCGACTCAACCCAAATTCTTGTATCACACTTTCCACATCTTCTGCGATGCGCTGTCGCAGCACCTCCAGTTGCTGATTGAGTGCTGATGTTTCCTCCTGATGAAGAGCCTCAAGTTCGTCTTTCTCCGTTTTTACAGCTTTGAGCTGTTCTTCGAGGTCATGGAGTTGGCGCCGCAGATTCTTTTGCTGATTAGTCAGATTATGGTATTGTGCGCGATTTAAAATCCTAAATCCAAACAAAGACATCAATTTATCCCCTTTGCTGCTTTGGGCGTGGCCGAAATCGTCAAGAATCGGGAAGTTGAAGGTCGGTCAATGTGTCTTAATCGAAGACGCGCCGGATTTTCCCGATGTAATCTGTTATTTGCTATAAACCTTTGGCGCTATTTAGTGAGAGTGTCTTTCCCACATTGTTGAAGCGTTCGTTGATTCATTAGTGGGGTAGCTCATTAGATTCTTCTTAGGTTCTACCCTTCGGCTGCACATGTCGCCCCTCCCCGATAAATCCCCGATAAATCGGGACAGGCGGGACAGGCGGGATTCAAATCAACCGGGGCTAAAGGCACCGAAGAGCCAATAGTTCTCACGTTTCACGTTATCAATAGCTGCAAACTAGCACCATTGGTTATAATGATGGCTAAAGCCGTAGAAGCAACTACTCACCACGTTTTATCGTCGTTAGAATTTAAGCAACATCATGTTTTGGAACGACGCATTGCCTTGCGGATAGCATATCCTCCAGATATTAGCACCACAATGAATAAGACCAAAATGCCGATATTCATTAGCCGACGTCCCAAATTAAGTTCTCGTAATCGCTCTGCTGCAAGTTCATAAGATGCGGAACCTTTTACCGCCTGTGATTTTACTTGCTCCCAATAAACCTTGGATTTCTCTTCAAGGTTAAGTCTATCTGCCAGCTTTGCTGTTACGAGAACGTAAGCGATATTTTGGACGTTTACTTTATCCACTACTTCCGAGAAGGAGTCGAAGAGCAATTTGGTAAACTCCGGGGACATTGGCGGAAATTCGATGGTTTCCTCGATACCATTTTGGAATGCGGCAATTGCGTCCTCGTACGCCTTTCGATTGAACTGCATTTGAGCGACTTCAAACCACGTCTTTTTACTAAGGGTCAGGATGTGCTCAGTGGACTCGTGTGCGGCGAGTGCAAAATTTGCCTCCGCATGATAGAGCGCACCGCTTGCAGCACGCAGGGTGTATGTTGTACCCGGCTCTAATACCTGTTTATCCAATCGACCTGCTTCGGGTGTAACCTCGGCTACATTGGCAGAAAGTCTATATTGACCGTCTGCTTTAAGGAATAGCGGATTCTGTTCATAGGCGGTTCCGTCTATCCACACCGCTGCTCCCTCAAGGGGGACACCGTCGGGGGCGTTGACACTGCCGTGAACAGCGATGGATTCCAAATCCCATGAAAGATTTATCGACTCCCCCTGAACCAATTTAATTTCTACGGAACGCGCCGGTGGGGTCAGGTATCCCGGTTTGCTGACTTCCACACTAAACGTCCCCTGTTTGAGGTTCTCGGTCAGCTGTTGCGGTGTTACCCCTATCTCTTGTCCGTTGAGGAAGACGGAGGCATCTTCAGGCACCGTCACAATTCTGAGCATTGGGCTTAATTTGAGGAGTGTCTTCTCTTGGACCCTTCCCAGCGATAGCAAAACTCCCTGTGTAAGCAGTAAGGTGCGTTCATCCATATTTGAAGTAAGGTTTGCGTGGAGTTCTTCAATCGAGATCTGCCGATTGTCATCAAGGTCCGTTTTGTCGGTTCCCAGTACGTCCAATACTGTTTGTGCTAATAGATCCTCTGTACTTAAAGCCGCCCGCTGAATTGATACAAACCCTCCGGATCCAGGCATCCCACGATTGCCGTAGTAAGCCATTAAATTCCGATCTCTGGTATAACCGTCAAGAATGATAAACACCTTATTTGGGGATAGCTCACGGAGCCAACCGTTTAGTTGACGATCTTTGAGCGCCTCCGCCAAATTTTCCCTTGTTGCTCCGTATGTGAAAAAGGAGATTGAGTTTGATCTTCGCGGTTTTGTGACAAAGCCACGGAAGTAGAAGATGAGGTGGTCACCCTCTCCCATCTCACTACCAAGATCGTCCAAGACAGCCTTAATACCGTCGTGGGTGCACTCGCTACCTTCGATGCGGCGGATATGGTTCGACGGAATTTTTCCGCGTTCTTTTAATAATCTAACCAGCGAATCCAGATTGCCTCGAGAGCGCGTGTCAACGTCAGGACTTACAATCAGCCACCAAGTTTTCGTATCGATAAATTGGGCATCTAACGACGGAACCGTGATAAACGAGACTGCAATGAAAAATACGATACATACTGAAATTCGTTTCATCATTTACCCCACAGTGGCGAAGTATGCAACACAAAAGCCAAAAAACTCGGTTTCTCTTTGCGCTTTATACTTCAGGTTGAGCGTATGTAAATCATAGGTTGACCGACCAAACTATTCTTTTGTATGGGTCAATATTGATTGTTTAAGCCATGCCTTCTGGGGATCAAGGGGCAAAATAAGTTTAGCAGACTTTATAAGGAGGTTGCAAGGAAAAACGGGGATTCTCAAAGCCGTGGCAAACTCCTTACCGCATATCGCATTCCACTTGAGAACGATGCTTTTTCCGCTGAGCGATACTGATGGTAATAGGTTGACCGATATGGCTCCCTTCTTCAGTCTAAACTTTCGACCTTGAATTCCGTCAAAAGTCACTGTTAAATCGCCTATAGACATATATGACAAAATCAATAAAAATCTTGTATATCATTTATTTAGTGTAATTGCACAGACTTTGCTTCTGTCTGAATGAAACAGATTGATAAAAAAACCGATAGGAGATTAGAATGATCCGATGGAGGATACGGTCCGTTTTGACTTGTGCCTTAATCCTTGTTTCCCTCGCAGCCATTGCCCAAGAAGAACAAGAAATTGACCTCGCCCAACCGCTTACCTTAGAACAATGTATTCAGCTCGCTGTTGAAAACGCCACCGATATGCGGAATGCGCGCATCAATCTGGCCATTGATGGCTTGCGTGTCAAAGACGCGCGTGCCCGCTACTATCCCGATATTTTCCTTAATGGTCGTTACGATTTTTCAGATGCAGTGGATTTTGGATTTGAACGTGAGAATTATGACTTAGGTGTGGGCGGCCAGTATACGTTGTGGGATAACGGACAAAGAGAGGCAACTTTCTCGCAGGCAAAGGACCGACGTGATGCGACGTTAAATCGCAACGAACAGACAAAGCAGAACCTGATTTTTCAGGTCACGCAAGCATACTATAACGTCCTCAAGGCGCAGGAATTGGTAAAGGTTGATCTGGAAATCTTGGAACGATCGCGAGAGAATACGAACCGGGTGAGAGCCTTTGTTGAGGCGGGTATTCAGATTGAAGCTGATGTTGCAACGGCGCAAGTCACGGAAGCGAACGATGAACTAAGCCTACTGAATGATCAAAATGCGCTTGAAATTGCAATGGCGACCTTGCCCCGGATCATGGGATTAGATCCTGCGACGCTTATCACTGTTGCTGAAGATACCGACTACGCGCTATACAGGGATAAGGGACAGATTGAAGCCGTCGTGTTATCTATTGAGGAGGCTATCCAAAGAGCTTTTGAGACTCGCCCTGAATTTAAGGAGCTTCAATCAACAATAAACCGGCTGGAGTGGGACTTGACGTTGGCAAGGTTAAGTCGTTGGCCCCAACTTAATGCAGAGTATAATTACAACGTCAACCTCGATGATTACCTCCATGAACGCGAAAATTTCACAGATTTCCGAAGTTGGGAAGTCAGAACAACGCTGAATTTTCCAATTTTCGATGGTGGTTTCAGGACACGACGGATTCAGGAGGCGGCGCTGTCGCTTGAGCAGGTCCGTGAGGATGCGAGCGATCTTGAACGCTCTGTTGCCTTGGACGTTCGTCAAGCTTACCTAAACTTGCGGCGAGCGGAACGGGCGGTGGACATCTCTAACACGCAGGTACGGAACGCCGAGTTAAGCCTCCAAGTTATCCGGGGGCGTTTTGAGCAGGAACTCTCCATTCTGCTTGAGCTACTCAATGCCCAGACAGAGTTTGCGCGAGCCTTGACCAATCAGGTCCGAGCTTTTTATGATTACAAAATCGCCCAAGTTGCTTTGCAGCGGGCAATGGGAGTTATTCAGTGAACAGGAAACGGACGATTGTTCTTATTATCAGCGTGTTGGTCCTTGTCGCTGTGGTTGCTATTGGTGCGACCAAGATATTCGGCAAAAAAGATAAAGATGAGGACGCGGACGACAAAAAAGAGGTGGTCCGACGCGGTGAATTCATTGTCAAAGTTAGGGAATCCGGTAATCTTGAACCTCTGATTTCTGTTGATGTGCGTTCTAACGTTGAAGGGGAGATTGACGCGCTTTATATCAAAGAGGGTGAAGTTGTTGAAAAAGGACAAGCATTGCTCAAAATTGATGATGAACAGGTTCTTGAACAGCAGAAGCAGGCATCGGCGAATCGAGATGCACGACGGGCACAACTGGAACAGGCATCCCTGCGCATTGAAATGACGAAGAAACAGCAGGAGAGTGCAATCACGCAAGCCCAAAACGCTGTCACAGCTGCAAGAGCGGCGCTTGAGTCACTGGATGCAAACACGCGTCAACGGATTACGGAAGCGGAAACCCAAATTTCTACAACGCAAAATGCACTTCAGCAGGACAAAATCTCGCTACGGCAGTCCGAAATCGGACGGGAGCAAGCTGCTCTCACGCTTGAGCGTGCACGCGCGACAGAAGAATCAGCAAAGGTCGCTTTTGAGACAGTTGAATCGGAATTACAGCGAAATCAGGGACTGTTTGAGAAAAAATTGGTCTCGAAGCGGGTGCTTGAAGAAGCGGAAGCAGCCCGTGCAAATGCCCTCTCCCAACATGAAACCGCTAAAAAAAATGTCGAGTCCCAGATTAAGGCGGTTGAATCCGAGCAAGAAACTATTGATGCAAGAAAAAAAGCGCTTGAAAGCCGTCAGGTAACCCTTGAACTTCATCAAAAGAATCTGGGTACAATTAAAGAGTCGCAGGAAGCGCAGAGAAAACAGTTGGCCGCCGAGTTGGAAAATGCGGATACTCGACTTCAACAGATCTTAGGAACAACGGATGAAGAAAAGGAGCTGACTGTTCATGCGAAGGCCGGTGCAGCAGCAGCGCTCCTGGAAGCGGATAGTACCCTGAAAGCCCAGGAAGAACGTGTCACTTGGACAACCGTTATCGCACCGATGTCAGGAACGGTTACGCGCCTTAACGTCGAGGAGGGCGAGATTGTCACCTCCGGCCGTTCTGCTTTTTCGCAAGGTCCCGCTGTCTTGTCTATCGCGGATCTCTCCAGAATGGTTGTCAAAACGCGGATCAACGAAGTGGATATTGCTAAGATCGAACTGGGACAGCGGGTAGAAATCCGTGTTGATGCCTATCGTGATAGGGTTTTTGCAGGCGAGGTCAGCGAGATCGCACCGAGTGCGTATACACCTGATCCACGGGGCGGTCAACAAGGAGATGGCACCATTACCTTTGAGGTAGTGATCGAAGTGGTTGGATCGCCTCCCGAACTGCTGCCCGGTATGTCAGCGGATGTAGACATCATTGTCACGGAGGAGGATAGTGTTCTTCAACTTCCCATCGATTCGGTGATTGATTCTGAGGTGTTGACGGTTAAGGTTAATGTGCCATCTAACGCAATAGATCGCTTCAAATCTGATCAGGAGGTGGAGGTACAGAACTTTATTGGGAAGAAGTTTTCCGGCAAGGTTGGTAAGATTTCGCCAAGTAGTGCACGTGGCAATGTCGAGATCTTGCTTGATGGTACACCGCGCGGTTTACGCTCGGGTCCCACGCAGGTGCATGTTCTGTTCTCTGAGACGGATAAGATTGAACGGCTTGAAGCGGAGATCGAGAGCGAAAAGAAATATTTTGTTATGCTTGACAAAGAAATGTCGAAGGCGGAGACCGAGAAAAAAAAGAAGGACAAGAACGAGGACGAGAAGGGAATTCGGACCCGTATTGAGATCGGGCAGCGAAACAACACCCATTTTGAACTGCTTAGCGGTCTCGTAGAGGATGACCGTGTCTTTGTTCCCTCTATGGAACAACTCACAAAAAAGGTTTCTGATACTAAATAGAGAGGCGACAATGCTAATTGATGTTCGTAATCTGACAAAAGTGTATGAAATGGGAGATGTGCAGGTTCACGCGCTGAGAGGTGTTACATTTACCGTCGAAAGTGGTGAGTTTATTGCGATTATGGGTCCCTCTGGTTCAGGGAAATCTACGATGATGGATATTCTCGGCTGTCTTGCAAAGCCGACAGAAGGGGAATACTATCTCGAAGGGGAAGAGGTTGGTAAGCTGTCGGATAATCGCCTTGCTGAGATTCGCAATCGTAAGATCGGATTTGTCTTTCAGTCATTTAATCTCTTACAACGAACCACCGCGCTGCACAACGTCGAGTTACCACTCATCTACAGTGGACTGGGGCGCAAGAATCGGCGAGGCAAAGCGTTTGAAGCGTTGGAAGCTGTCGGACTCGCGGATCGCATTCATCACAAATCGAATGAGATGTCAGGGGGCCAAATCCAGCGCGTAGCGATTGCACGCGCACTTGTGAACGCCCCGTCTATGATTTTCGCGGATGAGCCGACGGGAAACCTTGATACCCGTTCTGGCGGAGAAATTATGTCGATTTTTGACCACTTAAACGAGGTGGGGAACACTATTATCATGGTCACACACGAGCCTGAGGTTGCAGCACATGCCCGACGCATCCTGCACATCCGAGATGGATTGATTGAGAGTGATGAAAAGACAGGTTAATGAGTGGATTGGCAGATACTTCTCAAAGACGAATGAACGCTGACGGCAACTCGGTTACAATCAGGACACCCGCCCGGCTCCACTTTGCCCTCATTGATCTCAACGGCTCGCTGGGCAGGATCGACGGGAGCATCGGTCTCGCAATCAATGACCCGCATTTTGAAATTGTCGCTACTGCGGCAGATCAGATCCAGATCGAGTCTACTCAATACAAGGAACGAGCGGGAGGCCTCCTCGAAAAGCTTCAGGCAGAGTACGGTTTTCCGGGCATCAATCTTCAGTTCGTCTCCGAAATCCCTCCACATTCCGGATTTGGCTCCGGGACGCAGCTTGCCTTAGGTATTGCCCAAGCAGTAAATACGCTTTACAATCTAAACTTGAGCGTAGCAGATTTGGCAGAGGCTGTCGGGCGCGGTGGGACATCGGGGATTGGCATAACCGCATTTGAACGGGGCGGGTTCATCCTTGATGGTGGGCACCGTTATCCCGACCAAAAATCCTCGTTCTTACCTTCTTCTGCAGCGGGTAACGTTCCCGCGCCCCCACTCCTCCTCCGTCATCCCTTCCCGGATTGGAAACTGCTTATTGTGATTCCGCGCTGCACGCATATCTCTGGCGAAACAGAGGTTCAACTTTTCAAAACCCTCTGCCCCCAACCTCAATCTACCGCTGAACAGCTCTCCCATCTCATCCTCCTCCAGCTGTTGCCAGCAATCTTTGAGGCGGATCGTTGTGCTTTCGGAGCCGCAATCAACGAGATTCAAACCTTTGGCTGGAAGAAGGTCGAAATTGATGCGCAAGGCGGTGTCCTGCAACAGACTCTTGATTTTTTGCGGGAAAATGGTGCAATAGGAGCGGGAGTGAGCAGTTGGGGACCAGCGATTTTTGCCATTGGAGGGGACCTCCCCGCCTTAAAGAAGCGGACGAAGACGTTCCTCGAAACGCTGCCAGAAGGTGGCAGCTGCTTTATTACGCAGGCAAACAATGTTGGCGCCGCGGTCGAAATCACTTAGACTTCGTGTCTCCTATGTGAGAATCTCGGTTCCAATGCCCGATTGCGTGAAAACCTCCAGCAAAATTGCGTGGCTAACTCGACCGTCAATAATGTGTGTTTTCCACACCTCGCCTTCAAGGGCCGTCACGCATGCCATGATTTTCGGTAACATGCCTGAACTAATTATTCCATCGGCAATTAACCCTTCAATTTCGTCCGTTCTTATTCTGGATATCAGTGTGGATTCATCATGCAGATCTCGTAGGATGCCGCGTTGATCGGTCAGCAGAATCAGTTTTTCCGCCTGCAGCGCGGCAGCTATTTTCCCTGCCATGGTATCCGCATTGATGTTATATGTGCAATCATCGTCGCCTACACCGTTTGGTGCGAGCACCGGGATATAACCGTCCCGATCCAGAGCGAAGAGCACATCTGGTTTAACTCCGATAATCTCTCCGACAAAACCGATATCCACAGTGGTTGTATTTCCGTTTTCATCGACGACCTCTGGACAGTGCTTCTGCACGCGGATGAGGTTCGCATCCTTGCCACAAAGCCCAACCGCTTTCCCACCGTGTAGGTTAATTAGTGAGACAATCTCTTTGTTGATTACTCCCGCGAGTACCATTTCAGCGATTTCAACGGTCTCCGCATCGGTGACCCGTAAACCTTGTACGAACTCTGCCTCTTTGCCAATTCGCCGCATCCATTCGCTAATCTGGTTGCCACCGCCATGCACGATAACGGGATTCATGCCGATATATTTCATCAGCACAACATCCTGCATCACACTATGTTTGAGCGCGTCATTCTCCATTGCAGCGCCACCGTACTTTATCACGATGGTTTTTCCGGCGAAGGTCTGAATATAAGGTAACGCTTCGATTAAGATTTCTGCTTTCTTGACCAATTCGTCCATTGCCAGCCTCCTATCTCTTGGTTTCACCGTTCAGTTCTGTTGGCACTAAACAACCCCTCTTGATTAGGGGATATTTTATCACTAAATTCCATCTCCGTAAAGTGGGATGAAAAATGGGACGGGTAGATGAGATGGCACATTTGGCTATTGCCAACCGATAAGCCTCAAATACCAGGTCCAAATCTGGCTGCTCCAAAACAGATCCAGCAATGCACCAATCACCAGAAAAGGACCGTAAGGTATCCGACTCCCTCCTCCACTTTTTTTGCCGAGCGCGATAAGGCACAAT
Source organism: Candidatus Poribacteria bacterium (assembly GCA_965220385.1). GTDB lineage: Bacteria > Poribacteria > WGA-4E > WGA-4E > PCPOR2b > PCPOR2b. Next base: position 3,601,489 of record OZ244825.1, on the reverse strand, counting down.
CCGACAAGTGAACCGGTGATAGCAGAGGTCATGATCACAATTAGTAGATGCGGCCATGCTCCGAGAAACAGTCCAATTAGGACCATCAATTTGATATCGCCGCCGCCCATCGCGATTCCATCAGAATTCAAAGCAACCTGCTTGCGAAAAAGGAACTTTCCCACAACCGCAATGAGTGCCATTGAGGCGCCACCCGCTACTGCTCCAATTAGGTGATCAATCAGATAGATCGGATTGTGGTGGATCAATGCCATGAGGAAGGTTATTGCCGCGCCGCTAATCAACCCGACAAGGATAATTGCATTCGGAATGATATACCACCGCGCATCGATCCAGGCAATCGGTATCAACAAGCTGATGAATAGACAACTGTGCAGGAGTGCGGGCGTCTGTCCGAACCGGTACAGCGAGACCAGAAACAGGATTCCTGTCGTCAGTTCAACCAGCGGGTAGACCTTTGAGATTTCTGCGTCACAGTATCGACAACGTCCTTTCAGGAAGAGGTAGCTCAGGAGTGGGAGGTTATCGTAGAAGCGAATGGTTGTTCGACATTCAGGGCAAAATGAGCGGCGCGGGGAATGGATGGAGAGCCCTTGGGGGAGGCGATAGATGCACACATTCAGAAAACTGCCGATTGCCAACCCAAGCGCAAATATGAGGATGGACATCGCTATCATCGGTGCTTATTCTCCTTCTATGATTGCGATTCCAAGCGAATATTTCATAGAGCATCGGGGCGTTTGATGTTAAACTTTTCCAGCTTTTTATAGAAGTTACTACGCTCGATTTTCAACTGCTCTGCGGTTCGTTTGATGTTCCAGCTATTTGCGTCAAGGGCATTGCGGATGAGGTTCGCTTCGGCGTTGTCAACCATCTCCAGCAAGGATTTACCCCCTTGGATTCGATTTTCTTGGGGGACGGCGGCAGTATCAGGTTGGGAAATGGTCTTTGGAATTGGCAAAACGTTCTCCACATCCGCCGGCAGGATGACATCTTGATTGACCATAATGAGCAGGCGTTCGACAATATTCTTTAACTCCCGTATGTTGCCGGGCCAATGGTATAACTGCATCACCTGAATCGCAGATGAATCGATGACTTTGGGGGTGCGCGCGCTATCTTTGTGGAATCGCTCAACGAAGTGCTTCACCAAGACCGGGAGATCCTCAGTACGGTCGCGGAGTGGAGGAACAGTAATCGGGACCACACTCAGACGGTAATAGAGATCTTGCCGGAACCTTCCCTCCTCAATTTCTCGCTCCAGGTCCTTATTGGTCGCAGCAATGATCCGAACATCCACATGCAGCGTTTGGGTCCCACCGAGCCGTTCCAGTTCGCCGTATTCCAGCACACGCAACACCTTCGCTTGTGCCTTCAAGCTCATATCACCAATCTCATCAAGGAATAGTGCACTTCCGTCCGCAAGTTCAAATTTTCCCTGTCGCCGTGCTGTTGCGCCCGTGAAGGCACCGCGTTCATGTCCGAACAGCTCACTTTCGATGAGTTCCTCTGGCAACGCCGCACAGTTAAGCCGGGTAAGCGGCTTTCGGCTGCGTTGGCTCTGCTGATGAATTGCGTTGGCGACCAGTTCCTTGCCGGTGCCGTTCTCTCCAGCGATCAGCACACCCAAATTGCTCGACGCCACTTGGCTGACCTGCGATCGGAGTTGCTGCATCGCAACACTCTCGCCAACCATCTGATCCTGAGTCCCTATCTGCTCTTTCAGCGCTTCATTTTCCTGCGACAAGCGTGAAAGTTCCAGAAATGGCTCAATAGTGTACACAATCTCGTCGATGCTGGAGGGTTTTGTCAGGTAACGTTTCGCTCCTAACTCCATCGTTTTGACCGCCGTTTCGATCTCTTTCTGTGCGGACATCATCACAACGTTTAATTGTGGTTTAATCTGCCGCAATCGGGTCAGCGTCTCAACGCCATCTATACCGCCGGGCATCAGGATATCCAGCAGTACCAAATCGACTGTTTTCGATGCGCACAGCTGCAGCGCTTCCTCACCGCTTGAAGCTATCAGCGTGTCGTAGCCTTCTGATTCTAACGCTTGCGCGAGCATCTTTAAAGCATTTTCTTCGTCATCAACAATGAGAATAGTAGCCATAATTTTGAATTTATGAGGTTGTAATTGTATACCTATTGTCCCACTAGGGCTTTGAGAATGATGGTTACCGTATCAAATTATAGATTCAACGTATGTCGTAAAGCAATGTCAATGTCAGCCATTGGAATGGAACCAATGACACAGTCAATTGCCGATGCAACAAGTGTAGCAAGATTGTCAGTTACTACTACTGAGTCCGTAAGTAACCCCGATTGTTGTCCTTCTGGTGTGGAGCGTAAAATAGGGACACGGCTGGGGTGATTGGCGCGGAACATCTTGCTAGTAATCATCGCCACGATCACTTGCGGCAAACCTGTTTGGAGATTGTCAGCTTGGATGATTAACGCCGGACGTCGCTTGGCTGTAAGCAAATTGGAACTTGGAAAGAGCACTAAGATTACATCACCGCGTTTATAGGTCAGATTTTGTTTCGTCATAGTTGTCATAGACGTTCATCTCAGGACTTTCCCAGTCTTCGGTAAAGGTTGCTAACTGGGCACGCAAACCTGCCGCTTGTGCTCTATCAATACCACGCTCCTGTAAATTTACTGAATCAGATGATAGAAAGGTTACAATAACGGGTGTGCCGTCGTACACATTATGGGGTATTTGTGAGAATTCAATCTTGCCATCGCGATATACGCCTTCAATAGTTGTAAGCATGGGCATTGCTCCTAATTTTTTGGTGTTGCTATAACCTGTCGCTCCAATCGAGTTCTACGTTCGTTCTTCGATCGGCACAAATGTTTTTGGTTCGGGACCGATGTAATCTGCTCGCGGACGAATCAGCCGATTATCGCTTCGTTGCTCAATCACATGGGCAGCCCAGCCAGTGATCCGCGACATCACAAAGATGGGTGTGAACATCGGTGTCGGAATACCGCACAGATGATAAGCGGAGGCACTGTAAAAATCGAGATTCGGGAACAGCTTCTTTTCTCGCCACATCACCTGTTCAATCCGTTCAGAGACTTCATAAAGCGACCTGTCTCCGCTCGCTTCGGAGAGTTTTTGCGACCAACCCTTGATGATATCCGAGCGTGGATCGGAGATGGTGTAGACGCGGTGACCAAAACCCATGATCAGCTCTCGCCGTTCAAGCATATCCAGAATAGCAGCTTCGGCTTCGTCCGGTGTCTGGAATCGTTCAATCAGTTCCATCGCAGCTTCGTTTGCACCGCCGTGTAGGGGACCACGCAGCGTTCCGATAGCTCCAACAATTGCCGAGTAGAAGTCGGATAGGGTGGACGTTGCGACCCGCGCTGCAAATGTTGATGCATTAAATTCATGTTCCGCGTAAAGAATTAACGATACATCAACGGCTCTGCGTTGCAATTCGTTCGGTTGTTTTCCGTGCAGCAGGTGTAGAAAGTGTCCGGCAATAGTTTTATCGTCTGTTTCAACGTCGATTTGTTTGCCGTTCGTATGGAAATGATGCCAATAGAGCAGCATTGAGCCGAAACAAGCGGTCAGTCGGTCAGCAATGTGAAGCGGATCACTGTCGTTGTTTTCACTCTCGATCGTTCCCAAAACTGAGCAGCCGGTGCGTAGGACGTCCATCGGATGTGCATCCTCCGGCACCTGCTCAAGGGTTATTTTGAGTCCATCCGGCAGTCCGCGCAGATCCATCAGTTTTCTTCTATAATCATCGAGTTCGGTTTGGGTCGGTAACTTGCCGTGGATTAGCAGATAGGCAGTCTCTTCAAAGGTAGCATGTTCTGCTAAATCGTGAATGGAATACCCGCGGTAGGTGAGGCCAACCCCCTCCTTCCCCACCGTAGCGATCGCGGTTTCGCCTGCGATGACACCTGCTAAACCGCCAGTTTTTTTAGACTGCATTGGTTTCCTCCTCTGTTCATTTAGTGGGAACTGTTGGAAGGGCTAATCTTCTTCTCCGGCCGCGTTCAACAATTGATCGAGTCTACGCTCATATTCGTGGTAGTCTAAGAACTCATACAATTCTGTCCGCGTTTGCATGGCATCAATCACACTTTTTTGTGTTCCTTCACGGCGTAACGTCGTATACACGTTGAGCGCAGCCGCACTCATCGCGCGAAACGCTGATAGCGGATAAAGTACGAGACTGACTCCAGCACTCCTGAGTTCCTCTATCGTATAAAGCGGGGTTTTACCAAACTCAGTGATATTCGCTAAAACGGGAACGTCAACCGCGTCTACAAACTTTTTGTATTGATCCAATTCGGTCAGGGCTTCGGCAAAGATCATGTCTGCCCCAGCGTCCGTGTAGCGACACGCACGTTCGATAGCGCCATCTAACCCCTCGACAGCTGCGGCATCCGTCCGCGCCATCAGGACAAAGTCCGCGTCTGTTTTGGCATCGGCAGCGGCTTTCATCCGGTCTGCCATCTCCGCCGTGCTCACAATCTCCTTGTTCGGACGGTGGCCACATCGTTTCGCCTGTACCTGATCTTCGATGTGCACGCCGGCGGCGCCCGCCCGAATCATCTGACGGATGGTTTTGGCGATCATGAACGCGTTTCCCCAACCTGTGTCAGCGTCAACGAGAAGTGGAAGTTCTGTTGTCTCAGTGATGCGGCGCACATCTTCCAGAACGTCGTTCAAGGTGGTCATACCTAAGTCTGGAAGACCGTAGGAGGCATTCGCCACGCCCCCGCCCGACAGGTAGATTGACCGGAACCCCACACGCTCTGCCATCAACGCTGAGTAGGCGTTAATCGTTCCGACAACCTGCAAGGGGGTTTCAATCGCCAGTGCACTACGTAAACGATGCCCGGGGGAGGATGTACGACTCATGTCTGACCTCTTTCGATCCAGAACGAAAAGAGACGCGCTTGACGGAGATAAAATTTCAAACGCACCGGCTTCTCAAATACCAAGTCGTGTGGGTATTTCCACCGGATCTTCCCTCTGGTGCTGTCGCCGGTAAACGGCGGCGGTTCCTCCCCCGGAACCCAGAATCCCTCATGTGGTCGCTGCGTCTCTGCATCAACGATTTCGCTGTATATCTCGCCCCAAGTTGCATCCGCATTGATGTAGACATCTTCGCCCTTCAGTTCGAATGGTTTTGTTACAATTGTCCCGCATTCACCGCCGTCAATCGACACAAAACCGTCGGGGCGTAGCTTGGCAAGGGTCAGCGCACCCGTATCCTCAAAGTGCTCAGGTTTAACATTCAGCCGGAACAGCTCTTGGGCACGGTTGAACTCTTTATACCGCTCGATGTTTGAAGGCATGCGTAGGGCGTTGTAGTAGCACCAGATCTCGCCGTCCTCACGCACGATGGGATGCCCCGCCATCAGGAGTTGGCTACATCCATAATTTTCACCATCAAACGGTTCGAGTTCGATGAACAGCTTACGATCGGCAACACGTTCCCAGTGATGGAGATCGCGTGAAACTGTCATCTCAATCTGATTGATGCGGGTGTAGTTTGTCGCCGGCGGCGGAACAGCACCGAAAGGATTGAATATGGTTGGGAAGCCGATATAAAGCCCTTGATACGGTAGGACTGCCATGTTGTAACACTCGGCGATGTAGTCATCGTCGTCGATGATGGGTGGGGTGATATATGCTGGATCTTCAATAATTTTGCGGACACGACGACGGCGGTTTTCCCGATCGGTTTCGTCGGTGTGAAAAATCAGCTTCGGTTCAGAAAAGGTGTTGAAGTCTGAACTGGTAGAGAGCCACACGGAACGTCCCCATTCCGTACCCAGCTTAACCATAGCGAGAAACTGGTTCGACTCGCGATCGTGCGTGAACTGAGATTCGTCTTGGCTGGGAATAGGGGGCGTATCAACAAGCGTCCAGTTAAGTCCATCCGGCGACACAGCGGGGTGCCGGTTGTGGGCACCGAATAAACATTTATAACGGCGTGCGGGATCTGGATCCGTTTCATCTCGCACAACGTGATACGGCCGCCCCGGTCCCTTATACTCTGGGTCAAAGGCGATATTGTTGTCCTTAGAACCGTTCGATTCGTATAACCCCAGGGAAGGTTTTTCCCAATGCTCGCCGTCTTCCGAGGACGCGTAGTATGCGTGCTGTCCAAAGTACCACCATTCCCACAATTGCTTCTCCGAATTCCATTGCGGGCAGGATCGGCTCTGAACCCCCGCGCCATTGATGACGGGTCCCCATTTCTTTGGGGAGTGCAGCGTGCGCGTAGTGCTCTTAGTGCTTTCTATCGCATAGTCATCTAAGAAAAGCTGCCGGTGTTTCTTCGGATTGATTAGGTCGAGCTCCATTCGCGTTTCTCCTTTACTGTTACACAGTTCTGTTGTCCAGCGAATACTCACGGTTACCCTCAGGACCCCCGCCAATTGCCCAGGTTCCGCGGAAGAGGGACTGTCGTTTCAGCGGCATCGCTTCGATTGTCTCGTGGCTGAGGTTGAGCCGGTGCCACTGCGCCCATATCGAGTTATAACAGTTAAAGACCGCGCAGCGTGGGTTGTCCGGATTGGTCCAGTCGTTTGCCGCGTGAACGAGGCTTTCTGTGAAGATAACCACCGATCCCGGTGGGCAGCTGTATTCATCCATTGCCGCTCTCATGCTCGTTTCCCATGGAGAATCACTAATATTTGGACGGTATGGATCCGGACCGCCGTAGTTGAAATGCGCTTTGTGTGACCCGCTAAGGAAGGTGGTGCCTCCGGTCCCTTCCTTCACCTCCTCAAGCTCCCACACCACCCGTGTGAGTCCGGAGAATATCTTGCCGCCTGCGACCTGATACCGCATGGCGTTGGCTTGCTGTGGTGGACGTACGACATGTGGCAGTCCTCCGTCGCCTCGTTCTGATTTACTCCAACCGGGCGGTCGGACGGTGGTGAAAGAACCCTCACATCGAAATCCGTAGCAATCATCCTTTACAAAGGGTTCTTCGGACAAGATTTCGGACAGAATTCCGACAATCGCCGGATGATCTAACAATCTCTGAAGGGCACCTTCATAGCTTTGTCTAGCACCGGCATACACCTCTGCCTTCATCTCCTCAATATCCGCCTCCGACAGTACGGAGGGCAGGAGTATCCAACCGCGAAGATCGTAGAAAAACTTCTGCTCTGGCGTCATGGACACAGGTGCATCGGTAGGGAGGTTATGGGTGTTCTCTGTCTCTGTGGTCTGCGTTGATATTGCCATTTTTCCTTATCCTTCTACGTAAGTTCTTATGAATTGTATGTGGTACCTATAGCAAAAGTAGGTTGGGTTGAACAATAGTGAAACTCACTGCTAAAACGTGAGTGAAAAAGGAAATATGGAAAGGTATTTTCCCATTTTCTCGTTTGCAGAAGTCTATCACCTGAAAAAATCGAAGTCAAGCCAAAAATGGATGGACAGAATTTCACTCGGATGGGAAAATATGAGGGCGGTGAGATGAGATCGCCCGACATGACAGAGGGTTGGTCACTAATAAGATATCGTGCAACGGAGGGAGCGATAGAAATGGAATTCAGTAATGGCATTCAAAACAGGGAGAGGTCTCCGACCCTTGATCAACGAAGGTACGGGGGTTTTTGGTTTGGCGCACTGATTTTTGGCCTTGCAGTGATTGCAGCAGCTAACATGGGAAGGCAAAATACCGAAACAACCGAATCGCAGGTTGTAGCTGGCGTTGGTACAGCGAAGGAGATTCGGATCCAGGGACGCATAGTGTGTCTTAGAGAAGCGATGCACAATTTGTATCGTGCAGATCTCCCTGCTAATCACGAGCACCTGTACGGCTTTGAAACAACAGAAGGTGTATTCTACACGCTGCTTCGCACAGATCTGTCGGAGGCGTTGTTCGTAGATGAACGCTTGCACCAAAAAATACTCATCATCACGGGGAGAACCTTTCCAAAAACGCATCTGCTGGAAGCGATTCGGCTCCAATCCCTGCGTGATGGAGTTGTCCACGACCTCTACTACTACTGCGACACCTGTGCGATACGTGCCGCTGCGCCGGGGGATTGCGTGTGCTGCCAAGCACCTGTCGAACTGGTCGAAAAGCCGATTACATCCGATTAGCCTTGGTGATCCTGATCTGTTTCAAGAGTCTTCGGTTCGAAAAACGCATCGACCTGTGACTCCTCCCGCTCAAGCTCGTTGAGTCGTCGTCGGGTACGCTGTCGGCATCGAATATACACAACGATAAATACCAACCCGAGGCTTCCCCAAAAGAGATATGAGTTTGAGAATATCGCTGCCCAATAGTAACGCTGGGAGAGCGAGGCTTGCCATTCTGCGTCGAATGTCCCTAAATTCCAACCAATCGCCTGTTTATAGGCGGTATTCAAATCGTTTCCCGCGCTGAGCAGGTCAATAACCTCCCACAGCTTTTCCACCCCCGCAATTTTTACCAACCACGCAACCGCATTCAAGCTCTCTGCGTAAGCCAACTGCGCCCCTCTTTCGGGGGTTGGAAACCGATGGGTCAGTTCTGATAGCGGGATTATCGATCTCGATAGGATATGCTCAAACATGACATCGTGGCGATGGGGCGCCCACTCTCCGGAGAGGTAGATCGCAATCCCCTCGATAAACCACAAAGGGATGCCTCCGATTGTGGATTTCGTGCGTTGTCCAAAAACGATGTGGACGATTTCGTGGCGGAGGACTTGGGAGAGTTGAAACTTCTGATCAATGATAACGCGCGGGTTCTGAATTACGATGCGGCGGCTGAGTGGAAACGCGCAACCGACCGCCCAATCTTGGATGGGGGCATGGGCGGCGGCTTGGAATTGCTCCTGTGTCTTACACATCCAAATCTCGATTTTGCCCATCTCTATCCCATCAATCAGGCGATTCATGTGCGGATAGAAGTCCTCGGCAATATCAACAATATCTTGGGGGTCGGTTCCGTTGGGTTGGTAATAGACCTGGAAATGCTCACTTTCGAGCATCTCCCATGCTTCCTCAGTCGCGCTATGCAATGGAGTCACACTGAGAATCAGAAGAATTGGCAAACAGAATAGGGAACGTAATGCTTTCCAGCCGATGACGCGCATGATCTCTTGCCCTTTCTCTTATGACGGATGCACGTTCTAAGGACTTCCATTACGCGATTCGATACTTCTCCACCGCAGCCATATCCAATTCAATCCCCAATCCGGGGGTAGTGGGTACTTCGACAAAACCATCCTTTGGGGTCAATGCACCGTGAATGAGGTCATTCTCACGGACGAAATGGAGAGAGTCGCTCGGAATCGTCGCGTTTTTGATGACCGCGTGGACGTGCGTACCAAAAGCGCCCGATACCCCCAAACCGAGCCCGACAACCTGTAGCCACACCGGTAACCCCGCGCCTTCAGCGATGCCAGCGTTTTGCTGCGCGCCCGCCGGACTGCCGTCAGTGTTGAACATATCCGCTGCATCCGCTTTGATCGCGTCTATAATCATCTTTGGATCTGCGATATGGGGGGCAAGAGGAATTCGCGTCTGACTACGAAAGTCGCGATAGCTGTCCCAGCCGTATTCACGATACGAAAACGGGTCCTCAAACGCTTCGACATTGTATTTTTCCAGTTCATGCGCCAGCTGAATCGACTGCTCTGGAGTCTCAAAGGTAAAGTTCGGATCGACGATAATCCCGTAATCCTCCCCCGCTGCTTCTGTCATGAGTCGAACGGTCTCAACAATGTTCCACGGACGCGCCTTGAGCTTGTGTGTCTTGAAACCCAGCTTGGCACCGACCTCCGCCTCTGCAGCGAACTCCTCCGGCTCCATCGGACACGACCAGTAACCCACAGGAACCTTTTCCCAGTGCTGTGCGCCCATCAGTTTATGAGCGGGCACGCCGATCGCCTTGCCGACAATATCGAAGACCGCCGAACCGAAGGCACCGCCGAGGTCTTGCCATTTCAGTTCCATCACGTCTACACCGATCCAATCCTCAATGGCGTCATCAAATCGCTGTCCCCTGCCACCTTCCCCTAAACCGTAGATACCCTCATCTGTGTGGATTTTGATGATTGGGATGGGACGTTCGAGGTAGTCGCCGGGACGGTTTCTCTCGATGGCCGGAATATGTGGTACCGCTGTGATAAACTGCTCTACTTTTGTAATCTTCATTTCGGTCCCTCATACAGTTTGGAACAAATCTGTAGGTAATAACGGGGCGGTCTCCCTGCTAAATGAATGGAATTTCCATCTACGCTGCTTTACTCTATCTGAGATAGAGTCTCCCGAAACGCCTTAACGTGCGCGGGACTTGTACCACAACAACCACCGATTAGATAAGCACCCTCCTTAATCAACTCCGGTAGGTAAGGCGACATCTCCTCCGGCGCCTGGGGCCAATATGTCTGTTGATTCTCGTCTAATCGAGCCATACCTGCATTTGGATAAGCCATCAGCCGTTTTGAGTTAATTCCCTTCTCCTCCATCGCTTCGCGCAACTGCTGGATCCCGCTTATTGCATAGGGCATTCCCGTATGCTCCTCACGCCTCGATTCTGCACCGCAGTTTAGACCTAAGATTTGAACATCATCGACCAGACTGTCTCCGTTGGAGAACTCGCCTTCGGCTAAGATTTCAAGGAGAGATGCAGCCGAATGTCCCCAATCCGTTTTGTATATCACCTCTTTCGTCCGTCGATCTCTGGTGTACTTGTAGGTCATATTCACGGCGATGGGAAGTCCCGTGTTTCTCGCAACATCAACAGCGATTGCTGCTTCCTTCGCGGAAAACATGGTTTCAATACAGAAAAAGTCCACACCTTCCTCTGCGAGGGCGTTTATTATTCGCTCATGTGCATCTCTGACAGCGTCATTTGCAATGCCAAAATCAACGCCACCACTGTCAGCTTCAATCGCGCCGGGCGAAGGACCAACTGATCCGGCGATGTATACATCCCTGCCACTTCTCTCAATGGCCGCCTTCGCGTGTGCCACAGCCTGCCTTGCCAGTTTCTCTGCTTCGGCTGCATCTTTCCCTGCCATCTCGAGGTGCAGGGGCGAAGCGACAAATGTATTTGTTCCAATTGCGTCAGCCCCCGCTTCAATGTAAGCCGAATGAATGTCAGTAACCGCTTCCGGGTGCAATTCGTTTGCAAGGGCACTGTTTGTCAATGCGATGCCCACAGTAAAGAGCTGCGAGCCAAATCCACCGTCATAAATCATCGGGGTGGGTTCGTTCAATCTATCCAAAAATGTCTTCATCTAAAATCCTCTGATATTTCATCAATAATTTTTCCCGCTTCGGGGTTCACTCCTTTCCTACTCGATCTATCGAATCCAGTTTAGACAATTTCTATTCTGTTGCCCAACGATCTGGATCAAGACCGAAGCCGCGTGCCTCCTCGCAGATGGCCGCCCACGTTGTCTCATCGATTTCAATACCTTCAACCTGCTTTCGTACGGCGGTGCGGAACTCAGGTTCGCCGGGACTCAGAATCTCCTGAAACCCCGGAGCAAGCCGACTTGACTTAACGTGCCGAATCAGGTCCTCTACTTCGTCGTAGTAGGTGTCGAGACTGGTGAAGTGACTAATACTGTAAACGGTGAAAAGAACGCCATTGCTGACCATTGTGCGCTCACCGGCAGCACACCCCTCGCCACTGAGAGTTCCACCTAAAAGCTCCACCACAAAGCTGAGTCCGTAACCTTTATGTGCCACGACACCGCCCATTGGAAGGATAGCGCCCGGCGGATCCGCTCTGAAGTCATTTGGGTCGGTGGTCGGGTTGCCCTCTGAGTCGATCAACCAGCCTTCAGGGACCTGCTTGCCTTGGTTGATTGCTACGCGGACCTTACCTTCAGCCACCACGGAGGTAGTCATATCCACTAAGATCGGTTCATCGTTTCGGCGTGGGGCGGAGAACGCAATCGGGTTTGTGCTGAGGCGACCGTCGAGCCCGCCGAAGGGCGCAATTTGATAGCCGAGATGCCCGGCATTCACGAAAGCGACGCCCATCATATCGTTCCGGGCCGCCATCAGGGGATAGGCGCCCGCGCGTCCCACATGACTGGTATTTCGCAGTGCGACGGTGCTTGTTCCGTATTGTCGCGCCTTTTCGATTGCGAGGTTCATCGCAAAGGTTGCTCCAACCTGTCCAAGTGCACTGTGTCCGTCTACCACCGCAGCGCAGGGATTGTCACTCACAATTTCGGGTTTTGCGGTGGGTTGGAATCTACCGTCTCGTATCGCACGGGCGTATTCGTAGAAACGGATGGCACCGTGGGAATCGTGTCCGAAGAGGTTGGATTCAATCAGGTGGTCAACAACCGATCGCGTGTCTTCCGCTGTACAACCTGCAGCTTCAAAGAGGTCGTAGCCGATTTGCCGCAGGGCGTCGGGTTGGAATGTAGGCATAATAAGTCCTTTCTGATCTATATATTGCTATTTCATCTGGTCAGGGCAAGTTTTTACGACGTCTTTTATTATTGGGTTTTAGCGTTGTGTTCCGTCTCAAGTTCTTGTACAAGTGCGTTCAGAATGTCCTCCGGCTTGCCGGGGCGTTCTCGTTTCTCCGTCCATTGCCACTGATCTAGGTAATCGTCAGTTCCAGCGAGACCCGTTTCCATCGCGGTGCGATCAATCTCAACCTGAAAACGCTTAGGCATTTGCCTTGAAATAGGCTTTCTGCCTTCATAGACTCTGACCTGCGCCGGGATATCCTTCCAATACAGGATCTGATAGATTGCCACGGTTTCAGCCCTCCAGTTCCCCTTTGCGATAAGCGCGCAGGAACGTTCTACAAAAGCGATCTTTGCCCAGCATCATATCTTCCGTCAGTTGATAAGCCTTTGATGTTTGGTCAAGGGAGAGGGCTTTCTTCGGGTTATTGGTCACAGGATCGATGATCCCGCTATCCGCACCGGCTTCGACCGCGAGAATCATAAAAACGTCATTGATAAGACGACGGGAGGGCATTTGGAAGGAGACATTGCTGAACCCACCACTGATATGAATGGCGGCACCGTACTTCTCACGGAGCTGTCGGATAGCCTCAAAGGCGTGGTTCCCGTTCTCCGTGTCTACCCCAATTGGAAAGAATAACGGATCAATGAAGATATCATCAATTGCTATTCCTTTGTCATTCGCTGCGTCTACCATACGTGAAGCGTTGGTAACACGTTCTTCGGGGGTCTGTGGCATCCCGGACTCACTAGCAGCTGTCACCATAACCTTCGTATTGTACTGCTTGGCAAGGTCCAACGCGTCAAGACGTTCCAGCGAAGCGGAGTTGAGTAGCGCTCGACCAACGCTGCTATCATATACCTCAAGCCCTGCTGCAATAATTTCGCTGTTTGACGAATCAATGGACAGGGGTGTATCGGACATCTGCTGAAGGGCTTGTACCAACCAGCGCATCGCTTCCTTCTGCTCCTCAAGTCGCCACGAAATTTCATCCACATTGACATCAAGGAAATCGGTACCGGTATCGACCTGCCGTTGCACGATTTTGCGTATGTACTCGACACCTTCGCTAGCGTGGGGTTCTTCACCCGACATCGCCGCCTGAACCGCAATGATGACATGTTTGATGCGTCCCTCCTCATACTCTTGGGATTTTTTAATCGATTCGGGGATGACAAGGTAGCGACGTTTTTTGTTTGTGCCCAAATAGCGGACGGATTCGATTCCATCTGGATTGTTCGTAACCAGTTTTCCGTTTCGGCGTACCACACGGGTAGTATGGACATTTTCGCCAATAATGATAAAATCCTGACCGTTTATTTGCATCTTTACTCCTCTAATGCGTAGTGAGTAATTCGTAAAGAAGTTCCTTATGTATTACGTATTACTCGTTATTCTTTGCGTGATGGTCTCGTTCCAGAAAAGTGTTGCCCCAAGCACTCGTGCCGTTGAGGGATCCGTCCTTGAAAATCGCTGGGCCATCCAGCATCTTTTCTTCTTCGCCGTAGGCTTTGAGCCGGTCATAAGCCCGTGCCCAGATACAGTCCTTCTCGCCAATTTCGCATTTGCCCTGACGGGTCCCACCGCACGGCCCGTTACGCTGATTTTTCACACACTGCGATTCGGGACACAGGTACGCAATATCCGGCAATGAGCAGTCGCCGCAGTCACGGCAGTCGAAGGTAGTAACCTTAACCGCTTGTTCCGCACCGTGCATGACTCTCTTTATACCCTCACTTGCCCCATCAATCGCTTGAGCAATCCGCCTGCCGATATTGAATCCCAAGCTCCCTTTTTCAAAAACCTGATCGTGCACCGTGCGATTAATCTTGTAACTCAAGGGAATTTCCCCTTTGGCAGCTTTCAAGGCTTCGGGCCGTTTTGAAAAGAGATACTCGCGATTAATCTCAGTTGAACTGAGCCCCGTTTCCGGCTCCGGCTCAAAAAAGTAGAACTCGTCGGGGTAGTGGAAACAGATCTCCTTAGCGAAATCCTTCCAATCGTCTTCACCGAAACGATCCACAATCTTCAGAATTCGTTCGTAATCTGTGTAGCGCAGATGACCGCCTAGATATACGCCACGATAGCCCAATCCCTTCGCGATGGCACACTGTTTGGCGGCAAACTCCAGGAGAAAGGCTTTGCCCTTATCCTTTGATTTTGCCTCTTTCTCGACTAAGTCAAGCAACTGGTCGGTTACAGTCACGCCGGGAATGTTACCTTTATTGAAAAACCGCGCAGCAGGTCGGCTCAGAACGTAGACGTTACCAATCACTGGCGCCTGCAGATTGTGGGCTGCCATATACTTCAACAATTCATCCTGCTTGCGTGAATCGTATCCGATCTGGTTAATGATGAACGCAGCGCCGTTCTCAATCTTCTTTTTCAGCTTGAAATACTGTGGCATGACCTCGCGTTCGTAGCGTTTGTGGTTGTTGACCACCGCGCCCAAAAAGAAACTGGTGCACGCCAGCATCTGCGCTCTCTTTCCTGTCCCCACCTGCATACCGGCATTCATGTCGGAGAACATCTTCAGCAATCCCACTGAGTCGGTATCAAAGACGGGGCTCGCTTGACCACGATATCCATCGATCGGGTAATCGCCCGATAACGTTAGGATATTGTTAAACCCCTCACTAGCGAGCTGCCAACCCCGACTCTGAAGCGCATTGCGGTTCCAGTCTTTGCAAGACAGATGGATAATTACTTCCTGACCGCGGGAGATGAGATCTGTCCCTAAGGTATCCGCACCCATCATAGCGTTACCGCCCGGATTGTCCGTAATGCTCAGCGCATGTATGCGTGGATTGTCGGTCAGTTTTCGCGCAAGTTCTAGCATCCGACGTCCATCGCGCTCGATAATAGTTCCACGGGAGGTTACCAATTCCACGCAGGTGACGAATGTATCTGTCTCCTGAAGCAGGTAGCGCAGTGTAGGCTTCTGCCAAGCACTAAAGTTACGGTTGGCTTCGTTAGGGGAGGCATTCATAATTGTGGGCTCGCTTGACGGTGCATGGGTTGAAAAATCCTTATCAAAACTGCTGAAATTGCGAGAGTCGGTGCCTGTTTTGGCGTGAAAGGCTTCACGCCCTCAAACAAACAGCGGTGTCGGTTCCGGGGGACCGAAACCGAGTTCCACCAACCTTGAGACCATTCGTCGGAGTCGGGGACGGTCACTGTTGACCATCTGATCTGGCGGATGCAGTGAATAGTTCCAGCCTTCGTATAGGTCCTTTATGTAAGTAATCTGTTCGTCTGTCACGGGATTTGCCATGAAACTGATGGCGTGTTGGGAGCGCCCCGGAGGACCGCCGAACGCCCCGTGCCATAGCGTTTCTGGAAAGACTATGACATCGCCGGGCTGGGATTCGATGACAACGCTGGGAATGTCCGCGCCTGCAACCCCGAACGGCATCGCGGTTGGATCTTCCTGTTGGCCAGTCAACGGCTGTATCAGTCTCCTAAATTCTAACTTATGAGATCCCGGAATGAAACGCAGTGCCCCTGTCTCTTTGGTGTTCGGCTCAAGATAGAACGCGATCTTGATATGTGGCACCGGTTCCATATCAAGCCCACCGCCGTGCCATTGGGTATCGCCGACGTGGAGGTTCCCCTCGGTAGCGTTCAAGATGAAGTCAGGTCCGAGGAGGTCTTCTCCTAGCCCGTAGATGCGGTCGTCCTCAATGAGCCATTGGAGCCGAGGGTTCAACTCGAAGAACGGGATCATGGCTTGCCGCTCCTCTCCGGGGAACGGTTTGCCTTGGCGATTTTCTTGTAACGTCGCATCCGACTCACGGCGGATGACATCAATTTCCTGCGGCGTAAAGAGCTGGCGCAGGACAAGGAAACCAAAGGTCTCAAAGTGCTGCTTCTGTTGAGCCGTTAGCATGTTGCCCCCTTTATCCGTCCACAATCAGATACCCTTACCGGTTAGGAACTACTTTCGACAAAATCCGTTGGCATCGGTTTAAACTGACAGCCCTCGACAAATACTTCAAAGAAGTCGGCGGTTGTCTCCAATTCTACATGTTCAATCCCTTTGACCAGACGCTCAATACCCTCACGTTTCTTTCGCGAGAGAAGAACCTCCTTCGCCCCTTGCACCGCAGCGTTGCCGATCTTAACGATGCGGTCTTCGTCTACCGGTGCCAAGAACCCGATATCAATAGCGTTATGGACATCTACATAATTGGCGAAGCCACCCGCTAAATAGAGACGGCTCACGTCTGCCGGATTGATGCCAAATTTTCGCATGACGATGAACTGACCGCAGTAATTGGCAGCCTTCGCTTGAGCGAGATTGCTGGCATCTTCACGGGAGAAGGTGATGCCGTGCTCCGGGACGATCGGTATCTCACGTGTTTTTCTGTCCCCGAATACACCCATTTCAGTCATCCGTCCATGGCGACGGAGTTCTGCTAACAGGTCGATTAAGCCGGAACCACAGATCCCTTGAGGGTCAACACCACCGATTGTACTATACTCAATCTGATCGTCCTTCCAACGAATTGACTCTATGGCTTCATCGTAGCCCGGCATTCCGTATTTGATACCGCCGCCCTCAAAAGCGGGACCTGCCGGACAGGAAGCTGCGATTAAACGCTCTGGATGTCCAACCACCACCTCGGTATTGGTCCCGACATCCACCAGCATAACGACCTCTTTTTGGGATGCTATATCTAGTGCCACGAGATCCGCTGCGACATCGGCACCGACATGGCTACCAATCAACGGAAGCCCATATACCCGTGCCTTTGGGTTCGCTCGAATCCCAAGTCGCCGTGTCTTCTCAAGCAGCGACGTGGTTTCGCGCTCACCGGCGCGATATTGACCCTCGATTATCGATTGGTAAGGCTTTTGACCGATGCTCTGCACATCCAACTTAAAGAAGATGTCCCGCATCGTTGAGTTTCCGACCACAACAATCTCGTAAATTTCTTGGCGTACGAATCCGAGCTGCTTCCCCATTTCTTGGATTTCGTGGTTGAGCGCGTTGATGACCGACCAGCGCAACTCCCCACTAAACTCACCATCATACGAAATGCGGTGCATGATATCGCTGCCGCCGAATCGCTGTGGGTTTTCAAAGGAACTGACGTGGACGCTCTCACCGGTTTCCAGATCGACCAGATCAATGACTACGGTTGTGGTGCCGAGGTCAATCGCCAAACCGTAGATATGACCGCGATATTTGTCAACTGCCTCATCCTCATAGTAGACGATATCATCGCGTCGGGTCACTAACGGATCAATTTGGAGCGGTTTTTCGTGCGTGTGGGTAAGGATCTTGGGGGTACGTCGTACCGGCGCGAACGCGATATCGACATCGGGGTCCTTAACCACCGCTTGGCAGGCGAGCCGATAGTTTTCCCGCAAAAACGACTCAGCTTCGTTCCGCGGTCGCAACGCCTCCATCCCCTCTTTAATCTCCACAATGCACTCATGACACTGTCCGGTACGGAAGCAGGAGGTCGGCACCTGAACCGCGAGCTCATCGGCGTAATCGAAAATCGTCTTCCCAGCTGCGAGCGGATGTTTTTTGCCGTCATACGTTACTGTTCCCTGACCGTAGCCTGCCTCACTTTCGATAAAAGTCCCTTCAGCAGTCTCGGTTTCCCACGCAGTCCGATAGTCTATTTTATCGTCTCCACCACACAGCAGCAATTCTTCCTTCGGCGCATTGCGACCACTATCCTGTTTGCCAGCCAAGCCGGCACTAGGCGGTTTCCGCTGGTTTCGACACCCAAACTTAGCCGTACATTGATCGAAGCGGTTTTTGTAAGGGCATCGATGCATAGATTGTTCGTCGGCATGGATCACCATGCTTGAGAACAACTCTGAAATTTTGTCCAGACGTTCCTGATATTCTTTTTTGCTCATCTGATCTAGACCTTTGAGAGAGTGGGGATAAATCCTGATTGAGACAATCTCTTATTCCTCGTCCCAATCCTCGTCCTCTTCTTCAAGGAATTTCTTTGCCAGTGCCACACATTCAAGGGCGTCCTTACCGTAGCCGTCCGCCCCCATATCGTCGGCAAACTCTTGGGTCACCGGGGCACCGCCCACCATAATCTTAACCTCTTCCCGGAGATCTTCATCAATGAAGGCTTCGATTGTTTTGCCCATATTCGGCATCGTTGTGGTAAGCAATGCCGACATTCCGAGCACAGGTGCCTCATACTCCTCCACCGCGTCAATGAACTCTTCGTCCGAGGTGTCCACACCCAAGTCATGAACGACGAATCCCGCTCCTCGCAACATCATGATACACAGGTTCTTGCCGATGTCATGGAGATCGCCTTTCACCGTTCCCATAATTACAGTTCCAATGGGGTCAATACCGGAGGCAGATAGGATGGGTTCAATATATGCCATCCCAGCTTTCATTGCGCGTGCACAGGCGAGGACTTCCGGGACGAAGATAAAGTTCTCTCGAAACTTGATTCCAACAATCCCCATCCCTGCGATGAGACCATCATCCATGATTTCGAGTGCTTCGGTGCCCGCTTCTAAAGCGGCTTTGGTCATCTCATCCACACCGTCATTATCTCCGTCGATGAGTGCTGCGGCGATATCCTGCATCTCAGGGGTCGTTTGAGCAAATGTGTTAATGGTGCGCTCCCGTTCGTCAGGACGCTCAATAAACTCCTCAATCTCGTCTACAATAATTTCATTTTGGATGTCAGTAATTTCTGCCATGGTTTTTTCTCTTTGAATTTTAAGTAAATTCTCGTAAAAGTTGATAGTTTGTTATTCGTATAAGCCTAATTCAATCAAACGTTGTCGCTCTGCGACTCGATTTTCATCGTTAAACCGCAGAATTTTTACTGTTACTCGTGCCTCAGCAGTAAGAGCGCGGATTACCCCTTTCTCCAACTCAAAATGCCGGTTCCAATCTTGAGTGCGCGGATTAAAAAATGGAACAAGTGTTCCTGTCTGTGGGTCGAATGAGCCTACGTTTGGTCCTTTGTAACGATTGCAGTACATACAAGAAAGCGCGAGATTTCCCTCATCCGTATTACCACCATGCTGACGGGGCACAATGTGATCTGGCTCGTGCTTGTGCAACGAGAACGATTGGGGTAAGAGGCAATATTCGCAGCGATCGCTTGCACGCCTTACAACGAGTTGACGTACGCTTGCAGATAAATTGGAAGGCACTTAAGCTCCCTGCTTTAGCTGTGATGTAACTTGTGCCTTGAGCATGATGACAATATGCTCAATTTGTTGCAGTTCATCGAGTTCAAGTTGCTCCATCTCCGATAACAATCCAGCTTGGTTTAGTGCGAGTAAGCGTTGAAGCCTCTCCTGTGCCTGTTCAGAAACATGATAGTCAAGTACCTCCTGTGGATCAGGATTTTTTGATAAAAACTGAATTGTTTCGGCTGCGGTGGCGGCTGCCAAGGTCTTAAATCCGATGAGACTCAACTCGATAACGGTTGGAAGCCAAGAGCCAATTGGTTGAATTCGTCTTGCCAATTCATCAGGAACCTGCATTGTTAGCTGAACCATATCTTCTTTCATCCTTGTCAGCATAGAGGTTCTATTAAGGTCTGTCTGAAGAACACTGTTTCTCAGTTAGCCCACGTGCTCAAAGTCAAGTTCAATGATAGCACCGGTGAGTAAATCTACAGAATTGTAAGCTTCCGAAAATTCATGCGAAATTTCTCTGCCGGACCCCTAATTCAACCCCGCATGTTCCTTGTGCCAATCCTGCACCGCCATGGGGATTTCTTTGAGATTTTCGATAGCGGTCTGCAACGGAATCGCACACTCTGGACCGACAAGCTGCACACCGGACTCCAGATTCTTGTAGACTTCCGCGCGAACGTCTTCGGGACCTTTCGAGAAGAGCGTCTCGGGGTTGTTAATGTTGCCTACCAAAGAGATGCGTTCCTTAACCACTTCCATGGACTCGTCGGGCTCGTTCTTGGAATCGTAGTGGAATGCCGCCATTCCTGTCTGAGCGATGTATTCCATTCTGTCCACCGTCCGCCCACAGATGTGCAGGATTAGTGGGATGGGAATCCGATCGACGAACTCAATGTGCAGATCGCGGAGGTAACGCTCATAGTATTCGCCACTGACCAGATCGCCCGTTGCGTGGTCGGGTAGGGTCAGTGCATCTGCTCCCGCTTCAATCTGTGCGACTCCAAACTCTATCGTGGCTTCCTTCAGTCTATCCAGCGCGAGTTTTGTTTGGCCCGGATCGTCCAAAGATAGTAATAAAAAAGGTTCCACGCCGAAACAGTGATAGGCCTGAGACCAAGGTCCCATCGTCTTTCCGATAATAGCGACATCATCGCCGTATTCCTTCTTGAGAATCTTAATCGCATCAAGTACGCATTTGGTATCCTGATGGGTCAGATAATCTGACGGGATCTTGATTTCGTCGACATCTTCCCAGATCGGCTCACGCATTCTAACCGTGGGCCAATTGTCCTTCTGCTCCCATTGGATCTTGCATCCGAGCGCGGAGGATTCTTGGATAATCGTGAAGACAGGCATAATGGTATCGAAACCTAACTCGGTATACCCGGTAGCGGCTAAACGTGCCATCAACTCAGGTTGACGATTGGCTTCCGGGAATGGGGCGTCCACCAAGTCCATCAATTCTACTGTGGCGACAGATGTCGGATTGCAGGTTGGTGTTCTGTCCACAGGTTCTCTCTTCAACGCTGCTAAAACCCGTTCTTTGCCGGTCATCGGTCCGACTGTTTGTTTTTGGTTTCCCATATTTTCCTCCTAATTCTGTTGGCTTGGGGCTGCGAGGACACCACGTGAAGCTGCCATCTCCTGTTCCCGTACGATAGCTCGAACATTCGGGGCACGAACGAGCAGTAAACCGACCAACGCGTCGTGGGAGTCGCCACACGGAAACGCAACCGTATCGAGTGTTCCATCTACCTCTTCCATCTCTCCCAATTTCATTAAACCGCCAGCAATCGCGGAGATGCGTCTGTCGGCGCGTCTGCCCTCACCATCAGCCTTGACTTGGTAAATCCCTTTTCCAAGGCTATCGACCGTGATGGTTAGCCCTGACTTTTTGTCCAGAATCTGTAAGGGGCGTGGTTCCGCTGACTCATTCGGTGCGAGCTTACACGATTCCAAAAAAGTTCGCTTGCAAGCCAGTTGATGTCCTGATCCGCAGGGGAACTGGAGCAGCCCGTTCGCAGTCACAATCAGATTTCCCATGTGTGTCATCGCTTCGATTGCAAACTGAATACGCTCTTGAGCCCCTTCTATCTGGCTGTAGGTATGCACTAAAAATAGGGGGTTTTCCTCCTGCCCTTGTTGGTATAGGGCGATTGTTATATCGTGGAAATGAGGGTCCATCGGGACCAATTCAATGCGTTTTCCAATATCGAGTGTTTGACCCATGGCTATCTCCTCGTTAGGAACTATTATTCTTGATTCTCACCTGCAATTTTGCTTGACAACAGAGTGTTTTATTCGCATAATAACTAATGGTCTGACCTTTGCAGAATAAGTTTAACTCAAAACTGAGAAATTGTAAAGCGAAATTTTTATTATCGTATGTTATGAAAGCGCAAGAACAAGAAAAATTGGCGATGAAGGAGATGAAGCCCAATACCCGCACCTCCCTGAGCGATGGGATTGTGGAGCAGGTGGTTGACCTGATCTCTCGGGATGTGCTGAAACCCGGAGACCGGTTGCCTTCTGAACGGGAATTGTGTAAGCGGTTAGGTGTGGGGCGGAGTTCCTTGAGAGAGGCATTGCGTTCGCTCGCTGTCATGGGGATAATAGACGGACGGGTTGGAGATGGCACCTTCGTTTCTAACAGTAATAAACGGTATCTGGAGAAAACGCTGCAGTGGGGACTGCTGCTTGACCGAAAAAGGGTTCAAGACCTCATCGAAACGCGGCTCATGCTGGAATCCCAGACGGCATTTTTGGCTGCGCAGCGAGTTACACCTGAGAATATTGAGGCAATCGAGGAGACCTTGCGCGGGATGGAAGCGTCGATCGGACACCCTGAGAAATACTTGGAGTTTGATTTACAGTTTCACCTCACCATCGCACGAGCAACACAAAATTCGATACTCTATAGCCTTCTGAGCATGATACGGGGATATCTCCAGGAGTGGATTAAAGGGAGTCTTGCCGAGCCATCAATTGATGGAACGGATACACGAGCAAAGTTGTCCTTGCTAGAACATCAGAAAATCCTCAATGCTCTCCGAAAGGGAGAACCGGATCAGGCGCAACAGGCGATGACGGAACACATTCTCTCCAGTAGCGTTGACCTTCAGAGGTAATAGTAGTAGGCATACTCCGTATGCCGTAACTTTCGTGTGATAGTTGGTCAAGTGCTTCTTTCAGCCAACTGACAGCACGGATTTCCTAAGCACGCCCCTTAAAGCTCCAGCGGGGCGACAGGTGCCTTATTTTACGATCTCGTGTTAAGAGTGCGCCAGCCTGTCAATCCGTTACCCGCCGGAAGTAATCTTCAAGCCCACCCATGGGCGTGAATCCCAGCATCTGTTTCGCTTTCTCGACCTCATATTTCCCCTGCGCGAAATAGCTCAGTAGGTTGAAGGATTGAAAGTTGCCGGGAACGGACTCAATCTCTAATGCCAAACGGCACGCGTGTTGCAGATCTTCCCACACCACCGTGAAGGGCGGGAAATCGCCGTTGGTGACAGCCTCCGTCGGCTTCGCACCAAGACCGTTGAAGAGAAAACAGACTGTTTGGATATCGTATGTCCGCGAAAAAATCTCGCATATCTCCATGCTGAGGTACTTGGTAATTCCATAGTATCCGACGCCCGGCGCTAACGGCGGATCACTAATGCCAAATTCGTGATCGTATGCGTTCCGTACCAACTGAGGACCGGTGTGAACCACCTTTTTGATCCCGAGTTCGGCGGCGGCTTTCATCATATGATATGCACCCTTTGTACTCACCTCAAAACTGATTACCGGATCATCGCGCAAGACGGCAAAGTTTATGATGGCATCCATCCCACGGCATACTTCCAATACATCCGGATATGAGGTTATGTCAACATTGATAATCGGTTTTCCATCTGGATGCGGCACGATATCCGAGAGATACAGATCGTAGTCCTTTTCCAAGTCTGGCGTGACATAAGGGGCGATATTGCCAGACGCGCCCAACACAAGCACTTTTTTCATAACTGGATTCTCCTATGCGTGAACCTTAAAATGTAATATGATTGCGTAGACGAGTTCCTTCATTCGTTCTACCCGATTGTCTTCAGGAAGAGGTTCTGAAAATCGTGAGCAGGCTGATACCCAATCCCGCGTGCTTGATCGATCAGAAATTTGGGATTGGGGATATCCGCACAGATGTGATAGACCGCCCACCGTTGCGTCCACTCGGCACTGTTGCTGTTATCACGATTTAAAACACAGCGGAACGCACCCGCAGCATCCCGGATATCCAGCCACGCAAGGTTTGGTGTTTCTCCCTGAACCGCATCCTCAAGAACCAACTCTCCCAACCGCAGTCCTGTTACTGTAACCAAGTGGTCTCGCGCAAACTCGCGGGCAGTCAATTCGCCCAGATACTTTGTCATTTCCACAATTTCCGGCGACGGCAGCGGTTTCCAGAGCTCGGTGATATACACATCGTCGGGGTAGCCATTGAAAATGGACAGGGTGCCGGCACAGATAAGTTTCTTTATTCCTGCCTTAACCGCTGCACTGAAAAGAACGTGTGTGCCGCGTGTCGCCAAGTCGAGTAACATCTGTTCACGCGTTAATTCATCAGATGGCAGGTCTGTTGGTGGTTCGCCGGTATGGATGAGGACATCGATCCCCCGAACCGCTGCCCACGAATCGTCGGGATCCAAGATATTTCCCTGAATAAAGTCACAGCCTTCTGCTACGTCAACCGGTACACTGTCCATGAGACGAATACTGTGGTCATCCTTCAGTTCAGACGCTATCGCCTGCGCTAATTGACTGGACCCACCGGTAATGAGAATGTTCATTGAGTTACCCCCTTCATATTTTCGCCCATCATATCAGACAACCTCGACCCTGTCAATTTTTTTCCTCCCTTCCGGTGAAGGATGATATAATAAATGGGAGTAGGTGTGTGGCATCGTTACACTGTCCGATGCAATAGAAAACTACCGTTGTAAGAAAGGATAGTTCCTTGCGAAGCAGTCAGTATCGCCAAATCAAGAGAGTTGCTGTGGTTGGAGCAGGGACAATGGGTGCTCAGATCGCTGCCCATATTACCAACGTCGGAATTCCCTGTGATCTGCTGGATATCCCACCCACGGAACTGACCGCTGAGGAACGTGCCAATCACCTGACGTTCGACAATCCTGTTGTACGGAATCGAATCGCACAATCGGCTCTGGATCGGATGCAAAGTGCGAAAACTCGCTCGCCGTTTTACGTTCCCGATGCCGCGGAGTTGATTCGAGTCGGCAACTTTCACGATCACGTCGAACGGTTGGCGGATGCGGACTGGATCATTGAGGCGGTAACCGAAAACCTTGATATCAAGAAGGAGGTTCATGCACGGATCGACCAGCATCGCAGGGGCGGCACACTTGTGAGCTCTAATACGTCCGGGATTTCAATTCGTGGGATTGCTCAAGACCTCTCGGCGGATTATCAAGAATGCTTTCTCGGGGCACATTTCTTCAATCCGCCGCGCTATATGTACCTGATAGAGGTCATTCCAACGGAGGCAACCCGCCCGGATCTGGTCGAATTCATCTCCGGTTTTGCGGAACACACGCTCGGCAAAGGGGTCGTCCGTTGTAAGGATACGCCGAACTTTATCGCCAACCGGATCGGTATCTTCTCAGTCATGCACGCGATCCATCTGATGCTTGAGGAGGGGTATACGATTGATGAGGTGGATGCGATTACAGGTCCCCCGATGGGTCGCCCTCGCAGTGCGACCTTCCGCTTGGGAGACATCATTGGGCTTGATGTTCTCGTGGATGTGGCAAACAACGTCTACGAAAATGCGCCTAACGATGAACGGCGCGAAGTTTTTCGGGTGCCCGATTTTATTCTACAGATGGTTAAAAAGGGTTGGCTTGGTGAGAAAACTGGGGGCGGCTTCTATCAGAGACGCCGTGGCGAAAATGGCAGCGAGATCTGGACACTGGACTACAATACACTTGAATACGTCCCCCGTTCGGAGGTGCGATTTGAATCGGTCAATGGGGTCAGACGAATTGCGGACGCAGGGGAACGACTGAAGCGACTCATTGGCAGCGATGACCGAGCGGGGCAGTTTGCGTGGCAATGTTTCAGCCATACGATGTGCTATGCGGCATCACGCATCCCCGAAATCGCCGACGATCTGGAGAGTATTGATAAGGTAATGAAGTGGGGGTTCAATTGGGAGCTTGGGATCTTTGAAGCGTGGGACGCGATCGGTGTGCCGGAATCTGCTGCACGGATAAAATCCGAGAACTATGCCATTCCGCCGCTTGTGGAGAATCTACTGGAATCGGGACAGACCTCATTCTACAAAACATCGTCCACAAGTAAGCCTGTGAAATCCAATGCAGACGCAAGTCTCATTGACATGGGCGATGGGGTCCTATGCCTTGAATTTCATAGCAAGATGAATACGATTGATAACCCGAGCATTGAGATGATGTTTGAAGCGCTTGATGCGGTGGAACGGAATTTTGAGGGACTTGTCATCGGGAATCACGCGGACAACTTCTCTGTCGGTGCCAACCTCGCTTTGATGCTTGAACGGGCGCGGAACGGGGATTGGGAGGCACTTGAAGGAATGATCTCCGCCTACCAACGGGCGAACATGCGATTCAGGCTTTCCTCCAAACCGGTCGTCGCTGCCCCCGCTGGTATGGCTTTGGGTGGCGGATGCGAAATAGCATTAGGAGCAGACCGCATCTGTGCTGCTGCTGAAACCTACATCGGTCTGGTCGAGGTGGGTGTCGGACTTATCCCCGCTGCGGGCGGTGTAAAGGAAATGGCAATCCGCTGCTTAGAGGATGTTCCATTAGATGCGGATGTTGAACTGTTTCCACACGTTAAGCGTGCCTTTGAAACCATTGCCTACGCCAAGGTGTCTGAGAGCGCTGCAGGCGCAAAGATGCTCGGCTACCTCCGTGATACCGACACTGTTTCAATCAATCGGACGCATCACCTGCAGGATGCCAAGCAGCTGGTGTTGGCGATGGGCGCAGAAGGGTATCAGGAGCCGCAACCGAGGGAGGTGTTTGTGCTGGGTGAAACGGGGCTTGACCGATTGAGATCGGAGATTGATCTTGCACATCGTGCCGGGCAGCTCAGCGACCACGACGTGAAAATCTTGAATCAATTGGCATACGTCCTTTGTGGTGGGGAACTTTCTACCCCGCAATCTGTATCCGAGGACTATCTCCTTGAACTGGAGCGGGAGGCGTTTCTGGAGCTCTGTGGTGAAGAGAAAACGCATCAACGAATCGAGTACACCCTCAAAACAGGGAAACCGTTGAAGAATTAGACGCAAACTATAGTGAATTCTAAAAATAAATACTTTCGCCCCCGGTAGGTGCGGTTTTCAACCGCACCGGTTTAGAGTGTCTCATTAATTCTAATATCCACTATAAGGTAATTATCTGATGAAATTTGGTGAGTTTGAACTTTTTGTGGTCAGCGATGGCACATTTCGGCTGGACGGAGGTGCCATGTTCGGTACGATACCGAAAGTGTTGTGGGAACGCACGAATCCTGCCGATGACCGCAACCGAATCTTGATGGGGCTAAACTGTCTGCTGGTTCGGACGCCCACGGAGAATATTCTGGTGGATACGGGGCTTGGCAACGCCTACGATGAAAAATTCGCTTTTCTGTATGGTGTTGACAAGTCGGAGGTAGATTTGCTGAAAAGCCTCGCAGCAGCAGGCGTGGGTGCAGCGGATATCAACAAAGTGGTTTTAACCCACCTGCATTTCGATCATGTTGGCTGGAACTGTTTTCAAGAAGAAAGCGGAGAATTCAGACCCACATTTCCGAACGCCCTCTACTACATCAATCAAGGTGAGTTGGCGTATGCTAAAGAACCCGACCCCCGCAGCAAACCCAGCTATCTCCCATACACTTGGGAGTCGCTTGCAAGA
The DNA here is from genome assembly GCA_965220385.1 of Candidatus Poribacteria bacterium. Taxonomy (GTDB): domain Bacteria; phylum Poribacteria; class WGA-4E; order WGA-4E; family PCPOR2b; genus PCPOR2b. Next base: position 3,573,961 of record OZ244825.1, on the reverse strand, counting down.
CGAGGACAGATTGAGCTTATCTCTGGAGAGGTAGAGGTTGTCCCCGGTGTAACAATACTGCCCGCACCGGGACATACACCAAACCATCAGATTGTTAAAATGGAGTCGGGGAGACTGACCGCGTGTTTTCTAGCTGACTTGGTTCCGACGCCTGTGCACTTGAAGACGCATTACGTCATGGGATTCGATCTCGACGCTTTGACTGCAATGAAAAACAAGGAACGGGTATTGGAACAGGCACAGGCAGAAAATTGGCTACTCATTTTTGAGCATTCACCGGATATCAAAGCGGGTTACTTGACCGAAGATTTAAAAGTTGAACCGGTCGAACTCGCTTCTTTGTGAGAAAGAAGTAAATTATGAAGGTTTTAGATCAAGAACTAGCCGACACCATTAAAGTTTGGCCAGTTGTATCAAAAGTCCTATCAACATTTGAAACTGAACAACAGTATAATAAAGCTGTTGGGTGGCTCGACGAATTGATAGATGAGGCGGGCGAAAATGAAGCCCCATTGATTGAGTCATTGATAGATACATTAGGCACCTTAATCAAGGATTACGAAGATAGAAATATCCCGGAACCAGAGGCTGATCCGGTGCATTGTCTGAGGTTTCTGATGGAGGAACACAATTTAAAGCCCAGCGATCTACCAGAAATGGGTAATAAAGAAGTTGTTTCGGACATCCTCAGTGGCAAAAAAAACTTACTGTTAAGCAGATCAAAGCACTCAGCAACAGATTCAATGTCTCTTCGGCGGTTTTTGTTTAATTATCCCTAATGCCATATAGAGATACTCACAACTTTTGCGGACAAAATCACAGCCGAAAGGAGAAGCAGAAAAATGGTAGATACGAAATACCTGCTCACTGACGAGCAGATGCGGCACTTCATTGTTAACGGTTATGTGATCGTCAATACAGATCTCTCAGCGGGTTTTCACGATTTCATTTACGAGCGGACAGAAGAGGTGTTTGAGAAAGAGGGGAATCCGGGGAACAACCTATTGCCTCGAATCCCTGAGGTTCAAGCAGTCTTCGATGATAAGTGGGTTATCGGTGGGTTAATCAGTGTTCTGGGCGAGGATTACTACATGCAGCCCCATCGCCATCCCCACTTTAATCGACCAAAGAGTGATGGACAACGGATGCACCAAGACGGTGGCAGACGATGGTCACATCACACGCGCAGGTTGTTGGTTTTCTACTATCCGCAGGATACGCCGATAGAACTCGGTCCTACCGGAATCGTGCCGGGGAGCCACTACTACAATACCCCTGACGGTGCAACGGTCAGCGACGAACTTCCGGTCTGTGGCAAAGCGGGCACGGTGGCGATTGTGAACTATGACCTTTGGCATCGCGGTATGCCGAATCGTACTGATAAGAACCGTTACATGATGAAGTTCCTGTTTGCCCGCATGTCAGAGCCGCAGGCGCCTTCATGGAACAGTGAAAGGAGCGATTGGGAGCCGATTGGTAATACGGCACACCAAAAGATGTTCCAGCATGTTTGGGATTGGCACTATGGAAAGACGAATGGGGATAGCCCAACCAACGGTCAGTCTACGGAATCCGTACCGGAACTTATCGAAGCGATGGGACATGATTCTGAAGCGATGGGTCTCAGCGCCGCTTATACATTAAGCGAATTTGGGGAATCGGTAGTGCCGGCATTGATGGAAGCGTTTGAGGGCGAATCGGAAGCGGCACGCCGATATGCGTATTATGCGCTGAATGCGATAGGCCCACCTGCGGTTGATCCACTCATGGGTCGTTTGAAGCATCTAAATTCAGAGGTGCGTGGGACCGCAGCGGAAGCGTTAGGAGATATTGGTCAGCCCGCACAACCTGCGGTTCCGAAATTGGTGGATGCCTTGGAAGATGAGTCAGAGGAAGTCCGTTCCCGTGCAGCAGAAGCGTTAGGGACAGTCAGTCAACAGGAGTCAACAGCGGGTCGTGCACTAAGCGCAGCGCTACGGGATAAGGATGAACGGGTTCGACGGGACGCCATCTTTGCATTGGCACGGATTGGTCCTCACGCAACCGATGCTGTTGATGCGTTGGGTGGGATGTTTTCTGATGAGAACCGGTATGTACGGGGTGATGCGGTCCATGCCTTATATCGCATCGGTACGCCGGAAGCAAAGGAGACTTTGCTTCATTTTCTGATGCGGACTCGGTGGTGCCCCATAACGAACCGAGAAAGCACACATTAAGCCGTAGCTATGTTGGGAGGGAAATACCTGACTGTGTCGGTTGAGAGGATACTATCATATGGGAGGCATTGACTTGGCTGAGAGGTAGGTGCATAGATGTTAAGAGGGAGATTCATCAGTAGGATAAATCACGTTTCACGTTTCATTCATACTGCGCTCTTGCAAGCTGCACCGCATAACTCCTACGGTTGTCCACGGCGGTTCTTGTATCATTTGCCTTTTATCTCGTCCCAGTTCTCCTCGTCTTTTTTTGCATCATCGCCGCCACCGCGTCTGCCACCGCCACCACGTCTGCCACCACCACGCTCCCGTCGGATTGCTTCGAGTTTTCGACGACGTTCCTCCGGTGAAGCGGTGCGCAGCCACTCACGCAACGCGTCGCGCTCCCGGTTTCCTCCGCGTCGTTCTGCTCTTTCACCCCTGCGCTCATCACCTTCACGTTCTTCAGAAGCTGCAGACCCTCCGCCTTCACCGGGTCTGTCGTCTGAACGACTTGAACCGCTGAGAAACTGCATGCCTTCTGTTTTGAGGGTTACAATGTCATTGGAGACTTTGAGACTGACTTGGTTCGCTTCAATTTTTTCGATAATTGCGTCTCCAACCTTTTCCCCTCTGGCGACATAATAGAGTTGGTTGGATCTTCGTTCCGTGACAAGTGCTTTTGCAACGGTTCCACGTGTTCCGATCCATGTGGCGATCAGTGCGTAGTCGGGGGTACGGTCTGGCTGTTGCCAACCTAACGGACGGAATAGGTTGTTTTCAATGATAACGTGATAGTAATCTGCACTGCTGTCTCGTTCTTTAAGCTGCCGCCGATTCACGCGCTTTTTAGCTTCGGTCTTGGGGTTTTCAACCTGCGCGTATGCGGGCTGCAAGCTGAAGTACAATACGCTCATAGCACAGCACACCAATAAAATAGTCCATTGACGTTTCATCCGGCTCTCCTCTCTGGTGCATCGGGCAAAAAATTGCGGTCGAACCGTTAGACGCTGAACCTCGTCTTTTGTTCAGAGAAAATTGCCTATGTATTCTTTTAAGACGCAATTAATGATATAACTAAAGCGTAATTTCAATCTGATCAAGTTGGGATAGGTTAGGAGAACTAATGGTAGAGATCTACACAGAACCAGTATTCGTCTATATTCTAAGAAATAAACCTGAACTTATTTTGTAACGTCAGAAAACCAAAATCGTCCAATCTCTTGGAATGAAGTAAAAAAGTTGAGGATGCTCAATTTTCTACTTTGCCGAACGGCTAACATATAAACAAAGGAATAACAATGCAAATCAATGTCCAAAAGGTAATAGATCTCTCTTACACGGTTGATGAGAACAGTCCGCGTGAACTTCCGATCGATCCCGTCAATATCTACGATACAGCAACAATCGAAAAAGATGGCTACTTTGAGAGCCGGGTAGATCTGTCCGGGCATTGCGCGACACATATCGACGTGCCCTGCCTGATGTATGCCGAAGGATTTACAGTTGCTGAAATCCCGCAGGAAAAATTAACCGGAGCTGCGGTGCTAATAGATCTCTCGGAGTTGAAGCAGCCGGGTGATGCCGTAACCGCGGAAGACATCGAAAAGTGGATTGCCGAGAACGGCGATATTCCTGGGGACAGCATCGTTTTTATACGGACCGGTATGGATCGGTATGCGTACCAGGATAGTTTCAACCGCAAATGGATTGGGTTCAGCGAAGATGCGGCGAGGCTGCTTGTTCAGAAAGAGATCAAAACGATTGGAACGGATGCCTGCAGCATCGACTCGATGGCGGGACACCCGCCGCAGCATGACGGTTTGCCGCCTGCCCATCTCGTTTTTCTGGGTGCTGGTATTCCACAGGTCGAAGATCTCTGTAATCTGAGCCAACTACCGACAAACTTTCACGTAGCGATTGCACCGCTCAAGTTAGCGCGAAGTTCCGGTGCTCCGACGCGCGTCTTTGCCTTTGTATAAACCAATGGTGTAGTTTGCGGGCTAATAACTTGAAACATGATGCTTGAAACGTGAAAAAGCATTGATTCATCCCTTCATTTAGCCCCAGCGGGGCGACATGTCTATAGTACGCCGATAAACAAATATCCTAAGCCCCAGCGGGGCGACATGTGTATCCGAAGGGTGGAACGTAAGAAGAATGAACTAATGAACAATGTAGAAACGACTTCTTTTCTAACTTGCACCACAGGTTAGACACATGAAAACTCAGACGGTCACTATTGAATTGGAAGAAGCAGATAGACGGGCATATCGCGATCAGGGATTTTGGATTGCTCCTCAGTTGTTTGACAGCGCAGCAGTAGCTGAACTACGCCATGCGGTCTGCCGCACCATCCACGGTGAGCGAGATTTCGATTCGATGCACTGGGGGCAGCCCCCCAAGTTTGATCCGCAGAGTTCAGAATTGGCACATGTGGTCAACGGCTGGTGGGTAAACGCCAGAATCCGTGAATTGATTCGTTCCAACGAGATTGGTTACCTTGCCTCCCAATTAATGGAGACGGAAGAGGTGCGTTTGGTTCACGACCAGATCCTCTACAAACCGGGGATTAGTTCCGATACGAACGAAGTTCCGGACGGTAATGTTGGTTGGCATCAGGATGCCGCCCACTGGACCATGTTCAACACTACCACCTTCTGCACGGCTTGGATTGCGCTGCAGGACACCGACCTCTCCAATGGGGGTATGTGTTTTGTTCAGGGATCGCATAAATGGGGACTAATCGAAGAGGCAGCCGGTTTTGCGAATAAAGACCTACACGCTGCAACAAAAAGATTTTCCCAAGGTGACCGTCGGTGGGTAGAGATGCCTTGTGTGCTCAAAGCGGGTCAGGTTAGTTTCCATACGGGCCTCACCTTTCACGGTTCGGGTCCCAATCGGACGGATGCGCCGCGTCTCTCGATCGCACTTAACATGATGCCCAGTGGAACGACCTATAACAGGCATGGTAGGAATAACCTGATCGGTGCCCAGCTTGGACCCTACGTGAAGCACGGAGACCTGTGCACAGACCCCTTCTTCCCAAGAATCTGGCCCCCTCCGAACCGTGCCGATTAACAAGGGCGTGTTGACATTAAACAACATCTGGACGATGAACGCGGACGGTTCTCACCGTAGTCAACTCACCCATAATGGAAGTTCGAATATGCAACCCGACTAGTCGCCCGATGATCGCTAGATTGTCTTTATTTCAGGGCAAAATAAGGAGGATTGCCATGTTTAATCGTTTGTTTGCACTCTCAATCGCTGTGATGCTTATTCTCTTTACTGGCATGGGATATTTTCTTTATCAACAGCATACGGAAGAAATAATGCCATCGTGGACTAACCCTGAAATTAACGAAACTCCGCAGGTAGCTAGGCTTAATAGTGAATTGGCTAGGAAACCGTTGGTAAGTCATAGTCTAACTAAGCCGCCCCCGACAGATAGGTGGGAATATAAACCGGAAATCCAACAGTCTACAGTAACAGAAGATCTGGTCCTACTCCCCATGGATCAAATAGAGTTTCGAGAGGTTACAACCCCTGACGGGAAAGTTCATTTAGCTCCCTTCCCAAAAGGGAGTCCACCTGTCGAAGGGGGATATATCAGTTATCCGGAAGATAACAAAAAATTGAGTGCCCCTAGGCAGGTTGTCCTGGAGAATTTTCAATACCCAAAAGGGGTAAATCGACGGGATTACCGGATCAAAATGGTTTTAGCTGCAAGACATAAAATCTCGATGGAAGAAGTCGAAGCCCAGCTAAAACAAGGGACACTATCATATACTATAGAGTCTTCTAGCGAGGATTGGGGTGATTTAGGAGGGGAAGCTAAAATCAAAGACTCCCTAATAGAAGCAGGTGTTTCGGACACTGCAATAGATCAAACCCCTAACTCGCTGAATGCAGCAGAAAAATCTACGAGTTCAGCTGTAGAAGTCACCGAGACTCAGGACGTTTCTGTTTCTAATGATGAAACGTCTGTTGAGTCGCGCGGCTTTTTGAAGGACAATGGAGCGGAAGTACCCATATCAGACCAAAAAGAAAGTAATGTAAAGGGGTGTTACGAGACGGAAGAACAGTTGATAGAACGTTATGGACGGGAGGAAGGGCTAAAGCGGTTGAGGGAAAGAGGTTCCCGCATTGCTGGTGAACCGGAGTTTAAGCACCCCAATATTCCTTCCGCGAATCCGAACAAAGATCAATGAAACCGTCTCGGACTCGATTCAATAAAAAAGCCCTCGACCGCCGATTCCCGGCAACAGTCGAGGGCTTTTTTTGTGCACTCCTCTATAGTTACTCGAGTCGGCATTGCAATATGAATCTCTGCAGGTTGAGCGTAGCGAAATCCCGATTTATCGGGGCTCAGACTCCAACGCGCTCCCTCTTTCCTCTTACTATAGGAACTATACCAATCTCTACTGAATCAATTCCGTCTTTATCCCATCAAGCGGTACGTCAAGCAAGTCCTCGCCAAAGATGATGTGCCCGTCAAAAATCTGTCCCGCCTCATACAACAAACGTTCACGTATTCCGGGGCGTGCAACCTGCTCTGTTAGGTGGACCAGAACCAGGGTGCTGACTTGAGCATCACGCGCTGTACGCGCTGCGTCCAGATGCCCTGAACAACAGCTCGTCAATCTGGGATCTGTAACAACCCCATTGATAAAGTGACACATATGCACCAGCACATCGGCACCCGCTGCAAGTGTAGTGAGTGTTTCTATTGGCGCTGTATCCCCGCCAAAAACAATGGAATGTCCTTGCGCCTCCAATCGGTAGGCAAGACAGGTGAGTTGGGGTTGGCAGTGGACGACTTCTGCGACTTTTATGCGCCAGTTCGCGCATTCGACGATGGTACCGTCAGCAACTTCAGTTACAGTTGGGTTTGGTCGCTCACGCGGCAATACACCGCCCCGTTTTTCATAGATGAAGTGGCTGCCGGGATGCTCGGTTCTCCCTGCCAGATCCGGTCCGAATACACCGGTTTCACCGAAGAGCAGTTGGGTCATCTGTTCCGTGTTTGGGGGGCCATACACGTTTAGTTCTGGAATCTTGCCGACACCTTGATCCCAACGCGACAACACCAGATAGCCGTAATCGACACAGTGGTCATAATGCAGATGGGTAAGAAATAGATGTGTAATACGGGTCGGTGATACGCCTTTTTCCAGTAATCGGCGAATGCAACCAGGTCCACAATCAAAGAGCAACATCTCCTCATCCAGTGATACCAAATAACTGGAACCCGCACGATGAAGGAGTGGCGTTGGCGTACCGGTTCCGAGAAGGGTTAGGCGAATTGACATGCGAAGTTGTTCCTCCGAATCCGGGGTATTTGTGTCATTTTTTTTCAGGTGTTAGATTGCTGAATAGGCAGTGAATATCGTTGCTTTTGATGTTATCATGTATTATCTTAGCCTTCAACCTCTTTTCAGACATGAGGAGAAATCTATGATTACTGTTGATCGGCTTTCATCACCCCCGAAACATCATTTCTACGGATACTACGGCATTGAAGCGTGGAATCCATCACGGCGATACCATCTGTCGCTTGAAACTAATTTCCACGAACACCGACCAACTGTTGAAGATGCCGCATCGGTAGGGTTGATAGACCGGGAGACCCGCACCTTCATTCCATACGCCTCCACGAGTGCCTTCAACCTACAGCAAGGAAGCATGATGCACTGGATTGATGTTGGTTTTGGGAACGAATTCACGTATAACGATTGGGAAGATGAGGGGTTGGTTTCGAGGGCAATTAACTTCCAAACAAGAGAAACCCGAACCATTCACGGTGCGATTGCTGCACTCTCACCGACCCAACCGGTTGCAATTGGATTGAACTTTGCCCGCATGTCGCATTGTCGTGCTGTGGTTGGATACACAAACGAAATGGATCCAGACAGTGTGCAGCCACAACCCACAGACGATGGCTTATTCCTACTGGATTTAAGGGATGGGAGCGCAAATCTGATTTTATCCATTTCTGATGTAATTCGAGAAAGTCGGGATCTGAATATACCGGACGGGTTAGCTTGGTTTAATCATGTCCTTTTTAACACGGATGGAACGCGGATTCTGTTTTTCTGTCGTGTCAGACACGAAGACGGTTTCTTATCATCACTCTGGACGGTGAACCCTGATGGTTCAAATCTAACCCCTCAAATCCCGTTTGGAAATAAAGTTTCCCACTTTGATTGGCGAGACGAAAGCAGCATCCTAATCTCCAGCGACGTAATAGGAGAGATGCAGTTTTTGGAATTGACGGACGGCAAGGGGGATTTCAAGCCGTTCGGGGCGGGGGTTCTCCCACAGGACGGTCATGCGAGTTTTTCGCCGGACAGAAATTGGGTTGTCTGTGATACCTATCCGAAAAACCCCCAACGTCTTGCAGACCTAATGCTCTACGACATCAGGCGAGGAAGGAAGGTTATGCTGGGACAGTTTTATTCCGAAGAGATGTTTACAGGCGACATCCGATGTGACCTACATCCACGTTGGTCGTCCGATGGGGGAGTGATAACGTTCGATTCGGTGCACGAAGGTTCACGGCAGATCTATTTGGTAGATGTGGCGGAGATTATATCACAGTGATGATCTGCATCCGCGGATAACAGGACCTCCGTCAATCCATTTTCTGTTGACACTTTCCACGATGTCATTATAATGTTGGTGCGTCCAATTCACCAAGCCAAAGGTTCATTGCGATGATGAATTGGCTGCCAAAATTGGGGCGAAACACAATTTAAGGGGTTATGCTGAAGAAACAGAACTTGCTCCGATATTAAGCGGTTCGTTGATTTCGTTGGGATACCGAGGAAAAATTATCCGAACTATGTTTCGTTCCTAACCAATAGGAGAAACTATGGAGGAACAACAAACAATTGATGACGATCAAGAGGAGATAGGTACTGTCGAAATTCCACCTGCTACCGGGGTTTTTGGTCAACCGTGGTCGATGCGGAAACTGCTTGGGTTAATGGCCGTCTTTGGCCCCGCGGCAATTGTAGCATCGGTCAGTATCGGTGCCGGCGAAACGATTGTCGTCGTCCGTACCGGTGCCTGGGCACGCTACGATCTCCTATGGCTCGTGCTCATAAGCTGCATTGTCAAAGGCGTTTTTCTTACCTACCTGCTCGGACGTTACACCGCCGTTAGCGGTGAATATCTTGGACATCGTCTGGTAAGATTGCCGGGACCACGCGGCTGGCTGTTGCTTATGATTATGTTAGTTGAATTAATCGGCGGCCCGATGGCTTGGGTGCCGATTGCTAAACCGTGTGCGGATCTATTTCACTTTTTACTCAACGGTGTGCCCCAATCGATCCCTGAACCGATTTGGGAAAATATCTTCACCTCTGCTTTCATTGGGCTTGCTTTACTACTCAGCCTGAAGATGTCATATAGTAGACTGGAAAAGCAGCAGGTTATCATCTGCCTGATCCTTGTTGTTGGAACGATTATTGGAACCCTGATGGTACGTCCGGATCTCTGGCAAGCCTTCATCGGATCCGTAAATGTAGGGCACCTGCCAGCGTTTCCGGAGTGGACACCTGAAGATGCGCGTCAGAATCCGTTGCTGACAATGGCAACAACATTTGCTTACGTTGGTGGCGGGGCGATGGGCTATATCGTCTACGCCAATTGGATTGGACTGCACCGCTGGGGGTTGACAGGACATCAAAATATTAACGCCATCCGCGCCTACGCTTTCAAGCACGATGAGATTGACTATCTGCCCGAGGCGCCCGATCAGGTCAGCCGATTACGACAACTTGTCGCGCCGTTACGGTGGGATGCCGGCATGGGCGCAGTGGTGCTGTTTATTGTAACGGCGGCATTTATGATATCTGGCGCTGCTGTTTTGTACCCACTGGAAAGCCGATTTGAAGGATGGAGTCTACTCACCGAGCAGGCTCACGTCTGGAGTAATATTCATCCCTCACTGGTTTGGGTTTACTACGTCTGTATTATTGCCGCACTTTGGGGAACCCTACAGGCGGTGCCCGAAGTCCTCACCCGTGTATCGCACGAATTTTTAGAGGCGCTGTGGCCCTCCCGCGAATGGAATTACGCTAAACTCCAGCGTTTCATCTGTTCCTATTTTTTCGTCTCCACCTTTATTGTCATCTGGACTGATCTAAAGTTTGATATTCTTACGCAAATTGCGGGCACTTTGGGAAACTTCGCGGTTTCATTTGTAATGGTTCTTGCGTTGCGCTTAAATGCTAAACTCCCTCACCCCTATCGGACGCACCGTGTAATGTGGATCGGTGGATTTATATCTGCGCTAATTCAGATTGCTTTTGCAGGGGTTAGTATCTGGAGTTTAGCCGGCAAAATCTTCGGTGGTGGGCAGTAGCACATTTCTCAACGATGTACTGTGAGTCTCTTAATCTACGCTGAGCGAACTTCGCAAGGGCTATAAGCAGATTTCTATAAGGTAATCCTCAACATTGAACGGCAGATATCTCACGACTGATGATGCGCAGGGGGTACTCCTTGCGTACTTTTGAGGCTTTTGGCAACCGCAGTTACCGGTTACTCTGGCCCGCAAACTTTTTCGCCTACACCTGCCGATGGATGCAGTTGACGCTGCTCGGATGGCTGGTCCTCGAGTTAACAGACTCACCATTTTCAGTAGCTCTGGTCGGTTTCTTCGGAATGCTACCGCTCCTAATACTTGGTATGGTGGGCGGTGTATTGGCTGACAGAGTCAATAAGCACCGTGTCCTCATTATGACGCAGGTGGTCAGTTGTGTGGCTGCCTTTGCAATGGTGCTGCTGCTAAAGACAGAAACGGTACGGTTCTGGCACGCCTACGTTGTTATGGGATGCACCGGCATCGGCTGGGCACTGGACATGCCATCTCGTCGTTCAGCAATACACGATTTGGTGGGACGGGCAGGAGTGACCAACGCTATCGCAATGGACTCGGTCGGCATGCAGGGGAGCCGTATGATCGGTCCTGCGTTGGCGGGGGCGCTGATAACCACGGTTGACGTGGTGGGAGGGTACATCGTCGTCAGTGCAATCTACGTCGTGGCAGTCGCGTTGATTTCGGCGGTGAGGCTGCCGCCCACTGACCGGAGTCGTCTTGGTTTGGTCAATGTCCTTGGTAATTTGGCCGAAGGATTCCGGTATGTGAAGCGTGACAATGTGCTAGTGTCAACGGTCCTTATTACCATCCTGATGAATTTGCTGCTTTTTCCCTATGCACAGATGATTCCGGTCATCGCTCGTGACGTGCTTCGGATTGGACCTGGATTGATGGGCACCCTCCTCGCAGCCGAGGGATTAGGTGCGCTTTTTGGTGCGATCTCCGTGGCTTCAATAAGGGTTATCCGGTTCCATGGACGGTTATACGTCGGCGGGTCGATGCTTGGGCTGGTTATGCTCTTATGTTTTTCGACGGTGCGGTGGTACTATGTTGCCCTTCCAGTCCTATTTGTTTTGGGGTTCGGGACGTCGGGGTTCTCAACGATGCAATCAACCCTTGTGATGCTGCGAGCTACGGAGGAGATGCGCGGACGTGCGCTTGGCGTTATCAGTCTCGCCATCGGTGCGGGTCCGATAGGTGCACTTATGATTGGTGCAATTGCGTCGATGAGTAGTACACCATTTGCGATCGGAGTTGACGCGGTGCTGGGAATTGTGTCGCTTTCGCTGATAGCCGTGTTGATGCCGTCGTTGTGGCGACAACCAATGGCTTCAGACGAGCAGGTTCCCCGGGCGGGGTTGTAGTATAAGTGGAGATTGCTACGAAAAGGGACGCCTGTATGAAAAGGCAGTTTCTTCGCTGGTGATAAATTCAAGCAGTGATGCTTGTCCATCCTTGGTGGCTTTCCGAGCCCGCAGAATTGCTGGTCCGACATCAGTAGGATCATCTACCCGTTCCGCCCATCCGCCCATAGCCAATGCCATATCCGCATAGTTCCCGCCAATATCCCGTGTCCCGTATAGTTCATGAGATCTCGCCATGTGCGTTGTCTCTATAGCCATGGTGGAGTTGTTCAACACTATGGTGAGGATCGGTATACCATTTCGGGCAGCTGTCTCGAAATCTAACCCCGTCATCCCGAATGCGGCATCCCCCATAAAGTTGACCACAAATTTGTCGGGTGATGCGAGCTTCGCCCCGATGTTAAGTCCAAGCCCGGTTCCCAGCCCATGCGATTTGCCCCAACCTAAGTAGGTTCGCGGACCCCCCGATTGATAAAACGGCATAAGCTGATCGCGTGGACTGCCGGAGTCGTGGGTAACAATAGCTTCCCTCGGATCCACATTGTTCATAAACTCCCAGATCACACGATAGGGAGTGATGGGAACCTCATCCGATGTGAGTTTAGGTGTCCACTCCTTCAACCACGCTTTCCTAACAGATGCGATCTCTCCTACAACGTTGCTGTCGCCTTGGTTCGTGCTTGCGCTTTGGAGGTCTTTGCAAGCATCTATGAACTGCTGCAGCACCAACTTGGCATCTCCGATAATTGGATAGTCGGTATAATAGTCTTTATCTATGTCTATCGGATCATTCGTCGCGTGGATAAAGACCTTGCCCGAGGGGATGGTGGTGGTCATGCTGTGCTTTGTGAAGGAGGTGCCGATCCCGAATACGACATCAGCTTGACGCAGGAAATGGTAGACGCAGCCGTTCATGACGCTTGAACCGCTTCCCAGAGCCAAGGGGTGCTTTTCGGGGAAGGCGCTTTTTCCTGCCAAGGTGGTCATGACGGGTACCTGTAAAAGTTCCGCCAGTTCTACTAACTCCTCAGAGGCGTCGGCGTATAGCACACCCTGTCCGGCGTAGATGATAGGGGATTTTGCGTTGAGAAGTGCACGAGCTGCGGATTGGACAGCCTCCAAATCTGCTTTGGAGAGGGTGGCTTTGATGGGTTTATAGTTCTCAAGAATCGATGCGTCCACCTCCACGTCTGCAACGTCAGAGGGGATTTCAACCATGACAGGTCCCGGGCGCCCCATCTTGAGCCTGGCGAACGCCCGACGCATTGTCTCACCCACTTGTGAAGCGGTGCTAATCTGCTCGACGAATTTGGTGATATCTGAAAAGCTGCGTACCGAACTAAACTGGGGAAATACGCCATCGCGCTCTCTGGGATGGCCTAACGGGAGTAACAGGATAGGCACAGCGTCTGAGTAGGCGGTGGCAACGCCGGCGAAGGCATTCTCCGCGCCGGGCCCGTTCTGCATGGCGAACACTCCCGGAGAATTCCCATTGGTTACCCGCGCATAGCCGTCTGCGATACCGACTCCTACCCGTTCTTGACGGCAGATGATTGGTTTTATGCCGACCTCCGCGGTAGACTCGATTAGAGCGGTTGTGGGATAGGCACTGAGGTACTCAACGCCCTCCTTCTTCAAAATATGTGCTATGGCGTCGAGGACTTTCACCAACCTGTCTCCTTGGGCAGCCTAGAATGTTTGATTACAAAGGGAAGAGGGACGACGAAGTGGTTTCCTTGCTGCCCCGCTTCCCTATACTTTTACTCTCGTATACCTACGCTCAAGCACAGCGGGGATCGTCCGTCTTCCAGCGGTGGAAGGTGGGATTGTCATCACTCCCCGAGAGTCGGTTGCGCGTCTCATACCACCTATTTGCCCACTCCTCGGGATCGTGCAATTCACTCTCCGGATTGGAGCGACTGCGCGCAACGAAGCCCGGAAACGCACTGCGCCCGGTTGGCTGACCCGTTGGGTTATAGCGTAGGTCAAAGCTCCAGCGAATATTGTCGCTGTTATTCGGCAGCGAGCTATGGCAGTTGAGGCGGTGGAAAAATAGGACGCCGCCACGTTTGAGCGGAATCGGCACGCTATCTGGCTCACGCAGAAATTTGCCCGGAATGTGGCGACCAAATCCTCTGGACAGGTCGGTGCTCGTGATGCAGTGCTGCAGCAATCCCTCACGGTGGCTCTTGGGAATCACTTCGAGACAGCCGTTTTCAATGGTTGCATCCCACAAACCGAACCAAACTGTCAGCATATCGGTTTCATCAGCTTCTTCTGTGACAACTCCGTTATCCTGATGCCATGGGGTTGCCCCTATCTGGGGACGTCCGGTGTCCTCGTTGACGGGACAGAGGTGTTCCGGTGGCTTCAGCCGTACATGCTGCACCGGGTTCGAGTAAATTTCGGGTCCGATTAACGATTCGATAGCATCGAGAAGTTTCTCGTTTCGGAGAAGGCCGAAGACCTGAGGTCCCACCCACATCGGTGTGTCCGGCTGCACATTCTGCTGGGGCAATGAAAAATCGAAATACTGTGCATGTACCCTGCCAGATTCAGCGTAAATTTTCGTCAATCGATCGCCAAACGGCAGGTCATCATACGTCGAAGATATTTCACCTTCAGCATACAAATCTTGGGCAAGCTGCTCCAAAACGCCTGCGTACTCTTCAATAACTGGATCTATATCTTGTTCGGGGTCCAGCACGTCTTCAACGACCAGATACCCCTCTTCCTTAAAGTGTGCCACTTGAGATTCGGTAAGATGCGCCATCTTGTTACCTTCCTTTGTGTAGATTGTATCCAATTGCTTCCGATAGGACAGGTTAGTGGAAGCAAACTATCCCTCCTACAATTATAACAGAATTCTGAAGAGTTGAGAATACAAAAAGGCAATAGGGTAGGGGAATTGCACGTGAATATAATGCTTGACACTGGATTAAATAGAGGTAATGTATAAGCTATCCCCAAAGATAAGGAGCTGCTTAAATGACTGATACCCCAATTCCCTCCCTCCAAGCGCATTTTTCCGAATTAACAGATCCCCGACGAGATGATAGTCGCACCCATCATAAATTGCTGGATATGATTGTGATTGCTATCTGTGCTGTCATCTGTGGTGGCGATAGTTGGGTCGCTGTTGAATCGTTTGGACATTCGAAGTATAATTGGCTTTGTCGCTTCTTACAATTACCCCATGGCATCCCATCACACGACACCTTTAACCGTGTATTTGGCTTAATTGACTCTGCTCAATTTGAACACTGTTTCATTAACTGGATAAAGCATGTTATCCAAGTGACTGATGGTCAAGTGGTTGCCGTTGATGGTAAACAATTGCGTGGGTCTTATGATACTTCTACTCATCAACCTCAGATTCACCTTGTTAGTGCATGGGCATCTGCTCAATCGGTGGCATTGGGTCAACTGAAGGTTGCTGACCATTCTAATGAGATTCCAGCGATTCCGCAATTACTTGAGGTATTGGACATTTCGGGTTGTATTGTGACCACCGATGCGATGGGGTGTCAAACTCAGGTCGCTCAAAAGATTGTTGATTGCGATGCAGCGTACCTGCTAGCACTCAAAGCCAACCAAGGACAACTCCACGAAGATGTCAAACTGTTGTTTGATGGTACTTTGGACAATCGGTTAGCTGATGTGAGGACCGACACCGCTCAGACGGTGGATGCCGACCATGGTCGAATCGAGACCCGAACCGCTACTGTTATCTCCGACTCTGCGTTGATTGCACATTTGAGAGGAAGTGAGAACTTCGTCAATCTTAACTCTGTGGTCAAAGTCACCGCACACAGAGAATCCAACACAGAACATACCGTTAAATCGCGTTACTATATTTCCTCACTGAATGCCAAGGCCGTTCAACTTCTTGAGGCAACTCGCGCCCATTGGTCTATTGAAAACTGTTGTCATTGGGTGTTAGACGTTGGGTTTAATGAAGATGCGTGTCGTATCCGTAAAAACAATGGCAGTGAAAATTTCGCTATACTCCGACGCATTGCACTCAACCTGCTCAAAGGCGAAAAATCTGCCAAACTCGGGGTGGCCAACAAGCGATTGAAAGCCGCATGGGACAACGACTACTTGATTACTGTCCTATCCACGCTCTTCTAAATTTACAGATGCAATTCCCCTAGCAATAGGGACAAAATAGAGTGCCAAATAGAATTACAGACGACGTTTTGATCCGGTAATTGTGAAGACGAAAAGGGTGTTGACCGATTTTTTGAATTGTGCTATAATGCCAAACTAAGTTGGTTGCCAAGTAACTCTGCTTAATCACTTTGGCGAACTATAAAAAGGTATCATATTTTTGGGAATTGCTTCATGATAGATCAATTTGTTGCATTTGCTCGGAGTATTCTGTCGGACAACTGGTTCGCGTGGTTCTATCAGTACCTATTCGGCGGAGTGTTCTTCTTTTTCTCGCTCTGGCTTACGTTCCGTGCCGGTACGATATACAAAGGATTGCGTGCTGACCGACGAATCATCTGGATACTCGTTATCGGGTTTTTCCTGTTCGCTGGCATCCACTTGATCTGGATCTATTCTGTGGAGGGACCGCCCGGCAAATGAGCGATTCACTCCATACACTTGATTACACTGTCATTGTCCTCTATTTTGCAGCTATTGTGGCTTGCGGTATCTATTTCGGGCGATACACAAAGTCTACAGCGGACTTCTTCTTCGGCGGTCAACGCTTCGTCTGGTGGTTGATTGCTGCGTCATGTATTGCCACCCTCGTCGGATCCTACAGCTTTATCAACTACTCTGACCTCGGCTACGACAGCGGGCTTGCCAGTATGACGTACTACACGAACGACTGGTTCATCATGCCGCTGTTCCTGCTCGGCTGGTTCCCCATAATCTACTTCAACCGCATAAGCACTATCCCTGAGTATTTTGAGCGCCGGTTCGATCGACGAACACGGTTCATGGTTCTGATTCTGATTGTGCTATATCTCGTCGGTTATATCGGCATGAACCTACAGACGATTGCAGTCGTTCTGAACCGGGTCATAGGGATGCCCATAATGGTAGGGGCTGTGGTAGTAGCGATCATTTCGCTCGCCTATATGCATAGCGGGGGGCAAATGTCGGTGCTCATGACCGATCTGTTCCAGAGTATGATCCTGTTCGTCGCTGGCATCGGTATCTTCATCCTCGGCATCAATCACGTCGGCGGCTGGGACGCGTTTTGGAACGGACTGCCAGCGACCCACAAAGTTCCCTTCCCTCAATTCAACGAACCTGCAAACTTTCACTTCATCGGCACGTTCTGGGGCGACGCGCTCTCAGGAACGGTGGCGTTCTTTTTCATTAATCAGGGTATTATTCTGCGGTTCCTGTCGGTCAAGTCCGTCCATGATGGTCGCAAAGCCATGATTGTTATGGTGCTTGTCCTGATGCCTATTGCAGCGATCGTTGTTAGCAATGGGGGTTGGGTTGGCAAGGCGATGGAGACCTACGGATGGCCCGAAGCACCTGAAAAAGCGAAGAGTGTTTTCATCATGGTGATGAAAATTATCACCCAGCCGGGAGTATTTGGTTTGGTCGTCGCGGCACTGCTCGCGGCACTGATGTCTACGCTCGATACACTTATCAATGCTGTCTCCGCCGTAGGTGTTAATGATATCTGGAAAACCGTTGTCCCCGGAAAAGACGACAAATACTACCTCCATGCCGCTCGCTTAGCAGCTGTCGGCGCAACACTTCTGGGGGTGGTCTTGGTGCCCATCTTTGAACTGGACGATCAGATCTATACGGCTCACTCAAAGTTCTTCACGACGATACTGCCATCACTGATTGTCGTCTTACTTATGGGTGTCCTCTGGGCCCGTTTCACGCCGACCGCAGCCTTTTGGGCACTTCTCTTGGGATCTCTACTTACCCTTGTTACCCATCACAAATCCCTCTATTTCCTAATCGAGCCGCTCGCCCACGGTGTGCCGTCCGATAAGGGGTACATATATATGCGCGGACTGTTCGGTACGCTAGTCACAGTCGTATTGGGTGTGGGTATCACTTTTTGCAGCAAACCGCGGGCAAAGGAAGATATCCCCGGACTCTGCATCGCTACCTTGTCCGATGGAATGCGGATATTTAAGGGTGGTGAACCCAACCGATCTGAGCCGAAAACTTCCTCGCCCCTCCAACTTCGTACAGATTCGGTTGACACCGATCGCGTATTGCTACCAGTCGAATTGATGGAAGAACTTTCCATTCAGGAAGGCGATCTCATCTACGTATCGGACGCTCGAAAATGGCTCGGCGGTCTACGCTCTGTGCATCTGAAAGCTGGTGTGCCACATCAGGAAACCGGTGTCGTCATCCTACACGATGAAGCCGTTGACCGTGCGAACTTTAGCGGCGACCTACCTGTCACAGTGGAGAAGCTACTTTGAAGAACCGGTCGGACTCTCAAAGTTCTCCATTGAGTCAATTGTAGATGAAGACCAACCGTGGTTGTCGTTAGCTCCGGCTTGAGTGCACAGACTCCGGTAGAATATCAGAACAGAAAACGGTATGTTGGTATATTCCAGATGGCACCACGTAACGACCAGAATCCACCGATGACAAATTCTCCCAAAATCAACCCCAAGAACAGCGGAATCGCCTTTTGATGGGTCTTGATGCCACCCAATTTTAGCAGGATCAGTTTCAGCAACCAACTCACAAAAATTGAACCCCAGAACACGTTCATTGACCAACTGCTGGAGACCGCAAATCCCGCCGGATGGAACACCCACCAGATAAAACGCATCCGCATCACCATTAGAAACAGGGTTGTCATCATGCCGAAGATCAGTCCACCCATTGCGCCGTAGTTCGGGGAGAGTGGGTGATATAACCACGACTGTAAATTGTTGAACGGTCGCCACGCATACCCTATAGCGCCGGAGTATCTATAGCCATCGCTGAGATAAGCCCAGAATGCAACAGGTCCGGTCAACGCAATTGCGACAATCATCCCCCACAACAGGCGTCGGTGGCTTGCCCGCGCACGTTCCATCAGTTTGAATCCTTCCAATTGGTGAGGCATTACATGCCCACGATAAGCACGATTGAAGAAGTGGAAAAATCCGTACATGGTCAACTCATTTGCGTTGAGGACACGAGTACCCAGTGCTTTGATCAGTGTTGTGTCCGGTCCTGAGAAATGCAGGTCGTGGACTGGAGATCCTAACTCCGCGCGCATCCGTGTAATCGCTGTCGATATGGCGTAGTAGATGAGGAAAAAGAGGAAGCTACTCCACAGTGCCATCCCTACTTGATGACAGAAAAAGAGAAGTCCGGCGAAGACAAAAATCAGTCCAATCAGTGCAGCGCGATAGCTCATCGGTTCGTCCGTCGCTTCCCCACTCACACCTCTGATGGCAGCGGAAACAACCCGCTTCAGATGGTGCCGCGTCATCCAAAGCGCGATCAGAAATAGCCCCAAATACGCACCGGTAGTCTGTTGTTCGATATAGGGAAATTCTGGGATGGAGTGCAAGCCGAGGACGTTTGCGAGAATCCGCTCTGCTTTCCAGAACAGGTAGAAGAACCAACAGGCGAATGAGAGATCGAGTGGGATTAAGAACCCAAGTCCAACCGCATACGGAAAAACGGCGACCGGTGTCCAGCCTATCGCATTCCACGGTTTGTTTGTGAAAAAGGGACGGAGATCGTAGAGCCGCCCACCCAGACCGGGGATAATTGGATACAGAAAATGAAGTCCGTTGAGTATATCGAGTCCTGCTCCCAACCCAAACCCAATCCACATCATTCGGTTTGAGAGAAAAGAGGAGCGTCCGTCAGTCATCTGAAGCGGAAGTTGAATGATTGGATAACTCAGCTTTTCCGCTTCTGTCCACGGTCTGCGTACCAAGACGTTGATGCAGAGCATCCCGAATACCAGTAGAAAAATGAACCCCGACCAGATGAGGATGGGGGCTATCCATGCCCGCACGACCTCAGTTACATAGAAACTGGACTCACCTTCGGCGAACCCTTTCAGAATCTCCTTGTCTTGGACAGCGAGCCAATTCGGGATAAATCGCCAGAAGAGTTCCGCCCATTCGTTCTCCGGGCGCGCATACCAGAACGGTCCCACTAAGACCGCCATCAACACCCGCATCATGTCGAGTCCCGCAATTCCAGAGGAGATCGACAGCATCACATAGACAATCAGCAGTTCGCCTTGATTCAGGGCAGCATGCGGGGCGATCTGTTTGAACAGTAGATTCAGCAGGAGTAGGACGAATAGGATAAAAACAATATTGAAAAAGAGGGATACAGTCGTCGATGTGGCTTCACCGGAGGCGATCCAATAAGCGTTGGCGGGGAGAAGTAAGGTGCCGATGACTACGGCTCTCCATCGCGTTCGATTCGCAGGTTGAGAGTCGCGGCTTCGCTGCGGCTGGATCAAATCATCCTGTTCTGTGTCTTTAAGCATTCATCTCCCTATTGCTGGTTACTCAGTGCAGATCCAGGTCTGGGGTGCCTTAATCAATAACCTCAGTTGCACGGGCAGGGCTTAGGTTCACTTCTGATTTCGGACCCAACCCCAGAATAGATTATCGCGTTGGTTGCCCGCGTCCAGATACTCGGCTTTCAAGCGCGAAAGTTCATCATCCTTGTAATTCTCAATCGGTTGGTCATCGCTATCCAATTCGATACCGTATTGCCCCGCGGCATTGATTCCAAAAATGGCGTTTTTCACAGGACCGTCGGCGGGACCTAGCGGTTCCAGATCGTGTTTGTCCTGCAAGTCTGCTGGGATTTCGATACGGCGTAACGCCTCGATCTGCCATTGTGGGGAGCCTGCCCAGATTGAATCAGTGCCCCACAGTACATGACTTGCACCTAATCCCTTGATTAGTATGCCCAACATTGCCCCCGCAAGCCTCGGATGCGTAATCGCCAGTGCGCCGAACGACAGACCGATATCAGCGTACACATTCGACACACCGTATTTTTCGGGGATAGTAGCCATCTCGTCAATCCACGGCAAACGTCCAGTCTGCTCAAATGCTTCGCTCACTCCACGCGCGTCACGCCACATCTTCAAGCCAGCGTGATAGATATGGAAATTCAGGTGGGGCCAATCTTGGGCAGCCTTTCCCAGATCATCCAACGTCGCATAGTGCCAGTTTGGGATTCGCTCGTAGTCGACCGGCAGCACCCCCTTGTGGACGCAGATATTTCGGACGCCGTACTTCTCAGCCTTCTCGTAGGTTGGGTAGGTCAGATCCTCGTCGTCCATGCGCCACGGTTTGTCGAAGGTAGGTTCTGCACCCAGAACGTCGCCGATGGTGTAACCCTTCCACGAATCCACCTTGAGCTCCGTGGCAGCGCGATCCATCGCTTCCAGATATTCAGGAACGCTGGGCCAAATCACTCCGTGCGCCAGCATCCGTCGCGTACCAGATAACCGATTGACCAGATTGCGTGTGGCAACCATCTGATCGTCGGACAACAGTATCTTGTAGGGATCGACCGATGGCGATGTGCTAAGCAGCGCAATTGTGGTGTCGCTGTCGAAGAACATGTCCTTAAGGTAGTAGTCGAACTTGTAATACTTCAGATCAAGTTCCTGTTCGACCAGTTCCGGGTTCCACGGTATCTGAGATTGGTTGTTACCACGGGCGGCGTCCCGTATCCAAAGTTGACCTTCCCAACTGTAGTCATCGTGGACGTGATGGGTGTGAACGTCAAAGATAAATTGGTCCGCAGTCTCCTCTTTTCGCGCCTGTGCTGCATCTGGATCCTCAGCTTCGTCAACATTTACATTATAGACTGCGCCGTGCACTTGATTCATCGCTAAAAACGCAGCAGCCATACCGCTCGGAGAGCGGAGGTAGGTTCGGCGAGGAATTCCCAGACGCCGAGCGTACAGATCTGCGTCCTCCTGAATCAGCGATTCAACCTGTGCCTGCTCTTGGGTTTGCGGTGGTGGGAAGCACTCTCCGCTGGAGATCACCTGCGTTGGCACAGGGCATTCCACCCCCTTTTGGTATGCGCGCTGTAGGTGCTGAAGTTGATGATCGGTGAGCCACATGGACATAGGACTTCTCCAAATGGTTTGGCGTGTTTATAAAGGCGGGATTGCTACCCTATTTCTATCATTAGGTCGGACATATAGGACACTGAATAATCTGTCCGTTATCTGGTTCCGGATGTCGCTCGTTGTCTAACTTTCCGTCCGGTCCATCCAGTTCGTGCCATAGCGTGCATTGCTGTCTGAACGCCGCCTCGGCTGATTCAACATATTGAAAGGAAAAGACGCGGTAGTCCGAGGCAAGCCAACCTTTCAGCGTCTCCGCGAGATTGCTATCTGTGCGACTGACGAGGGCACGGTAATGTGCGTATTTTGGTGTCTCCTCGATTCGGCGAAGCAGAAAAACGGCGGGATCTGTATTATTGATAACGGTGTCGATGACACTGGCCGCCAATTGAAATGGTCCTTCCATTCCAGTATCCTCGGAGGGGGTTTGATACTAAATCCGGGCGGTGCTACCTAGAAAAGCCCTATCCATGAAAAAACTTTATACGTTCAGCTGATTTACCCGTTACCGTATCGGGAGAAAGCGCGCCCTCCCCGAAAACTATCGGGAACGTGTCGCCCGTGATCACCGAGCGAGTTGCTACCTCCATGTAGGTTGCGCTGAACGCTCGACGCGGTGATGTGGTCGTGTTGACGCCCGAACGGTGTAGTAAAAAATTGTGCAACAGAATGGCTTCCCCAGCCTCCGCTTCTAAATCAATCACATCTTCGTCTTGGGTGTATTTTGCTTGGTCCTCCTCCGAAGTAAAGTGTCTTTCGTTGAGGATCCCCAGATTATTGCTGCCCGGCACAATTTGCATACAACCGCTGTGCACGGTCGCTGCATCGAAAGCAGTCCACACCGTCGTGGTCGGATTGGTATCAATTTTCCAACCAACCCCGATATCTTGGTGCCATACTAACTCTGTCCCACGCTCGGCAGGTTTGTTCATGAACATAGAGCGAAAAACCGCAACATCTTCCCCAATGTAGCGACGGGTAATTTGGCGGATCAAAGGATGCTGCATGTACGCAAGAAAGAGCGGATCCTGTTCCAAATCATCAATACGCCGGTAGTTCAGAGTTGCTTCTTCGTTCCCCACGGTACGTGTCATAGCGGTCCCTGTATGCCGTGGGTCAAGTTGAAAACGCATGTTCTCATAACGGATTTTGCCCAGCATAATATCGTCTATACGCTGCTGGATCGCAGCCAGTTCGTCGGGTGACAGCAGTTTCCCCAGACGCAGATACCCCTGTTCCATGAATTGCTCGTGGTGTTGGTCTTCAAACGAGGAAAGCGTTTCCAATGGCATTGCCTTAATCTCCTTGTATTCTATCTGTTCTAGGCATACTCAGTATGTTGCAGCCCTTGTGTATCATGCTTTAACTGAGTTTCCTTCCCGATATAGATGTCACAACAGGTTTTAAGAAATTTCACTATTCTTGACCATATCGAATATCAGCTGGTATCAGCGTTGGCATATACCCATTACGCCACCCGATACTTTTCAATCACAGCGGTGTCCACTGTGATACCAAGCCCCGGACCCTCCGGCACCAGAAAGTGCCCTGCCTTGATTGTTAATCCTTCCTTAACAACGTCGGCGACGCGGATGTGGGGTAACTCGTCGCAGGGAAGGGTCGCGCTGGGCAGCGTACATTGCACATGGACGGAATAGGCAGCCATTATACTCAAGCAGAGTCCCCCTATCTGTACCCAGCAAGGCACGTCTGCGGCTTCAGCCAATGCAGCAGATTTGCGTACCTGCTGGGCAGGTCCACCCAAGTTCAGGTAGTCGATACACTCTGCCTTGAGTGCTGCTAGGACAGCGTCCGGGGGTCCCAAGTGTAGTGCCTGGGGGATGTGGGTTTTCTCGCGCAACAGGCGATACCCATCCAAGTTATGGGTTAGGATCGGGTCCTCAAAGTTGGCAACCGTTCCGAACGGTTCAAGTTGTTCCGCCAAACGTGCTGCAACGTGTGGGTACTTGAATCCCATGTTTGGATCCAGGCCGACGGTGTAATCGGGACCTGCTACCTCCTTGATGAGGCGTACCGTTTCCACCACGTCCGCCGCACGTGCCTTGAGTTTGTGGTTGGTGAACCCTAAGCGTGCCCCTACCTCTGCTTCCGCGGCGGTCTCATGCGGCTCCATCGTGGTAGACCAGTAGGAGACCGGTACCTCGTCACGCACCTTCTGACCGAAAAAGCGGTGGACAGGAATACCGTACATCTGACCGGTGATATCCAACAAAGCGCAGTCGAATCCATCGGGCTGGGCGAATGGGTCTAACGCCAACACCTCCTGATCGAGGTAAGACTGCGCCGTGACCTCGTGTAGAGATCGTGTGCCAAGATACTCTCCCCAGCCTTCAATCCCTTCATCGGTCTGAATACGGCAGAGGGTAATGTCGTAGATCTTGGGAACGTATTTAGCAATCGGTGGGATGGGAGGGATTTCTACTTCGTAAAGATCAACTTGTGTGATTTTCATCCGTAAACCTTTTTTTGAAAGCGTTATTTCGCGGGAGTGTCCTTTTGTGCCATCCCGATAAAATCGGGATACTCCCCTCCCGCAAACTAATACCCACACATCGGGGTGCTACATCTGTCAGGTTGCCCAATGATTACAGTTGGATTTCCTGATAGGTGTCTTGGCACGGATTACCATCTACAAACAACACCCGCCGACTTTGTGGGATTCCAATCATCGAATATTCTGTATGCGAATCATCTGTTCCGCCGTGACGGCAGATACTTGGGTCACCGTGATGCCGCAGAATCGCTTGTATGTCGTCCAGACTGTAGTCAGGCAAATCGGAGAGACTCTGTTCCAGAAAATACTGTCTCGCTTTGGCATTGCATTTTCCACTTTCGGTACGACGGTCAGCATCAGCAAGCGTCGGGAGCTGGTAGTAGTTGACACAGTTCATGTGTCGGGTCTCCGGTGCTGGCTTGCGTACCTGCATTATCGGGCACGGTGCTTCAATGGAACACATCACACCCTCTGCGTCGACGCAGACGTGACTGTACCCCTTGCCTCGCGTCGGGAGTTGGGACAATCGTCGAACAAATTCCGGTGTCGTGCGGCTCTGCATCATGCACTCGTAAGCCCAAAGCCGTATCGGGACGAAATCATCGCTCTGTTGGAAAACGCTGCCAACCGAGGAGTGTCCTACCGCAACACCTTCAGCGTTCATGCCATCGGTGGTCGCTACCATACCGCAGAAGGTAAAGACCACTGTAGGAATTGCATCGTTTCGATGGATAACTCGTGCACATGCAGGACGCCGTTCATCTTTGGCAAGTCCATCGTTGTTCTTGCCCCAGAGGGGACCATCTTTCCCGTCCTTGAATACGATGTTCGTGCAGCCCTCATCAACCACCAGTTCATTCGCGTACATTGGGAGATTCAGTTGGAAAAGCGTATTGAGGGGGATGTCCGCCCCAGCTGCCGTTCCTTCAATTTCCGCGAGAACCGCTGGCAGATAGGTTTTCAGTGTCTCCAAAAAGTGTGGAAACCGCTGCGCCCAAAGGGTGCTGTCAATCTTGGGTGGAAAGAGAGCAAGGTGTTCGCGGATTTCTTCGCGCAACGCCTCACCGGTGAGGCTACCAATTTCGCGGGGTGAACCTGAGACTTCAATGACTTTCATGGTATTTCCTTGAGATGAGGCATGGGAACTAAAAGGCTCCGCTTTCTCGACTATGGGAGGGCTAGTGCGGAGACGGCTGCTGCAGCACAGAAGGGTACGGACCGTACTCTACGATAAGTTCTACCTCGTCCACCCTGAGCGGACTTACCAGCCCGTGTGCCCTTTGTTCTAGAATAATCTCTAACAGATTCTCGCCCTGTGTTGGCAGAACATCTCTCAGCTGAAATTCCAACCATTGACCGCCGTAAGCGTTGATCTCTGAGCCGTGGGTGCGCAGACAACTCTCGGCCTTCAGGGATCTGTTGTTAAGTCGGATATCAAGCCTGTCCGCGGATACGAGGTCGGTGATGTTAATCCGAAGGCGGATCTGACGTATTCGCCCCCCGACGCCCGCGATATCATCGGCGATGTAGAACGGGATGGGATGCCGCGTCCCAACATCTGAGGCGCTAATCTCGAGGGGCAGCGCTGTCGCGTAGTGCGTTTTGTCATCCTTGGCTTGGTGGTTCCGAGCGACCACGTAACATTTGTTCCCTTCATTCACCAGTTCTGGGTCGCCGAGTTCGGTCAGCATACTACGTTCAGTTTCTCCCAGGGGCCAACGCATGAACCAAGTGTATAAGCCATCAACACCGCGCGCCCAGTTGTTTGCCACCGCCGCCCGCATCTGTTCCGGTGTGGGCCAACCTCGTTGCGGTGCCCCAGTCATGGCATCGTGGACATAAGGTTGTAGGATCCCATAGACTGCGGCATTCGCTTGATGTGCTGTATCAATCAGCCAATCGATCGGTATGTCGGGATCGAGAATCATATAGGCATAGCGCATCGGAACCGCAAAGTCAAGCAGGCCACGCTCAAACCACGTCCGCACGTCGAGACCTTGCGCTAGGTTCATCTCCTCTGTGGGCAGTACACGGACGCCGAGGTCACACGAATCACCGCGGCGGTTTTTGACCATTTCGGCGATTTGTTCGACATATTCAGTCAGGATAGGTATCATGTCAGGAGCGTCCTCGTCCCGCAGAATAGCGCTGCCGCCCGGAAACGCAAAATCCAGCTCCAACCCTTCGGTAGGATACTCTGTTGCCAGTTCCTCCAGCACCGCGAATTGATGGTCGCGCACCTCCTGATGCGCCAAACCTCGACCGCCGTTCGGTAGCCGATGCGCCGGATCCATACCGCCGTGGCCGGGCATACGCAGGCTCGCGATGAAATCCAATTCCTTATCGTGTGCTCGATCGATGAGCACCCGCAACGGATCCAGTCCTCGGTCAATTAAGCTCTGCATGTTGTTCCATGTGCGCCAGTACGCAGCCTGCTCAAAAGGTTGGATGTCTTCCCCAAAGCGCATACCAATCTTGGACGGATAGAATAGTCCGTCGCCCCGCTCGACGCCGTAGCAGAACGTATCCACCGCTGTGCCAGCAACTTCGTCAATGGGAACCCAAGCGTCCTCCAGCGTCATCGGCGGCTCAAAGACGAACAGGTAGTAGTGGCGTGCATCGTTCATGTAGATGATCCGTTTTTTTCGCATGGTGCAGCTTTCCTTTCTCGCAGGATTTGGCTGGCTACATCTCGGTCATCGGCCAATTCTCGGTGTTGGAATAAATACCATCGTAGCAGAATTTGCCCTCGGTGTCAACGGGAAAGCAGGGAATACCAAACGAGCAGAAGGACTGTAAACTATTCCCTTTTGGGTTCGTCAAATGACTGAAGTTAATTGATGTAATACTCTTACGTTATCTAAAAACATCATTCACGAAAATGTCCGAAAACTGGTAGACGATGGGGCGAATCCTCATTGGAAAGGGATCTTGTTTGTATGACTAAGAATCGAACCCCGCTGTTCACTTTGAATCTTGTGATTTTGGGCGGTCTGGTGGTCTTATTTGCTCTGTTCACCGTTCAATTTCCGGCGTTTGCAGAAAACCATACCGAGGATATTGATGTCGAGGCTATTGTCAAAGGGATGGACGAGCTCTATCGCAGCGAAACGAGCCAGACGAACATGGAGATGCAGATTGTCACGCCACATTGGGAGAGAACCCTGGCTTTGGAAGTGTGGACACAGGGAATGGACAAGACCTTCATCTTGATAACGTCACCAAAAAAAGAGAAGGGAGTCGCGACCTTGCGGATCGGAAATGAGATGTGGAACTACCTCCCCAAGACCAACAAGGTGATGAAGGTGCCGCCATCGATGATGATGGGATCTTGGATGGGGTCTGATTTTACGAATGACGATCTCGTCAAAGAATCGTCGATGCTTGACGATTACACCTACGAACTCGTCACACCGGTAGATGCCCAACCGGATCATTTCTATATTGAATTGGTGCCAAAAGAAGACACGCCAATTGTTTGGGGCAAACTTATTGTTGCTATCCGGGCGGCTGATCTGATTCCAGCGTGGCAGCATTTCTACGACGAAACGGGGCATCTAATGCGAGTTATGAATTTCAAAGATATCAAATCGTTTGATGGGAAGACTATACCATCGGTGATGGAGATGCTACCGCAAAACAAAGAGGGGCACAAAACCGTCGTGCGATATGTGAACGCTGAATTTGACAAGGAGATCGACGAAAAAGTTTTCACCCGTCGAAACCTTCAGAAGCGGAGATAAATCAACTTCTGAGTCCTCAATATTTCATCAGTTCATAGATCCATTTACGTTTTACGCATTACGTTTTAGATCATGATGACACTCAAAATTGCATTCCGCAACATCTTCCGTCAAAAGCGACGCACTATATTAACCGCACTCGCAATGGTTGTCGGATTTACGCTTTCGTCCGTATTCATCGGTTGGTCCGATGGTGCGTATTCCAATATTATCGCGATATTTACGCAGAACAGCATCGGGCACATTCAGGTACATCGGAGTGACTACCTCGATAAACCGTCGCTCTATAAAACGATGACTGATTACGAGGCGATTGGGAAAACCATCGGGAGCGTAAAAGGGGTGGAGGCGTGGACGCCGCGGATTCACTCAGCGGGACTTGGCTCGGTTAGGGAAAAGAGCACCACTGTGCAAATCATCGGTATCGATGTAGAACGTGAAATCCAAGCCACCCGATTTGACAAGAAAATCATTGATGGTCGGAAACTCTTGGCGCAGCCAATGCGTGAAGCAGTGATAGGGAAGGGACTTGCTAGAAACCTTTCTGCAGCGATCGGCGATGAAATCGTGATTGTTTCTCAGGGTGCCGATGGCTCAATCGCCAACGACTTGTATGAGATTGTTGGTATAGCAGAAAGCGGTGACGACATCACAGATCGGATGGCGTGCTATCTCCACATCGAAGACGCACAGGAATTGCTTGTGCTTGAAGGACGCTCCCACGAAATTGTTGTGATTGTGTCAAACATCAATCGTGTCCACAAAATCACGAAGGCAATCGAAGCCAGTCTCAATGACTCGACGCTTGATGTTGCTCCTTGGCAGGTGGTCGCAAAGGATTTTTATCGGGCGATGCAGGCGGACAAGCAGGGCGATGCTATCGGACGGATTGTCATCATGCTCATCGTCGCTATCGGCGTGTTAAATACAGTTCTGATGTCGGTGCTAGAGAGAACAAGCGAGTATGGTGTGTTGAAGGCGATTGGGACGAAACCGGGGCAAATCTTCTGGCTGGTGGTTTGCGAAGTGCTGATTATCGCCGTCGGCAGCATTGTCGTCGGTGGTCTACTGGGTACAGCGGCTAACCATCTGCTGTCGATATACGGCATCACCATGCCACAGGAGTTTACTTACGGCGGTATCAAATTTCAGACGATGTACGCCGAAGTCAACGCACGAAGTCTCATCATTCCCGCGATTACTGTCATTCTGTCGGCAGGGATAGTCAGTATATTTCCTGCACTGAAAGCAGCGCGCATTCTGCCAGCGAGGGCAATGCGTGCCCATTGAAGTCCGCAATCAAGGGATAAAATAAATTACCTTATCACATATCACGGTTCACGGTTCAAAACCATGTGGCTAATTCTTATCAAACTAGCTTGGAGAAATCTCTTTAGAAATAAACGACGTACTATCATTGCTTCGATAGCGATTGGTATTGGTCTGGCTGCGCTTATCTTCATGGATGCGTTGTGGATTGGGATAGAGCAGAATATGGTCAAAACTGCTACTGCTTCGTTTCTCGGCGATGGACAGATTCATCGGAAAGACTTCCGTGAGGCGCAGGCAGTCGAAATGACGATTAATCAACTCGATGAGGTGGTTGAGGAACTCTCTCAGGAAGCGATTGTCGCACAATTCACACCCCGGACGCTCGCTTTCGGGATGATTACCTCGCCAGCGAATGTCAGTGCAATTAGTCTGGTAGGTGTCCAACCGTCGACAGAACGATTCTTATCCAAGATTGATGACGCAATCGTGGAAGGAGCGTACTTTGAAGGGGATAACAATCGCGATATCGTGATTGGTGCGAAACTGGCGGAACTCCTTGAGGTTACGCTTGGCAGTCGGGTTGTTCTCACGGCTGCTCAGGCGGAGAGCGGTGATCTGTCCCAAGAGATGTTTCGAATTTCAGGGATCTATCATCTCGGCGGTGACGCAATGAGCGGAGGTATGGTGTTTGTGCGACTGGGAAAAGCCCAAGAGATGCTTGCTATTGGTTCCGGCGTCCATGAAATTGCGGTCAAGTTTACCGACACAAAATACGGACGGGATACAGATCTTCCATTTTGGGAGCGGTATTCTCAACATGACAACGAAGCGTTAGGCTGGACGGAAATCCTACCTCAATTACAAGCCGCATTCGAGATGTCCAAGTACAGCAAATACATCATGGGGGTTATCCTCTTTGGTGTCGTAGTGTTCGGGATTATCAATACGCTTTTTATGTCGCTGTATGAGCGGATGTTTGAGTTTGGTGTGTTGCGTGCTGTGGGGACACGACCTTTTGGGATGGCGCGACTGATCTTATTTGAAGCCGGGGCGTTAGCGATTGTGAGTATCGCCCTTGGTGCCATCCTCGGTTTCGCCTTAACGTGGATATTCACAAAGGTCGGTATTGATTACACCGGCATTGAGATGATGGGTGTGACAATACAGGAACTCATCTACCCCATCATGACGGTCGAACCGTTCATCTTGTATCCGATCTGGGTGTTTATCTTCACCATTATCACAGGTCTGTACCCGGCCCGATACGCGGCGAAGATAATCCCAGCGACTGCGATGCGTAGGAGTTTTTGAGGCGGCAAAAGCGGTGAAAGGAAAGCGCGGAGCGATCTGTTTTACGCATTACGTTTTATGCGAGGAGTCTAACATTGACGAATATTGATGTGATTGTCACAGAGAGCGTTACAAAGGTGTATGCAGAAAATGGGGTGCCCGTCGAGGCTCTTCGAGGGGTAGATCTGACGATTCAGTCGGGCGAGTTTACCGCGTTGGTCGGACCGTCTGGATCCGGGAAAACTACACTTCTTAACATCATTTCCGGGTTGGATGCGCCGACGGAGGGGAAGGTGTGGTTGTCCGGCAAGCTGCTGTCGGGGATGAGTGGCAATGAGCTGTCCGATTTTCGTCGAGATAGCATCGGTTTCATCTTTCAAGCATACAACCTGATTCCTGTGCTGACAGTGGAAGAGAATGTGGAATACATTATGCTGTTGCAGCGTGTGTCCAAGGTGGAACGGCATAGACGCGTTATAGCAATGCTTGAGGAGGTCGGGCTATCAGGATTGGCGGACCGAAACCCGCCACAGCTATCAGGTGGTCAGCAACAGCGTGTCGCCATAGCACGGGCGATGGTTTCTGAACCTGCGATAATCCTTGCCGATGAACCGACTGCGAACCTCGACTCGAGAACAGGTGCGGACCTGCTCGCTATGATGAGTCAACTCAATGCGCAGACAAACATGACGTTCGTATTTTCAACCCACGATCCAATGGTGATGGATAGGGCGAGACGTTTGATAACGCTCAAGGACGGACAAGTTGAGAGTGATGAGACTAAAGGGTAGCTCAGCTGTTTTGCCATGCTTTTATCTGTCTATTCGTCTTGACCAGAAACCTGATAAATTGCCTTTCAACGCTTCCGGTTTACCCGTTCCACGAAAGGGATTTCGCTGAATTTCCCGAAGTAGATTAAGGATACGGCGAGTTTTCTGGCGATCTTGCTGAATCCACCACGCTAGGTCTTCAAACGCTTCAGGTTCAAACTCCAAGTTTCTTGCGGACGACCCCATAAGGGATTCCTTTGGTACTCTTTCCAGATTTCAAAAGTCGTCCCCTCATTTGCGGATCGCTCAACAGGTATTCCGTTTCTTTTTCTGCGCTTTCCGATGCGTCCCTGACCATTTCCTCGATGATTTGGGCAACAGGCATCTCCCGCTGTTTTGCCTGAAGCGATAACCATTCGTAATCTTCATTGCTGATCTGAATAGGAATTGTCTTCATTTTTAGCCTTTAAGCGGAGACTGCCACACTGTTAGGGAGGCGGAGCCACGCTTCTCCTTACATCGGTTAGATTTTTTTAAAGATGTGCCCGAAACATATCGATTATACCATATGAGTAGGTCTATTTTTAAACTCAATGGACGTAGGACTCATTTCCCTGACACTTGGACTGAGAAAATCGTGAGAAAATTCTTTGTACTTACTACCTTCCTGATTATAGCTGTAACCACCGCACCTACCGATGCTGAATTTCAAATCGACGGATACTACAAGAACTTTTCCACAGGTTTAACTTCTCCCTTGGCGGACGAACCAATTATTGGTGCGGTGAACAACCGGCTGCGATTGAATTGTGCTTACACCGCCACCGATACGCTTTTGTTTGACCTCTCCTACGATTTTGGCACCCGTATCCAAGACCCCTCGCTATTTTCTGAACCGCCAATCGTAACTGCCACTGACTCACTCAGCTATCGCGTAGTGGATTTAGATTCTGCTATCTATCCGGGCAGGGATGATCCGGCAGGTAGTTTTGGCCTCTTTCAGAATCTTGATCGTGCTGCAATTGCGTACGGTGCAGAGTTTGGTGACATAACAATTGGTCGACAGGCCATCGCGTGGGGAAGCGCACGAGTTGTGAACCCAACGGACGTTGTTGCCCCCTACGCCTATAACCAACTAGACACGGAGGACCGAATTGGTGTGGATGCCATTCGGGTTCAGATACCGATTGGTGTCTTAGGAGAGTTTGATATCGGCTACATTTTCGGTGAGAATTTCGCTTTTGAAAAGAGTGCACTCTTCCTTCGGAGCCAACTGAATGCGGCCGAAACCGACTTCTCAATCTCACTGGTGGGGCTTCGCGAACACCTGATGACAGGTTTTGACTTAACGCGGGGGATCGGCGGCGCCGGATTCTGGTTTGAGGCGGCTTACGTTTACGCCAACGCATTCGATGGTGAAAACGGGGAGGCGGAAAACTATCTTCGCACGTCAGTAGGATTGGACTACAGTTTTGCCGGTAGAGCTTATGGGTTCATCGAATATCATTTCAGCGGGGCAGGCGCGGGGGAACCAGAAAATTACCTCGACAATCTGAGCGAACCAGCATATACAGATGGGGCGATCTACCTCTTGGGCAGGCACTACCTTGCCCCCGGACTGACCTTCCAAATCACGCCGCTTATCTCATTGGGGGGCGTTCTGCTGTCCAACATCTCTGATCCTTCCGTATTCCCCTCTCTACAGATTGAATACAACTTTGCACAGGACATTTATATCTCCGCCGGTGGGTTCATCGGAATCGGCAAGCGCCCTGAAACTGAGGACGAGGAATTGGAATTCAGATCGGAGTTTGGCGGATATCCAACCCTCCTTTTTTTATCGTTCCGTATCTATTTCTGATCCGACCGACAGTCTCGAACGAATCAGAGGACTGTGTTTTTTTAGGCTTCACCCTGCCAGCGGTGGTTCTTGTAGGGCGAAACTAAGGGCGTTTCTGGGGGCGGGGAGACCAGTTCCCCATCTGCTACCCAACCACAATCCCGCGCTGCCAGTTCTGCGATCAAATATCTCTTCCATTTAGCAACTTCAGCTTGATATTCCGGATGGTCAATCCGGTTATGACACTCTCCCGGATCCTCTTCAAGATCAAAAAACTGCATTTCATCAATCCGCGGTAGCCAGATCAACTTCCGTTTTCCATTGGTAACGTATTGCATCTCCTGTTCATGGGAATAGCAGGTGCAGTGTTCACCGTGAAGGTAAGGTCGCCAGTTCGGATCGGAGGATTGCGTCAGCGGGACAACGCTCTGTCCATCGACAGTTTGCGGAATATCGACACCCGCTGCATCGAGAATAGTCGGCATAATATCGCGGAGTTCGACCACTTCGTCTGCCACTTTCCGGGAGGATGCGGCACCGCGGGTCGGCGGCGTAACGATGAACGGAATGCGAGCGCTCCCCTCGTAGGCGTAGGTTTTGCGCCATAGGTTGTGGTCGCCAAGCATTTCGCCGTGATCGGAGGTAAAGATAAACCACGTATCCGCGAAGGTGTCCGGTTGATGCCGTCGAAACCAATTCATCAGCCGGCCGATCTGGGTATCAATAAACGAGATTTCACCGTAGTAACCGGATCGTGCTCGGTGAATGCGTCTGTCTGAATGTTTTCCACGCCATGCGTTGGGATCAACTGCGTCTTCAGGCCTGTCGTGACAAGCAGCCCAGTCGCTGACAGATGGTGCTGGGGTTGTGCCGTTATGATACATCTCGAAATAAGGGGCAGGAGGTACGAACGGAGAGTGTGGCCGAGCGAAGGAAATATTGAGGAAAAAGGGACGTTCCCGGTCACGTTGGGACAGAAAATGAATTGCGCGGTTCATCGTCCATGATGTTGGATGCAGGTACTCTTCGGTGTGCCAAGGACGCGAAACCCAAGAGTTCCAATCAACACCATGGTCATCAGGGGTGATATCGCGCCGTTTCTCTGTGTCGAACCAAGTCCGGTATTCGTCCTTCAGACCGTGACGTAGCATCCGTCCCGATTCATCAAACTCTTGGCTTTCAAAACCCATCTTGGCGCGTTGGGGGGTGAAGTGCCCTTTCCCAACAAGATGCGTTCGATAGCCTGTGTTGTTTAACTCTCCTGCTAATGTGTGCGGAAAGTCGTTGGGGATCGGTCCCTGTCCTCCGCCCATACCGAGGACACCAGTATGCCACTGATTCATCCCCGTCATAAGCGTTGCCCGCGCCGGGATGCAGGAGGGCGAAGCCGTATAAGCGTGTCGAAACCGAGTGCCGCGGGCTGCGAGGAAATCGAGGTTCGGTGTTTCGATATAGGTGTTGCCGTCAGCGCCCAAGCAATCACCGCGCATCTGGTCTACCATCATGAGAATAATATTAGGACGGCTCATCGAGTCATTCCTTTCATCAAAATCTTCGCAGTGGAAACCCCGTTCTTTAGAGCGTGGAGGAAACTGCGCTCCTTGTAAGACCCGTGGGGGAGGCAATTATAACAAGCCTCGTCCTTTAGGGCGGGGTAACTGACGTAAGTTATGTTTTATCGAGTTAATTAATTTCCGCTATGCTAATATCATCAATGTATTCGTGGATGATGTCAAGAGGATTTTCAGTTCTGGTAACCGATTCCACATATACCTCACAGGTGAATTACAGAGGGTGGTTAGACCGATTCGTATGGAATGTGCAGTGGCGTAATGATACAATAATCACGGTTTTCCCGCTATTTTGAAGAGTGTTCGCGTGAGAGTTGAGACTATCAGAAACAAGGGGTGATTGTATGAGGGACAACGGAACTGCTTATCTGTTTATTGATGATGCACACATAGAAAGTCTTGAAGTTGCTGCCAAAGGTGTCGTCCCGGCGCAGAAAG
This sequence comes from Candidatus Poribacteria bacterium, assembly GCA_965220385.1. Taxonomy (GTDB): domain Bacteria; phylum Poribacteria; class WGA-4E; order WGA-4E; family PCPOR2b; genus PCPOR2b. Next base: position 3,538,502 of record OZ244825.1, on the reverse strand, counting down.
TGTCCGACCAGCCACTGATTGAGAAGGATGAGCCTTGGGAAGAAGGGTGGAGGATCGGTAGCTACATCAATGTCATTTACGACGACGAGGAAAACCTCTTCAAAATGTGGTATGGCGTAGGGCGGAAATTGAGCGATGCGCGTGGCGAAGAGGCGGATGCCCTCGCCTATGCCATTTCACGAGACGGCTACCACTGGGAGAAGCCCGTCCTCAATCTTATCGAGGACAATGGGAGCACGGCGAATAACCTTGTCTTCCCGATGTTTAGATGGGGTGCAGGGACCGGGGTCATGAAGGATCCCATTGAATTAGATCCCGAAAAGCGATACAAAATGCTCTTTATGTTCCAGAGCGAGTCGATGCGGTTTGCCGGGATTGTTCAACCGGTTTGTGTCGCGTACTCGTCCGACGGGATCCGCTGGAACGTGCCTAAATACTGGCTCAACCCTGTTATTCCAGAGGGATCCGACACCCACTTGGTTGCCTATTGGGATCCAAATCTCCACAAATATGTGGTCTACCTGCGCGGTAGGCCCAACGTCCGGCTCATCTGTATGTCTGAGAGCGATGATTTTGAAAACTGGACGCCACGGAAAATTATTGTCCAACCCGATGCGCAAGACCCACCGCAGGATCACGAGTTTTACGGCATGAGTTCGTTAGCATATCGCGATTTTCGGGTGGGATTCCTTGCTGTCTTCCACACGCTCAACGAGGGGTGGATCGCCCAGAATCAGATTGAACCGTGGATGCCCGAATGGATGAACCAGATGGACGTTCAACTGACATACTCGAAGGATGGTCGGACTTGGCATCGTGCGGGTGATCGTGATCGGATTTTGGTCTGTGGTCCGCGCGGCAGTTTTGACTCCGGTTGTGTTTATCCCCCACATGCTCCCTTCGTGCGTGACGAGGAGATCTGGGTCTATTACGGCGGTTCAAACGAACTACACGGTGAGCCACCCCGCCACGGTGAGAAGGTCCGTCGGGGAATAAGTCTGGCAAAGATCCAGAAGGACCGGTTGGTCTGTTTAAAAGCGGATAAAGAAGGGCTTGTAACCACGACATCTCTCAGCATCAAGCCAGATTCGCTCTGGATAAACGCCGACGCTACGGGAGGGTCGTTGCAGGTGGAACTGGTAGATCCATTCGACCGAGTGATCTCTGGTTTCTCCAAAGACGATTGTGTGCCATTCACCGGCGATGAAATCGAATATCAGGTGAGATGGAAAGGTGACCGAAAAGCAACAACAAGCACCGAAGGTCTTGAGGAGAAAATGGTTTCCCAAGCAGCTGGCACTTTCAAAGTTAAGGTCTACCTCAACAACGCTAAGCTGTTCGCACTTTACTCAGACGTTGTCTAAATCGTTCCTGCGAATCAGTCGGCGATTGTAACTTCCCTTCCCTTTTCAGCTGCTTCATACAGCGCATTCATCACCCGCTGTATATCGAGCATTTCACTGAACTGCACGATGGGTACGCGGTTATCCAAAACGCTCTGGCAGAAGTCTTGGTAGACGCTATCAAACTGGTTTGTCGCATCCATGCGGGGCGTGACGTCCACAATCTGGTCACCATCTTCCAGCGCAATCCGAAGTGGTCTCAGGCTGGCAACTCCCCAATCGCCTAAGAGTTCGGCACCACTGGTTCGAGAGCGCGGGTGCGTCAGCCAGTTGCTTTCTACCGTCATCGTTGAACCGTCTGCAAAGTGCACTAAACCGACATTGAAGTCTTCAATGTCGCAGTCTGTCACCGATCCTTGCCACGTAATAGGGGGATTCTTCATCCGGCGCACTTTCTGATAGCTCGCCGCCGAAGCGCGTACCGGTTTCGGATTTCCCAATGCCCAGAGGGTTGCGTCGAGTAGATGGACGGTTGTATGGAAAAGCACACCTCCTCCTGCCAGGTGGCGCTTATACATGGTGGGGGTACCCGGGATGTGCATCACGTGTCCGTGCCAGAGCCGTGTATGGTAAATACTGCCCAGTTTCCCGTCAGCGAGGAATTGACGTAGCGCACGCACTTCCGGATTGGAGCGATTCTGCAAGCCCATTGACATCAATTTCCCGCAGCGTTTGGCTGCAGCGATCATCTCCTCCGCCTCGGTGAGATTCATTGCCAACGGTTTGGAGACTAACACATTGGCACCCGCTTCAAAGGCGTCCATCGCTGTTTCCCGGTTGGCTGCCGGCGGCAGGGCAAGGCTAACGATGTCCAGCGGGTGACCCTCAAGCATTTCACGGTAGTCGGTGTAATGATGTGGAACACCAAATTCAACCGCTGCCTTTTGCGCTCTATCAGGGTTCATATCTACGACGGCAACGATCTCTGCTTCGGGAATTTCCGCGTAACTCTGAATGTGTCCCCGGCCATGTGCACCGCAGCCAACTATACCAACCTTGAGCTGATTCATATCCTGTCTTCCGAAGACGAAATTCAACAATAGGTAACTTGAGTTATCAATCCATAGAGAGGTTAGAGTGTCCGGCGTACCTTCTCAGCGTCACTGAACAGGATCTCACGAACGGCATTGGTTGCCTGCTCGTGGAACTGAACCGTATCAGGATCGAGATCTTTAGTTGGACGCGGTGTCTCCTTGAAGTGGCCGAACCGATCTGTGCCACGGACAAGTGCTGCACTGTCCCAATCACCGATGGTCTGTTGGGTGCGGGTGGGCATGTAGTGCATCGAAAGGCCGATACGCCGGTCCGTTGACCGGTTGGGGCCCGATGCGTGTGCCAGCCGTACATTGTGAAGCGAAATCTCACCCGGCTGTAGCGGCATTGCCACAGCCTTGTCTTCATCAACCTCTACCGCAATTTCCTGTCCACGGGTCAAGAGATTGTGTTCCTTATACTCATCCGCATGAGGTAGGAGATCGCCCTTGTGACTGCCCGGTAGAACCCGCATACAGCCTGTTTCAAGGGTTGCCGGTGAAAGTGCCAACCATACGCTGACTAGATGGTCGGTATCAAGCCCCCAATAACGCAGGTCCTGATGCCACGAAACGAAAGTCTCGCTGAGTGGCTCCTTAATCCAAAAGAAGGTGTTCCAACAGAGGATATCGGGGCCGATCAGGTCTTCGACCGCATCAAGAATTTTTGCTTGACGCATCAAATCATCAACCCATGTGAACAGTAAATGAGACTTGCTCCGCTGCGCGCCAGCAATGGGGCTGCCTTGATCTGCTTCAAATTGCTCAAGTCGTGCCCGATTGGCTGCCACCTGTTCGTCGTTCAGTACCCTGACCGGGAAATAGTATCCTTCCTGATTGTATTGTGCGATGGCATTTTCATTCAGAAGTTTCAACATTGGAACCTCCTCTGTAGTTACTGGCTGCCGGATAAATACTCTGCTCAATCATGTGATCAATGCTCTTAACTGCCGCTTTATGCGTTCTTGTCTACTTGCACGGGTCCGATAAACAATTCTTCAGGCAGGAAACTTCTCGTTTCAGTGGCGTGCCTGTATTCAAAACCCTCGGTCGTGACGACCCCCATCGCAGTAAAGTACTTGGATTCACCGCTCGTTCCACTCTTATTCCCTCCGCTATGTCCCCGCAACCAATCAGGGTTAATGACCTGTTCGCCTTTCCAGATACCACCCGTTGCGTTCAGATGACCAAAGCGAGCGAGATCCGACGCACTCATAACCACCCATCCGGGACCGCTGCGAACGGGGTTCCCATTGATTTCATAAGGAGGATCGAGGTAGGTGTATGAATCCGGAATTGTGGGATAAAAATACTTCTGGTCTTTGATATAGCCACCGGTGAGCCAGTCCCACCGCTCTGCTGGAATGCCTATTAGGTCAAAGAGTCTTTCCTGAATGACATTCTTGAGGTCATCGTCCCAGACATAGGTTAGTGCTTGGCCCAAACGCCAAAACCCAGCGCTGCTGTAGATGCCAACTGTACCCGGATCGGCGTGGGAGTAAAGATCATAGAAAGGATCACCGCTCCACTTCGCCCATTCGGGGATGCCCGGCGTAACGTTCGCCGCCTCAAGTCCCGTCACCTTCTCCCGCCAACGGATTCCCAACTCCATTGGGAATCCACCGTAATGAAGGGACTCGTGCTTTGATCCGATGAGATGTCGCCAAGTCAGTTTCTTGTGGTGACCTTCGGTCAAATGCTTGTGGGAATGGGAAAGCTCGCCCTCACCGGTCCAGTATCTGTTGATCGGCTCGTCGGGATCAATGCGTCCGTCGGCGACTGCGAATCCGAGGATCGCCCACATGAAAGCCTTTCCAACGGAGGCGGTCTGATATCGATAATGCGGATTTCCCCAAGCATGAACTAAGTAACCGCCCCGGGTAATCATCGCACCATATTGGTCCCCGGAGTGATCCTCTCCGCCGAAAGACGCTCCCTTGACCTCCATGCCCTCTATGAAGACCCTGAATTTTTCAGGATCGAGCCCCGCTTCCTCTGCCGTAATCTCACCCCAGCCATCTTCAGGAAATATTACCCAATCTGGAAGTTCGATAGTCATTCAATGACTCCTTCCTCGTTAGTACTGTCATATAGCTATTCCCTTGACAGAAAGTTTGCCTTAGTATATCCTGTTGGGGTTCACAACTCAATTGAAAAAGGAGAGAAGCGGTTGAGTCTTGAGATCTGAATTCTGAGGCTCTTGCCGCGCGATTTCTATGAAATTACTTATCGCTGCATCATGGTCCCAAGATCGGCTCGAAGATGCACAGAAAACCTTTCCCGAAGTGCAGTTCACCGTTGCTGCCAACCAAGATGATATTCTACGCGAAATTGTCGATGCTGAAGCTGTTTTCGGCGCAATCAATCGGGAGGCATTTCTGGCAGCCAAACAGTTGAAGTGGATCCAAAATACAGGTGCTGGGGTAGAAAGATTAGCACGAATTTCTGAGATAGCGAAGAGCGATGTCACTGTTACCAACACTCGCGGTTCTCACGCTGCCACAATCGCCGAGCACGCTTTTGGATTGTTGATTAGCCTTACACGCCAATTACCAAGTCTTTTGGACGCACAACGCGAGCACAACTGGACACGTCCATTCAGCGGGCCTCAGGTCGGATTGACCGGTTTGACGCTGGGAGTAGTTGGCATGGGCAATATCGGTCGTGCCATTGCTAAGCGCGGCCACGGCTTTGATATGGAGGTCATTGGGGTTGACATCAACGAAGTGCCCAAGCCCGATTTTGTGGCTGAACTGAGTTTGTTGGATGGACTCGACAATCTGATGGAACGTTCGGATGTCGTGGCAGTTGCAGCTCCAATCACACCGGAGACCGCCGGGATGCTCGGTCCTGAACAGCTTAGACTCATGAAGCCGACAGCCTACCTGATAGTTGTATCGCGGGGTGGCATTATAGACGAAGATACGCTCATGCAGATGCTGAACGATGGGCAGCTTGCCGGCGCTGGATTGGACGTTACAGCGATAGAACCGCTGCCCCAAGACAGTCCGCTCTGGGACACCCCGAACTTGCTAATAACCCCACACTGCTCTGGAGGTTCAACCCAGACCGCTGCTGCGGGCAAAGCCATTTTTTATGACAATTTACGGCGATACCTCGCTAAAGAACCGCTCACGAATCTGGTCGACCTGAAGCGGGGATTCTAATCGGATCTTGCCACACTACTTCTGCGACGTGTCATCTTCAGGAGCAGCTGGGAGGGACTCTACTGAAAATCTTCGCCGGGAAATGTACCCCAAGGTACCGCTTTTGCCTCGCCCTCATAGACCGGCAGGAATGACTTTGTAATGTGTCGTGTCTGTTCGACCCAGTCAGCCCATTCAGACCTGCTGGTGATGTGGTCGCGGATTAACGCCTTGACTTCGCCGGGCAGGTCGTCATAGGCGGGCCAATACCAGATAGTGAGCACTGTGCGCCGCTGGTCGGTCTGGTTGGCACGGGCGGAATGCAGCAGACGTGAGTCGCCAACGACAATATCGCCGGCACGCACTGGCACATTAACCTCACCCTCAACCTGTTGGAAGGCGAGATGATTCATATCGGTTGCGCGGGTTACGGTGTCGTCGTCCCTCGGTCGCATGTCGTGCAGCGCGTGGCGCTTCAGGTGAGAACCGGGAATCAAGCGTAAACAGCCATTGTGTATGTTCGTGTCGACTAAATAGTACATCAGGAAGTACTGCTGCGGTTGATTGGTGTAGCTGATGGGATGCTCCCACAACACCCCGTCTTGGTGCCAGTATAACGGTGGGCTGTGCGGAGGTTTGCTGATTACAAAGCCGCTCCAGAATTTAGGTGCGTCAAATCCCAACTCGGCGAAAACCGCCATGGCATCCGGATCGATGAGGAGTTCGGTGAAGGATGGATGGGGGCAAGTCCAGTAGGGAATGATACATCCTTGTGAACGGTGCTGCTCAAAATGTTCCTCGTCCTGTTGCGCGATCATCCATTCACTCATGGCGTTTAGCTTCGCTACCATCTCCGGTGCCAGCACGTTCTCAAAGATACAGAAACCGTCACGCATAAGCTGATCCCGTTTCTCCTTAGCGGCGATTGGCATTGATGTTCTCCCTTTCGTGTTGGCGCATTCCGTCTAAGTCTATTCGGGTTTCACGACAGTTTTTCTGGCAGTTGCGGCGGTTGTATGATGGTTCCATCCGCGCAACACCAAGTTCTCGCTAAACTGATAAATGTCTTCCTTCCTATCCTTACCAGATAACATCCTCGCAATGACGACCTTCCTCGATTTCTCAGAGCGGTTGGACATTGAACCGTGTACGATAAAATAATCGAAGAAGGTGACGTCGCCGGGCTCAGCTTCAACCGGTACGGCGCCCTCAAACGGGAACTTGTCATGAAACGCATCATCAGTTGCTTTTGAAGTCTCCATCCGTCCCTGCTTGTGCGATCCGGGATAGACCCTCAGACAGCCCGTTTCTTCTGTCGCTTCACTGACATGAATCATTCCGGCGATCATGGTGTTCTGCTGGGTCGGTAGGTAACTCCAGTCTTGGTGCATCTTGAAGGGGGTCTCTGCGGTCGTTTTTCGCTTCTCGAAGAGTGTCGAATGGTTAAGGACAATGTCGGGTCCAATGAATTGTTCAGCGATGTCGAGAAATCTGCGGTGAAGCAGCGCCGTTAGCCACAGACCTGAATACTGCTGTACATTCCGCGTGGAGATGACACCGTTATGGTTCGGATCATCGTCATTGGGTTTTTCGAGTTGGTCCACAATTCGATCAAACTCCGCTTCAAGTGACTTTATCTCATCTGCTGAAAAGACGCTCTTTGCCAAATAGTATCCGTTCTCATCAAAGAATGTTCCGATTTTGCTCATGGTCAGGGTTTCCTTGTGGACAAAATCTAAGCGATCTCCGAATTAATAGACCTTGTGCTTGCGCTGGAAGGGTGATAACATATCTCCACTGAAATCGGGCATCCATAACCAGATGGAATACGCCAAGGTTGGAGGCGCAGCCCTAACTTACGCTAACACAGTTAGTTGAGACTTCTTGGGTTTAACGCGCAATTATACATAGGGTGGGTAACGTGGTCAAGCAAAAACAAGCGGTTCATGCACCGCCCAAAACACACACACCAGCACCTCTCCAAGACTGTGGGTTGGGAAGATGCTGCTTGTGTTTATCAATTCAAATAGGTTGATGTTAGGTTAAGTAGAATTGCTGAAGGGAGAACCGATGAAAGGTATTATTAGAACCGGTGACGGGGGACCGGAGGTATTGAAATTAGCGGAAGTCCCTGCCCCGAACCCCGGACCCACACAGTTACTGATTGACGTAAAAGCAACCGCACTCAATCGAGCGGATACCATACAACGACAAGGGGGATATCCGCCCCCGCCCGGGGAGTCAGAGCTGCTCGGTTTGGAGCTCGCCGGGGTCGTTGCATCGTGGGGAGAGGAAGTAGAAGGCTTCGAACGAGGTGATCGCGTTTTCGGTCTGGTCGGCGGTGGTGCTTACGCAGAACAGGCGGTCATCGACTATCGCATGGCGATGACCATTCCTGATGATTGGAGTTTTGAGAAGGCGGCAGCGGTTACGGAGGTCTTCTTTACCGCCAATGAAACGCTCTTTACCCTCGGCGGTCTACGTGCAGGTGAATCAGTACTCATTCATGCTGGCGGCAGCGGCGTTGGAACAGCGGGAACCCAGATGGCGCATCAGGCGGGTGCTCGCGTCTTCATCACAGCCGGTTCAGCGGAGAAAATTGAGAGGGGCAAGCAACTTGGATGTACAGAAGGCATCAATTATAAAGAGCAAGATTTTGCGGAAGAGATTATGCGACTAACAGACGGGGAAGGCGTGGAACTGGTTCAAGATTTCATCGGTGCGCCCTACTTAGAACGCAATCTCTCGATTCTCAGGACGCGAGGTCGCTTGGTCATGGTGGGACTGATGGGCGGTGCCGATGCAGAACTAAATCTCGGTCAAATCATGCGGAAACGGCTACAGGTCTTTGGATCGGTGATGCGCCCACAGTCGATCGAAGAGAAGATTGGAATCACGCAGCGCTTTGTCGACCGATGGCTACCTCTACTCAAAGAAGAGAAGATTCAACCGATTATTGATAGCGTGTTCCCCCTGTCGCAAGCCTGCGAAGCACACGCATATATGGAGGCAAATCAAAACTTTGGGAAGATTATCCTGAAGGTCTAGTAATACAAAGGCTTGTAAGACCGCAGTTTGCAATTTTCCTATTGTGTTGCGAGCAAGTTATTCAGGCCGCAACATCAATTTTACTCCCTCCCGTTTCTCAAAGAGATCGAACGCCTCCTGCCATTCGGAAATCGACATCTCATGGGTGATTAGCGCCTTCGTGGAGACCATGCCGTGTTCCATCAGTTTGAGTGCGCGTTCCCACGCAGTTTTTTTCTGTGAGATAAAGCCCGTCACCTGAAGCTCCTTAAAGGCAATCTGCTCAAAATCTATGTTGATCGGGTTGCCGAACAAGCCCATCTGCGTATACTTCCCACGCTTACGAGTGAGTTCTATGCCTAACGGTGCCGCCGGCGCTGCCCCAGAGCATTCCAAGACAACATCGGCACCGTAGCCGCCGGTATGCGCCTTGATGACCTTCACCGCATCCTCCTTCTCAACATCGATCGTCAGGTCTGCACCGAGTTCTGCTGCATGCTTGAGCCGATTGGTGTCAACGGAGGTGCCGCACACAGCGACAATACCTCCTTCCGCTTTCGCTATCTGCAAACTGAGTAGTCCAATAGTCCCCGGTCCGGTAATCACGACAAAGTCACCAGCGGAGACCTGCGTCTGCTCGATTACACCGTGAACACAGCAAGCGACTGGTTCTGTCAGTGCTCCAGAGATTAAGTCTACGTTTTCGGGGAGTTTGTGTAAGCCGGTTTCGGGAGTGGTGCAATATTTTGCGAACGCCCCGTTATGCCAGTAGCCTATAATCTCCCGGTGATTGCACAGGTTATAAAATCCTGAACGGCAGTAGTCGCACCGTCCACAGATCGAAAAAGTGGGTTCAACCGTCACGCGATCTCCGACCTTGACGCGGGTAATTTCCGAACCACACTCAATGATTGTACCGCTGAATTCGTGACCGATGACAACAGGGGGGCGCATTGGGAGGTTGATGTGATCGTGATGGATATGCAGATCCGATCCACAGATGCCCGCACTATGCACCTCAATGAGGACTTCATTGGCGTTAGGTTTCCGAACATCAACGTCTCTGAGGTCGGTAAACCCGTCGCCGCGCTGATATTTGACGACACCTTTCATCAGAAGAACTCCTTCTATTTTGTACCGTAGATTACCGGACAGTGCGTAGGTGTATCAATGAATGCCGTTAACCCTTGTCGCAGATTATCAACCGGTCTAGACTTCTCCGTGCGCAGATGGACTGCAAAACTCCGGCGGGGTGCTCCTGATAGATTGGGACCGCTGCCATGGTAGGTGAGATTGTCGTGGAAGCTAATCCCACCGGGTGATAGGATGGCGGAAACCTCGTCCCAACTTTCACCGTCGGGCACTTCAATTTCCTTGCGCTGTGCTTCGTGATCCTGCCCATAGAAATCGCTATGACCGAGCAATCCCCACCTATGGGAGCCACGCACAAATTTCATCGGACCGGATTCCGCTGTGACATCGCTGAGTGCAATCCACGCTGTGAGGAGTTCACTGCCCTCCTCCCATGTCTGCCAGTAGTGGCGGTCTTGGTGCCAGCCAATATTCGTGGGTGTAATTTCATCGAGGTCAACAGAAGGTTTGTAGAGAAGTTGCACCCACCACACTTGTACCATCTCGGCACCTGTAATCTCTGCTGCCAGTTGTCCTATTGACGACTGGCTGACCAGATCCATTATGGAGTGGTTTGCAATCTGGGACATCTCAATCTTGCATAACTTCTTTGGATCATCACCGGGATTCCAAGCCGATGGACGCGGGGGTGTGCCCGTTTCGTATTCTCCCGCTCGAACTGCATCCATGCCTTCGACAGCGCGTTCAATTACCATGTTATCGATAACAGGTTCAGGAAAAAGGTAGAATCCATCTGTCTCATATTTCGTGCGTGCCTGAGAAGGTCTTGGCGCTCCCATCAATATCTCCCTTCTACTCACGATAACTGAATCGACTTGAACGATTCAATCTGGGCTGTAATTGCACGTTCCGTTGGTAGGCGCTCGGCACTTGATGCGCCGTAGAATCCAACGACCCCGTTTGTGTTGTCGAGGATATACTGTGCATCTTCTGGTTCGGCGATTGGACCGCCGTGACAAATGACCAAGATCTCGGGATTGACTGACTTCGCTGCATCGTGGATAGCTTGTACCCGTTTGGCGGATTCTTCAAGCGTCAACGCGGTCTGTGCGCCGATACTCCCTTTTGTCGTCAAGCCCATGTGCGCAACAAGGATGTCTGCGCCGGCATCTGCCATCTGTTCCGCCTCCGATTCTTTGAAGGCGTAAGGGGTGGTCAACATGCCGAGATTATGGGCAGTGCGGATCATCTCGACCTCCGGTCCATACCCCATCCCTGTCTCTTCCAGATTTTGTCGAAAGGTGCTATCAATCAAGCCTACTGTCGGGAAATTCTGTACCCCAGAAAAGCCGATGGCGTCAATCTGTTTCAGGAATACATCCATCAAGCGAAACGGATCTGTCCCGCAGACTCCTGCGAGCACAGGTATGTTCTGAACAACTGGTAATACTTCACTCGCCATCTCAACAACAATTTGGTTGGCATCACCGTAGGGCATCATTCCTGCGAGCGACCCTCGACCCGCCATGCGGAAGCGACCTGAGTTATAAATCACGATGAGATCTACGCCGCCAGCTTCCTCACACTTGGCAGAGATGCCGGTTCCTGCACCCGCACCGATAATCGGCTTGCCTGCCTCAACGTTTGCCCGCAACCGGTTTACAATGTCTTCACGTTTGAATTTCACTATACACCTCCAAATCCATTTGGAATAAACGAATATCAATCCCGTAGCAATTTATCTGGCGAATTTCCTAAATTCGACCGTACGAAAGTTCCAAATTTTGCGCGGCTTGAAACACTACACCGGGAATACCAGTTTCTGATCAAAGAAGACCTGACTCACGGAACGGCGCTGGTGAATCCTCAAAATGGCTTCGGCAAGCAGTGGGGCAATAGACAGTACCTTGACTTTGTTGCCGAGCCGTTTCTCAGCAGGAACAGGAATCGTATTCGTGACCACGACTTCCTGAATTGAAGGGCGATTCAGCCGTTCCAACGCAGGACCAACAAGCACCGGATGCGTGATACTAAGGTACGCTGGCTTGGCACCCGCTTCCACGATGGCATCCGCTTGTTGGTAAATGCTCCCACTCGTTACGAGATCATCAATAATAATTGGAGTCTTGTCCACAACGTCGCCGATGATTTCGGTTACAACCTTGACCTCTCTTCCACCAGTTCCGCTTCGCCGTTTGTGCATGATTGCCAGCGACATACCGAGCATATCGACGTACTTGTCCGCCAGTTTCGCGCGACCAACATCGGGAGACACAATTACACCATCTTCAATCTGCTTCTCCTTGAAATAATCTGCAAGCGTCGGTAGTGCCGTCAAATGGTCGGCGGGAATATCAAAGAAACCTTGAATCTGCGCGGCGTGCAGATCGACGGCTACAACTCGATTCGCGCCTGCGGTTGTTAGCAGGTTCGCTACCAGTTTCGCGCTAATCGGTTCTCGGCCTGTTGATTTATGATCCTGTCGTGCATAGCCGAAATAGGGGATGACAGCGGTGATTTGCCGGGCAGAAGCGCGTTTTACCGCGTCAATGATCACCAACAACTCCATCAGATGATCGTTTGTCGGTGGACAGGTTGGCTGCACAATGTAGATGTCAGCTCCGCGGATGCTCTCTTCAACCTGAGCGTGGGTTTCATCTCCGGGAAACGTGCTGATCGACATTTTGCCCAATTCAACCCCTAAAATCGCAGCAATTTCCTTCGCCAATCCCGGATTAGCGCGCCCGGCAAAAAGCCGGAAATCGTCTCGAACGTCCCCGTTAGTTATTGCGGACATAAAGACCTCCATAAAGCGTAATACGTGATGCGTAATACGTAAGAAAACGGAATGTTACGTGTTACTCGTTAGTTCTCTTATCACCAGCGATTCGTAATCTCCGGTGGGAAAGCACCAGATTCAATCTCGGCAATCAAACCTTGCAGTGCGTTCCTTGCCTGATTTGCCAAATCGGTTTGTATCCAATTGTGTGTTATAGCTGACTCGAATTCATCTTCATCTTCAACCTGATAGCTGCCATCCGGTGAAACCCACAGATCCAGAAATAAATCAGTTATTTCAAAATGAGTTTCCGTCCGTTTCATCGGTAAGATAATGTCGCAGTAGTACCCTGTGAATTGGTTTTCAAGATTATAGATTTTCCCAATATCATACCAGCGATTAGCAAAGACAAACCAAACTGCCCGGTAGTTGTCTCCAAGGACAGTCACGCCATCAATGACGATTGGGCTAGAAGGCTTGATGTGTTGCGTGGTGACAATAACATCGTCATCTTCGTAAAGCAGATTTTGTGGAAAGTAGTTTACGCGATCCGGTAGACGTTTATAAATCAGTTCAATTGTTTCCATTCCCGATCTATCTCTTTCACATTCTGAATGAATGCCCTCACTTTGACCGGATCCTTCCGCCCAGGGCTTGCCTCGACACGGCTACTGACGTCAACGCCATAGGGACGCACCTGCTCGACAGCCGATGCAACGTTATCAGGATCGAGTCCGCCCGCAAGGATAATCCGACCGTACTGTTTCGCCTTGACAGCAAGCTGCCAGTCAAACGCCACACCTGTACCGCCTAACACTCCTTTGACATAAGTATCCAGCAGGTACCCGCTGACGTGATAATCGGACAGGTGCGAGACACTCGATTCGTTTTTGATCCGCACGGCTTTGATGATCCTGTGGTTAAGTGATTGACAGAATTGAGGGGATTCTTCGCCGTGCAGCTGTAGCATGTCCAGATGGCACCCATCGGCAGTTCCCTGAACCACCTCCGCATCTGCGTTGACAAACAGCCCAACCGTCGTGATGAAAGGAGGGAGTTGTTCAATAATCTTTGCGGCAGCTTGTATGTTTTTCAGGTAGCGTGGGGTGCCGGGAACAAAATTGAAACCGAGGGCATCCGCACCCGCGTCAATTGCCATCAGCGCGTCGTCGATGTTGGTGATCCCACAGATTTTTATTCGGGTCAATTTGTCTCTCCCTCTACCCTACTTGATGACAATCGCAAACGGCATCACCGTTGCAGCAGATTCATTGGCAAACAGATGTAGCCAGTAAAGGCTCGGCAAAGTGGCCTCAATCGGTGTCGGTACAGGGAGATGAGGCGTCATCGGGATCTGTATATCCATTTCCATATCCTCTATCAGGGTCTCGAAGAATGTCTTTGGTTTGGGCAGTATGATGATATCAATCTCATCAGGGGGATCCAATCCAATCTGCTTTTTGGCGATCGCGAGCGCAGTATCGAGTCCGCCAAGTTTATCGACAAGTCCAATCTCCTTCGCCTGTTTTCCTGTCCAGATTCGTCCCTGTGCGAGTTCATGGATTTCCGCTTCAGTTTTATTCCGTCCTTCAGCTGCCTTTTGGACGAAATCCTGATAGATAGTCTCTAACAATTTCTGCAATCGTTCACGTTCTGTCGGTGTAAAATCGCCGTAATCGGAATAGAGGTTCGCATTTTGTCCGCGCGTGATAATCTCTTTTGTCAATCCGACTTTGTTGTAGAGTCCTTTGAGGTTAAGTTTGCCGCCAAGCACCCCAATCGATCCGGTGATGGTTCCCGGTTCCGCGACGATTGTGCCTGCAGCCATCGCGATGTAATATCCACCCGATCCGGCAACATCCGACATTGATACGATAAGTGGCTTTTCCCGTTGCGTCAATAGCACTTCCCGCCAGATGGCGTCTGATGCGACCGCGGATCCGCCGGGACTATCGACTCGCATTACCACCGCTTGAATGGCACTGTCCTCACGGGCTTCACGGAGTGCTTTTGCCATCTCGCCGGGGGTCATGACCTGTCCGGTTGTGAATGGACTGGTAGGGGCATCGGACATGATAGGACCGGTAGCGTAAATTAACGCAACCTTCGGTTTCCCCTCTCCAGAGCTTGGCGGCTTTGACGATGCTAGCATGGAAAAAAGTTTCATGAAACCCGCAAAGCCGGTGAGTTCGGGGGCTGCCGATGGCTTTTTCCCGTATTCCGAAACGACTTCAATTTTTTCCTCCGCACGTCCCTCAATTGACTGCACAAGTTCGTCGTAGTATTGGACTGCATCAACCAATTTTGCTTGATATGCTTCTTCGGCGGTAAAGGGACCCTGACCGATGAGTTCCGCAGCCAACGCCGCATCGATTTCACCCCGTCCGTTGGCAATCATTTCAACCTGTTGTGCATAAAGGTCGTCGAGAATCTCATTCATTGCCTCTCTCTGAGCCTCCGACATGCTGTCTCGCGTGTACGGCTCAATCGCCGATTTATACCTGCCGACGGCATACATATCCGCTTTGATGTCGAGTTTATCCAGAAGCCCCCTGAAAAACATCACTTCAGCCCGTAATCCCGTTAGACCGACCATCCCCGCCGGCATCAATACAATCCGATCCGCGGCGCAGGCAAGCAGGTATTCTGCATTACCACCGCTTTCGAGGTAGCTGATGACTTCAATCCCATCGCTTCTTAGTTGAATAATCTTATCACGGAGTTCCTGTAGCTTCGCCCAACCGATCCCAAGTCTTTCAATCTTCAGTAAAACACCGGCAACTTCACCGTCCTTGCGGATTTTGTCAATCTCTCTTGTTATGCTTCGGAGCGTCTTGACTTGTGAGGAAAATACAAAGGTAGGTTTGACCTCTGCAAGCGGTCCCTTGATTGATAGCTCAACATACTTTTGGGACGGTATCTCTTGTGCATCCGACGTTTCTTCGGAGGTGTCGGCGGGCACCTGCGGCGCAACCGTTTCCTCTCCGTTCCGAGAGTCTACGACTTGCGCGAAAGTGGGGGACCAAATGAGAAGGTGAATGATGAGGGTTAGCAGCCAGAATCGCTTTGTCAGTTTCGGCATGGTGCTATCCTTTTGGGTGTGATGTGTTTGATGCGGAAGATTTAAGCGGGTTCATTTTAACAAATGGGTCGGCAGATTTCAACCCCAAACTAAGGATATTTCTTCCCTACCCGCGCTAATTTTCGATTTACAGTGGACGAAACTCCACCAACCGGCTGTTGCCATCGAACCCGGGTGCTCCCACATACTGAGCGGCATTTAGATTGATGCTATCTGTATGCGCGAAATGAATATGACCGCAAAAGACAGCGACAAGATTCTCTGACCTTGCAAGGGTACGCGCAAATTCTAAGGTTGAAGATAAATTTTCTCCAGTTCCCCATCGATCCCGTCCCTCAGGTGCCCAGTCTGGATCGGCGATTAAAATTGGATTCTCAAAGTGTTCTAATGTCGGCTCCCGGAGCGTTGGCAGGCTCAAAGGGATATGGGTGAGCAGCACCGTTGGCATTCCGTTTGCCAGATGTGTACCCACAAAAGCTGTCTGTTCTTCTTCTACCTGATACGTGGAATCATCGACCAACAAAAATTGGATGCCACCGATTTCGTGTCGGGCGTACGCCGCCTGCCCGTGATGCAGCGGTGCCAGTGCCTCCCACCACACCTCCCGTAATTCGCCTCGTCCCTCTATGCCGGGATAATGCCAATCGTGGTTTCCAGAGGTATACAGCGTTGGTACGTCTACTTTATCAATCGACTTTGCGACGGTTTCAACACCCGCTTGAGAGGGGAAATGCACCATATCACCTGTCAGCGCAACCAAATCCAGAGAACTGCCTTTGGCTTCTTCCATCAGTTTGTCAAAGATCTGTTCTCTCGATTCAAAACGTTCGCACGCCCCCTGACAAGCCTCTATGTGTTCAGCATCTCGGTTGTCGATGAGGGCAATGTGTGAATCAGTGATGTGGAGCATCCGAACCGTTTGATGCAACCCTTCAACGCAAATCGTTGCCGTGTCATCATTCCATTTGTGTGTTGTTCGCATGATTACACTCCTTGTATAAACGATTAATTGCCTCTACTATGTCTTGAAGATATATGTCATAGGTATTTTCGACTTTGGGAAATCGACTACTTGAAGTACAAAATAGAAATCATAGTTGCTATTTATCGGTTTAAGTCAGATTGTAGGGGCTCCAATTTCGATTTCAACAAGCCCCAAGTCAATGGTAATTTCCCCATCGGCTCCACTGACACAGCACCGGAGGGCTGCCAAGATGGGTGAGTGCCTCTCGCTATAAACTTTAATCCCTGTCCGTTAGCTTTCATGATACCAATCCCCGGTGGGTCACCAATCATCCAAACAGCAATCCGACTGCCAGCCGGCGACCAACTGGGGTAATCGTGAGAGCCGACGGTCAACCGTTTGAGGTTAGCACCATCTGCATCCACTACAAAAATACCCGCGAGATTACCCCGGTTTGAATAGAAAGCGATTCGACGTCCATCGGGAGACCACGCCGGTGCGTGATCTTCATCAGGATGGTTGGTTAACCGGCGCACTTGATCCCCAGCAATATTCGTGACATAGATATCCCGTTGGTTGCCTTGCTTACTAAGGCTAGCAAATGCAATTTCACGCCCGTCTGGCGACCACGCCGGGTCGCGGTAACCCAGAGTGTTAACACCAAGGGGCCATATTTTTTTTCTTCGCCGGTAATGATATCAAGAATATACAACTTTTGGACATTTGCCCGAGCTATTTTTGTCCCCCCTGGAGACCAAGCAGGACGAGAACTGTTCTGATAAGGTTTTATTAATAGGGCCTTATGCTAGTTAACTTCCCTTTTTTAATAGGAACTAAAAAAGGGAAGTTAAAAAGTCCTCCAGTCTGTTATTATAGATGGACTCGACAACCCATCTAAAACTGGAGGATACCCCTATGATAACTGATTTCGATGACTTCTGTCTATGGACTTATGTCATTGTTGATGACATACTGATAAAATTGGCACCCTTACTCCGACGCCCCGGTCCCTGTCCCGATTGTAGCGATAGTGAGTTAATCACTATGATATTGATTGCCGAATGTAAAGGGTGGGACATTGAAACAGAGCTGCTATCCGAATTTAGCCAGCAACGGCATCTATTTCCTATATTGCCTTGTCAGAGCCGGTTCAATCGGCGCAGGCGTAACTTGGGGGCAATCATCAATCAGATTCGACAGCTGCTGTTGTCAGACATTGAAGTAGCGTCGGAACAACTGTGTATTATTGATAGTTTGCCGATGCCAGTCATGCAGTTTCACCTAGTACCTTCGTCACCCAACAATTGGTCATGCTATGGTGCCGATTATGGTCGAATCGAATCCAAGAAACAGACCATCTTCGGCTATAAACTGCATCTGTTAGTTACTGCAAGTGGAGTGATTGTTGATTTTGAACTGGCACCCGCTTCTGCAAACGATTTAGTGGTTGGCTACGAGCTGCTCGCTAATCACCAAGATAAGCAAGTGATAGGGGATAAAGCCTATATTAGCACAAAAGTCAAAGACCAATTAGCCCAAGCCAACAATATTGAGCTAATAACGGTCCCTCGACGCAACCAGAAACAGCAAATCTCCACACAAACCAAGCGGTGGATTAACCAAATTAGGCAGATAGTGGAAACGGTGAATGGGCAATTGAGTCAACAATTTCATATACAAAACAATCATGCCCATAGTTTCTGGGGGGTATGCACGCGCTTATACTCGAAACTCACCGCTCATACCCTATCCATTTATCTGAATCAGTTATGCAAAAAGGAGTCCTTGTTACAGATTAAAGAGTTGGCGTTTCCAACTCCTTAGGAACTAGCATAAGACCCTAATAGCGTCTCGTTGTCTCCGTTGGGGTCCGTCATTACAAGTTTGCTAGGATTAAAGGGGGCAAAGGCAATCCATTTTCCATCCCATGACCAAGTGGGCCACCTCTCGGTTATGTCTGGTGTTCGGGTGACCCTTTGACGGTCGGTGCCATCAGGGTTGATGGTACAGATATCAAAGCCTTCCTCACAGATATACGCAATCCGGGAGGCATGTGTTTGGTACAAGATACCTCCTAAGTGAAACAGAAACCCAAGAATTGCGGCAAATGCAAACTTTTTCATCGTCATTGCTCCTTTCCTCTGATATTAGCGCAAGTTGCTTGATAACCTAAGCGTCAAAAAATAGCAATTTGGATTATTATACATCTTTTTATATCGTTTATCAAATGGGGACTGTAGTATAATTACACCACAATCAGATCGAAAAAATCCAAATAACAAACTGTCTCAGAAAATCCACAAAGGGAAAAGGAGGTTAATCATGCGCGTTGAACTTTTAGCTATTGATTGCCAAAATGATTTCTGTGATCCGGGTGGCGCGCTTTATGTGCCGGGCGCAGAAAACGACATGACCCGCTTGGCAGCGTTTATCGCCCGGATCGGGGAGCGGCTGCACAATATGCACTTCACGCTTGACAGCCATCACACGGTTGATGTTGGGCATCCTATATTTTGGAAAAATAGTGCCGGTGAGTCGCCTGAACCGTTTACCACCATCACACATCAGGATGTCAAATCTGGGAATTGGCTGCCGTACGATTCAGCGTTCACCCAACGGATGCTGGATTACACACGGCTATTGGAAGAAAATAATCGGTATCAACTGACGATTTGGCCCATACACTGCCGGATTGCAACGTGGGGGAGTGCGTTGTATCCTGCTGTGGATCAGGCGGTGCAGGACTGGGAGGCATCTCAATTGGGGGTTGTGGATTTCGTGACGAAAGGTACAAATATTTTCACCGAGCATTATAGTGCGGTGAAGGCAGATGTGCCAGATCCGGACGATCCCGCAACACAGCTCAACACCGATCTAATCCAGAAAGTGGAACGGTGTGATCAGGTGATTATCGTTGGCGAGGCATTATCTCATTGTGTTGCAAGTACGGTCCGAGATGTCTCTACCGAGCTTGGAAACGAGGAGGCAAAGAAGTTTGTCATCCTTGAGGATTGTGCGTCGAATGTCCCCGGCTTTGAATCACTCGGCGATACGTTCCTGCACGATATGTCACAATTGGGAGTGACGATTACCAACAGCGAGGAATTCATGCGGTGAATCGTGGGGTGATTGGTGAAACCCTGTTGGCAGAGGGGCGTTTCCAAACAGTAGGAGGGTATTAGCTATGAAGCCGAAACGCAACGCCAAGACATTCGCAGGAACAATCGCCCAAAACCTGACACGAAAAAAGCAAATTGAAACAATGCGGAAGCAGCTGTTAAAGGGTGCACAAAAGAATCAAGAATGCCAAAAGAGCACCTAGTTGCACTCATCACGCTCTGACAGCGTCGCAATACTGCAGGAGATTCTCTTTGCCTAACTTCTCATAAACCGCTTCTCGCAGCCGGTGTTGTTCCAATCCAGAGTCTTCTTTCAAGAAACGCTCGACCTCGTCGGCATTTCGGAGTTGAAGGGGCAATGACTCTGCATTCAACTGGCGCAGCACGAGTCGTGCGCCGAGTGCTGCTGCTTCTCGGATAGACATGGGATCAGTCTTATCCACCGTGTCAAACGCCGTATGTCCAAATCCCCTGCCGGGTGGACGACCAACCGTTGTTATGCTGCCGGTCGGGAGGCCTTTGAGAAAATAGGGATAGTGATCAGAGTAGCAACTGATACCCTGTCCAACGGAGATGTCTTGCCCCATCTCTTCGGCTGCGTTTTCAATGAAAGGTTCAAAATCCGGCAACCGGTGAAGCTGAATCCCTTTTCGTCCGCCGGGGTTACCGGCAGAATCCAAATTCCAAACAAAGCGGACATGCGCCGGATTGTCGCCTAACCCTTCGGCGTCGTGATAGGCACCGAATAACCCCACCTCTTCATTGCTCCAAGCGATAAATCGCACAGTGCGTGCCAACTCATCCCCCGCATAAGCCGACAGCACACGCGCCATTTCTGTGACAACCACCATCCCACTAAGCGGATCATTCGCGCCCTGCGTGATATCGTGTCCATCGTAATGACAGCCAATAATGATGATCTCGTCAGGATGCGTTTTGCCGCGGAGCTCTCCCAGAATGTTCCACGCCGTTGTGTCACGGTATTCGTCAGTAGTCTTAATTCTTACGCGCACTGCCCCGTTTTGCCGAGACAAGCGGTGAAGAAATTCGCCGGTCTCGTAGGAGATCCCGATGCCGGGGATAACCGCTTCGTGGTTCCAGCCAACGGTGCCGGTGACCTCGCCATAGCCGGGATAGTGATTTTGAAAAATAAATCCCTTTGAGTCGTATAAAATAGCGCGATCATACTTCTCCATACGGTGGATGCCACCGCTCCGAGAGATGACAATATTTTCTGCAAGGCGATCTTTCGCTTTCTCAAAATCTTTCTCTACCCCTTCATCGACGAAAACGAGATCTCCCTCTACCTCTGCAGCTGGACAGTATGGCAGCGAGATGCACGGCACTTGGCGCGCTACAGGATCGAGAATCTCCAACGTTGCCTCCCCACGATACCAGCCCTCATAGTCGTAGGCATCCTTATGGACGTTAGCTAGTCCGTATGAAGCGAATTTCGCTTCCAGCAGATCCGCGGCAAGAGACGCGCCTTCCGTCCCACCGAATCGCGATCCGAAATCGTCACAGAGCGTTGTGAGTAACGCCATCGGTTCGGTTGAGGTGTATATATCCCCTACAATTTTCTGGTCTAGTTCAAGATAAGGATTGGTCGTTGGCATGTTCTCTGTTCTCCTTGAAGGGAAACTGCAGAGACGCGGTAAAAAAGATAGAAATCGAAGTGACCCGGCTTTTCAGTTCACCTCTGGCATCGCCTCTACCTCTCCGGTTGTATCCCGCTGCATTGTCGGTCTGATAACTACTGACGGGAGGTTCGTCCGTTGTGGGAGACTAGCCATGAGACAAATTGTCGCGGAGGTTTCATCCACATCCACCATTTCTGGACGAGTTTCGTCGGGAGGTGGAACAGGGCGCTTATCGAGGATTGGGGTGTCGACCTCGCCGGGAATAATGACGCTTGCCCGAATGCCGGTATTCCGAAGGTCGACATTGAGGAATTCAGTGAAATTGATGATCGCTGCCTTGGCGGGACCGTATGCCAACCCACTGAAGGGTCCGGGCGTTACGCCAGCAAGGGAGGAGACGTTGATTATGGTTCCCTGCTTTGCCTTCAGCATGGCTGGGACTACCGCCTGCGTACAGTAAATACTGCCGGTTACGTTAGAATCGAAGACGCTGCGAATTTCCTCCGGCGTAATGGTTAGCAGCCTCCGGTTTTTAGAGCTATGACCAGCGTTGTTTACCAGCACATCAATCCGACCAAAGGTGTCGAGCACATCCTTTGCCATCTGGTGAACGGCATCGTGGTCAGCGACATCTAATGCAATAGCTACAGCCGTACCACCATCGGCGATGATCTCATCTCTGACCGCTTCGACCTTGGAGGCTGTCCTACCGACCAAGACAACCTTGGCGCCCTGCTGTGCCATCATTATCCCCGCGCCGCGACCGATTCCACTGCCGCCGCCGGTGATGATACAAACTTTATCTTGTAAACTCATCTGTCACCTCGTTAATAATTGAATAGTTGGAGTGTTGGAGACTCAATGTATGAGTTCATTAGTTGACTCGCTCATTAATTGCCCAATGAACTAACTTCACGTTTCACACATCACGGAAGTATTGCCGCCTATTTGTCTATTCCTAACAGATCGAAGATAAACGCATATTCAAAAGCAATCTCCTTCAAGTAGTCATACCGTCCTGAAGGTCCCGCATGGCCCGCGCCCATCTCAATCCTGAGGAGCAGCCGATTGTCCCCCGTTTTGAGCGCGCGCAGCTTCGCTGTCCATTTCGCGGGTTCCCAATAGTGCACCCGTGGATCGTTAAGACCTGCTGTCACCAATATGTGTGGGTATTCTTTCGCTTCAACATTGTCATAGGGGGAATACGACTTGATGTAATCGTAAAACTCCCTCTCATTGGGGTTGCCCCACTCGTCATATTCGATGACTGTGAGGGGGATCGAGACATCGAGCATCGTGTTGACGACATCGACGAATGGTACTTTCGCAATAACGATCTCAAAAAGTTCTGGACGCATATTTGTGACAGCGCCCATGAGCAACCCGCCCGCGCTGCCGCCTTGAATAATCAGCTTGTCGCTCGCAGTATAGTTCTCCCCAATCAAGTGCTCGGCACAGGCGATAAAATCGGTGAAGGTGTTCCTTTTGTGGAGAAGTTTACCATTCTCATACCACATCCGCCCCATCTCTTCGCCGCCTCTGACGTGAGCGATGGCGTATCCGAACCCTCGATCTAACAGGCTCAGTCGGTTCGATGAAAAGTAGGGATCGCTGTTGATGCCGTAGGAACCGTATCCGTATAGAAGCAGTGGATTCTTTCCGTCTTTGGACAGTCCTTTTTTGTACACCAGCGAGATAGGAATGGGGGTGCCATCCGCCGCTTCGGCGAAAATTCGCTCCGATTTGTAAAGGGACGGATCATATCCACCGAGGACTTCGTCCTGCTTCTTCAATTCGCGGGTTCTTTCGTCCATCTCGTAATCAAAGACCGACATTGGGGTAACCAGCGATCCGTAGTTGAAACGGAGGGTGGCTGTATTGAACTCCGGGTTTCTTCCCTGATGAACTGTATAGACAGGTTCAGGGAAATCTACCGTGTGCTCTTGGCTCGTGGCAAGGTTACGAATCCGGATTTTTTGAAGCCCACCTTCCCGCTCAGAAATCACCAGATGGTTCTGAAAAGCACTGATGCTGTCTAACTTTACCGACTCCCGGTGGGGGATCACTTCCTCCCAATTTTCCCTCGACGGATTGTTGATAGGAGCGCGCATCAGCTTGAAATTCACCGCATCCACATTAGTGACGATGAGAAACTGATCGCTGTGATGTTCAACGGAGTACTCCAACTCCGACTGGCGTGGGGAAATGACTTTGAAATCACCTGTAGGTTGATCCGCTTCCAGATAGTGGACTTCAGAGGTATTGATATTCTCCAGTTCCATCAGCAAGTAAGCCTTGCTTCTCGTCTTGGAGACGTCGAGAAAAAACGACTCATCTGTTTCATGATAGATGAGCACATCTGCTGCCGGGTCGCTGCCGAGTTGGTGTCGGTACAGTTTATAGGGACGCTTTGCCGCATCCAGTGTGGTGTAAAAGAGAGTCTGATTGTCGTTTGCCCATTCAACGCTGTAGTAGGTGTCTGGGATCTGGTCCTCTAACAGTTGACCGGTATTCAGGTCTTTGATACACAGTGTATAACTCTCTCCACCGGTGGTATCAGTGGAATAAGCCAGCAGTTGATGATTCGGGCTGATTTTGTAAACGCCAATCTCCAGATATTCATGTCCTTTGGCAAGTGCGTTCTGATCTAGGAGTATCTCCTCTTCTGCCTCCAAACTTCCCTTTTTCCTACAGTAGATCGGATACTGTTTTCCCTCTTCCGTGCGGGTGTAATAGTAGTAGTCACCCATCTTTTCGGGAACGGAGAGATCGGTTTCTTTGATTCTTGCCAGCAGTTCTTGATACAGTTGTTCCTGAAAGTCCGCGGTATGCTGCATCACTGCCTCGGTATATCTGTTTTCGGCTTCAAGGTATTCGATAACTTCTGGATTTGATTTCTCCCTTAACCAAAAATAGTTGTCAAGGCGCACTTCACCGTGCACTGTGTCCACTTTGGAATCAGTTTTTGCGACGGGAGGAGTTAAAGTGGCTTTCGATGCAGTCGTGACCGCGGAGGCTAACCAATATAACATTTGACGTGAATCTCCTTGCGTTGATTGGACGAAGTTCAATCCAGATAGTCCATCTCCGGACGGCGGTCCCAACGGAATTGGTCGTTCGGTTTGGTGTGTTCTGCCCAGGCGCGGATTATCTCTAGGTCCGCCCGTTTCTCTGCCATCTTCTCGGCAACCGCTTCGGGATCCCACCCTTCCAGCACCTCGGCAGTCAGGCGTTCCCGTATTTCTCGGCAATTCGGATCCTGCGCCCGATCTTGTAATTCGTCGGGATCTTCAGCGAGATTAAACAGCTGCGGCTCTTGGCCATGGTAGTAGTTTAGTTTCCACTCGTCCCGTCGGATCATTCGATGCAAGTTGCTTTGAATCCCGATATTATCGGGGCAGCCCTCGTAGGTACAGTATTCGGAGAAAGCAAGATCTTCCCACTCCGTATCGCCCTGACGTAGCAGATCAAGAACACTTCTGCCGCGAGCGTTGGGTAGAGGCGGTGCACCGAGAGCTTCCAGCATTGTCGCGTTTAGGTCAAGCGAACTGAGAACATTATCACACTGAACGCCTTCCGGTAAGGCACCGGGCCAGGAGAGAATCGCCGGCACCTTAACCGATGCCTCATAGAACGTGCGCTTCATCCACAGTCCGTGTTCACCGACCTGATCTCCGTGATCGGAACTGTAGATGATGAGTGTATTGTCGGCGAGGCCATTCTTTCGGAGCGCGGTAAGAATCTCACCGATCATTACGTCCATCCGCGTTACCAACGCCCAATATGCTGTTCGTGCACTGAGAATCTCTGATTCAGGCACATCAATGAGACCGCCCCACTCTCTCCACCACTTGAAGTAGGGATGGAGTGCATCAGAGAACGGTTCAGGATGTTTGGGGAGGGTCATCACGTCTCGGTAAAGTTCATAATCCTCCCGGCGTGCCACATAGGGCGAATGTGGAAGCATGAATCCTACCGAGAGGCAGAACGGTTCCGCTGGCAAGCCAGCCCGTTTTTGAACACCGAGTCGGTCGAGGTAATTCACGGTAGCAGCAGTCACATCCTCGTCATGGACCTGATAGCTGCTTTGACCAGCCCCTGATTTTTGTAGGCTGCCCCGTGAATTTTTCGGAGCTGCACCGTTGCCGGGGTAGTTGCCACCGTGATCACCGACCAACCGCTCTGCGTAACCGTGCAGCTGATCTGGTCCCAATCCGTGCATCCGACCAATCAGCACCGGATGGTATCCTGCTGCCCCCATCGCATGTGCGAAGGTGGGGATCCCAGAATCTAATATGTGATTGTTCGTCCAGACCTCAATGTCAGATGGATACTGTCCCGCCAACATCGACATCCGCGATGGCACACATACAGGTGATGGGCAGTAGACGTTTGTGAAGAGAGTTCCCTGTGCTGCAAGACTATCGAGGTTAGGAGTCTGCACCAATGGATCGCCATAACAACCGATGACGGCGGGGTTGTGTTGGTCGGAATGGATGTATAAAAGGTTCGGACGCTCTGTGCCTGTTCCCATGGTCTCTATATCCTTTACTTATTCCAGAGGAGGGTGCCTCTGTTTCGTATTGGAGGCTGCCAAATTTTACGCAGCTAACAGCAAAGCAGAGGTGAATGGTATCACCCGAGGTATACCTGCACCATCGACATCGAATGTGGTGGTAGTGTGACTGTGAACGGATTAGATGGGACCTCCAATTCACGCTTGACCAGTTTTACATTTTCTTCGCCAAAGTCATTTGTCACTATGGGATCCTCACCGGTAATCTCAAACAGACTACCATCGTGCTTGAGGTTGCCGTGCTGATTTTCGATTGTGACCGGCAGCGCATCCGTCCGATGCTTGTTAATCAGGTTAATCGAAATACGCCCAAGATCGGGCTGATAACTCGCGGACGCATCAAGGTATGGGACTTTGCCGTGTGCTTCCGTCTCAAAACAGTCCGATTCCCAGTGCGCGTCGAGTGCGATCGTCCCATTTTGGAGGGTGTGTAGTTGCAGGGGCCAGAAGATTGTCTGCAAAAACAGTCCTTCTGTATTGGTGTGGATGGGCGCAATGACATTGACCAATTGCGCCATGTTTGCCAGCTTGATTGCATCTGCATGGCGGAGGAAAGCGTTGAGGAACATACCGACGGCTAAGGCGTCCTGTAATGTGTATCGCTCATGCCGCGGATGCTCGGGATCGTGGCTGTACATCACATTCCATTCATCGAAGGCGATTTTAAGTTTCTTCCCACTTTCTGAATAATACACACCAACGTCGATGATCCCGCGAGCGGCACGGATAAATTTCTCAATATGCTCGGATGCGGCCATATACTCGTAATAACCACCGTACCAATCGCCAACGTACATGTGGATAGCGAGGTAATCGGCGATGTCTGCCAGTTTTTCGACCACCACCTGATTCCATTTCATATCGGAAGCATTCTGTTCAAATGAGCCGCAGGCAGCCAGTTCGATATTTTTATCAACCAGTTTCATCACTTTCGCGTATTCGTACGCAAGAGCAGCGTACTCCTCCGCTGGCTTATGTCCGATCTTCCAGTGCCCTGAAACCTCGTTACCCAATGCCCAGTATTTCACTCGATACGGTTCGTCGTGTCCGTTTTTCCGACGGAGATTGGCGTAGTATGTATCCTCCACCCCGTTGCAGTATTCCACCCAGTGCTGTGCCTCATCCATTGTGCCGTTACCCATGTTGACGCAGATATACGGTTCCGTCCCGACTGCACGGCAAAATTCGATAAACTCGTCTGTCCCAAAGCGGTTCGATTCGACCGTATTCCACGCCAGTTCCATCTTGCGTGGGCGTTCGTCCTTGGGACCGATACCGTCCATCCAGTGGTACGCTGAGACAAAGTTTCCACCGGGCCAACGGACATTCGGCACCTTCAACGACCTGATGGCTGCGAGCACATCCTGCCGGAAACCTCTCTCATCGGACAATGGTGAGTTCTCCTCGTAGATACCGCCGTAGATACAGCGTCGCAGGTGTTCGATGAAATTTCCGTAGATGTTCGGATGGATAGCATCAATCTGCCGGCGCGGGTCAACCAAGATTGTTGCCATGCTCCCTCACTTTCCTACCAGAACCAGACCACATACAACGGTGTCTCAATAATCACGCTCAGAATTGACCAGTAGCATCCACTGGCGACATCTCCCAAAATCAGCCCTAGGAAGAAGGGCAAGAAACGTCGATATAAACGCGCTCCGCCAACCTTGAAGACGATGAACTTAATGGTTCCACAGAGGATTAGGGCGAACCAGTAGTGATCCATGGTGCCGCCGTTAATGCCCATCGCATATCCGACTGGGTGCAGAGGCCACCAGATAAATTTGAGTCGCAGGAGGCCCAGCAGCATGGTAAATGCGAACCCCAAGCCGATCGCGAAGGTGCCAAAAATATCTATCTCACGAGGGAATTGGAACCAACCGGAGAGTTGGTTGTAGACACCCTGTCCCGGGCCCAACACCTGTCCAGGGGCGTCTACGGCGATTGAGGCACCAAAGTCGTATAGACAGTAAAGATAAACAAGAAAAGCGATGAAAACGCTGGGCGCAATTCCAAGAAGCATAACTACCATCAACCGACGATTGCTGATACCTGTACGTTGGGCAAGTTTGAAGCCTTCAAGCTGATGGGGCATTGGGTGACTTCGGTTTGAGCCGTTAAACCACGAGAAAAGTGAAAACAGTGTCAAGTCGCTCTTGCCGAAAGCTGTTACACCAGCCACCGACGTTAGAATGGTCTGTGGATTGACGCCTCCCATGTTATGCACGGGCGGACCAAGTTCGGCACGAATGCGTGTGACCGCTGCTGCAATCACCATGTATATGCCAAAGAAGAGTGGGAACACCCAGAAAGACATTCCCGCATGACTGGAGATCACATAGAGGAGAAGCAGACAAATTAAGATGCCAATGACGGCAGTTCGGTATCGCACCGGTTCTTCTGAATCGTCAAGGGATGTATTTATGCCGACCACGCGTTTAAGAATTTCCCGGAAATGCTTTCGGCCCGCCCAGATAGCCATCGCGATAATCGCTAAGAAAGCACCAACGGCTTGGTTTGGCTGGAAGGGGTAGTAGGGAATCGTATACAAACCAGCAGCCCGTCCTCCGATAAACTGTGCTTTTCGGACCCAGTAGAAGAACGCCATCGAGAGGCTTAGATCAATTGGGAGCAGAAAACACAATCCGATCATAAACAGTCGCAAGTGAAAATAGGTTGTTCCGATTGCATCCCACGGTTCATTGTTCAACCACAAGGCAAGATCCGCGGTCGGTTCACGGATTGGTATCAGTGGAACGGATGGATAAAGAAAGTTGAGACCGTTGATAATTTCGATTGTCGCTGCAATGCCAAATCCCCACCACATCGCACGGTTCTGAAAGAAGCTCATCCCCGGAGCCGTCATATCGAGCGGCAATTGAGCGATTGGATACGGCATCCTCTCGTGTTCAATCCATTGGCGTCGGATAAGTACGTTCAGGAAGGCGACGAGGAAAAAGATCAGTGTGGCAATTGCTGTCCAGCTCAGGATAGGTGCTATCCAGAAACGCAAATAGCCATCAGTGAAGAAATTTGCACCACCTTCGTAAAATGGGCGTGCCATCTCGGTGTGTTCCATGACAAGCCATCTCGGGAGGTGGGGATGAATAAGCTGTTTCCATTCGTTTTCAGGTGAGGCGAACCAGAATGCGTGCGTGAGCGGACCCATCAGACTGACCATGTTATCGTGGGCGATCACTGATGTCGTCGTTGCCATCATAATGTAAATGACAAGTAGTTCCGCTTGGGTCAGCGCGTGGGCGGGAAAGAAACGGTAGACACCAGCGTTCACGAGGGCAAGGGTGAAAACGATGAAAATAACGTTCATCGGGATGGAAGTCGCGGAGAAGTGGAAGCCGTGCCAGACCATCTCGACCATGGCGATCCAATAGGCGTTCACAGGCATTAGGATGAATCCTAATAGCACGGCGCGTAAGGTTATGCGCGACTCAGGACGCTGGGCTGGAGATGTTTTCATTATTCCTCCGGGATGGGGACCTGACCACATGGATCGCTGGCGTGATATGATGGATTTGGGGAATCAAGCCGATATGTCAACACTGGCAATAAGCCAAAATTATCACGTGAGAGAATTGAGACGTGTGGATTATTACGAAGTACATCCCTCGTGACACAAAGTCTCGATGGATTAGGAGGCAAGTTAAATGAAGAAATGTCCCCAGCGGGACAAGCTACGATTCTCGCAATCTTAGGCTAAGAAACCGTAACTGTATTACGGGCATGGTCTGTGCCCCAACTCACTTTCTTTCGAATAATGCACACCCCAGATAATTGACAAGCAGTGTATGTATGCTGCGCTTCAATGTAATCAGGTATGTTGTTGAGCGATAAATCTAACCTTGGGAGCGCCGCCCTGGATCTCGATAAATGACGCGTCCGCGTGTTAAATCGTAGGGCGAAAGTTCGACAAGGACTTTATCTCCCGGAAGAATTCTGATGAAATTCTTTCGCATTCTGCCGGAGATGTGCGCCAAGATCTCGTGTTTGTTGTCCAATTCGACTCGAAACATAGCATTCGGCAGGGTTTCAATCACTGTCCCTTGGACCTCGATCTTGTCTTCCTTTGCTCGGACTCGAGACTGGACACCATCTTTGGTATCCTGAGTTTCTTGTTCTGCGCGAACTTCAACCTTATCCTTACGAAAGTCGCGCTTGTTTTTCTTTTTATTCCTGCTTTTTCCTGTGCTTTGTGCAGGCCCTCGCGCTTGCCCGGGTCCCCTGCCTTGCCCAGGTCCTCGTCCTTGCCCAGGTCCTCGTCCTTGCCCAGGTCCTCGTCCTTGCCCAGAACCTCTACTTTGTGCTGGTCTATTCCTATTTGGTGATGTGTTTCTTCCTTGTGTCGGTCTTCTACCTCTCACTGGTATGCATCTCCTTATATAGTTAAAGGGTTAAGGCATTGGTCACAAATAGTGATTTTCCAAATGTAGCCTAACCGTGGTCCGGGTTCAAACGTCAAGCCGTAACCCTCATGAGTGTAACTGATCATTCATTGTCAAGACTGAAGATTTTTCCTTTTTTGGTGACAAGTGTGCGAAGCGAATTCGCCGCTGCCCGAAGTTGCGATTGAGCCCTGTCTTCATCGCTGCCTGTCGAAACCAAATCAACGGGCATGTATTGATTGTCATCGCGTCGCAAGGCGACATAAGCCTTTAAGTAGACATCTGGATGTTCGCCCATTACCTGTTGCAAAAGCGGCGAAACTTCCGCTTCAAACATATTTACATAAACACGCAACGTGGCGATTTTGGCACTATAGCGTTCAGCAATCAGCGGCGCAATGTAGGACTCAAAAATGGATTTCATTTCCCGCGGAGGACCCGGCATCAGTAGGATTGAAGACGAATCTCTTGTGACACGTACGCACGGTGCCCAGCCGACCGGGTTCTGAAAGACGTCAGCAGTTTCGGGAACCGTTGCCATGTTGACCATCGCATCGGTCGCGTCGTCGCGTTCCGTTAAACCCCGTCTCTCCATGAAGGAAGCTAATGTTTCCTCATGTACAATAGACTGCACCCCGAGAATTTTTGCAATAATCTGCACAGTCATATCATCGGGGGTTGGTCCGAGTCCTCCGGTGGTGAGAATCAGATCTGTTTTCCGATGAATCGCATCCTCAATGGCTTCAAGCATTTCATCAAACTCATCCCGAAGCATCGTCACACGACGTAGCTGGCCACCGAGCTGAAGAATCTGCTGGGCAATCCAGTGGGCATTAGTATCCTGAATCTGCCCGAGGGTTAGCTCTGTTCCAATTGAGACCAACTCAATAACGGGCGTGCGTTCCAACCTAACCTCCTCACTGCTCAAGAGTTCATTGGTTCATTGGTTCAAAAGTTCATTAATGAACCAATGAGCGATCAACAAATTATTTTCACGTTTCACGCATTGCGTTTCACTCTCGGTCTCTGAGCGGAGCACATATCGACAATTGCAAACTAGTGTCATTGGTAATTATCTATTTCAGGACTTATGCAAATTTAGCACACCGCACGAGATTTTTTTAACCTCCTAAATCCCCCTTATCAGGGGGACTTATGAACCAGCTGCGTAAATCCTATATCTATCACAACTTTTGATCAAGGAATTGAAATGCCCCAACCCCGTGAAAGCTATGGGCAGCGTCAAACACCTCAAGCCCCAACTGATCTTCGGCATTGAAGACGTGAAAAATTTCCTGCGCTTGGTCAAACGCAAATCGGGTTGCATTAATTGGGAAGATAGTATCTTCCGTGCCCGACTCGACGAACATTGCCCGTGGCGCAATCAAACCAGCGATGTCATACATCTCCGCATACTTGAGAACGCCGGGGATATAGTTGTCGATGCAGTGGCTGATACTCAAAATACTATCGCGGAATGTATTAAAATAGCCGCTGACGACTGCAACTTTGAACCGTTCATCTATTGCTGCCGAATAAAAGGTCGTCGTGCCACCCCCGGAGATGCCCATAACACCGATCCGGTTCATATCAATTTCAGGACGTGTTGAAAGGTAGTCGAGAGAACGCATTGCGTCGTAGACCCGCCAGCCGATCATGGTTTCTCCCAGTAGAAACGCCGCCCCGGAGGCAGGCAGACATGATGAGTTGCCAGCTCCCCGCTGACACGCCGCATCATCTCGACGATGTCCGAACCCAAACTGTTCGATGGCCAAAGCAGCGTAGCCTTGATCGACACACTGAAGGGCAAAATCGTTTTGGTATTCACCGTATTCGATTCGCATCGTGCCATCTTCCTGAATCCCGACGATGTCATCAACACCGCGTCCGTGTCCGTGAAGGCAGAGAATAGTGGGCCCTGGCTTTTCAAAATCTTTGGGCAGCAGTAGATAGCCAAAAACAGTCATGTTTGGACGGCTTTGGAATAGCACTGTTTCACGGGTATAGGTTGAGAACTCCTTCGTTTCCGTGACTCTGGGCAGCAATTCACACCTTTCGTCTGGGAAACCACCGAGCAGTTCAACAAGTTTGGCTCGCAGATCCCGCTGCCAACTCTCCGCGTCCGCGCCTGTCGAAGCCTGAAACGCCATCGCACGAGAGACGTGATCATACATTGTATGTGAAAAGGTTAATGTATCTAAACAATCTTGAGACATCTGAAATTTTCCGTTCTAATCCCACAGTCTTGTGCTGAAATATCGCTCTCCGAGATCGTTAAAGACGGTAACGATAACGCCCTCTTTGATCTCTTTGGCAACTTCATAAGCACCTTGCAGGTATCCTCCGGAGGATTGGCCAACGAACCAACCCTGCCTTGCTAGACGGCTGCACATATCATACGCGTGATCAATGGTAACAGAGATTTTCTGATTAATAATACTCTCGTCGAGAATCTCTGGAACGATGTCTTCGGGTCTTCCCATTGGCTTGAGTCCCTCAATGCCGGGGAATTCATCAGGAACAATGCCGCAAATTTGAATATCTGGACTATATTCTTTGAGACGTTTTCCGACGCCGGTGATTGTTCCTCCTGTTCCCACCCCTGCGACAAAGTGGGTAATCCGTCCCGCTGTTTGTTCCAGAATTTCTACCCCTGTTGTCTCATAATGTGCACGCCAGTTGTTTTCGTTTTTGTACTGATCGGCGAAGTAGTACTTGTCGGGAGTCGTTTCGTGGCGGCGGTGGACTTCGCGGAGGGCTTCGTCGTAACCAAGGATTGCATCTGTGTAGATAATATTTGCGCCGTGTGCTTGAATCCGCTTTTTTCGTTCTTCGCTGGCGTTGCTGGGAATGACCAATTCGACTTGGTAGCCTAAGACAGCACCAATCATAGCGTAAGCGATTGCGGCGTTCCCAGAGCTTGAATCAAGGATAAACTTCTCGCGCGTTAGCTCGCCGGATCGAATGGCTTCGGTCAACATACGCAGAACGGGTCTATCTTTAATAGAACCACCCGGATTGTACATCTCTGCTTTTGCATAGATTTCTACATCAGGCAACTCATCGACAAATAGGTCTATTTTGACCAGCGGTGTATTTCCAATCTGTTGAAGCAGTGGATAGTTTGAGAGAGAAACGGAGCCGGTCGGTTGTTTGCTCATTTAGGGTGTTGCTTCCTTTTTCTAACGGAGTTGTGTAGAAGATTGCTGTCGAGCAGTTTTGAAAAGTCTCGTCATACACTACATAACTGGCTCCGCTTGAGCCAGTCGCTGCTCAACTAACGAGCGAATATGGTCCTTAGCGGCATCTCCGATTAGTTTGCCGCTGAGAATGTCAGTGACTTCAAATTCCGCCAAACGCAGGGTCGGTTTCAGTCCGTGCAACGGCGGTAGCCAGTCCCGAAAGGTGTCGAAAAAGGCGCGTTGGGCCGCTCGACCGTTGGGGAACGGGAAATCCGCTGTCTTGCGCCGAAAGCGATCCGTACCTTTCCGAATCGCCATCTTTTGATGTTTGACACATAACTGGAGGTACGCTTGGCGGTCAAAACCGAGAGCTAAGTCTTCCGGATACCCGCCCAAAGTCGCCTGACGGAACGTGGTAAAGTGCTGTAGTTCATCGAATTCGAATATAAAATTGTAGGGCGCGGGGAAATAGGCATCGGGTGTCAAGTATCCCTCCGCTTTTGTGGATAAGCCCGCCCAATCGCCGCCCATCTTCTCAAAGAGATCAACAATTCTTGAATAGTATTGACCAAAATGTGCCAGAGACGGTTTGTTAATCAGCCAATCGAATTGGGCGCGTCGTTCAGCAGGAACCTCTAACACTTCCTCAACAAGCGCGATGATGCCGATTTCAAGACGCATGTTACTCGACGGCTCCCTTCAGTAGTCAGTTCCTATATTGCTCCGGTTCTCGGCAG
This sequence comes from Candidatus Poribacteria bacterium, assembly GCA_965220385.1. Taxonomy (GTDB): domain Bacteria; phylum Poribacteria; class WGA-4E; order WGA-4E; family PCPOR2b; genus PCPOR2b. The sequence goes on along the minus strand of OZ244825.1, from coordinate 3,504,324 downwards.
CCCCTTGGAAAGTTCGCGCAGATGAATCGCACAATCCTGATTTTATGTTCACGCTAATTCCTGAATCGAGCGGGGTGTTCTAACCTTGCGCAAGCTCGGAACCTTACCAAATCAAAAGCATACCACAAATCGAATCTTCTTTCAACTGTAAATTGCGCTGATCGATAATACTCGCTTTCGATACTTGTATCAGTTATAATTATGTCTGATTGGCTATCCTATCCTAATTGGGGATACTTCCTGTTACGAGGCGACTTGCCGTTAGACAAAATATGATAGGGTAAATGTAGAGCTGCCGTGCCTGTCAAATGTCAGGCTGCTACAGAAAGGAAAGAAAATGACAGATCTCCTCGATGATGCTCAGATGCAACAATTTATTACTGATGGTTACATCACTGTCCGAGCCGACTACCCTCCCGAATTTCATCGCGACATCTACCAACAAATTGAGGCGATGTTTGAAGGTGAGGGCAATACCGGTAACAATATCTTGCCCCGCATCCCACAGATCCAGAAGGTCTTCGATCATCCGGCGTTAAAGGGTGCCTTGACCAGTCTGTTGGGGGAAGGCTACATCATGAATCCCCACCGACACTGCCATCTCAATCCTCCCGACAGCAAAGGGCAGCAATGGCATAAGGATTGTTATGTGTTCGATCACAATATGCGTCACCCCCGCTTTCAGTGGGTACTTGCGCTCTATTATCCTCAAGATACAACCGAAGATATGGGACCAACAGGTCTACTGCCCGGCAAGCAATTTCACAAGAAAGTTAGCAATGCCGATCCGCAACTGGCTAGCGAACCTGCGTCGTCCTTATGCGGTGAAGCCGGTACAGTCTCACTCGTTCACTTCGATGCTTGGCACCGTGCAACGCCGAATCTTAGCACAAAGAAACGATACATGCTCAAATTTCAGTTTGCGCGTATGCAGCCCCCTGAAGTCCCTTCTTGGGATCATAAACGTCGTGGGTGGGAAGGTGATGCAAGCGATGAAAATCGAGCCACCTCGGTAGATGTCTGGAACTGGCTATGCGGAAACCATGCTTCGGATCCGGAGGCCTCGGGAGATACAGCGTCAGCTTTGGTGGAGGCTTTGGGTAATGAATCAGAAAGCGTCCGTCTGAACGCTGCCTATACGTTGGGGCGGATGGGGCAGTCTGTCGTGCCTGTATTAATTGATGCTATGCGGAAGGAAACCCTTGCATCGATCGAGGAAACAACTGCCAAACCCCCTGACAATCTACATGGCACCAACCCGACCGCCGGCTATGCGGCGCAAGCGCTATCCGCAATTGGTTCAGAAGCAGTTCCGGGATTGATTGACACGTTGGCGGACGAGCATTGGTGGGTTCGTGCGATGGCTGTGGACGTGCTAACAAAGATTGGGCAGTCAGCAGGGGATGCTATGCTGGCCCTGATGGAACGCGCAAATGACGAGCACTGGTGGGTACGTCGTAACGCAATTGAAGCGTTGGGGACTATTGGGTCATGCAGCTCAGATGCAACATCGCTGCTAGTCGAAACGGTGCGAGATGAAGACTACCGGGTTCGGCGGAACGCCGCGCTTACTTTGGCGAAATTAGGGCAACCCGCGGACGACGCCATACCTGCTTTGGTGGAGATGTTAGAGGACGAGAATCGGTACAATCGTTTTTATGCAGCAAATGCGTTGCGAGGAATTGATACCTCTGCCGCACGAGAGGCGTTGATGAATGCACTCTTCACTGCCCGATGGTGTTCAATCACTACGAGGGATAACCAATATTAGAAAGGGGCACCTTCCCATAAAATTCTAATATCCTAAACATTTTGTAACCTCGTCAATCGTCGCTGTCAGCACATCAACGGTTTGCAGAACCTCCGACTCGTTGATTGTGAATGGGGGGCTGATGGCGATGTGATCGCCAGCCACGCCATCAATTAAGCCGGGTGCGCCGGGCATTATCAAAACTCCCTTGTCAAAAGCTAAATCTACGACGGCTGAGGTCACGCCTTTTGAAACATCAAATGGTGTTCCTGTCTCTTTGTCAGCAACAAATTCGATACCAGTCAGCAGCCCTTTCCCGCGAATATTCCCAACAATCGGTGACGCTTGAAGGGGCTTCAGTTTTTCAAGCATCAGATCTCCCATCTGTGCACACTGTGTAACGAGATCATACTTCTCGATATAGTTCTGCACGGCGAGTGCAGTGGCACATGACAGGGGATTCCCACCGTAAGTATGTCCATGTGTAAAGCTACTTGATTTCTTATAGATAGCGTCGTAGACTTTTTCGTGAGCGATCGTTGCAGCGATAGGCGTATAGCCGCTGCTCAACCCTTTTCCAGTGGTCATGATATCGGGGATAACGTCCCAATGCTCGATAGCAAAATTGACCCCTGTGCGCCCGAATCCGGTTACCACTTCGTCGGTAATCATTAGGATATCATGACGGTCACAAATCTCCCGAATGGTGGGGTAATAGTCCGGCGGAGGGGCTACCCCCGCTGCCGACGTGCCAAGAATTGGTTCAGCGATAAAAGCGGAGATATACTCACTGCCTTCCTGATGAATTACGCGCTCAAGTTCGTCCGCACAACTGAGATGACACTCGGGATATTCCTGTCCGTACGGGCATCGATAGCAGTAGGGGGCTGGGATGTGTGGAAAATCGAGCAGATAAGGAACATAATCGTCCCGCCATGACGTCCTGCCAGACATTGACAGCGCACCGATCGTATTACCGTGCCAGCTCTGCCACCGCGAAATCACCTTGTATTTTTTTGAGTTGCCAGTTTCAATATGATATTTTCGCGCCATCTTCATGGCGGATTCCGTCGCCTCAGAACCGCCGGAGACGAAGAATACTTTTGAAAGTCCCTCCGGTGCCATGTCGCCGATTTTTTGTGCGAGGTCGATTTGCGCTTGCGTGAGGAAACGGCTATATGTGAAACAGACTTGACTTGCCTGTTCGCCCATAGCATCGGCAATCTCTTTGACGCCGTGACCGATGCTTACCACGTGCACCCCTGCACACGCGTCAAGATAACGTTTGCCGTCTGTATCAAATAGATAGACCCCCTCACCGTGAGAAATCTGTTGCCACTGCTGCTTCAGTGTTCTATGAAAAATATGATCATCGTTCTGAACTTCAGTCATTCAGTAATCTCCTTAGCATAAGTTTATGCGCCCATTCCAAATGGTAAAATCAATGTTCAGTTCTTCTGACGTTTCGGTGGAGTTGCAGAGACACCTTCCATACCGCCGCTAACCCTAAGCACCTCGCCCGTAATCCAGGATGCTTGCGGACTACATAGAAAAGCAACACCGCGGGCAATGTCGGTGGGTTCGCCCCATCGTCCCAACGGAATGGCACTACGGATGCGCTCGATCATCTCGTCCTCAGTAATATTAAGTGTCTCGCAACGTTGCGCCATATTTCTCCTGTTAAATTCGGTATAGACCGGACCCGGACTCACGGCATTTACTCGGATTCCATAGGCTGCCAATTCGATAGCCAATGTTTTGGTCAAGCTGATTATGCCCGCCTTTGCTACGTTATACGCTGCAACCAGTGCCGCTGGATTTTGACCATTGATCGAGGCAACATTAACGATGCAGCCCCGTTCCTGATCCTCCATAATCCCACCGGCAGCGCGGCAACAGTAAAATGCCCCAGTCAAGGTGACGTTTAACACACGGTCCCACTCTGCATCACTCAGCTCAACGATGGGGGTGACCTTTTGACCCGTGCCAGCGTTGTTGACCAGAATATCCAACCGTCCATGTTTGCTGACAACCCTTTCAAAAAATGCCGTTACCTTAGTGCTGTTGGTGATGTCCAAGTGCGCAGCACACACCTTCAAACCGTCAGCACGTAGCCGGTCAGCTTCTGCCTCAGCCTTTTCCAGTTGCAGATCGGCAATAATTGTCATTGCTCCATCGCGGGCGAGTTGCTCGACGATTCCAAGGCCTAACCCTTGAGCCGCTCCAGTTACCACTGCGATTGAGCCGTTAAGATTTTGTAAGGCAATTCCATCATTATTCATGCACATACCCCATTTTCTGAACTTATTTCACGATGCGAAAGTAATGCCCCTTTTCGTTCCGAATACATCTCGTTCACACCTTGCACATCCTACGCCCCTTCTTCAATTTTCCATTGTCGGATTTCGCGCCTTTTGCTACAATGAGCCGAGTTTTGAGAGGATACCATAAATAGCCATCAAGGGAGGGAATTCAATGCCTACTTATATTGCATTAGGTCGTTACACACAACAAGGTATACAGAACATTAAAGAAGGACCTGCACGTACTAAAGCCGCCCAAAAAAACGCTCACGCTCTCGGTGCAGAATTTAAAGCGTTTTATCTGGTGATGGGGCAGTACGACTTCGTTACTATCATTGAAGCTCCAGATGATAAGACCGCAGCCAAGTTCGCGCTTTCCACTGCGTCAGAAGGTAACGTTCGTGTTGAAACCCTTCGCGCATTCACGGAGGAAGAGTACGGGGACATTGTTGCTGCCCTGCCATAAATTGCTCTTGGTGCACGGCCCATATCATACAAAAAACGAAGTCATACCGCAACACCCAACGACCAAAACACTAAGGACTTACAGACCGGTTTTGGATCTGCAGCGAATGGGAACAACGTTTAACGCCCTAAAAACACTTAAAAACAGTTGTAGAACTTCTGGACTAGCCGGTCAACGTTCCAATGTCCTCAACAGCATGAACCAAGTAGGTAGGGTTCGCACGTTGCAATTCCAAAGGTGTGCCATATCCATAGGTCACCGCAATCGAGTCAATCGCATTGCCTTCGGCACCAATGATGTCATGTTCCCGATCGCCTACCATCACAGCGTTGCTTTCTTTCGGTTTTACCAGCGTCGATAATGCATGTGCGATAATCTCGGTCTTTGAAGTCCTTGTCCCGTCAAGATGGCTTCCGACAACGGCAGTGAAGTATTGATGGAGGTTGAAGGTATTTAAAATCTGATTAGCATAAACGGTTGGCTTCGACGTTGCAACAATCAGCTCCTTCCGCTTGCTCTTCAGATCTGCCAAGAGATCGGGGATTCCGGGGTATACCTCATTTTCATATATTCCGGACGTAGAAAAATATTCGCGATAAAAACCGACAGCCTGTTGCGCCTTACCAGATTCAAAATCGTAATGTTTCTGAAATGACTCAGACAGCGGTGGACCAATAAAAGATTCAAGGTTATCAAGATTGTCTTCTCGGCTCTTAAATTTCGATAAAGCATATTGAACGGACTTGGTAATGCCAAGTTTTGAATCGGTAAGAGTTCCGTCTAGGTCGAATAAGACCACGTTGTATCCGGTCATTTTTCTTCAATCCTGTTTTCAAAACTTCCATTTAAGACAACCTAAGTTGCTGGTTGCGCTATGATACCGCATACATGTCGCCCCACTGGGACTATGAGTCGGGCAAGATGTCCGACCTACCGGTATCGGGGTTTGACTTTTACTGCGTCGCATATAGCTAGCAATTTGCGTTAAGAGAGTTTCTAACGTCTTATTTTTTATCTGTCCGGTACAATTCTTTCAAACGACGTATATACTCTCGGTCCCTTTTCTCGACCGCCTCATCGAACCTGTTCGGATCAACAAACCACGGCTTTCCTTCTGCCATACGCTCGCTAATTTTCTCAGCGGCTTCGTCAATCGGCTCGGATCCCCTCCGTCTCCGCGTTCGTATATCTGCGGACCATTTCCAGATACCCGCTAAATCGTAGTGGAGAAATGGACCTTCGTGGGGCATACGGAAACCGAAAGTAGACTGGATGCCGAGTTCAATGTCTTCAGCGGTTGCCACCCCTTCTGCCCACAATCGCGCTGCTTCGCGTCCCATCGCACCCTGTATCCGGTTCAGCAGGTAGCCCGGTAACTCTTTGCGTACCCGGATTGGGATCTTCCTAACCTTTTGCATCAAGTCATAGATGATATTGTAGGTTTCGTCGGTTGTGCCGGGACCCTTGGCGACCTCAACACCCGGTACGATGTGCGGCGGTGCGAAATAGTGTGTTAATCCAATTTTGTCTTGTCGCTTGACATCCGCGCCAATATCGCTCATAACAAATCCGGAGGTATTGCTAACGATGATGGTATGCGGTGGGCACAACTGATCCAGTGTCTTGAAGAGAACCTGCTTGTCCTTTAATCGTTCGACAATGACTTCGGTGATAAAATCGCTTTGTGTTGCTACTTCCTCTAGGTCGGTAGTAGTTGTGACTCGATTGAGGGCGCCGTCGGCTTCCGCTTGGGTTATCAGTTCCTCCTCGACAAAGAGGTCCATGGAGGCTTGGATATTTTTCATAGACTGCTGAAGAAGTGCATCACTGAGATCCCTGATTACGGTGGGGTACCCGCCTAACGCGAAATTTATCGCGATACCGAACCCCATGGTTCCTCCCCCAACAACTCCCACCTTTTTAATGTCTGCTAACTCCATATTCGCCTCCCGTATTGGCTACACTCATTGTGGCCACCATTTTAACCCGGTGGATCGGCAGCCGAGGTTTTAATCGAGAGCACGTTTGGGACTAAAACCTCGATTTCCGGATAGCATCCGTCATTAGAGGGGGTCTACAATTTTCCGAAGCCCTTCGCCGAGTTGGGTTAAGCTGCTTTGGTATATGAATCTGTCCCAGCCCATACAGAAGTGACGGACACCCAGATCAATATACCGTTTTGCTTCTTCGGGTTGACCAATTTCGATCCGTGGAGCAACGTCGTATTCTATTGACTTCTTGATGACAAGTTCTTCGAACGGCTGTATCTCCGGGGTGTTCATGAGGTTTGGTTCGCCTCTGGAGAAGCCAAAATCTGCGGGACCCCATTGGGTCATGTCAACCCCTTTTTCTTTTGCAACAGTCAGAATCTCGTCAATGTTGTCAACCGCTACGTTTTTCTCAATCATGATCAAGAATACAATCGAATTCAGATCTTCGATATAGCCGTCTGCGCTATAACCCGATAGTGCAGAACGACGAATCTTTACCCCCATGTGTCCATCGACACCCGGGAGGTCCGGTCTGATTGCACGGTGACATCGCTCAATATCCTCCACGGTACGCACATCCGTAAAGAGAACCGCCTTAAAGCCCGCACCGAGGGCAGCTTGCGCCCAAAAACTCTCGCTTTTCTGGTCGAGTTTTGTCATTAGTGGTAAGTTGCCACATTGACCCGAACGCGCCATGTGATAGAGCAGCTGCATGTCAAAGGTGCTATACTCAGCACAGAACTCGCCGTAGTCAAATAGACCGGTATCCCCAATGATCTCGGGAAGATCTGGATCGCTGGAGAGGTAGTGTGTCCCAATGGTTGGTTTCCCTTGATTAAGTTTTTCTCGAAACGTATTATCCATTACCATGTAGCCAATTTCTCCTCCTGTGATTCTGTGACAGCTTAATCCTTGCGAAGGTATCGAGCCCACGCAAGGATTAAGTTCTATAATGGACTTTGGTGATTAAAGGAACATCGTAATCCCCATATCAATATATCTATCGCGATCATCTGGTGCAATACCCCGAAGGCAGACCGCAACGCCGGTACCTTGCAACTGCTCCGCTACATGACGCGCACAGTCATCAAGGGTTTTGAGCGAATGGTGGGGATAGCTTTCCAGGCTGAAGGTCAGATCCGCTGGCCCGAAAGAAAGGCAATCAACACCCGGTTTAGCCAGTTTTCTCGCATTGGTGACCGCGTCAACGGACTCTATCTGCATCCAGAGGACACCGTTTTCGTTCCACCATTGTGCATACTCGAGACGTCCGCTGTGTTCCGGTGCGACCTTCCGAGAAGCACCGCCCCAGCTGCGCTTGCCGACCTGTGGATAGTAAAAGAAATCAATGGCTTCATCAACTGTCGATTCAAGTTCCACCTGCGGCACCTCAATGCCCGTCGGGCCCAGATCCAAGTAGTTGCCAATCAGGTAGGCATTACGGGTGTGTTTAATCCGGAATTGAACGGGCATATCGAATTCGTCTGCAACCTCACAAAAGGTTTTCAACCGTTCTTCATTAAATGCGGAGTGCTGACTGTCGGTATTGATGAAATCGAAATCTGCTCCGTCAAGGATCTCTCTGAGGTCATCCGGATCCGATGCAACGGGGGCTCCCCGCCCGATAAGTACCTCTCCATCGCGTATACGTTGTTTCAAACTTTTTTCTGCCATCTGATACTTCCTTTCTAACTTGATTTTGTTAGATAAAAACTTCCAATCTAATCTTCACAATGTGGCGATCCCCATAACAGATAAACAACATCGGGACTTTCACCGCTAACTGTTGGAAAATCTCAAAAATCCATTGTACCTGTTTTGCACTTTCCCATCAACAAAAATCAGAGAATCTTACTAGGGTTTTCCCCAAGATTGATACCTCTTCCACAGACAACAACATAAAATCGTACTCCAATTGGTTGTTATCTGCGACTGAGGAAACGCGACTCCTAAAAAGTCACATCGCGCACAGTCTCTGAAAATTATTCTCCGTTTTCCCACTGGATTTTTAACGGTTTTTCACCCGAAAGTTCTTTTGAGTGGTATAATTAAAAAAAGGCGATCCTTAACGTACAAGTTGCGTAGGATACTGTAAAGTGCCTGTCGGGCTTTGGCATTCTATCTATGTGTTCAGTATGGAATTGGCGTGTTAGCAGCGATGCAATACATTAGGAGGAGAACATGTCAACCGAAGAAAAACTATACCAGTTGAAAATGAATGGCTATTGCGTCCTTGAAGGAATTATCCCGGATGACAAAATTGATGGGGTGCGAGAAAGTGTAGTGGCAGCACAAGCGGCACACCACGAAAAAGCGGAAGCAGAACTTGCGAAAACAAGGTCGCGAGGACACCGTGTGGGTGTTCAGGGTGTTGCAAATATGAGAGGAGTCATCAACGAAACCCAGACCTTCGCTCCGTATTTAGCAGATGATCGGATTATGGCGCTCACCGACGCGCTGTTCGGGTCGTATGTGCGAATATCCTGCACTGACTGCGTGATAAACTACCCCGGAAATGAGCGAGGCTACTGGCATGCGGACTGGCCCTACAATCAAACCAACGCCACACATGTTCCCGCACCGTATCCGGATACAATCATGCATCTATCAACGATTTGGATGCTGACCCCATTTGGTCCCGAAACGGGTGGCACCTATATCATCCCTGGCAGCCATAGAACCGACGACAATCCTTCGGCAGCGGGGATAGCGGGAATTAATCCCGACGCCCCATATCCGACGGAAACGCAGGTTTCGGGTTCCGCAGGTAGTGTACTACTCTACGACAGCCGACTCTGGCATGCGGTGCCCCCAAATCGTAGTGACAAACCACGTGTCGCCATCATCGTTCGCTATGCACCGTGGTGGCTTAATCTGAATCCCACACAGGCTGGAAATCCAGAGCACACCCAGATCGTGATTGAGACAGACGGGAAAAATTACGATTCACCCCTCATATGCTCAGATGTTTACGAGACACTGCCTGACAATGTCAAACCGTTATACCGGCATTGGGTGGAGACATAGACTATCCGATTTGAGAGTGTCAAATAACCTGAGTTGTGGCTTTAATTGGACAGGAATTGTCTATACCAGTTGACCTTTATCAACCCCGAAGGTTAAAAAAGCGGTTTGGGATCAGAGGAGGAATGGTAGATGCGACAGAGATGCAATCTAGCACATCTGATTTTAGCTGGTATTGCCGTATTGGGTCTGACGCTGTTTATGGTAAACCGTGACGCACAGGCGCGGATTGCTTTCGTGTCTCAGAGGGACGGGAATCCTGAGATCTACGTGGTGAACGTTGATGGGAAAAATCTGCGAAGACTCACCAACAATCCCGCTGTTGAATGGGATCCCTCATGGGCGCCGGGCGGTAAACACATTGTCTTTAGTTCCAAACGAGATAGGAACAGTGAAATCTACGTGATGGACGCCGATGGAAATAATCCGCGAAGACTCACCATTAATCGCCGTAACGACTGGCATCCCTCGTGGTCGCCGGACGGTGAACGGATTGCCTTTGCGTCTGATAGAGATGGTAACTTTGAAATCTATCTGATAGACACCAATGGGAAGAATCAACAAAGACTGACCAATAATCGCCGTAGCGACTGGCATCCCTCATGGTCACCGGACGGTGAGCGGATTGCATTTGTATCTGACAGCGATGGTAACTTTGAAATCTATCTGATAGACGCTGATGGGGGTAATCAACAGAGACTGACGAATAATCCGCGTGACGACTGGCATCCCTCATGGTCGCCGGATGGCGAACGGATTGCCTTTGCGTCTGAGATGGATGGTAACTTCGAAATCTATCTGATAGACGCTGATGGGGGTAATCAACAGAGACTGACGAATAATCCGCGTAATGACTGGCATCCCTCATGGTCGCCGGACGGCGGACGGATTGCCTTTGCGTCTGATAGAGATGGTAACTTTGAAATCTATATAATAGACACCGATGGGGGTAATCAACAAAAACTCACCAAGCATCCCGATGATGACGCTGATCCGGCATGGTTTGACCCTACTTTTGCAGTTGCTCCCGCAGGCAAGCAATTCGTGATGTGGGGCTGGCTCAAACAGGTCGTCCGCTAACTGCCGTTATTGAGACAGCAGCGTTTGCCACTTCCTGTTTTCACTATTCTGCGTATTCATCAAAATTGGTGACCTTCCACTGTCCTTCAATCAGTTCAGTGAAAATCACAGTGTTGCGAACCGTGTTTGAAAAACTTGTGCCTTTGATAATCAGTTGGTATCTGAAAAATACGCGGTTTTCGTCCTCAATTTTTTTCCCCACCTGCTTATACTCAAGATTTGGCTTGACTTGGGATTGGTCACTACCGCTTCGGACTTCCCGTAAGATTTCGATTTCCGATTTCAGCTTTTCCTTAGCAAGTCCTCCGCTCAAACGTAGTGCCATCGCTTGGTTTGCATGCAGGTAGTAGTTATAAACAAAATCCTCCGCAACATCCTCAGGCGTGTTCCTGTCCGAACAAGCAGATATAATCAATAAAAGAATGAAGCCAATCCATACCCTTTTCATCGGGTTTCCTTTCGCTGAATCGTTCAGCAAAGATAGCGATCCGTAATTCGTTTGACGTGGCTTGGACGGGTTGATATAATGCCCAATGAGTCTCTCGATCCGGTGAAGTGTTCACTTGCTAAACGGAAAGGAAGATTGGTGATTATCCGCGAGCAGGTTTGTACTTATCCCGTTCAAGGACATATCGAATGATAGCCCTTAACTTAGTGTGCGTCAAGAAAAATTAAATATCCTGGCTTTAGGAGTACATTACAAGATGAAAATTACCAAACTCGAAACATTCCTAATTGCACCCCGCTGGCTGTTCCTACGCGTGCATACGGACGAGGGAATCGTCGGCTTAGGCGAGCCATATTTGGAAGGACGTGCCACAACCTCCGCTGAAGCGGTCAGGGAATTAGAAGACTACCTCATCGGTCAAGATCCACGACGAATTATCCATCACTGGGAGGCGATGTATCGACAGCCATGTTATCATGGTGGCGCAATTATGATGAGTGCCATCAGTGGGGTCGAGGCTGCGCTTTGGGATATCCTTGGTAAGAGTGTCGGCCTGCCGGTGTGGCAGTTGTTGGGCGGACGCGCACGAGACCGCATCCGTCTGTACAAAGGGGGCGGCTCCATTGAGCAGATGAAGGAAGATGTGATACGTGGATTCAAAGGGTTTAAAATCGGGTTGCCGGGACAGTATCCCAAAGTTCATGCCACAAAAGAATTTATTGACCAAGCGGTGGCTTGGGTAGGAGAGATTCGCGACGCTGTTGGCCCCTCCATTGACATTGCCATTGATCTACACGGTGCATTTCTCCCCGCTGCTGCAATGCCAATCATCAAAGCGTTGGAGCCGTTACATCCAGCGTGGATTGAAGATCCGTGTCAGTGCGAAAACTACGATGAGATGGCGCGCATCGCTCAATCCACGAGCATTCCTATCGCAGCGGGTGAGCGTGTTTTCACACGCTGGGCATTTCGTGAGCTTTTGGAGCGCGGTGCAGCAAAAATCTTAAATCCAGACCCCTGCCATGTTGGCGGCATTTTTGAGACACGCCTCATCGCTGGGATGGCAGAGATGCACTATGCCGGCGTCGCTCCCCACTGTCCACTCGGTCCTATTGCTCTTGCAACCTGCCTGCAACTCGATGCCATGATGCCAAACTTTGTGTCTCAGGAGCATGTGACGCTTGGCGAGGGTTACCTCAAAGAACCATTTGTTCCAGTCGATGGGTACTTGCCGATTCCAGACAAGCCGGGGCTTGGCATCGAACTCGACGATGAAGCGATGGCGGACAAAATTGGTGCTATCTTCCGCCCGCAATCCCCGCTTCACCCCGAAGATGGAACGGTTGTTGATTGGTAGACGAAAGCCGATGACCATCCGCATCTGTTTTATTCCGTAGTACGAAGGAGGTCGTTCAAGTTGTCATGATAAATCGTTCGAGAGTTAGAGAGGCACTTACCGGACCCGTTGCCTCCGTCCATACCCCCTTTCTACGGGATGGGGAAATCGACGAAAAAGGGCTGCGAAACATGATTGACCATGTGATTGACGCTGGCAGTGGGAGCATCATCCTTACCTACGGGGATAGTCTCTATTCGGTATTGACTGACGAAGAAGTTGCTCATATCACCAAAGTGACCGCAGAACATGTGGCGGGGCGTGCCCTGGTTATTGCAGCAGATAGACAATGGTGGACTGACAAAGAGGTAGAATTTGCCAAATACGCTGCGAGCGTCAAGGCGGATCTATTGATGGTTCTGCCACCTAACTGGGCGAGATCCTGCACGGTGGAAACCTTTGTTGAGCATTACGCGGCGGTGGCCGAACATATTCCGGTCATGGTTGTCACCAATGTGTTCGCAGGGGCACCGGATCTCGGTCTAAAGACGTTAGAGGTCTTGCGAGATCAAGTCGATGGGGTTGTCGCTATCAAGGATGACATCGTTGGGGCGTTTGCTAGGCGGATGGGATTGCTGTTACATGGCCATTGGGGAATAATTTCAGGCGGTCAGAAGCAGAACCATCTGGACGTGCTGCCCTATGGCTGTGACGGCTATTTCTCCACGTTCATCCATTTTAGACCCGACATCACCCAAGCGTATTGGCGGGCAGTTCAGACGCAGGATTGGCGGCGTGTGAGAGAGATTATACAAAATTACGATTTTCCGTACTTCGATTTTGTCGGTGGGCTGACAGGGGGCGGGGATGCTGGTATCCACGGAACGCTTGAACTGTTCGGGATTACTGAGCGTTGGCGCAGAAAACCCTATCACACGCTAAACGATGCGGAGATGGAGCAGTTGAAGGGGTTTTTTCAGGATAAAGGTTTGCTTTAATTCTGCTCTCTCCTCTTCCTTTTCCATTCCTCATACTCAGCCAGTGTCTTTTCATCCGGTGGATAGACGCCGACAATGCTTGCTCCAGCCTGTATCTTTTCCGTGATAAACACCTCTTTCTCCTCCATTTCAGCAGCGGTCTGTGCAACCTCATCTGCTAATTGTGCCGGCACCACAACGACCCCCTCTTCATCACCCACGATGATGTCACCCGGACACACCGCCACGTCGCCGCAGGCAACCGGCACCTGAATCTCGCTTGGATGGTGTATAGTTTTGTTGGTGTGGGCGTTCATCGCCGCTGCATAAGCTGGAATACCGAGTTCTGCGATGACCGGGCTATCACGGTAAGCACCATCAGTCACAACGCCCGCTGCACCGCGGCAGTGGAGGCGCGTGGCAAGGATTGATCCCATCGTTCCTGCGCGGGTATCTCCTCGTGCATCGACAACAAACACTTCTCCCTCACTAATTTGCTCAATTCCGACGCGCTGGACATCTTTTAGATTATCAACTGTACCCGGATCCAGATCTTCGCGCATCGGTAGATACCTAAGCGTAAATGCGGGACCTGCCATTTTCATATTGGGCCGTAGTGGCGCAACTCCGTGCATAAAGGTACGGGTAATGCCATGTTGTCGCAGTACTGAAGTCAGAGTCGCAGTACTGGGAATCAAGAGAAGGTCAAGCGTCTCACGCGATATTTTTTGTGTCATCTGTTTTCCCCTTTACAAAGTCAATCTTATGAAGGCCTTGAAGGATTACATAAATCTATCTTGCCGATATTATAAACCAGAATGGTTACAATTCAACCCTTAAATTCAATCAGGATTGTCAGACTGCTTTGGATCCCAATCTCATCGGGGATTAAAGGATTAACGGATGCTTACCTCCTGACCTTATCGGAAATATTCTCGCGCCTCGGTTTTGGGTTGACGTGCGAAATTCGCTAATGTATAATCTGCCCGTACCGCACTACATATCGGGCTCCAAAGTGCCATCAAGGATGCAGAATGAGGGTTGTTGCTGGAAAATTCAAAGGCAGACGCTTAAAGACGATCAAGGGATCAGAGGTGCGTCCTACCGCCGACCGCGTCAAAGAATCCGTATTCCGTATCTTGAGTGAACGGGTTGTTGATGCCGATTTTCTTGATCTTTGTGCAGGAACTGGGAATATTGGACTCGAAGCGTTGAGTCAAGGTGCAAGGTCTACTGCCTTTGTTGATAGTAATCATCACTGTATCCGCGTTATAGAATCAAATCTTGAGATGTGTGGATTTGACCACCGTAGGCAGCCTCACGTCCAGCTCCTTCACCTTGATGCACGCAAAGCGCTTGTCCGGCTTGGTAGGCGTAAAGCAAAATTCGATCTGATTTACTTCGATCCGCCATACGTCTCCAAAATCTACGAACCGTGCTTGAGACAGATTGCAGAGGCGAATCTACTTTCTTCAGCAGGCATGATGGTTGTTGAACATCGGAAGATTCAAGAGGCTAATTGGACCAAATCTCTGATGTTGGACGAACTGATTTTAAGTCGCCAAGAGCGATATGGCGATACAATGCTCTCATTTTATCGGGCAGCATACGTAAAGGATTAGAATAATGCCGAATCGTGCGCCAGACTGGCTAAGACAAGCCGATAGAGATTTTGAACAGGCATTAGATTCCCGTCATGCCGAGCGACATGAATGGGTATGCTTCGCTGCACAACAGGCTGCAGAAAAAGCAATCAAGGCTTTACACCTCCATACCGGACAGGAAGCGTGGGGTCATGTCGTCGCCCAGTTACTTGAGGAGTTACCAGAAACCGTTGATGTGCCAGAGTTATAGGTTGAAAAGGGACGTGTTTTGAATAATTTTTATATTCCTTCCCGTTATCCGAATAGTCATTCAGCGGGAGCCTCTTTTGAGCACTACGGTCCGCTGCAAAGTGAGAAAGCAATTCAATATGCCCGTGAGATTATTGGGTTTACCCGGGCTCAAATGGTAGGATACACAAACCGTTTGGATCTTAGACATGGACTAAAAATAGCCGCTACTCAGCTATGTTAAAAGGGGGAATTTTGCAATACAGCAACGCCACCGATGGTTACCCACTCGATCAGATTCTGTGCGGGGATAATCTGGAGTTGATTCGGGAGCTCCCGGATCGCTCTATTCAACTCGTTATCACCTCACCGCCCTACTTTCAACAACGAGACTACGGTGCGGGTATGGGCAATGAGGCGCGTTTAGAAGAATATCTTGACAGCTTGCTATCCCTATTCCGTGAGTGCGTGCGTGTTGTGAAGGCTGACGGAAGCCTTGTGTTTAATTTGGGGGATAAATATATAGATAGTAGCTTACTTCTTGTGCCATACCGTTTCGCGATCAGGGCGACGGAAACGGGATTGGTGAAGTTGGTCAATGATGTGACCTGGGTTAAGAAAAATCCGACACCGCGCCAGTTTAGGCGGCGTTTGGTCAGCAGCACCGAGCCGTTTTTTCATTTCGCTAAAACCGAGGATTACTTTTACAATCCCGATGCTTTCATGGCAGACGAAACCCCGCCCAAGAAATCGCAATCTCAAGGTATGAATGTAGGACGGAAATATTTTGAGTTAATTGATCAATCGGATTTATCCGAAGACGAAAAACATAATGCCCGTGACGCCTTAGAAGAGGCAATCCAAGAAGTTCAGCGTGGGGAGATCGCTGGATTACGGATGAAAATTCGTGGTATCCACGCTGAAGCATTTGGTGGACAAGATGGCGGACGTAAGATTCAGATTGAAAAAAAGGGCTTCACGCTTATTCGATTACGCGGCAACAAACTCAAACGGGATGTGATTCAACACCCTGTTGAATCAGTTAAAGGAATTAGGCATCCAGCAATTTATCCCGTAAAAATTGTGGAGGAGTTTTTGCACCTCCTCACGTGCCCTGGCGATGTCGTGTTAGACCCCTTCATCGGTTCCGGGTCCACAGCCGTCGCCTGCAAACAACTCGGACGGTATTACATTGGCTACGACATTAACCCGGAATATTGTAAGCACGCCCGAAGTCGTGTTGCGGAAGTACCGAGTAAAACCTTAACCTTTATTTGAGAATAACCTATGAAGGACCCTCGTTCAATATTGGAAGTAATATATCAAAGCGCGTGTGTAAATAGCGATACGCTATCAGAACTTTCATCAACAGAGCAGGAATGGGTTAAAGTGATTGTGGAGCATGCAGAGTCACAGAAAGCGGTCCTTGCTGTTCTTGTAACATCATTGGTTAAAAAAATCGAGACACCTTCCCAAGACATTCGTTACCATAAGGCAGAGTTGTCTAACGGCTATTCTGGACGTTCTTTCGACACTAAGTATGTCACTCCTTTTATTCGAGAGAAATTCTTAAAACTTGCGATGGCGAGTGGAAGTGGTTGGCTCACACGTTCACTAGAGCAAGCTCGCCCTTACACATTGGATTATCCAGGAAGGATTCAAAACATTGCTGTGAGGAATGCGTTTTTGCAAATTTTGCATGATATTGAAGAAAACCAAGCAAGTCCAGAAGAGTATCTATTAGCTATCTTTGAACTGCTGATTGATTACATGGAAAATTATGTTGCTAATCCAGTATTGAGAGAAGGAAGGGACTCTATCTTGATTGAAAATATCATTGAAATGTTAAAAGTCCACTTCTTTCATTCTTATGGGGTTTCGGGCGCATCACGACTTCCGGTCCTGGCTATTTATTCTGCGTATGAGTTACTCATGCGTTATGATCGCTACATAGGTAAGGAACTCTGTCCGTTAAGAAGCCACACTACATCTGATACTAGATCCTCCGGCATCGGTGACATTGAAGTGCTAGATGAACAAGGGGACTTCTTTGAAGGGGTTGAGATTAAACATGGGATTCCCATTACGCCAATGCTGGTCCAAAATGCCTTTGATAAGTTTATTACCACAGGAGTTTGCCGATACTATTTACTTACAACAGCAGAGCCAGAAGTGGAAGATGTGGCTGCTGTTAGAGAACTGATATACAGATTTCGCAGCGAACATAGGTGTGAAATTATTGTCAATGGTATTATTCCTTCGCTAAAATATTATCTGCGTCTACTGAATGATCCGGTGATGTTCTTGGATCGCTACGGAAACAATATGCAAGCTGACTTTAACGTTAGCACCGACATCAAGCGCATCCATTTGCAACGCTGGGATGAATTATTGGTTTCTGTCCCATACCGAGTATGATAACCGAAAGGTAGCTTGAACCACGACCCACATTGTTCCTACTCTTGAAGAGATTCAGACCCAGTTGACAGCTTTCGATCTCTTTCAGCTGTTGGCTGACGAACCGCACAGTTTTTTCCTTGATAGTAGCACGGAGGTTTCAAGTGCCGCAAAGCGAGGATTCCGCTATGCGGAACTTGGGCGCTACTCGTTCATCGGTTCGCAGCCCTTCCTGATTTTTCGTAGCAAAGGGACAAACCTTCAGCTTGATTGGGGAGACCGAGTTGAAAAACGATCAGGAAACCCGTTTGATGTGCTCCGGGAAATCCTGAACCGATTTCAATCGTGTCCACTGCCCGGCAGCCTGCCGTTTATCGGTGGGGTTGGATATTTGGGTTATCCGCTCCGCTGTTTCATCGAGGAGCTGCCAACAACAGCACACGACGACCTTGAACTGCCCGATTGCTACTTTGCGTTTTACGATGCCATCGTTGCGTATGATCATTTCTCTAATCAGGTGTATCTGTGCCGATCCAATGTCGGCGAAAATCCTGATACTCGATATCGACAGTACCTCGAAAAACTCCGCTCAACCCTTCAATCTGAAAATCACGGCTCGCAGTACTGTTGCGAAGAAATCATGCCCTCCCGCCCGCATTTCGTGAAATCGCCGATTCGATCTAATTTTTCCAAAGTGGATTATCTCTCCACTGTACAACGCGCAAAGGCTTACATCGCTTCAGGTGACATCTATCAGGTGAATCTGTCACAGCGGTTGTCAACCTCAAGTGATTTACCTCCCGCAGAATTGTACACCCATCTGCGCCGGTTGAGCCCCGTTCCTTACGGTGCATACCTCCACTGCGGTGACTTCCACATTCTAAGTGCTTCCCCTGAACGATTTCTCCATTTTTCACCAAGTTGCCGAACCGTCGAAACTCGTCCAATCAAAGGGACACGCCCACGCGGCTTGACACCGGAGTTAGATCACAAACTAGCTACTGAGCTTCTGCATAGTGAGAAAGATCTGGCTGAGTTGTTGATGATTGTGGATCTGGAGCGAAATGATCTCGGGCGCGTCTGCGAGATCGCATCTATCCATGTGCCGGAGCGCGTTGCGCTTGAAAGCTATTCTAATATACACCATCTGGTTGCGACTGTTCGGGGAACGCTCCGACCGGACGCTGATCGTATCGATCTCTTGAAGTCGTGCTTTCCCGG
The DNA here is from genome assembly GCA_965220385.1 of Candidatus Poribacteria bacterium. Taxonomy (GTDB): domain Bacteria; phylum Poribacteria; class WGA-4E; order WGA-4E; family PCPOR2b; genus PCPOR2b. The sequence continues at coordinate 3,485,499 of OZ244825.1, read as the reverse complement.
TGGCTCGATCACCGGGGCACCAAAGATTCGGGCGATGGAACTGATTGATGAGCTTGAGCCGATGGATCGCGGCGTATACACTGGAGCAATCGGTTACTTCGGGTTTGATGGGACGATGGATCTCAATATTGCAATTCGGACCTGTATCCTCAAAAACGGACGTGCCCACTTTCATGTGGGAGGCGGCATCGTCGCGGATTCAGAACCCGAAGCAGAATATCAGGAAACACTGGATAAGGCGAGCAGCTGGATGGCTGTTCTGGAAGGCAAAACGAGACTCGATGCGTAAACCGTGAAATCTGTTGGATTGTGCTTGACTGTTAAAATTGCAATCATGAGCTATCTGCTCATAAGGAGAACATCATGAGCCAAACAAGAAAAGTTGTTGTGATGGATAGTAACGGAAAAATCTGGACGGAGGAACAACCCACGCCTGAACTCGAGCCGAGACAGTTGCTAGTTGAGGTCGGAGCCTCTATGGTAAGCCCCGGTTCTGGACTCGGTGGAGTCAAGAGCAGGCGCGCGAATCCTCAGCCGAATCCAACCAAGCGTCCCTTCGGTTATACCAATGCCGGTGTTGTTATTGATACGAAGGGGGATTGCGACGAGTTCTCGGTTGGTGATCGCGTGTCGGGGATGGGTGGCGGATATGCACTACACGCGACACACGCCTGTATACCGCACAATCTGTGTGCAAAGATACCTGAAAATGTGAGTGATGCGGAAGCGGCGTCCAACCACCTTGCGGCTACCGCTTTACACGCAGTGCAGCGCGGACGAATCGCAATTGGTGAAAACGTCGTCGTGGCAGGACTGGGTTTGGTGGGGCAGCTTTCCTGCCAAATCGCACAGATTGCCGGCGCGTATGTTATGGGAATAGATCATTTTCCGCGGCGGGTTGAGATGGCACAGGAGGCTGGTGTAGATCTGCCAATCCAGTTGACCGATACGGCCCCCGTACCGATCGCAGAAGAATTCACGGGTGGATACGGGATGGATTGTGGGATTATCGCATTCGGCGGTGATGGCACAGAGGCGTTTCGGCAAATTCGCGGTATGCTCAAGACAGCACCGGACACGCATAAGATGGGACGTATCGTTATTGTCGGTGGTGCAACTATTACGCACGGTTATGCTGCCGGGCTTGGAAATGTGGATGTAATCAGCGCAGCCCGAACAGGACCCGGCTACCATGACGAAGCCTATGAACATGGCGCAGATTATCCACCAGTTTTCGTCCACTGGCCCACCCAACGAAATCTAGAATTGGTACTGCGGTTTATGTCTGAAGGCAAATTGAAGGTGAAGCCACTGATTACCGACACGGTGCCGATCGATCAAGCGGCCGACGCGTGTGAGAAACTCATCCAAACCCCCGATGAGGCGTTGGGGGTTGTCTTCTCCATGCACTAACCTACAGCCAGAAATGGATTGACAATTGAAATATGGTACACTATACTGACGGTGCCATATCTTACTGTTGAAAAAGGGGTGAGGCACGATTTTCCGAAAAATTAAAATTATCTTGGACATGATCAAGTTTGAGCACACAGTCTTCATGCTGCCTTTTGCAATTATGAGTGCATTCATCGCTTCAGACGGCTTTCCCAAGCTAAACAAACTTGGCTGGATACTCGTTGCCATGGTTGGGGCGCGAAGTTGTGCCATGGCGTTTAACCGCCTTGCCGATGCTGAAATAGACAAAGCGAACCCGCGGACATCAATGCGAGCCATCCCCGCCGGATTGATCGCAAAGGGGGCGGTATGGGCGTTTACACTTGTTTCAGCTGCGCTGCTTGTGTTTGCTGCATATAATCTCAATCAACTTGCCTTTGTACTTTCACCTGTCGCGCTCGTGGTGATTATGGGCTACTCCTACACCAAACGCTTTACCTCCCTCTCCCACATTTGGCTCGGAATTTCCCTCTCAATTGCGCCGATAGGGGCATGGATCGCCATCAAAGGTCAGTTCGATTGGACGCCTATGTTGCTTGGATTAGCTGTGCTGCTTTGGACGTCGGGATTTGATGTTATCTACGCTTGTCAAGATTTTGATTTTGATCGCAAACAACGACTGCACTCAATTCCTGCAAAATTTGGAATCAAACCGGCACTGTGGATTTCATCGGTGCTGCATGTAGTCATGATTGCGATCTTGCTCAGTGTTACGTTGTTGACAGACCTTGGGGTTGTTTATCTGGCAGGTGTCGGAATTGTTATCATTATCTTGGTCTATGAACATGCTATCGTTAAGCCTCACGACCTATCACGGGTAAATCTCGCTTTTTTTACATTGAACGGTATGGTGAGTTTGGTGCTGATGGCGTTATCTGTTGTAGATATGGTATGGTAGCATGATACAAACGATTGCGCTGGCTGCCATTCAGGCAGGGCGTGGTCTATCATTCCAATCTGTAATCTTCGTAGAGAGGAAAACTTATGGACATCAGTTTTAGCACGGGTGTTGGTGGAGGTGCATGGAGTCTCGAAGAGTGTGCCAAATGGGCAAAAGCAAACGATTTCGACGCAATTCGTCCGAATGCTACTGGAATGTTTGACCCTGAGCAGGTCCTGCGGGCGGGCGGTGATGAAATCAATGAGACTTTGCGATCCCACGATATCTATCTTGCCGCGCTAAGTGCTCACAACAATTTGTTGGACGACGATCCCGAAGCGCGTGAAGCTGCCCGTGAAAATCTCAAACAAGCTATTGAAGCGACAAGCATCCTCGGCGCGCCAGTCCTCGTGACCTACGCAGGCAGCCCTGTCAGTTGGCATTTTTACGGACAATTCTCCTCAAACCCAGGAAATCCGGGCGATAGATCCGTCGAACTCGTAAGCAGGTTCAAGGAGATGTGGACACCGGTTATCCGCTTTGCTGAGGAAAAGGGAGTGACAATCGCGCTTGACTGTGCGGTGCGAATGGGAAATATCGCCTGTAATCCGGAGATGTGGGAACGCATCCTTGACGCAATTCCTTCCGATAACCTCGGGCTATCTTGTGATCCCTCTCACTGGCTCTGGATGGGGATTTTGCCGGCGGAGGACGCTATTCGCATGTTCTCCAGCAAGTGGTACTATGCCGATGTGAAGGATTGCGAAGTCAGTCCACAGATGCGTTTTCGTCAAGGAATTATCGGGAATTGGTGGTGGCAGTATCGGGTTCCCGGACGCGGACAGTTGAATTGGGGAACAATTATCGGTGCACTGCTTGAATCGGGATATGATTACATCCTCTGTGTTGAAAATGAGGATCGGGGGATGCCGGGGCTTGCCGGATTTGCATTGGGTGGGCGACATCTGCGACAATTTCTGCCTCAGCACGGGGAACCCTATGATCCAGCAACTCTCTGGAAGGTCAAGAACTAAAATTGCAACTGAAAAGTGGCTGCTAACTCCTTACGGGTAACTTCGAATCATGGTTGATACCCTTTCAGGTTGGTCTTGCAATCGCTCCGTAAAATATGCTATTATTTACCTGTTTCACACATCTCTGTTAATTCGTTCTTGCAGGAGGAAGACAATGGCTTCTATTCACGAAAATCTTTCACAGATTCAAGATCGGATTGCTGCAGCTGCGGCGCGTGTTGGACGCGCCCCAAGTTCGATAGATCTCGTTGCCGTATCTAAAACCAAGCCTGTCGGTCTAATTGTTGAAGCGATTAACGCTGGAATTACAGATATTGGTGAGAATCGCGTCCAAGAGGCGCAGAGTAAGCACCCCCAAATTGACCAGCCTGTAAAGTGGCATTTGGTCGGTCATCTGCAGCGGAACAAAGTGAAACAAGCTTTACAAATTTTTGATCTTATCCACTCTGTGGATAGCCCTCGTCTCCTCGCTGAAATAGATCGACGATCTGCTGAGTTGAATCGTACGACCGAGGTCCTGATTCAGGTCAATACCTCCGCCGAACCCAGCAAATACGGTCTGGAACCTGATCAGACGCTAGACTTTATCGAAAGTGCACACCCTTATTCCCATGTTCGGATCAAGGGATTGATGACAATCGGTGCTTTTCTGCCAGATCCCGAAGCGGTGCGTCCAATGTTCGTATTGCTGCGCCAACTCCAGGAGAAGGTTAGCGCCCAGCAGTTTCCAAATGTTGAGATGGACAGCCTGTCGATGGGGATGACTAACGATTTTGAGGTCGCCATTGAGGAGGGTGCAAATCTCATCAGGGTTGGGACCGCGATTTTTGGAGAACGAGAACAAGACGTTTGACGCAGATAGGAGCGTAGCACTTTGGATACTAAACTTCGAATCGGTTTTGTTGCTGTTGGCAACATGGGAGGTGCAATTGTCAAAGGCGTTGTGCGTGATTTGCTACCGCCTGAGCAGGTTTGGATAACAGATGTCTATCGGCCACTCGTTGACCAACTGTGTGAGGAGTTGGGTGTCAACAGTGCGGAAAATATCCCCCAGTTAATAGAGAATGTGGATTGTGTGCTATATGCAGCCAAGCCGAATAACGTTCCAGATGTCTTCCCAGAGATTGCGGCCACCCTTCAACCTTCTGCCCAGTGGATTATCTCCATTGCGGCAGGTGTCTCAACACCCCAACTGGAATCCTACTTCACCTCTCCGCTACCGCCAATCGTCCGTGTGATGCCAAATATCGCTGCCTCTGTGGGAGAAGCGATCTCCGCAATCGCGGCGGGAAGTGCCGCCACAACTAAACATCTCGCTATAGCGGAAGAAATTTTCAACGCTGCGGGTAAATCGTTAGTCATGGAGGAGAGGCATTTAAATGCTGTCACCGGTTTAAGCGGCAGCGGTCCCGCTTTCGTGTTCCTATTCGTTGAAGCCTTCGCTGATGCAGGGGTACAGGTGGGATTGACGCGTCCCGATGCATATCAACTTGCCCTACAAACCGTGCTCGGAGCATGTAGAATGCTTGAGGAAACGGACGAACATCCGGCAGTGCTAAAAAACCGAGTGACAACGCCAGGTGGGACAACAGCGGCAGGATTATATGCACTGGAGAATGGGCGCCTGCGGGCAATTATCGCTGATGCTGTGAGTGCCGCTACAAAGCGGTCCGAGGAGCTTGCAAATTGAGTGAGATTGGAAGGGATCTCGACCATGGAAGTGTTAATACCTCTCTTTATTGAACTGCTTGGGATTTATTCAATCATTGTCTTTGCTAATGTTATATTATCTTGGGTTGTGAACTTATCTGGTAATACGACAGTAAGACAAATTTATTGGTTGACAAACCGATTTGTTGATCCAGTACTAGATCCAATTCGCCGCGTCCTACGCCCCATGACAGGGGGCTTGGGGATTGACATCTCACCCCTTATTTTACTAATCTTTTTAAGAATATTACAGAGTATGTTGGGGCAAACCTTTTAAGCGTTCATCTGTTCAGAAGTTCTTAATTCTTGTAACTATTCGATGCGTCCTAACGGTGGTTGAAAATGCTGACTGAAGAAAAAATCTTGGAATTATGGGATGAGACTGATATCTATGCCCAACTGATCCAACAGGCAAAATCCACGCCCTACATCCTTCGTGAAATGCCAACAGTTACCCAGCACTTGAAAATAGATATGCTTAAGGGTAAGGTCTGCCAAGACATCTTTCTTAAATCTAATATGATGCAAGGGATGGGAGTGGAGTACATACCACACTGGGATTATTATACGCCAGCTGTCGAAACAAAGGCATTGAGTCGAGAGTACAAAGATGGGGCGTTTGATGCAATCCGATTTCGCCGGCAGTGCCGACGTGAATTCCAGCGTGAAGTTGAACGACAGCAAAACCAACTGCGAGCACTGGGCATTTTTGCAGATTGGAAGAAGGGTAAAACTCTGGATTCGCGCGATGAAGCGAAAATTATAAATGCCTTCAGCGCACTGCAGGAATTAGGTTATTTGCATAAGAATCAAGATTTGGGGGCTTGGTGTCCGAGATGTAATACGGTATTAGATGTGGATGAGATGAAAACTTACCCTACCCCGGCGTATTCTGGATATGTCAAATTTCCGGTTAGCACTGGCCTAGAAGAGTTTGGCGAGGACGTCTACTTGATAGCATGGCTTCAGGATCTATGGTATCTTGCTGGGGGCGTTGCTATTGGATTGCAGGAAAGTGACGAATATTGGATGGTTGAGCTAGAAGGTGAAATCCTTCTCCTCACCGAGGGAGATCTTTCAGGCTGCTTCCCATCAGCTCGTGAGGCAGATATAAATCGATTGCAAATTTGTCCGGTTGATATGTTGATGGATTGCATTTGCGCCCATCCATTTCTAAGCACAAACCTGCCGATAGTTGTTATCCCGGATCCTTCTCAATGCGATAATACATTGGACGAAATACCTCAACTGCCAAGCGGGATTAGACCGCTCACCCCAGGGCATCGACCTATTGATTATCAGATCGCCCAAGCCTTGCAACTGCCGATTACGTCGGTTATTGATGATGCTGGACGTTTGACAGAGGATTCCGAGCAGTTTTGTGGTCTTGAAGTTTCTGATTCCGGAAAATTCATTGGCTTCGAATTGGAGAAACGGGGCTATCTAATATCAGCAGGATTTGAGGAGGCACACCAGCTTCACTGTTGGCGGTGTGATATGCCAGTCCTGTTTCGTTCGGTTCAACAATGGGTGTTTTCCTTGGATAATAATCGATTGAGGGAGCGTGTACTCTCTTCAGATGAACATTTGACATACTATAGCCCTAAAGATAGGGATTGGCTACAACAAACGATTCAAGAACTTTCGCCGCTGCTGGTTTCACGCCACAGCGGTTGGGGGACCCCGATTCCTATTTTTCAGTGCCAAAAATGTGGCAGAGAGCTTTCTGACGCACGGATTATCAAAGCCATCCGTTCGCTGGTGAGCCGTCGCGGTGCCGATACTTGGTTTAAGTTGAGTGCTGAGGATCTGTTACCTCCGAATACCATATGTTCTAACTGTGATGCAAAGGAGTTTCGGAAAGAATTCACAACCCTTGATGGACGTTTCGCGATTCTTCTCAACACAATTAACAGTTTTGGAGTCAAGGGAAATCAGATTAATCCAGTTAATGTTTATTTCTTTTACCCGCATCAGTTTCCTAAGTGGTTCGCCCAGTTCGTTTTAACTTCAATTGCTATCTCCGATGCAGAGCCGCTGAATGTGGAGTTGGTAGGAGATCGCTCAAGTGCACAATCGGTTGATGTCGATCAAAGTTGGACGGATGAATTTCCAAAGGATGTGCTGCGTTTGCTCTACCTCCAACCCAATTTGGATGCGTCATCAATTGAGGTGCATCTCCAACAGTGTCAGCAAGAATACTCTGCTATTCAAGAACTATGCGCCACGATATTGAATTATGTAGAGGATTTTACTCCTGATCCGCATGAACGCCAGCGAGAACTGGCGCCACAGTTGGATACACCGGAATTATCTGCTACGGCTGGGATGATGGAATCCGTAGGGCTTGCCTATCAGCAACGCAACTATTATCAAGCGTGGCGCCTTCTAAGGGACTTTTGCCAATCAGACCTCCAGCAATTCCTCGATAATCTTTCCAATGGGGCGAAAAAAACGCAGGAAAAGAGAGCTAGCCAAGCGGTGCTCTTGGAGATTTTATATGTCTTGGTACAGCGGTTTGCACCAATCATTCCGTTTTTTTCTGAACAAACCTACGCCTTAATCCGAACGCGGGTGGATACTACTTCACCTTCGGATTGCGACGCAAGCCAAGATGAGTCTGGGTTGTCGAGCATCTTTTTGAAAAATTGGATTTCCCATACTAATTTTCCTTACGCTGCCGATACAGATATGCTCTGAGGGAATTGCTGGAAGAAAGGGCATTTTCTAATGCAAAGAAACGTACTAAAATTGATTTTACCGCTATTTGCTGTTGCTTTGCCTCTGCTATTGGTAGATCAATTCACTAAGTGGTTAATTCAACAAAATATTCCCCGCCATGGTCAGCATGTAATAATTCAGGGTATATTGAATCTACGCCACGACACGAATACCGGTGCTGCATTTGGATTGATGCCGGGGCAGAGTCTACTACTGATTATAATATCGATTGTTGCGATTGGCTTCATTGGCTATTACTATAGGCAGTTCCATGAGAGTTTGTGGATGAAGATTGCCCTCAGTTTCCTACTTGGAGGTGCCCTCGGTAACTTTATTGACCGCATCCGCATGGGAGAAGTCACAGATTTTATTCAGTTTCGGCTGCCCGGTTTCTGGTGGCCCACTTTCAATGTTGCCGATATTGCTGTTTGTATCGGTGCCGGTATGCTGATGATTTACCTATTTCAGCATCGGGGAGATTACGATGAATCGAAACAGATCGAAAATTAGATTAATCATCGTTCTGATGTTAGCTGCTTTGATGGCAAACAGTGCGCTTGGCCAATATCAGGAGGATCCGGAGGAAGGGACGTCGTCTGCCCACCGGCAAGAAGACGAGGTCTACCATGAAAGTACGCTACGTCGTTTTGAAATTGTTACTATTATTGCTTTGCCGTTTACAGCAATTCATAGCTATGTCGGTGTCCGTGGCATCCAAATGATTCGGCAAAATGAATTTGCGCCGGAACTATCGAGCACAGATTTCAAAATCATCGGGGCATCCGCAGCGTCACTCGCCCTCTTTATCGGTTTCTGGGATTGGCTGCATACGCATGACAAAAATCCTTCTGAAGAATTGATGCCAACTTTGCCCCAACGTATAATGCCTCCCAAGCGAACTCCGATCCAAGGTGTCGGACAGAACGATTGGGAACTTGATGAACCGAATGGTCTTATTGTACCGCTCGTTCACGTTCAGTTCTGACAGGCCAACGGTCCCAGAATACTTCAATTCATTTATCGGCTTACTCTTCCACACGTAACGCTTCACGATATGGCTGTCTTAGAAATTCAAACTCACGATGCTCCTGTCTTGCGTCAAAAAGCTGCTCTTATTCAAGAAATTGACGCAGATTTACATCCGTTCATCGAAGATATGTTTGAGACGATGTACGAGGCACAAGGAATCGGTTTGGCAGCGCCACAGGTCGGTGTATCCAAAAGAATCATCGTCATTGACATTGAAAAACATCACCCGGAGTACCCGCGGATTGCATTGATAAATCCCGTCCTTACACTGACCGTTGGTGAAGAGCTGGGCGAAGAAGGCTGCCTAAGTTTGCCGGGAGTGCGAGGAATGGTTCGGCGATCTGCGATGGTGAAGGTGGAAGGATTGCTGCCGAATGGAAACAGAATTGAGTTTGACGCTGCTCATTTAATGGCACGGGTATTGCAACATGAAATTGACCACCTAAACGGGATTTTGTTCACCGATTTGCTGCGCCCCGAAGATCAAGAACTGCTTGAAACTCGACCGGAATCATGTGAAAAAAGTGGTGATGAAAATGAAGATTCTCTTCATGGGAACAAGTGAATTTGCGGTTCCGAGTTTAGAAAAATTAATTACGGTGGGATTTGATTTCGTTGGCGTTGTAACACAGCCAGACCGTCCAAGCGGTAGAGGGAAGCGACTTACCCCACCTCCCGTCAAGGTTACCGCTGCGAATCACAATCTACCGATTTATCAACCGGAGCGAGTTCGGGATCGCGATTCGGTTCGTATACTTAAAGAACTTCAACCTGACGTAATCGTCGTCGTTGCTTTCGGGCAGATTCTTCCGAAATCGGTGCTCGAACTTCCTCGTTTCGGCTGCCTCAATGTGCATCCTTCGTGTCTGCCAAAATATCGTGGTGCTGCTCCGATTCAATGGGCGCTCATAAACGGTGAAACGGAAACAGGGGTCACAATCATGCTGCTCGACGAAGGTGAAGATACTGGGGATATTATTTTGCAGAAACGCCTACCCATTGATCTCTTAGATGACGCTGCTACCCTTTCAGTTCGATTGGCAGATTTGGCACCTTCCCTGTTGCTTCAAGCGTTAGAACGGATCTCCGATGGTCCACCGCCGCATCAAACCCAAGATCACTCCCAAGCGACTCATGCCCCTCGACTCACTAAGGAGCTTGGTCAAATTGATTGGGACCAGCCAGCAGATCGGATCCGTAATTTGGTGCGCGGCGTTTCGATGTGGCCTGGTGCATATACGTGGGTGCAAGCAGGTAAGCACTCCGTAGACGATGACTTCCGTTTAAAGATAACTGATTGTACTGTTATTGATCATCTGAATTCCGCAGGATTGCCCAGCGGTGCAATCGAAATAACCTCCAACAAAGAGCTCGTTGTCTTCACAGGGAAGGGCAGGCAGGATAGGATCGGGGAGCAAAACGAACACGACGAATTGGGGAGCAAGCACTTACGGTTAAATCGTGTCCAACCCGCAAATAAGAAAGAAATGGACGTCGGTGCTTTTATAAACGGGTATCGGTTGAAAACTGGAGATCGGCTTTTTCGCAAGGAAACGCCAATAAATTAATAATAGGTCGAATATGCGCCTAAATGCCATACTGTTTGCTGTCGCTAAAGTTTTACTGGCTGCTCTTGTAGTGGTTGGTGTTGTTGGGTTGGTTTTCGTCTTTTGGATCATTCCGCGTCAGGTTAATACCCCGGAAGTTGCTGTGCCCAACTTAATTGGACAAAGTTACCAACAAGCTGTATTGCTGATCACGAGTTCAGGGTTGGCAGTCGATCCGGTCCAAGAACAAAAGCCGAGCCCCGACTTTCCAGTTGGGCAGGTTATCGAGCAAGATCCATCAGCGAATTTCAAGATTAAATTGAACAAGCCTATCCGGCTTACGTTGAGCTCGGGTAGTGAACAGGTGGCGGTACCCGACGTTGCAGGGATGTTAGTGGGCGATGCCGAGATGTTACTCACGGACGTTGGATTGCGGCGAGGACGGGTTGCAGCAGTCTACACAGATCGGTATCCAAAGGCAGACACTGTCATCGCGCAAACTCCTCGAGCGAAGACGCTGCGCCCGTATGATAGTGAAATCCACCTGTTGTTAAGCTTAGGTATCCGTCCGAAGTTATTTCGAATGCCCGACCTTCACCTTGTATCAATTGATAAGGCACGTCCCTTACTCGAGTTACACGGACTGCGAATTGGTGATCTGGTGTATAAACCGCACCCGGAAATTGATCAGGGAGTGATCATCAATCATCAGCCCGATGCTGGCGAGCTGCTTCGGGTTGGACAAACGGTCAATTTTGAAGTCAGTGGGTCTCAGCGAAAGAAGGAAGACAAGGGAGGCTATCTGCCGATAAAACACACGGTTTCTCCGACCGGCGCATCTCACAAACGGGTGCGGATTGTCATAGAGGATGAGCGCAAAAAGCTGATAAAGGTCGTTGATGCATGGTATAAGTCCGGTACACTTATTGAGAAGCCACCGGTGCGTGTCGTGGGTAAAGCAACGATGCGTATCTACGAAGATAACGTACTAGTCGAAACACGGGAATTTGATTGGTAACTAGAATTTAACGGTTTTCCAACCGAACTGGATAGGACATGTCGAGGTTAGATAGGGACTGGGAGGCAGGCAATTGTCAGACCGAGAAATTATGATCGCACCCTCCATGCTCGCATCAGATTTCAGCCGAATCGGCGAGGAGGTGCACCGAGTAGTTGAAGCGGGGGCGGATCTCATCCACCTTGATGTGATGGATGGGCACTTTGTTCCCAACTTAACAATGGGACCTCAACTTATCAAATCGATCCGGTCCTATACAGACCTACCTTTTGACGTACACCTGATGATTGCCGAGCCACAGGCGTATATTGATGCTTTTGTTGAGGCTGGTTCAGATCTTATCACGGTTCACATTGAACTTGAGGAGCAGTTCCCAGCGATTATCGATCAGATTAAAAACAGCGGTGTCAAAGTTGGCATCGCCCTGCGTCCCAAGACTCCTATAGCAGCAGTTGAACCGTATCTCGATGATATTGACTTGGTCTTGCCAATGAGCGTTGAACCTGGATTTGGTGGTCAGTCGTTCCAAACGGACACGCTCAACAAGATTGATCAACTACACCAGCTGATTCAAACCCGGAAACTGGACCTGGCAATTGAGGTTGACGGTGGAATCAACCAAGAGACTGCAGCATTGGTTGGACACCGTGGAGCGACAATTTTAGTGGCTGGCACCGCAATCTTCGGGCAAGATGACCTCCGGACCGCAATCCGCGCCCTACGCGAAGCAGCTTCATCAGGCTAAGAAGTTGTTCGGCTGAATCAATAAAAGCATACCCATTCGACCCTCAAGTTGCGCCGGAACGTTGACCCGGTAAACTCTTTACGCTAATGCTCACATGAAATTGATGTCCCCTTTTTTTTTCGTCTGTTGGTGTTCGCTCTGCCTTTTTCTATTCTTACCCTTTTTTGTCCATTCACAAACCTTTAATGCTGACAACCTATTGGGTTTTGCACAATCCCTTTTTCGCGAAGGGGATTACCTGAATGCCCTGCATGAATATCAACGCTACCTATTCCTCTACCCGAATACAGCCCAAGCAGATTTTGTTCAACTCCATATCGCTGCAGCGCATCAGAATATGGGGCAATTAGACGCAGCGATAGAAGCCTACCAGTCGTTGATTCAAAACTATCCACAAAGCCCATTCATCGAGCGCGCTCGATCGAATATCGCCCAATGCCACCTCCTCAACGGCAATCAAGCCACGTCGATCGCATCGTTGCGACAATTCTTATCGGACTACCCGATGAGTGGATTAGCGCCACGAGCACAGTTTATTATTGCGACAATCTATATGGACAAAAAAGATTGGACAGCTGCAGCGCAGGAGTGGCAACACGTCCGGGCACGGTATTCACAAACACCTTTTGCGGAAATGAGTGATCAGCTGATTCGTATAGCTCAACAGGCAAAATCGCTCCCTCGTCGATCTCCCCGCACCGCAGGCTTACTCTCAGCATTGTTTCCGGGACTGGGACAAATTTATAGTGGACATTATTCGTCTGGAGTGTATTCCCTTTTAGTTGTCGGTGCGACTGCTGCAGGCACAGGTTACTACATTGATCAGGAGCGCTACGAGATCGCGATTCCAGTAGGTATAATTGGACTCTTTTTTTATGTCAGTAATATTTATGATAGCCTGCAGTATGCAAGAGCGTTTAACCACCAACACGAAAATCAACTCCGGGATAGGCTACGAAAGCAGATTTCTGAATCCAATCTGTTCAGTGCTTCGGAGGCACCCCCGACTGATATGACGCTTGTGTTCTTAAACACCCGTTTCTAACGTCTGTGGGGTGTCGGGTTGGAAGAAAGCGTCGATATTCTGCAACCTTTCTTTTATCTTCTCAACTGAGTCCACATATTTGGGATGATTTGCCAATGATCTCCTACTTTTTGATTTCCTTGCTTACCATCGTTCAGCCCCAACCTGAAACACGCCAGTTCCTCTACGCGGAACGCCTCTTCGACCAGCGCGCTTATCGCTCTGCAATCCTTGAGTACAAGCGGCTACTATACTATCATCCTGATATGCCTAAGGCAGATCTCGCACGCTATCGGATTGGATTGAGTTATTATCATCAAGGAGACCGAAAAATAGCTCAACAGAAGTTTGAGGAAGTTATGCGAAATTTTCCCGGCTCTCCACTTAACCTCCAAGCGCAATTAATGCTGGGCAAGATCTATTTTGATACCGCAAGCTATTCGACTGCCCGATCAACTTTTTTTGCTATTGCTAACACAGCTGGAGATGCGGAGATAGCAGCGCAGGCACGATACCTCCGGGGTTGGTGTTATATCCATGAACAGGCTTGGTTCAAAGCTATAGCGGAATTTCGCACAGTGCAACAACTCGAATTGGATACCCCACTGAGTCAGACTTCCGCTCGACTTGCTGATCTAACCTATGCAAATACGCCTTTACCCTTCAAGTCTCCCCGGTTGGCTGGGTGGATGTCCACCTTTCTTCCGGGAACTGGGCAGATCTACGCCGGCAAACTGGAAAAGGGATTGATATCAGGTGCAATCAGCGCAGCTATATTCTACCTGTTGGCGGATTCGATACGCGAGGCACGTTATGTGGATGCGGTTGGGATCTGCTTGGTGAGTTCACGCTTCTATCTCGGCAATCGGATCAATGCGCGGGAGTGGACGATTGAACATAACCGTCGGCTTGAGACTGACTTCATCCGTCAATTGAAGCAGCAAGCGCGAGATATCACACCATTAGCGCTTCAACCGAAATTTTGATTTGCCCCAGAGTATTGACAAATGCGAACGAAAAACTTGGTTTATCTGGGATGGCAACTTACGTTATACTCTGCGTCTACCTGTGGCTTGCGGGCAGACGCATCCTCAAGGAGGTATTGATGGTCTCAGACTATGAGAAAATACGCGAGGACAACAAGAAACGCTACGGTTGGGACATCTCTCGCGTCGGAGAGAGAGTCTTTGTAGATACTTACGCGGATCGAACCCATTTCATCTTTGAATTGCTACAAAATGCAGAGGATGCGATTGCTAGGAGAAGGGCTCAGTGGGATGAATCGCGGATGGTCTCATTTCATTTGACAGAAAAACGTCTTCGTATCAGTCACTGCGGCGTTCCATTTGACGAGGAGGATGTTCGAGGAATTTGCGGTATAGGCGAATCCACAAAGACAGAGAGATTCACTGAAATAGGGCAGTTTGGCTTGGGTTTCAAATCGGTCTACGCTTTCACGACTCGGCCTGAGATTCATTCCGGGCCAGAAGATTTTGCCATCAATAGTTTTGTTTGGCCAGAAGCGATACCATCAATTCAGGACAAAGATCCGCATGAAACTGTATTCATACTTCCTTTCAAGTCTGATGATAAATCGGGGTATGAAGATATAGCTGAAGGATTGCAAGAACTAGGAGCTAAGACACTCCTATTCCTGCGACAGATAGAAAAATTTGCTGGAGTGTAAAAGACGGTCCATCAGGACAGTATCTGCGGGAGTCCAAGGAAATCGATACGCATGTTCGTAGTGTGACGGTTATCGGCTATAAAAACGGCGAAAGTGAGGTTCATGAAGAGTGGCTGGTATTTTCGCGTCCTGTCAGTTCAGATGGACTTCAAGCCGGCCATGTCGAAATCGCTTTTCAAGTTGAAAATGAGCAATCCAAATGTCAGCGAATCCGCCGCGTCGAACACTCGCCGCTAGTCGTCTTCTTCCCCACCGCTGTTGAGACGAGTCTTGGCTTCTTTGTACAGGGGCCGTATCGTACTACTACCAATCGAGAAAATGTACCAGAGCACGATGAATGGAATAAACGTCTCGTGGCAGAAACTATCTTGCTACTTGTAGAGAGTCTCCGATGGCTTCGGGATCAAAACCGTTTGAATACAGACGTACTACGCTGCTTACCACTCAGATCTGGACAACCATTGTTCACGTCACTATTTGATGCCACGAAAGAAGTTTTGTCAACTGAACCCTTGCTGCCTCGCTTTGACGGAGGCTATGTGCCAGCTGCACATGCACTGTTAGGTAGGACGGGAGAACTTCACAATCTCTTTTCTCCTGATCAGCTTTTAGTGCTTTATGAGCGGAAACATAAACCGGTTTGGTTGAGTAGTGAAATTACCGCTGACCGTGAGCCAGTCCTTCGACGGTATCTCATGCAGGAATTAAACGTTCCAGAGGTAACCCCAGAATTGATTATCCAAAAACTTAACCAGGTATTCTTGGAAGCACAGACGGACGACTGGATCCAGAGGTTCTATGAATTCCTCGATGGACGATCCGGCCTGCGATGGCGGCTCGCTAACATACCCTTAATTCGATTGGAGGATGGAAGCCACGTTACACCAAAAGTGGATGGACAACCCCGAGCATTTCTGCCAAGCGAAAATAAAACGGACTTCCCGACGGTGCGTGGCTCAGTCTGTGCAAGCGAGG
The DNA here is from genome assembly GCA_965220385.1 of Candidatus Poribacteria bacterium. Taxonomy (GTDB): domain Bacteria; phylum Poribacteria; class WGA-4E; order WGA-4E; family PCPOR2b; genus PCPOR2b. The sequence continues at coordinate 3,469,674 of OZ244825.1, read as the reverse complement.
AAGCAGTTTCGTTTCTAAAATCGCTTGAACTGGAAGAACCAAACCCCGTAGACGACGTAATTCGGCACATTCTTCCAAGGTATCAAGGGGACAGTATAGATATTACCGATGCGAATTACACAGATGACATTGAACGTGTGCTGGACGCATATAATACAGACTCTAAGAAGCAGCAAGATAAGCTCATCGAAGCACTTAAAAAAACTAGGTTCGTCAGGTCCGTTGATTCAGGAAACGGTTCCAAGGGGTGGTCAACACCGGGCGATGTGTACTTACCCACGGATCGGTTGAGACGACTCTTGAACAGTATAGGAGCAGTCTTCTTTGTCGATGATTCCTATGCGTGCTTAGGAGGTAAACCTTTCCGTGAAATGATGGAGGTGTCCGGCGCAGCTCGACACCTACGCCTTATCCAATACTATCGAGAGGATCTCGACATTTGGGGAAAAGAGTTAAGCCAACTCCGAAAGCAGGCCGGTCAAGCGGAGACATCAGGACACAACGACCGCCTCTTGGATTGCGAGTGTCCTGAACTAAATGATCTGCTGGCTTTACTCTCTACGCTGCCTGTCGAGGAGCGCCGAACGCAGACTATGTTGCTCTGGGAAGAACTGATTCAGCTAAAAAATCGCCGAGGAGAGGCAGTCTTTGCCGGTAGGTATTCTTGGCATTACCACAGGCCTTATAACAACACATGCGATGCTGCTTTTGTAAGTCTGCTCAACAATAGCAAATGGGTTCCTGACACCGAGGGTAATCTGCAACGGCCTCAGTCTATTCTATTCGACTCGCTTGGTTGGGAAGCTGATCCCTTCTTGGAATCGAAAATCCGTTTCAAGCCGCCGATTATTGAACAACTTGCACAGGAGGTTGGGATCGAACCGGAAGTATTGGATATAATCAAGGGGTACGCCCTTACCAAGGAAAAATTGGCAGAGCTAATTGCTCACCATGAGCCGGAGGAAATCTCAGATTCAGACCACATTGATCCCGCTCCAACCGATCCCAATCCTCGCCCACGTCCAATTCCAAGGGCCCGTTCCCAGACTACAGATCCTACCACCTATGAGGAGCGGATGGAAATTGAGGAGAAAGCGATTAAGCTTATCTTGATACGCGAGCGGGGTTGGCAGCGCACAGCCACTAACAATCCTGGCTATGATCTTTACAAGGCCGACGAACAGGAGCAAAAAACACACTGGTGTGAAGTCAAGTCAATATCTGATAGCCTTGAAGTAGGGGAATTGCATCTGTAAATTTAGAAGAGCGTGGATAGGACAGTAATCAAGTAGTCGTTGTCCCATGCGGCTTTCAATCGCTTGTTGGCCACCCCGAGTTTGGCAGATTTTTCGCCTTTGAGCAGGTTGAGTGCAATGCGTCGGAGTATAGCGAAATTTTCACTGCCATTGTTTTTACGGATACGACACGCATCTTCATTAAACCCAACGTCTAACACCCAATGACAACAGTTTTCAATAGACCAATGGGCGCGAGTTGCCTCAAGAAGTTGAACGGCCTTGGCATTCAGTGAGGAAATATAGTAACGCGATTTAACGGTATGTTCTGTGTTGGATTCTCTGTGTGCGGTGACTTTGACCACAGAGTTAAGATTGACGAAGTTCTCACTTCCTCTCAAATGTGCAATCAACGCAGAGTCGGAGATAACAGTAGCGGTTCGGGTCTCGATTCGACCATGGTCGGCATCCACCGTCTGAGCGGTGTCGGTCCTCACATCAGCTAACCGATTGTCCAAAGTACCATCAAACAACAGTTTGACATCTTCGTGGAGTTGTCCTTGGTTGGCTTTGAGTGCTAGCAGGTACGCTGCATCGCAATCAACAATCTTTTGAGCGACCTGAGTTTGACACCCCATCGCATCGGTGGTCACAATACAACCCGAAATGTCCAATACCTCAAGTAATTGCGGAATCGCTGGAATCTCATTAGAATGGTCAGCAACCTTCAGTTGACCCAATGCCACCGATTGAGCAGATGCCCATGCACTAACAAGGTGAATCTGAGGTTGATGAGTAGAAGTATCATAAGACCCACGCAATTGTTTACCATCAACGGCAACCACTTGACCATCAGTCACTTGGATAACATGCTTTATCCAGTTAATGAAACAGTGTTCAAATTGAGCAGAGTCAATTAAGCCAAATACACGGTTAAAGGTGTCGTGTGATGGGATGCCATGGGGTAATTGTAAGAAGCGACAAAGCCAATTATACTTCGAATGTCCAAACGATTCAACAGCGACCCAACTATCGCCACCACAGATGACAGCACAGATAGCAATCACAATCATATCCAGCAATTTATGATGGGTGCGACTATCATCTCGTCGGGGATCTGTTAATTCGGAAAAATGCGCTTGGAGGGAGGGAATTGGGGTATCAGTCATTTAAGCAGCTCCTTATCTTTGGGGATAGCTTATACATTACCTCTATTTAATCCAGTGTCAAGCATTATATTCACGTGCAATTCCCCTAGCCTTGAAGCGCGTGTAGTCAGTCTTTCAAGTGCACAGTTTGAGTGCGCGCAGAAGTATGGTAAGGCATATTGGCTTTATATAGTCGAATACGCAGATGATGAGAATAAATCCTGTATCATTCGTATCCAGGATCCAGCTCAGAAAGTTGGGAAACTCACAGTTGATGGTGTTGAACTGGACGTCCAGCGCGACCGTTCCTCGCTACTGCTACAAGCTCGATTCAAATCCATTTGGAGGGACATCGCCACATAGATACTGCTAAATTTTCAACAGGAAGCAAGCGCACGTTCCACTTCCTGCTCCCAAGTTCCTTCAATCTTGACGCCATACTCCTTGAGACCACCCGTTGCTTCCTTACCTGTTAGATAGGGCCGAGTCGTCCGATCATCCTCGACCAGCTGCGGTTCAGCATAATCAGTATGCAGAAAATGAATCGCCAAGCCAGCGCGCGATTGGGGGGTGTTGTTGTGACTAGTCGCATGAGCGGTGCCGTAGCAGAAAAATGCGACGCCTCCTGCGGGTAACTCAAGAGATACTGCGCGCTCTTCTGGCGGGTAACATCGGATATGATGGTCACTGTGGGGATCGCGGGAGTGTTCATACTGCTCACGATGAGAGCCGGGAATGACGCGAAGCGTTCCGTTAGCAACGGTTGCATCGTGGATGGCTGTCCACATTGCTGTGCCGCGCAAAGGGTCGCTAATCTTGAAATAAGCGTTGTCCTGATGCCAATTGGTAGGTGAGCCTGTATGACCAGGTTTCAGAAAAATCTGGTCCAGATGTTCGATGATCCGGTCGCCGATGAGTTGTGTTACTACTTCAATGATTTTCGGATCGAACGGCATTGCTCTGAAGAAGTGGCTCTTATGGTAAATCGGACAGATCTGGAAGTTGAACTGTGTGGTTGAATGTGTTTTTCCATCGCCATCGGTTGCGACGTTGCGCAACGAGCCTTCTCGGAACAGGCGGTCGAGCTCAGCCTGCATTGCCTTTACCTCGCGCGGAGAGAAAAATTCAGGAATAGCGAGATATCCCTGTTCTTGAAATTGGTCTATATCCTGTTGTGTTAATTCCATTATGCTATCTCCTACTTGTGGCTGTATGATGGCTTCGGTAATTGGAAGCATTTTGCGTTCACGGTTGCCCATGTTCTGCGGGTGCTGCTTTCGCTTGATGTCTCTCGTTGAATGCGCTACAATATTCTACCCGGTTCCGTTCTTTTGTCAAAGGAAAAACAGAAAATCCTCAAGACATCACTTCACATGTTGTCACAGTGAATCATAGGGAGAAGACTTTGGATTTATCCGGGACAGCCCTTAAAGGTTTTGAAAAAGAGATAGACGCACTACGCGAAGTTGGCAATCAGTTTTACACTCGTGGTTGGTCCCTCGGCACGAGTAGTAACTACAGCGTGGTGACCTGTCGTGAACCGCTGGAATTGCTAATCACTGCGAGCGGAAAAGATAAAGGTTGCCTATCGCGACACGATTTTGTGCGTGTGGATGGCGAGGGACTCCCCATTGTTAATGAGCAGCCGAAAGCATCTGCGGAGACGTTGCTGCACATTGCTATTGCTAAACAACCTGAAGTTGGGGCGGTGATGCACACCCACTCCATCTGGGGGACGCTGCTGTCAGATTTTTATTTTCAGGACAGCGGTTTTGGAATCGAAGGTTATGAAATGCTCAAGGGACTTGCGGGCGTAACGACCCATGAACACGCTGAATGGGTGCCCGTTTTTGAAAATACACAAGATATCCCGGCGCTATCCGAACAGGTCTGTCAATGCTTCAAGGATTCCCATTTTCCTATTCAGCACGGATTCTTAATTCGGCGGCACGGTCTATATACATGGGGACACGATCTAGGCGAAGCGAAACGGCATATCGAAATTTTTGAGTTTCTATTTGAGTGCATTGCTCGGCGTCTGACATTTGCCGAAGCGATGCCGATTTCAGCAAGCAACCCCTGATTGAGATTAAGGAGGAACACTATGGCTCGTATTCGAGTGCAGGACGAAAACCGAGAAATCATTGATCCTCAAGAGATTAGTGAATTTCTAAAGCCATTTGGTATCTCGTATGAAAAGTGGGATGTCGAAGGACGCGTTGGTCCCGAGGCGACAAGCGAAGAAATTCTGGACGCTTATGCCTCAGAGATTGAACGCCTCAAGGAACAAGGTGGATTTGTAACGGCGGATGTTATTAATGTGACACCGGAGACACCCGGTTTAGAGGACATGTTAGCAAAATTCAACAAAGAACATACACATAGCGAGGATGAAGTTCGCTTCACCATCAAAGGCAGCGGACTCTTTCACATTCATCCAGATAACGCGCCTGTATTCGCAATCCAAGTGGAAAGCGGTGATCTAATCAGCGTGCCGACCGGAACTCAGCATTGGTTCGATCTGTGCGATGACCGCACCATCCGCTGCATCCGTCTATTTGAGGACACATCAGGTTGGACACCACACTACGTAGACAATCCAGTCCATGAGAATTATACGCCTGTCTGCATGGGACCAGCCTACTTGTCTTCTGCAAGCAACATAGAGCCCGTGGTACAAGTCTGATGAAATTTTCCGGACGTGGAATCTTGCTTGATATCGAAGGGACAACTTCATCAGTCAGTTTTGTCTATGATGTCATGTTCCCATTTGTGCGTCGCGAATTGGATCAATATCTGCGCGTGAATTGGGGTTCGCCAGCGTTAAACGAGGTGTGCGACCTGATTGCCAAAGATGTCGGTTATGAGTCTTTTGATGCGTGGTGTGGGAGCGGGGGAGAGAAAGGCAGAGACCGACAACTGATCGGGGAAGAGGTCCTACGGCTGATGGATGGCGATGTCAAAGCCACAGGATTGAAAGCGCTTCAGGGCTTAATCTGGCGTTCTGGTTTCGAAAGTGGCGAAATGCGAGCACACGTCTACGATGATGTTCTACCTGCGATTCAAGCGTGGAACAACGCCGGATGCGATATCCGAATTTACTCATCTGGGAGCATTGCAGCGCAGAAACTGTTTTTCGGGCATACCGTAGTTGGAAACATGCTGCACCTGTTTCAAGGTCATTATGACACAACCACCGGTCCGAAAAAGGAAGTGGAGAGTTACTGCGCAATTGCCAAAAACTTTGATCTGCCACCGGGAGAAATTCTTTTCTTGAGCGATGTGCTTGCTGAGTTAGAAGCCGCTCGCGCCGCTGGACTACAAACCTGCTTGTGCAAGCGGCCCGGCAACGCGGAAGTCGAAGTTGGGCATGACCAGCCAGAGATTACGGGGTTCGATCAGATTGAGTTAGTAGATAGTGGCTAAATACCATCGCCATAATGTCCCTATGGTTAGTTCTGTCTATCTATATCTTATACTGATTTGGTGTTCGTCTGGGTAGCAGCTCTCGCCGCCTCAAACCCCTTGATTGCTGTTTCTAAATCTTCCATTGTGTGAGATGCGATCACTGAAATCCGCAATCGGCTTGTCCCTTCTGGCACAGTAGGAGGTCGAATAGCGGGGGCATATACACCGTGTGCAAGCAAAGCTTCCGCGAAGCGTGATGCAACCTCTACAGCGCCAAGCATCATCGGAAGAATTTGGGTTTGGCTCGGCAGCAGTTGGAATCCTCTTTCGAGCAAAGCGTTTTTGAGCAAGAGAACATTGGAGGACAGTTGTTCGCGTAATTCCGAATTAGAGCGGATGACATCAATTGCTGCCGAAGCGCCCGCCAACGTTGCTGGTGGCAGCCCTGTTGTAAAAATGAACCCCCGTGCCCGGTTTATTAGAAAGCCAATCAAATTAGCACTGCCAGCGACATATCCTCCCAATCCGCCAATTGCTTTGCTCAGTGTGCCCATCTGGATAACACCGCGATTCTCCAGTCCAAAATGTTCAATTGTCCCCCCGCCGGTGTCTCCTAAAACCCCGAAGCCGTGTGCATCATCCACCATCACCATAGCGTCATACCGTTCAGCCAGTTCACAGATTTCAGGGAGCGGTGCGATGTCACCATCCATGCTGAATACTCCATCGGTCACAATGAGCCTCCGTCTGAATTTTGTCGATTGTGACAGTAGCGATTCCAGATGTTCGACATCGCAATGTCGATAAATCTGTTTTGCTGCTGGGCTCAGACGGCATCCATCGATAATGCTTGCGTGATTGAGGGCATCACTCAGAATGAGGTCCTCATCACCTACCAGCACGGGGATTGTGCCAATATTCGCTAGATACCCGGAGCTGAAAACAAGAGCGGCTTCCGTTCCTTTAGCTTTGGCAATTTTTCTCTCGAGTTCGGTGTAAAGGTGACAATTGCCTGACATCAGGCGGGAGGCGCTAGCACCTGTTCCGTATTTCTGCAAAGCTGTCACGGCAGCTTCAACCACTATAGGGTGCACACTTAGACCGAGGTAGTTGTTTGATCCGAGAAGAATGACCTCGCGTCTATCAAGCAGGATACGTCCCGTTGGTGCTGTCATGACTGAACGCAGCGATCGCGAGAGCCCGGCTTGATTAAGCTGGTTTAGTTCGGATTTCAGCCAGTGCTCTTTGGACATGGGGTAGCGGAGAAAGATATTCTATTAATCAGTTGCTCTGAGGGGGATACGCCTCACGCTATCGTGCGTGAGGCGTAAAACAAGACAAGGGCGTGGTGGTTTCAAGAGGTGTAAAGTGAGTGGTTCGAAACGTTCGTTACGAAGAACCTGTTAATTTCTGTGTAACAGCGCCCCAACCACTTGGCTCGTTGCTCGAAGCTTGTGATGGCATCTTATTAGCATGAATGACGGTGATTCCGTAATCAAAGACCTCATCAACGGTGTACTCGATGGCATCATAGGTCACTTTCTCACCCTGTTCCGGTAATCGACCGATCAGTTTTAGCATAAACCCTCCGATCGTATCGGAACGATCTTTGGGAATATTTGTGCTTAGCGTTGAATTAACGACATCAATTGGTGTTCGCGCATCAAGTGTCCATGAATTATTACCAAGCGCTTCAACATGTAGCGGCTGCCGCTTATGGGAATGGCGAATCTCACCTATGACCTGCTCAAGGAGATCCTCTATCCCTATAAATCCAACACAGCTTCCGTGTTCGTCAATCACGATAGTTACCGGTTCCGTGGCGAGGCGCAGCTCCTCAAGTAACTCGCCTATCAGTTTTGTCTCTGGGATATAGTATGCTGTTCTAATAAAGGGATTGAGTTCATTGGTTCCTTGTGGCGCGTACAGAATGTCCATGGCACTGATGATTCCTGTTAACCGATCAATCCGCTCATCATAGACTGGGACGTGCTGATAGTTAGTATGCTGGATCATCGCCTTTGCCTGCTCAATCGGTGTGGCAACATGAACCGCCACAATTTCCGACAGGGGAATCATGATTTCCCGTGCAGTTGTCTTCGAAAGAGCAAAAATCCCACGCAACATCCGGGCATCGGCCTCTGAGAAAGCATTAACATTGTCGAGGACAATCTGTTTAATTTGCTCCGCTTTGGGATCGCCCCTGAGTTTCCTTTTTCCGAACAGACCGCGCTCCGGTTTAGCTGTACTTGCTGGCGTAGGAAGCGTTTGTCTAGGGCTGGCTGCCACAACTAGCGAATCGGTTGTATTTTTCGTGGTTTTTGATCGTTCTGTCTTCAATTTGTGTTTCACTCCTATTTCGGTTAGTCGGGAGGATTTTACTAAAGGAACTCGTACCGTAGGATTGAGGTTCAGTATACAAAACTAAGATAATTATAGCACATTTTAGATATTCCTTTCAATGATTAATCTTGAGATCAGATTTCTTTTAGGCTATGGTCATTTTTTCCGCTTGCCAACCATGAAAGAGGGTGCTAAAATACACACTTTAACATGTGATGAGGGTGTGTGTTCTGATTATCCAAACTGCTTTTGGGGCTAAAACCTAAGTCTGTAGACTAGGGATACAAATCCCAAAATTTATTGGCTTATTCCAATTATGTAGAACATTGCGACTGCTAACTTCTATCAGGCATGAGATGTGTCCAAGCACACTGGGCTGCAACTTTAACGTTGGGAATATTTCGCGCAAAAAGGATTTTACGATATGGTTAATTTCGCAGTAGTGGGTTTAGGCGTGGGTAGCAGCCGCGCTCGGATGATTAAAGATACCGAAGGGGCCGAACTGAAATGCGTTGTCGATTTGAACGAAGCCCTTGCTAAGCGGATAGCCGAAGAGCTCGATACGGAATGGACGTCGAACTTGGATGATATCTTGGGACGGAGCGATATTGACTGCGTGATGGTGATGACACCAAGTGGGACCCACGCAGCACTCGGCATCCGCGTAGCACAAGCGGGGAAGCATGTAATTACTACCAAACCAATGGACGTTTCCACCGAAGCCTGTGATCGCCTCATCGCTGCATGCGACGAGGCGGAGGTCAAGCTGGGTGTCGATTATCAAAGCCGTTACGTGGACACCAACTACCGTGTCGCGGAAGCCCTCCGCCGTGGCTGGCTCGGTAAACCCATTCTGGGAGAGGTCCGCTTCAAATGGTTCAGAGCCGACGATTATTTTGAACGCAACGGCGGCTGGCGTGGAACATGGGAGATGGATGGCGGCGGATCTCTGGCGAATCAGGGGGCACACTTGCTTGACCTTATCTCTTGGTTCATGGGTGATTTTGAATCAGTCTACGGCGAGATGGCAATTATGAACCACGACATCGAAACGGAGGATATCGGGTTAGCGATCGTAAATTTCAAGAGCGGGGCCAAGGGGGTAATCGTGGGGACGACTACCTTCCCCACAAGCGTCTATTTCAGCGCAGAAGTGCACGGAACCCAAGGGGGAATTTTGGTTGACGATGTGCTTGGTGGGAAGCTGCGTGTCTTCGGAGAAGGGCTGGAAGAACGTCTTCAGCAGATCGAGAACCCAGTTCACAGTATCATCGAAGATTTTGTTCAGGCTTTTGAGGAAGGTGGAGACCTGAGAGTTGATGGCAGAGAAGGGCGCCGAACCGTTGCTCTGTTAGAGAAAATCTACCAATCAGCCAGAGAAGGGAAAACCCTGAGTGTCTGAAGATATATCATATCCGCTTCTCATGTCATCTGTAAAAATGGAGATTTTGATTGGAAGAAATTAAAACACAGCCGAGGTATAAAGGTGCAACAGTACGCGCTATCTTGATTGGTCTTGCGCTTGTCGCCTTCAATACCTATTGGGTGACAATTACGGAGATGAAATACCGGGCGGAAGCGACTGCGCTGCCGATATTCATCTATCCGATCTTTCTCCTGTTCTGGTTGGTCGTGTTCAACAATGGTATATTGCGGTTCTGGCCACGGTTTCAGTTCTCGGCTGGGGAACTCCTCACCGTCTACTCTATGATTGTGATTTCGACTTCGATCGCATCGTATGGGATGTTGCAGGACCTATTCGCTATCGCTCTCCACCCCTACCAATTTGCAACCCAAGAGAATGAATGGAAGGAACTCTTTTTCCATTATATCCCACCCTGGTTTACTGCCAGTGCACCCGAGGCCGTATTAACCGGATACTACGAAGGAGATTCCTCATTTTACGAGCCTAAGCACTTCAAAGCTTGGATGCGTCCCGTGATAGTCTGGACGGTGTTCACGCTGATCCTGTTGTTTATGCTCCACTGCATCAACACCCTCGTTCGCCGACAGTGGGTCCACACCGAACGGCTCGCATTTCCAATCATCCAACTTCCTGTTGCGATGACGCAGTCGTCGCATTTCTTACGGAACGGTCTGCTATGGGTCGGATTCTCTATTCCCTTTGTCTTAGATCTCATGAACGGATTACATGTCCTTTTCCCGTCCGTTCCATACCTCCATCTGAAGCTGCACTTTATTGGTAGACAACTTACTGAGAAGCCGTGGGACGCGATGTCTAATACGATGATATCGTTCTATCCGTTCATGATCGGTCTCGGTTTTTTTCTGCCATTAGACCTATCGTTTACCTGCTGGTTCTTTTTCCTTATACGACAGTTTAGCCGCGTGTTAAGTAGTTACCTTGGGCTAGACACACTCCCCGGGTTTCCATACTTCTATGAACAATCCGCTGGTGCATGGATCTGCATGTGTTTCATCGCTATCTGGGTAACGCGTAGGCACTTGGTCTTTGCATTCCGGACAGCATTCTCCGAAAAATCATCTGTCGATGCCGACGAGCCCATGCGCTATCGGACCGCCTTATTTGGGTTGGTCGGTGGATTTCTGTTTATGTTTATTTTCTCTTATCAGGCGGGCATGTCAATAATAGCCATTCCAGTTTTCTTTGGGCTTTATTTTGCTATCGCTATCGCTGTCACCCGTCTAAGGGCGGAATTTGGAGCACCACACGGTATCTTCAACCATCCTGCGGACATGATGGTGACCGCTCTCGGGACACTGACTTGGGGCGGTGGAAGTTTAACGGTAATGAGTTTCTATCAGTGGTTCAACCGGAGCTACCGCTCACACGCGATGCCAAACCAGTTCGAGCCGCTCAAGATGGCAGAAGTTGCTGGCATCAACGCCCGTCGATTGGTAATAGCAATGATGATTGGAACGGCTGTGGCGCTTATCGTTGGGATGTGGACAAACTTGGACATGATGTACAGCGACGGGGCATCGGCGCGGGTATCATTCTTCAAGGGTTGGGTTGCAAATACCGCCTGGACCCGATTAGAGAACTGGCTGTTTCACCCTATGCCGCCCGATGTGCCGCGATCTATGTTTATGGGTGTCGGCATGGGGATCGTCATAATTCTCCACGTCTTACGAACCCGTTTCTTCTGGTGGCCCCTTCATCCCGCCGGTTATCCGCTCGCTGTCAGCTTTGCGATTGATTATTTTTGGTTCACCTTTCTCATCAGTTGGACGGTGAAAGCCATCATTTTGCGGGTCGGTCAGGTCAGGGGATATCAACGCTCCATCCCGTTCTTCTTCGGGTTGATTTTGGGTGACTTTATCACCGGAGGGCTCTGGATGATCTACGGCGTCCTAACACAGCAGCAGACGTATATGATCTACTTGAATGGAGGGACATGGTATTGAAATATAAATTGAAAAAAATTCGACAAAGGGAGACAGAATTGTGGAATATGTGAACTTTGGAACTGCTGGCGTTCAGGTGAGCCGGCTGGCTTTCGGCTTGGGTTTCAGGGGGCAGCCCGATGAAGCGGAAGCCCAGAGGGTAATTGAACACGCTTTTGAGCTTGGTATTAACCTTATTGATTGTGCCAATTGGTACGGACCGATGGATGATCGAGCCAATCAGGGGCGTTCGGAGGTGATTTTAGGCAGGGCGTTAAAGGGGAAGCGAGATAACGTCGTGATTACCACGAAGGTCGCCGCCCCCACAGGATCCGGGCCAAACGACGAAGGTTTATCGCGGTATCACATCATGCGCGAAGTAGATCGATCGCTCAAACGGTTAGACACAGACCATGTTGATATCTACCTGGTCCATCGGTTCGATGAATTAACGCCACTTGAAGAGACAATACGGGCGTTGGACGATATCGTTCGCGCGGGTAAGGCACGGTACGTCGGATGCTGCAACTATGCGGCGTGGCAGGTTTGTAAATCGCACTGGATTGCGGACAAGCGGAATGTAACGCCATACATGTGCGTTCAGAATCTATATAATCTACTAAACCGTCAGATGGAAGGCGAGATGTTTAGTCTAGTAAAGGATATGGGTTTGGGAGCGATGGCGTTTAGTCCGTTGGCGGTCGGTCTCTTCAGCGGGGTATACTCTCCAGACCGTCCAGCACCGTCAGGAACTCTTTTTGCAACGCGTCAGGACGATTTTGCCCGTATGATGGAGGAACGCGCCGCGCGCGTTATAACAACGGTTAGGCAGCTCGCTGATGAATTGGGGAAAACACCTGCACAACTGGCTTTAGCTTGGGTGCTATCGCATCCAGAAATTACGGTTGCCATCAGCGGGGCAGACACAATCGAGCATCTGAACGATAACATCGGTGGGGTCGGCTGGACGCTTGATGATTCCGTACGAGAAAAATTGGATGCTGTTTCCGAGTCATTTGTCGGGCGGCCCCAAGGCAGTTTCTAAAGTATCTCAAGTTAGAAGGGGTATTCCAAAGCAGCTTGAAATACCCTCGATACTTTTTCCTATCTATGGGCTGACAACCCGCGCTTCATCTTGCCCCAGGTGACGGCAAGTTTGCCGGCGGGATCTACTGCGAGTGAGTTTTTGACGTTTTTGTTAATTTCCTCTGGGCTGAGTATCCGGTCATAGACACGATAGATTGCGATAGAACAGTTGCAGGTTCGCTGCTGTTCAACACGAGCGGAAGTAAATATACCGTGCTGTAGCATTGGGTGTGCGGGGTCCCACTCCACCTCGGTTGGATTATTGGAAACCTCGACACCATCTCGGTAGATTTTTATGCTCTCTCCGCTTTTAAAGGCGAGATGCACCCAGTGCCACTCCTTCTGTCCGATGTTCAGCTTGTTTTTCCGTTTTGCTAAGTCCTGGCGATGTTGCACGACGTTTTGGGCGATGCTTATGTTTTGGAATATCCCACTACCGTTGGCATCTAACCATACACGAACAATCTGATCTCTTGGTGCTCCGGCGTTCCAGCCGTCTTTAATAGGAGCCCACGGCTGGGTCTGAAGTCCAAATACTTGGTGCTCTTCCAGAAAGAGGGGACCATTTATTCGCATAAGAAGCCCAATGGTAAAATCTTGAAGATGGACAACAGGTGCGTCTTTATCCTCCTCGTCGTTGGCAAAAACAGCCTTAGACTCAGTTGCTGTGTACCAAGCGGCATTGTCCGACTTGACGCCAATCGCGGGAATTTCAATGGTGCCGTGTTCAAGGTTTGGCTTGACAGCCCCTCGTTTTAGTTGTCCACCAGCCGTGCCAGCGTTCCGCCACACATTGTTAGCTTTCTGCTGGTGTGTTTCTACAGGGTTAAAGTAGAGCACGGGGTCCCTAACCGGACTCGCGGCAAACGCCACGGATGAAATGAGGACCGTAATCAGCACCACACCCAGAATAGTACTATTAGCCGTTTTCATTTTAATCTCCTCCTGATGGATACTGTGAGGGTTACTATCCTCCTAATTATTGCGCTAACCACTCAATAGAATAGGAATTAAGGCATTAGCGACACGTTTGGGGATCTGTCAAAAAGAGCTCCAGACTAAAATCCACGTTTCATCTTTCCCCAAGTGATGGCGAGTTTGCCCGCCGGATCAACCGACAACGAGTTTCTAACATTTTTGCTGATTTCGTCTGGTGTGAGCACCCGGTCATAGACGCGATAGATTGCGATAGAACAGTTGCAGGTTCGCTGCTGTACCTCAAAGTTAGAGGTGAATATGCCGTGAAGATTTAGATCGTGTTCGGCGTTCCATTTTACTTCTGTTGGATTGGAGGCTGCCTCTGTGCCATCGAGGTAGGTTGTCATACTCACGCCACTTTCAAAGACAACGTGAACCCAATGCCACTCGTTTTCTCCAAGCTTCAGTTTGTTTCGTCTGTTAGAAAAGTCGTGACGGGCTTGTATAACGTTCTGGGCGATACTTACGTTTTGGACTATGCCTTTGCCGGCGACATCTAACCATATCCGAATAACCTGTTCATGCGCCCGAGGCGGTATCTTCCCCTCGGTTTGGATGCCTATAACGATGTTTTCCTCCGCGAAATATGGTCCATTCACCCGCATGAGGAGTCCAAGGGTGAAGTTCTCGAGATTAACGACAGGTGCTTTATCGTCCTCTGCTTCATTGGCGAAGACTGACTTAGACTTAGTTGCGGTATACCACGCAGCATCATCCGCCTTAAGACCGATTGATGGAATTTCAATGGGACCCACTTCAAGGGTTGGTTTGCTTTCGCCTCTTCTAACTTCTCCGCCAGCTTTGCCGGCATTCTTCCAAGCATTGTCCCCCTTTTCTTGCCGGGTCTCTAAGGGGTTGAAGTAAAGCACAGGTCCCTTCACCGGACTCGTTGCAAATACCATGGAGGATGTCAGCACCATGATAAGCGTGAGACCGAGGATAGTTCTGTTAGACAATTTCATATTAACGCTCTCCTTGTGAAGTCTAGTGGAGGAGAATGCTATGCTCTCCTCGTTGAGCAATCGATGGATGGTGTGATTCTTATTGCGAACCCCCACAATAGAACCCTAAAATACCTAATACAAGTTTAACAAAAAATCACGCAATTGTCTACAAAAAATAGATAGGTCTGTTGAGGTGACATCAGATGGTCAATTTACATAACAAGTGGATTCCCTGTTTCCTTCTCACTGTTTTCTTGAACTTGTGCAGTTTGTCCCTCTATTCAGAATCGAAATCTGAATTTCAGATACATCTCCAAAAGGCGGATCTGTACGCGAGTCAACGTGAGTTCTTCAAAGCGGTCGAACATCTCTCAAAGGCGCGCAATATTCATCCCCGATCGGTTGAGGTCAATGTGCAACTTGCGATTGCCTGCAGTAGATTGGGATGGCTTGACAAGGCGGTTGAATCTTACGCCATCGCGTTGCATCTTGACCCCAACTCACCGAGTGCACAATACGGCTTAAAAGTGCTTGGACGTTACCAACTCGGTTTAATCCAGGCGAGGAAAGGGGCTTTTGAAAAAGCGAAAACCCAATATCATCTCGCCATCCAATTGGATCCGGAACTATCCTTACCACATTTCCAACTCGGTTACCTCTTGGCCCAACAGGGACAGTTTGAGGAAGCCGTTCCGTTTTATCAGAAAGCGATAGCACTCTATCCAAATTACACAGGCGCCTACTATCAACTGGCGAATGCCTATTTCCGGATGGGCAAACAGGAGGAAGGGAAACGTCAGTTGGAAAAGTTTCGGGAGATTAAAGCGAAGGAACGGTTCAATCTCGCAGAGCGATCGCTGAAAAAGGGAGAAATTGACGAGGCACTAACAGCATTTCAACGCACGCTTGACATGGATGCCGCGTTTGCACCCGCTTATGCCCGGCTCAGCGCTATTGCTCTCCAACAGAATGATTTGGAAGCTGCGGTGGAGTACCTCCAACGCGCGCTTGAGATCAGACCTAATTTCGCTGCGGGGCACTATCAACTGGGCAGTATCTATCACAAACAGGGTGCAATCGAAAAGGCGATCGAGGCATTTGAAGCTGCCCTCACACTTAACCCCAATTTTGTGCCCGCTTGTAATGCACTCGCTTGGTTCTATGCCGAGAGCGAGAAGAATTTAGATAAGGCGGTTACCCTTGCGACAAAGGCGGTTAAATTGAAACCGATCGCTTCTCACTGGGATACCCTCGCTTACGCCCTTTATAGCGCGGGAAGATACACGGAAGCCGCCAAGGCGATTGCCAAAGCACTTGATTTACAACCCGATGATCCGGACTATATAGCACGCCAGAAATCAATTCAAAAAGCGATGACCGAGCAGGACAAGTGACAGAATTGCACATGAAAAATCTACGTATTATACTTCACGCATCACGTTTCACGTTTCACCTCCTCATTCTCTTACTATTTACACCGCTAACTCTTGCAGCCCAAACACTAACTTTCACTGACGTGAC
Source organism: Candidatus Poribacteria bacterium (assembly GCA_965220385.1). Classification (GTDB taxonomy): domain Bacteria; phylum Poribacteria; class WGA-4E; order WGA-4E; family PCPOR2b; genus PCPOR2b. Next base: position 3,453,642 of record OZ244825.1, on the reverse strand, counting down.
CGCAGAAGCTGGCATCAATTTTAAACATACGAATGGCAGGAGTGGCGAATTTTACTTTGTAGAACAGCTCGGTTCAGGGGCAGCATTTTTTGATTATGATAACGATGGTTATCTCGATCTCTACTTCGTCAACGGAGCGGACCTTCCCGGTTTTGAATCAGAGAAACCGCCTACAAATCGCCTCTATCGAAATAACGGGGACGGGACTTTTACAGACGTAACAGAGATTGCAGGAGTTGGAGACGGGAGTTACGGGGTTGGATGCTGCGTTGGCGATTATGACAACGATGGTTATCTCGATCTGTATGTGACCAACTTCGGAAAAAACCGCCTCTACCGGAACAATAGAAACGGAACTTTCACGGATGTAGCGGATCAAGCCAATGTTGGAGATGTGCGTTGGGGGGCTTCTTGCGCCTTCGCGGATTATGACAACGATGGTTATCTCGATCTGTATGTGACCAACTATATTCAGTATCAACTGGATAAAAACAAAATCTGTAAGAATAAGGGTGTGCGCACGTATTGCAATCCCCAGGAATATGTCGGTGAGGCGGATATCCTCTATCGAAGCAATGGCGACGGGACATTTACGGAAGTTACCCAAACTGCAGGCGTCTATCAGCCGCGGAGTAGAGGACTTGGGGTTGTTTGGGGTGACTACGACAACGATGGTTACAGTGACCTCTATGTGGCGAATGACACGAATGAGAACCACCTGTTCCGCAATAACGGTGATGGGTCATTCTCCGACGAGGCGTTTTTCGCGGGTGTTGCGTTGAGCGAGGATGGCGAAATGGGGAGCGGCATGGGCGTGGATTTTGGTGATTACGACAACGATGGTCGTTTGGATATTATGGTGACCAATTTTCAGGATGAAGTGGCAACCTTATACCACAATGACGGAGATGGTTTTTTCTCTGACGCTTCTTATATATCTGGAACAGGCGAAAGCACCTACGCATCTTTGGGCTGGGGTGTCTGCTTCTTCGACTATGACAACGATGGTGCCAAGGATATATTTATTGCCAATGGGCACATCTTCGGCAATGTCGAGGAATTCAATCCTGAAACGACTTACGCGCAGGTCAATCATCTCTTCAGGAATCTGGGCGGTGGCGTTTTTCAAGAGGTCACTACCAGTACCGGCCTCGATCTGTCCCAAAAAGCACCGAGCCGGGGCTCTGCATTCGGAGACTACGATAACGACGGCGACATTGATATACTGGTTACCAATAGCGATGGGAAGCCCCAACTGCTCAGGAACGATGGTGGAAACCGGAACAATTGGGTGAAAGTGCACATCCGTGGAACTACAAGTAATCGGGGGGGAATCGGAACGCGAGTTGAAGTTGTTACCGGCGATGTGTCACAAATGGCTGAAGTCAAAAGCGGTTCCGGATACCTCTGCCAAAATGCACTTACCCTTCATTTCGGTTTGGGGCGGCATGTGATCATCGATAAAATCGTTGCAACATTTCCGGGTGGGCGTGTTTATAAACTGGAGACAGCTGCTGTCAATCAGGTTATCGAAATCACAGAACCCAGCGATAAATGAGAATCAAAAAAATCGTTGCAATAAATTTTAAAAGATGCTAACATTATACTGTATACGTTACATGGGGCGGCGATTCGCCGCTAAATTCAGCAGCTGCTAGTAAATATTAGGAGGTTAATGCATGAACACGGCGTTAAAATTGACCCTAGTGTGTGCCAGTCTCATCGCTCTTGGACTGGTCTTCGCGCATCCAGGATATACCAAGATTGAGCTTGCAGACGAGGATATCGTAGGGATCTGGCTCTTTGATGAGGCAGATGGTGATGCAATCGTTGATGCAAGTGGCAACCACGCAGACGGTAAAATCAATAACTTCACCGCAGATGGTGTTAAAAGAGAACCAGGCAAGTTTGGTGGGGCACTAAAGTTTCCTGCTGTAGATGGAAAACTTAATAACGTCACCATTCCGAATCCACAGAACTATAACGCCTTCGACGAGTTTACCATATCCTTGTGGGTTAAAGCAACAACCACAGGGGGAAATCAACGTATGTTTTCAAACGAATCTTTTCCGGGTGGAGATGGTAGCCGGAATATCGTCTGGGAACTTAACGGTGGGGCAGGAGACACGGGTCGTATCGTTTTTGGTGCTGATGGATGCTGTAAGTGGGCTGATGCTCAAGCACCACGCGACACCCTAACGGATGACGTGTGGCATCATGTCGTCGGACTCTGGAAACAACCGTCCCTGCTTGTCTATACCGATGGAAGAAAAGGGCAAGATAAATGTTTCGATGGAGACAGCCCGAACGGAGACGATCCGTGTAACGCGCTGCCGGACCTCAAAGCCGCTGGCGATCCATTCATCATCGCTACCCGTCCGAATGACACCGGCAATTTTAATGGGCTCATTGACGATGTCGCGCTGCTTGATCGTGCGTTGAGTGAAGATGAAATTCGGACCATCATGGACGATGGACTTGAGGCAGGTGCACTTGCTGTTAGCCCGCAAGGCAAAGCTACCACAACTTGGGGTGCCATCAAGACTAGAAACACTCGAGAGAATTTTAGCCGGTAACATTCTGTTAAAATTTTCAATTAACTCAAGCCTTGCGAGGGTTCCAAAAACCTTCGCAAGGTTATATCTATTTTATCACCTCCCACCTCCGAACTTCGCCCTCCTCAACCATGCCTACCGCTTGGAGTGAGCGCATGTTTCTTAATCCCGATTTATTGGGGCTTCTTTGTCCCGATCTTGCATCGGGGTAAAGTTGTTTACCTAGCGAATCCCAAAAAGGAAATTAAATATGCGAACCCTGGATCTGCGAGTCCGATATTTTCAGGACAGCACGCCTATAGAGGTGCCATGTCGCGAAGAGAATTTCATCCGACGCGAAATCACGATGCCACTGCCTGTCGAGCAAACTGCACTTGTGCTCGTCGATGTCTGGAATGTGCATTTTATTGAAAGTTGGATTGAACGCGCCAAGGACGTGACCCTCAACGCAATCGTTCCCGTGCTGAATACTGCTCGTGAGACAGGATTAACAATCGTGCATGCCCCGTGCCCGGAAGTCGCTGGGCAATTCCCGCAGCTTAATAGGCATACCCCGCCCGACGTCCAGCCTCCACAGGATTGGCCCCCGCCGGAGTTTCGGAGTCGAACCGGTGAGTATGCTGCCTACCGGGGACCGCGCAGTCAGCCACCAAGCATCGGTATTCACTGGGATCATCTATCGGACAAATTGGGGATGTCACCGGCAATCGAAGTACAAGACGATGATTTCGTCATCGCAACGGGGGAGCAGTTGCACCAGCTATCGAAGGAAAGAGGCATCTTGCACCTTATCTACGTCGGTTTTGCGACGAATTGGTGTGTCGTTGGTCGTGATTACGGTATTCGGGCAATGACCCGACGGGGATATAATATCATTCTCCTCCGCGATGCGACCACAGGTGTGGAGTTTCCCGATACGCTCGATCAACTTTTTACTACTGAAATCACTATCCGCGAGGTTGAGCAGCAGTGTGGCTTCTCTGCGTCAAATGAGGATTTCTTTGCAGCGTGCAGTGCCGTGTAACGGTTCTTAAACTACAAAATCGGAGGCTTTGCAATAGGAGAATTATATGAAAAGAGTACGTATTGGCGTTATTGGCTGTGGGGCTATTGCTCAGGTCCATCATCTTCCCAATTTAGCAGCGCTTCAGGATGAATTTGAAGTGCCAATTGTCTGTGATGTATCGGCGGGTGCTGCTGAATACGTTTCCGAAACCTTCCATATTCCCCGCTATGTGACAGATTACCGCGACCTGCTCGCATCTGATGTAGATGCGGTACTGCTCTGCCACTCTGATCCAAAGACAAGGGTAGCTGTGGAAGCGTTCAACGCAGGCAAGCATGTCTTCGTTGAGAAACCTATGTGTTTCTCAATTCAGGAAGCAGATGCTATCAGTGCTGCGTGTCAGGCGTCAGGGAAGGTCGGGCAAGCGGGGTACATGAAAGTTCACGATCCTGCGTTTGAGTTGGCAAAACGTGAAGTCGATACGATGGACGATATCCGATTTGTTCAGGCAAACCACCTGCATTGTGGCAATGAACTTCATCTCACTAATTTTCGGATCAAGCGATTTGATGACATTCCGCCGGACGCAATGCGTCAGGGAAGCGAGGACGGGGCGAAGGCACGTCACGATGCTATTGGGGATACAGCCGGCGATGCTGGGAGTGCCTTCTCCACACTCTCAGGCAGCGGTATCCACGATCTCTACGGTTTCCGTGCCATGCTTGGTGTCCCGGAAGCGGTAGCCAGCACGGAGTTATGGAATGGTGGGCGTGGTATCACTACGATTCTTGAATACCCAAACGAGGTCCGTCTCGTTTATACATGGGCAGCCATCCCCGGCTTGTGGGACTTCAAGGAAACACTGGAGGTTTATGGCGATACCAAACGCGTGATTGTCAAATATCCCACAGGATTTTCACGTGGTATCCTCTCTACCGTTACAGTGCATGAGATCGAAGCAGATGGCACAACTGTCCTCAAGGAGCCAGCAATCGAGTGGGAAAGTGCCTTCAGCCGCGAAATTCGCCACTTCCATGCCTGTATTACTGAGGGGATTCCATGTCGCACATCGGTAGTTGATGCCCGCAATGATATTGCACTGATTATCAACATAGTCAAATCTTATACGGAGCACGCACGAATTCCGAGTGAGTGGTAGGGTTGCAGCAAGTTAAACCAAAGTTCAAGGACAACTTGTATCAATGAAAATTACGGACCTAAAATGCGCTGTCTTGGGTAGCCATCCTGTGGTTCGCATAACAACCGACGAAGGAATCAGTGGTCTGGGACAGGTGGCAGGTAGAAAACACTACTTGAAACCGCATATTCTGTTTTACAGGGATTTCATTATCGGGGAAGATCCCACGGACGTGGAGCGGGTCATGATGCGGATCCGCAAAGGCGGTAGTTTTAAGCCGTGGGGCAGCGCAGTGAGTGCGATAGAGATGGCACTTTGGGATATTGCCGGCAAAGCAGCTGGCCTTCCGGTCTACAAGCTGTTGGGAGGCAAGATCCGGGACAAAGTTCGGGTCTATAATGGTGCAGTCAGGTTTCCAATGGACGGAAATTCCCCGGAAGCCCACGCTGCGAACATAAAAAAAATGAAAGCCTCCCCCGAGGGCTTCACCATTATTAAGCAGGGAATCGCATTTCATAGCGGAATGCCAAATGAAGTACCGGACTATTTCTACGGCGAAGTCCAACCAGGGCGTTTTGCAAGGACCGGTGGTGCCTTGACCGAGCGCGGATTGAAGTATACAATTGATTGTGTTCAAGCGATGAAGGATGCCTTGGGAGACGAGGTCGGATTGGCTTTGGACTGTGGTCCCGGCATGACAGTCTCTGATGCAATACAGCTGGCACAGGCTTTGGAGCCACTAAACGTGATGTGGCTTGAAGACACCATCACGGGTGACTATGTGCCGTACGTTTTGGCAGATGTCTACCGAGAGGTTACGCAATCTACATCGACGCCAATCCATACCGGCGAACAGATTTATCTTCGGCAGAACTTCAAAGACCTAATTGAGATGAGAGCTGTGGATATAATCGGTCCCGATCCGGGTGACATCGGGGGGATCGCCGAACTGAAATGGGTCGCAGAATACGCAGACCTGCACGGCATTCTTATGGCACCCCACGGTATATTCATTGGACTGATCGGTCTTGCTGCACTCGTTCAAGTGTCGGCGACATTACCCCAGAATTATATCGCCTTTGAATGTCCGATCGGAGATCCCAAGTGGTGGTACGATATCGTCGAAGGGCTGCCGGATCCCATCGTCGAGGATGGATTCATCACGGTTTGGGACACACCCGGCATGGGAGTCGAACTCAACGAAGAAGCTGCAAGGCAGTATCTCCCTGAAGGCGACGAAGATTTTTTCGATTAACTCTATCCCTTGATAGGAAACTTTTACCGTATTGTCAAATCCTACACTGAGCGTGCACCCATTCCGAGCGACTGGTAGGAAGCGGGTGCAAAATTGGGGTTACCGGTTATGAGTTACCCGCCTGGGTTCGTAGTAGGGCAATTCATTGCCCGTCTAAACCTCCCTGTTATAATGTATTGGGACAAAATCGTTCAGAAACGGTATAATATCGATTCAACCTTGTCTTGCAAGGTCAGACCAAATCCAAAGGACAACTCGTATCAATGAAAATTACGGACTTAAAATGCACTATTTTGGGTAACAATCCTGTGGTCCGCATAACAACTGATGAGGGGATCAGCGGACTGGGAGAGGTCGAGGCTAGTAAACATTACCTGAAGCCTCATATCATGTTTTACAAGGACTTCATAGTCGGGGAAGATCCCACGGACGTGGAACGGGTCATGATGCGGATCCGCAAAGGCGGCAGTTTTAAGCCGTGGGGCAGTTCCGTGAGTGCCATCGAGATGGCACTTTGGGACATCGCTGGTAAGGCAGCGGGGGTTCCAGTCTACAAGCTGCTAGGGGGCAAAATTCGCGACAAAGTTCGGGTCTATAATGGCGGAGTCAGGTATCCGATGGACGGAAATACTCCAGAAGCCCACGCTGCGAACATGGAAAAAATGAAGGCTTCTCCCGAAGGTTTCACCATTATTAAACAGGGAATCGCATTTCATAGTGGAATGCCGAGTCAGTTCCCGGACTACTTCTACGGTGAAGTCCAACCAGGGCGTTTTGCGAGGACTGGTGGTCTTTTGACTGAGCGTGGATTGAAACATACAATTGATTGTGTTCAAGCGATGAAGGAGGGTTTGGGAGACGAAGTCGGACTGGCGCTGGATTGTGGTCCCGGCATGACAGTCCCTGATGCAATACGGCTGGCACAGGCTTTGGAGCCGCTAAACGTGATGTGGCTTGAAGATATGATCACGGGTGACTATGTGCCGTACGTTTTGGCAGATGTCTACCGAGAGGTTACACGAAGTACGTCGACGCCGATCCATACCGGTGAACAAATCTATCTCCGGCAGAACTTCAAAGACCTGATTGAACAACATGCTGTGAATATAATTGGTCCTGATCCATGCGACATCGGGGGGATCGCCGAACTGAAATGGGTCGCAGAATACGCAGACCTGCACGGTATTCTTATGGCACCCCACGGTGTATTGGATGGGCTGATCGGTCTCGCTGCCCTCGTTCAAGTGTCGGCGACCTTGCCCCAGAATTATATCGCCTTTGAATATCCGGTCGGAAACCCCAAATGGTGGTACGATATCGTCGAAGGGCTGCCGGATCCCATCGTTGAGGATGGATTCATCACGGTTTGGGATGCGCCCGGCATGGGGGTTGAGCTTAACGAAGAAGCCACAAGGCAGTACCTCCCTGAAGGCGATGAGGACTTCTTCGATAATTAGGGGAACTGACATGGCGAAAATTAGATTGGGTGTTATCGGTGCCGGTGGCATTGTTTGTCGGCTGCACCTCCCTGCGCTCGTTGACGGGGAGGACTTTGAGGTTACAGTACTTGGTGGTAGGCGAGAACATCGACTGAAGCACCAGTGTGAAGAATTCAACATTCCCCATTGGACGCAGGACTACGATTCTATTATCGCAGATGACTCGCTCGATGCTATCTTGGTCGGTACACCGCACCCGCTCCATGTGTCTTGGGGCGTTAAAGCGCTGGAGACAGGGAAGCATGTCCTGATGCAGAAACCGCTGTGCGGTGATATGGATGAAGCCAACCAATTTGTGGAAGCCGCAGAAAAAAGTCGTCTAACAGTGATGTGTCTTCCTCACGCGAATGCCTCTATCAACAAGGCTCGTCAATTATTGGCGGAGGGCGCGATCGGCAGAGTTTCGGGCGCTCGATTCCGAAGCAGTCACGGCGGTCCAGAAATCTACTACGCAGAGATTAAAGACATTTTTGGTGAGAAGGATGACGATCTCTGGTTCTTTGACGCCAAGCGAGCGAGCGTCGGCGCACTCTTCGATATGGGCGTTTATGCAGTCTCCGGGTTGGTCACAATGCTGGGGACCTTTAAGCGCGTCACAGGCTTCGTAACGACCTTTGATAAACCAACTGAGTTAGAAGATGTCGCGACCCTCGTTCTCGAAATGGAGTCGGGGGGCATCGTCACCGCTGAAACCAGTTGGTGCGACCCTGCGCGGACATGGGGCGCAAGCATTCACGGCACCGCAGGCAAACTCACACTGCCGGGGGAGGAGGGTGCTGCGTTGAGTCAGTGGACGCCGACATCTTACACCCGTGAGACCGCACCTGTAGACCTGAAAGCGATTGATTGTTCGGATGCCGATCTTGGCGATATGCACGCACACTTTGCGCAGTGCATCCGTGAAGACAGGCAGCCGCCGCTGTCACATGTTTACGCAGCGCGCCATGTTACTGAGATCTTGCTGGCTGGTATGACCTCCGCTCGGACCGGCAGCGCAATTGAGCTAACGACCAGAGCAGATTCTTAAAACAAAGGATAAACTATACACCGCAACTCAGCCGCTCAGAACTTATGGACACTATCTTTAGGTTGAGCGGTTACCATCGACACTGTTTAGCTGAAAGGAGCTTCAGATGCTAACCCAAGAACAGATCGACTTTTACAATGAGAACGGTTATCTCGGCGTCGAAAATGTGCTTTCGGAAGCGGAGGTCGCTGATCTTCGGCGGACCACAGATGAGTTCGTTGAGAAATCCCGTGAGGTCACTGACCATAGCGATGTGTTCGATCTTGAACCCGGACACACCCCAGAAAACCCACGCGTACGCCGGATCAAAAATCCTGTCTTGCACCACATTGTCTATGAGCAGACGTTACGCCATGACCGTGTCCTCAATATCGTCGAGCAGTTGATTGGTCCCGGTGTGAGCCATAATGGTCACAAACTCAACATGAAATACCCCGAATTCGGCAGCCCCGTCGAATGGCATCAGGATTGGGCGTTCTATCCTTATACCAACGACGACCTGCTAGCAGTTGGCGTGGCAATTGACGATATGTCGCTAGAAAACGGTTGTCTGATGGTTATTCCTGGCTCCCATAAGGGACCAACGTATGACCATCACCAAAATGGTGTCTTTGTCGGTGCAGTAACAGATCCCAATTTTAGTGCGGACAGCGCCGTTCCTGTCCAAGTCAAAGCTGGCGGCATCTCAATTCACCATGTTCGTACACTGCACGGTTCCGCCCCCAATAAGTCCAGCAACCCCCGCCGTCTATTGTTGCTCCAGTATTGCGCCCTTGACGCTTGGCCCATACATGGTGGGGATTGGAATGTGTTCAGATCCTTCGCGCTGCGTGGCGAACCTACAAATCAACCGCGGGTCGTTTCCACTCCTGTTCGCATTCCTCAACCGTCTTCGGACCGAACGGGATCGATCTACGAGGTGCAAACGCTTCTAGACAACCCCATCTTTGCGGAGAAGAAAAAGGCCAAATAAACAACGCCATCCCTTAGAGAAAGTGATAAGTAGAGACAGGGAACTCAAGGAGAGGATGTCATGGGAAACGGTATTGTGAGGGATAAGTTCTGGATCTGGGGGCACCATGCCGGTAGCCACAATGATCACTGGGGATTGACCGCTACTTCACGGATGACGCCAACAGAAGGTGCTTTCTATCTTAACGTGCCCAACATGATATTGGTGCGTTATAATGATTTGCCGCAACCGCCGTATGAGCAGTACGCATTGGCGTTGCGTCCGTTGAAACAGGTGGTGTGGTCTATCGTGGGAGCAGGTGGTGCCACGGAGCATTATGAAGTGGAAGCAGCCCGCAATCTGGCGGAAAAATTCCCGAATTTTACCGGCGTGATGATGGACGATTTCTTCAGTGACCCGGCAACCGGTAAGGTTGCTGTGCATGATGTAGAGTCGCTGAACGCTATCCAAAAGCAGCTGACCGTATCGAACCGGAAGCTGGATCTGTGGGTCGTTCTCTACAACCATCAGCTTGAACACCCTGTGGGTCCACATCTGGAGACCTGTGATGCCGTCACCTTCTGGACGTGGACTGCCGATCAATTGGTGGATCTGGAGAAAAACTTCCAGCGCGCCGAAGAACTTGCACCATCGCCCCGCAAAATCCTCGGCTGCTACATGTACGATTACGGTACCCGTCAACCGATGCCGATTGACTTGATGCAACATCAGTGCGAAATCGGTCTACAGTGGCTCTGTGACGGTCGGATTGATGGCATGATCTTTCTTGCCAGTTGTATCTGCGATTTGGAATTAGAGACCGTTGAGTGGACACGGAAATGGATTCAAGAGGTCGGCGATACACCGCTCTGATGTAATAAGGCGCATAAACCATGATAGAAGCCACTCAAAATGTGACCAATTTTAACGAGAAAGACTCTTTCACCTCTGGTCTTCAAGAGGCGATTGATGCGCTCCCTAAAAGTGGGGGTATTGTCTGGGTTCCACCAGGGGTCTATGCCCTACAACGTCATGTGCAGCTGCGTTCCAACGTCACTATCCGCGGCGCGGGGCAATCCAGCCGAATCACCCGTGCTGCAGAGGTCTCTTCGCCGCTTGCGAGTGAAGCCCAAACAGGCGAAACCTCTGTCCACGTCGCAAACGAATCCGAATTTATCGTTGGAATGGAGGTCAGTGTGTTTGACACAGCGCAACACGGTTGGTATGCAACACACGCCTTCATTGTGGGGATTAGTGAAAACAGACTCCATCTTGACAGACCTATCAATCGTCCCTGCTTGCCAGAGCGGAATGGTGGGGTGGCACACGCGTTTTCAGCATTCGTGGGGTGGGAAGAGAGCGGCTGCGAATTAGAATCGCTTTGCATTGATGGAAGCGACACAACCGGTCAAAGTGTTTTCGCCGACTTTACCGTGTCTGCTATCCATCTGGTGCGGACGGCAGATGCCCGCGTGAGGGGATGCGCTGTACAGGGTTGGCTCGCGGATGGGGTAAGTGTTCAGGGAGGTGCCGGAGCGATTGTCAGCGATTGCCTTGCCGAAGGTTGTCTGGGACACGGTTTCCACCCCGGCACATCCGTCCAGCACAGCCTCTGGACAAACAACATCGGGCGGGATAACGGTCGCGATGGACTCTATTTCTGCATGAATGTCCGTCACTCAGTTGTCAGCGAAAGCACCTTTCACGGAAATGGTCGGCACGGCATCGGGGGGTTGGCTGACGGCGGCGACCAATACAACGTGGTTGCCAACAACACCTGTGTCAACAATGCCTGTCACGGCATCGACGCCTCGCGTGGCAGGGACAACACCATCAACAGCAACATCTGCTTGAACAATTCTCAAGAGGAGCCGGGCAGATATAGCGGGATTGCCCTGAGAGATGTCACCGGGATGACGGTCACTGGCAATAGATGTCTCGACGATCAGGACACACAAACGCAAGCCTACGGGGTTGAAGAGTGTGGGATAAGCGATAGGAATCTCATCGTTGCCAACCATTGTCAGGGGAATCTGGTGGGGAGCGTACTTACTGTTGGTGCCGATACGAAATCTGCGGAAAACCTTGGATAGAACCAGTTTTTCACTACGCTCGGTCAGGATTGTCACATTCAAATCCGATGTCAAATGTATACGCCCACCACATAAAAACCGTACTATTCCGGTTCATTCTCCGCCGCCCGTGGTGCTAGTTCATTCCACACCTCGCCGAATTCATAAACCTTCTTGAACATTGTGTAAACACCCTCCCACATCTCTTTCCGAGCTGCAACGGCAGCAGGATTATCCCCATTGGCGTGAAGCTCCTTGAGTTTGGTTCCCATTTCTTTCTGGGCGCGGGCACAGGCTTGAGCTGCTTCCGCAAGGCTCTCAGCGACCGCAACGTGGTGGTCAATCAATTCTTCAATCGGTTTATTTGGGTCTTCCTCCAGGTCATAGGCGTTGGGTGGCGCGAACCGATGTGGCAGCCGTTCTCCGTCTTCTGTCCGCGGGGTGTGGGTCGGGTGGATATGCGGTGTCACCGAGAGGTACATAATCATCGGTTCATCACCAATTACGCGTACTCGATGGACCTCGTCGGCTAACGCAACGCACATCTGACCGGGTCCCAGTTTCTCAACCCCATCACCAATCTCAAATATGACCCGTCCCTCAAGGATCAGGAAAATTTCATGTCCCAAGTCGTGGCTGTGAATATCAGCAACACTACCGGGCTCCATCCGCAAAAAACGGGAGCGGATCTGTGGGGTAATCAGTACGTTGCGAATGTCTTCGTCTCTGTGATAATCGTAGATAGCAAAACTCATCATTCTCCTCCAATTTTCGCTGTAGTTGATGATAACACGCTATTCTATGTAATTCAGAAAAGTTCTTGAATCCCCTTCAAGTGTATCAAATCTCGCTGAGAAATCAAAGCCATTTTATCGGGAAAAAGATTCCAACCGAATCAAGCAGATGGAGCTGTATTGTCGCTGTGCACAGACCTTGGGTTGAATGCTTGTAATCATTGAGAAAATCAGATAAGGTAAGCCCAACCGTAAAACGTGAAAAGATCGCTGACCGACAAGCGTTTACAATTGAGATAGACTTCACCCCAAAACGCTATCTATGTGGCTTGAAGGTGTTTTTGTATTGACCAACGCGTCTCAATTGCGTATAATGAGAAGATTGTTGATTACTGATGTACTCGCGAAATTCACTCTGTTTTTTTTATCCAATCAACGGGCAGTAAATAGGCAATTCAAAAGGAGAGTCGGCGATGGCAGAAAAGAGATACCGAGCTGGTGTGGTCGGGTTGACAGGGATAGGGGCAAATCGTTTAGAAGCGGATTCAGGGGCAGTGCTGAACACTCCGATGCCGGGATCACACGTCGCATCCTATGCAGCACTCCCGCACACAGATCTCGTTGCGGTGTGCGACCTAAAAACGGAGCTGTTTGACCAATTTAAGGAACGGTGGGGCGATGTACTTCCTGACGTTCGGACCTACACAGACTATCGCGAGATGCTTGAAAAGGAGAACCTCGACCTCCTCAGCGTTGTCACCTCCGACAATCGCCACACCGATATTGTGGTTGACGCAGCAAATGGGGGAATAAAGGGTATAGCCTGCGAAAAACCGCTCGCCACAACGGTTGACGACTGCAATCGCATGATCGCCGCTTGCGAAGCAAACGGTGTCCCGATTTCGATTGATCACACCCGAAGATGGTGGCCCGCCTATCATCGTGCAAGGAAGGCAATCCGTGAAGGTGCCATCGGCGGTGTGCGTCGTATTGTGGCACACATGGGCGGTCCGAGAGCCATGCTGTTCCGCAACGGCACGCACCTACTTGACGGTGTCTGCTTCTTTGCTGAATCCGAACCGGAATGGGTGTTTGCAGAATTGGACGAAGGTTTTGAGGATTATTTCTCCTATCGTGGAGACGGCGGACGCAGCCCTGCGGGCGATCCCGGCGGCAGCGGATATATCCACTTTAAGAACGGTGTCCGTGCATTGGTTAATGCGTCGAAGGAACAGGCGAGCGGTTTCTGCCTTGAGATCATTGGCGAGGAAGGACGCTTGGACGTGGAAAATACAGTAACGTTGTCAACCGGTGCCGGTAGATCTGAGCTGCTCGACCTTCCGCCGCACATGGTTATCGGTATCCCCGCCTACATTGAAGAGCTCATTGGAGTGATAGAGAACGGCGGCGAACTGCTCTCTCCCGCATCGGAGGCGAAGAAAGTGGTCGAGATCATCGTCGGATTCCTCAAGTCACAAGAGCGCGGCAATGTGCGTGTAGATCTGCCACTACCGCCGGGGAATTGATACCTTATCCTATAGTTACGCAATCAGATAGCGTGTGACCCAACAAAGACTACACTTTTGCAAGAATTTGGGAATAGGGGATTCAGTGCTGAACTTCCTGAAGATAAATTGAAGAAAATCGTGTGAGTCCTTCTCATATTAGATAAGCTCAATTCAATTTCGGAGGTGTAGTTCTATGAAACTGATGTGCTATCTGATATGTTTTGTTATGAGTCTACTCATGGTTGGCTGCGGCGGTGACGAAGATGAGCCCGTAACTGAGGATAAACCGGTAACTGAGGATAAACCTGATACATCTCCCCTCTCGGTAGCAAATTTCATCAAGAGCGAACCGCCAAACGGTAGTGTTATTTGGTTTACAGATGCTGTAGATGCTCCTGTAGAAATCCGATTATTTTTCGACCACGCTCCCACTTTTGCCGCTGTCGGTGGAGTGCCGGCTCGAATTCGCGGTGACCTCGCCATTTGGAAGGTTGACGGCGGAAAATTTTCGGATTTGCTAGAACAGAACGACCAGGAGTTATCATTAACTTGGAAAGATCCGGATGGTTCTGAGCGAGAGACTATACTTACGTTTGAAATAAAGTATGATTGGGGTAATCCACCTGAAATCGTCGCTAGTACGCTCAGGGATGGTGCCCAAGACGTTGACCCTCATTTTCTGAATTTAAGTGGGATTATTTTTGTATTCGACGAGGTAGTTACGGGGCACGTTGTAATCCTACCGAAAGATGGGCAACCGCTGAATTGGTCCGTCGAATGGAATACTGGGGAACGGCATGGTGCTGCTGTGACAATCAAGCCCAGAAGGGGAGAAGAACTCCGGCACGGCGTCATTTATGTCATCGAAGTCGATGTCCTGGATGGCTCAGGGAATGGACTTCCTGTCACAATTACATTTAGCACCAAGGATGAATAGTTTTCCTTCTGGGTTCCTACTCCCAATCACATTTCGGCTGAATCCTTTAGGGCGCACAAAAAGTGTTTACGCTTCATTATTAGGTGAAATATGCACATTCAATATACAGACCTACCCGAACCAAAATCCCTCCCCGAAGGGATGACGCTTGAATACGCGACACAGGATCAGGACTGCCGTTCTCTTGAACGGTTCGCTATCCGCACCCTCAACGCAGGGATGCGTACTCCAGAGATTATAGACGAATCGCGCGAATCATTCTGGATTATCATCAGTGGAGAGGGAACAATGACCCGCGGCGATGAAACCACCCAAATCCGACCGCGAGACCTGATCATCACCCCGCCGGGAGTTCCTCATTCGATCACCGCTGGGGATACGCCCGTCAAATGGTTTGATGTTGCGTTCCATTCTGCCACTTGGGAGATTACTGCGGATGCGTTGGAAGATGGTATCGGCGATCCACATGGCGATTACATCAAGGGCAAACCATCACTGGTACGCGGCGAAGAGCTACCGCCGCAGGAGGGTGATTCCTGTTATCGATATCCACACGCTCGACCGCATTCGACGCTGGATCATTGGGACCAGAATAGCAGCGAGCCTGGGGCACGTGCCGCGAACCATGTCCACGACAGCCACGAGGAGTTCTGGTACATCCATGAAGGCTCAGGTCATGTTGAACAGAACGGGGAAATCTTTGAAGTCTCGGCAGGAGATCTTATCGGGCATGCGCCGGGCGTCCATCATACGCTTATTGCTGAGAAGGAACCGATCCGCTGGTACTGTTTCTGCATGAACCGTTGGCTGATGCCGCTTGTCAAAGACGCGCTTGTTGAGGCTTAACCGTGCCGAATAATCCCCCGCAATTGCAAGACGGAATCCCTTCATATTTGAAGAAAACTAAATGAATGAACTCTCCAAAATTCTAACAACGATCCGACGTCCGTTTCAGCAGGAGATTCGGAGCGGTTGCAAAGACAGCGTGGTGATCAACGGCTTAGGTGCCTATGTTCAACTTTGGGTCGGAAATGCCGAACAGTTGGCGCTCGAGCCCGCTCAGAAGCAGGCACTGACTTCGCTCGCCGATCTGTTCTCAGGCTATGAGACGCTCCCGCCCGCGAAGCGTGAGGAGGCCGTGCAAATTGCTATGAAGCAGATCGACGAGATGACGTCGAAAGATCAGAAGGCATCACCCGCAAAAAAAACTGCGCCGAAAGTTGATGATCTGCCCCTATTTCAATCGTTACCTAGCCAACCAGCGAAGACCAATTTCCCTCCGGTGGAGCAAACCAGACAGGCTAAGCAGCAACAGACGCTTTTCCCTGCTGCTTCAGAAGTCCGTAGGACATCGGAGACGGCCGAATCAGCGTCCTCGCCTGTGTCTGTCCGTCCCGATACATCAGAGTCGCATGTATCGGAGTCTGATGCGCAACCTGCCGTCCCAGAAAAAGTGCAGGTTAAAGATGTGCCGATCGCAACCGATCCGGCATCACTGGAATTTTTGGAGACAGAAATCCAGTATGCAAGTGGAATCGGGTCACGTCGAGCGGCAAGACTGGTGGCGGAACTCAATATCTGCACTATCCGTGATCTGTTGGAATACTATCCGCGTGACTATCTTGATCGTGGGCAGTTCCGGTCGATTTATGATGTAGGACGTACCGGCGAATATGAAACAATTCAGGGGGTGGTGGTCAATCAAAGCGAATTCACCCCGACTCGAAAGGGTGCAAAATCTGTCGGTAGGATTGCCGTCTATGACCAGGTTGGCGTGGCGCAGCTAGTCGGCTTTGGTCGTCGTGCCGGTTATCTCAAGAAACTGCTGAAGGTTGGTACGCCCGTTGTTGTGAGCGGTAAATTTACCCGACGCAACAACGAAATCCAAACAACCGATTTTGACTTTGAGGTGCTTGAAGAAGAGGATGCGGATCTGATCCATACGGGCAGAATCGTGCCAAAATATGCGCTGACGGCGAAACTGACCCAACGGCTGCTGCGACAGTGGGCTAAGGCAGTCGTGGACGAGTACGCAGGGAGTTGTCCGGAGATTTTGCCCTTAGACATTCGGCAGCAGAATCAGTTGATAGATCGAGCTACGGCGATCCAAGAGGTTCACTTTCCTTCTTCTGACGAATATAAAGAGGCGGCGCGAAGAAGGTTAGCCTTCGATGAGTTTTTCTTACTGGAATTGGGGCTTGAACTCAAAAAGCAGCGCTGGAAAATCGAGGAAAAAGGGATTGCTTTCCACACCAAAGGTAAATTGTTAGGTCGGTTCATTGAAGCATTACCCTTCCAATTGACCGCCGCGCAGGAACGGGTCATCGACGAAATCAAGTCAGACATGGCTAACGCACAAGCGATGAATCGTTTGCTTCAAGGAGATGTCGGATCTGGCAAGACCATCGTTGGGGCGGTTGCTCTGCTGTGTGCGATTCAGAGTGGGTATCAAGGGGCACTAATGGTGCCCACAGAAATTCTCGCTGAACAACATGCCTACAACCTCTCGGAACTGCTTGAACCGCTAAATCTGAAGGTGGTCCTGCTCAAAGGCGACCTCACCAAATCGGAGCGTGACGAAACCCTTGCTACCATTGCCGATGGCTCGGCTCACGTTGTTATTGGGACGCATGCCCTGATCCAAGAGGGCGTAGAATTTCATCGGCTTGGATTGGTAATCATTGATGAGCAGCACCGCTTCGGCGTGATGCAACGGGCGACGCTCCGGGACAAGGGAACGACCCCGGATGTCTTGGTTATGACGGCGACCCCCATTCCGCGGACCCTCGCTCTGACAATTTATGGTGATCTCAATGTATCCGTGATCGACGAACTCCCGCCGGGACGGCAGAAAATAACGACGAAATGGGTAAGAGAGAAGGATCGCCAAAAACTGTACCAGCAGATAGAGAAAGAGGTTCAGCGCGGACGGCAGGCTTACATCGTCTACCCACTCGTTGAAGAATCGGAGAAGCTAGAAGAGATTAAGGCTGCAACGGAGATGGCGGATCACTTTCAGGTAGAGGTATTTCCGCACCTGCGAGTCGGATTGCTACACGGACGGCTGCGATCCGTGGAGAAGCAGGAAGTGATGGGGCGATTCAAAAATAGAGAGATTGATGTCTTGGTATCTACTACCGTTATCGAAGTTGGTATAGACGTGCCAAACGCCACGCTCATGGTAATAGAGAACGCTGAGCGGTTTGGACTGTCGCAAATGCACCAGTTACGTGGGCGCGTTGGTCGCGGTACGGACAAATCTTCCTGCCATCTGATTAGTGGACCAATGACCGACGATGGGGTGCGTCGAATCAGAGCGATGACGCGAACCAATGACGGTTTCGAGCTTGCGGAAGCGGATTTGGAAATTCGAGGTCCCGGCGAATTTTTTGGCACTCGTCAGTCCGGTCTTCCAGACTTCAAGATCGCCAATATCCTCAGAGATGCGTCGTTGATTGAAATTGCCAAGACAGAAGCCAATCGACTGGCTAAGGCAGACCCAAGCCTAAGCCAACTAGCGCATCAGGTATTGAAAGAGGTGTTACAGACGCAGTGGCGCGGGCATCTGAAAATGGCGTCAATCGGTTGATTGAAGGGAGTCTCTAAAATGTTAATCACCTATACCGCAAAATATACAAAAATAGATTCCGGGTACATGGGACAATTGGTCGAATGGCCCGAAGTGCTCACCAGAGGAAGCACTTTGGAAGATTGCCGGGAAATGCTTCAAGATGCACTATATGAAATGATAATGGCATATCATCAGCAGAACCAAGAGATCCCGGTTGAAGGAGCACTGCGTGAGCAGATACCTGTTGAGATAGGAAATGAAAGATAGCGTAATCTAATCAAATATTTTGAGGAAAACGGGTTTTATCTATTCCGTGAAGGTGAACGACATTCTATCTACACGAATGACCAAAGGACAATACCGATTAAAAGGCATCGTACCATTGATCGAATAACCGCGAATCAGTTGTGCAAACAAGCTGGATTGAGACCGAAATTCTGATATTGAAAGGAATGATTTATGGCAGAAAACGAAGATACAAACGAAGAGAGACACCCTGACGATCCCTATGCCCTTAGGAGCGAATATATCCAAGAGCCTCCCGTCGGTTTTTGGAACACGGTCAAATTTCTCGGACCAGGGTTGATCTTGGTGGGTTCCGTGGTGGGTTCAGGAGAAATTATTCTGACAACAACACTCGGTGCAACGGTCGGTTTTGTGATGCTCTGGTGGATGCTACTCAGTTGTTGGGGCAAGAGCATTGTACAGGCGGAACTGGGGCGTTACGCTGTCTCATCAGGGAATACCGCTCTCTCTGCTTTCAATGACATCCCCGGTAAGTTTCCCTTTTTCCGCAGCAAAATGTCTTGGTTCATCTTGCTATGGTTCCTTCAACAGATTCCCGGTCTACTTGGCGGCGGCGGAATCTATGGGGGTGCGGGACAGGCAATGAGCATGATGATGCCGTTTCTGGATTCGAGATGGTGGACAATAATCGTCGCCATCGTCACGGCGACGCTGATTCTGAGCGGCACCTATCGTTTCCTCGAAAAGTTGCTGACCTTTATGGTTGTAACCTTCACCTTCATCACGATGACGTGTGCGATTCTGTTACAATTCACAGAATATGCGATCACATGGTCAGATTTAGGGGCAGGGCTGCAATTTAATTTTCCCGCCTTTGCCATTGCTGCCGCGTTAGCGGCTTATGGCGGCACCGGTGTCAACGCCGGTGAGTCGATGGCGTACACCTACTGGTGCACCGAAAAGGGCTATGCCCGTTTCACCGGTCCGACCGATGACAGCGAAGGTTGGGTGAACCGGGCGCGTGGTTGGATTCGCGTTATGCAAACCGACGTGGTCCTGACGCTAATTGTCCTAACCTTTGCAACGATTCCTTTCTATATGCTCGGTGCCGGTGTCCTGAATCGCATGGGACAGATGCCCGATGGGTTGGATACACTCAGTATCTTGTCTAACATGTACACACAGACACTGGGTCAATGGGCATGGTGGCTGTTCATGTTCGGAGGGTTCTTTGTCCTCTTCTCAACGGTGGTCTCAGGACTCGGCGGTGGTTCACGAATGATGGCCGATGTGATGGGCGTTATTGGTGTGATTGATCCTAACGACTACAAAGCGAGAGTCCGCGTCCGACGAATCTGGGCGGTGGCTGCGCCAGCGATTCAATCAGTGTGCTATTTCTTTGTCAAAAATCCTGTCTGGATGCTCACTATCAGTGGCACGGTTGGGGCGATGATGATGCCGCTCGTCGCGGGTAATACGATCTACCTGAGATACTTCCGCACTGATCGCCGCATTGCACCGGGAGGGAAGTCCGATGCCGTGCTTTGGTTCTGCTTCCTTGCAATGATCGGGCTTGCAATCTATGCTGTCTATCTTCGGTTTGCCTAAACCTTGAAATTGTCGTGAAAGGAATGGATTTGATGCTCACTCCCGAAGAAAAGCAATCTTATGATGAGAATGGATTTATTCTAAAAAAAGCCCTCGCCTCGCCTGAAGATATAAAAAAGATCCGTGAAGATATCGAAGATATCCACAATCGCATGGCAGAACACCCGGTCGAAGGGGTTGGGCTCTCGTGGGAAGAGTTTGATGACCCGAACTTACCTCCACGCCTTAAGCAGCTGATGAACAGTGAATTAATAAGCCCGACCCTGAGCAAAATACTGCGCTCAGATACGATGTTGGACATTCTCGAACAGATGATTGGTCCTGACATTTCGCTGTATCACAGCAAGCTGCTCCCGAAAGATGCAAAGGATGGCACAGCGATTCCATGGCACCAAGATTATGCCTACTGGAACCGAGATGACAACCGTCCCTTGATGGTGAATTGCCAGCTTGCAATTGATGCGACAACACAGGAAAATGGCTGCATCCAATTTGTTCCCGGCAGCCATAAGTGGGGGTTGCAGGAGCATCAACGGCGTCAACAGACATTCGGGGTTTTCTTGCCGGGACATTACCAGGAACGCGAAGATGCTGTCCAAGTGGAGATGGAACCGGGCGATGGCGTCTTTTTCAACGCGTTAATTATTCACGGTTCCGCTGCTAATACCTCTCATCTGCCTCGGCGGATGAACACCTTTGCATATAACGTCACCGGCAACGGTCTGATGCAGTGTCGGCAGGCATTGCGCGGTAAGCCGCTGTGATGTGGATAACGCGCTGGCACGTTTTTGCCGTTCCGCCTGTCCCGATTTATCGGGGAGCATTCCGATCTATCGGAACCTGTTCTGATACGAAAGTAGGTATGATATGGCTTCTAAGAAAACTGTTGATTACAATGAACTTCTGGATTCCAACGATTCCACAATTTACGATTTAGAAACCCATTCGTCCGGTCCTGAGGGCAGTCTGCCATTGACACCGGAGATGTTGCTCAATTTGCCGAGCGGGGATGTCTTCGCTTGGAGCCATAATGCGGGTATGGGTTGGGCGCCCGGTGAACTTAATCGCAGAGAGTTCCTCATCCTAAGCACGCAAGGCGGAATCCGCGCGCCCGACGGAAGTCCGATCGCCCTTGGCTACCATACCGGCCATTGGGAGGTAGGATTGTTGATGCAGGCTGCTGCGGATGAATTCAAAGAACTCGGCATGATCCCGTTTGCTGGGTTCTGTTCGGATCCGTGTGACGGTCGTACGCAGGGTACACCCGGGATGATGGATAGCCTCGCCTACCGTAACGATGCTGCGGTGGTCTTCCGGCGTCTCATCCGGTCATTACCGACGCGCAAAGGGGTGATGATGGTAGCGACCTGTGACAAGGGGCTTCCCGCTGCGATGATCGCAATCGCTGCGATGCGTGATCTGCCGTGTGTGTTGGTCCCCGGCGGTGTCACGCTGCCACCTACCGAAGGTGAAGATGCGGGCAAAATTCAGTCCATCGGCGCCCGTTTTGCGCACGGGGAAATTTCCTTGCAGGATGCCTCTGACCTCGGCTGTAAAGCCTGTGCAAGTCCGGGAGGCGGGTGCCAATTTCTTGGCACTGCTGGAACATCGCAAGTGGTAGCGGAAGCGCTGGGGATGACGTTACCACATTCTGGACTGGCACCGTCGGGACAACCGATCTGGTCGGATATGGCGAAGC
Organism: Candidatus Poribacteria bacterium; assembly: GCA_965220385.1. Taxonomy (GTDB): domain Bacteria; phylum Poribacteria; class WGA-4E; order WGA-4E; family PCPOR2b; genus PCPOR2b. The sequence goes on along the minus strand of OZ244825.1, from coordinate 3,431,835 downwards.
GATCCGCGCGTGCCTTGGTCAATCTCGATGCCAAAAGTCTCAAGATGGGGGATATCTTGACAGACGAAGCGGTGCGTAATGCCATGGTCGTCCACGCCGCATGCGGCGGTTCAACCAATCTACTCCTGCATATCCCTGCCATCGCACATGCGGCGAAACTTGATCGGCCAACCGTCGAAGATTGGATGGAGATTAATTGGCGTGTGCCGCGCCTCGTCGATGTTCTGCCTAATGGTCCTGTCGGTCATCCGACTGTTCAGGTCTTTCTGGCGGGCGGTGTGCCTGAAGTGATGCTGCACTTGCGGGAGTTAGATCTACTCAACGAAGATGTCATCACCGCTTCGGGCGAGCCTCTTGGACGAAACCTCGATTGGTGGGAGAAATCGGAACGCCGTCAGCGTGTGCGAGACCTCTTGATGGAACGGGACGGGATTGATCCGAACGATGTGATCATGAGTCCGGAAGCTGCGAAGGCGCGTGGCTTGACCAGCACGGTCACCTTTCCGCGTGGGAATCTTGCACCAGAAGGTTCTGTCATTAAAAGCACTGCAATTGATCCCAGCGTTGTTGATGAAGATGGCGTCTACCGCATGACTGGGCGGGCACGTGTGTTTGTGCGGGAGCGCGACGCTATTCGGGCACTCAAAAGCAGTGATGGCGACCAGATCAAGCCGGGCGAGGTAATGGTGCTTTGCTCCCGCGGTCCAATGGGATCCGGCATGGAGGAGGTCTATCAGATCACAGCCGCGCTCAAACATCTTTCGTTTGGTAAGCATGTTGCCCTGATTACCGATGCACGATTTTCTGGCGTATCAACCGGCGCATGCATTGGGCATGTGGGTCCAGAAGCGTTAGCGGGCGGTCCCATCGGCAAGTTGATTGATGGCGATCAGATTCAGATTCAGGTCGATCGGAATCGGCTTGAAGGAAGCATTGATTTGGTCGGTCATGGCGATCAGATCTTCGGGGTTGAGACGGGGACGCAACGCCTTGCCGAACGATCTCTACGTCCAGACCTTGCCCCCGATGATCTGCTACCAGACGATACACGCCTGTGGGCAGCACTCCAAAGCGTCGGTGGAGGTACATGGGGCGGTTGTGTCTACGATGTGGATGCAATTATCGAAACACTTGAAGCCGGTATAAAGCGTGAAACGTAGAACGTAAGCAAAACTCAGATTTCAATTAACAGAAAGGAGTCCGCATCGCTTGCCTCAATTACCGAGAGGTGGGAATTGCGGGTTTATTATGATAGCACACACGAACCTCGTCGGTTGTCGTAAAGAAGAACTGGACACGCCGGCGCTCCTGATCGATTTACCAACGATGGAGCGCAATATAGACCGGATGTCGTCCACCATTATCCATGATGCCGGGGTCAACTGGCGGCCCCATACAAAGGGGATGAAGAGCCCTGCGCTCGCACATAAGCTTCTCGATGCGGGTGCCATCGGTGTTACCTGTGCCAAGCTTGGTGAAGCGGAAGTTATGGCTGCTGGTGGTGTAAAGGACATTCTCATCGCTAACCAAATCGTTGGACCACAAAAGGTCGCACGGCTGGTCAATCTACGGAAACATGCGGATGTCATGGTCGCTGTTGACTGTGAGGAGCATGTAGAAGCGATTGACCGCGCCGCCTGTGAGAAGGGTGTCTGTGTTCGCCTTGTCATTGAGATTAATACGGGTATGGATCGAGCCGGCCTGGATCCTGGAGAACCAGTTCTTGCTCTGGCTCGCAAGATCCAAGGGAGGAAAGGGGTACAACTTGCCGGTCTCTTTACATGGGAATCAATCGCGCTTCGTATTGAAGATCCGGAAGAGAAAAAGCGGATGATTGACGATGCGCTGACCTCCGTGACGGACACCGCACAGAAATGCCGAAACGAAGGGATGCCTATCGACATCATCAGTTGTGGGGGAACGGGAACCTACTGGATCAGCGCTTTCCAGCCGGGTATCACGGAGATTCAGGCGGGCGGTGGAATCTTCTGTGACGTTATTTACCGTCATCAATACGGCGTCGAACATCCGTATGCGCTTACTGTCCTTGCCACAGTTACCAGTCGTCCTGCACCCACGCGGATTATCTGCGATGCCGGGAGAAAGACCATGAGTGTGGGCGCAGCAGATCCCGATCCTATTATAGATTCGGGCGTAGAATCAGTGGGTTTGTCGGCGGAACACGGGACGGTTAAACTCACTGAGCCGAGTGAAACGCCGCGTGTCGGGGATAAAATCGAGTTTGTTATCGGCTACTCAGATGTTACCGTTGCACTACACGACGAAATCTACGGTATCCGCGATGGGGTCGTCGAAACGGTTTGGCCCCTTCTGGGACGTGGACGTCTGCAATAGGGAAACCGTGAGGGGTTTGAGATAAACAGTAGCAGCTATTCTGTGAGATGCTCGTTTCTCATACGTGCCGGTCAAATGGGAGCTGTTCGCTGATTAGCATGATAGGCTGTCCGTCGGTGACGATACGGTAGGTGCGACTGAGAAACGGTTGTCCTTCCAGATGAAGGAACGCCTCTGGCAGATCTTTTGGGTGGCTGAGCCCCCACCACAGCAGATCCCGTCGGGTTTCTAAGCCGCTGCGTTGTAAGAGTTGTCCCAAACCCTTCCCTTTGAAGGTTAAGCCTTCCCTAATGACCTGTGGGATTCGGTCCAACACAATGAGTGAGGTCGCATAGGTATGGGCGGTCGGCTGCTGATCTCTTATATGCCCTGTTTGCAGCATCACCTGGCGGGCGATTACTTCTGCTCCTTTTTCGGCTTCAAGCCAAACGTGATCGGCAGGCAAGGTTTGCGTCTCTTGGTGGAGCAGCACAACTTCGACCGGAGAGAACGTGTAGGCTTCAATAAATCGTGTAACTGTCCCATCTGTGACCAATAGTACCCGTTGAAATGGTGTCAATTGACTTAGGTTAATCTCCTCTAAGTCCAAAGGCTTGGCGTATTGAGCGATAAAGAGGTCTTTCATCAATTCTTTGGAAACAAAAGTTTTCTCCGTTGTCTCATTTAAGGTCATTGTTCCAATACCCTTTCTTTATCTGCCCCCACCGTGTTAGCACTTTGTCGTTTTCTTCGATATGCAATGTGCCGGTATCAAATTCTTCCATAGCCGAGAGAATGGCGGGACCTAGCCCTTCTGCAACCCCACCAGCGGCATAAATCTTGTTGCCTACAACACCTGCTCCCAAGAACACTCTCGCCGTTGGCATATCTGTTTCCTTCAACCACGTATCGTTCGCAGGGTCATACCTCTCAACTGTGGATAGACCGGGACCTTGTATGACAGCAGTGCCACCAATCGCGTAGATATGTCCTCCAACAACGCCAGCTGCTAAAGCACTCCTCTTGGTCGGCATATTCGCTTTTGGCGCCCAAATTTCCGTTGTGGGATCGTATTCCTCAACGTCTGCAAGCACGGGTCCTTGTACATTAGACGTGCCGCCGAACAGATAGATTTTTCCATCTACGGTTGCGGCGGACATTCCCGACCGAGGATCTGGCATGTTAATTTTTTTGTCCCACTTGTCAGTCTCTGGATCGTATACCTCGACAGCCGGTAGCACCGGACCGAAGTTTGTCGCGATGCCGCCAATGGCATATATCTTTCCATCAACAACAGCGGTTGCGAAAAACACCCGTGGTGTGGGCATGTCCGCTTTCTGCGTCCACCTATCGGTTGCCGGATCATATTCTTCTATGGTCGACAGTGCAGGTGCTTCGTTATTCCAACCGCCGATGGCGTATATCTTTCCGTTAACAGTCGCAGTTACGATTCCCGCGCGTGCAGATGGCATGTCTGCTTTCTGCGCCCATGTATCGGTTACGGGGTTGTAGACATCGACTGTTGCGACAGGTGCAGCAAGCATACCACCGATAACGTAAACCAACTCACCCGCTGTGCTTACTGAGAAAAAGAGTCTTGGAAAAGGCATGTCAGCTTTTTTTGACCATTCTCCCTCTGCCGCGAGACTAATCGACGAGAATGCGAACAGTCCATTTATCACTAAACCAAGTCCAAGTGTCGAATTCAAAAACCGTTTCATTAAGAAGCTCCTTCGTTCCTCGTTAAGTATTCATCAGATTGCCTTATGGATTCCACCAATACGTCATCTTTCCGACAACCGTTGATTCCGATAGTCCGATTGTTCCGTTGTCCTCATCATAAACTTGGTTAAATACAAAGTAGAGGTCGCTGCCCGGGCGATAGATATAGTTGATCAGAAAGTTGGTTGAAACCACATCGTCGGTGCTGTTCCACTGTGCGAACAGCTTTGTAAAGAGTCGGGTGGAGAAGGAATAGACAACCCGGCTTGCCACTAAATTCGCATTAAAAGATCCCACAGGGAGTTCGACCCGGTCAAATTGATACTGCGTTTCGACTACGAGCCGTCCATTCGGTTTGAAACTGGCGTCAATCTCGAATCCCCGTCTCGTCCCGTCGAAGAAATCGCCAACATTCACCCCAAACTGTCCAGCGAACATCCCGCTTTGTGCGGTTTCGATCATTGCGCGGAACCAATTAAATTCATATTCGTCGATGGGAATAATAATGTCATCGTATATATCGAAATCTTCTTCGAGATGCTCCGCTGTACGTATGGCTTGTAACGTAATCCGCTCACCATTGTCGAGTTCAATCCGGCTACCGAGTGTGAGATCACGGGTTTTCAGTTCATTTTCCTGAGTGAGAACATAGTCTATCTCCGGTCCCACCTGAATTTCGCGAATCCCGAATTTACGCGGTCGAGGTGTGTACTCCGTTTGACTGCGGAATCGACGACTTCCTTCGTGTCGAACGTATCCAACCTCTGGATTGAAATTATCACCGGTATCCGTGTATCCAACTGACAGGTCAAACAGATTATCCTGCCAATTTGAACCAATATACCACGCATCATTACCTCCGACATCGGCCGCGTCCTCTGAGTCCGCTGTCCTTGCCCATAACCCACGAATTTCCAATCTGTCGGCTGGACGGTACGAAAAATCAAGTCCACCCGCGCGATTGTAGTTCTCTGAATCCTGCTTGTTAACGGCGATTACCCCAACACGAGAGCCGCTGAAAAGGTCGCGCGTCATCCTTAATACGGAGTAGTTAGTACGCGGCACATCAACGATCTCATCCGGGTCGGTAATTGATTCATCTGTGTGAAACTCATTTGTGGACACGTTGAGCAATCCCACACCGTAGGGGCCCATTTTTCCCGTAATCTTGCCACCCCCGAGGATTGGAATGGCCTGCTCTTCTTCGATGCCGATGCGACGGCTGTAGAAAAGCAGCAGCGGCGGTGGGCGACGGAAGCTCGGACGCGGAACCCCGAAATCGAAAAGTCCTGCTCCCTCCAAGAAGAACGGACGTTTCTCAGGAAAAAACAGACTGAAACGGGTCAGATTGACCTGTTCTTCGTCGGCTTCAACCTGTGCAAAATCTGTGTTCAAGGTCAAATCAGCGATGAGATTCGTAGTCAGTCCGTACTTGACGTCTAATCCAATCTCGAACTCCCCATCCGTTTTATCATCATCTTCGATTCGGCTTACACCGGGTAAAATGTAAGGTAGAAGCTCGATCTGTCTTTTCGGCTTGATCCCCTCTATGCCTACCAAGCTGCCCATGTAGGAGGTGCGATATTTTGCGCGGCCACCATACGATGAGGGAACCGGTGCCCATGTGCCTTCCTCATTGGTTCGACGGATGCCGCGCGACAAATTCAGCCCCCACGTCATCTGTTCGCTCTCCTTGAACCGGAGTTGACCGAAGGGGATAGAAATTTCTGAGGTCCAGCGGTCAGAATGAATTTGACTTTGACAATCCACCACCGCATCCCAATCCCGGTTAAAGCTATCGCCGCTGTTGGTTACAGCAGTATCCTGGACCGCTCCCAATGCATTTACACGGAACGCAACGCCGCTCCGTTTATCGTTATAGGTGTCGAGGATGAGAAAAACGTAGTCATTTTCATGCAATTCACGGGCATCGCGTCGCATATCGTTGGCGACTAGCCTAGAAATATCTGAATCAAAACAGGTAAACCCGAAGTAGACATTCTCTTCATCATAGAGGATGCGCACTTCGGTCGGTAGCGTCATTGGTTCACCCGGATCCGGTTCGACCTGACTAAATTGACCGACAGGGCTGGCTTCTTGCCAGTCGGGCTCATTGAAATCACCGTCAATCTCGATGCTGCCAAAGGTCCGATGCGCTACTATCTGATAGTCACTAGCGTTTGTTGAAACTGCATTACCGGTGGAGGGGGTTAAAATGAGCAAACATACAAATAAACAAAGGAACGAATAGATTCTGTAAGGTTCTTCCTCCTGAGAAGAGGAACATCTCTGTGATTGACAGCCCATAGACATATTTCCTTTCGTTTTCGGATCTCTCGAATATGGGATCCAATATTCGAGGCTGATGCTTCCGGTGGAGAAATTAATCCCCTTGTAGGTGTTGGATCAACATATCTCGCGTTACTGGTTGGTCAAAGGACATCAGGTAGATTTGGAGGGTACCACTTCGATCTGAGACAAATGCGAGCTTGCCTCCATCCGGCGAGAAGGCTGGTTGCACTGAGACACCGATACCGCTGGTAATGCGTCTTTCATTCGTTCCATCTATGTCCATCAGATAGATTTCGATGTCATCCATCCGTCCGGACACGAAGGCGATGGTTTTTCCATCAGGCGCAATCACCGGGCTGTAGCAGTCATAGGGGTTGGGATTCAGATGTTTTTCATCGCTACCGTCAATATTGACGGTATAGATCTGATGCAGCGGCTTACTACGACCGGGGGCCGCACGACGCGGACCTGTTCCTTCTGGGCCCGCAGACACAAACGCAATCTGCTTTCCATCTGGAAAAAAAGTCGGGCTGCCCTCATCTGCCTCGCTATCTGTAATGAGTGTGGGGATGATTATTCTCCCCTCCATGTCTTCCAGATCAACAGTGTGCAAATCTAGGAGGTATAGGTCTAAGGTTCTATCCCTGCTTGCCTCATAAACCACGCGCTTCCAATCTGGCGATAAACATGGTGCACGGACTCCCAATCCAAGTGGTAACAGTTCCTGTGTTACTTCTCTATCAAGGTGAGTGGCATAAAGACCTGTATAGACCGGCGTTGTTCCATCGCTCTGGAGCACAATATGGACTTCGCCGGCACTTTTCGGTTCGCGGCTGTGCACTATATACCGGGAATCGCCCAGAAATCTCGGCGTATCTTCATTGAAATCTGGTGTGAACGTTATCTGTCGGAGGTTGCTTCCATCCACAGCCATCAGATAGATTTCACCGTTACCTAACCGGGACGATGCAAAGGCTATCTGTGTGCCATCAGGAGAGAAGTTTGGAGAGTAATTTTCTGGATTCCCTTCCGTAATCTGAACCACTTGGTAGGCATCGCTGACAAGTCCTGCAACCTGTTGTATCACCGCGTTATCCGATGTGGAGTGAACAATCGCCCGTAGTTGATTGACCCCTTCCTTGCGAACCCCTAATCTTAGATAAATCTTTGCTAATTGGAGGCGTGCCATCGCCCGCTCTTCGGGCTGGGCAACGTACAGTCGGATCGCAGCCTTGAATTGGGGAATCGCGCGATCGTAGTTTTCCAGCGCTTCATGTGCTTGCGCCATCAGGAGCCGCGCTTTGGGATTCCGTTCATCCGCCGTGATGACCTGCGCTAATAGAGCAATCGCTTCATCATACCGGTTCGAGCTGATAAGCTCCTCACTCTGTCGCAGTGATTCGTCTGTCCCATCGCAACCGATGATCAACAAGAGTGGTAGAAAAGCGCAACATAGCGTGTGAAATGTGGGGCGTGATGCGTAGTGTGTAAAACGAGAGATCGTCTGCTTTGCCTCCTTCCTCCGACTTGTGGAAGGATTTCTAAAAAATATATAAGTTGAGGTAGGATGGATTTAGCCCAAATACCCAGAGATGCTTTTTTGACGCATCTGCGCTAAATTTGTTTACTCGTGTCTTAGCGCTTCAATCGGAGACAGTTTTGCTGCCTTCCATGCAGGATACGCACCGAAAAAGATACCGATCCACGCTGCAACGAAAAATGCGACTGCCGTATATATCGGTGAAATAACCGTACGCCACCCCCAGAGCGAGGGCACCATTTTCGATCCGAAGATCCCAACACCAATCCCAATCAAGCCACCGAGGATCGACAGCGTCATCGATTCGATCAGGAACTGAATCAGGATGTCATGACGTTTGGCGCCGACCGCTTTCCGTAAACCTATCTCCCTCGTGCGCTCTGTCACCGACACCAACATGATGTTCATTATCCCGATCCCACCAACGATCAGCGATACCACTGCAATACCCATAATCATGTAGGTGAATGTTTGCCCCGATTCTTCAAGCGTTTCAAGGAATTCCGTTTGATTTCGCACATTAAAATCGAGTTCCTTGTTAGCAGGAAGTTTGTGTTGTTTGCGCAAGAGATTCTCGATTTCCGCTTCGGCTGGCTCCATTGCCTCGCTATTGATTGCCTGTGCACTGATACTTGATAGATAATCTCTACCAAAAACCCGTTTCATCGCCGTTGATACCGGAATAAAGATTTGGTCATCCGGATTCCGCCAACCGCTCGCACCCTTCTCCTTCATCACACCGAGCACCCGGAAGTTGAGTCCCCGGATCTTGACTGTCTCGCCGATCGGATCTTTTCCGTCGCCAAACAATTCGTCGACGACTGTCTTTCCCAACGTGCACACCCGGCGCCGAGTACGCACATCGTTCTCGGTAAAAAATGCACCTTTCTCAACTGGAAAATTCGCTGTAATCTGGTACTCGGGTGTCGTACCGATAACCGTCGTATTGTGGTTTTTATTCCCGTGCTTGACCTGAGCGCGCGAAGATACTTCCGGTGTAACTAACAGAATATTTTCTGCGCGCTCCCTCAATACCATCGCATCTTCATACTTCAGACTCTGACGATCCTGCCCTGAACTCCGTCCGCGCAAACGGCTCTGACCCGGACGGACTGCCAGGATGTTTGCCCCGAGCGTCTGGATGCGCTCCGTGATGTCTGCTTTCGCTCCCTCGCCGATTGAGGTTGTGGTCATAATCGCTCCCACACCGATAATCACCCCAAGCATCGTCAGCGCCGATCGAAGTTTGTTTGCTAATAAACCACGTAATGCGTTTGCTAAACTTTCGAGCATTCCCATCTAAATAGGTCCCTCCCTCGTTGATTAGCGGCCTCCACCTCTGCCCCCGCCGGCGTTTCGCTGCATCTGTCTCATTGTAGAAGCCGGATTGCCCATCATACGCCTGAACCGTTCCATATCCCCGCCGCCTCTGCGCTCGAAACCACCTACGGCGACGGCCTGCCCTTCATTTAGACCTGAGATGATTTCTGTTCTGTCGAAACTACTCACGCCAGCCTCAACGGGTTGTGGACGCCCCGGCTGACCATCTGCGCCGATGACACGGACCATTTTTCGGTTTCCAAAAGACAGAATTGCTTCATTCGGAAGGACTAATATATTTCGCTTACTCGTGGCTGCGATCTCAACAGTTGCATTCATCCCCGGCTTCAAGAATGGCGTATCTGTATCTTCCGATGGGGTTTCTTCAGGAGTTGGATCCACCGTCCCTGTGTCACCAAAAAAACTGTCCGCCATTGCCATCCACGGATCCGCCGGTTCAGCAGCTATTGAATCAGTGCTGGGCGTTTGGACGTTCTCTGATGTCCCCTCTTCTTCTTGCCGCTGCCGACGCATCTGTCGAAAGCGTTCCCGCTGTTCTGGTGTAAACTCACCTCCGCCCTCGCCTCGGCTGAAACCGCTGCCTTCACCGCGCCCTGCAAATCCACCGCCTCTCCCCCAGCGTCCACGTCCCCTTGGACGTGTATTCGTAATTTCAGTGATGACCTTGAACGTCGTTACGTTTTGAACCACCTGTCCCTGTGGCGCAATGCGAAGCACCTCCCCTTGCAGCGGTTGGTCAGGATAGGCTTCGACGGTGATGGTCACGGACTGCCCAACCTTCACCTTGCCGATATCAGTTTCATCTACCTCCGTTGCGACAAATACCTTTTCGAGATCCGCCATCGTTACCAGCACCTGACCTTCGGACGAAACAGAGCCGCTCCTGCCGCCCCCACCAAAGCTGGAGACGATTACCTGCCCTTCCTCCGCCTTCTTTTCGAGAATCGTTCCGGAAATGGGGGCACGGATAACCGTATCGTCATAGCTCTCTTTTGCAAGTTGCAAGGCACTTGCACTGCGCATGAGTTGTGCGTTGGAACTTTCAAGATCCTTTTCCTTCAGATCAATCTGCTTTTTGTTGGCAAATGCCAACTCCAAAGCGTCCTTGGATTGTGTAACACGATGTTCCTGAATCTTTATCTCTAAGTCGCGATATTTCTCTTTCTCGATCTGTTCATTCGCTGCATCAATGGCGTACTGTGCCCTCTGAATCTCAGCCTCCGAGAGTTTTAACTCCGCTTCACTTGCCGGTTGTTTAACTAACTCCAACTGCTGTTTAGCCGAGTCGTACTGTGCCTGTGCTGATTGAAGCTGCGTCCCAGCGGAGTCAAGATCCGATTTTGAGATGAACTGTTTATCGAAAAGTTGCTGTTTTCGCTCATACTCTTTTTTGGCAAGGTCGTGATTGGCTTTCGCTTGGTTCACGCTTGCTTCTGCACGTTTTTTATCTTCTTCCCGTACCGTCTCAGATGTCAGGAGTTTATATCGTAATCGCGCCATCTCGTGGCTATTGATTGCATCGTTTAATTGGCGTTGATTCGTTATTTTTTCTATCCGTATCTGTTCTGTGAGCTGCTCCAACTGTTTTTCTGCTTCAGCTAACTTTTCTTTCGCCTGTTGAATCTGGATCGCGGTCTGCTCTTTTTGTAATTCGATACTAATCTTCGATTGATCAAAACGTGCTTGAGAGGCGTTAAAGTCCGCTCTTGCCTGCTCCAGATCCGCTGCAACATAGGTGGTTTCAACACGCGCAATCACAGCGTCCTGTTCGACGTAATCGCCTTCTTCTACAGTAATCTCTAAAATTTTACCGCTCGCTTTGGAGCTCACCTCAACGATATTAAGTGGTTCAATGGTCCCGGTAGCGTCAATTGTCACTTCAATATTGCCCCGCTCAACTGTGGCGGTCTTGATTTCAGGGGTATTGTTAGCTTCCTCTTTGGTTGCTTTGGCGCGCTGTCCCCACAGCAGCAAACCACCGGATACGAGGACCACGACAGCAATCACTATGATAATGATCCATTTCTTCCCCATCAGTTATCCTCCTTCGTTGGCGAAACAAAAAAACTGGGGAGAATGGACGAATCCATATCTCCCCTTGTCTATATGTTGTAGTTTAGCGGCCTCTGTTGCCACCGCCACCTCTTCTACCACCACCTCGATTCATCATCTGCTGCATCCGTTCCTGTTGGTGTGAATCGAGTTGAGCTATCTGCTCTTCGGTCAAGACCGACTTCAGATCTTCCTTGAACTCACTGCCAATCTTCCCGAAGACCTCGCGCAGTCCGCCTCGATCTCCGGATTCACGAGTTTCTTTGAGGGTTTTCTGAAGACTCTCACGATGTTTCTGGTAAACTGGACGGGCTTTGATGAGTGTCTCATCATCGACCTTGAGAGAAAATGTAAGGTCTGTCCATGAATTGTCAATGATTGAGGTGGGATTGAACCCACGCATTCCGCCGCCACCACGTCTTTCGCCTCCGGCTCTCTCGCGCATTCCGTCGCGGTCTGGGCGCTGGGCTTGGGTAACTTGATTTGTCAGAAAAACGGTAACTGCTGCCATTGCGAGAATGGCGGTGAGTACGAACCATCTGCGTTTCATGGTAAAATCTCCTTCTTTCTTATCGAATGAATGTTAGAATAGTGCCGAACCACGGGTTTATAATCAATAATATGTAGGTTTCGGCTATAATCTTGTGTCTCTGCATCTTTGGGCAGGTGAGTTTGAATTAAGTTCGCCCTTTTTTAAAGAAAAATGAAGGAACGTCCCTTCGGCAGCGAAAAACCTTTTCCTTGTGGCTTGCGCTGCTACGAATGCTTTATAACCAAGCGCTTGCGTGGCGTAAAGATGTCTACCAATCCACCGGTGAAGCGGTGGTAACTCACACCCCCGAAACTCTTGAAAGAGAAAGAAGCGCAGAACCTTGTAAATCCCAAGGGACGGAGGCTTCGAACAAGCCCCAACCCTTCACGGTGGGGTAACTGACTCTACAGGTCGCCAGCGAATTGCTTGGACGCGTGGCATATACTCAAAACCGTCCGGTGTTGCAGGTCCTTCACTGCCCCAGTTCCTTTCCGATCGCTCGCCGACCAGCGTCAGAATCATCCCCGGCTTGCCATCCGCCAAGTGCGGGGGCAGTACGCAGCTGCCGGAATAGCCCGGGTACGAGGGCGTTGCGGTCATGAAATATAGCTCATCACGCCAAGTTCTGCCTTCATCGCAGCTTACTTTTGCCCGCTCGCCACCACGATACGTTGGTCCACGGTGTGTATAAAGGAAGACGACCCGTCCGTCCGGCAACTGGATGCCGCCGCCGTGCATCTCTTCCAGTAGAAACGTTGCAGGACGCTGGCTATGCCACGTCTCTCCACCGTCATCTGATTCTGCCAGCGTGATCCGCTTTGTGTAAGAGGAAAGACTCCGCGCACCTTGAAACCGCTGCCACAACCGCCACGGTCCTTCATTGCGGAACGGACGTTGTAGATCACTGGATGGAACCCGCGGATTGTTGCGGCAGAAAGCGAGTAACCGCCCCGATTGTAGTTCAAGGAGTTGCGGTTCACCGCCCGGACATATTGGCGATCCTGCCGACCATGTTTTACCTCCGTCGGTTGAGCGAAATGAGTGTACGGTCAGAGGACCCGCGGCCGTCTGCGAACTGATAATGCCGACTGGTATAATCAGTGAGCCATCGCGCAGCTGTTCAATCCCCCCGACCTGCGGGTGTTCAGAGGACTCGATTTCTCCGAGCGGTTGCCATGTTCTTCCCTGATCGCCTGACCGTGATACATGCAACAGCCCACCCTTTGGCTCTACAGCCAGAAACGTCCCGTCGTACAGCACAGTGTTGATCGACTTGGTTACCTCTAGATTGTCCCAAGTTCGTCCGCCATCACCGGTACGCATCACCGTGTGCCCATCGCTCATCTGTGCGTGAATCTCATCGTCATCGGTAACGATTAGTGTCGCTTGTGTATCCGCATACCAGTTGCGGTCATTGGTCCACGGCAGCACACTCCGTTCAGCAGGTATTTTATGCACGGCACTATGCCTTGTGTACATTATACCCTGATATGTTTCCTCGAAGACTGGATAGTTGACGAAGATATAATCGTCCGGACTAATCTGTTCACCGCCCCCTGCGAGAACTCGAGCGCGGAACTCACCGATGAACGGAAAGTCCAGCAAGAGACTGCGTTCATTTCGACCGGATGCGATAGGATCCACGAGCGTATGGTCGAAAATTACACGTCCTCCAACAAGCTCCCGGACTTCCAGCGTAATTGGTTCATTGACCGTTTTATCTGCCTGATTGTATGTCGTCAGAGTGAGCTTGAGCGGTCCATCGTTAAGGTGGATCAGAGAGCTGTCCCGTCGCCCCTGATTAGGACGAGAGTCAGGAGTGCCCACAACTGCTGCTTCAACACTCCGGCGTGGTTGAAACTCCGTCGCCTGAGATCCCCGCTCTAACTGTGCTGCGTCGAACCAAACGATTGCTCCCGCTTTATCTGCCGTAACCCTGAAATCAACGACAGCGCGTTCCTCCAGCTCGTCCGTGCAGCAGGTAAACGTAAAACGCTGCCATTCCGTCGAAAGCGGTATCTCATAACTGAGCGAATCTGCTTCCTCTGTGAAATCCACCGCCCTCGTCCACAACCCGATTTCCAGTTTCGCCGACGGCTCATCACTCCGCGCATAGACCGAAATCGTATACGGTGTGCAGGGTACCACGCTCACCAGCGGTGAGAGCAGATGTCCGACAGTAGTACCGCTGCTTTCTCCCATTTCATCGAAGTTCAAGGCAGCCTCTGTCTCAACCCGCGCTATACGCTCACCATGAACCGCTTCATCGGCAGCTTCACTTCGTGGCGGCATCTGCGGCACTTGAGTTGTCCCAGCTTCATCGGGGTTCAAATCGAGGTGCAACCGTAACGCCAATTCGTTCTGCGTGTCGCCCCAGTTCGTTGGGACGGTATCACCGAAGTCGAATTCAAAACTGGCGTTGGGTAGCAGATTTTTTGAGAACATATTTGGACCGACCTCCACGTGTTAGAATGGCAGTGTCTTATGTATACTACCTCTACTTGATCATTTGACTTTTAATCCGCAGCTATCTTATCTTCTACAGCCGGCTCGGTCACAGTGAATGTCAGCCCATCACTGTTTGCATCAATCAGCAGATGATCCCCGTCACGCACCTCGTTCTGAATCACCTGCATCGCCAGCGGATCAATGATTTGCTGCTGAATCACCCGCTTGAGAGGACGTGCACCGTAGGCAGAATCATACCCTTCTTGGATGAGAAGATCCGTCGCTCCATCGGTCATATCAATCGAGATGTCTCGTTTGGCGAGTAACTGACGGACGTTGCCGAGCTGAATTTTAGCAATTTGACGAATATGTTCGCTTTCCAGACGATGGAAAAATACCACTTCGTCAACTCGGTTCAGAAACTCTGGCCGGAAATGCTCTCGAAGCGCAACCATCACTCGCTCACGCATTGCTTGGTCGTCTGTGATGTTCAGAATTGATTCGCTGCCAATGTTGCTGGTCATGATGATGACCGCATTGCGGAAGTCAACAGTTCGCCCTTGACCGTCGGTAAGTCGACCATCATCGAGCACCTGTAGGAAGACGTTGAACACTTCCGGATGCGCCTTTTCGATTTCGTCGAACAGCACGACGCTATAGGGACGTCGTCGGATGGCTTCGGTCAGCTGACCGCCTTCGTCATATCCCACATATCCCGGTGGTGCACCGATTAAGCGGGCTACAGTGTGTTGTTCCTGATACTCGCTCATATCAATCCGCACCATGTTCTGCTCGTCATCGAACAGGAATTCTGCCAATGCACGGGCAAGCTCAGTTTTTCCCACACCCGTCGGTCCCAAGAAGATAAACGAACCGATCGGACGATTCGGATCTTGCAAACCTGAACGACTGCGCCTGACTGCTCGTGCCACCGCTTCGACGGGACCGTCCTGTCCAACGATTCGATTGTGCAGCCGTCTTTCCATCTGAACCAGCTTTTCAATCTCACCTTCCAACAGTTTGCTCGCTGGAATCCCAGTCCACTTACTGATAATGGCAGCGATGTCTTCGGAGTCTACCTCTTCCTTTAACAATGCACCGTCACCCTGAAGTTGAGCAAGTGCCGCTTCAGCATCGGTAAGATCATTCTCCAATTGACGGAGATGACCGTAGCGGAGTTCGGCAGCCCGCTGTAAATCGGTCTGACGTTCCGCTTCCTCAATTTGCTGGTTAACTTGGTCAATCTGCTCGCGGATACCGCGTACCTTCTCAATTGCAGTCGTCTCTGCTTGCCACCGCACGGACAGTTGTGTGCTTTTCTCTTCCAGATTGGCGAGTTGTTCTTCAATCTTTGCCAACCGCTCTTTGCTTCCCGTGTCTTTTTCCTTTCTCAAGGCTTCCCGCTCGATCTGTAACTGCATAACCTCTCTATCGACCGTATCCAATTCCGCTGGCTTACTGTCAATTTCGGTGCGGAGTCGACTCGCAGCCTCATCTACAAGGTCGATTGCCTTATCCGGTAGAAAACGATCACTGATATAGCGATGGCTCAGCGTTGCAGCAGAGATCGCTGCGCTATCGGTGATGCGGACACCGTGATGCACTTCATACCGCTCTTTGAGACCACGTAGGATGCTGATAGTATCCTCAACGGAAGGTTCATCGACGTAGACCGGCTGAAAGCGGCGTTCGAGTGCCGCATCTTTTTCGATATGCTTCCGGTATTCGTCGAGCGTTGTTGCGCCGATGGCGTGGAGTTCACCGCGCGCCAGCATCGGCTTGAGCATGTTAGACGCATCCATCGCGCCTTCAGCTGCCCCGGCACCAACGAGGGTGTGCATCTCATCGATGAAAAGAAGGATCTGTCCTTCGGCACTCTGAATCTCTTGCAACACTGCCTTGAGTCGCTCCTCAAACTCACCGCGATATTTTGCGCCGGCGATTAACGCGCCGAGGTCGAGTGCAACGAGCCTTTTCTCCTTCAAACCGAGTGGCACATCTCCCCGCACAATTCGCTGCGCGAGCCCTTCAACTACAGCGGTTTTGCCCACTCCCGGTTCACCGATAAGTACCGGATTGTTTTTTGTGCGCCGATTCAGAATTTGAATTGTACGCCGAATCTCTTCGTCCCGACCAATTACGGGATCAAGCTTCCCCTTACGGGCTTCCTGCGTCAAGTCACGTCCATACTTAATCAGTGCTTCATACTGATCTTCGGGGGTTGGGCTGCTAACCCGCTGGGAGCCGCGAATGCCCATCAAGGCGTCCATGATACTCTTTTCGTCTATCCCGAAGGACGCCAGCAACTCGCTGACCGTGGCTGCTTTCGCCTGCACCATCGCCAACAGAATATGTTCGGTGGAGGTGTAGTCATCCTTCATCCTATCGACGATTGCCTCTGCACCGTCGAGAACACTAACGAGATCTTGGTCCATTCCAACTTGGACCGATGCACCTGTAGCGCGTGGCATACGATCCAGCGTCTCATCAATGCGTTGTCCCAACAGATCGGTATCCACACCAATCCGCTTGAGAACCGATGGCACAACACCGCCCTCTTGTTCAACCAGTGCTTTGAGCAGATGCTCGGTTTTGACTGCCGGATGGTTGTACTTTTGTGCTAAATCCTGCGCTTCTATAAGCGCCTCTTGGCCCTTTTGTGTAAATTTGTCAATGCGCATAACTGTTCCTCCTGATATGTATTGCATGAAATATCAATCGGAATTGAATCAGCAAATGACATGCCAAGATAATTCTTTTCGTCTCTATTTGGCTGCAATGCGCGCCATGCGTAGTTAATCAGATTTTCGACAGGTATTAGAGCGTACCCGCTGCAGAGGTGTAGCGCACTTGCACTATGTCAAATTGACACATTAATCGTATGTCTTATGTCAAGACAACACGCTTTGGCTCTGGGATTTTACCAAAGATTCCCTCACTACACCTCAAATAACCGCATGTGTTCTTCAAACGTTTCCGAACGACGGATTTGGGTCAAACGATCATTATCAACAAGATATTCCGGGGGTCGCATCTTAAGATTATAATTTGAGCTCATCGCATAGCAATACGCGCCAGCGTCGTAGACGACAAGTCCGGCACCTTCGTGAGGTGTTGCAAGTGCCCGATCTTTGCCGAGGAAGTCCGCCGATTCGCAGACGGGACCCACAACGTCATAAGTGACGACTTCGCCATCTACAGGCTCAATAAAGTCGATATGCTGATACGCATCATAGAGGCTCGGCCGGATAAGTTCTGCCATGCTTCCGTCAATCACGATGAAGTGCTTGTTGCCGTTAGTCTTCACGCCGGTAACCCGATTCACCAGCACCGATGAATTTCCGATAATAGACCGCCCCGGCTCAATAATTAGCCCGATGTCATCGGTCAACACATCCCTGATTGAATCAATCAGATGAGAAGGTGTGGGTATTGACTCTCCCGTTTTTTCATAATCAATACCCAATCCGCCACCAATATTCAGATATCTCAGATCGAATCCCGCGTCTCGAATCGTTTCGATGAATTCCATCATCAGGATAGTGGCATCGCGGAAAATTCGTACCTTCTTGATCGTAGATCCGAGATGACAGTGAACGCCGACGAGGTTGAGAAGTGGTTCAGCTTGAATCTGATCAAGAAACCAGTGCAGCCGTTCATTTCGGATGCCAAATTTGGAGTTCTTGATTCCCGTTGACACGTAGGCGTGGACTTCAGGATCAACATCGGGATTAATGCGAATCAGAACGTTTGCAACTTTGCTTACCTGCCTCGCAGCCTCGCGCACGTGCTCCAGATCGAACTCACTATCGATATTAATCATCACCTCGTGTTCCGTTGCAAGAATGAGTTCAGAGATTGTCTTGCCGTTTCCGTTCAACACCGTGCGTTTTGGGTCGAATCCCGCCGCCAACGCAATCCGTAGTTCGTTCCCGCTCACTAACACCGCACCGCTTCCTAACTCACGTAAATGCTTGAGAATCGTCAGGTTGTTATTCGCTTTAATGGCGTAACCGATGATTGACTCAACACCTTCAAGCGCGGTTTGATACGCGTTGTAGTTTTCTGTTATTTGTGTGAGACTGTAAAGGTAAAACGGACTCTCTGGGATCTGGTCTTGAATATCTTTTATCTTTAATTTTTCGCAATAGAGATAACCGTCTTTGAAGTGAAATTTCATATCTTTTGTTTGGTTCCTTTCTTTCATACGTGAAACGTAAAAAACGAAGTAATCTCAAATCCAGTTGGAAGAACAGATTTCCATTTGTCATGATGAAAATAGTCGTTCATATAAAACTAACTGCTTGAGCAGTTTCGGAGTTGAACGCTCAAAGCTTTGTAGTTTACCGATTCATCGTGAGTCCATCGAGCGTTTTTCAAGCTGCCAACTCAGAACCTCAAACAGCGTTGCGGATAGGATTATGTGATAGAGTACCATCCACATCCAGACCGGTGTAACGCTGAGATCGACGTAGGCATCGGATTTTACAATAGTAATCAGCGCGCACAAGGGACTCAACACTCGCAGCAATTCTATCAAGATCTTTGGAAAATTTATCAGCGGTGTCAATGCAGGAATGATAAGTGGGGCGAAAGTCAGCAATAGCACCACGGTGTAACTGCGTCCTCTTGCGTGATCCGGGCACCCTAACAGAGCAAAACATGCCCCAATTAAGAAAAAGGCGATAAATCCGATAATGGATACCAGTCCGCACAAAAACAGTTGGTGCATCTCCAATCCGCCTGTGTAAACCGAAATTCCAAAGAGTGGAATCGTCAACCCAATACACCACAGTAGTGCCAAAACCGCTCCTATCAGTTTGCCAAGCAGGAACTTTCGATGCCCGATAGGTGTAAGATTAAGTATATCCCAGTTAGATCCGCGTCTCTCAATCTGAAACGATTCAACAGCTTGCAGCGGGATAACCAAGCCGAGTAATAGAGAAAAAAACAGTGATATTAGGACGACATAAATACTTTCGCCGACAAGAATTTGTGGTCGTCCACGGCTTAACGCAAATCCCTCAAATGCTGTGATAAACAGGGCGAAAGCGAGAGTACATAGAATGATAAATTGTGTGCGGCGATACTTTGGTTGGTACGCGTAAAAACGCGACTCTTTAAGGATTAGGGCAATCATGACTTTATCGCAGATTTTATGGAACCTCGAAGGTGTAGTATCCTTGTCACAATTCAGATGGGGATAATTATAACCGATTCGCATCCCATGAGCAAGACTAAGCGGTTGGGTCTTCCAAAAATGCTTGAACATTACAGGTAGATGTGTTAATCTATTGACATCTTGTTGCCTCGGTGCAATTTGTCCTCACAACGGTTCTGCCCAAACATATATTAGGAGATTAAGTCAGATGAAAAAGCGTGTTTTTTGTGCATTGAAGATTCTATCAGCGGTACTTGCTCTCATTGCAATTTCACTCAACCCACTTCATGCGAATTACAATGGGGAATGCTGGGTCGTCAGCGGCGGCGATACGGTCTATAAGCTTAATGCAGATGGCATGGCAGATCCAACGATCATCCCCGGCCTCACGCAGGCGCAAGCTGCTGTGGTCGACCCAAAAAGTGGCGTTGTTTGGATTGCTGTCTCTGCTGCAAATCTTGTCTTTCGATATGATACGGCACACCCAGATCCAAACCAGGCATTCAGCCAACTTCCCCCAATTGAGCGTCCGCATTCCGTCTCAGTCAATCCAACGGATGGGACCGTTTGGGTTGGTGGAATTAATTCGGTACAAAAGTTCTCAGCCGACGGCACGCAGGTGCTTGCGACGGTTACTGGCGTGCACGAACCAACAGTTGCGGTCAATAGCGCTGACGGTAGCTGCTGGGTCACAGATTCCCGCGGAACGATTGCTCGGTATAGTGCAGCCGGCGCAGCCGCTGCGACCTCTCCGGTAAAACTGAAAGAGCCCAAGTATGTCAGTGTCAATTCCACATCTGGTAATGCATGGGTGACAGATCCACACGGCAATGTCATTGTCAAATTGAATCCGAGCGGCCAAGAATTGCTCAGAGTTACCGAACTCAAACTACCCAGTTCGCCGAGTGTCAACCAGCGGGATGGCAATCTGTGGGTTGTTGCCGACGGTAATACCCTCGTTAAATTGTCTGCAAGTGGTCAGAAATTGCTGGAAGTACCTGCCGGGATGGCGGTTCTTTCTATCTGCGCCAGTTCCCAAGATGGCGGGGTATGGGTCGCCGATCAGTTTGGATCGACATTTCAGGGCGGTGTCAGTAAGTTCTCTGCGGATGGACAGCAGTTGTTTGAAAATCCGATACCGCAGCCCTCTTTTGTCTCTGTTGGAAACTGGACGGGGCAATAATACGCACACAATCGTAGAGGTAAATGGGTATACCGAAGACCTATCCATTTGCTGGCTGGTTCATCTTTAATTAGCTATTGCTGATTTTCTCAACCTTTCTTCCCAACCCGTCCCGATTGATCGGGATAAAAAAGGGGTATTCGTATGTGCAGATTCCGCACGCTTTTCGTCCTGATACTGTACCTCGCTGTATCTCACGTGCAGGCGCAACAGCCACTGTTGCCGGACTTCGAGGTAGACAGCACGAGCTTTGTGTTTTCCAATCCTTCTCCGCTTGAGGGAGAGGAGATCACGGTCTACGTCACCGTTAAAAACGTGGGACAGGCTGCGCCGACGATGAATGAAGATCTGATTGTCAATCTTTACGAAGGCGATCCGGGGACAACCCCGCTGCAGATTATGTGCAGAGACGTGATTTTGGGGCTGGGGGTTGGCGAATCAAAAAGGGTCAAAACACAATGGCGACCACCGCCCGGAACAACCGAAGTGTATGCCGTTGCCAATCCGGCTGGAGACGATAAGGAGATTCAAGAAGCCAATCGCAGCAACAACATCGCGCATACCTCTTTTACTGCAACCCGACGTATGTTTCCCCAAGCAACCCCTGACCAGATCCAAAACGCAATTCAAAGAGGGGTGGAATGGGTGAGAGCACAACAGGGTCGGCATAATCGCACCTGCTTACAATGCGGTTCCGAAAATCAGCTTATCTCGATCTGCGTTATCTGTGGCGCGACCCTTAAAGGGCTGCCCGAAGATCTGCTGCCCGGTCCAGCCTGGGATCTGGGGGAAGATAGTAAGCAAGAAACTGCACTCGCACTGCTGGCGCTCCTGTCGGCGGGAGTGCCAGCGTCGGATCCTGCTGTGCAGCGAGGATTGGATTTCCTTATGCAGCAAGACTGGAACTCCTTCGATGTCTACGTCCACTCTATTGTTTTGCCGGCACTCGTTACTGCCAACCTGCCGGCACACCGCAAACGCGCCCAATTTTCAGTGAATCAACTTGTTAAAAGTCAGTTGCCATTTGGTGGGGAGGAATTCTCAGATCCAAGAGATTTTGGCGGCTGGGGCTACGGTGCGACAGCCGATGGAGCGCACTTTAACTGGGTTATCTATGCCCTATACGCTGCAAAACAGTGGGGGCTTGATGTCCCGTCGGAGACGTGGCAGCGGGCAGAGGAGTGGATTCGCAGCAATCAGACAGATACCGGTGGATGGCTCTATAATCGGGTCGAACACGGTTCGCCTTGGGCGGAAGGTGTCTACGGCAGCATGACGGCGACGGGACTGTGGACGCTCCGTGCATTTGGCGTTCCTGTTGAAGATCCGCAGGTACAAAAGGGGTTGGAATGGATCAAAAAGCACTGGTCGCTCACCCGCAATCCCGGAGCAAACTCTTGGCATCACTACTATTTTGTGACATTACAGCGTTTCTGTGACATCCCGCCGAAACAGGATACACTTGTCGGACATGATTGGTATCAGGATATCGCCAGTATGTTCGTTGCAGAGCAGCAACCTGATGGACGTTGGATCGATCACGAGGACTATTTCCCGACAACCTGCTTCGCGCTGATGTTTCTGACCCGTTCCCTGCCGAAACCGATGCAGCCAGACCTCGGTGCGATAAACCGCAGTCTTCGTTACTCTCCGCCATCACCGCGGGTTGGTGACCCTGTACGAATCAGTGTCACACTGGCAAATACCGGTGCACCGATTGAGTCAACGGTTCGAGTGGATTTTTACGACGGAAATCCAGCACAAGGTGGGAAAAAGATCGATTCTCAAGAGGTGCTCTTTAACACGAATCTCGACGAAACGACCACCGGGATCAATTGGACCCCAGGTGAGGAGGGCGATTATACGCTCTACGTTGTTGTTGATCCAAACGCGGCGATTGAGGATCTGGATCGCAGTAACAATACCACATCGCAGCAATTGACTATCCGCCCAGAGTCTGCCGCTGCAATTTCCCCAGATTCTGCTATCCAAAAAATCGGCGACGGTGTACTTCAAATTGGAACGGTCACTGTCGATGTCAAGAATCATGAAGTCATAATGAATGGTGAGATTAATGTTATCAGTCAGGAAACCATCTTGGAATTTTTTGCGGTCGGCAAGCTGGGAAAAACGCATGAAAGCCTCATTATGCTTGATGCGGAACCGATGCACATCCAACTTGCGCTGCTTCGCTTGAACCTAAATCCAGGCATGAACCTTACCGTGGAAGGTGACCCCCATTTACCCAAAGGCGATCCAGTCGAGTTGTGGGTAGAATGGAAACGTGGGGAGCAGGTCGTTCGACATCGTGCCGAAGAGATGGTGTGGAATACGATGACTAAGCAGCCGATGCAGCAAACCCATTGGGTGTTCACCGGCGCGCGGGTTATACGTAACCAATTCACCGCACAACTGTTCCACAATATTATTGCTGTCTACCGCGATCCAGACTCAATCTTCAACCATCCGCTGCCCGGCGGTACAGATGACCGAACCTACCGCGTCAATACGGATGTGGTGCCCGCCAAAGCAACGCCGGTAAGAATTATTGCCCGACAAATACAGACTGATGCACAGGGGAATCGCCGCAACGAACCCACCAATCAGCAGATGGGCGGATAGGCGAATCGTCTGACGCAAGGCCCCCAATGCTTCAGCGAAGGTTCAAAGCAACTTGAGAAGGGCTAAGGGTGAACATTCACGATAGCGGATATAAAAAACTCTTTTCCAATCAGACCATATTTCGGCAACTGCTTGAAACCTTCGTCAACCAAGAATGGGTCAATCAACTCGATTTTTCGACTTGTGAAACACTTGATAAATCATTCATCTCTCAACACTACCAAGAAACCGAGAGTGACCTGATTTACAAAGTCCAGTTGCTTAACCATGAGGTTTATATCTACATCCTCATTGAGTTTCAATCTACCGTTGATCCGTTCATGGCGTTACGGGTACTCAACTACATCACCAACTTCTACATGGATTATGTTGCCAATAACAAACAGGTCAAAAAACTACCCGCGATCTTTCCTATCGTGCTATATAATGGAGAGGACCGCTGGACAGCACCAATTAACCTTTCCGATTTAATTGAGCAGACACCGTCATTGGGTACGTTTACGTTAGCTTTTCGATACTTCTTAATTGCTGAAAACCAATATAGCCAACAAGCCCTACTAAAAATCCGAAACATCGTCTCCACGCTGTTTTTGGCAGAAGCGCATTATGATGTAGATGTGTTGGAGACAGAGTTGTTGAATCTGTTCTCATCGGAGGCGGACAAGGGGGCGGTTAGCCTTTTCTTAAACTGGTTCAAGCAATTGGCACTCCACGGACGGATTGCTTCTGAGGATTATGAGTCATTAGAAACCATCTATCGAAACGAAGAGGAGGTAAGGACCATGCTAATTACTGCATTAGAAAAAGAGAAACAACAAATATATCATAACGGACACATAGAAGGTAAAAAGGAAGGACACATAGAAGGTAAAAAGGAAGGACACATAGAAGGCAAAATTGAGACCGCACGGGCTATGCTTTCAAAAGGAATGGAGATTAAGCTCATCGCTGAAATTACAGAACTTTCCCAAGCACAACTCTTGCAGTTGAAGGCGGAGCTTTCCTCAGAAAAGAGGTAAGGACCATGTTAATTACCGCATTAGAAAAAGAGAAACAACAAATATATCATAACGGACACATAGAAGGCAAAAAGGAAGGACACATAGAAGGTAAAATTGAGACCGCACGGGCCATGCTTTCAAAGGGAATGGAGATTGAACTCATCGCTGAAATTACAAATCTTCCAGAAGCACAACTCTTGCAATTATAGTAAATGATAAAAATAAGTAGACATTAATAGTAGTAGGCACACTCCGTGTGCCGTAACTCGGCGAGCAAGGTTCGTGACTTGGTTCGCTCATCACGTCTAAGTAATTCTAAAATCTACCATAAAAACCCAACTTTCTATCAAAGACAAGTTGTATCAATGACAAGACTTTCAAAAAAATAAGGACAAAGTGTATGGCACAACTCAATCCCAAAGAACATAAAATGGTCATTCTTGCCGAAGGTTCATTCGGCATTTTGGAATCAAAAGCAGCGACGGTGTTGGTGCGTTACCATACCGAGAACGTCGTTGCTGTTATTGACAGCGAACAAGCCGGTAAAGATGTCAGCGAAGTCATTGAAATCGGTGAGGGAATTCCGGTCCTTGGCAGCCTCGCGGAAGCGATGGAATTGAACCCAACGATGCTCGCAATTGGAATTGCCCCACCGGGTGGTGAATTACCTGAAGCGTGGACGGCAATTTTGAAAGAAGCTATCGGACACGGTCTGCACGTCATGAGTGGGCTCCACCGATTCCTGAGTGATGATCCACAACTCGCGGATCTCGCCGAACGCAACAACGTTACGTTGTGGGATGTTCGGAAACCGCCCGCAGACCTTCCCATTGCCACATGCAAAGCTGACGAGGTTGATCAAACGGTTATCCTAACTGTCGGATCGGATTGTCGGATCGGCAAGATGGTTACAGCGATTGAACTCGCAGACACAGCGCAGAATCGCGGATTGGACGCGGAATTTTGCGCGACCGGTCAGAACGGTATCATGATCTCTGGTTGGGGAATTGCCATTGATGCGGTGGTATCCGACTTCACAGCGGGCGCGTCAGAAGAAATTGTACTTGAAGGTGCATCGAAGGCGCGCGACCTCCTGATTGTCGAAGGGCAGGGATCGCTCGTTCACCCCGGCTATTCAGGTGTTACGTTGAGTCTCCTGCACGGTTCGATGCCCGATGCTATAATCTTCTGTCATCAGCCCTCACGGAAAATTGTCGCCCGGTACACTGTTCCACTCCCGCCCGTGCCAGAACTGATCCATCAGTATGAGATGCTTGCCAACCCCATTAAACCCGCCAAAGTGATTGGGATTGGTCTCAACTGTTTTGATCTCACCGAAGAAGAAGCCCTTCAAGCCGTTGAAGATACAGAGCGAGAAACGGGTCTACCCGCCACGGATGTCATCCGTTTTGGAGCGGATAAGTTGGTCGATGCGATTCAGAACTTTCGTTGATTCACTCATATAATCGATCCCAGAAGTCGAATCGAGCATTGACATTTCATAGCTCTGCAGTAGGTTGAAATGGTGGGGCACGCCATCAAGTCATAACGGACTTTGATCGTTACTGACAAAAGTCTTTATCTTCCTTTACATAAAGACGCTCTTCTCTTTTATTCCGAAAAACTGTGTATAAACGAAGCATTCCACTAAGAAAGGAGTTTTACAATGAAGCAAACTGTTTTGAATTTGGCGCTACTCCTCTGCATCGGTATGGGATTGGTTTTTCTCGGTTGTGGTGCCGGTGCCAAGAAGGGGGGCAAATCCACTACTAACGTAGAAACGCTTGTCATATCAAGCACGACTAACATTTCTCCCCCGAGCGAAGAATCAACTACTGATCTAGAAGCGAGTGATGTGTACATACTTGAACCCTACCCCGATGGGACCCGTGGTATGCTCTACACTATTGGGATCGCTGAATCCCAAGATTTGAGCATAGCAAGGTCAATGGCCATTCAAAGAGCAAGGGCAGATATGGCACAGAAAGCTCAGGTGGTCGTCGTAGCACTCTCCGAAGATTTTCAGCAACAACTCCGCGCAGATGCTAAAGTGAAAATTGATACTGTTTTTAGGGAAGTCTCCCGTAGTATTGCCGCTGCAACGTTAATTGGAACTGATGTTGTCACAACGAAAGCAACGGAAAAGAATGGACTGTACAGCATGCAACTCATGTTAGGAATGCCCATAAAGGGCAATATTGAAGATCCGATTGTTGAGGAAATTGGGCAGGATGAAATCTTAGTTCAGGAATTCCAATCTTGGAGAGGTCCCAGTGGACTGGCAGAGAAAATTAGCAATCTCCGTGAGTAGAGAGCATAGTAATAAAAGCTTAGCCTAAATTAATACCTATTGTAACACTCTGCAAGCCGCGCCGGACCTTGCCGGGATCCGCCGCGAATTAGGACCGAGTAACAGTTTCGTGCTAGGCCATTTCGGGCGAAAGATCCAGCCCCTAGCGAGCGGGAAAATCCTATCCCTGCCGGAAAATCCATGGATTTTCAATGTCTAGCAAGTCGGCTCATATATAAGAACCCTTCCATGAAAAAACATCTGGTTTTCCTCCTTTTTGTGGCGACCTGTGTTTCTTTATGTCTTGTCGCCGCGAATGAGTTACCGCCACAACGCGGGATGAAACCCATCAAGGTCCGCACCAGGACCGGTAAAGAAATCGAACTTTATAGGGATTCCTACGCCCTAGTTGTTGGTAACGGCACCTACACCGCTGAGGGCTTGAATCCGCTCAAGGGTGCCGTTCAAGATGTAGAGGAAGTTGCGGCGGTCCTCGAAAAACATGGTTTCAAAGTGACTTTGAGAACCAATCTGACTAAGGCTGAGTTTGATCGCGCCTTTGCAGAATTTGTTCTGAAATCCGGCAAAAAGAAAAATAACCGGCTTCTATTTTATTATGCTGGGCACGGGCACACGCGTAAGAGCGCGACCGATGAAGACTTGGGATACTTAGTCATGGTTGATGCTCCGTTACGGCACCAAGATGAGGTCGGTTTTGAACTCAAGAGTGTTGATATGAAGTCCTTGGTGACGCAAGCGGAGAAGATTCAGGCGCGGCATGCCCTATTCATGTTTGATAGCTGCTTCTCCGGGACGATTCTCAATGCGCGGGATCAACTCGCCCCTCCCGAAAGTATTTCCGATAACATCCAGTACCCGGTACGGCAGTTTATCACGGCTGGTCGAGCAGGTGAAACGGTGCCGGACCACAGCGATTTTAAGCAGGCATTTTTAGATTTGATTGAGGGACGCGCGCGCGAGCCGTTTCCTGATGGTTATATAACGGGAGAGGAGTTGGGGTTCTATCTGAAACATCAGGTGCCTCTGTATAACCCTGCACAACACCCGCAGTATGGTAAAATTCCCAATCCGAAGCTGGACAAAGGCGATTTTGTGTTTGTAGTGCCAAAAGAGGAGACGGGGACACCCAGTCCCACGGATTTGTTGGCTGTAGCGACGTTAGCGGTTACCAGTACACCGAGCGGTGCTGATATCTATGTTGACAATGCCCTAGTTGGGCAGACTCCACTGATGGACTATAAGGTGGCCACAGGTGTGCGTCGTGAAAAACGGGTGACGGTGGGCTTAGAGCTTTCAGGCTACAAGTACCGCGCAACAAAGTTGATGTTGAAAGGCGGTGAAAAGACGCCGTGGGATGTTCAGTTGGAGAAATTAATCCCTCGAACTGGAACATTGACGGTTACTAGCACACCGAGCGGCGCATCTGTCTATATTGATGGTGCCCTTATTGGACCAACCCCGCTACGTGATTACAAAATTGATACCGGATTAGCTCGCGAAAGGCAGGTGACAGTGGGCTTAGAACTTTCAGGCTACAAGTACCGCGCAACAAAGTTGATGTTGAAAGGCGGTGAAAAGACGCCATGGGATGTTCGATTGGAGAAAATACCGCAAGTACAAAAGACGGTTGTCCCGAGCGGTACTACCCCTGAAGGTATGGTCTTAATTCCGGCCGGAGAGTTTCAGATGGGAAGTAATGACGGTGAATTTGACGAAAAGCCAGTGCACACCGTCTATGTTGATGCGTTCTATATGGACGTATACGAAGTGACCAATGCACAATATAAGGAGTTCGTTGACGCCAATCCTCAGTGGGAGAAAGACCAAATCCCTAGCAGGTACCATGATGGGAACTACCTAAAACACTGGACTGGGAATAGTTACGGTAGAGGAGACCATCCGGTTGTCTATGTGAGTTGGTATGCTGCGATGGCCTACGCTGAGTGGGCGGGTAAGCGTTTGCCAACAGAAGCAGAGTGGGAAGGCGCAGCACGGGGTGGATTGTTGGGTAAAAAGTATCCGTGGGGCAATTTGCTGGATCCCAGCAAGGCAAACTACCGTGGTGGCGGCACGACTGCTGTGGGGAGATATCTGCCCAACAAGTACGGGCTCTACGATGTGGTAGGTAATGTGTGGGAGTGGTGTCTTGATGCGTATGACGAGGATTTCTATAAGAGTTCACCGCGTCGAAATCCAATTGTAGGAGCGGATGGTATTGCACAAACTGCAAGTAGATTCATAACTATCAAATCTGCGCGTGTGGCGCGTGGTGGTGCGTGGAGCAACAGTCGGTCTGCTCTTCGTGTTGCTGATCGTCGTAGTCTCAATCCGGTACGTGCGGACAACAGCAGTGGTTTTCGTTGTGCACAGACTGTATCCCCTTGAATTTTCACGCCTCTTATCTCCTTATCCCCGTTAGTCAATTATTGATTCAAGAATGTTTTAACGCTTATACGATCTATGTGCTTCAACTTGTGCGTAGGAGCAAGCGCCCAGTCCTTGTACCCACTTCGACGTGTGACAGGAACCTACGGTACTGTGAACCCACAATGTTGTAAGCGTTGTTTCAACGCAACGACGTCAGAACTTTGAGCGTTCAAATGCGTCAGTCCTATTATATTTGAAATTGGCAACAACAAAGGGGTTTTCTACGATTGCGGAAATACCTGAAATCCTAGTGGAACGGTAAACATAGAAAGGATGAATCCCAAATGTGCGTTCGCAGCCTCCAGGGGAGATTACCATGACAAAACGTCTGATTTTCCAACGCGTCATGATGCTCTGTTTATGTTTCATTGCTGCCGGAGATCTGTTTGCACAGGCAGTCGGTGATGTGACAACCATCACTGTCCGCACGCAGCAAGGCAAAGAAATCGAACTGTATAAAGACTCCTATGCCCTCGTTGTAGGCAATGGAAGCTATACCGAAGGTTGGTCGCGGCTTCCGGGTACGCTTCAGGACGTAGATGAGATTGCAGATGCCCTTGAAGAGCACGGTTTCTCCGTGACATTAAAAAAAGACTTGACGAAGCCGGAATT
This sequence comes from Candidatus Poribacteria bacterium, assembly GCA_965220385.1. Classification (GTDB taxonomy): domain Bacteria; phylum Poribacteria; class WGA-4E; order WGA-4E; family PCPOR2b; genus PCPOR2b. The sequence continues at coordinate 3,402,257 of OZ244825.1, read as the reverse complement.
TGAAAAGGTATTCGCTGACTTCATCGCCAGCGCTGGTGGAAATCCATACAACCGCCTCCTGTTTTATTATGCAGGGCACGGTTACACCGAGAGGCTGGCGACCGGTGAAGACCTTGGCTATCTGGTAATGATTGACACCCCACTGCCAGAAAAGGATACAATCAACTTCAAACTCAAAGCTATGGATATCACGTCGTTGATTATGCAAACGAGGTCAGTGCAATCGCGGCATGTGCTCTTTATGTTTGACAGTTGCCTGTCTGGTACAATTCTCAACTTACAAGCCGGGGTAACTCCCGCGCATATTTCGGATAGTGTCAATCAACCGGTACGGCAGTTCATCACTGCGGGACGTGCTAATGAACAGGTCCCCGGTCGTAGTGTTTTCAAACAAGAGTTCTTAGACCTTATCCAAGGTAAGGCAAAAGATCCATTTCCTGATGGTTACGTAACAGGAGAGGAATTGGGAGCACATTTAGCAATGACAGTGCCTGAGTACAACAACGGAGCGCAACATCCACAGCATGGCAAAATCATGGACCCGACCCTGAACAAAGGAGATTTTGTTTTTCTGCTCCCCCGCGATCTACCACTACCGAGGCAAACCGGCTCGATTTTTGTCACCTCTCAACCCGCCGGGGCGCAAGTGATGCTCGCCGGTATTTTGCAAACACGACCCACACCGGTACGAATTCAAGATGTGATGGCTGGAACACATATGTTGAAATTAACCCTTGAGGATTACGAGGATTATACGCAGCAAATCACTGTTGAAGCGGGAAGAGAGATTCAAGTCAGCCCCACGCTCCGACAATTGCCGGTACCCCGGAAAGGCAGATCAAAATGGCCCTTTATCCTCGGAGGAGTTATTGTCGCGTCTGGGGCGGGTGTTGCCGCGTACGTACTCACCGATGGTTTCAACTATGGAAGCGATAGCGGCGATAGCAACGGTCAGGTAAGCCAACCACAGACCGGGGACCTAACAATTTCAATAACAATTCCATGAAAGACCACCTCTTTCTAATGGTATGGGAATTGTGTGTCGGAAGTCTATAATTCGCCGATTCCGCGCTGGTTGATGCTTACAACAATCGGTGAGCGACAAGTGGAGGAGTATAGATAATGTCAAAAAGTTTGGTTTTGATGATAGGGGTTGCTGTGGGGTTAGCCCTGGTTTTCTCAAGCTGTGGAGGCGACGACATGGAGGATCTTTCTTCAATGGATATTCCTCTCGCTTTTCTGAGTCCAATGACAGTTGGGGATTATATCGTCAAAATAACAATAACAGCAGCCGATATGCCAAATCAGATTATAGAGGAACAGAATCTTGCGATTGTTGAAGGACTCAACCGAACTTATAAGATAACGGTTAATGATGTTCCGATTGGCAACCGGAGGGAGGTCAAAGTAGAGGTCTTTAAGGCGGGCCGTCGTTTGTTTGTGGGTTCTAACACGGCTCATATTTCAAGCGGTGTGAATCAGTTTGAAATGACACTGGAAAAAGTTGCAGAACTTCTCAGCAGTCAACCGCAGCCGGGGGCACAGATGCTCAGTAGTGAGTTGCTAACTCTCAATTTCAGCGCTCCACCGGGGACTGTGACGGTGAATGGTACACAGGCTGTGGTGCAAGGGCACGCTGCCATCTGGACAACGTCCGGTGGAGCTGCCGGTACAACTAATCTAAACATTGCGTGGACAGCAGCAGGTGGCGGTCGTGATATCCTCCAACTGACAATTATCGGATCGCCCGCTGCAATTAGTATCATCCCATCTGCTGCAACGCTGACAGCGATTGGCATGACCGTACAGTTAAGTGCCACGGTTAAGGACGGGAAAAACCAATTCGTACCAAATGCGACTGTGAACTGGTCGAGCAGCAACCCTTCGGTAGCAAGTGTAAGCCCCCAAGGACTCGTTACCGCCCAGGGGAGCGGGACCGCTACTATCAGAGCAGCATCCGGTGCCAAATCCTTAAGCGCTGTCATAACTGTGGCACAGTCAGCAACTACAATCGAAATTACTCCAGTCAACCCACCTTTGATCAATGTCGGACGAGCCTTGCGGTTGAGCGTTACTGTGCGTGATCCTCGAAACAACGTTATCGCGGGTGTAAGAGTCAATTGGACAAGCAGTAATCCGTCCGTCGCAACCGTCAGTTCAACAGGGCTTGTCACCGCCCTGCGCCATGGTCGAACAGCCATCACAGCGCGCGTGGGTCGCCTTTCACATACTGTTAGCATTGTTGTCCCAGATACGACGGACCCATCAATAGTAACTGGGACGGTGTCAAATGGCGACGTAAGGATTGATGTTAAGCGAAGCAATGCTGACGGTTTCAGGTTTGATTTTAACGAACCTATCATTGGAAGCATAAGGTTGACTGATGAGGCGGGGAAGGATCTCAACTGGATTGCAAACGTGTCGGGTCAAACGGCAACACTGACTGCAGGTTCGGCGCGAGGACTTGCCGGCGAGACAACCTACAAAATTGAAATTGATGTCAGGGATAGTGCCAATAATACAACGAAACAGACGATTACCTTTGTTACCGATATCAAACGGTGAATGGTGTGGTAACGGGCCCATCGGGCTATGCAACTACAGCAGGAAGGTTGTCTTGGTAAGGTACAGGGTTAAATTCCATCATCGTTTGTGTTGCTCTCGTTGGGTAAGTACAAAACATACCTTTACTTGAAGTCTCAATATTTATTTATGATGAATTATAGAAATAAGTAAACATTACCCATAACTCCGCCCTTTGAGAGGTTGCCAAAGTCCCCCTGACAAGGGGGATTTAGGGGGTTGGCTGTGTAGTGGGAATGTCTAAGTAATTGTAAAATCTACCATAATTAAGCAATATTGAATAATAAACTTTCGATTCTCAGTAGGTGTCGCACCCGTAGGGGCGGGGTTTCCCCGCCCGCCATCGATGTAAAATGTGCATATTTAATATTGAAACTTGCTTATTAAGCAAGTTTAAGTATACATTTTGAGTTTTTACAGAAGTATCTGCTGGAGTTACTCTGATTCATGAATCCCCATCAGAGATTGGAATCGTGAAAAAGGTAATCTATCCAGCCACCCGATGACAGTTTGACAGAGTTGAGAGAAACTGTTGAAAAAATAACTCCTGTTAATTTGATCTCGCATCAGATGCCACAATCGCTCAATGAGATTCAGATGTGGACTATAAGTCGGCATCGGGACTAAACGCAATCGGTCTTTGTGGTGAATCAGGAAATCGTCAAGTTTTGCCGTTGTATGACTCGATGCATTATCACGGACGACAAACAGCAACTCATCGGGATACATATCCATTAGGTTTTGCCAATGTGTTTTGATCTGAAGATGGGTTTTATTGGCATAGATTTCATACAAGCCTGCCCCCGAAGGATACTCTAAGGAGCCGATGAGGTATTTCCGCCGGTTTTTGCCGGGGGTGTTGACCTTATATTCAGTGCCTTGCTGTCGATAAATGCGTCCACTGTTGGGACACCAAGACACGTTAGCTTCATCAAAGAAAAACAGGCGAGCCGTCTTTTTTTCGGTCTCAAGTGCAGACAGACCTAAACGCCGAAGTTGGGTATCCGGGAGAATCAACCGAGTCGCCTCACTCGTCAACTCTCCCGTTTTGGCAAACACCTCAACTCCGTCAGTTGAGTCCGTTTCGCTTGATATTCTGGATCCGGACTGCCAACACGGAGTTTGCTTCGACCGGTGCGGTAGCCTACCCGTCGTAAAGCCAGATGGATCGCTGGCGGTGTGACCGAAATCTCGTGATACGCTTGGAGATAAACTCTTATCAGCTCAAGCGTCCATTGTCGAGAGTCCGTCTGAAGTTTTTCGTATTGATTCGGCGTTTGCTCAAGAAGTCGATTCCAGTCGGATTTGCTAAAGTGTGTGATTTTACCACGACGCCCCGGAGGACGCTTAGGCATCAACGCATCTAAGCCAGAGCTATTGTATGTATGAATATAAGTCCTAACACTCTCATCAGAGAGGTTAAACATCTTGGCGAGTGTCGACACGGGCATACGTTCAATGCCACTAAGTTTGATGATTAGTAAACGCCTATACCATTTCGGGTGTGTCGCTTCACAAAGCGCAACATCAAGACGTTCAACAGCCAAGGCATCGTTAAGGTCTGCGTAAATCATCAATTAAGACACTCCTTGTGAGATAGATTTACACACAGTATAACGCAAAACTCTATAAATTGGTGATTTATTATTTAATATTGCTTAAGCAATATTGAATAATAAACTTTCGATTCTCAGTAGGTGTCGCACCCGTAGGGGCGGGGTTTCCCCGCCCGCCATCGATGTAAAATGTGCATATTTAATATTGAAACTTGCTTATGCGAAATCTGCTTGTTTGTTTCTTGATTCTGTTCACAACGACCGCCTGCGCTGCAAAACCCGATTGGGTCAGGAACTATGGGCGTTCTGAAGAACGGTCTGTTCACATCTACCTCGTTGGTTTTGGGAGTGCTTGGGGGAGTGGTGCTGAACCTCGCCAGATTGCTGCCGACGGCGCACGAGCGGATATATCCCGTCACATCATTACAAAGGTCAAGAGTGTCATTCGCACCTCCGAATCGGATACGAATGGCACCCTATCCCAGCAGTATAGTGGAGTCACCGAGAGCACGACGGCACTGAAACTGTTAGGGATCGAAACGGAAACTTACGTTGATGCCGAGCGCAATCCAACCACGTACGTTCTTGCCTACGTCAGTCGGGCCGAACTCAAACGCATCTATACCATACGAGCATCAACACTTCGCGAGGAGATTCGGCGGATCCTTGCCGATGCCGAGGAGGCGGAGAATGCTTCAAACATAGATATAGCGGTGGAAAAATACCTGAGCACCTATCCGCTTTATGAGGCGTTGAAAGAGGTTGAGATCATTTTGCTGGTGGCGAAACATTACAGCAGTCCGAGCGAGGTAGCCTTCGCTGAATTGGAAAGAGCCACAAAAAAACTCTCTAGCAAACCCGATGTCCCGCCAATCCCGTCGTACACAGAGGTCATCAATCGCGTTGAGCAACTCGTGTCGGAATCGATCACTTCTGTTGATAGTATCGCTCGTGCTGTCGTATTTCAACTCTCAAAGCAGGTGAAACAACCGGAGGGCAAAGTCCTATTGGCACCGTTCACCTATCAAGATACCCGGATGGGCAGTCGTTTCTCCCGTCAACTCCTCGCCGCGCTTGAAGCGCAGATAGGGCAGATAGTCAAGTGGAGGACTGTCAATCAGACGCGCCGCTCACGGGTCAACTTTCGTCCTCGTTCAACTCAGCACATGCGCGACTTTGCAAAAGAGGCGGGTGCGACGTTGCTCCTTTCTGGCACATATTGGGAAAATGACGATCAGATCACGCTCCGGGCAACATTGCGGGAGGTAGAAACAGGAGCGGTCAAAGCAGGAGCTATCGTGAAATTTGACCGGGGCATGGAGACGCTTAACTTAAAACCACAAAATTATAAGCAGATGCTCATTGAGCAGAACGCTTTCGCCGAAGGTGAGTTCGTCAGCGGCGGATTACAGGTTGAAGTCTGGACAAATAAAGGGAGTGATCACCTGCTTTACACCGAAGGCGAGACAATGACGGTTTCCGTCCGCGTCAATCGAGAGGCACACCTCCGCTTGCTCTATATCCTTGCCGATGGCAGGCGTACGCTTCTCTATGACGACTACTACATCGATCAGTCGAAGGCAAATCGCGTTGTTGAAATTCCGCAGGAGTTTGAATGTGCTCCGCCGTTTGGTGCGGAGTTCCTAGTTGTCGCAGCACGAACTGAGGATTTTCCACCGATCCAGACGTATGAAAGCGACGGGTATCACTTCCTGAGTGCTAAAGATGCTGGACAAGCAGCGCGTGATTTTCGCGGCATGAAGAAGAAACAGAAGCGACCTGATCTCCAACAGAGTGAAGCACAACTTGTGCTTACCACGATGAGGCAGTAGAGAAAAATGGGTGCATCTTAAGCAATCGTGCAACAGAAACCGAGTTTTTTCTTGAAAACTCGGTTTCTCTTCGCTCTTTGCGCTTCTCTTTTGGATGAGCCGAAAAATGGAGTTGGTGCTCAATGGGTCGGCGTAAATCGGCAGACCCTATCGAATGAGATCCGCAACCTCGGAAGCGCTTCATAGGGCCAAGGATTGAAAGACTGGGGAATATAGTGGCACGCGAAACTGTGCCGAAACGTCCCCTGTTCCAAAATGGGACCGCCGCGATGGATGAGCCTACCGTGGAAGAACACCACGTCCCCCTTTGAGGCTTCGACAGCCACCTCTGGAAGCCCGTTGCGCTCGAACAGGGCATCAAATGCGTCTTCGTGCTGCCAACCGTACCAAGCCCCCGGGTTGCCGTCTTCATCTGTACTAAAATCTTTCTTGTCGATAAGCGGTCCTTTGTGAGAGCCAACCTGGACGTGGATACTTCCGTTCCATGCGCCGACCTCCTGAAGAGCAATCCATGCCGACATACAGCCCGGAAGGTGGTATGCATCCTGATGGCGACGCTGTTCCGAACCCACGTAGAAATACATACTCTGCACCGCATCCGGCTCATCGCCGAGGAGGGTCTGCACCGGTTCGTACAGTCTCATATCCAGCATCCATTCTAACCCCACAGGTTCATGCAGAGAGCGGTTATGTGTCCGCCGCCAGTCGTCCGGCTCCCGTGGGGGATAGCCTTCGACGGTTTTGCGCCCTGCATGTAGGTCCATCATATATTCGATAAACCGGTCGCATTCGTCAGGATCAAACGCACCTTGAGCGATAGTATAGCCGTCCCGCTCATACGCTTCTTTTTGTACTGATGTCAGTTGTATATCCATGAAAACCTCACTGAGCAATCTTGTAAAAAGGGGCTTCTATACCCCCTCCAAAACAGCCTCAAGTTCTGCGACACTGGCGACAGCTACCAAAGCGGTGCTTATCCCTTGGTTCTCAAGCACCCACGACAACGCCTTCCCTGTTGGTGAAATCTCGTCCTCTGATTCAGCCAATTCGCTCCAAGGACCAGCGGTAAAAGAATAGACAAGCGACAATTCGCTACGCATACTTTCACCGAGAGGCGAGAGCTGCACCAGAGTTTCCTCCGTCGTGTTGGTCCAGTCCGTTCCGGTTTTATGTCCCCAGCTTAAATACTGTCCACCGAGCGCCTTCATTACCAAGACTCCCTTTCCAGCTTTGGACGACGCCCGAATACCCGATGCTTGACCACGACAGACATAGTTGTAAATAACCAAGTCTGCGTCTGCTCCCTTTTCTGGTCCCCGTGTTACATAGGCGTCTTGGTCCTCCTCGAAGTGGCGGATCGTACAGAGTGATCGCACCTTGCCCATCTGTTTGAGATCGGTGATCCTTTTTCTCAACTCGGGGTCCTTCATATAGGCGTAATAGTGTACCCGGAGGATGTCGATCGCATCTCTGCGTAGATTCACGAGATGCTGGTCAACTATGCCTTCTAAGTCTGCTGCTGCGGGCGCGCCAACTTTCAGGGAAAAGTAACGCTCGTCCGTATTTCCCTTCAATTCCTCCGGGATATGCACCTCATCCCCGTAGCCCATATCAAATAGGTTTATCCCGGCTTCGGCTGCACGGAGATAGATTCTCCGCTTCTCTTCGGGCGGCGGATGACCAGATTCTCCTTCCCAATAGTGTGCAAGGAGACCGCCCGTCCCTATAACACTCAACCGCAGCCCTGTTCTTCCAAATTCACGATATTCCATAATAGGCCTTTCTGATAACACTCATGTTGAGAAATCGTAGGAGCGGGGTTACCGCGCCCCTGTCTCCTATAGTACTACCCATCATCAGTCGATGCGCTTCGGAAGTTTAGTGTGAACATCCGTCTGCCCACGTGTCCTCCGAACGATGCATGCCAAAGCTGATGGCTGAAGAATACGACATCACCCGGCTCAGATTCGATGGGGAAACTTGGAATGTCGCTCGGTGCTATTCCAAAGTGGTTCGTATCGGGGTCTGACAGGAATCGTTCCGCACCTTCCTTATCACCGGTCGCCTGTTCCCACATCTCAAGGAGTTTTGGACGCACATTCTCGAACCTGTAGGTGTCATCTTCGGATACTGCGGCAGGGACATTTAGATGGAGCGACCACAGCTGATCGTGGTACGGATTCCGATGTGCGCCCGGTATAACACGTAGGCATCCGCTATCCTTACTGACCGAATCCAGGTAGAACGCAACCTTAATGCTCGGACGGTAATGATACTGCCACTGTGCGACGTTTCGGTTGGGATCGTTTTCGCCCTCCGGAATGTGCGGGTCCCATCCCAGATCCGGATGCCAACCGGTATTGCCCACATAAAAGTTCCCGTCGTTCCCCTGCTTAAATGTATAACCAGGACCTAACAGTTGTCCAATTGGCTTCCAGATGCGTTCGCTATCAATCAGCAGCTTGGCACAAGGTCGTCCAAGATACCAGTCGTTCACCTGTTGGCGTGTCTTACCATCGAACGGTTCACCATCTCGGTCCTCTAGCATCGCCGCTTCAAAGTCTCGGATGACGATAGCCATCTCGTCCGGCGAGAACAGTTGCCGAAGCACGAGAAACCCGAACACATCAAAATGCTGCTGCTGTTGTTTGGTAAGCATCTTTCCCTCCGCGTCTGGCTGTCTACAAGTAATTGACATCATGTCGTGGTCGATTCAGATCGCTTCCATTACAAACAGGACTTACGCGCTTTGATTGTAGTTGCCCGCCTGTCCCGATCCTATCGGGGGATTTATCGAGGCAATAATCACGACATAAACAACCCTCACTCATTGAATGGTGGCACTCAATTTTTGCATGGATTTTTTAAAAATTGTCAAAAATTGTCAAAAATTGTAAAGCAACAAACAGGACTTACGCGCTTCGATTGTAGTTGCCCGCCTGTCCTGATTTATCGGGGATTCATTCGGGCTCTGGAGAGACAAGCTATACGAGCTCCGGTGCCCGTTATACTGCGCGGCTTTTCCGCTTGACAGTGTGCCCGCAAGGTGCTAAACTGCAACGAGATACTATCATTATCGGTCGGACAAATCAAGGACTTGACATACTCTCCGCCGTAAAGGACATAGATTCCTTTGTCCTTCGGGGACGGTAATTGCGCTATCAGCAAGGACAGGGCACCGGGGTGCCGCTTACGTCCTCTCCGTCGAGGGTTGATGCCCCAACCCTGTAGATGTTAATTGCCGCGTTGCGGTCACGGTCATGTGTAGCACTACAACCGCTACACTGCCATGTCCTATCCCGCAGGTTCAACGTTTCATTGATTGCACCGCAAGCCGAGCAGGTCTTACTTGATGGATACCACTTGTCGATGAAAACGATTTTAACACCCTTTTTCGATGCGATGTATTTCAGCTTAGCAACGAAATCAGCAAAGCCGAGATCAGACACCTTGCGTCCCCACAGAGCTTTCATGCCCTGTAGGTTGAGGGTCTCAAGTCGTATCTCATCGTATTCATTGGTTAGCAGGTGTGCAAGTTTCCAGTGGAAGTCGTTTCGCTGGCGTTCAATCTTGCGGTGCTTGCGTGCAAGGTTCAGCCGTGCCCGTTGACGGTTGTTTGACCGCTTCTGTTTCCGTGAATGGTTGCCATTGGCACGTTTTAAGGCGTTGAGACTGCGTTTGAAAAACAAGGGCGATTCTATATCGTGTCCGTTTGAACCTGTGAGATACCGTTTCAACCCAAAGTCGAAGCCTGCGATTTTACCCGTCATCACTCGCTTTAGATTGGGTTCCTCATAGTCTGTTAGGATCGTGATATAGACATCACCAACGGCGTCCCGTTTGATCGTGCAACGCTTGGGCTTGCCAAACACATCACGGGACTTGAAATAGGAGTAGATACGCTTTCCTATTTTGATGCGATTACCGGGTAGAAGTTTCCACCCGGCTTGAAGTAGGGTAAAGGATTTATACTTACGACGTGGCTTGAAACGGGGACGTCCCCATGCTTTACCTTGCACCCGCGCTTCAAACATCGCTTTGTAGCCTTTGTCAACTCGTGCTACAACGTCCTGTATCGCTTGACTGGGTAACTGATTCCAATGGGCAAAGCGAGGCAATCGCTTCAGTTTAGAGATATGATTGATCAACCGAAACTTGCTGATATGCTTGCCATAGATCGCATAGTAACGACGCTGGAGGGCGATGCGGTGATTCCACACCCAAGCGTGTCCATCTATGGTCTTGTGCAATTCACGATTGCCGTGATTAGAATACAACTTGAACTTGTAGGTTGTCATTAAGGGATTCGGCTTTCTGGCTTTTATACCCATGCGATTGGGTGTGAGAGGCACCACCAAGCGGTGGCGTCGCATCCCCTCACGAAAGCCAAGAGAAGTATAGCATGTGTCGCCTACAATTTCAACCTTTTTTAACTAACTAACGAGGCTTGCCGTTCTGTATCCCCGCCTTAAAAGATGAGGTTCTAGAACGGAAGATTTTGATAATCTCCTTGAATGATCTAAACTCTAAAGTTAATATCACGCCAATCGGATTTGCTTAGAAAATCCGATTGGCGTTTTGGGAAGAGAGATCGGTTATGAAGAAAAGCACGGCATCTCCTGATTCTGCACCCACACTGCCACAGAACCCACTCCTCGCCTCCGACTCATCAAATCCGGCGCTCACCCGTCTCCTGCTGCGCTCAACCAGCGAACTTGCAGACGCCACCCGCCCCGGCTTCCTTGCCAACGAACACTCCCCTGTGCACTGGTCTCCCAGTGATTGGGACGGTTTAGAATCCAATCGTGAACCTCTATTCGACATGTCAGCGGTTACCGCGCAATTCGACCATGCAAGTTTTTTGAGGGATGGATATGCGGTGCTGAGAGAAGTCATGACACCCAAAACGGTTGAAGCGTGGACAGCGGCGCTGAAATATGGGCAGGAACTCAACGACAGATTGCTCAAGTCAGACTGGTCAGAAATCGACTGGGAGGTCCTCGGCCGAACGCCGCCGACAAAATCTCTCACCGTTGAGGAGATTAATAACGCGCTCGGAGGGAGCCAGAAGGCACCACAGTCAGACGATGAGGCAGGTGTGAAAACATTGCGGCAGCACAGTGTTTTCGCCGAGTATTTTCCGGCAGGTCATGTTCCGTATTTAATGAACGTCCTCACGCATCCCCAGATGCTCCAATTGCAGCGGATGAGCCTTGGCAGCGATAACATCTATTTCGATCACAACCAGCTGTTAACTAGGCCCCCAGGCTATCCCGGTGGCGCGTGGCATAGTCATAAGATTGGGGCTGGAGCAGATAACTGCGGCGTAGCGAGCCTGTCAGAATACCAAGCGCAACCGAATTTCAACCTCACGCTCTGTTACCCTCAAGGCTTTGAAGCCGAGGACGATGGAGGGCTGAAGATCATTCGGGGCAGCCATCTCTTTCGAGACCCGGGAGGGTGCTGGGCTGATACCGACGATGGGATACAGCAGGAGTGGTTGGCTGGACGGGTGCATCCCGTTACCTCTGAGCCGCTTCGGATTGAGCACCTCTCAATTCCGCCGGGAACAGTCGTCTGCTGTCTGTCGCACGCCGCCCATGCGGTGTCGCCCAAAGCCTTGGACAGGGATACCCGGTGGTGTTCGCTTTTCTGCTACAAGAAGCCGAGCGATGTTACCGGTTATGCCCAGCCATCGCATTCGATTCCGCCAATATGGGCGATGAAGGCACATCGAGGTGAATTGCCAGCCCTTCTCACCGAGCTATTTCGACCGAGCTACGACAAGGAGTTGACGGGCGGACGAACCGTGGATTCAGAACTTTGATAGGTTAGTTAAGGGGGTTGTCCGCTTCAAACACGCGACGTTCCGCATCGGAAAGTTTTCCTGCCTCCGCAGTACGCTCTACCCAATGCCTCGGTATACCGCCTGTCCACTTGGCTGGAGCGGCATCGGGGTCCGGGGTCCTATACGCCATCAACAATCCCCATCGAGTCGGTGCCCCCGGTGGACGGCGTTGAACGTGATGCGGCATATGGTGAACAAACGAAACCATGCTTCCGGGCGGTATTGATAGATGTACAATCTCCAACGGCTTGCCTGTGATAGCGTGGATCTTTCCCTTCAACCAGTTTGCTTGCATGTCGGCGTCTTCATCGGGGCGGTCGGTGTTCCACTTAAACGGGATGCGGTAAAGGTGAGATCCTGGGATAACGCCAAGTTCAGCGCCATCTCCACTCTCTGCCCCTTCTGGGTAGCATAGCGTCCGGATACATTGCTGCTGTAGAAACTCAGGGGTTAATGCCTTACCAGTACCAATAGGATCTTCAACTTCATACTGTCCCTCGCGATACTGGTGAGCGTGCCAACGTCTTCCTCGCGAGTTCGCCGCTCGGTTAAGCATTAAACAGTGATCGAGCACGAAATGGTCGCCGAAAAGTTTCTTGAATAGTTCCATCATCTGCGGATGGGCGGTGGTGACATCCATAATGAAGTTATCGTATCCTGCTGGAAAATATTCCGGCATCACCCCCAGCGACTCGTATCCGCGTGTGACCAATGCAGGTCCGGGATCGAGGAGTCCATGCTCGTGCATGTATGCCCGCACCTCTGATCTGAGAAAGCCGGGCATCTGTTCTGATCCGCCACTACAACTCTCCAAGAACTCCGGGGTGATTTGCTCCGGCGGAGGTGGCGGCAATCCACGGCTCTCAAAATCGATCGAAGCCCAGTCTGTGTCCGTAAGGATACAGTCATTCATGTGCTGTAGTTTCTGTAGACTGGCGGTGAACTGTTTCTGACCTTCCTTGGTCAGTACGCCCTCCCACACCCAAAATCCTTCCTGCTCGAAGGTGGTGCGGTCAAAGGCGTGCAACACCTCTGGGCGCAGCAGATTATCCACGCGAACTGCTCGTGCAGGATCATCGGTTTGTTTCTGGTCTTTTGAGTTCTTCATTGTCGCTTTTCCCTCAATTTTGTATACTTAAAAGGCAGCAAATGGACAGTTTTGCAGAAGACATTTTCAATGTAACACAGCTACAGACAACCTGTCAACGGATTTAACGCTATGTCCCGCGCGTAGATATTGACCGAGAGGAAAAGCAAATGGAAATGCATCCAGGAAAACAGGCATTTATAGACGATTTCTTCATTGAATCGATGGTTGGAGTGCATCGTGTGCTCAATTGTCCAGAAAAAACTACTATTGACGAGCCGCTTCACATAGTTAATCCAGACCGTCCGTGGGAGAGCGGACCCGTACACGGGCCAATCATCTACGACGAGAAAAATCACATCTTCCGAATCTACTATCCGGGTGTGAACTCCAGGGTGTGCGTCGTAGAGTCCAGCGATGGGATTCACTGGGAACGTCCTAATTTGGGAATTGTCAAGTTTGAAGGCTCCAAAGACAATAACATCATCAGTTGGCCCAGCGACTGCCCATCACTTGGGCACATCCTGTACGACCCGCATGAAACGGACGAAACCTATCGCTGGAAGCGGATAACCACGATGCCCCATGACGGCGTCTGGCAGGCACTCTACTCGGCGGATGGATACAACTGGTGCCACTATCCCTCCGACCCTCACAATCATCAGAAACAGCTTTTTGCCTTCGGTTCTCCCGCAGAAACCTTCGGCGGCACCATCAATCCCGACGCGCCCTACATACTCTATGGCCAACGTGGCTCAAGCCGTCGAACCCGTGTTCTCGGACGACGCGACAGCCAAGACTGCCTCAATTGGTCCGGCTTGCGCACAGTCATTGATCAAGACCTCAATGACCCACCGGGGAGTGAGTTCTACGCCGCGGGACATGATATGGCAAACCGGACAGATGGCGGGTTACATATCATCATGCTCAATGTCTTTTTTACTGATTTGACCGAACCATACGCCATCGAACAACCGGATCTCTATTGGGGAAATGTCGGAGGGTCGCCGGCACTACCAGCGCGGGTGGACGGGGTCGTTGAACCGCAACTGGCGGTAAGCCGTGATACGGTCTCATGGAAGCGGTACCGCGAACCGTTTATTCCTCGCGGAAAACCCGGCGCATGGGATTGGGGGTCCATGTATGTCTCTGGTCCCATTTATCACAATGGGATGCTTTGGTTCTACTACAACGGAGTCGGTTTAACTCACAACAACCGCACACCACAATTGCACCATGCACTTAACCCAAAAGAACGTCAGACAGGAATCGGAGTTGCCCAACTCCGTCCCGATGGTTATGTCAGCGTGGAAGCGGATTCGTATGCGCCGGGGGTTCTGACGACACATCGGTTCCGCCAGGAGGCGGGAGGAAAGGTAACGGTTAACGTGGACGCTACGGCAGGCGAGCTGCGATATGAGGTGTTAGAAGACACCGGCGCGCCCATCCCCGGCTTCACCGTCGCCGATTGCGACCCTATCCGCGGCGATATCCATGAAGGTGTGTTGTCATGGAATGGGGTTTCCAACTGGCCCGGTGTGAGCGAGGAACGTCAATCGAGCTACCCCAATCTGCCCAAGAGAGAGTTCTACATCAAGTTGCGATTTTATATCTCTCTGGGAGCCAAATTCTACTCCTTGACCTTGGATCCGCCAGAGGTTACGATGTGGCTGGTTCCCTCACAGTCGGTTCCTGAATAGATCTATCTGCAACGGTACGGGGTTCAAGACGGCCACTGCGAGCCGTATAAAATTCGATTGGCATTAGGTTAGTCAAAATGGTAGAATGTGAACTGTTCGGGTACGAGATGGAGGTAAGGTCCTATCGGTATCTACAATGATGGGCTTACTTGGTCCTTGCGCCACATCTTTTTGTCCGAATGGATTCGTATAGATTATCGTAAATTACTACAGGACAGGAGTTCATAATATTATGCAAACTGATAAGAAACGCTGCGTTGTATTTGTGTCACTCACCGGCGACGAGCAGATAAAATGTTACGACATGGATCCTGATTCGGGTGCATTACAGCTTCGATCGACCAGTAATGCCCACGGTCCCTCGGGCGCACTCTGTCTGCATCCATCTGGAGAGATAATGTATGATGGTCATGTGGGATCAACTACATTAGCCAGTTTTCGCCTTGACACCAGTTCGGGCGAACTCACCCTCATCAACAAGGTAGACACAGGCGTCGACATTCCTGCACACCTTACCACAGACAGGAGCGGTCGCTTCCTGCTCACCGCGTACTACGGCGGTGGTGGCGTAACCGTACATCGGCTGGGCGACGACGGTGCGATCGGGGATCTGGTGCAGTATGTGGATACCGGTGAGAAAGCGCACGCAATCCTCGCAGTGACCGAAGATCGGTTCGTCTTCGTGCCGCACGTCTGCCCAAATAACAGGACCTTTCAATTCCGATTTGATAGCGAGTCGGGGCAACTCTCGCCCAATGATCCCGGCGAACTCGCACCACCCGACGACGAAACGGGTCCTCGCCACATCTGTTTTCGACCCGAAGGGGATGTTGCTTATATCGTTAATGAACAGGGCAACACAGTAACCGCGCACCGCTACGACCCCGAAAAGGGAACGCTTGAGATCTTCCAGAACATCTCGACCTTGCCACCGGACTACACAGAAGGTGGGGCGACTGCCCACGTGGAAGTACACCCGAATGGAAAGTGGGCGTATGCCTCCAATCGGGGTCACGACAGCATTGTCGGGTTTAACGTCGCTGCCGATGGATCGCTCAGCACCTTCGGACATTTTCCTATTTCAGAAAGTCCACGGTCATTCAATATCGATCCGACGGGCACCTATCTGTACGGTGCCGGTGAAGCGGCAGACACCATGACCTGCTATCGTGTGGATGGTGCTACCGGCGAACTGCAGCCGCTCCAAGACTACGCCGTTGGGAGCCAACCCTTTTGGGTTATGGTCACCCCGTTGGGTTAGGTCCGATTGGAGTTTGTTGTATTGGTTATCTGTTGTGCCGAAACCAGATTTCAATTGACGGTGTCGCATCTTTACGCCGCCAAATAACTAACATATTATACAAGGAGAATAACAATGGTTTATGAACTTCGCACCTATAGAATTCCAGAAGGCAAAATGCCGAACATTCTCAGCCGATTTGAGAATATCACCTTTGGTCTTTTTGAAAGACATGACATAGAATGTGTTGGATTCTGGACGCGGTCTGATGCCAACGAGTTGGTGTATATCTGTAGATATGAAAGTGAAGCAGCGATGGAAGCAGCGTGGGAGGCGTTCCGTGCAGATCCCGAATGGCTTAAGGCTCGTGAAGTAACCGAGGCAGATGGACCAATTGTCGAAGAGGTCCTCTCGAACACCCTCATTCCTACCTCCTTCTCACCGATCCAGTGAAGGTTAGGCCTATCGAAGATTCGTTGCAACAAAGTATTGTAGGTTGGGTTGAGCGGCTGCAGGTGTCTTGCTATCAAGGGCAATAGAGTTTCTACTTTTTGACACTATGCCCTTATAGATGACGAGGTAAAACCCAACACCGCACCCGTAGTTCGGGCATCTTGCCCGAACTCAGCGATCCAACGAAGTTAATTCGTAGGGAACGCAGATCTGCGTTCTGTTTCTTCTTATTTGGGTCAACGTAGAATACTGCTATGATAAATGTTGGGCTCATCGGTTTTGGCAAATGGGCTCGCCAAGCCTATGCACCGCTGCTTGGTGAGTTTCCACAGGTCCGAGTTACAGCTATCTCTGCACGCAGTCAGGCGACAAGATCTCTGGCGAAGCAGACATTTGGCGCAGATACGAAGACGTTTGCGGACTACCACGACCTGTTGGACGATTCAACCGTCGATGCTGTCTTGATCGCGCTCCCTAATTCCTTTCACGCGGCGGTCCTTCAAGCAGCGGCGATATCACAGAAACATCTATTTTTTGAACCGCCCGTCGCGGAGGACGCGGAAACAGCCGCTCCGCTACTGGACACGCTTGCAGCAAATCAGTGCGTGGTTCAAGCCGATTTGGAACTCCGATACCTGCCGGTGATGGACGATGTTTTAGGACTTCTCCAGTCCGGCACGATTGGCGAACCGTTGATGGCGAAAATCCGTCTGTGGTGTAACTGGGGCTACGGGGGCGGTGAGTGGTATGACGAGGTTCAAGGACAAAGTTTCTTCCTCTGGCTGGGGTGTTGGTATCTCGATGCACTGGATTGCGTCTTCAAGCAGCGTGCAACGCAAGTTACTGTAGTGGGAGGTCACTACAGTAACGGCACGCTAATGGATGCCGGTTGGGCATCGCTGATTTATCCTAACGGAGGAATCGGTCAGTTGGAATTCAACTTGGTGCTGCCACAAGAGACCATCATTGAACTGACCGTTGCCTGTCGGTCAGGGGAGATTGTCGCGGATCTACAGACGGGGGAATGGCGATGGCGCGGTGAAACGGGTGATTGGCATCTCAAACACACACCCGCTTCTATGCCCGCCTACGGATTCGTGGGTATGCGTGAAAGTCTACAAGGGTTTTTTAATGCCATCCATACGGGTGGTCAGCCCCGTGCGAATGTTGATGTCATGCGCCGGATCCAGCACGCCGCACAACTTTGTGCGGATGCCGAGTGAAATCGTTTATGTGAGCGTCACCGGGGACCGCTTTGAAAGGATCGATATGAGTTGGCTAGATGTGATCCAGATTGGGCACGATTTGAAGGTGTGTCCCGACTGCGACCGTGAATATGAACTGATGGATGAGTTTCTAGCCAAGCGGGATGAACCGTCGATCGGAGATGATTGGCTTGATGAGATGTTCAGTGAAGAATACTATATCGCGCTTCGGTGCCCCCAGTGTCTCGAAACGCGAAATCTGCGCCTCAAATCGCTCACGCAAAAGCAATATGAAACAGCGCGAGAGAAAAATTAACGTCACCAGGACCAGCAAATATGAACCTGCCCGCTCTTGAATGTACACAAATATAGTCTGATTGTCGATCCTACAAGAATTCCCCTCCCATAGCCTATCCAATCTCTCAACCAAACTGATATTTTTGCGTCTAACACAAATCGAGTCGAATGAATTGATTTAATTTCCGTTTTTAACTGGCTAATCGTTGTTTTCTGAACTGCAAAAAACACAGATAGTATTTAAGCAATCGTAGGGGGAAATGCGTGCGAATTACCAAAGCTACTAAAGAACAACGTCCGTACCCGAAAAAAGCAGGGCTTTCTGCGCTGTTATCTAAAAATGGGTGCTGTTTATTCATACTTATTCTTCTGTTCCAAGTTTTCCCGTCCTTCTTTTTTCTACAAGGCGGATCACTCGTTTGGGCGTTAGACTTTCAAACCGCACCGCGAGCGATTGATGATATCGCTGAGGATACTGTCTTTAGTCCAAATGGAGATGGTGTCCAAGATATCCTCCTTATCAGCTTCGTTACCGATGGTGATTTCGGTGATTTCCGTATCACTATCGATACCCACGGTCCTAGTGGTGTTGGCAAACCTGATGGCCACTTTCGCGCTGACGAGGATTGGGTTATAACAGGAGAACTCGGTCCTGACATTGATGAGGATGACCCGCCAAAAGCGATCCGTGAAGCGTGGAACGGAAATGACTTTTCCAGACAGCAAGAAGATAAAAGTCCACGTCTGCTCAGTGATAGAAGGTATCGAATCCTAATCGAAATTGATGCTATTCCCAACGAGGCGGTAAGTCGCCTAGAGTCAGGATACCGTGCGGTTGAACTCGCAGCAATAATTGATAATACCCCTCCACAACTATCAGCTACTGTTTCACAGAAGGATCTGTCGCCGAATGGAGATTCTATTGTAGACAAAACGCAAATTAGCTACGGACTTTCCGAGAGTTTGGCGGAACTTGAATTGCAATTTACCGAACCATCGGATAGACCGGCGGTCCCTCTGACACGGCTTACGATAGGAAACCACTCATTCACGTGGACAGGGGTTGATGGACTGGGCACCACGCTGGGTGATGGTATCTACACTGCTCAACTGCGTGGGGTTGATAAGGGCGGTAATGTAGGGACCTTTGGAATCGATACGATCCAAATCGATACAGAACCTCCAGTTATTGCGCAGCTAACACCAAATCGGAACTCGTTTCAAAACACACTTGAACAGATTGAAGTAATATTCGATGTAGATGATGGCAGTCTTATTGATGTCGACTCAACCGCCACGAAGATTGCCGTGGAGAATGCGGCCGGTGCACAAATTAGTGGCATTCTCAGTCATGATGAGGAGTTAGGTCGCATCACACTCACGCTTGATCGGCCACTCAACTCCAGTGATGATAACGGAGTGTACACAATCAATGTTTCTGGCGCAGACAAAGCCGGCAATATCGTCCGAGATGAAGTTAATTTCATCTTTGACAACATTGCACCGACAATAGCCGGTATTGAAACCGATGCCGGTGAGTTGACTCGTGATACGAATACTACTACAACATTTACTTTCCTTGATGTGACCTTGGCGGATAACATTGACTCTCGGGTGAATACTGCTTCAACGATTCGCTTGAGTAGACCTGACGGAGCTGCGGTAGCTGGAATCCAGAGTCAATTTGGAGAAAATGGTCTCCGTTGGACACCGGGGTTTCCGCTAGCAACAGATGGTTCTGACGATGGAAATTATATCATCACGGTGCAGTCTCGAGACCGTGCGGGAAATGAGGTTGAGATCGAAATTCCTTTCATCTACGATACTCAAGTCCCCGAATTAGTTTCACTCACGTCGGAGACAGGGATTCAATTGAACCCTTCAGAGGGAGCGAAAACCTTCCTTAACAGTTCCCTATCTATGGTTACAGCGGTTCTTGATGATGAAAATGGCGGTGGCGTTGACTTCAGCAAAACATCTGTTAGGATAGTTAGTTTCGATTCGGTGGAGGGGCTACCAATACCGTTACCAGTCTTAGTTGAAGGGGATGTGACGGTTGATGAGGATAATGACACACTGGAATTACGGTTGACCCAACCGCTTGAACGCCGTGACGGAAGTCAGGACGGCGCCTATCGCATTGAAGTTAGACTGGCGGACAAAGCAGGCAATATCCAGGCGAAGAGCTTTGATATTGCTTACGATACACAAGTTCCTGCTATTATTTCAACAATCCCGACTGAAAATGAAACTGTTTCTTCCCTCTCACAAGTGTCAGTTGTCCTGAATACCATCAGTGGAATTGATTTTTCTGCCTCCATGGTTAGGCTGTTACGGGCGGATGGAAGTGAAGTGAATACCCAGGCACACGATAACGGCAGAGACACAGTTTCTCTCGCACTGGCACAATCGTTGGCAATCGACGGATCAGAGGACGGTGCATATACCATTGAAATCACCCCCGTAGATGGCGCAAACAACGCGGGACCAACCGTTCGACGCCAATTTTTCATCGCATTAAAGGTGCCGGAGATTCGCCTGAATACCCCTACTGAAACTCGAATCAATGACCTGACAACAATTGATGCACAGCTGTTTAATTACGTCGGTCCCGGGCTTGATTTTGCTGAATCAGGGTCGACAATAACAGTTAGCAGGAATGGGGTGGTTGTGGAAGCAAAACCCGTGATGGCGGATGAAGATAATATGCGTCTGGTCTGGACAATTGATAGATCCCTTTCTCGAGATGGTTCGGCGGACGGCGAATACACCGTCAGCGTCCAATATACGGATCTCATCGGCGAAACGCTCACGGAGGATTTTATGCTGACTTTTGACAGCCAACCTCCAACAATCACCGTTGACTCCCATCCCCAAATCGCAAATCCCCTTGCTACAGAGCGAATTGAAGTTCAATTTGAGGTGACTGATGACTTTGCAGGTGTGCAGGGAAGTGGATTTGACGCCGCCGCCTCAACCTTTGAGTTGTTTGATGTAAACGGTGCTATGGTTGACGGTGCACAAACAAGCGATGATACCGGTAGATTTGCGTTTCGCTCTCGCGTGCTTCCAGAGGGCGGCATGTATATCCTCGTTATTACGCTAGCGGATCGGGCGGGCAACCGCAGCATCCCACTGCCGCTTATCTACGATGCCGAAGAGCCTACCATTGAAGCAGTAAGTCACATTGATCTGAGCGCAACTGTCTCCAATGTGAGTGAATTTCTGATGCGAGTGGAAGCAACCGTTAGCGATGTTGGCACCGGTATTGATTTTGATCGATCTCTAATTCAGTTGCTGAATGATACAGGTGAGGTAGTTCCCGGTACACCATATCACGACGATCAAGCGACAATTGGGTGGGAGTTGGCAACCCCACTCACCGGTGAGGGCAATTTTGATGGTCTCTATTCACTCCGCGTCAGTGCTGTTGACAAAGCCGGATACGTCGAGGAAAAAACCTTTGCCGTGCGTTACGACACGCAGGTGCCCACTATCCAAACTGCTTTTGCTACAAAAAACGATGGTACACCTGTGGAACTATCCGAAGCAGAAGCCCCACTGGTTACTTCCCCAATTAATCGAGTTACTGTGAGATTCTCTGATGGGGCGGGCAGCGGTATAGATGTTTTGCGAGCAACGCTAAGCCTTATCGGGCCCGGAGGGACGACTGTTGGCACGAACCAGAGTGATAACGGGGTAGATACAGTTTCCCTTTCGTTCAATCCGTTGCGCGCAGATGGTTCCGACGATGGGGCTTACCGGGTTCAGGTAACACCTACCGATTTAGCGGGTAATACGCTCACAAGTCCAATTGAAATTCCATTCTTCTACGGTACTCGCGAACCTGAAGCTGTTACAACACCGGCTGATTTTGCGTCCGTTACTCACCTCACCGAAGTCAGTGCGGTACTGCAAGATCATAGCGGCGAAGGCATTGATTTTGATCGCGCGTTAATTCGCTTAACCGCTCCCGACCAATCGACGGTTCCTGGGCGTCAAACGGTAGACGAGGCACAATCATCAGTTACTTGGGAACTGAACCAGCCGTTATCACGCGACGGTTCAGTGGATGGCAAATACACCATTCAGCTACTGCCTGTCGATAAAGCAGGGAACAGTGCCGATATCGAGCATACATTTGTCTACGACACGCTTATTCCGACCGTTGTTTCCGTGACGGCGAACACTGATCCACCAATGGTGATCCCACCAAAAGAGTCAACTGCTATTGGCAGTTCCTTTCAGGGATTGACTATCCAACTTTCTGATGCAAATGGCGCAACACAGGTGAGCGGGTTAGATCTGGTTGGCACCGATGTCCTACTGCTCGATCCAGGGAACACGCCAGTCGGCATCAATATCCGCCATGATGGGGTAGATACCATCCTCCTTAGCTTTGCTTCGTTATATCAATCGGGAACTTACACGCTCGAAATCATACCGCGGGACATGGCAGGTAATGTCTCAATTCACCCCATCGAGTACGAATTCGGCTTGGAGCTTGGACACAGTACTGTGTCCGCCGTAACAATTGGTGGTCGAACGGCACCGGTTGAATTTGTAAACCGGTTGGACGAAATCGTTGCAACGCTTGAAGATGTCAGTGCTACCGGTTTGAACTTGGCATCAGATGGTTCAACCATTACCATAATGGGGCCCGATGGCGAGGTTGAAGGGGTTCAGACCTCGCGCGGAGGAAACCAGATTGTGTGGAAGCCAGTACAGAACCCCACAGATGGTGCCGCCGATGGCATCTACACCGTAACAGTTACCCCTGTAAATAGTGGTGGTAGAGTGGGAATACCTGCTCGGTATCAATTCGCGCTTGATACACAGGAACCTGAAGTGGTTCTGGTAACGCCAATTGATCTAACGCAGCCGCTGTCTTACATCGGTCAGCAGATTATCCAAATCGCAGCTCAGGTTGAAGATGTGGGGCCCGCAGGCTTGGAGGTTGATGACCAACGTTTTGAACTTCGTGATCCAAGAGGAAATGTTGTGCCAGCGGCCCAGTCCAACGATGGGCAAGCTCAGATTTTCCTGACACTCTCGCAACCCCTTACAGCTGATGGAAGCGATGATGGACGATATACCGTCAACCTCGACCTAACAGACAAAGCTGGTAATGTTAACCCACTTACCCATCAGTTCGTTTACGACACCCAAGCCCCAACGCTTGTTAGCACTGATCCAACCGATGGCGATCTCCGTAGTGATGATCTCACCATAATTACAGCCAATCTGAGAGACCCTGGCAATAGTGGTATCGATTTTGCATCTTCCGCATTGACGCTGTTAGATCCAACAGGGACTTCAATTAGCGGGGTACAGAGTAACGATGGGAATCGAAAGCTGGCGTTGCAAATCAGCGGTCTTATAGCGGACGGCACTTATACAATCCGTGTAGATGCAATCGATCGTGCTGGCAACGGGTTAAACACCCCGTTTGAAACGCACTTCACCTATTCATCCGGTATGCCCGTTATTGTTTCAACTATTCCCACAACTACGCCCGCGGAGGAAGCGTTTACAAATGAGCCGCTCCGTCAGGTCGAAGTCGAACTTCAATCGACCGATGGGGATGTTAATCGCTCTACTATTGCATTGCTTGCCCCCGATGGTACGACTGTTCCAGGACAGCAGGTGCGCCAAGGAAAAATGTTAATTTATCGACTCCTGCGCGAACTCGCTACCGATGGATCCGACGATGGTACTTATACCATTGTGGTAGTACCTGTCAATAGCGCAGGCCGACAAGGCGCCCCGCAGCAGTTTACCTTTGTTTATGACACGGTTGCACCCGAAGTGGAGCCGGGCTCAATTCAACTGATCGTTGCCGAACCGGATGTCAATAATTCGCTGGTTTCGCTCGGTGCGCTCATCACAGATGACGAACCCGGTTCCGGAGTGGATTGGGATAACCTCGATCTGTCATGGATTACGCTTGATGATATCAGTCGAAAGCGGAAAATTGACGGGACACTTGCTACCGATGAAGAACAAGCACTCGTGATAAACCTGATTATGCCACTCGCAAGCGACGGAAGTCAAGATGGTATATATCAGTTGACAATTGCCCCCAAGGATCGTGCGGGAAATGTTACTCCGGCGATTGAATACCTGTTTTTCTACGACACACGTCCGCCGGCGATCGACACTGAATCCTTGTTCATTGATGGGCAGCCTTTATTCACTGACGCAAACGATCCGTATTACCCTTCGGCGACTAGCATGGGCGGCGGTGTTACTATTGATGCAAGGTTCTCCGATGTCAATCCGGACGGTAGCCCTGGTCTTGGGCCTGATCTCGTCAATTCGTCGATTACTGTACGTTCCCCTGCTGGAGACGAGATCAGCGGGACTACAACACAGAACGGCACTGACAGCATCCGCTTCAAATCTGGACCGCTCGATGAGCAGGGACTTTATCAGGTGACTATTACCAGTGTCGGCTTGGATATTGCAAATCTTGGTTTCCAACCGACCGATTCGGTCACGACACAATTTCTCTTTGAAACTACAAAGCCGGTTGTTGAGTTGACAGATTTAGTTGGGGAAACAGCCTTTGAGGATGAGCCATTGCCATTACAAGGCACTGCGCGCGATCCGTCAGAGGACGATATCCCCGCATCTGATGTTGCGCTGGTTGAAGTTGTTGGTACCGGACCCGATGGCCTATCGATTGAACCTGTTGCTGCAAAAGATGACAGCGAAGGGGAGGAAGATCCTTGGACGCGTTGGTCGGTTGATTTTCTGCCTTCTCAATCTGGTGAATACAACCTCGATATTCGCGTCACCGATCGCGCTGGCAATGCCGGTATTTACGATGCCGTGACTGTCAATTTTTCGGTGTCACTTATCTTCAAGGGACCAACATACGTTTGGCCCAATCCACTCAGCCTGTCAAGACGTTCAAACGACGAAATTGCACATTTCTCCTTTGAAGTCAACGTTCCCGGTGGCGAAGGGGCACGAATTTTCCTAAGTATCTACGACTTTGCTGGCGACTTGGTGTACGAAAAGGAATATAATGACTTGGCCGCTGGCAGGAACGATAATGAAGTGAGGTGGGATTTAACGAATCAGGCCGGTACTGATGTTGCCCGTGGAATTTATATTTTCCGCTTAGAAGCAGAGGATATTGTAACGAGCAACCGCACCAATGCAGTTGGAAAGATTGTCGTGGTGGAGTAGGTGCGAGTACCCCATTTGGATAAAGGTCAAGAGTTAAGGCATTCATTTATGAACCAAAATAAAGAATTGGAGAAACGGATGTCCCTAAAACAGAATTTGAAATTATTCTGCGTCATAGTTTTTGCGATTATTGCCTTTCCCGCTTTTGCCGCAGATATTCACGATGATGCCGGCACAGTGGGTGCTGCATTTCTCAAGATTGAGGCTGGTAGCCGTCCCGCTGGTATGGGGGGCGCGTTCGCAGGATTGGCTAATGATGTCAACACCATATATTGGAATCCCGCTGGTTTGGCAGCGGTGAACGGACGCCAATTTACTGCAATGCAGAATTTCTCGATTGCAGATATTAGTAATCAGTTCCTCGGTTATGCAAATAAATTCAGCGAAAAAGCCACTTGGGGAGCGAGTTTCCTTGGTGCGTTTACAGAGATTGAGCGCCGCCGTCGCCCAACGGAGGAGCCTGACAGCACTGCCACAGTTGGAGGTTTTGCTGCGGGGCTGTCTATCGGATATATATTATCCCCACAATTGTCAGTTGGAGCCACAGCGAAAACAATTTCGCAACAACTCGACGTCGAAGACTCAATAGGTGGTGCTGCTGATGTTGGGATGCTGTTACGAATGCTAGACAATCGGCTTGGCCTGGGATTCGCCGCACAAAACTTAGGTTTTCTGGATACAGGAGAAAACCTGCCGATGAATGTACGGACTGGGATCGCTTACCAGGTCCGCACTAAACCTAATGTTGAGGCTGCTAAGCAGCCGCAAGACCTTTTGGCATTAGCTGCGGATATCAACTACCCGATTGTTGGCGGGTTCCCAACCTTCCATTTGGGTGCGGAGAATTGGCTCTATAGCATGCTTGCCCTTCGCGTTGGATATAGTTTTAGTCAAGGAGAGAATCCCAAAAATGGATTGACCGCCGGGTTTGGATTGCGGCGACTTGGGGAAGCCTCTTTGGAAAATGTCAATTTTCAGTTTGACTATGCCTTTGTTCCGGATCAAGCGGTCGGAAATGCTCACCGAGTCTCTCTCCTCCTACGATTCTAAACGTCAATCGCTTCTGCTCGCTAAACACATTTAGGTGTGCCTGCCCCAACCGGAATATTCTAATGAACATTATTTGCACAGGAATCAGTTGTTCAGGACGAAAAGAATTGATGGGCGAGTTTAAAGTACTCTGCCGCGATAAAGGAATCCGGATTGGGTTTTTCAACGTTGGCGATTTTATGCACAACGCGGCTGCAGCTTCCGGCATCCAATTCACGGACAAAGTGCTTGACTCGGATCCCGCTGTCCTTTCGTTGGCGCGCCGATCGGCTTTCTATGAAATTGCCAATATCGCGCACGACTATGATCATACCTTCGTTGGTTTGCACGCTTGCTTCCGCTGGAATGGAAAACTGGTTGAAGGTGTCTCGTTCAAGGATATGCAGGGTTTCCCGGGCGACGTGTTCGTGAATGTGGTCGACAATCTTGCCGACATTGCTCAACGTATGGACGATAATCCGCAGTGGACGGGTATGCGACGCGATGAAATTAATGTCTGGCTCGATGAAGAAGAATTCCTGACCAAACAGTTTGCGAATCTCAAGGAAAAAAATCACTATACCGTTGCTCGACAGCACAATCTGGAAAATTTCTATGACCTGCTCTTTTCAAAAAAGAAAAAATTCTACCTGAGCTACCCGATCACACTTCTGCGCCAAGACGCACCGGATCAGATTCAAAGCATCCGTGAGTTTGGTTCAAAGATGCGGAAAAACTTTATCATATTTGATCCGCTCGACATTGCAGATATGGACCTGATTCATTCCACAGAATCACCTCAGGAGGAGACAAGTGACAGGGAAATTACAACTGTAAGTGATATTGATCAAGATTTCAATGTCCAGATTAAGACACGCACCATTTCCAGAGACTACCAATTCATCCACCAGAGCGATTTCGTTATTGTTATCTATCCAACCGATAAACTCTCCCCCGGTGTCTTGAGTGAAATGAACTTTGCTTCCCGCTATAATAAACCGGTTTATGCTGTATACTCCCATGCGCGCAGTCCATTTTTCGAGCACCTGTGTGAACGAATCTTTGATTCCATTGAGGAACTCGAAACTTTTTTGGAAGATCAGCAGATGCGATTTTAGTGGAGGGACGACCCTAGGATCGCGAAATGTGCGGTTTGGTAAGCATTGGCACAATCCAACAAGGTCAGGATGTAGTCTATACCAGCATGAAAATTGGCATCATCTCCTTCGGTACGCAAAACCACGCTACGCGACGCTTGGTTGAAGCGACCCTCGCAGCCGGGCACATACCGAAAGTTCTCAACCCATTTGGATTCTATCTCCACATCGGCGGTTTAGGGGCGTCTATCTACTACGAAGAAACCCCCGCCACAGATTTCGATATCGTACTCCCACGACTAAGTGCTGCAACCGCACGATACGGCGAGGAGGTCGTGGCACATCTTGAGTGGAATGACACACCGGTAGTCAATCGATCATACGCGATTGTAAACGCCCGCAATAAGTTCCGTACCCTCCGTATCCTTGCCCAGCATGGTTTACCTGTCCCACCCAGCTTTGCTGCAGGGTCCGCTCGTCATGTGGATCGATCTGCAGAGCAGACCGGCGAATATCCTTTCATAATGAAACCCTTTGAGGGAACCCACGGCAACGCAATCTTACTGCTCGACACGCCGGGGTCTCTTACATCAGCGATCGGCGCAATGTGTGATCTCCATCAAGACTATGTCATCCAACCTTTTATCGAAGAATCGGCGGGGAACGATCTGCGCGTGATTGTCGTCGGAGGAAAGGTTGTGGCTGCCATGAGAAGAACGGCACAGAAAGGCGAGTTTCGATCAAACGTTCACCGCGGCGGACAAGGACATCCTGTGGAGCTTCAAAGCGAGTATATCGACACGGCAATCCGAGCTACGGAAGCGATGGAATTAAGTATTGCGGGGGTAGATCTGTTGGAGACACAAGCGGGCCCCATGGTGTTGGAGGTCAATCCTTCACCGGGATTTGAAGAAATTGAAGCGGTTACCGGAATCAAAGTCGCAGAGGCAATGATTGCGTTTGCTGTCGAGTACGCTCAGGCTGCAAGAAAAACACGCTAATATTTATTATTGATGAGCCAATATCGTACGGTATGAATAGAAAGAGGGTCTAAAGTTCAACCAACGTACACTTGCAGCTTGGTTCAGATTAGCAAGGATTCGATAGCTAAATTACTATGGTGAATTATAAAAATAAGTAGACATTACCCATAACTCCGACCTCCGAGAGGTTTCCAAAGTCCCCCTGATAAGGGCTTACTATTACCCATAAGTCTGGGGTTGGTTTTTATCAGTGTAGATGTTAATGGTTATGGTTGGGTCAGGTGTTGTGTAACAGGGTAAATGCGTCAGCAATATCATTCAAGCGCTGCCAGCCTCTCCAGATGACAGTCACCCCCGGTGCGCCGTCGGATTTTCGTGCTAAAAAGCCACCGAGTTTTGCAATCCACACCGTGACTTGAGCAACGGTAGGTAATTTGTCTGGCAAATCGGTTGTCTTATGGGTTATACAATAAAGGGCTTTCCATTCATCATCAGTCAACACAGCGGTGCATTCAGCGTCAGGCGCATGGCGATTGTACATCGTCAACCAGTAAAGTCGCCATGCAATGACACTCATTAGAGCAATATATCGTAAGAGCCGGTCTTTGGTTTGCAATCGGCAGTGTTCAATTTTGGTGCCGGATTTGAGGACTTTGAAATAGACTTCAATTTGCCACCTCAGACTGTACCAGCGTATCCGTTGTATGGCATCGGTAAAATCATTGACTTTGACATTAGTAATTAACAACCATTCTAGTGGAGTTACCTTCACCGGTGGATTGACTTCCGTCACCCAGACGACACTCACGTCAACCGGGGGTAGGTCTTGTGGGGGTAATGCCGGGTGTCGATAAGGGGGAAGCAGTGTCGTTGTTGTAAAATGAATGCTGACTGTGGCTTGTCGGGCAGGTTGATTCCCCCGAGCGGGTACTTTGACAAGTTGTTCACCGGCAGCCGGTTGACTTTGCACCACAGCCCGGAGTTGCCCCGCTTGATCATCAACCTTTCGATTATGAGCCGCTCGGATAACGAAAGGGGTGTCTTTGGCTTGGACAAAAAACTCATAAATATCGGCTTCACGGTCACAGATGGAAATCATCTCCACCCCATCTGGGGTACGCGCTTGGGTCTGGTTTAACGCCTCAATCCATTTGTAGCTCTCTTTTTCCGTCAACGGTACGTTGGCTTTGCTATGGTTTGGCTTGGGAGCGTCCCGAACCCAAACGGCATCGGTCAGACACCCCAACGGCAATCCCGATTCCGTTACCACTAAAGTGGTGTGTTTGACAAACCCATAGATATGCTGAGAATCGGTGCCAATCGGTCCTAACCCCTCAGTCAATGGGTGATGTGTGTAATTGAGGTAGGTCGTGTCCTGAATCGCAAACACACGTCCATAGCCACCGATCCGTTCGACTGTTCGTTCAAAGTGAGGAGATAGGAGTTTCTCCGCTGTCACCTGCTCATTATCAAATAAACGGTACGCCGCTTTGACAGCTGACCAATCCTCACAAGCAGCATGAATAGCAGATTGCGGGGAGGTTGACAATGACGAAGCGACAGTAATCAGCCGCTGAGTCAGACGTTTATCGCCTAAATCAAGTGTCTCAAACTCCTGTTGACTCCAACAGGGAGTTAACTCATTATTTACAGTAGGCATCAGCAACTCCTATTGAGTTGGGAGGAATCAGTATAGTCGTTTACCAATGCCATTAAATGTATCATATCGACTTTTGCCTATCAAGCAAATACCAATGCCCACTTCGGAAAGTTTACCATCTTCTACTTGTGGGTAATAGTAAGCTGATAAGGGGGGCTAGGGGGGTTGGCTGTGCTGTGGAAATGTCTAAGTAATTGTAAAATCTACCATAAATGATATAGCGTAAAAGGTTGGAATACCCATGATCATTGATTGTCACACCCATTTCTGGCGATATCCGGCGGAACTCACCGAGGAACTCGCCCGCGAAACTTACATCATGCGTCAACAAGAGGTCGATTTGGACATTACGCCGGAGATGCATGCCTCTGCTGTGTCAAAAGCAGACCGTGCCATTGTGTTTGGACTGCGCGCACCGCTTACTGGATTCCTTACAGTCAATGACACCGTAGCCGAATATATCCGCACGGACCCGAAGAAATTGATAGGCTTTGCAGCAGTCTGCCCAACTGAAGATCGTGCACTTGAGGAGGTGGACCGGGCTGTTCAAGAGTTGGGGCTTCGTGGGCTGAAGATGAGTCCAATCTACGGTGGGTGGGATCCGCTGGACCCACGTGCCCTGAAAATCTTTGCGCGTGCTGAGGAGCTTGGGCTGCCAATCATGTTACATCAAGGCACAACCTATCCCCGGAAAGCGCCGCTCAAGTACGCCAATCCGGTTCTGCTTGAAGATATTGCGCTGCGTTACCCTGATCTGAAGATGATCATTGCCCATATCGGACACCCTTGGGAAGCCGAAGCCATTGTCCTTATCCGCAAGCAACCCAATGTTTTCGCCGATATCTCCGCCCTATTCTACCGTCCTTGGCAATACTACAACTCGCTGCGGTTAGCGGTCGAATACGGTGTCGCCGACAAGCTGCTTTTCGGCACCGATTATCCTATAACCACTTTCGATGAATCCGTCAAGGGCCTACACGATGTTGTTAGACTCTCCCAAGAGATGCGACTACCTCCTCTGCCGGAAGATCTGCCGTCCCAGATCTTGCATCGTGATACATTGGGACTTCTGGGCCTTGATGATCCCGCCTCCATCTAAAAAATCGGACTGACGTAGCTATAAACAGTCAGTTCAACCCCACTCCACTGGATGTGGAAGATCGCCGTGCCGTAATTCCCTCAAGGTATGCTAAAACTTTCGCCACGCCCCCTCGGTAGCAGCGTTAATAAGTGCTCGTTCTTTCTGACTGCGTCGTACACGTTGTTCTAAATCAACCGGATTCCAGTCAGATAGCAGCTGTGCCTGTAGGTCTTCGAGGATTGACTGATAGGCGCTATCCCCAGCGAGGTCGTGGAATTCATTCGGATCGGTTTCAGCGTCGTAGAGTTGGGGTGGGTCGCCTAAGCTATAGATAAGTTTATACCTACCCCGCCGGAGCATCGCGACCGGACGTTGCACACCATGCGCCAAGTATTCGGAAAAGGCTTCATCCTTCCAGCCTTCCGCTTCTCCACGCATTAAAGGAAGCAGGCTATCGCCATCCAGAGGCGTGATAGGTGTTGCGCCTGCGATCTCAACAACGGTGGAAATAAGGTCTACAAGCGATACAACCTCATTGACCCGACGTCCGGCAGGCAAACGTCCGGACCATGCAATTTGAAGTGGGACACGAGCGGAGGCTTCATAGAAGTTAGACTTTCGCCACATGCCGTGCTCACCGTTCATTTCACCGTGATCGCTGGTATACACAATTACAGTGTTATCCAGCTGCCCAGTCTCTTCGAGGGCTTCAAAAAGATGACCGATTTTTTCGTCGAGGTAGGTAATGAGACCGTAGTAACCTGCACGGCCTCTCCGTACCAATTCTTCAGGAAAATCAACGCAACCAAACATACTCCGCATCCGCTTGAAGACAGGATGCTGGTTTTCCAAATGTCCGTCCGGAATCTCTGGAAGGTCAATGTTATCCAGAGGGTACAGATCCCAAAATCGTTGCGGTACCACGAGCGGGAAATGGGGTGCGATGAAAGAGACGTTGAGTGCCCAAGGTTGATCCTTGCGTGCCGGATCGCGGAGGTAGGTCAATGCTTGTTCCTCAGCCAGATCGTCTACTTCGATTTCCGTGGTGGTTCCCGGACCTGCCTCCTCAAGCCCATACCATGGACGGTCTGCAGCAGGAGTACCGTTTTCCCAATCGATGATACCGTGATCGTTCTCGGCGTGGAGATCACGGGCAAGTTGGGAACGGAATCCGTGAAGTTGGTCCGGTCCTTCGAAGTGCTGTTTTCCAGATAGGACTGCATCGTAACCGACGCCACGCAACAGATGTGCCCAAGTGACAGTATCAGACGGGAGCGGGGTTGCGTTGTCCCAAGCACCGATGTGATGAATGTAACGACCTGTCATGAAGGACATCCGTGAAGGCATGCAGAGGGGAGAGTTGCAGTACGCGTTACTGAACGTAACACCGTCGGCAGCGAGGCGATCCAGATGCGGGGTCTTGACCAAAGGATGTCCGTAAGGACCGCTGTACATTGGGGCATGTTCGTCGGACATGATGAGCAGAATATTGGGCAGATTTGAGGTGTTCATGGAAGGACTCCTTTATAATTGAAATAAGGGATAAACACTAAGGTTTCTACCTGCTATAGTGTCTACATTGTAACACGGTTTGATCGAGAGGACATAGTGATTTTATTTGACCTATCATGAGGAACTAAGGTAAAATAAAGACAACTAGCCTCTTTCCACTAATGGGTTGAAGCGAGGAAGTTTTTTTATACGAGAAAGGAATCTTTCATGGCAACAAGATCAATCACAATCCGCGAATACCTTCCACCAGAACATGACTTGGATTCATCAGCTGAGGCACCCGATGATATCGCTTCTTATAAAGTGATGGGCTTAGCTGATCCCTTGTCAAGTGCGGAGGTGCAAATCGCGGTTGATACGTGGCGTCAGATCCAACGTCAAAAAGCAACAATTCAAATCATTGATGTTGATACTGACCTCATCGCACTCTCATCGGTTCAGTTACGTCAAATACTTGAGGAACTTATCGAGCGAAACACGATGAAAGTGATCGTAAATCTCAGTAGGAGTCGCCGGATTGATAGCTCAGGATTAGGCATCTTGGTCAGCAAATCTAATGAATTAAGACAAAACGGCGGTGACCTCAAAGTCTACGGGTTATCTGAAACACTCACACGCATTTTCAATCAATTAGGAGCATCGAATCTGGAGAAGTTTATCTACCAAAACGAACGAGACGCCCTCGCGGATTTTGAGTTAGATAGGGATACAGGTGTATAACTTGGTTTTGACGGGTATGTTGTCTTTCGTTATTACCCGCGAACAGTATGCTACCCCGCGTAGGTGTTGACGATGAACTTATGGATACCCCACTCAAATTGACACCCACCCTCGTTGGATTTTCAGGCGGAAGTGGATCTGGCAAAACAACACTTGTCGCAGCGATTCAAAAACGACTCGGCGAGCATAGATCCGTTGTATTGAGTCTTGATGCCTATTACAAAGACCTTAGTCACCTTCCTCTTAGAGAGCGGGCAGAGATAAATTTTGATCATCCGGACGCGTTGGACGTCCAGTTATTGACTCAACAGATACGCCAACTCAGATGTGGACAGGCTGTTGAGGTGCCACGCTACGACTTCACGACGCACA
Organism: Candidatus Poribacteria bacterium; assembly: GCA_965220385.1. Classification (GTDB taxonomy): domain Bacteria; phylum Poribacteria; class WGA-4E; order WGA-4E; family PCPOR2b; genus PCPOR2b. Next base: position 3,368,805 of record OZ244825.1, on the reverse strand, counting down.
CGCGCTGTCCTGAAACCCTCACGCTTCAGCCCAAGGCGGTCGTCCTGATCGAAGGAATTCTACTGTTTGCATTTGACTCTATCCGGTCACTACTCGATCTGAAAGTATTCGTTGACGTGCCTCCTGATATCCGCTTTATCCGTCGATTGGTGCGCGACATCCAAGAGCGTGGACGCACGGTGGATTCGTGCATCCAGCAGTATTATGCAACGACACGGCCTATGCACTTTGCTTGGGTTGAACCGAGCAAGAAATTTGCAGATGTGACCGTTTCGAGTGAAGAGAAGGTTGAAACCCTCGCGACACTTCTCATTGAGCGTATCGAACGTTTATAGGTGCTCCGACTTCCGCCTGCCGCCCTACGCAAGGTTTCAGAGTTTATCTGGCGGAGGCTTGAGGTTCACAATGATTGGGAATCTCACTTAAGACTTAGGAGAAAATTCCATGGACAGCAATAAATTTGTCATGTCCGATGAGGAAAAGTACTTTTTCGACCTTACGGGCTACCTCGTCGTTCGTGGTGCACTGACGCCAGAAGAGGTTGACGTATGTAATGCGGCAATTAACCACTATGCCGAGAAAATTCGAGCCCGTTCAGTTGATGATGGTGGGCTTGCCCGCGGGTCATCAACACTTCAGGGGCAAACAGGACGATTGGAACTGACGGGGATGTTAGGGTGGGAGAAACCCTATCGAGAACCGTTCCGCGATCTCCTCGTCCATCCAGTCGTTGTCTCCCGCCTAAACGGAATGTGTGGGGAAGGATTTCGGCTCGATCATGGACCGTTGATGATTGGGGCGACAGCGGGAACGGAAGGGCATCAACTACATGGAGCGGGCGAACCGTTCAGCGCGGCTGTCTGGTATCATCAGCAGAACGGAACTATCTACTGTCGGGGTGTCACTGTGGCATGGCAACTCACTGACGTTAATGAAGGTGATGGAGGATTTGCAGTTGTTCCCGGAAGCCACAAATCCTGTGAACCCACTCCTGAAAGTGTCCGGAGCGTGGAAGACGACATGGGGCTGGCTGTGCAACCAGCGATGAAGGCAGGGGATGTCCTCTTTTTTGCAGAAACTGCCACGCACGGCACGCTCCCTTGGACGGGTAAGGGTGAACGGCGCTCCATACTCTACAAATACGCATCCCGCGGTGTTGCCCGCGCGGTTGGTCGATTTTTTACCCCTGAAGCACGCTTTGGTGACTGGACGAAAACCCTCTCGCCCGAACAGTATGCCGTACTTTACGGTCCGGGTGTTCATACAGGGGGCGACCTTCCATTGCTTAAATCTGACGGAAAGAAAACTTGGGTTGCATAGTAAAACCGAGTCAACACTGTTACCGCACGGATATAACCCACGAAATGGAGAGAGGCAAAATGGACAAACGTGAACGCTACTTCTGGGACCTCACCGGATATCTTATCCTCAGAAATGTACTGACCCCCGATGAAATTGCAGCAGCCAATGAAGCGATAGATCGCTGTACCGATCAAATCTATGTTGGTGGTCCCAACGAGGGCTCCCGGGATTCTCAGGCTCTGAGAGGTACCGAAGCGCGCACCCTCCACGGTCTACTTGAACTGGAAGAACCGTATTGTGATCCTTTCCGCAAGATGCTCGTGCATCCACAGATTATCATGCGCCTCAATGTAATGTGTGGAACAGGCTTCCGTTTCGATCACGGTCCTTGGGTGACCGATAGTGTGAAAGGTACCGAAGGGCTGACCTTGCACGGGGAGGGTGAACCGCACAGGCCCTACGTTGCCTACCATCATCAGAATAATAGGATGCACTGCGGTGGAGTGACTGTAACTTGGCAGCTCACTGATATCAACACAGGTGATGGGGGATTCGCCTGCGTTCCCGGTAGCCACAAATCGAGATTTGCCATGCCCCACGGCGTGCGAACCTGCGACGATGATATGGGAGTGGTTATCCAACCGGAACTGAAGGCGGGGGACGTGATTTTCTTCATGGACGGTGCCCAGACGCACGGCACACTCCCTTGGCGCGCTGAACATCGTCGGCGATCCGTGCTCTTCAAATACGCTGACCGAACCTCTGTACGGACAGGTGCAGCCCGGGAAATAGCACCTCCGGAAATCTATTGGGGAGAGGAACTTGTGGAAGGTATGACAGAAGCGCAACGTGCCGTTATGCATGGGCCTTGTTCATCACTCCACTCCAGCAAGCTCGCGGTGGACGCAGACGGCACAGTGCGTGTCAAGAATGATTAGGTTGGTCCAAATAGAAATTTTGCGTCGGTTATAAAAAAAGTAGGAGGAGAGAAAGTCCAACATATCTGTTTTTGAAACGGTTTTCTCTGGTTGAACGTTCTAATGTATTGAGCGCCCTTCGTAAACCCGTATAGTGTCAACCGGCATTAATGGGTTGCAAGAGTTAGCTCAACATTGATGTTACACCAGGAGAGAACGATGTCTCTGATACAAGCGGTACTATCTCGCTATAGCGCAATCAACCCGTTAGTAGGGCTTTCCTCAACAGCGCTGCGTTTGTATGGTGCGCTGGAGGTTTTTCGCGATACATACCAATCTCCAATGAAGGATGGTTGGTTCCGGGCACCTCAGTTAGATAAACGGCTGCAACAGATCAGTCTGTCCAAGTGGGAAATTGAGAAAGGATTCACAGAACTGATAGATGCCGGATTGCTCCAGATACGGACCGAACGCAACACCCGGTGGTTTCAACTTAAATGATTGAAAGCCCCCAATCGGACAATACCCTCCCAAATATCATCCTTGCGTCAGAATCGCCACGCCGTGCAGATTTGCTCCAGCAAATTGGTCTTGAATTTGAAGTGTCCCCCAGCGAAATAGAAGAGCCACAAATTACAGTATCTCCAGCAATTGCTGTCCAGGAACTTGCCCGTCTAAAGGCAAGAACGGTCGCTGCCAAATTCGATGCAGGGATCGTGATCGGCGCAGATACCGTCGTCGTCATTGATGGGCAGCCAATCGGCAAGCCGGAGGATGATGCACACGCTATCCAAATCTTAAGGCGACTCAGTGGAAACCAACATGAGGTAATCACCGGTGTTGCATTAATTGATATCAAAAGAACAAACGAAGTGGTATGGGCAGAACAGACAGCCGTTTATTTTAGGACATTGCATGAATCAGAAATCGTAGCGTACATCCGCAGCGGCGAACCGTCCGATAAGGCCGGGGCTTACGGTATACAAGGCAGGGCTGGCGCTTTCGTTGAGCGAATCGAGGGCTGCTACTTCAACGTGGTAGGGCTTCCGTTAGCAAGCCTGACTGTGCAGCTTCGCAAACAGCTTGAAAGCCATTCAGACTGCTAACAAAAGGATCGATCAAAAACGTACGTGATGAACTAAAAAGGCAGTTATAGCCTTTCAAACGGACACAGATGCCCACACCATTTTGAGTTTCTGATAGTGTTTGGCGATGGTCGCTAATGGCGCTTTGAGTATGAAAATTCTTGGCATTGATACATCAACCCCTATCGGCAGCGTCGGTTTGATTGATGGAGAACGTTTCGTCGCTGAACACACACTCAGCATCGTGAAAGCCCACTCATCGAGGCTCATGCCCGCTATAGACCAGATCTTAAAGTGGGCGGATCTGACCGCACACGATCTTGACGCATGTGCTGTTGGGATAGGCCCAGGATCATTTACAGGCATCCGAATCGGGGTAGGCACAGCTAAATCGCTCTGCTACGCCCTCAAGAAACCGATTATCGGCGTCTCAACGCTGGAGGCAATTGCATATAACGTCCGCTACGCAGACAAGTTAATCTGCCCGATCCTCGACGCGCGGAAAGATGAGGTGTACGGCGCGGTCTTTCGTGGGGGACAAAATCTCGTGCGACAGTCGGATGATCTCTGTGTGCCGATTGAAACGCTGCTGAGTAAGATCGACGACGCTGCAATCTTTGTTGGCGATGGTTTGCAGCGATACGCCCCCGTTGTTACGGAACAATTCGGTGATAATGTGCCCCTTGCTGATCCAATCTTTAACGTGCCGCGTGGTGCAAGCATCGCACGAATTGGCTACAACCAACTGCTCAACGGGGAATCTGATGATTACTTTTCACTGACACCTAACTATGTCCGCGACAGCGTTACGTAGATCGTCCGATGCATTGAATGACGCTACCTGAACTAAACATCAACGCCCCCCTGGCGCGCTCAAAACATCATTATCGTCCATCTATTGAATATGCCCCAAGTTAGATTCTTTACTTTTCTATCTCCAGAAATAACGCCCCTCCTTACCCAATATGCCCCACCGCGTTTTGAGGTCAGTGTGCACAGGGGCGATCTGCCAGATGAGGAGAAAGTCTCGCTCGTACAGGATGCGGATTTTCTGATTCTCTTCCCCGGCCAAATCTCAGAACGGGTCCTGCGATCCGCTCCCCGCCTCAAGCTAATTCAGTTGGTCGCTGCGGGGTATGATAGTATGGACATGAGCCTGTGCAAGGAGCTTGGCATTCCTGTTGCCAATAATGGGGGCGCGAATTCCATTGATGTCGCAGAGCATACTATCGGCCTGGTACTCGGATTTTATCGCCGTCTGATAGCGTTAGATCGCAATGTTCGGGGTGATCGATGGCGTGATATTGACACAGGATCGTCGACATACACTATCAACGGAAAGACGATTGGAATTGTAGGGCTTGGGAACATCGGAAGGCGCGTCGCCCACCTGTTGCGTGCCTTTGGGGCGCGCCTCCTCTACTATGATCAGTATCCACCTGCGCCGAACATAGAATCCGAACTTGGTGTAACCCGCATGGTACTGGAAGACCTGCTTCGAGAAGCAGATATTGTGACGGTGCATCTGCCCCTTACACACGAAACCCGTGGTATTATCGGCAGGCATGAGCTTTCTCTGCTGAAACCCACAGCCGTACTCGTCAATACTTGTCGGGGTCCCGTTGTAGACGAAGTTGCCTTGACAGAAGTATTGAGCGGAGGGCGCATCCTCGGAGCCGCCCTTGATGTTTTGGCGCAAGAACCAGCAGCCCCAGACAATCCCCTTCTGAAGTTGGATAATGTGCTCCTCACGCCGCATGTCGCGGGTGTAACCTACGACACGTGGACGCGAAGGGGCGAATTTGTGTTCCAGAATCTTCAACGGGTATGGGAAGGCGAGCCGCCGTTGGCGGTCGTGCGGGAAGAGTAATGACGGCAGGCGAATCCTACGATCTTGACACTATTAGAACACCAGCGGCTATCAGTTGGGGTAGTGTCTGAAAGAAACAAATCCATTATCAGGAGTTGATATGAGTCAAGAAAATCCATATTTACAGATGGATCAACAGATGGTTGGCGACATTTATACATCGCAGGAGGTGATGGACAACCTCACCGTATTGTGCGACGACTTCGGGTCAAGGTTCGCAGGTACACCAGACGAGCGCAGGGCTGCAGACTTCATCTGTGAGACTCTTAACCGCTACCGTCTCAAAGATGCTCGATTGGAGTCATATTCCTACGCAGGATGGTCACGGGGTGCAGCAACGTTAGAAATCGTCGAGCCGATCCAAAGGTCGCTTCACTGCATTTCACTACCCTACTGTCCTGCTGATGACACTACAGCAGAATTGATCTCCGTCGGTTACGGCAGCCCTGCAGAGTACGAGGACTTAGGTAATGCGATGACAGGCCGAATCGTAATGGCGGGCAGTGCATCTCCCCCTGACTTAGGACGATGGGTGCATCGCAAGGAAAAATATGAGCGATCTGTCTTGGGCGGTGCTAGTGCCTTCATTTTTATCAGCGAAAGCCCCGGCGTCGGACCCGAAACAGGAAGTCTACAGAACGACCAACCTGCCCCTATTCCAGGCATCTCGATATGTAAGGAGGATGGCGAATTTCTGACGCGGTTGATGGAGCGAAAGGGCACGGTTAAACTACGTCTTAATACAACCGATGTCAACGAGCCCCGAACCTCTTGGAACGTTGTTGCCGATCTGCTGGGAAAGGAGAATCCCGACGAGATGGTAATTCTGGGTTGTCATTATGACGGTCATGATATTTCACAGGGGGCTGTTGATCCGGCGTCGGGAATGGTACTCGTTATTGAGGCTGCACGCGTGCTTGCTTTATATGCCGGTGAGCAGCTCAAGCGAACGGTTCGGTTTGTCGGCTTCGGCACCGAGGAGATCGGCTTAACCGGTGCATTTCGCTATGCAGACGCCCATGAAGGCGAACTGGATAACGTCCGTTTCATGTATAATCTTGATGCGGCTGGTGGTGCGAGCCGAAAAGGTGTGGTGCTGCATCGTTGGCCAGATTTAGTACCGTTCTTCCGAGATGTCGCTAAAGAGCTTGCAGCTAACATACCTGTCGGCCAACAGCTGCATCCGTATTCCGATCACTTCCCCTTTGTCCTAAAAGGTGTTCCGACAGGCCACATGGGTGACGCCGAAGCCCCGCCTTCGGGCAGAGGCTACGGACACACGGCGTATGATACACTGGACAAAGTGGAGTTGGAAAACCTGCGAAAAGGGAGTGCGGTGGCGGCACGGCTGGCATTGCGGATTGCCAATACTGATAACTTTCCCGCCCAACGCCGGAGTGCTGAAGCTGTTCAGACGCTCCTCGACACGGATCCGGGCTTGGAAGGGTACCGCGTGTCTCTGGAGTTGCGGAAGGGGCGTCAAACGTCGTAGAAAAAATTACAAGGGGAATGGATTGCTCCGCGCTTTCCTACTTCTGATCAGATTTTTTTGAGACCAAGTAATTGGAGGGGCTAGACGTCGAAACTCAATCTACTTCTGCAGATCGATTTGACACCCGCGATCATTGCGAGACCATGTTGAAACTTTTAAGTGGTAATAAACTATGCCTATCAGGGATACCAGAAATTAGTGCCAAAAATTAAATAGTTCGGGCCAATTGAAGCAGAGACCAATAATTGTCCAGAGGGCAGCCACTGTAAATTCCCCTAGTATCAATCCGAGGAACAAAGGCGCAATTTGCCTATATCGCATAATCCCCCCATATCGTAGAATAAGCCATTTTAATATCCATGCCACCAGCAAACAGGTCCACAAAAAGCTCATCCCAAAACTTCCTCCCAGCGCATAGCCCATCGGATGGAGGGGCCACCAGATAAATCGCGCTCTCATGAACGTCAAAAAGGATGCGCCCACAACCCCTAACCCCATCAGAGCCATGTGATAATAATCCACTTCTGTCGGATTGCGTAACCAGTCTTGCAGGTAAAACCATACCTCTTTCCCCCAAGGTGGATACGGCGTATTCTCAAGGCCATAGCGATAACTGAGGTGGAGTAGGAGCCAGAAAATTATTACGATTCCAAAAGCACACGCTAACAGCATTGACCAGAATGCTCTTTTGGGACTCATCCGGCTTCTTGAGGCAATTTTAAACCCTTCCAATTGATGTGGCATGATGTGGCTCAGATAGATACGACTGATATGCCAGAAGAACGGCATGGCGACAAGCGTCCGTTGTGACAGATTTGCAGTCCCGAACGCTGAAGTGATCATCTGGATCGGACCCCCAAAGTGGACATCGTGGAGTGGGAAGCCAAATTCGGCACGAAGTCGAGTGATACATGTTGAGATGTAATAATAAAAAAGAACAAAGCCTATTGCCACGCTGATTGTCATGCCAGCCTTATAACAATATAACATAAGGATGATCATCCCGCAGATCATTCCACACCATGCCATTCCATACGACATTGGTGCATCATCCGTCCCCATTTCTCTATTTCGGATAACAGATTGCTGTCGGGATCGCAACAAGTGTCGTGCTGCTCGCCAAATCGCAATCGCCAACACGGCACAGTATGCCCCTACCGATTCTTGCACAATATAGGCATGCCGACCATAGCCCGGATAAGTGTGCCAACCTGCGAAAGCACCTACGACCCGCATCCCTTGCCAATAAAGATAGAAGAACCAACACGAAAACAGGACATCAAGCGGCATGAAGAAGCTTAACCCAATAATCGAGGGAATAAACGAGACTCGCATTGCTCTGAGCGCGTCCCACGGTTCCTCTGTAAAGATGTAGCCGATATGTCTAAATTTGACAAATGTTAATCCCGGGACGCTCGGATACAAATGGTGGAGTCCATTTATAATATTAATCCCTGCGGTAATGGCAAATCCAATCCACATCAATCGGCTATACCCACCTAACTGGACCAGAGTCAGCGGAATCTCAGCGATCGGATAAGCGAGTTTCTCATGTTCAATCCACTGCCTGCGAACGATGATATTAATGCACAACATCACAAAGACAAGAACAAGGGTAAAAAATGACCACCAAAGCAGTGGAGGTAGCCATACTGCCAAGTGACGTTCTGTATACAAGTTGGCTTCGCCACGGTAATACCCTATCAGAACGGCTGGCTCTTTAACAACAAGCCATTGAGGAAGATCTTTGTGGAACAGTTGTCGCCAATCATTTTCTGGCGTCGCTCCCCAAAAGGGATAGGTGATGACCTGGGGGATTACTGTCAGTTGGGCGGTATAGGAGCAGAGTGATGACACCATGTTGACCATGATATAAATGGCCAATAGTTCCCTGTTATCAAAGGCAAGTCTCGGCGTAAATCGGCGTAGCAGTCGATTCAGTAAAAAGAGCATCCAGAGTGTAAAGACCGCATTAAAGAACAAAAAAAAACGTCGCGCCAAAAGCTCTCCGGAGGCTCTCCATTTGTATGAGCCAATAACAATTCATGACGATGAGCACACACCCAATCATCCATGCCCGTGCGATGGATTGCATTTTCAAAGCCCTCGTATATTAACGTGAGTTTGGTAAGGATGTAGACGGTGCTTGGTGTCATGCGGCTAGAAGCGCTAGGTGCTCCTACACCATGGCTCCAAGCCCTGAACTTTTCAAGGCTCGAATGCCTCAATTCCCATTGCTCCATATTTCAGAGCGGTTTGCCCCGAAGTGCCTCGCGACACTGGGTCACGCCGTTGCCTGTAACATTGTAGGCGAAGGTATTCATTCGTCGAGGATAGGTTGATGTGTTGGCAGCGGAGCCGTGAATAATTAGTGCATTGAAAAAAACACCTGTCCCTGGCTCCATCTCTACTGAGACAGCATCATCACGCTCATGGTAGTGTCCTGGCAGAAATAGGCGAAATTTCTCTTGTCCCCGTTCATGTTCCTGTAACCCCCATTTATGGCTGCCAGGGACAAACTGGATGCATCCATTCTCCTGTATTGTTGCGTCAATTGCTAGTTGGCAGTTTACCATCAATGGACGGTTATCGTCCAGATCCCAGTAGGCATAATCCTGATGCCAAGGAATTGCCGTGCCATCTTTGGCGTCTTTGGGGAGTAGTTTGCTATGAAACAGTGAGATGTCGGGGCCAATCAGTTGCTCGATAATATCCAGCATTGCGTCCGAACGTAAGATTTTGTTCAGGGTTGGACTGACCAGTTCACTCTGCATTAGTTGTTTAATCCGCGGCGACGTGTTTGGGTCATCAAATTCTTCCCACGCCACTTCGACATCGTCAATCGATTGTTTTGCCATCCGATTGTGGATGTCATGGATTTCCGCTTGAACCTTTTCGATCTCCTCTGATGAGACAAGTCCTTGCTTCGGAACATAACCGTTCTGCTCGTAAAATTGCTTTTCGTCAGGTGTAAGCATAACTATCATTTCTCCTTGGTCTGAATTCTCATCAAGATAGACATTCTAACCACCCGATTTATGGGGCAGGATTTCCTCGCCCGACTGTACCAATGAACAAATGAACCCAGAAAAATGGTTTTCACGTCCCGACACATCAAGAATCCTCGCTTTGCGGGATTTTACACTTTTTGCGTTTTGCACCTCCTCTTGATATGAGCTGCTGGTATTAAGTCCGGTAGTCCGCATTGATGCTAATGTAATCGTGGGAATAGTCGCACGTCCACATGGTGACCGAGGCGTCGCCGGCATTCAGATCAACGGTAATCGTTACGGTGTCTTCGGAAAAGAGTTCTGTTGCCTTATCCTCATCAAACCCCGCGTCCATTCCATCCTTAACCAGTTGATAACCGCTGAGCCAGACATTCACCTGATATGGATCGAATTCCGCGCCCGATTTCCCAGCCGCCATCATAATGCGTCCCCAGTTTGCGTCTGTCCCGAAAACAGCGGTCTTCACGAGCGGTGACTCGGCGATTGCGCGGGCTGCCATCTCCCCTTCCACTTCATCCTTCGCACCGTTCACCACCACTTCGACCAGTTTTGTTGCGCCCTCTCCATCTCGTGCAATTTTCTTTGCTAGTTCAATGCACGCAAAATCTAACCCCTCACGGAATGCTTCGTAGGCATCGCCGGTTGTGTGGGAAATTTCTGGATTCCCTGCTGTGCCGGTTGCCATGATTAGCACCGTGTCGTTTGTACTGCTATCCGTATCAATCGTCATACGGTTAAAGGATTTTGCGGCAGACTCGCGTAACGCTTGCTGTAGCGGTTCACTGGCAATGTTGACATCTGTCGCAAGAAAAGCAAGCATTGTGGCAAGATTCGGAGCGATCATCCCTGCCCCTTTCGTCATCCCCCCAATCCTTGCGGTTTTTCCCCCAACTTCAAATTCCACGGCAATCTCTTTCGGAACCGTATCCGTTGTCATGATTGCGAGGGCGGCATCATGTCCGCCATCTGGCTCCAAAGCTGGCGCAGCGAGACGGATGCCGTGACTGATTTTATCCATCGGCAGCTGCTGCCCGATAACTCCTGTTGAAGCTACCAATACGAGACTTGGATCTATACCGAGCGATTCCCCCACCAACGAGGCCATCTGTCGTGCGTTCTTCATGCCAACCTCGCCGGTACATGCGTTGGCGTTCTTACTGTTCACGACAATTGCTTGTGCCCTACCATCACTGATATTTTCACGGCACACCAAAACAACTGGCGCGCAAACACGGTTTTTCGTGAATACACCCGCTGCAACCGCTGGTATGTCTGCGGCTATCAGTGCGACATCCTTCTCATTGTCTGGTTTTAGCCCGGCGTGGACACCGGTCGCTTTCAAGCCCGGTACTGCCGTTATTCCGCCATCAATCTGTTTCATCACAGTTCTCCATTGCGTAAATATTTGGGTTCCTTTTCCGCTCCTTATGCAGCCCGAATTAGTAGGTCAATTATAGCGAGTTATGGCGGAATTGTCAATTCTCAATTCTGTGGAATCCTCGCGAATCAGACATCTGGTGGTCGATGGCAAGTTCCATTTTCGATTGTTTGCGAATAGCTTTGGTGGTATAATGCGCCTAAAATATGTAGGACGTAATCAAGATCACCTAATCACGACAAGCGTTATAATACCCCCTGTGTTGAGCATCGGGAAGAGCCACCTCAATTATCAGGCAAATGAGCAGATCAGAGACAAACCTATACAAAAAATACAAACCGGATACAGGATATACTCGAATTATTGAAAACGGCGAGTGGGGAATAACGGGCATTGAGTTCGGTATTGTCAATCTTGAGGTTGGTGAATCTTTCTTTGAAGACACCGCAGATAACGAGGTCATGTTGGTTCTATTCGGAGGTCGGTGCGAACTGCTTGTTGGGCATAACGGGAATAAAGCCCACGGACTCATCGGCGAACGTGCAGATGTCTTTGGCGGCGAAGCATATCGTGCATCTATCCCCTATCGGACAACCTACGAGATTCTTGCGCACGATGAGCCTGTCGAGGTCGCCGTTTGTAAAGCCCCCTCTTTCCTCGAAACGGCAGCTGTCATCCTTGAGCCGGGCGACGATTTCAACCGTGACGAACATGCGCTGCTCATCAATGAAACACCTGCTCACTCAATTTCTGGTGAAGCGATCTGTCTCTACCGTTTTGCGCCCCCGGAAGGGTACGCATCTCAACGTATCTACAGTGAGGCAGGTCCGGTTGAACAGTCCGTGAAGGTCCGTCACAATAACGTACTCGCACTGCCCAAAGGCTACCATGCCGACCTCGTGAAATCACAGGCTCAGTTGTATTGTCTTCAGATTTGTCGCTCGTAATCCATAAAAGGAGATGAAGCAAGCATGGAGATTACCACAGCACAACTGAATCATTTTCAGGCACACGGGTTTTTCTTTATACCCAATCCGTTTGGCGAAGAACGGATGCGCCAAATTGAGCGAATCGCTGCGGAAAATGTAGAAAAGTGGACGAGCACAGATTGGCCACACGGGCTCAATAAACTTGCCTGCCAATTTCTTATGGTAGGCGAACCAATCCTCCAAATTGTAGAGCAACCACAACTCGTTGAAGCCGCTAAACGCTTGCTGGAATGTGATCAGGTACATGTAGGAGCCTGTGGATTGGGAGATGCGCTGAGGGTTATCTCCGAAAGTCAAGGTACACCCCCGCAAGTTCATTGGCACACCGATGGAGGTCCCAATGTGAAACAGGTTTCGTTCCGGACGGGACTGGACCGACACGACCCGACGAATGCACCATTGCGCGTTTTGCCGGGAAGTCATCTGCGCGCTAAGGAAGAGGTTTGGGAAGAACTGTTACAGTTAGAAATCGCTACAGGACAACACAACCTCCCGCCGAAGGAACTTTACGCGAAGCACCCCGCCGAGGTGGAAGTCCTCCTCGATCCACGCTGGACATTGGTCTGGACGCCGAGCTGCTGGCACGCCACAGGCATAAAGACAGCTGCCGGCCCCCGCCGAGCGATGGGTTGGAACTACTTTCCTGCCGGAGGCAGAAAGCGTGATTCGGAGGCGTTGAAGTACATTTTCGCTGACGAATTGGACAACTGGAGCGACGAACGAAAGCAACTCTGGGGATTGCTAGACTGAAACTGGGTAACACCAGAACAGCACGAACTTAAGGATTCTGCTGTGAGGGAAAATTGCTGAAAACCAATCGTCATTATGATTTGTTCAAGAGATAAAACTCAGGAGAGATTTCGGACTGCTGGGGATTTGTTGTTACCCTATCACCCCAGAACGCCAATACCCCATTGCTTTTCTGCCATATATATCTTCTGGTTTTCGTGTCTTGGTGGTTCAATTAGGACAGATGTCTAGCTTGTGGCACAGGCGATGGCAAATCGTAGAACAGATGCTTTAAAATGGCGTCAACGACCAGCTCATGGGCTCGGGCCACAATCAGATCCATATATTGGCTATGTGCAAACATCTCGTGTGCGTGATGTTTCAGAGACGCCATTGTTGGCAAATCGGAGCGACAAATCTCGACGAGAAAAGCGTGAGCAGATGGCCGGGATTGGCGGACACGTTGGCGTAACTCTTCAAATCTGGGTGTGTGTGCCCACGCTTGGCGAATTTGCTCACTGATAGTTTCAATTGGGAAACTCGTTGCTAAGCGTTGGGCGACTCGTTCGATGACGTTTCTTGGTATACCACGTATCCCTTGAACTACAGTGGCAGGTGGGGCGCGAAGGTCCCAAACAATTCTAAAAAACGCCAGAAACTTCAAAACGTAGTATGTGAAATCGATCTGCCACCAATGGAATCCTTGTCGGGTTGAACTTTGAAAGTAGTGGTGGTTGTTGTGCCATCCTTCACCAAAGGTGATGAGTGCCAGAAACCAGTTGTTACGCGAGTCATCCCCGGTGACATAAGACTGTTTGCCGATAAGGTGAGCTAGCGAGTTAATCGCAAACGTGCAGTGAAAGAGGAGCATCGTACTGATGAAGAAACCGACCACCAGTCCAGACCAGCCGGCAACCAACCACACGCTGACTCCCAACAGTGCTGGTGGTACGTGTTTGTACTTGTTGAGCCAAACGAGCTCAGGAAATTTCATGAAATCCTTTATCAGGTCGTAATCCGCTTCGCTCTTGGTTGCCGAAAAAATCCAACCGAAGTGGGCAAACCAGAAACCGTTTTGAAGCGGCGAGTGTACGTCTTGTGGGGTATCGGAGTATTTATGATGCTTGCGATGGTGAGCTGCCCACCAAAGCGCGCCCTGTTGTGCTGACGACTGGGCGACGAACGCGAGCAAGAATTGGAATACACGGCTAGTTTTGAAAGAACGATGTGAAAAATATCGATGATAGCCACCTGTAATGGTAAACATGCGGATGGCGTACAATACGCCGCAAAGTATAAGGTCTGAAGCCTGAAAACCGGTCCAGATGACCAAAAAACAGGCAAGATGAACAAGTGCGAAGGGGATGACTGCGGGGTAAATGATGTCAGTCTCATCGGCATGACGCGCAATCTTACGGAAAGACACTTGCAGTTATATTCCTTTCTTTATCTGTTGTGATTGGATGTACCCTCGCCATTCTGGACTATTAAGGATGGTGGAGAGCAACATCGCCCGGGTGTTTCCAAGTAACGTGTGCATCTTAAGCGATCTCTTGATTAGCGAGAACAAATTCCGCATAGAATTGTTATCAACGCGAGCGGCGACGTGGCCGATCCCTGCCTTTATTGGGACGAATATGGTTCCGCTTGCGGGGCGATAGTGTCTTTCGTATCGGCTTTGAATAGTTCCTCTGGAATTGGCTTTCCGGTACGAAATTACCGTAATCAAAATCAGGTAACCGCCGCCGTTCGATTCGTGTCCCAAGCAGTTTTTCAATGTCCCATATTATCTGTTCATCCGCTTGTCCAGCAAGTGTGAATGCTTCACCAGATCGATGAGCGCGACCAGTGCGACCAATCCGGTGAGTGTAGGCATCAACAGTATCGGGGATATCGAAATTGATTACGTGTGATATTTCCGATACGTCTATGCCGCGCGCAGCAACATCAGTAGCAACGAGAACGTCGTATCTCCCATCGCGAAAGCCATTAATCGCTTGCTGTCGCTGATTCTGCGACATATTACCTTGTAGTGCTGCCACGTGGTAACCGCGTTTTTCCATCTTGCGTGCTAGGTTACGAGCGCGAAACTTGGTGCGGGTGAAGATCAAGACGCGGCCGGTGGGTGTCTGTTGCAACATTGCCAACAGAAGATCTTCCTTGAGGCTATTGGGCACCGGATAGAGCGCGTGTGAAACCGTCTTCACCGGAGCAGCCTTATCTACTTGAACGGTGACCGGATCTTTGAGGATATTACCTGCCAATTTGCGGATATCTTCTGGCATTGTCGCTGAGAAGAAAAGTGTCTGGCGTTGGGCCGGCAGTAGCTTCAGGATGCGGCGAATATCGGGGAGGAAGCCCATATCGCACATGCGATCAGCTTCGTCCAACACCAGCATCTCAACGCACGATAGGTCGATGGCACCATCGTAAATGAGGTCAAGCAGGCGACCAGGACAAGCAATAACAATCTCTACGCCACTCCGCAGCCGCGAGACCTGAGAAACTTTGCTCACACCGCCGTAGACGGATGCGCTGTTCACTCCGGTATTTTTGCCAAGGTCAAGACCCATCTGGTAAATCTGTTCCGCGAGTTCGCGTGTCGGTGCAACGATAAGGGCCCGTACGCGACGGAGCGGGCCTTTGGTTAACTGTTGTAAGATAGGCAGCATGAAAGCTGCAGTTTTACCGGTACCGGTATGGGCCAAACCCATCACATCATGCCCTTCGAGCACCATCGGGATGGCTTGCTGCTGAATCGGGGTAGGCGTAGTGTAATTGACTGCTTTAATTCGGGCGACAATGCGGGGGTCAAAAGAAAATTGTTCAAAATTCACTGGAAGTACTCCTTGAGTCTGTTGAGCCAAGTCGTACTCTCAGCTCAATGATGTTTTGCTAATTGCTTAATTATGTTGTCAATCAATTGTTCCTACAAACAGGACCTTTTGGCTGACGTTGAACTAACGTTATCACGACTTATCGGGCATTTCTAACAGCAACTAGGGTTTCAGAAGTGCCAATCTTTGCTAGGTTGTGTCGACATGTGATGGATTGAACTAATTCTGACACACCTTGAGGCGATTTAGGACAGTCTCCTTGGTTTTTGGCGAGTAGCACGATGATTACAGCGTTTCCTGAATTCGCGATGGTAAAATGTCAGCACGTCCTAATGCCTTGACCGCTTTCTCGCAGACACGATATTCATCGATTCCCATTGTCAAAGCTGTCTCTCTAATGCTGGGTTCACGTTCGAACTCTCTGGCGATTCGGGTTTCCATTTTCGTGATGAATTGCCGTGTAGATCCGATGCACTCGAAAAGCCGCATCGTGCGGCTTTGCTGAGTCGATGCCTGTCGAATCCCTTGCCGGATCCACTAATAAGGACACCAACATGAATCGCTAAGTATTTGTTACCAACAGTCTTAGTGACATCTTCAAGATAAACAACTGGCATTTTAATCTCCGTATTTCGGGTTTACTCTGAATCATCTTGAACTGAATTGGCGAGAGGGTCCTCGGTGACCTCAGAGATTTCCCTACTGACAAGCATCGGTGCGGCATCAAGATCTTTCACTTCCATCATTGAGGCGATCCTTTGAAGGGAGGAAAGTAATGACGTTTGTTCCCAATTCTCGAGTTTCTCGAATGCCTTCACGAAACGGTCATGGAGTAGTGTTGGGGCATTCGCAAGTGCCCTTTTGCCCAAATCGGTCAGTTTTACAAGAACACTGCGCTTATCCTCATCGGCGCGTCTCCTTTCTATTAAGCCGCGCTTTGAAAGCCGGTCCAGTATTCCGGTGACCGTTGCATTGCTAAGGTTGACGTTTTCCGCCAGCTGACCTGCTGTTATCTTCCCCGATCGTGAAATCTCACCTAGGACGATAAGTTGAGGTGCTGTCAACCCGTGGTAGCGCGCGAGATGACTCGAATAGATATCGATTGCCCGCATGATGCATCTGAGTGCCATAAGCACTTCATCCTGTATGTCTTTTCGATCTAGAGCCATTGTGAGTCTTTCCCATAAAGAAAGAATAGGCAGCGAAATTATACGGATAGGACTTACGCAGTTGAACGGTCAAAGCCCTGTAGTTCGGCGATGAATCGCCGCTAGATACCGTTACCAACGCCCGATAAATCCCCGATAAATCGGGACAGGCGGGATTAAGAAACGGGCAACTACAATCTGGAGTGCGTAAGTCCTGACGGAGTAAAGATTTTGAGAGTTTTCACGTAAGGAGAGATAAAGCCATCTGCTAGTAGCGGGAACATCTTCGGAGGTCTGGCGAAGCGAACCACAACTGGATCTAATTTGTCCACTTTCTTTCTGTGGGTAGGACTATGCGTAAATCTATCTACAAGCTTACATTCTCAAGATTTTGTTATTCATTTAGTATGCTAAATAATAACATGTGAAAATTCGTAAGTCAAGAAGAAACATGAATACTGTGAAGTTTGAATTGTTAAGGGAATATTACGGGAGAAGGTTTTGAACGACATTAAGTGAAAAACATTAGCGTACAAAATACCTATTGTTCGTAGAAATTGGTTTGGTCACTCACGCCAAGCTTAGGCATGTGATTTTGGCCAGGTCCTGAAGTCTTCACAATAGAATATAGGTGATCGAGAAAGGTTATTTCACAGAGGTATTCTGCCAATTATAATCTCAGGAACAGGTTAAGAAGAGTATTGGAGGTTCGTACACGGAAAGGGATTGAGGGATTGAGATGCGAGGCTGATGAATTGTTCGACAATCCGTGTCATTCGGATAACGCTGGGAAGTTTTCTGTTGACCCCAAATCGAAGCCATGATATAAGAAATGGTGAACAGTATCGGCACCCCTCCACCACCTACCCGGAACTCGGGGGCGGGAATCAAAGTCAAATTGTATAACTTGAAAAGTGATGTCGTACAGCGAGGTCGGTTTTCGGACGAGCACGGATCGCCCACTTTTGTCTTTAGGCACCTATCATCGTTGAGTGAGTAGGCTGCCCGCTTTGCAGCATAAAGGATAGTGTAACCTCCAAGTCGTGAGACTGCGCTATCAGTTACATCGAAAGGAGCGCATTGTGGACAAGCAGGTCATCGAGGATTGGTAGATGATTGATTATCGAGATGCACCACGGACGGACAGCGCCTATGCCCGCTGGTTTTCAGACCATTAACAGGAGGTCGGTTCTTTGCATGAGGCTGGGAACGGTACTGGACACGGATTGACCGAAGCGCATTGGTTACTCCCGGGGCGTCTACCTCAAGCGGAAGCGGTACAGATGGTGTGACACCAGCCGTGACAACGAAAGCACTTGGTTGGGAGATGGTCGGTTCGTTGGATAATTTTTATCTCAATAAATTCCGCTACGGAATACAGAAAAAAATATCTGTCTCGCTGTCATTTTGAACGCAGTAACCAATCTCTATGGCGGGAAGATATCCTTTGCGAAGCCTCAAGATGACATAACTCAAGTGAGGAAAAAAATACCATGAATACCAATCCTATTGTTATCGGCATGGTCGGTGCCGGCTTTTCTGCAACGTTCCATGTTGAGAACTATCGACGTGTCCCCGGCTTCGACATCCGGATTAAGGGGGTGACTGCGCGGAGCCAAGAAAGTGCCACCGCCTTTGCCACAGAACACAATCTGGAAACAATTTATCCCACAACTGAAGCCCTTTTTGCGGATGAAGAAATAACTGTCGTCGATCTCTGTGTTCCCAACTATCTACACTATCCGCTAACCATTCAGGCGGCCGAAGTAGGGAAACACATCATCTGTGAAAAGCCATTGACAGGCTATTTTGGTGATGGTGGGGAGACGCTTGTGGGGCGGGAGACCTCCCGGCACACAATGTTTGAAGCCGCGCTAAAGGCAGCGGATGAGATGGTAGATGCTGTTAAACGCAACGGCGTAACGTTCTGCTACGGGGAAAATTGGGTGCACGCACCAAGCATACAGAAAGCAAACGACATCCTCGCACAGAGTGATAACACTATTCTCCGTATTATTGCGGAGGAGTCGCATAGCGGGTCGCATTCCGATTACGCTAAGGAATGGCGTTACTCCGGGGGCGGTGCGCTTTACAACAAGGGGTGTCACCCCGTTGGTGGGACACTCTATCTCAAATACAACGAAGGACAACGGAAATATGGGAAACCCATCAAGCCTAAGAGCGTGGTCGCAGAGGTCGCAAACCTGACCCATATCGAAAGCTTTGTCAATGAGGATGAGAAGTGGATCAAGGAAGGTTGGAAGGATTGCGAAGACTGGGGATCTATGATCATCACGTTTGACGATGACACCATCGCACAGATCACCGCGTCAGATATTGTGCTTGGGGGTATTCAGAACATTCTGACGGTGTATTCAAGCAAGGCTGTGGTGCAGTGCAACATCAACCCAAACACTGGGATGTTGACGTACACACCGAATGATCACGTCTTGGGGGATACCTATATTCGGGAGAAAGTAGAGACTCGCGCCGGCTGGCAGCTGACCAATCCTGACGAGGACTGGATGAACGGTTTTCCACACGAGCTTACCGACTTCTGCGAGGCGATCGCTTGCGGACGACCCCCCAAAAGCACAGTAGAGTTGGGACGCGACATCCTCGCTGTATGCTATGGGGCGTATATTTCGGCTGAAACGGGTGAGCGGGTCGACCTCTTTGAGTGGATGTAGAAGATTCGGTAGGACCAAATGCCCAACGTTGCCTGTATAGCGTAATCTAATCGGAAACAGCCAATAATTTTCTAAGGAGCCATCCCATGAAATACATTGTAAAAACCAAAGAGATGCCATGGAAGCCGAAGTTCTTTCCCGGGGAAGAGAAACAGTATGGCGACTTCAAGCCACTATGGGAGGAACACGCTGCGGAACAGTTTGAGGTCCGGCTGACACGAATTCCAGCAGGCGAAACAAATACGAAATACCACACCCATACAAAAGAGGAAGAATGGTTCTACGTACTAAGCGGTTCGTGCCATATCCACATTGAAGGGGAGTGGTATCAAATCGAGCAGGGTGATTCTGTTTTTAAGCCAACCGGTGCGTACCACATCTTTAGGAACTTCGGAACAGAACCTTGCGAACTAATCATGCTGGGGACCAATGTGGAAGGAAGCGAGGTTCATCGTTTGCCGGAGCCGGAACCCCCAGAAACGGTATAAATTAGAGATTATTTCTTTTCTCGCCTAAACGGCCGTATCCTCCCTGAAACGAAATGCGGTTTCTCCGGTGAATGCTGTGGAGGTGATCGTCGGGCACAAGTGCTTTTCAATGTGTTCGACTATCAGATCCGTTCCGCGGAAGTGATTAAATTCAAGCAACGTGGGCTGAAAAAACGAATCTGTCAAGTCGCGGCATAGCACCACATTTTTCCCGTGGTAGACCATCTGCCTCAGACCGAAAGGTCGACCGGAAACGCAAATATTGGTGTGAACCCCCATCAGTATTACGTTGTCAATGCCGCGCTCCTGCATCAGATTATAAACCTCTTGACCGTCGTCGCTAATCGCATCCTCAGAAGCAATTTCGATAGTCTCAATCTGCCGGGTCCAAGGCACCTTTCCGCCCTTCCACTGTCGAACTTCTTCGTCATCAGCAACCCAACCGGAACACGGTTCGATGCAGCCGCATCCACCGTTCCGTATAAAAGGTAGCGGTTCCCCTTCCCGTTCAGGATCCCAATAATTCCACTGGATTTCTACCGAAGATTCGGCAAACGGTGCCTCAATGGCACGGTGACGCTGTGGTGCCTCCTTATAAAAATCCATCGTACCGCTTGGCGCATGAATGATAGATACACCGGCATCCCGCGCTGCTAACACGGTTCGATTCATCGTTGGCACCATCTCCGTGACCCGTTGCGCTGCATTCTTGCATGTATGGTCATCCCACATGTCACAGATAATGAGCCCAGTTTGGCGAGGATTCCACTGGACAGTCTCCAGAACCTCCTGATCTTCGCGCCTGCTGCGTTGTTCAAGGACGAGATTCTTCTGTTCTTGGTTGGTCATTGTTTTCTACCTGTCCATTGTAACTGACGTAAGAGGTTGGAAGAATGGAAGGGCTTGTTACTTCCATTCTTCCATTCAGATGGAAAATCTATTTCTACAGCACACACCTACTCTTCGAATGCCGAATCAAATGCACGTGCGGATGGTTCAAAGTCATAGCCCTTGACTGCAGCACAGGCTTCGCGTGCCCCGTGCTCTCGATCCATACCGCTGTCCTCCCATTCGATGGAGAGCGGTCCTTCATATTCAATGTTATTGAGTGCACGAATGATTTCCTCGAAATCGATATTCCCACGACCAATTGACCGGAAATCCCAATAGCGTCGAGCATCACCAAAATCCAGGTGCCCACCAAAGACGCCGGAGAGACGCGGGGTTGATGACCACCATACATCCTTCATGTGGGCGTGATAGATCCGGTCGCTAAACCGCTCAATGAATGTCACATAATCAACGCCTTGATAGCCAAGATGGCTTGGATCGTAGTTGAACCCGAACGTCTCACGTCCGTTGACCGCTTCGATGGCGCGTTCTGAACTCACGATGTCGAAAGCAATTTCGGTCGGATGGACTTCAAGCCCGAACTTAATTCCAACTTCATCAAACACATCGAAGATTGGATTCCAACGGTTAGCGAAATCCTCAAACCCTGCGTCAATTTGCGCTGGGTCGTTCGGCGGGAAAGAATAGAGCAGGTGCCAGATACTGCTACCGGTAAATCCATTGACAACGCTTACGCCGAGTTTTGCTGCAGCGCGGGCGGTGTTTTTCATCTCTTCCGCAGCGCGTCCACGGACCCCTTCGGGATCGCCATCACCCCAGATAGCGGGCGACAAGATGGCTTCGTGCCGACTGTCAATATTGTCACAAACCGCCTGTCCAACAAGGTGATTACTAATCGACCATACCTTTAGTCCATATTTCGCTAAGAGGTCATGTCGTCCTTGGCAGTAGCTATCATCTTCAAGAGCTTTATCAACCTCAAAGTGATCTCCCCAACATGCCAATTCGAGTCCATCATATCCCCAATCACTGGCTTTTTGTGCTAATTCTTCAAGTGTTAAATCTGCCCACTGTCCCGTGAATAGTGTTACAGGTCTTGCCATCTTATTCCTCCTTAGTGTTAGGTCGTAAAAAGTAAGGGGTTGCTAAAAGAGATCTGAGTAATAGGTGTTACATTCCACTCTATGTTGGTGGTGCATAGCTCGCGTCTATCCAGCCCCGTTTATTTCCACTTTCTACCGCTTTGTGGATGAAGTGGACACCTCGTGCGCCATCCTGCACCGTTGGATAATCCGTATCGAATGCGTCTGGTGTTTCGCCGGAAAGTTTTGCGGCAAGCGTACGTGCAGCGTTGACATAGACATTTGCAAACGCTTCTATGAACGCTTCTGGATGTCCAAATGGCAGGCGTGAGTTATGCGCCGCAATCGGGGCAACGTAATCATTACCGCGCTTATACACATGCTCAGGACCATCGGGGTAACGGACAGAGAGATAATTCGGATTCTCTTGGTGCCATTCAAGCGAAGCTTTCGTACCATAGACGCGGATACGAAGATTGTTCTCTTCGCCAACAGAAATTTGCGATGCGTACAACACTCCCCGTGCACCGCCTTTATAGTGGACTAAGATGTTCCCATCATCTTCGAGCAGTCTCCCTTCCACGAAGGTGGTCAGGTCTGCACAGATCTCCTCTAACTCTAAGCCGGTGATGTAATGGGCGAGATTTTCTGCGTGCGATCCAATGTCCCCGATACAAGACGAAACCCCCGCTTGACTTGGATCTGTGCGCCAGACTGCCTGCTTTGCCCCTTCTCCCTCCAAAAACGTTGCGAGCCATCCTTGCGGATATTCAACAACAATTTTCCGAACCGATCCGAGCGTCCCTTGTGATACCAACTCACGGGCTTGCTTCACCATCGGATAGCCCGTGTAGTTATGCGTCAGCGCAAAGATTGCATCGTGCTGTTTCACCAATCCACAGAGTGCTTCCGCATCTTCTAACGTCGTCGTCATCGGCTTATCGCAAACGACATGAAATCCTGCTTTGATGAATGTTTTGGCGACATCAAAATGAACGTGGTTTGGTGTCACAATGGACACGAAGTCGATACGTTCGCCCTCTGGCAATGCGCTCTCTTTTTCCGCCATCTCCTGATATGAATTGTATACACGGTTAGAGTCAAGTAACAGTTCCGCTCCCTGTTGCTGCGATTTTTCAGGTGATGCGGAGAACGCTCCGGCAACAAGGTCGATTTCCCCATCGAGTGCCGCAGCTTTTCGGTGTACCGCGCCTATGAATGCGTCCGGACCGCCGCCGACCATTCCATAACGTATTTTTCTTCCAAGTGGCATATTATTATCTCCTACGATTTCAAATACTGAGCCCGCCTTAGAAATCCACGGGTTGCAAGCACCGATTATAGCACGATATGTGCCTCTTGTCAAAGTGATTCAGAGTGGTCGGAAATCTGTAACCAAGCCCTTGCGCTCCAAGAGCAAAAGATGATAAACTTGCTGTGATATTATCCATATAGAGACCGTGCACTTTATACTGAACTTGGTAAACAGTGAAAGGAAGGTTTGCATGGCATTACGCGTGGCAGTTATTGGGATGCGGGGAATTGGGAACACACACGCCGACGTCTACCATGAACATGCAGCAACATCGTTGGTTGCCGTGTGTGATATGGTCAGGGAGCGTGCAGACGAGTCAGCACGACGGCTCGGCGTCAAGGCATATTACAGCGTTCCGTCGCTCTTAGAAAATGAGGTGCTCGATGCCGTCAGTGTTGCGACAGGGGGCTTTGAAAACGGTGCAGCTCATTTTGAGCCAGCGATGCAGGCACTTGAAGCAGGATTGCATGTATTGTGCGAAAAGCCGTTGTCTAACGATGTCGCTCGCGCACGAGAGATGGTCAACAAAGCGAGGGAGAAGAACGTCTGTTTGGGAACCAATCTCAATCACCGTTTCACGCCATTAGCGATGCAAGCAAAGGAGTGGGTAGCGAACGGTAAGCTGGGAGACCTGCTCTTCATCAACATGGCGTTATGGATCGAAAACCTGAATGAAACCTCGCCGTTCTTCCATCTCAGAGCCTTGCACCCACACTCGCTTGACGTGATGATGTACTTCTGCGGCGAAGTGGAAAAGGTACATGCGTTCGCAGTCCGTGCGCCGGGGCGGCAGAATTGGAGCAATGCCTCGATTAATCTCAAGTTTAAGAGTGGAGTGGTCGGCCACCTTAGCGGCAGTTATGACGCTGGGCGTTTGAATGAGCGGTGTGAGGTTGCGGGAACAAATGGACAGTTTGTCCTTGATGGGGTGTTTGAGAAGTTGACATTCTTCCCTCGACAAGGGGGCGAGGTTGAAGAGTATTTCAACCCGCCAGCGGGAGCGGAAGGACACATGGATTCGTTCGCAGATACCTTCCCAACACGGATTGGTGCGTGGATTCAACAGCTTGTGGATGGGGATTCACCCGATGAAATTGACGCTTCGGGTGCCGCGGGTCTTGCAGCGCAGGAAATCATTGAGGCGGCGATTAAATCATTCCAGACCGATACAGTGGTTACTTTATAGCCACCTATTGAGGGCTTTACCTAAACTGTGAATTCTAACTTGCTCTCTTCTCCGGCGGACACCGCTGCATAATGTTCCTCGAAATTCAACATCTCAAACAGACTTACACCCGCTGCCATCTGCTTTAGCATCAGATCTTCTTTCCGCTGGATCTCCTCGGCAATTGGTATCGTTGCCAACAGTTCATCAATGGATCCAACAATAAGCCCATCATCGTCACCGAAAATAATATCCCCCGGATTCACAATAACACCGCCGCAGGTGATGGGGATCTGTGTCTCGAAGATCTTGGATGTTGTCCCCGCGATCGGGTTGAAAGACCGTGCATAGTAGGGCACATCTAAAGTTCGGATCGTTTTGGTATCCCGGCAGGGACCATCTATGACGATACCTGCTAACCCCTTCCGCACTGCTTCTGTCGGAAACAGCTCACCCGCTACTGCACGACGACTCCCCTGGGTGTCAATCACAAGCACCTCCCCCGGCTCGGCATCCCGCAACCCTTTGATCACCGTGAGAAAATCTTCATGACAAGTCACCGTGTGTGCCCGCCCCACCAGTTTGAGTCCGGTTCGGATAGGGCGGATAGAGGGATCAATAACCCTTAGCTCCGTAACCGTGGGGTCGGCAGCTCGCTCCGCCTTGTTGCCATCACAGACGCAGGCGGTATCGAGCCCCAACAGACGACGTTTAATCTCTTCAAAGTTCATTAAAATCTTCGCAGTGGAGATCCCCTTTTTGGGTTGGGGAGAAAACTGCGCCTCCTTTCCTCGTGTTGTGTCTATATTGTTGCCTACTACTGTTATTCGGCCCCTTTTTAGTCCTATTTGAACCTAATTTATGATATACTAAAATCAATCGATAAATGAAAGAAATTGTGCCTACATTGACATTTTATGGAAGCCGAACTCCAATGACAACCGCTAAAGGAGACGGGAGCCGTGTCGATTGATCACCTGCTTAATCTCTGCTTTCTCATTTTGTTTTTATCCCTCTTGGTTACAGTGCCCTACTATCTATTTTGGAAGCGGAAAACAATGGGACGCATCTTGTACCATCTGCCTATACCAAGATTTCACAAGGTGTTTTTGGGTGCTATGATTGTTCTTTGGGTCGGTGCCGTACTTGCACAAATCATGTTGGTGGTAAACAACGGTTGGCAATCTTCATCGAAGCTGTGGCCAATGCTAGGATTAACGCTCCCTCTATTTTCTCTGTCCTCCCTAAACCGGTTTGAAATCAGAGAAGTGGGCATCTATTCTCAAGGACGTTTTACAAAGTGGAAAGACCTATACGCCTTCCAATGGAAAGAGGAGGGAGACTATAAACTCGGCTTAGGTAAAGAGACGTATATCCTCGGCTTACACATGTCAGGCGACAGTTTCCCATGGTGGCTTGAGTGGGACAAGTTTCAACGGGATCAACGCGAAGACATTGATAAGCTATTGTCCCAATACCTCCCTAAACCGGCTTGAGATGCTGTATTGATTCCTCAAGAAGTTGGGCGGAGGTCTGAATAAGCCTTCTGAGCAAGATGTGGAAACAGTTCATCGTGGATCTCGACGCACTGCCAGAGATGAACCCTCCGTTTCTCATCGGCGGTATCGAGTATGAGCGGATGATACATACTGCCACCGGTATCGACATTGTAGCCACCGGGGGAGTGAATGCTCAAGTACTGGCGCAAGGTTTTAAGATCTGGGTCGGTTGTGCAGTGCCGGGTCAGATTCATGGTGAACATCCGTCGCCGTTTGCCCCCACCAAAGGACGCATGATAGGTGTCGTGATTAAAGATAACCAGATCGCCCGGATTCGTTTCCAACGCAACGCTGCCGGGAAATTCCTGTGGTGGAACACCGAAAAGCTCTTTTGATTCGTTTGGATTTATCTCTTGTGCTCTCACAAAATGTTCCGGGCGTTGACTGCCGGGGATAACTCGTAGACAACCTGTATCGGCTGTCAGTGGATCAAGGTAGAATGCAATCTTGCAGGAAAAGAGTTGCCCCCAATTACCATCTGGATGCCAACCCGTGTTACCGGTATAATAATTGCCGTCACCGCTGGCGTAGTTGAAGTCCTCACCCAAAACCCCGCCGGCAACACCAAGCACGCGAGGATCATCTAGCAATGAGCAAAGCCTCGGACGATGCTCAATGGGCCCGCCGAACATAGTTCGCTTTGAGCCATCGTGTGCCTTGCCTTCACCGAAGTTCTGGATAGAGAAGTCAAATTCTTCGGTAATCCAAGCAACCTCATCAGCTGAAAAGAGGTTGGGAAACGCTAAGTAGCCAAAGGTATTGAAGAAATTAATCTGTTGCTCGGTGAGTTTCATGGAATGCCTCCACACTATGAGTCAGTGGGTTTATGCGCGCTTTTCCTGCTCTGGGAACGGTCGCCGAATATCGTAAGGGTTCTCTGTCAGGTCAGGGAAAACACCGTCCTTTATCAGCAGTTCAAGTGGTGATTCGCCGGTTTCAAGCGGCATCGTGACCACATTCTTGACCCGCAGTGACTCGTAGATCGCCATCATGATTTCCATTGTATATCGCGCCTGTCGTCCCGTGCTTCGATGTGTGGGAATTTTTCCCTCCATCCAATCAATGAGTTCTTGGTATTGATCTCTCGGTTCCGGACGCGGCTGAATCTCCTGCCAGCCACTCGCTTGATTGTTCTGAAGCAGCACAGTCCCATCTTCCCCCATATTGATCTGTCCATCTGTTCCGGAAACTATCGCTGCCGAGATTGCGGGTTCAGGAAGATCGCTTTCATAGATACCCCGTGCACCGCCCTCGAAGCAGATTAGCCCCATACATAGATCTTCGCACAACGTACGACGTTCCCACCTATTTGTGGATCGAGAAACCTGACCGATGACCCAGAGTGTTTCCGGATCCGACAGATGGTATCGCATCCCATCAATAGCGTGAGTGCCGATATTGAGCAAACCAGCATTCGGCTTTGACCTCCGATGAAGCAGCGTCGGTTGACCGATGGCACCGTTTTGGACAAGCCTTCGGATCTCGGTATTCGCCGGGCTGAAGCGTCCGTTATGCCCAATAACCAGCTTCGCACCGTGTTCCTCACATACCGAAATCATAGTGTCCGCTTCCCCTAAGGATGCCGCCATCGGTTTTTCACCGATAATTCCTTTGACTCCCGCTTCTGCTGCGGCAACTGTAATCTCAGCACGGACTCCCTGCCATGTCGTGATACTGACAATGTCGAGCGCCTCTTTTTCCAACATCTCGTTGTAGTCGGTATATACGGCGGGAACAGCGAATTCTTCAGAAAGGCGTTTCGCCGATTCCACGTTCACATCCATCGCTGCAACCAATTCTGTCGCCGGATTTTGCGTGTAAGCAGTCGAATGTGCGCGCCCCATCCCACCACAGCCAATAATGCCGATACGATAAGTTTTAGCCATCGGTTTCCCCCATTTGTTGTGGTTTTTCTATAGGATTTTCCAGAAAATAAAAGCCCCACCCTTAGTACAGGAGAGGTTTATCTATCTATCCGAATCGGTTCAGTCGGAATTTGTCGATCGGATAATCTGTTTTGCCATCGGTGGTGAGTTCAGCGAGAATCTTACCTACGATTGTTGAAAACTTAAAGCCGTGTCCTGAGAACCCTGCCCCGACGAAGATGTTTGAATTCTGAGGATGATGCCCGATAAGAAAGTCGTTGTCTGGCGTGAGCGTATACATACAGGTCGCGCCTTCGACAAAGGAGGGATTGATGCCGGGCATAATTGTTTTGAGCCACCGCTCCAACGCATTCTGCACGTTGAGGTCTAGCTCCCGATCAACCGTTTCAGGGGAGGTTACAGGTCCGTGCCCGTCATCAGCTATCTTGATTCCGGGACCGTAGTAGGGAAAGCCGTAGTAGTGCAGGTCGTAGTCCGCGTAGACAGGCAGACGGTCTGGCTGACACAACGCTCCTTCGTTTTGCGGCTGAAAGTAAAATTTCTGCTGGCGTGTTACCTGAAGTGGCAACGACAGATCTTTGAGAAGGTGCGAAGCCCACGGCCCGGGGGCAACGACGAGCCGTCTACAACGATAACTGCCTGCTGATGTCTCAACTTCTGGATGTTCTTTGCTGGTATCGATATGGTGGACGGCTACTCCGCTGTGGACTGTTGCACCGAATTGCTCAGCTTGCGATACATGGGTCCGAACGCAGCGGCTTGGATTTAGGAAACCTGAGTCCGGCGTATAGCAAGCGACGCTGCCCACCGCGAGTTGCAGTGCCGGAAATCGGGTGGCGACCTCCTCACCGGTCAATACCTCGTGTGGCGTTTTCGTGTCCTGCATGACGCGGATATTCTGATCTAACCGTTCATTCCCCGGTTTGGCAAAGGTTAACATACCGTTAGAGGTGAGCAGTTGTTCACCGGAAAGCGTCTCTAATTCCTGCCACAGTGGTAGGGCGGCTTTCACCAAGGTTATGTATACGGGATCATTATAGAAGACTCGGAACGCCCTTGAGTGTCCATGAGAACTGCCCTGCGCATGGCCAATAGCATATTGATCTATACCAACCGGTGCCGCACCTTGGCGAGCGAGGTGATATAGCGCTGCACTTCCCATCGCCCCCAAGCCGACGACCAAAATCTCTACATCTCGGTGCATCTCATTATCCCCTTCTCTTACCCGTCCGGCCAACCGATTCAATCAACGCCATAGACGTGCATCGCATTTGTGCCGAGGATCATTGCTTGTTCGTTGGGAGAAAGTGACTGCGTGTGTAGTTCTGCCAACCTCACCAGCTGTGGATAGCTTAGGTGACGTAGCAGTCCCGGCAGATCCGTACCCCACAAGATTTTCGACGGTCCAATCCGATCAAGCGCAAGGTGGAGATACCGTTCCGCTGTCGGATAGGGGAAATCCTCGTCCGGCAGATAGGCTGGCAACGCAGCGGTATCAAACCATACATTCGGCAGCAGCCCAAGGTCAATCTGGTCCCACCATAAACTCCACAGTTGTGCATCTGCTTCTGCCGACGGATTCGGTTGACCCAGATGTGCGATAACGATTCGCAGATCCGGATGTACCTCTGCAATAGTACGCACGGCATCGGTCTGATAAGAACGGCTGCCTATAGCCCCCAAATCAAGGGTCAGTACCAATCTGCGACGTTCAAGCGAGTTCCATAGCCAAGCAATTTCCCGCATTTCGAGCCTAGCGTTACGATGTAAGCCACACAGTCCGGTCGCCTCAGAGCATTCCAGTTTGACCACCCGAAACTTAGAAGATGCTATAACGGTTTCAAATTCGTGACGATTGCCCGATCCCCACGGATCGAAATACGCTGCCCCGACTAAGCGATCCGGATAGCGGTCCAGTGCATCAAGCACATACGAATTGCACTCCCCATAAAACGGTCCTTGGAGCAATACTGCCTTGGTAACACCCGCCCAATCCATATTCGCCAGAAGCATTTCAGGCGTGAATACGGTTGTTGCATTGTAAGGTGGCAACAGTTGGGTCTCTTCCTCACCGACAGCAATGCGACCATAACCCAGCCCACGGGTGAGCCCCCTACCTGTTGATCCTTGGACTTGGGGAAAGATATGAGAATGTGCGTCAACAATCATGGGCAGGTCTATCCTTACTTTCACTCCAGATTGGCGTGTCTATTGAACATCGACTCCGGAGTTTTTCCTGTCTTCTCCATCAGTAGGAGAATAATTGCGTCCAAAATCAGCAGAAGGCTCTGTTCAAACAGGGACCCCATCGGCTGCACTGAACGAAAACCGAGGTCTCTGTTGACTTTTGGTGAAGGAGCGGGGAGGGTGAGAACCACGTCCGCCAATTTGCCAATCGGTGAGTTTTCATCAATGGTGACGAGGCAGATGGTCGCACCAATCGCTTCGGCTTTGTTGGCGCTGGTCACCAAGCTGCTGGTTGAACCTGAACCTGAACCAATCAACAGCACATCTTTGTTCGTGATGCTGGGTGTAACGGTTTCCCCTACGACATAGGTCTCAAAACCTATGTGCATCAAGCGCATGGCAAAACTCTTCATCGCCAGACCGGATCTGCCAGCACCGGCGACAAAGACCGTCTGGGCATCCATAATCGCATCAACCAATTTTTCCGCCGAGTTGTTACAGACATGCCCCACAGTCTCGCCTAACTCGTCAAGTATTTGGCTGATATATGTTTGTATATTCACCGATCTCCCTTTTTAAGCCAACAATTCTCTGATTTCGAGCGCAGCACGACGTGGTTCTGGATGGTTGGTGATGAAACCGCCCACAATGACGACTGCCGGACAATAAGTGATGATATCCGGCAAAATCTCCGGATTTATCCCACCTGCTACCGCCATCTTGGATCGCTTCAGAGCGGATTGAACCAATTGAACCTCTCGCAGGGGATCCATGCCACGGTCTTGAAGGTCAAAGGCTGTATGGACGCAGCAGTAATCTGGGGCAATGGCCTCAAGCTGATCGATGCGCTTTCGCACATCAGTCACCGCTATCAAATCTATCATGACCTGCTTACCGAGGGGGCGGGCTTGATCCACGGCGCGATGAATCGTAACGTCATGCGCTACTCCCAGCACCGTCACAATATCGGCCCCCGCTTCGAGCCCAATTCTCGCCTCAATATCGCCAGCATCCATGATCTTGAGATCCGCGAGCACCTCAAGCTGAGGATGGGCATCCTTAATCTCTGTAACAACCTTTACACCCTCTTTCATGATCAAAGGGGTACCAACCTCGACAATATCCACGAGATCACTAACTTTTTCAAGGGTGTGTTTGGCTTCCTGACTGTTGCTTGAGTCCAAAGCGAGTTGCAATTTCATATTGTCATGCCTACTTTTATCAGTCCGTATGTTACCCACCGGCATTTTATCACGGCTGGGGTTCACTGTCAAAGCAAGAAAGATGCAAACAGGCATAAAAAAAGCGCCTCGGTTGCCCGAGACGCTTTCGTCTTGAACTGAAGGATTAACCTCTGCCTGGCGGACCACCTTCAGGTTTCTTTAATTCAGGTAAAACCACCCGATCGCCTTCCACCAGTCCACCTTTGATAATAACGTCAGTCTCGTTCTGCTCACCGGTTTCAATAGAGACGCGCTTTCCTTTCTGGGCTTTTGAGTTACTGTTCTCTGAGCCGCCTGCTGCGTCAAGCATCACGAACTTATCTTTCGTGATCTTAATGTTTGTCGAGACTCCGTCCGCTAACTGCTTACCGTTTGCAAAAAGTGTGAAGGTGCGTTCGCCATCACGCAAGCCTCGGTCTGAACTATCGAGGTTGATTGTTAATTGGTTTCCGCTAATGCTGGTTACCTTCCCTTTGAAGCTCTTTCCGGTTAGAGTTTTGAGTTCAACCTCTTGATCTGTCTTGAACGCATCTGTATTAGCACCCACTTTCGCCGTGGCGATCGCTGATTTCTCTTCTTGGACTGCATCAATCGGTAGCATTAAGACATCCTTTTCCTCATAAGTGATGACATCGACATCAGCGCTCATACCGGGGCGCAGCTCAGGGGGCGAACCGACCACCTCGACCATCACTTCGAAAGTGATAATGTTATCCCGCTCCTCTCCGCTCGGGGAGATTTCAGCGACGCGCCCTTCATACGGTGTGTCCTTATAGGCATCGACCTTGATTTGTGCTTTCTGATTCATCCTGAGCCGTTCCATATCGACTTCGTTGATGTAGGTCTTGACCACCATTTTTGACAGGTCTGCAATGGTCATCAGTGGAGGACTTTGCGAGAATGCTGAGCGCCCGGAGGTCACAATCTCCCCCTCTTCAATTTCGAGTAGGGTTACAGTACCAGCCATCGGTGCCTTGATGGTTGTCCATTCTAACTGTTCTTGTTGGTTTTTCAGGCTACTCCGGCGCCGTAGAACATTCGCTTGCGCGCTCACCTCGCTTTGTTTAGTAACAGCTTTTTCATTGTCAAGGGTGTCCAAAATTTCCTTAAGACGAGTTTGGGCGATTTGCAGTTGGAGGTTTCTCTCCTCCTCCTCCGCGTTTCTCATTTCACGGAGTTTATCCAAATTCATCTCTTGATATGTCAGGGTTAGGTTGCGATTTGCGATGGCGCTCTTTCTCGTGGCGATGGTCTTGTCTTGAGAATTTACCGTTTCCTGCTGAGACTCTAATCGCTTAAGCGCCGTCTTATATTGCGATTCCGCACTGGCGTATCTCGATTCTGCCTCCTCCAAGGATTTCTTAGAAACCAGTTTCTTCTCAAATAGTTCTGTATTCCGATTTCTTTCAGATTCGGCATTATCCCGCGCCACTTTCATAGACTCAAGCTCTGTCTGAAGTTCTGCAAGCCTTATCTTTGCGCGGTTAAGTTCGATATTTGCCTGTTCCAGCGCAATCTTATCCTGATCCAACTGGTTCTTCGTCGTTTGGATATCCGTTTCTGCCGAAATGATCTGTGTTTGCGACGCGGCTAAGGTTGTCCTCAAATTCGATTGGGCAATCTTGACATTATCTTCAGCTTGTTGGCGTGCGCTCTCAAGTTCATCGGTTTTCAATATAATGTTGAGTTTTGATTGGAAGAGTTGCGCTTCAGCAGCGTCGACATCAGCTTCAGCCTGCTTCCTCTCTTCGATATACTGTTCCGGGTCAATCTCCAGCAATATCTGATCCTTCTCAACGTAATGCCCGTCATCCACATACAGTTTTATAATTTCGCCTGCGACGTTTGCCTTGACTTCGACATCAATGAGCGCTTCGAGATTGCCTGTTGCGCTAATTAGCTTCTGGAAATCTCCAACTCTGACCACTTCTACCCGCTTCTCAGCTGCACCGTCTTTTTCGCCGCGTCCCCTAATCCAGCTGCATGACGCGAGGGTTGTCGCTAAAATGAGAACTGCAAAAATCCCTATTACCTTTTTCACTATTTGATCGCTCCTTTGTTGATGATTGAGACTTACTCTTGACGCTTATGTCACCTTAACCACGAGTGTTTTTGAAAGTTTATCGCCTAACCGCTGCTTTTTCTCTCCTAAGATGAAGATGCAATCAATCACACTGAGTATCGGCATGGAAAGGTTGCGGAGAAAAGATTGCCACAATCTGCAGGGCAAGCCACTGTTTGCATCAATGACCTGTGTTCTCATCAGTCTTTTACCGATACTTCGTCCGTTAAGCGCATCTTGGAAGAGTAGACACACTATCGCAATGGACGCAGCAACCCAAAGCACAATGTTGGAATCTTCCAAGCCCATGCGCATCCAAACACCGAACGGAATACCGACGATGGCAGCGTAGACCAAGCTGTCCAGTACCTGTCCCCAAAATCTGCCAGAAAGCGACGCAAGCTTAAAATCTCCTCCCGCAATCTTAATGTTTTCGTCTCCCGGCACTTCTCTCAACGCTTCTATAGGCATTAAAATTGCTGCGCGATAGGCGGGATACAACCCGAAGATAACCCCAATACTCACAGATACTCCCATGGCGATGAGCATGGTGGCGTACGAAATGACCGAGGGCCAATTGCTCCCCTCCCACACAAATTTAGTGATGAGCATCGCGCTGCCCTTCCCGAGGAAAATACCGAGAATCGCGCCGAATATACCGCCTGTTATGCTCAAGACCAACGCCTCAATCAAAAACTGGCTCAAAATATCACGCCGCTTAGCCCCAAGTGCCTTGCGCAAACCGATCTCCTTTGTCCGTTCTGTGACAGAGACCAGCATGATATTCATAATACCGATACCCGCTACAAAGAGTGCAATAAACGCGATTCCACCCATTAGGTATTTCATCGTATTCCCAATTTTTTCAGCGGTTGCCAATTCCTCCTGAGCTGTCCAGTATTGATATTCCTCGCCGGAGTTGTTGTGCATCCTCCCCAAGATTCGCTTCGCCTCTTCCTTTGCAATTTCAACGTCATCGAAGCTCGCTGCCTCTACACGAATACGCTCGACCTCTTTCCTGCCAGTAAAACGTTGCTGAAAGGTTGAGAGTGGGATAATAAAACGCTCATCCCAGCCTTCGGTATCCATAGCATCCCCTTTCTCCTCCAACACGCCGATCACTGTCAAACGCACGTCGTACCGGGGACCCCAGCTTGTTGTCCGCGTCGCCTTCATCTCCTTGCCCACTGGGTCTTCACCTTTGAAGACTTCATCGTAGAGCTTATAACCGATAACGGTGACAGTTGCTGCCCGTTCGACCTCCTCCTCAGTGAAAAAGCGTCCCATGACTGGATACCAATTGTGAGATCGATCATACCCCACGGTTCCGGCAACTACCCGAGAGTTTCTACTCGCACCTTCGTAATTTACATTCCAGCCGGGCATATCATCTTCACCGACTACATGAGCGACGCCTCTCCCTTTTTCCATTATTTCGCGTATATCTTCGGTTTCCAAGTGTTCCGCGCGGTTTCTGCGCCAGCGTCTCAGGGTACGTCCCGCCCTCCTGCTGAATGTCCCCGATTGCCGATCCCAATCGTCCCGAGTAATCTCAATCATGGTCAATCCACCGGTACGTTCAATTTCGCCTAATACCAGTGCACGTGAACCATCGCCGACTGAAACCATACTCACCACCGCGCCAACGCCGATAGCAATGCCCAGAATCGTCAATCCGGAACGAAGCGGATTCCGACGTAAACTGGCAAGTCCAACCATAATACATTCGATGAGATTCATGCAATTTGCTCCTGTTAGTGCATTCGTCCAAATGAATGCCTGAAACGATATCCTAATGTTCCTATTCTGTGCGCAATGCTTCGATAGGCGATAGTTGTGCAGCCTTTACCGCGGGATAGACGCCGAAGACGATACCGATAAGTGCTGAAAAGGCGACCGAAATAATCATCCATTCTGTGGAGACGATAGCGGGCCACTCGGGGACAATCTTAACAATGTTAACCGCAACATTTGCCATCCCATGCCCAGCGGCGACGCCCAACCCAATACCTATAAGTCCACCGACACTACACATCGAAATCGCTTCAACCAAAAATTGGACGAGAATATCCCGACTTTTGGCACCAACCGCCTTTCGTAAGCCGATTTCGCGGGTCCGTTCCGTTACCGAGACCAACATCATGTTCATGATGCCGATCCCACCGACAAGCAGTGAAAATCCGGCGATCACGCCGAGCACAATCTTGATAACCTGACTGATTTTGAACAGTTGTTCCATCCCCTGCTTCATCTCCCAGACATTAAAGAAGTTATCCTGATTGCGATGCCGTTTCTTTATAACCTCTGTTACCTCTTCTTTGGCTTGGTCAACCAGTTCCATGCTTTTTGCTTGGACTGAGATCATTGTGACGCGATCATTACCCGTAAACCGCTCCTGAACGGTTGTCAAGGGAAGGAGAACCCGGTCATCCAGATTCCAGCCAAAACGGAGACTGCGCCCACGCGGCTTCATCACACCCACAACAGTGAATCGTTCCATGCTTCTGTCTTGGCTACGTTGCTCCCAGCGACGGCGCCTGTTCCCACTACCACGTGCAATTTTTATTGTTTTGCCGACTGGATCTTGCCCCACAAAGAGTTCATTTGCCACATCCGATCCAAGGACACACACCTTGGTTCGCTCAGTAACATCTTCTTCTGTGATAAAACGTCCGCTTGCAGGTTCCCAATTCATTCCAACTTGGTAGAAAGAGGTAATTCCTTCATACCCTGTCCGTTTTTCGGCACCACCTTCTGCTTGAACAAGCACCCCGCGCCACTGTGGGATGCGAGGGATGACCCCCTCGACGGAGGGACATTCGGCTTCAATCGCCAACACATCCCCATACTCAAAGTATTCGTTGCTGCGATTCCGCACCCAGCGATCGCCCTTACGGATATGGCCACTCCGATATAGCGTTACCTGATTGGCACCGCCGATTTTTTGGGCGTCCTGAAGCACAATCATCTTAGCTCCATCACCGATAGCAATCATTGCCAATACAGAAGCGATGCCAATGACAATCCCAAGCATCGTCAAGAGTGATCGCATCTTATTCGCGTGAATTGCTGTCAATCCAACTGAAAATCCTTCGCCAATTTTCATTTCTGCCCCTCCCCTATTTGTGCTGAATTCCACCCTACTTGGACGAAACAGGGCAAAATTGGTTTATCCATTTGATGACAGATCAACGACATCGGGATCTGAGATGTTAAATGAACGAGATCGGCAGAAATTGTCTTGACAATTTGAGAAATCGCTGATAATATATACCTCCCAAATTTAGTTCACCCAAATTACCCATAAATTGCGAGGTTGTTCAGAATGCCACTTATCTATCTTGAGGACATTTTGGAACGTGGCGGTAACAAGTATCTGTCGGTGAATATTGCAGCAAAACGGGCACGTGAAATTAATGCTGAAAATAGTCTGCCAATGTTAATGCCTAATGCCGAAAAGCCTGTAACAATTGCAATTGACGAACTTAGATCAGGGCGCATTGAGCATGAGGAGTTAGATCAGGCGGAAGAAGTCGTCGAAGAGTCACCGTTTCCTGCCATAGATGAGAAGGACGGTGATGCCGAATCGGCGGAAGAGATTCTGCCGCCAGAAGAACTCGTCGTAGAAGACGATGTAATCGATCCGGATGAAATGGAAGAAGGGTTGTAATAACGTTGTCCGGCGTTATTTGATGGGATGTGTGGCAGGAAAATTTACACTTGAGGTTTTACCGCCTCTGATATCGGAAACCGCCGTGCCGCGTAAAAGACCGCTTTAAGAAATTAGTTCACTCTGTTATACAGGGGTTCGCATGAGAGAAGAATGAAGTTCTTTATTCTCATGTGAGCCCCTTTTTTGTTTCCCAAGATGCCTTGCTTTCTTATTGATCCAAACCTACAGACATGCTAAAATAAGAATACAGCATTTCAAACTCTGATTTTGGAGGTCCAACATGGCACTAGGTGAGGGCGACTATAAATATGAATTAGTTGACGGATGGCCAAATCTACCGGAAGGCTGGGTTTTCTCTATGGTGTCGGATGCAGCGATCGATTCCAAAGGGCGAATCTTTGCTTTTACTCGCGGTGTACATCCGGTTATTGTTTTTGACAAAGAGGGGAACTTCGTTACCTCGTGGGGATATGGGGATTTCGGTGTCTCCCCGCACCTGATTAGCCAATCACACGGAATATTCATCGGACCCGACGATGAAGTCTACCTGACCGATGCGTGGCAGCATATCGTGCGTCGCTACACGCTGCTCGGCGACTTAGAGCGCGAATGGGGAACTCGTGGCGTTGCTGGTGTAACATACCATAAACGCGAGTATAACATGCCCACTGGCGTGGCACTCGGTCCTGAGGGGGAGATCTACGTCGGGGACGGATACGGTAATCGTCTTGTTCACAAGTACTCCAAAGAGGGTGAGCATCTTCTCGCGTGGGGTGAAGCGGGGAGCGGTCCGGGTGAGTTCGCAGTGGTCCATAACATCGGCTGCGATAAAACAGGACGCGTCATCGTCTGTGATCGTGAAAACAACCGCATCCAGATCTTCGATCCGGACGGAAAACACATGGAAACATGGACAGATGTGGTTGCTCCCGGCGACGTGTGGATAACTGACGACAATATGATTTATGTGGTCGAGCAGGGAGCGGGTTCACGTGTCAGCGTTTGGACACCGGAAGGAGAGCGGTTGAGCCGGTTCTCCGGCGCGGAAAACAACGGTATCATCCAATCGGCGCATGGGCTCTGTGTGGATGACGAAGGCAGCATCTATGTTGCCGAAATCGGTGAACCGGGTCGTGGGCAGCGGTTCCAGAAGTTTGCCCGTATCTAAATAGATTCAGTTGTTTTTAGATATTGTGCACAGAAACCGAGTTTTTGGCAAAAACTCGGTTTCTTTCTTTGTGCTCTCTTTTTCTTTGAGCCTTCATCTAAATCTTCGGGATGAAGCCCCCATCTCTTGAGAGTGGGGAGGAAATCCCGCTCCTTTTTTTGTTGTATAACATGACTCGGAATGCTATACTATTGTTGAAGGGCTGCTGTAGCCCTGCGTGTCCCGATTCTCGGGATCCCGAGAATCGGGAAAGGTGCGGTGGTAACGAACACCCCCGAAAAACCCGAAAGGGAAGGAAGCGCGAAACCCAATAAATCCCAAGGGACGGAGGCTTCAAACAAGCCCCAACCCTTCAGGGTGGGGTAACTGACTATTTATGCCACTGTTTGATCCGGCATTACAGGTCGCGTCCGATCTTGTGGAATCAGTGGGCGGCTGCCGTCAGGGGCTACAAGGAATGACTGTTCAATGTGTAGCGATCCAATACCCGGCATTGAAATCATCGCTTCCAGATTGAGAACCATGTTCGTTTCAAGCGGTAGGTCTGAAGGGATGTCCACACAACCATCATGAATCCGCTGCCCATTGTCTGCGACGATGATTGGGTAGTCGCGGACTTCCAAACCCAACCCATGTCCGTGCGGAGATGAGGCTGTGACGCCGTGTGCGTTAAGTGTTTTCCACATCGCAGCTTGGGCGGCAGACGCATTTGCTCCCGGCATCATCTCCTCCACTCCCGCCTCAACGCATTCCCGCAAGGCACTATGCCTGGCAATCAGTGTCTCCGACGGTTCTCGCATCGTCAGTGTCGTGCCGCTATCAGAGAACGCCCCTTCATAGATGCAGCCATAGTCTACATAGAGTATGTCATTGTCTGTTAGGATATAGCCCGGTTCCGTGGCAAGCCCCAAGCCGCGCATCCCAAACGCAAAGTGATCGAAATCCGCACCATCCTTGGCGATCTGTTGCCGATAGTGTTGGACAACATCGGAGATCGGTTGCCCTGGTCGAGCAAGCGCAAGCGCTTCCATAGCTGCTGTTTCGCTAATCTCCGCTGAACGAATCAGCCGTGCCAATTCATCCTCGGTCTTAACCATCCGAATTAAACGGATAAGGTTTGAGCAATCCTTGATTTGTGCCGTCGGCAGCCCCGCCTCGATTGCGTCTTTTGCCTTTGGTGATAAACCTTCCATCTCGATTCCAAGTCGAGCACCAGTCAATCCCCGTGCCTTCAGAACGCTTAGGAGCGCATCAGTTGGTGTGGCATTTTGCTGCGGTCTGTGCAGTATATCAAAGATTCGTTGCTCTGCATCTGACAACGCTGGCATTGGCAAAGAATCGTCCAACCCGTGGTCGCCGAAGATATGCACGTCTCTCACCCACAGATCTGATGTGTTCACTGCGAACGTCGGACTTGCCACAAGTGCGGGCTCACCCTCCAGTGGAAAGATTGCATAAGCGGCGGTCGGATCGAGATCGCTCGGTGCGCCCGGCGCCATCATATACGCCTTGAACAACGGATCAATCCAACACCGATAATCCGAGAAATAGGTGATATTGATCGGTGAGGTTGCTACCAAGACATCTACGCCGCAGCGGTGCATATACTCCTGTGCGCGGGTTTTGTTAAAAAGCACCGTATTACTCCTTTGCCCCAACAGTGAGTTTTGTTAGACACCCTCAAAATTTCAAGCCTAAGCTCACGCGATGTGCCCGTTGCAGAGTACCAAAGTCAGCGAACGCATAATCCAGAGACAGCATTGTTGCGGCAAAATTCATGTGGATACCCAAACCGAGCGTAAGCCCCTCTTCATCGTTGCTCCTGTCGGGACCCAACCTGAACTTATAGCCCCCACGAATCGCTGCCATCTTTCGATACCAGTACTCTAACCCGATATTTAGCCGTTCGCTGTTGTCGTTCGGATGGTTGGCGTCAAGCGCCATGGTCAGGAGGTTATCGCCAGAATCAAGCAGATCGTAGGCGATACCAAGCCGGAAGTTGGACGGCAGCGGAAACTCTACAGTCTCTAATTCAGCCTTTCGCGTCGGATTCGTTGTGTCCGGATAGGGGCGATACTCCGCATTTCGGGAATCGCCAGCCTCTTCGGCGCCGGTCGCGAGGTCTGGACCGCTGAAGCGCATTTCTGGACCGAAGTTCGAGAAACACATCCCTATCCGCAGGCTTCTCCACCCTGTATGATATAAAGTTCCAACATCAAGGGCAACGCCTGTGGCACTTTCCCGATGAATCTGCTGATGGATGTACTTGGCGTTGACACCGAATGAAAGGTTGACTCCCGACTCTTTCTCGTAAAGCTGTCGGGAATACGCCACTGATACTGCGGCATCCCAGGCTGAGTACCAAAGGCCCGTCCCGTCCGGCTTTGCAAGCGTTGTGATTTCCGTATTCGGGATGTTGAGGAATGTAACACTTGCGCCCAAGGTGCCTACCTTCTCTATCGGCGTGGCGAATGCGAGATAGTTGTATCGGGTATCGGCAAGCCATATCGTGTGCGTGTCCGAAAAGCTGGTCTGTTTGAGTTGACTTAATCCAGCTGGATTCCAGTAGATGGTGGTGGCATCGTCGGCAAGCCCGCCGAACGCGCCCCCCAAACTGTCCACCCGCGCACCAGGGCCAATTTTCAGAAACTGTGCACCAGCAGTCCCGACATTTGTTGTTGCATCGCTGGGAGCTGTCCATAAAAATATAATAGTGACTAAGAGAATGGAGATTATTGAGGAAAATCGCCACATCGCTTGATTTGTAAAAATAGTGTTGTGCATGTGCTTACCCTAATTCATCCCCCTTTATCGAATGATCGAAAACCGACCGATCTTGTTCCCGATAACATCGTTGCTATCA
Source organism: Candidatus Poribacteria bacterium (assembly GCA_965220385.1). GTDB lineage: Bacteria > Poribacteria > WGA-4E > WGA-4E > PCPOR2b > PCPOR2b. The sequence continues at coordinate 3,327,834 of OZ244825.1, read as the reverse complement.
TCTCGTGCTTCAACATGATAGATATAGACTCCGCTCGCAAGCGCTTGATTGTAGAGATTAAGAAGATCAAATGTCTCTGTGCCACCCTTGTCGCCTTGTGCTAAACGTTCATCTGCGTTGAAGGGTGCGAAGCTCTCGTGTTCAATCTCTCGCACCAATTCACCCACCAACGTATAAATCCGAATAGTACACCGCGGTGGAAGGCGCGTGAAGAAGATCTTGTTCGTTCCTGCAGCGGTAACAGCTCTGTTCGTGACGAAGTAAGGGTTTGGCACGACGCGGATCCGGTCTAAATCGGCTTTGATGTTTTCGGGATCAAGGGACTCGCCTTGTGTCATCAGCATAAATTCGTCGCCATCCCGCGGCGCACTGATACCGCCCATTTCAGCCATGAATACATCGCCTGCGGAAATTTCTTGGTTGGGATCTTTTATGTAGACGTACCCACCCCGAATGTAAATCCTGAAGAAGTCCGGTGTGGCTTCCCGGCTATATGTATCAACCCAACCTGCACCCAGAATTGCGTAGCCCTCGGCCCGCTGATCGTTGAATGGAATCTCCTCGCCTGTGTCTTCATCCACCACTCTGACATGCGTATCGTCAACAAACGTGATTGAGTACCTATGCGGACGGTAATACGTTGCCCAGAAGATGTTGGGCCAGGTATTCATCCCAACACCGGGTGATTGGATGTCTACCGACCAATCCGTAACAGAGCCAGCGACCAGTTCGACGTTATTGATCGGGTTTTCGTTCGGACTTCCGTAAGTCACATCAACCCCCGTTATCTTCAAGACAATCCCATCAAACATCGGAGAGAGCACTTCAACCGCCTCGCCGTGCTCCGGATCATACCAATCAAAGATTTGCTGCTCCACCACTGTTTGGTTTGTTGTCGTGTCGATAATTTCATAGGAGGGTGGTTGATATCCGGGACCTGTAATGTACGCAGCGGGTCCCGTCTGTGTCGCGCCCTGCCAAACAATTTTATACTGATGGCCCGTCACCTTGTTTGGCGCAAGCACCATCGGTTCAACGGTTACAGTTCCCACCCCTTGACCTGTTACGTCAGCACTCGCCTCTCGGTATCCAGCGGGTTGGGCACGCGGAACAACGTGGAGCATCGTCTCAATCTGGCTACTCTCCATTGAAATTAGCCCTGTTTTTGGGTTGCCGCTATCGAACGAGGTTACTGCATAGGTGTATTGAATCCCGTTGGTTAGTCCTTCGTCGGTATAGAAATTCTTGATACCTGCATCTTCGCCGAGCGCCTGTGAAGGCGTAGAGACGACACGGAATATATCGCCCGCCACCGGGGGACCTGAAGGACCGTCCGTAATCGTGACATACAATCCCCCGAAGTAGATAAGTTCGCCGGAACGGTAGGTCCCATCCGGATATGCTTCGCCTGTATTCGGATCTTTCACGACAACATATCCTTCGCCGTTCGCTGGAAATTGAGGATTATGCGCCATAACCTCCCAGAGCGTTGTATTAATTATCTCGAAGGTCGTGCTAGAAGTAAACTTGATTGCATAGACCGCATTCTTGAAGAAGTCGGCAAAAAAGGGTTCATCGCCGCCGCTCGCAATGGTAGCGTCCGACTGTTTGCCCACATGTGCAACTGTGAAGAAATTGCCGGTCGCACTCGGTTTGTCAAATTCCATGAGCATCGTCCAATCTTCCATAGGGCTGCCGGTATCCGGATCGTAGGAAGCATCTCGTCGGTAGACTCTATAGCCCTCAAAAATTTTCTCCGGATCGGTGGGATCAACATACGCTTCAATACTGTTACCTAACCATTGTCCTTCACTTTCCCATACAAGTGTTACCTGTCCATTGGCGGGGTAAGCGGATACCACCGGGGACGGCGGTGGGGCAGGTGCAACGTAGCCGTCGTCATACAACTTTTGCGCCCAGTCCGCAGATGCTTGGAGGCCCGCAAGTCCCTCACCGATCGCTACTGCCGTGACGAAGGTGAACTCCTGTCCGGGGGCAAGCGATTCCACAGGACCATAGGATTGAACGAAACGTTGGTCATCGTAGTTAGCCGGGAGTGGATCAACACCGGGAACGCTGATTAAAGCGTACATCTCCGCATCGGTCGTCGGGTCGGTATTGATGGTAATCCGTTTGTGCGCTGTAAAAGGTATTCTTGCCCCGGCAGCCTCGGGGTCATTCCCCACAAACGCATCCAAAACCCGCAAACCGATGTAGCCGGGAGCGGATGCATTGGAAAACCCGTAGGAGAGGTAGCGATTCGGGTGTGCGTCAGGGTTAAGCGCGTCCGGTGTCTCATCTAATGCAATAAAGTCATCTGCCGAATAACTCGCTGTGCCTGTCTCATTGCTGGATACATCTACGTCATATCGGAACGCCATAAACAGGTCTTCAAGCGTATCGCCACCAACGTTTCGGACCTTGTACTCGATAATAAAGAAATCGTAGAGCGGTGCATAACTCCATTGAAAGCCGTTGACTTCAAGCTCTAAGCCGAGAACCAATCCCTGATTCGCAGCCGGGTTCGTATCGCTGCACTTAAACATGATTGATTGGCTTGTTGGTGTTCCCTTTGTCGTTACACCGGGCTTGTTCGAAATTATTTCAGGCACATCGTCAGTGGGCCAAATTTCGCTTGACCTGCCATCTGACGTAGAGACACCAATCTCTCCAGCTTTTTTAGCACCGATCCAGATGTCACCTTCATAGATATACGAATCGTTTGTTCCTGCGGGCCACCAACCTGAAGGATTGGCGGTCGGGTTGCTGGGAAAGCCGACAACGGCGGTGTTGTAGACCGCAGATGACAGATTACCTACATCAAGTGCCTTCCAGTCCACGGCAGCCATCACCGGCAAAATTGTTATAATCAGTAGCCCAAATATGAGGGATACTCGTAGGGGGAGTGCTGCGCGCCCTCCCAGTTTGGGGTGTTTCATTTTTCCTCCTAAAACTGTTCAAATTTTAGTAGTCTGTAGGATTGAACCAAAATATCCGCTGGAATGCCAAGGCCGTTGTGCAATTTCCGAATCATGTCGAGAGACAAGCCGCGTTGGCGATTCAAAACTTCCGACACGCAGGGACGCGAACCGAGTTAGGGTTTAAGGTCGCATTCAGATAACCCTTGATTCTCCATGTAGTGAAGGATTGCCTCAATCGGATCTGGAGGCATAATGGGATAATGCTCCTCTTCATAAGCCTCCACCAATGTGACAAGCACATCAAGTTTATCTCCCTCTGGCGAACCGTAGTTTGAACCCCAGAGTTTTTCTATTTCCTTCAGCGCAGCTTCATAGGCTGCTTCGGTTTTGATTGGTTTAATTTCCATTTGAGTTCCCCGTGGCTATCTTCACCCAACCGAAGTTGACATCTGATTTCTGTGTCGCTGCACGTATCGGAGCAGGGATGCCCCTCCTACGTTGAGTGCTACCTATTGTTCCATATCTGGGCGCGGCGCATGAATACCAAGGGATCTGCCACCCATTCTGCATAGCCGATATTCCTGTTATCCGTCAGATAGTTGAGTTTTTCATCAATGCAAGCAGCCAGTGTTTCATCTTCCACCGCCAGCGTAAATCCGCCGAGTTCAAATTTCTCATCAAGGGCGGTGACAGCGAAGGCACCACCGGAGGCCTGGACGACAGTGTGGTTTCCGACCTCTCCCCTTGCTATTGCGTCGATACTCCCTGCGGCGAGGGCATTAAGAAGTTCCGATTCGCCAAATTTGTCTCCAAGATAGATGACTTGCGGCATGTTTTCCGAAGGCGGATGGAGATGGCTCCGCCCTGCCAAATTCGGGGTGACGTTAGCGGCGGTAATCGTGTATGCCGCAGTACCATCAGCAACGACTGTACCTGCCGATGTCTCCACGCGCGTCCCTTCGGCGAGGACACCGTTGGCATCAACGAGCCCCGTCAATTCCAGTAAACGCGCTTCTCCGGTCGTCGCAGCAAGCACCCCAACGCGCACCAAGCTAGTCAGATTGGCATGAGTGGTGATGCCTTCTGCATCTTCGGCGCGGACCAGAAACGACTGGCGAAACTTGATATGTCCCGACGTAAAATTGACAACTTTGTCGCCGGTTACATCTCGGGTCCGAGAATCGATAATCGTGATACCGCCGCCCACAATATCATATTCCGGTTCAGCGGACTTGAGCCAGATGTCCGGCCAGACTGCAATGGCGTGGCGGACAAAGGCCAATCCTGTGCCTTGCATAGCCTCGAGTGCTGTCAACAGATCTGCTTCATAGCCGAGGTGCGTATTGAAAGCGTTGGAATTTGGGTCCTCGTCGGCACTATAGCTCACAGGTGAAAAATACGCATAAAAACCGACATTGAGGACTCGATCCCCATCTGTGCAGGCTTGCGATGACATGGAGGGTTGAACAATTTGCTGCAGTTGTTCGCAGGCGGAAAGCCCCGCAACGAGAATAACAATCGCTGATACAGATGCAAGCATTGTGATTTTTTTCATGTTCATCTTGGTAATGCTCCGCCTGATAGTTGGGGTTGGTAGGGTCTTGTTCTCTTTTTTTACCCTTCAAAGACACTATGTATCAGATTCGTTAATTTTATTGTAGATGTCAGTGCCCATGGAGACTAATTTATCGCGCATCTTATCCCAATCGTCCCGATCTTTTATGCCTTTATCAAGGACCGGGAATTTAACTCGCGTTTCCGTGGAGCTATCTGCATTTTCGTAATTATAGTCTGATTTTGAAAATAACTCCATGACTTCATTTCTACTTCTTGTCCTGTCTGCCCCGTAAAAGTACAGTTGAATATAGCAGCCTTGCTTAGAAAGCCGCAGCCATATTTCTATCTCATCGCGTATAGTCTTACCCACCCAACCGTTGCTATCAACAAGTTTAGATTTATCGGCAAATAGTTCACTTTGGAGAATCGGTTCCCAGAATTCTTTGTATTCAGGATCGATTAGCCTCTCAGTTTGAATATCTGGTGTCGGCCGAGCAACCCAATGAAAAGATAGTTCCCTGTGTATATTGGCTTGCGCTTGAATTAGATACCAGCTAATTTTACTTTCTTCATTGCGCAAATTACATGTGGCAATCATTAGGTCCTCAAAATCTTCAGCGACCAGCACAGCCACTGTGGCCTTGTTCAACCGTGCATAGGCTTCAAGTCTGCCCCAATGATCCCAGTCCGCCTTACCAAACTGATTTTCGACTACGAGTTTGCCACCATCCTCCTCGACAGCGACAATGTCCGCCTTACGTGTACCGACTTTGGATTCCGTCTCTGGGCCTTCAAACTTACCGACATTGAGTGCATCAAGCGTATCGGCAAGATCTGCTGAGAAATCTTCTTCCCATTTGTAGATGTCTGATAGTGGTATTGATTCTTGAAGTTTCATTTTTTCTTGGGCTAACTTCCTACTGAGTATAGAGTCCGCAAAAGGTTGAAATTGTCTTGATACTGGCAAAATTTTTCTGAAGCATACACTGCCCCACCTCTGAATCCTGTGAGGTTAATGCTATACTTCCCTTTCTCTTTTCCACTTCGATTCTGTGAGGCTGCCTCGACAAGTTGCTGAGAGGGAAAAATCCAGTAAATCTTTATGTACTCACTATAGAACAGAAAGAAGTATTTTTCTCTAGGGCACGGTATTGACATAGCGGAGAATCGACCAGCGTCTTGCGGCTTACAATTCTTGGATCTTGCCTTAATTTGCACATCAAGATAGTCGTGATTGCCACGCCGAATGACACAGTCAATCTGTTGGTCATCCACCAAAGGCATGTAAACATCGAATCCGTCCTCTAGCAACTTCGCTATAGCAATATATTCCTGCCGTTTCCCGAAAGAGGCCCGGTCTCTGTATTGTCCCTGAGTCGTCAAGTAGCACCTCTCCTTTAATTTTGTAGTTTTCCGGTTACAGACAAGAAGACTCGATAGGATTAAGAATCAACATTTTCTTAAGCAATGAGACCAAAAGCCACAATCACAAGTTGTCCTACATCTAAAAATCCAGACTCACGCCAATCATAACCAACCGTGGCGAACTCCACGAGAGCGGGGTGGAATGCTTTCTGGCGGTAAGCGGGAGGCCATACCGGTCATAAGTCACCGGATCCAGCAAGTCGTCCAGATTTTTCGTGTTGAAGATGTTCCGAATGTCCGCAAAGAGGGTATACGTTAACCCACTGATTCGGCTCCGCTTGCTGAGCAACACATCAACATTGTAGGTCGGCGGATAACGTTTTGAGTTCACGTCAGGTTTAATCGGTGCGCTCGGATTGGGTGTATAGGGCAAGCCGCTGCCGTAGCGACCGATCAGGTTGACGGCACTATCGAAAGGCAGTTGAATATCCAACGTTCCAGAAACAATATGCCGCTGATCCCAGTCTAAGGGATGGCTTTCAGTCACTTCAGGTTGTTGCCGATAATAGGTCAGGTAGCCCAAGTTTCGACTTGAACCCTTTCCCTTTGCAACAGAATAGGTATAACTGAGCATCCCGGAAACTGGACTCTCCCCCGTGCGCCACTTGCGAACTGTCAACTCAAATCCTTGAACCCGTCCGTAGATATCATTGATGAAATAGCTGTAATCGTTGGTGATGTCTACATGCACACTACTCACCAGATTGTCGATATCCTTGGTAAATCCGGTGATGTCAGCTGTTAGGTCATTGGTGAACTGCTGTGCAATTCCAACCTCGTAAGCAATAGTTTTCTCCGGCTCTAAGTCGGGATTTCCTCTTCTACGGATTGCCCCCCGCATATCAAAGTTGAGATTTTCATAGAGGTCATCGCCGCGTGGGATCTGGTAGTAATGTCCATACGTGAAGTGCAGCTTCGCCCGATCTGTTACTGGGAACGAAATCCCAAGGCGTGGAGAGAGTGTCTGCTTGGCGGAAGCCTCAACAGGATTCTTGATGACCGGCAGCCCAACTTTGTAGACGCTTTTATCCAGCTTGATTGTCCCATCAGGATTGAGTTCAAGCGGGTCCAGCGGATCTTCGGGCGAGACCCCGTCTGGACTATACAGGTCATACCGCAACCCCGCATTGACGATCATTCCTGCATATTCCATCTTGTCCTGCACGTACGCGCTCATGGAGCTGGGCGCTACATCATAAAACTCCATGTAGAGGTTTGAATTCCCCCAATTGGTTGTGCCAAGATTATAGATATCTTGCAGCGTAACGCCAACACCCGTCTGGATCTGGTGATTTTCCGTGACTTGGCTGGCAAAATCTGCTTTCAGTATTGATGTCGTCGAACTGCGGTCAGTCCAAGCATTATCATCGCCTGCAATGTAATAGGTTGTGTCGTTGTACGCCTGTTGGGTTGGGTTCCTTATCCTTCCTGCTTCCTGGTTTTCCTCAAAGGATTTTTCAGGATCCCAAGCGTTCTCATCAAACGTTTTATGCAATGGATCCCACAGTTTGTCCGGTTGATGACTTGTTAAGGAACGGTGAAATTGCCCGACTGTCAGCGTATAAAAGGTGCCGGAGTTGAGGTTATGTGACAGTTGCACGGAAAGGCCCCGTCCGTCTCTGTCTGTCACGGGAGTTGCGCTCGGCAAGAAGCGTAGACTGCCACCATAGGTGTAAGATTCCCGCTGATCGAAAAGCCCGCTTGCGGTAAGCTTAATTTCGGGTGTCACTTCAAACTTTAGCTTGCCCTGAAAGGTATATCCTGTCCCATCGCTATTGGGCAGAAAGCTTTCATCTTGTCGCAACTGGCTAGCGAACGAGAAAGTCAACCGATTACCCCATATCGGTCCGCTGAGTGCAAGTTCCCCAATATGGCTCGGACTCAGATCGTACGTTTTTGTATCGTTGAACAGACCGCTGTATTGATTTAGATCCACAATATAGCCATCTAACAGCGTTACCTGCTTCTTTTCATAGTCGATGAGGGTGCCATCGGTGTCTTGATACGGTTGGCGTGCCATAATAACTTCGCCTGCAGCATCCACCTGAGGCTCACCTGTAATGGGATCAATAACCGGCGACAGCGGGTTTTCTGTCCTGTCCGCATACACGCCGGGGACAATCTCCGTGAAAACGACCTGTCCATCGTCCTCTTGATTTGCTAACTCTTCGACCGTAGTAGTATCTCCGCGATAGGGGGCTTGATAGTCGTAAGGTTCGCCGAGGAAGATTCCCCGGAAAGGTTCAAGTGCTACAGGGCGGAAGTTGTTGTCGGGATCGAACCAAGGACCGTATACCGGATCGCCGTGGTGTGTTGCCCACTGACCAACGCGATACCGAATTCGGCCAGAAAACTTCTGAGCGCCAGCTTTCGTGATGAGGTTAATCACACCGGATTGTGCATCGCCGTGTTCTGCGTTGAATCCACCCGTGATAATCTCCATCTGTTCGAGGGCGTTGGTACTGATATTCACACCTAATCCGCTGCCAATTAGGTCATTGACCGGCAGCCCGTCAATCAAATATTTAATCTCCATCGAACGACCGCCGCGAATGTGGACCGCACCGGACGCATTATTTACCGCCACGCCAGCCTGCGTTTGGAGAATCCCATTCACGGTATCGCGCGGCATCGCTTCGATGTCCTCCGCTTCGATGATCCGCGTTGTTTGGGTAACATCCCGCTTAATTAGCGGCTTGACAGCTGTTACCGTTACCTCTTCGAGCGTGACAACATCGGCAGTCTTTAAGGCAAAGTTCAGAGTTGTAGTAAGCCCAGCGAACACCTTCGCGCCCGCCACAGTCTCCGAAACATAGTCGCCGAGTTCTACCTTCACATCATAACCGCCCGGTGGGATATTGATAAGGACATAATAGCCTGCCTCATTCGTCGTTGTGGTGCTACTTGTCCCGACAAGCGTTACCGTAACATCTGCCAGCGGCGCCTGCGTTGCTTCAGCGGTGACGACACCCGAAATCTTCCCAGTGATGGCAGCTGAAGCGTCCCAGATACCTACTAACGCTATGAAAACCACAATGAACAGGAAAATCTGTTGTTTTGTTGAGATTGTTGCTTTTTTCATTTTTAGTAATCTAACCCCCTTTGATCTCCCTTATTGCGGGGAGAACGCCTTTTGTGCATTTGCTCAATTTCTTGTTATTCCACTTATTATAACCCAAGTTGCCAGTTATTGAAAATTCCTTAGGTCTCTTTTTGACTAACTTCATTTTCTGTCAACAGCGTTTCTTGCTGCAATAGCTTTATTTTTAAGCTCAAGACATGCTGTGTAAATAGAATTTTCCTTTTGTTTGGGGGTGACATCTATTTGTTTTTCAAAATCTTTGATTGCCATATCTAATTTTTGTATTTTTGCTTTTTTTGTCGTGGTACTTTCAGATTGTATACAATATATGAATCCCCTGAGATAGTATGCCTGACCTTCGTCCGAGTTTATTTCTATTGCGGTATTTAGGTTCTTTAATGCAAGGTATTGGTTATTATACATTTTATGATAAATTATACCTTTTATTCTGTATGCGATCCCTTTTTGATTAAATGTGACGAGTTGTTTTTTTAATCTTGGGTTGTGTAATGAGGGCTCATTACCTTTTGGATTGAGTTTTATTGACATATCACAGCTTTCTAGTGATTCTATCGCATACGATTTTTCTCGTGTTAATTCGTATAAATCTAGAAGAACTTTTGCTTTTAAAGTGTGTGGTGTGTGATGGTCGGGGTTTATTTCCATAGCCTTGTTGTATTCTCCAATAGATTTTTTAAATAATCTTATTGCGCATTCTTTGTTGCTGTTTTTTTCAATGAGTCCCTTGAAATTTAATTCGCCTGCTTTTTCCAAATGTTTTGGGAGATTGTATAATTCCGTTTTTAATTGTTCTATATATTGGTTTGTTTCTATATCGCCTTCATCTGGATAGATTGATTTTTCGTTTATATTGTTAGCGTCCAGCCGTTCTAGGATTTCTTTTTTTATCTTTCGTGATATGATTAGTATCATTTCGCAGTCATCGTATTTTATATAACCTTCTTCTAACTCGATAAGTATACCTTCCTGTTTTTGTATTCTTCTGTTTTCAGTGAACCTTGGATTTTTATATAAGTTGATGCAATTGTAATTTTCTGTGTTTTTTATTAGTATAATTCGTCCGTCCGTATCATAATCTTTTGAACATGCAAAGTACGCTGCTATTTCAAAGTTGGGTGTAACATCTATAAAATTTGTTATGCCTCCGTAGTGCTGTATATACTCCATGCTGAAGGAGGTTTTTTCGGTTAAATTTTTTCTTTCAATATATTTTACGATGTCACCTTCTATTTCTCTTTGCGTCCGTTGAATCTCCAATTTTATTTCTTTTAAGTTATCGGATGATATTGTCGCTAGTAATGTTATTGGTTAAAGTGGACCCCTTGTCGAGGCCAAAATACAGGAAAAATAAGTAAGATAATTGAGAGTTACTAACACTGATTTAGCCGAGATATAGCTCAGCCGGTGTCGCATAATTGAGACTCTGGTGAAGTCGTTTTTGATTATAGAACCGGATATAATGAGTTAATCCATCGAAAAGGGCTTTTGCTGTTGGGTAGAGTTTTGGATAAACATCTTCATACTTGACGCTTCGCCAAAATCGCTCAATGTAGATATTGTCAATGGCTCGCCCCACACCGTCCATGCTCATCGCACTGCCAGCCGCTTCAACCGTATCGGTAAACGCATTGGCAGTAAACTGGACACCTTGGTCGGTATTGAAGATAGTAGGGGTTGCCCCAGATAATGCACGATGTAAGGCGTCAAGACAGAACTGCCCCGATAGACTATTGGATAGCTCCCAAGTAATAACATAACGACTATACCAATCGAGTATTGCCACCAGATACATAAAGCCTTTATCCATCGGGATATAGGTAATGTCAGCCGACCAGACCTCGTTAGCAGCGGTCACCTCATAGTCCCGTAATAGGTATGGGTAAATCCGATGCTCACTGTCAATTGCTGAGCGTTTGGGTTTAGGATAAATCGCTTCTATCCCCATCAAACGCATCAGTCGCTGGATGCGTTTGCGGTTCACCCGGTAGCCAAGCCGCTTGAGATGTTCTGTCATTCGACGACTCCCATAGAAAGGGGTTTGCAGATACTGCTGATCTATCTGTCTCATCAGATGCAGGTTGTCTGCTGACTCTGTAGCTGGTTGATAGTAAAGCATTGACCGAGAAAGACCAAGCAACTCACATTGACGACGGAGGCTCAGTTGCGGGTGATCGGGGTCAACGAGTGTCCGTTTCTGTTCAGTCGCTTGAGGCAGCTTTTTTTTTCAACCAGTCCAGTTCCATATTCAACCGACCAATTTGCTCATACAGACGCGACTCTCTGTCATTCTGTTCACGTTGTCGCTTGGTCGGGTGGGTAGCGAAAATATCGCTTCCCTGTTCAAGCAACTGTTTCTTCCATTGGCTGATTTGGCTCGGATGCAATTGGTGGTCACTTGCCAATTGGCTGATCGTTTTGTCTGATTTGATGGCTTCAAGGGCAACAGTAAACTTGAACCTCGCAGTGTGTCGAATCCGTTTGGTTGACATCTTCAATCCTCCATTTATACGGGTGAGTTAGACGTTAATTCTTACTTAACTCCTGGCCCGAATATTGGGGACCATTATAGGTACATTTACATTTGCTGGTGTTATATATTCCGTAGTTGGTAATCTTGTATATCTATAGAGACCAGAACTTATTTCATCAAATTCTTGTGATTCTCCCCTGAATAGGTAGTTTTCGTTTCCTAGTGTTTCTCTCATATTTTCAAATTGTTCGATAGTTTCTATTTTTCTAGTTATACTCATATTATCTTTTGCTGTTTTAATTTGGCTCAATTAAGTTGTAGACACCGCAGAGGCCGAAAGACGATAAGAGGTCAATCCCTGCGCCCCAGAGGAGCGTAATGTGTATAGCAAGAGTGAATTATTACGATCCAAAGCCCCAGCGAGGCGACAGGTGAAAACCTGTACTCATACATAACTCATACATATTAGTCAAATAGTCTCTTTTGAGAAGCATATTGTTCTATCCTGTCATTTGCAAGTTCAACATATTTTTCTTCAATATCATAGCCGATATAGCTCCGACCTGATTTTAGTGCAGCTAAACAAGCCGTGCCACTTCCACAAAACGGGTCTAAAACAACATCGTTTTTGAATGTGTATAACTGAATCAATCGATGCGGCAATTCTTCGGGAAACGGAGCAGGATGCCCAATACTTCTAGCAGATACAGCAGGGAATGTCCAGACGCTTTTCGTCCATTCTAAGAATTCTTCTTTTCTGATGGAATTCTCTTTCCGGTTGCGTTTCCTTGAAAACGACCCTTTAGAAAAAACTAAGATATATTCATGAATATCCCTCAGAACAGGATTCGCTGCGGACATCCAACTCCCCCATGCTGTTGAAGGGCTAGCACTTGATGCTTTATTCCAGATGATTTCTCCCCGCATATAATAGCCAATTTCTAACATATCTTCGATGATATAGCTGTGTAATGGGATATAGGGTTTGCGCCCTAGATTTGCAACGTTAATACAGGCCCGCCCACCCGTCACCAATTTTTTATGGGTTTGGGTGAACACGCTCTTAAGCAGTTCTCTGTATTCACTTAGGGACAAGTCCTGATCGTATTCTTTCTTCACATTATATGGTGGAGAAGTCACCATTAGATGGACACTTGAATCAGGTATCTCCGACATATTTTCGCTTGATTTGCAATATATTTGATTGAGAATTTCATTGTCAATTGAATTCTCGATAAATTCAACTTTTCCCGAAGGTTTATTGCCAGCATAAAGTTTGCTATTATAAAATTCGCTGGAATCATGGTTTATTCTTCCGGGAGTTCCAAATGTACTCGTTTTTGTGCCACTTTTTCGAGGGTTGGTTTTATCCATTGTCTTCAGACTCCAATAATTTGAGAAATTTTTCCGCTTTCTGTTCGTAGGTTGATTCTCTATCTGCTATCTCAATAAATCTACCAAGTGCTTCTTTACTTTTCATGCTAGAGAAAAAATTGAGTTCTGTTGAAAGCAGTTCGGCTAAAGAAGACCTAAAAGATTCATAAGAATCGAATCTGATAAATCCCTCTTTTTTCGTGCTTTTTATAGTATTTTCGTCAGCAAGAGGTTTCGGATTGATTGAAAAAAATCCCTGCACAACCCCTGATGTTTTCAGATGGTCAACTTTACTCAAATAGCTTTCTGTGATGGGAGTGTTACCAAACACAATGATAGGAATTGTGGAGGCCTTGGGGCTTGATAGTCTGATGTTAATTGCTTTACCAATTGCTTTTAGCATAGAATCCGATCTTAAAAGCCCCGGTTGACCTTGATGCGTTCTATAATCTCCCAAGCATATCAATCGGTTACTTTGCAATTCCCAATTCCATACCACAGACATCTTCACTTCAAAAATCATTAGAATATCTTCTGGCGCAAGTGTCCTGCTATTTCGTTTTGCAATAACAACATCCGCCGGAGATCTAGTGGATAATCCTAGCTCTGTACATACTGCACCCTGAACTGCAAAAAGATTTTCGTCTTTTACACACTTTTCTAATAATTCTCTTGTCCATGTTTCAGTGAAATTGCCGATAAGGGCATTCCTGCTTTGTAGAGTTGATTTCTGCCCTTGATAATTTTTTGGCCAATAGGCAACGTACCTATTATCATCAGTTACGTAAAAAAGCTGTTGAGGTGAAGCAAAATCATGCATTGTTTTTTCAAAGAAATCCCGCTCTACTTTCTTATTCCATAAATCCATTTTCAACTCCTCCGAACGTTGACCAGTTTTTAGAGTGGTTATATTAAATTACATCATCCACGCGACGGTTCCGTCATCGTCTGTCTCAGTTCCCGATGTAATTCAACGAGGTGGGTGTCATTTTCCATCACCTGCTCCAAGTGTACCATCCGCTCGGGTCCTGCGGTGCGGATCATCGCTTCGCCGTGGATGCGATCAATCCAGAACCGTGCTTCTTTAGCGAACATGTCACGCAATTCCCCAAGCCGTTCCTCGGGGTAACGAGAGCAGAAGTTCATTGTGTACATCCGGCGTCGCTCAGAGCCGCCAAACGCAGCGTGTTTGAGGTTTTGGTTGAAGACGACAATATCGCCGGGATTCGTCTCCAGAATGAGTGCCGGGACTTCAGGACCGGACATCCCCCAGATCTGCCCGCTCTCACGGATATCGCGTTCAATCGTGTCGGCATAAGGCTCGCCAACGCGGTGACTGCCGGGGATCACACGAAGTGCACCCGTATCGCGGGTGAGCGGATCGAGGTAGAAAGGGATCTTGATATCCATCAGCCGGTTTCCATTGTAACCGTCGGAATGCCAACGGGTGTCCCCGGCGTAGAGATTGCCGTCGCCGCTTGTATAGTTAAAGTCCTCCCCACAAATACTGGCAGCGATGTCGTGGATGCGCGGATCGTCCAGTAGGGAACTAAGGTACTCACTGAGATCAGGGAACGGGCAGATGCAAGAACGATTCACCCCGTCGTGCAGCGCACCGTTATGCCCGCCCCCGTGGACAGCCCAGACAGCTTCAAACTCGTCAATAATCTTATCAGCGCAGTCAGCCAACAATCCCGGAAAAGACAGGAAGCCAAACGTATCAAAGAACGCCATCTGTTGATCGCTGAGTTGTGTTGATGCCATGGCTCTATCTCCAATCTCTATGTGCTTAAATGTGGATACCTTATTCTGTCCCTTCTCCTACCAGTTCTTCACCCATACGTTTCAGACCAGCGGTCAATCCCCCATCCACTACGAGGTTTGTACCAGTGACGAAAGATGCTTGATCCGATGCCAGAAAGAGCGCAGCTGCAGCAATCTCTTCAGGCACCCCAACCCGTTTGAGCGGATACCACTTCGCCAGACGGTCGAAGACGTTCGGATCCTTTTCACGTACCGCCGTCCATGCAGGCGTTTGAATGGTTCCCGGACAGATTGAATTGGCGCGGACACCATGCTCTCCGTAGCGGACAGCGATGTTCTGCGTCAACGAGATAACCCCCGCTTTGGCGGCACTATATCCCTCCTCGCCAAGTCCGAGTAACCCATTCACCGAAGCGATGTTGACAATCGCTCCTTTCTCCTGATCAATCATGTGCGGCAAAACAGCCTTACAGCAGAGGAAGGCACTTGACAAACAACCGCTTATATTCCTGTTCCACAGTTCTTCGTCAACGGTGAGGATGTCGCCTCCATCACAGAAGTACGCATTGTTCACTAAGATATCAATGCTGCTGTAAATATCAACTGTCTGAGACACCATCGCCTCGACTTCAGCAGTCGCCGTTACATCCGTACGCACAAACCGAGCAGTTCCACCTTCATCTTCGATTGCTGCAACCGTCTCCACTCCAGCGGCATCGTTAATATCTGCTACGACGACATGGGCGCCTTCGGCGGCAAATCGGCAAGCGATCGCACGACCAATCCCCGACCCCGCCCCTGTTATAACTGCTGTTCGCTTCGCTAATTGCACAGTTTCTGCTCCTTCCTAATTACATCCGAGCGCAGAGCCTTACAGTCCTTCCTGTTCACTGAGTCGCTCTAACAGTTTGCAATAGGCTTTCTGTCCACCCTCAAAGCTGCTGATCCGGAAAAATTCGTCTGGGGCGTGCGCATTTTCATCCTCCAAGCCGAAGGCGAAGGTCACCGTATAGACATCTAATTTATCCAGGAAAAGACGGCATACCGGAAGGGTACCGCCCAGTCGGGTGTAGTACGGCGTTTTTCCGTACACCTCTTCGAGCACAGCGTAAGCCGCTTGATTCCCCGGATGATCGTCCGGTATTCGGTATGCCGAGGAGGGCGCAGCTTTTGGCGTGGTGCTTATCTTCACCCCCGGTGGCGTGTATTTTTCGATGTGAGCGGTGAGCTGCTCCAAAATCTTGTTCGGGTTCTGATCCGGCACCAAACGGCAGGTGATTTTCGCGTGGGCTTCACTCGGAATGACAGTTTTACTGCCCTCGCCCTGAAAACCACCCCAGATGCCATTCAGTTCCAGTGTTGGGCGAACCCATGCTCGTTCGAGTGCCGTATAGCCCGGCTCACCGAAGAGGCGATCCACACCGAGTTGTTCCCTATACTCGGTCTCGTCGTGACCGATATCTGCAATCTGCTCTCGGTCCGCAGCGGAAAGTGGGCCTACGTCGTCATAGAAACCTTCGACTAACACATCGCCTGCCGGACTCCGCATAGAATCTAAGAGACGCACGAGGGCATGAATCGGATTTTGGACAGTACCGCCATAAATTCCAGAATGCAGATCTACATTGGGGCCCACCACATCAATCTGCAGCGCACATAGTCCCTTGAACCCAACAAGCAGTGAGGGTTGGTCCTCACGCCACTGCAACCCGTCGGCGCTGACTACCAGATTACAAGCCAATAATTCCTTATAGGAATCTATCGTGTCCGGGAGATGCCCACTACCGATCTCCTCCTCACCTTCAAAGAAGAATTTCAGATTGACTGGTAGGCTTCCCTCTGCCTTCAGCATCGCTTCGGTGGCGAGGATGGGGATAAGCATGTTTCCTTTGTCATCTGAGGAGCCGCGTGCGTACACCCTTCCATCCCGTACAACTGGCTCAAAGGGTGGGTCAGACCAAAGCTCTACCGGATCAACAGGCTGCGTATCAAAGTGACCATAGATCAAGATGGTCGGTTTGTCCGGAGCGTGTAGCCATTCGCCGTAGACCACCGGAGGTCCATCGGTCGGCAGGCTGCGGACCCCTTCGATGCCAGCGGCGTTCATACGGTTTGCAACCCATTCACCAGCGCGCTGAATATCGCCGGCGTGTTCGGATAGTGCGGAGATACTCGGAATACGGATGAAGTCCAGCATCTCATCCAAGAATCGAGACTTGTTGCTTTCCAGATAATTTTCCCAATTCGCCATCGGTTCTCCTATTTCTTTTTTAATTAGATAGTTGGGTGGAGCTATCACCCCCGGTGGGTGCGGTTTCTAACCGCACCGAATAGGCGCGTCCCGATCAATCGGGAACAGCGCCTACCAAACATGGGGAGCGAAAGTGCCTATATTATTTTTAGAATCCACTATAATTATGTTTCGCGCTTCGGTGCCTACTTAGCACCTTCAGCCACGAGCGTCAGTTCCTCTTTGCCATCAAGCCCGGCGGCGACTGGAAACGACTTCCGTTCCGGCTTGCCGTTGCGTGGTACATAACGGACTTGCGGCGAGAAGTATGCGTAAAGTGCGGTGTTCCTCGGATTTGGTGAGCGGTTCGGTCCGGAACCGTGCGCCATGAGGCTGTGGAAAAACAGCGCACTCCCCGCAGACAGGGGGACCTCAATCTGTCCTGAAAAATCGCGATCCTCATGGTCTGTCAGAGATTCATCCTGTTCGCGAGCGATATGTCCCCAAGACTGCAGCCCCCATTTGTGGCTCTGGGGAATCACCTGAAAACATCCATTCTCAGGTGTGGCGTCGTTGAGTGCAATGCTCACCGTCACCAACTTCGGCGGCTCCATGGGCCAATACGCGGAATCCTGATGGATGCCGTGTGCGGAGCCGTGGAATGCTGGCTTGAACATCAATGTACTTCTGAACAGCAAGAGATCGGGTCCAAGGAGCTTTTGCACAACTTGGATCAGCTTCGGATGGACTGAGAGGCGACGAAATACATCCGAATATTGGCGGGTGTTTTCGGCTTTTCTTAGTACCGGAAGTCTATCATCCGCGGCACCGTGGGTGGCCATTTCTTGTGACTCATTTTTGGCATAAGGTTCACGTTGAAAGTGACCATTCTCGTCCTTCGCTTCCAGTTCGGCGGCCAGTTTGTGTAGGCGTAGAATTTCAGCCTGACATTCTACCAATTCTTCTGGCGATAGTAGATTCTCTACGACGAGGTAGCCCTCTTCTTCAAAGAAGGTTTGCTGTTCTTGTTGGGTCATATCAAATCTCCTTGAGCATTATTCATCATTGGCGGTGCGGAGCACCATCCGCAATTTCCGCAAGTCGTTTGACAAGATGTGCATTAAAATTGTAGAGACTGCTGTATCCGGGGACCTCTTGGAATTTTCGGCAGATGAACAGATGGCGACCATCGCAGTCGGCTTCGATGAGCAGTGGACGTTCTGACGGATCGCACAACAAATCAACGACACCAATCTCAAACCCAATCAGATCCGCCAAACGCAGAGCAAATGATACCATCTCTTCATCAAGTGTTTGTAGGAATTCATAACGCGCTCCCGTGGCAGCGTTAATAATCGACGCTTCAGCCGTATCAACGCCCTCCTTCACGCGTAATGTGCCCATAGCCACTTTGTTCCCGACAACATACATACGATAGACACGGTCATTGGTTTGTGCAGCTGTGCCGATGAACTGTTGCACATAGTAGGGCGGTGCAAGCACCAGCGTCTGATTAAGGATACGGTTGCACTCTCCAAAAGCGACCTGATAGGTCCGATCCCGCCTCCGTGTAGTTATCATTCCTCCCTCACGCCGTAAGATCCGATGCCCTGCACCGCCGCATAGGTTTGTTGATTTCAGTAACGCGATTCCGTAGCGGTCTAATATTTCTATCACTGCATCGGGGGTCTGGGAGATGGTTGTCTCAGGTGTCGGTAGGTTGTTTTCAATAATAAGCTGAGAAGTTGCTATTTTATCAATGGCAATCTCCTGCGATCGCACTGAATTGATGACAAGTCGTTCCGCTTCAATCTGCTTCAGTGTTTCAAGCTCATCGCAGGGTAATACATAGACCAAATCTACGTCCGTCTGACCGAGCGTTGCCGAGGTCAGTCGATAACTCTGCCCTCCAGCAAGCCTAATCTCATGCTCAAGCCCGCGAACCAGGTCCGCTAACAGGAACCAGTACGCGGGTTCATAGAGCAATCCGATTTTCATAACGAATCCAGCGCGCGTTTTCGGAGTTCAGCCATCTTCTCTGCAGATGCAGCCCGCGCTGACTGCCACCCCGCCAAGTCACGCTCCCCAGTTTTAAGAAAGTCGAGCACATAGCCCTCGGCTTCTATATATTCCGCGCACAGATGCGCAACACTACCGGCAATATGGTTCGGAATAGTCGTTACGCCGTTGCAATCCCCATGTATCAAGTCCCCGGGGTAGACCGTAGTCCCGCCGACATGCACTGGGATGTTCACATCCGCTATTTGGTGGTAGCCGTGAGAGGGGTTGGTCCCGCTCGTGAAGGTGGGGAAATTGATCTCCCGCACCTGATCTAAGTCTCGACCGGCACCGCTCGTGACCAGTCCTGCGCAACCGAAGGTCTGATAGGTCATGCACATTACTTCGCCAAAGGTCGCCGCAGCGGATGGAACATCAAGATCTTGGAAGACAACCACACGGGGTTCAGGAATCGAGTTGATCTGTGCGATCTGGCTATCCATACCGGCGTAGGTCTCCCCTTCACGCGGCGGATTACCGGTAGAAAGCGTCGCCGTTGTCGCATACCCAACCATCGGCGGCATTTCTGGGAAACAGGATTGGATGCGGTCATCCATATAGCCCACGTTGCGGGGACGCACATCAAAAAGTTCTATAACGTTACAAATTGTGGGCGTGTCTACGGCTTTAAGCAATTCTAATTCTTCGGCTGAAATTGTTTGGACTGGATTCATGGCTCTCCCTCTGGGGACACTGTCGAAATGCGAAATACAAACTCCATCGGAACTTACGAAAGCTGATTATAACACGATTTGATTGCGGAGACATATATTTTTTTAGAATCTGCTCCCAGCATTTTCCAAGGGGGTGAAACATTTGTGTCTTGCAGAAACATCTGTTTCTTTCGCTTTAGACCTTGATTTTCAAAGGGTTTGCGAGCCATCTATCTCAAAAATACGCTCCCATCCGTTTCACCCCTTTCAGTTCTTTCCTCCAGACCCTATTTATATCAATTAGTGGTATCTATCCGAGTTCACAGCAATCCCGTGTAACGCTTGAAAGCAGTAAATAGAGCGGTTTCTACGTGATTGTCTCCGGTGTGATATAGATGCTAAGAGTGTGTATATTCTCATCTTGGCACATTTTGGCAGCTATTTTGCATATAGTTATGACAGATGTGTTGAGAAGAATCCAAAAAACAGGAAGGAGAAACCACGTTGAATCTAGTAATTCAGAAAGCGTTGAACAAACAGATTAACCACGAATTTTACTCCTCCTACTTTTACCTGTCGGTGTCAGCCTACTTTGAATCGCTTAATTTAGGTGGTTTCGCGCATTGGATGCGGTTACAAGGCGAGGAGGAACGGACACACGGGATGAGGTTGTTCGACTACCTCCACGACAGGAACGGACAGGCAACCTTCGAAGCGATTGCTCAACCGCCTATAGAATTTCAGTCTCCAACAGATGCTTTCCAGCAGGTCATGCAGCATGAGAGCCACGTAACAGAGACCATTGATCGGTTCTACGAACTAGCGGTCCAAGAAAAAGATTACCCCATGCAGGTGGAGCTGCAATGGTTTATTTCGGAGCAGGTCGAAGAGGAGAAGCAAGCCCGTCAGGTACTGGATCAGCTAAAAATGATCGGTGATCAGGGGACGGCGCTTTATCTGTTAGACAAGGAGTTAGGCGAACGCGAGAGCGACGACTAAGCGTGGATTTGGCTTTTTTAACAGGAACCTCAGACAACACAGGAAGAATTATGGAGACTCTAACGCAAACTCTCGGTCAGGAAGCACTATTCTGCACAAGGATTGGTGAAGTTGATAGAGCGGAATCCTACGGGATCGAGTCACAATTTGGAGCGTCCGGGGGACGCAAGGAGCTTGCCCCTGCGGAATCCGGTCTCAGTCCCGCCGTCCAACCGAGTCCTTTGCCTGTAACGGTCTACATGGAGAATATGGCAAAGGAACATATCCTCGTCGTTGATGACGAACAGAACATGCTTAACACCCTTGCGTTTATTCTGGAATCTGCGAATTATCAGGTCACAACCGCTGCGGAGGGGCAACAAGCATTAGAAGAAATATTGGCGGCACGAGAGAACGGTCACCCGGTAGATCTACTCATCACGGATCTTCGGCTACCCGGTTTAACCGGACTTCAGTTGATTGATGAGTTGCATTATCTGAAAATCAAGATACCTGTTTTGCTCATCACCGCCTATGGAAATCGATCACTATTTCGTGAATTAAAGCGCATCGGTTGTGCGGACTACCTTGACAAACCCTTTGATTACACGGAACTTGTCAAGCGTGTCGATTCGCTTGTAGAAAAAAGGTAGCTGGTTGAAAGACAAACATCAAAAAAACAAGGAGGACATTGACATGCTATGGGGTGAAGCGTCTTTAAGGCTCAAACTGAACGGTTTTGAGGATGGATTAAATGATACGATAGATCGACTGACCTATGAGATCCTTCAGGAGTATCGTGAAGGAGTTGATGTTGCACATCAGTTGATGCAACCCCCAATGTGGGAAATCTTTGAGGATACGGCGATTCCATTTGGCAGTCCAAGGCATGAAGCGGAGGACATTGCTTAGATAAGCGTAACTTCAACGTCTGCCTCTTCTAATCTAAAGAGAGCGACGAAGCAGTAAAATTGAACATCAGTACTTAGGCGGAAAACTCAACAAGCACCACAGCAAGGTTAAACACAATCTGGATGCAGTATCTATCGCGTCCTAGTATTATAAAAGGAGGTAAACGATCATGGCAGTCATTACAGTTTCCAGAGAATACTACAGTGGCGGCACAGAGATTGCCCGGCAGGTCGCCCAAGACTTGGGATATAACTATTTTGATAAAAATATCCTCAACGAGGTGGCACGCGCCGCCAACACAACCGCCCAACAGGTTAGTCGCTACGACGAGAAGTGTGAAAATGGACTGAAGGGGTTCCTCAAGAAACTCTTTGTTCCAGAGTTTTCACGATACCTGGATTTCCCTTACTACTACTACCCGTCCGAATTTCTGATGGATAGCTATCCTGTCGAGAGGGATATGGCATTTGATGAGGACCTCATCCCTACTGAAACGGAGGTCTTGGGATTCTTCCGGCATATCATCGAAAAACTGTGGCAGATGGACAATGTTGTCATTGTTGGACGTGGCAGCCAGATGATTCTCGCGGATAAACCAAATGCGCTTCACGTGCGATTCGTTGCACCCGTTGCAGATCGTATCGAACGGGTCATGAACGAACAAGGCATCGTTTATCCCTTGGCGGAGAGAGAGGTTGAGGCTGTCGACAAGCAACACGCTCAATATATCAAGCATTACTACGATGCTGATTGGGCGGATCCAAAGCACTACGACATTGTCCTTAACACTGGATTCATGAGTGATGAACAGGCAGGAAAAGTCATCATCACCGCTGCCCGCAATCAAGAGGCTAATGAACAAAGCGATAAAGGTGTGGAGACGTGGACGGAAGCGCATCCAAGTGCGCTCCCATCTTTTATCTCCTCCACTCCCCCGAGCTTACTCCGGGATCACCCAAGACATTGGGGTTAACAGTGCGGGCTAATGCTTTAGTTAATCCCGTTGAGGTGAGGTAACTATGGCAGCCTATCAAAGCCTGTTCATGTTTATCGCCGGTTTTGCGCTCGTCGCATTGGCTTCAAAACAGATTGGACAGTTTTTCACCAGATTTAAGCTGCCTTTGATCAGCGGGTTTCTCTTTACCGGTATAATTGCGGGTCCTTTTATATTTGACTTCATCTCTGTAGAGGCGACTGAGCGGTTACGCTTTGTCGATGAGCTCTCTTTAGCATTTATTGCCTTTGTTGCTGGAAGTGAACTGTATCTGAAGGAACTGAGAAGCCGATTTAGAAGTATTAAATTGGTAAGCATTGGGATTGTTGTCAGCACCTTTATCTTAGGCAGCTTGACCGTGCTTGTGTTGGCCGATTTTATGCCATTCATGCGGGGACTTCCAGTTACAGGTCGCGTTGCCATCGCTATTCTTGCCGGTGCGATTCTGGTCGCGCGGTCCCCCTCCTCCGCTGTTGCGATTATAAAAGAGCTCCGTGCCAAAGGACCATTTACGCAAACAGTCATGGGCGTGACTGTTGTTACCGATGTCCTGGTCATCGTCCTGTTTGCTGTCAATGCCTCTATCGCAGATGCCCTTCTAACCGGACTTCAGTTTAATCTGACTTTCATCGTCCTGTTACTCGCTGAATTGACAGCAGCAGTGGCAGGGGGATATGTCGTTGGACGAATCTTACAACGCATTCTGTCAAGCCGAATCCCTCACGGCGCGAAGATAGGCGGCATCTTACTGACAGGCTACGCTGTCTTTGCCGTAACCATTTGGATTCGCCATGCCACCCATGCCAGCCTACCGTTTGAAGTGTTTATTGAGCCACTGCTCGTTTGCATGATTGGGAGTTTCTGGCTGATTAACAGGACCGACGCGCGGGATGAGTTCCTGAAGACGTTGCACGAGGTGGGACCGCTGGTTTATATCGCCTTTTTTACACTGACCGGCGCCTCACTTACTCTGGATATTTTGGCAGATATTTGGCCAATTACACTACTGTTGGTGGTGGTTCGTCTTGCAGTGATATTCATCGGCTCTTTTACCGGCGGCGTTCTGGCTGGAGATCCAATGACGCACAACAGAGTCAGCTGGATGGCTTATATCACCCAAGCTGGCGTAGGATTGGGACTGGCTAAAGAGGTCGGAGGTGCGTTTCCGGCGTGGGGCCCAGCTTTCGCCACACTGATGATTTCGACCATCGTGGTGAATCAGCTTATCGGACCTACCCTTTTCAAGTGGGCGCTCGTTTGGGTGAAGGAAGCGCGGCCTCGTGCCAAGAAATCTGAGCCAGACCAGATCCACAGTGCCATCATTTTTGGTTCGGACAGTCAAGCGTTGGCACTCGCTCGCCAGCTACGCGCACATGACTGGGAGGTAAAGGTTGCATACAGTCAAACGGGAGAGATGGAAAATGTGACAAGTTCGTATTTCGATGCCCAGCCGATGCCCGCTCTTTCGTTAGGTGAATTCCAAGCATTTGGTGTGGGGGAAGCCGGGGCTGTTGTTACCATGCTTTCTGACGAAGAGAATCACCGCATCTGTGAACTTATCTATGAGCATTTTGGAACAGACACGCTCGTTGTGCGATTGAACGATCTGGCAAATTATGATCGTTTCGGTGAATTGGGTGCGTTTACTGTCAGACCCTCTACGGCGATCATTAGTTTACTGGACCATTTTGTGCGGGCGCCATCATCGGTATCACTGTTACTTGGGATGGAGGAGAACCATGATATTATTGATTTGGAGGTCCATAATCCCAACCTAGCGGGTATGGCTGTCCGGGATCTGCGTCTACCGTCCGATGTCTTAATCCTATCGGCTCGCCGTGCTGGATATATCATAATCACGCACGGTTATACAGAACTTCAGATTGGTGATTGGGTTACAGTGGTTGGCTCGTTGGAAAGTCTGGGAGAGTTGGAGTTGCGATTTGGCGAATACGGGAAATCCTCACATACTGTTCATGCCCTACGACACGAATTGGCTCTCGGTAAGGATACATGAGGATGAAATGCTATGGAAGGGAGGATGAATTAGCTATGACTTTAGCAGAAACCTTTGATTTATGCCAAGATATTGAACTGAGGCATGCAAAACTATATGCGACACTATCTGTCCGATTGGGCGATGTCGATGAACGAGTTGCGCGATTTTGGCAGGAGATGAGCGCAGAGGAGTGGCAACATCATCTCCTCGTTGGTTTTGGACGTTCGCTCTGCGCCCAGACTTTCGGGCTAGATGTCCCCGGTCCGCAGTTAGCCAATGTATCTATCGAACGAATTAATGAGACGTTGAATGCGTACGAAGAACGTGTGCACACAGAACAGGTCACACTCAATGACGCATTTGAGATTGCTGTTGCGCTTGAGACCGGTGAGTCAGATGCGATCTATGCGGAGTTGGTTTCGACCATCAAGGATGCGATTTATCAGAGCGGCAGACCCTATCTGTTAGACCGTATCTCCCAGATGGAACAGGATATGCACGATCACGTGAATCATCTAATTGACGCCGCCAAACGGTTTTCCATCAATCCAGATCTGGTCCGAAAAGCACACCGCTTGACAGATCCCCAAACTCCGCCGCTGAATTAACACATCTCATCCAACCCCCATTGGTTTATTCAATGAACTCTTGAATCCTCCCGTCATACAATCTCCTCTTCACTGTCGTCCGTTAGTTCCAGAAAGATGTCCTCCAAACTCAGGTCCGTCGTTGTGCGGCTTTTACGCAGCTCCTCCATCGTTCCTACCGCAACAAGCTTTCCTTCGTTAATGATACCTATCCGATCGCACACCCGCTCTGCAATCTCAAGAACGTGCGTAGTCATGAACACTGTGCATCCACGATCGCAGCACTCACGCAAGAGGTCCCTTGCGATGCGAGCACTTTTCGGGTCAAGGCCGCTTGTCGGTTCATCGAGAAATAGAACACGCGGCTCATGCACCAACACCGCTGTCAAAAGGATCTTTTTCTGCATGCCGTAGGAGTAGCTTTTGATTAGTGAGTCTGCGGCGTCAGTAAGATCAAACGCCTCCAACAGCTCCTCCTTCTGCCGCTCTGACCGTTTAGGATCAATTTCATAGAGATCTGCAATGAAGCGAACAAACTGCCTCCCTGTCAACGTCTCATAGAGGTGCGGTGTGTCGGGCATCAATCCCGTTATCGCTTTCACCTGTGAAGCCTGTGTCCTGACATCATAATCGCAAATCGTCGCGGTGCCGGAGGTTGGACGGATCAAACCGGTTAGCATGTTGATAGTTGTAGTCTTCCCGGCACCATTGGGACCCAGAAAACCGAACAATTCACCTGTTTCGACCTGCATGGTCAGGCTATCCACGGCGACAAGTTTGCCGAAACGTTTGGTCAGTTCTTTTGTCGTTATCATTTGAGCGAAAAGAGGCTCCGAAGTCGTTGTCAATTCTGCATTTTGCGCTTCGCGTATTATACCACACTGCCAAAGAGATTCAACGGAAATAGATGTTGACAGGCGCCATCGAAATTGCTATCCTATCTACATACATTTCTTAAATCCATCGGAGGTTTACAATGGCAAACACAACTCTACTCGATCCAATCGCTCCAAACAACCCATCGGAGAAATATCTTGCCCCGCGCCTTGATGACCTCAACGGCAAGGTAATGGGTTTGTTAAATATCAGTAAAAACGGCAGCGACATCTTCCTCGACCGTGTCGAAGAACTCATGCGTGAGCATTTTGACCTTGTCGATGTGGTGCGTGTCACAAAACCAACCTTTGCACGTCCCGCGCCCCAAGAACTCATCACGGAACTCGCTGATCGGTGCGACTTCGTGGTGGAAGGGCTTGCAGACTGAGGTTCCTGTATATCGTGCAGTGTGCACGACGGAACCGCTTTAGAAGAACGGGGCATCCCCAGCGTATCGATCTGCTCAGATGTATTCTTCGCTGCCGGGGAAGTTCAAGCGAAATCGCTCGGTTATCGCGATTTCCATCCAACCACCGTTGATCACCCGATCCAAAGCCTTACACCTGATCAAATCCGTGATCGTGCGGATGGTATCGTTGAAAAGATTACCGATGCATTGACAAAGGTTTGATAGTGGTAAATCAAGTTGCCATTTGTAGAATCGGCTACCGTTTCGGCGAATGAGAACCAAAGTAAGAAAATCAACGCCCCGATAAATCGGGATTCAAAGCACCTGTGCAGTGGATTGACAAATCCACTGCACAGGTGCGAGTACGGCTCGGCTCAGCAGATGTATAAAAAAGGGAGTATGCACATCCATGAACGTCATCTTTATCATGAACGATACCTTTCGCAGGGACCACTTGGGATGCTACGGCAACTCTTGGATTCAGACGCCCAATCTGGATGGGTTTGCCCAGCACGCAGCCCTTTTTGAGCAATTCTACGCAGCCTCCTATCCGACGGTGCCTAACCGGTGGGACTTGGCGACCGGGCGTTTCGGTTTCCCTTCTCGCGGGTGGCAGCCCTTGAGCCCTGGAGATGTGACTTGGGGGCAGCTCCTGTCGGCGAACGGTGTGCATACCCAAATGATATGGGATACCCCAATGCTTGCGATGCACGATTATAACTACACTCGCGGCTTTGGGGGGCTCAGTTTTGTGCATAGCCAGAAGGGTGATCCATGGATAACTGATCCCTCTCTGGACATTCAGTTGGGGGCACAACCCCATAAAATCCGCAATATCTCAGGTCTACAAAACTACCTCCGCAACCACGCCGCCCGTCAATTCGATCGTGAGTTCTGCATTGGACGGGGGATGTCGGAAGCGATGGATTGGCTGGAGACCAACCACAACCAAGAGTCGTTTTTCCTCTATGTCGATATGTGGGATCCCCATGAACCGTTCGACTGTCCTTGGTACGATTACGCGCTATACGCCGATCCCGATTACGATGGAGATCAGATGTTGTACCCGGAATACGGTCGTCCAACATATATGTCCGAGGCGGAGGCGGCGCATCTCCGTGCACTCTATGCCGGCAACGTTACACTGACGGATCGGTGGGTGGGCGCATTTCTGGATATGGCAGAACGGTTGGGGCTCTTTAAGAATACGCTCATCATCTGGGCGTCCGACCACGGGCACCTGTTCGGAGACCATGACCTACAAGGCAAGCCGGGAGCCGAACTCGGTAAGCTCTACGAAATCACCGTCCGGATACCCCTCTTGATTCATCATCCCGATGGATTGGGAGCAGGTGAACGGGTTCACGGCATTGTCCAACCCCCTGATATCTTACCCTCAATCTTGGAATTCCTTGGAATCTCAGCGCCATCACACCTCCAAGGGACCTCATTCCTACCCTTGATGGGTGGAGACAAGGCAAAGATCCACGATTACGCCTTCTCAAGTCGATTCCCACCCAGCGCAGGGACGACCGGCTACACGCCGGTAGAGGGTGCCACTTTTGACGGCTGGGTCGGCTCTGACCGGAACGTTGAACCCAGCACCATCACAGACGATGAGTGGGCTTACCTGTGTGCGCCGCAGGGGATGCCTTCCGAACTCTACAATCTGAAAACCGATCCCGATCAGCAGCATAACATTGTGAATTCCCATCCTGATGTGGCTGAACGGATGCGTAACGCGTGGATCGAGTTTCTGGAAAATCACGATGCCTCTGAAACGCGCATCCGTCCGTTCCAAGATGCGGACGTCGAGGTGCACACGCCAGCGAGCGGCACGGTCTACGCATTCCGGGATGATCACGGTCAATGGATCGCTTACCCCACCGAGGGGCAAGCGCGACGTTCTGCGTATCACGACGATGCGCCGGGTCCGAAGCGGGAGATTCAAAAGATAACCTTTGGCGATCTGCTAACCGACAATCCGAAAAACCTGATTCACCTGTATGGACAGTATTATTGGGCGCAGGACCTTGCCTAATAACCTTCTCCCCCGTCGCAAATAAGGAACTTTCAAGCTGTGGCAAAATCGCACACCTTAGAGAACACATCAATTGAGATTATCCGCGAAGTTGATCGGGGAAAGATTCACCACGCCCTATTCGATTTTGACGGGACGATTTCGCTAGTCCGCGATGGTTGGCAGAGCGTCATGGTGCCCATGATGATTGACATCCTGCTTGGAGAAACGGAAACGGATGAAACGCCGGAGCAGCTGGAAGAGGTTGTTGTTGAATTTGTGGATAATCTGACCGGCAAGCAGACCATTTTCCAGATGATGCAGCTCTGTGAAGAAATTGAGAAACGGGGCGGCGTTCCCAAGCAACCGTTGGATTACAAAGATCTGTATAACAGCTTGCTCCTACCAACTGTGGCTGAACGCATCGCCAAACTGGAGAGGGGAGAGATTGAAGCTGCGGATCTGCGTGTGCCGATGTCGCTTGAGTTCTTACAGTCTCTGCAAGAACGTGGTGTGAGACGCTATCTCGCAAGTGGGACCGATGTTGAATTTGTTCGGCATGAAGCGGGACTGCTTGGTGCTGCCTCCTACTTCGACGGGGGTATCTTCGGAGCATTGCGCGAGTATCAGAACTTCTCGAAGGAGATGGTGATTCAGCAAATTCTTGATGATTTCAATCTGACCGGAAGTGAGCTTCTGGTAGTCGGTGACGGTTCGGTAGAGATCGAAAATGCGAAGGCGGTCGGCGCAATCGCTGTGGGTGTGACTTCCGCAGAGAACAACCGTTACCAGATGAACGCGGACAAACGGGGCAGGCTACTTCACGCTGGTGCGGATATTCTGATTCCCGATTTTCAGGATGGAGAACGGCTATTGACCTATCTTTTTGACAGCTAACCAGTAACCCTAAGCAATCGGGGTTTTAGCTTGGGATATTCAACTGCGTAGATCCTACTTATTTGGGGAGTGTTCATAATGTTTCACGGTGGAATATGTTAGTGATTTTGTTTGTTTGATGCCTTGTTTTGGAATACTGATTTTTATCAATCCCAAAGGCTAAAAAAACGATTTGCAAACAGAGGAGGAATGTCAAATGCACCGGAGATATAATCTGACACATATCCTTTTAGCTAGCGTTGTAGTCTTGAGTCTAACGTCGCTGATAGTAGCCATTGAAGCACAGGCACAGATTGCCTTTGAGTCTGATAGGGAGTGGGACGGTATACGCTTTGAAATCTACGTGATGGACGCCGATGGGGAGAATCTACAAAGACTCACCAAGAATGACTTTCATGACAGGTCCCCCTCCTGGTCCCCTGACGGTAAACAGATTGCCTTCGTGTCTGAGAGGAGTGATAAGGATTGGAACCGGCAAATCTACGTGATGGACGCCGATGGGGGCAATCAGCGCAACCTTTCTAACAATGACTTTGATGAATGGTCCCCCTCCTGGTCCTCTGACGGTAAACGGATTGCTTTTAACTCTGATAGGAATGATAGGCATGGGAACCGGGACATCTACGTGATGGACACCGATGGTGGGAATCTACAAAGACTCACCAAGAATCGCCATGATGATCAGCAACCCTCCTGGTCTCCTGACGGTAAGCGGATTGTATTTGTATCTAATAGAAATGGGAATGCCGAAATCTACGCGATGGACGCCGATGGGGCGAATCAGCAGAACCTCACCAATAATCCGCATCCTGACGGTAATCCTGCATGGTTTAACTCTCCGTTTTCGATTTCTCCCACCGGCAAAAAAATCATGGCATGGAGCTGGCTCAAGCAGGTCAGGCGATAACTTCCACAATCGGTTATGAACCCCCTTCACTTATTTGAGGCGTGGTGTTGGGTGATTACGTTTGCGGTTTCCCGTGCGACAATAATCTCCTCATCTGCTGGCACGACGAGGATTTTCGCCCGGCTATCGGCTGTGGAGATTTCGCCTTCGCCGGTATGACTCTCATTCCTTTGTCGGTCTATCGATATACCCTGCCACTCTAAGCCATCGCAAATTGCTGCACGTGCGGTCGGGCTCTTTTCACCAATCCCGCCGGTGAACGCTATCACATCCACCCCGCCGAGCGCAGCGATGTAAGCGCCGATATACTTCTTGACCTGATAGAAGTAGGTGTCCATCGCCAATCGCGCATTATCATTCCCTTCCATTGCCGCCGCCTCGACATCACGTAAATCACCGCTGACGCCTGAAATTCCTCGCATCCCTGATTCCTCAATCAGTTGGCGGCGAATTTCGTCGGTGTTCCACCCTTCGGCATCCATCAGATATAGCACCGCAAACGGATCTAAATCGCCGCTTCGAGACGACTGAATGGGACCGTATTGCGGCGAAACTCCCATCGTCGTATCAATTGACTGACCATCACGGATAGCGCACAGCGACGAACTCCCACCGAGATGGCAGGAGACAATCCGCAGATCCGACGGTGAATCGTCGAGCAGTTGGGGGACACGCTCTGAGATGTAACGATGTGACGCACCGTGGAAGCCGTAGCGACGGATCTGGTGCTTCTCAACCCACTCCCTTGGGACGCCAAATTCAGAGGCGTAATCGGGCATTGTTTGATGGAACCATGTCTCAAAAACAGCGACCAAAGCGGTGTTCGGGAGCCGTTCCTGAAAGGCACGGATCGAGGCGATGTAAGCGGGATTATGGGTCGGGGCGAACGGGATATCGGCTTCGAGTGCGTTGACTACTTCGTCTGTTATCAATGCGGAACGCCAAATCCCTCTAGCGAGAATGGTTTTGAAACCTATCCCCACGAGACCGCTGAGATCCTCCATTACCCCGGTTTCTGGGGATGTGACCAAATCTATCGTGTGCGCGATCGCAGCGTTGTGGTTTGGGGCGTCAATTTCGCCGGTCACAATCGGTTTGCCGGGGACATCGTGCGTGAATGGCGACGGTGAATTGCCGACCCGCTCAACGCCGCCTTTAACCAACGATGCTGATGTTTCGACATCGATAATTTGGTATTTGAATGAGGTACTGCCAACATTGGCACAGAGTATAAGCATGATGGATGCTGCGCTCCTCTACCTAACCGCTCGCAAAGGCAATCCACGAACGATTTTTTACCGCTGAGACACAGAGACCACAGAGTAAAAAAGGGGTTCATATCAAAAGAAAGTGAGGGGGAGTGGTTCATTGGTCAATTATGGTGGATTTTACAATTATGGTAAAAATTATAATTACTGATACATTTGAATAATAACCACTGGTGTTAGTTTGCAGCTGTTGATAACGTCAAACGTGATGCGTGAAACATGAAAACTATTGGATCGTCAGTGCCTTTAGCCCCGGAGGGGCGACATGTTTATAGTACATGGATAAACAAATACCCCAAAACCCCGGTTTCGAATCCCGATTTATCGGGGAGGGGCGACATGTGCAACCAAAGGGTAGAACCTAAGACGAATCAATCAGCTACCCCTAATGAATCAATGAACGCTTCAACAATGTGGGAAAGACCCTTTCACTAACTAGCACCAAAGGTTAATGTGTGTACTTATTTGTATTGTTCACCATAACTTGACATTTTTGAGTTGTAGGAGGGAACTCCGATTCCCGACTCTCAAAGCAGCCAGTCACGATTCGGAGGGGACGCCCCCTACAAAACAGGTGTCAATATATTTCTATAATTTACCACAGTACATTGGTTCATTAATAAACTAATGTACAAGTGAACTAATGAACTAACGCCAGAGGCTATGCGCTCAAATTCTCATACCACTTGACGTTGCCCGTGCTCAACCCCCCGGCGATGATGTCCACCCGTCCGTCGTCGTTCAGGTCAAGTACGTGCATGTTACCGACCCCCAAGCCGCCGTTGTCGATGAGTTCTTTCGTCCACCGGTTCTGATCGAGATCTTCAGGGCGATAGAGTTGGAGATTCCAGCCTTCGCCGTTATACCCAGAGATAATCTCCACCCGCCCATCGCCATCGAGGTCGGCCCCGTGCAGCGAATGTCCGCGGTTCAACGTGTCATCGATCTGGTGTCGTGCCCACTCACCTGTCCGCAAATCCCCTGATGCCTTGTACCAAGATAGCGTGTTCCCGTGCCACGGTTCAATGGATAAGATCTCGTTGACTCCATCCCCATCAAGATCCACCGTGAAAACCTCGCTGCTTTCTTGGTCACTGATTACCCATCGGTTCCACTCTCCAATTAACGGATCCGAAGGAGGTTCAAGCCAAATCACTCCGTCGCGACAGCCAATCAGAATATCCAGCCTGCCATCTCCGTCCACATCGCCAACGCTCAATCCGTGGTTGAGATGCAATTCGCCATCAATTAAGTGGCGTTCCCAAGGATCGTTGATTGGATCGCTTGGGAATGGATAACACCAGAGACTGCCCGGATCGTACCAATCATCTAACCCGCCTTCGGGTCCCTGAATTGAGGCGGCGAATAGAAGGGGTTGACCATCGCCGTTGATGTCAGCAACCGCGATCCGGTGCAGGTATGGGATCTCTTCAATGAAGTGACTTTTCCACTGTCCACCGTCCTCCGGTGCCTCAAGCCAATGCAGATATTCGATAAGAGAACGATCGCCCCGATTGAATGCACTTCCAACAAACAGATCCGGTACGCCGTTGCCCGTCAGATCCTGAGCCGCGATGGTGATGTTGCCGGGGTGTTGATCCGAAATCAGATGCCTTTTCCAATCGGGTGCTTCGTACCAGACAATGATCGGCTCGCCGGTCGAGCCCATGATGATATCCTTCTTGCCGTTGCCGTTCATGTCGGCGACTTCCAGCCCGTAAACGCTTCTGATTGTGTCATCAACAAGATGCTCTTTGAATTCCATAATTTTCACCTACAGTTGGGGAAGCGAGTGTTCTCTATCATCGGGCATACTAAGGCCATCCATCATCACTCTCGTATACCGATTGAATTTGCTGTAGAAACGCCGAACTTCCGGGTCTGAATGGTCTCGCCATAGGTTCGGAGGCATCATCGTTACTTCGCTCAAAGAACGGCGGTTAGGATGCCCATAATAGACCTGAATGGTACGGCGCACTTCATCGGTTTTACGTAGTGTGACGCCGTGTAAAGTAGCGCAGTTGAAAAGGATTGCCGAACCTGCACTGCCGTAGAAATGGAGGACGCCGCCGCGTTCAAGATGTGCGTCTCTGTCATCAAGGATTTCCCCGCCCGCCGGCTCCGGACTGATAGAAAAACAGTGGGTAGTTTCGTTCACATCGTTCAAGTAGTAGATGACCTGTGGATAATC
Source organism: Candidatus Poribacteria bacterium (assembly GCA_965220385.1). Taxonomy (GTDB): domain Bacteria; phylum Poribacteria; class WGA-4E; order WGA-4E; family PCPOR2b; genus PCPOR2b. Next base: position 3,294,241 of record OZ244825.1, on the reverse strand, counting down.
GAGATTCAGGGGGTGTTCGGGCCAATAGCCACGATCTCTGTGCCATCCCGTATCGCGCGCTTCAGCCTCTCCACCACGGTGGCGCACAGCAAGCTCCTCAAAACAGATGGGACCCCCCATCAGTTCTCCGATAAGTGGGAGCAGCCTTTCATGGCGGATGCTCATCTCAAACGCGGGTTCTGTCAGCAAGAGATTGCAGTTGTAGTCGGGTGAAGTTCCTGAGAACCACATGAACGGGTTCGCCTCCCGATCTCGATCGATGGCGTCGTTGAGGGTGTCGACCTCATCGGGTGAAAGTAGGTCTGGCAGGATGACATAGCCGTGGGTTTTGAAGCATTCGATCTGTGCTTCCATGTCATCCGGATCTGCGATGAAGGGATCAACCAGTTTGGGCATAGCTCTTATACCTCCGGTGTTCGGTTACGAGTTACAGTTGTCCTTATGATGCTAGAGTATTGGTTTCCAATGCCTTCTGTTGTGCTTTGGTTGGATAGGGTTTTTACGCTTGACACACCCCCACTTTTCCACTACTCTTAATGCCGAGCGATGGGGAAAGTCAGTTGGAACTACCTTTGCCAGTATAATCCTATCTTATTACTCCATAGGACTTACGCAGCTGGGAGTTGGGCAGGCACAAGACCCGCCCCTACATTGGATTGGACCTTTGTAGGGGTAACCTTTGTGGTTACCCTTGCAGCTTCCTCGCACAGTTTGCAACCCACGCTATTATATCACAGAAGCTCCGGAGTGACGTTAGTTTTTTTGAGAACCCAGTAACGAATCCGTTCTTATATGCGAAAGGATTTATCGGAATAAGGAGATCTAAGCGATGGAAAAAGTCAACGTCTGTATAGTCGGTACAGGTTGGACAGGTACGAACCATTTTAACGGTTACAAGGCAATATCTGAGAAGGCGACGGTTGCCGCTGTGGTGGCACATTCTGATGCCTCAAAGATGAAGGCGGAGACGTGGGGTGTTCCGAAAATCTATCGCTCATTTGATGAAGCCTTGCGGGATGACGAAATTGACGCATTCAACCTGTGCACACCGCACTACCTCCACGCGGAACAACTGCTCGCGTGCTTACAAGCAGGTAAGCATGTGCTTGGCGAGACGCCCGCGTGCCTTACCATTGAGGAGTGCCGAGCACTTCGCATCGCCATGTTTGAGTATCCGAACCAGAAGGCTGCCACAGGACATATCTGCCGTTCTTGGCCCACCTTCGCACACGCCAAAGAGGTCGTCTCCGACGGAAACCTCGGCGATCTGTTCTACCTCTCATCTAACTACGCACATAAGGCGGATCCGGATGAATATCCAAGCCGTCTGACGTGGGGACGCAGCCCCCGTTCCCAAATGCGGTTGGGCATCGCCTATCACTCCGTAGATCTGTTGCGCTGGATCGCTGGTGACATTGAGGAGGTATCCGGTGATTATACGGACCATGCACGGCTCGCAATCCTGAAATTCAGGAACGGTGCGATGGGCAAGGTATTTACCAGTGCGTCGGTGGTACGCCCATACATCATGTCGCTTTCCGTCTACGGGCACGGCGGGACAATTGTCTGTTGGTGGGAGGAAGAAATGCTTCAAGGCTATCTGCACAAGTCTGCCGAATGGGATCCAGAGCGTTTGACCACGACGCCGCTACACGGTCGCGGTTCACCCGAGTGGGTGTACGAGATGGAGAACTTTGTCGATAGCATCTTGGAAGATACGCCGCTGGCTTGTCCGCTGTCGGAAGGGATTGCAACGGTTGAAACCTGCCTTGCCGTTGAGGCGGCGATGACACATAATGCGAAAGTTAAAGTGGGCACTTGAACACAATCAACAGTGAGGTCATGTTAAGAAGTTGTGCAAAGAAACCGAGTTTTGAGGAAAAAACTCGGTTTCTCTGAGTGTGTTGCACTTTTATCTTTTTGTGAGCCAATAATGAAAACCACATCATTAACAAAATGGCTTTTTATCTGTATATCTCTGATCTCGATCCAGGGTACAATCGCGGCAGAAACACTCCCTCAATTTGTCGATATTACAGAAAAGGTAGGGATCGACTTTGTCCACAACACCGGTGCGTTTGGCGGGAAATACGTTCCAGAAGAGATCGCTTCCGGCTGTGCGTTTATTGACTACGATAACGATGGCTGGCAAGATATCCTGTTAGTGAGCGGTAAGGATTGGCGCGGACACCCAACCGGAAATCGACAAACGCCGGGACTCTATCGAAACAACCAGGACGGAACTTTTACCGATACCACAGAAACCGCCGGTCTTGCTGTAGAACTGTATGGACTCGGTGTTGCCGTTGCCGACTACGATAACGATGGCGATGATGATCTGTATATCAGCTGCCTAACGGCGGATCGGTTGTTTCAGAATCAGGGAGATGGGACCTTTCTTGATGCAACGGAATCGGCGGGGATTGATAATCCCGGTTTCGGGACAAGCTGTGCTTGGCTGGATTACGATAAAGATGGGAACCTCGACCTCTTTGTTGCCAATTACATAGAATGGACGCCTGAAACAAATCTTTTCTGCACGTTAGATGGAGTGAATCAATCCTACTGCGGTCCCAGATCGTATCCGGGACAGGCGAGCAAACTGTTCAGGAATCGGGGGAACGGAACCTTCACCGATGTCTCACGGATTGCCCTGATCGAGGACCCCACCAGTAAATCGCTCGGTGTCTGCGTGTTTGACTACAATGCCGATGGTTTTCCCGACATCTTTGAGGCGAATGACACCCAGCCGAATAAGCTCTATCAGAACAACGGGGACGGCACCTTTATCGAAAGAGGAATGCTCGCTGGCATCGCTTACGATGAAAGAGGTGTTGCCCGGGGAGCGATGGGCATTGATGCCGGGGACTATAATGGCAGCGGTCGAGAAAGCCTCGTAATCGGGAATTTCTCCAATGAGATGATGAATCTCTACCATAACGAAGGGGAGTTTTTTATTGACGATGCGCCCGTCGCCAACGTCGGGTATGCTAGCCTGCTAACGCTGACGTTTGGTTGCTTCTTCTTCGACTTCGACCTTGACGGAAAACTCGATATCTTTGCAGCGAACGGTCACATTGAGAATGACATCAACGCCGTGCAGAGCGAAGTGACTTACGCACAACCGCCGCATCTGTTCCACAACATCGGTAACGGTCAGTTTGAGGACGTTGCGCCAAAAGTTGGGTCAGATCTCCAAAAACCGATCGTCGGGCGCGGCGCGGCGTATGGGGACATCGATAACGATGGCGATTGGGATGTGTTGGTGAACGCTTCCGATACGGCAGCCCGGCTATACCGTAACGATGGCGGGAATCGCAACAACTGGATCAAGTTGAAATTGGTCGGGGCCAAGAGCAATCGGAGCGGAATCGGCGCGAAGATTACCGTGCAATCGAAATCTGGTACGCAGACCCGTACGGTGAAAAGTGGCGCAAGCTACTGTTCACAGAGCGAACTCACGGCTATCTTCGGAATTGGGAATGACGCCCAAATTGATCTTATCAAGGTAGAATGGCCCAATGGAGATGCCGAGCAACTTGCGGACGTGAAACCGAATCAATCCCTTACGATTACTCAAACTCCCCACGAACCGTCAACGCACTTGCCACCGAAATGAAATCCCGCCCCTCTTCGACGCGGTCGTTATTGTAGCTCAACCCGAGATTCATATCAGCAGTAAGACGCTCGCTTAACCTGTATCCAACCCGCAGAGATGTCTCATATCGCTCAGACCGTTCTTCCCTATTTGCTCCAAACCGTTCACGACGGATAACCGTTGAGAGCGTGTTACTGAGGTCTAAATCATGCTCCAGCGAAATCTTGCCGACAAAGGGAAGACGAAGTCCACCTTCTATCCGTACTCGGTAGTCGACGCTAACATTCGGCGTAACAATGAACGAAGTTGTGTCAATTCCGCTGCGTTCCCCGTCACGCTGTGTGAGACGGATACCAAATGCAGTTCTCGTCGTCTCTCTCCATGTATGACTCCAGCTAATCGAAGGTTCGTGAGCGGTGCTCTGACCAATCTGGGTATTGACGTTGCTCTGATCCCGGAGCGTGTAACCGTATCTCAACTGAAGGCTCGACGTGTTTTTCGCGTTGAAAATCTTGATATCTCCTTCATAACGAACGGATTCAGCTCGGGAGGAAGTGCTTGATGACTTGGTGAAGTTATTGCTGCGGTCAATGTTGCCGCCAAGTGAAGCCCAACTCCACGGATCAACCGATGTGCGGAAACTGTAGCGCGTGCCCTGGCGCGACTGGGTCCGTTCTTCAGCCTCATCTGGAAGCTGTAGGATGTCTGCGATCCGCATACCCGGATCCAATCCGCGTAGAGAATCTTGGTTATTAAGACTAACGTTCGCATTCAGCCCAAGGCTTTCGATGCTTCGTTGAATTATGCCCGCCTCCTTTTCCTCCTCTTCTTCTCCCTTACTCTTTCGCTCTCTCAACTTGCGTGCCATTTCCGCTTTGTCGCGACGAATCCAGTCCCCACGTTGGTTCTCCGCATCTTCAATTGTGTCGGAATCGACCCCCATCCGTTCAAGCCTGTCAAGTTCTCGCTGGCGGCTTTCCTCAAGACGCGTCTCTGCCTCAAAGCTATCAAATTCTTCGGAGGGCTTGGATTTTTCAGCACTCTGCCCCTTGTTACCTTCCTGTCCGTTCTTTTCTGTTTCCTGCCCGTCTCCTTCTTCGGACGCGGCTTCAGGCTCCGGTTCACGGAACAGCCAACCGAACCACACACGCGGACGGACATTGAGCCCTAAACTGATATTCGCACTGAGCCGGGCATCTTTCCGATCGCCGAACCAATTTTCGTTTAGGCTGATCCGGTTATTAAGCGTTGGACGAATACCTAACAGATCCCGATTCAGACGTGGGTTCAGAGCAAGTCGATGTTCTCGTTCCGCAATGGTAAAAATCGGCGCTGCGGTTGGTTCTTCTGTCTCCTCGGTTGGATCTGTGAATTGTGCAAAGCTGCTGAAACTACGTCCCCCTTGGTCGTTGGGATCGTGTTTCTCAAGCGTTCGACGGACCTCATACTGCGGGTTCAGACTGAAACTCTCAAACGGGCTGATATCGAGTGAAATACTGCCGCTATCAACCTTTTCATCTCGGCTCCGTCCATAATAGCTTCCAAATGAAGAACCGCTGCTACTGTACGTCTCTGTTGCCGTCGATGAATCAGTTTCAACATCCTCGTGGTGATATTGGGCGTCAAGTCCAAAAAACGAGCCAAGCCCGAACTGGAAAGAGCCGGTATAAAGATCGCTGAGTTCAGTTCCCTGCCGTTCGTTCCAAAAATCTTGACGGTTGAGTGCGAATCCTAACACTGGAAGTGGGCGTAGATTAAAAGTCGCTGAAAAGTCCCGATTCTTGGTTTTACTTTTTCCACTTTGGAAGGAGCTGAACGAGCCACGCTGACTTTCTGTTTCAGATTCCTCCTCTCGGACAGAATAGCGGATGGGTAGCCAAGAGAAGAGGCTAAGCTCGCTGTTGATATTGAAGTCATTGCTGGTTGTGCTATAACCCAAATCTTGTCGACGTTGGCGTCCAGTATCGCCAGCAGAATTTTCAAAATCTTTGTCCTGTTTTGCATATCCACCATTAACCTTAATCAGATTGCCGAGTTTAACATCCATGTTAGCACGCCGTGCCCAACCTGAACGGACGATCGGATTGCTTAGATGAATTTCGTTGACCCACACCTCCCCACCAATCTCCCGTGGGGTGTCGTTGCGGAGCCCAATCAGGATGCCGCCGACGTTCTTTATCGAAAGTTGGGAACTATTTGTTCCTCGTACAACGAAGCCATCCGGATGTCCATCGGGTTCGTCGGGATCTACCACTTCTTCAACTGATAAATCCGGATCCGATAGGTCAGTCTGACCCGTCTGTGGTATGACACCGCCTAATAGACCGGCGTCTGGATACTCGTTCCGCTTCAGATCGCTTAACTCTATTTCAATTAACTTCCAGCCATCAAAATCGATTACACGGGTGTACTCGTAATAGTCTCTCAAATTTTCAAAGACGTTGATTTCCTCTTCCTGATCTTGCGGATCCTCGAAAGGACCTGCAGAGCGATAGGAGGACCGGAACCCGGTGCGGATACTCGGCGCGAGGCGCAATACAAATGTCGTCTCGCTTCTGTCTCCGTAGATCCACAGCCTGAGTGTATCGTGTTTTGAAAAATCTTGTCCTTCACCGTGTTGTTGACCGCGCAGTACCCGCGATGTGACGCCGAAGGATTCTGGCAGAAGCACATAATCCAACGTCAGCGTTTGTTCGCGCTGCTGCCGTTGTTGATAGCCGTATGTCGCTTCTGTGAAGGGATGTAACTTCCTAAAATCGTCCTCATCCTTAATCTGTTCATAGGCGGCGTGATAGTCATTGAAGTTGAAGTTATCCTTGGTGCCAACGGTAAACCGCTCAGCGGCATCATTGGTAATGGCGTCATTCCGCGTGACTACGCCGCGTTCCCACTGAACGCCAACAACCTCAATTGATGCCCACTCAAATTTACCTGTAACGGTTCCAGACCTGTTCTTCTGTAACCAGAAACGTAGATGTTGGACATACCCAAGGTTGGGTAAGCGGGTGCCTTCTGATGTCGCTGCGCTGAGAGGAATACTCAGAAATGTCCAGCCATTCGGATGTTGGCGTTTTAGCCACTCTTCAGGGATATCGTTGAGTGGGATCTTAATTTCGAGGTACGCATCAGTTGTGTCCAGTACCCCGTCTCCATTAAGGTCTTCTGTATCTAAAACTGTATTGCTGGAACCAACTTGCACCGGTTGGAACCCGGCGCTATACTCCCAGCCGACATCCTCGCCCGTATCCAAGGAACCATTTGCACGGAATTTTTGAGAGGTAGGTAGGTTTTCCAGATCGAGATCCAACGTGTCAATTTTCCCGTCCCCATTGATATCTTCCAATTCCGGTGGCAGATCTTCGGTGTCAAGTCGGTTATCCAAGTCGCTATCTTCGCTCACGACACCCAGATCGATATGCAAGGTCACATCGGAGTCACCGCGTACCCGAAACCAAATCTCGAGGAATTGGCGCTCCGAGAAATCTTCCCCGGAAGCGGAAAGACCGTACGAGAACCCTCCCCACTCTTCGATAACGTCCGTAAGATCATAACCCACCTCCATGACGAGGCGTTCTTCCGTCGAAGTTGCCAGCGGATTGATTACCGATGCGGGTACCTCACGATTACGCATATAGTTACCCACAGCTTGCGATTCATTGAGATCTTTCGCAAGCACACGAAATAGCGCCCGATTGTCCAGAGTTACGCCTTCTGCTACAGGTAGGCTGCTCACGCGCCAGTGGTGTTTGAACGTGGGAGTGTTTGACGCCTCTCGTGTTCCCTCCATGCTATCAATTAGGGCGAGACCAACACTGTTCGGGTTGTTGTGGGAGAATGCTGTTTCCCCGCTGAAATTTATCGACAGCGGAAAATTACGCATTGCGACAAGTGGCAATGGATTCAACAGCGGCGCCAAATTGAAATCTCTGCCAAAGGTAGTATTGAAGTTTACAGCCTGCAACCGGCTCGGTGCACCATTGACGTCAGGAATACGAGACGGTTTTTGTCCAGTGTTCAGGATGTAGCCCGTTGCAAAGCTAAATCCTTTCTGGAAGGTTGGATTGAAATAGCTGCTGCCTCCTGCACGCAATCCTCGCCTGGATCGACCGCCGAAACTTGAATATCCTCCAAAACCACCACCGCCGAAACCACCTCCAAACCGCCCAGACCTGCCGCCTCCAAATTGGCTGCCGCCGAACCTGCTACCAAATCCATCGGAAGACCTGCCCCCGAAGGCGGGGTCCCTCGTTTCAAGCATAGCGTCGGTTTCCGGGCGATCGGTTGTGCCAATAAGCCTTTCAAACCGGTCCAACTTCTGCTCCTCCTTTTTCTCTGCTCTCTGTTTGGGAACGTAGGAATATTCGAGCCACAAGCCAGCGACCGTCTGTTGCAATGATCCACCGAATGGAGTCCTCTCAAATTCGACTACAATCTCATCAAATTCATCAAGTTCAGTAAAGAAGCGGATACTTCCTACCTCGTACACTATCGTATAATCAATATCGCGTTGTAGTTGTCGCCCGTTGAGCCGGACTTTCTCGCTACCGGGGATTACAAACAACCCGACATTATACCTCTCCGATTGAAAAGAATAGTCGACGATGATTGTATAGGCGGCATCAGTTGTCCGTGGATTCTCAAGGTAAATCGCTTCGTTACTCAGCCGATCACTAAATTGAAAATACGGGCTTTGAGGGTCATCGATGACGAAGGGACGCAAATCAGGGAATGTCAGGAGACCCCTGTCAAAGTCGATAAATTCTGGATCAACGATGCCATCCCCATTTTCATCGAGTCCGAAGATCTGGATGTACGGGACTTCTTCGCTCCCTGTATCAAAAGATTCGCCGCTCCCCTGCCGCACAATCACGATTTGATAGTCTCGTGGACTAATATTCCGGTTGCCGAGGCTGTATACACGCCGCGATTCTGTTCCGCGGAAGCTCTTCCCTTTGATGGTGACGTAGCCGATTTCCTCACCCTCTTCGTCGACCGTGCCGTCCCCGTTCTCGTCTGCAAAGACATTTCCCGGATTCCCAACCACACCACCGCCGTCGCCGAGGTATTCATAAGCGACAACGATTTCGTAGCTGGCGGAAATCGGGCTTAAGAACTCGATTTCACCGGTCTCGTAATTGATGTTATAGTCCTGACCTGCTTGCTGCAGATTGAAGTAACCACGTCCCGTCCGTACACCTCCCTGATTGTTGCCGGCAACGTTGTCGTCAATATAGATCTCTTCGCTGCCGTGCTTAATTGGACGATAGGCGTCGTGGAGCAGTTCATCTTCGCCGAGTTGAATTAGGTAAAAGCGTTCTTTGACATAATTTGCGTCGGGAATTTGGAGGCCCCTGCCGCCGGCTGCGCGTCGCGATTCCCCGCGGAAACGGCGTATATCCGAAAGCCCTTTGCTGCGAGAACCGAACGCCGTCAACTTTGCACCGCCAAGCTGGGCAACCGCCTCAAGTCCAAATAGATTGCGATTAACATTCAGAAAGCGAGCGTTGGGCAGATTGAGCGTCAAGTCACCAAACGAGAGGGTTTTGAGGATGCTTGTCTCCGTTCCTTCATACCAGACACGAATTTTCTGCTCTTTCATCCCGCCGTATCCACCCCCATAACCGCCGCTATAGCCGCCGTATCCACCCCCGTATCCGCCACCAGAATCGCTGTAATCCACCTCGACGTGGGTATGTTCTCCGACTCGACCGTGTAGACCTACTTCGAGAGTTTGACGAATATTTATCCCGGTGTCGCGGGGCACCCCAGAACGACCGCCTCCAAAACTGCTGCCATATCCTCCGCCATACCCTCCACCATATCCGCCAAACCCTCCGCCGAATCCGCTCCCATATCCCCCGCCATACCCTCCACCGAAACCGCTACTAAGACTATCGTAGGAATAGGAGGAGGTCAAACCGAGATCGAGTCCAGAACCGAAACTACCGCCTCCGTAGCTGCCGCCGTAACGATTAATATCGCCTTCGCCGAAATAGTGCGTCTGGTGTAGCTCAACCGTCACCGACTTATGGCCCGTGATCTGGAGGTTAGACTGGAGCGGGAGTGCAATTCCCTTCTCCTGCTCTTCCCCTTTTCCTGGGCGCAGATCATCAAGGTCGCGGAGATCGAGCAGGTAATCTGGATTCTTCCACCGGCGCAACGACTCGTAATACGGTGCCAACATCTCGAGGCGGAGGTCCTGTTCTTCGGTTTCTTCATCGGTCTGGGGCGGCGGAGTTTTCCACGGATCTGTAGCTGCGGTAGGTGCCCAGAAATTCTGGGTTTTCGACGGTTCTGCGGGTTCAGATGGAGGGATGTCTTCTTTCTGGTCGAGCGTCAGAGCGCGGCGTTGGATGTAGAATTCCGTCAACGATGCGTCTTTAAGGACAGGTTCGGCGCGAGCAGCGGGAGGATGTAGCGTAGCAAAAATAAGTGCAAGGATGAAAAGGGAAGGACGGCGAAAAATTTTTGTGGCGAGCAAATTCAATACGTATCTCCGTCGGATCTGGGATCGGATAAACCGGTCACTAATTTGGCAGATCGCCAAAACATACCTGCCGACTCCATAACGAATTTAATACACGGTAGGAGTCTTTCATGACGGCTTAACCTGATTTGGAGATAAACGCAGAAGAGAAAGAGCTAGTTTACAGAAAAAAGCGCTTAGGTGAAGGAATAGGTTGATTCTCTTGTACAGTTGGTGGATATAATGGAACAAATAGTATGCAATAAGCAATGCGCGGGGGTGCATTGATCAAATGACGATCTCCTTCAAAGAAAACATCATTAGGCAGATAACCCCTCACGCATTACCCGTTACTCTTCTATAAGGCGCCTTTGGTTGAAAGTACACCGCTGACGCGATCATCGATACCTGTGGAGATATCAAGCGCTTTTGCAACCGCTTTGAAGATCGCTTCGATGATATGGTGGCGATTGGTTCCGTAGGGGACATTGATGTGCAACGTCGTTCCGCTGTGGTTGGCAAACCCATGGAAAAATTCTTCAGCAAGTTCTACGTCAAACGTACCTACCTTTCCATAGCTGAGTGGGGTTTGGTAGTGAAGGTAGGAGCGACCGCAGAGATCCATGTCAACCTGCGCAAGCGCCTCATACATCGGAACGGTGAAACTGCCAAATCGACGCATTCCTGCTTTGTCTCCAACTGCCTCCCTAAAAGCATCACCCAAGCAGATTCCCACATCCTCAACGGTGTGATGTGCATCAACGTGAAGATCGCCGGTGGCATCTACTTCAAGATCAAAGAAGCCGTGTTTGGCAAAGAGTTCAAGCAGGTGGTCGAGGAATCCAACACCGGTGTTGATATTGGAGGTTCCTGAGCCGTCAATATTGAGTTTGAGTGTAATTTGCGTCTCCCGCGTTTCGCGGACTACTTCGGTTTTACGTTCCACACCGTCTCCTTGCGTGAAACGCGAGGGTTCTCATCTGCTACGTTTCACGTCTCACTTTACAATAATTAGGGATACTACGATTGCCAATTGCCTCTCAAAAATCAGGTAACACTAACCTTCCAAAGCTTTTCGAAAATCGTCACCGTTCCGTTTCCACCAATCGAAAAGGATAGAGATGTCGGTGCCAATGCAGAAATGCCGCACTCCCATATCAAGATAGGATTTCGCCGCATCCACGGTATTGACTTCAGCGCGCGGCGGTACGCCCATCTTTATGCCAGTTTCAAATACTTTGCGTTCGGCAGCCTGAATTTCGGGCGCCCCCCGTTGACCGGCTTTGCCGACATTCATCGAATAGTCAGATCCGCCCCACTGAATCATATCAACCCCATCGATGGAAAGAACTTCCTCCAGATTATCGACAGTACCTGCCTTTTCAATCATAATCACAACGACGACGTCTCTAATTGCTTTAACATATTCTTCGGAGCCGCCATACCCCATGTATGAAAAACGACGAGTGGCAACACCGTAGGAACCGCCATCTTCAGGGGTGTCCGGCCGTGAGATGCGCACGCACTCCTTGACATCTTCTACAGTGTGGCAGTCGGCGAACAACACGCTCTGGAAACCGGAGCCGATTGCGCGTTGCGCAATAAAGCCGCGCGGTTCTTGGTCGACCTTGACCATGCTGGACAGACCGTGTAAATCAGCCGCCCGACCTAAGTTATCGAAATCGTGCAGATCGAAGGGGCCATATTCTGCCACAAATTCAACATAATCATACAAGCCTGTGTGCCCGATTGCCTCGATAAGGGACGGCCAAGTGCTGTGGATGTGAGTGCCGAGCGTCGGTTTCCCTGCATTCAACAACTCTCGTAATTTATTAGATCGCATATAAGTTTCCTCCAATATTTGGGTTTAATGAGTTGACGGTTACAGTCCGCAACTCGGAAAGTAGCAGTACGTTTGTATAAGACGAGAAAGTGAATGATCGGACGAGAGAGCGAGTGTGTGAGGGGGCGAGTCCTCAAAAGCTCGCTCTCCCGCTTCCTTACTCTCACTTCCTCCCGTTTTCTGGTTTTCCCATCTTCGCGTTTTCCTGTGTATACTTCTGCCTAAGTTTCGGAAGGTTGTACCAATTCTAGCAATCGATCAATGATATCAAGGCTCGATATGCCATCCGCTTCGGCGTTAAAGTTCGTGAGGATACGGTGTCGTAACACCGGCTTCGCGACTGCGCGTATATCGTCATAGGAGACATGATAGCGACCATGCGCGATCGCCCTTGCTTTCGATCCCAGCACAAGATATTGCGATGCTCTGGGACCTGCCCCCCAATTGACCCAATCCTTGATGAAATCCGGCGCATCCGACGCATTTGGCCGGGAACGGTGACTCAGCGCAACTGCGTAATCAACAACCGACTCCGCAATCGGAACCTTTCGCACCACCTGCTGCAATCGCAAAATCTCTTCGCTTGTGATGACGGCGTCTAACTGCGGTTCGTAGGCGGAGGTCGTCGTCATAACAATCTCTTTTTCATCAGTGGGATCAGGATAATCAAGATAGATGTTGAACATAAACCGATCCAGTTGCGCTTCAGGCAGCGGATATGTCCCCTCCTGCTCAATCGGATTCTGTGTCGCTAAAACAAAAAAGGGACGATCCAGCTCATAGGTTGTACCACCCGCAGAAACTTTGTACTCCTGCATAGCTTGCAGCAACGCCGCTTGCGTTTTGGGCGGGGTACGGTTTATCTCGTCTGCTAACACGATATTAGCGAAAACAGGTCCCTTAATGAAGCGAAAGGATCTCCTGCCAGTTTCCACATCGTCCTGAATAATATCAGTACCGATGATGTCTGAAGGCATTAGATCTGGTGTAAATTGGATGCGACTGAAGTCAAGATCTAAAATTTGAGCAAGACTATTGATAAGCAAGGTCTTTGCCAATCCAGGCACTCCCACAAGTAGACAATGCCCTTGCGAAAAAAGCGCAATCAATAGTTCATCAATGACTGCCTGTTGACCAACAATTCGTTTCTTCAGTTCATTCAGAATTGATTCTCGCGCATTTTTCAGATATTCTGCTGCTTCTAAATCTGTGTCTGGCACATCAACGGAATTGGTATCGTTCAACTCTCTGTTCTCCATTATAGGGCAACTACAAGTTACTTTGAATTCTGACTACGTCGAAGAGTTGCCCTTACAGTTTACCTATAAGAAATAGAAAAGGGCAACCACAAGGGTTGCCCCTACATTTTACTATAAGTGTAGCCTATTTTGTCAACTACCCAATCCTAAAAAGCTTATAGGAAATTTTACAGGTTTCTCGCTTCTTTCCCTTTTGGGTTTTTCGGGGCTGTTTGCTACCAGCACACCTCCACGAAGGGCAGTAGCTGCCCTTGTTGCAATTCCTTCAAACAGACAGGTAATTGCGATTAAGCAACGGCGTCTCGGAGCGCTTTACCAGCTTTGAAAGCAGGAACCTTTTTCGCTCCAATTTTGATTGTAGCACCCGTTTGGGGATTTCGACCTTCGCGGGCGGATCTCTCTCTGACTTCAAAAGTACCAAAACCGATTAGCCCGACAGATTTGCCTGCAGCTAAAGAACCTTTAATACAATCGATAACAGCGTCAACGGCTCTATTTGCGTCCGCTTTACTCGATCCGGTCGCGTCTGCGACGGCATCAATGACGTCCTGCTTACTTACATCAGCCATATTATCCTCCTAAGATTATGAAGAAACTTAATAATTGTACCACAAAACAGAGCCAATTATACTATACACACATTAGCATGTCAAGCGAAAAAGACAGTAATAATGCGGGTCTCAGCACATTCCGCTAATTTTTTTGTGTGCCATCGGGTTCAACAACCCAATATCTTGTGGTATGTCGAACTTAACAAACGAGGGTTTTCTTCGTTCGGTTTCGTTAAATTTGAACATTTTTAGGACATTTTAAAACTGTATTTCTTGTAGCCAAGAAGAAGTGCTCTAAAATAAGCCAGTACCGGCATCTATCCGTTTGGTGAGGGGTTGCTCCGTTAGATGATAAACTGCCCGATAAATTCATTCACCGGTGTGGCTTCTAACCGCTCCCGGTCTGAGCAAAGTTCCATAATCGTCTCCGCCTGTTTCGTCGGAAAACGGGTCACTAAGTTATTGACAAACTTTTCCTCCAGCAGCGGAATCCCTTCCGCACGACGACGACGATGCCCGATCGGGTATTCGACCGCTATCTTTTCACTGACTGAACCGTCCGTAAAGCGGATTTGGAGTGCATTGGCGATTGAGCGTTTGTCCGGATCGAGATAGTCTTTGCTGTACTGCGGATTTTCCACAACTGTCATCTTTTCACGCAGAGCGTCAATACGTGGATCAGACGCAGTCTCATCCTCATAGTGGTCGGCGGTAAGTGTTCCGTAGATTAATCCAATCGCTGCCATATATTGGAGACAGTGATCGCGATCAGCGGGGTTGTGCAAAGGTCCCGTTTTTGAAATAATCCGAAGTGCGGACTCATGTGTTGTGATTGTAATCTCGTCAATCTCATCCAAGCGATCCGCTACCGCTTCGTGCAGCTGGAAAGCACATTCTACCGCTGTCTGCGCGTGGAACTCCGCTGGGAACGCAATTTTGAAAAGAATGTTCTCCATCACGTAAGCCCCAAACGGCTGCCGGCAGACGAGGGGTTTCCCGTTGAACAACACATCACAAAAACCCCATCCTTCTGCGGAGAGTACGGACGGATAGCCCATTTCCCCTTTCATCGACATCAATGCCAGCCATACTGCGCGACTTGTTGCGTCACCTGCTGCCCACGATTTGCGCGAACCAGTATTCGGCGCTTGCCGATAAACCCGTAGGCTGCCCCCGTCAGCAAAAGCGTTGGAAACAGCGTTGGTAATCTCTGCCTCTCTGCCCCCGAGCATTCCAGTTACAACTGCGGTCGATGCAACTTTCACAAAGTGCACATGATCCAAACCGACACGGTTCAAGCTGTTTTCCAGCGCAAGGACGCCTTGGATTTCGTGCGCTTTAATCATCGCGGTGAGAAGATCGCGCACCAAAAGGGGTGGACGACCCTCTGCTATATTTCGGCGGCTCAAGTAGTCGGCGGTTGCGAGGAGACCGCCCAGATTATCGGACGGATGCCCCCACTCCGCCGCGAGCCATGTGTCGTTATAGTCCAGCCAGCGAATCAGACCGCCGATATTATATGCCGCCTGAACCGGATCTAACTCAAACTGCGTTCCCGGAACGCGGGCACCGTGTGGGACGTGTGTGCCGGGGACTGTTGGTCCCAGATGTTTCGTGCATTCGGGGTAGCGCAGGGCCAGCAACGCACAACCGAGCGAGTCCATCAGACAGTGCCGCGCTGTCTCGTAAGCGAGGTCGCTGTCAATAACGCTTTGTGCGACATACGCAGCGATGTCGACAAGTATCGGGTCTGGATCAGGTCTAGCGTTAGAGATGTGTGATACCATAGAAAACACCTTCTTTCCTTACAAGTTGGATTGTATATGCTTATGGAACTTTATGCACATTCTGCCATTGGGGCTTAACGAGACCGATATTTCAATACCATGTTCCTCCGTTCAAGTAGATCATATACACCTGTTGATGCGTCAGAACGCCGTAGACCATCCAGAGCCCTCCGGTTATGAAATCCCCCAGAATCAGGCCGAAAAAGAACGGGATGGCGCGTTGATATCCTCTGACTTTACCGTACTTCAGGATAACCGCTTTTAACGCCCAACTTATGAAAAAGGTGAACCAGAAATAATCGATTGAGGAGCTAAGTGCGAGTGGATAGCCGGCAGGGTGAAGCGGCCACCAAAAGAAACGCATCCGCAAGACAAACAGAATCAGAGTCAATACCATCCCACCGCCCATAAACGTCATCCGTAGCAGATCGGGGGGCATGGGATGATATAGCCAATTTTCCAATCGTCGGAATGCCGTATTGGAAACCCAAATCTTAAAGAATGATACCCGCGCGATCGCCCCGTCGCGGTACATCATGTCCAGATTTATCCACATCCCTACAATGAGCGCGACCGCGGACCCGAGCATCATCGCCCAAACCAATCGACGACTGTTGATGTTGGCGACTTCGGCCATCTTGAGCGGCTCAAACTGATTCGGATTTGCGTGCGAACGATAACTCCGGTTAAACCACTGATAGAAGCTCATCACAGTTAGGTTGCGCCCGCCCCAAGCCAGCGTTCCGAAACAGGTTACCATCACATCCATGGGATTATTGGATATTCTGTGGGGTGCGCCAAACTCTGCACGGAGCCGGGTAATGACAAGGGCGATCGCAAAATAGAGACCGAAGAAGATTGGAATGGCGATTATTGACATGCCAGCTTGGGCGGAAAAGATGGCCATAAACAGAAATCCACCGACCAATCCAATCAGGGCTGTCCGATATCGCATCGGCTCATCAGCATCAACCGATGCGGTAGCAGAAAATGCGGTTCGGAACACAAAAGCCAAATGCTTCCGCGTTGCCCATATCGCAATAAAGAATAGGCAGAACCAGCCACCGCCGGCTTGTTCGTGAAAGTACGGGAAGCCGGGGAGGTGCGTAAGCCCCAAATAAGTGGTAAAAACACTGATGAACCGGCGCAGCACATAGAAGAACCAACAGGTAAAGGAGAGATCAAGTGGCAGGAAAAAACCGAGTCCAATCATGAAGGGATAGAAAGAGAGCCGTGTCCCCGCCATCGCGCTCCAAGGCTTCTCAGCGAAATATTGACTGATGGATGTCAACTTAAGGTGGAGATATGGAACGGATGGAAAGAGCACGTGTAGTCCGTTCATCAGGTCTAAAACGGCGGGGATAGCGAAACCGAGCCACAGAAAACCGTTCCTAAGGAAATGTGATGACTGCACCATCGCTACCGGCAGTTGGATAATGGGAAATGCCAATCGTTCCGTTTGCACCCACTGCCGACGGACTAAGGTATTCATGCAGTGGAGCATGAATAGTAACACCAATGTGAAGACTGTCCAAACCAATATGGGTTGCACCCAGGCGTTAAGGTGTTTCGCTTTGTAAAGTGTTGAATCTCCTTCATAGTATTCCGCGAGGATATCGTAGGGCGTGTTGGCGGTGAACCAAGGGGGAATGTAGTGGAAAAAGAGTTCTTTCCACTCATTTTCTGGTGAGGTAAATTGGTACGGGTGAAGGAAGAATGCGAATAGATCCTGCAGCATCCCATACGACGCGATTGAGGTCGAGATCACGAGCATGGAGTAGATGGTGAGCAGTTCTCCCGGGGATAGGCTAATCCGCTGCCACACCTTCGATAGGCAGTTGTTGAAAACAACAAGGCAGAACAGAATAAAAATGGGGTAGATGAATATCGGCAGGGCAGTCGCCTCTGCGCGATACTTCATCTCCACAACCGTCACCCAATAGACGTTGACGGGAACTAAAAACAGACCAATCTGTATTGCACGCGCCGTCGCGCCTTCATATTTCCTGCGTCCGGATGTCTCTTGCAATTAGGCACTCCGCTGTCCTCAAACCAATTCTTGGTGGGCTGCTACTACATTCATACAGGACTTATGCACTTCGATTGTAGTTGCCCGCCTGTCCCGATTTATCGGGGATTCATCCCCGATAAATCGGGATTAAGAAACGGGCGTTGGGACCGGTGTCTAGCGGCGATGAATCGCCGAACTACAGGGCTTTAACCGTTTAGCTGCGTAAGTCCTATCATGGTAATCCCTATTGCTGAGTGAGTGTAGCATCAAGCGCATTTGTTGTCAAGGGGCTTGAAGGACTACGCCAATCTATGATACTATAGCCCACGATTTGATCTGAACTTGATCTTAAAGATCGCACTCAGAAAGTGATACGAAAAATGGCCTCCACCCAAAACAACCCCGGTTCTTATCTCACCGCAGCGCGTGAACTCGCGTCCCATGTTGCAGCGGTCACCGACCGTATCGATCAAGAACGGGAACTGCCTGACGAACTTTTTGCTGTGCTTGCAGACAAGGGGTTTTTCCGCCTGCTTGTGCCGCGCTCCCTCGGTGGTGGGGAGATCGACTATCTGGAGCATCTTTCGATCGTTCAGACCTTCGCTGAAGTTGACGGTAGCACCGCTTGGTGTATCAACCAAAATAATGTTTTTGCAACTGTCTCGGCAAAGATGCCTGAGCCGTTAGCGCGAGAGATTTGGAGTAAGCCGCGGGCGGTGGTCGCAAATGGTCCTCCAACAAATGCCTCTGCTCTTCCGGTCAGTGGGGGATACCGTCTCACAGGGCGATGGAATTTTAGCAGCGGCTGTCGCCATGCGGCTTGGATGGCAGCGGTCGCTCCCGTCGAAGACCCTTCAGTTGATAAGAGGGAAGACCGGATGCTAATCATGCCGAAAGAACAGGTAACCCTCGTAGATGTGTGGCAGGTCAATGGGCTTCGGGGAACTGGAACTTTTAGTTTTGAAGTTAAAGATGTCTTTGTCCCCAGTGAGCGGACGTTCAACCCGTCCAATACCCCGCGTGAAGAGGGACCACTATATGTGATGCCGATATTGCTGCTGTTTGCTTCGGGGTTTGCGTGCACGGCACTCGGCGTTGCCCGTTCCGCGCTGGAGGCCGCGGTTGAGTTGGCGGGTGGGAAGCGTCCGCGTTTTGATCAAAATCTGTTGCGAGATAAACCTATCGTCCAACGGGAAATCGGCAGAGCGGAGGCAATCTGGGGATCGGCGCGTGCGTTTCTACTCGAAGCCGCATCCACAGCGTGGGAGAGCGCCTGCAAGGTTCACGCCTTAACAGTTGAGGAACGCATCCGATTACGACTCGCTTCTACACACGCTATCCGCATGGCGGCAGAAGCGGTCGATATTGTCTATGAGGTGTGCGGTTCCGACTCCATTTTCGAGCACAAGCCGATTCAACGCCGGTTCCAAGATGCGCACGTTATCACGCAGCAGATTCAGGGGCGTATGGCGCACTACGAAACGGCGGGACAGTTCTTCTTGGGACTGGAGCCGGAGGGCCTATTCTAGCGATAGTGGTGAGCGACTTTGCGAATCGCTTGGACGATGTCCGCAATGTCCGCATCGGTAAAGCTCGGAAGCATACTGAGGTTGACACCTCGACGCATCAGGGCTTCGCCATACGGACATTCGACTAACCGGTAGTCGATCGGCTTTTCCCGTTCATAGTCGAATGGGAAGCGGGTGCGACCGTAGCAGTCCGGTTCAGCGAGAAACGGGTTGCGGTAAAGAGGCCCCTCCTTCCCCGATCCGATGTATGGTCCCCCCAGCGGAACCCCCTCTCTACTCACCGCTTCGGCGAACTCCCCGGCGGAGCAGTTGAGCCGGTTGGTATTGATCGTAAAACCGAGTACCCAGTAGGTGTGACGGTCGCCTGGCCGAACCCGCTGGGGCGTAATCTCCTCAATGTCAGCAAGCTCCTCAATAATCTGCTGGGCAGCACGAATCTTGTTCGCAATGTAGCCATCAACCTTCTTGAGTTGCGTGAGCAACACCGCCGCAATCAGATCGTTGATCTTATAGTTCGGTGCGAGGAAGTAGTTCGCATAAGGCAGCCCTTCATACGGTCCGTTGGCGCGCGGCAGCGCAGCGTCAGAAAAGAGAACACCACGGCCCCAGAGTCCCTCATCATCCGTTAGGACGATACCGCCCATGCCCGCCGAGAGGTGTTTTCCGCCAAAACTAAAGCCGTTGATATCGCCAAGCGTGCCGACAGTCTGACCCTGATATTCCGCAAAGTGAGCCTGACAGCAATCCTCAATCAAGAAAAGCTGATGACGTTGTGCAATCTCCCGCAATGCATCCATATTGCAAGGGTTGCCAAACAGATGCACGGCGATAATTGCCCGTGTGCGCGGCGTGATCTTTGCTTCAACGTCTTTTGGGTCAAGGGTGAAAGTGTCGTCAATGTCGGCGAATACGGGGACGCAGTTGTGCAACAGCGCACCGATGAAGCTGCCGCCAGCGGTCCAGGGCGAAACGATAATCTCGTCGCCGGGGTCAGGATTGATCGCCCCAATGCAGACGTGCATCGCCGCCGTCCCGGAGGTGACTGAGATGGCGTGTTTGACGCCATGCCTTGCCGCAAACTCACGCTCAAATTGAGCAACCTGTGGTCCCTTACCGATGTTGCCTGAACGAATGACTTCGGTGACTGCTGCAATGTCTTCGTCACCAAAATCGTGAGATTGCCCGAATGGTTGTGTGCGCACCGGGGTTCCACCATTAATAGCCAAACGCTCATTCATGCGATGTCCCTCCTTTACGTTTGACACGTGCTTTTAACTTGAGCCACTCACCTTCCCCCGCGCTTCCAAAACCTTTGAAACGACCATTTCTACATCGGCTTCATCGACAAACGGGGATAGGATAAATGACTTTAACGCAACAATCGGTTCGCCGTATTGGGTTTGCCGATAGCAATCTGTTATCGAAATCACAACCCCTCTGCCCTCCATCGCCTCCGAATGCACGTATTCAGAGATTGCTCGGTTGTAGTCGTTGTGTGCAAGCAAGCTATCGCGATAGGTGGCATCCTCAAATTCGTGCCGCTTAATTGAGAAGGTATCGACGCCAACTGGATAAGCGCGGAAGAGCGTGACGGTTCCGAAATTCTCGCGGTTCAGCACAGTTGTGCCTTCGTGTCCTTCGAGATGTTCCCGCAGGAGTTGTGTCATTTCAACGATGTGTCCAAGGATGACTCTTAAACCTTCTTCACCGAACAACCGAAAATTGGCAAGGGCGGCGAGGGGACCCGTTCCGGCTCTGGAGGTTTCAAGCGTATACATTCCCGGACGATGTTCCCCAAACTGATAGAGATACGGCATCTGTTCCGGGTGCCGTTTCACCAATTCCAAATCCCCTCGGTTTTTGACGAGAACAAGACTGGAGATATAAGGGGTAAAACCAGTTTTGTGGAAATCAATACCCACCGAATCCGCTAGGGATAGATGTCGGATTCGCCGACACGCGCCTGCCAATGCACGGACGGTACGCGGACGAAACCCCAGAGGATTATTCTCGAAATCGTAGTCGTTGAAAACTGACCAAGCCCACCCGATAACAGCATCTGCGTGGATGTGGGGCTGATAGTCAAGTTGGAAGTCATCAACGAGTGTGTCTCGTAACGCTGCAATGTGTTCTAAATCGTCCAAACCGAACGCATCCGTGGTGCCCAAAGTCGCAATAATAGCAGCAATCTTCCTCCCAGCCCCTAATACTTTCCGTGCTTCTGCCTCAAGTTGCACAAGATCGATTTCATTCTCAACTGTTGTCGGAATTGTGACCAAATTTTTCGTCCCTATTCCGAGCCAGCCGACAATGTTAGCAGCACAGTAGTGACCTGCATCTGACACAAACACGACGGCGTCTTCAGGGGCGCCGTTTTGAATTGTTCCCGGACAAGCCTTTTCAAGCCCAAGTTTCACGCCGTAGAGTGTTGTCGCGGTGCCACCAAAGGTAAACACACCGCTCGCCTGTTCCGGGTCATATCCGATCAGTTGTGAAGCCATGGCGACAGTCTCAACTTCCGCCAATGCCACCAACCGACTATATTCATCCCAAGCTATATTCGGGTTATACAGAGAAGCGAGAAGTACCCCAATCAGGCTTGGAATTGTCGGGGGCGGAACAACGTTCTGTTGCGTCCGGGGATGCCCGAAAAGAGTCATCCCTCGGAGGTAACTCACAAGGTCAGCGGTGACATCCTCAACCGAGGTCATGGTCTCCGGTAACGTTGTTTCTCTGGCTTTCTCGAAATCGCCGGGAACGATGTCACCGAGCATCGGCAGATGTGTTTTTAGGTCATCAACCTGATCCAAAGCACGCATGATGGAATGCACGAAGTACGAATCATGTATCGCGTCGGATACCGGTTGCGGAAAAGTAAGTCGAATTTTTTTTAAGATGTCGCGGTAAGCCATACTGTTTCTCCGATTCACGGTTGTTCAACATCGGTGGGTTAGAAAATCGCCTCTGCCGTTCTCCCATTTGGTAGGCACTGTTTCTCCCGACCTGTCGGGATCCCGATTTATCCCGATTCATCGGGATGCGGTGCGGTTAGAAACCGCACCTACCGAGGAGCGCAGAGGTTAGGGGGGTAAGGGCTCATCTATAATGTATAAGTAATTCTAAAATCTACCATAGATGCTTCATACATGAAACACATACAAATCCCGATTCTGCATCGGCAAATCGATCCAGCGACCGCCCTGCCGATGGCTCTCCGCCACAGTGATACACGCCTCTGTGATTGGGTGTGTCACCTCAATATTGCCAATTGACGGACGTCCCGACTCATATGCCTCTACCAAATCCTCTAAACAGGTAACCACGGTGCTGACCGGAGTTTCCTCTGGGAATGTCTCTCCTTCCCACTGTAGGGGCCAGCCCTCTGCGTCATTCGCTTTCCGGAAAGTCACCGCTGCACCGTCCCACATCGATCGGATGGTGCCTTCCGTTCCGACTATCTCGTACTCCCGTCCCCCGTTCGGCACCGACCACGCTTCGATCCCGTTGGCGAAGGCGATCTGAAAAAGCCCCTGCGGGTCTTCCTCAAGCCGGTTGTTTTTTACCTCTATACTTCTGGGCAGCAGATCCCCGCGTACCGCTGCAATCTCCGGATCGCCGAGCAGGTAGGAGACGGTGTCCATCCAGTGGATATGCACGTGCATCAGACTGGCAGCCCCATATACCACCGCCGATTGCGGCTCGCCGATGTCACCCCGTGCAATCATGTCACGTATCCGTTTATATCGTCCGCTGAACCGTCTCAATACACCCGTGTTGAAAGCGGTGCCATGTTTCCGGCAGGCTTCAAGGACTTCATCAGCCTTTTCCACAGAGCAAGAGATCGCCTTCTCCACAAAGAGCATCGGCACACCAGCGTTCGCCGAATAGACCGCCATATCTGCGTGGGCATCGTCGCGAAACGATGTTGATGGGGCACGATTGCCCGGCTTCGGCAGACCGGTTGCTGTCGTACACACACCCACCATATCCGGCTGCTCTTTCTCTATCATCTCTTGGTAGTCTTCGTAAACCGTTTCAACGCCCCATTTTTCTTGGAACGCTGTCCGTCGCTCTGGCATCGTCTCTGCCCCTGCGACCACTTGGAGCCGTTCACTCGCATGAGAGGCTGACGCAATCGACTGGTCAAGTGTACTCCCCATACGGCCTAACCCCACAATTGCCACTCGGTAAGTTTTCATTATATTCTCCTTTGGCTTATATAAAAAGAATGTGCAAAACGCGAAGGGAAACCGAGTTTTTTTTGCTGTTCCGAGCATCCACGCTACGCGGGACTTGAAAACTCGGTTTCTTGCCTCTGCCTTGGATTTCCGTTGAACGATTTCTTAATATCAGCCTCTTCTTTAAGTATAAACTATAAAAATGTGCAAAGGTCTTACGCATTATATTTTTCTATCATTTCAGATGTTATCACAGATGCAGGTGGGAAACCATGAAAAACTTCGAGAGCTATACACCGAGAAACGAACCTCTGTAGGGGCGCCCCTTGTGGGTGCCCTCCGTGGCTATCGTCTTTGCGCTTGACTCCCCGCAGGGAGCGTGATACAGTAATTCCACCTTTCCGCACATCGGTTAATCGAAATCATTCAGACAGCTTTACCTCCTATCTCTAAATCTGCGTCCGGATCCACTTTTAAACCTGAAGTGCCTGAGTCCTATCATTAACATAACCTAAGTTGATAGTTATGGAAAATGTTGTAAAGCGGGAGAATGGGAACTGAATAAAGCCCATTAACCGCTCGCAGTGGATTGACAAACCCACTGCACAGGTACAAAGATGGCTTGGATATGCCTATCCAAGCCGAGCGGGTTGGACGACTAGCAACTTGCGTTAACAT
Organism: Candidatus Poribacteria bacterium; assembly: GCA_965220385.1. Classification (GTDB taxonomy): domain Bacteria; phylum Poribacteria; class WGA-4E; order WGA-4E; family PCPOR2b; genus PCPOR2b. The sequence continues at coordinate 3,270,341 of OZ244825.1, read as the reverse complement.
AAATAAAAAAGGAATTGAGAAATGAGTCGAATATCATACATCACGCCTGAAAATTTTACTGAAGCCCAACAGCATCTTTTTGAGAGTATCACCGGCGGTAAGCGTGGCGAGGGGCGCGCCCCCGAAGACCTACTCACGGCGGAAGGCGGGATGAGCGGTCCGTTCAATGCGTGGCTCAGAAGCCCTGTATTAGGTGAGGCGGCACAACGGCTCGGCGAGACCGTCCGTTTTGAAAGTACGCTCCCTCCGCCGCTGCGAGAGCTCGCAATTTTAATCGTTGCTGCGAAATGGAAGGCACAATATGAATGGTGGGCACATGAGAGAATTGCAAGACGTGAAGGCTTGGGCGAGGGGGTAATAGCAAGCGTCAAAGCGGAGACATCCCCAGATTTCTCCAATCCAATTGAGGGGTTGGTCTATAACTTTGCCCGTGAATTGCTCGACCAACATCGGGTGTCAGACCATCTATATGACGAAGCGGTTGAGCTGCTCGGTGAAGCAGGAGTTGTGGAGTTAGTAATCCTGCTCGGTTACTACACGCTGGTGTCAATGACTCTGAATGTATTCGAGGTGCCGGTGCCCAGCGGTGAAGATGCACCGTTCGCTGATATTGAGTTCATTAGTTCATCCAAGGGAATAATACGCAATGCGTAAAATTTTCTCCCTTACGCATTTCTTGTTACGCATTATACTGCACGTAACCGTATCAACAGCCGCAAACTCATCCATTAACAGAGATGTAATAGACAAAAGGAGATTTGTATGTCGCTCAGTGGCAAGGTCGCCATCGTTGTCGGTGCCGGTCAAACGCCGGGGGAAACCATTGGCAACGGCAGGGCAACCGCGATTCGTTTCGCAAAGGAGGGCGCACAGGTACTTCTCGTTGACAAGCGACCCGATTCAGCGGAAGATACCGCTCGGATGATAGAAGAAACTGACGGTGAAGCGTCAGTTTTCGGTGCGGACATCACCGTTGAGGAGGAGTGTCAGGCAATTATCGAAACCTGCGTTGATCGCTACGGGCGCGTTGATATCTTGCATAATAACGTCGGAATCACGGCGGCTGATGCTGACACGGTTGATTCGACCGAAGCCAGTTGGCAATTATTGATGGATATCAACCTCAAAGGGATGTTTCTCACAATCAAGCACGTCCTACCGGTGATGCGCGCCCAAGGGTCGGGGGTGATTATCAATATCTCCTCGACGGCGTCACTCTGCACGCGGCCGACCATGCTCGCTTACAAAACCAGCAAGGCAGCAATCAATGCGATGACACAAAACCTCGCCATAGAGAACGCGGAATATGGGGTGCGTGTGAATGCAATCCTGCCGGGACTGATGGATACGCCCATGGCAATTGAACGACGGGTAGAGGAGCGGGGGGTGAGCCACGACGTTATCCGTCGGGAACGGGACGAGGATGTACCGCTTCTTCAAAAGATGGGCTCCGGCTGGGATGTCGCGGCTGCGGCAACATTCTTGGCGTCCGACGATGCGCGGTATATCACAGGGGTGCTTCTGCCCGTTGACGGCGGCTTGAGCGCACGGGTTGGATAAGATGTGGAGGGCTAACCTAGTATAGCGTCAAGACGGACAAACGGAGCGGCATCGTCAACGACCCAAACCGTGAGGATGATCCGCAGTACATCGTCAGGCTAATCGGGAAGGTGATCACGGTCAGTTTGGAGACTGTGGAGATTGTGGAGGGGCTGCCTGATTTGGGGATGCTTGCTGACTAAACTATAGTGAATTAGAGAAATAAGTAGACAGACATTTACCAATCTTGGTTTCGGAACGGACAACTCCGACCTTCGCGCAGCCTCAAAAGTCCCCCTGACAAGTGGTACATCCCGATTTATCGGGAGCGGGATTTAGGGGGTTAGCTGTGCATTGGGAGTGTCTAAATAATTCTAAAATCTATTATAATTAACGCAAGTTGCTACCTATCGCTTTGGGTTGTGGTGATTTGCCCCGGCTATCCACATTGCGCTCCGCCCCGATAAATCGGGATTCAAAGCAACTGGAGCGCGGGGTTTGGGCATATCGCTATTCTATAGACATACCGCTCCGCTGGAGCGAAAAGCTGAACAAATCAACTATAACAACCAACCGAAATCGTTGAGATACACGTAAAACAACCAAAGTGAGTCATCAAAACCATATCTGTCCCTATTCACACAAGGGAGCTGTTGATATTCACTGTCCCGCATGGGACCGACCCTAAACCTTCCTTCACGCTTTTATCCTGAAAATCCGCTAATCCAGTAAATCCCGATTCAGACAGTATTCCTATCTTGCCAACCCTCCCCTAATTTTCACTTGACCCACTCCTCCCCCAGTGCTATGATAGAAACCCAATACGTGATGCGTGAAATTGACAGCCCGAGGCCTTTCACGTTTCATTATCTTAAAGCGGTATCCAATCTATAAAATAGAATTAGGAGATATGAGAAATGAGTAAAGTTGCTATTGTCACAGGGGCAGGTTCTAACATCGGTCAACGGACGGTGCTCGCACTACTAAACGAAGGGTATTCCGTTACGCTAGCCGGGCGGAGGCCCGAAGCGTTAGAAGATACAGTCAATCAAGCAGGAGAAGCTGGCTCACGGACACTTGTTGTTCCCACAGATGTGACAGATCACGACTCCATTAAAGCCTTGTTTGCCAAGACCAAGGAGACCTTTGGCAGGCTCGATCTCCTGTTTAACAACGCGGGAGTCGGCGCGCCGGGCGTCAACTTAGAAGACCTGACCTATGAGCAGTGGAAAACGGTCGTGGACACCAACCTGACCGGCTCATTCCTGTGCACACAGGAAGCGTTCAAGATTATGAAGGACCAAGACCCCAGAGGCGGACGTATCATCAATAACGGTTCCGTATCGGCACACGTGCCGCGGGTCAACTCCGCACCCTACGCCTCCACCAAACACGCACTGACCGGGTTAACGAAATCGACCTCCCTCGATGGCCGCAAATACGACATCGCATGTGGACAGATTGATATCGGCAATGCGTCGATTGATGCCGAGCAGCGGAGTGATACCGGTAGCCTCCAACCGAATGGAACGCTCATGGTGGAGCCGCGGATGGACACGGATGATATTGCACGCTCCGTTGTATTCATGGCAAGTCTGCCCTTGGATGCAAACGTGTTGTTCATAACCGTCATGGCGACGAAGATGCCCTATGTTGGACGTGCGTAATTTGGGACTATGTCGAGTAGGTCGATTTTCCAAAATCGACAGTCTTTCGTAGGCATCCCGATACATCGGGATGATCATATCAGGAACATGTCGAGATATGAATCTCGACCTACTATGTGACTGCGCTCAACGATGGAGGGGGTTCACAGTGGCTGACAAACAACAGATCCAGGGTTGGCTCTACAAGCTACGCGCCGGCACGCTTGTAGAAGCCGATCTCCAAGAGGCATTAGACCGTCTGGATGATGGACGTTCGGAAGGCAACCCGCCCAAACAGCAGCGGTTACTATACCTAAACACCGGCAACACCGCCGTTGATTCAGAAATCCTGGGTATGGCACTGGTGGAGAACGGTCAGATTCTCGAAGGACCGGACGATGTGGATGAGTGGCCCTATAATACCGTACTTGAAGCGATGGACGATGGCTGGCGGGTGATCAAGTTCCCGGAAATGGCGCTACTACTTCAAGAAGACAAGACCTTTGGTCTCGGTTGTGAGTTTATCCTCGAAAAATTGACCTGAAACCGTGAGCGTTTGTAGGGAACGCAGATCTGCGTTCCGCACAGAAGGAGTTTCTTAATGAACCCGACGACATTGTCCCCGACCGAATCGATCGGTATCCCGCATAGCGAGTACACAATAGGAGGCACCTACGATTGCGAACCGACGCTGACCGATCAGCAGGTGTTTGAATTCTGTCGCAAAGGGTATCTTGTGCTTGAGGGTGTGGTCGAACATGAGGTCAATCAACGTATGATGGACTTTGTGGACGAGCACCCGGAGCATCAGCCGCTTGAACTGCTGACCGAAGACTGGTTTGTCAATGGCGTGTTCAAAAACCCACAAGCCGCGGGTGCCGTCAGATCGCTGCTCGGCAGAGATTTCAAGCTGCCCCAGAATCTATGTAACCACCGTGCCCAATGTCCGGCACCGCCCCAAGGCTGGCACCGTGACGGGGGATCAATTTACACCCCACGCTTAGACTATCTACAGGTGTTCTACTATCCACAGGACACACCGAAGGAGGCGGGTCCCACCGAGGTCATCCCCGGCTCTCACTTCCTGCGTACCAAAGCCAACTATATGGCGCACCTACGCAGTGTGAAACTCTCTGTCCCAACCATCGCGCCGGCGGGTTCTATCTTTATCACCGTTTATTCTATCTGGCACCGCAAAGGTCGCAGTACAACCACCGGCTTCCGCAACCTGTTCAAATACAACTACTGGCGGACAACCGAACCGCGTCGCGATTGGATAATTGACCCCAATTTCAACTTCTCTTGGCCCACATTTGGCGGCGAACCCCATTTTGAGCAGTTTAAGTGTGGTATCGCTGCGGCTGAGATGTTCTCTTGGTTAGCCGGTGAAGATTATCAGCACACCGGCGGTCAATGTTGGCCCTGCGAAGCCCCTGTCAGGGCGGAAGCGTGTGACCAAGAGGGATTGCCGAGTGGACTCCGCCGAAATCCGGAGGCACACGTATGAATATTGGGTTCATCGGTATTGGACGCATGGGTCGCTTCATGGCGCGAAACCTTGCCAGAGGTGGGCATAACCTAACAGTGTTCGATACACAGAAGGAGACCGCCGAAGAATTGCTATCGCAGGGGGCGTCATGGGTGGACAGTCCAAGTGCCGTGGCAGCGGCGAGTCAAGTTGTCTTTACCGCGCTGCCGCGTCCTCAAGATGTAGAGATGGTCGCCCTCGGAGATTCCGGTATCCTCAGCGGTGCTGCGCCCGGCATGGCATACTTTGACCTAAGCACCACCGATCCAGATACGATCAACCGGATCGCCGCTGCCGCAAAGCTCAAAGGTGTCCATGTATTGGATGCCCCGGTCAGCGGTGGGGTCAGCGGTGCTGAGCATGCGACGTTGTGCATAATGGTGGGCGGTGACCAGTCGATCTATGCGCGTCACAAAGCTGTGCTTGAACTGATCGGGGAGAAGGTCATCTACTGCGGCGAGCAGGGTATGGGAGCGGTCTGCAAAATTGTCAACAACCTCATCAATCTTGGCAATTATGTCTTAGTATCAGAGGCACTGACGTTGGGGCTCAAAGCGGGTGCCCAAACAGAGACCATGTTTGAGGCAATTTCTCATAGCTCCGGTAATACCGAGTGTATGCAGGAATTTCCGGGAAGTCTGTTTCAAGGCAACTTTGAGCCGGGCTTTAAATTGGATCTTGGCGCGAAGGATGTCGGTTTGGCAACTGAACTTGGGCGTCAATTGCGCTTACCTATGGAACTCGCCAATATCATCGAACAGCGTTTCACCGAAGCGCGAAATCGAGGTTGGGGAGAGCTTGCATCGGTTTCGGTAGCACAGCTGCAGGAAGAACGAGCGGATGTGAAGATTCGCGTGTAACCGTCTGTATTAGTTCATTTATAAGGAATAATACGTAATGCGTAAAGTTTTTTCCTTACGTGTTACTCGTTACGCATCACGTTTCACGCATCAGCCGGACAATTCTCTTAATATTCCAAAAAAGACTTAAATGATACGAGGTGAATTATGAAGGTCGGTACATTTATGATGCCGCTGCATCCGCCGGAAAAAGATCGAACGCAGACGTTTGAAGAGGACGTAGAATGTGTCATCTGGGCAGACGAACTGGGATTCAGTGAAGCTTGGATTGGTCAGCACCACACCGCGGGATGGGAGCCGATTCCTTCCAACGATGTCTTCATCGCCCACATGTTACCGCAGACGAAAAATATTCGCTTGGGCACCGGTGTGACTATCATCACCCAACACCACCCCGCCAATGTCGCTGTCAGGCTTGCCTATCTCGATCACCTATCCAAGGGCAGGCTCAACGTCGGCTTCGGGCAGGGCGGCGTTCCGACCGATTGGGCGTTGTTTGACCTGCCTGACCCTCGCACCCAGGGGTTAATGACCCTCGAAGCGATGGACATCGTCCTCAAACTCTGGCAAGAGGAGGGTCCCTTCGAGTTCAAGGGGGATTACTGGAACCTCAAGCTTGAGGAAAAGATCCCCGAACTCGGATTAGGGCAGGTGCTGCAACCGTATCAGAAACCTCACCCACCGATCGCAATGAGCATTGTCAGGGAAGAGTCTATGGCCGCCACAACGGGTGGACGGCGGGGGTTCATTCCAATCAGCATCAACATGGCACCGCCGCACAAGGTGAAGCGACAGTGGGAACTCTACTCCGAAGGGGCACGCGAAGCCGGACGTGAGCCTGACCGTTCAGAATGGCGCATCTCCCGCAGCATATTCGTCGGAGAGACAGATGCGGAGGCACGGGAACATGCGTTGAACGGTGCATTTGCCGCCTCGCTGATCTACCTGCGCGGTATGCTCACGCTTGCCCGGATGCAGGATCTACTAAAAGGGGATCCAGATATGCCGGACGAAGCGATTGACGCCGAATATATCATCGACAACATCGCTATCGTCGGTAGTGTTGACACGGTTACGCAAAAGCTGCAGGACATCTACGATCTCACCGGCGGTTTCGGCACAGTGTTGATGATCGGTCACGATTGGGACGACAAGGCGAAGATGCGCAGGTCGATGGAGCTGATGGCGAAGGAGGTTATCCCTCAACTGCCGTGAAGAACCCTTCGGAGGATTGCACATGGCTGACTTTATCACCGATCGCGGCTTCAGCGCCGCGCCAATCTATGTGACCGATCTCGAACGCTGCCAACCCGCAGACCGGCTCTCTCCCGACGGGGGATTCCGCCGCTGGCACACCATTCCGTATCAGGCTGAAGGTTTCTCCGGCGTCATGTTAAAGGCGGGTCCAGAGACCCGTGCGCCGGAGGTGCGTTACCCATTGAGCGTAACCGGTTGGTATGCGATCTCGGTTGGAGTACATCCGACCAGCGAGGAGGGTCTCCCTCAAACACTCGTCAAGCTAAGCAGTGACGACACCTATTCCGTGCTTACGTGGGATACCGGGGGGCACCACCTACGGCGTAAGCAACTCCAGGAAATCTTCTGGAAGGTCGCTGATCTGAACGGACAAGCGGTTGACTTCTGCCAACTGACACGCCGTATTGATCCGGGCGACGGCTTCGGTTCGGTACAAGGTGGCGGTGTACGCATCGCCTACATCAAACTCGTGCCACTCACACCGACTGAAGTTGAGTCGCTGGGAGCTGAACAAGAGGACGATACACACCGACGTCTCTTCGCGCATAACGATTCGCACGGACCGCACTTCCTTTATCGTCCCACCTCCGCAGAAGAGCTACGCCGCGAGATTGAGGCGTATCGAGACACCGACTTTTCGCGCATGTATTGGGAGAGCGGAAGCGGTGATGTCCTGCACTACCCCACCAAAATTGGACGCACCCCCGATATTCCCAATATCACGGAGTTTGCACGGGTCGGTGACCGACTGGTAGCTGAAAGCTGGCGCAGCTACCTTAAGGCTGGACTCGATCCCTTCGCAATCGCACTCGAACACACGCACGCTATCGGTCTTGAATTCCACGCAGCCTACAGACTGGCTGGATGGACCTATCCACCGCCGCTCGACCACAATTTCCGAGGAGGATACTACCAAAACCATCCAGAACTCCGCTGTGTTGACCGCGACGGAAAACTGCTGCCCCGGCTCTCCTATGCCTTTTCTGAGATACAGAACTACTGCCTTGCCCTGTTACGCGAGATGGCGGAATACCCGATCGATGGAATCTGTCTGCTTTTCAACCGACGGCCCCCATATCTCGCATACGAGGCACCCCTGCTTGAGGCTTTTGCAGCCGCTCACGGCAGCGATCCGAGGGAGCTTGCGGAGACGGATCCAGCGTGGCTTGAGTTCCGTGGAGGTGTCATGACCGCTTTCATGCGTCGTGTGCGGAAGGAAATGGACGCGATTTCCCGTGAACAAGGACGGGCACGTCGGATTGAAGTTTCTGCGTGTGTGTTGGGTTTGGAGGAGGAGAATCGGTACTTCGGTCTTGATGTTGCCGCTTGGGCAAGAGAAGGGCTAATTGATGTCCTGATTCCGTATAGTCCAGCACCGCTGGCAATGCCGACCGAAGAGGACACCTGGTCTAATCCATCACAGCTTGAACCGTTCGCCCAGGCAGCTCGGAATACTTCCTGCCTGCTGGCGCCGAATGTAATGCCCCGGCATCAGAGTCCTGAAGATTTCCGACGCAATGCCCATATGCTCTACGGTGCAGGCGCAGATCGGCTCTTCTTCTGGGATTGCGCCGGTCCGGGCGGTAGGGCGAACTATCAACCGATGTGGAACGCACTCCGCCGGCTCGGACATCGTGAAGAGATCGCGGAATGGGTGCATGCGGGTGAACCCGCGCTCGGGGCCTGGACGAAACCGCTGCTTGCCTTGGGCGATTGGGACATGACCGTAATTGCCCCAGGATAGCAAAAACCGCTCGCGGTGGATTGGCAAATCCACTGCACACGCACGAAAACGGCTTGGATACGCCTATCTAAGCCGAGCGGGTTTGGCAGATAGCAACTTAGGTTAGGCTATTGCCTCTCCTGTTTGAACGCCTCATAAAAATTTACCACACCCGCTTCTGTCGCATCGCCATCGTGTGCCAAGATTCGTATCCCCAAATCGAGTTCCTCACCCCGATTCAAAATCCCCTTCTCTCTCATAAATGGATTTACCAGCATCGTTCCGTAGTCGAAGCAGAACCATTCGATACCGGCAGCGGAGGGGTGTGGAATCACAGTTATGCCTGCTTTTTGATCGCCTACCGCGGGACCGGACATATCAACCCAGTCCGCAATCTGGTTGCAGACCGCTTCCTGACCAACTCTGCCTTCCGAATCCATCAATTTTCCACCGTTGGCGGGACGCAGCGCATCCGCCATCCGAATCGTAAAGTAGGCGTGTCGTGTCGTACCGATGGTGACGTCCCAATCGGTCGGTCTCAGCTGGGAGCGGATGTCGATGACGTTGGCGACCTCTCCCGGGTAGATGTCAATGGTCCGTGTCTCTTCAGCCAGTACCCGGCGACCGATATCCGCCGGCGCGCCCCACTCCTCTGGACCCTGCCACTGAATGCGCTGTACAACCCGGAGATGGTTCTCGGAAATTTCCTCGCTATCAACCCCCACAACCCAAATCCTGCCCGGCGCCCGCCCTTGGAAGATGTTGTTGACGTAGAAGTTATACGTCGCTTCCTCTATTAATGTGGAAATTGCTGGCGACAGCGGCGGCAGCTGGACAAAAAAGACATCGGCACTGACGGTGATAGAATTGTGGTGCGGATGATCTACCGGGCTTTCAGAAGTCAGGGAGACACCCGCGGGAGAGTACACCGGGAACAGATAGCACCGGTGAGTGCCTTGCGTCAAATCGGCTATCGCTCTACCTTTCCACCGTATCTTGACGCTGGTAAACCGAGGTGCAATTGACTTGGGTTCTGGACGTTGATGTATCTCAAGGTCAAAATGTTTCATCTTTTTTCCTTTCTCTTCTGTTGGCTGTCTGTCTCCATCTACGCAGGCGGAATTTCTACCGTCTGGCCGGTCTTAGATGATTCGACTGCGGCATCGGTGATCCGGATGGAGTTCAAGTTATCCTGTCCGGAAGCTTGGGGTTCAACACCCGCTGCGAGTGCGCGTTGCATCTCACCCATCGTACCGCCCCACGCATCCGGAAACCATCCGCCTTGGATATGAAACACCTGCCGCTGATCGGGGTCCTCTTTGAACGAGACAGTCAGTTCCGTCCGGCCATCTCGGAGCGACCCATGTCGCGCAATCGAAGCGGAGGCGTCGGTGCCATCGACGTGCCACAGGTACGGACTATGGTGGAGTGCCGGTGCAATGTTGTTGAAATGCAGTGTTGACATCAGGTCAGCCGGTTCATATTCGCAAAGGATTGTATAGATCATCGGATCTATCGCATTCTGACCGGGAACACGGGTGGTTGTTGTTTTCACCCGTCGGGGCGTTCGACCGGTAAAGTAACGGGAGAGATCGACATAATGAATACCGTTGTCTATGATGGTGAAGTCAGGGGTCGTCCGCCACGCAGAATCAGCGCCATCCTGATACTGGCGGTGGACGTGCAGAACGCTATATAGGTGACCGAGTAGACCGCGATCAATCAGTACCTTCATCGCAGTGTGATAGGATGCCCACCGTGCTTGCTGGTTGATCATCAGTGTGATGCCAGCCTCCTGACATATCTCCACAATGCGTTCCGCTTCCGCCAACGTCGGAGCAAGCGGTTTTTGAGAGAGAATATGTTTTCCAGCAGCCGCTAACTGCTCTACCGCTGCCAAACGATGCTCTGGACGCACCGCGAGATCGACAATATCGACATCGCGTCGGTCTATCACCGCTTCAAGGCGAGTTGTCCAAAACGGAATACCGTATTCTTCGGCGACTGTTTGTGCTTTCTCCTCAATAACGTCGCAAGCCGCAACGATGCGGTATCCGAACTTGCTATAGGCGGGGAGATGGGTGTTCCGCGCGATGTTTCCGCAGCCAACGATAGCGATGCCATACCGTTGCACAATCTCCTGTGGTGGTGCTGTCGGGAGATAATCGTCTGGGTGTAGTTCAATCTGTCGCATAGCTAAGTCTCCGTGCGGTTAAAAATTGCCCCTTTGGGACGCGGTATGGTAAAATCCTGATAGGTCGGGATTAAGATAACGCTGCGTATAACAAGGATGCCGATTCACGTCTCGTAATTATCTAAAAATATACGCGCCGCTTCCAGTGCCTCCTCTGGTGTGCGGATTGCTCCTTCAAACTGGAGAACTTCGATGTGCCGTAAAACTCGTCCAATTATGACGCCGGGCATCGCCCCAAAAATTTGTAAGATGTCATCGCCGGTGATTAATCTACCGTGCTCCATTATCGGAGCAAAATCGTTATAATAGAAATCCGCAATCTGCTTGAGTAGTGCTTCTACTATCGGTGGTGCATCAGTCCGGCGTGGGTTCTTTTCAGATGATCGAATATTCGCGTAGGATATCAAGAGAATCCCTAACCAGTCAGTTCCCGCGCGTCTTAGGAAACTAATCATTGACCGACGCATTATCTGTCCCTTGCCATCCGTCGAGTCTATAAGATATAGGTGATTTTCCACAAGACAGCGCATCAACTGTACGGCTTTCCTACCGAGTTTTAAGCGATTAGTGATTTGAACAGCCGTTTCTGTCGTGCTATCGCGCAGTAGCAAAGCCAACTTGAGGATCTGCTGTCGGGACAGGCCGTATGTCAGTTGTTCTTGTAGGTATGCCTCAATTTGTGGACGATACGCCTGTAACGTATCCGGTATAGGTTTTACCTCAAACATTTCGAGGGCGTGCAGGAAATGGTCGAACGCGTCCTGAGGCAATCCACGTATCTCCTCAATTTCCGGAACAATTTGTGAGAGCAGGCGAGTTTCGTCCATACGGCGCAAATAAGGGGTCGTGTTTTTAAGGTCTAATATCTTAATCAGTTCGTCGCGAATGCGTTCAGACGAAACCTGTGGCAGCCGATTTTTGTGCAGACGAATGAGATCGTTTGTGACTTCAGGAATTTCAAACCCCAGCTGCGCTGAAAAACGGTATACTCTCAGCAGTCGTAGCGGATCAGCTGTCACCACCCTTTCGCTTGGGAAGCGTAACGTTCGCGCGCTAAGGTCCGAGAAACCGTCACACGGATTAATCAAATTCACCTCCGGTCTCGTCAAGAGTGATGAAAGGTCCAATGCCATCGCGTTGATTGTCAAATCGCGTAGGCATAGATCTGCGTCCAGGGTTTCAGCGCGAAATCCGGCGAAATCTAAAGTGAGCCGCGTTTCCCTTATGACAATCCGGGCAGTTGGTGGCTGTTCTTCCAATTTTACAAATGCCTCGCCGATGTTATCTGCAAAGGCTTTGGCGAAAATGATTGCATCATCAGCGAGCGCGAAATCCAGATCTGTAATGGGACGATTAAGCAGCAGATCTCGGACGGAGCCACCAACGAGGTAGAGTTGGACTTCTCGCTTTTCCGCAAACGCATGGAGTTGACGGATTAACTGTGGCTGTGGCAGATTTTGACGTAAAGGTGTGCTTGGAATAGACTGCATCTTGAGGTTCGGAACTGAGTGAGAGTGTCTATATTGAGATCCTCATAACTTGTGCCCTGAGGCGTTTTTCTGCCCTATCCCGTTTAGAGAGGCAAAGCGTTGAGAACACGAAAGCTGCTAACAGTGCCGTTAGTAATCTCTCTTTTCCTCCATCTCATCTTTGCCGTCCTTGTGGTGCTAACGATTCGGCAGGGGATGGTGGAGGAGGACGCTATCAGTGTTGAATGGGTGAAACTGGCTCCATCGGCTCGTCAGCTGCCAAGGAGAACCCGTCTCCAGCCTGTACGATCTTTTCGTGGGATACAAAACGAAGGGGCACAAGAGTTGTCCTTACAAACTGTAACGCCGGTAGGACCCTCTCTCGCAGTTGACCTAACGCAAAAGAAAGAACCTTTCCCGTTAAGTGATAATCCAACCGTCAGCCTCGACAAAGATCTGTCTGTAGAAGCAGATCCTGTTCCAACTCACGCCGCAACAATGCGTCAAGCCCCTCTAACTGTAGGGGAAGATCTCGCGCCCACGCAAAGAGAAGTACCACGAGGGACATCCCTGCAGCGTGAGAAAAACGAAGGGGCGGCTATAGGAGGAGGTCTTATCCCTGTTCAAAACGAGGAGATTCAAGACCTGCCCCTTGATGTGAAGAATCCAGTCTTAGTTCCTGATGACCGGCTGGGGGCTGTCCTTGAGGGTAAAGGCACAGAAATTCGCGGGCATATTCGCCTGATTCGGCTTAGGCACTCCCTCTCCGATTGGTGGCAGGATCCAACCGCCATCCCCAGCTTCGCGAAGTGGCTTGATGAAAATACTAACCTCCGCACTGATATGAAGTATGCAGGCGGCTCGCTTCGACTGACCGATCCGCGTATCCTCGATGCCCCGCTGGTTATCATGACGGGTCACGACAAGGACATCACCGTTGGACGGAATCTTGCCAAAGGGGGACCGTTGACCAACTCATTCTCTCCCCAAGAGCGAGCGGCGTTACGGAAGTACATTGTTGAACAAGGTGGGATGCTCTTTTTCGACGACTGCGGATTTAATGGATTGTTTGCCGCGATCGTCGCCGATGAGTTACAGACAATCTTTCCCGAATATCCTTTAGAGTACCTGCCGCATCACCATGAACTCTACAACATCTATTATCAACTGCCGCTACCCCCATCGGGCGGCGATGTCTTCTGGGGATCTGAAAACCAGCCGAAACCCACGCAGTTCAAATACCAAAAAGGGATCACTATAAACAAGCGACTGGCTGTCGTCTATAATCGCAAGGATTATATGTGTGCGATGGAGACGGTGGAGATCGAAAGCCGGACCATGTTGCGGCTACGTCGCTCGACGGATGTCCACCGCTTCATGGCGAACCTACTCGTTTATGCCATGAAGTATGGCGGGAATACAGACCGTTCGGGATATGAGCCGTAGGAGTCACCGCCAGAAAACCTCAACCCCTAATTCGTCCGCGAGCGTTGCTAATGATTTCAGGTGCGTTGGGTGCAATGGGATGCCGTTACGCAACGAATCCTGCTGGTGCAGCCACTCAAGTTCGCCGGGAAGATAGATCCGTTCAACCCCTTCAGCGCGTGGAGCGTTCCGAACAGTACGGATCTCCGCATCGACCTCTTCCGTAAATTCGTCCAGCGGGCAGAAGTTGCTGACCTTAATCGCGAAGAAGAAGTGTCCTCGTCTTGCCAAGTCAGGTGGTGTCTCCTCCGTCCGATTGCAAGCAGCAGGTCCGCCGGTCATCACGCCGCTGAGGATACTCATCACAATCGCTAAACCGTGTCCTTTATACCCGCCAAAGGGTAGCATCCCGCTCGCTTGACGTGGATCCTGTGTCGGCTTGCCCTCCGCATCCAATACATAGCCGGGTGGTAACGGTTTCCCTTCCATCGCATACGTTCCGACATGGCCCCACGCAATCTGTCCAACCGCCATGTCCAAGACGATCGGCAGCTCTTCCTTGGTCGGTATTGCATATCCGACAGGGTGGTTGCCGAGCAACCCCGACATCCCGCCGTGCGGCACAACACTTGCTCCACCGGTTTTGGTGGTGCTGAAGCCAATCATCCCCTTTGGTAATGCCATCATTGCAAAGCACGCCGCTGCACCGTAATGGTTGCTATTACGGACCGCGACGGAGGCGAATCCCGTGGCGTCAGCCTTTTCGATTGCCATATTCATCGCATATATCCCAGCGACATGCCCAAGGCTATTATCCGCATCGATAAGCGCGGTACTTGGCGCATCCGTCAGAACCTGTCGCGTCGGCTTCGGATTGATTTCACCGTTGAGGATACCGCGGACATAGCCGGAAAGTGCGCGAGTTCCGTGCGAAAACACACCCCGCTCATCGGTATCAACCTGCATCCCGGAAACGGCATCCGCATCTGCTTTAGGAACGCCAGCACTTTGATAGAGGGCGCTTGTGAACTGGCGAAAAGGTTCAGATTCAATTCTAATTTTGTCGTGCTGTTGATTGTCTGCTTTGTGCAATTTTCCTCCAATCCAAACCGTGTTGCGACTTTCACCGCACACGGTTTGCCTAATTGTAAATCTTAATTGTGGTTGGACGACAGAGCGATAGGCCCTACACAGCGCACCGTAGGCGGGGCATCCCCGGTCATAGGCTCCTCCTCCGATAGACCGGAGTCCTCGGAACGGGATCGGACTTGCCCCGCGCCAACTGCGCTGAAATGCGCAAATCCTAAGTGATATGGGTTATTTGAGAATCACCATCTTTCGCGTGGCAGAATAATCCCCCGTTTCCAACTGGTAGAAATAAACCCCACTTCCTACCGACTCGCCCAGGTTGTTGCGTCCATCCCAATAGGCAGCTCTTGTCCTATCTGTGTAGTAACCTGCCACCTGATATCCTAAATCCAGTTGACGCACTAATATCCCCTTTGTGTCATAAATAGTAAGCGTAACATCGGCAGCGTGGGCAAGTTGATAAGGAATCCAAGTTTCCGGGTTAAATGGATTGGGATAGTTGACGAGCAGGGCAGTTGTCTCGGGACGCATCGCCATCAAAATGCGTTCAAGATTGGCGATACCAAGCTGGAAGACGAGTGAACCGTCATCCGCGGTGTGAGCCATATCTATCCATTCTTGTATCATTGTGGAATTAAGCGTCGATAGGTGCCAAGACTCTGCGCCGGGAGCTAAACCGGTCGTTGAAGTGTCTAAGTTTTGAGCCACAGCTATGAGGTCCAAAATATCAACTATACCATCGTTGTTAGTGTCAGCTTCGGGGTTGGTTTGCCCCAAGTTTTGGGCAATCAGAATCAGATCGAGAAGATTTATCTGGTCATCGCCATTGAGGTCCAGCGAGGAGTGCACAGTGATTGGATTGATAACAACAGTGTAGGGCATCACCTCTCTGTTGGATCGAGCAAGTTTGACGTTGCGAAATCGCAATGAGTCCGTTCCGGTTGCTTTTGCTTCGAAAGTCATTGAGAACAATACCCCGGTGCCGCTGGCACCGCCACCGCCGGTGCGTGCTGCGATTAATCCTGTGATTTCACCGCCGGTGTTATTAGTGTTACCGCCTTGGAAGAAAGTGCTTCCACCATCTTTTGAAAGAAAATCACCTTCGGCGACAGAAACGGTTGAAAGCACCGCTGGATCAAATGCAATATCAGCTTGCCAGCCGGCTAAATCGGTCACATTTTCGATTATTAGGTTGAGGGTGAATGTCATGCCTACATGCACTGAGGCAATTACAGGAAAGGAGAGTTTTGCCCAATTTTCGATGTCGGGCATAGGGACATCTAAGGCAATGCTCGATAACGCCGTACCTTCTATGCTGACGAGATCCTCGATGTTTGAACCGTCTAGGTCAGCCCGTTGGATTTTATTCGTACCCCGGTCTACCCAGTACATCGTACCTTTTATTATGTCCAAGGCTATGTCCTCTGGCTCAGCCAATCCATCAGCCTCAGTGACAAGGTCTTCGACGTTGGAGCCATCCAAGTTCGCCCGTTGGATTTTATTCGCGCTCCGATCCGCCCAATACATCTTTTTACCTGCTATGTCCAAATCAATACCTATTGGGGTATCCAATCCATCAGCCTCAGTGACAAGAGCTTCGGTGTTTAAACCGTCGAGGTTAGCGCGCTGAATTGTATCCGTCTCTTGGTCAGTCCAGTACATCTGCTCGCTTACCAAATCCAAGGTGATGCCCCATGGATTACCAGTAGTAATAAGAGCTTCGATGTGAGAGCCATTTAGGTTGGCACGTTGGACTTTATCCGTGTCCTCACCAACCCAGTACATCTTGCCTCTTGCCACATCCAAAGCGATGCCCTCTGGAATAGTCAATTCGGTGATGAGATCTTCGACGTTAGAACCGTCTAAGTTCGCCCGTTGGATTTTACCTGTGCCTTTATCAGTCCAATACATCTTGCCTCCGGCTACATCTAAGGCGATGGCCTCTGGGTTAGACAATCCATTGTTCGCTGTAACGAGGTCTTCGATATCAGACCCATCGAGGTTAGCCCGTTGGATTTTACGTTGGCCCTCGTCAGTCCAGTACATTTTCTGCGCTGTTACTGTTAGCGGAAGGATGAGACACATCAATAGGAAAAAGGTGAAACGAAGAAGCTGCTTGTTCATAGATTCCTTCTTTTGTAGTTAAAATTAAATAGTGCAATTTATAACGTGTCATGCGACAATGGGGAGGTGATTCCCTACTTTAGAATCACCATCTTCCGCATTGCAGAAAAATCCTTCGCTTGCAACTGATAGAAATACACCCCGCTTCCCACCGACTCGCCCAAGTTGTTGCGCCCATCCCAATACGCTGCTCTTGTTCTATCTGTATAATAACCCGTCTGCTGATACCCTAGTTCTAACTGCCGGACCAGCGCACCTGTTGTGTCATAAATAGTAAGGGTCACATCAGAATTGTGGGCAAGTTGATAAGGAATCCACGTCTCCGGGTTGAATGGATTGGGATAGTTTCCGAGCAGCGCAGTTGTCCCGGGACGCATCGCCATCAAAATGCGTTCAAGATTGGCGATACCAAGTCGAAAGGTGAGTGAACCGTCATCTGCGGCGTGTGCCATGTCAATCCACGTCTGAATCGTTTCTGAGGAAACAGTGGACGCCAAACCGATACCGGGCGCATCACCTGTAGCTGATTCGCCTAAGTGTTGGGCAACGAGGATGAGATCGAAGATATTAACGTCTCCATCTCCATTGACGTCTGCTTGTGGATTGGTTTGATTGAAGTTTTGAACAATCAAAACTAAGTCAAAGATGTTCACATTCCCATCCCCATTGACATCATGTCCCTGTTTGAAGTTGAAGGAATTGATAACAATCTCGTGAGGAATACTGTTGCCATCCGGATCTCCCAATCGAACATTTTCTAGTCGCAACCTTCCTTCTCCATATGCCTCCGCTTCAAAAGCTATTGAAAGTAATACCCCGGTGCCGCTGGTGCCACCGCCGGTGGTACGTGCTGCGACTAATCCTGTGATTTCACCGCCGGTGTTATTAATGTTACCACCTTGGAAGAAAGTGCTTCCACCATCTTTTGAAAGAAAGTCACCTTCGGTGACGGAAATAGTTGAAAGCACGGCTGGATCAAATGCAATATCAGCTTGCCAGCCGGCTAAATCGGTTACATTTTCGACCATAAGCTCGAGGGTGAATGGTACGCCTACGTGCACTGGGGCAATTACAGGAAAAGAGAGTTTTGGCCAATTTTCGATGTCCGGAATAGGAACATCTAAGGCGATGCTCGATAACCTCGTACCTTCTATGATGACGAGATCTTCGATGTTTGAACCGTCTAAGTCAGCCCGTTGGACTTTAGTTGTGCCAAGGTCTACCCAATACATCTTACCCTCTACTATATCCAAGGCTATATCCTCTGGATCAACCAGTCCATCAGCGTCAGTAACAAGGTCTTCGACGTCAGAGCCATCCAAGTTCGCCCGTTGGATTTTATTCGCGCTCCGGTCTGCCCAATACATCTTCTTACCTGCTATGTCCAAATCAATACCTATTGGGGTATCCAATCCGGTAGTAACAAGGTCTTCAATGCTTGAACCGTCGAGGTTTGCGCGTTGAATCTTATTCGGCTCTTGGTCTTGGGTAGTCCAGTACATCTGGTCGTTTGCCAAATCTAAGACGTGACCCCATGGATCATCGGTAGTCACAAGGATTTCAATGCTTGAGCCATCCAAGTTCGCCCGTTGAATTTTTGCCACGCCTTCAGCAGCCCAGTACATCTTGCCTCTTGCCACATCCAAGGCGATACTCTCTGGAAAAGTCAATTCGGTGACGAGATCTTCGACGTTAGAACCGTCTAAGTTCGCACGTTGGATTTTACCTGTGTCTCCGCCCTGTGCTGTATCAGTCCAGTACATCTTGCCTCCGGCTACATCTAAGGCGATGGCCTCTGGGTTAGACAGTCCATTATTCGCTGTAACAAGGTCTTCGATATTAGAACCGTCGAGGTTAGCCCGTTGGATTTTACGTCCGGCCTCGTCAGTCCAGTACATTTTCTGCGCTGTTACTGTTAGCGGAAGGATGAGACACATCAATAGGAAAAAGGTGAAGCGAAGAAGCTGCTTGTTCATAGATTTCTTTCTTTATGGTTAAGATAAGTCGCCGAGGAATTAAAGATTGGCATAAATAATAAAGAGAGTACAAAGCATGAAGATAAACCGAGTTTTTTCTTGAAAACTCGGTTTCTGTTGCACGATTTCTCTACATGAGCCTTAAAGATTATAGTGGACCTTAGAATTAATGAGACGCTCCAAACCGGTGCGGTTAGAAACCGCACCTGCCGGGCCCGATGAATCCCCGATAAATCGGGACAGGCGGGACAGGCGGGACTCCGACAAGCCGGGAGCAGGCAGGCGGGATCGAAACCGAGGAGCACAGGTGTCTATTTTTAGAATTTACTATAAATGCAACTTAGGGGTCGCGGATGTAAATCACAGATTTACTGATCGGATTTCCGAACCACACGAAAGCCAAATGTATAACACGCGATGTAATGGCGAAAACGGGCGGCGGTTCGGACGCTGCACGCGCTCCGTTGCCCCCGATACCATGAACCACCGCGCACCACGTAATATTCGCCACTCTCAGGACCTTCGGGGTCGCGAAGCGGGGCGTGGCGGTAGTAATCCGTCGCAAACCAATCGTGGCACCACTCCCAGACATTGGCAGCGCAATCCATGAGGCCATAAGGCGATCCACCCTGCGGATAATTTCCAACGGGCGTTGTCCCCTTCCCAGCAATATTGCACCTAGCTTCGTCAAATTCATTTCCCCAGGGCCAAATCCAGCCGTCACAGCCTCGCGCAGCCTTCTCCCACTGTGCCTCAGTCGGCAGACCGATTCCGAGGCCTGTTTCCCGACTGAACCATTCACAGTAAGCGAGGGCATCCTTGCGCGTTACACAGACAACGGGGTGGTCCAATCGTTCCTCGATTGAAGCTTCTCGCAGCTTATACCAGATGGATTTTCCGAGCCCATCTAACTCGCGTTCCGTCCGATAGCCGGTCTCATCGACAAACGCTTTGAATTGCCGGTTGGTCACTGTATATTTCGCAATGGTGTATTCGGAGAGATAAACTTCTCGTTGAGGCTGTTCACGCACAAGCCATTCGTCGGGAAATTCGGAATCAAGCTCCTTGATGCGGTGGTCCTGCGCTGCGTCCGATCCCATGATGAATTCACCTGCGGGGATGGTGACCCATTCCATTTCATCAGGTTTTGTGATTATATGTTCCGGCATCGTAATTCCTTCAAAAGCGATGGTTGTTCCACTCTTCCAAGGGTTGGCTTACTAAACTTTCTTTACTTCATATCGCGATTTCTTTTACCTGAATATTCTTCGGGCACATCATCCATAGCCATTAAAAGATAAGCGTCTTTTATATTTTCTTCCAATTCCTCAAGGGTTTCCCCTTGCGTCATTATTTCTGGGTGTTCAAGGAGTTTTCCTAACCAAAATTTGTCCGATTTCCAGTAGACCATTGTCATTTTAGGTTTCATGGTTGCATCTCCGATTGATAACACGGTATCTGTTAAAGTGTGAGAATTGGCATCATGGCACTGCTGTGATGTCTTCAGCCTGTGATCTAGTTACCATTTGGCTTTCACTTTTTTCGTGTTTGTGAATCGTAAATCAGAAACTTAATAATCGGTTCGGCTGTGTTCGGTGTCAACCCCGACCCCGCCTTCCGCATCATTTTGTAGACATATCTTCGCCACGCTTCCCCGGTCAATTCTGAGTTAATTGCGCGAGCGAGGGTATGGCAGCGACTACATTTTTGCTCAAACAGCTTGTAGTTCTTCTGCATCTCGGACGGGTAAGCCGTCACATCGATAAAGTTGGGACCCTTATCAGCTGGAAAAATTTTCGGGGTCGCTGGTGGCATCCTAACCACTAAAACAGTTATAATTACTATCAGACCGACTACTAATATCACTGAAATCCAAACAACCGGTTCACGCATCTATCATTTCTCCTAAAAGTTTCTGTTGGGATTTATACTCTAATACGCTATTTCGCTTCCTGTCAATCCTTTTTTCTTAGAACTCACATTAAGAAATGGTGCAACAGAAACCGAGTTTTGAAGAAAAAAACTCGGTTTCTCTTTACGTTTTACACTTTCTTTTGAAATGAACCCATCACTTTACTACTTCCAATACAAGCAGGTCAGCGGTCACGAGGGGATCGTCGGACGGTTATCTGAGGCAGAAATTGTGAGTCTCCTGCCTCGTGTCGTTGAGGTAGCGACGCCGGAGATCTATCCGCCGGGGAGTGTCGTCTGGCATCAAGGCGAGTTGACCTCCGAAGAAAGTGAGCGGTGTCGATGGATGACTTTTCTCACACAGATTGACACATTCACATGGAAGGGGGGGACTGCTGATCGGGACCAACGGGCGGCGGAGGTCCTGCGGAAGGATTACGATGCTTTTTGTGTGTTCCTTGAATCTGGGCAGCGGCAGCCGTTACTCACGCTCGACAAAGATTGGGTTGCCACAATCGCGCCACAGGCGTTTGATTACCAGTCTCCAGCGAGGCAATCTCCATATCTGATTCGTGCGATGCTGAACCTCAGTTCCAACGCGGAACCTATCGGTTGCGTGCTGGACCCGATGGGCGGTTACGGACAGACACTTTTCGAGTGCGTGTTAAGAGGGGTTGACGGTGCGACACTGGAGATTTCTCCTACAGCCTCGAAACGAAGCGCCGAGAATCTCCGAAAACTGTTGCAGCGGCTTGGGATACCTTTTGAAGAGTCCAAGGAAGGAGCGTGCCATCTCTTCGTAACCGACAACCCGCTCCAAAACCGGTATCAGATTATCAATGGCGATACGCGAGAAGCGCATCAATATCTGCCTAACCAACAATTCGATAGCTTAATCACGGATTTTCCGTACGGCATCCGCGTTGGAAGCCGAAACGAAAAACTCGCACCGATTCCGTTAGATAGGCTGCTGGATGATGCGCTGCCAAGTTGGAAACGCCTACTCAAGCCCAACGGAACGGTTGTGGTTGCGTATAACTTGAAGACACTGCCCCGCGAAAGGGTGCTCAATCTGATTCAGAAACACGGGTTTCGACAACGGTTCGCCGATATGGATCTGCGGGAGCGGATCTCCCATAAGATCCATCGGGATATCGTCGCTTTTGAACAGAGATAAAACAATCCTGATGCTTCGCCTGTTCACCGATAATTCGGCACCGGCACAACCGCACCAGCCCTCTCAGCAGATAGGTGCGCACAGATTCCCGGTGCAGTGTAGTCCATTGCGTCGTACACATCGATTGGTGGTTTGGTATCGTTCAGAATGGACTCGACGAATCCTGCAACAATTCTATCTTCGGCTACTCCGTGCCCGCTATCATCACTTGTAAAGGGAGTCATGTCTCGATCCGGTGCTATCCCTCGGAAGTATCCACTCTCCCTGTCCTTATACTGACGTTTGCTTTCTAATGCGCCGTTTGTACCGTAGATCACATACCAGTGGAATGCAGGGTAACGCTCAATCGAGAAGCCACACAAAATCTTGACAACCGCGCCGCTCTCCATCTGAAACAGTCCGACCTCAAGGTCGATTACGCCGAGGTCGGGCGCGATGTTAGAGCCGGGGTTCAAACCCGTCACCGATACGCATCGGTCTTCCATCATAAAAAGTAGCGGTCCCAAGCTGTGTGTGCAGTACTGAATTGGCGGCATCTTGGCTCGCCATGTCAACGTCCCATCCTCGCGTCGCATCATCCCTCGGCAGTCGTGGATGTATTCGGCTTCGGCATAGATAATCTTTCCGAGTTCACCGGCATCAATCTGTTCCTTCCAAGCGAGATGCATGTCGCTATAGCAGCAGTTCTCAGCGAGCATATATTTCAATCCGGTTTTTTCAACGGTTTGAACAACCGCCTCGCACTCTGAGAGTGTATATGCCGCTGGCACTTCGCAGAGGACATGTTTCCCACCTTCTAGTGCAGCGATGGTGTGATCCGCATGCTGCGGCATCTCCGTGCAGATGACCACGATATCCAGATCGTGTCTCAAAAATTCCTCATAATTTGTGTAGCTTGACGCATTGGCGGGATATTCCGCTGCTTCCAACCGGGACGTATCTGCATCACATACCGCGACTACCTCCGCCCCGATTGTATCGGGATTCAAAGCAACCTGAGGCTGTTTCGAGAAGCGGTCGAGGTATACACGTCCACGCCCTAACCCCACAACACCTACCTTCAGATTCATCAGTTCTCTCCTTAGCCACTATGCAGAATATGATATGCTACAACCCCCAACGACACATGCACATTCAACGATGCTCCCTTGCCGTACATTGGGATATAGACTGTCATGTCACAGGCGGCGAGGGTGCGCTTCGTTACGCCGTGGTCTTCATGTCCGACGATCAGACACAGTTTATCCGGATATTCTGCTTCATTATAAGGCACAGCGGCTGCCGTTATTTCCAGCGCACAACTAACATACCCCTGCGACTTGAGAGCTAAAATTGCATCCGCTGCCTGCTCCGTATATTTCCATTTTATCCGCCGATCTTTTCCGCGTCCGACCTTCCGAATCAACGGATGCGGTGGACGCGCACTAATCCCTGTCAAAATCAGTTGACGCACACCGGCTGCATCCGCAATCCGAAACGCAGATCCGACGTTCACCGGATCTTCGACATCCTGCAAGATAAAGATGATCTCCCTCTCCGGACGGGAAGCCTGTTTAAGAAAATCCTTGAGTGGTTTGCCGCGTAACTGCTTCACTGCTCATCTCCATTGTCCAATACTTCCTGCTTCTCTCTACCTTTGCCAGCGATGTAAAGGACCCAAAGCGTTACGGCTATCGCGATCACCATCCATAAAACCCCCCAGGCAATGGTCGGGATGTATGGCGTTATTTCTTCGTGGAGCATACGGGCATCAGATCGAAGATGGGCGCGGTCTATAACATCGCTCTTGATGTCAAGAATGGCGTAAAGACAACTGGTGAAACCGATCACGCGCAGCAACCACTCGTTGATCGACTCCGGTAGCAGTCTACCTACAACGATCAGTGCTCCGCCGAACCCGACCCCAAATAGAAAGCCGAAAGTGTTTCGCAGATAGAAGAGCGAGATAAGAATCATCCCCACACCGATAATAGCACTAATCAATTTGCTGAGCTGCGTCCGCGCCGCGAGGATCAGAATCAACCCGCCCCACATCAGGCTCCCAAGATACCCCGCGGTGAGTATCCAGAAACGTGAACCGCCCGCCGTGATTGCGTGCCCGCCTTCTTGGGCGACAATCTGAATCTCTTTGATACTACCTCCCGTTGCGAGTGCCGCTAAGCCGTGACTCACCTCGTGCATAAAGACGACGAAGATTTTGAGCGGATAGACAATCTGCGTATTCCAGAGGAACGCGATGACGATGAAAATACCTATCAGACGAAGGTCTACTCGTTTAAGGAATTTTATTATCATGTCTGCTTTCGAGAACTTTAGGTTGATATTCGAGGGCGGATGTGCTATATTTGCCAAGTATTCGCATCAATGCTTTCAAGCCTCAGATGGGGGTTAGGGTAATGGATGCATCGCGGGTTTGTCAAGCGGTTTTTAGTCCCAATCCCATCGACGAGATTTTAGCGGAGGCTTGGATGTTCCTGTGGGGAGACGATGCGAAACTGAATTGGAGCGCAGCATAATGGGAAATACCTTTGGTCATCTCTTTCGGATTACAACATGGGGCGAATCGCACGGCGGCGCAATCGGTGTCGTGATTGACGGATGCCCCCCGAAACTTGCAATCGATATCAATACCATTCAAGCAGAACTCGACCGGCGGCGACCGGGCCAGAGCCATCTCACCACCTCGCGTCAGGAGGAAGATCGGGTGGAGATTCTGTCCGGCGTTTTCGACGGGCAAACACTCGGATCGCCAATCTCAATGTTGGTGTGGAACAAAGACGCAAAACCCTCCGCCTACGAACATCTCAAAGATGTGTATCGACCGTCGCACGCTGACTTCACCTATCAGCAGAAGTTTGGTCTCCGCAACTGGCAAGGCGGCGGCAGAGCGAGTGCCCGCGAGACTATCGGACGGGTGGCAGCGGGAGCAATTGCAAAGCAGATTCTACGCGAACAGTGTGGGACGGAGACCCTCGCCTACGTCAAGCAGATCCACACAATCCAAGCGGAGGTCGATTCGGGTACGGTGACGCTTGATGAGATCGAGTCCAGCCTCGTTCGATGTCCAGACCCCAGAGCCAGTGAGAAGATGGCGGAATGTATCGATCAGGCGAGACGGGATGGCGACTCCCTCGGCGGGATTATCGAGTCGGTATCGCGTAATGTACCCGTGGGGCTTGGTGAACCGGTGTTCGACAAGCTCAAGGCAGATTTGGCGAAAGCGATGATGTCCCTCCCAGCGACGATGGGTTTCCAGATCGGTTCCGGCTTTGGCGGTGTGGTCGGCACCGGCTCGCAGCACAATGACCCCTTTTACAACGACGACGGGCGCGTTCGTACGCGGACGAATAATTCCGGTGGAACGCAGGGCGGTATCTCAAACGGCGAGAGTATCGTTTTTCAGATCGCTTTCAAACCGACAGCTACCATCCGCAAGGAGCAGGAAACCGTGGATATCGACGGAAACGCTGTCACGCTATCAGCGCATGGACGGCACGACCCGTGCGTGTTGCCCCGTGCACCTGCCATTGTCGAGGCGATGACCGCGCTGGTACTGGTCGATCATTTTCTCCGACAACGCGCAAAAACGCTGGATTGATGGCCCTTTCGGCGCATGTTAAGAAATCGCGCAACAGAAACCAAGTTTTTTTGCCGTTCCGCCTGTCCCGATCCAATCGGGGAGCCTCCACGCTACGCGGGACTTGAAAAATCGGTTTCTATTGGCATTTTGCCTTTTTTTTAAGGAACTCCGTAGGTTGGGTAGAGCGACAGCGAAACCCAACTCCGATCAACCTGATCGATGTCCTTTACGCATCACGTTTTACACGCCTCCTGTGTTGCACTATCTTTTGACATAAGCTAACCTTTCACTACCCTCCCTCATCTCCTGCAATTATGAATACACGAGACCGAGACGAAATTCTCATCTCAACGGTTATCAAACTGATAAAGCGTAAGGCGATTCCAAACCTGAAAAACGTGATTGCCAAGACACATTCGGCTGACATCGCGCCTTGGTTCGCACGCTTACGCCCTGAAGAGCAGATCATCCTGTTTGACCTATTGATCCAAGAAGGGCGGATGGGCGAAATCCTGAACGAATTGAATAGCGAGGAGCGAGATCTCTTTATTGAAACGACAGAAGCCTCTGTCCTGGCAGATATTCTCCATACCATGCCCGCAGATGACGTGAGCGCTATTTTAGTGGATCTCCCTGGAGAGCAACAGGAGGAACTACTTAAATTAGTCAAGGGCAAAGCGTCAGAAAATCTTGAGCAGTTGCTGCAGTATGAGGAAAAAACAGCGGGCTACATCATGACCCCGCACTTTTTTGCTGCCTCAGAGGAAACGACTGCGGCGGCGACTGTTGAGCGGATCCGGGAAATGGTTGATGTCGAGATGGTTTTCTACGTCTACGTCGTTGATGACGAGAATCGGCTCAAAGGGGTCGTCTCTCTCAGACAACTGGTTGCAACAAAATCCGACACCCCGCTGAAAGATCTGATGACAACACGGGTCTACACGGTGTATACGCATACACCACAAGAGGAGGTCGCGCAGGTCGTTGCGCGGTATAATCTGTTAGCGGTGCCTGTGCTCGATGATACGGCGGGGCTTGTCGGCATCGTCACCATCGACGACGTCGTCGATGTCATCCGCGACGAAAACACAGAAGATGTCCTGAAGATGGCTGGGACGGGGGATGTCGATATCGCCTCCAAATCTGTGTTCAAAAACACCCGTGCACGCCTCCCGTGGTTGTTCGCAAGTTTTATCGGGGGATTGATCGCTGTCTATATGATCGGGCAGTTCGAGGAGCCGTTGGAAAAGATTACGGCGTTGGCGTTTTTTATCCCGATCATCATGGGGATGGGCGGTAACATCGGCACGCAATCCTCAACGATTATTGTGCGTGGACTTGCCACCGGAGAGGTAGATCTCAAGGAAACGTGGAAGGTGTTGTGGCGGGAGTTTGCGACCGGTGCAACGCTCGGCGCTGCCTACGGTATCCTGCTCGGCATATTCGTTCTCATTGTAACCCGCACTGCCAACTGGAGTGTGCCTGAAGAGCTCGCACCCAAATATATCTGGTTTCCGGTTGTCGTTTCGCTAGCAATCTGCGTCAATATGATTATCGCGGCTACGATTGGCACAATCATTCCGATGCTCTTCAAGCGATTTAGAATTGATCCCGCCATTGCCACCGGTCCATTTGTTACCACCTCGATTGATGTATTCGGTATCCTGTTCTACTTCATAATCGCCCGCATATTCCTCTTTTGACTTTCGATCCAGTGGGGCGATAGGTGTAGGGCTCAGTAGTTCGATGAACCGATTCATCGACGAACTAATGAACGTGCGTTATAATAAGTTTTGGTAAATCCTTTTACACAACACTATTGCCGATTTGACTGCATCCTCCAGTAGATCGGTCAACATCTTGGGGATAAAAGGAGAAGAACATGAATCAAGACCAGAGGCAAATGACTCACAATAAGGCGGTGGATCATGTCTGTTATAAGTTGTCTGAATTGGGTTGGAACGTTATGCCCACAGCGCTCAATGCTGGAGGGGTTTTCATCCGATGCGTCAATGAGGAGGAAAGTCAAACGATTTTTGTCAAAGTAAGGGGACGCGGCACAAGGGACATAGCCGTGAGTATTCCTCCTTCTCGCGACAAGATCATGGGAGATTTTTGGATTATCGTCACCGAGTTGGATTATGGTGCACCAACGTGTTACATTTTGTTACCCGATGAAATAGAAGAAGCAAGAGAAACGAATACAAACAAAAAGGGCGAAATATCACATTGGTTCGACCGCAAATATGATATTGAACCGTTCAAAGAGAAGTGGGAACGGATAGGCAGTGGGTTTATCGGTTCTCACGCTGAAGGAAAGGTATAGATCATGAATCATAAGCAGAAGTTGGGATATATGGCATTAGGCGCAGGGATTCTGGCACTCGGTATCATCATCGGGCAGGTCATCACACCGGACATCGAGGCGCAATCGAATGGCGTGTTTGATAAAATTACTTGCCGTGAGCTTGAAGTGGTGGATAAGGACGGATTGACTGGCATAAAGTTGATCGCTCTTGGCACGACGGGCAACGGCATTTTTGTATTTAATAAGCAGGGTGAGCAAGCAATTGAAATTAGCGTTTATGATGAGACCAATGGGATAAACATCAGGAGTTTACAAGGAAATCCCGGCATTATATTGGGTGGCAGCACAAAGTCAAACGGCATGGCGATCTACAGTCCGAAGGGCGACAAAGAGAGTATTGTGTTAGGAAGTATGGAAGATAGGAACGCTATATTTTTCACGGATCAAGCAGGAGAACAACGTATAGTGTTACTCCAAAGTGAAGGGAGAGCACCTTTTATCCACATCACAGATAGGGCAGGTAACATCAGATGGCAAGCACCTTAATTGGAGGGATATTTCATGAACGAATTGGTTACAACACAGCAAACTGAAACAGGGCTTAGTATCAGCACCGAGACGAAAGAATTGATTCAGTCAAGCATTGCAGATAGCACGTTGAAACGATACTAGAGGTTATAAAAGCATGGCTCAGTGATCAGATGTTGAATGACGCACTACTGGCAAGATACATCACCGATTTATAAATCTCCTGCCGAGAATTTCGGCTAATAAACGTAAAGGATTCAACGATGAGTATTTATGAGGAATTAGGCGTCCGTACCCTAATCAACGCAGCAGGAACTGTTACCCGGTACGGTGGCTCCCTGATGGCACCCGAAGTATTGGACAGTATGCGCGGTGCATCGCAACAGTTCTGTTTTTTAGATGAAGTGCAGAAAAAGGTGGGCGAACGGATTGCTGCCATGCTTGAGGTAGAGGCAGCGTATGTAACATCAAGTGCCGCCTGCGGGTTGGTGTTGACCACCGCTGCCTGTATGGCGGGGACGGATCCCGCCAAGATTACACAACTACCGGATACAACCGGGATGAAGCACGAAATCATCATTCAGAAGGTGCACCGAATCGCGTATGATCAAGCCATTCGTGTGGCTGGGGGGACGCTGATTGAGATTGATGATCAGGGAACGCCGCCGACCGAAGATATGCGTTGTGCCATCAATGAAAACACCGCAGCTATCTTCTTCATGGCGACTGTCAAAGACCACCCCGCCTCTGTGCCGCTGGAGGAGGTTGTATCAATGGCAAGGACAGCATCTGTGCCAGTGATTGTGGACGCTGCATCGGAATGTCCACCGGTTTCAACCTTGACGTTTTTCTGGGAAGCGGGTGCCGATCTGATTATCTTCAGTGGCGGCAAGAGTATCATGGGACCGCAATCCACCGGGCTGGTCATTGGTCGCAAAGACCTCATTGCAGGCTGCGCTGCCAACGGCGTCCCTTTCGCCACCGTGGGACGTCCGATGAAGGTGAGCAGGGAGGAAATGGTCGGGTTTATGAAAGCGCTGGAACTCTATTTGGCGAGGGATCACGAAGCCGATACCGCTCGATGGACGGCTCAACTGGACTACATCGAAGGGGCGTTACAGGGGATTCCGAATATAGCCGTTGGACGATTCACCAAGTCGGAGACGTATACGATCCCACTACTCTACATCCGTCCCGCCGACGATGCCAACTTCACACGAGCCGTGATAGCAGATGCGCTGGAAGCAGGCGATCCGGCTATTGTTGTTGGCCAACATTTCACTGAAGACAGCGTTACGATCAATCCCCACAACCTGCAACCGGGGCAGGAAGGGGTTGTAGCAGAGCGGTGTAAAGCGGTGTTAGCTCAGATCGGCTAATCCCCTATTCCGATTTGAACATGCCAAATGCGAACGCTTCCGGCAGTGCGTCAAAAATGATGTTACCCGCATCATCCGTCGCGAGATAGTTTCCCATATACTCCGACCACCGCTCCAGTGCAGGGTCTTCGCGGCTCTTGAGCCAATCCGCCTCGGATGGCGCAACTGCGTGCAAGAATAAACGATCTCCTAAGCGATAGATCGACATACTTACGTCGTTATCGCTCATACTCTTTGCAATTTTGGGCCACAGGTTGTCGTGCGCCTCTTTGTATCCGTCGTAGCTGCCGGGTTTCAGTTGCATAGATAAACCGATTGAAAACATTCTATTTCTCCTTGTTGTGAATGGTTCATGTTAAGAAATCGTTCAAAGAAACCGAGTTTTGAAGTCCCGCGTAGCGTGGATGCTCCCCGATTGGATCGGGACAGGCGGAACGGCAAAAAAACTCGGTTTCTCTTAGCATTTTGCGTTAAGGTATTTCTCAATTGACCAGCGATCGAACATAATCCCGAAACAGAACTGTCTCAGACAGGTTGTCACACGCGTTGCAATTCTCCCATTCCGTCCAGACATACTCAATTCCGAACCAGCCGCCGTACCCAGTGGCCTGCGCGACCTCCAAAATCCGTTTGAAATCAATTGTGTTGTTAGCAAAGGTCTCTTGCAGCCGTTCATGGCGGGCACCCCGGACGTGGAAGTGACTTGCGTATTTTACCAACGGCTCCACAACCGAGTCAGGTAAGCCGATCCGCGTGAAATGCGCGTAATCCAAGGTCAAGGTCAGACCGGGGACCTGCTGCAGCAATTTCTCCGCCGGTTCCGGTTGCGGGACAATGGAACCGATATGCGCCTCGACACCGTAGACGATGCCGTAACTCTTGGCTTGATCGACTCGCCAATTTAGTTCGTCAACCGCGCGGGCGAATGAGGCTTCATACGACTCGGTCTCAAAATGTGCGCCGGGCAATCCGGTCACATGCTTACCCTCGCACTCGGCGGTGTAATCAAGCGTTTTAATGAACCAATCGCGAGCCTTCTCCCGATGCGATGCTTCGGGATGGTTGACCGCGTAAGGCTTAAAATCCAAGCCCACCTGAAGAAAAATATCCGCAGCCTCAAGCCCCCAATCGTCCAATTTCTTTTTCAGTTGCCGTGCAGATTGGGTGACGTTCTCGAACTCGCGGGAGGGCCAAAGATGAGACCGATCCTCAAACAGACCGATATCCACACCTGTGAACTCCAGCATCGAGATAAGTTGAAGGACCTTCTCATGAGGTAGCAGCGGAAAAGTAAAGTCAGCACAAGCAAGTTTGAGTGTCATGACGGCTCCATAAATTTCGTTTGCCCCACAGTTTCCCATTCAGCGGGTGTGATATACCCTCCATCTACCGCCAGCGACGTACCGGTAACACCGGCGGAATCCTCACACGAAAGATAGCGCACCGCTCTGGCGATGTCCATCGGTGTGATAGCGACACCGGTGGGGACACGGCTAAGGCGGTTAGCGAGCGTGGCTTCTGGGTCGGGTGTGGTGCTCAGGTGGTAGCGTAGCATCGGCGTGTCAGTGATTCCGGGACAGACACAGTTGCAACGCAGCCCCTCGGCGGCGTAGTCAAGCGCGATGGATCGGCTCAATCCGAGCACCGCGTGTTTAGATGTGATATAAGCCGGCGTTTGGGCTTGTCCGATGAAGCTGCCCACCGAACCGATATTCACCATGTAGCTGCGTTGGTTCTTACGCAGGTGGGGGTGACCATGTTTGATGGAGAAGAAGATTGATTTGACATTAACGCCCATCAGTTGGTCCCACTCCTCCTCCGAATACTCGTGCAGCTCCACAACATGGACAACCCCCGCGCAATTGACGATAATCTGCAAGCCGCCAAAGTGTGCGACGGTTTTCTCAATCGATTGGCGTACCGCATCCTCACGCGCAACGTCACATTCGTGGAAGATCGCCTCACCGCCCTGAGCGGTGATGTCTTCGACAAGTTTTTTGCCGCGTTCGGCTTGTATATCCACAATAGCGACCCTTGCCCCCTCCTCTGCGAAGAGTTGGGCGGTGGCTTCACCCATGCCCGAGGCACCGCCGCTGATCCAAGCAATCTGCCCTTCCAATCGTTTCGGGTTCATAAGCTCTCCCATGTTTATAGTAGATTTTAGAATTAATGAGACACTCCAAACCGGTGCGGTTAAAAACCGCACCTACCGGGGGACGAAAGTGTCTATTTATTTTTAGCATTTACTATAAATGCCCGCTTGAGTTATCCACGTCCAACATAGGGCATCTTCGTCGCCATAATGGTTATGAACAACACGTTTGCGTCCAGTGGTAGACTCGCCATGTGCACGACGGCGCGTGCCACTTCATCCACGTCCATCCTCGGCTCAACCGCAACAGTTCCATCTGCCTGTGGGACACCCACTTCCATCCTGTCCGTTCTCTCGGTCGCTGCGTTACCAATATCGATTTGACCGCACGCGATATCGTATTTACGTCCATCAAGTGCTGTTGATTTAGTGAGTCCCGTCAAGCCGTGCTTGGTGGCGGTATAGGGCGCGGAATTGACCCGCGGTGTGTGCGCTGATATAGAACCGTTGTTGATGATGCGTCCCCCTCTGGGGTCCTGGTCCTTCATAATCTTGAACGCTTCCTGTGTGCAGAGGAATGCGCCCGTTAGGTTGGTATCCGAAACTGTTTTCCACTGCTCATAGGTTAAATCCTCCAACGGCACAGGTGGCGCGCCGGTGCCCGCATTATTAAACAGTAGGTCAAGCCTACCAAAGGTCTGCTTCGTTTGAGCGAACAGATTTTGAATCGAGGCGTGATCCCCCACATCTGTCGGTACAACGAGGACTTGTGAACTATCCGCTCCTGTCTCCTTAGCGGTTCCCTCCAAAGCCTCTATACGACGGCCAGCCAAGGCGACGGAATAACCCTCCTGCGACAGAGCGATCGACGTTTGCCTACCGATGCCAGAACCTGCGCCGGTTACGATAGCAACCTTTGTAATTGAACTCATTTATTCTCTCTCCTCACAGTACATCTATAATAACGCAAGTTGCTATTTATGAAAAATGTCTTGGAACGGAAGAATGGACACTGAATAGAGACCATCACCGCCCCGATAAATCGGGATTCAAAGCAACTCGCAGTGGATTGACAAATCCACTGCATACGTATAAGGATGGCTTGGATATGTCTATCCAAGCCGAGCAAGTCTGACAACTAGCAACTTAGGTTATAATAATAGGACTTACGTCCTTCAGTAGTGAACAACGATCGTTGTTCACTACGAACTTATTGTAGTTGCCCGTTTCTTAATCCCGCCTGTCCCGATGTATCGGGGATTTATCGGGGATTCATCGGGCGTCCGTTCCGCCTGTCCCGATTCCATCGGGGAGACCAGGGTTGGGACCGGTGTCTAGCGGCGATAAATCGCCGAACTACAAAGGGCTCAGCACTCAACTGCGTAAATCCTAATAAAAAGGAACGAAGCGCGAAATTTGTCCCGCCATTTTTTTACACATAACGCTGTTGAATAGATCTCCAAAAGCTGATACAATAAACACAATTTACTATATCATTGCCGGTGAGCGACGTCAAGTTCAAAAGTGGGGGATAGCCCTCAATTAGGAGCGTCGTGTTATGAAGTATTTTTCGGTCGAAAGTTCAGACATATCCGTTCCGAACAACTGGATGGATGACCCAGTTCGGCTCTTGAAGGTTAGTTGGAACGGCAGGCGCATTACCGGCTTCAACCAATCTTCCCGCCGCTGCTACGTCTATCCGGTGATGACGCCAGCGGGGATCGCTGTTACCAATGAAAGACCCACCAGCGACCACCCCTTTCATCAGTCAATCACCGTAGGGAATGACTACTTCTTCACATACCAAACATCTGCCGCCGGACGATTTGAGGATCCCGGTATGTGCTTCTACACCAACGAGCCTGACATGCGTGGGAGGGGAGAAGGCCGCATCGTGGCGATGACGCACAACGAATGCACGGAGTTGAACGAGGGGCATCTAGAATTCATAGTGAGGATGCAGTGGCAGGGACCTGAGCAGGGGTATGCTCCTAAGTATCGCCGCGTTGTTGCCGAAGAGATGCGCACAGTCAGCGTTTTCCCGGGCGAAGTTGCCAACATCATTGATGTCCGGTCGCAGCTGCGCCCCACGGAGTGGGATATCCGCCTCGGTCCGTCACGTCACGGATATTTTACAATTCGGATGGCTGACCACCTAAGGGTCGCAGATCGGAATGGCGTGAAACGGGGGGGCAACATTGTGGATTCTGAGGGCAGACGGGACGAGGATGTCGGTTGGCAACACGCGGATTGGATCGACTACTACGGGACGGACGACCAGGGACGCACCGCCGGGGTTGCGATCTTCCAGTTCCCCTCTATGGGTAATGTGGCGTGGTATGCGGGGGACTACGGAAGCGTTCGAGTTAATCCATTTCGGAAGGGAGCCACTTATGTAGCCCGTGGGGAAGAGGTGGATTTAGCGGTTCGGGTGGTTGCCCACGATGGAGATCCCTACGAGGCGGGTGTGCTAGATCTATACGAGGCTTTCAAGCGAGAGACCGGATAATTTCAGAAAAGGAGATTGAACCATGTCGGATGTATCTGCTTCATCTCAGCGAGAGGGTGGGACACCGCGCATAGATGACCGTGACTGGAGCGCACTCACGCTCGGTCAGCGCATTCAGTACCTTGAGGTAGAAGGCTACGTGGTGATCCCGGATCTACTTGACGCTGACCACATTGCACGACTCAAAGCACAGACCTCGCAATTTGAAACGACCCATGTAGATTACAGTGTTCACCAGCGGGGGCGGTCAAGCATCCAATTCGCCGGAGGTCCTATCAGCGAACTGATCGCCTATCCGCCGATGATCGAGTTCCTCAAAGAGTTGTGCGGCGACCAAATCGTTTTGATGTCCTACGACTACTCCCGATCCGAGCCGGGGCACCCCGGTATCAGCCTGCATTGCGACGGTCAGCCGTGGGGATCCCGGATCTTCAGCGCGGAATACACCTGTCCGAAAATTATTCGTGTCCTCTACTACTTGGACGACCTGATCCCCGAAGTTTCGCCCTTCCGCGTGGTACCACGGTCCCATTTGAGTTATCACGATCAAGCAAACCCATACCTCCGCTACGCAGAACACCCCGAAGAGATGATGGTGACATGCGAAGCGGGTGCCGCGGTTCTATTTAGTAACTACGTCTTTCACGGAAATTACCCAAACGTTGGGACCTATCCACGCGAGGCGCTGCAACTCTCCTACCGACCCGTTTGGGCGGGACCCGCCGGAGAGGTAAAGCCTTGGGATCCGGACGAAGTTGCGAAACTCTCTCCAGCCGTGCGCGAATTGATGGGCGACCGCAACGCTCGCGTCTGGATATACGAGGGCGGTAACAAACC
The DNA here is from genome assembly GCA_965220385.1 of Candidatus Poribacteria bacterium. Lineage (GTDB taxonomy): Bacteria > Poribacteria > WGA-4E > WGA-4E > PCPOR2b > PCPOR2b. Next base: position 3,235,190 of record OZ244825.1, on the reverse strand, counting down.
TCCCAATATGCCCCACGAAGCCCCCGGCATGAACCCAAGTCGCTGGGAACGCGAGTGATACGACGGGATCTCGTTACATTCAACCCGCCATGATCAGAGAGGTTACCCACTCCTGATGCGGATTTAGAATTTTGTAAGTCGTGCCGGCGGGGATGTGGATCATATCGCCTTCGGTTATCTCCTGCTCCTCGCCATCACTCTGAAGCACACCACGATTTTCTACCACGTAGTAGACCTGCTCAATATCTGTGTGACATCGTTCAGTCGATTCGTTGCCGGGCTGCACAGACTCGCGAGCGATGAATTGCAGTCCTCTCAGACAACCGCTCTCACTGCTGTCTTCGGGTTTCAACTGATACCATCGTACCGCACCCGCACCGTCCCCTTCCGGTGATGTCTGGGTCCAATTGCGGATAGCGAACTCCCCACCGTTGCTCGCCACATCCATGCTGATGACGTGATGCTCCAGCCACTCTTCGTTCATGGTATTGAACATCTGGTGATGGATGCCAGATGGCAGGTAAACCGCATCCCCATCTTCTACGGGATAGCGGTTATCCTCGAACAGCACCTCTCCCTTTCCACTGAGGATGTAGTAGACCTGTTCCAAATTCTCATGTTTGTGGAAATCGGAGGTCTTGCGCCCCTGCAGCGCGTGTCGGGCAAAGCCTGCCAGTTGATCCAAACGATGCCGATCATCGTCGCCGCCTTCCTTTAAGGAACGTAGACCGCCCCAGTGTACCGCACTTAGATGGGAGATATTAGGTTGAACATCGCGCCAGTTTTTTATGTAAGCCATGTTTTCCTCCTTAGTAAGTATAGTGAATTCTAAAAATAAGTAGACGTTTTCGCTCCCCATGTTTGGTAGGCGCTGTTCCCGATTTTCGGGACGCGCCTATGCGGTGCGGTTAGAAACCGCACCTACCGGGCATGGGGACAATGCGATTCGGTTTGGCGTGTCTCATTAATTCTAAGCTCCACTATAGTTTACGCTTTTGTATGGTAAGTCTGAGCGTACGATTATTCCCCTGTAAACGCCTTAAACAGTCCGATATACATCGCGAGCACCTTTTCCGGATCTGGTCCCGTATACGCACATTCATTGGAGATGTAACCGTCAAATCCGATCCGTTGGAGCCAGTCGAACATCTGACGATACAGCTCAAAGGTTTCCGGGTCTTCGGTGGAGTGGGTATGCACAGCCGTAATGTGTGACGCAACCTGCGAAAAGAGCGGTTCAATGCTTCCCGCCTCACAACCGAAGAACTGGCAGTTGAATACAAAACCGACATTCGATCGATTGACTCCCTCCATGACCGCCATCGCTGGTACAGGATCTATGAAAGAACCGTGCATCTCGATGGATACCGTAATGCCCTTCGGTTCGGCATATTCTCCAAGTTCGGTCAGCGCATCGGTCACATACCCGACAACGGCATCGCGGGTATCGTCGTCGAACCGATCACCAAGGACGCGCACGTGGTCACAACCCATGAAGTCCGTCATCTCAATAACGCGCTTAACACGGCGCACGCTTTCCGCGCGATCCGCAGCATCTGGTGAATGAAAGTTCTGACAACTTGTCAACGATGAGATTACCACCCCGCTGGCATCCACCTCATCTTTAAGTGGTCCCCATCGGTCTTCGGGCGTGTCCCACTCGAAACCGTGTTTCTGCTGATAATCCATCAACAATTCAACGCCGTGATACCCTGTGTCTTCTGCGATCTGGAGTATTTTGCTCAGTTCCCAATCTTGACAGGTTTGGTATGTATTCAGCGACCATTTCATAATAATTCCTCCGAATTTGAGTGTGTCAACAGAGTGTAACACATACGAGGTATCAGGTCAACGTTAGAACGTAAAACCCAAGCCTCTATACCTCTGCACGCCTTAACTCCTCAACAAACCACCACATATCATCCGGCATTGGCGCGGAAAATGTCAGTTGTTCCTCCGTCTCCGGATGGACGAATCCAAGCGTGTGAGCGTGCAGGGCTTGGCGATTCAGCGCCGCGAGGGCTTCTTTGACCGTGGGAGAAGGCGCATCGTGGACGGCACGATCATATCCACCCCCATAGACGTGATCGCCGGCAACGGGGTGGCCGATATGGCTCAGATGCACTCGGATCTGGTGGATACGTCCCGTTTCCAATGTCAGTTTAAGAAAGGAGAATCGGTCATAGCGTTCCAGGATGTGATAGTGGGTAACCGCGTGACGACCACCTGCTCCTGTTACGGTCATCTTCCGCCTATCCCGCGAACTGCGGACGATGCGCGCGTCGATAGTTCCCGTTTCGTTGGAGGGTACACCGCAAGTGACAGCGTGGTAATGGCGTGTGGTGGTATGTGCTTCAAACTGAGCCGAAAGGTGCCGATGTGCGAAATCTGTCTTAGCAGCAACAATCGCGCCGGAGGTGTCCTTGTCGAGGCGATGCACGATACCGGGTCGCTGAACGCCGCCAATACCGGGGAGCGATTCGCAGTGGTTGAGTAGCGCGTTGACAAGCGTGCCAGATTGGACATCGCCGGCGGGATGGACGGTCATACCAGCCGGCTTGTTTAGGACAATCAGCGCAGGATCTTCGTGCAGGATATCAAGCGGAATCGGTTCGGGTTCGATCGTTTGGAGGGGACGCGGATCCGGAAGTATGAGGGATACTTCGTCACCGGCTCGGAGTTTGTAACCGGGCTTCGACGGTTTGCCATTCACCGCTATGGCACCTTCCCGAATCAGCTTCTGAATATATGTTCGGGACAGCGAAACGCCAGACGACGCATCTGTTTCTATCTCCGCCTGCTCGATGAGCTGTGCCTCGACAAAACGGTCGAGTCGAGTGCCTAGTCGGTCTGGAGCGACGTGGAAGATTTGAGATTTTGACATGATACGGTATAGTGGATCAACCTAAGTTGTTACCCGAATAACCTCAATGTCAGAAACCGAGGTACGCAATACGTAAAGAAAAATAATCCTCTTCTCACGCATTACGCATTACGTACTATTCCCATGGACCTTTAAGATATCACGATTTGGCATTGCTATGGATCGATCTGTTTAGGCGACAGGTTACATTAGAGAATATGAATGGCACGGTCATAGGCAGCTTCGGCGGATTCCATGACGGCTTCAGCCAGAGTTGGATGTGCATGGATCGTGTGCGCCAAATCAGCGACGGATGCCTCCATACGGATCGCAACCACAGCTTCATGGATGAGGTCTGAAGCGTGTGCCCCAAGAATATGGACACCGAGGATATCACCGAACTCCTGATCAGAGATAACCTTGACGAATCCATCTGTTTCGCGCATACCCAAAGCCTTACCGCTCGCTGCGTAAGGGAATCGCCCAACCTTGACCGAATAGCCCTCTTCCTCGGCTTGCGCCTCCGTCATACCACATCTGGCGATTTCGGGTATCGTGAAAACACACCACGGTATTGTGCTGTAATCCATCTCCGCTTCTCGACCCATGCAGTTTTGCGCAGCGACAATTCCTTCCGCCGATGCAACGTGTGCCAACAGATACCGGCTCGCGACATCCCCGACGGCGTAAATACCCGCCACATTGGTCTCCATCCGTTCATTAACTACAATTTTGCCCTTATCCGTCCGGACACCGACCGTTTCCAATCCAATACCTTCAGAGTTGAAACTCCTGCCGATAGAAATTAGCATCTTTTCCGCACTGAAGCGCTCGCCAGACTCCAGTGTTGCGGTCACACCGGATTCCGATTTGTCTACGCTTGTTACGTTGGCTTCTGTCTTGATTTCGATCCCTTTCCTTCTCATCAAGAGGCGGAGTTGTCGAATGATATGCGTATCCTCAGTAGCAAGGATTGTGGGTAACAGTTCAATGATAGTGATATCGCAGCCCAATCCGTTGAAAATTGATGCAAACTCGCAGCCGGCGACACCACCACCGACGATAATCATACTCTTGGGCAGTTCCGTCAACTCAAGGATCCCTGTCGTCGTCAGTACCTGCTGCTCGTCAATGTCAAAGACAGGAATATTCGCGGGTTCAGAACCGGTGGCGATGATAATCTGTTTTGCTTCAATCTGTTCCTGCGTGCCGTCCGCTTTTGTCGCTTCTATTTTATCCTTCGCGGTGAGGACGCCGGTTCCGTTAATTGTATCAACCCCGTTCCTCTTGAGCAGCTGCGCGATTCCACCGGTGAGTTTTTGGACGGTCGCCTCCTTGTGTCCCAGCACCTGTGCATAATCAATCTCCGCCCCGCTAATCTTTATGCCGAAACCCTCTGCCTCCCGAACCTGCGTGGCGAAATGCGCCACCGAAAACAACGTCTTGGTCGGGATACACCCCCGATTCAGGCAGGTGCCTCCCCATTCCCCTTTTTCGATGAGGCAGACTTTACCCCCTAACTGGGCAGCCTTGATCGCTGCAACATAGCCGCCCGGACCTCCTCCAATTATACCAACATCATAAGTAGACATTAACACCTCCCATAGACAACTCAGTTCAGAACTCAGGTCCTTACATCACAGTCGCCAACTGTTCCCAGATCTCCTCCGGCACCGGCGTGGTTGCCGCGGCAAAATTCTGTTCAACCTCTGCTGCGTCTTTAGACCCCGTCAGGCTCATGTGGATAAGCGGTTGCCGTAGGCAAAATTGGATTGCCAAGTTGAGTAGATTCTGGTTGTTTTCCATCGCCCACTGCCAGAGCTTATGTGCCCGTTCACCCTCCGGCGGTCGGGCTGTCACGTCCGGTTCAACGCCCGAAAGCAATCCCATCGCGATTGGACTGCCGTTGATTACCCCGATATCGTGCTCCGCCGCAAACGGTAGCAAGCTTTCCGCAGCGGTCTGGCTAAGCAGCGTGTAGTCGAGGAAGGTCAGAATCACATCCACAACGCCGGTTTCAATGGCGATACGATGAAACTCGTGCTCACGGACACCAAGCCCAATATAGCGCAGTAATCCCTCTTCGCGCATCCGTTGGAGTTCCTCAAACGCCCCACCTTTTGCGATCACAGGGTCCATGCTATCCGGATCGTGGACGAGGCACACATCCAGATAATCTGTGTCCAATAAACGGAGACTGTTTTCAACGCTTCTGCGCGTTGTCGATGCGGAAAAATCGCCCCGCCATTCCGGATGTGTCCCTATCTTTGTTGCCAAGTAGATTTTTTCACGCCAACCGCCAGCCAATGCGAGCCCGATCCGCCTTTCGCTTTCGCAAGCCCCATACAGCGGCGCCGTGTCGAGGTAGTTCATCCCCAATTCTATTGCCCTATGCACCGCTTCAATCGCTTCCTCATCTGATACATTGTCGCGTCCTACACCTGCACCACCCATGCTGAGTCCCGTTACCTCTAAACCTGTGCGTCCCAACCGACGCCGGGGCAGTAATGCGCCTTGGTTTGTCATGATTGCTCCTTACTATTTATAGTTCTCGGTGTAAATGACCGCGGCGCGCTTCCGGCGCAATAACACTGACCCACTGAATCCCTTTTACAGTGTCGTCCGGAATATGGCCATGCTCAACCCCTTTGGGCGTTACCACCAAATCACCCGCTCCAATCTGATACGATTGACTCGTACCATCGGGGGTGCGTAGGGTGATGGTTGTTGTGCCTTCGGTGAAGTACCAATACTCGTCGTAGTCATGATAGTGCAGTTCTGTTGGCTGATCTTTCGATACCGCAAAGTGACCAATGCTTCCCATATCCACTGGATCGAGGAGAGGCTTTACCGCTTCTCCGATGCGCTCTCCATCGCTGAGTTTGACCACATAGATGTCTGTTTTCATTGCTGTCTCCTCTGGTTCTCATACTGTTTCGTTTCCGCTTCATTCCTATAGATCGTGCAGTCTGTGGTAAGATATCTCATCAAGCGTCCAGCGAGGATGGTATCATAAATTGGACGGGGAGTGCTATCAAAAAACAGTCAGTCTGAAAGGCACATCTCAGCCAAGACTAATGGATCTATTACAACCTGTAAAATTGATCCCGGATATGATACAATAGAGATACAAACGTACCTTACCCCTGAATCACAATTATAATCATGAAATTAAAAATCCCTAAACTCTTCAGAAGTTCAAAACAGAAAGTAACAGCCCCTTCAGTTATTGAAGAGGCACAGTCCATTGAACAACCGCAGCCGTTCGATCCCGACGGGGTCCGATACTGTTCGCAGCGTCCTTTTCCTCCCTATCGGCACGTGCCGGGTGTCACACCGCACCCCATCAGGGATCCACAAGGGCATAGCTACGGCTTGGAGGAGGACGATAGCCCTGTTTTTCTGCCTGCCGCTTGGCGTCAAACTGAAGATTATCTATACGGCGTTGATCTCTTTAATTTTGCGTACTGGTGGGAAGCCCATGAGGCATGGGAAGGGCTTTGGAATAAAACGGAGGATGATTGCCGACTGTTTCTACAGGGGTTGATTCAAATTTCGGCAGCGCTGATTAAATATCACATGCGCCAGCTTCGTGGTCTGCAAAGCCTCTCAACCAATGGGCGCACCAAGTTACTGCACGTGCTGACCAATCTCGATGACCCAACAGGGACATATATGGGGGTGAATCTTCCCGAATTTCTAACCTGCCTTGATACCTTTTTCGAGCCATTCTTTTGCGACACGGTCTCTGAGCAAACCTACACACATGTGGCAGTGAAACCGCTCATTCACCTCCATCTCTAAACTTAAGTTGAAGTTGAAAAATAGTCGCTTTTAACCTCTTGCAGCATCTCGCGAATCATGTTATAATTATACAAACGAGGCAATAATATAAACCCTAACTATGGTAGTTTATAGAATTAATGAGACACTCCAAACCGGTGCGGTTAGAAACCGCACCTACCGGGTCGGCGAAAGTGTCTATTTATTTTCAGAATTCACCATAAATGCTGCGTTTAATCAAACAACAAATATACGAGGGATCCATGGTTCGATATAGAAAACACACCTTGCCTATCGCAGTTTTGGCCGCTGCTGTCGTTATCGCGCTCTTTCTCGTGCCGTTAGGAGAGAAAACTGCGCTAAGTGATCGCGATGGTAAAAACATAATCAACCTGCAGAGGGCGCTAATAGAGGTGATTAGAAAGGCGGATGTCCATTACTACGACGACGTCGATCAGCGGGAAATGTTTGAAGGAGCGATCAAAGGATCGCTGGCTGCCTTGAACGATCCCTACACTTTCTACCTGCCGCCTGTCGATCAGAAACGCGAAGAAGAGAATCTCTATCATGCAAGATTTGGCGGCCTCGGTATTCGGATCTATGAAGACAAAGGCTTTATAAAAATTGCTCGACCTCTCCCCAGTACCCCCGCAATGCGAGCGGGATTGCAAGCAGGCGATTATATAACCAAAGTCGATGGAGAACCGATCCATATTAGTGCCGGCGGGCAAACGCTTTCGGAAGTTGTTGATACGTTGAGAGGGATAGTTGGTACAGAGGTCACGGTGACGGTACAGCGCCGAGGACATTCCGAACCGTTTGATGTGACACTGGTCCGCGAGGAGATTAAAATTGAGAGCGTTCGGGAAACGATGCTTGAGGATGGCATCGGCTATATAAAAATTGAGAGCTTCACCGGCAGAACCGTTGACGAGTTTCAGCAGGCACTAAACACCTTACTTGATACCGAAGATGGGGCGATGCAGGCACTAATTCTGGATCTCCGACACAATCCAGGAGGACTGCTTAAAGCCGCCTACGATGTGACCAACGCCTTTATCCCCAAGGGGGTTATTGTGTCAACACAAGGGAGGCTTAATAGGTATAACCAAAAGTATCTCGCAACGCCTGAAATGCTTTGCCCAGCGGAGGTGGAGCTAGTGGTACTTGTGAATGAGTATAGTGCGAGCGGCTCTGAAATTGTTGCCGGTGCTATTAAGGATTCCAGGCGGGGCGCTATCCTCGGTAAGAAAACTTTCGGCAAAGGTGTTGTCCAGCAACGATTTCCTTTGAACGCCTTGGAAAAAGAAGCTGCAGTCTCTTTTACGATCTCGACCTACTACACACCGAGCGGTGTCTCAATTAACGAAAAGGGAATCGAGCCAAATATCGAGGTCGAGATGAGTAAACTCGATGAAATCACAGCAGCGATGCGGTTGTACGCCAGGAAATATGTAGAGACGTTTGTTGAGGACTGGATTGAACGGACAGAGAAGGAGATAGGGGAAACTCCCAAAGATTTCGCTCAGTTGGAGCCGGAACTCCCGGAATTGATGGCGACACTTGTGGAAAACAAAATCACACTCGATATTGAGATCGTTAAGAACGAGGCAAATATGTTCTTCAACAGAAATGTCGGCATCGATCCATTGGTCGATCTCGTTAATGACAACCAGCTCCAAGAAGCAATCCAACTTATCAAAACGGGCGGAGTTGAAGCAGCCCTCGCATCATCTGTAACGGTTGATCTCTAAGAAACTAAGAATTACAGCGATTACATTTTCACCCCTGCTAAGAGCCAATCTGTCTTTTTGGATACGGCAGAACGATGATGTCTGACCTGCTTCCGTTATAGTTGCCGGATATAATGGACCTGTCTAGCGATCTCAACAAAGCCCATCTTGGGATAGAAATTTGTTCCAATCTGATTCTGTTCCAGCGTCTCAATCCGCGCGTACAGCATTCCCTCCTCTTTCAGATACGTCAACGCTGCCTCAATCAGTTCTGTTCCCAATCCCTTCTTTTGAAAATCTGGAAGCACGGACAGATTTGGAATACCGCCAATTTTTGTTTGATGATTGGCGTAGACGGTGATATAACCCACCACCTCTCCTGTAATCTCCGCAACAAACACACCGTCCGCATTTGCTTCTACATCGTTGTTAATGTGTGACATCTTGCGCTGCTTCCAATCTAGTTCATTAATGACACCGTACTTGTCTTCGATGTTCTTGTCGATCGAAACCCCTTCAAAGCAAATTGCGGTGATTTGTCGGAGCGTTTCAAGATCTGATGGTCGATATTTTCTTATCACGGTTTCTCCTTCCTATAAGAGTATCCTTGTAGCGGTGATTGGGGGTGCTTTCTCTCTGCCCTCTCCCGTTGGGTGCTCGATGTAAGGCTCACCTCCAAAGCTCGCCAGCAATCAGGCGTTTCAGATATTGGATCTCATGGGCTGCTGTCTCATAGGGTGGGTGATGGCTGCCATGTTCGACAGAGATATAGCCGTCAAAACCCTTATCCTTCAATATCCGTGCAAACTCCGTAAAATCCTCGTCCCCAGCATCCAGAAACGTGAGATTGGGCCAATTGCCAATCCAGTTATGGGCGTGGACGTGAACCACATGGGGACCCAGCTGCACTGCTGTGTCAAAGACCGACTCGCCTAACAACGGTGTCTGGATATTCACCTTCAAGTTGTCCAATCCCACATCGGATAGTAGCTTGAGCGTGGTTGGACTCGTGTCCGTCAGGTTGGGTCCTGAATGGATAACCTGATGGGTTTCGAGCGGAAACACAATACCGTGTGGCATCCCCATCTCACAAATCCGCTGCAACCCTCTCACACACGCATCCCACTGCTCCGCCGTTGCATCGGCGCTGCCGACATTGCCGGTGTACGTCCGGATAAAAGGGCCTCCCAACTGAATCGAATATTCGATGTATCGTTCCGCATCCCGTATGCTCTGCTCCCACGTCTCCGAACTGGTGGTGAAGTCGAAGTATGGGCAGATCTGAACGATTTCGAGCCGGTGTGCATCCGTCATCCCCTTGAGCCACTTCAGGTCTGAACTTGGTAGGTACTGCTCCCAAAACTCCAATCCATCATATCCCATCTGTGCCAATTTTGGTATCGCTTCCTCAATAGCCTGCTGCGTGTTGCCAAAGGCGTTTGTGCAAAACGACGCTTTCATACGGTTCTCCTTTGAAAGATTACTCTCTTGAACTTGCTGTTCCTAACAGCAACGCGCAAGAACTAAATCTTGAATTTTAGGATGGATTTATCTTGAGGGTTCATTGTTACGCGCCCGACCCTTCGCCTGCAACAATCTTCCGATGCCACCCGTCGATGCAGTTTGCGGATCTACTGATGTAGCGCTCCCCAACCCCGATTCTGACTCGCGCTCGCGCTGATATCCAGATTGAGATGTTGGGGAGGGAGCGAAATCATCGGGCGGTGTCGATGGCTCCCTTGCCAGCGCTGTCTTCGTTTGTCGTAGGCGCGAAAGTGTTGGTGAGACTGCGTGATCGTCTCGGCGGTAAAGTGATCTCAACTGCGTTTTAAGTTCTGTAAGATAACCGCTCGCAACGCTGAAACGACGCAGGATCATCTCCAAAACAAATAGAATCAGGCTCGCTATTAACAGGGGAAGCGAGAGCGGTTTCAGATGTTCAATTGGTGGTCCACGGTGTTGAACAATCTGTTCAGGTGAGGGTTCAAAAATTCCGTCGGTTTGGCTCGCGAGTTCATTGAGTAGCTGACGGTTCGTCTCAAATTCAGCGAACTCCGCCGGGTAGGAGAGCACAAGGCTCTCGTAATAGGTGCTTTCGACCTGTCCGTCTCGTTTTTGCTGTGCAGTAACAAGATACGATCCACGCTCACGTAGGGGGAATTCTCCAGAGTATTGTGTCGGCGTGACGCGATGCAGTTCGACTATCGCTCCCTTACCGTTGGGACGGGCGAGACTCACGTCAAATGTGAGACCATGTGTTGCTGGGGTAGATGCTGTATCTATAAACACCGCTCCTCTGCCGTTCTGGGGGACGACTGTAAGATCGAAATCCGCAGCGCCGCCCATCGAGGGTAAAGTCCAGTTGACAACCTGCCCCCAAAATCTGCCGAAGTTCTCCCACTCAATCCAGTCCGCTCCCCAGCCCGACTTCACATCAGAGGTAAAGGCGACAGACCTACCGAGTCCGTAGTTCCAGCCAGCGAGGATCGGGTGGTCTTCATGCGAGCGGATGTAGGTTTGTGCTAACTCCTTTTCCGAGGTGGCAATGTAGCCGTAGAGTTTCGGCAAGCGGTTAATCCCCGCTAACATCGGGGAAGCCCCATCATTGATTATTGGCTGAAACACCTCCTGGACGGTATACTTTTGGGTCTGACGCACCTCATCAGCCATAATTTTTGGCAGTTCGCTGACGTTCCCAACATCTCGATATCCGCCCCCTCCAGCCTCGGCAATCGCTTTCATCAGCGCTCGATCCGCATCACCGATAGCAATGGTCGAAAGGGTCATCTTGTCCGCTGCAATCTGTTCCGCCAGTGGAACAAAAGCCCCCTCTGATTTACCGTCTGATAGGAGCAAGATATGTTTCTGTTTCGCATCAACTGTTCGGAGTCGCTCATAAGCCTTTTCCAGTGCGGGATACATCTTTGTGCCGCTGCCCGGGCGCAACGTTCCAACCTTATGGAGTATCTCTTCGTGCTGCGTTGTCGGTGCGAGGTCCATCTTGATTTCCGCAGCGAACGCTATCACCCCAGCGCGGTCTTCGTCGTCGAGCGCTTGGATAGAAGCACGCACCCCTTCAAGTGCCAACTGAATTTTCTGATCGGGACCAATATAGTTGGCCATACTTCCAGACGCATCAACCACAAGTATCAATGCGAGAGACTCTTTTTTCTGCCGGGGTGTCATCTCAAGCGGCAATACCCGTTCCAGCGGTGTGTCGTGATAGCCGCCCCTGCCGAACGCACGGTCGCCGCCAATTACGACCAGTCCTTTCCCAAGATCTCGGACATAGCTTTCGATGTGTGCCATCTGAGGTTCGGAGAGGTCATCAGCGGATACATTGCTCAAGATGATGGCGTCGCTGTTCTGGAGCGTGAGGAGGTCTGTCGGAAATTCGGAGGGAGGGAGGACTTCAACCGCCAAACTGTTCATTTCAAGCACACTCTTCAACGATTCCGTATCTCCGGTATCTCCCTCGATGTACAAGATCTGCGGCGTCCCATAAACACGGGTGACACCGTCCCCTCTGTTATTTTCGGGATTGTCGCCGGTTGCGTTATCGACGGAAAGCTCGATCCGATACCTATAGATGTCTTCCTCGGAAACTCTTTGTGGAAAGTCGATTGGCTGCTTTCCCTGTGTCAAGGCTATCGTTCGAGGCGCATCCACAGGGGTGTCGTTGCGATAAAGCCTCGCTTGAACTGCCGTATCTGTGGTTGTTTCGACAGTTGCGCGAACCGAGAAAGTTTCGTCTGCTCGCACCTGCGACGGGGTTCGCAGCGCTCTCACCCAGACTTCGTACTCCCGTTCGGAGGCCAGCGGAAGCGTGAAAACCTCGATTTCACTCGCCCGAACAAGGTCAAGTAAATCCGCCATCTCGCCAACATTTTGGATGCCATCACTCAACAACACCAACCGCTTCTGCCCCCCGCCCTCACCAATGGGTAGGCTCAATGCCAGTTGAATCGCTCCTGCGAGATTGGTCGCCCCTCGGTCAACCTCGACCCCCAATAAAATGTCCTCTGTTAGTTGAGGCTGCGCTGCCTTCGCCTGATTCGGTATCCGCACCGCAGCCTCTCCCGCGAACAGAATTACACTGAATAGGTCGGTGGGTTTGAGTGCATCAAGGGCTGAGTTAATCTGTTCGATTCCTGCGCTCTGCCGTTCCGGTGGGACGCTGTCGGACACATCAAGGAGGAACACGACGGAGAGGATATCTTCTTGATCCTTTTGCTGCAAACCGACTAATGCCAAAATAAGGCATAACACCGCACCGAGACGCAATAGGAGTGTCCCAACCCTTCGCCATCGCGCTGCTTCAACGCGTGTATAACGGTTAATGATCAGTAGGATTGGGATAACGCCGAGAAATAAAAAAAAGAGAGGATTACCGATCTGAAACATATCTGAATATAACAGTCTAAGTTGCTCGTTTTTCAACAACCGTCACTGTTTTCATAGGGACGGCGTTCCCTCCTACTGTCCGTTCTCCGACAGAGCAAACCGTGTAGGTTGGGGTTGAACGGGAGTCAAACCCAACACCATACTAAGCGTCAGCAGCGGTGACATTAGGAAAGTGATCTCCAAAGATGCTGAATCCCTGTTTATAGCGGTTTTAGACCTTGAACGTAACGTTACACGGTTCTAAACTGTTTGGGCCAAAAGGGCTCTAACCCTGCCACGAAGGTCATCTCTTCTTTTCGCGTGGGATGATTGATGGTAAGCGATCGGGCGTGTAGAGCCAAGGCTTTCTGTCCAAATTTGATTTTAGACCCGTACCGAAAATCGCCAATCACCGGGTGGCCACGATGTGAAAATTGTACGCGGATCTGATGGTGTCTGCCCGTCCCCAGCTCAATCTCAACCCAAGACACACCTTTGTGATACCGCAGCCGCCGAAAGGATAGTTCTGCATGCTGACCACGATCACCTTTGGCTATATGGCTCGTGCGACCGTGGCGATGCATCCGATCTATCAGCGTCCCGTCAGGCGGGGTTTTGCCTTGAACAAGTGTCCAATAGACTTTTCGGACACTCCCCACCCGAAACTGCTCGGACAACCGACTCGCCGCTTTGGAGGTCAACGCAAACACAACGACACCCGATGTCGGCCTATCAAGCCGATGGACAAGTCCCAAATAAACATTGCCGGGCTTATTGAACTTATCTCTTATATACTCCCTGCCATAATCAAAAAGCGAGGTGTCGCCGGTACGATCGCCTTGCACCAACATGCCCGCTGGTTTACGTACGACGAGGAGATGATTATCAGTATAAAGGACTTTCAATAGTTTGCGATGTAGATAAAGCGCAGGCGCATAACCTGCTGTCATTCCCCTATCCCTTTATGGTGAATTAGAGAAGTAAGTAGACGTTCACTGGTAGTTCCTCTTAGCGAGGTCTCAAAAGTTTCCCTGATAAGAGGATTTAGGGGGTTAGTTGTACATCGAAAGTGCATAAGTATAGCAAAGTCTAAAAACAGATAGACGTTTTCGCTCCCCGTGTCCTGTCCCGTGCGGTTAGAAACCGCACCTACTGGGCCTGGGGCAATGCGATTCGGTCTGGAGTGTCTAAGTCATTCTAAAATCTACTATAATTCCGATTTCGCTTCAGCGGCGACCTGCTGTAACCGTTCTTTTAAGGCTTCTATATTTGTCAGAATTTGGAGTTCAATTTCTAACACAAAAAACTGGGCTGTTTCTGCCTGCAAGGAGGTTGTTGCTGCCAAGGCTTCCAGTTTCTGCGAATCCTTCTCGGTTGTTACAACGATGTCCGCTCCAACCTCGTGTGCCCTCGCACGAATCTTGCTGATGTCTGCTGGCGAGTACCAATGATGATCAGGAAATGCTAACAACTCCACAGTCTTCGGTTCAAACTGACGAAGCGTTCCGGCAAAGGCTTCGGGATTGCCGATTCCACATACCGCAAGGATACGCTGTCCTTTTAGCAGATCCAACGCACACGCTTCGCCGTTGCTCAGTTGATATAACCGCGTGGGTTGGTGACAACTCTCGAAGATCTGTTTCCCATCTACAAGTCGCTCAAAGTTGATAGATTCTGTCGCAAGATCCATCCGCGTCAACAGGAGCATATCTGCTCGTCTCAAAGCCGTCTTCGGTTCGCGTAGCGTCCCCGCTGGGAGCAATTTCCTGGTCCCAAAGGGCTGGATGCCGTCAACTGTAACGATGTCCAAATCCCGCGCCAGCTGCCACCGCTGAAAACCGTCGTCCAAGATAAGCACACCATTTGTATGCCCCCAGAGTTCGAGTACCTCAAGGCCCGCGGCGTAGCGATCGTCCCCGACCACGATGGGGACACCCGGCAGTTTACACGCTATCATCCCAGCCTCATCCCCGCTCTCTGTCGAGGCGGTCAAAATCTGCTTCCCATCGGACACCACGGCGACTGAATGAGGACCGTCTCGACCATAACCACGTAGGAGTACACCTACCTGAAAGCCTTCGCTCTGGAGATATTTTGCTATCCAGATGACCGCAGGGGTTTTGCCTGTGCCGCCTGCGACAATATTCCCGACGCTAATCACCCCACAGGGAAGTTGTTTCTGTCTCATAAATCCGCAATCGTAGAGCCAACCACGCATCTTGAGTGCCACAGCATAGATGTGGCTCAATGGGGTCAACAAGCCGCGCAGAAAGGACGGAACAACTCCCGCCGTCCTGCCTGTAATGATAGCGTACAGATAATCCTTCATGAATGATTCTGATAGATGCTCATATTAAGAAATTATGCAACAGGAAATGCAGATCAGGTGCTCTAACCCAACTGTATCAATGAACTGATGAACCCATGAACGAGTAGTATTCACGTTTCACGTGTTCGCTTTAGGTTGAGTCTTGTTCAATAAGCCCAACAATCTTATCCCGGTTTGTTTCTATCAGTTCCCGTTGTTCTTGCCAAAATATCGCTGGGAGTTCCCCAATTGGATGCCACGCAAGCTCGTAGTGGTGTTCAACATCGGTTGGAGTACCTTCTACCTGTTCTGTGACAAAGAGGAAATAGTGAGTTGTGATCCAGCAGACTTTGTCATACGAGAGGCGCCCTCGGACCCCCAGCTTTTCTATCAGTTCTAACGAGGATAATCCCGCCTCCTCTTCTATTTCCCTTCGAGCTGCCTCCTCTAAACTCTCACCAGGTTCGACACCGCCTTTAGGTAAAACCCGCTCCGCGAGTCCAAGTTCCCCGACAAGGGCAACATAGATTTGTCCATCTGCTATCCGTACGACCACGCCGCCCGAAGAGGTCCGATCACTAACGCCGGGCGGGCGCTTGTACCAACTTTCGTCAATCATCCAAATTTCTCCTCATTTGATGTAGCTCAGTATCAATTGAGCGGTTCGTTTCGCCGCGCCGGGGTCTCCCAACTGCTCGTACACCCACCGCAAGGTTTCTTGCTGCGCTTCTCGCTTTTTACCGTTCTGTAGCAGCTCAAGGGCGATGGGGGCGATCCGTTCTGCGGTCACTTGATTTTGAAGTAGCTCTGGCACAATTTCACGCCCTGCGATGACATTGGGCAATCCGCTAAGCTCCATTTTAACGAGCGCTCTGAGGATGTGCCACGATAACCTCGACATCTTGTAGACCACGATCATCGGTGTGCCTAAGCAGGTTGCTTCAAGGGTGGCTGTCCCGGACGCAATTAGCATCAGATCTGAGGCACGCATTGCTTCATATACGCTCCCCTCCACAACCTTGACAGACGACGTTTCTGGCAGCGTCGTCGCATCAATCCCAGGGGCAAGTGGGAGAATAAATTGGCAGTCTGGCACAACCTGACCTATCTGATCTGTAACCTCTAACATCACCGGCAAAATACGCTCAACCTCGCGACGACGGCTGCCGGGCATCAGCCCAAGCACAGGACGGTTTTCATCCAAGCCGACCGCCTGACGGGCTTCCGCGCAGCTCAGATCGGTTCGAGCAAAGTCCAACAAGGGATGACCGACAAACGCAACATTTGCCCCCGCCTCCCGGTAAAATTCCGCTGCAAATGGAAAGATTGAGGCGACAGCGGTTGTTGTCTTAGCGATCTTTTTTGCACGGCTCGCCCGCCATGCCCACGCCTTCGGGGGAATGTAGTAGATAACCGGAATCCCCAAACGATGGGCGAAACGTGCCAAAGGCATGTTGAAATCACCAAAATCGACCAATACCACAGCGTCAGGGCGTTTCACACGAATCAAACGTTTGAGATGTTTGCGCTTCTTCAGGAACGCAGGGATCGCGGTAAACACTTCACCGATTCCCATCACCGCCGAGTCACGAATATGATAGATCAGTTCAACCCCCGCTGCCTCCATCAGGTCGCCTCCCATGCCTAGTAGCGTTAAATCGGGAGCGAGTTCCTTTAGCGCGGCAGCTACACGAGAGGCTTGGAGATCACCGGACGGCTCACCGGCGATAATCATAATCGTTTGCATCGTATTGCCTCATGTGTGAGCGGACTGATGGATTAATCATAGGTTTCGTGAATTCTTACTCCTCCCCAGTAGTTTGCGTCAAGTATCCACCGATAACTTCCTCCGGTATCTCCTGCCTGCCCCCGGTGTGTCCAAGTACCACGGGCGTATATTGGATCGGCGCCGCTGCCTGTGGAGTTGTTTCAACCGTCAGCAGATAATCCCCCGGTTCCAGTTCCTGAATCATCGCAGGACTGGATCCCAACCGCTTAAATTGGCTGTCATAAAGTTTGGCATCAAGTTGATCGCTCTCAGTACGGATGCCAACCCCGACTTTTCCCTTAACCGTAACGCGGAACGTGAAAACTTGGATCTCGCCGGGGCGAATTAGCCGGGGACTGTCAGATACGGTTTCCAGCGGTTTCGGGAAAATCTTCAGGAAACGCATAGTCCCCGCCTGTGTCGTGTCCTTCAGGGGTCGCGTCCACAGTTGATAATCCCCCGCTGGTAGAAAATAACCCAACTGCCTGCCTCTGCTGCTTCCGATACTTGTAGTCAACACCTTTTGATCTGCCAAAAGTGCCGTTATTCCCGGTCTGTCTGTATCAGCCACAATGTAAGCGGGCCGATCCAAGTCGAACGTCCAGCGTTGCGATTTGTTTTCTAATTTTGTTAGACCGCTGGAGAGACCTTTCGCTCTGCGTGGCTTCTTGCCCAGAAAAGTCAGATCTTTCTCCTGCGGCTTGGCTTCCCAGACCTTGACGTAACCGGCCTCGTATGAGATTTCAAGTATCCCCTTTGCCCGACTTGGTCGAAAACGCTTGCTTTCGCGGATAACCCCATCGTTCCCTAAGAGTCGACTCCTCACCGCATCCCCTGCCACAAAGAGTTCTTTCCTATCTTTTAGCCCGCCTATCAGCAGTGATACGGTGCCAGCTTCGGCGAAAACACCTTCAAAGCCCTTTTTGGGGTCAAAGTCCTGCACGGTCTGCGCAGATTCTCTCTTCCTTTCGACGCGGAATAGCCCCGCTTCGTCGCCCCGGTTGACGATGAACAGTTCTCCGCCACGGACGGTGATCGATTCCTGAGTATTGCCGTATGCGGCTACGAGCGCCACCGTCTGTTTCCCATCCCATACAAACGCAACCAAGCCACCGGTGAGCAATAATTCGTACGTCTGACGGGATTTATCGAGGACAAAGCTCTTGGCGCTGCCGGGCTTGAGCGGTCTCTCATACGAGCGCGCTTTGCCAAACCGTATCCGGTCTTCCGTCCGAAAGCCGTGTGTGTTAAGGTGGATGTTTTCTGTCGTAACTGTTTCGTGTGTTTGCCAGATTTTGGCGCGGTACTTTCCTTTATCGGGCACCGCTACCACCGTTTCAGATGGCGTCATCTCCATCCCACCCCAGTGAAATTTTGATCCGAACTGACTTTCAGATGCGTAAGCCATCGCCCCAATCTGCCCCCCGATGGAGTTTACTTCCAACAACAGGGGACCATCATTCTCGTTTTTCAGATCGAAGGCGAATGGCAGTTGTCCCAATTCAACCGTTTTAACCGTTCCGGGTACTAACGCAGAGGGTTCAAGGGTAAGGTGCTGGGTTTTATCATAAGGGGTCAGAATTAACCAACCGCGCCCATCACGCATCACTGCCGGTGTGTCCCCAACAGTCTCGAAAGGTGTCTCTGGGATAGAGGAGAAATGCAGTGGCGCTCCGCTAACCTCATTTGCCCAATAACTCTGTTGATCGGCTTTGGTCAGTTCCAACGCAATCGGTTCCGCGTATGGTGGCAAAAGGAATTCAGTCTGTTCCGGCTGTACGGAGACCGGTTTGATTGTAAGCGGAACAACATCTAACATCGCTTCCCCTGTAAAATCCCCCAATCCCCAGAGCAGGATCTGATAGGGGGTTTCCGCTTGTAAAGGGATGTAGAACGTCGAGGGTTGATCGTCATTCATTTGTCCTTCGTACAGTGTACGTGCACCCTTTACCAGAGCAACCCCCAAGCCGCCTATTTCAGCTACGGTCGAGGACGGAGAGCCATTGACTGTAATCCCCACAATGGATTCCGCGCCTTCAATCTCCAAGGGGATCGCTAACACCTTCTCCCCAAGGTTTTCCTCCACCGTAAACGGCGGGATACCCCGTTCAGGAAGCGTGCGCTGCCCACGGAATTTCATGGTGACCTCAACACCCCCGTAATTTTCCCCAACGGGTGCCAACTTCAGGAGATAGCGACCCGGAGCCAGTCGCTGCGAGATCCGAAAATTCCAATCGTTCGGCATATCGTCGTTCTGCGCTAAAAGCCGCGTACCGGTCTCGTCCCATAAACTTCCCCTCACATCCGTCGTGCCGAAGCTAAAAAGATCAACGATTCCCGGTGTTCCCAGCCGGACGGTTAGGTCAGCCGGCAGATCAACGGACTGTCGCAAGCCGGGAATCAACTCCGAAGTTTCGATCTGTAAAGTGTAAGGCAAAAGGTTATCTTCCCTGACGCTCCTTACCGCAATCTTATACCGCCCCGGCTGGAGCGTGCCTCTCCATGGACTGCCTCCTGCTATTACTCTCGCATCACCCGTCTCCCCACGAAGCCGAAGGTCCCCTTCCATTTCGCCACTTAGGTTGATTGTCACATCAACGGGCGCTGTAATTTCTGTGGTGAAGATGTCCGGCGGTCTACCCGCTTCCTCTCTCCACGTCATTTTAACCGTCTCATTGAAAGAGATCGGATGGGGACCCTTACCGACGCGTTCCTGTTTCTCAACGATTCGAGTCAAAGTGGTGATTCGCGTAGATTCAACCGGTCGCGGTAGGGTGTAGTAGTAATAAATTCCCGGCTCGAAATGTTCGGTATACGTTCTCCTACTTCTGGGCCAGGTTAGGGGCCACTCTCCTTTATCCTCTAAGCGCCTACTGAAAGTCTTGCCAAGACCAAGCGTTCGCAGGCGATATCGGCCGGGTTCGTCAATTGTCAGTGTGTATCGGAGGGCAACGTCCGGTTTTAGATGTGTCTTCTTAACTGCATCGACCGTCAGTTCATCCTCTAAAAGGTCTGTCCGACGTAGGTGAATTCCTGCCCGCCCACGAGACTTTCCCCGCGTCTGTACAGTAACGTGGTACGCACCGGGTCTGAGATATCGCTGCACCAAAGCGTTACGCCCGATGCCGTTCTCCTCGGCAGTAAATAGCTGAGTGACTAACGCTGTCCGCACCGTCAGTTGGGTCGCCAGACGCCCGCTTGTTTCCAATCGGTAAAGGCTCGGTTCCTCAACGCTAAGGGTGAAGTGCCGTTTTTGATTGCGCTCAAAAGCGGCGTACACCGGTTTATGTTCGGTGAGCTGCGGAAATGGCTTGGACTTCTCTAACTGCCTCCTTAAATCCTCCGGTATTAATTCCGTAGTTGGCTGAATGGGAACTGCCTTTAGCGTAAAGAGTGCTGTTTCTGTCCCTGAGTTTTTCAGGTTGAACAGATACAAGCCGGCGGGTAGGACCGCACCAGCTGCGATCGCTGGCCACTGAGGACTGTCTGTGGCTAAAAGGAACGGGGTCTCTTTGTCGGTATCAACGACGAGGGTGGATTGCTTCCCGACCTCCATATAGATAGGAACTGATTGTCCCGGGTTAAGGATCACAGGCAGAGGTTCGCTTAAATCCATCGGTAGCGAACGAACAATTATCCCTGTGGCAACGCTGTGCCGACGGTTCAATTCAAGTGTATACAACTCACGGCGTTCAGGTAGATTGACTTTAGGCAGCAATAGACTCTGTTTTCGGAGGGATGAGTCCGTTTGCAAGTCACCCACATCTCCATCCTTTTGGCGTAGTATAAATGAAAGAATCCCCTTCGATCCATCGGGTCGGATTGTGAGTTTATAGAAACCTTGAATCAGCTCTAAAGCTTGCCCCGGCGACTGAAATGGTGGAGATCGGTAGTTTCTGGGACGTTTAAACATAAAGGGTTCCAGCCGGTAACGTCCCCTTGCTGCAGACGCTTCGCTCTCCTCAATCACATAGGTCCCGGCATCCTCTAACTTGAGGAATAGACTAGTGTTACCCAACAGATTAAATTTCCCCGTGACCATAGGTGTGTTTAATCCAACTGTCAATACCTGTCCATCCACCGGGATCTTCTGCGTTGGATGGCTTATAATTCCTGTAACATCAATAGCGTCTTGCCCCTCGGTCGAATGCAAGGAAGAAATCCAGTAGTCTCCACTTTCTATGGAGAACACGCGATCGTCGGGAAAATAGGTCAAAACGACCCGGTCACCTGGATTTCCCTGAACAGTGATCCACTTTTTGCGCTTGTCCTCCCTTGTTCGCACAACCGCCCATGGGTTGCGGGATTCTTTGGTGATCGATGCCTGATCTCTACCGCCGTGGCGGCCCGCCTTCTCCTCCCACCGTTTCACTAATAACTTTGTTGCTTTCTTATCCGTTCGCGAAATCTGAAAAAAGTCAGTTTTCGCCGGTACGACGTAAGCCTCTCGACCGAAGGGAGAGATCGTGATAATCTGCCTGCCGCTTGAGCCTAATTCGCGGTGTCCCATACGCAAGAAGAGGGGGTGTTCCCCCGAATCGTTAGCCCACGCCAGCGCCGCACCGCCATAAAATGTCAGTCGGTATAGTCCCGGGTTGAGATCGTGATAGAATTCCGTGTAGCTCATCGGTTGACCGTTGACCGGCTCATAGGTTGAGAGGCGAGGCTCTGTATCCTCAAGCCAAACCCCATCACGCCATAGACGGCAATCTTTGAGATTCCGTCCGATCGCTTCAAGCCGCAGAATCTGCCGATTTTTGAGATGCAGCCAGAAGGACCGCTGTTGCAAATCTTCCAACGACCCACTTTCGATCTGATAAGCATCAGGGGAGAGGAGTTGATCGGGCGAACCAATCTCCACAAACGGGTGCACAGCGAGTGTCAGCCTGCCCACACCTTCTTTGTGGGAGCGTAGGCGAATTTTATAAGTCCCCTTATCCAATATCAGATCGAGTCGTCCATCCCGTTCACCTGCCCTCCCCGCGACACTGAAAGGTCCTGCCATCCGGTCTACAATTTCTATTTTCGTGCCTTGGTCGCTTCGTGCTTGTAGGCTGTAACGCCCCGGAGCAGCGATATGAAGCAGTGTTTCGTTCATCCCGTGGGCAGCAAATTCGGTCTGTTCCAGACGCGGCAGTTCCCCTTCAGTTTCTCCAAAAACCGAAGTAGAAATGGTCATGTAGACCAGAGCCAGCCATAGTGCCCTTCTCCAAGTTTTCCCTTGCATGTCGCTTCTCCAATTTATTGTGAATGATATTCTGTGAGCTACTACCTATTCCAGACAAACTATAGGAGCAATTCTTGTGCCCGTCCTTCAGAAATCGCGTGCAAAAAGACCGATACTGATAAGTTTACCACATCTTTTTGTATCTTTGCACTCTGTTTTCACGCAAGCGGGCTGCTTCTGTTTTACGACAGATCGCTACCAGTCCCGTCGATTGTCCCGATGAATCGGGGCTGGCTGGAACGAAACAGGAACGGCATAGGTAGCGATTCATATCTCGGCGGCAGAACTTCAATTTTGGAAACTTGACCTACGGGCTGCTTAGCATCTTACGTAATGGTAAGAAAAGAGCCGTGGAAATCTCTGGTGAATCGGAGTCAAAAAGTTATCCACAATTATCGCCCCGATAAAATCCCCCCCATACATCGGGACGGGCCCGATAGGATCCCCGATAAATCGGAAGTCCGTGCCGAGAGCAGGCAGGCAGAACGGGAAAAGCAACTTGGATATGTCTATCCAAGCCAAGCGGATTTGACAAATAGCAACCTGCGTTAGGATGAAGTGGTTATGGCTAAGATAAACTGCCGAGCGGGAAGGGCGGGTTACTTGGAAGGGTTATAGGGTAGGCGCAGAGAGGCTGCATTGCCATTTTAGGGGCAGCGCATATTACACGTACTGATGCCGAGATAAGTGTGGGTATTGATTAAGAAACTGATGGGGTGCTGAGGTCTGAGAGGATTGGCTAGGGCTGGTCAGTTCAAGTTGACCTAAAGGGTGAAGGGATAATACCACATGGTAACCAAAACCGAATCGAGACGTTCCAACTGTTCCTATGTGTCGGTTTTCCGTCTGTCTGTTTATCGTTTTTTCACTGCGCCCCACGTTGTCGCCAGCTTCTCTTTCGGTTCCACAGCGACCACGGGTCCATCAATGGTAACATCGTAGTCGATGAGTTCAAAGGTAATACCGTCGTTATTGAGGGATTTCACTAAGCCGAAGTCCGGGGCGAGCCACATGGTGCTCTGTTGAGAAGATGTGACCAAGCCTGACGTAGAAAGCCGCTGCTCTATTTTCAAACAGTCGTGGAAGTTTCCCACCGGTACGTTGACATCTTCGATTGCAACGACCTTGGCGACGTTAGTCGTCGGTATTTTTATTTCAACCCCAAAAAGCACGACTTTGGCTTCGCCGACTACCGTCCATTCTGTACCCAACTCAATTGGGACGGGCAGAAAAGTCTCGGGTGGGGAATAGTCAATTGTAGCGTCAAACCCTTGGAGTGTTGCAGTGGCTCGGAATATCTGCACCTCGTCCGGCGTGGCTTTGATAAAGAATTTATTCGGATTGTTACTTGCCGGGTCTGAAACGAGATAGGTCCCATCCGAAATCACTTTCAACGATTCATTACGGATGGTTTCAGGACCTTCAATTGTGACAAGCCGCTCCTCGATCCCGTCTTTGCTGCGTAGAATCCAAGTATTCCCAAATTCGTCTGGATAGTAGTTCTGTGCATAGCCGCGTGAGATCGAGCTGCATACGAGTACAACTAATAAAAAACTGAGACAACAGTAACGATAACCGGCTGTAGAAAATCTAATTGTCATGGTGTCCGATCTTCTTCTCTAGAAATCCAACACCGATTTGGTTGCCTCATGGGTGCTGCTTACGGGCTCACCTGCATATTTATATGTCGGCGGGGGATCTCAATTCTTTGCCCAGGGCGGATCAGGTTCGGGTCTGTCAGTTTATTATAGGCTAACAAAGTATGTATGTCAAGGTTGTATCTTTGTGAAATCTTCCAGAGGGTATCCCCTTTGTGCACATAGTGGACCTCCACTGAATCTGCGGAATGGTTCTCAGGGACCAAAGCAGGCTGCGGTGATTTGTCCGATTCCTCCGTTTTCGCTTGGATAAGTTGATCTTCGTCTGACATTAATTCAGTCTCTTGTGCGTCATAAGTTACAGTATTCGGTTCCAACAACTCTGTGATGTCTAATTGTGAGAGTTCTACCGGTGTGAGTTCTTCTAACTGCGTTCTTGCGGTCGCAGAATCATCGTGTAATTTAGCCAATAATACTATATTTAACGCAAAAATTACAGTGGCCCATATCAATACCTGTTTTCGAGCGTACATTAGCCCCTCCCTTGAACGAATAGAATATTGAGTGCAATCTAAATAACGTCAAAAACTACGCGTCAGATTCATAAATTTATGAATCGAGAGCCTTTGAGATACGGCCGTTTTTAGTCAAAAGAACTGTATATTTAATTTATGCCATCTGATCCAATAATTCTACCGCTACATCAGCGATCTGCTCGCCACAACCCGGGCGAAAACGGGAGGAGTTAGATTCATACCCGCCCTGTTTGTACGCAATCTCGACCGGGATATAGCCGACACTCCCGTTAGTCATACTCATAATGAACAGGTTTTCCTGTTGCGCTCGTTCTGCAATGTCAAAACCGATCTCAACAAAAATCTCTCCCGGCAGTCCGATGAAATAGATGGATCCAACCGCGATACATTGGATGTCAACCGCTTCAGTTGTCCTTCCATCAATCGCTTCTTTCAACGTTAGGGAGTGTTTTTGGTGCGCCACCCGCACCGCCGCATCAGCCGAGGTCTCGATCCATTGTATGACCTTTATCGCCTCGCCGCCGATGGTTTTGCCAATCATACGTGGATAGCTACCTTCACGCTGGATGGGGACAATATTGCCGGCGCAGCCCAATCCAAATAGACAGATTCCGCCTTCCCCCTGTTCCACCACCTCCATGGTATATCCCGGATAATCCGCGCTTATTGTATACATCCGGTCTGTAGTGGTTACGGGGTGGCAAGCGAAATGAATAAGAGAAGCCGCCAACTCCCCCGTTCCACTGTCAACACGCAGCACCCTCGCCGTTGAATCATACGGACCGAACGTCAGATCTGAATTGGGATCAGGGAGACGATAACTGGTCTGTGCGCTCCCGTCCGGACGAATCGTATGGCGATTATAGCAGACCTGATCCGCGATGCCTCTGCCGGCTCCAACCCGTGCTGGCTGAAGCCGTTGTTGAGCGAGTTGCGTCACCGTGGTAAGCTGCTGCAGGAGCATATTGGCGTAAATGCGGTTCTTGGGATTCTCAGGCGACGTAGCGCGTGATGCACGGACTTCAGGACCAAAGTGTGTATGGGAGCAGCTGATCATCACATTACCAGCCGGAATCCCCGTCACCTCCTCGACTGCGTGACGAACCTGATCAACATATACCGCCTCTACGCCGATCAGGTCATTGGTGATGATTGCAGCCTGTGTATCACCGTCGTCAAAAACAAGGGCTTTTGCGTAGAGTGGGTCAGCAATCGTTTCACTGCCACTATCTCGACCCGCATATCCTGCCATGTCGCAGCCGAGCGGCGGTGTGATGTCAATCTTCGCAGCACCAACTTTTAAGTTGCCCATACTCAATCCTCTTCCGTCGTCGTAGATTTGACGAGAACACCACTCACAATTAGGAAAGCAAGCGCGCGCAAGACAACATGGAGTTGAATGCCAAGTTGAGGAATCCACTTCCCAGCTGGGAACGCAAGAACCGCGACTAAGAAAATGTATCCTGCCGGTCGGCTCCAGCCGCCAATAAGTGAGAGGCCATAGCATAAAGCGGCGAGCGTGGCGAAGAAGGTTCCGGTGAGCAGTAATGCCTCTGCGAACTCTTCCGACACTTGGTAAATTGCCATTGCGTGGGTTGGATGATCGGCGTGCAACTCACCCAAAGTGCGGAGCGGCGCAGTCTGAGAGAGGTGTCCCACCATCTCTAAGACCAGCCACATTGTCGCAAAACCGAGTCCGAGGTAACTCCGTGCTGTTGCGGTAGCGTTGAGGGATACAAACAGGGCGATGACCGTCGGGACAATCAGAATGAGGCTTACGACGCTTAATCCGTGCGTTATTCCCACCAGCTTTAACGCCGGTGTCCCCAAAGCAGCATCTTGGAGACGCGCCACGATTATATAGCTTGATACGAGCATTAACACGCCACTCAGAAAACCAGCAGCGCCACCGATTAGATACAGTTCAACGGGTTTCTTGTTCATGGAAAGCCTCCCTGTGTCAGATCTCAATTCGCTGTGTAACCCCCGTGGTCCGAGCAGCTGGGGGAGAACGGGTGAACCAACTTTAATGATGGTAAATTAGACAAATAAGTGAGGGGTGTGCATAAATCGCTTTCGTGTGGGAGCGTGCAATCTGCGATTCAGACAAATGGCACCTGTCGCCCCGCTGGGGCTTTTGTGTATGGTGGCTTCGGTATTCTATAAACATGTCGCCCCGCTGGGGCTAACAGCAAATGCACATCCGCACGGCAGCATCGCCCTTTACCCATAGGAAAATATTACACGCTGGGGCTAACAGCAAATACGCATCCGCTGCGTCCGTCTTCCATTTTTTAATCCGCGTAATCGTTAAATCCGTGTTAATCCGCGATTCAGACAATCCGCACTGGTCACCCCTTCGGTACTTCCGGCTCTATCGGGGGCGAGATTTAGGGGGTTGCCTTTAATCGGAAGCGTCTAAGTAATTCTAAAATCTGCCATCTGTGAACCTAAATGACGACCTCTCACTACGTTAGGTCTGAATGAACTAATTTGGACTAACTGTCCACTCCGGGGATTGCTCATGTCGAGCCTGTGTCGCAAGCTGCACCTTTCCCGTTGCCGAACGATGCGAAGCTGGAAAAAACCTTCATCGGTTTTTCCGCACCACAATCGGGACATACAAGTTCACTGTCATCCGCATTGATCGATCGCAGCATCTCAAATTTGGATTCGCATGTCTTGCATTGATACTCGTAAATTGGCACTGTTTTTCCTCCAAATAGATTGGGTTGTGAATTTTAACTCATCGTTTCCGCCAACGCTTTTGCCTGCTCCACCTTTTCACGGATTAAATCGCAGCCGCCCTGCCAGAAGTCAGGCGAAGCGATGTCAATCCCCATATCAGAAACCAATTGGCTCGGTGTGGCAGAGCAACCGGCGCCCAACAAATCAAAGTAGCGCGGCACAAACGACTGGCCATCCCGTTGGTACTGTGCATAGAGCGACAGGACCAGCAACTCGCCGAAAGAATAGGCGTAGACGTAAAATGACAGCTGGAAAACGTGCGGGATATAGAGCCACCACCACTGATGATCTTCGCCCAGTGTGAGTGAATCCCCAAACATCTCCTGCATCATCCGCTGCCAAACTTCGCAGTAGGCTTCTGTCGTCTGTTCGCCCTTCTCGCGACGCAGACGATGCGCCTCCTGCTCGAAACGGTACATAGCAATCTGACGAAATACGGTAGCAAAGATATCTTCAATTTTACCACACAGCAACGCCAGCCGTTCCTCCGACGATTCTAATGTAGATTGTAACTGATCGAACACCAACATCTCCCCGAAGGTGCTCGCGGTCTCCGCCAGCGGCAAGACGGGGTGATAGTTGAGCAAGCTCTGCTTACTGGCGAGTACGTCGTGAATACCGTGGCCTAACTCATGTGCCAGTGTCATCACGTCGCGCGGTTTGCCGGTGTAGTTCATAAAAACGTAGGGGTGCAGGTCAGGCGTAACACCCGCACAATATGCGCCGCCACGTTTACCCGCACGGAGTTCAGCGTCAATCCAGCGCTTACTAAAAAACGGTTCTGTGATCTCTGCCAAATGCGGTGAAAACTTGCCGAAGGCATCCATCACCATGCCCTGTGCTTCGTCAAACGGGATACTACCGCGATCGCCAAGCAGCGGGGCGTACCGATCATAGTGTGTCAATTCGTCTAATCCCAGCAACTGCCGTTTGAGGTGATAATAATCAGCAGCGATGTCGTAGTTTTGTACGCACACGTCTGCCACGGTATTCACCACCGCCTCGTCCACCTCGTTGTCCAGATGCCGCGATGATTCGGGCGACCCGTATCCCCGCAAACCGTCCAGAATCTGCTTCTCATGCAGGAGTGTATTGAAGATAAAGGTCAATACATGTGCATCCTGCTTGAGCGTATCTGTCAGGGCGGCAGCAGCGGCTTGACGTGTTTCCCGATCGGGATTGTAAAAGTGCACCAACAACTCGCTTTGTGTCAGTTCTTCGTCGCCCATCCGAAAGGTCTGTCGTGACGTAATTTCAGTAAAGAGCCGTCCAAAAGCGCGGCCCCTTGTATTTGCTGTCTCCTCCAAGATCTTCTCTTCCGGTTCGCTCAAATGGTGTGCGGCGAGTGCCCGTTCATGTTCCAGATAGTGTCGATAGGGTGCGAGTTGCGGGTCATCGATAATACGATCAAAGGTTTCTTGCGGAATCTGACCAATTTCAAGGTCAAAGAAGATCAGATGCGTCGCTGCTGCAGAACCGACCTCACGCGTTCTC
The DNA here is from genome assembly GCA_965220385.1 of Candidatus Poribacteria bacterium. Lineage (GTDB taxonomy): Bacteria > Poribacteria > WGA-4E > WGA-4E > PCPOR2b > PCPOR2b. Next base: position 3,206,749 of record OZ244825.1, on the reverse strand, counting down.
TGTAGCAATGCACCTCGTTGCGAATCCGCAGTATCCGTCGAAAACAGCAGGTTCGCATAGGACCCCGGCTTATACTGCGCCGTCATTAACACTTCATAATCGGTGAGTGCGCTACATAACAACGCTGCCGTCAGATCTGCTGAAGCAATGCGTCCCTTATACTTCTTCTCAAAATCTGACGCTTGATCCGCCATTGAATTGAGATCGGTATCTAACCGTGAATCGTCAACGCCATCGTATAAATCCGACAAGTCCCATGTCGGCAAACCGTTTGTGCTTTCAGTGCTCACAGTATTCTCCTCAACATCTTCAAAGAGACCAGCGCATAGCGCCGGATTGCTTAGAATAGGGTCAATGTTTCCCCGTTAGCGGGACAAAAACCACCGGCATTACCTGCCTCGTCATCACTGAACCCGCTTCTGTCTTTTGTACAAGTGTCAGATTCTGTACCCGAAAACGCCCACCAACAGGAATAACTAACTTCCCGCCCGGTTTGAGCTGATGCAATAACAACGGTGGAATATGATCCGGCGCAGCGGTCACGATAATCGCGTCGTAAGGTGCATGTTCCTCCCAACCGAAGTAACCATCCCCAATTTTCACTGTCACGTTCTTGTACTCAAGCCGTTTCAGCCGCTCCTCCGCACTTTCGCCGAGTTCCTTGATAATCTCGATCGTATAAACGTGCTTAACCAGCTCTGCTAACACCGCCGCTTGATACCCCGAACCGGTGCCTACTTCGAGGACTTTATGCTCTTTTTTGGGGTCAAGCAGTTCGGTCATATATGCAACGATATACGGTTGGGAAATGGTTTGATCGTACCCAATTGGCAACGGCATATCAACATAGGATTGGGATTTGTAACGGTCAGGGACGAATTCATGGCGGAGGACGCGCCGCATCGCCTCCAAGACAGATCTGTTCTTCACACCGATTCGGCCATCGGTGATGCCCTCCGCGTCAATCTGAGTTTTGACCATCCACTTACGATCGTCGTCGAACTTGTCCGCGCTGTGCGAGGGGATGGCGATCAACACGAGGAATGTGGCGAGAATGAAGAAAAACTGTTTCACGGTAACCTCCCTGTTTGTCAAAAGAGTACCTCCGTCAACTTTCATTCGGAAAAACTAAGATGCGGTTTCCTGATCCCTCCGCAGATGGACGCACCCACCGATGAGGTAGACCCCCACCGCCAGAAGAATCACGACATTAAAACCGAACGCAATCGCCAGACAAGTTGCCAGAATTGCACTTACCACGGACGCATAACCGTTGATGCCCCACGCCCAAGCGATCAGATGTGGATGGTGTCTCTGCAACCAATCTATACCCAACGGGAAGGGCATCCCCATGAAAAACGCTAAAGGGGCAATCAGTCCTATTGATACGGCAATCTTCAGAACATCGGAGCTTGCGAGAAAGCGGTGAAAAATCGGAGGAAGCAGCTGTAAATAGACAAGCGCGATAACCGATAACATGCCGATAGCAATAACGGGCGGAGGCTGCCTCAGTTTTACAACCGTCCCCAATTTTAGCGAACAGAGGCTACCCAGTCCCGCAAAGAGCAGGAACGCACAGAGCACAACCGCGACCGCATACGTTGGGTTCGCAAGCAACAACAGAAACTTCTGAATGAACGACATTTCGATGAACATGAACCCGACACCCAAGCTCAGAAAGTAGATTAATACTCGCCAAGTTCCGGACTCTCCCCGATTGCATCGGAACAGGCGGAACGGAGTGGCGGAACGCGAGCTATGCGCCGTAGCTGAGGCCTCTTCCTGCTTCAGGAAAAAAATGGGTATCAGGATCAAGATCAGTCCCGCCAGCGCCGCTTGGATCAATGTTGCAATCAGGAGTAGATATCCCCATTCGATAAATGGAATAGCACTTCTGCCGACCGTCTGAACCATCTGAATCAACGAATCGAAACGCAAGAATTGAAAAAAGTATGGCTGATTGTCAGTTGTAGGACGAATATTGAAAGGGTACTCTTCGTAAAATCGTTCCCGATCGCTAAACAGAATTGCCTGTGCAGCCCGAAAGTAAGTCGGTTCCCTTAATTGGTTGTAGTGGTTCGCTTCCGCCTCTCCCATTTGGGGGTAGTACGCCACATCGAAGGAACGTTCACGGCAAAAATCCTGAATTGCTGCGCGATCTGCCGGGTGGAAGGTTCCTTTTTTTATTAATAGTGTGCCGGTCCGCCAGCCGCGAATCATCGCTAACTGTTCGGCGGGAACGACACCATCAATCTGCTCTAACGCTTCAACTGTCGTTGCGAACAGCCGAGGCATATCGCGTGGCGGCGTTTTCAGCCAGCGCGTGATCGAAATAATACCGCCAGGGGTCAGGTGTTGATACAGATCTGTGAACGCCTGAACTGTGTAGAGATAGCTTTCACTCAGGGCGTGGGTGCCCGCAGCGGACGCGCTCACAGAATCGAGCAGTGCGATCTGGATGAGGTCGTACCGCTTCGTTGTCCCCCGCACAAATCCACGCGCCTCCGCGACGTGAACTTGGACCGGATAGGGTGAATCTGGACTATAGATATGTCCGGCGAAATCTTTGTGTTCTTCCGCTACCAGCTCAAGTACCTGTGGATTTAATTCCACCGCATCGACCGATGCTGCGCCGTGATACAGCGCGTTGAGGACATCCCCGCCGCCGCCAGCGCCCAAGACCAACACGTGTGGCGATTCAATCAGGTGATATGCCAACGCTGATGTTGTATCCCCAAGGTACCCTAACTTTGACAGATCGCCGCTGAAATCTGTTATCGCCGTCATCGCGTCGGCGTCGGTAAATATGCCCAACTGTGGCTGCACCGGGTACTGTGTATTCAGACTCAACCCCGGCACCGCACGGATCAGCTCACTGCGAACCGTATGCAGCACGCCGAGAGGGCTGTGCCGCTCGTTCAGAATTTGAGCGTCCGGGAAATTCAGTGTGCTACTCAACCCTTTGTAGGGTGAAATCTTGATGGAGATAGGATTGAAAAGAAGATAGCCGATGAACGCAGCAGCAAATCCCGTTATCAAAGCAAGTCGCTGCCACTGCCATACCCTCCAACCTCCCCAATTCGCGATCAGTACCGCACCAAACCCAACTGCTGAGATGAGAGTCAGGTTATGTGCTGGGGGAATCAGGTACATCGTAACAATGACACCTAACGCCCCAATACCAGAACCGAAAAGATCGAAAAAATAGAGGCGGTTGACGTTTCCTGCAAATTGGAGCAACGCCAGACCGATGCACGCCGCGCCGAAGAAGAACGGGAGCGACAGAATGAGGTAAAGCCCAAAAATCGACAGCACCTGACTCGGCTGCCACACCAGCATGAGCGGATTAAACGGCACATATTGGTTCAGGACAAAACACCCAACCACACCAATTGAGTACGCCAACCCACAAATCGTATAGATATTGTGGAAACGTCGTCCGATCGCATCGGAATTTGGCTGACTCCCTATCAACCAACGTTGCGTAAGCGAAATCGCCGTCCCGCTAGCGCCAAATCCAAGCAGTGCGAGACTGATAATCATGTGTGCGAAATGATGCCATTGCGCTATCGAGAATAAGCGTACCAGCGTAATCTCATAAGCGATGATTGAACCGGCTAACAGAGCAACTGATAGGAAGTAAGGATTCATCGTTACATGGGTTTACCTACGGGATTTCTTTAAGGAGCTGCTTCGTTTTTACCTCAAATCGTGCGCGGGTTGCATGATGTAACTGGGGAAACCAGAGATCCGGAGAGGGTGGGGTGCCTGTCCATTCTGCTGACGCGTTATACAGCAGATAGACATCCCACGCGGTATCGTTTAGCCGGAGCACATCTTTCCAAAGATCGCCGGTCGCTCTGTTGCTATCCCAATAATGTGTGAATTTTTCATGCCCAAACTCGTTAGCACGTCTTTCCGCTGAAACCCGATTATCGCTACTCAGGATCGGCTGCCAGATCATATATGCCCGCAGTCGATCATCCGGAATCCTGTCAAACATCTTCGTTATTTCGGAGACCCCCCGACGACATTTCGGTCAGCCCGGAGAAAGCAATGCTACCACGCGAACGTAGCCTTCGTCCGCTTGGAACTGATGAATAAATTGGTCCAGATGTACCAGTTCCGTTACAGGCTGCCGGTCCTCCCTGAAAATATCTTTCTGTTTTTCAGCGGCCTCGCTCATTTGACTAATTAGCGGTTTGCGTTCCTCTTGGTCGAGCACCTCGAGCAGCGTATATTGCCACGCCTTCGGTATAAAGACATCCAGTTGTTGCATGAGTGTGAGTCCATCAAGGGTTCCCCACCGTTCTGCGACGACGCCATCCTCAACCCGAAAGATATCGAAACCTGATATCGTTACCGGTTTGTCGGTTGGGTCAAGCCCCATAAAATTATTCTTGTGGGTGCCTTTCATTGTGGTGCGAGTCACCACCGTATCTCCATTGACCATCATCTGCTGGACTGTGAATCGTAGGTCAGGAAAGGCGAAGCGTAACGCTCTTACTGTCTGTTTGAATCCCGATATACCAGACTCACCCCCCGGTCCGATTGGGTTATGATCGATATATTCGGCGGCAATTAGCGTGTTCACTTGATCCAGTTGTCCGGTATTAAAGACCTCCTCATAGATGCGGGAAACTGTTGAGTGTGTTCGCGTGATGGTCGCTTGATCTCCTGTCATACTGATGGATTTTTCTTGGGCAATCGACACACTAACCAACGGACAGGTGCCGATCAGGAGCGCTCCCACTATCAAGAGGCGGCTCAGTTTTGTTCCTGTTAGCGGTTGTTTCATAGTTCAACTCCTATCTTAATTTGGATTTCATATTCTCCAATTATACCAATTCGACCTGCAATGTCAATGAGAAAATGTGGACTCGACTCTCTTTTCGATGTGTCTTGTAGATTGGGCATCTTTAGTAAAGTTTAGAATTATGGTGAACCATACAAACAAGTATACATATTAACCTTTGGTGCTATTTAGTGAGAGTGTCTTTCCCACATTTTTGAAGCATTCATTGATTCATTAGTGGGGTAGCTGATTGATTCTTCTTAGGTTTTACCTAATTCGCAGCAAGCACATCAAGGTTATCTCCAGTGTAGCTGATTGATTCTTCTTAGGTGCTACCCTTTGGCTGCACATGTCGCCCCTCCGGGGCTTTGGTGATAGGGTGTGCGGCGTTTCTATAAACATGTCGCCCCTCCGGGGCTAAAGGCACCGAAGAGTCAATAGTTTTGATGTTTCACAGCCTGTCCCGATTTATCGGTGCATCACGTTTGACGTTATCAACAGCTGCAAACTAGCACCATTAGTTATTATTCAAATATATCAGTAATTATAATTTTTACCATAATTGGACACGCTGTACCGGCGCGTCCCGATAAATCGGGATCCCGACCTGTCGGGAGAAGCAGCGCCTACCAAACATGGGGAGCGAAAGTGTCTATCTGTTTTTAGAATCTACTATTGTTTCACTCTCCCAATGAACTTATGAACCGGTGAACCGATAAGATAACGGTTCTCACGTTTCACGCGCCCCATAATACGGGTCAGCATCAGCCCGAAATTCCCTTGACTTGCCTACCCACCGTCGCTATAATCTGCATACCTTGCGCGTGCTGTGTTATAGGACAGGTACGCTTTACCCAATCCACCTCAATCACATAAGGAGTCGTCACATGAACACTATTGTTATCTGCTGCGATACGCTTCGGGCAGATGTCGTAGATCATACTTGGGAAGATCACGTTGATACCCCCCATCTCGATCAGTTGCGGAAAACCAGCACGGTGTTCAATAACGCTTGGGGGGAAGGCGAGCCAACCATCCCGATGCGGCGTGGCTTCTTTACGGGCATGCGATCGTATCCGTGGCGCTTCCATATTGATGACCGCGGCTCCGTCCCAAACATATACGGCTGGCACGCTATCCCTACAACACAGACGACCTTGGCGGAACAGCTGCTGCTCAACGGCGTAGCCACAGGACTGGTCGCGGATGTGTATCACATGTTCAAGCCGACAATGAATTTCACACGCGGCTTTATGAGCTACGATTATATTCGTGGGCAGGAATCGGATCGGGTGCGGAGTGGTCCCCTTTCCGCTATCGATATGAAACCTTATCTGCCCGACGAAATTGCCAACCCGACAGACCGCCCCGGTATAGCACAATACCTGCTGAACATGCAGGATCGGCGGGGTGAGGAGGACTACCTCGCTCCGAGGGTCTTTCGCAGTGCAGCGCGGTGGATACAGGATAACTACGAAAACCAGCCGTTCTTCCTCTGGATTGATAGCTTCACGCCCCACGAATGCTGGGATCCGCCGATGCACTTCGCTGATCACTATTTCAATGCGGAGGGCGTCAAGGATTATATCTATCCGCAGATGGTACAGAATTATAAAACCTTGACGGACGATGAGATACGCCGTACAAAAGCCCTCTACTACGGTTATGTTACGTTTGTTGATAAATGGATCGGTTATCTACTCAACGTCCTCACCGATCTGGGCATATGGGATGATACGGTAATCTGCTTTGTCTCGGATCACGGCACCGAGTTGATGGACCATACGCAGTTCGGCAAGACCGCGGATGCAATGCATCCGTTTAACTGTCGGCTCAATTTCTGGATTCGCCACCCGGATCCCGCATACCACGGCAAAACGATTGACGCTTATGTCCAGAATATTGATCTGATGCTGACAATCCTTTCTCTCTTTGGAGTTGAAGGTGAAGCGGTTGATGGATATGATCTCCTGCCTATCATGTCAGGTTCACAAGCGGGGCAGCGCGACCATGTTATCACCGGTTGGTCAACGACCGCTGGGATCCGCACCCCCGAATGGCTCCTCATGCTCGAAACGGTGAAAGCGGATGCCAACCCACGTCTATTCCATTCTGTCACTGATCCAAAAGAGGAACATAACGTTGCTGCTGCTCACCCCGAAGTTGTCAATCAGTTGCAAGGAAAATTGGAAGATTTAATCGGAGGCTCACTACCGGCCACCTATACGCACCAACCATCATCAGAGCATAGCGCGACATTTGCTCAATGGGCGCAGAGCAATTTGGTCCGATAACGCCGATTTCGTTCCTAATAATTGGCAGGTCGGGCATCATGCTCGGCTTTCGCTCCAGCGGAGCGATATGTCTATAGAATGCCGATGCCTCTGATTCTCGCGCTCCAGCGGAGCGCAATGTCTAATCCCTATACCAAAGCGGGCACAATGCCCATACGAAAAACCTTAATTGGAGAAACACGAATGGCGGACACCTACACCCAACTCTACATACACATCGTTTTTTTCGTCAAAGGACGCCAACCTCTTATTCCTAAACAACATAAAACTGAGCTCCACAAATACATTACCGGCATCATCACCAACAAGAAGCAAAAGATGATTCAAATGCTGCATCTGATCCCTGATCCACATTGCGCTCCACCTGAAGATTAATTTATTAATTGGGTAATCTTCAAGCAATGTCCGGTGCGGTTTTCAACCGCACCTACCGGGTCTAGAGGAAATATAGAATTACCCGATTATTTTCTGAAACCTCATCTGGAGCGCAGGGACTGGAGTGATGGTCGTTCTATAGACATGCCGCCCCGCTGGGGCGAAAATCTGAACAAGTCAACTGATCCGAAGTATGTTTTTGATGCTGACGCTGCATCTGATCCCTGATCCACATTGCGCTCCACTGGAGCGCGAGGTTTGGGCATATCGCTATTCTATAGACATATCGCTCCGCTGGAGCGAAAGGCAGAATCCCTTAACCTTAACAACAAACCGACAGATTTTCAACAATAGCAACTTGCGTTATCTTAACAACCTTTCGTATGACAACTCTCAATCTCAAACCAACCCATAAACCCGTCAAAGCCTACTACGAATCCCTACAACGTTTCGAGTCGATCGGCGTCTCCCACGAAACCGCTGTCCGCTCAGCGTTCCAAACCCTACTGGAATACTGCGGGAGGCAATTTGACTGGATTCTTGTACCTGAGCACTCAATGACCCCTCCCGATAAATCGGGATCCCGGAGGGCTAAAAACAGGCGGATTGTCGTTGACGGTGCATTGATCGACACTTTCCAGCTGCCCCACGGCTATTGGGAGGCGAAGGATATCCACGACGACCTGCCCTCCGAAGTGCTCCGCAAGTTTGAGAAAGGCTACCCCCGCGACAACATCCTATTCCAAACACCGCACCGCGCCCTCCTTTGGCAGAACAACCAGCAAATACTTGATGCCGATCTGACCGACCCGACGCAGCTGATACAGACGCTCGAAACCTTCTTTTCCCACCGTCCGCAAGAGTACACCGAATGGGAGGAGGCGGTTGCACAGTTCAAAGACAGAGTGCCCGCACTTGGGAACGGCTTGGCAGAGCTGATCGAAAAGGAACGGGGTGCGAATCGGGAGTTTACCGCCGCCTTCGCCGCTTTCCATGAGAAATGCCGCCAATCGATCAACCCCAACCTCTCCGAAGCCGCTGTCGAGGAGATGCTGATTCAGCACCTATTGACTGAGCGGATTTTCCGAACCGTTTTTAGCAACTCCGAATTTACCCGCCGCAATGTGATCGCCCGTGAAATCGAAACCGTTATCACCGCGCTGATGTCTCACGCTTTCAGCCGCGAGGATTTTCTGCGTAGTCTCGATCCTTTTTACGTCGCAATCGAACGCACCGCTGCAAGCATTGACGACTTCTCCCAAAAACAGGGTTTCCTCAACACGGTCTACGAACAATTTTTTCAAGGCTTTTCGGTGGAGGTCGCCGATACGCACGGGATTGTCTACACACCGCAGCCGATTGTCGATTTCATGGTGAGAAGCGTTGAGGAGATTCTGCAGACTGAATTCAATCGTTCGCTCTCCGATTCCGGTGTTCACATCATCGATCCGTTTGTCGGGACCGGCAATTTCATCGTGCGGACAATGCGCGAGATCCGACCAACCGCGCTTGAGGATAAATATAGGACAGAACTCCACTGCAACGAGGTGATGCTGCTGCCGTACTACATCGCGTCGATGAACATTGAACATGAATTTTACGAGGCAACGGGAGACTATCAGCCGTTTGAAGGTATCTGCCTCGTTGATACGTTTGATCTTGCGGAAAATCGACAGCTGCCGCTGTTCGCCCTTGACAATACCCGCCGCGTTGAGGAGCAGAAGGAAACACCGATGTTTGTGGTCATCGGCAATCCGCCCTACAATGTCGGTCAGGTCAACGAGAACGACAACAACAAGAATCGGAAATATCCAACGATGGATGCGCGGGTTGCGGAGACATACGCGAAAGACTCCACAGCGACTAATAAAAAAGCATTGGCTGATCCATACATAAAGGCGATTCGATGGTCATCGGATCGGATAGGGGATGAAGGGGTTATTGCCTTTGTAACGAACAGCGGATTCCTTGACGGTGTAGCATTTGACGGAATACGGAAACACCTCGCAGATGATTTCGACGTGATTTACATTCTGAATCTGAGTGGGAACGTCCGCAAGAATCCAAAACTTTCGGGGACGACACACAACGTCTTTGGAATTCAGGTCGGTGTGAGCATCAATTTCTTCGTTAAGACGCGCAACAATGCAAATTCCCAAGCCCAAATCTGCTACGCCCGTGTTGATGAATTGTGGCGCAAAGAGGACAAATATCGCTATCTTGATTCACAGAAGCATTACCGAAACATCGAATGGAAGTCAATAACGCCTGACCAGCGATACACATGGTTGACAGAGGGACTCCGCGCCGAATTTGAGACCTTTATTCCGATGGGGACTAAGGAAGCAAAGGCGACGAAAGGTGAAGCAGCAGATGTAATTTTTAAGATATTTAGTAGTGGGGTAGCAACTAGTCGTGATGCGTGGGTTTACAATTTTGACCGAAACACACTGACCGAGAACATGAAGCGGACAATTGAATCCTACAATGAGCAAGTGTTCAAATGGAAACATCGGAAGGATCGGGAGGCAAATGTTGATGATTTTGTGGTTTATGATGACATGAAAATCAGTTGGAGCTCCGCCTTAAAACAAAAACTCCAAGGTGGACAAATTGCAGAATTTGCAGAAACAAAAATCCGACAATCTTTTTATCGTCCCTTTACAAAATCAAACCTATTCTTTGATCGCGTTATGAATCAGAGGGTTTTTGTTCTCCCGTCCATTTTTCCTACGCCTGAGACAGAAGCGGAAAATCGAGTGATATGGCTCAAGGTCGGTGCAACATGGCCGACGTTTGCGTTAATGATTGACAAAATCCCCGATACGCTGCCATCAAGCGGTTCCCAATGTTTTCCCTTCTACACCTACGACGAGGACGGGACAAATCGCCGGGAGAACATCACCGATTGGGCGTTGGAACGATTACGGGCGCATTACCGAGACGAGTCCATCGGCAAATGGGACATCTTTCATTACGTTTACGCGCTCCTGCATCACCCCGTTTATCGGGAACGGTATCAGGCGAACCTCAAACGTGACCTGCCGCGCCTGCTGTACACGCTCGACTTTTGGGACTTTGCCAAAGCGGGGCAGCGTCTGGGTGAACTCCATATTGGCTATGAGGAGGCAGAGGAATATCCGCTACATTTCATCGAAAACCGTGAAGTACCGATTGATTGGCGCGTGGAAAAGATGAGGTTGTCCAAAGATAAAACGCAGTTGGCCTACAATAATTTCCTGATCCTCGACGGGATACCCGCAAAGGCGTTTGACTATCGACTTGGGAATCGGTCAGCATTGGAATGGGTGATAGATCAGTATCGCATCAAGGCGGACAAACGGAGCGGCATCGTCAACGACCCGAATCGTCCAAACGATCCGCGGTACATTGTGCGGTTGATTGGGAGGGTGATTGCGGTTAGCTTGGAGACGGTGGAGATTGTGGAGGGGCTGCCTGACTTGGGGGTGCCTTCTCATTAAAATAACCCGAGTTGAAGGAATGATTCCACAGTGCTGTGGATTTGTCAATCCATACTGAGCCGTATCGCAGGGTAGAGGTTGAGTTCCCCAACTCGTTGGACGAGGGGACCTCGCCCCTACGAAACCAAGCCCCTGCTATCGATCTGACACGGTTCGCTAAATATAGTGAGCACGGGTCGTTGAATAGCGGGTTACGGAAGAAACCGAGTTTTGAAGAAAAAACTCGGTTTCAGGGCAAATGTCTCCTTATTTCTCGTGTTTACTATAATTTTATCCAAAATGACTTTTCAAACAGGCTCTTAGGAGTTACGCACTTGAGTTTGTAGTAGCGCATTGCTTAATCCCGATTTATCAGGGATTCATTGCGCGTCCGGACGGAGGATGAAGAAACGGGGAGCTACAATCTGAAGTGTGCAAGTCGCCCTAATGTCACAAAATGTCACAGAATGTCACATATTTTGCATATTTTTTTAGTCTTGGGGCGGACCGTTGATGAACATTGGCTTTGACTTTGATCAGATGTCACATATTCTCACGTATTTATCACATATCCTCACATATTTTTTACTTGAGTGTGCGTTTTTGTGAGTTTTTGTGAGGTGGTTTGGATTTCTGAACCCTGATTTATGCCGTTCCCCCGATAAATCGGAACAGACGGGCTGTACTACTTATCAGGGGGACTTATGAGCCAGCTTCGTAAGTCTTGGGATTGTCAGGATTATAGCTGATAGCTGCCTCTGCCATCTGTAATTATTATTTTAACATATCGGAATAACATATTGCAAGCAAAAAGTTAATCATTCCGCCAGGGCTTTAGGGCTATTCAGTTTTAGGCTTTTTACCCATTTTGTTTGAAAAGTCGGAGTTGGAAAGTTGCTCCTAGAGCGAAGTGTCGGGATTGGGAAATCCCTCCTACAGAAGAACTAAATGACCCTACAGCGTGAGGTATAAACAAGGACGATGAGATGTAAAGCACGAACCCCCTTCATTTTTCGATGTCATAGAAACGCCCTTGAAAACAGTCCATACTGTTCCGAGCATCAGAACTACCCGCCGAGCGGTTGGCGGTATGGATTACTGACGGCTTCAAGGATTGCGACGGGGGTTGCTGGGGCTGCGGTTGCGGTTGTCGGTTTCGCCTGCCTGAGAAACTGTCCCAACAAAGATATGAAGGAGAGCGAAGGGCAGCTGCGCGGGATGGCACCATTTGATTACGCTGTGTTGTGTCTGGCGATTTACGAGGCGAAGACGGAACTTCGCATCTCCACAAAAACGGATGGCGCCAAGATCTTTATGACGCCAGCGGCGAGTAATGATGTCTATTTCTCCCGAATAACAGAGCCGCCGAACTGGATGCAGCTCTCCGCCCCTGCACGTCGGGACCAACTTCCGGAAGCGCTAAGGGACGCAACGTTTGAGGACCCTAACACAGGTTTCCGTGCGATGTTATACCAATCAAGGGACGAGCAGGAGATTGTCGTCGTGTATCGGGGGGTCAGGAGAACCAATATCCTCCAAGATAGCCAGACCTGTCTTTCTCAGGGGTTGGGGTTTGGCGCAGCAATATATCGACAGGCTATTGAACTGGCGATAGCGGTTGTGGAAGCGTATGGGGACAAGGTGATCTTCACAGGGCATTCCATGGGCGGCGGTTTGGCAGCTTCAGCGAGCATCGTCGCGAATCGTCCGGCGGTGACTTTCAACAGCGCAGGGGTGCACCCCGCCACCCTTGAAGGGTTTGGCTTAGTAGATAATGCGACGATCGACGAAAGGCTGAAAGCTATTGAGAACTATTACGTGCCGGGCGAATGGCTATCCACCCTGCAGCGTCCCTGCTTTGTGAAGAGCGCTGCTGGGGTACATATTCCATTGCCGGATGTCGGGGACCGAGTTTCTGTGAAAATGGTGCCTGCCCGGAATAAAGGACGCGGCAAACACTCAATCACGTTGATTATTGCGACGCTGTACGAGCTCGCTGAACCTTCATGACCCGCTTTCCATTCATATCTATTTTTCTCTGCGTCTTTGCTTCTTAGAGCCTGTTTTGAAAAGCAAGGAATGATTCCACGGTGCTGTGGATTTGTCAATCCACACTGAGCCGTATCGCAGGGTAGGGGTTGAGTTCCCCAGCCCGTCGGTCGAGGGGACCTCGCCCCTACGAAACCAAGCCCTTACTATCGACCTGACACAGTTTACTATGGTAGATTTTAGAATTATTTAGACACTCCCAATGCACAACCAACCCCCTAAATCCCCCAACCCCCCTAGCCCCCTTGTCAGGGGGGAAATTGGTCAGGGGGACTTTGGAAACTTCGCGAAGGTCGGAGTTATTGGTAATGTCCACTTATTTGTCTAATTCACCATAAATATAGTAAGCACGTGCCGTTGAATAGCAGCTTACGGAAGAAACCGAGTTTTGAAGAAAAAACTCGGTTTCAGGGCACATCGGGGCAGGTCCCGACTTGTCCCCGATAGATCGGGACAGGCGGGATCCTCGGAACGGGAGATGCCCCTCTCACATGCACCCTCTTTTTACATGAACCTTGTTTTTTCATTCGAGTATATTTGCGTGGATTCGTGGCTGGCTTGCTCTTTTCACGTTTCACGCCTCACGTTTCATTCATCTGTATTTGTAATGGCATCTATATAATCCTTAACCCGCTGCCGATACCGCACCGGAATCTCTTCCCGTTCCACTGCCTCCGCGTAAGCCTGTTTCGCGTTGAGATAGACTTCGCGGTGCCGCATATAGGCGGGTTCCTCCTCGTCGTTCGGAGTCGCTTGCGTTGATGCTGTCGAGAATTCCTCCGAATCCGATGCGACGCCTGCCAATTGCAGCGCCTCTGTGGCCCGCGATTCTGAAGGCAGGACTCCAACCTGTGTTCCTTGCGCTTCTCCCGTTCCGGATTCCTCGCCCGGTCCCCCATCGCTACCTGCTACCCCGCCCGTTCTGCGCGCCATCTCGATACCCGCCAATCCGATATTTTTTCGGCTCGCCTTAATCTCATCCAGGATCCCTTCCAACTGTGCCACATCTTTTGCCTGCTGATCAATGTTTAACAGTGAACGCGCAATCTTCGCCAGCATCTCAGGGCTGACCCCCTCCGTTCCGATCTCGTTCACCTGATCCACAAGATTCTTAGCGACAGGATTATTCCCAAGCTGTTCGGCAAGTTGTCTGAGTAGTGCGTCCAGTTCCGCCCGCTGCGGCTCAGTCAATCCGTCCATCTGATCTGCCAACTTCTGTAGCTCTGAAGCGATCTCCTCTATATCCGTTCCACTGAGTAGCTCGGAGTTTTCGCTCATCTCGGAAATAGTGTCGACAGCTTGCTCTATTTCATCGTTTGCCAGCTGACTTTTTCGTGCTTCAACATCCTTACGGAGCTCGCTAAGTTCTTTCTGAGCGGGTTGCACACCGGTGCGCTTGTTTCGCAATGTTTTGACGGTCTCCTCAACCTTTTTGGAGAGTTCGGTGTTATCAAGTCCACTGACCGCACCCTCAAGCCTTGACGCAGCATCATGAATTGCCGCCTGCTCCGTGCTGGTCGGAGGAGCGGGTACTTCATACATACGCGGGATGAAAAACGAAAGCCCAACTATCAGCATAGGAATAGGCAGCCATTTGAGGGTTGACGGAACTGTGTAGGAGATCGCAGCGGCGGGAAGAATTTCTTGGGATGCGCTCGCAGTATCACGGATCTGCAAGGCAGCAAAATCATCTGTTCCCCTCTGATCCATCACTTCGAGGGCAGTGGCCAGGCGTTCTTTGAGATTAAGGCGTTGATCTACAAGGCGTGCTACCTCGGACGGATCCACCTTCCGTAACAGGCTCGCACCAACTGCAGCAGCGCTCGCGATGACAATCGGCAGGGAAGCTGCAATCCCAATCGGTATCGGTAACAGGAAAAATCGGTTGGCGACAAGCAAGATCCCAGAGATGATAAGCCCCCAGAGGTTAAAAGTAGCCAAATTCTGGAAGATACTGTCAATCCGCATTCGACGCTGGACGGCAGATAGCTTATTCTGGATAATCTGTTCAGGTTGACTTTGGGCTGGGTTTCGCATATCTTATAGGACGAACTGACCGGCAAAATTGTTCATAAAAAGATCTGAAATTCTCTCCCAACGGCAAGAACCAATTGGCTCGGATAAACCTATGGGATAGGCACAGCGTCGCAACAAACGATACCTTCAGACCGATTCCTAATGATATTGTAACAAAGGATATATCCAACGTGAAAACAAATCAACAAGTTGAAAACTCAATCCATCACGTTTCACAACCTGTCCCGATTTATCGGGGTATCACGTTTCACGTCATATTTCTCATTGTCGTGTTCTTCGGTGGGAGCATCGGGTGTGCAACTGACCAACCTCCCAAGCCCGGTCGCTGGGAAATTGTTCGGCGGGCAGATTGGGAAGCGAGATTCTACGATGTCTTCTTCATTGACGAGCGGACCGGATGGATAGTTGGAAATAACGCAGGAAGCACATTCGCTGAAGAGCTCGATAGCGTGATTGCCCATACAACGGATGGCGGCGTGACATGGCAGCCACAAGAGAGCGGTGTCTACCACCCGCTACGATCGGTGCGATTTGTGGATAGCCAAACCGGGTGGATCGTCGGCGAAAATGGTGTCATCCTACACACAAAAAACGGCGGAGAGAGCTGGGAGCTACTATCGGGGCATACGTACGATAACCTGTTCGACCTTCACTTTACCTCGGCGCAAGAAGGCTGGATCGTCGGCGATTTTGGGACGGTGTTGTACACAGGCGATGGCGGGCAGACGTGGGAGGATCGATCAGAGGGGATCGGCGAGAACTCGCTGCGAGGTGTATATTTCCTCAATTCCCGTCAAGGCTGGACGGTCAGTCACCAAGGTAACGCCTATTATACACGCGATGGCGGAAAGCGCTGGACTTACCAGAAAACAAACATCCGCTACGAGTTGTCCGATGTCCACTTTGTCGATGAAAATCGCGGTTGGATCGTCGGGGACAAGCGCACAGTGCTCGCCACACAGGATGGCGGCAGGAACTGGAAATATTTAACGAGCGGCTCAAATAAACGCCATGAAGAACAGTACGGTCAGCAGATAAGGACCGGGGATGAACCGCTGCACACCTTCCTCTTGTACGCGCTCCACTTCACCGATACCGAAAATGGATGGATTGTTGGAGACTTGGGTGCTATTTTACACACCAACGATGGGGGGCGGACGTGGAAGCATCAGCGGGGTGGTGCGACACAACTGGTCGGAGCCGATGTCGTGCTGCTGGGTGTGCATTTTGTCAATTCCCGGCTCGGTTGGACTGTCGGTGAGTTTGGGACGATTTGGCACACCAAGAACAGCGGGAGAACGTGGGAACTTCAATCCGCACCCAGTTATCTGCTCACAGATCTCCACTTTATCAATAACAAAGTTGGATACGCGGTGGGGGACCGCGGGGAGGTGCTTCGCACAGACGACGGCGGGTTACATTGGCAGTCTCAGGACAGCGGAACCATGGAGTGTTTCGGGTCAACGCATTTTATCAATGACAAGGTCGGCTGGAGTGTTGCGGAGTGGGGAACGATTGTCCACACCATCGACGGCGGTAAAACGTGGTCACAACAAGAGGCGGATACGGAAAATGATCTCCTCGGTGTCTCCTTCGTCGACGCGCAGCGTGGGTGGGCGATCGGTCATAGCGGAGAGATTTTGCACACCGCGGACAGCGGCAAAACGTGGCAGAAGCAGCGCAGCGGTGTCAACCGTCATCTCTTTGGTGTCCACTTCATTGACCCCCAAAACGGATGGGTTGTGGGGCAGGGCGGTGTGATTCTTCACACCCGGAACGGCGGTCAAAAGTGGGAGCTGCAAGCCCAACTCGGAGAGGTATGGCTATCGGGGGTTTATTTTACAGACCACCTAAACGGTTGGGTCGTTGGAATTGACGGGTTAATTATCCGCACAGCCGATGGAGGACGCACGTGGAAACGTCAAAAAAGCTACGTGGAAAGTTTCCTGAATAGCGTTTTCTTCCTTAATGTAAACTTGGGTTGGGCAATCGGCGGCGAAGGCACAGTTATCCGTACCCTAGACGGAGGTGAGAATTGGCGTCCGCAAAGATGCGAAAGCCACTACAATTTGAACTCGATTTACATGGAGGACGCGGAAACTGGTTGGATTGTCGGAGATCTTGGGGTGATGTTGCGATATGTCGTTGATGATTAGCCGACGACAAGCTTATCTTAACGCAAGCTGCTAATCGTCAAGGCCGCTCGGCTTGGATAGACATATCCAAGTCATTTGTGCATGTTTGCAGTGGATTTGTCAATCCACTGCGAGCGGTGATTAAGGGCATTCCCCTGTAGGAGCGATCTCCGAATCGCGACGGAACGCTTTGAGGGTCGGGAATGGGAGTTCCCTCCTACCACATGACGTGTCGGGAATCGGAGTTCCCTCCTACCGCATGTCGAATTTGCATCGCCAATGTGGGTAATCTTCGGGATGTTTGACAAGCCCTTTTCTGACGGGGTTTTCGTAACAATAACGAATGATTTTGTTCAAGGATTCATCGCGGCGGATCCCATGGTCATAGTAGTTAGCTTGCCAGATGGGACTGTTTCCCAGCAGCCGCGCGTTGATTTGGTTGGCTGTGAACCTCTTGAAAGATTGGACGAGGCTAGATAAAGTTTGTTTGTTCCCGAGTTGGAAGACAACGTGAATGTGGTCTGGCATCACCATGATGCACATCCATTTGAGGCGTACCTCCGTTTCAAGCCAGTCAAAGGATTCATAAATAATATCTGGAATGCCGGAGTTCGTTAAGAGAGGTTCCCTGTTGTGGGTAGCGAGTGTGATGGAATAATATGCGCCGGGTATTGATTTTCTACCTTTCCGCAATCGGCGGTGTCCTTTATTAGGGGTTCGGTTCATGTTTTGTTCTCTTGGCAAGATATTTTGTAACAGATTACAGCGCGATACTTAGTTGTGTATCAGGTCATTTTCACGTAGGAGCGATCTCCGAATCGCGACGGAACGCTTTGAGGGTCGGGCATGGGAGTTCCCTCCTATCACATGACGCGTCGGGCATGGGAGTTTCCTCCTACCGCATGACGTGTCGGGAATCGGAGTTCCCTCCTACCACATGACGTGTCGGGAATGGGAGTTCCCTCCTACTGCATGACGTGTCGGGAATCGGAGTTCCCTCCTACCACATGACGTGTCGGGCATGGGAGTTCCCTCCTACCACATGACGTGTCGGGCATGGGAGTTTCCTCCTACCACATGACGTGTCGGGAATCGGAGTTTCCTCCTACCGCATGACGTGTCGGGCATGGGAGTTTCCTCCTACCGCATGACGTGTCGGGCATGGGAGTTTCCTCCTACCGCATGACGTGTCGGGAATCGGAGTTCCCTCCTACAACTCAAAACTGTCAAGTTAATTGTAAAATCCACCATAGTTTATTAGTTCATTGGTTCATTAATGTATCAATGAACCAATGAACCAATGAACGTTGCTAGACCACTGCTGACAAGCCGCCATCGATATTGATCGCTGTCCCCGTTATGTACGAAGCCCGATCCGAGACGAGGAACGCAACGAGATCACCGACCTCAGTCGGTTCACCCAAGCGACCTAACGGATGCTCAGCGCCCCGTGCTTCCCAATACTCATCAATCGTACCGGGCGAACCCTCTGCCTGCCAAGAACGTTCTCCTTGCGCGCTCTTGATAGAGGTCAAACAGACCGTGTTGACAAGGATCTTATCGGCGAGCAACTCTTTGGAGAGTGCTTTCGTCATCGCAATGCCCGCCGCTCGACTGACAGAGGTTGGGACAGAGCCTGCATCCGGCTGTTTGCCGCCGGGGTGCGTGATATTGATAATGCGCCCGCCGCCTGTCGGTCTCATGTGAGGGATAGCCAACCGCGAACAGCGTACCGCTCCCATCAGCTTGAGATCGAGATCTTCGTACCATTCCGCATCGGTGACCTGTTCAAAATTCCCGCCCGCAGACTTCCCGGCGTTGTTAATTAAAATGTCAATCTTTCCATACGTATTAACCGTTTGGTTGATGAAGTTTTCGAGTGTGCCGGCGATTGTTACATCAGCGGCAACTGCGAGCACTTCACCGCCCGTTGCATCACGAATCTCCTGCGCTGCGTCCTCTAAGACATCTTCACGCCGAGCGCAGATCGCAACCTTCGCGCCCTCTTCGCAGAGTCGTTGGGCGATGCCTTTTCCAATACCTTCGCTACCGCCTGTGATGACGGCAACCTTTCCCGTTAATCCCAGATCCATGATAACCTCCTGTAATCGGGTTAGGGGTTCGCTTAGTAAATCCTCTGATCTACGGGCGCTTGCCCCGATGTATATCAGTTGTGATTTTTCTGGTAAATGTCTGCCCAGAGCGGAATCGTTGCGGTTGACGGTGGGGTGCACCGACCCGCGTCACACGCTTGGTAGCGGACATCTATTTTCAACGGAAACGCGTTTTCAACTGTTTCACCCTGCTTCAACTTCAATTTCATCCTGACCGTAACATCTCCTTCATAGACGGAAATTGGAGCCTCTTTCCAATCCGCGTGGAACGGTGTCCCCTTGGGGTACGTGATCGACAAAATTTCGACCAACGCATCAGGACTGGTCGACACAGTTGTCGGGATCAACAGATCCCACGAAGAGGGATTGGCGTTGATATGCCACCCTTCGGCGACCTCAAGTTGTACCACCACATCAAAGGGGTTTCCAAGCAAGATATCCGATTTCGAGGGTATGGAAGCTGCAAGTGTCAACACCTCCTCCTCGGAAGGCTGTGGGACTTTTGGGAGTCCGAAAATGTTTATTTTTCCCGTCCCCTCTGTGTTCAAACCCAGTTGGCTTGAACGTTCCTGATGTGCTTCCCCAACTTTGGTCCAATCTGTCGAAAGATAGCGATGTGTGGCAAAAAGCATGTGCATAAAAGCGCCGGGCGACTGCTTCATCATGCCAGCGAAGTTCTGAAGCGTCTTTTCTGCCCTATCCAGATAATCCTTCTTCTTAAGGCGCTGTGCGAGGGTGAGTAGATTATTAGCTGCCACTGCATTCCCCGATGGAAGCGCGGAATCGTAGGGATTCTTGGTGCGCACAACCAGATGTTTTTGGTTGGCAAGGGTAAAATAGAAACCGCCGTCTTTGTCGTCCCAAAATAGCTGGTTCATCCTATCGGTTAACGACTTTGCTTCATTCAACCAAGTTTCTTCGCCCGTTGCCTGATGTAGACCCAACAAGCCACGAACCAGGAAGGCGTAATCATCGAGATAACCGTTATATTTAGCGACACCATCCCTATAGGTCCGCATCAGTTGTCCGTCAGCCGTCCGAAGATATTTCAGGTTAAACCGAGCAGCTTTCTCCGCGGCATCACGATACCGCTTATCGTCGAGCACCTCGTAGCCGTAGGCAAACGCATCGATCATTAAGCCGTTCCAACTGGCAATCACTTTTGTGTCGAGGAGCGGCTGCTTCCGCTCATCTCGCGCCGAGAGTAGTTTCGCTTTGAGCGGTTCAAGCTCCCTGTGGAGGTCGTCCTCCGACTTTTTGAGCGATTTCGCGGCGCTTGAGAATGGGACAGGGAGGTAGAGAATGTTGGTTCCACCTTCGAAGTTAGGTCCCTTGTCCACCCCATAAACCCGCATCAACAGTTTGGAATCCTTTCGACCGAGAACCTTCTGAATCTGTTTCTTTGTCCAGATATAGGATTTTCCCTCCTCCGCATCCACCTCCGCATCAAGTGCCGAATAGAAGCCCCCTTCTTCAGATGTCATCTCCCGCGATACAAACCTGAAAATATCTTCAGCTATCCGTCGGTAAAGCGGATCTTTCGTGAGTTGATAAGTGTGTAGGTAGATTTTCGCGAGGAGCGCGTTGTCATAAAGCATCTTCTCAAAGTGTGGAACCAGCCACTTGGCGTCAACCGAGTACCGGTGAAAACCACCGCCTATCTGATCGTACATCCCGCCATACGCCATCTTGTCAAGGGTGTTGGTGACCATCTCAAGGATCGATTTGGAAGGCTCACGTTCATGCTCACCCAACAACAATTCGAGATTTGTGGGGCTCGGAAACTTTGGCGCACCACCAAAACCACCGTGTGTGGCGTCGTATCTCGATTCAAGTGCTTTCACCGCCGCCGAAATCAGCTGCCGATCCAGCGCCGCTTCACCGAGCGATCCCGGGGCCGCAGCCGTTGCCTGTCTGATAACCTCCGTTATCTTTTCCGACTGTGCAATCACCTCTGTCTGTTGAGTCATCCATACCTCACGGAGCACTTTCAGGACTTTCGGAAAGCCGGGACGCCCGCGACTATCCTCTGGCGGGAAGTACGTGCCCCCGAAAAAAGGGAGAAGGTCAGGCGTTAAAAAAACCGAGTTGGGCCAACCGCCGGAACCGGTCATGATCTGGGTGGCGGTCATATAAATTTCATCTATATCTGGGCGTTCTTCGCGGTCCACTTTGATGTTAATGAACGACGCATTCATCAGATCAGCTATCTCTGGATCTGCGAACACCTTCCGTTCCATGACGTGACACCAGTAGCAGGTGGAGTACCCCACGGAAAGGAAGATCGGTTTGTTCTCAGCCTTTGCCCGTTCCAACGCTTCGGGACCCCATGGATACCAGTCAACTGGATTATGCGCGTGCAGCAGCAGGTAGGGGCTCGTTTCACGGATGAGGGCGTTCGTCCACTTCCATGTCCCGTCAGGGTTCTTGAGCGCTGCTTCGTGTGGGTGCGAATCCTCGGCGGCATGGACGAGGGCACCAAAACTGCTCGCAATAATGCAGAAATATACGAGTGAGGAAATTAAGTTCGATCGCATACCAACGTTTCCTTACTTTTATAGTGGACCTTAGAATTGATGAGACACGCCAAACCGGTGCGGTTAAAAACCGCACCTACCGGGGAGCAAGGTGTCTATTTTTTTAGAATTCACTATAATCTCGGTTCATGCCAAAAGCAAGTGCAGAGCAGTTTAGAGAAACCGAGTTTTGCCGTCCGTTCCGAGACCAGGGAAAAAACTCGGTTTCTTTGCATTACTTCTTAACATGAACGTTAATCTCAGGACATCAAAACAACGGGGAAAATGGGGAAATCTCTCGTTTTTTTTATTCCATCTTCACAGATCAAGGATTGAACCATCAACATCGAAAGCATCCCATTTCCCGCGTGATGAATCGAATGAAAGTGACCGAATATAATCTTCGTTCAACGAAACACCCCACCCCGGTCCCTGCGGCACTGTCAGGTATCCGTCTACCGGATTCTCTTCAAATCCAACGATAAGGTTTTTCCGCTCCGGATTGTGACCGTTGGGAACCTCTTGGATAAGGAAGTTTGGAACCACGGTATCCAAGTGCAGACAAATCACCGTTGACAAGGGACTCAGCGGATTGTGCGGCGCAATCGTTGCGAAAAAGGCGTCCGCCATCGCCGCAATTTTGAACGCTTCCATAATGCCGCCGCAGGTACAGATATCCGGCTGGACAACATCCACAGCCTCCTTGACAAGATACTCGCGGAACGGATAGCGTGTATAAAGCCGCTCGCCGGTGGCAATGGGAACCCCCGCATTGCGACGCAGGGTTGCCATCGCATCAATCGACTCTGGGAGTATCGCCTCCTCGAAAAAGAGGATACCGTAAGGCTCAATCCGTTTTGCCATTTCCATCGCGTTGACGGGATTCAACCGCCCATGTCCATCAATGGCAATCGGCACCTCATCGCCCACCGCTTCACGCACCGCCTTGACTATCGCTTCGACCTTTTTGCCGTGGGCGAGACTAAAGGCGGGACCCGTCGGATCAAATGGCGTGAATTTCAACCCGCCCCAACCCGCTTCAATCCGTTGCACAGCCGCCTCCGCCCAAGATTCTGGCGTACTTCCGCCAATCCAGCAATAAACCTTTATCTTGTGCCGGTACATTCCGCCTATCAACTCATATACCGGGACGTTTAGGGCTTTGCCTTTGATGTCCCAGAGCGCGTGCTCGATGCCGGACAACGCGCCGATGAGCACGGGACCGCCTCGCCAGAAAGCGTTGCGATAAATCATCTGCCAAATCTTTTCAATCTGAAACGGGTCTTCGCCAATCAGTGCATGCTCGACATCACGCAATGCACCGATTAACGCGCCCTCTTTGCCTGAACAGGCCGATTCACCAATACCGACGATACCTTCATCGGTATGTAGCTTAACGTAGATATACGCCCGCCCCTGATATTGCGCGGGAAGAATTTCGAGTTGTGTAATTTTCATTTTTTGATCCTTTGGGTGTGCTATGCATTAGCTTAAATTCAGAAACTACACACATCTTTTGCTTTGACAATTTCACTCAAACCTCAGTATGATAAAGTGCCCCTGCCGCAATGGGGTGATTCACATCTAACTAAGATTGCCAAAACAATAGACAAAGGCAGCAAATGACATCAAAGCAAACAAAATATGCAATAAGTTCTCAAATTCTGAGTGAATATTTGGGTTCACTGTTCCTCGTCATGGCGGCAATCTCGCCGATTATCCTTTTTCATCAAGTCCTAGAAGCCGGGATCGGTATGGCGGTCCTGGCCGATGCCCTTGCCGTCGGGTTTATCCTTTTCGCCCTCATTGAAATATTTGGACCTATCAGTGGTGCCCATTTCAATCCCGCAGTAAGCCTCGCAATGGTGCTTGGAGGTAACATAAGCTGGAAAAAAGCGTTAATTTATATTTTAGCGCAGGTTGCTGGCGGACTGACGGGAACTGTCTTTTCACATTTGATGTTCTATCATAAAATCCCCAAACTAATCGCTGTTGCTGAAGTAACACGCGCCGGTGGGAACTATTTTGCCGAGATTCTAGGCACCTTTATTCTCGTTCTCGCAATTCTCCTTTTGGTGCACAATCAATCGGTTAAACTCTCCTTGGTGGTTGGCATGTTAGTCGGTGGACAGTTGATTGCCACATCAAGCACCATGTTCGCCAATCCGCAGGTCACCCTTGCACGGATGTTCACCTACTCAGCAGCGGGTGTAATGCCTGTCGATGGAGCGGTATTTATCCTGATGCAGATTATCGGTGCCGTGCTCGCCGTTCTCGTCTTCAAAGCGGTGACAGGGAAAGGGGAACAAGGGACAATAGATTTTTAGATACTAAATTCATCGACTTTTTTGAAGCGTAGCCAAACCTTAAAAAAATGGAGGGCTATCCCTAATTTGCATCCGTAATCTCGTCAAAATTGGGCCACTCTCTTCCAAAATTATAGAGTTCGGAACAAGAAGAAACAACTGTGAGCAGGCTACCGTGTTGGTGCCTTTTCAGACGAGTGAGAGCCGTGTAGAGTAAAGCACAATCTTCAGGGCTTGCGATTGTGCTGACATATAGAACTAAATGCCTTGCTTCCCATCCCTTAAAGCTGTGCAATGTCGTCGCCTTTACTCTGGCATCTCCCTGAAAAAAGGCCAGCTTTTTGCGTCGGGATTCTCTATCGTCTTGTCCGAAAGTATGGATTACATGAACATTTCTCTGTTCAAATTCATTAACGAGCGCATGGCCGATCTCGTATCCTGAGAGAAAGGTGATATCGGGAATTGCAGTATCGCTGCGCAAGCGTTGCATTTGCCGGCACACCTCCTCAACGCAGACATTTATTGGCATCTCTGAAGATACCTGTACCCATCGCAATTCGACCGGACTGAGTTCGAGTTCTAGCTGTTTTGGAATATCAACTTCTTCATTGGTAAGAAATTGGGTGGCAAACTTTTGCAAAATGGGTATGATTTTGTCTGGCAAGCGGTAGCTGGTTTTTAGTTCCATCCAATTTCCGGGGAATCCTGCACCTATCATCGCTTCTTCTGTCCACGCTTGGGCGGTTCCATAGATATTCTGTGTTTTGTCAGCAACAAGAAGCATTTCCCCGTCAGGTGCAACTGCGTTTCGGAGAGTCTGCCACCAGAGTAACTCGTAGTCCTGGCCTTCATCAACTAGAATAGCATCGTAGATTGGCAGATCCGCGTTAGCGGATGGATCATTATAGATTCGTGACACAAGTTCTGCCATCCGGTGCTTCAGGACTTCTTTCTTTTGGTTAGTAATCCAGAGTTGATTGTAAAACTCTTCGTGCCCGGTGTGAATACAGATTAGCTTACACCAATTGTGAAAATTACGATATTGAATCTGTTGTCTAATAACTTGTGGACGTATCGCATGCTGACTTGTCAGAAAACGCGTATGCCGAGCTGCGAGATCACGAAGGTAGTTTATTAGCGTGATGTTGAACGTGCATACGAGAACTTGTTTGCCCTCAATGACGAGTTCAGCAGCACGAGCTGCAAGTGCCACACTTTTGCCGGATCCTGCTGCCCCCTTAACACGACGATAACGGGCATGTCTCCGATTTTTTACAATCTCACTTTGCTGAGGGTCGCGTATATTTATATTGAGAGGTTTCCGTTGCTCTTGACTGAAAGCCGGCTCTTTGAGCCATCCCCGTAGATCATTCGCGGTATCTTCCGACATGATGTGGGAAGGATTTTGCCGTCCCCACTGTCTGCACGTTGGGAACAGCGTATTGAGATTACCCTCTTCAAGATTTTCCAATCCTGCTAATGGGTAGTATTCTGGATAGGTGTTCATTCTGGGATAACGGTGAGCACGGTAAGGAACAAGTAAACTCTCTACCTCTGCTTGAGGCAACCGAGTAAAAATGAGACCGGCAGTAATTGTTTGTCTAGCCGCATTCCCGAAACGGTCATTGAGACGTGGGCAATAAAGTTCTAATAGCTCTTCCTCATAAAGTCTGATCTTGTTGATGGGATTTTTGGTTGTTTCTGATTGAATTGAATATTGAATCGAGTTTAGATTCCAATCCTTAATCTCGTACACCGCGATTCCAGCGTAGGGATTGAGTAGAACGAGATCTGGTCGTAACCCATTGAGATATGGCTGTATGTACATCTCCCATTCAAGAGGTAGTCTCTTATCAAACAGTTTAAAAACCTCGCGCTCACCGGGAGTAAGCGGCGTTGGCAAACGGTCCCACTGTTCTTGAGGTGGATCGATGTGTCGCACCATAAGTAATCTCCTGCATTAAATAGCGTTTGGACTACTATCTACGGGGGCTAGAAGATAGCAGTTCAAATGCTTTCTCTAGGCACTTGGTTTAACCCTCCGCCGAATCCGGGGGCCAAGGATCTAATGTCGATCCGCTGGGTTCCTGTCCCATGGGTCGAATCGGCAGCTGTTCGTAAGAACGATACGAGAGATCTGCCAAGTGCGGTGTTTCGAGACGGATATGTCCCTCATACCGTGAACGCATCGCCGCATCCAAAACACCGGTCGTCAGCAGCGTCCGCTCAACGGGATATTGAGGAACCCCTGAAAGTAACATCTCCTCGATGTTTAAGCTGAGATAGCTAAAATGCGCATGGGGACCCCCACCCTGTAGACGGAACTGAGCACCTTGAATTTCGCCGTTAATCTGTCCCGCATAGGCAAAATCACTAATATAACCGTTTAGCATCAACACCGCCGACCTGAACCCATCGCTATGTTCAAGGAGAAAAACAGCAGGGTTCTCGCAATGGTCTTCCGGTTTCCCTTCCGGCTTATCAGGGATCGGCGCACACGCAGCGGTCGCCAATTCAGGGGACCAACGTCCTTCCGCTCCCGCCTGCCAGACCGCATCTCCTTCCAGGCACTGCACGGCAACCACACCAGACTCACCACCCGTGCGTCGCTCAATCATGCACTGCAACGTCTCCAAGGCATGAAACCCGTAGGACTCGATACCGCCATAGCCTATCCCGATTGCCGCTTCGAGCGGGGTGTCAAGATCGTATTCAATGTACGGATTTCGCCAGCAGGTCGGCAGGGAGGAACCCGCCATAAAGGGGACGTTGAGCCCCTTGGCACGGTCATACATCCATTTGGCGTCGGGCCAATTATACGAGAGATGTTTGTCGCAGAAGACGGGGACGGAACGCCCACTTGATGCGAAAACGCCGCAGATCTGCTCGAACAGATAACGGCGTGGGTACATGTGCTGCTCAAGCTCGTTGTACGGATAGTCGCCGTGCTCGCCAATCAGGAGGGCACCATCGACAGCGAGTTCCTTCCCTCCAAGTGTCAGTGCCTGACGGATGCTCGGATACATTGGAACGCTATGCAGCTCAGCGAGTTCACGTCCGATGTCCCGTGGATCAATCTGATCCAGATAGATTGAAAACAGATCTACGCGCGGCTCCTGAAGGCCATCATCGGTCGGAAACCCCTTCATATACTTTGTGGCGATTACGTCTGCGTGAGAGAGCGGAAAGTATGTGGTAATAACGGCTGCTATCTTTTTGCGATCGGACATTGTGGTGCTCCTTCGTTCAAAAGTGAAATGTTAAGAATGAAACGTGAAACGTGAGGCGTGAAAACGGGATTGCTTCATCTGCTCACCTTTTCGTTTCCTCGTCCATCACCCCGAATGATGTGATAAAATTATTTAGAAACGGTATTAGATTTACGTGAACAGTGTGGAATTGTGTGCTATAATATCACATAAACCGACACGGGAGGCTAACATGGATAAAGATACGCTGCAGATCATAATTATGGTCGCTGGTTTTGCGATTACGATTATTACCTTTCTCTTGAAATTTCCGAGTCGAGATGAGATGAATCAGCGGTTTGACGATATGAACCAAAGAATTACTGATACAAATAAACGGTTCGACGATATGAATAAACGGTTCGATGATATGAATAAACGGTTCGACGATATGAATCAAAGGCTCATTGATTTGAGTGCAGATGTGAGAAACATCTATCACATACTCATACAGGGAAAACTAGGAGAATCAGAGAAAGACGATTAATCTCCTTCCGAATCCTCCTCCGCTTCGTTACATTATGCTTTCCTGCTGAGAGGTGATAGAGTAAATCCCACTTGTTACACTCTAACCAATATCATCCCGACCATTCCAAGTGCGAATAGCGCAAAGAAACCGAGTTTTTTGCCAGGGCAACCACAAGGGTTGCCCCTACAGTTACATGATTTTTGAATGTGAGCGGAAATGCTTTTATCAGCCTTGAACGACGGGATTTCTCAAAACGCCAATCTTCTCGATCTCGACCTCAACGACATCGCCATCCACCAGTTTCTGGTCGGGGTGTCCAACGCCTGCGGGGGTGCCTGTTGAAATAATATCGCCCGGCTCAAGCGTGACTAACGTTGAGGTGAATTCTACGATTTGTGCACAGTTAAAGATCATGTGTCCCGTGTTGGCATCCTGTTTGGTTTCGCCGTTGACGCGACAGGAGATACGCAGCGTGCCCGGATCCGGGATTTCATCCTTTGTCGTGAGGCAGGGACCCACCGGGGCAAAGGTGTCGAACCACTTACCGTTGAGCCAATCAAACCACTCATCACCATCTCGGTCTACGCGACTGTCCTTCACCTTTAGCTCACGCTCCGAAACGTCATTGACCGCTGTATAGCCTGCAACATAATCATACGCTTCATCGGCGGAGATGAATTTCCCGCGCTTGCCCATAACGATACCAATCTCCGCTTCCCAGTCGGTAAAAACGCCGTTGGGCGGAATAATAATCGCTTCTTCATGTGCGACTATGGTTGTCGTCGGCGGTTTCATGAAAACGCGTGGTGTCGTTTCCAATCGGCTCAACGCGACACCACCGCCTTCCTCAATATGCGAGGCATAGTTCCCGGCGAGCAGCAATAGTTTCTTCGGATTGGGAATCGGTGACAGGAGCGGATCTGTACTCCAGACCGCTTTCTCTGGATTTTCCGCTGCCACGTTAATCGCATGGGTGGCGGCGTCAAACCCTCTCTGTCCACTTTCGAGAAATGCGATCATACCGCTCAAGAGTGCGGGCAGTGCATCATCTGTGACCGCTGCTTGATAGGTCGCTTGCAGGTCCAAAACCTTATCATCAACGAAAGCGCCCAGTTTGGGACCATCGGAACTTTGAAAACTTACTAATCTCATGAGATCTCCTTTAACTGTTTTTTTGTGGGTTGAAATTATGAACGAATGTAAACTATAAAGCCAAAACACACCCTTACATCAGAAGCGTGTACAGCCCAAGAACCGACTCACCTCCCTCTATTCCCCTCCAGCCAGTCAACCGAGAAGTCTACGAGAGCGCGTTGCGGTATCAGTTGGCAATTCGCAAGCCCAACCCTGCCACGGTGCACCCCACTTCCTGAATCACTCTCCAAAAAATCCTTGCCGATCCGCTCAAAATCTGAACTATCCAGGTCTATATCTTCAAAGGTAGTCCATCTTCTTATTCCTGCTACCGATATCGGGGCACCCTCTTGCACGGTGCGTTTGGTCGGAAAGGTGGCACGATACTCTGCGAGGTGCATTGACGTATTGCTGTCATGTCCCACGCCGAGGAGAAGGACGGAACCGCCTAAATCATAGATTCTGGCAAGTGGTGATCCCTCACCCAGACCGCACGCCAATGAGTGGTTGTCTGCGATATACGATGCTTGATTTCCATACGCACAGAACGAGTGGTGTGGATGTGCGCTGCGCAGGACACCTCTCTGCTTTCGGAACGTTTCTGCGATAACCCCCATTGACCGTGTGGGTGTCAGATCCGGATGATAGGCTGGCATTGTCGCACGTATGACCGTCCACCACGATTCGGGTACAGGCGGATTTTCCCACTGGCTCGGTTCGGTCAAATCGGTTGAGTGGGTGGGCATGACAAGTGTTCCGGTTGTGCCCAGTGTTTGCTGAAGTGCTATTATGACCGCCACCGGTCCGCCACACACCCAGCCTATCGCGCTCAGAGATGAATGCACCAACAATACCATTCCCGATCTGATGCCAAGGGCATTGAAATCAGACTGTAGTGAGTCAATCGTAGCCGGGACGTCTGTTTTTTGAACGATTTCGCCTTCACTCATCTCTTCTTTACCCAATGCCTAAATTGGTTCATATAGGAGGCAGCCAAAGCGCAGGATAGGGAGCGATATACGCCATTACAGTGGAGGGGATTATAGCAAACTTGATGATTCAAGTCAACGACAATATGGTTGCAAAGAAATGGAGCTATTCTGTATAATACGCTCAATTAACTATAACCATAAACCATATATGGAGGAAGTAGTGAAACTGAATAACGGAATTAAACTCACCTGGCTTGGACACGGAACCTTTACGACTGAATTTGAGGGACAGACCTGTCTAATAGATCCATGGGTAGCCAGTAACCCAGCCTGTCCAGATGCCCTTAAAACGTTTGATAAACTTGATGTCATGCTGATTACACACGGGCACGCCGATCACACCGCCGATGCCGTTGATCTTGCGAAGCAGCATTCCCCAACCGTTGTGGCGATGATCGAAGTCAGCACTTGGCTCGCGAGTAAAGGGGTTGAAAACACAATCGGGATGAACAAAGGGGGCACCGTTTCGGTCGATGGACTGAACGCAACTATGGTAACAGCTGTCCACAGCAGCAGCTTCACCGAAGAGGATGGCACAATCGTTTATCTCGGTGAGTCTGCGGGATTTATTCTTGAGTTTTCAAACGGGTATAAAATCTACAACGCGGGTGACACAAGTGTGTTTGGCGATATGCGAATCATCGGTGAAATCTATCAGCCGGATCTCGCGCTCTTGCCAATCGGCGATCACTTCACGATGGGTCCCCGTGAGGCAGCTTATGCTACACAGTTGCTCAATGTGTCTGCTGTTGTGCCGATGCACTACGGGACATTTCCGCTTCTAACAGGGACACCGGACGCATTCCGTGAACTGACCAAAGATCAAGCCGTTGAAATCATTGAACTCCAGCCGGGCGAAACTCTGGATTGAAATGTACCAAACAATGGTGCTAGTTTACAGTTGATGATACGCTCTCCGTCCAAAGATTGAGAGTGAAACGTGAAAACCGGAAGTCTTGATTTGTTAATTTTTGATAGGAGACCTAAAAATGAAGATTGCTTATGCTCGACGCGAAGAGATGGAAGAAATCAGCAGCGTCCATGCCGGGGCGAATTCGATTCTGTTCAAGAGCCTTTTTGGGAGCGATGATTTTGGAACCCCATGGCGGTTTATCCATAGTGCGATCCTTCTGCCCGGCGGTGGTATCGGTCACCACCGGCACGATACCGCGGAGGAGGTCTTCGTCACGGTTGACAATGCTGCCCAATTTACGCACAACGGTCGTACAGCGGAGATTGTCGGCGGCGCAGCCGTTCCGTTACGCCAAGGGGAGTCCCACGCGATCTACAACCACACCGACAAAGAGACGCGATGGTTCAATTTCAACGTTACAGCGGTTGGTGTGCCCCCAGATTCTACCGATTTCGGGGATGACCGTGTCGGCGCACCCCTGGAGTCGATTGATCGTCTGCCTGTCGCTCGGTTGGATCGCGATTTGCTAACCTATAGCCAGTCACACGAGGGCAAAGGCGAGATCGCCGCTCGGATGTTGTGGCAACATCAAGATTTTCGCAACAATTGGGGCTTCGTTGGTCATGCTGTCCTACCACCCGGCACCTCCGTCGGCTATCACCGGCACGACCGCATTGAGGAAGCCTACATCATCCTGAACGGTAGTGGTCGGATGACCGTCGATGATGAAACGGAGGAGGTCTACGAAGGTGCGGCAATTCCCAATCGGCTTGGAGGATCACACGGTCTCTATAATCACACGCAGGACGATCTTGAGATGCTTGTGGTTGCTGTGTGCCTTGAACGTGGCAAGACTGACGCCACCAATCACGGGGATGATTTGACGACGCGGTAGCTAAGTTGATGAAAATGCTAAGAACCCTTTTTCTTATTTTGTTCAGCTGCTTCAGCCTCTATCTCAGCGCCTTGGGGGCGGAAGAAGCCAAATCGCTTGCCGATTACCCAAATCAGGTAACGCGAGATGGAGCGTTGGTTGTCCTGCCTGACAAAGGCACCCTGTATGTTGCAACGGACTTTCAGGCGCAGTGGAGTAATTTCAGTCGATGGTTGGTAGAAACAAGATTAGTGGAGCGGATTGAAGCAGGGGAAGATGTCTACGGATTGATCCTCGGTGATGCGGTTGATCATAAACCGGGAGATCCGATCTTTGAGCCTTACGGAGACGTGAAAATTGTCGATCGGATCATGCAACTCCAGGAGCAGTTGGGAGAAGAACGACTCATTTATATCAGAGGGAATCACGAATTTGCCTCCGCTGATGCGTATGCCATGCTCAAAAGAGCCGGTATGAACCCGGACAACCGTCGAGATATGATTGCTCAGCTTTATCAGACCGTCCACGGTTCCTATTTCAAGCAGTTCAATTTCATTGAGCGGATGACGGATGAACACTACAATTATCTGATCAGTCTCCCAACGATTGCTGTCGGCAAAAACGGATTTGTCGGTGTCCATGCGGGGACATCGCGTTCTGCCAAAAACCTTGCTGACCTCGTTCGTCCGAGCAAAAAGGTGCTTGACGAACTGCTCTGGGGACGGCCTACCGTCGCGTTGAGCAGTGGATACACCCCATCTCACACGGCTGAATTCCTCAAAAGAATCGGAGGGCGGGTGTTGGCTGTTGGACACACGCCGGTAAGTGTGTTCCCTGAGGATGAGATCAGTGATGGCGTGGCACGACTCGGCGTGCACCAGATTATCTTCTCAACCGGCTATGGCGCGTCGCCGGGGGTACGATCTTATCTCGCGATCGATCTCTCCAAACGCTACAACGCTGTCACCGAACTGCGGTACGGTGCGGAGATTCATCCGCTGCAGCCCTAAAGATTCAGTTCTGTCTCACAAAGGATCATCTATGTCGCGTTTATTAGTCTACGTTATGGTGCCGGTGCTTATTGCCTGCGTCCTCATCGCCTCCCGCTTTGTGAGTTGGGATAGCCTGAAAGGGGAAGATCCCCAAGCGCGCGAGTTCGTTGTCAAGGGGACAGAGCTCCTCGGAGCCCAAACAGACCGTGATAACCGTAGCGGGGTCTCCGCCTTTACCCGTGCGATTGAAATCAGTCCGAAATATGCGGAAGCCTACGTTAAACGTGGACTTGCACACTATCGCCTGGGTGAATACCGAAAAGCGATCGACGATTATACGCAGACACTGAGCCTGAATCGGTATGTAGCCGACGCCTACTACAGTCGCGGGGATGCCCATCGCGCTTTGGGCGATTATCAGCGCGCGCTCGCAGATTATACGGCGTCGTTGGAGAAGCGATGGGCGGGGTTTGTAACATGGAAGCGGGCAGAAACCTATCTGGAGATGGGGGACACGCAACGCGCACTTGAGGACTACGGAGCGGTCATTGACCGCAAACCCGGTGCTGCCGCCTACTATTATCGCGGAGTTGCCTACGCGCAGCTGGGTGAAAACCAACTTGCGCTCGCAGATCTCGGCAAGTCAATCGAGATTGAACCCGCCTTTGCGGAGGCGTATCTCCGACGGGCCGAAATCTACCTCCGATTAAATCAACCGGACGCAGCCGATTCTGACTATCAGAAGGTTGTTCAGCTCTCAACCGATGAGATTCAGGGATGGGGAGAGGGGCACCCAACTTTGGGTCCCATCTACTTCCGCAGAGCGTCCGCATATCAACGACTCGGTCGTTACGACGATGCCCATGCCGATTATGAAAGAGTCCTCGCACTTCAGCCCGGATCAGAAATTGCGCAAAAAGCGTCACAGAAGCTGAGTATAGGAATGGCTGAATGAAACAGTATTTTACTCTTTGATCGGGAACTCAAAGGACTCTCCCATGCCACACGAATACCGCACCAAACGCCGAATAGAATTCTCCGACACCGACATGGCAGGAATCGTCCACTTTGCGCGGTTCTTTGTTTTTATGGAATCCGCTGAGCACGAATTCCTCCGTTCATTGGGAACAAGCGTTGCTACAGAATGGGAAGGAAACAAAATCGGCTGGCCCCGACTATCAGCCTCCTGTGAGTATCTCAAGCCGGTCAAATTTGAAGATGAATTGGAAATCCGCCTGACGATTGGCAGAAAAGGGACCAAATCCCTCACCTATCGCTTTGTTTTTATGAAAGGGGATACAGAAATCGCTCACGGTCAACTGACGGCGGCGTGCTGCATCTGCAACCCCGGCGAAAAGCTGAGAGCCATCCCAATACCGGACTTTATCGCGGATCAGATCGAAGTGGCGGACTGCGAAACATAAAACGTATGTAATCCATTAATGAACTCGTGAGCTAATGTACCAATGAACTCTCTCAAAGTCTCCGACATCTATAAAAACTTCGGTTCTGAAACACAACCGATTGAAGTGCTTCGTGGCGTTTCGTTTGAAATGGCGCAAGGCGAATCCCTCGCTATCACCGGTCCCTCTGGTTCTGGGAAAAGTACGCTGCTACACCTAATCGGTACACTGGATCGGCCCTCATCGGGACAGATCGAAATTAACGGCGAGGATCCGTTTGGACTGGCAGAGCCGCAGCTTGCCAGATTTCGGAATCAGGGTATCGGCTTTGTCTTTCAAGACCACCATCTGTTGCCACAGTATTCGGTATGGGAAAACGTGCTGATTCCGACCATGGCGTTCAAAAATCACGATGGAGATGCCGAAAATCGTGCACAAGAGCTCCTTGACCGGGTTGGTCTGGCACACCGTTTGAGCCATCGACCCGGCGAGCTATCCGGCGGCGAACGGCAGCGGGTAGCCGTAGCACGCGCCCTCATCAACCAACCCAACCTTATCCTCTGCGACGAACCCACGGGCAACCTCGATCGCGCCACCGCAGATGAGATATCCTCCCTGCTGTTTGAACTACACCAAGCCGAACAGAACATTCTGATTGTCGTTACGCACAGCCTTGAACTCGCGTCTCGCTTTGAACGGCGTTTTGAATTGGAGGCGGGCAGATGCGCCGAAGTTTAAGCTATTTCTGGCGAATCCAGCTCGCTGTATTGCTCGGTGCTGCGGTCGCGACCGCGGTACTCACAGGCGCGTTGCTGGTCGGTGACTCCATCCGGGGCAGCCTGCGCCATCTCACCTTAGACCGATTGGGACGCATTGACTACGCGCTCGTATCAGAGCGGTTTTTTCGTGAAGAGTTAGGGGCCGATCTGTCCCGCAGGTTGGAGGGGGAAACACAATTCCGTCGGGAAACCGTACCGGCTATTCTTCTAAACGGCACCGCGGTCAACGCCAAGACCAAGGCGCGCGCCTCCCGTGTCCAGATCCAGGGAATCGACGCGCGATTCGCAGGCTTGTGGGACGGGGCTTCCAGCCAATCCGTTCCTGTTCTGGATAAACAACCGGGACAGTTTTTTCCACCAGTTCATATCAACGAATCTCTCCAAGAGGAATTGGATATAAAAGTTGGCGGTCAGGTCCTGTTCTCCTTCCAGAAACACAGCGAGATCCATCGCGAATTTTTACTCGGTCACCGAGATTCATCGGAGGTTCTTCAAACCCTCCGGCTTACCGTTACGAAAATCCTTCCAGACCACGGCATTGGCAGTTTTGGGTTGCGCCCCAGCCAGAGCCGATCGTTAAACGCCTACATTCCTTTGACAGTTCTGCAGAAAGCACTTAGAAGGGAGGCAAAGGTCAACGCAATTTTCGTGTCCGCTGCATCTTCCCGCTCCTCCGATCCCACTACAGCCGATCCGCTGCCCGCTCTACAAAATAGGTTGCATCAGGCTTTGAAGTTAGAAGATCTCGGCTTGATACTCCGCCGTGTCTCTTCCGAATCTATCAGGGGAGTGGGATACCTCTCCCTTGAAAGCACACAGTTTCTACTCAAGCCAGTTGTCATTGAGGTCGCCAGATCGGTCGCGATTGAACGCCGGACACTCTTTCTACCGGTCCTGACCTATTTAGCCAACACTATTGCGGCCAATGGACGGGCGATTCCGTATTCAACGATTACGGGATTAGACACCCAGCGTGCGTTTTCCCTTGAGTTGACCGACGGCTCAGCTGCACCGCCGCTCGCCGATGACGAAATCCTCCTGAACGAATGGGCTGCCACAGATTTGGGCGCGGAGGTTGGAGATCAGATTGATATCAGTTATTACATCGCGGGTCCGAGGGAAAATCTGTTAACACGAGATGCACAATTCCGATTGAAGGGAGTTGTTGCAATAGAGGGGTTGGCAGCCGATAGAGGGTTGACACCAGACTTTCCAGGAATCCATGAAGCGGATGACATGTCCGAGTGGAATGCGCCCTTTCCGGTAGATCTTAGCCGTATCCGTCCAAAAGATGAGGTCTACTGGGACCTTTTCCGCGCGACCCCCAAAGCCTTTGTCTCAGGAGCAACAGCACAACGGTTGTGGCGTAGCCGGTTCGGAGATTTAACCGCTGTTCAGATTCGGACAATTCTTGGTGTCGATCTGGAGACGATCCGCACTAACTTTGAGAGACGGCTGCTGGACAAAATCCGGCCAGAACAGGTCGGTTTGGTATTCCAACCCGTTAAAGCGGACGGTCTGGCAGCGGCCACCGGATCAACGGACTTTAGTGCCCTCTTTATCGGATTCAGTCTGTTTCTCATCGCGTCCGCTGTACTTCTGGTGGGCTTACTCTTCAGACTCGGCGTCGAACAACGGGCGAGTGAAATCGGCGTTCTGCTCGCTGCCGGGTATCCGATTTCGACCGTCCGCCGACGTTTCATGAAGGAGGGCGGATTAATCGCCGGGATTGGCGGCTTAATCGGACTGGGCGGTGGTGTCGTCTACGCGTGGTTGCTGATGGCAGGGCTGCGGACCTGGTGGTTAGCAGCGGTCGGCACCCCTTTCCTAACTTTACATGTCGCCCCGTCAAGCCTTGTTTTGGGGTATCTGATTGCCCTTATCGTCATTCTATTCTCAATCGGCTGGACCGTGCGGCAACTCGGTAGGGTGCCTATCCCTACACTCATTGCCGGTGAATCAAGCGCTGATCAGCTCTCCAATCGAAGTTCGGGTTCGGTCAGTCGGAACCGAATTCTTGCTTTTGCCAGTTTAGGACTTGCCCTAGGGTTAACGATATTTGCCCTCGCCTCCGGTACGACCGCTTCGACTGGTCTATTTTTCGGGAGTGGGGTGTTATTACTGATTGCGGGACTATCCTGCTTCTCGATCTGGCTGCGGTCAGGTGGAAGCGCAGCGGGTTCGCCGAGGGTTGCCACAACCGTGCAGATGGGTGTCCAAAATAGTGGACGCCAGCCGGGCCGGAGTATGCTCTGCGCTGCACTGGTTGGCTGTGCCTGCTTCGTCATTGTCGCGGTGGGTGCGAACCGTCATATCGAGGAAAAAGGAGGAACGGTTCCACAGAAAGCCTCCGGGACAGGTGGGTTTGCTCTGGTCGCTGAATCCGACATCCCCCTGCATCACGATCTCAATTCTCAGGAAGGGCGATTTGAGTTAGGATTTTCCGAGTCTGACGCTGACGCTGCATCTCAGGTTCAGACCTTCGGGTTCCGCGTCCTGCCGGGGGAAGATGCAAGTTGCCTCAATCTTTATCGCCCCCAAAAACCTCGCATTTTGGGGGCCTCAGCGAATTTTATTGAGCGGGGCGGGTTTCAATTTCAGGGAACAGCTGTGGCGAAGGAGAATCCGTGGGAGTTGTTGGACAACGAGTTGGAGCCGGGCGTTATTCCAGCCATTGCGGATTACAACTCAGCGCAATGGATTTTGCACCTCGGACTTGGCGATGAACTGGCTATCCAAGACGAATTGGGAGAGCCGTTAAAGCTGCGCTTGGTCGGGGTTTTACAGCGTAGCCTTTTTCAGAGTGAGTTACTGATCTCCGAAGCCAATTTCAAACGACACTTCCCAAGCCAGAGCGGATATGCGTATTTCCTAATCCAGACACCCTCAACTCCTGATCCGGCGGGGTTCATCGAAAAGGCAGAACACATCGGGCACACGTTGGAAAGGACGTTGGACGATTACGGCTTGGATGTCACATCAGCGATTGAAAAATTAGCCAGCTATCGAGCCGTAGAAAATACCTATCTCTCAACCTTCCAAACCCTCGGCGGGCTTGGGTTACTTCTCGGCACACTCGGTCTTGGGATTGTGCTGCTAAGAAATATCATCGAGCGGAGCGGAGAATTAGCAACATTGCGCGCCTTCGGTTTTCGGAGGGCGACCCTGTCGCTCATGCTCTTGTCCGAAAACGGATTTCTCTTGCTGATAGGGATCGTGATTGGTACTGTCTCCGCGCTCATCGCAGTGGGACCGCACCTGATGACACCCGGCGCGCAGGTGCCATGGTTCTCTCTTGCGACAACCTTGGTTTCGGTATTTCTGGTCGGTATAGTTGCCAGCGCAATCGCTGTCTACTTTGCCCTGCGAAGACCGCTTCTGCCCGCGCTCAAACATGACGCTTGATTCGAGGGGGCTTACCCCTCCTGAACCACATCGGGCCTTTGACCGATGGAGGGCGGTGCCAACATTCGCTGCTGCTGCTCCGTCAGGTCGTCGAATTCGTCCAGATCGTAGTAGTTTTGCGACCAGGCTGAGTGTCCCGGGCTATACTTGTAGAGCAAAGATCGCCGCTCATGGCTGGCGCGCCACTGCATTGTCCCGTGGATGAGTGCCTCCGTGAAGAACAGTGCATCCCCCGCCTCGACCGCCGGTTGGACGACATAGTGCATAGAACGCTCATAGTTACGGATATCGTCAGGCAGACTTGACACGAAATTGGTCTTATGGCTGCCCGGAATACACGCAAATCCGCCATCCCCTTCTGCGGCATCCGTGAGGAAGTAGGTGACGACACTCAACCCATTGCGCATCACGCCGTCCCAATATTTGTACCAATGGTCGCCGACAACTTCGGGACCCCCATGCAGCCTGCCGCTCTGGCCCCCTTCGGTCATAAAGATGCAGTAGTCGTGATCGAGTCGTACCTTAGGACCCATTAACTCAATTAGGTAGGGCAGCACCTTCGGGTGATCTATCAGTTTCTTGTACGGTTCACCCCAACACGAAACTCGACTGGCACGGCGGTAGCGCGTATCATCACCTTCGGGCGGGAAGGCGCGATCGGCGATTTCGTTCATCTCCGCAACTTCATCGGCGGATAACACATTCTTGATTATTAGATAGCCTTCAAGATCGAAGCTAAATTTTTCTTCACCCGTCATAACGCGACTCCTTGCATGAAATGTGATGTGTTACAACAAACACACGGATTTTTTAGGATTGTAGTATATTGTACAACCGTTGGTTATGGTATAATAACTAAGTCCCTACCCAAAACCTTAGCATTCGATGAGTCTAACACAAAATGACATCTCTGTGAAGCCGTTTTTTCGTAAAGGAAGGATTCCAAACATGTACCGAAACAAATCGATTTTATTCCAACTCTCCATCCACGCCTTGATTCTCAGCTTGATTGCGTCCACCGGTTGGGCTGGCTATAAACGTATCAACGACCCCAATCCAGATGATCCGATGGCAGCCCAGATCTATCAGTTGGACAACGGTTTGACCGTCTACCTCACCGAAAACCGTGAGGAACCCCGGTTCTACGCGGAAATCTCAGTCCGCGCGGGCAGCAAGCATGACCCCTCAGATGCGACCGGTATCGCACACTATCTGGAACACATGCTCTTTAAGGGGACCCAAAATTTCGGCACGCTCGATTACGAGGAGGAAAAGCCGCATCTGGATAAGATTACGGATCTCTATGAACAGCATTTCCACGAAACCGATCCGGAAAAGCGGAAGGAGATCTATGCTGCTATTAACGAAACCGCACAACTCGCGGCACAATACGGCATTCCCAACGAACTTGATAAGCTATACAAAGCGATGGGCGGACGTGGCGTGAATGCGCATACGTGGGTGGAGGAAACCGTGTATAAGGTAGATCTTCCCGCCAACCGCCTGAAGCAGTGGGCGGTCATCGAATCCGATCGCTTCATCGACCCAGTGTTCCGCCTCTTCCAGACTGAGCTGGAAACCGTGTACGAAGAAAAGAACCGCTCGATGGACAACAAAGGTCGCATCATCACTGAAGCCGTCAGAGACCTGCTCTATAAAAAGCATCCGTATGGACAGCAGACCACCCTCGGTTCTGCCGAGCATCTGAAGAACCCGTCTCTGATGCAGATGTACCAATTCTATCATACCTATTATGTGCCCAATAACATGGCAATCCACATCTCCGGCGACATCAATAGCGAGGAGACTATCGGTATTATCGACGAACACTTCTCCCGATGGCAACCGAAAGAACTTCCCGAAGCCAAGGTGTGGACGGAGGAACCGCTCCAAGGTGCCGAGCGTCT
This sequence comes from Candidatus Poribacteria bacterium, assembly GCA_965220385.1. Classification (GTDB taxonomy): domain Bacteria; phylum Poribacteria; class WGA-4E; order WGA-4E; family PCPOR2b; genus PCPOR2b. The sequence goes on along the minus strand of OZ244825.1, from coordinate 3,166,551 downwards.
GACGGTCAAATATCAGGGCGAGGAGTATGTCCTGCTTGCGTTTCGGACCGCGGATCGTAATCACCAAGATGCGGAAGCCTTGAGACTGCTCGACATGATTTTAGATAACGCCACCGCTGGACTGATCAACCTGAACCTCAATCAGGGACAAAAAGTCCGGGAGGCTGGCTCGTATCCGTATCTGGACAACGATTATGGCGCACAATATCTGTGGGGTATCCCCAAGGAGGGGCAATCCCTCGAATCGGTTGAAGCGCTGCTCCTCGAACAGGTTGAGTTGATCAAAAAGGGCGAGTTTGAAGAATGGATCATTCCAGCCGTTGTAACCGATTTCAAGAAATCTCAGAAAGCGAATTTGGAATCGAATCGTGCGAGGGTGAGTATCATGCGCGAATCGTTCTTGGCACATCAAGATTGGAAAACCACTGTCGGCGAAATCTCGCGGATGGAGAAGTTGACCAAAGAAGACATCGTCGCCGTGGCAAACCGCTATTTTGGTGCTAACTATGTAGCGGGCTATCGCATAGATGAGCAACACGAGGTCCCTACCATTGAAAAACCCGCCCTCGACACCATTGAGATTGATGCCGCACGGCAATCCGATTTCGCCAAAGGGATTTTGGAGATGCCTGTGGAAGAAATTGAGCCGGTTTTTGTCGATGCTGCGAAAGACTATCAAATCAGCGACTATCACGAAGGGGTCAAACTCTATTATGCCCAGAATCCGATCAACGATCTCTTTGTCTTCACGATTTCTGTTGATGTCGGCAGCCGCCACAACAATAAGCTGGATATTGCCGCGCAGCTGCTCGATAAGTCCGGCACGTCTAAATACAGCAGCGAGGATCTGAAAAAGGAGTGGTATAAACTCGGCACCGATTTCAGCTTCAGCGTTGGACACAATGAGACAACTATCTCCATTTCGGGGCTGGACGAAAACTTCGGCGCATCCTTGGCTTTGGCTATGGATTACCTCACGCATCCCACCGCTGACCCTACGACCCTTGAGGAACTTGTCAAAATCATTCTTGCGAATCGAGAGGACGCCAAGAAAAATTATCGCAGCATCCGAGGCGCTCTGGTCAACTACAACCGTCACGGGAAAGATTCACGCTACCTGCAGCTGTTGCCCAGCGAAGCGGTTCAGAAATTGACGGTAGACGAACTCCACGAAGTGATTCGGGGCCTCCTAAGCTACAAACACACCATCAGTTATACAGGTTCAATCCCTCTTGATGAGATACAATCAACCCTCAAAAGGCATCATCCCATCACAGAGGCTTTAGCGACACCGCCACCTTACTATTTTCTCAAAACACGTGTGCCGGAAAAGACCGAGATACTGTTCTTCGACAAAGAAATGGCTCAGTCCCAGGTGGACATCGAGTTTGGCGGTGAGGACTACAACGAAGCGAACAATCCTGCTATCCAACTCTATAACGCCTACTTTGCGGGCGGAATGTCCGGTATTGTCTTCCAAGAACTACGCGAAGCGCGTGCACTTGCCTACTCCACATTTGCCAGATACGCGACGGGCAGCCGGAAAGATGAGCAAAATCTGATGTGGGGATATATCGCCTGCCAAGCGGACAAAACCCCAGAGGCGGTGGAGGCACTCATCGACCTCATTGACAATCTGCCGGAATCGCCTGAACGATTCGACGAGGCGCGTCAATCCAGACTCGTTCGATACCGCACGGCAAAGATCGGTTTCCGACAGGTCATCGGTGCCGTGCGTTCATGGGAACGCTTGGGAGTACCAATCGATCCACGACAGGCTCGCTATGAATCGATCCGGGCATCAAATATGGACCTAATGCTCCAGTTCCATAAAGCGCACGTTCACGGGCATCCCAAGCTCATCTCCATCGTCGGAGATCGGAACAAGATGGACATGGACAGGTTAGCCGCGGTGGGCGAGGTGATAGAAATCGGCCTGAGAGACATCTTCGTCGATTGAACTCTATTCAAAGAAAGTGCAGCCCAACTAAGGGAAACCGAGTTTTTTCTTGAAAACTCGGTTTCTTTTTAAATATGACCATCCGGGTCATCTGCTTAATCCGTGATTCAGGCAATAATGGTGCAAATTTCTCAGATCCGCGTATGTGTCAACGTGAGTCATATAATTCTATGAATCCGTAAATCTTGAGTATCCTGATTCAGACGATAATTGTGAGGGCCTCCCAAATTCTATGAACATATACCTTGCGGTTATACTGATTGCCCTGATTGGTGAATTCGCTCTTCGCAGCGTTGCGCGTTATCTGAACCTAAACGCGCTAAATCCAAAACTCCCCGCTGAATTTGAGGGGTTTTATGATGGGGACAAATACCGCCAATCCCAAGAATACACCAGAGCCGGTGCGAAATTTGCCTATGTTTCATCTACCTTCGATCTATGCCTAATTCTGGCTTTCATCTTGGCGGGTGGGTTCAACGCTGTGGATGGTCTTGTTCGTGGGTTGAATCTGTCTCCCATCCCGACCGGTTTAATTTTCTTCGCAATCCTCTATTTTGCAAGGGATATTATCTCTATCCCTTTTTCGCTCTATAGTGATTTTGTTATTGAAGAGAGATTCGGGTTCAATAAGATGACGGTCAAAACGTTTGTGTTGGACCATATCAAGACCTACGCGCTGGCAATCGTTTTGGGGGTGCCCCTATTCGGCGGGGTGCTATATTTCTTCGAGAAAACAGGCAGCTACGCGTGGATCTATGCGTGGGGACTGATATCCTTTTTCATCATAATTGCGCCGCCACTTTTTACCACCCTGATCGCGCCGATATTTAACAAATTCACGCCGTTGGCGGAGGGCGAACTTAAAGATGCGATCCAGGGATACACGGAAAAAGTGAAATTCCCGCTCACAGAGGTGTCCGTCATGGATGGCTCTAAGCGGTCAACGCACTCGAATGCCTATTTGAGCGGGTTCGGGTCAAAAAAGCGAATCGCACTCTTTGATACCCTGATAGAAAAGCATTCCGTCAGCGAACTCGTCTCAGTCATTGCGCATGAGGTGGGACATCACAAGAAAAAGCATGTCCTGAAAGGCACCGTTCTATCAATCCTCCACACAGGGCTACTGCTTTTTCTGCTCTCGCACTTCGTTGAAAACAGGGGGCTCTTCGATGCGTTTCAGATGGAACAAACGTCGGTCTACGCAGGGATTGTTTTCTTCTCTATTCTTTACGCCCCGATTGAATTGGTTCTCTCTATAGGTCTCAACTATATGTCTCGGAAACACGAATATGAAGCCGACGCCTTTGCTGCTGAGACCATCACCTCTCCCGAACCGCTCATTTCCGGTTTGAAAAATCTCTCTGTCTCCAACCTCGGCAATTTGACACCGCACCCCTTGACTGTCTTTCTCAACTACAGCCACCCACCGGTGCTTCAGCGTATCGCAGCTTTGCGTCAATTCGGAAGCACATCGCAATAGGTTTCCAAGCCTGTGTGATATAATCTTTATCCTCTATGCCAAAATCAGATTCAGCCCTTCCAAAAATGGAGCAGCATTCGGTCGAAGGTGTCACCCTCAAATCACTCCTCATTGCCTCTCTGCTCATCCCGATTAACTGTTATTGGGTCATCGAGATGGAAGTCATCCGCTACTCCGGGCATCCGGTCACCATCTCCCTCTTCTTCAACGTCATCTTCAGTCTTTTCGTGGTTATCGGTGTTAATCAGCTGCTCAAATGGTTTTCGCCCCGTTATGCACTGAATCAAGGAGAGTTTATCGTCATCTACCTGATGCTCTCTATCGCGTCTGGCATCACCGGGCACGACATGCTCGAAATCCTTGTGCCGATGCTGGGGCACGCCTTCCGCTTTGCCACGCCGGAGAACGAATGGCGCGACCTATTTCTGCCCTACCTCCCGGAATGGCTGACTGTCAGCGATAGCAAAGTTGCCCGCGGATATTATGAGGGCGAGGTGAACCTCTACACCCCCGAACAGTTAATCGGCTGGATCTCACCCGTTCTCTGGTGGACAACGTTTATCTTTGTACTGGTCTTCGGGATGTTCTGCATCAACGTGATCATACGAAAGCAGTGGATTGAGCACGAGAAACTTAGCTACCCAATTATTCAACTTCCGCTTCAGATGACAGAGACACGGGGGCAGGCGTTCTTTCGGAATCGGGTGATGTGGCTCGGATTCGCCATTGCGGGAACCCTTGCACTCCTGAACGGCCTCAACTTCATTTTCCCCATCATCCCGGAACTTCGGACTCGGATTCGGAGCTTCCATCTTTTCACGGAGAGTCCGTGGGACGCCATGGGGCGAATTCCGCTCTCGTTCTACCCATTTGCCATCGGGCTCGGATTCTTCATTCCGCTCGACCTGTCCTTTTCGTGTTGGTTTTTCTTCTGGTTCTGGCGATTGATGCGCGTTGCCGGTGCCGCAATGGGATTGCAAAGCCTGCCGAACTTCCCCTACATGAGAGAACAGGCGTCGGGGGGCTATATTGCGCTTGCAGTTATTGCGCTCTGGGCAAGCCGAAGACACCTGATGGTGGTGGTGAGGAAGGTGTTCGGCGGAGCGGAAGATCTCGACGACAGGGATGAACCAATGCAGTATCGCACAGCGATGCTTGGCCTAATCGGTGTGATGGTGTTCCTTGTCTGTTTCTGCTATCGCGGTGGGGCGACGGTGGGTATCGCAATCAGCTTCTTCGTCCTCTATTACGCCATCTCCATTGCCGTTACCCGTATGCGGGCGGAGTTGGGGACACCTGTCCACGACCTGCACTATTCCGGTCCCGATGAAATCCTCACACGAACAATCGGCACCCGAAAACTGGGACGCGGGAATCTGGTGATGTTTTCAATGTTTTGGTTCATCAATCGCGCCTACCGCAGCCACCCAATGCCGCATCAACTGGAGGGATTCAAGATGGCAGAGCGGACGCGGATGAACCTGCGGGGTCTCGCGTTTGCACTGATGCTTGCTGCGTTGCTCGGCTCGCTCTCAGGTTTTTGGGCGTTGATTGATCGCGGCTATCAACTCGGTATGGAGACACGTGCCTATCGGCCCTCGTTGAGCGCGTTCGGTCTCGAACCCTATCGACGGCTTGACCGTTGGCTGAGCACACCGACGGACACGTTAGCCGTCGAGAGCGGCTTCATGGTCGGTGGTTTTATCATCGCCAGCCTGCTGATGTTCTGCCGCATGCGCTTTGTGTGGTGGCCCTTCCACCCCGCCGGTTTTGCTATCTCGACCAGTTGGGGGATGCGGGTGACATGGAGCTGCCTTTTCGTGAGTTGGCTCATCAAGTGGCTGCTATTACGACACGGCGGGATTGGATTGCATCGTCGCGTCGCCCCGTTCTTCTTGGGGCTTATTCTCGGTGAGTTCACCGTCGGCAGCCTCTGGACACTCTTCGGCATCTTGGGACGGATGTCCACCTACGGCTTTTGGGTATGATACGTTGGCGGGGGTCTAAATCACCGATGATCCATCCAATTTAACGCCACAGATAACTCTTGTGCGAGTTCCTCCATATCCTCTGCTAACTTGAGAGGGATCGGAATTCCCTCCGCCAGATACTCGGTGCGGCGACGATAACTGCCCTCGCCGGGCCACTGTGCTTCGCCCTGTTCTTCTGCCGGCGGTGCGGACTTTAGGTAGGATTTGAGCGACGCGGTCCTTTCGTTTAACCAATCCCCGTGAGGGCGTATAGCGATAAAAAGTTTCGATGAGCCTCCCGATGTGTCCGTCGGTCGACCGTCGGTTCCTAACTCATAGCAGAGCATTCCTCCCGCCAACCCCGCTGTCAGCAGCTCAATCATGAACGCCAGACCGGATCCCTTGTATTCACCCATCGGCAGAAAGCGTTGGGACTCGACGATTGCTGCCGGATCCGTTGTTGGCTGTCCCGCTGTATCTAACCCCCATCCGATAGGAACGCGCTGTCCCGTCTCGGCTGCTTCACGGACCCGACCGATCGCAATCTGTGTCATGGCGATGTCCAGCACAACCGGTTCCTCCCCCTCGCCCACAGGGATACCGATAGCCATCGGATTATTTCCCAGGGATGGCGCAGCGGTTCCCCACGCCGGAAAGTTAATGATAGCGTTTGTATACGCCAGACCGATCATACCGGCTCGCGCCGCCCGTGCTGCGTAGCTATATCCGCGCCCCCAGTGTGCCACGCCCCGGATGGTGGCTGCACCGATTCCGTAAGTTTCGGCGCGTTCGATTGCCATATCCATCCCCATAGCGGAAACATAACGCCCGATGCCTCGGTCTGTCTCCGCGAGCACCGAAGCCGGTTGCTCCGAAAGGACTGTTACTGTTGGATTTGGGTTTGTCAATCCGGTTTGGATGTTCTCGACCATCACCGGCAGCAACCGAACGCCGTGCGAATGGACACCGCAGAGATCAACCTCCGCGCCGATCTCCGCCTCCACCGCTGCTACATCTGCTGGTGCACCAACAGCCATCAGTGCCCCTTTGAAGAATTGAATCAGTTCACGATGCTCAATTCGTTTTGAATCTGCCATTATCGAATACCTCGGTTTCGGAAATAGTTCGTGTTCAGATGAGTAAGCGCTCATTTGACGTCAACTCAATTTATGCTATAATTGACATCAAGAATATAGCTGAAATATTATCTGCGTACTTTAGACAATGCAGAGAGGGTTCCCAGTATGCCAGCCGTTGATGAACTCGACTTCAAACTTCGCATCTTCATGAAACTCTATCGCTATCGACGTTACGACACAACGCCGCATACCCCGCTGCAGCGACCCCTAACGGAATGCCGAGTTGCCTTGGTCACCACCGCCGGTTTACATACACCATCTCAAGAGCCGTTTAATGACCGCTTCATGAGCTGCGATTACTCCTATCGTGAAATCCCTAACACTGTTGATGTGCAAGCGTTGACGACTGCACACAGCAGCACTGTATACGATCAGACCGGCAGCTTTGAGGATCGGAATCTGGCGTTTCCACTCGACCGCTTTCGTGAGCTGGAGCGGGCGGGCAAAATCGGGGGACTCAACGACCGGCATTTCAGCTTTATGGGATCGCAGTCCGCTCCGGGACGTTTAATCAAACGCACCGCCCCGGAAGTTGGGGCACACCTCAAGGCAGATGGCGTCCATGTCGTATTTCTGACACCCGTCTGACCGCTATGCAACCAGTCCGTTGGGCTGATCCAACGTGCGATCGAGGAAGTCGGCATCTCAACGGTTTCGATCACGCTGTTTCGGGATATTACCGAGCAGGTCAAACCGCCCCGCGCACTCTCCGTGCCATACCGTTTCGGCTACCCGCTTGGCGAGCCGAACAATCCTGCTCTACAACATAAGATTATCTCAGCCGCCCTCGCTCTTTTAGCTGATAACGAGCCGCCTCCCATCCTTGAGACATTCACTCCCTAATTGTTTTGAATCCCAATTTTGTCGGGCCAGGGGATATGTGTATCAAAACGCACTAAATTCATAGGTCGGTAGTTTACCCAATCCATAGCCCCAGCGGGGCGGCATGTTTATAGAAAATTCAATGACTACACGCCCAAGCCCCGGCGGGGCGACATGTGTATCGCACGTATGAATAAGTTTAAGAAAATCTCCGCTGACCGCCCTACTTTAACCTAAGTTGCGAGTTATAGAAAACGTTGCAAACCGAACGAATGAAAGCTACATTGAACCACTTACTGCTCGCAGTGGATTGACAAATCCACTGCATACGCACAAAGATGGCTCCGTTCCGAGAGTCCGAGACTTGGATATGTCTATCCAAGCCGAGCAGGTGTGACAATTAGCAACTTGCGTTACTTTAGTATAATCATTTTCTTTGCTGCCGAATAACTCCCCGCCTGCAAGTGGTAGAAGTACGTACCACTGGACACCCACTCCCCGGTATCATTTCGTCCATCCCAATATGCTGCTTTCTCTTGGGTAAGGTATAACCCCGGCGGTTGAGTTCCTAACTTAAGGGTACGAACCCGTTGCCCTCCATTATCGTAGATAACAATGGTAACCTCCGCTTCCGTTGCCAGTTGGTACGGTATCCAAGTTTCGGGGTTGAACGGGTTGGGATAATTTTGCAGTAAGCGGGTCTGTTTCACATAACCGAGGTAAGTCAACAGCTTCTCTTTTGGTTCGACTGCCAGCGAGTCATCATAGGTGAACCCACCTACAAGTGTAACTTCCTCTCCGTTGGGATTCCTGAGTACAACATCCTTCGCACCGGGGGTTGACGCCTCCGGTGTGCTGATTAGCAGTTCTCTTGATGATTTGGCAGTGACGGATAAGACAGCTACACCGCCAATCGTGACTTCAGGGGTCGAATCTCCGACGCCAAACTGCCTTCCAAAAATCTTCACCGTCGTTCCACCTTTCGTAGGTCCCACGTTGGGCGCAATGCTGTTAATGGCGAGAGGTGGTGTGTAGGTAAATCCCCCTATCTTTTCAGCTTCTTGTTCATCGGGATTGATCACGTAGACATTTTTCGCGCTAGCGGTCGAAGGCGGTATCTTTAAACGAATTTCGGTCGCAGAGAAGGACTCCAACTGTTCTACCTGTATCGCACCGATGGAGACAACGGCTCCGTCACGGAAGTGATGTCCTCTGATGATGATTTCTGTGCCACCGGCAGCAGGTCCTCTATTGGGATCAATCCCGTCAATACTGGGAGCGGGAAATGAATCGTAGGTGTACCCATTCTCTAAAATCCACTCCCTTCCATCTGGAGTCGTTACGGTAACATCTACCGTTCCAACCGTGCTGGACGGAATTGTAAAATAGATCAGCGTTGGCGTGACGACGACATTGGTTGCAGGATTCTCTCCAATTTTTACCACCGCATCGGGAGCAAAAGCGCTGCCGATCACAATACCGGTTCCACCGCCCATCGGAGGTCCATGGGAGGGAGTCACTGTCAGAATTGTTGATGGAGTGTGCGTGTAAAGAAATTCCCGCCTTTCAACAATGGAGTTGCTACTGTCCGGAAAACGAACTTCAATATCTACTTCGCCGGCGACTCCTGGTGGTGTGAGTCCTGTTATCAGCGTGTTGGTCACTCTTAGGTCAGTCAGTAATCTTCCGCCAATCGTAACAGTTGTCCCGAGCGGAAAATCACGTCCCAAAACCGCAATAGGTTCGCCACCTTCGACGTTGCCCTCTTGAGGGGAGAACGTTGTAACTTTGGCTAAGTAATGGATGCCATCCTCTTCCGTACCGGCATAGAGTGCCGAACCGTCCGATAGTAAAGAACTAACAGACCGTCCTTCCAAACCAGCTGCTGTCCATGTTCTTAACTGTGAGTCAAAGACATAAACACCGTGTTTGTCGTACAACCCAGCAAACAACCGCCCACCCTGAACGGCGAGCGTCAAAACATACGGCAGCACCTTCGAGCCCCTATAATTGCCGACTGGAAGTCCCGCCATCGGGTATTCCCAATTTTGTGTGTTCTCGTTCCATACGCCAACACCCTCATAACCCCCAACATACAGCCATCCATTGAGTCCCGCCCAATCGTATACGTGACCATAATCAAAATGGCGGAGCATTTCCCAAGTCTTGCCGTTGTCAGGTGAACGCGTCATAGAACTGCTTGATACCGAACTCCAAAGATAGCCGTCAAACTCTGTCATCGAGTGGATACCGTTTCCCCCCGGCCATTCCGTTGAGATATCGTGCCACGTCTCCCCACGGTCCGTCGATGTATAGGTGCCATTATGGTACATCACACAGATAATATTGTTGTCGGTGACAAGAATGTGACGGACCTCACCATAATATTGCTCCCCATCATGTTCATGAAAGCGTAATCCGTTTCGAATCGGCTTCCAAGTCAATCCGGCATCATCAGATCGGAACACCCCTTTGCCCCATACTCCCGCATAAATGGTATCCCCATCGACCGTCAGTGTGCTAATTGCGTGATCAAGTGAAGTCAACGACCAGCTATTTCCCCCGTCTTCAGAAACGAAGACACCGCTTGAACTTCCAGCATAGAGGCGAGATTCGTGAATTGCAAGTGCGTTGACGTTTCCCATTGTTACCCCATCGTCGAGTTGTATCCAGTTGTTAACTCCCCATACGGGTTTCAATCCCGCAACCATTCCCACCACAATCACTGCAACAGCAACTTTGGTCAAACGTTGGGTGTGCATTATGTCCCTCCATGTCATCTGCGATAAGTAATTTCAATCGCTGTAGTGGAGGGCAATTTTCATGCCGAATGACGATGTCTGTATAATCTATTGTAATGCAGAAACGTTTTAAGCGAGTGTGTTGATAGCGGACAGTGATGTTCAGTTTTTGAACGATGGAGTTTCTCATTATAATAGAGGGAGCAAACGAGGAAAAGCAACCCCCTAAATGTTCACTCACCCCCAAAAAGTTGATGGGTTTTGAGACTTTATTTTTTTTAAATCGTTAGCGCTTCATTGGCTGCTAAACGTCCTACTTGAGTATAATCATTTTCTTTGCTGCCGAATAACTCCCCGCCTGCAAGTGGTAGAAGTACGTACCACTGGACACCCACTCCCCGGTATCACTCCGTCCATCCCAATATGCTGCCTTTTCTTGAGCGAGGTATAACCCCGGTGGTTGAGTTCCTAACTTAAGCGTCCGCACCCGTTGCCCTCCATTATCGTAGATAACAATGGTAACCTCCGCTTCCGTTGCCAGTTGGTACGGTATCCAAGTTTCGGGGTTGAACGGGTTGGGATAATTTTGCAGTAAGCGGGTCTGTTTCACATAACCGAGGTAAGTCAACAGCTTCTCTTTTGGTTCGACTGCCAGCGAGTCATCATAGGTGAACCCACCTACAAGTGTAACTTCCTCTCCGTTGGGATTCCTGAGTACAACATCCTTCGCACCGGGGGCCGTTACCTTCGGCGTCCTAACTATCAGTTCTGTCAATGACATATCCGTGATGGCTGAGACAAGTACACCGCCAATAGTGACCCTCGTACTCCAGTCGCCGACACGAAACCCTGTTCCAGTGATGGTCACCGACGTTCTGCCTTTTGTAGGCCCCACATTGGGGGTAATACCGGTAATATCAAGAGGCGCATTGTAGGTGAATGCCCGTTTTCGCACGATTTCTTGGCCATCGGGATTGACCACGCGAACATCTTTGTGCCCAAAGGGCGATGGTAATGTCTTTAATCGAATTTCGGTGGACGCGAGACTGTCCAACTGTTCGACCTGTATCTCGCCAATAAAAACAACGCTTCCGTCGCGGAAGTTATTTCCCCTGATAATTACCTCTGTACCGCCGTCAATCGGTCCCTCAATAGGATAAATCTCGTGAATGACCGGCGGAGGAAATGGATCGTAGGTGTACCCATTCTCTAAAATCCACTCCTTTCCATCCGGGTTGGTAATAATAACATCTACCGTTCCAACCGTGCCGGGCGGAATTGTAAAATAAATCAACGTTGGCGTGACTACAACACCCGACGCCGGATGATCCCCGACTTTTACTATCGTATCGGGAGCGAAATTACTACCGGTCACAATACCAGTCTCACCGCCCATCTGAGTTCCATGCGTTGGGGTCACTGTTACGGTTATCAGTGGGTTACTCGTGTAAAGAAATTTTTTCCTCTCAACGGTCAAGGCACCACTATCTGGAAAACGAATCTCAATATCGGTTTCGCCGAGGACGCCCGGCGGTGTGATCCCTGTTATCAGGGTAGTGGTTACCCGAAGGTCTGTCACTGGATTCCCGCCAATGGTAACAGTCGTTCCAGGCGGAAAATCACCGCCAAAAACTGTAATAGGTTCGCCACCTTCGATGCTACCTTCTTGAGGAGAGATCGTTCTGACCTTAGCGAAATAATAGATACCGTTTTCCGCCGTGCCCGCATAGAGCCCCGATCCGTGCGATAGGAGGGAATAAACAGAGGTTCCTTCTAGTCCAGCAGGCGACCAAGTCCCTGACTCTGAATCAAAGACGTAAACGCCGTGTACCTGCAACCCTGCGTATAACCGACCGCCCTGAACAGCAAACGTTGAGATATACGGTGGTTCATCCGATCTATGACGGTTACCGAGTGGAAGCCCAGCCATAGGGTATTCCCAATCTTGCGCACTCTCGTTCCATACACCAACACCTTCTTGACCGGCAACGTGCAACCGCCCATGGAGCACCGCCCAATCGTTTACACGGTCCTTGTCAAAATAGCGGACCGTTTCCCATGTCTTGCCACTGTCGGGTGAACGCAGCATAGAACCGATCGATATTGCACTCCAAAGATAGCCACCAAACGCTGTCATCGAGTAGATGCTATTTCCTACCAACCACTCCTTTGATATGTCGTACCACGTCTCCCCACGGTCCGTCGATGTATAGGTGCCATTATGGTACATCACATTGATGATATGGTTGTCCGTGATAAGGATGCGACGGACTTCACCGTAATGGCGCGTCCCGTCTTCGAACTCATGAAAGCGCAATCCGTTCCGAATCGATTTCCAGGTCAGCCCGGCATCATCGGACCGGAACACGCCTTGACCCCATGTCCCCACATAAACCGTATCCCCATTGACGGTCAGTGTGCTAACTGGATTGTTGAATGAAGTCGGAAACCAACTATTTCCACCGTCCATAGAAGTGAAGACGCCATTATCGCTTCCGGCGTAGAGTCGAGGCTCGTGGGCTGCAAGTGATCTAACGCTTTCCATTGCGATCCCATCGTCGAGTTGTATCCAGTTGTTAACTCCCCATACGGGTTTCAATCCCGCAACCATTCCCACCACAATCACTGCAACAGCAACTTTGGTCAAACGTTGGGTGTGCATTATGTCCCTCCATGTCATCTGCGATAAGTAATTTCAATCGCTGTAGTGGAGGGCAATTTTCATGCCAAATGACGATGCGTGTACAATCTGTTGCAGCGTGGAAACGTTTCAAATGCGTGTGCTGATAGCGAACAGTGGTGTTCAGTTTTTGAACGATTGTGGATAAATGCTTCGGTAGGTCGATGTCGAATGAGCCAGGATCGTTGCCCGACACCGTGCAAGCCAGTTGTCGCTTTTAATCTTAAATGTGCAACGTATCTGTAAAACCTATCAACTCGTGTTAATGCACTTTCTGCCGGGAGAACAATAAATCAACACCTCCCAGTATATCATAAGGAACAAACGGCGAAAAGCACAAACCCAAGTTCGATCCCCTAACCAGGACTATTCAGTTTTCGGTTTTCTCCCTGTCTGAGTGCGGTATCGGGATTGGGGAAACCCCTCCCACAGCGGCCTGCTCCTAATTCATGTTCGCAGTGGATTGGCAAATCCACTGCATGTATACGAATATGGCTTGGATATGTCTATCCAAGCCGAGCGGGATGGACAAACAGGACACAATCAAAACACAAAACTGGAGAATTAAATGCCCCTACCCGTTCCCCAAAGGTATTGACAAGAAAAGAGCCGAGATGTTATTATTGCCAATATGTAATCTATCCCGATACGATTGGCACGACCCACAATATCACGATTCAGAGGAATGTAAGTGAACCACCTGAAATTTTTCCTAACTCTGTCATTGACCGTCGGCATCCTTACTGTCACGCCCGTGTTTCTCGACGCGCGTCCACCTGATCCAGGGTTGTATAGCGCCATCCGATCCGCCCGAAAATATATCAATCCCAAGTCGAGTTATACCGCCAGCGAAATTGAGGAGTGTTTTACAGATACCTTCAACATCCTCGCCCAGAACTGGGATCGCCTGCCAGCGATCTATCAGCGCGAGTTTCGGGGAATTTTTCTGCGACCCGGACAACCCGGCAGCCCTTACGGTGCGGTCAATCTCCCAAACAAGTTTGACACCCCCCACTTCCGATTCCACTACACCACCGTCGGTCCGCATGCACCGCCCCTCGAAGATGTCAATCCGTTGAACGGTGTGCCGGACTACGTTGATCTTTGTGCCGAGGCACACGAGAAATCGTACCATGTCGAGGTCAATCTGATGGGCTTCAAAAAGCCCTATGACGATTTTTGGGACGCATACAACGGCGGAAACCACAAATATGATGTGTACCTATTTCAGTTTCCTGCGCTCGGTTTTACAACGACCAATTGGTATCATGGGCGGATACGACCGACCGTCGTGACCTTCGGTCCCTATTTTGCGATAAATTCCCGTCTGCACGACTATTTCGGTAAGCTAGAGGGCAACCGATTCATAGAAACGACCACCGCACATGAATTCCTGCACGGGATTCAGTTCGCGTACAACGCGCGAATGCCGGGCTGGTTCATGGAAGCGTCAGCGACATGGATTGAGTCAAAAGTATACGACGGGGGACTGATTGATGATCGCGATGATATCCCAGATCCCGACGAGATCGGCGAAACCGATGCCTACGACTATTACCCCAGACAGCTTGGTATCTTTTTGGATCAGCCTGACCTCGCGCTCGACAGTCGGGTCGGGTTGCGCGAATATGCAGCGGTGATCTGGGTATTTTATATGGCGGAACGATTCGACGTTGATATTGTCCGTCAGTTTTTTGGGGATTCGACGGATGGCTCTTACCGCGAATTCGGCAATTTTTTAGATGTCTTTACCAACCACGGTACAACCTTGGTCGAGGCGTTTAAGACCTTCACCGAGTGGAACTACTTTACGCATGACCGGGATGATGGGAAGCACTACCTCAATGGACACCGCTTTCCACCGGTTGCCATCCACCCGAGCGATATACATGACGGCTATCCTATCCGCGTTGACTTTGATTCAGAGGCGATGCCGGAGCCGTTCTCGGCACGCTATATCGTCTTTGAACCGCCTCCCGGCGTTGTAATGAACGAATTCGCCGTCAAGGTTGATGGTGCCGACATCGCTCCAATCGACATGAGCGCGCTATACGTAACAGATCGAGCGGAAATTCAGAACGAATTGGATCGACTCGATGTTTTTGGGCTGCGCGGTTGGGGGGCAAAGTTTATCGTTGAAAAACAGGACGGGACGCACGAAATCCGGGAGGCGTTCACCTACCAACGTTCGCAAGAGGGACAGATCACCTTTAACGATTTCGGGGGTGATATCAAGAAGATCACACTCATCCTGATTAATCTGCGTCCGGATGTCGAGCTGGTCAGCATCCCCGGCGGGGGCTATTTCGGCGGTGCAGTCAGCTATATGGCAGGTCGTCCGCCCGCCGGCTCTCTTTCGGCGCCCGCAGTCTCCCAAGAAGGCGACAGAGGTGTGCGTGTGCAGTGGGAACTTGAAGATTTGACGGATATCCGTGAAGTGGTTATCGTCCGTAAGCGGTATACATCCTTGATCGAAACCGATGACCCGCAGCCGTTCCAGACCACCGCAGAAGTGCTGAACGCCGCAGATCGGAACGACGACGGCATCCCCAACGATGACATCAACATTGTCGGACGGGTCAATGCGACGGATACGCACTTTGTCGACACCACAATATTTCAAGATATCGATGTGGATAACAGCCGTTTCGATCCGGCGGAGACCCGCTACTATTACGCGGTTGTGCCCGTCGATGCAATTGGAATTATGGGGACACCGAGCATCGACCCAGATGGGATTACCCCCATCTTTAACCCACCGAATACCCCCGCTGCCCCAGCGCAGACGCAGCTGCTCCAAAGTTACCCAAATCCTTTCAATCCAGACGTTTGGATCCCCTACGAATTAGGAAACGACGCATCTGTTTCCGTTGAAATCTACAATATATCGGGCAGGTTGGTACGAACATTGCATCTCGGTATGAAAGCGCGCGGGCGGTACATCAGCAAGGATAGAGCCGCTTACTGGGATGGACGGACCCAGCTGGGGGAGCGCGCCGCCAGCGGTGTCTATTTCTATGTCCTGAAAGCCGGTGATTATGTTTCCACGCGCAAGATGGCGATTCTGAAATAGATTGCAAAGTGTAATTGTTTCCATTACAATAAAGGCGTCCTTGACGTGACAAAAAACAGAGTCATTATTTTTCTTTTTTTTATCGTGCTACTTTCCTGCCTCGGTTGTAGCGAGGAGGGTTTAGTTGATCCGCACGGCGAAGTCGAACTCTCACCGCCTTCCGGCGAAGGATTTCAAGCTGCCGATTTCCCTACAAGCAACGGATCCGCATGGACCTATCTTAACGTCGGATTTGGATTGTATAGTCCTGGTGAGGGGGAAGTCATCGAAGCACTACTGGAGGAGACGTTTACAATAAGGATCGAAGGTACACGAGACATTAGCGGGTTTACCCATCGTCAGGCGACTGTCGGTGAAATAACATCAATTGTTCGCACAGATCGCGGAGAGGAGGAGCGGGTCTTCCGAGCAGCGGTCGATCATCTCTCTACGAATGCACGCTACTTTCGCATCGACTCCGATTTTCTGGATTTCGATTTGCCACTGTATGCAACCTATTTCCGTAACACGCCGCAGACCTATACCGAATCGGCATTTGATGTCTATATTTCCTTTCTTGATAACCCTGTGTTGCATCAGAAACATTTCCCGCCGCGCCGTATCTGGAATTTCCCCTTGCAGGTCGGAAA
This sequence comes from Candidatus Poribacteria bacterium, assembly GCA_965220385.1. Taxonomy (GTDB): domain Bacteria; phylum Poribacteria; class WGA-4E; order WGA-4E; family PCPOR2b; genus PCPOR2b. The sequence goes on along the minus strand of OZ244825.1, from coordinate 3,150,057 downwards.
AGCGTGGATTGTCTTTGAAACGAAAACATCACCCGTGCATCAGGTGGTTCGCCGTGTTGTTGGTGCGGATGTATCGATAACAGTGCCTGCCGGGACATATAATAACGCTTACCTGGTTGAGGAGGAGATTGTCGGTCTGTCACAACTGCCAGCGTTAAAATTTTCTGCCGATTTTGAGAGATTGGAGAATGCCAGGTACGAACCCGCGAAGTATTGGGTGGTGCCGAACCTCGGTGTTGTTAAATATCAATATAACTATCTGGTAACCCAAGAAGGCATCAACCTGCTTTTTTCTGGGGATTTTGAGTTGAGCGACTTTGAACTCCCCGCAGACGACTCACGTTAAGTTACATCTGTCCATTATGCAGCCATTACAGTTCATCAAAAAGAAGATTAAACAACTGTTCTACCTCCTGTATCAGAAACGGCTTGAGCGTGAAGCGAGTCAGTGGCATACCCCCTATCATATCGGAATTATCTTGGATGGGAACCGCAGGTACGCGAAAACGGAAGGCTTTTTTGATGCTGCTAAACGGCAGTACGGACACTCTGAAGGCGGGGACAAGCTGGAAGAAGTCCTCCATTGGTGCGATGAATTGGGGGTAAAAATTGTCTCAATCTGGATCTGTTCGCTCGATAACTTTGCCAATCGCAAAGAAGAGGAGGTAGCCGAGATCTTCAATGTCATTGAGACCAAAATGCGATCGCTGCTCACCATCGAGGGGCTCCACACCAATCAGATTAAGGTGCGTCCCATGGGAGAGCTTGGGTTACTGCCGCCGAGCCTCCAAGAGGCCATTCGCGATGTGGAGGAGGCGACAAAGAACTACGATAAATTTATTCTCAATGTCGCTGTGGCATACGGTGGGCGTGAGGAGATCGTTGAGGCGTTCCGGCGTTACCTAAAATCGGAGGCGGCGGAGGGTAAAGCACCAGACCAGATAGCGTCGGAATTGAGTGCGGATACGATTACCGAGCATCTCTACACCTCCAACCTGCCCGATCCGGACCTGATTATCCGAACCAGCGGTGAGATTCGGCTCAGCGGTTTCATGCTTTGGCAGAGCGCCTATTCAGAATACTACTTCTGCGATACCTATTGGCCCGGCTTCAGAAAGATCGACTTCCTGCGGGCAATCCGTGACTATAGCCATCGGGAGCGGCGCTTCGGAAGATAGGGCGGGCAGATGAAAAAAAGCGGTAGTTCATGTTAAAAGAAAGCGTAGGGCAGTTTAGAGAAACCGAGTTTTTTCGGCAGAACTCGGTTTCTTTATACCATCCTCCTACATGAGCGAAAGCAGTATCATACCCTTCCATCGGCATCCATAATGTAGGTATTGATACCATCATCACGGTTACTGAGAAAGCGAACCTGCTTCCCGCCGGGTGACCAATCGGGATAGCTATCAAGACCGGGATGTTGAGTGAGGTTACGCAGGTTACCCCCATGGGCATCCATCACATAAATCTCGTCATTTCCATCTCGGTTGATCTCGAAGACGATTTTATCATTTAGGGTAGTTGCCTGTCCTCCCAACACAGCAGAGAGTAGAAACAGTAGTAATAGAAACAGAGCGCGTTGCATCGTAACCTCCTTATGGATACCAATGGAAAATACCCCACAACTTATTGCTTTCCTCCTGCCTTAATTTGCCCCCAATATGTTGCCATATTTCCCTCCGGCGAAACCGACAAGGCATGAGCCGACCAATCTGGTGAGTTATTACGCCCTATTGGAAAATCGGTCAATTGAACGATATCTTCAGTCCGAAAGGTATAACGATAAATATTAAGATGGACACGTGGAAGTTCTTTATCGCCCCCGCCGAAGAGGAGATGCTCCCCATCGGGAGACCAACAGACTGTATCTAGGGCAAACCACTCTGGCAGTGGCACCTGCTCACTTTCCCAATGGTTCTCCCTCGTTCTCGTGGCAAGCATCAGCATACCCAATCTGACTTGATTATCCTTCCAAGCAAAATACAGTATCTGTTGTCCATCAGGAGACCATGCAGCATGCCCCTTCCTAGACCCCTGCTCCGGTGGACTGACGGGTTGAATATCTCTCCCATTGGTGTTCATCACATAAATACCGCTTCCTCCAACCTGTACCCATTCAAAGGCAATCTGACTGCCATCCGGAGACCACACCGGCATGTCGGCAAACTCTCCATCGGGTGGGTAATTGGTCAATTGTCGAACATTCTGACCATCGGCGTCCATGACGTACGTATTGATACCGCCATCACGATTACTGAGAAAGAGAATTTGCTGCCCGTCCGGAGACCAGTCCGGATCGCTATCTAAAGCGGGATGTTGAGTGAGGTTGCGAACGTTGCCGCCTGAAGCATCCATGACATAAATATCAGCATCGCCAACAAGAATCTCCTCATTTTTAGAACGGTAGCTTACAAAGGCAATCTGCTTGGCATCCGGAGACCAATCTGGACTCCCTTCACGAGCGGGATGGCGGGTCAGGTTACGAAGATGATTTCCATTGGCATCCATGGCATAAATTTCGCCATTTCCATCGCGGACAGTCTTAAAGACGATTTTACCACTGAGGGCAGTCGCCTGCCCTCCCACGCTGGAGAGGAGAAACAGTAGTAATAGAAACAGAGTGCGTTGCATGATAAACCTCCCTATGGGTTGAAAGGTTAGGGGATAACGACGGTTATCCCCTACGATCAAAAGTCACCCGAGGTAAATCCAAGCCTGGAAAACGCTCAACTCTGACCCCGATTTATCGGGGCATAAGTTGAGCAGTTAAACTTAGCTTATTTGAACTTTTTAGTCTATGTCAAAAGTATATACCTCACTGGCTTTGCGGGTATTGAATAGGTGCGTTTCCGCTCCTTGATGGACGCTTCTCACCCGCAACTGTGTGTATGCCTTGATTCTAAATTTCCCAGTCGCACCCGATATATCCACTCCGTTCCACCACCAGTTAATGTCATCTTCGCCATTGTCGAGGGTGTCTGCACCAGGAGGTGCGCCCTGATGTATTGTATCGCTATCAAAGGCGCTCTCCGTTTCGCTATCGTCGTCTGGATCAACGACAACCCGATAGACTTCATGTGTAAACTCAAAGGCAAACTTGAGATTTAGGTTACTGTTGTTCTGGATATAGTACTGGTGGTAACTCTCTGTGCAGTCATGCGCTGAGTCATAAGCCAACGAACTGACCTTCACATACCATTGCACATTCTGAGTAGTATCCGATTGGATATCACCCCTCACACTGCCGGCAATCGCTAACACGCAAAGTCCCGTTATGATTAAGACACCTAAGCTTTTTCTGGACAGCTTATTACGTAACATTTTCACTACCTCCTCAGAATAGAGGCGAAGCGTTTTCGCCTGTGCGAAGTAATCTCGAATTGGATTGCCCAAAATCGAGCGTTGGAACAAAACAACCAAGTACTGTGTCAATCTTAGATTAACTTAATGACTTGGCTTCACCCTACTTAGCGCAAGCCCCGTGCCAACATAGTGAATTCTGCCAACTCTTCAGTCGTGGCGCGGGTTTGAGAGGCGGTTTGCTATTTGGTCTTACATGCCAGAATGTCCGGAAAACCGGACACAAAATCGAGTAAAAGCCTTATGTATACTGGACAAAGGAGTGCCCGGGCAATATCGGACAGATCGGACATATTTTCTACGATTATAATATACCATACTTTTCCAACCGTCGATATAAAGCTTGTCGGGTCAGTTCAAGCTGTCAGTTTTGGTAATGTCCGTCTCATGAGATACTAAGGGGCGTGGCGTCCGCAAGGAATTGAAGGCAGGTGTGCTATAAGCACAAAAAAGCGGTATCATATCCATGAAGAAGGAAATGATACCGCACGATCGACAAGTCCGTAGAACATTGGCGCGTTAGAGCGAATCTGCCTCTCAATTGCGTAATCGGTTAGATTTAATACTCCCCCAGAACACGGGGAGTAACCGCTGTGGTCTAACGGACAAACGGGGGTTCCATTCATGGGCGGCAACGTCTGGTCCCGGACTGTCGGTCAACTGTATAAGTTTCCGGTCGGCGAGATGAAAGCGATAAATATCTGAGGCGGCGTTATTTCTCTTGCCCGCAAAAAGGATGGACTTTCCATCGGCAGAGAAGGCAGTAGAATGGAATGGCATCCGTGGGACTGGCAGTCGGTCCCAATGCTTCACTTTCCTTTGCCCAACCAAGTTCAGTGTGGCAATGACCGCAAAGGAGTTCGCAAGGTTGGCGTTAACCGTCTCCTTATACAGAATCTGTTTCCCATCGGGAGACCAGTCTCCCAAAAACATGTGCGCCTTAGGCCGCGGTTTTGACACCCTGAACGGAGCGGTGCCATTGGCACTGATGACGTAAATGTTCCGTTGATTGCCACCCATATATCCTTCAAAGGCAATCCGTTTCCCATCCGGCGACCACCTTGGTCTTGAGGCAAACTCCAGGTCTGTGACCTGTTTCACGTTGCTTCCATCGGTGTCCATCACGTAAATGTTGAAATTCCCGTCCCGAGTGCTATCAAACGCAATCTGTGAACCGTCGGGATGCCAATCTGCATAACCATCCAGTCCGGGATAATGGGTCAGTCTCCGTTGGTTACTCCCATCGGCGTCCATCACATAAATCTCCGTGTTTTCCTCAGCCGTATGCGGGTCATTATCATCATGGCGGGAGCTATGAAACGCAATCTGTCGTCCATTGGGGGACCAGACAGGGGCAACATCCTTTGATTCGTTAAACGTCAGTCGTGTCGGGTTGGCTCCGTCGGAGTCCATCGTGTAAATTTCGTGATTTCCGTCCCGTTTAGAATGAAAGGCAATTTTACCCCAAAGGGGACTTGTGACCAGCCAAAAGCTGGCCACAAGCATAATCATACGCATAGTAACACCTCTATTCCTCTAATACGGTAAAGCGGGTTATTTTTGATACGGATAGCCAATCTTGACTGAAACCGTGACCATTCTCCATACTAATTTTAGTGGTGCTCTTAATACTATACCGGCCGTCGTCTATCCCCCCAGCGGTGTAGGTGTTCAACCACCCGCTCGTGGAATAGGTGTCACCACTATTGATTGTCCGCGGGTTACTTGAGTTCCCAGTCTGGTCGGATTTTAGCAGGGCGTTGCCTTCTTTAAATTCATGTTTCCACTTATAGGTGAGTTTGACCCACGTATTTAGGTTATTTTCGACAAACATATAATGGTAGCTGTAGGTGTCAGTGTTATTCCAATCGTGATCGCCGGTAGCGATCTGCCAGAGCACCTGATCATTCCACAGCTCACCGCTTTCGTCTTCAACATGTTCTGTATAACCTATTACCGCGCCAATCAATAAAACCGCTATAGCAATAAAAAGGGTTGATTTGAACCTTCCTAAAGTCAACATGATGTAGCCTCCTCTGATTTGTTGGGAATGCTCTATCATTCCGCTGGACGAGAACCATCAGTTCTGATCTGATTCACCTCTCCGATGAATCTGCGGTTCTCTTTTGCACCAAGTGTTCACGGTATTTCTAACTTGGCATCACCCTACTTAGCGCAAGCCCCGTGCCAACATAGTGAAGTCTGCCAACTCTTCAGTCGTGGCGCGGGTTTGAGAAGAGGTTTGCTATCTGTTCTTACACGCTAAAACGTCCGGAAAAACGGGCACCTACCGGACACAAATTGGGGTTAAAGCCTGATGGATACTGGATAAATAGGTGCCCGGTAAGTGCCCGATAAATCGGACACTTTTTTATCGCTGCTACAAGCATAATAAAAACCCTCCCATTTTCTTTTACCGGATGCCATATTTTTCCAATCGACGGTATAAAGCCTGTCGGCTCAAGCCAAGTTGCCGCGCAGTCCTGGCAATGTTACCCCGATTCTCGGCTAAGGCACGTCGAATCTGTGCTTGCTCGGCAAGCATCGTCTCAACCGCGGGCGGCAGCGGGTTCGCTTCATCAATCTCTGTTACTGGAGGGGTAAGCACCTCAGCGTCAGGAGACTGAAAACGCAGATGTTTGGGTTGAATTGCTGCCCCTTCGCTTACAATCAACGCATTTTCGATGATGTTCATCAGTTCACGCACATTACCCCGGAAGGCGTATCCCTCCAAAGCCGCCATCGTTTCAGGAGTCAACGATGGGACTGGCACTCTCATTTTATCCGCAAACTTCCTCAGGTAGTATTCAGTAATGGGGAGAATATCCTCCCTTCGATCCCGTAGTGGTGGAATCCAAATTATCATGCTGCTCAAACGATGGTAGAGATCTGGGCGAAACAACCCTGCCTCCGCCTTCGCTGAGAGACCTACATTGGTCGCTGCTATCACCCGGCTATCCACCTTTTTGCTCTCTGTTGCGCCGATTGGTGTGATGACACTATCGTCCAGCACCCGGAGGAGTTTAATTTGGGTTTCGAGTGGCATGTCCCCGACCTCATCGAGAAACAGTGTTCCCTCGTCGGCACGCTCAAAGTAGCCCATCTGGTCCGCTATAGCGCTAGTGAACGCCCCACGGACATGACCAAAGAAGACAGACTCCGCCAGTTCATAAGGAATCGCTCCACAATTGAGTGTGACAAATGGTTTTGATGCGCGTGGCCCACTAAGGTGGATGGCTCGTGCGACCACTTCTTTTCCGACGCCGGTTTCCCCGGTGATTAAGACTGAGGTGGTGTCGTTGTTGCGGAGTTGGTGAATCGTCCTCTGAATGGTTCTCATTGCATCGCTATCGCCAAAGAGCATAGAATGGTCCCTGTTTGTTGGTATTTATTGAAAATGGATTCTATGTCTAAAGGATACAGGCACAGGCAAGTAGCGTGCAAATCTAAATTCGTTAGAGTTAAACCAGTAGTTTAACTCTTGCAAAAATAACTTGGATCGTATTGCGACATCATATGAAGAAACCGAGTTTTGAAGAAAAAACTCGGTTTCCTCTCCTTTATACTGATTTGCCCCGGTCAGTCAAGGCAGGTCGGGATCGGGGCGGCGGTAAACTTTCTTTTGACGCACAATATAGTAAACACGAGAAATAAGGAGACATTTACCAATCCTGGTCTCGGAACGGACAACTCCGACCCGCTCGAAGTTTCCGAAGTCCCCCTGACAATGGTTTCCCCCCTGACAAGGGCTTACTATTACCCATAAGTCTGGGGTTGGTTTTTATCAGTGTAGATGTTAATGGTTATGGTTGGGTCAGGTGTTGTGTAACAGGGTAAATGCGTCAGCAATATCATTCAAGCGCTGCCAGCCTCTCCAGATGACAGTCACCCCCGGTGCGCCGTCGGATTTTCGTGCTAAAAAGCCACCGAGTTTTGCAATCCACACCGTGACTTGAGCAACGGTAGGTAATTTGTCTGGCAAATCGGTTGTCTTATGGGTTATACAATAAAGGGCTTTCCATTCATCATCAGTCAACACAGCGGTGCATTCAGCGTCAGGCGCATGGCGATTGTACATCGTCAACCAGTAAAGTCGCCATGCAATGACACTCATTAGAGCAATATATCGTAAGAGCCGGTCTTTGGTTTGCAATCGGCAGTGTTCAATTTTGGTGCCGGATTTGAGGACTTTGAAATAGACTTCAATTTGCCACCTCAGACTGTACCAGCGTATCCGTTGTATGGCATCGGTAAAATCATTGACTTTGACATTAGTAATTAACAACCATTCTAGTGGAGTTACCTTCACCGGTGGATTGACTTCCGTCACCCAGACGACACTCACGTCAACCGGGGGTAGGTCTTGTGGGGGTAATGCCGGGTGTCGATAAGGGGGAAGCAGTGTCGTTGTTGTAAAATGAATGCTGACTGTGGCTTGTCGGGCAGGTTGATTCCCCCGAGCGGGTACTTTGACAAGTTGTTCACCGGCAGCCGGTTGACTTTGCACCACAGCCCGGAGTTGCCCCGCTTGATCATCAACCTTTCGATTATGAGCCGCTCGGATAACGAAAGGGGTGTCTTTGGCTTGGACAAAAAACTCATAAATATCGGCTTCACGGTCACAGATGGAAATCATCTCCACCCCATCTGGGGTACGCGCTTGGGTCTGGTTTAACGCCTCAATCCATTTGTAGCTCTCTTTTTCCGTCAACGGTACGTTGGCTTTGCTATGGTTTGGCTTGGGAGCGTCCCGAACCCAAACGGCATCGGTCAGACACCCCAACGGCAATCCCGATTCCGTTACCACTAAAGTGGTGTGTTTGACAAACCCATAGATATGCTGAGAATCGGTGCCAATCGGTCCTAACCCCTCAGTCAATGGGTGATGTGTGTAATTGAGGTAGGTCGTGTCCTGAATCGCAAACACACGTCCATAGCCACCGATCCGTTCGACTGTTCGTTCAAAGTGAGGAGATAGGAGTTTCTCCGCTGTCACCTGCTCATTATCAAATAAACGGTACGCCGCTTTGACAGCTGACCAATCCTCACAAGCAGCATGAATAGCAGATTGCGGGGAGGTTGACAATGACGAAGCGACAGTAATCAGCCGCTGAGTCAGACGTTTATCGCCTAAATCAAGTGTCTCAAACTCCTGTTGACTCCAACAGGGAGTTAACTCATTATTTACAGTAGGCATCAGCAACTCCTATTGAGTTGGGAGGAATCAGTATAGTCGTTTACCAATGCCATTAAATGTATCATATCGACTTTTGCCTATCAAGCAAATACCAATGCCCACTTCGGAAAGTTTACCATCTTCTACTTGTGGGTAATAGTAAGCTGACAAGGGGGGCTAGGGGGGTTGGGGATTTAGGGGGTTGGTTGTGCACTGAAAGTGTATCAGTAATTTTAAAATCTACTATAGTTTATATACAAGTGAAGGGTGTTCATAAGCTGCAACTACCGACGATGTGCAATTTCGATGAGTGTATTACCAACAATCTTATATCTATGCGAATCTAACCGTTCAACCTCCGACCGTTTCGCTTTCGCGTCAACCCCCTTTTCATCCAGCAGTTCTGTGATAAACTCGTAAGGCGGATCAATACTGAACGGCTTAATTTCTCCAATTTTTTCCATCGCTTCCCTGCCGCCAGCCTGCAAGAGCTCTCTCGCTTTCGCGGGCGCGAGCGACAACGCACTTGTCTGCGATAGCCCCTTCTTCGTCATTACCGATACGATGTTCGGGACATACCCCTGCGTTTCAGCGATTGCCGTATCGTCCCCACTGACGAATACCGTTGGGATACCGAATGAGCCTGCGACCGCCGCATTAAACCCAATCTCCCCTATCAATTCCCCGTTAAGCCAGCAGTTGGCAATTGTGCGCGAACTCCAGCTGTGACAGAGGACACCGCGTTCTGTGTTTCCCATTGAGTGGTGTCCGTAAAGCATAAATGCGTCGAACGATTCATCCAATCCCCAAGGCGCCGAAATTGGGCGACCGATGATCATCTGGGCTTCTGGATGCATCAGTTCATAGTCGATTCCGCCCGGACCGTGACCGTCCAAAAACCACACCTCCTCCGCTCCGCCCTCCAATACACCATCAACGAGTGCATTCACCTCCAAGGTTGCAAGCCGCTTTGCCTGCTCATAGTACTTTGCATCGCTATAGGTCTGTTGATGAAAGTCGACAACCCCAGCAGTTCCTTCCAAATCACCAAGAATAAATACGCGCATCTCGCCCTCCTTTTAGCCCTCAGAAAATCCTTGACAACTGACCAAGTCTGTTTCATAATAACTTTCGTGAAACGCCTACAGAGAAAACTTCGCGATGACAAGCCTGTAGGACGTTACCGTGGATTCTCAATTGGCTATTATACTCTCGTTCGTTGATTTGTCAATCTTCTCGTTGTGGCTCAAACTTGACCGTTCAGAGCCAATTCACACATTGTATTATGGAGGCTAAATTATGGGTTTCAAACTTGGTTATAGCACGTTACGTTGGCAGACACCTGACCTCGAACCGCTTCTGTTAGAACTCAAGGAAGCCGGATGGGACGGATGGGAGATGCGCCAATCTTTTGATTGGGTGGGAACGCCTAAGCGGGTCCGACAGATCTGTGATAATGTCGGTATGCCGGTCGTTGTGGTCACCGCACGGGGACTGCCGATTGATAAGGATTGGGAGCAGATGGAGATGAACAAACGCCGGATGGACTTCGCCGCCGAAGTCGGTGCGGACTGTTTCATGTTCATGGGCGCGGGCAAACCGCAAGACCGTCCCGTCAATGACGACGACATCGCTGCACTCGCAGATGTGTCAGAGGAATGGGCGGAATACGCCGGGCAGTACGACCTTGAGGTGTGTTACCACATTCATACCAATACGACGATCGACTCGATTGAGGATTGGGCGAAATATATGAGCCTCCTCAGAAAGTGCAAGCTGTGCATCGATGTGTCGCACTCAGCGTTGTGGGGTTATGATCCGGTCGAGTCGATAAAGCGGTACAAGGATCAGTTGATCTACGTTCACCTGCAAGACTACGCCAGCTTCTCCGGTGGCGATGGCGAATCCTATGACGTAAATTGGGTTGATGTCGGCAGCGGGACCGTGATGGATTTTCCAAAAATTATGACAACCTTGGAAGAGATCGGATATGATCGCTGGGTCACAGCCTGCCCGGGCCAGATCGAAGACCGATCCGATCGGGACCGGATGGACGTCAATCGGAAATATCTCCAGGGGTTGGGATATTAAGCTCAGAAACATTGAGGATGCCGAGCTGCACGGGGGGTGTTAGAATCCATGCAGCCCGGTATTCCTAGGACACTGTCAGATAAATGCTAATGGTCCTGCTCGTTGTGGATTGACAAATCCACAACACCGCTGCAAGTCGGGCTTGGATATGGCTATCCAAGCCGAGCAGGGAGTGACTTGTCATAATTTACTTGACAGAGCACTAGGTTATCACAGTTAAATATTCAAAGCCTATCGGTCTTCCCGCAGGGGCGGGGTTTCCCTGCCTGTAAAACGGTCTACCTTGTGCTCCTGCCAACATCTTAGCCCCTTCAGTCACCCATCAATTAAAGTTGCGATTGTGTGTGTGATTATCTCAATGTTTGGGAGCGAGTTTGAAAGGTTCGTCAGATCTACGAGTTGTTTTTCTTCACGTTTCACGCCAAAGAGGTGAAAAACCGTGTCACTGGTTATGGGAATTGACCTCGGCACCTCAAACGCCAAAACGGTCTTGATGGACGAAGCCGGGCAGATCGTGTCGATGGCGAGCGCTGACTATCCGTTGTTGACACCGCACCCCGGTTGGGCGGAACAGAATCCCGACGATTGGTGGAACGCACTGTGCGACACAAGCCGCCAAGTGCTCCGAGAACTCAAGACCCACCATCCCGCGTATTCGATCCACGACATAAAAAGTGTATCGCTTTCGGGGCAGATGAACAGCGCAATGCTTGTGGATGCTCGTGGGGTGCCGATCCGCCGTGCGATTGCTTGGTTGGACGGGCGCTCAAAACGGGAGTGCGACGAGGCGAATCAACGAGCGGGGGACCTATTTCGAGAACGGGTGCTACAGGTGCTGAACCCTGTCAACACGTTGGGGAAAGTGCTCTGGCTGCGCGACCACGAACCGGACCTTTATAACGATGCCCGGTATGCCCTCATTCAGAAAGATTGGATCCGCTTCCGACTGACCGGCAGCTTTGCGTCAGACGTTTCGGATGCCTCGATATCGGCGGCTGGGGACATCTACACGCGGGATTGGAGCGATGAGATTTTAGATGCGCTCGAAATTCGTCGTGACCTTTTTCCGCCCATTGTCGAATCATCTGTCGTGGTTGGTGAAATCACAGCGGAGGCGTCCGCAGAAACGGGGTTAGCGGCAGGGACACCCGTATGTGCTGGCGGGGGCGATATGGCGTGTATGGCGGTGGGCGGCGGCGTTATCAAACCGGGGGTCGCCAACGTTGGAATTGGCACTGCGGGTCACGCGCTGGCTTTTGCCGAAACTATCAACGATGAGGGGTACAATCAACTGTGGCCTATCTGCCATGCGGTGCCGGGGAAATACATCTGGCTCGGATGCACATATACGGGTGGAGGGAGTCTGGCGTGGACCTCCCATCAGTTTGGTGAAAGTTTTGAAGACCTGACTGCACAGGCTGCAAACACGCCTGTAGGCAGCGACGGGCTGTTTTTTATGCCTTGGTTTCAAGGGGCGGCAACGCCGAATCCCGACCCCCACGCACGTGCCGGCTGGCTCGGTTTGACGTTGCATCATACTAAGGGGCACATGGTTCGCGCACTGATGGAGGGGGTAGCCTACGACCTCCGACACTCGCTCGAATGCTTCAAGCGGTTGGGATCTCCGATTGAGGAAATCCGTATCGGTGAGGGTGGGGCGAAGTCCCCGCTTTGGAGGAGGATTCAAGCCGATGTTTTCGGTCAAGATGTCCGGATAATGGAGACGCAGGAGCTGTCTGCTATTGGTGCGGCGATCATCGCTGGCGTTGGTGTCGGCATATTTTCGGACTTCGAGTCCGCATGTGAAAAAGCAATCGTGCTGGGCGAGACGGTCAGATGTGATGCGGATCGGGTTCGCCAATATGAGGAGTGCTATCAGCGATATTGCGAACTGTATCCGCTACTCAAAGACTGGTTCCGCGGTTAATAACCCTATGAATTAGCAAGCCACAAATCGATAAACCACAAGAGGAGACACATCACCATGAAGATTACCCAAATCGACGCAATATCGGTCAACGTTCCATACCATGAAGGCATCGCTGAAATGATGGTCGAACGGAATCTATACCAAGGGAACACCGTCTATAAGGTCCACACCGACGCAGGAATCGTTGGTATCGGCGAAGCTGAAGGGCAGCCCGATGAGAATCTTCAGGAGTACGTTGGCAGAGATCCGTTCGAATTCATGAACGGGCTGGCACCCACCCCGGTGCAGCAAGCCGCATACGACATCATGGGAAAATCACTCGGTGTGCCGGTGCATCAACTTGTTGGCGAAAAGGTGCAAGATAAGGTGGCGATCGGATATTGGTCGATCGATATGCCAGCCGCGGAATGGGCAGAAGAGGCGAAACGTGCCTATTCACTCGGATACCGACTCCACAAAATCAAGGCACGTCCATGGCACGATATCGTCGAGCAGGTGGGCGCTATCTCTGAGGCCGTTCCGTCCGATTACAAGCTGCGGGTTGATCCCAACGACTCATTTGAGACACCGGCAAAGTCTATTGAGTTCGCAAAGCAACTTCGGGATTACAACATTGAGGCGTTTGAATCACCTATCCCCCAAGGCGACATCGACGGATACTTAGAGATACGGCGCGGCTGCGATATGCCAATCACGATCCACTTTGGCAATCCCGATCCCGTCGAAGCGATCAAGGCGGGCATGAACGACTCCTTCATCATCGCCTATCCAGACTCACGTGCTGCAAACGCCAAACGCGAAGCCGATATTTCTGAGGCAGCGCATCTGCCGCTCTGGATTCAGATTGTCGGGATGGGAATAACAACCACGTATCTCATCCACCTCGCTGCCACAATGCCCAATGCGACGATGTCATCAATTACACTCAATTGCTTGCGGGCGTTCGACATCGTTACGCCAGCAGTCCAGATGGAGAACGGCTACGCAACCGTCCCCGATGCACCGGGATTGGGAATTGAGCTTGATGAGGACCTCCTGGACAACTGCCGGGTGTAACAAGTCCCCCTGACAAGGGGGATTTAGGGGGTTGCCTTTAGGCGGTTGCGTGCATCAAGTCCCGCCTGCCTGCTCTCGGCTTGTCGGAGTCCCGCCTGTCCCGATTTATCGGGGATTCATCGGGAGTTGCGTATCAAGTCCCCCTGACAAGGGGGATTTAGGGGGTTCGCTCTGCGTTTAGAGTGTTTAAGTAACCCTAAAATCTACCATAATAACCGTTCACGCCAGGAACTTGCGCAACAAAACCGACTTCGTTCATTAATGAACCAATGAACCAAATAAATGGACCAATGAACAAATGGAACTCACACCTTATACGGCTCCAACTGTTTCTCTTCAGCCTATTGCTCATCGGTTGTGGTGGAGGGGTTAAACTGATCAATCTGCCCGACACCACCGCGGCACTTAAATTGTCCGAAGAACAACGGGAGAGCATTGAGCCGAAGATTGTGCTCATCCGGGACATCGTTGAGGATTATGAGTTCGAGAGGGATGAAGTGGAAGCGGAATACCGCCGTTACTACAGCCGTGCCAACCTGCCTCCAATGAGCCGATATGAGGGCGGACGTTTGAACAGGGGCGTTCGGTATGAATGGCACCAACTGAGACTGAAACTCAGACGTTTTGTCGCGCAACGGAGAGAATATGCCAAAGAGATCTCTGGACTCATCCACGATATTCAGGCAGACCTGACGCCTAATCAACAGGTGGCGTTTGAAGATCTGGAACTGCCCCAGCTCCGACTGCCGGAGGTGCTCAGAAGGCGTACCTATGACGAGCTTGGAATGCGAATGAGAGGGGTGCCATTCCAGTTCTGAAACGACACTTATGGTGAATTCTAAAAATAAATAGACACTTTTGTCCTTGGTAGGTTCGGTTTCTAACCGCACCGGTTTGGCGTGTCTCATTAATTCTAAGATCCACTATAATTTTCAAAAGGAGACGTTTCTAACGATGAAACTTTCACTCTCGGTCCGGGTCGCAGAAGCGGCCGGATCCAAAGAAGAGACCATCCGGTCCTTTGACCATATCGCCACGCTTGCGGATCAGCTCGGTTATCACGCGGTCTGCATGAGAGCGTCACAGGCGGGAACACAAACACCGCTCCAAGAAATAACCGCTATCCGCCAGAAGACCCGCCAACTCAATCTCGCTGTGTCGATGGTCACGGGCGATTTCCCAATTCCAATCAATAACGACCAAGGTCCCGATGCCCTACGGAATATTACCCCCTATTTGGATCTGACCGAACTGTTGGGTGCCAATCTGATCCGGATTGCCATGAAAAAAGAGGAGGACATCATCTGGGCGAAACGGGCTTCCGACGAAGCTTTCGAGCGAGGCATCCGGTTGGCACATCAGTCACACACGCGCAGTCTGTTTGAAACGGTAGACGGCTCAGTCGATATCCTCAAGCGGGTGGGCAGAAACAACTTCGGTATCATCTACGAACCAGCGAATTTAGACCTCTGTGGGCAGGATTACGGTCCCGAAACACTCAAACGTTTTTCACCTTACCTGTTCAACGTCTACCTCCAAAACCATATCCGTCGCCCTGACGGGAAGACGCATCTCGATACATGGATTCACGGAGATGTCCCGCACGATCCAATCCGCTTGCAGGATGAGGGCGGAATCGACTATTCAAGTGTCTTCGAAGGATTGGCGGAAATTGGCTATAACGGCTATGTGACAGTGCATCAAGCGTTCACCGAAATCATGGAACCAGAGGATGCCGCCCAGCAAAGCTACGATTACTTGACGCAGCTCGCAGATTTTGAAGCAAGGCAGGTTTCGTAAACAGGTGTAGAAAAAAAGGTAAGCAGATTGGGCACATACTACGGAGTCTCTGCAAAATCAGAAGTATACTTGATAAAAAGCGTTTTAATTGTTATCATCGCGTTGATGATCTAGTTCTTCTGTCTATTTATTTTTTTTGTATACCACCACGCAGCTAACAGGCCAATCCCAGCTCCGACAATTGATCCCGCTACTAGAAGGGCACTACCTATAGTGGCACCGGCAGTTGCGAGGCCAATTACAGAGGTTGCTCCCGCGCTGGTCGCTGCTCCCACTGCTGCCCCTGCGGAGGCACCCAGGGCACCATCTACTACCCAGGAGGTATCCTTTTCTTTTTCTTGGTTTGGATTTTTATTTATCATTTCAAGAGTCCCATTGTTTGGCGGGTGCCGGCAACGATAATTATCGTTACAATAGTTGTGAAAATTGAAGTTAAAGCAAGTTTCCAATCTTTAGCTTGATCGTGGGTAACTGCTATCCCATAGGTGAAAGTAGAGAAAATTATGCAGAAAAGGAGGCCAACTAACGGAATTTCGATTGATATTCCTTCTTGTGCGCTATTCAGCATAACATCACGAATGGCGACCGCAGACAGTGCCGTGCAGTAAAAGCATAACTGCCCATCTCTAAGCAGTGAGAGAATATTTCGATTGGCTCCGACTAGCCAAGAACCAAGAAGCACAAGAGGAACTGGCAGTAAAGGAATTACCGTATTGTAGAATAGCCATACAATCATTTGGATACCTGGTCTCTGCTCAACTTTTCAGGGCAATCAGCAAAACACAAAATAATTCTACCCAAACAGTTGAAATAAGTCAAGTGATTTTAAACGTATGTTATTGCTTTTGTATAGCAACTTTTGAATAATCTTGTCCGAAAAAATATTTAAGAGATTGGAGTGAATCTATGACCGATTTTTCCAAATTTATTCGGGAAGTTCCCGATTTTCCGCAGCCCGGAATCCTATTCAAGGACATCACCCCGCTGCTCCAAAATCCAGGTGCCTTCCGCGATGCAGTGGATGCAATGGCAGCCCACTACGAATCGAAGAATATTGATTCGATAGTCGGAATAGATGCACGTGGCTTTATCTTCGGCAGCGCGCTCGCCTATCGTTTAGGTGTGAGTTTTGTGCCCGTCCGCAAGAACGGAAAACTCCCCTACCTTACGCATGAAGCCAGTTATGAACTGGAGTACGGTGTAGATACCCTTGCTATTCATCAAGACGCCTGTTCACCGGGAAGTCGCGTCGTAATCTGTGACGATGTGATTGCAACCGGCGGGACAATCGCTGCTTCGATCGAACTCGTCGAAAAACTTGGCAGTGAGGTTGCCGGAATTGCAGTTCTTATCCAACTTACTTTTCTCAATGGACACCATAAATTCCCGGATCACGATATTTTTTCTCTAATTGAATTTTAACCCTCGATATGCTATACTATCCCTTTGTCGTTAGTTGAGCTGCGCCTGTAGCTCAGGGGATAGAGCAGGGGCTTCCTAAGCCTCGTGTCGGGGGTTCGAATCCTCCCAGGCGCACCATTTTTTATCCTTAGGAGAAATGAATGTACAGCGTTAGTGTGTGGAAAATAATTTTAATCCTTGTGGTACTCGTGTTTTCAGTACTGTACCTCATCCCGACCCCGGAGAATCTTTACAATCCACTATACGGAAATCTTTCCCTCTGGATGCAAGAGAGGCTCCCCCAATTTGAAGTAACCGACGAGAATGCGATAAAGGTAAGCCTGCAAGACGTTCAATACCCGGAAGGTATCAACTTTCAGGATGCAACATCGGAACTCAGGGAAATCCTGGCGAGAAGATTAGAGGCTAATGGATTTGAAGAGTTGGTGGACTATCAATTTGATACAACGGAAGAAGGAGAGTTCCTTGTCAATTTCTCATCCCCAAAGAGCGAAGCTGACCTTAATAGGGTTCTGGAAAATCTACATCTATACGGAAGTATTCCGGCGATCGTCCGTCGCCTGATACCGGATAATCGCTTAAAACTCGGGCTCGACCTTAGAGGCGGGGTTCACCTCGTTCTTGAGGTTGATCTTGAGGAATCAAAAATTGAACTTCTGAAGGGACGCGCTTCATCGATTCCTGATCGATTGCGGACGGATAAGATCCATTGTAGGGTGGCGGAACCGGTCTTAGAGGAAAATGCCCTGAATGTCATTGTGGGTATCCCGAAACGGCTGTCGGACCCAAACGAGCTGACTGAATATCTGGAAACGGCACAGGACAATCTTCGAGAGTTAGAGTTCTTCGATGCTCCCCAAGAAATTAATCGGACCAACACAGAAATCACGTATCAGATCCGCTTGAATGAATCCGGCTTGGAACAATACAGTGAGCAAGCGATCGATCAGGTCATGGTGGTGCTACGCAACCGCATTGATGCGTTCGGCGTTGCTGAACCATCTATTCGGCGCGAAGCCAATCGGCCCCGAATTATCGTAGAATTGCCCGGAGCAAAGGATTCATCGAGACCGCTCCAGATTGTCAAGACGATGGGACGGCTCGAATTTAAGTTGGTAGAAAAAAGTCCTACCGGTACAGGCGCTTGGTTCGGATCTGCGGATACCCCACCGCCTGACGAAGTCCCCGAAGGCGCCGAAATTCGATACCACAACGACGATGGGACCGCTTTGGCGAATAGTTGGTACGTTGTGCAGAGCCCAGTCCTGCTGAGTGGCGATCGGATCAGGAACGCGCGCGAAAGCCCAGGCAATACCAGCTTCGAGATTGTCGTGTCTATGGGTTTTGACTCCCAAGGCACCCGGCAGTTCGGGCAACTGACTACCAACCATGTCGGTGAACTGTTGGCGATTCTGCTGGATGGAAAGGTTCAATCTGCGCCCCGAATCAACGAACCGATTCTCGGTGGAAATGCCCAAATCTCCGGAGACTTTACCTTTGAGGAAGCCCAATATCTGGCGAACATTCTCAAAGCCGGGGCATTCCCTGTCGGCGTGAAAATCGCCGAAGAGCGAACCGTTGGACCCACCCTCGGTCAAGAAGCGATCGACGATGGTGTTCGTGCCGCCGTTATCGGCATGGGCGTCGTCCTGATCTTCATGTTAATCTACTATCGGTTTTCGGGTATCGTTGCGATCATCGCACTCGCATTTAATATGCTCATCATTCTGGGCGCACTTGCCGGGTTTGGTGCCGCATTGACCCTGCCCGGACTCGCTGGCCTTGTGCTAACCATCGGCATGGCGGTTGATGCAAATGTCCTTATTTTTGAGCGTATCCGTGAGGAGCTGCGCACCGGAAAAACCGTGTGGTCCGCAATCCAGACCGGCTACCAAAAAGCCTTCTGGACAATCCTTGATGCCAACGTGACGACGTTAGCTGTCGCAGCGGTACTCTACCATTTCGGAACGGGTCCCATCAAGGGGTTTGCCGTGACATTGGGAATCGGTATCTTTGCCAGTATGTTCACCGCCATCGTTGTCACACGAGAGATTTACGGCTGGGTGCTTGGCGGTCGGAACGTCCAGCGGTTAAGTATCGGGCGGGAGGCCATCAGAAACACAACCGTCGGTTTTCTCGGTAAGAGTCGAATCGGATTCACTCTATCTGCGATCCTCATTACTATCGGCGTTGTTTCACTCGTTCTGCATAACGGGCCTAATTTCGGGATCGACTTTCGGGGCGGTGTCAAGACCTACGCCAAATTTAATCGCGTGGTCACCCAACCGGAACTCTCGGCTAAATTGACGGAACTGGGGTATGAGCGTTCAAAAGTCCAGATAGACCCCGCAAAGCAGGAAGCCTCAATTGATATCGGCTACAGCGCAGAATTTGAAAGCCAGAGGGTTGTTGTGCCGTTGTCCATGGATCCTGGGGACGCAAGCGCAATGAGCGTTCAGGTGAGTTCCGCGCAGGAGAGGGTACATGTGTTCCAACCCGGAGATGCTATTCAGCTGATTGAGGGGGATGTCCGACTGCGAAATGAAATCCGTGAGGTAACAGAGGACGAGAACACAATTACCTTTGCACTCGCGAACGCAATTGGATCCGATCTGACACAGGCGGCGCAAGTACAGATCCAAGCAAGCGTCGGACAGATCCTTACTGACGCGTTGTTACAGGGGGATCGGGACTGGAAAGCCGTGCCGCGTGCAATTAGTGTGAATGAGGTCGGACCCAGCGTTGGCAAAGACCTCAAGTGGGCGGCGTTGTGGTCTGTGCTCTGGTCAATAGTTATCCTACTTTTCTATATCTCTTGGCGGTTTGAGTTCCGTTTCGCTATCGGTGCGATCGCGGCTCTGATCCACGATGTGTTGATTACACTGGGCGTCTTTTCGGTGTTCGTGAAGGAAATCAATCTGCCGACGGTCGCCGCGTTCCTCACAATTATCGGTTACTCCCTGAACGATACAATTGTCGTGTTTGACCGTATCCGTGAGAACAGTACGCTGCTCAAGGGGACCGACTTTGCCGAGGTGATCAACAGAAGCATCAATCAATCGTTGAGTCGGACCGTGGTGACCTCTTTGACAACGCTCTTTGTTGTTCTCGTGATTTTCCTTCAAACGGCTGCGGGACAAGAGATTAACACCTTTGCATTCGCGTTGATTGTGGGCGTCATCGTTGGAACCTATTCATCTATTTTCATCGCCAGTCCAATCATACATCTCTGGCACCTAAAAACTCGGAATAGAGAGATCCAAGAAGTCCAAGAGGTCCAAGAAGGTGTTGTGTAGCAGCTAATAGATCCATCGGTGTTAGCTCGGTGAGATTTGCCGCCGAGCTGACACCCATACTTTTATCGTTCGTCGGTCGGGCGCAGTCGCATAGACATTTTCCCGGTGATGCCACGGGGGTCTGACGACAAACGCCCTTTCTCTTAATATCTCCCCTGTCAAATCGTATGAACGTCACCTGGTGGTTGGTTCCAAGTGGACTCATTCTGATTCTTGTCGTTGGTATTCTGATTGTCGCGGCTCGGCGGCGGAGATACCTGCGCCCCCAAGCACTCGGTAGTGAGTCTACTAAACCGGCACATCCCACCACCCGTGAGTTAGTCCATGAAATCCGCAATCCGCTAAATAGCATTAGCGTCAACCTCCAAATTCTGGAAGAAGATCTGTCCGCTGAGGCGCCTCGTTCTTCGGGCGAGCTGCAGAAGCGTGTCCGGCGTATCCGTGGGGAGGTGGAACGCCTCAATCGAATATTAACTGATTTTCGTCGTTATGCAAATCTGCCGCCACTGACGCTCGAAATCTGTGATCTCGCGGTCATGATCGAAGAGGTTTTGGACTTCAACGAGCCAGAAGCACAAAGACAAAAGGTTCAGGTCAACCGAGAAATAGACACGCTGCCCCCCGTTCAACTTGACCAATCGCAGTTCAAGCAGGCACTGCTTAACCTCATCATCAACGGGGTTCAAGCGATGGAAGACGGCGGCACACTCACTGTTCGCGCAATATCGTCGGATGAGGGAGTACAAATCGATGTCGAAGATACAGGTCAAGGGGTGGAACCGGAACAACTTGATAAAGTCTTTGATCTGTTCTTCTCCACAAAAGAGGGTGGAACCGGCATCGGTCTCACAATCGCAAAGCAGGTGATCGAGGGGCATGGCGGGTCTATAAACGTAGAAAGCAGCCCCGGTCAAGGTGCAAAATTCTCCATTATGCTACCCCTCAGGTAGAACGTTCATCCGCTAAAAGTTCATCAAATGAACTGATGAACTAATGAACTGATGAACCAACTTGTCAGGTGATAAGATGCCCTCAAAAATCCTTGTTGTAGACGACGACTCGGCAAGTATCGAGGCAGCCAGCGAAGTGCTTGAACGCGAAGGCTACGACCTGTTCGCAGCGTCGGGTGGGCGCGAGGCATTGGAGACCTTAGCCGCCGAAGATATTGATGTCGTCATCACGGACGAAAAAATGCCCGACCTGAGCGGGATCGATCTGCTCAAGCACATAAAGGACAACTATCCCTACACGCAGGTCATCATCCTAACAGGTTACGGCTCGATCGATAGCGCTGTTCAAGCCACAAGAGCGGGAGCAGACGGTTACCTCGAGAAGCCGATACAGATCAACATCCTGCGCCAAACAACGAAAAACGCACTCGAAAAGCGGTCGCTCTTCCTCCAGAACGTCAATCTGCGGGAGCAACTGGATGACAAGTTCGGGTTTGCGAACATAATCGGCACCTCAAAACCGATGCGAGAGGTTTTCCGCATGATCCGGCTCGTTGCCCCAACCAATGCAACAGTCCTCATCCGCGGCGAAAGCGGCGTTGGAAAGGAACTGATCGCGAATGCGATTCACAACCATAGCCGCCGCAAGGACAAGCCGTATCGGACAATTAACTGCGGCGCGCTCTATCGCGAACTCCTTGAAAGCGAACTGTTTGGTCATGAACGCGGTGCCTTCACCGGCGCAACGACCCGCAAGCTGGGGCTGTTTGAACAGGCAGATGGTGGAACCCTACTGCTGGACGAGGTCGGGGAAATGGGGCCTGAAACACAGGTGAAATTCCTCCGTGTACTCGAAGGACAGGAATTCACACGCCTCGGCGGAGATAAACCCATCAAAACTGATGTCCGTATCGTCGCTGCGACCAACGCAGATCTTGAAGATACGGTAAAAAACGGCAAATTCCGTACCGATCTATATCACCGTATCAACCGCTTCCCGATTCGGGTGCCCCCGTTGCGAGAACGACGCGAGGATATTCCCCTGCTGGCCAGCGCATTCATCAAAGAGTTCAGCAGAGAACATGAACGCTCTATTTCGGGGATCACGCCCCAAGCCATGGAGTACCTGAAAAATGCCGCTTGGGATGGAAATATCCGTGAACTACGCAACGTCATCGAAACCGCTATCATCTTAGCGGGGGCGGAGACCCTTGAACTCGGTGATTTCTCCTCCGAATTTCAAACGAGTTTCACAGATTCCGAGATCGTTTCTGATCCCGACACTCAAATGGGGATTCCAGTGGGCCTCGATACCCCGGATAATCAGGAGCGCTCGGCAGATACGGAGAGCGATAAGGTTGGAACAGTTGGAATGACAATGGAAGATATCGAAAAGGAGGCTATCCGAAAGACATTGGCGGAAACCGGCAATAACAAGAAACGGACGGCGGAAATACTCGGAATCGGTTTGCGGACACTGTATCGCAAGCTGGAATCTTACGGCTGGTTGAACAAAAGCGATCAAGAGGATGATCTAAGCGAATGAATTAGCCCTATTTTATTGAAAGTTCATGTTAAGAAATTATGCAGCAGAAACCGAGTTTTGAAGAAAAAACTCGGTTTCTCTTCGTGGTTTGCCATTTCTGTTACATAAGAAGGAAGGAGACACTGCATGGCTTTAACAACCGATCAAAAAGCGTTCTTTGAAGAATACGGTTACCTACCCTATACACAGGTGCTATCCGACGACGAGGTAGAAGCCCTCCGTCAACGGAGCGAGGATATCATCGAAGGGCGTGTAGACCACGTCCCATCGCGCTACATCCAACTTGAGGCGGAGTTCCGTGAAGACGAGGATTCCCCTACCCCCCGCCTTGACACCGTCCGCAAGATGACACAACTCTGCTACTTCGACGACCTCTTCCAAGCGGCTGCAAAGAAACCTGAGATCGTCGATGTCATCGAGGAACTCTTAGGTCCCAACATCAAGCTCTACACCGACCAGCTGATGATGAAACCCCGCTATAACGGCACCGTGACCGACTGGCATCAGGACTCCCCCGCGTGGCCCTTCTTTGTCCCGCAAGACCACGTGACCTGCTGGGTCGCCTTAGATGACGCCACCGTCGAGAACGGCTGTATGACCGTCATCCCCGGCAGTCACAAATGGGGACCCGTCACCCGCGAATACAAACAGCGATTCATTGACGATCCCGAGATCGCCACGCCGACACCTGTGGAGTTGAAGGCGGGGCACTGCATGTTCCATCACGGTCTCAACTTCCACCGCACCGGCGCGAACCCAACACCGAACCGGCGTCGCGGACTGGCACTGCACTATCTCCACGCCGAAACCAAATACCTCGGTATCGAAAATGAGGAGTCACGCCTCGGCACCGAATGCGGGATGCCGCGCGGACAATTCCGTTTCATGCCCATCCGCGGAAAAGAATTCCCCGGACGGGTCTAAAAGTTGAAATACCCGTAGGGGTGGGTGGCATGTGCCCTTTGTCTGAATCGCGGATTAAACGGATTAACGGATTACACGGATTGAAAAACGCCCCCCGCGGGTCTCGACAACGCTGTTTGCCTTATGTCTATAGCCGGGCGGCCTGGTCTCTCCTGTACTCCAGCGGAGCACTATGTGGCGGATAAAACGTGATAGGCACCCCGGGAAAACGAGCGAGAGCAATTGTCCGTCTTTAGCCCCAGCGGGGCGGCATGTTTATAGCCGGTGTGATACCCCACGGACCCAAGCCCCGGAGGGGCGACATGTGCCATTTGTCTGAATCGTGGATTAAAACGGATTTAGCAGATTACGCGGATAAATGTAGGTTCGGTTGAGCGGTTAAGCCTGAATCGCATATTCAGCAGATGCAAGCCAAATCAGGAGACGCCTAAGAATGGCGCAAGAACTGGAGGCAAATTATGAATAACAAGATTCAATTTGAAAAGAGTTCCGGCAATGTCTTTCAAGATCTCGACTTGCCGGATGCAGAGGAACTGTTTCTCAAGGTAAAACTGGGATTCGAAGTGTTTCAGATTATAGAAAAGCGAGAATTGACACAGACAGAAGCAGCAAAAATTTTAGGCGTGAAGCAACCTGAAATATCACGGCTAAAACAGGGGCAATTTAACCATTACAGTGTCGAGCGATTAATGACATTTCTTAACCGGCTGAATCACGATATTGAGATCCGCATTATTCCTTCCGAAGATAGAGAGGGACAACAACGAGTTGTTGCCCTTTAGTTTTTAATGTGTCAACACATATACTAACCTCAGTTGACACAGAAGCAAAGCCCCAGCGGGGCGGTATGTGCCATTTGTCTGAATCGCGGATTAAAACGGATTTAGCAGATTACGCGGATAAATGTAGGTTCGGTTGAGCGGTTAAGCCTGAATCGCAGATTTAACAGATGCAACCCAAACCACAATCCCATTTTCCTCCCCAGACCAAGAACAATTAGACATCTCCACCTTTGAAACATAGCTATGGGACGCTGCCAAGACAGTTCCGTTTCATGCGTATCCGCGAAAAAGAATTTCCGGGACGGGTCTAAAAATTCAGACAGTTATAAATGCGGCATATATGTTGATGTATAAACGGCATCAAATATGCAGCATATATGATGCAAAATTTGTTGACAATAATATGTGTTTAGGGTATACTTATAATGTGCTTGTCATATTTATCATGAAAATTAGGAGGCAAAAACGATGGCAACGAAGGATAGTAAGCGGGTAGCATTCACATTTGATGTGAATAGTTTCGAGGCTTTAGAGGAAATGAAAGAAGAAGGACATTATTCCTCTCTGGCTGAAACTGTGCGCGATTCATTACAAATCAACCGAGCACTACAAACACAAGCCAAAAAAGGATACAACGAAATTATTGTGCGAGACCCGGAGACTGGAAATGAACGAGTCCTTGTTATTCCTTCATTACAGTCGCTTTCTCGAAAGGGTAAGTAATTGTGGAAAGAGAAAGAAAAAGTGATAATGGTGAAGAAACAACTTTGGAACTTAATGATGAGTCAAGTTCCGAAGATAGTGAAATCGCTGGAATTGATATAGAAGGCGGCCCCATTTCGCTTAAATCTGACGCGTCCTATGATCTAATTGAGAGACATAAAGCAACTACCACAAGACGGATTGCATATCTGCTAGTCATTATACTTGGCGGATCTTTTGTAATTCACCACGTGCTTGTGACCGTGTTAGCTTTCAATGATAAAACTGCTGCTATGGAAGTTGTTGAGCGGAGTTTCAATACGTGGCTACCAGTCATCTCTAGCTTGACAGGAGCCGCTGTGACATATTTTTTTACGAGGGAGCGCAATGAAAGAAGATAAAAAAATTACCGATTCCAAGAACACGGAGTTTCTTAATGCTTATAGTATCCTTGACCTAGAAGATCTAAGTTGGGAGGTTGCAATCTACAAAATCGTTCCACTGAACGGTAATCAATCAAAAAACGAGGATCGAGGAAAAATAAAAGACATTATGTGGGACTTGCGTCGGCAGTACGCGGGGCAGTGTCCCGGCTACGGCTTTATCCTTGATGTAGATGAAACAACGGCGGCTATACCCGAACATTGGGATATTCCTCAGCAGAGCGACTTCAGGGGCTATCGAGTTACACGGGCTCGCGAGTTCAAAGCCCAAATGAGTAAACCAGATCATCAGGCAATTTTTAGAGGAATTCTGCGAGAAAGCATCAAACAACATTTCAAGAACAGTCTTTCAGAGGAAATTGGACCGTTCTGGCAATATTTTAACAGTTTTTGCCAGATGCCTGACTTAGCGAATTCAGGTCAGGACATCATTTACTGTCGTAGGTTTTATGTCTCGCCTGAACTTCTTGAAAATAACCTTTGGGTACTACAAACTGAAATTAGGACCAAAAGTATTGATGGTCGAACCTTTGCGGATTATTATCGTAGCAGCGAAGTTGAACAGTTGGCGGAGATGATTCGACTCAAACAAGAAAACCGTCTAACACGTCAAAACCAACCTTTAGGGATTCAAGTTTGGCATTTTCCGGGGAATGCCGCAGCCACCGTACTTGAATTAGACAATCCGGACGAAATTGTCACTCATACGAAACTTGATCCAATGGACCAAATCGCCCTAGCGGATCAAACGCTTCTCTGTAAACAGTACAAGAAACTACCTATCTCTGTTCCTTTAAATGAAATACGATTTATACCTGATTCCGGGATTACCCAAGAACGTCATCAAGAGACAATTATTGCCCCAGAGGAACGGGCCAACTGGTATGATATACTACGCGATTTCCTCAATGGGTTAGACGCTTACGAAAAAACAATCAACTTGTCTGAACAACCTGTTGATGCCCGGAACTTTTACAGCATCCAATTCAAACCTCCAACACTCCGTGTCAAGACTTCCCCGGAAGGGATTGACCGCCTTCCTGCACCGCAAGGTAACTTACCACACGATTTAAAACATCGGCGGGGGGAGTTGGTCGATCACATCCGTAAAAACGGTTACTTGCAACAAAGACCCATAAATCCACTCCTTGTATACCCTCAAAGTTTCGGACAAGAGCGTGCAAGTCGTCTGAGAAGAGATCTTAACCAATTGGTAATTCAGCAGGGGTTAAATTTTCGATTCGAGGCGCAATGGTGGTACCGAACGATCCACGATATAAAGCAAAAGGTTGAACAAGAAGAATACGATACCTTGTTCGTTGTACTTCCTGAAGGACGTAATGAAAAACGCTCTGACATAGACACACACGAAGAAATAAAAAAGGAAATCTCAATCCCCTCACAGTGTATTCACCATGATAATACTCTGCCTCAAAAATGGGTAAATCGACACCCGAGAGAATTCGCAAAAACAAATCCGCGCGCAGCTCGCAAGATTCAAGATCACTATAAACAATGTCTTTTAAACCTACTGGTCAAACATCACTGGGTTCCTTTTGCACCAGTTGCATCTTTTCATTACAACCTTCACTTGGGGATTGATGTTGGAGGAGTGCATAACAACCGTGTTATGGTATGCGCTGGGTATGGCTTTGCACAACCCTCTGAGGGACTTATATTTTTGCTTAAAGAGGTGAATATTCAAACACAGAAAGTTGAGCCGATTCCTGACCGTTACTTTTACATTGGTCTTCTCTCCCTGCTTGACGAACTATACCAAAATCTGGTTGACGCTGGTATTGAGAAGCCAGATTTTAATAGTGTCCTTTTCTTC
Organism: Candidatus Poribacteria bacterium; assembly: GCA_965220385.1. GTDB lineage: Bacteria > Poribacteria > WGA-4E > WGA-4E > PCPOR2b > PCPOR2b. Next base: position 3,122,745 of record OZ244825.1, on the reverse strand, counting down.
CGTGATGGCAGATTAGGTGGGCAAGGTGACCATTGGAATGAGAAGGACACACTTGATAAATTATGTAAAGAACTCCAGAGCAGAAAATGGATTGATAATGATGCGCTTTGGACAGCATTAGAAATTTCTAAAAGAGCTGCATTTTGGAGGGTCCTCCGCAGAAGTAACAATAATACCATTGAGAATCCCACAGTTGGCAGATGTGTCTTCCCATTTCCCGATAAAGATGCTGCGATTACATGTACGACGGGTGAGCCATATCTGTCCCGTCAAGGCACTGCATCACCGCTGCTCGTTCACGTTCACAATATTTACGGCACAGCTAATCCCGAAGATGCCTTACGCGACCTGTTCTGGGAAACCGACATGTGCTTTTCCAAAATTGACACGGGAACGAAACTTCCGTGGGTTCTGCATGTTGCCAATGGAGGAGCTCTACAATTGTCGAAGGCCTATAAAATCACGGGCATCACTGTTTAACAGGGGCCTTTATGATATCATTGGTTAGTTTATTAAAGGTTTGTTCCTCCCAATCATCGTAATATTTTTCGTTTTCATAATGGACTAACCAAGCAGCAACAATAAGTTCAATGCCATTAGAAAAGTTATTCTGTAGATCCAAATTCAAGCGTATTTTATTGAGATCTTCAAGTTTAAGACGAGGTATTCTTGAACTTTTACAGTAAGCTAGTGCTGCATCAACGCATTGAGTCACAAGTTCATGATTATGCAATAACCGATATTGGTTTCCAATTGACGGTGGTATCCTATGCCAGCTATTGTGTATCTGTTTTAAGCCTGAAAGATACTTGTTCCACCGTAATTTTCGAGCAGCATGTAATAGCGCGTAGGTTCTGAGTTTAACGGGTGGGTGATTTGATTCGATGATGAACGGGTCTTCCGTGTTCTCATGTGCGTCTTCAAAGGCTGCCAAGTATGCCGGACCACACCTCCAGAGGGCGATCACATCAATTGCTAATTCTTCAACCCATCTTGAGTCTCGCCATTTGGTGTCAATTTCATTTATGGCTGCTTGAGATCGGGTTTTGGCAAGCCCCCGATCCGATATTGACATCCTCTTCAATTCTGAAATACGTCTGTCAAGATGCGGAAGAAATTCGTTAAATAATTTATCATGGTGTCCTTGCAGCGTGAGAAAATGGTGTCCAAGTTCATGGCAGAACCATGAATAATCAAGAAGTGATGGAATTTCCTTACTTACTGCAGATGGAATGTAGATGAAGCTCACCGCTAAACTTGAGCGCCCCGTAGATATAGTAGGAATAGGAATCCGTTCATATCCCCATTCATTATAGTGGGTGGGGATAATCATACGAGAGTTCGGAGTTAAATCGTTGCTCCAACTTTGTACGATCGACTGTATCATCCAAGCATCAAAGTAGAAATGACGATTGAATTCTTCGGGCACACGTTCCAACAATTTAGAAACATACTCAATAATCTGCTCATGTTTAAAATTAGTAAGACACTTTAATTTCGCTGCTAATTCGTGGAGCGGCGAATCGAGAAGTTTTTCTATTCGTTCTTGCACCTGCAAATATTTATTCTTGGATTCACGCTGTCTACGCACCAATTTTTATCTCCATAAACTAATCAAGCGAATATCGGAGGATAAGAGGATAGCAAGTCACATAAGGATCAAGCCGCGATATATTCTCCTGCTTGTCGCATCTTCTAACCCCTTTGTGTTTCGATACCGAAATTATAACAAACTACCCCGAAAAGTGCTACTATTTTGTACCTAAAGGTTGAGCACGTTTCTTGTTGAAGGTAACACGACTTTTAGGACAGCTCTACCCCTGGGGTAGTAGCACAAGCGCCATTGAGGCGTGGCGGATTCACCAAATATCCTGAACACGACAGTGTACCTCTAGCGAGAAATCGACTGCTTTTACAAACTAGCTAAAAAAACAAAAACAGGAGCATAACCGTTGCCAAAAAATAACGCTACAGCAGATGCAGCACAAACCACAATTCCATTTTCCTCCCCAGACGAGGCACGATTAGACATCTCCACCCTTGAAACATGGCTATGGGACGCCGCCTGTGTCATTCGAGGGGCGACCGATGCCCCGAAATTCAAGGACTTCATCCTACCCCTAATTTTCTACAAACGGCTATCCGATGTGTTCGACGATGAAGTTGCAAATCTGGTCGAGGAATACGGTGGTGATGAGGAAGGGACACGGGAAATAATAGATGAAGACCATCAGGACGCACTAAAGACCGGACGCCCTCCGATTGTCCGTTTCTATATCCCTCAAAAATATCGTTGGGAGGCACTCCGCAACCATCCCGCAGATGGTTACTTGGGCGAACTCGTCACCGAAGCCATGCGTGAGGTTGCACGTCTGAACCCACTGTTACAGGGGGTTCTGGATGTCGAAGACTTCAACGAACGCCAGAGCGGACAACGCACCCTTGACGATGACCGACTGGAAGCACTGATTGAGGTCGTCAGCCAACATCGGCTTGGGCTGCAAAACACAGAGCCAGACATCCTCGGCCGCGCCTACGAATACCTATTGCGGAAATTTGCCGAAGGACAGGGACAGAGCGCGGGCGAGTTCTACACCCCGAAAGAGGTCGGCTGGCTAATGGCACGCCTCATCAACCCCGAACCACACACCACCATCTACGACCCCACCTGCGGTTCAGGCGGTCTGCTTATCAAACCCCGCCTGTTCTTTGAGGAGAAACATCCGGACGAAAAAAGCGCAGCCCCACAGATCTATGGGCAGGAACTGACACCCACCACCTACGCCATGGCGAAGATGAACGCCTTTCTACACGACTTTATCGGTGCCGATTTGCGTATCGGCGACACCTTCCGCAATCCGGGGTTTGTCGATGAGAATTCGGGGTTGCAACGCTTCGACTATGTACTCGCCAATCCGATGTGGAATCAGAAGGAGTATGACGACGCTTTTTACGCCAACGACAGTTGGGGACGATTTGATTATGGCGTTGCACCGAGTTCATCCGCAGATTGGGCGTGGGTGCAGCATATTCTCGCCTCCCTGAAAGCGACCGGACGCGCCGCGATTGTCCTCGATACCGGCGCGGTCTCTCGTGGCTCCGGCAGCAAACAGACCAGTCGAGAACGGGATATTCGAAAAGCGTTTGTCGAGAACGACCTGATTGAAGGGGTGATACTGCTGCCCGAAAACCTGTTTTATAACACAACTGCACCGGGGATCATTTTACTCCTGAACCGCAGCAAACCAGCAAAACGTAAATCACAAATCCTGCTGATTAACCTCTCTAAATATTTCGTCAGCGAGAAACCGAAAAACGTCCTAACTGATGAAGGGATTAAGGTTGCGGCGGAAGTATATGGGGCGTGGGAATCCCGCGAGCAGTTAAGCGCGGTTATCACGTTGGAAGATGCCCAAAAAACCGACTATAGCCTGAGCCCTTCCCAGTTCGTGGATGTGGCAGATAAAGTAGAACACCGCCCCGTCTCTGAGATTTTGGAGGACCTAACGGAGGCACGTATCGCCCGCGAAACGGCGGATAAGATCTTGGATCAGGTGTTAGCACAGCTTAGTCTAGCTGGTGGAGAAAACGCATAATGAAAAATGGAAGAATTTCTGCAACCCTAAAGGACGTATTGATTGATGTCATTGACTATCGGGGGCGAACACCAAAGAAATTGGGAGGTGATTTTTCCGATGAGGGGGTTCCAGTCATTTCGGCGAGAAATCTCAAGAATGGGGGTTTAAATTTTAGCGAAGGAATACGCTACGTTAGTCCGGAGATGTATGAACGCTGGATGTCTAAAAAACTCAGGAAGGGTGACGTTTTATTAACATCTGAAGCTCCGTTAGGTCAGGCGATTCTCTTGACGAATGAATGGGAATATTGTTTGGGGCAAAGACTTTACGGCTTACGAGTTGATTCTACACAACTAGACTCTCGTTTTTTCTATTTTCTGCTTATTTCCGAGCTTGTACAGCGTGAACTTCAAGCAAGGGCAACTGGAACGACAGCTAAGGGAATAAAACAATCTGCATTACTAGGAGTACATATTGAATTTCCTCCACTTCCTGAACAACGCGCCATTGCCCACATTTTACAGACAATCCAAGAAGCGAAAGCCGCACGGCAACGCGAGCTTGCCTTAGAGCGCGAGCGCAAAGCCGCGTTGATGGATTACCTCTTTTCATACGGCACGAAGGACGAACCCCGCAAGCAAACAGAAATCGGAGAGATTCCTGAGAGTTGGGAAGTAGTGAGGTTAGGTGATATTGCTGACGTTACTTATGGAGTTCAGGCAGCGGTAGCACATCTTCTTGACGAATCAGTAGGGGTGCCGATCTTAACAAACATTAACATTACATTGGAAGGAACGTTGGATTTATCAACGCTTCGCTACTATGAGTTGTCAGAAAACAAGCGGGATAAGTTGATTCTGGAAAAGGGTGATGTTTTGTTTAACTGGCGGAGTGGAAGTCAGCATCATGTTGGAAAAACTGCTCTATTTGATTTAGGTGGCGAATATACTTTTTCATCCTTTATCTTGCGTTTTCGCTTCGTTAAAAAACTGAAAAACGAGTTTGCTGTTCACTACTTTCACTATCTAAGAAAAAAAGGATTCTTTGCACTAAAACGCTCACAATCGTCGGTTAATTCTGTTTTTAATGCGAGTAAAAGTGCCGAAATTCCTGTGGTAGTACCATCAATTGACGAACAATCAGGAATTAGTGATGTTTTACAAGCCTGTGACACCAAAATCGCGGCCCTTGAAGGGGAAGCCGAACGATTGGACGAACTATTCCACGCGATGCTCGACGAACTAATGACAGGGCAAAGATCCGCCGTGTCACTAATTGATGCGGAATTGCCAAATTAACGGTTGAAAACTTTTGGGTTGAATTGCTTGTCGTTTAGCAGCCGAACCAACCCCTCTCTGCCTAGGCCGAGAACGAACAGGCCGCGGCGGTAAGCGAATTCACTAACGCCTTCGTCAATTTGGACACCGGCGACAGCGCCGTAGATGGTATATCCTTCGTATTGTGGGAAGAAGTCTAAAAAGGTGTCAAATTTGCTGAGAAAATCGCGTACATCGGATACCTGTAGGGTTGTCTTTACTTCAACGACGACGACAATTTTGGCGCCTATGTCGCTTAAAAGGATATCGACTTCCATGTGTCGGCCGTTTTGCGAGCTACCGACGTGGCGTGTACTCTTTGTGACATTTATGCCTCTATCCTGGAATAGTTGTAAACATCCGGGTTCGATGAGTGCTTCGATCAGTTTTCCCCATTGACCTGTGAAGAGATTGGTGAGCTCTCTGATTCGGCGATCGGTTTCACGCATTCGCCTGGCGTTTTCCTGCATAAACGCCTTAGTCTCCTGAAATTGTTGAGCTATCTCTTGAAACAGTTGGCTCGTTTCTTGATATCGCCGTTCAGCTGCTTCATTCATATCTTGTAACTGTTGGTCAAATTCCTGGGATCGCCGGTTAGCTGCTTCAGACCGCTGCTTTGACTCCTCTACCGTTTGTCGTAGTAGCTGCCGGATTTCATCGAATCCTTTTGTGATTTCTTTGTTTGTCATTGTTGCTCCTTCGGGGCTGGAAACCCCTCCTATGGTATGTCGCAAAGATCGCCACGACCCTAAGGGTTGCTAATTATAACATAGATAGGGGCGTTTTGCAAAGGCTCACGCTTCCGTTCTAGGGCTATCGCATGTAAATGTTGTGTAAGATTTACGCCTATCGAATTGTGAAAAATCGCCTCCAATTTCCTATCGTAGCCATAGGTTTCCAACCTGTGGTTGCGCGCAGTCACGCAGATTAGGAAATCTACGCTACGACATCGGTTAATCCGTGGTTCAAATTGGTTAATTGTCTAATTTCTATAACAGATGCAATTCCCCTATTCCGTTCCGCAGCCCGACTTACGACAAGCAGAAAAACGAAAATAAATAGCCCTAGACAGAAAACAAGGCGCATTGACAAATTGGTTTCAATCCCGATTGGCTCATGTTAAGAAATCGTGCAATAGAAACCGAGTTTTCAAGAAAAAACTCGGTTTCTCATAGTGCTTTGCACTTTCTTTTTATATGAACTTCCCGATTTTATCGGGGAGAGGACAACGGTTCAAAGGTCCATTCGTTCATGCGCTGAGTGTGTGTGAGTTTTTTTTACGTTTCGGAGAAAATGATGTCAGAACGTGCCGCAGTACAAGACCCAATGCTCGAATACGCTGATGAAATTGGCTGGAGGGCTGTTTCTCGATTAGAAGCCATGCAAATGCGCGGCGGCGATAAGGGGCTTTACTTTGCCGACATACTGCAAGCGCAACTGATGAAACTCAACGGCGGGATATTGGACCAGTCTCTTTGCGGTGAGATTGTGCGAGGACTGAATCTGCTTCGACCGACACTTGAGGGAAACCAAGACGCTCTCTGTTGGCTGCGCGGGGAGCGATCGATTTTTGTCCCAGCGGAGAACCGCGAGCGGAATGTCACCCTAATCGACTTTGAGAACCCTGACAATAATTTGTTTCATGTGACCGATGAATGGATACAGAGTGGGACAGTCCACCGCAACCGCGCCGATGTCGTGTTTCTGATTAACGGAATTCCGGTGGCGGTCGTGGAGACCAAATCCGCGGGCAAGCAGGACGGATTGGCGGAGGGTGTGGAGCAGATACGCCGCTACCACCACGAAACACCGGAGATGTTCACCGCCGCACAACTGTTCGGCGTCACGCAGATGCTGGATCTTTACTACGGCGTAACATGGAACGTCAACCGCAAAAACCTGTTTAACTGGAAGACCGATGAACCTACAAACTACGAGGGGAAAGTCAAGACCTTCTTTGATCGTGAGCGATTCCTGAAAGTGTTGGAGGAGTCAATCATCTTCCAGAGCAAAGACGACGCACTGACCAAAGTTGTCTTACGTCAGCACCAGACCCGCGCGGTAGACAAGGTGATTGACCGAGTTCACGACCCGAACAAACAGCGCGGGCTTATCTGGCACACGCAGGGCAGCGGCAAAACCCTCACCATGATAACAGTCGCCTCCCGGCTATTGCGCGGGGGTGGTGAGACAGAAAAGCCGACGGTGCTGATGCTAATTGATCGCAATGAATTGGAGAGCCAGCTTTTCAGGAATATCACCGGCTACGGCATTACCTCGCTTGAAGTCGCGGAGAGCAAGCGAGATCTACAACGAATTCTGTCCTCCGATTATCGCGGTTTGATTGTCTCAATGATCCATAAATTCAACGATATACCGCCGAATATCAACACCCGCGAAAGTGTGATTGTACTTGTTGACGAAGCGCACCGAACCACCGGCGGCGATCTGGGCAACTACCTGATGGCAGCCCTCCCCAATGCGACCTATATCGGCTTCACCGGCACCCCGATCAACAAACTCAGTCAAGGCGAGGGGACCTTTAGGGTGTTCGGTGCGGACGACGCACAGGGCTATCTGGATAAATACGCGATAGCCGAATCCATTGAAGATGGCACCACCGTTCCACTCAATTATGCCCTTGCACCGTCCGGTTTGCAGGTTGACCGCGAAACACTGGAGGAGGAATTTTTCAGGTATGTGATGGGATCGGGTGTGAGCGATTTTGAGGAGCTCCACGCAATCCTGGATCGTGCGGTCCAGTTAAAAGCGATAATGAAAGCACCCGATCGAATTGATAACGTCGCCTCAGCTGTTGCGAAGCATTTTCAGGAAAATGTAGAACCGATGGGGTTCAAGGCGTTTCTGGTCGCTGTAGATCGTGAGGCATGTGCGCTGTACAAGGTAGCGCTTGACAAACATCTACCGCCGGAGTATTCGGAAGTGGTCTATTCCCCCTACCATCAAGACCCCGAACACCTACAGGCATATCACCACACCGATGACGAAGAGAAAGAGATCCGTAAGAAATTCATCGACAGAAACGAGAAACCGAAGATTCTGATCGTGACCCAAAAACTGTTGACCGGCTTCGACGCGCCGATCCTCTACTGTATCTACCTCGATAAACCGATGCGCGACCATGTGCTGCTACAGGCAATTGCGCGCGTCAACCGTCCTTATGAGGACGACGACGGACTGGTAAAGCCTTACGGATTTGTCTTAGATTTTGTCGGTATCTTCGGGAGCTTGGAAAAAGCCCTCGCCTTTGATTCGGACGTGGTGGGGAGTGTGATTCGGAACATTGATGTGCTTAAGAACCTTTTCGCCAAACTCATTCAGGAGGACGCGGCAGAGTATTTGCCCTTTGCGATGGGTTGGGACGATAGGGCGAAAGAGCGCGCGATTGAACATTTCGACGACAAGGATGATCGGGAGGGGTTTTTCAAATTCTTCAAGCAAGTACAAAATATCTATACTATTCTATCGCCGGACCCCTTCTTACGTCCGTTTATAGCGGATTATCAGTCGCTTGCATCGCTCTATGGACTCATCCGTAACGCCTACGCTGACCGTATTTATGTCGATAAGGAGTTGACCGCTAAAACGCAGGAACTTCTACAGGAGCATACAGGGAGCGATCGGTTCGTGCTGCCGGGCTCTATTCAGGAACTGAACGCAAACACATTGAGGGAAGTTGGAAATAGCGATGTATCGGATACGGTGAAGGTGCTAAATTTGCGGAAGATACTGCGTAAAACGGTAACGGAAGAAGGACGGTCGAAACCGTTTCTGATTTCGATCGGAGAACGGGCGGAGGCACTCGCAGAAGCTTATGAGGACCGTCAACTGACGACGCAGGAGGCACTGGCTGAGTATGAAGAATTAGTGGAGGCATGTGAACGGGCGTCAAGCGAGCAGACCTGCATGAACCTGGACGATAACGCCTACGCGGTTTATACGGTTCTCAAGGGGTTTGCAGAGGAGATCACCCCAGAACAAACGCGAGAGGTTGATAACCTGATTAACCAGTTTCCCGACTATCAGTGGAATGAACAGCAGGAGCGTGAGTTAAGGATTAAGCTCTACAGTACCTTGAGATCAATCGTTGCAGCAGGGGGTGTTATGGCACCGGCAAGGGCTTTATTGGAGATACAACGGATATAAAAAGTAGTAGGCATATTGCTCTGAATCCCGATTTATCGGGGTGCCGTATGCCGTAACCTACTTCGCAACAAATATCTTATTGGAGATGCGCCTGAGTCAATTGTAGGTCGAGATTCACATCTCGACAAAATACTGGGTTGAGCGGTTAAAAGTATTCTTCTGTACCACGATCTGTTAGATTGTGATCCGAGCCTGCAAACTAACAGTTTGCGCTACATTTGGCAGATTGACCGATGATTACAACGTTTGCCGAATTCGCAATATCAAAATGTCAACACGCCCTAGCAACTTACGCTAGAGATACAACGAATATGAAGGTGAAAACTGTCTGGAATGACTCAGAGGATTTGAAAGATGCGGTGTCGGAATGGGCAGACCGCATGGGTGTCACCGTGCGGGAGGTGCATCTACGCGACATGCGGAGGAAGTGGGCATCTATATCGACGAATGGACGGTTGACCCTCAACACCGACCTGCTCGACCTACCGGAAGCGTTGGGAGAATTTGTCATTGTTCATGAATTAGTCCATCTCCTCGCCCCAAATCACGGGAGGGTGTTCAAAAGTTTCATGTCCGCCTACCTGCCCGACTGGGAGGAGCGGCAGCATCACCTCCAAACCTTACCGGAGGCTTAGGACGGATATCATACACACGTCGCCCTTCTGGGGCTACTGTTTTTATGTAGGGGCAACCCTTGTGGTTGCCCTAGTGTACTAGTATTTCATCAAATAAATTGTGATAAGTCACTCCGTGCTCGGCTTGGCTATGTCTATCCAAGCCACTGTGCGGGGGAGGTGTCTAAAGGAGGCTTTTGTACCACAATCTGTTAGATTGTGATCCCCCCGCAAACTAACAGTTTGCGCTACATTTATCTGACAGTTTACTAGACACCCTGACTTCTGCCAAAAGTGTTAAATTTTGTTAAATTCTGTTAAGTGATTGTGGATAACTTCGTTGAAGGACCGCGAATATCATACCCGCATCGCGCCTCTGGGGCTTTGGTGTATGGTGGCTCCGGTATTCTATAAACATGTCGCCCCGCTGGGGCTAACAGCAGCGGATGAAATCCATGTCATGCGATTCATCATCCTGCTTTGGACCACTTCTATCCTATCTGTTCCCACCCTGCAAATAAACATGGTTCGGATGCTCCCTTATTTTGCTCCAACATGTCAACTCAGATTAAGATATTTCCGTCATAAAAATAAACTTAAAACATCAAAGGAGAATATTACCACGTGAATCGGTTTCTAATCTGCTTTTTACTAATCGTATTTATTTATCCCTGTGCTGGGTTTGGACAACAACCGCCAAGCAGCACGGGGGAAATTTCCGGAGTAGTCTATCAACAGGATCTTGAGCAGCCGGTCGCATCCGCACGGATCCGCATCGTAGAAACAAACCAGCGGCTCACAACCGACCGGAACGGCGAATTTCGAGTCCGGAACCTACCCGCCGGAACGTATACACTTACCACCTCCGCTTCCGGTTACGAGCCGTCGGAGGATGTTGTCGTTACCATTGAACCGGGACAAACAACCGAACTCAAAATTTACCTTGAACAGATTGCAGTCGAACTTGATGAGGTCGAAGTGACCGGAGAACGTGCTGCAGCACCCGTCGGCAGACAAACCTTAAGTGGCTCAGAGATCCAGCGGGTCCCCGGTTCCACGGGCGATGCGCTGCGCGCCCTACAAGCCCTGCCCAGTATCGGTGTCGCAAACGATTTTAGCGGTGCGCTCTATATCCGCGGCGGTTCTGATGAAGACAACCTCTACTACTTTGATCGGGTGCCGATCGGTTATCCCTACCACTTCGGCGGAATCGTCTCGTCCCTCAGTTCCGAAGTCATTGAGCGGATCGATGTCTACGCCGGCGGCTACGGTGCCGAATTCGGCGTCGATTCGCAGGCGGTAATCGACATCTATTCCCGGAATAAAAACAGAGACGGATTTCGTGCAAAATTTAACCTGAACGTGCTGTACTCGGAAGGGCTGTTGGAGGGGCAAATCAGCGATCAGGGTTTCTGGTATTTTGCTGGACGACGAAGTTACATCGATCTGTTTCTCGGATCGTTGGCGTTTGATAGTGGTGCAATCACCGCCTTCCCCCGGTTCTGGGATTATCAGGTAAAGGGAGGCTATGACCTCAATGACAAGCATCAACTCTCTCTGAATATATTCGCTTCTGGCGACAGTTTTGCACTCAAACTGGATGGTGAGGATGTGGACGAAGATGTCAGAGGGAACATTAGCTTCGGAAGCGGCTTTGAAGGGGCTGGGATTCACCTCCGTTCCCGATTCACTGACCGGCTGACCTCCTTTTTGTCCCTGACCCGCTCCGATTTCCAATTCGACGTCAGTGCCGGTCCTGAGCTTTCTCTAAAGATTGATGCACCAGATTACGTGCTCCGCGAGGACATCACCTACACCTTAAACCCGAAACATCAACTTGAAACCGGCGTGATACTGGGTTTTGAACCGGGCAGCGCGACCGGCAAGTTCATCCGTCCACCCGATGAGGGCGAAGTTGACTATGACCCACGGTTCATCGAAAAGCAAGAATTCGATGAATCCGTATCTGGCAGACGAATGGAAGTGTATCTACAAGACCGATATAAAGTGTTGCCATTCCTGTCAGTTGTGCTCGGTTTACGGGTGGATTACTTTAACCTTATTGACGACTTTTCTATCCAACCGCGCGGAAGTCTTCTATTGGATATTATGGAAGGCTCTCAACTGCAACTTTCTTACGGAAACTATTATCAGGTGCCGGGCCCACCACGACTGACCCAAAGCGTTGGGAATCCTGATCTGACCACAAGCCAAGCCAGTCATTATGTATTGGAATTCACACGTCAAGTGTCGGAGGGGACAGAGTTCAAATTCGCAGGCTATTATAAAGATCTTGCGAACCTTGTGACCAACGATGATGACATGATATATCTTAACCAAGGCGCTGGATTTGCGCAGGGAACAGAAGTGTTCCTACGCCATCGTGCCGGAGATCGATTCTTAGGTTGGGGATCCTACACGTATGGGCTTTCTAAGCGGCGTGACCGCCCGGAAGAACCGTATCGATACTATTCGTTTGACCAGACACATGTTGCGACCTTGGCGGCGACTTATAGGCTGACGCCGACGTGGGAGATCGGTCTAAAATGGCAATATCGAACTGGAAATCCCTATACTCCAGTAGAAGGCGCCACTCAGAAAACCGATCCGCGTAACGACGAGTTGATCTACATCCCAAATTACGCGGAGATAAATTCAGCGCGCCTACCGCCCTATCACCGATTGGACGTGAAACTCAGCAAAGCATTCCGATTTAACAGCTGGGAGATGAGTTTCTTTCTTGAACTCTTGAATGCCTATAATCGCAAGAATCTGCTCGATTTCAGCTACAACGACGACTATTCCGAAAAGGACGAGATCTACCAATTCCCGATCATCCCCTACCTCGGGATCACCACCGAGTTTTAACCGATGCTGAGGGAATAAAATCTTGACATAACCCCAGTTTGTATCTATCATAATCTAAGTTGCTAGTCGTCCAACTCGCTCGGCTTGGATAGACATATCCAAGCCATAACCGCTTTTGCTATACACATTGCGCTCCTCTGGAGCGCAAGGGCTGGGCGTATCCGCATTGCTATAGACATATTGCTCCGCCCCGATAAATCCCCCCGATAAATCGGGACAGGCCCGATGAATCGGGACAGGCGGGATTAAAAACTGGAGCGAAAGACCAAACCTATTAACCTTTGGTGCTAGCTAGTAAGAAAGTTGTTTCCACATTGTTCAAGGGTTCATTGATTCATTAGTTGGTTCATCCATTCTTCTTGCGTTCCGCCCTTCGGCTACACATGTCGCCCCGCCCCGATTTCATCGGGATTCAAAGCAACTGGGGCTTTGGGGTATGGGGCTATCGGTATGCTATAAACATGTCGCCCCTCTGGGGCTAAATACACCCTGTCCCGTCTTAAAATAGTTCCGTTTCACGTTCCGGTTTCTATCCCCGATAAATCCCCCGATAAGATCGGGGCAGGCCCGATGAATCGGGACTCCGACAAGCCGAGAGCAGGCAGGCGGGATTAAGAAACCTGAGAATCCTGATTCAGACAATTATCATGCACACTCCTCAAGTAATTTTTGTATCGGAGAGAATATGAAACCCAACATCCTTATCTTTATGACCGATCAGGAACAAGCCGATGTCGTACATCCAGACCATCCGTGTATCACGCCAAACGCTACGAGATTAGCGCAGGAGGGGATTCTATTTAACCGTTCATTCTGTCCAACCGCGCACTGCTGCCCCTCACGCGCAACGTTTATGACAGGCGTATATCCCAGTCGGCACGGCATTTACAACAACGTCAGCAATCCGACCGCTATCCACCACGAACTCTACGAAGGTGTCGGGATGTTCAGCGAGACACTCCGATCTTCGGGCTATAACTTGGCGTACGCAGGAAAATGGCACGTCACCGACGCCGAGAACCCGTCCGACCGCGGTTGGGAAGATCTGCACCTCACAGGTGGCAAAGGCAGCTACATGCACCGTTCGGTCGCGCAGTGGCAGGAACAAGCCAAAGAACCCGAATCAACGGAACGCGAGCGCGGACAGATCCTCCGTCCCGGATGGGGACACTACCAGCTATACAATTCCTATCCGACCGATACACCGAAAGGCTACGAAGATCACCGAGACTATCGCGTTGTCCAATCCGGGTTAGAAGGATTGCGGCGATTGGCACAAGCGGACGCACCGTGGTGCCTATATATCGGACCGAGCGGTCCCCACGACCCGTTCATCGTGCCGGAGCGATTCGCCCAGATGTATGATCCCAAAGAAATTCCGCTACCGCCGAACTTCCACGACACCCTCGAAGACAAACCCCGCGTGTATCAGCGAGCGCGTCAGCAGTATTGGGGACAACTTTCGGAAGACGAAGTGCGCGAGTCCCTCCAACACTATTGGGGATACTGCACAATGGAGGACGCGATGTTCGGTGAGGTGCTTGAGACGTTAGAGGAGACAGGGCAGGCGGAGGACACCCTCGTTCTACGGATGAGCGATCACGGCGATTACTGCGGTGCACACGGGTTATATCTCAAAGGTGTGCCAGCATTCCGTGAGGCTTATAACATCGCCACGATTGCCCGATGGCCCCAAGGGATCACCAACCCCAACCGCGAAGTTGATGAGTTTGTCAGTCTCGCCGATTTTGCACCCACCTTCATCGAGTTGGCGGGCGAATCTGTGCCAGAAAATCTGACGGGGAGGAGCCTCGTGCCGTTCCTGCAAGACGAAACCCCATCCGATTGGGCGGACGCATTCTACACCCAGTTCAACGGCGTCGAGTTGTATTACAGCCAGCGCGTTGTGAACACCAAGGATTTCAAATACGTCTACAACGGTTTTGACTTTGACGAGGTGTACGATCTGCGGAACGATCCGCACGAGATGGTGAACCTCAGTGACCACCCCGACTATCAGGAGGTGAAGCGCGATCTTGTGCGTCGGATGTGGCGATTCGCAGGACGCGAGGACGACATCATCTTCAACCCCTACGCAACGGTGGCATTTGCGCCGTGGGGGCCCGCCGATGCCCTGCGTGAAGAAGCGTAAAGAGGTACGGACTTACACACTTGAACGCTCAAAACTTTGTAGTGCGGTGATTTATCGCCGCCCCGATAAATCCCCGATGAATCGGGACAGGCGGGACAGGCGGGACTCCGACAAGCCCCCGATGAATCCCCGATAAATCGGGACAGGCGGGACTAAGAAGCGAGAGCAGGCAGGCGGGATTAAGAAACGGGCAACTACAGTAAATCGGTAGGTTTGTAGTAGCCCCGATAAATCGGTGCGTCCGGACGCGCAATGAATTGCGCTACTACAAACTTACTACGTAACTCCGAAGAGGAGCAACTTCATGGCAACCCTGAGAGGGATCATTCGAGACAGCGTTTCTGGTGCCGTCGTCGAGGCGAAGGTCCATGTGCTGACTAGTAGTGGCAATTTCGTCCATCCAGCGGATAGTATCCTGAAGATTGGACCGGGTGACCCGTTTTTCTACTGCCCGGGCGGGTTCACGGTGGACGTGCCCCGCGGCTCAACGGACATCGTCGTCGAGCGTGGCACGGAGTACGAACCGCTTTGCAAGGTTGTTTCGATGCCGGCGAAAGGGGCAGTCGAGGTCGAGTTGCATCTCAAACGGTGGGCAGACCTTCCCTCGCAGGGGTGGTATCCGGGGAATACTCATCTGCACTACAATGAGGCTGAGGCGCAGCCCGATGCGCGATTGCATCTCGATCCCAAGGTCCACGATCTCAGTGTAACCGTTATCAGCCTCCTGCAGCGGGGTGAAATCCCCTACGCCAGCAATAAGTATCCGCTCGGATTCATGACCGACTACTCGACCGCCCACCATCTTGTCGATTGCGGTGAGGAGAATCGGCATAACTCCCCTTACGGCGGTGGGTCCGGGCACGTCATGTTCCTGCATATCGAGAATCTGGTCGAGCCTGTCAGTCGTGGCAACCTTGTCAGCGACTTCGATCCCGACTACCCGCCGATCTGTTACGCCTGCGACGATGCCAAACGGCAGGGAGGCGTTGTGCTGTGGTGCCATAACGGACGGGGGATGGAAGCACCGGTGGCAGCAGCGTTGGGGAAGTTGGACGCCTTCAACCTGTTCGATCCCGCTTGGAAGGATCTCGAATACGACATCTGGTATCACCTGCTCAACTGCGGTATCCCGCTACCCGCATCGACCGGGACAGATTGGTTCATCTGTGCGAACAACCGCGTCTATGTCCAAACCGATGGCGAATTTACCTATGAGAGTTGGTTGAAGGGGTTGCAGGCGGGACGCACCTTCATCACAAACGGACCGGCGCTGTTCCTGAACCTCGACGGTCAAGCGCCCGGCAGCACCATCGAATCGCCGAATGGTCAGCCTCGCACCGTGTCAGGAGAAATTAGGTGGGATTCGCACTATCCGCTCACCTATGTCGAGTTGGTTCAGAACGGGGCGGTCACACAAACTGTGCCCTTGGACGAGAAGAAACAGGGCGGGGAATGGGGGTTTGACCTCCGAATCGAATCCGATGGGTGGGTCGCAGCACGCGCTTTCGGGGAGGCGCGCGATAGCTTTGCACAACCGGTCTACGCCCACACCAGCCCTATCTACGTCGGCACAGGTCGTCCCAACGACAGCGTAGCACAGGAGTCCGCGACATTCTTTGTCCGCTCGATTGACAATGCAATGGAGATAGTGAATCGGGATTGGCGGTTCGCAAAGGATTCACAGCGGGAAGAGGTCCTACACCTGTTCAACGAAGGACGAAAAGTCTACGCAGATCTTGCTGGGTTGGGTTAGGTACGTGCCTCTTCAGGGGAAACCCGACGCTGTCCGCTCGCTTCTGTCGGTGCCGCTTCAATGGTCGGCGCCGCTTCACCCGCCTCAGCCATGCGGCGGATCAGGCGTTCCCGCATCACCGCAGAGACCTCTTGATGTGACTCCCGTCCGATCAGATTTGCCAACTCATACGGATCCGCTTGCAAGTCGTATAGGTACTCCTCGACATACCGATCCGATCCCGCACCTTGTGCGCTACGTCCACCCGGCGCGGTAACGCCGTACTTCCATCGTTGGGTGCGAACAGCACGTCCCACCTGTGACTCACTGACCTGAACGAATACCTCTTCAGGCCACCCTTCCGTCTTACCTCTCGTCAACGGCAGAATTGAGCGTCCTTGCATCTCGTCCGGCACGGGAATCCCCGCAGCATCCAGA
This sequence comes from Candidatus Poribacteria bacterium, assembly GCA_965220385.1. Taxonomy (GTDB): domain Bacteria; phylum Poribacteria; class WGA-4E; order WGA-4E; family PCPOR2b; genus PCPOR2b. Next base: position 3,105,880 of record OZ244825.1, on the reverse strand, counting down.
AGCGTTGGCGGCAGGTCAACGAGACTAACCAACTGTTCAAGTTGGCCACCACCATTGAAGCCGGGACCGTGCAACGCTGTTGGAACACGGATCGAGCTGTCGTGACAGGAGCGTTTGTATTCCGCATTTCGCGTCTTGAAGTGGCAACCGTGATCCGATGTAAAGAGCAAAATTGTGTTATTGAGCAGGTCGAGACTCCTGAGTGCATCCAACACCCTGCCGAGCGCTTCATCAAGGCGTTTGACCATGCCGTAATAGCCTGCGATATGCTGATGCGTTGAGCCGCCCAACGCAGCGAGATCTGGCGGAATCCATCTCCCCGCGTAACGTTCACGGTACCCATCTGGCGGCGGATAATCGTCGAGGTGGTTCTGGTGGTGCGGTTCGATATATGATGTGAAAAGGTAAAACGGATCGCCTTGGTGCGCGTCAATATACCGAACCATGGCATCCGTGACAGCGTCCACACGATAGCCGGGGAGCTTGACAGCGTCATTATCATTGTTGTAGAGAACGGTGTGATAGGCGTCCGAGGTAAATTCAAGCACGTTAGACGCGAGCCAATACTCATAACCGGCGCGTGCAGATTCAGGGACAGCCCCTTCAACACCTCTGTCGTAGAGATGCCACTTGCCGATATAACCGGTTCTATAGCCGTTCTCACCAAAATGGTGGGCAAGTGTCTTCAGATCTGGCGACAGCGGAATACCATTTCGATGGCACCCCGTTTCCGTGGCGTAAAGTCCGGTCTGCAAGCAGGAACGTGCGGGGCCACAGACGGGTTGGCATGTGAACGAGCGATGGAGGTGTGTACCCCGTCGCGCCATCCGATCGAAATTGGGCGTCAGATCCAGCGGATTACCGTGTACGCCGGTTGTATCCCACCGCTGCTGATCTGTGAAAAATACGATGACATTGGGTCGGTCTGAAGTTCTTGCCATATTACTATCTCTCCGTTTTCTAATGACCGCTAAAGTCGATTTTGTATGATTACGGCTTGCATTCGGCGCAGCCTCTGAAATACCAGTTAATCTGCGAGGCTTTTCAGAAATAAGCGACCGACATCAAGGTTGTACGCGAAATCGCTTGCTACCCAAAGGCTATTATAGCCGATCACCGGTACTTCGCTTTCATGCCGTGAACCGTGAGATCTGATATCGACGGCTGTCTCTGTCTCGGTGAGTTCACCAAAAACGGTGTCTCGATCTGCGAGGACAAAAATATCTCCAATCCGATCCGGGTGGAGCCGAAATTGAACCGCCGCTTCGTCTGACGAATAAATCTCCTCAACCCCCGGCGCAGCGCCCAACATTTCAATTGCCTTCGGAAGATCTCCCGCTTTCTGGAGAAAAACATACGCTGCCCCTCCCAAATTGCCGTGATGTGCGACATACCGGTCTTTGATGATAGGGATAGCGCTTGATGGTATGCCATGCTCGGTCAACCAGCGCCCCGGATCGAGCGCGCGCGTCTTTGGCAACATCGCGTGATCTGCGGTGATATAAATCTCACGTTCCGGATCATCATCCACAATTTCTCCAATGAGTCGATCCAGTTCCGCGATATGCTGCAGCGAATGTTCCTCGGTCGGGGCGTACTTGTGCTGATTCCAGTCCGTTGTTGAACAGTAGGCGAGTTGCGGGTCATGTTCACGTAGAACCTCGCGCAATGCCCGTAGCAACCACCAATTAATCTCCGACGAGTAGATCTCCTCAGCCGGTCCAACCGCCTCAACGTATTCGGGCGGCGGGTCTTCTGCAGCGATAGCGATATCCGTTCCAGCCTCAAGCATTCGCAGCAGCTTTTTCTTCGTAACGAGCAGAGCAGTTTTCTCCGCAAAGCCCGACCGTTTTGCACGCTCAAATAACGTCGGTGCGAGCAGAAAGCGGTTATCCTCGACGAACTCTCCCTTACCCGTCTCGCGGTCAACGTGATAGTTAGTCGTGATACCGTGCGTTTCCGGGAACGTTCCTGTGGCGAGGCTCACGTTGTTGACGTTTGTGACCGAAGGAATGACTGACATTACATGCTGATAGAAGCCCTCGCCCGCTAATCTTTGGATATTGGGTATATCGCTGGCGGCGAGGTAGTCGTGTCCCCCGGCGTCTATGCAGATAATCAAAACCTTGCGATGGCTCACAACGATTTCCCTTCTAAACTTGGATTGATGCCTACTCGAATCAAATCTCCCTGCATCGCTCGATTAAATGCAGGGTTGATCTCCTTTAGGGGATAGACCACACCAACTAAATCCTCAAATGGATACCGTTCCCGCGCCTCCTCAACGAACCGAAGCGCGTCTCCGAGCGCCGATGGATGGTAGTTATGATTGCCTCGAACCGTCAAGCATTTTGTCACGACCTTATGTGCGTCCACCGTGACATCGGCATGGGGGAAGACGTAGCCGAGCGTCAAGCAGCTGCCACCGATCCCCAACCAATCAAGCGAGTTGACTAACGCAGCTTCTGAGCCGCTCACTTCAACGGCGAGATCGACCCCGCGTCCACCCGTTAAATCGTGTAAGGCTTCCTCAATCTCCACGGTGGAATCTTCCGAGAGATTAAACGTATGCGTTGCACCGAAGGCTTCTGCGATACGAAGACGCTCGGCGACGCGGTCCACACAGGCGACAATTTCAAACCCTCGCTCACGCAAACAACACGCAGCGTAAATACCTAACATGCCTGCACCTTGAACAACCGCACTGGTTTGGCCTGTGAGGTCAAGCGTTGCTAAGCCACCCAAAACGGTGGCGAGCGCACAGTTGAGTGGTGCTGCTTCAATATCGCTTACCGCATCAGGGATGCGGTAGATCGCCGTTCCCGCCCGAAGGCAAATCCCCTCTGCGAAACCGCCGTTGAGGAAATATGGTGCTTCACTTCGTGCATGTCCATACTTGAACAGCTTCTCACACTTCTGCGGCAGATTTCGCCTGTTACAATATTCGCACGCACCACACGCAGCCATGATGCTCCATGTTACACGGTCGCCTGCGTGCAAGGGGTTGCCATACGCATCGCGAGCCTGCGTCGGTGCAGCGACACGCCCAACCGCTTCGTGACCCAATACGCACGGCACCGGTGCGGTCCGGCGTCCTGTAAAGGTGTGCAGGTCCGAGCCACAGATAGTCGCCAGCGACACCCGAACCAGTACCTCATCTATATTCGGTGCTGTAATTTCCTGTTCAGAGAGTTCAAATGGTTGGTCTGCGCCGTGAAAGAGCGCAGTCGAAACCGGCTGACGCATAGAATGTCCTTTCAATCCATACCCGGCCCGTTTATTCAACGGTGCTATGACCTGCGATAAACTCCATTGTTGCTTGTGCAATAAACTCCGATCGGGTCTCGCCATGCTGCTTAGCATGTTGGTCTATCAATGCTAACAGAATTTCATGCATAGTAATACTAACACGACGTGATTCACCTGGGAGTTTATCAAGAGTTACCGATACTAATGCCCAAACCCCATCGGCATAATCTGGATTTTTCTGATGGAACTCAATGTTACGGGGTGTTGGAATTGAATTGCCGTCAAGCACCAACCCTTCAATGTGGCATTCGATGGCTTCCGCGGCTTGAGTGATTGCGTCATCAACCGTGTCTCCGGCGGTAAAGCAACCCGGAAGATCTGGAACGGTTACACCGTAATCGCTATCTGAATCTTTGTGGATAACAACTGGGTAGCGCATAAAACACCTCTAGGGCCAATCCCAACCTGCCTGCCGATAGATGTTCCTCAGTGTACCTTTCGGGAAATTTTTCCTTGGGTGGGGAACGGTAACTTTGCCTGACTTGTTGGGATGTTTGTATTGATGATGACTTCCACTAATATGAACGAGCAGCCATCCTTCTCTTTTAAGTCGTGCAATAATTTCACGGCTTGTCATTTTTTATGATAGATATGATACAAAAAAGGTTGAGTGGAAATTACATCCTAAGTCGTTTTATTGTCCATTAAAAATTATATCAATAGCTACGCGCGTTTTTTTATCTTCCCACTCCGCCAAAGCTGAAAAGCGAGTATCGCCGAAATAACAACCATGCTGCTAGCCACACCAAACGGCAGGGAGATATTCACCGATTCGAGCCTTCCCCCAACCATGTGTCCTGAGAGGAAACCTGAACTCCACGCGAGATGCGTGATTCCAACACCCCGTCCCTTTTCCTCCGTTGCGAAAAATTCATCAATAAGACGGGGCATTGTGATTGAGACTGACCATGCTGCCCCCGCACCGAAGACCCCCAATACAAATAGCAGAGTTGTCGAACCTGTATTTAGCGTAATTAGGACCACACTCAGCGCGACAAGACATGTTGCCGCAAGGGCGGTGGACTTAGCGCCGACAACGTCACAAACCCGGCCTGAGATCAGCTGGCAGCAGGCGGCAAACAGATCTCTCGATGCACCGTAGTATCCTGCCAACCTAACACTCGAAGCGCGTGCAATCAGAACTGGCAACAGGAGGCTTACCGTTCCCCAGGAGTAGGTCGGTAGGAAACGCATGCCGAGCAGTAACCGAATCTCTCGGCGCCGAAGCATTTCCCCATACCCTACTAGCATCTGAGTGAAAGATCCCCGTCTATCGTCCCCACGCGGCAGCCGAGGTAACAGGATAAGTGCTACTAAAATAAGCAGCGCCATGACAAAGATCGTACCACCGCCAACAACCGCGTAACTGAAGCGATCAATCAACTCGCCACCAATCGCACTGCCCACTGATCCCCCGAATGTGTACGTCATGAAGTATACAGCAGCGGCTAAACCGAGCTGATTCGCATCAACGGCACTGATTAGATACGATTGCCCACCCGCTGTCCGGAAACCGGAGGCAATCCCCTGATAGCATAGCACCGCCCAAATCAGCAACGGTTGTTTACTTATGAACACAACTCCTACAACCAATGCCCCCGTCATCCCTAAAATTAACGTGGACTTCCGTCCCAATCGATCGCTCAACGCACCTCCTACTAAAGCGAACAAACCACCAAGAGCGATTGGGATTGCCCGTAATAACGCGGCAAACCATACTGTTCTTCCCAATGAATCTTCCACATAGACCGGGAACAGGAGTTCGATGGGGGCGGTGACAAGTCCCGCCGCGAGTAGGATAAGGCACAATGGGATGAATTGGCGATTCCACATTAGTTTATGGGACCTGTCTCTGAAAGATATCTGCTGTACCTTTAAATTTCTTATCGGAGTCGGCAGAAATCTTTCGGTTTTTGGATGGGGTGTACATGGGCACATCTCCGGTATCAACTACGCTGAACCAGGACTTAACGGAAATCAAGAGCTACCTCACAATCACTGTTTTCATTATACAGAATAATATGGGGAATGCAAAGTTTTAATTGATAGGGGAATTGCACGTGAATATAATGCTTGACACTGGATTAAATAGAGGTAATGTATAAGCTATCCCCAAAGATAAGGAGCTGCTTAAATGACTGATACCCCAATTCCCTCCCTCCAAGCGCATTTTTCCGAATTAACAGATCCCCGACGAGATGATAGTCGCACCCATCATAAATTGCTGGATATGATTGTGATTGCTATCTGTGCTGTCATCTGTGGTGGCGATAGTTGGGTCGCTGTTGAATCGTTTGGACATTCGAAGTATAATTGGCTTTGTCGCTTCTTACAATTACCCCATGGCATCCCATCACACGACACCTTTAACCGTGTATTTGGCTTAATTGACTCTGCTCAATTTGAACACTGTTTCATTAACTGGATAAAGCATGTTATCCAAGTGACTGATGGTCAAGTGGTTGCCGTTGATGGTAAACAATTGCGTGGGTCTTATGATACTTCTACTCATCAACCTCAGATTCACCTTGTTAGTGCATGGGCATCTGCTCAATCGGTGGCATTGGGTCAACTGAAGGTTGCTGACCATTCTAATGAGATTCCAGCGATTCCGCAATTACTTGAGGTATTGGACATTTCGGGTTGTATTGTGACCACCGATGCGATGGGGTGTCAAACTCAGGTCGCTCAAAAGATTGTTGATTGCGATGCAGCGTACCTGCTAGCACTCAAAGCCAACCAAGGACAACTCCACGAAGATGTCAAACTGTTGTTTGATGGTACTTTGGACAATCGGTTAGCTGATGTGAGGACCGACACCGCTCAGACGGTGGATGCCGACCATGGTCGAATCGAGACCCGAACCGCTACTGTTATCTCCGACTCTGCGTTGATTGCACATTTGAGAGGAAGTGAGAACTTCGTCAATCTTAACTCTGTGGTCAAAGTCACCGCACACAGAGAATCCAACACAGAACATACCGTTAAATCGCGTTACTATATTTCCTCACTGAATGCCAAGGCCGTTCAACTTCTTGAGGCAACTCGCGCCCATTGGTCTATTGAAAACTGTTGTCATTGGGTGTTAGACGTTGGGTTTAATGAAGATGCGTGTCGTATCCGTAAAAACAATGGCAGTGAAAATTTCGCTATACTCCGACGCATTGCACTCAACCTGCTCAAAGGCGAAAAATCTGCCAAACTCGGGGTGGCCAACAAGCGATTGAAAGCCGCATGGGACAACGACTACTTGATTACTGTCCTATCCACGCTCTTCTAAATTTACAGATGCAATTCCCCTATTTTAATTGATGTTTGTCGTTGTATCGTTTGAAGGAAATATGATAAAATGGTGACCAAAATCAGATCGCATTACAAGGAGGAGAAAAAGATGCAATACAGACGTTTAGGAAGAACTGGACTCAAAGTTTCAGAGGTCTGTCTGGGAACGATGACCTTTGGGGCAACCGATTGGGGCAACGATGAAGCGGAATCGGATGCAATCTTCAACTGCGCGTTGGACGCCGGTATTAACTTTTTTGACGTGGCAAATTCATACGCTGAAGGTCGGTCAGAGACGATTTTGGGACGCATCATGAAGGGGAAGCGCGACAAGCTCATTATCGCGACCAAAGTGTTCAACCCGATGGGAACGGACATCAACGATTCCGGCACTTCGCGGGTGCATATCATGAGATCAGTGGAGGACAGCCTGAGACGGCTACAGATTGATCATATTGACCTCTTCCTCATCCATCATGTCGATAGGGAAACGCCGACTGAGGAACGCTTGCGTGCCCTCGATGATCTCGTGCATCAGGGCAAAGTCCGCTATATCGGTTGCAGTAACGAATACGCTTGGCGGTTGTGTGACGCCTTGTGGATTAGCGAGGTAAAGAACTTAGCACGCTATGAGGCGCTGCAACCCCAGTACAATCTACTGACGCGCGACATTGAGGAAGAAATCTTACCCGTTTGTCGTGATAAGGGGGTTGGCGTCTATGTCTGGGGACCGTTAGCGTCGGGATACCTAACCGGAAAGTATAAACCGGACCAGCCGCCTCCCGAAGACTCACGTTTGGCTCGAAGGGCGGAGTCTTCAATGGATCGATACCTTGACCCACGGATACAGAAGATCTTGGAAACACTCCAAGACGTCGCAGAAGGATTGGGTAAGAGCATGGCACAGGTGGCTTTGCGATGGATCCTGGAGCAGGAGGGAATAACGTCAGTCATCGTTGGCTCGACAAAAGTGGAACAACTCCGAGATAACATCGGTTGTTCAGGCTGGAGTCTGCCTGCTGACGCTTTAGCGAGGTTGACCGAAGTTTCTGCCCCTCCGATGCGCTACCCGGATTCGATGGAGTTGAATATCCACCAGCGCAGAGCGGATGCTGTGGATATGCCGACACTGGAGGCGTAATTCTGCATAAAGGGGTAGAACCGTGAGTGAGAGAAACTACCAAGTTGGTGCCGCCAAAATTGATATCACACCCGATTTCCCGGTTCGGCTTAGCGGCTATGGTGGGCGACGAGATGAGGCGGATACCGTTGAACAGCGGATCTGGGCGAAGGCGTTAGCGATCCGCAACGGAGCCGAAAGTCCCGCTGTACTGATAACGGTGGATAACTGTGGCGTACCCGATTATATAACCGAGGAAGTTGCTGCCAAGGTAAAGGAAGACGCAGCGGTTCCTCGTGAACAATTTGTAATCTGCTCCACGCATACCCACAGTGCGCCATACCTCTCAGGCGTGCTGCGGACACTGTTTGGTGTGCCAGTTCCTGAAGCGCATCAGGAGAATATTGATCGCTACACCCGCGAATTGACGGAGAAACTGAAGCAGGTCGCAAAGGCAGCACTCGCTGATCTCTGCCCCGGTTCCCTCTCGTGGGGAGAAGGAAGGGTCGGATTCGCCGATAATCGTCGAACGAAGGGCGGTCCCGTTGACCATGCCCTGCCGATGCTTCGTGCCGTAGGAGCCGACGGCGGATTGCGCGCGATTCTTACCAGTTACGCCTGCCACTGCACCACGCTCGGCGGCGATTTCAACGCTGTCTGCGGAGATTGGGCGGGCTATGCGAGCGCCTATATCGAGGCAGATTATCCCGACGCAACTGCGCTGGTTGCGATCGGATGTGCAGGAGATGCGAATCCCGCACCGCGGACTGGGCTAAACTTTGCGCGACAGCATGGTCACGCGATTGCCGCCGAAGTGAACCGGCTCCTCGGTAGTGACCTTACTGCAATAGAGGGAAAACTCACAGGTCAAGTCAAGCGCATTGACTTACCCTTTGACACACTGCCTACCCGTCAAGAGTGGGAAAAACGTGTGGAGGGCGGCGGGGCAATCGGCTACCACGCACAGATACAACTCGATCGATTAGATCGCGGCGAACCCCTTCAGACGGCGCTCCCCTACCCTATCCAGACCTGGACTTTTGGGGACGAGCTTGCAGTCGTTTTTCTGCCCGGCGAGGTGGTGGTTGATTATTCAGTTCGTCTTAAGCGTGAGTGCGATGCTTCGCGTCTGTGGGTCAATGCGTACTGCAACGACGTGCCGTGCTATATTCCTTCGAGGCGCATTCTGAGGGAGGGTGGCTACGAAGGCGAAGGGGCGATGATTTACTATGATCGCCCCACGCGCTTCGCACCCGCTGTGGAGGATATGATTGTTCGAACTGTCCATGAACTGCTGCCGAGGGCGTTTCGGGCGAACAGTCCCTGATGAGTAGGGATCAGGACGGTTTGCGCCATACGCAAAATTGGTCTGTTTTGCCATGGCAGGATTTGCTATCCGTTTAGCGCAGAGATAGCTTCATCTTCGCTGTCGAAATGTTCAAAGATAGTAATTAGTCTCCCTATCACAAGAAGGTTGTTGATAGTGTTGCTAACGTTAACCACACCGATCCGCCCACCTTTCCGTGCAACGGATACATGCAGGCCTATCAGCGTCCCGAGTCCGGAACTATCCATCCGGGATACGTCGGCAAAATCAAACAGGAATTTAGGGGAGTCAGGGGCATCTGCCAACTGCTCTTCGATCACCTGTCTGAGTTCGCCACCTGCGATACCCACAATTCTCCCACCAAGTTTCAGAACGATAACGCCGTCTCTAGTCTCAACATTGATGTCCATCACTTCTTCTCCTGAAATGTTGTTCGGCAAAAAGCCGATTGTTTTGGAAAGTGTAGATTAGCTATTTTCTATCTGCTCTTATTCTAAATGATATGTCCTTTTCTGTCAAGTCCACTGTTCTGAATTTGCTAAGACACTTGTCGGGATCGGGATTGCGTATAACGAGATTCTCACATAGCAGGGGGGAGGAAGCGAAAAACGTCAGAATTCGTTGATTCGTCTAAATTTATCAAGATCAAACCTTGACAAAACCCTCCCTTTGATGATACTATTTCGGGCTGTTGTGCCTAGCGTTTGAAATGTAATAACGCATGTCGCTGCGGTCGGTTGACATTTTTCGGTAGTAAATTCGGGAAAGACTCTAAGCATCATACCACCCGCCAAAAACTAATGCGATTTTTTTTGATCGCCTCAAGTTGAGCGTAGCGAAATTCCGATTTGTCGGGATTGTTTTGAATTCCGGTCTTGTCGAGGGCACATCAGAGTTGGTTCAATTCTCTAAACGTCAAGAGAACTTACCTCTACAGGTGGGGTAAATGGCAAATCGGGTTAAGGTAGTGGACGAAAATCTTCCGCTGCGATGCAGTGGGAAGTTGTTGAAGGTAAAATCATGCTTGCAATGAAAACATCTTTTGTTGGATCGGATACAGATATTAAATGGTGTGTCGTGGATGCGAATGGAAAGGTCCTTGGACGCTTAGCCACTCAAATTGCGATGATGCTTCGAGGGAAACATCATCCCACATACACCCCACATGCCGATATGGGATATCGTGTGGCTGTGATTAACGCCGAAAAAATCGTTGTCACAGGAAACAAAGCAACAGACAAAACGTACTTTCGCTATAGCGGTTACCCCGGTGGCGGGAAAGTCCGAACTTTTGAAGAGCAGATGCAGAAAAAACCGGAAGAAATCATACGGCACGCTGTCAAAGGAATGCTCCCCAAAAATCGCTTGGGCCGCAAACTGATTAAAAAACTAAAAGTTTATGTGGGCCCAAACCACCCGCACCAAGCACAGAGTCCGGAAGTCGTAGAAGTGTAATTTTTTTAGAGGAGTTTCAGAGGAGGAAGTATGGCTGTAGAACAGTATTGGGGAACGGGAAGACGTAAGACATCCGTTGCACGCGTACGCGTGATTCCGGGAGGTTCCGGTCAATTCGTCGTCAATAAAAAACCGATCGAAGCGTATTTTGATCGGGCTGACCTGATTCAGTTGGCTAAACAACCTGCAGAATTAACGGAAAAGAGCAGTGCATACGATGTGTTCGTTAACGCACGTGGCGGCGGCATTTCAGGACAAGCCGGCGCGATCCTGCACGGTCTTGCGCGCGCCCTCGTTAAAGCTGACGAGTCTTTGAAACCTGCATTAAAGAAAGCCGGATTTCTTACCCGTGACTCCCGGATGGTTGAACGAAAGAAATATGGGCAAAAGGGAGCACGAGCACGTTTCCAATTTTCCAAGCGTTAAGAAGCATCCTGACTATAGATTGGGTTTGAATCCATTTCAAGGATACACATTATGGCGAACACGGTCATATTAGGCGCGCAGTGGGGAGATGAGAGCAAGGGCGGAACAACCGATTTTCTTGCTGAAAACGCCGATATTGTGGCAAGGTATCAAGGGGGCGACAATGCGGGGCATACTATTGTTGTTGGAACGGAGAAGTTCATTTTTCATCTGCTCCCCTCTGGTATACTCTATCCTCATACCACCAATGTGATTGGCAACGGTGTAGTCATCAATTTGGAGACCCTCTTCGACGAAATCGAAAAGTTGGAGGTGCACGGTGTTGAAGTCGGAGATCGTCTCAAGATTAGCTCGCGTGCACACCTGATCCTGCCTTATCACAGAGTGATGGAATCGTGGGACGACCTCGGAAGTTCGTTGAAACTCGGCACCACTGCACGCGGCATCGGACCGACATACTCCGATAAAATGAACCGCCATGCGGGGATACGGGTTGCCGATCTACTTGAGTTTGACCTGTTTCAAAAGAAGCTGGATTTCAATCTCGGTGCCAAAGGTTATATCCTCGATCAGATTGGTGGCGAAATTGACAGAGCTGCGATGTTGGAGGAGTACCACGGCTATTCTCAGCGGCTTGCGCCGTATGTGGTTGATACCTCTGACTTCATGAATGACGCCCTCAAGGCTGGAAAGCGGATACTTTACGAGGGCGCGCAGGGAACGATGCTTGACATCGATTTTGGGACCTATCCCTACGTCACTTCGTCCAACACGACTGTCGGTGCGGTTTGCACCGGACTGGGGGTCGGTCCTCAGGCAATAGATCGAGTCTTAGGCGTTTCAAAGGCTTATGTGACCCGCGTCGGTACAGGTCCATTTCCAACTGAGATGCCACCAGATCTGGACGAAGAGATTCGTGAGATCGGTCAGGAATACGGTGCAACCACACAACGTGCCCGCCGCTGTGGTTGGCTGGATCTCGTCGCGCTGCGCTACGCCGCCCGGGTCAACGGCTTCACCGATCTGGTGTTGACGAAGTTTGATGTCCTGGACCATCTCGATGAGATTCAGGTCTGTGTTGCTTATCGGCGTCGTGGGGAAGTACTTACCACTTTTCCGACAAGCCTGCACGCGCTTGAGGAGTGCGAGCCGGTCTACGAAACGCTACCCGGTTGGAAAGCACCAACAGTAGATGCGCGGAAATATGAAGATCTGCCAGCGAATGCACAGCGATACAACGCCTACATATCCGAATTTCTTGATGTGCCCGTAACGATCCTTTCTGTTGGTCCTGAGAGAACCCAAACAATAGTTTGTGATGAGAGCATTCTGACTGCTTGATGGACCTGCGAGCGTTATTTTAAGATTGACATTTCTTAACGCATTGGGTATTATTTCTGCCTGTTTTTGTCAACCTTTTTCCATTGAGGGCCGTTAGCTCAGTAGGTAGAGCATCTGACTTTTAATCAGGTGGTCACAGGTTCGATTCCTGTACGGCTCACTGTCTGTCCCCGTCGTCTAGCCTGGCCAAGGACACCGGCCTTTCACGCCGGCGACACGGGTTCAAATCCCGTCGGGGACATTCTTTCGCCCCTTCCATATTGAATGTGGAAGGGGCTTTTTTGTTGTCTATCCGTCGAAACGCCTGCTCGTTGGGCACCCTCTGACTTAAACCAATTCCTCAAAACCTAACTCGTGCGGCGATTCGTAGAAGATGGGACGCATCTGCAGATTCGTCTGGATGGGCGTTGCTTCTAGGTCAACCGGCAGATAAATCGAGAACGTTGTCCCGTGTCCTTCCTCGCTGTGGAGTTCGGTTCTTCCCCGATGGTCACGAACCGTTCGTTGCACAATGTTCAGACCGAATCCGCTCCCATGTTGTTTGAGGGTGTATCCGGGCTGGTAAAGCTGGTCCCGCACTTCATACGGGATGCCGATCCCCGTATCGATAAAGGAGATCTGTATTTGGGAGATCTCTGGCAGATAGGCGGTTTTAATCTGGAGAAAGCCGCCGCCTTCCATCGCGTCAACAGCGTTAATAATCAGATTGTTAAATGCTTCTTTCAGTTGGCCGGAATCCCCTTTAACCGGCGGCAAGCGTGTGTCGAAAATTTGCTGACACTCGATCTCTTTGGCTTCCAAAACAGGCATTAGGTTCCGCAACATCGTATCAAGGATTCTGTTGATATCTATGAGACCAAAGACCGGTTCGTCCATCCGCAACTGCTGCAATAGTTCAACCATTTCGTTATAGCATTCTTCATGTTGGGTGAGGATCTGATTGAGTGAGTTGTGCAACTGGGAATCCGGTTCCGTTTGGCGAGATGCCGATCTAAGTTGACCGCCGGTTGCACTAATCAGGTTTTTCAGACGATGTAGTTGGGAATAGAGGCTCTGGTACGCTTCCGCCCGCGCAACGTCCATTAGTGAGAGGGTGAGATGAAAAATGATACGCGCAGCGGTCTGCGGCTCCGTCTCTAACCACCCTCGTAGGTCTTTCAGGATTTCTTCATCCCGCTCGTAGAAGTAGAGTTTAGCGAGGTTATGATAAGGTGATTCATAATCCGGGTAACGTTGGATAGCCTGCTTAAATTCTGCAGCAGCCTTATCAATCATATTCTTTTGGAGATAAAGGAGTCCGAGATTGTTTTGCGCTTGCGGTGAAGGAGCATGTTCTAAGCCGGTCTTGTAGGCATAGATTGCGAGGTCTGCATCTTCTGGACGGTCATCGTACAAGCTGCCAAGGATAAAGAACACCTGATCGAGTGGCTCAAAGGTCTGTAATTCATCGTTGCGCTTGATTAATTCGATGAATTGCTCTATCGCCTGCTGCCGAAATTCTGGGCGCCTATACCGATGCTTTGCGTAAAGCAGTCCAAGTTCAAAGCGAGCGTCTAAGTGTGCCGGATCTCTTTCAATTGCGTATTGCAAGCAGTGAATCGCCCGATCCACGTCGGCATATAGGTTTAAGTAAATCTCAGCCAGATGATAGTGGGCATCCGGTTCCCGCGGCTCAATTTCAAGGATTTCTTCAAAAACTCGCTCTGCATCTTCCCAATGTTGCCGTTTCATGTGCAAGACGCCAAGGTTATGGCGTGCGGCATGAAATGTCGGTGCACGCTGAACAACCCGCTCGAAATCCTCACACGCCTTCTCAAGATCTTCCAGTTTCTCGTAAAGCAGCCCCCGGTTATACCATGCCTCAATGTATGAGGGATCTAACTCGATTGCACGAGTAAATTCGTGAATCGCCTTCTCCCACGCGCCATCAAGTCCCGTCCAATCTTCCAGCAACTGCCCCAGAACATAGTGATAGTTCGCGTTCAGTGGATTGAGTTCAATTGCCTTCTGGAGGGCTGCTCGCGCCAGATCAAACTCGCCCTCTTTGTAATACGCGAAACCGAGACTATGATGGACCGCCGCACAGTCCGGATCTAACTCAAGTGCGCGCTTATAGGCATTGATTGCAAGGGGATACTGACGCTGGGCGGGTTCTAAATACCAATTGCCAAGCGCGTATTGATCTCGTGCTTCTTTAGAGGTTGGAAGAGCGGATTCAACTGTAGAGGCGGGAGCCTCGGTCTCTCCGCTTGGGGTGGGTGACGTATCGTGAAGCTCATGTCCCTGGAAATGTGATTTTGCAGCAGGCTTTGCGTTGGACATGGTTCATTACCTTGGGCGACTAAATTAACATCTCATCGCCTATTGGGAAAAACTGATCTGCAATACGCTGCAGATCCATCGATGTGTTATGTTCAAAAGCTGCTACCTCAATGCGCTTTCCGTGTTGTTTAATCAGTTCCGCGAGCGCACAGAAATCACCATCTCCGCTTGCCAGGATCACAATATCTAGGGCATCGAGCATTGACACAATATCGATGGCGATTCCGACGTCCCAATCCCCCTTAGCAGAACCATCGCCGCGCATTCGCAGATCCTTGCTCTTGATGGTGTAACCGTTATGTTCAAGAAGCGACAAAAAGCCTGCCTGATTAATTTCGGGGATTTGGACAACATAAGCGTAAGCCGCTACCAGATTCCGAGGACCCACAATGAGGTCCAGTAGCTTAATATAATCAAGGCGTCTTGCGTAGCGATCTTTCGCAGCATAGAACATATTCTGGACATCGACAAAAACACCGACACGCGGTTGCCCTGCCAGCATACGATTTGCGCCTGCACCGCTTCGCTGGCCCGACAGACTTGCGACTTTTTGCCGTGCCCTTGTGATGACTGTCTTGTATTCCTCGTTGACTCCCTGCAAGTAGGAAAACTGAGAGTAGAAATTGGACTGGATCTGTTCAAGCACCTGCTGTGAGTGATATGCCATCTCCTCAACCGATTTCAATTCCCCAGTTATCTTTTCCTTTTGTGCCTGAAGTTCGTGGAATTCACAGAGTTGATTCGAGAACTTTTCTACATCTCGTTTGAGGTTTCTGTTCTCATGGCTGAGTCGGTCGATGCGTAGTTCGCTTTCCTGATACAGTTCCTCTCTATTTTGCAAAAATTTCTTTTCGTCCACCAATGCTGCTATTCTTTGTTTGAGTCTGTCGTTTTCATTTTGTAGAACTGTATATCCATTTTTCAGTTCAGAGAGCGCGCTATAAAGTTTGTTAATCTGCTGTTGGTTCTGTTTTAGCTCATCGCTTAGTCTCGTTTTCTGCTCTGGGGCCAAATCTGTTTCAGGGATAGGCGTGATTTTCAGGTAATCGGGGTCACTGGCAAGAGGATCGGTAGAAGGTTCCGTAGATTTAAGATTTGGTGCTTCATCACGGCTGTGGTGTGGCGAGATATTCGGATCTGGTCTGTTTGATTCCGACTGTTCTGACTCCTGTGCGGTGTCTAATGATGAAGTGTAGCCCCTACCCTCAGGCGGAGGAGGCGAGGCAGGCACAGATTGATCATGGTCAGCAAGCAATCTTTGACCGTGCTGTTGTACATCTTCGCGTGAATCAACCAGCAGCGCCCACAAAATCTCGCCCAATTCGCCCTCTGATCGAAGTTGGTCGGCACTTCTCAAGAAGACGCGAATTTCTTGGACATCCATGAATTGGACTCGGCGCGCAGCTTGTTCTGCCTTCTTGGCTAAGTGTCGGCTCACGATGTCTTCGGTTAGAGCAGCATCAAAAAAACACGCTGCTAAATCGTAGGCGATCCAATCCTTACGAATCTCTGGTCTAGACTGAGTGTCGTGGAGCACACCACACTGATTCGCCATCCTAATAATTTCTTCCTCACCGCAGCAGTCGGTGATAATCCAAGCTAATTGGTGGGTAGCAATGTGTCCTTTTGCTGGAAACATGGTTAATCCCCCGAATGTATCATATATGTCTATAATATTTTAAATTTTTAGGACTTTATTCTGGTCTGTTGTAATTGACTTTGTTGCATTTCGTGTGTCTACTACTATAATCGCGTGGTCGACAAGCCAGTTGTAATCGATAGCACCATGATCTGCCATAACTACTACACAGTCAGCGCTCTGGACCAACTCGGCTGTCAATTCTGCACAGGAATAGCGCACGGGCTGCCCGTTCTTCGGAGCGACCTCTTCAACCTCCAGTTCTGGCACGTACGGGTCGTGATATGAAATATCACCACCGCGGCGCACAAGCATCCGGATGACATCAATAGCCGGTGATTCGCGGACATCGCCAACATTTTTCTTGTAGGCAACACCCATGACCAAAATTTTCGAGCCGTTGATGGCCTTCTGGTGTTGATTGAGCGCGTCAATAATTTTACCAAGCACATACTCTGGCATCGAGCCGTTAATCTCACTCGCAAGCTCGATGAAGCGGGCGTGGAACTCGTAAGTTTTTGCTTTCCAAGATAGGTAGTGGGGATCAACGGGGATACAGTGCCCACCTAACCCCGGTCCTGGATAGAACGGCATAAATCCAAACGGTTTTGTGGCGGCAGCATCGACAATTTCCCATACATCTAACCCCATCTGATCGCACATTAATGCCATCTCGTTGACGAGACCGATATTGACGCTCCGAAAGGTATTTTCCAGCAGCTTAACCATCTCTGCTACTCTGGTCGAAGATACTGCATGGACTTCCTGAATAAACTGCTTGTAAAACAGCTGAGCTACCTGCGTGCAGGCAGGGGTTATCCCGCCAACGATTTTCGCCGTATTTGCCGTGGAATATATCGCATTCCCCGGATCAATTCGTTCAGGGGAAAAGGCGAGGAAAAAATCTTCACCGACCTGCAAACCGCTCTGTTCGAGTTTCGGTAGCACAACCTCTTCCGTTGTACCGGGGTAGGTTGTACTCTCAAGAATGATTAACTGATCTTTGCGTAGGTATTGTGCAATTTTGTCTACCGCGGAGATGATAAAACTCATGTCCGGGTCCTTACTCTTACGCAACGGCGTGGGCACGCAAATATTAATTGTGTCTAACTCTCTCAGGATCCGATAGTCTGTCGTTGCGTGAATCTGGCCTCGATGGACGAAAGTCGCAAGATCTTCTGAAGGAACATCAGAGACAACCGAGAGACCGCCCTGAATACATTCAACCTTGTGGCGATCTACGTCGATGCCGGTGACAGAAAACCCAGCTTTTGCCATAGTTACTGCAAGTGGAAGCCCGACATAGCCAAGTCCGATAACACCCGTGTATGCAGTCTGATTTTCAATCTTCTTTTGAATCATTTGCTGGGAGCTTTCATTTTTGGCTCTGTTATTTCGATGTTTTGGATCGATGGCGTAGATCCTCGGTCAAAAACCGAAGCGTCTCAGCGTCGCCAGATATGGCTGTTTCTGTCAACGAAATTGACGGGGCAAAACCGCTTTCCTGAGGGAAAGTCGTGGTCGATGAGAACTTGAAAAGCGCTATCATCAAACGGTATTTGACATAAAGTCTACCATACCATAATGAAACGCATCAACATCTAATGTACAAGATATAGTGCATATTGCGCGAAATTAGTACAATTTTCCTGAGCGGGCATTCACTATTCGAGATCGCGTCTTATGCATCTTGGGGTACAAATTTCTGTATCCGCTGCCCTGCTAATACCTCACCCACATAGAGCGCATTGTGGGAATCCGTCCAGACCGCGTGTGGCGCAACAAATTCGCCGGAGGCGTGACTTGATTCTCCACCCATCCGCATCAGGATCTCGCCGTCCAGGTTTAAGATGCTGACACGGTGCTGTAGTTCGGCAACATAGAAGCGTCCAGCCCCATCAACAAAAAAATCGGTCGGTTGACGAAATCCGGTCCATTGATCGATAAAAGTGCCTTGAGGATCGAAGATCTGAATACGATGATTTTCCCTGTCCGCGACATAGACGCGATCGTTGTCATCCACCCAAACGCTGTGAGGTAGATTGAATTCACCGGGACCGTCGCCAGGGGTGCCCCACGAAAGAAGATGTTCTCCCTCAGCCGAGAATTTGTGCAGCCGCGTATTTCCATAGCCATCAGAAACGTAAATTTCACCGGTTGAGGACAGAGCTACATCTGTTGGGTGATTAAACGGTTCGCCATTTGTAGAAGGTTGGTCAAGCGTGCCTATCGTCATCAGGAGTTCGCCATCCGGCGTATATTTCAATACCGCATGCAACCACCGGTCAACAAGATAAATCATATCTGTTTTGTCAATGAAAATACCGTGCGCATGTTTTAGGAATCCTTCACCCCAGGTGTTCAGTAGATTGCCGTCGCTGTCGAAAACAGTCATGGGGTGCTCTCCACGATTGTAGACGTAAATTCGATCTTGGGAATCAACAGCCACGCCAGCTACCTGTGTGAACTCCCACCCTTCGGGAAGTTGTCCCCATCCCTCAACAACCTGATATGTAGCGTTTGCATGAGATGCCATGTGGTAAATTCTCCTGTTCTGGTCTAACTATCTGTTCGTAGGACTGCGTTTTGCTGACACTTTGTGGGCTACGCTTCACTTGATCGTGGCAGAAAAATAGTTAGGAACTCTGACCTACCCTCATTCCAATTTATAGTGTTGCAGAAATTTTCCCATTTGTCAACAGAATACTTTCTGATGACAAGATTGGGTAGATTTGATATAATAAGAACCAACTGTTTCCCAACCTTGAATGCAACAGAGACAGATAAAGAAGGAATGGAATAGCAAGTGGAAATAATTGAGGATTGTTCTACGCTCAAGTGGAAATCGTATCTGATCGTTTTCTCGTGTCTCATGAGCTTGGTAAGCGTTTGCGGTGCGGATGAAAACGACGTTTGGGACAAGCCCTTGAACGCTCTCACGCTGGAAGGACACAGCGGGGCTGTCCTTTGTGTTGGCTTCTCACCCGATGGCAGAACGTTAGCAAGTGGAAGCAGCGACAAGACTGTGAGACTGTGGGACGTGGGAACCCGAAAGTTGAAGCGGACCCTGACGGGGCACACCGAGATGGTGACTGCGATCGTCTTTTCACCGGACGGAGAAACAGTGACGAGCAGCAGTTGGGACAAAACCGTAAGAGTATGGGACGTGCAGACGGGAAAACCGAAGGCAGTCCTGGAGGGGCATAGCGGTCGAGTGCACACCCTGACTCTATCAGGCAACGGTGCGCTCCTCGCGAGCGGTGCATCCGATGAGACAGTGAGACTATGGAATGGACAGACCGGTGAACTAAAACGGACCCTAACCGGAAGCGAGGGACCAGTGTTTGCATTAGCCTTCTCGCCCGACAACGGTACGTTGGCAAGTGGTGGCGAACTTGACAACACCACTATCAGGTTGTGGGACGTACAGACAGGGAAATTGGAGAGGACACTGAAATGGCGTAGGGTTGATGCAGTGAAAACTGTGGCGTTTTCCCCCGACGGTTCGATTTTAGCCAATGGGAGTAGTAGACCCGAAGAAAATACGATACGGCTCTGGAATGTTGGTACGTGGGAATTGATTCGCGCACTGACAGGTCATCGGCAGGAAATAACCTCCGTTGTCTTTTCGCCCGATGGTAAAATGTTGGCAAGTGGAGCTTGGGACCGCGAGGTGAAGTTGTGGGATGCGCGAACCGGGAATTTTCAACGGACGTTGAGCGGGCATAACGGCGCAGTATTTTCTGTCGCCTTCTCGCCCGATGGTAAAACGCTGGCAAGTGGAAGTGCTGACAAAACTGTGAGACTGTGGACCGCGACTATGCAGTAAAAATGGGGTAATACAGAGAGGCATGATTAATGCTTAAAAGGAAACACTTTCGTTATCGAGACATTGATGCGCTACGGGCTGAGATTGCCGAACTCGGACTGAGCATCCGCCTTGAAGAAAATATTGAAAAGCTCCTTGAGCCCGTCCAAATAGGGCACAAAGTTGCCGGTAACGCATTCGGCATCCATCCCATGGAGGGCTGTGATGGCACACTTGACGGCAAGCCAAGCGAACTCACCATTCGGCGCTGGGAGCGGTTCGGACGTGGCGGCGCAAAGTTGATATGGGGCGAAGCGACAGCACTCTTTGATGAAGTGAAGTCAAACAGTCGTCAATTGATAATCAACGACGAAACTGCGGGTTCAATGGAGTCTATACTCAATTTAACGCGCAACGCCCACCGAGAGGAGTTTGGATCAAATGAAGAGGTCATCGTTGGGATGCAGCTGACCCATTCGGGACGCTATAGTTATCAGAAACCGTTGATCGCTTTTCGCCACCCGGTTGTTGACAAAGTTACACTCCTTGATAAGAAAAACAAGATCCCCATCCCTGATGACTACCCTGTTCTGAGCGATGATTATCTGGAACGTCAGGAGGATATCTTTGTCGAGGCTGCGAAGTTAGCGTGGAAAATTGGGTTCGACTTTGTTGATCTCAAGCAGTGTCACACCTACCTACTCTCTGAACTCTTAGCAGCGAAGACACGGGCTGGAAAGTACGGCGGCAGCTTTGAAAACCGCACCCGATTTATCCGCAACATCGTCGGTAAGATTCGGGCAGAGGTGGGAGATGAACTCATCCTTGGTACCCGACTTAATGTCTACGACGGTGTGGCTTTCATGCAGGATCCAGAGACAACAGTAGGAGTTCCACGGGACATCCCAACACCGTATCTCTACGGCTTTGGTGTCGATGAAAACAATCCGCCACAACCGGATATGACTGAACCAATTAAATTGGTCGGTGTCCTCAAGGACCTTGGGGTCAAACTGGTTAACGTCACGACGGGGAGCCCCTACTTCAATCCACATATCGGTCGTCCGTTTGAACGCCCACCAATCGATGGCTATGAAACCCCTGAACACCCACTGATTGGGGTTGATCGGCACATCCGACTAACTGGGGAAATCCAACGAGCGTATCCGGACCTACCGGTTGTCGGCACCGGCTACAGTTGGCTGCAACAGTATCTTGTCAACGCCGCCGAAGCGAATATTCGGGACGGGCGCGTGAGTTTCGTTGCTGTGGGACGGGGAGCTTTGGCGTATCCCGACTACGCAAGGGATACGATTGAGAGTGGGGAGATGGTCAAGAAAAAGGTCTGTGTTGCAGTCAGTTACTGCACAGCGCTGATGCGTGCAAAAGCGAATCCACTCGGACAATTCGCCGCCGGTTGCGTACCCCGTGATAAAATCTATGCCCCGATCTACAAAGAAGCGGAGAAGACATTGACGAAACGTGACTAATTTTTAGAGCCTGTTTTAAAAAGCAAGGAATGATTCCACGGTGCTGTGGATTTGTCAATCCACATCGAGCCGTATCACAGGGTAGGGGTTGAGTTCCCCAACCCGTCGGGCGAGGGGACCTCGCCCCTACGAAACCAAGCCTCTACTATCGACCTGACACGGTTCGCTAGATATAGTGAGCACGTGCCGTTGAATAGCGGATTACGGAAGAAACCGAGTTGTGAAGAAAAAACTCGGTTTCAGGGCAAATAGCTTCCCCAAATGACTTTTCAAACAGGTTCTTAATGATTTATTTCTATAGGAAGTGTGACATACATGATCGTACAGGAACCGCCCCTTAAAGCTGCTATCGTGGGTTTGCACATCCACGCGGGAAGCTTACACCCGGATAAAAACCACGGGCTGCTCAAGTCGTTCAAAGGGCAAGAGAATGTCGAGATTGTAGCGTATTGCGAATCCTCACCCGATCAGGCAGAGGCATTAGACGAAATCCGCGCCGCTGATCCGGGGGCGCGTATCTACACGGACCTTGATGACTTGATGACGAGCGAGGACTTCGACTTCGCCGTGGTTATGATGCCCCCCAACGAGGCAGCGCCCGCAGCACTGCGTCTGGCAGAATCAGGAAAACATCTCTTCATTGAGAAGCAGGCCGCCCGCACCGCCACAGATATGCGACAACTCTGTGAGATGGTGGCAGATGCGGGATTGGTAACGCAGGTAGGTTACCCGTGGCCCCATCACCCCATACCGATCGAGATGAAACGGCTCATTGACGTCGGCGCGCTCGGACGGTTGGTAGATATGGAGGCACGTCTCGTCACTGTTCAGGTCAAACCGGGGCTCCGTGAACCGGATTTCTGGATGTATACAAACCAGGGCGAAGGGGGCGGTATCCTCCACATGGAAGGTGGTCACTGGCTGACGCTGTTCCGCTTCTTTAGCGGCGCAGAGGTAAAATCGGTGACAGCCTTGTGTGGACGAGGAACAGGCTTTATTGAGGAAGGCTTGGAGGATGTGGCGACGGTTGCGCTGGAGTTCGATAACGGTGTCCATGCCTGCCTACACATGGGGTATCTGCTTTCCGGTGCAGGACCACGAAACGACACCTATTTTGGGCTACGAGGGACGCTCGGTGCTGCTACGTGGCAACCCACCAGTGAAGGCAATCTCACCGTTACGAGTGCCGCACCGGATTGGGAAGCTGCACCGGAACGACAATTCAGCGTGGAGGTGGCGCAACGTCCGGTATATGCAGACCAGTGGGGTTACGAATTCGTCGCAGAATTTATCGGCGCGATCCGGCAAGGGGGCAGGACAACAGTTACGATCCACGATGCTTATCGAATCATGCAAATCATTGACGCAAGCTACGAATCTTCTCGCACGGGCCGCCGAATCGAGTTAAATTCATCTCTTGGATAACCAGAGGTCTTACACAGAACATCATATCTACCTGTCAATAGCAGCTTATAAACTGCGAGGTATGACGCTCATACCAATCGTGGTGAGGAACTAAAAACATGAAAATCACGCATATCGGTTCAGTCCTGTTGAAACCCACCGGCTGGGTGCTGATCAAAGTCAAGACGGATGAAGGCATCACCGGCATCGGGGAAGCCTACCACGGGGCAGGTGTTCATCAAATCGCTGTGGATGAGCGATTGACAAGGCCGCTGATCGGTCAAGACCCACGTAATGTCGATAAATTGTTCCGCGATATGATGAGCGCTATGTCCGCTTCCGGTTTTTATCAGGGTGCCGTGATGAGTGCTATCAGTGGGATAGAAAGCGCATTGTGGGACATCACTGGACAAGCGGCGGGCGTTCCGATTTGGCAGCTGCTGGGCGGCAAGTTTCGGGATAAAATACGGATGTATAACGATTGTCATGCCGGCGAAACGGAGACCCCCGAAGCCTACGCCGCTAAAGCACGCGAAGTGGAGGCACGGGGTTTTACCGCAATCAAATTCGACATCGATCCCCTCCCTTCCCGTCGGGACAGATACAATCGCTGCATCAGCAACGATGACATTGCTCACTATGTTGAAGTCGTAACCGCTGTCCGCGAAGGCTTAGATTCTAACACCGACCTCGCAATAGATGCCCACTGGTTTTATGCTCCTGTCGACATCCTAAAAGTCGCACATGCGTTTGAAGATCTCGATCTGCTCTGGCTGGAGGATCCCATCCCACCCGAAAACATAGCGGCGATGGAAGGCGTAACAAAATCCACGCGTACACCAATCTGCACCGGCGAGAATTTCTACACCCGATTTGGCTTCCGGGACCTGATCGAAACTCAGGCAGCGGACATTATTTCGCCGGATATGGCAAAGGCGGGTGGATTGTTAGAGGGAAGACGCATCGCAGACTTGGCGGATATGTACTACATTCCCATCGCCCCACACAATATCGGTAGTCCCGTCCAAACTGTTGCAAACTGCCATGTGATGGCAGCTGTGCCTAATTTCCTTGTCTTGGAATTCCATCACTTGGACGACCTATTTTGGGAAGGAATTATCAATGAAGGTCCCTTAATTCAAGAGGGGCATATTGATGTGCCAAATCTTCCCGGATTGGGAGTCACTTTGAACGAAGATCTACTTAAAAATAACTTCAGGGAAGAGTTCGGATTCTTTGATTGAATCAGAGAAAATTATAAGGCTCATATCAAAAGGAAGTGCAAGTCCCGATTCATCACCGTAAGTTCCTGAATCGCCTTCTTATCCTTCGGTCTGACCTCCGTAACCCCCTACAGCAGCTGCATTGACAAATGCCTTCCGATGTCGCAAAATGCGATGGCGTAGCGTTCTGCGACAGACTCCCACTTATAGCCTATCTCAACTGTCGCAAAATGCTATAGCGTTGTATTTTGCGACAAACTCGCCCGTATCGCCTACATCCCGCATCATTACAGGCTTTCCGCTAATATTATCCCATTTAACCCGTCTGAACTATCGCATTTTGCGACATTTTCAACCATCCACGCTATATCCAACTGCTCGCCCGTATCCCTAAAAGACAAGCCTATCACAGGGTTTCTCTGTCTGACATGCCTCCATCAAGCTGACCCCAAGCATTGGCACAGTTTATGCTCATGTGTTTAAAAGAAACCCTCGTTTCTTACCAAACGGAGAGACTTTATGCCAATGAACAAGCGTTCTTCGATTTTGACAATGGTAGTCTTTCTTACAATAACCTTGTTACCTGAACTACGAGGCTTTGAGTGTTCAACTGCGTAACTCCTAAACAAATCAACTATTGCAAACTACTGGCATATCAGGAGAGGCTCTTTATGTTTAAGCATTATCTCGTTCCCAATTTGATTGGGGCTTATAAGCAGCAGTACTGTATCCCACTCATCGGTTTATTGATGTTCATGGTCGGTTCTCAAACCGTATCCGGCCAACAGGGGATAGCCCAAGATGCTTATGCTATCTTTCAACAGAGCTGCCTTATCTGCCACGGTCCTGATGGTGCTTATAAAGAAACACTCTTAATGGAACACAACGCACTCATTACAGAAAACGGTCCCGTTATTCCGGGAAATCCAGAAACTTCCAGGCTGTATAAGCGGCTTCTTGGAGAAGGCGGACCACTGATGCCGCTGGGAGGTCCCCCTCTACCCGATCCACAGATTGAAACAGTGAAAAACTGGATACTGGCAGGTGCTCCCGATTGGGCAGTAACTCCTACAACTGATGGCACCTTCATCTCTCCTAGCGAGGTCCTTGATACCATTGAGACCCACTTGATGTCACTCTCATCATTTGACCGTACATTTGCCCGATACTTCACGCTGACACATCTCTATAACGCAGGTGAACCAGTGAGGATACTCCAAGAATACCGTAAGGGGCTCTCCAAACTGGTCAATAGCCTCTCATGGGGGAGTACCGTCACCAACCCACAACCCATTGATTCAGAAGAAACAATCCTCTATATTGACTTGAGACGCTATGAGTGGGATGTCAATAACGCTTGGACGCAGATTGAGGACGCATATCCCTATCACATCTCGTTTGATGCCCCAACACAGACCGCACTGAAGGCACAACTGACGCGGTTACAGACGGAGATGGCGTGTGATATGCCATCGGTTCATATCGACTGGTTTCTGGCAAATGCGTCTCTACCCCCGTTGTACCACGATCTACTCGATTTGCCACTGACCGACAGGGACTTAGAGACCCGATTGGAGGTCGATGTCACCCGCAACCTACAAATTGCGCCCGGTGTGCGTGTCTGGCGGGCAGGGACTAACAGTTCAGGCGTCTCTCCAAACAACCGGGTGATAGAACGACACACCTCTCGCTACGGCGCGTATTGGAAAAGTTACGACTTCGCAGGCAGTGTCGGCACACAGAATATCTTCAACCACCCCCTCGCTTTCACCCATGATGGTGGGGAGGTTGTCTTTAATCTTCCCAACGGGTTACAAGGCTACTATATTACGACGGCGGTGGGTTCGCGGTTGGACGCGGCACCGATAAGCATTGTTTCCAATCCCGCAGCGAGTGACCCGACGGTGCGGAATGGGTTATCCTGTTTCGGTTGTCATACAGAGGGGATGAAGACATTCGAGGACGAGGTGCGTTCGGTGATTGAGGCAAATACCAATCCAGCGTATGACAAGGCGCAGGCGTTGCGTCTCTACGTCGAGCAGTCAGAGATGGACGCGCTCTTACAGGAGGATATGGATACGTACAAAGAGGCGTTGGAAGCGACGGGTGGTACGGTTGATGATATTGAACCGATCTCCCGCTTCCATGAGGCGTTTCAGGGTGAGGTGGACGCTGCATACGCCGCCGCCGTCGTTGGGTTAGAGACTGAAGCTTTACTTGAGAAGATCCGTGAAAATATAGGGCTACAGAACGCGGGATTATTGGTATTGGACAGTCCCAATGGCAGTATGAAACGGGACGCATGGAGGTCTAATTTCCCTGCGATTATTTACGCATTAGACTTCCCGGAGGCAGAGGTTGATAGTCCATCTCAGCCGGAGGTGTTACCGGGTGCGGTTGTTAATATCCCCGATCCCAACCTGCACGCTGCAATCGCGGAAGTACTTGGCAAAAGTCCCAATGCTCCGATTACTGTAGAAGATATGGAAGGATTGCATCACTTGGGAAGCAACCATGCCGCGAACAGGGGCATCCGCGATTTGACAGGGATTCAGTTTGCAAAAAATCTGCAATCGCTGAGACTTCCCACTAATCAGGTTTCCGACATCTCGCCCGTAAAAAACTTAAAAAATCTCACTAACCTGAAAATCGCAGATAATCAGGTTTCCGACATCTCGCCTATAGCAGAGTTAATCAACTTGGAGGTTCTCGAAATTGAAAAGAATGAGATCTCAGACATCTCCGCTCTTGCAGGGCTAATCAACTTGAAATGGCTAAATTTTAGCGATAATTTGTTTTCTGATATCTCCGCCGTTGCGGGGTTAATCAATTTGGAACACATACATTTTTCCAATAAGCGGATTACTGATATCTCCGTTCTTGCAGGGCTAATTAATCTGAAAGGAGTTGGAACGTGGGGTAACCCCATCTCTGATCTCAAGCCTCTTGCAGAATTAACAAAATTGGAGAAGATAGATATTTGCGGCGGAAAGATATCAGACCTAACGCCTTTGGTAGGCTTAACAGGTTTAAAAGAACTGTACTTTGTCAGTAACGAAATATCAGATATATCGCCGCTTGCGGGTTTGACCGGTTTAACTCGTTTGAATCTTGCAGGCAATGACATCTCGGACCTATCTCCCCTTGCGGGGTTAACCAACTTGAAATGGCTAGATATTCACGACAACCAGATTGCCGACCTTTCGCCTTTGGACGGGATACGTGAGAATATAAAACTCGCAGCTTGGTACCGCAATCCGGGATTCCCCACAGAAGCACCGAAAATAGAAGGACCTTGGCTCTGGGTTGTGTTACCGGGGACAGTGGATAGAACGCTGAATGACACCGATTTACTATCAGAGGTGAGCGGAGGTGCAATAACGGAAGTGGAAATCGCTACCCATGGGGCAACAGAAGGAGGTTCTGTTGGGAATAGCGTATGGACATCCCACAGACTCCCGCCTACAGGGTGGAATAACATCGAAGATATGCTGAAACAATCCATTGATGGCGGTGTCATCTACGGCACTGTGTCCTTGCATTCACCACGGCAACAAGAAACAACGATGTACGTCGGGGGGGATCTCGGGGTAAGGGTCTGGCTCAACGGAGCTTTGATTTACGAGCGTTTCAAAGATCAGTGGCACGACGATTACAGCGATTTTTTCCCGGTCACCCTTGAGCAGGGAAGAAATGTCCTGTTAGTTGCGGTTCACACCAAAGGTAACGGCTTTTTTGGATTTGAACCGGGCACCGACTATACGGTGTCAATGGGGGTCGGATACACTTTTTCCCAGACACCAATTCATACGGGCGATACCTTTACCCTCAACATCCGCGCCGAAAATATCAGCGACTTGGCGGGTTGGCAGTTTGATATTGCCTTCGATTCTACTGTACTTGAAGCTATCAACGTGAGTGAAGGTGATTTCCTGAAAACAGGTGGCAGCACAACTTTCTTTCAAGGCGGAAGTATTGACAATGCAGCGGGTAAAATCACAGGACTTAACGCGGCACGGCTCAGTGCTCAGGGTGCGACCGGCACCGGTTCCCTGCTCCAAGTGAACTTCAGGGCGAAATCGGGAGGTGAAACGAAATTGATGCTGCAGAACTTCCAATTCGGCTCGGTCACCGGCGATATTATCCCCGCCGGACCGCATGAAATCACCATCACCGTGGAGGGACGCCTTGCGACCGGGGACGTAAACCGAGATGGACAGGTGACCATTCTGGATCTGATTCTTGTCGCGCAGCAATTAGGGAAGAGGGTGTCCGCTGGTTCACCGGTGGATGTCAACAGCGACGGTGTTGTCAGTATCCTTGACCTGATCTCTGTGTCAGGGCAGATTGGCAATCCAGCGGCACCCGCAGTTGCGGCAGACAGCGTAGATGCTGCGATGATAGAAGCGTGGATAGCGCAGGCACGATTGGAGGATGACGGTTCGCACCCCTTCAAACAGGGTATAGAGAACCTTGAACGCTTGTTAGCTTCGCTGATTCCAGAGGAAACTGCGTTGTTGGCAAACTATCCGAATCCGTTTAACCCGGAGACATGGATACCGTATCAGTTGGCGGAGTCGGCGGAGGTGACGCTGACCATCTATGGTATGAACGGGGAGATAGTGCGGCGTTTGGCGATGGGACATAAAGCGGCGGGTATGTATCAGAGTCGCAGCCGTGCGGCCTATTGGGACGGACGGAATCAACTCGGAGAGCCCCTCGCCAGCGGTCTCTATTTCTACACGCTAACAGCAGGCGAGTTCACAGCCACACGACGGATGCTGATACTAAAGTAGTAGGCATACTTCGCCCCGACAAATCGGGATTAAGAAATATGCCGTAACCACTGTCCCGGTGGATCCCCGACAAATTGGCACAGGCGGGGTTCAAAGCAGCTGGGGCTATATGGGTCGGGCAAGATGCCCGACCTACGGAGATGGGCGTAGGTTGGGTTGAACGCAAGCAATGAGAAATATCAAGCATTACACTTGAATTGTATAGCGATTCTGATTGATTTCTCACCAATAGAGTGAAACCCAACACCATGCTATAGAACAGTAGTATGTCCAATCTCTCCCGAACAACGGGTTGGGAGACCCAACCCCTACGGTGGACGATGTGTCTGTGCAACCCACTCGGTTATCTGGTTGTGATGAAATGTCAACAGAACCGAGTTAGCCTACAAATCGAGTTTCCAGATCCATGCATTAATCGACCTGTTCCACCCACTTGTTAGGTGCGGTGTCGATTTCGTATTCAGCGAAGACCTGATCGATTTCTGCCCGTACAGCGTCCGTCAAACCCCAACCAACCGCTCCCATGTTGTCTTGAACTTCTGAGGCACGCCGTGCGCCAACAAGCGACACACTGACGCCGGGGTTGGAAAGCGTCCAGTTGAGTGCGAGATGGGGGAGGTTTTTACCAAGCCGCTCTGCGATCGGCTTGAGTTCGTTGACTGCCTGCACGTTGCGCTTGAAAACCTCTGGGATGAACAGCTTCAGCGACATGTCCCAGCCCCCAGTGCGCCGCCAATCCCCCTCTTCAAATGTGGTATCCTCAGTAAAGGCGCCCGTCAACAAACCGTAGGCGAGTGAGCCATAAGTCATGACGCCGATTCCGTTCTCTTCAGCATAAGGAAAGATCCACTCTGCCATACGCCGATCAAAGAGATTGCAGCTATACTGCAAAACCTCAACCCGCCGCATTGCGGTGCATGTCTTAATTTCATCAAGCGTAAAATTCGATAGGCCGACGTGGCGTACCTTGCCCTGTTGGACAATCTCCTCCAGCGCCTGCATTGTTTCGTCAAAGGGAGTCGTGCGGTCGGGCCAATGGACCAGATACACATCGACATAATCGGTGTTGAGTGCCTTCAGACTCCGATCAATCGCAGCATGTGCGGTGGATCTCCGGCTATCCCTCCCTTTCGGACGGTCATCGTAACCTACGCCGAACTTGGTTACAACGATAACATCTTTTCGCCGGTCGCCCAACGCCCTTGCCAACAACGCCTCAGACCTGCCCTTCCCATAGCCTTCGGCGGTGTCAAAGCAGTTGATCCCAAGGTCGAGGGCGCGGTGAATCGCCTTTATAACTTCCGATTCCTCAATGGAACCGTAACCGCCACCCATCTCCCAGCAACCGAATCCAATCGCTGAAACCTGCAGCCCTGTTTGACCAAACGGACGATATTCCATAGCGTGCCTCCAGTAGTGCAAAAACCGAGTTTTTCCGAGGTGCGGAACGCAGATCTGCGTTCCCTACGGTTTCTCTTCGTGCTTTCTTTTTACATGAACCTACACAATTTTTTTTCGCTCAACCTCAGACTACTTAAGGATCCGTTGATCGCTCAGGTCTTTGCCTCCAACGCTCTTAGAGATAGTCGCTCCACGGTATTCTTTAATTTCCAACTCATGAAAGGCGTTGACTACGTGATATTGGGTTGGCAAGTCTTCCCATCTCGCTTTGTGGAATTCTACGGTTCCCTCACCGCGCCACAGCTCTTTGGTAACGCTGTTGCTTCCCTCGGCAGGCGTAAGCACGGCATAGCCAACATCACCTTGCCCCCATTCTCCAGTCCGAGGCATATATTTATAGTGCAAGGTCCCGCGAAGCACGCCATCATCCGGGGGTGCTGCTACCGGCGCAGGGTTTGTATCCAATTCTATCTGTGTCATGTTAGTTAGTTTCATATCCAAGAACTTGAAGCCCAACCAACTGGCGATGCAGTGTGTGTCTCCGCGAAGCACAACCGGCTCTGGAAGTTCACAGTAGATTTTCGAGAACCCCAGCTGTTCGCGACCTGTGAGAATCGGATCGCATAGATTCTCCCAAAGCACCGTCAGCAAGCTACCTTCAGCGCGATCTCGCTCCCCGTTGAAGACCGCAGGAAAGCTGACGCCGAGGACATTGTACCCGCGACCAGCCAACCACTCAATCTCTGTCATATAGGACGCAGAGACGCTGACGACCGGCTCCGCACCAAGCTCGAAGCCTTCAGGCAAAAATTCCTCAAGTTGTTCACGGTTCGTCAAAAAACTGACCGATATCGAGGTCGACTTAGGACTATCCTTGCACTCGAATTTGCGTCCACAGGGTCCCTGCCGCGGTCCCATGCTTGGACCAAAGTGTGTTGGCATCATATACATTTTGTCGGATCGAAGTTTGTAAGGCATGATATCCTCCTGTGAGTTTGAACCCTATCCGTTGTGTTCTTGAACAAAAACTCGCACATATTTTGTAGCGTATAATGGTTCCGTTAGTGTACACCTATTATCCGAATCACCCTACCACTTCTGTTCGAAAAAGTCAATAAGAAATGGTTCTGATTTACCTCCCATTTTCAGTGTGGGTATATTATGGTGAGTGAGGGTTAGAGCTAACGGGTAGTCATCTTCTCCCTTTTCCATTTCCTACTGCCGATTCTGAAATCCGAGAAAAAGCAAAAAAAATGAATAGACTTTATTGTTGACAAAAAAAATCGTATGTGCTATGCTATTTATATCCTTTAAAACGAAAGGAGGTGATCATTCTTGTTACCATCTAGTGGAATGATCAAGGGAGGTGCTGTCTTTTAGGAGACAGTGCTTCCCCTATCAAGGGAGATTGCTCTTAGGAGACGGTTCTTCCCTTGATCTAAACCGTAGATGCAGAGCAGGGCTAATTTTTTAGCCCTGCTTTTTTATTTTATAAAAGAGGAGGCAAACCGATGACACAAACACCACCAGAGGCGGCAGTTGTTCTTTTTGATGGCACAGATCTCAGCAATTGGACGAAGCTTGATGGGGGAGCACCGGCTTGGGAAGTCGCTGACGGCGCGATGACCGTGACCGCTGGAGAGGGCGATATCGTGAGTAAGGAGCGGTTTACCGACTTTCTACTTCACTTGGAGTTCATGACGCCCGACATGCCAGATGCAACAGGTCAAGCAAAGGGTAACAGTGGGGTATTTCTTCAGGGGCGGTATGAGATCCAGGTCTTGGATTCCTACGGGATTGATGTGCCGGGGATGGGAGACTGCGGCGCAATCTACAACCAATTCGCACCGTTGGTAAACGCTTGCAAGCCACCGCTTGAGTGGCAAACCTACGACGCAATATTTCGAGCCGCTCGCGTGGGTGAGTCAGGAGAAGTAGAAGAGAACGCCCGCGTAACTGTACTGCAGAACGGGATTGTGATACAGAATAATGTCCAAATAGAGGGGGCTACAGGCGGGGCGACGGACAGCGATGCTGCGCAACCGGGACCCTTACGACTACAGGACCACGGCAACTCCGTCAAGTATCGCAATATCTGGATTGCGCCGCTTCCGCTGAAAGGATCGGACGTGTACTAATACCGTTTCTGAATGCTTTTGTTCCAATACCTTATAACAGGGGTGTTGAGACGGGCAATGAATTGCCCTACTACGAACCCAAGGGGTAACTCATAACCGGTTTAACAAAGCGTCACGCTTTATCAGAATTGGCATAAGTTAGTTATCCGTACCGTCCTTCGATATAGTCCGCCGTCTTTGTGTTCTGAGGCGTGAGAAACAGATCTTCGGTACGGTTGTGCTCGATAATCTCGCCGAGCAGCATAAAGATGCATTCATCGCTCACACGGCGAGCCTGCGCCATATTGTGCGTAACAATTAAAATGGTGTATTGACCCGTGAGCTCAAGCATCAACTCTTCAACCGTACCTGTCCCTTTAGAATCAAGGGCAGAACACGGTTCGTCCATCAGAATCACCCGCGGTTTCAACGGCAGCAGCCGGGCGATGCACAGTTTCTGCTGCTGCTCGAGCTGCAAAGTGGTTGCCTTTACTTTTAGCTGATCTTTTAGATCGTCCCAAAGAAAAACTTCTCTTAACGCCGCTTCAACAATCTCATCAGTTTCCGACTTTTTCCGTATCCGCTGTTCGGAGTGGACGCGCAGACCGAAAACGATATTCTCGTAAACGGAGATTGGCAGAGGATTTGGGCGTTGAAATACCATGCCGACATTCTTGCGAAGTTCCGTCAGTGAAACGTCCGCATCGTAGATGTTTTTGCCAAGTATCTCGACCTCGCCGGTCGTCGTGACGTTACCGTAGCGTTCGTTCACCCGGTTGAAACAGCGCAGCAATGTAGTTTTACCGCAGCCAGAGGGACCAATCAGCCCAGTTATTAAACCGTCAGGAATCTTCACGCTCACATTGATAAGTGCCTGAAAGTCACCGTACCACAGATTAAGTTGGTTGGTCTCAATGCTGTAATTTTTGTCTGCGCTCATCCGAAGTTTCCACTCACATAGTCGTAGGTTAGTCTATGCGCCGGTGAATCAGAGAAGATAATATCATTGTCGTCGATTTCAATGAGTTCACTCTCAAATATAAATGCGGTGCGATCTGCCAAACGGCGTGCCTGTTGAACCAAATTGGTGACGAGAATGATGGTAATCTGGGAGCGTAATTCTTTGAGGATATCCTCGATCCGCATTGTGGTCACCGGATCGACAGCAATCGAAAATTCGTCCAGACAGAGAATCTCAGGTTGGTGTGAGAGGGCACGGGCGATGGTCAGGCGTTGCTGCTGTCCACCCGACAATTTTGTACCAAGACTGTCGAGCCGATCCTTTACCTCATCCCACAGTGCTGACTGTTGCAGACAACGTTCAACAAGTTCATCTAACTCGCTCCGTTTGCGGATACCCGCTGTCCGGGGTGCGAAGGCGACATTATCGTAAATAGACATGGGCAGACCAACCGGCAGCGGAAAGACCATCCCAATACGTCGGCGCAGTTGATTGACGTTTCTGATGCTTTGTACATCGGTGCCATCTATTTTCACTGACCCGCTGACCGCTGCGCTTGGCTCGAATTCAATCGTACGGTTAATTGTCTTCAGCAATGTTGTCTTGCCAGACTGCGCGGGCCCGATAATCCCCAGTATTTCATTCTCGTATATATCGAAAGAAATCCCTTTGAGAGCTTCCAGCCCGTCGTACCGAACAGTGAGATCGGCGATTTCAATTTTTTTTGTAGCGTTAGATGTCTGTGCCAATGTTTTAGATCTTACCGTGAGTTAAAGGTCCCAGAATCGAATTTCACGTTCCTTCAGTCTCCAATTGTCAATCTACCACCGCTTCCGAGACCGCAGGTAGACGCGCAACGCAATCGCCACAGCGTTCACCGTCAGTACAGCCCCCAAAAGCACAACCGCTGTACCGTACTCCAAGGCTTCAGGAACCCCCGGCACCTGCGTTGAAAGCTGATATAGATGCATCGAAAGTGCCATGAACCGGTCGAACAGACCGTAGGCGAAAACATCCCCTTCAGAGATTGCCTTAAAAAAGACTGCGCCGGTAAACATAATGGGCGCAGTCTCACCCGCCGCTCGTGACACCTGTAAAATGATTCCCGTCAATATACCGCTAATTGAATTTGGCAGTACAATGCCGCGAATCGTCTGCCACCGTGTTGCGCCGGTATTCCAACACGCTTCCCGAAACGCCATCGGAACAGCGTTAAGTGCTTCTTTCGTACTTGCGATGATAACCGGCAACGTCATAATTGCCAATGTGAGAGAAGCGGCTAAAACCGATCGTCCCATCTTTGCAAAATAGACGAATGCACCCACCCCAAAAAGTGCGTGAACAATACTCGGCACACCGGCGAGATTGACTACTGCAAGGTTGATTATGCGTGTGAACCAACTTTCGCGGGCATATTCGTTCAGATAGACCGCAGCCAACACACCGATCGGTGCGGCAACGAGTAGTGAAATTATCACGATATAGATCGTTCCCAGCAGCGGTGCCCATATACCACCCGCTCTCATCCCCTTTGCAGGGTTCGTAAAAAAGAACTCTGGAGACAGGACCGGTGCTGCCTTGACGAAGATATATACAACGATGAGAACAAGCGGCAAGATCATCAACAGCGTCATCACGAAGAAGATGGCGCGTGCGATGTTCTCCATCAACTGCTTTTTACGGCTCTGCTCGGTTGCGGTGAACATCAAACTGGGGTCGATGATTTCTGTGGGGGAAGAGGAGGGAATTGGATCGGTAGCCATATAGTTTTCCGGGTGAACGCTACGCCTTTTCGCGGATGCCTTTAATCACAAGGTCAGTAACAAAGTTCACGATAAATGTAATTGTAAATAGTAGAACGCCTATGATAAATAAGACCCGATAGTGATCACTTCCTACCGCTGCTTCACCCAATTCGGCTGCGATCGTGGCGGTCAGTGTGCGGACAGAATCGAAGGGACTGGTTGGCATGTTTACCGCATGACCTGTTGTCATCAGCACCGCCATAGTCTCGCCCACCGCGCGACCAACTCCTAGCAGTACGGCTGCAAGCAATCCGTTCTTCGCTGTAGGTAACAACACACGATAAATCACCTGCCATCGCGTTGCACCGAGTGCTTCTGCTGCTTCTCTATACGAATCTGGGACCGCTTTGAGTGCGTCCTCACCGATCGAGACAATAATGGGGACGCTCATCAGCGCGAGGATAATGCCACCGTTTAACATCGTCAAACCGATCGGCACGTTGAATATCTTGATGATCAGTGCGTTCATCACAGTCAACCCGATGAAGCCCCACACAACGGACGGGATCGCGGCGAGTAATTCGATGACGATTTTGAGTGTTTCCTTCAGCTTGGGACCACAGAATTCAGACACGAAGATAGCTGCGCCAAGCCCAAACGGCACGGCAATAACCATCGCTAAGACCGTCACACTAAACGTGCCTGCGATTAATGCCAATACGCCGTAGCGTTTGTTACTCACAGAGGAAGGATACCATTCGGGGCTTGTGAGAAACTCAACGAGGTCTAGTCCACCGAAGAAAAACCCCATCCCTTCCCGAAAGACAAAAAAGAATATACCAAAGACGAAGATAATTGCACTGATACCGCACAGGCGGATAATTCCTTCGATAGCTGGTTCACACCAACGTCCCAGTTGGTGAAAAACATTCGTGATTATTTTCATAATTGACGATTATCCATTGCCGTCTCGGCTTCACGATTCGACAAACATCTATCGCGACTCATTCCTGTTCGACGGGCACGTAACCTGTTGTCTCCACAATCCCCTGTCCCACCGGCGAAAAAATCCAGTTTAGGTAGGTCTGTTCCTGCGGTTCTGGCGTCCCTAACGAATACATATACAAGGGTCTTGCAATTGGGTACGTGCCATCAAGCACACCTTGCGCCGTAGGGCCATGAGCGGTATCACCGGGATTCTTAGCAATTTTCAGCATCTTCACCTCTTCTGTGGCATACCCCATACCGCTGTAGCCGATTGCACACGGTGTATGTGCCACGAGTTCGACCACATCCTTAGAACCGTGTAAATCCCTTGAACCAAGTTTATAATCGCGATTTTTACCGAGGATTGCCTCACGAAAATAGACGAATGTCCCAGAATTTGATTGCCTACTTATCCGAATAATCTCGTCGTTGGAGCACTCGCTATTATCAATACCGAGTTGCGACCACTCCGTTATGTCGCCACCTTCTCCATAGATATTGGCAAGTTGATCTATCGAGATTTCAGCCAGTGGGTTGTCCTTGTGGACATAAACAGCGAGCGCATCATACCCAACGATGAACTCTTTCGGTGCTTCGCCGGTATTCTGTTTCACACGTTCACTTTCCGCTGAGGTCATTTGACGGCTACAATTTGCAATATCAACAGTGCCGCTGGTCAGTGCGGCGATGCCGGTTCCCGAACCGCCACCGGAAACCTCAATGGATATACTCGGTTCTACCGTAGCATACGCCTCCGCCCACGCCTGCGCCAGATTGACCATCGTATCAGAACCTGCGTTCTGAATTACCTGCTTTTCTACCTTGTCGCTCTTGCTCTTGTCATCCGTTTCATCTTTCTTTGAACACCCATTTACAAATAAACAAAGCGCTACCATAATGGTAACGTGCAATACTCTATTGAACATCAACTTCCTTCTCCTTTTCCATATCGTCACCGAGAACTGCTTGAGCCAATTCTCGGATGTGTCTTTCTAAGAATTGGTACGTATTTTGATATGCAGCTTGGACTTCCTCTTCAGTCCCTTCAAGTTTTGATGGATCTCGCACTTCCCAATTGATACGCACTGGTCTTGATGACAACGACGGGAGTGCTCTTTCCGCTTCCTCACAGAGTGAGACAATAATTGCATAATCTTTGAGATCTAAGATTTGGTTCAAATATTTGGAATTCTGCCCCGAAATATCAATACCTTTTTCCGCCATGAATTGCACAGTTTTTGGATCCAACGGCTGAGATGCAACACCGGCGCTGCTAAAAAGTACCCTATGCGGTTCAAGCGCATTGCCGATGCCGACCGCCATCTGTCCCCGGCACGCGTCGTACTCGGTAACAAAAAGTACGCGTAGTACCTGTTGATACTCATGCCTGAGATCTTCGCCGGTACACATATACAGGACTTCCTCGCAAATGTTGCTTGCCTGATTCGCGACACGTTCTAAGCAGCTAACAACCGTTACCAGTGGCACTAGTGCCTCTGACGGCAATTCGTTCTGGATATGCAATTGGATTAAATCGTGATGAATTTCGTACCGCAGGTTATCTATCGCTCGTTCTTTTTCTCTTTCCCTCGTTGCTTTCGCCAATTCAGCATCACTTTCGCTGAAGGCTTGCAAAGCGTTACGGAGGAACGGAATCGCGAGGTTCGCAATATCAATGAGCTTGGAATAGGAAGCCTGTGCGTCCAAGTCGCTGACAGTCAAAAACCGCCGCGCGATCGATTTCGCATAATCACCAACACGCTCCAGTTCGGTATTGATCTTGATGACTGAATAAACAAAGCGCATTTGCCTCGCAACAGGCAGATGCTTGATCAGGAACCTTTGGCAAAGTGATTCGAGGGTCTCCTCTAATTCGTCAATGTGCCGGTCCCTTAAAATCACAGCATAAGCCAATTGTCGATCATTCTGCTCAATTGCACCCAGGCAGGTCTCCAACGCTTTTTCGACCAATTCACCCATTTCGACAACTTTGCTGCGAATCAGATCAATGTCCTGCTGCAAATTTTCTTCCAGGTGAGATTGCATACTGTGTCCCCTCCAACGGATGAAACGTGAGAAGATATTAGAGGAGAAAACGGGAGCAGAGCGGTCCCGTTTTCTGGCTTTCCCGCATCAGGTTCCACGCCTCCATTGCTAGAACCTGAAGAATGCTGTCAAACGCGGCATAATTGTGGCATCAGGTTTGGCACCGCTATCCGGTTCATCGTAAAAGACAAAGACAAGATTCGGCATAATATGAAGTGCTTCAATTGGTGTCCAATCCAACCCGACGAGGATCATATTTGGTGCTGCGGTATCATCGAAAGGGATGTAAGCAACTCTCTTCGCAAAGGGGTTCGGATCGAACAATCGATCAAACCGAGCGAAAGCCCACACCTTCTTTTCGATCAATTGCGCTGCACCGAACACCGAGCTGACTAAAATATTAAGGTCATTCTTCCGCCGCGTCTGATTGGCAAGTTGAACGCCGACCCGAAACTGCTCCTGTTGATAGCCGAGCAAACCTTGTAATGTATACCATCTGCCCCGATCTACAGCGCTTTCCAGATCGGCATATCCTTCAACGATAACGCCTGTAACGGGCTTGGCTGCGAGCGAAAAAGCGACCTTCTTATTGCCATCAATTTCTGCACTTGTGCTCATCCCATTTGCGAATATCAGATGATAGCTGACTTTCTTTGATTTGTCGACATCGCCTTGTAGGGCTACACCAAAGTCAGAACCGTTCCCCATTTTGTGCATGTCAATTACCGTTTTTGCAACAGAACGATAGCCCCATACCCTTTCAACATTCTTCCAAGTCGGGTTGCTAGATATGCCCAAATAAAGATTTGTCCGCCACTTGGGCTGTTTCCACCTTATATAGCCATTTTTTAGAAACGGCACAATCTTTGAAGAAGTCTGACGGCTTGTAGGAAATGATTGGCCATTCATTTCCAGACGAAACCGCATAGAAAATGCGTCCGACAACTCTTTGTCGTAATCGAAATAAACCCGCCGATACTGGAACCCATTCCGATTTTTGAGTCC
Organism: Candidatus Poribacteria bacterium; assembly: GCA_965220385.1. Taxonomy (GTDB): domain Bacteria; phylum Poribacteria; class WGA-4E; order WGA-4E; family PCPOR2b; genus PCPOR2b. Next base: position 3,066,676 of record OZ244825.1, on the reverse strand, counting down.
AGCGTCGTAAGACTTCAGCACGTAGTAATAATCGCCGAAGAAATAACCGCTAATCTTACCCGCATCTCCCCACAAAACAGCGGGGCTGCTCAGCAATAGACAGATAAAAAGTAAAATACTGTGTCGGAAATATATTCTCATAAAGCCTCCATTTGATAGCATTTTTGTGCGGTGACATTTTAACATCGCTCAACCAAAAACTATACCATAAATGTCACAAAATTGTCACAGAAAAGCGTGTTATGAAACATGTCCCTATGAAAAGGAGGCTCGATCGGAACAAAGTGGAAATTCATAACACGTCCGATGGAGGTTATTACTCTGCTAATTTGCCTGATATGGGCTTGGTCTTTAATTTGTCCTTAACTGAAAAGCGATTGGAATTTCTAGACGCAGGATTGATCCCTCTTGGTTGTCAGGAAACGATGGAAAAGGTGCAGCGTCCTGCACAGCAGACAAAGCCGCAGCGTCAAGCGATTTGGAACCGGAGGAAGCAACAACTTTAGCGTCAATTAGGCTTCCATCACGCCGAATCGTGAATTGTATCTGTGCTTCGCTGCCATCAGCTAAATTCCGTACTGATCGCGGATAGCGTTGAGAGCGTTTGATTTTTTCCCGAACAGACTGGAGAAACTCCGTAAAAGACTGGGTCGCACCTCTCAGTTCTGCTGTAATCGGATCCATCGCCTCGGGATTAAAGTCCATTTGTGCAAAACTGTTCCCTGTGTCAATCTTACTGGTTATTGACGTACTCATAAATTTGGGGGCTTCAAACTGAGGCGTTACAGCAACGACTTGTGCCTGACGGGCTCCGGCGAATAAACCCCTGCCAAGTTGGGTGCTAGGTTCACCCATTGATCCAACAGAAAGACTGCTGGATGGAATCGTGAACCTTTCGCTGCCTATTGGAAGGCGGGCACTGGTTGTAGCAATTTGCTGAAGTTCCGGTTTAGGTGTTGCAATTGCTTTTCGAGGAGTGGTAGTTTTGGCGACGCGTGGACGGGACCGGCGCTTGAGTGTCGGTTTAGGAGCAGGTTTCATAAGCACTCCTTGTATCATCTCTTCGTCGGCCATCTTTTCTTGGACGACGTATGCTGTCGCAATCAACGCTCCGACAAGATGGACCACAAGGGAAACAAAAAATGCTCCTCCTCTTTTACCTGCTTGCTTAGGTGCACCTTGGCTCCGACTGGGTATAGCATGTCCCTCGACTTCATCGACGGGGATCTGACTCACACGAGGCACGGGTGCCTGTCCACCGTTAGAAGGCCTTGAGGACGAACGCGTTGTCATCTGCACTGGACGTGTTGCATTCTTTTTCTTTTTTTGACGCTTGCTTGCTCTGTAATTAGCAATGTAACCACTCATATCTGTTTAATCCTCATAGCTTAAAAGTTTATAACCGTTTCCTTTCTTGACAATAGATCCAAGAATCCTTAATTCGACTTTGTTACCACTCGCTTGCTGTACTATAAGCACTGTTCCGCGCAGCAGCTTAAAACCTTTATAGACCTCAGTTGGACGATCAAATTGGATAGCTGTAAAGACTAAATCTTGGCGTCCATAACGTTCAATCCAACTGTTAGCACCGAGGACGCATTTTTTATCCAGATTTGACCATGCAAAATCAGTGGTGAAATTATAGGGTGGACGGCTTGCCGGGAAGGTGGGCCAAATCCATGAAAGGTATTCATCTCGGTTCACTCTCAACCGATGTAGTCCATCGACATCCCCACGATTCAAGGCATCAACCACAGCATGGCCAAGGGCAGCCGGAGAATCAAGGCTGCCCGCCCATGGAGTTTTTCGGTTCCAACCGATCGATACGATCAGCAGAACGAGGAGAATTATTCCTAGTGCAATTCGCCACTTCATATGTGCAATAAGGTGAAATTCAAGGATTGAACAGGATCGTTTAACATCTTAATCCTGAACATCCTTGAATTTTAATTAGTTTTGAGCGGTTGTCGTCCAACCCTCTGTCCAGTTATCGTTGGGCCCCATTCCACCAATGAAATTCACAGGCTCAAAGAAACCATCTCCGGGCGGCGAGGCGACTGGAATCGCACCGTTGACCGCGGGAGAATCTGCAGCTGGGCGGAAATCTGGACCACTTTGAGCGAATGGGTTACGCAACTTCGCATCCGCTTCAAGGTTGTTAAACGCGGGATCCATTGCCCATGCAGCTTCATCAAAATCTTCGTCTGGTTCGGCGAAGTTACCCGGCTGATTATTGGAGAAAATGGTGTTTTGGACAGTCAAACCACCACCGTTGGCTTGAGCAATCGTTGAGGCGTTATCAATATCAAGTCCAGCTTTGTTCTTAAAGCCATGTACAATGATGTTACGGTATATGCCTGCTGCGCCTTCACGAATTAACATACCGGTATCACTCGTGGGACCCTGCGGGTCACCGATGAGCGTGGCGTTGTAAATTGTTGGGGCAGACCGTGGCGTTGCATCATTGTTCTTGCTGCTATTGTCATTTTCAAAGCCGTTATCAGCCTCATCTCCACGTTGCTGTGCGATCCAGAACTGCCCCTTGCCAGTCCAACCATCAGTCCAGTCGAAGGAGTCGTCACGTGCACCGGTAACAAGCGCGTGTTTGATGTTGACCGTACCGCCGAACATCTCAATGCCATCATCCTGATTCAAGTGAACCTGCACGTAGTCAACTACCGTACCAGAACCAACACCTTGGAAGGCAATACCATTTAACTCGTTATCAGGACTGAACTCAATACCGGCAAATTCGACACGGATATATTTGAGAACGCCGCTGCTATCCGAAGGATTATTCCCACCGAAAGCACCCGTGTCCCCTTCACCAAATGTAACACCTTGGTTGCTAGGCGCACGACCGTTAATAATCAAACCGCCCCACTGTCCACGACCGCGTGAACCTTCGAGAGCATCGCTGGTGAAGACAATCGGCGCGTCCGGTGTCCCCTCAGCCATAATCTTTGAACCTTGCGCGATGATGAGAGTTCCATTGGAAATCCCCTCGCCATAAATGACAGTGCCCGGTTCAATCGTCAGCGTGGCATCGTTCTCCACAAACACAGCACCCCGCAGTACATGTTCGCGGTTTGCTTTTAGGGTAAGGTCTACCGTGATTTTCCCCTCAAGGATATTTGGACCACTCGGTTCTTCAGCGGTGGTGATATCGCCACCATCATCAATCTCAACGCTGTCGTCCTCTTCATCCTCACCACATCCTACAAACAGCAGGGCGAGGCAGATACACAAGACGGACAATAGCCGGAAAAACAAAAAGTTACTCATTGGATTGAACTTCCTTTCTTTGTTGTTAAGTTTAGCGTGACACATAAATAGAAATCTTCTTACTCTTTATAGGTTATAACTCAAGCCGAACGAGAATGTCCGACCCGTGCGATACTGCACGTAGGTTTCGCCACCTTGCTCCAAGGTAACGTCAGGATTCAGCAAATTCTTTGCTGAAAGGCTCAAACGGAGAAATGGGAGCAGTTGTCTGCCAAATGTTACATCCAATTGTGAGCGCGGCAGTTCAAATACGTCTGGGCTGCCGTGATTGCCCACCTCCGCAATCCGCTTTCCGAAGACATGATACGCAACTGCGGCGGTCATTTCCAGGTCGGGATTGTCGTATCCTAGGTTGGCATTCACAACGTAAGGCGATTGGCCCTGCAACGCACGTTCAGAAGAGGTCTGAATCCCCACATCTGGCAGCTCAACTTTGGATGAGATGAACGCGACGTTGGTGTTGACCGACAGGTATCTCAACCTTGAAGCGAGAATACTGAGGTTTTGGCGCACTTCAAATTCAAGCCCGTAATTATTCGCCGCTTCTGCGTTCTCGTAGGTGATTCGGACTTCAGCCGCGGGTTGGATTATCTGCTCAATGGGTTTGTGGAATTTCTTGTAAAAACCGCTGATTGCTACCACGCCTCCCAACTGTGGGAAAACCTCCCAACGGATATCGTAGTTATCAATCTGTGTGCGCTCCAGTTCTGGATTGCCAAAAATTGTTCTGCCACCAACGAAGTCTGTAAACTCAAAAGGTGCCAATTCCCGAAGGTCAGGCCGCGTCACCGTGCGAGAGGCAGCCATACGAAGGTTCATCCGCTCTGTTAGGCGATATGTCAGATTCAGACTTGGCAGGATATCTGTGGTATCCAGATTCGCCTCAATCGCTTCCTGCTCTGCGACGAAGGGATCGAAGGTCGTGACATTCTGATCGGAAACCTCCAACCGCGCGCCGGTGGTAACGCGAAACTTCTTCGATAATGGCAAATCAATCATGCCGTAGCCAGCCCACACGCTATGGGCGGCGAGGTAGTTATCCGTTGCTCGTGTCGATTCACGAAGCTCAAAGAGACCGGGGGCAATATGTTCTTCCGTAAACAGCTCTTCTGGAGGGGCAGTCCGGTCTAGGAATAACTCAATATTGTCGGATGGCAAAAACCGAAAACGGCGGGCATCAAACGTCCGGTCACGATCTCTCCACATCCCACCCACTTTGAATAATCCCGTTGTCACAATTGGCATTGACCAATCCAGCCTACTGCTAATTTCATCGTCCGCCAAATCGAAGAAGAACCGACTGCCGCTCTGCGTGATGTCGCGGAAAAGCCAGTCATCCCGGCGTTTTTCATAAATGACCTCGCGGGTATCAGGTTCGTTTCGCACTGCGCGAGAGAAGGTTAAACGCCAAGAGAGTGTCGGCACCGGCGTAAACTCTGGCTCGCTATTATCGCTTTCTTCCGTCGATTCCGAGTCTCCATTAAGGTTTTCGGGGGCGAAGTTGAATTCGTGGTCGCCGGCAAGTTGGCTAGAAAATAGACCACGTTCCACATAGAGCAGCCGAGAACTCCGCATATCTGTGTCGCGATCTGCGTTGAACCCCTCCCATGTGCGTGTTTCATCTTCAGCGGTATGACTATATAGCGTCCTCAAACTCACCTTATGTCCAGGCGAGAAACGCATACTGGTGTTCAGCACCCCGCCCCAACTCACATCGTTGGCGCTTCGTTCTACCAAATATTTCGTCACAGGTGTAAGCCCATCCAAACCAAGTCGAAACGCATTCTGCTCTTCTGCCGGGCGATAACTGTGTCCGTTGCTGTATGAAATAATTCCTAAATACCCGAAATCCTTTCCAACAAGCTGGGTGGAATTTCCAATGCTGAACTTATAGCTCTGATTGGCTGGAGCGGTATATCTTTCTGGTGACCAAGTATTGTCAAAGGATCTGCCAAACGCTTGAATCTCCTCTGGTGTGAATCCACCTTTGGTAAAGCGTCCGCGTTCCCGAATTGGAAGGTCCGCCGGTTGATCTGCAACAATATTGGGCAGTGCACGTGTGCCATCGTCAAACCCAAATTGATCTAAATCACCGCCCGGGTACTCAAGAAGTTCCTTGCCGGTTGTTTCCGTGTTAAAGCTACTTGACATGGATAGTGACATAGTGAACGCATCTGGAAAATCTCTCGTGAAGACTTGTACGGATCCACCAGCGAAATTGCCCGGCTGATCGGGAGAGAAGGTCTTAACAGTTTGGAGGCTTTCCAGAAGGTTTGCGGGAAAAATATCCATCGGAACAACGCGACGGTTGGGTTCAGGGCTTGGAATCTGGACGCTGTTCAGTAAGGTATTGCTATAACGTTCTCCAAGTCCGCGCACGAAAACGTATCGTCCGCCGACAATGCTGATGCCAGTGACCCGTTTTAGCGCATCCCCAGCGTCTGAGACGGGGAGCTTCGCCATCAACTCGGTGCTGATGCTATCTTCGACAGCGAAACTTAATCGTCGCTTCTCCAAAAGGCCAGTTTCACTAGATTCACTCAGGCGAACAGGTAAATGTATAGGTCCTAACTTAATAACTTGAGGGGTGAGGATAACACGGAGGGTTTGCTTCGGCTGCGATTCGGTGACTTCAATTCCGGATAGGGTCTGTGTGAGATAGAAAGGAAATCGGACGCTGATGTTGTAAGTGCCTAAGGGGACTTCGAGAGTGAATGCCCCTTCCTGATCTGTTGATACGCGCTGTTGGGTCGCGCTCAATACGACGGCTACATCTGCTATCGGTGCTTCCGTTGCTTCATCAAGGACAATACCTTCAATACTTCCAGTTTGTTGTGCGATGAGCGTTGACGGAAACCAGCAAAGGTATATGATTAATACCCACAAAAACGGTTGTTTCATTTTTCTCCTTTTCTGATTACATCTTTCCTTTTTGATAATCCCAAGTATAGTTCAAAAATGTTACAGAATTGTGACCTTTCTTTCGATTTTTTGTGGCAATTAACTTCCATAGCAGCTATCCGATTTGCGGCATTTTCACTTAGGAGCGATAAAACGAAATTTGGGCTGCAGAGCGGAAACTCTCCAACCCAAATTTCTTGATTTCCCCAACCAACGCCCAAAGTATAGTCCAGAAATGTTACAGAATTTTAGCGTTCCTGTGGCTTTTTTATGGAAAATGATTTTTTCCTACCTTTAGGACCTACGCGCTTCAGATTGTAGGGAACGTAGATCTGCGTTCCCTACGCGCCTCGCTGCAGAAAGGGACGGGCGCAAGGTGCCTAAGAACTTACTGTAGTTGCCCGATTTATCGGGCGTTGGAAGCGGATGCGGGATGCTGCGGCGTTAAATCACCAAAGTGCAAGGGTTGGAGTATTCAACTGCGTAAGTCCTATTAATATAAGTGTTTTTCTATAAAAAAAAGAGCTAAACTTTTTCAATTGAAACCGATATAATATATAGGGATCGAAAATACCTATTCATAAGGACTTGACTTTCATGTGAAATTTCTCAGACAAGTATAGAAATGAATTCATTTTCCTCAAGAACACACCGTTCATCTACAACCCAAATGAACTCGCCGCTAAGAAGGAGGAAGAATCATGACGCAGCAACGAGGTCCCCATCACTCAAAAAAGTGTCCTTTCCGCATCCTCCCCAACCAACCCCTAAGTGCAAAGAAGTCGATTGCTCGATGTGTGAATTGCGTTAGCTGCAATACTTACAGTTCTCACCAGTATTACATCGAGAATGATAGGACAACGCGTGTTACTTTAATTGAGCAAGAGTTTAAGCATCGGGTCATGCAAACGTTTCCTGACGAGCCAGGCAAAAGTGATGTAGAAGAGATTACAAAACGCAACGATGACATGACCGATACCGTTAAGATACCCAAGAAAAGTAGTAAACGCAGATACTTCACGCATGAGGTTGATATTAGTAATTTGGATCCGGGCTGGTATTATATCGCTGCCTACACCCGAATCAATCTGAAAGATGTTGACGAAAATCCCACTCCGCAGGCAGGTGAAGATACAAAGAGCACTCCGTTCAAAATACAGTAAAGGAGATATTATGCGGTTGGCACTGCTCGTGGCTTGCTTTTGGCTTGCCACGAGCCCCCTTTTGGGCAAAATTGTGTTTTATTCCAAGCGGGATGGGAACACCGAAATCTATACGATGAACTCGGACGGCACCAATCAAAGACGGCTAACATTCAACGAGGCAAGCGATGGTTTAGGTTCTTGGTCTCCTAACGGAAGACAGATTGTGTTCGATAGTGAACGCGACGGGAACTGGGAGGTATATGTGATGAACGCTGATGGGACCAATCAACATCGACTGACGCATCACCCGCGCGTTGATGCGGATCCTGATTGGTCTCCTGACGGGTCTCAGATTGCATTTCTTAGTGCACAGAACGGCGGTCCAGACCATAAATTCAATATATTCGTGATGGATACTGATGGCGGCAATGTCAGGCAGGTGACAGACAGTTTTTTTGCTCAACGACCGAGGTGGTCTCCTGACGGGGAGTGGATCTTGTTTATGGAGGGTGACATCTTTGCCATTCGTCCCGATGGAACGGATAGGTGGCAGGTCTCTGCGCCCCATCCGGAGGCATCGGTGTCTTTGGGCGGGTGGTCGCCCGATGGGACACAAATTTTGTATGTCGAAGCACTCAACTCAAATGTAAACAACGCTGTGCCAATTATTGCTACGCTCGCTCCCAATAGGCGTGAGGTTATCAACTGGAATCGGGTAGAGTTGCCGCGGATGGCACTACACTCAGTGACGTTCTCTGCTGATGGAAAGTCTATACTCTTTTCGGGTGCACGAAACTTTGCTGGAGCTGAAGATAAACCTGACATCTGGAACATCTACCGTTTCGGACTCATCGACAAGCAATTGACATCGCTAACTGACAACCAAGGCTATAATGCGGGTCCACGCGAATGGAATCGGAGCCTGTCTGTTCCGCGTCAACAGAGGTTGCTTCCGCAGATGTGGGGAGAGGTTAAGGGAATGAAGGAGTAGGTTGGAGAATCCTATGCGTATTGTTATGCTTGTGACGAGTCTCTGGCTCATCACGAGCCCCCTTCAAGCAAAAATTGTGTTTTATTCGTTTCGTGATGGAAATACCGAAATCTACACGATGGACGCCGATGGCAACAACCAAACACGGTTGACGTTCAACGAGGCTTCGGATTCTGCCCCTGTTTGGTTTCCCAACGGTCAGCAGATTGCATTCGACAGCGATCGGGATGGCAATGGAGAGGTGTATGTGATGGACGCCGATGGGAGTAATCAACGCAACCTGACGAATCACCCCGCCCTCGATGGTTATGCTGATTGGTCGCCGGACGGGTCTCAGATTGCGTTTGATAGTACCAGAGGTGCCAAGAAAGGGGAACGGAAACTTGAGATATACGTGATGGACGCCGACGGCAGCAATGTCAAACAGGTGACAGACGTAGGGTTTGCCTCCCGACCGAGGTGGTCGCCGGATGGACAGTGGATTCTTTTTGAAGCCCATGTTGAGGGCATTGTTAATCAGGGACGACAGATTTATGCCATTCGTCCTGATGGCACGGACCTATGGCAGGTCTCAACCCCACGAGAGGGGACGGGGATGATTGCGGGGGGTTGGTCGCCCGATGGGAGACAGGTGTTGTATACCGAGGCAATTGGCTTTGACCCTGACACCTCTTTCCCGGTCATTGCCACACTTTCAAAAAAAGGACATCAGGAGGTCATTCACTGGGAGCATATAAAGGTGCCACGAATGCCTTTTGATACAGCATCTTTCTCTGCCGATGGGCAGTCGATTCTCTTTTCCGGCAAGAAAGAAGACGGTTGGAACATTTACCGATTTGAACTCAGTGGACATAAATTAATGCAGTTGACCAACAATCCAGCTGAAGACACGATGCCACGGGAATGGAATCCATGGCTGTCCGTCTCCCTCAAACGCGAGACGCTTCCACAGACATGGGGGCGTATCAAGACTAAGGCAATGTCCAAGTGAGGGTTTCTATGCATATTTCTTTGCTCGTGGCGAGCCTTTGGCTTGCCACGAGTCCTCTTTGGGGCAAAATGGTGCAAACGCCTATTTTGCCCCAAAGGTCTGCCCTTTACCACTGCCTTCACCTGCTATTCCTATGACTCTTGTGTAATTCTAACCTTCTTTGAAACTGTGCCAGGGTCCCGTGATAGCGAGCGTCATTCCAGCACCTTGGATGTTGACAAACAGTGTGCTGCCATCCGGCGAGAATGTTGCACCGGCGAACTCCGATCTGTTGCGTGAGTTCTTGCCGAATCTGTAAAGTTGACCTTGGGGTGTTACACCCACAAGAAACTGCGTTCCTGGGCCGTCCTCGCACAGGATGAGATCTCCCCACGGTGCAACTGTCACATTGTCGCCGTTTTCTAAGAGATCGCTGTTGTTGGGCTCAATAAAGAGTTCAAGTCTCCCCGGACGCTTATCTTCAGCGGATGTTCCCTCAAACGGACTGGGAATATAACGCCACACCTGTCCCTTCTTGCGGTAACCGCCGTTTGTGCAGACAAAGTAGATAGTATTGTCGCTATACCACATCCCCTCGCCTCGGGCAAATCTCGCTGCACCTTTATCGAAACCTTGCAGACGCAGGTCGTCTTTGGGGGATTCGATATTCTGGATGTCAATCCACATCACTTCCATCTTTTGGCCGACTGGAATTGTGTCATAAGTCCACGGGAAAATTTTATCTGCCCACCCTTTCCAATTTCGAGTGTCGGCACTTTTCATGTCGCGGATTGCCATTGCCTGAAGTCGTCCACCCTCTGCAAGTTTTCCGGGGACATCCGGAATGAAGCGGTAAATAAGGCTATCGTGCCGATCTTCGGTCTGATATACAATCCCACTCTTGGCATCTATAGCGACAGCCTCATGGTTGAATCGTCCCATCGCTTTTAACGGAATAGGCGTTGTCAAACCGACGGTAGCGGAAACGGGCACTTCAAAGTTATAGCCGTGATCCTTTTCATAAGTGCCTTTGGCGAGTTGAACGCTCTCCTCACAGGAGATCCAGCTGTTCCACGGCGTTATACCACCTGCACAATTCCTAAGCGTGCCCATTAGACTCAAATGGTGACTTTCCAATGTTCCTGTCTTCGTATCGTAAACAACCGTTGTCGTGCCACCAAGCCCCGGTTTCGCTCCTTTTCCCGGATCGTAGATCTTTTCGGGGTCAATTTCTCGGAGCCGCTTATCGTGGGCAAATGACTGGGCTGTCTGTGGACCTGTACCTAACTCGTGGTTGCGGATCAGAATTGTCTTTCCGTTTGGTCCCGGAAAAGCACCCATCCCATCATGGCCCCCGGGAACAAGGAGTCCATCAGCCATACGTTCTCCGACAGTGGAGAAGGCGTGATATGTAAAACCTTGGGGGAGGTCAAGGATACCGTAGGGATCTGGCAGAAAATCGCCATACCTATTGATGGTGAGAGCTTGGGGGGTAGCTTCAGTCAACAACCGACTACACCCGGAGAAACCGAGCGCAATCGCTCCAGAAGCGGTTGCCATTGCGCTAGAACGTAGAAAGTGACGGCGAGATATTTTTTTCATGAGTTACACCTATGTTATCAGGATTTCGACAATTATTGTCTCTAATGAAGGCACATCCGGAATCCTCCTTTGTCGATTCATCCGAATATACTCAGTGACTAAACATAAGTGTATCTTTCGAATGTCACAATGCTGTGAAGATCTGGTGGCAAATTGGTGGAAATTCTATGACTATTTTGTGACGGATATTAGAGGGTGATAAAAACAAAAAAAGCCCGGTGAGAATGTGTCCCACCAGGCTTTTAGTGTCTCTGATCTGACTAATGTAATATCTGTAATATCGCTGGACCGTTACTCCTTGAGCCGATAGCCGACTCCATGCACTGTCTCAATCCGTTCTCCGAACTGTCCCAACTTCCTCCGTAAGCGACTGACATGCGTATCTATCGTGCGCTCAATGCCGTAATACTCTTGGCCCCAAACTGCATCCATCAGGATACTGCGCGTGAATACACGCCCCGGAGAATGAGCAAATAAAGAGAGGATTTTGAATTCTGTGGCAGTTAGATCAATAACATCGCCATCGCTGAATACTTGGTGCCTGTCCAGATCAATCTTTAAGTCATCAATCTGGATCTGGTTTGAAGGGTTGTTGCGCGGAACGTTAGGTGCACGGCGCAACACGGCACGGATCCTCAACAAAACTTCGCGAGGACTAAATGGCTTGGTGATGTAATCGTCTGCCCCTAACTCCAACCCAACGATTCGATCAATTGCTTCCCCTTTTGCTGTTAGCATAATGATAGGAATGCCTGCGGTCTCAGGATCGCGTTTCAGGGTGCGGCAGACCTCCAGTCCGTCCACCTCTGGAAGCAATAGATCCAAGAGAACGAGATCGGGCTGCTGAATTTTGACCTGTTCAAGGGCATCCGTCCCATTAAAAACTGCCTCGGTCTTAAAACCCGCTTGGTCCAAATTGTACACTAATAGCTCAACAATATCGGGCTCATCTTCCACAATCAGAATCTTTGATGCCATTTTCCTTCTCGAAGCTGTTGCGAATTCAGACAGCAAAATCGTCAAAGCAAAACACTAAGTTTCGCTGTCGCCTAAATTCGATATGTGTCTCAACTACAGTAAACAGGAAACATAAAAATTATACATAAGAGATGTTACAGAATCTTGGCGTTTTTATGACTTTGTTGTGTGATTTTGTATATTGCTGCACTTGATTGAGTGTTCCAAAATTCAAAAGAAATTGCTACTGCACAGATAGTTGTGAATTTCCGAATTATCCCTCCCAGAACGCCAACACCCGTTTAACCTCGTCTCTGTTCCCGACGACCAACGGCGTTCGTTCATGGATAGACTGTGGCTGTTTCTCTAAGATACGCTGTCTCCCGTCACTAGCAACGCCCCCTGCTTGTTCTGCCAAGAAGGCTATCGGGTTGGCTTCGTATAACAACCGCAACTTACCAAACCGATCCTTCTGTGTGGGTGGATAAAGAAACACACCCCCGCGGAGAAGTGTACGGTGGAAGTCAGAAACCAGCGAACCAACGTACCGAAGGCTGTAACCCCCCGCTTCCTCTGACTTTGCCCATTCAAGGTAGTTCTGTACCCCGCGTGGGAAGGTCCGGGAGTAAGCTTCGTTGACACTATAGGTTTTGCCGTTTTCTGGCATCTGTACATTTTCCTGTGTCAAGACGTACGCCCCGATGGACGGATCGAGCGTGAATATATGAACACCGTCACCCGCGGTATAGACCATCACCGTACTGCTACCATACAGCACATAGCCAGCGGCGACCTGTTGAATGCCGGGCTGGAGAATATGCGGCATCGCATCGTTTCTATCGATTTCGGGTTTACGTCTAAGGATTGAGAATATCGTGCTGATTGGCACGTTCACATCAATGTTGCTGGAGCCGTCGAGGGGATCAAACAGAACGACATATCTCCCCGCTTCTCCGACGTCTTGAACGATGCGCGGTTCAGCGTCCTCCTCAGAAATCATCATGCCGACATTTCCGCGGTATCCCAAACATTGCATGAGTGTTTCGTTGGCGATAACATCAAGCTTTTGAACCATTTCCCCCTGAACGTTACTGGCTCCGGTGGCACCGAGAACATCAAGGAGTCCCGCTTGGCGGACCTGATCCTGTATAATCTTCGTTGCTAGCGTGATTCCTGACAGTAACCAACTGAACTCTCCTGTTGCGCCTGGGTAACGCTGCTGCCCCTCAATGATATGTTGTTGAATCGTTACAATTGGTCTGTCTAGTGACACACTTGCCATTCGTTTGTGCTCCTTTTGTGCGGAAATAGTTCAAAAAACTGAACACGCGCATCGTCTGATTACATAATAGATAGTAGGTCAAATTCAAGACACTGCAGCCTCTATTATTACAACTCTTGAATCCGAATGTTGCGAAATTGAACAGGTCCGTGGTCGCCTTGCAGCATCAGAGGGCCCGTGGGTGGATTGTCATCAGCGAGCTGTCCACCTGTCGGACCCTCAATGGTCACGTTGTCGTGAATTTTAACTCCATTTAGAGATACTGTCAGAGTCATGCCCTTGAGCGTTGCATCCACAGTTTGCCATTCCCCTGCCGGCTTGCTTGCTTCAACGTCCACATGCTTCTGGTTATAAAGGGCGCCATTTTCCGCGGGATACGAGTAAGTCTTTCCCAAGCTGTCTAAAATCTGAATCTCATATCGACCCCGGAGGTAGATACCACTGTTGCTATCTTCTGGCACTGAGTACTCAATATGCAGTTCAAAGTCGCCGAACTCTTGCTCTGTCATGATATCCACACCTTTATCGGTGTTATCGAGGATACCGTCGTGAACAACCCACTTGTGTTCTTGGTCCGCATGTCGCATCCGCCAACCGGTGAGATCTGTTCCGTTAAAGAGTTGAATTGATTCGTTTGCCATAAATACTGTCTCCTTTGCAATAAATTAGGTTGTGCTTGGTGGAAGGTGGGTCACTAAAGTGACTTCAATATCCTCCAAAGCGTTAGGGCGAGATTGCTCCACCCATAGGTAACATATTTATCAAGCTATAATTCGCTATCAACCACCGGGGATATAAAGCGTCCTATCCGCGACGGGTAATGACACACGAGCACCGCCCTCCAAGTGCGAGTGGGCAACGCCAAATTGTGCCTCCACCGATTGCATCGTCACATCGATATTGCCTGTGGTACGTTCGCCCGTTTCAATTTCGCGGATAATGTTGCGAATCGTGCACACCGTGGGGCTTTCACCAGTCGGCTTGATAAACTGTTCTTCAACAGCTGCCCCACCCTTCGCACTCCGACGAACACAGAAAATATCACCATTATCCCAGGCGTAGGCATGACCTTCAGTACCGTGTACCTCAACGTTGAATGGTCCGGAAATGGGTAGAAAGATCCCTTCTGTATCGTTCTCATAGCCAATCCGGAAAAACCCGACCATCGGGTCGGCAATTTCTTCTCCGGGCGGTGGCACAAAGCAATGCTCAGTCGAGTCATATTCCGGGTACGCGCGGGGACGTTGGTCCGCGTTTGCAGCCAATGGCTCTCCTCGCTGCACAAGACGTCCCTCTACCCAAGCTGGCATTGGATCGCCAAGCAACATTGATACAAGGTCCAACGTATGCGGGTGATGCTTGATAATGTCAGTGTAGCTGGACATCATCGCATATTGAGGTTCGCCAATATCTCCTTGGGCAATGGCGTCGCGCATTCGGATATAACCGTCATGATGTCGACGCATCGCGCCCCAATTGAAGGCGACGTTATTTGCTTTGCACGCAGCGGCAATGCGGTCAGCTTCTGCCAGCGAGGCACACAGTCCCTTCTCCGAATATATCCCTCGTACACCGTGTTCTGCCGCAAAGATAATCGGTTCGGCGCGTGCGAATGACGGCGTCGTTACGCTCACGATGTCCGGCTTTTCCTGCTCAATCATCTCACGATAATCGAGATAAGTGTTAGTAATGCCGAACCGATCGGTGAACCGTTTTAGACGCTCTGTCCCACGATTGGCAACGGCTACCACCTCGGTCTGCTCAATGGCGGCATACGCGCTAAAATGGCCATAAGGGCTCGAAAACTGATTGACCGAAAGTTCATCCTCGATTAATCCGCCCATACGGCCTGTGCCGATAATCGCAACACGGTATAAATTCGTCATGTTCTCTCCTTCCAAAAGGTGTGAAAGTTCTGAATCGAAATGTGAACAGCGAAGAGAATACCAGGAGCCACACATAAACTGAACTAGATAAACACCTTATCTAGCACGGTTAAAATCTGCTCCTAAAACAACCCTAATTTCCACCTGATTTCCGAGGCAATCTCTACAACCAATTATCGCTTACAACCAATTCATTTGTCAACTTGTATTCCACTTGCTAATTATCGCTGAGATGTGGTATCCTCATCTCCATTACGGTATTTTTTATCAACGGAGGGATTTACTATTATGAAACCTGTTCGTTTGGGATTTATCGGTTTAGGTCATATCACGACCCGGGCACACCTGCCAGGTCTCGCACCGTTGGTCGAATCCGGCGAAGTCGCCTTGCAAGCGTTTTGCGATATCAATGAAGAGACATTAAAAACGCAAGCTGCAACCTTCGGTGCACAGGCAACCTACACCGACCATCACGAAATGTTGGATAAGGAAGAGCTAGACGCGGTCTATCTTTGCATTCCGCCAACATTCCACACGGACGAAATTCTAATTTCTGCGGACAAAGGCTTGTCTATCTTTGTCGAAAAACCGCAAACCTTGGATATGGCGCAAGCGGTTCAGTTCGATACTGCTATCCAAAAGGCAGGGATTGTCTCACAAGTCGGTTTTATGAGCCGCTATTATCCCTCAGCGGAAGAAGTGTGTCGGCGGTTACAAGAACGCACGTTGCGACACGCCTTGGTACAACGTCTCTACAGCGGCAGCCCGATCCGTTACTGGACCAGCCGCTTTGAGTTATGCGGCGGTTCATTCGTCGAGAACACCATCCACACAGTCGATCTATTGCGCTACTTCTTGGGGGATATCGAAGCCGTGTCTGCTTTCTACGTCGATCGGAAGCCCGGCGAAGGTCCCGAACCGATGAACATGCCACATGTATACAACGTCAATTACCGCTTCACTAGCGGCATAACTGCCAATGTGAGTGTTTCGCGGGTACTGACCAACGTGAGCATTTCACGACAGCAGGTGATGCTGGTTAGTGATGATTCGCTGATTGAGTGGTCGGGACAGAAAGTTATTGAGAATGGAGAGACTGTGTGGGAAACCACCGAAAACCATAACGCTTTCGCCTTGCAAGCACAAGCTTTTGTCAAAGCCGTGCAGGCTGGCGACGCCAGCATGATGCGTAGTTCTTATCCGACTAGTATGAACAGTCTGGCGGCGGTGCTCGGCGCAAATGCGTCGGCTGCAAGGGGCGGCGAAGTAATTCGACTGGAAGATTTTACTGCTGGGCGCGTCTGATAAAGATCTACTGATATCTTAGGTGGCAATTTGTATTGATTACATCTCTTGTTTCTTCTGTGAACCGGCGGGGTGGTAGTAGGGTTCTAACAATAGATGTGACTTGGCGGGATCGGTAGCGGTGCGCACAAGTAGATCTTCTGAAGGCTCGCATCCGGGCCAATTAACCATGTACGAGGGTCCGTACTGATAAGACAACCATATATGGTCTGCACCAGTTGCTGGCTTGAATGCATGGGAGAGGTTTTCGGTAAATAAAACACCTGATCCGGAGCGCAGCGGAATGTTCTGCAACGGCACAATTGCGTTCAGCTCCGTATTCTCATAGGGGTGAGGAAGGCTGGCTTTGTGGCTGGCGGGAATTGCGCAGAACGTCCCATCGTTATTCGTGTCAGTCAGGGAAATCAGGCAGGTAATCATCAGACAACGGAATTGGCCATCTCCAAAGCAACGGTAGCGGGCATAACGTCTCGGATCCGCATCGCCTCCTTGAGTGAGTTGGCTGCCCCTTCCCGGTGTTCTGAGTATTGCCCGTGAGCCCACGAGACGGTATTGGCGTCCCCAAATGAATTCCTGCACATAATCGAGAACACGCCGCAGTGCCATAGCGTCTTCAAGGGTAGATCCGCCTTCAATGATGTTGAGCAATTCGCAGCCATAGGAGCCCTCCGGCGAAAGCGTCATATTTTCCGGTGTTGCTGATTTAATCCCTTCCAGTATATCCCGTGCTTGTGAAACCTGATCCGGCGTCAGAAGGTCCTCCAGCACTAGATAGCCGGCCGTATCGAAGAAATGTTTATCTTCAACGGAGGTCTCAGATTCACCAAGACCAATCTGCAAATCAAAGACATCTTCTTCCGTGGTTGGTTTCATGAAACTCAACCTGCGCTTTCTCAAGGGGTATGCCTGCTTTGGATTCAGCGGGACCGATGTTAGTGAACGTCGGCTTCCGAAGCGTGATCAAACGGGGGAGGTCCTTGGATAAGTTCAAGGCGGCGAGGAGTTGCACGCTGTTCAAAACCTTCGGCTGTCATTGCTAAGCCGTGCCAAGTGCAATGGAACGCCGGTGCATAGGAATAAAACAGTGTTCGGCGGACCTTCAAACCGCGGTTCTCTACCGCACCGTGAGATAGGTCTTCGGAGAAAATAATAGCATCGCCAGCTTTACACGGCAGCGGCTTCACAAGTGGATGGTTGGGATCGGGGATCTGTCCCACGAGCGGATTGGTAAAATTACTCTTATGGCTTCCAGGGATAACCGCGAAACAACCGTCTTCGATATCAACGTCCGTCAACGCATACCCGATTTTTACGCTCACACACTTGAACCCGCCATCCCTGAAGGCATACTCGCTATAAGGTAACAGCTCGGCATACCCGTGATGGAACCGAAACGCCCCTCCGCTATTCCGTGACATGAAGCTCGCTGCGTCGAGTCGGCTGGGCTCGCCGATCATCTCCTCGATATACTGAAGCGTCTGGGGCAAGTCGATGAGTTCCTCGAATGGTCCACCGTAGCGAAGTACCTCACAATCATAATCGCCCAAGTTCCCCTTCGGCGGATCACCCGTCTGTGCGTAGAGGTTGTCTGAAGCGCGATATTTCCTCTCTGCCCCCAAAGCCGCTGTTTGACTATCATCGAGCGTTTCAAGATGATCAATCGTTTCGTTGAGCCGCTGACACATAGTGAGGGACAGTACTCCGCGAACTACTAAATATCCGTGCAGGTCGAACAGGTATCTCTCTTCCGCTGTCATCTGTTATACTCCTAATCTGAAGCTGGCTCTGTTAAAATCTGCCGCTGTCGGAAACATTTTAGCCTGTCTCATCGAAACTGCTCTCGACCAATTCTGATAGTGCTTCAACCGCTTCTTCCTCATCGGGACCCTCTGCCCTAATCGTCAGTTGAGTGCCCTGACTTGCTGCTAACATCATGATTCCCATTATACTTTTTGCGTTTACTTTCATCAGTCCCTTTTGGATGTAGATGTTGGCAGAAAATTGACTTGCCGCTTGGGATAGGACACCAGCGGGACGGGCATCCAAACCGGGCGCATTACGGATTGTTACCAGACGTTCAACCATAAGTATCTTCCTTAGTGATTGGGGACTGTTAAATCAGCTCTGACTTTCTGGTTTCATAATTTCACGATGGAGCGTTGTGTGCTGCCATTCGTCAAGCACAGCTTCATCGTTCTTATCCGTCATTTCCGCAATGAGGGTGTCATTGAGTTCTTTTGCTGCATGAAATCCCAACTTTTGTCCCCACAGATTCATAGCTGCAGCCTCGATCAGGTTTGAGATATTTCTTCCAGGTGCCACGGGGATGACAAGGTAAGGTATCCGCTCATTGTGAAAGGTGTAAACCTCCTCATCAAGCCCTGTTCGGTTGTACACTTTATTTTCGTTCCAGCGTTCCAGTGTTACAACTAACTCGACCTGTGTGCGATCGCCGACCGCGGTGACCCCAAAGAGTCCAATCACATCGACGATTCCTAACCCCCGGACCTCCATATAGTGCTTTACCGGTTGGACGCGCATCCCGAAAACTCGGTGCCCAGATACCCGCTTCAACAGGACAGTGTCGTCCGCGATGAGGCGATGTCCCCTCTGCAAAAGTTCCAACGCACATTCGCTTTTGCCAATTCCGCTTTCGCCGAGGATCAAAACGCCAACCCCAAACACATCAACCAGGTTCCCGTGGACGTACTCCGAGGGACCGAATTCATCCTCAAGGAACAGCAGCAGCCGAGTCGTAAAAACAGCAGACGATAGCCGGGTTATCAGGATTGGTATATCGGTATGATTGCCGATAGCAGCAAGTTCTGAAGGAATTGGTAGGCCGTTTGTAACAACCACACACGGAAGAGTATACGAAAAGAATTCCTGTAAAACCTCCACTCGCTCTGAACGAGAAAGGCTTTCTATGTATGAGATTTCACCACGTCCCAAGATCTGAACCCGTTCGTGTCCAAAGTGGTCGTAGTGGCCACAAAGGGCAAGTCCTGGACGATTCGATTCCGGTGTCTTGATTGCACGATCTAGCCCATCATGTCCAGCCATAACTTCAAGTTGTAGTTCGTAACCAGCATATTTAATTAGTTGACGCACCGTCATGATGTGGTCTGGCATTCGACAGTTCCTTCGATGAGTTAATCTAAGTCTTGCTTGCTAACAGGTGAGGTAACTTGAAAGGGTGTAGGGGGGCGGCGCCCAATAGATCGGGACAGGCTACGCTCAGACGAGAATAGGATCGGGCATGTGTGAATCGGCGGGATCTGGACTATCCTTCATTGAAGCCCCGTTCCCGAATACCCCTATGCGAACTGGGGTTCGACCCAGCCATATTCACCATTATCATCCTCGTATACAGCATTTACCTGATTCGTTCCTGAGTTTAGAAAAAGCAACAGATCATCGCCAGAAGTCCGGAGCTGCATCACAGCCTCCCCTACACTCATCGGCTTAGACGCAAATTTTTCTGGAGCACTGAAGTGGGGTGTTAGCATGTCTGATGGATCACTTATATCAGATTCGACTGGTGTGTCATCTGAATTGCCGCTTAACTGCACTGCAACCTCTCGTTGAGACAGGCGATGTCGCCGATCTTTAATCCGTTCTTTATGGCGACGAATTTGCGTTTCAATTTTATCCATGACATCGTCGAGCGACGCGAAAATATCGTGCGTTTCACCTTGAGCATGGAAGGTCGCTTTCCGTGTCGCAAGCGTAATTTCCGCTCGGTAGCGGGTTTTCTCCACCTCTATAACTACCTGAAAATCGATAATGGGATTAAAAATCGCTTCAATTTTTTTTGCACGCTTCTCAATATAAGTTCGAATATCGTCCGTAATTTCAAAGTGACGGCTGGTAACATGGATTTGCATACTTCAGACCCCCTCTGTTAAGTTCATTTTTTATTGGATGCTGCCGATCCACCACAGATCGATCAGCTATTTATTACTCTACCATTTCCGTTTTCTTTTAGGAGATGGCAGAATGTCAAGTTCTTCACGGTATTTGGCAACGGTTCGCCTTGCCGTATGAATCCCTTGTGCTTCCAGTGCATCGGAGATCGCCTTATCACTTAACGGTTTCGCTGCATCCTCATTTGCAATCATACCTTTAATCTTCTCTTTGACTGTGGTTGCAGCCACATTTGATCCCGAATCGCTCGGGAGTTCACCACTGAAAAAGTACTTCAACCTGTAGATCCCTTGGGGTGTCTCAACGTATTTGTTAGAAGTGACTCGACTAACGGTTGATTCATGGACACCCGCCATATCCGCTATCTGCTTTAATACTAACGGTTTAAGTCCCTCAACTCCCTGCTCCAAAAAATCTGCCTGTATCTCAAAAATGGCGTCCGTTACCATTGCAATCGTTTGACGACGCTGTACAATGCTTTGTAATAGATCTCTTGCCTGAGTTCTACGAGCCTCTAACCACTCCTTAGTTTTTTCATCTAAGTTCTGGTGTCCGTTAGTCATCCAATCAATATAGACTGGGTTCAAACGCAATCGCGGCATACCGTCGTCATTTGTGGTGATTCGGTATTCCCTATCAACTTTCTCAACAGTCACATCAGGTATGATCGTTTCAGGGGCTCTCGGATCTCTTGGATCAGAGAAGTGGCGTCCCGGATAGGGATCTAAAGTGCCAATTAGTTCCCGCACGTCCACAATTTCGCTGATTTGTACCCCAAGTCCTTGGGCAATGCGCTGGAGGTGGTTATTTGTTAAATCCTCCCAGTAGGACTTGATAACCGCTTCCGCAAGTGGATTATCAATTTGTGCAGCTCTCATCTGCGTAAGAAGGGTTTCTGGGATTGTTCGGTAAGCGATTCCGATGGGTTCAAAATGGTTGTGAATAAACTCCAAGACAGCTTCTACTTCGCTCACATCACAATCGATAGCATCTGCAATATCCTCGAGCGTGATGTTGTAAAGATTTAGCTGACCATCCTCGTTTTTGATCGTATAAGTCTGCCCGCCCTCTGGGTCAGTTATGATCCAACAGTTGTCTTCCGATTTTACAGTAATAGTCGCAATTTGAGACAACGAAATTTCACTGTTTTCAAGTGCCTTACGGAGCCCCTTTTCGATTGTTTTGCGCAAGTATTCCGAGAGTATTTCACTGTTTAAGTCGCTTTGTGCAAATGGATTGATTTCGAATAGGGGGCTGGCACGCAACTGACCGTTATCATCGAGGTTACCGATAATCTGTTCACCAATTTTCCGATCCGATTCCGAAAAAGGCGCGACACTAAGTTGCTGCATCAAAAAATCATGTAGCGTCTGGAAACCAGCGATATCGGAAGGGCGTTGGTCCTCGTTATTTTCCCAATGCTCGAACTCTCCACTTTCACCTCGATGGAAGGAGTCATCCAAAAAATCCTGCCAGTCAAAATCTGGCTCTTTGTCCTCACGGTCGATAATTTCTTCCGGTTCGTTCCATTGGGCATCTGGATCAAGGCCCTCTAAATCGGTGATTTCTTCAAGCTCATCATCTTCCGAGACCTCCTCCAGAAGCGGGTTCTGCTCCAATTGCTGGCTCAAATGCTGCTTCAGATCTAGCCGTGACATCAGAAGTACCTGAATCGCTTGCTGCAGCTTGGGCGTCATGACTAGCCGATGCTGTAAACTCGCGGTTTGTCTCATTCCAACGTTCATGACTTGATCTCCTCAAATGATTGCATAGCTTATAAGTTTGTAAGAATCTGTTGAGGTGCTCACCGTGACTTTATTGCAATCAAATTGGTCCTATGCGCCCATGACCCGCGAACACGGTCCGGTAGGGTTCCGGGGCTATATCCGAGGGCGCCGCAGTTCAAAATTATGCCCCAAGTACTGCTCCCTAGCAATTTCACTCTCAACGAGTGCTTCAGGAGTGCCGCTTAACGTGATCTGTCCATCGGTAATCAAATAAGCACGATCGACGATGCCCAACATTTCTGCCGCATTATGGTCTGTGATTAACACGCCAAGGTCTCTATTGCGTAAGTGTAAGATAAGCTGCTTAATATCTTGAACTGCAATTGGATCTATACCTGAGAACGGTTCATCCAATAAAATAAAAGACGGAGATGCTGCCAACGCTCTTGCTATTTCAGCACGGCGACATTCCCCACCGGAAAGGGTATATGCCCTACGATCCGCCAACTCGGAAATGCCAAGCTCCTCCATCAGTTGCTCACTGTGTTGTGCGCGATCACTTTTGGGAATATTGCGTACCTCAAGGATGGATTCGATGTTTTGTCTAACTGTCAGTTTCCGAAAGATAGAGGTTTCCTGAGCAAGATAGCCGATTCCCCGTCGTGCCCGCTTATACATCGGCAGAAATGTGATGTCTTCATCATCATAAATAATCTGTCCTGCATTGGGGCGGATCAGTCCAACAACCATATAAAATGTCGTTGACTTTCCCGCACCGTTAGGTCCTAACAAACCGACAATTTCACCTGTTTCAACTTCAAGGCTGACTCGGTTGACAACAATGGGACCACGTCTTGTATAACTCTTAACAAGTTCACGGGTTTGAAGAACCGCCACTATTCTCTTCCTCCTCTTCCTCTTGCGAAACTACCGCTTCTTCTTGTGGCTCTGTTTCTTCTTCTTGTGACTCCGTCTCAGGTTCCTCTTGAGACTTCACACGGAATCGAACCTTTATATTTCCCTCTCCGAAGCGTTCGCCGGTGCGCCGATTATATGAAAATTTATCCGCTTCCAACCGATCCTCGTTTTGGAGAACGATGACGTCATCACGAAAGTCTATAATATCGGTGAGGTGGTTCAAGGTTGCGTGAGCACATGTGACGAAAATATCCCCATCTCGAAGTTCGACGTTTCCTTCCGAAACGGTTCTTACCGTTTCATTCGTTTCGACGTTTTCATAAATGGTCACTTTGTCGGCATTCAAGAAGCCATCGGGCCTTTCGATTTGGACGTTTCCAGTAAAGATCGTGACACCTTCTTTTTCGCGTTGCTCAAAGCGATCCGCATGCTTAACGTCGATCACATCCCCCTCTGAAAGATCCGCATCGTCTCCTGTTTCTTGTTGAGTTGGAGCTGCTTCTTGTTCTTCGACGGGAAACGCACGGTTGTTGAGCATAAGAACATTAAGGAACAGACCAACCGCCCAAAGCAGAGCCACGATAGGTCTCGGAACTGTTACAGAATTAATTCTCAGTCGCATCAAATTTCTCATCCTTTGGATAAATTTTAGATTGGACATTTTTCATTATAACTACTTCGAGTGTCGGATTGCCTTCCAGTTCTCGACCAACCATGGTTGAATCACCCCGCACAATCGTGGATATATTCGGCGCAAATAACTTGCCATCATTATTTCTCCAGTGCAGTTCATCGGTGTACAGATATCCATCTTGGCTCTTTCCAACAACATTTTCAAAAATATAAATATCGCTACTTGACTCTATAAGTTCGCCACGCTCACCTGTTATTGTTATTGCCCATTTACCCTCTTCAAAGATCTCGACCCTTGGCTTCTGCATATGGACAATTTCTTTCAGGAATGTTGCCTGCTCGCCAACCAATGTCCACCGCGTGATGCCTCCGTCTGCGTGTTGGGTTGAAAATTGATACAGTATCTGTTGAGGCGTTTCTTGGACAGGTTGTGTCGGTTCTTCGTCTGCTTTATCGCAGCCAAATGTGAGTAGACTCGAAGCCACCAGAAGGAAGGATACTTGAAATGCGATATATAAGCGTGTGTTATTTAGGTTGTGTTTTCCAGCGTTCATGCATCCAGATCCACTGCTCCGGGTAGCGTCGAATATAAGATTCAATGATTTTGGTGAACCGCTGCGTGTTGACCAAGAGATCTTCTTCTCTCCCTCCGCCTCGTTGCAAGGGCAATGGTGCTTCGACAATAGCACGATGTGAGTCATCAGGTTGACGGACAATAAAAGTTGGCAAAATCGCAGCCCCTGTCTTGAGGGCGAAGGCTACTGGACCATAAGGGGTATAGGCAGGTCTGCCGAAAAAATCAACGAAAATCCCTCGTGTACGGGTGTCCACATCCGCAAGAATCGCGATCAGTTCATTTCGATTTAGGCAACGTAACACTTCACGAACCGCTCGATCTCGGTCTATACCTTGCCAGCCAACTTTTTCCCGATAACTACTAACAATGGCGTCTAAACGTCTCGATCGCAGCTGACGCGTGATGCCGCGGATTGTATAACCATGTGCGAGGATACTGGCACCAAGAAGTTCCCAATTCCCGAAGTGTGCCGTCAAGATGATCGCGCCTCTGCCTTGAGCCAGTACCTTATCAATATGTTCTCTGCCCTCAAAGGCGACGAGTTGATGGAGAGTTTCAGCAGACATGCGGGGCAACTGCATAAACTCCATCAAGTTCTTACCCATGTTCTGGAAGGAACGTCGAACGAGTCTGTGTGCTCTCGGCTGTCCAATCTCAAGGCTTTGTTCCAAATGCTTGCACGCCTTATCCCTTTGGCGACGGGACAACAAGAAAACAACTGTTGCTAGATAAACGCCTGAGAATAAAGCAAGTTTACGAGGCAACCGAGCAATACACTGACCTATACATTTTGCCGTGAATGCGTAACAGTAATCTTTCAGAGTGCGCCACATACATGTTCCTATTATAGCAAACTCAGCCTCTAATGACAAGGGAATTTAGGGTTGCAAAGGGGAGAGGGAACCCTGTTGGCACAAAAATTGATAGGTCAATATCAGTCTCTGTTGTTCACGGATGTGAATATTTGAAAATTGACTGAAGTTTTTCTTGAGGATGGGATTTAAGTGTGTTAAAATTAACAGAGTTGCAACGTCGACCAAGAACAGATTTTAGGTCTAAGCAGCAACTCAATCATATCGAAAGGTGGTGCAAAGTCATGCAAAAAATGCTTAAACGAACTAATTACGATAGACAAAACAGTACATTGGAAAACCAAGGAACTCATCTTGACTTTGCCCATCTGCGTTTTAGGTTGGTGAGAATGGCTACCTGAATCTCGTTTGGTGTAATGTTGAAAAGCCCGTAAGGATGAGCTTCCTTGCGGGCTTTTTTCATTTACGGGTATGAGGTTATATTTTATGAATGAAGGAATTGTTATCAAGGCACACGGCGGCGGTTATGATGTCCAAGTCGGGGAACAACTTTATCACTGTTCACTGCGGCATCATATCATTGAAGCGGATAGACGGGAACGTGCAGAAACGAAAGAGCTGCCCTACGTAGATCTCGTTTCCGTTGGCGATCGGGTGCAAATTTCCCGGTCACAGTCGGAGGGGCATACGGGTTATATTGAGGAGATTCTCCCACGGGAAACACAATTCGGCCGGACGCGTGTAAATAAATTACCACAGGTCATCGTAGCCAACTTAGATCTTCTGCTAATCATCTTTGCAGCACGGAATCCTCAACTCAAATTGCGTATGCTCGATCGATTTCTCGTAACAGCAGAGGCGTCGGGGATGCTACCCATAATTTGTATCAACAAGATAGACCTAGTCCAACTGGAGAAGTTAAAGGCGCAAATGGCACTGTATGAGAAAATCGGTTACGATGTGATTTATACCAGTATTGTAACAGGGGCTGGAATCGATGACATGCGTGCAGCGATGAAGGATCGAATCTCCGCTATCGTTGGATCGTCTGGTGTTGGCAAATCGTCGCTACTCAATGAAATTCAGCCGGGATTGCAACTGCGCGTCGGTGATGTCGATGAACGGTTGCACAAAGGACAGCACACGACTACGGAGGTCTCCCTTTTGCCGCTCCATTTTGGTGGGTTCGTTGCGGACACACCAGGGATCCGTACACTCGGCCTGTTTGACATTGATGATGAGCAAGGGCTGGATATCCATTTCCCCGAAATGCGCCCCTACATCCCCGAATGCAAATTTGCAGCGTGCACCCACCAACATGAACCGGGGTGTGCGGTCAAGAGTGCTGTCGACAGGGGCGAAATTAGCGAATTACGGTATGATAGCTACCTGCGCATATCGGGGTTTAGTGAAGGAAGGTTTGAGCGTGAGGGACCGAGGAAAGAGAAAAAGCGGTATGAGAGGAGACATAAACGTGCAAGACGATAGTGGACGCAAAGTCATCGATAAATTGAGGCGAATTATCGAAAAGAATGAGCAGAAACTCACCTATTTTCAGAACCGACTGAAGCAAGCTGAGTTCATTGATCTACCGAATCAGCGTTTGATCGGCACTGCGGCGGGGCACGCAGACTCCTATACGGATCAGTTAGCGGTCCTGCAGATCCAGTTGCGGGAGTTAGAACGGCTTTACGGCGGCAGCGTGAAACTGAGAACGACGGAGGAAAGAGATCTGCGCCGGATTTGGGGTTGGACAAATGAACCCGCTCTTCGTGATCGTTTGGGGGCTGACTTTGTGCCATTTCAAGCTTATGTCGACAACTGGCATGGTTGGCTCGCCGCTGAGGATACACACCCGTTTTCGATTGATCTACCAACTACCGAACTGGCTGGCTTTATGCTAATTAGACGGACAGATAAAGATCGGAAAATCGCGACGCTTGAATTCATTGTTATCCGACCTGATTCCCGCTATCATGGATACGGCGCAGAGGCGGTGCAGCAAGCGATCGACTTGGCGTTTGAGCATCTCGGTGTGGATGCTTTTCGGCTGCAAGTCGGTGTTGATAACTATGGTGCCTTTCTCTGTTTCGAAAGGTGTGGATTGGAGTGCATTGACCAAGGGCAGTACGGGAATTTGGAATGCTACTATATGGAGATGCGCCGGGAAGTTTGGGAAGGTGTTAGACCTGATGAGTCGGTTGTAGAACGCGATGACCATGAAACACCAGAGGCTTGGGATCCTGACGCAATTGGAGAGGAATCTAGTCCCTATCTTACTGCGAAGCTGCTGGCACCCTTAAAAGAACTGGTTTCAGATCGCTGAAAATGCGGTGTTTATTCCTCCACCAATTCAAAGGACTCCAGTTCAAACGCGACATCAACGGTAACATCCTCACGGGTTTGAGTTTGCGTAAATTTGATGATGCCAACATTGGGGGCAAGCCATTTCTGCGCTACCGTCACGTCGAGGGGATGATCGAAAATGCTCCACGTAAACGATTCCTGTACCTGAAATACGTGTTCAAACGTGCCTGCCGGAACCGTCAGGGTCTCCTCTGACAGCACCTCAAACTCATCAGCGCCGCCACCGATCGGGAACAATTCGGGGGTCAGCTTCGCCTGAAAATTGGTGAACCATCTATTTCCCGGGATCAATGGAAAGTTGTAAAGCGGTAAAAAGGGCGCGAAAAGAATGGTATCTTCCCCACCGGATGCCACGTTCTGTGCGTGCTGAAGGATTCCTTTGACAACGCCATTTTCAGTTTTATGGCCTAGGTAAGAAAAATTAACGATACCTTCTAGTCCTTCGTCAGGGCTCGATTTTTGTAAAACATAGCTTTTAACTGTCCGATCGCTGGTGATTTGAATCTCGATCGTGTCAACGATTTCAAAGATAACCTGATTCCCTTTATCATCGCGATATCGCCACGTATTGCCAACAGCGAGTGGATAGTAATCCCCCGGACGAGTCCGCCACACACGAATATCGATAGTGCTGGTTGTTGATTTCCTGCCGTCACTCACAGTGACTTCAATCAGATATTTTCGTTCCTCTTCGGGAGCGGTCCAAGTTGCACCGAGATCATCGCTCTGAATCGTACCGCCGGTCGCATACCATTCAAAGGATAGATTGTCGCCGTCAACATCAATGGCTTTAAGTTTGATATCAACTTGTGTACCGGGTTCAACAATATCAGATTCAACCTCGAAAACAGAAATCCTTGGTGCGAAGTTATCGTCACGATTGCTCTCGCCACACCCCAGAATTAGGAAAAGAGGGATTGCTATAAACAGAGGAAGTAGGGGCAGCCCCCTGAGTAAAAACATAGTAGGGTCTCCTTCATGAACGTGGAATGGTTGCCGTCCCAATGCAGTTGGGACTCAACGTAACCATAAAACGCTGGGGTGAGTGAAAAGATTACAGCCGGAAAGATTTTACAAAAGTCTAGCCTAGCTCCCAGCCATATTCCCTCGCAGGAATGTATGGAAGTTGTCCGCGTTTAAGCATCAGTTCAAGTGGAGATTCTTTCTGAGTTAATGGGAACGTAACCTTAGTTCTACCAAGCCGTTCCGATTCGTAGGCAGCGAGGCACATCTCCAAAGCCGCTCGACCGTCGTATCCACTGGAGACACTCTCTCTGCCCTCGTCGAGACAAGCGACCATTTCCCATGCTCCCTCACTCGGAGGATTTCCCGTTGAGTCCCCGATGATCTCGCTGCCTATTGCTTCAATTTCCTCTCCCTCGCGGAAGGCTCCTAACTCCCTATCCTTCTTCCAAAGCCGGATTAGCGGTTGCCAACCACGTTGAGGCCGAACCTCTATCTTCCCTTCGCTTCCCTCAAGGATGAAACAGCCATCGAGTCGGTAATTCCAGTGTCCACCGGTCATAAACAGCGCAGTGACACCGTTGCTGAGTTGAAAAAAACTCGTAATCCGTTCGCGTGCATCGCTCCGATCAACAGTCGCAATTACCCATTCCGGATCTCCACCGAACCACCGAATGGCATCGCAGCTATGCGTCCCGTTGTGCAGCAACGTGCTGGTATCGCCGTAATTCTGAACTTCGATATGTAAAAGAGTTCCAATGGTGCCTTCATCTACCATCCCCTTGACACGACGCCAATTCGGTTCAAACCGCATGGTGTGGTCGATTGCCAGCCTTGTTCCGAACCGCTCACACGCTTCGATAACTCGGTCCGCATCCCTCATGTCCAGTGCCATCGGCTTCTCGCAGAGGACCGCTTTAACCCCTGCTCCCGCTGCGGCAATTGTCGGCTCCACATGCTCCCGATTATGCGTTGTCACACCAACGATATCAAGCCCTTCTTTGGTTAGCATCTGCTGCATGTCCGTGTACGCCGATGGAATCTCAAATTGCTCGACGAAGGCCCCCGCTTTCTCCTCAAGGATATCGCAGGCAGCGACAACCTCCACGTGGTCGTACAGCTGCTGAAACGCTGTCGCGTAATTTCCGCCAATCCCGCCACAACCGATAATTCCGACGCGGTACTTCGTTTTGGACATACTCCAACCCTCTGCCTGTGGTGCTTATAGACTTAACATCACTGGTACTCCGTGCCCTCCAGCCTGCTCTTTATCAATACTATCAAAGGGGGCTAACTACTTCCTAATCAGCGAATCGCAATCGGATTGCCCGGAGATCCGGTGCCGCCTTTCATCCTCAGCGGCGAGAAAATAAAGGCAAACTCATAAACCTTATCTGCTGCGAGTTCTGCGGTAATGAGGTTCTCAATGTTATAGATGCCGTTTTTGGCGATGAACAGTTGATGCACAGGAGCAAAAACCGATTCGTCAGGATTCGGGACCACTTCGATTGCCCAGTTATCCGCACCCGCCATAACAATCTGTTTCTCAACTAGATACTTGCCTGCCTCCATGCCGATGCCGGGCTCCGATTCGTTATAACGTTCATTGTCCGTCATCCAGAATTTCCCCCAACCGGTATGCGTCAGAACTACATCGCCGGGGTGTATCTCCACACCTTGTTTTTTTAACGTACCCTCAATATCTTCAACCGTGATTTCGTAGCCACCCTCCAGATGCTCCACGCCTTTATAACCAGCAACATCAAGGAGCACTCCACGGGTGACGAAAACACCCACGTTTTCCACACCCAGTTTTTGCAATCCATCGGGCTTGGCAAAGTCGAGTCGATTGTTCCCGTTGTAGTAAAGATCGCCGATTCCGATGTGTCCCAATCCATCGAATTGGGTGCCAATCTGTCCGATTTCGCCGCTGACAATCTCATCATGCCACGTGACTTTATTTGCGTGATCGGTGCTACCGGTTTGAGGAATTAACAGACTGTAGTGGCGTGTGCCGAACATCGGCATTCCCGCTTCGTAGACTCGACCAAGCTGATAGACTTTTCCTTTCTTAATCAGACTTGCAGCTTCTAATACCTTCGCGGCTGTCAACAGGTTTGCCGCGCCGCGCTGATCATCTTCTCCCCATTTGGAGGGATACCAGTTGGATTCTTCTGTGATGGTCCAAGTTGCTGTCAACGCGATTAGTAACACCGCGAAACCTGAGATTGCGAAAAATTTGACGATGTTTTTGCATTTGTGAGACATGATTTTTTCCTTTCGTTTATGGCGACTATTGGCTCATTAAAAAATATTCGTCATAGAGGAAACTGATTCGCTTGATAGTCTCTTTCAATTAGCTGATAGGTGTATCCTATTTGGAGGGTAGTTCAGTGTAGCAAAATTTGAGGGCAAAGTCAAACAATTTCTGGGAAGGACAGCTATGGAGGGAAGGTGCCGGCATTAGGAGAAAACTGAGGTTGCTTAACCTAAGTTGGCATATACAGACTTGAGGTGCAGGTGTGACCGCAGCATTTTTTGGAAGGGTTGACATCCGCCATTGGGCGTATAATGCCAAAGTTAGTTAAAGTGTAGTACATTGTCAGATAAATGAGGCACAAACTGTATAAAGTTTCAGAGTTCCCCATGCCCGGTAGGTGCGGTTTGTAACCGCACCGGACATCGCAATGAAGGTGCTTATCATAAGTTATTTGACAGAGCAGTAGTCAGAACCTAAAACTTAACCGTCAACTCGCCCACAAACTGTTTCGCCTGATTGCGGCTGCCAAAGACCTCGTAGAGATTGCCCGAAGCGTCAAAATAACGACGCACAAAATTACGACTGGTCTCTGCTGGATTAAGATCTGTGTATTCTATCCACAGATTCACATCCGTGAATATGTCCCAATTCCCTCCAATCGCCAGCGAACTTGCGTCGCCCTCACCCTCTTGAGCCTGGCGGTTCAGATCTGGAAAGAGTGATTGTTGATAAAGGTCCGTTGTGCCATCAAGCCGTTCGGCGTACAGATTAAATTCCTTGTACTGGTAGGCATTGGGATTTATTATAAATTTCAGATTGGCAACGGCTGTATTCGTCAACGCTTGGGTCTCAAAATCGTAGCTATCTTCTTCCTTCGGCGGTGTTATATAACGCTCATCCTGTTCGGCATAAGTGAATACATCCGCAAGGGTTAAGTTCCAGCGTTCCGAAAGATTGTACGTCCAAAAGAAGGAGTTGTTCAACTGTAACAGATTTAATTGATCATCGACATCCGCGGCAGCATCGATATCCTCATAGTCTTCGATGAAGTTATTATCACGATTGACTGCTCTACTATTATAAACTGCGTTCATGTGCGATGGCTTAACCGTAAAACCTTCAATGGAATATTGACGAATGGTTAAATCGCTTCCATCGCGCAGGTAGATGTGACCGAGGGGGTCTAATGTGAGGAAAGCGAGATCATGGTCTTCTGCACTCCGTCGATCCACTTCATAAACCACGCGACCTCTGTATTTTCCAGCGCTATTAAACCGCTGTACACGCGCGATCACATTGTGATAGATTGTTTCACGAATTTCTTTGGTTTTTAGATCTTCATCTTCCTCCTGTTTGTTCTCGTCTTTTTCGTCTTCTTTATCGAGGTAGTCGTTAAGGTAACGGCGATATTCCGCCTCCTCAAGCAGACGGATTCGTCGATGCAGAATAGCCAAGTCGGACGTCTGCGAATTGGGGTTAAGATAGGCAGAGCGTGGGCGCGTGGTGTCAATGACCGAATTGAC
The DNA here is from genome assembly GCA_965220385.1 of Candidatus Poribacteria bacterium. Taxonomy (GTDB): domain Bacteria; phylum Poribacteria; class WGA-4E; order WGA-4E; family PCPOR2b; genus PCPOR2b. Next base: position 3,034,645 of record OZ244825.1, on the reverse strand, counting down.
AAGTCCTGTCCCAGTTGAATAAACATCGGCAAGCCCCTGTCCAGACGGTGAAACAACATCCAAGAAATTTGCGAGTGGGCTTCCCAAAAACCTTTTGAACTGGCTCTTATCTTTAACCAAAATTTCGCCCGTGGCTAAAGTAACAATGGCGATAGGTTTGATGAATTCTCCCTCGCTCCGGCCCTTTGTCCCAAAACTGGACATAAACTTTCCCGCCGCATTAAATTTAACAACGCGATGGTTGCCGGTGTCCGCAATCAGGACGTTCCCTTCAATATCAATTTCGATGTCTGATGCATCGCTATCAAACTCTCCATTGCTAGCGCCGTATCTGCCAAAGGTGTTCAACTTCTTCCCATCCGCACCAAATTGGTGGACCGTTGCATTTTTCGCATCTAACACATACAGTTGGCTTCGGCTGTCAACATCAATGAAAACTGCCCGATCATAGTTCTTCGGTTGATAGGCAAATGCTGTTTTGCCCTCCTCGTCAATCATCAAGCGTGTGGGCAGAACCACTTTGGGGCGCACGTTGATCGCGTCAACAACATAAGTATGCAGTAATTCGCCATCTCGATTGAATTTATAAACGCAGGGACCAAACCAATAAAGCTTCGGATCCGCGGTTTCCGGGATATGATGCGGTATAGCCTGATCAACAACGTAGATATTACCATCTCCATCGACCGTAATATCTCCCGGTTTTCTCAGGAGGCTATCCATAGTCTTTTCTTTCGGAATTTGCATTATAAATTCACCGGTCGGTGACAGTTTCTGAATCAGCCGGTTATCCGCATCGCTGACATAAATATTGCCTGTCGCATCAAACCCAACACGAATATTCTTACTAAAAAAACCGTCCGTTGAGCCTTTCCCGCTGAATTCCCGCTCAAAGTTCAAAAAACCTACAGCAAATATGTCAGCCGCCTGCCAGACAAAAAGAGCAGCCATAATAAGCAAAGAAGCAATCGATTTTTTCATTAGATCAGGTGTCCTCAAATGATTTAGTTTTATATGTATTGATGTCTATCAAATCCATCTATCTGTTTTATATGCTCAGTATAGCACGAACTATCCAAAAATTCAAGCCCTTAGAATTTGCAAGTGAGTGGGTGTGTATGTTCAGAGACACACCTCCCACGTCCCCATGTCCTAAGTGTCACTGAATCAAGACACTCTTCCCTTCCCTACATCTGTAAACCGGATCAAATCCCTTGTCGCATAAGAGGTTAGTAGTTTTGGCACGTCTCTTGCTCAACATGATAGCGCATCGTTTTGAAACCTTTGAAGATAGGTAAGCTGAAACACAATTTGAGATAAGGAGGAATAAGATCATGTTAGTTCGTATGTCATTCACAATTACAATGTCTATTTTTGGGGTAGGCTGGATCTGTTGCGTCATGTTTGGTTGTTACGATCACGCAGCGGCATCACCGGCGGAATCTGAAATCCAACTCTTGCAGGTGGGGACGTTTCACGGCGACGAGGTATCAGCAGTATCAGGTGAGGTCTGGATGGGACTGTACGCAACATCTGATGGGTATGTACTAACCCCTTCGAGGATTACAGTCGAAACCGTTTATGATCCCCTCATTGATAATCGCGGGGAGAAGACCGGAAAAATGGTGTCAGTGGAAGAGCAGACCCCCCCACTTTTTCTCATAAAGGGTTTGGATGCACCCAATGGCGAATTCATTAAGACATTACCCACTAAGCAAACTGTCCTGAGTCCCGGTAAGTCCCTTGACCTCGGATTGGACGGCAAAAATGAGTATAATCTGACAGCTTATGGGGAAGGAGATATAGGACCCAACGGGTTTACTTCATTGGAAAACTATAGTGTCGAACTATCGAACGGACAGTTATCTCAGGAACTTCTCGCATACAATTCAACAACTGGTGCTATACCCACCCTCTTTTGGGCAGGCGATATAGATGGGGATGGTCAATTAGATTTCGTCATTGATGCAACCCCACATTACGCCGTATATGCTGCTCCGATACTATTCCTTTCGTCAATGGCGAGGGACGGTAATTTGGTCCAGAAGGTTGCAATATTTATCGCTACCGGCTGCTAGTGTAGACGATGCATCTACCGCTCCCGGTATTTATGATTGTAGGTTACCCCCTATCTCAGGACAAGTATAGGCTCCGGTGCTGTTGGCTCAACCGAGTTCTAATGAACGTCTTTAGCCTTGTGCACCGTGAGTCGATAATTGTACGCGGGAATCCTCCTGTCTTTTCGGAAATCGCAGACACAGTAGTCCGATCCTCCCTCCAGTCGTATCTCTTATCCGCGAAAACTCAACTGCCTCCACTTCTCTGAATCTTTGCCCATTTTAGCTATTGCTTTGTACCCTCCCCCAATTTCGCCTCAACATTTTCTGGGCTCCGTCGTCCAAAAAAGACCGTGCAAAAAAACGTTGGCGCGGTTTTCACTTTTGTTTTTCAGCAAGGAGGTTTTTTTAATGCATAGTGGGGGATTTTCTAGACGGGACATGCATCGGATGGCTCGCTCTACTGGCCGCAGAAATAATGCTAGGCGGTCCGATCTAGAAATGACAACTTTAGAGGAAGTTCCGGAATCACTGCAAGGGCAGCTTGAAGATTTGCTAGAGAGCGAAGAAGAAATCAGAGTTGCTATTTCAACAGACCTACAGTTTAATGGCACTTACGGAACAGATTGGGTGTTAGCGACCGAAAAGCGTCTACTCGCTTTTAACCAAAACGGTGCACCTACACCTGAAGTCCGAAACATCGCCCTTGAAGCCATTGATGAAATCGAAATACGGGAGTTGTACGGCAATAACTTCATGAAGGTGCGGACATCGGAGGGGGCAGTTGAAGTTGCTCGTTACTCCAAACGGCTAGCTCCCAAGTTTGCCGAAGCAACCCCAGAAATCGAGACGTTAATTGACAAGATCAAGCCGGAAGACGCGGAAAAATCTAAGAGGCATCGGAAATTTGTCGATCCCGGAAAAAAGAAGATCAGATGTGAGACCTGTGGACGTCCGATTCCGCGGTGGTCTGACGTCTGCCCTGCCTGCGTCGAAAAAGGAAAACTCCTCGTTCGGTTGCTAAAATACGCGATCCCATTTTGGAAAGTTTCTGTGCCGGCATTGCTGATCATGCTGGTCATACGACTTGTAGGTGTCTATCCCCCTATTCTGAGCAAGACCCTTATTGATGACATCCTTGTGCCTGCAACGATGGCATTGACAGGTGGACAACCGGTTGATCCGGGTGCATTTGGACAACTGTTGACCATTGTATTTTTGATGGTCGGAGTGCACGTTTTTACGGCAGTTTTCTCAGCAGTTCGGGGGTACATGATGACGTGGGTCGGTCAACGTATCACCTTGACATTGCGGAATGATGCCTTTCAGCACATGAGTGTCCTTTCTCTGGATTTCTACCAGCAGCGGGAGACGGGAAATCTGATGTCGCGCATTACTCAGGATGTCGGACGACTGCGAGACTTCATCGCTGAAGGATTGCAGGATATTATCGGCGATTCAATGACGCTGATTTTTATGTGCATTGTGATGTTTACCGTCAACTGGCAGCTAGCACTTTGGGTGTTACTTCCTATTCCTCTCATTGTTCTGTTCTCATTCTACTTTGGACACAAGATGCACAAGGTCTTTCACGTCCTGTGGAGACGCTACGCCGGGATTAGCACAATTTTGGCAAGTACAATTCCAGGGATACGGGTCGTCAAAGCGTTCACCCGTGAGAAATACGAAGTTGATCGTTTTGAAGAACAGACTCATCAGGTTTTTGACGGGGAGATGAACGCCGCTAAGCTGTGGACGCTTTATCAGCCAATCATGACGTTCCTGACCTATATTGGAACAGTGCTGATCTGGTTGGTTGGAGGACGTCAGATCCTCAACGGAGAATTAACGCTCGGTGAGATTACGCTATTCATGACCTATATGACCCAGTTCTTACAGCCCGTACGAACGCTTGCTCAGATGAACCGTCGATTCCTAAGAGCCGCAACTTCTGCTGAGCGGGTTTTTGAGATCCTTGATACGCCGCCCAGTGTCGCGAGTCATAAGGATGCGGTTGATCTTCCAAATATGCGAGGTCAGGTCGAATTCCGCGATGTTTTCTTCTCTTACGATAATGAGAAAAACGCCATCAACGGTATCAGTTTTACCACTAAGCCGGGAGAGATGATTGGGCTGGTTGGGCATAGCGGTGCGGGCAAGAGCACCCTCATTAATTTAGTCACCCGGTTCTACGATCCCAACGAGGGTGATATTTTTATTGATGGTCATGACAGTCGTGATATCGAACTCAGATCTCTGCGGGGACAAATCGGGGTGGTGCTGCAGGAACCGTTCCTGTTTGAAGGCACCGTCGTCGACAATATCGGCTACGGAAAACCGGATGCAACGCGTCAGGAGATTATCGCGGCGGCTAAAGCTGCAAACGCCCACGACTTTATCATTAGGTTTCCTGATGGTTACGACACAACCGTCGGTGAAAGGGGTGCGCGCGTCTCCGGTGGAGAACGTCAGCGCATTTCCATCGCGCGTGCTATTCTTAAAAATCCGCGCATTCTCATCCTCGATGAAGCAACTTCGTCCGTTGATACGGAGACCGAGTCAAGAATCCAAGAGGCGTTGGAGCGGTTGATTCGAGGACGAACCGTGTTCGCGATCGCACATCGCCTTTCGACACTCAAACATGCCGATCGTTTAGTTGTCCTTAAAGAAGGGACCATTGATGAGATTGGTACACACGAAGAGCTTATTGCCAAAGGTGGAACTTATGCCAACCTATGCGAAAAGCAGACGGAACTCTCGAAGATTCGGGCGTGGTAAAAATGGACGCTCATGTTAAGAATTAGTGCAACAGCACCCACTTGCCTTAAAAACCGTAGGCGGGGCATCCCCGATAAATCGGGATCCAAAGTGACTTGCCCCGCCCTCAACGCTTTCACCTTAATTGCACCCTGTTTTTACATGAGCCAAAATGGAATGTGAAAGGAGTAGATACAGTGGAGCAGCCTATTCGGATTGAAGATGAGGCGCAATTTCTTGATCCTAAACTTGTGAAAATTAGTCGTAATCAGTTTGCAGAGTTGGAAGCGGAACTCCCAGACGGTTCAGTTCACGCACCGGTTGAGCCTGTGCGCACGTTTCCATTGACCCAACCGGATCAATATATCAGTCTACTGGATGCCCAGAAAAACGAGCTTGGCTTGATTGAGGATATAAACCAGTTAGAAAAGGCGGATCGGACACTCTTGGCGGAGGAGCTAAAAAAGTGCTATTTCATGCCAAAGATCACGAGGATTCACTCCCTTGACGGACAGTTTGGTGTCACGCAGTGGGAAGCTCAGACCGACAGCGGTGCCGTCTTTTTTGATCTGCGTTCTCGAAATGATATCACCTCACTCAGCGGCGGACGGGTGTTGATCAAAGATATTGATGGGAATCGATACGAAATTGTCAACTATCATCAATTAGATCCGAAGAGTATAGCCCTCCTTGAAACACAAATCTGATTTGCAAAACGTGGGATAGTAGCACCCCATGTTTCATGCGAGGAGGACTTTGAATCACCAATGAACCATGCAACACTTGCCCTCATTCTCAGTATTATCGCTGTTATACTTGCTGCCTCTAAATGGATCTATGATCTCCGCGTAGACCGCGCTGACAGACGGAGTCACAGTCGAAAACGCCGAGGTAGTCATGTTAGTGTCGAATTATTAGCAAGACAGACCAACTGCTTTATCACACGCGGCGGACATCTGCTCTTTCTCGTTTCGTGTCGCATCTATAACGAAGGCGATCAGGTTCCTATTACGGTCCAAGCGTGCCAGTTTCAAGCGAAGATTGGGCACAGGTGGCAAGATACGGAGTTATATCAAGTCCCCCACGCAGTGCTCTTTCCAAGCTTACTGCGTAACAGCCTCCCTATTACCCTTGAACCCGAAGAACGACAAGATTTCTATGAAGTTTTTGCGCTTGATGCATTAATCCCGAGTACCGCGATTAAAATCCGACTCAAGTTCCAAAGTGGGCTTGGAAAAATAACACTGTGTCGGGATACATTCAACCATCGCGTGGATGATCACGCGGTTTTTGATATTCTGTTCCGTGTTTTTGAATAAAGGCGACACGACCACGTGCCGACAGGGAGAACCATCTATTTTGCCAAGAACGTATACAAAGTATTCTTTAAGGGAACATTCATGAATCGGAAGAAATACATTGCCATTTGGGTCGGGATTTTATGGTTCGTTTCTGTCTTGGCAACTTATGGGCAGGAGGTGGGAGATGCGACAGCGCTATCATACGGAGGACCACCGAATCCAGAAGAGATGGCTTTGGGACACGGAGAACTTTCGGGACTTGGATTCACCTTCATCAATGGTGAACCATTCCTACAGTTTCAGTTGCAGCCGGAGATCGATCTCGGTAAAGTCGGATTTGGACTTGGTCTTGTGCTGCTTTATAGCTCCTCTGATGATGGCGAACATACGCTCCTCGCTGAGGATGGCGAGACGTGGGACGACATTAGTACCCTCTTGCGGATTGTGCGCTATGTGCGTTATGGCCATCTCAGTGAGTCACTTTATACCCGGTTCGGCGCATTGGACTACGCCACTATTGGGCACGGGTTCATCATGGCGGGCTACTCAAACTATGACCGTCGTGGCTTGCGCCTAAATCTCAGTACGGAGACGAAGAGGGCTGGAGTTGAAACAATTATTAATAACGTTGGTGCACCAACTGTTTTCGGTGGACGGATGTTTGTTCGGCCTTTGCAACAGGAGGAGGGCGGAATACCGCTGCTTAATAGCCTTGAATTGGGCGCAACCTATCTGACGGACATTGAACCCGATCTGAAGTTAATTCCGAACGGAGATCCACTTATCGCACTGGGAGTCGATATCGGATTCCCACTCATTCACAACAAGTCACTGCGCTTGGACATATACGATGACGTAGCTTTCTTAAACACGAAATCGGAGTCGAAAGCAGATGAAATTGATGAGATAAACGATGTGGCAATGGGAAATGCGATTGGAGTCGGTATGTCACTTTCTCAAGCCCTTTTTAAGGTGGAGTACCGCACGTTTGGCGCACGGTTTTATCCAACTATTTTTGATTACACCTACGATGCCGCTAAAGGTGTCGCTCCTGACTTTTTGGGGATGGATGAGGAAGACGATGACGCTCCGGCAAGACGAGGTTACTTCTCAATGGTCGCCGTGAGACCAGTGCCGCAGGTCAATCTCATAGCGACTTTTGAGGATTATACCAACACAGAGCCAAAATTATACTTGGGAATCACGGAATCTGGCATAGCTGAACGTACATCGTTCCGAGCATTCTACGTCAAGCGCAACATCGGCGAACCAGACTCCGGTTTTCCAGAAGAGGAGGGGAGTAAAGATCCGAGCTTTTTCGAGGATCTCTTCCGGCTTGATAATAAGTCCGCGTTCATCGTGCGAATCGGGTATGAGATCTTTCCGAGGTTTGAGGTTGCTGTTCTCCGTGAATACCGTTTCCGACGAATAGAAAGTGCAACGGGTAAGACACACTTTGAACCAATTCAGAAAACCTCAGTTGAAGCCGGTTTCAGGCTTAATTTCTGAGGTGAAGGGTAGCTGCAACAGTAAAAACATTACTAAAGAATTGAGGATGTTCCCGTCCCTCTAATGTGCTATACAGCCCATCCTAATCAATTTCCCGAAAATCAGGCACTTCTACGGGTTTTCCGCCATTCGCAAGTGACTCCTCGGAAACCAGTCCCGGCACCGTAAGATCCATAGCATCATAGACATCGATGGGTGGCTTAGTATCGTTAATGATGCTATCAACAAAGCCGCGCATCTCAAAGTATTCCTCGGTCACGTCTCCAGCTTTCACCGCTTCCTCCGGCGGGTTTTTCCAACTCTCTGGCAGGAACTCGTCCTCAAAGTCTGCAAGCGGTTGCCACTGACCCGGTTTATGATAATCTGCCAGCCAAACCTTCTCCACATCCCCTAATCCACGTGTGCCTTCATAACAACCCTTTGTTCCCTGCAAACTCAGGTATGAATTCGCCGGACGATTGGAGAGCATATCAATTCGGATTTTAATCAGAGCGCCGCTTTTGGTCTTGCACAGCATCATTACTGTATCTTCCATAGCGTGTTCCGGGTCGGTGCGCACACCAGTCCCAAGACAACACACCGAAACAACCCGCTCACCAAACCAATCCATCACCGGACCGAGGCTGTGCGTCGCATAGTTACAGCGGTTTATTCCCACCTGCCAATAGTATCGCCAAGTCGGATTGCCACTGCTGTCGTGGTGCAGCACTTTAATGTCATGGAGGTATTCACCTTCGCCAAAGTAGATGTCTCCGAACAAGCCTTGACGCACCATGTTTCCAATTAGCATTCCGGATCGCGTATAGCACTTATTCTCTGCCATCATATACTTCGTTTTGCTTTCTCGCACTGCCCTTACTAACTCATAACACTGTTCGATGGACGTGGCCGCTGTCACCTCGCTGATCACATGTTTTCCCGCCTCCAACCCCGAAATAGACTGCGGCACATGCAGATTTTCGGGTGTCCCCAGCACGACGATATCGATATCATCTGCGAGCATCTCTTCATAGTCTGTGAACCGTTTTGGGATATCAAACTGCTCGCCGACCTCATGAAGCGTATCTTCATTCAGATCACAAACTGCGGTTACCTCTGTTTCTGTAATGGTCGTGAAAGGACGGATATGCCCGGCGCCTCTACGTGCTCCAACGATGCCAACTTTTAATCGATCCTTCATCTGCAGCTCCCTTTTTACTTTGAGAGTATTTATGGTCAAGTGCTTTCGTACATCGTGCAGAGATTTTACTCCATTTTTGGCGATTGTGCAATCGTATAGTTTCGGAGCTGAACTGTTTAATTTTCTAATTGGATCTGCCTCCTGATGCTATATCAGAAAGCAGATCTCTTCGGTCCCATGAAACGAGACTTTGCAGGTTTCAGCAAGCATTACTCTTTTCTTGCTATCTTAATCGCCCCAGATTGAGAGATGTCATCCATCGCAGCTAGCGCTCGCGCTGCATACAGACGAACCCCAGTCACTTTACAACTTAGCGCCTCTGTCAAGACACGGGTCGCCATATCGTGTTTGGAATTGTCGATTTGAGCCAACGCATAAGCGGCATTGGCACGTACCCACGGCGACCCATCATTTAATGTGTTTATCAACGCAGTAACAGCTGTTCGTGTCGGTACGCCAATTTGCCCCAGTGCCTTCGCTGCAGTCCCACGAAGGGTTACCTGTTGGTGGTTGAGTACATGCGCCAACCCAGGAATAGCTGCTTCAGCTGGGGCACCAATCTGTCCCAGCATCGAAGCCGCCCAGATACGAACATTGATATGCTTGTCGCTCAATGCTTGAATTAAAGCGAACACAACCGTCTGAGACGTTTGATCAATCTTGCCCAACGCTGCAACAGCATTTTGACGTACTTCCCATCGTTCGTCACTCAATACCTGCATCAGTGCTGGGATCGCATCAAGTTCACCAATCCGACCCAATGCATACGCTGCAGTAGAACGCACAACAACATCTTCGCTGTTCAACGATCGTATAAGTTCAGGCACAGCAGGAGAACCTATACGCACTAAAGCGGAGGCAGCCGCAGCCCGAACCTCGCCACGCTCATCCTTCAGTGACTGAACCAACACTGTGACAGAGGCCGGATCGCTAATCTGCCCTAACGCATAAGCAGCTTTGCGCCGAACCTCAACTATCTCTCTTTTGTTTTTCAGTTGCTCAATAAAGGAACCTGTCTCCTGTCCTTCAGCTGCGAACCCAATAGCTATCGCACTGATAATTCCCAAAAAAATCAAACTAATTCTACAATATTTCATGATTCATCCTCCTGTGCCGGTAGACGTTAAAATCATCTGGTGATTTAGCGTCAAGAAATAAGAATTTAATCGCTCATATATTCCAACCTCATCTTCCTTTCTCACAATTTACCCCCTTACGAAAGAGTGTCCCTATTTCTAGAAGAGACAGGGAGAGTTAGAGGGGTTGAATAACTGATTGAATTACCAATCCCTAAATAACTCCCTATGTCCATTTTTCTTCAATATATCTTCATTTTTGGAAGACTTGCATGTTGGAATGTTCACAAAAAGGTAAAATATGTTTTTCTTGTTGTGAATTATACTACACAAATATAAAGTAGTCAAGTTAAAATTACAAATCTTCTATAGAAAAACAAATCTTCCCATCAGGATCGATGATTGTGATATAATATCAAGCGTGTGGTGTTGTTTAGACTGTAGGAGGTGCGGCACCTGTGCAGAGGAAAGAGTGAACTATCCTTCCCTCATTCCGCACGGTTCTCGTTCGGAGGGATTTTCGCTAAACGTGCATACTGTGCAGGTAGTAAACCTTATTGATAGATAGTTGTGTCAGGATGGTAGCGCGCCCAAGCAAACCAGTAAATATTCATCGCTGGCAGTCGCTCTAACGTGTGTCCTTTGAGATTGCCTTTGGTCGCCATTCCGGTGATAAGGTTCCAAGTTGTATCCGTGGTGGTATCTTTAACAGTGTAGCCTCGCGCTTGCTCAAACGTCAATGTTTGCCCTTCCACAGTGCGGAGAAAAACGGCGGTGGCATTCGACTTCAAATCGTGAAAGGCTAACACAGGGGCGTTGCCTACTTCGTCGTTGATGACTGATCTTCTCCTAAAAGACCTAAAGGGATAAGCACGATAGCTTTCATTGACGCGGACGCCAACAACCAATGCTTTATCCATCAGGCGGTCGTCGGTATATCGTGTACCACTTATACCCGCGATAGGACTGGCATGGTATTGGGCGTAATTATCTACTATCGGATCTTGGCGCAGCTTCTCTGGGCGGCGAGGATCGCTTGGCACGGAGAGTACTTTCGTCAAAGGATGATTGCGTTTCCAATCCTTCCAGTTGATTCGCGGCGTACCGGCCAGCATCTTTAACCGCTTACCCTTGAGTTCACCTGCCACCGCTTCACCGGTAATGTGCGACCAGAGAGACCGAGTTTGATGGTCATACATAAGTAGCGCATCTCGTAAGAGCTTGCCGGATACACCAAATGTATAGGTCTCTCCATCAAGTTCACGACTATACACGATAGCCGTCTTGCAGAGCGGTCACCAAGTTGTCGCAATCTTGACGCCACCGACCTCATCATTGACGATTTCGTGTCCGTTCAGTAGATAGATAGAATAGGCACGGCTGTCGCCGTTAAAACTGACACCGATAACTGGCGAGTCGTCCCCTATTCTTGCTTTGGTGGCAGAGACAAATTCTGGATGTAGGATTGCAGGAATCGCGTCGTACGGGAGGGCTGTGAGGATTTGGTCACCGGAATAATCTTGTACCCGTGCTTGTGCATTAACTACCCCCGAATTTCGGGCACAACCAAGCAGTATGAAAACTGCTGCTGTCAGTAAGAGCGTTAATTTTCCTCTCATTTTTTTTCCTTTCTTATTTGGTGACAGGTACGCTTTCCGATAATCGCTTGAAGGAGACAAAAAGGGGTCCGACTTCATTGTGTCTCTGAAAGTATACCACACCGCTGGATAGTATTCGTAATTTAACTCACGGATTTTTCAAAATCTGAATTCTGGAGGTCTTGTATTATGACATACGGTTCAGGTAGCCATACCTATGAGATTCAAGAGGGCTGGGGACAACTCCCCGAAGGTTGGAAGTTTGGCTGGATCCCCGCAATTGCCGTGGATTCGCAAGACAGAGTTTATGTTTATAGTAGAAGTGAACGCCCGATGGTTGTGTTCGATCGTGAAGGCAACTTCCTCGGGTCGTGGGGCGAGGACATCCTCAAGGACTCGCACGGAATCTTCATCGACGCTGAAGACCACATCTATTGTGTCGAGCGAGAGGAGCATGTCATGCACAAATTCACCTCCGATGGAGAGCTCCTAATGACGTTGGGGAACCCCGGTCAACCCGGTACAGAGGGCGAACCTTTCAATCTACCAACAGACCTTGCACTCGGTCCTGATGGCGAGATGTTCATCAGCGATGGGTACGGAAACGCACGGGTCCACAAATACGCTCCAGATGGTAAATATATTACGTCTTGGGGATCTCCGGGAACGGGTCCCGGCGAGTTCGATCTACCGCATTGTGTCCGTGTAGACCGTCACAACCGCGTAATGGTCGCAGATCGGTCGAATAACCGTATCCAGCTTTTCACGCTTGACGGCGAGTATATCGAAGAGTGGGGTGGATTCTTGGAGCCGGATACCATCTTTATTGATGATGATAATGATATTGTTTACATTGCAGAGTTACAGCAGCGCGTCACAATTCTGACACTTGATGGTGAAATCGTCACCCAATGGGGTAGCGAGCGCGGCAGCACTGTTCCCGGTGAGTTTTTTGCCTGTCCACACGGTATTTGGGTGGATTCGCACGACGATCTCTATGTCACTGAAGTGCAGGCGGACCATCGCTTACAGAAGTTTGTTCGACAAAAATAACGTGATTTTGTTACATTGTGGGGTAGGCTACACTGAGGAATAGAAAATGCCGAATACAGAAGCAATCCACCGCCGCGTACTTATCACTGGAGGTGCCAGCGGGTTCGGATTGGCTATCGCTGAGACTTTGCTCGCCCAAGGGGCGCAAGTAGCAATCGGCGACATTGATTCCGATCGGTTGCGACAAGCTGCCCAAAACTTGGATAAGGGTGGCGATCTGCTATCCTTGGAACTCGACGTTACTTCTCCCGTTTCAGCGAAGGCAGCGGTGGCAGCTTGCCAAGAGACCTTCGGTGGACTAGATACCCTCATCAATTCAGCGGGAGTCATCCACTTTGCGCCATTGGCAGAAATCCGGGAGGCGGATTGGGACCGCGTGGTAGATGTAGATCTGAAAGGACCGTTCTTGTGCAGCCAAGCGGCAGCACCGCTGTTATGCGAAAGTGGACGGCGTGGACGTATTGTCAACATCGGTTCCGATGCGGCAAAGATTGGCTGTCCGATGATTCTCTCATACTGTGCAGCAAAATTTGGTGTTGTCGGATTGACCAAAGCGTTAGCGGCCGAGTTGGCGCCCTACGAGGTGACAGTCAACTGTGTTTGTCCGGTGGGAGTTTCGACAACCGGTATGGGGCGAACAGTTCTCGATTGGAAGATTGGTACAACAGGGCAGAAGAGCGATGAGATCCTAACGGAAACCGCAGCTGGCATTCCACTCAAACGTAATGCTACGGTAGCGGATGTGGTCAATGCTGTGATCTTCTTTCTGTCTAATGAGTCAGCTTTCCTAACAGGTGTTGCCCTTGATGTTGATGGAGGGTTGCTCAGTGCGATGCCAGTACCCGGTACTAAGGAATAGTGCTTTCCAGGGAGGGATGCCAATGCAGCGTGTTGCCTTTGTTATGCGTGTGAAGGAAGGACATCAAGAGGAGTACATCCGACGGCACAAGCAGGTCTGGCAAGAAGTGTTATCAGATCTGAAGCGAGCGGGCGTTCATAAAATGAGCATCTTCATGTTTGGTTTGCAACTGTTCCTCTACATGGAGGTGGAAGGTTACGCAGAAGCCGCTCGCATCTTGGCGGAAAGTGATGATTCCGTGCGATGGGAAGAGTACATGGCACCGATTATGGAAAGTGCAACCGGCGAAAGGTATGATCCTGATAATGCTTATCCAGAAGGTTTGCCCGAAGTCTTTTACTGGCAAGCCGATTGAGCAGCAAGCCGGTCAGTAGAAGGGAACTTGACAATCGAGGAGGAATTAATGAAGTGAAACCGATACAGATTATTCTACTTCTGTGCTGGGTTAGCGTTATTGGGTTAGGTTGTGGAAAAATGTATCAGTCCATCGCTATTGATAACTTGGGGTCGCAGCTCGATAGTTACGAAGGACAGCGCATATCAATACTTGGTGTTCCCGAAGCTCCTCACCGCGGTGATTTTTTGCCACCAATGCCCTATAATCAAGGACAATGGCGGATTGTTGTGAACGGTGTGAACTGCACTGAGACGGTGAATTTCGAGAATCAGCCTCGGATCCGATCTATGGTCCAGATGACAGCAGTCGCCCGGAAGGAAAATCGTCCGATCAGAGTCTCAGGCGTCGTCAAGGACGGGCAATTGGAGGTCGAGTATTTTGAGGGAATTCGCACCGATACAGCGTGGCACAAAGATAAAAATCCATATTACTCTTATGCTGCCTACTACGAATGGTATCCGTTTGCCTATAGCCCTAACGCTCGAATTCCTAAGGTTTCAAAGGTGCAGTAGCGCAATCCATCGATAATTCATAGCGCTATATCTGCATGGCGCAAGAGATCGGCCGCATGTTCAATCGCAGCGTCATACTAACTTCTTGAACACAAAGGCGCCCAACTCGTAGCTTATCACGCCACCATCAGCAGCAAACTTAAAGAGAGCAATTTCTCCGGCTGCACGACCACCATGGACAAGCCACTCCTCCTCCTTGTCGGTCGGTTCGAGGATTGCCGGGGCGTGCAGGGAATATGCAGCCCCACCGTGACCCGCAAGCCGTAAGCCACCGTCACGGAATTCAATGTTCACATCAATGCCGGGATCGGCGCGGTAGTAACCGACATAGCGTTGCAATGCCTCCGGCGTTGATTCAAGCGTTGGCTGCACTGGCACAGGCCGCGCTGTCTCGTCGGCGTTCAGCACCATCTCAAGTGTCTCTTGCGCTATATCAAGACCGCCATGTGGGGGCCACATGTTGATGAAAACAACCACGCCTGTTTTACTCGGAACATTAAACCACACCTGTGTTCCAAATCCGTGAATTCCACCACCATGATTGTGATAGATGTGGTCCCCAATGCGGGTTGCCCGCCACCCCAAGCATTGTCCCGCCGACCAGTCCAGTTCAACATATTGGGGCTGTTGAATCTCTACCAGTGTTTGACCTCGGAGTACCTGCGCATCACCTCGATCTCCGCCGTTGGTTCGGAACTGAAACGATATCCACTTTGCCAGGTCGCTGACCGTAGAATGTAGTTGCCCCGCCGATGAAATCCCGCTCAGGTGGGCATAGGGGGCGCGCTCAGGGCGATCTTGGTACGGGGTCGGGTTATAGCCAACGAAGAAGTGAGGACGCAATTCGTCCGTGAGGTCAAATACTGTGGAGGTTAGCCCAAGCGGCTCAATAATATTGGCGTAGACGTATTCGGTGTACGGCGTACCGGTGACCCTATACACCACTTCGCCGAGTAATCCAAATGCGAGGTTTGAGTATTTGAAGGCGGAATCCTGCGGAATGACAATCCCTGTCTCCGACAGTTTGCCAAGCATCTCCTCACGGCTTGGGAAGTCAAGATCATTCCAGCCGTGCGTCGGCGACTCGGTGACCAGTCCAGATCGGTGTGTCAGCAATCGCCGGAGTGTCACGCCTTCGATGTCACCGCGGATAGCGCGAGCCGAAGCGAATTCGGGAATATGCTGTGCCAATGAATCTTCTAAGGTGAGCTGTCCCTCATCCCGCAGCTGCATAACCGCAGTTGTTGTGAACGTCTTGGTCACTGAAGCGATGCGGGCGATTGTGTTTTCCGCGGGCTTCTTGCTTGAATCAAGATCTGTTGTGCCGAACCCACCGAACCAGGCAAGTTCTTGGTCTCGGATGATGCCAAGTGCCATACCGGGCAGCTTATACTTTGCGACGGTTGTTTCTGCTAACTGTTCGATGTCCGGTATCAAGGTTTGGATGGCGTAATCTGCCATTCGTAATTTTCCTATTCCGTTGGTCGGGGTTTGGCTCCCGTCAATATCGCTTCCGGACTTACGCCGACAAGGTTATGGTAAACCTCCGGATCGGTCGCGCCTTCGGTCGCGATGATAACGACTCGACTGTTAGAATCGAGTTCAAGCTGCTGTCGTAAATTTTCATCGTGGGTCGCTGCCAGAAATCCTGCCCACGCTGCGATCCCTGTCTCGCCGATGACAACCGGAGAGTCCCCATCGACACCTGCTGCTGCCTGCCGTATCGCATCAACCGCCGCTTCGTCAGGGATAGTCAGAAAAGCGAAAGCACCACCCTTGAGAATTTCCCATGCTTGGGCCGAAGCCAATTCAACGACCAGTCCGTCCATAACTGATCGACCATCACCGCTGATGGTTGCCGCTCTGTTTTCAATCATGCTGTGGTACAGGCAGGCGGACGTGGTTGGCTCAACGACAACTATCCGTGGATGGCTGCTGCCATATCGTTCCCACAAATGCCCACAAGTTGCACCGGCAAATCGACCGCCACCGCCGGGGACAAAGACGTGAGTGGGGGGCAGGGCTCCCCTGAACTGTTGAGCGATTTCGTCCGCAACCATTGCGTAGCCTTGCATAATCGCACCGGCAATGTGGGGATACTCGGCAGATTTGTCATCCGAGATGACAAAATAGCCTAATCTCTCAGCATCCGCAAAAGAACGTTGCACCGCTCGGTCATAGTTGCCCGGCACCCTCACCACCTCTGCACCGTAGGCAGCAATTGCTTCTTCCCTGCCGGCACTGACGCCATCGTTCATGTAAATGGCGCATCGACAACCGAACATACGGGCACCCCACGCTAACGCTCGTCCGTGGTTGCCTGATGTTGCTGCTGAAACAACAATCTCTTGCGTTACCGATTCATACTTTCGATCTATCAAATCCTGCGTCGTAACCGTTTCCACACCGGTGGCTTTTCTGATTTCGCCCTTCAACACGGACAGCATTGCGTAGACAGGTCCCGTCGGTTTGAAACTCCCTACCTCGAATCGATATCCCTCATGTTTGCACCACAGGGCCCTGACGCCGCTTGCCATAGCAAGACCGTTCAGTGCGATTAACGGCGTCGGTTGATAACCGGGCAACTTTGTAACCTCCGCTTCCACGTCGGCAAAGGCATCCTGATTCAGTAACGCCTTCTGCGCCGGACCGTACTCCGGGGGAGGGTGGACTTCTGGATTGATAAAAAGATTGGTTTTGTAAGTATTCATACTTTTTCGCTTTGATTAGTTAAACGTTGCTATAGGGCTGCCACCCGACCCTCGCCGCGCGGGTCAGTACCCCCGGATTGGACTGCCGGATCAGCCGAAAGCACGATAGTGTGACCGGGGCCGCCAATGCCTGCCTGTGACTCGATCTGATGTCCTCGGCCACGCAGTTCTTCAAGCACATCTGCACCTGCACGCTCTTCGACGCCAATTGGCTCGGCTCCTTCGTTGTGTACACGAGGTGCGTCCAAGGCTGCTTGGGCGGTCATTTGCAAGTCGATGAGGTTAACTGAGATACTAAGTTGATTGTTCGGAATGGTGCGACCACCGGGGATGCCGTAAGTGGCAAAAGGTGCATCATTCCGTAACGCGAGCATCGGAGCCATGTTATGCAATGGTCGCTTCCCAGGTGCGATGGAGTTCGCATACCCCGGTCGCGGATCGAAACGACCAACCCCGTGACCAAACACCAGACCGGTCCCCGGTACAGTGAACATTGAGCCAAACCCGCCGCCATGCGTTTGTGTGAGACTCACCATGTTTCCGTGGCTATCCGCCGTGGAGATGTGACTGGTGCAATTGAGCGGTTCGTGATACACAATTTTACCCGGCTTTGGTGATTTCAACCCCTCTTTCAACTCCGGTGTGAATTTGGTGACGAACGAATCCGAGAGTTCCTCTGAGACCTCAATCTCCACGAAGTCGGGGTCACCAAACCGGCTGAGTCGCTCGGGCCAACCAATTTTCATCGCTTCGGCGAGGAGGTGTGTGCGCTCAACAAGAGAGGTATCCCCAACGTCGTACGACTCAATCAGCCGGAGCATCTGCAAAGTGGTTAACCCGCCTGCACCAAGAGGAGCGGTGTAGACCTGATATCCTCGGTAATCGATTTCATACGGTTCAAGCACCCTCGGCGTATAACGCTGAAAATCTTCAACGCTCAAGCATCCACCACTCTCTTGGATGTAATCGACAATCGTTTGTGCGATACTGCCCTGATAAAAGGCTGCAAATCCACCTTCTGCGACAGCTTCCAGCGTTCGGGCGAGATCAGGGTTTGTAAGTCGTTCACCCGGCTTCGGTGCCCGACCATTCTTCAAGAAAACACGCGCTGTCTCTGGAAAATCCTGCAGCCATCGTTCCGCGTTGCCAGCCATAGCGCCCCGATTGGCGGTATTGGGAACATATCCATAACGAGCGGATCGGATAGCCGGCCCGATCACCTCGCCGAGTGGCATAGATCCAAATTGCTCAAGTGCCAAACATAATCCCGCCACTACACCGGGTACGCCGACCGCCAAGGGACCGTGGAGATTGACCCTTCCCGGCACTCTGTATCCTGCTGGGGTATCGGTTTTTTCGATGGTGAACATCTGATCCGACGCCGCAGCGGGTGCCACTGTATTGTAGTCGATGGCGACAACCTTCCGCTGATCCGCTAGATAGATGACCATGCAGCCACCATATCCTGCGATACCGTTGTGGCACGGTTCAACGACCCCTTCGGTGAAAGCAGCTGCCACGGCAGCGTCCATCGCATTACCACCTGCTTGAAGAATCTTCATGCCAGCATCGGCAGTTCTGGGGTGCGGTCCAACTACAGTACCGTACTTTCGTTGACGTGGTTCCATACGGGATTTCCCTTCCTCTCGTCAAGTTCGTAGATTACCTGAGTTTATTGAGTCCTCTCCAATTCAGACATTTGAACCGGTGCGTTCCGTTCAGCGCTCAGTTTAGCCGCTTCAATCACCGCCATCGAATGACGCACAGAATGCCCGCTTGCATCGGGTTCTCGACCTTCGAGGCAGCAATCTGCAAACTCTCGGATCTGGTTGGGCATCCCCCCTCGGCTCGATCCCTCCACCGATACCTCCTGTCCATTTACGGTCAGTTTATCGCCCGATAGCATCATCGAGCCTTCGCTCCCTACAATGTACTGATCGTGGGCACCGGTGTGGGAGACGACCGTCTGCGATAGCACACTTACCGCGCCATTTTCATGCGTCATCATGGCAGTATAGGAATCCTTTTGTCCTCGGTACAAATCGGTACTCTCTGACCCTTGGGCGTAGACCTGTGTTACAGGCGAATTAAGATACCAGTGCAGGATATCATATTCATGCGGTCCAAAACAGTAGAGAACACAATTGCCACCGATCTCCAGATCGAGATACCAATGTCGAGAGTCGCTCCCCGCGGGTGTTGGGTTGAAATAGCTGTAACGTCTCCGTATCAGGTGTCCCACCTGCCCGATTTCTCCGTCAGCAATCATTTTCTGTATTGCACGGTTTACGGGATAGTACCGCATTACCTGACCCACCATCAGAATCTTTCCAGCTTGGTCACAAGCATCAATCATCCGGTCGCAATCTGCAAGCGTCAACGCCATCGGCTTTTCCACCAATACATGCTTGCCTGCCGCCGCCGCTGCAACCACCTGATCGGCATGTAAAGAATGAGGTGTACAGACATGTACCGCCTCCACCCGCGCGTCCGCTAAGAGTGGCTCAAGGTCTGTATAAACACTGGCGTCATGATCCTCTGCTGCTGCGCCCGCTCGATCTGGGTCTACATCCATGACCGCAACCACCCGGATATTATCGTTCGCTTCGATTGCGTTCATATGTGATCGGGCAATCCCTCCCGCACCGATAACTCCTACCGACAGTGCATCGCTCATAGGTTATCTCCTCAACTGAAATCTCTCTATTGGCACAGGCCTGTGCCCTAAAGCCGGAACGAGATTCATTATACGGATATATCCATCTGCGTCAATCAAAAAATGGGGCTGACATCTTGCCGATTCACTTTGCAGTGGAACTCATTCACATAATCGTCTATAATATTATTAACCAACGCAGAACTTGAGGTTCATTTGTTACGGACAACAGGAGGAATCACGATGGTAAACGGATACTTGACAGAAGAACAACGCAAACACTGGGACGAGGAAGGCTATCTCATTGTGAAAGAGGTGCTGTCCCCCGAAGAGATTCGTACACTTCTGGAGGCCGTCGATTCGGTTATTGAAGAGTACATTCGGGAAACGCAAGGTTCGGATGCGCCCCGGTTTGGTCAGGGCGCTTTCACCATCATTCGCGCGATTGAAAGAACGGATGCGCTGGACACCCTGACAGATCACCCCAATTTATTTGGTACAATTCTCGCATTGATGGGTCCCTATCTCCAGATCATGGGTACGCAGATCTACACTCGACATCCCAGTGATGATCCATTGCTGGGTTTTCATACGGATGCGGGTCCCTCGCTGCAACAGATTCATCCCCATCCCCAAAGCCTTCCGCTACAATTCAAGGTTCAGTTTTTCCTAACCGATGTATCACAACCGGACAGCGCCAATTTCATGTTGGTGCCGGGCAGTCAGCGAGAACCGTTCCCTGAACACCCGGAGCCCGGATTTATCCCAGACGGGGCTATCCAAGTGCTTGCCGATCCGGGTGATGCCGTTATCTTTCCGTGGGCACAATGGCACTCAGTCGGACCGAATAAAACCGATCGGATTCGGAAAAGTGTTACCTTCCGTTACGGTCAGATGTGGAGCCGGCCCTACGACTACGAAACGCTTCCGCCGCATGTACTGGAGCGGATGACACCTCGTCGACAGCGTCTATTCGGATACATGGGCGAGGATTATCATCCGACCGATTACTTCAAACCGCATGACCAACTGGAAATTATTCTCGGTGATGAGTGGAAATTGTAGGTGCAAAACGGGAGACGCCATACGAGTAACTAGAAGGAGATCTACTTGAATCTCTCACTTTGAGAAAGGACAAGAAATGGTTGATTTGCAGGGCAAGGTTGCTCTGATCACCGGATCATCGCGCGGGATTGGGCGTGGTTGTGCAATTGAGATGGCGACCTGCGGTGCCGATATCGTAATTAACTACCGAACCCATCCCGATGAAGCGGAAGAGGTCGCGGAAACAGTCCGAGGATTGGGGCGCAATGCTCTCACTGTTGGAGCGGATATTGCTGATCGAGACGCTGTCGAGGCGATGGTGCAGCAAGGGATCGATCGGTTTGGAAAGATAGATATCCTTGTGAATAATGCGGCGATGAGTATTCGGAAGCCGTTTCTGGAAATTCCTGTTGCCGATGTATCACGGACGATTGATGTCTGCATGTGGGGCGTGTTTCATTGTAGTCAGGTTGCCGCACGTCACATGGCAGAGCGTGGCGAAGGTGGAAAAATCTTAATCATTAGTTCCGTCCACGCCTTTATCCCATTTGCAAATTCTGTTGCGTACAATACCGCAAAGGCGGGCATCAACCACATGGGATACACAATGGCGACAGAACTCACCGAACATCGTATCAACGTCAATGTCATTGAGCCGGGGTGGACCGACACACCGGGAGAACGAAACTTTGCGACGGAAGAGGAATTGCAGGAGGGCGGCGAGAAACTACCGTGGGGAAGATTGGGAACGATTGAGGATATTGGAAAAGCCGCGGCATTTCTCTGCTCCGATGCGGCGGACTATATTACTGGAGCCTGTCTGCGGGTTGATGGCGGGTTCTGGCTGCCGAGGTAAATGAATTTACGGAACAAGTCGAGATATGAGTATCATCCACATTCAATTTTTCTCTTGACTTTCTTCTGTAACCGTTGTAACATTGAGATGTATTCATGCAATTCCGTAACAGTTCAAAGCAAGAGCGGGAGCTAATTTTAAAAAGGATAGATATAGGAAATTCTACAATAGCAGACAATAAAGCTATAAATTAAAACCGACGGTAATCTTTGTTGGGGTGCGCTCCAATTTGATACGGAGCACTGAGAATATACCCTTTGGACCTGATCTGGGTAATACCAGCGTAGGGAAATATGAGTTGCAGAGTAGAGAGCAGCGTTCGTTGTTCCTGACTTGTATTGTTGAGCCGTTTTCCTTATGCAGGAAAGCGGCTTTTTTTCGATCGACGTTTGCTTGCCGCATAGGAGGTTGTGACGATGGCTACTGAAAAATCGAGCGAATTCTTTCCAAATAGTAAAAGAGTATACGTTTCTGGCGACCAGAACGGAGACCTACGTGTGCCTTTCCGTGAAATTGCAATCCAACCCACACACTCATTTAACGGTGAAATGGAGATCAACGAACCGCTGCGTGTCTATGATACAAGCGGACCTTGGGGAGATGAGTCGCAGTCGTGCGATAGCGAACAGGGATTACCCCAGCTGCGAGCGGATTGGATACAATCGCGTGGAGACATCGAAGAATATGAGGGGCGTGAGGTTCAGCCACAGGATAACGGTTATCTGACCCGTGGTCATGAACAGTATGCCAGCCGACGTGAAAAGCAGAAGGGTCGTTTGGAGTACTTCCCCGGACTTGGACGAAAACCGCTCCGCGCAAAGTCAGGTGGATGTGTTACCCAGATGCACTATGCCAGACAGGGGATTGTTACACCGGAGATGGAGTTTATCGCCGTCCGTGAGAATATGGGAAGGGCTGAGGCGTATGAGGCACTCATGAGTGAGTCAGCACCCCGGAATAGCTTGAACCATCAGCACGCTGGCGAATCTTTTGGGGCGTTTATTCCCGATTTCATCACCCCTGAATTTGTTCGTGACGAGGTTGCACGCGGTCGGGCAATCATCCCCGCAAATATCAACCACCCCGAATCTGAACCGATGATTATCGGTCGCAACTTCCTTGTGAAGATCAACGCGAATATTGGCAATTCCGCAGTCGCTTCTTCGATCGAGGAAGAGGTTGAAAAAATGCGGTGGGCGACGAAATGGGGTGCCGATACCGTCATGGATCTGTCGACAGGGAAAAATATCCATGAGACCCGTGAATGGATTCTTCGCAACTCTCCCGTCCCGATTGGCACCGTTCCAATCTATCAAGCCCTTGAAAAGGTGAGCGGCAAGGCGGAGGAGTTGACATGGGAGATTTATCGGGATACGCTCATTGAACAAGCCGAGCAAGGGGTGGATTACTTTACCATTCATGCCGGAGTGCGTCTGCCGTACGTTCCGCTTACGGCAAACCGTTCCTGCGGGATTGTATCGCGGGGCGGAAGCATCATGGCAAAATGGTGCCTCTCGCATCATCAGGAAAGCTTCCTTTACACCAATTTCCGTGAGATCTGCGACATCATGAAGACCTACGATGTCTCCTTCTCTCTCGGTGATGGACTACGTCCCGGCGCTCTTGCAGATGCAAACGATGCCGCTCAAATTGCCGAACTGGAAACCTTGGGCGAACTCACCAAGATCGCTTGGGAATCAGACTGTCAGGTGATGATTGAGGGACCCGGACACGTGCCGATGCAACTGATTAAAGAGAATATGGATCTGGAGCTCAAGCACTGCTATGATGCGCCATTCTACACCCTCGGTCCATTGACAACCGATATAGCCCCCGGATACGACCACATCACCAGCGCAATCGGTGCAGCGATGATCGGCTGGTTCGGTTGTGCGATGCTCTGTTACGTTACGCCGAAAGAGCATCTGGGGCTGCCGAATAAAAAGGATGTCAAAGATGGTGTTATCACCTACAAGATCGCAGCACACGCTGCAGACCTTGCTAAGGGACATCCCGGCGCCCAAGAGCGCGATAACGTCATCTCAAAGGCGCGTTTTGAGTTCCGCTGGGAGGATCAGTTCAATCTGAGCCTCGATCCGGAAACCGCCCGTGAGTTCCACGACGAAACCCTACCGCAAGAGGGTGCGAAAAAAGCGCACTTCTGCTCCATGTGCGGTCCACACTTCTGCTCCATGAAGATCACGGAAGATGTCCGTCAGTATGCGCGGGAAAAGGGTGTCACTGAGGAGGAAGCACTCCGAGTGGGCATGGACGAAAAAAGCGATGAATTCAAGGAAGCGGGTTCAGAAGTGTACTCCACCGCTGCGGATTAAAAAATCAGAAGGGACAAACAACCGTTTGCGCTCAACTATCGAAAAGCCGTTTTCCTCCGCGTAACATGGGAAAGCGGCTTTTTTCATTTTTTTTGCCCGAAGATTTAGGTATTTTTGACTCTCGTTTGGGACAGACTTTTCACGAGAAGCATCATGCAAGGAGACATAATCATGTCCAAAACCTATCGTGCAGGACTCGTTGGATGTGGCGGCATGGGTCGCCACCATCTTCGCGTCCTCAATGATTTACCCGAATTTGAACTTGTCGCGCTCTGCGATATTTTTCCCGATGCCGTCGATAAGTCGGGAGACGAATTTAGCGTCGAAGCGCGTTACCTCGATTTTAATCAGATGTACGATGAAGCAAATTTAGATCTCGTTACTGTTGCCACGCAGACACGAGGGCATCACGCGCCGGTGGTTGCAGCGTTAGAACGCGGAATCTCTGTTATGTGTGAGAAGCCGATTGCCATCGACCTCATCGAAGCGGATGATATGGTGGCTGCTGGGGAAAGATCTGGCGCGAAATTCGCCATCCATCAGCAGAACCACGTCAACCCCGGCATCCGCAAAGCGCAGGCGATGGTAGCGGAAGGAGTTATCGGCGACGTTATCTTGGTGCGAGGGAGGAACAAAGCCGGACGTAAAAGCGGGAATGAGTTCATGGAGATGGGGACACACGTGGCGGACATGATGCTCTGTTTTGGTGGTACGCCAGAGTGGTGTTCGGGGACAGTTTACAATGAGAACCAACCCGCCGGACCGACGGATATTATGGAGGCGAAAGAGATGTCTCCGCGAGATCGGGACTCCGGATTGGTGATGGGGACACGCGCAATAGCCCACTACGGTTTCCAAGGCGGTATCTGGGGCGAAACGCACTTTATCAACTACGCCAAAACAATGAGCGAAAATTACGGTGTAGATGTCCTCGGAACAGAAGGACAGTTGGCGGTGCGTGCTTCAGCGAATGTGACAGATAACCTCTGGCATCTGCCACGTCCAATGGAGGGCGCGCCGGCACAGTTCTCAGATTGGCAGCAGGTGGATTTGTCGGATGTCGGTCTTGAGGAACCAGTCGTTACTATGTACCGACGGCTGATCCATGCCATCGAGACGGGGGCGCAACCACCAAGTAGTGGTGAGGAAGGGCGTTGGGCGTTTGAG
This sequence comes from Candidatus Poribacteria bacterium, assembly GCA_965220385.1. Classification (GTDB taxonomy): domain Bacteria; phylum Poribacteria; class WGA-4E; order WGA-4E; family PCPOR2b; genus PCPOR2b. The sequence goes on along the minus strand of OZ244825.1, from coordinate 3,009,579 downwards.
ATGATGATGGCAATCTATCAATCGCACCGGGAAGGCGGACGCCGCGTTGAATTGCCACTCGCTGATCGTAGACACCCGCTGGAACAGTGGCGTGATGCGTAAAAATATGATGCGTGAAACGTGAAACGTAAAATATGCAAGCAGAAATTGTAACAATTGAGGAATTTTGATGAAAATTGACCGATCATTACGAACCGATGGTGTCTGGAAGATCTCGCTTTCGACCGAACACGAACAAGATGTGAGTCGCCTCTGGCTTCATGAATACCAGATACGATTTGGGACTGCACGACTCAAGATGGGGGGCGTCGCCGGTGTCGGCACGAATGAGGAACATCGAAACAAGGGATATTCGCGGCGCGTTATGGAGGACTCCACGGCGTTTATGACAGAGAATGGATTCGATGTCGCTATGTTGTTCGGTATAGCGAACTTCTACCCCAAATTTGGCTATGCAACGGTGCTGCCAGAGACATGGATGGAGGTTGACACAGAGGACGCCCAAGCCGCGGTTGACACATATCAGATCCGAAAATTTGAGACACACGATGTGCCCACAATATTGGCTCTCTACGCGATGAACAACGCCGAACGCACGGGCACACCTTTGAGGGACGAGACCCGTTGGAAGGAATTCAAGATGGGAAGTGGCTTCGGGGTTGTCGCTGCCCCCTTTGTCCTCCTGAACAAAGCTGATGAGATTATCGGCTATTTTGTCTGCGATGAAACGGAAGAAAATTGTATCCTTTCCGATATCGGGTTTCAAGATAGGACAGTTTTTGAGACAGTTGTCCGCTTTCTTGGGGATCGTGCCAGTCGCATTGGAGCGGCACAAATCAAGTGTTCGCTTCCCACAGACCATCCATTCACCATCTTCTGCCGACGCTATGGATGCAGGATAGATACCCATAACCCGAAGGACCGCGGGGGTATGATGCGAATTATCAACCAATCGAGCGCCTTACAGGGGATTACCGGTGAGTTGGAAAAACGTCTACGGCGTTCCGCCCATCTCTCACAGTGGAGCGGAAAAATTCTGATCTCAACAGAGCTGGGTCAGGATTGTTTAGGGATAGATCGAGGTCGCGTTGCACACACCAGCAGTAAAGCAAACGCTTTCCACCTTGAGATCCCTCAAGACAAGCTGATCCAACTGATGATGGGAAGACGAAGCATTGAAGATCTCGCGATTGAACCCGATGTTTCGATAACGGGAGGAATTATCCCCGTTCTGGATGCTCTCTTTCCACTCGGCTATCCCCATGTTTGGTGGCCTGATCGGTTTTAATATGAACAGTTCACCCTTTCATTTGAACACTTGCGGATCACGTTTCACGTTTTACGCATGAGGAACTCCATTATGACAACAAAAAAATACAGAGTTGCAGTTGTCGGAGGCGCAGGGACTTGGGGACGCTTCTATCTACGTGCCTACGCCAACCATCCGGACTGCGAAATTGTCGCGTTAGTAGACCGGGCAAGGGATCGACGCGATGCCTTCGCTGAACGTTATGAGGTCGAAACCGTCTTTGATACGGTGGACGAACTCTTTGCGATAGAGGTGCCTGACATCGTCTCAATTATTCTACCTGTCGGACATAATCCTGAAACGGTAATCGCTTGTGCCGAGGCCGGTGTCAAGGCGGTGTCATGCGAAAAACCGATAGCCGTGGAGCTGTCGCAGGCGGATGAGATGGTGCGTGTCTGCCGTGAACGAGGCACCGCCTTCGGCTGCGGAACAGGTTACTGGGACGCGCCTTACCTGCTGGAGACAGCCGATTGGATCCGTGCGGGTAATATCGGCCAACTAACCGGCGCTGCGATTCCCGGTGGCTTACCGACAGAAGTATCGGGCGGGGGTTGTGTGCAGCTGACCATGACGCGCCTACTCACCGGTATGGAGGTCGAATGGGCTGAAGGATGGGCACTGCCACCGCAAGCGGGTTGGATGCCCCCGGTCGAATTTGAAGCGGTGGAGACAGATTCCCCAGCGTACGGTCGCTTAGGATTATCCCCGATAGGATCCCCGAATAAATCGGGACAGGCGGGATCCAAAGAAACCGGCGGGATCGTCTGTGAAATCGTCAAGCCGCAAGCACAACAGAAAGTATTCTGCCCCGTTTCAGTTACCGGAGAAAATGGACGGGTATGGGTTACCTCGCCCCAGCCGATCCTTATCCAAGGTCAAGAGGCGGAGTCAGCGCCAGTGCAGCCTGAGTTTCTGGATAGCCCCCGAAAAGATGGGTTTACATCAGCCATCGAACGGCTCATGCGAGCGGTGGATACCGGCGAAGATGCTCTGTGCAGTGGACACGACTACCGGCAGGCGCTTGAAATCGCAATCGCCCTGAAACAGTCTGCCCACCATGGGCATCAGCGGATCTCCTTGCCGTTAGAAAATCGCTCTCTCAAGATCTATCCCCATCCCTACCGCTTGAAAGGCGGTGATGTGGCTGGCTGGAAAAGCATCGGCTATACCGGACCGCCAGAGGTTGCGTAGCGTTTTAGAAAGATAGGCTCTATGCACTTCAGACTGTAGTTGCTCGATTCATCGAGCGTTGGGAAATGATGCCCGGCAGCGATGAATCGCTGAACTACTGCCGAAAAGAGTGGTACCGAACGCCCGCGAAAAAGCTGATCGCCGGAATTGGGAAGGGATGAATAACTGACTCGTACTATAAAACGGCAACAACTTTGCACTCATATAACATATTTGCTTTAATGTCAATCGAGAAAGGATTGTATCATGGGTGCAACACACCACTCTTTACCTCTGCCCCCTAGAGTTGGTAGAGCGTTATTCAAATCGCCCAAAGTTGAACCGGGAAAAATTCGCGTCGTCATTCCGGTGTACAACGATTGGTCGGGACTGAAAACTACGCTGGATAGTTTGCACAAATTGAATCCTCGCCCAGGAGCCATCACGATAGCAAATGATAATACCGATAATCGTATACCGGCGTGGTTAAAAAACTATCCTTTGACAATACCTGTAGAAGTTGTCAATTATTACGGTAACCGGGGTCCTGCGTATGCTCGGAATCAGGGATGTATGCCTCCTTATCCAGAATTTGACTGGATCTATTTTACCGACTGCGGATGCGAGCATGTGAGAAACCTCATCACGCGTTTTATAAATACCCGGGAGAGATGGGGCAATTCGGTAGTTGCAATCTGCGGTTCTACTTCTGGCAAAGGCTCAGGAATGATAAATCGGTATATGACCGAAATGGACATCCTCAACCCACCCTTTGAAACCGATCTGGTCCCCTATGGGGAAAAAGTTCCACAAGCGATTATCACCGCAAACACCTTAGTTTACGCACACGCTTTCTATCAACTCGGAGGGTTTTCAACTGATTTTCGCGAAGCCGGAGGCGAGGATTTGGATTTGGGAATCAGGCTGAGAAACCTCGGTACATTAGTTTATGAACCCGCTGCTGCGGCTTTTCACAAATTTGATGAGGATCTCAATGATTTCAAAAGAAGATTTGAGCGGTACGGTAGAGGGAATAGGCTTCTTGCACAAAAACATAATCTACCTTCGCTCAGATATAACCCTTTCTGGCCAGAAAATGAGGAATTTCGCGGGTTGGTGAAACTGCAAATTGAATCACTCCGCAGGGGTTATGATCAAGCGAGTATCCCCGTATCTTACCTCTCTTCAGACCTTCAAAAAGTTCTGAATTTTTCAGTGAAAGTCCTTAAAACGGCGGATATCTTAAAAGAGGTAATAGAAATAGCAAAATCAACTGGTAACCGGAGGCGGTAAGGGTGCAAACCGTAGGGATAGTGGCTGGCCCGGCAGGTCCGGAAATCTTTCTGGTAGCGGTTGAGGTAACGCCTCTTCAAAAGACAAAAACAAGTAATTACTGGTGGAGATAGATTCACAATCCGTAAACTTTAAAAAGTGCTCCGACAAAAATCGCCGGGGCACTTTTTCATTTTCCAGTAAGAACAATCTAAGCAAACAATTCCTTAATAACACTCCCATCATTCACCACCCGAATCGGTCGTCCACCTCTCGAGTAGTTTTGATCCTCCCCATCAATGCCGAGTGAATGGCAGAGCGATGCAAAGAGATCGGGAACAGAAACAGGTCGATCCACAACCTCCATTCCATTCTCACTGGTAGCACCAATCACCTGCCCGCCACGAATCCCACCTCCTGCAAGGACAACCGACCAACCGTTGGGGAAATGGTCTCGCCCATCGTTTTCATTTATTTTCGGAGTGCGTCCAAACTCACCGAGCCATAGAACGATAGTTTCATCCAGCAAGTCCCGATCGGCAAGGTCTTTTATAAGCATCGAGAAGGCGGGGTCGAGTGTTTCGAGCAGGTTTTTGCTGCGCTCAAAGTTATTGTTATGGGTATCCCAGCCGTCAAGCGAAACTTCGACAAATTTCGTGCCTGCCTCAATCAACCGGCGTGCCATCAAGCAGCCGTCTCCGAATTGGTTCATGCCGTAGGCTTCTCTGATGGCTAACGGTTCCTGTGAGAGATCGAACGCTTTTACGTTTGGAGAATTAATCAGTTTGTCCGCTTTTTTGTAAACTGCTTGATGCGCTTCTGTACTCCGGTTCGCATGCTTCTTGAGAAAATCCTTTTCCAGATCTGTCAACATCCGGAGCCGCTGCTCAAATCGACGCGCATCCATCTGCGGGGGATACTTGATGTCCTCAATCGGTTTCATCGGATCGCTGACAACAAAGGGATCGTGCTCAGCACTGAGAAACCCGCTCGTAAAAGCGGGGGCATTGATGTTGACGCAGTTCGGGAGTTCAAAATCTTCATCGTTCAGATAGTGTGAGGCGATCGAACCCAAGGTCGGGTGCTTCACAGAGCCAGTTGGTGCATAGCCTGTGTGGAGCAGATAACGCGCCCGCTCGTGATTTCCCTCGCGCGTAACCATCGACCTAATGATCGACAGATGGTGTGCTTGTTCCGCGAGTTGAGGCAAGTGCTCGGAAAACTGAATCCCTTCCACGCTTGTCGGAATCGCTGCGAAAGGACCAGCGTTAAGCGTATCCGGTTTCGGGTCAAAGGTATCCAATTGGCTTGCACCACCGTTCATGAACAGGACGATACAATGCTTGGCGCGCGCGGCAATCTCCTCTACCGGCGTCCACGCCAACGATTGCAGATGCCGCATCGCAATCAGTCCCAAGAAACTGCTCACTCCAACCTTAAGAAAATCCCGTCTTGAGACATCTTTCTGCTGGGTTTCACATTCATGTATTCCAACTTGTGTGTTCATCGCGATTTGTCTCCTTGATTCAGCGGTAGTTCGGGTTGCGCTCCTAATGATTCAACGCAAATTCGGCAGAATTGAGCAGTGCCCAGTAAAGATCTTCGTACGCGAGCGCATCGTTCCGATACAGACTTGATCGCAGATATCGATCGAAATAGGTCCGTTCTGAGGTGCGGGGGTAGCGTGATAGGGTGGTAAGATAGATCTGATCGAGTCGCACCCGCTTAGCGCGATGCGTTTTCAAAATATGATGGAGGAGACCACCCCGTGCTTTATGGTTTCCGCTGTCGTTGACTAATGATCCATTAATCATCATCAATGCTTGGGGCACCGTGCCGTTAAACGCTTCGACCTCTTCCATCTCTCCGTTATCAATCAGAAAAAGAAACCGTTCCAAATAGCGCTGTTTCATGTTCTCCAGCTGGCCCCGGTCTCGCCGCTTTTGCAAACGTTCAAATCCTGTTGATTCAAGCATCGAATAGAAGAACTGCTCCGCAGTCAACGGTTTAACGTAGGCATGCGAATAGTAAAGATCGTCGTACTGATTGCTTTTGTTCGTTTCAGAGGTGCGCTGATAGGCTTTGGTGTTGAGAATGGTTCGCATCAAGTATCGGAGATCGTACCCGTGAATCATAAAATCTTCCGCTAACCAGTCGAGCAATTTAGGATGTGACGGTGGATACTCCTCACCGAATCCGTCTAACGGTTCTACAAACCCTCTCCCCATGAAGTGTGCCCAGATCCGATTGACGATGGCGTGGCAGAAGTAAGGATTATCCTTAGCGGTTATCCATTCACTCAAGGCGAGCCGCTGTTTAGTTGGTCGTGTCTTGGGCTGCTTGCCGTCAAGGAAACTCGGTGGGATGCGTTCATGAGTTCCCGGTATACGGACCGAGCCCTTGGGGACATTTTTCAAGATGCGGTCTACGACGCGCCTGCCGCCGTCCTCTTCATCTTCATAGATTCTTTCGAGACGGGTATTGGCAAAAAACGCTGCCAGTCCGTAGAAGTCCTCCTGATACCACGCTTCAGTCTTGTGGTCATGACATTGTGCACACTGCATCGGCAGCCCAAGGAACAGCCGGGAGGTGTGAGAGGCGAGATCCACCGGCGAGAGATTGTAACGTAGCAGATAGTTCCCCGCGCCATTCTCCTCTACACTGCCCTCCGCTGTGATAAGGGCTGTAACAAATTGGTTATAAGGCATGTTTTGCGCGAGACTTTCACGTATCCACCCCTCCAATCCCATGCGTTCCTGTCTGTTATTATCGTCTCTCCCAATGAGCCAATTGGTCCACAGGCGTGTCCAGTAGTCGAGATAAAGTTCACTGCCAATCAACTCATCAATCTGTTTTTCACGTTTATCCTTGGAACCATCCTCAAGGAAATCGACAACCGCTTCGACGGTGGGAATTTTTCCTGTCAGATCCAAATGCACACGTCTCAAAAATTCAGCGTCACTAGATCGTTTCGATGGTTTAATATCTTCTTCTTTCAAGCGAGCATCGATATGTCGATCCAAATGCCTCGTGCCGGACCAAATGCGTCCCTCAACGCTACTGTAGACGGTCAACAGTATAATACTCGCGCAAATGAAAATGAGGAGACCATTCAATAGGTTGCTCTGCGTCTGATATAAGCTTTTCATCATTTTCGCACACTTCCTTTTAATGCAAGTTTTCAGCTATCTCTCCCCGGGTAGACCACCATTGCTCCGGTCAAATAAAATTCTAATACATTACCACGGTCTAATTCAATAGCAATTTTCAAGCACGACCTCTATCTGAACCAGTCGTAATGCAGTCCCAATGAGCGGTCTTTGAGCGGCAGGTCAACACGCCTACCTCCTTGTGCGGCGGACTCCTTCAGTCCGAGCTCAACCTCAAGTGCCACCGCGACCCGTCTGCCCGAATTCTTGGGTTCATCAAGTCTACCTTCGAGACAGTCTATAACATCAGCTAAACCATAGATGGCGTTATAACCACCGACAAATTGGGGCGAAGACCAAGGCATCTCTACACGCCGCCTTCCATCGGGGGTATCAATGTCCTTCCATAACCGCCAACCGATCGGATGTCCTGAATGAAATTGGATCTCGCCATCAGTGCCGGTCAACCGAATGACACCCGCACCCATTCTGAAATGGATCGATTTGCCCTCCACAGTAACCGCCATTCCTTGTCCAGTAAACTCGTTACTGCCCGATTCACGTTGCGGTTGGTCGCCGACACCGATAACCCATGCAGGTGGACTGTCAACAAAGTAGGACCAATATTGCTTCTGTGACGTTGGTGTTTCCGTCTCAATAGAGAGCAGCTCGCCAATCACACCACCGTTGACGAGTTCCTTTGCTTTAGCATAGGAGGGATGGTTCACTGGGATAGCACCGCAGCAGAGAGGCACACCGGCATTGGCACATGTCTCCACCATCCGGTCGGCTTCCTCTAACGTATGTGCCATCGGTTTTTCCGTTGCAATGCCCTTCACGCCGCAATCAACTGCTAAACAGGTCAAGTCAGCGCGACCTTTCGTATTCGTGGCAATAGCGACAATGTCAAGCGCTTCGGTGCACAGCATCTCTGCGGCATCGGTATAAAGTGCTACCTCGCCGTAGCGTTCGCCAAATGCTTTCAATCGTTTCCCATCTCGGTCTGTGCCAGCGACTAAGGCTATCTCCGGCCGATCCCATATCGCTTCCGCCCAGCTATGAGGTACATTCCCGTCTCTGTAATACTCGTGAAGGTGAAATTTGCGGTGTATATCAAGTTCAGGCGTGGGGCGATCTACATCATCGACATAGTATGGATCCCAGATCCGCCCGGCAAGGTCGGACAGCATTCCCATCCAGCCCAATCCGATAACCCCGGCGCGATATTTTGCCATACTCCTCTCCTTCTCAGACGCATTTACAACTTGCCCCACCATCGACGACCAGTTCTGTACCGGTGATGTATTTCGCCTCATCCGAGGCGAGGAACAGAGCCGCATACGCCACATCCCAAGCGTCCCCCATCTTTCCCGTCGGACAGAGAGCATTCCGGACCTCGATCATTTTCTCTACATCCCCATCCGCATAGCTATCTGCAAGCGATTTAACGACCATCGGTGTGTTCATAAAACCGGGCAGAATACTGTTGGCTCGGATGTTCTGTTTTGCGTACTGGATGGCAACGCTCTGGGTGAACTGCCTGATCGCCCCTTTGGTCGTGCTATAAGAGATGTAGGGCACCCCCAGCCAGCGGATGCCGGCGATAGAGGAGATGTTCACGATAGCACCGCCGCCTTGTTGTTCCATGTGGGGAAGGACATATTTGCAGGTCAAAAAGATGCTCTTGAGATTGACGTTATTAACAAAGTCCCAACTCTCTTCGCTTGCTTCAACAGGACCGCCGACTTCAAGGATACCAACATTATTGTGGAGGATGTCAACGCGTCTGTAGGTTTCAAGGCAGCGTTTCACCATTGCCTCGACCGCTTCAGATTTGGAAACATCTGTCTGATGGGCGGTGCAATCCCCTCCTTCTTGGTCGATGATTTCCTTTGTCTCTTCGGCGGCGGCGAGGTTGATGTCAACTGCAAAGACTTTCGCGCCTTCACGTGCGAAGAGCACAGCCGTCGCCTTGCCGTTTCCCCAACCCGGTCCAACTGATCCCGCGCCGGTTACAATTGCCACCTTGTCTTTTAAGCGATCGCCCATAGATTTTTCTCCCCATAGTTAAGACACTCATATATAGGCGGATGTCCCGCAAGCGTGCTGTACTGTTATTGCTGCCCTTTAGAACAGAGATTGGTATAGAACCTGTACCATGGTTGAATTGATTCAAGAAAGCATGCCTCGCGCAATTCTAAAAAAACGCAGATCGACTACTCGCAAGGAGCATCCCTAGCAATAATGGAGCAGAAACATTACGGTCCCGGTGTCTTCGCACAACGAAAACCTGTAGTTTGGCTTGTAGCTGGGGGATCAAAAAAGTTGCGATTCGCGACTCGTAGTTTGTTATCTGTGCTGCTCCACGAGCCACCCCGCGTTACGCGGCGGGTGTTGACATTTGCGAAATCGTCATTCATAAATGTAATCAATTTACCAGCTATCGGGTTGTTTTCCTCACTCACGGCGTAAAATTTATCATCGTATTCATCAGCACACCATTCCCAGACATTTCCTCCCATATCATACAAACCGTACCCGTTCGGAGGGAAGCTGCCAACAGGAGCAGAATTGTCCCATATATCTTTGCCACCTTTGCCTTTATAGTTGGCATCATCGTGGGTGATTGTATCCCCCCAAGGATAGCGTCCCCCAGTACGCCCACCGCGAGCAGCGTGTTCCCATTCTGCCTCAGTCGGAAGTCGTTTGCCAGCCCATTGGGCATAGGCAGCAGCATCCAGCCACGCCACACCCACGACGGGTTGGTCAGGTGCATTGAAGGCGGGATCGTCCCAAAAGTCTGGTGCCTTGTGTCCCGTAGCGTCAAGGAACCGTTTGTATACAGCATTCGTTACTTCATTCGTATCTATATAGAAAGAATCAACAGTAACCATGTGAACGGGTAACTCGTGAGGTAAGCCTTCTCCAAAAGTATCCCCCATCTCAAACGTGCCGGTGGGAATCAGCAGCATTGTTGTGCCATCACTTTCGGATACAATCTCTGGTTCGGCAGTGACACTTACCACTTTTTCTTCTTCCACTGCGATAGGGCTCGGAGCCCCATTGTGTATCGTTAGGGTAATTGTATACTCTCCGACTTGATGGTAGGTGTGTGATGCCGTGAGTTCCTTGCCGGATTCTGTCCGCTGCCCGTCTCCCCAATCCCAGTTTACCTCAGAAATTCCATAATGTGTGTCGCTGGATTGACTGGCATTAACGCTTATCTGTCCACCTAAAAGATCGCCCACATCTTCGGCGGTAACTTCAAATATTGCAATAAGTTCATGTCCAAGTGGGTTGACTATAATCTCTGGTAATCTGTTTGAAGAGTTACGAAGAAAACCTGCCTCACCTTCTCCTTGATATAAAACTGTTCCACCCTCTAACACTTCAATCGTTACTACCTGATTCGGTCCAAAATGAACTTCACTAAGAGTAATTTCCTCAACTGGCTGGTTTGTCGGGTTGACAGACAGATTTCGTTCTGTTGTGATTGTTTCCACATCGGCTCCGGTAATTGTAACTCGTACCGCGTATTCCCCTGCTTCTTTTAGGTTTGAGAAATTGACTGGAATTATTGCTGCTACTTCATCTTGAATTTCATCATCCCCACCACAACCGGACAAGCATAGAGTAAGGCTGACATATATAAGTGTTATCAAAACTAAAATGAATTTCACTATTGGCTCCCCTATATTAAATGGTTTCAATATTTTTACTGCTAAGTCTACTGCGTTAGATATCTTTCCCGTTCGATGACCTGCTCCAGGTGGTACATTCTTTCAGCCGAAGCGGTCTGGCGCATGACCTCGGAGTGAACACTATGCGATCTTGGGTAGTATCGCGGCTGCCCATCCCGCTGGAGGTAACCGTCGAGTTCAGCAATCTCGGTGTCTGTTTTTGCTCGGCTTGCCACGTTGAGGTCAAAATGGCGACGGCTACGCCCGCCACCGAATGATGCGTGGTAAATATTATGGTTGAAGACGACAACGTCACCCGGTTCGGTTTCGACCGCGACGCACGGAACATCGCTTCCATCAATACCCAACGCCTCGTGTGCGTGACGTACCCCCTCAATACGCTCCCGCCATTCCCCAAACAAATGACTTCCCGGTATCACGCGAATGCATCCTGTATCGCGTGTAAGTGGATCAAGATACAGATGAAACTTGGCGTAGAGTCCAACCCTGTGTGCTCCGTCGGAATGCCAGCCGGTATCCCCACTGTAGTAGTTCCCATCACCACCTACATAGTTAAAATCCTTCCCTAACAGCGACCCAATCACCTCAAGTACTTTTGGGTGATCCAAAAGAGTGCAGAGGCGCTCACTTTGGTCGATGAAGGGAAACAATCTGGGATCGCTGCGTCCCATCGTGCACTATACCTTTCTTTTCAAAGATTGCACGATGCTCCTCGATCATCCATTCAATCTCTTCCGTTAATAGGTTTGGAAGAAAGAGATACCCGAACAAATTGAAAAATTCACATTGTGCTGATGCCAATGCCACGGCACACAACTCCTTTCCTACAGCTTGCCAATATTAAGTAATGTTGTATGGGACCGTTCTTCATGGCTCAACCTGTTCTCACTTCCCATCAGGGACTCACTGGTGGAAGTCCAAACCATCGGGATTTCGTTCTTCTCTATGGGTAATGATTTAGCGTTTGGATGCCATAAGACCGATTAGCGGAGGGTTGGACAGGAACTCATCCCAAAATAAGTTGCCCTGCTGAATGGGTGCTAGATGGAGATCTACCCATTTAAAATCGGTAAACCCTGCCTCTTGAAAAGCCCATTGATAGGTCTCTGGCGCGAGGTAAAAATTCTTGAACTCAAACTGCTTCCCGTCTTCATTGATAAGCTTATATAAGATTACATCTCCTTCCTTGGGAGGAGTGGCACACTCTTTTTCAAATCCATATTTGGCAAAAGAGACCGTGCCGTTGGGAGGATTCCGAACATTGTCATTAACCCCAACAAATCGCCCTGCCGAGCGTAGTACATTATAGCTGACTTGGCAAAAGCGAAGGAGTTCTTCTTTCGTTTTGGCGTAATTCAAGAGGTACATTGCCACAACGAAATCAACCGGTTCAGCTCGTTCAAGTTCCGCCACATCTCGATTTACATATCTGCACCCTAAAGGGAAGTCCTTTTCTTCCTTTTCTGCCAATCGGATCATTTCAGTGGAGATATCAACACCTGTAACTTCAGCAGCTCCTGCCTGCTTAATCTTCCGAGTATAAAACCCCTCACCACAAGCCAAGTCTAAGACGCTTTTCCCTCGAACCTCTCCTAGCATTTCAAAAAGAGAATATTCTTCAAGATACTCCCGAAATGATAGCTGTTTGGAGTCCCTATAGGCTTCAGCAATGTCGTCATATTCATTTTCCGCTTGGGGCATGAGTCATATCTCTATCAATTGAACTTAGTGAATGGCAAGTAACGTTTTTGTGCCAAGAAAAAAGGGACTGTTTTTCCCAGTCCCTTTATCTATCCTAAAATCCGAGTGTCTTCCTGACCACATTCTGTAGTGGCTCACCCGCTTTATACCGCCTGATATTATCGCAGAAAAACTCGATAGTACGACGTGGGCGGTGCTGTGACCCTCCAGCCGCATGTGGTGTGAGGATCACGTTTTCCATGTCCCACAAAGGGCTATCCTGCGGAAGCGGTTCAATTTCGGTGACATCCAACCCTGCGGCAGCAATCTTTCCCTGTTTGAGAACTTCAATGAGGGCAGGTTCATCAACAATTGGACCGCGAGCAACATTGATGAAATAAGCACTCGGCTTCATTAGAGCGAGATTTTCAGCGTTAATTAGGCCTCGTGTCTCATCTGTGAGGGGACACGCAATCATCACCACATCGGAGCGACTCATAAGATCTGGTAGTTGATCAATCGGCATCAGTTCGTCAACCACATCGGGCTTATCTGTGCGGTAAGCATCAACGGAGAGGACGTACATCTCAAAACCTTTAGCGCGTCTTGCCATATGTTGACCAATTCCGCCCATACCAACAATGCCGATCGTGAAGCCGCCAAGCTCGATCATCGGTCTGCCACCGCCCCATTTACGCTGATCTTGATTCCGAGTGAATTGGTCGATGCCCCTTGCGATCGCAAGTAGCAGGGCGAAACCTTGATCCGCGACGTGAGAGCCATACAGCCCTGCCGCATTGGTCAGAATAACGTCGCTATTTATAAGTGCAGGATGCAGTGTGCTATCCATCCCTGCGCTAGAGGATTGGATCCACTTCAGTTTCGGCATCTGCTTAAACAATTCCTCACTACAACTACCAAAAAGAACTTCTGTGTCTGCAGCTTCCCTAACATATTCTTCTTCAGAGTTTGCAAATACAACAGTATCTTCCTCACCCGCAGCATCCCGGATAATTTGATTCAGTTCTTCATTTGAATTTGGTCTTTGTACCAAAATTTTCATGTACTGCCTCCATTCAAAAAATCAAAAACCAATAGAATAGGGAAAAGGGCAATTTCCCATTTCCCAACATTTTCTTTCTGCTTTATTTCCACGGCGGTACTTCAGGTAACAACGCTTCAAACTCCTCAATCAACTCGGTCTCATACGTTCCAGCATATTCGTTGTTAAAGAACTTATCCATGCCTACATCCACGAGACGTTCCCACGATTCCTCCTCGTGTCCCGGATTGACGGGAAAAAAGAGAGCGCCAACATCCCGTGCAGCTTTCAGGTCACCCGGAGCATCGCCAATCATCAAGATGTGATTTGATGGGTATCTTCCTTTTGCCGTCAGCGTGAGATGTTCCGTCTTTGAACCCATCTCCTGTCCTGCAATCACTGCGACATATTGATCGATATTGTGTTCAGCCCACTCCCGTTCAAGTGCCTCGTTGGGGGTGGCTGAAACCACAATCGCATCAGCGCGCCCCTGTAAACCTTGCAGCGTCTCACGCACGCCGGGGAAGGGAGGCAAGTTGTGGACGATCTCAGAGATAGTTTCATTCACAGCAAGGCTCCACTCAAGGACTTGGCTCAACTCCTCCCGCTGTGCACCCGTGGCATTTTCAATCATCGTTTTCAGTGTCGGATTACCGAGTTTAGTTTCTGTTTCTGCCCATTCCCTAAGATATGGAAAATCTGGCACTGAAACACCTGCACTTTGAACCTTCGGCATTTCCCTAAGAAAATCGCAAACAAGGAGGATCGCTTTGAACCGATTACAACCGCGCGTTTGGGAGTAAAGATTCACAAAATCCCACGCTTGATGAACTTGCCTCGAAACAGCGGGAAGCCCGAAGTGTTTAATCAAGTTGACGCTGAAGCAGTCGTTGTGCTTAACTTCCATCGAATTGAACGCACAGCCGTCCGAATCAATTCCGACAAAATAGTCATGCTTCGGTTGAAAATTCCTTAACGCTGCCGCTGCATCTTGAGCCATTCAATTCTTTCCTTTCAATTCGGACTATAGGAGGACCATGCGTTCAAATGAACTCATAAATCCCTGGACCTATTTTATTCAACAACGACTTCTGGTCTGCCCTCCACCATCCATTCCGTGTGAAAGACGGTCGGCTGCCCATCCGCCCCCACAACTGTCTTGCCATCGGCATCGATCCGGTTGTACGTGTGTGCACCAAAGTAATCCCGTTGTGCTTGGATGAGGTTGGCGGATACACGAGCGCTGCGATAACTATCGAAGTAAGCTAATGCTGAGCTACATGCAGGTATTGGAATACCGAGCTGCATAGCGGTTGCGACCACATGACGCCAGTTGTCCTGAGTCCTTTCAATAACCTCAAGGAAGTAGGGATCAAGTAACAGATTCGGCAAGTCAGGGTCGTTCTCATAAGCATCGGCGATACGATGAAGGAAACGGGCGCGAATGATACACCCACCGCGCCAACCGAGAGCGATTGTTCCAAGATCGAGATCCCAATTATACTCGCTGCTCGCTTCTCGCATCAACGCAAATCCTTGAGCATAGGAGCAGATCTTGGAGGCATACATAGCATCGTGGATAGCCTCTAATAACGCCGATTTGTCACCTTCATACTGTCCACTGGGACCACGGATAATTTTCGAGGCTTTGACCCGCTCGTCCTTAACCGCCGAGATACAACGTGCGAAGACCGCCTCTGCGATGGTTGGAGCAGCAATGCCGGTATCGAGGGCAGAAATACTTGTCCATTTTCCCGTTCCCTTTTGTCCCGCAGCATCGAGGATAACTTCCACGAGAGGGGCGCCCGATTTATCCGCCTGTGTAAAAATATCAGCCGTAATCTCGATTAGATATGAATCCAGTTCACCTTCATTCCATTTCTTGAAAGTTTGATGCATTTCTTCGGCACTCATGCCAAGGACCTGTTTCATCAGGGCGTACGCTTCACAGATGATCTGCATATCTCCGTATTCTATGCCATTATGTACCATTTTGACATAGTGTCCTGCGCCATTAGGACCGATATGGGATACACACGGAGTACCATCGACTTGGGCCGCAATCTTTGTGAAGATGGGTTCAACAAGCGCATAAGCTTCAGGATCACCACCGGGCATCATCGCGGGACCATATCGAGCACCTTCTTCACCGCCCGATATTCCGGTTCCCATAAACCTTATTCCCTTAGCTGTGAGATCCTTGCTACGGCGGATAGTATCTTGGAAATTCGAGTTTCCTCCATCAATAATCAGATCGCCTTCTGAGAGATGTGGTGTTAATTCGTTGATACATGCGTCAACCGCGGCACCAGCTTGCACCATTAAGATCAATTTCCTTGGAGTGCTCAACGACTCAATGAATTCTTCAATTGAATGTGTCCCAATAACATTCTTACCTTTTGCCCCTCCTGCGATGAAATCATCCACCTTTGAGACCGTCCGATTGAATACCGAGACCCGAAACCCTTGACCCTCCATATTGAGGGTTAAATTTTCGCCCATCACGGCTAATCCAATGAGCCCAATGTCAGCTTTTGCCATCTTTGGCTCCTCCTATAAATAAGCAGCATCAAATGATTCGGATATGATACATCACTCTCCTGACGCGGTCAACTGAAAAAACTGTGTAAGGTGGGGCTATTCAGTTTTAGGCTTATTACCCGTTTTGTTTGAAAAGTCGGAGTCGGGAAGTCGCTCCTATAGCGACGTGTCGGGATTGGGAAATCCCTCCCCGATAAATCCCCCGATAAGATCGGGGCAGGCCCGATGAATCGGGACAGGCGGGATGCAAGCACCTACAGAAAAACTATGGTAAAAATTATAATTACTGATACATTTGAATAATACACTGGTGCTAGTTTGCAGCTGTTGATAACGTCAAACGTGATGCCCCGATAAATCGGGACAGGCTGTGAAACATCAAAACTATTGGCTTTGGGGTGCCTTTAGCCCCGGAGAGGCGACATGTGCAGCCGAAGGGTAGAACCAATGAGTTACCCTAATGCATCAATGAACGCTTCAACAATGTGGGAAAGATCCTCTCACCAACTAGCGCCAAAGGTTAATATGTATACTTATTTGTATTGTTCACCATAAATGACCCTACTGTGTGAGAAGTTTAAGGAGTAAAGCAGATTTTTCATCTTGACACACGGTCTTCTTTTTGATATGCTTGCATCGTTCCTACAAGATCGAAATCCAATACATACTGAGCGATCTTAAAACTGCGCGATCAGCACCCGATAAATCGGCGCAATGAGGGTATTTGTGGGCTCCTATCTGATTATGTAGGGATGTGCTAAGGGGCTTATAAGCTGTTAAAACGAAATGAAGATGTTAATGGAGTGGTATCTATTAATCCAGAAGCAGGATAGGTTAAAGGAGGGTTGATACAGGCGCAACAATCGAGCATAAAAAGAAAGTGCTTGAGCCTAAAACAGAGGGAGGGTAATCCGTAGTTCTTACCGATCCAATTTGATAATTCTCACACCATCGAATAGGTTAGGCTTGAAGGTAATGGCGAAGCAATTTTCTCAAATTCCGGTGTGCATGGAAAAGATGTGCTTTCACAGTACCGCTCGAACGCCCCAAAGTATTAGCAATCTCTTTGAGCGAAAGGCCTTCCCAGTGGCGGAGAATGAAAATTTCACGCTGTTTAGGAGCCAATTGCATGATTGCCCTGCGAAGATAGGTCAATAGCTCTTTGTCTTCAACCGCTTGCGTTGGAGGTCTCAGGTTGACATCCGGGATGTTCATCATCGGCAGGTCATCGGATTCCAGCGCATAATTCACCGTTTCACGCCGGGCGTTCTTACGCAAGAAATCAATGCAAAGATTGACCGTAATACGATAAAGCCAACTATAAAACTGAGACTTTCTCTTAAAATCTGAAAGTCCCTGATAGGCTCTGATAAAAGCATCCTGCGTAATATCGAGGGCATCTTCGGAATTCGGAACAAAACGTTGAGCGAGTCGGTAGGTACGGTCATGGTAGCGCACTACCAATTCGTCAAAAACCGATTTATCTCCCTGTTGAAATTGCTCAATCAGCTTTGCGTCATCGGGAAACGCTTGGATACATCGCGGTAATATTTTTTGATAATCTTCTTCTTGCATTTTGTCTTCCACGAAAAATGCCGCAGTTGACACATCCCCCTTTGGGGATTATGGCAAAATCGGCGCATTTAATTATCGATCGTGAACGGTTGATTGATAACTAAGTTTTGAGTAATAGTAGACTGAAGGGATAGTCTAATACCGATTAATCGATCTGTTTGAACATATTGGAAAACCAGCGTTTATATCTTTTATTATCTTGAACTATTTGCTGTAAAAGTTCTAAACTCTCTTTGTGATTTGCAATCTGTGCCGTATCCACGAGATCTAAGACTTCTTCAAGCACAATCCTATCTTGACGAATTAGATTAGACAATGCTGTTTTGAGGCTCTGTTCGTGTCCAAGCAGTCCAAAGATTTGGTTGGCATGGCGGATCTCTTCCGACGCTACCTGCTTTAAATAAGCCGCGAGTTCATGCTGGTTTTGCTGCTCCGCCATCTGTGCCAAGATAAACCGCGTGCCAATTGATGTCAATTTTGCATGTGCCAATTCGTCCAGCTCGGCTTCCAGACGTTTTTTTACATGCCCGGGATCACGAGGGTGAAGTTGGTCGTAGCTTGGCCAAACCGGTTTCTCCATCACCTCTTTCAGGCGTGTCAAAGTTTTGATCAGTTCATCCTGTTCTTCAGGAGTCAACTGCCCAATCGTCTGGTGCCAGAAATCAGTCGCATCCTCTGCTCGATCCTGAAAAAGCTGCCCTGATTTTTCCGTCAGCTGTATACGGTTCTGTCGACGATCTGTATCGCACTTGCGACGAATGGTCCACCCATCACGCTCTAAGCGGTCTACAAGACCTGAGACAGTGCTGTGAGCGAGTCCAAGGTGTTCTCCAAGTTCGCCAATGGTCATGCCGGTTTCGCCACCATACCAGTGGAGATGTAGCAAAGCGTTAAACTGCACAACTGTGAGCTTCTTCGGTACAACCTGTTGCACAAAGCGTGATTTTACCGCAGCTTGGGCGTGGCGCATCACGCGCATGATTAACATCGCATTTTCAGCGTACTTGGACATGTTCTCTATATCTCTTCCAGATGTTTGAAATTACGTCGTATAACGAACATAATTCCATAGTATACGATATAATACGACATAATTTGATTAACGTCAACCCCCAAACTGATTAAAATATACATTTGTTAAAGATTGAATAGTTATTATCTATAAAGGAAAACTGCACATGAAATATTTGACTTACTCCGGCAACCATCTGATTAATGCAAAATTGCCCGATAACTCGGAGATCTACTACCCACAACCGGCAAAACTTGGGGTCAGCCGTGCCGCAATTCCAGAACACGTCAAAAGGGCGGTGGAAAATCCACAGGGGATGCCTCCGCTGAAAGAACTCGTTGACGGGAACAGTAAGATCCTGATCGCTTTTGATAATAACTGCCAGCCTTTTCCAATGACGAAGAAGCCTGACATGCGACAGGTTATGCTCGAAACATTGCTGCCCATACTTTACTCCTACGGAGTTGAAAAGCAGAACATACAGCTCATCTGTGCCGGTGGACTTCATCGCAAAATGAAGACGCATGAGTTAGCATATATGTTAGGCAAAAAAATTATGAACGAGTTCTATCCGTATCAGTTGAGGAACTTTGATGCGGAGGATTCCAATAATATCGTCGACTTGGGGAGGACGGAGCAGGACGAAATTGTCGAAGTCGAGCGTGAAGTTGTGGAATGCGATCTGGTAATCTATGTTGACACCATCCAGATCCCACTTAACGGGGGACACAAGTCAGTTGCTGTTGGGATGGGGACGTATAAATCAATTTCTCCTCATCATTCACCGCACATGACCGCGGAGAGTCCACATGTTATGCAACCTGGGGGCTCAAACATGCATGCCTGCATCGAGCGGATGAGCCGCGTTATTCAGAATCACAGTAAAATCATGGTTATTGAAGCCGCCATGAATAATCAGATCTATCCTACAGGTTTTCGGCAGTTAGGCAAGCCAAATGCACAATGCAACGGCTTTGAAAAAATGTTAAAAGCCTTAACGCCACCTGCGCTGTCACTGCTTCCGGAAGCGCTGCGATACAAAATCTTCAAAGGCATCCGAACGGATTATGAACCGATTGAGATTAACGCCGGTACCATTGACGATGTGCACTCCAAAACCCTTGAAGCAATGAAAAATCAGTTGATGATAGACGTTCCAAAACAGTTCAGCACTTTGGTGTTTGGATTGCCCGATATGAGCCCGTATGCTATCGGTGCTCGGATTAACCCCGTATTGGTTGTAAGTGATATATTGGGGTACGTTTTCAACTGGTTTTATAATAAACCACTGATCAAGGAAGGGGGCGTCGTGATTATCATGAATCCAACCTTTGAAGTCTTCCACGAAGAATATCATGTCCCCTACAAGAGGTTCTTCGATGAAGTCCTTGCCGAAACAACCAAGCCGTTTGAAATGCAGCAGCAGTTTCAAGAACAATATGCCTATGACTCCTACCTCATAGACTGCTATCGCAATAAGTTTGCGTATCACGGATTTCATCCATTCACTGTTTGGTATTGGGCGACGTATGCACTCAAATATTTGTCCAAGGTCATTTTGGTTGGTCCCAAAGATGATCGTGTTGCCAAGCGATTAGGTGTAGATTGGGCAAGAAATCTGGATCACGCGCTGGAAGTAGCAAAGGAGATCTCCGGCGAGGATGACGTTGTTGCTTTAACAATGCCGCCATTCCTTTACGTCAACGTTCAATGAAATTGGTCAGTTCGTTGCATCTCACAGGATAATCGTGAAATTAGGTTCCGAGGTGAACTATGTCCAACCAAAGGCTAAACAAAAAAATCCCTACTATTGAGGAAATTCAGAAAGAGTTCGAGGATTTCGTTAAACGGAAGTATGGCGGTACTGTCAACTTTACAATGTCGCAAGCGACGCCGGAGACGACCGTTACCGATGATACAAACACCACCGCCCCTGAAGAAAAGGCGTTCGATCTGAAATTTGACCTCAAGCCAAAGGAGGTTAAGCAGTACCTTGACCGATATGTCATTAAACAGGATGACGCCAAGAAAGCTTTGGCAATTGCTGTGTGTGATCACTACAATCATGTGCGCGAGGTACACGAAAACCCGAAAGTTGCAGACACCGATTACTCGAAACAGAATGTGGTCATGCTCGGGCCCACAGGCGTTGGTAAAACTTATCTTATTCGCCATATTGCCAAATTGATCGGTGTGCCCTTCGTCAAAGCGGATGCCACCCGGTTCAGTGAAACTGGTTACGTCGGCGCAAACGTTGACGACATGATTCGGGATCTTGTAGCACAGGCAGACGACGATATTGAGCTTGCACAATACGGTATTATTTACCTCGATGAAGTGGACAAGATTGCGACGCCACCAAACATCATCGGACGTGATGTCAGCGGGCGGGGGGTGCAGATTGGTCTCCTCAAACTGATGGAGGAAACAGAGGTTGATCTCCGTGCAGGTTACGATGCAGCCTCTCAGATGCAAGCGATGATGGAGTTTCAGCAGAAAGGGACAGTGGAAAAGCGTATCATCAATACGCGCCATATCCTTTTTATTATTAGTGGAGCATTTAACGGGCTAAAAGAGATTATCAATAAACGGATGAATCAGAGCAATATTGGCTTTAACGCAACGGTGAAAAGTCAAACGGAGTTAGGAGATTCCTTCCAATTTGTTACGCCGCAGGATTTCATCGAGTTCGGATTTGAACCTGAATTGACTGGTCGGCTGCCTGTCCATGTTGTATGCCAAAATCTTTCCGCTGATGATCTCTACTATATTCTAAAACACTCCGAGGGATCCATCATCCGTCAGTATGAACGGGCGTTCAGGGCTTATGGCGTTGAGGTGCTGTTTTCGGATAAAGGGCTCCATCGAATCGCTGAGCAGGCATACATCCAAGAGACCGGCGCTCGTGCATTGATGACGGTCTGCGAAAAAACGCTGCGAGAGTATAAGTTTGAGCTGCCGTCCTCCAGTATTCGAGAGTTTGTCGTGACAGAAGAAGTTATTAAGAATCCGGCAGGCGAGTTGCAGCGGATTCTGGAAAATACAGACTATAACTGCCAAGTTGTAATGCGTGAACGAGTTCGCCTGTACGAAGAGGATTTCCAGCGTGAACATCAGATGCAGATCCGCTTTGACGATGCGGCGACTGAACTTTTATGCCAAAAAGCGATTGACCAGGGGCGGGCACCGAAAGAGATTTGTGATGAATTGCTACAGAGTTACCAACACGGTTTGAACCTTATAAAGCAAAATACTGGGCAGTCTGTGTTCACCTTTACTGAAGCGGTGGTGGACGAGCCAGATGTTATGCTTGAGCGTTGGATCCGCGACTCCTACACGGCAAAGTCGAAAGAAGAGCGGAAAGCGTCGGAGGAAGATCTGTGAGACCGGAGAAGAGTAAATAAACTTGACGCACCAAGATAAAGTGTGCTAAAGTTATAGGTTGTCTGAAAGCGGCTAACACTGCCAATCCTAAGAGTTATGGAGGCACACTTTCCGTCCTGTTTTTTGAACGTTAAGCGAAGAGAAACATGAAGATTGCTGAAAACCTCATCGGCCTCATCGGCAATACCCCACTGGTTCATCTGAACTATCTACCCGGACCGGATGATGCTACAATCTTGGCAAAGCTGGAATCGTATAACCCCGGTGGAAGTATCAAAGATCGGATTGGTTATGCCATGATAGCTGATGCCGAAGAACGCGGATTACTCAAACCGGGCTGCACAATAGTTGAACCCACAGCGGGTAATACAGGAATCGGGCTGTCCATTGTTGCGATTGCAAAAGGATACCACGTTACCTTGACCATGCCAGAGAACGTCAGCCAAGAAAAGTATACGCTGCTCGCATCTTTTGGTGCGAAAATTATATTAACACCCGAGGACGCCGGGATGGGCGGCGCAATCTGGGAAGCTGAGGAAATCGTCTCACGGAATCCACATAGCTTTATGCCCAATCAGTTTGAAAATCCTGTGAATCCTGAAATTCACCGACAAACGACAGCGTGTGAGATTTTAGACGACATTGACCGTGAGATTGATTTTTTTGTCGCTGGTGTGGGGACGGGTGGAACCCTAACAGGCGTTGGAGAAGTGCTCAAGACCCATCGGTCGAAGACCCAGGTAGTTGCAGTGGAGCCGAGCATCTCTCCAGTTTTGTCCGGTGGACAACCGGGACCGACCCGTATTGATGGTATTGGAGCTGGCAGAATTCCAGATGTGTTGAACGTTAATGTCATCGATCAGGTGACTACTGTGGCCGATCCACAGGCTTATCAGATGATGAGACGGATTTCAAAAGCAGAGGGCTTGCTCGTTGGAATGTCGTCAGGGGCAAATGTCCACGCCGCATTAGAAGTGGCGCGAGGACTTGGGAGGGATAAAACTGTCGTCACAATTTTACCGGATACAGGAGATCGCTATTTTAGCCTCGCCCGGTATTTTGAATCGGAAATCGGGTTGGAAACCGATTTTGAGTGAAATAGGACCACGAGCCTGAAGGTTCCTTGGTCCACCATTCGATCATCTATCCCTCATTAATCACGTTCCATGCTATACAGGAAGGACTGGGTATCCCTTGAATGAATTAACAAATCAAGATCTGATAAATGAAGAGCTTTGCTACGAAGTTCGTTTGCTCGAAGAACCGCAGGAAATCTTATTCAATCTTATTAAACGCTTTGAAGAGCGTGCCGCAATTGTTACAAGCGGGCAGCTATCTGGAATGGTTTTGCTCCACATGGCTTACGAAAATAAGCTACCGTTTAGAGCCTGCACAATTGATACGCTGCGTCTATTCCCTGAGACCTATCAATTCCTTGAACGTGTCGAAGCGCGTTACAACATTCAGATTGAGCGGATTACTCCAGAAGCAGAAGCGGTGAATCAAATGGTTGCAAATCACGGGGAGTTCTTGTTCTTCGACAGCAAACAGAAACAGGAATATTGCTGCAGCATCAGGAAAGTAGAGCCGATGCAGCGATTGTTGGATACACTGGATGTCTGGTTTTCCGGCTTGCGGCGAGATCAATCCAGTAATCGGCAAAGCACACCCAAAGCAGGTATCATCGAGCACAAAGGGCGTTCTATACTAAAAGTTAACCCGCTGGCAGATTGGCCCGAGGCACAGATTTGGGAGTACATTCACAAACACGATGTGCCCGTGAATCCGCTGATGGAACCCCAACAGTACGGGCAATACTATGAGTCGCTCGGATGTGTCATATGCACAACGCCGATCGTGCCCGGTGAACCAAAAAGAGCAGGACGGTGGCGTTGGCAGAACGCACCATCGGCCGATGAAGATAACAAAAAAGAATGCGGGATTCACTACGCAATATAGAACCTAAAACGTAAAGTACCTAAGTTTCACTGTTTAAATATAGAAACTTGCACAATTAAGACCAAAACATTCGTGGTCTCGTTTTATTTCACCTTACTAAAGAAGGGAGTTTTGCAATGGCTGTTACCGTACGTATTCCAACCCCTCTCAGAAGACTCACGCAGAATCAGGCGGAAGTTGAAGCGGAGGGAGATACTA
Source organism: Candidatus Poribacteria bacterium (assembly GCA_965220385.1). Lineage (GTDB taxonomy): Bacteria > Poribacteria > WGA-4E > WGA-4E > PCPOR2b > PCPOR2b. The sequence goes on along the minus strand of OZ244825.1, from coordinate 2,985,587 downwards.
TTGAAAGCCTCATCGAAAACCTTGAGGCAAGCTACCCGGGACTCAAAGAACGCATCTGTGATGAATCCGGTAATGTTCGACGTTTTGTTAATATTTACCTCAATGACGAAGATATTCGCTTCTTAGATGGCAGCGCAACGGCAGTTAACGATGGTGACGACATCTCAATTATACCTGCAATTGCAGGTGGATCGTCAGATGGTGAAAGAGACTGAAGTGTTAGAGTTACGAACTGAGACTCTGAATCAAATCTACGCGCACGCGAAGGTCGAATTTCCCGATGAGTGCTGTGGCATCATTTTGAGCGACGGGACCCGGGAATTCGTCCGAGAGTGCCGGAATATACAAAATGAACGGCATGCCGAAGATCCGGATACTTATCCTCGTGACGCACGTACCGCTTATTTAATAGATCCGAACGATCTAATCCGTGTGCATAAAGAAGCTGAAACCCAAAATCGACCAATTAAGGCACTTTATCATTCACATCCAAATCACGATGCATACTTTTCGGACAAAGACAAAGCGGATGCAACGGCTTGGGATGAACCGGTGTATCCTGGAGCAGCTTATATTGTAATCTCTATCTATGATCGCGAAGTTAAAGCAACTAAGGCTTTCGCTTGGAATGAAACTGATATGGATTTTGAAGAAGTGCCGATAGAGGTGAACCGCGAGACATAATACGATTGATTAATTCAGAAAGGAGTGGCAGATATGGCATTCTTAAGACTTCGTTTGACTTTCCCGCCGGATCTGATCACTGAACCCATCATCCACAACATCGGGCAGCAGTATAATGTGATTACGAGCATTCGACGCGCTGATGTTACGTCTGATAGAGGGTGGGTTGTTTTGGAAATTAGAGGCGAGCCAGACGAACTTGAACGGGTTGTCGAGCATCTCCGGAACGTTAAAGTGGAAGTTGAGCCGATTGAGGGAGATGTAGTTCAGTAAGAAGAGAATCCAGCAAATACAGCACGGTGAGGGTTACGCTATTCACTACTATTGATCGGCGACCATACACTCCTCATCAACAAAATAGGGACATAATCGACAATGTTCTCTATTCTTCTCAAATCTTCCCAGCCCGATTGCATCAGAACTTAAAGTATCCTGTATTGCCTCAATCCGTTCTATCCATGCGTTCTCAATATCTATTAATTCCTCCTTTGTTACCTTCACTGAATGCGAAAGGGTGAGGTCTGTTGAGTAGATTGTTACCGGTATGACCCGCTGTTCAGGATAGAGCCGATGGATTAGCAGAGCGTATAGCTCAATCTGTGGTCGATAGTAGTCAGCTATATCGCCGATTTCTTCCCAATTAATTCCATCTGTTTCGTGGCTGATAACCTGCCAAACCCCCTTCGAATCTTTGAAGAGCCGGTTTGCAGTTCCGGCGACTATATGAGAACCAATTTCGGCGTGAATATGCCGTTCACGGTAAACCTCATCTGCGTCTAACGCCATCTCCCTAACTCTTGAGTTCAGAAAGCTATTAACACCTTCACGCACAGTCTCAGAGGATTCCTCGGATTGGAATTCCGATAGCGGCACTTGGATCTGGTGCTGTAAATAAAACCGCGTTGGACACTGAGTATACGTTGTCAGATCCGACACGGAGAAGGTTTGGCTAACAGTGGCAGCACGCAACGGTTCGATATGGAAAGTAGGAAAGTCGGCTGGCGGTAGCGGGGCGGCTGGCTCTTCTTCAGTATAACCGAGTTTGCTGGAAGGTCTAACGATTTGAATTGGAAGATCGAAGGTGACCTGTGTGGTTTGCTCTCCCGACAAGACTCGAATGGTCGTCTTCCGATTTAAAACCGCGTCCTCCGAAGGGATTTCCGAAATTTCTAAAGCATTGAGCAGCCACTTCAACCAGCACGGTGTATTTCCTATCTTCTCGGCTGTTCCTGACAAGATCAGACGATCACGAGCGCGGGTGGTAGCCACGTAAAAGACGCGCTGCTCCTCTGCCTCTGTCCGATTTCTCGCACGTTCCCTCATCAACTGTGTCGCCCCCGGATCGCTCTGTTCGTAGTTTTTTTCTGGATTTGCGGGCCTAAAGCCAATACCTAATCGATCATCAATGAACGGTTCTCGATCATATCTGAATCGTTGATCTAGGTTAGGAAGGATAACAACTGGAAACTCAAGTCCTTTCGCCGCATGGATGGTCATGACCTCAACAGCGTCCGCTGTCAATTGTGTGGTTGCTTGGCCTTCGCTCTCTTCTTCCTCAATGAGTAGGTTCAGGCGTTCCAAGAAATCGAAGAGGTCTGTAGATTCCGATCTTTCAATCTCCCTTGCAATCCCTAAGAGCTTTTCATAATTTGCCCATCGTTGTTCGCCGCTCGTCCCAACGGGAAGCACCCCGACTATTCCAGTGTCGTTAACGACTTTTCGAATCAGTTCGCTCGGTGGGATACGGTGGCATATTTCGAGATGGCTTTGCAGTATTTGAGCTGCATGACCTATTAGAGGAGTTGAAGACTGATCTGATTGAGCAAGGTAATCTTGGACCTTCTCCCAGAATGTCTTTTTGGATGATGGCTGTGCTATTTCATATAGTTTTACATCCGATACACCGAAGAATGGCGCGCGAAGAATTCCGGCGAGTGCAACGTCGCTGGTAGGATCTATGAGGAATTGCAGATAATTACTAATGTCGTAAATTTCTTGACACTGATAAAATCCGATACCTCCTGTGATTTTGTATGGGATCTCTGCTTCGGTTAAGGTAGATTCAATTTCCGGCAAGTGCGTCCGACTGCGGATTAGGATGGCAATATCACTGTAGCGAATAGGTCGGGGCGTTCCACCGTCGGCAGCGTCCAGCCAAATCGTCTCTTCGGTGTTGACTAAGTGGTGGATGCGGGCGGCAATCAGATCGTATTCGTCAGCGGAAAGTTGGAAATCGCTCTCTGTCTCTTCCTTTGAGCCGAGGAGCAGCTCTACGCCGCCATGTGAATCAGCGATTCGACCCTGGACCAACGGCTCATACTTGACTTCAAATTCATTTCGCCCCTTCATGAGTGGCTCGAAAACTGAATTGACGAAGCCTACGAGATTTCGTAATAAACGGAAATTTTCCGAGAATTGGAGTTCGCCGCGTTTCTCTGAATCGCTTGCGTCAAGTTTCTGCTCCGCCCAAGAAAAGTCTTCACCGAGTGCCTCCTGCAAGTCGGTTATATCCTGTCGTGTTTTATTAAATACGCGCACATCCGCCCCGCGGAATCCGTAGATACTCTGTTTCTGGTCGCCAACGATAAACAGGTTATCCAATTTAGAATCCGAGGGTTTTTTCCCACGGGTATTCTTGTTGATAACAGCGAGTAAGTCGAGGATCTCGTATTGTAGCCGGTCGGTATCTTGGTACTCATCAACCATGATATAAGGATATCTTTGGGCGAGTTGTTCATGGATAGATTCTTGCCGCAATAGATCCCTAACCTTAATCTGAAGATCATCGAAATCGAGTTGTCCCGTCTGGGTTTTATGTTGTTCGTATGCCTGTTGAACCTCGTCATAGACAGCTAGCAGAGAGCGTGTCACACGAACAAGTAATTCATCATCAGCGGTAATTGACGCGGAGGACCGGAAGTGATTTGCTGCAGGAACAAGAAAATCAATCTCCTCCTGGATTGGGTCAGTCTCGGTTTTTGAGCCAAGAAAATCTCTTTTGCTAATGTTTCCGTCTTTCGTTACGATCAGTGGAGCAAGTTCGATGAGGGTTGGAATAGCGGTTAGTATTGCCATTTGTGGAACAATATACGCCAGCAATTCTAAGGCTATCGAAGCGTTGGTAACTGATGGAGAGGATTGGAAATAGTTCGCTGCACGAATAAGAAAACCGACATTCTCCATGGTTGTGTCGGTCTCGGCATGTGAGTCAAGGGCCTCCCCCTCGCTGATTGGTTCATCTTCCGCGAAGATTTGTGGCCCAAGTTGGAGGAAAATCGAAATGACCGTTACTATTGCCATTTGTGGTAAAATAAGCCCTACCAGTCCTAGGACTATTGAAGCATTTTTTCCTGTAGCAACTTCTAAGACATTGTCCAGAGAGCGTAACCAATTTCCGACAGAGAACTGATTTTCTAAACTCCGAAATAATTGCGACTGTACATGCTTGCGCCAATACTCCACCACCTCTGAATCTGTGCGGCTGTATAAACCGCGCATTAGCCGATCCACCCCATCCCGCTGATCGATCAACTCGTGTAAGTGTTGTTCGAGCTGACTCTTGCCAAAAATGCGCAGCAAGTCTACTAGTTTCTCACGTATCTCATCTTCATCGGGACGGTTAGCAATTTCCCGGAGCGTGGAATCAATGGTGTTATGGAGAGCCAACCGCTGTTGTATCCCTTGTAATTCACCAAAACCTGCATCCACTCCCGCTTCGACCGGATATTCCCGCAGAATTCGCGCGCAAAATGAGTGAATGGTTGAGATCTGTGCGGAGAGCATTCCGGTCTTGATTCTCTGTAATTGTGTACTGCGAGGTTCTTCCTCCAGCTTTACGTCAAGTTCTTGGATAATGCGCTGCTTAAGCTCTGCCGCAGCTTTCCTTGTGAACGTGATTGCAACCACTTGATTGGGAGGCAGATCTGTTTCAAGCAGAATCTTGAGATATCGATGAACCAATACCGCTGTTTTCCCTGATCCAGCACCAGCGGTTACACTGATGTGACGATTGAGATCATGGGCTTTTTTTTGATTCTGTGTAAATTGCACGATGCAGTGCCTCCCTAAAAAAAGGGCGATAGCACAAGCAGCAGACCGTGATGCGGGTTTCTATCGTATCGTGGCGCAGAATGCAGAGGCAGTCTTAATGAACCCCTATTGAGCGCGGGTCTGTTTGTCTTTGAGCTATCGCCCTATCTGTTTAATACGTCTTTTTCGCCCGTTTTTCCTGTTTAGCGAGTTTTTTCTCTTTACGTCCTTTTTTGGTGGCAGTCTTTTTGACAACACCTTTATTTGCGCTATCGAGTGATTTGCTGCCCTTTCCCCGATTACCTCTCATTTTATGTTCTCCTATTCTGTTAACAGTTGATGAATTAGAATGCAAGGAACCATCTCCCACCTCGCAAGCCTGTTTCAGAACATCCGTTCTTGAGATTCTACAGATACTTGAACAAGACCAGTTCAAATACAACTTTTGTCCAGCCATAACTCAGTTTTCGGTTCAAATATCTAAACTGGTAGGTTTGTGGTGGACGAGACGATTCTTTGACGTACTCCCAAACCTAAAGGATTGGGATTCGTACCCGTTCCTTTAGGAGTCGAATTGTGCTATCAACGATACTTGTCCCGATTCATCGGGATCTTACCGTATCTCCTTCAAAGGACAACGCCCTGCCCTCTTGAGCGTCCCCGCCCAACGGTTATCCGATTCCGTCTGTTTGAAAAGTTGTTTTAATGAGTTTGTTTCAATGGTTGATCAAAAAACTTGCTAAGGCAATCTGTATCCCAAGCCCCGATACATCGGGATTAAGAAACATAAAGGCTTGGGCTTTAGGCCTAAAGGACTTTTCGGTAAAATCTACTTTTTCAAAAAAAGTTCGATCTATCTTTAAAAAGCTATTATGAGTATAGCATAGAAGCCGATAGATTGAAAGTCAAAATTTCCTCTATAGCTTTTCAGTAAATGCGTCTTCCATTAAAATTGGGATATCGAGTTCAACGGCGCGGTCATACTTAGAACCCGGTCCTTCCCCGGCAACGAGGTAATCCGTTTTCTGGCTGACACTAGAACTGACTTTACCACCGCGTTCCTTGATTTTTTCAGATGCTTCCGAGCGCGTCATTGTCGAAAGCGAACCTGTTAAAACAAAAGTCTTACCAGCAAAAATGCTATCGGACGCTTCCGATAGTTCACTTGGCACAACTGCCCACTGAAGCCCTGCATCTTTCAACCGTCTCAGAAATTCTTGAACCCGCGGTTGCGAAAAGAAATGGAGGATGCTTTCCGCAATTTGTTTCCCAACGCCGTGGATGCTCTCAATATCTTCTGCACTTGCATCGGCAAGGGAATCAATCGAAGAGAAGTGGTCAATTAGTAATTCCGCGACGTTCGCCCCAACGTGGGGTATCCCTAATCCAAACAGCACCTTTTCGGCGGGAATGTTGCAACTTGATTCAATAGCATTTAGGAGGTTTTCGGCGGATTTTTCACCCATCCGTTCAAGACTAACCAGATCTTCCTGCTTCAAAGCGTAGAGATCCGCGACATCACGAACCCATCTGGCTTCAACAAGCTGCTCAACAAGCGCGGGACCAAGCCCGTCAATATTCAGCGCATTTCGTGAGGCGAAATGCGCAATGTGCCGTTTCAGTTGTGCAGGACAGCCTACATTGACACAACGAACCGCTGCTTCACCTTCCGACCGCTGCACCGACGTTCCGCACACCGGGCAGTGATTTGGCAAACGAAAGGTCTGCTCACCACCTTTTCGTTGATCTGTTAGTACAGCGATAATTTTTGGAATTACATCTCCCGACCTTTCGAGAATTACCATATCTCCAACGCGAACATCTTTACGGATCAGTTCCTGCTCGTTATGCAGTGTAGCATGGGTTATCGTGGCACCAGCCACCTGTACCGGAGAAAGAATTGCTACAGGTGTCAAGACGCCGGTCCGCCCAACCTGTACCTCTATCGCCTCAATCCGTGTTGTTACTTGGTGGGCAGGGAATTTACAGGCGATTGCCCAGCGGGGACTTTTTGCTGTAGTGCCGAGTATCTCTTGCTGTTCAAGCGAGTCAACTTTCACGACAATGCCATCGGTGTCATAAGGAATTGCTTCTCTATCGGCTATCCACCTACGGCAATACGTGATTACAGCCTCGATTGATGAATGCGATTCGGTGTGAGGGTTCATCTTGAACCCCAGGGTCGCCAGCATAGCAAGAGCTTCTGTATGCTTGGTAATCTCGATTCCGTCCGTGTAACCGAGGGTATAGATGAAAATATCCAGTGGGCGTGACGCTGTGATCGTGGAGTCCAACAAGCGGACAGAGCCAGCAGCAGCGTTCCGTGCATTTGCGAAAGGGGCCTGGCCCTCTGCTATCCGTTCTCGGTTCACCTCAGTCAATCGATCTCTTGGAATAAATACCTCGCCTCGGACCTCCAAAACAGTAGGCATCGGTTGAATCGGCGTTAGTCTTAGTGGAATCGTGCGGATAGTGCGTAGATTCGCCGTCACATCTTCCCCATACTCCCCATCCCCTCGTGTTGCGCCGCGCACCAACTTGCCATCTTCATAGAGCAAGGCAACCCCCAGACCATCGATTTTTAACTCCGTTGCATACGCAATTGGCTGATCGGGTAACGCCCTCCGTACACGTTGGTCGAAATCGTATAGTTCTTCAGGGCTATACGTGTTATCCAGACTCAACATCTGTCCACGGTGGGGAACACTCGTGCCCAGTGTCGTTTCCCCGCCAACGCGCTGAGTTGGTGAATCGGACGTGACCAGTTCAGGATGCGCAGCTTCGAGACGTTCTAACTCTTTCATCAACTGATCATATTCCTGATCTGAAATCTCTGGTTGATCGTCGATGAAATACTTGCGTTCATGGTAGCAGATCTGTTCCCGTAATTCCTCAACCCGGTTTTTAATAGGATTGTTTGACATATCGCTACGCAAAAATTACAGCTGCCAATTCCGTTAGGCTAGCCGTCTATTGTGTTCCTGTCCAAGTAGGGAACTCATATCTTACCTGATGTCAGGGCTCAATCCGTCAAATCAAAGGAATTCTACGTTGAAAAGTTGCCAAAAAACGATTTTCCACAATGTGTCTTCTTTGCGGAAATCTATTTGGCAATCAACAATAATCTCTCTTTTTTCGGCTCGTGGTTTGTCGGGGCCTGCCCCCTCTTCGCTGATGATGTGTAGGGTAAGTCGCGCAGATGCCTGACGTGTATTAGTCACCTCCACCTGAATTTTATTAAACTCAAATTGGAGGACATCGTATTTTCCAAACACTTTAGTAATTGTTGGATTAACTTCCTCGAACGTTGCGGGAATAACGCCTGTCGCTAACCCAAGAAGTGTAATGGGATCATCCCCTGCAACGTAGGTTTCCGAAAAGAGTTCTTGGATTGTCTCCAATTTCCCTATATCCAACGACTCAATTAGTGCGGAAAAGCGTTCCAAGAACTGAGGAATTTCCGTTTCGGGATTTGTTGAGGGCATGAGTTGAACGCTCAATCCGACGCGACCCATTCTAAGTTCAAAGTTCTCGGTTTTGGACTGATAATCGGCAGCTGTAACCATTAAGCTAACTGTCTGCGAATAGGGAACCCCCGTAAAATTATATCTACCATCTATTTCGGTTGTTTGCATCCGATCCAATAGAGTGATAGTTGCGCCCGGTATCGGGTTCCCTGTTGTGCCATCAGTAATAGTGCCTGAAACCGCACCAAGCTTTGGAGAGAGGGAAACATTCAACTGTACCTGTTCAGCGCTAAGTTTAAATTTCTTCATTTTGGGCTGGTAATCAAGGTCCATAACGATCAAATTATGGCTATCTGAATAGCGGATCTCTGTGAAAGCATATTTGCCCTCTGCATCGGTTTCCACCGTCTTGTCTAACAGACTGACGGTTACCCCCGGTATCGGTTCCCCCGTCCTGATGTTAGTGATAATTCCTGATACCATTCCTGATTGTGAGTTATCCTCTCCTTCTAAGTCTACTATTTGATCGGATTCTTCGCTAGGCTCGACAGAAGTCGAGGATGAATCCTCACCGCAGCCCAGGCTGGCAATCGTCCAAATCAGAAGAAGAAAAAAGCATAAATTGATTTGAAGTTTCATTCGATTTATCCTCCGTTTAATACACAAGCAACAACCGCGTCCAAATAGTGTGGCGATTTAACGCGTGCTGCGTGATGAACTTATCACGGAATTACTTTGCTCAAGGGGTATTCAATAATCCCTTCTGCGCCTGCATTCATGAGTTCTGGGATGAAGTCTCGGACAATATGCTCATCAACAATCGTTTCGACTGCATACCAGCCATCTTGGCTAAGTTGAGAAATCGTTGGATTCCTCATCGCTGGCAAAATCGCGAGCAAGGATTGTAGGTTTTCTTGAGCAATGTTCATTTTGAGTCCAACTTTGTTCTGTGCCGCCAATGCTCCGGATAGGAGTATATGCAAACTTTCCGCCTTGTCTCGTTTCCATTGATCTGCCCAACTCTCCTTATTTGCGACTAGCATCGTTACCGATTCAATGACGACATCAACAATTCTTAGTTGGTTCGCATGCAAGGTGCTTCCAGTCTCCGTAATCTCTACAATCGCATCGCAGAGGTGGGGAATCTTTACCTCTGTTGCACCGTGTGAGAATTTGACAGTCGCATTAACGCCATTATCCTTGAGGTATGATTTTGTTGCTCCAACCAGTTCGGTGAAAATCACTTTGCCTTCAAGATCTGCGACGGACTGGATGGGGGAATCTTCTGCAACCGCCAGCACCCATCGTGCTGGCTGCGTGGTCTGCTTGCCATAGATAAGCGACGCAACTTCCAATACATCTGCTTCGCATTCGCGGACCCAATCTCGGCCCGCTAACCCCACATCAATAACACTGCGTTCTACGTAGAGCGCCATCTCCTGTGGACGCAGCAGCATTACCTCAATCTCATTGTCATCAATGTGCGGATAGTATGATCTGCCGCTGATTGTAATTGTGTAGCCTGCTTGTTTGAAAAGGTCAATGGTGAATTCCTGTAGAGATCCTTTAGGAATACCTAATTTCAGTTTGTTCATCGATTTCTATGTCCTGTCTCCAAGTTTTTTCGATTGTTTTCTCTGACACTAAATTCAAGTCTCATTGTTAAAGCGATTGCTTTGTAGTGGAATCCTTTTTGCTGTATTTGCTTCACTCCATCTGCGAATGCGCTACGGGCAGGCTTCCTGCCATATTTTCTCTGCTGTCTGTAGCGATTATGATGAATTAGGGAAGTAAGTGGAAATTTACCAATGACTCCGACCCTCACAAGGTTTGCAAAGCCTCCCTGTAACTCCCCTGATAAGTCGCTTTGGATCCCGATTCTATCGGGAGAGGAGAAGATAAGAGGGGTCTTTTCCCTATCTTTCCCCTCTCATCAGAGGAGTTGGGGATTTAGGGGCGTGGTTGTGCATTGGGAGTGTCTAAGTAATTCTAAAATCTACCATAGTATAGAATACGATATGATACCATACTCCATCTGTATTGTCAAAAGTGAAAGAAAAAGGTGCTTCACGCGATGTATCCATTGAGTTCACATGCCTTGATTTTGTTTTAAGATACTCGGATTGCGTTGCATGTGCTGCGAGAGTTGGTCACGTGCGTAACAAAAACGCTCTACTCAAGCGCAAGCATCTTGACAGGTTGAGATAGATAGAGTTAAAATGGGGATAAGATACGGAACTGTTACAAAATTGCTCTCTTTGAAAGTCCTAAAACGTGGAGGCACATGAACGAATGGCAGATAGAATTGAAATTGGTCAGCTCAAGATTGACGAAGGATTGTATCGTCTGGTACAAGACGAGATCGCCCCCGGCACAGGTGTAGATACGGATGCCTTTTGGACATCCCTAGGTCAAATTGTTGCAGATCTTGCACCAAAAAACCAAGCACTTCTGGACAGACGTGATGCGTTGCAGCAGCGGATCGATGAATGGTATTTGTCGACAAAAGACGAACCGGTTGAGCCAAATGAATATCAAGATTTCCTTGCAGAGATTGGATACCTCCTCCCTGAAGGTGCAGATTTCCAAGCAACCACGGCGGATGTGGACCCCGAAATAGCGGAAGTCTCAGGACCCCAACTGGTGGTTCCCTTGGATAATGCCCGCTATGCCTTAAATGCTGCCAATGCCCGTTGGGGAAGTTTGTATGATGCGTTGTACGGCACCTATCTGATTACGGAAGAGGGGCGCGAGCAAAAGGATGCAGGTTACAACCCTATGCGCGGCGCGGCTGTCATCGCCCAAGTAGAGGTCTTCTTAGATGAGATGGCGGAGCTTGAACGGGGAAACTTCCGAGAAGTCACGCAATACTCACTTAAAGATGTTGGTGGAACTAACCAATTGGTTATGAGGCTTAACGATGGTAGCGAGGTAGGTTTAGCCGACCCCAATAAATTTGTCGGGTTTCATGAAAAAGATGGTGAACTGTGCACTGTTTTGCTCAGAAACAATGGATTACACATTGAAATCCAGATTGACCGCACTCATCCTGTTGGAAAAGCCCATCCTGCGGGTGTAAAAGACGTGATCCTCGAGTCCGCCATCACCACAATTCAAGACTGCGAAGATTCTGTAGCAGCGGTTGATGCCGAGGACAAGATGAGAGTGTACAGCAACTGGAACGGCATTATGCAGGGGACGCTGGAAGCTTCCTTTGAGAAGGATGGGCAGCAGATGATCCGTCGGCTAAATGCAGATAGGACCTTTACGGCGCCAGATGGGTCAACCCTGACACTCCCAGGCAGAAGTCTTCTGCTAATTCGGAATGTTGGAATTCACATGTACACCGATGCGGTCACCACGGCAGATGATCAGGAAATTCCTGAGGGCTTTCTTGATGCGATGGTCACATCACTGGCAGCCATACACGATCTCCAAAGAAATGGACAATGCGTCAATAGCCAGACGGGCAGCATCTATATCGTCAAGCCCAAACTCCACGGTCCCGAAGAGGCTGCAGCAACAGTCGAACTGTTTGAACGTGTAGAACGAGCGCTTGGGCTTGAACGCAATACGCTGAAGATGGGCATTATGGACGAAGAGCGTCGAACTACCATTAATCTGAAGGAGGCCATCCGCGCAGCGAAGGAACGGGTCGTGTTTATCAATACCGGATTTCTAGATCGGACAGGCGATGAGATTCACACCAGCATGGAAGCGGGACCGATGATACGCAAGCCCGACATCAAAAGCCAACCGTGGATGCTCGCGTATGAAGACTGGAATGTGGATGTAGGTATTGAGACGGGACTTCCCGGTAAGGCGCAGATTGGTAAAGGGATGTGGGCGATGCCGGATGAAATGGCAGCGATGATGGAGCAAAAGGTAGCTCATCCGCAAGCCGGTGCGACGACCGCTTGGGTGCCTTCACCAAGAGCTGCTACACTCCATGCCGTGCATTACCATGAAGTAAACGTCAAAAACAGGCATGCGGAACTTGCGAGCAGGGGACGCGCTAGTCTGTCGGATATCCTAACGCCGCCGTTATCGGACGGTGAATTCAGCGAGGAGGATATCCAGCAGGAACTGGATAATAACGCTCAAGGAATCTTAGGTTATGTGGTACGCTGGGTTGATCAGGGGATTGGCTGCTCAAAGGTGCCGGACATCCATAACGTTGGATTGATGGAAGACCGAGCGACGCTGCGTATATCGAGTCAACATATTGCCAACTGGCTACATCATGGCATTGTGACGAGAGAACAGATCATAGAAACCTTTGAACGGATGGCTGCGGTTGTTGATGAACAGAATGCAGGAGATGCCAACTATCGAAACATGGCACCCGCATTTGACAAAAGCATCGCCTTTCAGGCGGCACTAGATCTGGTTTTTGAAGGGGGCACAGTACCCAACGGTTATACCGAACCTGTGCTGCACGCTCGTCGGAGAGAGGTCAAAGCGACGCAATAGCGCGTCGCTTCGACTTCCCAAATCAAACTCGTGCAAACTTCTGGAACCGTTTATCCGCGATGACCTCGCTGATATAGACATCGCCATGAGAGTCGATCCATATACCGTGCGGCGAATTGCTAAACTGTCCAGGTTGCTCGCCTTTTTCGCCCCATTGGGTGATAATCTCACCGTCAAGCGTCATAACGGTTACACGCTGCCCACCCTCTGCGATATGGATAACATCATCCGAGTCGATGAACAGATCGTTGGGAGAGCGGAGGTCTCCCCATTCTGTTAGGTATTCTCCGTTTGAATTGAAAATCTGACACCGCAGGTTCCCTCGGTCTAAGATGTAGACCCGGTCATTTTTGTCTACAGTGACATCATGCGGTAGGTTAAACTCGCTAGGTCCTGATCCAGGTGCGCCCCACGAAACAATGACCTCGCCATCAAGTGTCATGCGGTGAACCCGCGATTGCCCGTATCCATCTGAGACGTACATCTCGCCAGATTCGGATAAAACGGCACGGGTTGGCTGATTGAATGGCTGCCCCGGTGCGCCCGGCTCATCCGCAGTTCCCCACGTCTGCAAAAGTTCTCCAGACAGCGAAAACTTCCGGACGGTGTGGTCTTCGGTGTCTGTAGTGTAGATTTCATCGTCAGAACTTATCCAAATGCCGTGCGGTGCTTTGAAGATATCTTCGCCCCAAGAGCCAATGAACTGACCATCTCGTTCATAAACGAGCATGGCAGGATTAGGACTCCGATTGAATACATAGACACGATCCTGGGAATCACAAGCGACCGCAGAGGCAAGCCCCAACTGCGGGATCTGTCCCCAACCCTCTACAACCTCGTATCGATAATCACCACTTCCGTAAACCATAATGATTGTCCCTCCTTATAATGTACCAATGACTAATGAACTGATGTGCCTCTAACCGTTTCAGACATCACCCTTAACCTCGCCGGCATTGACCCCTAACCCTCGGCGATACGCCTCCAATGACACGAGATCGGTTGGCGCGACGTTACCTAAATTCACTTCTCTACCATATCGATCTATGAGCTGACGGCGAAGGTGATGGATGCCATGGGCAGTTACCCCAGCAATCCAAGGACCAGGTAATTCAAACATGACTTTCTCCAGACCAACGAGGTCTACAACTTCTTCAACCGCCTTCGCTGTGTCAACATCTTCGCTGACCAACTCAGCGGCTTCTAAGAGTACCAGCGCTGCACCAGCGTCGAGGCAGCCCTGCGCATCGTCAGGGAAAGGGATCTCGCTCGCCAATCCCTCCTTCTTACCAACCTCACCCATAACTTGCAGGCCGTGTTCCTTGACTGCTTGACGAATCATCTGCTGTTTCCATGCAACCGACACCGCTCCGAGGTTATCCGATACCTCAACCCAACGATAGCCTGCCCGAGCAATCGCAGGAAAATAAAGCTCTGCTTTTCCGGATACCTCTGCGTATTCGAGAAACATACCTCCTGCAAATGGCTCAATCTGATGTTGACGATACTTTTTCAACTTTGCTCCCAATACATCATTTGACAACAAACGGGAGATGCCGACAGCGATCTTTGCAAAATCGAAATGGTCTGCTCCAGTCTCGATCAGATCTTTCTGTTCACGTATCCCAATACCCCAATCGATAACCATTGTCAGTCCGCGATCTCTCGGTTTCCGCTGTCGTTCGATTCCGTCGATCCCTTCAAAGAAATGTGGGTTCATTTGGCGTATAACTCCATTGCATCTACAAGCTCGGTTATAAGCTCTGTAGATATATGAGGCGATGATAGATAGTTATCTTCCTTCAGCAAACTCAGGTCTGCCCAGCGCATCTGTCTTTTCCTGCCGTTCATAGCGTTGTAGTTCACCACCCGCATCTGCCAATATGCGTTCTCGCGCAAGAGCGCACCGATCTTCCGCACTTGCTGCAATATTATGCTGACACGTTGGATCTTCCTCTAGGTCAAAAAGGCGTGAATTCTGGGAATCAACACCACTGAAAAACCAATTCTTTGAATCTTTGTACCACACAGAGTTACCGTAGCGGCAGGTCAGATAATCTCGTGCCTCAAATCCGCTGCCACCTTCTGCCAGTGGGAGCAGATTCTGCCCTTCTATTCTACCGATCGGTTCAACCCCAGCGGCGGCAATGACGGTTGCCGGTACATCCAAGCTGTAAACGAATTCGTCACGTGTGCTTCCAGCATGCACCCCGTCTGGATGCCGCAGCATCATCGGGATATCCATTGTGCCCGGATACATGAAATCCGCCGGTTTTCCTGTAACACGGTCCGGGTTTTCACCGAAGTTGGTTCCGTGATCGCTCAGGAATATCACGAGCGTGTTCTGTTTCAACCCTAGCCTGTCGATGGTATTAATCAACTTTCCAAACCATGTGTCCACCATCGTTACCAGACCGGCATAATTCGATCGAATACTCGGCAAACGCTCTTCGACCTCAGGATTACGATCTATTGGTCCGTAAGGTGCAGAGAGATAAATCGGTTCACGGTCTTCTCGATTTCCGTAAAGGTCGTAATAGTGCATCGGAGCTTCCCAAGTCTCGTGCGGTGTGAAGCTATCGACGTAGAGATAAAAGGGATTATTATTGTAATTTTGTTCGACAAATTTTATCGCAGCCCGGAACGTGCGCGCTGCGGGCCAAGTCTCTTCTGGCTGCTCCGGTTGCACGTTCACTAAATGCGCCCGAATCCGATCCGCACCGCCACGGTAGCGCGATAACAACGTCTCATCCGCGTGTGCAATAGCATTATACCGGTCTTCCGCCTGACCACGGATGAACTCCCACTGCAAAAATCCACGCGTAAAGTTCATCCCCGGTACAAAGTAGTGGGGGACATCTGCGAAGAAACCGGTATGATAACCTTGGCGGACAAGTGCCTCCGCTATTGTGCTTTCCTCCGATGATAAGGGCTGCCACCCCGGGATATAGACATTATCCCAAGGTACAGGACGGTAATCCCGAAATGGGAACGCCCGGCGGCCACTATGCAAGGTACGACGTGTCGGAATCGTTGGCAGGCATTCTGGATGTGCATTTGTAAATCGTACGCCATCTTGGGCGAACCGATCGAGATTGGGTGTATGAATCCATTTATTCCCATAGGCTCCCAGATACGCTGTCCTAAGTGTGTCCGATACTACAACCACAATATTCGGTTTACTTACACTTGATGTCACTGCTTCAGTCATAACCCCTCCTGATCTATTCGCCGGTTACCGGTGTAAGGCTGATTGCCTATACGTTGATAGCTAGAATAGATGGATGTAGCTTCGATTAACCGATAGTTACACCAATTTCCCGTCCAACATGACGGATATACTGCTGACCCGCAATTGTTTCCAACTCAGGGAAGTGCTCTACATGTACTGGAACATCATTGTCTAAGGCATCCAACCGTCGAAGTATTGTTGCATAATCCATCATACCGGTGCCCGGAACCGCTTCATCCACACGGCTAATAATGCTAATCGGTTTCGCTGACCACATTGTAGCATCTTTTGCGTGCATCGTGACAATTTTATCCCCAATTCCATCGAAAATCTCATTTATAAAGTCTGTCATTCTGAGAAACATATGGGGGCCTGTCATATTCACAGGATCGAAGAGTGCTTTCAGGCGTGGGGACGGGATTGCATCAAAGAGTTCCTGATATCGCTCGACAGAGTAGACCGGAGTGATGATATGAGGATGTATCGCTACGTCCGTTTCAAATTCTTCCGCATGAGGCATCAGTTCCTCGACCGCACCAATACATCGTTTCCAAGTCTCCTCAGACCACATCGCAGGGATGGTTCCACCCCGCTCTGCGAAGGTTTTTGGCATCTCATCAATCCAGATCCTACCGATGAGTATTGCGCAGGCGATGCAATGTGCCCCTATGATGTGTGCATGACGCAATTGACGGCGATGTCCTTCAATAGCAGCTCGGTACTCCTCCGGATTTGCTGAACCAAATCCTCCTTGATGCCCGCTAAACTCACCGACCCGGATACCGTGGTCGTCTAGGAACCGCTTGGCTTCTTCAACGTCCGCATCACTCCAATCAGCCGGCGTGTTCGTGGTGACAGTTTTCACTTCCATTAACTTGACCTTTTGAAGGAAAGCCGCTCGATCCTTCGAGGTTTTTCCCAAGCGCACGGACGGACTCATTAAAATCATATGACACCTCTTAATTTTAGATTACCCACATCCAGATATAATTTTGGCGGTGGATCCTGCTTAAACCGAAAAAGAAAAGCCTCCTGACACCGATAGAAAATATGCTAATTCAATCGGGAAATCAGGAGGCAAATAGTCGGGAATTCTATGTTAAAAAGTTTATTCAACCCAGAGGGGTCTAATAGTTACGTTTGAGTTTGCCCCATGTAGTTGATAACTTGTCTACGCCCGGCTCGACCGATAACGGTTTGTAGGGTGCATCTGGGACCTCTTCCCATGTCGCACCATCGATTAAGCCGTGATGCTCAAAAGCGGACGCATCCATCGCTTCGCCACCGTTTCCTTCATTAAAGTGCATCAGGAGTACGGTATTGCGATCACGCTCTTCAAACTCGGTCGTCGGCCGCGGAAAGTTGGCCGCTGGGTATCTGGGAATGTTAGAAATCCGTACCTCGTCGATTAGCCCGGTAAACGCTTCATTCCACTGAGGAAGCCAACCGATATAAACATCGGATAAAGATGTGTTAATCTTCCCTGGATCTTCGATTTCATCTTTCAATTTACCATCGACGTGAAGTAGGTAGGCACGACCGTCAAAGGTCAATGCAACATGGGTCCATCTTTCTAAACTGACCCTGCCTGTACCTTCCCAACCCCACTGAGCAGCGTTAACAGCACCTTGGTAGACTGACCCTTCCTGCTTAATGGCGTGCATCCAGGTATCTGCCTTCCCGGTAATCATATTTAGGCTTTTATCTAAGGCGGTGGCGTAAATCCATGCTTCGATCGTTAGTTTATCTGCAAGGTTCAATTCCTCGCTATGGTCAACAATAATCCGTGTCCCTGTTTCACCATTGTCCTTTTTACCATCAAACTTGAGTGCAAAGTTCTTTGGCGCAGCAAAAACCACTTGTGTCAGTGTGAATGCAAATACAAGAACCAAGGCTAATGAGATTAATCGCCCTTTTTTCATCGTAATATCCTTCCTTATAATATGGGTTTTGGACTCTGATGAGCTACTACAAGAAGTTCCACGACGGTAGACCAAGCTCCTATCTGAGTCTACTTCAGTCGTGCAGAGGCTGTAGTCAAGTTAGAAAACCGATCTACAACGGCATCCAATTTTCACGTGACGTTGTAAGATTCGGAGAGCCTGTGGAAAGCCAGTTTTGGTGACATAAACATATTAACATTTTTCTGCTAAACAAGTCAAGCGCAAAGAATTCATTTTTGCGTTGACATCCAACCCTTTTCTGGATACACTGTAGAGGGGATCAAACTCGCATTGATATGTGGGTGTATACTTTTCAGGGGACCAGAAAAATGATGGCAAGGAGGCAATGTGAATGAAGACCTTCATCACGGGGTTGGGCAGGATTGTGCTCGGCTTAATTATCATAAACTGGGTGTCGGCAGGTACAAGCCATGCCCGATTGACAGGACCCGAGCTTCTAGAAGCGGCGGTTGCAATATGGACTTTTGATGGGACGGAAAGAAATAAGGATAACGATCCTTTTGTCGAGGACGTTTCTGGAAACGGTCATGACGCGGTGATGGTGAATAAGCCTGCACTGGTTGATGGGCAATTCGGTAAAGCGGTAGAGTTTAATTCCGGTAGAAAAAATTACTTGGAAGTGCCACACCATGAGGATTTCGATCTTGATGAAGCGATTTCGATTTCAGTATGGGTGAAAAGACCGCCTCGCTTGCAAGCAACCGATATCGCTCCCTATTTTATTCTTGAAAAAGGTGGAGAATGGCAGCACGGGCGCCCCACTTTTGGAATAGCGCTGCATAAGGTTTTTAACAACATGTTCTATTTCTGGTATCAAGGTGGTTTCCAAGGAGTAAACGGGATAAAAGATGATCAGTGGCATCACTACGTTGTTGTTGCCAAAGATAGGGAGAGAGATCCGTCCATGTATATTGATGGGGAATTAAAAGAGGTTGAACATCGCGATGGTCAGCGAGTGATTGCTTTAGAACCCTCACCGGGACGCGCACTACATATTGGAGCGGTATTCCCCGAGCGATTTGATTCGTGGTCTAATAACACCATAGATGATCTTGCCATCTTTAACGTTGCGTTGAGTCAAGAGGACGTCGAACGGCTTGGGAAAGGGATTGATAACTCAATTTTCGCGGTTTCTCCAGCGGGCAAACTTGCCACAGCGTGGGCAACACTCAAACAAAGTCGATAGGTTGGTGGAGAAGGAATTATTGAATCATGAGAATCTCTACAGCGAAATTTATTTCAATTACTCTTAGTTTACTCATTTTGAATTTGGAGTTCACGCTAGTAAGTGATGCACAATTGACAGGACGCAAATTTCTGGAGAAAGCGGTTGCAATATGGACCTTCGAAGAGGCTGGTATGAAGGGGATCCCAGATATTACGGGCAACGGTCATAACGCGAAATTGATAAATAAACCCGCGCTGGTTGACGGGAAATTCGGTAGGGCAATAGAGTTTAGTGACACCCGAAAAAACTACTTGGAAGTGCCGGACGATGTAGGTTTAAACTTTGAGGAGGTCATCTCTATTTCGGTATGGGTGAAACGACCTCCACGGCTGCAAGCGACCGATGTTGCACCTTATTTTATTATACATAGGGGTGGAGAATGGCAGTGGCACGGTGCGGGATACGGCATTGCGCTCCACAAAGTTTTTGACAATATGTTTTATTTCTGGTATGAAAATGGATTTCAGGGTGCCAGCGGTATAAAGGACGATCAGTGGCACCACTATGTTGTTGTTGCCAAAGATGGAGAGAGGGCACCAACGCTCTATATTGATGGCGAGTCGAAACCTGTTGAACACGGCGATGGGGTAAAGAAGATGGGATTGGCACCCCCACACGGACAGTCGATGTACATTGGGGCGTTGTTGCCAGCGCGATTTGACTCGTTCAGTAAAAGCATTATTGATGAACTAGCTATATTTAATGTTGCGTTGAGCGACGCTGATGTAAAGCAGCTCGGAAAGGGACTTGATATAGCAATCTTTGCGGTGTCCCCATCAGGAAAGCTTGCCACATCATGGGCTACGATTAAAAAGAACCATTGACCCCATACGTCAGCTAGAGGGATATTTCCAGATGAAATATATAAACAGAATTGCAGTTTTCAGTTTGGTTTTTGCGTTAGGATTCACCAGTTTTCCTGCCCTAGCACAGAAGAAGGTTATTCCCGGTGCAATAATCCACCTCGATGCCAGCGAACAGAATAGGCGAGAAATCGCTTGGAGAAACCTCGGAATAGCAGGCGGAAAAATGCCAGCTGACAATGAAGTACCTGAATTTGAAGAGGGAAAAATCAGAATCCCTGCCCTCGGTATCAGTGAGGATGCAAAGTGGTATACCTCCACGCGCAAGTCCGAGACTTTTGGGGGACCTCCGGATCTACTCCCCAAACTACAACTTGAAGATTGGACAATGGAGGTTCTCATCAGACGCAACGGTCCTAAATGGCCCGATCTCGTTGTTGCTTCCCAAGTCCTTGGTTTTAAAGCTCGTGACAGGGAATTGCAACAGTTTCAAGTTTCTCTCAACGGACCAGATACCGGTGAGCTCATCGCAAGGTTTAAGGGGAGGGCTAACAACAAAGGAAAATGGTTAATCCCAGAAGATCTCGGTATTGATATTAAGAAAAAGGAGTGGCACTGGATCGCGTTTGTCTTTACCGATCAGAAGTCAGTTGAAACGTACCAAGATGGTGAAAAGGTTGGGATGGTTGATATGGATCAGGATTATGATCCTGAGGAGCCTATGTGGCTCTCAGTATTTACGTCTCATGACAGAGATCGAAATTTCAACGGCTCAATCGCTATCCTTCGTATTTACGACAGACCGTTAAGCCGAGACGAGCTTCTCCAGAACATCACAGGCAAACTGGCAGTTGAACCAACCGACAAACTGACGACAACTTGGGCACGAGTAAAGGCAACGTGGAAATAAGACTCACAAGGTCAGCAGTAAGAAGGGTTATATCAATCATGATTACACAATGTTGCCTTGTTGTCTTATTCTGCGGTATCGTGTTAATGTTGAGCCTAACGCCACATCTCCATGCCCAAGATAGCTCAAAAATCGTGATGGTTCATTATATGCCGTGGTATGCCTCAAAGCCAGTGAGCGGTTATTGGGGCGGGCATTGGACAATGGACTACTTCAATCCCGACAAGTTCAAAGCCAATGGTCAACGAGAAGCCGCTTCACACGATTACCCGCTGATTGACCTCTATGATTCCAACGACCCTCACGCCTTGGAATGTCATGCGCTGCTGATGAAATTTGCGGGGATCGATGGTGCAATCATCGACTGGTATGGTATTGAACAGTTTGCGGACTACGCCATGCTCCACCGCAACACACAACATTTCGTTAAACATCTCAAAAGAGCGGGACTTCAGTTCGCCATTTGTTATGAAGATCGAACCGTCAAACACATGGTCGAAAGGGAACATCTGTCCAAGCAAGAAGATATCGCTCATGGGCAGAAGGCCATGAAATGGCTCGCCGCTAATTGGTTTCTAGATGAAGCGTATCTTAAACTTGATGGACACCCAGTGCTGCTTGTCTTTGGCCCACTGTATTTCACCAAAGATCAGTGGAGTCAAATCATATCTGGTCTTTCTCCACCTCCGATGCTTTATGGGCTTCCGCACCTATCGGAAAGAACAGGTATGGATGGTGTGTTTGGTTGGGTGCCGGCGAATAGGGGCAATGATTGGCGTAAATATATTGACTCTCTTTATACTAGGGGTTGGGGAGCTGAATCGGTTATGCCTATTGTCTTTCCTGGATACCGTGATATTTATGAAGAAGCTGGAAAACGTGATAGTTATGGTTCAATTGACTATCGGGGCGGGGAGACATTTGCCGAGACCTTCGACCTTGCTCTCAAAAGTAACTCGCCAATTATTCAGATTGCAACTTGGAACGACTACGGCGAAGGGACAGTGATTGAACCAACAGAGACGTTTGGATATCGTTATCTGGAATTTGTCCAGAAAAATGCTAAAACACAATACGGTTCGGACGCTTTGCGACTACCCGTAATATTGTACCAACTCAAGAAAAGACACGAACGGCACCCTGCGCGAATGAAAGAACTGGAAAGGGCAACCGACCTATTGTTCGCTGGTAAGTACAACGAAGGTCGAAGTGTGATTAAGGCTATTGTTGAGGAACAACTGATCGCTAGCGATGTTAATCGAGACGGGACGGTAAATATTCTAGATCTGTTGTCCGTCGCACAGCAGCTCGGGCAAAGCGTGCCTGCCGATTCACCATCCGATGTCACCGGGGATGGGGTCGTCAATATTCTCGATCTCGTCGAGGTGACACAAGATTTCAAGAACACCACAGCGTCCGCAGACAAGCAATAGGTGTCTGTATCCTCAAAATTTTCCCGGCGGGTTATGATTTCCTTTCACATCTTACCTTTCGCGTCTACCAATTCGTAAACGCTCCATCGGGCCTACGCAACTGCGGTGCATCAACTTCACGATACGGGTGAGCCCGTGCTGCATCCTCATCAAACTCAATCCCCAAGCCTGGTTCTGTCGGTGGCAGTAGGTAGCCATCTTCCCACTCTAACTGTGCTGGAAAGACATCGGGCAGCGTTGTCCCCGGTTTGCTTGGCAGTTCTTGGACGCCGAAGTTTGTTGAAGCGAGATCCAGGTGGAGACACGCCGCTGTCGAAACAGGACCAAGCGGGTTATGGGGTGCCAGATCAATGTAGTGAGCCTCGCACCAACCGGCGATTTTCTTCGCTTCCGTAATACCTCCAACGATACATAGATCTATCCGTGCATACTGCATCAGTTCCTGTTCAACCAATTCGCGGAATTCCCACTTTGTGGCATACTGCTCTCCCACCGCCAACGGCACAGCAACGTGGCGTGCCAGTTGATGATACGTGGACATATTTTCAGACCGCAACGGATCTTCGATGAAATAGGGTCGATAACCCTCCAGAGCGCGACAGAGCGGTATCACATGGGGTGGGTCAAGCCGCGTATGAACATCAATTAGGAGTTCAATCTCCTCCCCAACGGCGTCCCGAACCGCTTCGCACTGCTTAATGGTCTCCCGCACTGCCCACGATGGATCAAGCGTATCGCCCTGTTGTGGGACACCCCAACGCACAAATTTCCATCCATCTTCTACGAGTGATCGTGCGTGTTCAGCGAGCTGTTCGGCGGAATTACCACCAGCGTGAGGATAGCACACAGCCTTCTGACGGACAAGTCCACCAAGCAGATCGTAGACGGGAACACCCAACGCTTTCCCACGAATATCCCATAGCGCAATGTCGATCGCACTGATTGCAGAGCACGCAATCCGCCCAGCAGGGAAAAAACCGCCTCGGAACATCACCTGCCATAGATGTTCGATGCGACGTGGATCTTCACCAATTAAAACGGACTTTAGATGGTTAACACATTCTGTGGCTGCGAGTTCCCGCCAAGTGATCCCGCCTTCGCCAATTCCATAGATACCTTCGTCGGTTTCGACCTTGACAAAGAAGAAATTCCTCGCGCCTCCCCATACCGGCAAAGGTTTTACATCTGTAATTTTCATGTTTGACCTTCCTTAATATAACGAGTTTGTGTATAGAAATAAACGAATGAGCCAATTACACTTCACGCTGCGTTACGTCTTCACCTGTGGATCTAACACATCCCGAAGTGCATCCCCTAACAGATTAAATCCTAAAACAATCAGGAAAATCGCGATCCCCGGCGTCATAACAGTCCACGGTGCACGACGAATCAGTGCTCGATTCTCGTTGAGCATCGCGCCCCACTCCGGTTCACCGATTTCAGCGCCAAGCCCGAGAAAGCTGAGTCCGGCGGCATCCAAAATAGCTGCGCCCATGCCGAGCGTTGCCTGCACAATCAGGGGTGCAAGACAGTTGGGCAAAATCGCACGAGTCAAAATGCGAAAGTCGCTCATGCCGATGGCGTGGGCAGCGGTTACATAATCCTGCTCACGGATAGTGAGTACAGATGCACGCAAGATTCTCGCGTATTGTGGGATGTAAACAATCGAAACAGCAATAATCGCATTTGTCAGGCTCTGCCCCAAGATTGTAACAATGACCATTGCTAACAGGATACTCGGCATGGCAAGCATCATATCCATTATCCGCATGATGGTGTTGTCGATCCAGCCCCCGTAATAGCCAGCGAGAACACCCAACAGTGCGCCAATCGAGATCGAAAATGTCATCGCAACCAAGCCGACCTTGATCGAGATTCGTGAGCCGTAAACAATGCGGCTGAAAATATCCCTCCCAACCTTATCGGTCCCGAAGTAATGTTCCTGAGACCATCCTTGGAGACGTGCTGTTACGTCTGCGTTCCGTGGATCATGTGTTGCAACTATCGGGGCAAAGATTGCGATAATAATGAAGAAAATTAAGATTGATGCGCCAATCAACGCTGATTTCTGACGCAGCAGCTCCCGATAAAATTGACGACGATGCGCTCTCATGTTGTCTCTCCTCCGATCCGAATACGCGGATCAAAGTACGCGTAGAGCAGATCGACAATCAGGTTCACCATCATAAAAACTGTGGCAACGAAGAGAACACCGCCCTGTACTGGACGGATATCGCGGGCTTCAACAGCAGCGCGCAACCACGATCCTAACCCGGGCCAAGAGAAGATATGTTCTGTTAAGATCGCGCCGCCCATAAGATAGCCGAATTCAAGTCCTATTACCGTCAAAACAGGAATGATACTGTTTTTTAAGGCATGTTTGAGAATTACGATCCGTTTGGGCAGCCCCTTTGCATAGGCGGTGACGATGTACTGTTGGTTGAGGATCTCTAAGAGGCTAGACCGTGTCATGCGAGCGATGATGGCTAGTGGGATCGTGCCAAGTGTTATCGCAGGAAGGATGAGATGCATGATTGCATCTCGGAAAGCATTGAAGTCGCCAGCGAGCAGAGTATCAATGAGGTAAAAATGGGTGCGGTGCTGAATGTCGAGATCTAATACGGCGTCGAGTCGCTGTGAACTGGGAAAAATCGGTAGGGCGTAAGCGAACAGTAGAATAAGCATCAAACCAAGCCAGAAGATCGGCATGGAAATCCCTGCCAGCGATCCGAACATCGTTGTGTAGTCCCAAAACTTTCCGCGGTTGACGGCAGCAATAATCCCGGCAGCTATGCCGAAAAAGATTGAGAAGATCATCGCTGCAAGTGTCAGTTCTACTGTCGCAGGAAATTTGCGGAAGATTTCGTCGATAACCGGCTGGTTTGTCTTAAACGAGCGTCCCAGATCTAAATGCGCTAAATCCCACAGGAATACCCCATACTGCTTGTACAGTGGCTGATCTAACCCCATTTCACGACGGAGTTCCGTCAATGCTTCCTCCGTGGCGCGTTCACCGAGGATTGCGAGAGCGGCATCACCGGGGATCAGATGCACCATGAAAAAGACGAGCAGCGAGACACCAAAGAGCGATAGTCCAATCGAAAGGAGTCGATGCAGGATGTAGACAATCATGCGTTACTTCACTTTTCAAGCCAGATCTGCCGAAAATACTTCCACGAGGTGGGATGAAGTTTGAGATTCTTAATCTGCTTGTTGATGATTAAGATCTGTTTGGAGTGCGCTAGTGGAACCCAAGGGACGTCGCGGTGAAAAAGTGCTTGGGCTTTTTTATAAAGTTCGATCCGCTTGGCTTGATCCATAGTTGATTGCGCTTGGTCCAGAAGTTCCTGCATTTCATCGCTGCGGTAGAATGCAATATTCCCCGCCGGCTTTTTCGCTGCCTCCTTGCTCAAGAGGTAGTAAAAGAAGTTATCCGGATCGCCGAGGTCAGCAGACCAACCGAGCATTGCTGTATCGTGTTCACCGTTTGTTACCTTATCCAAGTACGTTCCCCAATCGAAGGTCACAATCTTTGCCGTGATTCCAACATGGCGCAAATCTGATTGGATGGCTGCGGCAAGCGCACCTCCATCGGGGATGTATGGACGTGGTACCGGCAATGCCCACAGCGTTGTGTCGAAGCCATCTGGATAACCTGCTTCTGCAAGCAACGCCTTTGCCTTTGCCGGATTGTAGGTATACTCCTCAATAGAGTCGTCATAGCTCCACATCGTCGGGGGAATGGGGTTTTTAGCGGGGATACCCATGCCTTGGTACAGTTCTTTGACAATCTCGTGTTTGTTAATCGCATGGTTGATGGCGAGCCGAACATTAGGATTGTCAAAAGGTTCTTTATCGAAATTCATAGCAAGGTAACCGACGTTCATGCCGGGCTGTTCGATGATCTTGAGTTGGTCATCTGCCCGGATCTGGGACAGGTCATCCGGATTCGGAAATTCCATTGCGTGAATACTCCCATTTTGTAACTCAATGAGGCGCGCCGAATTGTCGGGGATGGATCGGAAAATAATTCGGTCAAGCGGCGGACGTCCTTCCCAATAGTCTTTGTTTACTTCTAAAACAACCTTATCCCCGTGGTCCCAACGTGCAAATTTGAACGGTCCTGTGCCAACCGGGTGGTTTGTAAAATCCTCCTTCCATTTCTGAAGGGCGGTCGGACTGACGATTGAAAAAGGTGGCATTGCGATGGTGTAGATGAAAGGGGCGTAGGGGCGTTTGAGAGTGATTTCAACTGTGTATGCATCCGGTGCCGTGATTTTCTCGACGATTTTGGCTAATCCGGTATATGACCAGTAAGTATAGGAACCGCCAACGTTATGAAAGGGGTGGTTTGGATCGTGCTGGCGGTTGAGCGAAAAAAGCACAGCGTCCGCATTGAAAGGTGTGCCATCGTGGAACTTAACCCCTTTGCGGAGATAAAATCGCCACGTCAACCCATCCTCCGATGATTCCCACGATTCTGCTAAGGCAGGCTCGATTTCCGTACTCTCGTCCTTGTATTGTACAAGTCTGTCGTAGATGTTCTCACACACCTTGAAGGATTCGCCATCCTCTTCGTGGGCGGGGTCGAGTCCAACAGAATCGCCGCCACGTCCAAAAATCAGTGTGCCTCCAATTACTTGTGCATCTGCTACGTAGACGGAAGACATCAAAAACATAAAAATTGCGAAGATGTGTCGGTATGATCGTTTCATGTAGGTATGCTCCTAAATTTATCTAATTGAAGTCCAAAGATATCAGCAATTCAGCGAACCTCCAAAATACAGGCTCCCATCAAAACATTGTCGCAGAAATTAAGGAGGTGTGTCAAGGGAAAACAGTGCATTTGATGTGCGTTGATGTGGGTAAATATGATACAATAGATAACATCTGTTCCCTAATGTCTCGGAAAACGAAGGGGACTTGCTAATGTTTGATTTTGTACAACACACCTAGGCACTACTTTGATCCTAAGGTTAGCATTAGCAGGTTTGCTCGTATTGCTATGTATCCGTACACGTTCAATGGGTGTGATAATTATCACAGCGGCGCTTACTTATCCTCCGACCTTAGGCTTAATTCCAAGCTATGTTATCCGACTATACATCGACCAGTGGGCGGGTGGCGGCATGAACAACTGGTTGACTCAGCGCATGACAGTCGGAGAGTTCGTTATATTGTATGACTTGGTAAGAAGTTTACTTCACAACGCATTGTTAGTATTGGGCGCTTTCCTTATCTATCGAGAATGGCGTCGTGGGCAGATTCGTTGGAACCGACAGAGATCGTCAGAGGTCGTCAACCATGCCTGATAGCAGTTTCGACTCTACAATAATACGGCAGACGCGAAACATAAAAATGCTCAATCGAATTGCGGTTACTATATCCGTGCTCTTCAGTCCATTCCTATTGCCAATTGCGTCCATCCTACTAATCGTCCGTGCCTCCGTTGCGACAATGCAGCAGGGATTGTTGTGGATGGTGATTGTCATACTGTTTGCCGGAGTGCTGCCCATGCTTTATATTTTTGTCCTTTTTCGTCTGGGCCGACTGAGCGATGTTCGTTTAACTGTCAGGGAACAACGTGCCAACCCCCTAATATTTTCGCTTGTAAGTGCGCTTGTTGGCAGCGGTATTTTACACCTTCTCAATGTGCCACAGGAGATCGTCTGGCTCTGCATCGCCTGCGTCATTAACGGACTGGTGCTTACCTTAATCACACAGGTCTGGAAGATCAGCTTCCACAGCGGGGTTGCCGCGGGGTGTATGACAGGCCTTGCGACGCTAATCAGCAGCCAATTTATCTATCTGTTCATCCTATTGCCGTTCATTGCATGGGCAAGGGTGCACCGGAAGAGACACACGTTTCTTCAAACTATCATTGCCGCACCGATCGCTATTGCGAATACGGTAGTGGTGCTTCAGTTAGCGTTATAACTGCTCTGCATTGGTACACATCAAAATATCGAAAGCTGCTGAATAAAGCAAACCACTTGCGGTGTGGCTTAGCTGTAAGTGATCATAATTTATCGAACAATATTCGGACAATATATGGAAAAAGCGTAAGGGAGATACGATGGCAGAACGAAACGACACGAAACAGCTGCTAATTATTGACGGTACAGCCTTTGTCTATCGCGCGTTTTATGGAACCCAACAACAACTCACCAATTCCCAGGGCCAACCGACAGCCGCAATACTTAGCTTCACAAGAACGATCCTGAAACTGTTGGATGAGAATAATCAGTACATAGCAATCTGTTTTGATAGAGGTGGAAAAAGCAAAAGAGATGAACTTTATGCTGCCTATAAGGCAGACCGTCCCCCGACCCCGGACGCGCTCATTGCCCAATTTCCGTATGTGCGAAAAATCATAGAAGCACTTGGTGTTCCAACCGTGGAAATGACAGAGTACGAAGCGGATGATGTCGCTGGAACCTTGGCAAAGCAGGCCGAGGCATCAGGGTTTGACGTGTTGATTATGACCAATGATAAAGATATGCTCCAGCTGATCTCCCCAAAGATTAAGGTACATCGTGTCAATCCGCGTGGTGGATATGAAATCTACGACGCAGCAGCGTGCAAAAGGCGTTACGGGATTGAACCGTATCAGATCCCCGATTACCTTGCACTTGCGGGTGATAGCGTCGATCAAATTCCCGGCGTCAGTGGTATTGGTGAAAAAACCAGTCCAAAACTGCTATCTGAATTTGGAACAATCGAAACCCTCCTTGAGCGGCTGGACGAAGTCCCGACACGATTTCGCACCAAGCTGGAGGCAGGCGAGAGCCACGCACTCTTGAGTAAAAAGCTGGCAACCCTCGAAACTGCGCTCGAACTTCCCATTACACCGGAAGGGTGCAAGGTTGGGGATAGAAACAACGAAGCGTTGTTATCACTTTTCCGTGAACTTGAGTTTCATAGCTTGCTCGATCAAATCACAATAGACAGCGACCTTCCGAAGCCGGACACAGACTATCAAACGATCACGGATGAAAACCGCTTGAAGCGTCTCGTTGAGGAACTCAGGAAGAGTACGGAACTTTCTGTAGATTTGGAGACTACCTCAACCAACCCAATTGAAGCCCAGATTGTTGGGATTGCTATCACCACTAACCCACACCAGGGATATTATATCCCGACTCTGAACTCCCTCCTTGATGCACCATCTTTGTTACCCCAAGATCAAATTTTAGAGATTCTCCGTCCTATTCTTGAAGATGGCTCCTATCAAAAAGTGGGACAAAATATAAAATATGACCTGAAAGTGTTCAAACGTCACGGGGTGGAATTGAAGGGCATCTCGTTCGACACGATGGTCGCTTCTGGACTCCTGCATCCAGCGTCATCCAGCCACGGTCTCGATGACCTCGCGTTCACCCATCTGAACCACAAAATGATTCCGATTAAAGACCTGATCGGCACAGGCTCGAAACAGATAACGATGGACGTCGTCCCGCTCCCACAGATCACCGAGTACGCCTGCGAAGATGTGGATGTTACGTTGCAGCTCAAGAACAAATTTGAGTCGGAGTTGGCAGCGGAAGGATTAACCGATATTTTCCAGGATATTGAAATCCCACTGATTCCTATACTCGCTGATATGGAGTTGGCTGGGATTCAGGTTGACGGTAACTATCTCAAACAGTTATCGCAGGAATTTCAAGAGCGTCTTGATCAGAAAATGGATCAGATCTACGGGGAAGCAGGACAGGAATTTAATATCAATTCACCGAAACAACTGGGACAGATCCTGTTTGGGGAACTCAATCTGCCGAAGAATCTGACCCGCCGAACGAAAACAGGTTACTCAACCGATACCCGGGTTTTACAAAGACTGTCTTCACACCATCCACTGCCAGAGTTGATCTTGGAGTATCGTTCCTTTTCTAAACTCAAATCTACCTACACCGATACACTCGTTGGGCTAATTAACCCAGATACAGGGCGCATCCACACATCGTTCCACCAATCCGGTGTCCGAACAGGGCGTCTCAGCAGCAGTGATCCAAATCTGCAGAATATTCCCGTGCGGACCGCTGAAGGACGGGAAATCCGCCGAGCATTCGTTGCCAGCGATGATGAACATACACTGATTGTTGCGGACTACTCACAGATCGAATTGCGTATCCTCGCTCATCTCTCTGGAGACGATCGCCTTCGGGAAGCCTTCGAACAGGATCTGGATATCCATGCGCAGTCAGCCTCTCTGATCTTTGGGCTGCCACCGACTGAGGTTAACGACGATATGCGTCGTCAGGCGAAAACAATGAACTACGGGATCGTTTACGGCGTAGGGGCGTTCCGTCTTTCCAGCGAGCTTCAAATTAGTTTTGAGGAGGCGCAGAAGTTAATCGACAATTACTACCAGACCTATGCTGGGGTCAGGGAGTATTTCGATAAGATCGTGGTAAAAGCCCAAGAGCAAGAGTATGTTACGACGCTCCTCGGACGACGTTGTTATGTCCCAGAGATCCGAGCCGCTGACCGTAATACACAGGAATTTGGAAAACGTGTCGCTATCAATGCGCCGATGCAAGGCACAGCGGCAGAACTGATCAAACTCGCTATGCTTGAAATTCATGATTATCTCATGAAAAGTGGAAAGCGGACGAAACTACTGCTCCAAGTCCATGATGAGCTGGTCTTTGAAGGGCCAAAATCCGAGCAGGATGAGGTACTAACAGAAATCAAACGTATGATGGAAAATGCCTGTCAGATTGATGTGCCCATCAAGGTTGATATCCATGCAGGGGCGAATTGGCTTGAAGCAAAGTAACGACGGTTCAGTTCCTACCTTGGTGTGATACTTCTCCGGACGCTGAGAACGGGGATTTTCACACTGTCTGTTGAATGACTGTTGGTAGAAGACTTAATTCTGCGTTTGATCTATATAAGGTAGAGGACAAAATATTGTACACTTGGGCAAATGGGGTGCGCCATATTGACAAGGACTTTGAGGTGCGATATTGCCAATCTGGCATTTTCGAGACTCTTCTGCATGCTATATCCGTGCTTAGCTAGGATTACTGGGTTGGCATGTATATTGCCTGATAATCTGCGATGTGAATTCGGACTTCGTCCGTAAAGTAATTGGTATCGTTGGAAGTGGAAGGAGAGGAGCACTGAAAGATGATCCGGCACAGCTATAGAATTCTTCTTGTGGATGATGATATAGCTTCTTTAGAAGTCTTGGGCGAGGTTCTGACTCGTGCCGGCTATGATGCTGTGTCCGCAGAGACTGGATACGAAGCTTTGGAAATTATTCGAGAGGCTACGATAGATCTCGCGCTCCTAGATTTTAATCTGCCGGATACAACCGGCGCAGAATTATTTCAACAGATTAAACAATTTCAGCCGGGTGTGCCTGCTATCATCATGAGTGCAAATACATCACAGGGCGTCAAGTTTGACGTATTTGACGCGGGTGCCTACACCTTTATATCAAAACCTATAGACTTACCGCAACTGCTGGGATGCGTCTCCCGCGCGTTAGATCTCAAACAACAGCCAGGACCACGTTATCAAGGTAGTGGGCAGCGGAGGTCAACAGGTCGAGACCCCCAGACGCTTCAGGTCAAGAGATTAAGTATTTTCCGATGGATTCGAATTATCAGACACAAGTAGTATGCAAATACTTATATCAATAATCAATTAACAACTATCATTAATTTTATGGAGGGATTTAGGATGAGTAAAGTCATTGGAATTGATTTAGGGACCACAAATTCGTGCGTTGCCCTTTTAGATGGTGGTGAGCCGAAAGTGCTTGAAAACGCTGAAGGCACTAGAACAACACCATCTGTTGTTGCTGTTACGAAAGAGGGAGAGCGGTTAGTCGGACAAGTTGCCAAAAGGCAAGCTGTTACCAATCCGAAAAATACAATTTTCTCCGTCAAGCGATTTATGGGACGTAAGTATAGAGAAGTGAGTGAAGAGATAAACCGCGTGCCCTACGAAGCTCTGAGCGATAAAGATGGCGATGTGTCAATAAAAATTGAGGATAAAGAACATGCGCCACCTGAAGTTTCCGCGATGATTCTTCAGAAGATGAAAGAAACTGCCGAATCCTACCTCGGCGAATCAGTAACACAAGCGGTCATCACAGTTCCTGCTTATTTTAACGATTCGCAGCGTCAGGCGACGAAGGACGCGGGCAGGATCGCAGGATTGGAAGTGCTTCGTATCATCAATGAGCCAACCGCCGCATCCTTGGCTTACGGATTGGATAACCAGAAAGACAAAAATATCGCCGTCTATGACCTAGGCGGAGGTACTTTTGACATCTCAATCCTTGAAATCGGGGACGGTGTATTTGAAGTCAAAAGTACCAACGGTGATACCCACTTGGGTGGTGACGATTTCGATCAGAAGATCATTGATTGGCTTGCTGAAGAATTTCAACGGGAGCAGGGAATAGATCTCCGCAAGGATAACATGGCACTGCAAAGGTTGAAAGAGGCCGCGGAAAAGGCGAAATGCGAACTCTCCACTGCTATGCAAACTGATATTAATTTACCCTTTATCACCGCAGATGCAGGCGGACCAAAACACCTTAATGTCAATCTGACCCGTGCAAAGCTTGAGCAGATTACTGACGATCTCGTTGAACGATCGCTTGAGCCGTGTCGGAAAGCCCTTGCGGATGCAGGGGTGTCTGCGAATGACATTGAAGAGGTCATCTTGGTCGGTGGACAAACACGGATGCCGAAAGTCCAAGAAGCCGTACAGCGACTGTTTGGTAGGGAACCCCATAAAGGGGTAAATCCTGACGAAGTTGTTGCGATTGGTGCCGCAATTCAAGGCGGTGTCCTCTCTGGCGATGAAGGTGTGAAGGACATCTTGCTGCTTGACGTAACTCCTCTGTCATTGGGCGTCGAAACGTTGGGCGGAATGTTCACACGGCTCATCGAACGGAATACGACGATTCCAGCCAAGAAATCACAAATCTTCACAACATCGCAAGACAGCCAGACCACTGTTGATGTACATGTGTTGCAGGGTGAGCGGGAGCAGGCTGTCTACAACAAAACGATTGGTCGCTTCCAACTCGATGGCATACCACCGGCACCACGCAGTATGCCACAGATTGAGGTGGCTTTTGACATTGACGCAAATGGGATTCTCAATGTTTCTGCAAAGGATCAAGCGACGGGCAAGGAGCAGCAGATTACAATCACCGCTTCTTCCGGACTATCTGAAGCAGAAATTGATCAGATGGTTCAAGATGCCGAAACCCACGCCGCCGAAGACCAGCAGAAGCGCGAAGAGGTGGAAGTACATAATCAAGCAGATTCGCTAATCTATGAAACAGAAAAGAATCTCGGCGAGTTTGGCGATAAGGTTGATGCGGCAATCAAGAGTAATGTTGAAAGTGCCGTTGAGGAACTCAAAAGAGCCCTCGAAAGCAACGATACTGAAGATATTAAGGCGAAAACTGAGAGTCTGATGCAGGTTTGGCACCAGGCTTCGGAAGAGCTCTATAAGCAAACCGCCGAGGCTGGTGGTGACCCATCTGCGGGACCAGAGCATCACAGCGCACCAACTGACGAACCGCAGTCCACCACCTCATCTCCTGATGGTGAGGTCATTGACGCTGATTATGAAGTTGTTGATGACGACAAGAAAGCCAACGAAGATAGGAAATAGAACGTTGGACTCAAGTGCAAGGCACTTAATAAACCAAGTTAAGTTGAAAATCCCAACCTTGCGAAGGTTTCGAGCCTTCGCAAGGTTTTTTTATTTTATTGGAGGTATGTGATATGGAGATTTCTGGGAATAAACACATCCGCGTAGGGGTTGTCGGAGCGGGGCGCGGGCAAAGCTTTATGCGATCTGCAACGGCAGTCGGACTCGAATTGGTAGCCATCTGTGACACATGGGAGGAGAAGCTGCAACATGTTGGCGATCAACTCGATGTAACAACTTATACTGACTACGACAAATTCCTTGAACACGACATGGATGCGGTTGTGCTCGCTAACTATTTTCACGAACATGCGCCCTTCGCAATCAAGGCATTTGCTGCAGACAAACATGTGATGAGTGAGTGTGCCGCCTGTCACACTATAGCGGAAGGGGTGGCATTGGCACGTGCGTTCGAGAAAAGTGGAAAGGTCTATCTTTTCGCCGAAAACTATCCCTATATGGTTTATAATCAGGAGATGCATCGGCTATACAGTGAGGGCAGAATCGGTGAATTTAAGTACGGTGAGGGCGAGTACGTGCATCCTGACCCAGCCGAGGTCAAGCTGGCTCGAAGCTGCGGAACCAACCACTGGCGGAATTGGATACCCTCTACCTACTACTGCACCCACTCCATTGCCCCGGTGATGTACATCACAGACACCCGGCCCGTGAAGGTAAACGGATTTGTGGTCCCCTACGACTTCAATGATCCGACCCAGACGATGCACATGAAACGCAGCGACACCTGCGCTGTCATCATCTGTCGAATGGATAACGGGGCAGTAATGAAGTCACTTCATGGCGGGCTACGTGGGCACGGGAATTACGTCCGTATTCACGGAAATAAGGGGCTGATGGAAAACAGTCGTCATGGGGATAAACACCGGCTGCGCGTTTGGCGTGAGCCTTGGGAAAAAGATGAAGGAGAACCAGCCGAAATCGTCTACAAACCCGATTTTCCCGTCCATCACAACAGAGCGACAACCGCAGGGCATGGTGGAGGTGATTTCTTTACCACCTACTACTTCGCGGACGCCATTCGGACGGGCGAACAACCGTATCTAGATGTCTATCGTGGGATCGACATGAGTATTGTTGGTATTCTCGCTTGGCGATCTGCCCTCAACGATTCTGCCCCAGTTGAAGTCCCCGATTTTCGGGTGGAAGCGGTGCGCCAGCAGTATGAAAATGATGACTGGTCTCCAGATCCAATGCGTAAAAAAGAAGGACAACCGCCAAGTAGCATCCTCGGCGAGATTCAACCTTCGGAAGCGACAATCGCATACGCAAAAGAGGTTTGGGCAAAACAGGGGTTTCGGGAGTAAGTTCACCGCCCTCAAGAGCGGTGTCGGCAGGTTAAGTTGCAAGGTTGTGGATTACCGAATATGGCGATATAGTTTTGCGAGATGATTTGGAGGAACTCGTAGTAGATAGAGTAGGGTGATGAGCCAGTTTGTTAAGGTGGTGCGGAGGATACCGTTCTTCTGCCAGCGGCGTGCGGAAATGTGAATCCCCGGCTCGACAAGTGTTACCTTGCCACGCCGACGCAGTTTTCGAGAGAGCCCCACTTCTTCCATAATCGGGATCTCTGGAAAACCCCCGATCTGATTAAACTCGGCGCGGCGAATAAAGATCCCACCGTCACCGTAGAAAATCCGCGCCCGTTTCGCTCTGAGATTGGCGGTACGCTCGATTAGTCGGTACAACGGGTGATCTCCGTCAATCCGTTGTTTGAACGCTCCACCGACATAACCTGCTGAGATTGCTTTTTCAACGGCTTCAATCGCACCAGAGTCAAGCCACACATCCGCGTGCAGAAAAAGGAGAATATCACCCCTCGCCGCCGCCGCACCCGCATTTGACTGACGAGCTCTCCCGCGTTCAGAGAAAATCACCTGTCCATACTCTTTGGCAATTGATGAGGTGTCGTCGGTGCTGCCGCCATCGACAATAATCAGCTCATGGTCCTTTAGTTGAGGGATGAGTCGAGATAGCGATTGGTCTAAGATCTTCGCTTCATTCAGAACCGGGATAATAGCAGAGATCATCTGAGGTAAGCTGTAAAAAAACTCTCGATAGACTAAGGAATCTGACTTGTAGGCTCATTTGGGTAGTGTTTCACTTGGCTTCCTTCAGGTACTGATTCAGCGCAAGCAGCGGGAAAACCGCAGCATAGATTGGGTCTGCGTAACCGCCGATAATCTCCCAATAGATGCCGACACAACTAGCCTCCCACGAGCCATCAGGACGCTGGTGGTCGAGAAGAAATTCCAATCCCTTTCGTGCAGCGGAACTCTCGTGATCAGCGAGGAGTAATGCGTAAGTACACCAACCCGTCTGCTCAACTGTGCTATCCGTCAGTTTACCGAACATATCCTCACCCCAGCCACCATCGCTGTTTTGTACCGACTCAATCCAACCAACCCCGCGCGCGATTGCCGGAGAGGTAGTTTTCCCCGCTTTGAGCAAACCGATAATAGCACAAGCCGTTCCATACGTCCTTTTGGCAAGCCAAAGATCTGACCAATATCCCTCTTTGGACATTTGATTTTCCAGCCACTGACAGGCTTGGTCAATCTCTACTTCCAGCCCTGTTGCTTCACACCATGCCTCGATTGCGTGAGCGGTAAGACTTACGCACCCAACATCGCCTTGACCGGGCAGGTATGTACTACAACTTCCGTCGGGACTTTGGTGTGCCTTCAACCAATCGAGCCCCCGTTGAATCGCTTCAGTTCCATCGGGCATCTTTGCCCGCAGTAAAGCGAGTGTGGCTAACGCCGTATCATCAGCATCACTCAGAAGACTACCACTTCTTCCCATCGCTGAAAATGCCCAACCACCATCCGGATTCTGGTTGTCAATAAACCATCTACCAGCGCGTTGAATGGCATGATTATTATCTCCATTGCCAATGTCAATGAGCGTGAGTACACTTAATGCCGTGTCCCATATATTCAGATTTAACGCCTCTCGACAACCGCCATCCGGGTTCCGTGTTGACTGCAGCCATGCGATTCCGCCGTCGATTAACTCCTGAATCTCCGCTGATTGAGAAAGTTCCGTTGGTTCTGGGTTCAAAGTAGCTTGGTGATCTGTTATATGCTTTTGAAGTTCGATGAGTGCTAACACCGACAATGCCGTGATGTAATTCACACGAAACCAGCTGTTATCAGAAAGTTTATGTTCTATTAACCAGCTGACCAATGAAGCAATCATTTTCGGGCGTCGGGTGGTGTTCAGCTCAATCAGGATGAAGACTGGCACAAGGGTGTGCTGCTCTGCGATGAACAGTGCCTCAAAGGTTCGGGTGTTGAATAGATCAACTGGTGGAAGGAGGTGGGTTGGTGGCTTGAGGAACGATTGCAAGAAGGGGAACCTCGTCAGCAGCTTCTTCATCAGTGCGACCATAGGGAGCAGATATTTCGGCAATGTTAGTTTGTTCCAATCAAATTCGCCAAAGGCTGCGTAGGATAGCTTAATCAAGGCAAGGTTCAGTGGATGGGGAGGGACGCGTGCAAGTGCACCGGCGATTTGCGGGTTAGGCTTTCGTTGCCAAACTTGCTCTAAAATGAGCTGTGCAAACAGTGTAGCTTCGCGGTTCGGCTGATTGGCTGCATCAAGCCCCCAAGTGCCATCAGGATTCTGGTGCTCAATTAACCAATCGACTAATCCTGCATCGGGTAGGCGATCTTGGGCAAGCGATACCCAAGCATAGGCGCAAGTAGGAAAGGTGCTCGAGGAGAGTTGCCCCTCAAAACCGCCCTCTGAGTTTTGCTGCTCCGTTAAGAAAGCGCTTCCGCCATGTAGTGCGGATTTTACCTCTTCGTTCATCATATGAGTAGTCGTCCGCCAAATCTGAATTGGTGGGTGGTGCTCAAGTTACCGTGATTGACACAGCAGTACCGTTTTGCAAGAGAGGACGAGTCAGCTGAATTCAGTGACCCACAAGAATAGACTGTGAGTAGCCCTTAAACTCCGTCCACACTTCTTCTATGATTAGCTTACACATTGCTGCAATAGGAACCGCCATTAACAAACCGATTAAGCCGAGTAATTGTTCGCCAAGTAACACCACGACGATTGTTGTCACGGGTCCCAACTCAACACTTTTGCCTATTACCAAGGGTGTAATAATCGCGTTGTCGATGATTTGTATTACAAGCGTCAGAACGATAACAGCCAGTAGACTCCAGCCAAGCCCGAACCGGGATTCTAGGAAGACAACAATGATTGCAGGAATCGCCCCAATGAATGGACCGATATACGGGATCAGGTTCGCCAATCCAGCGATAATCCCGATGATAATTGCAAACCGTAAGCCCAAAATCCAATACCCAATTGCTGCAATTATAGACAATATAATTGTTTGAATCAAACGGCTGCGAAGATAATCTCCTAACTGCCGATCCAGTCCCTGAATTAGTACCAAAGCGACTTCAAAGAAACGGTTCGGCACAATCTGAATAAGAGCTTTCTTCATCTGCCGCCCACTGTTCAAAAGAAAAAAGGTCAAAAATAGGATAATGATACCGGTGGTAAATACTGAGAAGGCACCCTTTGCAGAAGTGCCAATTGCATTGAAGATTGACTGCGATTGTCCAATGACAAA
Organism: Candidatus Poribacteria bacterium; assembly: GCA_965220385.1. Lineage (GTDB taxonomy): Bacteria > Poribacteria > WGA-4E > WGA-4E > PCPOR2b > PCPOR2b. The sequence goes on along the minus strand of OZ244825.1, from coordinate 2,947,064 downwards.
CCCCAAGATCTGGTCTTGCAGCCGTCCGACGAGGGCGTTAACTTGGTCGCGGTCAATTGTTTGAGCAGAATCTCTATCAACCACGGTCCCTGAGATTTCCACCCCTTCAGTTATACCAAGATAATTGAGTACGGGTATGCGGAGGGGCTTGGGAATGAGATTCAGCATTGTTGTGGCTGTATCGACAAGACGTTCAAGATCAACAAGATATGCAAACGTTTTGTTAACGTTGAGCTGGTTTTCTTCTTTTCTGATATTATATGCACGACGGTTTCCTGTGTCAGTCAGTTTCCAGCTGTTGCCCGCCTCTTCAACAGCAATCACTGTATTTTGAGAAAGTGTAACACCCTCATCCAGAAACTTCTGTCGTAAAGCTTCTGGGATTTCACCGCTGTCTAAAGCATCTTCGTGCCCCAGTTCGATCGTTAATTGCACCTCACTGAACTTCCAGATCTGTCCTGTGATGCTATTAACGGTCACTGTTGAAAGAAGCGCAAAGCCGCTGAGCATCAAGAGTGTTATGACAATAACTACAAGTGTCCGGTTAATTCCTTTCCGCTCGGTTAATTCTACGATCGGACTGATAATATAAGCCATTAGGAACGAGACTACTACCAGTGCAAGAATATCTTTGAGCAAGTAGATAACGCTAATGAGAATTGCAAGCGAAAGCAACGTTGTACCCAAGGCAATGATCTTCAGGGAGGCGTTTGCTACCCGTGCTTGGCGTGTCTGTTCACGGGCTTCACGCACAACCAACCGGATGTCCGACGTCATCGTTTCGATATTTTGTGTCAGTGGGAGGGCCGTTTCTCTTGCGAGTGTAGCCGTCTGCGCGCGTGCCTTCTCCGTATTGATTTGGCTGACAGAATCAGCTGCCTCAGCCGAATTAACCTCTTCAGTACGCTGATGCGGTATCGCGTTTTGATTGGTAGACTCATTCATCAGCTATCCTCTGCTCTAGAGGTGTCAGGATTGATGGAATCCGATGTTTCAATCTCCACGGGTGATCCAGTGACAGATGGGGTGCTGGAAAATATATCTCCACCCTCTTCGTCTGTGGCTGAGGCTGCTGCGAGTTCTGCCTTCAAACGACCAATTTCTTCCTGCGCTTTTTCGAATTCGTTGTGTATAAACCGGAAACGTGCCGTGAGGATTTGTCCCAATTTGAAAATTACTTTGGATGCCAATCTTGGATCTGAATTCATTAACTCAAGTAGTTCGGGACGAAAAAAACCAATGATACTTGAGTCGCGAGTTGCTCTAACCGTGGCTGTCCGTGGAGAACTATCCAACAACCCCACGTCACCAAACAATCCACTATTTTCTAGGGTTGTCAAGTGGAGAATTGTACCATCCTCTAGGGCTTTGGTGACTTCTGCCTGACCGTCCACCATAATATACATGCCTGCTGCATTTTGTCCCTCATGGATGATGACTTCCCCAGCACTATAGTACCGCTGATAAGCAATACGCGCGATGTTTTGAATTTCTCGATTACTCAGTTCCTCAAAGATGGGGACATCCTTGAGGACATCAATAGTACTCCGCTCAACCTTCGCTTTACTCTTTCTGTCAACGACAGCGTCCCACGTCGCGTCGGTTTGGTTCATTTTGGCCATAATGTCTTCCCTTCTGCCAACTGTTCCCTCATGCGGTAGATTTTATTATACCTCACAATGGCTTGTCAAGCGGAATAGTTGTGGGATAGGTTGTAGTTACACAACCGAACAGGTTGGTTTTTGGGTCAAAATTCGAAACATTTAGAGTATACGGAAGCAATACTGATCTCTTCACACTTCGGTCCGAAGAATCAGAATTCAATACATAACAGGACTGTCCCAACACTGTAACGATAAAAAATTAAACACTTGACAAAAAAACCTACCTCCTTTAGAATAGGAAACACTTAGCGTTGCAACAAATCATACCCGGCATCGGGTAATATTGCGCTTTGGCGGGTGATTATCATTGCTTGCACAAGTATCGTTTGGACGTTAAACCTCGCGTCGCATATCGCGATACGTTTCGTGAGGTATCTCTGACGCTGAGATTCATCGCTTCGTCCAAGGATGAGTTTCAAATCTCAGGATGGCAAGCGAAGGGCGTAAGTTCTGACGGTGTGCAGTATATATTGAGATTAAGAGATAGGAGGAAAACCAATGGCTATCGATGTTCGTCAAAGAGATGATATAGTCATCTTAAAACCTAAGGGCAAGATTATTGGGAGATCTGTTCGCGATCTCAGCAAGGCGATTAATGAGGAAAGTGCAAAAATTTCCGGTGCGCCGAAATTTTTGTTTGACTTTGCCGATGTTTCAGTGATGGACAGTTCCGGGCTCGGAACCCTATTAGGGGCACATGTATCTATTATTCAGAAGGGTGGTCGAGTTGCTGTCATCAACGTCAGCGAGAAAAATGTTAAGAGTCTCATTATCAGAAGCCGATTAATCTCCACATTTGAACATTTCGAGAGCGAAGACGAAGCAATTTCGTCGCTTTCCAGTGAATAGCAATTACCTTTCTTGCCGAAGTAGGTTAGCCGGCGTGCGGTACAACGCATATCGATCTTCCCTACGTTCCTGATCCGTCGAGGAATTGTAGCTTCAATTTCAAAGTAAACGCGAGAAAATTGCAGATCAGTGCAAATAGTAGGTACTTGGCTGCCAAGGCTTTAGCCGAAAGCAACTAGACCGGTTAGGGCCTTAGCTCGCCCCCAAGCACTAACCATTATCTCGTTGACTGATGTGGTTTTGCGGGACAAATACGTTTGTTCCGGTGTGAATGACTCCGCTTCTGTCGCCTAGAACGGCTATATTAAAGCAAAGGTCTTTAAATGCAGACTGATTCAGTTGAACAAACCATGCAGCGGCTAATTCTGGGTCTGTCTGAGATTAAGGAGGTGGGCAAAGCTCTCGTTTCTGGGCAGAGCAACTTTGGTGCATCAAGCCAGACCTATCTGCGAATAGTTCTCAGAACATTGCAGGTCACCCGAGGCGCCATATTACGCTTCAATCCTGCAGAGAGTCTACTTACTCTCGAATCATCAATTAATATTCCAGACGAGTCCGTGGGCGAATCGTTGGTCATTCCAATCACGTCTAACGAAATCAGTGCAATGCTGCAATCCTCCCTCCTTGATGTTTCCAAGCCGCCTACCCCCTTAAGATCCTTCTTAAATGCGATTCAGCCACAGCTGCAAGTATTAAGCGCAACTCTTTGGGCACCACTAAAAATTGATGAAGAGTTTCTAGGTGTTATCAGTCTCGGTGAGCTTCCTGATGATTCTGAAGACTCTCGGTGGACGCGAGAACTACTAAATGTCCTCGCCGACTATATCTCAGTCGCAATTGCGCATTCACGTTCTCAAGAAGATATGCGTGCCGCCAAATTCCGCCTCTTCATGCTTTCTGACACAACTGCCCAAATTGCCAAGTTGTTAGATACAGAGCTCTTAGAGGAAGAGGTCGTCAATCATGCTGTCAGTTTGCTGGACGCTAACGCGGGTTGTCTGATGCTTATCAATCCGGTTACACAGCAGCTGGAGATAAGAGACTCTTTTGCGCTTGACTTGCAACTGTCACCAGGCGCAGAAACCCTCTCTATTCCGTTGGAAACTGACCAAGAAATACAGCCTACACTTTCTATACTTCGTGACGTAGCGATCGAAGGCAGGACCCAGATCCATAACGATCAGGAGCTAGCGGCGCTATTTGGTGGAAATAATCTGATAGCATCTCCAGTTTTTGGACATGCAATTCTGGGTATACTCGTTGTTTTCAGTAAAGAGGGTCGAGCTGGCATAACACTGGAGTTCACAGATGAAGATGGAATTCTTCTTGAAGCCTTTGCCACGCAAGTTGGTGTAGCAATAGAAAACGCAAGGCTTTATCAGGAAGCAATTGAGAAGCGGCGATTGCAGGCAGAAATGGAGGAAGCAGCAAAAATTCAGGAAAACCTTCTTCCAAAGGCACCGCCAGAGATTCCGGGCTATGAGATTGCTGGGATGAGTCTGCCACACCATGATGGCGTTGGAGGGGATTACTACGGTTACATACAGGAACCAGATGGATCGTGGGGATTGGTCATCGCTGATATTGCTGGGAAAGGCATGCAAGCAGCTTTACTGGTGGCAACGCTTCGTGCAGCGTTACTCTCAGAGGTCGCAAGACAAGCGGATCTGCCAGCGAGGGCGATGGCACTGAATGCCCTTATCCGTGAGAGCAGCCCAATCGACAAATACGCAACACTCTGTTATGCACGGTTGCATCCAGAGACAGGTAGGCTTACCTCACTCAATGCCGGACACAACTCTCCTTTGGTTATCCGGCAGGATGGCAGTATACAACGGCTGGAAGCAGGTGGCTTGATGATAGGTATGTATCCTGACGATATGCTTTGCCGAATGTTGGAATATGAAGATGAAACAATTCAAATTTACAGTGGAGATACAGTTCTATTCTATACCGATGGGGTCACCGAAACGGTAAATATCCACGACGAGATGTACGAAGAGGAACGGCTAGAGGAACTGGTGAAGCAACTCCGCAACGCAGATGCTGGCGAAATCTGCACCGAAATTTATAACTCAACGTTGGAGTTCCAAGGAGAGGCCCAGCGGTTTGATGATTTAACTTTAATGGTGCTGAAGAAGAAATGAGGTTACCTGAGTGCCGCTTATTACCGGTAGAACTGGTTCCGGTTTCGTTGGTCTGATCCAAACTGGTAAAACCGTAAACCCATGATTCTGTATGCATCAGAATTCTGTTTTTATTTTTTTTCGGTAGTGAGACGAATCAGGAACCCGCGATATTGAAAGTAAGCCTCTCAAAGAACGCAGAGAGTAATTTTTCTAACCAATCTCTGAAGAACTTCGTTCGTTTCTTGTGAAAGGCTTTAAGAGTTCGGGCTATCCCTTCCCCGATAATCGAAATTCGAGACCGAAAAATGAAGGAGATAAACCACTATGACTATTCCTGCCGATACCACAGAGCGCGACCGTTTTTTTACGCTATCGCTGGATATGCTGTGTATCGCCGGTTTCGATGGTTACTTCAAAGAACTGAATCCGATGTGGGAAAAAACGCTCGGTTTTACAGTTGAGGAACTCAAAACAAAACCCTTCATCGAGTTTGTTCACCCTGAAGACCAAGAAGCAACAATTGCTGAAGCCCAGAAGATCATAACAACCGGCGAAGATGTCGTTTCCTTTGAAAATCGTTACCTGTGCAAAGACGGATCGTATAAGTGGCTCTTATGGAGCTCAACAGTATCTCTTGAAGAGCAACTGTATTATGCCGTTGCTCGAGACATCACTGAACGAAAACAAGCCGAAGTCCACTATCGTGACCTATACGAAAACGCGCCAGATATGATGGCGGTTGTTGATTTAGTTAGTGGGAACATATTGGAATGCAACCAAACTCTTGCGGAGGTTATCGGGCGTAGCAAAGAGGAGATTACCGGCAACTCCTTCTTGGAGTTGTATGCTCGTGAATCTATAGAGGCTGCACAACAAACCTCCTCAGCGTTCGTCGAAACGGGCGAAATCATTAGACAAGAACGGACCCTCCGCCGGGCAGACGGTAGCACCATTGACGTCCTTTTGCAAGCGACACCGATGCGCGACGAAACCGGCAAGATTGTCGCAAGTCGGTCAACATGGCGGGATGTGACCAAACAGAAGGAAGCGGAACGAGCACTGGCTGCCCAAGAAGCACTTTATCGGACACTCATTGAAGCCGCGCCACAGATAATTTGGGTTGCGGACGCTGATGGTCAGGTCGCTCTTCTGAACAGAGCTTGGCATGAATTTTCCGGACGCACAGAGGCAGAATCACTGGGTACTCGATGGGCAGAAGCGTTGCATCCAGAAGATCTTCCGGACGTGCTCGCAAAGTGGGAACGTGCCTATAACCACGGCGAAACCTACAGTGGTGAATGTCGGTTCCAAGCCAAAGACGGTTCCTATCAGACGTTTATTTTTATTGGTACACCTGTTCGAAACGATGCGGGAGAAATCATCAATTGGGTCGGCATTAATACTAACATTGCGGATCGGGTACAAGCCGAAATTGCATTGCAGGAAGCTAAGGATGCCGCCGAGTATGCAAACCGTGCCAAAAGTGAATTTCTTGCCACCATGAGTCATGAACTTCGCACACCGTTGAACGCGATTATCGGATTTTCCGAAATCTTACGAGATGAAATTTTGGGAACCCTTAACGACGAGCAGAAAGAATTAGTCCTCGATATCCGTACCAGCGGAAATCACCTGCTTGCTATGATTAACGATATTCTTGACTTATCGAAAATTGAGGCTGGCAGAATGGATCTGCAGCTGGAGTATTTCTCCGTTCAGGAAGCAGTGACAGAGGTCAATACTATAATTACGGCTCTTGCGAATAAGAAACGGATTCAACTCGTCCTTGAATTGAGTCAGGATGTTACGATAGAAGCAGACAAACTCAAATTCAAGCAAATCCTCTACAATCTACTTTCCAATGCCATCAAATTTACCGATGAAGGTGGGACAGTTACTACGAAACTTGAGGTTTTAAGTTCTGCGTTGCTGGGGAGTGTGACTGATACTGGTGTGGGTATCTCGCCACAGGACCGCGAAAAGTTGTTTCAACCCTTCACGCAGCTGGATGCTTCAAGTACACGCGCCCATGGTGGAACCGGATTGGGGTTAGCATTGACCAATCGGTTGATTCAATTGCATGGAGGAAAGATCTGGGTTGACAGTGAGATAAACAGAGGAAGTACGTTCTCCTTCACGTTCCCCTTACACCAACAGACAGAGCAGATTGATGTAACTGCACCAGATACCTCAACGTCTGAAACTGCCGGTTCTCTCAATGACAACCGAACTATTTTAATTGCTGAGGACAACGAACAAGCAGCTCAGCTTTTGGGAATTTATCTAACAGAGGCCGGATACCACGTAGAATATGCCACAGATGGCGAAGAAGCCATTAAAAAAGCTTCTGAAATACGCCCATTTGCAATCACGCTTGACATTCTTTTGCCGAAAAAGGATGGTTGGCAAGTACTAAGAGAAATGAAGACGAAACCGAACCTACAGTCAATTCCGGTTATCATCGTTTCGGTAACGGAAGAGCGTCAACTGGCATTCGGTTTGGGAGCGGTAGACCATCTGGTCAAGCCGATTGATAAAGAAATACTTCTGGCTTCGCTCCAATCTCTAAAACTCCCTAGTCGGGACGGCTCACCGCGTATCCTTGTGGTTGATGATGATCCACAGACGGTGCGCCTACTATCCACGGTATTGACTAGCGACGGATATGACGTCCTGAAGGTGTATGGGGGAAGTGAGGCAATCGAAACAGCGATCTCTCAGTCGCCCGACTTGATTATTCTTGATATGATGATGCCTCAAGTAGATGGGTTCCAGGTCATTCAGCGTTTAACCGGTGATCCGCGAACCTGCGATATTCCAATTGTTATTTGCACGGCATTGGATCTTACTGATGAAGATCGGGATCGACTCAACGGTCAGATTCAATCGATTATCCGGAAAACAGGCAACGTCAAAGAAGAATTATTAGCGGCTATCAAGAGAATCGAACGCTTGCGAATGCCAACTTAAAAAGCGGAGACACGCTCATGAGCACCAGACGGATTCTAGTGGTTGAAGACATGGAACTTAACCGGAAGGTTGTGCGGATAGTGTTAAAAGCGAAGGGCTATGAGGTACTTGAGGCTGTTGATGCGGAGGAGGCGCTTGCACTATTACAAGCTGGGCTCCCAGATCTGATTCTGATGGACATCGCACTTCCCGGTATCAGTGGAGAAGACTTGACTCGGCAGATTAAAGCCAATTCCGAATGGTGTCATGTGCCAATTATTGCGTTCACTGCAGCAGCGATGAAAGGAGAGCGGGAACAGTTTCGTGATGCAGGTTGTGACGACTATATCAGCAAGCCGGTTGATACGCACGCACTGGTTGATTTAATAGAGCGTCATTTAAGTGAGTGAGAATACAACAAGTAGGTTGTACTTTTGCGTTGGCTTAGGTGGAGTAGGTAGCAAGACGCGCTGTAGAAAAAACGATTGACGCCCCGCGCGGGGTTATGATAAACTGAAATGTGTGCTTAATTAGGGAATAAAGGAATTGTGGCGGAGGGTTCCTAGCTTGGAACTCTAATCTTCACCGATTGGGACATCGGCACCACGTGTCACTTTCTCCCCAGTAATGCACGTCTCTCGATAAACTCTATCCGCACCGCTCGGCTGCGTATTTCTAATAGGAGCAAATTACATCATGGATATTTCAGTTAAACACCAAAATGAGAATGTTGTAGTCCAGATTTCGGGCAGTATCCTTGGCGAAGATCGGATCCAATTGAGTGACAAAATTCAGGAATTGGTTGATGGGGGTGGAAAGAATGTCGTCCTGAATCTCAAGAATGTCGACTTAATGGATAGTGTTGGATTGGGCATGTTGGTTGCCCTGCGTGGCTCATTGATGCGAAGCGAGGTGAGGCTGTTACTGTCAAATGTTGACAGATCTGTCAAATCGCTGCTGGCTATCACTAAGCTCACGAATGTCTTTGATCTGTACGATACTGAAGATGAGGCACTAGCGGATCTGGAGGATGAGGATAAGGATAGGTTTATGGTATAATCTGCTAAATATCCTTGGAATCTGTAAGTTGTAGTTGGTTCATGTCTCCTCTTGAAGGACGCGAGAATAATGAGTAAACCACCTAACGCTAGAATCCTTGTTGTTGATGACGAACCGCAAAACATCCGATTGCTTCAAATTCGGCTCCAAGCTGAGGGATACACAGTTCTCGCAGCAAACAGCGGTCAGGAAGCCTTAGAGCTAATCCAGAAGAATGCCCCCGATCTGATTCTGCTTGATATTATGATGCCGGGGATGAATGGATTCGAGGTATGTCAACGGATTCGAGCGGAGGAGGCCACGCAATTTATTCCGGTGGTGATGGTAACGGCTCTTTCGGAGCAGGAAGACCGAATCGAAGCGATCGAGGCAGGCGCGGACGATTTTATATGTAAACCATTTGATAGCCATGAGGTCCTGGCTCGTGTGCGTTCACTGGTGCGCATAAAACGATATCATGATGCACTTGAACAAGCGAATCGTGAACTCAAGCTGCATAATGAACGTTTGGATAAAGAGCTACAGATGGCAAGCGAGATTCAGGATAGTCTGATGCCTCAAGGAGTCACCGATTTCTTGGGATTCCGCATTGTTTCGCACTATACACCTGCGGTTGTTGTGGGCGGAGATTTTTTTGATTTGTGGGAGGTTGAACAGGGGCGACTAGGCGTCTTCATATCCGATGTAATGGGGCATGGCGTTTCAGCAGCCTTTATCACTGTGTTCATTAAGACCATTGTCGAGGAGATGAGCGCCCAGACAGATGACCCCGGATACCTGCTCAAAGAATTAAACGCGCGTTTCAATAAGATGATTAGTTCGCAACAGTATATGTTTGCAACCGCGTTCTGTGCCGTTATAGACCTCGACAAAGAGACACTACACTACGCCAATGCAGGACACCCCTTTCCATTCCTAGTCCAGCGCCAACGCAATGTCTGTAGACCGATCGGAGATCAGTCAACGGGAAAAGGGTTGGGATTACTCCCAGACTCAACATATCAAACATACCATTACCCTTTCACCCCTGCGGATGGACTGTTTCTTTATACTGACGGCGCTTATGAACTCCAAAATTCACGTGGAGAGGAATTTACCCCTCAAGGGATTCAAGAGGTCATCACCCAACAAATAGCGGATCCAGCATCCATTCTTGTTGAAACGGTTCTCAACAAAACGGATCAATTTAGTGATGGTCGACCGAAAGATGATGATATTACTATTGTTGCTATTGATGGGTGTGAACTGGCGCGGTCGAACGCCGAGAATGGATCTAGGATATTCGATTCTCAATCAATTGATCAATAGTTCGTCAATGTCGCCTAGAAAGTGGAAAGTGCGCTATCTTCTGATTCATGGATCTCGACAATATCAGAAGCACCGATTAAGTCAAAAGTCCGCCTAATATTGTCTGTCAAGCCGTAAAGCTTGAGATCCCCATCTTTAAGGCGAAGCTGCTTTGCGGTACCAACAAGGGCTCCAATAGCCGCACTGTTGATGTGTTCGACCTGGCTCAAATTCACAATGATCTTCTGGACATCTTGGTTAACAAGGTCTGCAAGCGTTTCGCGTAGGTCAGCAGCTGCGTAGCTTCCCAAATAGTTGTTGACATCGATAATTTTGACATCTGCGTTCTGGCGGATGCGCGATGATTCTTCTGACATAGGATTGTTTCCTTCTTCAGGATGATCTTTCCGTGATCATGCGGAAACGTTTCAGCATCGGTCAGTCAAATAACAATGACGATGGGTCTATCTATATTCGCCTTCGGTGTCATACCTTTCCACTTTGTGAACCGGCAATGGCTAACCAAATGATATGGGAGAAGAGACCAAGTGGAACAAGCAGTAACACAAGTGATTCGCCTAAATGTCCCAAGCTCACTACGATGGGTTCATACCTTGCATGCTGTTATTACGGAAATTCTTAGCCAGATGCCACTGGATGAAGAGTCAAGCGACCTAATCAATCTAGCAGTGGTTGAAGCGGGCACCAATGCGATAAAACATGGCAATCAGGAAGATCCGGAGAAACGTGCACATTTTGAATTCATTATTCAGCCAGATCAGTTCACAGTTGTGATCCAAGATGAGGGACAAGGTTTCAACCGCGAGCAAGTTCCAGATCCGATGCAGCCCGAAAACCTCTTTAAAAGCAGTGGTAGGGGGCTTTTTCTGATTGAATCATGCATGGATGATGTCACTTACGAAAAGTCTGGCACACTCATCAAGATGGTTAAAAGGCTTGTATAGAAGTATCAAGGCATAAATACATAGACACCTCCATCTAACCACTCTATGCCGTTTCAACTGGTTGTCAGTGCTGCTATCGCTTCATCTTCGTCTGAGTATTGCTCAAACACCGTGGTTAATTTCGATGCAGTGATAAGCGTTTTAATTTTCGAGCTAGGATTGATGAGGGCAACCTGCCCACCTTTAGGCATAATGGTTAAACGTGTTCCCACTAACACTCCAAGTCCAGTGCTATCCATCATTGGAACGGTGGTGAAGTCAAACAGAAATTTGGGTGCATCAGAAGTTGAAGCAAGTTGCTCGGCAACTGCTTCGCGAAACTCACGGCTTGCATCTCCAATGATTTCACCGCTTGGACTGAAAATGGTAACCCCAGCCCTGTGACGAATGTTAAATTCCATTAGTCTATCCCTTCAAATGTTAGGAACTGCTGCTTGTGGAAAAGTAGAAAATAACTTGAACATCAGTTCCGCCAAGGGGATTGGTCAGTATTTCGAGGGAATCTGATAGTCTTTCCGCGAGAAAAATACCGTGTCCACGTTCACTGTCAGGAGTCATCTTTTGAGATACTTCGTCTAATCTTCCTGTTGCTAGCCAATTCTTCCGTACAGATTTACCTTTATCTCGAACATGAATTTCTAACTTGCTTGAATCGAAGGTGAGGGTCAGGTCAATGCCTGAATCAGGGGTCTCTGAGCCATGTTCGATGGCATTGCTACAAACCTCATCAATAATAAGTTCAATATCGTAGATACGGGTCCGGCAAAACCCAAGCTGTTGTGCCAATTGTCCAATAAACATCTGGATTGGACGGATATACTTCAGGCAGCTAGGTACTGACAGTTTAAGAATCTCCTGTTTTGTTTTTTCTCTTTGAGTCATGCCAGAACACCAAGTCGAAAAGTCAGGGGCTTGGCGCGAAAATCATACCCCCCGGCCAAGCCCGTGTGTTCGAATCTTTACTTTTTACTAACACCTAAATGGTAACCTAAAACGCAGCGAGAGCGCTGCTCTCTGAATCATAGATTTCGAGAACGCTAGAGGCTCCCACTAAATCAAATGTTCGTTTGAGATTCGCTGCTAGACCGTAAACCTTGAGGTCTCCGCCATTCGTGCGTAGTCGCTTTGCAGAGCCAACCATCGCGCCGATAGCTGTACTATTGATATGTTGAACTTCACTCAAATTCACGATGATTTTCTGCGATGCGCTGTCGATAAGTGTGTCAATTGTCTTTCGCAAATCAGCAGCTGCATAGCTTCCGAGATCTTCATTAACGTCAATAATTGTTGCATCCGCGCTTTCGCGGGTAGTCATTGATCCGTTTGCCATAGAAATTTTGCTCCCAATGGTCGTTAGAATATGGTATTGACTTTAACCCAGATTTTTGCTTATTACACTTCCAAGTTGCGAAACCTGAGTTTCATCTGGAATCCATGGTAATGATAGAGTAGTATACCAAGGTTTCATTCTTCTATTATATCGAAAACGTAGATAAAACACAAGAAGAATTAGAGCAATTGTTGTGAGAGGATGTACAGCGTTTTGGTTAATTAACCTAAGTTGATTCGATCTGGTGGTACTGGACAGATCGAATCAATATCTGTAGTATCTCGATAATCCAGAATCAACAGCCCTACGTTGAAATACGGATCCGCAACCGCTGGCTACGCAACAACTTGCTTAACTGAGTAAATACTGAAATTTACCTGCAGCGACGCAGGAAGCTTGAAATACCTTGGGAGACCGTTTTGGATGTAAGGGTTCTAACCGAAGAACAAAAATACCAATGGAAGAAAGACGGCTATCTGATCCTAAGGGGTGTGCTTTCTGCGGAAGATATTAAGCAGTTGACAACCGTGGTAGATCAGATCGATGAAGAACATCGAAGACAGCTGTCGTCCGAAGGCGCACGAAGCGGGGTTGGGGCGGAGCCATATACCGGACTCAATAAACTAAACATCATTGAGGAGAATGATCTTTTCGTCGGACTGATGGATCATCCTGTAACATTCCCGGTTGTGCTTGAACTGCTCGGTCCCTTCATTCAATTGAGTATGTCTCAAGCCATGGTTCGGTCGCCAAATCCGGGCGCTAAAGGTTTTTCGCATGCGCTACATCCAGATGGAGGTCAAGCGATGCAGCGCATACGAGTTGAGGAAAGCAGCCTCCCGCTACAGATTAAAATCCAATATTTTCTTACGCCGCTTACTGCCCCTGACCATGGGAACTTTACCATTGTTCCCGGCAGCCATCACCGTCCCTTCCCAACAACTCAGCTTGGAAACGCAGAGAGTCCGCATAACACAGAAGCACTGCAACTCTGTGTGGAAGCCGGAGACGCGGCGGTTTTTCCACACGCGTTATGGCACGGCGCAGCGAGCAACAGATCAAATTATCCACGTAAAACGCTCATTTATTGCTATAGCCATCACTGTTTCCGTGCGTACGATTACAAACAGCCATCGCCGGAGGTTCTCGAACGGTGTACACCTCGACAGCGAAGGTTACTCGGAGACGTTGGGGAATGGCAGCCTGGATCTTATTTTTATTCCCCGGCAGATCAGGAGGAAGTGATGGCGGGGATCGCACAGAACTGCGGATGAGAACTGCTAAATCCCGTACTGTAGGTTGATGTACTAAACCACTATTGGAGACTTCAATGACGCCCAAACAACGCTATCTGCTTGATGTGACCGGCTATCTTCACTTGAAGAACGTACTCAACGCGCACGAACTAAAAGAGGCTCAGGAGGCAGCTGATCGCTATATTCGCACCCCACCAGAAAAATGGGAGCCTGGATTCGGTGCAGATTTAGAACGTCCGGACTTTACCCCCTATTCCCACGGTTTCGCGTTCGATAAGGATCTCGAGGCTCTCTGTTTCCATCCGGTGACTTGGCCCATCATCAAGGAATTGACCGGCGACAAACCCCGGTTTACCAGTGGTACGTTGGGGCGAAATACTCATGGACAACGATTTCACCCATTACACTGCGCGCGAGAAGGCGGGGGCGGTCCCGAAATGCCCCGTTATTTCTGCCAAGATGGACAGATTTACTGTGATTTTTTCGTTGTTTTCTTCTACCTAACCGATGTGATGCCTAGTGATGGAGGACTCGTTGTGATTCCGGGGTCTCACAAAAGCGAATTTCTACGCCCTCCAGATCTGTTTGTTCCAGATACCGATATCATAGACCCAGAACCACATCCAGCCGTAGCCAATATCACACCACGCGCTGGCGATGTTGTAATTATCTCCGAACTGCTCACCCACGGTGTACTCGTCTGGAAACCGAGAGATCGAGATCGCCGCTTCCTGATACTGCGATACATGCCACAGTACACTACCTACGGGACTTTTGACCCATTTCCAGACGAGATTCGGGCAAAATTGTCGCCGGAGACACTGGAATTAACCGAGGTCGCTCCCTACAAGCACGTCAAAGAGATAGTCAAGCAGGAAACAGTCACTCTGACATGCTCTTGATGCCACCGATTCCAACCGTTTGAATCGGTATGGCGTCAAAGATGCGAACCTTGAGCCGATGAGGAGGAATGACGCTTATGAGCAGGGGAAACCGTATAAGTTGGCGTATATTTCGAGTCACGTCGGCGGCATGGACGAGTCGCCTCGTTTTTACGGTTAATTGGGCAACCGCTACTGCGAAGCTATATCTTTGCCTACTCATTTTGTTATCCAGCATATTTGCAGGCTGCATTGATATTGATAATACTGTGCAGTCATTAAACCCTTTCTACACAGACGAAGTCGTTGTTGAATTTCCCCAACTCGAAGGAGAATGGCTCTCTTTTATAGTTCTTGATGGGGAGGTTTTACCAATGAATATAAAGCCGTGGGTTTTTGAGGATAACACGGTAAAAATCTTCGATGAAAATAGGAAAGTCTCCGTTGCTCGGATCAAGTTTTTTCAGATAGAAGATTCATACTTCACTGACATCGTTATGGCAAATTTTAATTTGGATCTTTTCGATGATTCCAATGATGACATGATATCTAGCGATATGAATCTTCTCACAAATACTGCGTTCACCTTCTGGTCAATGTTTCATTGGAGACCGGTCCACGTTGTGTATAAAGTCCAAATTGATAACGACGATACCTCGTTGGTTTTAACTCCATTAAGTTTCGATTGGTTGGAAAAGGTTTTGGAAGAAAATCCTGATTTAATTCCTTTAATTGAACAATCCAATACCGATTCACCTTTTACTAGTTCATCATTAGCAAATGCGACTTCAGAAACATGGATGTCCCTCTTGAAAAAATATCGGGACGAGGAAAAGGCTTTCCCCTCCGACCAGATGTTTAAGGTCTTGTTAAAGAAGTATGGAAAAGCTTACGTCCTGCGATCTTATGAAAACGGCAATCCGCAGCTGGCGGTGTTTCCTGAAGACCGAGAATTTGCTGATAGGCCCCAAGCGAGAGCGAATACGCCGATTTACTACGCTGAAAATGGCCAAGTTATCGGTCTTATGCTCAATCGAGATTGGCAGGCACCGGCTGGTTTTTGGTTACAAGCAGGTACTTGGGTGGAATACTTTAAAGATGGTCATCTCAAGTACGCAACTTTAGCAAAAGATTGGGAATCTCCTAAAGGCGAGCTAATCAAAACGGGAACAGTTCTCGAATTTTCTAAAGATGGTAAAGTCAAAAAAACATCCGCTGAATAATTGAAGAAAATTCATAATTCAGCCAAAAGTCTGTGCAAACGCAGACGCCTGTAGGAGCGATTTCTAATCGCGACTGTTTCCTCAGAACAGAACGGAAAGGAAAAATCAGATGCAGACGCATCATACGCACACAGGCGATAACACGCAAGTTGCTGTGATCGTCAGCGGAAATGCTCCTGAGTTGGAACACTTCGCTGCAGAACAACTCTGTGACTACCTTGAGACACTTTTTGGTGTGGAGACCCGTCCAGTATCGAATGTGTCTACAGAAGCGGAAGTGCTGTTCCTCGTCGGTAACTTGAACATTGATGTGACTGGTCAGGAGACGAAGGAAAGAACCCCTTTTCCATCGCTCAGCGAACAGGGTTTCATCTTGCGCCGTATGCAATTTCAAGGACGACCATCGCTGGTGGTTAAGGGAGGCAGTCCGCGTGCGACATTGTGGGCGGTATACGAATTGGTGGAACGCTGGGGTGTGCGCTATCTGTTGCACGGTGATGTCTTGCCGGAAACACGCACCTTCCGCCTCCCGGATCTGGATATCGCGATGGAGCCAGCGTTGCCGGTTCGCCAATGGCGCGTTATCAATGATTTTGCGTGTGGTCCCGAATCGTGGGGAATGGGGGATTATCGCCCCGTACTTGACCAGTTGGCGAAACTTAAATTTAACCGCATTCTGCTCTCCATTTGGCCCTGGCAACCGTTTCTCCACTACGAGATCAAAGGGATCAAGCGAAACTCAGCGACGCTCTGGTTCGATTTCCACTATCCCATCACCGACGATATGGTGGGGCGCGATCTGTTTGGCGACGAGGAAGAGTTCTGGAATCCCAACCTGCCACGCGGGGCGAATTATGAGGAATTCATGGCGGCAGGTCAACAGTTGGTGCATGACCTGATAAACTACGCACATCAGCGCGGAATGGAGTGCGTTATCGTCGCTACACTGACTGAATTTCCACCCGAATTTGCATCGTTACTCACAGACTCCCAAGAAGTGCATCAGTTGGCGGCGCTGACCGTTGTACCAACTGCTGAAACCGATATTGACGATCCGGCACTTACCGAGCTTGCAACGACTGTGCTACGCGCGACTGTGGATACCTATCCTGAAGTAGATTATGTGGCGTTGGGGATGCCAGAGTTTCGGCAGTGGTTGGGATTGTACGAACGGGCATGGGAGGCGCTCGATGCAAAGTATAATATTTCATCGCTGCGCTCGATTGACGATCTGCTAACTGCTGCGGTACAACGCTCCGCATATCCCGGAGGAGAAGAGCGTGCCTTGCAAGAGGTCAAAGGCGATATTGTCGCTCTGTACTTCTACGACCGACTCCTCAATGAGATAAAAGCGCTCAAGAAGTCCAGTCGTCCGGACATGAAATTTATTTATAACAACGTGGCGGAGGAACTCTTTCCGGTACTTGGGAGACTTGTACCTCACGGCTGGGAAACGCTGAATTTTGTGGATTACACCGCCTCCCGCATTGTCAAACGACGGGAAGTCCTCAAAAACATTCCCAGCAATGAGCACGCCTGCAGTCTTATTTACACGCTTCACGACGACAACGTGGGACTGTTACCGCAATTGGCGACCGGCTCCCTATATGAATTGACGCAGGACCTGTGCCGGCACGGCTGGGCAGGATTTTCCACACGCTACTGGCTCATTGCCGATCACGACCCATGTGTTGCCTATCTGGCGAGGGCAGCTTGGGACCGAAATGTAAACCATGAAGACATCTACAGAGATCAGATCCGCGCTGTGTGTGGAGAAGCGTGTATTGAGGAGATGTTGACGATGTTTCGTGAAGTAGAGAGAACGACGGTTGCGTTAGAAGCCCATGGGTTGGGGTTGACCTTTCCTGTGCCCGGTATGCTGATTAAGCACTGGACGCCACAGCCGATATCTGATGAATTAATTGAGGATCGGCAGGGTTATCAACGGGCGCTGGACGCTGCACACCGCGCGCGCGAAAAAACACAGTCGTCTGGGCAAAATTATGTCGATTATTGGATAGGGCGTTTGCAGTTCGGTATCCGTTATCTGGATATGATCGGCACGGTCCGTCGCGCTGCAATTGCGGAAGCGGACGGGAAGCCTGCTGAAGCGCTGCGGCATTCAGAGACTGCATTAGCAATCGCCCGTCAAGCGTTAGAAGCGTATGCGGCTGTTGTTCGTGATCAGTCCGATCGCGGAGCAATTGCGGTGATGAATGAGTATGTCTATCGACCCTTGAAGGAGAAGGTAGCGATATTGCAGCTGGAATCAAACAACGCAGGATCTATATGACGCTATATCTGTTTTTCTTGTTCCCCATCAATCTTGGGCTCTTACCAAGCGGTCCACCCACCATCAACTAACAGATTCTGTCCGGTGATATAACTACCGGCGTCACTGGCTAGCAGCACAACCGCACCTTTCAACTCTTCTGGTTTCCCCATACGTCCTAACGGCACCTTCTCCTCCAAACGGGGGATGAAGCCTTCAACGTTGTCGCGTACCTCTGGCTTAGGAAATGGTCCGGGAGCGATCGCGTTGACCCTAATGTTGTATTTTGCCCAATACGCCGCGAGATGACGGGTTAAGTGCACCACACCGCCCTTGAGAGCGTGGTAGTTAGGGGGACTGTTAGCAGACAATCCTTCGTAGGCACTCGGATAGCTCGCCACGACGCCGTACATACTGGCGATATTGATGATAGATCCCGGACGCTGCTGTTCGCGGAGGTGGAGCATCACATCTCGTGCCAACAAGAAATATGACGTTACGCCGACATGATACGCCTGATTAAAGTCTTCTGCTGTGGCATTGTCGATGTCCGGTGCTGTAGCACCGTAAGCATTATTGACTAACACATCAATTTTACCCATTCGTTCCACCACTTCCGCGACGAAACCGGGAATCGTGTCAGTATCGCCCTGACTGAGCCCCAATCCTAGATGTCCGTCACCTGACAGCGTGGAAGCGAATTCAGCAGCCTGTCCGCCATCACGACTGGTAGCTACGACCTGTGCACCCGCCTCGGCAAGGGCACGGCTCATCGCTGATCCCAACCAGCCACACGCCCCAGTTACAACAGCCACTTTATTTTTCAGGCTGAATAGGTCCAAAACACTGCGTTCATCGGCACTCATAATTTCCCTCTGTTAAGTACAATCCGTGTCAATTATTCCACGCTTGCCGTAATAGACGCAGCCAATTTCCGTGCATCATGGCGCGGATGTCGTCGTCGTTGTAACCCCGGTCTGCCAGCAAACCTGCTATTTTTTGGAGATCGGTGATGGTATCTAGATCGCTTGGGGACTGTTCCCGTCCATAACCGCCATCGAGGTCTGTGCCGATGCCAGCGTGACGGCTATTACCTGCCAACTGACATACGTGGTCCATGTGGTCAACGACTGTGTTCAGCGTGACCGCTTCGTTCGTGCTTTGTCCGGAAACCCAACCCGGTTGCAGCATCCACGCATCGAAAGCTGCACCAATCACACCATCTCGTTCAAAAATCGCTCGCAACTGTTCATCGTTGAACTGACGTTGATGAGGGACCAGTGCCCGGCAGTTGTTATGGCTTGCCAACACCAATCCCTCGTAGTGATCCAACGCCTCCCAGAACGCTTGATCCGAGCAGTGGGTGAGATCGAGCGTAACCCCTAACCGCTGCATCTCAGCGAGCAACGGCGGTCCGAGTTCTGTTAAACCCAATTCGGTGCCAGTCCCGCCGGCGTAGCGTCCCGGTCCGTAATGCGTAAGCCCAAGCAGGCGCAATCCACCTCCGACCCATTCTTCCAGCTGACCCGGCTTTAGAATCGGATCCGCCCCTTCCATACTGACTACAAATCCAAGGGGTGGCGTATCATCGGATTCTGCCTCTTCCCAAGCCTCCCAGTCAGCAATATGACTATCCAAAGTCGCGCGATCGGTAATAAGGCGAATGTGACCTTCGTATTCCAAGGCACGATAGTAAGCCAACTGCCCTTGGGCGATGCCGTAGGACTGAACTGGTGAGGCATAATCCGAATGAGGAGAAGGGTGCCCAGTGGAACGGGCAAACAAGGTGACAACGGATACCGCGAGTCGGCCCTCGCGCATATCTGGAAATGCAACAGTGCCTTGCGCACGTCCCTTTCCCGGCGTACCGGCTTCTTGTGTGCGGATGGTATAGGCGGAACGCAACAGATCCCGATTCCCTTGAAGGGCGTTCCAAGAAAGATCAAGGTGGGCATCAATGATTAGCATAAGCAAGAATCTCCCGATAGTGGTTCATCAGTAGCGAGCATAAGAATAATTACCGGACTAAGCGTCGGAACGGATCCTTCTTTAGATCAGATTCCAACAAACTGTCCACATCGCCTGCATCTATACCAGATTTAATCACACCCAATGCACCCGCTACCGCATCGGCGGTCAAACGGATATCTTCTTCAGTGTGAGCAAGGGTTCCTTTGAATCCCATATAGCAGTGGATGCCACGCTTCGCCATCTCTTGGATGAATAGCGTCTTCACTTGCGGAGCGACCGTCTCATCCGGTAAATCAAGGGAAACGCCAAGAGCTGTATGGAGCCCTGTGCAGTCACCCGATAGTCCACTAGCGGCGATTACTTCGTTAAGGGTAGAGCGCAAATTCTCGCCCAGCTCCTTGAACCGAACCTCGGAGTTCCGATTTTTCAGTTCCCGAATTGTTGTCAGAGCGGCAATGGTCCCAATGTTATCACTCCAATAGGAACTGGAGATGAACATGCGACCAGCGGGCTCCATGACCTCTCGTGAACCCACCACCGCACCCATCGGATAGCCGTTTGACATCGCCTTTGCAACGACAGTCATGTCTGGGATAACCCCGAGAGGTTTCTGCATACCACCAACTGAATATCGCCAACCGCAAGATACCTCGTCAAAGATAAAAATGGCACCGTGCTTGTGGGCAAGGGCTTTGACGCCTTCTAAGTATCCCGGTTCAGGGAACTCAGAACGAGCGGGTTCCATCATAATCGCCGCGACCTCACCGTGGTTTTCCGCTAACAACCCCTCTAACATGTCAAGATCGCCATAAACAAAGGGGATTGCGGTGCCCGCGAGTGCTTGAGGCACACCGATTGGTTCAATTCCTGCAAATGGGTATTCGCCGCTTTCCGGATCTACACCATAATTTGCGGCTTGATACCAGTCGTGCCAACCGTGGTAGCCGCAGAACAGAATTTTATCTTTGCCGGTTGTCCCTCGTGCAATACGCGCTGCGACAGCACAGGCTTCGCCGCCCCCTTTGGTATACCGCACCATCTCAGCACTCGGAATGGTGTCTATAAGTTCTTCTGCTAATTCGATTTCGAGCGGACCATTCAGCGTATAAAGGCTACCGCGATCAATCTGCTCTTTAACCGCTGTATCTACGACGGGATCCGCATGGCCAAGGATAATCGCACCGACCGCATTGACCCAATCGATGTATTCATTCCCATCCACATCAATGAAACGGGAGCCTTTGGCGCGTTGGGCATAGGTGGGACTGACACCGTTGGCAAACTGGCTGGCGCGTCGGCTGATCAGCTGCGTCCAGCCGGGGATAATTTCGCCAGCCCGTTGATAGAGTTCATTAGAACGCGTAACATCATGGGTACGTTGAGACATTTGTAACTCCTTTCTGTGTAACGAGCGTAAGGGAAACTTTCTAGTTCAAAAGCTATGCTATCTCAAGTTCTTATCTGTTGAAAATCTGCCAGTTTTTTGTCTAAGCTAAACCATTCTATCTCTTACCCCGGAGGAGCGATATGTCTATAGAGTTGCGATACTTACGCTATACTATTCAGCCACAGCCGGTTTCTGTTTCCAAAAACCCGTAGCCTGTTCAAATGCATGGGCCAGTTGAAGCACCCCAAAGTCATCTTGATGTCGTCCCACAATTTGGACGCCCACCGGCAAACCTTCCGAGGTGAAACCGCAGGGAACCGAAATCGCGGGCAGACCGAGAACGCTGATGTAATAGCATGACCGCATCCAGTCAATATATGTCTCCATTTTCACGCCGTTAATCTCGGTAATATAGCGCTGTCTTACATCGAAGGGAAGTGCTTGATTCACGGGAAGGATCAAGAACTCGTAAGTCTCCATAAATTCCCGCACACGTTGATAAAGTGTTGTCCGCTTAATTTCTGCTTGCCCAATCTGTGGTCCACTTAACTCCATACCCGCTTTGATGTTCCAGACGACCGTATCTTTTATCTGATCCGGGTGAGTTTCTAACAGCTTAGAATATGCGAGCTCAAACCGCCATGCACGCCACACCTTAAAGACCTCATCTGCGTCCGTGAAATCCGGTGTCTTGTCCGCAACTACACAGCCCAACGATTCAAAGACGCCGCGTTGTGCGTCAATCGTGGCAGTCACCTGCCGATCCACTGGTAACCCGCCCAAATCCCGATCCCAAGCGATGTGCACACCGCTAAAATCACGCTCAAGGGATTGAGAGAAAATCTGCCCCGGTTCACTGATAGAAATGGGGGCACGGCGATCGGGACCGGCAATTGCGCTTAGCATCAGCGCTGCATCCTGTACCGTCCGCGCCATCGGACCCTCCACCGATATCGGAAACCAACCCAACACGGCAGGCCATACGGGGACTCTGCCGGGAGAAGTGCGGAAACCCACAACGTTGCAGAAGTTGGCAGGATTCCTCAGCGAACCGCCCATATCACTTCCGTCTGCGATTGGGAGCATACCACACGCCAACGCGACCGCAGCACCGCCGCTGCTGCCACCGCAGGTCCTCGTTGTGTCATACGGATTGAGCGTCTCTCCGAACACTTCGTTATAGGTTTGAGAGCCAGCCCCGAACTCCGGTGTATTGGTCTTGCCAATAGTGATAGCCCCGGCTTGCTTCAGACGTTCCACAATCAAGGCATCGTGCTCAGGTACAAAATCCTTGAAAATTGGGGAGCCGTAGGTAGTTCTCATGCCCTGGGTTTCGACGAGATCTTTATGTGCTACAGGGAGTCCGTGCAATGGTCCCACATCCTCATCGCGTGCCAAAGCTGCATCAGCTGCATCTGCTTGATCCATTACTTCTGCAAGATCCGTGTGCGTAACAATGGCGTTCACCTTGGGATTCACACGCTCGATCTGTGTCAAATGTGCTTCCATTACCTCCCGGACGGAGAGTTCCTTCACACGGATGCGGTGTGCTAACTCGGTAGCGGTTAGGAAGCATATCTCTCTGTTGGACATAAGGTTTCCTAATCCTTCCAATCAAAAGTGACGCCCAACATTGACTTTTCCCGATGGTACGCCATCTCATAAGCCTTGACTATCTCTGTGTAGTGGTAGCGATGGGTGATTAAACGTTTCGGTTCAACGAGTCCGTCCGCCATTAAGGAAACGATATAATCTCCTTGTCGGTCATTGTTGAATCGGGTTTCGGGCGTGGGATATAGATAACCCGGGGCTCCGGACACAGCGATGATTGAAATGCCCTTGTTATAGAACAACTCCATCGGTAACGGATTGAAATCGAGGGGAGGTTCGCCACGACCGAGCAAACTGACCACAGATACGCGACCGTTATCCCGAACAATCTGTAGAGATGTGCGAAAAGCGGGCCAAGGATTCGCCGTGAGGATAACCAAATCAATACCGATTCCGTTGGTAAATTCATCTAACTTCGCATCAAGGTCAGGGTCGTTATACAGGAACGCAGCGTGCGCGCCCATTCGCTCTGCCATCTCCAAACGGATGGGACTATTGCCAATTCCAACGACCCGTGCTCCAAACGGTTGCCCCAACCCAACCGCACCCAGACCAAGCACCCCTAACCCAACAACTGCCACGGTTTCGCCCGGCTGGAAATTACCTTTTCGGTAGCAGTGGCCACTGAGCGCGTACAGATGGGTGTAGACGGCATCCTCCGGGTGAACACCATCGGGAACTTTGACGATACTCGCTGATTCATCGGTGATATATTCGGATTGATGAGGCTGACGGGTCACAACTCGGTCGCCAACCTGCACACGGGTAACGTCACTTCCTATACCGCGAACAATCCCCAAGTTGCTGTCCCCGACCCATCGGGGGTAGCCGGGGGCGCCCGGAACCTGTTCCGCGCCTTCATAATTACCGCGATCGGTTCCGATTTTCAGAGCGGAAATCTCAGTTTCAATCCATATGTCTTTCGGTTTCAGGTTATCTGTATCGAGGGAGTGTTCCTCCATGCGGAGATCCCGCGGACCATAAAGAATTGGAATTTTCATAGGTTCTCCTTAAGAGTCGGAGGTTAGATATCATCAAAGGGATATAGTTGGCGACCAAGCCGTTTGAAGGTCAGATCGGTCAGTGTGTGTACACTTGGCTCAGATACGACATGGATTGCCCCCGCCCACGATTCAAATCCTGCGCGAAAGTGAGCGGAAGATTTGACACCGATGTAGCGCATCTGCCGCGGTTCTAAGCCGAGCGTTCGAGAAAAGGCGGTGTCAAACGGTTGCTCGCGCTGCGTGACTAACAAGACGTGAACACCATCTTGCTGGATGTGCGCTGATGGTCCCATAGTACTGCTTAAACCAGCAAGCATCGGTCCATCGTAGCTAAAATCGCCATCGGATAGTGCTACCACCTCCGCCGTCATACGCACAGGTTGGCCCTGCGCGGGGGTAGATTTCGCACCGACATCTAAAGTCAGCGTCGCTCCGATGCCAGCGCGGTGGCACTGTGCAATTGCCTCCGGGTCAACGATGTAAAGTAGGCAGGCATCTTGAAGTTCCGCTTCTATGAAGCACCGCAACATGCCGGTACTATCGCCGGGAGATCCGCCGCCGGTGTTGTCGTTCCGATCTGCAAAAATCACCGGGAAGTTTCCTTCTTTTTCAGCGATCTCTAACGCATCACGGGTTGTGGGTGCAGGCCCGTGCCACTCCTCGCGCCGCTCAAAGATCCATTCCCCCAACTGGTCGGCGTAGGTTTGAGCCAACGCTTGATCGTTATCTGTCACAACGTAAACCGATGCACCCATGTTTGGTACATCTGCTAAGTAGTAGCAGGTTGCAATCGAACCACAAATGACATCGGGCTGGGCTTCGATGCGATGCAGTTCCTCAATTGCCTCCCGCATCGGCGGGTGCGCCGTAACTTGGTGTATTCCCCAGATCATCGGAATTTGATGCAGCGCCATCGTCGGACGTTTGCCATCATTCACAATGGACATCAGCACATCGGCACATTCCCGGCTACGCTCCGCCATATCGATTTCCGGATAGGTTTCCCTCCCAATTAGCACATCTGCAGCATCAACCATTTGCGGAGAAACATTGGAATGAATATCCAATTGTGCAAGGATAGGAATTTCTGGGCCAACTGCCTCACGAATCGCTGCCAAAATATGCCCTTCAGGGTCGTCAATACCGTCCGGTCCCTCAAGGTTTCCCACTACCATCGAACCGTGCAGTCCAAGTAGCACTCCATCTATCGAACCGGCTTCTGCGATTCCATTTAATATCTCGTCCAGAATGGCATCAAAGATGTTTCGAGGCGTTGGACCACTGGGGTGTGCTTCGGCAACTACAGTCGGAATTAGTTCAAAGCCGTGGACGTCCGCGCCACCAATAAATCCGCCTATTGGGGTATTCGTGCCGCGAAATGTATTTATAATATCTTCGCCGCGCAAGTAGAAGCGTTCCTTGTAACTCTGCCAATCCGTTTTCACTGTAGTAAAGGTGCTGGTCTCGTGGCTGATTCCGCCGGTAACAACTCTCATGAGTGCCTCTCCTTCAACGCTCATATTTTATGATTCGGGCGTGACATAGGACACGCTATATCTTATGATAAGATAAATACACAGCTATCTTACCAATTTATCTGCTGTCGGTCAACAAAAATTGCTGAGCGAAACTTCTAACGGGACAACGGTGTTTATAATAATTGTTGATGTGTCGCAGCTCTGGTGTTATAATCTTGCACAGGCGTTTCAAGATCACTACTCCTGAGAAAAGGGGGAATGCGTTTTGCGTACCTCCGATGAAGAATTGATGATGAAGTGTCGAAACGGTGACATGAGTGCTTTCGAGCTGCTTGTGATGCGTTATAAGGACCTCATCACGAATTTCATCTATCGATCTATAAGCGACTATCACCGTGCCGAAGATCTGGCGCAGGAGACATTTCTGCGTGTTTTCAGAAGTGCAGGTCGTTATGAGCCGAAGTGCCGGTTCAAAAATTGGCTGTATCTTATCGCAACGAACCTGTGCCGTAACGAAATTCGAGATCGGAAACGGCGAAATACCGCGTATCTCGACGATCTTATACCAGAAAATGAAGATGCCAGCTATTTGGAGCTAATGCAGGATGTCAGCCAGCTTCCCGATGAAGTTTACGAAAAAAAAGAACGGCAAATCATTATCCAACAAACAATTGACCGATTACCCGAAAACCAACGGCTGGCATTGTTGTTGGTGAGCTATCAGAATCTGAGATATGATGAAATCGCGGAAGTTCTTGAGTGTTCTGTTAGTGCTGTGAAATCACTTATCCACCGCGCCCGGCAGAATATGAAAACACTCCTGATAGAGGTTGGAATTGGAGAGAGTTCCCATGCTAAAGTGTGAAAATGTGCAACCACAGTTATCCGCTTATGTAGATCGTGAGATGCCCTTGTGGACAGTTCGACTGATTCAGTGGCACCTCAAGCGGTGTCCAACTTGCGCCCACGAAGCGATGCGTATCCAGCAAACGGACAAGATCCTTCAGCAGCTTGATCCGATGCAGACCTCTGATAATTTCCTGCCAGACCTGATGCGTCGCGCTGCAGCAATCACCGTAATCGAAAGAGAACAGATCTCTGCTGTTCGTCGCATCTTACGACGATTGGAATCATCATTTGCATGGATGCGTTACAGTTTTCGGACGCGGATGCGTCCCTATGCTGTTGCAGCTTCATTGGCATTGATTGCCTCAATTGTGAGTCTCACATTGTATCAACCACGGCTCCCTCTTCCAGCCAACGATGCACTGACCCTCGCTCAGGCACCAAGTGAGAAACAAGCCTTGCTCGTAGAATTTGAGATCGTTCCAATCAATCAATTCTCTAAACCCCACCTGTCTTCCAATCGGCGAACGTCGCCTTTTATACCAACTGATCAAGGCAAGGAAAAGTAACGTCGTTATTCCTACTTTGTACTTAAGATTGGAATAGGCTCTGGAAAAGGGGAATGAGATGCCCAAGACGCTTTGCATCGGTGAACTACTCATCGATTTTGTTTCCACAACGTTTGATGTCACGCTTGCGGGAGCTCCGGAATTTGCCAAAGCCGCGGGCGGTGCGACAGCGAACGTCGCCGTTGGCTTGGCGAGACTGGGTGTTGATTCAGGATTTATCGGCAAAATCGGCGCTGAACCATTTGGTGATTTCTTAAGAGAAACGCTTGAACAGTGTCGTGTTGATACCACCAATCTCATTTCAGAGGCGGGGCGCCGGACAACGTTAGCGTTTGTAGCTACCCGATCGGACGGTGCGAAGGATATCCTTTTTTACCGCAATCCGGGGGCGGATATGCTCCTCACGCCCGATGAAATTGATGCAGCGTACGTCCAATCTGCGGACGTGTTTCACTACGGTTCGTGCAGTCTAAGTCACCAACCTGTCCGCGATGCAACTGTGAGGGCGATTCAGTATGCGAAGGATGCCGGTGCGTTCATATCCTACGACCCAAATCTGCGCCTGATGATGTGGGATGCACCCGAAGATGCCAAACACTGGATCTGGGAGGTCATGCCGTATGCGAATGTCGTCAAAGCCGCAGACGAGGAGTGGGAGTTTATCACAGATACCCCTGAACTGGAGGAGGGAAGTGAGCGTATCTTGGAGGCTGGCGTGGATCTGGTCATCGTGACACTCGGCGAGCACGGTTGTTATTACAATAACGGATCTAACCAAGGGTATATGGATGGATTCAAGGTTGAGGTGGTGGATCCGCTCGGTGCGGGCGACGGCTTTGTCGCAGCGATGCTGACGCAAGTAATGCATGCCTCCAGCGGTGTGCAAAAGCTACCCGACTTCGATAATAATCAGCTCCAGGAAATCATGAGATACGCCAACGCAGCGGGGGCATTGACAACGCAAAAAATCGGCGTCATTCCCGCCTTGCCAACAGCATCGGAAATTGAGACGTTTCTCAATGCTTAACCCGTTCATTTGGAGAAATACACTCTCATAGAACCGCCATTAGAACTGTTTTCACGTTTCACGTTATCAACAGTTGCAGCTTAGCACCATTGATGATGAGGAATATTTGGTATTACCATCTAACGCGAAAAGGAGTGACAACATGAGTGAAAAAACGACCGGAGCGTTTGCTTCGCACATAAAAGATGCTAATTGGGCAGAAGGTTTACGCCCCTACTTCCTCTACCGAGACCTGGGGATCAACACCGCCACTGATGGCAAGGTATTGGCACACGTCATCCGTGCCAATCAATCCTGTGACGGACCTATGGGCTACCACTCGCACGCCCTCGACTTCCAGATGAATTACCTGCTCAAGGGCTGGGCACGACTTGACTTTGAAGACATCGGCGAGGTCCGTGTTGAGGCTGGCGACGCTTGGTATCAGCCGCCCGGAATCAAGCATGAGGTGTTGGAGTACTCCGACGACTTTGAGGTCATTGAAATCACCATGCCCGCCGAGTTTCCCACGCAGGACGAATCACGTTAGGCACGGTACTAATGCGTAAAACGTGAAACGTAAATGGGCAGCGGTTTATTAGTTCATTGGTTCATTGCCACACACGTTGCATTTCGCCCCGATACCCCAACTGCTGTTGGTGCGGTAAATGACGAATACTCGATTATCGGGAAAAATGGGTATGGAACGTTGTCAAAAATAATTAGCGGCACACTTCGGAGAGATTGACATGAACGTTGGTTTCATCGGCTTGGGTAATATGGGCAATCCGATGGCAGCGAATATGCTCAAAGCCCAATACAACCTAACGGTCTACGACGTCCGTCGCGAGATGGGACAGCATCTTGAAGCTGCCGGTGCGAGATGGGGCGCAAGCCCGAAGGACGTGGCTGTTCAATCTGACGTGGTGTTTACATCGCTGCCGGGTCCCAAAGAGGTCGAAGCCGTTGTTTTGGGTGAGGACGGTGTTTTCGCGGGGTTGAAGGGCGGAGGTACTTATATCGATCTGAGCACCAATTCACCCACAACCCTGCAGAAAATCGCTGAGATTGGAGCATCAAGAGGATTCCATGTCCTCGACGCGCCGATTAGCGGCGGTGTCTTTGGCGCAAGAGACGGAACACTCACTATATTTGTCGGCGGTGAGCAGGAGGATTTTGAGCGGTTTCAGCCGCTGTTTCAGAGCATTGGCGACCATATCGCTTACATGGGACCGATAGGCAGCGGACATGTGACCAAATTGGTGAACAACTTCATCATGTTCATCAATTTCGCTGGAGTCTGTGAAGGGATGGCGATGGGTGCCAAGGCGGGAATAGATCCACAAGCACTGCTCGATGTGATTAAAACCAGCACAGGTGATAGCATGTACCTGCGCCGAACAATCGATCTACTCTTGGCTGGTGAGGATGTAAATTCTGCTGCGGATCTGGCTGTTAAAGACGTGCACTTGGCGGTCGAACTTGGCAGGGAGCTCGATATTCCGATAGAACTCGGTCCGCTGGTCGAAGATATTTTTCGGCGATTCTGCGATCAAGGACGTGGGCAGGAGGATCAGTTGGAAATCATGCGAGATTTCATGCAGAGATCGGGAGTAGATGTGCCGGAAAGAAAGTCATCATAGTCTCGCTGAATACACAATCGCCTATTTCAGATATACGCCCTTTCTCTTACCTATTGATGTCTATAGCCTGCCCTTTGATTGTCCCCCAAGATGTCGATAGCTTCCTCGCAGTTTCCACCGCAAGCGGGGAGTCGTGCCAGAAGACAAACACGCTTCGACCATCGTCGGTTAAACGCTGAACTTCTTGGGTGTCAACATTCGCCACCGCCACATCCACTTCTGCCTCGTGCTGCTCGGAACCGCTCGTGCCGACAATATGCGTGTTGTCCGGTAACCATTGCGCCTTCCCACCTAGGTTCGCCTCATCTTTAAGAGGAACCAGATTTCTGGCCGGCGCATCACCGAGAAACAATCCCCATTGTCCCCATTCCTCTATTGACCCGTAGACAATTGTTCGTTTGCCATTTGGGGACCAACGAATCGAACGGGCGAAGAATCGGTGATTCATCTCTTTTGCCTTCGCGTTGGGATCCGCATCAACCCAGTGCAGTTTTGCACCGCGTTTGCTGACCGTAAAGCCGATGCGCTTGCTGTCTGGAAACCAAAAGGGAAAGTACATGTTTGCTTCTAGATCTGCCGCAATTTGAAAGGAGTTGAGTCCTTGAGCATCCGTCACATACAATTGAGTGGTGGGACGCAAATCCGGATGATACGCTTCATAAACAATCCAGTTCCCATCTGGTGACCATTCCGCATTCGTATTGACCGGACGCGGTGGGTCTGCAAGGAGTTTCCGCAAGCCGCTACCGTCCAAATTTATCACCATCAGTTCACCTTTACGCCAAGGTGGGAGTGTGAAAAGGATTTGCTGCCCATCTGGGGAAAGTCTAAGATCGTCCATCGGAACGGGCGATTCGAGGACCAACCCCTTGTTTGCACCATTGATATTCATCCGCCAAAGATTTCGCTCCCACTTTCCGCTCGGCATGTAGTAAATCTTCAATTTTGCGTGCGCTATGTGGCTCACGGCAAAAATCAATAGACAAAACCAACCGATGAAGAGGGTTTTGCGATAGGACGTGATTTTGCGCTTCATACCTATCCTCCTTGCTGAGGATATTTGGTTATTCTGTAGGAGAGATCTCCGAAATCCGATATCTCACTGGTCAATCCGTTTGAACCACCCCCACATTGTGGGTTTCTTGCCTGTGGGGGCAACCGCAGCGGGAGCAATCGCAAGATTAGGGTGAAACCACGTAGGAGCGGTATCATTCCCGAACATCACGTTGGTGAGGTTTTGAAGGTTTTGACCATCAGCATCTATCACATAGATGTCGAAACTCCTAACTCTATTAGACGCAAAGGCAATGCGTTTGCTATCAGGAGACCATGAGGGCGAGAAATCCCTATCCGGATGATTGGTAAGTCTTCGCGGATTCTCCCCATCGGCATCCATCAAATAGATCTCAAGGTTTCCGTCCCTTTCCGACGCAAAGGCAATGCGTTCACCGTTCGGGGACCATGAGGGATTCCAGTCATCCGCTGGATTATCTGTGAGTCTTTGGGGATTATTCCCATCGGCGTCCATCACGTAAATTTCAGCGTTTTCATCTCTATAGGACCCAAAGACAATACGTTGCCCATCAGGAGACCATGAGGGAGAATACTCACTTCCTGCGTTAGTGAGCTTCTGAAGATTCCTCCCATTGGGGTCCATCACATAGATGTCTGTTGCCCACTGGTTATCGTTGCCTTTATTAGAAGCAAAGACAATGTGTTTGCCATCAGGAGACCATGAGGGAAAATTGTCTTCTGTGGGATTTTTGGTGAGTTTTCGTGAGTTCCCGCCATCTGTGTCCATCACGTAGATGTCTGTTATCGCCCAATCCTCATCCTTACTGGAAGCAAAGATAATGCGTTTGCCATCAGGAGACCATGAGGGAAACCATTCATGCTCCGGGCTATTTGTGAGTCTTTGGGGATTTTCGCCATTGTCGTCCATCACGTAGATTTCCCTGCCGTGTCCATCCCTATCAGACACAAAGGCAATCTTTGCTTGTGCGTCAACGCTTATCATCAGCATCGCCAAACCTAAAGCGTAAACGAAATATGCGAGATTATATTTCCGGCGCATTTGCTGTGCCTCCTTCTCTCATTTTTTAGTTTCTATGACCTGCCCTTTGATTGCCCCCCAAGATGTCGATAGTTTTCCCGCAGTTTCCACTGCAAGCGCGGAGTCGTGCCAGAAGACAAACCTGCTTCGACCATCGTCGGTTAAACGCTGAACTTCTTGGGTGTCAACATTCGCCACAACGACATTGGTACCGCTCGTACCGACAATATGCTTGTTGTCCAGTAACCATTGCGCCCCGCCTATATTCGCCTCATCATTAAGACGAACCAGATTTCTGGCCGGCGCATCGCCAAGAAACAATCCCTCCATTCCGTTTTCTTCTACTGCCCCGCGGACAATCGTCCGTTTCCCATTTGGGGACCAACGAATCCGATAGGCAAAGAATCGGTGATTCATCTCTTTTGCCTTCGCGTTGGGATCCGCATTGACCCAATGTAGTTTGGCACCCCGTTTAAGGACGGTAAAGCCGATGCGCTTGCTGTCTGGAAACCAAAAGGGAAAGTACATGTTTGCTTCTAGATCTGCGGCAATTTGAAAGGAGTTGAGTCCCTGAGCATCCGTCACATACAATTGAGTGGAGGGACGCAAATCCGGATGATAGGCTTGATAAACAATCCATTTCCCATCTGGTGACCATTCCGCATCCGTATTAACCGGACGCGGTGGGTTGGCAAGGAGTTTCCGCAAGCCGGTGCCGTCCAAATTTATTACCATCAGTTCACCTTTACGCCAAGGTGGTAGTGTGAACATAATTTGCTGCCCATCTGGGGAAAGTTTAGGCTGGTCCATCGGAACGGGCGACTCAAGGAACAGTTCCTTATTGTTCCCATCGGCATCCATCCGCCAAAGATTTCGCTCCCACTTTCCGGGCTGCATGTAGTAAATCTTCAATTTTGCCTGCGCCATGTGGCTAACAACAAACATCAATAGGCAAAGCCAACCGAGACAGAAGTATTTGCGATATGCCGTGATTTTGCATTTCATACCTATCCTCCTTGTTAATAGGGGAATTTGGTTCCCCTATAGGTTGAAACGCTCTCGGAACGAGATCGGGACGGAGAGAGATTTCCGAATCCCAATACCTCACTCGTCCTATTCCGCGATGATTATCGACTAGCCCGTTTGAACCATCCCCACATTGTGGGTTTCCTGCCTATGGGAGCAACCGCAGCGGGAGCAATCCCAAGATTAGGATGAAACCACTCAGGAGCGATATCTTCCCCAAAACGCACGTTAGTGAGGTTTTGAAGATTCCCACCATCTGCGTCTATCGCGTAGATGTCGAAACTCCTGCCCCTATCAGATACAAAAGCAATACGTTCTCCATCAGGGGACCAGGAAGGCAACCAATCATCCTCCGGATGGTTTGTAAGTCTTTGCGGATTCCCCCCATCGGTATCCATCACGTAAATTTCATGGGGGCTATGCCTAGGCCCATCCCTATCGGACGAGAAAGCAATGTGTTCACCGTCAGGGGACCATGAGGGACTCCAATCCTCTGCCGGATTGTTTGTGAGGTTTTGAGGATTCTTTCCATCGGCGTCCAGTACGTAAATTTCACCGTTCCCATCTCTATAGGACATGAAAGTGATGTGTTCGCCATCAGGGGACCATGAGGGAGAGTAGTCGCTTCCCGCGTCAGTGAGTTTTTGAGAATTTCTGCCATTGGTGTCCATCACGTAAATGCCGTAGCCTCCAGCCCTTTCGGACGAGAAGACAATACGTTCCCCATCAGGAGACCATTTGGGATAATCATCAACCCCAGGATTTTTGGTGAGTTTTCGAGGGTTCCTCCCATCGGCGTCCATCACGTAGATGTCTACTTTGAGCCAGTCACCATCACCGGAAGAATAGACAATGCGTTTGCCGTCAGGTGACCATGAGGGACCCCATTCATCCTCCGGACTATCTGTGAGTCTTTGCGGATTCCTCCCATCGTCGTCCATCACGTAGATTTCCCTGCTGTGTCCATCCCTATCAGACACAAAGGCAATTTTTGCTTGTGCCCCAACGCCTACTATCACTGTTGTTAGACCTAAAGCAAAGACGAGATATGCGAGATTATATTTCCGGCGCATTTGCTGTGCCTCCTTTGTCCGTAAAAGATTGTTGCCACAGGAAATTCACTTACGCATCAACTATAAGCAATTTAGATGCCACAGTTTTCGTGCACCATGCAAAGCGTATTATGCAAAAAGCCGAGCTTTTCAGCAAACCCGTTCTCCGGGCAACTTTGCATCTGTTTTCAATATGAGTTATTATTTCAAAGGAGGATCGTACTAACAAGATAGTTGTCGAAACTGTGCTACACCGTCGTTGCAAAAATGCCACACTGGTAATGGTAGGGAGCGTACCCTCTGAATCGCGACTCTGATTTTAATTCCGGCGGTGATCTGTAAACCGCCGCGCCTTCAACTCAAAGCTGGGTAATGTGCCGTGAGGCACAGGCTCCACCACCGCGCGCAGTCCTAGAGATTCACGAACTGCCTTGGCGACAGCTTGAGCGATCATCTCCGGATCCGCGCCGCTGGTCTGGATCCGAATCTCCATCTCATCAAGCGCACCCCGCCGATAAACGTCTACCGCAAACTCGCCCACTTCAGCGAAACGACGGATGATGTTTTCAATGGTACTCGGATAGACATTCACGCCGCGTATAATTAGTGCGTCGTCAATGCGCCCGATGACACCCCCTTTGAGACGCCAAAATGTCCGTCCACACTCGCACGGTTCCGTTTCCAGTTTGACCTGATCGCCGGTGCGGTAGCGGATGACCGGCATCCCAACCCTGCCGAGATTGGTGATGATCAACTCTCCCTCTTTAGCGGATTTGCCGGTCACAGGGTCAATAACTTCACAGATAAACTCCCCTTCATTCAGGTGCACCCCCGCTTGTGCTTGACACTCAAACCCCCAAGCACCTACCTCTGTTGCGCCGGGGTGATCGTAACAGCGTGCGTTCCAAGCGTTTTCGATGCGATGTTTTGTCCACGGCAGGCTGGCACCCGGCTCACCAGCGTGAATCGTCACACGGACGTTGGCGTTGGCGATGTCAATCCCCTCTGTCTCGGCAACTTCGGCGAGATGCAAGGCATACGTGGGGGTGCAGATTAGTGTCGAAATGTCGTTGGAACAGATAACGCGCAGCCGCTGAAGCGAAGTCATTCCGCCGCCCGGAACAGACAGTGCGCCAATCCGTCGCGCGCCTTCGTAAGCACTCCAGAAGCCGATAAAGGGACCGAAAGAGAACGCAAAGAAGATCCGGTCGCTTGAAGTCACACCGGCGGCACTGTATACTGCCTCCCAACACCGCGCCCACCAATCCCAACTCTCTTCGGTGTCTAAGCAACGCAGCGGTTCGCCGGTCGTGCCGGAGGTTTGATGGATACGGATATACCGTTCACGGGGAAATGTGAGATTTGTGCCGTAGGGTGGGTGAGCCTTTCCGTCCGCGGAGAGCTCATCCTTTGTAGTAAAGGGTAGCCGCTGGTAATCTTCGAGTGTTCGTATATCGTCCGGCTTCCCTATTCCCGCCTCGCCCAATTTTCGCTGATAGAAGGGATTAGTCTCCAACACCGGAGCAAGCATCGCCTGCAGCTTCTTTAGTTGAATTTGCGTCAACGCTTCTCGTCCGAGCGTTTCAATGAAAGAATTTAAATCGCTTGCCATATCACAAAAATGTAGTCTCCCAAAATGGGCTTAATTTTTTAAGTATCAACAATCTGTAGGTCGAGATTCACATCTCGACACCAAAACTCGGCATCGTAGGGAACAACGATCGTTGTTTCCTACAACTGGTTTGCCGCGACAGTCTACCTTTGGATTATTATAACAGCCAATGCATAATCGTAGCAAGCGATACTGTGTTGACACGCGGGGACTTTATTGCTACAATGATCCAAAAGAATTACATCAATTCCGATAAGGTGGTCTTCACATGACATCGCCTCCTGAACCCAAGACCATCCAAAAACTGGTGGATGTTTATCCATCCTTTGCCTTGCTGGCAGGGATGCAGCTCGATCTGTTCACACCACTGAAAGCTGGTCCTATGCGCTCTGAGCAGATCGCCAATGCCATCGGAGTGGGAGCTGCCAAACTCAAACCTTTACTCTACGCACTTGTGGCCGCCGAGTTGTTGACCGTAGACGGAGATCGTTTTGCCAATACTAATGAGGCAAACCACTTTCTTGTCCGCGGCAGTCCGTCTTACATGGGTGGAGTGCATCCGCTCTATGCAGATCTGTGGGATGCAGCGCTTCAAACAGCGGAATCCATCCGCACGGGGCAGCCACAAGCCAAGCATGACTACACGCAAATGTCCCGCGAAGCGTTAGAAACGTTCTACCAAGGTTTGCATCCGGGTGCCCTCGCGACAGGAGATGCACTGGTGAAAAACTACGGGCTTTCGTCCTGTCAGAAGTTATTAGACGTCGGCGGCGGTTCTGGTGGAGTAGCTATAGCAGCCGTAAAAGCCTGCCCCCATATCCGAGCGACGGTTGCAGATGTGTCGAATGTAACACCGATCACGCAACGTTTCGTGGCGGAGGCAGGTGTGTCCGACCGAGTTGAGGTTGTCACGGCAAATGTTGTAGAAGCCCCGCTCCACGGGGCGTTTGATTCGGTTGTTCTGAAATCATTCATTCAGGTGCTTTCGCCGAGTGATGCACAGCGTGTGCTCAAAAACATCAATGCATCCATGGGGCCAGGCGGCGTGATCTATATCTTGGGGATCGGCATCCTTGATAACTCTCGCATTTCCCCGCGGGGGGCTGCTATTACCAACACTATCTTCATCAATATCTACGACGAAGGACAGGCTTATACCGAGGATGAATATCACGATTGGATAACAGGTGCTGGATTTGTGGGTTTTAAGCGAGACACGTTACCGGACGGTTTGGGTATCATAACGGCGCAGAAACCGAAGTAACACATGGATTCGTGGTGTTAATACTGTTTGTTGGAGGTATTCCTGCCGCGGTAGGACCTCTTGTGTTTATGTAATTTTCAATTCTGAGTAGGAGAACCATTATGGCGTTATTCAAAGCAGGTGTTATCGGTTGTGGTGGACGTGGTCGTGGTCATGCGGAAGGGTATCAGGCATCGCCGGATGTAGAGATTGTCGCATGTGCGGATCCCTTTGAGGAGCCTCGCGGGAATTTCGCGGAGCAGTTCGGAGTTCCGAGAGCCTATGAGGATTATCGTGAGATGCTCGATAAAGAGTCGCTCGACTTTGTCAGCGTCTGCACGTGGATTGCCCTGCATAAAGAGATGGTTGTCGCAGCAGCGAATAGTGGGATCAAAGCCATCCACGCCGAGAAACCGATGGCACCGACGTGGGGCGACGCCAAAGCACTCTATCAAGCGTGTGTGGACAACGACGTGATGATTAGCTTCTGCCATCAACGCCGCTTCGGTGCGAGTTTTATCAAGGCGAAGGAGTTGGCAAACGACGGCACAATCGGTCAAGTCTACCGCTTTGAGGGGGCATGCCCCAATATGATTGACTGGGGAACGCACTGGTTCGATATGTTCTTCTTCTATAATAACGATGAACCTGCAGAATGGGTGATGGGTCAAATTGATGTAGTTGAAGAAACTCTCGTTTTTGGTGTGCCAGTAGAGACGAGCGGCGTCTCATGGATTCGCTATAAAAACGGGGTGGAAGGTCTACTCGCAACGGGTGCGGCTGCGCTGGATGGGGTACAGAATCGCATCATCGGCACAGACGGCATCATTGAAGTTGGTGGACGAGACAAACCGCCGGTACGTGTCCTCCGCCACGGGGCAAGTGATTGGGAAGCGCCGAACCTTGATGGTCTTGTGCCGCCCGGTGGAGATACCGTCCTCGCCGTCCTCGACCTTATCGATTGTGTCAAAACGGGGCGCGAGCCAGAACTCAGCGGACGAAAGGCGATCCAAGCAACAGAGCTCATTTTTTCAACCTACGAGTCAAGCCGCCGTCGTGCGAAGATTACCCTGCCCCTCGACGTGGATGACTCTGCGTTGCTGACTATGCTAGATGAGGGAATGATCAGATACACGAATCCATGAACACACAGTCTCACGCCATCATTAACGTCGCGCTCTTGAGTCGGAAGGCAACCCCGCACCTGCACCGTTACGCGCTCATCGGTGCCGCCTTGCCGGACCTGCCGATGTTTATCTTTTTTGCGATTGAGGCGTTCATTCTCAAGCACCCACAACGCCTAATCTGGGGGGAGCGGTATTTCCTCCCAGAGTGGCAAAACCTTTTTGATCTCTTCAACTCCATCCCGCTATTCCTTATCCTTCTCGGAGTTGGTTACTGGCGTAAATCCACTCCCCTGATCATCTGCTCCTTGAGTCTGCTGTTACACGCTGCCGGCGATTTCTTCCTCCACCAAGACGATGGGCATCGGCATTTCTTCCCACTCCTCCAATACCGCTTCCATAGCCCTGTCTCCTACTGGGATCCCAGACATCACGGCGGGATTGTGTCCGCTATCGAAATATTGGTAACAATTGCCGCGTCGATCTATCTCTTTCCCCGCCTACAATCCCGGTTCATGAAGGGTGTATTAGTCTTTATAAACCTCATTTCTGCCCTCATGTATATCGGATTTGTTTTCTTCGGTTGAGCGACCCGTTCCCTTACGATTCAATACTCCACAACCTCAGCTGCTTCTAACAAAGCCTCCCAATCCGTCCCTTTTTTGCCCTCAAGTTGACTCCGTTTGAAGGTGAGAATCAGCGTCGTTGCCGGTTTGCCGTGGAATCCGTGGGGAAGACTTGATACAGCAAGAGGAGTCGGAAGAGGAGGAACTAGAGGTTTCGGAACCCTCAGAATAAACTTGCGGAACCGTTTGCCATTTTGGGGTTGTGAATCTTCCATTTCTTCGTCTATCTCTTTCTCTACAATTATTGTTTCATCCTGCCGATTGATAATTTTTTTGTTATTGTTTTGGCTTTTCTGCTCTGCGGTTCCTTCTAGTTCTCGTTTCGCTTCTTCGAGGAGTTGCTGTTTCTCTTTTAGCTCGTGGATCTTCTTTCTCATATCTTCAATGGTTTCCCGTGGGTGAAGCATTGCATCTTCGATGTGGTCGACGACACGCCATTCAAAATCCAAAAAATCTGTCTCAAGGTCAATGGTATAATCAGGATAACCGAAGACCACAAACGAGATCGTATCATCAAACGCCAATTGACCGATGCGGGACCCATATTCACCGACGAGATAAGCGAGCTGCTCCTTAAGTTTTTCAACCTTCTCCTTGCTATATGATTCGTTTTTGCCGATCACCCATGCGGCTTCTTCTGGCTGACTTTGATGCCGAACTTCTCGCTCATGTTTTTCCCACAAGTTCGCTTCCTTCTCTGTCTTAACAATTTTCATCTCTTTTTCCGTAACAGGAAACTGTACATCAAGCAGGAACATAGCACCATAGCCTTTGAGATATAGGTGCTGACAGCCACCTCTGCGGAAAAATCCACCCTTGACATAATCGTGCTCAAATGTCTCGTCCATTGTTTCATCAACAATCCGACACATCACCTTGAGATCTTCGACCATCTCGGTGTAGTCAATCTGATTTTGTGCAGGTGCAATGCCGGCAACCAAGCCGATGCCAAGCACAGCTATAGTGAGAGTCACGTAGAATTTCATGATTGTATCCTCCTTTAATAACCTTTGATGCAAGTTGGTGAGGCTGTCGTTTTCACATCGTTCAACAGTTCAAGAGTTCATTGGTTCAGAAGTTCATTGATGAATCCATGAATCCATTGTTTTTACGTTTCACGCCTCACGCTTCACTATAAATGTCATTCCGTGTTCTTTTGTATTTCAGACACATGGGAAGCAAGAATGAATTCAAGAACACGTTGGGATTCAAGAAATTCGGCTTCTGTTGCACCGGCGAGGTGCTGAAGTTCTTGACGGATAAATCCCAGGTCCTGTACCCGTTGTGATTGTAATCCCTGATAGATCAACACTAATTGTGCATCCGCCTGTTTCTGGCGTTCATTCAGATGGACTTGGAGTTGTTCGCTGAATTCATCCAACGCTCCTTGAAGTTGTTTTACAATCTCCACTTGGGTGGCGTGACGTTCCGCCTGAAGTAATCGTACTAGGTCCTGTTCTGTAATCTCCGGGACCGCTTCTTGCCCAATCCTAAGTGTCAAACCGTGGTCTTCCCACTTAAGGTCAACGCCGATCCATGCCAGCGCAGAAAGACTAAAGACTAAAATCAAACAAGCCGCCACGCCCCAAGAGAGCCATCGCCATGCTAGCGATCGGGACCACCGTGACAAAGGTTTAGGTTGTATGGCTTTATGCAACGCCTCAATATCGGTTGGCCGATCTACCTCCTCCCATTGGTCAAGGGTTTGTTGCGTCTCGTTTAGATTCACTTGGAACTGTTCACACTCACGACAAGTCTGTAAGTGTACTTCCAGCGATTTTTTCGCTTCCGCGTCCAATTCATCGTAGCTCTCAGACACGATCTGCTCTCTAAAAAATCTGCAATCCAATGAAAACACCTCCTTTACCTATGGTTCAATGGTAAGCGCTGAGAGATTTATTCTTGGTTGGATAACATTTTGTTGAGACGTTCTAGTGCAGCTGCCATCCGTGACTTTACCGTGCTAATAGGCTTACTATTACCCATAAGTCTGGGGTTGGTTTTTATCAGTGTAGATGTTAATGGTTATGGTTGGGTCAGGTGTTGTGTAACAGGGTAAATGCGTCAGCAATATCATTCAAGCGCTGCCAGCCTCTCCAGATGACAGTCACCCCCGGTGCGCCGTCGGATTTTCGTGCTAAAAAGCCACCGAGTTTTGCAATCCACACCGTGACTTGAGCAACGGTAGGTAATTTGTCTGGCAAATCGGTTGTCTTATGGGTTATACAATAAAGGGCTTTCCATTCATCATCAGTCAACACAGCGGTGCATTCAGCGTCAGGCGCATGGCGATTGTACATCGTCAACCAGTAAAGTCGCCATGCAATGACACTCATTAGAGCAATATATCGTAAGAGCCGGTCTTTGGTTTGCAATCGGCAGTGTTCAATTTTGGTGCCGGATTTGAGGACTTTGAAATAGACTTCAATTTGCCACCTCAGACTGTACCAGCGTATCCGTTGTATGGCATCGGTAAAATCATTGACTTTGACATTAGTAATTAACAACCATTCTAGTGGAGTTACCTTCACCGGTGGATTGACTTCCGTCACCCAGACGACACTCACGTCAACCGGGGGTAGGTCTTGTGGGGGTAATGCCGGGTGTCGATAAGGGGGAAGCAGTGTCGTTGTTGTAAAATGAATGCTGACTGTGGCTTGTCGGGCAGGTTGATTCCCCCGAGCGGGTACTTTGACAAGTTGTTCACCGGCAGCCGGTTGACTTTGCACCACAGCCCGGAGTTGCCCCGCTTGATCATCAACCTTTCGATTATGAGCCGCTCGGATAACGAAAGGGGTGTCTTTGGCTTGGACAAAAAACTCATAAATATCGGCTTCACGGTCACAGATGGAAATCATCTCCACCCCATCTGGGGTACGCGCTTGGGTCTGGTTTAACGCCTCAATCCATTTGTAGCTCTCTTTTTCCGTCAACGGTACGTTGGCTTTGCTATGGTTTGGCTTGGGAGCGTCCCGAACCCAAACGGCATCGGTCAGACACCCCAACGGCAATCCCGATTCCGTTACCACTAAAGTGGTGTGTTTGACAAACCCATAGATATGCTGAGAATCGGTGCCAATCGGTCCTAACCCCTCAGTCAATGGGTGATGTGTGTAATTGAGGTAGGTCGTGTCCTGAATCGCAAACACACGTCCATAGCCACCGATCCGTTCGACTGTTCGTTCAAAGTGAGGAGATAGGAGTTTCTCCGCTGTCACCTGCTCATTATCAAATAAACGGTACGCCGCTTTGACAGCTGACCAATCCTCACAAGCAGCATGAATAGCAGATTGCGGGGAGGTTGACAATGACGAAGCGACAGTAATCAGCCGCTGAGTCAGACGTTTATCGCCTAAATCAAGTGTCTCAAACTCCTGTTGACTCCAACAGGGAGTTAACTCATTATTTACAGTAGGCATCAGCAACTCCTATTGAGTTGGGAGGAATCAGTATAGTCGTTTACCAATGCCATTAAATGTATCATATCGACTTTTGCCTATCAAGCAAATACCAATGCCCACTTCGGAAAGTTTACCATCTTCTACTTGTGGGTAATAGTAAGGCTAATAGGGCGTTCCACGATTGCGGCAATCTCATGAAATTTCATGTCGTTATAATGCCGCAGCGTGACCACAACTCGCTGATCTTCCGGCAAACGTGCCAACGCTGAACGTACCCGGCTTTCAGTCTCTTTCCTTATGACAACTGCATGAGGCGGATTAGATGGATCGATAAGTCTCTCGTCGAAACCTTCAGATTCTGAATCCAGGTAAGTATCTATCGACATTTCTTTTCGACGTTGTTGTTTGGTAAGTGCATCCAGACAGAGGTTCGTCGCGATTCGGTACATCCATGTGGAAAATTGTGCCGTTGGACGATAGGTCTTGGCAGAACGATAGATGCGCAGAAAGACCTCCTGCCGAAGATCTTCCGCTAACGGGAGGTCGTTGACCATTCGATAGCAATAATTCAGCAGCGGTTTCTCCCACCGTTTGACCAATGTATCAAACGAAAGCAAATCGCCTGTCTGGAGTTGGAGCATCAAAGCCTCATCCGGTTTCTCCATACTTACCCTCAATCTATCCGGTCTCAATAGGTATAAACGGCTGAGGTGTGAAAAAGACGAGATTTTTTATAGGAGAGTAGTAGGCATACTCCGTATGCCGTAACTATGACATCGCAGTGCCTTACGTTTTAAATTTCATGTTTCACGCCCGATATGGTATCATACTCAAACGCTTGAGTTGGGTAGGTGATCGCGTTCCGAGAGATCGGGATGAGGAAAGTCCGGACTCCGCAGGGCGGGATGCTGGGTAACCCCCAGGAGCGGTGACGCTATGGACAGTGCAACAGAAAGCAGACTACAACGCTTCGGCGTTGTACAGGTGAAACGGTGCGGTAAAAGCGCACCAGTTCCGATGGTGACATCGGAAGCTTGGTAAACCCCGTTCGGAGCAAGGCGAAATAGGAGGATGCATTAGGTGCGCCCGCCTAGTCCTCGGGTATAGCTGCTTGAGGTTGATGGTAACATCAATCCCAGATGAATGATCATCACCTTGATGCGCGAGAGCAATTCAGGGAACAGAAACCGGCTTATTCCCAACTCAAGCCCCTTTTTCAGGAGGAGGGTCCCAATGGAACTGACGGAGGAAGAGCGGTTTAACTTAGAGCGCAGAACGTATGATTGTCCCCCAATCCTGACAGACAATCAGGTGTTGGAGTTTTGCCAACAGGGTTTTCTGGTGTTGGAAGGGGTTGTGCCAGACGAGATTAACCGCAGGACATTCGCGTATCTCGAAGATAACGCCTATTTCGAACCGGCAGAAATCCTTAAAGAGGATTGGTTCGTTGATAACGTGATCCTAAATCCGCAGGCAGCCGGTGCTGTCCGGTCGTTGCTCGGTAAAAACTTTGGCTTACCAATCATGATGAGTCAGCATCGGGTCCAGTGCCCCATGTCGGGCCAATCGTGGCATCGGGACGCTGGATCCAAATGGGGACCTGAACTGAATTATCTGCAAGTGTTCTACTATCCGCAAGATACACCAGAAGGGTTCGGTCCTACCGAGGTCCTGCCCGGGTCACACCTTTTCAACGCCTCTGCGCGTTATATGAGTCACTACGGCAATATTCGGGGAACGGTGAAAACAAGTGCGCCAGCAGGTTCAATCTTCGTCACGGTCTACTCAATCTGGCACCGTCGCTCCGCCTCGACCGCGGAAGGGATGCGGCACATGTTGAAATACAACTACTGGCGAACCGTGCCGCCGGAACGGGATTGGATAATTGAACCCGACTTCGACTTTGAAGCTGCGGATTACGGTCCTAACCGCTTCCAAAGTGCTCACATGTTCTACTGGCTCTGTGGGAAGAAGGAGGAATTTCGCTGGGTTGGGGGGCAAGGGTGGCCACTACGTTACGGTAGAGGACCTAACTACAAGCCATACGGGGCACCGTCTGCACCGCCGGGGGATTGGTAAAGACGATAGGCGTACGTTACGGTTTCCATTTGATGAGGACACCGCCGTTGGGATAATGACCGTATGCGGTCAGCACTGAGCCATCGCCCAGCGAAGTCGAATATAGATGTCCAGAGACACACTCATACCACTGGGCTGGATTGTTGTACGACCAATCGTCAAGGATATGCATCCGGTCTAAGTTCCACGTCTGACCGTGATCATGACTGACGAAAGCATCACAACCGCGCCGATAACTTGCAAATCTCCCTCCACGTATATCCAACCGTCGGATGACGGTCATCACGAGATCGTCGTTCGGGAGGCGGAGGAGATTCGCGTGCATCCGACCCGCTTCCAACAGATGCTTAACCGGTGACCACGTGACCCCATCATCCTTAGATATTGAGATGCCTGTCCCCTCGAAGTTGTCGTAGTGATACTTGATGTATTTACCGAGCATATCCGTACGTATCGCAGCAATAATCCAACCGTTGGCAGCGCGAACCATGGCACCTTCCCCACAGCCGCGCTCATACGTCACCCCTTCATAGGTGTCCTGCCATTTCCACGCATTGGGCCAACTGTGGTTTTCCCATGTCCGCCCACCATCATTTGACCACCGCACACAGCCACAAATTGCTTTATCAAAGCTGAAGTTATCAGGAAACGTCTGACCCGTCCACCCAATCCGTGTGGCGCGACCATGCACATCGCGATCTACAAGCGGATTCCCCTCAGAACAGAAATCTTTCCCGTCCGGTGCCTTTGCCAGCGGAATCCGTTCCGACCATGTGCGACCATAGTCGTGGCTGAAACACAACGACGAACCCGATTCCGCCATCAGTCCACCGTCATTGTAGCTGAGGGTGCCGCCGCCCAGATCGGTCAACATGACGGGGCGGCCATAGCCAATCGCCTGATAATCGCCCCATGTCGCCCCACCATCTGCACTAATCGCAGCAACGGTTTCTTCACCGTTTTGGAAGGCTATGCGGTCCGTCTTTGCTGCTCCCAGTAGCAAAATCTCGCCATTATCCATCTTCGCCAAGCCGAAGGGAACAACCTTGGCTTCCCCAAATCGTGGCAGAAATTGATATTCCGCCAGTTGGGACAGATAGCCGTCCTCACCATTTCCTACAAGTACTCGGTGTTCCTTCCAAGAGAATGTTTCAAGGTTATCGTCAGCTTTCTCAATCATAAGAAACGCTCCCATTAATGCAGAATTACAACGGGTTGTAAAGACTGTAGCAGGTACGAAACACAACTATTTTGCGCTGGAATTGTCTGTGCGGGTATGTTACGATATTGATCCGCGAATAATCGAGAATCCGCAGTCGATATTAATTTTAACCAAGGTTCAAAATCGGGTAGGAGGTCGGAATGCCAACTGATATTGATGAGTGC
The DNA here is from genome assembly GCA_965220385.1 of Candidatus Poribacteria bacterium. Classification (GTDB taxonomy): domain Bacteria; phylum Poribacteria; class WGA-4E; order WGA-4E; family PCPOR2b; genus PCPOR2b. Next base: position 2,902,083 of record OZ244825.1, on the reverse strand, counting down.
GTAGCAGAAATTCTGGACATCGGACACTGTATCCTACCAGATCATTTTCCGCGGACGGCACTTGAAGAATGTCGTCAGGCGTTTCAGCCGTTGCTGGAAGATGTTGCCGCCCGTATTCCCGAAGGCAACCGCGGTCCAAATCGTTGGGCGATCGGATTGCCTTTTGCGCCGCCATTCTATCACTCCGCTTTCTTCAACGACGATACGGTCATCGAGATCATCAGCCGAATCTTGGGCGAAGACATGCACATCTCCTACTATGGAACCGACACACCGATATCAGGATCAGAATATCAACAGGTCCACGCGGATCTACCTTTTCTGTTCAAAGAGGAGCCGGGGCATCGCCACCCGCCGGCACTGCTGTCTGTGCGATTTACTTTCGTCGATATGACGCTGGAGAATGGACCTTTTGAAGTTGCAGAGCGCACCCAACATTTAGCCCGGACCGAAATATTGGAGCGAGCCAATGCAGGGAGAATCCCCCTCAAGCCTTTGCTGCTTAAAGCCGGGGACGTGCTAATCTCCGATCCGCGTACCGTTCACCGCGGTACGCCCAACCGCACCGATATGCCCCGTCCCTTCGCTGTGATTGTCCACAACCGCCACTGGTACAATATCAGTCGTGAGCGGCTGGAAGCAAACGAAGACACACCCATACTTACAGAGGCGTTCTATCGTACACTGTCGGAGCGGGAGCAAGAACTGCTGCGAAAAGTCCCCAAGACAACTGACTAACCGAATTGTAGGAACTACCAAATCTCCCTAAGAGATTTAAACGGGTGAAACCCTCTACAATTTTTTCTGTGTCTGTTCGGATAACGCTTTGAAATACTGCTGAATCAGCTCCCGATACTGCGGGGGTAAACTTTCCTGCTCGCCCGACCTGAGATTCGATTCAATTTGCTGTATGGCTTCCAGTAGCTTAGGATCAAGCGGGGGTGTATCGTTTCCGATAGCGGTTGGTGTTTTGGCGACCTCACCCTTTCGTCTCTTGCTGACCTCTCGCTTCTGTAACGATTTGGAACTTTCGAGAAGCCGTGTCAAGATTTCCCGCTGCTTGTTTAGCACCTGCTGATTCAGGTTGCCCCTCTGAAGTTCACCTTCTACCTCCCGCATCTCTTCTGAGACACTGTTCAGATCACCAATTACCTCTGACATCCTTTCCATCATATCAGCAAGTCGTTCTGTGGCTTCCCGAATCATCTGCTGCTCGTACGCCATCCGTCTGAGCAATTGTTCGTTACTTGGCGTGCGTCCTTGTTGGCGCATCTGTTGGTTCAACTGCTGTGCCATTTCATTCAGTTGCCCTTGGCTTTGTGCCAATTGCTCAAGTTGCTCCAGCATATTTTGCATCCCAGCTTGACCCATCTGTTGGTTCATCTGATCCATTGCTTCGAGCAGATCAGCGATCGCCTGATTAACGTCTGCCAACCCCTGCTTCTGAATCGGGACTGCGAGGTTCGGCTTTCTGTCTTCTAATGCTCGCGCTGAACGTTCAAAGGCATCCGCGGCAGCATTAAGCCGCCAGACAGTTTTAGGGTCAATCTGCATCTGATTGCTGCCTAATTCCCAGAGCCGATCCGCGAGCAGATTTAGCCCTGCCGCAAGCCCTAATTCGCTTACTGCCAATCCCTGCAACTGCTTAACTTCACCTGGTAGATATCGGCCATGTCCAGATCCCAAAATCTCGTCAGTACCATCAATTACTTCCTCATGGGTTCTTGAGATATAGAGACCACTCCGCACCGCCTCGCGTATTGCGGTCAACGTCTCCTCTGCATTGCCGCCCTCCATAAACTCGAGTGCGTTATCCAGTCCTTGGTGCAGCTCGGTGAGTCCTTGTTGTGCTTCCTGCCCCGATTCCATTGCATTCTGCATCTGATTTCCACGCATCTGTTGAGTAGCGGATCGGAGATCTTGTGCAATCCGCACATCCCGCGCGAATTGATTGAGCCGTATAATTTCATCAGCAACCCGTTTAAGATTTTCCAATTCTGACATCTCTTCACCGAGTTCATCGAGTGTCTGATGGAGGTTGTCCATCTCGTCTGCGATACGCTCCTCCTGATTGGCAAGTCCGTTGAGGCGCTGATCTACATCTTGTGAGTTACTCTGGTTGGTCTGATTGGCTTGTTCAGCGAGATCGCTTAACTGGTCCATTAGACGCCCTTGGCGTTCTGCGAGTTCCTTCGTCTGATTTACCGCTGCTTCCAGCTTCTGTTGGATGATCATCTGTTTATAAAGATCCTTGAGCCGATCGAGCTGCTGAAGAAACCTTTCTTGGTTGAAGTTTGCTTCCATCAACTTCTGCTCCTGCTCGGATAGCTCCTGCTGCTCCAATGCCTCAGCCAATTTGCGTAGCAACTCCTTATGCTCTTCCGATAGGGCTTGCTGCATCAGTTCCTGTAACTCTTGAAACTTCTCAACCGTCTGCATGTCGAACAGTTGTTGCTTCTGCATCTGCTCGGTGGTCTGCTTCATCTCTTCGAACAGATCCTTCGCTGTTTTGTCAATCTCTTTCTGGTTCTCAAGGACGCGCTCCATCAGTTTCTTATCTTTCAGAGTCAGCTCTTGGCTCTTCCGTATTTTGTCAAGCAGTTCATCGGTTATCGCGGTCTGCTCTGCCTGCTCATCGTATAACGCTTCAAGCCCCTGCATCCCGATTTCCTGTTCAACTTCGACCTCATGGTAAAGTTCAGCCAAAGTCGGAACACGGATCGAATAGATGTTGGATTTGCCGACGTTCGGTCCAGAAACATTGTCCGCATCAACTGCCTCCGCATGGTAAGAGACCACATCCCCAGGATACAGTCCAATCGGATCAATGTCCCAAGGAAATTCAATAAAAACTGGTGTGTCTGCTGGATTCCACTCTTTCAGAGGCACTGCTATGGCATCATCCGCCCCTTCAACTCGATAAACAAGTTGAATCCTCTCTACACCGTAATCGTCTTTCGCGTCGAGTTGTAGGGAAACAATCATCGAGTCATCAAGCACAACATCTTTGCCCGGTGCAACAATTTCGATCTGCGGTTCGGTGTCCTCAATTGCGTGAATCGTGTACACAATCGGTTGTGCGTTTGGAATGCTATTTGTGTCGATTAATTCGATATGATACTTTTCGCTACGCTGGACAATAAAGCTACCGGACAATAGTGTTCCGTCTGAAACGGAAAGTTTGACTGGATCCGATTCTTCAAAGACCAGCCGTGCTGAAGCGATGGACTTGTTTCCCGCTCCCTCAAAATTAATCGTTGTTCCGATGAGGGTGGTAACATTGCCAAAATTCTCTTCGAGTACTTGCGGCGAGAGCTGCGTATATTTCGGATAGTTGAGTTTAAGCTGGAAGCGGCTTAAGATTGGCGCACGAGCAACGGTAATGTGAAAGTGTTCTGATCTTTCTTCCTTCACCGCAATGTAGTATTCCATTGATTGCTTGACATTCTTGAATGTGAGTCGATAAGCGATTTCGGTCTCGTTCCTGGTCATCAAGAGATTGCGCCACGCGCTCGCTGATACGGTCGTTTCGCCGCTATTCCCTAGGCGATAGTAGAGGTACACGGGTGCACCCAAGTGGCCCCTCACTTTTGCGGTGATTGTGATATCTGTCCCGGATTCAATTAGCGCACTTCCCGGCTGAACCTCATCAATCTGGACGCTGAGGATATCCTGTGGTGTTTTAGGTAGTTCATCGAACGCTTGTGCAAAGTCCTTTGCCGCAGACGGAAAGATGAAAAAGGTGATAAACAGCAGTGCAAAAGCGACGAGCGCAAAACCACCGTACCGCCTAAGCTTCAGAAATTCTTGCGAGAAGACTTTTTTGCTTTCGATCTCAGCCATCAATTGATGCGTTCCCTCAATTAATCTTTCAATGAATACCGAAGCGTATCCGAAGCGGTTGTTCTCCATTTCCGGCTTCAGTTGGACAGCGCTCAAAATACGGTTTTCAAATCCGGGATAATGAGCTTCAACGTATGCCGCCACACGAGCATTGGTAAGTTTCTGGACCACTGGGCGAATCAAATAGCGAAATGCTGCATACACACCAACTCCTAACCATAACAACACCAGTCCCATGCGAAGGAGGCGCGGCAGCGGTAAGATCTGATCAATGACAAGTGCAGGGACAAGTGCGAGGGCAAGGGCACCTAACCACCGGAGTAAACTGTGGGAGAATAGTAATAATCGCCACTGTCTTCGCAGGGCGTGAAGCCGATCAATTATTTCCTGATAACTCTGTTCCGTGTTTGACACAGCGTAACCTCCATTGTCCTCTTCCCGCTTAATGTGTTAGCACATACACCGCGACGTTGACCGCCATCTTTGCCGCAAGTTCGCGAACCTGTGGTGTATCCTTGGGATGCACTTGCGGATCTTCCAACCCATCCCCAATATCTGAACTGTAGACATAGTAAACGACCATTCTGCCTTCGTGGAACAATCCGAAGCCCTGTGCAGGTTTCCCATCGTGTTCGTGGATCTTTGGAAGTCCGTTAGGCAAATCGTAGAAGCAGTGGTAGATGAGGTGCGAATCTGGTATAGGTTGCAGTGGCTGATTGGGAAACACACGACGTATTTCACGACGGAAACTCTCATCTAATCCATAGTCATCATTCACAAAAAGGAAACCGCCATGCGTCAAATAAAAGCGCAGCGCCTCGACCTCTTCCTTAGTAAGGCGAATGTTGCCATGGCCCACAATGTAGAGCATTGGGTATTGATACAGGTTCCGATCTGTCAATTTCACAATCACGCGCTCCTTTGCTGCTTCAATATCTGTCCTGGTGCGAAGGATCTGCAGCCAGTTCGAAACTGTAGTCTGATCGCCATACCAGTCGCCGCCGCCACTGTATTGAACTTGAGCGATGACAAACTTCTCGCCAGCACTGTGAGCAGATCCGATCACGAGCGCCATACTCAGCACGATGTAAAGTGTAAAACGTAGCGCGTGATTTATTTGAGTCCCAGCGGTTTTTTTTATCATATCCTATAAATCACACCAGTCCTCTCCGCATGCGTAAAAACCATTCTGTTCCTAAGAACCCAACCGCAAGGATTAGGACAATTGGGTTATCCCACAATTCACGTTCTTGGACCGCAAAGACCGATTCTTGGACAGGTTTTATCTTTTCCGGTAGTGATCCAACATCAGCAATCGAGGTGTAATGACCGCCGGTTTTGGAGGCGAGCTGTTTAAGCAAGTTCTCGTTGAGCTGCGGATGGTCGAACTCCGCCAACGGAGATTCCACAAAAACTTCCGTCAAATCCTCACCGAGCGTGGCTGAACGATCTACACCTATAGCGCGAATGCGGTACGCTCCCTTTTGGTTGGCACGGAACTGGGCACGATAGGTGCCCGGCTCCTGTGAATATGCGCCAATTCGAACCTGAAAATGCTTTTCGTCTGGCGGGGTAACCTCGATTTTGAGATCTGCAGCAACCATCGGTTGATAGCTCTCATTATAGGTGTATGCGATGATCTGGACCTCATCGCCAACTGAATAGGTTGTCAAATCTGTCGTAACGTTAATCCGCTTCGTATCTGTCCGGGTTGACATCCAACGAATCGTCTGACCCCAAAAACGGGGATAAGTGTCGTCCTCATCTTTGAAATTCCATACACCAAACCCCCAATTCCACAGCCCTTCGGCGGCGATTAGCAGGCTCTTTCCTAACCCTGAGCGTTGGAAAATCATGATCGGCAACGTCGTCTGATTTTTTTCTGACTGAAACTCGGCGAGTGTTGTTGCCCCACTCTTAAGTTCAAATCCGCCCAACCGACGCGATAGCGGCGGCAAATCACGCCATAAGGCTTCCACCTTTGCTTGCGTTTCTGCCAATCGGGTAATTGGATGGTACATACCCTGTTGCGTCAATTGTAGACTAAAATCCTCATCCTGCACGTAGCAACCGTTGGGTGGGATGACAATAGGTAAAAGGGAGGCAAGCTCGGTTTTACCCAAGCCATCACGACCAAGTGAGTGCCGACCGCCGAGGAATATGACGGCTTTCCCTTCTCTTTCAACGAAATCGACAATCGCTGTACGCTGTTGTGGAGTCAAAGTCTCGGAACGGAGGTCGCCGATGATGAGTATATCGTAAAACAGTAGCTCCTCAAGCGTTTCCGGAACACGAGATATTTGGGTTGTCTGGGTTGTCTGTGGATAATAGCCGTCGTAACGGGCTAACAACGTTCCACGGAGCTGGTTTGGTGTTTTGCTTGATAGGATAACGCAGGTCGAATCGATGTTTGGATCACGTTCAACTATCCGCTTAAGAAAAGCGTATTCCCAGCCAGGTTGTCCTTCAATGTAAAGCAAATGTAGCTTTGTCTTGACTACCTTCAAAGGAAACGCCCGTGTGTTGTTTTCGGCAGTCAGTTCACCTTCAAGCGTGGGAACAGAAACGACGTATTGAAAAGTGCCTTCCTCCTGAGGATTCAAACCAAACTCAATCATCTGCGTCGGTTCATCCGTTAGAGTGATTGGCACACTGTCCACAACCTGATTATCCATCATGAGTGAAACACGTGTCTGACTCCCTGAGTAGCCTGTGTGATCTACGGTAACGCGAATCGGCACATTATGCTCCGTGTAAACAATAGGACTGACTTCAACTCGAGAGAGTTTAAGATCTCTTGGCGGGGTCGGATCGCCGACACCGACCGCATAGATGGGAATCTCTGTTTCAGTCATCCTACCAACCACGGACGTTGAGGCGTTATGAGCCCCATCGGTGAGCAGAACTATCCCCGCAACCAGTTGGCCACGCCACTCGTTAGAGGCGTCATGAATTGAGGTTGCGATATCAGTTAATCCGCCCACCGCATCAAGTGCGCCGATCTCACGAGGAATTTGGTGAGACTGCTTATCAAAGCGGTACAGGTGAACATCAAATCGATCAGTTAGGGTTGGAAGCAAACGACTGGTTGGATGGAATAAAATGCGGTTCACAAGGTCTAATCTTGTTGAGGCTTGACCTGCTGATTCTACATCTTGAAGCTGCATGCTCTGCGAGGTATCGGCAAGAACCAATAGGTTTGTTGGTGGGGTAATATCTTTTCGCTCAATCAGCACCGGTTCAAGCAGACAGATCAGCAACACAAGTGCTGCGAAAATTCGCAAACCGATGAGAAGCACCCTAAACCTTCGACTCAGCGGACGATTCAAGCGGAGATACCCATACACTGTAATACTAGCCATGATAGCGAGTCCAAGCGCAACCGCCCACCATGGCCACAGGTAAGTAAATCGCATCAAATTTCCTTCTTCGTTTCCAATTTATGGTGAATTATACCTTATACCGAAAACCCCGTCAACTTAAATACCGATGCGGCTTGCGGTTCGATAAAATGCCAGCCTATCCCTGCATCCACTAATCAACTCGGAAATTTTACTTTTTGGGGGTTGACAAGGAAATCCATCTTCTGTAGAATTAGCGTTGTCTCATTCAACCGACTGCATCTGTACTTAACTTTTTAGGGTTAAACCGTTGCCTTGAAACGCATGAGCAAGGGGGTGGAGTCAATCCAATCATCACCCATATTAGACAGAATTTACGCGATAACACTCAGTTTCCGAGGAGAAATGATTCCAGCAGAGATTGTCTTGAGTCCCGAAACACATCAAAAGATTGTGGAACAATCGAACTTGCAGCAGGGACTTGAGTCAAAAAAAGATCCAGTCTCTGCGCTTAAAGGAGCGTTCTCAATTCCAATCACAATTCGAGAAGAGAATACAGACATTATCGTTGTAAAAGGACTATATCCAAACCCTTGCCCGGTTTGTGGTCGCCGCATTCCATTCTTGCGAGAGATGATTGAGCGTATTGAATCCCGATCTGTTAAACGCATCCGCTGTCCATTGGGGCACCGCTACGAGGGGGAAATCAAAGTCTATTACCTGAATATCTTTCAGGAAAACCAATCAGAACCCGAAGCAGTTCAAGTATGTCCACAATGTGGGAGCGAAAATGTACAGAAGTTAAGCCAAACGGATATCTTCTGCTTGGATTGCGAATGGGACAATCTGAAACATATTCACGACTCTTAGCGCGTGTGTTGGAAAGGCTACTCAAAGCACAATAGTAGAAAGAAGTTGCTCCAACTGAATACGGAAATAAAAAAGCCATGCTGCACGATTTCTGACAGCATGGCTTTTTCGTGCCCCGAAAGTAGGTTACGGGGACAGGCTTGTGTTGTTACCTTGTGGTGATTAATGGTGATGGTGACCATGTCCATGTCCATGATGATGTCCATGGTCCTCCGGTTCTTCCTCCACCTCTGTAATTAACGTCTCGGTTGTAAGCAGCAACCCTGCGACGCTCGCGCCGTTTTGAATTGCGGATCGCACCACCTTCGTTGGATCAACGACTCCTGCCTCAAGCAGATCTCCATACTCACCGGTGGCGGCGTTCAAGCCGTAACTTCCCTCACCGTCTTTGACCTGCGCAGCAACGACGGATCCTTCCAAGCCCGCGTTTTCGGCAATGGTTCGGATGGGCGATTCCAGAACTCGTCGGACAATGTTCACACCCGTATCTTGGTCGCCTTCAAGATGAAAGTCTTCAAGTGCTGTGCCCGCTCTAAGCAGTGCGATACCACCGCCCGTCACAATGCCCTCTTCAACAGCTGCACGGGTCGCAGACAGAGCGTCTTCAAACCGCGCCTTTTTCTCCTGCATTTCAACTTCCGTGGCGGCACCCACATTGACGACAGCGACTCCACCTGCGAGTTTTGCAAGGCGTTCTTCTAACTTCTCCCGATCGTAATCAGAGGTCGTCACCTCGATCTGTTGTCGGATCTGCCCAATCCGTGCTTGGACATCCTCCGTCGTACCCGCTCCGCCTACAATCGTTGTGTTATCTTTGTCAACGATCACACGCCGTGCACTTCCCAGCATACCAACTACTACATTTTCCAAACGGATACCGACATCTTCTGAAATTACCTGACCACCAGTGAGGATGCCAATATCTTCAAGCATCTCCTTACGACGGTCTCCGAAGCCGGGGGCTTTTACTGCAACAACCTTAAGGCCACCACGAAGCTTGTTCACAACCAACACCGCTAAAGCTTCTCCTTCAATATCTTCAGCAATGATAAGCAACGGGCGTCCAAGTTGACCCACCTTCTCCAAAACTGGAACTAGATCCGTAACCGTGCTAATTTTGCTGGTATTGATCAGGATGAGCGGATCCTCCAATTCAGCGACCATACTCTCGGGATCTGTCGCAAAATGTGGTGAGAGGTAGCCCCGATCAAATTGCATACCTTCAACAATATCGACTTCTGTTTCAGCACTCTTACCGTCTTCAATTGTAATTACGCCATCTTTTCCAACTTTATCCATTGCATCGGCAACGGTCTGTCCAATATCGCTGCGATTTGCGTTATCATTGGCGGCAATTGACGCGACCTGTGCGATTTCATCGCTCGTACTAACCGATTTGCTCTGGTTTTGGAGTTCTCCAACAATGACTTCGGCGGCTTTATCAATCCCGATTTTCAACTGCATCGGATCCGCACCGGCGGCAACGTTTTTGAGACCTTCGTTAACGATTTCTTGTGCCAACACGGTTGCTGTAGTTGTGCCATCTCCCACCGCGTCATTGGTCTTGGTTGCGACCGATTTTAGTAATTGGGCACCCATATTCTCATAGTGATCTGGAAGGTCGATTTCTTTGGCTACCGTTACACCGTCACTGGTGATCACGGGTGCGCCAAAGGATTTCTGAAGAACGACATTTCTCCCACGGGGCCCCAACGTAACTTTCACAGCGTTTGCTAGGGCGTCCGCGCCCTCCTTAAGGGCGTTTCTCGCTTCTACATCAAAGATCAGTTGTTTTGCTGCCATAGTGTTCCTCCTTAGCTGGCGGTACTGTAATCAATTTTAAGAGATAAGCCTTCTTTTCGCCTCATCTTGAGACAGGATCTGTATCTTCTGTTGGCAAGAGCCCAACTGTAGAGAGACTCTCGGTAAATCCTACGAACAGATCCATGATATAACGATTTCAGAATCCGAAACTTTTAGCACTCTCATGGGGTGAGTGCTAAAAGCAGGCGAAATTATATCATTACTGTTTCCCAAAGTCAACCCGAATCTCAGCCAGATTCAGGTTTCTCGCTTGCTGCAACCAGTAATGCGTGATAAAATAACTCCGTCAAATTGCACAACTCGGTGCATCAATCTTTGCGTATGCCACAGATTGGGCAGTTTTTGTTTGCAACGGAGTATAAGAATTCATGGGATAACTCGATAATCGTCTGATACTGCATCAACCGAACCGGTACATCGCCCGATGGGCGTCAAGGTTGGATTGTTTCTTCAATGTGAAGCAATTCCAAAAAGCTCAAGATACTGGAAAAATTTATCTGCCCAATCATTTGCCTAATCAATGGTATAATCTTTGCTCCCAAGATAATAGTGATGCATCTCTTGATACAAAGATACGCTGTTGATTCAAGTTGATAACGCTTCATCCTATCGCCCTGTTTCAATCGTTTCATATCGATCCAAGATCTCATGATGTGTCCCTTTGTGCGCAGGCGAGCATGGAAAGGAGAATGAAAATTGAACCACATGTTTCTGAAAGATATGTCCTATCGCAAGGCGAGGGTCATCTTAACCACGATTGGTATCACTGTGCTAATCGCCCTTATTCTGATGTTAGGGGGAATCATGAACGGTATGCGCATCCAAGCGCAGCAATACCCTAAATTTACGGGAGCCGACATTTGGATCTCCGCAGAAGGTTCGGGCAGCGCCTTCATCGGCTTTTCATTACTCGTGCCAGAGCACCTCGCCTACCTCGATGGTGCACAACCGCTGAAGCCGCAGTCGGTGTCACCGCTCGTTTTCGCACATGCACGACCTGTAATCCGTGGAAAATTAGGTAAAGCTGTTGTTGTGGGGTATAAGTCTGGCAAATTGGGAGGACCTACGCGGTTTGAATTAACCGAGGGACGACTGGTTACTGCCAGCGAATATGAAGGATGGGCGGAAGCGGATATTCCACCGCGTGAGGTTGTTGTTGATGAAAAGATGAATCTCGAAATCGGGGAACGAATCTTGATCGGGAATAAGGACCTCAAGGTGGTTGGCAAGGCAAGAAGCTTGATGTTTGTGCTTGACACGCCGCTACTGTTTATGGATCTTCGGACTGCACAGGAAGTACTTCTCAAAAACTCGCTTCACGTCAATATGATGATCGCTCAAGCGGCACAGGGATATACGCCAGAAAAAGCCGCAAAGGAACTTGAAAACTTCGATGAACAACTTAAAACCATTGATGTGCGTACCCTTAAGCAGACGCTTGGCGATATTATTGACACCTATGTCGATGAACCGATGAAAGCTGTTCAATTCTTGCGAGTGATGCTCTGGATTGCTGCGGGGTTGATCGTCGGAATGATTACCTACGTCACAACGCTCGAAAAGACCCAAGAGATTGGTGTTCTCAAAGCAATCGGTGCGTCTAATTATTATATTTCAGCGTTGATCATCAAGCAAGTTGTTCTGATGTCGGTGGTGGGCGTAATCTGTGGGCTGATTTTGTCGTACATCTTCGCTGCTGCTGCGCCAATTTTTGTGTCAATTCACCCGGTCGAATCAAGCATCGTGGCGCTAATCAGCTTTGTTGTGTGTTGCGTGGGCGGCTACCTCGCTGGGAGAAAAGCGATCGGTGTGGACCCAATGGTCGCGTTCAGAGGAGAGGTCTAATCTGCGAAGGTTACAGGCGGAAGGTGAAGAAATCGACGATATAAATTTCCGACTTAGATGTGCTAGGAACCGTCGCTTCTCTCGCCCTTTCTCAAGGGCGGCGACACACGAATTGCTATACGGATAGGGAGGAACTTAATGGGAATGGTTGTCGAGGGAAAAGGATTAACAAAGCATTTTGGCGAAGGAGATGCGAGGGTTGTCGCTGTTGACCAAGTTGATATCGCCATCGAAGAGAGCGAGCTGGTGATGTTCATGGGCGATAGCGGTTGTGGTAAGACAACGCTAATCAGCCTGCTCGGTTGTATCCTCACACCAAGTGAAGGAGATGTTTGGATTGATGGCGAACAGATTGATTATGAAAGTCGCGATCTATCCCAACTTCGCAGCGAGAAGATTGGCTTTGTGTTTCAACTGTTCAACCTCATCCCATACCTAACGGCGCTGGAAAATGTGATGGTTGCCATGAACATCGCTGGACAGAAGGGTGATGAGGCAGAGAAGCGCGCGACAGAACTTCTCACGCAAGTTGGATTGGCAGAACGCTTACACCATCGACCTGCACAGCTCTCAGGGGGCGAAAAGCAGCGGGTCTCCTTTGCACGAGCCCTTGCCAACCATCCTAAAATTATCTTTGCTGATGAACCCACCGCGAATCTTGATAGCCGCCAGAGCGCGAATCTGATGAACCTTGTTAGTGAACTTCGCCAAGAGCACCAGACCACCATTGCAATCGTAACGCATCACGAGGGCTTGAAGAAAGATGCTGATCGCGTGATCCAGATGAAAGATGGGCAGATTGTGTCAGTATAATATCTCAGATTTCAGGTATCAGCGAAAAGGCACCCAGACGAACTGGGAATCCCACACTCCCATGGCTGAGTCCTCGGAATACTTTGGCGCAATTTTTAAATCTTTAGATGAACTGAGCGTGAAAACAGGGGTATATGAAAAAATCTGGGAGACCATGCGCCTCGAGGGACCGAGCGGGGAAGCGGATTACGACGTATCTCAACGGGTCCAAGAGCTAATTGGGCAGGCAGCCGCATCACATTAGCCGTTACACTAGCACGGATATTTGTTTCTAATCAACGCTGTTGGTTGCCAGCCTTTGGAACGACTGTTGTTGTCACAAATATGCTGCGTGAAACAATAGGTAGTTCATAAAGTTGTTGGAGGAACGGAACCATGCTGCCTCAAAGTCATCGCCGCAGATCCATTCATGCCTTACTCATTTCGCTGATTGTCTATCTCTTGATTGCCATAGTGTGGACGTTTATCTACTATGAGCAAGATGGAGCCGGGTTTGAGGAGGTAGTGGAAGTTGAACTCATCGACAAGAAAGACCTTCTCGAATCGCGCCGCGAGACACTTAAACCGCCTCCACCGAAACGCATCATGGTGCCGAGACAGGTCCAATCGTCAATTGCCCATCAGCCTCAAACAGTCAAGCTAACCCCCTCGGCAAATCCGATCAGCGAGACTCTCCAACCCTCCGAGCAACCCCTGCTCCACAGCGCCTCCCCTGATCAACTCAATCCCCAAGACCAACTTCCTGATGTTACAACGGCGGCGGAACAACTTAATAGCCGTGAAACGCGGATTGGTGAGGCGGTTTCAACACGCTTTCAAACACGCGATGGGGAGGGTGTGAAAAGCCATCGCCAGCGAGCGAAAGGGACCGGTAAGGACGGCATCCATGCACTCGAATCTACTGGCACATCAGACATTGGTACGGTTGGCGATCGTCCCGGGAAGCGCGGTTCAGGTCAGCAAGATGGCTCCGGCACGTCAGACAGCGCCTCCGAGAGCCCCTTTGCTGAGGCTTTACGTCGCATCGCTGAGCACATCATAGCCACACGTACAAGAGATCAGGTTGATGTTGTCTTTGTATTGGATACGAGTGCGAGTATGCGGGATAACATTCAGCAGGTTGCAGATAACCTGTTCAGTATGACCGATGCGTTTGATGAAATCAATATCGAATATTTTCTTGGCATGACAGAATTCAGTGTTAGGCATGAAGGGCAGATGCTGAAGCGGCGTCCGCTCGTGCCGGATGTTGGGATGCTTCAGCATCAGATGAGAAAAATCCGACTGAGCGGTGATGAGCATGCGCTCGATGCGATGATGGACACCTTCAACTCCATGGAATTCCGTTCAAATGCCGATAAATTTCTCCTGCTAGTAACGGACGAACCCGCCACGACTCAATCGGGGATAGAATTGGATGAAATGCGTCAGAAAGTAATCGACAGCTGCGAGTTGAATGAATTGCGTGTCAACGTGCTGGGACATACGGAAAAGTATCAAACGCGCCTTGCGGAAGAAACCGGCGGACTATGGCAAGAGATTCCCGGCGGGCTCAGACAGAGAACGAGTTTGCAGGCTTCACCTACTAGCAAGGGCGGCCTCGTTCAAACCTTCCGTACAATTGCCACCGATATCCGCCGAAACGCAGGTGCACTATTATTCAGCCTTGAGCTCGACTTCCAAGCAGCTTTGGACGACCATGGGGATATTCTCACTCAAAAACTTCGTCGAGAGTTCCAAAAGCACAACGTTATTCTTTCCGAGGCTTGGAAACTCTCTGAAAGTGCTACTACCTTGGTAAGGTCGCCAGGCGAGGTATGGGTAATTACCGATCATGGCGGCGGACGGGTCTATACAATTCGGAAAGAGGGAGAGAAACTCAACGTCTACCTCGGTATTCACCCAGAAGCTTCTGCGCGCCAGATAGCGGACATTGTCATCATCCTTGATTATAGTCGTAGCATGGGCGGCAAGTCTGAAGCACTAATGTTCGGAATCAGTGCCTTAATTGGGAGGTTGAATCTCCTACCGATTGACTATCAAATCGGACTCATCCGCTTTGCAGAGGCTAAAGATGCGATCAAATCGGTCGACGGTGTGGATATCATCCAGATGCCGATCAGAGAAACCGGGATACGGGATCTGCTTGCGGAACCGTTCGGCGGAGATGAACACCTTACAGATGCCATTGCGAAAGGGCTGCGACAGTTTCACTTTCGACGTGATTCCCGTCGCTTTATCCTTATTCTGACCGACGAGCCAACTACCGGCACGGTTCCACCGGAACGTGTGATAATACTTTGCCAATCACTGGGCGTGAGGGCGTACGTCATTGGTGTGCCGGGAAAAGGTGACTTTCAATGGCAGTTGACGAAACAGACCGGCGGTCTGTTCTTCCGAATGCCAAAACACTTGCGCCAAGCCTATCCATACCAGTAACACACGTCCACGGCTAAATCATTACGCCTGTTTCTAGTCGCTTTTAAAAAAAACACACGGATGCAAAAAAATCCTTGACAAATGAAAATGTGTCTGATAAAATTAACAGTGTTAAGTTAAATTACCATGTAAATCGAGGGGAAGGACCATGGGTGTTAAAGAACGGAGAACCAGGGAAAAAGAGCAGTTACGGCGTCAAATTCTTTCTGCGGCGCGGGAGCTGTTCGTCAATGAGGGCTATGAGAGTGTCTCTATGCGGAAGATTGCCAATAAGATCGAATATTCACCGACGACGATCTATTTTTATTTTGAAGACAAGGCGGATCTTTTGGACTCTGTTTGTAAGGAAACCCTTCTGGACCTGTTGAACACACTTGAACGGCTAAAAGAGGATACCAGCGATCCCGTTAAGGCCCTAAGAAAGAGTGGAAGAGCTTATGTCGAATTCGGTCTAAAATATCCGCAAGACTACAAGCTGACGTTTGTCATACGTCCTCAGTTCCAGAAGGGGTTAGGTTTGCAACAAGGATCAGTTGGTGAAAGGGTGTTCAATTACCTGCGCGCAATGGTCTCTGAATGTATTCGACAGAAAGCATTTCGCCAGGTGGACGTCGAAACCACCGGTCAGGCACTGTGGTCGGCTGTTCATGGTGTCACATTGCTCCTGATTGATTTTTCCGATTTCCCCTGGACTGAGAAAGACAGATTGATTGACATGGTAATTGACACGATGATCGATGGCTTGAAGGCGTAGATTTCAAATTCTTCGGCGCAGGGCGCGCCTATTTTTTTTGTCAGAACATTAACACTGTTAAGTTATTTATCTGTGTTAACACATGGGAAACCTTGGAGGAAAAGTAAGAATGAAAGCGCGAAACCGGTCCTATAGACACTTTCTGGTTACAAAACTTAGCTGGATCACTAATCCCGCAAGGTATTATCAACTCAGTTGCTGCTCCGTACTAATTTCTAGAATATTCCTATCAGGATGCTCTGGTCTGTTCGGCGTAGAGTTCGATCCGATGTCGCCCACTGTGCCATTTACTTTCAAGCAGTACGATGTTCTCACCGGCACAGCGAAGCACCAAACCGTTCTGACAGGATTTCTTCTCGGTGGTTCTACCGCGGAACTTGCCGTGGTAAACGTCGACGCAGAGAATAACCGCCGCCTGCACATCTACGCGTTCGAGGATGACAAGTGGGGACCGGTACTCGATATAACGTTACATCCCGACGTGTTTTTCGTCGATGTTGCGAACATTGGAGGGCGTGACCGTTTGATTATGTACGAGAATGGTCGCCTGAACTGGTTCGATCCTGAATCTGGGACAGAGCATACATTAGTGAAGGTTCTCTCTAACGTGCCACCTCCCCAAGGTGAAGTTCCTCACCTCGATGTCACTTGTGACGTCAACGACGATAACCGTGACGATCTAGTTGTACCGGACTCCGACGGTTTCTGGGTATTTATCCAGACGGAGGACGGCGCGTTTGCCGATCCAGTGAAGATTGGATCCTCCGTTGAAATAGGTAGGTTCTACGCGACGGATGGATATCGATACAACCCTTGGGAAAGGGGTGACCTCCACGAAATTGACTATAATCGAGATGGCCGCAGCGACCTAGTGTTCTGGAACGAAGATCATTTCGTGGTTCATCGCCAAGATGAGCGTGGGTTGTTTTCCTCAGAAGTTGAGGTGTTCACGACAGAGGTGTCCTTCGACTCCGACGACCTCGGATCGCTTGTCGCTCCCGATGGGGTTCGTGGCAGACGTTTTGATCATGGTGCACCCGGAGCCATGACAGGAAGAGTGCTGCATGCATTCACCGACATGAACCATGACGGCATAGCCGATCTCTCAATCTTCTCATTGCAGGCGGGGAACGGCAGATTCCTTGGGCAGACATCGGAACTTTGGGGTATGCAATCTACCTACGAGGTACATTTCGGTGTACCGATCGCCGACGGCACTACATTTGCCACGGAAGCGAGTACTATGATCCAATCGGATGGCATCCCTTTTGATTTGGGACAACAGGACTTCGACCACGACGGTCAGGTTGACATGAGCTTTGCGATTATTGATCCGGGTGCCTTCAAAGTCGTGGGTATGCTGGCTAGAGGGATCCTGACAAAGTCCGCAGTGCTGGATCTCCATCTCTACCGCATGGCAGGGGGATCCTATCCGGACGAGCCCAACGCCGCCCGCAAGATTAAAACACACACTCCCGGCGACTCAGGAAAAAAAGCCATGCACTTCCCATCGTTGCTATTCGGGGATGTCAACGGCGACGGGCGGTCGGACTTGCTGGTGCAACATGGGCAGAAGGAGCTTCGCGTCTTTATCGGTGTGCCGGGACCGAATCTGTTCATGCGGAAGCCTCAAAAAGTGGCGGTCAACATGCCCTACGAGGAACACACTTGGCTGGCGGACCTCAACAAGGATGGAGTGCAGGACGTCCTTATGCACCACCCATCCACCACCGAATCAGATCGAGTGATAATACTGATTGCTCAATAAGTGAAAGACGAGTGTCAAGCAGAAATACCTTAACATTGGTTAATGAGTAACATTGGTTAATGAGTCCACGAGTACGTGGATCCATGGCGTAAAAAACGCGATTTATCTCAGCGTTCCACGTTCCATATTTCAAATAGGAGAAAAACAATGATACGTTCAATTTGTTGCTTAATCTGTGTTCTTTTGGGACTAACCTTGAGTGCTTCGGTTCAGGCGCAAGAAACTGACCTCACCAAGAATTTTGGTATTGGACTTCAGGCGGCTACACCCGCATTTGGCGGAATCAGTTTTCGTTATAGCGGATTGGCACCGGTCTATCTTCAAACCGTTGGTCGTTTTATTCTTAATGATCAGAACAGCGACCACATGTTAGGGGCTGGTATCTCGTACGCCATACTTGAGCATCAAAACAGGCTCAACATCGCCCGACTCTATTTTGCGCTGGAAGGTGCTTGGCGCTATAACGAAGAGGAGACTATTGCTACAACAACCCTCGCAGCTGGACTCGCGTTTGGAGGCGAGCTTGTGTTTTCGCTTGGAGGGATCCCTCTCGGCTTGAACGCCCAGATCGGTCAAGGGTTCGGCAGGGAAAAATCCGATTCTCAAACCAAGGATCTTGCCGGTGTTTATATCGGAACGGGTGTACATGCCTACTTTTAGACCGCCGTTTTATGGTGAATTAGACAAATAAGTGAACATTTACCGGCAGCTTCGACCTTCGAGCAGTTTCTGAAGTCCCCCTGACAAGTGGTACATCCCGCCTGTCCCGATGTATCGGGGATTTATCGGGAGCGGGATTTAGGGGGTTAGCCGTACATTGGAAGTGTCTAAGTAATTCTAAAATCTACCATAGTTAGAACTTACATAGTTGAATTCTCCATGCACATACCAGAAATGGTCGTATAATAGAATGCCGTGTTTCTGCTATGTTAAACGCTAATATTACAGGCGATAGGGTAGTCTGCGTCTAACCAATTTAGTGCTTGCATTTCTGAATGAGGTGTGCTAAAATCAGTTCGCTATTTTCAAACGAGTTTAACAAGAGCAAGGGAAGACAAAGGCTATCATGGGCGCGCGTATAAACGCGAATTAACACTCAATTCTAAAACTATGCGGTAAGGAAAAAGACAATGGCAGATGTGCTAATTATTGGTGATGGTCCCGGTGGTTTAAGTGCCGCACTTTTCCTAGCCAAAAACGACTTGGACGTAACCGTTTTTGGTCAGAATAAAACTTTGATGCACGACGCGATGCTCTACAACTACTTAGGTATTCCTCAGATTACCGGAACTGAATTTCAAGAGATTTCCCGTAAACAGGTTGAGAATTTTGGTGCCAAAATTCTTGATGTCGAAGTAACCGAGATCGAAACTGGTGGTGCTGAATTTTCTGTGACTACTGCAGCAGGTGATAAGCATCAGGGTAGATACCTAATCGTTGCGACCGGCCTTGAGGAAGCATTGGCAGCAACGCTTGGACTCAATACGGACAGCGATAACGATGATGCTATCGTTGCCGACCGGGAGGGCAAAACAACCATTGAAAATCTCTATGTTATCGGTTGGCTGACTCGTGGTCAGCGAACCCAAGCGATTATTTCCGCTGGTGAAGGGGCCGCAGCGGCGTTAAGCATCCTATCGAGCGAAATTGGTAGGGACTTTCACGACTTTGATGTCGTCAAAGAGGACGGGGACGACGAGTAAAAAGCACAACTCGTTGGCAATTACAATGCTCAGGGACCTTGTCTCTGGGCTTTTTTTACGATTGGTGAGTTTTCAATATCTAAGGAGAACTGGAATGCAATGGTCCAGAAAAACTGGAACTAGGGTGCCAAAAGGACTGTGCTGCCTCGTTTCTGTGCTGTTGACTATGTGTACAGCAACGTTATATGCAGCTGGATTTGAAGATGTCGAGCAGAAAATCAGAGAGCATGTTTTGTCCAACGGCATGAAATTTATCATCCTTGAGCGGCATGACGCCCCGGTATTTTCCGGATATATCTATGTCAATGTCGGCAGCGCTGACGAGGTATATGGAAACACTGGAATTGCTCATGTCTTTGAACACATGGCATTCAAAGGCACGACGACCCTCGGAGCGAAAGGGTATGATCAGGAAAAAGCCATTATGGACAAAATGGATGAAGTGTTCGATCAGCTCAGAGCTGAATGGGCGAAAGGAAATCACGCAGATGCGGAAAAGCTAGGTGAATTAGAGGCAGAATTCAAGCGTTTGCAGGAGGAAGCCTCTCAATACTCCGATGGCGAAGAATATACGAAAATCTTAGAACAGGAGGGAGCTGTCGGTGTAAACGCAGGCACATCCGCGGATTGGACTGCCTATTTCTATAGTCTTCCTTCAAATAGGATTGAATTGTGGATGGCACTTGAGTCGGAACGATTTATCGATCCCGTGATGCGAGAGTTTTTCAAAGAGAAAGACGTTATCAAAGAGGAACGGCGGATGAGGACTGAAAGCAATCCAATCGGTAGGTTGATTGAGGAACTCCAAGGACTTGCATATTTGGCGCATCCCTATGGTCATCCAATCATCGGACACATGTCGGATATCAACACGACAACGCGAGCGGAAGCCCTTCAGTTCTTTAAAGAGTACTATACCCCCGGTAATATGGTTGCCGCGATTGTCGGTGACGTAAATGCCGACGAAGTTATCCAGATGGCGGAAAAATACTTCGGCAGAATGCCAGCGCGTCCCAATCCATCACGGGTTGAGACCACTGAACCCAAACAGTTAGGGGAACGACGCATAAAAATTGTAGAACAAACGCAGCCATTTATCGCTATTGCCTACCACAAACCAGAGGTCAGACATCCGGACAACGCTGTATTTGGCGCAATAACAGATATTTTGGCTTCGGGACGGACATCACGTCTTTATAAAAAATTAATTCGGGATGAAAAGGTTTCGATCTCCGCCGGTGCTTTCCCCGGATTTCCGGGCGACAAATACTCAAATCTTTTCCTCTTCTACTCTTTTCCCGCACAAGGACACACGAACGCGAAAAACGAAGAGATGATTCTGGCTGAAATTGAGCGTCTCAAAACGGAGTTAGTGTCAGAAGCGGAACTAAAAAAAGTCAAAACGCTTGCCAAGGCGACACAAATCCGATCCCTTCGATCCAACAGCGGGTTAGCTGGGATGTTATGCAGCGCTGAGTTCCTTCTTGGCGACTGGCGGGAATTGTTTAAGTCGCTTGAACGTATCGAAGAGGTGACGAGCGAAGATATCAAGCGGGTTGCAAATGAATACTTCGTGAATGCTAACAGATCCGTGGGAGAAATCGTGACATCGACAGATGATAAAGAAAAGGAGGCAAGTAAGTGAGAAAGCAACTGTTGTCCTGGATAATATGGAATCTCGTCTTAACTGTTTTAATTACTTCTACTGGGGAGGCACAAACCAAGCCCCACGAAGGACTCGTTTACCCGCCCCTGAATCAACCGCAGCCATCCGTCCCCGATAGGTTTACGTTGGATAATGGGATGATTGTTTATCTCCTCGAAGATCATGAACTCCCAATTATTGATATTTCCTTGCGGATTCGTACTGGCTCCATCTACGAACCCGCAGACAAAGTGGGGCTTGCATCAATCACCGGAGCAGTGATGCGAACGGGCGGAACCACAAGCAAAACCGGAGATGAACTTGATGAAATTCTGGAGAATTTAGCGGCGTCCGTTGAAACAAGCATCGGTGATGATGCGGGTTCAGCGTCGGTGTCGGTTTTGAAAGAAGACCTTGATGTAGGGCTGTCCATTCTCGCGGATATTCTCATGAATCCCGCATTTCGAGAGGATAAAATCGAGCTAGAAAAAGTGCAACATCGCAGTGGCATAGCGCGGCGGAATGACAATCCAGGGGCGATCACAAGACGAGAATTCAGTAAACTTATCTATGGTGCGGACAGTCCCTACGCACGCACAACCGAGTATGATACGATTAACAGTATCACCCGCGATGATCTCGTTGCGTTCTATCAAAAATTCTTCCGCCCGAATAACATCATTTTGGGTGTGCTTGGAGACTTTGATTCCGAGACTATGTTGGCAAAGATTCGGGAGGCTTTCAAGGGATGGGAACCTGCGGAGATTAACCTGCCCCCAAAACCCAAAATCCCTGAAGCGTATGGAAAGAGAATTGCGCTCGTGAACAAGGACGACGTGAACCAAACCAATATTCGTATGGGACACATCGGTTGGTTGCGCAAAAATGAAGATTATCCCGCTCTGGTCGTGATGTCCCAAATTCTGGGAATTGGATTTTCCAGTCGGTTGATAAACAGCATCCGAGTTGAAAAGGGGCTGGCATATTCGGTCGGAAACAATTACGGTGCAGGTTACGATGTGCCTGGCGTGTTTTTCATTGCATGCGGAACCAAATCGGAAGCCACTGTGACAGCAATCGAAGCGATTCTGATTGAAGTTGAAAAGATGCGAGCCGAAGAGGTTACCGATGACGAATTAAAACAAGCAATTGATGGCTTCATGAACTCCTCTGTGTTTGATTATGATACCAAGGGAGAAATCCTGTCTAGAGCCCTTCGATATGAATACCATGAATATCCACAGGATTTCGTTGAACAACTCATGGCGGGGATTCGTGAAGTTTCAAAGGTAGATGTCAAGCGTGTTGCAGCTGAATACCTGCATCCCGACAAATTTACACTCATCGCTGTCGGCAAAGTCAGCGATTTTGATAAACCGCTGGACACGCTCGGAGATGTCGCAGAAGTCGATATTACCATTCCACCCCCGTCGCCCGAGCCTGCTCCCGAAGCAGGTGAAGCGGACGTTGTAAAAGCAAAAGCTATTCTTGCTGACGTCGTTAGTGCGCACGGTGGGGTTGATAACCTCAAGGGAGTAAATAACATTATCACCAAAGGGAAAATGGTTGTGAATACTCCCGGTGGGATGATGGAACTTGATGGAGAAGTTACAATAGTGCTACCGAACAAGGCGCGCGCTGATCTAAGTATGCCAGCAATGGGTATGCGGATGAGCCGAATTTTTAATGGTCAATCTGCATGGATGGTGATGCCTCAAGGGGTTCAACCCCTTCCTCCAGCTTATGTTGAAGAAGGGAAAAAAGAGATTTTTCGAGACAATATCCCTCTGCTAAGCTATATTTCTAATGAGGGGATATCTGTTCAATATCTGGGTGCCGAGGATGTAAAAGGCAAAATGACAGATGTCGTACTAATCAGCGATACCCCCGGCGGCTCCATTAAACTCTTTATCGACCCAGAAACGAAATATATTATTAAAAAGCAGTTTCAGGCGTTCACGGAGCAAGGTCCCGCTGATCGAGAAGAGTTCTTAGATGACTATCGAGACGTTTCCGGCGTGATGGTTGCCTTCCATACCGTTTTGCTCGATAATGGTGAGAAATCTGCCGAGATTACGTTCAGCGAAGCCACAATCAACACTGAGGTAGATGAATCGTTATTTGAGCAGTAGTCCAGCAATGGTCTAGCCAGATCAGTGGCGACGGTGCGCTACAGTAACAGCGGTAATTTAACCATAAATCAGGGTTATACAGATCTTATCCAACAAAACTCAGAATATCCGACCTACACTCAGATAGAGAGGCATCACATTACCGGTGCGACATCTTTAGGACGATGTGGCATCGTTTCAGGCGCTCTTTTGTAGCTACGATGCCTCCTCTGAGATTCCTGCCTATATTGCAAGTACATGCTAAGTTGCCCAGAACGGGCGTTTACCTATAAACTCAGAGTTGTGTGCAATCCCTTCAGATTTTTCACGTTGATTGAGGCATCCAAAACGCTTGTGGTCTATGAACCGAATGAATTTCATTTGGCAGTGATTCGCGTTAGATCCTATCTGACTTCGTTGCAGTGTCAAAGAACCTAAAGCGGGGCGGTCTATGGGTAAGCAGAACATTACTGAATTTGATGGCTTAGATTTGGAACTGTTTTTTTGTACAGAAATTTTGAAATTGAACTCGTTGCATTACGGATATTGGGAGGAAAGCGAAGAGCCAAGACAGAGTGATAAATTAACCCTCGAGTGTTTGCGAGATGGGCAGCAAAAATATACAGACATGCTCATCGCAACGATTCCTGAGAATGTGAAGAGTATTCTGGATGTCGGCTGTGGCATTGGTGATGTGTCGAGAGCACTCGCAAAATTGGGATATGATGTAACTGCGATTTCACCGGATAGTAATCATGCAAAATATTTCGGGAACCATATTCCAAGATTAACCTTCTTGCAGACAAAATTTGAAGACCTTGACATTGATGATAAGTTCAACCTGATTCTCATGAGCGAATCTCAGAACTATTTTCCAACTGAAATCGGTTTCCGTCGATGTGCTTCATACCTGTTACCTGAGGGATATTTGCTTGTTGCGGGGATGTTTAGAAAAAACGATAGCAGTCAAATTGCGGAGATTCCCAATACAATCGAGGGTTATATTAAAATTGCTGAGAAGCACAGTCTGTTATCACTCGAAACGGTTGATATCACTCGAAACATACTCCCGACTATCAATTTTATGTCTGAATCAATGCAGAATTATGTGGAGCCGGGCGTAAAGATGTTAAATCATTTTGTTTCATCAACCTCGCCTGTAAAAACGTCGGTCATTAAATTCATCTTTCGGAAGCAGATAAATAAGACCCTACAAATCTACAATTACTACAGAAAAAAAATGGATCCGCTGTTTTTTACGAAGAATGTTGTCTACGCTAAACTCCTGTTCCAATTACATTGACTGGGCGCGGAACGTGAAAATTCGGTCAGTTTCCCTTTTATACCGCCCTCAGTTGCATTTGGGTATCCCCCTCTCGCCAACGGCAAGAAAACAGTTCTTCAATTCCGACCATACGCATTGCAATTGACTGCGTTAGAACCTTGATTTAGAAATGTCGGCAGAATTGTGTGCCTCTTACATGTTCGGCGCATAGCACATCAGGAGAGTCGATGAATGGATATATTTGAGAAATGCTACGATTTTAGCAAAGGCATTAGCACACGCGGACAAGAATATAAAGCAGTAGTCGAAGCAGGCGTCTATCCTTATTTCATTCCAATTGAATCCTCCGCAGATACAGAAATCGTAATCAATGGCGAGAAAAAGGTGATGATCGGATCGAATAACTACCTCGGACTGACACATCACCCTAAAGTCCTCGAAGCTGCTGAGATAGCTGGCAGGAAGTATGGTTCTGGTTGTACAGGCAGCCGGTTTTTGAACGGAACGCTCGACATCCATATTGCGCTTGAAGAAGCACTCGCGGAGTTTGTTCACAAAGAAGCCGCACTGGTCTTTAGCACCGGATTTCAAGTCAACTTAGGCGTTATTGATGCCCTCGTAGGACGTAGAAACATCGCTTTCATCGATTCATTGAGTCATGCGTGCGTTGTTGATGGGTGCCGCCTCTCGTGGGGCGAGATGATTAGGTTCCGACACAACGACATGGAGGATCTGGATAGCAAATTGGAAAATGCTGCTCCTGAGCGAGAAAAACTGATTATCGTTGAGGGAGTTTACAGTATGGAAGGCGATATTGGTGACCTTCCAGGCGTTGTAGAAGTGGCTCGGAAACATCGGTGTCGCTTAATGGTTGACGACGCACACGGGATTGGTGTCCTCGGTCCAACCGGTGCCGGAACCGCTGAACACTTTGGGGCCGAGGATGGCGTTGATCTTATTATGGGGACGTTCAGCAAGTCCTTTGCATGTATCGGTGGATTTATCGCTGCAGAAGCCGCTGTCATCGATTACTTGAAACACCACGCAAACACCTTCCTTTTCAGCGCAAGTATGCCACCATCAGCAGTTGCAACCGTCCATGCCGCCCTAGAAATTATCAAAGGTGAGCCGGAACGACGCAGGCGATTATGGGAAAATGCACGAAAGATGCAGGAAACTCTCCGATTGATGGGCTATGACATCGGGAACACACAAACCCCAGTTGTTCCAGTGATAGTTGGTGATGATATGAATACCTTCTTGCTATGGAGGCACCTGTTCGATGAGGGGGTTTTCACGAACCCCGTTGTCAGTCCGGCGGTGCCTCCCGGTGGTTCACGTCTACGCACCAGTTATATGGCAAGCCACACCGATAAACAGCTCGATTTTGTCCTTGACAAATTTGATAAGGTGGGCAGGAAATTGGGCCTAATCTAAAAGCAGTATTATCCAAAAATAGGTGAACTGTCACAAAATGCGTTCCAGTAGACAATCCCCTGAAATTGATGTTACTTCTGTCCAGTCCGCCGCCGATCTAAGAGCATTCATCAACCTGCCCTGGACAATCTATCGCAACGATCCCTACTGGGTCCCACCCTTACGCAGCGATCTCAAGAAACGCCTTGATAAATCCCGGTATCCCTTCTTTGACCATGCCGAAGCCGAATTCCTGATAGCGAGACGGGAAGGACGCGTTGTCGGGCGAATTGTTGCCATCAAAAATGATGCCCACGTGGATTTCCACCAAGAACAGGTTGGCTTTTTTGGTTTTTTTGAATCGATCCAAGATTCCGATGTCGCAGCGATGCTGTTTTCCCACGCCGCTCAATGGTTGCGGGAACGCGAGCTCGAAATAATGCGTGGTCCCGTGAACTACTCAACAAACGATGACTGTGGATTGCTTGTTGATGGCTTTGATTCCTCTCCCATGATTTTGATGTCCTATAATCCACCCTACTACTCCGATCTCATCGATGGATTTGGCTTCAAGAAGGCAAAGGATCTGCTCGCGTACGAGATAACTGATGATGTACGGGTGCCTGAACGTCTTGAACGAACAGTGCAATGGATAAAAAAGCGCAAAAAAATCACAATACGGCCTCTCGTAAAAAAACAGATCCATCACGAAATTCAGTGTGTGAAAGAGATTTATAATGCTGCGTGGAAGCAGAATTGGGGGTTTGTCCCAATGACGGACAGAGAGATCGATTACATGGCACACGAGCTAATCCAGATCATCGACCCTGATCTGCTCCTGTTTGCCGAAGTTGAAGAGGAACCTGTTGCCTTTATCCTTGCGTTGCCTGATTTTTATGTTGCGTTAAAGCACATCAACGGCCGCCTGTTTCCCCTCGGACTTCTCAAGCTTCTCTGGCACAAGCGCAAAATTGATACAGCTCGGGTGATAACGTTTGGGATCAAGGAAGCATACCGCGAACAGGGAATTGATGCACTGATGTACTACGAAGCGTATAAAACTGGGGTGGCAAAAGGGTATCGCCGAGGGGAAATGTCGTGGGTTTTGGAAGACAATACGCTGATGAATCGCGCGCTCGAAAACATGGGGGCAACACTTTATAAACGCTACCGCCTCTACGATTATCCGCTGTCACAATAACTTCTGGTATGAGCGGGTGAAGAGGTAGCTTCCACTTACTTTCACGTTGCACGCAAGGGATGTGTCAAATGGCAGAATCTGACGATGAGAGACCGCAAGGCAGGCGTGCCTTCTTCCAAGAGGCATTTACAAAACTCGTTCAGCCGGTCGCTGAATATCTGGATACACAGATTGGGGAACATCTTCCCGTCGAAAAAACCCTATTGCGACCGCCGGGCGCACTCCCGGAACCGCTGTTTTTGGAGACCTGTTTGCGGTGTGGACACTGTGTTGATAGCTGTCCCGCAGATGCCATTCAGCCCTTACAGAGCGACCAGTCCAATCTGGTTGGAACGCCCTACATTGCCCCAAACGATCAACCGTGCGTCGTCTGCGATACGCTTGAATGTATGCAGGTGTGTCCTAGTGGGGCACTACAAAAACTCCTTGTCCATGAAATTCAGATCGGTTTGGCTGAAGTCAACGATGACATCTGTCTCCGCGCCAAGGGGGTTGACTGCCGTGACTGTGTTGATAGCTGCCCAATTGGCGAAAGAGCAATTCGGATCGATTCCGAAAAACGGGTTGAAGTTCTTCCTGTTGATTGTGTCGGTTGCGGCGTGTGCCAGTATCACTGCCCAACAACTCCAAAATCTATTGTTGTTCGACCCATTCAAGAGTACGTAAAAAAGCAAACAGGTTGACGGCGGATGTTTTGAATGTAGAAGTTGGGGCGGTTTGATCCTATCACAGATTGGTGTATTCTAAATTTCTAAACTGAAAATGTGTCTAAGGCTCTTCTCGCGCTCATCTCATCCGAATTTCCCAGATCTCCCATCTTTTTTTTCATTCCTTCTCTGGCTCATTGTTGTTCCCATCCTATTTCTTGTATCCCTTGGAGCAGTGTTTGCACAAGGAGACATTCGCATCCTTTCCCACCAATTTGACCCGGACGATATTACAATCGGAACTCCGGTTCAGCTGCGCCTACAAATTGAAGCCGATGAAAGTTTGCATATCTACTTAGATCCAATGAAGGTCAACGAGCAAGAACATATAGAAACAGATAAGCCTCAAGTGAAGCAGATCAAGTCCGATAGCATGCCGATGGGAAAGGTGCGCTATGAGGCCATATATTCACTACGTGCCTTTACTATTGGTACGCACACCCTTCCTCCCATCACAATCAAATACACCGGTGCTGATGGAGATACCGGAAGTATCCAAACACCTGCCTACCTGTTTGAAGTTCGGTCTGTCAAATCCCCTGGTACCACAGAACTGAAAGGAATCAAGGAACCTTGGTCTGCGCCTCCAAACTGGTTTCTGTATATTTCAGTAGTGTTTCTGCTAATTATAATCGTTGGGACGGTTGGCCTCCTATACCTTCGCAAACGGGCTAAGCCTATAGATCTCCAGTCAGAAGTAGCATCCCAACGCCAACCTCACGAGATTGCTTATGAACAGCTGGATCGGATTGAGGGAATGAATTGGATTGCACAGGGGAAAATGAAGGTGTACCACACGGAAATTTCTCACGTTATCCGTCAGTATATCGCCGCACGATATCGTATCCCGGCACTTGAATTGACCACCGAAGAATTGCTCGACCGTTTACAGTCCGAAGATATGCCGAGGGAACGAGTTCAGCGATTTTTCACCAACTGTGACTTGGTTAAATTTGCCCGTTATAGTCCCACAAAGCCGGAGGCTCATGAGCGCATGGAGGAGGCACGTCGAATTGTTGATGAGACGAAACAGTCGGGGATGGGGCAGGAGAGGGAACAAGAAGGCGAGATTGATGAGAATTTGTAGCTGCAGTGTTTTAGGCTCGGAGAGGCAAGAAAAGGAAGGAAAAGTACCGTGAGAAGGTCCTTTTTCCTTCCTACTACAGCCTTACGCTTCTGCTACTGAACTGGGCGTTGTGATTAAAACGCGTGGAGAGACAGTAGATCAGATGAAGGATAGCAACGCAGGTTACTATACTGGTATCGTCTTTCGTACGCCGTTTTCATATCGAACCTCATATTCCCCGTTAGGTACCGGTATAGAGCGGATAGCCAGCTCTTCTTGGGTTATCAAAGGTTCGGAAAGCATTAGCAGGTCATCCAAGGATTCTTCGGGTGTTTTTCCTGTAGTATCAACCACAATCTTGCGCCCGTTCTGGGTAAAGAGAGATTTCTCGATCTCCTCCTCGAAACGTTGTTTGACCTCAGCAATATCTCCCTCTTTAATAATCTGGTACTCGTGCGGGTCTGCGTGCATCCGCTCCCGGATTGCTTCATCGCTAGCAGTTACATGAATCATAACCACATTGGGCAAGCGGGCTTCAAACACCTGCGCCTCGTAAATCCGCTGTGCTCTATATGAGTAATTCTTATAGTAAGGGCTGTCCGGATCATCGCCATACATATCTGAGTAAACCGCTTCCTCAATATGCCAGCCCGCAATTAAGGTGTTTGGATAATTCTTGATGACTTCAACATGGTACTGAATCTGCATCCGTTGTGAGCGTTCTTTAACGTCATCGGGAAAATTAACCATCAACGCCCGTGATTCTGCACTCAAAGATGCATCCGGCAAAGTAAAATGGTCATCTCCATGGACGGGTAATCTGCGCTGTCGATAATAGGCATCCAGCAGCTTAATTATGGTTGATTTTCCAGCATATTCAATACCAACAAAGACACATCGCATAATGAAAACTCCTCTCTTTCGCTCCGTCAGTTCTGTGGTGACGGTTTTATTGTTGTTATAGGAACTGGTCGTATGAGAACCCGACATCCGTAAGGACGCAATAAAGCATCCGCAAAATCCTACTAAATCTGCGGTTCTATAGCGAGCGATTATAGCATGACTCGGTCGTAAAATCTATCACTATTTTACGAACTTACATCCAAATTGATAGTGGTAGGCATACGCTATATGTCGTAATCATTGTGCAAATATAGGGGTGTGGCAAACTCATGAATCAACGAACTAATGAACTTAATCCCTTTTAATACCCCTTCTGTTTGTCCACAAGGTTCACTAACGCTTCACCTTTGACGTAACGGTGCAGATTATCAACAAACAAGCGCATCGCACGGGCACGCATATGCTGCGATGCGCCCGCACTATGAGAGGTCAGAATCACATTTGGCTCCGTCCAAAGTGGGCTATCCGCTGGGCACGGTTCGGTGTATGTGACATCCAACCCCGCGCCAGCGAGTTTGCCACTCCGGAGTGCTGCAATCATAGCTTCCTCATCGATCACTTTACCTCTACTGACGTTGACAAGATAACTTCCATCCGGTAGAAGATTAAACTGATCGTGCGATAGAAGTTTGTGAGTTTGTGAGGTGCTTGGACAGCAGACCATCACGAGGTTCGATTGCGTCATGAATTCTGAGAGCCAATCCAGCCCCCCAAGTTCATCGACACAATCCGGTTTGTCCATCGGTTCCGGATCAACTGCAATCACCTTCAACTCGAATGCCTTTGCCCGCGCTGCGATTGCCCGACCAATACCGCCAAGCCCCAGAATACCCATGGTCATCCCCGCCAATTCGATACACGGGACCCGCTCCCAGTGTTTCTCCTTCATAAATTCCAACTGTGCGGGAATGCTACGGGTCAGAGAAAGCAAGAGTGCAAAGGCGTGCTCAGAAATCTGAAGTCCATACAGTTTCTGACAGTTAGTCAAAATTACATCGCTTGCTTTGAAGGCGGGATACATTGTACCTTCGACCCCTGCTGAAGGTTGCTGCACCCAGCGCAACGATTTGGCTTTGGGCAGGTCGGCTTCACGGATTCCACCGTAGATGATCTCCGCATCTGCAAGGTGATCGTCCAACCCCTCACCCGGTGCTGGAAAATGAATATCTACCTCCGGTGGGGCGTCTTTGAGTATCGCTTCGACCTCCGGATCTTCACGTCTTGCCATCAACACTTTGCGTTTGGACATAATAGCCTCCTTTTGGATCTACTCGATTGAAACCTTTACACCTGCTTTTGCACTATCGTAAAGAGCGTCAAGAATTTTCATGAAGGTATAGGCATTTGCAGCAGAGACATCAGGCTCAACCTCACCGGCGATTGCCATTGCGAAATGCTCAATCTCGTAAAAGAAAACAGGGCGAGGCTCAGGCGGCTCACTGTGCTTTATATCTACCGGTTCATCAATTCCCTCCCGGATAAACTCGCCATCTTTGTGTCTCGAAATCCCACCACCTGTAATTGCTCCGGTACTGCCGTAAAGTTCGATGATGGTTGGTGTCGGGGTATGCACCATTCGCGAGCAGTCGATCTGAATTGTTTTTCCGCCCTCCAAACCGACCAACCCCGTGAAGTAATCATCTGCGGCACCTTCGGGACCGTCGTATGCCGGATAGATCACGTGCTTGGCACCAAACGCCCATTCTGGCTTCGGACACCCCATCCACCACCACGCCAGATCCAACTCGTGGGAATAGTGTTGACCTAACGACCCCCCTTTCTGACCGTAGACGTGCAGCCAACGGTAATTATCATTCGGGGGCGGGATATGGTTGTATTTTCCAAAGATCCGAGCATGGTACGGGTCTCCAATTTTACCACTAAGCACTGCGTGACGAATCTGACGGTTGTTAGGAAAGTGCCGCATGAAATAGCAGAACTGCAGCGTCCTATCTGTCGCTTCCGCGGCGTTCGCCATCTCCGTGATCTCGTGCGCCCGAATCGCATGAGGTTTCTGAACTAACACATGCTTGCCCGCAGCAAGTGCTTCAAGCACCATTGGCAAGCGAACATCGGGAGCAGTGCCAAGATATACTGCGTCAATGTCGCTGCCTTCAAGAAGTTCGCGGTAGTCTGCATAGGTTTGTGGTACAGAGTATTCCCCGGCTACCTCTTCGCGCCGAGCGGAATCAAGGTCTGCCAGCGCAACGGTGGTCATGCGTGACATCACAGTAGTTGCGAAAATCGTTTGCCTGCCTGTGAACCCGCAGCCAACGACACCAAGTTTGATCGGCTGACTAGTCATGAATTGTCCTCCCTTATACACATTAAGGATGCCTCTGGGATATCATACAGAGAGAATCCCGATAAACCGTCTCTAACTGCTGAATAGATCTGTTGCTATCAAACACGCTTTCGATTGTTTGCCGGGCGTTTTGCCCCAAACATACTGCAAATCTCCAATCGGTTAAGAGCCGATCAATCGCCTCCGCCAATACCTCGCTTGATTGAGGTTGGATAAGTAGCCCATTTTTTTGATCGTGAATGAGATCGAGAACACCCCCAACGCTGGACGCGATGCACGGTAACCCAACCCCCATTGCCTCAATGAGAGCGTTTGGTGAACTTTCGTGGAGCGAGGGTAAGACGAAAAGGTGTGCAGCAGATAGTACAGAAAAAATATCGTCACAGAAACCAGGCAGCTGTATCTGGTCCGTCAGATCATAGTGATTGACAGACTCTATCAACGCTGCCTGCAACGCGCCATCGCCGAGAATTGTCGCTGTGAAGTTTTTCCGGTTGAATCTTGTGTTGAGTAGATGTAATGCTTCAATCAGATATTGATGTCCCTTTTCCGGGGTCAATCGACCCACGCTCACAATGTGCCACAGCGGTGGCACGTCGGAAGGTGAGCGTGATGCTATGTCGGGTAGATCAAGGAGATTTCGGATCGTAAGGATGCGTTTGTCAGGATAACGGTGCCGGAGGTTATCTCCGATACTATCCGAATTAGTTAAGAGAACGTCGGCGTGATGGTAGATGATATTCTCGGTCAGCCACAACCTTGGACGGCTGTATCTTGCATAGTAGTCACCGCGCTGTGAAACAATTAAGGGATATGACCTACTTTCCCATGACGGGGTTAGAGAGAATTGGCGGACAAGGCCGCAGAGGAGATTAGAATACCAGAGCCAACTGTGGATAATTGCCGGTGCTACCGATTCTATAATCTCTGCTAACCTGAAAGCCTTTCTGACCAAAGAGAGTATGCGAGATCTAACTTGATAGGATTGCGAGGCAAGATGTCTTGCGTCATAGAGACCAATAACCTCTTGGACAACCGGCAGTGCTGCCAACTTCTCATAGAAAGTGCCGGGCTCACGGGTCAACACGACAAAGGCTTCAAACCTATCTTGCGGTAGTCGCGCTAAGGTCTTGAGCAACTGCGTCTCAGCCCCGCCCCTGCCCATAGAATCGATAACGTAGAGAATTCGAGTCCGATCCAAAGCGCACTCCCGTTTGCACTACTCGGTTGTGTTTAATCTCTCTAAGCATGCTGCCATATACCCAATTGTGTAAGCGCGTGCACGGTGCCCCTGCGATGTGTCATTTATCATGTTTGGCACATGATCCGTAATCATCCAACCGGTGAATCCACTCTGTTTTAGTGCCGTCATTACCTCAAACATATCACAATTCCCGTCATTTACAAAGGATTCAGCAAACTTGGGAACATATCCCTGCACATCCCGAAAATGGACATAAAAGATCCGATCGCGTTCCCCAAAGTACCGGACAGCATCAATGACACCTAGTCCCATCTCAGACCAAGATCCTACACAGAAGTCGAGCCCGTGCATAGGGCTGTCAACAAGCGATATACCGTGCTTGAACCCCTCAAAGCTACGGAACAGGCGGGGGATCCCTCCGAGAGATTCAACTGGTGGGTCGTCCGGATGGAGAGCGAGCCTCACACCGGCCTCTTCTGCGACCGGAAGGATCGCCCTCATATAGTATTCATAGTATTCCCACATCTCTTCCTCGGTGTAAGCCCGGCCGTGGGTAAGCGGTGCATCTTTAACAAGCTCCATGTCGAAGCTAGTAACTGTCGCACCGCCTCGGGTAGGCGTTGTGTTGGAAGTCCGCCACACACTATTGGGCATCCAATGGTAGCCGAAAGTATCGATGCCTGCCGCCCCTATATTACGGATAGTGGCTGCCATATTCTCAATCTGTTCATCCCGCCCGGGCAACCCAAGCATAATCTTATCGTAAAAGGAGGGCGGTACATTTTCAATAGCGGCAAGTCGGGGACCTACATTTTCAATTGCTGTCCGCATCTGTAGCAGATCCATAAATTCCCATCGCCCATCGCCCGGCAGTCGCGGATTCGCCATGACGACGGCCTCAACGCCCAGTTGATTGACAAATGTTAGCCACTCTTCGTCCACTTCGCCGAATAGGTACAAGCCAAGTTCCATTTTACGTTCCATAGTAGCTTCCTTTTTGAAGGTAGGGGCATCTGTGCATCAAAACAGCTTATTGCTATCCAGCAGTATTGTAACAGGACCATCGTTAATCAGTTCGACGTCCATCATCGCTTGAAAAATACCCGCTTTAATGGGAACGCCCAACCGCGAGATCTCATCCATAAACGCTTGGTAAAGCGGATCCGCTTTTTCAGGACGGGCAGCGTTGATGAAGCTGGGACGCCTTCCTTTGCGACAGTCGCCGTAGAGCGTGAATTGAGAGACGACAAGTGCTTCACCTCCCACATCTAAAACAGACAGATTCATTAAGCCTTCATCATCTTCAAAGATTCGGAGATTGGCGATTTTGCTTGCCATATAATCGACAGCCTCAGGGGTATCCTCTTGCGCGACGCCGAGAAAAACGAGCAATCCTTTGTTAATTTCCGAAACAACCTTTCCTTCGACGGTTACACTCGCAGATTTAACACGTTGAATAACAGCTCTCATCTTTCACCATAATTTTATCATAATACATTGATTTTGGATTCTTGTGCGACAGTCTGTCGATGGTATGTAAACATTTGAAAAGTGCGTAGGTTGGGTTGAACGGCACCGGTAAAACGTGCTAAGTTGATTCCGTCCGACCGTGATGTCTGATTCAATTTGAAATGCCCCCATGGAGTGAAACCCAATTCTTGATACTAAGGGGACGTCTCACAACTTGCGTTATTCTAACATACACATTTTTTTATGAACAAGCGTCTTGTCGAGATCGCATCACCACTTCAAACCAATCGGTAGCTGACCGCCTTCAGAGTGAGATGTGGAAAAACTGCTGACTCCTTATGGAACCTCAACCTCGTATACCTGACTGTAGCCTGTTCGATCTGATGTGTAGACAACCAGCTTCCCATCAGGACTGAAAGAGGGGTGCGGATGAGTATGTTGTGGGGCATGTACCTGAACCGGACCCTCCGCATACGGAAACGGACCATTCCAATGTGCGCCGATAGATGACGCTTCCGGGTAGCACAGTGTCATAGGTTCTCCAACCCCATCACGCGGATCGAAAAGCTGTAAACCAATGTCGGGAAAGTTTGTATCAGCAACCATGAGCGTCCCTTGGTGGTTACAGATCGCGTGCCAAGCATTGCATGACGTAACACGCCGTTCCATACCGGTATCTGTGTGGACGCAACGGATGCCGTGAGGCCAATCAACAAATGCTAACTCACGTGTGCCCGGAATCCACGATTCATGCGTGATCCACTCATTTTTTTCGACGTTACGAGCATATAGCCGCCGATTGTCACTCCCATCCCGCCGAATTACCCAGACCCGGTCGGTTAGGGGACCCGCATAATAAAGCAGACCTGGATCGTCTGGACAGAATTGTAAATGGCCAACACTGTCGCGGCGGAGTATGATTTCGTGCTCACCAGTCTTAGTGTCAATAATAGCCAATGCAGAGCCCTCACCAACGCTGAGGCGCACAGCCCACCAGCAATCATCGTAACTCAACCCCGTTGTTCCCGTGACGGAGCTGACCATGTTCTCCAGTCCGCTCTTTTTCGCGGCAAAATCCACCAATTCCTGTTCTTCAAGCGTTTCAAGATCTAACCGCCAAGCACTTGTTCCCGCTGTAAAGAAAACAGCACCTCCATTGTGTGAAGGGTGAACAGACCACTCGCTCAGATCCATGCGATCTGTCAGTTGGATGAGCGAGCCAGTAGACCGCTCTTCAACAAAAACCTGGGGAGAGCCGGTACGACATGAAACAAAAACCAGCCAGCGCATAGCGTCATCGTAAGCGGGGATAAAAAAGAAGGGCTGATGATGAATCGATGGATGGTCGGTTACCTGCCGGATATTTGCGCCTGTACGGGCATCGTGAAATGTCTTAGCTTCCGATGGGTGAGTTCTGCCTTTGGACATTTTTTCCTACAGCCTCAAATTCCTGACCTACTATTCATCTAACACTGGCCTGTCTAGCCGCGTATGGTATGGCGGCTCCATAACCGCCCGTTGTCTCTCATTTGCCCATTCGGGGACGGGGTAAGCCGGGACATACGCCAGATTGCCCGCCGTGTAGCGAGTTAGTATCGACCGACGAGGCTCATCCGATGTCCAAGGCAACGTTCCATGTGTAACCGCTTCCGTGAAGATGATAACCCCACCCGCTTTGCACACCACTTGTCGAACGTGCTCCTGATAATTCTCGTAACGTCGTATCTCTTGGGGGCATGGAAAATTACTCTTGTGGCTGCCGGGAATGACTATCAATCCACCATCCCCCGGATTGACATCCGTGAGTTGAAATGCAAGAACTGTCAGTCCACAGTGCATCTGACCATTGCGGAAGATATAATATTGGTTCGGATCAAAGCCCGGTCCCGAAGATCCATGAAAGATGAATCCCTCTGCTCCTTTCTCCATCGATAACAGGAACATGTGGTGATCCATCCGAAAACCCTTGCCGAGGATTTGGTTGAGATAGGGAACAATTCGCGGATGCGCTAACATCTCTCGGAAAGGATTACACCACGGTTCTTCCCAATTGAGCATATTGCCCATTTCCCCACGTCCCTTATCACCCCTGAGCGCAGGGGAACCACCATCCAAAGCCTGATCGCGGGGACGGGTGCGTCCTTCGTCCGAATGGCGGTCAATGGCTTCGTTGGCGGAAGCAACCTCATCAGGTGTAAGCACGTCTTCAATGACGAGGTAGCCGTTGAGATCAAACAGATATTTTTCGGCATCGTTCATAAATTAATATTCTCCTCTTTTGCAAAATTACGGAATAGTGATGGAATTTTATCAAGGGGTTCGTACTATCTTCAGCGCGCAGGTGAGTATCGATCTGAACCTATCTTGGGTCCACAGGCGTATCAATTTAAGCCTTAATTCACCGTGCCTTGAAGTTGACTGCTAACGCTGCCCCCAAATCCTCGCGAGGGTGGACACCAAATCGCTCCTCAAAAACCCGATCAAATGCCTTCTCCTCCGACGGATCTGGCGGTAAAGGCAGCGCAACCGGCCGCCGATCCATACCAATTGACCTGCGGGCAGCCAAAACCATCTCCTGATCTGCCCGTCCCATCTCGCCTGTCCAAAGTGGATCGGTATTCTCCCGCACAGCGCATCCAATTCCGTCAAGCATTGTTGCTAACGAGATGTTACGTTCTTGGATCCCTACTTCCAGATACGGATTGAGCCATTCAATCGTCCCACCCAATTCCGTTGGAAGTTCGACAAAGATTCGTTTGATGACGTTTGATTCGGTATATTCGCGCTGAAATTCGTAACTCCTCGCCTGACCTGCGCGCTCCGCGATATCTGCGTCCGTGCAGACGTTAACCGTTTCTCCGCCCGATGCCCCCTGATTGCCGTTGGTTACAATCGTGCCACGCTCACCACAGGTCTCGAAGCCGACCAAGGAATTCCGACCGAGACGGCTGTTTTTGTTGCCGACCATCGCAATTCCGATGCTCCCGTTATTGAAATCGACAGCGTAGAATTCAAGGCTTTCGGTTCTGAAGTCACGTTTGGCATGATCGACGTAGGGAATGACCGGCATCGTGTGGCTAATGCTGCTGACGGCAACAGGCGTGGCGTCCAACCGGCACCGTATCGCAGCCAGACCGTGATATCCTGTCGTTGAAAAGAGACGGTAACATTTGTGGACTGGCCCAATGACGTTTTCACGGATGAGTTTGCAAACAAACTGTTCGACCGGAACAAACGGGAAGTTCTCGGATGTTTGCAGTTTGACGCCGTGTCTGGCTGCGGCCTCAATCATCAGGTCCATCAATCCCAGTGTCGGTGCGAGAGGTGTCTCGACATTGTGGTGGATACCACAACGCGATAGATAGCAAGAAACCACATGATGAAGCTCCGCAGGCACGACAACATCGCAAACATCCGGTTTCTCACGGTCAACCATCTTGCGAACGTCGGTGTAAGCCTTCACATTAAACTGTGCTGCCCCGTCCTCTGCGGACACCGGATGGGCGTCGCAAACCGCTACAATTTCAAAAGTCTCTTTCAATGCTGCAGCCGTTTCGATATGCGATCTGCCACGGCGACCATAACCAATGAGGGCATACTTCAAACGTGACATAAATTACCCCTTAAAAAGATAACCCTGAATAGCAGCGAAATGATTCCCTGCTGCTGGATTTACAGGAAAGCTCACGAATCACATTACTCATAGTGGTCTGCACCGTGCAGCACACCTACTCCCTCCTCCATGCGCAGCAGCTGCTTCTGGCGATCTGTGAGTAAATCTAACCACTCCGCTGGGAAGCGGTGATGTGGGTCAAGTTGAAAGCGCATCATTGGACCGATGCGATAGTGCCCAAAAATAGCATGACGATTCCGATCGCTGGTATTCCCACCCCCGCCGTGCCAGCATTGACCGTTAAAGACAAGGACGCTGCCTGCCGGTGCGGTTGCTGTTAGCACATGTTTCAGCTCCATATTCTCAGGCGGCGGGTTTATCCCACTCTTATGTGTGCCGGGAACGATTCGCGTCGCTCCAATCTCCGGCGTAAAATCGTCTAACATCCAAACAGTGTTCATCATGACGGGGTTCTTCCCATCTTTCTTCATCAGGTCCTCAAGGATATCCCCATGTAACCGTTGTACTGGATCGCCGGGACGGACGATACGGGCATTGAGGCTACCGAGAATCAGCGGCAGACGATTGGTCATAGTTTCCTCTAGCAGTGGCAAGATTCTCGGATGGTCGATAGTTTTAAAAAAAACCGGATCCATCGTCGGGAGGTTCGAGATGTGTATGCAATCTCCCCGATCAACGCCCCTCTCCGCTATCAGTTGGATTAAAGCTTCTCTCATCTCCGCTGCCTCATCAGAAGTGAGGACGTTTTCGAGGATGGTGAACCCGTAGACATCAATTTCAAACAATTCCTGCTTCAGATCGGACATGTTTCTTCCTCTAATACTATTTTTGGCTTTCCTTTTCGTTCATGCCTTTTGATGATAGATGCCTCTTCGTGTAATGGTGTCTAAAGGTTGCAACGATTTACAGAGAACGGTCAAGGGCGTTTCAATCTGTTTAATGCACGCACTCGTAGCCAATCGTCTCCAGATTCCGACGGATCTTAGCGACCTCGGTCTCCGGGAGTGGACGGAGAGGGCGACGCATTGTCATGGATGGGAACTTGCCCATCAACCAGCGTGCACATTTCATCCGTTGGTGTGCGTCACCACTCGGCTCACCGAAATTGTACACAATCCGGGATAGCGGATCCACCAGCTTTCTCGCTTTGCGGGCACCTATCAGATCGCCGCTGAGAGCGCAGCGCACGACCTCTACCATCAACTCAGGCACAAATCCGGCAAAGCCGATTAGCGCACCGTCACACCCTTCCAATAGCGAAGCCAGCAGATATTCATCGTGACAAGTCAAGATAGGAACGTGGGGCGCTGCTTCTTTCAGCTGCTCATAATCCCAGCGCCAGCGTGCCATATCACGCGTTCCCATCTTGATGCAGACCACCTGTGGGATTTTTACAAATTCCAACATCTCCGCGAGGCTGTAGCTTGCCTTCGTCCAGGCTGGATACTGATGGACGATGATCGGAATGTTTGCCCCCTCCGCAACATCTTGAAAAAAACCGATTGCCGTTTCACTCATACGGCCAAAACGCAACCAGTGATGTGGTGGCATCAGCAAAATCGCGTCAGCACCAGCTTCCTTCGCGGCGATAGCATAGTCAGTGGCTTCTAAGCTGCCTTCGGCACTCACACCAGAGACAACCTTCACCTTACCTTTGGTCGCTTCAGCCACGAGTGCCGTCACACGTGCACGCTCGCTCGGGCGCAACGATGTAATCTCGCCTGTGTGCCCGTTACAGACAAGTCCTTTAACGCCATCAGCAGCTGCAAGTTCGCGCATATACGATCGCAAACCTTCTTCATCGATTGACTCATCTTCGTGGAACGGACAGAGGGTTGCGGGAAACACGCCTGCCCAAGGTTGATCTTCTTGCCGGTTCATGATGTTTCCTTTCAATTTTTAGATTAAATCTTGACACGGTTCATCTGACTGTGCTATCGTTAACCCTTGAAATCAGAAGTTGGGAATTTGGAAAAGGAATACCGTATGTATTACGTGCTAAGGTCAAACAGTTCCCTAGCGTTGCCACCGAAGATTTGTACTTTCTCGCTGTCAGGAATATCCATCTCCTCCACAAGCGTCACAAAAAGTTGCGGATCAACCCAAGGGTGATCGGTGCCAAACACCAGATGTTCTGGTCCAGAAAACTCGTAAGCGTAGCGCAACGCTTGTGCCGACGGCGAAACGGTGTCTAAATAAATGTGGCGCATGTAGGCGCTCGGGGGCTGTTTAATGTGTTCCCGTCCGCGTCCCATTACCTCGGTTTGATGTTCGATGCGTCCCATCATGTACGGCAAAACGCCGCCAACATGAGGCATAACAACTTTCAACTTGGGATGCCGTTCAAGTACACCGCCGAGTATTAGCCGTAAAAGCGCGAAACTGGTGTCTACCTGAAGCCCCATCATGGGGATCATCGAGTGGTCTTTAATTGTCTCACCCCATGTTGGGACCGTGGGGTGCAAGACGATCGGCAACTCCTTTTCCTGTGCGTGTTTGTAGATGGGATCAAAAGTCGGGTCATCCACCGGTCGTCCACCGATGTGTGAGTACAGCATCACGCCGCAGAAACCGAGGCTGTGTACGCGGTCCATCTCATCAATGGTGGCATCCACATCCTGCCAGGGGAGGCTGGCAAGTCCCGCAAATCGGTCTGGGTGTTGATGCATCATTTCTGCAATGGCATCGTTGATCGCCTGCGCACCTTTGACTGCCAAATCAGGTGCGAGCATACAGGGCCCCGGGATATTGGTACTGATAAGCGCCATGTCAATACCTGCCTTATCCATGTCCTGAAGTTTACGCTTGGGAAGATACATTTCCTCTCGCAAGCGAAACTGCTGAACATCACCGTAAGTGATAACAAACTCGTCAGCATACTGCACACTCGAAGTGCTTGGCGGGGGGCGCTGACTTCTTCGGTCACCGGTTGAGGAATTGGAACCAGCCAATCCATCGGAGTCATCTCCCGCTGTGTATAGAAGTCCAATCTGCGGTGGATGGGGGTTTTGGGCAAGTACATCAATATATGCTCGGGGAAATATGTGGCTTTGGCAGTCAATCCGCATCAGAATCCTTCGCTCTCAGCATCATCATTTTTTAGGAGAATCCAATTCAATCGAATCATTGACCGAGGTCTGCAACTATTGGATGCAAGATCCTCTGAATGGTCTCCATTATACAAAGTCGGGTTAGAAAGTCAATAGGAAAATCGCCTGCACTCGTGTCATGCCATTGGAGTTGCAGTCCGACCTACAGTGTAACCAATATCTTACAGGATACGTTCCAATATTTTATTTGAAGAAATTTCCAAACTGTCCTAACCAACGTAATATATGGTGCTGACTTGAGCGTTACAAGTAGGCATATCTATGATTCCCGACGAAATCTACGTCCAGAAAACAATTGAGGGTGATCCTGAAGCGTTCAACGAATTGGTGCAACGTCACCATGCCCGGATTTATGGACTTGCTTATCGGATGCTTGGCAATCCCGATGATGCTTCGGACGCGACACAAGAAGCGTTTCTTGAAGCCTACAAATCTATCCAATCCTTCCAATTTCAGTCGAAGTTTTTGACGTGGATGTACCGGGTTGGAATCAATGTTTGTCAGCAATACAAGCGGCGGTCAGAATCCCGTCAGCGCGCATTAACATCTTATACAAAGGATGTCCGAGAAAGAGACGCGCAATATACGGACGAATATCCCGATCGTGTTCTGCTCAAAACAGAGCGTGACCAATTAATACAACAGGCGATTGATCAATTACCGTCGAAACAGCGGATGGTTATCACGCTATTCTATATGCAGCAGATGAAATATCGTGAAATTGCCGAATTGCTCGATTGCTCTGAGGGTACGGTCGCCTCACGCTTGAATACAGCCGTGAGGAATCTCAAGTCAAAACTTGAAGGTTTAAACCTTCACTAAACCCGCAATACAAAAAGTCCTACAGGGCCAACTCAGCTATGTAGCGATTGGGGTTGAGCAAAATTTGTGCGAATGTTCATTCCAATTGAAAAAGATAGAAAAGGGACAGCTATGAGTCTCGACTGTAAGCACGTTATCGAAAAATTTAGTCTTCATCAACAGCCGGACCTCACATACCAAGAGAAGATTGAATGTAGACGACATCTCATCGAATGTAAGGCTTGTCAAAGCGAATATGAGGAGATGTTACATACAGCAGCTGTGCTCGACAGCATTCCGGATCCTGTTCCTCCACCAGAACTTGTTGAGCGCATTCAAACCCAAATCCGCCAAACTGACCGTCGTTCTGTCTTAGATTTTTTGGTGAATCCGATTGCACGTATCCTTGTTGCGATGAAATTGGGCCCCCATCCCACTTTTGTCAACTACACCGCGATGCTCTTTTACCTAATGCTGACAATTTTTATGGTCAAGCTGACGTTTTTTAACTCAACAGAGCCACCGCCTGTTCAGTTGACACGTTCCCCGTCGCCTCACGTTCGTATTGTCCGCTTAGGTGATGTGAAACATGCTTCGCTTGAGGCTGTCAAGGTTGAGAAGGAAAAGCCTAACGAAATTCCGATTCAATCTACTCCGAGTGATTTTCAGTAACATCGTATAACCTCCAAACCTAAAACCCAAAAGACGCCGTAAGCCTCAAAGATTTAAGTTTGGTAGCACGGCGTTCTTTTTCGACAATCGACTGGGATATTTGCAAAATTCTGTTTTTACTTGCATATTTCCGTCCCTTATGATACTATTTAACCCACCGCGAGAAATCCTTCTCAGGAGGACAACCAATCGCGGTTTTTTTTGTGTGCCACCTTTTAGTGTTTCACCCGGAAAATTGAAATACTAAAGATTCGAGGCTAAAGATATTATCTCCAGTGTGATTGCTTGATTACAGTTTTACTCTTCTGTCCTTTTAAGAGTGGGGTGCAGTTTCCCGCTCTTTATTATTTTTTATTCATAGATTCCGGTTGAGTGGGACTAAAGGAAATCCAGTTACTTTGATTTTTTAGCCCAAATTCGCACGGGTGTTATACATTATGACGTCTTCATTAGCGGCCGCTGTTGCCGACTTATTATCACCCGTTCTGGCTGATGAAGGAATCGAGTTGGTTGATGTCGAATATCAAGTTGATGCTCAAACGTTAAAACTCCTGATTCATAAGTCCGGTGGTATTACTGTTCAAGATTGCCAACAGGTAAGCCGGATCGCGAATCCGATCCTTGATGTGCATGATGTGATGCTAGGAACATATAATCTTGAGGTCGCTTCGCCAGGACTGAATCGACCGCTTATTTCAGAAGCCGATTTCCACAGGAATTTAGGCCAAAAAGTTCAAGTAGAGGTGTCCACCGTAGCCGGAAAGTTTTCACAGATCAACGGTACCCTAAATCAAGTCAGCGATGGAAAAGTCTTTCTGACCCTCTTGTCTGGAAAGACAGTTCAAATTGCAATTTCCGATGTAATTCAAGCCCAAATCCAATTGATGTGGTAAAATCTTGGATGGAGGGTGGAGTTCATACAATGAATAACGATTTAGTCATGACCATGCGTCAAATTATGGATCAGACGGAGCTGCCACAGACAATTTTTATCGAGGCGATAGAAGCAGCACTATACTCAGCAGCCAAGCGGCGTTATGGATCGACACGGGGTGTGTCAATTAAAATTGATCCCGAGTTGGGGAATATTAGATGTTATGTCCCGAAAAAAGTGGTTGAGATTATGCACCACTTTGCTACGGAAATTCCTATTGAGGAAGCATTAAAAATAAAACCCGATGCCCAACTGGAGGAGGTCATTGAGGTTGAAATTGATCCAAGCGAATTTGGAAGGATTGAGGCCCAAACGGCACGTCAAATCCTTGTCCAAAAAATAAAAGAAGCAGAACGCGAGCAGATCTATCAGGAATATAAAGAACAAGAAGGCGAAGTCATCACTGGATACTTCCAACGAAC
This sequence comes from Candidatus Poribacteria bacterium, assembly GCA_965220385.1. Classification (GTDB taxonomy): domain Bacteria; phylum Poribacteria; class WGA-4E; order WGA-4E; family PCPOR2b; genus PCPOR2b. Next base: position 2,857,997 of record OZ244825.1, on the reverse strand, counting down.
CGAACGTGGTAACCTCATCCTCGATTTGGAGCGGACAGAAGGTCTCCTCCCTTATAATGAGGTGCCTCGTCCGCACAATTATCGACGAGGTGATCCACTGAAGTGCTTGATCGTAGAGGTTAATACAGACCAAAAAGGACCGCAGATTATCCTGTCACGTACACATAATGGTCTGATCGCTCGCCTGTTTGAAATAGAGGTTCCCGAGGTCTACGATGGCTTAGTTCGGATTATGGCAATTGCGCGCGATCCGGGAGACCGGGCAAAGGTCGCTGTTGTCGCGACTGATGAAAGTATTGACGCGGTTGGCACTTGTGTCGGTGTCAAAGGTTCACGAGTGCAAACAGTCGTAAGGGAGTTAGAGGGAGAGAAAATCGATCTGCTTCCGTGGAATCAGGATCCCGCACTTTTCATTGCGAATGCCTTGCAACCTGCTAATGTTGTGCGTGTGAACATTGATGATGAAGATACGGGTGCAGAGGTAATCGTGCCGGATGACCAATTATCCCTAGCCATTGGTCGGCGTGGACAAAATGCCCGTCTTGCTGCGAAACTAACTGGTTGGAAAATCGACATAAAAAGCGAATCTGAAGCGGATACGCAATTTAAAGAAGAAATTGCAGAAGAGTTGTTCAAGCCCGTTGAGACCGACTCATCTCAGTCAACCGATGAATCGGATTCTGAGGAAACTGCCGATCAGTCTCATACGGTCGGAACTGATTTGACCGAGTTGGAAGGTGTCGGTGCTAAAACTGCTGAACTCCTTAGGGATTCCGATTTTTCGACGGTTGAATCAATCGCCCAGGCAACGCTGGAAGAACTCTCCTCATTACCGGGAATTGGCGCGAAAACTGCCGAGAAGATTCATCACGCCGCATCGAAAATGCTTTCGACGTAGATTTAATCCAAGGGGTTGTGATTGCTCATAGTTTTGTGATTGCTCATAGTTTAAGGAGGTTTACATGGCTGCGATGCCTGTCCGCACCTGTATTGGTTGCCGTGGTAAATTTCCCAAGAAAGATTTACTTCGATTTGTGCGAGATACAGCAGGAAAACTGCAAGCGGATCCAACGGGTAAATTGCCAGGGCGTGGTGCCTATGTATGCCAATCAAATGTGTGCATTAATGTTACCTTCAAGTCGCAGAAAATCAATGCCCACTTGCGAAGCAATCTTTCAAACCAGGTTGTTGATTCTTTCAAACAAGAACTTCTGAGTTTGGTGAGTCATAGAAACGTGAAGGAGGTATAAAAATGGTGAAAAGTAGTCAAACCAAGCAGAACGAAAGTACTCAAGCAAAAAATAAAAAGATTAGGGTGTATGAACTGGCAAAACAGTATGGGGTGAGCAGCAAGGACTTTGTTGAAGAGCTGCAGGGGTATGGAATTCCTGTCAAAAACCACATGAGTACGCTGGATTCGGAAACCATTAAGTTAGTCGAAACTGAACGAAACGCTACAAAGCCATCGCTCGCTGAACCTCCTGAAGCTAAAGTTGAGCCGCCTAGCACAAAAGAGAAAAGAAAAAAAGTTGCAGCCGTTTCTACCGTCGACGAAGTGCAAGTTGTTGAGGCAAAAACAGAAGACCCCAAAGAAGATACAGCAGTCAGCGAGGAAGAAACAGTCGCAACGATCCCGCAAATTCAAGAAGGGGTCACTGTTGGACTCCTTGGTTCCGAATTAGGATTTAAGGGAACCGAAATGATTATGCGTCTGATGAAATTGGGGATCATGGCGAATATTAATCAACGCCTGGATTATGAGACACTACGAGCTATAGGCGACCAGTTTGGGTTTGAGGCAGTGCGCAGGTTGACACTGGAAGAACAAATCCTTCAGGACGAACCAGATGATACAACACATCTTGTGTCCCGTTCTCCCGTTATTACGATTATGGGCCATGTTGATCACGGTAAAACATCCCTGTTAGACGCTATTCGACAGTCAAATGTCATGGACACAGAGGCGGGCCAGATTACCCAGCATATCGGTGCTTACCATGTGGAATTGGAGAGTGGCAGTGTTGTTTTTCTCGATACGCCTGGACACGCAGCATTTACCGCGATGCGAGCTCGCGGCGCACAAGTGACTGATATCGTTGTCCTTGTTGTTGCAGCAGATGACGGCGTGATGCCTCAAACCGTCGAAGCGCTCAGCCATGCAAGAGCAGCGGAGGTTCCAATCCTCGTTGCACTCAACAAAATTGATGTCGAAAATGCTAGACCGGATCATGTCAAACAACAGTTAGCAACACATGACCTCGTTCCCGAAGAATGGGGTGGGCAAACGATTTTTGTTGAAATCTCAGCAAAGGAACGAATTGGAATTGAAGAGCTGTTAGAGATGCTACTCCTTGAAGCAGAATTGCTTGAACTCAGTGCCAATCCGAATAGGACTGCTCGCGGAACGGTCGCCGAAGCTGAATTGGATAAAGGACGAGGGCCTGTCGCAACCGTACTTGTCCAAAATGGAACCTTGCATGTCGGTGATGCATTTGTTGCTGGACGCTACTATGGAAAGGTGCGTGCTATGATAAATGATCGAGGACAGCGTGTAAAAAGTGCACCTCCTTCAACCCCGGTTGAAGTGCTTGGTTTCACAGGAGTGCCAGAGGCCGGAGACCAATTTCTGGCAGTTGACTCCGAAAAAGATGCGAAAGCCATTAGTGAATCCCGACAGGAGCAGCATCGCGCGACACAATTAGGACCCCAGAGTCGTATAAATTTAGATGATCTTTTCCAACAGATTCGGGAAGGTGATATTAAAGAGCTAAATGTCATCGTTAAAGGTGACGTACAAGGTTCCGTCGAAGCTGTCCTTGATTCCTTGCGAGACTTGAGCACAGAGGAAGTCAAGATTAACATCATTCATCAAGCCGTTGGTGGAATTACTGAAACTGACGTTTTACTAGCATCTGCCTCCAACGCGATTGTGGTTGGCTTTAATGTCCATCCCACCACCGGTGCCCTCATCGCGAAAGAGAACGAAGACATTGATGTCCGGACGTACAGCGTAATTTACGACCTTATCTCGGATGTTAAATCGGCGATGGAAGGGCTGCTTGATCCCGAAGTGAGAGAAGTTGTCGTTGGTAGGGGAATTGTTCGAGAGCTATTCAGGACACCACGCATGGGTACGATCGCAGGCAGCTATGTCAATTGGGGGCGTATCATCCGTAGCTACGACCTCCGCGTCCTACGAGACAATCGACTGATCTACGAAGGGAAGGTTGATTCGTTGCGGCACTTTAAAGACGATGTCACTGAAGTTCAGGCGAACTATGAGTGCGGTATCGGCGTTAGTGCTTTTGATGATTTCAAAGTGGATGATGTGTTGGAGTGCTATACCCACGAGCGTATACCGCGCTCACTGAGATAGAAGCGAAGATGGTGACGGTCCGTCGTTAAAACCCCCGTTTCAACTGCGTTGCGCTTATGCATATTGGACTCTGTACAATATGGTTAACAATTCCAGACAGCCATTCACTCAAACAGAAACGGCAGGTAGTTAAGAGCATCACCGATCGTTTGAAAAATCGCTTTAACATCGCTGTTGCTGAGGTGGAACCGCTTGACAGGCATCAACAAGCTGTACTTGGGATAGTATCTGTCTCAAACGATACGAAGCATCTCAATCGTGTTTTGTCTTATGTTGTCAACTTTATTGAAGATACCCTGTTGGCAGAATTAACGGACTACCAGATTGAAATTCTGTCCTGATGAGAGGGGAATCTGAGGGAAATAATGCCAGGAAGACGTACAGACCGTGTTGGCGTACTCATACAAAGAGAATTAAGTGAAATCATTCAACGAGAGCTGAAAGATCCGCGAGTCGGCTTCTGTACTATTTCCCAAGTTCAAGTTTCTACTGATCTGAAGTATGCAGATATCAAGGTAAGCGTCGTTGGTGATAAGAGGCAGAAAAGGAATTCCATAACGGGGCTTAAAAGTGCCGCTGGCTTCCTGCGGCGTGAGGTTGTGCAGCGTATCGGCTTACGCCACGCCCCTGAACTGCGTTTTGAATTAGACGATTCTGTCGATCAATTGATGCAGATAGATCGCTTGCTCAAGAAAATTCATACCGAAGAAGAAAATTCGTCCCCTTCCGACAATGAGCCAACCCGGCCCAATTAGTTAATCCGCTATGGAAGATTATCAAGCAATTTTGCGGGTCTTTGACCAACATCAGTCTTTTGCGCTCTCTACACATGTCAATCCGGACGGCGATGCGCTCGGATCTGAGTTAGCACTCTACTCCTTCCTTAAGGACCTCGGAAAACAGGTCAACATTTTCAACACCGATGCCGCACCAAAGAATTACAGATTTCTTCCCTTCTACGACGCCATCTTACCTGCTAAAGCCTTTCGCAATAACCCGCCCGAAGTTCTCGTCGTACTAGACGCAGGCGTGTTGAAGCGTATTGGTGGATATCTGTCTCGCTCTCTCGTCCCGACCAAGGCAATCGTCAACATTGACCACCATACTGCTGCTGAGCACTTTGGTGATTATAATCTTGTCGAAACCGATGCCTCATCGACATCGGAGATCGTCTACCGACTGATTCGACATCACGGAACCCCAATAGGAAACGAACGTGCGCTTTGCCTCTATACAGGGATTATGTTCGATACCGGCTGTTTTCGATATTCCAATTCGACCCCGGCGTCTCACCGTGTCGCAGCAGATTTAATTCGGGAGGGGATCGCTGTTGACGAAGTGTACCGTGCTGTCTACGAGACTTTGCCTATTGGAACGATTCTGTTACTGAGTGAAGTTTTTCAGACTATCGGCACCACACCGGATGGCAAAATCGGTTGGTTATATGCAACACAGGAGATGTTTCGTAAAACTGGAACGACCCGCGACAATGTTGACGGGTTTATTAATCATATCCGCTCTATCGACACCGTTGAGGTGGCAATTTTGGCGAGTGAGCAGAAACATGGTGAATCGAAGGTGAGTCTACGGAGCAAATCGTCTGTTGATGTCGGCGAGATTGCTTCCGAATTTGGCGGTGGTGGACATCAGCGCGCCGCTGGCTGTGAGATCGATACACCCTGTGAAGAGGCAATTGCACAACTAGTGGTAGTAGCACAACGACAGATGAGCAAATAGGGTGAAGGCTGGAATTGGACGATAAGCAGTGTAGTTATACGGCGCTTCGTTGGGATATTGGTCTGGCATCGCCGTCTGGCATGAAGTTGATTTTACAGTAAGCCCCGCTTGATAGACGATGGGAATTCACGGCGTTCTCAATCTCAATAAACCCCCAAAAATTACCTCAAGACAGGCTGTGGATTACGTGAAACGCCTACTAAATGTGAAAAAGGCGGGACATGGGGGCACGCTTGATCCGGATGCTACGGGTGTCCTACTCATCTGTCTGGGAAAGGGAACAAAGCTATTTGAAGCGCTGCAGGCTGGCACCAAAGAATATGAAGGTACGCTTACGCTGGGAATTACAACCGATACCCTTGATGCCAACGGACAAATTACCAAGATTCTGGATGCCAGCCAGATAACTCTCGACCAAACTCTATCCGTCTGTCAGCAGTTTATTGGCGAAATCGAGCAAATACCGCCGATGTTTTCCGCGGTAAAGCATAAGGGTAAACCTCTTTACAAGTTGGCGCGTCGAGGGATTAACGTCGAGCGTCGCCCGAGGCACGTTTCTATCGAATCTATCGAATTGCTACTGTTTAGCCCTCCTGAAGTCCGTTTCCGGGTTGTTTGCTCTAAGGGAACGTATATTCGAACCCTCGCTTCAGATATAGGAACAGCATTGGGCTGCGGTGCTCATCTTTCAGACCTTACTCGGACTCGATCTGGTATATTCAGCATCGAGAGCGCACACACATTCGATGCCCTTGAACGCACCTCCGAATCTGCTGTTCAGGCCGTGATTCCAATTGAGGTCGTTGATAATATGTTAAAGCAGCAGTTAGTGCTTACTCGATGACTTTCCAGTTATTAGTCTTTGGAGACTAAATTTGCAGATTTACTATGATCTAGACGCCCCTTCTAAATCGTTTCAGGAGTCTATTGTTACTGTTGGTGTGTTTGATGGACTGCATGTTGGACATCAAGCGGTCATCCGGCAGGTGTTGACCCAAACGAAAAAGACCAATCTACCGAGTTTTGTGCTGACCTTTGAGCCACCGCCCTTGGCTTTCCTTGCTCCTGAAAAATGTCCCCCAACCTTGACAACCCTTCCAAAGAAAATTGAGATATTAGAACAGCTCGGCGTTGATGCTGTCGTCTTCGCACGCTTTGACGCCTATCTGCAGCAGATGTCTCCTGACGCCTTTGTTCAGCAAGTGCTACTGCGTCGATTGGGCGCTAAGCAAGTTATCGTCGGCTACGATTGGCAGTTTGGCAAGGGACGATCCGGTAATGCCGAGGCCCTCAAGCAGCTTGGAAATCAGCACCAATTTGACGTGACGATTGTCGGTCCCGTGCAGCTTCACGGCGAGCCTGTTCATAGCACACGCGTTCGCGAAGCCATTGCAGAGGGTAGCCTAAATATCGCATCTGAGCTCCTAGGACGCCGATACTCAATTATGGGTGAGGTAGTAGAGGGCGAGGGGCGTGGGCGACAGATCGGGTTTCCTACCGCTAACATTGAGGCAGGAAATCAGATGTTACCACCGAGTGGGGTCTACGCCGTGCGGGTCAAATCAGATGGAGATATGTTTGATGGCGTGCTGAATATGGGTACTAGACCTACGTTTGGCGGAGAAAAATTCCAAGTTGAAACCCACCTGTTCAACTTTAAGAAGATGATATATGGAAAAAAAATAGAGATTTTTTTTATCGAAAAGATTCGGGCTGAGCAGAGATTTCCAAACCCAGAGATGTTGGTTGCTCAGATTAATCAGGACGTTGCTGAGGCTAAAGCAATTTTGAATCGAGCCAGGACAGAAACACCCATTACCGCCGAGTCCTGCTTGGATCAAGAGAGAATTTGATTTACAAAACGTTCTGATTTATGGTATATTAACCACTATATGTATGTGAAAAACGCATAGCGTATGAAAAAGCAAGTATAAAATAAGGAGGTGAATTTATATGGCACTCGCAGTTGAACAAAAAAAAGAATTGGTCGAAGCACATAAAACTCATGATAGCGATACCGGGTCACCGGAAGTCCAGGTGGCAATTATCCAGACTCGCATCCGGGAGTTGACGGAGCATTTTCGGACCCATAGAAAAGACCATCATTCGAGACAGGGACTGTTTAGACTTGTAAGTAAACAACGCCGTTTATTGCGTTATCTGCACAGGCAAGATGTTCAACGGTATCGTGATTTGATTACTCAACTTGGAATTCGAGACACAATTTCAGGCAGGAGAGGTTAGTAGACCACCGTAGAACGTTGTGAGGAGGAAAGATATTGAAAGTTGAAATGCAGCTTGGGAGTGAAAATCTCTCAATTGAAACAGGAAAAGTTGCCAAACAAGCAGATGGTGCTGTTTGGGTACAATACGGTGGAACGGTTGTTTTGGTAGCAGTCGTCGCTGAGAAGAGAGAGTCGAATCTAGACTTCTTTCCGTTAACCGTAGACTATCGTGAAAAATCTTATGCGGCGGGGCGTATCCCCGGCGTCTATGGCAGACGGGAACCGCGTCCAGGCGGAGGCGAGCTCTTAACAGCACGTCTAATTGATCATTGTATTCGCCCCCTTTTCCCTAAGGATTTCCAGGTTGAAGTACAGGTCATGTGCACAGTCCTTGCTTCAGATCAGATCCATCCCGCTGATGTTCCTGCCCTAATCGGAACCTCAGCAGCGCTGAGTATCTCTGATATACCGTTTAACGGGCCCGTCGGTGCCGTTACGATTGGAAAACTGAATGGAGAACTCTGCGTTAATCCGACTTATGAACAACTGGAAGAGTGTGAATTAGAATTTTTTGTTAGTGGAACGCACGATGCAGTCATGTCTGTGGAAGGTGGAGCACACGAGGCACCGGAAGATGAAGTGATTGATGCGATCGTGGCAGCGCATCAGGAGATTAAAGAAATCACCAAACTCCAGGATGGTTTAGTTGCGCTTTGTGGGAACCCTACGCGCGAGTACACGATGAAAGAGATTGATGAGGGACTCAGTTCGCGCATCCGAAACCTTGCTACGGAGAGAATTCGTGAGTCCATCGGCATGGATGAAAAGCAGGACCGTGCAGGCTATCTTGAACAGGTGCAGGCTGATGTGCTGGCGGAGATTCTTGAAGATGTTGATGTAGAAGAAGATGGTCCGGACGTTACCAAAGATGCTGTGTCGATATTAGGTGACATCGAGAAAGAAGAGATGCGTCAGTCAATCTTGACCGATGGAAAGCGTGTTGATGGACGAGGTGTCACGGATATTCGCGAAATTTCAGGTGAAGTAGGTGTCCTGCCTCGCGTACACGGTTCATCGCTCTTCACTCGCGGACAAACCCAAGCCCTCTGTGTGACTACGCTCGGGACCAAGGGTGACGAAGATGTAAACCGAACCCTCACGGGAGAAGTGAGAAAGTACTTCTTCCTTCACTACAATTTTCCACCCTACAGCACCGGCGAGGTCAAAAGAATTATGGGACCCGGACGAAGAGAAATCGGTCACGGTGCGCTCGCTGAGAGGGCGATTCAACCGGTCATCCCCGATCGGGAAGAGTTCCGATACACGATTCGTGCAGTATCGGAGATTCTTGAGTCCAACGCATCTTCCTCCATGGCAAGTGTATGTGGCGTAACCCTTTCGTTGTTAGACGCAGGTGTGCCCATTAAGAAGCCGGTGGCGGGAGTTGGTGTTGGTCTAATTAAGGATGGTGATCGTGAGGTTATCCTGACGGATATGCTCGGCACGGAAGATTTTCTCGGTGATATGGACTTTAAAGTTGCCGGCACCCCCGATGGCATTACCGCTCTTCAGATGGATATTAAAATTGAGGGTGTAACACCGGATTTGATGCGAAGAGCGATCCATCAGGCAAAAGACGCGCGCATGGTTGTTCTGGATAAAATGAATCAAGTTATTGAGAAACCACGCGGTGAGATTTCCCCGCACGCGCCGCGTATCTATGAGATTCAAATTTCGCCCTCTAAAATCAAAGACCTGATCGGTCCCCGCGGCAAAACCGTTCAGTCTATTCAAGAGGAAACCGGTGTAACAATCGATATTGAGGACGATGGAAGAGTTGAACTTTCATCATTCAATGCTGAAGCTGCAAACAAAGCCGAGGAGATGATTCTCTCTATTACTGCGATTCCTGAAGTCGGCAAAGAATACGCCGGAAAGGTTACTCGTATAACAGGATTTGGTGCTTTTGTTGAAATCATACCGGGCCAGGACGGATTGCTGCATATCTCTCAGATGGGAGATGGATACGTCCGACAGGTTGAAGATGTGATGAATATCGGCGATGAAGTGGCTGTGCGCGTCATTGAGATTGATGACCAAGGGCGTGTTGACCTGACGCTTGCAAGCAACCCGGCCAGCGAAGATGCGGCTGCATCCCAACGGGATCGAGGGGACTCACGATCAAGAGATAATCGTCAAGGCAGGGGGCAACGCGATAACCGGAACTCTCGTAACAATCGTGGTAACGATTCACGAGATCGTCGATCACCAAGAATTCCCAAAGGCAGATTTTAGTACACTATAGTGCCAAGTAGCTGAGAAGATTCATCAGCACTGGTCAAATACTAGCTATCATGTGAGATGTGAGGAATTTTTCACATCTCACGGACTGCCCTTAGTGTTTGAAGTACCTTTTTTTATTTATCGGTGAGAACCGCCGAACAAATTTTGTAATACTTAGTCGCAGCACACTTCTGGGGATGTTTCAAATGCAAACCAAGGACCCCAACCGGAGGACACGAGGGATAATCAACAGGGAAAGAGATCTCCTCGATAAGAAATGGTTGACCCACCTGTTGACATTTATTCTGGTTCTGCTGGGAGCTGTTTTTGTTCTTGCTGTGACCCGCCGAGATTGGCTAATCCACCAAGCGAAGTGGATCGTTAAATCCGTAATACTGGGATTCGGCTTAGAATAGTCCTTTCCTCCCCTATCCAACGCGCTATATACGGTAAATATTCACTCCAGAGGTTCGGGATGAAACGTCCTTTGCTTTCCTCAGCCACCGTCTTAATGCTGATTTGTTTCGTTTCGGGGTGCGGGTATGTGTCTACCTCGGACTATCTCAATCACATAAAGACAATTACGATTTCACCGATTGAGATCCAGGATCCAGACTTTACATTTGATACCTCTGGTAATCCACACGATGAGATTATTCGGGAGGCGCTCATTGATCGTTTTAACCAGAAATGGCGCGATGGTAACGACTCGCAACTCGATGTGATTATTTTAGATTACCATCTTGAACCCTATCGCTATGATGCGAATAATCAGCCTGAGCAACTTCGCATGAGCTTAGAAATCGAGTATGAATTTAGGGATCAGGTCCAGAACAAAGTCATTGATCGCAGGGATAACTATTTCCAAATCCATGATTTCTATATTGTTTCGGGGCAGGGAGAACCGCCAGAAACACTGGAAGAAGCTCAAAAACGACTTGTGGACGAGTTAGTTGATGATTTTTACAGTACGCTTGCTGAACAATGGTAGGCTGATAGACGTAAGTTTGTGAGACCATAGGACTGTGACTTATCACATAGCCCGTTTCATTTTTGACACTCTACGTTTTCAGAATTTTCATCGGTGGCGCCAGTATCTCTGGATCGTTTATGTATCTTGCGCGCTGTCGTTGCTTTCATGTCAAACTGAACAAGGCGATTACACAATTGCAAGCCAGAACGGGCAATATATCTACGGCGTCTGGAAAGCTCGAACCACTAAAGCGGCGAAAGACCTATCAGGTCAAATTGAGCAAACGTCAGTAGAAGGGATTCCCCGGGTTGATTCGCTCCGCTCAGTCACGACTGAAAAACCGGTGAGTCTATTGCCTACAGATGGAGAGGCATCTCACTGGGTTCGAGCAGGGGAGCCAAGTAGTGATGTTGGGAAAGATCTGTATAAAAATGTGATTGGTGGAAATCCCGAATTATATCACAGCTACGGCTTTATCGAGGGAGCCTCCGTCCAGTATCAAACTCCCCGGCTCGGATCCCAACCGCTGATTCTTCTGGAAGTTTTTGACATGGGATCTCCAGAGAACGCTTTCGGTATCTATAGCCGCAATCGCTATCCACAGGACGAATTTGAGTGGGTCGGTAGTAGGGCAATCATTTCTGGACGAGAACTTAACTTCTGGAAAGGCAGATACTTCGTAAAAATTGAGGGATACGAATTTGCAAGTCAGATTAAACAGGGTATGGCTGAACTTGCCCGAGCAACTGCTGACCACATCAAAGATCCATTGACAACACCATATCTGTTGAACCTCCTTCCATCAGAAAACAAAGTGCCTCACAGCGAAAAATACTTTCCCTCCGGTGCCGCCATGAAGGAAATCCACCGCTTCCTGCCCGAACGTTTACTACAATTCAGTCCGAACGTAACAGGAGGCTCTGCTGCGTATCTGCATAAGAAATCCTCTACTGACTGGATCGATACGATGATAGCCTTTGTTCTGCGCTACGAAACCGAGTCAGAAGCGAAAGCTGCCTATGATATTTATCTGGAGCACTTGGAAACGACCCGCTGATTCAGCGTAAGCCGGTGAAATGTTTGCAAAGTAACAGTGAGGATAAGCGAAGCAGGTGCATACGACTAGAAGGAGATTATTGAGAGATAACAGTTAATAGCTGTTTAACAGATCAAGTTGGTCGAGTTAATTTTTAATGGGGTAGAAGTAGTTGCCTTTCGTGTTTTACACGTTACACTCAAAAGGAGATATACCATGCGAGGAGATTTTGAAGCATATTTGAACGACTCGTTCCGCGATGGGAACGGGAAATTGGATTTAGACAAGCTATTAGCCCTTGAGGATGAAGCGGACATGGACGTTGCCGTCATCATGCCCAACACCCAACCTGAACCGAACAATCAGGAACTGGGTGAGGCGATAAAAGGCAACCCGCGTGCCCTCGGCTGTGCGCTCGTCCACCCTACCGAAGATGATCCCGTCGGAGAAGTCCGAAGAGCAGCAACCGAGTGGGGTATGAAAGGCATCAAATTGATGCCAGCAGTTCACAAGTACAATGTTGACGATGAAATGGTCAAACCGGTCGTTGAGGCAGCACGGGATAATGGACTCATTGTTTCAATCCATTCAGGACCCGAAAATTGCCATCCTACGCGCATCGGAAACGTGGCAAGCTGGATTCCTGAAACCCCTGTCATCATGGATCACATGGGATTTCCTGATGACCTTGACGCTGGAATTGAAGCCGCGCAAGCGAATAAAAACATCTCTTTAGGTACAACTATTCTCCGCTTTCATCGTCGGTGGGGAACCGATCCGGACCAGGTCGTTCCTACCGAGGTGAAGAGAGCAGTTGATGCGTTAGGACCCGAGCAAATTGTTTTCGGATCCAATACACCAGAATATCGTCCGATCCAAGTGATAAACGCCCTTCGGCGTCTTGAACTGGGAGACGACGCCGAGGCGCTCATTTTTGGAGATAATTTGGCTCGGATCTATGGATTAGCGTAATACAGATTTCACAAAACGAGGAAGCTCGACGAGTCGGCACGTGACACAAAAACTTAAGCGTACACCCCTCTATCATATCCATAAAAAACTTGGTGCAAGATTGGTTGAATTTGGTGGGTGGGAGATGCCTGTGCAGTATAGCAGCATCATCGATGAACACCTAACCGTCAGATCGAATGTAGGGATATTTGATGTCTCCCACATGGGCGAGATCGAAATCCGAGGGGCAAAATCCCTATCGCTGATTCAGAAATTAATTACCAATGACGCTGCGAAGCTGATTGATGGACAGGCACTCTATACACCGATGTGCACAGAAACCGGTGGAATTGTGGATGACCTACTCGTCTACCGCTTCGCAGCCGACCGATATATGCTTGTTGTCAACGCGTCGAATCTCGAAAAGGGGTTGGAGTGGATACACGCTCATGGTGAAATGGGGGCGGAGGTGGAGAACCGTAGCGATGAAACTGCTCTTGTTGCGCTACAAGGCAAAAATGCGCCTCAGCGTCTCCAAACCCTGACTGATGTGGATCTGACAGCGTTAGGTTACTATCGGTTTGCAACGGGGGGAGTTGCTGGGATTCCAACAACCATTTCACGAACGGGCTACACCGGAGAAATTGGCTTCGAACTTTATGTCGAAGCCGAGCGTAGCGCGGATTTATGGAACGCAGTCTATGAGGAAGTAACCACTATCGGTGGAAAGCCGGTTGGGCTTGGTGCGAGGGATACCCTTCGACTGGAGGCGCGACTGTGTCTGTACGGCAACGACATTGACGAAACAACAACGCCGCTGGAAGCCGGGCTGCGATGGACGGTGGCTTTCAACAAGGGAAATTTTATTGGGCGAGAGGCCTTGGTGCGGCAGAATGACGAAGGGATTAAGCGCCGCTTGGCGGGGTTTCAGATGTTGGATCGCAGCATTGCGCGAGCACACCACGCGGTTTATCGTGAAGATCAGTGCGTTGGTGAAGTCACGAGTGGCGCGCCAGCACCCAGCCTGAACTGTAACATAGGCCTCGCCTATCTCCCAATTGAGATGAGTAAGATTAACACCAAAATTGACATTGAAATCCGCGGGAGACGTCATCCCGCTAAGGTGGTAAGAACGCCATTTTATCAACCACCGATTTAGGAGAGAAAGTCAGATGTTTCCGGCAGATCTAAAGTATATGAAAAGCCACGAGTGGGCGAGACATGAAGATGATATCGTCAGCATCGGTGTCAGTGACTACGCGCAAGCAGAAATCCAAGATGTCGTCTATGTCGAGCTACCAGAGGTGGGAACTGTTCTTGAACAGCACAGAACCTTTGGCGTCATTGAATCGGTAAAAGCAGCATTTGATCTCTATGCCCCTGTCAGTGGCGAAGTTATTGAAATCAATGAAGAACTCGAAGATGCACCGGAGCTAGTGAACGAAGCCCCTTACGGCGACGGTTGGATGGTTAAAATTCGTATAAGCGATTTAGGCGAATTGGAGGGGCTAATGTCTGCAAGTGAATATCAAGCAATGGTTGAGACAGAGGAAAATGAGTAAAACCCTTCAATCCCTTAATTTTACAGATACTTTTGCTGACCGTCATATCGGTCCTCGTCCGGACGATGTCGAGTTAATGCTCCAAAAAGTCGGATATTCGTCGCCCGATGAACTAATTGAAGATGCTATCCCGCCACATACCCGTTATTACCAGCCATTAAATCTCAGTAAACCCCGGACCGAGTCTGAGATGCTCGCTGACTTGAGGGAGATTGCGTTTCAGAATCAGGTCTTTCGATCTTTTATCGGGATGGGTTACTACAACTGTATCACGCCACCTGTGATTCAGAGGAACATACTCGAGAACCCTGGATGGTATACCGCATATACCCCGTATCAGGCAGAGATTGCACAAGGGCGGCTTGAGGCACTGTTAAATTTTCAAACGATGATTATTGATCTGACCGGGCTGCCGATTGCGAATGCCTCGTTGTTGGACGAGAGTACAGCAGCGGCTGAGGCGATGGGAATGTGTCTTGCTCTCAGTAAGCGTGGGACTAACAAGACTTTTTTTGTTTCTGAAACATGCCATCCCCAGACAATCGGTGTCTTGAAGACCCGTGCAGAACCGCTAGGGATTGAGTTATTGATTGGAGACCATCGCACTGCGGTGTTTGACGCACCTCTCTTGGGTGCTCTTGTTCAGTATCCGGCAAGCGATGGAACCGTTTATGACTATAGGGACTTTGTTGAAAAGGTGCATGATGCCGGCGGGTTATTAGCGGTTGCCACTGATCTTCTGAGCCTGACGCTTTTGAAGCCGCCCGGTGAATTTGATGCTGATATTGCGGTTGGATCCACCCAACGGTTTGGGGTGCCAATGGGATATGGTGGTCCCCACGCCGCGTTCCTGTCAACGAAAGAGAAATTTAAACGTAAGATGCCGGGTAGAATTGCGGGACTTTCGCAGGATGCAGAAGGGCAGCCTGCAATTCGTCTCGCGCTTCAGACGCGGGAACAGCATATCCGCAGAGAGCAAGCGACCAGCAATATCTGCACGGCACAAGTGCTCTTGGCGGTAGTGGCGAGCATGTATGCGGTGTATCACGGAGCACAAGGGCTTCGCGAAATTGCGGAACGTGTGCATCTGCTTACAAGTGTCCTCCGTGAAGGATTGAAACGAGTCGGATATATGCTTGATGAAGGCTGTTACTTTGATACATTCAGTCTTGATCTGAATTCAGTTCAAGAGTCAAGTTATAGTCCTGATAACCGGACCAATCAACAGCTCGGACAGCCGCCCACTCTCGATGGCCTCTTATCCATTGCCCATACACATCAGATCAACTTCAGGGTTTTCGACCACTCCCACGTTGGGATTTCACTTGATGAGACCACCTCCATTCAGGATATCCGAGATCTGCTGGATGTATTCGCGTTAGGGAGGCCCCTACCTTTCGAGGTCGAAGGTTTAATCCTTCGGGCTCAATCGGAAATTCCCGAGCCATTGCAGCGAAAGAGTTCTTATCTCACCCATCCGGTTTTTAACACCTACCACTCTGAAACAGAGATGTTGCGGTATATCCACAAGCTTGAGGAGAAGGATCTATCTCTGACCACATCAATGATTCCGCTGGGATCTTGCACGATGAAGTTAAACGCTACCGTCGAAATGCTTCCCGTTACTTGGCAAGAGTTCAGTCAACTCCATCCGTTTGCACCCCTTGGACAGACGAGGGGGTATCAAATTCTGTTTGAACAACTCGAAGCGTGGTTGTCGGAATTGACCGGGTTCCCCGGTGTCTCTTTGCAACCCAATGCCGGGTCGCAGGGAGAATATGCGGGGCTTCTGGTCATCCGAAAATACCATCAGTACTGTGGGGAAAAGCAGCGAGATGTTTGCCTAATTCCACGATCTGCGCACGGTACGAATCCTGCCAGCGCGGTCATGGTAGGTATGCGTGTAGTAGTGGTCGACTGCGACGATGAAGGGAATGTTGATCTTTTGGACCTGCGGGCAAAAGCAGAACAGCACAGTCAGGAACTGGCAGCAGCGATGGTTACTTATCCTTCAACGCACGGTGTGTTCGAGGAAAATATTCGGGAGATCTGCGAAATCGTTCATCAGCATGGAGGGCAGGTCTACATGGACGGCGCAAATATGAACGCGATGATTGGACTATGCCGTCCGGGTGATTTTGGTCCAGATGTATGTCACCTGAACCTGCACAAAACCTTCTGTATTCCGCACGGCGGCGGCGGCCCTGGAATGGGACCGATTGGTGTTAAAGCACACCTTGTTGCCTTTCTGCCAACCCATCCAGTCGTGCCAATCGGCAATAAAGAGGGAATTAGTCCAGTTTCAGCAGCCCCTTGGGGCAGTCCGAGTATCCTCCCAATCTCTTGGGGATACATTGCAATGATGGGGGCGCGGGAACTCAAACGCGCAACTGAAACTGCCATCCTGAATGCAAATTACATTGCCAAATGCTTAGAATCCCACTATTCAGTCCTTTACAAAGGCAACAATGGTCTTGTCGCGCACGAGTGTATCATTGATCTTCGTGATTTTAGGAAAACTGCTGGGATCGGGGCAACTGATGTCGCTAAAAGATTGATGGACTACGGCTTCCATGCACCCACTGTATCATTTCCGGTTCCGGAAACAATGATGATCGAGCCAACCGAAAGCGAGTCAAAGAGGGAGCTGGATCGCTTCTGCGAAGCGATGATCTTGATCCGGAAAGAGATCGCAGAGATTGAGAATGGCCAAGCCGATCCTGCCGACAACGTTCTCAAAAATGCGCCCCATACCGCAGCGCAAGCCATGCAAACCGAGTGGGGTCACGAGTATTCTCGAGAAAAGGCTGTTTTTCCTGCATCGTGGGTACGAGAACGTAAGTATTGGCCCCCCGTTGCACGGATTAACGAAGTTCAGGGAGATCGAAACCTGATCTGTTCTTGTCCACCGATTGATTCTTACGCGTAGAAGTTACGCAGCTGATCTGCCTTCGATGCTGCGGTGCTTGATAGGCTATATAAGCCCCATAATTTTAATATCCATCGTAGTTCACATTAGTAGATAAACCAATGAAAGCAATTATTATTGGCGCGGGAGAGGTCGGATTTCATACAGCGAAACTCTTGATAGCGGACAATAACGATGTCATTCTCATTGATCAATCGAAGGAGGCTTGTCAGCGTGTCCAAGAGCAGTTAGATCTGATAACACTCGAAGGATCGGGGGCTTCACCGCCTTTGTTAGTAGAGGCTGGCATTAAAGAAGCAGAGCTCCTAATGGCGGTGACAAATTCCGATGAAATTAATATGCTGGCGTGTGTGATCGCCTCCCGGCATGGCGTTAAGACAAAGGTCGCGCGTGTCTCCGATCCCGACTATTTCCTTAACGAGACAGATTTATCCCCCAAGGATATCGGGATTGATTTGCTAATCAATCCCGAACAACTTTGTGCGGAAGAATTTTATCGACTGCTAAATATCCCAGAAGCCCGCGAAATCGTTGAGTTTGAAGAGGGCAAAGTACAACTGGTCGCGTTCCAAGTCAAACCCACCAACCCGCTTCGAGGTACACCCCTCACCCGCTTGGCAGATCACGGCCTCCCCTCCGATCTGCGAGTTACAGCAATTAAACGCAACGATGGTACGACAATCGTGCCCAAAGGTCGCGACTTCATTAGTGAAGGGGATGAAGTATTTGTCATCGGTAGTCGTGAATCAACCTCGCAGTTGCTTGAACTGTCAGGAGTTTCACTAAATCAAAAAATCCGTCGTGTTATTATCGTTGGTGCGGACCGGATTGGAATCTCCCTTGCACAAATCCTTGAGAAAGATGGAACGCAGGTTAAAATAATTGAAGCTGATCGGGAAAGAGCTGAGGCTGCATCGATAATCTTGAGAAAAACGACTGTCCTATACGGTGACTACCTTAGTCCCGGCTTCTTGGAAGAGGCAGGAGTTGACGGGGTAGATGGGTTTGTGTCTGTAACCGGTGATGATGAAAATGACGTCATGGCTTGTGTAACAGCCAAGCAGCATGGAGCAGCCCGAGTGCTTGCCCTCGTTCAACAACCACGTTACCTGCCGATTTTGGAAAATATTCCGACCCTCGATGCTGCCGTGAGTCGTCACCTGACAGCGGTCAGCAATATTCTCCGCCTTGTCCGCCGAGGTCAAATTGTCTCAGCTGCATCACTCCGTGAGATTGATGCTGAGGTAATTGAACTCGTTGCCGGACCAAATTCGCAGATTACCTACAACGAGATCCAAAACTTAGGCGGAATGCTGCCCGACGATGTCCTGATTGGCGCGATCGTGCGACAGAACCGGGTCCTTATCCCGACCGGACAAAGTGTGATCCAAGCCGGTGATCGTGTGATAATCTTCACTATGCCCGATTCTATCCCTGTTGTTGAAAAGCTTTTTGTGGAACCAAAGATGAAGCGTTTTCTTGGTCAAAAAAGAAAATGACCCCTTCCATGATACCGTGAATCTAAAATTAGTTCTGTATACGCTTGGTAACCTGTTGATTTGCCTCTCCGCGGCAATGCTATGTCCCTTGCTTATCGCCTTATACCGTAGGACTGCGGAGGGAGAGTCTGACCTGCAAGCGTTTGTTCTCTCTCTTTGTACTACACTCATTGTTGGGTTAATACTACGTCTGACGACTAAATCCAACCGAGAGCTTGGCAACAAAGAAGGGGTTGCCGTTGTTTCGTTAGGTTGGACTGTTACAGCGCTGTTTGGATCGCTGCCCTATCTTTTTGATCGTGTATTTGCAGAAGAAGGTAGAAGTTGGCTGGTTGAGTTCTCATTCTGCTATTTTGAATCCATGTCCGGGTTCACAACGACCGGGGCCACTGTCCTCTCGGAAATTGAGCACCTGACGCAGGCTATCCTGTTCTGGCGCAGTCTGACACATTGGCTGGGTGGAATGGGAATCGTTGTGCTTGCCTTAGCCATCTTACCGATGTTGGGAGTGGGTGGGATGCAGCTCTACCGTGCCGAAGTGCCTGGACCCCAGAAAGACCGCCTTACACCACGCATCGCGCAGACTGCAAAACTGCTTTGGGGTGTTTATGTCCTTATTTCTGCTGTTGAAATGCTACTGCTTTGGCTCGGTGGGATGACGTGGTTTGACGCACTGTGTCACACCTTCGGAACGATGGCAACCGGCGGCTTTTCAACCCAAAATTTGAGCATAGGTCAATATAACAGTGTCTACTTCGATGTTGTTGTTATTGTCTTTATGTTCCTCGCCGGAACCAACTTCTCCCTACACTACCGTGCCTTACGCGGCGACTTCAAAAGCTACATCAGGGATTCGGAGTTCCGTTTCTATGGTTTGACACTGTTTCTGTGTATAAGCTTGATTGTTTGGAACACAATGACCGCAACGGTTGGCGGTAAGGTTATTTTCGAATCATTTGGGACCGCCTTGCGTTACGCTGCTTTTCAGGTTGTATCAATCATCACAACGACCGGTTACGGAACCTTCGACTTTGAACAGTGGCCCGCGCTTTCGCAGTTTGTTTTACTTATACTAATGTTTTTCGGTGGCTGTGCGGGGTCAACGAGTGGTGGGATGAAGCATGTCCGTCTTCTGCTACTTATCAAACAGGGATATGTCGAAGTTAAGCGCCTCATATTGCCACACGCAGTGCTCCCGGTTAAACTTGGTGACCGAGTGGTTCCGCAAGAGGTGATGAGAAACATCCTCGGCTTTTTCTTCCTCTTTATCGGTATTTTCGCAATTGTTACCTGCATCATGGCGACGTTGGGATTAGATCTGATTAGTGCCGCTGCTGCTACTATCGCAACCATGGGAAATATAGGCCCTGGTCTTGGATCTGTTGGCCCTATTGACCACTATGCGCACATCCCAACAGTCGGAAAATTTATTCTCTGTTTCTGCATGTTACTAGGACGGTTAGAGCTGTATACGGTCTTGGTTTTATTTGCTCCACAGCTGTGGCGACGCTAAACGCTAAAGTGGAAAAAACGATGATCGACCCGATCTACAGGAACGTTCTGCACCAAGTCTATGCACGGCTGTCGGATACACATGTGAATTGGGTTGTCACAGGGAGCCTCGGTTTTGCACTTCAGGGTGTCCCCGTCCAACCCAATGATATTGACCTCCAGACCGACAAAGTGGGTGCTTATGAAATTGAAAACCTCTTTGCAGACGCGGTAATCAGGAAAGTTGAATTTTCCGCTACTGAGCGAATCAGATCTCACTTTGGTGCCCTGCAAATTGACGGCATCGAAGTAGAGATCATGGGTGATATTCAGAAGAAAGGAGCGGATGGTCTCTGGGAAGAACCCGTAGATCCGGCGCACTATAGGCGATTGGTAGAGATTGACGGACTGCTTGTGCCTGTTCTATCATTAGAATACGAATACAAGGCCTATCTCAAGTTCGGAAGGGTTGAGAGGGCAAAAATGTTAAGGCGGTGGCTTGACGATGAAGAAGATCACAACAATCTCATTTGATGCAGATGGTACGCTATGGGATTTTGAAGGGGTGATGCGTCACGCGCTCGGGTGTGCGTTGGACGAGCTCCGGTGCCTTGTTCCTTCTACTCCTGACTCCCTCTCCATCGAAACACTAATTGCCATTCGAGATCAGGTTGCAGAGGAATATAAAGATAGAGAAATGACGCACGAAGTAATTCGGCTTGAAGCGTTCAAGCGAACTCTTCAATTTATCCATAGCCCCGACGACGACCTTGCCGCTCATCTCAATATACTGTACATGAAACATCGGTTTGAGGACATTCAGCTCTTCGACGATGTGCTTCCTGCGCTGAATGCACTGCGAGGAGATTATACGATGGGTCTGCTCTCCAATGGCAATACCTATCCGGAACGTTGCGGGTTAGAAGGCTTCTTTCAATTCGTGGTATTCGCTCAGGATTACGGCGTCCAAAAGCCCGATCCACGACTCTTTGAGATTGCCATCGAGCATGCTGGGTGCGCGAAACATCAGTTACTCCATGTCGGTGATTCCTTCCGAAATGACATCATTGGTGCAAAACAAGCTGGTGTGAAATCTATCTGGCTAAATCGTCAAGGCGAAAATAAGAGAACAGGGAAGCAACCCGACTTTGAAATATCATCTCTGAGGGAACTGACAGGTCTCCTTGAGAATTTCATATAGTCGTCAAATAATCTTGCGTGACCGTAAATTATCCAAAGGAGGATAAACATGCCACAACTTTTCGGAAATCAGTACACTAAACAGCAGCTATTGGAGTTAGTCGGGGATATGACCCAACTGGCAGGGGCGCGTCGAGCGGAGTTGGTCGAGGGAAACGAGCGGGGCTCCGATTTGATTGAGGTTTTTAACGCTTCCGGTCTCTGTTTTTCGGTCCTGCCGGGGCGTTCCCTTGACGTTGCCTCCGCCCATTACAAGGGAATGTCCCTGGGCTTTCGCGGTAGCACTGGTGATGTGGGACCTGCGTTCTACGAACCCCAAGGCTATGGATGGATGCGCGGCTTTTTTGGTGGATTGGTAACCAGCTGCGGTATGATCTTCACCGGTCATCCGGAAGTGGATCCTGAAGAAGAAGACGAGGAACTCGGGCTTCATGGTCGCCTCTCCTTTATTCCAGCTAAAGGTGCGGTTGCTGAGTGTGGCTGGAAAGGGGAAGACTACGTTGTGCGTGTTCGAGGAAAGATGCGTGAGGCAGTGGTCTTCGGGACAAATCTGGAACTAACCCGAGAAATTTCTACAGTGCTCGGCGAAAAATGTCTGCGGATTTATGATCGCATTGAGAATCTAAGTGTAGACCCTTCGCCGTTGATGTTTGTCTACCATACGAACCCCGGCTTTCCAATCTTGGATGCCGGCAGCCGCGTGCTAATCAACAGTGAGAAGAGTACGGAATGGTTGGAGGATCGGGAAGTCAGCCCTGAAGACTATGCAGTGGCACTTGGACCACAGCAGGAAGCACACGACGATGTCTACATACACCGCCCCATCGCAGACAAGGAAGGGAATGTGCATGTTGGTCTGATTAACGACAATCTACAACTCGGACTTTACTGGAAATTCCCTATTGAAGAGATGCCTATCGTTACCCATTGGCAACACTTCCACAGAGGTACGTATGTGACTGGTATCGAACCTGGCAATGTCAGTATGCTGGGGCGCGCTTGGAATCGAAAGTACGGGTATTTACAACATATCCAGCCCGGCGAGATCCGAGAGTTTCATCTGGAAATCGGCATTCTGGAGGGTGAGGACGAAATTCGTGCGCTGGAGCAACAGATTGGTGGGTAACCGTCCGGTTATCGAATCAGTGCAAAACTACTTAAACTGGTGTTCACATTCCCGGCACTTCCATTTTTTCTTGAAGAATGGAAGGGGTACAGTTAGAAGGACCCACGAAGCAAACACCAGACGACGGGAGAATTTCTCGTAATACACCTCTGCTGAACTACATTGCGGACAATGAACATCGCTGGCATCTTCATTTCCTTGATCCGTTTCAGAATCTGCCGGGGTTGACTGCTCACCGGTTGCATCGGGGTTCGAAATAATCTGGAGAATTTCGTTTGCCCGCTCGACATCTGCTGCCCTTATCCGCACCCCAACGCCACCAATGGCATTTGAGTAGAGCCAATTCATAGAAACAGTGTGCTCATTGGTGAGAAAACACTCTATTCCTTCCGACTCCAACCACGCGACAACCGGATCTGCTTCGGTCGGATGACTAAATGTAGCGATTGTTATGAGATCGTCTCCGGCGCTGCCAGGATTCAGAGTAGCTGACATTTTTCTACTCCTCCATCATACATGAAAAGACAAAGGGTATTCTGTGGTTAAGCCATTTTTGTTACATAGACGTAGTATGCGCCAAGCGAATCCCCCGCGTCATCAGTCAGAAACGTCCGTAACTGCATCTCACCAGCATCGAGACGAAACGTGAAGGTAACGCCCTCCGCCTCTGGATCAATTGATTGTGTTGCGTCCTGATCGCCGACACATAAACGGGCAGTTTTAAGGTTGAGGGCTTTCCCACCATTATACCAATCGATGATTTCACCGGGAATCCCAGCGGTAAGCGGTTTATCCTCCTCTTTGGGCCACCGTCGCAGCTCAAAGGCGTATTCCCCATCCTCGGCAATTTCGATTGCCCAATATCCGTTACACACAAGTCCTTGACGAACGTGTCCCTGATTCCACGCGTGCTGCTCACCGTGCCAGTCGTGGGTGGTCAAGCGCGACTCTTTTTCATGCTCTGTACCCAGCACAATCGGAGGATCTTCATCAAAGCGGGGCGAAACCAGTTCCCACCACACCTCGTAGTGTTCCCGCAATTCCTTGACAACCTCCGGATGCTCCGCAGCGATATCGTTTCGCTGTTCCGGGTCCACCTCTATATCGTAGAGTTCAATACCGTTAATCAGGCGCCAACGTTGCGTCATGGTCGCGCTCTGTTTCCACTTGATCGGATGCTCAACCCGCTGCGAGTCCGTTACGACGACGCGCTCGGGCAGTGTCTCTATTTCTCCCCTGAGGAGCTGTGCGAGATTCATGCCGTGAAAATTTCCCGCCCCGAAGTCTTCCTGCGAGATCTCTAACTGACAGAAATCAATCAACGTCGGTAGCAGATCAATATTCGCAGTGAGTTGATCGATATCCACCCCTTCCGTGAATCCACCATTAGGCCAGTGCATGAATAGCGGTACTCGGTGACCGCCCTCATATTCCGAGCCCTTCCGACCACGCCTGCCAGCATTAAAGCCGTCCTTGACGAATTGATCCCCGTCGAGCGTGCAACCTTCGGCCGAACCGTTGTCAGTCATAAAAATGAAAATTGTGTTATCTTCAATTTCAAGCTCTTGGAGATGCCTCCTGAGTCGTGCCACATTCTCGTCGATATTGACGATCATACCGTAGAAATTAGCTCTTGGATCAGGAACACGTCCGTGATACGGTTCACTATAAGCGGCAGGGACACGGTAGGGACCGTGTGGCGCATTGGTTGGCAGGTAGCAGAAGAAAGGACGATTGCTGTTTCTTTCGATGAACTTCATTGCCTCATCGAACCAGACATCGGTACAATAGCCCTCAAACGGTTCTTTTACCGCATTTCGGGAGTAGGTGTCGTCGAAATAGTCGTTACCCCAATGGTCGGGTGTTTGACTAATCCCTCCGCCACCGTGATAGAGCGCTTCTCCAAATCCGCGGTCATGGGGTCTGTAGGGATAGTTGTCCCCCAAGTGCCACTTGCCGAACATGCCGGTCTGGTAACCATTTGCCTGAAAAATATCTGCCATTGTGCGTTCATCGTTTCGGAGAAGCGACCGACCGCCGATAGTATGCCACACGCCGGTACAGTTGCAGTAGCGTCCGGTCATAATGCCCGCTCGTGTTGGAGCGCAGGTGGGACCAACATGCAGATTGGTTAGACGAAGGCTTTCGTCGTGCAACGCATCGAGATTTGGCGTTTCGATTATCGGATTGCCGTGACAGCTGAAATCCCCGTAACCTTGATCATCAGTGATGACAAAGACGAGGTTCGGTTTTTGGTTCATAGAATCGTTATCGTTAGATGTTGTTGTCATCCTGTTCCTTAATTTTAAGTGACCAGTCGTAGACTCGAATCGCAGAGATCGCAGCTCTCACAACGATAATCTGCCTCGACTGTTTCTCCGAAATACTCTCGTACCAATTGCCCGCGACATCCTTCTGCGAGTGCGTAAAAGACGATCTGATCGATTTGCCGATTTTTGCTGCGAAGATAATCCTCAAATCCCATCTGGTCCGCGGACATCGAAGCGAACAGATCGCTGTCTTCAAGCAATTCAATCAATGTTAAATCTTCTGTTCCCCAATATCTCAAATATCCTTCACCCTGCAAGTCAATTAGCTGCTCCATGAGCCTGTCGGGACGGAAGTCTCGCTCCCGGCAAAAATCTATGATGTGCAGCTCCGATTGGAAGTGAAGGTAGCTCAATAAAGTCCTTTGTGATTCATCAACCACTCTTGTGTCTTCGCCAGACCCAGATGTTCGTGTCCTCACCGAAAGTTTTGAAGGTACGTCATATAATCTCCGTAGGAATCCGAGTTTCTCCAAGTGGCTAAGCCCCACCCGAATCTTTCCGTCGTTGAAGCCACTTAACCACTCTAACTCCTCTTGCACAAACATCCGAAAGCTGCTGACCGACGGGAAGGTTTCAATCAGTTTCAGGAGTTTGTGGAGATCTGGTTTATTTGGTGCACTCTCCTTGATGAACCATTCATGTAACTTTCGATCATCCGGACAATAAAACAGGATGCAGTGTGCGGTTTCCCCGTCACGCCCCGCGCGCCCCGCCTCCTGATAATACTGTTCTAAAGTGCCCGTCATGGTCCAATGAATGATATATCGGATGTTAGATTTGTCAATTCCCATCCCGAACGCATTGGTAGCAACAACTAAATCGAGTCCATCATGCCCATCGTCGAAGAACCGTTCTTGCACCCGTTTGCGCTCAAGATCTTCACGCCCGGCGTGATAATAATCTACGCGGTGGCCACGTCTCTTTAGATACGACGCGATTTCCTCAGTTTCCCGTCGTCGGCCTGCGTACACAATCCCTTTTCCCGTTAGCTGCTGCAAGCATTCGTCAAGGAGTGGATACTTTTCAGCTTCCGTCGAAACTTCGCAAACGCTGAATTTCAAATTGGGGCGTTCGATGCCACGGATAAAGGTTTGGGGCGGTTGAATGTCTAACTGTTTCCGAATATCTTCTCGTACATCCAGGGTGGCTGTTGCTGTGAATAGGGCAATTGAACTCGGGTGCAGTTCTCGGATAGCGTCACGGAGTGCGAGATAGGAAGGGCGAAAATCGTGTCCCCATTGAGATATGCAATGGGCTTCGTCAATTACAAACAGAGAGATCTGATGCGAATCGAGCAGGTTTAGAAATCGACGACTACGCAACCGCTCCGGAGCAATATAGAGCAGCTTAACCTCTCCACATGCTAACCGGTCCAGTTCCGCACGATATTCCTCCCAGTTCAGGCTGCTGTTCAGCAACGCCACTGCATAAATCCCTCGTTCACGCAATGCATCGACCTGATCTTTCATCAAAGAAATTAATGGGGAAACAATTACAGTCACCCCCGGCAGCATCAATGCTGGCAACTGGTAACAAAGTGATTTCCCATACCCGGTTGGAAACGATGCAAGAATATTCTCTCCGTTCAGAATGGCTTCTACCACTTCACGTTGTCCGTCCCGAAAGCTATCATAGCCAAAATACTTGTTGAGTGCTGCGAGTGATTCATCTGTGGGTTCGGCGTGACTGTTATCAGTTGAGGTTAGCGGGGCTTCGCCCGGTGTATTGAGGAGTTCATCTACATTTTGAAGGAGTGCTTGTAGATCTTTCATTGGAAATGGCATCAGACAATCGGCTTTCAGCGGAGATGCCTACGAATGCTGTGCGGAGAAAAGGACGTTTTAGGAAATGCGTGTTAAATCTTGATAGGTATTTAATGATATTTATCCGTGCGAAGGTGAGGTCCAACATAACCGATAATCATTTGCTTAATCTCCGGACAAGGAAGGAAATAGAGGCGCCAAGCGTTAGGGGTTAGGCGAACATGCCAATCGAAACATCGGGTCTCTCCATCTGGGCAGCGGAAAGTTCTCTCCTGTCCGAACCGGCGTAGTGTGACATCACTTTCTGTACTTGGAGTTCCAGGCAGGCCTTCTGTGTTGAAACTACCACTAGTCCATCTCTCGCAGTAGGTTTGCAAGTCAAACAATCTTCCTACAACGGGCCACAACATTGTCGGACTTAGGGTTTGAATTTGCCTCTTAACATTCGCACAGAATGTCAATGAGGGGAAAAGACTGGTCCGGCGATCCCATAAATCTGTACCATTTTTGATATCCCCACGGAGGCGATTCCTAATCCATTTTTCATGTGTGGTAATATGTTTGGGGAGACTAGCGTGGATAATTTCTACGGTTTCTTCGGGGATTGAGTTTGATATGATCGAAAGCGAAATTACCTTTAATAGGACTTTATCAACTTGCCAACATGAATCTGAAGATAAACTAATAGCAAGTGCGTCACGCAAATAGGTGAACCCTAATCCACACATTACACACGTCTGATCGTTGTGAGTGAATTCGATTTCCTCAATTTCCGGATCCTGAGATGCTCTCGGTTCAGGCTGTTCATCCCAATAGGGTGTCCTTGTAAGCAAACTTTGTAAGTAATCTCGTTGAGCTCTCTGTTCCCTATTATTTTTGACTGTTTGATCTCTAAAGAGATATGTACGCAAGGCGTAGTCCTGGTTCCTATAGTCTTTGGTCAGAATGGTGTCTCCAACTTGCTTTTGTGTCCAGAGTTTAGCCGTTTGTCCCCCGCATACTTGATTGACTTGCTGTATTGTTTCTGCGAGCGTGGTCATCCAAACTCTTGCCTTATCAACATCAGGGGCACATAAAGAATGTTCATTGAGAACCATTTCGAGAGCCATATGTTAAGCCTAATATTAAAACAACTGCTCCAAGCCTTTCTCCCATTCATCAAAGAAGCCTTCCGGCCACTCGTCAATACGACCGTCTTCATCCACACAAGGTGAATCAACTTTGCTACTGAGTTGATCTGTATCTGTCGGACGTGATAGATAGTACAGACGCACCTTATCTGGCGCGATAATCTTCTGGCGAACCGCTACCCGTATACCGTTGAGTATATGGTCGCTATGTGACTCAACGATTACCTGAATTCCACA
This sequence comes from Candidatus Poribacteria bacterium, assembly GCA_965220385.1. Classification (GTDB taxonomy): domain Bacteria; phylum Poribacteria; class WGA-4E; order WGA-4E; family PCPOR2b; genus PCPOR2b. The sequence goes on along the minus strand of OZ244825.1, from coordinate 2,830,149 downwards.
ACTAGCAGCACGAGCCATCAACTCGCCGAGTTTAAACTGCCCTTGTGGATGCAGATGGGCTTCAGGGTTTTCAAGAAGCACTAACGCATCTTTCCTAGAAGCGAGTAGCGCCAACAAAATTGGAAGTGTGTAAGTGATTCCGAAACCGACATTAGTGGAGCGGTAGCTATTCGTGGGATAACTCCCGATGCTAAAATTGTATTGTAGGTTTATTCGATCAATGCTTGAGTAGTTTTCTAGGTCGATACGGATACCAGGACTGATTTCCCCCAGCCACGCTTCGACTTGGTTCTTCAGGTTAGTTTCATCAGTTTTAGTGGGATGGGCAAGGATCTCTGCAATAATCTCTCTCGCACCGAAGGTATCCAAAAAATGGGGAGCGTATTCACCTTTGACCCCAAGTTGTTGGTGCTCCCGGACAGAGTAATCGGAGGTCTCAAAAACAGTTTGAGGACCAATGCGATCTGCTGACAGATAATAGAAATTGTCCCCAAAAAGGCTAGTATCATAAATTTTCCCCACTATTCTCATGACGGTTGGTTGAGCCACATCCCTTTCTGCTATGTATTCAAAATGCCATTCCCCCCGCTTTCCACTGATGTCCAGATAAAATCCAAACTCATCGTTTTTTGCTTTCTCAAAGAAGATATCTCGAGCTGTTCCCAATTGAATAAGGTCGCCATCTAACAGAAGACCTCCATCCTGTAAAAATCGGTGTTGGTATGATTGGCGTAGCAACAGCAGAGACTGAATCACAGAAGACTTACCAGTACCATTCAATCCTGTGAGTAGTGTTAAGTTGCCGAATTCAAAACGCTGATTTTCAAAGCATTTAAAATTTTCAATATTTAGTGAATCAACCATGGTAAAACTTCCTGAATTGTTGACTTTCTTAAGCTCCACCTTCAGGATTTTCTCCTTCAGTGAGCGGAGGATTATTGTGCACGGTTCCAGTAGTGATAACTATTGGTGATTACTCTTTAGGATCTTCCATCAAGCTCAAATTTATCCGGCGAGTTTTCTCGTCGAGTGCGATCACTTTTAGATCGTATTCCTTACCAAGAGTAACAACCTGTTCGACTTCAGTTCGTCTTGAGGCGATGTGGGAGATATGAATTAATCCTTCAATTCCCTCTTCCAGTTCAGCGAAAGCACCATAAGACACAATTTTGACAATTTTCCCCCGAACCACGGAACCGACTTGGTATTTCAACGAGGCACGTTCCCAAGGATTTAGTTGGGTCCGCTTGTAACTGAACCAAATGGAATATTCCTCAAAGTCAATCTCGAGTATCATTACATCAATTTCATCGCCTACACTAAGGATTGCGCTTGGATCTTGATACCGCGTTGTCCACGATAGTTCATTGGGATGAATCCAACCTCCGACACCTGTTTCAATCTCAATCCGAGTCCTGTAATGGTCAATTCTGATAACTTGGCCCCTGACGATTTTACCGATAGGGTACTTTTCTTCTATATTTTCCCAAGGATCTTGTATCTGAAGGATCTTATTGATGAGTTCTTGAACCATCTGGAAACGATGTTTAACCGTGCTATATCTTGCTAGCATCATAGTGGCCTGCCTGAAACTAGGATTCTCTAGCAAATCTTGAAATGCATTGACTAAGTATCCTTTTTTGCGAATTAACTCTGATACATCATCCTCGGACAATCGTGCAAGATTAACAGACCAAGTCTCAAACAATCCCATATTGATTGGAGGTTGATATCTTCCTCCGTGTGTTCTACGGAAAGCGGATTTCCCGAATATTTTGTAGGCGGCATCCATCACTTCCTTGAAGGTTTTCTCAAGTTTGTCCAGTTGGTCCAACGTCATTCCATTAATGTGAGCCATTGTGTCATTGAGAAACTGATCGTGCTCTGACTGTTTGTATTCTCTGTCTACTGCATCTGGAAACAGAGTGAGAGCTATAAAGCGAAGGATGTACTCTTGGTCTAATCCACGTTTGTTTTGGATACTGTTATCGGTTACTGTCTGGAAAGCCTCCGATTGGGCTAGTTTTGCTAGAAGCTTGGTTGCTGCACCTACATTGAGCGCATTGCGAATTTCCTGCCTAGAAAGGGGTAAACCACCGGTATTAATACGTTTGAAGATATTATATTTCACATCCGCGGGTGTGCCTTGCTCAATTGTGTAAACAGTAACCTGTGTTTCGTTGATACGACGCTGGTAGGTACGCTCAAGTTCATCGAAAGTCTTCCCATTAAAATCTATTAGAAATTCGAGATCACATAGTTTTAGTGGTTTGAGTTCTTGATAACGTTCTTTGAGTATATGTTCATCTATAACGAATCGTGCTAATGCGGTAAGCCTCTGCACACCGTCAATAACTAACCATTTGCTATCATTCGTTGCGTCAAAGTAAAAAGCGGGTATTGGTATGCGAATGAGCAACGACTCAATTAAGCGACTTTGAGCACCTTCATTCCAGATGCCCATGTTGCGTTGAAAGTCAGGAGATAAATCGAGTTCACCATGTTTCAGTCGATTTATTAGGTTGTCAAGGCTCAAGGTTCGCTGCGCTATACGAATCTTCGTCGGATTAAAGGGCTCTTGGATGTCGCTCCTATACTCCTCTTCAAGACTATTATCGTCAATTTCAATTTCTTCTTCTGAGTATTCCATAATCTTATATCACCTTCACTTTAAGAACATGAATATATCTTAGGGATTAGCATTTATCTTCGGTGAACTTTACATGGATAGAATAACACACTTGTCAGATCTAATCAAGCACTTTACACACGATACATCGCATTATAGGAGGTGCTCACAAAGCTTGATCAAGGGTTGAGCGCCCATTCCAGTTTTTCATTTTTCAGGTACGGGACCAGAAGTGTTCGGAGGCGTTTGTGGGCATGGTGAAGGTGTGCTTTAATTGTGCCTTCGGACCGATCCAATTGTGCGGCAATTTCCTTCAACTGGAGCCCATCCTGATATCGGAGGTTAAATACACGCTGCTGTTTGGGGGGAAGTTGTTGTACCGCTTGGCCAATGATGCACCCAAGCTCCTTAGTTTCTAACTGATCTGGTGGTAGTGGACTCACATCGTTAAACACCATCTCATTGTTACCATCTGTCGTGAAGTCCTCTAACGACAGAGCCTGCCCTCGCTTCTGTTGGCGAATGAAGTCGATACACAGATTGGTGGCAATCCGATAGAGCCAACTATAGAATGCCGACTGTCGTTTGAAATGAGGCAGGGCACGGTACGCTTTGATGAAGATCTCTTGAGAAAGATCTTTTGCAGTTTCGGAATTTGGCACATACTTATACACCAAGTTATAGATCTTTCCTTGGTATTTGATGACAAGCTCATTGAACACTTCCTGTTCACCGTTCTGGAACCGTTCAACAAGCTCTTTTTCGTCAGTAGGCAGGGATTTCCGTGTTGAGGGTGTAGATAAGGTATTACATTGAATCACGTTACATTCTCCTTTACTGTGCTAGGCATTGCGTGCGAGTACGCAGCAGCCCATATTAATCTGTTAATTACACACTAACCTGTATCAAATTGTTCCAACCTGTATCAAATTATCCTCATTTCCTGAACTGGCAGGGACAGTGCTTTCAGCTTGACATACAGCTTAAATCTCAGCTATAGTAATGAATCAGCCCCGATTTATCGGGGAGTTCAGAATGAGGCAGTCCAGCCCGGTCTGCTTTGTACATACGAATGCAAGTATATTGCCACTGATGGCTTCAGATTCTTATGCGTCGATATAGTATTCAAAACAAAATTGTTCTACCCTTCGTTCTGCTCTTCGCGGTGGTGGTTCTCATTGTACCGGTCATTACCATTGCGCTTTTTGAACGGAAATATGACGAACAGGTTAGCCGCGAGACTCAGGAGTGGCTTGAGGCGATTGTGGACACCGGCTATATCCATCAGGCCGATAAGGTGAAAGAAGCATACGGTGCTGAAGTAACGGTTGTAAGTAGCGACAATACAGTTAATCACACCACCCTCTCCGGAGATTGGGCGGGTTTCACTGATGAGATGAAATTAGATGAAGTTCGCAAACGCATCAAGGAATCGAACCGCAGCTTTATCTCACAAAATGTGATCGTCGATGGCAGACACTACAAAGTTATCTATTACCTGCAAGCATACGATCGACTGTACTGCCTGATGCGTCCTATAGATAAAATTGCCGATGCGAAGCGACATGTGACGCTGTTGATGTTCGGGATCGCTGCAGTCGTTATCTTATTGGTTGGGGTCATGAGTCATCTCATTGGGCGGAATCTTACCAACCCGATCAAGGACTTGGTACGATTCACACGGAAGGTTGCTGGGGGTAACTTGAACGAGCAGTACGATGCGAAAACACACGACGAAATTGGTGATCTTACCGTCGCGTTTAATCAGATGACCCGCGACCTCCGAAATTCGCGGAATGAACTGATAAGTGCCGAACGCCTTGCTACAGCGGGGAAAATGGCAGCATCGTTTGCCCATGAGATTCGGAACCCGCTCTCATCGATGCGGATGCTTGCGCAGATGTTGATGCGAAAGCAAGATCTCTCAGAAGCGCGGCGCAAGCAGTCAATGGAATATATCCTCGAAGAAATCGAACGGATTGATGTGATCGTCAAAGGGTTCATGGATTTTGCCCGACCTGCGTTCCTTGATTCCGCGCCCCACGATTTGAATCAAGTTTTGCAAGAGGTACTAGATCTGATGGAGGCTAACCTGAACCACCATCAGATTCTGCTAATCAAGAAATTTGCCCCAGATCTCCCAGCGATTCCGCTGGATCGGGATAAATTGAAACAGGCGTTTATGAATATCGTATTAAATGCTATGGATGCGATGCCGGAGGGTGGTACATTAGAAATTCTAACATTACAGGATTCAGATAGGGTCCGTATTGATGTTGTGGATACGGGCGTGGGCATCCCACCGGAAGATTTAAATCGCCTTTTTGAACCATTCTTCACAACAAAATCGCAGGGAACCGGACTTGGGCTGGCAAATGCGAAACGCGTTCTGGAACAACATGGTGGGGATATACAGGGCAAAAGCGTTGTTGAGCAAGGAACAACGATATCCTTGTGGCTACCCCTATCTAGTAAGTCTTAATCTTCAAACTTCCAAAAAAATAGGAGAATAGCATGGCAGAGCAGAAGGCAACGAATATTACATGGCACGAAGCAAACGTGGGCCAGGAAGACAGGGAGAAACTTCTCAATCAGAAAGGATGTGTCATCTGGTTCACAGGACTATCAGGGTCTGGTAAGTCTACGCTTGCCCTTGAGGTGGAGAGTAAACTGCACCAGCGTGGGCATCTTACCTATGTCCTTGATGGCGACAACGTCCGACACGGTTTGAATAAGAATCTTGGTTTTTCGCCGGAGGATCGAGAAGAAAACATCCGCCGTATTGGGGAAGTAGCGAAGCTATTTAACGACGCCGGTGTTATCGCTATGACAGCGTTTATCTCGCCGTACCGTGCAGATCGAGACAATGCACGGGAGTTACTTGACGAGGGACGCTTTGTGGAGGTTTTCGTCGATTGTCCGTTAGAGGTATGCGAAGCACGAGACACGAAGGGGTTGTACCAAAAGGCGCGGGCAGGCGAGATCAAAGAGTTCACCGGAATTAGTGCCCCTTACGAGGCACCCTCCCAGCCGGAACTGACTGTAAATACAGATAGTCTTACGCTTAATGAGTGTACGGAGCGTGTCATCGCGCTCCTTGAAAACAAAGGACTCATCCCTGTGTTGCAATGAACGCTTGATCTCCGTGGATCGGGTGTTAGTTCAGCCCTAAAATCCCATCAAGCCACAGCAGCGACGACAGACAGGCATAGGACCGTCACTGCTAATGGAATTGCGGAACTTGCGAGCGGCGGCGTTATTCCACATATCTTCGACAGCATCCGTTTTGATGTTACCGATGATGTAATCGTGGTAGTCGCGGCAGAGGCTAACGTCGCCGTTGCTGTCAATTTCCATGGTCATGTAAATGCTGACGCACTGATTGTAGCCGAAAGATTCCGCGTGATCAGTGTAATACCGCTGGATCTCCTCTGGCGTATTAAGCCTCGGCATCATCATCGGTGGGCAGCGCTCCGTCTCTTTAGAAAACTGCTCCATCTCTTCAAACTTATCAAGAATGACACCATGATCGAAATCCTTCCACGTACCGATCCAACCGTAGTGGGTTTGGGGCTTAAAACCGAAACGGCTTTCAAAATCTTCGGTGTGTGCCTGTGCGGAATGCGAATCGATCCACCACGTTAGGTAGAATATCTGTGTGTCTGCGTACTGGTTCGTGAATTTATAGAGATCCACTACGTAGTCGATATTATACATCGTAATACAGCTGAGCGGGACGATATACGGAAATGCAAGATTCCGACGCTTCTTCGCTTCGCTTAGCGTTTCAAGTGCTTCCTTTACATCCTTAAAGTTATCATAATTTTCCGAAACCCCAGGACGTTGGCCATTGTGAATCTCTTCATTGGGTCCATCAACGCTTAAATAAAGAATTTTGCATGTATCGAGAATGTCATCGGCGCGTCTGGCGAGATGCGTGCCGTTCGTCACAAGCGAAATTGGCATGTCCCGCTCTTTGATGTAATGTAGCAATTCAATCAAACCGGGGTAGAGCATCGGCTCACCGCCCCAGATATACCACATAGGCGACCAACCAGCATCAACAATCTGGTCAACAAGTCGCTTATAGGTTTCGACTGGGACCTCCCGTTGCTTCAACGATTTGAGGGATTCGCCATGTAGGTATCCGTTATCTCCCCACTGCCCGCAGGAATGGCAGCGTAGGTTGCACATATCCGTGATTCGCAGGCTGACTAGTTGGACATCGTCGCCCTTGCCATGTTTGGCGCCAAATGGGTGTCTCCAATTAAAACTCTCCTTTGCCACCTGATACTTCATGAGCGCGTAAGAGGTCGCCCAGTCATCTGATATCGCGGTTGCAAGCTCATTGACAAAAAAACGGGGTGAAACACGACTTCGAGTTGCCATAACCTTCCTCTCTGTTACAGAACGTCAAATCAAATATACCTATAGCTCCTAAATGCCTAAACAGGTCTTTCCATTTTACCCTTTTTCTGCGATCCGACCTAAAACACGACATTTGGTGGCTGAAAGAATTTCGTATCGAACACCGCCCCATACAATCTTGTTCTGAAATAGCGCGTACACCGCGTTCAATCCGGCAAGAAACATCGCTATTGGTACGACAAGCGCGGCGGTTCGAAGGGTCTCGCGTATTTTAGGCGTGTCTCGCAGCCAACGGGGCAGGTTTCGTGAGAAAATGCGAAAACTCTGAATTTCAATAAAGGGGACAAGGAGAACAAGAAGAAATCTCTCAGAATAGAATATCATGAACGGGATCGAACCGAGCACAAGCAACGCCTTCGGCAGAAGTATCAGCAAGGTCCCCCACCATTGAGCTTTAAGCCCCATCCGAAAGGTCATTACTATTTGACGGTTAGTAAACTCTATAATCTGTTTCCATGTCCGTTTCTCGGTGTGGGTAACCGCAATGCAATCCGGGACAAAATGAATCTTGCGTTTAAGATCTCTCACCGTATGTGTCAAATTATGATCTTCGATGGTTGCGTTTTCCCAACGTTGCAATACTCTGCCTTGGTCAAAAGCTTCTCGACGGATTGCGTTGGAACCACCCCAAACCATTGCCAGAGGGTGATCGCCTTGTAACGCTATCTGAAAGTTGATCCAAACCGCTTCGACAAGCGATGCCGTGTTCAAGGTATGTGGGAAATAAAATCTCGCCCCCACTGTCGCACCGACGTTTTCGTCCTGAAGTGGTTGGACAAGTAACCTCAACCAATCTCGCTCAATCGTCGCATCCGCATCGACAAAAGCGATAATCTCAACATCCGCTGAAAACGCCGCGATTGCAGTCATCAGATTCTGCACCTTTTGCGAGCGTGGAAGTGAGTTGTCCACGATGTTCGGTGCTAGTAGGGTATGCGCGTTGGGATGCCCTTCCGCAATCTCAAGTAGATGTGGGTAGGATTCATCATAGCCGGATTCACCCTTAGCGTGCGTAACAAAAAACACCTCATACTCGCCTGCATAATCCTGATTTAGCAGCCGCTTTACATTCTCCGATGTTTGATCATCCCAACCATAATGGGGGGCGATGATAGCAGTTTTTGGAGTATAATCTGGCCTGTTAATATTTCGTTCTCGGCGTGCATATCGGAATGAATTGATAATTATCAGCACTTCTAAAATAAGGACGAGATAGACTGCTCCAATAATGTATGAGATCATGGGATAATATACAGTGAGGTTTGAGGTAATTAGTCAACTAATACAATCTTATCCTAACATACATGCGTGGATCTGGTCAATACAAAAATAGATGGAGAATTTGTAAAGTATGTGTCAGTATGAGTGGGTGATATGTTATCATATACATGCACGTTGAGATTACCTTACGGAGGAGTGTTTTATGGCAAACCAGTACGATTTTCAAGAGGTTGGCAGACTGCCGGCGTCTGACGATAACGTGGCCATCGCCACACGAAGGGTAGATGCTGGCGCAGAGATTAACTACAACGGTCACGGCTGCACCATATCTCATACAATTTTAGAGGGGCACCGATTTGCGATTCAATCAATTCCTGAAGGGGAACCACTGTTGTCGTGGGGGCTGCCCTTCGGGGTTGCAATTACTGATCTGTCCCCCGGTGACTACGTCTGCAACCAGAAGATTCTTGAGGCACTTGCGCTGCGAGATATCGACTTTACACTGCCGTCCCAGTCAAACTTCAAAGATCAGATCGCTCCCTACATCCTCGATGAAGATACATTTGAACCGGGAGTGCAAGTTCCCCAATATGAGCGCGATAGGTCTTTCCTCGGTTATCCGAGGGACGGAGGTCGCGGTGTTGGAACACGAAATTATATCGTCATCATGGGAACAACCTCCCAAACCTCTGGCTATGCGAAAGCACTTGCGGACAGGTTCAAAGAGGTCAGTGCAAGTTACGGAAATATTGATGGGGTTGTTGCCGTAACCCACACGGAAGGCGGGGAAAGCGCAACGCCCAATAACTTGGAGATGCTACTTCCGACGCTCGCTGGCTTTACGGTTCACCCTAATGTCGGGGCGATTCTCGCTGTTGATTACGGTTCAGAAGTGGTGACAAATCAGATCCTGCAGCGTTATATGGCAGAAAACAATTATCCGTTAGAGGCTGTGCCGCACCGTTTTCTAAGCATACAGGGCGGTTTTGATGACAGTTTGAAGGCGGGAGAGACCATTGTTGATGGGTGGTTGGAGTCGGTGGACGCGGCGAAGCGTACCGAAGAATCCCTCGCCCACCTCAAGATCGCACTTCAATGCGGCGGTTCGGACGCGTTCTCCGGCGTTTCGGGTAATCCGCTGGCAGCCTATGTTGCGAAAGAAGTTATCCGTTATGGGGGTGCCGCCAACCTCGCGGAGACCGACGAACTGATCGGTGCGGAACCCTATGTGCTGCAAAACGCCAGAAATTTTGAGACTGCCCGTAAGTTCTTAGACACGATCGAGCGGTTTAAGGAGCGAGTGAGTTGGCACGGTCATACCGCCGAAGCCAATCCCTCCGGTGGAAATAACTTTCGGGGTTTATACAATATTGTCATCAAGTCGATCGGTGCCGCAATGAAACGCGATCCGGAGGTGTGTCTCGATTACGTCATCGATTATGCGGAACGGATGCTTGCGCCGGGCTACTACTTTATGGACAGCCCCGGTAACGACCTTGAGAGCATCGCAGGCCAAGTGGCATCAGGTTCGAATATGATCTTTTTTGTCACCGGGAACGGATCGATCACCAATTTCCCCTTCGTGCCGACAATCAAGATTGTTACCACCACCGGGCGATACGAAATGTTGAAAAACGACATGGATGTCAACGCCGGTGCTTACCAAGATGGTACACCGATGGATGAGTTGGGGCAGCAAATGCTCGATCTCACTGTTAACGTTGCCGCTGGAGAACGATCTGTCGGAGAAAAGGCAGGGCATTCACAGGTATCAATCTGGCGGAACTGGAAGCAGACGGGCCCTATCAATCCAGTAGACGCGCTCGCAGCCGACATCCCGACAGGCAAGCCGATTCCAATTCAACTTGATGCACCACGATCCGAACACACTTTTAGTGCCATACAGACCGAAAATGGCTACCGCAGCGATCAGATCGGACTGGTCTTGCCAACAAGCCTCTGTTCTGGGCAGATCGCCCAGATGATCGCCGATCGACTTAACCAAAAGGAGCTCGGACGTGAGCACGGAATTTCGCGCTATGTTGCACTGGCACATACGGAGGGATGTGGGGTATCGGGTGGCAACTCGGAAGACATTTACAGGCGCACACTCATCGGGCATCTGATTCATCCAATGGTTGCCCTCGGTCTGCCCTTAGAGCACGGCTGTGAGAAGACCCATAACGACTACCTGCGCCACGCGCTCACAGAGCACGGAATCCCGCTTGAGCGATACGGCTGGGCAAGTGTACAGCTGGATGGTGGCATTGATGCCGTCCTCCAGAAAGTGGAAGATTGGTTCAGTCAATCTCTATCGTCGATGCCTCAACCTGATTACGCCGATGTCGGTTTAGAACACCTTCGGATCGGATTAACCTCGGGCGGAAAAGTAACGGAGGAAGCTGCACAGGGGCTAGCACATCTCACCCAAACCCTCGTCGGAGCGGGTGGAACGGTTGTCGTTCCCTCAAATGCCAGTTTCTTGACCTCGCCTGCCTATGCAGCTCACGTGCTCCGTGACGCCCCCGAAATTTCACTGAGAAATACCCTGTCTTACGGTCAAAGTATTCCCGAGCCTGGATTCCATATCATGGAGGCACCGACCGATCATGTTGTAGAGACGCTAACCGGATTAGGTGCGACGGGCGTGGATCTGATGTTCGCGCATGTCGTAGGTCATCCACTTCAGGCACACCGAATGATTCCACTGATCCAAGCCACAACGGATCAAACTACAGGATCCATTTACGAGGCTGATTTGGACCTCCTGACCGCCGATGAGAATTGGACGCCGGAGAGCTTTTCAGCGCAAATGCTGGGAATTATCTTAGAGGTTGCCTCGCGCGGCTATACACCTAAACTCTATGGCAAGGGCAACACAGATTTCCAATTTACGCGGGGACTGCTCGGCATATCGATGTAAATCGTGAGATCAATTTGTCGACGATAGATGTGCGCCATGCTGCTGTTTTTACGCCGATTTTGGGCTTGACCGGTATACATGGTCATGCTACTATTAGCTTGGGAAATCTTTTTCTCAAGTTTGTCAACACGTGCTAGCAAATTAATCGGGAGGGAAGTCGTGAAAATCACAGATCTCAAAATATTCCCAGTGAGTCAGTTCATATACGTTAAAATTGTTACTGACGAAGGGATATATGGCATTGGAGAAGCCTCATTAAGCGGCAGATCGCTTGCTGTTGTCGGGGCGTTGGAGCATCACATTAAACCCCTCTTGATTGGGCAGGATGCGACCCGAATCGAACATATATGGCAGGACATCTTCCGCGGAACGTTCTGGCGCGGTGGCCCCGTGCTGCAATCTGCGCTCGCCGGGGTTGACATTGCGCTGTGGGATCTGGCAGGTAAGACTCTTGGCGTACCAACCTACCGTCTACTTGGTGGTGCCACGCGGGATAAGGTGCTGGTTTATCGGCATACAGGCGGAAGTACGCCGGAACAGCTCATTGAAACGGCACAGCGACAGCTGGAAGAGGGATGGAAGGTCTTACGGATTTCGCCCATTGATACGATTGAGGGTGGATTTAATCAAAAACTCGCTGTGATGCGTGGAATTGAACATTTCAGTGCGTTGCGCGAGGCAATCGGAGATGAGGTCGAAATCATCTTTGAGGTTCATACCCGCTTAACACCAACCCGCGCCATCGAATTGTGCAATGGGATTGAAGAATATCACCCATTCTTTGTCGAAGACCCTATCCGTTCCGAGAACCCTGCATCGTTTGCGACGCTACGCGAGCATACGAATGTCCCGATTGGCACCGGCGAACAACTCCCAACGAAATGGATGTTTCGGGAACTGATTGAGCAGGAATTAATCGATTACATCCGGGTAGACATCTGTCACACCGGCGGAATTACCGAAGGAAAGAAAATTGCCACGATGGCGGAGGTTCATTACCAAGAACTCGCCTGTCATTACACCGCAAGTCCCGTTAGTTCAGCAGCAATGTTACATCTAAATATGTCGATTCCCAACTGTGCTGTGCAGGAGTATGCCCCATCGTCGGGCTGGATGGACGAAGTCATTCAGCATGATTTGCGAACCGAAGATGGCTATCTCCTACCCACCGATGCACCGGGTTTAGGGATTGACCTGAACGAAGAAGCTGCAGCTGCATACCCACCCACACCGGGTGAACCCCCACATTTGCGACGGGAAGACGGTTCGGTACAGGATTGGTAATGATCCGATTTGGCGTCAGCTCTCCACAGCAAAGAGCGGTCGAAAACCTACCCTTAATTCTGTAACGCTTGGTTTGTGTCTGATAGAATACCCCTTTATATGACAGGAGATACTGTATGCCATTTCCTCATCTTTTTTCTCCAATAAAGCTGGATTCATTAGAACTGAAAAATCGCGTTGTTTTAGCACCTCTTGATGTAGGATTACATGATCCAGAAGGGCATGTTACTGACCGCTACATAGATTTTCTGGTTGAACGGGCAAAAGGTGAAACCAGCCTGATTATCACTGAATTCACTTCTGTTTGGCCCGAACAACGTGTAATTACCACAGCGGTTTGGGATGATAAATTCGTCCCGGGACTTACACGCATGGCGGAGGCAGTCAAGGATGCCGGATCAAAGATATTCATGCAAATCGCCGTGCTTGGCGGAAAATCGTATGTTGAACCGTTTGCGCCCTCCGCGATTGAGAGCGAACTATATACCGAAGTGCCGCGCGAAATGACGGTTGATGATATTGAAAGGGTAATAGAAGCCTTCATTTTAGGGGCAGCACGGGCAAAACGGGCTGGCTTTGATGGCGTGGAGTATCACTGTGCACATTCCTATCTCGGTGGACAGTTTATGTCACCCCATACAAATCGGCGGGACGATGACTACGGTGGTGATTTTGAACGTCGTATGCGGTTTGGCACCGAAATTGTCACAGGGATCAAACAGGTCTGCGGTGAAGATTTCCCAGTCGGTTTTAAATTCAGTGCACACGAACACCTCCATGGCGGTGTGAATGACCGATACGACGAAGACGTGAAAGATGACCTGCATCTACGGATTGCGAAATACATGGAGGAGCTCGGTGTCGCCTATCTACACGTGGCAACCACCTCTGCAACGATTATGCAGGTCAAAGGATTCGTGGAATGTACGCATCCATCTGTACCGCCGCTTTATATCAAGCCCAACACACTGGTTGATCTAGCAGAGGAGATTAAGCAGAATGGCGCAGAAATTCCTGTTATTGCCACAGGGGGAATCACTGACCCGTCACATGCAGAGGAGATTATTTCGCAGGAACGCGCTGATATGGTTGCCCTTGGCCGGACGCTAATTGCTGATCCCCACTGGGCAAAGAAAGCGCGTGCAGGCGGAAATATTATCCCGTGCATTCGCTGTAATTTTTGCCACACATTTGTAGTCATGGACCGCGGCGGCGTCCAGTGTACAACGAACCCTATTGTAGGCAGAGAGAAGTTGATAGCATTCGATAGAACGGATTCGCCCAAAAAGGTGGTCGTCGTCGGAGCGGGCCCCGGAGGTCTGGAGGCGGGCTTGCGTGCTAAGCAGATGGGGCACGATGTTGTTGTGTATGAAAAACGGGATGTGATTGGAGGAGAGTTAATCTCGGCATCAATTCCCGATTTCAAGTGGGATGTTAAACGGCTACTTCAGTATTATATCGCAGAGATTCAGAAAGTGGGCTTGGATGTTCAGACAGGGACGACGGTTACGCTGGATACACTGAGAGCCGAGGATCCGGATGTCGTTATCCTTGCTACAGGCGGCGAGGCAGTCATTCCAGATATTCCCGGAATTGATGGAGACAATGTAATCACCGCAATTGATGCGATAGTGCATTGGGACGAACTCAGCATAGGCGAGCGGGTTATGGTGCTCGGTGCCGGCCTTGTCGGATATGAGGGCGCGTGGTTTGCAGCGCAACAAGGACGTGATGTCGTTCTGGTTTCCCGCCGAAATGAAGAAGATGTGATTAAATTGAAGGAGCACGGTACCAACTTAGCTGCGCTTAGAAAAGGGGTTCGCGATTCAGGAACGAAAATACTGGCAAGCCGTGAACTGAAGCGGGTTGACGAGACGGGTGTTGTGCTTACTACGGGAGATGGCGCAGAGGAATTCCATCCCGTTGAGACCCTGATAATTAGTCGTGGCTATACACCACGGAAACAACTCAAGCGAGCTATTGAAGCCTCCGATCTGGGATGCCAAGTTTACGAGGTCGGAGACTGTGTTGAGGTCCGAAATTTCTTTGATGCAATTAATGAAGGAGCGCATGTAGTCCGCGAAAAGCTTGGATAGTTAATGGGGCAGCCCTTGTGGTTGGCCTCATTCCTTTCGCTCCAGAGGAGCGATATGTCTGTAGGAGGGCAATGGGGCCAATCCATGCGCTCCAGAGGAGCGCAATGTGTAAGCAAAGTATGTCCAACACTAATACCCTAAACCCCCAACAGGGCGACAAATATCTAATAATGGAGGAATAATAATGTTTTTAAGGTTGGGGCGACCGAAAATTAAACGACAGATTGTAGTCTGGTTTGTGGTAGCTGTTTTGGCAAGCGGGGGAATCGTTTTGGAAAGTCTCGCAGAACACGACTGGACAGAACAGATTGCTGCTTTCAAACCCATGGTTGTGAATGTGGAGACCTCTTCGGAGGTTGTGTTTGAAACGGAGGCAAAAGGCACCAGTTTCGCCACCGGCTTCATCGTTGATGCAGCACAGGGAATTATTGCAACCAATCGGCATGTCACCGGCAGCAGTCCCTCCTATGTCAAGATAAACTTCTATGACGGCAGTTTTACAGAAGCACAAGTCCTTTATTACGACCCAACGCACGACTTCGGTTTTTATAAGATAGATCCGAAGGAAGTATTGTTCGAACTCCAAGCTGTGCAACTCGGTTCGTGGCACGATCTTGCGCTGGGGGATGAGCTGCTCCTAATTGGCAACAATGAAAAGGAGGAATACTCCATCAAGTTTGGTACAGTTGCCAATCTCAACGTTAATAAAGGGGATCGCCATTCCAGTTATATCCATACGACTTTTGACCGCACCGGTGGATCGAGCGGGAGTCCAGTATGGAACACAGAAGGTAAAGTCATTGCCATCCATGCGCGGGGAACCGATACCTCCAGTTTTGAACTGCCAATCAATTATATGATTGATACCCTCAAACAGATCCAAAGTGCCGAGACAATTCAACGTGGAGAGATTGGCGTGGATTTGGAGTTAATCTCCATCGGAGAGGCTATTAAGCATTTCGGTCTGCCCGAAGCTTCCCGCGCGGAGATTGGTCCCTCGGATTCAGGAACGCCGAAGGTGATTCAAATTGAGTCAATTATTCCCAAGACGACAGGCGAGGCAAGCCTGCTCGCCTCCGATATTATCTATAGGATTAATGGGAAGTTAATTAGGGATGATCTATATACTTTTGATGCAATTCTTAACGAAAATGCTGGGAAAAATGTGAGCTTGGACATCTATCGCAATGGACAGGCTGTGACGGTTGACGTCCTTGTAGAAGATATCGAGTTAAAGAAAGTTCGCCGATTTGTCCGCTTCGCAGGATCAGTCTTTCACGATGTAACCCCTCAACTCAGGCATCTGCTTTACTTTGAGGCTGATGGGGTCTATCTCCCACATGCAGACGCAGGGAGCAGCTTTTCCCGTGTTGGTATCCGCGAACGCAGCGGCAACTCAAAAGTAGTCATTCAGGAGATTAATGGACGCGCGATTGGGAATCTTGACGATTTTATCGACGCTTGTGCGGAGATTTCGGATGGACAGCATACCTATGTGGTCATCCGCGACTTCAATCGTTTTGACAGCTCACCAACCCCCAGAAGTTTGACTATTAATCTGAAATTTGGTCCGCTTGATGTGTTTGAACTGAATGAGAGCAATCTTGATTGGGAAAAAGTAGAAGACTAAAACGCTGAACAGAATCTCTGTTTTAATGAAAGGATGTGAGATGTACCGTAAATCCGTCTTTGCAGTTCTTGTAATGTTTTGTTTGATGTTATGCTCGCTTGGTCCAGCGGGTGCGGATGTTGAAATTGATATCTTCTTACTGAACGCTGAATTCTTTTTTGATAGTGAGGAACCGCATGGAGAGGTTGTTGGCAAATCGGTGCCTGCGCCAACCGCAGCGCAATATGAGGCAAAAGCCAAAACCATCGCTGAACTCATTGATACCCATAAGGCGGATATCGTCGGTCTTGTTGAGGTCGAGAACCGAGCTGTTCTTGAAAAGGTTAAATCTTATCTCGCTGATCCCGGTGAATGGGAAATTGCCTTCGATGAAGGCAGGGATACCTATACCGGTCAAGATGTTGCCATCCTTACAAAATTTCGGATTGTGCCGGGGAGTGTCACGAACTTTCCCGATGAGCGCGAGGTGTATTTTGTGGATGGCCAAGAGCGCGATGTGAACCCTTCAAAGATTCTGGGTGTTGAATTGAAGGTTGATAATCAACCGTTCTATATTTTGATTACGCACCTCATTTCTCGGCGTAACCCAAGGGACGCCAAGCGGCTTGCACAAGCCACTGTTGTGCGTCGACAGGCTGTCAAGGGGTTGATGGAGGATAAGAATGTTATCGTCATGGGGGACATGAACGACACGCCGGGGACGCCGGTGATTAACAGACTTCGCGGGTTCGATGATATTTGGGGTGATTTTCTTCAGACCGCTAGTGGGGTTGAAATGGATGATCGATATACATACATCTATGAAGATCAAAAAAATCTGCTCGATCATATCCTCATCAGTCCGAGTCTACGGGATGAGTTCCGCAGTGTTGAGAAGGCTAAGCGGTGTGAAATTATTGATGTCGGTGAACTGTCGGATCACCGCGCAGTCCTTGCACGGTTACGAATTGAACATCCTGTCGTTGTACTCGAAACAGACAAAGGGACTATCGAGATGGAACTCTACCCGGATATTGCCCCAAAAACCGTTGCTAACTTTCTCAAGCTAATCAAAATGGAGTTCTACGATGGTCTCACCTTTCATCGGTATGTAGAGGGTTTTGTGATTCAGGGTGGAGATCCGGACGGTAGTGGTAGCGGCGGTCCCGGGTGGACGATACCAGGTGAGTTTCAAAATCCAAAGCTCCGCACGAAGATGCCCCGGCACCGAAGAGGGGTGGTTGCTATGGCGCGGGCAAACGCTCCGGATTCCGCAGGAAGCCAATTTTACATCTGTTTGAATGCAAAACCATCTCGCTATTTTAGCCTCAACGGCCAGTATACCACTTTTGGAAAGGTTACCGCCGGTATGGATGTGGTCGATCAACTTGGCAAGGGGGATGTGATGAACACAGTGCGTCTGAAGGAAGAAAGCGAAGAATCAGTCCCGTCAACCGCGGAACAGACCTCCCAATAGAGAATGCGTAAACACTCACAGGCCCATGATGGGTTCATTAATCGTAGGTTGGGTTGAACGGCTCAAAGCAAATAGCTATCCAAGGCAAATTGTAGGTGGGTTTTCCAGTGATTTTCTTGTGCGAACAGATAGAGTGAAACCCAACAATCCAATCTACTGTTGCCGCTCAAGAGTTGGGTTTCGCTACAGTGTAGAGATTGCCATCAGAATTGCATCTCCCTAAGCGAGTGCGCTGTTTGATATTTATGATTGTATCCGCTCAACCCAACCTACGGTTTAACTGCTTATTTTTGGATAATGGTAACGGGCATGAAATATCGTCGAACAAAAATCAAAGGCGGTACCTACTTCTTCACTGTCGTTACCCACAATCGCAGACCTTTTCTCTGTCAACCAGACAATGTAGAATTGCTACGACAAGCACTTCGATATACGATGCGACGACATCCCATGGAGATTGATGCCTTTGTTCTGCTTCCTGATCACCTCCATAGCATTTGGACTTTGCCTGACGACGACCACAACTTCTCAATGCGATGGCGGTTAATCAAAAGTTACTTTAGCCGTTATTGTCAAGATTCGTATCAGAACGTTATTTCCACATCACGACAAGGCAAACAGGAGCGTGCATTTTGGCAACGCAGATTTTGGGAACGCATGATTAGAGATAACCAAGATTTTATCGACCATGTTGAATACATTCACTACAACCCAGTCAAACATGGTTTGGTTGCTATCCCGAAGGATTGGGAATATTCAAGTTTCCATCGTTACGTCCAAGTTGGCTTGTATGATGAGATGTGGGGAGCGGGAGATGAAATCTCGTTTAATCCAGAAATCGGTAATGAATGAACTGTAGGTTGGGTTGAACGATAGTGAAACCCAACAATCCAATCCACATATTGACAATCGAGAGTTGGGTTTCGCTATATTGTAGAGATTTCAATCAGAATTGAGCCTCCAAATGCGTGTGCTGGATGGCATTTGTGATTGTATCCGCTCAACCCAACCTACGTGCTAAAGGAATTTTTCGATAAAAGACGAGTATAATTTACC
Organism: Candidatus Poribacteria bacterium; assembly: GCA_965220385.1. Lineage (GTDB taxonomy): Bacteria > Poribacteria > WGA-4E > WGA-4E > PCPOR2b > PCPOR2b. The sequence continues at coordinate 2,811,426 of OZ244825.1, read as the reverse complement.
CACAACATCAGGGAGGTAGTGAGCAATGCCAGAATCTTTGAAACAACGTCTACATCAGGGCGAGAGCCTCAAAGTTGCAGGATCTTCCATAGATGCTTCGAGAAGTGAGCTCGAAGCCCTTCTTAGTCAAGATTCCTACGATCTGGTTTCTATTGATAGCCAGCACGCAGCGTTTAATGAAGATAGATTGGTCTCATTTTGCGCGATGGCAACCGAATTGGGCGTGCCTACCCAATTTCGTATCAAAAACACACGACAGGCTTACCTGATTGGTAACTATCTGGATCTGGGACCATTCGCTATTGTGGTGCCGCAGGTTGAAGATGAGGAAACCGTCGATGAGGCGATAGACGCGTTCTACTATCCGCCGATTGGAAAGAGAAGTTGGGGACCCAGTTCGGGGTACGGGTTCAAGCCAGATATGGACCGACTCGAGTACGCCGAATGGTGGAACAACAACGGCATTCTTGCTATCCAACTGGAGTCGATCGATGCTGTAACCAATGCACGACACCTCGGCAAACCGGGGATTGACATGTTCGTCTTTGGCGCAAATGACATGAACTTCAGTTTGGAACAATATCCAGACCATCCGTTCAAGACGGTTGAGGATATGATTCAGCACGTTGTAGAGCAGATGGAGGGTACGCACGTCAAAGTAAATGCTTGAGCTCCATTGGGTCATTTATGGTGAATTAGACAAATAAGTGAACATTTCCCAAAGTCCCCTGATAAGGGGGATTTATGGTAGGTTTTAGAATTATTTGGACATTCCAGATGTACTGCCAACCCCCTAAATCCTGCCCCCGATAGATCCGGAAGTACCGAAGGGGTGACCGGTGCGGATTGTCTGAATCGCAGATTAACACGGATTTAAGGATTACGCGGATAAAAAAACGGAAGCCAGACGCAGCGGATGTGCATTTGCTGTTAGCCCCAGCGGGGCGACATGTTTATAGCATACCGATAGCCCCATACCCCAAAGCCCCAGCGGGGCGACATGTCCTATGGGGCTGAATCGCAGATTGCACGGAGGATTGCCCCGATGTCATCGGGAGGATTAGCATTTAAGATCGCGCCTTGAGACTAGGGGTATTTTATATCACTTTCTGTGGACTGGGAAGTAACTTCAGAAACCGAGTTTTTGGGAAAAACTCGGTTTCTCCTGCCAGTTCACGCCCCTACTTCAGAATCACCATCCGCCGCGTTTTGGAATAATCGCCTGCGGACAGGTGATAGAAATACAGGCCACTTGCGACCTGCTCACCAAACTCATTTCTACCATCCCAATAGATTGCCTTCGACTGATTCTCATAGACGGCAGCAACCTGATGCCCGACGTCGAGCGTACGGACAACCCGACCAATACTGTCATAGATGGTCAAGGTAACCAACGCATCTTCAGCCAGTCGATACGGTATCCATGTCTCCGGATTAAACGGGTTCGGATAGTTGTGCAGCAATGCTGTCTGCGCCGGTATCTCATAGACGACTAGTGCTGGCAACTGAATCAGACTCCGTTTCACATCTTCTGCCGTTACGGTATACCGCAACGGCTCCACACCGATAAACGGGTCTGGAATGTGAGCCGAGATTTCAAGGATATCGCCAACCATAGCCGCCCGCATCGTCTCTATATCAACGACAGTGAGTCGATAACCCGCGCGATCATCATCTTTGATCGTACCGGTGACCGACTTGCCGCTTGACAGGTTCTTGACAGTTACTCGGAAGTTTGACACCTTTAAGCTGGTTCCTTCGTCAACAATCGCACCTCTCAACGCCAAGACGGGAGTCGTATCTGTCACTTGAATCCCCGTCAACATCGGCGGCGCGGCAGCGGTTCCTGGGGGATTCGTCCACCCTTCACCGGAGATAGCAACTGTCGCCGCCCGTTGAGCGGTCATGATAAAGGCTTGTCCCCCAGTAATTTCTATATCCCCCGAATCACCTGGGCGTCCAACTGACTTGAATTCTCCGCCATCAGTGAGGATAATCACAGAAACGTTGCCGCCAATCCCGTCGAGAGCCAACAGGTCACTAACACGCTTTATCCTTGAATCGTTCAACGGCAGCCCTACAAGGTTGAGACCTGGGTTCAAGGTGAGGGTGCTAACTCCATCTGTTCCTAACGCGCTTCCACGCAGATGAACGAACATCTCTGCTTTCAAACTGGCTATAACTCCTTTGTCCGGAGTCAACTTCGCGTTCGCGGGAAGATCTTTGTCGGGAGCACCGAAATAGGAGAGCCATTCTTGTGTTTCGGAGTCATAGGTGATGAGGTTAGTGACCTTTGACGCGCCACCGAGTGCGTCGTAGAGGTCAGCGATCCATTCGATGGTCTGCTCTTCCCCATTAACAGCTGTCACCTTCAGGGGGACATGAATCAAGCTGATACCCACTGGTATTGACAGGGTGTATTCTGTAAAGGTGGTAGGAGTTTTCCATAGGCGGATCGTTCTATCCCCGCTCCCACTTGCCAACGTGCTGCCATCGGGGCTGAACGCAACACTCCTGACATATTCAGAATGCCCTGTGAGTGTATCTATAGGGTCTCCTGTGAGGATATCCCATAAAATGATGGTGCGATCATCACTCGCGCTGGCGAGTATCGTGCCGTCCGGACTGAACGCAACGCTATTGATCCCCGCCGTATGTCCCGTAAGTGTGTCTATGCGGTCTCCGGTGGCGACCTCCCACAGTCGCACTGTGTTATCCCCACTTCCGCTGGCGAGCGTGGCGCCATCCGGGCTGAACGCAACACTCTCAACCCAAGCGGTATGCCCTGATAGGAATTTAGGGAGTTGAGCAGCTGAGACATCCTCCAGCAGTATCGTGCCGTTGCCAAGCCCCATGGCAATGGTATTGCCATCTGGACTGTATGCGACGCTCCAAGCTGTGTCTGGACCGTCCAAGAGTATGTCTATGGGTTTTCCCGTAACAGGATTCCACAAACGCACCGTACCGTCATGACCCCCACTGGCAAGAGTACTGCCATCTGGACTGAATACAACGCTCTCAACCCCCGCTTTATGTCCTTTAAGTGTGTGTATGATTTGTTCTGTGCTGACCTCCCACAGGTAAATGGTGCCGTCATCGCTTCTGCTTCCACTGGCGAGCATGGAACCGTCCGGGCTGAACGCGACACTCCGAACATGAGTCCCAGGCGGATGGTTAAGTATGGCTATCTCGCTGCGCTCTCCCGTAGTAACATCCCACAGTCGCACCGTGCCGTCCTGACTGCCACTTGCCAACATCGTGCCATCCGGACTGAATGCAACACTATCAACACCGGCTTGATGTCCAAAGCGGCTGTCTTTGGACAGCGCGTGCACAAAATCGACCCTGACCCCTCTGTTCCGTAGTGCGGGGATATAGGCCTCTATCGAGAGGGCGCTCAGGGGGTTTCCATCTACATTAACATCGTCTTCGTCTCCCTCCAATCCCATATTTTCTATGAGGGGCGAAAGATCCGTGATGTTGTTGTGATCAAGAATCAGCGATTCTAGGTTGATTAGCCCTGCTAGTGCCGAGATGTCCGATATGGCGTTGCCGCTAAGATGCAGCCTTCCCAAGCTAGTCAATCCCGCCAAAGGCGAGATGTCCGATATGGCGTTATCATCAAGGCTCAGGTATCCTAGATTTGTGAGTCCCGCTAAAGGTGAGAGGTCAGAAATGTTATTTGACGGAAGCGACAGGCTTCTCAATTTGGTCAAGCCCGCCAGCGGCGAGAGGTCTGATACCGAGTTGCTGTTGATCGACACTCCATCTACATACTCATCGCCAAGAGATAACTCCGTCAGATTGGTAGCCAATTCAAGCCCGGCTAAATTGCTGATATCCGCGTTAGGGGCGCGAAGTTGGCCCAAAGTTTTCATATCCGATGCGGTGATAGTGTCAACTCTTGTCTTGCGCAGAGCCTGCTCAACGGCAGTACGGAGCTTGCGATCGGGGATACGGACCGCAGGCTCCGGTACATCGCTAAAAATCACCGACTCCGAAATGCCTTCAACTGTCGCCTCAACCGTGTTCGTCCCCGTATTGGTGCCCAACGTGAGCTGACTCTCTGCTCTGCCACGGTCGTCAGTCGCTACATTTGTTACGCTGAGTGTCCCGCCGCCTGAGGTGACAGTAAACGTTACCGGCACCCCTTCCACCGTGCGGGCTCGCTTATCCCAGACCTCAACGATAAGCAGGTTATTTTCCGCTGTCACCGTGCCTGAGATTTTGACAAGGGTGGTCGGTGTTCGGAGATCCACGTCAACCCCTCTGTCTCGGAGCGCGGGGATGTGGGTGCGGATAGATGCTTCGTTTAGCGGATTTCCCCACAACTCGATTAAGTCTCCACTCCCCAATCCGGTGTTTGCTACCAAAGGCGAGAGGAACGATATTGAATTGTTGTGAAGCGATAGGTGTCTTAGGTTGGTTAATCCCGTCAACGGCGAGAGATCCGAAATGTTGTTGTGATTAAGCCACAAGGATTCCAATTTCGTTAATCCCGCCAAAAACGAGAGGTCCGAAAGGTTGCTGCCTACAACACCTAGGGCTTCCAGATTCGTTAATCCCGTCAAAGGCGAGAGGTCCGAAAAGTTGCTGCCTGCAAGTGTCAGCTGTTTCAGATTCGTTAATCCCGTCAAAGGCGAGAGATCCGAAAAGTTGTTGCTATCAAGAACTAGGATTCTCAGGTTCGTTAAACCTGATAAAGGCGAGACATCCTCAAAGACGCTGCCAAAAACTATCAACGAATACAGATTGGTAGCCAATTCAAGCCCGGTTAAATCGCTAATATTCCAGGCGAAAAGGTCATATAATAGTGTCATATCATCGGGGGTGAGATTACCCTCCGTTTTGCCTAGTGTCTGCCTAATCGCGTCGCGGAGGGCGAGATCAGGGATGATTAATTCGTTATCCTGATCCATCAGCTCAATATCATCTATATCATCTATATCATCTATATCCCCAATTATGACATTGTCAAACTCAACAGTAACCCCTCTGCTTTGGAGAGCGGGGATGTGGGTCTCTATGGATGCGTGGTTCAGGGGGGTTCCCTTCACATAAATCTTGTCTCCACTCCCCAATCCTGTATTTGTTACCAAAGGTGAGAGATCTGAGATCTGATTCCACCCAAGATGTAACTCTGTCAAGTGTGTTAATTCTACTACTGCTGAGATGTCAGTGATGCCGTTGTTTGCAAGTGCCAAATTTGTCAGGTTGGTCAATCCTGCCACCGGTGAGATGTCTGTGATGTTGTTACCCCCAAGATTCAGATATGTCAGATTCGTTAATCCTACCACTGCTGAGATGTCCGTGATGTTGTTATTATCAGCCACCAAACGTGTCAAATTGGCTAAACCTGCCAAAGGCGATATATCTGAGATGTTATTATTCCTAACCGATAACTCTGTTAGGTTAGTTAATTCTGCAAGCGGTGATAGGTTTGACACTGAGTTGCTGTTCAACCAACGCCCCTCTTCCTCCACATACGCAACCCCAAGATACAACTGTGTCAGGTTGGTAGCAAACTCAAGCCCTGTCAAATCGCTGATGTTGGCGTTTGGTGCTTCAAGACGAGTCAACTTTGCCATATCTGATGTGGTGATAGGTGCACCTGATGCTCTGCCCGGATCCAGTGCCTTCAGTGCCTTATCAATTTCATCGCGGAGGTCGGAGTCGGGGATGTTGACAAATTGAGCTGTTGCCGTCAAGGGAATTAAGACGCTAATTAACAAAAAAAATATGAATCGAAAAAATTGTTTCATCAAATTATCTCCTTTATAGTTGGAAGTGAGTGAGGCATTTGTGTCTTGACTGTTAAGAGAAGCTCCGTATCCGGGGGTGCCTCTCTGCGTTGTTTTGTAGTCAGAGTGTGTAGCAGCATAGAGAATGAAACCCACACGAAAACTATCATAAGTATTGGTGGCAGTCAGCCTACTGATGGGTAAAATCTCAAGGAGATTCTGATTTAGGGACTAACTGCCATAAGGTAAAATAACCTACTTCAAAATCAGCATTTTCTGCGTTGCCGAAAAATCAGGAGGTAACAAAGTTGAAAAAATCGCTTTAGAAACAGATAAAGCGTTGGATATGCTATTCTATAGCGTTGGTGTATTAAGGGGCCTTTGTCGAAAATCCAGTGGTAGTGTAATTACCCCCAAAAACTAGACAGTTGAATAAGGGGGATTTTGGACTGGCAAACCGTTCATCATCTGTGCGACCATATAGATCAACAACGCCAAGGGTAAGTTCACTTACGCAGTTAAATGTTCAACTACGTAAGCCCTATTTTCTCAATAACGGCTCAACTCCTAACGACTAAAACCGAAGCGATACCATAGTACCTAAGCTATTGCGCGAGGCAACCGGATCAACTCCAACCGTAATTCGGTCTCCGTCAAACTCCATTAGATGCCCGAACCTTGTACGCTTATTAATTCTGTCGGCGGTCCTGGCCGCGTCAAATACGCTATAGAGCCATGTGCCCGCAAAACCGGCAAACCCCACTATCTGTTTTTTCTCATCGTAGGGAGTGCCCCAAGCGTAAATTAGGGAGCTTACTGTGAGCCCGCCCCAAACCATTAGGGCTTTTGTGTACTGCTCATTGTAGATTTGCCCACCGCTTGGAAATATTAACCCTAACAGCACAGCTGCTGTTGTGTCTTTTTCACCGTGAGCAGAAACTTGCCCAGTAGCTAAGCAAGTTTCAATATTAAATATGCACATTTTACATCGATGGCGGGCGGGGAAACCCCGCCCCTACGGGTGCGACACCTACTGAGAATCGAAAGTTTATTATTCAATATTGCTTATAAACATCATTAAGAATACAACTAAAACAAAACGTAGCATATCTTCCTCCTAACCTAACGTTATATGGACGTTTTCCCGAATAACACCAACAGGGAAAGGGACGTAGCCTCAGCGGCCTCCCTCTCCCTGTGGCCTATGCTTAAGCTGACAACGGTAGAAACAGGCGTGGTCTCCCGTGGATCATAGTTAAAAGTAAAGAATCATCAAAACCTTCTTTTCAATTAACAATCGCCCCCTTCCTACCGAAAATCTCTTTTTAAGTTATGCTTCTGCGGGGCAATCGAATGAGATGTAGAACATCAGTTCTTTTGCCAGCGTTATAGAGGTGGGGCGTGGTAAAGTAGCAGGCAAATTGACAGTTAAACGGGGTAAACGGCATCAGGTGGGGCGCAATGACAGTAAGGTGGATAAAGCGGTTACTAGGGAACGAGGGGACTGCCTGATCGGGACCTCCGGCTAATAGCCAGTTTCGTATCGTCTCAATCGACCGAGCGGGGATCGGGGGTTGTCCGAGTGGCAGCCGGTCGGTTATACCAGCGGTCGGTAGGCAGGGATATAGTTCGGAGGTTGAAGGGTTGTTAGGAACCACCGTGCCCTCTCCGATGAGCGCACTGTGTTCCAATAATAGCGTGAACAGGAAATACAGAAACGGCTTGCTAGTCCGCCAATCCAAAACCGCTCTCCTTATCGCTATCGGTGTCAACCGAAAAAAAAGGGGCTGCGTTTTAGGGATAATCCCGAATCGCGCAGCCCCTTTTATTCAGATTGAAACAAATAGCGTAAAGGGTTATACTATAGGCGATTGTTGGGTGTGTCTAGCACCTTTCAATCACGAAGCGATTCGAGCCTCTATCTCGCTTTGCTTCAGGGGGGCTTCGAGCTGCTACTCGGAGTCCCCACACAATTGCCCATCTTAAACCAAACGCAAAGATGTGTCAACACTTTTTTTAGCGAAAGGCTTAATATCGCTATATTAAAGAGAAGATCTGCCCTACAAGCAGATAGCAGAACAGAGGCAGACCGTGAGGAACGACGTCGTCCGGAAGAGCGGTTACAGAACACCATTGATCGGCAGGCACTCGCGCAACCGAAACTTGGGGATAAAGAGGATAGCAATGCCAAAGTTCGGGATTGAGAATTACCCCTCTTATCATTCATCGTTATCATATTCTTCTCTGTCCCTTTCTCCCTGTTTATAATACAGCCAACCCCCTAAATCCTCTAACCCCCTAGCTCCCTTGTCAGGGGAGTTACAGGGGGACTTTGGAAAGTTCGCGAAGGTCGAAGTTGTTGGCAAATGTCCACTTATGTGTCTAATTCACCATAGTTCTCTTATAGAATGGTGAATTCGTGATTGCACTCCAAAATCATGGGCATAAACCGTGCCAACGTCTCATAGACGCCGATTGCCGGTTTTATTGACTGGAATTGGGGGGTGAAACCCTTTGATAGGCTTGTTTTTAGCGGATATAAGCAGGCAGATGAAGTGATGATGATTGGATGGGTGGAGGTGTCGCAAAATACAACAGTTGCAACGTGTTAGGTGGGGCAATGTCAGCGGGGACCCTGTAATAACAAGGGATTGGGCAAATCCATCGCAAAATGCGACACAATCGCATTTTGCGACACTCAGAAGGGGGCATTGGTTCATTCATTTTTTTTACATGCGCCCCTTCGGCTACACATGTCGCCCCGCAGCTTTACGAGCAAAACACCTTTCAACCCCCACAAATTGTTTGATACCGCGCTGATATTGTTCAATCGCCCAAGACAATTCAGCATATTTGCGTCGAAATATTTCGTTCATTGAGAGGTCACTTGTTGCCCAGTATTCAATGTCGCCGTTTTTAGAAACAGTCTTGAAAATTTTAAATCCAACTGTGCAACTCCTACAGTTTATATTTTCTGGATAATTTTCAAACAGGTTCTAATGAACCGATCCACTCCTTCCCACATCACGTGTCACGGCTCATGTTTCACTACCTACACCTCTGCCTTCCCCCTGATCCACTTCATAAAGAGAAGTCACGGATATCCGTGAATCTCTTTATTTTATGCCTTGATCTCTGTTTGGTGTCGTGCTATAATGACTGCCGATTCGACAAACCGCAATTAAAATACTCGGATCGTGTCTTTTGCTTTTTACACACCGTTTGACTAAATTCCACAAACTTTCAATCTGAGGTGAACTTGGTGTTATCTCGACGTTCATTTTTTAAGTTTCTGGGCTGGGGGAATTTCCTCGCCGCCGCTGGGCTTGCCTTTGGTCCTGGATTGATTCGGTTCTTATATCCGCGAGTCCTCTTTGAACCATCTTCGGTCTTTAAGGCCGGATTTCCCGGTGAATATCCTCCCGGAACGGTTAGCGAGAAGTTCAAAAAAAATCCGTATGGCGTCTGGATTGTCCGAAAAGAGGATGGTGAGTTTTATGCGTTGGTGGCAATCTGCACGCATCTCGGCTGCACCCCTCGATGGTTTTCATCTGAGAATAAATTTAAGTGTCCTTGTCACGGTAGCGGATTTGACCGCGAGGGGATGCACTTTGAAGGACCCGCACCGAGGCCCCTTGAGCGCGTGCAAATTACACTGGCGGAGGATGGGCAACTGCTGATTGATAAGTCCGTAAAGTTTCTAGAGGAGCGGGGCGATTGGGGCAAACCGGGATCTACTTTAAGGATTTAGCGGAATGGAGAACTCATCAATTACATTCTTTCCTGACCGTTGTTATGCCCTATCCAATTTAATTATACTCCCTTGGTGCAGTTTTGATGATAAACTCAAATTGAGCAAGAAAGGAGCTATACAGCCTTGGTTATGCTAAAGCGAGGCAGGCTGAGTCGTTGCTATGAATGAAAGACGTAATGGATTAAAAGAGAAAATTACAAATAATCAAATCTGGCAGTCGATGTTTCGCCACGGCTACGAGAAAACAGGAAGACGGTACACCCTTCAAGTTCTCCAAAATGTCTGGCTCCATTTACATCCTCCGCGCGTCACCCGCCACGCGATTAACTTCCGATTTACATGGTGTATGGGCGGGATCACCTTTCTGATGTTTCTTGTCACCGCCGTTACCGGTGTGTTGTTGATGTTCTACTATCGTCCCACCGCAGAATACGCATTCCGTGATATCCAATATCTTGAGTTTGACATCCCGTTCGGAATGCTCCTGCGCAATATGCACCGCTGGGCAGCCCACGGCATGGTCATCGCAGTTATGCTCCATATGTTCCGCGTTTTCTTGACCGGATCCTATAAAAAACCCCGCGAATTTAACTGGGGGGTCGGTGTCATCCTGCTACTTGTTACCTTCTTCCTCAGCTTTACCGGCTACCTCCTACCGTGGGATCAACTCGCATTTTGGGCTGTCACCGTCGGGACAAACATGGCACGAGCGACACCCGTCTTAGGACATGAAGGTCCCTTCGCGCCGCAGGATATTGTTACGCAATCGAATGATGTGCGCTTCGCCCTCCTTGGCGGGACAATTGTTGGCCCCTCAACGCTCTTGCGATTTTACATCCTACATTGTGTCGCCGTGCCGCTTCTGGCAAGCGTGTTGATGGCACTACACTTTTGGCGGGTCCGCAAGGATGGTGGTATTTCTGGACCTCTGTAAGACTGAATTCATTTTAATCCCAATTGATTGAGGTGGTATATGGAACCTTTTCTCCTACTGGTTACGAAGCCTGATAACGTTCCGATTGTTGCAATTGTGTTGTTGTTACCCTTCTTCACTTGGCTTGCATTCAGCCAAGGGCGCAGAAATGACATAGCTGGCGCACCGGCAGAAGCAGCCCTTAATGATAAAGTCTACTGTTGGCCCTACCTTTGCCGCAACGAGTTTCTCTGTGCAATCATTGTAATGCTGGTTCTGGGGATATGGTCTATTACCATTGATGCGCCCCTCGAAGAGCCGAGCGACCCAACAATAACCCCGAATCCATCTAAAGCTCCATGGTATTTCCTCGCATTACAAGAGATGTTGGTTTACTTTGATCCGTGGATTGCAGGCGTCGTCTTGCCAGGGCTGATTATCGCCGGTTTAATTGCCATTCCCTATATAGATATCAATCCCAAAGGAAAAGGTTACTATACCCTAAAAGAGCGTCCGTTTGCACTTATAACTTTCTGTTTCGGCTTTTTCGTGTTATGGATTGTGTTGATGGTCGTCGGCACCTTCCTGAGAGGACCCGGTTGGAACTTTTTCGCCCCATGGAAAGAGTGGGATCCGCACAAAATTGTGCCCTTAACCAACGTGAACCTCTCTTACCTATTTGGCATCCGCAATGAACAGCCCGCCGGTATCTTCGGAATGTGTGTTGTTGTCGGATATTTTGCTTTAGGTCCTATCTATTATTTTCTGAAAAGAGGAACCAGCAAATTTCTTCAAGAGTTGGGATTGGTGCGATACATCGTGGTTTCATTCCTATTCTTAACGATGATGTCTTTGCCAATCAAGATGATTCTTCGGTGGACATTGAATATCAAGTACATTTGGGTTTCTCCATGGTTTAATATCTAAGGCGTATTGGATAATGTGTAATTCGTCCATTCAAACAGTAAGGAGTCAATAGGAATCGTGAGGAGCAATAAAGAAGTTCGGGTTGAGGAAAAATCTTACGCAGCGCTATTTTTTATCCTTTCCGGTTTGTTGGGATTCGTAACTCTGTGGGGCTTCTATAACGAAACCATTACCAGACGACCATGGAAAGAGATTCAGCGGCAATTTTACGAATACGAATATCAGAAAACCAAAATTGAGTTGGAAAATGCAAAACAGGATCTGCCTGAGATTGAAGCACCTCAAGAGATTGACCCTAAACAGGAGAAGGCACTAAAGGGTACAATTGCAGGGTTACAGATAAAATTGGAAGAAGCCTTGCAGGAACGTAAATTTGACCAGAGTGAGTCGGATGCAGTCAACTATAAGTATCAGTACGCGCTACACCACGGAGACAAAGAGGGCGCCGAAAAATGGAAAAAGAAATTAGATGAGTTTGAAAGTCGGATTGAAGGCGGCCTGACCGATGCAGTGCTTGCAGCGCAACGGAACCTTGCCGATGCCTATAAAGGCCTTGCCGAGCTTTATGATGCCAACGGACACGTTGAGGCAGCTTTAGCCGAATATCTCCTTGTCCGAAAATACAATGCCGCAGATACCACATCTGCGGCAAAGATCCGTGAACTTCAGGCGAAAATCGAGGCTTCGAAAGCAGATAAAGCGAAATACGCGGAGGTTGATAGACTTGAAAATAAACTCCATTCCGTTGGCGGCATTAAACGTACTTTCATCGGTACATTAGCAGAGAGTCCCTTTACAAAAACACGCACAGTTGTGCAGTACTATATAGAAGATTTTGATTATACCGCGGACCGATGTGCGACCTGTCATTTCGCTTCGGATAAAGCTGGGTACGACGGCTTTGCTACAGAGCAGTTTGAGGAGATTGAAGGGGATGGCGAGAACAACCTTACGCTCCAACTAAAACATCCTTACGTTAAAAAGGGCAGTGAGACGGTGTTGATTGATGAGGAAGATCCCGAAGAGGGGAGTTATGAGTTAAGCGAAAATGGCAAGTTGACTTTTACCGATCCGGATGTTTATGCCGACCTCGTCGAAATCGCTTATGAGACTGGATACGATCCCGTGCTTCGCACGCATCCCCACCGTGATGTGCTGCTTGCGAAACACCCGGTTGAAAGATTTGGATGCACCCCCTGCCACGGTGGACAGGGACAGGGGTTGACCCAAAAAGCTGCACACGCACTAGATCATAAGAAAGAGTTTTGGCTGACGCCTGTCTTGGGGTTGGATGAACATACCGGTAAAGCCTCAGAAGAATTACACGGTTATATGGAGTCCAATTGTCGGCGTTGCCACGATGGCGTGATGATGTTGGATGCCGTCAATCCAGAAACCGGGCAGCTCCAAGATTATTCGCCGGTCCTCTCGAAGGGGATGGCACTCTTTGAAGATGTCGGGTGTCACGGTTGTCATGCTGTTGAGGGATATTCGGTGTTAGCGGACCTCGACAAAGTTGGTCCGTCGCTCGCCAAAATCGGCAGTAAAGTCAACAGCGTTGATTGGTTGGAAGGGTGGATTAAACAGCCGACCGCCTATCTGCCAGAGACCAAGATGCCAGATTTCTTCCCCGTCGAAAAGTTGACCCAAGCAGTGTACCTCAAAAATGGAAATAAGCACTACGGCATTGTCACCAAAACCGACACAGGCATTATTCTCCAAAAGGACGATGGCACGAAGTATCCTTATCCTGATACCGCCGTTGACCGCGTTGTTGATGAAGTGAAATCAATTGCCGCATACTTGGCGCAGATGAAAGATCCTGCCATAGATCAAGGCGATGCCTCATACTCAACAGCCCCCCGCGCAATTGCCGCCGGTGAGGAGGTTGTAAAGTCAGTGGGGTGTTTGTCATGTCATACTGTTGACGGGCTCGGAAGTGATTTTGCTCCAACATTGGATGGTGTCGGCAGCAAGCTTACACCACAATTTCTACGCCAATGGATCAGCGATCCAAGAGCTTACGACCCCGACACCGTTATGCCCAGCCTACGTCTTACCCAGACTGAGGTGAGCAATGCGGTAGCCTATCTAATGTCGCTGCAAGAGACAATACCATCTCCTATTGCCGGCAACGAAAACCCGCACGCAGCGGTGGATCCAATGGAAGGCGAAAAGCTGGTTCGTACGTACGGTTGCTTTGGGTGTCACAGTATCCCCGGCTTTGAGAATGAATCAAAGGTCGGTGCGGATCTCGGTGAATTTGGTGCCAAAATCGTTGATGAATTGGACTTCGGAGATACGGCAGATGTTGAACACAGTTGGCACGGTTGGACGGTCGGCAAAGTAACCAACCCCAGGCGCTACCAAACACGCCGCATCGTCTCCCGAATGCCTGTCTTTAGCGAACACACCATCGGTGACGAGGAGGCGCGCGCCCTTGCTGTTCTACTCAAGAGTTTCCAACCTACAAAATACCCGGTGAGCTACATCCATCAGCCGAGCGAGAAGACGCGGCAAATCGATGCCGGGCGCCGGTTAGCGAAAAAATACAACTGTACCGGATGCCACGACATTGAAGGGAAAGGCGGCGATTTCGTAAATGTGGTCGCTGCTAACCAAGACCTGGACATGCTGAATGCCAAGCGCTTTGCCCCACCTACTTTGCAAGCGCAGGGTGCCAAGGTTTATCCAGATTGGTTGTTCCAGTTCCTCAAAACACCGACTCCTATCCGTTACGGGCTTGAAGTCCGGATGCCGACTTTCGGCTTCTCAGACGAGGAAGCGACCGCACTTGTAAAATACTTCTCCGCACTTGACGACGAGGTGTTCCCCTATGAGACCATTGCATTACAACCATCGTCTCGAAGCGAACTACGTGTCGGAAAGCAGATTTTTGACGTGCTTCAGTGTATCTCCTGCCATCCGGAACAAGGTGAAGTTATCCCACCGGGCAGCGATAAAACAGGCCGCCCCGACCTTGCACTGGCAAAGAGTCGTCTCAAAGCTGACTGGGTCATTGACTGGCTCAAAGATCCACAATCCTTCCAACCGGGAACCGCAATGCCACAAGCATGGCCCAAGATTGCCGGTGCACATCAACCTGTTGATGGCTTTGCGGTCGACGATGCCGAAGAACAGATCCGGCTGGTGAGAGATTACCTCAACTCGTTGGGCGAGTGATTCTGAAGCCTTCCTTGAATGTAAATAAGGACTTTTATCCAATCCTTCGTATCGCGGCGCTGAAAGGCGGCTAACAAATGCTCCAAACAGATCCCTCCGTATCTGACGAAGCCTCAACGGGCGGAAGTGGTAGCCAACGGATTCTCATCGGTATTGTCATTGCCATCATCGTTGGGTTTGTCGTCGGTGGTTGGATACCAGATTTCGCTGCAAAAACCACTCTTCTTGGTGATATATTCCTAAATGCCCTGAAAATGATTGTCGTTCCGCTGGTCATGTTTTCGATGATTGTCGGCATTACCGGCTTAGGCGATATCCGCAACCTCGGTCCAATAGGCGGACGCACTGTCCTCTATTACATGGCGACCACTGGGATTTCGGTGCTCATCGGCATCATCTTGGTCAACATTGTACAACCGGGAAAAGGGATTTCTCGTGGCGCAGATCATCCAGAGTATACGTATACAGTTGGTGGTGAAAACAATCGCACTGTCACTTTAACGGACAGTACTTGGGGACAAACAGGTTATGATGACAGGTATGCGCTGATTCTATCTGATCAAGGGGTGCAGGGTGCAATTCAGTCGATGACTGAAAACTCTGCCACAGTAAAATTGTGGGAACCTACCCAAGGCGGCGAGGAGGTCTATATCGAAGCGGAGGATGGCACACGCCTGCCCTTCCGGCGTGTTGGAGGGCAGCTCATTTCGGATGAACCGGAACTTCAACCCGACGGAACAGGCGTAAAGATTGATTTGCCTATCGCCGGAGCGGTGCGTGGGAAAGAAGAGAGAAACATCGGCAATATCTTGTCGGAAGTCCTGATTGGGAATGAGGAAACCGGGAAAGAGGGCTTGATTCCGCGAAACCTTTTCAACGCGATGGTGCGGACGGACATCCTTCCATTAATCTTTTTCTCACTGCTGATTGGCTGTGCATTTTCGATCTTAGGTGAACGGGGACAGAATGCCATTAATTTTATTTCGGTGCTGAACGATGGCGTTATGCGGATTGTTCACTGGATTATGATTTTCGCGCCGATCGGCATCTTCGGGTTAATTGCAGGTCGCATTGGACGTGCCGGTGGATTCACCAAATTCTTGCCGGAGCTGCTTGCGGTTGGAAAATATAGTTTCACGGTCATATTTGGACTCGCTATACACGCCGTTGTTATATTGCCGATCCTCCTCTTTCTGATTGGCAGACGAAATCCACTGAACTACGCAAGAGGGATGGGAGCAGCACTGTTAAACGCCTTCTCCACAGCATCAAGTTCCGCAACACTGCCGGTAACAATGGAAGGCACTGAGGAAAATGGCATATCCAATCGAACCTCAAGTTTTGTCCTACCACTCGGTGCAACAATTAACATGGACGGTACGGCACTCTACGAAGCTGTCGCTGCAATGTTCATCGCGCAGGTCTATGGAATCACCTTAGGCCCTGTGGAGCAGGTGGTGATCTTTCTGACGGCGACTATTGCTGCCATCGGCGCCGCAGGTATCCCCGAAGCCGGTCTTGTGACAATGGTGATTGTCTTAAAAGCCGTTGGGCTACCGATTGAGGGTATCGGGTTAATCTTGACTATCGATTGGTTCCTTGACCGATGTCGGACAACCATCAACGTCTGGGGCGATAGTGTGGGGGCTGGTGTTATTGAGACACTCGAATCTGGTGATTCCCCTTCTCCTGCATCGTCGAGTTGAGTAGGTTCGCGCGAATAACAAAGGTGGTATCATTCAAATGGTTCGACACCTTCTCATCATCGTTGCGATATTTGCCGCCAGTATGAGTTGGCTGATTTGGCTCTGCCGAACGGTAGATCCGAGCACGAGGTACGGCTCCGAAGTCGAGTACAATTACGCAAGATATTGTGCCGGTTGTCATGGTGCAAACGGTGAAGGTAATGGACGAATTGGACGGTTCAAAAAGCTAGAACCTGCAAATCTGACGACAGCCGAATTTTGGGAGGGTCGTACCGACGAGCAACTTATACATAGTATTGATGCCGGCAAAGACAATATGCCGGCATTTTTTTATTATCTAACAGATGAGGAACAGCGAGAACTGTTCGCATTTATCAAAGAGAACTTTCGACCAACGCCGACGCATGATTGAGTTGCTCGCTACTCGCATCGTACATCGTCAAAGAAGTAAGAACCCTTCAACCAATTTATTGTCAAATTAGCTGTTAGTAGGCTTCGATGAAGCCGCAGCTATAGGGACACAGATGCTACAATGTTGACATCTGTGGTGTGTCGTTTGTTTGTTTGATAACCAAGGAGATCCAAAATGAACATCGGAAGATTCACCCAAATCACCCTTGTATTGGCGATTGTTGCCCTGATCGTAGGACTTTCTGCCTGTGACCAAATTCAACAAGTTTTGCTTCCTCAGCCACCTGAGCAGCCACCCGAAATGGACGCTCCCGAAATTCCTATCGGTGTCGTTCTAGCCCAGACGGGTGAGTTCGCACCCGCGTATGGACTGCCAATGCTAGCTGGTTTTGAGCTGGCTCGTGAACATATTAACAACTCAGGCGCGCTCGGCGGTGCACAGCTTAAGTTCATCGTTAAGGATGATCAAAGCGTGAGTGCGGTTGAAGCTGTCGATCAGTTGATTGGATATGGCGTACCTGCTATCGTCGGTTTCGCTATCTCTACTCAGCTCGAAGGGGTAACTCAAACTGCTCAAGACAACGGGGTTGTCCTTTTTAGCTCTGTTTCATCTGCCCCGGTGTTGGAAGGACGTGGCAATTTTACCTTCCGCTCGGGACTTACCTCCGCTGTGCTTAACCCGCCGCTTGTCATGGCGACTCAGGCAAAGTTTGGCTACCAGACAGCAGCTACAATATATCACGACGGCGATACCTACTCTACACTTAGTGACAAAGCGTTCAGGGATGCGCTTGTCGAGGGCGGTGTCGAAGTTGTGGCGATGGAGACCTACCAAGGCGACGCTACCGATTATACGGAGGAATTAACTCGGATAATGGCGTTAAATCCCGGTGCCCTCTTCATCTCTGCGTTAGGGGCTCATATACCTCAGATTATAATCGAAGCGCGCCAGCTCATGCCTGATGTGCACATTATTGTTCCCGAGTTGACCGATATTGAGGTGGCAGGCGCGGGTGATGCTGCCGAGGGAGTAGTTACTTCTATCGGTTGGTTCAGCATGAATGACAACCCAATGAATCAAGCGTTCATCCAGAGCTATACTGAGAAATACGGGGAGCCGCCGGTTGCTTGGGCAGCACAATCCTATGCCACGCTCAATATTCTCGCCGCGGCAATTATGCAAGCGTATGCGACTACGCATTCCATCGATGCAGCGGCGATTCGGGACGCGCTAGCGCATACTATGGATGTCCCTACTGTTTTAGGGAATTTCTCTTTTGGTGCTGATGGAGACGCAGTTTATGATCCGAATATACTGCTTGTCGAAAACGGTGCATTCGTAGCCTTTGAGTAATCCGCAACGGTGGATTCGAACAATCCAACAGAATAGAGATCTATGTCCTCTGGGGAACAGCAACTGTTGTTCCCTACGACTTAGGGCGTGGATCTAAAGAATTTTATCGATACTCTTTTACGAATAGGGTCTTATGCTAGTTCCTAAGGAGTTGGAAACGCCAACTCTTTAATCTGTAACAAGGACTCCTTTTTGCATAACTGATTCAGATAAATGGATAGGGTATGAGCGGTGAGTTTCGAGTATAAGCGCGTGCATACCCCCCAGAAACTATGGGCATGATTGTTTTGTATATGAAATTGTTGACTCAATTGCCCATTCACCGTTTCCACTATCTGCCTAATTTGGTTAATCCACCGCTTGGTTTGTGTGGAGATTTGCTGTTTCTGGTTGCGTCGAGGGACCGTTATTAGCTCAATATTGTTGGCTTGGGCTAATTGGTCTTTGACTTTTGTGCTAATATAGGCTTTATCCCCTATCACTTGCTTATCTTGGTGATTAGCGAGCAGCTCGTAGCCAACCACTAAATCGTTTGCAGAAGCGGGTGCCAGTTCAAAATCAACAATCACTCCACTTGCAGTAACTAACAGATGCAGTTTATAGCCGAAGATGGTCTGTTTCTTGGATTCGATTCGACCATAATCGGCACCATAGCATGACCAATTGTTGGGTGACGAAGGTACTAGGTGAAACTGCATGACTGGCATCGGCAAACTATCAATAATACACAGTTGTTCCGACGCTACTTCAATGTCTGACAACAGCAGCTGTCGAATCTGATTGATGATTGCCCCCAAGTTACGCCTGCGCCGATTGAACCGGCTCTGACAAGGCAATATAGGAAATAGATGCCGTTGCTGGCTAAATTCGGATAGCAGCTCTGTTTCAATGTCCCACCCTTTACATTCGGCAATCAATATCATAGTGATTAACTCACTATCGCTACAATCGGGACAGGGACCGGGGCGTCGGAGTAAGGGTGCCAATTTTATCAGTATGTCATCAACAATGACATAAGTCCATAGACAGAAGTCATCGAAATCAGTTATCATAGGGGTATCCTCCAGTTTTAGATGGGTTGTCGAGTCCATCTATAATAACAGACTGGAGGACTTTTTAACTTCCCTTTTTTAGTTCCTATTAAAAAAGGGAAGTTAACTAGCATAAGGCCCGAATATCCATCAACAATGAATCAGGTTGGGGTAGATTTTCTGAATCTGCCCCAACTTAATTTTTCATTTGTAACCAAGGAGGCTTAAAATGAAAGTTAGAAGGTTCACCCAACTCGCGTCTGTGCTAGCGATTGCCGTATTGATTGTCGGATTTTCCGCCTGTGACCAGATTGGTCAACTTCTCCTTCCCTCACAACCTGAGATGCCACCTGAGATGGGAGAAATTATCATCGGTGTCTCTCTACCGCTGGACGACGTGAACGGTCCCCTGTATGGCTTACCGATGAAACGGGGCTTTGAACTCGCTCAAGCAGAACTTAACCACTATGGTGGTCCCCAAATCACTTTCATCATTGAAGATGACCAGAGCACTATCGAAGGTGCGAAGGCAGCTTTGAATAAACTAATTCATCAAGATGGCGTGTCTATTATCACCGGTATCACTTTCTCAACCCAGCTTAGAGAGTTAGCTCCAATAGTAGAAGAGAACGGAGTTGTGTGTTTTAGCTCGGTCGCATCCGCCGCCGGTCTGAGCGCGCTTAGTGATTTTATCTTCCGGACGGGGCTTACCACTGATGCACTAAATCCAAACGGTGTCAGGATAACTCTAGAGAGCCTTGGCTACCAACAGGTAGCACTAATATATGACGATGCTGATGTCTATTCCACGAGTAGCAACGAGGAACTGGAAAAAGCCCTTGCTGCAAGCGGCGTTGAGGTTTTGATCACGGAGACCTTCCAAACTGGTGATACCGACTTCTCGGCACAACTCACTCGGATAATGG
Organism: Candidatus Poribacteria bacterium; assembly: GCA_965220385.1. Lineage (GTDB taxonomy): Bacteria > Poribacteria > WGA-4E > WGA-4E > PCPOR2b > PCPOR2b. Next base: position 2,791,480 of record OZ244825.1, on the reverse strand, counting down.
AAGCAAATCCTGAAGCTCTCTTTGTCTCCGCTTTATCCAACGAGATGACTCAGATCTTGGCTCAAGGGGGAGCGATCGGTATGCCTGACTCCGTTCGGTTCATTGTGCCCGACCTAACCGGAAACGAAGTGCAAATCGCAGGAGAGGCAGCAGAAGGGGCGATTGCTTTCACTAATTGGCGCGCTACGTCTGACACACCGGGCAATCAAGCCTTCGTCGAGAATTACCGGGCGAAGTATGGTATCGAACCTGATCCCTGGGCTGCACAGTCCTACGCTACTCTTTATATTTTAGCAGAGGCAATTTCGAATGCACAATCCACCGAGGCAACGGCAGTTCGGGACGCGCTTGCGCATATCATGGATCTCGACACCATTCTCGGTCAGTTCTCGTTTAATGAAGTCGGGGACGCGGTTTATGACCCGATTGTACTGACTGTCGAAAACGGCGAACTTGTGGCATTTGAGTAATCCTTAACGTTAGATGTTAACCGGACCTTGCCATCAGCTACTCGCTGATGGCAGGTGCTTCGGTGTCAATTCGGCAATTCCTTGTCATTGAAGCTTCTGACTCACGTTTGAACGATCCAATAACGTGCGCCAACCACAGAACAGCGTTCACGGATATCCGTGACATTGCCCTTTTTAACACTTGATTCCCCTTTTCATATGCTGCTATCATAAACACCATCAACATACAATCGTTTCAATGTCGAACTTAAATAAAGAAAGGATCCGTTCGAATCATGAAAACTGTAATAACTCTGACCGCACTCAGCTTTATATTCATCACGAGCATGGTATATGCCGGTACAATCAGCGGAACCGTGATGTATGATGGCGATGCGCCAGCACGTCCAGCACTGAATGCAACCAAAGACCAGCACTGTATTGATTCCCTGAAAAGTGGCAAATCTGAAGCCCTTGTCGTTTCCAAAGGCAAAGGAATTAAAAACGTAGTAGTTTACCTGCGAGCACGCGGCGCGGAGCCAACAATTCCTGCCAAAAATCCAGTCATGGATCAGGTTGACTGTATGTATTACCCGCATGTCCTTGTTGTAACCGCAGGGACTACAATAGATGTGACATCCAGCGACCCGGTTGCGCATAACGTCCATTCCCATGCCACGAAGAACGAGGCACCGAACTGGCAGATACCGGGGCCCGGCAAAATGTTACCGCTAAAATTAGAAAAACGTGAAGCGATTAAGTTTACCTGTGATATCCACAACTGGATGACAGGATATATCTTTGTCACGGATAACGACTATTACGCCGTAACCGGTTATAAAGACAAAGATGGCAAATGGATCGGTTCCGACGCTTACGAAGGTTCGAGCGATACGGGAACGTACATGATTAAAGAGGTCCCCGCTGGGAAATACCGTCTACAAGCGTGGCACGAAGAGCTTGGAACGACAAAAGCCCAGGTTGTCGAAGTTGCTGACGGAGATGTTGAGATTAACTTAACTAGTGCCGATTTCAAGAAGAAGTAACATCACCTACGCAGAAACCGAGTTTTTTCTTGAAAACTCGGTTTCTCTGAGCGTTTTGCACTTTTTGATGTGAGTCCCATAGGTTGGACATCAATGAGCAGATTGTTTGCGCGCATTATGTCCTGACTCATCGAGGATGCCCGGAACGACACTTCACGTTCTGAGTTCCTAGCACTCTCTTTTGACATGAGCCCTGATATTAAGTCTGGAGTGATAGAGAAAAGCTAATGTATCTCACCAAACATCTCAATATGAGCCAGTCCAAAAACAGATTATATTTTCTTCTCGGTCTGCTCGTTATTTATCTGCTGCTGATGGTTGCGACTACTTTTGCTCAAGATGCGACCGACACAGAGTACCGCCCCTTCCCGGGGATCGGCAGCCGTAACGCCGCATGGATCGCTGCCCAGCTGCATCTGCTGTTCGGCTCCTTCATTTTGGGTGTTCCGATGTTTGCAGTTGTCATTGAGTTTGTCGGGATGAAAACGAAGGACAAACGGTATGATAAGATGGCGCAGGAGTTCATTAAGCTTTGTATGGGCGCGTTCTCAACGACAGCCTTGATGGGTGGGGTACTTGTTTTTATCCTCATCTGGTGCTACCCGAAGGTAATGAACAAACTGTCAGGAATCTTCGGTCCAACGATGGTTTTCTACGTCATCCTGTTCTTTGGGGAGACCTTTACGCTCTATCTCTACTCCTACGGGTGGGATCGGATGCAGGGCAGGGTGTCGAAAATGTGGCACCTATTTCTCGGTGTGCTCCTGAATGTGTTCGGTACAGCGATTATGTTTGTTTCTAACTCTTGGCTGACATACCAGACGAGTCCAGCGATTATGGGACCTAAACCCGCCCACGAGGCAATTCCCCTCCATGATGAGTCCGGCGCATTCATCGGCACACTTTGGCAGGCAGTCAATAACTATACATGGATGCCTGTCAATATCCATCGGCTCATTGGGAATATAGCGTTCGGCGGTGCAATCGTCGGTGCTTATTCCGCTTTTCGTTTCCTTGCCGCTAAGACGCGAGAGGATAAAGCGCATTACGACTGGATGGGATATACAGGCAATTTTATTGCGCTGTGCGGCCTGATTCCGCTGCCATTCGCCGGATATTGGTTGGGACGGGAAATCTATATGTTCAATAACACGATGGGTATCAACATGATGGGGAGCCTTTTCTCGTGGTTGTTCATCATTCAGGCGGTGATGATTGGTGTGCTGTTTATCGGAGCGAATTATTATCTCTGGTCCGGTATGACCCGCATCGCCGGCGGGGAGAGGTACGCTCGCTATCGTCCCTACATGATTGCTATCATCGTTATATCTGTCGCAATCTGGATGACACCGCGCACATTGATTATGTCGCCGACGGAGCTGGCTGCAATAGGCGGTCCAAATCACCCACTCGTTGGATTTTTTGGCTTGATGACCGCAAAAAATACGGTTGTCAATCTCATTATCTTGACCACCTTTCTCAGTTTTCTGTTTTACCGCCGATCCGGTAAAACACCGACAGTGAGTTGGAGTAAAGCGGGTAACGTCATCATTGCAGCTATTTTTGGACTGGCTGTTGCAGGAATTGTCATTATCGGTATTGCGGGGTTCACGGTCCCTAGCGACTATCGCGTCAATGTGCTAACCCCGGTACAGGTGATGATCGCGTTAGCCGTCATGATCTTGGTGACGGTGATTGACCTGATTATGTATCGGAAAGCGATGAGTTCAAGCGAAATCAACTGGGGGCAGATGACAGACCGGTCCCAATATGTGCTCATTCTACTTGCCATTACCTTTACTTCGCTGATGGGGTTGATGGGTTACGCACGATCGGGGCTTCGAGAGGCGTGGCATATCTTCGGCGTAATGCCTGACACCTCTCCGGATGCGCACACCCCTTTGCTTGCTGATGCCGTTAACATGATCGCTGTTATTATGGTAATTTTCTTCGCTTTGGTCGGCTTTATTTTCTGGCTCGGGTTGTGGGGGGATAAGAAAAAAGAGGGACAACCACCCGTAGAAGCAGAAGCCTCCGCAGGGGACGATTAACAATCAAAAACAGTTAGGACGAGAGCGATGCAAAGAAAACTAATTAGAATTATATCTTTAATTTTAATGGTTGTGAGTTTTATCGCCTATATCGCGAAGGCACCGGCTTTCCCAATTGCTTCGGAAAACCTGCTGCCGTGGTCAATGTGGTTTTTTATCTTTGCTCTGGCGAATATTATCCTTTGGCAAAGTGTGGTTAAACTCCTGTCATTCTCGCTGATGGTCATTTGGTTCTACGCATTTGCCGCCAGCATTGTTCCCGAAACATCGACTGCAACGGTGGACCTCTCGAGTATAGAGCGGACACCGGATGCGTTTATTGAGGCTGGAGAAGCAATCTTTAACGGCAAAGGGAAATGTAATACCTGTCACACACTCGACCCGTCTGCACCACCAAGTCGCTGTCCCGATTTAACAGGTATTGGCACTCAGGCGGCGGCACGTCAGCCGGGGATAACAGCAAAAGAGTATCTAATCGAATCCACCTATGAACCCCACAAGTTCCTCGTCGCCGGTTATGGGAACATCATGCCTCCCGTTTGGAAGCCGCCTATCAGTTTAACCGAGTTGGAAATCGAAACGGTTATCGCCTTCCTCCAGAGTCAAGGAGGAGAAGTCGATCTGACCCCGTTCGAGCCACCCGTCGATATCGGAAGTGCAGCAGCTGTAGTAGAGGAACTCCCCCCGCTCCTCACCGGCGACGTTGCACGTGGCGAAAGAGTTTTCGTAGAAGGCGCAAAGTGTATCGCCTGTCATGCTGTTGCTGGCATCGAGCAACCCGCTGGGCAAACACTTGATGACGGCGTTGAAGTTGTCGCCGCACCGGACCTGACGGATATCGCTGGGCTAAACAGCCTCCGGTATATTGAGGAGTCGGTCTTGGTGCCGAATGCGCAAATTGTGAGTGGATACGGGTCGGTTACGGTGAAAACTAACGGTACGACAGTTCAGGGGACACTTGTTACACAAGATAATGAGCAAATCACCGTACGTGTTAAGGACGCGACTGGTAACGAAGAAGAGCGCACTATTCTATTGAGCGAACTCGATCCTGAGCCGATTGAAGAACTCACAGATCTAAAGGGGAGAGGATACTTCTGGATTCAAGTAACACTTGCCGATACGGGAGCCACCGTAAGTGGCGATTTCGTAGAAGAGGACGCTGATAACATTACGCTTCAGGTGGGCGGAGAAACCCAAACAGTTTCCAAAGCGAATGTGAAGGTTCAGGCAACGCTAATTGACTTTGATGAGAATGTTATCGTTGGGGAATTGATATCGGAAAATGAGGACGAAATCACCTTAATGGTTGATGGTGAGGAGCAGATCATCGATACATTCGATATCGACGAAGGACCAACCTACAGCCGTGCTTTTGGTAAGCGACTGGTTGTAACTTCCCCGATGCCAGATAACTTTCCGTTGTTACTATCGGTTTCGGACATGAGCGATCTGCTCGCCTTTCTTGCAAGCTTAACGGGGGCGACAGACGCAACAGCCGCTGAAGGAGTGGAGGAAATCGCCGAATAAGGAGTGCTGAACCGCCATGAAAAAATTATCGCTTTTCACAAAATGCCTAATCCTATTTGTTGTGCTTTGGCTCTTTTTAAGGTTCTTCATTGGTGGCGTGTGGTCTGTACCGTTACCTGCCAGCGTCATTGGGATGTATCTAGGGCTTATTCTATTGGCGATTTTAGTTCACGTATCCGTTGAAGATGACAGGTTTCGAGAATTTCTGCGTCCCGTCAAAGAGACTTTGGCTGATGATAATAGGCGGACGAGGTGTACTGTGTTGTTCGTTCTTATTCCTTTAGTTATGCTCGGTTTAAGCTTTTCTAGGTTGTCGACAAAAGCAGATCCACCAGCCGTATTGCGCACCGCCCATCCAGCTCCACCCCCTGAATTGACCTACCGCGACAAGGTTATCGGTCTCACGCAAGAGGTGGAAAACCCATTTCGGCCCCTTGAAAAAGATGACAAGGAAGCATTCAAGGTCCACGTAGATAACGGGCGTCGGGTCTATTACCAGAACTGCTTTTACTGCCACGGCGATGACCTTGATGGAGAGGGGCATTTCGCCCACGGGTTTAACCCACCACCGGCAAACTTTCAAGACCCTGGAATTATTCCGAACTATCAAGAATCTTTCTTCTTCTGGCGTATCAGTAAGGGCGGTCCCGGTTTACCACCAGCTGCTACCCCTTGGGATTCTGCCATGCCGGTCTGGGAGGACCACCTGACAGAAGAGGAGATCTGGGACGTAATTCTCTTCCTATCGGAATACACCGGATATCGACCGAGGACATTTGGTGAGGCAGATCACTAAAAAATGTGACGGATCCCTCGAAGGGAGCTAACCCCTAATCCGGAAAACTGATTGAGATCTGGAATCTGGAGCAGAAGTAAAAAGAATGAAAAAGCAATTCTACAAAAACATATTTCTGATTGCAACCACCGGTCTAATTCTACTGTTAGCAGTGTTTCCTATCACAGTTTTTGCCCAAGGTAAGCAAGCACCCGCGGCTTCCGAAGAAGGTAAGGTGTTGTACGAAGACAAGTGTGCGCATTGCCATGGTGTAGAAGGGGCAGGCGACGGATCTGCAGCCGAAAACCTGCTGCCGAGACCGAGAGATTTTACGCGTGGACTCTACAAAATCCGTTCAACGGAAAGTGGCCAACTGCCTACCGATCAGGATCTGTTTGACATTATATCAAATGGTATGCCGGGGTCCTCAATGCCCGCTTGGGGCGAAATCCTGACTGAGGATGAACAGTGGCAGCTGGTTGCCCATATAAAAACATTCTACGACGGTTTTGAAGACGCTTCACCACGGTTAATCGATTTGTCGAGCAAAGTGCCCTATTCTGAAGAGAGCGTTGCAAAAGGGGAAGAATTTTATACCAATCTTGGGTGTGTGGATTGTCACGGTGTGATTGGTAGAGGCGATGGAACATCTGCTCCGGATCTCACGGACGAGTGGGGATTTCGATCATGGCCCGCCAATCTATGGCAGAAGTGGACTTTTCGGGGCGGTACGACAACTGAGGATATCTTCAAGCGATTTATTGGCGGTATTGCTGGTTCGCCGATGCCCTCGTTTATCTCAAGTTTCCGGCTCGGTTTGTCGGACGACGAATCGGCGCGTATGACTGAGTTAGAAAACAAGATGGATGACGACGGTCTTTCAGACGCAGAGGAGGGCGAGTACGCAGAGCTTGAAGAAAAGTTGTTTATGGTTGAGGACATCATGCTCAACGTTGAGGAAGGCGTGGAACTCACTCCGGAAGAACAGACTACACTTGATACCGCTCTAAAACCGATTTTCGAGAAAAGTTGGCACTTAGCAAATTATGTAAAGTCCTTAGGTCCCGAAGAACAACCTCAAGCAGCGGTCGGTGACAAAGTGCTACGGTCACAATATCGGGAGGGTACGTTGCCGGGCATGGATGATGAAGCTTGGAACGAAATTCAGGAAGCGAGTTATTTCCCACTGGTCGGTCAGATTGTGATTGATCCTCGACAGTTCAATCCTTCAATCGATTCTGTAATGGCAAAATCGTTCTACAATGATAATGAGATCGCTTTCCTCTTTACATGGGATGATCGGACGAAAACCCTTCCTAAGACAGATGACGAAACCGGAGAAACGGTTGAAGATGTTTTGGTAGTCCAATTTCCGGTGAAAATTTCTGAGGGTCCAACGGATCCGAAACCCTATTTTATCTACGGTGACCGTCGTCCCGTTTATCTCTGGAGTTGGAAGGTTGCCGAGCCGTCAAAGGTTACAGAAATGAATGCGAAGGGGATCAACACAACGACCGTCCAATCTGACCAAAGCCCGATAGAGGCTGAAGGGGTTTACAAAGATGGACAATATCAACTATGGGTCAAAAGATCGCTCACCACTGAGGATAAAAGAAATGACGTTCAGTTTACACCGGGCGTATTCATACCCATCGCTTTCTCCGCATGGGACGGCGCGAACGGCGATGTGAAAACAAAACGAGCGATTTCAACGTGGTACACATTTGTCCTCGATCCTGTTCCATCGAACAGACGATTTGTCTATCCACCACTGATTGCCCTTATTTCTGTCGGCCTCCTTTTCGGTTTGAGAAGCAGTGTCCGGAGGCGACAAAATATATAAGAATGCTGTTCAGCTGTAACGAATGAGAGGTAGATCACAAAACAGAGAAAAAATTCTCGTTACGACGAAGGTTCAAATGCCTTGACTGTATTTGAAGCAATCAAATATAGTACCTCTCACTTATAACCTGTTTCAACTATAACTTCAAAAGGAGTTCAACAATGAAAACCAAAGTTACTACAATCCTAACACTACTCATTGCGTGCGTTTATGTTACCACAGCTGTCGCTGCCGGTGGAGACGAAGAGGTCGAATCGCTGGCCTTCCCGGCTTCCTATAAAGCAATGAGTGTCTCTAATGGTGGTACTATCAGCGGAATGGTAACATTTGATGGCGATGCGCCTGAGATGAAAAAACTAGAGATTACCAAAGACACACAAGTTTGCGGTAAGACCGACAAATTTGATGAATCAATTGTTCTTGGTGAAGGAAATAGCTTGAAAAACACCATCGTTTATCTAATGGACATCTCATCAGGAGCGGATTTTCCAAGCGATGCTAAATACGAAATTGACCAGAAAGGATGCCATTTTAATCCACACGTGCGCCTTCTGCCGATTGGAAAACGCTTGACCATGATCAATCCCGACAGAATCAATCATAATGTACACATCTTTAGCTCGGTGAATGCTGCGTTTAATAAATCGCAGCCGGGAACCAGGCGTAAGATGAATGTTAAGGCAGTAAAGAAAGCGGAAGGCCCCGTGGCCGTTAAATGTGATGTACATGGGTGGATGAAAGCTTGGATCGCGTACATCCCCCATCCCTATTTCGCGGTTACCGACGAGAATGGGAAATATACGCTTGAGAATGTCCCACCGGGAACCTATAAGTTAGCGTATTGGCAAGAAGCCTGTGGTACAAATAAAGCCGACCCTGTTTCAGTGACTGTTGAAGCCGGAGGAACGGTTACGCAGGACTTCACACTCGCGAAAAAATAAGTAAATGAGGGAAGATGTTCCCTATCAAAGTCGAGAACCTGTCGCATGCTTACGGGACTCGGCGCGCACTTGCAGGTGTAACCTTTAACATTTCGCAAGGGGAAGTCTTCGGGTTCCTCGGTCCAAATGGCAGCGGTAAAACCACACTTTTTAAGATACTCTCCACCCTAATTTCGGCTGATCCGGCTGCGGTAAATATTCTTGGTTATGAGCTTGGCAGCGGATTGCAGGACATCAGGCAGTATCTGGGTGTGGTTTTTCAGCATCCGAGTTTGGATCTAAAACTCACCGTCACAGAGAACCTCCGACATCACGGTCATCTGTACGGGCTACAAGGCAAGAGACTGAGGCGGCGTATCCAAGAAGTGCTCGACCAATTTGAATTGAGGGATCGCGCTTCTGAGTGCGTGGAAACACTCTCTGGTGGATTACAGCGGCGCGTGGAACTTGCAAAAGCAACCCTCCACAAACCGAAGCTCTTATTGTTGGATGAACCGAGTACCGGACTCGATCCGGGGGCACGCCGAAACCTTAGAACCTATTTGGCTGACTTGCGGGAAACAACGGTGGTACTGACAACCCACATCTTGGACGATGCCGAAGCGTGTAACCGGGTTGGAATTCTTAACGAGGGAAAGTTGGTTGCTGTCGGAACACCCGACGAGTTGAAAAGGCAGGTCAGTGGAGATATTGTCATCGTTGACTCTCCTGCACCCGAGCAGCTCGCACCGAAAATAAGCCAACAGTTTGGGTATGTAGTTGCTTCAATTGAGGGAACGCTGCGCATCGAATGCCACAGTGGACATGAATTTGTTCGAGATGTTGTCGCCGCCTTTCCAAGTGAAATTCGATCCGTGCATTTTGCAAAGCCGACGTTGGAAGATGTTTTCATCAAACTGACGGGACGACATTTCGAGGAAGACGGGACCAGCGAAAAATCAGAAGTATTGGAAAGTAACCACAATTAACTGCACCCAACTGAACTTTGTTAATAGCGAGATTCTTACTTCCTGTGGCGACAATTTGGTGGCGTGAAATTATTCGGTTCCTGCGCCAACGGAGTCGTCTAGTCAGCGCGATCGGTCAGCCGCTAATTTTTTGGCTGCTTTTGGGAGGCGGACTAAACGCTTCATTCAATCCTCCCGGTGTTCCTGAGGGAACGAGCTACATAGAATATTTTTACCCCGGTATCATCACGCTCGCGCTGCTGTTTACAACAATTTTCGCAACAATCTCAATCGTTCAAGATCGTCGAGAGGGTTTTCTACAAGGTGTGCTTGTCGCACCAGTTTCAAGATCCGTTCTCGTGCTGGGACAAGCACTTGGCGGTACAACTTTGGCACTCTTTCAGGGAACCCTCTTACTGTTTCTTGCACCGATAGTTGGCGTGTCGCTGAGTCCCTTTTCTCTGTTTTCAGTACTCGGTGTGATGTTGGCCTTATCCTTTGGTCTGACAAACTTAGGATTAATTATCGCATGGCGCATGGATTCAACTCAAGGTTTTCATGCGATTATGAATCTTATCCTCATCCCTATCTGGCTGCTCTCCGGTGCCTTTTTCCCCGTGTCTGGTGTGCCGATGTTGCTTGAGTGGACGATGAAATTGAACCCACTCACCTACGGAATTGCAGCCTTGCGTCGTTGTTTGTATTTCAACGCATCCACGATCTCTCAGGAGATTCCTCAACTCACGTTATCGCTGCTCGTTACTGGCTTGTTCTGTGTTGTAACATATTTGGGCGCTGCTTTAACCGCACATCGCCGTCCGAATGCAGCGTGAAAGAGATTGACCTACAAATTCAGCGGTTTAGAAAGGAGCTCTTAATGAAGTGGCTGAATTTTCCTGCATGGCTTCCAGAGAATGTCTCAACTTTTGGACAAGGGGTGGATAACCTCTTTATCCTAATCTACTGGATTACTGCCATTGTTTTTGTAGCTGTTATGGCGGTCCTTATCGTCTTCATCATTAAGTACCGTTTCCAAGAAGGTCGTAAAGCGGAGTACATTGAGGGTAGCACAACCCTTGAAATTGTGTGGACCGCTGCTACCACCGTCATTGTGTTCGGACTCGCAATGTTGAGCTTGCCACAATGGAATGATATTAAATTCCCTTCCAAGTTTCCCGGCAACCCCGGTGCTGTCGTTCAGGTGAACGGGAAACAATTTAACTGGGACATGACCTACCCGGGACCTGATGGCGAATGGGGCACCGACGATGACCTACAGCTTGAGAACCAACTGCATGTTCCCGTCAATGAGGTTGTGCATATCAGACTCACCGCCGACGATGTTATTCATAGCTTCTTTGTCCCTCAACTTCGGCTCAAGCAGGATGCCCTTCCCGGTAGGTTTATAAATATGTGGTTCGAGGCGACGAAACCGGGCACGTATGAAATCCCCTGCGCTGAGCTCTGTGGTTTTGGACACTCCGGGATGCTCGGATACCTTACTGTTCACACGGAAGAAGATTACGCAGCTTGGATAAATGAACGGTGGGGAGAATAATAAAAAGAAAGGAGTCACTGTAGAATGAATGATCACGCACATGAATCTCATGATCATCATCATGAAGAGAGTTTTGTTAGTAAATACATCTTTTCGCTTGATCATAAAATGATCGGTAAGCAGTTCCTGATCTTCGGCCTGATTATGTTCATGGTCGGGGGTGGACTTGCGATGCTTTTCCGTTGGCAACTTGCTTGGCCCGACAAGCCTCTCCCTATTATTGGGGTCTCCAAAGCGTATCAGGAGGAAGGCGAGGTTACAACCGCGGCAGACCGAAAGTGGGAAGAACGGTTCGATGACGATAAAGAAACGTGGTTAGAGACTAACATGCCCAGCGGCGTGATAGACCCAGCGTTTTTCAATTCACTGTTCACAATGCATGCCACCATCATGGTTTTCTTCGTCGTTGTGCCGCTACTCGTTGGTGCGTTCGGTAATTTCCTCATCCCACTGATGATTGGGACCAGGGATATGGCTTTCCCGGTCCTGAATATGCTCTCCTTCTGGTCCAATATACTGGGAACTATTATCATGATGGCTGGATTCTTTGTCCCCGGTGGTCATGCCGCTGCGGGCTGGACTGGCTACGCGCCGCTCTCTTCAGTCCCTGAGCTTAGCGGCGTGGATTGGGGACAGAATCTCTGGTGCATCAGCCTTATCGTCATGGGTATCTCATCGCTGATGGGCTCTATCAACTATATTACTACGATTATCAACATGCGTGCACCGGGCATGACCTGGTTCCGTCTCCCGCTTGCGATTTGGGCGCTCTTTATCGTGGCAATTCTTCTACTGCTCGCATTCCCTGTTGTCGCTTCCGCGCTCGCGCTGATCCTCTTTGACCGGATGGCGGGGACCTCCTTCTTCGCTGCGGCAGGTGGTGGCGAACCGTTACTATGGCAGCATCTCTTCTGGTTCTTTGCGCATCCAGAGGTGTATATCCTCATTCTGCCCGGCATGGGTATGGCATCCGAAATGCTCCCTGTCTTTGCCAGAAAGCCGATCTTCGGATATAAGTCAATGGTTTTTGCCATGATAGCGATCGCCTTTCTCAGTTGGATTGTATGGGGACACCACATGTTCCAGAGCGGGATGAACCCGGCATTGGGATTGAGTTTCATGACCACTACCATGTTAATCGCCGTTCCTTCGGCAATCAAAACCTTTAATTGGCTCGGTACCCTGCACCGTGCGTCGATCCGATTCACTGTGCCGATGCTAAACGTACTCGCTTTTATCTCGATGTTTGTCATTGGCGGTCTCAGCGGTATCTTTATGGCAAATGCGCCGGTAGACATCTACATCCACGATACATACTTCATCGTAGCGCATATCCATTATGTTGTCTTTGGTGGGAGCGTCTTCGCTATCTTTGGCGGTATTTTCTACTGGTTCCCCAAAATGTATGGACGACACATGAATGCGACCCTTGGCAAGATCCATTTCTGGATCTCATTCCTCGCTTTTAACGGTGTCTTTTTCCCGATGCACATCCTCGGTGTTGGGGGACACATGCGACGGATCGCCAACCCAATGCAGTATGAATTCTTACAACAAATGCAACCGATATCTGCACAACCGATAAATGTGTTTATTACAGTCTGTGCATTTATTTTGGGTGTGGCTCAGTTTTTGCTGCTAATCAATGTGTTCTGGAGTATATTCCGCGGGAAAGTCGCTGAACAGAATCCTTGGCAAGCGACGACTCTCGAATGGCATGCACCAACACCTGTGCCTCACGGCAATTTCGATGCGATTCCGCACGTATATCACGGTCCCTATGAGTACAGTGTTCCCGATGCTGAAGCGGATTGGATTCCGCAGACGCAGCCGAACGGTGAATCGGAGCACGGTGAAGGTGAGCCGGTCCCTGCCGGAGCTACCGCAGACTAAGAAAAACTTGGTGCAATTAGTGGAGATGGTGTTTCCACAGCGTTCAAGTGTTCATCATTTTAAGACAGCGGTGCCTGAGGGCAATGTGAGTGAAAGCCCTCTCCGCCTCGCTGCCTGACACATTCTTTTTACTAAACTCATAATGAACTCCTGACCATGTACGCATCACGTATCAGGAAATATATATGTTATTTAGACAATGCCTCAGATGTGGAGTGGTTCTGCTGTTTCACATACTTGGCTCAATTCTGATTCCTACCCTTGATTGGGGATTGGTCGCGGCCCAAGAGGCTGCATACACTTTCACGATTGCTCAAGGCATTAGCCACGCCTTGAGCAACAGTCGTGAGTTTCAAGTTGCCCAGAAAGATGTCGAACTTGCCAACGAGAAGGTGAAGGAAGCCCGCGCCGCGTTGCTGCCGCAGCTGATGTTAGATACCGGCTACACATTCAATGGCGATCTACCGACGATTGTGTTAGATGGAGACTTCCCATTGAATCTTGGGGGGCTGCCAGCCGAAGCCGAACCGATCGAAATTGAAATGGGTGCAACACACAATTTTCAGGGGCGTGCCCAGGCGACGTATCCTCTATTTACATGGGGGCAACTAGGCAATATTTACCGGCAAGCAGTCTTAGGCAAGCAGGCAGCGGAACGAACGTTAGAAGCGGTTCAACTTGATATTGAGCTGAAGGTTCGCCAAGCGTTCCACGGCGTGCTGTTGGCGCAGGCTTTCGTTGATGTCACCGAGCAATCACTGGCTCAAGTTGAAAGACGCTACACCCTTGCACAACAACAGAAAGCCGCAGGCATTACCACACGGTTGGAAGTGATTCGAGCAAACGTCCAAGTGGTTAACACCCGCTCGCAGCTGATTCAAGCACAGAATCAGTGCAAACTCGCCGAAGAAAACCTCAAACTGACACTTGGATTCTCGCTTGATGACACCGTCTCGATTGACGGTAACCTCCACGCTGAACTCAAGTCAGTGAACGTTGATCAGGCCATTGCAACAGCACTTGAGCGACGCCCCGAGATCCGGCAAATCGAAATCCAAGAACAGATCGGTGAAAAGCAGGTCAAGGTTGCCAAAGCTGGGAATAAGCCAAGGATCTCCACATTTGGCAACTACATCTTCAATGACAGCGAGCGTCAGTCGTATGATACCTCTTGGAGCGTTGGCGTGGCGATTCAATTCCCAATTTTTGACGGGTTTGCGACGCGGGCACGGGTCAACCAGGCACGGGTGAATCTCGATCAGATTCAGACGACCAAAGCCCAACTCATTGACGGGATCAAACTTGAGGCGAAATCTGCCGTTTTTGGTCTTGAAGCGACCCAGAAATTAATTGATGCCCAAAAGGGCATCGTCGAGCAAGCGGCAGAGGGGCTGCGCATCGCAAATGTTCAGTATGAGGCAGGTCTGATCACTGGCGTTGAATTGACGGACGTTGAGTTGTCCCACACCCAAGCGCAGGTCAATCATTTGCAAGCGATTCATGACTACATCATTGCCGTTGCGCGGTTGGAACGTGCAATGGGTGCTAGACTGGAATAACCATTGTGAGGAGAAAATAGGTGCGACAAAACGGATTGCAAAACTTTATTCTACTGTTGTGTATGGGGTTTGGTGGGTTGAGTTTCTACGCCGCTTACGCTCAAGAGGTTTCAAAACCCAAGCCGGTCCAAGTTGTTACACCGCAACGCGGCAAGATTGATCGGGAAATTACTTATACCGGAAACTTAGAAGCCGATGCGATGGTCGAGATCTACGCCGATGTGCCCGGAAAACTGGTGGTATTAAAAGTTGATGAAGGCAATCAGGTCAACAAAGGCGATGTGCTTGCACAGACCGACTCACGAGAACTGCGTCTTGCATTGAAACAGGCAGAATCGGTGTTAAAGGCAGCGGAAGCGCAACTGTTGACAGTCAAAGCGACCACACAAGTCAGAATGGAGTCTCAAGCGGAAGTCGCCCACGCCTCGCTTGATGCAGCAAAGACACAGTTAGAACAAGCGCGAATGCTAGCACAAGCACAAGCCACATCTCAGTTTGAACAGGCGAAAGCGGGTGTCACCGCTGCCGAAGCAAATCTGAAAAAGGCGATGGAGGGTGCGAGAAATCAGGAAATCCAACAAGCGAAAGCGGCGGTCTCCGGGGCGAAAGCGGGGTTGGAAAATGCACGAGCGAACTTTGATCGCGTGCAGAAACTCCACCAGAAAGAGGCAATCAGCGACCAAAATTTCGACAACGCCAAAGCCCAACTTGACGGCGCCAAGGCGCAATACGAAAGTGCTGCTGAACAGTTAAGCTTGGTTGAAGAGGGGGCGCGGGAGGAAGATATTAGCGCAGCCGAAGCCCAACTCAATCAAGCACAGACATCACTTGCACTCGCCCAGCTTACAATGGATACCGAGGATTGGAAAACACGGATCAAAGTGGCGGAATCTCAAGTCCGGCAGGCAGAAGCGAATTTACTATCCGCACAAAAACTGGTTAACATCCGAGCATGGGAGTACGACATCGCCGCCGTACAAGCGCAATTTGATCAAGCAAATGAACAAGTCAACCTCGCCAAAAAGCGACTTGCTGATGCAACAATAATCTCCCCCGTAAACGGTATCGTGGTGAATCGAAACGCCGATCTTGGCGATTATGCATTCGCCGCGAGTGGACCGGGGGCGAAACCAATTCTAACAATTGTCAAAGTGGATGTGGTCAAGGCGATTTTTACGGTCGCTGAAGGCGACCTCGGCAACGTGGCGGTTGGAACCGCGGTAAGTATTTCCACCGGGCAACAGCACATCGTCGGGAAAATCAGTTTCATCAGCCCGATTGTCAATCCGGAAAACCGCACTGTAAAGGTCAAGGCGGAGATTCCAAACCCGGCGTATCAGTTCAAGCCGGGCATGTTTGTGGAAGTCAAGGTAGACCTTTCAGCCCCCGATGATTCGCTGCTTCTCCCCCGCGAAGCCGTTTTAGACATCCAAGATGGAATAGGGCACGTTTTCATTGCAACAGATGGCAGAGCCCGCCAACAGACGGTGAAAGTCGGACTCGCTTGGGGCGAAAATATCTCTATCCTTGAAGGTATCAACGAAACAACGTCCGTGATTATCTCTGGACACCGGCAGTTAACCGACGGTGCGGACATTCACATTGTTGAATAAGGAGTTCTATTGTAAAAATGTTGCGTTCTTTCCTTGCTGTGCTTGTTTCGGTACTCATACTCGGCGGTTGCGACGAGTTTGAAAGCCTGAGAAACGATCCGCCGGAAATCAATACCTTCACCGTTCCAAAAGCCGTGCGCTATGGCGAAACCGTTGAATTTAACGTCGGCGTTTCCGACCCTGAAAACGATGACTTAACCTACACATGGCACGTCTCTGGGGGAACCTTGAACAGCACAGAGACTGCAACAGTCGAATGGACGGCTCCCGAACTCACCGCTTCAGAAATCCAGCCGGATGAGACGGTTAAGGTTCACATCGCCATCCGGGATCAAGGTGAGGAAACTGTCTCAAAATCGGCGACAATTATCGTCTATTCAAAAGCATATCGCGCCGCCGACGCACTCAGCGGCCACTATCAACTCATCCGGGAAGAAGTCGGCGGTCAAACAACCGAAGCACTTGGCTCCATGCGACTGACAACGACAACATTCACACGGGAATACCAAGAGAACAACACGTTCTTCTACGGTTCGTATCAATTGATTGAACCCTTTGATGAGAGGAAAGGGACAATCTATTGGTTCTCTGACGGCTCCATTGAGCCGATTGTCAGCACGTACACCTGGGATGGCGAATTACTCGTCCTGTTTTGGACAGCAACCTCGACTGGACACGTCTATCAGAAACGCAAGTAAAGGAGAAACGCCAGTGAAAATCAATACCCATTTCATCTTATTCGGACTTCTCATCATGCTGTTGATCTTCGGAATCCAGACGAGCGGACTTTGCCAAGAAACCGAGCGAATCACTGTAGATGTCAACGGTCAGCCAAAACAGTACGAAGTCATTGAAACGAAACGCTACGAGATCGTTGAAGTCGATGACTCTCCTATTACGCCCGATGCGCTGACCTCTGTCGCAGAACAAGCCATCACCGATGCTGAAAAAGACGCTTCAAGGCATCTCAATAGGACGTTCTGGTTCACGGCAGGCTTCTTTTTCCCAGTCATCGGGTCTGCTGTCTCGCAGTTCTACCAACCTTTTCTACCGACCGCACGCGTTTTGGGCAAGTCCCCGGAATATATCGCTTTCTACTATGATGCTTATAAGGTGAAAACGAAAAAACTTCAGTTTAAATGGGCATTGTTCGGGTGTCTGCCGGGGACCTCTATCGGCGCATATTTAATATTAAGGTAATGCTTTAATGAACCTAGCAAAAATCTGTGTTGAACAGCCGGTACTTGCGGTCATGCTCAACCTCGTGTTCATATTCCTCGGAATTATCTCGTTTTCAACGTTGACGATAGATCTCTTCCCGGAAGTTGATATTCCGGTGGTGGCCGTAAGGACTATCTGGAGGGGAGCAGATCCGAAGGAGATTGAGAGGCAAATTACCAGAGAGATTGAAGATGCTGTCGCCACAATTAGCGGTATCGAAAGTATCGAATCTTCCTCGCTTGATAGCGTCTCAATTGTTATCGTTGAGTTTGAATTTGGCACCGATGTCAATTTCGCTCATATTGATGTGAAGGACAAAGTGGATGCAATTGTCGCTCGGTTGCCAGATGATGCGGATTCGCCAATCGCCGAAAAATTCGATATCGGAGCCTCTCCGATCATGGAGTTGGTAATTACAGGCGACCGACCATTGCGGGAGTTGTATGAATTGGCAGATGGAGACGTGAAGGACGCCTTATCACGGGTGCTAGGCGTTGCGAACGTTGATATTTTGGGAGGCGAAGAACGGGAAATCCAAGTGAACCTCTCCAAAGAGCGGTTGAAAGGGTATGGGCTTTCGATTACAGATGTCGCGCGGGCGATAGAAACTGGAAATGTGTCGAGCCCCGCCGGGCGGATCACCCAATCGAAAGATGAATTCACGGTTCGCCTAGAAGGGGAATTTACAAGCCTCAGCGAACTATGGCATTTAGACATTTTCCTCCGATCCGGTGGGACAGTCAAGTTGGGGGAACTGGCTTCGATTGATGATACGTCGGTTGAAAAGCGGATGACAGCCCGCTATGGTGGCCGAGAGGGGATTTCGCTGAGTATCATCAAACTCGGCGAGGCACAACCGATCGAACTCGTAGATAATGTTCGCAAAACAATCAAGGCACTCGAAGCGCAGCTCCCCGCCGATGTTAAAATTGAAGTGGTCAAAGATGAGTCGATTAACATCTTAGACTCGGTCAACGATGTTCAGACAAACATCATTATCGGGGTCATTCTGACCTCAATGATTCTGTACCTGTTTCTCCACAATCTGCGAATGACCATTATCGTCGCGGTTGTGATGCCCGCGTGTATCCTTTCAGCGTTCCTCCTGATGAGCGTGTTCGGGTTTACGCTAAACATCATGTCAATGCTCGGCCTCGGACTATCCATTGGGACCCTCGTCGTCAATGCCATCGTCATTCTGGAAAACGTGACTCGGCGGCTGGACGCGGGCGAACCTGCGAAAATTGCGGCAGTTGAAGGGACGAAAGAGGTTGCCATCGCCGTGATTGGATCCACGATGACAAACATTTTCGTTTTCACCCCGATCGCGTTTATGTCCGGAATCGTTGGATCATTTTTCATTGAGTTCGGACTGACGGTCGTTTTCGCCACGCTCTTTTCACTCTGGATGTCGTTTACAATGACACCCATGTTAGCTGCCTACCTCCTTAAACCGAAGGATGAGGCTCAAACACCAAACCTCTTTTTTCGCCTTTGGGACCGGGGGATGGAGAGCCTAGAACGAGGTTACGCGAGGATACTCGGTTGGTCGCTGAGATATCTTTGGGTGAACGTACTAATTGCAATTCTACTGATCGTGGGTGCGGTATTTTTAGGAGGCACGCTGGGCGGTGAATTTATTCCTAAGTCTAACGGCGACTTCATCGTCATCGGCGTAGAACTCGCCCCCGGTACGACATTGGTTGAAACAGATGAGATAACCTTGGAGATGGAAGCCGTTTTAAGAAACTCCCCCGAAGTCAAAGATGTCCTGACGAAAATTGGGAGAAGTGGTGGAACTAACGAGGGAGTTGAGTATGCCGAGCTGCTCGTAATTTTGCCCAAAGATCATAAAAAGCACGTCCTTGAGGTCAATGAAGAACTGCGTTCTCTTTTGGAAGGAAAATTTCCCGGGGTAATCCGACAACAAATACTTCCTGGTACAGGTGGACTTCCGGGAGGTGCGGACATCGAAATTCAGCTCTTAGGGAACGAGAAAGAGAAACTGATTGAAATCACCAGCCAAGTCAAGGGCATCGTAGACAAGATGCCCGAATTGGTGGAAACAAAAACCACCGTAAGAACAGGCAAACCTGAAATAACCTTTCTTCCTGACCGAAATCGGCTCAAAGATTACGGTATAACAGTAGCAGAAGTTGGGCAGGTCCTTAGCTACAGCTTAACAGGGGCAGCAGCCTCCACGTATGAGGAGGGAGATGAAGAATACGACATTCGAGTCCAGTTGGCAAAGACAGACCTGGACATCGCTGAGAATGTGGGCCGCATCCTAATCCGAACCCAAAAAGGCTTGGTCCCATTGTCCGTATTGGGAGATTTGATTGAACGCTCCGGTGAAACGCAGATCGCACGCAGGAACAAACAGAGGCTGTTCGTCGTCGAAGCAAACATCATCGAAGGATCGCTTGGATCCGTCACCGACAAAATCCAGCGTCAGGTTGATCAGATTAACTTGCCGCCCGGTTATCAGATTCGTCTGGGGGGTGATGCCGAAGAGCAAGCCGAGTCCTTTCAAGCGATTGGCGTGGCATTGATGCAAGCCATTCTCCTGACCTACATGCTGCTTGCTGCCCTCTTAGGCTCCTATCTCCGTCCCTTTATAATTATGCTCACGCTCCCCTTGGGGTTCGTCGGCGCGATATTGTCAATGTCAATCTTCGGATTGACCATTAACATCTTTTCACTGTTGGCCATCATCATGTTGGTGGGGATTGTCGTCAACGACGCAATTTTGCTACTCGATCAGACACACGTTTTCAGGCAGCAGGGACTGCCAGTTAAAGAGGCGCTGCTGAAGGCATGTCCGCTAAAATTACGGACGATTATTATGACCAATTTGACCATCATCGTCAGTATGTTTCCGCAGACACTCGGTGATCAAGGGACAGCGATTATGCGAGCCACATTAGCGGGAGTCGAAATTGGCGCAATCATTGTGCAGACAATCTGTACGCTGACCATCATTCCAGTGCTTTACACGATTCTCGATCGATTTTCTGCCAACAGGTATGATGCAGATGTGCAAGGTTCCACCGTACTAGAAACGAATGCAACGGAGGAGGCGGCAGACAACTCCTGAGCTCCGGTTTGGAGGATTGGTTATTGCCTGACAAAGGCTTTGGGGAGGTGAATTTGAGCGATGCCGGGACCTAGAGATTCTAGTTACCAATTAGCACTGAGACGAGCGATTAAAGAGGTAGTTCTCCTGTCCGTGGTATTTCTCATCGCTCTTGCCCTCTTCATTATGAGCATCTACTTTATTGCTACTAAAGAGGCAGGCCACGAACTACAGAACCGACCGTGGGGATTATTCTTGGGCTGGTTGACGACGATAACAATCGGTTTGATCTTGGGCAGAACTCGACAGCAGGAGGACGCAGCCTTGCTGCCGCAATCACTTATTGTTGTGCGGGAATCACTCCAAGCGGTAATGTTGTTACTCTTCTTTAGTGTGCTTGCTTATGGGTCTTACTTCTTTTACACATCGAGGAAGTTGATCCTGCAACGACCTTGGGGTCTTCTGATTGGATGGTTTGCCTTTTTGATATTCATCGTATTCTTTGCGAAAACTCGGTCCATCATTCGGATCGCGCGGCGGAAATAATAAATTTAGCTTGATATTCAGCGCAACTTTGACCGTTAAACTGTGGGGAGGATAGAACTGGTTCAATGTATCGTCCATGGCTTCATAGACTTGCTGTACTCACCGCTGTAACGACTTTTATCCTAATTTGCATGGGTGGACTTGTAACCAGCACAGATTCAGGACTCGCTGTTCCCGATTGGCCCACGACCTTCGGATACAACATGTTCCTCTATCCGCTTTCCAAAACGGTCAGCGGATTCCTGTTCAGTATCGACCCGAACCTCCAAGCCGATCTGAATAACCTCACACTATCCGTGCGGTTACGGGAAGCACTCGAAAAAAACGAGATTTCTGTTTCAGAAAATGTTATAATCTCAACCCAAGAACAAGGAAGCAGGTGGGGCCTCGCAGATAGAGCGAATGAGCGCACCTATACCCTGATAAAATCAGGCGACCGGCTCGATGTATATGTTCATGGTGTTTTGTACGAACATAGCCATCGGTTGATTGGTTCTATTGTCGGTTTGTTGACGATTGCGTTGATGGTTTCAATCTGGGTGAAAGATGCGCGGACATGGATGAAATGGCTGGGCGTTATCGCTCTCGTTGCTGTCATCGCGCAAGGGGTGATGGGCGGCCTTCGTGTGACTAACCTCAGTAGAGTTCTCGCGATCATACACGCCTGCTTTGCTCAAGCGTTTTTTGGCTTGATCGCAAGTCTTGCGCTGTTCACTTCGCATGGCTGGCTGCAAACATCGGGGCAAACTGAGACTGCGGATACTGGGCGATTGAGACGTTTGGCACTCATTACGTTGGGGCTTATCTACCTCCAGTTCATCTTCGGTGCTATATTGAGGCATACGGGAGAACGACTGGATGCCCATCTGCTTTTCGCAGGGCTTGTAACAATTCACATATTTCTGCTCTTGAGGCGGACCTTGAAGAATCATTTGGAAAATCAGGCTTTTGTTCGTCCCGCTTTGCTACTGAGTGGACTGCTTGTCGTACAGTTGACATTGGGATTCGGTGCGTATCTCGCTGAGTTCACTGCTTTTGGAAGGGGGATTTCCCCGGTTGCTGGTGTAACAATCACAACTGCTCACGTTGCAATTGGTGCTTTAATGCTAATCATCTCCGTTATACTGACCTTGAACGTTTTTCAGTTCGCAAGCAGATCAGAGCTTGTTACAAGTCGAGGGCTTGTTTCCGACGAGGTGTCTGCATGATATCGACGACACAGACCGTAGGGGTTGACCTATCTCAAATGAGCCGACGTGTGTCGACTTTTGTCGAGTTGACGAAGCCGCGGCTCGTTTCGATGATACTAATTACAACCTCAGCCGGCTTCTATATCGCTTCGCCACAACCGCTTAATTGGATGCGACTGATATGCGCCGTTATCGGCACGGGGTTGTCGGCGGCAGGAGTATTAGCCCTGAACCAATACCTCGAACGCGATTTAGATGCCCGCATGGTGCGAACATGTCACCGTCCATTGCCGGATCAACGGATTCAGCCGACTGCAGCGCTGTTTTTCGGAGTCTTGCTCACTGGTGGTGGTTTGCTCTATCTAACGTTTTTTGTAAATCCCTTAAGCGCATTGGTTACTTCAGCCATTGTTGTAACCTATCTCTTTGTCTATACACCGCTGAAGCAGAAAACGTCACTTTGCACCGTTGCAGGTGCGTTTCCGGGCGCATTGCCGCCTGTTATCGGTTGGGTCGCAGCGCAAGGAACACTCAATATTGAGGCGGGAGTGCTTTTTGCAATTCTGTTCCTTTGGCAATTACCCCACTCATTGTCGATTGCATGTATCTACCGCGATGAATACGCACAAGCTGGATTCCGTTTGTTGCCAGTCATTCATCCTGACGGCAGGAGCACGAACAGACAAATTGTCATCAACTGTCTTGGACTCCTAGTTGTAGCACTACTGCCCACGCTAATAGGTATCGCTGGTATCGTTTATTTTTATGCCGCTCTGATATTGGGCATCATCTTTCTCGGGTTTGGGGTCAACCTATCGATCTCTCGATCAACGATAGCAGCAAAACGGTTGCTCTACGCCTCATTGATATATTTGCCATGCGTGTTTCTAATCATGGCGCTCGATAAGGTTACGTAATGGAACAAGATCAGCAAAATCAGAATAAGCAAGAAAAACGGAGTCAAAACCGACGTATCGGTTGGTTCTTATTCGTGGTGTTTATCGTCCTATTTGCGCTTGCGACGATTCTTGCGCTCGTCAAGAATAATGGATTGTGATCGAGGTTTTCTAACCTTGACTGTTGCGCAATAGAGGCTTTTCTCCTGTTTTTGACGTTTTATCTTTTATTCCAATGAACGAGCTAGAACATACATCATACGAACGCTCCGGAGGAGCGGGTCGTCCCATCAGCAATGCACGACTCGCCGTATTGGTACTCTTGGGTGCCGAGATCATGTTTTTTGCTGGGTTGATCGGAACGTTCCTTGTGTTCCGTTTAGGGAGCGTTACATGGCCACCACCCTCGCAGGCAGATGTTCGTTTGCCCGTTGGCATAACTGGACTCAATACAATCGTCTTGCTCTTGAGCGGCTACACGATGCTTCAGGGACTCCGAGCTATTCGACGGGACGGTCAGAAGGAGCTCAGAAACTGGCTTTTCGCGACGGGGATTCTTGGTATAATTTTCCTTGTTGTCCAAGGGTCTGAATGGGTGCGCTTGGTCCATCACGGCTTTACGCTTTCGTCAGGAGTATACGGCTCAGTCTTCTATGTCCTCATCGGTTGTCATGCCTTGCATGTTCTGGTAGCCGTTCTCTGGCTGTTAGCCGTTTTCGCTAAGGCAATAGCCGGTCGGTTTTCTGTAAATCACTATGTTGGAGTTGAGGTTTGTGCAATTTACTGGGCGTTTGTTGTTGTGTTATGGCCCCTGCTTTATATTCTTGTCTACTTAATCTAAATGAGGGGTGTTCACCATGAAGTACAAAAACATCTTAACTGTTTTTTTATTAGTATCATTGTTTTTGTCTCTTTCAATGCTTCAAGTGAATGTGCTTGGTTCTGATGGAACGTCAGCACTTTCGGGTGAACCCCCGCAGGAAAAGATTCCCAAACGCATCACCGGTAAAGATGGCACCCCGATGGTACTAATCCCTGCCGGCCAATTTCAGATGGGAAGCGATGAGGGTGAAGGTAACGAAAAACCGGTCCACACCGTCTATCTCGATGCGTTTTACATGGATATTTATACAGTGACAAATGCCCAGTACCAAAAATTTTGTAAACTAACGGGGCGTAGTCCCCAGGGACATTGGAGTCAGGGACTCTCTGGATTTGGCCAGCCCAATCAACCGGTTATGGGCTTGGCGTGGCAAACAGCGGTGGAATATTGCCAGTGGGCTGGAAAGCGGTTGCCCACTGAAGCGGAGTGGGAAAAAGCTGCGCGTGGCGGGTTGGAAAGGAAGAAATATCCATGGGGAGATGAACCTCCTGACGAAACAAAGGCAAACTCTGATAGACATGTCGAACACCCAACACCTGTAGGCAGCTATCCTCCAAATGGCTATGGCCTTCACGACATGGCGGGAAATGTTGAGGAATGGTGCTATGATTGGTATCGTCCTGATTACTATCAAAAATCCCCCAAACGGAACCCGCAAGGGCCCGCTTCAGGATTTCATAGTCGGCGTGTCGTGCGTGGCGGGGATTGGATCGATATAGCGAAGAGGATTAGGTGTGCAAACCGAAAGGGGGCAAATCCGAAGCCGAGGGGCATTATTTTTAATTATGGTTTTCGTTGCGTCCAGTCGGTTTCGCAGTAGTTTCAGGGACAGGGACTACATCTTCTGCAGAAGGCGATGAAGTGACAATATGAATATTTTTTTCTAGGTTCCGATCTGGAGTTGAGTTGAAATTTATCGCCCCGACCTGCTTTAATGAGAAGAGACAGGGACAGTTTAGAAATTTCTATGTTTTAGAGTTAGCTTTACGAATCCCAAGGAGGACGGTATGCCAAGGTTATTAAGCCATTTCAGTCATGGTTTGATAAAAGATCGTAACGTTGGATCCCTAACCGTTTCAGTTGCGATTCGTATTTATGTGGACAATTAACTTTTTCAGTATGGGGGTAGAGGCAATGGCTGGAGGCAACAAGCTTGGGGTATTACGTAAGACAGTAGGAGTTCCAAGTGTAGCACAAAAAAAGAGATAGATTATGTCGAAACCACAATAGAACAGGGTACCTGGGGTACTGTTCCTGCGGGCGATCCTGCGGCGGGCAAAGCGGCAGGGTTGCTCGGTGTCAGTGCAATCGGGCGTGGAGTAAATACTAAGACGGTTTGGTACCAAATAGGCGTGGATAGCAATGGTAACGTTTTTGCTGAACTCGGTTGGCGAGTGGGTCCCTCCAAGGGAACTATGCTTAAAGAGTATAATCACACTATCACTGACAACACGGTTTTGAAGATGGTTCCAAATGGACAAAGCGTTGACTTCCATTTTGGTAACAATGTCGAAACATTAACGTGGGATAAAAATAGTAGTGATTGGAACACTGGCAGTCGTAACCCTACTTTTGACTGGACCGACAATACCGAGATTTATTGGATTCGTGAGCAGATTGAAGCTTTTTGGGGTACAAGCTCTTCCTCTTCCATTGAACTGCCGGGGACTAGCGGCAACCCCTTTGAATTTGGTCCAGCCGAATACCGGGAGACATCAACGGGAAACGTCAGGACTATACCCGGAAATCAATTTTCACCAGAAAGTGGCAATGATCCTAATTTTAGGCATTCGTCAAACGCCAATAAGGTAAAATTGTGGAGTTCGGCGAATTATTAAATTGCTAGGGCGTGTTGACATTTGAAAATTGAGCCAATTTTGATGGGCTTCGGATACATTACCCCAGTGATTTAAGACATAAGGAACGGAGATCTCCGTTCCCTATGAAATATCCGCGCTTCTATGTACCGGTGGGGAGCATCGTAGGGAACAACGATCGTTGTTCCCTACAACCGCTGTAAAATGTCAACACACCCTAGTGATTTTTCACTTGGCCTGTCGGAGAAGCAACTCTGTCCCGCTCATCAGAACATCCAGTCTTCTCTCACATTATTTGGAGGTTAAAAAATGACGGCTATGCTAAAAAAAGGAACTAATTTAAAAAACTCTTGACCCGATAAATGAAGAAGCTGTCATGCAAGGTCAGCCACAAAAACCGATTTGGGAAGTTGTTGCTGAAATTGGGGCACGGATTCCTTTGGCAACATGGGAAGAAGTGCCTGATGATGCCTCAATAAACTTCAAGTATTGTCTTTAGGGAGAATCCTAAAGGAATGTATGAATACCGTATCTTCATTTCGTGAATGAGGAGATTTTCTTATGATTTATCGATATTTTTCATTAATAGTAGGGTTTACGGTTCTTGCACTGTTGATACCAACAGTTGCAGAAGCCTGTCCCTCGTGTAAAACGATAGATGACCCAATTGTTCAGGGCTTCAAGTGGAGCATTTTATTCCTTATGGCGATGCCCTATATTGTTGCCGGTCTGATTGGCGGTGGCGTGTTTCTCGTATACTACCGCACACATCGGACCGATAATCGTAAACCACCTTCAAATGTGAAAGGAGTGTGAAAGTTGGAACAAACCACGACACTCGATCATTCTGCCGATGTTTACGAACCGTCCCTCACACCCGATAGTCTGGGCAAGTTGGGGATGTGGCTCTTTCTTATTAGCGACGCGATGTCCTTTGGTGCACTGCTCGCTGCTTACGGTGCTATACGCGCTGGCGCAGCGGAATGGGCACCCCCATCCGAAGTACTCGGAATTAACCTCACTGCGGCTATGACCTTTTTGCTGATTTGTAGTAGTGTTACGATGGTCAAGGCCCTCGAAGCCATCCAGAACGGTAATCAATCGAGGATGTGTACTTTCCTCGGTTTGACTATTCTGGGCGGTCTAATCTTCTTGGGGCTGCAAGCGTATGAGTGGACTCACCTGATTACGCACGGTCTAACCTTCACTACGCTTCCCCACGGGATGTCAGGTTCCACACTATTTGGTCCCACCTTCTACACAATTACAGGTTTCCACGGTGCGCATGTCACCGGTGGGGTCATCTACCTCATTGTTATCCTGATTCAGGGGCTGCGGGGAACATACACAGCAGAGAATAACCACAAGGTCGAGATTTTGGGGCTATATTGGCACTTCGTTGACCTTGTCTGGATCATGGTCTTTACTTTTGTCTATCTACTGTAATCACTAAATGGAGAATCAAGATGGAACACGCTCATAAAGAACATCCGAAATACATGAGAATATTTTGGATACTTCTCGGACTTACAGTTGCTGAAGTTGCCGTCGTCTACATGCCGTTCCCCAAGATTGTAATCGCACTCCTACTGATTGGCATGGCATGTTCTAAGGCACTTTATGTCGCGCTCTATTTCATGCACCTAAAATTTGAGCAGAAGACCTTGATGGTCATTGTGCTGACGCCGTTTATTATCTGTGTTTTTCTCGTGTTTATGCTGCTTCCAGATCTAATGGCTGGGGCTCGGCATGAGGGAGCTAAAGCGGAGTCTCACGCTGTTGATACATCTCATTAAGTAAAACTCAGGACGGGAAACGTGCAGAAATTGTGTGGTCCGCGTCCTGGGTTTTACGCTTTATATCTATGGAAACCAAAGTTAAATCTCCAGAACAGGATGCTACGTCCAGTGAACGAGTACTCCGTGGACTTCTCTGGGGCGTGTTAGCCCTTGTGATTGTTGGTATCTTGGGTGCTAATCTCTGGTCATTTGTTCATCAAAAGTCCGGCACAGCCTCCGAGTCGACAAGTTCGTTGTCGGAACTCGCGGCTCAACAACAACTGCCGGACTTTTCCTTGACCGATCAGAGTGGTGCATCCTTTGCGCTGTCCGATCTCCACGACAAAATTTGGGTTGCGGATTTCATCTTTACCACTTGCGCGACAATTTGTCCGCCAATGACCATCCAAATGGCGAGCCTCCAAAACGAATTCGCAGCGGAGGATGTCCATTTCGTTTCGTTTTCTGTGGATCCGGAACGGGATACCCCCGAAGCCCTTCTTCGCTATGCAGATCAGTACGGCGCGAATGGCGATCGTTGGTCTTTCTTAACAGGACAGCGGGACGCTATCTACCAACTGGCTCAAGATGGGTTTAACTTGGCGGCTGGTCATCGTGGGAGTGAGATTCTTCATAGCACACGATTTGTGCTCGTGGATCGGGACCAGCAGGTGCGAGGTTACTATGAGAGTCGAAGTGAGGGCTCGCTGCAACGATTGCGTAAGGATATAAGAACGTTGCTTGAAAAGTAAGGAGTCTGTTTATGAATCATCCAGAATTAATCTTAACCGACCGTCGATTCGGTCAAACCAGACGCCACGACGCTTGGTGGCTCCAGCCCTTAGCGGTTTTTCTGGGATTGTCTATTTTCGGTCTCTATGCAACATGGGCGGTCTTTCAAGGAGATCACTATCACTCCGGACCATATCTGTCCCCTTTCTATTCGCCGCTGCTCTTTGATACGGCAGGACATAATTCGGGACATAGTTGGTTTGGTCTGAAACCCGATTGGGCACCCCTCTGGCTATCCCCGGCAATCCTTATTCTTTGGGCACCGCTCGGTTTCCGTTTCACCTGTTACTACTATCGTGGTGCCTATTACAAAGCCTTTTGGGCAGACCCTCCTTCATGCACTGTCAGCGAACCTCGTAAGGGATATCGGGGTGAGGGTTCGTTCCCGCTGATTGTTCAAAATGTACATCGCTACTTTCTGTATCTTGCACTCATTTTCATCGTGATTCTTGCCTACGATGCTTGGACAGCACTGTGGTTTGACAACGGGAACGGTGAAAAATCGTTCGGTATCGGCATCGGTACACTAATATTGACGGGCAATGTTATCTTTTTGGGTGGATACACGCTCGGTTGTCACTCATTACGTCATCTTGTTGGAGGCATCCGCGATAGACTCTCAGGCGCACCCATTCGTCGAACCGCGTACAACTGCGTTAGCTGTTTGAATCGTCGCCACATGCTTTGGGCGTGGATGAGCCTCTGCTGGGTGGGATTGTCGGACGTTTATGTCCGGTTGTGTGCGATGGGGATTTTGTCGGACTGGAGGATTCTGTAGTGGTACAATACGAAACGCATGAATATGATGTGTTAGTCATCGGCGCAGGGGGCGCAGGGCTGAGAGCCGCTATCGAAGCGTCCGCCGCTGGGGTATCTGTAGGCTTGGTGTGTAAATCGCTACTTGGCAAGGCGCATACCGTTATGGCTGAAGGTGGGGTTGCTGCAGCCCTTGCAAATGTCGACGAGCGGGATGGGTGGCGAGTCCACTTTGCTGATACCATGCGAGGCGGTCAATATCTCAACAACTGGCGCATGGCGGAGCTCCACGCCAAAGAAGCACCAGACCGGGTTCGTGAGCTGGAAGCGTGGGGCGCACTGTTTGATCGAACGCAAGACGGACGTATTTTACAACGTAATTTCGGCGGTCATCAATATCCGCGACTTGCCCATGTCGGAGACCGTACTGGCTTGGAAATGATTCGTGTCCTACAAGATCACGGCATCCATCAAGGCGTTGATGTGCACATGGAGTGCACGGTTATATCACTGTTGAAAGACGATGGTCGCGTTGTTGGGGCATTCGGTTACGAGCGCGAAAAAGGGCGGTTCAAGATCTTCTCTGCCAAAGCGGTAGTGTTAGCCACCGGCGGCGTTGGCAAGGCATTTAAAATTACGAGCAATAGCTGGGAATACACTGGCGACGGACATTCGCTCGCTTACCATGCGGGTGCCGAACTGATTGATATGGAGTTCGTGCAGTTTCATCCAACCGGTATGGTTTGGCCCCCAAGTGTGCGAGGCATATTAGTAACAGAAGGTGTCCGCGGTGAGGGCGGAATTCTGACAAATAGCGAGGGGGATCGGTTTATGTTTGACCATATACCGGAACTCTATCAGAATCAAACCTCCGATGACCCGGAAGAAGGGTGGCGGTACACCCAAGGCGATCGAGATGCCCGCAGACCTCCAGAACTCCTCACCCGTGACCATGTGGCGCGATGTATTGTGCGTGAGGTGCAAGAAGGGCGCGGAAGTCCCCACGGCGGTGTCTTCCTCGATATTTCATGGATTTCACAGAAAATATCCAATGCCGAAGAGCATATCAGACGGAAGCTACCCAGTATGTATCACCAATTCATGCAGTTGGCGGATATCGACATCACCAAAGAACCGATGGAGGTAGGACCTACAACGCATTATGTCATGGGCGGAATTCGTGTCGATGCGGACTCACAGATGACCTCAGTACCGGGGCTTTTTGCAGGTGGTGAATGCGGTGCGGGCTTGCACGGTGCGAATCGCTTGGGTGGCAACTCGCTCTCCGACCTGCTGGTTTTCGGTAAGCGTGCTGGAGAATATGCCGCACAGTTTGCCAAAGAAAACGGCGCGGGTAAAGTAAACGAAGCAGAGATTGAGACGGTCGCAAGCGAGGCGTTAAAGCCGTTCGACAATGCAGATGGCGAGAATCCATTCCAAATCCAGTACGATTTGCAGGATATGATGCAAGACCTCGTCGGTATTGCTCGGAGCGACGAAGGATTAAATAATGCGGGGGAAGAAATCCATAAACTCGCGCAACGCGCAGACCAAGCAGGAGTCGGCGGTAATCGTGAGTATAATCCGGGCTGGCACACAGCACTGGATCTGGAACACATGCTCACCATATCCGAAGCCATTGCGCTCGCAGCGTTAGAGCGAAGAGCAAGCATCGGTGCCCATTCTCGTGACGATTATCCTGAGAAGGAGGAGCCGGGCGCAGGCAAGTATAACACCGTTGTTCGCAAGAATACGGACGGTGAAATGGAGGTCAGCCGAGAGCCGATACCCGAACTTCGTGAAGACCTCCAAGACGTGATAGAGGAGATGGGCTAATGGCAACAGCAACTTTCAGAATATGGCGAGGCGACGCGAACGAAGGAAAATTCGTCGATTATGACACCGAAGTTTCTGAGGGGATGGTGGTCCTGGACGCAGTTCATAAGATTCAGGCGGAGCAGGCTAACGATCTCGCTGTTCGCTGGAACTGCAAAGCCGGCAAGTGCGGATCCTGTTCAGCAGAGGTCAACGGAAATCCCAAATTGATGTGTATGACCCGGCTTAACGAGATTCCGCTTGACGCACCAGTTACCGTTGAGCCGATGCACGCATTTCCACTTATCAAGGATTTGGTGACGGATGTCTCGTGGAACTTTGAGGTTAAGAAAAAAATCAAACCGTTCAATCCGAGACCAGCCGACGCCGACGATGGTACTTGGCGCATGGCGCAAGAGGACATTGATCGCGTTCAAGAATTTCGTAAATGTATCGAATGCTATCTATGTCAGGATGTGTGCCATGTGTTGCGCGAGCATGATCTGCACGATAAGTTCATTGGACCCCGATTTTTTGTCTACGCTGCGGCACTGGAAATGCATCCCCTCGACACTGAAAATCGGCTGGAGGAGTTAAAAAATACGGATGGCATCGGCTATTGTAACATTACCAAATGCTGCACAAAAGTCTGTCCTGAGCATATCACGATTACCGATAATGCCATCATTCCACTCAAAGAACGGGTTGTCGACCAATTCTATGACCCAATTAAGAAGCTATTTCGGATCTTTCGCCCGAAACAATGATGTAGGTGTGGAGAAGTAGATGGAAACAAGAACTGAATCAGACAGCATGGGGAAGATTGAGGTCCCGACGGATCGTTATTGGGGCGCACAAACCCAGCGGTCATTGCAGAATTTTAAGATTGGCGGAGAACGCTTTCCTCGCGAGATGATCTGGGCACTTGGGATCGTTAAGCAGTCTGTCGCTGAAGTGAACGCAGAGTTGGGTACGCTGGACGCAGATCTGGCTGAAATTATAATCGAAGCTGCACAGGAAGTAATCGATGGCAGCCTCGACGATCACTTTCCGCTGGTGGTCTGGCAGACCGGTAGTGGCACCCAAACCAACATGAACGTCAATGAAGTCATCTCGAACCGTGCCATTGAAATGCTTGGTGGGGTGCTCGGCAGCAAGGAACCTATCCACCCCAACGATCATGTCAACAAATCCCAATCTACCAACGATGCCTTCCCAACCTCTATCCATGTTGCTGTCGTCGATCGCATTCACAATCATCTGATTCCTTCAGTAACTGCCCTGCGGGATGCCCTCTCAGCCAAAGCTGAAGCCTTTCAGGATATTGTCAAAACGGGGCGTACCCATCTGCAGGATGCCACCCCGCTGACGCTGGGTCAAGCGTTTTCTGGATATGTTACACAGTTAAATAACTCGCTTCGGGCAATCGATCATGCGCTACCACACCTCTATGAACTGCCAATCGGTGGAACAGCGGTCGGTACTGGGCTAAACACCCACCCTCAATACGCAGCAAAAGCTGCGAGCGCAATCTCGAAACGCGCCGGGTTCCCCTTCGTGACGGCGCCCAATAAGTTTGAGGCGCTCGGTGCTCGAGACGCTATTGTCGAGGCGAGTGGTGCTATCAAAACACTGGCATGTGCCCTGAACAAAATAGCAAATGACCTGCGCTGGCTCGGCAGCGGTCCCCGCTGCGGAATTGGTGAGCTCCTCTTGCCAGAGAATGAACCTGGAAGTTCGATTATGCCGGGGAAAGTGAACCCAACACAGTGTGAAGCCATGACAATGGTTTGTGCCCAAGTTATTGGTTGCGATACGACTGTGGCGATTGCAGGCGCGTCAGGCAATTTTGAGTTGAATGTATTTATGCCCGTGATCGCTTTCAATGCGCTTCAATCTATCCGCTTGCTTGGGGATGCCTGCGATTCGTTCAACGAAAACTGTGTTGTCGGGATTGAACCTAATCGGGAGAAAATCCAAGAATACCTGAATGATTCGTTGATGCTTGTCACCGCGCTTAACCCCTACATCGGTTATGACAATGCAGCCTTGGTCGCCAAGACTGCCCATCAGGAAGGCAAGACGCTGCGGCAAACTGTGGTGGAACTGGATCTGCTGAGCGAGGAAGAGTTTGATCGGGTAGTCGTTCCCAGTCAGATGATTGGTCCGAAGTAGAAAGTTAAAATTAATACCAAGAAGATATATTGGAACCCAGACTTAAAAGACACAATTTGTTGATGGAAATTTGACATTGGAGGGAGAAGGATGTTTAAGAAAATCTATGTGCCGGTCGATAATTCGGACCATTCCGATGCGAGTGTTAATTTCGCTGTGGAGTTCGCCAAAAAATTCCAATCGCAACTCGTTGGCTCTCACGTTTATGCGGCGAAGATGCACGATGTTCGGTTCAAGCAGATGGAGTATACGCTTCCCGAAGAATACCAAGACGAAGCCGAGCTTGAGAAACAGCGTCGCATCCATGATACATTGATTACGATGGGACTTCAGTTAATCTCCGATTCGTACTTGGAGGTCATGAAGAATAAATGTGCTGAAAATGACATTCCCTTTGAAGCCAAAATGCCTGAGGGTAAGCACTTCATCAAGTTGGCAGAAGACATTCAAGGAAGTGATTACGATCTTGTAATTATGGGTGCCCTCGGTATGGGAGCGGTTAAGGACAGTCTACTCGGCGGCGTTGTTGAGCGAGTTGTGCGGCGTATTGAGACCGATACCCTTGTGGTCAGAAACATAGAAGATATACACGAACAGAAAGGACATATTCTCGTTGGGATTGATGGCAGTCCCGAATCCTTCGCCGGACTGAAAACAGCAATCCGACTTGGTAAGGCATTTGATAGACAAGTTGAAGCCGTTGGTGTGTATGATCCCTATCTTCACTATGTGGTGTTTAATTCGGTTGTCAGCGTGCTAACTGAGCGTGCCTCCAAAACTTTCCGATTCAAGGAGCAAGAACAGCTGCACGAAGAGGTTATCGACACCGGACTTGCCAAAATCTATCAATCCCATCTGGAGATTGCCCGGACTATCGCCAGGGAAGATCACAACTACGACCTCAAAATCACCTTGCTGGACGGCAAAGCGTTTGAGAAGATCTTGCAATATGCCCGAAAGACTGAACCGTGGATGTTGATGCTGGGTAGAATCGGCGTCCACAGCGATCCCGATATGGACATCGGCAGCAACACCGAGAACTTATTGCGCCTTGCCCCTTGTAATGTGTTCCTATCGAGCCAACGGTACGTCCCAAAGGTTGATGTCAGAGCGGAGGAAACAGTGGTCTGGACGCAAGAGGCCCTAGACCGGATGTCAAAAGCACCGCCGCAAGTGCAGGGTATTGCACGTACCGCCGTCCACCGTTTCGCCATTGAACGTGGGCACTCTGTCATTACTGAGAGCGTTATTGAACAGGCAATGGAAACCTTTATGCCGGGACGCTCAGCGGAACGGATGACCAAGGTTGCCAAAGAGATTGCAACGCAAACGGTTTTAGATTCCAATGCGATTAAGACCTACATCTGTGGGGATTGTGGCTATGCCGCGCGCGACCAGCAGCCTGTAAAATGCCCTGTCTGTGGCGTGGATGGCGACCGATTCGAGATGGTTGATAAAGATGCGCTCCAGAGGGTAGCTGACCAGGAGGGTGGTGTCAGCGAGGAACAGACCTTCGACGGTGTACGTCTCCAGTGGTCAGATCAGGCGAAAAAAGCGTTGCGGAATGTCCCGCGAGGATATATGCGGCGCAACGTCAAGGCGCGAATCGAAAAATCTGCCCGTGTCCAAAAAATCGGTACAATCACCAACGAATTCGCGATGCAAATTATCAACGAGAGTATGGATCAGGCTTCCGCTGTCCGTGAAGATGCACCTGAACTGAAAGCTGTCGCGCAATCCCGCGAGTCTGACGATACCTCCCAAGAAGAAACATTTGAAAGTCCGCTTGAATGGACACCAGATGCACGTGCACGATTGGACCTCGTACCCGCTGGATTTATGCGGAACATCACGCAATCCCGTGTCGAGCAGCGAGCGCAGGAAGCGGACCTCACGACAATCAACCTAGATTTTGCAGCGCAGGTGATTGAGGAAGGACGGAGTCTGGACAATGAGGTGCTTGGCACCTATTACCAGCAAGGCGAAGATACCGCTGAAACGGCGAGCGATAAAGAGGAAGCGACGCAAGCGTAAACTTGACACTTCAGAGCAATGGTATAGTATGTCGAGTTACTCCTTTAACAACACTAGCACCTTTGCTTCAAGAGATTGTTTCAATTCGCTAAGAGATTGTCCGATTCGGAACAGAGATTGCATCTCGCCTGCCTTGTTTACGAGTAAAATTGTTGGAATGGGATTGATTGAGTAGTCTTTGAACGTGGCACCGAATTTATTCTCTGAATCCTTTGTGGCAATTCCGATTGGGTATCTAATTTGCTCCTGGTCAATAGCTCCTTGGATATCGGCATAGTGTTCGAAATCGACAGAAGTATGCACTCCGATTACGACAACCCCCTTATTACCATATTCGTTGTGGATACGATTCAGCACAGAGAACCAAACGGTGCAATCTTCTGAATTGACGATGCTTGACCAAAAATTTAAGACAATAACCTTGTCCTGTAACGGTCCCAGCCCTATCGGTTCGGTATTGAACCAACGGTCAACCTTCAACTCAGGTGCAGACTTGCCCTCCAATGGATGTGGGAAAGGGTAAGGTTCTATTGTATTGTCTTTGTCATCTGTTAAGATCGGCCTTTTAAGAGTCAAGATCAGTTGCAGGTCTTCTCGATTTGCCTCGAATCGGCACGTGGATTAGAGGGAAGGTGCCCTGCATCCCATGCATACACACCTACACGGCTATCAGCAATATCCTTCAGGTGAAATTTTCCCTCTGAATCCGTGATGGTGGTTGCTCTTGTGCGAGAACCCTCGACTTCCACAAATGCTCCACTGATAGACTGCCCCTGCGAATCAACAACCTGTCCGGCGATGAAATATTCTGCTTTTGGCAGTACAAGGTCTGGAACGTTCCTACCACCTTCTCCTAGGGTGAACCATTCGGATGACGTTTTTCCATAGTTGGCTGCTTTCGCATAGACCTGATAGACTCTACCAATCTCCAGCCACTCTCTGTGGAATTTCGGACCCACGGTGAAGTTTCCCTCTGAATCGGTTTCTGTAATGGGTGAGGAGGTTGCTCTTCCACCATACCCCTCCTCCCAACCCAGCCCAACGCCAGCGTGGGCGATTGGATTGCCTCTTTCGTCGATCACTTTACCAACAATAGTAGCAGTGATTCGTTGGGCAACTGTAATTACCACGGGATCTGTCTGCCCCTTCGACCAGGCGCCTCGTCCGTGTAGGAGTTCATGTTCGGGCTCTACGATTATACTTCATGTATGCTTCTAGGGATACCGTTGAATCTAAATTGTCCTCGTTCATCGGTCTGGGTGTGGAGGCTAAACCCAGTGCCCATAGCCAAACGGACAGATGCTTCCGCCACCGGTTCGTTATCTGCTGTCTGGACAGTGCCGTGTATGGTGTGCCCACGATAACAGACAAAATTGATGTCAGAAATTGTTTCACCCTCCACGATTTCGCCTCCATATTGCCCTTCAGGATATTCAAAGTAATATTCGGAGCCGGTATTACTTGGGCTAGCAGAGATACTTACCCGTCCGGGTGCCACACGGAATCGATAGTGTCCATCTGTATCAGTTTCAAGCCAATGTCCCATACCTTGAGTCGGTGGGTGTGTAGCGTCGTAAACCTGAATCTGTATCCCGGCTACAGGTTCGCCCGTGTCACCGTCTGTAATCTGACCCTCCACAAACGCCCCCGGTGTCAACAAGAAATTTACCCCAGTATACACATCATCGGCTTTCACATGAATGCCTTCCTGAGCGGGAGCACGCCAAGCAAAGGTTTCGTGCCACTCCCATGTATCACCAATCATGACAACGTACGGCCCGACGATTATATCCTTCAAGGCATACTTGCCATCCATACCCGTGTGTGTGATACGGTCCTCCATACCCGGTTCCGCACCAACAGCGCGGATTGGTAAATTAGCAGCGGGTTTGTTTGAGTCCGCATAAATAACCTGTCCAGAAATGCTTCCCCGCGGATTTTCTATCTCCGTTGTATCGTCCGCACCGGCTGCGACAGCCAAAGCAGGGCTTCTACCTCCATCAAAGTGATTCGGAAGCGATGGTTTTTGCGAGGGAGTCATGGCAATCGATGCTTCCGCCAATTCTACCATCTCTACCGGGGTGGATATACTAAGAGAATAGGGATGCCGGAATTGTGAAGTCGTGAACATACCAACTGTGACAAGCAGTGTTGCCACCCCTAACGTAATCGCGGTGACCCAAGGCGCGAGAGGTTTACCTTTCGGTGTTGTAGCTGGTTTAAGACGATAGAGATTTTCAATCAGTTGTTGTGTAAGTGTCGGTGGCAGTTGGAAAGTTCCCCAAGTTTGATGTATCATTTTGATCATCTCCTCCTTTAGATGGTGTCGAGCACGATAGAGGCGATTCTTGACAGCACTGGTTGAAGCACCAACGAAACTGCTAATTTCTTCGTAGGTCATTCCGCCCAAGTAATGTAGTGTTAGAACGGTCTGGTCGCCTTCGGGCAGACTATCAAGCGCATCTCGGACCTCCTTACGCAAACGATCATCAGCATACTTCGTTTGAGCCGATGCTTCAATCTGTGCTGTATCTACTTGGTCGAGGGATTGGGTTGGATGCTGATTTTCTCTGAACCAGGAGATGCAGCACCTCGCTGCAATCACATACAGCCAACCCGGAAAATGAGTATAGTGCTTCAGCGTTGATAATTTCTGATATGCCTTGAGGAAGGTGTCCTGCGTAATGTCTTCTGCGATGTGAAAGTCCCCGATTTTGCGGTAGGCAAGGGCGTGGACAGCGCCCTTGTATTTTTCCACTAAAAAACCGAATGCGTTCTCATCGCCTTCCAACGTTCGCTTTATAAGTTCCGAGTCACTTTGTGCTATCAGAGTCTCCGTGTATCAAGTGTTGGGTTGTAGTGTAAATGCTACACGCTTATTATGGATGACGCAGATTTTTGGCGGATGTTCCCAACAAGACTATTTTTTGCGTAAAGAGCTCAGTTCACGCTAAGAAATTATGTGAAATCTCGAATTTCCCAGAAGATGCAATATTTGGGATGGTTTCGTTCATTCCTCTAAACCGGTAATACACATTTCCTATTGATATTCCATTGATGATATGTTATATTTAACTTTGAATTACTCTAATAATACCATTGACTCATATCAAAATTGTTTTATCAATTACACAACTGTCCTCGCAGGAAACTGGCCTAGGCGTGACCCACGCCGTGACGGTGCTAAGTGCTAATCTCCCGGTCAAATGGAACAGAATCAAGAGTGTGCTATTGATCTTTATCAAATATAGTGTGTCTAATCACCCTCTGAAAATGAATTATCCAGCGTATATCCAAACCGGGCATGTGTCAATTTAGATCGCAGTTTGCCAATGTCTCTCAGAAATCCTTTACATTTTGCAGAAATCCTTGTGTGTCTCGACGGCTCAAGTTATTCTCAGGCGGCGGTCGAATATGCCGCGCAAATCGCCCTTGAACATAGTGCCTCGCTAACTGGTATTGGGGTGATTGACTTGCCGGGTATCCGGCGTGCCGCGGGTTCTGCCTCCATTGGACCAATCTATGATCGGGTCGCTGACCAACAACACCTCGAAGATACGCGAGAGATAGTAAATGGAGTTCTTACGGATTTTGGGAAACACTGTCAGGAGAAAAAGATTCACCATTCAATCCATTCCGAACTGGGAAGTCCATTTCGGGAAATTATCGAAGAATCAAAATTTCACGACTTTATTATAATTGGGCAAAAGACCTTTTTTCGGTACAACATCAAACACGAACCGGGCAATACCTTGGATCGAATCCTCCATAAAGGGTTGACGGCGGTTTTAGCAGTTCCCGATTCTGTCAGGCAAATTAAAAAGGTGCTCGTTGCTTATGATGGCAGTGTCCAAGTTACCAAAGCAATTCAGATGTTTCTCCTGCTTCATATCTGGAATCAATGCGACATCACCCTTTTGAATGTCAACAATAGTGCTAGTCGTGGAATACAGTTGCTCGGCAGGCTCGGTGATTACTTCAAAAGATATGGGGTGCAAACCGAAAACGTCCACTTGAGAGGAAGGGCGGATGAAGCCATTTTGTCCTACATCCGGGAACATGAAGTTGATCTGCTTATCATGGGAGCATATGGGAAACGGAGCGTGTCTGAGTTCGTATTCGGCAGTGTTACCAAATCCTTGGTGGCGCAGGCGGGTATACCGTTGTTTATTTATCACTAGTGAAAGCGTATGAAAACCTACAAAGACCTCCCCGCCGATGGCGGTTCTAATATTGTTGGACAAGTGACGCAGCAAGTCAATCGCTTACAAAAACGACTCGATTCGGTCCGTCATACCGTTGCCATCATGAGTGGAAAGGGTGGGGTAGGCAAGAGTTCGGTTACGGCAAATCTTGCTTCGGCGCTTGGATTGCGAGGGCACAATGTTGGCGTGATTGACGCTGACATCAATGGGCCCTCAATTGCTAAAATGATGGGCGTGAGAGGGCAGCAAATTGATTATGGTGCCGACGGTGTTAAACCTGCCATCAGTCCGCTTGGGGTCAAGGTGATGTCGATGGATCTATTTCTCAAAGATGATGAAACGCCAGTTCTCTGGGAAGCCCAAACGCAGAAGGATGCCTTCACATGGCGAGGGACAATGGAAATGAGTGCCCTCCGTGAATTTCTCTCCGATACTGAATGGGGAACGCTTGATTATCTGCTAATTGACCTGCCCCCCGGTACTGACCGTTTACCAAATCTTGTCGATCTCCTGCCAAACCTTGGCGGTACAGTTGTTGTCACAATTCCTTCAGGGGTTTCGCAGCTTGTCGTCAAAAAATCACTGACAATGGCAAAGCGGCTGCTCAACGCACCGGTAATTGGCATCGTCGAAAATATGGCAGCTTATGTGTGTGCCGATTGTGGCAAGACTGAGGACCTGTTTCCATCGGGAAACACGGAGGAAATGGCGAGCCAATTTGACGTTTCTCTGCTCGGCAAAATACCGTTTGATCCACGAATCTCGATCGCTGCAGATGAAGGTAGTGTCTTCCTTGATCAATACCCAGACACTCCCGCAGGACAGACGTTCTTCGGCATCACAGATGAGATACGGACGTTCTTTGAACCGCAAATATAATATATAAACGGAGTCAATCAATGAAATTCTTATGCCTTGAATGTAACACAGCGATGCAATTTAAGGAGACAACAGCACCGGATCAAGGTTCGCTGACTGCAATCTTTGAGTGTCCGGATTGTTTTGCTGAATTCGCGATGCACATGAACCCGTGGGAGACCCAGATGTTGAAATCCCTCAATGTTCAACTCGGTGGTAAGAGCGAAGCGGCACAGCCCATGGAAATGGTGAGTTCTTTCCTAAGTCAAAAGAACCCGGACAATCTGACCTCAGAAGCACCGACGATGACCACCGAAGGCGGTGGGAAATGCCCGTTCTCGACGGCTGTATCGGAAGCATTTCAGGAGCAAGAGGCGACTGGACCGAACTGGACCCCGGATGCATTAGAACGCCTTGAACGCGTGCCGGACTTTGTTCGCTCAATGGCGAAGGCGAGCATTGAAGAGTTTGCCCGTGAGAATGGGCATGCCGAAATCACCACTGAGCTGATGGATACCGCCCGTGGTAGCTTTGGGATGTAGACTTTTATCGCCGTGAAGACGGATGAATTTCGTCTCACACAAGCTGCAATAGATCGGTCCGTGTGCGTCAGCTTACTCATTTATGTTCCCAATTGTCGAACTTTTCATTCGTTGGATACACCTTACCGCTGCAATCGTTTGGTTTGGGGGAACTTTTCTGTCAGTTGCCGTTGCGACACCGATTCTGAGACGGCATTTTCCAATGGCTGAAAGTGTCCAACGCGCGTCCGAGATTCGGAATCGCCTGCGGCATATTATCCGTTTTACAATCCACATTCTCCTAATCACCGGCGCGATGAACCTGTTCATCGTTGGACTAAAAACGCAGATGCGTTTTTCTCAGGACTACGGTTATTTTGTTGTTTTTATCGCGAAACTTGCTTTTGTTGGACTGATGACGCTGTTTCATAGCCTGCATATCGCCGTTTTCAATCGCCGTTTAGAATCGGCAGTAGAAAATCCCAATTTCGACGATTCGGTGATTGCCAAGCTACAAAGGAAAGTAGACCTATTCGGAATTTTTACTATGCTTGCTGGGCTTGCTATATTTCTCCTATCTTTGAGTTTAAGATTGGACTGATAAACTAAGGGATGGGTTATTAGGGAAGCAGATAGATGGAAACGAAAATCCAAGCCGTTTCATGGAATATCACACGGCTATGCAATCTCAAATGTACGCACTGCTATCTACCCGCTGGGTTTGTGGATACCAACGAGTTTCCGGAGGGGTATTATCGAGATTCAGAGTTGACCCAATCCCAGTGCTTCCGCGTGATCGATGAAATTGCTGAAATCAATTCAAACGTTCTCCTGATCCTCACCGGTGGGGAACCGTTGCTGCGTCCTGACATTCTGAAAATCTCGGACTACGCGGCTCGAACCGGATTCTTAGTAGTGATGGGTACGAACGGTGTCCTGCTGAACGACGAAACGGTTCAGAGAATGAGTGATCACGGTGTCGCTGGAGCCGGTATCAGTTTGGATGCCGTAGATCCAGTCAATCACGACAAGTTCCGGGGAATGGAAGGGGCTTGGGAAGGCACCATGAACGGCATCGAGGCACTGAAGCGCGCAAACCTCGATTTTCTTGTGCAGACCTCTGTGACCCGTTGGAATTACGATGAGATCCCACAAATTGTTGATTTTGCCTATGAACTCGGTGCCAAGGTCTTCAATCTCTATTTCCTTGTGAGAACTGGTAGGGGAAAAACGGTGATGGACATCACCCCCGCTCAATATGAAACGATGCTCTCCACCCTGTTTGAGTTGCAGGCTAAATATCGCGGTAAAATGCTGGTCGCAGCAAAATGTGCACCCCACTACAAACGAGTCATTTATGAGCAACAGTCAGACTCGCCTTTCCTGCAAGCGTATCCGAGTGGCACGTGTCCCTGTGGTATCTACTACTGCCGTATCACTCCTGAAGGCGATCTGACGCCGTGTCCGTATATGCCGGTCAGCGTTGGCAATCTAAAGACGGACAGTTTTGCAACGCTGTGGAATCGATCCAAGGTTTTTCAAGAGTTACGAGATCGAAAATTACTGGAAGGCAAGTGTGGGGCATGCGAATTTCGAGACGTCTGCGGCGGATGCCGAGCGCGCGCCTATGCTGCCACTGATAACTATCTTGCTGAAGATCCCTCCTGCGATTATCAACCAGGGCAGACCGGAGAGAAGACCATTAAGTTCGAGAAGACTACCCCCTTTGCAGCTGAAACCGACTACGAGCTACAATGGACAGAGGCTGCACAGCAAAGATTAGACCGGGTACCCTCCTTCGCGCGGGGGATGGTCACCAAAAGTGTCGAGAAATATGCCCGCGAACACGGCTACTCTGAAATTACCCCGGAAATCATGAAAGCTGTCAAAGAACGGTTTGATAAGACAGGAATTCCGTCTTTCAGACCTCGGCGCTAAAATAAAGATGATAGATATATCTTCAGTGCGTTTGTGTCAGTCTTTATCTACTCAGCGATTCAAAATTAAACCACGTTTCACGCATGATGTTTGCACAGTTGAGGAGAAAAAATAATGAATAGCGAAAACAGAGTTGAAGAACGGTTATCTGCGGTTGAGGATCGGTTGAATCGATTGGAAGATTTGTTGGTTGGTATTAGCCAGAAGTTGGACGAGAGACCCCAGCCAACTGCTGTTAATGAGGAGAAAGGAGAAGCGCTCAAAGGTTGGGTCACTGATTACGTCTCAATGCGATTGCAGCAGCTTGTGCCAGAGACATGCGATCATCCCTCTGAGGCAAAGTCGGAAGAAGGTCCATTCTTGGGGAATACCTCAATTCGCTGCACGGAGGAAGTTGTTCACCGTGTCAAACGTATCCCTATCCCGTTTGTTCGCGAGATGGTTATTCAGCGGGTTGCTGACAATGCTCGACGGGCGAACGTGGATGTGATCGAAATTGACTTCTTTGAAAAAGCCGCAACCTTTTGACAGTGTAAAGAAACGGAGGAGTTTCCTCTGCCACACTTCCACTGGAAAGATTTCTTGACGTCTCCTCTTTGAGATGAGTCTAACCCCATGCCAATATACCCGCTCAATAAAAATCAATGGAAAGCCTACCAAGCTCTAATCTCTCACATTGATTCGGGACCCGAGCACGGGACCATTTGTCTCATCGGAGATTTCCAATCAGGCAAAACGAACTTAGTCAAGCATCTGCTCAAAGAAAGATACGACAACGCTACAGATTGTTACGTGAACCTGAATCTGTATCTGCTTGATGAATTAGATAAGCAGCGGGCCTCAATTGCCTACGCCGGCGCGAAAGCAAAGATACACCTCCTGATACAAATCGCTATCGAAGATCTACTTGATAGACATTTTCAAACGCGCAATCTCCTCGTTTTTGATGCTATTGAAATGATCTATTCCTACGAACTCAATCTTGTTGCTATCACCGATCGTTTCGCCCGTGACGGTAAGTACTGCATCATCTGCGTGCCTGAAAGCAAAAAACGTGGCTACTGCCTTGACTTAAGCTGGAATCTTGCTGGGGAGATCCGAATCAACTCAAATTGAACCTGTTTGTGAGGCTGTTATAAAATCCCAACCGGGCTTCTGCGGGTATCTCCGGGTGCCCCTGTTTATTTGACTTTGATGTTGACTGAAATTGCGAAATGTGATATAGTTCGTTTAGCAATGTTACAATTAATCGCCTTCCTTGATATTGAGGCGGCTTGATAAAGAGAA
Organism: Candidatus Poribacteria bacterium; assembly: GCA_965220385.1. Classification (GTDB taxonomy): domain Bacteria; phylum Poribacteria; class WGA-4E; order WGA-4E; family PCPOR2b; genus PCPOR2b. The sequence continues at coordinate 2,747,487 of OZ244825.1, read as the reverse complement.
CCGGACAAATACGATCTAAGCAAACTCTGAAGAGAGGAAATAAACTGCAACAGATCGGCTGTTTGCGGATACTAATATCAAGCCTACACAACCCACCTATACCACCAGATTGGAATGATTCATGAGTAAGCAAGCTGAAATCGCTAACGACCGAGCCATTGAATATTGGGAACAGAATCGCTTTGAAGAGGCGATTGCTCAATGGGAAGAAATCGTTCGTAAAGATCCGAATCTTGCGGAGATACATTATAACCTTGGAAATGCTTACATGAACCAAGGTAAGACTGAAAGCGCGATCGAAGCATTTAAGCGAGCACTTTCTGTTGACCCCACCTTAACTGAGGCCTACAACAAGTTGGGGGTTATCTGTTACAAGCAAGGCAACGCGCGGTTGGCGTTCGCCTGTTGGAAGCAGGCGTTAATGATTAACCCGGATTTTGATGAGGCACGCCGCAATATTGGGTTAATCCAGAGTACGCCCCAGTTTGACGTAGAAGAGGAAATACCTGCCTACCAGCATGTAATAGAAGGGAATGCGGAAAGGGATGAGAACGCAAGCGTTGAGGATGGCGACGACCTACCTACATGGAAAAATAGAATTCGTCAAGGTTGGGGTGTATTCCGAAAAAGATAACGCCGCTTGCGTGAGAGGCAGATCATTGAGACGAGATCTGCCAATCTGACCCGTTTTTTAGAAAGGCAGTGGCTTTTCAGATAGTCCTGCTCGATTAAACCATGCCAGTAACTTCTGATTTTGCACAGCGCATGCGCGGGTAAGTTGCTGGAATGCGATCCTCGAACATAATTGTTCATTGAGTCTATCCAACCCAATAAAAAAAGCTCCCAATTGCTTGAGAGCTTTTTCCCCGGTTTTATTTTTATCAGCTTTATTAGCCGTCAATTTTTCTGACTTCTTCGGCTTGGAGTCCCTTGTCCCCTTCCACAACGTTAAACTCGACCTCTTGTCCCTCATCAAGGGTTTTGAAGCCAGTTCCTTCAACGTTGGAATAATGAACGAAGACATCTTGCCCTTCGTCGGTTACGATGAATCCGTAACCTTTTTGATCGCTGAACCATTTCACTCGACCTGTTGCCATCGGTGTGTACCTCCTTTCCTAAAGATTCAGAACTGCAAATGAAAATCAGGATTTAGCGCAAGAGGTACAAAATACAGCATACAGCCGGGGAAATGCTTCTATTTGAACCTAATACCACTTCTTCAATCCATTGTACAGTTACAGATAAATTATACTTGATTCAGAATAGTAATGCAAGTAAGAATTCCGATAGAAAGATACTGAACAGTGGATGCATCTCGAATTTTGCACAGTACAACAGGCTTTCCGGCGAATTTTTGGTTGGTTCTTACCTCGAAAATTTTTATTCACGTTGGCTCTATTTAATGTTGTAGAGTTTGCGAGATAAAGAGTTGGGTGCGTTCATTCTGTGGATTATCGAAGAAAATCGCTGGCGCCGCCTCTTCGACAATCGCCCCCTCATCAATAAAGATAATCCGATCTGCCACCTCACGTGCGAATCCCATCTCATGTGTGACAACCAACATAGTCATGCCGGACGCAGCTAACTCACGCATTACATCCAAGACCTCGTTTATCATTTCAGGATCTAACGCGCTTGTGGGTTCATCGAACAGCATAATCTTAGGCTGCATCGCCAAGGCTCTCGCAATTGCAACGCGCTGCTGCTGCCCACCCGAAATCTGTGCCGGAAATTTGTGAGCATGTTCTTCAATACCAACTCGTTCAAGTAGTGCTACAGCCTCGGATTCCGCGTCGCTTTTCGCCATCTTTTTAACCCAGATGGGACTTAACGTCACGTTTTGTAGAACAGTTAGGTGTGGGAACAGGTTGAATTGTTGGAATACCATGCCGACTTCTTGGCGGATACGTTCTATGTTGCGAAGATCATCACTGAGTTCTATATCGTCAACGATAATGCGTCCCCTCTGATGCGTTTCCAGACGATTTATGGTGCGGATAAATGTGGATTTCCCTGATCCTGAAGGTCCGCATATCACAACTTTTTCCCCTCTTTTGAACGTGGCAGTAATGCCTCTGAGTACATGGAAATCGTCGAACCATTTATGGACATCCTCACAGATAATAATTGAATCGTCTGGCGTATTTTCAAGATCTGCCACTATTTCATCGCTCCCTTCCGAGTATACACGAGTTAATCTTATACCTACTGAACTCCCAGAGCATCTTCAATCCTCAGGCTGATATATGACATAGAGTAGCTGAAAACAAAATAGACCACCGCGGCGAACAGATATACTTCAGCTTGCAGTCCTAACCAGTCAGGGTTTGCAATAACTGTTTTGGCTATACCCAATAAATCTAACAGTCCGATGACAGTGACCAGCGATGTATCCTTAAAGAGGCTGATAAACTGTCCAACAATTGCCGGGATAACCGAGCGAAGTGCTTGTGGTAGGACAACAAGTAACATCGTAAGAGGGTAGTTGAGGCCCACTGCATGAGCTGCTTCGTACTGTCCCGTCGGGATCGATTGCAGCCCTCCACGGACGTTCTCTGCCATATAAGCAGCAGAAAAAAGTGTGATACCAAGCATTGCCCGCAAGATCTTGTCAAGGCGAAAATCAGGCAAGAAAATGGGAACCATAATCTGTGCCATAAACAAAATTGTCACCAAGGGCACACCGCGCACTGTCTCAATATACGCTGTTGAAACCCACCTAATCACAGGAAGAGTGCTCCGTCGTCCGAGAGCCAGAAGAACTCCCAGTGGAAACGACACAACGATCCCCACAGCAGCCAAAATAAGTGTTAAGAGAAGCCCACCCCAGCTGCTTGTAAAAACAGTGGGTAAACCTGCGAATCCGTGCAGCCATAACATAGTCCAAGGAAATGATAGCAGCCAACCACCCAGGACCCAAGGGCGCAACCCTATCTTTCCACGAAATAAGAAAAAGGCCACCACCAGCAACGTTACTCCGCCCAATAGACCGAATCTATTCGAGAGACCGACGGGGAAAAAAGCTAGGATAATCCCCAAACCTCCCCCAACACATCCGATGGCGATAGCAAGCCGGAGGGCTAAGCCACCCCAAATGCCGGCACTCAGACCCAACAGCAGAGCCAACGTATAAATCACAATCCATACACGCCATATTTCTTCTCTTGGATAAGCGCCGACTAGAAAAATCTGCAAGTTAGCAGGTATAACGTTCCAATTTGCCTCAGTGAATGCCCAACTCAGAATGCCCTTAAAGGCAATGTATAAGAAGACAACGGCCAAAAGGGTGAGGAGCGCATTATACCAAGTATTAAACAGGTTCGCCTTCAGCCACTGCAATATACTCTTTGAATCACTGGGTGGTTTAATTGTTATATCTGGTGTCCGTTCTTCCACGCGCCTCTTTCCCTCTCATCGTCCAATTCGGTTAATTCTGCGGTTGTACCAATTCATATACGCCGATGTGGTCAAGCTGATAATTAGGTAACTTATCATGATCATCCCAAAAATCGGGATGGATTGTCCGGTTTGGTTCATCATCGTGTTGCCGATGTTGAATAGATCTGGGAAGCCTATTGCGACCGCTAAGCTCGAGTTTTTGGTAAGGTTCAGATACTGACTGGTGAGTGGCGGGGCGATAACGCGCAAAGCTTGGGGCAGGACAATCAATCTGAGGGTTTGAAATTCATTCAGACCTATCGCTTTAGCAGCTTCTCGTTGCCCCTTCGCTACGGATTGTATGCCGCTTCTCACTACTTCAGCGATGAAAGCTCCGGTATACATAACAAGCCCGATCACGAGCGCGCAGAATTCGGGTGAAAGGTATATCCCTCCAGCAAAGTTAAATCCCTTCAAAGCTGGCAGTTCCAGAGTAAATGGTCTCCCCGGAATCGCAAACCAGCCCACAAGGGCAACTACCAAAAACGTTGGCAGTGCCCACTTTGCAGGAAAACCGGGTTGTTCCATCCGTCGAAGCTCCCTCAGTCGCACAAGGTAGAGGATCAGTGCTAAAATAGATCCTACGGCAAGACAAGCAACCCAAATCTTCACACCCGATGTAGGTTGAGGTGAGGGAAGATATACTCCCCGTTGGTTGATGAACACACTTCCGAAAAATGTGAAGCTCTTCCGCACCGAGGGAAGTTGCAGGATTACAGCCGTATACCAAAACAGAATCTGTAGTAGGAGCGGAATGTTACGAAAACACTCGATATAAATGGCTGCGAGATTTCTGACAAGCCAGTTGCTTGATAGCCGCGCGATGCCGACTACAAGCCCCAAGATCGTAGCACACGCGATTCCTATAACACTAACCCTAATGGTATTTATCACGCCCACCCAAAACGCCCTCAGATAGGTATCCGATGGTTCATAGGCAATCCCTTCAGCTATCCCAAACCCAGCTTCATCATTGAGAAAATCGAGGTTTAAGGTCAAACCGAGTCCCCGGAGTCCTCTTAACATATTTGTGTAGAGAATACCAGCTAGCAGCACCACTCCAATAAGGAAGATGACTTGGAACAGCACTCGCAGGACCCGAATATCTCGCCAGAAGGGTATTTTACCTGCTGGACTTTTAGGTGAGTTGTTTTCCATAGGGTTGTGCAACTTCCGGATCTATGCTCTGTTTGTGAGACTCTTTAACGGAACGGCATCGAATAAAGCAGACCGCCCTGAGTCCACGGCTTATTAACCCCGCGCGGTAGACCGATGGGTGTAAGATTGCGCTCGAAAATCTCGCCATAGTTGCCAACGGCAGCGATAACCTGGCGCGCCCAATCTTTCGACAGACCAAGTTTCCCTCCCATATCACCCGTCTCGCCCAAGAAACGGTCTATCTCTGGGTTTTTGGATTTGTAGTTACTGACATTCGATTGAGTGATTCCATGCTCCTCTGCAAAGAACGTAGCGTAGACAACCCAGCTAACGACATCATTCCACTTGTTGTCTCCGTGGATAGTAACAGGTCCCAACGGTTCCTTCGAGATAGTCACATCAAGAATAACGTGGTCATCTGGATTTTTTAACACGTTGCGACGTGCGGCCAGTTGGGACTTATCGCTTGTAACTACATCACAACGTTCTTGCTCATAACTGTTGTAAAGCGTATCAATCTCTTCGAAAACAACCGGCTTAAAATCTACGCCTAAAGCCCGCATCGTATCCGCGAGGTTTAATTCAGTCGTGCTACCAGCGGTAACACAGATACTCGCGCCTGCTAACTCCTCTAAGGAGGTAACGCCAAGTTCCTTGCGCAGCATGAATCCTTGCCCATCATAAAAGGTAGGCGGAGCGAAGTCTGCACCCACTTGAGTGTCGCGGGTAAGCGTCCAAGTGGTGTTTCGGATTAAGACATCTATCTCCCCTGTCTGAAGCGCGGGAAAACGTTCCGGAGTCTTCAACGGCACGAACTCAACCTTGTCGGGATCTCCAAAAATAGCGGCAGCAAGTGCTCGACAATAATCCACATCAAAGCCGTTCCACTTGCCGTCTTGGTTGAGGAAACTAAAACCGGGTAAGCCGCCGTATACTCCGCAAACTAACCTCCCCCTGTCTTTTACTTTATCCAATACACTGTCCTGTCCGACCGCCAATGACGCAACCATCAGTGAAATAGCTATCGCAAATAATAAAGCACTGAACCAGAACTTACGCATTAAAATCCTCCCTTTTTACTTAGGACTAAGGATGAACTGAAAACCGCAGATACTATAAACCCACAACAACCTAAAATAGTTTAGCTTTGACAAGAATTCTAACACAACTAATAATTGCTGTCAATTGATCCACGCCCAACGAAAACAGTAAGATATTTTCACAGGTTAAACCATGAACTCGGAAGCGCGACCGGTCAATTTTCCGTGCCGTCTCTGTAGGATTATGGTATAATGAGCAACCGTTCTACCGGGCGACACGCTGAGACGCGCGATGCTGCTGAAGGTATGAAGCACTTACGACAAGTCACTTCTACGAGGTTTGCCCCATGTCATTCGATAGCTTAGCTTTGCATCTTGTGACGGATGAGCTCCGTCGTACAATTCTAAATGGGACCATTAGGCATGTCGAGCAATTGAATTCTCACAGCATTGTACTGAAGATCTCTCAGTCAACTACAAGCCACTTCTTGTTGATTTCAACCCATTCCGTTCATGGTCGTGTTCACTTGGTTGAACGCCCTCCGAAAGGACAATCACGCTCTCATTTTGCAGACTTCTTGATGACGCACGTTATGCGGGGTAAACTCACAGCGATAGAGCAAGTGGGCTTAGATCGAGTCCTCAAACTTACCATTGCCCCCACATCCGACGTTCTCGAAGCGTCGCCCAAGTCGATTATTGCAGAAATTATGGGAAAGCATAGCAATATCATCCTTGTTGATGAAGAAAATGGCAATATTCTCGAAAGTATCAAACATATTGACGAAACAATGAGTCGATATCGTGAGGTATTGCCCGGATTGACTTATGACCCGCCACCGCAGCCCGATAAATGCCACCCTCTCAAGTTAGATCAAGATGCTTTTTTTGCCCTTGTCGAGAATAAGAAAATCAACTGGCGCTTTCTTTTTAACCAGATTGACGGATTGAGTCCAACGCTCGCTAAGGAGATTATCGCGCGCGTTGATGATTCAGCAACGCTAGACGGTCTCTGGGAGGCGTATCAACAGGTTGTGCGGTATTTCCAACCGTCTGCCACCAGCCAACCCCAAGTGCTCGTTGACGCAGATGATTCGCCTGAAAATCCTAAATTAGAAGAGAGTGCGAATGACCCAGATCGATTGGCTGACGGAGATAAGGTTGTCGATGTCTCCGCGTTCAAACTGATGCAATTCCCAAATACTGAGAGCCGGCATTTTGAAACGATGAGCGAAGCCTTGTCCGCCTACTACGATGCAGTAACTCGCAATGAGGCGATGCAATCGGAACGGAATACGCTACGCCAAGTTCTGGACAAAATGACTGCCTCGCTGGAGCGAAAACAGGTGTCGCTGCGGCAGGATCTGGAAAGTGCGGAACGAGCGGAAGATTATCGGATCAAGGGTGAACTTCTTACTGCGAACTTACACCAAATCGAGCGAGGCCAGACAATTATTCAGGTGCAGGACTACTACAATCCAGATTTGAGTGAGTTGTCAATCGAGCTTGATCCGCAACTTAGCCCGTCAGAAAATGCCCAACAGTACTTCAAGAGGTACACTAAAGCGAAACGCGGTATTTCCGTTCTCCATCGATTAATTGCTGATAATGAAGCGGACCAAGAAGCGTTACAGGCTTATGCATCGGAAGTGGAAGAAGCGAAAGGGTTAAAAGAACTTCGAGCGATTCAGTCCGAGTTTATAAAAAAAGGTTGGATAAAAGTAACTAAACGTCAGTCCAAGCAGAGCGAATCCGCCGGTGCATTTCGGAAATATACCTCGCCCGATGGTTTTCAGATCTATGTGGGGCGCAATAGCAAGGAAAACGACCTGCTCCTTCGTCGAGTTGCCTCAAGCCGAGACATGTGGCTACACGCAAAGCAGATTCACGGCTCGCACGTTGTCATTCGCAATCCCGAAAGTAAGCCAGGCATCCCAATGCCGACGCTTCTGAAAGCCGCCCAAATTGCGGCATTCTTCAGTAAAGCACAACACTCCAGTTATGTTCCCGTCGACTATACATGGTTTCGGTATGTTGTCAAACCAAAGGGAACCGCCCCAGGCTTCGTGAATTACACCCACGAAAAAACATTGTATGTTGAACCGCGCTTGTAAAAGACAACTTTAATCCACTGCGTTTAACAAGCATACACATCAGATTTTGAAAATCTCACCTAAGCGTCCCCCAAGGATACGTCCTGCACTAACCAGGCACCCTATCAAAATAAACATTCCCACCACACCCAATGCAGATGCAATATACGCCCCACCAACCGGACGCTGTGAAAGGTTCCAGATAGCCTTGGTAATTGGATTATATTGATCTCGCATTGCAAGAATCAAGCTGTCAGCTACTTCCAGCATAGAGAATGAGAACACAAGGATTGATCCGGCAATGATGTTGGCAATTACAAGGGGCAGGGTAATTTTGTACAGCGTCCGTGCTGGGCTTGCGCCAAGATTCTGTGATGCCTCTTCCAATGTTACGCTGGTCTGCTGAAGACCCGCATAAATAGAGCGGAGCATATACGGTAGGCGTCTGACTGCATAACTGATAATGAGCAGTAGAATCGGGTTCTGCCGCGGATCTAAGACGGACACGATAGATTGGGGCAAGTGACGAAGTAGCAGCGTCGTATCCGCGAAACTGCCCACATAACCAAAGGCGAGCGCAACACCCGGCAGAGCTAAGGGTAACATAGCAATAGCATCGAGCAAATTCTTGAACGGGATTTGTCTTCGGGTCAGGAGATATGAGAGTGTTATTCCCAGGAAGAGCGCGAGCAGCGTACTGAACACGCTATAGAATAAGCTATTCTTGATACTGAGCAGCGTATCTTCCAGTTTGCTTTCGTGGCTGAACACTTCTAAATAATGCTGCAGCGTATAACTCTGAGGCAGCACACTCAATCGCCATTGACTCGCGTCAGGAGTCAGTGAGGTCAAGACAATACTAATATGTGGTAACAGTGCCATGAATATGATGACACCCACAAAACAATAGATAATAGTACACATCCAACGGCTTGCTTGAATCTCGCGAGAGCCCACGTGTCCACGTCCGAGCATCTCATACCGTCCAGCCCCGGTCCAACGTTTGGAGATGTAGAATGCGAGGGCTGTCAGCACAATAATCAAGACGACGAGTGCATACCCCATTGGGTTAACGTTAGCATCGGTAACTTGGCGAAAGATCCGTACAGCGATTACTTCATTGTAGTTGAAGATTAGCGGTGTGCCCAAGTCGGTGAATGCCCAAATGAATACAAGAATCGCCCCTGCGAAGTATCCTGGCAGCATCAATGGGAGTGTCACTGTTCGGAAAAGCGTAAAGCGAGATGCTCCCATATTTTCCGCTGCTTCCTCCAAACTTGGGTCTACGTTTGCTAACACTGCAACTACATTCAGATACATTATCGGATAGAGGTGCAAAGTAGACAGCAAAATCACGCCCCAAAAACCGCTGCCGAACCAATCAATTGCATCCGCCAGATCGATAAGCCCAATCTTGCTCAGAAAGATATTCACGCTACCATACAAACCGAACAGCTTCTTCATGCCAATTGCCCCGACGAAAGGCGGCATAATAATCGGAATCAGAATAACCCCTTGCAGGACGTTACGACCAGGGAAACGGTAGCGGGTGAGAAAATAAGCAAGTGGCAGCGTGATAAGGGTTGTCGTGAGCGTCACTACAATCCCCATATTGAAGCTATTAATGACCAACTTGCGGATGCTTTCGTCTGTAACCATCAGCTTGAAATACTCAAGGCTCAGATGGTTGTTGATCCAGAAAGATTCTTTGAAAATGTATAGGAGGGGATATATCAGAAAAACAAAGAAGAAGAAAATAATCGGTAGGAGGAGCAGCAGGACAGAGGGCGTTAGGTCGTATTTTCTCAGCATAGACATATGAGCAGGCTTACACGGGATATTCCCCATCCACTGTAAGCCTGTCCACTTGTACTAATCACCAATCTTTTTTGCCATAGCAAGGTTAGGAGGAAGCCCAGACATGAGTTCTCGAGGTTTGAAATTTGGTGAGAAATCAAATAGCCCATAGTCAAGCAGACCATCATTTCTAACGATCTTGCCTTCCACTTGGTCGAAAACGAGCCCTTTCAGGTATTCGTTTTTATTTCCGATCCGTTGTGCTTCCTCGTTACGACGCTTTATAGTGTCAACTGCTTCCTGCAGTTCAGGCGGAATCAACTCCTGATTTTGGCGCATCTTCAAATATGTTCTTAGCACATGCCAACGTTTGGGACCGCCGTTGTAGAAGGTATAATACGCCCAATGATATGGCTGTACATCCTGCTTGAGGTCAAGCTCAACTTTTAGGGCTTTGGCATTTTTGATGTAAAAATCCAGGCAATCTTCGAAACGGTAGGTCTTATCACGCTTTATGTGATAGGCTGCCAAGAAAGCACCGATGTGAGGGGCTTTCAGCATATTAGTATAATATTTTCCGTGCGGATTTTTTTGACGATCATAAGTTCCCGCTAACTCCTCTTCCAATCGGGGTAAATACTCGTTCCAAGTGAGTTGTTTCCCCGTTTCCCAATCCTTTCCGGGGCTCAGAAATTCAAAGAAGGGAGAGTATGCCGGCATACTTGGATCTAAGATGTGGCGAATCAAGTTGGGTAAGACAGCCAGATTGTTTTGAGCAATACCAATATCATCTTCCCCATCTTCCGTCTGACTGGGACCAACCACAACTTCACTGAAACGGGTTTCAATCTCAAAGATTTTTAATAAAAGCAGCGGATCTATGTCAGCAACTCGTCCGGCAATGAGAGCGAATGGGAAATAACGCCGTGCCCCGAATAGCACGTTTTCTAATGCCTTGGGACCATATCCCGGTGCAGCTAAGCCTTTTTGGTATATCAGCTCATTCGTCGTAATCCCATATACTTCCTGCTCAGTTTTTTGATTGAAGTTGTTATAGATTCGATACCCCTGCTCAAGTGCCGGTTGAATCAACTGTTCGTACGTTTTCCGATAATCCTTCTGTGCCGACAAGTCGTAAATGATGGGGATCTGTTGCGAATGGTTCTGAGTGTATCCGTCTAATTGCAGCTGAATTAACCGCTCCTGCATCGTCTTGTTGTCCGCAGCTGTGAGTGTTGCTAGTACCTCATGGGTTGCCGCGTCCTGCACTTTCTTTCCTTGCATTAACGTCAGGACTATGGTCTGATTCTTTGTGAGATAGTGCCAGAACGTGTCTTTCTGCTTCACCGCACGATGAGCCAGAAATCCAAGAGCTGCCATCGTAGACAGGAGACAAATGATCAGAGTAACCCGGGCACAGACCTGAACCAAACGCTTCCCACGTGTAGTAAGAGGTATTTTCGATATATATGGTGGGAGAATCTCATTCAAGCGCTCATTCAACTCTTGCTGCTCAGAGAAGTATGGCTTAACGGGGTAGGCTTCTAATTTCTTCGGTAGCAAATCCATGATCCTCCAGATGATAAAGTAAAGACGGGGGGTAAAATCAGGCTGTCATTTCATTCATTGACTTCTAAAGAGTTTATAATAAACCCTATCTGTAATCAATACGTTAAAACAACAGATGAAGTTTCACCTCTCTTGAATCATTAGACCTTTTTTTGGATGTTAAGCCGTACTTCGAAAGAAATATTCCAACTGTTCAAGTGGAGTATCCAGTTGCATAGGCATCAATTCATTAATAAGTGATCGAAGTTGATGCTCACGCCCTGGGACGCTCTGAAGTTGCAGGTTTTGTGTGTTAAGGTATTTCTTCAACTGTTCTACAAGGAATGTTTGCAACCCTTTTCCTGATTCGTGCAATTGTGCTGGCAGCAGTGCGGGAACATTAACGCCACTGATAAAAATCTCAATCAACTCCAGTTGGAAATCAATCTGTTCGGCTATCTGATCATATTTCTCAATTGCAGACTCACGCACACTATCATTAAATTCCCCAGCCTCGCGCTTGACAAACTCGGTATAAGCCGAATTCCAACTGTTTTCACTGAATTGCTTGTTATCAGTACAAAACTTCTGCAACTTGTTTGTTATCTTCATTAGCTGGTCTGATAGATTTATCTTGGTAGTCCCATGGAGCGTAGCAGCAATCTGCGCGAGCGTTTTAATCAGTTCAAGTTCAAATTCCTTGTAATTATCATCCGATTCCCGCTGCATTAGTTCAATCAGTTGGTTGGAGAGGTTACCTAAGTCCGGAAACGCCTTCAAATGCAGCTGAGCTAAAATGTAAGCAGATTTCGCTAAACCAAAAGCAACATCATGGGCGGAATTGCTGGCTTGTTCTTGTGCATCGCGAACAGTCTTCTGAATCTCTAGCAATCGCTCGTAAAAACTAATTCGTGCCTTCGTACTATCAACGCTGTAGGTGTGAGAGTTAGGAACTTCAAATGCCTTTTTGGTCAAAATCTCGCGCCTGTCACTGATTTCACGACGTCGCTGCTTATCTTCAGCATCCTCAAGTGCATGTGAAAGTGACTGAACTGATTCTTGGAGCGAATCAACTTGATTACTAATGGGTGGATAGTGAATGTAGCGGAAATCTGCTGTGATGTCACGGATGTCCTCTAACAATTCGACGAGTATTTCCTCATACGCTTGATCTTCGAGAGGCGAGTAGACCTCTTCTTCTGGTTCCTCTTCTTCATCTAATAGCCTCTGCACAAATTGGTAAAGATATTCCAGCTGATGTTCTTGTAGCACCGCCGCCTCTGTATAGGAACAAAGTTTATCCCTCAAAATTGCGCAACCATCAGTGACTGCGCCCCGATCTAAACTCAATGCTGCAAGGCTAATGTGCATCAAGTCTTCCTCAATTTCTGAGAAGTTCTTTTCAAAGACAAAGGCTAACAGATCATACATCCCCTCCGGTATAGGTTCAGGACGACCTCTATCGGTGGCTGGACGATTGCTAGCTTGTCCTCTACGCGTGCGCTGACGTGCCTTCGTGATAATTAAGGGCTGCTCATCATCTTCATTTAGATCAGCGGATCGCCGCCGCGAGGTCCTTTGGTTATACAGGTTCAAAGCATCTTGATAATGGTAAAGCAGTTCCTCACTCCCAAGTTCAATCAGTAATGATTCTATGGTGCTTTTCGGATCGACAGCGATGCCCTCTTGGGCGAGTAACCGGTTCGACAAAGCAGCAAACCCATCCGCGCCCAAATTCCGGAAAGGGCGCAGCAGATATGCCCGTTGCTCGTCGATACAAATTTTATGCTCGCCAAGCGAAAAAAACTGATTTGCCTGCTTCTGATCACTGTCAAACCAGATTTCCAGCGGATAGGTCTTATTATAAATCTGGAAATTGATAGATTTCGCGTTGAGCTGATCAAATATTTCCTGACTCACACGAGCCAAATCATTTGCATCAATATAGATCGTAGAGGCATTGGAGTTTGCATAAAAGTTGGCTTCAATGATCCGATCCTCTGGAAGCAAATGCCGGCGCTCAATAATATGGGTTCCCGTTGCATTCTCATTCGTAATTGCAATCCGCGGGATATCAAAGGCATCATAGTAGTAATAAGATTTCCAGCTAAAAGTACGACGTCTCATCTTCTCGAACAACTGATACGACAAGCGTTCCTTGACCTGCTTTTCACGCCGCGTTTCCTTTCCCTCATAGATGGCGAGCTCATCAGTTGTTTCAGGTGGTTGCAAGCTGATTTGCGGAAGCGTTGAGGTTTGTCGCTTTCCTGACAAGCGGTCCAGCGTATCCGCAATATATTCACCCCAATTTGCCATGTTATCTCCTTAAAAATCTAACCTATAATGACAGCCTGTCTCGATACAAGATGCTTTGGACGATAAGCAGCGAATCGTCCTCGTCTGATTATAGTCGAGAGCCTCTTTATGTCAAACACTCTTTCTGAAATAGTTGTTTCATTTTAGATGAATATAGTGTATAATTCTTAAAGTTTATAGCCACATATCTACAGAAGTGTTTAACAACTTACTACTTAAATTACAAGTAAATAATTTATTATAGCACAACTTCGTATGAAAGAAAAGCAGAATTTAACAACAGCGGATACCACTGAGCGATTAATATCTAAATCAATCACAGAAATAACTCACTTGACCTCGGAATCTCTTAGAGAGGCGTTATCCGAGCTGCATCTGTTGACAGAAGATCTGGAAAAATCTGATGGTTTTGTAGATGAGATCGAACAGCTGATCGCAGCCCCCCTAGAGTTTGACATATTCCAAAGAAAAATAGTGCGGCTCATCGAAAAACTCAAACTCGTCACCGGGCGCGTATCCGAAAACCATCGATATTTTATTGGTACTATCGAAGATACATACGGACACGCCAGTGAACTCCTGAATATAATTGGTGAAACCTACGCCAGTATTAATACTCGCTTCAAATTCTGGTTACATTCCTTTCAAACAGGTGATCAACCTGAAGAACAAAAATCACGCGAAATTTCAAACTTTTCGGAATTTCTTGATTTACTCTCCGAAAAACCTGCATACTGCACTTACTTTTTGGTGTCATTCAAATCAAAACCGCTTCTCATTTGTCGGTATGTTCTCCCGGACACCGAGCCGCCAAATGATGTTGCTTGTTCTTTGTCGTCCTATGTTGCACCACCAGTTGGATCATTTGGTGCCCTAAAGAGAGCTTGCAATAAACTTTTCAAATCTCCCAATAAAAGTGTGTTACACCTCTTTCGTGATTCCCGCCCTAAGGCTTTACTCGGCACGTTTAAAGGTCGTTCATCGGTCTTGGTGGCACCGTATGCCCCCCATCAACATAGCGAGCTAGACCAACTACCTAAAATCGTCTATGATTTCATTAATCTTTACGGCATTTCAGGCTGTGTTCATGTCCATCTGTTGAAGCGGGAAGATCAATGTGCTATCTTCACAACGCAGCGGCATGTTGAATTTGATGGGAATTCAATTCAACTGGCTGCTATAGATTGTCCTGCTGAATCAGTGAAGCACCATCATCAACTTATCATCGAATAGTATCAACTGATGCAAACATTTAAGCGTTGACAACCCCAACCAGATTTGGTATGCTTTAACCACGTTAAACTACATTCAAGGTCAACGATCTCGCGAGGTGGGATGCCTCGTATCTTACAGGGAGGCCATAACATTGAGGAATTTTGAGTTTTTTGAACCGGAAACGATTGAAGAAGCGTCAGATCTGCTGACAAAATACAACGGCACAGCGGAGCTATTAGCCGGTGGCACAGATCTTATCATAGAAATGAAAGCACGGACAGCGACGCCTGAGCATGTTATCAGTTTAGAAAAAATTCCTGGATTAACTAGTATTAATTATGACGAAGAAAGTGGGTTGCGAATCGGGGCGCTGACGAAGATGCGTACACTGGAGAACGATCCAATAATTCGTGAGCGCTATACTGCCCTTGCCGAAGGAGCCGGTGAGGTTGGCGGTGTCCAGATTCGCCACCTTGCAACGATAGGGGGTAACATCAGTCATGGCTCCCCCGCTGCAGATACCGCAGCACCTCTGCTGGCACTTGGCGCACAAGTTAAAATTGCCAGTGCCGACGGCGAGCGTACCGTACCTATTGAAACCTTCTTTGTAGGTCCGGGACAAACTGTGTTAAAAACCGGCGAGATTGTCACAGCGTTTGAATGCCCAGCTCGCAGTGCCAATCAAGGTTCCCAGTATATCAAGCAAAAGATCAGGGAAGTGATGGATCTGGCGTTCGTAGGTGTCGCATCATCTGCAACGGCGGATAACGGCGCTGTCTCGGATGTTAAAATTGGACTTTCTGCTGTTGCCCCTACCCCTCTCCGAGCTACCGATGCCGAAGCGATTGTCAATGGCAATTCTCTGACGACTGAGCTGTTACAACAAGCAGCCGCGGCTGCTTCAGCGCAATCAAGCCCTATTTCCGACCTGCGGTGCTCGGCAGAACATCGGCGAGAAATGGTCGGTGTACTGACTAGGCGAACACTTCAAGCAGCGGTTGATCGCGCACAGGGTTAACCGTCAAGCCGAGTTCAGTCAAATCCTGATTCATCTCTCAGACACACAGAAATCAAAACGTCATATCTGTTTTAGATCCGTCCCCGGACCTATTCGGGGAACAGAAAGGATAACGCAATGAAGAAGCACCCAGTCAGTTTAACAGTCAACACTGATACATATGATCTGTTAATTGAACCGCGCAAGACACTGTTGGCTACCCTTCGTGATACAATCGGTTTAACAGGAACGAAAGAGGGATGCAGCACCGGCGATTGTGGCGCATGCACAGTTATTGTAGATGGAAAAGCAGTAACATCCTGTATGATGCTCGGTGTAAGCGCCAACGGCAAGGAAATCACAACGATAGAAGGACTCGCCAGCCGCGACCAACTGCACCCCATCCAGCAAGCGTTCATGGACAAAGGGGGATACCAGTGTGGTTTCTGTACACCGGGATTCATCGTAGCGTCCAAAGCATTCCTCGACGAAAATCCCAACGCAACAGAAGCAGAGATCAGGCACGCGCTTGGTAATAATATTTGCCGATGCACAGGGTACACAAAGATCATTGAAGCTGTGATGAGTGCGGCGGAAGTCATGCGCAATTCGTAATATCCACCGCCTACTGATGATTAGATCTTAACGCTTATGTTTGAGATTCCAGCCCAAAAAGGAGATTCTTCATGTCAGAATATACAGTTCTTGGCAAAAGTGTACCGAGAGTTGATGCCCTTGAAAAAGTTACGGGGGCGGCACAGTATGGAGGAGACGTCCATCTGCCCGGTATGCTTCATGGAAAGTTTATTCGCAGCAAGCACGCACACGCAAAGATCCTGAATATTGATACGAGCGAAGCTGAAAAACTGCCCGGTGTACGGGCTATCATCACGCAAGACGATGTCGAAAGCGGACGACGAGTTTTCGCTACGGACAAAGTCCTATATCTTGGTGAACCGATTGCAGCTGTCGCAGCAACAGATCCGGATGTCGCAGAGGAAGCTGCGGATCTGGTCAAGATCGAATATGAAGTGCTGCCCGCGGTCCAGGATGTGATGGAAGCCATTCAACCGGAGGCACCACGCCTCCACAGCGATGATACGAAAGATGGACCCGCCCGTCGAGTTCTTAGAACTGAGTTGCGGAAACTTGAACGGGATGACTCACAAGACCACAGCGCAAGGATCGCTGAGTTAAATGCCCAGATGGAGGAACTGGCAGATGAGGTCTACTACAACGTCTCCGCCGAAACCCACTCTGACGCAGGTGATGTAGAGCAAGGTTTTGCTGAGTCGGATCTCGTTGTAGAAGACACGTATGTTATCCCACGCGTCCACCAGACCTACATGGAGCCACACGTCTCTGTCGCGGATGTAGAATCCACTGGAAAAGTAACGGTGTGGGCAAGTACGCAAGGTCCCTTCGCCATCCGTTCCGGTATTGCCGGTACACTTGGCATCCCGCTCAATCAGATTAACGTCATTGCAACAACAATGGGCGGCGGGTTTGGCGGACGTTTCGGCGTTGCATTGACGCACGTTCCTGCTGTCCTACTCTCTCAGAAAACAGGCCGTCCGGTGAAGATCCAGATGACCCGTGAAGAGGAATTTACCGATGGTCGTCCGGCGCCGGGTTGTGTGATTAAGTTGAAGACCGGCGTGAAAAACGACGGCACAATCCTCGCCCGCGAAGGACTGGCTTTCTGGGATTCAGGTTCTGTGTCGGGTGCCTCAATTGGTAGTACCATCCGCCTGCGTGGCGTTTATAAGTTCCCGCACCTAAAGGTTGATGCGTACGGTGTCTATACTAACAAGTCAGGCACGGCCGCCTATCGCGCACCGGGAACACCACAGGTCGCGTTTGCCGGGGAATCGCAACTCGATGATATTGCACGTAAACTTAACCTTGATCCGGTCGAGTTTCGCCTCAAAAATATGCGGGTCGAGGGTGATCCAGTGCCCGCAGGTCCGAATGAACCCAAGGTCGGTTATAAGGAAACCCTACAAGCGGTCGCTGATGCGGTAGATTGGAAGAATCGTACGAAGGGACCAAATCAAGGGTGGGGCGTCGCAATCGGCGACTGGACAAATGGATGTGGGCCCGGCGGGATGTTCGTCTCAATCCACGAAGATGGAAGCGCGCGAATCTTCCACGGTTCAATGGATATTACCGGCACAGACACGGCACTTGCCCAGATTGTCGCTGAAATCCTAACCCTTCCCTATGATGAGGTTACGATCTCACGTGGTGACACTAACTCCGCGCCCTATGCCACCGGCTCGGGCGGCAGTGTTGTCACCTTCACAATGGGCAATACCGCCAAGCTCGCTGCAGAGGACACGCGGAGACGACTCCTCGAACTTGCTGCTGAGCGGTTGAATACCGACGTGGATTCCCTTGAACTCAAAGATGGCCAGGTGTCAACCATCGTAGCTGACCCGCCGAAGTCGATCGGGTTCGGTGAATTGGCTGCATACAGTCTCTCCACAACTGGTGGCCCGATTGTCGGCAAAGGCTCCTTTGCACGCAAACCTTCAACACCTGCCCTTGCAGCACAGATTGCTAAGGTCGAAATTGATCCAGAGACCGGCAGAATCAAGGTGCTGAAGATGGCATCATCTCAGGATGTCGGTTTCGCTATCAATCCGATGGCGGTCGAGGGACAGATCGAGGGTGGCACGGTACAAGGCTACGCTTGGGCAACTATGGAGGAGATGCAGTATGACGAGGGAGGTAACGTGAACCCCGGCTTTGTCGATTACCGCGTGCCGACTACGGCAGACTTGCCCACTGTTCAGTCCGTCATCGTTGAGGTGG
Source organism: Candidatus Poribacteria bacterium (assembly GCA_965220385.1). GTDB lineage: Bacteria > Poribacteria > WGA-4E > WGA-4E > PCPOR2b > PCPOR2b. The sequence goes on along the minus strand of OZ244825.1, from coordinate 2,729,068 downwards.
AAGCACCCGACGGACCATTCGGTGCGAAGGGGGTCGGTGAACCGCCAATCACTCCAACGTTGGCAACAATGGCAAACGCTGTGGCCGACGCCGTTGACATCCGGATCACCGAACTTCCAATGAAACCGGAAAAGGTTGTCGACGCATTGCACGGCAACGGCAAGTAAAACTGATCAAAAGCCGAACCGGTAGGGGCGTGAGATAAACTGCCTCTGCCGGTTTTTTTTGTGCATAGTTGCTGCGAATTGAGGAGGATCTTTAAGAGGGCTGTTGATCGCGCAGGACGCGGCGCATGATTTTGTTAGAGGCGGTTCGGGGTAAGGTATCGACAACGACCACATCGTGAATCCTAAACAGTGGATTAAGATGTTCCCGGATCGCCGATTGTAGAGACGCATGCAACGAACCGGTATCTGATCCGGGCAGCAGCACGGCATAAATGACCAGTTGGCTGGGACCACCGTCGGGCGGAGATGTCGCAATCGCTGCGACCTCTCGAATACCGTTCACCGAATTAAGAACTGCCTCAATCTCTGCGGAGCTGACCTTGATACCATTGAGATTCATCGTATCATCCACGCGCCCATGGATCCGGTAATAGCCATCAGCCAACTGCTCCACTTCATCCCCGTGACGACGGAGGGGTGGTATCTTCGACAGTCGGGGAGTCCCGTCAAAATACACCTCGTAGTGATCGTTATTTAACAATTCGGTGGAAAGTCCAATAGAGGGTGGCGTTACAAAGACCTCGCCATTGTTGGCTGGTTGGCCGTCCTCAGCGCAGATGGCTATATCCAGCCCCAAGGCAGGTGTTGTAAATGTCGACGGAGCAGCGGGCTGGACAATCGTGCCGGTGAGATAACCGCCACCTATCTCGGTCCCGCCACAATACTCGATAATTGGTCGGTATCCCGCCAAAGACATCAGAAACAACATATCCTCAGAGTTGGAACACTCGCCTGTGGAACTGAAGGCTTTAATCGCGGTCCAATCAAGCCTCTTCATACAGCCCGTATTTTTCCAAGCTCTCACTAAACTTGGCACGACGCCGAGCATTGTAACGCCAGCATTTTGCACAAACTCGCCAAACTCCCGCTCTGTTGGAGCACCATCGTATAACGCAATTGTCCCCCGATTGATTAAACTCGCGTAGATGAGCCAAGGTCCCATCATCCATCCAAGATTGGTGGGCCAAGCTAACACATCGCCGTGCTGAATATCGTGATGTAGGTACGCATCCACAGCACATTTAATCGGCGTGGTTTGCGTCCACGGAATCGCTTTAGGCTCTCCCGTGGTTCCCGAAGAAAACAGAATGTTCGTGTGATCATGTGGATTACAACCAACAGATTCAAACTGATCGGTATCGCTGAGAAATCCCTCCCAAGTTAAATCACCTTGTCGCAATTCGACCGGAGGATCGTCGTCACGAGAAAGTACTATCGCCTTCGGCGCGTTCGCGTCAACAACCTTTGAATATAACGGCAACTGTTTTCCTGCACGGCGAATATAGTCTTGCGTGAAGATCCCCTTCGCCTTTGCGATACGCAGACGCATCTGAATCTCATCAGGCGCGAAACTGTCCGCAATCGAAATCACAACGCCACCCGCTTTGATGATTCCGAGATAAATTCCAACCGATTCGGTATGCATGGGCACGTTGACAGCGATAGCATCGCCCGATTGGAAACCAGCCTCCACAAATCCATTGGCAACCCGATTGACAAGTATGTTGAGTTCTCCATAGGTCATCGTTGAAAGCGTCGAAACCTCTGACTGAGACACAATCGCTGTGGCATTACTTGGTGCGTTAAAGCAACTCTCAACGATGTTAAGCCGCGCATCTACAAGCCACTTGGGAAATTCATCTCCCTTAGAAAGATCCACTACCTCACTGAATTTTCGCTGAAATCGAATCCTAAGCCTTTCAATCATCAACCGCCAGAAATCGGCGCGATGGTGTGCCGCCCACGAATGGAGCGCCTCATAAGAATCAAGATTGAGCTCCCGCATAACTGTCGCGATGTTTGTTTTCTCAATTTCCTCTTCAGTCGGAAACCAAGCGGGGGCAACTGCGCCTTTCCAGTCAGCAAAAACCGTATTATAGAGCAGTTGATGAAGTGCGAATGGGTGGTCAGGGGTTAAAATGGTTTGCGTAATTTTTTGCCAACAAGCTGCAGCTGGGAGCGATGAGAGTAGTGGCTTGATTCGCACTAACAGTTGTTCCGATGTCGATCTGTCCAAGCCGCATTCGATGAGGTTTTCATGTGTCAGTTTCGTTGCCATCTGAGGGGACCTTCCACCTAATTCTTACGTCTTGGTCAGGACATCTAATGCCGCGGTGCCAATCGGCACAACTCCAAACTCTCTGCCTGCCTCCATTAGGGTATCCCAAACATAGACACCCAGCGACTGTACTCCTATGATAGAAAATGCTGGCAATTCACCGATGTCGCAGCGAATAATCAGCTGCGTGGTCTTAGCGAGGCTGCTCTGTTTCGCTGTTTCATTTGGAAACGCCGAGGGATGGAAATCCAATCCGCACACTTTGCTTAAAAGCTCTTGGCCGGCGGGACCGATCACCCGAATCTCTGCTCGCCCATGGGTTATGTCTGTGATCGTAACAAACTGCTCAGACGCTGCCGATGCGGTCGTCAGTTTTTTCTGTGCTCTAACCCCTTTGCCGGGCGATGTACTAATAAAGAAGAGATCGTTCCGTAATCGATAGATCCCATCACGTCCTTCGTTGATTTGGAGTGAACCTAGATCGAAAGCCTCCATCAACACAGAGTCGGCGTGATCGCCTTCAAGCAGCAGCTTCCCATTCGGTGTTTCGTCAGCGAGAGCAACCCGTTCACGGGCAGCGGTAATTTCATCCTCCGCCGTCGTATAAACCTCTGGGATACGCCATCCTTGTTTCTCCGTAAACGTTGCGCCCAAGCGTTGGGCGATGGAGCGTAGCGGGGTTAGCTTGATGGGTGTTTTGGAGGTGCTCACATGCGTAACCTTTCTCCATCGGGATCATAGAAAGCACCGTGGTGGACGCGCGCCTCTGCCAAATCTCCGTCCATGCGGATCGTAAAGGGTGCCCCATCCTGAGATGCCAACTCTGGCGGTAACCAACAGAGTCCAATTGCCTCCGCTAATGTTGGACTGAATCGGCTGGAGGTGACCCAGCCAATGATTTTTAGTCTTCCGTCTGTGTCGGGTTCGACAATCTGTAACCCTTCATCGGGAACAACGTCCGGATCCACCATCTTGAAGCCGACCAAAAGCTGCTTTGGTCCCTCAGCAGAGATCCGCATCAGGGAAGGTTTTCCCAGAAAGTCGGGCTTGTCCAATTTCACTGCCCACGCCATATTGGCAGAGAGCGGGTCGGACATAGCATCGGTGTCCTGTCCAACAATAATATGTGCTTTCTCCAGTCGCAATATACGCTGCGCCTCCACGCCAAATGGAGCAATGCCAAACTCTCTACCTGCCTCCATCAGTGCTTCCCAGACGTGCAAGGCGTAGGCGGATGGACAATGAACTTCGTAAGAAAGCTCGCCTGTGAAACCGATACGCAGTAATCGACACGGTACATCCGCGACCTTAGTGGACCGGACGCGCATGTAAGGAAAGGCTTTGTTGGCTAAATTCCGGTTTGTTAATTTCTCTAAGACTGTCCTCGATTGAGGTCCCGCTAAGTTGAAAGCGGAGTAGGCATCGGTTAGATCCGTTAAGTGGATACCCTCACCCCACCCGGACTGCAGCCACCATTGCAACCACTCAAAGATCGTTGTCGCACCAGTAGAAGTTGTCGTCATATACCATGTTTCGTCGCTCAGATGCGCGCAAACCCCATCGTTTAGTACCACACCTTCGTCGTTGCACATCACGCCGTAGCGTACTCGTCCAACACGGAGGTTCCCCCACTGATTGGTGTAGATGCGTTCCAGCAGCTCAGGCACTCCAGGACCCGTAAGTTGTAGTTTTCCCAACGGGCTCACATCAATAAGACCAACGCGCTCACGCACGTTCATCGCTTCTGCTGCTGGATCACCGTAATGATTTGGGCGCAGCCAAAGTCCAGCGACCATCATATCCGCACTGTGGTCGAGGTGCCATTGGTGTATCGGTGTTGTCTGTACCGGTTCCATGTTTTGTCCCGCCAAAGCACCGAGCGTCACCGGTGTGGTGGGCGGTCTCGCAGTCGTGGTGCCAGTTTCCTGTACCGTCCAGCCGTTGGCGCGTGCGCAAAGATGGATAGTGTTCATCGAACACATGGCACCCTGACAAGGTCCCATTGAGATGGTACTGTATCGTTTGAGTAGTTCTATACTGTCATACCCCTCTACAATTGCTGTCTGCACGTCTTCGTCCGTGACATCTTCACAATAGCATACGAATCGTTTCTTGTTACCGGGAACGCATACCCGCTCCGAGGTGCGACGCGGCCCCAAAATGCGAGATGATTGTGCTGCCGATTCATCAGCCTCACCAAAGCCTGCAAAGGCAGCGGCGTTCGATCCGACCTCCTCTGCTTCGGCAATCTGTGAATCAAGGGCGTGTATTCCTGCTGCTCGACCTACCACATAAACGCCCGGCGGCGTAGATGCCGGTAGGATTTCCGCTCTATCCCCACTGTATTCCGATTTTCCGCCCGCCATGTAGGCAAGTTCAGTGGCGGGAGTCCATCCCATGCTTGTCACAATGAGATCGCAGTTCAATGATTGCGTCGTAATAGGGGAGATTTCGCCGTGTTCGTCTATACGCGCGATCTTCGCGCCTCTTACCGCGTTTGAACCAAGTGCCCCAACGATGGTATGCCGATAAAACACTGGAACCCCAGCGTTAACCAATCCGTCCCGGTATGGGCTTGAGCAGGCGTTGGGCTCGCGTTCTTCCACGATAGCCCCCACGTTCACTCCCAGCGACTGAAGGTCGGCTGCTACGTCCCAGCCATCCTCATTAGCGGTTACAATCACGATCTGTTTGCCGGGCAGGACACCGAAAAGATGCACCAAACGCTGCACAGCACTTCCCAACATAACGCCCGGTAGATCGTTGTTGTCGAAGATTAGGGGTGCTTCATAGGCACCGGTCGCCACAACCACCGATTTCGTCCGTATCTTAAACAAACGCGTCCCCTTTACAGCGCAAAGCCAGTTCTCCTGATACCAGCCGAGAAGACTCGTATCGGTGAAAACCGTGATATTTGGTTGTTGATTGACCGCTTCCAGCAGTTCTGGTAGGTTTTTGGATACTTCCGGGGTCGAAGAGGAATCCAAGGGGACGGTGAAGCGGAGATGACCGCCGAGTGCCGGGTTTTCATCAAAAATCAGTACCTGTGCTCCACCTTCAGCTGCGCCCAATGCCGCGCTGATCCCTGCCGGTCCTCCACCAGCTATAACGACCTCGGTGTGTAGGTATTGCTTGTCAAACTCACCCAAGGGTGTATCAATATGGACCTCGCCCAAGCCAGCGACATGGCGTAGCGTATGTTCGTAGAGGGGCCACAGCTTTTGTGGGCGGATAAAAGTTTTATAATAAAAACCCACCGGCATAAAACGCGATCCCAGTTGGGTCAAAGACAGCAGATCTCGATTGAGCGAGGGCCAAACGTTCTGCGCTCGGACCTCCATCCCCGCTTCAACCGGTCTAATACATGCACGGACGTTCGGTTCATCTCCAATCTGCACCAGACAGTTGGGACAATGTCCGGAACAACAGAGCAATCCACGCGGACGATGATACTTAAACGAGCGACTCAGAACTTGGACACCTGCTGCAGTCAAAGCTGAAGCAACGGTATCACCGGGATGAGCGGGATACTCTACTCCATCAAAAGTGAATCGAATCGTAGTAGCGCGATCAATCACCTCACCTTCCTTCGGATGAAGTCGATTGGGCGTTATTCGTGTATCTTGTTCAGTTCGCATTAATTCTCCAGTTACCACGTATAGCCAATAATAAAATAGAAAGATCCCGATCACGCATTGCGTTTCGCGTAGGGATAAGTCTTTATCACTTCATTAGTCCGTGTGTGTCGTTCCGCCAAAAACCATAGACCACAGCCAGCGTTATGGTGCCACCACTCCGTTTGCGCATCCATGACGTTATTGCGCATATAAAGATAGTTTGCCCATTCTGCGCTGCTAAGAGCTGAAGGATCTTTAGGACGTGAACTGAGCTCTCCACCAAAACGGAACTCGCTCACATTTCGGTTCCCGCAGTTAGGGCAGGTTAAAAGTAACATGTTAATCTCCATCCATGTTTCGCTTATGTTAAGAACTCATCCAACAGTAGTTACGCGGACAGGATCTTTCCAACCGGACAGATCGGACTTTGTGCAGATTCGCGTTAATTCGTGGATGCTTTGTTTTTTTTCATGAACCTCGCGTTTTAGTGCCCTACGGACGCTGCACCTTTCTCACCGACCAAGTCGTTCTCTTCAAAACGTGATAAACGGAAGGGAGCGATGAGATCTGGAGTCTTGCCCGTCGCGATTAACTCCGCTAAGGTTTTACCAGCAATTGGAGATGCTTTGAATCCATAAGTGCCCCAACCGACATCTATTAAAAATCCTCCGATGGGAGTGAACCCCATAATTGGGCTATAGTCCGGAGGCATCTCACAGATACCCGCCCACTGGCGCAGGATTCGCACATTACTTAGCGCGGGGAAGAGTTCGAGAACATGCCCCGCTATGCCTTCAAGAAATGTCAGGGAACCTGCCATCGAATAAGAAGAAAAAGGATCAACACTTGCGCCCATCACCAATTCGCCCCGGTCTGTCTGACTAATGTATACGTGCAGACTACCGGAGACAACGACCACATCCAGGAAGGGTTTGAGCGGCTCAGTCACGCAGGCTTGCAGCGGGATAGTAGTCAGCGGAAGTTTGATGTCCACCATCGTCGTAATGGTCGATGCCCAACCAGCAGTCGCGTTAAGAACGGTTCCAGTCTTGATACGACCGCGAGTTGTTTCCACCCCCGTCACTTTCCCTTTCTTCACCTTGATTCCGGTTACCTCTGTATTTTGGTGAATATGGGCACCGCGCACGTCTGCTTGGTGGGCATACCCCCAAACGACTGCATCGTGGCGAATTATGCCGCCGGGTGGATGGTAAAGTGCCGCCAAAATGGGATAACGGGGATGGTCACTCACATCAAGATAGGGACAGAGTCTCTTGATCTCATCAGGCCAAATCAAACGCGAATCAACACCTTCAATCTGGTTGACCTCCGCCCGACGCCGCATGGTATTGACGCCGCCATCGGTATGGGCGAGGGTCAGGTGCCCTCGCTGGCTGAACATCACATTGAAATTGAGGTCGTCGGACAGTTGTTCGTAGAGTTTAACGCTCTCATCGTAAAAGCGTACGCCCTCTGGGGTGAGGTAGTTGCTGCGGACGATAGCCGTGTTACGACCACTGCCGCCCGCACCGATGTAGCTTTTTTCGAGCACCGCCACGTCAGTGATGCCGTGTTCGTTGGCGAGATAGTAGGCACAGGCGAGTCCGTGTGCGCCGCCACCGATGATGACTACATCGTAACGTTCTTTCAGTTCGTGTGACCGCCACATTTTTGGTGGAGGTTGGCTACTGTTGAAAGCTTGTCGGATGAGTTGGACTGACATCTGTTTCGTAGGTAGGATCCTTAGATGGGGTGCGCTTGACTTGGCGTCAATCTATTGAGGCTACCTGATCTTTCCTTTCCGAGATCGGTCCTGCAACTCATAAAGTGACGCGCTTCTATCCTTATACTAAAGTTTAGACAATTTTAAGTGCAAAGAGGCAGAACAGAGGTTATCCTTTCAGAAATCACCACAATTTTGAAAGGAGCAATAATGAGCCTCATATTCTGCCTCGCGAGTATTTTAACCGATTTTCGTCCGTTATTCAACAGTCAAAACTTCACCCTGTTTTGCACATTTATTGTAGGGTTTATCACTGCCCCCCGCAGTGCCACAGTGACTGACATTTATCAAGCGGTTCGACCGAAAACGGGTTACCACTCACTGGTGAAGTTCCTCTCCCGTGGTAAGTGGGACGCCGATGCGGTTGCTAAACATCTGATTAAGTTACTGCAAGGGTACTTTGACAATTGGGTCTACGTTTACGATGAGACGCAAGCGATAAAGACAGGAGATAAGCAATTTGGTCTCCACTTTTTTAGAAATCATCGCTACCAAAAGCGCAACAGAAATCAATCGAAGTATCACTCAGGTCATCAGTTTGGCGCATTAGGCTTGCTTTGTAGCACGGTGACTGAGACGATACTGTTTCCGGTTTGGGTGAACCTGATATGTCCCAAGACAAAGCAGGATAGCAGCAACGCTGTTCTAAAGCGGATATGCGCTCACATTCCCCGTGGACTGATTATCTTTGACCGGGGGTTCAACCGGCGCAAAGTGTTTGCATGTGTGCTTGAAGCCGGGCATCATCTATTGTGTCGTGCCAAGTCCAATGCGGTCTTTTACCGGTTAGCTGATGTGGCTAAGTGTCGCAAACGGGGACGCCCCAAGAAGTATGGTAAACGCCTACAACTGCGATATCTACAGTATTCAACAATTGACATTGACAACAAACGGTATACCATTGCATCGGTAGTCGCTCTTACCAAAATGTGTCCACAACCCGTGCGGTTGATAGTGATGCGAACCCGACCCAAAAAGGCAAAGGCGTTTCGATACTTCTGTGTCTACACCACTGACTTGACTCTGGATTTATGTAAGGTTGTACGATATTATCAGAAAAGATGGACTATTGAGACCGCTTTTCGGGACCTAAAACAACACTTCGGGTTTGACCAATATCGGGTCAAATCTAAAAAAAGCATCAGTCGATGGGTACAACTCAGTTTCGTGGCTGTTTGTTTAACTCAATTGGTCTTTACCATCATTTCTAACACAAGCCAGCCTATAACTGTCGAGCGGGTGTGCAGGGAATTGGGCATTGATTGGTATCGACCCAAGAAGTTGACACGCGGATTGATGGTGCGTTATCTACGCGCGTTAATTGGCAAGCATCTATTTTCTGCGACAATGGCTAGACACACAAAAACGCCCAATATTCAGCACACACTTGAATGACGCACCATCAAGACAACACAAATTGTCCAAACTTTAGTATCCTTATAGTGAGGGACAGGGAATTCTTTCATTGTAAAACGTGCCATCTCTGCACGATGTCCACGCACTACTCGCGTGTACGTTTCGACGTGGCTCGTCATTTCACCGTAGTAGATGGGAAAGGCATCGGCAGCGCGATAACTCACGATGAGCGTACGTCGGGGACGATTTGAGCGATTGGTAGTCGAGGCGTGTGGGGTCATACTGTGCATGAAGATTGCTGCACCGGCTTTGCCCTCAACCAACATCGCTTCTGAACTATCGACCGGTTCGGTGGCTCTGCCTTGGAAGTACCCTTCGCTCGTATGGGCAAGTAGATCTCCTTCGTGCCGACCGGGCAGCATCTGTAGACAGCCGTTTTCTGCATCCGCGTCATCAAGATAAAACAGCACAGCAAGCGAATCTCGGTTTGTCAGTGGATAGTACGAGAGGTCTTGATGCCATTCCACAACCGAACCTATTTCCGGGGGTTTCATATTGAGTTTGCTGTAATGAAACAGAATATTGGGACCTACCAGATCCTCCACAGCGTCTAACAATTTTTCGGAATCGGATAACTCCCTGAAAAGTGGATAGTGACTGCACGGTTCATAAAGCCGACGCACTTTTGCTCCGTCCTGCGGCTGATTGGGCTCCATCTCCATCCGCTTTTTGTCGTGACTTGCAAGCGTATTACCACTGATAATCTGCTCAGTTTCGGCAAGTAACCGAGCAACTTCCTCCGAGCTTAAGAAATTTGGGCAAACGGTGTATCCGTCCTGATGATATTCAGTTATTTGGGTATTACTTAACATCATAGCCTCCTGTTTGGTGCGAATACTACGCGTCATCTGTTTTTTGTTTAGGACTACTAAACTTGACAGTCACGCTACATAGTCAACGTAAATCGGACTGCTCCAAGCCATCTCCATGTCTGTCTGCACGACTCGCACCCAGTAAGGATTGATACCGGGGTTTGGCGATGGATCCGCAAATGAGAATTTAACCTCGCCAGCCTCCTGTAGTGCAGGTGCCAGTGACATTGTTACTCGCCGATTTAACCCGCCGATTTCCATTGTCATGGGTCCTGCCTTCAGTTCAGCCAAGTTGACGTTGAATGCCACTTTCTCCGCTGGGGCGTAGGACATCCGCCTGGGGGGATTGATTCCGCTTTCCCCGTAGAGTGGTCCCGTAATCACCGAGGTATTTACTACCAATTCTATTTCTCCATCGTCCTCTCCAGCCAGGTCCAAGATTATCCCGCTTCGGTAGCCGCAGGTTACCGAATGCCAGCGCAACCCATGATCTTCCACGCTGAACACTCGTGAGCGCGGGCTATCGAAGCGAATCTTATCTATGTTTGCAATCCGACGACTAGTAACGCTCAGTTTCCCGTCCCAGATCACCCCGGAGTAACTGCTCTTACGACTTGCACCTTCCCAGAGGATACGCACGCGGTTACTATCCACACCACAGCCCACGGGGTGGCTGTAAATCCGTTCTAACCCACGAAATAGTTCTACCAATTCAAACGGTGCCGTGCCAGCGATAAACGCTGAAATACAAGGCTTTTCCGCTGTGGTGAATTCTGTTCCCATCAAGTTTCCTGCGGCCTCGGTGTGCATCAAAATCCGTGCTCCTGTTGTAGCGTAAATGCGTCTATCCTTATACGCCGAAAGCACCGACGAAATCGTCAACTCAGGGGCGTACACGGCTGCCAATCCCGCTTTGGCATAGCGCCGGTGCTGGTAACCCGGCGTATCATTTCCCGGCCGACCGTTATGACTATCGCTGCCTCCGAAAAACCCCATTTTATAATTTCGTTGAAGTGCCTCCTCCAAAATCCACTCAAATGTCCCGTGGTCAGATGTGACCTCCACCGCTGGCTCCAACGCCGGATCATGGTAGGCTAAATCCGAGTGCTCGCCACCAACATGAGCCGTAATCACTGTGTCCGAGTTTCGGAACGCCTCGTAGACATCTTGGATGTGGTACAGATCGGTATCAGCGTCCGACTTGTCTTCCAATCCTCCGTGGTCGGAGCGCCGAATAGGTTGGTCATGTCGGCGATAATACACGTTGTGATGCCCACCCCGACTCGTATTTGCTGACCACTCGTAACCGGGGAGCGCCACAAACCGTCCGGGTTGATCGTAGGCACGTTCGGCTGCCTGTTGCAACGCCCAATCCCGCTTGGACAGTACATGGTCATTCCGTTGGTAGCCTGCGAAGTGGATTGCCGCAACGTCCCGGGCGTACTGAAAGAAATCCGAAATCTTCTCCGCCATCGCTATCTGCCCGCCGTGAGAATCCCCCCAATAGAGGTTATAGGGTGCCTTGGTCTCTTCGCATAGGGTTGGATTACTCTGTGCAGTCAATCCCGCTTCTTCATCGACTGCTGTCAATCGATGAATTCCTGCTTGCATAACAGTACACCCTTCGATCCACCGCACCCCCTTATCAGCTTCACCAAACGTTAATCGCTCTATCGGCACCCGCACATTCCTTGACTGAATTACCGCTATACCCCGGTACGCCGTGGCGGGATTTCCCCATGCATCCTCTGCCCTGACCTGAATCTGGAACTGCTCTCCTGCAATGACCATTGACGGTACGGTGACTATCAGCTTTTCCGCCTGTCCACCGATGATACTCAAGTACGGCGGCTTCGGCAGTGTCACGACGTTTCCATCGCCCTCGATATCCACATCTACCCAGAAATAGTGCCGCGCCTCTTGGAAGGTCTGTGATCGGAATCCTGGACCACCCTTACGCCGATCCCCGTAGGTCACAGTCACCTGCTCGCCCTGCTGAAGTGCCCGACCATTCACGGTCAGTATCACTGAAAGTACGCTTTGCACTAACACACCTATTCGGGTGGCTTTCGGCGCCTCTACCGTCAGGTAGTTTGTACCTGCTGGATCGTCCATCTGTGGTGTCGCCCGATCCGAATCCGCATCGGTGTAAATCCTTATCTGTCCCCCTGTCGCTATGCCCTTTTCCCCTACAGTGTAAGTCAGTGTCCATGTCCCGTAACTCCCCGCTACCACCTCGGCCTGCGGCTCAAGAGACACTTCACCATAAAGTCGGTGAATGTCTGTATTAGACAGGTCCAATTTCTTTGAGGGATCCATTTTGAAGACCGGATTTGCCTCCTTGACGAGTGCCGTCGGTTGTTCTTCAGCCATTAAGAGTTGTTTCCTCTCCAGTACATTTTCAATATAGCCTGACCGGTTCGCTCCATTTGCCTATCTTGTTATGCATGCTGATTACCCATTCCCCTCTACTTTAACGCAAACATCTATCATTGGAGCGGCTACGGTGTTGTTACTCTTCGCTGCCGGTGATCTTAATCGGCGAAAGGATGCCATTCTTATATCACAATTCTGCCCAGCTCGTCAACAGAAAAGCGCCAGTCGCTGTTCGCCTTATTTTTGTGTTCTTCTTTTGGGCTCGATATGCTACTATGTTGTCCTGCTAACCTAATATGCTGTCACCCGTACGCATAACCGTTGATTGGGCATCTTGCCCGATCCCAACGACCTCGGGCGTTAATTCGCAGGGAACGCAGATCTGCGTTCCGTTTCTTCTTACGCATTACGTATGATACGTTTCGACAACTAGTAACTGGTGTTATCCGGCTAATAGGGTCTTATGCTAGTTCCTAAGGAGTTGGAAACGCCAACTCTTTAATCTGTAACAAGGACTCCTTTTTGCATAACTGATTCAGATAAATGGATAGGGTATGAGCGGTGAGTTTCGAGTATAAGCGCGTGCATACCCCCCAGAAACTATGGGCATGATTGTTTTGTATATGAAATTGTTGACTCAATTGCCCATTCACCGTTTCCACTATCTGCCTAATTTGGTTAATCCACCGCTTGGTTTGTGTGGAGATTTGCTGTTTCTGGTTGCGTCGAGGGACCGTTATTAGCTCAATATTGTTGGCTTGGGCTAATTGGTCTTTGACTTTTGTGCTAATATAGGCTTTATCCCCTATCACTTGCTTATCTTGGTGATTAGCGAGCAGCTCGTAGCCAACCACTAAATCGTTTGCAGAAGCGGGTGCCAGTTCAAAATCAACAATCACTCCACTTGCAGTAACTAACAGATGCAGTTTATAGCCGAAGATGGTCTGTTTCTTGGATTCGATTCGACCATAATCGGCACCATAGCATGACCAATTGTTGGGTGACGAAGGTACTAGGTGAAACTGCATGACTGGCATCGGCAAACTATCAATAATACACAGTTGTTCCGACGCTACTTCAATGTCTGACAACAGCAGCTGTCGAATCTGATTGATGATTGCCCCCAAGTTACGCCTGCGCCGATTGAACCGGCTCTGACAAGGCAATATAGGAAATAGATGCCGTTGCTGGCTAAATTCGGATAGCAGCTCTGTTTCAATGTCCCACCCTTTACATTCGGCAATCAATATCATAGTGATTAACTCACTATCGCTACAATCGGGACAGGGACCGGGGCGTCGGAGTAAGGGTGCCAATTTTATCAGTATGTCATCAACAATGACATAAGTCCATAGACAGAAGTCATCGAAATCAGTTATCATAGGGGTATCCTCCAGTTTTAGATGGGTTGTCGAGTCCATCTATAATAACAGACTGGAGGACTTTTTAACTTCCCTTTTTTAGTTCCTATTAAAAAAGGGAAGTTAACTAGCATAAGGCCCTAATAATCTAATCTCACGCTTATTACACGAGGGTAAGGAGGCGTTCATGTCAGATCAATCAAAAATTGAAGATAGTGGATCTCAAATCAGGGTTACCGCGCTGCGCGCTTTCCCGATGGGTGTCAAAGCTTATGTCAAAATCGAAACCAACATGGGAGTGACGGGTTGGGGCGAAATTAACAACATGGAGAACAGTGTCACCTGTCGCCTCGCAGAGTCGCTTTCGGAACTTATTATCGGTGAAAACCCGACGCGCATTGAGCATCACTGGCAACGACTCTTTCGCGCTCACCGTAACATCCGCGGCGGTGGATTGATGGTGCATACCATCTCCGCAATTGACATGGCATTATGGGACATCGCCGGTAAGCTTTGGAATGTTCCCGTCTATCGCCTACTCGGTGGTCCATGCCGCGACAAAATATGGAAGTATCCAAGCCCCAAAGCCATCAAAACGGGTCCCGGCGGTTCCAAACCGTTCGCCGGAACACCCGTCGAGATTGAAGGATTGGTTCAGAAGGTACGGGAAGCCCGGGAAAAGGTTGGACCCGATGGGGCTGTGATGTTCGATGCCCACAGTTGTCTGCCACCACCTATCGTGAAACAGTTTGCAAGCTACTTGAAAGCCGATGACCTTCTCTTTTTGGAAGAAGCGTGGGTGCCCGGCAATATTGAAGTAATGCGGAAGATTCGAGAATCAGTTCCCGTCCCGCTTGCAACTGGGGAACGAGATCGGACGATCTGGGAGGTCCGCGAGATCCTCGAAGCGCAGGTGATTGACATCCTTCAGCCAGATTGTGGGCATGGCGGCGGTATCAGTCAAATGAAGAAAGTTGCAGCCCTCGCAGAAGCACATCACGTACCCCTTGCGCCGCACTGCACAATGTCACACCTCGGCTTGACCGCTAGCCTCCATGTGGCGGCTTCTGTTCCATTCTTCTTGATACATGAAGGATACGAAGGCGTTCTGCCGGAAGGTGTAGCGCGCAAGAATTGGGAAATGGACGAGGAAGGCTATGTGTCATTGCCAGAAGGTCCGGGCTTGGGCGTTGAGGTTGATGAAGCGCAGGTCATTGAAACAGGAAAAGACCCAGACCGTAAGTTCGATTGGCCCAACAGTCGCTTAGAGGACGGCTCAATCGCGGATTATTAGACGCAATTCAATCCTGATTGATTTACTACGGGAAGAGGTGTGCCATGAAAATAACTTCTGTTGAAAGCTTTCGTGTTGAAGTTCCAATATCTGAGGAGGAGCGACGGAAGAGATACTACAATTCTTCGGCTATTACGCGAATTCATACCGATGAAGGGATTACAGGTTACGGATTCGAGGCAGTAGATGTCGATGCCGTTAGCCGGATCTTATTGGGAACGGATCCATTTCAGATTGAGCGACATCTTGAAGCCGGTTTGAATAAATGGTTTGGTGCCGAAAATGCGCTCTGGGATATCGTAGGCAAAGCCGCCGGACTTCCCCTACACAAACTAATGGGTGCCTATCGTGATGAAATCCCTCTATACCTGACCTGTGTTTGGCCCGGCGCAGCGGATCAGACCGACGTAACGCCACGCCAACAAGCTGAAGATGTATTGCGATATTCGGAGCAAGGATGGCAAGCGGTCAAGATTCGCATTTTCCGACCAGATCTGATGGACGATGTCGAAGCCATTCGGTTAATCCGTGAATGGGTTGGCGGACCCGACAAAATAGAAGTAATGGTAGACAGAACAGGAGAATACTCAGGATCCACTTGGGATTATGATACCGCCCTTCGTGCCGCTAGAGCGCTGGAGGAGGTTGATGCCACTTGGTTAGAAGAGCCGTTCACCCGTGGCGACATACACCTTCATGCGCGACTGCGAGCGGAAACAGACATCGCCATCACCGGTGGTGAGCATCAACCAGAAGAAGTATATCGGGGATATGTTCAGGGGGAAGCGTTTGATATTGTGCAACCCCACTGTGCTAATCTCATCACCACACTAAAAAAGGTGGCAAGTATGTCTGAGTTGTTTGGCATGGAATGTATCTTTCACGGTTCACACGGCATGGATCTGATCTATTCGCTGCAAGTTGCTGCAACCATCCGCACCTGCCGTATGCAAGAATTGGTCTACACAACTCCACCGATACGCCCTGAAGATGCTTGGTCTCCGTTGAACGAATTGGTCAAATCCGATACGCTGTATACTGTGAAAGATGGCTGCGTTCAAATTCCACAGGGACCGGGGATGGGGATAGAACTCGACGAGGAAGCGATTGAGCGGTATCGGGTCGATACCTAACTGTTAATAGCTCAGGTTGCTGCATGTCCCCAACAAGGGTTCGATAAATCTCTAAACCCATGGACCTATCATCAACTTACTATGCACTACGTATTACGCATTACATGCAATACGCAAACAGACATTCGACCAATAGGTAGTAACCTACAGCATCGTAAAGGAGAGTATGCATGACGAATCGTTTCGGCTTTGATGTTTCAGGTCAGCCGATTGAGGACTTGATTCACTGGGCATCCGAAAATGGTTTTCGGTACATTGATTTTCAAGCAGATCTGCCCCCGAATGACATTGCGTCATTTGATGCCGCTCGCGTCCGAGCAGTGCGAGACCTGTGCGAAAGGCATGATATTGCCATTGGCATCCATCCATCGTCCGCTATAAATAACGCCGAGTATGTACCTATCATGGCGGAAGCGGTGGACGAATACCTGTTTGCCAACCTCAACTTGGCTGCCCGACTCGGCTGCGGTTGGCTCGTGGGGCATGGAGGGTATCATTTCGGGGACGTGCCCCGCCGACGGGAAGTGGCGGTTGAACGGATGAAGCGATTGGTAGACAGAGCAGAGCGAATAGACGTTCCCATCTTCTTTGAGAACCACAACAAAGAACCCGACTATGCCGAAATCCACTACATCCCGCACAACGTCGAAGAGACTCACTGGTTCTTTGATGCTATTCAATCACCGTACTTCCAGTGGGCATTCAATGTCGCCCACGGTCATCTCGTGCCCGAGGGTTGGGAGGGGTTCCTTGATGCGTTTGGTGTGGAGAATATTGGTCAGGTACGCCTCAATGACAACACCGGCGATTATGAGGTTCATCTCGTCCCCGGTGAGGGAACTATTGACTTTGACGCGTTGTTTGCCCGGCTGAAAGCGGGGGGCTATTCTGGTTGGTTCAGTCTCGGTTTTGGAAACGACGCGGATAAAGTGCGGGTGCGGGATTGGTTCGCTACTCTGGTGTGATGGAATCGCCCCTCTGTCTTCCCTCGTTCTGATCATTTTTTTCTTGACAGTTATAGGTCTGAATGCTAACATTTACCCGCATTGCATCCCAATAAATAATGGTCGGGGCGTAGCGCAGCCCGGAAGCGCGCTTGAATGGGGTTCAAGAGGTCGCTGGTTCAAATCCAGTCGCCCCGATTTTTTTGTGTAGAGAGGTAGTAGTGGATAAAGCCAGTATCAGTGTGGGGCTTCTTGGTTGGGGCACCGTCGGCACAGGTGTTTCCAAGATTTTGCTCAACCAGAATGATCTAATTGAGCAGAACGCAGGAATTCAACTCCGTCTAATCAAAATTGCAAAACGTACGCTGCCGGCAACCCGTCCCGGGGTTGAGCTGGAGGCGAGGTGTTTAACGACAAACCCTGCCGAAATTGTTGAGAACCCTGAGATCGATATAGTTGTAGAGTTAATGGGTGGGACCGATGAAGCGCGCCTCTTAGTCGCTCAAGCTATCCGCAATGGAAAGCATGTTGTCACAGCGAATAAGGCACTATTGGCATCGCACGGATTTGAACTCTTTCAACTTGCTGATAAGCATAATGTCAGCTTGAACTTTGAGGCGAGCGCGGCCGGGGGTATCCCGATAATCAAAACCCTGCGCGAAAGTTTCGCCGCAAACCGCATCCACTCGATCTACGGTATCATCAACGGCACATGTAATTACATCTTGACGGAGATGCACGAAAACGAAGTCGATTTCGACGAAGTGCTGAAAGATGCCCAAGCCAAGGGGTATGCTGAGGCAGATCCGACATTTGATGTTGAAGGTGTTGATGCCGCGCATAAACTGACTCTCCTCACTTCCCTCGCCTACGGTTTTGCCATGCCGATGGAAGGGGTGTATACGGAAGGTATCACACATATCACACCCAATGAGATTCAGTACGCTCGTGAACTCGGATACGTAATCAAACTTCTTGCGATTGCCAAGCTTAATCAAGGTCGAGTTGAAACGCGCGTCCACCCGACGTTAGTGCCCATACGCAGTATGCTCGCAAATGTTGGTGGTGCATTCAACACAGTCTGTGTTATCGGTGATGCTGTGGGACCAACCCTTTTCTACGGACAGGGTGCCGGTGAAATGCCGACAGCAAGTGCCGTTGTCGCGGACATTATCGATGCAGCCAAATCAATTAGCGGTACGGTTAGATCTCAAGTTCCACGGGGTTGGCTTTCCGGGTCACAAGCCAACATTTCTCTCTGCCCCATTGATGACGTTGAAACCCGCTACTACATCCGCCACGTTGTCTTGGATCAGCCGGGGGTGTTAGCACAGATTAGCAATGTCCTTGGGGAACACCGTATCAGTATTGCATCTGTCATCCAGAAAGAACGCCATGAAGTTGACGATACCGCTTCACTCGTTATTGTAACGCACAAAGCGGTCGAAAAGAACATGCAAACGGCGATTCAAGAAATTGATACGCTTGATGTTGTCAAGGGGACCAGTCGACTAATCCGTATCGAAGAGGAAGTTGCATTTTAAGGAAATCGCAGCGAATGATTTGGCAGGGGGTTATCCCTCACTACCGCGCATATCTACCGGTCACATCAGAGACCCCGATTATTACGCTCAAGGAGGGGAATACGCCTCTCATTGAAGCGACGAACCTAAATGAGGCAATCGGTAACGACCTGCGCATCTACCTAAAATATGAAGGTCTAAATCCGACAAGCTCTTTCAAAGATCGGGGCATGACCGTTGCCATCTCCAAATCTGTTGAAGATGGTGCCCAAGCGGTTATGTGTGCTTCAACTGGAAACACGTCGGCGTCCGCCGCTGCATACGCTGCAAAGGCAAGGCTCAGATGTATTGTGCTAGTCCCAAAAGGGGAAATTGCTCTGGGGAAATTGGCACAGGCGTTAATGCACGGCGCAAAAGTCCTTGCAGTCGATGGAAACTTCGACAAGGCGCTTCAGCTCGTGCGAGATATCACCGAAAAACACTCGATTCATCTGGTGAATTCGCTTAACCCCTACCGTCTCGAAGGGCAGAAAACGGGTGCCTTTGAAGTCATTGACCATCTTGGTTTTGCCCCTGATTATCAAGTGATGCCTGTCGGTAATGCGGGAAATATTACTGCTTATTGGAAGGGATACAAAGAATATCACGACCGTGGCAAGGCAGAGCATCTTCCCAAAATGCTTGGCTTTCAGGCTGCCCAAGCGGCACCAATAGTTTTAGGACATGCTATTGAGGAGCCGCAGACAGTTGCGAGTGCAATTAAGATTGGAAATCCCGCAAGCTGGCGGGCTGCGGAGAAAGCGCGCGACGAATCGAAAGGATTAATCGGTTACGTCTCGGACGACGAAATTTTGCAAGCCTATCAGATGCTGGCAAAATTAGAAGGATTGTTCGTTGAGCCCGCTTCGGCAGCTTCCGTTGCTGGTATCATTAAATTAAATCGGAGCGGATATTTCAAACCGGGTTCCACAGTTGTCTGCATCTTGACAGGACATGGTTTGAAGGATCCGGACACTGCACTGGGGGAAATTGGGGGAGAGCCGATCACAGTATCTGCGAGCGAAGATGAAATCTTGGAGTACGTTTATGAAACCTGATCGGTATGGATACAGCAACCCCGGTCTGATAGCTGCCCTGTGCTAACGGAAGGTGCCTTGACCTACAGATGTGAAAGAGGTTAGTAAGCGTGGGAATTATTGTTCAAAAATTTGGCGGGAGTTCTGTTGCGGATGCTACAAAAATCAAAAATGTTGCCAAGCGAATCGCACGAACGCATGAGGAGGGACATTCCGTTGTTGTCGCTGTCTCCGCGATGGGAGACACGACCGATAACCTAATCCGACTCGCTCATGAAATCTCAATAGATCCCCCCGAACGAGAACTCGACATGCTATTGTCCACCGGTGAGCAGGTCTCAATTGCCCTGTTAGCCATGGCGGTATCGGAGCTCGGGTACGAAGCAATCTCGCTCACAGGAACACAGGTCGGCATTATCACCAACGGCTTTTATAGTGACGCCAGAATTCAGAGCATCAATAAAGCGCGAATCCTATCGGAACTTGAGCGTGGACGGATTGTAATATTAGCCGGTTTTCAGGGTGTGAGCATTGACAATGAGATTACGACCCTTGGACGAGGTGCCTCCGATACCACTGCTGTTGCCATTGCTGCAACACTGGAGGCTAATCGCTGTGAGATTTATACAGATGTAGAGGGCGTTTACACCGCAGATCCACGCGTCGTTCCGAATGCGCGGAAGCACAATCAGGTTACCCATGACGAAATGCTTGAGATGGCGAGGTTGGGTGCGAAGGTTTTGCACTCCCGATGTGTAGAGCTTGCGAAGAAATTCAATGTCCATCTTTGTGTTCGTTCTAGCTTCAGTGAAGCCGAAGGCACAATGGTGGTGAAGGAAGACGAGATGATAGAAGAAGTTGTTGTCAGTGCGGTGACCTCTGATAAAGATCAAGCAAAGGTATCGCTGCTCGGTGTGCCAGATATACCGGGGATTGCGGCCCGTATTTTTCAGGCGGTTGCTGATGAGCACATCAGTATTGATATGGTCATTCAGACGACAAATCCGAGGGGTACGGCTGACATATCATTTACGGTTGTTGAGAAGGATCTACAAGCAACAATCAAGATTATTGAAGGGCTCAAAGGCGATATCGGTTTCGACAACGTCAGTCCAGACAAGAACATTGCGCAGGTATCATTGGTTGGCATCGGAATGAAAAGCCATATCGGTATTGCTGCACGAATGTTTCAAGCACTTGCTGATGCAGATATCAACATCCAGATGATCAGTTCCTCGGAAATCACGATTTCCTGCGTGATAAATGAGGCTGAGACCGAACGCGCCGTGCGTACGATTCACGACCGATTTGAACTTGGAGGCGCTTCCTCGTGAAAACGCTCGAATTTATTGTTAGAGAGATTTTCGACAACCAATCTGCACGGTATGAGGTCTCGGTTCCTCCAGCGGAAATTGAACTCGAGTTAGAAGAAGCACAGTTTGTTGGGGAGATTCACGGACAACTCCAACTTTCACGACGCGTGGAAGATGTCTACGCGAAAGGGAGTTTTTCAACATCACTTGAGGTCGAGTGTCGTTGCTGCGTTGAACCATTTGCAACCAGTATCTCGGGGGACATTGAAGTCCAGTTTTATCCAGCAGACGCCGCCGTCTCTTCAGACCCGTGGCAGGCGGACACCGGCGAGCGATATTATTTGGGAGATACAATCGATTTATCTGAGGAGGTCCGGCAAAGCCTTATACTCGAAATTCCAAATTGGCCCCTCTGCTCAGAGACGTGTAAGGGGTTGTGTCCACAATGTGGACAAAACCTTAATGTCGTTAACTGTGATTGTCATATCTCCGAAGAAAGTTCCTCTCCATTTGCCGCTCTGGCGGATCTCTTGGATCGGTCTGACAGCGCACTTAAAAACTGATTTCTCTGATTCCAAAATACATAATTCTATGGTAATAAGGAGATGACCTATGGCACATCCAAAACGTCGAACTTCAAAATCAAAAAAACGAATGCGAAGAAGCCACCATGCACTCGGGGATAAATTTGTCTCAACATGTCCCCACTGTTCCGAAACAATCCTATCTCATCGTGTTTGTCCGAGTTGTGGATACTATAACGGGCGGGTTGTGGTGAAAACAGCTGAAGAAATTTAATCCAATACCATCATCAGCTTCAATTGTCGGATTGAATAACAGCTGAAACCGAAAAGGACGCTATCATAATGGCTCGACACGCAGCAATCACCGGGACAGGGGCATACCTACCGGAGGAAATCTTAACCAACTTTGACTTAGAGAAACTGGTCGACACCACCGATGAATGGATTCGACAGCGAACCGGTATTGTCGAGCGTCGAATCGCCGATTCCGATATGGCGACCTCGGATTTATGTGTTCGGGCATCTCGCCAAGCTATTAAAGCTGCTGATATTGATCCGCTTGATGTTGAAATGGTCATCGTTGGCACGGCGACCCCAGATACATTTTTCCCTTCAACAGCGTGTTATGTGCAGCAAGGAATTGGTGCTAAGAATGCTTGCGCTTTCGATCTGTCGGCGGCTTGTGCAGGGTTTATCTATGCGCTTGACCTTGCCGATGGGATGATCCAATCTGGACGTTACAAAACAATCTTGGTCGTTGGTGGAGAAGTCTTCAATAAAATACTCGATTGGGAAGACCGAAATACCTGCGTCTTGTTCGGAGATGCAGCGGGTGCTGCAATCGTGCAGGGGACCGATGAGGAAAAAGGGATCCTGGCATCCTATATTGGATCCGATGGTGACTATGCCGATACAGATCTGTTGGGGATGCCCGCCGGTGGTACGCGCCTTCCAGCCAGCCATGAAACCATTGATAACAGACAGCATGCAATCAAAATGCGCGGGCGAGAGGTGTTCAAACTCGGCACCCGTATTATGCCAGAAGCTGCCCAACGTGCATTGGATATGGCAGGAATAACGGTTGACGATATCGACCTGCTTATTCCGCATCAGGCAAATATTCGTATCATCGAAGCTGTTGGCGAGCGGCTTGGGGTTGACCCAAAGAAAGTATATATCAACGTTGATAAGTATGGCAATACCTCTGCTGCAACCACCATCGTTGCACTTGACGAAGCTCTCCGGTCCGGACGAGCTAAGCCGGGTGACTTGGTATTGCTGGTTACCTTCGGTGCTGGGCTAACGTGGGGAAGCACCCTGATCAAGCTCTAAACGAACTATAAATTTATGTCTCATGTCTGATATGACCGAACCCTCGTCAAAAACATTCGGGGATCCAATCGCTTTTCTCTTCCCCGGTCAAGGTTCTCAAAAAGTGGGAATGGGGTTGGAGCTGTCCCAAGAATACGCCACAGCGCGTAGGGCCTTTGACGAGGCAGACACGATCTTGGGTCGGAAGCTGAGCCAGCTCTGCTTTGAAGGACCCGCGGAGGCGCTGAAACAGACCGAAAACACACAACTAGCAGTTCTCGCATGCAGCGTAGCAGCATTACGTGTCTTGCATGAGCAGGGCATTGCACCCCGTGCTGTCGCTGGTCATAGCCTCGGTGAGTATTCCGCCCTTGTTGCCGCCGATGTACTTTCATTCGCCGATGCGCTGAAGTTGGTCGAATATCGAGCCCAAGTCATGGCGGACGCGTCCCAGCAACAAGCTTGCACGATGGCTGCAATTTTAGGATTGGATGAAGGAACATTACAAGATCTCTGTGAAGCTGCATCGTCTGACGGCGTGGTTCAAATCGGTAACTACAACTGTCCCGGACAACTAATTGTTTCTGGCAACACCGCCGCTGTTGAAGCGGTCATGGATAGTGCGAAAGCTGCCGGTGCCAAACGTTGCGTCCAGCTTGAAGTGAGCGGAGCATTTCATTCTGCATTGATGGGGCCAGCACAGGAACAGCTTCAAGCTGTAATTGATGACTTTCAATTCAGCGATCCAAGAGTTCAGGTGGTTGCTAACGTAACAGGCGACGTTGTAAAAACTACGGATGAGATCCGCCGCTTGCTGATAGCGCAAGTAACCTCCGCTGTTCAGTGGGAGAAATCAATACGGACTATCGGCGCTGCTGGTATCTCACACTTTGTGGAGGTAGGACCTGGCACAGTGCTTTCTGGAATGGTACGCCGTACCCTTCGGGAAGCGATTTGTCTGAATGTAGAAGATCCCCAAAGCCTTGATAAAGCAATGGGTCTAGTGTATAAGGGTTGATTAAATGACACTTAAAGATAAAGTAGCGATTGTAACAGGTGCATCGCGCGGAATTGGGGAAGCGATTGCTCGAAAGTTCTGCCAAGAAGGAGCAAGTGTGATGCTCTGTTCACGTTCCGCTGAAGGTGTTGCTGCTATCGCTGAATCACTTTCAGGCGAAGGCGGAAACGCGAAATCAACGCAAGCCGATATTTCCAACAAAGCCGATGTAGAGGCACTCGTGGATTTGACGCTGCAGGAATTTGACCGTGTGGATATCCTTGTAAATAATGCTGGAATTACTCGCGATACTTTATTCATGCGAATGAAGGATGAGGACTGGGATGCGGTCATACAAACCAATCTCACCGGTACCGCGTACTGTATGCGGGCTGTTACCCGTCCAATGATGCGCCAAAGAGGTGGGCGAATCATTAATATCTCATCGGTTGTGGGAATTGCAGGAAATGCCGGACAAGCGAACTATGCCGCTTCTAAAGCCGGGATAATTGGCTTGACAAAATCTGTTGCGAAAGAGGTCGGTAGCCGTGGAATTACGGTGAATGCCATTACCCCCGGTTTTATCACAACTGAGATGACAGAAAAAATATCGGAAGCAGATCAGCAGAAAATGTTAGAAATGATTCCAGCGGGCAGTTTCGGCACACCAGAGGATGTTGCAGAAACTGCACTGTTTTTGGCATCGGATACCGCCCGATACATCACCGGGCAAGCTGTCCAAGTTGACGGTGGTATGTTTATGTAGGTGACTCTATATACGATTTTCAATAACTTAGGAGGATAATAAATCAATGGCAATAGATCAAGATCGAATTATCAAGATGATTGCAGATCAGTTACAGATTGACGAAGAACAGGTTAAGCCTGATGCTTCGTTTATGGATGATTTGGGTGCTGATTCGTTGGATACAGTGGAATTGATCATGGCGCTTGAAGAGGAATTTGATATCGAAATTCCGGACAGCGAAGCTGAAAAGATTCGTACTGTGCAACAGGCACTTGATTACCTAGATGAGAATGCCTAAAAGTTATATTTGCTCTGTCTGAGTGTCGCATTTACCCGTCCGGTAGACGGTATTTTGCTTCTTGGCTGGGAATGTGTGCTATCAACCTATGGTTATGTATTAGCACACGTTTCCTTTCTACCAATTTATCCCTATATTTCTAATGCGAGAGAGGTATATTCGTGGGGGCTCGAGTCGTTGTCACTGGAATGGGAGTTGTCTGTTCTGCAGGCAATACCAAAGATGAGTTTTGGGAATCTATTGCGGTAGGCAAAAGTGGTATTGATCGTGTTACACATTTTGATCCGCAGGATTTTCGCACACAAATTGGAGGCGAAATCAAAGGGTTTGCGCCGAAGGCATATCTTCCACCGAAGGCTGCAGCGCGCT
Source organism: Candidatus Poribacteria bacterium (assembly GCA_965220385.1). Classification (GTDB taxonomy): domain Bacteria; phylum Poribacteria; class WGA-4E; order WGA-4E; family PCPOR2b; genus PCPOR2b. The sequence goes on along the minus strand of OZ244825.1, from coordinate 2,703,887 downwards.
TGCCACGGTTTATCCAATATGCACTGGTATCTGCAATCCAGGCTCAACAGGAGGCGAATCTCGATCTTTCTTCAGTAGATCCTTACCGCGTTGGGGTCGGCGTTGGATCCGGGATCGGTGGTATCGGTGTTCTGGAAGAAAATCACCGACTCTTGATGGAAAAAGGACCGAGAAGGGTCAGTCCTTTCTTTGTACCGTACGAGATCATCAACATGGCTGCTGGCCAGATCTCTATCCACTTGAAACTCAAGGGACCTAATTTTGCATCGGTTACCGCTTGTGCAACCGCGAACAACGCTATTGGGGAGTCGTTTAAGATCATCCAACGTGGCGACGCCGATGTGATGTTTACCGGTGGCTCAGAGGACGCTATTACTCCATTGAGTTTTGCCGGATTCTGTGCGATGCGTGCGATGTCCACGCGTAACGATGAACCGCAGCGGGCAAGCCGTCCATTTGATAAAGAGCGTGATGGGTTTGTCATGGGTGAGGGAGCGGGCGTACTCGTTTTAGAATCCCTATCACACGCATTGAAACGCAATGCACCTATCTACGGCGAGATTGTTGGCTACGGGATGAGTGCGGACGCGTATGACATGGTGCACCCGAGCGAAAACGGAGAAGGTGCTGCCAAGTCAATGGAATTGGCGCTCAAAGATGCCCAAATTGCACCAGGAGACGTTGATTATATCAATGCCCACGGCACCTCAACGCCGTCCGGCGATATCGCGGAAACACTGGCTGTCAAGTCGCTGTTTGGGGACCACGCCAATCGCGTTGCCATGAGTGCGACGAAATCTATGATCGGTCACCTGCTTGGTGCTGCTGGGGCGGTCGAGTTGATTGCTACCTTGTGTGCGATGGAAAACGACTACATTCCGCCAACAATCAACTACGAAAACCCAGATCCGGAATGTGATTTGGATTGTGTGCCGAATCAAGGACGGTCTGCAAATATCCAAGTCGCACTGTCGAACGCGTTCGGATTCGGTGGACACAACACATCCATCGCCGTCCGAAAATATGTGGCGTGAAATTCGAGTCTCTGGATAGACACAATTTAACAAAGAGTTAAGTGTTCCACTATCGGCTCATGAAAAAAGAAAGTGCAAAGTTTCGGTTGCGCGATCTCTTAGCATGAGCCTTTTTTGTGCCTGTTAGCGCGTACCAACGCCCTGTGAATAGGACAACCGTACGGGCACTCTACTTAGACATCTACCATGTCTTAGAACTGTTGGAACGCAGCCCGAACCTCTGACACCAACCTGTCGATATGTTCCTCTGTCATCGGGAGTGACACATTCCCACCGTTCGTCCAATGAATCCCATGGTTCAAGAGCCAGAAGAAGAGATAATCCTGCAATAGCTTGTCGTCTTGTGCAGCTTCCCGATAGTTCTGTGGACGGCGCGGCAGAAAGTGAACCCGGAAAAGCGATCCAACCGCAGTGACCTGAGCTTCGACCCCTACTTCCGCAAACACAGATTCTAATCCTGCTTCCAACCGCTGGGTCAGGACACCGATTTTCTCGTACGCCTCCGGCGTCATTGTTTGGAGCGTTACGAGTCCGGCGACGGTAGCGATGGGATTCGCATTGTAGGTCCCCGACTGAGGAATCTTCGCACCAGAGGTGGGATCGTACAACTCCATGACATCAGCGCGCCCGCCGAAAGCCGCGCCCGCCGTTCCGCCTGCGATAACCTTTGCCATGCACGTCAAATCCGGTTTCACGCCGTAAAGTCCCTGTGCGCCAACCGGGGAAGCCCTGAAACTGATAATCTCGTCAAAAATCAGCAGCGCCCCTACCTGCGTCGTAAGTTCTCTGAGGCGGGGTAGGAAACCATCGACTGGAAGGCAGGTACCCGCACCTGTGTGCAGCGGATCTATAATAACAGCCGCCAAGTCATCGGCATTCTCATTGATAATCTCCGCGCAAGCATCTGCGTCATTAAATGGCAATACGACCACCTCTTCGAGGACTGCTGGCGAAAGTCCAGCTGTCGAAGGAACTGATGCAGGACGGTCAGCGGAACCCAATTCTGGTCCTAACGGCGGAACATAGCTAACTAACGCGTATTCACCCACGCCGTGGTATGCCCCTTCAAATCTGGCAATTTTACGTTTTCCCGTGAAACCTCGTGCGACTCTCAGTGCGTTCAGTACCGCTTCAGTTCCAGAGCTACAGAAGCGAATCCGTTCCAGGGAGGGCACCCGTTCCCGCAGCAGTTCCGCCATCTCCACTTCAAGGGCTGTCGGTCGAGAAAACGCTGTTCCCTTCGCCACACGGTCTTGGAGTGCTTCGACGATCGCAGGATGAGCGTGCCCCAAAATCAAGGCTGTATTGTTGTTGACGAAATCTAACAGGCGATGACCATCTAAGTCATAGAAATAGACGCCTTCACCACGCTCTATGTAAATCGGGAAGGGATGCATATACGCGCCGGTACGTGTGTTGCCACCCGGCAACGATGCCTTTGCCCGTTCGGACATCTCCCGTGAGCGAGGGTTGTTAGCCACATATTCCGTGACCAAGCTATCCAGTGAGTTTTGCAATACTTGCTTGTCCATCTTATCTCCCTTATTTTCTACTAACTTTTTTAAGCCCTCTTGTGATTCCGTGAGGCTATCGCTCACGCATTATGCTCTGTTTCCGGATTCGGTGGCTGAAAAAGTTCCATTGTAATGCCGTCTGGATCGGTCATATAAACCGCCCAAGCCCCTCTATTTGCACCTGCTGAAATCTTGACGGGCGGCGAACGGAACTTCACGCCCACAGCGCACAATTCTTCATACGCTGCACGCAGGTCCTCAACGAAAAATGCCATGTGTGAACTGCCCACGTTTTTGGTGCGGACATCGGCGGCGATACCCCGTGGGATAACGTACTCAATTAACTCAATGGCATGGGGTGAACCGGGAACACTCAACATTGCCATCTGCGCAACGCTGTCGGGGTAGCCCACAATATCGCGGAAGTATTGGTCCCGATTCTCGCGTCGCCAAATCACCTCGCAGCCGAGCAGTCCTACGTAGAATTCAAGCGAGCGGTCAAGGTTAGAAACCGTATAACTGGTGTGATGTGCACCGGTGATTTTCATGCCGCCTCCTGAAGATTGCAGGTCATCAGAAAATTAGTCCATTCACTACGGCTGCGCATTTTACCAGAGATTCGAGGTAGTGTCAATTAAGAATGTTGTTCCAATCCTTTGTGAATCGTGCTATAATCTATACGTAGTGCTAAGCACAGCTACCTATCGGTTACCCCGCCAAGTATGAAACCACTTTGAAAAAGAAATAAGACGGAAACTAACTCGGAGAAGCTTGCGCCAATACCGCTGAATTGAATGTCGATAGGTGCGATAACGTGAACCTTACTGGATCTGCTCCATTGAATCGGTCCCGCGAAGGGTGATTCTTAATCCTTAGACACTAAATTCCGTCTGAATGTATAAACAGGGGTCAACCCAAAAGATGCGGGAGAGTTGAATGCAAATCATACAGAGCTTGTTCATTGGATTAGCTGCCCTGAGACGGAATAAGCTTAGGTCTCTACTGACGATGCTCGGTATCATCATTGGTATTTCTGCGGTGGTCGGTATGGTCTCGATTGGTGACGGGGCAAAGTTTCTGGTCTTGGCGGAATTTGAACGGATGGGTGGATCCGATTTAATTATCTGTTTCCGGCGGAGCTGGATTCAGAGGGAAGATGGCACATGGATCCGGAATAAATCCCCAGCGTATCTCGAATACGAAGACATTGATGCAATTATGATGGCCTGTCCGTCAGTGAAAAGCATCACGGGGGAGATTGATACAATGGCGCAACCTATATCCTACAAAGGAGAGACGAAGCATTTTCGCTTCGAGGGTGTTACACCGCTCTATCAAGAGGTGCACAATTGGTATGTCCAATCGGGGCGTTTTCTCCAACAAGAAGATCTGAATCGGAACGAATCGGTAGTCGTGATTGGCACAAAGGTTCAGGAGGATTTATTCGGTAAAACGGATCCAATCGGTCAAGAGTTGAAGATCGGTAGGCAGCGGTTTACCGTCGTTGGCGTCATGGAGGAGAAAGGCGACAGAATGGCGACGGGCGGATGGGATGAAAAGTTGATTGTTCCATTTACCACAATGTGGACCCGTTTCATCGGCAATCAGAAGCGGGGATTTGAATTGTGGATGAAAGCGGAGAGTTTTGAAAAGGTGGATCAGGCACTGGCGGAAGTGATGATTACCCTGCGTCGCCGACACGGCTCTGAAGAGCATTTTGAATTTTACACCGCAAAGGCAGTTCTGGAGCAGGTCGGGAAAGTGAGTCAGGTCCTCAAGATTCTGCTCGGCGGTGTCGCGAGTATCTCGCTATTGGTCGGCGGTATCGGTATCATGAATATCATGCTCGTTTCCGTTACGGAACGTACACGCGAAATTGGGTTACGCAAAGCCGTGGGCGCGAGACACCGCGATATTCTGCAGCAGTTTCTAATTGAAGCAGTTGTCCTGAGCGTTTCTGGAGGACTGATCGGGATCTTCATTAGTGGCTTCATCACTTTTGTGGTTGCATGGGGTGTCACGACGTTTCTCATCAAAGAGACGGAATGGCCCGCAGTTGTATCATTATGGGCAGCCGCCGCCGCTTTCTGTTCCTCGGTGCTTATTGGTGTAATATTTGGTATTCTTCCTGCCTATAAGGCTGCACGGCTCATGCCAACTGAAGCGCTGCGACATGAGTAAAGTTGCAATGAATCAAAAGCTACCACGTCGGTGAACGTAAATTGATGAAAATTAGAAAATGTAAAGCTTGAAAGGAGAGGTAGATGTGATTAAATTATACGGCGAGGAGCACAATCGTTCACAACTGCTCCGACATATCGGAGACATTTCCCAGATTGCCGGTGTAAAGCAATATGAATTAGCAAGTGGACTGGAAAAAGGGGTTGCTGGCGTTGATTTCCGGACGGGCTCCGGGTTAAATTTTTCCGTGCTACCAGATCGTGGATTGGATATCTCCTATGCGGAATACAACGGTATTCCATTATGCTGGCGTTCGAGCACCGGCGATGTGGCACCGACATTTTATGAATCAGAAGGTAATGGCTGGTTACGTGGATTCTTTGGTGGGTTACTAACCACCTGCGGAATGACCTATCTTGGCGAACCGGGGGCGGATGGTGAAGAATCCCTTGGCTTGCATGGTCGAGTCTCCTATATTCCCGCCCAAAATGTATGGGTCGATAGCCGGTGGGAGGGAGATCGGTACATCATGTGGGCGCAAGGAAAGGTGACGGAAACTACAGTTTCGGGTGAGCATCTCTGTCGAACCCGTCGTGTATGGACAGAGCTTGGTGCAACGAAGCTTCATATTGAAGATATCGTTGAAAATGTCGGTTATCAGGATACACCGCACATGTATCTATTCCACGTCAATCCTGGGTTCCCAATCGTTGCTGAAGGCTCTGAGTTGATTGCTCCTTCGTCGCAAATCATTCCCATAGATGAACACTCGGAAGGAAAATTGAATGACCATGCGCGCTGCGAAGCACCTACCGTCGACTTTCGTGAGGAAGTGTACTACCATGAAATGCAAGCGGACGAGGATAACCATATCTATGTCGCCTTGGTCAATAGGTCCTTCAACAACGGGCAGGGGATTGGACTCTATGTAAGATATCACCAAACCCAACTGCCGAAATTCGTGCAGTGGAAAATGAACGGTGAAGGTCTCTATGTTATCGGTTTGGAACCGGCGAACTGTTGGGTTGATGGCAGGTCAAAGGAGCGAGAACGGGGGACGCTCGAATTTCTCGAACCGGGTGGACGCAGACATTATGAAGTTGAAATCGGTGTTCTGACTTCTAACGCAGCGATTGAGAGGTTAGCAGAAAATATTGAAGCGACAAAGAGGAATAACTAATCTAGGTCGGAGTCCCAACCCAATCTCGCCAATCGAGGCAGTCCGGGTTGTCTTGGATAACGGCATGACAGTGATTCTGAAAGAAATTCATCATGCTCCGATCGTTTCTTTTCAAGCTTATGTCAAAGTTGGGAGTATCCACGAAGGGAAGTATTTAGGCACAGGCATCTCCCATTTTATCGAACATCTGATTGATGATGGAACTGAACGACGAACGCGTGAGGAAATTGATAATCTCGTTGAAGCGATAGGAAATGCCTCCAACGCCTATACGACGAAAGACCATTCCCAATATCACATCACCACTTCCCGTCAATATTTAATCGACGCCCTTGATCTCCTCTCTGACTGCATCAAACAATCCACATTTCCGCATGATGAGGTGGAGATTCAGCGTGGGGTCATCTGGAACGAACTGAATAGCGAACTCGACGAACCGACTCAGGTGCTGTCCGACCTCTATTATGAGACGGCATTTCGTGAGCATCCCGTGCGCTTCCCGGTGGGCGGATACAAAGAACTGTTTGTAGAGTTGACGCGGAATGATCTCGTTGAGTTCTATCAACAACACTATGTTCCTGATAATCTAATCTTTGTGGCTACCGGCGATTTTCAGTTGGAGGAGATGCTGGAACGGATTGACAAAGCATTTCAGGATTTTCCGCGCCGTAGTCCGCCTACGATAGAGCTTCCCCGTGAGCGCCGCCAACTCGTCGCGCGACGCGCTGAACGGCAGATGGATGTGGAATTGACGTATCTTGCAATGGGGTATCATAGCGTCAGTATCGATCACGAAGATGCGCCGGTATTAGACCTTATTGCAACGGTGTTAAGCAGCGGGGAGAGTTCGAGGTTTATTCAGACCCTGAGAAATCAATTCCAGCTTGTTTATAACGTCCAGGCATGGTCAGATACGCCTCGTTACGATGGCGGTTGTTTTGGGATTGAAGCAGAGCTTGTACATGGCAGGTCAGTCGAAGCGGAAATGAGATTGCTTGAAGAGATCGAACGACTGAAATCTGAGCCGGTGTCAGAACGCGAATTGCGACGCGCCCAAACCATTGAAACAAGCGACTATTTCTTTGCGTTACAATTTGTCGAAGAGCAAGGTACGATGCTCGGTGTTGACCAACTCACGACGGGCGATTATGGGTTTCATGAGAAATACCTCCAACAAATCTGCGCCGTGACGCCAGAGGACGTACAGCGGATAGCACACACCTATTTTCGTCCAGAAAATCTTACCACGGTTACAATTCGGCCGAACGAAGACCGGTCGTCAATCTGTGTTCCTCAAACACAATTGGCGACATCGAAGGTTGAGAAGCATCTGTTTCCGAACGGGCTGCGTCTGATTACGAAATCTATTGATACCGCACCGATCATTTCCATTCAAGCAATGTTTCTCGGAGGCTCGCGATTTGAAACAGAGGAGAATAACGGCGTCTTCTACCTCATGACAAATCTCTTACTAAAAGGGACAGAAAACTGTTCCACGGAGGCGCTTTTTGAAGAAATTGAAGCAAGAGGTGGCAGCGTAGGGGCAGTAGCCGGACATAATGCGTTCGGTATTACGCTGAATTTGCTTCGCCAAGATATAGAATACGGCTTAGAATGCTTGGCAGACGTGCTTCTCAATCCGGTTTTTGATACAGGGGCACTTGAAAAATTAAAATCAGAGACAATCGTTGGCATTCATGCGGAAGAGGATGATTGGTACGCTTCAGGTAGGCGCCAGTTTCTTGAAGCGATGTTTCAAGTCCACCCGCATCGGCTCCGCGCAGCCGGATCTGTTTCATCAATTAAACAGTTATCTCGTGAAGATGTGTTAGCCTGTTATCAGCGTTATTGTGTGTCCAACAACCTGGTAATCGGCGTCTTTGGCGATGTGAAGCCAGATTACACCCAAGACCTCGTTAAACGGTATTTCGGATCGCTCTTGCCGGTCGAACTCGAATTTCCAACAGTACCGATCGAACCGCCGCTATGTGACGTCCGTCGTGTTGAACGATATAAGAACTTGACACAAGCCGTCATTTTTCAGGGGTATCCGGGCATCTCTAGTCAACATTCTGACCGTGAAGTCGTTGAGGTCCTTAGCAGTTTGCTCTTCGGTATTGGGCAACCAGGGGGACGGTTGTATAAGCGTCTCCGCAATGAGCAGTCGGTCTATCATCTTTACGGTTATCCATATTTTGGTCCTGATTGTGGCTACCTTGCAATTTGCGGCAGTACAACGCCAAATCAAATCGAATCATTGATAGACCTGATTGACGACGAAATTTTGAACCTACAGCACCACGATATCTCTGACGCAGAGTTAGAGCGTGGAAAGCAGATGTGCCTGACAAACTATCTGCTCGGTGCCCAAACGGCGGGTGTTCAGGCATCAATCGCTGTGCTGGATGAACTCTGCGGACTCGGTTACGATTATGCGAACCGATACGAAACAAAAATTACCGTCGTTTCCAAAGAAGCCATTCGACACGCTGCCAATGCGTACCTACCGCTGGACAAGCGTGTCATTAGTATTATTCGTAATGCCTAAGGCACGATAGTTGCCTGTCGCGCAGTGCGTGATACGTTCTGATGACTCTAAAAACAGGTCAGCGGACATCAATGTATTTATCGTATCTAATTCCAAAATGTGTTGCGACGCAACATGATGCTAAAATCAACTCCATGTACTTTCTACTTACCTTCACAAAGGAGAAGTAAATTATGAAAACGTCCTGTCGTTTAACTACCGCAGTCCTAATTTTGGTGACTTGCATCATGGTGTCGAATTGCAGCAGTAAGGAAATGGCAGCGCCTGCTGAGGTCACGCCCGTTAGCGATGCAGAGATTATATCTGAGAGTGCGGATGTCTCTTCCGATAGTGCAGATATCGCATCTGAGAGTGCGGCTGTCGCTTCCGATACTGCCGTAGACATTGCTGTAGATATCGCTCCGGATAGCGTTTTGAATGTTATCCCCCAAGACACTGTTGGGCTTATTTACATACCCAGCTTACTCGGACTCAATGACGAAATCAATGCACTTATGGTGGAGATGGTTCCTTCAGATCCACCGCAGGAAATACTCGCTCAGATCTTGGCAGATACTTTTAGTGCAGGTTTTGAAACGCTCGCAGAATTGGAAGAACTGGGATTAGACATGCGAAGGGACTTCGCGGTGTTTCTCTCCAGCGCCAATCCACCAATGCCTTCCGCAGCGGTTCACGTTAAGGATGCCGAAAGCGTCAAACAACTCATTGAAATGGAAGCAGAAGGCAGCAGTGCTGTCACCCATAATGGTGTAACATATCACACCACAGGTGAGGCGGGCGCATTCGTTCTGATGGACGATGTGATGGTGTATTCAAACTCAGCAGCGGTCTGCGAAAAAGTGATTGATACCCAAAAGAAGATGATACCATCGATCGCAGCCGATACGGATTTCCAATCGCTCAAGCTCGATACTACATCTGGCGCAAATGATGTGATTGCCTATTTTGCGCTGGATACCATCGTAGATGACATCCGCCCCATGCTGACGGATAAGGCAGAGGAGTTAAAGATGGGGATGGAGGCAAGCGCGGAATCAGATCCAGAGCTTAGTGTTGGTTTGGGATATACCAACAGTTTGATTGACGGCGGTATATGGTTGCTCGATCAGTCAAGAACCTTCAGTCTTACGCTGCAACTCAACGGCAGCGACCTACAGATCTCTCCGTTCCTCAAATTTAAGCGGGATAGTGCAGTCCAAACATACATTAGCCAAGGGCCACAAGAGCTAACACACCTCAAATATCTGCCTCAAAATGCGTTTGTCAACGGTGAAATGCAATTTCAGAAAGAGACGCTCATTAGCCTTACGCAGACAATGATGAAGTTGTTTGTTCCTTCGGATCCGAACGCGGATACAACGGGGATCCAAACCGCGTCTGAGGCGTTGAATGAAGCCTTCATAGAGTTCTACGAAGGCTTGGGAGATGGGCAAGCTCTTTCCTTTAATTTCAGCGAAAGCATAATGCCCGATATACTGTATATCTACGATGTAACGGACGAGGAGCTGGTTAAATCGTATATGGAAGAAGGTTTCATTGAATATTTCGGAGCCTCGATGGGACTTGTCAAAGCAATGGGAGCCGGTCAGGATTTTGCTAACATATACGCGGATGTATCGGCGGGTCCCCCTGAGATATACAACGGTGTGGAGATCAAAAGTTACCTCCTTCCGAATATCACCTCCAGTCTCGGTGAACTTCCGCCCGAAATGGCAGGTGTTGCCCCAGAACAGTGGAACGTCTACTACGCCATTAGCGGCGGGAAAATGCTCTACGGGATGGCGGGCAATGCTCAACCGGTGAAGAATGCCTTAGACCGAATGGCGGGTATGAGCGCAGGTTTTGATCAGGGAGCGGGATATGCTAAACTGGCAGACGCATTGACGTTGGAAAACAACATGCTTTTTGCGATCTCACCTGTTACAGCAATCAAGAACCTCGTACAGATTTTTGCTCAGTTGGATCCAAACGTCGGCACGATCCAGATGTTTTTAGTTAACATCCCCGAAACCTACAGCATCGGTATTGCCAGCCAAAATCGGGATGAAGGAATTGCAGGGGAGCTATTTATCTCGCTCGGCGATTTCAAGGAAATCATCATTATGCTTATCGGGCTGCAGCAAATGGGTGGGATGCAGTGATGTGATGACGGGTCTTATCAAAGGACCACCGAACGATGTTGTGATGGGCGGGAAAAGGAAGGGCAAGAACGGAAGGTGTCGATACGTTGATTCGAAACCTTCCGTTCTCGGTTTAACCGTAGGGACCGGCTAATTTGTTGCGGTTTTTGCGCTAAAACCTGCGTTTTTGACAGCATCAGCCAATTGGACACCAGTGGCTTTACCTTTTTCCAGCTTAACGATGGCTGTACCATCTGCTTGGGAAACATCGGCACTAATCACACCGGGAACGTTTGTAAGTGCGGACCGCACTTTGGCTACACAGCTCCCTCACGCCAGCCCATCAACGTCTAATGTGACCTGTTCGTAAGCCGTCGGAGCTGCTTCGGACATATCCGTGCTTGCAGCGGTTTCGGCTTTTGTCATTGCTGGCTCCGCTGTCTCAGCCGCCTTTTCCATCGCCTTCTCTGAAGCACAGCCGATAGCGAGCAGAATTGCAACGCAGCAAATTAGTGTAAGTTTTAGTATACGCATGTGAGTTACACCTCCTTCCAGATTTCAAGTGAGTGCCTATCCATTGTATGTGAAAACATCGGCTTTGTCAAATTGAGTCTAACTTTAGGTTGTCAGTAACAGCGATTATGACATCACCTGCTGACCTCACAGCAATGGAATATCAACATACTCCAATTACAGAAAGACACTATTCATGAAAGTAGACGTGAATTGGGTGAGAACGGTTTATAATAACGGCAGGGGATGGCATGTCGGAAATATGGTGCGGTGGAAAGGAGGGTACTACATCTGTTTCGTTGATGGAACCGGTCACGGCACCGAGGACTCCCAAATCAGGGTGTGCGCTTCTACAGACCTAATAAATTGGACGTCCCAGATTGCCATTGGAAAAAAGACCATTGATCCAAACCTTCTCCCTGTTGGTGACAAACTCTTGCTGTATGGGGTAAAGGAATACGAGAGCACAGAGAATTCTGACTTCGGTTTTCCATCTCAGCAGGTGGTGACATGGACTGAGGACGGAGCAACTTGGGCAGTGCCAAAGAGATGCTTTCTAAGGAATCACGATTTTTGGCATCCAACCGAATTTCACGGACGCTATTACGTGGCATGTGATACGGTCGGACATGCGCCGCCCGGCAACGACAATTCGGTCGATCTCCTCGCTTCAGAGGACGGTAAGCGATGGGAGTGGGTCACGGAGATCGCGCACGGATCCAATGAACCCGTATACTACGATACAACAGGTATCCACTTTGGAACCCCTTCACCAAGTGAAACGTCTCTCTGCTTCTTTGACGATGGGCGTCTGCTAACAATCACACGGGCACGGGGGCACTGCGCCTTGCTCTCCACTTCAGAACCGCCTTATGACCGGTGGGAACGCTATCTTTCCCGTGAATCTCGTTGCTACGGATCGGCTGTCGCCAGAGTCGGTGAGGGTGTTATTGTCACCGGCAGAAGTTTCGCCAATGAAGGTATTCGCGCCACAGAAAATCGGTTCAACGATCCATTCAGCGAACACGATCAGACCCAACTCAGAACTGGAGTCTTCCTGTACGAAGATGGCGATATCCGGCTGCACGCGGTACTTCCGAGTGGCGGAGACACCGGCTACGGTGGGGTTCTCCCTGTCAGCGACGACCAAGCACTTATCGCATACTATTCGTCCCACGAATACCCACCGGGGGATAACGGCGGCTCCAACGTCTACCTCGCCTCGGTGTCACTGACATGAATTGTGTGTTTTTCCCTGAATACGGCTAAACATCCATCAGCTCCGCACTCAAGGATTCAACATCGACACGAGTGCTACTTCGCGCTGACGCAATACACGCCTCCATCAATATCCATGTCTCCAACGTGCTTTCCTGTAGCCACTCCCGATCCTTGCCGGTGGAGATGGCGGCTGCAAAGGCATCGAACTGAAGCCGATCATCTTCAACGAGTCCGGGATGGAGGTCTTGAAGCTGGCGTTCTTCAACACATTCGCCCTTACGGAAAAGTTGGAGATGCCCCGCATCCCGTCGAATATCCCCATCTTCCCCAAGAAATGTCCAATGACCGCTCCAGCCGAATGGGTTTGCATGTGAGGCGTTAGTTCCCGTATAGCAGAAAGGTGCGCCGTTTGGATATTCCAGCAAAGCCTGAGCACCTGCTGTTCCCCAAACACCGGTCTGAGCAATCTCACGGTCTTCCCGTTGATGGATTCGTGCTGTCACATATTTCGGGAGTCCTTTTGCTGCAACGAGTTGGTCCAGTTGATGTGCCGTAGCAGCGTGGAAGAAAATCCCCTCAACGTAGGAGTCCGGATAACGTGAATTGTCCGCCCGCCAAAGATTTTGACGGATCCAAAATCGACATTCCCCACCGAGCATTTCACCGATACCGTCCGACCCGCGGAGCCATTCGCGCATCTTAGAAGCGGCTGGATTCCATCGCTTATTTTGGCCCTGTACCAATACCAGATCCGGGTGTACCTTGTGAGTCTTGATAATTTCTTTGAACTCCTCTGACGTTGTTGCAATCGGTTTGACACACAGCGTGTGCATCCCAAGATTCAGGCTTTCGACGACCAGTTGTGCGTGCACCGGCGTTGAGGCATAGATGAGACACGCTTCCGCACCGTGTCGCTCTCGTGCTGCTGTGATTGTGGTGTAGATCCGTTTGCCAAGCCCTTCAGGCACATCGCCCTCCAACGATGCCACCGCCTCTCGCGCTTCATCGAGATTGATGTCCACGCAGGCGACGGGGGACAGCCCTTCACAATTGACCAAGGCTTGAAGCCGTCCAAGGGCGAAGTGGGTGCACCCCACATGAATGGTTGGTATAGCCATGATTGCCTCCTTGTATAGATCGCCAAAACTTGGTGCTACTCTCCCAAGGCTTCCCCAAAATCTTGGCTGCTGTTCTCCAATACAGCGGCGAGTGCGAAGTCTCCGCCGTAAGCCAGCAGCTGCGCTCCCAGCCCGCGGTACTTTTTAATCAACTCAGGTGTTCCGGCGGGAATGCCCCAAGCGACACCCTGTCTTCTGGCTGTTTCCGCAACTTGAGCAATAGCTTCATCAAGGCTAATCTGTGAGCCACCTTCACTTTGGTTCAGGCGCAGTCCGAGATCTCCCGGACCGACGAAGAGTGCGTCCACTCCCGACACAGCCGCAATCTCCTCGACATTGGCGAGTGCCTCCGGTGTCTCGATTTGAATCGCGATGAACGACTCTCTATTGGCGTCATCAGTATAGGTGCTGTTGGGTTGCCACACCTCAAGACCGTAATCACCATCCAGACCAGCCCCGTCCATGCCACGGTTTCCTATCGGCGGAAATTTCACAGCGTTCACAATACGCTGTGCCTCCTCCGCATCTGAAACTAGCGGCATCATCAAACCGGTCGCACCGTCTTCAAAATACCTATACAGCCTCGTCCGTTCTTGGGTAGGTGGACGTACCATGCAGTCAATATCGTTGTGGTAACACAGGCTCAACAGGCTCTGAACCTCGCGATCGGTCATCGCCCGGTGTTCTAAGTCTAACCATATCACATCGTAGCCGAAATGTGCGGCGTAACGCACAAAAAATGGAAGGTAGTGCCCCAACCCACATACTCGGGCGCATCGGTTTTGCTGGATTTTCTTCAGGGTTTTGCTATTTCTCATATTCCTCCTCATTTGGGTTAAGGAAATTTAGTTCTCCTGTAGGAGGGATCTCCGAATCCCGACCTCTCGATCCTCACTTTCTACTCAGATAGGGAGAGAAACGAAAACTAAATCACCCTAGTCACAGGTAAAGATGGTTCCCACAAGCCAATCCGTTACACCGGGATATTGATCAAGATCTAAAACAAATTCCTGTCCCCGACCAACACTTCGCAGGTAGGCATATTTCTCCTCAGGTTTCCAGCGGCCAGGTTTGGGGTGGTAGGTAAGCGGGGTCTTGCCGTTATCCGGGTAGAAAGACCGAGGTAATCGCCAATCCGTTACCCCCGATCCAGCCGGGTTTGTCAAAACCAACCGTTCGTGAAATATCGGGAAGTACCCCGCCCCCGGTGCTATCGATCTATGGTCCAAGCGCAACTCCTCAGACGCAATATAGAGGGTGTTAGTTCGATCTTTATCCCGTGAGGGATGTAGGTGTGGATGGTAGCGCGCCCATGGGAGTTCCTCCTTTGGGATTTCATCGACCTTGCGAATTTCGCCAATCTGAAGCCAACCCCAGATGATATGTTGCCTAGGCGCATCTTTGACAAAACACCACCGTCCAGAAACTTTCTCAATCTTCTGGAAAAGACCGAAAAATAGAAACAAATCGTCGCTTTGGATTGCCTGTTTTTTTAAATGACCTTGGGCTGCGCCCGACTGACCAAATAGGGGTAACCAGCCTTCTTGGCGCGGATAAGCAACGTCGTTAATATCCGGGTCTAAGTGGGCAGGGGTCGTGGCTCCAAACCTGTCGTGGGTGAGATTTGCAACCACCGTCCCAATATTCGTGTCGCCATGCCAAAGATCTCCATAGGTGATTTCTGACTGGCAATGAGGTATCGGCAGGGAATATATCGTGCCGTCAGGAAAGATGGGACTGGGGCAACCTCCCGACTGCGAATCGAATCCTTTTCTGCTGAGAATGAGTTTCATGTGTACTACACTCCTCACCTTATCGAAAGCCTCGTGCAAACCGATGGGGTTAGGCTAACTGGATTATTTCATTATAACCGATTCTCATAGCGAAAAGACACCTAAATCTGACCACCCTTTTTATAGCCAAAATGCACCCGCGCGAACCCCGACTTTTTCGTTGCGGAAATGGAGGGACTTTGCTATGATACTGGAAAACAGAGCCGATTCATAAACCCATTTTTCATATACACCGGAGGACTCAATGCGAAAAACGATTAGCGGCACAGGCGGTATGATTCTAACCAAAATGCTCAAGGAGTGCGGCGTCGAATATCTCTTCACCAATCCCGGCTCGGCAGAAACGGGACTATTTGCAGCTGTCGCGGAGGACGGAGATTTAAGGATTGCTATGGCGAAGCACGAAGGGTTAGTCTCCTCCATGGCGGATGGATACTATCGCACCAGCGGCAAAGTAGGTGTGGCTATCGCCCATGTGACCGGCGGTTCGCTTCAGATGGCGGGTCAACTCTACAACGCCCAGATGGCAGGCTCGGCTGTGGTTGTTATCGCTGGGGATTGGACGATGGAGGTCCAGGATTTTCGAGGGTTAACCCCATTTCCCGGACTGAGTCAGGCGGAGTTGATGCGCGGCGTGACGAAAGAGGCGCGTTGTGCCTATCAGGTGAGCTATCAGCCGGAGGCGCTTACGGTCGCAACGGCGAGGGCAATGCGGGAGGCGACGAATCCACCGACGGGTCCCATCTTTATTTCGGTGAACGCGAATCTGTTCCAGCAGGAGGGCCTCGAGGCGGAGATTGGAGAAGGCGCAGGTTATCGGATTGAAGGTCCGGGAGCGGCACGACCTCAAACTATCGAAGCGATGGCTCAGAAACTTGGCGAGTGTAGCTGCCCCGCCTTAATGTTTGGTGATGATGTGTGGAACCAGAACGCACAAGCCGAAGCGATACAACTGGCGGAATTGATTGGCGCACCGGTGTTCAGCAGCCGACAAACCAACGCTAACTTCCCAACGCACCATCCGTTGTCCTGCGGCGGCTACCCCGTGGCAAAGGAATTCTCTGAAGTGACAGGGCTGCAGCCAGATCTCCTTTTCATGGTGGGTTGCCGGGGGCTGCATGGGTCCGCGGAGGAACCGACTGTGATGCAGATTGGTCCCAACCCAACGCTGATGGGTCGGCACTATCCACTCGATCTGGCTGCCCAATGTAACCTAAAAGATACTTTACCCCTTCTTTGTGAGTCGATCACCAATCTGTACGGGTCGGATACCATTGAGTTGTGGCGGAACCAGCGCGCCAAAGTCTCAACTTACGCAAAGCGTCTACTCGAACGCGAGGAGGCGGTGGTGCGGGAACATGCGGACGACGAAGTGATTCACCCCAGCCTGCTGGAAGCACAGATGGCAACGCTCCTGCCGAAAAACTCGATAATCATTGGCGAAAATCCAACCGCTCGGACGACACTGCTGCCGTTTGGGCATGAGCAGATGTGGCGGTTCGGCGGCGGCGGTGGCTCGCTCGGATGGGCGGTCGGCGGCGCGATCGGCGCGCAGATTGGAATCGGGGACGAGAGACCCGTCGTGTTGAGCATCGGCGATGGTTCGCTCACCTATAGCGCAGCGGGGTTCTGGTCAATGGCGCGGTATAAGACCCCTGTGCTGACAGTTGTTTCGAATAACGAGAGTTATCAGGTGGTACGTATAAATTGGGCGCGGGAGATGCCGGACAGCCAGATGGTGCAGGAGGGCAAATATCCGGGGCTTTTCCTTGGAGGTCCCTCAATTGATTACGCTGGCCTCGCTCGCTCTCAGGGTGTAGATGGCGAACGGGTTACCGACCCGTCAGAGTTGGAAGCGGCGCTCAAGCGAGGGATTGACTGTATCACCAAAGAAAATCGACCGTATCTACTTGATGTTGTTGTAGCGCGAGAAGGGATTGGCCATGATTCCGAATGGCATCAGGGTTGGCAGATGTAGGAAAAATGTTGACGTTCAGTTTTGGAGGAAAAATATGGGTTTTGGTAGGCGGTTTTGTGCTTTGGCTTTCTCGGCGATGTTATCTACATCTATGGCAATTCTTGCCGATGAAGAGGTTGAAGAGGTTGTTATGATGGAGGAGGTTGTGGTTACCGCCCAAAAGCGCGAGCAACGGTCTTTTGATGTGCCGCTCTCCATTTCGACGCTGCAGGGCGAAAAATCCGACGCTTTGCGCTCATCTGGTATGGATGTGCGCTTTTTGTCGAACCGTACGCCCAGTTTGCAGATGGAGTCGTCGTTTGGGCGTGTCTTCCCTCGCTTCTATATCCGAGGTTTAGGCAATACGGATTTTGATCTCAATGCTTCGCAGCCGGTTTCCGTCCTTTACGATGGGATTGTGCTTGAGAATGCGCTGTTAAAGGGATTTCCCGCTTTTGACCTGGATCGAATTGAGGTGTTACGCGGTCCACAAGGCACACTGTTTGGGCGCAATACGCCCGCGGGTATTGTTAAGTTTGAGTCCGCCCGTCCCACACAGACATTGGAAGCGTATGGTCGGTTGAGTTATGGCCAGTTCAGTAGCAGTAATTTTGAGGGGGCGTTGTCAGGTCCGATTGTTCCGTCCGTGTTGTCCGCTAGACTATCATTGCTCGACCAGCGGCGAGGCGACTGGATAGATAACGTGCACACAGGCGAAGATGATGCCGTGGGAGGGTATCGGGATATAGCGGGACGCTTACAGTTTCTGTGGACACCCACCCCGGAACTGGAAGCATGGGTCAAGCTCCACGCCCGCGATCTCAACGGTACGGCGCGTCTGTTTCGCGCCAATACCCTGTCGAAGGGGCAGGGGGATTTCGTGTCTGATTTTGACCGGAGTCGTATCGCACACGACGGACGGAATGAACAAACCTTGAGCACACAGGGCTTGGCAGCTGAGATCCGTTACGACATAGGGGATTTCCAGTTGATTTCACTGACGGGGATGGAGCGACTCACCACCTTTTCGCGCGGAGACATTGACGGCGGATATGGCGCTATCTTCACCCCGCAGAGTGGTCCCGGCGAGATTCCTTTTCCCTCCGAAACCGCGGCCGGCATTCCCAAGCTGCGTCAGTTCAGTCAAGAGGTCCGCCTGGTGAGCACAGAACGCTACCGTTTTGCCTATCAGTTCGGTCTATACTATTTCCGTGAGTTTGTCGAGATGGAGGATTTCAACTACAATACCTTGGCTGGAGGCGAGCAGGACGGGAAGGTGCGTCAAGAGCAACTCGCCACCGCAGGGGCGGCGTTTGTGGCATCAACCCTTCGATTAATGGAAGATCTGGAACTGGGAACGGGCTTACGATTGTCTCATGACACGAAGGACTACACAGCGTGGCGGGACGAGGCTCCCGCAGTTACAGAGGCAGGCCCACTCGGTCCCCTCCACAAGAACCCGCAAGCCACAGTGTGGAGTGGAGATCTGAGTCTGCGTTATCGGGTCACTCCGAGTGCACAGACATATCTACGTGTAGCGCGTGGCTTTCGTGCTCCCAGCATACAGGGACGTCTGCTGTTCGGCAATGAGGTCACGGTGGCTGATACGGAAACTATCCTGTCAGTCGAAGGTGGTACAAAATTGCGCTTATGGGGACAACGCTTGCACTTGAATACGGCTCTGTTCCACTACTTTATGCAGGATCAGCAACTCACTGCGGTCGGTGGAGAGACCAATTTCAACCGCCTGCTAAACGCTGAAAGCACCATTGGGCGCGGTGTTGAAGCAGAGTTAGTCTTCGCACCGAGCACCGCATTAGAGGCTACGGCGGGACTCAGCTATAACCAAACGCGCCTTGACGATCCGGATTTGGCTATACAGGGCTGCGGTGCGCCGTGCACGGTTCTGGATTCGCCCGCGTCTATTGAAGGAACTTTTTCCATCGACGGTAACAGTCTGCCGCAGGCACCGGGTTGGATAGCAGATGTGACGCTGCGATATGCGCTTGATCTTCCGGGGAGTGTGCGCCTGATCGCTTCTACAGATTGGGCGTATCGGAGTCGTGTGCGGTTCTTTCTCTACGATTCCGTAGAATACGCTGATGATTCGCTCTTGGAGGGTGGTATTCGTCTTGCTTGTCTACTGCCATACGGCGACACGGAACTGGCGGTTATAGGGCGCAATATCCTCAACGATACCTCTCCCACCGGTGGTATCGACTTCAACAACCTGACCAGCTTTGTCAATGAACCCCGGTTCTGGGGACTGGAGGTGGTGCGACGTTTCTGAACGATACTAGTACTTCGTCAAATTGTGACAAGCCACTCACCGCTCGGCTCCGTTCCGAGAGTCCGAGACTTGGATAGACATATCCAAGCCATAAATACCCGGACGATAGTGCATCTGTGTAGTGGATTTGTCAATCCACTACGAGCAGGACCATTAGCATTTACCTGACAGTGTACTAGAGTTTTCCTTCAATCCTCCGAAACTTGGCTATAAGAAATGTTTAACAAATCCTTTTTGCCAAAGGCACTCTTTGAATTCGTCATTATCTCCGATTCCCACTATATGCTTGATCCCGGCGGTGCGTCCCTCGAATTTGAAAACCGTCGTAAGCAATCCACTCGCCGAGAAATCGCTCTCCGCATGGCAGCGGCACTTGAACCTCAGTTCGTCCTCCACAACGGGGATATGGTCCAGGAATATCCCGACAACTTAGAGAGTTTTTATAGGTCGATGGACGAGTCGCTTGAGCAGATGCGCGCGTGTGGGGTTGAGCCTTATTATGTTGCGGGAAATCATGACATCGGCGATAAGCCCGATCCGACCGCCCCCGCTTCCCCCGTTAGCCGAGAGGTGTTGGATTGGTACCATCAAACGTTTGGAAAGTCGTGGTACAGCTTTGATCAGGGGGATTGCCATTTTGTGGTACTCAACTCACAAATCATGAATAGCACACTCCCCGATGCTGCTGAGCAGGAGGCGTGGGCGGAAAAAGATCTGGCGGAGCATGCGGTCAAACGCCTATTCATAGTCCTACACATGCCGCCCTATCTGTTCGATGAAACCGAAGCCTCGATCGGGCACTATGATAATATCGCACATCCTGCAAGGACTTGGCTGCTCGATCTGACACGGGGCTACAAAGTCGAAATGCTCATCGCTGGACACGTTCACTTCGCGTTTTTTGATCACCTTGCGGGGACCCGATACGCGGTTTTAGCATCGCCCGTCTTTACCCGACCCGGGTTTTCTTGTCTGTTTGCTGGTCCGCCACCCCCTGAGCGCGGACGGAACGATGTCCCCAAATTCGGATTTTATCTGATGAGAGTGAGAGCCGAGAAAACGGACCTCCATTTTATTCGGACAGCCGGTGCTGAAAGGACGCCACCAAGTACGGAACAACAGCTTATCACACGCGTGAGCGGTACGCTACCCCACTCTCCGCTGGGTGTCACACTGAGTCAGCCGTTGGCAACGGTTGCCGAAATCCCACGCGCTTGGCCCGCTGCGATACGGGAGAAAGTGAGAAATGACTACCCTCTACTTGCCTGCGTTGAAATGGGGGTTGAATATCTCCGTGCGCCGTTGACAGATTTTCAGGACTCTTTTCAGGGAAGTCGCTTGGAAATCTTGCGCAAGGAGGGGGTGAGTCTTAGTGCCATTGCCATTTTCTCCGAAGAGTTCAATATGATAGATGCAGTGTCTCAAGTTCAACCAAGGATTAACGGCTTAGACATCCAAACGCCGGGAGAGCTTTTTCCGTCGGAAAAATGTATCGACGCTATCAAGGTTATTCAGGAACGATTTGATCTGTCCGTGACGTTATCCCCAATTGTGTGTAGAGAGGTTACTTCGGGAAAGCAGTTTCCCCGCTTTCGTCTCGGAGTCACACCCGGGGAAATTGCAGTGCTTAACGAATTTCTGGCAGAAAACCGGGTGAAAGTGGAGAGGGTCATTTGCAAACTAAATAACAGTGAAGCACTGTCCGATCAGATTCAGAAAATTGTGGAGATAAGTCCTCTCAGCCAGATTTCGAACGTAGATTTCAGCCTTGAATTCTCGGCGACAGATGACCACGCCAACGCAAACTTGGCGGCGGAGGCACTGTTTTCAGTGGGTGTGCTGCCGGGGGCTCGCATCTACTTTGAACCTCTCACCGATTTTGATCGGACGATGGATATAACACATGGGCTGCTTGATACACTTTGCAATCCGCGTCCTACAGGTTCGGTCCTACAATCGCTCAACACGATCCTGTATAGCCAGCCACTGAAGTTTTCAGAGCCTCAACTTGAACTGAAGCAGGTGAACGGTTTTAAGGCTTTACAGCTTTCGACCGACACCTTGACTTATACACTGTTACTGCATGACGAACCAGAGCCCACAGCAGGTGAACCGATAAACATAGACGCACTTATGGAGTTGAAAGAGGTTGAGTTGTTGAAGATCTACCAATTGTCCAAGATGAGCCTCAAGAGTATAGATTTTCGCGAGGCGCAAAACATCGCATTGACCTCTTCCCAAACGCCTGTCCTTATAGAGAGTTCACCGGTTCACTAACGCCGAAAGCGCGTCGAGCGGCCTTTGGAAACACTGACCGTCTATGAGGTTAGACGACGGAGGCGAAATCCTATGCAAGCACTGCCCACTTCGTTCCGTTACACCCATTCACCAACCCTACCCAAACTGCTCTGGCACTTGGGGTGCACGCTGATCTTTAGCACCTATCAAGCGGGTAAGGTTATCTTTATCCGCGCCACAACCCCGAACAAGATTGAGCAGTACGCCTTGGATTTTCCTCGACCGATGGGATTGGCGGTTTCCGATCAACGCATTGCGGTAGCCACACGCGAGGAGGTCGTAGTCTTTACCAACACTTCAGTCGAGGAACCCCCTGAGTCCCACTATGTTGACCCAGGGACCGGCGCAGTTGGAAACAGCGCCTACCGAACGGGAGCTCTTGAGTCCCACTATGTTGACCCAGGGACCGGCGCAGTTGGAAACAGCGCCTACCGAACGGGAGCTCTTGAGTCCCACTATGTTGACCCAGGGACCGGCGCAGTTGGAAACAGCGCCTACCGAACGGGAGCTCTTGAGTCCCACTATGTTGACCCAGGGACCGGCGCAGTTGGAAACAGCGCCTACCGAACGGGAGCTCTTGAGTCTCACTATGTCGACTCAGGTGCTGGCGCAGTTGGAAACAGCGCCTACCAAACGGGAGGCGCGGCAGAAGACACCTATGTCCCTGAGAAAACCTACTTTAGTGGAGAGATTGACACCCATGACCTCGCCTGGGGAAAGGACGGCTTGTGGGCAATTAACACCCTCCTCTCATCAATGTCTCTGGCAGACGATGATTCCAGTTTCGAAGCGCAATGGCGTCCTCCATTCGTCAGCGACATAGCGCCGGAAGATCGTTGCCATCTGAACAGTGTAGCGATGGTAGATGGTCAACCTGAATATGTGACAGCGTTTGGGGAGGTGGACACGTTTGAGGGTTGGCGTGAGAACAGGATATCGGGTGGGATTGTGATGGATGTTCCAACTGGAGAGATTGTGTTGGAAGGGTTACCTATGCCGCACTCCCCGCGGGTCTATGACGGGAAACTTTACTTGCTGCTCTCCGGGACGGGCGAGTTGGTGCGTGCTGAGCCAGAAACGGGCGGGTACGAGGTTGTTGCGCAGCTGCCCGGCTTTGTGCGTGGGATGGCGCGTTGTGGTGATTATCTGTTTGTGGGATTGTCGAGGCTGCGAAAGTCGAGTTCGACCTTCGCAGCGCTGCCAATCTCCGAACAGGCGGTGTTCAGCGGCATTGTGGCGGTGTCTCTGTCCGAGGGACGTGTCGTAGAACACCTCAGATATGAGACAGGTGTGGAAGAAATTTATGATGTGCAGGTTCTGCCAGAGGGAACTTCCATTAACTACCCACAGCCATCGTAATCTATTCCAAACTTTCTATCGGTTGTGAATGTCCAAAAACAGGTTGTGGTCCATCAACCGGTGCAGCCCAACCCGCTGCATTGGCAATCACGCGCAGAACGTCTGGATTGTGGTAGATTGGATAGGTTTCGTGTCCCGGTCGAAAATAAAATATCTTTCCTTTGCCGCGGAGATAACAACAGCCGCTGCGGAATACCTCGCCGCCCGGGAACCAACTGACAAAAATCAGCGTGTCCGGTTCAGGAATATCGAAAGGCTCACCGTACATTTCTGCGTGCTCAATCTCAAAATACTCGCCTATCCCTTCCACAATTGGGTGGCCATGCTCTATGACCCAGAGCCGCTCTTTCTCGCCCGATTCCCGCCATTTGAGGCTGCACGATGTTCCCATCAGCTTGGTAAAGATCTTGGAGTAGTGAGACGAATGTAAGCAGATTAAGCCCATGCCATCAAGGATACGGGCGTGCATTCTGTCAACAACCTCGTCCGCGACCTCTCCATGCGCCCCGTGTCCCCACCAAATTATGACATCTGTTTCGGCAAGGACCGCTTCTGTCAGACCATGTTCTGGCTCATCCAACGTCGCCGTGTGCACCTCAAACCCCGGTTGCTCTTTTAAGTAGTTTCCGATTGCGTTGTGCATGCCGTCGGGGTAGATCTGCCCAATCTGCTCGTTGGTTTTTTCGTGGCGATATTCATTCCAAACAGTGACTCGAATCGGTTTGCTCATCTGATTTTTCCTTTGCCGTTTATGCATCATCCTGAATCGCGCTGATTTCATCTTTGGAGATCTTGTGGACGCTCTTGGGATTAAATGTCTGCGTTGTTTCAGATCGCAGTGCAACTTCAATTCTTCCGCCGGTCAACACGAAAAACTGAATTAAGAATCCGCCGCCCTGCATCGACTCGACCTGATACTGATCTGCGTCTAATCCATCGACCCATGTCGGAACCGTGTCAGCGAAATCGGGGTGATCTATCACCTCCTGGGGCAATGCGATAACCAGTGTGCCGGGTTCGTCGCCTATGGCATCTGCGATCACCGTTCGGGTACTGACCATGAAACGTACCACCTGACCCGCGTAGTCGAAATCGCTCTTACCGTTACGTTCCGGTGGGACAATGCCCCACGTTAAATGGTGGATGAACGGGTTACCGTACCCCTGACTTAGCATGTGATCCAGGGCTTGGTTGTCAACGGGGTGGACAACTGCGACATAATCGAACCAACCTTTGCCTCGTTCTGTACTGTCCTCTGGTAACCTTGCCGAAACGTTGATGTAGTCGCACTCATCGACCGGCGAGGGATAGCAACGGGCATCCCAACCGGAGATATAACCGAGTTGCTTTAATGGGCCCGCAACGATATACGGCGGGTCACAAAAGATTGCAGCATGATCCAGGTTAGGATGCAGTTGAACTCCGGCTGCGGTAACTTTTTGGGCTACTTCCGATGCTTCTGTAAATCGTTGTGATGCGTTTTGGATGGTGAGATAATCTCCGAAATCTTCAGGTAGAACCGCCGAATTTCCCATGATAAACCTCCAAGATAAAGTATTGATTGATATTGGCAATTTTCAGCATAATACCACAAAGCAAGAACCTTTTCAAGTGAATAGAAAATGTATCCTCACGATTGTTTTCTTTATCGTTCTTGTGTGTTATGGTATAATCTAATTCTACGAAGTATTTGTTTCAGGTAAAGAGTAGGACTTACGCACTTCAGTAGTGGACAACGATCCTCCGTTCCGAGAGTCCGAGAGTTGTTCACTACGAACTTCTTGATGGCGCATCTATTGTAGTTGCCCGATTCATCGGGGTATCGGGGCAGGGATGCCCCTCTTACGTCCTGATGCGCAATGAATTACGCTCCTACAAACTCAAGTGCGTAACTCCTATACAAGAAAGGATACACCATTATGTCTTATAAATATAAAGTAATGATGACGGACTATGCGTGGCCCTCCGTCGAACCGGAGCGAGGGGTCTTAGGAGAGATCGGTGCGGAACTAATTGTAGCGGAGAGTGGAACAGAGGAAGAATTTATCGAGTTAGCACCTCAGGTCGACGGTATCCTTACCTGCTGGCTCAATGTGACTACAGCGGTTGTCGAGGCCGCCCAACAGTGCAAGGTCATCGGTCGATGTGGGATTGGGTTGGATAACATCGATGTAGAAACCGCGACCGCTCTCGGAATGGTTGTAACAAATGTGCCTGCATACTGTATTGACGAAGTTTCTGATCACACAATGGCGTTGCTGCTGGCGTGTGCGCGGAAAATTAGCTTACTTGATCGAACCATGAGAAGCGGTGGTTGGACGCGAGATGTGGGTCCCCCAATGCGCCGGATTCGTGGGCAGAAGTTGGGCATCATCGGATTGGGAAAGATTGGGAAGGCAATTGTACCGAAGGCGAAGGCATTCGGGCTGGAGGTCTTGGTATACTCGCCACGAGCCACTCAGGAGATGGCGGACGAACATGGGGTAACGTTGGTCGATTTCCCTGAACTTTTGGCGGAGTCGGATTATATCACCATCCACGCACCGCTGACCCCTGAGACACAGGACCTGTTGGATAAAGACGCATTCCGTCGGATGAAACCGACAGCCTACGTCCTCAATACCTCCCGGGGCGGGATCATTGAACCGACTGCGCTGTACAACGCACTCACGACCGGGGAGATTGCAGGAGCAGGATTGGATGTTTTCGTGGAAGAACCTCCGCAGCCCCACGATCCACTACTTACGCTGGACAATGCGGTCCTGACCCCCCACGCCGCGTTTACCTCTGAAGAGTCGACCTATGACCTTGAGGTGACAGCCGCAGCAGAGGTTGCAAGGGTTCTAACAGGACAGATGCCTGAGTCGGTGGTGAATCCAGAGGTTTTGAGTAGTCCAACCCTTCGCGCAACCGCACTCGCTCAATAACAGTAATTATAGTAAATCCTAAAAACAGATAGACGCTTTCGCTCTTCGTGTATGGTAGGCGCTGTTTTTCCCGACAGGTCGGGATCCCGATTTATCCCGATTCATCGGGATGCGGTGCGGTTAGAAACCGCACCTACCGGGGTTGGGGGCAATGCGGTTCGGTTTGGAGTGTCTCATTAATTCTAAGATCCACTATAGTTTGGGAACACAACGATGAAATCTTTCAAAGGCGCAACTGTCTTGGTCACCGGTGCTTCATCCGGTATTGGCGAAGCCTTTGCCCGTAACCTTGCAGATCGAGGGGCTAATTTAATCCTGACGGCGCGATCAGAGGATAAGCTCCATCAGATGGCCGAGGAGTTGTCGGAAAGACACGCAATCCAAGTCGATGTGTTTCCCGGAGATCTCAGCCAACCGGATACCCCGCAACAGTTATGGGAACAGGTCCAAGCTGCGTCGCTCTCAGTTGATGTGCTGATAAATAATGCCGGTTTCGGAATGTGCGGACCTTTCCTTGCATACGATTACCAAAGCTACCAGGATATGCTGAATCTCAACATCAAAGCGTTGGTGGGCTTAACGCATCTCTTTTTACCCGCAATGTTGGAGAAAGGGGACGGTGGGGTTATCAATGTTGCGTCGACAGCGGCGTTCCAGCCAATTCCCTACCTCGCTACCTACTGCGCCACGAAGGCATTTGTTCTCGGCTTCTCAGAATCACTTTGGGGAGAGTATCACGAACAGGGGTTGACGGTGCTCGCGCTCTGTCCCGGTAACACCGCCACGAACTTCGCTGATGTTGCCAACGCGGACGTGACACGGATGACCAGAGCGGAAACCGCTGAAACGGTGGTAGAGGCAGGTTTGAGGGCTTTTTTGAAGGGACGGAATTATGTGGTTCCGGGAAGGCGTGTCAACTATCTGCTCGCGAATCTATCTCGGCTCCTGCCGCGTCGCCGCGTACTTGGGATAACGTCGGATATATTCAAAGAATGAAACGTAAATCAGTTCATTGAGTGATTATGGTGAACAATACAAACAGGTATACATATTAACTTTTGGTGCTATTTAGTGAGAGTGTCTTTCCCACATTGTTGAAGCGTTCACTGATTCATTAGGGTAGCTCATTGATTCGTCTTAGGTTCTACCCTTTGGCTGCACATGTCGCTCCTCCCCGATAAATCGGGATTCGAAACTGGGGCTTTTGGGTATTTGTTTATCCGTGTACTATAAACATGTCGCCCCGCTGGGGCTAAAGGCACCGAAGAACCAATAGTTTTCACGTTTCACGCATCACGTTTCACGCATCACGCTTGACGTTATCAACAGCTGCAAACTAGCACCGGTGGTTATTATTCAAATGTATCAGTAATTATATTTTTACCATAATGAACTAATGAACCAGTGAACTAATGAACAACTGGAGCTTCTTGTAAGCGTCCCCGAATGATGTGATACAATTATTCAGAAACGGTATAAATCAGGTTACTGTGATTTGCCTCTTGCAGCGATCTCCCAAACATCCTCGACAATCCCGTTGCGAACTGCGTAATACCGGTCATGGAGATTCACCGTTGTGCAGCAGTGCGTTGGTAGGAGCTCGATCTTGTCGCCGGGCTTGAGCGTAACGCTTGGGTCCGCCGTCAGGTTCCCGTGTTCCTCCGATAAGCCCCGCATCTCTAAGCCTTCAATTCCCACCGGCTGCGGTGTTCCAGAGTCACTCGTCAACACCTTTGCCCCTGCATCGACGATGACACGTGTGGATTGCGGACGACTTACGACCGTTGTCAACATAGTCAGGGCGCAGCCAAACTCCTCACCGATACCCTCGACCATCCGATAACTTGAGTCGATAAAGACGTAAGACCCCGCTTGGATCTCTGTCATCTCCGGGTAGGCGCCGGTGATCGCATAGGTGCCTGTGCCGCCGCCGCTCAGAATCTTCACGGGAACACCGTTCTGCTCAAGGTACTGTCTGCTCCCAACCAGCATATCAACAGATTCGCTCGTTAAAGTTTTGCGCTCGGCAAAGGTCGGCGTGATGACGGTATGCCCCTCATAACCCATCAGCCCTTCAAACTTGAGCGCCTTCGATTGCAGGATGTGACGCGCCAGATCCAGCGTTGGTTGCCCCGGCTCTGTCCCACAGCGATTCATGCCGGAGTTGACTTCAATCAGGACGCGCAACGTGGTGCCTTTTGTCACTGCCGCCGCGGAAAGCTGATCGACATTATCCGGATCATCAACAGCAACCATAATCTCGGAGTGTTTGGCAAGGTTAATCAGACGCGCAATCTTCTGCTTCCCAACAATCTGATTGGCGATGAGCACGTCGCGGATACCCGCGTGGATCATCGCTTCCGCCTCACCCAGTTTGGCGCAGGTCATACCGATCGCACCCGCTTCCATCTGTTTATGAGCGATAATTGGGGTCTTGTGCGTCTTGACGTGCGGACGGAGATCCGCGTTGACCGTCTTGAAATAGTCCGCCATCTTCTGGATATTGGCTTCCATAACATCCACATCGATTAGCAGTGCCGGGGTATCAATCTCTTCTTTGGGGATGCCGATAAACACATCGGGGTTGGGTGCTGACATCGGTTTGTCTCCTAATTTTTTGATCGTCCTTGTCGGGAGGAGAATTGTATTTGTATATTTGAGGAGGTGCCTCTTTATTGTCTGAGGTTTATGTTAAGAAATAGTGCAACAGAAACCGAGTTTTTTCTTCAAAACTCGGTTTCTCCTCGCGTTTTAGAGTCCATGTTTCATTCGTTCTGATAACGCTGTTGCCTTGAGCAGATGGGTTGCGGCTTGCATTCTGATTTTTTCGTCCTCGCTATTGAGCAGATCCTGTAGGACGGTGATTACCTTTGGCGTGGCGGCGGACAGTGTGGTGATTTGGGCGTCGAGATACGCCTCACGGGCTGCCTGTAATTCCTTGATGAAAAGTTTGTCTTGGTTACGCCATCGATTGATTGTTTCTCTCCTTTTGCCGAGTACCTCACCGACTTGGGCATCGGTTTTCCCTTCGATGATGAGCGGTATCGCTCGGATTTGAGCATCATTCAAGGCTTTGTTCTCTACTTCGGGCTCCGGGGCTTCGTTGAATTTGTTTGGGACACCCTCTTTCATCTCCTTGAGTAGTAGATTAAAGGCGTTGTCGTCTGACCAACGGATGTCTTCCTGTACCCACTCCATTAGGGTGCCTTCTTTCAAGCCGACGATGGCTTCGGTTTGGGCATAGGAGATATTGGCAAAGACGAGTGCGGCGGCCTGTTTTTCTTCGGGAGTCGCTTCGATTCCTAAGCGGTGATCGGCTATCTCCACAAGAAAAATTGGCAGGTTTTTCCACTGCGTAAGGAGTTCCGGTGTAATGCCGAGTGCGGCGGCGATTTCGTTTTCACTTGTCGCTTCCCAAAGTAGAGTGGCCTGCGTCTGTTGTTGGGTGAGGGACAATACGAATTCGTCTGTTGGGAGGGCTTCTGGTGTTGTGTTCTTTTTGGTTTTGCTCATTGTGTTTCCTGTTCACTCGGATTTAAGGACTATCGGTTGGATGTCACAAAATGTCACATATTGTCACATATTTTGCACATTTTTGTAACCGGTTGCTAAGATGTGCAGGATTAAAGGGGATTTGTTTATTCGGATGTCACATATCCTCACGTATTTATCACGTATCCTCACATATTTTTTATCTGAGTGTGCGTTTTAGTGCGTTTTTGTGAGGTGGTGTGTCTATGGAGATGCGCGTATTTGTCTGAATTAGGAGGCTTAGGTTTAAAAGATTCACAGGATTAGATCCAACGCTTAAACGGGTGTCGGGTAAAGGGTAACTGTTTTATTGGCGGTTCAGATGTCCAATTTATCAGATGCAATTATTATTTTAACATATCGGTATAGTAGATTGCAAATAAAAAATTAGTAATCTAAAGTCCCAGTGGGGCGATATGTGTCGTTTGTCTGAATCGCGAATTAGACGGATTCAGCGGATTGCGCGGATGTTTGCGCCGATGCGGGAATTGGGATTCAAAGCAATCTGAATCAGGATTTTCCCCGATAGGTCCCCGATGAATCGGGACAGGCGGGACAGGCAGGATTCAAGGATTTACAAGATTAGAGACACTTCTTGATTGAGATTGGAAAATTGTTATCAAAATGCACAAAATGTAGGGGAGGACAGCCGATATCGGGGCTAGGAAGCCCCTCCCACTGGATATTTATCACCGAATCATGGACACGGGGCGCATAAATGTCAACAGAACCTAAACAACTTAAGAGATTCCCGGGCTATACACATTGCGCTCCGCCCTGATAGGTCGATTCCGTTCCCTCGATAAATCGGGATTAAG
Source organism: Candidatus Poribacteria bacterium (assembly GCA_965220385.1). Taxonomy (GTDB): domain Bacteria; phylum Poribacteria; class WGA-4E; order WGA-4E; family PCPOR2b; genus PCPOR2b. Next base: position 2,673,485 of record OZ244825.1, on the reverse strand, counting down.
AAGCAGGTAACTACAGTCAATTCTTAGGCTCCGGTTTTGTTTGCATCCTAGATATTACAGAACCAAGTGTGCACGATTCTGCCCTCCTAACTTTCCCTACTAGTTATCTAAGTTTTCCAATTCTATTTTCATGACCTCACGAAGATCTCGGGGGTCGAGTGCCCTCACACAGTCAAAGTCTGCTAAATGATTCATCTTTTCTCTTTCTCCTATTTGAATCTGAATTGACAGGGTTTGGGAATCCTGACGATTCTTTAGGCACAACAATATCTCATTGTTTTCGATTAATCTTAAGAGGTCTTCAAATCTCATGACGCGAATACCGAATTCTTCTAATTGACAGCCAACCTTAAGAAGTTTTTTATCCTCTGTCACAAATATATCTCTTCCAGACATGTAGTGAGCGTGGAGGTGATCCCAGTCAAGGTATTCTGGAGGATTCTCCCCGGTTTTTCTTAAACCGTCAATAATAGATTCAGCCATTTCTACAAACTCGGTGCTCCCCGGTTTGTCAAATTCTGAATTTAAGAAGAACCGCCTACTTTTGCTGTCGAAACAAAAACGCATAATTGAAGGAATCTTCCTGATATAGTTATCCCTAAGAAACTGCTCATCAGACGAGTTAAGTGGCAAATCGTCTCGAATTCGTTGTGTAACGGCTAAATCTACAGGGCATTTCTTGTAGAGTTCCGCTGGAGCCAACATCTTTCCATGCTTCATATTAAGAAACACATTGGTGTCTAGCGTCACTGATGGTAAACGAAGTATGGAATCCACCTTCACTAAGCCAGCTTCCGCCTGATAGCTCAGTACCTTTGTTGTACTAGAGGTAGGAAAGATTAGCGTTATACAAATATCTGGTAGGATGGGCTGTCCGATATGATGAGCCTGCTCGGTTATACTTTGTATAAACAGGTCCCGCGTCTTCTTCACAGTTTTAACTTGAAAGTCCTCCCAGAGCCGACGTATCTTGTTGGTTTTCCGCTCGGGAACATGAACAATATTATTCAATTGATTATTTTTTTCTGTGCGCTCGATCCAGAGATGCTTTTTTAGCTCTCCTTCCTCTACCGGTTGGTTGAGATGCTTTTCCAATGCAGAAGAAACCTGCTCAATCAAGCGGTCTTGCCATTGGCTATGGTATTCTTCCCAACTTTGGGATTCACCGGAATTACCGCCAAAAAGAATGGACTTATGTAGATAGTGGCTTTCATTTGGCATGGTGTTTGCTCTACAATTTTTGGGGTGTTGCTAATGGTGAGCAGGGAATAGGACAGCGGGAGACCAGTTAAAGAACCCCCGCCATTTTTTACTTTGCCAACCTATTCCCCACCCATAAGATTTATTTGACACAGCTCATAAAAAGATGATACGATGAGAATATAGCGGATATAGCCTCCGTAGCAGTAACGTAAAAAGGGGACACCGAAAGGTATCCCCCAAAGAAGTTGGCGTGAGCAGTAGGCTTTACCAGAGGTGCGGGACCTCCAGTCCTCTAGCAAAGAGAATTGCCTACCAACACACATATAGATTAGGCAGCAGATATAGCCTCCAGCAGAACATTGTCTACCAATTGGCTTTTGGGTGGGACCTCCGCCTTTGGTAGACGGTAGGAGCTCCACTTTTCGTCCGCTGCCCTTTTCATTTTAGCAGCCTACGCAACAAAAAAGGCTAGTGCCCTAATCGCTTGTTCGTAATAATTGACTCACACCCATTCTCCGCTCTTCGGAACTCCTGTAAATAGTCCAGATATAACCGTGAGGCTTTAACATAAGAGACATGTTCAGGGTCGTCTGGTACTATTATAACAGTCTGAACCCCAAGTGTCAGTTGAGGCTTAACAGTATTCCGAAACTCCTCCGTTATAGACTGAATCACCTCACATAACTGCTGAACGTCCGCTATAGGCACGTCAGCAACCTGACTTTTCCATACATGATAAGTAGACGAATGTATCTCGTCAAAGAGTAAACCCGTCGGAACACCCACCTTACGCGCAGCAGCTGATATAGTGCTCTTAGCCTCTTGGCCCACCCGCTGAACAAAACTCTTAAGAAGTAACGGATCAACTTCATCTGAACTATCACCACCACAACCAAATAAAACGAAAAGCGCCAGAAAAACCGTGAGTGCAAACCGGTATCTCAAAGCAATAGCCTCCCTACTACCTGTCAACCGAAAAAAAGGGGCTGCGTTTAAGGGATAATCCCGAATCGCGCAGCCCCTCTTATTCAGATTGAAACAAATAGCACAAAGGGTTATACTATAGAAGATTGTTAGATTCCCGTCTAACAATCACGAAGCGATTCGAGCCTAGACCTCGTTTTGCTTCCGGGGGCTCCGAGCTACCACTCGGGGTCCCCACAATCTTTCATTGTATACAATGTTTCCCAAACTGTCAACACCTATTTGCAACAAAAAGTAACAAAAAAATTGACAATAGGAGAGAAACCATGATAAAATGACAATCAGTATTCCCAGACCACCACGAGAGGAGAGCTAACACATGCGAACTGTCCTAGCAACACCGCCATGTCTATTCACTCTTACCGCCCATTCCCAACTCATGGATAAAGTCTTAGGGAAGATCGTGAGATTGTCAAGTCCGAGAACACCATAATCCAGGCAGAATGACAGCACTTAGACTCCTACTCACTCAGAAGATACAAGAGTCAGAGACTCGACTGCGATCCGAACTCAATGTGCAGCTAACGGAGAGCCAACTATGAAAGAACCTAAGACAAAACTCGAAGCAAATGTAGCCATTATCCGTAAGTCTCAAATCGGACTCCATGAGGAAGTCTCCAAGTTCCGACAAGATTTTAACAAGTTCAAGAAAGAAGTTCACGAAAGATTCAGCAGTCTTATACGTCGGGTCAAAGAAATTGCAACCGATGTATCCACACTAAAGTCAGATGTATCCGAAATAAAATCTGAAGTATCTGATATAAGAAAGGTCTTAATAAATCAAAGTGCCATAATATCAGAGTTAGTCTCTACCAATAAAGAACTCAAGTCAGACGTAGCCACACTCAAGTCTGATATATCAGAAATCAAGCACCTACTAAAGGCTAAACTTGGATAGGGAGGCTCCGTTGTAAGAAGTTCCCAAATATATCAGTGTCCTTCCGATTATTATACTTGAAGCAAGCCTCCGCGATGTAGAGCGGAGCATACCTCCGAGAATACCAATGGTGTGTCCCATACCACGGACGCTTCACCCAATTCCAAAAGCTCTCAATCCGATTGGTGTGTATCTGAATATCTTCAACCACCTCACGTTTATTCGCAACTACATGGTGGGGCATATCAGAACGCAACGCCTTATAACCGCCAAAGCTATCCGTTATCAACTGAGTCTTATCATGAATAACCGAACTCCGAACAAAATCCTGTACTTCAGCAGCAAGCCCTTTTCCACGAGGGCTAAACGGCTCACCCGCTAACCGCACGACAACACGGCCGCCACGTTCAATCGCACCAAGGTAAGCCATTTTCTTAGTACCCATACCCCGTTTACCCTTATTCTTACGAGCAAACTTCTTAGCAGGCGTAGCACCGACAAAGGCTTCGTCCGCCTCAACAACACCTTGCAACAGACCTTCGCTATCCTCCTGAGCCTTCATTTCAGCGCGAATCCGTTGCGCCATATACCATGCAGTCTTAACATTCAGACCCAAATCACGCGCCAACTGGTAACTTGAAATACCATTCTTAGCATTCATAATCAAAATGATAGCACCAAACCAGCGACGCAAATCAACCTTTGTCCGCTGAAAGAGCGTCCCGACAAGGACATTAAAGCTGGACCGACAATTATAGCAGTTCCAGCGACCGACAAGGCGATTCTCCTTTTTCCGCGCCACCGATTCACTATTACACCGGGGACACTTAGGAGAGTCACCCCAACGCAGTTTTTCCAAGAACGTGATACACGCGGACTGCGTAGGAAAGCGTTCCAAGACCTCCAGCAAGGTCATGGCATACTCCATTTCCTACCAGAAAAGCACGATTGACAAGGGCTACAGTCAGAATGCAAGCAGACGCAAAAAGCCCCTGTCAGCGTGTAGAGTCAGTTGGTTATTATGGATTTTGTGCTTTTATGGTAAAGCAGGGAGGGCCGAGCATTACACTTTACTTGCAATCCAGCGCAGAAAGTGGTACAATACTCGTAACCTCATGAGAACGTAAGAGCCGAGTCCAGCAAACCCGGCTGACCACAGTAAGGGCTATATTCGTGCTACCAACACGGGTGTAGCCCTACTTTTTTGTTGACTATATTATAACGTACATACCAACCACAAATCTACTTAAAACCCAGTAATAATACGGGTTCAGATCATTTTTCTAACACCAAATAGGAGACTACTATGACAACACCAGAACGACACGAAGAACTTGAAACTGAAATAATGGACGTAGACGAGAAATGTGACCTCATTATCAAGTTCGTATCAGAAAACAAGCAAGCTATAGAGAAAAACCGACAAGCTATAGAAAATAACGAGCAAATCATGCTAGAAAACCGACGCGCTATCAAGCATGTCGAGCGGGGCGTAATTACTCTAGACAAGAAGATTATAATGTTAGAGTCAAAGATAGACGGCATAACAACAGAGATAAGGGACATTCAAGAAAGAATACACGGTCTCGAAGAAGACATGAGAACCATAATAAACCGCTACAACAGCCTATTTGAACTCATACAGTCAGTAACGAACAATATGGAAAGCGTAGTACGAACTATCACAAGGAGTAACACGTAACCCAATCCCCATCAACAACCCCACCAGACATAAAAAAGGTTGCTATATCCCACAAAAGATGAGATAATAGCAACCTGTAAGTTCCTACACGAGTCAGGCGATAAAAAGTAGAATCCAAGGTATAACCCCAGGATCTACACTTAAATGAAAGTTACCAAAGCGGACTTCCATTCGACAGACCTATCCTTCCCGTCTCCATTTACATTAGATGATGAATGCCCCACAAGGTGCTGCTAACACCCGTGGGGCATTTTCACATTTACCAAAGTATAATATTCCAATCCGTTAATCGTCAACAAAAAGAAACACCTCACAAAACAGCCAAAAGAAAGACTAACATGACAACCATATACACAACCGATTTTATGATAGCATGGAACCACCAAGACCACAACTTTCCAGGAATAGAAATTGGTCCACACCCCGACTATGAACAACAATTAAGACACCTGCAATTCTGGACAACACCATGCAAAGCGCTCAAACAAGACAAGAGACTCCTCCTAACATGGCTTCTCACCCACGTCCACAACAAACTACACTTACATTTCGACTATCCTACTGAGGAAATCTACAAAGTCTTCAACCAAATCCAGGTATTCAAGGACAATTTTAACAGATTAAACCGTTTCCTAAGTAACGGATACGGACTAGTCTACATAGACAACAACGCTAAACACCACAAAGATAACACCGAGTATATTTACTTCGCACAAGGACAAGAAACCAAACGAATCAAAATAGGAATATCCAAACAACCAGAAAAACGAATCGCCGACTTACAACTATCAGAAGAAGCCACAATAATCCTAAAAATGAAGGGAAGCCGCAACACCGAACAACAACTACACCAACAATTCAAACACGCCAGACTACACGGCGAATGGTTCTCTCCTACAGACGACCTCATACAATTTATCAACCAGAACACAAAGCAACAGACCCCAATAACCCCAGAAAAAATATGAAAAGCCACTATCTACATAAGTCCAAAAGAATTGTAATGTCCACATTGTTAAGTTCTTCGACCTTTGCAGCCATGAGTTGAGGGTTCTTAGTCTGCAAATCTTTGAGTATTTTGTTGACTGCTTCTTCAGACTCGACCTTAGTTTCAATGGCTTCCTCTTTCAAACCTTGTACGAGCGATGCTGCTAAGTCATCCATTATGATCTCCTTTCATTTATTTGAGGGGGCTCATAAATAGCTTTCAATGCGTCTGTACATCAGGAGAAGAATCTCCTCCCCATAGGGAGAGAGGCTAGTCCCGATGAATCGGGACTAGCCTCGATGTAGTGCACGGTCTCAAATGCTGATCCGCTGGATTCAGGCGATAATCTGCGCCATCCGTTTAATCCACGATTCAGGCAAATGGCACATGTCGCCCCTCTGGGGCTTGGGGTTGGTATTACGTGCTTGTTCTATACACATGTCGTCCACCCCGATAAGTATAAGTCCCCGATGAATCCCCGATAGATCGGGAGTCCGTACAGAGAGCAGGCTCCGTCCCGTGAGCAGGCAGGCGGGAGTCAAAACTGGAGCGCACGTGTTAGGGATACCTGCATTCTATAGGCATATCGCTCCGCTGGAGCGAGAGACGGGCGGGGGAACCCCGCCCCTACGATTGGGAGCCCGTGGAAATCTGTCAAGTTAAAAATAGGCATATATTCATATCTCGACACAGAAGTCGATTTCCCAAAGTCGACCGACGGAGGTCAACCACAAGGGTTGCCCCTACACGAATCAAGCCAACCCCTTAAATCCCGTCCCCGATAAATCCCCGATAAATCGGGACAGGCCCGATAGGATCGGGGCAGGCCCGATGAATCCCCGATAAATCCCCGATAAATCGGGACAGGCGGGACAGGCGGGACTCCGACAAGCCGAGAGCAGGTCCCGACTCGCCGGGATTCCCCCCGATACATCGGGGCAGGCAGGAACGGAACAGGCGGGATGCACCACTTGTCGGGGGGACTTATGAACGCGCTGCGTAAGTCCTACTATTTCTATGTTTTCCTACTGGACAGCAAATCACTTGTGCACAAAGCCACATGTCGCCCCGCTGGGGCTTGGGGGTTGGTATTACGATGCTTGTGCTATAAACATGTCGCCCCGCTGGGGCTAAATGACCCGATGATTTTTACGTTTCACGCCTCACGTATCACGTTATCAACAGCTGCAAATAGCACCATTGATTATCACCTTCTATAAACATGTCGCCCCTCCCCGATAAATCCCCGACACATCGGGACAGGCGGGATTCAAAGCAACTGGGGCTTGGGAGGGCAATGGTTCTTCAATGGATGACAATTTGGTAGGGTCAGTTCCTAATCCTTCTTTCAGTCTTCTTTGTCGCGTGCGTTTTCGATCACATTTTCAAGTGCTGCTTCTGCTTTGGCACGATCTGCTTCAGCGCGTTTCATATCACCTTTGGAGGCATAAGCCAGCGCACGAAACTGATAGGCAAAGTGGACGCTGAAATCATCGGGTTTTAATTGTATCGCTTGGGTCAGATCAGCAATGGCTTTGTCATGATCCCCCATGAACAGGTAAGCTCTTCCACGCCCGGCATAGGCTGCAGCACGGTTCGGATCCAGTGCTATTGCTTTGTTAAAGTCAGCAAAGGCTCTCTCCTCATCTCCTTTACTGCTCCTTAGCTGGTAAGCCTGTCCGCGACCAACATAGGCGTCCGCATAATCAGGCTTTAGTGCTATTGCGTCGGTAAAATCGAAAACGGCGCGGTAGAAACTGCCTTTTTCGAGGTAAGCGTGCCCTCGCAAGGTGTAGGCATGGGCATCGTCGGGGTTCAACTCTACCAATGTAGTGAAGTCAGCAACGGCTTTCTTGTAATCGCGTTTGTCATGATAAGCCTGACCGCGCTTGAGATAGGCTTCGGTGAAACCGGGTTTTAGTGCTATGGCTTTGGCAAAGTCTTGGAGGGCGTTGTCATAATCATCCTTCTTCTTATCATCCCTCTCCTTGTAGGCTAACCCACGCGATAGATAGTTACCGGCATCATTGGGATTCAGTAGTATCGCTTCGGTTAGATCTGAGATGGCGTTATCGTAATCGCCTTTTGCATGGTAAGCGAGGCCACGCAAGGAATAGACTTGGGTATGATTGGGATCAAGTTTTATCGTTTCGGTAAAGACTTTAATGGCGTTGTCATAATCGCCTTTTTCCAGATAGATCTGCCCGCGATCAAAGTAGGCATTGGCATTTGCTGAATTTTGCTTTATCTGTTCAGTTAAATCTCTAATGGAGTGTGCAGGACTTGATTGGGTCAGGGGTCCTGCGAAGAGGAAGATTAGGAATGTGAGGGTTGGAGCAATGTATCGGAGTTTCATGACCAATCTCCTTTTGCTGTTAGCACTTTTTTCGGCGGATTTGTGGAGTGGGGACAAAACATCATGGCTCATGTAAAAACAGAGTGTAATGGTGGTGAAGGCGTTAAGGGCGGGGCAGGATGCCCCGCCTACGGGGTTGGTATGGTTTCCGTCTTAAATTTCTAAAGCTGCTTAACAGGGTTGGAGAGCATGCCCAGCCCATCTGCCTCGATCTCTACAACATCACCGGGTGCTAACGGCAGGTCATTGGGGACAATGATGCCGGTGCCGGTGGAGACAATCGTTCCAACGGGGACGGGATTATCTCTGCAAAGGAATTCGGTGAGTTCCTCAAACTTCCAGTTAATTTGGGAGGTGTTCACGCCACCTTCGTAGATTGGCTTCTCGTCTCGGATGACTGTGCATTTGATGTTGAGGTTATAAGGGTCATCAACTTCTGAGGCGGTCACGAACATAGGTCCGAGCGCACAGCATCCATAAAAAACCTTCGACTGGGGCAGGTAAAGCGGGTTGTCCCGCTCAATGTCCCACGCGGACACATCGTTACAGAGTGTATAGCCGACAATTTCGCCATCTTCGCCGAGGACGTACGCTAACTCTGGCTCGGTCGCTGTGAGTATGGAGTCGCTCCGGATACCGATGAAGCCGTTGGGACCGACGCACCGGGCGGGCGTTGCTTTGAAGAAGATCTCAGGGCGGTCTGCGTTGTAGACGCGGCTGTATATATCCTGCTCGCTGTCGTCATCCCGCATATCGGCGCTGCGTTTGTAGGTCACGCCACAGCCCCACACCTCCGGCGAATCGAGGGGTGATAGGAGGTGAGGCACGTCCGGATCTGGCGGCACATCGAGTGTGGCAAATTTGAGCTTGCTCTCATCCGGTTGCCCCGGTAGGGCACCATGGCTTGTCTCACCTGAAACACGCTCTTGGATGTCGGCAAGCAGAATGCCCATGCTCACCCCCTCCTTGTAGGAGAGTTCAATTAATTCTAACACCCCCGGTGATTCATCGCTTGTGACATCAATCACAATATCGTCTGGTTCAATGGATCGGCTGAGTAGGCCACGATCCCCGTCGCTGCTCATATCGGTAACAACATCGCTTCGCGTCACAACACCTACGCGCTTGCCTTGACCTGGTTGATAATATTGTATTAGTCTCATGTTTTTTTACCTGCCTCTACAAATTGAAATGATAGATAAATCTGGCTGTAAATTTCCCATAGCATACACCGAACTAAGTTTGGAAAGCAAGTGTTTTTGTCGTATTAACCTAAGTTGTTAGGCGGCCTGTAGGTTGAGTTTTTATACTCGATAGTTACTAGAACAACCGAATTGGTAAAAATAGCGTAAGTTGCACATGTCGCTCTTCTGGGGCTAGGGTGGCACGTTGAAGTGTTGGATTCGCGATTCCTGTTCGATCCAACCTGCGGGCTGTATACGCGCAAAGATGGCTCCGTTCCGCCTGTCCCGATTTATCGGGGAGAGTCCGAGACTTGGATATGTTTACCCAGAGCGAGTTGCTTTGAATCCCGTCTGTCGCGATTCATCGGGGATTTTATCGGGGCGGTAATTGATTCAATGTAGCTTTCATTCGTTTGGTTTGCAACGTTTTCTATAACTAGGGCTCTGTCAAGTAAATTATGATAAGTCTCTCACGGTTCGGGTTGGCTATCCAAGCCGCTGTGCGGGGGAAGTGTCTAAAGGAGGCTTTTGTACCCTCCCGATACAATCGGGATGATCCGAGTCCGCAAACTAACAGTTTGCGCTACATTTATCTGACAATGTACTGGTACTCTGTCAAGTAAATTATGATAAGTCTCTCACGGTTCGGGTTGGCTATCCAAGCCGCTGTGCGGGGGAAGTGTCTAAAGGAGGCTTTTGTACCATCCTGATACAATCGGGATGATCCGAGTCCGCAAACTAACAGTTTGCGCTACATTTATCTGACAATGTACTGGTACTCTGTCAAGTAAATTATGATAAGTCTCTCACGGTTCGGCTTGGCTATCCAAGCCGCTGTGCGGGGGAAGTGTCTAAAGGAGGCTTTTGTACCCTCCCGATACAATCGGGATGATCCGAGTCCGCAAACTAACAGTTTGCGCTACATTTATCTGACAATGTACTAGTACTCTGTCAAATAAATTGTGACAAGTCTCTCACGGTTCGGCTTGGCTATCCAAGCCGCTGTGCGGGGGAAGTGTCTAAAGGAGGCTTTTGTACCCTCCCGATACAATCGGGATGATCCGAGTCCGCAAACTAACAGTTTGCGCTACATTTATCTGACAATGTACTGGTACTCTGTCAAATAAATTATGATAGGTCTCTCACGGTTCGGCTTGTATAGCCATATCTAAGCCCGACTTGCGGGGGGGTTGTGGATTTGTCAATCCACAACGAGCAGGACCATTAGCATTTATCTGACAATGTACTAGGTTCTGTTGATATTTCATTGTAACCAAATAATGGAAAGCCGTAAATTAGTTCACTGACGTAGAGTCGCGAAAAAAGAACCCGAGTTTTGCCGAAAAAACTCGGGTTCTGGCAGCTTTTCCATTGATTTAGCGTTTCTCACGATAGCAAAAGCAAAATGCCAACACGCCCTAGCAACTTAGATTATAATAGCATACGATAGAGATACGGTGCAGCCACAAAGATGATTGTTGCCAAAACCGTTCCGAGAATGGCGTCAACTAAGTAGTGCATCCGAGCGTAGACTGTCGAGACCACTAACCCCACACCAAATGGGCACATAATCGCAAAAGCAACCGGGTCATAACGGGCAGCATAGAGAACTACAATCACACCGATTGCACAGTGGGAACTTGGGAACGCTGTGCCTTTAGATGCTGCCATAGAGAGGATCATGTGTACCAGTCTGAAAAAAGGTCCCTCCGTGATAGGTCCCCTGATTTTCTCAAACACGTAGTACGGTCCCAGGACCGGCATCACGATATACCAACTGAGACACAGATTGAAGGTCAGTATCTCCCCAAAAACGACTTCGTGAAACGCTTCATGCCTACCTTGGAAGTAAAGCCTCCCGACAAGCCCAAAGACAATAGGATAATAGCTGAAATAGCACAGGTGTAAAAGTTCCGACAGCCACTTGGACGAAAGGCGCTCGCTAAGATACATGCTCGGCTGCCCGTTGAACAGTCGTCCCTCAAATTCCATCACCTTGTCATCCAGATATTTTTCTCGTGCCATTTTTGCCAGCGGCGGTATCTCTAAGTAGAAGATCAGAATTGTCGAAATCGGATACCAGTCGCGTAATACTTGCAGCGGTAACGACACAGAATCTTCAGGAATGAGAGCCAGCCAGAGAATACCGTATATAGCCCCCACGCGACACACTACATAGATGCCCCACCAACGCAAATTCTTGTGAAAAATACAGGTAAGGATACCGGTGAGTGCGAGATAAACGATTGTGATCCAGTCGGATGGGTTAAGAACGTTGATAATATTAAAAGTGTTCATAGATAGATTGATGTACTACTCCTCCCGCAACGCATCTGCCGGCTGCATCCCGCCCACGCGCCATGCAGGATAAATCCCCGCCAACAACGCCGCAATCAGCGCAACGACGAGGGCTTGTAGAAAATAGATGGGCTGTAGGTGCATTTGCAGCGTCCAGCCGAATGAGCGAAGATTGATGATATAAATGAGAATGAGTGCGAGGACAAAGCCGGTTGGCATGGCAATAATCCCCGCGGTTGTGCCCATTAACCCTGTTTCCACCAGTGTCAGCTTCCATAATTGTCTCCGTGTCATACCGATAGCCCGCAATGTCCCAATCTCACGACGTCGCTCCAGTTGCAGACTCATCAGCGCACTCAGTATGCCGACGAAAGCCACCAGCATGGCGAGCATTTGCAGCGCAACGGTTATACTAAAACTACGATCGAAAATAGCGAGCGAGTGTTCCCGCAGCGCGCGGTTGGAGCGGATCACCAACTCGGCATCGCCGGCGAACGCTGCGCGCAGTTCGTTGATCTTGCCATCCACATCAACACCAGTTTCCAGAAAAAGTGCGACACCTGACAGATCAGCATCGTCCCAAAATCTACGGTAGACTGCATCAGCGATAAGTGCGCCGGGTTGTACATCGAAATCGTAAGCGACAGCCACAACTGGAAACCGCTGCTCACCCCGGTCTGTGAAAAGTGTGACCTCATCCCCAACATCAAGTTTGAACCGAGTTGACAGCGGTTCGTTGATAATGAGTCCGCCTGCCTCCAATGCCCCCCAAGTTGTATCAATGTCCCCCACCGATGCCTTATAGTGACGTTTTTCACCCGCGATGTCCATGCTGACCGCAACCAGCTGAACAACCCCCAAGTCGCCGGCACTGACATCTACCACCCGGTTCGTTGCGACCCGATCAACACCGGGAAATGTCCCCAGCTTCTCCACTACACCGGGCGCAAGTGGGTAGGTTGTTTGATCGGAGATCAGATTTGGTGACGAGATGAAGACATCTGCCTGCAAGAGATCTGTCAACCACTGCTCGACGGTCAGACGGAAACTGCTAATCATCAGACCAACACCAACAATCACGCTAACTGCAACCATCAACGCCGCAATAGCGATGGAGGTACGACTCAACGAGCGGGTAATGTCGCGAATTGCAAGCCGAATTAAAGGGCTAAGGAAGTTACCTAAAAGCTGAGTTAATCTTGAAAGTATGTGCATCAGCCCTAAGGTCAGCGTGGGCGTAAGCAAACTAATCCCAATAATAATGGCGAAGATACCGACAAACGTGATGCCCAGGTGCCATTCGGGTATCAGCAGAGCGATCCCCAACAGGAGGATGACAACTCCAACCACGCTCACCCAGTTTAGCGCCGCCCGTGCGCGTTCTTCAATATTGCTGCGTTGGAGTGCAGAGGCTGCGTGCACATTGGTGGCTTCATAAGCCGGGAGTGCGGCGGCGGTCAACGCTGCGACGATACCACTGACACCTCCTTTGAGCATTGTCAGGGCCGGAAAGTCGATACGGCGCACAGTTACAACAAAAAACAGGTCATTGATACTGGTTGTGACCATTCCTACCGCACCACGCCCTAACAGATAGCCCAACCCAAGCCCCAGGATTGTGCCGATCACCCCAAGCAATCCCGCCTCGATGAGAATTATTAAGAAAATCTCGCCCCGTGTCATCCCCAACGCGCGCAGGCTGCCGAGCACTGACCGCCGCTGTACCACGCCAAAGACAACGGTGTTATAGATCAGGAACATCCCGACCAACAGCGCGAGTGTGCTGAGAGCCGTCAGGTTCAATCGAAACGCGGCCGTCATCTCCTCCACAGTCGAATCCGTCGCTGTCTCAACCCGGACACCGGGAGGCAGGATGCTGATGATGCGTTCAAGCGCTGTTTTGCCCTGTATGCCTTCCGGAATAATCAGATCAATTCGATCGAGTGTTCCCACTTTGCCCAATATCTCTTGGGCGGTCCCGATGTCCGTGATTAGTAGTCCATCAAGGCCGCGCTGCTCGTTTTTCTCGTTAGCCCTCAACACAGACACAATCCGCAGCGGTTGACGTCGGCTTCCCACCTGTATGTGCATCACATCACCCACATTGAGGTTGTATTGGTCGGCAAGTACGCCACTGAGCAAAACGGTATCCGGTTGAACCATAAACGCGGTGAATCCATTGTCCTCTCCAAACCCGGTGTTGTTGTCATTCAGATAGTTCCGAAACGGGGATTCCGCAAAACTATCCACACCCAGCAGACGCATTGGCTGCATATCTAATTGTTCAGCAACGACATAGCCCTCCACAATCGGCGCGCTGAGTCGATACCCTAACCGTTGGCGCAGCGCAACATAAACACCCTCATCCAGTCCAGTGGGACCGCCGACAATTTGGTGCGTGGTTCTGCCTGCTACGGCTTCGGTGCTGAGTGAGAAAGCACGGTTAGCGGCACCGGTGGCGAGATCTATCCCGACAATCATCGCGACACCCAATCCCACGCCGATAATAAAAAAAATGCTTTGAGTAGGACGACGCCAAGCATGACGCCAAGCAAGAGTAATTGAGAATTGCATAGTGAAGCGTGAAACGTGAAATGTGAAATCGGTCCGTTAAATGAACTAATGAACTCATGTACTAATGAACTTTTGAACGATGTGGAAACGACATCCTCAGTACGGAATAACGATCGTTGTTCCCTACACACCAAAGGTTATTACACGGTATCGTTGACCAGTGCGCCATCAGCGATGTGGAGCACCCGATCGGCGTGATTGGCAATCTCCAGCGCGTGAGTTGCCATCAATAACATTTTGCCCGCTCCGTGCGTCAACTTCAACAGGAGCGACAGGACAGTCTCACCAATCTCCGTATCCAGATTGCCTGTCGGTTCGTCAGCGAGCAGCATCAAAGGATCATGAACGAGCGCGCGCGCGATAGCCACCCGCTGCTGTTCACCGCCACTCAGCTTATCCGGATAGGTGTTGAGCCTATCATCAAGCCCAACCTGTTCGAGCAGTGTCTCCGCATGAATTCGCCGATCGTTTTGAGGCTCAGAGGTACGTGCGAGCTCAAGCGGCAGAATCACATTTTCCAGAACCGTCAAAGTTGGAATGAGATTGAAAAATTGGAAGATAATCCCGATATGGCGACGACGAAAGAGGGTGCGCTGATGTTCGTTCAGACGAGTCAGATTGATTTCCTGATCGCCTTCCCGAATGAACACATGACCGCTGCTTGGAGCATCAATGCCGGAGATCAGGTTAAGCAGGGTGCTCTTGCCACTGCCCGACTTACCTAACAGACAGACGAACTCGCCCGCATAAAATTCTTGGTTCACTTGATTCAGTACAGCGCGGCTTTGCCCCGCTTCGTTGTAGGCTTTGCTCAAGCGATCTAATCGGACCAGCGGGGCAGGTGGGTTTTCGGAAGATGTGGGATTGGGAGATTCTTTGGTCAATTGGAATTGGGACTGGGTTCTAATGAGCGGAAAGGAACGCCAAGAGTTCAGCCGTCGTTTCCTCCGGTAGTTCTTCGGGCAAAAAATGGCCGCAGTCAAGCGGTTTTCCACGCACATCAACGGCGCGTTCCCGCCAGACGGTGAGCATATCAAGGCTTGCACCGGTCTGCCAACCCGGACGCTTTGCCATGTTACTGCCCCAGAGCAATAGCATTGGGCAGGTGAGTTTGTTGCCACGGTCAGCTTCGTCGTGCATTAGGTCAAGTTCTACGCCCCGGTAGTCTAGGCAGGTGGCGCGGATGGTTTCAGGGTTATTGAAGCAACGGAGATATTCTGCGTACGCCTCATCTGTAATTGAGCCATCGATCACAGTCCACTGCTCAAGGAGGAAGTCCAGATAGACCTTGGCGCTGTTACCGATTAAGGTTTCCGGTAGCGGTGATGGTTGACGCATCAGGTGCCAATGGAACCAAGCGAAGGACAGTTGGCTGTCCATGTGATCGAAAGCAGCTTGCGAAGGCACAACATCAAGCGAAGTGAAGGTTCTTACCCGATCCGGATGGTCGAGTGCCATCCGATGCCCAACACGGGCTCCCCGATCGTGTCCAACGACATGGAACGATTCAAAGCCGAGTTCCGCCATCACCTCTACCTGATCCTGTGCGGTGGTGCGTTTGCAGTAGACGCTCAGATCACCCTTTGAGGCGGGCGGTTTTTCACTGTCACCGTAGCCACGCAGGTCCGGGGCTACGACGGTGTAATGCTCGGCGAGTTTTGGAGCGATCTTGTGCCACTCGACATGGGTTTGGGGATACCCGTGCAGCAACAGTAGGGCGGGACCCTCCCCACCGTGCACAAGGTTAATGGAAACGCCGTTGGCTTTGATTCGGGTTTTCGTGAAATTGTCGAACATGGAACATATCCTGTCTACTGTTGGGTTTGTCGTCTGAGCATCTCAACAGCATGCTCAATTCGCTGGACTTCGCTGACCTCCGGTGTTGTTCTCTGTTCCGCTAATTCTTTCTCGCTCATCTGTTTGAAGTGCCAATCATCGTCGTTTGCGATTCTCCAAGCCAACCGAGCGCATAGAAATGCAGCTTCTTTTACTTTGAGAAGATCAACTTTATCCACTGTATCGTGTGCGGTATGGTAGAATCCGGGCCACGTGTAGCTATATGGATCTCTGATGAATCCACACGCAACACCCTTTGCCATAAAAGGGTAGTGATCGGAGGACAAATGATCGGGTTCACGCAACGGGGAAGCATCGAAGTCTACCATGAGGTTCTCGTTCATTTGCCTTCCCATCTCGCGGAAATAAGCCCTTGAGTCTTGTCCATAAACCATCAACCCTTTCCCACCGCCACCGCCGGCTGAGTCTAAATTGAACATGAACCGCGTTTGTGCAATATCGTTTGGATGACCCTTGACATACGCATGTGCGCCGATGAGTCCAAGCTCCTCAACGCCGAATAGTACAAAACGCACGTCCCGTTTCAACTTGTCAGCGTGAATGCTGAGAACTCGTGCGACTTCCAGTCCTGCGACCAGCCCCGACGCGGGATCCTCCGCTCCTTGAGAGATGTCGTGACCATCGTAGTGAACACCGACGACGACCATATCCTCGTTTGCCGCTTTACCCTTCACGTCTCCGATAATGTTCCACGATGTTTTCTTGGCAAGGGTATCGTTAGTTTCGATTTGAACTTCGACAGAGCCATTTCTCCGGATCGCTCGTTGGAGGAGTGTCCCTGTTTCCTTAGAAACCATGATTCCGGGTATCAGTCCCCACCGATTGAAGCCTAATGCGCCGGTAATCGGTCCGTAGCCATCCTGATTGCCCACAAAGATAAACGCTTGGGCACCGGCGAGGGTGGATCTGTTGTACTTTTCCGTGCGATGCACCCAACGGCCTGCCGAAGGTGGGTTCGCGATGTTCACCAGTGCAATGTTACCTTTTAGTTCCGCCTGCGAAGTCTCAAAGGTTTCAGGCGAACCCAGTCCGAGGTCGATTATTTTTCCGGTGCACTTTCCTGACGGTGACATCGGCATGGACAGACACGGTAGTTCTCTATGCCAAGGGGAGGTGACGGTTAATTTAGCCGTTCCACGCGTCCAACCGTTGTACTCAAACGGTTCACTGCGGACATCCGTGAGTCGATATCGCTGCAACGTCGCTTGCAGAAACTGTGCGGCTTCCGCTTCCGCCGATGTCCCCGCAAACCGGCTGCCCAAATCATCACAAAGGATTTCGAGATTCGTCTGAACCTCAGTTGAAGTGAATATCTCTCCCGCGATAAGTTTATCAAACGCTTTTGCGGCGACATCCTCCTGTTTATAAGACATCTATATCGATCTCCTTTGGTGTGCAGTGTTCGCCGTCATTTTAGACCTGTTTCACTAATAACCTTTGGTGTTAGTTAGTGACAAAGCTGTTTCCACATTGTTCAAGTCGCTTTGGATCCCGATTTATCGGGGAGTTCATTGGTTCATTCATTCTCCTTACGTTCCGCTTTTCGGATACACATGTCGCCCCTCTGGGGCTTTAGAATATTTGTTTATCCGTGTACTATAAACATGTCGCCCCTCCCCGATAAATCCCCCGATAAGATCGGGGCAGGCCCGATACATCCCCGATAAATCGGGACTCCGACAAGCCGTGAGCAGGCAGGCGGGACTCCGACAAGCCGTGAGCAGGCAGGCGGGACTCCGACAAGCCGTGAGCAGGCAGGCGGGATTCAGAGCAACTGGGGCTAAATGAACCGATAAACCAATGATTTTCACGCATCACGTTATTAACAGCTGCAACTAGCACCATTGATTAATATCCACGTTCCAGGCAGAACGGACGCATCACACTGTTATAAGCGCTGCCGTCACGGTAAGCTCCCATCAGGAAGTAGGGAACAGCGCCACGACGACACATCTCGTCCACAAACTGCGCTGTGAGCACGTACATGATGATGTTGTTGAGAATCCCGGTGGCAGGGCATACTTTGTCAGGCTGGCCGGGGATAGGGATAACACCTGCTGCCTCATCACAACGGTTGTCGAAGTAGACATCGCAGCGATCGCGTAGCCCATCATTATTGGAGGGACCGATACCGACGAGGTAGTTGCCGTTGGATTTAGCCTCCTCCGCCCAAGCAAGGTCTTGTGGGTCGTTTGCGCTGACTGCGGCAATCAGAAAGACATCCTTATCGCCGCCCTCGCTCGCAGGGCGCGGTTCAAACGCATTACACATCATCAGCCCTTGCGCCACCCCACTCGCCTCGCTCTGGATGCCCTCGTTACGGCTCCGCACGTAGTAATGCCCACCGTCGATAATCCGTTTCGCGATTACCACTGCAATTTCGTTGATATGATCCAAGTCTTGAGTATGCACATCGGCAAGTCGATCCAAGAGAAGTTCCACATATTGACGGCCGATGGTCCCCGTTGGTGATTGGTCTGTCGCCAATGAATGCGCGACTTCAGCGGTAATCATCCAGTGGATCGCACATGACCCGTTTGCCGATCCCGGGCAAATTTCCATCTCCGGAATTTCCGGTGCGCGCACCAATCCCTGATGCCACGGAATGTGTGAATCGATTACACGGGAGGCAACATCCTCTGGCACCCAATCATTCGGGTTCGGCAGAACCTTGCCCGGAGGTGTATCCCGGTTATTGACGTAGCAGGTGGTGAATACAACGACATATACGCCGGCATCGCGAGCGTCTCGCACCGCTTCGCTGACGTGGTTGGTGAGCAATACATCGCCCGCTCGCATCGCCGCAAACTGCTCCGGTGTGCACGTATCCGCTCCGGTAAACTCGAACTGTGCAGGATTACCCTCGCGATCGTTCAGCAGTTCATAGCTCGGCATGTGCCCTGTTGTTATGTTGGCATAGACCGTGTTCCCGGCACGGATGGCATCGGCTGCCCTTGTCGCAACTTCAGCCATAATCGCTGCATCGTCACGAATTTCCCGCAGTAGCTTGACTGCGTTTTGGTAATACTCTTCCCCGAACGGGAGGGTGTGTCCCCATGTATGTTCCGGGTGGATGTTCATCGGTTGATGTCCTTCCTATATGTAGTTGCCTGTGCGGGAAGTGAACACCGATTAGTCACTTTCCGTAAACTGCCGATACTCATTCACTAAGTTGGATGCCGCTTCATGGATGAAAGCAAGTTCATCTGCTGTTTCAAAGAACTGTGCTCCGCGCCCTACCCATTCTTGCGCGGCATTTGCGTCGGATGCGGTCGTGCCGAAGTAGACACCGTGCTTCTTACAGATCTGGAGAATCTCTCCCATTGGGCCCACCACCTCCGGATGATCATAGTCGCCGGGGTGCCCCATCTCAATAGAGAAATCGCCGGGACCGACGTAAACCATATCTACCCCCGGTGTACTGATGATCTCTTCGGCATTTTCGTAAGCGCGTCGCGTTTCGATATGAACAACCAATGTTGTCTGTTCGTCCTGATCTGCCATCCATGTTTTCCAATCTGCTGGCTGAAGGTAGCTGCTGTTACCATATCCGGGCGCGACCGCCCGCGTACCGGCTGGCGGAAACTTGAGGTAGCTGCAAAGCGTTTCGACCTCCGCCCGTGTCTCGGTACGGGGGAGCTGGATTCCAACAACGCCGCACTCCAGTAGCTTTGCGACCTCGGCGCGTTCCAGCTGCGGTGTCTTGGCGATGACGGGAAGATTGTTGTCACGGGCGCATAGGACCGAATCTGCAAATGTGGTCATTTCGAAGAAGCCGTGTTCGTACTCGATATACATAAAATCGAATCCTGCCTGCACATACAGTTTTACCAGCGATGGTCGGAGATGTTCGGCGACCATACCACCGACGAGGACATCGCCGTTTTGCAATCGACGCTTTAGGAGATGCCCCGGTCCTTCACCCGATCTGGGGGCGTTTATTGTGTTGTTTAATCTTGCCACTATTTTGTTCTCCTTGAAGAGACTTCAAAACAACGGGATCACGGTGTCCATGTTTTAGCGAGTTCTGCGTATTCGCGGGCTTGGTCAGGGATGTTCACGCCGACCTCTTTCGACCACGCATCGAGTAAGCGCAGGTAAATGGGACCGGGTTTTCCCTCGCCGATCGGTTGGAAGTTGAAACGGGTGACTGGCATCATACAGATGGTGGTACTGGTCCACCACGCTTCATCAGCCTCTCGTACATCGTAGGGTTCGATGTCGGCTTCGTGGACAGGGATGCCGAGTGTGGAGGCGAGGTCCATGCAAGCGTGCCGAGATACACCGCGTAGGATATCGTTGGGCTTTGATGTAAAAATCTCGCCATCGCGAGCGATGAAAAAGTTGTTGCCCGTGCCCTCGGTGATGAAGCCGTGTTCGTCCGTCAGCAACGCCATTGCCCCTTCCTCTAGCCTGCTCGCGTGAAGTTCAGCAAGTTTGTAGAAGATGCGACTCCGGTTTTTCGCCTTAGGATCGATATACCGAGAGGGCACCGATTGCTGCGGTGTGATGACAAAGTGTGATCCAGTTTCATACTTATCAGCTTGACCGCCAACGTGACGGATAAGTGGGAAGACGTTAATAGACACGATGGGGGAGGCACCTTCTTTGATGAGACCATCATAAAGTGGGTAACCCCCGCGGGTTACATCGTGCATAATCTGGAAGTCCAAGCCATTGAGTGCGGGCAAGTTTTGCTCGATGGTTTCATAAGTAGCGTCTTCCATTTCGTCTATGGTAAGGCCGCAATCAATTTCCGCGTACCGTATTGACCCATAGAGCCGATCCAAGTGTTCGCGCAGACGGAAGGGTTTCTGATTGAAGGACCGAGTTACTTCAAAAACCATATCGCCGAACAGTAGGGCAGAATCAAAGATGGAGATACGTGCTTCGCGTTCGGGGATGAACTCCCCGTTGAAATAGACCAGACGTTGAGACATGATGTGCTCCTTTCCTAAATGTTATACCAATTCTGACAAAGAATAACGCATTGTTGAAACGTGAAACGAAAGAGGACGGAGGGAGCGAGTATGTGAGGAAGCGTGGGAGTGAGGAAATACTCGTCTCCCCGCCACCACGCCTCCTCGTACTCACAAAACTTGGGGCGACACAATTATTCAGAAACGGTATTATGGTGAACAATACAAATAAGTACACACATTAACTTTGGTGCTAGTTAGTGAAAGGGTCTTTCCCACATTTTTGAAGCGTTCATTGATTCATTAGTGGGGTAGCTGATTGATTCTTCTTAGGTTCTACCCTTTGGCTGCACATGTCGCCCCTCCGGGGCTTTGGGGTATTCGTTTATTCATGTACTATAAACATGCCGCCCCTCCGGGGCTAAAGGCACCGCAGAGCCAATAGTTTTCATGTTTCACGCATCACGTTTGACGTTATCAACAGCTGCAAACTAACACCAGTGATTATTATTCAAATGTATCAGTAATTATAATTTTTACCATATATCCATTGTAAAGCATACAAGCCTCAATTGGTTGACGACTATCAGTTCCAACTGGCGATGAAGTCGTCAACGCCAAACTCTTGAGGCATATCGTAAAAGAAGTATTTCATCGGAACACTCTGAAACAGCGGTTCGTATTGTTCTGTGTCGGATTGCAGTTTGCGGTCAAGGACGGCGAATCGCTTCCAGAGTCGATCCAATTCGTCGCCAGTAAAACGGTCTGCCATGCGTTCGATGCAGGGGCTATCCGTATTTTCTGCTGCGTCAGAAGCTTTGTGTTTGCGAATCATGTAGGTGATCTTTGACAGGACAACTAACGTGGTCATCCGGGCGTGTTCACTGCGATGAATCCTGGCCAATCCTTCTGTAAAAGCATCTGGATCTTTCTCAAGGATGGCGCGAAGCGTGAATGCAATGTCATCATGTCGTTTTGCGTGGAGTTCCTCAAAGTGATGGCACTGTTCAGCAGCTTGCGGTGATAGATGCTCTACAAAATCAACGCCGATTGTCGCAGGGAGGAAGAAATGGGAGAATCCCTTGGCACCGAATGACTGATAGCCGAAGTGAAGTGTGCGTCGCTTGACATCCCCGTTTGGTGTGGCGCTATGCAGGATGCCGTTGATATAGACGAGGCCATCACCGGCTTTCATATCTACCGTAATCGCTCCCGGCAAGGGAACAACACCCATACGACGTTCCTTCTTGCTTTCCGCCTCGTTATTGCGCCGCAGATGGCTGCCGGGGATTACGTGCAGGTAGCTATCATCATAGAGCGGAAGATTCCATTGTAGGTAGGGCGGACCGTTGAGTCGGATATCCTCTTGCAATCCATCAAGTGGTGCCATATCGATGGGATGGATGTCACGGTGCCAACCTGTACCCGACTGACACAACACCCACATCCCCTGCGGGGCGACATCGGGCGCGTCCATCAATCTGCGGGTGAAGCCGAGGGTGCGATCGTCGAAATAGAACTCTACAGCGTTGGCGGTCTGTTTGTCAACCCATTCGGTCACCGCTATCCGGCTGGAAGGGGGTGCTTTGTCGATAATGGTGTCAACACTTTCGCGCAGTCGTCCCAATTCGTCGGGCGGAATTATGTTCCGTACAATGACGTATCCGTCCCGCATGAGTTGCTCTCTTTGTCCCTCAAGGCTTGTTTCCATTCGTATGCTCCATTCTGACGATAGGGTGCGGATGTTGGAGAAAGTTGAGTCGTATCAGGGGCAATGATATTATAGCGCAAGTTGATACTCAAAAGAAACGTGGCAAATCGGGAGAATGTGAGTTACATTCAGCCAATCGCTGCTCGCAGTGGATTGACAAATCCACTGCACACGTGCAAGGATGGCTTGGATATGTCTATCCAAGCCGAGCGGGTTTGATGACTAACAATTTACATCATTATAGCACGATTCTATTGTAAGATCTATACGTGCGCTCACAATCTTAGGGGTATTCAGTTTTAGGCTTATTACGCATTTTGTTTGAAAAATCGGAGTCGGGAAGTCGGGATTCGGAGATCCCTCCTACAGAGAAACGAGTGTCGGGATTGGGAAATCTCTCCCCGATAAATCCCCCCGATAAATCGGGACAGGCGGGACAGGCGGGAAGGCAAGCACCTACAGAAAAACTAAACGACCCTATCACAATCTTATTCCATGAGATCCGCCGCAAACGCCTCCCAAAGTGCCTCTACTAAATCTTCCTGAATTGAATCGGGCATCTTGACAATATGGTGCCGGATACGAATCGAAAAGGATTCGTCTTGCTTGAAAGTATCGACACCCGGATAGGCGATATAGTCCATCGCAATGCCACCCATACCGGAGGCGAGTCCGGCTGTCACAGCAGGTTCAGTGAATACGATATGACGCCAACCTTTCGGGCTGGGTTGACCAACCAACACCGGGCGATGCCAAGTGTCCGCAACCTTGCCACCGCCCCTGAGTGCGTGTGGAATGACTCCGAGTTGCTCGAAGGTCGATTCAGGGGCGACGATGTAAGCGTCCAGATGTCTCCCGCCGAGGCTTTCAAAGCTCTTGAACCCTTTGTCCGCTGACCAATAGAATTGACTCTTTTCTCGGTTCGTTTCAGTATAGCACGCAAAGAATTGGGCGTATTCAACCAAATCGACGGGTCCACAATTTTGGACTGTTTGCCGACAGTTGTATGTGAGCACGTCATCACGGTCTTGAGGTCGGAAGAACCATTCTTGGTAGGTTTGGACGTTGTCGCATGTATATTCACTGGTGACACAGATCTCGTTTCCTCGTTCTAGGTAACCGGAAGTTGCTGGCACCAGCCGTGGCCACTTTTCGTCCCCACGACCGTGATCTTTCCACCACTGCCACTCCCGACAATCCCACGATCCATCCTCGTGAACCAGCTCAAGCCCTTCGTCCGCAACGACAAAACTGGCGACACCTGTGTGGGTGTGTCCGGCTGTCCGAACCCGAACAGACGCCAATGACCGCCCATCTTGATGGCGCAGCGCGACATCGGCAAACGAGATACCCTCGCTATCCTGATATATTCCCTGACCTGATGCCATTGGTGTTCCTTCCTTCAGTTTTGCCTGACCCAATGATCTGATTTATAGCGTATCGCTCCAATGCTATGCCCATGTCGCCCCGCTGGGGCTTTGGTACTAGAAAATATAGCCCGTCTATAAACATGTCGCCCCTCTGGGGCTATATTGAAGTGTTGGGGTTGGCAGTTTGCGTTCAACCCAACCTATGTGTTGTCAAATGGCAACGGTACTTAGTGCTCTGTCAGATAAAGGCTAATGGTCCTGCTCGCAGTGGATTGACAAATCCACTGCATGTATACGAATATGGCTTGGATATGTCTATCCAAGCCAAGCGGTGGATGACTTGTCACAATTTATTTGACGAAGTATTAGTACATTGTCAGATAAATGTAGCGCAAACTGTATGAAGATTGAAAAAATTAATTGGGTAATTTCCGAGGGCTGTCCGGTGCGGTTGGAAACCGCACCTACCGGGCCTGAGGAAAATGTAGAATTACCGAATTATTTTCTAAGACCTCATAAGCAAGTTTCAATATTAAATATGCACATTTTACATCGATGGCGGGCGGGGAAACCCCGCCCCTACGGGTGCGACACCTACTGAGAATCGAAAGTTTATTATTCAATATTGCTTACAGATTGTGGTACAGGACTGAGATCACAATCTAACAGATCGTGGTACAAAAGAAAACTTTGTTGGGTTTCACTCTATCTATAAGCAGGTGTTGTTGAATGACCGAGCCCCTATTAGATTTGATAGGGATTGACGTTTAACCGTTCAACCCAACCTACGGACCGGTGAATGTCAACAGAACCTCGCAACTTGGGTTACTCCACCCAGACCTCCCGGAAGAGTCGAAGCCAGTTTCCACCGAGGATTTTGGTAACTTCGTCCGATTTGTAGCCTCGTTTTAGGAGTGCTGCTCCCAAGTCTGGAAACTTGTCGGGTGTTTCGAAGCCCTGGGGAGACATGGGCAACAGATCGTAGCGCACGGCTGGATCTACAAAGGTAGACGGGTATTTTGTTCCCTGCTGCGCGCCAATATATTCCCAGAAAGAGACCGGTTGATCCTGCGTAAAGTCGGTCCCCACACCCACGTGATCAATTCCCACCCGTTCCACCATGTCATCTATCGCATCCACATAGTCCGCTAAGGTGGATTCGAATTGGGTGGGCAGGAAGGAGGTGATCGATGTTGCACCGATGACCCCATTACGCTCCACCAGCAATTTCAGCGCATCGTCGGTCTTGTTTCGGGGATGATTGAAATAGGAACGGGCGTTTGCATGGGTAATCGCGACAGGTTTTTCCGATACCTCTATCGCCTCCAGCGTGGTACGGTCGCCGACGTGAGAAAGGTCAATCACGATGCCGAGTGCATTCATCTCCCGAACCGCGTCAACCCCAAAGTTACTCAAACCTTCGTCTCTACGCTCCCAACACCCATTCCCCAGCAGATTGCGTTCGTGGTAGGTCACCTGGATGACCCGCATCCCCAGCGCATGAAACAGTGCGAGCCGGTCAAGGTCGTTCTCTATTGGGGAAGCGTTCTGAGACCCGAAAATTATACCAACCTTGCCATCCTGTTTGGCTTGAAGGAGTTCGTCCACAGTCTTTACCTGCACAAGGATATCGCTATATTCCTGAAGTCGACGAAACCAAGCAGCGATGTTGTCCAAGGTCTCCTGATAATTTTCCCACGTCGCAACCGTGGCGTTAATGGCTGTTACACCGCCGGCGTGCAAACTCTGGAACACAGCCGGGCTCTCCCAATTGCTCACATTCAGGCAATCTATCACAACCGCTTCTTTGTAAAGTTGATTTGCAGCGTCCGTCTCTGGCGTTGCCATTTCAATCTCCCTTCCGGGTTGCTATCAGGCGTACTTTTCACGGAGCAGCTGTGCTGCCTGACACATACTTTTCAGCTTCAGGTACGCTTCGTCTAAATCCATGGGGTTCTGAACCGATGGTGAGAATCCGCAATCCGGATGCAGCGTAATGCGCTCTTTGTCCACATACTGCATAGCCTCCTCTACGCGGGAGATCACATCGTCTGGCGTTTCCACCCGCCGGTCACAATGGTCGATGCACCCCAGCCCCAATCGGACATTCTCAGGGAACTGAGCTAGCGACGCTAAACCACCTGCATCAGGGGTGGCGTATTCCATCGAAATAGTACCAACCCGAACCTTCGCTAAGGCGGGCATGATTAGGTCATAGGGTCCCTCTGTGCCGTGCTCGCGGTCGAAGTGTGCGTGACACAGATGCATCCCTGTCTCAACACCTTCGATTCCGTCCAGCGTTTGGTTAATAAAATCAACACACTGATCCATCTCATACTGAACATCGGTAACACCTTCGCGCTCTCGAAAGGCGGGATCGACCATGGTGCTGAGCCACGGCTCATCGAGTTGTATCGTATCCGCACCCGCTTCACGGAGCAGCTCGATTTCCCCCCGCAGAATCGGCACACAATCAGCCATCAACTTCTCGCGAGTCGGATAGGCGGCCTTTGAGTGTTCGGGATGCCACATCCGCCGACCGATGATGTAGGGGGCGGGTAGGGTCGCCTTGATGCGTCGCTGGGTGCGTCCTCGGATGTAGCGGATCTCATCAACCACCAACGGTCGGTAGGATTCAATCGGTTCCACCACCGCTGGGTATGGCAGGCCGCCGCTGGGATTGAGGTCCGCTTGGAAACCCCGGACCCGGTCAGCGAAGACCTTGACATAACTTTCCCGCCGCCATTCGCCATCGGTAAGTTCATCCATCCCGGCTCGTTCTTGAAGGTGCAGTGCCGTTTCAATCGCAGGGTCGAGCAGCCGATCGGTTTCCTCCTCCGATATCTTTCCATCCTTGCGGTCAAGGATTAATTCCCGCACCCACGCCGGGCGGGGCAGGCTACCGATGACGGTTGTGGGAAATAGTGTGTTTGACATGATTATTTTCCTCTCTGAGAACTACTCTTTTGGCGGTTAGGTTAGTGTAGATATGGCAATCGATACCAAACGTGTTTCTTAACGATTACTTAGCCGTGACCTTCCGCGACGAACAGAACGCCTCTATCCACACGTTTTCAAGACCTGTTGCACCCGCTCTTCCCACTCATCGCATGTCGCATGTGTTCGCTGCACGGATACGCCGATATATTTCTTTGGATCACGGAGTGCTTCCTGTTGTATCGGCGTCAGTTTTTCGAGGAACGGTTGCAATGTTTCATCCGCCCATAGCAGTTCCGTCAACTGTTGCCCCGTCTGATGCACCTGAGCGACCAGTTTACGTGTATGGTCGTAAGCATCAGGGAATCCGTAGTACGCCATCAACAGATAGATCGGTTCAGCGACCGTGTCACCGGCACTCGCCTCAAGATTGCGCTCCATGTTATCCGCCTTCACATCCATCTCCCCCAGGGCGCGAATCAAACGATAAATTGAATAGTCAAACGCTGTGAAAAGTTCGGTCAGGAAACGGCTCGATGCGGAATTGGTAAGATCGCGTTGATGCTCCAAAATCTGGTCCATAAACACTGTGGTCATGCGTGGCACATACGCTTTCCAAAGTCCCTTCACCGTCTCAAACGTTTCCGGATTGATCTTGTGGGGCATCGTGGATGAGCCAACCAGTTGAGGATCATACTGCTTGCTGATTTCTGCGATTTCCGTGCGATAGAGATGGCGAATATCATCTGCAAAGTTTGCGAGGATAGTGTAAGCGGAGGTAATCGCATAAGCGAGGTCGGTGATAAACTCAGGTTCAACGCACTGCGTCGAAGTATGTGTATCCGACGGTTTCAATCCGAGCTCCGCGAGCAGGTCTGCTTCCATCTGCTCCGGCTGCTCCACTATCAATGCAAGTCCGTTGAACGCTCCCACTGCGCCCGAAAATTGTCCGCGCAGGTTTTGGCTTGCACGGTCAATCAGTTCGATCCGGTTCCCGATCCGACTGACATAAAGTGCCATGGCGTAGCCAAAGGTAATCGGTTCGGCATGTTGGCCATGCGTCCGACCAATCTGCACCGTTTCCGCGTGCTCACGCGCAAGATCTATGAACCGATTCTCAAGTTCGATGAGATCCGGAATGACCACGTTTTGGGTCAATTCCTTAAAGCGCAGCGCCGTTGCAGTATCAAGGATATCTGCGGAGGTTGCAAACAGGTGGACATACGGACGCGCGTCTGGGCTAATCTTCCGTCTCATCACGTTCACGAGTGAACGGATGTTGTGTCGGATACGCGACTGTTCTTCGTAAACCTCCGCCGCTGTTACCTCTTCCGCTGCCCGTTCAGCTTCATCGGCAATCTCATGGGAACAGATGTTGTGCTTGGCAAGCGTTCGCACCAATGCAGCCTCAACTTTGGCTTGGTATTTGACGTAGGCGGCTTCCGAGACGTAGGGCAGCAGTTTCTTCATAACCGCCTCACTGCCCCCGTAATATCTGAAATCAAGAGGACTCACTGCTTCGTACAGTTCCATAGTATGTATATCTCCCTTTGCCAATTCTTGTTATGATATGTTAAATTATACCACTTGGGCGGATGTATGTAAATCTCGATTTAATCAGAGGGATGAGAGAGCGGGGAGGCGAAGGAGCGAGGAGGCGGGGAAGCGAGGGGGCGAGGAGGATTGAGAATGGTATCAAACTATTGGGAACTTGATGTTTATAAACTTGCTAGGGAAGGAAGACAACGAATTTTTAAGTTGAGCCGTTATTTTCCGAAGGAAGAAATGTATAGTTTGACCGATCAGATCCGTCGATCGTCACGATCGGTTTGTGCTCAAATCACTGAAGCGTGGGGAAGAAGGCTTTACCGTGCGGACTTCATCAATAATAGGACTTACGCAGTTGAACGCTCAAAGCCTCGTAGTTCAGACAATCTGACATAAGTAGCGCAAACTGTTAGTTTGCAAATTAGGGGTTCACAATCTGACAGATTGTGGTACAGAAGTGCCCCTTTGCGGCTGGCGCATCGGAACGGAACCGATAAAATTAGGGCTGAAGTGCGTAACTCCTAAATAAACTATGGTAGATTTTAGAATTAATAAGACACTCCAAACCGGTGCGGTTACAAGCCGCACCTACTGGGGGACGAAAGTGTCTATTTATTTTTAGAATTCACTATAAACATGGCTGAAGGTGAGGCGCGAGAAACCCAGTCCTGGTTAGAAACTACTGTTGAGTGTGAATACCTTACGAAGGAGGTTGGTGGTGAACTTTTCCAGCTATATAACAACGTCATTGGCAAACTGGTTACGATGGAAAATAATCCTGATCAATGGTTACTCCAACCAAATAGATCTAAATGATTTCTCGCTGCCTTGCCGCCTCGCTGCCTTGCTACCTCCGTCGTTAGGTCGTGCTCTACTTTTTACATTAGTAATCCTTTCCCTATCAACAACTATCGGTCTTCCGCCCGTATTTGCCTTTCCAATCGACGATAATGCCGAATTCACAGCCGGAGAGCTCCTGATTCGTGTGACGCCCAAAGCGCAAGCCGAATGGGGACGATTGCACGCCGAGTCACCTTTACAAAGACTCCATGACCGAATGGGAGTTCGCTCAATCTATCCCCTCTTTCCACACGTTGCTCACCCGGAATCCAACCGGAACTTGGAACGGATTTATCTGCTCCGTTTGCAGATTCCAGCTGATCTACACACCATCAGGGCGAACTACGCCGCACACCCATTGATCGAGGAAGCCCAATTCAACTACATCCGGCAAACACAGGCGTCCGAAGTTACCCCTAACGATCCACTGTTTGAGGAACAGTGGAATTTGGGGTTGATCGATATGCCGGGGGCATGGGGGATTGAGAAAGGCGATCCGGAAGTCATTGTTGCTGTTGTGGACACAGGTTTCGATTATACCCACGAAGACCTCGCTTCGCAGACCTGGATTAACTCTGGTGAAATCCCCGACAACGGGATTGACGACGACAAGAATGGATACATTGACGATGTAAACGGCTGGGATTTTTCAGAGCCAAGAAGTGGTGATGGAAATGGAGGTTCCCAGACTGGAGACAACGATCCGATTGATGAATCAGGGCACGGAACACATGTTGCAGGAATTATTGGAGCCGCGGTAGACAACGATGTGGGTATTGCCGGTATTGCGTGGAACTGCACACTGATGCCCATCCGAGGTGCCGGTGTGGAGGGGATCCGGGATGACCGTTCGTCAGCGGCAATCATCTATGCCGTGGACAACGGCGCGCGGGTTATCAACATGAGTTGGGGCGGGCGCGAACGTTCTTTCGTACTGCGTGATGCTGTGGATTACGCCTACGCGAGAGGGGTGCTGATGGTTGCTGCGTCGGGAAACGAGTCGGAGGGTGCATCCATTTTTCCTGCTGGTTATCGCAAGGTCATTTCTGTCGCTGCAACTGAACAGCACAAACAGAAGTTTTACCAATCCAATTTCGGTGCCTCTATCGACATCGGTGCACCGGGCAATGTCATCTTAAGCACACATATCAGAAACCGATACCGTCCCCTGTCCGGCACATCAATGGCAACAGCGCATGTATCCGGGGTTGCTGCACTGATTATATCGAAGCGTCCAAGCCTAACACATCGCGAGGTTCGACAGATTCTGCTTTCAGCTGTTGACCCGATTACAGAGAGTCCAGAACTGGTTGGTGCGGGAAATCTGAATGCGGCGCGGGCCCTGATGGCAAGCGCTTCCTTACAAGCAAATATCCTTTCGCCGGAAACTCACAGCGGCGGCTCAGATCAGATCGAGATTGTTGGGACCGCAGGCGGATTCAAATTTGATACGTGGCAGCTACTATATGGACCATCGGCTGTCCCAACTACGTTTCAATCTATCAATGCGCCGTCTTCGGAGCAAAAGATAAATGAACTACTGCTCATCTGGGAAACGTCTGCTGTCACGGAAGGTATTTACACGCTTCGCCTTGAGGTCACTAACTTGGAGGGGAAGGTTCTGCGTGATGAAGTTGTCGTCTCCGTCGATCGCACGCCACCGCAAGTGCGGGATGTAACGGTTCAAAACCAACTCACAAGGGGCAGCTACGCCACGTTTGTCTCTTGGTCGACAGACGATTTTACAATCAATACATTGAGCCAACGCGCGCGTGAAGCGACCGCTCCGTTCAGACCGATTGAGGAAAACGCTGCAAGCCGGGAACATTTCTTCTCGCTTTCGCTTGATACGGGGAGCTACGATCTGTTCATCACCTCCCGTAACGATGTCGGGTTGGAAACAGTCGCCGACAACGGTGGAAAATTCTATCGTGCGGAGGTTACGAGCGGATCCGTCTCGCCCAACGGGTTTGTCGAGATATCAACCGCACTCCCACCGATGCACCTCGGCGGTGTGACCGCAGATTTCGATCGGGACGGTATGCTTGAAATCGTTGGGCTTCCAATCACCGACGACGGGACCCAAGGGATTGAGATCCATGAACGGACGGGTGCCGGCTATCAGCTTCGACATACCGGTGCTATCAATTCTAAGCCGTTAGCGGTTGGGGACACCGATGGAGATGGGTTGTTAGAGATTCTAGCTGGCACACGGAACGGACTCTTCCTTATCGAAAGTGTGACCCCAAACGGTTATCCAGAAAAAATTATCTGGGAATCCACCTTTCTCTCGTCGGGTCAGATTGCTGACTTAGACAATGACGGTAGGATAGAGATTATCGGAGCAGACAATTTCAACGACAATATCCGTATCTTTGAAAACCGTGGAAACGATACTTATGATGAGATTCTCATCATCAAGAACGAGACAGCAGGTTCCAATGTTTTCGGAAAACGATTTGCGATTGGTGATTTCGATGCGAACGGGATCTTGGAATTAATGGTAGGAGATAGTGAGGGTGAACTCTTCGTCTACGAATCTGTCGGCGACAATCTGCTGGTTGAAACATGGCGGATGAAACTGGATGTCGAAGACGCCTTTCAGCTTGCAGCAGGCGACGTTACCGGGGACGGGATTCCTGAGTTCATTGTCGGAGGGACGGTAGTTCGGGCAGATCTGCCTTCGATGCTACCGCGCTGGAAATATCATCTGTTCACCGCTTTCCCACCCGCAGGCACCACTCCCCAAACTAAGGATATCTCGCGCTATCAGTTAATATGGTCACAGGCAATCACGCCATTCAGTCTGAAAGGGAACAGTATCGCAGTTGGTGATGTCGATGGCGACTTACAGAACGAACTGGTAATACTTGCGAATCCAAGCGTTTATGCCTTCAAGTGGATGCCCGGCTCAGGTGTGGATGATACTTCGCCAAACTTCGTTCCCATCTGGCATCATGATGTTTGGGAAACGCCAGCCCTATTTCTTGTTGACTTGGATAAAGACAACTTTAGTGAGCTATATCTTAACAGCGAGGAGAACCTGCTTACATTCACGCACATCCATGCCAGCGATCCAAATAGCGTTGTCAACATCCAGCCCTACGAACTATCTGCGACACCACTCAGTGCACGTGCAGTTCGGATTGACTGGGAAACATCGGAGGAGGCGGTATCTTATACGGTCTATCGAGCCGTGGGTGATTCAGATGAAACACCCACCCGCTTTGAAGCAATTGCCGAAGACTTGGATTTTATTGGTTTCCTTGATCGAAAAGTGACGAAGGACGTAACCTATTGGTATACTGTCTCGGCACAGAATGAGGCTGGAGTCGAATCCGCCCAAGCTGAACCGGTTTCCGTTACACCGCGCACCCCACCTAAACTGATTGCTGCTGCGTACATCCAACATAACCAGGTTGCTGTTACCTATGACAAACAGATGGGATCTTCCGCAGGTAATTCACGCCTCTATCTGCTGCGGGAGCCAAAACAACTCGCTGGCGTTAATCCCGTGTCCGTAATTCGAGATCGGATGGGAACACGAGCTACCCTCACCTTCCGAGCGGCCGATCTCGTTCCCGGTCGCACCTATGAGATCACCGTTTCGGACGTGCGGGATACAGATCGAAATCCTATAAACCTGCTCGAAGCAACGCAGACGTTCGATGTGCCTCTCCAGACTGATTTCAACGATTTTAAGGATTTTTCAAAGGCGAGAGTCTACCCAAATCCCGTGCGCCCCAGCGAGTTTCACAAGGCTGCTGTTACGTTTGATCGCCTGCCTACCGGAACAACGATTGAAATTTATAATGTCAACGGAGAACGTCTTAACAGATTGACCGTCACTGCTTCTGATTACGGTCGCACAGAATGGTCCCTTCTCAATCATGCGTCAGCGGAGGTAACGAGCGGGATTTATATCTATGTGATGGAATTTGAAGAGCTGAGAAAGACTGGCAAGATTGCAGTCATCAAATGAGAGGGCATACTATTACATTGTCAGATAAATGTTAAGGTTCCTGCTCGCAGTGGATTGACAAATCCACAGCCTCCCTGCAAAGATGGCTTGGATATGTCTATCCAAGCCGAGCAGTGAGTGATTTAATCATGATTTATTTCACAGAGCACTAAATGTATCAGCGTGTTAGTAAGGAGCGAAAGTGTGCGCTCTGAGGCGTGTGCTGTTTCCTAGGGTAGGCATAATGAGTTTGATTGGGATTCCTTCCTTCAATGATCTGACTGCCTTTGGGTTCCAAGCGGAAGCCCAATTGCGAGAGTCCCAAATCAGAAAGAGCCGCAGTTACAGTCTCCCGTCTCTCTGTGGGGACATAAAATAGAAAGTAGCCGCCGCCCCCTGCTCCCAGAATCTTGCCGCCGAGCGCACCCGCAGCGATGGCGCGTTCATAGATGGTGTCTAACATCGGGTTTGAAACAGTATCACAGAGGGAACGCTTCAACTCCCAAGCGCGGTGTAACAGATGTCCAACCTCATCGAGGCAACTCCCATGGCTGCCCTTTACAAGGACATCATGAAACGTAGGTACGAGTTCTCTCATCTGCAGCAGCGTCTGGGGACTCGCAGAGCGTTTCTGTTCGTGCAGGATGGTCCCGGCGCGTCGTTGAATCCCTGTGTAGAACAGGATGAAATTCTCTTCCAAACGCGCTATCGTTTCGGGGGTTACTGGGAGGGCTTGCGTGTGGACACTCTCATCTCTGTTAAACTGAATCCGACGCAACCCACCGTAAGCGGCGATATACTGGTCCTGCTTCCCGATAGGCTGGCTCAAGTGTTTTATCTCAATCTCACACGCTTGCTGCGCCAGAGTTTCTGCGGACATTTCGGTTCCCTGATAGGCGTACAGCGCATTGAGCAGTCCAACGGTTAATGCGCTTGACGACCCCAACCCACAACCGCGTGAAGGGACATCGGAACGCACTGCAATGGATACACCGCGAGTCACCTTGGTTTTCCGCATTGTTTCCCGAATCAAAGAGTGTTGAATGTGGTCAGGGTTAGAAACCGTTTCATGGTGTTCTGGGGTATTGATAGCAATTTGAGAGTTTTGTCCCTTCGTGATGCAGATAGAGATGTATTTATCAATAGCAGTGCTGACGACCGCTCCCCCATATTGCCGATAAAAATTGGCGATGTCGGTTCCTCCCCCAACAAAACTGATTCGTATCGGTGTGCGCGAAATAATCATAAGCTCTCCCTATACCGGTTTGGAAAAGACCTTGACAAATACTTGTCCCGGGGCGAGAATGGCAACTTTCATCTCCATGTAATTACATCTCCTAGCCTTTTTCTGTTACTATGGTAGATTTTAGAATTACTTAGACACTTCCAATGTACGGCTAACCCCCTAAATCCCCCCCCCGATAAATCCCCGATACATCGGGACAGGCGGGATGTACCACTTGTCAGGGGGACTTCAGAAACTTCTCGAAGGTCGAAGTTGTCGGCAAATGTCCACTTATTTGTCTAATTCACCATAAACGGTTGGATTCCTTATAGAGGAATGTCGATGAAACGAGAACTCAGAGCGAACAACCGAAAATCCCATACGGGTGTAGAGTCCAACCGCCTGTAGGTTCTTGGCTTGCGTCCCGACATGGATCGTTGAGGTCTTTCCTTGATAGTGTCGGATGGCACACGCAATCAGTGCCTTACCAATTCCCTTGCCGTGGAATCTTGGTTCGACTGCAATCAATTCAATTTCCCCCGTTTTTTCCGGCTCCCCTTTTGACCGGAGCAGCACAAAACCGATAGGTCTACGACTCTCGGAATGGAGGCGATTTTCGATCTCGGCGATATAGATAGCCTCAGCGCGTCCTTTGAAACCATTATGCACCCACTCGCGGCGGGATTGACGGGCGCGGGATTCAGGGATTTGTGGATCAACGCGTAGGCGAAACGATTGAAAGGCACGATAGGCGATTGATCCAACCGTTTCCATTTCTTCCGGTCGCGCTAGCCGTATATGAAAACCGTATCCACCCTGAAACGGAATCTCGTCGGCAGTGTTTCGACTAAAGGTCAAAAATGATTCAATAATCCTGAATCCTACTGCTTCGACCGCGTGGAGTGCTGCTAGCGCGCCTTCAGGAAGCCGGACTGATAGAAAGTGAACACCATGCGCCTCTGCATCCGTAATACACGCATTAAGGACAGTCTCCAACCGATGACACTGCTCGGTGTAATCCCCCTCTGCCCAAAGCCCGCCAACCGAACCCGATGCGCGGTCAAGCACTTGGCTATCCCACGGCAAGGATCGCCAACACGCTAATGCCAGTGACCGATTCCCCCGACTCATTGACCACGCACGGGTGGTCGGGTCGTTGGCAAAGGTCAGCACCGAATCTAACACCTCAGCATTATGTGTTGTAAAAGACGAGAAACATTCCCGATTGACGAGTTGAGTTATTTCTTCCAAATGTGCCATATCACTGTATTTCCTGTGCAGAGGAAGTTCGCTTCTTAATTTATTTCTCCCTACCTCTATTGTGGGTTGGATACTCATCTAATCCTATTTTCCTGACACCTTGAGCTTGAATCGCCAATTTATAGGGTTATGGGTTCACAATCTCACGAATTTGCGAAAAATCAAGTGTATTGCCCTTTTGTGGCTGGTGGGTGTAGTACCACCAGAATCGGACATAAAGTAGCATCCAAAAAATACGGAAAATCCGAAAAGGGTTTCGATACTTTGTCTCGCCGTAAATTCGAGGGTGATGAGTAACTACTATTTCCCCAACTTTGTAACCCCGCAAATAGAGCATGGAAGTGAGGCATCCGTGCATCTTTGACCGCAACGGTAACAATGATTTGACCGCCTCTGATCGGAAGATCTTGAGTGAGCAGCTCGTGTCATGGACTGGGTCCCTGAAGATGAGATAGCGGGTGAGGTTGAACGCTCTCGAAACGAACCGTTTGGTTGCAGTGTCTTGGCGGTGTTTGCGCCAGCCGCAGATAGCATCATATTTTCCCTCAATTGCTTCAAGCAGTTTGGGAATATCTTGGGGATCGTTTTGCAAATCGCCGTCCATGCTGATGATATAGTCGCCTGTGGCGTAGGAGAAACCGGCGGAAAAAGCGGGGGTCTGACCAGAATTTTTTCTCAACCGAATAATCGTTAGGTTGCGAATCTTTGTCTGAGCACGTCGTAGGATTTTGTAGGTGTCATCAACGCTTCCATCATCAACAAAAATGATTTCGTAATCGTAGGGTTGGGTCTCAAGCACCGTATAAAGTGTCTTGGCAAGTGGCCTGATGTTGTCTTGCTCGTTATAAACCGTGATTACAATCGAAATCTTTTTCTGGTATCTCGCCGAGCCGGGTTTGAGATCGATAGGCATCAATGGCTTTTCCCTTTATCAAGGTAGCTGGAGGATGCTCATAATTGTTACCCCGATAAATCGGTTCCGTTCCCCCGATACATCGGGACAGGCGGGAATCCCGATGGAATCGGGAGATTCAAAGCAATCTGAATCAGGATTTTCCCCGATAAATCGGGACAGGCTGGGTTTAAGGATTTTCAGGATAGAGTGCCTGATGCGTGAAAATGGGAAAAGGTTCGTTGGTTCATTTAGCCCCAGCGGGGCGACTTGCGTCCCCCCGGTAGGTGCAGTTTCCAACCGCACTGCATCGGCGCAGTTAGAAACAGCGCCTACCAAACGGGGGACTGGACGGCGCAGTTAGAAACAGCGCCTACCAAATGGTAGAACGGAGACGGCGCAGTTAGAAACAGCGCCTACCAAGCTAGAGACTGGACGGCGCAGTTGGAAACAGTGCCTACCAAACAGGAGAGATGACAACCCACCCAATACCTTAGGAGGTGGACACCCGTTTTTGGATCTGGTTGCAAGCGGACATAAGCCTGACCCTAACTTGGGGTGTCAATAGGACAAAACCCAACAGCCCCAACAGAGCGATCATAAGCACTTGACAGCAATGTATAAAAAATCCAACTGAGACTGCACTTCCTATCTCCATACCGGTGAACATAACCAAGCTACCCGCCCAACTCCCCTCTATGACCCCAAAGCCGCTCAATGAAAACGGAAACCACGCAGCAATCATAACGATTGAAATAACAACCAACAACACATTTAGCCTTTGATTGACGTCTAACGTTGACAAAAACAGCAGATGGCAACTCACGTTAATCCCATAAGTAGTAAGAGAAAAGGCGAGGGCTTTCAACAAGGTCCGCAGACAGCGAAACCGGTCAAGTTGAAGCGAGACTGCTCCTAATTTATGACCGACGGTGTCGAGTAAAGATGTATGACGCCAAGGATATATTCGGACGATGCAGGTCCAGATTCGTTCTATGCCTTTGGGGAGCACACTGAAAAGAACACTGTTCACTATAACCAAGACCCCAGCGAGGGCTAAAATGATCAGCACATAACGTGTAGATTCGCGCCCCATCCCCAATAGACCAAAGGTGCCGCCCACGATAACAAATTGCAGGTCAAATAAACGTGCCTCAAACAGGCTGCGTAGTCCCTCGCTTACGGGGATCTTCAGGTGTCGGCGCAGCAGTGCAATATAGGAAAATTCACCGACCATCAGTGGAAGTGTGCGCACAAAAAAGTTGTGGCACAACGTAATTGGGAAAAGGACCCCCAATGGCAGCTCCTTCCGGTCCAAAAGCATACGGAAACGCAAGGCACGGAAGATATTTAACAGAAGGAATAGAGCAAACAGTCCAAAGAAAAACCGAAGCGGAACGCTTTTAGCAAGGCGGAGAAAATGGGGGTAGTCAAGCTGTCGCCCCAGATAGATGATCAAGATTACCGAAACCCCAAGCCCTAGCAGTGGAGAAATGAGACGATTTAACCCATGTTTTTGAAGGAATGATTGAAACCGCACGTCAGTGGTCAATACCGTATGAGTCTCAAGTCGTTGCCAATCTGAAAGGAAACACATTAATTTATAGAATATATCAACCCATAACCTCAAAATGCCAGCTATATTTAGGGAGTTATGACGCAATACGTCATAACTCCCTAAAAAAATAGTTGAGATTGAAAGCAAGAATAATTTATATTATTAAGTTGTATGAAATATGTTTGTTGTATTTGCTACTATTCTGTTTTAGGTGTTTCGTCTGCAAGCTAGGAGGCTGGAACCCATTTTTACAATCTCCATAACATAGCTTGCTATAAGGAGGAAAACAATGGCGTGTAAAATAATTAATGCCGCAGAATCCAACTTCCCTGTGAACCTTTTTACGTCCGAAGAAAACATGGAGGAAGACACGGCAGAAATCGGTGATTCTAATTGGATTCCCCTCAGTTGCTGTAGTTACGGGACTTACGCTTTTGCGATTGACTCCATCTGGGAGACCGAAGATGATGAGTAGGCATTCATAAATGATGCGTCCCGATTTACCCCCGTGTAATAATTCAAGTTGCTAGGGCGTGTTGACATTTGCATGAAATTGTTCGTAATCGTAGGGGCGAGGTTTCCTCGCCCATCGCTAACGCGGATTGGGAGCCTCAAACCATATAGGTTGAGCCAATTATAGGTCGAGATTCATATCTCGACAAAATACCCGGTGTGTCGCGTAACAGTACATGGTGGGTTGAGCCTATACTATCGTGCTATATTCGTATTGTCGATTTTGGAAAATCGACCTACAGAGACCCAAACAAAGGGTTGGGAGACCCAACCCCTACGAAGGACGATGTGTCTGTGCACCGTCCTTGATTATCTGGTTGTGATGAAATGTCAACAGAACCTAGCAACTTGCGTTAGGTTATTATACCAAAACCCTTCTTAACTAATATAAGCAATATTAAATAATAAATCACCAATTTATAGAGTTTTGCGTTATACTGTGTGTAAATCTATCTCACAAGGAGTGTCTTAATTGATGATTTACGCAGAACTTAACGATTCCTTGGCTGTTGAACGTCTTGATGTTGCGCTTTGTGAAGCGACACACCCGAAATGGTATAGGCGTTTACTAATCATCAAACTTAGTGGCATTGAACGTATGCCCGTGTCGAAACTCGCCAAGATGTTTAATCTCTCTGATGAGAGTGTTAGGACTTATATTCATACATACAATAGCTCTGGTTTAGATGCGTTGATGCCTAAGCGTCCTCCGGGGCGTCGTGGTAAAATCACACACTTTAGCAAATCGGACTGGAATCGACTTCTTGAGCAAACGCCGAATCAATACGAAAAACTTCAGACGGACTCTCGACAATGGACGCTTGAGCTGATAAGAGTTTATCTCCAAGCGTATCACGAGATTTCGGTCACACCGCCAGCGATCCATCTGGCTTTACGACGGGTAGGCTACCGCACCGGTCGAAGCAAACTCCGTGTTGGCAGTCCGGATCCAGAATATCAAGCGAAACGGACTCAACTGACGGAGTTGAGGTGTTTGCCAAAACGGGAGAGTTGACGAGTGAGGCGACTCGGTTGATTCTCCCGGATACCCAACTTCGGCGTTTAGGTCTGTCTGCACTTGAGACCGAAAAAAAGACGGCTCGCCTGTTTTTCTTTGATGAAGCTAACGTGTCTTGGTGTCCCAACAGTGGACGCATTTATCGACAGCAAGGCACTGAATATAAGGTCAACACCCCCGGCAAAAACCGGCGGAAATACCTCATCGGCTCCTTAGAGTATCCTTCGGGGGCAGGCTTGTATGAAATCTATGCCAATAAAACCCATCTTCAGATCAAAACACATTGGCAAAACCTAATGGATATGTATCCCGATGAGTTGCTGTTTGTCGTCCGTGATAATGCATCGAGTCATACAACGGCAAAACTTGACGATTTCCTGATTCACCACAAAGACCGATTGCGTTTAGTCCCGATGCCGACTTATAGTCCACATCTGAATCTCATTGAGCGATTGTGGCATCTGATGCGAGATCAAATTAACAGGAGTTATTTTTTCAACAGTTTCTCTCAACTCTGTCAAACTGTCATCGGGTGGCTGGATAGATTACCTTTTTCACGATTCCAATCTCTGATGGGGATTCATGAATCAGAGTAACTCCAGCACACCCTTCTGTAAAAACTAAAAATGTATACTTAAACTTGCTTAAATGTCCAAAGTCAATACCCTCCTCAAACTGATTGCCTATCAAAAACAACACCCCCAAGCCGGCGACGAAGAGATTGCCAAGAGGATTGGAATTTCACCGCGCCATGTCAAACGCTGCAAAAAAGAGGTGAATCTTCTCAAACACGAGTTGGCTGATTCCTATCTGCAACCGGGACAAATCCAATTTATGCTGTCACTGCTGAAGGAACATGCACCCAACCAGCAGGCGATCTCCCAACAACTTCAAAAACAGATGGGCGGGTTCTACACCGGAACGCTTCGCGCTAGGCACCCCAACGAGAGGGCCCCTCTCGGTTGGCTCGAGATCGGAGAGTTGATTCCAACAGAAACGGGACCCTCAAACCGGCTGCATCCGGCACTGAATTTCTGGCTGCAAAGTCTATGCTATGACCCACTCCTCGTGTACCACCGAAACGGCGAAATCGAAGGTCGACTGGCAATCGCTTGTGAGGCGGTGAAAGGATATTCGGAGTGGCGGCTGACTTTGAGAGAGGACCTTCGTTGGAGCGACGGGAAGCCGATCACATTTGAAGAGATTATTGCAGCATTTTCCAAGAGCCGTATTGCACCGATTATAACAGAGGTTAAACCGGATGGCAAAACCCAACTGCGGGTTCAACTTTCTCAGGAAGATGCACTCTTTCCTCTTCATCTGAGCGGAATCTTCGTCCACCCTTCCCACTCACCCCAACCCTACCGCGTGACCTCTGGACCTTATCAATTGAAGCACTTCCGTCCCGACGCCACAACCTTCCGCTTCACCCAAAACCCAAGTTACTATCGTGGAGGCGATCCCCCCATTGATTGGTTGACCGTAAAATGCTTTACACATCCCCCCAATGCGGTTAATGCGTTAGAGGAGGGCGTACTAGACCTGCTTTCTGTCTCTCCCTGTGCGCTACGGTCCTTCTACGAATCTCCAACAACAGTTCCTTGTCAACAGTGGCCTTTTTTTCAGGACAACTACTATGTCCTATTTCTCAACCGTCATCGCGGTCCCCTATCGGAGGAAAGGAACTGTAGGATACTTAAAGAAACAATCAATTATCAAACAATTAGCCTCTATCTTCGGATGGGACAGCTTGCTGAGGAAAAGGAGAGTTTACACCGTCCTCGTTTACCCTTTGACGTTCGGATTGCTTGCTCGGGCGGTGTCTTTCGCTATTTGACGCGTCTGATTAGAAAGTCAACGGGCTCTTCTGTGGTAAATTCTACCTCTATCAAAGGAGATATGCGGGAAGAGGCGGATGCCTTTTTAACGCAAATCTTTTTTGGGGTTGAGTACAGCCACTTGTCGCAATTCTTTCGTTCTGATGGAGTACACAACTTTTTTGGCTACGCCAACCCCCAAGTTGATGAGATGCTCGCTCAACTCAACCAAATAGGGGACACCGCGACAAGGAGGAGGATTGGGGGACGTGTCCTGTCTATCCTACAGGAAGATTTTGCGCTAATCCTCTTGGCACCCCACTTTCAATATACATTCTCGCCGTTAGAAATCCAATTCGACGATAGTCTCACCGACATGATTGATCTGGTCCAAAATATGAGCCAACTCACCGTTGACCGTTATCGATCCGGTTAGCAATCCTCACCGTTGAACCGCTATCCCAGTTTCCGTTTAATCTTGATAAAGATATGGACTTGAGCCTATCAATTCAAGGCTGGCAAGCTACTCCTCTTCAATTTGTAACCAATTTTAAGGAGTTATGACGCATTGCGTCATAACTCGCCCAAAAGGGACTGGGCTTTTTATGGGTTAGCGGGTATTTTATAATCGCAACGGGACAGATGAATCCGTGAACTGTAAAATTTGTTCATGCCTGTCCCGGAATTGGAAGATTCAGTGGAGTAATCGGTTATTGCGATCTGCGATTCCATTTTTTTAACAACATTCTGAAGGGAGTTTAGAATGACTATCCGAAACATCTTTGAAAATGTACATATGCAAAAATTTGTAGCAGGATTTGTAGCGTGTGTATTTTTAACTCTTACACTTTTCTTAACATTTCCCGTGATTGATACACCTCTGGAAACTGAAGCCTACGCTGCAGCCGTGCACTCAATTTCAATAACGTTCACCGTTAAGGGTGTAACCATTACTATCTCATATACTGTTTATCATAACCACACTTCCTAGTTAAGTAAGTGCGTCTACGAGGGTTAACCTAACATCCTATCTAAGCAGGTGAGGTGCCCGTTCAAGTGGGTCAACACAAATAGCTGCTTAACTTTTCTATATCAACTGTAACTCAATTCTCGCACGGGAGGCAACGATGCGATTTGTAATTGTTAGCTTACTCTGTTTCCCTCTGCTTCTTACCGGGTGCTTGCTGAATAAATCGAAGACAACCCAAGAACGGGCTGACACACAAACAGTCAGTGATCGCCATTCTCCAGGTGATGGCACGAGGAGGGAAGCGGATCTACAGACTGTTGAATTGGGGGGAAATCCGCGACAGGCACCTCAACACATGAACCATAGAGACACTAAGGGCCTCAAGAATCACGGATGGAATGATGAGGCTCTTCAGTCTCTAGCTGTATTTCAGTCGCTTCTAGCAATAGATATAGAAGCGGCACGCGCAGAAATTTCCAAAATTTCCAAAATACGGTTCGGATCCCACCCTCTTACTGACGAATGGAGTGAACTCTTTTTCCGTCTATATCGTGATAAAAAAGGAAACGTTTTGGATGTGAGACGTTATTTTGAATTGGAAACTCAATTATTGTCAGATGTTGATGCCGAAACGTATGCCGAAGGGATACAAGAGTATCAAGTGGCTCTGAAACAGATTGATCTGCTTATCGAAATGATCCGCAGCCAAGGTGGTGCCCTGGAAACTGCTGAAGCCGATTTCGATTTTGACTTTCTCTCATACTTGAAAGGAGAATAACATGAACAAGCGATATAATCTTACGGTACTTGGTGGTGCACTCTTTTTGAGCATCTTAATTAGTACGGGGATTTTTGTATACGCGCAGTGGGATTTGAACCGTTTTAAGGCTTCGCTTAGAGAACTGCCTGAGTCAGGCACTTTCCTAGAGACCGGATCACAAAGAGATATAATAATAACAGAACACTTGGGACATATTGCACCTTCAGGGACAGTGATGCCTGAACCTTTAGAAAACCATCTGTTAGACCCTGAAGTACCCAAAGCGGTTCCCGAAGAACCATTATTTACCGAGGCGGACATGCTGGTCCTCGAGTCGGGAATAGATGAACCTCCTTTTTCAGAACTTGAGCTACCCGACCTTGCTTCAGAAGAACCGGTTGAGGGTATTGACTATACATACTCTGATCATGATATCTCAAGCCCTACCGATTTCCTAAAATCGGCATACGGTGATTCAGAAGATGTTAATGTTATAGATGAAGTGCTCAGACGTTCGGAGACTGGAACGGTGACAACTAACAATATGATCAGCATGGCAGAGGCATTGTTAAGAATCATACCTGACGACCAACCTGAAAATCGCCGGTCTGTTATGAATATGCTAGAAGGGCTATCTGAACTCAAAAGGCATGAGCTCGAAACAGGTGTAACTACGGCTGAAGTTAGCATTACCTATTCCGTGGCAAAGTAAAGTAGTTCAGCACTGTTGCTTGTTTAGCCACAACTGTCGAGCCCACCTCTGTCCTCGTTGTTTGTGCATGATTAGCTAGCGAAGCTACAGTTAAGCGCGGATATGCTGTATGGATATGTAATATTGCTGGCGGCGAATAGTGTTAGTAATGAAATCACTCTCCCTAAAAGACTTCTCACTCTTTTTAATCTTGTGCTTATTTGCAGTTGCAAGTGTACCTCGGCTGTTGTCTTTAGATGCCCACTGGTCCTCTGATGAGACTGGGTGGCTGCACCATAGTACAGTATTTATAGCCGCAGTCGAGGCAGGCGACTTTTCAGAAACCCTCGTCACTTTCCACCCCGGTGTCGTAACGATGTGGCTTGCTGCCCTACGCACCTTTTTTACCGATCCACACATAAGTGTTCAAGGTTTAGCGTTGGCCCGGTGGTTCATCGGCGTCGCCCTGTTAATCGGGATTGGTGTAGCAGCGGTGCTGCTATATCGGTTGTTTGGGCGCTGGATTGCACTCATCGGTGCGGCGTTTCTATCCTTCTCACCACTCTTTTTAGCCCAATCCCGCCGCGTCCACACCGATGCGTTAGCGGCGACTTTTGTCCTGT
Source organism: Candidatus Poribacteria bacterium (assembly GCA_965220385.1). Taxonomy (GTDB): domain Bacteria; phylum Poribacteria; class WGA-4E; order WGA-4E; family PCPOR2b; genus PCPOR2b. The sequence continues at coordinate 2,628,849 of OZ244825.1, read as the reverse complement.
TAACAGTCTTGTCCCTCCTGATCTATTGTGGGGTGCCCCAAAAACGCCGTTACCTTATTGGTTCTGGGATTGCGTTTGGGTTGGCGTGTCTTGCCAAAAGCTACTCTCTTATTCTCCTATTGTGGCTGCCTATCTGCTTCGCCCTGTTTCGGAATCGGGAGGAGACGTGGCAGCAGTTCTTTCTCCGGGGGCTTGGAGCGGGCGTCTGTTTCTTGAGTTGTACGTTACTCACCGTTTTCGCGTTGTGGCCCCTCTTTTGGAATCCCACTTTTTTGATGTTTGGGGTATGTCTTTTAGCCGTCACACTGTTTGCGTGTCGGGAGTTACAGAAAGGAGCACATCAGCGACTCTGGCTATATTTGTCATCGGTTGTGGTGGTAGGTGTAGTATCTGGTTATATGATCCGAACCGTATGGAGGGTGTTCGATGGCGTTGCGTGGGCGATTACCACACCGCATAACCTTCAACACTTTTTCTTAGGACAAGCGTTATATGACCCCGGCTGGCTCTTCTACCCGTTGGTGCTCTGGATAAATACCACGCCGTTAACGCTTCCCTTGGCATTCGGTGGGTGCATCTTTCTGTGGAGGAAACGCCGTGAGGAAGGGTATGCGCGACAGTTTCGGATGGCACTGGCGTTGGTGGCGGTTGTTCTACTGTTCACCCTCTGCCTCTCGCTGACGAGCAAAAAGTTTAGTCGATATCTGCTACCTGCTTTCCCAATCATAGAGATACTTGCTGCGGTCGGTTTCTTTGAGTTCCTCAAATGGGGTTACTCCTATATCGATTCCCGCTTTGGAACCGGAGCAAACGCGCAAAAACTTACCTTTTCTATCGTGACCCTCCTCTGCGTCATTCTGATCCAAATCGTGCCGATCCTACGACTTCATCCCTACTACCGCACCTATTACAACCTCTGCTTCAAACTCACTGATATCAGAAAAATTATCACGGTCGGCGAAGGTGGAGGCGCGGGATACGATCTCGCGGCAAAATATCTAAATAAGAAACCAAATGCACGAGAGCTACGTGTTCAAACCTTTTCGCCAAGTGCCCAATTCTTTCTTCCCTACTTTGCCGGGCAGGTGACCTGGGTTGATGCAAGTGAAGTGGACGTTCCAGATTATGAGGTGGTCCATATCCGAGAATCCCAAGCGGGATGGGTCCCGCAAACGGGTACACTTAACGGCGAATTAGAACACGTGATAACACTCAACGGTATTGACTATGTCTGGATTTATAGGATACCACGATAGGTCGAATAGGAATAGGAGTTACGCGCTTCAGTAGGGAACGGAGACCTCCGTTCCTTATGTTCTAAACCACTGGGGTGATTGTCGGTTTCCCGCACTCATGTAGGTCGAGATTCATATCTCGACAACGCTGCTTTCTCAAATGACAGTTATCGCTTAACCTGTTTGAGCTGTCCCCATATCGTAAACTTCTTGCCCACGGGAGCAACCGAAAAAGGTGAGTTAGACCATGAAGGACAACAGTCACTATGGGGATTGTTGGTGAGGTTTTGAGGGTTTCCGCCATCGGCATCCATGACGTAGATTTCAAAGCTTTCAAGGTTCCCCTTCCTATCGAACGCGTAGGCAATCCGTTCACCATCGGGGGACCATACTGGAGACCAGTCAAACTCACGGTTTTCAGTGAGTCTTTGTAGATTCCCGCCATCGGCGTCCATCACATAGATTTCAAAATTTTCAAAGTCAGCCTTCCTATCAGACGAGAAGGCAATCCGTTTACCGTCCGGAGACCATGCGGGAAACATGTCAGTCTTGAGATTTTCAGTGAGTCTTTGTAGATTCCTGCCATCGTTGTCCATCACGTAGATTTCATAATCAAAGTGTTCCTCCCTCGCAGACGAGAAGGCAATCTGTTTGCCATCGGGTGACCAGGAGGGCTGAAAGTCCCTACCGGGATTATTGGTGAGGTTTTGTTCATTCCCTCCATCAGCGTCCATGACGTAGATTTCGGTGTTCCGAAGATCCTCCCAATCCCTACTCGCTTGGAAGGCGATCCGTTTGCCGTCGGGTGACCATGAGGGATCCGAGTCATCATTAGGATGATTGGTGATGTTTTGCTGATTTCCGCCATCAGCGTCCATCACGTAGATTTCATAAGTGGACCAACCGTGCTTAGGGTGAACGTGCCCATCCCTATCAGAGAAAAAGGCAATACGCTTGCCGTCGGGTGACCATACCGGATGCCAATCCTCATGGCGATTATTGGTGAGTCTACGCGGATTCTTCCCATTGATGTCCATCAGGTAGATTTCCGGGTTCCCATCCCTCTCGGACACAAAGGCAATCCGTGCTTGTGCGTCAACGCACACCATCAGCAGCGTTAGACCCAAGACTACAATACTAGCAAAAAGAAAATGGGCGAGATTGTATCTCCGTTGCATTTGCTATGCCTCCTCTGTTGTCAAATCACTTTTTTGTTCTTTGGGGGCGATAAAGGTCAGATTGTGTTGGCAACCCTTTGTTTGCAGTAGTTACACGGAACAACGATCCACCCAGCCACGACCGAGGCCCCAAGAGTGGACCCCCTACCGCAAAACAGAACCGAGTCATTCGTAGGAAATGGGAATCGCCGTTCCGTTTATCCTTACGTATTACGCATTTCGTATTATTCTTCATCGGTCAACCCCCTTGAGCCGTCCCCATATCGTAATTTTTTTACCGGTGCGAGGAACTGAAAGAACAGGGTTATACCAAGCAGGATCTTCGTCATCATTGGGGTGATCGGTCAGGTTTCGAGGATTGCCTCCATCGGCGTCCATCACATAGATGTCCCGATTCAAATCCTTAGTCCTATTCGACACGAAGGCAATCCGTTTGCTGTCCGGCGACCATACGGGTTCCCAATCATCATCGGGATGCTTGGTGAGGTTTCGCTGATTCCCGCCATCGGCGTCCATCACGTAGATTTCATGGTTCCCACCAGCCCCAATCCTCAAGGAATCAAAGGCAATATGCTTACCGTCGGGGGACCATGAGGGGTTATCGTCAGTGCGGTCATTATTGGTAAGATTTCGCTGATTCCCCCCATCGGCATCTATCACGTAGATTTCCAGGTTCCCCGCCCTATTAGACATGAAGACAATGTGTTCGCCGTTAGGAGACCAGGAGGGATCCTGACCATTCGTGCGATCCTCAGTGAGCCTTTGTTGATTCCCCCCATCGGTATCCATCACGTAGATTTCCCCATTCCCCACGAAGGCAATTCGCTTGCCGTCAAGAGACCATGAGGGGGACACGTCAAAACGGTCATTATTGGTGAGTCTTTGTAGATTCCCGCCATCGTTGTCCATCACGTAGATGTCAGAAGTGAGCCGACCGTGTTTAGCGTGACCATCCCTATTAGACATAAAGACAATCCGTTTGCCGTCCGGCGACCATGAGGGATCCCTATCATCATTAGGATTATTAGTGAGATTTCGCTGATTCCCGCCATCGTTGTCCATCACGTAGATTTCATAAGCCCAAAAGTTGTTTAGTATGTGCCCATCCCTATCAGATTCAAAGGCAATCCGTGCCTGTGCATCAACGACTACCATCAGCGGTGTCAGTACGAAGACTACTACATTAGCTAAAATCAAATGGGTGAGATTGTCTCTCCGTTGCATTTGTCTTTCCTCCTCTGTTGTCAAATTGGTTGTTTATCCTCAGGATTTACACAAACTTAGCACACGGGGGTAGACTTTTGATTTTTAACCCCCTAAATCCCGCTCCCGATAAATCCCCCGATAAGATCGGGGCAGGCCCGATGAATCCCCGATAAATTGGAAAATCAGGGGGACTTATGAACGCGCTGCGTAAGCCCTAATCCTTAAACACTGTGTTCTCAATAATGGCAGTTATCGGTTGACCTGCTTGAGCTGTCCCCATATTGTAAACTTTTTGCCAGCGGGATAAACCGAAAAAGGTGAGTTCAACCATGCAGGACCCAAGTTACCATGACGATTTTCCGTGAGTTTTTGTTGGTTGTCCCCATCGTCGTCCATCACGTAGATTTCAAAGTTTTCATGGTTCCCCCTCCTATCGGATGCGTAGGCAATGCGTTTACCGTCAGGGGACCATGAGGGAAACCAGTCAGTCTTTAGATTTTCCGTGAGTCGTTGTTGGTTGCCCCCATCGGCGTCTATCACGTAGATTTCAGCAGTAATAACCCGCGCCCTATAGGACGAGAAGGCAATGCGTTTACCGTCAGGGGACCATGAGGGAAACCGGTCAGTCTTTAGATTTTCCGTGAGTCGTTGTTGATTGCCCCCATCGGCGTCCATTACATAGATTTGATATTTATGAGGATTATCCTTATCCCTACTGGAATCGAAGGCAATCCGCCTACCGTTGGGGGACCATGAGGGAAACCCATCATCAGCGGGATTGTTAGTGAGGTTTTGAGGATTCCCTCCATTGGCGTCCATCACGTAGATATCCCGATTCAAATCCTTCGTCCTATTCGACACGAAGGCAATCTGTTTACCATCAGGAGACCATGAGGGATGCCTGTCGTCAAACAAGGGACTGTTAGTGAGGTTTTGAGGATTCCCTCCATTGGCGTCCATCACGTAGATTTCATTAGTGGGGAAACCGCGTATAGCGTCAACATGCCCATCCCTATTGGACTGGAAGGCAATCCGTTTACCGTCGGGCGACCATGAGGGATCCCAGTCATCATGGTGATTATTGGTAAGTCTTCGCTGATTCCCTCCATTGGCGTCCATCACGTAGATTTCCGGGTTCCCATCCCTCTTAGACACAAACGCAATCTGTGCTTGTGCATCAACGATTGCCATCAGCGGTGTCAGAGCTAAAACTATAAAGCTAGGCAAAATAAAATCTGCGAGATTATTCCTTCGTTTCATCTGCTGTGCCTCCTCTGTTCTCAAATCAGGTTATGATTCTTAAACACCGTTCTCCGAATAATGGCAGTTATCGGTCGCCCTGTTTAAGCCGCCCCCATATCGTGAGTTTTTTATCTGCGGGAACAACTGAAAGAACAGGGTTATACCAGGCAGGATCTTCGTCATCCTCGGGATGATTGGTGAGGTTTCGCGGATTGCCCCCATCGGCGTCCATTACGTAGATGTCCCGATTCAAATCCTTAGTTCTATTCGACACGAAGGCAATCCGTTTGCTGTCCGGAGACCATACGGGTTCCCAATCAGCATCAGGATGCTTGGTGAGGTTTCGCTGATTCCCGCCATCGTTGTCTATCACATAGATGTCCTTGTTTCCCCCTACATTCTCCCAAGAAGTAAAAGCAATGTGCTTACCGTCGGGCGACCAAGAGGGAGACTCGTCAACACGGTCATTATTGGTAAGATTTCGCTGATTCCCTCCATCGTTGTCCATCACGTAGATTTCCGTGTTCCCCACTCTAGTAGACATGAAGACAATGTATTTACCGTCCGGCGACCATGAGGGAGACTCGTCAATCGTACGATTTTCAGTGAGCCTTTGTTGATTCCCCCCATCGGCATCCATCACGTAGATGGTCCGGTTCCCCACGAACGCAATCCGTTTACCGTTAGGAGACCATGAGGGAGATTCGTCAAAACGGTCATTATTGGTGAGTCTTTGTAGATTCCCGCCATCGTTGTCCATCACGTAGATGTCAGAAGTGAGCCAACCGTGTTTAGCGTGACCATCCCTATTAGACATAAAGACAATCCGTTTACCGTCCGGCGACCATGAGGGATCCTTATCATCAGCGGGATTATTAGTGAGGTTTCGCTGATTCCCGCCATCGTTGTCCATCACGTAGATTTCATAAGCGAAAGAGTCGTTTATTATGTGCCCATCCCTATCAGATTCAAAGGCGATCCGTGCCTGTGCGTCAACGACTACCATCAGTGGTATCAGACTTAATGCTACAACGACAGCTAAACTCAAGTGTGCGAGGCTGTATCTTCGTTGCATTTGCTATGCCTCCTCTGTTGTCAAATCGGTTGTTGATCCTTAAACACCGTTCTCCGAATAATGGCAGTTATCGATTAACCTGTTTGAGCTGTCCCCATATCGCAAACTTTTTGCTTGGGGCAGAAACCGAAAAAGGTGAGTTAGACCATGAAGGACAACAGTCACTATGGGGATTGTTGGTGAGGTTTTGAGGGTTTCCGCCATCGGCATCCATGACGTAGATTTCAAAGCTTTCAAGGTTCCCCTTCCTATCGAACGCGTAGGCAATCCGTTCACCATCAGGGGACCATACTGGAGACCAGTCAAACTCACGATTTTCCGTGAGTCTTTGTAGATTCCCGCCATCGTCGTCCATCAGGTAGATTTCAAAGTTTTCAAAGTCAGCCTTCCTATCAGACGCGAAGGCAATCCGTTCACCGTCCGGTGACCATGCGGGATCCAAGTCAGTCTTTAGATTTTCCGTGAGTCTTTGTAGATTCCTGCCATCGGCATCTATCACGTAGATTTCATAATCAAAGTGTTCCTCCCTCGCAGACGAGAAGGCAATCTGTTTGCCATCGGGTGACCAGGAGGGCTGAAAGTCCCTACCGGGATTATTGGTGAGGTTTTGTTCATTCCCTCCATCAGCGTCCATGACGTAGATTTCGGTGTTCCGAAGATCCTCCCAATCCCTACTCGCTTGGAAGGCGATCCGTTTGCCGTCGGGAGACCATGAGGGATCCGAGTCATCATTAGGATGATTGGTGATGTTTTGCTGATTTCCGCCATCAGCGTCCATCACGTAGATTTCATAAGTGGACCAACCGTGTTTAGGGTGAACGTGCCCATCCCTATCAGACACGAATGCAATGCGCTTGCCGTCGGGAGACCAGGAGGGCGACCAATCCTCATGGCGATTATTGGTGAGTCTACGCGGATTCTTCCCATTGATGTCCATCAGGTAGATTTCCGGGTTCCCATCCCTCTCGGACACAAACGCGATCTGTGCCTGTGCATCAACGACTGCCATCAGCGGTGTCAGCACCAAAACTACAATGCCAACTAAAGTGAAATGTGTGAGATTGTATCTTCGTTTCATCTGTCATGCCTCCTCTGATCTCAACGACCTCTTATCATGAACTACTTGAGCAATTCATGCAACACCGTATGTACGCTCTCATAATATAAAATATACCAAAATAACCTCAACATGTCATCCAAACTTAAGGCGTACTGACATATTATGTCAGTACGCCCTCAAAAGTGACTGGACTTTTTATGGGTTGGCGGGTATTTTATAATCGTATCAGGGCAGAGGAATTCGTGGATGGGAAAATTTGTTCATGCCTGCTCCGGAGTTGGAAGATTTAGAAGGTTCTATCCCTAACAGCAGAAGTGACTTGCTTCTGCAGATCCGAAAGGAGTTACCCATAATGTTACGCAAGGCATTGACCCTCGGAATGGTTTTCATTTTCGCACTAAGTCTGTTGGCTGTGTCAATGATTACATGTTTTACCTATGACGCAGAGGCAATGGCGCCTCCCGACAACTTTAACGTAGTCGACGACCACGATGATCACGGTCACTTTAAGTGCAAGGTTGGTAATGAATGGCACACTCACCTGCACGCGCAAAGAGGCGTAGACTGCAGCTGGTGGACAGAGTAAAATCAGGTGCCTTCGTTATGCTAAAAGTCTCCTCGGGGGCTTTTAGCATAACGACCTACTTAGTTTGCTATCTGTTTGATCCTAAGTAGAATATGCGCTGGTTTATTCACATAATTCCTTAGATGAGCATCCTTCCCTGTGAGGGAGTGATTGCGTTGCCCCCTTACGATTCCGAAGGGAGAATAGAATGAACAAAAGGCTAATCACAAACATCCCCCAAACCACTGGCGGAGTTCTCGCGCTAATAGCCCCGCGGGAAATTTTTGCTAATGCCATAGACAAAGCAGCCATGAAACGAATATTGACAAGGCAAATACAACAAACCCTTGAACGAGAAAAACAGCCCAATCCAACCCGTGCCATTGCATAATCCTCCTCCCAATGAAACCATTCTCTCAGAAAACTTCCTTACTCTTTCTTGGCATGTGTTTATTTATAGCTGCAGGTGCAACTCGGCTGTTCTCTTTGGGTGCTCACTGGACATCTGATGAGGCAGGGTGGCTGACCCATAGTACAGTGTTTATGGCTGCGCTCGAGATGGGCATCTTTTCAGAAACCCTCGTCACTTTCCACCCCGGTGTCATAACGATGTGGCTTGCTGCTCTGCGCACCTTTTTTACCGAACCCCATATAAGTGTTCAAGGTTTGGCGTTAGCCCGGTGGTTCATTGGCGTCGCCCTGTTAAGCGGGATTGGTGTAGCAGCGGTACTGCTATATCGGTTGTTTGGGCGTTGGGTTGCACTCATCGGTGCCATGTTCCTATCCTTCTCTCCACTCCTTTTGGCGCAATCCCGTCGCGTCCACACCGATGCGTTGGCGGCGATTTTTGTCCTGTTAGCAGTCCTATCCCTCCTGCTTTATTGTCAGATACCTCAAAAACGCCGTTACCTCATCGGTTCTGGAATTGCTTATGGCTTAGCCTGCCTTGCCAAAAGCAATGCCCTTATTCTGCTTTTGTGGCTGCCTATCTGTTTCGCCCTGTTTCGGAATCGGGAGGAGACGTGGCGGCAGTTCTTTCTCCGGGGGCTTGGAGTGGGGCTCTGTTTCCTGAGTTGCACGCTACTCACCGTTTTCGCGCTGTTGCCTATCTTTTGGAACCCCGTCTTTTTGGTAGGTGGGTTGTGTCTATTAGGCGTCACATTGCTTGCGTATCGGGAGTTACAGAAAGGGACATATCAACGACTGTGGCTATATTTGGCATCGGTTGTGGTAGTAGGTATGGTATCCGGCCATACAGTCCAAACTGTATGGAGCGTGTTCGATGGCGTTGCGTGGGCGATTACCACGCCGCATAACCTTCAACACTTCTTCCTCGGACAGGTGTTATATGACCCCGGTTGGCTCTTCTACCCGTTGGCGCTCTGTATAAATACCGCACCGTTGACGCTTCCCTTAGCATTCGGCGGGTGTCTCTTTCTGTGGAGGAAACGCCATGAAGAAGGGTATGCGCAACAGTTTCGGATAGCACTGGCGTTGGTGGCGGTTGTCGTACTGTTCACCCTCTGTCTCTCGCTGACGAGCAAAAAGTTTAGTCGGTATCTGCTACCCGCTTTCCCAATGGTAGAGATACTTGCTGCGGTCGGTTTCTTTGAGTTTCTTAAATGGGGCTACTCCTATACCGACTCTCGCTTTGGAACCGGAGCAAACGCGCAAAAACTCACCTTTTCTATCGTGACTCTCCTCTGTCTTTTCATAATCCAAATCTTGCCGGTTTTACGACTTCACCCCTACTACAGTACCTACTACAATCTTTGCTTCAAACTCACTGATATCAGAAAAATTATTACAGTTAGTGCAGCCGCGGGGTATGATCTCGCGGCAAAACACCTAAATAGAAAACCAAATGCACAAGAGCTACATGTTCAAACTTTTCCACAAAGTGCCCAGTTCTTTATTCCCTACTAAAGTGGACCCCTTGTCGAGGCCAAAATGCTGTAAAAATAAGTAAGATAATTGAGAGTGGCTTGTGCTGCTTTAGTTCAGATAGACCTCAGCCGGTGTAGTATAATTGAGACTCTGGTGAGGTCGTTTGTGATTATAGAACAGGATATAGTGAGTTAATCCATCAAACAAGGCTTTTACCGTTTGGTAGAGTTTTGGGTAAACATCTTCATATTTGACCGAGCGCCAAAACCGCTCAATGTAAATGTTGTCACTGGCTCGACCGACGCTGGTCATACTCATAGCAACACCAGCGGCTTCAACCGTATCGGTGAAAGCATTTGCGGTAAACTGGACACCTTGGTCGGTATTGAAGATAGTAGGGGTTGCCCCAGATAATGCACGATGTAAGGCGTCAAGACAGAACTGCCCCGATAGACTATTGGATAGCTCCCAAGTAATAACATAACGACTATACCAATCGAGTATAGCCACCAGATACATAAAGCCTTTATCCATCGGGATATAGGTAATGTCAGCCGACCAGACCTCGTTAGCAGCGGTCACCTCATAGTCCCGTAATAGGTATGGGTAAATCCGATGCTCACTGTCAATTGCTGAGCGTTTGGGTTTAGGATAAATCGCTTCTATCCCCATCAAACGCATCAGTCGCTGGATGCGTTTGCGGTTCACCCGGTAGCCAAGCCGCATCAGATGGTGTGTCATTCGACGACTCCCATAGAAAGGGGTTTGCAGATACTGCTGATCTATCTGTCTCATCAGATGCAGATTGTCTGCTGACTCTGTAGCTGGTTGATAGTAAAGCATTGACCGAGAAAGACCAAGCAACTCACATTGACGACGGAGGCTCAGTTGCGGGTGATCGGGGTCAACGAGTGTCCGTTTCTGTTCAGTCGCTTGAGGCAGCTTTTTTTTTCAACCAGTCCAGTTCCATATTCAACCGACCAATTTGCTCATACAGACGCGACTCTCTGTCATTCTGTTCACGTTGTCGCTTGGTCGGGTGGGTTGCGAAAATATCGCTTCCCTGTTCAAGCAACTGTTTCTTCCATTGGCTGATTTGGCTCGGGTGCAATTGGTGGTCACTTGCCAATTGGCTAATCGTTTTGTCTGATTTGATGGCTTCAAGGGCAACAGTAAACTTGAACCTCGCAGTGTGTCGAATCCGTTTGGTTGACATCTTCAATCCTCCATTTATACGGGACAGTTAGACCATATTTCTTACTTAACTCCTGGCCCGAATATTGGGGACCATTATATACTTTACTGGGCGGATACATTGGGGTGACGCAGGGGAAAAGTTTGTCCCAGATTATGAGGTGGTCCATATCCGAGAATCCCAAGCGGGATGGGTCCCGCAAACGGGTACACTTAACGGTGAATTAGAACACGTGATAACACTCAACGGTATTGACTATGTCTGGATTTATAGGATACCACGATAGGTCGAATAGGAATAGGAGTTACGCACTTCAGTAGGGAACGCAGATCTGCGTTCCCTACGAAACAGAACTGGTACCTGAGAACTTACTTACTGTAGTCGCCCGATTCATCGGGCGTTGAGAGTTGTCTTGTTTGGCGATGAATCGCCAAACGACAGAACTTTGAGCGTTCAACTACGTAAGTCCTATAGGGAGTGAAAGTCGCGCAGGCGCAGGTTGCTAGGGCATGTTGACATTTCCTACGATGAATTTGTTCTGAACTACTAGTACACTGTCCAATAATTTTTGCACTTATTTTATATGTAATTGTTTACTTTCAATCAATATACGCAAGCATAATTTGCCTGACAGTGTACTAGCATAATCATCCATTTCCGACTGGTGTAGGTCGAGATTCATATCTCAATGATGCTGTTTTCTCAATAATGGCAGTTATCGGTCGATCTGTTTGAGCCATCCCCATATCGTAAGCATCTTACCAGTGGGAGCTACGGCAAAAACAGGACCATACCACGCAGGGGCAGTGTCATCATCAGGATTATTGGTGATGTTTTGCTGATTTGCTCCATCGTTGTCCATCACGTAGATGTCCCAATTCAAATCCCTCGTCCTATTCGACGCGAAGGCAATCCGTTTGCCGTCCGGAGACCAGGAGGGATGCCAGTCATCATCGGGATGATCGGTGATGTTTCGCTGATTCCCCCCATTGGCGTCCATCACATAGATGTCTTTGTTCCCGCCAACTCCATTCCTAAAGGAATCAAAGGCAATGCGTTGACCGTCCGGAGACCAGGAGGGATTATCGTCAAAAAGATCATTATTGGTGATGTTTCGCTGATCGCCCCCATTGTCGTTCATCACGTAGATTTCGCTGTGGTCACGCCTAGTAGAAACAAAGACAATTCGTTTGCCGTCGGGAGACCACGAGGGATCTTCGTCACGACGGTCATTATTGGTGAGGTTGAGTTTATTGTTCCCATCCTTGTCCATTACGTAGATTTCGCCAAGGGAAACAAAGACAATTCGTTTGCCGTCGGGAGACCATGAAGGTTCCTTGTTATCGAAGTCATTGTTAGAAAGGTTTCGCTGGTTCTTCCCATCGTTGTCCATCACGTAGATTTGCCGGTTCCCATTCCTATCAGACATGAAGGCAATCCATTTACCATCCGGCGACCATGAGGGGGTCCTATCATCACCAGGATTGTTAGTGAGGTTTCGCTGGTTCTTCCCATCGTTGTCCATCACGTAGATTTCCCAGTTCCAATCCCTATCAGACATGAAGGCAATCCGTCCCTGTGCGTCAACGCATACCGTCAGCAGCGTTAGCACCAAGACTATAACGATAGCTAAAATCAAACATGTGAAATTATATCCCCGTTGCATCCGTTATGCCTTTTTTGTGCTCAAATCGTTTCTTATCCTTAAACACCGATCCCCGAATAATAGTAGTTATCGGTCACCCTGTTTGAATCGTCCCCACATTGTAAGCTTTTTGCCTACAGGCGAAACCGAAAACGGAGAGTTCAACCATGCAGGACTGAAGTCGTTATTGGGATTATTGGTGATGTTTTGCTGATTTGCTCCATCGTTGTCCATCACGTAGATTTCACTGTTCCCCTCCCTACGGGTACTGAAGGCAATCCGGCTACCATCCGGCGACCAGGAGGGCCTATCGTCCTTCTGGCGATTATTGGTGAGTCTTTGTAGATTATCCCCATCGTTGTCCATCACGTAGATTTCAAAGTTTTTAAAGTCTCCCTTTCTATCAGACGCGAAGGCAATTCGTCTGCCGTCGGGAGACCAAGAGGGAGACCAGTCATTCTGGCGATTATTGGTGAGTCTCTGTAGATTATCCCCATCGTTGTCCATCACGTAGATTTCCTCAGTGATTCCAGCCTCACCTATAAAGTGCCCACCCCTACGTGCACTGAAGACAATGCGTTTACCGTCGGGAGACCATGAGGGTGAATAGTCATCCTCACCATTGGGACTGTTAGTGAGGTTTTGGGGATTGTCCCCATCAGCATCCATTACGTAGATGTCATAGCTAAAGCGCTCATCCCTATCAGACGTGAAGACAATGCGTTTACCGTCGGGAGACCATGAAGGAGACCTATCATCAAAGGGATTGTTAGTAAGGTTTTGCTGATGCCTCCCATTGTTATCCATCACGTAGATTTCCTCAGTGATAAAATTGATAAAGTGCTCGTTTCTATCGGACGTGAAGACAATGCGCTTGCCGTTAGGAGACCATGAAGGAGATCTGTCATGACGGAGATTATTGGTAAGTCTTTGTAGATTGTTTCCATCGTTATCCATCACATAGATTTCCCAGTTCCCATCCCTGTTAGACGAGAAGGCAATCTGCGCCTGTGCGTCAACGCATACTACCAGCGGCACTAGACCCAAGGCGATAACGCCAGCTAAAATCATACGTACGAGATTGCGCCTGTGTTGCATCTGCTACTTCTCCTCTGTTTTCAGATCAGTTTTTTATTCTTTGGGGTTGATAGAGGTCAGATTGTGTTGACAACCCCTTTCCGATTAAAATCCCGATTCCCTTGTCTTGTTCCGGAATTTACGGCTTGCCTGCGGGAGCAACTGGAAAAGCAGTACCAAACCATGCCGGACTACCGTCACCATGGGGATTATTGGTGATGTTTCGCTGATTTCCTCCATCGTCGTCCATCACGTAGATATCTCCTTGGTTGTTATCCCTATAGGATACGAAGGCAATCCATTCACCGTTGGGAGACCATGAAGGAGACTTGTCATGACGGGGATTACTGGTGAGTCTTTGTAGATTCTTCCCATCGGCATCCATCACGTAGATCTCAAAGTTTTCAAAGTTCCCTTCCCTATCAGACGTGAAGACAATGCGTTTGCCGTCGGGGGACCATGAGGGTGACAAGTCATTCTGGCGATTGTTGGTGAGTCTTTGTAGGTTCTTCCCATCGGTGTCCATCACGTAGATTTCCTCAGTGATTCCAGTCTCGCCTATAAAGTGCCCATCCCTACGTGCACTGAAGATAATGCGTTTGCCGTCGGGGGACCATGAGGGATTCCAGTCCCCATCGGGGTTATTGGTGAGTCTTTGTAGGTTCTTCCCATCGTTGTGCATCACGTAGATCTCAGGAGTGGGTATGCCGCCTATAACGTGCCCGTCTCTATCAGACGTGAAGACGATGCGTTTACCGTCGGGGGACCATGAGGGTGACCTGTCATCAGAGAGATTGTTAGTGAGTCTTTGTAGGTTCTTCCCATCGGCGTCCATCACGTAGATCTCAGAGGTGGGTATGCCGCCTATAACGTGTCCATCTCTATCAGACGTGAAGACGATGCGTTTACCGTCGGGGGACCATGAGGGTGACAAGTCGTTCTGGCGATTGTTGGTGAGTCTTTGTAGGTTCTTCCCATCGGCGTCCATCACGTAGATTTCAGGGTTAAAGTACCCATTCCTCTTGGACATGAAAGCAATCTGTGCTTGTGCGTCTACGACTACCATCAGCGGCGTTAGACCCAAGACGACAACGCCAGCTAAAGTACAATGTGCGAGATTGTGCCTTCGTTGCATCTGTTATTCCTCCTCTGGTCTCAAATCAGGCTATGATCCTTAAACACCGTTCTCCGAATAATGGCAGTTACCGGTCAAACTGTTTGAGGCGTCCCCACACTGTAAACTCTTTGCCTCTGGGGGAAACCGCAAACGGAGAATTCAACCATGCAGGATTCCAATCATCATCGGGATTATTGGTGAGATTTTTCTGATGCTCCCCACTATTGTCCATCACGTAGATTTCTCTGTTCCCATCCCTCTCAGACATGAAGGCAATGCGCTTACTGTCGGGAGACCAGGAGGGATTCCGGTCCCAAGCGCGATGATGGGTCAGTTGCTGTTGATTCCCCCCATCGGCGTCCATCACGTAGACGTCAAAGTGCTCAAAGTTCCCTTTCCTATCAGACACGAAAGCAATCCGTTTGCCGTCCGGCGACCATACGGGTTCCAAATCATTCTTTCGATTTTCCGTGAGTCTTTGTTCATTCACTCCATCGTTGTCCATCACATAGATTTCATAAGTAACGGCAAACCTGTTTTCAACGTGCCCATCCCTACGGGCACGGAAAACAATGCGCTTACCGTCCGGAGACCATGAGGGATCCCTGTCGTCCTGTCGATTTTCCGTGAGTCTTTGTAGATTCTTTCCATCGTTGTCCATCACGCAGATGTCAAAAGATAGAAAATGCTTCTCCCCATCAAACGAGAACCTATTAGAAGCGAAGGCAATTCGTTTGCCGTCGGGCGACCATGAGGGTGACATATCATAATGGGGACTGTTAGTGAGGTTTTGGGGATTGTCCCCATTGGGGTTCATCACGTAGATTTCATAAGTGGGCAAACCGTGCATAGCGTCAACATGCCCATCCCTATCAGACGCGAAGGCAATCCGGTTACCGTCCGGAGACCATGAGGGAGATGTGTCCCCATCGGAATTATTGGTGAGTCTACGTTGATTCTTCCCATCGACATCCATCACATAGATTTCCGGGTTCCCATCCCTCTCGGACACGAAGGCAATCTGTGGCTGTGCATCAACGACGACTATCAGTGGTATCAGACCCAAGACTACAATACCAACTAAAGTGCAATGTGTGAGATTGTGCCTTCGTTGCATCTGTTTTTCCTCCTCTGTTCTCAAATCAGTTTATTATTTTATGGAGTGGATAGAGGTCAGGTTGGGTTGGCAACCCGCTTTTCAACTAAAATTATACGACTATTTGAGCAGTTTATGCAAGCAGCCACAGTGAGATGGCGGGATTGTCCGATTCATCAAGATCAGGCGAAGAACTCTCTCCGTTCCGATCCCGATTTCCGAGGACTCCGATTCGATCTACAGGAGAATTATGGTAGATTTTAGAATTACTTAGACATGATGAGCGAACCAAGTCACGAACCTTGCTCGCGGAGTTACGGCACACGGAGCCCCGATGAATCCCCCCGATAAATCGGGACAGGCCCGATAGGATCGGGGCAGGCCCGATAAATCCCCGATAAATCGGGACAGGCGGGACTCCGACAAGCCGGGAGCAGGCAGGCGGGATTCAGAGCAATGTGCCTACTACTATTAATGTCTACTTATTTCTATAATTCACCATAAATGAATAAGGTGTCAAATAAACAAAATCACTAACGTATTTCACAGCGAAAGATTATGCCCACCCCTTCATGACAAATTATATCAACCAACTACACCGAAATGTCAGCCAAATTTAAGGCGTACTGACATAGTATGTCAGTACCCCCTAAAAAATCGTTGAGATTGGGTGCAGGACTATTTGTACAGAACCGGATTGAACAGAAATGAAATCCAGCACCATTCTATAGAACAATGATACGTTCAATCCTCACGCCCTCGTGGGTCGAGATTTATGCCCTGACCTCCAGATGTCAACTCGTCTTAGTAGGGAAAATTATATTGCCATCTTGATTTTATTGGAGCTGTCCCCTATAATGCAGATATATTGACTTTACAGTTTTCTTGAGGAGATGACGATGGAAAAATTTGCGCCACTGAATCTGACACGCGATGAATTGGTTGAATATACCCATGAATGGAAGGGAGAACGCTTTTCCGATGGTCGTCCCAAGGTTTCGGATGACATTATCGAACGGATGAAAAATGTATCGGTAACCCAGGCGTGGGGCACACTGCGCGGTAACGGATACCAATGGCAGTATGAAGGTAACTGGAAATGTACACACCCAGACGGCGTACTCGTTGGCAGGGCACTAACAGCGGTTTATATGCCTCGACGACCGGTAATGCGAACGCTGATGGAGGAGAAAGGCGAGCGGTGTGGCTGCGTCGGAGACCAGATCTCATGGCCCATCGACATGCTGGTTCAAGGGGATGTTTATGTCGCCGACGTTTTCGGCAAGGTCGAGGAGGGCCCTGTCATCGGTGACAACCTTGCAATCGCCATCTACTCCAAATCTGGCAATGGTGTTGTGCACGATGCTGCTGTGCGCGACTTGGACGGTATCAAGGAGATCCCCGGTTTTACCAGTTTTGTCAGGGGCTGGAGTCCAACCTACGCTTCACCAACGATAATGTTGACGGGTGTCAACACACCGATACGTATCGGTCAGGCAACGGTCATGCCCGGAGATGTTGTGCTTGGAAAAGAGGATGGTGTTATTTTTGTTCCACCCCACCTTGCTGAAACCGTGGTGAAAACTTCAGAGCTTGTTCGATTGAGGGATCAGTTCGGTAAAACTCGATTGAGTGAAGGCAGATATACGCCGGGGCAGATCGATGCACGGTGGACGGACGAGATCGAAAAAGATTTCTCCGGCTGGTTAGAAGACCATATCGATGAGCTGCCTGTGCAGAGAGATGCCATCGAAGAGTTATTGAAGGAACGGACGTGGTAGGTTGATGGTAAGGTAAATTGCCGGTGATTCCGCTGTAATGGATAGCGGTTACGGTGCTCTAAAAATTGCCATTCTCTATTGATGAATCCCGAAAAGCGGCGATAGTTTCTTGGAGGTGCCCTATATCTGGATTATCACTCAGATGAGAATCGGTAAGCAATACCAAAGCACGTTGAAATCTTGCTTTTGGATCGCCCCATGCCTGTAGGGTGGCTTGGCTTTCCGGTGCTTCCGGCTGCGCCGTCAATTGCAGGAGTCGATGGACAATCAACAGGTAAAAAAGCAGCTGATGAGAATCTACCCGCGCAGCAATATCTGCCTCTAAACAGTTCTCTCGAACGCTGGCAACTTGCCCGGCGTAATCTCTCACAATCTCTTGATTTAGCAGACTGACGAAATTCCCGCTTGTGCGATGCGCCCCCAAGCTATTGAGTGATTGCACCAGACGCCGCTCACCCCAATCCCAACCGATGGTCGCAAAATCAATGAAGGTTGGGGTATTCCCATCGACCACGATGTTCCGTGCGTTATAGTCCAAAGTGCCCAACGTCGGCGTAGCGCGACGCAAGCGATCCGCCAAGCGGATCCAAATTGCGTCCAGTTTTGCGCCCTCATCGGAGGAAATTGGCTCTCCCCTCATCCACCCCAAGTAGCCGAGGGTTTTTCTCCCTTGATCCAATAGAGCTTGGACCATCTCGCCCAAACCAACTGGATAATTGAGTGGATATATGTAGGGCTTGAGCGTGTCAGTAGATCTGGCAAACCCCTCTTCCAGTTGACAGAACGCTCGGACGGTGTTCCGCACAATTTCTCTAAGCTTAGGCACCGGCGTTTCCTGTGCGAGGTCATCGAGCGTTGTATCTCCACACCACTCCATGAGCAAAACGTTAGCTGAATCTGACCACCAGTAAAGTTCTGGCACGCGGCATCCCGCCTGATGTAATCTCAAAAGGACCGCGGTTTCGATTTGGAACGGTGTAAAGGTAGATTCTCCCACCGGTTGGGTTATCAGATGTTGTTTCAGGAGGAAGGAGCGTCCCATCGCTGTGAGTCGCCACACATTGTTTCGTTCGAGCGTACCGTGCCGAATCGGGGCGCATGTTATTTTATTGGGTGAAACATGGAGGTATGCAGCAATCTGTCCGATTACTTGTGGGGGGTCTGGCTGGTTCATGCTGGGATGCGCTGATATAAATTTCTTGATTGCTGTGCTGCAGTAGGCACACTTCACGGTGTCGTAATTTACACAACCGTTACCGCATACGGAGGTCACGGCGTGCGGTGCACGCCTACTACTTTACTAGGTTCTGTTGACATTTTGCTGGTGTGAATTGGCATGAAGTCGGGCAAGATGTCCGACCTACGGGGCGGGTAGGTCGAGATTCACATCTCGACACCGAAACGTCGATTTTGGAAAATCGACCTACAGAAACCCGAAATCCCTTCTGATATGCGAACAGGGGGTTGGGAAATCCAACCCCTACGAAGAACCGGGCGTCTGTACATCTCCCTTGATTATCTGGATTCGATGAAATGTCAACACGCTCTAGTGCTCTGTCAAATAAATTATGATAAGCACCTTCATTGCGATGTCTGGTGCGGTTTGTAACCGCACCTACCGGGCTTTGGGAACATAGAGAATTACCAATTTATGTTCTGAAACTTTATACAGTTTGTACTACATTTTTCTGACAATGTACTAGGTTATGCTTTACGCTTAATGACCTCGATCAGGGAGGGCTTATCCAGCATCAATGCTTTATCAACCGTCGGCTTGAAATCAGCCTCATCTTCGACGCAAAAACCGACAGCACCGAACGATTCCGCAAATTTGACGAAATCAGGATTGACTAGATCCACACCCATGCCCGTCCCAAACCGATCGACCTGCGTCCGTGAAATTGAACTGTAGGTATTATCGTTCATGACAATCGTGACGATTGGGAGATTATACTTCACTGCCGTAGCCAGTTCAGGACTGTTCATCAGGAAACCGCCATCGCCGCAAAGGGCAACCACCTTACGATCTGGATGGGCGACTTGTGCACCAATTGCCCCTGTCAATCCAATTCCCATCGCAACGGAAATTCCAGACCAGATATACATGCCTGGTCCGTAAACTGTGAAGTCTTGCGTCGCAGCATACCCGGTGATATTCACATCAACGCTCAAGATAGCATCAAGAGGCATTGCAGCGCGGAGTTGTTCAATAATAGGTGAACGTTCCGCATAAGCCGCCTGTCTGTGCAATTCGCGCAATTGCTCACCCCAACCGTCAGATCGTTCCTTGAGTTCGGCATTCAGCTGCTGCAGGACTACCTTCGGATTCGCACTAATGCCGACAGCGGCGGGATAGTCCCGATTAATCTCTGCGGGATCAGCTTCGATATGCAGCAGCGGCTGGTTAATCTTCAGTGACCAGTTGCCTGTGTCCCGATAGGTAAAGCGTGTACCGATGGCAATCAACAGATCAGATTCCTTCAACGCCCTGTGCGTGGTGGGATTGTTGAAAACACGCAGTGAGTATGGCGAATCTTCAGGGATTGCGCCCTTGGCCTTTGCGCTTGTTGCGACAGGCGCGTCGAGTAACCTTGCGAACTCAAGCAGCTCTTCGGTCGCCCGTGTATGGCAGATCCCGCCGCCCGCAAAAATGAACGGACGCTCTGCTTTCTCAATCAGCTCAATAGCTTCATTAATTTCGTCGGGACTTGCGCCCGGTCGCAGCCCTTTGTTCATAGGGGGAATAGACACGTCAGAATCGTCCATCTCGGCACGCAGCGCATCGGTAGCAAGTTCAATTAAAACGGGTCGTGGGCGCCCTGAACGCAATGCGCCGAAGGCTCGGTTGACGGCGCCGGGGATTTCTCGGATATTATGAACAATCTCTATATGCTTCGTCATTGTCGCAAACGCAGCCTTCTGATCCAAACCGTGAAACATCTTCCCCGGATCTTTTTTGGCAAGATGGGAAGGATTTTGTCCGGTGACTAACAGCACCGGGGAGCAAGCCGTATATGCTTCGCCAATTCCGATTGCAGCGTTGGCTGCACCCGGTCCTGGTACGGTCATACATACACCGACCTCTCCTGTCGATCGCGCATATCCATCCGCCATGAACGCACATCCACCCTCGTGGCGACCGACATAGTGACGGATTATGTCACGATTCTTGTAGAGTGATTCATAGACCGGGTCCAAGTGTCCACCGGGTATACCGAAGATATCCTTAACACCTTGTGCTTTCAAACATTCGACAAAAAGTTCTCCACCTGTCATTAATGTACTCCTTTGAATTGATTATTTTGACTCAAACTGTTTCACTCCACTGGGACTGTGTTAGTTCATTGCCTCATTAAATTAACGCTCTATATACATTACCGCCCCGATAGGATCCCCGATACACTGGGACTCCGACAAGCCCCCGATGAATCCCCCGATAAGATCGGGGCAGGCAGGAACGGAACAGGCGGGATTCAAAACTGGAGCGAAAATAGCTGTGCACCCATAGTGTTGTGTACTCGACCCAACCTACAATTCAATGTACAGAGGTTACGGCATACGGAGTATGCCTACTACTTTGTAGCAGCCTGGGTTAGGATAGCACTATACGGGTCAAAACACAAGCGCAAAACATTGGTCAGCTCGATACGGTTGGTCGTGCGACAATAAATCTCCCCTGTCCGGTATCAAAGGACAACGTCGTATATGTCTTTCCGTCTGCGTGCCAATGGGATTGGGGAGATCTCGCACCGTTAATCGTGCCCCATTCCTCAACGGTCGATTCCCACTGAATCTCAATCAGCGTTTCGATCGGTTGGCCGCTGCGATTGAACAGATAGAACAGATTCAGATCCGCTGCTTCACGGTGCTGAAAAATGATCGCACGCGTTGGTGTATTATCCGGTTTAGCGTATATCTGTATCGGCAGCTTAATCTGTTTCCCTAACAGTCGTTCAAGGGCTGCGGTCTTTTCAGGCATCGTTCCCCGCAGGATGGAGGTACGCCGTCGATAGAGTAACCGTTCAAGTGGGTAGGGATCTAAACCGATTCGACCGCTGAGCAAGTACGGGACTGGATCCACCGCGATTAACCCGCCCCGCGCCTTCACAAACTGAGTCAACACCTCCACTGTCCTCTCCTGAAGTGCTAAACAGGGTGGAAGCAAAACTGCTGAATAATATCCTCCATTAAAGCACAATGCCCGAACGGACTTATCGACTTGCGCAGCAGCAAGTCCCGTCTCGGATATGATATCAAAATCGTACCCAAGCTGCCACACCGTTTGGCATAGCGAGCTCCACTCTTTTACCAGCCAGTTCCAGCCCTTTGGATCAGGCTTTGTCCACAGGCTGTGAATTGGAGAGAGGATAAGAACCGCTCGCTTTGGAACGCCGATTGATAGGAACTCCTCCGCATAACCCGTGTCATTGCCCTTTGAGACAAACAGATCGTTTTTACGAATCCCGTTTTGCATCCACGAATTGAATCCCAAAGCACTATCAGCAACATACTGATTTGGGCGTGGTTCAGATCGGCATAGGCTGATCTTCTCTGAACCTTCCGGGGATCCAGAGCGATCCCGTTCCGCCTGTCTTCGACTGGCAATCTGCTTTGCAATGATAAACGGTTTAGGTTTATCCAGATTATTTGCATTAAGAATCGGACGGTCTGCGGCTTTCAGAACCGTGCCAATATCGACCTCTAGTGCTTTCGCTGTGGAGGGGAAGTTGACGGCGAATTGCAACTCTCGCTGGTGAGCAAATTCGCTCAATCCTCCCACGCAAACCTCTGCAAACTGTTGGGTCAATCGTTCCCAGAAGCGGCTGCGTATCGATGCAGAATCGTAGGTCTCGTAATGAATTAACGGCAGGTGCGCGATCAGTTCAGGTTCCAAAGTTTCCGCGAACGCTTTGCTCCATGGCACGGCCAACTCTGGCCCCTTAAGGGGCGAAAGAAATGTTGGGAATTCGCAGCAGAAGCCCAGAACGGAATTGTGTATAAGATCATCAAATTCTTGGATATAGCGGTCTAACAGTTGATGGGCCAGCGTGTCGACTCCCTGTTGGCTCAATAGGTCATACCCGTCCGCCTCTGTTTGATGTAGCCGGAAAATTGTTCGCCCCTTCAACCGGTCCGCTACAGAGAGATCTCCGTCTATGCAAGGTTGGATGTAAGCCGTTATATCATAGCAGGGCGCGGTGGTGTTTTCCTGTGCGAGGAGGTAAACACGGTCAGATGTCTGGGCGGTGTGTGTCCACCCTCGGAACCGGCGCTGAATGGCTTCGCTCTCTTCATTTTGATGGAAGGTATGTTCGAGAAAATTGAGCCAGAAGCGGGTCCCACCCGTTACGGTATCAAGCAGAATCCATGCGGCTATGCGCTCTTGCTTTAACCGTTGTAGCTGCAGGCGATGGGCGTTAGATTCTTTCCCGGTGGTGAGGCGAGGAAATGGGAGCAATACTTCTCCACGGGTCCGCACAGCGCCCTGATCTAACGCAGGCGGAGTCCCAAGGGGTTTCCGTGAATTGGCAGCATGGTTATTGTGGATCTTCTCTCTCATTAACCGTAGCTTTCTATCCTGATCTCTCGGGCAAGCAAGAGGCTATAGGAGATGGTATTAGCTATCTTCTTCGATGTCGAACACGGCAAGTGTCTCTGGCAAAGATCGAAGATCATGGATCGTTTCGTACATCTGCCCACTCCTTATCTCATCAGACGATTCGTTATACCAGATGCTGCGAATCCCTGCACCATTTGCTCCGAGCACATCTTTCTCGAAGCCATCCCCCACCATAACGATGCGACGCCTATCCATCCGAAGATCTTCAACGATGTGGTTGAAAAAAGCGGGGGCGGGTTTACTATGTCCGATACTTTGATAACAGTACACCTTATCCAATAAGGAACGGAGTCCGACCCGATCAAGTGCTTTGCAAATTGCCATCTCATCCGAATCAACAGTATTTGTTGCAAGGGCGAGTGTCCAGTGTGGACGAAGTTCGAGAAGTGCTTCTTCGACGTTGGGTACAGCTTCGACACAGGGCCAATCCGCCATCGGACCGTTATACTCCGGGAATTCCCGCATTAAGGTGTTGCCCCAATCCAAGAGGACACATCGGCTATCTCTGCCTATCTTTGACATATTGTAGTCTCTCGCTGAGATTGGCTCCTAAACATTGGAGGGTGCGTTGGCGTCTGAATGGTAAGCACATCGGAAGGCAGATGCTCCAACTATGGTCGATTATACAATTACTTAGACACTTCCAATGTACGGCTAACCCTCTAAATCCCCCTGATCAAGGGAATTTAGGAAGCGTTGCAATGGTCGGAGTTATTCTTGATAAATGGCTACTTATTTCTTTGGCTCACGATGTATGACCATTAACGCTGGATTACTGGGCATTCTACCACACAGGGTTTCGCCCCGCAACGAAAAAGCGGGAACTATTCTCTCGCCGTTGCAAGAGTTTTCAATTTGACAATTCAGATTCAAATGGGACATAATGCTATCTGTACATGACCAAGAAAAACTGAGTAAAACCAGAAAAGGGACTTAGATGAAACTGTTAGAAGGCTTAATCACGGCACTCTCAATTTTGCGATCGAATAAAGTGAGGTCATCCTTGACGATGTTGGGAATCGTGATTGGCATTGCCGGCGTCATAGCGATGATGTCCTTTGGAGCGGGTGCGAAGGAACTCCTAATGTGGGAAGTGGAGAAGGTCGGCGGACCGAGCATGTTCGGGGTGTATCGACGCGAATGGATCCGCAAGAATGCGAAGTGGATGCGTAATCCAAGTAAACACTACTTGAAGATGGAGGATGTGCGCACGATTCAAACCGAGTGCCCTTCCGTTGATGTAGCAACCCCAGAAGCTGGAGGCAGTGCAACAGTTACGGTTGGGGGGAAGCAGAAGTTTTCTCGGATGCAAGCCACCGCCAAAGAGTATCAAATCGCACGGAGGTGGTATAGTGGATATGGCAGGTTCTTGTCGGACGATGACCTCAGCTTATGGAGCAAGGTGTGCGTGATCGGCGAGGAGATCTGGAAGGATTTGTTTGCAGAACTCGATCCAATCGGGAGAGAGATAAAAATCAACAATCAACGATTTACCGTCGTTGGCGTAATGGAATCCAGAGGCAAGGGGTTGGACCCGGAGAATAGTGAAGACAACCAGATATTTATTCCAATTACCACTGCCCAGACCCATTTCTGGGGGAATGATCAGGTGGGCCATATCCTGATCCGAGCCAAAGACCATCAATCCGTTGATCAAGCGGTAGAGGAGGTCAAGACTGTCCTAAAGCGAAACCATGATGGCGAGGAATTCTTTGAAACATGGGTGATGAAGGAGGAGCTAAAATCTGCAAACCGTATCATCAAGATTATTGAGATGATCCTCGTCATTATAGCCTCTGTTGCTTTGGTTGTTGGTGGGATCGGCATCCTGAACATCATGCTGGTGTCGGTCACCGAGCGTATCCCGGAGATTGGGCTGCGCAAAGCGGTTGGGGCAAAGAACCGAGATATACGGGCCCAGTTCCTCATTGAGTCTGTTATCTTGTGTCTGATAGGCAGTCTGATTGGCATCGCACTCGGGGCAGCGTTAGGCAGTGGCTTCGCGTGGGCGGTGAGTAAGTTTATGCAGGACGCCATTGAATGGCCCTCGGTCGTCACCATTGAGTCTGTGTTGACGGCTGTAATGGCGGGAGGAGGGGTCGGCGTATTTTTCGGCTATTACCCAGCGAGTCGTGCTGCGAAACTCACACCGATTGAGGCGTTGAGACATACATAATGCGTGAAACGTGAAACGTAAAATATCGTAGAGAAGTACCGATGATATCAAGTAAAAATTGTATTTACGGTCAGTTGAAAATCTGGGAGAACTTGACTCTGGATGGTTTCGCCCAGGCCAAAATGCCCTAATGACTGAGATTGCTCTTTCGTTAATTGTAGCACCTCAACGGATCGAGCTTCACGACTGACCAACCAGCACTCCTTGACACCAATCCGCTGATAATCTGCCAACTTCCCTGATAGCACTTTTTCGGTGTCCGATGACGAAAGCACTTCGACAACCAAATCTGGCGCAATTTCAAGAATTTGTAATTCTTCAATTGCATCAAAACCGGTGCCGGAGAGCTTGTCTCTGTGAATAAATAATACATCGGGTTGACGGGTACGCAATGGGTGGCGTTGGAGGATAATATCAACCGGTGCAAACAAAACTACCCCAAGGTCTTTTGCTTCCACATAATTTGAAAGCGGAACGAAAGTATTTGCAACAATTCTTTGGTGCACAGGTATGGGAGCAGGGGACGGCATAAATTCTCCATCAATAATTTCATACGGGTGGTTGATTTCAGGCATCAGTAGGTAGTCTTCAAAGGAGATTTTCTTTTTTGTGGTTTCGGTTGTGGGTACGGATATAACGTCCATGGTTACCTCCTTTTGTGTTTTATGAGTCTGTATGCTACAGGCTAAATGGTGCTAGCGACATTGATGGATTCCCTGTTGTGATCAATTCGCCAATCAACCTTCCTGTGATCGGCGCAAGCAGAATACCGTTTTTGAAGTGGCCGGCGGCAACGAGCACATTGTCGAACCCGGGCAACTCTCCAATATATGGACCACCCTTTGCATAAGGACGTAACCCCGCCCACGTCTGCACAAAGGATTTATCAGCAAGGCTCGGCATTAA
The DNA here is from genome assembly GCA_965220385.1 of Candidatus Poribacteria bacterium. Taxonomy (GTDB): domain Bacteria; phylum Poribacteria; class WGA-4E; order WGA-4E; family PCPOR2b; genus PCPOR2b. The sequence continues at coordinate 2,602,788 of OZ244825.1, read as the reverse complement.
TCCGATGCCGGCATCAATCATTTGTCGCGTACCTTCTAATGTTGTTCGTTTGTCATAGCCAACAAATTCAACCGTGGCTCCTATCAGGATTTTCCCGTCAGACCGGGGAACGAGATAAACACCCAGTCCGTCGATGACATGCCGCAAGATTGGTGGCATCGCATCCGCTAAAACCATCTGTCCGCGTACCGGCTCCATCGGTAGTGCACCGCCCAATTGATTAGCCAACGTTCCTGACCAGCATCCTGATGCAATTACAAACCTGTCCGCATAGAGACACTCGCCGTTGACTTCAACGCCTACTACCCGCTCACCGTCTCGCAGAAACCCAGCCACCGGATTACCGAACAGAAACTCTGTTCCGAGTAGTGCCGCCCCTGTCGCCAATGCTCGAACCAAACTGGGATTTCTGACCTGTGCATCGTGTGGGAAACGTACCCCACCCACAATCGATTGGGAGATGGCGGGCTCTACTTCCCAGACCTGCTCAGGTGTTAATACCTCCGCAGAAAACCCTCGATCCAACCGGCGTGAAGCCAGACCAGTCAATCCCTGTCTCTCTTCGTCGGTGAAAAACACCGCGATAGAACCTGACCGAATAAACTCAATATCAATCTGTGTTTCGGCTTGTAACGCCTCAGCCAACGCAGGATAAAGTGCCAAGCTCGCCCGGCAGAGTTCGGCATAGGGATCATGCGTTGATGCGTGAGATGCCAAGATACCGGCACCCGCCCACGATGCTTCGCGCCCAACACTGTCCGCCTTATCAATGACCAGTGTTTTTACCTGTGCTTTGGCGAGGTTATAAGCGATTGAGCAACCGATGACCCCACCACCAATTATAATCACGTCCGCACGAGAAGATTCTGTATTCATGATTTCATTCCGATTCCATAGAAACGCGTAAAGAGATGCAAAATTATGGTGACTATGTTTTGACCTTCGATTATAATAGGCGAATGATTGGTTGTCAAGATCCAAAAAAACTGCGAGCAACGCCAACCCTCCATCTCTGCATAAGAGGCACAAGAAGGGATATTTGCCATGAGGCAGCACCGAACCATCTACTTCAATGATGCACGCCATTACTACCTGTTCGTCTTTGAACCACCGATACGATTGGAAGAGGCATGGTCTGCCGTAGACGAGGTCGCGGGGACGAGCTGCGACACCTTCATCTATGGGGTATCGCGCGCCGATGGGCTATTCTACCCGTCCAAGGTCGGTATGCAGTTCGGGGCGGACATTCAACCTTTCGACAGTGCTCCCTACTGGCGCATTTGGGAAAACATGCAGAGTCTGATAGCTCGGGGGATTGATCCGCTGACCCTGCTCATTGACCGATCCCACGAGAAAGGGATGGATTTTTTTGCGAGCCTACGCCTTGGAGGTTACGGCGGTATGGACCCGCAACACGCACTGGAAAACGGCGGACGGGGGTTCGTTCACCCGGAAGTACGCGACCATCAGTTCGCCGTGTTGGAGGAACTCGCCACACAGTACCCTGTAGAAGGGATAGAATTGGATTTCGCCGCTGCACCGGGTGGCAGTCCCTTCTGGCTTACACATGAAGACGCGCCGGAGTATACTCCAATCATGACAGACTTTGTTCGGAACGTCGCTGAGATGGTTCGCAATCGGCCGGACGGACCTGGGCAAATCGGCGCACGGATATATCCCACTGTAGAGTTGAACCAGAAAGCAGGACTCGATGTACAGACTTGGCTCCAAGAGGGACTGGTCGATTTTGTGGTTCCGATGGTCTATGCGTTTTTTGTGCTCGATGGGAACATGCCAATCGATTGGTTGGTACAGGAAGCGCACGGAAACGATATTTCGGTGTATGCCATGCTGCAACCCTACTACAGCGAAGAGAACCGCCGATTCTATTCGGTAGAAGATGCGACGCCAGCCATGATGCGGGCAGCTGCCGCCAACTTTTGGGCACTTGGAGTCGATGGGCTCTATACATGGTTCCTGCCTTGGCCCCTCGGCGATGCAGAACGCCGAACCCTCACAGAGTTAGGAGATCCAGCACTGATCAAGGAGGCGGATAAACACTACTTCTTGCGCCGCCGTTCCGATGCGACTAACGGTCACGATTATGAAGCCTTTCTGCCAGTAGAAATTCCAACCGCCGATCGGGACACACGCTATCAAATTCCCTTCTCCATCGCAGATGATACTCAGAATGAACGGGTGCAAAGTATTCGGCTCCGGCTTGGCGTAACCAATTTGGTAAGCGCAGACAAATTTGATGTCCGGTTGAATGGACAGTCTGTAGCGGAGGAACGCTGCACACGCGAGGTTATCAGATCGCGAGACCCGTACGCGGGGCAATGGCTGGAGTTTCACCTGGAACGTGTACGTCCGCAGCAAGGAAAAAATGTGTTAGAGGTTTCATTGACAGAGCGCCCTACTGGATTTGTAGGTGGAGTCATAGTCGAGGATGTAGAAATTTTCGTCGAATACGGTCCCTATCCGGCGGGATTGTATAGTTGAACCCAGCCCTGCCACAAACATTTGAAAAGTTTTCTAATGCCCCAAATTCCCTTCTGCGAGGCTTGACTTTATTCTCGCAGCATGATAAAATGAGCCTTGCAATTTTGGAAATCAGGAGGAATACAGTTTGCAACAACAGACACGAAGTACAATTGGACAACAGATTGAGCTTCCATTCATGGAATCCGTAAGGATTAGTTTTCAGAGCTTGATGATCCGTTTCGGTCGATCCGTGATCACAACCGCAGGCATTACGTTGGGCATCGCGTTCTTGGTATCTGTTCTGGTAAACAACGAGGTAACTGTGGCAATGAAAGAGAGCGGCTCAAAACAGGAGATCACTACCCTTGAAGAAGAGGAAGCACCCGGGATTACCATGAAGGATAAATGGTTGATTATTATGTCCTTAATTGTCTGCGTCGTAGGAATCGCTAACTCCATGCTAATGGCAGTCACGGAACGTTTTCAAGAAATTGGCACGATGAAATGTCTCGGTGCCTTGGATCGCTTCGTTGTAAGGCTATTCCTGTTGGAGTCCGGCTTCCAAGGGCTTGCGGGGGCACTCATCGGAGCACTTATCGGCTGCTTTGGATCACTTCTGTTGGGTCTTAAGGATTACGGTTTAGATCTGTTCTTTTACTTTCCCCTGCTACCGGTGCTGGATGAGCAGCCTGCTAGACTCGGGGTGTTACTGATTATTCTCGCTGGTTGTGTGCTCGGCATGATTCTGTCCGTTATCGGTGCGGCGTTTCCCGCCTGGCGTGCTGCAAAGCTACCCCCAGCGGAAGCGATGCGGACTGAAGTTTAGGAGGAACGTGAATGACAGACGTTGTTGTTAGAACGGAGAAGGTTGTTAAGGAGTACCGCATGGGCACTAACGTGCTCAAAGCGCTTGCTGGCATTGATTTAGAAATCTATACCGGAGAATATATCTCGTTGATGGGGCCGTCTGGTTCGGGCAAATCGACCCTCTTCAATATGATTGGTGCCTTAGACCTTCCCACCGCAGGTAAAGTCTTCATCGATGGCCAAGATATGGGACAGCTCAGTCAGGCACAAATTGCATGGTTCCGGTGTCACAGGGTCGGCTATATTTTCCAAAGCTACAATCTGCTACACGTCATGACGGCACTTGAGAACGTCACCCTACCGATGACTTTCGCAGGTCTATCGGCAAGCGAGCGTCGCGATAAAGGAGAAGAACTGCTGGAACGAGTTGGATTAGGGGAACGGATTCACCATAGGCCGGATGAGTTGTCTGGCGGACAGCGACAGCGTGTAGCCATTGCGCGGGCGTTTGCAAATGGTCCCAGTATTATTTTAGCGGATGAGCCGACAGCGAACCTCGACACTGTCATTGGACGCGAAATTATCGATTTAATTAAAGAACTGAATGTTGATCAGGGCGTGACAGTGATATCGGCAACGCACGACTTAAAGATGCTCGACGTTTCTGACCGGATTGTTGATATTCGGGACGGATTGGTTGAACGTATTCGGAATCGAGATGAAATCGAGATTCAGGTCGGCGAGGTTGGCGGTCACTAAGAGGAGGCACCCGGCGCCGTGCGTTTTCAAGATCTCGATATTTCGCAATTGCCCCGTGATTCTAAAGCGTCTGCATGGTTAGAAGTTAGCCCACGCGCAGATGGGAGCGACTGGCGCTTACCGCTCCTTTACGCGGTAGGGGCAACGGCTGGGCCTACCTTACTTGTCTTGGGAGCGGTGCACGGGGACGAGTATGAGGGGGTGGAAACCATCCCTGAAGTTTACCGTCGCGTAGCCCCCGACGCGCTAAGGGGTACGCTCGTTATGGTGCCGATATGTAATGTGCCTGCCTACGAATCCGTGCTTCGCAGCAGCCCGATTGATGGGCTGAATCTGGCACGGGTATTTCCCGGCGATCCCAGCGGAACTATCACCGAGCGAATTGCTTACTGGATCGCGCAGAAACTGATTAAGTCCGCTGACTTTGTGATTGACTTGCATAGCGGGGGTGTAACTGCCGAGATCCCATCACTTATTGGTTTCACTCACAGTGACGATGAACTTGGTAGACGCTCACGAGCCGGTGCGCTGGCATTTGGCGCATCGGTGATTTGGGAACATCCACCACCAATGCCTCCCGGTCGAACCTTGTCAGCTGCCACGGATTTCGGTGTGCCAGCGATTTATACGGAGGCTGGCGGCGGCGGTTACGCCCACCCGTCTGATGTGAGCGGTTTTACTACCGGCGTAATCAATGTGATGAAACACCTCGATATGCTGGACGGTCAACCCGAACTTTGCCCGGTAACACACCATCTGTCCGGGGATGGGAATCTGGACAGCGTTATTTCAACGCCTGTTTCCGGCTATTTCCGTTCCAACGTAGCCCTGCTTGACGAGGTCAGCCCTGGGCAGCGTTTGGGTACAGTTCGAGACCCTTTTGGTGCGGTTGTAGCGGAAATCACGACCAAGAGCGCGGGGGTTGTCATCCTGTTACGGCGCATTCATCGCGTCCATGTCGGCGATAACCTAGCACATGTGACGGGATGGGCAAGCGGTTAGCTTGTGTAACTGGCATCTCCCCTATATTTTTATGCAGCTTAGTTGAGATCATACTGGCACGTCAATAAACTCCTTTGACAAAATGGCTTTCGTCGAAGAATCTTCCCACCCTAAGTTTCTGCCACGGTTTACCTAAAGGCTCGGATTTCAGTACAGTCAACCCACCGTCTCTCGATGGGACAGCCACGATACAGTAACATCGAAATAGAATTCTGCTCAAGGATCGGAATTTTTCGATATATTCAATCACAAACCTCAAACACACTTAGGAATAAAGATGCAAAACACGCTCAATGCGAACACCTTAGTATCACCTGTTGATGCATTAACCGCGACATACGATCGGGAACGCTTTGAGGATATCGGTCATATGACCTGTATGACGTTGGTGCTGCTTGGCAACTATGCCCAGACGGGGCATTTTGGCGGACCGTTGGCTTACACGCCCTACAATGTAGCGCTTCATCTGGCGGGTCCAGAACTTGGGGGTTTACGCTACGACTATCGCAACCCCAAGCATCCTTTCGGTGATAAGTTCATGCTCGCCGGTGGGCATAACATTCCTACCGCATACGCGTTGTGGATGATCATGGGTGAAGCCATGGCACGGACGCATGAGGCGACGGGGGATCCACGTTATCAGGTTGCACCGGAGATTGCGATGCTGCCGATTGATGCACTCGGTTTCCGACGGGGTGCGGGGGCACTCAAGACTTTGCTGCAAGAGAACAACTTGGAGGACCATCCGCTATTTGCACAAGCACAGTTACGCGGTATTCGGTCATTAGCCGGACATTCCGAAACGACAGATCTGACTAATGATGTAAATGGAGGACCGTCAGGGATTGGTATTGCAACAGCCGCCGGTAAAGCAGCGTTCTGGAACTTTTTGGACGCCCCCGAATCGCTGAAGGTGCTCGCACTTGAAGGTGAATTCGCTATGACCGAGGGACACGCTCAAGAATTAAAAACGCAAGCACTTGCGATGCAGGTGGGGAAGCGTCTGCGTATCTTGCTGTCCTATAATAATGCTGGAATCGATGATACCTTAGTGGGTGGGGTAATCGACTCAAAGTATAAGCAGTACGAACTTGAGGAACAGTGGACGTCCTACGGTTGGAATGTGTTTTCCCTTGAGGATGGCAATGACTATGACCAGATCCTCGCGGTCCTCAAAACGATGGAAGATTGGGATACGGAAGATCGACGCCCCATGATTGTTATTGGCAGGACGGTCAAGGGTTATTGGCCGAGCGCGGTAGATGGGAAGATCGAGGGATACGGCGATCAGTTGGTCAGCTACCCAAGCCATCCGTACGGATTTAAGATGAACGAAGAGTATTTCGTCGCCTTGGCAGAAACGTTTGAGAGACGTTATGGCGTGGAATTCGAGGGTATTCGTCAAGGACCGGTGAGCGATGAGCGCGAGCGTCTTATACAATTCAAAACCAACATTGACGTTGTGATGTCCCTGCTTAACAAAAATGGGTTAGGCGACTGGCTCGCCAATCGTCTCGTCGATCTTGGTGACGCGGTCCAGGATAATGTGCCACTGCGGATTGATACCAAGAGCGACCCATTTCTGGACGGTCAACTTCAGGTGGGGAATTTGCCTATCGAATCGCAGACACTCGCAGCGAAGAACCCGGTGTCAGGGGAGGAACAGGAGGTGGATATCGCCCTGTTCAAGGAACCGGGAGAGGTGGCTGGAACCCGTCGCGCAATTTCGGAAATCATCAAGTGGATGAATTACGTGACAGATAACCGCTTTATCACCCTCGCCGCTGACCTCTCAGAGTCTATAAACGTTGAACACGGCAGCCTCTGGGGACATTATAACCCAGTAACGAATCCTGCTGGCACACGGTTCAAAGCACCTATCCAAGAGGCAGGGAATGTGTCGAGTGCCATCGGATTGGTTAGCCAGAGCGCGTCGCTCGATCCTGATCAGTTTTCCGGGGTGTGGGCGTTGAGTGGCACCTACGGCGCTTTTACACCGCTCATGTATCTGCCCGCCCGTGTGTGGAGCCAGCAGAATCAGGACAGTCCTTTCCGGATGGGGGTGCTTAACATCCTCGCTGGTCATTCGGGACCGGAAACTGCCGCTGACGCCCGGACGCACTTCGGTATTTTTGCGCCGCAGGTATGGAAACTGTTTCCGCGGGGCCAAGCCATACATGTCAGTTTCTGGGATTACAACGATGTTGCTCCGGGCTATTTCGCTGCGGTTGAAGTTGCGGCTCGCGATCCTCGCGTCGGTGTGATTATCATTGAAGTTGCGCGCCCAGATTTCCCGGTGGCTGACCGCAGCACGTTTGCGGACAGTGATCTTAAGGCAGCATCGAAAGGGTTATACGTCATCCGCGATTTTGATCATGGAAAACCCAAGCACGGCTATGTGGTCGTCCAAGGTTCTAACTCGACGGTCAACTTGGTCCAGATTATCCCTCAGTTGGAGGCTGCGGGCATAAACGTAAAGATCATTGCCGCAGTGAGCGAAGAGTTGTTCGACCTACAACCTGATGCCTATCAGCGGTCCGTATTGCCCCCAGAAGCGCGGTATGACTTGATGGTGGTAAGCACAGGCACCCAGCGCGTTTTTCCCATCAGAAACTTGGGACCGTTGACGGAGACCTATTCGCTGACGGCAGATTGGGATAATCAGTGGCTCACCGGTGGGACGGAGCCGGATGTGATAGCCGAAGCTCACCTTGATAGTGAATCGATCCTCGCTGGGATTACACGCTTTGCCAATGAACGGGAGCTCCGCCTATCAGATCAGCGTGAACTGCTAACAGCATTAGGTTAGGTTGATAGGAAACCGCAGCGTATCCGCGAATTATGGTGAATTAGAGAAATAAGTAGACATTTTCGCTCCTTCGTGTATGGTAGGTGCTGTTTCTCCCGACAGGTCGGGATCCCGCCTGTCCCGATTCATCGGGGATTTATCCCGATTCGTCGGGATGCGGTGCGGTTAGAAACCACACCTACCGGGCCTAGGGGCAATGCGGTTCGGTTTGGAGTGTCTCAGTAATTCTAAGATCTACCATTCCTATATAATGAGACATCATATCCGATAAAATCTGTTATCGGGCATCTTTTCCCGCCTTAATTTTCTTTCCTCCGCGTCAATCCTCTCCAAAAAAGCGTTGCAATCTTCATGGTAAATCTGTCATAATATGGTAAGTCTACCATGAATTGAGAGGAAGACATAATTTTGAAGGAAGTGATGAAAGATGTAACTTGGATTGGGGATTCTCGCGAGCAAATCCAACGTTTTCCTAAAACCGTGAGAAGGACGATTGGTGAAGCGTTACGTTTTGCCCAGCGCGGTGTGAAACACCCTAAAGCAAAACCGATGCGGGGCATTGGATCTGGCGTGTGGGAAATTGTCGCACCTTACGATACGGACACATACCGTTCCGTTTACACCGTAAGCATTGGCGCGAAAATCTATGTGCTCCATGTGTTTCAGAAGAAATCGACTCGCGGGATCAGAACCCCGAAACGGGAAATTGATTTGATAAAACAGCGCCTCAAAATCGCGCAACAACTGGAGGCAAAACAATGAGTGAAGATGTCAAAATTGAGCAGAGTTCTGGAAATGTGTTTAAGGATGTGGGATTTTCTGATGCCGAAGCTGAACGAGCCTTGTTGAAGGCAGATTTAGCTTTTGAGATTTACAATATCATTGAAGGACGAAAACTCACGCAGGCAAAAGCGGGGAAGATTCTCGGTGTGGACCCATCTGATATTTCGAGACTGAAGAATGGTGATTTTAACCGCTTTAGCGTGGAGCGATTGTTTACACTGCTCAATCGTTTTAATCGCAACATTGAGATTCGGATTACGCCAGCGGAAGATAAAGTGGGGCATCAGCGGGTGGTTGCGGTTTAGGGTCTTTAAACCAGATAATATCCGCTAAGTAACATTATCGGATATTCTAGCTATCAATAGCCGGGATACCGCGCTTTTGGCATAACAGCAGAAAGAAGGGATAGACCATGAACCAAAAAACCCTTTTGATAGCCATAGCCACCTTGATAGTGGCAATCTTCGCCTTTGCTCAAGTTTACATCATTCTCACAGTTACAACTATCAATGCCCGAATCAATAGCGTGGACCAATGGCTAACACATCTTGAGACCCGCTTTGATAAGCGATTCACTGAACTTGAGACCCGCTTTGACAAGCGGTTTAATCTCATTGAAACCCGGCTTGATGCGCTCAACCAAAACTATATTGATTACCTAGCACACCATATCGAGAAATGAGTGCAACAGAAACCAAGGACGGTTGTGGATCGGGCTTCCTATCCCGACCGTAACCCGCTCATCGGGGCAGGTCCCGACTTGTCCCCGATACATCGGGACAGGCGGGATCCTCCCCGATTGCATCGGGACAGGCGGAACGGGAGATGCCCCTCCCACAGGCGGAATAGGATTCAAAGTTTTTTGGTTTCTATTGGTGTTTTGCACTTTCTTTTGACATGAGCCTTTATTTTTATAATTCACTATAAATACCCAACAAGCGGCGGGCGTTACCACCCAAGATCAACCGTTTGGCTTCGTCAGAAATATCCGCGGTGATAATCTTGCCCATCTGGGGGCGTGGGTCCATCAGTGGTGTATCCGATCCAAACAGCACCCGATCGGCACCCGCCTCATTCACCAACTGTTCAATCACGCCCGGTGTGCGATAGGTTGAGCAGGTTTCGAGATAGACGTTTGGATGCGCCTGTGCGGCGGCAATAGCTTCGGTGCGGGGTTCTACAACGTTGCCGGAATGCCCTGCGATAAATTTGGCGTTAGGGAATTGCGGTGCAATCTCAGACAGATACCGGGGGCGGTTTAATTCGTCGCCATCGGTATGGAAAAGCACTGCTAATCCCCGTTCATCTGCAAACTCGTAGATGGGAAACCATTGCGGTTGATTAAAGGGCCACAGGGTGTAGGGCGGATATAGTTTGATGGCAGGAAATTTCAACTCGTCGATAGCGCGCCCCAATTCCGGCACCATCCGCTCTGGCATCATGGGTGACACGTAAGCAAAACCGATAAAGCGATCCGGATGCCGTGCGACAAAACGAGCCGTTTCGTCGTTTCCTGTTGTACCGTCAGGGTGGAAAATATTGAACACACAGGATTTGTCTATACCCGCCGAATCCATAGCGTGGAGCATCAGTTTTGGATCGTCCTTCATACCGAGGGGATCCCAGCGTCCAACATGCCCGTGATAATCGATGACTTGCGTTCCATCAATCATTTTGTCCCTCCTTCCAGAATGCGCTCAAGATTCCCAGCACAAACCGATGCAAGTTCGGCATCAGTCAGATTAGTATGATGCAGATAAAATAACATCGCACCCATGGCATATCGGGAATACCATGAGCCGTAGACCAATCGCTCTGCACCAAATTCGTCGCGCAAAGATTCTATCTCGCAGATTGGTTCGTAGCGACTTAGCTCCAAATGGGCATTCGGTAAAGCAGCCAACATTGGGCGCAACCATAGCGCGTGGACGTAATGCGCTCCCACCAAAACCGATACCAGACTCGGATACGCCTGAAGTGTGGTAATCAACGCATCCGCGTCGGCATCAGGAAGGTAGATCCATACCGGGATATGTTCCTCACTGAGCCAAGATAGCAGCGTGTCGTAAGCCCAAGGCCGAAAGGGTAAGTCACGTTGTCCTGTATCGAACAAACGCACAGAGTTGACCCTGCCCTCAGCGTGAAGCGATTGAACTTGTGCAAGCGAATCCGATGTCGGGATAACCATCCACTGCGGATGGGTACGCCCATCATCGCTCAGCCACGCTTCAAGATACTCGTTGCCAATAATAGGACTGACATTTTCGCCATGGGCGTGGTAGATGAGGGCTCGTTGTACCCCATGCCGATCCATTTCTGATAGCAATCCCTCTCGGTCACGGTAGGGGGCAGGCTCGTCGAGTAGATCGCCAACCCTCACATTAGCATCAAAAACTGGTACTCTCGCTTTGAAATTGAGTGACGTCATAATTTCCTCTGAATCCAATCTGGATACTTCTCGTGAAGTATCCGCTCGCACGCCTGATACTCCGCTTCTGTGAAACTTTGATAGGGCGAGAGCAGGCGTAGCGGCATCTTCTCTAATCCGCCCAAGCGCACAATAATTTTATCATAGGCACCGTCCATCCGTTCCATACCCCACACCGGACGAAGTACGTCCATGCACACCCTGTGAAAGTCGTGTTGTAATCGGAAAAGTTTTTCGATCTGCTGCGTACATCCCGCCTCAAAGTACTCCCTTGTCTTATGGGGTGTCATGGGGCCAAATGAAGCGAGCAGAGAGCACTCCCCGAACATGCAGCCGTGAGGAAAGTTCCATTCCCCAAAAAAGTGTTGGAGTTCAGATGAGTGGTGCATCAGATCAGCTGCACCGGGCAAGCCACCGCTCGTTGTCTTCGTTGCCACGAGATTGGGAACTACATCAATCAGTCTCCGATATTCCGCACCACCGAGGATCCGCTTTGCGCGTGGTAGATTGTAGTGCAAGAACTGTGAGTCCGGGAACGTACCACACAGATCCTTGAAGAAGATTATTAGCTCGTCATCGTTCAGCGCACCCCAACTCGGCAAGACAGTTTGAAATGTGCGGAAACCGAGATCGTGTGCGAATCCCACACGTTCAACGATGCTCGCCGTGGATAAACCGATGGCCCCGACCATTGGGTGAATATCGGGTTCCCGCGTCTCCTCGTAGAAAATTTGAACGATCTGCTGGAAACGAGCGGCATCCACTGCATGACCTTCACCGGCGGTGCCAAAGATATACAGATGGTTGAATCCTGATTTGAGGGTATGCTGTATCTCCTCTCGAAACAGATCTTCCATCAGATTTTCATGTTCATCCCACGGTATCTCGCAGGACACGAGGATCGCTTGGGGGTAACGCGCCATCTCACTGTCTCCTTCCATCAACCTATCTCGAAGCAACCCTTCACATCTTCCAGAAAATGATCAACGCTGACCTTCCGATACCGCTGGACAGAGGGGAAGTTGTGCCGGGTAGGTTGATCAGCTTCATGCTTATGCGCTTGATGTCCCGGTACGCTTTCGGCGTTTGGGAGTTGGTCGATGCTCTTCTGCACGAGATCTGCGACCTGGTGCGAGGCGCGTATCTCTATGTTGGGAAACGGCGTGTTGTAGTAATAAACACTCTTGAGCCGGGTGTCGAACATCTTGCGCGCGTAGGCGGGGAGTGGGGATTCATCGGTGCCCAGCTTGAAGCCGTGAGGCAAGAACAGCCTATTTACTTGAAAGTCGAAAATCTTCTTCAGCATCCCTGTAGCACTCCGCGGTGTTGTAATCCATTTGGAATCGGGCCAAACATCCAGATTTCCCCAGCCTGTCCCGATCTGATCTATCGGTAATGATTCTCCGTGTGTGTGAATAACATCTCCGCTCGCGCCAATAAACGCAAAGTGTTGCGGATAGTCGAAGAAATCTGCCCCGTGTGATCGGAGGACATCATAGAAAGCGGTGGTCAACGCAAGCAGCGCATCCCCCGTATGCAGGATCCCGTCCTCAAAACAGGGTGAAATAACGCCGACGCGGTCCAATTCATGATAATCCGGGCAGAACGCCCCAAAGTCAACACTAACGCGGTTGTCGCCAGAAAGTCGCCAATATTCAAAGTCCGAAGATTTGAGTAGCTTGCTTGTGTGCATAGTTATGTTCGTTTATTCGTTCACTAGTGCTCTGTCGAGTAAGTTATGACAAGTCACTCCCTGCTCGGCTCCGTTCCGAGAGTCCGAGACTTGGATAGCCATATCCAAGCTCGATTTGCGGCGATGTTGTGGATTTGTCAATCCACAACGAGCAGGACCAGTAGCATTTATCTGACAGTGTACTAGTTCATTAGCGTTGGGTTTTGCTATTGTTCAACCCAACCTACGGTACTCCTTAAAGAGAAAAGAGAGTGCGAGAGAAATCCGTTAGATACAGCCCGGTATCGACCTCCCCCGCATTAGCATGGCATCGTTCTCTTTTTCCGGGGGACCTGTGTATCGACACTTCGCGCTGACATAGTGGGTCGCGTAACCTCGGCGTCGCTGATTCGTTTGGTTGGGCCTGCTGCTGTGCAGAATGAGGCCGTGGTGGAAGCTGCAATCGCCGGCTTTCAGCTCCAGTGGACACTCCTCTGCCAAGCTCCCCTCAACCGACATCTGCTCATACTCTGCCCACTTCGACTGTTCTATGATGCCGAACTTATGAGTGCCGGGGAGCATCCAGACGCATCCATTCTCGATTGTTGAATCAGTAAGCGCTGCCCAGCAGGTCACCATGTCGGGCGGGTCGATGTAGAATCCGAGCGGCATATCCTGATGGTAGCGTTGCCGTGAGCCGATCCGCGGCGGTTTCATGAACAGTTGATCTTGATAGAGTTTTATGTCGGCACCCAGAAGGGATTCGATAACGTCCAGGATTTTTGGATTGCGAGCGTGGCTTTCAAATCCCTCATCGTAGAAGGCAAGATGGCTCATTTTTCGAAGAGAATCAGCGTAATTTCCCGCTTGAGCTTCTCCTGCTGCCACGCTGGGTTCAACCTGGAGTTGCCCTGTCGGGATATGGGACGCTTCCCCACTTGCTACCCATTCAGCATGGGCAAGAAGCGACGCAACCTCATCAACATCAAGCAAATTCTTTACAATGATGAATCCATCTTCCCAGAACTTTTCTGCCTGTTCAGTAGAGAGCTGCATGGTATGTTTTCCTTCTCAAACTTGGGAGAGTCGCAAAACCTCCGCGAATTAACACTAATCTACGCAGATAAAAGAGGCAGATTGAACACGAGCAACCACAAAGGTTGCTTCTACAACCCTACCAACATTCAAAATGTCTAGGTGGGGAAACCCAGCCCCTACGATTACTATTACCTGATTTCTCACATAAACTAAAGTTTGGACAATTTGTGTTGTCTTGATGGTGCGTCATTCAAGTGTGTGCTGAATATTGGGCGTTTTTGTGTGTCTAGCCATTGTCGCAGAAAATAGATGCTTGCCAATTAACGCGCGTAGATAACGCACCATCAATCCGCGTGTCAACTTCTTGGGTCGATACCAATCAATGCCCAATTCCCTGCACACCCGCTCGACAGTTATAGGCTGGCTTGTGTTAGAAATGATGGTAAAGACCAATTGAGTTAAACAAACAGCCACGAAACTGAGTTGTACCCATCGACTGATGCTTTTTTTAGATTTGACCCGATATTGGTCAAACCCGAAGTGTTGTTTTAGGTCCCGAAAAGCGGTCTCAATAGTCCATCTTTTCTGATAATATCGTACAACCTTACATAAATCCAGAGTCAAGTCAGTGGTGTAGACACAGAAGTATCGAAACGCCTTTGCCTTTTTGGGTCGGGTTCGCATCACTATCAACCGCACGGGTTGTGGACACATTTTGGTAAGAGCGACTACCGATGCAATGGTATACCGTTTGTTGTCAATGTCAATTGTTGAATACTGTAGATATCGCAGTTGTAGGCGTTTACCATACTTCTTGGGGCGTCCCCGTTTGCGACACTTAGCCACATCAGCTAACCGGTAAAAGACCGCATTGGACTTGGCACGACACAATAGATGATGCCCGGCTTCAAGCACACATGCAAACACTTTGCGCCGGTTGAACCCCCGGTCAAAGATAATCAGTCCACGGGGAATGTGAGCGCATATCCGCTTTAGAACAGCGTTGCTGCTATCCTGCTTTGTCTTGGGACATATCAGGTTCACCCAAACCGGAAACAGTATCGTCTCAGTCACCGTGCTACAAAGCAAGCCTAATGCGCCAAACTGATGACCTGAGTGATACTTCGATTGATTTCTGTTGCGCTTTTGGTAGCGATGATTTCTAAAAAAGTGGAGACCAAATTGCTTATCTCCTGTCTTTATCGCTTGCGTCTCATCGTAAACGTAGACCCAATTGTCAAAGTACCCTTGCAGTAACTTAATCAGATGTTTAGCAACCGCATCGGCGTCCCACTTACCACGGGAGAGGAACTTCACCAGTGAGTGGTAACCCGTTTTCGGTCGAACCGCTTGATAAATGTCAGTCACTGTGGCACTGCGGGGGGCAGTGATAAACCCTACAATAAATGTGCAAAACAGGGTGAAGTTTTGACTGTTGAATAACGGACGAAAATCGGTTAAAATACTCGCGAGGCAGAATATGAGGCTCATTATTGCTCCTTTCAAAATTGTGGTGATTTCTGAAAGGATAACCTCTGTTCTGCCTCTTTGCACTTAAAATTGTCTAAACTTTAGTCACATAAAGAACGGAGCATTTTATTCACGGATAGAGGGAAGGAGCTCTCCGCCATGATATAGACGATCGCCACCAACAACCGCCCAATCCAAGAGCGTTCCATCGCTGTCGCGCCGTACCAATGCTGCCTCTCCGGTGAAGGCAATATCTCCCAACTGCCGATGCCCTGCCTCTACCGGTGAACAGTAGATGTCCTGCCGTGCATTCGGAAACGTGACTCGGATCCAACCATCGTTGGGAGTTCCAAGTGATTCAACCTTGGGCAATGCTGCTTCTCCGGTTTTCATTGGCACGAGCACGGTCTGGAAAACGGTAGGGAGCATACCCGTGCGGTGATAGGCCACACAAGGTGCCGGGGTTGGCCGAGGACCGCCGCCGCAATACCATCCTTGAAGATTCGGTTCGGTACGTCCCTCGACAATTTCCACCTCAATACCCCCTGTGATCGCCGGAATAAATGCCAGATTGGGCTGATCTTGTGTAACTGTTTGCACAGTTTTCGTCGTCGGATCCACACCTACTTCAATCGGGATAAGATGAAACAGCTGTTCACAGGTATGCGCGCCGTCGCCGGTCAGATGGTCGGTGATGATCCAATATTCCGGATCGCCCGCGTTGCGACGCTTGACAAACATGACACTGCGACGATGAACGACCGATTTATCAATTTCGTCGTCTGTCACCTCCATGTAGCCTTCGATATAGCTGCCCGACAGAAAATCACATGTAGCGGTACTGAACCACGGATTTGACAATGGATGGTCGGTTGTGAATGGTCCAGTTTTCAACCGAGCTTGGCTCTTTCCATCCACGATGACTGTATTATGCGCGGCAGATGCTGTAAAAAAGTTATGGAACGGAATATCCTGTTCAGTTGTTGCATAGGTGTGGATGCCTAAATCCTCGACCAATGAGCGACCGTAGGCGACCACCTCTACGGCTAATTTCCCCTCGTGTCCGTGTATGACACCCACCGGCCCCACATCAAAAAACAGATAGTTCGTTCCGCGATCCCAATCGCTTCGCATCACACCAACGCCCCCGTAGGCGTACCACGATGATTTACGCGGCGGAAGGGTGCCTCGCTGTCCAAAATTAACGATATATTGCAGGTCTTTCCGGTCAGCTGAATCTGCAACTGCCTCTATATAATCGAAGGCCGATCCACGTGTGCTGTCGCCTGTCCAGACATAGCTGCCATCCGGTTTCGCGGTATAGGCGAGGAATTCGGCTCGCAGTAACATCGGGCCGTGCAGATCCTTCAGGAAGTCCCATCCATTTTCCTGTGCCAGCGTTAGTGCCTCCAGTCCTGCTGCGGAGGCACCGACGACATAACCGTAGGAGTTCTCTTTCGACGAGCCGTCCGGATAGAACGCTCCCTCACCGAAGAACTCCTCGACTTCGCCAAACCCCCGTTCGCGCCATCGCAGTGCGTCCTTGAACTCCGGCATCCCTACCCCAAGCCACGCCAAGCCTAACCCGTTGAACAAGAGTTGATTGCCCGGTGCCCCGGTCACCGCTTCCATTGATGCTGCACAACCACCGGACAACCAAGACTGGATTACGCAGAAATCATGGGGCAACAATCCCTCCCAAGAAAGTATGAATGGCATTAATTGTTGATAGTTCCGGGCGAGCTGCATGTCGGGAATCCAGATCCATGAACTCCTTCCATCCACATAGCTAACGTAGTGGGTCGCAATTTTGACCAACTTGGCGACATATCGCTCATCATCCGTCAACCAATATGCCTGCGCCAAGGCACGAAGAAAGTATTGGTACGGCAGACTCAGTGTCCATCGCCGTCCAACAACGGGAGGCACGTGCTCCCAGTTCCAATCGGGCCCCAGATCTTGTACGCCGTCTTCGGGATGATACGGAATGAAGACCTTATTCTCCAAGAGCATATCAGCCAAGTCCAACACGGTGTACTCGGACGGTTTTATCCCATCGGTGCGACTGAAGGTGTAACCCCTTTCGCGACTGATTAACCCTTTAACCCTTCCACGGTCTGTCCAAGTAATCAGCTCTGGAATAGCGGTCAGGAAATTCCAGCCAGTCGAATTGGTCTGAAAGGAATTACCTCCTCTATGCTCGGTATGCCAATCGAGGACGGGTGGCTTGCGCGCCCGGTAGTATTCCAGATAGGCTGTCTCGGCGGCGGCATAATCCTCAGCTTGAACCGCTGCCTTGACCGCCTCCAATCCGGTCGCATCCAAATCCATGCGTTTGAACATATCAACGACACTGGACATCGCTTTGTTCCTCTACGCACGGAGGCGTTCCGACAAAAGGCTCCCATATCCGTCAATCGGATCTTGATGCCCTAAAGCTCGCAAACACCCCCAACAGGTCGCTAAATTGCTGGAGACAACCGGCACCTTGAGTTCGGCTTCCAGTCGTGCCAGCACATCAATGGTGCGCAGGTTGGTGCAGCTGATAAACAACCCATCGGCATCGCCACGCCAGACACGGCGGGCAAATTCATACGTCTCTTCGGGAGTTACTTTTCCGATGCTGAATGCGTCCACGATGTCCATGCCGGCAATTGTCAGGACCTCAATGCCCTCGTCCTCCAAGAACTGCTTCTCCAGCACGTTGAGTTCGTCCGGGTAGGGCGTGGCAACTGCGACGCGTTGAATGCCGAGCGTACGCAACGCGCCAGCAACGGAACCCGATGTTGTTACCGCTTTTGCCTCTCCGGCGCGTTCGATACGGTCCCGCAAGTCATTTTCACCTTCGACACCTTCCACAAAACTACTTGCAGTGCAAGCAAAAGCTATCACATCGGCGTGCGCGCTGCCGAGTTCATCGGCGGCACGTTCTACGTGTTGAAGCATCGCTTTTGAGTCGTCCACATCCGATCGTTGGTTCCGCATCCGCGCCGCATAGACGTTGATGCCGTTTGGGATCATTCGGCTAAATTCTGGTTCGACGACTGTATTGACCGATGGCACCAACAAGCCGATTCGTCCGTTCTGTCCGTACATTTTTATCACCTCTTATTCACGATAGAGGGAACACAGATCCCGCAAAGTCCCGATAGGATCGGGAGAACAGCACCTGCGTTCCCTACGACTGTTTTATAAGTAGCGCTTGGCAATCTTGGCTGCCACTGTCCCAATTTGATAGTAACCGACCGAGATCTGTCCGACGTGGGTCAAGATGTCATACGCCTTCCAGCGATCCCAGCCGAACTCTTCTTCCATCCATAAGATTAACCACGCGTAGGCTTGAGCCGTCGAACGTTCCATTGGGCATCCGGTAGCAACGGTCATAATCTCTGTAGGCGATTCGATTCGCGGTCCGGGCAGGTTCTTGCCCTTGATTAGATCAACGGTAATCTTCGTTTCTGAGGGCATTTCCAGTCCGGAAGCGGAAAGCTCGCCGTGCCCCATCGCAGCGTGTGCATCTCCCAAATAGAGATACCCGCCGGATACAAATACTGGTAGGTATACAGTATTGCCGGGACAGGTTTCGATGATATCCATGTTCCCACCGTGGGGACCCGCTGGTCCGGTTGTCGGCACGCCGGTATCCGGTGCGGTTCCGATACAACCGAGCATGGGCGTATAGGGAATGGTGATGTCATCACTCCAGTAGATCTGTCCATCACGGATGGGACAGACATGCACGCCGTGCGGACAGTCATCGCCCAACCACTCGGCAAGTTGTCGAGGATCAGAGGTTCGAGTCGCGCATTGACCGATACTCGGACGTATCTCCTCAATCTTGACCGCCAGCGCATCGCCCGGTTCAGCCCCCTCAATCCAGATTGGGCCTGTCTGTGGGTTGCCGTATGGTTTCTTGGTTTTATCCCGCCGATCGTCATCGGTACGGATTTGACCCGAAAAGGCGTCCTCTGCCTCTACCAACACAGTCTCTCCCGGCGTAATCTGTAAGCGCGGTTCGTTATGGCGACTGAATTCATAATAAAGTGGACCAAGGGGGAGTTTTTTCATGTTTTGCCTCTCTCGATTTTGTAGTTGTATAGATTTTCGGCTTGCCGCTTACCAGATGCTCCAACCACCATCTACTACGAGGTTCTGTCCGGTGATCCAATTACCGGCGCGTGAAGCGAGCAGGGCAACAGTACCCTTTATATCGTCGGCGAGCCCTGTGCGTTGAAGCGGGTTACTCAGGCGACACCGCTCTATCATTTCCGGATCCGTTGTTGCTTTTGGGATCTGTCCGGGACTGATACAGTTGGCGGTGATATTATACTCACCCAACTCGGCTGCGAGCGCGCGCGTTAGATTCACTACACCGCCCTTTGCTGCCTGATATGGAGGACCCGAACGGTTAAAATCCAATCCCTCGTAAAGACGTTTATCGGCGCTGAGGAAGCCGTGGATGGATCCGAGGGTGATAATTGTGCCGCTGCGTTGAGGGATCATCACCCGGGCTGCCGCTTGTGCACACATGTATGTACTTTTGACGTTCATCTCCCATGTACGGGTGAACTCATCAATTGAAGCAGTGGGGATGTAACTCGTTGTCGCAGCACCGCCGGCGTTGCACACCATTACGTCCAACCGTCCGTGCATTTCGACCACCTCGGCCACAAGTGTGTTGACCTGCACCTCATCAGTAACATCACAGCCAAACCCAACGCATTTAATACCTGCTTCCCGCAACTCCGCTGCAACCTGCTCACACAAGGATTTACGGCGACTGGCAATAACTGTGGTAGCCCCTAGTTCACCGAGTGCGGTCGTCATTGCGCGTCCTAAGTGCGTTGCGCCTCCGGTAATGAGGGCAACACGATCATGAAGCTCAAACATCTCCTGTATCTTCATTTAGGCAATCCTAAGAGATCCGGGCATCCAAAAACAATAGAGATTTTTTTCGAGTCCGGGTATACTGACAAGCGTGCTATAATATCTGTCTTAGATGAAACGTATTCCTTCGTGTCCGAACTATAGTTTCGGAGCTTGGCATTCGCAAATTAGAATCGGAGGTGTAGGTTATGGTATTTGGAAGTGGCAAATATTCTTACCAAGTCGTCAAAGGTTGGGGACAAGGTCCCGATGGTCGTGCGTTAGGCATCGCTTCAGGCGTTGCCGTTGATTCAGAGGACAAGGTCTATGTTTTGGATCGCGAGCCGAACCCGGCACTCGTGGTCTACGATAGAGACGGTCGTTTTCTCTCCTCGTGGGGTGAAGACTTTCTCAGCCTGCCCCATGATATTTTTATTGACTCAGAAGACCGGCTCTACATCGCAGACTGTGGCGACCATACAGTGCGGATCTGCACCACAGATGGTCAGATCCTAAAAACGCTTGGAACCCCCAATGAGATAGGAGGCTACGGTGAACCGTTCAATATGCCAACTCGTGCCGTCGTTGCTCCATCAGGTGACATCTACGTTTCGGACGGTTACGGTCAGCATCAGATACATCAATTCTCGTCCGATGGTACTCTACTAAACACCTGGGGTAGAGAAGGGGACGCGCCGGGGCAGTTCACCCTCCCTCATAACGTCTTTACGGACCGAGAAGGCAGGGTTTTGATCGCTGACAGAGAGACGAATAATCGTATCCAGATTTTTGATCCCGACGGAGGCTTCCTCTCTGAGTGGCCAGGACGACTTGGACCTTGTGGATTATACATTGACGGAGACGATACCGTTTATATTGCCGAAGGTGGTGGCGTCAGCATCTTCAGTCGGGACGGAAAGCTACTTACCTGCTGGAACGTGTTGGGCGGACCAGACGATCAGCCCCACGGCGCGCACGGTATTTGGGTAGACAAGCATGGGGACATATACATCGGCGAAGTCGGCGTTGAAAATCTGCTGCATAAGTTTGTTCGGGTGTAGGGCGAACGCGCCAAGCCTCTAAGAACAGAGGGGCTATCGATATACCGACTGAATCACTCCCCGAATGTATCCAACTGCGTATGCCTGCCCCGCTCTACCTGCATCTGTTTGCGGGAATCCCGGTGTGTGATCCATCATAAAGGGACCGTTAAACCCGGCATCTCGATAGATTGCCATTGCGCGGTGCATATCTATGTCGCCCTCATCGAGAAAGACCTCTTGGAAACTGGGCAGGCATCCACGCACATTACGGAAATGGACGAATACGATCTTGTTTTTGGTCGCCATCTCGCGAATCGCCTCATACACATTCACGCCCATCTCGGTGACACATCCCTGACAGAACAGCATTCCGTTGGAGTCAGAGGGGACGATGCCGAAGATTCGCCGGTACTGATCGAGTGTTGATACAATCTGGGCCACGCCACCTAACGGTTCAGGGATCGGCGGATCATCCGGGTGCAGCGCCATCCGCACCCCAACTTTGTCAGCCACCGGAATCACGCCTTCAAGGAAGTAGCCCATACGCTCCCACATCTCCTCTTCTGAGACGGGTGGATCGTGTGGTTTGGGACGGTTCTGTGAGAACTCGTCGTAATCGAAGGTGCTGTACGAGGTGCCCCCTCTGCCGGTGGCGGAGGTTGTACGGAAATTTCCCATCGGCTTGAAATTGTATCCCAGCGCCGGGATCCCAGCTGCACTGATACCCCGAAGCATTGTGCACCACGCCTCTATCTTCTCATCGCGATCTGGCATCGCCAGTGTAATTTCATCCCAACCCGCCATAAAAATGCTGTACAGCTCTAACCCGTGAGACTCCGTCTTCGCCTTTGCCGCCTCAAAGAAATCCGTCCTGTCTACTCCATCTCGCAGATCGAGCGAGGGGTCAACGCGGTGCATCCCACGAATGTCAAGGCAGAGGCGATCAACGCCAATAGCATTAAAAAAACTTAGATTCTCGTCGTTAAACTGTTCCCAACTGAGTAGATCTTGAATGTACATAAATCCCTCTTCGATTGCCTCGTAAATTTCTAATGCATCAATTATAACTCAGGTTGCTACCTATTGAAAATCCATCGGATGGTCATTAAAATGTCCGTTATCGGTTGACCTGTTTGAGCCACCCCCACATCGTGATGTTTTTATCTGCGGGGGCAACTGCAAAAGCAGGGTTAAACCATGCAGGATCAGTATCAGCCTGGGGGCTATCGGTAAGCCTTTGGGGGTCCCTCCTGCCATCGGCGTTTATCGTGTAGATTTCCTTGTTCCCATCCCTCTCAGACACGAAGACAATGCGTTTACCATCTGGAGACCATGAGGGATCGTCACCATGCATATCTTTAGTACAGTTTCGCTGTTGCCCACCATCGGTATTCATCACGTAGATTCTCATGTTCCCATCTCTATTAGACGCAAAAGCAATACGTCTGCCATCTGGAGACCATGAGGGTTTCGAGTTATGAATATGAACGTGACCACTGTTAGTAAGCCTTCGCTGATTGCCCCCACCGGTGTCCATCACGTAGATTTCCAAGTTCCCATCCCTATTAGATGTAAAAGCAATGCGTCCACTGCCTGGAGACCATGAGGGATTCCAGTTATGAATATGAACGTGACCACTGTTAGTGAGTCTTCGCGGGTCCCTCCTGCCATCGACGTCCATCACGTAGACTTCCCTGTTCCTATCTATAGTGGAAGTATATGCAATGCGCTTACCGTCAGGGGCCCATGCAGGATCAGTGTCCTGACGGAGGTTATTAGTGAATTTTCTTGGATTTGTCCCATCGGCGTCTATCACGTAGATCTCCAAGTCTCCACCCCTAATCCCCCAGTCCCCAGGCCGCCCATTACCAGCAAATGCAATGTGTCTACCACCTGGAGACCATGAAGGATCCCAGTCCACAAGGCGGCTATTGGTGAGTCTTCGCTGATTCCCTCCATCGGCATCCATCACGTAGATTTCCCTGTTTCCATCCCTCTCAGACGTGAAGGCAATCTGTGCTTGTGGAGCAGCGTCTACCGTCAGCGGCATCAGACCTGCGGCTACGACGCTAGTTAAGATGAAATATGCGAAATTGGATCTCCGTTGCATCTGTCTTTCCTCCTCTGTTCTCAAATCGACTGTCTATTCTTTGGAGGCGATAGAGGTCAGCTTGCGTTGGCAACCGGTTTCTAATCAAGGTCACAACTCAGGCTATTATACGCCAATCAGCATCTTTCTGCAACGGAAATCTCCGGCTGGATAGAGTCATTTATGGTAGTTTATAGAATTAATGAGACACTCCAAATCCCGATTTATCGAGGATGCTCCGCGATAAATCGGGGCAGGCTAAGTCGGCACCGGTGCGGTTAGAAACCGCACCTACCGGGGCCCGATAAATCCCCGATACATCGGGACAGGCAGGAACGGAACAGGCGGGATCGAAACCGAGGGGTGAAAGTGTCTATTTATTGTTAGAATTCACCATAATGACGTGTCGGGATTCGGAGATCCCTCCTACAGGAGTAAATTCCCTTTTCGGCTGATAGGAAGCCACTTCGTAGTTATGGCAGGACAGCCAAGACCTGATCTATCTCCGCCTCCGAGTTATAGAAATGTGGGGACAGACGGACACCAGCTCGCTCTGCCCCGATGACGTTTTCTCGCCTGAGTTGCTCAACCAGATCGGCGGACGTATGTCTGTTGCTTTCAAATACGACAATACCGGAACGATCGGATTCTCCTGTGGGTGTCAGCAGCCGATAGTTCTTGGAGCGGAGTCCTTCGATGAGGCGATCTGTTAGGTCCAAGATTCGCTGTTCGATATTCGGAATTCCAACTTCGAGCAGCAGTTCGATAGCCGCACCGAGTCCATATAGACCGACGCTGTTATATGATCCTTCCTCAAAGCGCGTTGCAGATGGTTGGGGCGTAAAATCGTAGTTCAGAAAGTCTCTCGGATTGACGACCCCCGCCCAACCGACGTTTGTGTTGATTAGTGCGTCCTGTTTTTCCTTTGCACAGTAGAAGATTGCTGCGCCTTCGGGTGCAAGCAGCCATTTATGCCCGTCAGCGGCAAGGATGTCAATCTTGCAAGCCTTCACGTCCACTTCAATCGCGCCCACACTCTGTATGGCGTCCACGACAAACCAGAGCCCTCTTTTTCGGCACAGGTCACCGATCGCTGCGAGATCGTTCCGAAACCCTGATGCAAATTCGACGTGGCTGATGGTCACACACCGCGTCCGCTCGTCAATCGCCGCTTCAATGTCCTCAACGTGGATACGCCTATTGCGTTCCGGCACCATCCGCGTTTCCACACCGAGACGTTTCAGGCTCAACCACGGATACACATTCGCAGGAAATTCGACAGCCGTTGTCACGACGTTATCACCCTCGCACCAATCAATCCCGTTTGCAGCAATGATAATTCCTTGCGATGTATTCTTCATGAAGGCTATCTCGTCAACATCGCTGTTAATCAGTTTGGCTGCATTTGCGCGACATCTCTCAGCGGTGGCTTCCCAATGTTTGGAATTGACCGCACCGTTGTTGGTCGCATCACCAAGAAAATGCGTCATCGCTTGATGGACACATAACGGTAAGGGGGCAACCCCCGCGTGATTCAGGTAGATATATTTCTCCGTCACTGGAAACTGTTCGCGCCACTTAGCCCAATCTGTCACGTCGTCCTCCAATTCAGTCTTGTAGTAAATGATACCCTGCAATATGTGCTGTAATTTCTGTCTAGGTATACGCTAGGTTCTATTGACAATTAACAATCAGTCCCGATGAAACGTACAAGCTTCTACGGAGAGGGAATATCGTTCGGTTTCACGATTCCCTGTTCAATCCAACCTACGTGTTGTATAGGTATATCCACCGATTTTCATACCAGATCACTATACGATACGGAGACCAGATCTTGTTCCCTAATTCCGAGTGTATCTTTCACAAGCTGGTGTTCCGCTTGTGCCTCTTCTTCTGTTTGGTTGCGAATCACTGTTTCTAATTCAACAAACTGACCGAGAGTCTTTACCTCGTCCAGATGGATGCGGGTGTTACCGAATATCCATAACTCTCGCTGCTTCTCAACAACGCTCCGCACACCCCAAGCCGTAGTTGCAATCCCCTTAAAAACTATTGGTTCAGGAATATCGCATACCTGATAATTGCTGTAACGTGATTCTGCAAGGTCAGACCGTACATAGTAGATGAGTTCCGCTTTATGGGTATCGATCTCCCGCAGCTTCAACCTGCCTTCGGGAACGTTAAAATAGGTGTCAAGTTGTTTCATGGTGCGACGATGTTCGGCTTGGCAATTGGCCAACCGTTGACGGAGCACATCGAGTGAGTCACAATTTGCTTTGAACTCTAAATTTTTCAAGGTCCTTTTGGGAACCTCCTTCTCTTGGTATAGTCCCGCACCCTAAAGCGTGGGGATTCAGTATCTAAGGGAATTTTTTGTTGACAAAAACGCAGGCAACTAATAAAATCTCCAAAGCACATCATGGAGAGCTAGCATAGGATAATATGTTTGCAGACTTTAGTCAGATTAGAAATATTACCATTTTAGGTGTCGGTCTAATCGGCGGATCGCTCGGATTGGCACTGAAAGCCAAGGGCTTCCCCGGAGAGATCACCGGACTCGGTCGGCGGATGGAAACGCTCGATATTGCGCTCGAACGTGGTGCGGTTGACAGTGCGACCACTGATTTTCAGACCGGGATTTATGATGCAGATATCGTGGTCATTGGGACGCCAGTCGATCTCATCCCTGAAATGGTACAGCGTATCACCGAAATTCGGACGTCTGACGGTCGACCTTTGCTAATAACCGATGTGGGCAGTATTAAAGATCATATCGTCGAGGAGATTGAGAATTTCTTAGCTGTTCCTAATCTGCACTTCGTTGGATCGCATCCGATGGCCGGTTCTGAACAGGCAAGCGTCGCGGCAGCACGTGCAGACCTGTTTGACGGCGCAAAATGTATCGTAACTCCAACGAACAACACGCACCCCCAAGCGTTGAAACTGGTGACAGATCTCTGGCAATCTGTTGACACGCAGGTCTGTTACCTCTCACCTACCGACCATGATCTGCTCATCGCGGGCGCAAGCCATCTGCCTCACCTTATCGCCTCCATCCTAACATACATAGTGGGAGAAATCAGTAGTGATGGGGCAAAAGCGCTCGATTTTGCGGCAACCGGTTTCCGGGATACAACCCGCATCGCTGCGGGTTCTCCACAGCTTTGGAAAGCGATCTTTATGCAGAATGCCCGCCCACTGCTGCCGATGATTGATGCTACTATCGAAAACCTTGCTGCATTCAAAACCTTACTCGAAAACCAAGACGAGGTTGAAATCGAGCGTGTTTTGGCACATGCAAAAATGCTAAGGGATACACTGGAGGGATGATGAAGGAACGCCTAACGATTGCAATGGATGGCCCCGCTGGCTCAGGAAAAAGCACGATCGCCCAACGCCTCGCCGAAACGTTAGATTATCTTTATCTCAATTCAGGCTCGATGTATCGGGCGATGACGCTTTTAGCCCTCCGAGAAGGGAGAGACCCAGCGGATGTGTCCGCGTTAATTCAACTTGCGAAAAACTGTCGGATTGATTTCTCCAACAACGGTAAAACTACCCTGTTGAATGGGGAAGATGTATCGGACGCTCTCCGCACTCCAGAGATTGACCGCGCGATCCCCGATATTGCAAAGATCCCCGACATACGGCGTGAAATGGTGAGGCAGCAGCGTCGGATCGGTGAGAATGGCGGTATAATCGTCGAGGGACGTGACGTAACGACCGTTGTGTTTCCGGAAGCCGACCTAAAATTTTACATCAGCGCCTCAGTCGAAGAACGTGCCAAACGTCGTTTCACAGAACAGCAGGCAAAGGACATTGAGACAACATTGGAACGGGTCGAGCAGGAAATTCGCGAACGCGATCAGATGGACGAATCTCGTGAGCATAGTCCATTGCAAACCGCCGAGGATGCAATCGTGGTAGACACAACTAGTATGACTATCAACCAAGTTGTGGAGTTTGTTCTAAACCGAGTAGAGGAAAGCTAATGCGACGCCAAAATTTTGGGTTCTGGACGGACCAACTCCCATATCGCTGGTCACATCGAATTACTAATTTTATCTTTAATATTTTCGGCAAACTGGAGTCTCACGGCAATGAGAACATCCCACGTCGAGGGGGTGCCTTAATTTTATGCAACCATGTGAGTTATCTGGACCCCTTCATCGTTGGCTCCGCGGCGAATCGAGAATTGCACTTTATGGCGAGGCATAATTCCTTTGACATGCCGGTAATAGGCAGGTTGATCGCTGCACATAACGCGTACCCGGTACGACGTGGCACGGCAGATCGCGCTGCCCTTCGCCACACTATCTCGCTCCTAAAATCAGGGAACCTGGTTCTCATTTTTCCGGAAGGCACCCGCAGCGTCGATGGAACGTTGGGAAAGCCGCACGGTGGTGTCAGCTTCATTGCTCATAATGCTGGGGTTCCTGCCATTCCCGCTTACGTCAGAGGAACAATACTCCCTCGCAATGCGAAGTGGATTCGTCCCTCCCAACTCACCGTTACTTTCGGTTCTCCGATCGACTTCAGCGAAGTCCGGAAACTTGAGGACAAACGCGAATTGTACCGCCGGATGGGGGAGCAGATCATGCAGGAAATTGCCAATCTGCGGGACTCACAGGTGGGCAGGTAGAATTACCGGTTCCTGCTGGTAAAATGAATCCTCGCCAATCCCATTTCATGCCCTAAAATAGCACCTCTCCGATGTCGTGCAACCCTTTTGGCGCATCCATCACCCACCTTGCTGCGCGGATCGCGCCCCGTGCGAGCGGCTCACGGTTTTGACCACGATGCGTTATTTCGAGACGATCACCTGTCCCGACAAATAAGACTGTGTGGTCGCCGGCCAAGTCTCCCCCGCGAATGGCGTGGATACCGATCTCTTTCTTGGTCCGCCTTCCGACGATACCGTGCCGACCGTACACGCCGACTTCTGCAAGATCTCGGTCTAGCGTTTGCGCAAGTACCTCAGCCATCGTTAGGGCAGTGCCGCTCGGAGAGTCTACCTTCTGGTTATGGTGTGCTTCAATAACCTCAACATCGTAGTCGTCCCCAAGTACCTTTGCAACGAGCTCTATCGCTTGCAACATGACATTGATGCCGACACTCATGTTGGAAGCCATTACGCACGGGATCTGGGGCGCAAGCGCGTGTATCTGTGCTAATTCCTCCTCATCGTACCCTGTTGTTGCGATGACCATCCGTTTTCCAGCATCCACAACATTCTGAAGGTGTTCAATAGTTGCACTCGGCGATGTGAACTCAATCACGACATCTCCGTCATTCAGAATTGCTGGTAGATCGCTGGTGACAGGCACCCCGATCGATCCAATTCCAGCTACGTCTCCTACATCCTGTCCAAGCTGGGGATGTTCAGAGAATTCAATGGCGCCGACAATCTGCATATCTTCCTGTTGTGAAACGCCTTGTGCAATCATCTTGCCCATACGCCCACAGGCACCATTAATGATAATACCAATCATACCCTTGTCCTTTCTATATCTCCAGAGACCTTTGCAAAGACTTTAAATCATCGCAAAACTCTCGCAACTGATAAAGATGAAAACGAAATTCCCGATTATTTAGTCACGCTGTTGTAGCCAGAGTCGCACATAGTGTCGCCGACGTTCTGGATCAGGATAGTCCTCAAATGCGGTGCGATTGTGCAAAATCCAGCGGTTGTTGGTGAATAGCATCTGTCCGGGTTGCAGGTTGAACTCCACTCTGAAATCTGGGCACTGGAGCAGCATTTCCACCACTTCGAGTGCCTTTCTCTGATCTGCGTTTAGCGTTTTGCCGGCATGCTCGTGCCCTACTTGGATATAGTAGTATAGGTATCGGACAGTCAGTTCGTCCGCGCGCCATTCAAAAATCGGAAATTGAGACGTTGGTGACTCTCCTGCCTTGAACTGCCCTCGACGATCAAAGCAGAACAACTGATAGAGAGTTCCGAGGACATCCGGGTAATTTTTCAGCAGTTCATTGTGGAGAGCGTAACCGCTGATAAGTTGACTCTGTCCACCAGATTTTGCCGTATGCAGGCAGAGTAATCCTACAATATCGGGGAGCGGATCACCAAAAGAATTATCGTTATGAAACGAGCTCTCAGAATTAGTCACTGAAAACCGCGCCCCTTGCGCCACATTCTGTCCCGTATCCCGCACATCATATAACAGTGTTCCTTCAATATTCTGCTTAACAGGAATACCGAGGAGTTTGCCAATGAGCCAGTACATCGATAGGGCTTCTTCAGCGCTACACCGCTCAACCGGTACTCGCTCAACGATGGCAAAGCCGCGCCCTGCATTGAGAGCATTAAGTACGGATTGAAGGCATTCGCCGCAACCGTTGGTTGAGACGGC
Source organism: Candidatus Poribacteria bacterium (assembly GCA_965220385.1). Taxonomy (GTDB): domain Bacteria; phylum Poribacteria; class WGA-4E; order WGA-4E; family PCPOR2b; genus PCPOR2b. Next base: position 2,573,167 of record OZ244825.1, on the reverse strand, counting down.
CAGACGGGAAATTTCTGTAGTGACTTCGGATTCGTCCTGCACGTCTCGAATCGCCTGCTCAAGATTGGAAAGGCAACTCTCACTCAGCGAGTAGTACCAACCCTCAGGAGCATCAACAGTACTCGTTTGCCAAGCCCGTGCATCGGAAATCTCGTCGGTCAGCATCTGAGAACCATTCATTGTCGCACCTCCATGGCTCGAAAATCACTCTTCCTCGCCATCCGCCCAAGCACCCTTTGCCATCATCCCACCATCGACACACACATATTCGCCGGTCATGAAAGAGGCTTTGTCACTGGCAAGGAACAGAACGACGTTGGCAATCTCCCTCGGCTGACCGATCCTGCCCATCGGGTGCGCTTTGCCCCAAAGTTTTTTGAGACCCTCCAGGTCAGCTCCCATGAAGTCCACGGCTTCCACCACCAAAGGTGTATCGATCGTTCCGGGGTTGACCGCTAATACCCGAATATTATCTTCAGCGTACTCAAGGGCAAGTTGGCGGGTCAGAGAGAGTGCACCGCCTTTACTGGCGGCATAAGCCGATACCCCCTTCATTGACTGCAACCCTTGAACGCTGGCGGTGTTGATAATTACGCCGCCGCCTCGCTTTTTCATCTCCGGCACACTGTATTTTGCCATGAGAAAGAAACTCTTGAGATTTACATTAATGATGCGATCCCACATCTCTTCCGGAAATTCATGTGCGGGCAGGTAACTATTCGCGGGCTGGATTCCAACGTTATTGCAGAGAATATCGACCCCACCCCATTCAGACACCGCTGTACTGACCACCGCTTCGCACTCACCCGCGTGGGCAACGTCTGCCTTTAGGAAACGAACTGTCCCATCCATGTTTGTGGTTTCGGCGACAAGTTGTGCACCGGAATCTTCGTCTATATCGGCACAGAGTACGCAGGCACCTTCTTCAGCGAACGCCCGGCTAATACCTCCGCCGATACCTTTGGCACCACCGGTAACAATGACAATTTTATCTTTGAAATCCGCCATGATATTCCTCCTTTTTGAGTCCTTAGGTTAGGTTGCTATTGTAGTTAGATTATACATTATAATACAACAGTTCAGGCAAATTTTTCTTTAATTTCCTGACGCAACGTCCCATCCACGTTCGCCCCTGAAGCGATCAGGCAGACCACCTTATTTTTTAGATCGGTGCGCATCTTCAATGCTGCGGCCAAGGGCGCAACCCCCGCACCTTCTGGTAGGTATCCGGTATGACGGTAAAAGGCACCCATCGCCTCTTTCAAATCGGTTTCGGATACCGTGTGCATCTCATCGACAACCGACAGCATCAAATCTACCGCCTCGGGAATTGATACCCGTACTGCCATGCCAGTGGCAAAGGTCTCGCAACTTTCTGTGTCCACGGCGTGCCCCGCCTCGAACGATAGGGTCATACACGGTGCCAAATCGGATTGGACACCAATCACCCGGATTGATGGATTGAACTCTTTGAGAGCGGTCCCCACACCGCCGATCAACGCACCATTACCAACCGGTACGATAACAACTTCAACATTGGAGAGTTCTTGAACAATTTCCGACCCGATTGTCGAAGTGCCAGCAACTATCTCCGGGCAGGAGCCATCTTCAATGAAGAGGGTATCCGGTGATAGAGGTTGTTGCTGCAGGAGTTCCTTAGTTTCGTCTAAATCTCGACCAATCATCTCTAATTCGCCGCCAAATTGACGAATCAACTCAAGCTTGCTCTGATCGCAATTAACAGGCACACCAACGGTGAGCGGAAGGTTGTATTGCCGGCACGCAAACGCCATGGCAGCACCGTGATTCCCCGTGGAAACGGTGATGATTCTTGATACACTCTTGCTGTTGACCAGTGTATGGGCAAGATTCAAGGCTCCCCGGATCTTGAAAGATTTGACGGGGTTCAGGAACTCATACTTGACAAAAACATTCGCGTTCAGGGATTCGCTGAAGGTTTTCTCTTTCTGCAGCGGTGTGGGTTCAACGTGCTGGGCAATAATACGGGCAGCAGCGTTTGTGTCGGCATGGGCGGGACGGAGCTTGATTTCGGACATAGTTGATGGTTACCTTTCACACACGTAATTCATACCTTCTTCTTTCAACTTGGTTTTAGTCTGCACTCACAGCTATTACATTTCCTTATTCTCAATCCTTTTCAGTCGATTCCGTAGTCCTTCCAGTGCTCTGGGAGCGCGGGGTGGCTCTGGTAGATAAACCATTTCTGGTGGAACAATCTGTTCTTGACCATTCGGCGGTTGATAGAACCACTGCAGCGCAAGCTGGTAGGGCTGCCCTTGAAAATAGTGAATTTCAACATAATGCATCCCCGCTTCCAATTCTACGCTCCCACGGACATATCGTGGTGGATGGATCCCATCATTATCAACGATAAGATTTTGATTGATGTATAGCTTCGAACCGTCATCGGAATTCAAGGCGAAAACATATGTGCCGGGCACCTCGATCGCAAGTCTACCATGGAATCGGATTGCAAAATTGTCTACGACTGCCTCCATTTCCGATATTGGGAAACCTTCCTTATAGTTTCTCGGCGATACATCTAAGGTTCCCGTAACAAAGGTATAGACTGACGTCAGGTATTCAAAGGTGGGCACCCGGACAATGGCTCCAGACGGTGTAAAGCATCGCAAAAAATGATCCTCATGAATGATAGAGGCATCGGGGACATAAACAGTTCCAACCAAACCGTGTCCGGGCATCACAACCGTGTCGAAGATACCAAGCCCTGTGGAGGCACTCGAAAGGTCTTCCAACGCCAAGTCATCCACCTTAGCAAAGTTTGCAAATCGCTGTCCGATACCGTTTCCATCTAGACCACCACCTCCGGGACTTCCAATACCGGTGTCTCGTCCTCTACCGATCCCGATGCCTTGCTCAACAAAGCTCTTGCCGAGACCGGCATTCGGCAGTACGGAGGCATCCGTCTCCGACAGATCGGCATAAGTGACCAAGACAGGAGCGACATTGAGATGAATTGGAGCTTCGGGAGCAGCTCCCTGGACTGCATTGGTCGGCAGAGCAAGCGAAGGTGTTGATGCTTTCGTCGTTTTCACCCGGTTGACTTGTGGAGTTGGTGGCTGCGAGTAATGTAACACAGGCTGCCGTATCCGCTGAATCGGTGCTGTTTCAAGCAGCACCATAGCTGAAGTATCCCTAACTTCCTCGGAAGGCTGAATGAGAAAGGAAACAACGACTGTGGTTAAAACGATGTGTAAGCCCAGAGAGATGAGCAGGGATCGGTTTGTGTATTGGTGCATCCAACCTCCTAAAAACTGTAATACCACAAAAAGTCCAATTGTACCCCTCGCTCAGATTCAAGGGGTTTGGAAAAGTTGAGTCTGAAGACATAGTCTTCCCCGGACTGCACTCCGATGCCGATACTCGTCTTGGGATCAAAGCGGTATGGCTTGGCCGATGTATTCCAGACTTGCCCTTGATCAAGGAATAACGCAAGAAACGTCTCTTTCAGAAAGCCCCAATGATATAGGTTCGAGAGTCGGTATAAAAATTCCATATTGAGCAGGGCACCGTAGTCGCCTGAAAACGCATACGGCGCATACCCGTTCAGTGTTCCTGTTCCTCCAATAGCAAATTGACGTTGAATTGGCAACTCTCCTGTAGCAGCCCCCAACGCTAACCGTGTGCGGATGGGATTGTTACCCTGCAACAGCGCATAGCGCATCTGTAGTCGAACGCGCGTAAAATCAAAATCGGAGCCACCAGCGGAGTTACTGTGTTCAACAAACAGGGTATTGTACCAACCGAGTTTACTGTTTGTCCGTGTATTCAAATCGTACCGCAACGTAACGCTTCGGAGCCGACCAGGGGTTATCGGTGGATTTTCTCTCGCCTTTATTCTAGAAGCCCAGTTTCCGAGGTGCCAGTCTGTGGTCTTTTGCAAATTCTCATGTGACTCGGTACGCATAATGAATTTGAATGAATGTGTGGACCCCACCGGTTCCCATCCTAACGACATTTCAACACCTTCACTCAAGTAGTAGTTATGCAATTCAGAGGCACCCCAAAGGTTAGCCCAAGTGGTTGTAAAGCCATCAGGGTATAGTAAGAAATCCGGCGCGATGACATCGGTAGCACGATAAATGTGAGCGGAGATTCCCAGAGTCGAGATGTCTGGTTCACCCCAGATCATATCCCCGCCCAGCCGATAATTGAAATCTTGATATCCAAATCCGTAGCCGATATCTCCAGACAGTTTTGTCAAACGCTCTCTAACCGAACTGGGGATGTACAACATCCAGAGGGGACCCATCTTCCTCCGTTTTCCCACTTCAAGGCGAGCAGCAGGCAACAGTCCAGTGACACGATTAAACTTAATGAGTGGAGTTGCGTGGAAATAGTAGTCTGAAGAGAGCGTTTTTTCCACAACGACAACCGTTGCAACGCGTTTCGTGCTGTCTCCCTCAACCTGTAGGGTAACTCGCCTAAAATAGGGCAGGGTCGTCTTCAAGGTCTCAATTGCTTTTCCAATGTCCCCCGGTGCATCGTTAAGGGCAGTTCGTATCTCCGTCTCGGTGACTTTTCGATTGCCTCGAATTCGGACTTCGTGTATTGGTTTACCCCCTGTAGTCCGAAACCGTGTTGGAGTGGCTTGCGCCCGCGTGATTTGATCAGCGGCTGCCATTGGCGAGGTTGGCGGATCCTCCGCATCTGGTCGCTCGGCAACGATAATTGTTGCGATACGCTTGCTACCTTCCGTATCAATCCGAACTGTTAGTATCTGTGTATCCGGGAGTTTGCCGTCCAAGGTCGCCATGGCTGCGATGAGCTCATTTGGTCCCTCTTCAAGCATCGCTCTGATTTGTGGATCGGCGACTTCCTGATTCGCTTGAATTCTCACATCATGAATGGGGTCCCCTTCAGGCATTCGAAGTACAGTTGAAGATGAGGCAGCATTGGCGCGTGCACCGAAGGCGTGCAGTTCGGGTATCTCAATACCGAGTGCACTGAGATTGCCTAAGAGTTCACTGACCTGTTTCGGCGCGAACCGACCGTCCAGATTCATCAGATACATCTCCTCTCCACTCTTAATTACCAAAAACATGCCAATAACGATCTCATTCTGTGTGAGGGTGTATAGGTGAAAGTTCGGGGTTTTCTCAAACGCGCTCCATCCCTGTGCTTTCAGGTTCGTTCCGTGGTGACGAAGTACTTTATCAAAGTGACGGGCATGGTAGTTGCGGAGGTATAGGTGCGCCAGCGCGTTGAACAGCGGGACGAGATGAGGGTCTGTGTCCTCGATGACTAGCGCAATCATACTGCGGTCTAGGTCAAATCGAAACTCGACGAAAGGTTCATTGGGATAATCGAAAGGGACGCGGCCGCTTTGTAGTTGTGCGTTGGCCACGCTACTCAGTATGAGAAGCGAGAGGAAGAGAAGGGGGAGCTGTCTCATCTAAAATCTCATGTTGGTGCCATCAGGCAAGTCAGTAAAAAAAAGGTGAACCCAGCCACTGTTTTTCTTTTCCCCCTCGATCCTCACATCGCCACTGGTTTTGGCGATTAAAAGCAATACGCAGAAAGCATTAGATCTGTGAACAGTATCAGTTATTCAGAAACTGTTTTGCCCTCTCATATACCTCTTGGGCTGTCCCATACGAGATGGCTGCGGCTTTTGCTGCGGCAACCAAATGGTGGGAACGGAATGGAAAGCGGGTGGTTTGAAATTCTTCAACCGTTGCCTGATGGTGCTTCAGCGCGTGCATCTCTGTCGCGTTATCCCGGCAGACGATTTCGGTGAGGCGGGTGATTAATGCTTGTGGATCATGCTCCAACTCTCCATATTTTGCCGTTAGCGTTGCTGCGTCGTCAACATCGTTGGCAGCAATGGCTTCCTCAATCGCAGACAATAGCTGGCTCTGACCTTGTTGGGGAATTGCCGCCACAGCGTCGGGAGAAGGATAAGGTCCGTCATCAATACGGCCTTGTGCATTTCTGACTTCAGGACCCGAATTCCACAGCAGAAGGGCTAATATCTTGTTCTCTTTACAGATACCGTTGACCCGCAGAACATGACGTCTCGCATTGACGCCGGTGTGCATGTGGACATCCATCGGATTACTGGTATCTAAACGCAAGAACAAATCTGAAGCGGCGAGTGAAAGTGCCTCACCGGCTCCCTCTAAGGAAAGTCCATCCGCAAGCGCCCGGGCAGTCGTTTCGGGAATGTCAGCAAAGGCACAGTGATTCAACCCGGCGCGCAGTTGAACGATAGCGTCAGTTTCATCGTCTCCAGTCGTTTGTCGGAGCGGGGTTGAGAGTAGCTGATACTTCTCAATCAATTTGGTAATTTCTTGGACAGGCTTCGCTGAAGGCGGTTGCGAGATATAGCGGACGGGACCACGGGTGAGTACCTGAAGGTGTTCCCAATCCAACCATTCAAGGACCCGCCACGTATAGATCGGGTAGATGAACTTATGATCGTCTACCAGATTTTTTAGGGTGGCGACCGTCAGCAGTATATCCAACGCTTCTTCGTGCGGTATATTTTGAACGAGCCACAGAAAGTAGTGGTCAGCGTCATTGACGGAACCGCGCCGGACTGCATCAAGGAACGCCTGCTTGGTCTCCTCAACTCCACCGGCATCAAGCGGTTCAAATGCTGGCAGCACATAGGGACCCATCGAAGGGTGATGGATGTGCTTATTAGATAAAGCGACATTTTGCACCACGGGTAGAAAGCGATTGTCCCCAGAAAGCCTTGAGGCGATCTCTTTTACCGCGTGTATTCCAGAAACGGGATGCATATGTCCGCCATGATGGCCCCACTGCCCGTTAACAAAGAAGGGCATCTCGGATGAACGAACGACCGCCAGCGCAGAGGCGGTACACATTTCCTTAATCGAAACCCCAGCGTGGAGTTTTTCTATCGTCTTTTCCACAATGTCTTCAGGAGCGGTTTCCTCTACAAATTGCACCTGAGGTTCTATAGTATCGGGATATTGGACACTCGTGTACATAATAGACCTCCCTTTGGAGTTCTTGATGAGACGATTCACACTGTGTGATTTCCAATACGCTCATATGAAATTGAGACACTATAGATGTTATCACGAGGTAGAAAAGAAGGCAATAGAAATATGGGGCTTATGTCAGAAGTAAAGCGCAAAACTGAAAAAGTGAAACGTGCAACGTAATGCGTAATTACGTAAAAGGCTAGGCAGTCCCACCCAAAGCCGGAAGTGGGACGCACTGAGTAGGGCCTTTCGCACATGCCAAGCACTATTCTTCTTCACTTAGGATATCGGCTACAATGACGCCGGTCATAAGAATTGTGTATGAGCCCCAGAAAACAGTGTCAAACGTTCTCCCATTCTTGACTTTTCGATCGCGATAGCCTGCGAAGAACCCTTTTTGATAGGAATCCGACTCGGTTTCGATTATCTTTTGCATCGCAGAGGGCACATCCTTCGGTGAGGAGTTAAAAGACCCCTCTGTTTTTGCGAAGGCGATGCCTGCTTTATAACCCCGGTCAAACTCCTCGGTGTCAAGCGAATACCGGGTCGTAAAAAAGTCGTAGGAAGTGCTTGAAGCACATCCAGAGATAACCAAAATACAACAGAAAAGTGCACAGATCTGTTGGAATTTCATGTTTGCCTCCTACTTTATGCTAGTGAAAATATGAATAGAGCTATTCAACTAATGAAGCCTTACGGAATAGAGCTGCGAGGTGGTTGAATGACTATTGCGAATAATAAATCCGCCACACCCCATTTTCTTTGCGAATTTTATTAAGTTGGTCCGGCATTTTCGGCATCTCCGGTATTCCTAACTTCGACGTTCCCGGTATCTCCGGTGACGATATTCTTACTTGGAAGTGGAGTTCATCGTCGACATACTCACTGCTCACAACCTCTGCCGAACTAAACATCTGTTTAAGTGCCGGTAGCATCCCCTCCTTTGTTGTCTGAATCATTTCATCTACCATCTCATCCGCCTTCTCTGACGGCAACATATCATGAAACACGCTATAATACATATCTACCAGTTCTTTTGGTAACTCCCCTTTCAAGAGAGGCAACATTGCACTCTCAAACTCTTCCTTTGCAGCCCCTGTTATTAATGAGCGTATACCTTCAACGTCAAAATTCCTTAACGCCTCCACGTAAGCGTTCATCATATCTTCGGCGAGCTGCCCTTCGTCATCTAACAGCGTAGAAATCTCGGCAAAGAGATCCATATCCGTTTCTATATCAGATTCCGACTCTGCTGTGAACTGTGCTGTATCCGTTTCATCAGGTTGACCCAAGGAATCGTCAACCAGTTCCGCTCCCTCTGTGGAACTCTGTGACAGATTGTCCCGGCTTTCTATATTTTGGGTCGAATTAGTTTGGGCAGCCAAGCCTTCAGAGTTGTTTTGTGGACGTTCAGTGCCGTCCTCCCACGGCGATAAATATACCCGCTCTTCGACTGTTGGCGCATTGATACGGCGGGCACCGATGAAACCGATGAAAATCAGAGCGACTAATGCTGCTGCACCGATCGTTATCTTGGGCACCGTTCCAGCTTTCATGGCGGTTAGACCTCCTGAATAAAGTTTCTTTAACGTCGTTGCAGGAGAAACAAAGATGCCCGTGAGGATATATTGCAACCGTTTGGTCAGTTGCCGTTTGGCACGTGACAACCGAAACGCAATTGCGTTGTATGACAGCCCATGCGCGTTTGTCAGTTCATCGTAGCTCGCGCCTTCCAAATAGAAGGCTTGGGCAATTTCCCTGTCCTTTTGTGGAAGCGTCTCCATTGTCCGACGAATCAACTCCCTCTGCTCCTGCCGTATTAATCGCTCATCAGAGGAATCTTCCGTTTGAAGCATCTGTTCGCCTACTTCGTCGATGGATACGGTATCGCCTCTCTGTTTTCGGAGCCAGTTTCGCCCACAATTTTGTGCAATCTCCGCCAACCAACTTCTGAATTTGGTCGCATTCTCAAGTTGTGTCAATCCTCGATAGGCGTTGAGGAAGGCATCTTGTACTACCTCTTCAGCATCATGAGGATTTTTCACGATCCTAATAACAATTGCATAAACGAAGGGATAGTGCTTTCGCATCAGGTCAGAAAAAGCACCTTCATCCCCAGCTTGGGTGCGATGGATGAGCGTGTCGTCGTTAGCCATGGTTCGTTGTTCCTCCCTTACACTCATTAAGACACAGTTCCAAGATTTATTTTAGCACTTTTTTGCATTGAGACGTGATTTTTTCGTTTTTGGTTTGCACTGGCAGAATGAGGCAAATGGAGGGAACGTGTGTTACCAGGAAGTTTATGGTCAACAAAAAAGCCGACCCATGATAGGCCGGCTTTTGTATTTCATATTTCAATGTTGAAAGGTTCTACGCTGTAGCACCGTGTTCACGGAGGGTTTCAGCGATTTCTATATGCCCTTTCTTTTCTGCCCAAGCGAGTGGCGTCGCCCACGGAGCATCCGCCAGATTAGGGTCTGCGCCCTGATCAAGGAGAAACTCAGCCAGCTTTTTCTGCCCAAACCGTGCAGCCCAGCCGAGAGGGGTAGATTTGAGTTTGTCATCGATTGCGTTGATATCGGCACCGTGATTGAGCAGCATACGGGCAAATTCAACCACTTCTTCCGCTGTATGCCCGTATGTTCTGGAATTGCAACTCTTACCAGCCAAGTGATGGAGGATTGTGAAGTTGAACCGTTCATCTCGCGGATTTCTGAGGTTCGGATCTATCCCGTGTTCAAGTAGCATATCTAAAATTGTGATGTAGTTACGCCTGTCAAATCCTTCGTTGTTGATTTTCAAATCGCCCAGTCGCCAACCACGTACGGATTGTTCCAACAGATCAAACCACTTGGCATCATCGAGCTGTGGATTATCGCGCAGTCCCATCTCGACCACATCAATATTGCCCGCCAGAATCGCGCTCCATAGTAAGTCTCTGCGTTCCGAAGCATCTCGATGAAGAATCTCGGCAATAGCAGGGAGATTGTTTGTAAGGCAGTAGCTCAACAGGTCAGCAACAGCACCGTGCTGAAACATGAGGTCTGCGATATGCTTATGTCCATATTGATACGCCCAGCATACGGCGTTACCTGAAGCGTAGACCGCTGTGTTCGGGTTTGCACCGCACTCTAGGAGCAATTTTACCGTATCATAATGTCCACGATTTGCTGCCAGCCAGAGCGGATGTCCCCACTGTTTCACCTGCTCACCTGCGACATCAATTTCAAAGGGCGAGTCCGGATCTGCCCCAGCCTCAATCAGCAATCGGACAATTTCCGTATTCCCGCGGAAACAGGCGACGACCAATGGGTTCTCATAGTCACCCCAAAATGGCTCTTTGCTTTTGAAGAATTGGGTCTTATCCTCACAAGCGTCGACGAGATGCTGTGTGCTTTCGACATCCCCAACCCCACAAGCAACCCAGAGATCGTACTCTGCACCTCGTGCGAGCAAGGCACCCGCGAGGAGAGTGTAGGTTTTGTACATCTCATCCGGCTTCTTCCAACTGTGCGCGAGACAGTGATGGATTGGCCGACTGCCGTCCGCTGCCCTATGGTCAACATCGGCACCCCGATCTAACAGTTCCAGCACAAGCGGTAGATCACCTCGATCAATTGCCTTGAAGAGCGCAGTTTTTCCACTCCTATCAGTCGCATCAATAAGTTGTGCGTCCTCGTCCAGCAATGAACGGACTTTGTTAATATTGCCATCCGCCGCTGCGCGAGTGAAAGTTTCACCCTTTGGTGTCGTGCCCCGTTGCTCGTTGAGCCATTCCTCAATAACCTCAACAACGGCTGTATGTCCGCGGTCTCTCGCCATTGTCAATGGACTGGTGACTTCACGGTGAGGGTATATCCCTTTGAGCGGATCTGCGCCCCCTTGCAGCAGTACGCGCACGATTTCGGCATGACCTTCCTCCGCTGCAAGATTGATGGGTTGGTGTTCATTATTTGAAGCGATATCTTGGGTTGCCAACTCTGGCTTGATCGCGAGAATCTCCTGAACCCGTTGCAGATCCCCTGCTTGTGCAGCATTACAGATGCCGATTGCATTGACAAATGAATCGTCGCGTGAGGGGGCGTTTTCATGAAGTGTGTCTTTCAAAATAGCAATCATCCTTTCAGACTGTAAAGTCATTTTTAGCCGCTTCCTTGAGGCACGGAGACGGTTATCAACCGTTGTCACTGGTACTTCCAGGAAGTTCGCAATCTGTTTCTGAGAAAAACCGCTGATATAGAAGAGCGTTGTAACCTGACGCTGGGTCTCCGGCAATGCGGCGACCGCAGCTAGCACGAGGGATTTTGTTTCTTGTTCCTCAATTTCATCCGCCGGGTCTCTTCTGCTCGAAGGTATCTCGGTCATCGTTTCTAGCGGCATGAGTTCGGCACGCTTCCCGCGTGTCAACCGATTGCAATGTTTGAAAATAATACGCCGAAACCAGCCCGGGAATGCAACGGGACCGTAGACCCTTGAGAGGATCGGATATGCTTCAATGAACGCCTCTTGCACGGCGTCTTCAGCCAGATGGAAATCCCCTACAATGGAGTAGGCGTAGCCCACTGCCATGTCTTGAAACCGTTGAACAATCCTACCGTAGGCATTCAGATCCCCGGCTTGGGCACGACTGATAAGTGATGCCAGCTCTTCCATACCAACCCCTTTTTCTATTTATAGGTTTCGCTATAATAATCCCAATTCGCTGAGACAATTCGTGTAATAAATCAGATTTATTTTATCATTACTGTTACTTTTTTGTGAAAGCCCGCAAGAATGCTTCCATCCGAGATTAACTTTTCCCCAATATTTAGCGGAGACAATAGCTTCCGTTTTTTTGTTGCAGTAAAAAAACGATTCTGCTATAATGCCATTCAATTCAAAGAGAGAAGTCAGATTTTCGTCCGCTCACTCGAGGGGCAAGATGTCCAAAAGGAGGCAACACCCTTGGCTAAGAAAGTCATTCATACAACAATCAATGGAGAGGCGCACACACATGAGGTTGAGCCGCGGATGCTTTTGATCCACTACATCCGAGATGTCGTCGGCTTGACAGGCTCACACATTGGCTGTGAAACGAGCCTGTGTGGTGCTTGTACAGTTTCGGTCAACGGGCAGGCGGTCAAATCGTGTACAATGCTGGCAGTCCAAGCAGATGGCGCAGAGATTACTACCATCGAAGGCTTGGCGCAAAATGGAGATCTCCACCCGATCCAAGAAGGGTTCTGGGAACGTCACGGCTTGCAGTGCGGTTTCTGTACGCCGGGGATGATCATGGCAGCCCATCAGCTACTATCGCGGAATTCCAATCCATCGGAGGAGGAAATTCGGCACGGGCTGGAAGGAAATCTCTGTCGGTGCACCGGTTATCAGCATATCGTTGAGGCGGTTCAATACGCTGCGGAGAAGATGCAGGGATAACAAGACACAAGATACACGGGCACAAATAGGAGGAATGATACTATGGCAACAATAGCAGCACCAACTCGCATGATGGGTGCCCCGATTAAGCGACGCGAAGATCCACGCTTAGTCCAAGGGTTATCCCATTACGTTGATGATATTAAGCTGGTGGGCACCCTTCACTGTGCATTCCTGCGCAGCGACTATGCACACGCAGCAATTAACAGCATCGACACATCAGCAGCAAAAGATCTGGATGGCGTCGTTACTGTGATTACCGGTGAAGACCTTGAAGGCACGGTCGGGGGCATCCCTTGTGGAGCAGAGATCCCAGACCTTAAGGTTCCGGAACATCCGGCATTAGCAGTTGGTCGTGTGCGGTTCGTTGGAGAGCCGGTCGCAGCGGTTGTAGCGACGGACGCATATATTGCCAGGGACGCGCTGGACCTCATCGAAGTTGATTACGAGGAGCTGCCCGCCATCACTGATCTCGATAAAGCGGTAGAGGCAGGTTCACCGTTGATCTACGATGATTTTGGCGACAACATCGGTTTCACGATGCCGTTAGAGGCTGGCGATGCGGATGAGGCTTTTGCAGAAGCAGATCATGTGGTATCCCAACGCTTTGTAAATCAACGTCTGGTTCCGAACGCGATGGAAACGCGCGGCGTGTTAGCGGAGTATCTGCCGGGCGAAGGCACCTTAACTGTCTGGTCATCAACGCAGGTTCCGCATATCCTCAAAACTCAGTTATCGCTGATCGTTGATGTCCCGGAACAGAAAGTTCGCGTTATCGCGCCGGAGGTTGGCGGCGGTTTTGGGAGTAAACTGAATGTTTATCCCGAAGAGGTCGTTGTCTCTTACCTTGCGATACAATTACGCAAACCGGTGAAATGGACAGAGAAGCGGACTGAGAACTTCACGACGACAATCCACGGCAGAGACCAAGTCAACTACGTTGATGTTGCGGTCAACAACGATGGTACAATCACAGGGATCCGTGCGAAAATCCTTGCGGACCTTGGTGCGTCTTATCAGTTGCTCACCCCGCTCATTCCTACGTTGACAAACCTCATGATTGTCGGCTGTTATAAGATTCCGAATGTCCAGATCGAACTGGTTGGCGTATTAACGAACAAGATGGCGACGGATGCCTATCGTGGCGCGGGTCGTCCCGAAGCGACCTTTATTATTGAGCGCATGGTTGATTTGGCAGCGTCGGCGGTGGGAATGGACGCGAAAGATATTCGGTTCAAGAACTTCCCGGAGCCGACAGAATTTCCGCTTGAGATCCCGACTGGAATCATTTACGACAGTGGCAATTACCAAGAGAGTTTTAACAAAGCCTTGGAGATTGTGGACTATGACGGCCTACGAGCGCAGCAGGCGCAACTCCGTGAGCAGGGCAGATACATGGGAATTGGTATCTCCACCTATGCAGAGATTTGCGGGATGGGACCGTCCATAGCGATGCCCGCCGGCGGATGGGAGAGTAGCACTGTCCGGGTCGAACCGACCGGAAAGATTACAGTGTTGACTGGTGTTTCGCCACATGGTCAAGGACAAGAAACCACCTTCGCACAGATGATCGCTGATGAGTTCGGGATCGACATTGACGATGTCGTGGTCATCCACGGTGACACAGGACGGCAGCCCTACGGTATCGGCACCTTTGGTAGTCGAGCCACTGCTGTCGGCGGCACGGCGATGGTTATCGCTGCAGGCGAGGTGAAGGAGAAGATGGCAAAGTTCGCAGCCCACTTGATGGAAGCGAGTGCCGAGGACCTCGTCTTTGAAGATGGAAAGATATCGGTCGAAGGTTCGCCGGATCAAGCGATTGATTTCGCAGCGATCGCCTTGGAAGCGCACGTTGCTAAAAACCTTCCGCCAGATACGACGCCGGGACTCGAAGCAACCCATTTCTTCGAACCGTCGAACTTTACTTATCCATTTGGTGCCCACATCGCAGTGATCGAAGTTGATGCCGATACAGGTGAGATTGATATTCAGCGATATGTATGCGTTGACGATATTGGCAATATCATCAATCCCTTAATCGTTGCGGGACAGGTACATGGCGGCATTGCACAAGGTTTGGGGCAGGCTCTATACGAAGGTGCAGTCTATGATGATAGCGGTCAACTTCTGACCGGCTCATTTATGGACTACGCTGTTCCTAAGGCTACACAGATACCTCACTTTGAGACAGACCATACTGTGACTCCTTCACCTGTCAATCCGATGGGGGTCAAAGGAGTTGGTGAAGCCGGTACGATTGGCTCAACGCCGTGTATGGTCAACGCTGTTGTGGACGCCCTGTCGCCGTTTGGGGTGAAGGATATCGAAATGCCGCTGACGCCGAATCGTGTGTGGCAGGCAATCCAGGATGCAAAGGGTTAAGATAGTTTTCCGAAGTTTAGAATCTTCGAAAAATTATGCTTAATTGAAGGAAGGAGGAGACAACGAATGATTCCGGGAAGTTTTGAATACTTTGCACCAACAGCACTTGATGAAGCGTTATCGCTCTTGCAGGAACATGGAGACGATGCAAAGGTGCTCGCTGGTGGACATAGCCTAATCCCTACGATGAAATTACGCTTGGCGGAGCCGGCGGTCATCATCGATATTGGGGGCATCGGCAGCTTGAAGGGAATCTCCGAATCTGATGGTAACTTGGTTATCGGTGCACTGACGACACATCATGAATTGGAGAGTTCGGATCTGGTTCAGCAGAAGGTGCCGCTGCTTGCAGTGACCGCTGCTGAGATTGGTGATGTGCAGGTGCGCAACAAAGGAACGATCGGCGGAAGTCTTGCCCACGCGGATCCGGCTGCCGATTGGCCCGCGACGATTCTCGCGCTCGATGCCGATCTCCAGATCACCGGTCCCAACGGAGAGCGGACCGTCAAAGCGACCGATTTCTTCCAAGGACTGTATGAGACAGACCTTGGAGACGATGAAATCCTTACCGCAATTCATGTGTCAATTCCAGACACGAACACCAAAGGCACATACCTGAAGCTGCACCAAGTGGCATCAGGGTTTGCACTTACCGGTGTGGCTGTCGTCTTGACGAAATCCGGAGATACCTGCCAGAGCGTTTCTGTCGGTATTACTGGCGTTTCGGATGCCCCGTATCGGGCATCGGGCGTCGAATCGGGTCTGACAGGATCGGCACTGAGTGCTGAAAATATCGCGGCGGCTGCTGAGCGAGCGGTTGACGGTATAACTGCGTTGGAAGATATCCACGCAAGTGAGGCGTATCGTCAGAACTTAGCAAAAGTCTATACCCGTCGAGCAATTGAGGCGGCGGCATCGTAAAAGTACAGGTAATGCGTCAAACGTGAAATGTCAAGGCTTCGCGTTTTACGTTTGACGCTTTACCCACCCACAAAAATCGCCAGACATCCCAAACTACGCACCTACCTCTTCTCTATAGCCGTTTGCCTCCCTCCAACTTAAAATCTGCCTTACGACAACCAAATACACCCGGGCAATATTTGCAACCAACACGCAGAAGGAGATCACGGATGGCCCAGAAAATTCACAAGATAGCCCTTGTCACCGACGATGTTGAGGGATCTGTCAAATTTTATACAGAAACACTTGGATTAGAAGTTATTGAACGGTTCCCCGTCGAGGACGATGAAGATTATGTCTTCCTTAAGGCGGGCGATATGATTCTCGAACTGATGCCGAAAAAATCGATGGAAGCAGAGGAAGGCTTCCACCATATCTCCTTTAGGGTTGACAGCGTGGATGCGAGCAGCCAAGACTTAAGAGACAAAGGGGTGCCAATCGAAAAAGAACCGTTTGATGCAGGCACCGGCGGCATTCGTTTAGCGTTCTTCAAAGGTCCGAATGATATGCTTTTGCAGTTGTTTGAGCGGGATTCAGAAGAAGGAAAGTAATGGCTTCGATATCCATACCGCGCCGTCGCTTGGGCAGAACAGAATTGAGCATCCCTGTTGTTCCATTTGGGACATTGGGGTTCAGCAATCAGTTTGGGTTTGTTTCCGACGACGATGCGGTCGCCCTTATCAAACACGCTATCAGTCTTGGTGTCAATCACTTCGATGGTGCACGCTGCTACGGGGATTCAATGCGTAAGCTGGCATTGGCTATGAAGGAGATTCCTCGTGAGGATGTGATTATCACCGGACGAGTCTGTTGCCATTCTGGCGCGGAGTGGGGTGGATACGGAGAAGGGACACCGGATTATTCTGCCGAGCGCGCAGTTGCGGATGTGGAGGATCAGTTGCAGTGGATGAATATCGGCTATTTCGATGGGGTGCTTATCCACGATCCCGCTGAAATCGAGCCAACACTTGAAAAAGGTGGCACACTGGAGGGAGTTCTCCGATGTAAAGCTCGTGGACTGACCAAGTTCGCAGGGTATGGTATGGGTCCGCACGATTTTCATCTGAAGGCAATCGCCACCGGTGATGTAGATTTCATCCTAACCTTCAACGACTATAATCTCATCCGTCAGACCATCACAGGGACAGTTCTACCCACCGCCGCTGAAGCGGATGTTGGGGTGATGAACGGTTGGTCGATTCTGCGTGGTTTACTCACAGGAATTGACCTTGACACAGAAACAGCGAAGGAACGGTGGCAAAATAGTCCCGATTTTAAACCGGCGAGGGTAAGATGGCAGTGGTGCATGGAAAAGGACATAGATATGCTCCAGTTGGCTATCCAATTCTGCCTGCGCGATGAACGGATTCACGGAAATAACATCGGTTCGCTGAATCTCGAACAGTTGGAGTCGAATGTGAGAGCCGCAAGTATTCCTTTGCCTGAAGAGATCTGGGAGGAATACGACGCGTGTTTCGGAAGCAACACAACCAGGTAACTAGAATCCACATAGAACAAAACTAAGAAGATTGGAGAAGCTATCATGGCGAAATATCGAGTTGGTGTGATTGGATGTAGGGGTATCGGCGTGAGACACGCCTCTGGTTTAGTAGGACTGTCCAACGCGGAACTGGTCGCTGGGTGCGATATATCAGAAACTACACTGGCGGACTTTAACGATCAGTGGAAAGACCACTGGTCAAACATTGCGCTCTACACGGATCATCAAGAGATGTTAGCGAAGGAAGACTTAGACATTGTAACGGTTGCGACCTCCGATCATCGGCACGCGGATCTGGTGGTCAACGCCGCCAATGCCGGTGCGAAGGGAATTTTTTGTGAGAAACCGATGGCGACCAATCTTGCGGATGCCGATCGTATGCTCGAAGCGGTTGAGCGTAACGGTACAATTTTGTCGATTGACCACACCCGACGGTGGCAACCTCTATGGCGACATACAAAGGAAGAAATTGTTGGGCGAGGTGAGATTGGGGAGGTGCAGTACATTATTGGCACATTGAACGGGAGCCGAGCGATGTTATTCCGCAACGGCACGCACCTCGTCGATGCGATTTGCTATTACGCAGATTCTGACCCGGAGTGGGTAACTGCCGAGTTGGAGGCGGGATATGAAGATTACTGGGAATATCGTGGGGACGGCGGCCATGAACCCAAAACGGAACCCGCCGCGAGCGGCTACATCCACTTTGCAAATGGCGTTCGTGGATACTATGCTGGTGGATCTAAGACTACGCCTGGTCCCAAATTTCGCCTTGAGATTGTCGGTACAACAGGATACGTCCTTATCGATAATGAAAAAGCAACTATCGAGAGGGAAGATGGCTCTCAGACCGTAACGGCACCCGCGTGGGAGGTCGAGGGGATACCCGCCGGCGTTCAAGAATTGGTGCACATAGTCGCTGAAGGCGGAGAATCGTCCTCTTCGGGCAGAGACGGGCACAAGGTTGTGGAAATTATTATCGGCTTCTTGGAATCCCAACGCCGCGATAACGGGAAGGTGACAATACCTGGCCCACGTTAATGCTAAACTCTTGCAATATACAAGGAGGGACAATGGCAGAGCTGGAAACGAGACGGATGGGCCGCACAGAGATGCGACCGAAGTCGCTCGCGCTGGGTGCTGCGTGGTTGGCTCAAGGCACCGAAGCTGAGACGATTGGAGCCATACATTGTGCGATTGAGTTAGGTATCGACTTTGTGGACACGTATCCTCGTCATGCAGAAGGGCGCTGGGGCAAAGCTCTTGCGGGCGGTTTACGAAAAAAAGTCTATCTGCAAGCCAAGGTCAGCCCTCCGGGTCCAGATAAGGACTACTCTGGCGAGACGACACGTCGGAGCGTGGAAAACAGCCTAACGGAACTGAGGACTGATTACTTAGATTCGGTTCTGATCCATGATCCGATTACGATAGAAGATCCTTTAGGTCCCGGTCGTGCGCTTGACGAATTGCTGGAAATGAAAAAGGAGGGCAAGGTGCGACATATCGGCCTCGGCGTCCGTCAACACGAGTTTCACCGGGTCGCGATCGAAACGGGTCACATTGAGATTGTCCTCACATTTCTTGACTACAATTTGCTTGACCAGTCGGTCGCAGAAACAACATTGCCGTTAGCGCGGGAACATGATGTAGGAATTATTCTCGCAAGCCCCCTTGGCATGGGGTCACTTACTGGGGTGGAACCGGATATCGAAACCGAACAGCGTCGGCATCCCGGTGCCAAACCGAGAGCATATCAGATGTGGCAGTGGTGCCAAGAACGTGGCGTAAATATCCGCCATCTTGCTATGCAATTCTGCTTGGCTGCACCGGTAGACGGTGTTGTGATGGTGGGACCCGCCAATACGGTGCAGGTTGAGGAAGCATACGAGGCAGCAACCGCCGATGTCTCAACTGAAATTTGGCATGACTTTGATGCAGAATTCGGTGTCCGCCCCGCGACCTTAGAAGATTGAGGCACCCAAACAACGGAGTGGGATCACATAGAGACAATTTTGCGCATCCGTTCAGCGAGGTCAACCTGTGCGGCATGGTCACCACCGACCTCGTGGATGACGGGACCGTCGTATCCGATTGCGCGGAGTTCATGAACCACTGTGGGCCAATCGGTATCGCCGTCCAGTAGATTGACGAATGTATGCGCCCCTCGGTCGAAGTCCTTAAAGTGAACACGGCAGATCCGAGTCCCCAGTTCGCGGATCCAATGTTCAGGATAGCCGTAAGCCATCATATTGGCGGTGTCCAGGTAGACCCCTACCCACTCGCTTCCCACTTCGTCTACAAAGTCCCGCATCTCTTTCGGACTGAGCAGGAATTTGTTCCAGACATTTTCAAGCCCAACTGCGGATTTGTTGCGCTCGGCAATCGGAGCAACCTCTTTCAGGATACCGATCAGGTTATCCCAAACGGATTGATACGTATCGGACACGGTAAGCTGTCCGGGGTGCAGAAGAATCCCGTCCACGCCAAGTATGCCTGCGATTTCGAGGTTGCGGACGAGGGATTTGACCCCGCTCTCCCGCTCCGCTGTATTCGGACTGAGCAGATTCCCGCGGTCTGCATAGCTGGCGATGACGCTGCCGATCTCAATCCCCGCCTCCCGACACTTCTCGCCAACACTTTCAATCTCTGATGTGCTCATGTCCGCGTTCAGATCTTTTCCATCTCGGAAGGTCAACTCTACCGTCTCGTAGCCGGCATCCTGGCAGAGGTTAAGCGTGTCGTCGAGTGACATCGTTCCAAGAATAATTTGCGTTACACCGATTTTCATAGTTGCCTCCAATTTGTAGTTTTACATCCGATCAATAATGGTCAGGCGTCCAGAAGATGACCTCCCGCTGTGGAAAGAGTGTGGATAGTAGGGCTGCGAGTTCCGCTCCAACTACAATTCCTTGCTGATGCAGGATTGGTTCAAGCTGATCCCAACCCGATTCGCCAAGCAGCGCACACCAGAATAGGTGTCCCGACAAGGTCATCCGGGTGACTTGCTCATCGGACTCAAAGATTTGAAGCGTTCCGTCATCAAGCAGGCGCAGCCCAGCCTCTTGATCATTCACGACAAAGCAGATCGAAGCAGGGGCAAAATCCTGACGCGCTGCATCAAGCCGGGTTTGTAGTTCAGGGAGTAGTCGCTGGAACAAAGCAAGGAGATTCACGGCATAGAGCATCATAGCAGAATTGCCTGTTAAGAAAGTATCTCCCGCTGTTCCTTCAGTAAGTAGATTGACCATCGGGTGTCGATGCGGCATATCGCCGTGGAGTTCCTCCACTCCCTCTCGTTCGCATACTTGCAGTAAATGGCTTACTAACGCGGTCAAGGCTCCCGGCTGCGTCCGGTCATACGCAACTTCGAGGATGTTTGCGCTTTTTGCGTCAATCTGAAAGTTCAGGTAGCCTCCAAACCTATCCCCACGTCGGGCGACCACCGTGGGTAGAATATCTCGAAGCCTTGCTGGACCGCTCTCCCAATAGGAGCGTGTGCGCACGAGTGATCCGCTCTGCTGGGTATTGGAACTATCGTAAAGCGCGATGGACGGTTCCAAATCTCGATTCTCGTCGAACGGCTCCACGTGCCAATCTGTTTCCTCCAGACCGGTGGATTGGCTCCGAGTGACTCGAAACCCCTCCAACGGCACACTCGCCCAACCCAACTTCCGATAGAATGCACACGGGATAGCCGAAAAGAGTACTCCAATGTCATAGCCCGCTGCCCGCATGTAGGTGATAGTATCCTTCATCAACGCTGTAGCATAACCAGCGCCTCGATGGTCGGGGTGTGTGCCGACACCCCCAATCCCACCCATAGGCACGGGAACAGAGCCGATTCGCATTTCGCGTTCCCATACACGGAGGGTCGAAACGATTTCCCCGTTCACTATTAGGACGCGGGATTGGTCGCACCGGTAACTTGGTTCGGCGCGAACGTATTGCCAGTACCTTTCATGCCCGTCCGGTCGAAATACCCGGCACTGTAGGTCAATCATCTCCTCTAATTCTGATTCATGGATGCCACGGATTTCCATGGATTCCTCCAGATAATCGCAGTAATCGCTGTCTACACAGCAGGATCGAACTTTGATCGTCGCTTAATCAAGAATGTCACGATAGAAATCGCAATGATGACCCCGAATGCCCAAAATAGGATTTTGATTGTACCTGTTGCCTCACCACCAAGATAGGAGTACAGAATCGTGGCGGGCAGTTGCCCGATTCCGGTGGCGATCCAGAAACCGAGGAACCTAATACCGGTCAACCCTGCTCCATAGCTGATTACATCAAACGAGATAATAGGGACTAACCGCGCAATGAGCACCGCGTGTTTACCGTAACGTTCAAGAAATCGGTCGGAAGCGGCAAGTGCGGATTCGCTGACCAACTTAACGACGACAGGACGGCCAAAGTATCGAGCAATGGAAAAACAGAGTGCGGCACCTAACATGGCGCTGCTCCACGATAGCGCTGTGCCCCACCATACACCGAACAGCAGCCCATTGGCAAAGGTGATTAGGAAGGCGGGCAACGGCGCAGCAACACTTTGGAAGATCATGAGCATCGCAGAGATCAACGGAGCAAACAGACCGTAACCAGCAATGTACTCGCGCATTACCTGTGGATCTCTGAAGAGGTCGAAGATATTCACGAGCCAATTGTGGAAAGGAGGAACAGTAAGAAACAGAACGAGAAAGACAACCGCAGCGAGAATCGATATTTTTGTTCTGATGGTGTTCAGTAGATTCACAAGTCCTCGCGCTCTTCCCCATCGCTGTAGGGTTCCTCTGCCCCGGTTAGATCGGTTCCGTTCCGAGAATCCCGATTTATCGGGAGATTCACAGCGACCGGTAGAGGGATCACATCGTCCGAACTGACAGATATGGAAAGCGTATCCCCGACATTCCTACCGTGCGTTCTCGGATTGTACAGCACCGCTTTCACTGTCAGTTCATCTGCAAGCGCTAAGTGGTATTCCTCGATACGTCCCAGATAGGTTGCGTTGAGGACCTTCGCGTTCAGCCGGTTTGATGTTCCTTCCGCGGTTACTTCATCGAAGTGGATCGACTCTGGACGGATGCAGCAGGTAACCGCTTCACCGTTTGTAAAATCGTGATAGATTGTCGTCGAACGCAATATGCCGATTTCCGTTTCAACCTCGGCAGTTCCATTGGACAACGATTGTATCTTACCGCTGATAAAGTTAGTCTCGCCGATAAAGCTTGCTACAAATGGATTGGTAGGAAACCGATAGATTTCGCGGGGTGTGCCGACTTGGATGATTGAACCATCTCTCATGATCGCCATCCGGTCCGCGAGGTGAATCGCTTCTTGCTGATCGTGTGTGACATAAACGGCGGTGGCACCGACTTGTGAGTGGATGCGCTTAATTTCTTGGCGCATTTCAAGGCGCAGCTTCGCGTCGAGGTTGCTTAGCGGTTCGTCGAGAAGTAACACATCCGGTTCAACGACGAGGGCGCGCGCCAATGCTATGCGCTGCTGTTGTCCGCCGGAGAGCTTATTGACAGGTCGATCTGCGTACTCGGGCATCTGCACCACTTCTAAGACTTCGTGGACTTTCTCTTTTCGGACCTCCTTATCAATCTTACGAAGTGACAGACCGTACTCAACATTCTCAAAGACCGTCATGTGGGGCCACAAAGCGTAGTTTTGGAAGACCATGCCAGTATTCCGCTTATTCGGCGGCACTCTGCTCATCTCCCGCTCACCAAACATCAACTTCCCGCTGTCCGGTTCGTAGAACCCTGCGAGAATACGCAGGCAGGTAGTTTTTCCACATCCGGATGGGCCGAGCAGAAAAAACAGCTCGCCCTCTTTAATCTCAAGGCTGACATCATTCACCGCAACTGTGGTATCAAAGGCTTTTACAATATGATCTAAACGGACTTCAACGGACAATAGTCAATTCCCTCCCGTTTGTCGATGTCACAAGTTGACAATCTCTCAATGCCCACCATCAAACTCTGATCGAATCATACTTCCAATTCGAGTGAACCGAACCCCGTTGATAGCCTTCCAAACCTCCCAAGGCTTTCTCTGATTGAATGCGTCGTAAGACCAATAGACCATGAAGGCTTGCCCCTTAATATCGGCCACAGACACAGGTCCCCAGGTACGGCTATCGCTACTCTGATCTCGATTATCACCCATTGCAAAAACATAACCCTCTGGAACTTTAAAGGGCATTCCATCTGGAAACGTCATGCGAAACTGATTTGGCGAGAGTTTATACGGGGTAAAGGCGTTGTCATTAGGCAAATGATACGGCTTACGAAATGGGGGAAAATCGTACTGATGACCAATGGACCGAGAGACATGTTTTGTATAGGCACTGTCTTCGATTGGTGCTCCGTTAACGTAAAGCGTGTCGCCCTTCGTTTCAATTGTGTCACCTCCGACGGCAACAATGCGTTTGATGAAGTTCTTTGTTCGCTCGTGAGGCGGAACAAATACAAACACATCTCCTCTGGCAGGTTCGTGAAAGTCAAACAGTTTAATTTTCGTTCCCGGGATGTTGATGCCATAGATGAATTTACAGACGAGGATGCGATCTCCAACAAGCAGGGTCTCTTCCATAGAACCGGAAGGAATTTTGAATGCCTCAACAACAAAAGGACGAATAAATCCAAAGACAAGCACGAAAGCAACTACAATAACCTGAAGGTACTCCCATACCACAGTTTGCTGGAATCTCTGCCATCGTGATAGTGTTTCTGCGTGTGTATCTGCCGATGTTTCGTTCATAAAAATGTCACCTCTTAATCTGAATTATTCATCAATTGACAGGATTGCCATAAATGCTTCCTGTGGTACTTCGACGCTCCCAATCTGTTTCATCCGTTTCTTGCCTTCCTTCTGCTTTTCGAGTAGCTTACGCTTGCGAGTAACGTCGCCGCCGTAAAGTCTTGCAGTGACGTTCTTTCGTAAAGCACGGATAGTTTCACGCGCAATCACTTTATGCCCGATTGCGGCTTGTATGGGAACAGTAAACATCTGTTGTGGGATCACTTCTCTCAACTTTTCTACTAACGCTTTCCCCCTGCCGTAAGCCATGTCGCGGTGGACAATTGTTGAGAGGGCGTCAACCGGTTTTTCGTTGAGCAAGATATCGAGCTTGACGAGATCTGCCGGCTTGTACTCGCCGACTTCATACTCAAGTGATCCATACCCGCGCGTTAATGATTTGAGTTTATCGTAGAAATCGATGAGAATTTCTCCCAGGGGCAGATTGTAACTGATTTGCGCGCGGGTTGTATCCAGTTGGTCCATGCGAATGAAAATACCACGTCGTTTCTGACACAGGTCCATCACATTGCCGATATAGTCTTGCGGTACGATAATATCAGCGGCGATGTGCGGCTCCGCGATGAAATCGATCTGATCAACGGGAGGCATCTTTGCGGGGTTATCAACTTCAACAGACTCCCCATTTCGTTGGTTGACATGATACTTAACGCTGGGCGAGGTCCGGACAAGGGATAGATCAAATTCACGTTCCAAGCGTTCCTGGATTATCTCCATGTGCAGCAAACCTAAGAACCCACACCGAAAGCCGAATCCAAGTGCGATAGAGGTTTCAGGCTCGAAGACAAAAGAATCATCGTTAAGTTTAAGTCTTTCAAGTGCCTCTCGCAGCACCCCCACTTCACTCGTATCTGCTGGATACAGCCCGCAAAACACAAGCGGCTTCATTTCACGGTAGCCGGGTAGCGGTGTGGCGGTTGGGTTTGTGTGATCAGTAATTGTCTCACCGATTTTGGCGTCCGCTATCTCTCGAACTCCGGCAATTACATAGCCGACTGAACCGGTAGAGAGAATATCAACAGGCTCCATGTCTGGCAGGAAGACTCCGACCTCCTCCGCTTCGTAAGCACTCTGCGCTGCCATCAAACGGATTTTGTCGCCTACTTTTACGCTCCCGTCAAACACGCGGACATACATGACAACGCCTCGATAGCTGTTGTACACGGAGTCAATAACGAGTGCCTTAAGGGGGTCCTTGGTGCCTCCCTTCGGGGGAGGAATGCGACTAACAATAGCCTCTAATATCTCTTGCGTCCCGATATTTTCCTTTGCGCTCGCCAGAATAGCTTCGTCCGCGGGGATACCCACGACGTCTTCGATCTGTCGTTTGACCTCCTCAGGACGCGCAGTCGGGAGATCAATTTTGTTGATAACAGGAATAATTTCGAGATCGTGGTCAATTGCGAGATAGGCATTTGCTAATGTCTGAGCCTCTACGCCCTGCGCAGCATCAACGATTAAAATCGCGCCCTCGCACGCTGCGAGGCTCCGTGACACTTCATAGGTGAAATCAACATGTCCCGGGGTATCTATTAGGTTAAGTTCATAGGCATCCCCGTCTGTGGCGTGATAATCCAGTTTTACGACGGTCGCCTTGATAGTGATGCCGCGTTCACGCTCAAGATCCATCAGGTCCAAAACCTGCTCACGCATCTCACGGGGTGTCAATGTGTCGGTGTACTCCAAAAGGCGATCACTGAGTGTGCTCTTTCCGTGATCTATATGTCCTAAAATACAGTAGTTCCGTATCCTCTGTTGATTATTCATTGACTGTTGATGTTTATAGTCCTCATGTTAAGAATATGATCTTTGTCTTTGACGAGCCGAAACACAATCTTGTTGAGTTTCTCATCGATTTCTATTCAGCATAGGCGTGAACAGGACGGCATATCCCCATATCGATGTCTCGTGCTTTATGATTCACTCATGAATTTCTCGTAGTATCGCTCTTGCTGCCTCGCGCGGGTTGTCCGCCGCTGTGATAGGTCGTCCAACGACAATGTAATCGGCACCGGCATTGACTGCTTCGGCGGGTGTCATGACCCGTTGCTGGTCGTTTGAAGCCGCCCATATCGGACGCACACCAGGTGTAAGGATTACAAAATCGTCTCCGCAAACTTTCCGAATCAACTCAATTTCCAACGGGGACGCGACTACACCATCCAGCCCCGCCTGCTTGGCCAGTTCTGCAAGGTATGCTACCTGGCTCTCCAACTTGCGTTGCGTCCCAAAATCGCGTTGAAAATTCCCCTCATCGACACTTGTGAGGACAGTCACGCCCAAAAGCGTTGGCTTTGGAATCCCAAGTTCGGACGCTTGTTTCTCGGCGGCTTCCGCTGCCGCACGCATCATTTCCAACCCACCTGAAGCGTGCAGATTAATCATATTGGCACCGATGCTTGTTCCAGATGCCACTGCGCCGGCTACGGTGTTGGGAATATCGTGGAATTTGAGATCAAGAAATATATCCTTTTCTGCTTCACGTAGCAGCTTGACTGAAGCGGGACCTACAGCGGTAAAGAGCTGTTTGCCGATTTTGAACCATTTGACCTCATCGGAAAGTATGGTAATTAGTTCGTTTGCTGCTGCTAAATCTTCTACATCTAAAGCAACGATGAGTTGATTTTGGGGCATGTTAGATTCTTGTCTCCATTCTAGCGATGTAATTGGGTGGTGTTTTGTGTGGAACTCCACACCGGGCTCAATGGTGGTCTACGCGTGGCTCAATGGGTAGGGCACGGAATTCGCGAATGAGGGCAGCGAGTTCTGTGGCAGCAGCGTTAAAAAATCGTTCGCCCTTTTCCACCGTGCCGAGAGTAGCATCACCGATGACCCCCGTGTCTGAAATGCGCGACCATTGATCCATCATGCGTAGCGGTGCGCTCCCTTTGCCACGCACTGTACCACGCCAGTAGTAGCGCGAGACTGGAACCTTCACTTCGTGCGCGGCTTTGTCCATCTGCACTGCTGCGTCGTTAAGGTAGCGGTACACCGATGTTTCGATCTCGTCCGCGTGGGATAGGACATCTGACTCAACGATTTCATCCACGTCAACCCCTGCGCCCGCATTGAGCGCACCACAGTGTGCATCGGTCTCTATCACTGTCCGGCGCGCTGCAAGTTCCAGAATAGGGGCGTTAGATCCGTGACCGTTGACGATGAGGATCTTGCGAAAACCGTGGTGGGCAACGCTCTTGGTGATATCGACAATAAAATTAAGCAGATGGTCATCACGGATGGTGATGGTGCCGGGAAAATCCATGTGATGATCTTCAAAACCGTAAGCCACTTCGGGCAGTAGTAGGACTTCATCGGGGATCTGCTGGGCAGCGGCATCGCAGATGCTACTGACCACAAAGGTATCCACATCCAAGGGAAGGTGATGACCGTGGTCCTCTGTGGAACCTACCGGCAGGACCACCACAGGCTGCTTTTTTATTAGATCCCGGATTTCTGGCCAAGTGTAGTGGTCATAGCGGTAGGGAAGTTTGGGTCCAATCATAGTATCTCCTTTACTCTACAATTACTTACTGATTTCGACAAGCCATGCGATATGATTTAACTCATGAAACATAACATTGCTCTCCGCTATGTCACACGCCTTAAGATTCGATAGGAGGCTTTTCTTTGTCCATCTGGCTGACCAGAAATTTTCCGCAGTCGCTACAAAGCGTCCCCCTCTGGGCGTTACTACGCGCTGATCGGTATGCTCGTAGAAGTCGATTTGGGCATCCTCCGCCTCCGGTACATCCTTGTAGATAGTCAAGAACATCAATCCACCCGGTTTCAGCGACCGATAAAAGTTCGAGAATATCGTGATAAAACTCGGATTCTGATCGAGGTACGCATCCGTATAAAGACTTAGGTCTGTTGATGGTTCTCGAAAATTGCCGGGGGTGAAGTATAAACACCAGACAAGATCATAGAAATTAGCCGGTGTTTCGCTCTGAGCCACATCGCCCAAAAATAACTCAGCGTTGTTCAAGCCCTCGTTGCACCATCTCTCTTGAGCAATTTTTCCAATATGTGTCGATATTTCAAAACCGTGATAAAGCCGACAGGTGGGGGCAAAGATCGAGCCGTGGTAGCCTGTCCCACAACCTACATCGGCGATGGCGTAGGGCTTCCCACCGAACCTTTCAATCAGTATTTCATCCTGTCGTTCGCGTGCTTCTTTTATCGGTGCTGGACAGTAAGATGATTCCAAGGATTTAAGCACCGCTCTGGCTTCAGATTCGCGAAAACTGTCATTCATTTTATACTTCCCGAAGGGTATCTCATTACCCGTTACCCTTTTCTCAAGATTAACAAAAACTCAGACCTCATCCCATCTGGATTTTTATTTTTCCTTGTGCCGAACAGCTGTCTATGCTTTATGCGATCTTCATACAGGCTTTCAAAGAGATAGCCCTTGTCTGTAAAATACTCCATCAAAATCCGCCAGATTTCAACCTTTATCCCATCGATCAAGGGATTCCCGATGAAGATGCATGCCCGTGCATTCGGTTTTAACTGATTCATTGCACTCTCAAGGGCATTGATGGTATGACAAAAATAGGAGTCCAATAATTTCAGCAGGTCCTGCCGTGTGAGTTCCATCCTCACTTTGTCCAGTGTTGGGGTTTGAACGATTCGATCCGCCTTCCGATACGGTATTTCAAGCCTGGATAACGCTCTTATCTGTTCATCATTATACCCTAACCAAAACAACTCCATCTTAACCGTCCGCATGTACTCTTGAGCCTGTAGGTAAGGAGGCGATGTGATTAGCGCATCAAATTCCCGTTCAAACCGATAGTATGACGAATCCACCCCACCCTTAAACTCAACACAGTTATGATGATGGTTCGTCACTGTTGCAAAGTCATTCAGATTCCGCAAGGTCTGCAATGACTGACTCCTAATCATCTTTCCTAATTTTTCGATCCAATCGGTCTGTAGCAGCTCTTCGACATATTTTAGTTTACTTTTGGACCGGAATAGTTTAGGCGTTCGATGTTCCGCATAGGAGAAGTGCTTACTCGCCTTCAACAGCACCGATTCTATGATTGCCGTGTAGATGGTACGCTCACTCTTTTTGATAAATCCCCAGTATCTACTAATGGCTTCCAACATTTCAGGCGGATACCAGTACGCTATATTTGACCACGTTGGGGTGTAGCGATCTTCACTGTTCTCCAGATTATCTAAGGTCTGACTTAAAATATCTTCACTCAATAGCACTTTTTCGGTGCGCACTTTAAGGGGGATCATATAATTCAAGAGTGGATTCAGGTCCAGTAAAAACGCATTCCGCTTGCACAGATACGCCTCAACGCCCACAGTACCGGAACCCGCGAAGGGATCAACAACCCAATCCCCCTCGTTTGTAAAGGATTTGAGTGCGTACCGCACGACTTGGGGGATAAATTTAGCCGGGTAGTAGAAGATCGAGTGCGTCAGATATCCTGTATCTTTGATTTCAGGAACTAACTCCCGGAAAGAAATGAGTTGGCTTCGGTTTTCGGATTCATCAGCTTTAGAGGCCTCCTCGACACCACCTATGGAAAAGAGAGGCAGTTGTTCTGTTACATTCTTATTTTTCATAGTGTGCCTTCAAGAATAATAAATCCCTTATGTACTGCGCTTTGTCAGATACTGACCTCAGAGGAATACTATCTTCTGTCCAGAGAGGAATCATCTGTTGAAGAATCCTATCGATCGAATCAATTAGGTCTTGATAGGACGCAAAGTTAAAGCCAATTCCTATTCTATCGAAATATTTGTTTAACAATCTTGTATTAGGTTCACCCCAAAATGCAGCGACTTCCAATTCCAAGCTTGCTATTGCGTAGGCAATCCACAAGTCATCCCAATCGCTAACTAAGTCAACAATCCTAGATATGGAATTCAAAATGTCCTCATTCTTATCATCTATCCAGTCATAGAGAGCGGTCGCGATCTCCTTAGTTCCATAAGCCATTTTTAGCGAGATGTTCTCCCGTAGTCGTACCTTCTTCTTAGCAATGTTGTGAAAATTCTCTTCTGAAACCTTGACCTGGTCCTGAAGCGAGGAAAACATCTTCTTTATTGTTGAAATTTTCTGCTGTGCTTCTCGAGGGTCCCATATACATACCAAATAGAGGATATCGTTTTGGGGAATCTTATTTAACCTTAATAACTCTCTTAGGAAATCAACAAGCGATCCCTTAGCCGTTGTACCACCCGTATCATCTCTTGAGCGCAGTTGAATAGCTATCGTTTTCTTGTTTATGGTACTATTCCCCAAGGCATCAATATCAAGGGGCGGAAAGTCTGACACACCAAAAATATCATGTACAACTGCGAGTCTGCCTTTATTCCCAGCAGGAACTTGATCGCACTGTCCATATTGCTTGAGAATATTCTCTATCATCTTCTCAAGGACTTTACCTTGCCTAGCTCGAAATGAACTGTGAAAGTATTGATGAAAAGCAAACATAAAGGGATAGTAAGATGCTAGGGTATAATCCTCAGAAAGTTTCTGGGCCTTATCGATGCCTGCTGCAAATTGCTTTATCTCATCTAGGTTATTTATTAGTTCTTCATATTTCTCCTCAAAAATCCAAGTGACTACCTCTGAAGCCAATCCAAGCGGACTCTTGAGAATATCTCTTACCAATTTGGTTTCTTCGCTTGAATCGGCCAAATGTAAAAATCTTCTGTCTGGATATGCGTTTGGCATAAGGTACTCTTCGTGTGAACCGAGATTTGGTGTGGCTTTTGCCTTCATCTAGCTCAGGTTACTTTCGCTGCAACGACAGATATATCATCTTCCGGTTCAGTATTTTCGATAAACCCACGAACGTCGGCTATCATCTGGTCGATGATCTCTATAGAGGAAAGATCGCTTTGGGCGGCGCGAAGGATGCTCCTTTCGAGTCGATTATAGCCGTAAACCCTCCCACTGGGATTGACAGCCTCCGGGAGACCATCGGTGTAAAAGATAAGCAGATCTCCTTCAGATAGACTGAGCGTTTCGTCGGTATATTCCGCCTTCAGGGATACACCGAGGGGGTAGCTTTCTGATGATAATTCAATGGCAGTCCCTGTGTCTGGCTGATAGTGATAGATTTCGGGATGACCTGCCTTTGACCACTGTACCTGGTGTTCATCTAAATCGATAATGGCAACACAGCATGTAATAAAGGGTGTGCGTTTCGGTTGTTGACAAAGAGACTGATTAAGCGCAGTGAGCATTGCGCCCGGTGCACCCTCCTTGACAGCAAACTCAAGCATCCCGGAGAACATCACGGCTGGGATTGCCGCCGACATGTCGTGACCAGCAACATCCGCGATGACAATCGCGAGTTTCCTCTGTTCGGAATCCATCCAGAGATAATTATAATAGTCCCCACCGACGCGGTTCGCTGCGAGACACCGCCCTGCCAGATCAAGTCCTGCAATGTCAAGCGCCTCAGGCAACAATCCTATCTGCATACTCTGAGCAGTTTGAATTTCTCGCGCCATGATCTCCTTGCCGAGCATTTCAGACACCACACGATTCCCAACAGCCAGTGCGACAAGAAGTATGATGATGGTAGCAACTACCGATACTCCCATAAGCCAGCGCGCCTGCTGCTGCAAGGGTGCGTAGGCTGCGTCAAGAGGACTGTAGGTTACTACCGTCCACGCCTCACCGCGCGACCAGCCCGCAAGGACTTTTTCGTCCTCAGTTTCCCCGATCGCGAACCCATGTTTGGCGGCCCGGTTCTTCCATACTTCCTTGTTGTCAGGGAGTACGACCCGAGACATTTCTTTTAAAATCCCCGCCCGATCGCTTTCAGTGGCTGCAACGATGTACCCGTATCGATTAAGCAGCTCGTAATGCCGCGTATCTCCCGGCACCGTGCTTCCGATTAGATTCCGGATATTCTCCACACTGTAGACCACTTTTATAATGCCCACAGTTTCATCGTCATCATCTTTGACGCTCATGTTAATATCTACGGAGTAAACCCCGGCACTTTCATCAAAAGCAATTTCTCCGACATGTTCACCTTTATCTTTCGCCGCTGCCCACCATTTTTCACCGAATGGCGGATCATCGCCCGGACCTTGATCGAAATCGCTTGTTTTGCCGGTAGCAGCGACAACGTATCCGCGCAGATCGGTCAGAAAGATCTCCTTGAATTGCGTCGGATTCGCCTCTTGGAGGCTTTTTAGAAACCCTGCCCCGGCAGTTAAAGTTAAGCCGTCTCGGTTCCATTCCTCAAATAACTCCTCATAACTCTTCTTCTGACCTTCAGTTACAATATTTACTAAAACCTTTCGATTTTCAAAACTGGTCCAGTTTTCAACCAGAAGGTGGATGTTCTCCATCTCGCGGTCTATTTTATCCATCACCTTAATTGCTAGATCTCGTTCTATATCGCCGACGACTTGGTTCAGCGTTTTCTGGCTCGAATAGAAGGCGAGGATAGAGGCAGAGAACAGTGGAGATAATCCGATCAGAAGAAACATGACAATAATCTGTCTTTTTAAGGTTTTACCTTCATTCATTGTAGGCACTCCGAAAGGCAACTAATGATCTTCCGCGTAGCGGAAGTCAGATCGTTATCAACTAAAGGTAGACTTACCCGGTCTGCTGGGGCAGATGTTTCACTACCTTCTTGAAATCTGTAAGATATCATTACCGGGGAATATGATGAAAACGATCTCATACTAATGCCACACTAATCGGTCGCAAAACAATTCCCCTAATTCCCATAAGCACAGCCGTCTCTCCAAAGCAGGATGCAACTCTACAAGCGTCGAAACCGTAATATTTCAGTTTTTCCTTTTGACACTCAAGCGGGTGCTGCGTAAAATATAACGAAATGATAACAAAATAGAGCGAAAATCACAAACAAAAACTGACCTCGCTCTTAATAAAATTAGGAGATCCCATTTATGAAAATTCTCGTTACCGGTATATCCGGCAGAATCGGTGCCAACCTTGCTAAAGCTCTCATTGACGAAGGACATGAGGTGCGCGGCTTGGTTTGGGAAAAGGACGCGCGACTGGAAAAATTTGACGGACTTCCAGTGGAGTTAGTTGAGGGAAGTCTGGTTAATTCTCCGGATGTAAACAACGCGGTCAGCGGGGTAGAAGCAATCTGCCATCTGGGAGCGGCATTCCAAGGTGGGGGTCCCTTCTCCAACGAAGACTATTTTGAGATCAATGCACGCGGCACGTTCAATATACTGGAGGCTGCCCGTGAAAATCTGGATAACCTGAAACACTTCTTCTTTGCCAGCACCGACGCCACGTACGAAAAATACGTCCCCGGTGGACTATCCGACCCGATCAGTGAAGACGAGATGTCTCAGAAGCCGGGTGGCTGGTATGCGCTTTCAAAGGTTCTTGGGGAAGAGATGTGTCGCGGGTATTATCGGAGTTACCAACTGCCGATCTCGATTTTCCGTTTCGCCTTTGTAGCGGCTGGCGATGAAATCCTCGACTTTTCGCAGTTTCGCCTTGATCACTGGCAGAACGCCTACGCAAGCAGAACAACGGGTGCCGCTGCCGAAACACGCCAACAATTACTGGGTTTCGGGAACGCTGGGGAACGTCTACTTATAGCGCGAGACGAGAATGGCAGATCCTATAAGAAACATATCGCCGACGTGCGCGATATCGTGCTCGGCTTCTTAGCCGCGCTTGGCAAACCGCAGGCGATCGGAGAGACTTTCCACCTTGCGGGGCCAACGCCCTTTACATGGGAGGAAACGGTGCCTTATCTCGCGGAAAAACTGGGGGTAGATTACGTTGATGTTCGGTTAATAGAAAACACACCGACCTTTTATGAGTTTGGTCTCACCAAGGGTGCACGGCTTATTGGTTACCAACCACAATTCGACATCTTTAAGATGATTGACTCCGCCGTAGCATTTCGACAAGGTGCCACCGATGTTATCCCCACGCAAATAACCTCTGCGTAGGTGGTCTGTATGTGGGTAGCTGAAACCGGGGTATTTCCAACGATAACTGGATCAATATTAATCAGAGGCAACCAAACGTATCTGTGCACTTGTTAAGATTTCATAGATCAATTCATCATAAGACATTCCCGCTGCTGCCGCTTGTGCTGGTAGATCACTTAGGTCGGTCAATCCTGGCAATGTATTAATTTCCATCACGTAAGGTTGCCCAGCGGTATCGACTAACATATCCACTCTTGAGTACCCCCAACAACCCACTGCTTGATGCGTCCCAAGTGCGATCTCCTGTACCTCTTGGGTTAGGGAGTCGGACAGCCTTGCAGGAATAATGAACTCGGTCATCCCTTCAGTATATTTTGCTTCGTAGTCATAAAATTCTCGTTTAGGAACTAGCTCTAACACAGGTAGCGCGCGAAGGTTTTCATTGATCCCCAACAACCCAACAGTGACCTCTTGGCCTTGAATATATCGTTCAAATAGAATATCCCCGAACTGATGTTGGGTTTTATAGGCAATCCGCTTGACCTCTAGTGGCTCGGAAATAATCGAGACTCCAATACTTGATCCCTCCGATGCAGGTTTCAGGACAAGCGGTAGCCCTAAACGCTCGATTGCTTCATCGCATTGCAGCTCCAGACTTCGGTTAGGGTCCACTGCGAGGTAATCCGGTGTCGGAATGTCCATCGTCGATAGCACCCGTTTGGTCATGGTCTTGTTCATTGCCAACGCGCTTGGCAATACTCCGGAACCGGTATAGCTAAACTCGAACGCCTCCAGCACACCTTGAATCGTTCCATCCTCGCAACCTTTTCCGTGTACCCCCAAAAATGCAATTTCAATTGAGGCATCTCGCATCCGCTCGATCCAATCAAGGTCGATTGG
Organism: Candidatus Poribacteria bacterium; assembly: GCA_965220385.1. GTDB lineage: Bacteria > Poribacteria > WGA-4E > WGA-4E > PCPOR2b > PCPOR2b. The sequence continues at coordinate 2,538,253 of OZ244825.1, read as the reverse complement.
ATCAATTCTCACCACATCTGCACCGAGCCGCTGAAGTGCGTCAGCGATCCGCGCCCCAGATCGGAGCGACACCTGTCTTTCACCCGATCTTCCACCCATCAACACCGCGATTCGTCGTTCGAGCAACTGCTCTTTCTTCATTTTACAAAATCTCCTTCGTCATTATTGAAAATCATATAATATTTCTCGCAAGAGTCATGCCCGATACATCCGTTTGGCGTTCTAATTCTGGGTCCTCGGTGTTTAGGGCTCGGGTCGTCTCACTGTCTTCTCGAAGTAAACTCTCTCCGGATTGTCAATCCAATCGCAACCCCAACCCAGTCCTTTTAGCTCGTTTTGAACAATTGGCAACGTCGCCCGCAATTCTTTTACCGGCACCCAATCACGCCAGTGCCGATCCGCCGGTGGGTTGAGAAATTCTCTAATGCCACCTACCGCCCGTTGAATCGATGGATATACTACTTCGCCCAGTTGTGTTTGTTTAGCTGCCTCAATCAGCCATTTGCTATAGGGGAACGGTTGTCTCTCAGCAACGCAGCAAATTTTGCAGAGGTACTCGATAACGCTGCCGACTGCAACAAACGCCATTTCCACATGCCTCCGCGCTGCCATAGCCAAGGGACCGCGTTGCGAGTAGTAATACTTGCCGAACATCCACTTTAACTTGCTCTCCGCAACCGCTGGTGGATACAACCGACAGCAATACTTCAGTTCTTCAGCGACACTTGAACAGCCGTAGAGAGTCCGCGAGGTGGCAATAAGCCACATCATCTCACTCGGCCATGTTTCCAACCATGCGCGTAGGTCGCCTTCGTCAAAAAACGACCAGTGAGCTTCATAATCACCCCGATCAACGAAGAGTTGTTGGCTTCGTTCATAAGTGTTACGATCTTCATCAGACAGATAGCGCTTATCACCAATGATACACAGGTCAAGATCCGACCATTCATCGGCAAAGTTAGCGGCACGACTCCCAACCAACATGAGGACCGCGCGTTTGCCCATTCGTTGGCAAAAATCTGTGGCTCGATCAATGAACTGTTGGTCCTCTAAACTGAAACGAATCTCGCCCCTCATTGCAGACATCCCCATTCTTGCCCTGTTGTCGGAGAAGGTGTGTTCAATTTGACACAGGTTAATAGACACGCTGTTCCGGTGCTGTGTGGAAACAAGCCCCCCTATATAAAGACGTCAAGGGGCGAAAATGGGTTTCGCAAAACAGATGTAGGAATGGGGTATCAGGTTGGTATGTGCAATGCGCCAAAAATCCGATTAATCTTCAACAGCATCAACCTTAATCGACAATTCTTCGAGCTGTTCGTCGTTGACCTCAGAAGGCGCGCCGGTGAGTAGGCATAACCCACTCTGGGTTTTCGGAAACGCGATGACTTCACGGATATTCTCTTCGCCGGTCATCAGCATTACAATTCGATCTAAGCCAGGTGCAATTCCCGCATGTGGCGGTGTGCCGTATTCTAGGGCTTCAATAAAATAGCCGAATCGCTGTTCCGCTTCCTCCGGTTTGATCTTTAAGATCTCAAGCACTTTCTGTTGAGTCTCCTGCTGATGGATTCGGACGCTGCCGCTACAGATCTCAGTGCCATTGATAATCAGATCATAATGCTGTGATTGTGCTTTCCCAGGGTCGGTGTCTAACAGTGGAATACTCTCCTCCGTTGGCGCCGTGAAGAGGTGATGGAACGGTTCGTATCGCTGCTCCACTTCATCCCAATCGAACAGTGGATAGTCCACAACCCATAGGAAGTCATATCGGCTCTCATCTATTAGATTCAGTTTATGCCCAAGGTGAAGCCGGAGATTGCAAAGCGCATCGGCAACAATCCTCGGTCTATCAGCGACAAACACCATCAGATCTCCCGGCTTTGCCCCCATCCGCGCGCTGACTGCTTTGAGCGTATCCTCGCTGAAAAACTTGACAATACTTGATTCAAAGGCACCTGTTTCTGTTACCTTAATCCACGCTAATCCTTTCGCTCTGTAGATGGCGACAAATTCTGTAAGCTCATCAATCTCCCTACGAGAAAGTGATGCTCCTTCGGGAACGGCCAGTCCTTTTACCTGTCCATCATTTGCCAAGGCACCCGTAAACACCTTGAAATCACAGTCTGCTACCAGATCTGAAAGGTCGGAGAGTTCCATCTCAAAGCGTGTGTCCGGTTTATCGTTCCCGAATCGCGCCATCGATTCGTGATATGGTATGCGGGGAAACGGTGTAGACACGGGAATATCAGCAGCTTCTTCAAACATGTGTTTCATCAGTCCTTCCGTAACTTCAAGCACGTCATCCACAGTCGCAAACGACATCTCAAGATCGAGTTGTGTAAACTCAAGCTGTCTATCTGCGCGGGTGTCCTCGTCGCGGAAGCATCGTGGAATTTGGAAGTAACGATCTACACCACTCATCATCAAAATTTGCTTGAACTGCTGTGGCGATTGTGGAAGTGCGTAAAACTCGCCGGGATTATGCCTGCTTGGCACCAACACATCGCGTGCACCTTCGGGGGTACTATTCATCAGAATAGGCGTTTCGATTTCGAGGAAGCCTTGCTCGTCCATATACTTCCGTGCAGCGAGGGCAGCTTTGTGTCGCACCTGTAATATGTGCTGCATTTTTGGACGGCGAAGATCGACATAACGATGTTTCAGACGGACCTCCTCGGCTGTATCAATATCGTCCTCAACAGCGAATGGCGGAGTTCTCGCGACGTTTAGGATTTCCAATTCATCCGTTGCTAGTTCGATCTCACCAGTAAGGAGATTGGGGTTAGTTAGTCCTTCCCCACGCTCTCGTACCTTTCCGCTGACATTTAACACGAATTCGTTGCGAATCGCACCCGCAGCACGGTGTGCTTCAGGGTCGATTATCGGATCAAAGACCACCTGCGTGATCCCAGTTCGATCGCGAAGGTCTACAAAAATAACGCCGCCATGATCTCGGCGACGGGCTACCCAGCCGGTGAGTCGCACCGATTGACCGGCATCGGCAAGCCGTAGTTCTCCACAATAATGTGTTCTTTTCATTTCAGGCATTACTTTGATTCTCTCCTTCAATCTGTAAAAAGTACAATTTCATACCACAAGACGATCAGCTTGATGGATCGCGTTCTAGTTATCAACCTTTTCACGCATTATCTGAGCTAACTGCGAGAACGCAATCGAATGCTGATCTCCGCTCGCCATGTCACGCACTGTTGCAGCTTCGTTATTGATTTCATCTTCACCAATCATGACGACATAGCGTGCGTTGAGTTTGTTTGCAGTCCGCATCTGTGCTCGCAAGCCACGCCCTTTATACTCGAGATCTGTTTTGATCCCATTCTCACGAAGATCTTGTGCTAACCGCAGAGCTGTAGGCATCGCTGCGTCTCCTAACACTGTGAGATAGACATCCACCGGGGAAGCGGTTGGCACCGTAACGTTCTGGGCTTCAAGAGCAATCATAATCCGATCCATGCCGAGCGCGAAGCCGATACCGGGGGTTGGCGCACCTCCAATTTCTTCCGCCAGATAGTCATATCGACCGCCACCACCGATTGCGTTTTGCGCGCCCAAGCCACCCGCTGTGAATTCAAACGCGGTTCGGGAATAATAATCCAACCCCCTAACAACGTATGGGTCTTCGTGATAATCAATTTCGAGTTCGTCAAGATAGCTCTTTACCATATCGAAGTTCTCACGACAGGGATCACACAGGTAATTAGACAGAAGCGGCGCGTTGGCGACAACGGCACGACAACCGCTTTCTTTACAATCCAAGATCCGCATCGGATTTCGTTCGTGACGCGCACAGCATTTTCCACATAGTTCGTCAAGATGCGCTTTCGCATACGCTGTCAGATCTTCAAGGTACTTTGGACGACATGCCGGATCGCCGATGCTATTGAGATGTAAAGTGAGGTCTTTGATGCCGAGCGTTGAGAAGAATTGGTGTCCCGCTGCAATAATCTCTGCGTCAATTGCAGGCGAATCCGCTCCGAACGCTTCAATACCAACCTGCCAAAATTCTCTGTACCGCCCTGCCTGGGGACGGTCATAGCGGAACATCTGACCGATATAGTAAAATTTCAAAACGCTGGCACCATCCATCAAACGATTCTGGAGCATGGCGCGGACCACTGATGCTGTGCCCTCTGGACGCAATGAAACGCTGCGATTGCCCCTGTCATTGAAAGTGTACATCTCTTTTTCAACGATGTCAGTGGTATCGCCAACACCACGCACGAAAAGGTCCGTGCTTTCAAAAATTGGCGTACGAATCTCCTGATACCCGTAGGTGCCAAAGACCGACCGTGCAGTCTGTTCGACCCACTGCCATGTTTGAACTTCTGAAGGGAGGATGTCTCTCGTCCCTTTTGGTGATTGAATCTGCATTTTCTACCGTTTACCCCTTTGTCAAATATGAAGCTCTAAATAGTTTAGGCTTGGTTACTTCTTTAACCTTCATCCCCTACTTTTCTTCGGCTTTTCCGGATGCTTCTTCTTGCCTTCTTCAGTCATTCATTCTTTGCCGGACGTTGTTACCGCTTGGATTTGACGGTGCTGCTCTTGAAAGTATGGATCGCGCGGTGCGAGTCGGACCGCTGTTTCAACTGATTTCAGCGCTTCCGCGTACCTCCCCTGAGCCAGATACGTTTTAGCCAAATCGCTGTGCGGCATCGGTTCATTCGGCGCGAGTTGCATCGCAGCTTTGAAAGCATCCGCTGCTTGCCCAAACTCTTTCTGATCTGTGTAAATGACCCCCATCAGGTTATGCACCCGCCAAGATTCTGCATCCGCCGCCAACGCCTTCTGGGCGTATCTAAGTGCGTCGGGAAGCATCTTCTTATGAAAATGATAAATCGATGCCATTGCACCGAAGATGATAGCGGGCAAGTTTGGCTCTAATTTCTCAAGCCTCTGATATGTGTGCAACGCGTCATCGTACCGCTCCTGCCGCTCATAAATCGGACCGAGCAACGAATAGAGTTCTGGCCGATTCGGATCATATTTAAGTGCCTCCTCAAACGCGTCCGCTGCCTTTGCCAATTCACCCTGCAGCTCGTAGGTGATTCCCAATTCAACCTGTTTCTGTACATCCCGTGGATTGCTCTGTATCGCCTGTTTAAGGTTTTTTTCAGTCTCCTTGAGTTCCTTTTGGTAATCCTTGGTTGCCAATCCCACTGCATCACCAAGATTAGACCGAATCGTATTATCATGTGGATTAATGGCTACCGCTTGATTTAATATGCCAACAGCTTTCTCATATTCTCCTTTGGCATATTCGATTTGCCCTTCAATCAATTTTTGTGTCGCATCAAAGTAGAGGTCAACACCTTTTCGCACTTCAACTTTATCGCCCATGGTTTGACCGTAATTGGTCAAATAGGGGGTTAAGCGTTCACGATGTTTCGCTAGTGCTTCAATGTTTTTATGGGTTGTATTTATCAGTGCGCGGGGATGGGAGAATTCCAGACGTGGGTGATTGTCCGTATGGATTTTCGCATCGCCGGCATACACTCGAACTGCCTTCTCACCCATCATAAACGAATCGAGGAGTGAAATACCATCAAGACCGTCAGCCAGAAGTGCTTTTTGGACTCTCAGAATCTGTGTTTTTTCCATGAAACGCCGATAATTTATCTGGAGCCGCTCCGGTGTGCCGATCAGGACGGCAAAGTCAGGTGTGTATTTATACCAGATTGTTGTATTTGGAAAGACTTCAATGAAGGTTCTCACAACCGTCTTGAGATGCGGTTCCGGGAGCTGACTGAGCGGTATCCACTGACATATTATACCATCCTCTGTAAGAATACGCTTACACCACCTGTAAAAATCTACGGAGTAAAGGTTAGCCCCCTTTGAACCCAGAAGTGGATGGATAATCCCTGTGGCGATCACATCGTATCGGTTAAGAGTCATCAACACATAACTTCGTTCATCATTGAACGTGTGATTGAACAATGAACTGTCAATGACGTTATAGTTTACATCAGTAAAGTATTTCCGCGCTGTTTCGATGAGTCCCTTTGGATTTTCGAGGGCGTCTACGCGGACGGCGTGCTGTGTCATCGTATGGGATGTGATTCCCATTCCAAATCCGAGCACAAGCGCGCGTTCAGGGGCAGGATGCAGTAGCAGCGGTAGATGGGCGATAATCCGATGCGGCACAGATCCCCGACGGGAAGTATCAGCGATTTGGTCATTGTCGACGTAGGTACGATGCACGCCTTGGTCATCCATAAACGTGGCAATGTTTGCATCAACAGTTTCGGTATGTTCAGCGAGCGTGTCGTTTAGGCGTTGCGACCAAAAGGTTCCGTTTCTCAGAAAAGTGGGCGAACTCCCCCACAGCAACACCATCAGTCCAATCCCGACAGTTAGGATAGTACCACCAATCGCTGTGCCACTGACAAACTGTGATTTCACCGCACTCCGAAGAACCAGAAGACAGCCGACCACTGTATGCAATCCGGCGATTAAGAGTACGCTTGGGCGTATCCCAATCAGCGAAATCAAGATGATGCCCGCACACAGCGGTCCAAGGAGGGAACCAATCGTGCTGAAAGCATAGACCGTGGATCGTAGTTCGGCAGCGGCACAGATTCGTCTGGCCAGTGGGAAACTCGCCCCAATCAGGATAGCCGGAATAATGATCAGGAGAAAGCCAGCAGCAAATTCCCAAAAGCGCCCAACTCCGAAGGCAGCTTGCAACCCTCTACTGATCCCATACAGGTTTCCAAAAGCAGGTATAAGAGCAACGACAGATAGCCCCACTCCAATTTGAACCAAACCGAACAGGTTTACGAACGATTGGATCCGCTGCGCGATCGCTGCGAATAGAAAATTGCCAACGGCTACGCCAAGCAGTACGGTAGTCAGCGTAACGGAGAAAGCGTAAGCTGGGTTGCCGAGAAAGGGGATCTGAATCCGCGTCCAGAGAACCGCATAACTCATTCCACAGAAGCCAGCAACGGCGCATGTCCACAATACTGCTCGCGACATTTCCCCTGTTGGAGAAATTCCTGATTCATCGTTTGAAGCCTGCTGCGAGTCCACCGAAGCTTCGGACCACGAGCGATCTAAGCCGAAAGCAATCCCTGCCAGAATAAAGTTAATCGCCAGACCCAAGTAAACTGAATCCTGAATCCCCAGTTGCTGGATAAGGATAAACGCAACAGCAATACAGCCGATGCCGGCGCTCAGCATATTGATTGTGAAGAGTCGATCGGCTCTGAAACCCGCACATCTTTCCTTTGCGGACATACCGAGCAGGAGTAGCGCACCGCCCATCAGGGTTGACGGAATAAGCAGGACAATAAACGAAAGGACAAATCGAGTAAACGAAAGGAAATGGAATCCCACACCCAGTCCACGGTAGATGAGAACGCAGATGGCACTGAGAATGTCCATCAGAATGGGGAAGATAAGCGCGAAGATGCCGAGCCCCGCAGCCAGAAAAGCATATAGGCGCAATGACGTTTTTTTCTCGTGTGCCAAACGCCCAAAGTAGAAACAGCCAAGCCCCAAACCGCCTATCAACGCGCTCAACGTTGCGCTGATTGCAACCATAGGACTCCCAAAAAATAGGATAAGCTGACGCGCCCAGATCACCTCGTAGAGCGCAGCGCACGCACATGAGAAAACGATAATTAGCGCGAGAATGGGTTGGATATTACGCACTGTTCCTCTCCCCTAAGTCCACAGCTGCTATCTCGGTTCTATTTATGCTCATAGCGATCTTGTGGATAATAGCCAATTGCAAGGCGTCCATGATCCAGATCATACAGGGGCCAATTGCTGTCCGAGACACCAAACACAATCTCAAACTTTACGTCCGGATGCGTTATTGCCTGCTCAAACAGACGGACTGCATCGCCATGACCCAGATGATGTGGGTGTTCGGGCAATGGCCGATCACGGTTAAAATTTCCGATGCGGACGGCAACGAATTCCATATCGTATCGGTTCGCGTAGGAATATCCCATCGCCTCACCGAACACCTTGCTAACCGTATAGTTGCCAACAGGTCGGGTCGGCATATCAATCGTTCGCTTGATACTTTTCGGGTAGGGACCTAACACTCCCGCGCGACTGGCATACGCGATCCGTTTTACGCTGTTCAGGCGCGAGGCTTCGAGCGTGTTGTAAGTACCAATAAAATTGCTTTGCAGGGCTGCTTCCCACTCGCTGTCGGTTCCGGTAAGGTGGATGACAGCCTCCATGCCCTCTGTGGCTTTGAGCATGGTATCGAAGTCTGCCACATCGCCTTCGATTGTGTCTTCAAGATCGGGCATCGGCAAACGGTCAAGTCCACGAATCGTGTATCGATCTTTCATACCTTTCACGAGTGTTGAACCAACGGCACCGGCGGCACCGGTGATGAGAATTTTCATTTCTTGTCTCCTATCTCTATGCCATGAACGAGCCTTCCCGCTCTATCCGCTCATAGATACGATTAAATTCTGAAGAACCGTCGTCTTCCCATTTCTCGAAGTTAATTCCCCGTATCGCACCTTCCTCATAGCCCGTCAACCTTGCGACACTCAAAGAGCGAGGGGTATAAAATTTATGACCACCGGGCAGGGATAAAATGCCGATGATTCTCTCTGTTGTCAACGGTGTCCCTGAAGCAAATCGTGTGATGGCGTCTTCGTCTACCTCAAAACCCAATCCGGGCGCTTCCGGCACAGGGGAAAATCCTTCAATCACCGGAATCCGCTCTGTTGTTATGTCCTCAGAGTATTGGTCATCAAGATTTATCGTATGGGCGGTTGCGCTCGGCAGGACAGCCGCTTGGTGCAGCGTCAACGCTTTCATCAGTGTACCACCGCTCTGCTGGATGAGTGCCTGGATATTTGCCTGTCCATACGCAAATCCCTGCATCAGGGTCGTACCGATTCCCCCTCCAATCATGTAGATATCGGCGCAACCTTGGATGACTTCTTGAATGCCACCGAGTTGAGGAACGTGCATGATGAGCGGAAGGCGTGTTTTCTCGCGCAGTTTCCGCCAGCCATCGATATCCGTCCAAGGTAGCGGGTCTTCGATGTAACCGACAATCGGGTGGTTCTTCTCCAACTCGTTGATGATCGGGAGAACCACTGCCAAGCTCCGGTTGTGGTTGAAGTCCCAGTGAATCTTGAATCCGGGTGGTGCGACCTCCGCGGCAAGACGGGTCTGCTCAATCACATCCCATAATTCACCGGAGTGCATCTTAAAGATGGTATAGCCCTCCGAGGCAGCGCGCTGGATTTCCTCGGCGAAAACCTCCGGCGGACATGGCCTTGTCCACGCTGCCACAGACACAGCATCGCGCACTTTTTGCCCCATCAACTTGTAAGCCGGCACTCCGAGATGTTTCCCCATCACATCGTAGAGTGCCATACCGAGTGCCATATTGAAATTGTTGTGAAGAAAGTCAAACGGGCTGCGCCCGATGAGTGTGTCGATAATCGACTGCGGAATTGGATTGGGATTATCTTCATAGTCGCCGTAGCCGACCAGTCCATTATCTGTGTGAACCTTGACAACGAGGTGTTCATCAATATCGCCCATCCGGACACGACCGTGATGATCGCTGTAGCGCTCCGCAAGGGGCATAACAATTGGGATACATTCAATATCGGTGATTTTCATAGTAATCTCCTGTTCTACAACCAATGGTGCTTGTTTGCAACCGTTGAGACCGTACGTGAAACGTGATGCGTGAAACGTGAAAATCATGTAGGGCACTAATAAACCGATGGACTCCCCGATAAATGGGGATTTTCAACTTGACCGATGTGGAAACAGTCTCGCTAATTCACACCAAAGGTTCTGGAATGGAAAATAGTCCTTGCCCAGTTAGTCAATCGTCAGCGTGACCCTATCCTGTTTGGCAATCTCCTTGATATCTGTATAAAACGCAGGCTCAGTTAGCTCTCGTGTCTCCGGTGACAGTCTCGCGAGTACCTCTTCGGGAACCGGATTCGTGTCCCCCGATGCATCCTCAAAGTACTGGGTTTTGTACCGTAGGATTAGGAAGCGCCGATCTCGGTCAGTTGGCTTCCAGACCAAAACGCCATGCGTGAGTAGCTCCGAAATCAACACCACATCGCCAGCGCGAGGCGTGATATTTGTCATTGCTGGATGCAGTTCAGGATCGGGGTCATCAAGATCTGGGAAAAACAGTCCTTCGGGACGATCAATTTCGCTCTTATGAGACCCCGGAATCACAACCAGTCCACCGTCGCCGGGAAACACATCCGTAAAGTAGACGAATGCCACGAGATCATTGGCGAAAACCTGCCCATCCTTAACCTCATAGCGCCGGGTGATCGAACCGAGATCTTCCCGAGCACAATGGAAGTGGGTTAGCTGACGTTTTTCGTGCGTATTGATAGCGAGTGTCCCGCGGTTAAGACGTGGTTTTCCACCGGTCAGTTCCTTTATCATGTGCCAAGTTACCGGATGAAGCGTCAACGCTTCCAAGGCTTTATCAAACGAAAAACCGTACGAAAACCCCTCTCCCTGTTTCTCGATACCGGGCGGAAGTTGGTCCGGCGGTGTCTGACGGCACCGCTCAATGGCTTCTTGTGCATTTTGAAGTTCCTCCGGACTGAGCACACTCCGTAGGTGAAGATAACCAGTCACATCAAAGAGATACCTTTGTTTCGGTGTCATTGAGAGCCTCCGCCTCAAGAGAGATGGACGATGTCCTGTTTAACGATTTCTTTGGTATGTTGGAACCCCGCTGATGCAACCAGTTCAAGCGTCTCTGGTGACAACCGATCTAGGATCGGCTGTGGGAACCTATGCGTCCCCATATACTGCGGCTTATAGCGCAGGACCAGTATACGGCGGTCTCGATCCGTGGGTCTCCATCGCAAGACACCGTGGGTGAGGAGCTCCGATATAATTATGACATCCCCCGCCCGTGCGGTGATATTCGTAAACACTGGATCTGGCTCTGGATCGAATCCATCCCCTTCGTCGAGGGTCAACAGATCCTTCGGACGCTGAAACTCGCTCTTGTGAGAACCGGGGATCACAATCAGACCCCCGTCGCCGGGGTAAACATCGGTAAAATAGAAGAAGGCGACAAAGTCATCACAATAGATCCGTCCGTCCTTGACCTTGTACAGGGTACTGTACCAACCGTAGTCATCTCGCGCGCAGTGCAGCCCCCCTGGGTTCGTACGCGCCCGTTCCCCGTCTTTCCAGTCTGTGTGTTGTTCCTGTTTGAGCGACCCCCTGGCAAAACGTGGTTTGTCAAGGGTCAGTTCCTTGACGATTGGCCATGTCGCTGGATGGAGCGTCAAGGCTTCAAGGCATTTATCGAATGCAAAGCCGTGTTGATGGAGCCCTTGGATCTCGAATCCGGGCGGAAGTTCATCCTCTGGCGTTTGGATATATCGATCAATCGCTTCTTGGGTTTCTTGCAGTGCATCTCCCGTAAGCACATTTTCAATGTGTAAATATCCGGTGACATCAAATAGGTATCTCTGCTCGGGTGTCATTAACTGAAAACCTCCGTTAATTCTATCAGAAATGACAGGTTCGGCAACCTGTCTCTACGAAATCTTCATAGTAGGCACAGATTTCCCAATCTGTGATTTGTACCATTTCACAGCACAGATTTTCCACGTTTCACTGGCAGACATGGCAGGTTGGGCAACTTGCTCCCACAAGATTTTCTTACCGTGACACAGATTGCTTAATCCGTGTACGGCAAACAGGTTCGGCAACCTGTCACTACGAGATTTTTCTGTAGCGCACAGGCATGACAGGTTCGACAACCTGTCACTACAATGGCCTCTTATAGTAGCGCAGATTGCCTAATCTGCGATAGGTCAAATAAGCAGTTTAATGCAAAGGACTCAGAGGCACACCATAGCCGATGTTCCACTCCCGTCTGTCTTTTGCGGACGAAAACCGCCACTCTTCGGGTGAGGCAGAATGATTGGCTTTCACCGGATTCATCTCAATATATTCAATAATGCGTGATAATTCTGCTTCGCCCCTAACACAATGGTCATAAGATTCAGCCTGCCAGAAGCGTCCCTGCCCTCCAAGTATTCGATTGCATTCCCTTGCCGTGTACAACTTGATACTGTGCATGATAATCTCACGAGGCCCACGTTTTACATGATGGGACTTTAAGATTTTTATCCAATCCTCCTTTGGTCGGAACAGCCAGTGGAAATGGCTAGGCATGACCACATAGGCATAAACATCGTAGCGTTCTCCGGCAAAGTGGTAAATCGCCTCCCTAACTTTCGCGGCTAAACGGCGATCGTCAAGATGCTGCACTGCGGGTTTATAGTCAAGCCATCGGTCGAAACGACCGAAGATAAGTTTGTGTTTCTGGATCTCCCATTCTGCTTCATCCATGTCAACGGGACATGGTCTTTCTTCCAGTGAACGACGATATTGCAAAAGTTCAAGAAGTCCTGCAGCAGGAAAACTTCCGGCTAAACAGGCGGTGACAAAGTATGTTGCTTCAGGTACATCCCAGTGAGGCAGTCTACGTTTTCGGAACAGTGCTTCAAAAGACATCTTTGTCTCCGTTACCTAGCTCAGGTAATGGTCTATTCATGACAGGTTCGGCAACCTGTCACTACAAAAGCGCAGATTGCCCAATCTGCGATCCAACACAAGCATGGTAGGTTAAGGAAACCTGTTTCCACGAAATTTCACCACAGTTCTGCCTCCGTCACCTGACCAACGTGATGGTCTATTCATGACAGGTTCGGCAACCTGTCACTACGGGATTTTTCACCATTTACAGGGGAGGGCAAAACGGGGGACTCGTCCAACGTTTTTACTACCAGAATGAGCACAGAAGACGTGATAGAAGAGCACATCCCCGCGTTTGGGGGCTAACTCCACGTAGCTCCCCAGTTCCTCGCGGTCATACTCCTGATTGAGGACCCACATATATTCGTAACGGGCAGGATCGCTACGCGCTAGCCCCTCAATTTTGTCGCGAGATCCCGGCCAAACGATTGTACCGCCGCCATGGGGTTCTACGTCAGTCAGATAGGTGAGGGTTGCAACGCGAAAGGCAGGTGGGAATGTTTTGTGTCCGTGCTCCTTGATGGCGTGGTCAATATGCGATCCCGGTGGTTCCCATTCACCCGTCTGTGGGAACACATTGATCGGGCGTATACCTTTCGGTGGACGATAAACGTCGGGAGCCATGTCGCCCTCGCCAAGTTGTGCCGCGGCGGTTAGGAGTTGCGGCGTATAGACAGCAAGGACATCGGGATCTTGGCATGTTTCCGGAGGCTGCGCGTTCTCCCACGATTCTGGATCGTCGGGTCGAAGCCCGATCCACCGCCATATTGCTGCTTCTGCTCGTTCCGCAATAGCGTCCGGGATCAACCCTGATACTAGCAAGTAGTTGTTTTCGCAATACTGCTGAGTCTGCTGACGCGAGAGAACTGGTGTGAGTGCCATGTAAGTTTCCTTTCAGCCGTAAGTTACTTTAACATTCCCTATATCTTGCAGCATCATTGTTTATGGTTATTGCTCGCAGCATCATACATCTCAAGAAGTTCATCACACACAGCAATAGCACAAACAGGTTAAATGCGTATCGCTTCTGATTTGGCGCCATGGTCCAAATACCTCCCTTGGAAGTGTGTGTTGTCAGACACTTTTTTGGAAAAGTTCATAAAAACGTTTAACTTGATTCGGATTTGTAACAAACCATTCCTGACCCGGGGCATCTGCCTTTCTCAGTCCGGCATTATCTAATATATCGTGAATCTGTTTTTCTACACCAACGGGATTATCCGTTTGAATGATAAGTCCAATTTTCGGTTCTTCTGGTAATGCCGTAGTTACTTGACTGTTAATACGGACCTCAGTGCTCCCATCGGTCCTGCCAATCTTACAAGGGTAAGAATCTTTCCCTTTTAATTCTGCGTAGGAACGATACGTTGGAAAATAGTACAGATAAACCACGCTTTTCCCTTCCCCGATCACCAAAGTGTCCTCTATTGGCTCGTCTGCCTTTGGAATATTTGCTTCGCCCCCGGCGCGATTAATGCTCCAAAAGCCCAGCTTCGTATTTTTTGCCTTATCTTGCTTTCTTAGACGATTCAAACCGTGCCTAACAGGCATCGTTGTCTCGGAGGTCTGCGGTAAACCACCTCGGCTCAGATGTAGTTCTGTTACTTTTTCTTTAATTTCCTTATAGGGAACATCTGTCTGTCCATCAAAAAGTTCCAAAATCAAGGGCGTCGCAACTACTCCTGTTAGAGATTTATTCTAGTGGGGTAGTCCTGCATAGTATTTTTCTCCTTTCTCAAATCCAGTTAAGCTATACATGACACGCAAAGTTTCGCTCAAGGCAGGTATGGAGGCGTGTGCCTGTTCTGCGGCATTTATCAAACACGGCAGCGGGAGAGAGATTGTCTTGATTCCTCGATTTTGCCTAAAATTTGGAAACACTACTTTCGGGGACAATATTCGTAACATTACCAAGATGGGATAAAAGTGCCTTATACAACCTTACGAGATGCACCTGATCTCCGAACATTTTACAAGGCTCATCGCGACCACGTATATGCACCTGCAATGCCCATCTGCCATCATCCTCACCGGCGACCTCAACCGAAATAATTTCCTCCGTTCGAACTGCTATAGACAGACCATCGATTTGAACAAAACTCATCTTATATCTCCTTTCAATTGCAACTTTTTCTTGACAAATAACATCGGACTGCTATAGACTTTCAAAGAACTATTACAATCGCTCTTCTTAGGAGATAACCCATGAAAGGCACGCTGATTATCATCGTTTTATCCCTTAGCGTTTCCCCAGTATTAGCCGAATTGACAAAGGAAGATTTACAGGCTATCGAAACCATAATTGAAAAATCAGAAGGGCGCACAAAAGAATATATTGATTCTAAGTACAATCAAGTAACCACTAGAATTGATGAGATGGACAAGCGTTTGACCACTAAAATTGATGAGATGGACAAGCGTTTGACCGCTCAAATTGATGGAGTGGACAAAAGACTTGTTGATATGCGTTCCTTTTTAATTGGATTGATGGCACTCACAGCAGTCGCAATTGGTGTTCCTCCTTGGATTTGGAACAAATCACAGAAGAGCAATAACAGACCAGCACCTAGAGAGAACCAAACAGATAAGCATGTGCCACTGAACGATCCCAAATTCGGTTCTGACACCCCTGCCGATTAACTTCCCTTCTATATGACTATCGTTTTGAATCTATCACCCCGTCCCCTCTTAGATAATCTAAGAATTCCTGTTCCTGTAGTAATACAGAGATAACCAGTACCCAACTTGAACAGATGCAATCGGAAATCGCGCATTACGCCTCACCGTTTAAGCTTGCCAACAACGTTTCCACGAGCTTCGTCGCAAACGCATCGTCATTGATGTGATTGTCCATTTCGATCAATGTAACGTTGTCCCCAAGATTCGCCTTCAGATTTTCGATCCAAGCAGCCTCTGCCTCTGCTGAGTAAAATGGCTGCCCCTCTTGATCAATCGCCGAAACCCCCTGCTTTGGAATTATCACCGTCGTGGGTCCTTTGGCTTGGCTCAACTTCCGTCCCATAATCTTACCCAGTTCGGCGTTCTCCTCAACCGTCGTTCGCATCAGTGTTACGGTTGGATTGTGCTGATAGAATATTCGATCGCTGAACTGTTCTGGTACCGTGTCGGGAGGCCCGAAATTGACCATGTCTAACGCGCCCGGCGCAACAACCTGTGGCACTCCAAGATTACCCGCTGCTTCCAAGCGGTCTGGTCCTGCACTCAAAACTCCACCAACCAGTTCATCGGCGAGTTCGGTCGTCGTAGCATCAAGTACACCGACGATATATCCACCTTTGACTAAATCCTCCATTGCCCGACCACCGGCACCGGTGGCGTGAAAAACGAGGACCTCGTAACCAGCATCTTCAAGCAATTCACGCGCCTTGGTCACACATGGTGTTGTTACACCGAACATCGTGGCACCGATCAACGGTTTATCCTCCGCTGCTGGCACTTCGGCATTGACCATGCCCACGATCGCACCGGCTGCGTTTGCCAAGATCTGCCGGGAAAGGCTGTTGATCCCCGCAATGTCTACGACAGAATACATCATCGAAACGTCCTTCGTATCCACATAGGGACTTGTATCGCCGGAAGCCAAGGTTGAGACCATGATCTTCGGCACACCAACAGGAACCGCGCGCATCGCTGTCGTTCCGATTGTAGTCCCGGCAGAGCCACCGAGCGAGATTACGCCGTCAATCTTTCCGTCACGCTGCAGTTCGGCGATAATCTTCGCTGCGCCCTCCGCCATCGCCGCCACAGCCACACCGCGGTCACCCCCGCCCTGAAGAGCCTGGAGCGACGCATCTGCCGCTGCTGCCACCTCACCCGCAGAGACATCAGGGGCAAAATGTGGTTCTCCCATAATTCCTGTGTTGACAACGCATGTGGCAGTGCCGCTTGCCTCAATCTGTTCTTTTATAAACTGAAATTCCATACCTTTTGTGTCCAACGTTCCGACGATGCCAACCGTTTTTGCCATTGATGTTCTCCTCCATTTGAAGTTATTCGCCCGATACCCGTATTACAGCGTAATCGCATCATATCATATCATCCTCTAACGGGCAATAAAAAAGTGCGAGATATACGGCAGTCAAAGATCTTTACATCCAAGTTCCAGCGTTGCACGTCATCCCAGTCCGCGCCCACCACCGGCGCGCATTTCTTATTGACATCGGTTAGTGGACACGTATAATGGTTACACCCTCTCGTGGCAGCCATGAGGGCATGAACGAGAACGAAAACTGGGGAGATGAAAAACCACACAAAGTCATTCATTTTACGTGGAAGGAGCGGGACACATGAAACTTGGCATCAATACATTTTTCATCATGAAATTTGGATTGGAAGCGGGACTCAAGTTCTGCCAGAAACTTGGAGTAAAAGCGGTCGAGGTAGATGCGACCGAAACCGATCCTACGCGGTACTGCGATGTGGATACATTAGTGGCAGACGCAGGAGAACGTCGTCGCTGGCTTGAAATCTACGCAGAGCACGGTCTCGAAATCTACTCATTCGCTGCCCACGGTGCGCCGCTATCGCCAGATAAGCAGGTTGCCGCAGAATATTCCCGTCAATTTCGACAGGCGTGTGCACTGATGGAAAAGATCGGCGTTACCCGCTTGGTTGTAGTTGCTGGAGTGCCGGAGGGAGCGGAGGGGGACACATCTCCTAACTGGATTATCAACACCGATAAGGAAGGCTTTCCTGAAGCGCTGGAATGGCAGTGGGAAAAGAGACTTATCCCGTACTGGACAGAGCATGGGAAGATTGCCTCGGATCATGGTGTGACGCTGTGTTTTGAGATGCAAATTCTGGACATGATTCACACACCAGCTAAACTCATGCGGTTACGCGATGAAATTGGTCCGGTCGTTGCCTGCAACTTCGACATCTCACACATGTGGGTCCAGGGTATTGATCCCTTCGCAGCGATGCACTACCTCGGCGATTTGATTCAAAATGTGCATCTCAAGGACACCCTTATCCACGAACCCAACGCCCGGCTCCATGGCCTGTTTGACTCAACGGACTCAATTTATCCCGAGCAACGCGGCTGGTCATTCACGCTGCCCGGTTGGGGCCACGATGATCAGACTTGGCGCGAGGTCATTACGACGCTGCGCTTCTTGGGATACGAGGGCATTCTCTCACTTGAGATGGAGAGCGAATACATCGAGATTGAGGAGGGCTTGAAAAAGACAGCTGCATTTATCCAACCGATGGTATTAGAAGAGCCGAAGGGACCATCGTGGTGGGAAGCCGAGGAATTGCACAAACGTTGGAAGGCAAATCAGGCCTGAATGGAAGAAGTCATGGATACTGAAGTCTGGACACAGGTAATCGTGGTCGGTGCTGGCAATGCCGCCCTTTCATCGGCTGTAGCGGCACGGGAGCGTGGAGCGGAGGTCGTTGTAATAGAGAAGGCACCACGTCAACACCGAGGTGGAAACAGCGCACTGACTGTGCACATGCGATTTCCTTACAACGGCATGGACGGGTTGACGCCGCTACTGTCCGGCACCTCGTCGGACGATCTGCGTCGCATGACCGAGAAGATTGGTAGGTATACCGCTGCGGATTACTACGACGATATTATGACCGTCACGGAAGGCAAGAGCGACCCAGAACTTGCGGAGGTTTTGGTCACTCAGGCTGCGCCGACTGTCCGGTGGATGAGTTCCTATGGACATACTTGGGTCCCGACCTATACGAACCCGGTTTCTGCTAACGTGGTGTCATTCAAAGGTGGTGGATATGGCCTTCAAGGACAGTGGTTCAGGACAGCGGAGAAGATAGGCGTATCTGTGTATTACGACACTAGTGCGATAGGCTTGCTTCAGGATTCACAAGGCAGGGTGACGGGGGTACGAACAGAAACGTCGGAGGGTTACTGTAACTTCCACGGTGGAGCAGTGGTTCTGGCTTGTGGCAGCTTCGAATCCAATCCCGAAATGCGTGTCCAGCACCTCGGTCCCGAGTGGGAAGCTGTCAAGCTGCGGGGGGTTCCCTACAACACCGGCGACGGGCTCACTATGGGGTTGGAGAGCGGGGCGCTGCCCTATGGAAGCTGGTCAAGCTGTCACGCCTCACCTCAAGACCTAAACCGTCCACCCTTCGACGTTCCGGGACCTGATATCAGAGGGGATTTTTGGAGTCGCTATTCCTATCCGTTCGGAATTATGGTTAATCTCAACGGGAGCCGATTCATAGATGAGGGCGAAACTTGGCGGGGACTCACTTATGCAAAGATTGGGAGAGCCATTCTCGCCCAACCGCAGGGCATGGCGTTCCAGATTTTCGACCAGAAGCATCGACAGTTAGAGGTCATCAGGGGATACGAGAAAGCTACTGGCTTCAAAGCCAACACCCTAGAAAATTTGGCAAAACAGTTAGGCATCGAAAACATCGCGGCATTCACCCACACCGTGCGCGAATTTAATGCTGCCGTCCAGCAGGGCGAATTCAATCCCTTTCGTCTCGACGGGAAAAGTGCGATAGGCATCACACCACCCCGAACCAACTGGGCGCTTCCTATGGACACGCCTCCTTTCGAGGGCTTTCCAGTAGTATGTGGCATGACCTTTACCTTTGGTGGTCTGCGGATCACCCCCGATTGTCAGGTGGTCCACACCATGGATTATCCTATCTCCGGACTCTATGCTGCTGGTGAGATGGTAGGCGGACTATGGCACGGAAATTATCCCTCCGGGGCGGGGATGATGGCTGGTACGGTTTTCGGGCGCATCGCTGGAACTAACGCTGCTGAAGAAGCGCTTCAGACCCAAAAATGAACCAAACGCCCTATGTTGTGTCGTTGAAATTCATTGCAACGTTGCCCATCGGCCCGGATCCGAGGCACTGAAGGGCCAACCCGACCCACCAACGACATGGAACTCATCCTTCATTCCACAGAGCCAGTAGAACATCTCTGCCACCCGCAAAACTGATTGCCATTTCCGTGTCGGTCCGCAAAGGTAGCTGTTGGTGTACGAATAGTCAGCATTGGCGAAATCGAAGTTGGTATCCAGAATCCAATCCCGTTTGGGTGGAACCGTGCGCCAAAACTCCCACTTCAGCAGGTTACGTGTCGATTGATCGAGCTTCTCGGATTGTCGGTGCCAAATTGAATAAGCGGTAAAAAATACCGACCCCGCTGGTGCCACCGTCGCTGCTTGACCTGCTAAGTGACCAAAATGATCGAGTTCCTCTCTTGCAATAGGGACGATGTGAGATCCGGGCAGAAATAGGGTTGGCCCCATCTCTTTGGTGTTTGATTGCGGGATATAAAAGACCTGGAGCAGATTACACGATCGCTCAAAGCCGGAACCGCCGTCAACATGCCACTGTCTCGCCGGTGTCGGTCCAACGAGCCGGTGGTTTGCCATCCAGTCCGGCAGCTGGAAATTCTCTCCCAGCAGCGATCGCGCTGCGCCTGCGACCTCCGGATGCAACAGTACCTCCTCAATGTATCGCTTATCTGTGACCAACGCATTCGGGGTGACGCCTTCTCGGTCGAGATACTCCGTCACCCATCGGTTGGTTGCGTCCGGGATTATCCCTTCAAGACTGAGAAAACCCGTTTTACAGAAATCGAGGACCGCTTGGTCTGTCATTGTTGGCTTAACGTCACTCGTTGCACGTTGTATCTCAGATGTCATTTGGTTTGCTCCCATTTTTCGAGGATGAATTCGCAGGTGATATGTGTGTCTTGGGTGTGACCGACCGGCAACTGAACCGGAAACCGGATTACTCGCCAACCGTCGTTGATAGCCGCCAAGACCGTCTTGTAGGGCCAATCGGTATAATCGAATGGTCCGTCGGAGACCGCTCCATCCTTGACCATCAGCATCCCAATTACCTCAGAGGTCACTGCGGTAGTTGCGGTTTGCAAATAGAGTAAGTGCTGCTGGTTGGTGCTACCTATGGTTATAGCTGAACGCAGATTGCGCAGATGTGCTTCGGTTAATCTGCCTTGTTTCAACCGTTCGATACATTTGTCCAATAGTTGTATGGCATCGGGACCCATGGAAGGATTCCTCCCGCATCAAGTTAAAATTATCATCGCCGACAAAGCAAAGGGGGAGATGTTTTCAGCAATGGATATTGTCTTGGACGTTGTTTCTCCGCTTCGGTTCAATCCGAATAAGACTATTTCTTGACTTTCGGATGGGCTCGTGGCAGAATAGGTGATTGAGGGGACTTGGATGACTCCAAAGATCACAACTGGAATTGGAGGAAAAGATGCCAGCGGACAATACCGCAAGACAAATTTATGATGAAGCGATTGTGATAGACGCGTTGAATGTCAGCAACTGGAACAGTCCCGCCGTGTATCAGAGTTTGCATACCGGTGGAATTACGGCTATCAATGCGACTAGTGCCGTGTGGGAAAATTATCCGCAAGCGATGGACAACATAGCAGCATGGTTACATCGATTCAAAGAATACGATGGTATTTTAATCCCCGTTAAGACATCGGCAGATATCCTTCAAGCTAAACAGGAGGGTAGGGTGGGCATCATATTGGGTTGGCAGAACGCCTCCCCTATTGAAAATCATCTTTCTCGCCTTGACCTCTTTCATGCCTTGGGTGTGCGCATTATTCAGATTACCTACAACGAACGGAATTTACTCGGTAACGGCTGCTATGAACGCAGGGACGAAGGACTCACTAATTTTGGGATCGACGCTATCAAGGAGATGAATCGTTTGGGCATCCTAATTGACCTGTCCCACGTCGGTGATCGTACAACGCTGGAAGCGATTGAACACTCGGAAAAGCCTGTGGCGATTACCCACGCCAATTCCCGTGCCTTCGTTAACCACGTACGGAACAAAACTGATGAAGCACTATCACGACTGGTGGAAAAAGGTGGTGTCATCGGCGCGAATGCGTTTCCCGCTTTCTTTGAAAACACATTTGACGCGACGCTCTCGGATTATGCAGATGCCATCGACGACCTTGTGCAGCGTGTGGGAATCGACCATGTCGGAATTGGCACGGACTACACCCAAGATCAGCCCCAATCTTTCTTCGATTGGATCTTTTCACAACAGGGAACGAAATATAAAGAACGTCCTATAGTCTATCCGGATCCGCTGATTCACCCGCAAGGCATGGAGACACCCGACAAGTTGCCGAACCTCGCAGGGGAGTTACTAAAACGTGGATACACCGAGACAGATATGACGAAAATCTTGGGCGGCAACTGGC
This sequence comes from Candidatus Poribacteria bacterium, assembly GCA_965220385.1. Classification (GTDB taxonomy): domain Bacteria; phylum Poribacteria; class WGA-4E; order WGA-4E; family PCPOR2b; genus PCPOR2b. Next base: position 2,516,472 of record OZ244825.1, on the reverse strand, counting down.
TCCGTCTATTCGAGCAGGTGTGGGAGGTATAGCCCTGCCTTTCTTTGGTATTCAACAGAGATCATCACACCTTCTGTGCTTCCACCATTTCCTCACACGAGTTATTTATGAATGGGGGTTACGCAGTTCAGTTTGTAGTAGCGCAATCCATTGCGCGTCAAATACCAACGACATCACACTAAAGTATCTGGTTCCATTCACCAAACGCTGCTGCGCGACATAACGTGTATTCGATAAATCGCCCTATTACGAGCCTAAGACCTGACCGTAGTTGCCCGTTTCTTAATCCCGTGACGTTCCGTGCATCCCCCGACGAGTCGGGACCTGCCTGCTCTTGGCTTGTCGGAGTCCCCTGGTCTCGGCACGGACGGTTTATCGGGCGTTGGAAATGGTGTTCTTCGGTGATAAATCACCGAACTACAAACCGAAGACTCTCCGAACGGAGGCGTTGAGCGTCCAAGTGCGTAAGTCCTATACTGTTAACCTTGCTCAATTCAATTTATGAGCACCCCAATAATTGTTAAGGAAAATTAGCAATGATTCAATTCAAGAAATTCGGATACATCGGTTTAGGGATTTTGATTATAGGTGCCGCGCTCTGCGGTTTTTGGCAGCGTGCCAACGCCCAAATTGTGGGGATACCTGACCCTAACTTAGAGCGGGCTATCCGTCAGGAATTGGGGGTGTCATCTGGAGTGCCGATTACCCAACAGGAGATGCTACTATTAGACACACTTACTGCCAGGGATGCCGAAATAGAAGATCTTACCGGGTTGGAATATGCGATTCGTGTGAGAGAGATATTCCTCGAAAGAAATCAGGTCCGAGACATCACTCCATTGAGAGGGCTGACAAACTTGAAGGTTCTATACCTTTCAGGCAATCCAATTTCCGATTTGTCCCCCTTGTCCGGCATCGTTTCACTCCGACGCCTCGACCTTGCCCACATACCGATACAGGACCTTTCAATCCTTTCAAACCTCACACAGTTAGAAGGCTTAGGGCTTCTGCTGTGTGGGATAACAGATATTACCCCACTTGCGAACCTGACAAAGCTGAGATTTCTGGATCTAGGTGAGAATCAGATTGTGGATATAGGTCCCCTTGCCAATTTAACTGCACTAAAAGAACTCAGAATCCACAAGAATCTGATTGTCGATTTTAGTCCAATTCAAGGGATATCGTTTCACGTGCTTCGATACGATCAGGTGTGTGCGCTGCCAGATCCTCCGATTCAAGACCGCATTGAACAGCAGACCTTTCCGTCCATTATGGTAGGTTGGCATCACTCAGTAAGCAATCTGCCTGAATTATCTTATGAAGAGCTTGTATCATATCACGATCTTTTTTGGGCTCACCATCCTTTTGACCTCCGTTTCGACGGGCAGCCGCCATGGGATCGACTGGTGGGTGAGGTAGATCGTGCAAAAGCCAAGCGGCAGGAACTGCTTACCAAAAATCCCAGTATGCTTTTTCTCGCTGAGATTCGCATAAGAAATGCTGGCGTAGGTGAGCAATATCCCGAATATTGGTTCGGCTGGTTAAGAGACGAAGATGGAAATCTTCTGCGCGAGAAACCCCGTCCCCCTACAAGCATCGGTTACGCTATTGATTTAAGGCTTGAAGAAGTCCAAGATCTCATTGTTGAACAGGCGATCTCTGTTTCAAGATGTGGATTATACGACGGCATCATGTTTGATACATGGGCCGACGGTGGAATGATTCTTATCGGTCTGGATCAGAATGAAACTATACACGTCTATGACCACGTAGACGCAAGTGTGCGTCTCTCAATAATCGAACGAATTCGTGAAGCGGTGCCGGACGATTTCTTGATACTTTGTAATAGTAACTGGGATAAACTTCCACTTTCAATTCCTTACATCAACGGCGGTATGATGGAAACCCAGCGGGACTCCGACTTTGGCTACACACGCAGCAGGCTTGCCGGGATTGAAGATGCGCTCCTCTGGTTTGAAGAAAACGCTAGAGAACCGAAAATTAATTGCTTACAGGGTCAGGGGATTCCCACTGAGTCGCCGGATAGCCCAACGAATCGTCGTTGGATGCGTGTGTTCACGACCATGAGTCTCACCCTTTCTGATGGATACACGTTGTATACTACAGGGACCTATTATCAAGATCACTTCTGGTATCCGTTCTGGGATGCGGAACTGGGGCAGCCGGTCGGTCCTACTGCCCAACGCTATCAAGAAAATATTGAGAACTTGTATATCAGAGAGTTCACGAATGGTTGGGCGGTCCATAATCGGAGTGGGAATGAACAAACAATCACACTGCCGTCATCTGCCATCCCCGTATCCGATAGGGGAAGCAATGCTGCATCCATCACCCACTTGCTACCGGACCTTGACGGTGAAATCTACCTCAAAGCCAAACATCCTGCCGATGTCAATGGCGATTGGGTCGTCAACGTCTTGGATTTGGTTCAGGTTGCCAACAGTTTTGGTAAATCTTCTCCAGACCCTAATGGTGATGGAGTGGTTAATATTCTGGATTTGGTGTTTGTCGCCCGGCAGTTTAGCGAATAGCATCGTTGGAGGTTACGGCACACGGCGTCCCTATAAGATCGGTTCCGTTCCGAGAACTCCGATTTATTGGGAAATTCAAACAATATGCTTACTACTTTCATTGATAGAACTTATACAGTTGAATAATGAGGCGTTGTAATTTGATGTTTCATCGTCAATGCGGGGCAGGATGCTCCGCCTACGATAGCTGTGGATTCTAAAAATGCCTTTCAACGCGCGATGAATTGCGCCGCTACAAACTCAAGTGCGTAAGTCCTAAATTAATGTCGTAATAAAGGAGTATATCATGCCCTCGATTAAAATACTGGACACAGGCTGGATAGATAGACGCGATTCGGCGTTTCCCCAAGCGGTACAATTGCCTAACGGCGACATCCTCTGTTCGTTCAATGTTGGTGGCGGTCCAAATGTCCACGGCGGCACGGATTGGGCTCGGTCTACCGATGGCGGCGTGACTTGGACGCTGGAAGGCACTATTTCGCCGAAAACGACGAACCCCGACACTACCAGCGCGCTCAAACTCTCACGCTCCGCCGACGGGAAAACGGTTTTCGCCTATGGCTCGCGTAGTTACCGTCAACCTGAAGAAAAATTCGGTGAGGGACACAACGAGCCGGTGCTTTGCCGTTCCACCAATGGTGGACACACATGGTCGGCGCCCCAAGTGGTGCCTATGCCAGCCGATTGTCCTTTGGAAATTTCCCACGGGGTACTGCCGCTCGCTTCCGGTCGTCTCTTAGCACCGGCGGCGACGCTTCCTTCTCAAGACCGTTTGGGAGAGCAGGTCTTATTGGCTATCTCCGACGATGGCGGACAGACTTGGAAACATACTGTGGCATTCCAAGACCCCAACGGGCAACACGGCTACTTTGAACAGAAGTTCGTGGAGATCGCTCCGGACTTGGTTATGGGTGTCTGCTGGACCGTGACGTTGGGCGATGTCGTTGATCAGCCGGATAGTTTTGCGCTTTCCTCCGATGGCGGGGTAACTTGGGGACCACCCCATTCGACGGGCATCCAAGGGCAGACGATGACCCCCATTCCGCTTGGTGACAACCGGCTATTGGTACTCTATAATCGGCGTTACGGAGAGCAGGCGATCGTGATGTGTTTGGTGACATTCACGAGCGAGACGTGGACACTTCACTACGAGGACATATTGTACGACGCAGGAACAAGCCGACAGCGCCCCGAGGATATAGACTCCGGTGTGGAGGAACTGTATAGCTTCATGTTCGGTTTCCCGACAGCGATTCGGCTGCAGGATGGGACATATCTGGCAACGCATTGGTGTCAGGAAGATGGTCCTTTCGGCGTCCGCTGGACGAAACTACGGGTTGACTGGTGAGCTAAGCCCCCTAATTGACTAAACCTCCTCGAGGATTGCGCCTTCGATGCCTCGATGGTTATCCGGGTAGTGGTGCCAGTAGACGACTAGGACTCGACCATCGTTGAGTTCTACCGACCAAGGATAGCCGCAGTCCGCACTCAATCCGTTGGACTCTATCACAAACTCAGGGGCGGTATCTAAGTCGCTCCCTTCAGGGTCTAACACCCTACCGACGCAGCCGCGCTGCCCCTCCCACCGAGTGCCTACCGTAAGGAAAATGCGTCCATCCTGTAATCCCAGCATGTGCCCCGGACTGCCGTGAACTCTGGTCGGCCGCCATGGCGACCATGTCTCTCCGTCGTCGTCAGAATAGACTAACACGAGGAGACGACCGACGAACGCCGGATCGTTTATGAGGGGACCTTCGAACCCCTGATCCCGAACGATATCGGGTCCCAATCGTCCCGGATGACAACGAAAGAGCACTAAGATGCGACCACTCGGCGTGCGATGGATAGTCGGTTCGCTGAAATGGGCAACCGGATCTTCCGCAATCCTTCCGCCATATTCCCACGTCTCCCCCATGTCCTTCGACACACGCATCATGCCGAAGTAACGAAACTCGTCGGTGGTGAGGTCAGTCGCCTTGCTCGGCATGAGTAATCGCCCATCCGGCATTACTAACAAGCCGCTCCGACTGACGCCTGAATGCTGTGCGGGGTGACCCCAGACGGCATCGGGTAGAGGCGAAAAGCGTTTAGGGGCACTCCAGGTGTGTCCATCGTCACGTGACCGTACCCAGAACGGTTTGCCGTGTTTCACTACCCAACTCCCTCCATGTTCTACCGCATCCTCGGCAGGAACCAATTCGGTGCAAGAGGAGTGTAAGAAGATACTCCCGTTCGGAAGCGTGTGCACACCGCGGTCCATGACCCCGCCACGGGGATCGACAGCGACAAGGTGCGGACCCGCCCAAGTACTCCCTTCATCCTCAGATCGACAAGCCTGCACATTGAACAGTGGATGTTCATGATGGGAATATCCCAGATGCGTTGCTCTCTGGAATGTTACTAACAGACTGCCGCCGGGGGTGCGTGTTACGGTAGGACTTAGCGCGTACATACCCGGTTCGTGATATATGGTCATGCGGTCAACAACTTGCCAACTCATGTCTATCTCCTCCTACTATCGTCTTGCCGCCCACACAACGCCACGTTGTGGAAACATGATGTTCTTCTGTTTCTCAATAACATCCAACGGGTGGACACCGTACCTTTCGCGGTATTCCCGGTGCAGATCCTCTTCGTGCCCGGTGATTTCAGCCAACGGCAGATCAATGGGTTTCCCGTCGCTCCGCGCAGATTCACGGATCGCAATGAGGATCTCTTGATCTGTGCGTCCATTGACCGCACCATACTCCGGTTCAACTCCTTCAACAATTGCTCGGTAGATACTGTGTAGCTCCGCACCCCGCGCAACATCATCTGAATCTCCGAGTCCGAACGCCTTAATCGGATTTTCCCAGATTATTGGTGGATCAGTGTCTACGCGAGCGTGGTCGACAACATCCACCCCATCTACCTCCGTCGTGACGGTGTGGATTGGATAGCTCTCTGTCCCGCTTTCTTGGTAGAGCACCAATTCATTGCCGACGATCGCTCCCTCTGTTCCATCAATCTCCCAATAGTTACCGCGTCGTCGAGTTGGCAGCTCATAGACGAGAGAAACGCCGTTCTCAAATTCGACCACGCCGACCTCCCACGAGGTGCCGCCGATCTGCTTGGCGTGTCCAACAACTCGCACGGCTTCACTACCTACAAGTGTTCGGATCGCATTTATGCCGTGATACGAGCCGGAGGTATACCAGAGATGTGCGTGGGTGATTTCGCCGATCAGACCGGCATCAACAATCTTCCGTTTAAGCCGTTCATGGGGCCAACGCCAGACATTTTCGGCTACCTCCAACTTGACGCTGTATCGCTCCGCGGTATCGATCATCCGATCCGCACAGGGAAGGGTTGTCGAAATCGGTGTCTCGGTGATGACATGGACGCCGTGTGATGCGGCAATCTCCGTGATGACATGGTGTCCGTCCGGAGGCACTGTAATTAGGATTACGTCCGGAGACTGCTCCTCAATCAACGTCTCAATGTCCGTATAGCCAGAAATTGACAACTGTTGAGCGGTCTCTGCGGCTCGTTCTCTGTCAATATCGCAGATACCAACCAATTGATAGATTGACTCGAGCTTCGGAATGGTGTTCAGATGTGCCCTCGCTCTACCTCCCGTTCCGACTACGGCTATTTTGAGCGTTTCCATGGTAAACTCCTTGGGGAAAATTGGAAATCTGTAAATGATGCGTAGGACTGTCTATTTTTCGATTTTCTCTGTCTGAGTCGGGATTCGGAGATCCCTCCTACAGGAGCATCAAATGTCCTCCCGATGCGTACTAGCAAGGATGTCGATTTTGGAAAATCAACCTACAATATCGGCAATCCTTTGGGGAATTTCTCCCTCAAAACTTTAACTCCGCGGAGATAAAATCTGATGCGAAATCGGGTTCAAAGATACGGGCATAGTCGATGCGTACCCAACGCCAACCGAAGCCCAGTCCGAGTGTCCACCACTGATCCGAGCGCCCACTCCGCACACGGAAGGAGCGGTAGAGTTGCCACTCGATCCCATAGTAAAGCCCCGTTTCATTTAGGGTGCCTCGCGGCACCACGAAATCAATTGCGAATAACAGGCTCTCCCACCGATATGCACTACCGAACGTCATCCAACTAATTCCACGCTCGCGCGGTAGGTGTCCCGCAAGAAGGCCAAATCTGAGATTAGAACGGGGTTTAACAAGCAGGGCAAAATCGTAGGATGGAGAGTGCCCGAAAAATTGGTAATGATCGCTTGGATGCTTGCGTTTGAATTTTAGGTTCACGCCAATTGAGACATGCGAATGGACTTTTCGAGCGAATGAATAGTAATTATAATCCGGGGTCCCAGACTCCACTCCAAGTGCGATCTTGTTACCCCAAGCAAAACCAAACCCACGATAGGCATAGGCAATCCCTTTCGGATCAAAACCGTAATCCGATCGATTGTAGAACTTATTAACGCCAAAGAGTTTTACTCCCTGCCATTGAATCAATCCCGCTGGGTTCCAGAACCCCGCTGTGGCATCATCAGCAACGGCAGTGAACGCATTGCCCATGCCCAAGGCTCTTGCTCCCACATAGACTGGACGCGCCTCCTCGAAAGGGAACGCTATGGGAAAGGCGGGGGATACAGCAAGGAACAGCCCAATGAGAGAGTAGCATGAAACTTGAACTGTAGAAGATAAGGCATCACGTCTTGAATCCTTGAGATCCATTGCCTCTGAACTCCTGTTTTTACTGTGCCTCAACACTGAGACGGGATAACGACAGATCCGTCGCTTCTAAAACATCCTCGACGCCAATCTCCTCCATGCTATCTCGAGCGATTATTGTGTGCGGCTGCCAATTTGGCCCCCACTGGCGCGGGTTCGATGCACCGAATAACCCGATAGTTGGGGTTCTGAGCGCGGTGCTTATGTGCATTGGACCGGTATCGTTGCTGATATAGAGGTGACATTTTTGGATGATTGCGCCGAGTTGCATCGGTGTCACCCCAGTAACGATAATGGGGGAACATGACATCCGGCGTGCAATATCATGAGGCAATCTCCCCTCCGCATCACCAGCGGTGATAAGAATCTGGGCATTGTGCTGCTGATGGAGCCGGTCCCCCACCTCCGCGAATCCGTCTCTCGACCAGCGACGAGACAGAGACGACGATCCAGGATTCAACCCAATTAGGAGTCGATCCGAAGGAACACCATCCGCCGCGAGAAAATCGTTCGCCCACGTTTGTGCTGCTGCATTCACAAACATCTCTGGCTCGCGGCTATCTGGCTCGATCCCAATGCCGCGCACAACGTCAAGGTATCTTTCGATTTCATGCTGTTTAATGTTATTGGGAACGGCAGCGTGCAATAAGCACCCCTTCCCGGAGTTAGTCTCGAACCCGATCCGAAATGGGATACGGGCAAGAAATGTGTGCACGACAAGGCGAAACGTCGGTTGGAGGACTACCACCATGTCAAATGACCTTTTCGCCATTTCATAAATCAGACTCGGAATCGACGTCCTGTAAGTGATGACCTCGTTAAGATTCGGGTTTTCGGATACAAGCTCCTCACGCCCGGGATTAACCATGTAAGCGATATATGCGTCCGGAAAACGTTCCCGCAATGCTCGAATGACTGGCGCTGTCAGTATCGTCTCACCGACCGTCGCCATACGGAGAATCAGGATACGTCGAATCTGATCGAGATTGAACTGCTGGTTGGATCTGTTAGAATGATGTTCCGAGATTGACATGAATTTTACCCTCCAAAGCAGAACGTCCTTCGGCAAGTCCGTAATCCATCCGCAGTAGCCCACCCTTTGATTCAAGACGCATACCGAATCCGTATCCCACGCGGAGCGGATCGAAGACGGTAGGCTGATCTACTTGGGTCACCGTTCCCACATCGGTGAACACGAAAAATTGTGAGGTGCGCCCAACCAAGAATCGGTATTCAAGGTTGGCATAGACGCGGCGAGGTCCAAAAAACCAATCTTCGTCGTAACCGCGCAAGGTATTCGCCCCGCCGAGATAAAAGAGCTCTGTTGGCGGGATGTTGTTGCCCCAGGCCATCGCACCGTGTAGACCGATGGAAATCACCTGCCGACGCCATGTTGAGAGGTAACCTTGCAGGTCCACCCACAGCTTACGCATTTTGAAATCCCCACGCGAAAATTCAAATGCCACATGATCGAGCCGTCCACGGGTTGGATTCAGAAAGTAATCCCTGCTATCGCGGGTCAGTCCCAATGTCACACCGTACTTCACGCCGCTCTGTAATTCTGAGGTTGGCACATCCATGATCTGCGAATGGCTGGGTAGAGCGCGGGTAGGAAGGGAGGCATCGCCTGTGGGAAGACCGATCCGTTTATAGGAGAACCCCAGCGAACCTTCATATAATCGTCGGATGCGGGCGGCAGCAGTCAGGGAGGCAGCATTTTCATTTGACTCAGCATCGGTAAATTGGTTTCTCTGCGTCAACTGGGAATATTCGACTCCGATTTCGATTGGCTTTCCAAACGCCCACGGTTCAACGTAGCCTATCCTTAACGCCCGCAGCAATCCAGATTTCCACAGAAAATTTGCCCCCCGCCCTGTGCCCAGAAGATTGGTTTCTGTCGCTTCAATTACGCCTGTTAGTTGTGGTGCGCCCTCAAATTCCGTAGTTGGTGGGGCATAACCGATGACACCGCTGAACCTGCCGGTTCGTGCCTCTGTCACCCTCGCATTAAAGATAACCTCTGCCGGGGTCTTGCCCTCCTCAAGCAGGAAGGGACTGACTTCGTAAAAGTAACCAAGATTCACCAAACGGTGGAAACTCTGATCGATTTTGCGCTGGTCAAAAACATCCCCCGCTTCCACCGGCAACTCACGGAGGACGACTTGGGGCTTGGTCTTTTTTAGACCGGTTAATTTCACCGATTCTATCCGAACCTGATTCCCTTCCCGAATTCGCAGATGCAGGTCAACCTTTCCCTGTTCCTCCGACAGATGGAAGTCGATCGGCTCAATTTCGGCCTTGGGATAGCCACGCTCGCTGTACAGGTTCAGGATTCTGTCAATTCCTCTCTCAAAAGCGATTTGGTCAAACGAGTTCCCTTCCCGTAAACCGAGCGCACGGCGGAGGTCTCCGGTCGAAAGCAGGTGATTTCCTTCAATTGCGATCTCGCCTGTGCGGACCTGGGTCCCTTCATGGATGTTTAGGTGGATCTGCACCTGATCGGGAGGGCTGGTTATAACTTCGGGGTCAATTGAGGCGAATACGAATCCGCTTTCACGATATTTTTCCAGTACCCGATTAAGCCCGGCAACTATTTCTATTTGAAGGTAGGGCTGTCCTGCATCAATACCGATTAAATTAGATAGCTGCTTCCGACTTAAATGTTTAACACCGTCAAAGGTGATCTGACGAATCAGGTAAGGCTTTTCGGTATTGTCGGGTGGGACGGGAGCGTGCTGCGCTGAATCGCCAATTGCAAGTGGGAAAAGGAGTAAACACAATAAAATGTGAAACGCGAAGAAAATTCGGTGAAATGGATTCACAACGGCCTACCTTCCCCGTAGGCGGGACGATTAACCCCTTCCCTACTTCAAAATGACCATCCGCCGCGTGGCGGAATAATCTCCCGCTGCCAGATTGTAAAAATACACACCACTTGCCACCCGCTCACCCACATCATTTCTCCCATCCCAGTAGATTGCCTTCGACCGATTTTCATAGGCAGATGCAATCCGATGTCCCGCATCAAGCGTACGGATGACCTGACCCGCTATGTCATAGATAGTCAAAGTTACGAAAGCATCCTCCGCTAACCGATACGGTATCCACGTTTCTGGGTTAAACGGATTCGGGTAGCTTGTCAATAGTTTCGTTTCTGTTGGTGTCAGAGATACCAAGAGCTGCTCAAGCACCATGAATCCGCGTTTCATGATTGGATTTCTGACTTCAAGGTTCCGGGCGCTAGCCAGCCAACCCTGAACCTTTACTGTCGTGAGGGTCTCAGGGACTTGTGGCTGACCTGAAGGCGCGGCTACCGCATTATCAAACATGCCTGCAGCCAATACCAGATCCAGAATACTGACAACGCTATCTCCGTTGACATCTGCATCATTTTGCCCAGACTGCCCTAAACTGGACGCAATCAAGACCAAATCCAAGATATTCACACTACCATCGCCGTTGAGATCCGCTACAACCAGTAGTGATTTAGTGTCAGCGAGGGCATTAAAGGTGACCTGCCACTGCACTGTATAGCCTGTCCCAGATCCATCGGGCTGCGGAAACCTGATGAACTGGTTGACAGACGCGGAGATCGTGTTTGTTCCGAGATTGGGTCCCAGCGTGAGCGTGCTCTCTGCCCTGCCATCGGCATCCGTTGTGGTATCTGTGGCACTTAGTGTGCCATTGCCGGCCGTGACAGCAAATGTAACCGAAATCCCTGCCAGGCCCGTCCCGTCGCTATTCTGCACTTCAACAACAAATGGATTTGCCAGCGCCGTGGCGGCGGTCCCTTTCTGGTGATCCCCTGAAACTTTCAGAAGGGCGGGAGATGCTCGGTCATCAAAGTAGACCTTAACTCCCCTGCCTTGGAGGGTTGGGATGTGGGTCTTGATTGATATGTAACTGAGGGGGTTGTTGTGCAATTGAACCTCGTCCCCGGTCCCCAATCCCGTATTGGCTGCTAATGGTGATAGGTCCGATATACTGTTGTAACTAAGACTCAGATATGTCAGGTCGGTCAAGCCCGATACTGGGGAGAGATCTGATATACTGTTATGATCAAGCCACAGGTCTGTCAGGTCGGTCAAGCCTACCACAGGGGAGAGATCCGATATACTGTTGCCATAAAGCCTCAGGTCTGTCAGGTCGGTCAAGCCCGATACAGGAGAGAGGTCTGATATATTGGTGTAACCAAGATTCAGCTCTGTCAGGTTGGTTAGGCTTGCCACGGGGGAGAGGTCCGATATATTGTTGCTACTAAGATTCAGCTCTGTCAGGTTGACCAAGCCCGACAACGGGGAGAGGTCTGATATCAAGTTGCCCGAAAGATGCAACCCGTCCAGACGGTTCAAGTCCGACAACGGAGAGAGGTCCGATATATTGTTGCTACTAAGATTCAACTGTGTCAAGTCGGTCAAGCCCGACAACGGGGAGAGGTCTGATATACTGTTGAAACCAAGATACAACTCTGTCAGGTTAGTCAAGCCCGACAACGGGGAGAGATCCGGTATACTGTTGCTACTAAGATACAGCTCTGTCAGGTTGACCAAGCTCGACACTGGGAAGATATCCGATATACTGTTGTTACTAAGATACAGCTCTGTCAGGTTAGTCAAGCCCGACAACGGGGAGAGATCCGATATATTGTTCTGACCAAGCCGCAGCTCTGTCAGGTTGGTTAGGCTTGCCATGGGGGAGAGGTCTGATATTAAGTTGCCGTCAAGATCCAGCCGCTTTAAGTTCGGCATATCTGAAAGTGCCGATACGATCTCGACCAAATCTCTTATATTTTTGAAGTCAAGACCAAGCCCTACTAGTCGGCGTATGTCAGGGTCTTCTGAAAGCACCGATGCTAAGCTTCTGCCTTCAAGATTTATCCCTGAGTAGAGGTCGAAAGGATCATCCACAATATAGCTTTCAGGTGAATCAGATTCAAGATCAAAAAAATAAAAGCTATTGTTTCCATTTACATCAATAGCTGTAATAGCAATTGGGTGCCGAGTGGGGGTTGAAAGACTCGTTAGGCTATCAGAGGGCGTAACGCCGTCATAGTCAAACTCCACAATGGTATCCGTTTCGCCCCCTAACCCCTGACATGCCTTCACTTCCAGAAAACCAGCAGCGGGTAAGAAAGTTTGCGTTGTTACGAATAGGATGACTTGATGGAGCCCTTCAGCATCGTTCATTTTGAGTTTAATAGGGACATTCTTTGCCTCTGCTGGGTAGATCTGCGGCGAAATCAGTTCGACGGTGGGGCACCTATCTTCAGGGTGAACATTCGGGTTGAAGTAGGGATGCACGGACAAATATTCGGCACTACACGCGGATAATTGAGTCCGTCTTGATCCATAGGACATCAGGTACGCATAATTGCTAAAATCGTGTTGCAGTCCGAAGGCATGTCCGAGTTCATGAGCTAATGTTATCCATTCAGAATCGTTATCAACCAGCGCAAATCCGCCATTTTTTCCTCTTCGTCCTCCCCTAGCTGCTACACCCTTGCTATTGTCAAGCAGGACAGCATAAACGTTTACCTCCACATCAAACCGCTGTGCAATAATATTGTATATTTCGAGAGAATCTTTGCCAATATAGTGACTATCGGGGTGCTCCCCGTCCACACGGTGAACCATCGGTTCGCCTTGGGGATCGGTTTCCACGCGGAAGGTGATATTTCCGTGGCCGTGCAACCGCATCTCCTCGGCATAGAAGTCTTGAACCAAAAGGATATCCGTTTTCATCTGCTGAACCACTTCGGCGCGATACGGCCGGTCATTGGGTAAATAGTAGATTAGCCGCACGGTGCGCGGTTCGCCGCCGTTTAAATTAACTGCTGCAAGGGCAGGGTTGAGCGTGGAGATGGTAAGATAGATTATTGTCGTATACAGGGTGAAACGGAGGAGTGTTTTCATCGGTACGCTTATCTCCTTTACGATTAAAGTGAGTCATAGCGCAGTATGGTGGTGCTTAGCGGGGCAAGATGCCCCGCCTACAGGATGGGGATGCTCCGCCTACGGGGTGAGGTGATCTTCGTCAACCGGTGTAAATCCCAAGACGGTCTTTCGTTTCTCATCAGTACCCCGATGCAAAAAGGTAGCTTTTACTGGCATCCCAATCTTTATCATTTCAGGGTGAAGTGTGTCAACCCCTTCAATCCGTGCGACCACCCGCGGTCCCTCCGCCAACTCAACCGCTCCCGAACAGTAAGGGTTGTTCCGGTCATACCCCTCCGCTACCATCGCAGGGGGACCGATTGAAATACAGGTAAAAGCGACAAGTCGTCCCTCTCCCTTTGTTTCCACCCACTCCATTTCTGAACTGTGGCATTTCGGACAGATAGCACGTGGCGGCACAAAAAGTGCCTCGCAGCCGACGCACCGAGCCCCCATTAGTTTCCCCTCGTCCAGAAACCGCTCAAACTGGTAATCGCTTATCGGTCTGTCCGCCACACTTATCTCCTCTCCAAGATGGTGAACGTGCAGGTGCCGCCGGTTCCGCCTAGATTGTGCGCAGCGCCGACCCGTAGGTCTTCGACCGGCACGCCTCTGTCTCCTGCCTTGTTACGCAACTGTTCCCATACCTCTATTAACTGCGCCGCACCCGTTGCCCCGACCGGATGTCCCTTACATTTAAGTCCCCCCGATGTGTTGATCGGCTTCTCACCATCCAATCTTGTTAAACCGTCCGAAACCGCTTTGTAACCCTCTCCCGGCTTAAAAAATCCGAGGTCCTCAATATGCAGGAGTTCCGCAATCGAAAAGCAGTCGTGGACCTCTGCAAACTGAATATCTGCCGGCCCCAACCCGGCCATTTCGTAAGCCTCGTTGGCGGCGTGTTGCGTCGCTTCAAAGTATGTCAAATCATCGGCGGCGTTTAGCCCCCGTCCACTTGCCTGACCAACCCCAGCAACATATAGCGGATCCTCCGTAAAGTGCTTGGCAAGTTCCTCCCCAACCAACAGGATACACGCAGCACCGTCGCTGATTGGACAGCAATCAAAGAGGTGCATGGGCCAAGCAATCGCGGGATTAGCAATTGGGTCACGCAGGAAATCTTTTTCGTCACTCCAATCCGGCACCGCGCCCCCTTTCTCTTTCGCCCGTTTGATTTTTGACCGCATCATATCGCGGATTGTCGCTTTATACTGCGCTTTCGGGTTCAACGGCGCGTTGTCGTGGCTTTTTATGGTGATGTCCATCAGGTGTTCACGGGACGCACCATATTTCTCAAAATAGGCAGTTGCAATCGCTCCGAAAACCCCTGGGAACGTAAAGCCTGCTTTTCGTTCGTAAGGGATCGCCGCCAGAGCCAAGCCCTCGGCAACCGTTTCGGTGCTCCCTTTCGACATATCCTCAACGCCGCCGACCAAGACCACATCGTAGAAGCCGGATGCGATGGCAAAAACGCCCTCCCGAAAAGCGAGTGCGCTGGAAGCACAGGCACCCTCAATCCGTGTCGCGGGTTTGGGAACGAGTCCAAGGGAATCTGAGAGAATCGCCCCCCAATGCGACTGATGCGCGAAAAAGTCGTTTGTGAAATTACCGATGTAGAGAGCGTCAATGTCATTTGGATCAAGCCCTTTATCCACGGAGGCACTCATTTCCACAAAGGCTTCGGCAAACAGATCCTTTGAGTCCCGATCCTTGAACATATTGAACGCCGACATCCCCGCGCCGACCATTGCAACGCCCCGCCCCAATTCTCGTTTTTTCTTCATCTCAATCTCCTTTTGACGTTATTATATTAACGCAAGTTGCTGCCCGTAGGTCAAGTTCCCATGCTCGGCACCTAATTAGGAATCATCAAACTCACGACACACCTGTCGCCCCGCTGGGGCTTTAGGGTTAGTCTTACCATGTTTGCTATACACATATCGCCCCGCTGGGGCTAAATGCATCCAACCCTCTATCACGTTTCACGCATTACGTTCCGTTCTCTATCCTGAAAATCCTGAAAATCCTGATTCAGACAATAACTATGAGCAAAGCTCAATTATATCACTTGGCTTGCTTTCCCTTCCCAATACTTTGCTCTCAATTCTCGTTTAAGGATTTTTCCGTAGTTATTCTTGGGCAGTTCTGCCACAAAATCGACCGACTTCGGTCGTTTGTAACGTGCGATATGGTTTGTGCAGAAGTCGATTAGTTTCGCCTCTGTTACAGTGCGCTCTGACACCAGCGAAACGACTGCTTTAATTGACTCACCCCACGCTGGATCCGGCACACCGATAACGGCAACCTCTCGAACCGCGGGATGTTGGACAATAACCTCCTCAATTTCTCGCGGATATACGTTTTCCCCTCCACTGATAATCAGGTCTTTTGAGCGATCCATCAGAAAAAGGTAGCCGGACTCATCAATGTAACCCATGTCCCCCGTATGCAGCCATCCATTCCGCAACGTTTCGGCGGTGGCTTCGGGATCTCGCCAATATCCTCTCATCACCAAATCTGAGCGTGTGACGATCTCTCCCATCTCCCCAGGCGGAAGTTCGTTATCGTCGGCATCCACAATCTTCATCTCAACATCGGTGCGTGGAATACCCGCCGACGCCAATCGTTTCATCTGATCCGGATCTCCATTGAGTCGGTGGTCATCATGGGATAGATAGGTGATGGTCATGGGAGATTCCGCCTGACCGTACAGTTGGACGAGACAGGGCCCCAGCTTTTCCATCGCTTGGATCAGATCGTCGACTAGCATCGGCGCGCCACCGTAATTTAATGCTTTGAGGGAACTGTGGTCGTATCGGTCTATCGCTGGACTATCTACCAGCAGCTTAATCATGGTTGGTGCGGCGAACATGTTGGTCACACGGTACGCTTCAATCGTTTTCAAAACCTGTTCCGGGTCAAAGGATTTTGCCTCTAAAATAACGTTCGCTGCCGCCTTACCGATGTTAGGCAGCGCATAGCATCCGCTTCCGTGTGATAAGGGAGCAGCGTGGAGAGCAACATCGTTGGGACCAAATCCTGGACACATATCCGCGTAGAAGTTCATCGTCATGCCGAGCAGGTTACGATGTGTCAACATCGCACCTTTGGGCTGCCCTGTCGTCCCTGAAGTATAAAATAGCCACGCCACGTCATCGGGTGCGACCTCCGCCTCCTCAAACTGATCTGCTTCACCAGATAGCACGCCTTCATAATCCAGGAGCGGGGGGCGCGCCTCAGATAAGGTTATAATATGAGCTACCTGTTTTAGGTCGTTCCGGATGTCGATAATCGCTTCATTGAATTCGGACGAAATGATGACCACCCTTGCTTCAGAATGGTTGATGATGAAGGCAAACTCTCTGGGGTGTAAGCGGAAATTAATGGGTATAGTACCGCAACCCGCCTTGAAACAGGCAAACATCGCCTCCAACATTTCGGGACAATTATACATCAACACCGCCACGTTATCCCCCGGTTGGACGCCAAGCCTGCGAAGTCCATTTGCCAACCGATTGACTCGCACATTAAACTCCACATAGGTCAGTTCCCGTGAGCCGTATGCCATTGCGAGATTCTTGGGGAAAGTTCGAGCGGATTTTGTCAGTAGTTTGCCGATGTTCATCTACCCATCCCATCACCTGTTCACATCAATCTTCCTGCTATCCCCTTGCATGAGGAATGATACCTCATCCGTCCGTGACTGCATCCAAGACAGATCCTGTATTTACATTTTCACGAGAGGCTTTGACCTCGATTTTTTTTGTGTCTGCCTGTTCAAAAATCCTGATTACGACCACATCTCCTCCAATCTGGCAGCGGATGGCGTTCCCATCTACCAGTACGGAGGTTGGGTTCCAGTCGGCTTCTACACGGTCCGCGTAAGCTGCCAAAGCGGCGCGGATCGTGGCCTCAGGGGTTCCGCCCTCAAGAAGGGTCGCGCGTCCAACATGGGCAGCCTCATTCGCTGCTCCTTCCAAGCGATCCTCTTCCGACTCGCGCGTCCGCCGGCTCTCCTCTGTTTCACCGCGTAATACCATATAAAAGATAGCACCTAATACAATGACAAAGCCGGCCGTAATAAACACCACCGTTAGGCGCATTTCGTCCTTGCGGAGGTCGTCGCGGTGATGTGGAAAAAAAGCATCGTGGGCGTAAGCCAAATATGGCAAGCAGGTCAGACAGATAAGCGTTGCAAGCCCGATAGCGATGCGCACTTTTCTGGTCATCAAGTTGACTCCTGTGAGTTCCGCCTATCGGCGGTCGAAAGGATAAGAACCGGACGAGATTCAGTATATCATACTATGGAACGGTAATCAATTGGAATATGACAGGTTGGAGGCACCTATCATTATACGAAAAGCGCCAAATACCCTGTTGAAAGCCCTTGAGAGATATGCTATACTAACGCGGGGAGTCAAGATGAGAGGAAACGAGGCCAACCTGTGAGCCCTTGGATAAAAGAAAAAGGGGAAAAATACTTACACGGCTGGGACCGGCGCTCAGCCATCGTCTTACTCAGCACGCCTGTGTTGCTGACGCTGTACCATTTTATCGGACGCAGAAGGGTCTTCACGCAGCTCTTTGGGAGGTTCTTCCTCGAGCATCCACTCAGGGGGGTTCTTAAATACTTCTACTGGTTCTGGATGCCCGCGGTAACACTGTTACTTTTACCGATCCTTGTAATTAAGTTGGGCATAAAGGACAGAATCCGCGACTACGGTTTCCGTTTGACTGGGGGTAGGTTGGGTTGGGGGTTTGTCCTCGGTGGCTGGCTGCTCATGCTACCACTGATTGCTTTGGCTTTACAGTTTCTCCCCTCTTTCCAGCAGAAATATCCGCTCTCCGACGCCGCCGGCACCAGTTGGAAGGTGTTTATCGCGTACGAACTTTCCTATGGCGTTTACATGTTCTGCTGGGAGTTCTTCTTTCGGGGTTTTATGCTTTTCGGATTGCAGAAACGGTTTGGAAATCACAGCATTCTGATCCAAAATATCCCGTTCGTCCTTAAGCACACAACCAAACCCTTTAC
This sequence comes from Candidatus Poribacteria bacterium, assembly GCA_965220385.1. Classification (GTDB taxonomy): domain Bacteria; phylum Poribacteria; class WGA-4E; order WGA-4E; family PCPOR2b; genus PCPOR2b. The sequence goes on along the minus strand of OZ244825.1, from coordinate 2,498,261 downwards.
GGAAGCAGTGGGGTCAATCGTGACGGGGATTGTGCTTGGGGTCCTCGCTCTGGAAACACGGTCTTTTATCTACGGCGCAGCAGTCCACTGGCTTGTTGCTGTATCGATGGATATACTTGCACTTGCGTGGAAATGAGAAGAAACGATGAAAGTTGTCACCGCACAAGAGATGCGTCAAATCGATCAGCAGACCATTGAGCAGATCGGCATCCCGGGTGCCGTGCTAATGGAACAGGCGGGGAGTGAGGTTGTCCGAATCCTTCGTGAACACTTTCCTGAATGCCAACGTGTCGGGATTGTTGTGGGCAAAGGAAACAACGGTGGCGATGGATTGGTTGTTGCAAGACAACTTGCACACGCGGGTCAACCAATTCAGATTTTTCTCGTTTCGCCTCCAGAGAGCTTCGCTGGCGATGCGCTAACGAACCTGCAGATCGCACAGAATCTGGCATTGCCGATCACGCCGGTCCTGTCGGACGGCGAATTAAAGGGGTTGAAAAACCAGCTTGCATCATCTGATCTCATCGTAGATTCTATTTTTGGCACCGGGTTAAGAGGTGGCGTGCACGACTTCATTGGCGATGTCATTGAGTGTATCAATCGAAGCGGGAAACCGGTGATCGCAATCGACCTCCCCTCCGGCCTATCGGCGGATACCGGGATAGCGGAAGGGGCATGCATCCAAGCAAGCCACACCGTGACCGTGGGACTTCCTAAACGAGGGAACCTTATTCATCCGGGGGCAGCCCTCACGGGCAAGCTGGACGTCGTCGACATCGGCTTCCCATCGAGTGTCATTGCTGCACAAGATATTCAGATAAACTGGACTCGACCGTCTGACGCGGCGCGAATTCTACCGCCACGCCCAACCCATTCGCACAAAGGCACCTATGGTCGCGTATTTGTCGCCGCTGGCTCGGTGGGTATGACCGGCGCCGCAGCCTTGACGAGTGCGGGGGCATTGCGCGCTGGCGCTGGCTTAGTAACACTCGGCACCCCGAAAAACCTCAACCCGATTTTAGAGGTGAAACTTACCGAAGTGATGACGCTTCCGCTGCCTGAAACAGCCGAAGGATCTTTGGCGTTGGAAGCAAAGGTAGATATCATTGAAGCCATCAAGCGCACCAAATCAGTGCTCGCGATTGGTCCTGGGCTTTCACAGCACCCGGAAACTGTTTCACTCGTTCACAGTGTGATCCGTGAAAGCGATACCCCAACCGTCATCGATGCGGATGGTATAAACGCGCTTGCGAGATCAAAGGAGATCCTTTCCTCGCTATCGCCGCAAACGGTACTTACGCCCCATCCGGGTGAAATGGCGAGACTGCTTGGTGGAACGATCGAAGCACTGGAACGGGATAGGATAGGTCTTGCCCAACGATTCGCGCAAGACCACAACGTTACACTTGTCCTCAAAGGGGCACCAACAGTTGTGGCACGTGAGGACGGAGAGGTGTGGATTAATTCCACAGGCAACGCCGGTATGGCAACTGGTGGAATGGGGGATGTGCTCACAGGCCTTATCGCAGGACTGATAGCACAAAAAATCTCCGGCTTCGATGCTGCCGTGTTGGGCGTCTACCTCCACGGATTAGCGGCAGATCTCGTTGCTGAAAAGATCGGATTGCACGGACTAATGGCGGGGGATGTACTGAATAACGTCCCCGAAGCGACAAAACGGTGTGGTGAACCGTGTTAAGCACGAGAGCATGAACTGGGCATATCGGGAATAACAGGATTTTAACATACAGAAAAGAGAGGAACAGGCTATGAAAATTATCACCTCTGGCTTTAGCGAAGAACAACTGGCAGCCGCCCGCGCAATCGCACCTGACGCCGAATTCGTGACACCGGCAACGGACGAGGAGTTACAAAGCGAGATCGAGGAGGCGGACGCTATTTTTGGTGGGGCAACCCCAGAACTTATTCGGCGTGCAAAAAAACTCCGCTGGATTCAAACCGGAAGTGTCGGTGTTGAAGGGCTTAGATTCCCTGAGTTGATTAATAGTGATATCGTCCTTGCAAACGCACGCGGCACAACAGCCGTAAACATCTCCGAGCATGTCATGGCGCTTATCCTTGCTTTCACGCGAACGCTAAATATCACGATTAAGCGGCAGATGGAGAAGGTATGGGAGAGCCGCGCAAACATGCCAGTGCTTGAAATTGCAGGCGAAACGATCGGGATCCTCGGTCTCGGCAGCATCGGATTAGAGGTCGCTAAACGGGCAGCCGCGTTTGACATGCGCATCCTTGCGGTGGATCCGACGGCGACGCACAAACCGGATTACGTTGAGTCGCTCTGGAAAACCGATAAGCTGCACGACATGCTAAGTCAATCGGATTGGGTTGCGATCTGCTGCCCACTAACAGTCGAAACGGAAGGCATCATGGGCGCAGCCGAATTTCGGGCGATGAAGTCTAACGCATTCCTTATTAACATTGCAAGGGGTAAAATTGTTGACCAAGATGCGCTGGTTGATGCACTGCGAGCCAACGAACTCGCCGGAGCGGGGCTTGATGCTTTGGATCCGGAACCGCTTCCGCAGGAAAGCGCGTTATGGGAGATGGAAAATGTCATCATCACGCCGCATCACGCGGGCCAATCTCCGAAAGCACCTAATCGTGTTTTTGAACTCTTCTGTGAGAATCTCAAGCGTTTCGTCGCCGGAGAACCGTTGATCAACGTAGTTGATAAAACACGCTGGTACTAACAAGGTAAAAACTGAGAGGGGAATCCCTCTAATATGGGAAACGACGCATTACCAACAATTGCAATCAGTACTGGCGATCCAGCCGGTATCGGTCCCGAGGTTGTTCTTAAAGCACTGGCAGATCAGGAGTTGCTAAACGCTGCCCGCTGGGCGGTCATCGGCGATGCAGCCATTCTGGAGATGGCAGGTGTGCAGATTGGGTTGAAACGACCGGATTGGGTCATTCGAGATGGGGATTCCCCACAGCGGTCTGGTCACAGCGCGGCACAGCTATCCTTAATAGACGTACACCAAATTGAACCTTCCCAGTTCGCGATCGGCAAACTCAGTGCAGCTTGCGGCAGCGCAGCTCTCGAATATGTTCGCACAGCGACCCAACTCTGCCTCGACGGTCAGGCGGACGCGATGGTAACTGCCCCGTTGAATAAGGAGGCGGTGTCTTTAAGCGGACAGAAATTCACGGGGCATACAGAATTTATTGCAGAGTTGTCCAAAGCAACGGAGTCACGCATGCTGCTTGTCAACGACCGCCTACGGGTTATCCATGTCTCCACCCACTGCTCCTTGCGGAGTGCTAGTGAGCTACACACTCCCAGAATTCTGCGGACTATTCAACTCGGTCATGAAGCGCTCCAGTCGCTTGGTTTTGTCGAACCACGAATAGCTGTGTGTGGTCTGAACCCACATGCTGGTGAAAATGGGTTATTCGGAAGCGAAGATATCGACTTCATCGTTCCCGCCATCCGATCCGCTCAAGAAATGGGGATGATGTGCGAAGGACCGTTCCCCGCCGACACAATTTTTATACAGGCGGTTAGGGGTCGGTATGACCTCGTGGTGGCGATGTATCATGATCAAGGTCATGTACCCATGAAGCTGCTTGACTTTGAAAACACCATCAACGTCTCGCTGGGGCTTCCCATCATTAGGACATCTGTCGACCATGGCACGGCATTCGACATTGCGGGAAAAAACCAGGCAGATCCCAGCAGCATGAAGGCAGCGATGAAGTTAGCGGTTACGATGTCTCTGAACCGACGCAAAAGCGGATAGCGGTTCTGTGCGATCAGATTATTACGATAAGAAAGGGTAGGAAAAATGAATTCATTACAAGCAACGCTATTTCGATACCTATTACTGATCGTGATACCTTTAATCGTAACACCTACGACTACAGTGGGGAACGAAGAACAGCGTAAAGCAGTTGAAAAAGATTACCGCAAGGTTCTCAGAGAGAAGAAACCTGAGAAACAGGTCGAAAAACATCGTGACTTAGTTAACAAGTGGAAAGAGGAAGGCCATCTTGAAGTTCTCGTCTCCGTTTACGAAGCTGACGCAGCCTTAGAACACCTCAACGCAGGTTTGCATTACGGTTTAGGCTACGCTTACGCCATACAAGGCAGGATAGACACGAAGCAGACCGCGGTCTTATTCGAAAAGGCTGCGCACGAATTTCAGCAAGCGCTCTTGCTCGCTCCAGCTCTATCGCAGGCATATTTCAGCCTTGGTGCGATCTATCAAGAACAGGGTAAGTTGGCACTGGCAGCCCAAGAAATGAAGGCGTGCTTGAAATTGAATCCCGACTATTTCCCCGCGCACTATCGGCTGGGTGAAATCTACCTCCAGCAGGATAACCCCGAAGCTGCGCTTGAATCCTTTCAGACAGTTCAGAAAATAAACTCAAAATGGGCACGTCCCTACTACGGAATCGGGTTGGCACATTTCAAACAGGGGAATGACAACGCTGCCCGGGAAGCGTTTGAGGAAGCAATTCATCGTAACCCTAAATTTGCGGATGCCCATTTCAAATTGGGGCAGGTTCTCGCAAAGGAGGGATTCTTTGATCACGCATGGGGAGAATATGAAACGGGCAAGCAATACCAATCTTATACAGCAGAGGACCTGTATGAATTGGGCACCATTTTCGCTCAAGAGGGCAACCAACAGGGGGCAATAGATATATTTTCACACATAATTGAGCGCATTGACCCGACCCACACCGCCGCACTCCTCCAACTCGGCGAACTCTATTACGCCACCGAGCAGGTAGACCTCGCGGTTGCACGCTATAGAGAGGCGATCGAAGCAGACACCTCGCTCAAAAACTACTTCATGGAACAACTCGCTCCCTATCATGCTGGATTGATGGGGAGAGATGAAGCGGGGTCCATCGTTACGCGGTTTCTGGCTGTCCTCCCCGACGACCCACGGGCGTCGTTCTACTCCGCTCAAATACAGGCTGACGCAGGCAACTTGGCCGATGCTATCCAATCTTACGAAAGAGTTATAACGTTGCTTGGCTCAGATGAAACCCGCGCCGATGTCGAATTTTCACCGGAGCACCTGCTGGATACTTATAGGTTTTTAGGGGACGCTTACTATCTACAGGAGTATTATGAGAAGGCAAGAACGTCCTATTTGCGGGCAATTGGGATGGATCCAGACCTTGAGCGCTATTTCTTCAATCAGGGCAGATCCGCTTTCGATGCCGAGCAATATGATCTCGCAATTGAGCCATTTAACAAATTTATTCTCATCTATCCGGAGGATATTGAAGCGACATACCTGCTTGCACGCAGTTACGAAGCAGCCGAGGATGGGGCAGAGGCTTTGCGCTTTTATCTCCGAACCCTTGAACTTGATCCGAACCGTACGGATGCCCTGACGCGGTCGACACAGATTTATTTAGATCAGAGTGATACGCAGAACGCGCTGATAATGCTGACCCGCTTAACCGCACTGGATCCAACGAATATTGAGGCGTACTACCTTTCCGGTCTTTCACACCTTGAATTGGAACGCCCCGAGGACGCTCTCAATGCTTTCTTGGCAACCGTTGATCTCGATCCGAACCACCTCGATGCACACATCCAAATTGCGTCCTTGTATGAAACGCAAGGGGATACAGATAGTGCCATCGCACAGCACGAAACGATAATCACACTCGATCCCTCGCGACCGGACTCGTTCCTTCACCTTGGACGGTTATATCTGCGACGAGGTGATAGAGATAACGCCATCCGCGTGTACGAGCCGGGTCTGGAGCTCGAACCGAATCATCCGCAGGCACAGTACGCCTTGGGAGCAATTTTTGAAGAACGCGAGGAGATCGAAAAGGCTATCAAGCACTTCGGACTCGCGAACCAATACGACGACAGACATTACGATTGGCACTTCCGCTATGCGCGTTTGCTGGACCGTTATGCTGAGACGTTGGATGATTATGATATCTATGCGGGGATGGCGGTCGAGGAATATAACCAGGCCATCAGCCTAAAAGACGACTATGCCGCATCCTACCTCTTTCGCGGGTTAATCACACGCCGCTACAAACAGATCGGTGATACGCTCTACCGACACGGCCAGATTGCACAAGACTTCAAACGGGTAATAACACTTGAGCCGAACAATTCCGAGGCGTATTACTACCTCGGCATGACTTATATGGATCTGGATCAGCATCAGGAAGCCAAAGAGATATTATTGAAAACACTTGAGTTTAATAAAGTGTATGCAGGCATCTATCTTAATCTTGGACTAATAGCGGAATCGGAAGACGAGCACGAGAAAGCGATCGCCTATTTTGAAAAGGAGCTTGAAATCGACCCAGAATCTGTCGTCGCCTATCAGCGGCTCGGCGATCTTTATAGCAGTTATAGCACCGACTATGGGCGTGCTGTAGAAGTGTTGGAGAAAGCCTTAGAGTTACAGCCGAACCATGTCACAACGCTGATTAACTATGCAAGCACCCTCTACTATCTGGATCGCCTTGGTGCAGCAACAGAGCATTTTGAAATGGTGATTCAGTTGGACCCAAAGAATCTGACGGCGAACTACAACCTCGCCTTGATGTATGAGTACGCCGGCAAAAGGCAGCAAGCAATTAGTCGGTGGAAAAGCTTCCTCGGACTGGACCCGCCTGCCGAATGGAAGGCAGATGCGGAACAGCACCTACGACAGCTTCAGCCGTAAAGGGGAAGGGAACCACTCATTTTATTGGGCTATTGGTTCAGTACTGAACTATGGTAGTTTATAGAATTAATGAGACACTCCAAACCGGTGCGGTTACAAACCGCACCTACCGGGCGGGTGAAACTGTTTATTTATTTTTAAAATTCACCATAAAATCCTTTCATTCGTTGTTATTTGTACAGCAGATAGATCAACTGTAGTGCAATATGAGGAAAAAATTCATGTCAGAATTACAGATTGCTTTAATTGGTTGCGGTGGACGGGGCCTTGGACATGTGCGAGTTCTTCAAGAATTTGATGATGTAGAGATGGTCGCTGTTTGTGATCCGATCGAGGCAGCACGAAATGCCGCAGGCGAAGAATTTAACATAGCGGGACGCTATGCGAGCGTGGATGAGATGTTAGACGCAGAATCACTGGATGCGGTATTTGTTGCAACCCCGGCACATCTCAACGGACAGGCGGCGTTGCCTTGTTTAGAACGAGGAATCAACACGCTGATGGAGAAACCACCGGGGATGAGTGTTGCAGAAACCACCGCTTTGCGCGATGCGGCTGCCCGCACGGGTGCCAAAGGCATGGTTGGATGGAACCGTCGCTTCCACCCCATCATTGTCGAAGCGCGAGAGATGGTTGAAGCGCGCGGCGCTGTCACGCAGCTTGTCGGGGAATTCCACAAGAGCATAACCGGATTTATAAAATCAAGCCGCTTCCCCGAACATTTGATGGATAACATGTTTCTTGAAACACCGATCCACGCGCTTGATATCGTCCGCGCCATGGCAGGAGCAGAAGTGGAGGAGGTGCATAGCGTCGTGCGCCGTACAATCTCCGAGTACAAAGATGTCCATGCTGCGCTTATCCTGTTCGAGAACGGTTGCGTTGCCCATCTTGCTGCTAACTATACAACGGATGCGCGCCTCGAACGTTATGAGATTCACGGACGGGACATCTCTGCCTATCTCGAAGGAGTATCGCAGGGCACGGTTTTCTGCGATGGCCAGCAGCACGAGTTGAGCGGAAGAGGCACTAGCGGTACGGAAGAACAGAACCGATACTTCCTCGATTGTATCAAAGCAGACAGTCCCGTTTCACTCCCCGCAGCGAATCTGGATGAGGCGATCAAGACAATGGAACTGGCGGAGGCGATTTTATCGGGGGTGCGTTCATAGAAGCTGGTTCATTTGTTCATTAAATTAACGAGTGAAATATCACAGATTGAGGACCTATCAATGGGACTTACACAAGCACAGGTCGAATCCTTTCACACGAACGGTTATCTGGTTGTAGAAGACGCGTTAGACAATGATGATCTGAATCCGTTGATTGCAGACTTTGAGACGCTTATTGATACCATCGCTGAGGAGTTATACGCGGATGGAAAAATACAGGAACGTCATGAGGACCAACCCTTTAACCGGCGCATCGCTTGGCTGACGAAGGAATCGGGAGATCCCCTTCAGGGCCAGGTGTCGTTTCCTGTGAATCTTCGTCGTCCGGTCTTTGATTTTCTGCATAATACCAATCTGCTCGATTTGCTTGAACCGATTATCGGACCAGAGATTTATTGCAATCCAACGCATCATGTGCGACCAAAATTGCCCGAACCTCTGATGGGGGACGGGTATGACAACTGGATACAACAGTCACCATTCCATCAGGATGCCGCTGTGCTAATGCCGGAGGCGGACGATACGCTCGTTGTGACGACGTGGATTCCTCTTGTAGACGCAACCGAAGAAAATGGAACGATCCACCTCTATCCAGAACTGCATTCCGGCGAGATTCGGAGGCATGTGAGATGTCCCTACGGCTGGACGATTGCTCCAGAGGTAATGCCCGAAGGCGAGCCAGTCACGATACCGGTGAAGAAAGGCGGGGTGATCTTCATCCACTGCCGCACCCCACACGGCTCACTGCCGAACCTGTCGGACGCGGTTCGCTGGAGTTTAGATCTGCGCTGGCACGATGCACGGAAACCGGGGGGCAGACCGTTGCCTGGGATTAAGGTGCGTAGCCGTGAACAGCCGGAGTGTGTGACACACGATCATCAGGCTTGGATCGAGGCGTGGGATGCAGCGAAGGCGGATACCACGCCGAAGAAGATGTATCGGTGGGAAGAGTAAGAGCAGTAGGGGAAGGGAAGCTACTGGGATAGACCAGACCAAAAGATGCTGTCAGTGAGGACGTCACTCCGTCTTATGTTTTTTTGGTTATCCCTGAATTAAGATGTGAAAGGTGTTCAACTCTTACGAAGAGGAGAGAATTGATGAGCCAATCGTGGGTACGTAGTGATAATGAGGTGCTCGCCACGCTGCAAGATGTTGTGGCGATTGAGAGCATAAACACCAGTCTACCGGGTGGGGAGCGCGGTGAAGCAGGTATGGTTGAATACCTTGGGAATTTCTTCGATGCCTTAGATATCCCCTACGAAACAGACGAGGTGTTACCGGGGAGAAGCAATATCATCGCGACGTTAGAAGGTGAAAACCCAAGCCGCGTGTTACTGTTTGAATGTCACATGGACACGGCTTCCGTTGGCGTTATGACCATCCCGCCCTATGAACCGCACATCCGGGACGGCCTGCTCTATGGTCGCGGTGCCTGCGACACAAAAGCAGGCGGCGTCGCAATGATACACGCGATGAAGCGTTTCAAGGAAGCGGGGGTTAAACCGCCGTGCACCATCAAATACGCTGGGGCTGTGGATGAGGAGTTCAGCTTTAAGGGTGCACTACGATTGGCAGAAACCCTCCAAGCGGACGCAGTAGTAGTATCGGAACCGACCGATTTGGCGGTTATTCGGGCACACAAGGGGTTGGCACGTTTTCACATCGTCGTCAAAGGGGTCGCTGCACATAGCGCGAAGCCGTATCTCGGCATAAACGCCATTTCAAAAATGACGCGGCTGATTTGCGCGATTGAGGATGAAATCGCACCGACCTATGGCTCTATGACCCATCCACTCACCGGCAGTCCAACACTCAATATCGGCGTTATCTCCGGGGGTGTGCAGGTGAATTTCGTGGCTGACGAATGCGTTATTGATATAGATCGTCGGGTTATCCCCGGTGAGACACCGGAGGAAGCCCTCGTACCGTTTCAGGAACGGTTAGCCCGTGCACGCGCCGCTGATCCAGATCTGGATGTCACGATGAAGACACCGTACCTGATGGACAACCCGATGGAGACATCAGAAGATGCGCATATCGTACAGGTCGCTGTCAGTGCGTGTGAATCTGTGATTGGGAGATCAGAGATAACGGGAGTTCCTTATGGTACTGACGCCAGTAAATTTACCTCAGTCGGTATTCCTTCCATCGTGTTTGGTCCCGGCAGTATTGATCAGGCACATGCGGCAGTTGAGTGGGTTGAGTGTGAGCAGGTTATAAAAGCCGTCGATATCTATCATCAGATCATGACACGATTCTGACACACACGTTTTTCTCTACCCTTGAAGAAAGGGCAACCACAAGTGCTTGCATCCCGCCTGTTCCGTTCCTGCCTGCCCCGATGTATCGGGGAGAATCCCGGCGAGTCGGGACCTGCTCTCGCTTCTTAGTCCCGATTCATCGGGGGCTTGTCGGAGCCCCGCCTGTCCCGATTTATCGGGGATCCTATCGGGGGATTTATCGGGGTGGTGCCCGCATCTACTCATCATCAGCCAATTCCCGAATGACTGCCTTTACCGCGTCTTCGACCTCTGGGGCAAAGGGTGCGCTTTGCCCCCACCGCTTGTAAGCGTTTGGCTCATAACCGCCTTCAATCAAGGCTTGTGCGGTTGGGACATAGGTTTGGCATCCCTGGGTGTAACCGAGCGTGAAGGTCCGATCTGCTCCCAACAGCGAATGGGCATATAACCCGTATTCCAAGAAGAATTCACCTGAGAACGTAAGCCAGCGAACATCACCGATGTCCCATCGCGAGAAGGTGTAGCCCACTTCGGTTGGGACACGGTACTCTACCTGTTCCAGCCGAATCTGTTGTACCCACTGACGCATTGCCAACTGATTACCAGCGTAATAGGCCGAACGCCCAGCTTTTTCCTCCTCGGTCACTTGAGCAGATTTGACTGCTTGGGCGGCAATTTCATCAAGTGTCTGACGAGATGGCGGCTCACCGAGCGGCAGAGGTCGCTTCAGGCGTCGAGTGCGTATAGTATTCACCGAAACCGGTTTACAAGCCTTTAATGCCTCGTCCACTGCGTCCGCCAACATGCTTCCGCAGTGCATCGCATCACGCGGGGTGCCCTTTCTGAACCTTTCCTCCTGCGATAGGTTGGGACGCACATTTCCGAACATACCGGGCAGGTACAGTGCAACAGCCTGATTATGTCGGGTCTCCAGCGCCAGTTGAGCTTGTCCCGGATAGTCTCCAGAGATCTCTGGTCCCAACAGGATTGTCGGGTGGCAGCAGTAGCTGAAGAATATCCCTATCAACGAACCGTCTGCGTTATGACAACCCAGGATCGGCACACTTTTGTCGACGACTCCGTCCGGATTGGGACCTGAAACGGCGGTCCCTTCGGGTGTTATGCGCCGTCGATTCACATTGAAGTCGCAACTCGATTTCCCGAACGAAAGCGTAACGGACTCCGCGCGGGACAATAGATCTTTTGCCAGTTCACCCACGCGATCACACAACCCATCAAAGTACGGGCTAAACCCGCCAAAGAGGTCAACCGGACACAGGATTGGTGCGGAGTGACTGTGGCTGCCGGCAATCAAGATTCGGGTTGATGGGATGCCGGTTGCTCTGCCGATGGTGTCCTCAAGTTCGGAGATCTCTGCTACGCCGAATCCCAATGTATCCACAGCAAGAACAAGCACAGGGGCGTCGGCAACTTGGATGATCGCGATACGGGCATAGACGTCGTCAAGAACGCCTGAAGGTTTGAAGAAGAAATCCGGATACACATCGTTAATTGGAGGCGTTATCGAAACCTTCCCAAAAGCTGCCTTGATATTGCTGATATCTTCGATTGACATCTTATCCTCGACTAATCCTGCGCCTTGGCGTATCGCTCTGATTACGATTCAAAACCGATCCGTATGCCACATAAAAAATTCGTCCGCCGGGAAAAGTGCATCAAGCAGACCGATTTCGGCAATTCTCAGACGGTTGGAGAAAGCAACCTGCTCAGCACTCATATTTCCGAACAGCAGTTTGAGTAGCTGCGACTGACTACAGAGAAGGTCGATGTCGGGTGAGGCGCTTTCGGGGACGACACTGATCACTCCATCACGGACAGCCAACGTCCGTTCGTCGGCCTCGTAGCGGATGCGGATGGTGCCGGTCCACCCCGAAAAGTCCGACGCTCTGAGTCTGGATTCTAACAACGGTTTAATTTTAGTCAATAGCGACTCAAAGTTAGTGATCAGAATCATTTTGCCGTTACTTTCTCTCCGCTGTATGGAACAGCCCATCGCCTCAAACATCTTTCGGCTCCCCGATGGTGTTGGTGCATCAATTTCCTGGATACCCTCCGCTTTTGCATGCCGGAAAAGGTGCAAGAGCAACGCCTTCATCGCCTCTTGCTCGTCTGGAAGGCAGCCCAGTTCGCCTATCTCTCCCCGTGCAGCTTGTAGATAGGCAACGGTGTTCTCGTCGCGTTTAGCGATCCAGTACAACGACGGATCGTATGGTCGCCATTTGTGTCTGTTAGCCCAATACGCTGCGTTCTTTGTGACGGTGCCTGTTCGCGCCGCGTTAAACTGATCATAGATTGATCGCACCGCTGGCAAATCTTGGCTGGGTTCATAGGACTCGATAGCCACATCAGTAGGCAGCTGTCCAAGCGTTTCGGGCAGGGTGAGCGTCATGGTATAGGTTGGGTACATCACCCAACCTGATCTGGCATAGTGCGACTGGATGCCAGTACCCAAGATGGAGAGATCGTAACCGGCGGTTTGCATATACTCGACGCTGTCCCGCAGCACCTCCGAGGAGTATCCGCCACGACGATAGGGTGGATCCGTACCAACGCTTCCGACTCCTCCCATCCGGACGACGCAATCCCCAATACGCATGGGGCGCTCAAAGATTTGTACAACACTAGCAGCCTTTCCGTCCACAAAACAGGCGCGCGTGTTATTGAGGTCAAACCATGGATCATGCTCGACAATATTTGTAAAGAGATGTTGTATATGTTCTGAGCTGCCGAAAGCGCGAATGCTACATTCAATTGTATCCTGAAGTTCAGTTTGGTTGCGCGGCGCACGATATTCAATATTCATAAACTTCTCCACACAGAGATAGAGTTACAGATCGAAGCTAACTCAACCTGCTATCTATCATTGGGACATCTCGTATTTTTCTTCGGGTTCTTATTCTTTTTTTATTCCCCAACCTTGATTGGCTTGGATAGGACTCCAGGTGACGAATCAGAATCGATCCAACCACCATATAAATAACTCACCTACAGGGAAAAGCGCATCAAGCAAGCCGATTTCGAGCCCTTGCAGATCGTTAGAATAAACTACCTGCTCCGCACTCATATTTCCACATAGTAGTTGCAGCAGCTGCGTTTGACTTATGGGAAGGTCAATCTGCGGTGACACGCTATTGGATATGATACTAATTTCGCCTTTACAAATAACCAACGTCCGTTCGTCGGCCTCGTAGCGGATGCGGAGGGTACCGGTCCACCCCGAAAAGTCCGACGCTCTGAGTCTGGATTCTAACAACGGCTTGATCTTGGTCAATAGCGATTCTAAGTTGATGATTCGAGCCATAATATTGGTCTGTTCGCGTCTTCGGACAGCGCAACCCATAGTCTCGAAAATCTTCCGGCTCTCCGATGGCACCGGTGCGTCGATCTGCTGAACCCCCGCCGCCTGTGCGCACTGAAAGAAGTGACAGAACAACGCACACATTGCATCCTGTGCATCTGGTAGATACCCCAACTCCCCCACCTTCCATCGTTCCGTTAGCAGATAAGCAACCGTTTCCTCGCCCCGTTTAGCAATCCAGTATAGTGACGGATCGTATGGCCGCCAAGTGGGTCGGTTAACCCAATATTCCTGATTCTTGATAAACGTCCCTGTCCGACTGACATTAAATTGATCGAAAATTGGCCCTAACACCGGCAAATCTCGATTCGGTTCATGCTGCTCAATAGTCACATCACCTGGTAATTCCCCAAGTGTTGGGGGAAGGGTTACCTCCGTATTGTAGGTCGGGTACACTACCCAACCTGCTTTGGCGTAATGTGATTGGATGCCTGTAGACAGCATCGAGAGATCATAACCCGCCGCCCGCATATACTGGATGCTGTCCCGGACCACCTCCGCCGAATACCCAGCGCGGCGATGTATCGGATCTGTGCCAACGCTGCCAACCGCTCCCATTCGAACAACACAATTCCCGATACGCATGGGACGGTCAAAAACCTGTACGACGCTCACGCACTTCCCCTCCACAAAACAGGCACGCGTATTATTAAGGTGGAACCATGGATCGCGTATGACAAAGTTTGTAAAGCGGTCTCGTCTATCCCCAACGTCCCCGAAAGCGCGAACACTACAATCAATTGTGTCGTCAAGTTCAACTTCGTTGCGTGGGGCACGGTATTCAACCTTCATAAACGTCTCCAAGCAGCACAGAAGATTCAGTGAAATGATTTATTCACCGTCGCCGCAACCCAACCACCGTTTCAAAATGATATGTCATCGGAAACAGATCCACGAGATCCAAGGACGCGATCTCATAGCTCGCACGGAGTTTAGACAGGTCACGGGCAAGTGTTGTGGGGTTGCAAGAGATGTATAGGATGTGTTGTGGGGCGATTCGCTCGATGGCTTCAAGATCTTCCCGCCAACACCCATTACGCGGCGGATCGAGGACGATAAGATCGGCTTTGACACTGCCCAGCTTGGCGAGATGCCCAACACGGAAGTTTGCGTTTGTTATGCCATTGGTTTTAGCGTTACGGGTCGCGAGCGTAACTGCCTCCGTTTGGAGATCGAGTCCGAAGGTCGCCTTTGCATTTTGCGCAACCGGCAACGTAAACGCGCCGACACCGCAGTGTGCGTCAATAGCCACGGTTGGCGGATTTGCTTGTACATGGTGCCGGACAATCTCGACGAGCTGTTCTAAGCCGGCAAGGTTGTTCTGAAAGAAAGTTTCGGGGCCAATTTCAAAGCACAGTCCGCTGGTGGTCTCGGACAAATACTGTTTGCCTGCTGCCCATGTGGGCTTGCCTCGCTCCCCACTTTGGACATAGACAGAGTGGATTGCCGGATAATTCGCGAGGTCTTTGTCAGCAAGTTTAAGACTTGGCTTGTACCTCTTTGGAAAAATCAGGATTACCATAATTTCGCCGGTTGTGGCGGAAGTTCGCAGCGTCAACCCATCAACCCGAAAGCATCTGAGATTTTTTATCAGATTGGCAACCTGTGGCAAGGCACTGTTGATGGTAGGAAGCGCAATCTCGCACCGGTCAATTGGAACCACGTCATGGCTTTCTTCCTGTTTGAAGCCAAATTCGACTTGAGGTCGAACAGCAGTAACAGTTAGGCGGATATGATTCCGATATGCGAGGGGTTGAGGGGCAGGATGGCGCGTTACATCAGGCAGAGATGGTAGCCCTCCGATTCGATTCAACGCCTCGATAAAGACTCGCGTTTTCGCGTCGAGCTGCGAATCAAGATTGATGTGTTGCCATTGGCAGCCGCCACACCCGGTACTAAAGTAAGAACAGGGCGGGGGACAACGATCCGGCGACGGTGAGAGGATTTCGTTAATTCGGGCACGGAGATACCGTTTCTTCACCTGCGTAATTTCGACTTTTGCTGTTTCGCCCGGCGCGCCCCGGTGGACAAATGTAACGATCCCGTCAATACGACCGACAGCGTCCGCTGAATAGGCCAGATCGGACAAGTGAATTTCGTGTAGATCACCGACATCCGGTATTGTCATAGCAGTTGATTCCATAGCCAAGGCGTGATAATACTAGTTTTCAGCAGCAACCACCCAGCGAATTCCCTGATCGACAAGTTTGCGATAGTTTGGATTGCCGTAAGCAAGTCCGTCGTGTCCGAGCTGGATGTAAACGATCTGGGAGTTGGCGTACCGATGGGTCCAACCGATTACTGGAGCACTTTCCGGATGGTCGGCTTTCAGGAGAGCGTGAACATCAGGATTGGCGCTGAAATTACCGTACGTTTCATCCTCAATTTCGAAATCTTGCATCCCTTTCGTCGCCGGATGATCTGGGTCAGCAATCTGGATGGTGTATTGGACGTTATGTTTCACCGTTCCTTGCCCTTCTTCCCAGACTCCGCCAACGATTCGATCAAACTCATCCCAATCTTGGAACGAAATCAGCGCGTGGTGCAAGTACACAATCGGCTTGCCTTGATTTAGCAGTTCAAGGTAGGCGGTCTGTTGGTCAGCGGTGATCTCTTGCCACATATCGTAGAAGACAAGCGCATCGTATTTTTTTGCTGCCTCAACGTTTAGATACTTGAACGCATCTGGAAAAGCAACGGTATCGTAGCTGAAATTCTCAAAGCCGTTGAACATTTGCCAAAATGGTTCCTGTTCAAAGCCGTGTCCACCGGTAATCACTAAAGCGTGGATTTTGTTGTTGGTTGCCATGACCTACCTCCTCTTTGTCTATAAAACTGGATCGAACTGGCTGATGAGATATGGGTTGTCCTTCCAATGATACCCAGTGAAGTCGAAAATTACCACCAAAAAATCAGGTCTCAGCCAGAAAATCGGTTCATTCACACCATGTGTGATACGCAGAAAAATTGTGCCGTTTTATTTGTATTCCACCTCTACTTATGTTAAAATCTATAGTGTATATACGCTTTAGAACCTTTCCATTATCCTCAAAACTCTTCAATCCCGTTCGGCAAAAAGAAAGAACTGATGACAACGAGACGATTTCTCAATCTCGCCATTCTGTTTGTTTCCACTCTACTTCTTCACTCAAACACCCTCGCTCAAGATTGTAATCAATGGAATTTGCCCAAAGATGCGAAAGTGCGTCTCGGTAAGGGGCGGGTTCTTGATATAGCACATTCACCCGATGGCACTCAGCTTGCCGTAGCAAGTACCATCGGCGTTTGGCTGTACAATTTAGGTACTGGTGCGGAAATCGCCCTTCTCACTGGACATACCGGTTGGGTACTTTCTGTGACCTTTTCCCCGGACAGTAAGACCCTCGCCAGCGGTGGCATTGACGAAACAATACGGTTGTGGGATGCCGCCACAACACAGCATAAGGCAACCATAAGTGGACATGGCCATGATATCAGATCCATGGCGTTTTCACCAGACGGAAAGACCCTCGCGAGCAGTGGTGGGCACGACGGGACAATACGGCTATGGGACATCAAGAACGGACGGCTTAGGGCAACCCTTGAGGGGCATGGGCATGATGTCAGTTCTGTGATCTTTTCGCCAGACGGGAAGACAGTGGCAAGCGGAAGTTGGGACGAAATGATAAGGGTGTGGGATGCCGCTACAGGGGAGCATCTGCAAACTCTTTTTGGGCATCAGGGTGCCGTTTATTCTATTGCGTTTTCCGCCGATGGAAAGATCCTTGCCAGTGGCAGCGAGGATGACACAATTCTATGCTGGGACATGGAGACTGGAAAGGTCAAAATGACGCTTACCGGACATACGGATTCCGTCTTCTCCCTGGCATTCTTAGCAGATGAAAACACCCTCGCTAGTGGCAGCTGGGACAATACCATCCGGTTCTGGGACATGGCAACAGGAACCATCAAGATGACGCTTACAGGGCACGGGGATGCCATCTTTCCCGTCGCGTTTTCGCCAGACGGTAAGACGCTCGCGAGCAGTAACAGCTACGACGGAATGATCCGGCTATGGGATGTGGAGACAGGAGAGGTTAGGGCAACTCTTGAAGGACATACACATGATGTACAATCCGTGGTATTTTCCCCGGAGGGGAACACGTTGGCAAGTAGCAGCCAGGATTCCATGATGTGGTTGGGAGCGGCTAGCACCGGAAAGCACAGCGCGACCCTTTTGACCTCCACAATCCGGTTGTGGGAGGTTACTACCGGAAAGCAGAAAGCAGCCTTGGACAGATACATAGCTCGGTTTCCCTCTGTGGTATTCTCTCCGGACGGGAAAACACTTGCCGGCGGCAGTGATGATTACACGATTCGACTATGGGAGGCGGACACCGGAGAACAGAAGGCAACTCTTGAGGGGCATATGGACTGGGGCACCGCGGTGGCGTTTTCCCCTGATGGCAAAATACTTGCGAGCGGCAGCGACGATTATACGATTCGACTATGGGAGGTAGAGACCGCGGAACTGAAGGCAACACTCGAAGGTCACACGGCCGAAGTCAATTCCGTCGCATTTTCCCCTGATGGCAAAACGCTTGCGAGCGGCAGTTGGGACCATACAATCCGGCTGTGGAACGTTGGCACCGGGGAACAGAACACAGTGCTTGAGGGGCACACCGATCAGGTTACCTTCGTCGTATTCTGCCCAGATGGTGTTACTCTATTAAGTAGAAGTCAGGACCACACGATCCGGTTGTGGGATACTCACGCCGGGATTCACAAGGCAACCCTTTCCGGTGGGACGGATTGGGTTATTCGGTTAGCATGCTCTCCAGATGGCAAGACGTTTGCGGGTGGAGGATATCGCGATACGATTCAGCTATGGGACGCGGGAACTGGGAAAGAGAAAGCAACGATTGATGGTCATATGGACTATATCTTTGCTGTAGCCTTCTCGCCAGACGGAAAGACGCTCGCCAGCGGTAGTTGGGACCACACGATTGGATTATGGGAGGTCGACACCGGAAAACACAAGGAAACCTTTGAAGGCCATACCGCACGGGTTCACTCCGTCGCATTTTCGCCCGACGGAAGGACACTTGCCAGCGGAAGCGAAGACGGGACAACCTTACTGTGGCAGCTCACCTCCCCTGCGGCAAAATCGACCGAGTGAACTTCTCCCAAACGAAGCCTTTTTGCTTCACTCCATTACTCTACATTCCGCACCTTAAAGCGCGTTGCTTGGTTCACGAGATGTATCAACTCATCGCGCCGCTCAACTTGGATTTGCGGCAAGATACCTTCGATGACTTGATGCACAGCCTCCAAACTGCCACCCTGTGCCCAGAAACTATCCCGTAGGATTTCGGCAAATTCCGCGATGGCGGCGGCCAGCTGAAACTCCGGAGACGCATCTTCAAACGTATCTTCAAGTTCTGCGGTAAAAATATCTTTGCTGACCTCTGTAACTTGACGGGAATCCGGATCTTCGTGCCGTATAGAAACGGTTGCGAGTTGACCCAATGCGCTTTCATGGAGTTTAATCTCGTAGAGTGCTGTCACACTATGCCCCGCACCAATTTCTCCGCCGTCCGCACTATCGTCCCGGAAATCTTCATGATCGAGACGACGGTTCTCATAACCGAGTAGGCGGAAGCGACTGACGACCTGCGGGTTGAAATCAACCTGAACTTTTGCCTCCCTCGCTATAACCTGTAATGTGCCTGTCAGGTTCTCCACAAAAATCCGCTTTGCTTCGTAGAGGGTATCGACATAAGCGTAGGTGCCATTTCCCTTGTTAGCGAGTTGTTCCATGAGAATATCGTTGTAATTTCCCATCCCGAAACCGACTGTCGTTAACGTTATCCCTTCCTCGACGTGGGCGCGGACCTGTCTGAGAATGGCATCGGACCCCGTTTCCCCAACATTGGCAACGCCATCCGAACAAAGCACAACCCTGTTAATACTACCAAATCGTGCATGCTTTAGGGCGAGATCATAGCCCATGCGAAGTCCTTCGTCGGCATTCGTCGCCCCCTCCGGCGCAAGCGAATTGATTGCTGCAAGGATCTCCTCGCGCCCCTCAACACCCGTGTGTGGCAGTAAGACCTTTGCCTGAGAACCGTAGATAACGATGCCCACCTCATCGCCGGGACGAAGTTGCTCAACAAGAAGCGTCAACGCCCGTTTCACCAGTCCCAACCGATTCTCCATTGCCATTGAGCCAGAGACATCAATCACGAAGGTCAATATGGCGTCCTTGCGGTTCTCGTCGGGGATAACCCGCCCTTGAATCCCGATTCGCAATAGTTGCAGCCGCTTCCCTTCGCCGAATATCGAGGGGGCACCTTCAATATAGACGGCAAATGCTCCATGCGTCGGTGGTTCGTAATTGTAATCAAAGGCGTTGACAAATTCCTCGACACGCACAGCTTCCGGCGGAGGTAGGAGACCATCGCGGAGATAGCGTCGTGTGACGGAATAGGAGGCGGTGTCTACATCCATACCAAACGTCGAGAAATGATCATCCTCGGTATCAATAAACGGATTGGTGCCATAATTCTGGAAGAACACATCGTCAAACGCCGCGCCGTTTGTAGGGTTCAACCCCGGCGGGGAGGCGTCAAACAGTCCGTAACTGGCGTCCGATTCAGCATAGGAATCGTCATCATCGTCACCGTCGCCGCCGCAGCCTGTATAGGCCAAGATCATAAGTCCACATATTGCCAAGGCGATCAGCAGTTGACATAGAGAATTGAATTTCGTTTTCATGTGGAATAGCCTCCTTCCTTTTTTACATAACACCCAAACATACAGGACTTACGCACTTCGATTGTAGTTGCCCGCCTGTCCCGACTTATCCCCGATGAATCCCCGATAAATCGGGACAGGCGGGACTCCGACAAGCCGAGAGCAGGCAGGCGGGATTAAGAAACGGGCGTTGGAAACGGTGTTCAGCGGCGATGAATCGCCGAACTACAGGGCTTTAACCGTTTAGCTGCGTAAGCCCTAACATAATGACTACCTTGCTATATTCGTTAGTTAGCCATATCAGCGGAATTATTCAATTTATTCCGATTTTCGTTTGATAGTTATGTATAAAGTAACGCCCTATTCCACCCTTGAAGGAGACCCCGCAATCACGATGGTGAACTCGCCCCGTGGCGGTGTCCGCTGGAGTTTTTCAATCGCTTCGGTCATCTTGCCCCGAAAAATCTCCTCGAACTTTTTTGTCAATTCACGCGCTATGGCAACCTGTCGATCACCGAAAACCTCCAGCATATCTTGCAGAAATCGGATTATCCGATGTGGGGATTCGTAGAAAATGAGGGTGCGTTTTTCCTCGCGCAGATCTGTGAGTTGGCGTTTACGTCTAGCCGACTTAGGCGAAAGGAAGCCTTCAAAGACGAAGTTGTGCAGCGGCAGCCCCGCGACCGAAGCTGCCGCAATACAGGCTGAAGGACCGGGAATCGGAATGATGGGGATTCCCGCTTCGATGCACTGGGCAAGGAGTCGATACCCGGGATCCGAGATTGTCGGTGTACCCGCATCGGACACCAACGCGATTGAGTCTCCCGTTTTCAACCGTGCAACTAATCTTTCGCCCTTCTGGATTTGGTTCCCCTCAAAGTAACTGGTGGTTGGCGTACTGATCTCGTAGTAGGCAAGCAGCCGGCGTGTGTGGCGGGTGTCCTCTGCAGCGATGAGATCTACCTCTTTGAGTATTCGCAACGCGCGGAGCGTAATGTCTTCCAGATTGCCAATCGGTGTGCTTACAATGTATAAGACACCTTCTGTTGAATTGACATTGGTGGAACGTACCATGTGCGTTTAGAAGTCGGCAAAGGAACCGTCGTCCTCGTGCCAGAACATCCCCCGTAACTGGAAGGTGTCGTCCCGAAATGCTTCGATGGCTTCATCTTCCATATCGACGCCCAAACCCGGCGCCGTTGGCAGTTCGATAAATCCATCCTTCAGGGTCAGTGGCTCGTTAAACAGCCCTTGTCCGCGATTGTGTCCGCCCTCGCAAATTAGCAGGTTAGGTATCGTTGCCATGACATGTACTGATGCTGCCACACCGATGGGTCCGGCTGCGTTGTGGGGCGCGATCGCCATGTTGTGGATCTCTGCCATCGTTGCAATCTTTTTCAGTTCCATTATCCCGCCGGAGTGTCGGATATCGGGCTGCAGAATGGCGCACATTTCACGCTCGATTACTTCACGGAAACTCCACCGCGTCAGGTGGCGTTCTCCCGTCGCGATCGGCACTGTCGTTGACCGTGATAACGCCAACAATGGTTCGTTGTTCTCCGGGTGGCACGGTTCTTCGGCAAACATCGGACGTAAAGGTTCCAACTCCTTCACGAAAATTGTCGCCATGGTGGGACTGAACCGTCGATGGAGATCCACACCGATATCGACTTCATCGCCCACCGCTTCGCGCACCGCTGCGACTCGCGCGACCATTTCATCGATCGCTTTCGGTGTGTCCACAAAGCGCACGGGACCTTGGGACCCGCCCATCTTTAACGCACTGAAACCTCTCTCAACAGCGGCCTTCGCGTTTTCCGCGCACTCCTGTGGTGTTGAACCACCTGAAGCCGTGTAGACACGGACGCGCCGACGCACTGAGCCGCCCAGCAGTTTCCATACTGGTAGCCCCACCGCTTTGCCAAACACATCCCACATCGCCATTTCGATCCCGCTCAGCGCACCGACAAGGACCGGCATACTCCGGCTGTAACTGGACCGGAACATCGCCTGCCAGTGGTCTTCGATCTGTAAGGGATCTCTGCCTATCAGATATTCCCCCATATCCTCTACCGCTTGAGCGACTGGACGCCAATGCGCGTAGTTCATCGGTTCACCGTAACCGACTAAGCCTTCGTCGGTGAACATTTTCAAGACCATCGCGCGTCCACGTATCGGGATCGTTTCAAACCCGGTTATTTTCATAGTAGTCTCCTGTATATCGCCGAAATTGAATGGAAAAAATCCTAGCCTACATGATAATACATCGGGGATGTGGTGTCAATGGTGGAAAAGGCAACACATGAAGAATTGATGCATCAGTGTTATTTGATTGATACTGTCCCACCTACCGCTCAACACGAAGGAAGGCTGCTTTCTGAAAGCAGCCAATTAATCTGAAGAAGCAATTGCACTAGCACGAATTTAACCTCCCAAATACCCTATTTTGAAGGTCATGGTTACATATCTTGGCGGGGCAAGATGTCCCACCTACGGGGTCAGAGTCGTGTTCTTTGAAGAGATCCCAAGGTATCTCCATTGACAATCCTCTCTAAATCCGCCTCCTCCTTGAATCCGTGAGAATCCGGGATTCAGACAGCACGAAAGTCACCTCTATACCAAAACCCTTGACAAATTTGCGGTTCCGTGCCATAATTTTCATCACTATTACGTCTCAGAATCACCCGTACTCCCTACTGAATAAGGAGGAATGACAATGAGTACTGATCAAGCAGCGAAACCTTACCGTGCGACTGCCTTTGCCGACTTCAAACCAGAACTTTCTGCCCCTGGAGCCACACCGGAGCGTTTGGAACACCTGAAAGAACACGGCTACCTTATCATCAACGACTTTGAAGATAGTCCGTGGATCCCGATCCTGCGCGAAGCGGGGCGCCGCGTGACTGAGGCGTGTGCCCCCGCTAACGGCTACAGCAAGATCGACTGTTCAAAAGCATACGTGCACCGCACAGGTGACGATGAACCGTGGGCAATTCGAGGACTCATCCATCCCGCCTTTAAGGAACCTAGTTTTGCCGAATTCCACGGGTCGCCGGAGTTCCTTAGCTTTGTTGCCTCTTGGTGTAATGGGCTGGAACCGGAGGATCTGGTGATGGGTGGGATGCTGCTGTGGTGTAACCCGAAACTGCGAGAAAACGGTCCCAGCTGGCACAGAGACGTGACATGGTGGGGCACCGGCGCGGGTTACTTTGCACAGCGCGAGGTCCGAGGCGACGGACCTGAGGCGTACACCGAGGAGATCGAAAGAATCCGCTGGAAAGAGATCCAGGAGAACAATGAGAAGCTAACTACGGAGCGCAACGGGGTGAGTATGTTCTTGGCGTTGGTGGATGACGAATGTCACGAACTGATACCGGGCAGCCACAAACGATGGCGCACACCGTATGAACACGATGTGCTCCTTCCACAAGCGATGAAGGACGCAGGTGTGCCGCACACACCGAGTTGGAACGGTAAAGACCCGTTGCCGGGTCAAGTCGCGATTCGGCTAAAGCCGGGGCAAGCGCTCATCCGCAACGGTGCCACCATTCACACGGGGCACGCGGTCCCTGAACGTGAACGGAACACCTTGTCAATCGGTTGGTCGAGATGGTCGGGCGAGTCCACAGAAGAGCCATCGGTGGCAGATGTGCGAAATGCGTGGCAACTCGATCCTGCTGTGCGTGAGGCACTGCCCCACGAGTGGATGAAGACCACGTGGGACCGTTGGGCGGTAACGCAGAAGTTGGGTGATACCCTCGAGGACCGGTATCCGGGGTTTGACATCAATCGGATTAAAGCTGGTGAGGTTATCGGTTGGCGCACCGAGTTAGAACGGCAAGCGGCGGCGGCAGGCGAGGCGTGGGAACCGTACCAAACCGCCAAATAATATAGGACCTCAAAGCTAACCCCCCTGCCCCCCTTGTCAGGGGGGAACTGGAGGATTTGCCGCTCGCCCGGACGCGCAATAAATTGCGCTACTACAAACATAAAAGCCGAGAGATGTAATCTCAAGGATCACCTCCACGTTTTATTTGATGATGGAGGAAAGGACTATGAAAGTTCTCATTAGTGGTTCAACAGGCCTCATTGGATCAGCACTGATCCCTGTACTGACCGACACGGGACATGAAGTGGTGCGGTTAGTCAGATCCAGACCGAAACCGGATGGATCGGAGGTACACTGGGATCCTGAATCAGAGCGCATTGATACCGCGGGTCTTGAAGGCATGGATGCGGTTGTCCACCTCGCCGGGGAGAACATCGGTTCAGCCAGATGGACACGTAGCAAGAAAGCGCGAATCTTTGACAGCCGAGTTAAGGGGACCCGGCTACTGTGCGAATCGCTCGCCGGTCTCACGCGTCCCCCGCAGGTATTGGTGTCTGCATCGGCCATTGGTTACTACGGAAGCCGTGGCACAGAATCCGTTAATGAGGAGAGTGCGTCTGGATTCGGCTTCTTAGCGGAAGTATGTATAGAATGGGAGATCGCAACTGAGCCGATCGCTGAAACGGACATCCGGCTTGTGAATCTCCGTATGGGCATTGTCCTGAACCGGGAAGGTGGACCGTTGGCAAAGATGCTGCCGCCCTTCAAGATGGGAGTGGGTGGCGTGTTGGGTAGTGGACGACAGTATATGAGCTGGATCACGTTAGATGATGCGGTGGCTGCTATCCATCATACATTGGTTACGGATAGCTTGCAAGGACCGGTGAACAACGTAGCCCCCCACGCTGTTACTAACCGTGAATTCACGAAAGCGCTTGGGCGTGTTCTGCGGCGGCCAACCCTATTTCCCCTACCCAGTTTCGGCCTGCGCGCCATGTTTGGTCGGGAGATGGCTAACGAACTTTTTCTTGCGAGTACGCGTGTCGTGCCTAACCGCCTCTTGGATACTGGCTTTACGTTTCAGTATCCCAACCTTGAGGACGCGTTGCGGCATGTTTTAGGATAACCTAAGTTGCTAGTTAACCATAGTCAAACCAGTCGCGATTCGGAGATCGCTCCTACCGCATGTTTTTTGTAGGAGGGAATTCCAATTCCCGACTATTACGCCGGTTTCTGGTGCCTGGTTTATCGACTAGCAACTTGCGTTAGGATAACGCCACATGTTGGTTCGTCGGCATAAAAACAGGGAACGCAGATCTGCGTTCCCTACGAATCCACCGGTCTGGGGTGTTCAATTTGTGCCTTATGCTTACTCCTAAGCTTTCGTGCAGCGTTACCTCCCGGTCTGAGAGGGATCATCCTTTCCGCCGCCTACCCCTATGATCGCTGACGTTTGCTGCTGTGTGTGGACAAGGTTATAAAAGATCCCTTTTCGATCCATTAGTGCCTCGTGCGTTCCTACCTCAGCTACCTTACCGTCATCAAGGACAATGAGTCGGCTTGCATTGCGTAGGGTAGAGAGCCGGTGTGCAATGGCGAAAGTGGTGCGCCCCTTGACCAACCGCGCGATAGCTGCTTGGATCTTTTTCTCGGTCGCACTGTCGAGGGACGAGGTCGCTTCATCAAGGATTAGAATTTTCGGGTCATGCAGAATCGCCCTTGCGATGGCGATGCGTTGCTTTTCGCCACCTGAGAGTTGATCGCCACGCTCGCCTACCTTTGTGTCGTACCCATCCGGCTTCGCAGCGATAAACTCATGTGCCTCCGCCGCTATCGCTGCACTGACAATCTCGTCCAAGCTTGCCTCCGGCTTACCGTAACCTATGTTTTCAGCGATCGTCCCGTCGAAGAGAAAAATGTCTTGATGAACAATGCCGATATGGCGACGTAGGTCTTCGAGACGGATCTTTCGGATATCCACGCCATCGATATCCACGCTACCACGATTCACATCGTAGAACCGACAAATCAGGTTAATCACGGTACTCTTGCCCACACCCGATTTGCCCACCAGCCCAATCATCTCACCCGGTTCCACATCGAAGTTTATATTGTTGAGGACCGGTTTGCCCGGATCGTAACCGAATGTAACGTCGTTGAAAGCCACCCGTCCTTCCACTTGGGGAACGGCAGTTGCCTCAGCATAGTCGAATATCTCGGAGCGGCTGTCGAGGATCTCAAAGATACGCTCGGCACCGGCGAATGCGCGGGTTATGAAGTTATTGATCTGGCTGAAAAACTGCAGCGGACGGTAGAGTTGCCACAGATATCGCGTGAATGCTAAGAGTATGCCGTATGTCAATGCTCCACTCAGGATCTGCATTCCGCCAAAATACCAGATAAAGAACATACCGAAATGGATAAGGAAGTTCATCACGGCGAAAAAAATGAACCAGGTGCGCTCACCCGTAACACTCACCGCCCACAATTCCTCGTTCCGCGTATTGAATCGCATCGCCTCTCGGTCCTCCTGTGCAAAGGCTTTTACGACACGGATGCCGGAGATAGATTCATTGAGATGCGAGGAGAGTCGTGACCATTTGGCGTGCCAACGGATCCAGATGGGCCGCATACGTTTCCAAATCAATAGACCGCCCAATACAATGAAGGGGACTGGCACCAACGCATAGATGGTCAGTTGCCAGCTCAGGGAGAGGCACACTGCTAAGGTGCCTACTAACATCAGTGCGTTGCTCAACATGAAGGGCAGACCGAAGAGCAGGAACATCTCCAACCGATCTGCGTCGTTGGTAAATCTGGATATTAGGCTGCCTATCTGTCGCTTGTCATAGAATCGGATCGGCATGTACTGTACATGGTGAAAGAGCTGTGCACGGATGTCTCGGCTGGTTCGACTTGAGATATCGGCTCTCATAAAGCCACCGATAATGTCACACGAAACAGTCGAGAGCATGATACTTAAGAAACCCAGTACGGGCCAAATCATCAGTTCAAAGCCTTCTCCCATCGTGAGTCCAGTACCCGCCATCGGCGTGATGATCTCGTCAACGATATATTTAACAATAAGGGGTGGGATAAGGTTCAGTAGCGGGTTCGCCGCTGCAAAGATCATGAGGAGGATGGTTCTACCTCGGTAGGGGCGCAAGTAGCTAATAATCCGTTTGAGCGTATCCCATTTCTTGACACAGGCGGGGCAGATCCCGTCTTTCTCTGGCAGCAGCCGTCCACAGGTGTCGCACCGAGATCGTTCCATCTCGGTTGGCAGGGTAGGGTCTTCGCCCTTGATCAGTTGCTTGATAGCTTCACCGACCTCGGCGAACTTGGGACTCAACGAGTTGGAGTAGTATAGGTAGGTCGGTTCTCCCTCGCCGTGCTCCACTTCCAGACGGCCGGCCCCGACAAACTCCTCGATCTTCGTCTCCGTGATGACTGTGAGCGGCACCTCCACAACACCATCGGCACCTTCGGTAGGGATAACGAAGAGGTGCTCGTCGGTTACAACCAGCCACTGTTCACCGAAAGTGCCGTCATCTATCAGATCTGTAGCAACCTGAATATGTGGCTCTTCTTCCGGGGATTTTATACCTTGGAGTTTGGAATCCACCTCAGGAGGCAGGGTTTCGAGAAAGGGATTCATCCTTTTTTGCGATCTCCGCTAAGGGGAAAAGCACGGTGCACTCTGTGGACAGTTAGATCGAAATTTGTAAGACCTAAAGATAGTCTAGAAATCCAAGTTCTCGTTCACGATCGATCCAGCGTTGACGTCTTGCGCTACCTTCATGATTGGCAGTCCAGTGGCGCATGATATCGCGATGGGTCTCAAAGGGCAGCCCAGAGTTATTTGGTTCCTTCACACTGTTAGTGGCTCGCTTGCGGGTTGCTGCTTCCTCTTCAGGACCTTTGGGATTCTTATAGTAGACTACGGTGCACATCCGCCGGTCAATCGCGCCGCCCCAACTTGCATGCCAACAACGGACATCGAAGGCGACGACGTCACCCGGTTCGGATTCACAGATGTAAGCTGGAACGTCGCAAATCTCAAGCTGATAACTGTCCAGATTTTCTCGCAGTGAACTATGTAATGGATCCTTGTGCGAACCTGGAATCAGTCGCAGCGCCCCAGTTTCTGCGCCGACCGGTTCGAGGTAGTACGCGAATTTGACGCCGTAACAATCTTCCGTTGGATCGACAAGGTGGTCTGGATGCCAGCGTGTGTGACCGACGTAACGATTGGCATCAGAAACGATACCGAGGCAATCTTCACCGTACAACTGCTCTGTCGGTTCGCAGAAACGGGGATCTTCAAGCAATCCAGCGAAGAATGGAGTTTCAGGGCCCATTGTCCGAACCCAATGTCTATAGGTGCCATCAAATGGAGCGTGGCGGTAGGCAGAGGTTAAGGCGTGTTCAAACTCTGCGTTAATGGTTTTCACCTCCTCCGGACTGAACAGCTGCCGGAAGATTAGGAACCCGAAGGTATCGAAGTGGTTCACCTGTTGTTCCGTGAGCATAGTATACCTCCCCTAAATGGTTACAGTCTTTCTTCGTGATGTGTGATACGAATATCTATCAACTCGTTGATAAAGGCTGGGGTGCGTTCAGATACCCCAATTCCCCCATCCGATCTATCCAATGCTGTCGCTTTGGGCTCTTTCGAGGATTTTCGAGCCAGTGGGGATGGTATTCTGGTCCGGGTGTATCAAAGGTATTTCGAGCGAGCGTTGCTCGGAGTTGGACATTTTCCACGGCGGCTTTGCGGGTAGCTTTCTCCTCTTCGGGAGTTTGAGGATTCCTGATGAAGATAATCGAGACCATACGTCGATCTGTCGAACCACCCGAACTGGCGTGCCAGAGATGAAAGTCAAAAGCGACGACATCCCCCGGTTCTGTCTCACAGACGTAGGCAGGAAAATCACCCACGTTCTGCACTGAGTCACCAATATTCTGGTGGACTTCATCGTGAAAGGGTCTGCGATGCGAACCCAGAATGAACCGTAATGCGCCGTCGTGCGCTCTCAGAGGTTGTAGGTAGAGAGCAAATTTGAACCCGTAAAGGTGGAAATCGCTGGCATCGGGGTGCCAGTGGGTTTGGTTCACGTAGCTGCCAGCATTGCAAGAGAGACCAATCGCATCTTCTCCGTACAGCTGCTCCGCTGTGCCGCAGATGCGCGGGTCCTCCGGCAACCCTGCGAGGAAAGATGTATCGGGACCTAAATTGGGCCAACTCATATAGGCGGGAGCGTCATCGGGAGCTGTAAAGCGTTTCGTAGACGCGAGCCTCGACTCAACTTCAGCATTGATGGTTTTTATCTCCTCCGGGTTAAATAATTGCCGGAAGATCAGGAATCCAAAGGTGTTAAAGTGACTGACCTGTTGTTCTGTGAGCATGAGACGCCTCCTCTATATGGAAAGGTTTTCCCTGCTTCTTCTCGTCGCTTTCACTGCCCGAAACGTACTCCACAACCAACACTGCATCTTCACGGCGCTGGTTCAAATCAAACCACAATATTCGCGAGTCGGTTAGGCACAACGATGAACTTCCTCACCGTCTTCCCTTCAATATGCTTTTGGATACGGTCGTCGGCGAGGGCTGCTGCCTCAACCTCCTCGTTGGTTGCATCAACGGGTAGTTCGATTCGGCTGCGCAATTTGCCGTTGACCTGGACAACGATGGTGACCTCCTCGCGCTTAAGGACATCGGGATCGTGGGTGGGCCAAGGGGCGTACGCAATTAACTCGGCCTCCCCGAACCGCTGCCAAATCTCCTCAGCGATATGTGGGGCGTAGGGAGAGAGCAGCCGCAGGAATGTCTTCATCGTTTCTTTCGATACTGTTGTCGCCTGTGTCGCTGCATTGACAAACACCATCATGTGACTGATAGCGGTGTTCATCTTGTCGATTGATTCCGTATCCTCGGTGACATCCTTGATGGTCTGATTTAGCACTTTCCACAGTTCCTTATCACTATCAATGGGCGCATCGGTCAGCTTACCGCTCAGTTGCCCGGTGTCCTCGTCAATCGCCAGCCGCCACACCCGCTGCAGGAATCGATAGACACCTTCCACACCGCGCGTCTGCCACGGTGCGCTGACGCTGAGGGGACCAATAAAGAGTTCATAGAGGCGCAGCGCGTCCGCTCCATACTCTTCGATGACCTCCTCCGGCGTTACGACATTGAAACGAGATTTGGACATCTTTTCGATCTGCGTGTTTGTCCGCACCCCGGACTCCTTGACAACCCACTCTCCATCTCGCTCTT
Source organism: Candidatus Poribacteria bacterium (assembly GCA_965220385.1). GTDB lineage: Bacteria > Poribacteria > WGA-4E > WGA-4E > PCPOR2b > PCPOR2b. The sequence continues at coordinate 2,467,940 of OZ244825.1, read as the reverse complement.
CTACCTCGTGAGGCGAGTAATATTTCCCGTTGTCGTCCTGATAGGAGTAGGCGAGGATCATCCCTTGATTGAACAGTTTTTGGAACGGCTCTTTCGTAGAAACAAGACCGCAATCATACAGTACCTTGTGCCAAAAACGCGCGTAGAGCAGGTGTAGGACAGCGTGTTCGGCGCCACCGACATAGAGATCCACCGGCATCCAATATCGCTCTGCTTCGGCAGACCACGCTTCGCTCGTGTTATGGGCGTCCATGTATCGCAGGTAATACCAGCAAGATCCCGCCCACTGGGGCATTGTATTTGTTTCCCGCACCCCTTTCCGTCCATCTGGTAGGGTAATCATCAGCCAGTCGTCCGAGGCGCGAGCGAGGGGCGGCTTACCATCCGCGGTGGGTCTATATTCATCAATAGGGGGCAGTTCCACTGGAAGCTCGCCCTCAGGTAGGGGCATAATTGTCCCATCTTCTAACTCCACAGTGGGGAAGGGTTCTCCCCAATAGCGTTGGCGGGAAAAGAGCCAATCGCGCAAGCGGTACTGTACTTGGGCACTCCCTCTCCCTTCACTTTCAAGCCATTGGGTCATCCGTTCTTTCGACTCCTGAATATTCAGTCCGTTAAGGAACCCGCTGTTAATTGAGGGACCATCGCCGAGATACGGTTCGTCCCCGAAATCGCTTGGCGGTTGCACAGTCCGAACGATTGGCAGATCAAATGTCTTTGCGAAGTCCCAGTCACGATCATCCTCAGCGGGAACCGCCATGATTGCGCCTGTACCGTAACCCATCAGCACATAGTCGGCAACCCAAATTGGGATCGCTTTATCATTTGCGGGGTTGATCGCATAGGCACCCGTGAAAACACCGGTTTTCTCTTTGGCGAGATCCGTCCGCTGGAGATCTGTTTTGTTTTTCGCCTCGTCAACATACGCCTGCACAGCAGACCGCTGCGCATCCGTTGTCATCTGCTCAACTAATGGATGCTCCGGTGCAAAGACGCAATATGTTGCACCAAATAGCGTATCGGGTCGCGTTGTGAAAACGGTAAATTCGGCGTCGGTGTCCTTGATTGCAAAATCTACGTCTACCCCCTCTGACTTTCCGATCCAATTCCGTTGCATCTCCTTGATACCTTCGGGCCAGTCCACCTCTTCAATATCCTCTAAGAGTCGGTCAGCATAGGCAGTAATTTTCAGCATCCACTGCCGCATCAACCGCCGCTCAACGGGATCACCGGTTTCTACATACTTTCCATCCTTGACCTCCTCGTTAGAAAGAACTGTTCCTAACGCAGGACACCAGTTGACCGGTACATCGGCGAGGTATGCCAATCCTTTCTCATGAAGCTTGAGGAAGATCCATTGTGTCCATTTATAGTAGTTGGGCGCGGAAGTGCTCACCTCTCTGTCCCAATCATACGAGAAACCGATCTGCTTAATCTGCTGACGAAACTTATCGATGTTGCGCTCCGTGACGATGGCAGGATGGATGTTTTCCCGCTCCGCGGTGCGTTCAATGGTTAGCCCAAACGAATCCCAACCCATTGGGTGCAGCACATTGTAGCCCTGCATCCGCTTCATACGCGCCAGCACATCTGTAGCTGTGTAGCCTTCGGGGTGTCCAATATGGAGCCCTGCGCCGGAGGTGTAAGGAAACATATCGAGGATATAGTACTTCGGTTTTCCCTCCCACGCTCTGGGATCGTCCGGCGTACGAAACGTCTTACGTTCCTCCCAAATGTTTTGCCATTTCGGTTCAATAGCGGCAGGGTCATAAGTGTGTCTTTGCATCTAAAATCTCCTCAAGTTGTCTTTTCTATAGCACGGGTATTTCTCGGGATAGTACATCTGTATAGTGTTCTAGTTCGGTTCACATTCGTTCTGTCAAATTATACTGAACTAATTGATAAAATGCAATGTTGTCTCTTAGAGAAATTTGTAAAAGCACTAGGGAATCAATGGACGTCATCTATAACCTTCCAAATGCAACCGAGTTGTAGGTCGATTTTCCAAAATCGACACCGCAGTGTCGAGATATGAATCTCGACCTGCAGAACCACTGCCATACGTGGAGGCAGATTTCCTAATCTGCCCCACAAGCGGCTGCGGCCATTGTTTTTTTGCTCTGCTGTTTCCCTGCCAAATTACAACCGTAAATTCACTCCTAAAAATCAGGGAGGATCATCGCTCAAGGCGCGTCCTCACTGGATTTGGGCATGGCACCTTCGCGCCACAATACCGAGGGTGGTGTGTGGCAGGTCTTGATCCTACCTGCCACATCGAAAGCAACTTATGAGCACCCCTCAAATAAATAAAAAGCCCACCATCGAAAGCGGCTCGATGATGGGCTGTTAGTCAAGGGATTACAAGTAAGTCTGCTTGTATATTAATCCGGTGCACTACCGCCCACCACGCGCAGCAAGGTCAAATCGAGACGCAATCGGAACAAAGCTAGATTGAGAAATCCGCTAAGCCGCGAAGAGAAACGATTGTTGATAAGCTGTGGACGGTACATTATTTAATCTCCTTAATATCCTGCTGTAGATGGCAGTCAACACTTAAACAATGGTTGAGTACAAACAATATGCGTAACTGTAACACATCCACTCCGTAGAAGTCAAGTCTCAATTAACCTGTTAGCGGGTCAGGGATTGGAAAACTCAATTTTCAGACGATAATGTTTAATTCGCGTCATATTTACGCTTGGAGCAGCTCTACACTCACCCCGTCAGGGGCATTAAGATAGGCAAGACTACCGCCCCAAGTACTGCCAATTGAATCGTGAGGTTCGATAGAGAAAGTAGCACCTTTCTTCTTCAGTTCGTTACAGAACTCCGTGAGGTCTCCGTGTACAAGGAAGGCAAAGTGATCCATACCCCACTCATTGTGGCTGGCAAAATCCCCGAAGGATTGTATACTGTTTGTCTTGTCCGGACTTTCACCCGGTCGCCGCCCGCGGATAAGGAGAGTTATCCCCTCAAAAACAACGGCAATTTGAGGGGCACCACGGAGTTCATACGTCTCAGCGATTTCTCCGCCCAGCATGTCTACATACCATTCGGCAGCGACCTGCGGGTCTTCACTGATAATGTGGATATGCTCAAAAACGAGCTTAGCATTACCCATAAGGGCCTTCCTTTCCTAAGTCGCCGTCAATCCAAACAGCCAGTTCGCGCAGCTGCATTTATGTAGATCGGCGCGAAAGGGTTACGTGAGATTTCTGGCTGAACGATCAGCGATTGACTCCTCACCCAAGTGCTCTCGCATCCATTCACGAAGCGGAACATCTTCCTCTCTCGGCGACGTTAGTCCTAAGTTACCAGTTTTCGAGCCGAGCAACTGCCGCTGGATCGCATCGCATCGATCCATGTAGTGAGAGACGGTCATCGCATCCCTCGGATGGAACCATCGGAGACTGTAGCCAACGAATAGCACCTTGCGTGTAATATCCGAGAAATTCCACCCGCCCGCATGCCAAATCCGACGGTCAAAGATGACCGCTGTGCCCGCAGGGACGCGAACCTCATGCGCCTCCGGTGGATTGGAAACACCATCGGCGGGATATTCAACCTCATCCACCAGATGGCTACCGGGTATCACGCTAAAGTTACCCCGTCCTCCTTCAGAAACATCGGTTAGGAAATAGCCTATCTTCACAGAAATGCGTGGTGCGGGTATCGTTTCAATGTCTAAATTCACGCGACCACTGTCCTGATGCCAGTGAAGGCGCTTCTTTGAGGGCCTATCTTCCAATGGTACTGGCGGCGTCACTGTGATATGTGTGTGGTACAGATGGATGTTCCAGCCGAGTATGCCCCAGACTTTGGGAAAGGTTCGGTGCCAATCGACCAGTTCTAGGAATCGATCATCTTTGCCTATGAAATCCACGCCGGCTTTCACGCTGTCCACAGCATTGATAAGCCCTTCAACCATTTGCGCTGGAAGTGCGTTCTCGATTACAATGAATCCATCTCGTTCAAACTGGGTACGCTCTTGCTCTGTTAAACAGTGTTCCAAACATGCGCTATCCATGATCAACCTCCTCACTCCATCCGATTGGTTTTTGTCGAATGGAACTCAATCTTTCACATATCCGTCCCTAATCGAGGTAAAGCTTCTACGGCAAACTTGTCAACTTGCGTGGTTATGACAAATCACTGGGTGTGGTTTCGTCCAAAAGTTACCGAAGGTGCACCAACAATGCGAGCGTAGTTATCGGTAACTACCTCTTCGCCCAAATGTTCCTTAATCCAGGAACGAAGCGGGACGTCCTTGTCCGAAGGCGATGAGGTGCCCATTGCCCGTGTTTTCGCACCGAGCAGCTGTCTGCGGATTGGATTAGAACGCTCCATAACATGCGCTACCGTTCGCTCATCTCTCGGATGGATCCATCGATGGCTGTAGCCTACGAACAGGACCTTTCGTGTCACCTCGGACAGGTTCCAGCCGCGTGCGTGAAAGAGTCGCCGATCGAAAATGACCGCAGTCCCCGCCGGTCCTTTAATCTCTATCGCTTCCTCTGGATCCGAAACCCCATCGGCAGGTAATTCAATCTCTCTTTTGAGCTGGCTCCCAGGGAGCACGCTAAAGTTGCCGTATCCACCCTGTGTGAGATCTGTCAAGAAGTATCCCACTTTGATTGAGATACGTGGCTGGGGTCCCGGCTCGATATCGGCGTTTATGCGGTCGCTGTCCTGATGCCAGCCTCGTCTGTGCTTTGTACGTTGGTGCTCCTCATCCTCTGGAGGCGTAACGAGCATCTGCGTGTAGTAGGAGTGGATGTTCCAGCCGAGAATTCCCCAAACTTTGGGAAATGTCCGGTGCCAATCGATGAGTTCCAGCAGTAGATCATCCTTCCCCAGAAAGTCTTCGCAGGCACCAAGACGGTCTACTACCTCAACAAGCCCTTCAACCATTGAAGCCGGCAGGGCATCCTTGACCACAATGAATCCGTCCCGCTCAAAATTGGCGCGCTCTTCCTCTGTCAGAACGTGCTGTAAACATTCGGCATCCATAGTATTTTCCTCCGTTTCACGTTTGGTATCGTTCCGCATCGGCGGGTTCGACAAGATCTTCGCTCAGGGAGAAGTTCAATTTTTCCGCGCATTCCTGAAGTTGACGATAGATAGTATCGGGAACATTGACCCCGTCAGCAAGTCGTTGGGAGCGGGAACGATATTCAAAGTCACCCGGAACCAGCACTTCGTCAAAACCGGGTGCAGATGGTATAGCCTTAATTCCGTCGAGAAACGCGCGAACCCCCTGTTGGTAAGGTTCTAATGGCGTAAAGGCACTGATGTTGATAACCTGCATCAACGTGTTACTGCCCATGGAAGCGGCCTCAATATCAAAGTTACCAGACAGACCGGCGAACAAGGATACAAGGAGGGAGAATGCGTAACCCTTATGCCCACCAAACGCTAACAGAGATCCGCCATCACTGAAGTCCGCTGTCTTAACGCTAGGGTTGCCGTGCTTGTCCACAATACAACCTTCAGGCAGATCAACACCCATGCTTGCAGCGACCGAAACTTTACCCGCGGCAATCATACTGGTAGCAAAATCAATGATGAATGGACAGTCGTCCCCGGTTGGCACACCGACCGCAATCGGATTGGTGCCGAGAGCACCGCGCGCGCCCCCGAAAGGCACAGTACCCCCTCTGTCCCGTGCACCGCCGCCATAGGTGATGATGCCGATACACCCCGCACGTGTCGCCTGCTCCGCATATTCACCGAGTCGACCGATATGCCCGGTATTGATAAAACTCACAGCACAGGTATCCGCAGCCTTTGCCTTCTCAATCGCCCGTTCCATTGCCTGTCGAGCAGTGTAGTGTCCAAAACCGTCCCTCCCGTCAATACGGAAGGTATTGGTGGTTTCGTTGGACACCCCTGGTTCAGCGGCAGGTTGAGTCCCCCCACTTGAGATACTGCTTAGATAGCCGGGGATGCGGAGCACGCCGTGCGAATCGTGCCCAGCGAGGTTGGCGTTAATCAAGATTTCAGCGACATCCTCAGCGATATGACGCGGCGTATCCGCTGCCAGAAACAGTTGTCGCGTCACTGCATGCAGATAGCTTGCGTTGAAACAGTGCATTTCTGCCATAGCTTTGACTCCTTCTCCTCTAACGTGTAGCGAGATCGAACTACGTCAGTCGTGATAACTATCATACACAAGAATCCAGCACCTGTCAACAGACAAAATAAGCGCGAAACGTGATGCCCCGATAAATCCCCCCGATAAATCGGGACAGGCCCGATAGGATCCCCGATAAATCGGGACAGGCGGGGCAGGCCCGATGAATCCCCGATAAATCCCCGATAAATCGGGACAGGCGGGACAGGCGGGACTCCGACAAGCCGGGAGCAGGCAGGCGGGACAGGCTGTAAAACGTGAACACCACTGTTCATCAGTTTCTGAGTACAGTCGGGATAGGAAGTACCGATTCTGTCGCACAACTTCTTAACATGGGCTATGCCAGAAAAATGAGCAAAATGTTGAATCCGCGTTCGCTCTGTGGGCTCCTGTCAACTCACGATTTCTGTTCTAAATCTCTCTTGGTTTTGATATAATTTCTGATGCAACTATGCTATCCGTAACTGGACGCAAGACTTTGAAATCGCTGGAGACTATTATGAATTCATCAGATGCAGCGGCTCATAACGGACTGACTATCAGCCCCGAACATATTGAAGCTATCAACCGGCAGCGTCGAATTATCTTCCAAGACGATGTGTTGGCTAACGACGTATTCAGGACTGATGAGGTTGGAACAGAACGGTTAAAGAAAATCATCGACTTTTACATGAGTCGCCTTGACCAACATCCGAACCAGATCGACAGCATCTGGTTTGAGTGGGGTGAAGGGAATACAGCGGTCTGGCCCAGTGACGTGATTCCGTATACCGAGAATGTCTTTCCGAGGTGGTGGGAAATCGGCATAGATCCGGTGGAGGTACTGTTGACCGAGGCAAAGAAACGTGGACGGGAGGTTTTTTTCTCCTACCGAATCAACGGATCGGACAACGACGATATGTTTGATCCGCCTCGCCCGTTTGATCAGCCGATTCCGTTAAAAGCTGAGCATCCGGACTGGCTAATTTATAAGTGGCACCCCTACTGGAATTTTTCCTTTAAGGGGGTTCGTGACCTGAAGCTGAACGTAGTACGCGAAGTAGCGGAGATGTACGACTTCGACGGCATCCATATCGATTTCGCACGGATCCCGGTGCTGTTCCCGGAGGAGCAGTGGTTGCACCGTGATATACTGACCGATTTCATGCGCGATATACGCACCACACTGCTCGACATTGGGGAAAAACGTGGACGACCATTGCTGTTGGCAGCCCGCGTTCCGGAAGATCCCATGGGCTGCCACTTCGACGGTATGGACGTGGAAGCTTGGGCACAAGATTTTCTGGTCGATATTTTCGTGGTTGGCACACGCACGGCGAACGCGGATATCGCTGCCTTTCGCCATATCACCAACGAAACCCCTATCAAACTCTACCCCAGCTTTGACGATCACCACTCCACCGATGGGTATAGAGAACCGGACCTCGAAATCTGGCGCGGAGCCTGCGCAAACTGGTGGCGTCAGAATCCGGACGGTATGCACACCTTCAATTTAATGGTGTCCTCCCCACAATCGGCAGAAAATCTGGATCTTAGCCCCTCGCCCAGGTGGCAAACGCAGCGCAAAATCTTCAGTGAAATTGGCAGACCCGCAACGCTCAAAGAGGTGGACAAGGTATTTTTTGTTGAACGGCGCGGCGGTGGACACGCTGAATATGTCGTGCCATCGCCGGCGAACTGGAATACCCCTCGGCACATGTATTTCCAGACCAACATGCTAGCATCATTGCCCGCAGCGTTGGAGGGTGATGGTAAGGAAGACAGGCTGCTCACGCTGAACGTAGCAGATGATGTGAACGCTGCTTCAACAGAAATTGATCAGATAACGCTACGAATAGCTATCTCTGATGAGGCGGGTGAGGCTTTATCTTTGGACGAAAGACTTGAGACCCTTGGATCAAGGGTCGAGGTGAGGTTGAATAACATCCTTCTCGATGCTCCTCACACTGAAACAGTAGAAACTTCAAATGAGACCTTTAAGAATTGGCTGATTTTTGCTGTAAAACCGGGTTACCTTGCGGTGGGCGCCAATCTCGTCGGTGTGGGGTTAAAGCAGCAGCTACCTGCGGCTTTCGGACATATCCAGATTGAAAAGGTTGAATTACATGTCTGCTACAGGTAGCTGCATCCCTGAAGAACGATGTGCAAAGATAGATAAGGGGATCGGGTGAGAAACAAAGCAGGGACCAAAAATTGCAATTACAGATTACCAAACGAGGAAATTATGACGACAACCGACTTACTTGCACGTCGTGAACGACTGCTAGGCACCGGGACACCACTTTTCTACCAAGAGGCAGTCAACATCGTGCGTGGAGAAGGGGTATGGCTGTTTGATCCTGATGGACATCGCTATCTTGACATGTACAACAATGTCCCCTGTGTGGGGCATTGCCACCCGCATGTGGTCGAAGCGATGCATCGGCAGGCAAGTACACTCAACGTCCACAGCCGTTATCTGCACGAAGGCGTTCTCGATTATGCCGAGCGTCTGACCAACCAACACGCCGAGGAGTTGGCAAGTGTTGTGTTCACCTGTACCGGAACAGAAGCCAACGAAGTCGCCCTGAGCATGGCTCGTATCGCAACCGGCGGACGGGGGATCATCTGCACCGATGCGGCGTATCACGGTAACAGTGCAGAGGTCGGCAAGCTCACACGCGCCAGGGATGGGGATCCTGAGATTCACCCGATCCCGTATCCGCAGCGTTACCGTCCGTTGCGAGAAGGCGTATCGGAATCCGAATTGACCGATCTCTACCTATCGGAAGTCCACATGGCACTTGACAGTTTTGCTGCCAATAATATCCCCTTTGCGGGTATGTTGGTCTGTCCGATCCTCGCCAACGAAGGTCTGCCCGATATCCCGAACGGTTTTATGCCAAAGGCAGCCGAAATGGTTCGCAATGCAGGGGGGCTGTTCATCACAGACGAGGTACAGGCAGGCTTCTGTCGGACGGGCAGCTGGTGGGGTTACGAGGTGATGGACTTCGTGCCGGACATTGTCACAATGGGCAAGCCGATGGGTAACGGACTGCCCTTGGCTGGGACTGTTGCGCGAACGGAACTGGTGGATACTTTCCGCGACCGTAAACGCTACTTCAATACCTTTGCTTCCAGTCCGTTACAGGCGGCGGTAGGTATGGCAGTGTTAGACGTGATAGAAACTGAGAATCTGCGAGAGAATGTTACCCGTGTTGGTGATTATCTCCGCTCTGAATTGACCAAACTTCAGCCGCATTGTCCACCTATGGCAGAAGTTCGTGGACACGGACTATTCATCGGGCTGGAATGGGTAAGTGACCACAACACTAAAACACCTGACCGTGATGGTGCCACGGTATTCGTCAATCGCCTGAAGGACAAAGGTTTTCTTATCGGCAGTGCCGGATCACTGCGCAATGTTCTCAAGATTCGTCCGCCCTTAGTGTTTTCTCGTGAACACGCCGATCTGTTCCTCACCGCGTTCGCAGAGATCGTGGAGGAGATTTATGGCACAGCCCCTTAACCGCGACACATTGCGGGCGATTGCCGAGCGAGCGTTGGACGAATGGGATATTTCTGCCGTGCAGCTAAAGCTAATCTCTATCTCTGAAAACACCGTGTTTCGTGTTGATACAGATGCCGGCGAAACCTATGTGCTTCGCATCCATCGGCCCGGCTATCATACGCTCGCGGAACTGAACTCCGAGCAGCAGTGGACAGCTGCGCTGAAACGGGCGGGTATAGGTGTGCCGTTACCCCGACTGACCCGTGATGGTCGTGGCTACGCGACAGTTCCCGTGCCTAAATCAACGGAAACCCGGCACGTCGGAATTGTTGAATGGTTTGATGGGGTAACGCTATCGAGCATCATGGATCAGGCACCCGATATGGAAGCGCTCGCGCTGCATTTCAACCAACTCGGACACATCGCTGCCAGAATTCACAATCAGGCGGTCAGTTGGCAGATTCCGGAAGGTTTCCAACGACACGCATTCGATGCGGACGGTTTTATGGGAGATACGCCCTTTTGGGGTCCCTTTTGGATCCTACCAGAGATGAAAGCAGCGGAGCGGGAGCATATCCTCAATGCCCGTCGTGCCATCCATCGTGTGCTGTCCGACTACGGCAAAGAGGGAGGAACGTATAGCCTAATCCACGCGGATCTGCACCCTCATAATCTGCTCGTCAACGGAGAGCAGTTGCACGTAATCGATTTTGACGACTCTGGTTTCGGCTGGCATCAGTACGAAATTGCCGTTGCACTCGACGCGTATCGGAAGCCACCCCATTTCGAGGTCGCTCGCGACGCACTCATTGCAGGCTACCGTTCGGAGCGCGCTCTTTCTGAAGCCGCTATTGAGCTACTTCCGATGTTCCTGTTAATCCGGTCACTGGCACTGTTAGGCTGGCTGCATGAACGACCGGAGCACAATAAGGGCGATCGGGTGCGGAATCTCATTCAGTCCGCTTGTAGGCAGGCGGAAGCGTTGGGGCTGTAGCATTGAGGTTCATTTGAACAATAGTGCCAAGCAGCGAGGCAGTGAAACGTGATGCGTAAAACGGGACAGATTCCTCCGTTCATAGGTGCGTTGGCATGGTCGGGCAAGATGCCCGACCTACGAAGCAATCAGTAAGAATAATCCTCCGGTCTAAAACCGAGAGTTCTACCCTATAGCTATTACGTGATCTCTTTACCGGAACCAATGTACATTTTATGGTTCGTACGGTTTCCCGGTTCGGCGCAATTCTTTGGTTACGGCTAATTGGCAGGTCAGGTAGCCGCCCATGTAGCCGGTAGCAAAACCGGGTCTGGCATCCGCTATTGTGCCGACGATCATGTTGGCGTATTCTACGCTGGTGTCGTAGCGATCGACAATCAACGCAACCATCTCGGTCCAAGCGGATCTTAGTGCCTCTCCCCAACTGTCCGCTATGGCGCTGGTGAGATACTCTTCGGCACTCTCTACCATAGTAGTCGTTTCCACCACGGGCGCACTGTTCGGAAAACCGGGTGAACGATCCACCTTGAGGGTGATGGCTGAGTCGATTTCGACCCCGGCACCGGTCAATTCTCCATCTCCCATCCGGGCATGGACATCACCGAGGTGGAGAAGACCGCCGGGTTTTTGGGCGCGGATATGCACGGTGCTACCGGGTTGAATGGCGTTGAAGTCCATATTCCCGCCGTGGTCTATCCCGCTGGGTGCCCACGATGCAAGTTGAACTACCCCGATCATTGGTCGTACCGGCACAACGAAGTCAGGTGGAAAGTGGATGAGTCCGTCACGCACTGGTGCTACACATCGCCAATTGCCCCAGTTGGGACCGCCGTTTCGATAGAAACCGTAGGGTGCCACCTCAATATCGATAATCTCAATGGAAACCCAGTCGTCCGGCTCAATGCCCTTTATTTCAAAGGGTCCGCCGGGACGAGAATCGCGCTGATGGCTTTGGCCGGAGGTTATCATTCCAGCCTTGGTTTCGCCCGCTGCTTCATAGTCGTTATCTGCTCCACCGATAGTTTCGATGATGACAGTTTCGCCCAGTTCAAGGACACCGCGGACCTGACCTCTTTCGGGGTCATTGGGTCCGGTGTAACAGGGGGTTCGATTAAAACGACGCATAACATTCTCTCCTTATAGATGTTATACTGCTCTTAGTCTGAAAAACCTCAACTCTACTTTGTTACATTTCGGATTAGCGAGGAAAACCGATGGCTCTGACAATTAGGAAATTGGAAGATTATATTGGGGCGGAAGTGGAAGGTGTTGACATCACTTCGGCCATCGATGCAGAAACATTTGAGCAACTTCGCGGTGCGCTCTGCGAGTATGGAGTGCTCGTATTCCACGATCAAGAAATCACTGACGCGCAGCACGTGACGTTCAGCGAAGGGTTTGGCCCACTCGAAATGACGATGCCAAATGACCCAATCGGTGACGGTGGACCTATTGGGGTAATCTCCAACCTCGACGAAAAAGGCGACATCATTCCGCCGGAAGATCCCCGGACACTTTATACTGTTGCCAACACGCTCTGGCACTCCGATGGCTCGTTCAAGCGTGTACCCTTGCGTGGCTCCTTACTTTCTGCCAAGATTGTGCCGCCTGAAGGGGGTGAAACTGAGTTTGCCAGTCTTACTGCCGCCTATGCAGCCCTGCCTGACAAGAAAAAAGCAGATATCGAGGAACTAATCGCCGAGCATAGCATCGCATACTCACGGGCGCAGATTGCTCCGAACCTGATGAGTGACGCGTTCCAGAAAGATACCCCACCGGTTGATCACCGCTTGGTGCGCACCATCCCCGAAACCGGAAAGAGGGCGCTCTTGGTCGGGTCATACACAACCCACGTTCACGACTTACCAACCGAAGAGGGGCAAGCCCTGCTGAAAGAACTCCTTGAATGGGCAACACAACGGCAGTTTGTGTATCGCCACCGATGGCGGGCACATGACCTTGTTGTGTACGATAACCGTTGCTGTCTACACCGGGGACGGTCTTGGGATCGTGGGAAGTACAAGCGCGTTCTTCACCGCACAACCTTAGCTGGGGACGGTCCCACAGTTGAGTGAGGTCAGACCAAAGTAGTGCCTCACGGCGAACGTTTCGGTCTAATCTGGATCTCGGAGCGCACAAGCCGATTGCCGCCCTCCTGATAGGCATCGAACGATCCCTCTTGATATACAACTCGGAAACGGTCATCGGCTAACGCTTGGAGATTGCTATAGCCTGAAGTTTGACCCTCATAGAGCACCAAGGGTGCCGACCACTGCCCCCCTTCCCCATCCCAACTTGCCATGACATGCACATATCTCCGCGTACCGTAGCTGCATACCAAGATACCGTTTCCCAGCATCATCAGTTGGGGACATACGCCGGGGCGAGCAAGCCTGCGCGGCGAACTCCACGTCCGTCCGTCATCGGCTGAGCGAACCTCCACCATGGGACGAGATGGTTGCGTCCCACACCGGATTAAGGCAAGGAGTTCTCCAGAGGGGAGTCGTATCAGTCCCGGCTCACGCCGCTCGCCGACAGTGTTATCTTCGCACACATTCGCAAGCCACTTAAAGCTGTGCCCACCATCTGTAGATTGGACGACCCCAGAGATCGTATTTCCTTCACGACTATAAACGGGCCATAACAGGCGCCCATCAGGCATCTCGACCACATGTCCCCAGAGCGAGACAAGTTGGCTGCCCAAACTGAAAGGCAGATTAGCTACCGGCACATTATGTCGGGTCCAAGTCGCCCCTTCGTCCTGAGAACGCAGAATAATCGCTGTGCCTTCGAGCGTGTCGCCAGATGACTGATAAAGCTTTGCCATCCGGCATCGGTAACTGATAAGGCCCCCATCCTGTAGCCGCGTAACAAAGAACTGACGCAGGAAAGGTTCGACCTCCAGTCCCATCCACGGAAGCCATGTGCGTCCTCTGTCCCTCGACTGGATACACTGGACACGATTGCCGGGACCAAATGTTGATTCGAAATGTGGTCCCTCACGATATGTCATGTACCAGTTGCCATTATTGGATTCATACAGATAGGGGAAATGCAGCTGTTCGTCCGGGATGCCGTATCGTCCCGAATTTGATAGCAGGACATCGCGCTTGACCAGTTCGATCGTACCTTCCACATTGCCCATTGACGGCCTCTTCGCTCTCCACATCTGTGTTTGCTCTCTGGAAAAAGGCAGATCCATTTTACCGATAACGTATGCCCGAGTCAACAGAAAATCTCTTCCCGATTCACGTTCCACTCGCGGCAGTTGGATATTTTCTTACAGGTGTCCCAGCATCTAATTTCGGGCTTGACAGGACGATCGTTTTCCTGTATCTTCTAAACTCGAGTTCGAGACTTCAATTATGAGATGGCGATAAATCAGCGCGCAATTTGGAGGTATAGAACATGATATTTGGTACAGGTAAATATAGATACACGGTAGCAGAGAATTGGGATAAAACGCCTGACAGTTGGGAATGGGGATGGATTCCAGCGGTAGCGACCGATTCGCAAGATCGAGTTTTTGCCTACTCGCGGAGCGAAAATCCACTGGCGGTTTTTGATCGGGATGGAAATTTCTTGGAGACCTGGGGTAGCGGTGTTCTTCCTCCTAAGGCAGCACACGGCATCTACATTGACGGTGAAGATAATGTGTATTGCATCGACAATGATAATCACTGCGTCTTCAGATTCAATCGGAATGGTGAACTCACGCTGACGCTGGGTACGCCCGGCACTGCCGCACCCGCGGACGGCGATCCATTCAATTCCCCGACTGACTTGGCGATTGCCTCTACCGGGGAGTTGTTCATCTCGGACGGTTACGGAAATGCACGCGTCCACAAGTATTCGCCCGACGGTGAGTTACTATTGTCGTGGGGCGAGCGTGGTGATGGACCGGGGCAGTTCGCCCTGTCCCACTGTGTCCGCATAGATAGAGAAGACCGTGTCTGGATTTGCGATCGTTCAAACGACCGTCTCCAAATCTTCGATACCAATGGGAATTACCTGACTGAATGGACCGATGTTCCACAGCCTAACACAATCTATTTTGACCCCAACGATGATGTCGTTTATGTCGCTGGATTGGACCATGAATTCCTCATTTATACATTAGATGGTGAACTGATCACCCGCTGGGGTGGTGCAGCATCGAGTGAAGTACCGGGGGAGTTTCTCGGCGGTGCCCATGGGCTTTGGATGGACTCGCACGGCGACCTCTACATGGGTGAAGTGATGTTGGGTGATAACGCTCGGATGCAGAAGTTCATCCGCGAATAACCGAACTACTGACAATCAAGGCATAGGTAGAATTGAGGGAGAAATCGCAATGAATACAATGAAGGCAGCGATTTATACCGGTATTGAGCAGATAGGCATCCAAGAGGTAGAGAAAAAGTCTCCCGAACCGGGGTATGTTACGATCGACACCAAGTGCACAGGTATCTGCGGCAGCGATCTCCATAGCTACTTTGGTCACTGGGGTCAATCCGATAGCCTCGCCGCTGGACACGAAACATGCGGTATCGTTGTTGAGCTTGGGGAAGGCGTTACGACCCTGCAACCGGGCGATAAGGTCACTATTGAATGTTTCTCACACTGCGGAAATTGCATCCACTGCCGGAAAGGCTACTACAACCACTGCTTGGAACGCAAATGGGTTTCGCAGAACACACACGGCGGCTTTTCGGAATACACTACCGCACACGCTTCGGGACTTTTCAAGCTGCCGGAGAGCATGAGTTTCGAGGAGGGCGCTTTGGTAGAACCGCTTGCGGTCTCCTATCGCGCGATAGGACAGGCGCAGGCAACTTATCAGGACCGGGTTGCAATTATCGGGGGCGGAACCATCGGACAGTTCGCCTTGGCAGCGGCGGTGGCGGCGGGTGTTAAAGAAACGCTCATCACCGTCAAATATGATCAGCAAGCTGAGCTTGCAAAGGACTTGGGGGCTGACCATGTGGTGACTATCGGCGAAACGGATCCCAAGGAGTATGTGAAGGATATCACCGGTGGGCGCGGAATGGACGCTGTGATTGAAACTGTCGGTGGCGGACACAACTTTGATGACGCGATGGCTATGGTCAGGAGTTGCGGATATGTCGTCTTGGTTGCAGGATACTACGAGCCACTTAAGGTAAATTTGGGGCGTATCGTTGCGTCGGAGGCGATTGTTACCGGCTCTAACTGCTACGGGTACACCGGCATGGATACCGATTTTGATGCGGCAATCGAACTCATCGCGTCGGGTAGGGTTGACGCCACAAAATTAGTGACCCATCGGTTCCCACTTATGGAGGTTACTGAAGCCTTCAAAGTGTCGGCTGATAAGCGTTCCGGCGCGGTCAAGGTGCACCTGTGCCAGTAACGTGAAACGTGATTTGTGAAACGTGATAGGTTGATTGGTGTGCTGTTTCACACATCACCAAAGGAACTTCCCATAATGCTTCTTGAGCTCATTCCGACGACGGTTCGTATGTCAGCGCCCTTGGCTGTGGCAGCGCTCGGAGGTGTCTACTCGGAACGGTCCGGCGTGGTGAATATCGGTCTCGAAGGTATGATGCTTATGGGCGCGTTCGGTTATGTGTTTGGAACACACGTCTCGGCTTCCCCATGGGTCGGATTGCTTATCGGTATCGTCTGCGGCGGCGGGCTGGGCTTGCTTCACGCGATTGCATCTATTACGTTTCGGGCAGACCAAATCGTCAGCGGGGTATCGATCAACCTGTTAGCAATTGGTATCACGGAGTTTCTTGGACGCACCGCAACCTCTCGGCGGGTAGAGGGCTTGATCCATTGGGATTTGCCGTTGATCGGATCGTATTCGTTCGTTGTGTACCTGACGCTTATCCTTGTGATTATCAGCCAGATTATCCTTTTCAAGACAGTGTTGGGGCTACGCTTATGCGCGGCAGGTGAATCCACTGAAGCGTTGGATGCGCTCGGACTTAGTCGATCGAGGCAGCAATATCTCGCCGTAGTGATTAGCGGGCTCCTTGCTGGGATCGGCGGGTGTCTTTTGGCATCTGAAGCACACTATTTCACAAAGGGAATGACCGCCGGGCGTGGATACGTCGCATTGGCAGCGGTCATTTTCGGCAAATGGAAACCCCTCGGATCCGGTGCTGCGTGCCTACTGTTCGGATTCGCAAGTGCCTTAGAACTCGCCAACCGCTGGCACATCCCACCGCAGTTACTAAACAGCCTTCCCTATCTACTCACGATGATTGTACTTGTCGGTGTGATTGGCAAAGCGAATCCACCGGCGAGCTTGGGCAAACCGCATTGACCGCGGTACAGAACACGCGTATCTAATGTTCTTCCCGTCATGCCACTTTTGCCAGAACGGGATGCAGATTAATCCAACCTCAATTGATATGATAGATTAACTGAGAGACAAAAGCGGTTGCTTTTGCCAGCGGCAATTAGCAACCACCCCAAAGTTGTTGAATCAGCGCAAACAAAAAGAAAACACAAATATTATGAGTTCACTGAAGAAAGTGCTGGTCACCGGTGCAACCGGACAGATCGGCTACATGACATATAAACGACTGCTTGAACAACCGGACAAATACGATGCCTATGCTGTTGATCGGAAACGTGAGCCGTCTGAACGGGTTCCCAGATCATGGGGACTGGAGATTCCCGACGATAGATTTCAGTTGTGCGACATTTCCGATTTTGAACAGGTCCGACAGGCTGTTGAAGGCATCGAGGTCGTTGCGCATCTCGCCGCCGATCCGGGCAGTGGAGATTGGGAGAGCCTGCTGAACAACAACATCATCGGGACTTATAACGTGTTTGAGGCGTGTCGGGAGGCGGGGGTCCGGCGAGTCGTCGCTGCCAGCAGTATTATGGTCTCCCAAGGTCATCGCGAGAGCGAGCCGTACAGAGCGATGATGGAACGGCGGCGCGCCGACATACCTGACGCCCCCCAGATGATTACGCCGGATATACCCGCAGAGCCGAGAGGTATCTACGGTTCAACGAAAGTTTGGACGGAGTCTTTGGCGCGTACCTACGCGCATCAATACGATATGTCGTGTATCTGCGTCCGTATCGGTCAAGTCGAACGCGACCGTCCCCGCCCACCACAGGGGGCGGACATCTACGTCAGCCAGCGGGACATTGTCCAGATTATCGAGCGGTGCATCAATGCGGATGATAGTTTACGATTTGAGATTTTCTACGGTATGTCAAACAACGATTTGCGATGGGTGGACATCGAAAACGCGCGTCGAAAGGTAGGATATGTACCGCAGGACCGAGCAGAGGATAACCATGACTATGATGGGGATTAGAATTTAACGAAAAGAGAAAAGGCAGTTGCAGCCGCTTCGGTGGGAGAACCTGCCAGTGTTAGAGGATCAGAATGACATGGAAATGGAGATGTATTTGGTATGGCTCAGATAACAGTAGCTCAGCACAACTCGCACGATTTCTCGCTTCATAGTGATACCGTGCACGAGAATCCATTTATGGTCGATCTATCTGCCACGTTTCAACACGAATCCGGACAAACCGTTGAAGGCCTACCCGGATTTTACAACGGGAACGATGAATGGGTGATTCGGTTTAGCCCCACTCTTACTGGCGGATGGACAGGACGAACCACCTCAACGGATGCAGCCCTGTCTGGCGTTGAGTTAGATGAACTGGTATGCGTGAAAAACGATAATCCAAATGCCCACGGCAGGATTCAGATTGATCCGAACCAACCGCAACGGTTCGCCTGGGAGGACGGTACGCCCTTTGTCATTCTCGGTTTTGAGTGCGATTGGTTGTCCAGTTATCACCAAGCAGATCCAAAACGATGTCGTGAAGATGTGGAGTTGATTCATAGCCGAGGCTTCAACGATATCGTGATGAATATCTATGCGCACGCTGGCTTTTCATCTTCGCTATCAAGGTTTGAGGGAAAAGTTATACCCGGGACCATCTATAGCCCTTCACAGCACTATGTTTTTGGTGGAAACAACGACAATCCCGACCATAGCGTTCTGAACATCGACTTTTTCAAGGATTATGATCAGTTGATACAAATGTTACACGAAAAGGGGATTGTCGCCCATCTGATGATACAGGTACAGAATAAGCATGTGAATTGGCCCAAACGTCTTTCACCAGAGGACGATCTGTACTGGCGGTACGTGGTGGCACGGTATCAGGCCTACGGCAACGTTATATGGGATGTCGGTAAGGAAAGCCGTAATTTGGTTCGCGAGGCGGGTGGTCACGATTACATTCTCAATCGTATCAACCTGATTCGGCAATCGGACGCCTATGATCACCTGGTCACGGTGCACGATTCGGAGGGAGGTAGTATGGCGCGATATTCGGAGTCAGACGACGCCTCCGATTTCTGTTCAGATCAGATCCATCTTTCTGATGTTGGTGCTTACAATCGCGAAGCGATCTGTCGGCTACGCACTCGACCAAAACCGTATCTCAACATCGAATATGGATATGAACTCGGTGCAGAAGACTTGAAAACCTATCGAAGCCGCACAACAGCACCGTGGCAGGATGTACTGAAATGGACATACGCCCTCTACTTCGCCGGTGCGTATCCGTGCTATTATTACTCAAACACCTCATGGGATCTGATAAAGTTTGAACCGGAACCTGAAGGGTGGAGACGATACCAATACCTCAAAGACCTGCTCGACCAGATTCCATTTAACAAAATGGAAGCGATGAACGAGTTAGTCGACAACGGATACTGTTTGGCAAAACCGGGCGGGGTGTATCTGGTCTATCTTCCAGACGGTGGAGACACACAACTTGACTTGACCGCACTGCCCTACAGAAAAGACGAGGTCGGACGATTAGAATCTGCGGAGGTGGGGGTTGCCGGGGAATGGATGGATATTTACAGTGGCGAACGAGTTCCGGCAGACGTTACACCGAGCGGATGGAATACACTTATCGAGAACCCGTTCGAGGACAAATCGAGTCCATGTGTGTTGGTCATAAATGTGGGATAGTAAGCATCAGGATTGGTCATCACACTCCACCGCCATGAAATTTGTTGATGACTGACCTCATTTTGCCATAGACCTGCGAGCGCGGCTCAAACGGTTGTGCAACGCCTGCCTCGACATCCCCAAAAGCTGAGCGGCAATGGTCTGGTTCCCGTCAGAACGCTTGAGTGCTTCCGTGATCAGCATCGATTCAGCGTCTTTCAACGCGGGCAGTTGATCTAAAGCTGGCAGCAGATCTGTGAACGGAAGTGGGTTGTCCCGACCATTCCCCGTTTCGGGCTCTTGACTTGGCAAATCTTGATTACCGATCTTGGCTTTGAAGGATTTCATAGATAGCACACCACGCCTATGCCTACTGACAGCGTCAAAGATCATACTCTCCAGCTCTCGAACATTTCCCGGGAAGTGATACACGCCAAGCAGCGTAAGCAATTCGGAGGGAGCTATCGGTTTCTTCTTATTGAGCTGCGCCGCCGCCTTATCGAGAAAGTGTTCGACCAGCAAGGGCAAGTCGTCCCGTCGATTGCGAAGCGGGGGCACATGAATATGATGTGTTTGAAGCCGATAAAACAGATCTCTGCGGAATGTTTCCACCTTCATTAGGGACTCAAGGTCCCGGTTCGTTGCTACGATAATTCTGGCATCGGTCAACTTCGGAACATCATCGCCCAACGGATAGTACTTCCCTTCTTGCACAAGGCGCAGCAGCTTGACTTGGGACTCCATGCTGAGATCCCCAATTTCATCCAGAAACAGTGTGCCTCCCGACGCCCGTTCAACCAACCCGCTACGCGCTGTATCCGCCCCAGTAAAAGCCCCCTTCTTATGTCCAAAGAGGGTATCGGCAAATAGGTGATCAGCCAATCCCGCCACATTGACTGTAATCAACTCACCCGTCCGTCCACCGAGTCGGTGAAGCGCTTGGGCAACTAACTCTTTGCCTACACCCGTCTCGCCAGTAATCAGGACTGGCAGCGCATTTTCGGCAACCGCTTCGATATATTGGAAGATAGATCGCATGACAGGGTTGTGAGTGATAATCTCGGAAAACGCATCGGGCTGCTCCAGCTTATCGGAAAGCAGGTAGTCTTTGAGTCGTGTGTTCTCATCGCGCAACTCGCGAACCTCTATCGCCCGGCGGACTGTCGTCACTAACCGCACTTTGTCCACCGGTTTTACTAAGTAATCGAAAGTGCCTTCTTTCATACAATCAACTGCTGTTTTGACCTCATTGATCGCCGTGATAATAATTACCGGGATGTCTGGAAAATCTCTTACAATCGTGGGAAGCAGATCCCAACCTGATAAATGAGGCATCAACATATCGAGCACAACGACGGAGAAGTCCTGATCGGTAAGAATAGACATCACGTCACGGCTATCTTGGCATTGTACGACGTTATCGATTCCCTCAGAATTTAGACTTAAACTGGCACTAAACAGGAACTGAGGCTCGTCATCTACCAGTAAAACAGGGAGAGCAGGAAAAGCAGTCGAATCCATACGCTCACCTCCATTCTAACAGTAAAACCGATTTCGGTGATTGATTGCCCATTTGGCGATAAATCATGTCCTTAGTACCGTCTCCCAGATACACATTTACTTCGAATCGAGCACATTTCGACGAGAAACAGGTAGCATGACGGTTGCAGTTGTACCTATCCCAAATCTTGAAGTAAAGTGCAAATGTCCGCCATGATTCTTCACAATGTTATAAGAAACTGACAGGCCTAAGCCTGTGCCGCCGGCGTCACGCTTGGTAGTGAAGAAGGGCTCGATGATATGGTTCAAATTTTCGGGAGGAATCCCTTCGCCCTCATCTCGCACTCTGATGGTGATCAGATCCGACGTTTCATTGTACGCTGTAGAAACATACAGGGATTTTTCAGGGGATCGGAGAGCTTGGCATGCATTGGTAATTAAATTGATGATAACCTGCTCAAGCTGCTGTGGATTACCCTGAATTGTGGGCAGGTTTTCTTCCAGCTCCACGACCGGACTATGTGTGGATTTCTTAATTAGGTTGTTTACAATAACCATCGCAGATTCGACGACTGCGTTAGGATCAACAGATTGATTCAAATCGCCCGCGTCCTGCCGTGCAAAACCGCCCAGTGCCTCGACAATTTTGCCGATACGCGTGGCGCCCTCTGATATTCCTGAAATCAGTTGGCCGATTTTCTCGTGTGCCCGAGTGTAAGGCATGCCTGCCAAAAGAAAATCGCCATTCTCTTCATAGTATTTTTGGAGGATCGGCATGACATTTTGCCAAGCCATGGAGAGGATTTCTCCGTTGAGCATAATGAAATTATTTGGGTTATTGATTTCGTGCGCTACTCCGGACACCAAGATACCAAGCGACGCCATTTTGTCCGCCTGAATCAATTGTTGCTGCTGCGATTCCGCGAGCGCTTCCGCCCGTTTGCGTTTGGTGATCTCCTGCGCGCTCCCCGCACATCGATAGATTTCTCCCTCTTGATTTCGGACCGGAAAGACATGGGCTTCTATCCAGCGAATTTCGCCATCAGGGCGCATAATCCGATACTCGTATTCGACAAATTCGCCGCGGCTCTGTTTTCCGAAATTGGCAAGTACCTCTTCCCGATCCTCCGGGTGGACAGCATTGAGCCAAGTTTCTGGCTGCGCTATCAGACTCTCACGACTACGCCCCCAAATATCTTCATACGCAGGATTGATGAAGTAGATTTGGCTTCCATCAAGGGAGCTGAGCCAGAAGACCTCGCGCAGATTTTCCGCCAGTTGACGGAATCGCCGCTCACTCTCATGGAGTGCTTTTTCCGCTTTCATCTGCTCGGTGATGTCGCGAATAATGCCTTGGTATCCTAACACCGTTCCGTCGGGACCACGACGCACCGTTGAAGTAACCAAGCAGTCTATCTGTGCGCCGTCCTTTCTCCGGAATTTTAATTCATAATCTCGTACGGAGCCCTTTTGCTCAATCTCCCGCTGAAACACACTCCGATTCTCAGGGAAGACGTACAGTTTACGGACATTCATTCCGATTAATTCGTCACGGGAAAAACCGAGCAGATCCACGCTCGCTTGATTGACGTCAAGGATTTTGCCATCGCGGGTGTTCATATAAACAGCATCTCTGGACTCCCCAAACAGGGTACGGTATCGCGTTTCGCTCCGCCGGAGTGCCTTCTCCGATCGTTTACGCCGGGTGATGTCACGCCAGACAGACCTGCCGTAAAGGACATTTCCCTCTTCATCACGAATTGATGAAACGTTCAAGCTCACATCGATTTTGGTCCCATCTTTCCGCTGCAACACAAGTTCAGCACCACGGACTTCACCAGTATCGACAAAGGATTGGAATACCCTGTGAGCATCCTCGATACAGTCTGGATGATATCTTTCAAAAATAGAATGACCGATGATATCTTCTCTACTGTAACCCAGCGTCTGGACTACTGTTTGATTGCATCGAATAACGTTAGTTGTCTTGGCGTCTACAAAGACGAACATATCGGGAGCGTTATCGTAGAGATCGTAGTAGGTTCTGCCTGACTGTTCCAGACTCTCCAAAGTGCCCTTATACTGTGCCCCCATCTGTTCTAATTCGGCAACATGCTGACGCATCTCTACCAGTTCCTCAATGAGTTGTGCTTTGGTTTTATTTTTGTCTTTCATATCGCACCCCTCCTCGCTTTATCTTTAACAGGGCGAAAAGCATATCACGTTTCACATAACCGCTGCCAACAACGCACTTTCGCTGTAAAGTAGCCCACGAGCGAAAGTACCTTCGCCACGAAAATCGGGCGCATTCCACTTTCGCGGTGCGCTGTAGTACACCGTTACGAGTTGATCACCTATCTTGACTGTGGAAGGATAACCCAAGTCGTTATCACCAAGATCGTCACACACAATCAGCCGCCGTTCATCCCAAGTCTGCCCATTATCCTTGCTGACAAGCGCCTGTACACCAAAAGGCTCATGCCGCACACCGAAGAATAGGATAACCCATCCGTTGGAAAGCAGCGTCAAGTCGGCAGGGTGCTCACGGTCAGTAGTAACAGGGGTTGGCTCGGTCCATGTCTCCCCACCATCAACAGAGCGAGATGTCGCTAAGAAAGCACGTTGATCGCCAGAGCGCATGGCAACCACCAAATCACCGTTAGGCAACGAGATAAGTCCTGTTTCGTTGTAACCTACAGCGATCAGAGTGGGGGCGTCCCACGTTTGGCCGTTGTCGCGTGAGCGCAGGATGTAAGCGCAGTCGTCCGTCCGCTCAGCCTCTTGGATAGCACTCCCATAGATCGGCATAAGCATTGTTCCATCAGTTAGGGTACAGATGCGCCCATAAGCAGAGTGTTTTTCCATCGGTGTGTAGTTGAGCGGCTGAGATGCTTCCCATGTCGCGCCACCATCATGAGATCGCGTGACCCGCATCTGAACGCGACGTAAGTCGCTCGCCCAACTCCCATCTTCGTTGTAAGAGCCTTGTGCATGGTAGGCGAGCACAACAGTTCCATCGGGAGCTTGTCCCACTGCCGGATTTCGGTCATCCACCTCGGTATCCACGATAACAATCGGTGCTTCCCACGTTTTACCGCCATCCAGAGAGCGTACTGCATCCAGCCGTCCAGTGATGCCCACATGTCCCGCGCCACCCCGCAGAATTGCAAGGATTTCTTCATCCTGTGGACTGATAATGACAGGAAAATAGCCTTCGTCATGGCAGAGATAAACTTCAGAGGCAGCGGGCAGTTGACGTAGATCGAGAGCATCCATCGGTCCATCTCCTTTTTTGGATTGTCTAAAAATAAAGCAGAATTGGGATCAACAGCAGAAACCCATCACGGTTGAACAATATAGCGAGCCAGTTCCTTGCCACGCGGGGATAGTGTTTCATAGAGTGGACGCGGGAGCGAGGGCTCTAGATTGGGCAAACGGAACCAAGGTGCGAAATACCCAACACTGGTCATCGGTCGAATCTCATCGGAATTATTGGCGGTGCCGCCGTGCCAGCAGCGTACATCCCGGATAAGCGCCGTTCCGGCTGGCGCACAGATAATCGACTCCTTCATTCGGTCAGGTTCCTCCTCCGTCGTCGGAACGGGTTGACGCGTGCGATGGGTTCCCGGTACAAACCGAATGGCACCGTTAATTTTCTTGAACTCAACCATCAGGAAATTTACAACAATATACGGCGTCGGCACATCGTGGACTGTCACTGAATTCAATGGGTCGTTGAAAACATCTCGGATATCGGCGTGCAGGTGTTGCTCTTTCGCGCCGGGCGTCGAGTAGTCACCTCCACCGCCAGAACAGATGTACTCGGAACTTTCCCAGATGGCCTCCACTATCGGCAGAATGGTTGGCAAGTCAATAAGTTGAACCCACTCCGGATGATGAAGTTGCGGTCCGAAGGAGTACCGTGCATATCCCCGGTTTGCCTCTTCAAGTGGGATGTCCCGCATCTGTTGCGTGATAACGCGGGTTGCTCCCGATTGGGCATATGCAAGCTGTTCAGGGTTGAGCGCATCTTTGATGGGCACGAACCCATCTTGATGGAAGATAGCCGCTGCTCGTTCAACTTCAGCAGGATCGATAAGTTCGACATCAAGCATAGTGGGAAAATCCTTCTAAGTTCTCATATAGCTAACCCAACTATCAGAAAGTAGATAATATCTGACCGGGGCTATAATTTGATATATTACCGCAGTTTACCAGTATACCTTGGAGTCTTCTGTTGGAACTCCGGACGGTGTAGATTATAGAGGTCAACCGGTTCATAGGGATGGGCAAGCGCAGCCTCCTCGTTGAATTCCACGCCCAAGCCGGGGCGGTCTGGGATTTGGAGCCAACCATCCTCGACCACCATCGGATTTGTGCACACATCAAAGCGCCACGGTTCAGGTGGAAAATGTTCTAATACCAGAAAATTCGGAACACATGCAGCAAGCTGAACGGAAGCAGCGTAGGAGACCTCCCCGTTAGGGTTGTGGGGTGCGAACGCCGCGTAATGCGAATCTGCGATTGCGGCAATCTTCCTCGCCTCAAGCATCCCACCGCAGTGCGACATATCCGGTTGAACGATGTCTGCACCGCCCCGCTCAAGCAGCTGCTGAAAACTGAAGATGGTAAATAGTCGTTCACCCGTGGCTACCGGAATGTCTATTTTGCTTCGCACATAAGCCATCGCGTCAAGGTTTTCGTGGGGAACGGGCTCTTCAAAGAAACTGATGTTGTATCGTTCGACACCTTTTGCAGCTCTGACTGCATTGGCAGCGGTGTTAAATATCCCGTTGCAATCGATGTATAGGTCGATATCTGGTCCTACTGCATCTCGAACCGCCGCCACGGCATCGATTCCTGTGTTTAGGATGTTGTTGTCCAATCGGTAGAAGTCGATACCGGGACGTCCGCCCCAGGGATTGAATTTCAACCCCTTCGCGCCCAATTTTACTATCTCTTTCGCCGCCGTTTCAAATTCTTCGGGACTCATGCCCTGCTTATACCATGCGTTCGCGTAGAGCTTGATTCGGTCACGCGTGCGACCACCGAGCAGTTCGTATACCGGCACACCGAGCGCTTTGCCTTTGATATCCCACAAGGCGGTTTCGACACCGCTAATTGCACTGGTCAAAACCTCCCCGCCGGCGTAGAACGCACGCCGATACATCTCCTGAAAGTGCCTTTCTATAGCAAAAGGGTCCTGTCCAACCATATAGCGCGCCAATTCCACCACTGCGCCCTCGACTGTTTTCGACTTGCCTTCAAGGGTCGCTTCCCCAACACCGTGGATGCCCGCATCTGTCTCTATTTTCACAATGAGCCAGTTGCGCCAGCTTCCACCGACGAGAAAGGTTTTGACTTCAGTTACGCGCATACGTTCCATCTGAAAAGTTTCCTTTTTCAGTGCTGCACAGCAAATTTACCGCCCGATCAATCCAACCCAAGAAGCGCCAGTGAGTCGCGGTGGATAATCCCTTCAATCACATCTTCCGGGATACGCGGCAGCTTCGTGCCTTCAAGTTGATCGTTCAACCGGCGCAGCCCGTCCATGCCCTCCTGCGGCGTCCATAACGGGAAATCAGAGCCAAAAAAGAGTTTATCTGTCACACCCCACTCGACCATGCCAATCAACCCCTCCCATCCCTGCCACTGCCGGACCCACCCACCACCGGAGACATCCGCGTAGACATTAGGATGTTTGCGCAAAACAACGGCACAATCTCGCTGCCACGGGTGTGCCATGTGGGCCATGATAAACTTGAGGTCTGGAAACGCTTGGGCAACTTCGTCGATCAGTATCGGCAAACTGTATTTGAGCATCGCCCGAGGTCCCGGATGTGTCCCCATGTGCGACAACATCGGCAATCCCATCCGCTGCGCTTTTTCGTATAAGGGAAAGGCGACGGTGGGATCAGTGGGATCGTATCGCCCTAACATGGGATAGATTTTGATGCCTCGGAGCCCCAAGTCCGATACACACCGGTCGACCTCTTCGAGATGGTCCTCTTCGGTCGGATCTATCGCTGCGAAACCGATCAGTTTGTCCGGTGCATGCTTGACCCACTCGGCGGTAAAATTGTTGGGACTGTGCATTCCGGCAGAAACGCCTCGCACACCGAAAACAATGGCTTTGTCGACAACCTCCATCGCTTTAAGGTACGTTTCAGGCGAGAGGGGCGGCATCGGTGGATAGCCTGCCCGTCGGAGGGCCTGATGGTTGGCATCACTGACGTGCGCCGGCTGAATACAATGGGTGTGTACATCAACGATCATCTATTTCTCCTTCCCAATAGGTAACTCTCCCAAGGCACCACTCCTTCGGGACGTTGTCAGCTCTCCCAACTCGCAATGAATTCCGTCACTCCAAAATCGGCCGGAGTTTCATTGAAGCAGTAGTGCATCGGTCCCGATTGGAAACCGGGGAAAAAATCTTCCTCATCCCTCTGAAGTTTGGCATCGAGTGGCTTAAACCGTTTCCATAGGGCATCCGCCTCCCGTGCTGTGAACCGATCCGCAAATTCAGGTCCCCAATTTAGGGTGGTCGGATGCGCGCTCGTCCCGCGCCTACGCAAATCTTCCGATCCGTCTTCAAGGTCTGGATTTCTGTGAAGATTTATAAAGAACGCTGCCTTGCACAAGAAGATAGTGGTCAGCATTTTTCCTTTTTCGCCTCTACCGGGATGTATCTCCTCAAGTGCAGCGTGGTACGCAGAACCACTTTTTTCAATCACCGCACGCAGCGCGGATTCGGTGTGATCCTGCATCTGCTCGCTTCGTGTGTCCCACCGTTTTAGTGTCGCTTGGGCTTCAGTGGATAGATGTTTCGTATAACTCAGATCTTCGTACTTCGTGAAGTTGCAGAAACCGCCGTGAATGGTGCGACGCAGCTTTGCGCTGTAGTTGCTGCCCCAGTGCAGGATTGGGGTGATGTAGACGACGCCATCGCCTCCGTTGAGATGTGTCTGGACGGCTCCGGGCAGAGGGACACGTGGATCTGCCAGCAACTGCCGATTTTCCTCGTCGGTATTGATCCGCCGGTGGCTGCCGGGTACAACCCACAGCACACTGTCATCGTAGAGCGGGATGTTCCACTGGAGATATCTCGGTCCATTCTCTATGATGTCGTCTATGTACGCTTGTAGCGGTGCGGTATCAATGGGATGGATATCGCGGTGCCAAACGGCGGGACCCCGATCTCGTACTGGACTGCACATCATCATCATTTCGGTGACGCCGGCATCCGGTTCCCCCATCAACTGCGTGCTGACGCCCTGTAAGTTTTCGTGGAGCCAGATTTCCGCGGTGTTCGCTGTCGCCGTATCAATCAGGTCTACCAGCGGAGGCCGATGCAGCATCAAGCGAGGCTGTGCTCCCGTTTCCCACACGCCGCCCGGTGGATCATCTGGATTACGTTCGCAGGACCAGATACCCCGCTGTCGATCGACCATCCGCTCATATCCAGCGCGTAAATCTTCCAACTCCGCTGGTGGGACGACCTCTCGCAGAACCAAGTACCCTTCCTCCATGAATTGGTCTCGATTGAGTTGCATTTCTGTATCTCCTGTCGTAAGCCTATTCAGTTTTGCCCCATAATTCCACTACAGTGTGCGGACAATATACCATCTCCATCTGCAAGCCTCGTTCATCAAACTCAGGTTCCTGCGGAATCGACGCGAGATTTTCTCCTCCTACCAGCCCGGTCACTGCGGCAGCCAGTGCATCAAGAATGTCGTCTCTTGCGACATCTTTGCGTCTATAGGTGGATAGCGCATAGTCTATAATATCAGT
The DNA here is from genome assembly GCA_965220385.1 of Candidatus Poribacteria bacterium. Lineage (GTDB taxonomy): Bacteria > Poribacteria > WGA-4E > WGA-4E > PCPOR2b > PCPOR2b. The sequence continues at coordinate 2,439,063 of OZ244825.1, read as the reverse complement.
AGTCCCCGGATAAATGGACTGGAGGAGTTCTGCCCGCTCTGCCAAGCCCTCGGTTCGCTTTTTGGCGTGTTGCATCGGCTGACCCGCCAACCCCCAAAAGCAGAATTCTGGATGGATTTCCCTGACCTGATCTCTCGCAGCGGTGTTCTCGGAAAGGAAGCAATCCATCTGACGGATTTTTGGGATAATGTGCCAATTTTCGACAGACAACCGTTTGCCCGTCAGCCGTTGATTGATATCGCAAGCCTCCTGATACGACGACGCATAGATTGCCCCTCGGCACGGCGCAGGGAACACACTCGAACGTCTCGGACCAAGCAGTTTCCGGACTATCGGATCGCAACGGCGTTCAGCGCTGCCGTCCGTTTTCAAACCGATAGGGATGTCGATCAGTATTAAGGACGCCTGCCGATAATGATTCCAAAGACTGGACACATCAGGAAAAACGTTGACCTGCCACCCGCTCTCCGATTCCAGCCCGATGGTGAGCCAACCCGCCCTGCAACCATCCACACCGACGAACATTTTTGCTCTATGCTCCTAACTGGCTTGCCAAATCATTAAAGTCGCTTGCCACAACATCAAAAGCGGCATCGTGTTCCAGATCTCGGTTGCGGTGCGGTCCGTATTCTTCGGGTCGCGGTACGAATCCAGTTTTGAATCCAACAGCTGCTGAAGCAAGCAGGTCACCGGGATGCGCGGCGACCATCATCACTTGGTTCGGTGGTATCCCCAGCAAATCGGCAGCGGTTTGGTAGACTTCCGGATCCGGCTTGTAACGCTTCGCTAACTCCGAGGACAGAATACAGTCCCACGGCAGCCCGGCATGTTTCGCCATATTAGTAAGCAAGGCGATGTTGCCGTTGGAAAGAGGCGCGACAATAAATCGCTCACGCAATCGCTGGAGCCCACTGACAGCCTCGGGCCAGGGGAGGAGGCGATGCCACACGCGGTTGAGATGGTCTTTCTCCGCTTCGCTCAACCCGGTAATATTGAATTCGTCAAGTAGTTCGTCCAGAATCATGCGGTGCAGTGCATCTATGTTCAACCACGGCAGTTCACCCTGCCGGACGCGATTCATCGAGGGACCGTATCCCCCTCGCCATTTGTCGGCAAACTCCGCCCAATCCACATCAAGTCCGCGAGCCGCTCCAAACGCTTCACCTTCGCGGATAATGCTGCCGCGCCAGTCCACAACTGTACCAAATACGTCAAATGTCAACGCTTTGATTTCAAGGATGTCAGTTTTTTCATTATCTTTCATAGAAACTTTCCCGGACAAACGAGACTCGTTAGGAACGCTCGATGAATCCCCGATAAATCGGGATTAAAAACGGGTAACTATAGTAAGGTTTTAGGTTGGTAATGGGACGGTTTATCGAATACCCATTGTGCCGTGCTGCAGTGTTTGGGGAATTGAGTCAGACACTTCAGCACGATGTCGTTAGGGTCTGACGCGCAATAAATTGCGCTACTACAAACTGAACTGTAATTCCTAAAATATTTTTTCGTTTTTCCTCCCATTTCCGCTTATTTGTCGATGGTTATAAACTCTATTGTCCATTCAGAGTTCCCATACAACGAGCAGTCGAAACACTCACACCAAATCTCACTGTAGATCCACGCCTCGGCAACAACCAACCGAATCAGGTAGCCTCTTCCATGTTCAAGTAAATCCCCATTCCTGCCAGGACGAAATATAACGGTTTGGTCATCCCAGACAACCTCCCAATCAAGGTTCTCACCATCTTCGGTAAGCAGCTGAGATTGTACATCAATAATAGGTTCATCAAAATCAAAACGGATGCCATTCCTATTCAACAGGTCAGGGTCAACGTCAGCATCGCCGCCCGATACACTCCCCGACGTTATAGATAGCTCCGAGAGTTCAAGGTGCCACACTGTCAACCTTATAGATGTACCAACATTCGGGGAACCGTCGGGGTTCGTCCATTCAATACGAAATAACCCATCTCCATACGGAGGCGGTTTCGGAAAACACCAGAATGCTCTGGTTCCGTCAACACGAGCTGCAGTTCCATTAACTGTCACGCCTAACGGTTCCTTGTCGAAGTAAACCACGATTGGTAGATGTTCTGCAGTATCCTCCCCATTTGCGGGAATCGTCTTAACTAGCTTGGCAACATCAGCCACTACCATTAGCCTTATAGATGTACCAACATTCGGGGAACCGTCAGGATTTGTCCATTCAATATGAAATAACCCATCTCCATACGGAGGCGGCTTTGGAAAAGACCAAATCGCGCTATTCCCTACAACGCGGGCAGCAGTTCCATTAACTGTCACAGCTAGCGGCGCCTTATCGAAGTAGAGTACAACGGGTTTATGCGCCGCAGCCCTCTCGCCACTTGCGGGAACCGTCTCAACCAGCTCGGCGACCTCCTTTACGATCTGGGGGTCTTCATCCTCACACCCCACTAACCCAAAGCAAACGTACACGAGGAATCCGACATATACCAGCAACTTGGCAAACATCAGACTGCTCTCCCCAAGAAAGTTTGTTAAACATTGCTTATCTGAGTGCGTCCCCATCCGTTATACCACAACCGGAGAACAGCGTCCGCTGCACAGCCCTATCGTGCGCGAGTGTGTAATCCGGCTGCTTTTCCCCCCGAATACAGGCGGCGAGTTCTCGTAGCAGCGAACCGGAGGCTGATGACTTGGTAATGGTAACGTCCTGTGAACCAGCTGCGTAGCCTTCAACAGCCTCTCCCAAACTGAGGCTTAGGTTATCCGAGCCGATGGGGGTATGGATAGCGGTGCCTTTTGTGCCGTAGACTTCGATACGGCGGGTTTTGCCGCTCTCAGTGTGCATACCGGCGGTGTCGATTGTGCCGAGTCCGTTTTCAAATTCGTGGACGACGACCGCATTATCCACTTCTGACCGACTGTCGTAGTGGCGTCCCAAGGAAGGCTGCACCCCTTTCGGCTCTCCCATCAGGATAACCATCAGATCGATCAGATGTCCCGCCATCTCAAAGTAAATTCCGCCGTGATACACCTTGAATTCCTCTGCTAACTGGGGATGCCACGACATCGGCTTAGGGATGTGTCCGCGGTAGTAGAAGATATCGCCAAACGCGCCCAATTTGGCGAGGCGCAGCATTTCATGGATTGCGGAGTTGTAACGCCACATATACGCCATCTGAAGGCATAACCCTTTGCGCTCCGAGAGTTCGTGGATTCGCTGCAGCTGTTCCATGTTGACGCCCGCTGGCTTTTCGAGCAGCACATGTTTACCGGCTTCGAGTGCCTGTTCCGCGTAATCCAGATTCTGGTAGACATGGCCTTCGACGATGACCGCTTGAGCGTCGCTGTTCAATACCGCCTCGACTGATGGGAAAACCGTGAGGTCAGGAAATGATTCAGACCACTCCCCTTTTCTCCGTGCAACGACCTCTGGATCTGGGTCATAGAATCCGATGGGTTTGAACTCGTCCGGACGCTCTGTTGACTCGCGGGTGTGCATACTGGCGTGGCTGTGCCATGCACCCAAATAAGCAAATTTTAGCATGAACCATCTCCTCTATAAGGGTTCTCTGATGTTTTAAGTCCTCACGTTTCACGCTTCACGTTTTATTCACTACGGCTTTGCCTGCTCATATATTCGTGCCAATATAGGATTATCCGCAGGCTCCTTCCCGCCGTAGAACCACGTTAAGGGCAGCACCTTCAACTTCTGATTGAAGCCTCCCTCCTTCTGGCTGCTCAGAATCATCTCGGCACGCGTCGGGTGTTCCTCATAATACGAATAGGTATGGGTAATTAGGACACGATCTTTCATCACAAACACCGACGGATACGACCAACGTCCATGAAAATCGAAGTCGAGGATATGTTCCTGTTCCCGCTCTGGAGCGGGTAACCCCGGATCAAAATAGTATTCCGACGGGCGGACAGGACGGATGGGTCCCGGCTCAACCCGCGTTTCCTCGTGCATTGATTCGACGTTTTGGAAGAACTCCCACACACTGCCCCCATTCCGACTAATTGCAGCGGAGATTCGTGTCCGGTTGTAACCGCGTTTAACTTCGTCCTCGCTCTCCTGATTCCATACTGCCAAGAGGTGTCCGTTGGGCAGCCTCCGAATCTGTGCCGGCGCTGTAGACGAAGCGAGGGAGGTCGGTTGCGGACGTGTCCAAGTCTCGCCGTTGTCTTCCGACCATGCCTGAAAAACGCGCCCCAATCCGTTCCGCATGAACATCAGCAACCGCCCCGGACTGACTTCCGCCACCGTCGGTTCGTTGGTATAGCTGAACGATGCGTTCCAGTCCATTAGGATGATCAATTCGCCATCGTGATTGCGTTGCCATGTCAGTCCATCGTCGTCCGAGTAGTAGACGCAGGATGCGGAGAATCGCGGGTCGAAGAAGTGTGCCGCGGTGGATACCCATTGACCATTCACTAATTTCCCCGAGGCGGGCGGTTTGATCTCGTCGGGTCCACTGTTTTGCCCCAATGAGATATACACTGGGAGGATAATACGTCCAGAGGAGGTACGAAGCAGGACATCTTGGTAGGCATGGGTAGCAACCCCTGGCACTGTTATTGGGATTGGCGGCTCCCAAGTCTCCCCGCCATCCTCTGATCGCCAGAAAACTAGACCTGACTCTCGCCGCGTTCTTTCGGCAGTATCTTCGGAGGACCGCTGCATAGCCGCCAAGCCGATGCCATCACCGGATAAGCGCACGAGCGATGTTCCGCCGCCTCCTACCGGATTCCCCTCTGTATCAGTGCACGAGAACGATTCCGACCACGTAATTCCACCATCATCGGATGTGTTGAAGTGTGTCCCGGCGGCGTGGAGAACCCGTCCGTCTTCCAGCTGTGTAAAGGTAGATGAGTGGAAGTATCTTGTCTCATGGATCGCCAACGCCTCTTCAGGGCGTGTCATCGGAACGTTACTCATGGATCTCTAATTCCTTTCTGTTGAAGCAAATAGCCCTAATACTATCGGCGGCGGATGTGCGGGGCTTCCATCACCTCTCGCTCCTCCGGCGTCATATCCTCAATATAGTCAGGGTATGTAATCTGATGCGCACCTGCACTGTATGCCTGAAATCCGGGACTAAACTTATATAGCACTGCCCGTCGCTGATGCTTCGCTGTCCACGGCAGAGTTCCATGCGTCAAGGTTTCGCTGAAGATAATCGCATCACCCGCTTCCGCATGGACTTCGAGCACATGCTCTTGATATTTTTCCCACAGCTTCATACTTTGGGGACAGGGGAGGTTGGCTTTATGACTCCCTGGAATGACCGCTAAACCACCATCGCCGGGACCTTCGTCCGCCAGCATATATTCGACGACTGTGAGTCCGGTGTAGATACGTCCATCTTTGAAAAAATAGGCTTCGGAAAAGTTCGGACGCTCGATTCCGCCGCCGTGCAACGTGCCGCCTTCTGCCCCTGTATCCATTGCAATCATCCCCGGTCCGTGATCGAGTCGATAACCTTCTCCCAATATGCCATCGAGGTAAGGCTTAATTTCTGGGTGAATGAGGAACTGGCGAAACGGTTCGCACCACGGACGTTCCCACGCCAGCATCCCGCCCAAATCTATCCGACGAGAAGTCCCTGACAACGTTTTTGAACCGCCAGATAGTGACCTGTCTATCTCTTTCGCTTGATCAAAATGGCGATCGATTGCCGCGTTGCAACGCTTCACCTCTTCAGGGGTGAGTACATCTTTGACAACTAGATAGCCCGTCAAATCGAATAGATAACGTTCATCTTCGGTCATCGTATGATAGCCTCCTATCTACTGTCCGGGATAGAAGAATTGAGCAGGACACATCGAGAGAATCCTGCCCAATCCCGCTTGAAACTTAACTATTGGCTGCCCACTGCACGCCTTGGGCAAGCATCTTCTGCATAGCCGGCCGCTCAAATGTACCGGGACCATGTCCGAGCGATGTATAGAACACCCGTCCATCCCCATAGGATTTTGTCCACGCCATTGGGTGCTGTTTCTCTGACCATTCCGCCGATGCAAGGATGTGTATGTAGGGGTCGTAAGCGGACATATAGATCTCGTCCTCGACCTCAAAATCCCCAACCCCCTGTGTAATTGGGTGAGCTGAATCCTCTATATTGACCGTGAAGGTGTCACCTGGTGGATGCCAGTTGGCGGCTCCGCCGATGAGATCAACGGCACGTCCTCCAATCCACCATGCCGTTCCGTGAATCCCGACGAGCCCCTTTCCGCTACTAACGAATTGGAAGAGACCATCTTCTTGCTCAGATGTGAGGTCTGGTTCCCGCTTGGGTGTACCGTCAGGCTGACTAACTGTGCGAGTGAACCCGGTGCCGAACACGCAGACATCAAATTCGCCCAGTTGGGACGACCCTAAAACCCCTTTATCTTCAGTAAGTTCCACCGACATATCGCCTCGTGCCGAGAGGAAATCGCTGATAACAGACGCGCTATCTGCAAACCTGTGATTTGGACCGGATAGGACTAAAACTTTCAATGTAAGTGCCTCCTCTACTCTGTTTGATTATCGTTATACTTCTGCGCCCGCTTGAAGGCGCAGTGATACTAAGCCTGCCGTCAGTATAGAGAAAAATAGAAGCCGTGTCAAGACAATTTTAGTTGCTTCCATAGGGAGGAATATTGATAACTTGCTGCGTGTGATGTATAATACAGAAACCGTGTGTAAAATATATAAAAAGGAGGCAAGTATGGTACAAAAGAATGTTCTTATCACCGGTATGAGCGGATTAATCGGTGGCATCGTACGGGAGCGTTTAGAGGGAACATACGCCTTGAGCGCACTCAATCGTCGCCCGGTAGAAGGAATTGAATGCTATCAAGCCGATATCGCTGATCTTGATGCGATACAACCCGCTTTTGAGGGAGTCGATGTGGTTGTGCATTTAGCGGCAAACGCACAAGGCGGTGCGACGTGGGAAGATCTCTTGAGCCCCAATATCATTGGCACCTACAATGTTTTTGAAGCATCACGACGGGCGGGAGTTAAGCGGGTTATCTACGCTAGCAGCGGTTCAACGGTCAGTAATTGTGAGCGGGAGTTTCCCTATAATACCCTCGTCGAAGGACGCTACGATGAGGCTCCCGCAACATGGGATAAACTGGACCACAATTCCTTGACACGACCAAGCGGACTCTACGGGTGCACAAAGGTGTTCGGTGAAGCGTTGGCGAGGCATTTTACGGATACTTGTGACATCTCAATAATCTGCCTGCGCATCGGTGCGGTTACCCGTGAGAACCGTCCAACACAGCCACGCACCTTCTCTGTCTGGTGCAGCCATCGAGACATCGCACAGATGGTTCAAAAGTGCGTCGAAGCGCCTGACAGCGTGAAGTTCGATATCTTCTTCGCCGTGTCGGATAACAGATGGGGTTATCGTGACTACTCACATGCTCGTGAGATGGTCGGTTTTGAGCCACAGGATGCAGCAGAAGACCATCGTGAATAATGAACCGGAGGATATTTTGATGGACAAATCCATTGCTATCACGGAAGAACAACGACGACAGTTTGATGAAGATGGGTTTATTCTAATTGAAGATGCTCTCAGTCCCGCAGAGGTTAGGACGTTAATCGAAGTGGCAGACGAGTTGGATGCGCGCTATCACAGTGAGAAAGGGATTGGACTAGATGAACCGTTTCAGATCCGGAACGCCCTCGCTCATCATGAGGAGCTGTTGCGTCTAATCGATCATCCGGTGCTGCTGCCGCTTGTAGTGGATGTTCTCGGCGTTAATATCCAGATCCGCACATCACACCTCGATGTGCGTCCGCCCAGCCCGCCCGAATACGCAAATCAGGAGTTGGGGGCAAAGGATAGCTTCTTCCCTTGGCACTCGGACGGGCCGAACTTCGGGTATCCAATTACCAACGGACAGGTGCCATTTGTGGAAGTCAAGATCGGATACTACTTGACAGATCTGACCGAACACAACAGTGGTGCAATTTGCGTGGTGCGGGGCAGCCATAAGATGTCACCAGCACTGATACATGAGGAGGGCTACGAGATTGACCCAGATCGAATCGTAGAGGTGAACGTCCGTCCCGGCACAGCGATGCTCTGGCGTACCGCGCTCTGGCACTGTCTCACCCCAAACCTGTCAAATCATGCCCGGAAGTGTCTCTACTATGGCTATCACTACCGCTGGATTCGCCCCGCCGACTACATCCACCAAGCCCCTGACCTAATCGCTCGCTGTACACCGATTCAGCGGCAGCTGCTCGGGGAATTGGGAACCGGCGAAAGCAACTACATGGGAGATAATGCTAATGTGCATCCGATTTCCAGACACTGGCGACCGGAAGCTGATGACATTCCACTCCAGGCGTGGGCGGAATCACAGATGCGCTTATAGACCATTTTTCTATTCCTCAAAGTGTTGACAAGTGTGCATGGTATGCGTATAATCGCTTGGAACCTTTGAATCCCTCTTACCAAACTGAATACTTCTGATGAGGCACTATCATGCAAGTTAACCGCCAACAACTGATGGACGAAGGTTATAATATCCTGCACAACGTAGTTCCTCCGGATCAACTCCAATCGCTGCGTGACGGTATCGAACACATGGTTAATCGGCGAAAGGAGCTCTCCGTCCAACGACGCACTCCTGATCAACCGCCGGGAGGTGAATGGGCAGCGAGTGGTCAGCCGCGATTGAAATTCTCTACAGATTGCGACAGCGTATCTGCCAATGCCATCGAGTTCTTGACACACGAAAATACTTTGGGCGTTGCCCAGCAACTGATGGATACAGAAGACGTCGTACCGCACAATCTTGCCTGCCTCTGTAGTGCGACTGCTGGTGAGACCGGTCCCGCGAAATGGCACCGCGATATTGGTCCAGGGGAACCTGCACCGTTGCGGGGCATGATTTCCAATATGCAGCACCACGGTCCGAGCTACCTCCAATGGAATATAGCCCTCTACGACGATAGCGTATTTTGGATTGTTCCCCGCAGCCACCGCCGAGTCAACACCGACGAAGAGAATCAGCAGCTGGCTGAAAACGCTTCCGTCCCGCTGCCCGGTGGTATGCCTATTGAGCTCAAAGCGGGCGATGGAGTTGTGTACACCCATCTATTGTTGCACTGGGGGAGTTACTACAGCAGTAAAATGCGGCGGACACTTCATCCCGGCTACCGTCCTTTCCATTTTCCCTCCTTCCCCAACGTTCATTGGCGACATTGGGAACCGGGATTCTATCACTACCTTTCAGACCCGGTTAGGACGCAATTTGAAGCATGGGACGCGCTCTTCTTTGCAGAATCAGATCTGATTGCAAGGATTTTCCATGCAATCATAAATAGAGATGTGGGTTCATTTCAGGTGGGGTTAGATCAGCTGCACCCATCACCAGATGACCGAATGGTGTGTATCGTAATGCTCTCAAAATTGACTCGGGCGTTACATCAACTTAAGCAACCAGATACCCCACCTGACTCATTGTGGGGGAATGGTCGGGACATCGTGTACCTGGGAAGCCTATTCACGGAGAAACAGACAGAGATTCTGTGGAAACGATTTGGTATACTTGACGAAAAACTGAAGAGCTCCAATCCGGAAGACCACCCCGGTTTTCAGCGGAGCAGGTCGCAATATGATTCTGACAATATGCCCGCAGATTTTGAGATTGCGGATTTCATCACCAGTTGGGATAACACCTAATCCCCAAGTAAGTTAGATGTTAAATCAAAGGAGGCATCTCATGTCGAAGTTCCGACTTTCTCCAGAACAGCTCCGTTTCATGGACACGTTTGGCTATCTGCACTTCCCCGGCTTTCTCAATGACTGCATTGATCAGATCATTGAGGCATTTGAACAGGTTTGGGTTGACCTGAACATAGATCATCCCGAAACACAGCGTACATACATCGTACCGTTCATCGGTCAAAGCGAATATCTCAGCTCACTCCTTGATGACGACAGGATTGATGGTATCTTTGCCAGCCTGTTGGGCGAAGATTATACCTATCTCGGCAGCGATGGCAATTTCTACAGTGGAGACACCGGTTGGCATTCTGATGGGGGTTGGCCCCGCCCTATCCGTTTCTACAAGATGGCATTTTACCTTGACCCACTGACAGCGGATACCGGGGCAGTACGTTTCATTCCGGGCAGCCACAGATATGGGGAACTATATGCCGAAACAGTCCAACAGAACATCTCCAGTCTGGAAGATACCTACGCGCTCGATGGGCCTTCAGTCCCTGCGGTTGCTCTCGAATCGAATCCGGGGGACTTGGTGATTTTCAACCAAGCCTTGAAACACAGTTCATGGGGCGGCGGCACCCAACGTCGCATGTTCACAATTAACTGTGGGTATCGATACAAGGAAGATGAGATACACTTTCTACGCAAGGAACTCGACCTCGTGTCGCGTTTCGGGGAAGGAAAGGTCTATGGGGATAAGATGGTAGAAACAGCGGGCCCGGAGCGGATGGTGCATCTGGAGCAAGCTCTGGCGCTCGCTCCAAATGGTGTTTGGGCTGCATCAAAAGCGCAACCCCAATAACAAAGACGCCCAGTATCCAAACCAATAAATCTAGGTTGACCTGAAGTAGAAATCCCGAAACGCAGCGCGTATACATTATATCGTTCGACGATTAAAGTGATATCTCAGCTATTGTGAATCTCCTCGTTATAGGACAGCTTGCCTTTATTACTACTATCAACACTCAGATGAGAGAAACATTAAATGACCCGAAAAAAAACAGAAGGGACACTTCTTAATGGAAAGTGTAGCCTTCCTTTCATAAACGAAGAGGTCTTTGATAGTCTAGTATTTCATCTTATTCAGGCAGTTCAGCCAGAGGATTATCAAAATCTCGAAAACCGGTTTGGGAATGGGACAATAGAACTTCCACCTCAATGGCGCAAGTATAAAGAAGTTGAACCGTGCCAGTTAATTTTTTGTGTGGAGACCGGTCTTTTAATCTGGATTCAAGGGATATTACTGAAGTATGCTGTTGATATGGGGTTATTTGGAACTTCCTTATTCGAGTCACAGCATGTTAAAGGGCACACAGTTTATACAGAGCTAGCCCGCTTTGATGATATTTTTTCAGAAGGCACATTTGGCGGAAATTCGTATTCTTGGTGGCGGCAAACTGACTTCCAGATTGCATCGGACGTTTGGAATTTGATTAGGAAATCGCTCATTTCCTCTAAAATTGAGATTCTTGATGGTCATTTAACTTCAGACTTGTATATGATGTGTTTTCCACCAGAATCAAGAAAATCACTAGGAGAGTTTTACACGGACAAAAGAATTGTTGAGTATATCCTAGACTGGGTTGGTTATAACCCACGACATACAGGCAAATCGAAAAATCCTTTATTTCATCAGAATCTTATAGATCCAGCGTGTGGTGCCGGTTCATTTCTTACATCAGCGCTGGAACGCTATTTTCAGGACTTTCTCACTCACCATAAATGGATTAGCGACGGAATTTTAAATTTAGTACAACATAAGAGAATCGTGGGCGTGGATATCAATCCTTTTGCTTGCGCGTTATCTCGATTGGGATACATCGGCTTCTTAATTCCGTATTTAGCTCGAGCAAAATCAGAACAGGGGCATTTGCCATTAATTAGTCACATCCCTATTATTCAAGCAGACTCGCTGGTTGATGCAAAAGAGCAAATCAAAGATAATCTCTATAACTACGTTGTTGGTAATCCACCCTATGTTAGAATTCAGAGATTGAATGCTAATGGGTCGAAGCAATCTTACCTGAAATTGTTTGACTCAGCAGTAGGAAGGTTTGACCTCTATTCTCTTTTCATTGAACGAGGTCTTCAACTGCTAAAGCCTAATGGTATACTAGGGTATATTACCTCCAATAAGTTTATGACGACTAATGCAGGGAAGGGTATCAGAAAAGTAATCTCTAAGAAAGCTACTATTAAACATCTATTCGATCTTTCGGACACAAAAGTTTTTACAGCCGCGGTACTGCCTTGTGTCCTTATTCTTGAAAATTGTAAAAGCGGAAGAGAAACATTTCCTTTCGGGTTACTCCGCGAAATTAGGTATGATAGAAACTATCGAAATATCGAAGATGTCTTTACTCACCTCCGCCCCCACATTTCTCAAGGTTTCTATCAAGAAAAGATAAATCTTACGTCAAAATCTACGCGTAAGGTCAGTTTCGGTTTGCGGATAATTCAATCTCATAAACCGAAGGAAAATGGTGATTCGTGGCATTTTCTATCTCCAGCAGAGCAAAGAGTTATTGATGCCATAGAAGCAAATCGTCCCGTTTCATTAAAGCAAATCGCATTGATAACATCGGGCTTGAAAACAACTGCCGATAGCGTGTTCATTCATCCAATGACAGAATCTTTCATTGAAAACCATAAATTTGAAAAAGACCTGATTTATCCTTTCATTCAGGCAAGTAACATTGATAGATGGGGGATTCGGTGGACTGGTACTAAGGCAAAATCTGATACCTATGTTCTCTATCCTCACTTGCTTCAAGAGAACAAGGTTGTCCCTGCTAATCTTGACGATTATCCCCACATCGGTATCTACTTAAAATCTCATTATGAGAAGCTTTCCAAGAGACATTATGTCATAGAAGCAGGTAGGAAGTGGTACGAGATATGGGTTCCACAAAGGCCAGAAATGTTTCAACAACGCTTTAAGATTGTAACTCCCGATATTAAGACTCGCAATACCTTCGCTCTGGATACACAAGGTAAAATGTCTGGCAGCTCTTGTTTTGCAATTCTTCCGAAAAATCAGACAAAAATAGATAGTTATTACTTGCTCGGATTACTTAATTCTGAATTATTAGAGTTTTATCATAAGGTCGAAGCAAGCACCTTTATCTATGCAGGGAGATATCGTTACTGGAGAAGCTATCTCCAAGATTATCCGATTATTGATTGTTGTCTTGGGGAGTCGAAATTGGAAGATATTTGGTTAGAGATAGAATGGCAAATTTCTGACGTATGCAGTTTAGGAATTCAAAATGGAATTCTGGTTTGTGGAGGGATTGCTCTGCCTACTCCTAGTGGGACTTGTTCTACTTCTCTCTTTCAATTTGCGTTGCAGAAAGCAATTGTCTCCCAAGTAGAAAAGATTTTATCTTCAGATGCAAATAGGTTGAATAGATTAGAAGCTCGTCTAAATGATTTGGTATATCATCTCTACCAGATTGATGATTCCCTAAGAAACGTTATTGAAAACGAACTTAAGGCATGATTGATGATGGTATAGGAATTTGAATTTTGAAGTTCTTCCCTTCACCAATTGAGAAGTACTGATTAAACTTTTCGCCAGAGGTAATAACAATAGAATCAACGATAAAGTTGCCGTGCACATCTTTTTCTATGAGTGCCACAATGTAGCGAATGTCTCTACTGGTAATATCCCATTCATTCCAAGATGCTTCTATTAACGATTGATCGGTTGGCAGGTGATTGCCAAGATCTATTGTTCCACTGAACTGAAATTTAACTTCAATGAGTTGGTGGAGCAAATCAGGATAATCACCGGTGTCGGTTTGCTGGTAATGCTGATACCCCAATGCTTTGGCAATTTCCCTCTCAAGTGCTTGCCCAATGCTTCTTTCTTGCCCTGTTCCCAGATTGTCGAACTTCCTGCCTATCAAGGTATTGAGAGCTTGTTTAATTTCGTTGTGAGTAAAAAGATAAGTAGGATTCGGGCGTTCTTTGATTAAAGGGAATTGTGGATTCAGATCCTCTTGGAGGATGTATCTGCGTTTTCTCTCTAGTGGATTCTGGTATTCTTGGAGGATGGGGCCGCGTTTTCTTTCCAATGGTTGCTGCGTGTATCCAGTGAATTTACTTTGCAACGGTTCAATGGGACTAGTAATGATTTGAGAGGATATTTCATTCCGATAGCTGCGGCGAGCGTTAGCTTGCCATTTAATCGTTTGAGTTCCAGTAGTGTCCCATTCTGAAAGTTCGTTTCCGGTCACAAGAGTAGCTTTCAGAATAACCCTATCGGAATTGTGAAACACGAGAAGATAGCGGCAGTCTTGGTAGCGGTAAGGATACTTACTTTCTTCGTTCCATTCGCCCGGTATAATAATATCTGCGTATGGCACGTAGTTCCAAATCTGCAAATTACGACTTGATTGAACGAAAATATCAAGCAACTGATGTATAAACTTGGGCTTAGACTGCCTTGCTTGCGTTGTTCTAAGTCCGTCTGGTTTTTGATAACCTAAAAGCTCGAGAATTTGGAATTTGACCCACTGAGATTTTTGAACAGTTGAAAGTTCAAAAGGAATTGATCGGTTTAAGATTGGGGCAGTGAGCTCAAATATTTCATCTTCTGTGAGTAGACTTTCTGGATTTGGAGGATGAAAGATTAAGAAATCTTTTGGTGGTAGCGGTGCTTCTAACTTCTGGATTAACGAAATTTTGGCTTCTAAATTCATTTTGCTGTTCTGTTATTCATCAAATAGGTCTTTAATGTTTATTTTGAGTGCACGTGCAATTTTCTCAATGTTCACCAGTGTTATGTTTTTCTCTGCCCTTTCGATCATTCCGATATAAGTACGATGTACATCAGCTCGTGCAGCCAACTCTTCTTGAGATAGCCCTATCTTTAGCCTGAGTTCTCTGACTTTCTTTCCAAATTTTACAAGAATTTTTTGTTTCATGGGTTTAGGAGGAAGGGTTAGCTGCTGAAACGAAGGAACTTTTGTGAAGTATACCCCGATGCTAACTATAATTCTACAGACTATGATTAGCATTTTGTTTGGTGTGGAAGATTAGGAGCAGCTTTAGTTTAGTGCAGGGTATTACCGGAGCTCGGTTCATTTACACGAGGGTAAACTTAACCAACGGAAGGAATCTACAATGGCAAAATTTAAAGCCTTAATTACAGGAAGGTACAGTCCAGAGGTCGAAGCGATAAGTGAAAATGCTCCATCCGAAGTCGAGATTTGCTTTTTGCCGCGAGGCGAAGCTCTCGGCGACCACGTGTCCGACGTTGATATTATCTATGGACATATCGGTGAAGCAGACCTCGCCAAAGCCAAGTCGCTGCGCTGGGTGCAGGTCGCTTCCGCCGGTGTCGAAGGGATGATGTATCCCGCCTTCAAAGATAGCGATATTATACTGACCAATAGCCGACGGATGCACGGTTCACAGATTGCGGAACACGCATTTGCCCTATTGCTTTCGCTCACCCGCCGGATCATCACACAGTACGACTTTATGAAGGAGAAACGGTGGGAAAAGGCACCGTGCATCGAATTGGCGGGGATGACGATGGGAATTCTTGGGCTTGGGGGCATTGGTCGCGCTATTGCCGCACGCGCGAAAGCCTTTGAGTTTAACGTAATCGCAGTTGATCCGGAACCGATGGAAAAGCCGGAGAGTGTTACTGAACTAGGAAAGTTAGATTGGCTGCCGGATTTTATGGCAAAATCCAACGTCGTAGTGGTCTGCTGTCCGATCACGCCGGAGACGCACACACTCCTGTCGCACGAGGAATTTAATCAGATGCAGGATGGGAGTTACTTGGTCAATATCAGCCGTGGAAAAGTGATTGACGAAGATGCTTTAATCGCTGCACTTCGTAGCGGTAAGCTCGCTGGCGCGGGATTGGATGTTACTTATACCGAACCGTGTCCGCCGGAGAGTCCTTTATGGACGGAACCAAACGTCGTTTTGACCGCACATACCGCAGGGGGGTCGCAACATATTGAGGCACGTACGATGCGTCTATTCATCGACAACCTACACCATTATGTCAAAGGGGAACCGTTGATAAACGTAGCAGACAAGGAAAAAGGGTATTAAATACCTCACTTACCGAGTGGCGATTGTACCGCGAACATACGACGCAGCATCGGACGCAAGGAAAGTCAGGACACGCGCAACTCCTTCCGGTTCACCTAAAGATGTGCGGGCGTTTTTAACCGCTGCTTCAGGGGAGTTGCCCGTTTGTTCCGCAGACTCAGCGATCTGTCGAAGTTTCAACGGGGTCGCAATGCTACCGGGACAGATTGTATGAACGCGGATATTGAGTGGTGCAAGCTGTGGCGTGATAGTTAATACCATCCCATTGACACCACCTTTGCTTGAACCGTAAGCCACCGATGAACTGCCGCCGCTCACGCCGGCACCGGAGGCGATACACAAGATTACACCACCACCGCTCCGTTCTAAAATCGGCACAGCGTATTTAACCGACAGAAATGTACCTCTGAGATTTGTGTCGATAACAGATTCAAACACCGCTTTCTCAAAGTCATCTACCCTAATACTTGGTCCGCTCAAGATGCCCGCGGAGGTTACCAGCACGTTGAGCTGACCAAAGGCTTCATCCGCAGTTTTCATCAGATTAGCAACTTCGGATTCTACGTTGACATCGGTTCGGACAAATTGGGCTACGCCGCCTTCCGACTGAATAGCTTCCACCGTTTGTTCCCCACCATCAGTATTTATGTCACCAATGACAACCTTCGCACCTGCACGGGAATAGAGGATTGCTGACGCTGCACCGATTCCTGTTGCCCCTCCGGTAATAACAGCGACTTTGTTTGTTAATTCCATATCCATCTCCTAATATAGTCTTAAAAATAATACGTTTGGAATTGTAGCATGCCGGATATCTATTGTCAATCTGCGAGTTGAGTTCGGAGATTTCCTTGTCCGGTAACTTAACGCATGATAAAATTGATGCTCACTGCTACAAATCGTTAGAGGGCTAGTTCCCTTTCAAGTGATACATCAATTAGATCTGGAGGAAAAATGCAGATAGCTTATAAAGATATATTACCCAAGATTCACCCGTCCGCTTTCATTGCCCCCGGTGCGATGATTATCGGTGCCGTTACCATTGGTGAAGAATCGAGTATCTGGTTTAATTGTGTCCTGCGAGGCGACTTGGAATACATCGAAGTTGGCAATCGCACGAATATTCAGGATGGCACGGTTGTGCATCTCGATCCGGGTTTTCCCTGTGTGATTGGCGACGACGTTACCATCGGTCATGGTGCAATTGTCCACGGATGCACAGTTGAGGATGGTGCAATGATTTCGATGGGAGCAACAATTCTGACTGGTGCCAAGATTGGTGAGCGAGCAATCGTCGCTGCGGGTGCAGTTGTGCGAGAGGGACAGGAAATTCCGGCAGATGGATTGGCAATGGGGATTCCAGCGCAGGTCAGACGAGAGGTCACCCCGGAGGATTTGGAGCGTGTACGGCTTGGGCGGGAAGGTTACGTTTCACGAGGGCAGTTGATGCGGAAGGCACTGAGCGAATGCCCCGATCAATAGCACCTAAAATGCATGGACAAGATTGGACAGGGTGGGCGAGTACCGTATTGACTTAGCAGGCACCACATTTTTTACAGACAGTGGTATCGCACGGGCTTGTCATGAATCGTTTTTCGTGCTTATTGTGTTCGAGACGCAAGAATTCTGGCTTAACGTTGAGGTCAAGATAATCCCACGGATTGAATTCACCGATAGAGCGTGGACGTAGCGCATAAAAATCAGGATCCAGACCGTGTTTACGGAAAGTAGCTTTCCACGCGCCCCCTCTTGCGAGGTCTAAAATAACCCGGCTCAATCGTCGGTCGCCCTTGGCAAATACTGCCTCTTGATAGGCAAGTCGCGCACTCGCTGAAGAAAATTTCATTCCACCGATCCGCCCTAACTCTTTTTTTAGGAAGGTGAGTTTGCGAGAGATTGTCTTCGGATCTTCCATCGCTACCCACTGGAATGGCGTGTGGGGTTTGGGAACCATGGGCGAAATTGTGAAACCGATCTGCGCCATCCGTCCAGACTTTTTCGCGTACGGCAAAACGATAGATCGCATTTCCTTTGCCATGTCAACAATAGCCTCCACATCGGCAGGCGTTTCGTAAGGCACACCAATCAAGAAGTAGAGACGGAGGTTCAAGATATCCCGTTTGACCGCTTCTTCGAGGACATGATAGAGACGTTCGCGGGGAATGGCTTTGTTGACAACTTTCTGTAGATTCTCGGTGGCAACTTCCGGTGCAATTGTGATTGTGCCTTGTTCACTGTCAGCAAGCGCGTCGAGTAAGGGAGGGCGCACCGTTTCCGCCCGCAGGGAAGCGCAGGATATACGGAAACCTCTCTCTACCAACCCCTTCGCAATCGCGTCAATATCTGGGTGATCTGAGATTGATGCTCCTACGAGGCCAATCCGATCCGTAATGCCGCGAGCCTGCTCGGCGAGCTGGAGCGTGTTCTCCACAGATCGACGTCTTGGCCACCGTCGCGCATAGTCAGCGACACAGAAACGGCATTGCCGTCCGCATCCGCGCACAATCTCAATTAAGTGTGCGTTAGAAAATTCCGTGTTCGGTGTGAAGATCTTCGTGCAGGTTTCGGCATCATCAAGGCTCGGAATTGCGGCGGAACGGATGCTGGCTGGTGCAGGCGACTTCGCTCTCATCTCCTCGATGCCACCTTCGTCGTTATAGTCTACTTCATAAAACCGGGGCACATAGAGCCCTGGCACCGTAGCAAGTTCTCGCAATAAATCTTCTTTAGATGCATGCGCTGCTTTCCACTCTCCAAAAATATCCATCAGATAGTGGATAGTTGCTTCTGCCTCGCCAACAACGAACACATCAATGAAATCAGCAATAGGTTCGGGGTTATAGGAGATATTGATCCCACCCGCGATAACAAGTGGATCGGCGTCAGTTCTATCCGCAGCAAGCGGTTCAAGGCGTGCCATCTCCAGCGTAGTCGGAATATTGACATAATCCGATTCAAATGAGACGGAAAATCCGAGCAGATCAAATTGATTGAGTGGGGTCTGTGTTTCAAAGGAAAAGAGGGTGGTTCGGCGGTCGTTGAGTTGACTTACTATCTCAGGTTCGGGGAGGAACGCGCGTTCGCAGGAGGTATCCTCGCGCTGGTTGAGAAGAGAATAGATGACCTGAAGTCCCAAGCTGGACATGCCGAGCGCATAAGCACCTGGGTAGATTAGCGCAAACCTATTATCTTTCCGGAAATTGAAGTGTGGGCGGTGCTCCGCCTTGAGAAGTTTTTGGTAGGTTTGGCGTAAATCTCGTTGCATAACAATTTTGCCAAGAACAGACTTATTTCTTGTCCTTCACATTGCCACGGACTCGTAAAAATGCAGGGATATCTAACAGATCCTCATCGTCCGGTGGAATATCAGGTTTAACTACGTCACCTGTGGGACGATTCTGGGTGGATCCTGAGGACGGTGGTACAAAAGCACCCGCACCCCCTGGATTATAGCCAGTTTGACCCGCATTTCCTGAGGCGTGTGCGGTTCCTTGTGTGCTTCGTGGGAAATTACGTCCCAAGAACTCTTCCAGATTCACAATATCGCCCTGTCCTGTTTTTTGTCTGCTGCTTCGCGTCTGAGGGTCAAACCCTGTTGCAATAACGGTTACCCGTAATTCATCTTCCAGATTGTCATCATAAGCTAATCCAAAAATCACCTGCTCTGTATCGGATGCTTCTCTGATAACCTCCATGGCATCTTCCAATTCGTGCATTGCCATGTCGCTGGGACCGGTAATATTCACGATAATTCCAGTTGCTCCCTCAATAGAATTTTCTTCTAATAGCGGCGAAAGGATGGCGCGCTTTGCTGCTCCTTGGGCACGATTGTCACCTGTCCCCGCACCGATTCCCATCAATGCTCCGCCCGCATTTGACATAATGGTTTTGACATCCGCGAAGTCAAGATTAATTTCGCCAGGAACCATGATGAGATCGGAGATACTCTGGACAGCATGAAGCAAAATCTGATCTCCCATCCGGAAGCCCATTTTTATTGGCATATTCCGATCCGCCTCTTCAATGAGACGTTGGTTCGGAATAACGATAACGGAGTCTGTGTTCTCACGCATTTCAGTGACCCCTGCCTCTGCTTGAACGGCACGCTGCCTGCCCTCAAAGACAAATGGACGCGTAACAACACCAATTGTCAATGCCTCTGTTTCCTTAGCTAGTCCCGCAATTATGGGTGCTGCGCCTGTACCTGTACCGCCTCCCATTCCAGCCGTAACAAATACCATATCTGCATCTTCGACGATGCTTCGGAGATTTTCCTTACTCTCCTCAGCTGCCCTGCGTCCTACATCCGGGTTCGCCCCAGCACCGAGTCCGCCCGTCGTATTTTCGCCAATTTTCACCCGGGTTGCATTATGACACGTTCTTAGTGCTTGAACATCAGTGTTGACCACGAAGAATTCGACACCGGCTAACTCAGCCTCAATCATGCGCCTGACCGCATTGCTTCCTCCGCCCCCAACACCAATGACTTTGATACGCGCGACATTTGCAAATTCATCCTGCTCCACAAATTCGATTACATTGTCGTTCATAACTTTCAGTTATACTCCCATTAACGGAGCAACCTAACTCCTCCCTTGTTTGAAGCACACCCGAGTGTCAAGATGGCAGTGCAAGGCGGTTCAGCCGTAAACCGCAGGAGACACACAGGACATCTGGACCCACACACTACTTCCAGATTATAGAAAATCACCCAATTAAAGTCAATACTTTTCCGCAGCTACAACACAATCTCAATCGGACCTTAGTATTTACAACCAGTCCTGAAACCAATGCTTCATACGTTTGAAGATTTGATCGAACAGATTTGTTCCTTTGATAAAGGTTCTTTTGGGAGCGCGATAATGTTCCATCGCGCCGGCAAGGACAAGGCCAACACCTGTTGCATAGACCGGACTGTGTATTTTCTCCGTTAACCCCTTCAGCGCACAGGGATAACCTACCCGAACTGGACAAGGAAAAGCCTGTTCAGCTGATTCCAGCAACCCATCAAGAAGCGCAGTACCACCGGTAAGTACAACTCCAGCCGGAATGGTGAGATTGCAATTGTGGATTTCCTGACCGATTAGATTTAGGAATTCGTCCATACGACACTGGATAATTTCTGCTAAATCTCGACGCGTGATGAAACGCGGTTTGTGCACACCTCCGACAGTTGAAATCGGAATAGCGTCGTTCTGATCCACGAGGTCAACTGATGCACAGCCGTAGCGCAGTTTAATTTTGTCTGCATCTTGTGGCGTTATCTTTAACAGTTGTGCGATATCATTGGTGATGTGATGCCCACCAAGCGAGAGCACCGCAGAATGATGGAGAGTACCATCCTTGTAGACTACAACATCTGTGGTACCGCCCCCCATGTCTGCAAGAGCAACACCGGCTGCCTTCTCCTCAGGTGTGAGGACTGCCTCGGCAGAAGCAATAGGTTCTAAGATGATATCCTCAACAGAAATTCCGGCATTATAAATACTTTTCACCAAGTTTTGTGCAGACGCGACAGCACCAGTAACGATATGAACATAAGCTTCCAGGCGAACCCCAGACATACCAACCGGATCCTTAATGCCCCCTTGCTCATCAACAATAAAACCTTGTGGAACCACATGCAGTATTTCTCGTTCAACAGGAATCTTCATTGCCTGCGCAGCGTTAATTGCGCGTTCCACATCGGCTTGTGTAATCTCGTGCCCCTCGCCTGAAACGGCAACGAGACCGTGAGAAGTTTGCCCGGTTATATGTCCTCCTGCGATACCGGCATATACAGATCCAATCTGCACACCTGCCATGAGTTCAGCCGTTTCAATAGCCTGACGAATCGCTGTTGTCGTGAGATCTATATCAACGACGACTCCCTTCCGTAGCCCTTCAGAAGGGGCAGTGCCAACGCCTATAATCTCGATCTTTTCCGGATCACCTTGCCAAGTATTTCCGATAATCGCAGCAATTTTGCTAGTACCAATGTCTAGGCCAACAATAATTTCTTCTGCCATTTTACCGTCCTCCCCAATATACGGCATCTTTGAACCTTGCGTCCAAATAACCATCAAGAGGATTTGAAGTATGTTGCCCTTTTCCCGTGGGTATGGTCTGATTTTTCATAAATAAATTAATGTGATAAATACCAGTGTTAATCGAATCCGATGAAATCCATACGATAGGGAGATTGCTAAATTGGAGAATGATCTTATCTGACTGATTCGCATCAATTGTTTGTAGCGTGGGTACAACTTCCGGTGCCAGACTCAGAACCAACTGTAGCACGTTCAGGGCAAGTTGAACACCACCAGAACCCACTCGATCACCAACATTCGACAATTGCCGTTCATTATTGATAACTGTAACGATCGAATTGGAAACCGACAGTAATTCTATATGCTCTAATACATACCCTTCCAGATCAACCAACGCAAAGCGAATACGACTATCTTCTGGGTATTTCAGCAATGCAATTGGTTCTCTTTCAGTTATCTCAAGCGTCAACGAGCGTTTCAGAATACTTTTTGAAATATGCGCCTGCTTAACGTAACTGAGTTTCTGTTTGAGACGTTGTTCAATTGCAGACCCTGAAATGGTATGCACATCACTTTGCCGAGGACTCAAATTTAACGCGGCGATTACTTCCTTCTGTGTGTAATGCTCATTTCCGGAAATGGAAATCTGCTTCACATGAAAAAAGCCGACCTTTAACGCCAAATAATGAATGAAAAGCAATCCAACTACACATGTTATGCCAATCATTAAATAACGCCCAATATATGGAGAGGACTTTTCGGGCTCCGAAATTATGCGCGCTTTAAATTGATCAGAAGAATAACGCAATGAAGATTGCACAAAATATAGACCTAGTGGAAGTGCATGTTAGTATGTAAGCGCCCATAGGAAATAAGAGTCTGTTCTCAAGCGAAAAAACGCTATTATTGTAACATTTCGATCTGGCTGCTTTCGGGACAGGCTCTGATTCCAGCAACAGGATTCATTATCAATGCCTACGCTGGCATCCGAAAGTTGACTGCACGAACATACCGGCGAAATTCAGCTGCATTTTCGCGTAGATTTGACCGTTCTCTTTTGCCAGAATCTCGACCATATCGTCATTGACCTTGATTTTTCGACTCAGAGACATCATTCACCTCCATCAGATCTTCTTCGTTTTGATGTTCTTCGTAAAAATCAAGAACGCAAAGCCGCATGACCTGACTGATAGACATACGTCTGAGCTCGGCATATTTCTTGACGAAATCGTGCAAATCCTTATCCAATCGAAATTGTACAACTTGTTTTGCCATGATGTAATTGATTATACGACAAACAATTGCAAATATCAAATAAAAATTAAGGGAATTTGCCCCAAACCGTGCTTTTTTTACGTTTTTTTGTATATTTTCGCAATAAATACACAATATCTCGTGCCATACGCGTCTAAATGACCTGGCTGCGACGATTAATTCGCATTATTCCCGTGGATAACAAGAAAGAGTATCAATTCCACAGTATGGAGATTTTGCAATCCTGTAACAAACCATACTGGACTAGATTCGACAGACAGACTCGTGAGAAAATTCTATTCAACGGTTGCCTGACGCCTCATCGGAACCACCCAGCTTATCCAATAATTCACGACCAACTTGCCAGATGTCACCTGCTCCAACCGTGATGACAATATCATTCGGACGAACAATGTCCGCGAGAGTTTTGGTTATTTCGTTTTTGTCAGGGATATAAATCACGTGCCGATGTCCATGCGCCTGTATTGCACGTGCCAGTTTTTCCGCAGTTACTCCTTCGACCGGAGCCTCTCCAGCACCATAAATCGAACAAACAATTAGGACATCTGTTTGATAGAACGACCTCGAAAACTCTTCAGCAAGATGCTTGACTCGTTGGTAGCGATGCGGCTGAAAAACAGCGACGATACGGCGGTTATAGCTTTCACGCGCCGCATTAAAGGTTGCTTTTAGTTTCGCGGGATTATGGGCATAATCGTCCACCACAATGATGTCGTTGACTTGGCCAATAATCTCGAAACGACGATGCACCCCGCGAAAAGACTCCAAAGCCTCTCGTATAGAATCGAAAGGCACTCCCAATTCCAGTCCAACGGCGACAGCTGCCAGTGAGTTCAAGATATTGTGGTTGCCCGGCATTTTAAGATGAACATTGCCCAGAACTTCCCCGTGCGCATGGAGGCGGTAGTGAGAGGTGGGACCGTCAATACTTAACCGTTCCGCCATCAGGTCTGCACGCGTTTCTATTCCGTAAGTCACATAGCGTTTTTCGATCCGGGGGATTAGCTGCTGTATGTTTTCCTGGTCTAAACATAACACGGAAGTTCCGTAAAAAGGAACTTTGTTGATGAATTCCAAGAAGGTTTCGCCGATCTCTTCAACACTATTATAGTAGTCAAGATGATCAGCATCAACCGATGTCACCACAGCGATTGTTGGAAAGAACTTCTCGATTGAACCGTAGGCCTCGTCTGCTTCGACAACCATCATCTCCCCTTGCCCAATCCGTGCATGGCTGCCCAAGCTAACCAACTTGCCTCCAACAACGACGGTCGGATCGAGCTTATCCAGCACTGCCGCTGTCATCGCAGTTGTGGTAGTTTTTCCGTGTGTCCCACTCACCGCGACGCTGTATTTCATCCGCATGATCTCTGCGAGCATTTCTGCGCCCCGGATAACAGGAATCTTGTGTTCCTTCGCAGCAACTATTTCAGGATTTTGGAGCGAAACAGCGGGAGACATGACGACAACGTCCGCACCGGTGATCTGCTCTGCGGCATGACCATAATAGACATTAGCACCCAGCGCTGCCAAGCGCTCAGTGACTTCCGTTTCGCGCAAATCGGATCCAGAGACATGAAAATTGAGGTTCAGCAAGATTTCAGCAATCCCGCTGAGACCTGAACCACCGATACCAATGAGATGAATATGACGCGTTTTTCCGAACATAGATGTAGACCTTCTAAATTTAAGGGTTGTGTTTCACAAAAGAGATGATTGATTGGGCAATTTCTTCGCCCGCGCGCGGATTGCCCAACTGAGAACTCTGATTTGCCATTCGCTGCTGTTCTACTGGATCGTCCATAATTCTGATGATTTCGTTAGCAAGTTTTCGACCTGTTAATGTCGGTTGATCGAGGACAACGCCTGCCCCCGCCTCCGTCACTGCTTGGGCATTCAGTCTTTGATGATCTCCAGCAGCGGTCGGCAAAGGAATAAAGATCGCTGGAATACCACACGCGGTGACTTCCGAGATTGTCATGCCACCGGCGCGGCACACCATCAGATCGGTGACACTATAGATTGTTTCAACGGGATCAAAATACGGCTGTACCACATATCGGAGTGAGGATTGCTGATAACGAGCCTTAACAGTTTCGTAATCAGCTTTTCCCGTTTGATGTACGAACTGAAGGCGCTGCTGGACGGATTCTAAATCATTTAGGGCCTCCGTCATATTTTGGTTAATCGCTTGTGCACCTTGGCTGCCACCCATTACAAATACGGTTTTCCGTTCTGGATCTAGTCCAAGTGAACCGTAGGTTTCACAGGTTCGCTCAGCCACTCCGATGGTTCGACGAATCGGGTTACCCATTACCCTTGTTATATCAGCTGGAAAGTGCGTTCCGGCGGTCTCAAACGCTAGATATATGGCTTTTGCCCAACGCGCGAGAATACGATTTGTGAGTCCGGGGGCAGCATTCTGTTCTTGGATGACCGTTGGTATACCGAGCAGCACAGCCGCGAGAAGGACGGGACCACAGACATATCCGCCTGTGCCTACGACAACACAGGGTTGCAGGTTCTTGAGTAGCCGTAACGATTTCGCCAAACCGGAACAGACTTTGCAGAGAGTAGGTATCCATTGCCATGTTAATTTTCGCGGAAAACCTGCAACCGAAATCGGAAGGAAATGAAATCCATGCTGCGGGACAAGCGTTGATTCGAGACGATCCACTCCACCGATGAAAGCGACCTCGATCTCCGCATCGAGTTGCACGAGTTCTTTGGCAATACCGATTGCGGGATAGATGTGACCACCAGTACCACCGCCTGAAATCACGATTCGTGGCATTTGCCTAAACCTCATTTGTATTATGATCAAGAGACTACTGTGTAGAGTATAACGGTTTGTTAGATGTGGTCCAACGGATAGGGGTTCCCCTTGCTAGCACTATAACAGGAATCGTCGAACCGGCTGGAACGTCTATTCTTTCGATGAATCAAGATTCAATCTCTATGGGTGCATGTAGCTCCGGGGTTTCATTCATGCCACGCGAGATGTTCAACAGAATTCCGATACTGAATAAGCTAACTAAGAGCGATGAGCCACCGTAACTCATGAAAGGGAGCGTAATACCCTTTGCAGGCAACATACCCGTCACCACACCGATATTGAAAACTGTTTGCAATCCAATGAGTGTGGTAATTCCAATAGCCACTAAACTTCCAAACGCATCTGTGGTATGTTGAGCAATATGGATACCCCGCCAGATAAGTAACATAAACAGGACAATAATACAAACCACACCAACAAAACCAAGTTCTTCGCCAAGAATAGCGAAAATAAAGTCGGTATGCGGATAAGGGAGATGAAAGAGCTTAAAAACGCTGTTTCCAATACCGGCACCAAACAGTCCGCCGAGAGCAAGGGCATTTAGGGATTGATTAACCTGATAGTG
The DNA here is from genome assembly GCA_965220385.1 of Candidatus Poribacteria bacterium. Taxonomy (GTDB): domain Bacteria; phylum Poribacteria; class WGA-4E; order WGA-4E; family PCPOR2b; genus PCPOR2b. The sequence goes on along the minus strand of OZ244825.1, from coordinate 2,412,549 downwards.
TCCTTCATAGGGAAACTTTAGGGAACTCAGAAACCCTTGAATTCGCTGCATTTTATAGATGTCATCTTGGATTGATGAATAGATGAAAAAGCAGGCGATTCCAACGATAAGAACAATTTGTGAAGGGCGCGCGCCTCCTACGAAGAGAAGAACCAGAACTGATAGGCTCAATAAAACCGCCGATCCAAAATCAGGCTGCTTGTACAGGAGGATAAACGTAATGGATAGGATAAGAATGGTCGGCAGTACACCTCGGGTGAAACTTCGAATTTGGCTATGTTTGCTGATGAGAAAGTGAGAAACATAAATTATCAACCCAAGCTTTGCCAACTCAACGGGTTGAAATTGCCAACCCGATACCCGAATCCATCGGTGAAATCTGATGCCACCTGCCGAACGAACATCGTGCCCAATTGGTGAAAATACCAGCAGCAAACCGATCAATGACAGAAGTAAAATAAGCTTCGCGTACCTTTGATAATACTGATAAGGAAAGTATGATGCAACAAACATGCCGACCAACCCAAGCATGCAGGCAATCAGCTGCATTTTCAAGTAGTGAAAACTATTTTCGTTATACAACTCATAGGCAAGCATGTTGCTTGAACTGTAGACCATCACGATTCCGATCGCAACAAGGCACAGTGTGATAAACAGCAGGACGTGATCTATTCCTCCTTTAATCGGATAATTTTTCCAGATGAATCTCGGAGTTTGCGGTTGCTTCTGTCGATACAAGGTGATTAACAGCCTCCCGAAACGCTTTACCACGCGCTTTATAATCTGTGAACATATCAAAACTTGCGTTCGCCGGTGATAAAAGCACGACATCGCCTGGTGCTGCGTGTGAGTACGCGAGCGCAACAGCATCGCTAACTGTTGCTGCATCCCGTGTAACGACATGCGCTGCAAGGGCGTTTCGTATTATTCCGGTGTGCGATCCGAGCAGAATTAGCACTTTTACCTTTGATCGGACACACTCAATGAGGGGTTCATACTCATTTCCTTTATCGTATCCACCCATGATTAGCAAAATCGGATCGGACAACGATTGCAACGCGGCTTTGACTGCGGCGACATTCGTGGCTTTGGAATCGTTGATGAAGCGGATACCATTAACTGTTTTTACTGGCTCAAAGGCGTGCTCAAGCGGCGGATGTTCGGCGGGGAAGAACGCAGAAATAGCAGAACGCATTATATCCGGTGAGATGCCGAAAATCTGTCCGACAGTTATTGCAGCAAGGACATTCTGAAGATTATGTCTTCCCGGCAGGGGACTATTTTCAACATCACAGATCCAGTGAGATTCGCCATCCCATCGAGTAAGAATTTTTCCATTTTTTACATAAGTCCCCTTTTCAACAGTAGTGGTGTCATCAAAATAGATTGTCTTTGCTTCCGTCGCATCAGCAAAGGTTAAAACATGTTGATCCAGACTGTTTAGCACAATCCAGTCTGTCGATCTTTGGTTCGCACAGATTTTTAGCTTTGCCGTGCGATAGGCTTCCATCGTTCCGTGCCGATCAAGGTGATCGCGCGATAGGTTTAGCACGACGCTGACTACCGGTCGAAATCTCTCCGTGGTTTCCAACTGAAAACTGCTTGCCTCAATGACGACGAGATCTTCAGCAGTCAAACCTTGGACTTCGCTCGATAACGGGACACCGATGTTACCGGCAGTGCACACTCTACGAAAATTTCCATACTTGAGAAGTTCGGCAGTTAAGATGGTGGTCGTTGATTTGCCCTTTGTTCCTGTAATTGCAACCATCGGCGCGGCGCAGAGGTTTGCAGCAACTTCCAGTTCACCAGTAATTGGGATGCCTGCGGCACGTGCTTCCTGTAAAATTGGGATGTCCAACGGCACGCCCGGTGAAAGGACAATCAGATCCGCTCTTTCAATGCAGCGCTGATCGTGACCACCAAGAATAAAACCGATATCGCGATCTTTTAGGGCATCGACATCTGCTTGAAGTTCATCACTGGATTTCGGGTCGGTCACAAGAACCTTGGCACCGAGATCGGATAGCAACTTAGCAACAGCAACACCGCTGCGATGAAGTCCGAAGACGGTGATCTGTTTATCTGTGTATGTCATTTGGCACTTACCTCACAGACGCGACCCAATTCTTTTTACCCAAGCTGCTACGACTGCATCGACCATCGCCTGTCCATGCTCGACGTTGGCAGTCCAGCTATTCTTTTCCTCATCTTGACGACAATACCAAGGTGCGGTGTCATCCAGTCGGTCTTGCTCCACCAATTCGGGACGGGTTGCCAGTAGGAAGGAGGTTTCGTTATATCCAGCGTGGTCGCCACCGGCCGGGGGCGATGCATCGGGAAGAATCATCGGTTGAACATCGACATGACCGGACAATGGACCTGCCTCGTCCTTCAAGGATTCCACACTCCACCAACCGCGCGGATACCCTTGTTCTAAGATGTTCTCAAAGGAAAGTTCCGCTGCGGCTTTTTTGAAAGCTAACGCAAGCGGTGCCTCCATGCCTTGGTGCATGATGATCACGTAGATGGCCTTGAATCCCATCTCTCGGAAGTTTTTCAGAATCGCTTTGACGTGCCCTCCAAATGCGGCGTAATCTGGATCAATGGTTCCATCAGCGGGACCACCGAGTGCGTATCCGGTGGGACCATAGTCGAAAGATGGCGCGATAACAACATCCACTTTTTCAGCGATCCGGGCACAGATTTCTTCAACGATGATCGTGTCGTGTCCTATCGCCATGTGGGGACCATGGGTCTCAATGCAACCTGCCGGCACGAGCAGAGGATCACCCCGTTCGACGGCTTCCTTTAGCTGGTAGGGACGTAGATGTTTTAAGTACATGGCATCTCCGCTTCTTAAATCCGAGAATTCTATCGGATTCGATTTCGAGTTCAATTTTCGGTTAATCGAGGAAATAGCTGGGCTGCTTAAATATTACCATGATGCGGCCATTAGAGCAACATGCTTTTCTTGATTGAATGTCGAATTGATGCTACACTGAAGTGGAGATTGAAACAGTCTACAGTAAGATGCAAGAATAGTGTTATATCTGGACTATTTGCCAACAGTGGACAGGATAGACATTTCATAGAATATGGAGGGCGAGCATGAAAAAACGACCCGATCTGCAAAGCGAAGTCAGTCCCGATGGGTTGGAAATTATCCAACTGACAACGGAGGAAGATGTGCCCAGTTCACACATCTATATGGAGGCGCAGATCTTTACGCCGGATTCAAAGCGGTTTATCCTGCATCGCTCAGCGCATCCACATGGATCAGATCCGAGAGACTCTGAACACAAGTACCTGATATGCGACATAGAGAATAACTGCGAACTCATTCCAATTACTGAAGAAACCGGTGCAACCGCGCCCTCTGTCTCGCCTGATGGAACAACCCTCTATTACTTTATTGATGAAACCCGCCCTGGCGGCGGAAACCTGACGCTCAAGCGAGTTGGCATGGACGGCACTGGTAGAGAGACACTGTTAACCATTGACGCACCACTTTCTGATACCAATCTTCGTCCGAGTCGCCCTTATCCGCTGTCTACAATATCCTCTGATGGAAAGCGGATGGCGATTTCTGCGTTCTTCGGCGATGGAAAAACAGCGGACGCACCGTGGGGCTTGCTGGTCTTTGACTTAGAGGCGGCATCGGTTGAATTGATTATCCACGGCCAGAGCTGGTGCAATATGCACCCACAGTACAGTCGCTCCCTCGACGCTGAGGAGGCCCACGACATTCTGATTCAAGAGAATCATGGTAACAGCTGCGATCCGGCAGGAAAAGTCGCCAAGCTGGTTGGGGGCGACGGGGCGGATATCCACGTTATCCGGGACGATGGGACGAAGCTTAGAGATTTGCCTTGGGGACGTAACGGAATTGAGTTCTGTCAGGGCCATCAGTGCTGGATTGGGCGTAGCGCGAGGGCACTTACCAGCACTTCCACACGGGAGCCCAAGAGTTGTCAACTCATTGAGGGACGCGCCACAGACCACGTGGGACATATAGGACTCAACACGCCGAGCGGGGTGCGTAATGATCTGTCACGAGATTTCCCAAATCCTGACTTCTATCATTTTGCCACGGATCTTGCTGGACAGCATCTGATCACGGACGCTGGACCTAGAGAAGATGGAGGTGGAATCTATCTAGCCAAGTTACCTGCCGATGAAACAGCTCCGTTGGAACACATCACCTTCCTGCTCAACCCGCGCTCGTCTTGGGAGAAAGGTAGTCACATCCACCCGTTTCTCTCGCCAGATGGCAGTACAGGGTTCTTTAATTCGGACGAAAGCGGCATATTGCAGGCGTACATGGTAAAGGGTTGGGCGGTCTGATTTAGCAGAGACCCGCCTTTGCCCATAGACAGCGATAGATCCCGTGTTGGCATCAGCTATTTATGGTAGATTTTATACTTACTTCGACACACTTGATGTACAACCGCTCCCCTAAATTCCCCTTCTAAGGAGGATTTTTCACGTTTTGCTAAAGGGAACTACTGGTGAACGCCTACCTGTTTCTATAATTTGCCATACTTGAACGAGAGTCGAAAATCTGTTAATATACCGGTCAGAAAATCTGAGTAAAGTGTACTTGTGTTCCCTACATGTAATTTTTCTACAAATGGAATTGTATCTCGTACGAGGAGAGTTAAGATGAAAATTACCAATATTGAAGTGATACCAATTTATCCTCGCCTTGCAAAACGCTACGACAATCGTAAGGTTGATTTATATGGTATAGATCACCGCACTGTCTTCAAAGTGGAAACAGATGCGGGGATAACCGGCTATGGAGACCAACGCGTCCGTCCGGGTGGGCAGCCAAATCCAACAGTCGCTGCATCGCTCGTCGGGCGTAACCCGTTCGATTTCATCAACAACCATTTATCGTACGGCTCCGCACTGAATTGCGCCCTCTACGACATAATGGGAAAATATCTTGGGGTGCCGGTCTATAAGCTGATAGGACAGAAAGTCCGGGATGCTGTGTCAGTTGCAGCATGGACTCGCCCGGCATCGCCGGAGACGTTCCGTGACGAAATAAGTCGAGCGGCAGACCAAGGTTACACCATCTTTAAGATGCATACCTGTGATTACCATGACGTGATAGAGCAGACACGGCTTGCTGAAGAGGTGGCACCAGAGGGTTTTAAAATTCACTACGACTTCAATGGTAATCGGAGCTTAGCAGCGGTTCTCCCCATTGTTCAGGAATTGGAGCGTAACCATCCAATTGTCGGTTATATCGAAGACCCACTTGTGAAGAACGATATAGATGGCTGGCGTCGATTGCGCGAACAGACCCGTCTCCCGATTATCATGCATGGCACGCCGCTTGGGAGCGTCCAAGAGATTATACACGGTGTCGCGGACATCTATATGATTGGTGGCTCGATTGGCGATACTGTTGCAACCGGTTTCGCGTGCGGAAAGGCAAATATCCAGACCATACTTCAGTTTGAGTCAGGCACACTTGGTAAGGCGATGGCGCTGCATTTAGCAGCAGTCTTGCCAACCCACACCGCCCACTCCATCAATTTGGACGATCAATACGAGGAGGACTATACCACCGAACGGATTCCTGTCATTGAAGGGTCCTCACCTGTGCCAGAGGGTCCGGGGCTCGGATACGAGGTAGACGAAGATGCGCTGGCTCGCATCGCAGCGAATAAACCGATAGAACCTCCCAAACATGTTGGTGTGCTAAACATGCCCGGTGGCAATACCTTCTATGGTCGTTCCTATGTGTCGCCCACCAGAGTAACCGGACGTGAGGAAGGCACGATCCGGGGGATCAGATCCAGAATATGGGAAGATGATGGTTCAGCCGACTTTTCCCGTGTCTACGAGCGGGTGCAGCAGGAAGGGATATTCCGGGCAGATTGACAACGGAGATTTGCAAAAAAAACCGAGTGTTTGAGAATTGTGGAGGGACGGAACACCAATGACGGTATTTGATCGGGTCTTACAAGAGGTAGATGAACGATGTCGAGAGCAGCACATCCCGATGCTTGGCTCGGAAAAAGCGGAGTTTCTCTCAAACCTTGTTCAAAATGTGCAACCAACCTTGATTGTCGAATGTGGAACCGCTATCGGTTATTCAGGGCTCTGGATGGTCGCCGCACTTAGAGTCACTGGAAAAGGAAGCCTAATCACCGTCGAGATTGATACGGAACGCGCCCATGAGGCACAGGAAAACTTTAGACGTGCCAATGTCGCAGATCTGATCGATTCACGAATTGGGGATGCGAGGGAAGTGCTGAAAACTATCGCTGAACCGGTGGATTTCCTGCTTCTCGACAATAATTATAGCAACTATTTCCCCTGTTTTAGGGCAATTGAATCACGTCTGACTGATGGTGCAACCGTTGTTGCGGATAACGTGGGGATCGGAGCAGCGGGCATGGCGGACTATCTGAACCATGTCCGTTCTCACCATGCGAGTAGCACCCATTGGTTTGAGACAGATCTGCCTTGGGTCAAACGTGATGCCATGGAGGTAACTATTTACCGCAAGTCCCGTTAAATTATCAAATAGGCAACTTAACTGACACCTTTATCAGGAGGCTCTGTTATGGCGAACCTACACGGACCGGTTTTGACAGACGACGAACTTGCAACATTCGACGAACAGGGATATGTGCGTCTGGGCAAAGTTGTGCCGGACCAAGAGATTCAGGCACTCTGCCAACGAATTGACGACATCATGCTGGGAAAGATTCGCTACGACAACATGCTCATGCAGTTGTGCCCATCAGCGGGTCACGCAGAATTGTCAAAGCAGACGAAAGAGTTTAAGGGATCTTCGCTGAAGTATCGGAAGATCCAGGACCTTGATCAGGATCCGCTATTCTTGCCTTACATACGACACCCGCTGTTTCAGAATATCACAGGGAAGATCATCGGCGAAGAGGTTTCCGCCTTTCGGACGATGTTCTTCAACAAGCCAGCAGAACGAGGCGTCATGATCAATTGGCATCAAGACGGTGCAGGCGGATGGGGACTGAGCATTCCACCACAGGTGACGATCTGGACAGCATTGGATTCAACCAGTGTCGCCAACGGCTGCTTGCAGATTATCCCGGGATCGCACAAAAGTCTTATCCCTGAACAAGGCGATCAATTATCCCCCGAAGAACGGGCAATCCACGCCCCGGACGAAAAGCGACTCTATCTGGAGATGGACATGGGAGAGGTGGTCTTGCTGCATAATTGGACCTTACACCGTTCAGAGGTCAACACGACAGATCGTCCACGGCGCGCATTCAGCGTCTGCTATATTGATGCAGCGACCCGCCAAGTTTCGACCGGTCGCACATATCCGAAGGTTTTCCCAGAGTATGTACCCGTTGATGAACCGCAGAATGTGTGAATCTACATTCTTGAGAATTAAGGAGTTTATCGACAGGCCGTATGAATTCAAAGGAGAGTTTTTGTGACCCTTGCAGAATTATACTACTACGATGTGAACGGGTATCTGCTGATTGAAGATGCTATTGAGCCAAACTATCTGGCATATCTGAACGAACGTCTGGATATCTGGGAGGAAAAGGCACTGCAAGATTTTCACGCCCTACCGGAATCGGCAAACCCTGAAGTAAGATATGACGACATCCTGAATCAGGAAACGCCCTTGTTAGACCTTGTTGTGAATCCGGTAGTGCTTCCCTATATCGATGAGATGGTGGATCGTCCTAGGCTGAAGTCCACGTGGGTGACATTTAAATGGAATGGAGGCAGAACAACCTATCATTCTAATCACACACCGTCAATAACACACAACTTTTATCACTTTAACGATCGTATCCATCACAATCTATTTCAGGTGTTCTATGCAATGCGCGACATCAATCCCGGCGAGGGTGGATTGCAGGTGATTCCCGGTAGTCATAAAGCAAACTACCCACCGCCTCCCGACGATGCATTGCAGGAGATGTACATTGAAATACCGATGAAGGCGGGGTCTGTCCTGCTTTTTACCCACGACATGCGTCACGGTTCATTCAACACGACGGATAACGTGCGTCGGACAATTATTTTCACCTACTGCCCCGGGGTCATAGCAAATTCTTTTGGAGGCGACACGCTTTACCAAAGTCTCTTTGAAGATGCGCCGGAGGGAAGCTGGTTGAAGTATCTCCTCCGCACACCGAACGGCTTTTTGGAAACTTATCCAAAACCCGAATGTATGCCTGAAGCAGCAATGAAGTAGATTCATGAATATTTCCGCTATCCCCAGTATCGAAACTCCGCGAAGTTAAGCTGGTATTACGTCATACAAACTGCGATCTCGTCCCCCCGTTTCAGCCCAAGGACTTGCGCTGCATCGCCTTGGTTGATTGAGATTTCTAATCGATTGGAGCTGCCGATAATTGCTAACGGCTCGCCGACTGGCGATTCAGCGTACGAGTGGTTAAGATGAGCGATCTTCGCATTTCCTACATGGATAACAACCCCAGCCTCTCCCGTCCGCGCCTCCAACATATCGTGAGAAATGTTTGTTGCTAAATTCCCAAAGGCATCAATCCAGATGATATGCCCCACAATCACCTCATTCATTACTTTAGGTTCTGGAACGGGGAGTTGCACGGGATCTGTAATTGGGTTTCCGAATTTATCCATGGATACACCGCGCGAAAGGTGTGCAGCAACAGGAGCAAAGATGTCTCTCCCATGAAAGGTGTTGCTAATCTGTGGCAGGAAGTAAGCCGAGTTCTTCACCGATACGGTGCGAATATGTTCTTCGTTATGGATGATATGAGTCAGAATCCCATTATCCGGGCAGATGAAATAGGCTGTTTCGGTTCGGCAGATGATGGTTCTGCGGTGGCTACCTACTCCTGGATCTACGACTATCAGGTGGATAGTACCGGATGGAAAATAGCGATAGGCGGTATCAATTAGAAGCGCAGCACCGTGAATATCTTGCGGCGGAATAGTGTGCGTGATGTCGACAATCTGAGCATGTGGATTGATATTCAGGATCACGCCTTTCATGACTCCGACGTAATGATCACTTGTCCCAAAGTCGGTCATCAGTGTGATAACGCGGGTTGAAGAAAAATCCATTGTCGCTTACCTCTAAGATAGGTTACGCAGCATCGAAAGTCTATCAGAAAGGGCAGCCGTAGGCAAGACAAAATATTCGCTTGCACCGCTGCATAGACTGGGCTATAATACTGATATCAGATCATGGGAACTTATGTGGGATTCCGACCGAAAAGGCATGCTCAAAATGATTGAAGATGCAGATTTAATGACAATTCCTGAAGCCAGCAAATGGGCAACGAATCATATTAAAAAAAATGTGACAACTTCCAACATTTCTTATCTAATTCAGTATGGAAGAATCCGCAAGTATGACGACAATGGTTCTACCAGAGTTTCAAAACAGGATTTGATCAAATACTATCATTCATATCTAGGAACCCGAGAAATCAACTGGAAGGCACAATTAGGCGAGGACATTAATTGGGGTTTGTCATTTGATTATCTGAAAGAAGCCGATACGACGAAACACGTCCATAGACTCCACCCATATAAAGGCAAATTCATCCCCCAACTGGTTGAATATTTCTTAGACGACCATACAGATGATTTCAAAAAAGATGTGTGTTTCAAACAGGGTGATATTATCCTCGATCCATTTTGTGGTAGCGGCACAACACTGGTACAAGCTAACGAACTTGGAATGCACGCTGTCGGTATTGATATTTCCGCATTTAATACGCTCATCAGCAACATCAAAGTAGAGAAACATAGTCTCGTTGATATACAGAATGAAATTCACAATATCACGAACGCTCTGAAACGGTTTATCGGCGAATCCAATGTCGCTCAATTTGAAGCACAACTGACCGCAGAACTCAACGAGTTTAATAGCCAATATTTTCCGTCTCCTGATTTCAAATACCAAGTTAGACAGGGACAGATTGATCAAGAGAAATATGGAAAAGAAAAAGAGGATGAATTCTCACTCAGATATTTTCAACTAATCAACCAATATGGAATCAAGTTGTGGCAAAGAAAATCAGAGACATTCCTCGATATGTGGTACTTATCGACTGTAAGAGACGAAATTGATTTTGTTCTTGAGCGCGTTAAAAATATCCAGAATCGTGAAACACAGCGGGTGATTCAGATTATTTTGAGTCGAACGATCCGTACTTGCCGGGCAACGACTCATGCAGACTTGGCAACCTTAAAAGAACCAGTGACGGCAGTCTATTACTGTGCCAAGCATGGCAAGATGTGCAGACCGTTGTTTTCAATATTGAGTTGGTGGGAACGATACAATCAAGATACAATTCAACGTCTTGTTCAGTTTGATAAGCTGAGAACCGACACGTTTCAAACCTGTCTAACCGGAGATTCTCGGACAATTGATATTATCAAAGCATTAAAAACAGATAACCGAGATTTTGCCCAACTCGTGAAAGAGCAGAAGATTAAAGGAGTTTTTTCTAGTCCGCCGTATGTTGGATTAATTGATTATCATGAACAACACGCTTACGCTTATGATTTATTTGAATTTGATCGAAAAGATGAGCTAGAAATTGGACCGCTCTTCAAGGGTAAGGGTAAAGAAGCCAGAGATCAGTATATAAAAGGTATTTCGGAAGTGCTGCGGAATTGTAAAAGATTCTTAGTCCAAGATTATGATGTTTTTCTGGTGGCAAATGATAAGTTCAACATGTATCCAACGATTGCGGAGCGTTCGGATATGCGAATTGTCAATCAATATAAACGACCTGTTCTCAACAGGACAGAAAAGGACAAAAGCGCTTACTCCGAAAGCATTTTCCATATGGAGTCAAAATATGGAGAGATATAATGAGATATAAATGGCAATACATCAAGGCAGAACGTTGGGGTTGTTTGTTTCTTTTTAAAAAAGCTGAAGAGGAGGTCTTGTATGAAGGGATTTTTGAGGCTAAAAACCTTGTTGCAGCCAAACGACTTACTACACAAGCGACTGAGGAAGAGGGTGTGAATTGGAGGGGCCCGGATCCAGGCGGCACTGGTGCTATACCCAAATGGTACAATCTTGGTAATAGCAGTGCTAAGAGAGAAAATGGAAGTGGGGCTCACTATCTTAAGGTAGCACTGCTGAACGAATCAAATAGTTCCTAAGCCAACAGAGTTTGAAGGTTACAACTTTGCACAGCATCACAATGATGCTTTGTACGCAGATATTGAGGCAATTGAATTTTGGGATTTTTTAGGTGGAGAGGGCGCGTACCATGATTTATTAGATTGTTTTGAGAGAGTTGGTATTGAACTACGACCTGAGATTGATCAGTACTTTGAAAGATTTAAAAATTGACTCGAAATTGAAACAGGAGCAACGATGGCAAGATTTTTATCAATTACAGACTCAACACTTCACCCAATCTACGAGAAAGTGGAGGCGGATGAACGCCTCTCCTTTGAAGATGGGGTAAGGCTCTATGAAAGCCCCGATATCAACGGCGTCGGGTATCTCGCCAATATTGTGCGAGAGCGACAAAACGGCAATTTCGCCTACTACAACTTCAATCAACATATCGACTACTCGAATGTGTGTATCCTACATGCACGTTGCCACTTTTGTGCGTTTGCGCGGAAGGACATGCAGACCGACGGCGCATGGGAGATGAGCGTCGATGAATTTCTGGATAAGGCAATGTATTCGATAGACCACGGCTGCACAGAAATTCATAGCGTCGGTGGCTTGCACCCGAAGCTACCGTTTGAATACTATCTCGATATGCTGCGAGGGTTGAAGGATCGGATGCCACAGGTGCATCTAAAGTTTTTTACGGCTGTAGAGATTCACCACTTTTCTCGGATATTCAAGATGTCGATTGAAGAGGTCTTGATTGCATTGCGTGAGGCAGGGCTGGATTCACTGCCGGGTGGTGGGGCGGAGATCTTTGCGGAGGAGACGCGGGAAAAAATCTGTCCCGGCAAACTGAGCGCAGAGGGGTGGCTTGAGGTGCATGACATCGCACATCGGCTCGATATTTCAACGAATGCAACGATGCTTTACGGACATCTTGAAACGACTGAGGATCGGGTAGATCACCTGATTCGGCTTCGTGAGCAGCAGGATAAATCAGGTGGTTTCGCCACCTTTATTCCCTTGGCGTTCCATCCCGATAATACGCGAATGGACTACCTACCGAGCACATCCGGCTTGACGGATCTGCGGAATGTGGCAGTATCACGTCTATTGCTGGACAACTTCCCGCACATCAAAGTGTATTGGATTATGACTGGGTTGAAGACTGCACAGATCGCTCTGAGTTTTGGGGCAGATGACATCGACGGTACGGTGACGGAGGAGAAGATTACGCACATGGCTGGTGCTGACACACCGGAAGCAATCTCAGCAGAAGAGATCATCCAACTGATCGAGGAAGCTGGTCGTATTTCCGTTGAACGCGATACACTCTATAACGAAATCATCCGAGAAGGAAATCAATGGCACAGAAAAGCCGCGTAAAAGTTGGGGCGGTTTCGTTTCTCAACACGAAACCGATGATTTACCCTCTTTTAGAGGACACACAATTCCCCGGCAGCGAGGCAATCGAACTTAGCGTGGCGGTGCCAAGCCGTTTAGCTACGGAACTAAGGGATGGGGATCTTGATGTTGGGTTGATTCCCATTATTGAATATTTTCGAGCGGACAGTGAGTATAGAATCATACGGGACATTTCAATTTGCTCGCGGGGACCGGTATTGAGTATCCAATTGTTCAGTCGTGTGCCGATTCCTGAAATCCGCCACGCCGCGCTTGACACCAGTTCCCGCTCATCTCGTGCGCTTGTACAGATTATACTCGCTGAAAAATATAATCTGCATCCCGAATTTCATTCCTGTCCACCTACTATTGACCCGCAAGAGGCAGATACGGACGCAGTACTGTTGATTGGAGATGCGGCGTTAAGACAACGCGGCGCGACAGATTATGCTTTAGATCTCGGAGCGGAGTGGAGCACATTGACGGGGCTGCCGTTTGTCTATGCCTGCTGGGTAGCACGGGGTGATGTCGAGTTGGGCGAAGTTCCTCAAACCCTCTTAAATGCAAAGGAGTGCGGCATCAAGAAAATCCCTGAGATCGTTCGAATCGAAGCCCAGAGACTCGGCTTCGCGGAAATACTTTGTCAAGATTATCTGACTAAGCATATTTTCTACGAGCTCGGAGATGCCGAGATTGTTGGATTGAAAAAGTTTTATGAGCTCGCAGTCAAGTATGACCTCGCCCAACCCAATGTAACGCTGAAGTTTGTTTGAACGTTCGGTCTTGAGAAAATACCATGCTGACGGCTGATGAGAAAACACACTTTCACCTGTTAGGTTTTGTCAGAGTCCCCGCTGTCCTGACACCTGAAGAAATTGCTGAATTTTCTTGGAGATTCGACGCAATTATTGCTAATGGCAAAGCCCAAGGGGATACGTCAGCGCCAGGGACACGGATTTTTCCAGCAGGTCATCGTGTCATTATCCCGTTAATTGAGGCAGACCCATATTTCTACAACCTACTCGATCATCCCAAACTGGCTGGCATCGCCGAAGATTTGCTTGGAGATGACTGCATCTTTTTCGGCAGCTCTGATGGCCAAATTCACACTGGGGACACGAATTGGCACCGCGATGGTAGTTGGCCTGAACCCGGCATCGAGATCAAATTGACATTTTATCTGGATGATGTTGCACCAAGCAAAGGGTGTCTAAGTTTTATCCCTGGCAGTCACCTATGGCCGCTCCATTACACCGAGCTTGAAAAGCAGATCGACGAACGGGCACTCGGATATCCCATGCGGGAGTTCCCCGGATGCTATGAATTGTCAACCCAGAAGGGGGATGTTATCGCCTTTAACACGCGGATTTGGCACTCATCGTGGGGCGGTGGTGCTAATCGTCGGCAGATGGCGTGGATGATGCGAACCCGACCACGGATGGCTTGGGAGATCGAGCGAATTGTCACATTCAACAAGAGCTACGCGAAGATGTGGGCACCTGATACTGGGCGGTTGGTCTCCGATCGACTTTTCGAGACAGCAGGTCCAAATAGGATGAAAAAGATCCAACTGCTCAAAGAATTGGGACTGTGAATAATATTGTGAGTGACAACACAGCACGCAAATCGAAAGTACAAGTAATATGCTCGAAACTACACTCTTTGATTCAACCTACGAAAGCCGCAAACGCCCCTTGCTAAAACAGTTATTGGATGCGATTCGTCCGATTTATTCCGCGAACGAACTCAAAGTGTTACGCATTAACAGTGAAAGTCGAGACCTTCTTTCTCTCCGCTCTGGCCGCGGATTTGTCAATCGGGATATCCTCGAAACAGTGCTCGGAAATCTCCTTGAATGTGTGGCTCCTGGCTCCCACAACGCACCGCGTCCAGAAAATAGTAAGGGCGAACTGACAGAAGCGATTGAAGAAGTTGCCGACCAACTTTACGCGATGATTGCCCAATCGTTTTTGGCGGTTACCGACGAAAGCGAGTTAGAGAGCCGTGCATTGGACACCACGTTTGCGTTACTATGGGAGTTGCCTCGACTGAAACGGCGTGCCTTATGGAATCGTTTTGCCTCTCTGCGAGATCCAGCGGTGTGGGACGCGTATCTACTCCACACCGGAATCTCCCGTGAAAAGCTGATTGAACTGGACGTCAGGGACAAAGTAGATGAAGGCATTTTAAAGCGGGAGTTTCAACCCTATCGGAATTTCCTTGAAGACCTTGATTTGGGGTTCGCTTTTGACTATCAGATGCAGTTGGTCGTAAGTACGTACCCCGGTTGGAGAGTGCTCTTCTATCACGACGTTGGCTATCTCTTAACTCGGTCCGGTCCCGTTAAGGATAACCCGGACCTCTGCCGCACTCCTGTTCCCCTTTTGCCTCGTGCAATTTCCGAACTTGGGGGCCGTTACTACCAAGCAGATCTTCATCCCGAAACAGAGATTGGAGACGCGAATTTCTTGGAGCATCCCCACCGCGGCTTCACCACTGGGCAAACCGGGGTTATCGGTTCTGGTTGCGTGATCTATCCGTGTACACTCGGTGGCTTGAGCGTGAGGGTCAAGCAGCGCCATCCAACTCTCGGTGACTTCGTGCAGATTGGCACGGATGCGAGTCTGTTGGGTCCGGTGCGCGTCGGAGACCGTTCCACGGTTGGTACGAACACGGAGATCTACGGGTTTGTTGAAATCGGCACCGGTTGCCATGTGGGTTCATCAGTGGTTATCGGAACCATCCGCAGTGAATCCATCAAACCGGGCGTCATTCGCCTTGGGAAAAATGTATCGGTGGGTGATGGTACAATCATCGAAAACACCTCGGCAATAGATCTTATCATTCCAGATCAGTCAGAAATTCCCGCACGAGGTCATGTTTCCAACGATGGATTCGGACATCCCAGATATGTGGTATAGAAAGGAGGGATGAATGAAAAAAATACAACGCGCATTAATTAGCACCTATGATAAAACCGAGCTGATAAGCCTTGCGAAAACTCTCGTTACGCATGGTGTAGAGATCCTATCCACTGGTGGCACGGCGAACACACTCCGCGAATCAGGAATTGAGATTCGTGAGGTGTCTGACTACACCAATTTCCCAGAAATGCTTGATGGGCGGGTAAAAACGCTCCACCCGAAGATTCACGGTGGCATATTAGCAATCAGAGATAACCCCGACCACGTTACTCAGGCGTCGAACCACGGACTTGAATTCATTGATATTGTTGTTTCCAACCTCTACCCATTCGAGGCAACCATTGCTAAGGAAGGGGTGGAACTCACAGAAGCGATCGAAAACATCGATATCGGCGGACCGTCGATGATTCGGGCAGCTGCGAAAAATTATCGCGATGTGGCAATCCTCACGGATCCGAGGCAGTATCCCAACATTATTGACGAACTCAACGCAAATGACGGTTGTCTTTCGGGTGAAAGTCGGTTTGAACTTGCTAAAGCAGCGTTTATGCACACTGCCCATTACGACACAGCAGTTTCACGTTATCTGGCCAATCTGGATGCTCCCGACAGCGAATTTCCGCAGCTGCTTGACCTCCAGTACGAAAGTGCCCAAAGCCTTCGGTACGGTGAAAATCCCCACCAGCGTGCAGCGTTCTATCGCACCCATACTTTGCCTGAACCGTGTGCTGCATGGGCAAACCAACTGAGCGGTCAACCACTTTCGTTCAACAACATCCTCGACTTGGAAGCGGCGATTGAAATCGTCAAGGATTTTTCCGAACCGGCATGTGTGATTATCAAGCACAACAACCCGTGTGGATTAGCAACTGCCGACAATTTGGAAGTAGCGTTCAACGATGCCCTTGATTGTGATCGGACCTCCGCTTTCGGTTCCGTCATCGGTTTGAACCAAGAAGTTTCGCTAAAAGTCGCAAATACCATTCGTGAAGCAGCAAACGCAGGCGTCAAAGTCGATGCCATTATTGCCCCCAGCTACACCCCGAAAGCGTTGCGAGCACTTTCCCGCGTGAAACGCCGACCTATTCTCGAAACGGGGGAACTTCGGTTGGACACGTCGGTAAAGCAGATTCGGAATGTTATAGGGGGCGTTTTGATCCAAGACCGAGATCTACATGAAATTACCCCCGAGGACCTGAAGGTTGTCACGAAACACCAGCCGACAGACGAGGAGATTCAATCTCTGCTGTTTGCGTGGAAGGCGTGTAAGCATGTTAAATCGAACTGCATATTGCTCGCGCAAGGCTCAAAGACGGTCGGAATCGGTGCCGGGCAGATGAGCCGTGTTGATTCGTGCATTATCGCGGCGCGCAAGGCAGGCGCCAGAGCGAAAACCGCTGTCCTTGCGTCTGATGCCTACTTCCCTTTCCCCGACGGGGTCGAAATCGCTGGTGAGGCAGGTGTACGGGCGATTATTCAACCTGGCGGTTCAGTGGGTGACGGTCCTGTTATTGAAACCGCAGATCGGTATGGGATGGCGATGATCTTCACCGGCGTCCGACATTTTCGGCATTAATGGGGTAGATGAAAAGAGGCACCGTCCAAAAACGCCGTTACTTATAACCGTGATGCACGGAACGCAGATCTGCGTTCCCTACGGAAAAGGTAATTCTATCATTACAAGGGAGAACAGATGGACGCAATTCGGCTTATATCAGGCGATGAAATTCCTGTTCTGGGACTTGGGACATGGAATCTGCGGGACGAACAGTGCAAAACCGTCGTCAAAATCGCCCTTGAACTCGGTTACAATCACATTGATACTGCATGGATGTACGCCAACCAAAAGGAGATTGGGAAGGCACTGCAAGAGGTTGGTGCAGTCAGAGAGGAACTTTTTATTACCTCCAAAATATGGCACACCCACATGCGGTACGACCAAGTTCATTCCCAATGCAATGAATGTCTTGAGGATTTGCAAACCGACTATGTAGATCTGTTACTGGTTCACCATCCCGGCGATGGCACGGTGCCGATGGAAGAAACCCTGTCCGCATTCAATGAGATACACGATGCGGGGAAGGCGAAAAATATTGGTGTCAGCAATTTCAGTATTGAGCAGGTGGATCAGGCGAGGGAAATCTCCCAAGCACCCATCGCCACCAATCAGGTGGAATATCACGCTCATAGCCAAGACGAGGATCTCTTGCAGCACTGTCATGCAGTCCAGATTCCCCTGACCGCTCATCGACCCTTAGCAGTTGGTAAAATCGTCAGTGATCAGGTTCTCGGAGGAATTGGGAACGCACATGAAAAAACGGCGGCACAGGTCGCTTTGCGATGGCTGGTCCAGAAAGGTTTGATCGTCATCCCCAAAGCCAGCTCTGATCCCCATTTGAGGGAAAATTTTGACCTGTTCGATTGGGAACTGACGCCTGAGGAGATGGAAACAATTAATAATCTGTGAACAAACGAAAATAACACGTTCAGCTCTTTGGAGCAGAAGGATAAAGACTTTCCGCTATCTTGAGATTGATAACGATGGGAGGAATTCCATGATCAGACCTACTGAAACCCAGACAGCACAATGGGAAGAAAAGGGTTACCTTGTCTTTGAAGATGCGATTCAGGGTGATGAGTTGAAACGGCTCCAGGATGTCTTTGATTATTGGGCAGAAAAGTGCAAGCCAGCGTGGTTAGATCGTATAGAGGCTGGCGAAGCGGCTGCATCATTTTACGACATCCCAGATCCGTTTGAGAAAGATGAGATCTTTGTAAACCTGATTGATCACCCCAGCTATTACGGCAGCCTGATGGCATTTACGGACGATGACTTAATCTTGTTGGGCCCACAGGTCCGCACCGTCCCGCCGGGTCCCGTATGCTATACCGGATGGCATCCCGATGTGCCACAGAGTAATCCACTGCATATCAAGGTCCAAGTGTATGTGAACGATGTCGAACCCGAATCAGGAGAATTTGCCTTCGTACCGGGGAGCCACAAACCGGACGCGGGACCTTACTCCAAGGCACAACGGTTAGAAGCGATGCCCGGTCATAAACGGTTTCCGGGAAAAGCAGGCACCGCAATCATGTTCAACTCATACGGTTGGCATACTGCTATGGATAACCACACAGATACGCCCCGCAAATCGCTCATCCTCATCTACGAAAAACGAACCCCGGACCGGGTAGACCCAAAGCGGTATACCTCCATTGCTCACCTCTGCACGACGCCGGAACGGCGCAAACTTTTCGGTTTGGAGGAATGATGGCACGAATAGATTCCCACCTCCACGTTTTCGCCAAAGCTTCCCCTGAATTTCCAAGAGAACCAACCCCGGTTTGTCCCGCCGATCGGGAAGAGACCGCTGAAAAGCTGCTGGGCGAAATGGAAGCAAACGATATCGATCAGGCAATGCTGGTACAGACGGGTGGGACTGCTATTGAACACCATGCGTACCTACTACACTGTCTGAAGATGTATCCTGACCGGTTCCTTGGAATTGGGTTAGTACCTCCAGATCTTGTTCATCCGGAGGATCACATGGACAGGCTAACGGACGGAACCGGGATTATCGGTTTTCGGCTATCCTCGATTGGTGGTCCGAGAGATCCATTCGCTCGAATCAACATCAAGGAGATCCAAACCTACCCTGTCTGGAAACATGCTGCAGAACAAGATTATGTCCTCTGGCTGTATCCTCGCGCGGTTGATGCTCACTTGCTACAGCATCTGATTGATGCCTTTCCGCAGGTGCGGGTCGTCCTGAACCACCTCGGCATTTGTCCCGGTAAAGGGAAATTCTCTTGGGATGCGAAGGGACGCCCACGGGTTGAAACTATCGACTATAATCCCGCATTTCATACAACTCACCGTCTCGCCTGTTTCGAAAATGTTATGATGCATATTTCGGGGCAATATGCTTTTAGCAACGAGGCATATCCCTATCAGGATCTCGCTAGATGGCATCAGCGAGTCCTCGATCTTTTCGGCGCAAAACGGCTGATGTGGGCGACCGATTTTCCGTGGATTTTGGAGGACCCCGGGTACGGTCAACTGACCGGCATCCTCAAGGAGTTGTTGCCCGATCTACACGATAACGAATACGACGCCATTATGGGCGAAAATGCAAAGCGGTTTCTGAGATTTCCCGAACGCACGAAATAGTGCTTCCCTTGCGTAGCGCAAAGTTGTAATTTTCACGGATATAACCAAGATGCAGACCAACTTCCTATGAGACAACGAACACAAGCCACGACTCCGAACATTGTTAAAGAAATTCAAGCTGGGAAGATACGCCCCGTGTACCTGCTGTGTGGCGAAGAACAGTTTTTGGTAGAGACTACCCTTAAGCAGATGCTTGAGAATCTTCTATCCCCTGAGACCCGTGATTTTAACCTGAATCACCTGGATGGCGCGGAGGTCTCGATGCGCGATATTCTCAGTGCAGTGGAAGTTTACCCCGTAATGGCAAGTTGGCGTGTTATTGTTGTGAATGAATCTACAGTATTCAAGAGGCAGAAGGGACCATCGTCACCGGAGATAATAGAAAATGCAGCAGAAGCTGCTGAAGAAGGGAATCCACGGAAGGCAATCGCGTTGATGGTGAAAGTCTTGGGCGTTTCGGCACAGGACATTGCTGACGAGAATAGCGACTTTAGAGAAGCCATCAGCGACCTCATTGAGGAAAACGAAGGTGGGTTGAATCCTGAAGATCTCGAATTTCTTCGCGACTTGCCGCAAATTACCGCTCAGATTGATGGTTTTCAGCACATATCGGGCGCCGTCGACGACACCGAAATTCTGATTGAGTGGCTAGGTGGAGAGTTACCCAAAGAAAGCGTGCTTATTTTTACGGTCAAAGGAAATGTCGATGGGCGAAGTCGGCTTGTTAAATTAATAGGTCGTGTTGGGAGGTATGTCTCGTTTGCGTCGTTGGAACCTGCACGATCAAGTCAGCAAGATCGGGTTTACCAAGGTGCGTCCAGAAAGCTCGAAACATTCGGGAAGAAGATTTCTCCCAGTGCCTTTAATCTCCTTCAAAGCCGAACAGGAAACGACATGCACCTGATTGCTGAAGCCATCGAAAAGATAATCGCTTTTGTTGGTGAGAAGACACGGATCGACGAACGGGATATAGAAACCGTCATCGCCCAGAGCAGTTTTGATAACATCTTTGCGCTGACGGATGCACTTGGAAAAAGATCCGTTTCTCAAGCCCTAGCCAGCCTCCACAGTGTGCTAGAGAGCGGGGAGCCACCGATCAAAGTCAACGCACTGATCGCACGGCAAATCAGGCTCACGCTTCAAGCAAAACTGCTTACTGAGTGTGGCGAACTAAAACCGACAGTGGATCGAATGAATTATCAGAGTTTCGCAGATAACGTTTTCAAGCCACTCGCCGAGAAGATGTCGAACTATCTGCCGCATGCAGCGCAGGTCAATCTTCTCAAGCAAAACCCCTATGCCGCTTATAAAGTAGTCCAAGCTATTCCTTTTTTTAACACAGACGAGTTAATCCAAGGATTGGAGCAAACCTTGGAGGCGGATGTACAACTCAAGAGCAGTCAATTAGATCCAGAGTGCATCTTAGAACAGTTAGTCTATGAACTTTGTACCAAGCCAGATACCAGGAGATTGGCAAGAAACAGAATATGAGATTTCAACCGGCGAGCAGCTCTCCGAGTATTCAGGCTCCACTTCTTCTCTTAACACGCGTAAGTGTCCACTTCGACAACCCAAATATTTCCGCTGACGCGCGCATAGCTCGCATCAATCCGGGGAATTGCTTAAACTCTCACAAGGTCCAGTCGGTAATCGATAGATATAAGAGTGGCAAAATTCTTATATCTCTTGTAAGGAAATTAGTGAACCTGAGCGGTAACACTGCGTCATTCGAACCGTTAACACTGTGGATGGAGGCTTGAACATAATGGAAGTAGTTTTCTTTATAGGCTTATTTATTGTTGTTATTGTAGCCATTCAAACTGTCGGCGACATAGTGAAAAGAAAGTATCAATTTGAAAACAGAAGCGACGTTAGCCAGGAGGCGCTTGCGCAGATCCAAGCAGATCTCAACGCACTCCAAAAGAGCGTTGATGAAATGAAGGAATATCTCACGGATTTATACATTCAGCAGCATGACAACTCCTGAATTAACAGGCAGTTCAAATAACTGAGAACCCAAAATCACAGGTAGGCATTCATCGGTTCCAATCGCGCCCTGTTGTCGCCTAAAAACAGCCTGGATATCATCTTTCATTCTTGCATTTCTATCAGGAACTAAGTATAATATAAACGCAACTGTACAATGGATTCAAGAAAGCTTTACAAGTTGTGTGAAGGGCAAAACTGAAGCGTCTTCCCCAGATTTGCTGTCATTTTGTACCTCTATGCTTCTTTCAGCTTCATGAGACGTTTGCAGTTAGATATTCTGAAGTGAAAGGAGGTGCGAAAAGATGGCAACAGGCCGTGTCAAGTGGTTCAGTAATCAGAAGGGTTACGGGTTTATCACTACTGATTCAGGGGAAGATGTGTTTATACATTACTCCGCTATCGAAGGGGATGGTTTCAAATCTCTCGATGAGGGAGAAGAGGTTGAGTTTGAAATCGTACAAGGTCCCAAAGGTTATCAGGCAGAAAACGTTGTGAAGCTTGAGGGTTGATAGGTCCAAATTAACTGAGTTATTTGCTAAAAAAAAATGAAAAAGGCTCCCAAACTTATGGGAGCCTTTTTTGATTAATACCGGTATCGGATCTGAATAACCTAAACCTATTTTACCGATTTCAGGCACTCAATTCAAGCATCCGCTCAATTGGCGTTCTTGCCCGTTCGATGACCTCTGGCATGAGTGTTACTTCGTGTGGACTCAAATCGTCACCTTTATCAAGCGCCTGCAGAACATTAAGCACCTTGTCGAGTGTGACCTTTGCCATGTGGGAACATCGCACAGAGCATGCAGTAGAAAACTGTACCGTCGGAAATTCCTGTCCAAGGTTTGATGTCAACTCACACTCCGAAGCAACGAATGCGCGCTCCAGCCGATCTTCCTCCACCCTTTTGGCTATATCCTGCCCTATCTGACTCGTACTGCCGTAAAAATCCGCTTCCTGAAGCACTTCCGGTCGGCATTCCCAATGTGCATAAAGCACTCTGGTCGGGTGACCTTTAGGGATATCAAACGATCCGCGTATTGCTAAGAGATCCGAAAGCAGAAATTTCTCATGCACCTCACACACCGCCCCCTTCTCTCTGTTCCCCTTACCGGGGAAGAAAACCGTTTTCGTTCCTCTCAGTTCTTCCTCTAAATTCTCCGCAAAGAAAATATCAGGAACAAATAGGATTTCATCACCCGGCATTTCTCGAGCTATGTGGGCAGCATTTGCAGAGGTGCAGCAGATGTCCGACTCCGCTTTTGCATCAGCGTAACTATTGATGTAGATCATAACGGGCACTCCTGGATATAGTGCCTTCAGCTTTCTCACCTCTTCAGCTCCAAAATTATCTGCCAAAGAACAGCCTGCGGTCTTGTCCGCGGCAAGAACCGTTTTCGAAGGATTTAGAATCTTCGCAGTTTCTGCCATGAACGGCACGCCATTAAAGAGGATGTATGGTGCGTCGGTTTTTGCTGCATGCATGCTCAACGCAAGTGAATCGCCCTGCTCATTTTTTGTTGATAAACCGAACACAAGGGGCTCCATATAGTTATGGCCAAGCATCACCACGTTGTGTTTTTGCTTCAGTTTTAATATCTGATACACTGTTTCCGCGTGAGCTTCTATGTCGATTGGCGTTACACTTGGATGGTTCCTCTTATAAAGTTCTTTCTTCACACTTTCAACACTCAGTTCGGTGTTGTTCATATTATCTTGAGATACTGTTGTTGGTTGGGAATTCATTTCTTCTCACCCCTGAATCTATCGGCGCGCCTTTTGCCTTAAATTTCTTATTTGAGTTTCTTAGTTCCAAAGACCTTCTGGGCATATAGCCAAAGAATGGGAGAAATCTCTGTTGTTTGTTGGACTGCCATAGAGTGTACAACGATTAGAAATCTTTGTCAAGTATGATTGCGATGAATCGTGAAAATTTATCCGCCCGGTTGAGCAATCCAATTGACGAATTGCTGATCGTGAATGGATTAATTATTCCGTTGATTCATCATCCAGAATCGAGACAACCCCTCGACCGCCATCGACACTTAGACGCGTGCCCGACTGGATGCGGTGCGTTGCAGCGGCAACGTTGACCACCGCTGGAATGCTATATTCCCGTGCAATGATAGCGCCGTGCGACAACATACCACCATATTCCATCACCAACGCGCTGGCGTGGAGAAAGAGTGGTGTCCACCCAGGATCTGTTGAAGAACAAACCAAGATAAATTTCTTACCAGCGATCTGGGCATCGGCTGGATCCCGAAGGACATACGCCTCGCCGGTAGCGACGCCAACGGACACTCCGACTCCTTGGATTTCATCTTTTGCTTCAATCACTGGGGGTTCACCGATACGGTTGAGGATATCGCTGTAGATGACATCGGGCAGTTCAATCTTCAACAATCGTGATCGGGTTATTTTCCGTTCCGCAATGACTGACTGGAGGGCCTCTCCTTGGATAAGCCGATCTAACTCATCAGGAACAAGATAGAAGATACCGCCGTCAAGTTGATAGCGCCGATCGAGTTCCAATAGGGCTTTCCGAATTAACTCGTAACCGAGCATAAGATAGAATTTGGCGGTTTCCCGGAAAGGCATGTACCGTGCTACGAAATCAAGTGCTTTATTGATTCGCTTGCGATACGCAGCGGCTTTACTTACCGGTAGCCGCGCCAATCGCTGCTTTGCTTTTTCCCGATTCGCCCTTTGGGTCTGCAAGTGCTTAGTCGGATTGGCATCGGAATTGGTACGGAACGATTCGATAATCTGCTCAACATAGGCCGAATCCTCGCGCCAACGCGGCTGTGCAAGCTCAAATTCGCCGACAGCCCGATGCCCGTGCTGCTCAAGGAAATCCTCCAATGTAAGCTCGCCCTGCGCGATCTCCCACATTTTCAAATCGGCATCAACAGTTAGGTCACCTTCGAACCCCGTGATTAACAACCGAGTGAGATCTTTTGCCTCATTCTCATCGAAACAACTTTGGAGTGTGGCTTCCAACTGCTGATACGAAAAACTGGCGAATACCGTGGCTTTGAGTGCGTCTTTGGCAAATTCGTTGAGTGTTTTATCACGCCATTCGTGGAATTTGTCGACTACCTGCTGATCGGTCAATCCTTCAAGCGAGATTTCCCCTTCGGCTTGGACAAATTGTTTGAAAGCTGGGAAGATTTTTTCGGATAGAGTCGTATCAAGACCTTCACGAATTTTGCTATGTTTGACCTCAGCAGAAATCGCTTTAAAGATGTAGTATGGAAACTTAGCCCAAAACAGAAAGTTGCTACGCTTGATATTCGGCGTCGGCTGTGGATAGATTGCCTTGTTTGGATCGCGCTTGAGTTGCTGAAAATCATGCTCAAAAAGAAAGCCGTGGAAATTAAACTCTACTTCCCGGCTCAAGTTGAAATAGAGGCGACCACAGATTAAATCTAGGACTCCCTCCTCATGAAATCTACGGCTTGGCAGGTACCCCAACTCATGACAGGTCAGCCCAAATCCGCCTCGACCTGACATAAATTCCTGTATGAGTGTCCATGTCATGGGAAGTGGAGCAGGAAGGACTTCGGATAGGTTATATCGACTCCATACCGTTCCCCCTTCATCAGCCTTTTTCTGGAGGGATTCTATTTCTGAGCGGCGTAATCGCTCAATTTCTGCTGCGTCCGTAAGGGTTGTTATAGGACGTGCTTGCAATAAGTAGAATTGTTCGTTGGCATATGCCCATTCGATATCTTGAGGTGCCCCATAGAACGCGTCCACTTGCATACCGATCCCACTGAGCTCGGCAACCTTGCCACGTTGCAGGCTCGGAATTTCTTGCTGACCAATTGGGACGGCTTGCACCCCCTCGTGTGCAATCATCTTACGCTTGCTTACTACAGTCTCGCGGATGAGCTCTCCGCTCTCTCGTGAGATCACAAAATGGTCGGGCGTAATTTCTCCTGAAACCACGGACTCGCCCAAGCCCCAGTTGGACTCGATGACGAGTTCATCTCCTCCTGTCGGATTACGGGTGAACATAACACCAGAAACCTCGGCGTCGACCATTGCCTGCACCACAACAGCCATCGCTAGTTGTGCGTCCTCGATTCCGTGTTCACGGCGATAGGCAATCGCACGGTCTGACCATAGCGACCCCCAACATTCCTTGATTTTAGCCAAGAGCTCAGATGTCCCGGATATATTTAAGAAGGTATCCTGCTGTCCTGCGAAACTCGCATCGGGGAGATCCTCGGCAGTAGCAGATGAGCGAACGGCAACTCTACCCGCGCCTAACTGCTCGTAAGCTGTTACAACCACCGACACGAGGAAATCGGGCAGGGAAACAGCTTGGACGGCTTCACTGCTGGAAGCATCGACGTTTTTGACGGCGGTCCGATATGTATCAGTTGTGACACAGAAGCCGGGCGGCACGAGAAAATCCGCCCCTGTCAATTTTCCAAGGTTCAGCCCTTTTCCACCGACAAGCAGCAGATCTGCATCATCAATTTCAGTAAAGTGTTTGATCCATGTCATAGGCGCGAAACGTAATCCATAACAGTAGGGCAAGAGCCAAGGACTTCCACATCGTCTGCATCCCTACCGCCCGGTGAATGCTTACGAGGTTTGATTTTATTGTTGTTCTGGAAATGGTGCGCGGATATCGTAACGCCCTTCTACGAATACGGGCAACATCCCACCTTCAACCATCAGATCCAGCGGGTTGGGGCGCGTAGTTAGTGGAAACTCAACAACATCCTTAATTCTCAAAGATTCATAGATCGCCATCAGGATTGCCATAGTGGTAGCAGCATGTCTCCCGGCATTACGATGTTCCTCAATTTCTCCGTCAAGCCAGGCGACCATTTCCTGGAACTGATTTGGTTCACTCTGGCGCGGCGTGAGGGTTTGCCAACCCGCGGCTTTAGTATTGAGCAGCTCAATCGTTCCATCTGCACCCCGCCTGAGTTGACCGTCGCTTCCATAAACCGCATCGCCGCGTAGACCAGGGTCAGGGAGATCGCTCTCATAGATGCCGCGGATCCCTCCTTCAAAACAGATTTCACCCATACAAGCGTCTTCAGCACGCACCCGTCGCTCCCACTTATCCGTCCGACGGGAAACCTGTCCAATCAACCATAGCGGTTCGGGATCACCGAGGACGTAGCGCATCTCGTCAATTTCGTGCGTCCCTCGATTGAGCAAACCATACCCGTCACGACGCAACATCGCCTGTGGTTCTCCGATTGCGCCTTCCTGAATGAGCCGCCGCGCCTCGCAATTCTGGGGCATAAAACGCCGCTGATGACCGATAACGAGCTTGGTGCCACTCTTATCACAGGCATCCATCATGTCCTGTGCTTCGCCGTAAGAAGCGCTCATCGGTTTTTCCCCAAGGATTCCTGATACCCCTGCGTCCGCAGCTATAAGCGTAAGTTCCGCCCGCACACTCTGCCATGTTGTAATGCTGACGATGTCCAGCGTTTCTTTTTCAAACATCTCGTGGACGTCGGAATAATGCGTCGGCAGTGAAAATTCGTCCGCCAGCTTAGCAGCGGCATCTGGGCTCATATCCGCTGCGGTCACCACTTCAGCGCGGCCGGTGGTAGGCCAAGCATTCGCGTGAGACCTTCCCATTCCACCACAACCAATGATTCCAACTCGGTATGTTTTTGCCATGAATTTAATCTCCTTAGAAATCCGGGGTAAATTGCATTCAATATTTCAAGATAGCGCGTCGAGGCTCAAAGTATATCAGATTCCACGATGTTAATCAATCGCAAACCTTTATCTACACCGTAATCACTTCCGAGTCATGGAATGCACTACCAACCTCGTTTAATGTCGCCCCAAGTTGTCGCAAGTTTACCTGACGGGGACACTGCGAACAAAACATTCCCGATCCCTGTTTTGAGTTGTATAACCTCAGCTTCACTCAGGGCAACGTTGAATATGATTATCTCATCAATCACACTGTCACTGAAAGAGTCAAACCTCTCCGGTATCAATGCGCCAATATGCAGATTCCGCTTAGAATCCGGAAATAGCTCTATTCTCGCTTCCCCATCCCGAAGCGCGATTGGCTGCGGTATGCCATCAATGTACATCGTGGGATCGGTGTCATTATCTTTGGCGACAGCGACATAATGATGCCACTGATCGTCAGGGATCCCCTCTACTCCCCGAAATCCACCTTTGAAAAAGAAGAAGAACATATTTTTTAGAATCTTATGAATTGCGACTCCATAATTTGCCTGTCCCTGTTGACCGTGCGCCCATATCCCTCCTTTTTCAAGAATATAAAAGGGGGCTGCATCAATATCGTTTGCATCCTTCCGCAGTGGTCTTTTTGCCCAGAAAGAGATGGAGATTATCCCCTTGATCTGTAATTTTCTGTGATGTGGCACCTCCAGATACTTGCCCTTCCCAAAGGCAAACGCCTTGCCGAATTTTCCCTCCACCAGCTCTGGGTTTCCCACTACATCCGCATGATGCAGGTTACCAGAGATATCTCTCGTCACCTCTTTCTCAACCTCATCAAAAAGCCACATCGCAACGATATCTTTGGGCTGTATTCGAGCATCACTTACGTCTATCCACATCAAACTGGCGAGCGTAAAGATGACGCTTACACTTAGTCTTGCTACAACACCGCTCATGTTAATGTTCTCCTATCCTAGTCCGATCCTCTCCGCACAATACACTTCTCTGTAGCTTGCAGTCTTAGCCCTTCGGCAAGATTTCCTTGATTGATGGCGACCTCAAAAACCCCACCGCTTCCAAACAAACCAAGACCGACACCGACCGGCACATCTCCGTAAGCCCTGACATACTTGCAGAAAACACTCCTTTGGCGGCTGAATTCCACCTCAATGGTTTGACCACGCTGTATCCCCATTTTCTTGAACAGGTCGGGACGTATATTCGTGATAACATTTCCATATTCGTCAATCACATCGATCTGCCCAACAATCGCATTATCAACAATCTTTGCAAACGAAATTGGTAACTGGACGTACTCTCTCATAACAGGACCGATCTCCGCAAAGGTAAATCCTTTGGCAAGATGTGCGGCTGCGGGACCAAAAATATCTCGACCATGAAACGTGCTCGACTGAACATCCTGACGCATGACTTCAGGGTTAGTGATCTCCCGCACTTCGAGGACCCCCATTGAATCAGCAATGAGCGTCAAAAGTCCGTTGTCGGGGGCAACAAAAAAGTTCCCATTCTTGGTCTTCATTGCGATCGGCTTGCGCTGCGTACCAACGCCCGGATCGATGACGCCAACAAAAACAGTTCCCGTCGGAAATTCTGGCGCAGCTTTGGCGAGTGTATATGCTCCCTCTTTAATATCAAACTTTGAAACCCCGTGAGAAATCGCGTCAATCTTTGCCTGCGGAAACACCTTGTACATTGCGCCCTTCATCGCACCAACGTAAAAGTCCTTGAAACCGAAATCGGTTATCATGATGATTAAACCGTTAGTCTGGGCTGCCATTGTAGAAGGCGTCCAGCTAACAACAGTCAGAAACACGAGCAGCAGCTGGACGCCGCAGCAAAAGTATTTTCTCATAGTTTAGCAACTCCTTTCTGTTAAGGGTCATGCGTATGATCCGTATGATCAATACATAAATCAACTGCTCCAAGGTTGGAAAGTCGAAAAACGTAGGCATCTTCACGATTGTCCATATAATAGTTCTCTCGAATAGCAACAACCTGAAATCCAAACTGTCTATAAAGATGCTGTGCCGGTATGTTGCTCACTCGCACCTCCAAGGAGACATGATCACCTCCCAATTTTCGGATACTTATTAGTGATTCTGCAAACAGATATTTACCAACGCCTTGATTCCGATAGTCGGGTGCAACGGCGAAGTTTGCAATATGTGCATCGTCCTCAACAATCCAAAAATTGATGAACGCAATTGGATTCTGCTGGTGACGGAGGACGAGAAAGTAAACATGATGGTTACGCGACCTTATCCCCTCACGAAACGAGGACTCATCCCACGGAGCGGTAAATGAACTTCGCTCAATCTCCATCACCGCCGGCAGGTCACTTTCTTGCATGGAATCAACCTGAATTCCGGAGAAGGGGAACTTCACTTTGATACTCTTCAACCTACGTTTCTCCCTTTTTTCACCGTTACTCCGGATTTTCTGCCACTTTTTTGGGTACTTGATTAGCCTATAACCATCTGCTATAATACGGAAGAAGCTCTAATATTTAACGTTTCATTTAAGGAGATGAACGAATGTCCGATTTCAATCCGGTCAAAACAGTCATCGTTGGTTGCGGTATGATTGCGGGCAAAGGCTATCAGCCGCGCTGCCAAGCATATCCACATAAAATTGAACTTATTGGCTATTACGACCAGGATGTGTCTCGCGCGGAGAAGCTCGCGCAAAATGGCGGCGGCAAAGCGTATCAATCTTTAGAAGACGTTCTGAACGACCCCAACGTTGAAGCAATTATTAATCTAACAATTCATACGGGTCACTACCCAGTATCATTGGCAGGGCTCACAGCGGGAAAGCACGTTTATTCAGAAAAACCCATCGCATTACGCACTGAGGAAGCAGATCAGTTGGTCGAAACAGCAGATGCAATGGGAGTTAAATTTGCATGTGCACCGGTGGCAATGCTCGGTTCTGTCCAACAGAACGTCTGGAAGCGTATTCGCGAAGGAGAAATCGGTGAAGTCGTCTCCGCTATTGGAACTTTTGGCGGACCCATTGAGTATTGGCACCCGACAGCCGATGCTTTTATGCAAAAAGGCGTGGGACCTTTCAAGGATGTAGCTCCCTACCCATTGACCGCCATGACGACAATGATAGGTCCTGTCAAACGTGTTTACGGTTTGGCTCGGATCACCCTGCCCCAACGGATGCTACATGCTGGACCGCGTGCCGAAACGAGGTATCAGGTTACTGAGAAAGATCACGGTTTTGGATTGCTTGAATTCGAGAGCGGTGCTTACGGAATGCTCTACCACAGTTGGACCGCCAGATCGGAAATCCCTCCCTATGAAATCCATGGAACGAAGGGAGTTTTTTCGATTCAGGCGCATGACGATGGACGCGGTATCCGCAAAGGCAATCCAACGGGCGGTTGGGAGACTGAGGCTTCCCCGGAAGGCGCGTACGAAGGTTTAGACTGGGGTAAAGGACCAGCCGATTTTGCGGACGCAATTCGGAAGGATCGCCCGGTGCGATGTTCCGGAAAACACGCCCGCCATGTACTGGAAATCTGCGAACGCATCTTTGAATCCGCCGACCAGGGAATGCCAATTGATGTTGGCAGTCGGTTTCCTGTACCTGTCCCTGTGGAACAACCTCCACCATGGAGCTGAGGAGCGGTTAATTTTGCCTTTTTCGAGCGAAGTCTTGCAAGTTAACAACTGTATCGGTTTCATCAACCAGTTCACCTGTGAGAACCTCCAGCACATCTTCAAGTGTTACGACGCCCGAGACACCCCCATATTCATCGACCACAACCGCCAAGTGTTGGCGAGCCTGTTGGAATATTGATAAAAGCTGATCGGCCGGTTTCCGTCCAAGCACAAAATGTACCTCATGGGTTAAATCTAAGATAGATTGATCCAACTTGCCTTGGATGATCGCCGCCAGCAATTCGGTCTTCAAAGCAACGCCGCTGACCTGATCCAGTGTTTCCCCAATTACAATAATTCGACTATGCGGAGAACTAAGAATATCCTCGCGTGCTTCGGCAAGCGTTAAGTCGCCTCTTAGGTATGTCATCACCACCCTTGGCGTCATCAGATCAGCGGCTGTCATATCATTCAGATTGAATATCTTTCGGATCATTTCAAATTCATCATCTTCAATCGTTCCCGCCTCTTGTCCCATTTTAGCCAATAACTGTATCTCCGCCTCATCCGTTGTGAAGCTGTTCCCCCCTGCCGTTAAGGGATTGGTAATTTTTTCAATGCACCATATCACGGGGGTTAGAATCCGGGTCAGTCCGGCAACGGGCCGCGCGATAACGAGCGAAATCTGGTCTGAATATCGCTCACCCAAGGTTTTTGGGATAATTTCCGAGAGGAGTATTACCAAAAAAGTGAGCGTCCCTGAAACGAGCCCCAGCCATTGGCTGCCCAAAACGGCAGAAGCCAAGACAGTCACGACACTCGTGCCGACGATATTAGCAATATTGTTGAGGATGACGATTGTGGCGATCGGACGGTTCATCCGCTCCCGGATGGACAGCAGGGCTAGCGCGTCGGGGCGTTTGGATTGAGCCAATCGTCGAACTTTAACTAGCCGGACCGAGAATAGCGCCGCTTCAGACCCGGAACAGATAGCAGAAGAAAGCAAGACAATCCCAATAGCGATAAACAGCACCAACATTGGATTTTTCCTTTTGTTTTAACCGTTCAGGTTGCCCTTTCACTTGGATCAATTTGGTAGTTCATTGTAGCATTTACCATTAGTTGTGTCAATCTTGAAATGAATGGAACCAAATTTACGAGGCTGCTGAGAAATCCTTATCCTCACCTGTATATTCTAACCGCGTTAAGAGTGAACACCGGGCCTTTATATTGGGAAGTAAAAGTTAGGAGGATTACCAATGCAAACACTATTATGCAGAAAAGTTCCCGCCGAAGACGGAGTGAGCCTTGCTACAGATGTCTATCTCCCCAATGGGGAGGGACCATTCCCCACTGTTGTTGTCCGCACACCCTACCACCGTGTTGGGCTTCAGGGGACGGCACATGAATTCACACGCCGGGGCTATGCGCTTGTTGCACAAGATTGCCGCGGCAAGTACGACTCCGACGGCGTTTTTGCGCCACTCATTGACGAGGCGCGCGACGGACAAACAACGTTGGATTGGACAGCAAACCAAAGGTGGTGTAATGGCAGGATTGGGCTATGGGGTCGCAGTTATCTCGGAATCGTTCAAGTACCAACGGCGAGCGGCGGTCATGAGGCATTGCGTTGCATCGCCCCTTCCGTCGCCCCCGGATCATTTTTCCGCGACTGGATTCGCTACGACGGCTGTTTCGCACTTGGCAATGCCATCCGGTGGTCTCTGACACACGCTTCTTGTCGCAATCAACCACCGATGGGGCACTTCTTATGGGACGAGGTCAATCAACTATCCAATCCCGAAGAAATCGCTGATCGAGTTGGTTTTGAGACGCCAGCTTTGTCGGAGTGGGCTGCCCATGACCGTTACGATGACTACTGGAAATCAATTGACCAATGTTTGATGCACCCCCAGATCAAGATGCCAGGATTTCATGCTGGCGGATGGTTTGACCATCTCACACGAGGACAGTTTGAGGCTTACCAGAATATCCGGGACAATGGTGCGACAGAATTAGCGCGAGGCGAACAGCGGCTTCTCATCGGACCGTGGGGGCATCGAAATGTTGGGAATATGGGACCAGGCCATTGCCGTTACGGCGACTGGGATTTCAGCACGGAAGCCGACCTGCCAGTCCTTAGCCATGAATTTCAGTTTCTCGACTTTCATCTGAAAGAGATAGACAATGGTTACACAAGTCAAGCACCCGTGAAAATTTTCCTGATGGGAGAGAATCGGTGGATTTCTCTACAGGACTGGCCGCCGCCGGAAGCGGTAGAACAATCATGGCATCTCAAATCAGGCGGCAGTGCAAACATGGGGACAGGGGACGGGGTATTAACGCAGGAATGTTCTGATGTCAGCGCCACTGACGGCTATGTGTATGATCCGCGGGACCCTGTTCCAACACACGGTGGGCCCATTTATTGGGGGCTCGAACATCTGGGTCCGGTTGATCAACGTCCGCTGCTTGATAGGTCCGATTTACTCTTTTATCGAAGTCAAAAACTTGACGCACCGTTGGCTGTAGTCGGCGAAGTTACACTCGATCTCTGCATTTCGAGCGATGCGGTCGATACCGACTTCGTTGCCAAGCTTTGTGTCGAAGAGCTGTCTGGTGCTGTAACGTGCCTTACGATTGGGTCGCTGGGGTGCCGCTATCGAGAAAATTGGGCAGCCCCACAGCCGCTTGTGCCAGGTGATGTTGCCCGTATTCGCTTGCAGATGGGGCAAACGGCTTATGTGTTTCCGGCTGGATCACGGGTATGTCTACTCATTACGAGCAGCGATTTTCCACGGATTTTTCCGCATCCGAACACCTTAGCGCCGGCGTGGTCAAACAGTGAACCGATCATTGCCCGCAACTCGGTTCACCACGGCAAAGAACACCCATCCTGTCTGAATCTACCGGTGGTTGAACAGTTGGATAGCGCCTGATACTTAGGACTGTTAGCGGCAGCCGGTTTGGGAATGTTGCCTGAAAATCTGAATAGGTCATGCGAGGTGGTAGGGATTGGGGAACGGTATCGCTGAATGGGTGAGAGGTTATCCGGTGAGTGATATCAGTTGACGGACAGTCATAGAGGGCAACAGCCTGATTAGGTTCATCAGGCAGAAAGAGACTGCGTAATACACGACGGAGGCTCCACGCGGTTCTACCCCTTAAAGTCTTTGCTATTAAACCCGTAACCCTGCATTCGGTTCTGAAGTCGGCGGCGCGAAATCCCCAGAAGCTCAGCGGCTTTGGTCTGGTTGCCAGCGGTCTGTGTCAAGGCGACCCGAATGTATTCCTTCACGATTTCCTCAAGCGCGACGCCATCCGCAGGGATTTCTACCGGGAAATCTCCTGGGGGCAACGAACTATCCGAGATTTCGGGTGGAAGATCTTCCAGATCAATGACCTCGTTTTCTAACAGCACGAAGATTCTGTGGAGATAGTTCTCAAGCTGACGTACATTCCCGGGCCACTCGTACCGTCGCAGGAGTGACATCGCCCTCGGTGTCACACGCTTGGGTTCGATATCGGGATATTCTTGTCCGAACTTCTGCAGGAAGAAGTCAACCAAGATAGCAATATCATCGCTTCGTTCTTGGAGCTCGGGAAGATGAAGTGGAATGACATTCAGTCGGAAGAAGAGATCTTCGCGGAAGTCTCCCTCGTCAACAGCAGCTTGTAGATCTTTGTTGGTAGCAGCAAGGATACATACATCGACTTTAAGCCGCTCGACGCCACCGACACGCATGATCTCTCTTTCGTGCAAAACATGGAGAAGCTTACTCTGCGTATGAATAGACAGATCACCAATTTCATCCAGAAAAACGGTTCCACCATTTGCCGCTTCAAACACACCGGCCTTTTGGCGATGTGCATCGGTAAACGCGCCTTTCTCGTGTCCAAAGAGTTCACTCTCCATCAGGGTTTCAGGCACAGCCCCACAGTTAATCTGCAGGAACGGCTTATCCTTACGTTTTCCGTACTCATGAATCCCTTTTGCGACCAGTCCCTTGCCGGTGCCCGTCTTACCTGTGATTAGTACTTGATTGACACCGCGATGAATGATACGAGACATGGTTTTGAACAGTTGACGCATACGATCACTCTGCCCGACGATTTCTTCAAAATGGACTTCCTGAACCGGTGTCTCCTCGTTGGTGTCATCATCTGTTAAGCCGTGTCGCATCTCAATAGCGCGGCGAATTTCCTTTTTGAGGGCATCGATTTGGATCGGTTTTTCAAGGTAATAGAACGCCCCTTCACGTGCCACCAAATCCACGGCATCGTTCACCTCAGCGTAGGCTGTGACAATGAGCACAGGAAGATCTGGATCTCTTCCTTTAATTTCATGGAGCAGCTCTCTGCCTGACATCTGAGCCATCCGCATATCGCTCACAACGACATCAAAGAGGTTGTCTTCAATTTTTTCGAGGGCAACGATGCCATTTTCAGCCGTCTCTATCGTGTAGCCTTCGCGTTTTAATATGGTCTGCAAAACAGTCCGTTGACCCTGGTCATCATCGACAATCAGTATTGATGACATACCTACTCCTCCTTACGACTTATGGATTTATCGGATGGGTGGTTAATGGGATTTTTAATTGGCAGCTGGATTTGAAATGCTGTTCCCATACCGACTTGGCTTTTGAGTTCGATCCTTCCTTGGTGTGCCGTGATAATTTGGTGCACGAGTGCAAGCCCAAGTCCCATTCCCCCTTCACTCTCCCTCGTAGTGAAATATGCGTCAAAAATCCGCTCTTGTATGTCGGGGGCAATACCGACACCTGTATCACGAACTTCAATCTCGACCCCTTGATCGGTAAGTGTCTGAATCCGCTTTGTGCTAATGTAAATTCTGCCACCTTTCGGCATGGCTTGAATACTGTTCTGTATCAGGTTGAACATCGTCTGCTGGATCAAGCCGGGATCAAGTTGCAGGTGTGGTAGATCTGTAGTGTAGTTGGTGAGTATCGTGACCCGGGAATTTTCGGTCATGAGCTTAAATTCTGCGGTGACCTTGTCTATGAGTCCGTTGAGATCCGTGGATTCGAGATCAAGCGTTTTAGGCCGATTCAAGGTAACGAACTGCTCAGAGATTCGCTGCAAACGCTCAATTTCAAAGTTGACAATATCAAGAAGAGCTCGCGCTTCCTCAACATCGCCGGGTTTGATATTGTTACGTGAGAAGAGATCTCGCAGGTGTTGGGCGGTCATCCCAATAGTGTTCAGCGGGTTACGAATCTCGTGAGCGACACCCGCAGCAAATTGTTGAAGTGCGGCGATTCGCTTTGAGTGCGTCCCTGTCAGTTGCCTCAACATCCGCACGAGGCTGTAAGTTACACGCCCAATCTCGTCAGAGGAGTAGGACTGGGGTAGCGATTCGGGGTCTCCAGCTTCTGCACGTCTGATAATTTCCATCATACCTTGTAGAGGGCGAAGAACTAAGCGCGTGGTCATCATATCAATGATAATCACCAGTAAGACGCTCACAACAATAATGGAGATCAGGAGCATGAGGCGGAGACGGGAGAGATGGTTAGCGAGATCAGGTCCTGCAAAAAGTGCTTGAATAAATCCGTCAATCGGTTCTGTGTCAAATTCTTCTCCAACAATTTCAACCGAATAGGGAATGATAACTGCGGTGGCATCTCTCCCATTAATTTGAGGTGTCCTGTAGAGTTCAAAGCCTTTTTTTCTTATTTCGTGTACCCCTTCAGCGGTCAGATTTATGTGGTCATTCACCTCCTTATTTGGAATTAAACTGGCTTGGATCTTAGCATCCATTCCGAAGGTTACATTTATGTCCAGAACATCCTGCATCTCATTTGGATTCTGCACTTTCAATTCTCGGAGGGCATTTTCAAGTTTTTCCCTGTACAGTGTCTGCCTATCCTCAACCTTGTCTTCGACAAGCGGCTGAACGGTCTGCTCCGCAATTTCTTTGGACGCCATTTTCTGTTCCACTAGCGGACGAATGGTTTTCTCCGTAATCTCTTTGAAAATCGCGCCGCGTGTTATGCCCTTTTCGTAAAGGTCTCCAAGATCATCTACAGCCTTAATATTGAGAAGCATGTAGAAAGCAGCGAGAATTATCAGAACGGATAGATTAATAATGAGGGCGTACTTCCACTGTAAGCGCATGTTAGCTCATGACCCTTTGGACGGCATCCTTCCAACCGTCAAGTTTCTCTTGTCTTTGGTCGCTATCAATCTGTGGCGAAAAGACCGTGTCAACTTTTCGATGGGATTCCAATTCGTGGGGTCCCGCCCACACCCCCATGGTTAATCCTGCCAAATACCCCGCACCAATCCCGGTTGTTTCAATGCGTGTGGGGCGCTCCACATCTTTACCCAATATATCCGCCTGAAATTGCATAAGGAAATTGTTTGCAACTGCACCGCCATCAACTCGCAGCCGATCCAGTTGAATCTCTGCATCCGTGTGCATTGCAGTGACGACATCTGCTGTTTGGAGTGCGATTGATTCTAAGGTAGCTCGGACAATATGTGCGCGCGTTACGCCCCGCGTCAGTCCAAGTATTGCGCCTTGGGCATCGGCATCCCAGTACGGTGCACCGAGCCCCGTGAAGGCTGGTACGACAAAGACACCAGCTGAATCTGGAACGCTGTTGGCAATTGCTTCCGTCTCGGCAGCGGT
Organism: Candidatus Poribacteria bacterium; assembly: GCA_965220385.1. Classification (GTDB taxonomy): domain Bacteria; phylum Poribacteria; class WGA-4E; order WGA-4E; family PCPOR2b; genus PCPOR2b. The sequence goes on along the minus strand of OZ244825.1, from coordinate 2,374,979 downwards.
ATCAATAAGGCGCAGTCCGTCACGCAGCCACTGTACCGCTGCTCCTGCGATAAACACGCTCCCTTCAAGTGCATACACCGGTGTTTCATCAAGACCGCAAGCCAACGTCGTCAACAAGCCGGACCTTGAGCGGACGCGCTGCTCACCTGTGTTGAGCATAAGGAAGCAACCTGTACCGTAGGTGTTCTTCGCCATCCCGGACCGCGTACAGAGTTGCCCGAAGAGAGCTGATTGTTGGTCTCCAGCAATCCCAGCAATTGGGATTCCGTCCGGCAATGAGGGTATATTTTTTGTCCTCCCGAAAATGCTTCCAGAGGTCTGCACGTTTGGAAGAAGAGACTTCGGTACGCGCAGAAGGTCCAACAATTCGTCATCCCACGTCAGTGTATCAATATTGAACAGCAGCGTCCGGGACGCGTTGGTGTAGTCCGTTACGTGAACTTCTCCTCCTGTTAAATGCCACAGCAACCACGTGTCAATAGTTCCAAATGCGAGTTCGCCGCGTTCAGCGCGCTTACGTGCACCATCGACATAATCCAAGATCCACGCAACCTTCGTCGCTGAAAAGTATGGATCGAGCACCAATCCTGTCTTCGCTCGTATTCTCTCCTCGAGCGAGCGTTCCTTGAGATCCACGCAGATCTCCGAGGTGCGACGACACTGCCACACAATTGCGGGGTGAATCGGTTGTCCGGTTTTGCGCTCCCACACCACCGTCGTCTCTCGTTGATTCGTCACCCCAATAGCCGCAATTTGATCTGTGCTCCCGTGGGTATCTATTAAATCTGCGATGACTCGATGCGTTACCTCCCAGATTTCGGTGGCATCGTGCTCGACCCAACCGGGACGGGGATAGTGTTGCGTGAATTCGCGATAACCGTGCGCAACAATTTCCCCGTGTGCGTCAATGAGCAGCACTGTCGAGCCGGTAGTGCCTTGATCAATCGATAGGATATACGGGGGATGTGCCATTCTGTTTCCACCAAATGCGATCAGAATCTGTACTCTCTAGGGCGATTTCAATATACCACAGCCGATGAGGGGCGTCAACACCAAAAATTGATTGACAGAAAACATGGTTAGGATTACAATGACCGTCTATTCACACGGAATTTGACCGAAGTTATACCGTTTCTAAATGATTTTGTTCCAACACTTTATAACAGGGGTGTTTAGACGGGCAATGAATTGCCCTACTACGAACCTAAGCGGGTAACTGATAACCGGCTTGACAAAGCGTCATACTTTATCAGAATTGGTGTTACAACCGAGCACGATCAAAACGACTAAAATCGGATTAACCAGTTCAGTTTCAGAAAGTTCCCAAGGTGCTATATGCTACTGGTGCAAACCCAAGACAGCCTCTTAGATGAGGACGGAACGCAATACTCTCCTGACAAAGAAAGGTCGAAATATCGATGAAGATTACGAATATAAAAACCTATATGGCTCGTTTCGGCGGACGCTCAAGAGGATTAATCAAAGTCGAAACAGATGAAGGGATCCACGGTTGGGGTGAATCCTATTCTGTCGGACCAAACCTCGCTGCCGAACCGATTGCAGACTACATCTTTGAGATGATTAAAGGCGAAGACCCGCGCCGCATCGAGTACATCATGATGAAGATTCATCAGCAATTTCGATTCCCTGCAGGTGGCGTAGGACTCGCAGTTACCTCCGCAATTGACCATGCCCTGTGGGACATCAGCGGCAAAGCGGCGAATCTGCCTGTTTATATGCTTCTCGGAGGCGCCGCTCGGGATCGAATTCGTGTCTACCATGGCATCGGTGGTCGCGATGGGCAGGAGGTCGGCGAAACGGCACATCGATTAAACGAAGAGTGGGGCTTCACGGCTTTCAAAACGAGCCCCTATCCGATCGAGCCGGACTCAAATCGCTGGGGAAGGGTTTGTGCTGCCGCTGCCGACTATTTTGAAGGTATCCGCAATCACACCCCGGACGACTGGGAATTTGCCTTCGATCCGCACGCTAAGATCTTTGAGCCGATCCGCGCGCTGCAACTCTCCAACGCCTTGGCACCGTATGACCCGTACTTCTACGAGGAACCGCTCAGACCGGAACATATCCCCGCATGGTCTCAGCTGCGCTCCCAGATGCAGGTTCCATTGGCAACAGGCGAATCGCTTTATGCACGCTTTGAGTTCCTCAACCTAATGGCTGCTCAAGGGGCAGACATCATTCAACCGGACATTTGTGTCTGCGGCGGACTGCTTGAAATGCGTAAAATCGCTGCTATCGCCGAAGCGCACTACGTCTCCATCGCCCCGCACAATCCGATGGGACCGCTGGCAACCGCAGTGAATGTACACTTCGCCGCAGCAACACCTAACTTCAAGGTCCTAGAATACATCCTTCCAACGGGCACTGAGTGGAACGAGTGGGTGGACGAACCATATCTTCCCAAAGATGGGTATCTTGAGTTGCGGGATCGTCCGGGTCTCGGCGTGGAGATAAATGAAGACGTCATCGGAGACAACGAATATGTTCATTGGCAGCGCACCTGCCCAATTCGTCCGGATGGGTCGACTGGATATATTTAGACGGAGACGTGAGGTGTAAAACGTGAGCTGTAATGCGTGATGTTACCGGAAAGTTGGAAAATCGTAATATGACGTGTCCTCCTCTCACTTCCTCACGAATCGTTCGGTTGACTTCTTCGTTTGCTCATTGAGAACTTTCCCACGACTGCTGTTTGAGGGGGTTACAGAACTTCTCAAACAGCAGGTTATTGTCGATAGCTCATCAGACCTGCCCCTCACCAACTTTGCCTACCTCCTCCGCCCACAAACGAGAAAACTGATGCGTATGATCTCTTTCCTGCTCGCCGCCTTGCTTCAGAAACCAGTCTAAGAAATTAGGTTGAGGAATATTGAGAGACGTGATACAATGAAGGTATCGACCATGAAAGTCATAATGTGAAGAATCAATCAGAAAGGAATTGGAATGTCTCAGTTTGTAAAAGCTGCTGAAACAACTGAAGTTCAGCCTGGTCATTGTCTCGGTGTTAAGGTTGAGGGGGTATTTATTGGTATATACAATATCGATGGCAATTATTATGCGATGAATAACATCTGCCCACATCTTGGCGGCGTCTTATCCTATGGATTCCTCGACGATAATGTTGTCACCTGCCCGCTTCACATGTGGGAATTTGATGTGAAGACAGGAAAATGCCTCTGGCCCGAACAGGAGAAACTTCCAACCTATCCCGTGAAGGTTGAGGGCAACGACATTCTTGTTGATGTCAATCCTCCCCAGACCCACTGATAGACAAGCCTATCAGAGACAATAGAAAAATTAGAGGTTTTCACGCACCACGTCTCTGTGCCTTACCGATTTTCTGACTAAATACAAGAAAGAGATGATTCAAGAGGAGTAGTAGTTTATGCCATATTTGATAACAGGTGGAATGGGGTGTATTGGGGCCTATGTCATTCGTGACCTGCTGAACGCTGGCGAGAAAATTATTGTCTACGATTTTATGCAAGATTTGACCATTCCTCGGATGGTATTGACGAAGGAACAGCTCGAACAGTTTACTTTTGTCCAAGGCGATATTACAGACCTCCCACATGTACTACGAACGGTACAAGAGCACGAAGTCGATCGGATTATCCATCTCGCATCGTGGCAGGTGCCGGCGTGCGATGCCAATCCACCACAGGCGTTGAAGATTGTGTGTGAGGGCACAATCAATATGTTTGAGGCAGCGCGAATCCTCGGTCTCAAGCGGGTTGTCTGGGCGAGCAGCGTCGCAGTTTTCGGATCGCCGGAGGACTATAATTACCAACAGATCGAAAATGACGCCCCACATTATCCAAAGTTCATCTACGGGGCATGCAAATCTATGAACGAAAGGTATGCCTCGCACTATTTTGATGCGTACGGTCTAGACACCATAGGGTTACGTTTCACCGCAGTTTACGGGGTGGGACGCACCCGGGGCATGAGTTCGTTTTCGACACAAATGATCGAAGCCGCGGCACTCGGAAAGCCCTACGTTTCCCCATTCGGCGACGACGCAGTTGATTGGCAATACGTTGAAGATGTATCCAAATCCATCGTGATGTCCTGCACGTGTCCGACAACTCAGACGCGTGTCTTCAATGTCAAAGGCGGGATTCGTACAGTTAAAGAGGGCGTGGCTTACCTAAAGAAATTAGTGCCCAGTGCACAGATCACGCTTGAACCGGGTGTATTTGGAATTTCATGGGATTATGATGCGGAGCCGATCGCTGAACAGGTTGGGTTCACACCCGAATACACGATGGAACAGGGGATTTTCAAGACGCTGAACCGCTTCCGTGAGTTGGCGGGGTTAGATCCAATTCAAGAAAAGTGATTTTCTTCACCAGTCCTTTCGATATATTCTTCGCAAGGTTCGCTCAAAGGGAAGAGGGTATTATCCGGCAGCCGCCGAGCTCTGGTGTAGAACCCGCCCTCGGTGAAATCGGACTAGCGCAACTTGGAAATGGGCGGTGATTTAGGCGCAACAGATATAGACATGGGAGGTTACGAGATGAAGTTAGGCGTATTTATGATGCCACTGCATCCCCCGGAGAAAGACCGGACGGAGTGCTTTGAAGAGGACATTGATTTAATCGTTCTCGCTGATGAATTGGGATTTACCGAAGCCTGGATTGGACAGCACCATACGGTCGCGTGGGAACCTATTCCATCTAACGATGTGTTCATCGGCAATGTATTGCCACGGACGAAGCACATCCGTCTCGGCACTGGTGTGTCGATTATCCCGCAGCACCATCCGGTCAACACGGCTGTGCGCCTTGCGTTTCTTGATCACCTCTCTCGTGGTCGCCTCAATTGTGGTTTTGGGCAAGGCGGCGTAGCAACGGATTGGGGACTATTCGATCTGCCGGACCCCAAAACGCAGGGATTGATGACCGTTGAGGCTATCGACATCATCCTCAAGTTGTGGCAAATGGACCCGCCCTTTGAATTGAAAGGGGACTTCTGGAATATAAAACTGGAAACCCTCGATCACGAACGTGGGATTGGGGTCCTACTCCAACCGTACCAGAAACCCCATCCGCCTGTCGCCATGAGCATTGTAAGAGGAAACTCAATGGCGGCGCGGACAGCGGGACAACGTGGCTTTTTGCCCATAAGCACGAACTTGGTACCGGGAATAACGCTTTCAAATCATTGGGAAACTTACTGCGCTGGTGCGGAAGATGCTGGACTGCCTACACCCAATCGCTCCGAATGGCGCATTTCGCGCAGCATCTTTGTCGGAGAATCGACCGAAGAGGCGTGGGAACACGCGATCAATGGGAGTTTCATAGGTGCCTATGACTATCTTATTACTGTTCTGACGAAAGCAAATATGCTTAATATTTTGAAGCACGATCCGGATCTCCCCGATGACGAAGTAACGCCGGAATATGTGCTCAAGAACATCTGCATTATCGGTGACGTAGCAGAGTGTATTCGTCGGCTTGAGGAGATATGGGACCAGTCAGGCGGATTCGGCACATTACTGATGATTACACATGACTGGGACGACAGAGTCATATGGAGACGGTCCCAAGAGTTGCTCGCAAAAAAGGTTGTCCCCGCGCTGCCAACATTGTAAGGGCAGCCAAGGAGGAGAATGATGGCGTTTGATCCGATGCTTCAAAGGCAGATTATGGGCCGTTTCGCAACGGGGGTCACGGTTGTCACAACACGATATGGCGAACAGATTTCGGGGATGACGGCAAACGCTGTAATGTCTCTATCGTTGGATCCACCGCTAATCGTGGTTTCGGTAGACTGTAAGAGCAATATGCACGGACACTTGACACAAGGTCAGTGTTATGCGATAAATGTGCTTAGGCATGACCAAGAGGAGCTGTCCCGTAGGTTCGCGAAACCGGGTCCCAAGGATTTCTCAGACCTCAAATTGGCTGTAGCGGAAACTGGAGCTCCTATTCTCGCTGATGCACTTGCTTATGTGGATTGCCGGGTTGTCGAAGTGGCTCCCGCTGGGGATCACGATCTGTTTATTGGAGAACCTCTCGCCGGTGAGACGCACGACGGTCAACCGCTTATCTTCTATGGCGGACAATATGGCCAGCTGGCACCTACAGCAGCCGATTCTTAGCCGGGATCTGGCTGATGATTTGCTGTTTGCTGGCATACTAATTAAGTAACTCGTTCCAATCGAGACATCCAATGTAGTAGAGTGATTTGAGGGTTTCACGCTCCGCCTTCTCCTGTCAATAGAACACCCGACTAAGTTCCCCGCTCGCTACCGTCCCGGTATGCCGCCTACCGTTTAGACCCCGCACGTCATATCGACTTCACCTCCTCATGGTTATTTGGAAAGAACTGCTTTTCAACACGTGATGATTCTCTAATATGCCCATTCTGTTGCGTCCGGTCAAAAGGAGGCCGGTAACAAGGAGATTACAATGGAAAAAGTTCCAATCTGCCTCGTGGGTTGTGGTGGCATGGGCCATCGTCATGTCATGGGTTATAAAGAGCTCCAGGAGAGTGGTATCGGGAATCTGGATCTGGTAGCTGTCTGTGACATTCGGCGCGAGAATGCAACGTTGGTAGCGAATGAAGCCGAGCGACTGCTTGGTAGGAAACCGATGGTTTTCGATGATTTGGACCAGGTCCTCGCCCAGCCCAATATCGCGGCGGTGGATGTAGTCACCGACGGTTCGACTCACCACGCAGTGGGTGTGCCAGCACTCGAGGCGGGGAAACATACGATGGTTGAGAAGCCGTTAGGCATCACCGTACGCGCTTGTCAGGCAATGATTGAAGCCGCTCAGTACAGTGGTGCAGTCCTCGCAACGGCGGAAAACTATCGCAGGGACACGCCCAACAGACTGGTACGAGCTATTATCGATCACGGGCTGTTAGGCGACCCATACCTTATGATTCAGACATCTCTCGGCGGCGACGATTCGATGGCTATCACGCCTTGGCGTCACCTCAAGGAGAAGGGCGCAATCGGCTTGGACATGGGAGTACACTACGCCGACATCATCCGCTACTATATGGGTGAATACCGTGAGATCTTTGGTCGAGGGCTTATCGTTGAACCTGTGCGTCGCAAACCAGATCATGCCGACCATCCGCTGATTTCGTATCGGGAACGCGCCAAGACTTATCCGGAAACCGTTGAGGCGACTGGTGAGGATTCGGTCATTGCGCTGTACACAATGGCCTCAGGGGCGGTAGTTCAACTTTCGTATGTCGGAGGAGGGCGTGGAAGCCAAGGCTGGGAACGGAGTGTTCACGGTCGTTTCGGAGCTGTGTATGCACCCGGTGAACGTAACGGCAGGCCGGTGGTGCTGCGTCTGGAGGGTAGGGAACTGAAGGGCAAAGAGATTTTACCGCTTCTGCCACAGTTTGAGCTCAATGAAATAACCGAGCGACTTTTCGGGAAGCACGGGGTCGAGTACGAACCGCCAGCTGATGTGGACCACGCGGTCTTCGCGGTTGATGCCAAGCATTTGGCTATCGAATACCACGATTTCGGCGAGGCAATCCTTAACGGAACAGGACCCGAAGTGGACGGTGAGGGTGGCATGAAAGCGGTCGCAGCAATAGTGGGAGCATACGAATCTGCTCTGGCTATGCACTCTGTGAGCATGGAAGCCGTGCTGTCCGGCGAAGTCCAGCAGTACCAGGCGGACATTGATGCCGCCCTGGGCTTTGATACACCTGAAAATTAGGATCTGCTCAAATCGGCCTGTCGAGATGTGAATCTCGACCTACATGGCTCTGTGTCGCGATAGGGACGGACCGATCAATACGTCCGAACGATGTGGGGATAGTATTGAGTTTCAGATTGCCTATCGCACAAAAGGGCATTATTGAAAAAACGCAGTTTCTATTTTGCTGGATATGAATTCGCACTTATCGTCCAGCCAACCTACACACCGTTAGCAACTCAGGGTACTTTAGAGAGGAGAGAACCATGGGCTTCACTGTCTATGATTGTCGTAAAGACATCCGCAATATCTTGGTGACCCCGCAGATACGGGCTCGATTTTGTCGCATGGAGCCGGGACCGGGATCGCTTGATAAATTCCACACCCACGATTTGGGACATGAGATCTTCATCATTCTGTCAGGACGGGTGGAGTTCCGCATCAGCGGCGTGACGAAAGAACTTGGACCCGGGCAGATGTGCTATGCCCTTGCGGATGAACCGCATTCGGTGCGGGTTCTTGGGGACGAACCGGTGTATATGTATCTCTCTGTGACGCCTCATATCCAGCCCACCCACACCCAGTATTCCGATGATGGGAAACGGCTCCCACCCCAATTTAGACCGTCCAGCGACTATGACACGGAGACGGACTCAACCACACCGATTGACGTACTGATTGACAAGCATGTCGATACTGCGCATTCGGTGGCTGCCGTGACACAGAATAGTGCTCAGATTCAGGAACAGATGGCAGCTGCTCTAAAGCAGGCGTTGGCGACGGGCGACGAGAAAGCTGCTGCCGAGATACGAGACATCATGTGGGAACCGCTGTTAGAAACCTTCAAAAAGGTCAATGAATTGGCAGCGGAGTGGAACATACTTACCCCGCGAGCTGGAACACTTCACGTCTACCGTTGAGATCCGTATCCTGAGAATGAAGGGAGAGATTATGTCACTCGTACGAATCGGCGTTGTTGGCTGCGGTGCAATAGCCCAAGTTCAGCACCTTCCCAATCTGCTTGAGCTGGACGATGAATTTGAAGTGCCCATCGTCTGCGATGTGTCGCCGGGACAAGCAGAGTATGTAGCCCGTAGGTTCAAGGTTCCGAAATATGTGACTGATATTCGAGATATGCTGGCGGCGGATATCGATGCGGTGTTGCTCTGTCACACAGATCCTAAGACGGAGGCAGCGGTGCAAGCATTCGAGGCAGGGAAGCATGTTTTCATTGAAAAACCTATCTGCAGCTCCTTGCAGGAAGCCGATGCTATGATTGATGCAGCGCGAAAGTCGGGGAAGGTTGGCCAAGCCGGATACATGAAGGTATATGAACCTGCATTTGAAATGGCAAAACGTGAAGTCGATGCCATGGACGACATCCGGTTTGTACAGACCAATCACCTGCATCCGAGCAACGAGCTGCACTTGAGCCATTTTAAGGTCAAGAAGTTCAACGATCTGCCTCCCAGTATGATGGAGGAACGACGGGAGGCGTCCAGAGCTGCGCGGCGCGATGCGTTTGGAGATCTTTTCGAGGCTGCTGAATCCTGCGGCATCGCCTACGGGCTTATCCATGACCTTTATAGCTTACGAACCATGATAGGTGTTCCAAGCACAGTCGTCAGCACAGAGATTTGGAACGATCGTCGAGCGATAACGACCATTTTGGAATACCCCAACGGCGCGCGCTGTGTGGTCAGTAGGGTAGATCTCAACAAGTTGTGGGATTTTAAGCAGACCCTTGAAGTCTACAGCGAAGACAAGCGCGTCATCCTCTCGTACCCGACCGGTTTTTCGCGTCGGGTTCTCACAACGCTGGTTGTGCAAGGAATTGATGGGGACGGGAACAGTTTCTACAAGGAGCCAGCGATTCCGTGGGAAAGTGGGTTCACGCGCGAGCTGCGTCACTTCCACAAGTGTATCACCGAGGGCATCCCCTCACGTTCATCAATTGTAGACGCACGCCACGATACTGCGCTCATTATTGACATCACTAAAGCGTATATCACGGGGACACCTGTAAGTCGATAGAGAGAAGAAGCGATGGATGCAAATCTTTGGAACATCGGCATCAAGGTGGAAGATCTGGATTCGGAGATCAGCTTTTTTGAAGAGTTGGGTGGCAGGCTCCTGAGCCGTGGTTCTCGTATAAGGGCGGATGGAGACCATCCCCACGCGCTGATGGAGTTTGGCGGTACCCGCCTGTTTCTGACACCAAAGCCGGTCTTTCAGGATAAGCTGGATCAACCACCCACGCCGGGGTTGACACACGCAGTTTTTGAGGTTGACGACTTGGACGAAGCATATCAACGGCTGATAGCGTTAGGCACAGAGGTGCTCCTTGAGCCGGTAGAGATTAGCACCGATTTTGGGGCGCGGCGAATTTCCTTCTATCGCTCCCCTAACGGTCTTGTCTTTGAGGTCATGCAGATTCTGAAATCAAATGTGTAGTTCAATTCGTCATCTTCGAGAAAAAAGAGGGAAGCTAACTATGCAGGTCAACCCACAACAGTTGCTTGATGATGGGTATATCATTCTACGCGAGGTTATCCCGCCAGGACAGTTGGATGACCTTCGTAACTGCTACGAAACACTGGTAGAGCGACAGAAGGTTATTTGGGCGCAGGAGCGCAAGCCTGACGATCCACCGGGGGGCTATTGGGAAACTGCTGCGCAACCGCGTGTGTTTTTCGATGGCGTCGCAGACGAAACGACTGCTAAAGCGGTGGAGTTTTGTTTGCATGAAAACACTCTGGGCGTCAGCCGACAGGTGATGCGGGCACCGGAGGCTTCGCCAACGCTGATGGCGCTGATGTGCAGTCCGGTGCGAGATCACGGTCCGGCAAGCTGGCACAGGGATATTGATCCGGTTGGGCAGGCTCCGCTGCGGGGTATGCAGATGGATGTACTTGAAAACGCGCCGGGCTATGTTCAGTGGAATATCCCACTCTATGATGACAGCGTGTTCTGGGTAGTGCCGAAAAGCCATAAACGCCCCAACACAGAGGCGGAACATCAACACTTGGTTACAAACGGACGTGAACCGATACCGGGTGGGATGCCGGTGGAACTCAAAGCGGGAGACGGTATTGTCTATACCCACATGATGCTGCATTGGGGGAGCAACTATAGTGCGAAGTTACGGCGGACGGTGCATCTCGGCTATCGGGCTTTCGGCGGTCCCGTCTATCCCTTGGTCAACCACTTCTATTGGCATCCAGATTTCGTGCGACGTATGCCTATAAGGACGCGAGAACGGTTTGAGCATTTCTATCAACTGCATGAACGCGAGTGTGATGTGGTCGAAGCGACTTTCCGTGCCATATTGGACAAAAATGCGGAGGGGTTTCGCAATGGGCTGGCAACGCTCCATCCCGGGGAAGCGTGGCGGATGGTATGCGTGGTGTACCTATCAAAATTGGTGCAAAAGACACGCACATTGAAACAGCCCGATGTCGCGAGCCTATCATTGGAAGAGCGTGTGGACGCCATTTCGGAGCACCGGCTCAATTTCTACCTTTTCGAGGATTTTTCGCACCGCTTTTCGCTAGAAGAAGCTGACTTGCTCTGGGTCCGATTTGGGACACTCTATGGCAAAATTCAGGAGGAGATAGAGCGATCTGTCCCGAACTTGGAGTCTCGGCAGGATCGGTACATGCTGACTGATATGCCGGCTAATTTCGATGTGGAAGACTTTATCGCCAGTTGGTAGGCATAAATTGCATAAGGCGTGAAACGTGAAAATCATTTGTTCATTTATGGTGAATTAGGCTAATCTGCTGCTTGGGTCGGTTGCTCCATTGCCCATTCGCACCGTTCAATCCAATCCCTTGCTCTCTGAATCGTACCGAGGGGCAGTGTGTTATTGGTAGCAATTCGGTGAAATTGCTCAAGGGCTTCCTCATATTCTCCGAGCCGATACGAATTCACACCGATGAGCCGTATATTCTCGACTACGAGGCTATGGGGAGGGAATTCCAGAGAAGCAGCTTTTGACAGATACTGGTTTGAGGTAGCATACTCCTGATCAAAATAGAGCTGTCTGCCTATTAGATAGTACCCTAATCCCCACTCCGGCAGCGCATCGATCACTTCGTGCAGTAATGTCATTTTCAGCCGGTTCGATGACTGACCGATGAGGACTTGCCTGATTTTATCCTCGATATCAGGTGAACCTAGAGCAAGTGTTGTAAGCTTGGCTTGTGCCTCCCGGTCAAGCGCATCAGAGGTGTGAAGCGCGAAGACCTCCTGATACCGTGAACGGGCGCTTTCACGCTCCCCGCGCTGCCAATAGACGTTCCCCTCAACATTTTTCGCTTCCGCAACCCGGTTCATGCTTGCTTGGGGGTGTTCGATAATCCTTGATACCCACTCCAAGGTTGAGGGGTAATCTCCGGTATGATAGTGTGCGTACATGAGCCCACGCAGATGGCGCGGATTATCCGGATCAAATTGGTAGACCTGTTCAAATAGACGGACTGCTGTGGTCATATCCGTTCGCTGATATGCTCGCCAAGCTTCGGAAGATAGTTGAGCGATTTCGTGGGCGCACGGCTTCTGGAATACGCTTGGGCGATCGAAACGGTGTGCTGCGATTTCCAAGTCCGCCTCTGTCAACGGAACCGTTTGCAGAAACTCATTCCATTCCCGCTCAAGTTCTGCTAAGGATTTACCGTAAACCTCCTCAAAATTCCCAGTTGGAAAGACGCGCTTCGCTTTTTCGACCCCATATCTTTCAATGAGAAAGCGCACGAAAGAGCCTGCCAATGTATAGCTTTGCCCTGAAGCTTGTCCCCAGAAACCGAGCCCCATAATCTGACTCATCTCCGGGGCAATATCCAATTGTTGCATCGCCCGACTCCACTGATGCGCTGTCAATTTTCCTTCACTCCAATCTGCGGCAACAGCAATTCCTTCATGCAATCCGATTTTGAGACTGACTTTCAGAAATGGATGCCAATCTGCCGTTAAAGCGTGTGCCAACTCATGCTTCATGACGGGATGGGGAAAATCCTCGTAGTTGATGTGAAAGCCATATCCGAGCGGATCTTCAACTGATGTACCCCGCGCACCTACGAGTCTCTTTTTCTGTGCGGGGGAGGTGTAGATATAGGATTGAACCTTTTTGGTAGGTCGTATCTGGAAGTAGCGGATTAACTGATCATAACGAAACTCGTGATCTTGGGCGATCCATTCCATATCTTCCTCGACCTTTGATCCCTGCTCATAATAGATTTTGAAGTGTGTAGTCTCCTTGAGTCCCCCTAACTCGCTTTCGATATATCCCCGTGTTGGACGCAAGCCCAACTCTCCACGAAATAGGAAAATCAGTCCAAACAGAACTATCAGGGCAATGAGGCGAATTCGATGGTTCAGGTCCGCAAACCGTGGCTTGAATCGGTATAGGTTTTTCCAATTAAGTCTTGGCTCGAGTTGGGTATGCCTACCAACCTCCAACGTGTTAATCGCGAGCGACATAAAAATCCACGCCAACAGCAGTGTCGTGCCACGCGCTATTAGCAGGGTACCGGATATGGCGATACGTTCGTCATAGATGGGTCCCGGAAAGTAACCGAAGGTTGAATGGTAACCGAAGACAGGCGGGTGGAAGATGAGGTTGTACGCGAGGGCAAGGAGCGTGGCAAAGATATAACCGAGATAAGCGAGATACGCTGCCCAGCGTTTCTTCAACCATAACCCATAAAATATACCCAAGGCAGTGGCATAGGCGCAACTGATGACGGGCAGGAGGAGAAAGAAGACGAATCCTTCCAAGAAGTCACAATTCTGTACGCGGAAGGCGTTAAGCAAGATGATGACTAACGGCATGACCATCAGTGTCAGGTTGATCCCAAACGCTCGCCAAAAAGTCGACATAACCATCTGAGCGGCGGTGCCTCTCAATGACTGTGTGCGCTGTCTCAGGTTGGCAATACCCGTCGCAGCGGTATGCGCCCCCGCAAATGAGATCGCGAAAGCGAGGACAGCACAAAATTCAAATGCAAGGAGATTAAACAGGGGAATATTTGCAAGAATCAAGGCGAGGAGCGTTAGTGTAACGAACCAACACCAGTAAGTAAGAGATTTGAAGGACATGTCTGTTCCTAACAATAAAATAGATTGCGTATCCTGAATCGCAATAAGCCCTCACAAGCTCGTTGAGCGCAGAATAGATAATGCGTAACGAGTAATACGTAAAATCCGCGCAAACAGGTGATCGGGTTATTTTAGCATAGCTTAAGGGAGAAACCCAAGCAATTCTCAACTTGACAATCAGCTATGGAATCATCTAATATTTTGACATATATAGAGATGAGGAGAGAATATGGAGAGTGCTACGCTTGCGGCAGTAGATGTTGGATCGAATGCGATACGGCTAAAGATTGTTGAAGTGAAGGCTGATGGGACCGTTGAAGAGGTCTATCAGCATCGGGCACCGGTCCGCTTAGGACATGAGGTTTTCTTGACGGGATTTCTAAACGATGGAGCGATTGAAAAAGCAATTGAGGCGTTTGGTGAGTTTCGTGAAGTGATTGACCGGATGAAGGTCCACAGCACACGTGCAATTGCCACCAGCGCAACACGCGAAGCCGTTAACGGTGACAACCTCGTGAACCGTATCTACAACAGTTCGGGTGTGCAGTTGGAACGTATCTCCGGCGGCGAGGAGGCGCGCCTCGTTCAACTCGCGGTGACCCGTAAGGTCGATATTCGGAATCGGATTGCCCTCGTTATCGACATCGGTGGTGGAAGCGTCGAGTTTGATGTGATTGATCACGGATCGATTGTCTACTCCAACAGCCTGCGGCTGGGAACTGTGCGGCTACAGGAGACCTTTCTGCGGACAGATACGATCTCAGATCTACAGATCCTATTGCTCAGGGCATATATGGAGCAACTACTCGAAACTACACTGGATGCGATCAACAGATACGACATTGACATCGTGCTTGGCACCGGCGGAAATGTTGAAGAATTCGGTCAGCAACTTGGAGTCTTAGATCCAGAGAACAATGAGTTCTCCAGAGACGTGCGTTTTATTCCATTGCGGGATTTCCAACGTTTTGTCAGGGATATTTCGAGACTCAGTGTGCAAGAACGTATGGAACGTTACGGTATGGCACCGGACCGTGCGGATGTTATTCTACCTGCCGGTCTTGTACTCACAGAGGTGGTAAGCAATGTGATTGGGGCGAGAGGGCTTTACGCCGCAAATGTTGGACTCAAGGATGGATTGCTCGCGGAGATGGCGGATCGTCACAGAAACTCATGGGACGAGACTTCAGAAGAAGCAGAGATTATCAAAGCAGCGATGGCACTCGGCAGCAAATATCGCTTCCACTTGGGACACGCCAAACAGGTACGCTACTTAGCGGAACTGTTGTTTGATCAGCTGCAATCGATCCATCACTTGTCCTCAGAATCGCGGATGCTACTGAGTGTGGCGACAGTGCTTCATGAGATTGGCGGGTATGTTAACCCGTTGTCGCATCATAAACACTCTTACTACCTGATACGGAATTCGGAGATTGTTGGGCTCAACGAAAAACAGCTTGAATTGGTTGCCAACATCGCCCGTTATCACAGGAAAGCATTCCCCGATCCACAAAAACCTTCCCATTCGCATTTTCAGAGGCTGTCCTATACTGAAAAGGAGCAGGTGAGCCGGCTTGCAGCCATTTTGCGCATTGCGGACGCCCTCGATCATCAGCACAAATCAATTGTGGAAGATTTGAAAGTGAAGATTTTTGATGATGCGATTGAGGTTGATGTCCGATCATTCGACGACTGTCTATTAGAGAGATGGCATCTTCAAGAGAAGGGAGAGCTATTTGTCCATACATTCGGCCGTTCTGTTCGTCTGTTGGTGAATGGGAAAGCTGGGGAACGGATTGATTGATAGAATCGTTCCCCAGTCACCTATCCGTCTTTAGGGAGTAGGTCCAAGCAGACCAGTCGATCTTTTCCCCGGAGATACAGAAAGCCGTTTGAGAGAACCGGCGCCGCCCACGCAGGATATTTAATCCGTTCTTCACCGGTTTCGTCGGTCAGCAGAACCTGTGAGACTATCTCCAATTCTTTTGGATTGGGGCGAATCAGGGTGAACGTGCCGAATTCACCCAAGCTTATGAAGTGTCCATCTGCATAGAGCAAGGACCCGCGCTCATGGACACGATGCGACCAGATTACCTTTCCTGTCCGCAACTCGACACAGCGCAGCTCGCAGCCTCTCGAATGCCGTCCGCTGTAACCGTAGAGATAGCCTTCGTGATGGATAGCTGTGCTCCAGTGCAACTGCATGGCTTTATTACGATGGCGCTCGGAATCCTTCCACACCACCTTGTATCCGCCGGGACGGACTTTCAGAAGAGAGCTTCCCGGACCGTATGTCTCGCTGATGAACACCAGATTGCCAACAACGACCGGATTAGAAGCGTTGACGGACTCAAACTTTTTGGCACGCCATGGATAGTGGAAATCCACGGTTCCGGAACGTGGCTCAAAGGCGACCAAGCCACCACGAGTAAAGGTGAAACACCATCGGCGGCCGTTGATGGTCGCAAGTGTTGGAGTTGTATAGCTTGCCAGTTCATCGGTGATCTGGTAGACAACTTCACCTGTCCATTTGTTGAAAGCGACAATACCGCTGCCGTTTCCTTGAACCGGACTACGGGCGGAAAGTAGATTCTTGGCGCGACCCGGCGGTGAACCGCCAATCTGGACAATAAGCAGCTCACCCTCGACCACTGGAGCGGATCCGACGCCGAAAAAATTCTGGATGACGTGGAATTTCGCGGTAGTATCAATGCTCCACAAAGGTTTGCCATCTGAAACAGCCACACAGTGTAACATGCCCTCAGGACCAAAAATATAGACGCGGTTCCCATCAACGACCGGACAGGTTCGCGGTCCGTTATTATAGCCGTACAGATCTTCGTAGTCCGTCGGATACTCAAATCGCCACAGTTCTTCGCCGGTCTCACTTTTCATACAGGTTAAGCGAGCAAATTCGCCATGACGATCGAACATGAAAAGCCGTCCTTGGGAAACGGTTGGTGCCCCGTAGCTGGTTCCGATCTCTTTTTCCCAGACGACAGGTGGACCTGCTGGGAGCCAAGAGGTGAGGAGGGAGGTTTCGGGGGATTTACTGTCTCCTGTTGGTCCTAAGAAACGGTTCCAATCGCTTCCGGATTTGCGGGTACGGAGGTCTGGCGGTTGACTTTCTGTTTCCGATGCTTGGACATCGTGAAAGTTGGTTGAGACTAACATCAAAACAAACACTAAATAAATGAAACTGATTAATTTCGTGTCCATCAATAACTTCCTCTCTGATTTGAATATTAGAGTGGACATAAGGTCAAAAGATAATTCTGTTGATATTTGTAGGTCGAGATATGAATCTCGACCTACAGGCTACCTACCGCTATTGAATCGGGTGAAATGGTCAGGCACTATCCGACCTACGAATGTGGAAAGTGTACGTCGTACCAAATATCAATACGCCATAGCAACTTTCATTATTACGCATTACGTGGATAGGAGAAAAGATGCAGATTACAAATATTGAACTGATTCCAGTCTACTCAACTCGCGAGATGGGGCGAACCTGCCCTTCCGATTCGGAGAAAGCAATCTCTCACCATATCATCGTTCGGCTGCACACCGATGCTGATATCACAGGATTGGGTGAGATGTCGGATGTTAATTTCGATCCTACCCCGGAGGCTGTTAATGAGTTGGCAGCTCGGTTGGAGCCTTTGCTCCTTGGACGCAGCCCGTTTGACCTGACAGCAATCCAGGTGGATCTGGGACAACAGGAGTGGGAGCATCAGGTCCTCCCTGGAATAGACATCGCATTGCACGACGCTATTGGTAAGGCGTTAGATGTGCCAATTTACCAACTGTTCGGAGGCAAATACCGCGAACGAATTCCCTTTGCCTATCCACTCGCACCGTGCCAGATTGAGGCGGACGTAGAAGCGAACTTACAGCGCATTGAAAAATTGCAAGACCAAGGCCATCCGACAATTCGTTACTATTTCGGTGCCGATTTGGCACTGGATGAACGTTTTCTCTCTGAACTGCGGCAGCGCTGGGGAGATAGGGTCGAGATCAATGCCTTAGACGCAAGTGGACGGTTTGACGTGGAATCGGCTATTGATATCATTGGTCGTTTTGCAGCATTTAAGCCAAATCTTGTTGAATCCCCTGTCAAAGGGCGCCAGAACGCTCCTATCGAGGACTTTATCGCTGTGAAACAAGCGGTAGACGTGCCGATCAGTGAGCATGCGTCGGAAGCTCATGTCGCTGTCCGGTTAGCCCAGCACGAAGCGGTAGATGTTTTCAACCTCGGTGTGGGTTATTCGGGCATGACCGCCTGTCAAAAGGTATTTGGGTTGGCTGAACTGTTCGGCATCAAGACATTGTTAGGCAGCACGGTGGAACTCTCCATCGGCACCGCAGCGCGGGCGCATGTAGCGGCGGCAATGCCTAACCTCGATTTCCCGTGCTATCCTTCGGGACCATTGGTCTATTACGAACAGATTGTTAGGGAGAAGGTATGCTATGAAGAAGGACATATCATTGTTCCAGAAGGACCTGGATTGGGCGTGGAAATAGATGAAGAACGGCTTGCGGCACAACGGTTGTATTGAATCGCTGCAGAACTTTTGAGCCTTTCAAGCGGTAGTGGATCATTCCGGGGGTGCGATGACGGTCAGGCCACGTTTAACTATTTCAACCGTCGCAGGGGTGTAGCAGACCCGTTCTCCGTCCGCATACAGAAGTATCGGCGGATCCGTTTCGATGGTCAGTGTTTTTGTGCGGTGCATCTGGACAGCGCGATGTCCGGCATGTCCGCCCCAGAAGAGGGTCAAAAGCAAGAGCAAAACGGTACGATGGGGAACGGGTTCGATAATACACACGTCGAATAACCCGTCATCTATAATTGCCTCCGGCACGATTTTCATCCCACCACCGTAACTGGAGGTGATCCCGGTCGCAGTGAGAAGGATTTCTCCTTCGTAGGCACCGAAGTCGCCTTTGATACGAGCGGCCGGAGATCGGTAACGGAAAAGCGTCGTGATTGCCGTATAGACATAAGAGGCTGTGCCTGAGAAAGGCGCTCCCTCCTCTGTAACACGCCGACTCACCTCCGCATCATAACCACACGTTACAATCGTATCGAAATAGTGGTTTCCGATCTTTCCGAGGTCAACTTGGCGCGTAGCCCCGTTTAATAGCACCTCAATCGCTTCCACAGGCTTTGTAGGAATCTTCAAGGCCTCTGCGAAATCGTTTCCTTTCCCACACGGCAGAACACCAAGCACTATGTCCGGCTTCTCCGCAATTGCATTGACGACCTCGTGGATTGTACCATCGCCTCCACATGCAAATATCCAATTTGAACCGTTTTCAACAGCGTCGCGCGCAATCCGATTCGCGTCACCAGCCTGGGTGGTCAACTCCAGTTGACCCGTGTGCCCTTCAGCTGTGAGCCGCTGAAACGCTTGTTCAGCGACCTCCGTCGCCGCACCTTTTCCCGAAATCGGGTTGGTAATTAGGATGAAGTCTCTGTATGGATGTTGGGTGCTGACTGACATAGGAATTTCTCGGAAATTTGCAACGTTCGATATATTGATTGGAAACGACTATCGTCCTTACCCCTCAAGTAGATCCGCTACCTTGAGAATCGTTCCGGTGCTTGCCGCGTCACAGGTTGCCTGACAAAGGGCAAGCGTCTGAAGGTTATTTCTTCCTGAGATACCTGGTTCAATCCCATCGCGGATGTAATCCCTTAACGCATCGAGGACTAGCTGCTCACTGCGCGGTAAAGTCAGTGGTTCGATCGTTTCAGTCGCGCCGCCCCCTGTCGGTTGCAATTCGATTCCCTCTACATCATACGCCCTGAGGGAGCCTCGCTCCATTTGCATCCGCAGGTGATATGAGCTATTTTGGGCGCAGTGCGTTAAGCCGTAATTGCACACCATACCGTTTTCATACTCGAAAATTGCGTAAACCCCTGAATCGTAAGGATATCGACTCCACGGTGTGTTGAATGTCCGCGCGGTTACTGTCTTGACCGGACCGAACCAGAAGTTGAGATTATCGAAATGATGGCAACTCATGTCCCAGATCATGGCGTTGAGATAGTTGAGTGTGCGTGGTTCCGGGCGATAGCGATGGTGAATTAGGTCAACAATTGCTGGTGCACCACAGGTTCTCTCATCAAGGATCCGCTTGATTGTCTGTTGCAGCGGCTGGTAGCGATAATTCTGCGCCACACAGAATCTAACTCCGAACTCCTCACCCTCCTTGACCAGCTGCTTCGCTAAAGCCAAGTCAGTCGTCATTCCCTTTTCGACGAGCACGTGCAAGCCGGCATCAAACCCTATTCGCGCGAATGGAGCGTGCGTTTCGGTTGGTGTACAGATTAACGCCGCGTCGGCTTCGACCTCCTGGGCGGCTTCTTCAATGCTCGAGAAGCAAGCGGATTCCGTTAGTCCCGTTTTCTCACGTGCGTTTTCGAGGAACGCCTCATTGACATCGACAAGGGCAACAGGTTCCCAATTTGGATCGGCTGTTACAACATCAATGGGCCATACCCCTCTGCCACCCGTGCCGACGTGGATAGATCTTAGCGGTTCAGTTCTCATACGAATCTCCCATAATATACTCCCAGTCATACACGTTTCGGAGTGTCAGAAATCGGCTGCAACATACGACAGCTGATGTATTTATTTTAGCAAAGTTGAGGACAGGTGGCAAGCGAAACTGTGACCGTCCTATATTTAACTTGATTTGGTATATTTTCCATGATAAGATAGCCAAACTCTCCGGTAATTTCCCACGTTGCCCAAGTCGTACCGTCTCAAAAATTGCAAACTAACCGCGCAGGCATACCCTCGGCGCATCAACAGTAGAATAGGATCGGTGTTTGATGAAACTTTCACCTATTGACGGCGTAATCATCGTTAGTTACATCTTTTTCGCGCTTGGACTTGGTATTTACTACTCTAAACGTGCTGGGAGGAACATTAACGAGTTTTTCGTATCCGGTAGAAACTTGCCGTGGTGGCTTGCAGGCACATCAATGGTCGCAACGACATTTGCCGCGGATACCCCGTTGGCAGTCACGGGGCTCGTTGCGAAGGACGGAATTGCCGGGAATTGGCTATGGTGGAACATGGTCTTGAGCGGGATGTTAGCAACATTCCTGTTCTCTCGACTCTGGCGTCGGTCGGAGGTTATCACCGATGTTGAGTTGACGGAATTGCGTTATTCAGGAAGATCCGCCAGCCTGTTGCGCGGCTTTCGTGCCTTATACATCGGGTTGCCGATTAATTGTATTACGATGGGATGGGTAATCTTGGCAATGCAGAAGATCATTGTGTTGACCTTCGGCTTGCCTGACACCGGTACATCGAAGGTGTTTGTTGTTCTGGCATGTATGCTGATTGCAGGCATATATTGTGCGCTGTCAGGCTTTTGGGGCGTTGTTATAACGGACTTGATCCAATTCGGAATGGCGATGGTCGGGTCGATTGCGTTAGCGGTTATCGCTGTTGTCAAAATCGGGGGTATAGGTGCCCTGAAGACCAAGCTCTCGGCGATACATGGGGCAGATCACTCGATTCTGAACCTCTTTCCGGACTCCGGGGCCGGCGAGATGGCGATATTGACCTTCGGTGTTTATCTCGGTGTCCAGTGGTGGGCGGCAAACGGTGTAGATGGCGGCGGCTATATCGCTCAACGGATGTTCGCAGCAAAAGACGAACGGAACACCCTGCTTGCTACGCTATGGTTTAACATCGCACACTATACCTTGCGCCCCTGGCCATGGATTCTTGTTGCCCTTGTATCGATGGTTGTCTATCCAAACCTCAGCGATCCGGAGGCAGGGTATCCGATGCTGATGCTTGCATACTTACCCGCAGGATTGCTTGGTCTGATGCTCACGGCGTTTCTTGCAGCGTTTATGTCAACGATTGATACCCACCTTAACTGGGGGGCATCCTACCTTGTTAATGATTTTTACAAACGTTTTTTTAAACCGGAGGCTGACGACCGTCATTACGTGGTGGTTTCCCGAATCTCGGTAGTGCTGATCATGCTTATTGCAGGAGCAGCCAGTTTGTTCATGGATTCAATTGCGGGAGCGTGGAAATTCCTGATTGCCCTCAACGCAGGGATTGGACTGGTGCAGATCTTGCGGTGGTACTGGTGGCGAATTAATGCATGGTCAGAGATCGCCGCAATGGTTACTTCTGCGATTGTTTCGGCGATTGTGTTCACCTTACCCCAAACAAAGGATCATTTCGCATATCAGATGCTGATCATCGTTCCGTGTTCGACACTGGTTTGGCTCGTCATAACTTTAATGACTGCACCTGTCTCCGAAGAGAAGCTGATTGCGTTTTATCAACGGGTTCGACCAAATGGTGGCTGGTGGGGACGCATCCGCAGTCTTGCAGATGTAGCACCGATCACGGACAGCAGTACACCAGCACTACTCAATTGGGTGTTGGGTTCGGCATTTGTTTATTGCACACTGTTTGGGATCGGCAAATTGCTCCTGGGGTTTTACGGCGCGGGGGTGTTTTTTCTGCTGATTGCGTTAATCACGGGGGGGCTGGTTTATCGCGGATTGCCAGCCAGATAGAACAGTGACGCCCCAAAACAGGACGCGGCAGCCTATATCGGCGCTCTCCCCAATCGTAGGCGCACCAGAGCTTATCAGTCCATCATCAATGGATTGTTGAACGATTTGATCCTGAGCGCATTATCTATCTTGTAAGAGTCTTCCACTAAAAGAGAGATGGTTCCAAGATATAAAGGAGGTAATTCGGGTAGATTCGGGAACAGTCCCTGATAAGTCAGCAGCGCAGCAGCTGCTTAAAGACAGTCCATAATCGCTTGAGATTTTTGATGATTGGCTGCCGATATCGTTCCTGAACCCGTAACGATATGCCCAGAAAAATATTGTACAGTTACTTACTCTCTATTGTTTTCACCCTCTGTGTGATTCTGCGGGCATTTGCGGAAGCCAATTTTGAAGAGTCACTCAACTTGGTTGATCAGGGGAACTACACGGAAGCGGCACGAAGTTTAGAAGATCTACTGAAAACACAGCCAACCCATCCAGAGAAACACGCGATCCATCATGTGCTGGCTTACTGTTACGAAAAGACGGAAAAATGGTCAAAAGCGATCGAACATTACACGCATGCCGTTTCTCCAACCTATCCCGTGGCGGATTACGTCCTCTACCATTTGGCAAAGTCATACCGACAGAAGCAAGACAACCGCAACGCCATAGTCTGGTATCAACGACTGATCGATGAACATCCGCAGAGTTTACATTCTGCGGGCGCGCGGTATGAACTCGGCAAAGCATATTATAACGCAGGCAATCACGCCGAAGCCCTCAAGAGGTTTCTGTCTCTGATCAACGACTCAAAGAACAGTTATGCTAGGAGAGCGACCTTTGAAGCTGCAAAGACTTATGCAAAACTGGGCAATTGGAAGAAAGCCCAAGACACCTACCAACAGCTTATGCACGCAAAGGACGCGGACACAATTGCACAGAGTTCACTCGACGCATTGCAAAAATTGGTCGCAGGACATCCAGAACTCCAGATTACCCGCAATCAACGCATGACGCACGCCATGGTACGGTTCAATCGGGGTCAACTGACGAAGGCACGTTCGGAATTTCGCAAGGTTGCCGCGGGACACAAAGACAAAATCACCGCACGTGCTACCTACTATATCGGTCGCACATTCCACCGTCAGCGTAAATATGATTCTGCACTTCAAGCATACAACAAAATCGTTTCCCTCTACCCAGCGAGCGGTTATCTCACGCGGGCACTCTACCAGTCGACGCTATGCTACCGGCGCAAGGGACAGCCGCAAATGGCTGAGAAGCGTTTGATTGAATTCGTTGAAAAATACAACTGGAGCGCATTAGCGGACGATGCGTTGTATGATCTTGGATGGGTGCAGGAGAACGAGAAACAGTACGACAAAGCCATTGCTTCCTATCGTCGCCTAACAACCCAATACACCCATAGCAACTGGTTACCGCGTGCATACTGGCGAATCGGTTGGATCCAATTCAGAAATGAACGATACACAGATTGCCTTGCAACCTTCACAACTTTGCAAAAGGGTTTTCCACACGATAGTTGGGCTAAAGCCGCACACTTCTGGATAGCAAAGATCTATGAACGTCAGAACCAGTTAGAAGCAGCGGAGGCAACATACAGCGAACTCGCACGAGCAAGTCATTGGTATTACAGCGGTGCAGCAAAGCAACATCTGAAACGGCTTCAATCAAAACGTGCTGCGCCCGCCAAACAGGAAACCCCAGAAGTCCCTCGCGTCCGTGTCGCTTTGGACAGCCCTGCTTGGAAAGACATCGGATCCAAGAAAACGGCTCGTGTCCAACAATTGATGCGTCTCAAGCTTTTTGAGAATGCCTTGACCGAACTTGAGGGAGATATACAGCGCGGCAACTCAAATCTTCAACACAATTACTATAATATGGTAGTATGCCTTGAAAAACTGAAGAGATTTCAACAGGCGCACCGATATGCAGATCGGCTATCAAATTTCCGACCTTTGCGTGGCGCAAACAACGCCATACCGATAGAGCTTTATCGACTCCTCTACCCACTTTACTACAAGGACCTCCTTCAAAAACATACGACAACCTACGAAATTGACCCGCTATTCGTCGCTGCTATGATCCGCGAAGAGAGTCGATTTAACGCCGACATTGTTTCCTACGCGGGTGCGGTAGGACTGATGCAGATTATGCCGGCGAATGGACCCGAGTTCGCAAGCCGTCTCAAGATCCCTCAATATAGCAAGAGTATGCTATATAATCCCGATATCAACATTCAGATGGGGGCATGGTACATGAAAAGTTTGATGAACCAGTTTGACAATAATCACGCACTGGTTGCCGGTGCATATAATGGCGGTCCCGGCCGGATGCGGCGATGGATAAAGGGCAAGCAGATCCCGGATCTGGATGAATTCATCGAAGACATTGGGATAGACCAGACACGCCGTCATATAAAAAAGGTTATTGATAGCTACATCATCTATCAACAGCTTTACTTGGATCCGACCCCTGCTTCTGCAAACGTACCATCACCAACGGATGGTTGAATGGCGCGGCGTGGTTCCTACCAAATCTGCGTCAAATCCTCGTACGAACATCACTCAATAGTTGAAAGGACACCTATTATGGCACATACCATTGGCTGCACAACCCGTCCCTACGGTTCACTTACATTCTCCGAAGCGTGCGATCATATCGCGGCTGCTGGATATACCGATGTCGCAGTGTTTGCCAACGCCGGTCAGGTTCCGGTGAGAGCCGATAGCACGGACGCAGAAATTGCCGAAACCCGCAAAGCCGCGGAGGCTGCTGGATTGGCTCCGTCAATGTTAATCGGCAGTACGAAATTGAACCTCGGTTTGAAAGCAGCAGTGGCTGACTACAAACAACTCATCAGTAACGCCGCTGCGCTGGGGACGAAGTGGTTGCTCGATTGTGGAACAGGAAACGAAGCTCACTATGCAGACTACTTTGAGTTGATGCGTCAAGCTGCACCACATGCGGCAGAAATGGGCGTCAATATAACGATGAAGCCGCACGGTGGAATCAGTCTCACGGTCCAAGACCTGATTGATGCCGATGAAGAAGTGAAACATCCCGCCTTCGGGATCTGCTACGATCCAGGCAACATAATCTACTACACCAAAGGCGATCTCCGTCCCGAAACCGATGTAGCGACTATTGCGCCGAGGGTGTCGACGACGATTATTAAGGATTGTGCCGTTGAAGATGGTGTGCCTGATGTGATGGTCACGCCGGGCGAAGGGTTAGTTGAATTTGACACGGTCCTCGCCGGGCTTGTCAATGGCGGTTTTGAGGGACCCCTATATGTTGAATGTGTCGGTGGAGAGACTGTGGACGAAATCGACGGAAACATCCAATCAACGCTGAAATTTGTGAGCAATATCTTGGGGTAGGATCTCCTGGTGTATTGGTACATCTGAAAATTCAATAGAAATCCCGATCCGAATCGGAGGACACAAAGGCACAAGGAGGAGAACAATGAAAATCACCCATCTTGAAACCGAACTGTATATCGCCCCGCCGCCGGAGCGCCCAATCACTGATGCCCTCCGCGCTAATAAACATCCGGGACGTGTGCACGTGAAGGTCCATACCGATAAAGGCATTGTCGGTCGTTCATCGGTCGGTTTCTCTTCGATTCGTGGTGCGAACCAGACGCTACAGACAATGCTTGATGCGGAGGTCGCACCGCTACTTGTGGGACGGGATCCGCTCGCTATTCGGCTCATTCACGAAGATTTGAAGCGGGCATTGGAAGAGCAGGCGATCCACGGCATGACGATGTACGCCCTCACGGCTGTTGATGTCGCGCTTTGGGAGATCTTTGGGCAGGAGACGGGACAACCTGTACACCGCCTTGTTGGTCAAGCAAAAGACCGAGTCCCCGCCTATACCATGGTTGGATGGATGCACTTAGACCTTGATGAGCTCAAGGAGGTCTGTGGAAAAGCCACAGAACAAGGATTCAAGGCAGTGAAGGTCAAGGTAGGTTCGCCAACACTGGAGGAGGACATCCGACGTTTAGAAGCAGTTCGTGCGGAGATCGGTCCAGATGTCACGGTTATGGTGGACGCCAACCAAACGCTCACCGTGTATGAGGCGTTGCGGCGTGGGCAGGTTTTTCAAGAGATGGGGGTCTTTTGGCTGGAAGAACCGTTACCTGCTCGCAATTACGATGACTACGCCGAACTCGCGCACGGACTTGCTATGCCCATCGCTACCGGCGAAAACCTTTATGGGAAGGAAGAGTTTAAGGAACTCTTAATCCGTCGTGGGATAGACATCGTGCAGGTCGATCTTGCCCGTTTGGGTGGATTCTCGGAATGTGTCGCCACCGGTCTGATGGCAGCCGCGTTTGATGTTCCGTGCTGTACACATGGTGGAGGGCTGATAAACCTGAATATTCTATGCGCTCTGCCCAACACGCTGTATTTGGAAACGGGACTATTGACCGATGAGGAACGTGATCACTTCGTTGATGGGTGTTTTCTTGCGCCGGAGGGCGCCGGATTTTCGTGGTAGAACAGCTTAAACTGTCAATCTATAGCTAAGGATGAGGAGAGAAACAGTGGGACAAAGCCAAGATAGCTTGCGTGTAGCGGTCGCTGGCTGCCACCGTATGACACACCGTACACCGGGCAGCCATAACTTTGCGACTGCGTTTCATACTGTTCCGGAGACGGACGTGGTAGCGGTGTTCGACCTTGGTACAGACACCCGAACAGAGTTTGTGGATTGTTGGCGAGAGGTCTGGGGAGAGATTCCGACCTATGACAACTATCAACAGATGCTTAATGAGACTCAGCCTGACCTGCTGTGCATAGCCACACGCCAAACGATGCACGCCGATCAGATTGAGTTGGCTGTCCAAGCCGGAGTGCGCGGTATTCTGTGCGACAAACCGCTTGCTACCAGCTTGGCGGAGATGGATCGGATTATCGTGGCATGCCGAGAGGTGCCGCTGCTTTTGGGGTTGGACCGCCGCTGGATGCCCCGTTATTGCGCGCTGCGCGAGCTAATTGCCGATGGTGTGATCGGAAAGGTTACCAGTGCTACCGCCTATGCACTGTCCAATCTGATCAATCACGGCTGCCATTCGTATGATGCTATTCTGGGCCTAGTAGGTGATGTTGAACCGGTGTGGGTCAGCGGCTTAGTGGACGACGTTTCGGAGGAGCCGCCCGATTCACGGCGACGCATGGATCCAGCCGGACACGCGCAGATCGGTCTGGCAAATGGAGCGGTGCTTTATTTTACCCCTGATGGTCGCCATGAAAATGCAGGGATGACCTTTGAAGTGGTCGGAGAAACAGGGCGTCTGTTTCTCTTGGACGATGCCAATGAGAGCTATATCTGGTTAGCGGACGATTCATCTGGGGCAGGCTTGCGGCCATTAGATCTCCCGGAGGAAACCGAACCGTGGCCTGCTGGTAAGGCGATGGTGAGCGATCTGGTGCAGGCAGCGCAAACAGGCCGACGAACCGCCTGCGACATCGAACATGTTCGCCGTGCTACCGAGATAGGTTTCGCAATTCATGCGTCTTCATCGGAAGGCGGGGCTAGGGTTGACCTACCGGTTGCCGATCGGTCATTCCGCGTGGAATCGTATCCGTGGGGGAACGAATGAAACGTGATGCGTGAAACGTGAAAACCGTTGTCATTGGTTTTAGTGTTGGATTTCACTAGTAGATTAGGACAATTTCAGGCAGAACCGAACACCAAAATCTCAGTGTGATGCTTGGTATGTTTTATCGGTGTCGTTCAGCCCAACCTACTACGATGCGGAAACGACATCCTCACTAACTTGCACCAAAGATTATAGAGGGAAGCACCAGACAGATGAAAATTAAGGAGATAAAAGCCGCAGAGATAGACATCACGCCCGCTCCCAAAACCAAGCCACGGAGTTTGCCGCCTACAGATCGACCTGATTCGCCAAGTCCAATGGCGCGTTATCCCGCTTACCGAACACGACGGTCGTCGTCGGGAGCTAGCTGGAACCGAGTTGGGTGCGTAATCACGGCTGAAGACGGCACCTTTGGCGTGGGTGTCACCATTAACGGGGGACCGGCGGTAAAAGTCATCAATGACCATTTCGCTCGACACCTTGTGGGCGAAAATTGCATGGCGACGGAGAAAGTATTTGACATGATGTTCCGAATGGCTACCCCTTACGGCAGCACCGGAATCGCAAGCTATGCGATCAGTGCCGTTGACCTTGCCCTATGGGATCTGAAGGGAAAGCTGTTGAACCGACCCGTCTACGAACTTCTCGGTGGACCTCAGAAGGAAAGCATCTTCTGCTACTCTACTGGATTCGAGACTGAGTGGTATATGGAGTTGGGCTTCAAGGCGACCAAACTCCCGCTGCCCTATGGACCCGCCGACGGGCTGGAGGGTCTCAATAGGAATGAGGAAGAGGTAGCGAGAACACGAGAACTGATTGGCAATGATGTCGAACTGATGTTGGACTGCTGGCTGTCGTTAGATGTAGAGTATACTATCCGGCTCGCTGAGCTGTTGAGACCCTACCGCCTCAAGTGGTTAGAAGACTACCTGATACCGGAAGATTTTGAAGGGTTTGCTGAAGTCCGGCGGCGACTGCCTTGGCAGACACTCGCTACTGGTGAACATTGGTACATGCCGCTACCTTTCTCAATGGCAGCGACCCATCGGTACGTAGATATCTTCCAACCGGACGTGCTATGGGCGGGCGGAATCACGTCGTGCGTTCGGATCTGTCACCTTGCCGAAGCGGCGGGTATTTCGGTGATCACCCACGGCGGCATGAATTATCCTTATGGGCAGCACCTTGCTTTTGCGATGCCCGCCATCGCTTGGGGCGAACGCTCTGAGGGCGTTTCTCCGCCGGGTGTGCCGCCTGAAGAGATGGTCGCCATCCCCGGAACCGCTGTAATTAAGGATGGTCAGCTTGTGCCCAACGATGCGCCGGGGTTTGGGATTGAGGTCAGTAAGGATTGGTTGGAAAGTGTTGCTGTGTAGTGCAAACGTCTTACTATCAGTTGGGCGTGTTAGAGCCGGCCCCCCTAAACCGTCAGTCCTAATCTATCCGCGATCTTAAAACTGAATCACCCCGCGAGCGACCTCTCCGTTGAGAAGGTCATCGAATGCCTCGTTAATCTCTTCCAATTTGTAAGTGCGGCTAATCAGTTCGTCCAATTTAAGGATCCCCGCGCGGTAAAGTGCTAGCAAGCGAGGCATATCGTCACGGGGACGCGCTGAACCGTAGGTACTGGTCATAACCATTCTTTCACCGGCGAGTATGCCCGGCTCCAACGACAGAGGTTCGCGTTCGGGCACACCGATCCAAACCGCCTTCCCCCGCGGCCGTAGGGCACGTATCGCTTGATCGTAGGTTACGTTCACCCCAATCGCTTCAATGGCATAATCTGCACCAAGTCCATCCGTCAGCGATTGAATCTCTGGGATGGGATCGAGGTTACTCGCGTTGATGGTATGTGTCGCGCCAAGCTGCTGTGCCATTTCCAGCTTAGTGTCTAGCAGGTCTACCGCGATAACCTTCTCGGCACCCGCGACAGCCGCACCTTGAATGGCATTCAAACCGATGCCACCCGTCCCGAATACCACGACGCTGCTCCCCGGACGCACTTGAGCGGTATTGGTTGCAGCACAAAACCCCGTTGTAACGCTACAACCGACCAGTGCCGCTTTATCCAAGGGAATCTCTTTGTCAATCGGTATAGCAGATTCTTGGGGAATTACGGTATATTCGGCGAAGGATGCGACCCATGCATAGTGGTGGATAGGAGTACCGTTCTTTTTGTAGCGTGTTGTCCCATCAAAGAGGCATCCACGTTCGCTTTGTCTCGCTTTCAGGCAGAGGTGGGAATAGCCTTGGGCACAGTAGATGCAATAACCACACGAAGGCACCCATGATAGTATCACATGATCACCCGGCTTCACCAGAGTGACACCCTCCCCGACCTCTTCAACAACCCCCGCACCTTCGTCTCCCAACACCACTGGGAGTGGATAGCTGATTTTGCCTGTGACCGCATGGTAACAGCTGTGACACACGCCCGTTGCTGCGACCTTGACAACAACTTCACCTTCCTTGGGACCTGCCATTTCAATATCTTCGACAACAACCGGTTGGTTTAATTCGTATAGGACAGCAGCTTTCATGATCCCTCCTTATTCGATACAGTGTGAATTTCACTCTATATGAAGTCCTATTATTTTAACGCAAGGACGCAAAGGTACAAAGCCGCAAGGATACAAAGACTTTAAGAAACCTTGTGTTCTAGCATCCTTGCATTGAAATCATACAGGAATGGGTTTATCGCCGCTGATTGTTGTTCGGTGCATGTGGCGAGGCGAATCTTCTCCGTAGTCTCTGATAGCATGATGAATTGTGCAGCGGTTGTCCCAGAAGACCAGGTCATTCACCTGCCATCTGTGACGATAGATGAAAGCGGGTTGCGTGATGTGTTGGAAGAGATATTCCAGCAGCGGCTCGCTCTCTTCCTCCGTCATATCGACAAAGCGGGAGGTAAAGCCGGGATTGATGAATAACGCCTTACGCCCGGTGGTCGGATGGGTGCGGACGACTGGATGTTCGACGGGCGGTGTCTTTTTCTTCGCTGCCTCATTGAGTCGAGCCTTATCCCCTCGTTGTGAGAAAAAGCGTTTATCGGCATGACCGAAACTGTGAACTGCCCGCAATTGTTCCAGCATCCGTTGGAGCCCTGATGAAAGCGTCTCATACGCGAGATACATGTTGGCGAACATTGTGTCCCCGCCTATCTCAGGGATTCGTAGTGCATACATCATTGAGCCCATCGCTGGCACGGGCATGTAGCTTAGGTCCGAGTGCCAATAGGTGCCGGCGTATGGTCTGCCCTGTGGCTTTCCATCTTCAACGACGTTGGAAATCACATAGATTTCAGGGTATCCGTCCAGCAAAGCTTCGGATATGACATGCGTTTCAAGGGAACCAAATCGGCGGCTGAAATCGACGTGCTGCGCTGGCGTCAGATGCTGATCACGGAAAACAAGCACGCCGTGTTCGCCAACTGCCAGTTGAAGCGCTTCAAACACCTTGGATGGCACGGAATCCGAAAGATCTACACCTTCCACTACCGCTCCGACCGCGGTCGATATCTTCTGGATTGAGATTTGCATCTGTGCATCTCCTACCTATGCGAAAAATGTGGAAGTAATGTGATATTGTGCGGTTTCAAACCCATTCGGTTTCCTGTTTGGATTTCCATGTTGCGCCACGGCTATAGCCTTCTGCTTCACGCCGTGCTACAGGTGGATTTGATCGCAACGTTTCTTCGTCCATCTCAATACCAATACCGGGTTCGGTTGGCACATCAAAATATCCTTCCTTCTGGCGAGGGAATTCACCAACGACAACCTGATCAAACCACGGTGCATGACCACCCTCTTGTATCATGAAGTTACTTGTACAGACATCAACCTGTATTGCGGCCATTGTGTTGATGGGACCGTAGGGATTGTGGGGTTGGAATCCGACATAGTACGCCTCAGCCATAGCAGCGATCTTCTTCAGTTCGGAAATCCCACCCGCGTGGCAAACATCCGGCTGGATCAGTGCCACAACCTGCTTTTCAAGTAGTTCGACAAATCCCCACTTGGTGTAGAGTCTCTCTCCGGTTGCAAGCGGGATATTTACAGCTTCTGCAACTTTCACCATGGCGTCAACGTTTTGGGGCGGCACCGGCTCCTCATAGACGTAGGGTCTAAACTCCTCCAGGGCATGACCAATTCGGATTGCCGATGATGGCGACAACCTTCCGTGCACCTCGACCAATAGTTCGACATCGTCTCCAACCGCTTCACGTACCGCCTTTACTTTGGCAATAGCATCCCGCTCTGCTTCAGAGCTGATGAACAATCCTTGATGCCCGAAAGGGTCACCCTTTAATGCGGTCAGACCCGTATCAACCTGACGCAGGGCATGTTCGACAGCAAGTTCAGGGGTTTGGCCATCGAAGCGGCCGTACGTCCAGATCCGATCGCGCATTTGCCCGCCGAGCAGCTGCCACACCGGCGCATCAAATGCCTTGCCTTTGATGTCCCAAAGGGCGATTTCTATCCCACTGATCGCTGCCATCTGGATTACGCCGCCGCGGACATTGTGATAGAGATGATAGAGCCGCTGCCAGTGTTCCTCGATCCGGAATGGGTCTTTGCCGACCAACGTCGCTCCGATCTCTTCTACAACATTTGCGACAGACAGGGGACCACATGTTGACTCGCCCCATCCCACAATGCCCTCATCGGTTGAAATCTTGACGTAGACGTAGTTACTTCGTGTGCCGCGCATATTGGTTGTCGGAGACGCGCTGGGGACTGCCTCAACGCTCGTTATTTTCATTCGAAACCTCTCCTTGTGTATTGATTTTCTAAATCGTGCGTTTGCTTAGGTCAGTTGGAACCATCCATCATCTGCGTCTTCAAAGCGACGCCGCAGCGCGTCAACGGTTTCGGTTGGAATTGGGAGCCGGTGTGTAACCATTTCGACATTTGATGCCAGATGCGAGGGATTATGGGTTCCGACGATTATTGTATCGACTTGGGGTTGAGCCAAGACAAATCCCAATGCCAGTAGGATGGGGTCTTCAGGTGCTTGTGGCAGCGGTCCCATCCCTTCCATAATCTGTGCGCGCCGGAAGTACTCATCTGCGTACTCGTAGGGACTACGCTCTTTCCCCCACGCACCATTCGCGACAGGCCGCTTGATAATAACGCCCATCCCCCGTGCTTCCGCGGCCTCGAACAGTCCTTTGGTGTGGGCATGCTGCTCTACGAGGTTAAAACTGGTTTGAAGTGAGTCGAACACACCACTGTCTACCGCCCACCGGGCAGCTGCATTGTCTCCGCTGTAACCGATAAAACGGGTCTTTCCCGCATCCCTCGCCTGCGCGAGTGCTTCGATGACCTCACCATGTTCCAATACATCCACATCGCAGGAGTGGAGCTGGACTATATCTAAATGGTCTGTCTGCAACCGGCGCAGACTTCGGTCGATACTCTCAGAAACTGCTGCGCCGGTCCACGATTTGTGCTCTGTCCACGGTGTACCTCTATCACCATCGTCTGTGGTGTGACCGCACTTCGTCGCCAGGATATACTCATCTCGCCGATGTGCAACGGTTGCGCCGATTATCTCCTCCGTTCTACCGTAACAGGCAGCGGTATCGAGGAAATTGATACCACCGTCGAGCGCGGCATTTAGTACGCGGTCTGCCTCCTCAACGACTTTGGATCTCTCTTGACGAGAAATCTCGGCAAGCCCCAGACCGAGGCGGGTAATTTCGAGACCTGTATTGCCAAAATCTGTCGTTTTCATATCTCACTCCTGATATCATGCACGGTTTTCAGGAACGCAGATCTGCGTTCGTTACTAAAATCCGGCCTGCTTGTCACACACATAGAGGAACGGCTCACCCGCGAGGAATCGCCGGAGATTTTCCTTGAAAATCTGACGACGTCCCTCCCACATCTCAGCCGTCAACGCGGAAGCGTGAGGCGATATAATGACATTCTCCATATCCCATAACGGACTATCATCTGGCAGCGGTTCCACCGCAGTAACATCCAATCCTGCACCCGCGATGCGACCAGAGCGCAACCCTTCTATTAGCGCCTCTTCGTCCAATATGCCACCCCGCGAGATTGCGATGACATACGCCCCCGGCTTAATCTGCTCAAGACGACGCCGATCAATCAACCCCTCCGTTTCCGGTGTGAACGGCGCGGTGATGACGAACCAATCTGACTTCTGGAGCAATTCATCCAACCTGTCAAGCCCCCAGACATCTTTCACTTCCGGCGGTGCCGGCATCGGGTGTGCGTCAACTGCATAGACTTCCATGCCGAAACCGTAACCCCGCCGTGCGACCGCTCTCCCGATGCCACCGAGCGCGAGGATACCCAAGGTACTGCCATCGAGTTCAAGAACCCGTTCATCATATTTTGCAGTATCCCAATGGTGCGCCTTTTGGTCCTCCCACTGCTCACGCAGACAGTGTGCAAAGGTCAATATCATGCCAAAGGCATGGTCAGCCATCGGGTTGGCGTGGGGTCCTCGTGCGTTGGTCAGGATGACATCACTATCTCTTAGTTCAGGTGTCGACACAATTTTGTCAACGCCGGTTCCCGGACACTGGATCCATAGGAGTTTTTGGGCTGCGAGAAAAACCTCGCGTGACGGGTCTCCACAAAAGACATCCGCGTCTCGAATGAGTTCTATCTCTTCTTCCAAGGTTGCAGCTCGGTGAAAGGTTACGTCCGGAAAGGTGGTGCGAAGTTCGCTCAGAAACTGCTCTGTCGCTTTAGCAGACATTACAACTTTCATCTATTATTCCCTCATATTCGGAAAAGTCAGGTACTGAACATACTTTGTTCAGTATTTCATATCGAAAGCATTGGACGGTGCAACGCTGATATCGAATCAATAGTCGATTTAATATTTCGAGAAAATATTGCTTAACTTTGCATCATATTCTATCATAAAGTCTCGTACCCTCAACATCAAAAAGTGGAGAACCCAGGAAAATTGTAGCGGAACCCAGATACAACTGAACTTGAGTGGAAGCCCATGGTCTTAAGTGATACTTATTAGAACTCCGCTCTGTTGTGTTTTCTGCCGCAGTGTTCAAGATCGATTATAGCCGACAATAGAAATTTCACGTTAAAACCCTGATATAAGGAGGAACTGCAATGCGTATCACCGGCGTAGACCCCTTTATTGTGAGAGTACCAATTGAAGGACGAGATGGACCCGCAACGGGCGACTGGATTATGGTCCTCGTACACACCGATGTAGGTTTAACTGGTATCGGGCGTGGTGGAAGCGTTGAGATCATCTCGCAAGAATTGGCGCCTGTGCTCCTCGGGCAGGATCCACGGCGAACAGCGCTGCTTTGGGAACGGATGTACGAAACGGCGTGGCGTTTGGGCGGTCCAGGTAATGCCGCGATGTCATCCATCGGGGCGCTCGACGTTGCCCTGTGGGATATTTGTGGAAAGGCTTGTGATCAACCGGTGTGGCGACTCTTGGGTGGCTATCGGGACCGCGTCCCTGCTTACGCCGACGGCTCTGGATACGTTGCCGAGGTCGACCAATCTCCCGAAGCAATAGCGGCTCTGGTCAAGAAGCACGCTGACCTCGGTTACGATGCGATGAAGATACACATGTACGAAGCCAAAAGCCCGGAGGAGATTGTAGAACGGGTGCGTTGTGCGCGAGAGTTGATTGGTATGGAGAAGAAGTTGATGGTAGACCTGCACCGCGGATGGGATGGAAAAACGGCTGTAGAGATCGCTCAGCAACTTGAACCCTATAACCTCTACTGGATAGAGGAGCCGGTGCGCGGCGACGATGAGGCGGTCTATTTGCGCATGGTACAGGAGGCGACGAGTGCTATTGTCGCAGGCGGGGAGAGTGTAGGCACTCTTTACGGCATCAGGCCGTTTATCACAGAGGGTGCTCTCCAACTGATACAGACCGATATCTTGATAGGGGGCGGTTTCACTGGGCTAATGCGTATTGCAGCGTTGTGCCACGCGTATCACCTACCCGTTTCTCCTCATGGCGCACAGTTTCCAGACATCAACTGCCATCTCGCTGCGGCGGTGCCGAACGGTTCAATTGTGTCCGCCTATCCTGACTGCGAACCGAGTGAGATTTGGTCGAAGCTGTATGATCCGCCTTTCCGAGTGGTCGATGGATACATAAAAATGACGGATCGGCCCGGGTTGGGGCTTACGCTGAACGAGGACTTCATCGGTCAGCACCGGCTGCACGCGTCGTAATATGCGACCGAATGGGTTGCGATCGCGATGTCCCCATTTTATAGGCTGATATGGATTTTCCTATGGACCGCAGGGCAGAAATAAAAAAAGCCAAGCCGCATCAATAATTCGATGCGGCTTGGCACTGGGTGATTCTCATCAACTTTATAGTACTAAACAAGGAGTAGTTGAAACTGCGTACTCTGGATTTAACGAACCTGTAAGAATACAGTTTCATTAAATCTCAAGGGTTATTTCACCCACTGCTTGAGCATGGGTGATTTTCGTCAACTTTATGATATTGAACAAGGAGTGGTTAAAGTAACTTTACCAACCGAACGGTTAACGTTACTTCATCAACCCTAACGCACCTAACGCATTTGCACTACAATAGTTTCATCGATTTTCGAAGATTCTTTACGCGCATTTGGGGATTGAGACGTAGAATCAAGCGTACTATTGGTGTTGCCCTCGTTTTCAGGGTATGTTACAATAAAATTGTTGTGTTTTTTAACAGTAAACACCCAACTAAGCCAGTAATGAAGGGCGGGAATGCGTATCGCTTGCACTACTGGCATAGTGAGGGAGAGTATGTTTTGTCAGATGTGGCCCCCAAAAACGTCCGCCCTAAACCTTGCTCAATAGACGAAGAAATTATAGCACAAATTCACCGAGATGTTTGATAACCAAACGCAAGACCGCGACTATCCGTGATTAAAGCCAGAATCGCACAACAACTTTAGAGAAAAATTACCATGCTGATCACACTAGACATCCCTAACGAATTAGCGACAAGATTAGAACTACTTACAAACCAACTCCCGCGGA
This sequence comes from Candidatus Poribacteria bacterium, assembly GCA_965220385.1. GTDB lineage: Bacteria > Poribacteria > WGA-4E > WGA-4E > PCPOR2b > PCPOR2b. Next base: position 2,337,986 of record OZ244825.1, on the reverse strand, counting down.
TCCTAGAATTGGGATTGCGAGAGTTGAATGCCGATGCACAACTCGGTTTCAAGGGAACAGCTGAAGTGCTGGAGATTTTGGCAGGGCTTCCCAGCCCCAAAGAGATCTTAGCACTCCGCCCCTCTGAAGCATTTCAAGCGAGGTTGAACGTCCTATTAGAAAAAAATAGAACGGAGGGCTTGAATCCGGAAGAAGAACAGGAGTGGGAAAAATACCAATATTTGGAACATTTGATACGCATTGCTAAGGCGAAAGCTCACCTTTTATCCGAAACTTCCTAAAACACTCATGAGCAGTACCTACATTCCGGTGGCACTTCGTCAACTCGTTTATGAACGCGCAAATGCACAATGTGAATACTGTCTCATTCCTGAAAGCGTAGTGTTTGCTCCCCATGAAATAGATCATATTATTGCTGAAAAACATGGCGGTCCCACTGAAGCTAACAATTTAGCACTTTCGTGCATGTTGTGTAATAAATACAAGGGCAGTGATATTACTTCAGTCGATCCAGATACGCAAAAAATCGTTCCACTCTATCATCCCCGTCAGAATCGATGGTCTGAGCATTTTCGACTGAACGGCGCAGAGTTCGTTCCACGTACGCCAATAGGTCGTGTGACTATTCAACTGTTACAACTGAACCATCCTGATCGCATTGAGGAGCGTAAATTGCTCGTTATGGCGGGTAGGCTTGGCTTACAAGATTAACCGTAACCCCAACTTAACTGCTTCTTTTACCCTGTCCGCAACGTTCCCCCAATTAGTAGGTCCCTTGCAGGGTCAGTGATACAATGTTGTGGGTGTAGTTGAGAAAGTCGAAGATTTCGCTGTCCTCATTTGTATCGTTGCGCGTGAGTTGATAATCTACAAGGAGCGCAAGCGAACTGCGGACCTGCCAGTTGATCTGGCAATTCAGACTATACTGATTGTCCTGCCGCTTCTCCCCAGCCGTACTGCCAGCGCCCTCGGCACCCCTTACACGACGACCATCGAAATTAATACCCAATCGCGATAAACGCAGACGCGCCCAACTTTCGCCGTTAATTTTGTAAAACGCTCCAACCGCCGCCTCAATCGTAGAAAAGTCGTAGAAATCTACATTCGAGTTGCTTAGAAGTAGATTTAACTCCTGCTGTAAAAGGATTCGATTCACCGGAATTTGGATTAATTTTCCCGACACCAAGTTGCGCAGATCGGTTCGAGATTCGCCCTCCCCAATCCCCGCGATACCCAGCAGCAAATTATTTAGGTTATCCTCATAGTTTTCCTGTTCAACTGAGTACTCTAATTTTGCTAATAGTCCCTTGAGAATGCCGAGTTGCATTCGCGCGCGTGCTTGATGCATTGTCGAGCCAACAAGCAAGAAATCTGCACGCCGGGTCTGCTCATCATCAAAACGGTTGATGTAGAGATTATATTCCAACAGTTTTCCAAAACGAAAACCGATCTGCCGTTGAAGATTGTCAAAGGCGTCGTCGCTTCGATCTAATCGCCGTAACTGGTGCGACAGACTTAAGGTCGGGAATCGCTCTGTGGGGCGGAAACTGAGTTCCGTCAAGAAGCTATCTGTGAAGGCATCGAAATCGTTGAGCTTTCCGTCCTCACCGATATAGTTTTCCAACTGTGGATAGTATTGCAGCGTCAGCCCAAAACGCTTCCCCAGTGGCAACGTCCCTTGAAGATTGACGCCAGCAGTGTTAATTACTCCCCTGAGCTGGGGATCTTCACGTCTAGCGAGGCTGCTTGTATTTGGGTCAATACTCAGTCCGAACTCGACGTGGTTGTTATAGATGTTGCTCATCTGATAATCAACCGTGAGATCAGACTCAAAGGCTGCTGGCGCCTCTGTATCCTGTTGGAATAGCTCCTGACCGTATTCCCGTTGGAGTTGCGCGAATGAGAGCGTAGCCTCAGTTAGCAACAGCGCGATTACGCAGATGTAGTAGGTTAGCTTGAATGGAGATTGAGGATGCCGTTGTTGCAATTTTTCTTTCCTCCGAAAAAATAGGGGCACGGTTCCCAAAGTAGTCCTGTAGGATATCGTACCCCTATTATAAGAATCGAGTAATTCTCAGTAGATGATGCAGGCTCCACCCGCACAGATGCTGCCTGCTTTTTTCGTGACATCACCCGCAACTGTACTCGCCTCACTCGCTTCAAAATCCGCAAGGATGTCAACTGTTTCGTTCGCCGACGCGGACAACCCAATCTGCAATTGCCCACTTGGCGTAAAGGTGGTGACGCAACCGGAGAAACCGATTGATCCCAAAAGTATTACTGAGATCGCACAACCCAACCACAATCTTTTCATGATGCTGCCCCTTTCTTATCTCGAATGCGAAACAGTTCTGTCGCTTCGCTCGATCTATTAGACCTTTACCTCTTTGTAGTCCACTTCATCAAGGTCGTTGGTGCCCAGATCCATTCTCGATGCTGAGCGGATATATTTCGACAATCGAGAGATAGACGGCAGATTGAGTTCCGTCCGTTTCTCTTCTACCGTTTGGTAGACAATCTGATCCAACGCAACTGGATCTTGGCTCACGAGGATTCCGCCGTACTTCCACACTCCGTTCGGGTCATACGTGGGTCCCCCATCGAACGCGGCAAGCAGCCCGTCAACAATATTCAAAACAACCTTATCTTTGAGGACCGTATGCGCGAAGATATCAGCGATGGCGGGGTTACAATTTATCGGATTAGAGTGAAATCGGCTGGTGTTATCGACGCTGCCGAAGGCAAGGTTTTTGAGGCAGCCGCTCACACCTGTGATCCCGTGATGCTTCATCACCGGAACGTTAATCACCACCGTCAGCTCTTTGGTCAGGAGATTTGTATATCGGGAAAGGATACTTCCATTTTCACGCCGCTCCTCGACATCTTTATCGGTTTCATAGAAAACCTCGTCGTCGTAGCCCACGCCTTTACTGTCTGACGCGAAGCAGCGAACCCCTCGATTGCTTTGGTTGATCTCGTACCCTACATCAATCAGATCTGACTCAAAGCGATCCCAGATAACAATCTGGTTGCTGAGGATACCCGCCCCGTATAACCCGTCGATGATTTTATCAACGATGACCCGATGGGTGCTCAGTTGCTTTCCGGCAAGTGGATTAATTTTAATTCCAACGATGTCTGTCGGCAGAACAAAATCCTTCCATGCCTCCTTCGCTGAGTCCAGTCCGGTTAGTTCCATCATTGCACGGTCAATCATCTCACCCACAACCGCCTCGTCAAGCGCATCTCCACTCCACACCTTTTCGCTGGTCGCTTCGACCAGCGGCATGAGCTCTTCTTCGATCATCTCTCCCGGTGGACCTCCGCGTTGACGATCGAGTTGCGCAAAGGTATCTTTGGCCGCTGAAGTTATGCTCCCCAGAGCGAGCCCCATCCCAACAGCACCTTTTGATGCCTGACGTAAAAATCTCCGTCGACTCACCGATTGGGGTCCTACGTTCTTCGTCCGTGAAATTTGGTCACAATCCGATCGAATCTGAGCAACTATCGAATCTGATTTGGGTGATGTTCTGCTTGCCATAGTTTGACCGCCTACAAACCTTTCAGTTCTGCAACAATTCTCGCGCCCTTGAGCCGATTTCCATTACGCACATCAAGGAATTTCCAGCGGATAACTCCACTTTCATCAACAATGTAGGTCATGGGACGAGCAATCCGACCGTTCAGTGGATCTCTTGCGTTGTATGCATCAATTGCTTTCAGTTCTGGATCTGCGAGCAGCGGAAATTCAATATCGACGCCACGCTGTCTCTTTACCTTCTCGATCGTATCCTTTCCTTGTGCCTGGTTATCGGTACTGATTGAGAGAAGTTCGGCACCTTCCGCCTGAATCGCTGCATAACTTTGCTGCAACTCTCCGAGTTGCCCAATGCAGGTGGGTCACCATGCCCCACGATCGAAGACCAACACAACCTTCTGCTTACCTGCATAATCTGCGAGCGCCCGCATCTTACCCTCACTATCAGGTAGGTTGAAGTCCGGTGCTTTCAAGCCAATGGCAAGGCCATCGCCCTCTGGAAGTTGGTCTGGATTGAGCGGAATAAGTTCGACCTCCAGTTTTACCGTTTCGCCAACAGGAATCGGATCAACAATGAACTCCTGTTTCTCGTATTCATCGATATCGATGGTAACGGTAAGCTTCTGATCCGCGGCAATCCCTTCAAACTCGAAGACGCCTGAATTGGCTGTTGGTTTCTCTAAAACAATCCCGGCTTCATCGGTCAGTTTAACGCTCACGCCGACGAGGGGATCTTTTGTTATCTGATCCAACACGAGCCCACGAATGATCGGTAATACCTCTTCAACTTCCTCAGCTTGGTCTGCCGGCGGTTCGACTGGGATAACAGGGTCTGCCTCCACAGGCGGCACATCCGGTTCTACGGTTGTATCCGGTTCTTGGGTCGTGTCGGATCCCACGGTTGTATCCGGTTCCTCAGTTACCTGCGGTTCCACAATAGATTCGTCATCGGTTCCACAGCCAAGGCACAACATCAGGATAGCTGCTAAAGCTATCAATGATTGAATTTTATTTAGTCCATCTCTCATAGCCATTTTTTCAACTCTCTTTCGTAGGTTTCTTTACTTTCCTGTGCACCTTCAAATATCTTTACAATTTCTCCGTTACGATTGACGAGATATGCAGATGGTAGGACGGGAACTTGATATCTCTGAATAGTATCGGTATCCGCGAGAAGGATCGGATAGTTAATGTCAGAGCCTTCCTTGCTCAATTCCTGAAAAAAAGTTTCTATATTTTTTAGACGCCCGTCTACGTCATCCGCAGATATGCCAACCACCTCAAATCCCTGTGCTTGATATTCATCGTACAGTTCGATGAAGCGTGGGATTTCCTCTTTGCAAGGTTTACACCATGTCGCCCAGAAATCGACGATGACAACTTTGTCCTGATAATCTGTGAGACTGACCTCTTCGAGTTCTGTGTTTAACAGTGTAAAGTTAGGGGCAATTTGAAATGAAGGATCAACGGTGTCCGTTATTTTGTCCGGTTCTCCGTCTGTAGCGTCTGAACACGCCACAAATGGTAGCATACAGAATATTAAACCAAACAGGCAAAACAGTTTCGTGTACATGCACGCCTCCGAAAATTCAAGGGAACAGATTTTTAGTCAATCTGTGCTGTTTTCTAGACCTCCAGCGGTGCTGTCAGGACAGATTGCAGCACAGTTTGGTCGTATTTGGGATAGGGAAATTGCACCAGATCGGGCAAAGATTCAACTGAGCCGTAAAATAGTGCCCTTTGATCCAACGATCCACGCATGCGCTTTATACAGACAGATGTCTAACAGGTGCCACGGCGATCCACTCGGTTGAGGTGACCATGTGAACCCAGAATCGGTCGTATGCAGAATTAATCCATCTTCACCGATTGCCCAGCCCTGTTTGGAATCTCGAAATGCGACGCCGCGTAGGGTTTTGGGTGTCTTACTTTTCTGAGGCTGCCAGTTCGCACCGCCATCGGTCGTATGGAGAATTAACCCACCTGTTCCAACGACCCAACCGGTCTGCGGGTTGACGAAATAAACGCCGAGTAGCGATTCTTCGGTCCAGCTTTGCTGTTCCCCCCAAGCTTCACCACCGTTATTCGTGTGGAGAATCTTCCCTTCCTTGCCAACAGCCCAGCCGTGCTTCGCGTCGGCAAAATGCACAGCCCACAGATGCGGGGTCGGTGGCGAATTTTGACGGCTCCATGTACCGCCACCGTTATTTGTATGCAGGATGACACCACCACCACCAACCGCCCAACCTTCTGTCTCATCCAGAAAATAGATGTCGAGTAGTCCAGCGTCGGTAGGGCTTTTTTGGGGTGTCCAAGATTTGCCGCTGCTTCCCGTATAGTGGATCTGCCCCCTGATACTGACCGCCCAACCGTTGTTGGGAGTGGCGAAATGCACCTTATTGAGTGCGTTGGGGGTAACGGCTTTTCGTGGCGAGCGCACCAGCCACGTTACCCCACTGTCTTCTGTGGACAGCACCAAACCGTCTGTACCAACCGCCCAACCGCGTTTGGCATCGATAAAGTGGACACCGTACAGGTGCGCCTCCGTTCCAGACTGGATCTGTCCCCATCCTGTCGGTGTTTTATCGCCACTACACCCCAAATAACTGATAAGGCAGACGAAAGTGATGAGTATCTGAATGTACTGTCTCAAAGTCTCTTTCCTCCTCAATTTTATATAATTGAGTCTATCCCCATGCAATTTTCGTGACAACTTTGGTAGAGAGTCAACACAAATCCATCGTTGATCACTTACTCAGGTCGGTTATATACATATCGCTCCTCCGGAGTGAACGATAAAGCACCTTAATGGACGCGGGTGCCTGCTCATGCGAGAAGACCGATGGATTTTTAAAGGTGGCAGCTCTTTAACTTCTGGAACATTCTTCTCAAGCTATCCCGTGATCTGACACACAAGAGTTTTTGCTTTTCTCTAACCTGATGAAGAACCTCCGACGATCTACTGCTAACCGGATGGGCAATTTAGAACAACCGGGCAAATTGACCCGTTGCAATGAACGGTCTTGTCCATTTTGCATCCGGACACTTCTCGATTAGGCTGAGACTTCCCAGAATGATCGCGAGGGAGATGCCCACGCCGCCCAAGAAGCCGATTATCAAACCAGTTCCCATCTGCCACCACGTCAGTATCGAATCCAAACTATGGCGTGACCACACAGTAGTGCTAAGTAGCACCAATAGCATACAACTCGTAACCAGGGCAATTACTATTGCGCGGAGGAGCAGATTTCTTCGCTCTCTGGGGAAGGGCACTTCCTGTCGTCCTAACCACATACCAATCAGCAGAAAGACTGACCAGTAACACATTGACAAAAGTCCACCGGAGAACAAATTATAGATCATGCCCCCGACCGAAAAACCGAAAACAGAAGGTGTGCCCCAACTTTCTTCGAGCATCTCAAAAGAAAAAATATCATGCCACATTAAAAAAACTAATGCAAAACTGATGATAACACACGCAGAAGCGAGCGACCATAACCAACGATTGGAAACCTTCAGCAGCAGCGCACCGATAAGAATATAGCCGCCGTAGGAGGATAGTAGGAGGTTTATGGGAAAAATTAGGTTACAGCCAATGCCAACCACCATCAACAGCGCAGCACGTCTTATCAATCGTTTTCGATTATCTGTGACTCCGTGTGCATCGTCCGTTATCCGGGACTGTTGTGTCCGGAGGGATATACCCACGCCACCCAGCAGTAGGAAGGTTGTCATAGCCCCTCCACGGATAAAAGAATGTAGTTGTCCCAGGATAATGTGGTGCAGCTCGAAGTCACCTGCTTCAAAGTCTGGGAAAACATTAGGAACTGGGATAAAAGCTGCAATCAGTAGTCCGAACAGCGCAAGTGATCGAGCAAAATCGTAACCGACGATAGGCGTGTTCATTCGATTTCCCCCCTTTGGACACCACTGGTCAATTTCAAAGCTAATACGGTTCGGAACCGCTCAAACTTATCCCGTGATTCGGCGCATACCCCATTCCAGAGGTCCCCGCTCAAATCGTTTTCTCCAAAAATGAGAGAATATGAGCGCACATATACAGAATATAACAGCAGAACCGATAGCATACGGGAGCGTTTTATCCAAAACGCCAAGCGTCTTTAGCAGACCCTCACCGATGATCAGATGGATAACGTAGAGCGTCAGGGCAAGTTGACCCGTTGTGAGGAACGGCTTTATCCATTTTGCATCTGGAAACCGCTCGGTTAGTATGAGGCTACTCCCAATGATTGCAGCGGCGATTCCGCACGGGGCAAGAGTGTGCAATAGTGTGAGCAGCATAAAGCTAGCGTCCATGCCTGGCCCAGAAATGTCTGATAGGGAAGGCCGACTTGGCGCCAGCAGAAACAGAACATAGCGAAGTAGCGACGGAGCATAGTGAATCAGTAGCCACGGAGCAGACGAAACCAAGGAAACGGCGATTCCACCGAAGAACAGAATCTTTCGCACGTTGGGGGAAGGTACTTCCTGTCGTCCTAACCACATACCTATTAAGAGAAAAGCGGTCAAAGAAAATATCAAGTGAAATCCATTGAGGTGCAGACGCGAGAGCATACCCTCAACTGTCCAAGGATCGCTATCCAACCATGCCTCCCAACTCCGGAACATCTCAGAATAATCCAAAATCAAAAACATGGATACAACAAGGATAGCAATGAACACGAAGGTGAGTGACCACAACCAACGGTTAGAAGCTGTCAGCAGCAGCGCACCGATAGCAATACAAATACTGTAGCGACACAGGAAATTTGTGTGCCAAATCAAGTTACAACAGATGCCAACCACTAATAAGGACGCAGCGCGTCTTATCAATCGCTTTCGGCTATCCGCAGATTTGTGAGCATTGTTAGTTTTTTGATCCCGTCGCTTCAGGAGAGATATACCGACGCCCCCTAGCACTAGGAAGGTTGCGATAGTCCCTTCTTGGATAAAGGTAGGTACCCAGTCAATACTATGGCTAAAGTTCGCGCCCACTAGCCCAAACAACGCAAGGCATCGGGCAAAATCGTAACCGGCGATACGCCTATTCATCTGATTTTTCCCGTTTGAAAGCTAAATCTTTTCTCCAATTCGCATCAGTCGATCGGCTGCTTCACGTAAGGTTACTTCGTCCTTGCTGAACATAAATCGCAGCTTGGTTTTGCCAAGTTCTGGACGGCTATAGAAGCTCGATCCCGGTACTCCGCCGACGCCAATCTCTTTCACAAGCCAGTGCGCAAATTCGGTATCATCGGAAAAGCCGAAATTGCTAATGTCGGTCATGATGTAGTAGGCACCTTCGGGGATATAGCACTGAAAGCCCGCCTTCCGCAACAGGGCGGAAAACAGTTTGCGATTGTCATCATACTTTCTGACCAGTTCCCGATAGTACTCTTCGCCCAATTGGAGCGCGACCACGCCTGCCTGCTGCAACGGGTGCGGTGCCCCGACCGTCAAGAAGTCGTGCATCTTGCGGATACCGTTTGCCAGATATTCGGGCGCGATCACGTAACCGAGTCGCCAGCCGGTCATCGAGTACGTTTTGCTCAACCCCGAAACCGTGATTGTTCGATCGCGCATCTCTGGCAAGGAACCGATGCTGACATGCGGACGTTCGTCGTAGATCATATGCTCATAGATCTCATCCGTCACGGCGAGTGAATCGAACTCGCAGCAGAGCGCAGCGATCTCCTCCAACTCCTCGCGGGTGAAGACTTTTCCGATCGGATTGCTGGGGGTATTCAGCACAATTGCCTTCGTATTCTTGCTGAAAGCGCCGCGTAGTTCGTCGGGATCGTAGGTAAAAATATCGCCTCTCTCCGGACAACGTATCTCTCGTAGCGGAACATAGATAGGTGTTGCACCGGAGATGATGGTGTCGGGCCCGTAATTTTCATAAAACGGCTCGAAGATTATGATCTCATCGCCGGGGTTGATAATTGCCAACAACGACGACATCATGCCCTCGGTCGAACCGCAGGTGACAGTGACATTCTGGTCTGGATCTGTTGGGATGCCGTTAAACGCTGTGACCTTTTGAGCAATCGCCTCACGGAATTTTGGCGTTCCCCACGTGATGCTGTATTGGTTGTATCCCTCACGAATAGCATCAATCGCGGCTTCCTTGACCTCGTCGGGCGGTTCAAATCCGGGTGTCCCTTGGGACAGGTTGATTGCATCGTAGCGGTTGCAAAGCTGCGTCATCCCGCGGATGACCGACTCAGTGAACAGGGTCGATTTGTGCGAAAGCATCGGTTTCGAGGTTGATAATCCGTTTCTCATGTCGATCACACCGCCTTATGGCTGCATTGACTCTCCACGAAGTAACATTGCGCGGATGTCATATCTGCCCGGACGTTCAACCGGCAGGTCACCGCTCTCAATCATCGCTTCAAGCGGTGAAGCGTGGGTACGGACCGGCATCTGGACCACTTCATGCAACCGTGCGGAATCGTAGATCGCCATGATAATCTCGACGGCGGCACGGCCGTTTATCGCTTCGCCGCGATGCCCACTTCGCCCTTCGATCCATGAGATTAGTTCCTGCACCTGTGCGACGGAAGGATTTTCGCCCTCCGCTCGACGGTCTTCCCATTCTGCTCGCTTGCTGTTGAGCAGGAGCGCGCGTTGTTCGGTCAAGTCAATAATGCCGTCGGAACCGTAGATAATGCCGCCTTGATAGTTGGGACCGGCGATCTCTTGCAGCAGTAATCCGATACAGCCGCCGTGGAAGCCAATGATTCCCGCACTCCGATCTTCAATCGGTATATCGCGTTCGTAACGTTCCGTCTTGCGTTCGACATTGCCGATAACCCACTCGGCGTCCGGATCGCCGAGGACATATCGCATCATGTCGAACAGATGCGAACAGTCGTTCAGGAGACCTTGACCGCCTTTGCAGACGATTTGGCGTGGCTCACCGATTGCACCGTTGGCAATCAGTTGACGGGCATCCGTCCAGACCGGATTGAACCGGCGCTGATGTGCGATCGCAACTTTGACATTGTTTCGCTGCGCTGCAATCAACATCTCGTCGCACTCACCTAGGTTTGTCCCCATCGGCTTCTCACATAGCACTGCTTTCGGCTTCCGGGCACAAGCGGCGATTGTCATGGGAGCGTGGAGCCTGTGCCATGTTGCAACGCTCACGATGTCGAGATTCTCTTTGTCGAGCATCTCACGGGGGTCGAGGTAGCGTGTCTGGATGTTGTAACTTTCCCCAAAATCGTTTAACGCGTCCTCAACGGGATCGGCGATAGCGACGATTTCGACCTCCTCGACGCCTTGATAGCCGTGTGCATGTAGCCTCGCAATGCCGCCACAACCGATAATTCCAACACGATATTTGTCTGACATATTGTTGATTTCTCCCTGAATTAACACGAATTGCGGTTTGTTGTCTTCAACATCTAACTGAATCGTGAAGCGTAGTACGTAATGCTTAAAAAGTTTGCTACTCAGTCATTAGCTCATTTAGCAGCAACAGGATTCGGCACCCTACTTCCGACGGAGGACCATGCGTTTGGTCACCGCCCCTAATTATTCTGTTGCGACGCAACATCAACAGATCTTAGGTAACTTTGACGAGTTGCTTGCCAATATTGCTGCCCTTTAGCATCCCGATGAATGCGGCTGGGGCATTCTCAAATCCTTCGGTCACCTCTTCTCGGTATTTCAGTTTACCAGCCTGGATCCACTCAGCCATCTGCCGCAGCCCGTCGTCGTGTTTGTCAGCAAACTCAAAAACGAGAAATCCCTCTATCTTCGCTCGCTTGACAATAAGGTGCCAGAGGAAACGGGGACCCTGTTCCGGGTTTTCGAGATTATATTGCGAAATCTGACCGCAGATTGAGACCCGCGCTTTCACGTTAATCAGGGGGAAGACAGCATCAGTAATCGTGCCACCAACGTTATCAAAATAGACATCTATTCCGTCCGGACACTGCTCGGATAGCTTTGCACCGTAGTCCTCGGTTGTCTTGTAGTTGAACGCGGCGTCAAAACCGAGCTCGTTGACGACGTAATCCACTTTCTCGTCACTGCCTGCGCTGCCAACGGCGCGGCACCCTTTTATCTTGGCAATCTGCCCTACCAGAGAACCGACGGCACCGCCCGCTGCGGACACGAAAACTGTTTCCCCCGGTTGCGGGTCGCAGATTTCTAACAAGCCGAAATACGCTGTCAACCCTGGCATACCGAGGATCCCCAGGGCGGTCGATATAGGCGCAAGGGTTGGATCTACTTTTCGGAGGTTGTCTCCATCGGACACTCCATACTCTTGCCAGCCGAGTCCGCCGGTGGCAATATCTCCGACCTGAAAATCTGAGTTTTTGGATGCTACGACCTCGCCGACAACGCTGCCCACCATCGTCTCACCGATCTGTACGTTTGGCGCATAGGAGGCGCTATCGTTCATCCGTCCGCGCATATACGGGTCCACGGACAGATAATTGGTGTGCACAAGCACCTCTCCATCGTCTGGAGTAGGAATAGGTTCCGTCACCAGTTCAAAATCGGATAGCTTGGGATAGCCAACGGGCCTTGCAGCCAGCGTGAATTTGCGATTGATGTCTGACATTGAAATATCTCCTCCATAACAGCGATCTTTGCGAATCGGTTAGATCCCGTCTTTTTGGCACTCGGCACAGTACCCTAAGATCTCATTTCTATACTTCACCGGTTTGAATTGAAGCCTTTTACAAACTTCCTCTTGGAGCGCGTCTATTTCCGGGTTTTCAAACTCGATGATACTACTGCACCGCAGGCAGATTAAGTGAGCGTGTTCTTGGCGTGAATGGATGTGTTCGTAGTGGGACTGTTTTTGTGCATCAATCACTTCCGTCAGTAGGCCACTCTTGACGAGGAGTGGTAATGTCCGGTAGATTGTCGCACGTGAGGCGGTGTAGCCGTTTTGGCGCATCCGCATCAAGAGGTCGTCCGCGCGGAAATGATCGTCATAGGCGAAGACCTGTTCAAGGATGTCGCGCCGCTCGGTCGTAAGTCGCAGTGCATTTTTTTCAAGGTATTTTGTGAATTGTTGGATAATCTGTGGTTGGATCGATTCGTTGTTTGTTTCCATGGTACGAGCCTTCCTAGATTTTTTGGTGAGGGTATTGGTGTTATGTTTCTTATCTTAATTTTTCACGGAGTCAGCTGTGGTTCATCTATCCGTCTCGCTGGCTATTTCTATTCATGGCTTGACACGTCCCCGCAAGTGCTCGGATTGCTTCGGTAATCCGAAGTATTTAACGACTAGCTGCCGGATTTGAGTCTATATCATTTGACAGAGTCGGGATCAAATACCAAGTTAATTTCCCTGATCAGCCCCAGTAGCTTACTTATATACCGGCCAGCTGGCTCCAAGAAGCCTGAAAAATGCAAAATCGCAAGGAGCGCGGCTATGGCTGTGGTCAGATAAAGAATCGCCTTAATTGGTCTTCCTATTGCTGAGGTGCGTATCCTTTCTCGCTTTAACCCAAACAGCCCAATAACAATAAACGGCAGATCCGAAATTGTATCAAGCGCCACCCCTATGTAGAAGAAAGGATTGAGCGTTCTGATAAATGCTGATTTGCGGTTGGAGTCATATTGTCCAATAGCTTTATCTATAATGCCCAGTGCATTGTTGGGCCCTATGTCAAATTGATCGAGATTAAAAAGGTCTTCAATCAAATCAATTTCTGTGTCATCTCCTCCAGTTGCTGCGGAGAGGGTCCAAGAAAATGATGGGTCCACTTCTGAATTAAGAATTATGGAATGTATTTCATCCCTCAGTCGGTTAAGGTCATACCTAGCCTTCTTTGCAGTACTTTCTTCGACTCTGCCACCTCCAAAACCTACCCGGCTGTTATTGAAATACCGAATCATGAGAGACCGAAACTCCTTGAGTTGATTTAACCGTCTTCTGTTCTCCCAAATTAATATTTTTGCATAATGTCTCACTAACTTAATTTCTCCTTAGGGAACTAACAATTTAGTTCTTTGGTTTCCCTTTCCAAGTAGTTAATCGCAGGTTGTTCGTCCGCCTCAACGTTCGGCTAAGTTGGCTCGATTCATTTTCCGGTTCAGTGGGTTGTTTTGGATATAAGGCAGGATACGATATAGATCTTCACGGTTTCTGATGATGTGATCATAAAATGATTTCTGCCAACCCAAAATGTGCTTATGCTATCGTTTGCTTACGATCCGGGTAACCGATGATTTGAATCCATAAACTATTTTTGATAGATACATCTTTGAACGATCGGTCTGTTGTTGCACACGCAATGGTGGTAGGGTGACTAAAACGCTTGTTTCGGCTTTTCGGTTCTCAATTCTCCGGAGTGTTCACACCGCTTCAGTTTTTCGCTCCATGGAAAGCAGCTTCCGCTTCCAATCCAACCCACCCGCATAACCGCCGAGCCCTCCATCGCTGCGGACGACACGATGACACGGTACGATAACGGCTAGCGGATTCGCCCCCATCGCTCCACCAACAGCACGCATTGCGTTCGGTTTGTCGATTTCTTGTGCGATCCAACCGTAGCTTTGGACCGCCCCGTAAGGAATCCGAAGAGCGGTTTCCCAAACGCTGCGCTGAAACGGTGTTCCAGTACTTAGATCAAGTCTGAGATCGAACTCAACTGGGACACCATTGAAATATTTTGTCAGCAACTCGACTGCGTTCAGCAGTTCTGGATCAAGCGAATTCCGAGTCAGTGGATATAAACCCCGTTTCCCGTGTGAACCGTTGCGCAAGCGATCTTTTATGGCCAGCTCGGTCGGCGCGCCAAACGTAACGCGTGTGAGACCTTGGTCCGACCTTGCCACGCCAACCCAACCGAATGAAGAGTTGAAGCAGGTGTAATTCGTGATGGTCATACAGCAGCTCCGAGTTGGGGGTCGTCGCCCGTTGGGACAGACTCACCCTCAACTTCGATTCTTACCCACTCACGGCTGAGGGATTCAAACAGGGCCATTACCTCCTGCCGCTGTGTGAGACTATCAAGTGGCACCTCGAAGGTAAGCGTCGCAAACTCTTCCTTCTGTACGTCACCTTCTTTGTTGAATTTTACGGGGGTAATCTGAATCTTCTTTAACTTTGCATCCATCATAGGCTTATCGCCTCCTCAAAAATTATGATTAGTACGTTAAAATTATCTCAATATTCTCTCAATATATGGATCTCGACCTACCGTTTATTCAGCTGCGAGAATTAAAACAGTCCAACTTTGAGTAGGTGTGACAGCTTGACAAAGACAATCTGTTCGGTGTCGCCATCCTTCTCGCGGTTGTTATTGTAGACGAGAAAGAACGTGCTTTCAGGCAAATATTCGTACGCGAACAGTGCGAAGATCCGTCGCTCCTCATCGATGGTCAACTCCGCGCTCGAACGGAAGAACATCCGCTGTGCGAATTGATAGTTGACTGCAAACCGGCGCGTCCACTGTTCCAGCACACCATCTTCCACCAATCGCTGCAGGGTCAGTTCCAAATCCAGTTTAGCGGTCGGTCGGATCGTTATCTCCGGACGGATGAAGAAGGTATCTTTATCATCGCGGATACCGATCGTTCCAAAATTCCGAATCCTCGCCCATTTGGGTGGGAACCAGCCGGTAAAAAAATTCAGCACCTTGTCTGTGTAAGCCACACCATCGTCATCGACGTGGTAATACCATTCTGGTCCGGTGAAAAGGAAGATGTTCTTAACCCCAATCAGTCCCCGAATCTGATAACGCTCGTTCGTCAATTCACCCGCATGGTTATACAGACGGTCGACTACCCCTTCACCGCGCAGGCGTTGTACCAGCCCCGCATACTGCTTGTTGTACCGGGTGGTGAACTCGAGCCCCCGCCGATCGGTTCTGGGAATGAACCCCGTTTCGACATCGAAATTTTCTCCGATGTCGATATATCTGGCCTCGAAAGAGAACACATTCGCTCGGCGAGAGAATTCAGCGAAGATAACATCATCACTGATGGGGGCATCGTCCTCAATACCCGATTTCCATTCTCTGGCATATTCAAGGTTAAGGTTGACGTCGGCGGGCAGCCTAAAGCGGGCATCAATTCCCGAAGCGCGGTCGTACAGACTCTGCCCTTGTTTGTTCACACCCAACAGGCCAATCGACGAGTTCCTGCCAAGTTCCCGCTGTACGCGGAAAACGGAATAGTTGTATTCATCAGCTGGCAGGTGGTCCGTATCAACTTCATAGACGTTTAACCGATCAGCCTGCTCAAGGATAGTGTACCGCTTCTCTTCGGTTGCATCTGTTATGAACCACTTGCCGTCCTTATCTTTGACAGCAACTGATGCCATTTCAGAAAGCGAGACATCATTCGTATCAAATGCCTGGCGCAAATCCCGCGAGAGTATTTCCCTATCGAGGTCACTACTGAACCGCGATTTTGTCTTAAACGCGACGTTCTCCGGTCCTGCCTGCGCGTTTAGGAAGGCAAAATTATAGTCACTCACCTTGCCGATGACCTTTCCTCCGTACATCAGATCTTCCACCCGACGACTGTAAAACAGTTCGACCGGCGTTTGGAAAAGCTCGTTTCCTTCCAAGAAGAATGGACGCTTCTCTGGGAACCGCAGCGGGATGTCTGACAGGTTGACAAGGTCGGGATCAGCCTCGATCTGTGCGAAGTCGGGATTGAGAGTGAAGTCAACCGTCACGCTTGAGAAGGGGTAACGGACATCGATACCTGCAGCGGTATTCAATTCGGGGTCCTGATCGCCGATTTTCTCCGGTTTTAGGGTGCCGTACGGTTTGATCTCCAGCGGACGCTTCGTGACCAATTGATCCAACGGCAAGCCGGTTAGATGTCCAAAATTTGAAACGGCATACTGTCGTCCCCCAAGTTCTACCCACGAGAGTTCCTCCTGCTGCGATTCGTCATTCCGCCAAAAATTGATCCCCCAAACCGCATCGGGATTCTGCTTCGGAAACCGAAGTTCCGCAAACGGGATGGAGAACTCAGCTGTCCATCGGTCATCGTATGTCGCAGTATACCCGGACCAATCGCAGTCCCAAGAGATAGCGGAACCAACGTTAGAGCTATTTCTTCTTACATTCCCACCTTCGTCGGTTATCCGCCGGTCTGTCTGCGTACTGAGCGGATTTAACGCGAAAGCGTAGCAGTTACGCTGATCAAGGTAGGTATCAATCAGGACTTCGACGTGGTCATCAGAGAAGAAGAAAGAATCTCGGCGGACAGAATTTGCGGCGAGGACGTTCATGTCGCTCTTGAAACACTCAAAACCGACATACAATCGATTCTCGTCATAGAGTAGGTAGACCTTAGTCTTATGGCTAGCGGGTTCACCTGAGTTCGGCTCAAATTGAATAAATTCGCCGGTCTGTGCTGCGTTCTGCCAGCATGGATCATCCAGTTTCCCATCAATTTTTGGCGGTGAATCTGTTTCGACAGCTGCGAGCTTCCTGAGCATCGGATCGTCCGACGCGTGGGACGCGTGTGTGGACAATGTGAGGAGACCCACAACAAGTGACGCCAATAAGAATTTGACCATCCATTCCTCCGAGTTCCTTGTAGGGAATAAGAATGTAAAACATCATTTTTCTAAGATAGGTAGTGGCTTACACTATTATATTGTTTCTTGCTAATCCATTCAATCTAAATCGTGCAGCTCTGCGAAATAATTCGCAACTCTATATGTGGGAATATCCCGCGTATTTTACGATAGATTTTCATGTGGGCATAATGTATACTGAGCGACGTAAAGTCCCTATCACATTATTGTTTGGTTCACATCAAAGCACGTGAAACGTAACGAGTAATACGTAAGAAAAAACAGAACGGGATTTTCCGCTGAACGAAAGATAGTCTCTGTCAGGCAGGGAGAGCCCTCCTCTACGGTTGCTTTGTACGATTTCTCACATTGAGGAGATAGAAATGAAAGGACAAAGAGTTGTTTGGCCGAGTCAGGCGACGGTTGAAATCGAGGAGTTTGAGTTCCCACTCCTGGGTAATAATGAGATTCTGGTGGCAACCGAATGTACACTTATTAGTCCGGGTACGGAACGCGCTTTCCTGCTTGGGCTGCCCAACGCACAGGGCAGGTATCCATCATACCCCGGCTACAGCAATATCGGCGTGGTTATTGATATCGGTAGAGATGTAGATGGCTTCAATGTCGGTGATAGGGTCGCTTCTTCCAGAGGTCACACAAGCCATTTCGTTGCAACGCCAAATAACTTGCTCAAGGTAACCGAGCGGGCATTATCCTCGGAGCGAGGGGTCTTTTTCAACCTGTGTACTATTGCGATGCAGGGAGTTCGAAAAGCCAAAATTGAACTTGGGGAGCCGACGCTTGTGTTAGGCGGTGGTTTGATTGGATTGTTCGCGATGCAACTTGCAAAACTCAGTGGTGGGCTGCCTGTGCTTACAGCAGACTTATCCGATAACCGCTTACAACTCGCCAGACAGGTTGGCGCAGATCACGCCTTAAATCCAGAAGCTGAAGACTTGGATAATCAACTGGACAGAATTACTGGTGGCAAAGGTTTAGCCGTTGTTATTGAAGCTACGGGACACCCAGCGGTGGTCAATACGGCTTTTCAATTGGCTGACTGGTATGGACGGGTTGTGCTGCTCGCCAGCACGCGAGGCGAAACGGAGCATGTGAATTTTTACCGCGACGTGCACCGAAAAGGTCTAACCGTGTTGGGTGCCCATAATTCTGCCCGTCCAACTCATGATTCCTCACCGAATTTCTGGACACTTCGTGATGATTGGGAACTGTCGCTGCAGCTTATCGCCCACGATCGTGTGGTTGTTGATCCATTAATTACCCATCGGATGCCGGGAATTCAGGCTGCGGAGGCATACGAAATGCTGATGGATTGGGATCCGAATTTATTGGGGGTTGTATTGAACTGGGAGGATTAATGAGCGTGAAACGTGAAAAATATTGGCACATGAGTCCATTCGCAAGCAGGGAACGGGTGACCCAACCCCTACCAAATTTCTGTTGCATTATTTCTTAACATAAATCTTATGTCCTGATAAAATACTAATACATAAGGAGATTTCATGATCAACACAGCAGTTATCGGATACGGCTACGCCGGTCAATCGTTCCACGCCTATCTCGTTGGTCTGGCAGAGGGACTTAATTTGTATGCAATTGCAACGCGGAATCCGGACAGACGACAGGTTGCCGCGCAAGCATATCCAGACGTGAAACTTTATGAAACCATCGATCAGGTGCTCGCGGATGACAACGTAGATCTGGTTGTACTCGCTACACCGCACGACACACATGCGGAACTTGCAGTCCGAGCAATGGATGCGGGAAAGCACCTCGTTACGGACAAAATCATGTGCATGAACGCCGCCGAAGCCGATGTGATGATCGAGGCAAGTCAGCGGAACAATGTCATGTTGAGCGTCTTTCACAATCGCCGCTGGGATTGGGACTACTTAACGGTAAGAAAAGTGATTGAAGATGGCCTCTTGGGAACACCATACCTATTTCAGGTCAGCATCATGAGATACGGAGGACCGCGTGGTTGGCGAGGTGACAAAAAGCAGAGCGGCGGCATCCTCTTCGATTGGCCTGCGCACTTCGTCGATCAAGCCCTACAACTGGTCTCCGCTCCGGTAACAACTGTTTTCTGCGATGTGCATTACGGTTCGCGGTGGGATATCGACATCGGCAATTATGCGAATTTGTTGATTAGATTTGAGAACGATGTCCGCTATCAAATTGAGATTGGGAATTTGGCGAAGGTTGAAAAACCGCGGTGGTATGTCCTCGGAGATATCGGGGGGTTGATTAAGTATGGATTGGATCCACAAGAGAGACCGATGGTAGCCGGAAACATTGACGCTGCAGAGGAAGACCCCGAAACGTACGCAAAGGTTAGAACGGAAGCAGATGGTGAGGAGCGTGAAATGGTGATTGAGAGCGTTAGGGGATCGTGGAAGTCGTACTACCAGAATATCTCTGATGTTTTGAACAAGGGAGCAGAACTGATTGTCAAGCCGGAGGAGATCAAACGGTTGATGCAGGTGTATGATGCTGCGATGCGTTCCTCCGAAACGGGGGAAGCGGTACAGTTTTGAATGCGCTTGACCATTTTATGAACGCCCCTGTTCATTTATTGAACACTAAATTGGACAATATTGCTGCAAAATCCAATAGATATGGCATTGGGCAATTGGCATAGGATTTGCTCAAATTCTGGTGCGCTGATACCACGTTCGCTCACTTCCCACCCAAACATAACGGAGATTATATAGCATGAAATTAAAAAATAGATACAGATACACAATCGTTTTTTGTGCGTTTATCATCTTGAGTCAGCCCCTTTATGCAGATAATCACGGCGGCGCTGATTACGGAGACCTGAATCCGAGAGTATTAGAGGCAATCGACCGCGGAATGGAATGGCTGAAAACGCAGCAGGAGGACAGCGGGCTGTTTAGGCATCACCCCGGTATAACAGGATTGGCGATTACAGCTTTTCTGCGCCATCCGCACAACCAATACACGGAAGCAGATGATGCATTCATCCAGAAGTCCATCAGAGTATTGCTGTCGATGCAGCAGCCTGACGGTGGAATCTATAACGTTGAGATGCAGCCCGCCTTGCCGAATTATAATACCTCTGTTTCGCTCATGGCACTCTCCTCCACAAACAATCCGGACTATGAGATGGCAATTGCTAAGGCACAGGGATTCATCAAAAGCCTTCAGGTGACGGATGAGAGCGAGGTTTATTTCGGGGGCATCGGTTATGGGAGTAGGGAAAGCGTTCACGATCTATCCAATATGAATATCGCCATACAAGCACTTAAGGAGAGCGGATCCGATGACCCAGAAGTGTGGGACAAAGCGATCAAGTTCCTCGAAAGGTGCCAGAACCGCAGTGAAACCAACGATCAGGATTGGGCGGGAGACGACGGTGGCTTTATCTATGCACCGGACGGCGAGAGCAAAGCGGGTGAGCACCGGTCTTATGCGAGCATGACCTACGCGGGACTGTTGAGTTTCATCTACGCCAATGTTGACCGAGACGACCCGCGTGTGCAGAGTGCGGTAGAGTGGATCACGAAGCACTTCACCGTTGAAGAAAATTACGGTATGGAGCAACAGGGACTCTTCTACAACTACCATACAATGGCAAAGGCGTTGAAGGCTTATGGGCAACCCACCATTGTCGATTCCAAAGGGGTGACTCACGATTGGTACAGAACGTTAGCGGAAAAACTGATTAGCGAACAAACCCCTGAAGGTTTCTGGGTCAACGAGAACAGTCGTTGGATGGAACGAGATCCGGTGCTCGTTACTTCGTATGCACTGATGGCACTCGCGACCGCTTATTCTGAATAGTCCCGACGGATATTCACCACAGCCCGAGTGATATGCTCGGGCTTTTTTTGTGCCCGTTTCACGTTTAATTCCAAAAATCTGCGCCCGCCTTCAGTCCAAGAGATTTTTATTACACATCGGTCTAAAGAATTGGTATAATATTTGGTAGGGACTAACGCCTGTTGGTCCAAAAAGGTCACAATAGATAGGCAAGGATAATTTACCAACAGCACCACATGTGGGCACACCCGTGACCCATAACGCGCAAGGAGATAGTTATGTTCTTTGAACTTCGGCAGTACCGGATGAGACCCGGTCAGGAGGAAAACTGGGTTAAGTATATGGAGGAGGTGATTATTCCTTTTCAGATCTCGAAAGGGATGGTAATTTTGGGCGGCTTTGTCGGCGAAGAGGAGAAGGATCTGTACGTTTGGATTCGTCGATTTGAAAGTGAGGCGCAGCGCGAGCAGTTGTATGAAGCTGTGTATGAAAGCGATACCTGGAAGGACGAGATCGCGCCCAAAATCCCTGACATGATGGATCGTTCGCAGATTCAAGTTACACGCCTTGAAGCGACTCCTCGATCGGTCATCCAGTAGAGGTGCGCTGCTCCAAACCTCCTAAGAGCGCGGCTCAAATCGCTACTATTATCGGCGGCAGTCGTAAGCGCAGATGAGAGGAGATTTCCAATTTCGTTTCTTGGAACAGAATTTAGCTAATCTAACCTAAGTTGCTAGTGACGGAAAATGTTGTAAAATGGGAGAATGGAAACTGAATAAAACCCATTACCTGCTCGCAGTGGATTGACAAATCCACTGCACAGGTACAAAGATGGCTCCGTTCCGCCTGTCCCGATTTATCGGGGAGAGTCCGAGACCCCGATAAATCGGGATTCAAAGCAACTTGGATATGCCTATCCAAGCCGAGCGGGTTGGGCGACTAGCAACTTGCGTTAATCTAATAAAGGAAAAGGAGAATTTTCATGGGAGTCTTAAAGCGAGTTATAGGTGTTGTTCTGATTCTGATTGCGGCAATAGTTGCCATCCACACAGTCATCGAGCCGGTCTATCACACTTCCAGCGAAGGTCAGCCGTACAGCAGTGCCTGGGACTGGATTAACTGGCTCTCTGCTATTTCGATAGTCTTGGGATTGATATTCGGCTACGGTCGCATGAGCCGCGCGGGCGAAAGTTCCAGTGTGCAAGAGTTTATAGCTGCCAACACGCTATTCTACGGATTCCTGTTTGCGGGCATACTCTTCTTCTGGAACTGGTTCGGCATCAGCGGCGCCGGGCAAGATTTTACCGCTGCGAGCGCGGACACGCGTGGGCTGGTATGGATTATCTTTGATGCCTTACAACCCCTGTTGAGCGGTGCGATGGGCGCTCACCTGATACGCTCCAGTGCCAGCGAGTAGCTACAGCGTTTGTAATCTATCTTTAGAACCGCAGCGTTATATCTTCTGCGTCTGGATCACCGGACGCAGAAGTCTCACCAGCTTAGAGTGAAACGTGAAAAACGTTTTTCATTGATTTTAGTGTTGGGTTTCGCTTGTAGGTTGGGGTCATTTCAGGCAGAACTGAATACCGGAACCTCAGTGTAATGTTTGGTATTTTTATCAATTTCATTCACCCCAATCTACTTTTAACTCATACGACTCATGCTATATCAGGAGAGATTTATGGCAGTTAACGTCCGCCATCGAGAAGGTGTTGTGATTTTAGAACTGAGCGGTAAGATTTTTGGAACCGCTGCCCTTGAATTCAAAAGGAAATTTGAGGAAGAGATAGCCAACAGCACTGGCGCACCGAAATTCCTGGTAGATTTTGCCGATGTTACAATTATGGGAAGTTCGGGACTTGGTGCTTTAACGGGAGCGTACGTAACCGTCGATCAGAGGGGCGGGTTGGTCGCACTCGTGAATGTTGGCACAAACATCGAGAACCTCATGATCCGGAGCAAACTGGTCGAACAATTTGAACCGTTTGAAAATGAAGATACGGCGATAGAAGCCCTTAATGCGGATTGAAAGTACTCTAGCGTTGCTATTTCACCCAATGTCGATAAAGCGGCTTAACATCTGCTGGTAGTTCTTCGTAAATCGCTGAAGAGACCGCCGCGACCTCATTTTCTTTCCCACCTGCTTCGTCTACTATGCGAGCACGTTCATCCGAACCCGGCATCAATACATCGAGATTAAGCCACCACGGCGCATAGCGCACGGCCATTCCAACCCGTGGCTTATCGGTTATGTTGGGTGCGGTTGCGTGCCATGTTCGGCTATCGAGCATCAACACACTGCCCGCATCGCCCGTTGCTTGCATTTCCGTAGGATAAGGCTCAAGTGGGTTGACGCCGTTGTCTCCTGAAGGGTTGTTTGGGGATCGGTGGCTTCCCGGCACGACGAGGGTACCGCCGGTTTCATGTGTAAATGGCGAGAGCATCCATAAGGTGGTTAGGTGCATGACCGCATCAGGATAAGGAGCCGGTATATGTCCTGCGTTCTGTTGATTGAAGGGCCAATCTGCATGTAATGCGCCACGCACATTGCCAGGATAGTTGATATGTGCCGTTGTAAAAGAGATACGCACATGCGCTCCGAACAATGCTTCGGCAATTCCCAATACCCGCTTATCGGCGAGGTAAGGGGCGAATGACTGATTGAATGCGAGCAACCCCTTTCGCGTCCCTACACCTTCGGTGCCAGCGTAGGTGCCGTGTACCTCCACCGTTTTTTCGACGCTTTCGCGTATCGCATCCACTTTGTCATCGGGAATGACATCTTCAACCACGCACCAGCCGTTGATTTGCAGATGCAATAGCGCTGAATCGACGCTCATAGTTGGCTTCTCACCGACCATCCTCATTCCTCCTCTTTGCGCGCAGTAAAATTAATCCGATCCGAGTGTCGATTCCATCGGTTGAACGTGTACATATCATAGGCACTGAGCATTTTGTATCCGGTCTGCTTCAGCAATCTTTTGACAGTGCTGACTTCGAATATCTTTTGGATGTGAACTTCCTCATAGCGGCGGAATAACTCTCCTTCACGGATAAAAAAAGTGAGTGCGGTCCGGCAGATCTTATCGTGGTAGGTATATAGATTTTTCCACGAATAGGAGTAGTCGGGATGGTTTTCAGCAAATGTCTGTCCATGGAAGTGCTGAACGATATTCCGCTCGGTGGTAACATCAAAGATGAATATCCCGGAGGGCGCTAAATGCTTTGAGACCGCCCGGAAAACCGCCTCAAGCTCGGCTTCATCGACGGTATAGTTGATGCTATCGTAGATACAGAGGACAGAATCAAATTGCTCTTGGAGATCGAAATCGCGCATGTCGCCCCGAAAAAACGGGATGTTTAGCTGACGCTCCTCCGCCTTTTGACGCGCAGCGGTGAGCATCCCCTCTGCTCGGTCTAAGCCGCACATCTCGTAACCCCGCTCCTCCATGATCACCGTCAACGCACCTGTGCCACAGGCGATCTCTAAGATCTTTCGTGGTTCAGCGTTATAGTGCTTAAATAGGTCTTGAATATAACTTGCCCATCGGGTGTAGTTGACATTCGCCATCATGCGGTCGTAAGGATATGCAAATTTCTCGTAAGGATCTGTCAATTCATTCATCTGCTATCGCTTCTCCCCTTTGAATCCCACAGCGGCATCCGTCATTTTCAGGAGCGTATTAATCTCCTCGGCACTCCATAAACCATCCTCGTTGGCTTTCGACGCATAATCTATTGCAATCTTGACTTTTCGCAGGCGTACCTGACCCCGCAAATAGCTTAACGGCATTGCCTGCATCGCCTGTTCAACCCGATTGAACGTCGCTATAATATCTACCGCTTCCACGCCGTCGGGTGCTTGTTGTATCAGTTGGCTCTTCATGAGACCCGCAGCAAAACTGAATAACTCAGTTATCAGATACCACTGCAAGAAAAAGAGGACAACCATAATAATGAGGATAATCGCGAGCACTTTTGCCATAAACGGAACTCGCTTGTGCAGTGCTTCCTGAGCCGAATCGGTCGAGTTTTCAGTCATATGTTTTCCTCTCTCCAACCAATAATCAATGCTCGCAAAACCGAAATAGTTTCTGCGACATGATAGCACCGGGAGTAGGGCTTGTCAACCGAAAATTTCCGTTACCTTTTTGCTCCGCTGTGTTACAATTTCTTTCACCGTGGAAAGCGCGTAGTTATTGTCTGAATCATGGATTGCCACGGATTAAGGTAGAGCATTTGGCGGGCGGGGAGACTCCGTCCTTACGAGAGGATAAGACTTTACATATCAACGGATTACGTAAGGAGTGATATTATGCCAGACTTTCCAATTGTCGATACACATATTCATCTTTGGGATCCAAGCGTTCTTAGATATCCGTGGCTTGACGAGGTCCCGTTCCTGAACAAA
This sequence comes from Candidatus Poribacteria bacterium, assembly GCA_965220385.1. Classification (GTDB taxonomy): domain Bacteria; phylum Poribacteria; class WGA-4E; order WGA-4E; family PCPOR2b; genus PCPOR2b. The sequence goes on along the minus strand of OZ244825.1, from coordinate 2,312,717 downwards.
CCGTATCTACTGGAGGATTATCGAAGCGCTTGCGGGGCAGTTGACGTCGGAACGATGATTTTTGTGCAGTGCGATCCCGATCCGGACGATAACCTGAAAGAGGCGGAGTGGATAACATCGTTGTCAAAAGAAGATCCGAGGATCCGGGGGATTGTGGCAGGCGCATCGCTTGAGAAAGGGGACAGCGTGAGACCGCTGCTTGAGCAGCTGTCTGAAATTCCGTTGGTCAAAGGGATACGGCGTTTGATTCAGTCAGAAGGGCTCGAATTCTGTGTGCAACCCGATTTCATCAGGGGTGTGCAGTCGCTTGAGGAGTTTGGGTTGAGTTTCGATATCTGTATTTATCACCGGCACCTTGCCAATACTATTCAGTTTGTGAAGCGGTGTCCGAACATCCAGTTTATTCTAGACCATATTGGCAAACCGAACATCAAGGATCAGCTCTTCGAACCGTGGAAGCGCGAGATTAAGGAATTGTCAGAGTTCCCGAATGTCTCTTGTAAGGTATCCGGACTAGTGACGGAAGCGGATTTTGAGAACTGGACACGGGACGACTTGAAGCCTTACATAGATCATGTGATCGAGTGTTTCGGTTTTGACCGTGTGATCTACGGCAGTGACTGGCCCGTGGCAGCGCAGGCGACCGAATATCCGAGATGGGCAGAGACCTTGGAGTGGGCGGTCAGTGGTTGTTCAGAAGATGAGCTAAAAAGATTGTTCCGCGACAACGCGTTGCGATTTTACAGGGTTTAGCAGAATGTGAAACGTGATGCAGGAGGCGTAACGAGTAATACGTAAAGCATGAGACAAGAGGGCATAAAGCGCTCCGCTTGAGTGTATCGTAGGTCGTTTCCTCCGTCAGTTATCCACAATGACTTAACAGAATTTGACAAAATTTAACACTTTTTGCGAAATTCATGTCGATTACGTCAGATACAGATGACCTGTAATGACGCAAGTTGCTAGTCGCGTAGAAAAATCGAGTCTTTCGCGCTCATATCCTCTGATTCTGGGAAGACGGGTTGGATTTTGCCCTAAATTGTGTGCCCGTTCTGTAAGAGGCTCGGTTTCTGGCACCTGAATTTACCGATTAGCAGCTTCGGTTATAATAGGGTAGACACAAAACCTCGCGCCTACAGAAAATGGAGAAGGAGGTAGAACCGTGGGAATGACGCATTCTTTTCAGGCAAGCTATCTACACGCAATGACGCGAGAACTGCTTGTGGCAGTCGCCACGCCGCATCACATCGCCGAAAATGTGGCGGAGATTTTGGTGAATGCCAATCTCGCCGGACACGACTCGCACGGGGTGATTCGTATACCCAGTTACCTACAAAGCATTGCAGGTGATAGAACGCAACCTGCTGCCGAACCGATCTTCATTGACGAAACGGCTAACACCTTGCGCGTTGATGGCGGAAACGGTTTCGGTCATTATACCGCACGAAAGGCGATGGAACGAGCGATTGAGAAGGCGAAAGAGGCTGACATGTGCAGTGTGACCCTCGTCCGTACAGGACACATCGGTCGGTTGGGCGAATATGCGGAGGCAGCCGCGCGGACGGGGTGTATTGGGATAACCACGAACGGCAACGGTGTAAAAGACGGCGGCAACATCGTACCCTTTGGCGGCGCCAGTGGGGCACTCGGGACCAACCCGATTTCCATCGGGGTCCCTACCGGTGATGACTCACCATTTATCATCGACTTTGCCACGAGCATGATCGCCGGTGGCAAGATTCTGTTTGCCCAGAGCCGAGGCATGGACCTGCCCGAAGACTGTATTGTAGATAAGCACGGCAATCCTAGCGTCAAGACAGCGGATTTCTATGACGGCGGATTTCTGCTACCGTTTGGCAAACATAAGGGCTATGCTTTCTCGCTGCTGATGTGTTTGTTGGGTGGATTGAGCGAAAATTTCGATCTCGAACGCGGTGCGATGGGTGGGCAGTTTATGCTCGTCTTAAATGTCAGTGCATTTACACCACTTGAAGCGTATCAAGAAGGGGTCCGTGCCTTTCTTGATGGCATTAAGTCGATACCGGCTGCGCCCGGTTTTGATGGGGTATTGGTACCCGGCGATTATGAGCGCTGCTCTCGCCTGCAGCGTTTGGCGCATGGCGTCGACGTGCCGGATACTACCTATCAAGAAATTTTGGAGTGGGGTGAGAAATTGGGAGTTTCTTTAAGTGAAGGGATAGTTGAAACCGCCGATTTGGAACGATACGAATAGGAATTGTGGTGTATATCAGGAAGGGCATGAAGCGTGAAACTTAACGAGGAATGCGTAGGTGTATCGTTGGGCTTCACGGTGCCCGCTCAACCCTGTCTACGTGCGAGATACCTACCGTGCCGATGGTACTATGGGTAATCCAAGATGATCAACCGATAGCAGCACAAGGCGGGGCAAGATGCCCGCCTACGGGGTGTGGTAGCACTACGTAACAGAGTAAGATGCCTGATCTGCGAGGCTGGAGACGATAGGAGGGCAACAGAAACTAATAGCATCTAACACTTTTCCGATTTTACATTGTTGGATTTCACTGTTCCCCGTTCAACCCAATCTACAAGCCTATTCTAGCGCAAATTACTAGCTACTCGTAATTTGCGCTTTTTTGTATCTATCTATGATATAGAGCGTATGTTATATGGGAAGTAGTACTAGCCGAAGGTGTAAAGTGTGTAGCATTTCAACAAGAATAGCTTCGATGTCAAGTATTATCAGCAGTTTGAAACTATTAGGCTTAAACTGCCGATTCTTGATCTACACGGTTTTTATCTGTTGTGGTATCTTTTGAAATTATAGTTCGGGTTTTTGAAGAACAACTACAAGGAAGATGTTCGGAGGCAAAGCAGGCTTTTCAAGTTGATCTGGTACCCGAAGATACCAGATGGCGCGAACCATCGGACATCTTCGGTCATTCTTTTGTTTGCTGATTTCGTAGTATTGCTCGGCTACTAACGAAATCATGGATCTACGGTTTCGTAAAATTCAGACCTCTTGAACCCGATATACCGGGGCACTTCAGTTCCGCCCTGTATTATCGCGGCAAAATCCCCTTCCTCCGTGTGCAGTAGATTCAACCAGCTATCGTAAGCGATGATTTATCGTATTTAGTTTCCGTTGTGAAGGAGAGAATGTGGATGCGGTTTCCTGAGTGTTACCGTCTTTTCATCTACACTCTACCGAACCTCCCAACTGAGTTTTACATCCTCTATAGAACATAAATAAACCTAAGTTGCCAGTTAGCCCGCAGGTCGATTTTCTACATTCGACGCTTCATTATAAATGACCGACGTCACGACACGCATGTTGCCCCGCCCCGATAAATCCCCCGATAAGATCGGGGCAGGCCCGATAAATCCCCGATGAATCGGGACAGGCGGGACTCCGACAAGCCGAGAGCAGGCAGGCGGGACAAGCGAGACTAGGGGTGCAGGTTCCGACCTGTCGGAATACTCGGAACGGCACGGGATTCAAAACAACTGGGGCTAAGAAATTTTGAGATATTCCAGGACTCTTTGGTAGGGTTGGGATTCAAATCCGGTGGAGCAATAGGTTCGATAAATCGACCGTGGCTATCGGTCTATAGTTTCTGACGCCTAGCGACTTAAACCATATAAGTAAAAATAAGATATAGAAATACGCCCCGAAAAGGTGTAGCAGATTCCGGCCTCATTTTATGCGTCAGTGTTAATATCACCACCACGGATGCGCCAGTAGATGAAAGGCAGTGTATAGAAGCATGAAAATAACAAGAATAGTTTTACTATTACTTATCTTTTCAGTATTGTGGTGTGCGGATGTGTTCGGGCACATGAGTCCTGAAGCACATTTTTGTCCGACCACTGCGAACGATCCTTGCATGAACGGGGACAGAACTTGCAACCCAGGCACCGAATATGTAGGGGGACACGGACATATTGATGCCTTTGACGACAATAATAACAATGGCGTATGGGATGTTGGTGAGGAAAACAGCTGGGGATACTGGACTTCAAGCGGGTATGCAGAGGTTCGTGGAGATGCCCCTGATACTGGTTGTGGTGAAGGGAATGTCGGCGACAACAGTAACGGTAACGGAAATGGCAACGGGAATGGAAATGGTGAAGGAAATGGTGGCGGCGACGACGGCAACGGGAATGGAAATGGCGAGGGAAATGGTGGTGGCGATGGCAACGGGAATGGAAATGGCGAGGGAAATGGTGGTGGCGGCGATGGCAACGGGAATGGAAATGGCGAAGGAAATGGTGGCGGCGACGACGGTAACGGGAATGGAAATGGCGAGGGAAATGGTGGCAGTGAGGAAACCACACAATTTACCATAGTTGTGGTAAGTGGACCTGGATCCGGCGCCCCCGGCGATACGTTGACCTTTGTTGTGGAGGTGCGAAAGGACGGAACCGCCGAGCCAAGTCAAGGTGTGACTTTTAGCGTTAGTCCAAGCGATGAAAATGTGACCCTTGGGACTACCAGCGCAACAACCGGCAGCAATGGACAAGCACAGACAACATTAGAACTTGGCAATAGTGCCTCTGGCTTCTACACAATCACGGCAACACTTGATAGTGACAGTACTGTGAGTGTAGCTGGCACTGCGACGGTTATAACCTCACCACCACCGCCCACATTTTCCATAGTTCCGATAAGCGGACCTGGGTCTGGTGCACCCGGTGATACATTGACCTTTGTTGTAGAGGTCCGGAAGGACGGAACCGCCGAGCCAAACCAGTCAGTGACGTTTAGTATCACTTCAGGTGATGGAAATGCAACCCTCGGAACCCCAAATCCAGATACTACTGGTAACGATGGACAGGCAGAGATTACGCTGACACTGGGGAACAATGCCTCCGGCTTATACACAATCACAGCGACCAATAATGGCAATTCTGTAACCGGCACGGCAACAGTCCAGACCTCGCCACCCGATCCACAATTCTCCATAGTTGTGATCAGTGGACCTGGCTCCGGCGCTCCCGGTGCCCAATTGACCTTTGTTGTGGAAGTTCGGGAGGACGGAACCGCCACGTCAGGGGAAACAGTAGATTTTAGTATCACTGCGGGCGATGGAAATGCAACACTTGGCAGTACAAGCGAGACAACTGGTAGCAATGGACAGGCACAGACGACTATAACGCTTGGGAACAATGCTTCCGGCGCGTACATAATCACGGCGACCAGTAATGGTCAATCTGTGACTGGCACTGCGACGGTTACAACCTCACCACCACCGCCACAATACTCCATAGTTCCGATAAGTGGTCCTGGGTCGGGTGCACCCGGTGATACATTGACCTTTGTTGTAGAGGTCCGGAAGGACGGAACCGCTACATCAGGGGAAACAGTGGACTTTAGTATCACTTCAGGCGATGGGAATGCGATGCTCAACCCCACAAGTGACACAACTGGTAGTGATGGGCGAACACAAACGACTCTAACACTTGGGAACAATGCCTCTGGCTCATACACAATCACAGCGACCAGTAATGGCAAATCTGTGACTGGCATTGCAACAGTCCAAACCTCGCCGCCGGATCCACAGTTCTCGATAGTCGTGATAAGTGGACCTGGCTCTGGCGCGCCCGGTGATACGTTGACCTTTGTTGTAGAGGTGCGGGAGAACGGCACCGCTACATCAGGGGAAACAGTGGACTTTAGTATCACTGCGGGGGATGGAAATGCAACGCTGAGCCCTTCAAGTCAAACAACTGGTAGCAATGGACAGGCACAGACCACAATTACACTGGAGAGCGATGCCACCGGCGCGTACATAATCACGGCGACCAGTAATGGTCAATCTGTGACTGGCACTGCGACGGTTACCAGCGGTAATGGAAATGGCGAGGATAATGGGAACAATGGCGGAAACAACGGTAGGAGCAACAACGGTGGAAACAATGGTGGTGGAAAGAATGGAGGGAATAACGGCGGTGAAAATAATCAGCAATCAGGGATATCGCAAAGAAGCACCTCTGAGCCTGATCAAGGCCGTCTTTATGCGTTTCAGTTAGAGCTTGACGCAGGCTGGAACTTTGTTCATGTCCCCCTTGAGGTTACGCAGGTGGATGGAGAGTCGATGAGTATTGAGACGGTGGGCAATCTATTTCAAATCCTGATGCCTGCAAATATGTATATCCATGATGGGACCTGTTGGATTGAGGTATTTGGGGATTCGACTCAAAGACTTGGATACAATCAAGGGGTCGCTGTGTATATGGAGGTGCCGTTAACTGTGAATCTGGTCGGTTCACCATTACCGACAGACTTCTCCTTAGAACTTGGCTTGAACTTCGTCGGTCTACCGCGTCAGCCGCCGAGTTCTTTGCGGAAAATTAGTGACTTCTTCACATTATATCCGAAGGTCTGCGCGGTGTTGGTTGCGTCCGAAGGGCAATTATATCTGGTCGGACGAGCGGGGGATTTGGGCGATGTGGCGATAACAGGCGGGCAAGCCTTTGCACTCATCTCGATAGAGCAGTACAGGACCAGCTTTAGCGGTGCAGCCTGGGGAAAGGTGTTGTCTGAATAAGAGCGGTTCATTAGTACATTGGTTCACTAGTTCATTAAACTTCCTTCCTCCCGCCCTTGCCTCTTTGCCTCCTTGTTCCCTCGTTCTCTAATGTGATTAATTCAGCCCCTTCCTGCTCTGCCCCTTTAGTTTTGATGTCTTACCTGTTAGCGGTAGTCTTCGGCTGCATCCTCCGGCTCGTATCCAACCACCTCACGGGCGTGTGAAATATCGCGGTAAGCCCATTTGTTATCGGACACGACCTCGAAAATATCGAACTTCACGCTGTCAGGGGCTTCAATACATTTTTCGATCATCTGTGCGACATCCCGCTGGCTGCACCAGACAGAGAAGCCACGCGGTTCGGTTGGACGGTTTTCACGGGTGACTGCACCGATGCGTAGACAGAGTATCGAGATGTCGCAGGTGTCCGTAAAATGCCTCGCTAGTGCCTCGCCAAAGACTTTGGAGCATCCGTAAAGCCCGCCGGGCCATATTGGCGTGTTGTGATCCACTTTCTTCCACGTTTCAGGCACCTCATCGTAACGTCCTTCAACGATTGCGTTGTAGGGAAACACCCGATCCCAATTTCTGACGGTCGCTCCGCTGCTCGCGAAGACAATCCGCTTCACACCCGCCTGCCGTGATGCTTCAAATACGTTGTAGCATCCCACGATATTCGCGCTTAACAGTTCTTCCCATGTCATGCCTGAGGGCTGTGCCATCGCAGCCAGATGCACAACGACATCAATCCCTTCAAAAGCGGGTTGGATCGCGTCCAGATCCGCGATATTGGCTTGATGGCTTTCAATTCCCTCTACTGGGCGGCGATTCAGCGCGCTCAAGATATGCTTGCCCTCTATGCGTTCTCGCACGAGCCCGCCAATTAATCCACTCATCCCGGTGACGAGTACCTTTTTCTGTGTCATGGTTTTCCCTCCGTCCTTGTTGGTTCATTGGTGCATTAGTGCATTAGCTCATTGAAAGGATGTGAAACGTAATGCGGGAAACGTAATAAGTAAAGCGTAACGCCTGTCAAGTCCTAAAATAGCTTTACATAAACAGTTACGCATTACGGTTGATTTATATCGAGTTGTTCTTGACTTTTCTGGTAAACATTTTCAGGGGTTTGATATCCCAAACTGAGATGGGGTCTCTCATTATTGTATATAGCAATGCTCTGTTTGGTGTTATCAATTGCTTGGTGTATCGACTTAAATGTGTGATTTAGCAGGAACTCAATTTTCAAGATACCGTTGACCCGTTCAGCAACAGCGTTCTGATATACATCGCCGTTTTGTGTCATACTCAATTGTACACCGCGTGAGAGAAGTAATTGCGTATAAGCGTGACAACAGTATTGAACTCCTCTGTCCGAATGATGAATCAGTGTATCGGATGTGGCAACCGGTTTTATTGCCATTTTGCAAGCTCTGAGCGCTCCTTCGACAGATAGTGAGTCCGAGACATCAAAGCCAACGATTTTTCGTGAAAACAGGTCTGTGACCAGAGCCAGATACACAAAGCCATCAAGCGTTTGTAAGTAAGTAATATCTGCAACGAACACCTGGTGAATCCGGTCAACGACTAAATGAGTTATCCGGTTAGGATACCGATGAAATCGGTGATTAGCAGAAGTGGTTCTATGTCCACGTTTTGAGGACGCAACGAGCAGTCCATGCTCCCTGAGCAAGCGGAACAGCGCATCTCTGCCTAACTGACAGTCGAGTTTGTCAAATTGAGGTTTGAGCAATTGATACAGTTTTCTCACCCCGATTCTGGGTTGGCGTACACGGATGTGACAGACCAGTTGCAGCACGATCTCTTGTTTGAGTAGTTCGTTGGCTTGATGGTTCTGATAATGGTAAAATGCTTGTCGAGATACACCATGAACCGCACAGATAGTCTCAAGAGAATAGGGGGAACCCTTCGCGTGCCACAGTGCCTCAATACTTGCATATTTCACTTTTTTTAAGGTCAATGCCAAACTGTTTCTTTGCTTGACAAATCTGTGATTCAAGCGCCGCTATCTTCAGATGTGCTTGAGCTAAGGCGGACTCAAGTTGTTGTTTATCAGCAGTCAGTTGCTTCAGTTGATTCACCTCGTCGGTCGTTTCAATACGAACCTGTTGGGCGATTAAGTGATTCTTGCCCACCTGTTTTAGCCAGTTTCTTATGGTGCTGTTACTCCCAATACGGTACAGTTTCTGGGCTTGGTCAATCGTCAATATGCCGGATTCAATTTCACCCACGACCTTCTGTTTGAACGATTGGCTATACCTCTTGAAGATACGATTTTCCAATGCATCAGACATCTGAATGCTCCTTTCTACATCGTTTAATAGTGTAGTAATCAAGAGCTATTCATGTAAAGCTTATTTAGGACGGGTCAGCCTAAGAAAAATGTGTGTTGGTTACCGCGTACGGCGTATGCGCGTTACCTTTCGAACGATATGCCCGACCTACAGGCAATATAGTAGGCGGTTGGTTTCGCCTGTTCGATTATATACCACCCACAGCGGATTGTCAAATTTCGCCTAAAGATGGATCTGGTTGAGGATACGACCCCCCTATTTCTACCTAAAAAAAGATAATCGTAATCAGGCTTGATAGCCGTGTAGTTACCACAATGAAAATCGATCTACAGACAATTTATCCGCTACCGTGTTCGATATTTACAGTATGTAAGAAATGTGATACAATCGGTGAATTGCAGGAGCGATGCCCATCTTACGAATGCATTAGCAGCGTTAGAAAACAACTGGCGGAGGGAAAAATGGTTAGCGAGGAACAAGCACAATTTTTTGATGAGAACGGTTATCTGGAATACGGAAAGGTTTTAGAACGAAGTGAGGTCGAATCACTTATCGACAGGTTAGATCGGATTGTTGATTTTGAATTAGCGGGAGGGGATGATTCATCGCCTGAATTCAGCGTAGGGCACCGCCGTAAAATCAAAGAAACCGAGGATGAACCACGCGTCCTCACCCAGTATGTCAACATGTGGAAGCGGGATGCGGAATACGAGAAAACTGTCCGGCATCCCTTGATAACGGGTATTGCTAAAACGCTCTTGAAGACGCCGGAGGTCCGTTTGTGGCATGATCACATCATCTCCAAACCGCCACAGGATAATGATCATTTTAGGTTCCATCAGGATTTTTACGGCTGGCCTCTTTCCGAGCCGCGCATTCTGAGCTGTTGGCTTGCGCTTGACGATGCAACTGTGGAGAATGGTTGTATGCACGTGGTTCCCGGCAGCCATAGAGATTCGCGCTTCTTCCCCGAAGCGAAAAAGAGAGAGGAAGAGGCCTTGGCGAAAAATCCGACCTTTAAGACCGAACGAGCAAAAATGGAGGAGCGTCCTGCCAGCTTCGGAGTACCTGTGGAACTTTCGACTGGCGAATGTATGTTCCACCATTGTCTAAATTTCCATGCAACACCACAGAACACAACGAACAGGCAACGTCGCGCCTTTGTGATAATCTACTACGCTCAAGGAGTATGTTACAGCGATGCACAGGCGTCCGCCCATTGCCTGGTCCCGACCATTAAGGTCAATAGTGGTGAGCCGCTTGTGGGCAGTGGGTTTCCGGCTGTAGGTTAGTTCATTGGTACATTAGAAGATTGATTCATTGAGATGATGTGAGAGTGACATCCGGACAAGTCGGGACAGGCTGTGAAACGCAAGCGTTAGGTTTCAAAGTGCCTGAATGTGTGGGGAGGCAGCCATGCAACACCAAGGGTTATTTGCTTCAGAGACGACTCCCTTGCGGGAGCGCCAGCGGCTTATCATGACTTATGATGCGGGGGAGACTCCCTGTAGCCCTGAGCAGGCTGAACGGCAAATTCGGTCTCTCGTTCAGTGCTTTGAGGGTTCGCATGTGGGAATCCTGCAACGGTGTCTCGGCGTGGTAAGGGCTTTCCAGAAATCCGATGTTCTCGAAATGTGGGAAACGCAGCAAGCTTGGGTTGAAGCTGGTATGGACCCTATGGCTGTCTTTGTTGACGAGTGTCACCGCTGCGGAATTCAGGCTTGGGGTAGCCGACGGATGAACGACGGTCATCACACGTACCGGATACTCGAGTTCGGCAGCTATCAGACCCAATTCTACAGAGAGAATCCGCAACTACGACTAAAATCGAAGCGCGATGCCCAAGTGTCGCCGACGTACGATTGGAATAAGCCGGAGATTGCTGCACAGAATTTGGCATTCTTGCGTGAGGTTGCGGAGAATTACGATATTGACGGTATTGATCTCGACTACACTCGGATCGCTCCGTATTTCAATACAGAGGAAGCGGGTCAAGGGCGCGAGATCATGAATCAACATGTGCGGGATGTCCGAGCGATGCTGGATGAGGTAGGCGAAAAGAAAGGGAAATATCTTGGCCTGTCGGCGCAACTGTACTCACGGGACTCGATCTGGAAAGAGAAAGGGCTGGAACTGACTCCCGAGGCAGGAAGAGCGGATGTACACGAAAGTCCGGAAGACGATATTCATTGCCATTTTGGCGAGGGGTTGGATATATGCAGCTGGATCCAAGAGGGGTTGCTGGACATACTGATCGCACATTGTCGCACAATTAGCCTTTATGAGATGGATATCGCTGCATGGTGCCGGGCAGTCGAAGGGACAGATTGCCGTCTCGTGGCAGGAGCGGGTAAACCCGGTTTTTTCAAGTTCCGTCGGGGTGGACTGATAAATGGTTATCCCGCACACCTGACGCAATATCTCGAGCACCGCGGGATTGCCCACAGGCTTTACGAACAGGGAGCGGATGGCATTTTCTTCTATGACTATGTGATCCGTTTTTTTGAATTGCAGTGGGAGGTCTACCGGGAATTAGGAGATCCAGAACGCCTCCGTTATACCAACAAGGTCTATATTTACCAGCTAGCCTTACCGTTAGTGTTGGGATATCAAAACAAAGGAGGCAAGGCTGAGATGGAGATTGACGTTCCTGACGATCTTGCGGCTACGCTCGCTGGGGGTCAGCCGGTGCGCGCCAGATTACTCCTCAATATCACGGAACTAATGACACCGGATGATATTGAGTTGCAAGTCAATGGTCAGGAGGTTGCTGTGGCATCCGAACAATCGATCACAACGCCCCTCACGGTCACAGACCATCCAGAGGACAAGCCCGGTTGTCATATAGAGGCAGCGATCCCACCGGAACTGTTGAAAAAAGGACGCAACATACTGACTTTCACACTCAAGCCTGCCAACAAGAAGCCTCCGGGGGTTATGGCTCAAGCGAGCGAGGTTCGGAAGGTGAATCTTGAGCTGGTGTACAGGGATGAGACCTATCCCTACTGGCTCGCACTGCAACTCGACCGGACGCTCTAAACGTAGCATAAAAAAACGCCTTGATTCAACCATCACGACCCGGATTGATCCAAGATCGGAGGGGTTACGATATCAAGGCGTTTTCTTAAAGTATGTCGTCGAGATATGAATCTCGACCTACATTATTAGAATGTTTGCGTCAGGCGTACCAGAGACAAACGTCCAATCTCCGGAGTACCGATGAATGGCTGATACATATTATTCAGCACATTTTGGACTGTCAGCGACAGGCGCGGGCTTGGACCGAAGGGTATATCGTACCCCACATTTATGTCAATCGTAGAATACGATTCGACCTCACCGATGTATACCCCTGAATTCACAGGGAAGCCAGCCACATAATTCATTCGGACCCCCGCCCCCATCCCTAAATTGGCGTTGATATATTGAACGTTCACCCCGAATTTATTCTTAGGCGCGTTCAGGGCGATATCGTTGAGCTCGTTCTCGAATAAGTCCTTGCTGACAAACGAGTAATTCCCGCCGATGCTTAAACTCGGATTGAGGTAATAGGTCAAGCTGCAATCCAACCCGTTGAGCGAGATGTCACCGTAGTTGCGATAGGTCAACAGGACCGCATTTGGATCCGCTGCCTGCTCGGGTGTCACCGTACCAAAGGGAATGAAAGCAGGACCGTTGTTCTCGGTACCAGCCACGAACAACTTTGTCAACTCGTCAACAGCCGAACCGTTTCCGTTACCGCCCTGAGCAGGATCATCAAACGCAAGCAACGCCTGATTGAGCGTGGCATTTTGGGGATCGCTTAACGCTGCCGTGAAGTGCTGTCCGAGGAAGGCACTTAATGTCTCCGCATCCAAAAACACATTTGGGGTTTCAACAACCAAGGGACCGATGAAGTCCTTAATCCTTGTGTGATAGACATCGGCGGAGAAAGCCAACTTGTTCATGAGAATCCCTTTGTAGCCGAATTCATACGTCTGTGTTATCGTCGGCTTAAGCGGGTCAACGTTGCTGACATCTTCAACATCGGCAAACTCGCCTGTCTCTGGATTAATGGTCCGTAAGACATTTTTCACCCCATCAATTTGCTCAGGAACGAGGTTAGCAAACCCAGTAAGAATTTCTTCCTCTGTGGATGCTGCAAGTGAGGCTGCCAGACCTTGTACCACCTGCGGTGGCAGCGCTTGAAGCACTTGTGGCACTATCTGCTGAAGCTGTTCGGGTGGAATTGCCGCAAGCGCACCCGGTTGCAGCAATGGAGCGAATTCTGGTGGCAATCCTTGCAGTGCCTGTGGTGGGAGCGTTGCAATCGCTTGTGATGCCACTCCCTGAAGTGTCTCTGGGGGCAGCCCTGCGATAACCTGAGGCAATGCCTGCGGGGTGAAGGTTTGCTCTATGGTTTGTTTCACTGCGGCTTCAAAAACTGGCTGCACGCCAGCCATGATCGCTCCTCGCCCGATGCCCCACATGAGGTTGGTAGCAACAGGGTCATCAAGGGGCAGGTGTGTATCTGCTGGCAGCTCTGCTACCGGTGAGAAGGGTGACCGAAACAGCGGACGACCGGCTGCATCCCTTTTGAAGGTCAATCCTGTGTCACTGCCGGGCCCCTGTGCCCGTATATCAATATGAGGGCTGAACCCTAATATTGGTTCAAAATTGCTGCCTAACGCGTAGGCGTCTGGAACTGCCAGCCGGTCAAGGAAAAGGTTGGAAGTTCCGGGGGTACTGAAGGCACGGTTATAGGTGAGTCTCAAGTTATGATCGTCGTTTGGTTGGAAGGCGAGCGAGGCCCGCGGTGAAAGGACTACATCGTTGAGATGGTTGTGGTTGTCAGCCCGTCCGGCAAGGATGAGCTTTAACTGCGAAGTCAGTTTGGTTTCCGACTGCAAGTACCCACCGATTTCGGTGATGTTATCGCTATCCTCATTACGCCCATTGATTGTGCCCTCAGTGTCGGGGCGGGTCAGCAACATATCGAGACCGTAGGTGAAGCGTTGACGCTCTCCGAGGCTGTAACCGTGTTGAATCTGCCCGACGTACAGGTCGGACTTATCTACGACTGGCAAGCCATCCCGCAGGGTATAGGTATCTCCCGCATCGCTACGATTCCAGAAGGCTTGTGCAAAGAGATCTTTATAGATGAACCGCCCTTGGACGTAACCGTAGGTCCAGTCTTTGGCTTGACCGGCACCGAGCCCAGTCAGCTCCGTACCGGTGGTTTGTGTGAAACCGCTGGCAAGAATCGTCGTCAGATCATCGTTAGGACGATAGTCTAGGCGAAATTCGCCGCCCGCTCTGTACGTATCAAAAATCGGTTCACCTAAGCCTTCAAGGTCTTCTTTTGACCGCCCGTCTTCCCAATCATTTCCCCGGAAACCGTTGACTGAAAGTTTATAGCCGAGCGTTTCATTGACAACGCCGGCATGACGAAGCGAACCCATGAGTATGCTCCGCTCACCCCCGCCAATGCTGACCGTCGTTCCTTGCGAGTTGAACGGCGAGCGGGTGAGGATGTGCATGACGCCGTTGGCACTATTTGGACCGTACAACGCTGAACCGGGACCTGATACCACTTCAATCTGTTCAATATCCTCGCTTGAGGTTGGGATGAGGGTGTAGGCATTGAGCCGCAGAGAGGGAACACGAGCAATGCGGTTATCAACGAGGGACAGCAGTGACCCCGAAAAAACGTTGTTGAACCCGCGGACGACAACCTGTGATGTACCTATCCCAGTATTCACAACGTCCACCCCACGCACCGACTTTAAGTGTTCGGTAACACTTGGTGCGACACGGTCTTTGATTTGCGAAGCACTAACAACAGCAACCGAGGCTGGTGCTTCAAGCACCTTTTCTCGACGACGTGATGCTGAGACGGATACCTGATCCAGTTCAATAATCTCTGACGAAAGCGCAATCTCTACCGATGTTGTGCCGTCAGCGACGACTTCAACGTTTGCCATCATCTTATCGGCATAACCGGGGGCAGATGCGGTAATCGTATAGACACCAGCAGACAGATCTGCAACTTCAATCATGCCGGACGCATCGCTAGTACCTTCGGTAGAAGTACCGGCCTCGGACGTGATCGCAATGGAAATGCCGTTCAGTTTTTCACCGGTTTGGGCGTCCATCACGGCAACGTTGAGGGTGGCAGCTTCGGCAAACACCGAAGCGATGCACATAACGGCAACCAAGGTTAACAACAGACTACTGCGTTGCTTCAATTGTTGTATCATTTTACCTCCCCTATTGGATAGTGTTGTTGGGCGCTGCCTCGATTGGCAGCAAGCCGTGAACCAACTATGGTGAATTAGACAAATAAGTGGACATTACCAATAACTCCGACCTTCGCGAAGTTTCCAAAGTCCCCCTGACAAGTGGTACATCCCGGTTTATCGGGGGCGGGATTTAGGGGGTTGGTTGTGCATTGGGAGTGTCTAAATAATTCTAAAATCTACCATAATTAAGGCAGTTATGAGATAAATGCTCAATTTCCACGTTGTCAGCAACATGGAAAATTGGGGCGCGCCTCTATCTAAACACAGCATACAAGTATATTGTTGATATTATACACAATATATTCGTGATTTAGCAACATTTACTAATGATGCGTCAAGTCCAAACACGCATTTTTCTCAGAAAAAGATAGGACAAAGCTTCTCCTTGCAAGTTCTGACAAGAAAACTCCCGGATTTCAAGGCAGCAACGACTTCAATAGAAATGATTTATCGTGAAAAGCTATCAGTGATACAGATCGTGTCCTTTATGCGATGGTGAGGACCTGCGCGGCAACCAACGTGTCCAGTCGCCAATCGCTCAATACTTCCTCCGCTACGACTGTTGTCATAATTGCTCCTGTCTGCTTTGCGGCGAGGTGCCAACTTTCCTGATGGCGCGCAAGGGCATCGCGATATCGTTTTTCAGCAGCGCCGTCTATGAAGATTTCTTGCACGGCATCCGTTTCTGAATCAACGAGTCGGAGGTTGCCGCGTGCGGTTGGATTCACATCAACCTCAGCTAACACCTGCACAACAATGACTGCTGCCGCTCGTTCGGCAAACTGTGCCAACGTCGTTAATGGATCTCCCAGCCAGAGTAGGTCGCTGAGCAGCACACGTAATCCAAATGGCCGCCATGATGGTGGAAGCTTAGCAAATGAAGCTGGTAGGTCCCCGCGATGCGTAAAGCCGATTCCTTCCCAGGCTGATGGTCGATCAGTCCCGTTATCCACCTGCTGACACCCATCTTCGGCGATCCAGGCGGTATGTGAGTAGCTGGCATTTGCTGCGGCAGTGACAAAGACCGCCGCTAACCCGAGCGTTGCTTGCGCCTTGGGGCTATCCTCAAGTGCCATGGAAACAGAACCATCAATGACGACATCCAGATGCGGACTGACTTCGTCGCGATACAGCTTAACGCTCAATTTATCACTTCGCGCGAACCCTCCCCAGTCAATCCGACGCAGGTCATCGCCCGGTTGGTATTCGCGGTGATCGATAAACTCGAGCGAACTGCCCGGACGCTTCCCCATCTGACTACCCGCAACCCCGAGGGGAGCATTACGCGGTGTGGTTAAGGCATATCGCGTCCCTGCGCGTTCGCCGTCTATGAGATATTGTCGATAGATTTCGTTCATACGGTTTTAATGATCCAGTTATTTATTATAACACAGGTTGCTAGTAGTAAGCCCCCAGCCGCTTGCGATTCAGATTGGAGGCTTTTAGCTTTTGCTCCAGTTGCTGTGAATTCCGACTCGTCAGGGCGGGGCGACATGTGGGTTGCATCAATGCCGGTGCATTTGGTAATTATCGACAATAACTCACAGAATCTAACATTAGCTAACTTTTGGCAAAACACGCGTGGAGGGTGGGTGATGGATCGCTGTAGGGACAGGTCTTGTGCCCCTCCATCAGATAACTACTAACTGACGTAATGCGTAAGAAAAGTGCTGTGAATACCTCTGGTAAATCGGCGTAGAAAAGTTATCCACAACGACCTGGCAAAATCTAACAAAATCTAACACTTTTGAAAAAAATTCGACGTTTTTCAGTCGGTTTGTCGGGGTGATTTGCAAAATTTGCATCGTCCGTCGAACCCGCGCCCTACCTTGCTTTCGACGGATTAGGCGAAAGAAAAATTAAGATGATTTTTGGTGTTATACTTAACATGTGTTACCCTATAGGGTGTTAGAAACCGATAAATGACATAGAATTGATGCCGAAAACAGCCCACATTTACCGTTAATTAACCTAAGTTGCGGGTTATAGAAAACAGTGCAAACCGAGCGTATGCAAGCTAAATTGAATCAATTACTGTCCCGATAAAATCCCCCATGAATCGTCCGACAAAGCGAGACTAGGACGGCAGGTGGGATTCCGAGCAACTGGGGCTAGGTCGGTTCGTCTGCTTATTGGTTAGCTGGTGCATTGGGACACACATTGCGCTCCTCCAGCGCACAAGAATCGGACCTATCGTTATTCTACAGACATATCGCTCCTCTGGAGCGAAGAATAGGGTGCTTGACGGGCAGGGTGCCTCTGCCCCTACGAGAAAACTGACGGTCTTGAATAGCTAGTCCTTTGAGTCAGCATAACAAGTGAAGGCGTTCCTGATACACTTTATCTCTGGTGTCCTGTGCGTCCGCTGGCACGTTTACGCGCTTGGCTTAAGGCGTCGCGCATGTTATCATCCTTGCCGGCAGATGTTAAAGGCTGTCTTGGTTTTTCCGGTGTGGACAGCGCTGTTTCCTCCGCCGAATGCGTCGCACTCACCTGTGTTACCTCGCGTTCTTCCCGCTGTAAGCGTTGTGACACCAAAACTGCAAACCGGCGCCCATGCCTCATGGATATTAGCCCTGTGCGGCGTTCCAAGATTTCGAGCAGCAGGAGGAGGAGTGCTGTAATCAATAGCCACGGTTGGAGTGATAGCAGGCGCGGCACTCGTGGCAAGTCATCCCAGATCTCCCCCAGATTAATCCGCTGTTTCCCGTCAGTAGATTTAGCAAGTTGCTCCAGTGTTGCCAGCCCCGATTCGTTCTGGACAGGCTTAAATTCTGGCGAATACGGCAGACAGACGGGAGGTAGGGCTATATTCCCGCTACCGGGGATCTCTACCGTCGCCAATACTGTTTCGCTACCGTGGATCGGAATGTCTACAGCGAGGGTATCAGCAGACCTCCAAGATAGTCTGGTTTCATCAACAGATGGCGTTTCTCCGACAATACCGCGGAGCACCTTTACGGTGGGCAAGTCTTTGAAGACCTCCGTTTCCCGCTCTGGATTCAGATGAAGCTGTACCACATTGATTCCGTTTCTGACTGTTTGCGTTAGTAGTATCTCATCGGATAGGCTTCCGCTATCACCTGCTGTCCAGCGCGCGAGACTCGTGAGAAAATTCCCAACGTCCTTCCAACCCGCAATGGGCCCCGTAAACACCCCATCGGCTTCGCCTGTGTAGCAGAGAACCCGACCAATCCCCGCCTGCCATGCTGCCACAATTGGTGCTTCGTACTCATCCACCGTCACTGCGGCGAGATTCGCGTTAGGCCGGATGTAACAGAGATTATACCCGCCGATCGGAGTTGGTATCTGATGCCCTCTGCCGGTCAGAGAGACCATGCCCCCCGTCGTCCGAACTACGGTGGGCTCCTCAATGAATGTGCTACGTGCAACAACGAAGGTATCCTGTGCAAACAGCCGCGGCAATTCTTGGGCGTTTTGGGTAAAAAAGATACGTCCTTCTCCACGGCGAGCGATGTCACGGAGTAAGTCGGCGTCGACGTCACTGGCTGTGCCTAATCCGACAACGCTGACGGTTATGTTAGCTTTTCGACATTCCTCGATCAGTTCGCGGTATCGTCCGGGTTGCTCCGAATCAGCGGCATCTGCGAAAAGGATAATATGTCGGGTACCGGCTTCGGCTTTCACGAGCATCCTAGCTGCGGCAGAAAGTGCCTCATAGACGAAGATCCCACCCCCTTGTGAACGGATGCTCAGAATTCTACCCCGATTGCTCAACTGGGTCTCAACCGGTGCAAGGTTTACAATGATGTGAGGCGAACTATCAACCGCAACCACACCGAATTCGTCCATCGGTGACAGCATATCCAACACTTCTGCGGTGGCGAGGTTTGCCAGTTGCATTTTCGTTCTTCCATCGCCCACTGTCATTGACATGCTGCCAGACCGGTCCATGGCGACGACAATCGCCAGTGATAACTTCCGGTGCTCTCGCCGTAACTCCATCGAGACCGGCATAATTGGTTCAAGCGGCGATCTGAAATACCCGCCCGGACCGTAAGCGTATTTACCGCCCGTCATCATGAGCCCCGACCCGGTCTCTTTGACCCAAACGGCGAGGTTTTCCATGCCGCGGAGTCCAACCTCCTCTGCTAACACGTTTTCGATTAACACAGCGGAATACCCCGATAGTTCGTCAAGCGACCAACGATACGCCGACGATGGAGCCGTTTTTAGGTCCAGTCCACCCGCCTTTAGCAGACGCGCCAACCCCGAGTCGGAAGCGTTAGTCACGTGTAAGATTGGACGCGGACCTCTGATGCCGACCAGAATTTTTGCCGTGTTGTTTTCTGGCACCGGATCGGTTTCCGCTCCTGAAATCCGCACGGTGTACTGATGGGTTCCCGGTTGTGTCGCCTTGTCCCGAAAGATGAGACGACTGAGTCCGGAGGGCACGTTTCGCGCACCAGCTGCTAACCGTTGGTTCCCGCGGAGCAGTTCAAACGAGATTTCGCTCGGAACTGGTGCATGTACCCATGCAGCGAGCATGAAGGATTCGCCGGGGTTGACCGTCTCTGGCGCATCTATCTGGGAAATAGCGATATCGTTTGTCGAGTTTCGCTGCATGAGACGGTAATCGAGGGGGATGCCTCGCGCTGCGGCTTGAGCGGCTATCCCGGATGGATCTTTGCCCGTCCATCGTCCATCGGAGAGCAGGAGCACCCTGCCGGGCGCATCCCGTGGGATGAGCGCTACTGCTTTCTCAATTGCCCCATTCAGATCGGAAGCATCACCGTGAACTTCACTGACAAAGCCGGTAAACTTTCCACTTTGGGGAGATTGTTCAACGGTGACAACTCTGCCGAAAGAGACGACAGCCAGGTTAGAATCGCTCTTCATGGCATCTTGGATGAGATCGATTGCTTCCTTCTGCCTCGCATCACTGTCGAGAGGCATTGACTGGCTTCTGTCAGTCACGACGGCAACTGTACCCGCCCGACTCGGCAATTTCACAGCAAGCCCACACATCGCAAGTAGGATCAGACACAGCACCAATAGACGGAGCACTTCCAAGAAGCGAGAGGGAAGTCTCCACACACGCAGGGATATGATTAAGGGAATGAGTAAGAGCAGCCAGATTGGCTGAAGGAGTGTCATGATGGGTATGATTTAATTTCACAATCAGTGTAATGGTTTCAATTACACATTGCCGTGTAGACCAGCGGTTTAACAGTATAGCTCAATGCGGAAAAGGGGATGTGTTGTGCCAAGGTGATTGACACTAACTCGTCCCGTGGTGAGATCCAGAATTCGGTGCTGGTTCCGCCGATCCAGCCGTACTCACCGATTTGGGACGCAGGCACCCAATCGGTCCGATGGACACGAACCGAGACACCAAGCCCGAAACCGAGTCCCCCATAGCGGTCTTCGGGTTTTTTATCAAGTGGTATCAGGTTATCGGGTAAATGATTACGAGTCATCAACTCAACCGACTCCGCACTCAGTAACCGCTTTCCGGACAGTGTTCCCTTGCCTGAAAGCATCAGGCAGAACCGGGCAAAGTCGGAGGCAGTCGAAACTAAGCCTCCGCCAGGGGATAGGAATTTCGGTTTCTTTATGAAACTGGTCTTGGATATGTGACCGGTGCCGCCTTCCGGCGCATCAATGGTCTGTAGGCCTCCCTGCGGTTTTGGACCGTACATACCTGCCAACCGATTGATCTTCTCTGACGGCACATAGAATCCGGTATCCACCATTCCCAGCGGTTGGAAAATTCTCTCTGCCAAGAATTGGTCGAAGGCTTGACCGGAAGTGACTTCGATGAGCCTTCCTAAGACATCGGCGGCGATGCTGTAGTGCCATTTACTTCCCGGCTGATAGAGCAGTGGGATTTTACCGAGACGCTCGACAAGCTGCTGTAGATTGCACTCGTGTAGGCGATCCAACCCCGCTTCACGATAGCACTTATCGACCGCAGTGGTGCCTGCCATGTATCGGACAGCGCCGGGCAATCCGGCGGTGTGCTGCATCAGATCTTGAACGGTCATTTCTCGTTCTGCTTTCACAGGTGTGAACAGATCAGCGTCCGGGTCCTGTGCCACCACCTCCAGTCCACCCAATTCGGGCAGATATGCCGCAGCGGGTGCATCGAGTGTCAGTTTCCCTTCCTCACAGAGCATCATTATGCCTACAGCGGCGATCGGCTTGGTCATCGAGTAGATCCGGAAGATTGTGTCTTTTTCCATCGGCTTATCCGCTTCGATATCCATCATGCCGTATGCTTCAAAGTGGGCGACCTTGCCTCGCCGGGCGACCAGTGTGACCGCCCCCGCGAGTTCTGCATTCTCAATGAAACCTTGGGTAGTCGACGTTATACGTTCAAGCCGATCCGCCGACAACCCTACCTCGTGCGGAGCAGCGGTCAAACCGAGGAAGCTATCATCGCGATAGCCCGATGTCTGTGTCTCATAGATCTGCTGTTTGTTCACCAATTCCTCCAAGTTTCAATTGCTAAGATGCCTTATGCCAAATCGCTACCGTCTGAAGAGACTACCCGAGTTATACGTTCAAGCCGATCCGCCGACAACCCTACCTCGTGCGGAGCAGCGGTCAAACCGAGGAAGCTATCATCGCGATAGCCCGATGTCTGTGTCTCATAGATCTGCTGTTTGTTCACCAATTCCTCCAAGTTTCAATTGCTAAGATGCCTTATGCCAAATCGCTACCGTCTGAAGAGACTACCCGATGAGTTCTTTCAGTTTGGATGCCCGGTAGGCAAAAATTTTCTCTATGTCTGGAGCGACTAAAAACTTTTGGATCAGACGACCGCCAAGTACCGCGTACTCCACCTCATCCCTAACCAGTGTACCATCGGAAACAGGAACAAAGGTATGTGTATGAATCCAACGCCGGTAGGGCCCTCGACGTTGCTGATCAGTGAAGGTGTGGGGCGGACTCCAATCTGTTATCTCGCTCTGCCAGCGGATGGGAATACCACGCAATTTGAGGCGATAGTCGATCAGGGTTCCGACCTTCATCTCAATAGGTGCGGGCGTCAACATTTGGAAATCGAGCCAAGGTGGGGTTATCTCAGCAAGGTTATAAGCATCTGAAAAGAAACTAAAAAGTTCGTCTTGTGGCTTCTCAATTTTCTGTTCGGTTTTCAGGTGGAATACTTTCATTTTATGCACCTCCGTGGCAACTTGCTCTACTCTGGGCAATGTGTGATAATACTATGTTTCACGTTTCACAAGAATCAGGTGCAGTGTTAGGATACCAATAGCGAGCAGCAGGAAGAACCACGCAAAACTTTGGTAGCCCCACCATCGCAGTGTCGCTTCGCCCCAGGCACCCCATTGTCCTGTAGTCTTATCGGTCAGGTCTGACTCGGATTGGTACAGTGCGTTTGAGGAAAAGGCAAATTGATCGCTGCCTGCATGTATCTCATAGATACCGACCGTTTCGGCTTTAAGGTTTATGGTTCTGTCGAGTACAGGCTGTACACGTAACGCACCATCCGGTGAAGTAACCTCCACAGATGATACACCCAACTCAGTTCTCAGTGTGGTGAGGTCCCCTAATCGAAGGTTGGTATGTTCCAATCCGGGTGTTTGGGACGCTCGCCACTGAAGGAGATTCCACATCAGGATGGGCCAGTTTGGCGAATTTTGGAGTGTGGAAAAATCTGGATGCAGCCGTAGTCGGATTTCATGGGCTCCGGTGAGCTGCTCGGTATCGGTCAGTAGGGGCACGTTCCCGGCGGTGATAATCGGTGTGCCCATAAACTGCTCTTTCATACCAGCTCCCCATACTACCCCGTCGAGCGAGAGTCCTTCAGTTAATGGATGGGTCAGATCAATAACAAAGGGACCGAGATAAGCTGATGTTTCCGATTCAGTGATAATTTGCATTGACCACGCCTCGACGGAATCATCAGCAGTCGCGGTATCATCAAGGAACAGCAGCTCAGGACCGGTTTTTACAGACATGGCCCTGTCGGCCGATGCCAATGCGTTCTCAACAAGCGAACGGAGCCGTGCGTCTTGAATACGGATATCGACAAGCACCGGTTTTCGCGGTCGTGGTAAAAGCGTAACCTCATTATCGATCGCAAGCGCATCGTCCCCAATTCGTGCACGCAACGGGGGTGTTTCGGGCGGAAGATTAAGGAAAATTCGGCGCGTCGTCCGTGGATCCATTTCGAGCGTGGAACGGTGCAGCGGCGGTGTTAATTCTCCCGCGGTGGCGTCCACCGCTTCCACGATCAACTCTGTGCTGTGCACATTTGGAGAAAGATTGGTTATTTCCAACAGACACCGTTCTCCCGAATCGGTGTCAGTTCGGGTAGCGTTGACAAACGCAACGTTGGACCGCGAAATTCCGAATGACCACCACTGCATCCGGTCTGACTCCATTAGTTCTGCTGGCGAATCATCTGTGAGGACAAGTATAAGAGCTTTGGCACCTCCGAGTTCAGCAGCGAGGCTTATCGCTGCTTCCAAGTCTGCAAACGGTGAAAGACAGTGCCACGCGTCAAGTTGTGCAATTGCTTCGACTGTCGTTCGGGCGGTTTCGTTTAGCAGCTGCGGTTCTGTACCAGCAAGTACGTAACGTACTGCGTAACGGCGGTTTGCGAATGGATTGAACCTTCGAGATGCAAGTTTCTCGTCAAGTGCTGCAAGCGCTCGGCTTTTGGGCGTATCACCTGTACCTGCCAACATCGAAAAAGAGTCATCAAGAACGACCATCAGCGGGACCGCGCCTTGGGACGTCCGAATGATTGGAGCTGCCACTGCAAGGGCAAGCAATATAATAGCGAGTAATTCCAGTAAGAATAGGAGCGGTGTCTGCAGCCGGTCAACGCGCAATCCGCCTTCTCGCGCTCGCTGCTGATTCACCCATAGCATCAGACTGGACACAGGGTAACGTCGTGATCGGGTACGGAGCAGATAGATGGTAGCAAGCCCCAGAATCGCCAGAAGTGAGAGAAAACCGAGTGGAAGTGTAAACGTGGGAATCATGGTTCACCATCAATGGTCTGGGGTTCTTAGGTCTGGAATAAGGCAAGTTCTCACCTGCTACCTCGCTCGGACCATGTTGGTTCAGTAGTTCAGCGAGCTTGACCCACAACCCCCTAAATCCCCCTTATCAGAGGGACTTGGGAAACTCGGTTTCACTATCCGGATTAGTTTCTTTGGGAACGGTTTTCTGTTTTCTTTTCAGGGGCGCTCGAAAGTTGCCAAACTGCCTGAAAAACCACGGTAGACTGAGCGCACCGATGACCACGGCACAAAAGATCGAGACAGCTAAACTAAAAGGCACAACCGCACTTTCATGAAACAGAAAGGCACCGAGGGGACTCATGACCAGCGAATTCTCCTCCCATTTTCCGTGAACAAAGAAGAGAGAGAGCGGTATGATTGTTGTTGTAACACCCAAAAGAACGAGGGCGATTATCCACGTGTGAGGACCGGTAACTCGGTCCGCTAGAAAGTTTCTTCTTATCAGCGAAGCTCCCAACGCATAACTGAATGCATACAACCCCAAAATAGCTAGCGGTGCAATGCGGTGCATCTCATCACCAGTTCCCATGTGCGGAAAAACAGTCAGCCACGTCACCGCGGATAGTACCGTCAAGGTTATTATCAAAGAAGCCCACGCTACGCCGCCGGCGGCACCGCTATAAAAGAGAAATGCCAGTGGCCGAAACACCCATCTGCGTGGAACAGTGCGGCGAACCCGCCACCCCAAACGCTCCCGTTCACTGACAGCAACAAATAGCCCGGTGGAATGCAAGAGAGTATTTACGATTGCCCATACCATAATAGGGTTGAAGTCATTAACATCTATGCTCCAGATCGCTGCACTGGCTCCGCTCAAAATCCACACTGCCGTAATAAAGATGCGCACAGGCAGTGCCCGATTGGTGGAGACAGGACTTATGAGCGCGGCTGACAGTAAGGCGCAGATACCAATAAGTGATAGTCCACCGACAAGCACAGTCAAAGCATTTCGCCAAAATTTCCAAGATCCGAGTTGACTCCCCATGCCAGCGTCCAGAAGTCCATCAGGCGCAAACGTGATTGCAATTAGAGTAAAAAAAATAACAATGATAATAACAAACCAACCCACACCGAGAATCACCTTGAAAACCCGATTGGCGGGTATGCAGCTTATGAACATGGCACACTGGATGCTTGCCGCTACCACAATGAAATTGAGTGTGAGCAGAATGAAAACGGACGGCAAATCAACACCACGTAACAGGTAGGTGAAGGTCATAAATGGCATACCGGCACTATAAAGCAGGACGGTAATTACAATCCCCGCGAGGAACTTTCCCCAGATGATCGATCGCGGCGCCAAGGTCGTTATAAATAGCAGATCCACATTGGCATCCGCTCGCTCGCTTGCCAGTCGAATACCTGTATACGCGGGCACAAACAGTAGGCATGTCCCAAACAGAATGCTCTGTAATACCCGAAAGGTGTTCAGTCCCGCATTGAAAGATGTAGAAATAGATTCATCTGTTATCAAGAATAGCCCCATGATTAGCAATTGAAGACAAAGAAAACAGATTAGTATTACAATTAGGAACTTTCCCTGCACCGCTTGCCGTAACTCTTTGACAACGATGGGATTAAGCTGGTTATCAATTCTGTCAAGGAGATTATCGATAGATCTCATTCTTCCTCTCCCTTTGTCACGTTCATGAACACAGTTTCTAGATCACTGCCCTGTTGCTTGAACTCAACGATGCGATATCCATCTCGGATTAGATTCTGGAGAAGATCGCTGCAGACCTCTTCAGAGCCGGTAATTTTCACCTCTATCTCGTTTTCTAATCGACTGACCGCTGCAATATTTGGCTGCAACAACAGAGAATTGTACATATCATCTTGTCGATTAAGCGCTCGGATCAGGACCGTGTGCTGCTCGACTTCTGACTTGGCAATGTCTTGCAATGTCCCCAAAGCGATGATCCGCCCCTGCTCAATAATAATGGCTCCATCACAGATTTCTGAAAGTTCGGTTAGGATGTGGGAACTAATCAGGATGGCTTTTTCCTGGCTCGAAAGGACTCTCAGCAGTTCCCGCAATTCCACTCGCGCCCGTGGATCCAGTCCGGCGGCAGGCTCGTCCATCACCAAGACTGGCGGATCATGAAGCAGGGATCGTGCCAAGCTAACTCGCTGTTTCATTCCTTTTGAAAGAGTGTGCAAGGTTTTTTCCCGCATTGCTGTGAGATTGGTGAATTCTTCGACATCTTCGACCACCTGACGGCGTTGCGGCCCAACCAATCCGTAGGCGCGGGCGAAGAAGTCGAGGTATTCGTGCACAGAGATATCCCGGTGCATGGGGAGCGCATCAGGCACATATCCGACCAGTTGGCGTGCCTTCTCGGGCAACTCCACAATTGAGAGATCATCGATTTTGGCATCGCCGCTTGTGGGTTCATCAAGCGTTGCGAGGATCCTCATGGTGGTGGTCTTACCCGCACCGTTGGGCCCAACAAATCCAATGATCTCCCCCGATGAGAAGCTAAAAGAGATGTCATCAACTGCGCGCGCTGCGCCGAAGTCTTTCGTGAGGTTAAGGATGTTGACTTGCATGTGTATGATATACCGGGTTACTGTGAAGACAGAGTGATAAAATTAACGCAAATGTCAAAAGAGAGTGCAAACCGCTAAGAAGTGTGATGCGTAAAACATAACGAGTAAAGTCCAATGCGCAGGAAGCGCCGGAATCGTGATTTCCGTAGGAGCGATTTTGTAGCCTCCATGTTAAGTTTTAACCCATTCTAGCTGGGTCGGACCTTTATTCCTTTGCCAAAATCCCGTAGATGGTAGAACTGTATCGTTCTTCACTCACTTTTTGGAGTCCCTTCTCAATAAAGGGCGCGGTCTCCAAGGTAGCAATATAGCAGCCGGGACGGAGATATTCCTCAGGTTCTGTTTTGAGATGTTCGATAGCTTTTAGCCAATCATCAGAAGCAAATATGCCACGTAAGTTAGATATCCGCTCAGCGTAGATTTTCAGTGACTCCCCATCTTTATCACCTTTGATATCATATGTACGTCCCGAATGCAGGTCCATTATTCTCCAATGATATCTAGGTCGCTTAATAGCAATCGTAAGATCACTGGACAATTGTACGTCATGGGTTACCATTACATATCTGAGTGCGTCTGGAACGTAACCTTTATCCAATGCTTGATAGGTTGGAGCGGAGGACATTTCAAACAGAAAGTTCTCATCCGGTTTTTCCAGACGCACCCTCTCGAACGGTATCAGCTTCGCCTCTTCACCTGCGGAAATATCGTCCCCAGAATAGATTGTCCCATCTATGTCCGCTAACCACAGCTCGCTTATGTCTGCCCCCAGTCCATTGACAATCCGTAGTCCGGCATCTGCTCCCCTTCTAACTGTGATACGTTCACGCCTCACTTCACTCTTACGCACCATGAAATCCGATGGAACTCGGGCAGTTATCCAACCGCTCGCCAAATGCTGATCCTGTGTCCAATCAACGGTACGAGCTGTGTTTGTAGTCATGGATTGAGGTGTAGGGGTCAACTCCGTCTCATCGCTGAAGTGCAATCCCTCACTTGGGATCAGCGCCGAATAGAATGCTGTCCTACCAATGGTTGTCGCACGGTGGGCGTTTTCGTTGAGAATCGTTAACCCTTCGGTCCGAATATGTCGCTTCCACCCTTCGGAAAAAGTTGCGTAAGCGAACACAGCAAGACAGGTTACCAGCGAGATAACCGGTGTTGTCCACAGCATCCAAATGCGACGTTTTTTCCGAGATAGCACAATGAGATTCACCGGACCAACAATCAGAGCAAAAAGGAGCATCAGAAAATAGAGCCCCCGTACAGGCACTCCCAAGCTGTCCACTACCGGAAAGATATTGTTGGCATCCCCACTCAACCCGTCCCAACGCCAAGGGGTCGCGGTTCTGAGCCATGACGCCATAACCTGTGACCATTGATCATGATTCAGTTCTGTTGCATCTATTTGAGAACTTACGATACATTCGCCGAAACCAACATCGTAAAGAGTTAACCCTACAGCTGCTGTGGACAGTTCAGATTTCGGCAACATCTTCAATCCCCAATGTTCTGGAAGTTCTTGACCGCCCAGCACAAACAGGGAACCGCCGCATTCGACGTAGCCCCATAGCGCAAACTGAACATCCGATGGCATTCGCCGGATAGCGTCGCCTGTAACGACAACACCATCGAAACTTGAGAATCCGAGCCAATTTGTGCTCCACGACGACACAGGAAATCCGAGGTCAACGATCTCATAAGGCATCTGTCCACTACTCGAAGCGGGAAATGGAGCAGTTGAAGGAGGGGGCCTACTTGGAGATAGCGGACCGAAGAAGATGCCAGCATGGGTATGCAGCTCAGTGGTATTCACATCCCGACTGATTAGGACACAAGGTCTCAGGTTAGTAACGCTTAGATGCATTCCCATACCGCTAGGTCTTGGAATACGATGCAGATGTACCTGTCGTCCGTGATCGCTGATGGACAGCGGGACCTTTTCCTCTTGCATCTTACCGTCAATAGTAACCCCCAAACGGCTACCATGCATCGGCACAGGAGGTTGAAATAGCGAAACGCGGACTGTGGTGGACGGAGCAACAACGACTGAGCGGGTCATCTTTCGTATGTAGGTCTCATACCCGTAACTTGATTCAGGCAACATCAGTGTGACTTGATGCGTTTTGTCGGACGAGCGGTTCGACACTACAATTCTATATTCCGCATATCCGTGCACAGTATTGCCACTTGGGTGGAGTTCCGATGAGACGGTAATATCATCATAATCGACCTGTGCGAAGCCACTGACCACAGCACGACCCATCCAGACGAAAACCAGAAAAAAAATGGCGCGCCGGCGGGAATATCGTATTGTTAATTCAGGAAGAAGTGAACGCATCTCTGAATTCCTTTATTCACACTGAAACAGACCTACGCTGAACGAACTTCCAGGTCATCGGGTAGATTGAGGTCGGTTTCGTCGAGGGCAGCGAGCAGACCATCCACAATCGCGAAGGTATCTACACCGTCAAATCGCGCTTGGTAGTTCAGAATCACACGATGGTTCAGGACGGACGAAGCGACGGTTTTCACATCCTCGAATCCGACAGTCGGGCGACCTGCGAGCAACGCAGATGCCCGCGCCGCCTCTGCCATCGCAATTGCTGCGCGTGGTGAGGCGGCGTATGTGACATATTTTTTTACATCTTCGGTGGTTTCGGGTGCGTTCGGATGGGTGGAAGCGGTTAAACGTGAGATATAACGCGATACCGGCTTGGGCAGAAAAATCCGGTCCATCACACCAAATAGCTGGTGCAGCCGCTCGGCGCTCATTGACCATGTGGGTGCAGGTGGTTCGCCGCGTCGGCGCGTTGAGATGATGTCGTCGAGCACATCCACGTCGGCATTAGGAACGATCAGTTTGAAGAGGAATCGATCCAACTGCGCCTCTGGTAACGGGTATGTTCCCTCCAACTCGATCGGATTCTGAGAAGCAAGAACGAAAAAGGGTGAGGGAAGGGGACGCGTATTGCCCAAGAGGGTAACGGACTGTTCCTGCATCGCCTCAAGTAGGGCAGATTGGGTCTTCGGGGATGCACGGTTTATCTCATCGGCGAGTAGGATATTTGTGAATACTGGACCCGCTTGGAAACTCATCTCGCGTTGCCCCTCCGGGGTCTGCTGCAGGATATGTGTGCCGACAATATCGCCCGGCATCAGGTCGGGGGTGAACTGCACCCGATTAAAGTCAAGGCTGAGCAACTGCCCTAATGCCTTGACGAGCGCGGTTTTACCGACGCCCGGTACCCCTTCAAGCAGGATATGTCCCTGACTCAAGATACCGATGAGCACCATGCGATGGAGCGCAGAGCGTCCGAGCAGGACATGATCCAATTCCACAAGCACCTTTGCTGTGAGTTCAACGGCAGGGTTGAGTTCTTCAGGTTGAAGTAGGTTGACGGGTTGTTTGTTATCTGACATAGGTATTTGACTGTGGCATAAATCGACCGTGAAGCTGCCCGGAAAAACTGAGTTTCTTGGCAAAAGCCAGTTTCTTCACACAATCTTTTCAGAAGAACCTAGATTCAATTCGCTGCTATCAATACTTCCTCTGCTTGACGAGGCAGGTCAACAAGGATGAAATAGGATTCGGGATACAAGTAGTCTTCCCCAGATTCGTCCACGACTCTCATATACCCCTCTTGAGTCGCTGCTTCATCTGGCAGAATTTGGTAGAGCTTCCGCTTTTCAAGATCTTCACAACCACTATTTTCAATGCAAAGTGCAAATTGAGTTTTTTTCATAACTTTTCATCCAAGAATCGCTTGATTTTCATTTTTCGTCTGCCAATCCCGTGAGCCTCATACCAATGAACCTCCGCTCTTCAAACGTGACTAGTAGTAAGCCGAACACGGGCAATCCCCTTGAGTTTTCGCCATCTTCCGGAACCGTATTGTCGGCGCAATCGCATAATCTCACGGATGCGACCACCAACAGCAATCGTTTCGACATCCTCAATTGACCCAATGATTTCAAAGTGCATTTGGTATGAATCACGATAGAATTACATGAATTGATAGCCAAGCTGCCTAGAGAATCGGACATTTTTCCAAACAAAGAACTTCCAAGAAATTGCACTCGGTTAGTCAGGGCCTTTCAAAGTACCGTTTAACTGCCCCTTTATGACGTGGCAGAACGGTCTGACTAAAGGATGAGCCGCCGCCGGTGGCCGCACCATTGAGTGCTCCCGATTGCGATGTAGGATTTGATGTTTCGATCGATGGTGCCACGACGCTAAGTCCGACAATTTCGCTGTCCTCCAGAGAGGCGATGTCCGACAGCGGAAGGGTTTCCGTTTTGAACTTTGCACCTTCCTCAGGAGTGCCGTCGGTCCAGGTCATGGGTGCATCGCCGGGACCTCGACCAACGCCTCGACACCATCCACCGATAGATTGGACCACGGACTTACTATCTGCATTCTCAGCGAGGAAGGCAGCAAGTCCCTCACTATCGCACTGCCCAAGTCGCTCAGCTGCTTTCAGTGTTTCCAGATCAATCAGATTGGCCGCGTACAGTTTCGCCAATCGATCGCTGATCTCGCTTTTGGACAAGCGTAACGCGGCGGAGATCGCTTTCAGTTGCTCAAGCGTGAGTGAATTTGCATCGCCCTTCAGATCGGGGAGTTCCGTTGCGAGCAATGCATCCTCTTGCGCTGCTTTTTGAGCCAAGCCAGATAAGGTCGCCATCGATTCCGCCAAAAGCCCTGCTTCCATCTCGGATCCTTCATTTATCAAGCCTTCGGACAAGGTTTCCGCTTCGGTTAGGCGCTCTGTTTCGCTTAGGGCTTCCTGTGCGGCCTCCGCTGATTCTTGCATGAGGGTATCCGATAGATGGTCGAGTGCTTCCCAAGTTTTGACGGGATCTTCACCGGAAGCTTCCGTCTGGAGCTGATTCAGCTTCTCTTCAAGTGTCTCGGCTTCGGCTGGCGCTATGATCTCTTCCTCCTTGAGGACATCAATTCCTTCTGCCAACTGTTTTACCTCTTCACGGATATCGAGAGGTTCTGCCTTAGAAATTTCCACAAAGCGTTGTGGTATCAGAAAACTGCCACAGACAAATAGAACGGCACCTGCAAAGCGAGCCCAAGCGACACCGCTGCGCCAACGCAAACGGGGTAGGCGCATTGCGGGCATCTGCTCCCGCCAGTTGCCCAACTCCACGGTCTCCGCTGCCATCATCAGTCCACCGGCACCACTGTATTTGTCAAGACTTGCCCGAATCGTAGTTCGCGTCGGGATTTGACGCAACGCCAGCAGGGCCGCGCAAGCGATGGCAAGTATCAGACCAACACCGCCGCTAAATAAAATCAGGGGGGACATTCCGGTCGCTGCACGGAGGACAATGATAGCTGTTCCCCAAACAAGGCCCCAAACAGTTGTCACAGTAAGTGTTCTCCTGAGGATTAGAACCATTGCCATCTTGATTCTGAACCTTTGGATCGTCTTATTGTCGGCGTTCATACAAACCTCCCTATTTGATCTACAACATCGTAGGGGATCCAGAAATTACTACTTTACAATCGCAAATCAGAACGGGTTTATAGCCATTCATTGGTCTCAAACGTTTCTCATCCCCTGTGCGATGACAACCTATCCACACGTCCTGTGTATTAATTGAGACACCATCTTGAAAACTGTCTGATTAAGTATACAGATCAGGTTCTAAGGAAATTGCCACTGCGATTACTGACAGTGGGGTGCGAACAGATGCAGCAGGTTTTAGCGGGCGTGAGATCCATCTTCTTTGGGACCCGACCCGATTCGTAAAACGTGACCATCTAAATCTTCCACCCTGAGTTCGTATGCCCAAGGATAGTTAACTGGATGTTCTCGAATCTTCGCGCCAGTCGCCTTGTACTCCTCATAATACTGTTCAGCATCTTCAACGCCCATCCAGATCCATGTGCCGGGGTGTCCCTGCCCGCCCTCACATAACATAATAGAATGACCGTCCCGCTTTACACTTCCAATATCTGGCGGGTCGCCCCAATCCCACTCTTTCATGAATCCGAGCACATTTACATAGTAATCAAGGCTGGCGGCGAAACTTCTGACACTTAGAATAGGTATGATGCACTCCACCTTTGCTGCTCTCTTACTGGGCATATGAAGATTCTCCTCTCGTCATAAAGTGAATGCTATCAATACGATATGGATGCATCCGCAGGCAACGGGGAAAAATTGAAAGGTGCGTTGCCTCGGAGTCTAACACGGACTATCGGTAAGATACATTACGCATCTGTAGATGTCAACAAGAATGTATGATAATGTCGCAGTCCGGATGAAAAAAAAGTGCAAACGGATAAGATTGGCAGGTTTATTGCACCTTGATAACAACAGTGTTACCAATGAAAGCTTGTTAGGCCGTTTACGGCAGAAAAAACATGAAATTGGAAGGGGAGACGCAGATGTCAAAACAGAGACTGGAAGATAGCTATTCAGATTTGGAGGAGAAGGAGTCAGTATCACTGCCTCCGATTGCTGCCGAGGAAAGTTATAAGAACCCATCAGATGATACCGGGATTTCACGGCGTAGAGTTATGGAGAAAGAGAACCGTTACGAACACCTTATTCAGGAAGTAGAAAAGACAAAACAGAGTATTAGACGAGTGCAGCTCACCACCTTGTCAAGGGTTGTTAATACAGCCTTTACGGGTTGGACCATCAAGACCCAGAGTTAAGGACAAGCGCTGTACTCTCTACGCCTGAATAGACCGGTTAGAAAAGAAATAGAGCGAAGTGGAGGCAACTGAGAAAGATCTCAATCGTACTGCAAGCGGGAGCAGCAGGAGGGGATTTGAAACGTTATTTCGATGGGAATAGGATTGAAAACATCAGCAAGGTGGGGAGCGCTCGCAAAAATCCTATGGACTTTAACCCTTGCTCTGAGGAGAGAAGATCTGAGAGACGGAACGCTTGTACGGCCCGTAACATGAATCGAAACACTTCGATGATATTCCTTGCAAAGAAGGGGATAAAAGAAAACGGAATCATTATTACCTCACATTTTGTCTTGTTTGAGTCGAAATCACTTAGGTAAAATAGGTGAAAAATCTGTCCGCAGAACTCTAACGCTAATGTCATCCGAAAAGTTTCAACAATTACTTAAGAAAAGGGAACCTTGACCTGGAATGGGTTCTGAACCTCATCTATCCATCTGCGTCCAATGTATTGGGTTCGGTCTTTTGAACTCAGATAAATTCAGAATAAACCTAAACTTTTGGGTTACGGGCGCCGTGTTAGTTTCAGAAAGGTTATCTTATGCGTGTAAAGTGTGTAATTGGTGCATTTATATTGTTAGTTATGTTAACTGGTGCTGCCTCAGCTCAGAATAACGCGGGCAAACTGGTTTTTTCCGTCCGCAAACCGTTGACAGATAGAGACGGGTTCCGGGCATCAACGAGGACATTAGAGAAAGGGCGGGGCACAACCAAATGGTGGGAGTTCTATGAGTATAATATCTGCACAATGAATCCGGACGGCACAGATTTCCGCCAACTCACGGACGACGGACTTTCCCGTCGCCCCCGATGGTCACCGAACGGGGAACATATTGCTTACATATCCGGGGTTGATGGGGCGGAATCGCTCTACGTGATTAGAGCAGATGGCACCGAGAACAGGCGGCTTATCAAGAAGCAGCATCGTCTCCCCGATTTCTGGTGGTCTCCGTTAAGCCATGCTGTACTTACTGTAGTTGAGATCGATCGTGCGCGAGACCCACTCGAAAACTGGGTCGTAACGATTGACGGAAAATCGACGAAACGTTGGAGAACCCGTCAATGGGCAAAGGGTTGGCTTCACTGGGACAAGAAAGGTGAGAAGGTGAAAGAACCGAAAAACCGGGTGCTTGAGGGGCTGCCAGCAGGAATCAATTGGCCAGAGTGGTCGCCGGATCGGAAATGGATTGCTTTTGAAACGGACGGATTCTTAGCATTAGCAGAACCGGATGTCATTGGTGTGACCGGATCTTGGTTTCTGCAGAAAGATGAACCTCCTTGCCAAAGGATAGAGGAGTGGTCTCCGGACGGCACGCAAATCCTGTTTTATACATCAGGCGAAATCTGCATCGCTACTGTAGAAAAGGGTCGGTTCAAGAGCTATCTAAACCTGAGTCTTTATAAGGGACGGGATGCAACGTGGCGTCCAGACGGGAGTCAGGTCGCATTTATTGGAAGCGACCCGGGCGGAAGGAGAACCAGCGAGATCTTTATCCTTGATGTTGAAACAGGTAGGATGGAGCAGATTACTTCAACCAGTTACGATTATTCGGACCTGCATTGGCGGTAAGTTGAGGGAACTTGCGGGAAGGATAGGTACGTCCAGATGGTTGAACAGACTTGTACGACAGCTGAAGCAAGAGGCGAAGCAATTAGGGATGGCGCAACAGTATAAGCATACTCAGATCGGTTATTTTCTTTCCGTCCTGTATAGCATTCTGGTTTTGTTTATGGGTTATTTGAACATTATGACGAATTTTAACCCGTTTGCATTGTTTGGCTTGCTCACGATCCTGATTGTCCTTGGCGTATTCAGTCGCCTGACGGTGGTAGTAGATGACCAGATGATTAAGCTTGAATTTGGCATGAGGATTATCCGCAAGACGTTCCCCTTAAAAGAGATTGAGAGATACCGGGTGGTCCAGAATCCTTGGTATTACGGTTGGGGCATAAGATTTACGCCTCGAGGATGGCTTTACAATGTTTCTGGTTTCTCAGCGATTGAACTGCAGATGAAAAACGGGAAGCTATATCGGATAGGAACAGATGATTCTGAGAACTTAGCAAGCGCACTTCAGAGCACGCTGAATGATAGCCCGGTTGTCTAACTCGGCGGACGGGCAGACATCCTGATAGGTTCTAATCGTTGCCTTAACAGAAAGCTTCATCACTTCAGGACTGTTTTAGTAAGTCGATTTTCTGTGTTGATATACCAGTACCCGTATATATATCTCAACCCACAGGATTGACAGTATCTGGAGTAGGTCGTTCAGTTTTAGGCGTCCCAAAGTTCAGTAAGATGTAGAGCAGAATCGCAGAAATAATCATAACCCAGTAGAACGTCAAGAATCGCCATCCGCCAATGGTAACGGCAAGAATTTCATTCGGCAGTAGCGGCTTGAAGATCAGATAGAACAGTGCTTCGCTCCCGCCTGTGGCACCGGGTGTGGGTATGAATAGCGTAAGGATGAAAATGAGCCACTGCAGCAGCAGAAAGCGGATGAATTCAACTTCTACCCCTAAACTCGCGACAAGCATCGCAGCAACGGCATTCCGACATGTCCACTGTATGCCCGCAATGAGGGTGCTTAGTAGAAGACGAGATTTACCGGTCCTTCCAATCGTTCGACAGACGTTCAAAAAATCGGCTCCGGCTGCCTTCAACTGCTCTTGAAGTCTCTCCCACCTCCGAATTCTCAATCCTGACTTCCGACAAAGCAGCGCCAGTCCACCGCCCCCAATCAAACCAACAATTAGGCAAGGTAGCACCCAATGTAGATCAATTCCCTCTGCAATTAGATCGAACACCGGGTGATTCCATGACGATGAAATAGTCATCGCAAGTGGCACCGCCACGATAAAAAAGAGGAGATCTTCCAACGTTGGCAACGTGGTTACACATGCTGCTGCGCCGGTCCTAAGCCCAGCTTGAACGAGCATGGCAATCTTCAAGGGACCACCCCCAACAGCTGTTGGAGTGACAGATGCAGCCAACTCATTGGCGAGAATGATTTTAGAAAGTTTGGCCAGACCCATGCGGTATCCAAGGAATCGCGTCCACATGATGGTGCGAACGGTGTGCCCTAACAACGGAACTAGCGTTAGCAACATTGCCAATAAAAGATAGCGACCATCGAAACTGAAGAGTTCGGCAAGTTTCTGGTGGTCCGTCGTCCAGAGACAGAAAACTAAATTGCCGACAACGCCGATGATAACGAGAATAAGTAGCGGCTTGACAATTCTGTCGAGATTTAGGAGCGACATTTTATTAGCCTTCTGTTCTGACATGTGATTTAGCTTGGTCAATTGTTCGATATCTCTTTCTGGTTTCCTCGGCGACGTAGTGGAATTATACGCAAAGGATGTTACGCGCTCATGGCAAAGTTATCACAGATTCACAACATTTCTTTTATCTGCGATTTTGTCAAAGTTCTGTGAAATTTCCGTAACATGGCACTGCTATAATGGCACAAACTACTAGGGGTGGATTCATAAAACGTCAGAACTGAAAACTCAGTTTCCATTTTACTCATAGCCATTTGGGTTATTCACAATAATTCTTGGAGGTTACCAATGATACAGCAAAAGAAAATTCTGTTCATTTGCGGTTCGATGAACATCACCACTCAGATGCACCAGATTGCACAGGCATTGCCAAAGTATGCACACTATTTCACGCCTTTTTACGTGGACGGCTTCCTCGCCTTGCTTAACAAGTTGAAACTCCTTGAATTCACAATTATCGGAGACAAACGGGCGGGGCAATCGCTTCGCTATCTTCAATCGCAAAAATTAAATATTGATTACGGCGGGATACAGCACGATTACGATTTGGTCCTCATGTGTAGTGACTTGGTGCTGCAGAAGAATATCCGAGATAAAAAACGGATCGTTGTGCAGGAGGGAATAACGGATCCCGAACGATTCGCTTTTCGCGCTGTCAAGACCTTTAAATTTCTGCCGAGGTGGTTGGCGGGAACTTCGGCGAACGCAATGAGTGATTCTTACGATTTTTACTGCGTTGCAAGCGAAGGCTACCGAGACCTGTTTATTCGGAAGGGCGCCGATCCTGAAAAGATGCGGGTGACGGGCATACCAAATTTTGACAATTGCAAACAGTATTACGAAAACGATTTCCCGCATAAAGGTTACGTCTTGGTTTGCACATCAGATTTGAGGGAAAAATTCCGTTATGAGAATCGGAAAAAGTTCATCAAGCAGGCGGTAGCGATTGCAGAGGGGCGCCAACTGATTTTTAAGTTGCATCCGAACGAGACTTTCGACCGTGCGACACGGGAAATTAACAGGTGGGCTCCCGGGGCGCTTGTCTATTCCTCGGGCAGCGCAGAGGAGATGATTGCTAACTGCGATGTTTTAATTACCAGTTTCTCATCGACAGTTTACGTTGGGCTCGCACTTGATAAGATAGTTTACTCAAGTTTACCGATGGATGAGCTCAAAGGGCTCAAACCTTGGCAAAACGGATGTGCAGCAGAACTGATTGCTGATGTATGTCGTGAGGTGATAGAAGGTCACCCACCAACCGCGGCTGAACGCGGCAGAAAAGGCGTTCAGCAGTTTGAGTGAACCGTTGGAGGCTGTTAGTAGGCGATTTCCTCGTCGAATTCCTCCAACGCGATTAAACCGATCACGCCGTAGTGGTCGGAGAAAAGTGGCTTTTTCATAACGGCGCTATACCGTAATTTGACGTCGCTTCCGGCAACCATCAGTCCATCAATGACCGATTGTTCGATCCTATTACCTGTCACTCGATTGACCCCTACCCGGGTCAAGGGGTTATCGACAGCATCATAGGTCGGATCAGTTACGGCGATTCTGAAGTGTCCGCCAAGGGCTTTGTTCAATTTCATACGATGTTCCACCGGCAGATTATAGTCCCCGCCGATTACCAATCGCGGATAGGATTTTGCCAACGCCAGA
This sequence comes from Candidatus Poribacteria bacterium, assembly GCA_965220385.1. Taxonomy (GTDB): domain Bacteria; phylum Poribacteria; class WGA-4E; order WGA-4E; family PCPOR2b; genus PCPOR2b. The sequence continues at coordinate 2,274,377 of OZ244825.1, read as the reverse complement.
ACAAGCTGGAACTGATTTTCCGTAAGGTGTCGTTCTTCCGGTCCAGATGAATATAGATGGCAGTTGCCAATTGTCAAGCCCTCTCTGTCCGTGACCAATAGTATCCCTTTGCCCGAATGCTTTTCTTCAAAATGCCCTGTCTCCGGTTTGGGAAACGGGATGAAGGTACTCTCAAACCAACTCCCGTCTTTGATTAGTGTGACCAACCCGCCTTTGTTTATGGGGTCACCATCACTGCCAGAACGAAATGCCCTATATTCGGGTAATGCCTCCACCATCCAGTTGACATCACTGGCACACCACATCTCTTGCAGAAGTATATAGTTGAAATCTTGCTTCTTCAGAAATGCGGCGATTTTGCGCTGTCTTGCTCGATTTCTTGAAGACAACCAGAGTGGGAGGCTCCAAGCATTGAGCACAAAGAAAGTCCTTGAATCTTGACGCGAGAAGTCGGTATCACTCGCCTCCAGCCATGTACGTTCTTCACTCATTGTAAGTTCCCCTTTCATGACGTTCATATTCAGCTCGGGTTCATGTAAAAAGAGAGTGCAAAACGCGAAGATAAACCGAGTTTTTTCTTTCAAAACTCGGTTTCTGTTGCACGATTTCTTAACATGAGCCTCAGCTCGTAGTAACCTGACACGCAATGGACTGCATGACGTCTACTTGCTCCGCTGCTATGGCATCATCGAGTGTATCTCTGCGACGCAGACGGGCCATGGCTTTTTTCTCATCAGGGTAGACACGTTTGACCCCATCACCAACAGCGGGTTCGACAACTCGGATATACTTGACCAATTGCTCTAACCCTTGTGGTTCGACAGATGCGGCTTGATCGCTCCCCCACATTGCATGGTCAAGGGTAATATGCCGCTCGACAAAGCACGCCCCCATTGCAACTGCTGCAACGGTTGTGGGCAATCCGACTTCGTGACCAGAGTAACCGATGGGACAGTTAAATTCTCCGGCGAACCTCATGATAGTTCTGAGGTTCAACTGTTCCGGTGCACACGGATATGTGCCGTTGCAGTGGAGCAGCACAAGGTTATCTGTACCTAACAACTGGACAGCGGCGTGTATCTGTGTGAGGCTCGACATGCCGGTCGAAAGAATTAACGGTCGCTCCGTTTTTCGGAGGTAGCGTAATAATTCCGCATCGGTTAGCGCAGCTGACGGAATCTTGTAGGCAGGCGGATTGAACTGCTCGATGAAATCAACCGAAGGCTCGTCCCAACAGGAAGCGAACCAAGCGATATTCTTACTGTGGCAGTAGGCGTCAATTTCTTCATATTCTGCACCTTCAAACTCCACACGGCGCCGGTAGTCCATATAGCTGATGTATCCCCAAGGGGTCTCTCGCATCTGGTTTCGTTGTTCCGGTGGAACACACAATTCCGGGGTTCGTTTCTGGAATTTGACCGCATCACAGCCTGAGCGCGCGGCGATATCAATGAGTTGTTTGGCAAGTTCCAAATCGCCGTTATGGTTGATCCCAATTTCAGCGACAATGTAAACAGGTTGACCTACACCAATAGACTTTTCTCCGATTTTAACCATTGGTAGCATGATATATCTCCTTATTGAACTACCTATTCTTTTCTTACTAATATTCTTATTCTCGCTTATCGGCGAGAATCAAATCACAGAGTTCACGAACAGCACCGCGGCCACCTTCACGGGAGAGGGTGTAATCCGCGGCGTCAAGAATTGTGGGATGTGCATCGGCAACCGCAACCCCGCACCCCACAAGCTGCATACACGCAAGGTCGTTGAGATCGTTGCCGACATAGACGATGTCCTCAAACGGAATCTGATGTTGATTCGCCAACTGTCGCAGGGTGATCATTTTCTCCTCAATTCCGTGCTGACAAGAGATACCCAATTTTTGGCAGCGAGCACGGACAACTGGATTTTCCTCGGACGACAGCACGAATACCCCGATCCCCCGCTTTCGCAGCATCGACAACCCCATACCGTCGCCCCGATTACACAGAACGGCTTCATCGCCTGACTCGCTGACCCAGACGCGATTGTCGGTCAGCACTCCATCAAAGTCGAGTACTACCATCTTTGGAGATTTCGGTAGTTGATTCACTCGACCATCACCATCTGTCGAAAACGGCAGATCGATTTCCAGATCTTCGTGTTCCAGAATCCATTCGCCACGCTCCCAATCTTGCAATGTGTCAATATCAATACAGTATTGTGGCTCAACAAAAACCGGGAGGACGATGTCCCCCGTCATAGATTTCTTTTCGACGATGGTGTGACATCGCATCACGTCGAGATGCCCGGTCTGCCAGTATGTCGCCGGGAGTTTCTGCCGGGGCATGTTGTACGGCTCTGTCAGGGTTGTATCCAAAAGCGGTGTGAGACATCCCTCCTGCATCCGCCACATTTTATAGGGGTTCTGACGCGAAGGGGCAACTGTGCGGACAGAGTCTGCTCGTGGGTCCGTGAGCAGTTGATGGACCGCTTGATTAACCAACCCCTTCGGTCGAAGTGGGGAGGTTGGCCGCAGCTGCACCACCACATCTGGCGTATAATCTTCGTGCTGTTTTAGCCAACGCACAGCGTGATAGAAGAGCGAGAAGTCCATCGCATTGTCCGTTGCCAACTCTGCAGGACGCATAAACGGCACTTCTGCGCCGTAAGCGCGTGCAACTGCCGCAATTTCAGCGTCATCGGTGGATACAATTAGTCGGGTTACCGTTGAGGCTGCCTGTCCAGAAGCTATGCTGTACGCAATTAGTGGAATACCGGCAAAGTGCCGAATATTCTTGCCCGGAATACCTTTTGATCCGCCACGGGCTTGGACGATTGCGAGCACCTCTGGCTTCAACAATTTACGGCGTAAGCGCTTGAATTGCACTGTCGGTTGACCATAAAGGACACCTCCACTACCGTATTTCGATATATCCACCTGATTTACCATGCTGTCCACCCTCCATCAACAATTAAATTTGCGCCGGTCATGTAGGACGAAGCATCCGACGCCAAAAAGAGCACCGCTCCACAATACTCCGACTTCGCAGCCATCCGCCCAAGCGGTGTGCGATAGCTGTAACGCTCAACAAATTCGGGATCATGGTCGTTGAAAACCCCGCCGGGGGTGAGTGCATTAACACGAATATTGCGCCCCGCCCAATACGTTGCAAGGTAGCGTGTCAAGCCTAATACCGCACTCTTTGTTACAGAATAGACCACCGGTTTGTAGGTTTGAGAGGCTTCGGGTTCCGCCTTCTCATAGAGGCGTTGATCAGGTCCCACCAAGCCGTAAGTTGAGCAGATATTGACAATCGCACCTCGTCCCTGTTCGCGCATCGCGCGACCAACCGTTTGAGCGCAGAGAAACATGCCTGTCAAGTCCACATCGACGCCTTGTTGCCAGAGCGACAACGGGTAATCCTCAAACGCGTTAATATGTTCATTAGCGTGTTGCCTATCGAACTTTGGATCAAGCGCAGCATTATTTATTAGAATGTCCAAACGTCCAAATTTACGAAGTGTGCGTTCGACAAGCCATTCTACGGATGTTTTATCTGTGACATCGGTTTCGACACCGATTGCCTGAGGCAACCCGGCGTCGTTTATCTCATCAGCGAGCTTTTTTGCATCACCACCGCGAAGGTCACTGACAATGACATGGGCACCGGATTCCGCGAGTGTGTGACAATATTCGGTTCCGAGCATACCAGCACCGCCGGTCACAACCGCTACGCGATGGTCTAATTGAAATAGATCTGGTCTCAATCTCCTACCTCCTCTTTTATCTTTATCTCAGTTCCTCGTTCATCTGACTCTTTGACAGCAAGGGCAATCCGGAGCGCAGCAACCCCATCATCAACGCTCACTAAGGGTTTCGCTTCGCCACGGACGCAGGCGAGAAAATGTCCCATCTCTTCGTAGAACATCGTATTCCGCTCAAAACCCTGTGGGGGTTCGATAGTTTCCCATTCTTCCTTGTCGGTTTGATACAGCCGAACGCTTCCATCCGCATTATCCCACCGAATGCAACCCTCCGGGCCGGTTATCTGCAGCCAATGCGAAGGGGGTCGCTGCAGGTAGTCGAGGTGAACCGTACCCAACGCTCCCGATGTAAAGCGCAGGTTGACATTCGCTGAATCCTCGACATCAACGCTTAGCTCAGCGAGTTGACCTATCAGCGCCGACACCGATTCAATCTCACCAATAAGCCAGCGCAGGTAATCAAAGGGGTGACATAGGGTCAACACAACACCGCCACCGAGGTCGCTGCGGGCGGCATATCCCTTTCGATAATCCTCCCACGGATGCCAGTCGGGCAGATATTCCCCCCAGTGGCTATGCACATAGGTAACAGGACCAATTGCTCCGTCACGCAGTAGATTCCGGACGATTTGCAAAGACGGGTGAAAACGGAACTGAAAACCGACAACGACCTCCAGCGCTTTTTCATCAACTATTGATGCGAGTTGAGAAACACCTTTCATATTGTGAGAGACCGGCTTTTCAAGCAGTAGATGGCACCCTGCCTCAGCCGCGGGAATTGCAACATCAAGGTGGTATGCGGTTGGATTGCTAACGATGACCGCATCAGGCTGATGACGATCTAGAGCTTTATATAAATCCTGCTCGGTCGGCAAATCTGCGAGTTCTGTGTCAGGCAATGTTGAACGCCCAGAACGCAAAAGAATGATCTCCGTCGCATCCAAGGATTGAAGATTACGCAGATGGCGTCGTCCAATAGAACCGAGCCCGGCAATAAGAATTTTCATGCGGTGCGACCTCCTTACTGTCTGCCGCTTCTTACAAGCTGTGGGTATGGTTATCAATGGTTAGGGCAGCGCCGCTTGATTTTGGTGCGGGAACTATCGCTACAACTCACAATTTCTAATAACCTGATTATACATTTCCGATATTACAGAATCGTCGCTTTTGTATAGCTTTTTTGCGAATTTGATTTTACAAAATCATCGCTTTTGTATGACTTTCTTGCAACATTTGACACACATATCCGTCAGTCTCCCTTTAACGGTTACATCGTTGCCTACGAACGCTCGGATATTTTTGCGCTTGATCTAATATTGGCGAGCGTTGTATAATCACCTGACTTGATGCAGCCTGTTATCACCGAAGATTTCAAGTCAGAAATTCTTTAATCTTTGCAAACGAAATAGGGAATCGAAATGAGGAAGGAGATAGTCAGATGAGCACAACAAAAACAGCAGATACAATGACAATGGACGCTTACGTTCAAGAGGGTGAACGGAAGGCTTATGAGATTGGTAATCGGGGATCAATCCGATTTAACACCGATGGCACACTGCACAAGGACATCGCAGATGCCTACTGGCGATGTGGGTTCTATGTGTTTGAAGGCGCGTTGAGCACAGCGGAACTCAAAGATCTACAGGAGGATTTTGAGCGAGTGCTTGACCGTGCACCGTATACGAAGGATGCGGAGGTTGACTCAGAGGGAAGACCTGCACTTGGATTGGAGTTTACAAGATCCAGCTTCAATTTTGCAAAACCGTTGAGCGATCCGGTGGGTGGAACATCAAGCAACAACGGTCGTCATCCTGCCAAAATGGATGAACCCACCCCGCCGGAAGACGCACCGGACTTTGTCATTACGTCTGTCTCAGGACCGCTCCAACTCATGGATTCCAGTCTAAGGCTCTATGGCCATCCGCAGCTACTGGCCGTCGCAGAGCATATCAACGGACCGGATTTCACGCCGTTCACTGAGTCCATAATTGTCAAGCCGCCGGGGTTGGGGGCATCTGTGGCGTGGCATCAGGACGGAACCAAACGGTGGGATAAGCCGGATTGGGACCAAGGCACACATGGGTTTAATTTCATGGCGCAATTATACGGGAGCACTGCGGCTAATGGGGTTTGGGTACTTCCCGGATCGCACAAAGAGGGCAAGCTCGACATCAAAGCAATGGTTGAAGACAATGGCGGCTCTGACCGTCTACCCGACGCGGTGCCGATGGTGTGCGAACCCGGTGACGTTGTTATGTCCAACCGCCAAGCGCTGCACGCCTCTTTCCCAAATACCTCCTCCGACTGGCGGGTGACAATTAACTTCGGGTTCCACCGCTACTCCTCCGTTATTGGCCTAGAAACGATGTACGGAGAGAAGCCGGTGGTCTACGACGCAGAGCGCATCTTTGAAAGGTCCCGTCTGATTGCCGTGGGCGTCGATGCCCGTCAGCAGCGCTTCCCGCACGAACAGCCCTACGTTTACCAACCTATGGTTGGAAAAGAAGCTGACAACCGGTGGAATGAAGTTACGAGGGAAAACATCGTGAAGGATTACAATCTGAGGGATCTCGGCATCTGAGGTATAAGGGAGAAATCCGACAGGGTTAGGACCATCACATCTATTCGCGTGACTCTTTCTCGGGGGAAAGCATGGCTACAACCCAGTTCGATACCTGGAGCGCAATTACCGCACCCGACGAGGTTATCAAAGCTGCGTTGGAGGAAGCCAATATCCCTGCGCTCATGGTATCCCTCGTGCACGTGACTGGTGACATGGACATCATACGCGGAAACATCCGTCCACACCCTCGTGTCCTCGGCGACCCCTACGTCGGCATTACTGAAGCGGAGCGAGCGACTGTGCGGGCACAAGCCCTTGAGATTCTTAAGACCTATCGGGATAGTGGTTGCAAGCTGCCTGAACCGCCCACCGTGGACCATGTTCGTGAAATGATGGATTTCCTCGTCGGAGCGCCTTTGCCCAACGATTACGGACAGTTCCTGATGGGTGAGTTGTCCTTGGACGGTGGAGATCCTTATGCCCAACCGGGGCTGAGCGATATCCCGATAGAGAAAAGACGTGCATTTCACGTTATCATCATCGGTGCAGGTATGTCCGGTATCCTTGCCGCGCACCGTCTCAAGGAAGCGGGTATCTCCTTCACAATTATTGAGAAAAATGGGGCGGTTGGGGGAACCTGGTTCGAAAACACCTATCCGGGGTGCCGCGTTGATACCCCTAATCACATCTACTCCTACTCATTTAAGCCTAGGAATTGGCCGAAGTATTATTCGCCGCAGGACGTGCTTCTGAAGTACTTCAATCAGTGTGCCGATGAGTTTGGAATTCGTCCTCATATTCGGTTCAACACGTCCGTTGAATCAGCAGAGTTCAATGAAGACACTTACACTTGGGAAGTAGCGGTTAAGAGTGCCGATGGTGCGAGCCAAACCCTGAAAGCCCAAGCAGTTATCAGCGCTGTGGGTCAACTCAATCGACCTAGACTCCCCGATATCGAAGGGCGTAAGAGGTTTAGAGGCATCTCGTTCCATTCGGCAAGATGGGAGCATGGTCACGATCTAACTGATAAACGGATTGCAGTGATCGGTACGGGTGCCAGTGCTTTTCAATTTGTCCCGGAGATAGCCAAACGGGCCGGTGAAATCTTTGTTTTTCAGCGCACGCCGAACTGGATTGCGATCGAACCCGTGTATCATGACGACATTCCGGAGGGTAAACAGTGGCTTTTAAACCGTGTGCCGTTCTATGCCAAATGGTTCCGCGTTTTCAGGTTTTGGCATAATGCCGAAGGTGTCCTTGATTGGGTGAGAAAAGATGCCTCTTGGACGGACCAAGCCCACTCGATCAGCCCCGCCAACGATGAACTCCGCACCCACTTCACCAAAGGCATTAAATCAATCGTGGGAGATGATGTGGATCTGCTAAAAAAATGTATCCCAACATATCCGCCGGCGGGCAAGCGGATGCTGGTGGATAACGGCACGTGGCTCAAAACGCTGAAGCGGGAGGACGTTCACCTTGTTACAGATTCGATCGCCGCAATCGGTGAGACAGGAATTGTGACGAAATCTGGCGAAACTTACGAAGTGGATATGCTGATTTATGCCACGGGGTTTTACCCCAGCCGTATGCTCTGGCCGATGAAGATCAAAGGCTCCGGAGGGATCGATCTTCAAGAACATTGGGACGGCAATCCCCGCGCATATTTAGGGATGACTATTCCCAAATTTCCCAATCTGTTTTGCATGTATGGACCCAACACGAATATCGTTGCCAATGGCAGCATCATATTCTTTTCGGAATGTGAGATGCGATACATTCTGGGGTGTATCAAGCTGCTGTTGGAAACTGGTTGCGCGGCACTCGACCCCAAACAGTCGGCCCATGATACCTACAACCAATGGGTTGACGAGGGCAATCTGCAGATGGCATGGGGCTCACCGAATGTGAAAAGCTGGTATAAGAACAGCCAAGGTCGTGTGACTCAAAACTGGCCGTTCACCCTCCTTGAATTCTGGAAGCGGACACAAGCGCCCAAGCAGTCGGATTATACCTTATACAGATCGGATTTATCTTGAGTGTGGCAGGAGTGTAAATCAAGAATCGCCTCCCCATCTGTACATACGTTTGGCGTTTTTCCAGTAAAAGTTCTCCTCCGCATCCGTACCCTTTTCAGCAAAGTAATCGGCGACAATTCGATGTGCCGTAGCGAAATCACTCACACGTTCGATTTGTGGCCAGTTGCTGGCATAGATTAGCCGCTCAGTGCCGAACGCATCCCACACAACATCAATCGCCGGACGATAGAATTCCGGATCAGCTGGTGCTGGGACATTGGCGGCCATCTGGACAAGCGCGGATACTTTACAGTAGATGTTTGGCAGCGACGCAATACGCCGGATGCCTGCGATCCACTCCGCTCTGGGAGGACCGGTGGTAAGGGGACGGCACTCGCCCATGTGGTTAATCACGATGCGGATCCCATCCACACGCTGGGCTAACTCGGCGAAATAGTCGAAATATTCACATCCGCCATGAACATCAAGCGCAAGATCTTTTTTGACCAGTCCGGCGAGACTTTCCAACAATCGTTCCGGGATAGCATCAATTCCTTGGCGCGGCTGACCGGTGTATCGATGGCAACAGTTGGTGTGGAGGCGGAACCCACAAAATCTGGGATCTGCTGCAAATCGGTCTAGGTTCTGGTCGAAACCTTCGGAAAACGGATCCAGGTGCCCAATCATTCCAACGATGAATGGGTACTTATCCGCTATATCCAATGTCCATTGATTATCCTCGATATCCTCTGACGATTCAGTGACGACAGTCCCTGTGACGCCTTCGGGGATAGCTACCGCCTTGTAGGCTTCCGGCAGTTCGGTGCGATAGAGGAGCTCCTTGGGGAGAGAGGGCTCGCCAAAGTGGGTGTGGGTGTCGATTATCATATTTCTTCTGCTTTTCAGAATAAAGCGTAGAACAGTTCTCGGTAGGGCTAGACTTGACGCTTAGCAACAATCGGATTCCGATCAGTACCGAAAGCTATCCCACTGACATGCCCATGCGTCCACCATCGACGTGGAGGGTCGTGCCGGTGATGTAAGAGGCATCGTCACTGAGCAGGAAGGCGATGGCGGACGCGACTTCCTCCGGATATGCACGACGTTTCATGATACAGGAAGTTATTGACGTTTCTTCCAATTCCTTTTTTCGCGCTTGCGGATCGGAGTGATTACCGAAGTGCATCTCCGTGACGATCCACCCCGGTGCAACAGCATTGACCCGAATGCCGTAGTCAACAAACTCATAAGCCATCGTCTTGGTGGTTGAAACCAAACCCGCTTTTATCGCATCATAGACCCATTGCCCCGGTCTACCGAGAAAACCGCCCTCGGACGAGAGATTGACGATAGCAGCGCCCTCCTTCTTTAACATCGGCAATAGCACCTGCGTCATCAGGACCCAACCTCTCAAACCGATCGCTGTCTCCGGTTCCCAATTTGCCAGCCAACTCCCATCTTCAATACGACCCTGTCTGAGAATGGAGGCGTTATTTACCAGAACATGAAGTGCGGAGAATTCTTCGGCGACGGCACGACCAACCGCTTCGACATCGGCATCATCCCCCAAATCCACTTCCATATAGGTCGCAGCTCCGCCGTCACTTTCGATTTCAGTGACAGTCTTAATTGCCATGTCCGCATTCCTATCTGCAATGATGACGTGTGCACCTTCCGATGCCAAACGGTTCGCCGTTGCTCTACCGATACCTGAAGCCCCACCCGTTATTAAGGCAATTTTATTCTTAAAGCGTCGCATACCGTATAGATTTGGTGACATATTGAATACCTCAACCCCCTGATTTAGGGTCGAACGCGTCCGGTGTGTGATTGCGTTCGATGAGTTGGCGCTGGCCATCGCTCATTTCGAACCACGGCGCTGGCGGTTTCTCGGTTACGACCGGCATTTCGCGACCGTTGACGATGGTTAAGGTGTTACGTACCAATTCCGTCCCTTTCCGTGGGCTCATCCGCACATCATAGAAGGTAAAGTCGCCTGATTCAATACGAAATAGTGCCACATCTGCCAAGGCACCGGGTTTGAGTGTCCCAATTTCGTCTCCCAAACCCATCACTTGGGCGGGCTTCTCGGTTGACGCCTGTATGACCTCCCCAAAACTCATCCCTAACGCCATAAATTTGCTCAGGCAGGTGGGCATATCAAACATAGGACCGCCAATACTATTTTGATGGATATCGGAGGATATGACATCCGGCTTATGTCCCACGCTCATTAACGCCTCTGCGGTTTCAAAAGAGAAAGAACCCGCTCCATGTCCGATGTCCATAACGACACCACTATCCCAAGCCTGCTTCGCCTCATCTCGCAATTTACCCGAATCGTCAATGATTCGCATGTCGCCCCCGGTAAAGCAGTGGGTTAGTATGTCGTTGGGTTTCATATGTTTTAGGACCTCAGCAATCCCAGGTGGTCCGCCGCCAATATGAACCATCAGTGGGAGTTCGCAGCGATCCGCTGCCTCCCGTGCGTAGGTCAGTGGAACGGTTGTGCCGCCGGTTTGCCCCTGATCTATACGTGCTTTTACGCCCAACGCTATATCCCGGTTCAGATTGATCATTTTGCAGCAGAGATCGATGTCGCAGTAATCCAAGTTCCTGAGTTCCCCTGACCGCGTTGTCAAGCCGATGGATGAAATGTTGATTAACGCATAAATTCGTGCTTGAGCAGGGGTGACGATGTACTCTCTGAAACCGGGAAAATTGTATCCGCCCGAAGATCCCACATCGAGCCAAGTGGTTACACCGCTCCGCGCTGCCACTGTATCTGCATGGACACCGTAGTATCCGATACCGTAGAAGATATGAGTATGGAGATCTACTAACCCCGGTGTCACAAATTGACCGCTGGCATCGATAACTTGGGCAGCGGATTCTGCCGGAATATTGGCGTCAACGGCTGCAATGCGATTGCGCTTAACGGCGACATCAAGCCTGCCGTTGTTACCTCCACCTGGATCTACAACATCACCACCTTTGATTAACAGATCAAATTGCATGAATCATCTCCTATCTGGTTGTTCATTGGTTCATTTACTCATTAGTTCATTGACGAACCAATGTGCTAATGTATTAATGCAATCGGTTCAGACAGCAAGGTCTGAGTTTTCTTAGGGCGTTTGGAACTTTTTGAACTTCGCCTGGAACGCCGGTGTTTCGAGGACTTCCGTATTGACTAAGGAGCCGGGGATTTCACCTCGAAGAATCTGTGCTGCCTGCCGGAGTTTACCGCTCCACGCAAGCCGGTAGTATTCGTCGGTATGACACAGTGAGTGTGGCGATACCACCACATTATCCATGCTAAGTATCGGATTGTCCGGATCTACGGGCTCCTGCTCGAAGACATCAATTCCCGCACCCTGAATCCATCCCTCCTGTAATGCTTGGATAAGCGCTGCTTCATCAACGACGGATCCCCGTGAAGTGCTTATCAGGTAGGCGGTTGATTTCATCTTACGCAACTCTTGTTCACCCACAAGGTGTCGTGTCTCCTCGTTAAGCGGCACACTGATGCTCACGAAGTCCGATTCTGCCAACAGGGTATCCATATCTACCAGCTGTACGCCGACATCATCGACATCCGCCTGTGTAATGTAGGGATCGCAGCCCAAATGGCGCATACCGAACGGCTGGGCCAATACAAAGACCTCGTGACCAATGTTGCCAACACCGATAGATCCAAGCGTTTTGCCCATAAGTCCTTCGCCACGAAAGTCGTTCTGCTCTTCCCAGCGCCCCTGACGGGTGATTCTGTCTTTTGCCATCAGGTTCATCGCAAGCGCCAAGATAAAGGTTATGACGGTACACGCCATGGGGCGACGGACGGCATCGGGCGCAAAACAGAAGAGAACACCGGCATCGGTCAGGGCTTTAACATCGATGTGGTCGTACCCTACCCCGGTGTACAGCAGGGCGATGAGTTGGTTGTTTCCTACGAGGGATTCCTCTGTCCAGCGAGCCGCCGCACTGATGACCATATCACAGCCTTGTATCTGCTCAGCAGTAACTTCCGGCAGAAACTGATCAAACCGCCGATACTGTATCTCAGGCATCTCGTCGAGGAGTTCAAGCCCCGGACCGGGGATGTCCAGATTTCCGCTGGCATTGAATAGGTCTCTGGTTATTCCAAGCGTGATTTTTCCATCCATGTGTGTTCTCCTGATCCCTTAAAAGGTACAGTGTGACATACTCCCTAGCGATATATCGACATCGCTTGTGATGCGGCTTGTCGCAATAGGCTGTATTCGGGGCTTCTGAAGCTGCCAAAGAGTTGGATGCCGCGCTCCCGTTGACGTTGATATTCTCTACGGTCTTTTGGATAAATCGCTGGCTCCACGGGTAAATTTCTAGACAGTGCAATCTCAATGACACGCTCCATCGCAGCGACCACTTCGGGATGTTCCCATTGTCCGTGGAATCCCATCTTCGCCGCAAGGTCGCCGGGACCGAATACAACGGCGTCCACCCATTCGTTGGATAACATCGCTTCTGCATTTTCGACCCCGCGCCAGGATTCGATTTTGAGTATGAGCAGCGTTGCTTCGTTGGCTGCCTCGCAGTATCGAGCAGCATCGGTCTCGGCATAATCTACGTTGGCACCCATCGCCAATCCGCGTTCACCCGCTGGAGCATATTTCATCCAACGCGCCAACGCTTCGACTTGAGCCGGGGTCTCGGCGTGGGAGAGGCAAATACCCAAGGCACCGGCATCGAGAACACGGGACACGATGTGTCGAGAAGGCTCCAAGACAGTTACGGCAGGCGAAAGCCCGTTGTCCCTTGCTATGACCAGAAAGTTTGTTAGGGTTTCATCATTGTGGAGGACATGCTCATTCTCAACGAGCATCATATTATATCCGGTTTGCGCGGCTATCTTGGCAACGGATGGACGCAGGGACTCGAACACATTGAACCCGAAGACGGGTTCCCCGTTTTTGAGGAGGTTTTTGGCTGGATTGGTAATCAATGGTTTTTCGGCTGACATGTTTCCGCTTTCCCTAGGCGTCAAAGCTGATGTAGAATCTATCCGTTCACAATTTGCCACTCAGAATTCAGTTCGATTCCGAGCCGCTCCGCTCGCTCATTAACCGATTTAGAAACCGCTTGATAAGCCTCAAGTTCATCCACGCGCGTCGAACGCCCCCCGCTGAAGACGACCTGACCGTTGACCAGAACGGTATCCACACTGCCGGCTCTCAATCTTAACGCCAACGCGTGAACGAGGTTGTTGTCGGGATGGGCTTCGGAGGACCGCGGGGATCTTACAACGATATCCGCGCGCTTGCCGGGTTCCAAGCTGCCCAACTCCGTCTGTAATCCGGCTGCCGCTGCCGCGTTGAGGGTTTGCATTTCGAGCAGGGCACCGGGAGAGACAGGATCGGCATAGGATTGCGCGACCTGGTGCGCTGTGAGCATGGTCTCTCCCGGCGTGCAATCGCGAGCCCCATCGGCACCAAGTGAAACACAGACGCCACGGCGATATCGTTCCGCCATCTTAAAGGTGATGTCGAATGTGATGCCGAGCGAGAAGAATGCTATCGGACACCATACAATTTTACATCCTGTCTCGTGAACTGCGGCTTCCTCGTCCGCATCCAGCGCACTTGCATGCACAACAACGGTGTTTTCGTCCAAGAAGCCCAACTCCTGTAGATGTACAAGGTGACTCTTCCCGGTCAAGGTGCGATAAAGATCCGCCCCTTCAGGGAGGTAGCCGGCGTGTATATGTAGCGGAACATCGTTTTCACGCGCACAGGCGTGTGCTGTCCTCAACAACTCAGGGGAGGCCGTCCCCTCGCCATAGACGAATACATATCCACGGACTAAGGCATCTTCGTTTTTGTTTCGGTGGAGCTCTGCATCCAACTCCTTTATACACCGGTCGTGGTCAATGGTCGCACGCGCCATCAGGCTGGGGCTTGCAAGTGCAGGAATCGCCTCGAACGATTCGCCCCGGTCCCACAGATACAGCGGAGAGAAAAGGGCTCTCAAGCCAACACGCTCAACCGCTTCCGCCGCTGCCTGCGTTGAGAAAAGTGATCCCGGTTCGATGAACATCGTAAAACCGTTACGAAGCATCTCAATTCCTGCCATGGTGGTCGCTGCGGCTTCATCCGCATCCGTAACACTTGCTTTCCAATCCGCAAAATTGACCGGCAAGGATTCAGCGTCGTGACCGCCCCCGAAAATTCCTCGGCAACTGGTGTGTACAATGTGATTGTGTGCATCAATAAAACCGGGGTGCACGATGGCACCCGCTGCATTAATCGTCTTGCTAGCGTCAAACTTTTCTCGCAATTCAGCGTCAGGTCCAACCGCCACGATGCGCGAACCGGTGATCGCTACCGCGCCCGGCGAGTAGATCTTACGATCCGGATCCATCGTAAAAAGTTGAGCATTATGAATGAGAATGTCGCATGTGCTTTTGTTCATAAGTTATACATACCCACTTTCGCGATTACCGCCTTGTTCCGCGATGTTATGCTTTTCATGTAAAAGAACAGGATATCACCAATCCTGTACCGATCCGTCCTCCCGTCGCAGATGGGTGGGATCTTTTGACGAATGCGGATATTTGGCTGCGGCTTCCTCGTTCAGGTCTATCCCTAAGCCCGGTGCATCGCTTGCTATAAGATATCCGTCTTCTGTTCGCATATCGTTCGGGATGACCTCGTTCATCCAGTCAGTGTGCACCCCATACTCTTGGACGGCGCAGTTCGGGACGGACATATTCAGATGTAACATCGCCGCTGTGCTGACGGGACTGCCTGTGTAGTGACAGGCAAGTTCTTGATAGTGCACCTCTCCCATCACCGCGATTTTCTTCCCTTCGGTGATCCCACCGCTATGGCAGATGTCCACCCGAAGATAGTCAATGAGTTCCCCCTCGATCAATTCACGAAACAGCCACTTTGTCGGCAGCTGTTCGCCGGTGCCGATCGGTACGTTTGTGTGCGCGCGGAGCGTGGCAAACGATGCTGGGTTTTCGGAACGGATGGGATCTTCAACGAAGAAGGGATGGTACTCTTCGATTCCGTTGCACAACTGAATAGCGTGGGGCGGTGTCAAACGTGTATGCACCTCAAAGATGATTTCGATTTCATCGCCGACAGCCTGCCGCACGTCTTTCATGTACTCAATGCCGCGCAGAGTCGCTTCCTTTTGATTAAAGCCCCCATCACACCGAATCGGTGAGATGCGGAGGACCTTCCACCCTTCGTCTACCATCTGCTTTGAGCCTTCCAGACCGGCATGGCGATAGACCAGCACTTTGTCCCGGGTTGCTCCACCGAGCAGTCGATAGGTCGGCACACCGAGCGCTTTTCCTGCCAGATCCCACAGCGCAATGTCTATCCCTGCAAGTGCGGATTGAAGGACGGGTCCGCCACGCCAGAATGTACCGCGAAAGATGTCCTGCCATATATGTTCGATTCGGGTTGCGTCTGCACCTATCAGGAGCGGCTTGAGATGATGTTCCAGCGCCCCAACGACGGCCAAGGATCTGCCGCTGAGCGACGCTTCTCCGATTCCGTATACTCCCGCATCGGTCTCGATCTTGACATATACAAATTGATCAACAGCAAATACCTTTAGATCTGTAATTTTCATAGAATTCTCCTTATGAAGTGAGGTGTCGGGATTCGGAGATCCCTCCTACTAAACGTCCCTATGTGGTTTGTGAGACATTTTGGGCATCTATTCCAACCCCAATTCGACCCATTTGGCGGTCAATCGTTGGATCCGTGGATGGTCGCTGTGAAGAAACGCGTCAGAAAACACCCGGCCCGGTCGACTGTACTGCAATCGTTCAATGAGGTTCAAGACGCCTTGATGATTTTCTTTTAACATGGCTATATCCCCTACCGTGGTGGGTTTAGGCACGAAATTGACCGCCAGATGCCGACGACCCACCTTGCCACCAAAGGATGCATGCCAGGTATTCATATCCGAGAAGAAGACATCTCCGGGCTGCGATTCGAGCGGAAAACAGGGGACATCGGTGCCGGGGAGACCGAACTGTGGCCAAGGTTTGAGTGTTTCGTGCAGCGGTAAGCGATGGGAACCGGGGATTACGCGCAGGCATCCAGTCTCTGACGTCAGTGGATCGAGGTAGAGCGACACCTTCATCGGTCGATAATCGAGACGTGTGCCGTCAGGATGCCAGTCGGTATCGCCGACGTAGAGGTTTCCCTCCGAACAGAGCCACATGAACCCTTCTCCTAGCAGGGATTCGACTGTCTTGTAAATGCGGTCATCCGCCACCAGATCAGTCAACAGCGGGGTAATTTCGGCAATACCGTAGAGCGACTGACGGCTCCCGCCCGGAAACGGCTGTCCGTCCCGCTCTTTGTCGAGCAGTTCATCGAATTTCTGGGAAATCGCGTCCACTTCGTCGGGTTGGAACGCTTGTCTTAGGACCAAAAACCCGAACGTCTGGAAATAAGCGATCTGTTCTTCGGTTATCACAATGCTCCTCCTACTAAACCCACCTGTTGTGTCAACATACCATACACATTGCGCTCCTCATGAAGATTAATAAATAAATTGGGTAATCTTCAAGCGATGTCCGGTGCGGTTGGAAACCGCACCTACCGGGTCTAGGGAAAAATATAGAATTACCCGTTTAATTTCTTAAAACTCATCTAAGCAAGTTTAAGTATACATTTTTAGTTTTTACAGAAGGGTGTGCTGGAGTTACTCTGATTCATGAATCCCCATTAGAGATTGGAATCGTGAAAAAGGTAATCTATCCAGCCACCCGATGACAGTTTGACAGAGTTGAGAGAAACTGTTGAAAAAATAACTCCTGTTAATTTGATCTCGCATCAGATGCCACAATCGCTCAATGAGATTCAGATGTGGACTATAAGTCGGCATCGGGACTAAACGCAATCGGTCTTTGTGGTGAATCAGGAAATCGTCAAGTTTTGCCGTTGTATGACTCGATGCATTATCACGGACGACAAACAGCAACTCATCGGGATACATATCCATTAGGTTTTGCCAATGTGTTTTGATCTGAAGATGGGTTTTATTGGCATAGATTTCATACAAGCCTGCCCCCGAAGGATACTCTAAGGAGCCGATGAGGTATTTCCGCCGGTTTTTGCCGGGGGTGTTGACCTTATATTCAGTGCCTTGCTGTCGGTAAATGCGTCCACTGTTGGGACACCAAGACACGTTAGCTTCATCAAAGAAAAATAGGCGAGCCGTCTTTTTTTTAGCCTCAGGTGCCACAAGACCTAAACGCCGAAGTTGGGTATCCGGGAGAATCAACCGAGTCGCCTCACTCGTCAACTCTCCCGTTTTGGCAAACACCTCAACTCCGTCAGTTGAGTCCGTTTCGCTTGATATTCTGGATCCGGACTGCCAACACGGAGTTTGCTTCGACCGGTGCGGTAGCCTACCCGTCGTAAAGCCAGATGGATCGCTGGCGGTGTGACCGAAATCTCGTGATACGCTTGGAGATAAACTCTTATCAGCTCAAGCGTCCAGTGTCGAGAGGCCGTCTGAAGTTTTTCGTATTGATTCGGCGTTTGCTCAAGAAGTCGATTCCAGTCGGATTTGCTAAAGTGTGTGATTTTACCACGACGCCCCGGAGGACGCTTAGGCATCAACGCATCTAAGCCAGAGCTATTGTATGTATGAATATAAGTCCTAACACTCTCATCAGAGACATTAAACATCTTGGCGAGTTTCGACACGGGCATACGTTCAATGCCACTAAGTTTGATGATTAGTAAACGCCTATACCATTTCGGGTGTGTCGCTTCACAAAGCGCAACATCAAGACGTTCAACAGCCAAGGCATCGTTAAGGTCTGCGTAAATCATCAATTAAGACACTCCTTGTGAGATAGATTTACACACAGTATAACGCAAAACTCTATAAATTGGTGATTTATTATTTAATATTGCTTGGAGCGCGGAAATTAAATGTATCGACTGCTATAGACATATCGCTCCTCCGGAGCGAAAGATAGAATCCTTCAATTTAAACAAAAAACAGACAAGCTCCCAGCAACTGAGTGTCGAGATGTGAATCTCGATCTACAGACTATCCGTCGGTATTGACCGGGCGGTAGCACCGGGCAAGATGCCCGCCCCACGGAGATAGGAGACTGATTTTATGGCTTCTCACATCACCAACAACTTCGGTTAGCCTATTGGAACGGCACTGGTATCTGGTCCCCATGCCAAGGGAAGGCGTAACTTGGCGAGTTCGCGAAGCGGCGCATTCCAATTTCTAACCGAATCCTTCTCGAAGGCGGCAGTTCAACTGCGAAGAACTTCGCGTCAACCGGAACAACCCGCTCGGATGAGCTTTCCCCGTCGGTTTCTTGGAACTGCACCTTGGTAAATTGGTGCTCCCCGAAAGCCCCCGCTTGGATAATTACGTTCCGGGTTTCAGTTCTGCTGAGATTCACGAGTTGGATCCCTACCACGTCCGGTCCCAACTTGTCGACGAGCGCAGCGACATCCTCCGGGACACCCGGACGCGCCCGGTCCGGATCGAAGTAGCGCACGGTCGCCCGTAGAAGCCCACCGGTATAAACGGCTTGCGGCGCACCCAGCATCACCTGTGTCAACCCCTTGGTAAGAACAAAGTGCGGTGGTTGCTGATTATCTGCGATTATTGTTTCAACGTCACGAGTATCGAGCCGCGCTGCATCAAACAGCGCCAAAGCCCCTTCATATTCGACATCCAATATTTGCTGGGGCCAATCGGGATTTTTGCCGTCGTAGTACTGGAATCGACCATACTCTGTGTTCCCGTCATTCTTTTCTGCCTCAAACATAACGTGGTTCCAATCCCGTTCCACATCGCCTTCACGCACCCTCGTAATTAACTCGTAATCTCTCGGATCCATCGAGGCGTGATACAGGTGCGCCAAGTCTTTCATCCGCATTGGTTTATACGTTTGCCAACCGTCGGGACCGTACCCGGTCGGTACGACCAGCTGACCATCATCGCGTCTAACAGCGTTGTCCAGCAGAACTTTGATTTGGGAACGGAGGAGTTCGAGATAGCCGAAGTCTCCGGTGAGCAGAAGCGCACATTCAGCACCAACGATGAGTGAGTTGAAGGTGATATCACCCGCCCAATAGCTGTGCCAGCCGTAAAGGCCTCCCCACCATTGCCCTTGACGGTGCTCGCCGATCTTTCCTGTGGGACCGACGTTGTCTGGAATGATGCCGTTGTTCGCTTTGATCCGATCCATCCAGCCTTCCGTGTATTCGATGACCCACCGCTTGTACTTTTCGTCTCCGGTATAGAGATACGCATTGGTTGCGAGCGCGGTAGCACCCAGACTATGCGGCACATCGCCGTTGAGAACCATCTGCTCAAACAGTTTCGAGATTTCGTCTCTCCGCTGCGGATCCTCATACCAATTCGCCTCCAACTCCTTGACGACCGGATAGAGCGTTGATCGCATACCCATTGCCTTACTGGGATCCTCTCCCATTCTCCCTGCAAGCCAAGCTTTTAATTGTTCGAGATCAGCTTGGAAGCAGGGACCTCGGCTAGTTTGGATGGGAGAGCGAAAGATTTTATGCTCAGGGTCGTAATTAGGGGCTTGTGGGTCTTCACCGATATGTACCGCCGCGAACTGTTTCGCGCGTCGTACATTCTCTGAAATGGTAGGATTGGCAACACCAAAGTCATAGAATGCCATGTTGCCTTCGCCCAAATGATGCCACTCCGCTGCACCGGGCGACGCTAAATTGTAGTATTCTCTATGGGCCTGCTGTGAGAAGCGGGGATGCGTCCGATGCACAATCTCGTCGTTACTGATACGGGTCGAGGCGTTCCAGCACAGTAGTGCCATTTCGAGTAGGCGTTCATCCGCCCCCATGGCGTAGAAAAGCCCCCAGTTATAAATCCGTTCATAGAGGTCATCCAGATCGTCCGCGAAGTACAGTGCGCCGCCGGGTTCGGCATACTTCTCAAGCAGCATCGGCGCTGCTTCCTCCATGAGACTGATAAGGTTACGTTCCGTAAGTGCCCACGCGGGTGGAGCAGCGAGTTCTGTTGCTTTGACGCTAACCATTCCCGGAATGGAAACTGCACTTGTCGAAGATATGTTTGTTTTCATTTCTTATCTCCCTCGTCACCGGACATTCATAAAATTTGGACGTTCATACTATGATTCCCTATGGATCTGTCACTCAATCCCTATACCTCTGTCAGCTCTGGAACGTGTTCATCTTCATATTTCTCAATCAACACACCAATAACCTCCATCAATGAGGCTAAGGGATGATCTTCATTCTCACCCACTACATCGATCAAATTGTCTAACATCTCCACAAGTTGTTGATATTCGCTCTCCTCGTGAGGAACAAATACAACGGGTGCCAAAATCGGCCATGCATCTTGAGCGGCTTGTATTTCTGTTGACATAGTTTGCTCCCTCGATCTCTCTGAGCACTTTTCACGCACGACTCGTAGAGAACACCGCAAGAAGTCATGGTATGATCTTGTCAACTCACTAACTTCGATATTCATCTCCACAGTCACCTATTTGGTTGTACAGATCGCGAGATTGAGCCTGAACGGCATCTATCTGGGCATAATCTTCAGAGTCTAGGGCAAAATCGAACACACGGGCATTGATGGCACGATGTTCGGTGATACCCAACCGTACGCCGATGATAACGCCGGCAACCGTTGGTCGCTCAAGAATCGCTCGAACTGCGACGTTGGAAATGCTGACATCATGTTTTTGGGCAATCTCCCCAAGTGTCGAAAGCAGCCTCTGAAACAGTTCCCAACCGCCCCAAGCGTCAATCATCTGTTTGTACTTGTGCAGGCTGGCGGTGTTCAATTCTCGCCCCCGCGGTTCAGGTTGTCCCAAGTATTTTTCAGTCAACAACCCACCGCAGAGGGTTCCATAGGTCAGCAACTGGATCCCGTGCGCTTGGCAAAACGGAATCATCCCCACTTCTGGTCGGCGGTCAATCAGCGAAAATTGCACCTGATTAGAGGCGATGCGGATACCCGCGTCGGTGATACGCGAAAGGTGTTCGGTATCAAAATTGGTCAAGCCGAGATGCCTGAGTTTCCCTTCGTCCCGAAGTTCGGCGAGATAGGTGAGGGCTGAAAGATAGTTTTCATCTTCGTAGTCCCACCAATGAAACTGCAATAGGTCGAGTTGATCAACGCCCATCCGGTTCCGCGATATGTCGATGTTTGATTCCACCCACGGTTTCGCCATCCGACCCGGTCGTGGGACCCACTTGGTAAACGCCTGAATTCGAGAGAGGGAATCCGCACCACGTTCAGATGCAAGTTGTCTCCGAAATTCACCGATGAAATCCTCGGCGGGTCCGTAGTGATCAGCAAGATCCCATGTGGTAAATCCCGCATCAATGCAGTCGAACATGGAGCGTATTGCTGCTTCTGGATTGATGGAGCCGTGTGCGCCAGAGACCTGCCACATCCCGTTGAGCAGCCGACAGATGTGTAAATGCGGAGTGAATACGATGGTGCTGGCTTTTGGCAGCTTCATGAGTGTTCCCTTATCGAAATAGATTTTAGCGACGTGAGCCGGAATGTTTCACATTTGATTCAGATAGCAACTTACATATGTACCTTGCGGGAATTGCAGATGCATTCATGTGCCTATCACTTTGTGCAATAATCCCAAGTAGGATGCCTTGTTTGTTCAGCACCGGTCCCCCGCTGCTACCGCCAAAGACATCGGATTGGATGTGCAATAACTGTTTAGGTCGCATCAAGGAATTGGCCCCCCGCTGGAGGCGCAATCACGGACGGAGGACTGAAATCAAACACTGGTTGCTATGGAGATATTTTCCACAGAAGGATTGTGCCATCTCCACTCCCCCTTTCCATCCCTCCTGCACTCCCGCTTGCCAGTGTCCGCCCATCTGTACTAAACGCTACACTACAAACCCAACCCGTATGTCCCGTGAGCGTCCGTTTATGTTCACCTGTAACGGCCTCCCATAGACGAATAGTCTTGTCCCAAGCCCCACTTGCTAACATCTCTCCATCCGGACTGAAGGCTACGCTACTGACCGCACTCGTATGTCCTGTGAGTGTGTGCTTAGGTTCACCTGTTCCGGCATCCCATAGACGGATAGTCTTGTCATGACTTCCGCTTGCTAACGTCCGTCCATCCGGACTGAAGGCTACGCTACTGACCCCATACGTATGACCAGGGAGGGTCTGCTTGTGTTCACCTGTTCCGGCCTCCCATAGACGGATAGTATCGTCCAAACCCCCACTCGCTAACATCTCTCCATCCGGACTGAAGGCTACGCTACTGACCGCACTCGTATGTCTTGTGAGTGCGCGCTTATGTTTACCTGTTACGGCATCCCATAGACGGATAGTCCCGTCATTACTCCCACTTGCTAACGTCCTTCCATCCGGACTGAAGGCTACGCTATCAACCGTCGACCCATGTGTGTGCTTGGGTTCACCTGTTTCGGCATCCCATAGCGTCACCGTGCTATAACTCCCACTTGCTAACGTCCTTCCATCCGGACTGAAGGCTACGCTACTGACCGCACTCGTATGTCCTGTGAGTGTGCGCTTATGTTTACCTGTTCCGGCATCCCATAGCGTCACCGTGCTATAACTCCCACTTGCTAACGTCTGTCCGTCTGGACTGAACGATACGTTATCAGCATCATCCGTATGCCCTGTGAGTGTACCCTTGTGTCCACCTGTAGCGGCATCCCATAGGTGTACCGTCTCCGAGCTCCCAGTAGCAAGTGTACTCCCATCGGGACTGAACGCCACGCTTTCTAGCGGCTCTGTATGCCCGGTGAGCGTCCGTTTATGTTCCCATGTAATGGCATCCCACAGGCGTACTGTACTGTCCCAACTTCCACTTGCCAGTATCTTCTCATCTGAACTGAACACAAGAGTTTTGACTCCAAACGTATGCCCGGTGAGCGTCTGTTTGTGTCCACCTGTTCCGGTATCCCATAGACGGATAGTATCGTCCCAACTCCCACTGGCTAACGCCTGTCCGTCTGGACTGAAGGCTACGCTACTGACCGCACTCGTATGTCCTGTGAGTGTATGCTTGTGTTTACCTGTAACGATATTCCACAATCGTACCGTATCGTCTTCACTCCCACTGGCAAGCATCCTTCCATCCGGACTGAAGGCTACGCTATTGACCGCACTCGTATGTCCTATGAGTGTATGCTTGTGTTTACCTGTAACGATATTCCACAATCGTACCGTATCGTCTTCACTCCCACTGGCAAGCATCCTTCCATCCGGACTGAAGGCTACGCTACTGACCGCACTCGTATGTCCTGTGAGCGTGTGCTTATGTTCACCTGTAACGGCATCCCACAGACGGATCGTTTTGTCATCACTTGCACTCGCCAGCGTACGTCCATCCGGACTGAACGATACGCTATTGACCCACCGCGTATGTCCGGTGAGCAGGGCCATTTCTTGATAGGTTTGTGCATCATAGAGCCAGATGCCGATGGAGCTGGCAACTGCGAGACGCGTGCCATCGGGAGAATACTGTATTTCATTTATTGAACCTTTACCGAGGCGGGCTTTGGCACCTTCGGGCAAACTCCATCGCGTGTAGTCTTGAGCAAAAGCGTTTGATGAAAATAGGATAAAAAGGGTAAGTAATGTTGCGGTTGTTTTCATGTAAAGTTTTATTTCTTTGAGAGTTAATCGTCAGTCAGTATGTAAGGTTTTGTTGAGAAAAAAAATACGCAGGGATGAATATAAAAGCTGACTCTGTCCCAGCTTCAGAAACCGAGTTTTTGCTAAAGACTCGAAGGTTTTACGATTCAGGGAAGCGCTGGCTAGCATTGAGGATCGTTAGCTCATCGTCAGTCAACTCGCTGTCGTCTGCATGACTCGGTTTTGTGAAGTTTACGTATAACACATCAGCTTCGGCATCGTATGAAGACCATAGATAGTGCTTAGGTGAATGCTTCACTGCGGGAATCAGGTGTATGTACCTATCTATAGTTACAGGACCCATACTTGCTTTTCTCTGCGTAAGGCACTTATCCGCCGAGTAAGAAAAACCATTGTTAGAAATTGTTTTCATTATAGCACATCTGCTTGTAGGGAAAAACAAAAAACCGGGCGGTGGCAGCGCAGATTGACAGAGGAGATAAACGGTGTTAAACTAGTACGCCTTATAGGAAAACGTTAAAGAGCAGAGCTAGCCCCATTACAAAGGAGATAGTATTGGCTGATATAGACAAAGATTTCTGGAACAATGCTTATAAGGAAGATCCCGATCAGGTGGAGGTGATGGATCTCATACTTGACGACGAAGTGGAGCAGCTTCCTGTGGGCACCGCGTTGGATCTCGGTTGTGGTACTGGTACAAATTCCTTAAAGCTAGCAAGGCGAGGATGGTCAGTTATTGGTGTCGATTGGGCAGAACATGCCATCGCACTTGCAACAAGATCCGCTCAAGAGAAAGGGCTTGACGCGACTTTTTATGCCGGTGATATCACCAATTGGCAACCACCAGCCAAGTTCGATCTGGTGATCAGCACTTATGCTCTCCCCGGTAGGAATGGTAGCAAACAAGCTCTGCAAACAGCACTGAAAGCACTGTCTCAAAACGGAACATTATTAGTCGCTGAATGGGATAAGTCTATGTGCAAAGTTTGGAACTTTGCAGAAGACGAACTAATGTCACCTGAGCAGATCGTCGAACTGCTCCCTGGATTGAAGATTGAAAAGGCTGAAATCAGGCGGCTTCCAGACGTTTTTTCAGACCGCCGCTCTGAAAAAGACTCGTCTGCAAATGTCGCGTTAGTGCGAGCGAGAAAACTGTAGGAGGAAGCATCTACTCTGCACGATTGACAGTAGTAACATTGGTTTTTGAACATCAACTGGCAAATGGTGGGTTTTGGTTTGTCTTAGTGTTTTTACAATCCCTCGCTGCAATTGTTTTTTTTCGTTGGGAGGATCCTTATGAAAGCAGCTGTGATCGGTTGTGGTGCTCAGGGCAGAGGTGGGCACGTTGCGAATTATGCAAAGATGGACGAGGTATCCCTTGTGGCGGTTTGTGATGCCAACTTTGAACGCGCACAAGCGGTGGCGAAGGAATTCGAGGTCCCGCACGCATACGCCGACTATCGAGAGATGTTGGAACAGCACGCCTTGGACTTAGTCAGTGTCTGCACGCCTCACGCGCTCCACAGGGATCAGACGGTGGATGCCTTTGACGCAGGTGCGAATGTTATCTGCGAGAAGGCACTTTGTGTAAGTAGTGCGGAAGCACAGGAGATGATTGACGCTTGCAAGCGGAATGGCAAGAAGATGAGCATGGGGCTTCAGAATCGTGGACTGGCGTCAGGATACGCGCTCAAGAAGTTCATCGAAACCGGTGCCTTGGGACGGATATATTACACCCGGGTCTGGACAGGACATGTGATGAACATCCCCGGCTACAGTGTCTTTCATAACAAGGCACTTTCTGGCGGCGGCGTTCTGTATAGCACCGCTGTGCACACCCTCGATTTCGCAAACTGGATTATCGGCGATCCCACGCCCGTCGCGGCGATGGGCACCACCTATCAGAAGGTGCGCCATATGAAGAATCCGGTTATTTCGTGGGCGGGGACGTTAGAAGATTTCGAGACGGAGGACTTCGCGGCGGGCTACATCCGGTTTGCGGATGGATCCGGGCTATCACTTGAAAGCAATTGGCTGACGCATCCGTGGAAGAGCCGACCGACCATTGAGGTGTTAGGGGACTTCGGTGCGGCGGAAATCCCTCTGAAGATCTATCTCGATGACGGCGATCAGGTCTTTGACAGGACGCCGGAGATCGTTGAACCAGAGAACAGTTTCTTTGAGGTCCTCAGAGATTTCGTTGAAGCCGTCCGTGACAATCGAACGCCGGTTGTGAAATTCAGTGAGATGTTGCATGTGCAACAGATGATGGAGGGGATCTACCGTTCTGCGGAAAGCGGACGAGAAGTGTCTATCGAGCAACATCAAAGCTGAGAGTGATGTGTTGATATTCACTGCCAAGCGAGAAGGGACGGCAAGATCCGCGTGAAATGGAGGAATATAATATGGCATCCAAGGCGCAGATCGAGCAGTACGAGGACCAAGGTTACTTTATCGCCGACGATGCGGTGGCACCCGAGATGCTGCCTGCGTTGATAGAAGCCACACGGCGGGCAGCGGATAAGGTGCGCTCCGGCGAGGTAGTTGACAGTATTGACAGGATTGGCACCGGCGGCAAGGGCACAGACCCGGTCGTCATTATGGGGGTCATGGCACCTGAATTTGGGGAGTCGATTTTTTCGGACTATCTGGCTTCGGAACCGGTTGAACGTTATGTACACCCTTTCCTTGGCGAGGAACTACGTTTAGGTTGGGTGACCGCGTTTGCCATCCAAGGTGACAGCTATCAGTGTGGCTGGCACCGGGACTTCGGTGCGGAGGAACGGGACGGCAGTTATGAGGTAGAGATGGAAATTCTGAGCCGTTACCGCAAGAACTTACTCAAATGGCATACGGCATTGGTAGACGATCCGTGTCTATGGATAGTGCCGGGCAGCCAGCGCCGCTATCGCACGGATCATGAACGCGAGGTACTAATAAGCAACAAGGGAGTTGGTGATATTCCGGAGGCAAAACAGATAAGGCTGAAGCGGGGACAGACCATCTTCTGGAACGGAAACACCATTCATAGGGGAGTGATGCCAGCGGGGATGGAGGAGCGTCTGACGCTGTGTGGGTGCCTGGTGAAACATCAAGCGGACGAT
Source organism: Candidatus Poribacteria bacterium (assembly GCA_965220385.1). Classification (GTDB taxonomy): domain Bacteria; phylum Poribacteria; class WGA-4E; order WGA-4E; family PCPOR2b; genus PCPOR2b. The sequence continues at coordinate 2,247,270 of OZ244825.1, read as the reverse complement.
CCGTCTGAGACACTGGATGAACGGTTTAGGTGGCGATTAGCAGACAGTGTTCGCGAGGCACTACCTGAGAAAGTCCGGGTTTACTACGATCGGTGGAAACGGTTGCAGATTGTTGATTGAAAGTGCTAACGCTGTCGAGATGTGAATCTCGACTATGGGACGGATTAACCCCGTGGTTTGGAACGGAGAGCTCCGTTCCCTGCGAATGACAGCAGAAGGCTCGCTATTACACGGCATTGAGACATTTATAGTGGATCTTAGAATTCATCAGACACTCCAAACCGGTGCGGTTAGGAAACCGCACCTACCGGGGCGCGAAAGTGTCTATTTATTTTTAGAATTCACCATAATTGCGTAGCACAAAACTACATCCAGCTATGGAGTCAATTCACCATCTTGTCGTATTCACACGTCGCACCCTGCCATCCCGTCCTCGAAACAGAAGGTGTCCATTTTGACAAGCGTACTCATGCAATCGCTTCGTGATTTCAACATCCTTGCGACAGTACTCCGCAACCAGATCGACCTTACCTGCCTTCCACCATCGTAGGGACTGCAGCCCATCGGCCGACTTAGTCTCTCGCAATGTCTCCTTTGCAAGCGCATCAAGACTGAGTCGAAATCCAAGCGTACGCCTAACATGCTCCAACATGTCGAAAGTCGGCAATTGTGCTAAGCTGTCCGATGTATATGGGCGGAGGACAACGTAATCAAAACCCTTGATATTGAACCCAACGACACAATCCGCTTCTTTGAGCTGATTTATCAGCGCATCAGCGTCAGACTCCTGAAAGGTTGCGTACTGTTGGTCGGCGGTGCTGTAAGTCACAGCGATCGCCAGTTTCATCCGGTCAATGTGTGACCATCCTCCCACCTCTCGTGCGGATTTTTGTGTTTCCAGATCAAAGTAGACGATGTTTCTTTTTGGTTCACTTATCTTGCTATTCATAGTTTGCGTATTGTGTCTAAAGATATCGCGACTGTGCTCTTGGAACCGATGCGCTTCCGCTTGACAAGGGTTGGCGAGCATGATAGGATAAAAATGAAGTCATAAACCAGAAAACAGGGGGATGGGTAGATCCATCAATACGTGCATTTACCTATACTCTGTATTATACATTATGTCCGGAGCTTAGCAATGAAAATCGTTATCGCCCCTGATTCGTTCAAAGGCAGCCTGACCGCATTACAGGTGGCAGAAGCCGTTGAAGTTGGCTTGCGCCGTGTGTTTCCGGATGCGGCCATCGAAAAAGTACCGATGGCAGACGGCGGTGAGGGCACAGTGCAGTCACTTGTCGACGCAACTGGTGGAGAAATCTTAACAGCACGGGTACTGGATCCGCTCGGCAACCCAATTGATGCCCGATATGGGGTGCTCGGCGATGGCATCACAGCGGTTATCGAGATGGCAGCAGCCTCCGGGTTAACGCTTGTTCCGCACGACAAACGTGACCCACGTATCACTACAACTTATGGGACGGGGGAACTCATTCAATCGGCGCTGGCGCACGGCTGTCGAAAACTGATCATCGGTATCGGTGGCAGCGCAACAAACGACGGGGGTGCCGGCATGGCACAAGCTCTCGGTGCAAAGCTGCTCACAGCAAGCGACGAGCAGATCGAACGGGGTGGCGGCGCTTTGGCGACACTCAGCGCAATCGACATTTCCGAGTTGGATCCGCGCATCTCTGAAACAGAAACAGTCGTCGCCTGTGATGTCAACAACCCGCTCACCGGCAAAGAGGGCGCCTCTCACGTCTACGGACCCCAAAAGGGCGCGACCCCTGAGATGATTGACGTGCTGGATGCGAACCTGGGGCATTTTGATAGGATTTTACAGCGAGATCTCGGTAAATCTGTAAATACTGTCCCCGGTGCGGGTGCTGCCGGCGGATTAGGTGCCGGCTTGATGGCTTTTCTGAATGCGTCGCTGAAATCGGGGATCGAAATTGTCACCGAAGCAACCCAGTTGAGCAAACAGGTTGTGGGCGCAGATCTCGTAATAACAGGCGAAGGGCAGATTAATTTTCAGACAGTTTTCGGCAAAACGCCTGTGGGTGTTGCGAAGGTTGCAAAGACACAGAACATCCCTGTGATTGCGATCGCTGGCAGCATTGCTGAGGGTTCTGATAGCGTTTACGATGCAGGGATTGACGCGATGATTGATATTGTTCCTGAACCGATGGCTCTGGAAACCGCAATCGAAAAGGCAACAGTACTCATCGAAACTGCAGCGGAGCGCGTTGGCAGAATGGTGAATATCGGCACGAAGATTAGATGTAATTAACCGTTACGGTCTTGGGGTGGAAGTGGTTTTTGGGTTGACTTGCGTGATATATCAGAATCGAGAACAACTATAGCCGCGCCCCGTTTCGTAGCAGACATTGCTTCATCTGGGAATTGAGAAGCTTTTAGATTTTGGGCGGGGTGTCCAAGGAGACATCCTGCCTTTTTTGTGACTATGGTAGATTTTAGAATTAATAAGACACTCCAAACCGGTGCGGTTACAAACCGCACCTACCGGGGGACGAAAGTGTCTATTTATTTTTAGAATTCACTATAAAACCCCCGTACCGCCTACGGCGTAAGTACTTAATGTCAATTAAAATGCGAAGGATTTATCTCGGTTCCGCAACGAAAAATCGCAGGGGTGAAGACAGGGTGCGAATCGTCATTACTACAATTGGACTGTTGATTATATGCGCAGGCGGTGGGGTCGCCGCATTCGATGATATTGGAGTAGGAGCGCGACCACTCGGAATGGGTGGGGCGTTCGTGGCACTGGCAGATGATGGGAACGCACCGAGCTACAACCCCGCCGGACTTGGCTATATTGACGCTGCCCATCTCAGTCTGACGACCGCGCAACGGTTCAGAGGGCTCATCAACTATAACCATCTCAGTGGAATAATCCCCCTTCGATCTGTCGGGTCGTTCGGCGCGAGCATCGGTATTCTGAGCGAAGATTCGGAGGTTTATAAAGAACAGACTGTTACCATATCTTACGGAAAAACCTTCTTAGAAAAGTTTGCGCTTGGTTTGAATCTGAAGTCCTTTAGTAACCGTTTTGATGAGGGTAACGGATCCGTTAGTGCACATCTCGAAAATAATCCTCAGTTTTTTTCTCAGACCTCCGCCACTGATTTCTCTTTCGATCTGGGTCTACTGGCTAGGCCAGTCACTGGATTAACGTTTGGATTCTCAGCGGAAAACCTGTTCCCCGCCGATGTGAGCGTATCTGCAGCAGAGGAAGATTTCGTTCCACAAAACATTCGTCTCGGCTTAGCATATCGTCTTGATACGATTGCTGCTACCACCAAGCAGGAAGCACTACGCGAAGTGCTCAAGTCGGGGCTTGGCGTTTTTGAAGTTACTTTTCGGGATGGGGTACGCCACAGCAACATCGGGGCGGAACTATGGCTCAACAGAACGATCGGTGTCCGTGCGGGCTACTCACTAAGAAGTGACGTCAACCATGCAACCGGTATTGCGCTCGGCGGCAGTGTAAGACTGCCAATTGCTGCACTTCAACTCCAACTGGATTACGTGTTTCATATTGTCACGGGAGCCTTAGTAGACAATACAACCCAACGATTCTCATTGAACCTTATGTTTGAATGAACAACAAAAAACAACCCTATTTCCTCGTCCCTCTGATCGCATTTTTTTTGGCGTGTTTCGCAGTTAATGGTCACACCGCAGTTACATCGGTAGGCGAAATCAACGTTCAGGATGACGACCAAGGGCTTATTCCCGCAGGCTCGACTGTGACCTTGATCGTTAGCCTGCGGATCGACCGTTCGCTCGCCAAACCGATTGATGAAGACATTAAGACAATTGAAATCATACTGCCAGCAGGGTTCGTTGTTGATCCGTCAGACTTCAGATCCTTTTCGCGTAACGGTCAAGAAACTGATGCTGTCGCAGAGCCCGCAGGGAACCGCCTCCGCATTCTTTTAGACGAGGCAATCACAGATCTCGATAATACGCTCAACGAGATTGTGTTCGACGGTAAGGCACCGAATCCCACGCTTTCAGAGGATTCCACCGCTGAAGAGATTACCTTTAGAGTACGTCTCAGAAACTTGGCTGACGTGCCGATTGGCGGATTTATCGAACCGGGCAACACAGATGGCAAGCGGAATAACGACGATTTTACACTCCAGATCATTCCCAACGTGCCTCCCGATCCAGTCGAAGGGTTCAGTGCGACAAGAGATGCAGATGGCGAAAATAACGTCATACTCATTTGGCAAAAATCAGTCGATCCGGATGTTGCTGGCTACTTTATCTATCGTGATGATGCGCCCCGGATTGAGATCCGAGTTGAATCCGATTCAAGTCGAAACACTGAGGTGTTTTTGGATGTGAACGTCGAGCCGGGAACGCACAACTACGCGATTGAAGCATATAAAACGCCGCTCCTAAGATCTAAGCGTTCCGACAGTATCACCGTCGAAGTGCTACTGGACACAGCCCCACCTCAGCCTCCCGAAAGCCTGACTGTCGTTGAATCCGACGATGTCATTAACCTGAGCTGGACGGTTAGCCCGACCCCCGACGTCGTTAAATATAGACTTTTCTTCGGCAGGTTAGGACAACGCGTCACACCTTTGGTAAATCAACACGGAGGAAACGTAGAAATTTCTGTAGAGGAAGCCAATATGTTTTTGGACGAGCGTCGGCTTGGGGTCGGTGTTTTTACTTACGCTATCGAAGCGGTAGATGAAGTTGGTAATCGATCGGCACAGATTTCCCAAATTCTGCGTATTCTCGGCAAGCCGTTCCCGAATCCGTTCACTCCTCTATCGGACAATCCTGACTTTAACCGTGTCGTGTTCCCGGCTCGCGCGATTGAAGGCGTTGAAGGCGAGTTTAGTGTCCTTATTTTTAATGTCCACGGCGTGCTTATTAGGGAATTAAGGGCTACAGATCCGAGCACTCGCGACTTGGACTGGGATGGGAAGGATGAGCTTGGCAACATCGTGGAAAGTGGTGTTTACGTTTATCAGATTCAGGTGGGCGAGAGTTATGATACTGGCACGGTCATTGTCGCAAAATAGACGGTTTATCTGATACAATTGAAAAGATGTTGGATACTGCATCCAATATCTGGTATGGGGTGTGCAAAGTGGTGAATGGACAGGTAAAACAGGAGGTGATTCAGACGTGAATTTCAAAACGACGTTGATTTTTCTTGCAGTATTCATCGTACTCGGTGGTGCATATTTCTTTTTCGGGCGCCCATCTCCCGATGCCGAGCGGTCGGCGGCGGAAGCTCAGAAGATTCGCGAGATCTATACGCTCAATGAAGACAGAATTCAGCGGATACGCTTATCGTTCAGGGACGAATCGTATCAATCTCTAACATTGGCGAAAAACGCCGACGGTGCATGGCAACTGACCGCTCCCTTCACTGCTGCGGCTGACGCGCCTAAGGTCAATGAGATGCTGAACGACCTGTTAGAAAAGAAGGTCAAGCAGACACTCGAAGCGGCAGATTATGCACAGTACGGATTACAACCACCCAATATCCAAATCGAATTATGGACGGGGGGAGAAGCCCCAGCCAGAACCTTTCTTATTGGCAATAAGACCGTCAACTATTCCGTTTACACACAAGAGCAGTCCGAATCCCATATCTTTCTTATTGAATCGAGTGCGCTCGACGACTTTACAAAGTCACCTTCGGATCTGCGGGATCGGGAAGTTCTCAACTTTTCACCGGAGGCGGTAACAGCGCTCTATCTCCGAGTTGGGGACGCCCCTGAGGTTCACTGCGAACGACAGATCGCTTTGAACGGTGAGACGGCTGGGGACGTGGGTGAATGGAAAATGATTCAACCGGTGGAAGCAAAAGCCGATACCAGATCAATTCAGGAAATCGTGGCGGCACTTGCTGGCCTGAAAGCGGTGGTCTTTGAGGCGGATGGTGACTACGATCCTGCAAATTACGGGCTTAGCCGTCCGAAAATCACTGTTGCGCTCCAGTTCACGGATGATGCCCCGAAACAGGAACTACAGATCGGCAGCGATGCAGGAACAGACGGACGAATTTATGTCGCACGCCCAGACCGTCATGCGGTTTACACGGTCAACAGAGAGATTTATACAAAACTGGACAGAACCGTTTTCGATCTCCGCGATAAACGGGTCATTGACTTTCAACGCACCGCCACCCATCGGTTCACGCTCCGTCAAAGGGAAGACAGGATTATGTGTCAGAAAAATGTGGACGGCGAATGGGAGATTACGTCCCCGGTTACGTTGAAGGCGGACGCGGAGGCGGTAGATGACCTCTTATTTGGCGTGGATGCGCTGAAGGCGGTTGCATTCGTCGATGACCAACCGAGGAACCTCCGTCCTTACGGATTGGATTTGCCTTCGACTCAGGCGTCGTTTATGGTCCCCGATACCGAACCTGCCGTGCTACTTGTTGGGAAGATGAAGGGTGATAACGTCTATGTAAAGTCCCAGAACGCTGACACTGTCTTTCTGGTTAAGGGGGAGATTGTCGCCCTCCTTGGGATGGGAGTTGCCGAACTCCGGCACAAGCAGCTGCTTGATTTCGACAGCGACGCTGTCTCCAAAGTTGGCCTGAAACACGGCGATGTGAATTTGGTCTGTCAAAAACAGGGAACCAATTGGCGGCTCACGCATCCGGTGCAAGAACAGGCAAAAAACGGAGCCGTTCTCAGCGTGATCCAACAGGTAAACCGATTGACGGTTGAAGCGTTTTTAGCGGTGTCCCCAACCGTAGCAACAACAGGATTTGACGCGCCGGAAATTCAACTTGTGGTGACATTGAAAGACCGAACAGAGCACCGGCTGACAATCGGGAAACCTGCTGATGACACACAGCACTACGGACGCTTGCAGAACGTACCGAATACAGTTTTTCTCCTCAAAAAAGAGATTGTGGAAAATCTCACAAAAACAGTGGACGATCTGCGAGCAATACCGGACGAAAATTGATCGTAATCCATTTGACTCTCTCAATTTTCTAAGGTATTATATTAGTGTATTTTGTACTACTACTTTCGTAAGGAGATAATTCATGGCTGAGAATGTTATAGAAGTCACGGATGATAATTTCGAAGATACTGTTTTAAATTCCGACACACCAATTGTCGTCGATTTTTGGGCAGAATGGTGCGGTCCCTGCAAAATGATTGCGCCGACACTTGAACAACTCGCTGATGAGAATGTTGGCACGTTTAAGGTGGGCAAATTGAATGTAGATGACAACCGCGAAACAGCAATGAAATATGGTATTCGTAGCATCCCAACGCTCCTGGTCATCAAAGAAGGAACCGTTGCTGAGCAGATTGTTGGTGCCCTACCGAAGGATGCGATTAAAGACAAAATCCTGTCTGCAATATAAGCGTACCGCGTCATACCATGGTCTGGAAAACGCTCTATAATACTCTTGTAATCCCCGCGCTGACCGTTGGGTATTACATAGCTGCTCGGTTTAGTCCCAAGATCCGAGAAGGACTTGCCGGGCGGCGAGGCGTTTTCGACTCAATCACAGAGCAGCTGCAATCCGCACGAAAACTGAATCAAACGGTGTGGTTTCATTTCACGTCCGTTGGAGAATTTGAGCAAGCCAGACCGCTCATCGAAGCCCTCAAAGATGAGTCGCGTATCGTCTTAACCTACTTCTCGCCCTCCGTCCATTCCAACGTAACAGGCTATCCTCACTACGACGCGGCTATCTACCTTCCGTTGGATACCGCCCGGAACGCGGAACGCCTCTTTCAAATTATCAAGCCCTCTCTTCTCGTCTTTTCCAAGTTTGACATTTGGCCCAACCTTGTTTGGTGCGCTGCTAAGCGCGGCGTTCCTATCGCGCTCATCGCAGGGACGCTGCATCCAGCATCCAAACGGTTAGCCTCCTTTGCGCGCCCTTTCTTCAGATCCGTCCATCAATACATCTCGGTGCACTGCGTAATTTCGGAGGACGATGCACAACGGTTTCGTCTGATCTGTCCACCGTCCGTACAGATTGAGGTAACCGGAGATACCCGCTTTGATCGTGTGTACCAACGCGCGACCGCTGTTAATGGGAAGGGTGATTTTTTCCCGGGTCAATCGACACTGAAACGCCCAATCCTAATTGCAGGCAGCACTTACTTGGAGGATGAACGAGTCGTGCTTGAGGCGTACCAACATTTACGTGAAAACAACTCGCATACTCCAGATTCCAACAATCTGCCACACTTGATCCTCGTGCCCCACGAACCGACTCCGGAACGGATCGACGAAATTCGGGCGCAGCTTGATGCTCTAGGTCTTTCGGGGGTCTACTTTTCAGAGCTACGGGAAGGTACTGATCTGAGTGAAACTGATGTCATTGTGATTGACACCGTTGGCCTGTTAGCACAGCTGTATAGGTTAGGGGATGTGGCGTTCGTCGGTGGGAGTTTCCATGGCAGCGTTCACAACGTGATGGAGCCAGCCGCGATGGCAAAACCGATCTTATTCGGTCCCACGATTCATAATGCCTATGAAGCGGGAATCCTGAGAACACGAGGTGCAGCTCAGCTAATTAATGGCCCTCACGAGATGACAGATGTGCTCACATCGTGGCTTTCGGATGCAGCAGAGCGGAGCCGAATGGGTCAGATCGGAAAACAGGTCATTGAGGAAAATTTGGGGGCATCCGAGCGGACATTGACTCAGATAAGAGCTTACCTGACAACGTAGCTGGCCTCCGATGTAGCACCTTACTCGTCATTCTCCACCCTTGTGTTATACCGGATTGTCAAGACAGGTCGGTGGGTTTCATCGGGGTGCTCTTTGGAGGAGAAACGGACAGATGATGTGCCATCTCGCAGCGCAAACAGGTAACCGTAGCTATAGTCCGGATAGGCGAGCCAAAAACGCGCGGCTTCTGTTATTAGAGTTCCCTGCCAAATATATTGCCTCTCGGCAGCTCCAATTTCTGTCAATCCATCGATTCGATATGCGACATCCTCAGAACCGTTGTAATCACTTGGCTCCTCGCCATTAACCCCTTCCAACATCGCTTGCGCCGGCGGTTTATTCCACGGGAAATTTTGGTGCATCGCACTGTTGTAGGTGAGCTCGTTCTCCTGCGCTGGCTGGGATTTCTGTGCTCCCTCATGCCAAGGAAGCAGCACACGCCGAATAATGATCTGCTGGCGAGCGTCATTTCCGCCGGATTCCGCATAAAGACTGATCGAGGCATTTAGGATGCTCGTCTCTTGCCGAATCCCGATCTCCTCAAACGCATCCATGATGTCAAAAGCGACGAAGAAGACACCGCCGGCAGGTGTAGACAGTAGAAATTCTTCCCCACCGGCATTGTAGTTTCTCAGCTTCTTCTGTGGATCGGCAATTAAACTTGTATCCCGCAACGTCCCTGAGAACGTCACCGCTTTACCCTCACCGAAGGTTATCTCCATCGTCTCCGGTAGGGTAAAAGCGAATTCCTTCTTTGCGTCAACTATACCCTGAACGCTTAGGGTATAGTTTTTCCCAATTTCAAGCGGATTGGTGAACAGGTGTACAACAGTCGTCCGTGAGTCGAGCGTTGCCCATGCGACCTCAATCTTCGGCTCGATTCGGTAATTCGACACATTCTCTGCTGACGCCGGGTCCAAGGTTCGGTCAAATCGCAACTGAAGAGCGGTTTGGGATAGTGGAATTGCAGAGATTAGATTTGGTGAGTCTGCCTGAGTCCCCCGTATCCCAATCCCAAAGATAGAGATCGAATAGAGTATAAGGAAGGTTGATAGCAGTCGCTGCGGATGTGACATTTTGCTTTCAACCTCACACGCGTCCTTGCCAAGAACGACCGCTCACCTGCTTGAAAGGGGGCATCTTCGGCGCATCGGTTATCGATTCATCCTTACGGGAGGTGGCGCGCATGTAGTGCACAGCGTAGCCGCGGCGACGTGTGTTGGTGTTATTCGGACCGCTTTGATGCAGCGTAAGACTGTGGTGGAAGCTGATACTGCCGGGTCTCAGCGGTACAGGGATAATTGGCCATTCGTCGCTCCCTAAGTCTTCCAAAAACGGCGCCAACTGCTCACTACGCATCATGCCCCAGCGATGCGTTCCGGGGACGAAATTCAGACATCCGTTCTCCACCGTTGCGTGGTCAATAGCTGTCCATGCGGAAACCAGGTCCTTTGGGAAGATATCGCGCCACGACGCAGAATCCTGGTGCCAACCCTGCGCTGTGCCGATTCCCTCCGGCGCCTTCATGAAGAGTTGGTCGCCGTACATCTTGATATCATCAGTACCCAGCAACCCCGCCACGATGTTGACGATTTTGGGGTTGCAGACATGCGCCCACATGATTTCGTCGTAGACAGCGATGTTGAATAGCTTGCGGACAGATAGTACCTGATTTTCTACGGACCTTGAGCCGTCACTGAAAATTTTTTCGAGTTGGATACTGGTCTCCGGAATGTTTTCTGCCTCCCCAGCAGCTATGAGGTCGGTATGGGCAGAAAGGGTCTCCACCTCTTCTGCCGATAAAACATCCTCAACCACGAGGAACCCGTTGAGTTTAAACTGCGTAATCTGGTCTTCAGTTAAACCGAAATCCTCCGGCTTATCTGAACCGCTTGACACCAGTTTGGTCATGGACAGACCTCCATTATTTTCACCTTGATATTTTACGCATTACGTTTCACGCTTCACGTTTCATTAATGCGCAATCCCCAATTGATGCATCCGCCGGTGAATCGCTGCACGCGCTTCGACGAACGGGCGCTCAAGGTAAGTGAGATGATTGTCCTCGCCATGATGGTGTGTCGCCGTACCGGGCTCATGTCGAGCAGCTGTTTGACGGATATAGGTCAGGTTGCCATCGATGAGTGTGAGCATATACTGCGCGGCATCCTTGTCGAACATCCACCATTCGCCTCCGCAGGCAATATAGACCGGAGAGGTGTGGGCAAATATCCCTCGTCCCCAGCCATCGTGATGAGGAATACTGGTATAGTTGGGAGCACCACATCGAGCAGCAACCCATGTGTGTCCATCTACCTTTACCTGCGCTTTCAATTCCAGTCGTCGCGCACCTTTGCTATCTTCTGTTGACGCAACAACACGTCCAGCTTGGACGATTTCGAGGGTGTGGATTGGGAAGATACTCTCCGCCCACGCTTCGACCTCAACTGTGCCGGCACCTGATAGCTGCATTGTATCACCGATATTGTGTCCGTCCACTGTAAGGTTGATAATGGGCCCACCACTATGAAATGTCCTTCCCTGCGACACACTTTTACACCAGTTGTCGTAGGTGAACTCTTCGTCGGGTAGATATGCGTAGGTGCGATAGATGCCAACAGGCACATCGCTGCTCATCTTGTCCGTTCCACCGACCAGTGGCAGCCGATAACCGCAGTTGAGATAACGGTAATATTCAAGATGGTTGAACGGTGCATGACGCAGCATCTCCACGCCATCCACGCGACCGGTGGCTATCAGTGCTGCGGGTTCACCGTTCGGGTTTGGGAGGTGCGGGATGATGACCGACCCGCCCTGTGCATGACACTGATCCGCCCAATCACTCATCGTGATCTCCAGTGTTCCACCGAGTTCAGACTCACCGGGCCCATCGCTACACCACGGCATCACCGGCTCCTTTAGCCCCCATAGGATGAGATGACCAAGAAAATGCTGCCGATTCTCTTGACCGACATAAACGATGTTATTACCGTCCTGCGAAATACTCGGCTTGCCTGTGAAGTCCTCCGTGTTGGTGAAGAGATTCCCCCACTGTGACGGGAGTAGATTGACAATGTTGAGATCTTCGCCTTGGGACTCCGTATGGCTCCCCTGCGTCGAAAGGAAGTGAACGTGCGAATCGCCGCTGTACCATCCCTCTGCGTTCATGTGGATCCATCGTTTGAGGCGCAGCGTCAGTTCACGTTGCCCCGGTTCAATATTCACCCGTGTCCGCAGCGGCTCATACTCAAATCCCCGCGCAATATCCACGATCACTTCGCCGCGCGGTAGCCATCCCTGACAACGCCCATCAATGTACGCGTAGGTGACTTGTCCGAGCCGGAGATCGCCGCCGATATCAATATGCCAACTGCCGAGATTAGAATTGACCTGATTGTGATGACCGTATGGTTGGTAGGGAATACCTTCCGGCGAACGGAAGTGGATGCGGCAGGGGACTGGGTTGCCGGTGTCGTCATCAAGAACATTAACGTGGACCCAATTCCGTCCACGGTCCAACAGCTCCACGCGCATTCGTGGGGTTTCGACCACCTTCTTATCTTCGACATCGCCCCACTTAACCTCACCCACTTTTTCCTCTCCCTGCTTGACCGTTACCGTTGCTGACGGGATGGCAGCGACCTCAACATAAGCCGGGCTCGAATTAGGGTTCTGCGCTTCCCCCCAGCCGGCGAAATCATCATTGACAAAATCATCGGTCGAGGCTTCGGGCAGTGCATGAACATAGGTGGCAATCCCCCGATCGACTTCAACATCAAGGTCGAACGGCTTGTCTGCGTCTTCAGGATTGGTCAGGGTCAGACGTGCCTCGCGCTTTCCACCTCGGACAAAGGGATGCTCGTCGACGTACGAAAGTGTGACCCCAGCGATGATAAAATGGGGACCGTTCGGGACAATTTCCAGCGATTCGACTTCACGGTCTGGATATGGGTTCTCCCAAGCCCAGAGATAGTAGCCGCGGGCTGTACCACGTGACACTTCGGTCTGACGTCGTCCCATATCCTCCCAGCTCCCCTCATAGCGCGGCATCAGTTGATCATTCTGATCAGGGAGTGCGTGAAAGGGCGATCCACCTTCGGAGAGATGGGCAATTTCAAACCGCTCGCGGATGGGGACACGGATTTCGGCATCTTCTGCGAGACGGAACACATAATCTGCGACAGGTTTTCCTAAAGCACCGCCCTCCATCAGGTCAGATTCCAGCAGGCGATGTGCGATGACAATACGGCGTGTGGATTGGTTGATAGGGATCGTCACGCTTCCCGAAGCGTCATTAAGCGCGATGAAACATTTTGAATCGTCCGCGTTGACCAAAAACGGAAGACCACGGAAGGCCTGCTCGCCTATAGGGGCACTCGCGTTGGTCCCTAAAACTTCAAACCCTGCATTACATAACGTTGACAAATCGAGCGGTTGATAGTCTGCCATGAGAGACGGCTCCTTTCTATTGCGAACTTTGGTGATGGATGGTGAGGGTGCGACGTAATGGTTGGCAGACCGCCCCCCACGTTTTACGGCTAAATTCCGAGTGAAAAGTCGGTTTCCTCACGCGTGATGATTTCCAACAAGGCAGGTTTACCCGCCTCTGTCTCCTTCTGTGCGCGCTGAATAGCGGGGATGATGTCCGCTGGATCCTCGACCTTTTCGCCGTATCCTCCCAATCCTTCTGCAACTTTGACGTAATCACCGGTTAGGAACTTTGTTTTGAAACGTTCGGTTGCGACGGGCATGTGTTTCTCGTAGCCGCCGAGTGCCGAGTTGTTGAACATGATGGTGAGGATAGGGATACGCTCCCGTGCAGCGGTTTCAAAGTCCATCCCTGCCATACCGAATGCAGCGTCGCCCATGATATTGATGGCGAGTTTTTCCGGTGCAGCCATTTTTGCGCCCATGATTAACCCAAGCCCATATCCCAACTGTGTGGACTTGCCCCAACCGATGTAGCCGTGGGGGGTAACTGCCTCATAGAAGGGGAGGGTCTGATCGCGTGGATTCCCGGAATCGTGTGTGACAATTGTTTGGGTACGATCTACCGCCTGGTTCAGATCCCATACGACCCGGTAGGGATTAATAGGCGCTTCATTCGAGGTCAGTTTCGGCATCCACTCCGCTAACCACTGTTCCTTCACCGTTTTTATTTCTGCAACAACTGCATCGTTACTGTGTGCACCGCCTAACTGCTTTTTCGCTTCATCAATCAGTTGGCTCAAGACAATTTTGGAATCGCCGATGATCGCGTAGTCGGCGGCGTAATCTTTGTTGATATCCAATTCATCAATCGAGTTGTGGACCAACACCTTCCCTGCGCTGATCGGGGTGGACATGACCGATTGTGAGAGGCTGCATCCAAGCCCAAAGACGAGGTCTGCTTTCCCCAGAAAATGTTTGACCATACCGGTGCCGGTATGTCCACTGGCGCCGAGCGCGAGCGGATGATTTTCGGGGAACGCACTTTTGCCCGCCATGGTTGTCATGACTGGGACGCCGACCAATTCTGCAAACTCGACTAATTCGTCCGTTCCGTCAGCGTAAAGGACGCCCTGTCCTACATGAAGGATGGGGGATTCTGCAGCAAGTAGAGCTTTCACCGATGCCTCAATATCGCGAGGATTACCAGCGGGTTTAATCTTCTCAGGTGATCTGTACTCGAAACTATCGTCGATATCTTCGCTGGCAACATCGGTCGGAATTTCGAGCATCACCGGCGCGGGATGCCCTGTCCGGAGCAGGCTAAATGCGCGGCGCATCATGGCTGGCACTCGATCCGGAAAGTTGACTTGAGCGACCCATTTTGTGATACCGCCGTAGTTTGGTACCGCCTCGAAATGGGTGGGGATACCGTGGCTGCGGCGAGCAACTCCACCGGGTAGCATCAGAATTGGGACAGAGTCCGAGAACGCTTGGGCGACCCCTCCGAACGCATTTTCGCTACCGGGACCGGACTGGACACACGCAACGCCTAACCGGTCACCGTTGGAAATTCGGCTGAATCCATCAGCCATATTGATTAGGGTCCGTTCTGTTCGCGCCATAATTGGCCGGATGCCGACCTTTGCACAGGCGTCGATGAGGCTGTTCGCGGGAAAACAGAACAGGTTCTCAACACCTTCAGTTTTCAAAATTTGTGCAACTGCATCAATAGCTTGCATATATGATCTCCTTGTTTACCTATAATCTATTGTGATTTTCTCTGATTAAAACAACATTGTTTCGCAATTTTCCATAGTCAATTTCCTTCAGAAGGGGCGGGCAAACCCGAACCGACGGCGGGTTTTCGAGAACGCATTGTATGCCAAAGGGGATTGTTGCGTCAATCCTAAAATAGTAACAGTGATGGTGCTTAGCGAGGCGAACCGTAGGAAGACTCATTCGGTTGAAAGAAGTAACGTTTTTCTACTGATAGAACCAATCTATTGAAAAGACCTTCAGCATGACCGATTCGCCGTAGGTTGAGGTAGAGCCGGTGTAGTAGGTTACGAGGGCTTCATCATCAACGAAGGTTAGCGCGGCATAGGCGCTGTCGTATCCCACATGGTTTTCGATATCCTTGATATTTTCCCACGTCTGCCCTTCGTCTTTGGAAATAGCCGCAGTAAGCGGGTTTCGGTCGCCTTGGTGGTGATGATCCAAGTCAACGTTGTGATTCCATATCAGCAGCAGATCGCCCGTGCTGGGAATCCCCTTTACCAGCGGCGGGGATGCCGGTGCCGCGAGTCCCGTTGATTCGGGCGGCGTCCAACTCTCCCCGCTATCGTCAGAGTAGGATTTATAGACCGCCCCCAGACTGGTCCGCATGACTGCGAGGAGAGAACCGTCTTGCAACTCCACGACCGAAGGTTCTTCAGCACCCCGCTTCGGCAGGTCCATCGGTACTTCGCTCGGTTTCCATGTGTTACCGTCGTCATCGGAATAGTAGCAGAGCGCCTGATAGTGATCTCCCTTGCCGTGGAATGCGCCGTGATGTGCGGGGAGCAGGATTCTCCCAGAACTGAGTTGAAGGATATGATCGCAGTTGGTGAAATTCATCCCTGCCAGCGAGGAGATCTGATGGGAATCGCTCCACGTTTCGCACTCATCGTTAGAGCGCTTCATGTAGATCCTTAAATCGCTAACGGAATTGCGCACTGTATAGGTGAATAGAATCTCGCCTGACGGGAGTCGGAGCAGGTTGGGATGTTTCACGTTCATTTTGCCGATATTATCTTGCAGCGTAAATGTATCGCTCCAACTCCGTCCAACATCCGCAGATATTTTACCGGAAATACGACACGGCATGTTGTCACCAACCCGGTGATGGGCATCTGCTATATCCGTCACAAGTGAGGGGCCATCCGCATAGTATTCGCACCATACGAGCATCAGTCGATTATCTTTCAATGGGAAGATGAGCTGATGGTCATTCCGCGGATGTGAGGGCGTCCATGGGCAGACAGTCAGTTCGTAAATTTCGTTCATGTTCATGCCTTTAATGGATTATAACCGACTATCTTCAAGTGCAGAACGAAAAGCAGTGAACAATGTTTCAACATCCTGCTTCAATATGCTGGTATTCACCCTGAGTGTGCCTCGCCTTGAATCCGAATCACCCAAAGAGACAGACACAGACTGTTCTTGAAGTATTTTTACAAACCTATCTGTATCGAGATCTCGGGATAACTCGATGGGAAAGATGTTGGAACCGTTCACGATTCGTCCGATATGGATACCCGCCAACGTGTTAAGTTTGTCGAAGAGCGCCATCGCACGTTTCATGGCCTCGTTGTAACGTTCTTCAAATCCATCCACACCCTTCAGCGCCAATGCTGCTGCAAAATTGGCGGACGCCAAGCCTCCCCCAAACATACGACGGTCGTGGTAGAGCCCATCACAGAATTGAGAGGTACTTGCCAACACTGATCCGAACGGCGCCCCGAAATACTTGTACAGGGATACATATACCGTGTCGAACAGGGAGGCGTACCTCTTCACCGAAACTCCCGTTGCGCCCGACATCATGTAGAGACGCGCGCCATCAAGATGGGTGCCGATTCCTCGTTCGCGGCAGTAGTCAGTTATCGCCCGCATTTCGTCAAAGGGAACGACCTTGCCCTCCTGACGTCTAACAGGACTCTCGATCATGAGAGCACCGACCGGAGTCAGGACCCGTCCCTGCTCGGAATCCTCAACAGCCCGTTTCAGTTCTTCAATCGTGAAATGAGGTCGGTCTTTCGCCAACGGTAGGAGGTTGATATTGCTAAGACGGGAAACGCAGTCGCCGCTGTCTTGATACAGATGGCTCTGCTCTTGCACGACTGCACGTGGCTTATCTCCACAGAGCATTCGAACCGCAAGATGGTTGGCGAGGGTGCCCGTCGGCATAAAAACGGCGGCTTCCTTGCCCAACAGCTCCGCCATCTTTTCCTCGATCTGTTGGACATTGCCTCCAAGCGAATAACTGTCTGCCTCAAGCCCCATCTCCTCCTCGAATTCAACTAAGGTCTGAAGCATGGTGCGAGCCGATTTGGGTTCACCGTCGCCGCCGAAACTTACAAGCTGGTCCGGGAGGGAATCCTCAACAGGAATGCGAGTTGTTGGTTGAGATGTATCTGTAGGAATCGTGCGCATAGTATTTCACCCCTTTATACTCAAAGACTACCTCATCTTTATACACACAGGCATAGGCACGTCAGCTACGTGCCCCGTTGCTGTCAGCTTCCCTGTGTCTGAATCGATCCGGAATGTGACGATGGTATCTGTGCCTTGGTTTTCGGCAAATAGGAAGGTTCCCGTCGGGTCAATAGCGAAATTTCGCGGCGTTTCACCCTGGGTTGATTCGTGATCGACATAGGTAAGCTTGCCGGTGTCTTGATCAATGGCGAAAATCACAATGCTATCATGGCCTCGATTGGAACCGTAGAGGAACTTCCCGGACGGCGAGACGTGGACATCGGCTGTGTGGCTTGTGCCATCAAAATCGTCAGGGAGCGTTGGGATGGTTTGGATCTCCGACAGTGCACCGTTTGCTTCATCGTAGGAGAAAGCGGTCACGGTATTGCCCATCTCGTTGATGACGTAGGCGTATTTTCGGCTGGGATGGAAATCGAAATGACGTGGTCCTCCGCCCGGTGCGACGTCCGCCGAAGGTGGATCGTTCGGAACGAGTTTCCCGTTTGTCAAGTCTATCTCGTAAATTAAGACCTTATCAAGTCCCAGATCCGGCGTGAAGGCGTAGCGATTGGCTGGATCAATCATAATTGAATGCGCGTGCGGTCCCTGTTGGCGCGTTGGATCGACACTTGAACCTTCATGTTGAATGAAGTCGGTTGCTTCGCCCAACGTTCCGTCGTCATGTATGGGAAACATACAAACGCTCCCGCCGCCGTAGTTCGCTACAAACACAAATTTTCCGGTCGCATCAACGCTCAAGTGGCACGGTCCCGGACCAACTGTTGACTGTTGATTTAAGAGGGTTAATTCTCCATTCTCCTCAGCGATGGAAAACGCGGTGATAGCCCCGCCGGACTGCCCATCAGATTCCGAAATTTCATTTATTGCGTAGAGATACGGTTTATGGGGGTGAAGATCCAAAAAGGAAGGATTATCTATCCCGGTTGCAACACTGACATATTCGAGTGCACCAGAAGAGGTGTCCAGACGATAGACGTAAATTCCTTCGCTATCCCCCTGCGTGTAGGTTCCGATATAAACGAGCATTTTTTGTAGTTCTCCTGTGTTATGGTTTGTTAATTGAAAGTATATGAACCTGACTGGATGAGATTTGGACGTTTTTCAATCGATCCGATTCCGGTAGATTTCCTGAACCAGTTCCATACTCTTGACCGCATCCGCGAAACAGGTGTCTGGCTGACAATCTTCCTGAATGCAATCCACGAAATGACGATTTTCGCCGTAGAACCCGTAAGCCTTGTGGTTGGCATCCGTTCTGGCGGCCTCAACGGTTGTGATCTCTTTGACACCCTCGCTGCTGTGGATAACGGCACTGCCCCCCACGTCCGGATTGATATATGCGGAGATACCGGGCGCGTGCATCTCAAAGATATGGATTCGTCCCCCAACCGCCCAATTGGTGCAGAGATAGCCTGATGCGCCACTGTCAAACTTGACGATGGCGTTGAAACTATTTTCCCGATCCGAACCGAAACTGTTAATATCGCTCGCCACAGCCTTGACTGCCCCGCCGCCCATCCAACGGAGCGCGTCAACGGCGTGGATCGCATCGCAGGTCAACACGTCGATGATACCGTCGTAGTATAGTGCGCTTGGGGTGTTCTTGTGGAATGTGGACATACACTGGATGATGGGTCCTTTTTCTTCGACGATCCCCTTGACTTGACGCATGAGCGGAATGAACCGTCGATTAAACCCGACCATCGTTTTGCAATTGTGTTGTTCGGCAGCCAGCGCCATCTCTTTTGCTTGATGGAGTGTTACGCCGGGGGGTTTTTCGATGAAGACGTGGTGACCTTGTGATAGAGAGTGAATGACGGGGGCGAATAGATGCTGCGGGGGCATCAAGACATACACAGCGTCTGGACTTGTCGTTTCGAGCATCTGTTTGTAATCTGCAAAGGTCTTTTCGATCTGGAACCGCTCTGCGGTTTCCTGCAGCTTCGATGGCACTAAATCGCACAAGCCGACCAGTTCCACATCGTCGAATGCCGCGAGGGAGGGGTAGTGAACTCCATTTGCCATCCCGCCGGCACCGATGAGGGCAATCTTGATTTTGTCCATACAGTTTCTCCTAATAGAGATAGAGCCAGATTGGGGTTATTGGTCGACCACTACGACAATTTCTCGACCATCTGCATTAGCGCCCTCATGTATCCCAGCGCAAATGTTACACCTTGACGCCGATGGCCGCTGTCACCTGCCACACGGGGCGCGTGGTCGGGGATGATCACTCCATCGAATCCCACCTCTTTGTAGGCGCGCATGGCTTCAAACATATCGACATCCCCCTCGTCGATGAACACCTCATCGAACTTTGGAAACTGGCCTCGAACGTTGCGAAAGTGAACGTAGAAGATTTTGCCTTGCCCACCGAAGTAGCGGATAGCATCTACTGCCCGGTCGGGTCCCATCTCCCCGACAGTTCCTTGGCAGAATTCCAACCCGTTGCTTGGGCTCGGCACTGTTTCAATTAATCGCTTCA
Organism: Candidatus Poribacteria bacterium; assembly: GCA_965220385.1. GTDB lineage: Bacteria > Poribacteria > WGA-4E > WGA-4E > PCPOR2b > PCPOR2b. Next base: position 2,227,388 of record OZ244825.1, on the reverse strand, counting down.
TTCCCTCGTGACTTGTTAGGAGGCGTCCCGTCCCACGCAATTCTTCCGCCGGCGGATCATCCTGATGCGCTGCCAACTTAACGCCAGCGCGTTCAGCAACCGGCACAACACGTTCGAGAAAATAAGCCAGCCGTTCCCACATCTCCTCAACGCTCACCGGTCCTGTTTCGACAACTGGCGCATCCTTCACGAGTTCGTAATCGAAACTTTTTAGCCCGGCGTCGCCGCGTCCGCCGCCACTATCGTAGGCACGCCAATGTCCCCACACGCCAGCAATGCTGAAATAGTAGCCGAGGATTGGGATGCCTGCCTTACCCATGTTCTCAATTGTCTCACAGACCTTTTCGATCTGTTCATCGCGTCCGGGTGCGCCGTGGAGTACCTTATCCCAATGGTCTGCCGGCAGATTCTCGATGCCTGCGACCTCAAGACCGTGCGATTCGATGAATGTTCGAGCTCTGAGCAGTTCGATAAACTCCAGCACACCCCGTTCTCCAAAGCGGGGACCGTGTATGATGACGTGGCCAACGCCGAGCTGCTTCGCGTACTGAAGATTTTCTTCCGTCAGGGCAGCCTGACCGAAACCAATTCCGAGTTTCATGGTCCAATTCTCCTCATTTTCAGTTGAAAGGGAACGATGTTATCATCACGATTCAGACGAGGTATTCACCCGGTTCACGTGTCGCTTCGTATACGGCTTCCGGATTGCGGTTCTTGATAACTTCAGGCACATCGCCTGTCCAATAATTGGGCGGCGTCGGTGGACGGGTGTGCCATCCGAGGAGCAGCGTTCGCCGTTTATCGCTCTGGTTTCCGTGTGCAGCATGGAGTACCCGTCCCTCCGCAACCACGAGCGATCCTGCTTTCACCGGCAGGTCGATAGCATCGGGATGGTCACAGAACATATAGGGGTCGTCCTCCTCTACATCGTAGCCGCCCTGTGCATGCGCTTGCACCAGCCGGTTGTGCAGTGGGATCCGCTTCAGGTGTGTGCCGGGGATAATGCGAAAGCAACCGTTTTCAAGGGTGGTGTCGGTCAGATAGTAGGATAGGAAGAGATACTGTGGCCAAGGCGCGGTGCTGATTGGGTCGTTCCACCCCATCCAATCTTGGTGCCAGTAGAGGGGTGGTCCGCCCGGTGGTTTGCTGAGGATGATGAATCCACCCGCCGACTTGAAATCGCCCAAGCCCATATCCTCCAAGGCGTTGCGTGTCGGCTCCCAGTGAATTAGCTGGTCAATGACTGGCTCATCAATCCCTCTGACATGAAGGTCCGATCCCTGATATTTCCAATGGGGCGGATGTTCCACGGCGTCCAGCATCCGGTCAGACGTTGTTCGGAGCTCTTCGAGAAAGGCTTCGGTCAAGATGTCGTCAACGACACAATACCCCTCTTTAGTCAACTGATTCCGTTTCTCGATTGCTACATCGGGTGTCATGCTGTTTGCTGCCTCCTGTTGATGTCTGCGTTATGTATTGTGCGCTACATTCAAAACGTGAGAGAGTGGGAATATATTATCTTGAATACAAAGCATCCTGTTTCCTGCTCTGTATCTCGCCGGACTTCACCGCTCCGACAACCTCAGCAAGATCGTGGAGATACTCATCGACGATAGCACTGTGAGACAGATCCAAAAACAGGTGGATGGCGGGCGGATCTTGCAAGCGGCTCCCCATCCAACCGCGCTCGGCCATGCCTTCATCAACCGCAAAGATGTCAAAAACGTTGGAACCGAAGGCGATGAGATACGCCTGTGGTTCTCCCCATATCTCTAATCCGTCAATCTCCCGAATACCGTCAAGGAATCGCTCTCTGGTATCGAGAATTTCGCCCACGCGCTCAAGATAGCCTTCTTCGCCGAGGTAGTTCAGCACCGCCCAAGCGGATGCAAGTCCGCCACCTGAACGGGAACCCATCAGGTTCTGCGTAGAATACGTCCCGGAGGGCCAAGCATCGAAGGTATATCGCTGGTAGGTTTCCAAGTTGGCATCGCGCAATAGCAGGCTAGACACGCCCTTGTTGGCATAGCCCAGCTTGTGTACATCCACAGAGATTGATGTGACACCGGGGACTGCAAAGTCGTAGTCAGGTATGGAGTAGCCCAATTTGCGGGCAAACGGGAAGATGAAGCCACCGTGACAGGCATCCACATGCAACCACAGACCGTGTTTTTCCGATAGAGCAGCAATTTCGGGGATAGGGTCGGTAACACCGAAGGGATAGGAGGGAGCAGAAGCCGCAAGCATGATGGTGTTGGCATTGATGGCGCGCCCCATCGCCTCGACATCTGCGCGGAAACCGTCGCTTTGGGTCATGCGCACTGCCTTGATTCCCATTAGATGTGCCGTCTTATCGAAGGCAGGATGCGCTGCGTGGGGTATCAATATCTCGGGCTCTGTTGCACCCGAACGGTGGTCTTGTGCCCATGCGTGTGCGGTTTTCACCGCCATAATCAAGCTTTCGGTGCCGCCGGTGGTGATACTGCCACTGGCGCAATTCGGAGCGTTCATCATCCCAAGCAGCGCGCCAACAATATCACGCTCGTAACGGACAAGGCTGGGAAACACCTTCGTGGCGTAAAGCCCATTATAGTTGATGTACATCTGATAGGCTTCATTTGCCACCTTGACGACCTCCTCGCCGCCGAAGTAGCTTCCCCCGATGAACATGCGTTCGCTGTACCAAGGAGCGTCGTCCTTTTGTGCCGACTTTATCTCGGCTTTAACTTTTTCCCAATTGCGTCCGTGCGGAGGTAATTGACTATTGGACATATTTTGATCTGCTAAACCCTCGTACCTTTTCACTCGATGTCCCGTTAAGTTGATGCTCACCGACCAAACACGAAATTTAATCCTCGTCCATGACCGCCTGCATCATCGCTTTGATGTAGCCGAATTCGTAAGCGAATGCCTGACGACCGCTCTCCGGGTCTTTATGTCCCGGTGCGTGATCGGGGACAACCATGTGTGGATATTCGACCTCTTTGAGGGCTTTCATATTCCAGCGCATATTCATCACGCCTTCATCAGGCCAAACCTCTTGGAACTTGTTACGAGCACCGACGATGTTGCGGAAGTGGCAGAGGAATATCTTCTTCCGGGAACCGAAGTAGCGGATAATGTCCGGGACCTCGTTCTTGGGATCCGTCACACTCTCCGCCATACAACCGAGACAGAGGTTGACACCGTGATAGGGGCTGGGACAAATCTCGATAAAACGCTTGAAGCCGTCGAATCCTCCCATCACGCGATCAACACCTTTATAACCGGGTGGGAGCCATGGATCACAGGGGTGGCAAGCCATTCGGATTTTGTACTCGGTCGCGACGGGAATAACGCGCTCAAGGAAGTAAGTAATCCGTGCCCAGTTCATTTCGGCGGTGACTGGCTCATCGAATCTTGGCGTGGTGGAGTCTGCCTCCTCCAGATTCCATGTGCTGTATTGAGAACCTCCCCGTCCGAGCGGTTTGCTCTCCGTGCGTTGGTTCTCCATGGCACAAAGGAAGTACTTGATTGACGGTATCTCAGCCTCGGCTGCCTGCTTAATCATGTTGCAGACCAGTTCGATCTCCTTATCACCTTCCTCATAGTTGCCAAGCATGAAATTGGGGATGCCGCCACCGTTGACGTTCAGGTGAGCGAGGGGGATCGCAACCATCTCCATATCAATACCGAATCTGGCACACTTCTCCTTTTTCTCTTTCAACTCCTTCACATCCCAGCCGTACGCTCGGTGGAATGTAATAAAATTCTCATTCTTGTTGAAAACGCCGTGCCTTGCCAAGTATTCCAGATCTACATCGGATGTGTTAAATTGCTGTGTACCTACGTGCATTTGCTTCTCCTCCTATTTTACACATGGCAAAAAATGATTGTGTGATTCGTGCCGATTCTCAGATAACAACTTTGAAAATCATAAAATAGAATACAAAACCCATCAATCCCCTTTTTCTGCGCTTGGCATTGAGGTGATAATCGCCCGCAATACCTGATTTACGGATTCAGGAGTTTTAAACACCGCCGCGACATCCGGATCGAGAACAATCATCAACTGGTCCTGTCCAATCCGCGAAGCAAAGCGGTTCGGTTTGGCTTTGCTGTAGTCAAACTGGTATTCGTCTTGCATCTCATCGGCTTTGTTAGACCCGTGTTCAACGAATTTGGTGTTCTTCATAATCTTGATGTTCTCTCCTTGTCGCTTTTCGAGCATTGATAATGCGAACTGCACCTTCAAAGCACGGGGTCATATAGCCAATACCCAGCGTCAAGTCAATTTGTTATCTTTTATCTTTCTAACTATTGACTCCGCACATAAAATTGTACGATGATAAGCTAACAATCTGCGCGAGAAATCCAAGGCTTAATGTAGCACGCCCGACAAACCAAGTCAAGCCCAAAACATTATATCGGACACGCAATATTGCCCAAGCGTTCTGTCAACAGGGCATTCTCTCGATAATCGATCGGAATAACAATAAGCGCAGGGTTGTCCGCTTGAAAAGCTTGGTCCAAGGCAGGTGCGAGGTCCACAGCATTCCCAACTCTGATCCCTGTCCACCCGAAAGATTCGGCTAACTGAACAAAGTCAGGATTGCTGAACGAAAGATTGGTGTGACGGTTGAACTGGTTGTCCTGTTTCCAAGAGATAAGCCCGTAGCCGCCGTCCTCCCAGACCATGACTACAATATTGGTCCCTAACCGTTTGGCGGTCTCCATCTCTTGAACGTTCATCAGGAATCCGCCATCGCCACAGATGGCAAGCACGCGGCGTTCTGGGGATACCATTTTCGCGGCGATAGCACCCGGCAGGGCAAATCCCATGGAACAGAAGCCGTTTGAAATGAAACAGGTATTCGGTTCATCGCATTGGTAATAACGTGCGATCCACATTTTGTGCGCTCCCACATCGCTCAATAGAATGTCGTCGGGACCTAACGCTTCGCGCACATCCCAGAGCGCCTTTTGGGGACGGATGATGCCTACCGTTTCATCATCTTTGTGTCGAGCAAATTCGGCTAACATATCCTCTCGGATAGTTTGGTGCTGGTGACCGTTGAACTGAAGGGGTTTCTCTTTGACCCGCTCATTGAGCATCCAGAGCGCGTGTGCGAGATCACCGATGACTTCGACATCAACGCGGTAATCTTCATCGACCTCAGCTGGCAGAAAGTCGATGTGCACAATTTTCTTGTGACCGCCGTGATTCCATAGACGCGGATGATACTCCACGAGATCGTAGCCGAGGGTTATCACCAGATCGGCGGCGTCAACCGCACAAGCGACAAGGTCTTTCGCCTGTAATCCGATGGTAAACAGGCTGTAGGGTGCATGGCGGGAAACTGCACCTTTCCCCATGAAAGTGTTGATAACACCGATGTTCGTGGTTTCGGCAAACTCCCGCAACTGCTTGCTTGCCCGCTTGCGGATAGCACCGTTGCCCGCAAGGATTACCGGACGCTTCGCTTGACGGATTAGATCCATGGCTTGGTCGACAATTTTATCGTCCGGCACGGCGCGGCGCAGGCGTTGCCTCGGAATAGGGATATTGTCCGTTGATTCAGAGGCGATGTCCTCGGCAAGCTCAATGTGACAAGCCCCCGGTTTTTCCGTCTCAGCCAATTTGAATGCTTTGCGAACCACTTCAGGGATATTTTCCGAATTGATGATCGGGCTTGCCCACTTAGTGACAGGTTGGAACATCCCTACCACATCCATATTTTGGTGACTTTCCTTGTGCTGTCGTCGGCTGTCAGCCTGCCCTGTGACTACAACCATCGGCGCACGATCCATATTGGCATCAGCAACGCCGGTCATGAGATTGGTTGCACCTGGTCCGAGTGTTCCAAGACAGACGCTCGCCCTGCCGGTCAATCTGCCATAGACATCTGCCATGAAAGCGGCCCCCTGTTCATGGCGAGTAAGGACAAACGGTATTGAAGACTCTTCTAACGCCATCATAAAATGGGCGTTTTCCTCGCCCGGCACCCCAAAGACATACTCCACATCTTCAGCTTCTAAGCATTTTACAAACAGCTCCGCAACATTCATCGGTTGCCTCCTATTTTCGTTGTTCGATTAGTATCTGATCTCTCACGCATTGATTTCAGACTTTTTTGATTTTTCGTTCATAAGTAATTGTTTACAGGACTTGAATCTGTATCTTATGTAGGGTATTATTATATAGACAGAATCTTAGCAATTCCCATCTTGCCAAAATCCAAGAGGCGGGCTCGGCTCACGGATAATTCGTGTTTTGGATGTGACAACTGCAAATCAGCAGGGAATGCACAAGCGTTCCTGTGTACGAAGTTCAATCTTAACGGTGGATTATACCAGATTATAGAACGGCACGTCCAAGAATAAGATTTACGCCACAAGGTTCAATTTCTGATAGTGACAGGAGATTTTATGGAAACCGTACGCGAACAATCTGCTATCGACACAGAAAAAATTAACATTATTGACTGTGATTTACACCATTCGACCAAGAAGCAGGAAGATCTGTTCCCTTACCTGCCTCGGCATTATGTAGAACACATCAAAGACTTTGGAACAATGATGCCGGGAGTTGGTTACACGAACATGCCGCGCGGAGGAGTTCGCGCTGAATTGTGGGAGGGTCAAGAGGAACATCCCAGCAGTAACGTTGAACTCGCTATAGAGAAGCACCTGGACCTCCATGGAATTGATGTGGCTATTCTGACGGGCTCTTCTGTTTACGGTGCAGCCGTCCACCCAAATTCCGACTACGGCGCAGCGATGTGTCGCGCGTTCAACGACTGGACGCTTGAAAGTTGGGTTAAAGCAGACTCTCGTTTCAAAGCATCGATTGCCATTGCTCCGACGGATCCACAACAGGCAGCGGAGGAGATTCATCGGCTTGGCGAGCATCCATCGGTTTTTCAGGTGATCATGCCAGCTGGTGCACGGATGCCTTTCGGGAACCGCTTTTATCACCCAATCTATGAAGCAGCGCAGGAATATGGCTTACCGGTGTGCGTGCACTTCGGCGCAGAGGGATCGGGTATCGCCAACGCCCCAACTGCGGCCGGATACCCGTCATACTACTTAGAGATGCGCATGGCACGTCCACAGATCGCGATGGCTCACACAGTCAGCCTGATCTGCGAGGGTGTCTTTGAGAAGTTTCCGAATTTCAGGTTCCTTTTCATCGAACATGATACCTTTTGGCTGCCGGGGTTGATGTGGCACATGGATGCGGATTGGAAATCAACGCGGGATTATACCCCGTGGGTCAAGAAGCTGCCGAGCGAATATATTCGCGAGCACATCCGTTACGGCTCTCAACCGATGGAACAACCACCAACCCGTGCAGACCGGAACAAGTTCCTCGAATGGCTCCACGCCGATGAAATCCTCGTCTATGCGAGCGATTATCCCCATTGGGATTGGGATAACCCAACGACTGTGTTGCCCGGAATTTCTCGAGAGCTCAAACGACGCGTATTTGTTGAGAACGCATGTGAACTCTATGCACATCGGTTGCAGATGGGGGATGCTGTCGTGGAGCAGGCTGCGTGATATGTGATAAACGGCTCGTTTTGATGAAACGACTGTTATGCGTCTCTGAAGGGTTGTGTCAATGCTTTCAAGCATAAAACGACTTTCTTAAACTGGCGTGAGTTATTCTTTGACAGACGAGGTTGACCTATGCCAAAAGTCCTTCCTAATAAGCGACTGAATCGCCTAGCGAAGGCTACTAACGAAGAGATAAATTATTGGAAAGAAGGGGTATCTATCCAGAATGATTCTGGACAAGCGATACCCGACTTAGTAAACAGAGCTGCAGCGGATCGATGGTACTTTGCCTATAACCATCGATATGACGCAAATAAGTTGCTAAAATCTAAACCTCCCCTCTATCGAAGTGCCATAAGTCGATACTATTATTCGATGTATCACGCAATGCGAGCATGTGTGTTCGTTAGTCATCAGGGTGATGATTATGAGCAGCACAGCACCCTGCTGAAATATGTACTAAATGATTCTTCCTTCGATTTCAATTGGCAGAACATCTTAAAAAATGCCCGTGAACTTAGGAATCGTGCAGATTATAATCCATATCCAAAATCGAACACAGCGTGGAAGCAAGATGCTCTTGATCTCAAGAAAGACGCAGATTTATTCGTGGCCACAACTCGTGCTTACCTACAAAAGAAGGGGGCCATACGATGACCCAATTACAACTTCCGATGAATACAGAGACTTCCATTAAAAACCGATTTTCTGAAGTTGGCATTCAACTACAGTCGATCGAAAGACGGGACTATCCTGAAGAAAGCATCTTCGTTGTGTATGTTACTGAAGATAATTTCGACACGGCTGCGAAGTTCGGTAATTCTCTTGATACTGAGCTTGCCCAACAAGGGTTTGATGGTTTTGTGGTGGTACGTAAGGTTGAACGAGAAGAAAAGGAAGTGATGGCGCGTCTTAAGGATGGAGTCCAGAATCCGAAAGCTACAGAGCTTGCTAACCTGCTAACTACTCGAGCACGAACATCGGAAACCCAACCAAGTTTAGCTTATTTTCCTGATACAGCCCAGAATATATTGGCGGCTATCACTCCTCGGCATCATCTTATTTTTGGCAGACGAGGTGCGGGAAAAACAGCTCTGATGGTTGAAGCGAAAGAACGCGTTGAGAATCAAGGTTACCTATCTGCTTGGATCAATATTCAAACACATCGTGGTGAGCCCATAAACAGAATACTTGCATGGATTTCTTCTAATGTGTGTGACCGGATGCAAGTATTCTATTCAAACAGGGAAAGAATGCCCCACCTCCTCAACCTAATATCAAGATTACGAGATGATACTGATAAGCTGCTCGCAAAGGAAGAAATCTCTACCGGTGAAATAAGCAGACTTGTACCTAATATGCAACACGTGATTCGCCGATTTACTGATACAAGCGCGACTCGATTCTATATTTTTCTTGATGATCTTCACTATTTACCGAGCGCTGAACAACCTAAACTTCTAGATTTAGTCCATGGTGCGGTACGCGATTCTGATGCGTGGCTCAAAGTCACGGGAATTAGACATCTCACACGCTGGTTTCAAGCAAAACCTCCCCTCGGTCTACAAACCGGTCATGACGCCGATCACATTGATTTGGATGTAACATTGGAGGAACCTTCACGAGCGAAGACCTTTCTTGAGAAAGTCTTCTTGAGTTACGCTGAACATGTTGGAGTTTCATCTTTGTCAAGTATCTTATCTCCGACAGCACTTGACCGCCTAGTTCTCGCATCTGGAGCAGTTCCACGTGATTATCTTTCTCTAAGTGCTGACGCGATAGGTCAAGCACGAGCAAGAGAAAAGGCCCGACGTGTTGGCGTCCAAGATGTGGGGCAAGCCGCAGATGAGGCAGCAAAAGTAAAAATTGCAGAATTAGAGGAAGATGCTGCTTCAATTGAAGACACATCAAATAGAATTAAAGGTCTCCAGCAAATTCGGTCATTTTGTGAGGAAAAAAATTGCACCTTTTTTCGGATTGATTTTCGTGACAGGGAAGACCATCCTGAAGAATATAGTATCATCAAAGAATTAATGGATGGGCGACTTATTCATTTGGTCCGTGCAAGCCTGTCTGATGTGCGGAAAGCAGGGCGCCGATATGAAGTATACATGCTCGATCTGAGTCAATTTTCGTCAGAAAGGTTTAAATTGCGGATAAAAACCCTAGATTTTCAGAAAGGACATATTGTTTTTAGGGAGACGGGAACTACTATCAAGCCGACGATCGGCAATACTTCAAAACGATTATTAGGCATCTTGCGGCGTGGATCACTGTTTGAGTTGGAACAGCTTTCTGATATAATGAAGAGGTAGGTTTACGATGCGGCGTTATGTAGTTGGAAAAGTTGATGAGTTGCCACCCGGCGAACGGAAAATTGTAGAGGTGGGTGGCAAGGGCGGGATTGGTGTGTTTAACGTTGCTGGAACGTTTTACGCACTCAGGAATATGTGTCCCCACAAAGGCGGTCCCCTCTGCCAAGGACGGCTCCGACCTCATGTCATTTCCGACGAAACCTATCATGTCGATTTTGAACGTGAGGGCGAGATTATCAAGTGTTCTTGGCATCAATGGGAATTTGACATCAAGACAGGAACGGGGCTCTACGATTCGCGCATGCGTGTCAAAACCTACCCGGTTACAGTGGACGGTGATGAGATAATTTTACATCTGGATTAGGTTTGTAGCGGATTGACCTGCTTCAAATGAGGTGGGAGCACCAGAAAGGAATATACATGTCTGATAAAATAAGAAAGACAGATGCGGAATGGCAGGAACAACTGAACCCAGAGCAGTATTATGTGACCCGGCAAAAAGGCACAGAACGCGCCTTCACCGGAAAATACAACAATGCCAAAGGAAAGGGAATATATCGATGTGTCTGCTGTGGCACGGATTTGTTCAGTTCAGAAACGAAGTTTGATTCTGGCACCGGTTGGCCCAGTTTTTGGGCACCGATTTCAGAGGACAACATTGAAACAGAGACCGATACCAGTTACGGCATGATTCGGACAGAGGCTATGTGTGAAAGATGCGATGCACACCTTGGCCATGTCTTTAACGATGGTCCTGCGCCAACGGGTCTTCGCTATTGCATGAATTCAGCCGCACTCGACTTCGTTGAGGAGGAGGAAGAATAGGAACGGAAATCCTCCTCGCCGTAAACCTATTCAACCCGTTTTCCGTTTGGAGTGGTTGTAGGTGGTAGTTTGAACACACATTTTTTAAGATAACGATATTCAGGAGATTCTAAGAATGAAACAGGTAGATATTTTATCTACAACTATTTTGCTATTATTCCTGACACTTTTTGTCGTGCTTCCCGTCTCCGCGGGACCGGGGACAACGGCTGCAAAAATCCTCGATCTCGGGGGTGGCACACGGGCTGCCGCGCTCGGCGATGCGTTCTCAGCGATTAATAACGATGTTACAGCGGCTTTATGGAATCCAAGTGGGCTGGGGATTATGGAAAGGCGGCAAGCTGCGCTTTCGTATGTAGACCGGACCCAGCTTTTCGGAGAGGCAGGAGAGGGATTGTATTACGCTTTTTTCGCCGGTGCTATGCCGTTAGGTGATGCTGGAACGCTCGGTACTATGCTTCAGCTCGAAGGACAGGGAGAAATTGATGTGACAATTGATTCTCCGGAACCGATACGGACGGAGAATCTCGGAACGAACTGGGTGTGGACGGCCTCTTATGCGGATAAATTGGCGCAAGGACTGTTGGGCGGGATTAGCGGCAAAGTGATCTCTCTGAAATTAGGGGAGGAAGGCGCGCGCGCGTACGCCATAGATTTGGGAATGCAATACGACATACCCTCGACACCGATGCCGATTCAGGTCGGCGCTGCTATCCAGAACTGGGGAACGCGGATACATTTTATAGATGAAAACCAAAGCGATCCTCTTCCACGGATGTTCAGATTTGGAACAGCGGTAACCCTCTACAATCAAGGAAACCATCAGTTGAGATTCATTGGTGATTTGACTGCATCTATCCATAAATTGCGAGAAGATGAAGACCAATTAGAAGCTGATCTAATCCGACTCAATGAAACTATTAAAGAGGAAAACGAACAGAGAGAAGCAGAAGGTCAGGAATTGAAGCCTGAGTTCACGCGCAACGGATTGCTCTCGGATCGGGGGGTTGGTGTAAACGCTTTTGAATGGAGGCATTTACAAAAGAGTGTTGGCCTCGAATATTGGTTGGGAAGTTTCTTGGCACTCCGTGTTGGTTACAAGGAAGAGCCCGGCATTGATCTTCTTAACTTTACTGATCACCTGACTTACGGGTTGGGGGTTCGATTGCTTAACTATCAGATAGACTTCGCGCAGCTTCCCGGCGGTGGTCCGGAACAGCAGCGTCTAAATGTCTTTGCGCTTATCCTACAGTTCTAAGCATGTCCGAAATTATCCCTTTAGCCCGGGGTAGATAGAATCTGTAACCAACTTGAGAAAGAAAAAGAATGAAATATATTTGCTGGATTTTGCTTGTATCACTTTTCAGTATCGAGATTTTTACGCAGATGGGAATGGCGTCAAAGGAGTCCACGGTCAAACCCGCCTCCCAAGCCTTACCACCCTCCGAAAATTATCGAGGTCCATCATTTCGACTCACTTCTGCGCTGGGCGCACAGACATTGCCGACCAAACCGGGCGGAAGCCTCTCTATCGAAGAGCACCAAGGCGCTCTGAATATAGAACCGATGAAATCACCGACAAAAGCGTTTCTGTACTCGGCACTTGTTCCCGGTTCGGGTCAACTCTATATCGGTGCCAAGCGCGGTTATCTTCAGATTGCGGCGGAGGCGGGGTTGCTTGCCGCCTATTTCATTACACGCAGCAGCGCACAGGACCTTCGAGAAGACTATAGCGAGCATGTGAGAAACCACGTTATTTTCGAGGGACCTACAAAGTTCGATGATTGGGATCCCATCGAAGATTTTGAACACGCGACGCTGTATGATAACTGGCACAATGTCTATACGGATAACAACGGCGAACCGCTTGAAAGGGTTGGCAAGTGGTATTGGGAAGATCGAAAAGCCTTCAAAGACGAGAACCGAAAGACACATGATTCGCCACAACGGAAGGTAGCTTATGAACTACGGATGGAGGCCAACGACAAGTTTCAAGCGGCGAAGACCTTTCTGGGTATAGCAATTCTGAACCATGTTGTCAGTGCAATCGATGCCCGCATCGCTGCGAAAAGCTATAACAGAAAACAGAACTCTTTGGGATTGGACCTGCAAACAAGCGTTTCTCCCGATAGCATTGAGAGTCGATTGGTATTTCAGAAACGGTTTTGAGACACTGCTTTCCAAGATGTAACTTCCGGCGAGTAGGTTGGTAAACAGGACTTACGCAATCAGCCGTAGGCGGGGCATCCCCGATAAATCCCCGATGAATCGGGACAGGCGGGATTCAGAGCAACTTGCCCCGCACTACCTATGCTAAAATGGGTTAGTCTGTAGGCAGAGTATCTTGCCCGCTCTGAAATGCGTGAGTCCTACACAAGTTACGTTGCTGATTTCTGATAGAGCGCCACAGCCCCAAACTCGTAACTGGCGTCTGAATCCGGTAGTTCGTCCAGATAGACTGTGAACCGTACAGGCAGCCCGTTCTCCGGCATTTTCTCCTTCCAGTAAGTAGCGTAAGCCTGCGCATAGGCTTGGCGGATACGTTCCTTTGCCTTCGCGTAGCCGTCCGGTTCTACCAATGGATGCGGTTCTTTGGGTGCAGCACCAAAGGAATGGACCTCCAAGAAATCGAGTTCCGCCAAAGAATTGCAGATCCCCGCTTCACGGACGTACATCTCCCATGTATCGAAGATACGTGGTATCTCCTTTGCTGGATCCATACGTGCTATCCCGTCCAACCCTAATTCGTTGGTTGCGGCTATTGCGCCGGTCATACCGACGAAGCGGATTTTGAGATCGCCGTTGTCAAGCGTTTCAACAACCAGATCCGAAAAAACCTCGTTTGTTTTCTTTCGGTAATAGGTTACCCGACCTCTCTTCTTGATTTCCCAATCCATTTTTGTCTCCGATGTGCTTTTCTTATGTTTATACAAGAATAAAATTCAACTCACTCACCTGCTGAAGCCTCCTCCAGACGCAAGCCTCTCGGAATAAGCAGGCGGTCCAAAGCGTCAAAGCAGACCTGAACTAATATTGCCAACAACGCTGCCGGAATAGCACCTTGCAGGATGACCTCTGCATCATTGAGGGCGAGTCCACTGATAATCGGTTCGCCAAGTCCACCCGCTCCGATGAGTGCAGCAAGGGTAGCGGTTCCAACGTTGATGATGGCACTTGTCTTGATACCCGCAAGAATCGTCCGCGACGCCATCGGCAGGTACACTTTTGTAAGTTGGGCAAACGGTTCAAGACCAAGCGCTGTCGCAGATTCCCTCAAGGGTGTCGGGATGTTCTGAAGCCCGGTGGCGGTGTTCCGAACGATCGGCAAAAGGCTGTAGAGGAAAAGTGCTACAATCGCTGTTGTCGGACTTATACCGAGCATCGGTACCGGAACAAGTAGCGCGAGCAATGCCAGTGACGGAACGGTTTGCATGATCCCCGGCACACCTATGATGATTTGGCTGAGCAGTCCGGGGCGGCTGGCACGTATACCGAGCGGAATGCTGACCAAGATCGCAATTACCATGGAGATACCCACGAGCATCAGATGTCTTCCCGTCCACCGTGCGAGTTTGGACAGAAAGGACTCCGAGGCAACTTCTACCGCTCTGTGTTCCACTTCACTGAAGTACAGCGAGGCGGCGGCTGTGAAGTCGTTTGTACGTTCGGCTTCCGCGTTCAACCGCGTCATCAGTCCTTCATCGATCTTCCCGTCCAGTCTACGAATCGCGTCGATCGCGGCTTGATCGGTATCCAGTCGGTACAGAAAGACGGCGTGATACTTGGGAAAAAATTGCAGGTCATCTTCCAGCACGGTTAGATCGTACTCAGCGAGTTTGGCATCGGTGGAGTAGGCGTCCATGAGGTCGATCTCGCCGTTGTTCAGAGCGACATACGCCAGAGCGTGTTCCAACCCACGCGGCTTGATCTGTAACCCGTAATGGTGACTTAGCGGTTCCCAACCGTCCTTGCGATCCAGAAACTCGTGTGTCAACCCAACATTGAGATCCGGATGGTCTCGTAAATCGGAAATTTTACGGATATTCCGAGCCTCCGCATCCGTTCGGCGCATGGCGAGTGCATAGGTGTTATTGAAACCCAACTCACCTGCCATGCCAATCCCGTATTCGGCGAGCGCACTCCGCATCTGATCTGCTGTCATTGGGGTCGCTGATTTCAGAATTGTCTCTTGGATGGTGCCGGTGTAGTCGGGATACATCGCGATGTCGCCACTCTTCAATGCGTCCCACACGATAATGGTGCCGCCCATCCCCTGTTTGTGTTCCACACGGTATCCCGCGTCTTCCAGCAGTTTCTTTGCTATCTCACCCAAGACGTAAGATTCTGTGAATCGTTTAGACCCAACACTGATTTTCTGGGCATCGGCAGATGGAAGCGCACAGATCAACAGAAGGGCAGATAGCGCGTAAAACGTGAAACGTGAAACGTGAAACGTAAGACGTGAAATATTTTCCCGTTTCCCAGTTGATTCTTGTTGTTTTTTCATCTTTTTTATATCCCATCTTACAGTTGGACTAAACTACGCTGGGCGGTAATGAATTCCGAAACGAAATCGTCAGCCGGTCGCTCCCGGAGGTCGTCAAGTGTTCCCTGTTGGAGAACGTGCCCTTCTCGCATGAGAACGATGCTATCTCCTATATAGCCTGCTTCTGCCATGTCGTGCGTAACGAGAAGGACGGTTTTACCAAGACGGTTGAAAATTTCTTTCAATTCCGTTTGGAGGGACGCACGAACCATCGGATCTAGCGCGCCAAGCGGTTCGTCAAGCAGCAGAACATCAGGATCCAGAGCAAGCGCACGCATCAGACTGACACGCTGACGCTGCCCGCCGGAGAGTTCGACAGCATAACGAGCAAGCCCATCCTGTGGGAAACGTGTCAATTCACAGAGTTCGTTAAGTTTTGCTTGAATTTCGGTCTCTTGGAGCGCGGGTTGGAGGTGCCGTGCCATGAGGGTCACATTTTGGGCGGCGGTCAAATGCGGAAACAGTCCGCCATCTTGAATCACGTACCCCATCCGGCGGCGTAGTGCGAGGATGTTGGCTTGCGAAACGGACTCACCCTCGAACTCGACTGTCCCGGCTGTCGGGGTTAATAAGCCGATGATCAGCCGCAGGATTGTGGATTTGCCGCAACCGCTCGGACCGATTAGCACCGTCGTTTGCCCCGGTGCGATCTGCAGGTTGGTCGAATGGAGTGCGACAACATCGCCAAAACGCATTTCGACATCCCTCAGCGCTATTTTGCTCTCGTTCATGTTCCTATCCTCCACCGGCTCTGTGGAACAGCCCCACGGCAAACCACCCGTGTTCATCAAGCCAGTATTTTTGCATCTTCATACCTGCCGCCTCACAAAGTGATTCAAAGCCGTCAAGCGTGTATTTGTAGCTATTTTCTGTGTGGATATACTCGCCTTCTTCAAAATCGAAGCTTTGTCCAAGACGTTCCAGATAAACCGCCTGAGCACACCGACTGATCAGGCGCATTTCGATGCGGGAATGCGCTTCGACAAACGGTGCGTGATGGTCGAATCGGTTGGCCTCAAAGTCTCCGCCCAACTCGCGGTTAATCCGAACCAGCAGGTTTTTGTTGAACTCCGCCGTCACTCCCGCCTTGTCGTTATAAGCGTCAAAAAGCACCTGACGGTCTTTCACCAAGTCAAAACCTATCAGCAGGCAGTCCTCCGAGCGCATTCGGCGGCGAATTTGTCCGATGAAACTGACTGCCTCTTCCGGCTCAGAATTACCGATGTTGCTGCCCAGAAAAAGGAAAAGACGGGATTGGCTACCGCCCTCAGGCAATAACTGAAGGGCATCGTTGTGCTCGGCTGCAATCGCCGTGACCGACAGCGGCGCGTATTCGTTTTTGAGGGCAATGGACGATTCGAGCAGAAAGTCGGTAGAAATGTCGGTCGGTATGTAGTGGAGATGGGTTTGATTGGCGAGGATTGCATCAATTAGAATTCGTGTTTTGGCGGAACTTCCACTGCCAAGCTCCACGAGTTCCACTTCGCCGGTAACTATTGAGACGATGTCCGGTGCATTGTCCGTTAAGATTTTATGCTCAGTTCGCGTTGGATAGTATTCGGGAAGTTTGCAAATCTGCTCAAAGAGTTGTGAACCGGCGGCATCGTAGAAGAAGAGAGCGGGGGTACTTTTTGGAGTTCGTTTGAATCCTTCTGCAACCGCATCCTTTAGCGATTGCTGCCGATTGTGCTTGGGCGCCTGAATTAGGCTGACACCGTTCGGTATCGCTTGTTCTGTCATTATCTGCCACAGGGTGAAAGTAGTGAACACCGAGCCGTACGTGAATTTCAATCCTTGCTCAGCATTCATCAAGCTTAGAAGAAACGGAACACAGATCTGCGTTCCCTACGAATTGCCCTCGCCGTGCTGGACTAGCTGGGCGCTGGATCGGGCAACATACCCGACCTACTGGGGTGATGTTGGGTTTTACTTCATTCATCTATAATCGGGGGTCGCTGGTAGAGCATCCTAATCATCGTTCAACCCAACCTACGTCCCATCAAATGCTAGCATGCTCCGATTTAGATTGCACAGGTCCGAAATCCCGCTAAGACATCCCGCCGATCTGGCGTATAGAAGTTACGCCATGTATTACGGATGAGGCGCGAACGGGTTGTCCAGCAGCCACCACGCAGCACGTTGCGGGTCTCAAACCACGGTTCGGAGTATTCCTCGTAAGGGTCAATCTCAAAACCGGGATAGGGCCGGAAGGGGGTACTGGTCCACTCCCAGACGTTTCCGATCATCTGCCGGCAGCCGTAGGCACTGTCGCTTTTTGGATACGCGCCTACGTCAACGCAGCCCATCGCACTCCAATTGAGGTTCGCGTGTTCTGCCGTCGGAGGTTCATCTCCCCAAGGGAAGCGCCGTTTCTGCGAAGAGAGTCCCTTTCCCGTTGGATTTGGTTCGACCGCAGCGGCGGTTTCCCATTCCGCTTCCGTTGGAAGTCTACGTCCCGCCCACCGACAGTAGGCGTCCGCTTCGTAGTAACTGACATGGATAATCGGAAGGTGTGGTTCGAGTGAAACCCATTTATCAAAATGTCTACGTAGCCAACCGTTATTTGAGGTACCCCAGTAGACGGGGTGCGTTGCATCTACGGACTTTTTCCATTCCCATCCTTCTTCAGTCCATAACTCTTTCCGTAGGTACCCGCTATCGTTAGTGAACGCGGCAAACTCAGATTGAGTTACCGGCGCACGCGCGATGGCGAACGGTTGGATTTCGACAGGGTGCGCCCACTTCTCATTGTCAAATATAAAAGGTTCATCGGACGAAGCCCCCAGCATCAACGTGCCGCCGGGAATTTCGACATCGCCCGGCAAGGAGCCGCTACCGATATCAGAGGGACGTTCAGGAACAGCAGAAAAGCGGGGTGGCGTGTATTCCAAGGTCTGCCGTGTATAGGTGAACGCTTCATTGTGCATATCTTCGTGATAGGTAGTATAGCGCACAAAATACGCCAATTCATCGCTCACTTCTCCGCGTTGAAGTCTATCTACAATCTGATCTCGCACGTCTCGCATATACCCTAACGTTCCCTCACGAGTAGGGAGGGGCAGGTCCCACCGTGTTTCGTGGGGGATCGCGATCGAATCCCAGAGTGCGTCTGCATCACCACGAATGGGTTTCTGTTTGCACGTATTTCGCAGCACCCATTTTTCTTGGAACCATGCCACATGACCGATTTCCCACAGCAGTGGGTTGACGATCGCAAGATATGGACTCATTATCTGTTCATCGGTGAGATCTGCGACAATATCGAAGGTGCGCTGACGGGCATCAATTACCCATTCAGCAAGTGCTTGGGCGGTCATAGTTCTTTCATCTGATACATTGTGGTTTATGGGACTTGAGAGATTTTCACACTAAACACATATCGTCCGCTGGGACTTTAGAACTGAAACAAGAAACAGAGCGCTCTACCATAGGACACAGCATCGTAGGAGCTATGGGCGGGGCAAGTTGCTTTGAATCCCGATTTATCGGGGATGCCCCGCCTACGGATTTATAGCATTTCAGGTATAGCGCTTGTGGAATCGGGGATTCACTTACCGTTGCCGCTAATCGCATCAACAACGCGCTCTGGTGTCATTGGGAGCTCGGTAATGCGTACGCCAACTGCATCGGCAACAGCATTCGCCATCGTTGCTAAGGTAGGCGTGATTGGCGGTTCACCGACACCCTTCGCACCGAACGGTCCTTGGGGCGCTGCCACTTCAACGATAATCGATTCCACAGTGGGCAGGTCTGCTGTAGTTGGTACCCGGTAATCGACGAAACCCGGATTTACGCTGCCGTTCTCGTCATATTGCATCTCCTCCATGGTCGCCCAAGCGTAGCCTTGTACTGTGCCACCCTCGATTTGCCCCTCAACCGACATCGGGTTAATAGCAAAACCGACATCCTGTGAGGCTGCCATTTTCAGCACCTTGATTCTGCCAGTCTCCGTATCGACCTCGACTTTAGCGATCTGTGCGGCGAGGGCAGGTGTCGTCGGTTGCCGTGCAAATGAGCCTTTACCAACGATGGGACCACCCGTTGTTGAGAGACTGTAGGCAGCCAATTCACCAAATCCAATCGACTTCGGCGGATCACCGTCAACTGTAGTGACCTGTCCCCCATCTAACTTGAGATTATCAATCTCCGTATTCAACCGTTCAGCAGCAAGTTCAAGGATACGTTTCCGGGTATCCTCGGCTGCGATTTTGGCGGTATTCCCCATCGTGAAGGTAACAACGCTACCGCCGGAGCCTGTTGCGTAAGGCGCCGAATCGGTATCGCCGCGGGTGATCGCAACCTCCTCGTAAGGAAGGGTCAACACCTCAGCAACGATCTGGGTGATCGCGGTATCAGTGCCGCTGATATCCATTGAACCGTGGAAGATTCGCGCGCTTCCATCTTCGTGAATAGAAACGAACATCCCACCGGGCCCACAACCGTTTGTCCAATCACCGATTGCTACACCCCACCCTTGATTGGGTCCTGTAGTTCGGTTCTTCCAGTCAACGGCATCGGCAACGGCTTGCAGGGTTTCCTTATAACCAACCTTGGGCTCGCTGGCTCCACCGCGTTGACCGCCGCCGGGGATGGGATCGCCCTCTTCACGCATATTTTTCATGCGAAATTCAACCGGATCCATACCGAGTTTGCGTGCAATGTCATCCAGTTGAGATTCGCCTGCGAACGCGGCTTGGGGCGTACCCGGTGCACGATAGGCGGCTGTACCTGACTTGTTTGTATAGACGCCATACGCATCGACCTTTAGGTGCGGGATTTTATAGACACCCCGAACACGAAGTGTACTACCAATCGAAGCACCCGAAACAGAACCCGAATCCCAAAAAGCAAGTGCTTGACGGGCATGGATTGTACCGTCGCTTTTTACGCCGGTCTTCAACTTAATGACACAACCCGGCGCGGGACGACCATCGGTGAACTCCTCTTCGCGACTCATCTGGATCTTCACTGGACGGCCAGTCTTTTGGGAGAGCAGCACAGCAGGAACATGCGTCAGCGCGACGCCAAAACGTCCGCCAAACCCACCGCCCATTATCGTTGGAATGACGTTAATCTGATTGAGCGGAACCCCAAGCGTTCCCGCGATGCCAGATCGGATGGCGAAGGGACCTTGTGTGCTTGCCCACACCGTGACTTTGCCGGTGGAATCAACATCGGCGACCGAAACGTGTGGCTCCATGTAGGTTTGATGCACTCGTGGAATGACATAGGTATTTTCTACAACAAGGTCTGATTCAGCGAAGCCTTGCTCTACATCGCCAACCTCTGTATGGGTCTCGGCGGAGATGTTATAGTAGACCTCGTCCCTAAGCTCTTCCAACTGGGCGTTTAATTTGGCAATTTCTGCGCTGTGGTCTTGTGAGTCATCTCGTTCAAGCTTTCTCAAGTCCGCTCTAATTGCTCGGCGGGCGGGACTATCTTTCGTATCACCGTTGTGGAGCCGTGGTGCATCTGGCTCGATAGCCTCAGTTACGTCTTGAACAACAGGGAGCGGTTCGTAGTTGACTTGGATTAGGTCCGCAGCTTCCTCTGCGATATCCGGATCTGTTGCTGCAACCGCTGCAATTGGCTCGCCAAGATACAGGACCTTGGCAGAAGCAAACACCCGTCGTCCACTTTCGACATCATCTTGGGTGATAATTGCTCTTACGCCGGGCAGTTTCTCTGCTTCGCTGGTATCGATACTAACAATCTTCGCGTGCGCGTGTTTGCTACGAACGAACTTCCCGTGCAGCATACCGGGCAGATGAACATCAGCCCCATATTGGGCTACACCTGTCACTTTTTCAAGGGCATCGACTCTGGGTAGTCTTTTGCCAAGAACTGTATATTCTGACATGACAACACTCCTTTCTTTTGGGTCATGGGTTCATTGATATACACCTATCACCCGGCGTAGGTCGGGCAAGATGCCTAATTTCCGAGCATAGAAGTCAATTTAATTTTATTGTCTGCATATAAGTAGCAACTGACATTATTATAACGCATTGTATGGTCCAAGAAAACGCGTACCGTCAAAATGGATCAGATGGGAGGGTGCATCAGCCACCCACACTTCGGTTTCCCACGCAATTTCGCCGAGATACCTGCCCATAATGGCGCGGTTTGGGAAAGCACTTACATAAACCAATCCAGGCTTTGATTCAGCAAAAAGATTGCTGAGTTCGTCATACCGCTTGCCATCAACGGGTCCATGACTGGTAACTGACTCAATCAAAATCAACCAATTTTTCTCAGCATAGTACAGCACCACATCAGGCATTTTACCGTGAGAATCTACATTGACCCCCAGCTTGGTCAATAAGTCCGCGTCAAAATAACCCCACTTGTCTCCGGTGTCACCAACGTAGACCAACACACTACCCGGCGCGAAACGTGGAGCGAAATCCTCAATGACGGCGCGAATCAATTCGCTGTGCTCCCCGGGGCTAAGAGTGATCTTCTGTCCCGGTAAAATCTCGACCGGAACCCGATCCTGCTCTCGCTCCCTAGCGTAATGCGCTACTAGCGTTTCGCGCTCTGCCAGATAGGCTGTCAGCGCATCGTGCCATGTAGGGGTGCTGAAGGTACGCAGCAGAGCTAGCGCAGCAGGCTCAATTTGATAGACTGCCTTTGGACTGTTTACTGGACGATCCGGTCTATCCGGATTGTAAAGTGCGATGCCAGCATCACAGAATTGATGCATCGTTTGACGACGAATTGTCTCTCGGGTATTCGGCGCATATTCCTTGTCGTAGTGCTCTCGCACCCAATTGATGATCGGCGTGATCCCCACAAGTGGATTTTCAGCATCAGACCAAGCTTTGCCCGGAGTAAGGTTTAGTAGTGCCAACAAACAAAGA
Source organism: Candidatus Poribacteria bacterium (assembly GCA_965220385.1). Lineage (GTDB taxonomy): Bacteria > Poribacteria > WGA-4E > WGA-4E > PCPOR2b > PCPOR2b. The sequence continues at coordinate 2,205,300 of OZ244825.1, read as the reverse complement.
GCAGAACGCTCATTTTGTTGTGCTCGTGGAAGCCCCAGGGAAATGATAATCTGGTGAGCAGCTTCGATGTACCCGCTCCTAGTGTTCATTCGGCTAAAGCCTCTAGCTTGGTATCAATCATGGTCTGCGAGAGTTGCTCTTGCTGCATCGCCCATTCGCCAACTTCAATTAGAGTACCACGGCTCGGATATTTCATAAGTCTTAGGTCGGTAACGTTGACCTGCGTATGACCGCCGAAGCACCGGTAATATTCATCGATAGCGGTTGAATTGAGGAATACAGCCAGTCCATGTGCTAGGGCCGGCGATAATCCACTCTTGTTTTCGTGGAAGAAATTTAAGTGGTTTTCAATTCCCAGCATGGGGGCGCTGTCGAGTGCACTAGGAGCAACTACGCTTGCCACGATTCGACGCATTTCCTCCTTGGCAGTGAAGCGTCGCACGACACAATAAAATCCGCTCGGACACAGCCATTTTTCGGTATCAGTGTTGCGTAGGATAGCGTTTGGCTTTTTCTTATCAGTAACCGGCCATTTGGTGCTAATACCGTTAAAGTGGCATGGATAGAGCAAAGGAACAGTGCCTGCCTCCGGCATATCGCGCAAGTGCTTTCTCAACCGGAAGTCAACTACTGGCCCGGTCGAAACGTTGATGCCAAGATCTGCCAACGTGTAGCGGTTTGTCAGAGTTGGTTTGATATTACTTTTGGGTGCTAATGGTACACGAATAAATCGCTCCGGGTCTTCGGGGAAAACAACTTGATTGAACGGATAGTTTTGAGTCTTAAGATCTGTGAAAGTGTCATCTGCCGAAGTGGAAACTGTGACCATACTTTGTTGTCCACTACGTTCAAGTCGGATAATAATATTCTCTTGTAATACTTTATCCTCCTTGAATGCTTTGTTACGTAACTCAAAAAGATGCAGGTGCCGGATGGCTGCATGCTCAAAGATAAAATTACGAAATGGACGGTAATAGGGACCATTACAGAAACTACGCGGGATGATTGCCACAATTTGCCCACCCGGGGCGGTTAACGCGACAGCCAGTGCCACGAAAGCCGAATACAAATTCACCGTTTCGATGCCAACACGGCGTAAAGCCAAACGATGGGCTGAATTACTATTGATTTCTTGTAAGGTGGGTTGAGGATGGCGTGCGTATATTTTTGGAATTCTTCAGCAAAAAAACTTCCAGAAAGCCAATCTGTGGCAGCATGTATAAAATCGACATTTCGGATTGTTGAAATAAACTGAGGATTGTTTCTGTATTTTTCCAATGTTCGACTCAAATAGGAACACAGAGAATCGTCAATCTCGAACGCATCGAGTTCCACACGCTGAAAGTCAAAACCAGCAGTATTCCACCTGTCCAAGAAAGCGGCAGAAAGCGAGCCAATTCCAGCTCCCGCGTCAAGCAAGCGACATCTACCTTTGCTGTCAGGGAACAAACTAGCCATGAAAGCCGCAGTTCTTGCTGATGTAAGAAACTGACCAAACTGCGACTTTTTCTTCGCTTCGGTGTTTTTTGATAACCGTAATCTGGTTTGTTCAACCGTTGACAACATCAGCCATTTCCTATTTTTTACCTATCGAAAAGATTCAATTAGACAGGATTGGGCGATCATAGACCACGGGCAACCAGTTTCTCATGCTGTTTCCGAAAACCGGAGCTATTATCATCCTCAATGACTTCCAAGTTCACGCCGCGCTCGAAGCCGGGGATGTTGCCTTGGTAGAAAGCCTGTTGGTAATTGCCCTCGTTGGTGAACTCCCACACCCGCTGTTTCCTTCCAACGCCGGGCCAACTGATGCGGAGAATACGTTTGTTCTGACGGTATAAATCTGTCGGTGTCGGTGTGCCTGACTCAACTTTATACTTCTCAACAGCTTTCTCATCAACCTCAATACCCAGTCCCGGCGTGTCTGGCACGTCGATGAACCCATCTACCACCTCAAGTCCTCCTTTAAGCAGGTTGTGTTCCCATAACTCAAAGCAGGTGATATAGGGCAGTTGGGCGTGTGAGAGAACCGAACCGAGATGTACGGCAAAGGCGGTAGTGATACCGGTGCCGACCAATTGGAGCCAGAAAGGCTTGTTGAAGGCGGCAGCGAGCGTGGCATGGTGCCGAGTTACCGTGGCACCGCCCCCGATTACAAAGCCGTCGCTGCAATGGGCATGAAGCACCTCTTCGCGGAAGTGTTCAACAATAGGTTTGCACACACGTTCACGGAGGATGCGGGCACCTGTCAGGTCTTCCTGGAGATAGAAAGGGCTCTCGTACATCCCCACATTGGGATGCGGGTCAAGCTGCTGAAGGATGATTTCGGCTTTCGCCTGAGTCAGTAGGAAGCCGTTGAAGTCTATGTCGAACTTATAATCCAGCGGCACAACCTTTTCAACCGTCTCTATCTGTTCGATGATGTCGCGCCACGGACGGGCTTTCATCTTGAAGGTGGTGTAGCCGCGTTTGAGGGATTCCTTTGCTTCCGCAACCCAGTCTTCTGGCGGCATGTCAATATCCCACCAAGAGATGGGGCAACGATCTCGCACTTTGTCGCCCAACAGTGCGTGCACCGGGGCACCGGCGGCTTTTCCCGCTATATCCAGCGCAGCCAGTTGTGCACCAAAACCGATGGAGTCATCGTTCATAATGACGAAGGGATTCTGACCAATCAGCCGGTCCGCATCTGAAACGCCGCCATCGCCATATCCAACGATGTCGTTGTCAGTCTCAATGCGGCACAGATGGACACGCTCATTGTGGGTCTGAGCCCGCTGCATAGCGCGGGTAACATGGTCAGCGTAAAAGGGAATATCCAAGGTCATTGTTTCGACATGCGTAATTTTCATAGGAATGCTCCTGTGGGTTAGTTATGATTTAACTTGTGCCGTGCAGCAACCATTCAACGCTGCCGCGGATGATAGTTTCGGCGTAAAGAAGTTGCTCGTCCATCGGTGTATTGAGATGGTTGTTTTGAACTTCAAAGAGCAGATTGGGGGTTCCATATTTGACAGAAAATTGGTGGATAATCCAGCGTTCATCACCGCCGGTATGAACCCCGCTGAAGTTGGCACCGATATCTTCAAAGACCTCCTGTATCGCTTCGCCCCAAGCGAGTGAATACTCCTGCTGTGCTTTCGGCATCCATTCAGCGTCGGCGTATTGCACAAAGGTATCGTAGTGTTCTTCCTGCTCGTAGGTCTGGTGTAGGTCTAAGAGTGCATCGTAGTAATAGATTTCTCCAAGTTGCTCCATCAATGCGTTATACTGCGTTCCCTCCGGTGCCCAGAAATTTTCGGCGTAGGTATCTTCATCGATCTGTGCATAAGTGATTCCAACACGCTCAACATTTTCCTCGCTCTGCTTCCACACGCGGGGTTCGGGCCAATCGAATCGGCTGCCATCTGCGCGCCAACCTTTCATGTAGTCGAAAAACTCGTTAGCGTTGTAGATGGAACCGTCCCAGCAGTCAACGGGCGCGCGTGAACGCCCATCGGGATTCGCAATCGGGATGAAGGTCAGCAGCGTTTCATCAAGGAGCGTACCCAGGGGTAGATCTGTCTTATTCCCGTTGAGGTGTTTGCCTGTGAGCAGCTGATTAATGAAGTTCATAATCGCTGCAGTGCCCGCTGGCTCATGCCCGTGGGAAACAGTGGTCAACAGCTTTTTCTTTTCTGCCTCCGAGACCGTTCTATTCGTTACAGTCAGGGCGTAGATTTTATGTCCTGTGTACTGTGTGGTGTGATGTACTTCCAATCGGTCCGGATATTTTTCCAGCCATTCCAAGATCTTCGGCTCGACGGTACGAGGCATCCCAAGCCACCAATCGCTTGTAACGTTCTGCTCTTTACGATTATCAACCATTGATCCGCTCCGTGGTCAGTGAGTATATAACGATATTATACCAATTTTGGACATTTTCAACAACTGCTAAATCCACAGTTGCAATTTTCTCAACACTCAGATCTCTCGTTGAATCCAGTGACATGGCGAAAACGTGGAAGAGTTGGGCGAGCAATCTTTTTAATTCTACGTTCTCCCTTCTGATGCTATAATATCTTGTATGAGAAGACTCATCGTTGCCCCAATGAAAGAAGAGTTAGATCTACTCTTACAGGCCTTCGCCAAGCGAGGTTTCCGCGCCGAAAGTTCGATGATAGGTAAGCTTTCAGTTGTGCAGCTTTCTGATGTGCATGTGACCCTTGCACCGGGCGGGTTGGGGAAAGCTCAATTTGCCCTCCAAACACAGCATTTGTTAGACACCTGTAGAGACTGGGATGTGATTATTTGTGCCGGGGCGGCTGGCGCGTTGGGGGATGGGGTATGTGTTGGAGATATTGTTGTCGCAACTACAACCGTAGAACACGATTATAATAACAAGTTTAATACACGCCCCCTGCCGAAATTCGACGGCGCGGGGACTACAATAGCAGATCTCAGATCTGTATCAGAGTCACTCCACTCGTTCAGGGGCCACTTTGGTCCTATAGCGAGCGGGGATGAAGATGTGATAGAAACTGAACGAAGAAAAGAACTGCATGAATCCACGGGGGCACTGGCTGTAGCATGGGAGGGAGCTGGCGGCGCAAGGGCGTGTGCGTTCAGCGGCGTTCCGTTTGTTGAAATCCGAGGTGTAACCGATACAGCAAATCACACCGCCGCAGCCGATTTCGCCGAGAATTTGGAACTTGCGATGAATAATCTCGCGACTCTCATTACATCTTGGATAGGTCACACAGACACAGAGTAGAAAGGACCGGAAGAAGTTATGAAAAAGGTAGTGATTGTTGGACCGGGCGGACTTGGTGGCACCATTGCCGCCCTCTTGGCTCGAAAAGGGGAGTGCGATGTAACCGTTGTGGGCCGTCCGGGTGTGCATATTGATGAGATCCAGAGACAGCGTACGCTACGCCTGACTGGACTTCAGGAGTTCACCGTCCAGATTGATGCAACTGATGATCCCAAAGGCATCCGAGAGTGCGATATTCTCATCTACACTGTGAAAGCCCAAGACACACAAGCAGCACTCGCGATCACGGAGCATATACAGGTCCGAGATTTTGCAACTTCTCTACAGAACGGCGTAGTGAAAGACGAGCTATTGGTAGATGTCTTTGGAGGGGAGAAGGTGGTTGGTGGCCTTGCCGTCGTTGCAGGCGAGCGCCCAACGCCGGGGGTTGTGAACTGGACATACGACGGAGGTACGCAATTTGGGGAATTGGATGGAGGCACATCAGGACGTGTTGACGAGATTGTGAATCTTTTTCAGCGGGCAGGGCTTATCACACAAACCTCCAACGTTATCCTCTCCGCCACGTGGTCGAAGATGGTGGGTTGGATACCTATCGGGCTGCTTGCTACGCTCTCTAGACGGAACAATGCCGGTGTTATGTCCAACAGACAGTTGGTTACAGAGTATACTGGTATGGTCAGAGAACTTCAGGCACTGGCTGCAGCGAAAGAAATTCCTCTGATAGATCTCGGACCTTACCATGTCAAAGCGTGGTGTGAAGGCACCGCAGAAGAAGCGATCGAAAAGGTTTTGACATCGCCCTTGGCTGGCAGCCAATCGACGCACTCCGCCCTCCAAGATATACAGAAAGGCATACCCACAGAATTTCAGGCGTGTGTCGGTCCTATCCTTGGAGAGGCACAGGAACGCTCAATCCCGATGCAGCGAGTACAGATAATGTACGCCACACTTATGGGGCTGGAGGACACCCTGAAGCGTGGGTGAAAGCTATGTGAGGGGTATCCGAATAGAAGGTGATTCGTCAACGTACGCGAGCTGCTTTGGCTCACGAAGTATTGGGGCTGCGGAATCGTATTATAGTGAACCTTAGAATTATGGTAGATTTTAGAATTACTTATACATTACAGATGAGCACTTAACCCCCTACCCCCTCTCCCGTCTGGTAGGCGCCGTTTCTAACTGCGCCTATTCGGTGCGGTTGGAAACCGCACCTACCGGGTAGGATTGAATGCGGCACGGTTGGAAACCGCACCTACCGGGGGCGAAAGTGTCTATCTGTTTTTAGAATTCACCATAATAGCCATTAGATTTGTGCGCTCAAAAAACGCATCAGTATCCCCTGCTGTACATAAACTCAATCAAATGTTGACGACGCGTACCTGCGGTTCTGACCAAGTGATCGGGGAACTGCGACTGCCGCTCATTTCTACACATTGTTTTCCACCGCTCGCCATGATGGACGAGCCACTCAACCTGCCAATCCTCGGCCGGCTTCGTGCCGAAGGTGAGTCCTAAAAATCGCCGACCCGGCTGCCCGCCCCACGATGAATGCGCCAACTTCTGATTGAAAAAGATGATATCCCCCGGACGGGTCTTGGTGGGAATTGCACCGGGGAAATCGGTTGGTGGCACACCGGCTGGGGTCAATGTATCGACGTCGGTGGGATTTCCCATCCCTATCAACTCGCGTATCGACTCAGCGTAACCTCGCCTGTGACTTCCCGGAAGCAGCCACAAACATCCCGGTCCCTCGCTATGGTCGTCCAGATACATAATCACCTTGAGCATCAAGTACTCACTTGCTTTGCCCTCTTCCATCGGAATGACCGTATCTTGATGCCAATGGGAGTTTCCTGAATGCCGCTGGGCATCTGAGGCGACTAGCATGAAACCCTCACCCATTAGGTTTTCCAGCGTATCCAGAATTCGTGGGTCGTCGAGGTAGTGATGACAGAATTCCTCATGTATGCTGAGTCCGGGATAGCCGATTTGCCTTTCGCCTGTGAAATGACCACACTGGACATCGCATCCCTCGTCAAACCAGTGTGAGAATTTTTGCATCTGCTCCGCTCCAAAGAGCCCTCGCCTGATAATGAATCCGAATGTATCAAAGTGCACTTTTTCTTCGTCTGGTGTCATGATTAACTCCTTTTTCATCCGTGAAAAGATTGGCCGATTTTTCGCGGGCAGAGTTTTTCAGTGCATTTGGAGTTCCCACCTAAACTGGTTCAGCACCGGTACGATTCGCAAGAGAGCGCGGTGTCAGATCGAAGAGTGTTTCGTGACCGTGAAAGAACCGATCTAACTCGTCTACCATTAACTCAAAGAAGTGCGGATAGGCGTCGCCGGTGAAAGCAGCAAAGTGCGGCGTAAGGAAGACATTGGGGAGATGGATAATTTCACTATCGGGCGGAATCGGTTCAGGATCAAAGACATCTAACCCAGCGGTGATATCCCCGCGTTTGAGGCGTGCAATCAGCGCGTCAGGATCAATAATTGGACCACGCGAGACATTGACTAACGCTGCGCCGGATTTTATTAGATTCAGTTCGCGTTCCCCGATCATGCGTTCCGTTCCCGGCGTCAACGGCGCGACACAGACGATGACATCGCACTGCGACAGCAGATTATCCAGCGAGGTTTGCAGAAAGCCGACCGCTTCCGCCATCTCCCGCGGTAGATAGGGATCGTGCACCCAGATATCGACCTCAAAGGGACGGAGGAATTTGATCAGGCGCCTGCCCATATTCCCGCCCCCTATCAATCCAACCCGCTTACCGGTGAGTAATCCACCGGCATATTCGAGCGCGCTGTTATCTCGCGTCGTCTCACCGGCGATGATGCGACGGAATTGGGCTCCCGCGTTGCGTAACGCAATCAGGATAAGCCCCAACGCCCATTCCGAGACTGGATAGGAGGAGCCGTTGGTGGTATCCACGGTGCGGATTCCCCGCTCCCATGCAGCTTCCAGATCAATCCGGCTGGCAAAACGATCCCCCTCCAATTCACCGATAATTTTCAGATTTGGTGCGGCATCCAAGACCTCCGGCGTAACTGTGGGGCAACCGTGACACACAACCAGACCGTTGGCCTCGCTGAGGTGTTCACTGAGTTCTGCTGCTGCTTCGGGATTTTCGTTCGTGGTGTAGATGCTTCCGCCTTCACAGGAGAACCACTCCCAATCAGCGAAGGTTTCAAGTCGTTCTATTTCTTCGGGTGGTAGGTAGGAATTGCGGACACGTTCATCACAAGCAACTAAGACTTTGGGACGAAATGTTGCCATAAGGTATATCCTCCGTTGTCATTATTATGAAAATGTGGTTCATGTAAAAAGAAAGTGCAAGTCCCGGCTCATCAGGGATTCTCGTCCCGATACGTCGGGATTCCGCTCCCGTTCCGAGGATCCCGCCTGCCTGCTCTCGCTTCTTAGTCCCGATTCATCGGGGATGTATCGGGGACAAGTCGGGACTTGCGGAACGAGCGGAACACAGGAAGAAACCGAGTTTTGAAGAAAAAACTCGGTTTCTGTTGCACCATTTCTTAACATGAGCGGAAAATGTTTATACTTATCAACTATCTGCAAAGGGAAAAGTGCCGTCATAACCGAGGGCATCGAGCGTAACCTGTGGGTGGCTGACAAAGCGAATACCGGGATACATCGGGTTTTGTTGGTAGTGGAAAACGATATTCCCACGAATCTCGCCTTCGGGATCGGGTCCCATTTTAGCACCTTGGTGGGGCAGATGACTGTAGAAGACCACCGCATCCCCGCTCATTGGATACAGGTCTACATGTGGTTGTTCGTCGCACCAACGCTGGAACGGATTGTTTCGGTCGTCCCTGTACCAGAGGTGTTCCCGAAGTTCTTCGGGAATCGCCCGATGGCAGAGGTCTTTGACAAAGGTGAGACGGGCTCGCTCCGGCGTGTTATCGGTTAGGTAAAATGTGGTGTTCATACAGAACCCTTGGACAAAACGTCCTGCATCGGCTTTCTCCTGTTGATACCAGTAATCGTAGAAGTCCATGTGCCATTCCTGTGTATAGTCGTCGGGGTTCAGGTGTGCGCGGACACTACGGAGTTGGCACTGCTTTCCCAGCGTGGCTTTCAGGTAGGGTGCGACACTGGGATGTGCGATAAGTGCCCTCGTCATCTCCGGTTCCTGCTCCAAGAGTTGGTTATATGACACATTGCCGACACTGTTTCTACGGTCATAATCTCCTCGCTCGTAGCGTCCATACAGACTATGCCGCCATTTCTGAACGGTCTCCATATCGAGGGCGTTCTTGATAAGCAGAAATCCATCGTGCTCAAGTTGTGTTAGATTTTCTTCAAACGCTTCGCCTTTCCTTTCACCCATTGAAACCACCTCCTTTAATCCAAATTGCCATCTATTGGAAATTGGGTACGACTCAACATATATAGTTGATGTTATATCGGTGTTTGTGATACAATTCACAGTTAATCACCAAGATAATAGATCGTGAACGCAGTAGCAGAGGGTATCTCTTTGATATAATTATGGTGAATTATGAAAACACATTGACACCTCTTTGGTAGGAGCGATTTCCAAATCGCGACACGTCGGAAATCGGAGTTCCCTCCTACAATTCGAAAATGTCCAGTTAATTGTAAAATTCACCATAAACGCGTTTTGGAGCTCTAACCAATGAATCCAATAGCCTTGACTATCATAGGAACTGTTGCTTCAGTAGTAACCATGTTCATACTGATTATCAAGTTTGTTAAAGAACCTCTGAAAGAAAATATAAAAGAAGTCAAGCAACAGTATATTCATCTGACTTCTCAAATTGAAAGGATTGATAAGAGAGTCGATACACTGAATGAAACACTCCTCAATCACTTTATGAGTAAGGACAGGGAACACAACTGAACTGAAACCACGAATCAACGCTGTGCAAGGGGCCAAATCGCTCCCATCTGCCAGACGTCCAACGATCGCACAGTTGCCTTGCCTCCGCGTGCAAATAGTTCTACGCCGAGACTATCGGGCCTTGCAGGATAGATGCGCTTTGCCAAATAGTAACAGTCATTGGCGAAAACCTCTACCACACTCCGATCCACAAACACCCGCAATTCTATTGACTCCGCGTACGGGAGATCAAATGTGCATCGTTCTGATTCACGATTGCTCACCTCTGAACTGATGCTCGACCGGTTTGGGTCCAGGATTAACTCTCGCAGCGGGCGAATCTCTTCCGGCTCACGGTTGGCTGACCACGGGTTGAGGTTGAAACGGATGAGGGTTTCCTCTTCGCCGTCCGGAGAACAGCAAACTTTCAGCCCGAACTCCTCAGCACTCTCCCATTCAAACACTGCTCGAATCTCTAACTGATCCCCTCTGATTTCATCAAGCGGGTGGTCTAAGTCCCCGTTCAATTGGATGTCAGAAAAATGCGTGTGCTCACCTCGCAACGCTTCAAGTTCTGGGACAGGCTCTAAGAGCAAATCTTCGTCATCGGACAACGACAGAACCATTGGCAGAGCAAACATCCCCGCCCAACCGGAGGCACGTTGGACGTAGCTATAGCGCGCTTCGTGGAGGCGACCGAACAGTATGCGCCTACCTTTGTCATCAAGCAACGTTAAACCCTCATTGTAGACACCCGGACGACCTGCATCGCCGAGTGCCAGTCGCTTGTGCCGCTTCGGGGTGAACCGTTGATTGGCGTAAGTGCCGATGTAGAATTGTGCCCCACGCGGGTGACTGGTGAAGGATAGCACATGTTTATTTCCCAAACGGAAAAAGTCGGGGCAGCCGCAATCCTCACCCCATTCTGTGAAAGTGCCTCCCTCGTAGAACGGGTGCAGATACTCCCAATTAGCAAAGTCTTTAGAGGTGTATAGATACGCCACATCCGGCGGGGCATTGCCGCTGTTGCCGGTCAGCGCATAGTAGGTATCCCCTTCGACCCAAGCGCATGGGGCACCACCGACCCAATATTCGTCATCGGGCCCTGGATTGGGTATAATCGGGTTCGCCGGGTGTTTTTCCCAGTTGATAAGGAGATCATCGTCGCTTGTGGCAAGGCAGATACCGTCCGGCAAGCCGTGATAGATGAATGTGGGCACCCCTTCTTTGTTGATAAACGCCGCACCGCTGTAGCACTGGTCCCGATCTGCCCCGTCCGGACCGGGCGGTAACGCAATCGGGTGGTCTGTCCAGTGGACCAGATCCGCACTGGAGGCGTGCCCCCAATGTATCGTGCCGTGGAAAGCCCCGTTGGGATTGTACTGGTAAAAGATGTGGTATCTGTCTTTCCAGAAGATGGTTCCGTTCGGATCGTTCATCCAGTTGGCTGGGCATATAAAGTGGTATGCTGGACGGTACGGGTCAGACGCCAGTTCCAGACGGCGTGGGTCGATGTCACTTTGTGTCAATTCAGTCATCTATTTGTCCCCATAGTATAGCTCGATTTTGATAGATCACCAAGGGTTAGGGCATACGGCGCATGCCTACTACTCCGTACTTTGCCGTGGATGGCGTTGCTCAGTTATAGGCTCTTGACACAAAAAAAGGTTGCTATATCTCACAAAAGATGAGATAATAGCAACCATGGAGATTCAACAACTTCCTAGCAAGAAGAAAGTCGCGTGAACAGTGGCAACAAACAGCCACCGGAGAACCCGTGACATTTTACATTCACTTTCTCTTGCCTCCACTAATTATGAAACTAAATTGACTCTAATGAAGTCAATAACTCATGCCCGTATGAGATCGTAACTCATACGGGCATTTTTACTGCCGAAATAGTAGCATAACCTCCCCTAATCGTCAACCCAAATGATCCATACACCGAGGGCAATCACATGTGAAAGTGATTGAAACGGTTATAGCGTAGGCAACCCTTTGTTTTGTATGATTTACCCAGCAATTTAGTAGATATCGTTCCAATGAAGGCATGAAATCATGTCCAAATGAACGGATCCAGCGCACCCGGGTATCAAATCAACAGGTGCGATGCCCCAAATTCACGCTACCGTCAAGCAAATTTTTTATATGCGATTGCCCTATCCATACACCTCAAGCCCATCCCGCAGCAAACAAAAAAGTAAAAAAAGTATTGACAGCATTTTGAATATAGTATAGGATAGAAATTGTGTGGGCTCCGAGTTGTCGGCTCGAAGCCCACTGAAGCAAAACGAGTAGGAGCTCGAATCGCTTCACGATTGAAATCCCGATAGGACGGGATAACAATCTACCATAGTATAACCCTTTACGCTGTTAGTTTCCATCTAAATAAAAGGGGCTGCACGATTCGGGATAATCCGACAACGCAGCCCCTTTTTTTAGGTCAACTAATAGCAATAAGGAGGACACCATGGAATTACGGACAAAGCTACTATGCGGTATACTTGCAGCATTATTGATAATTATCGGTATGCTAATTACATTATTAGGATTTGCACCAGTAACTGCACAACAATCAGAGAATCGTGAGAACTTAGGTAACATTGCAGTTACCTCACTTGATGTTGTAGACGAAGACGGTGAACGCCGTCTCTCTCTATCTGCGGACAAGTCAGGAGGCACCATGATTGTTTACGGTGAGGGCTACCTCAAACCACTTATAGTCTTACACGGCGACGCAGATAAAGGCGCAATTACAATCCACGGCGACACAGGTAAACCCGCAGTCAGCATAAAAGGCACTCCAGAAGGAGGAGCAATCAGTATATCCAAGAACGAGGCACCCGCTGACACAAAAGCCATGATGATTATCAGAAATAACGAAGGTACATTCGCCGTCGCCGACAAAGACGGGAAATGGTACACCAGTAAACAACAATATCAAACAAACACTAAACCTGAATAGGAAAACACCGGCTAAAGAAACTACCAAACAAGTCAGTGTCTTCCCTATAATTATACTTGAAGCAAGCCTCCGCGATATAGAGTAGCGCATACTTTCGGGTATAACGATGGTGTGTACTATACCACGCATGCTTAATCCACGTCCAGAACTCCTCAATCGTGTTCGTATGCACGTCAATATCCGTCGTGAGTGGTTCCGACTCCTTATGCTTCGCCGTGTAGTGAGGCATAATCTCACCAAGCGGGTTATAAGCCCTAAACCCGTCGGCAACTAACTTTACATCGTGCATCATTTGGGGCAACCCCTACTATCTTCAATACCGACCAAGGTGTCCAGTTTACGGCAAATGCTTTCACCGATACGGTTGAAGCCGCGGGCAGTGCGATGAGCATGGACAGCGTGGGTAGAGCCATTGACAACATCTACATTGAGCAGTTTTGGCGCAGTGTCAAGTATGAAGATGTTTATCCAAAACTCTACCCAACAGCAAAAGCCCTTTTTGATGGATTAACCAATTATCCGGTTCTATAATCACAAACGACTTCACTAGAGTCTCGATTATGCAACACCGGCTGAGGTGTGTCCTCGGCTAAAGTCGCACCGATTATCTCAAATATCTTACTTATTTTTCCAGTATTTTGACCTCGACAAGGGGGGTCACTTTAGTATTATTAGTATAACGGCTAGTGATGTCCGTTAGTATTCTACTTGCCCTGTTTTTGGGTACAATACTTGGTTGCACCGATAACCCCACCGAACCTGAGCTCACCGAAGAAAATGTCGCCTGAATCATTGCCGGAGAACTCGCTTTAGCTAGTTGCCCGAACATGCGACAACTCATCCTCAATTCCTCAAAAGCCAAGAATCGGGCAATGCCCAAAAAAACAACAATCATCATAACAGGCTCAAAAGCCTATAACTGAGCAACGCCCCGTGGATAACCTAGGGTTGCGAGGACTTCGATGATTTCATCCAAGATAACCGGGTCATCAATTGTCGCCGGCATACGGTATTCGACTCCATCGGCAATGCTCTTCATCGTTCCGCGTAGAATCTTACCTGACCGCGTTTTGGGTAGTCGCTGCACCACAGTCGCCACGCGGAAGGATGCGATGGGACCGATTTCCTGACGCACCATCTGAATAAGTTCCTGAACGATCAGATCGTCGGGGCGCTGGACGCCAGCTTTCAGCACAATAAAGCCCATCGGGACTTCCCCCTTGATTTCGTCTGCGATACCCACGACGGCGCATTCAGCCACATCGGGATGGGACGCCAGCACCTCCTCCATCGCACCGGTGGAGAGGCGGTGTCCTGCCACATTGATGATGTCGTCCGTGCGACTCATGATCCAGAGGTAACCGTCCTCATCCTTGTAGCCGGCGTCCGCTGTCAAATAGTAACCCGAATAGGTGCTGAGATAGGAGGACTGATAACCATCGTCGTTGTTCCACAACGTTGGAAGGCAGCCGGGGGGCAACGGCAGCTTGATGACGATATTCCCAATCTGGCTCGCTTCTACCTCTGCGCCATCGTCATCTAAGACACGCACATCGTAGCCCGGAACCGCCTTTGTGCAGGAACCGGGTTTCACCGGAAACGCCTCGATACCGATGGGGTTCGCGCCAACGGGCCAGCCGGTTTCTGTCTGCCACCAGTGATCAATCACCGGGACATTGAGCTGTTCCTGTGCCCAGAGCAGCGTGTCGGGGTCGCATCGCTCACCGGCAAGGAAGAGTGCCCGGAAACCACCCAGATCGTATTTCCGGATATAATCGCCGTTGGGATCCTCGCGTTTAATAGCTCGGAAGACGGTCGGTGCGGTGAAGAGGGTGCTCACCCCATGTTGAGAAATAACGCGCCAGAATGCACCGGGATCGGGTGTACCAACCGGTTTCCCTTCGTAAAGAACTGTTGTGCAACCGTTAAAGAGAGGGGCGTAGACGGTATAGGAGTGTCCCACAGCCCAACCGATGTCCGAAGCCGCCCAGTACACTTCGCCTGCATCTACCCCATAGACATTTTTGATGCTCCATTTGAGTGCAACCAGATGTCCGCCATTGTCGCGCACAACGCCTTTCGGCACACCCGTTGTGCCGGAGGTGTAGAGGATATAGAGAGGATCTGTTGCGGCAACCGGTACGCAATCGACTGGGATCGCTCCCTCCACAACTTCCGACCAATCCAGATCACGACCCGCGACCATGGCTGCCTCTTCTTGAGGGCGTTGTAGGATAATACAGCGCGAAGGCTTTTCCGTTGCGAGCTCAATAGCACTATCAAGCAGAGGCTTATATGCGATAACGCGGTCCACTTCGATTCCGCACGAAGCGGAGAGGATCAGTTTCGGCTTTGCATCATCAATGCGGGTTGCCAATTCGTTAGCGGCGAACCCGCCGAAGACGACCGAATGAACCGCACCAATCCGAGCGCAGGCAAGCATGGCGATAACCGATTCAGGCACCATCGGCATGTAGATAATCACCCGATCGCCTTTCTGAACGCCTTGATCGACGAGGACACCGGCAAAACGTGCGACCTCGTCGCGGAGCTCACGGTAAGTGAAGGACTGGATAGTTCCCGTGACCGGACTATCGTAGATAAGTGCGGTCTGGTCGGCGCGTCCGTTTTCCACATGCAGATCGAGGGCGTTGTAACAGGTGTTGGTTATGCCCCCAGTAAACCAGCGGTAGAAAGGTTTCTGCGAGTCATCAAGCACCGTGTCCCACTTTTTGTACCAGTGGACATCTTCCGCGGCTTTCGCCCAGAAAGTACCCGGCTCGTTTAACGACTGTGCGTATGTTTTTTCGTAGGTATCAGACATAATCTCCGGCTCCTCCTTTCCAATCTTCAGAAAATTCGGTATGCGATTCAGGTACGCCAATTTTATCAGGGCTTACGCAAAATATCTTCCTTTACAAGCGCGATTAGAAGGCGGGAAGATTGGAAGAATGGGTGTGAAATCCCAACTATCCTTCCACCCTTCCACTCTTTATGCCTTCCATCCTTGCTCAAACTTGCCTACTCTGACAAATAAAGCGCGCTCCTCCAAAACTATAACCGTGGGTCGACAGGCTCGCTCTCTAACGCTAGAACGCCGAAGACGCATTCATGCACACGCTGAAGGGGCTCTCGGCGCACGAAGCGTTCCAATGCTTCAATGCCGAGCGCAAACTCACGGAGTGCCAACTGCCTTTTGACGCCCAAGTTACGTGTTTTCAACCGGTCTAAATTTTCGGGCAGTAAATATTCGGGACCATAGATGATTCTCAGATACTCTCGTCCACGACATTTGACCGCCGGTTGTACCAACCCGCGCGAACCACGCACGTGGAAATCATACGGCTTGACGACCATTCCCTCACCGCCCTGCTCTGTCAGCGCCTCCCACCACTGAATCGCTTCACCCTGCGATGTTTCGTCCCCCACATCCACAACGTGGTAAGCGGTGGCTTGGAGCAGCCCAGGATCGGCATTGCACAATGCCTTCAGTGTGTTGAGGTGCCAGCGGTGGTCTTTGTCGGTGTAGACTTTGCCCTCTACCGCCAGCAGATGAAAGGGTGCAAGTTTCAGGTCGTCGAGTGATGTCACCTCCCAACAGTACTGCCGATAAACGTTGCCATAGCGTTCGACGCTATCCTGCCGTTGGGTGATTTGCTCCTGTAGCTCCCGCACAGCCAACCCTCGTTCTCCTGACTGCGTCAGAACCTCCGCAGCATGTTTGAGTGCAATCGCCCCAGCAACACCGACCGGCGCGTACTGTTCCTTGATCAATTCCTGCGCTTTTGCAGACCACGGCATCAGTTCGGCGTCAAGACAAACCCAGTCGGTCTCGTGCGTTTCCCAAAACTTGACTGCATCAAAGGCGGTATGGAGTCGTTGGAGCAACGCGGCCTCCATTTCAGGGTCGCTAAAGAAAGAACGCCCTGTCCGTGTATAACAGACACCGATACTGGGTTCAACACGGTTGGTTTCGGGCGATTTGCCGCCGTCAAACGTGGGTTGGACTGTGCCGTTACCAATAATGCCGAATCGTTTGAGGGCGGTCGTTTCATCACGGCATAGCACGATAACGACACGCGAACCCATGTGCTTTTCTTCACAGATGACTTGCGGCACACCTTCGTTGTGGTAGTAAGAGAACGCTTCCTCCGGGTGTTCCAACATGTTTGGACGGCCCGATGTTGCACTGGGTGACATTGTGGGCGGCAGGTAGATAAGCCACTGTGGAGCAACTGCAAAGCGCGTCATCACTTCAAGCGCAGCAGCGGCATTTTCTTCACGGACAACCACATTCCCCATCAGCCGGGTATGAATCATCAATTTTTGCAAGTAGTCAGCGATATTGAGCAGGTCATCGTGTGCCTGTTGTGCGGTCAACTGCGGTGTCTCTGAATCAGACTCAAGAAACGGACGCACAGGTTCGGAATAGACCTGCTGCGCCGGGACGAACACCAATTCCTTTTCGGGGTAGCGCAAAGCCGTTAGCTTGCCTCCGAACACGCAGCCGGTATCAATGTTGATAGTGTGGTTGAGCCATTCGGGTTCAGGGACGGGGGTATGACCGTAAACAACGATTCCACGGCCCCGGTACTCCGATGCCCAGTCGTACCTGATGGGCAGACCAAACACATCGGTCTCGCCGGTCGTCTCGCCGTAAAGTGCAAACTCGCGCACCGCTCCTGACGACCGCCCTTGCATCTCCTCCTTCATCCCCGCGTGTGCGACAATCAGTTTGCCGTCATCGAGAAGGAAGTGGCTCACAAGGCTGTCCAGAAACGCGATGACCTTTTCCTCAAATTTTTCTCGCTCCTCATCAGGGAGCGCGTCCAGCTCAGCAAGTGTCTCGGCGAGTCCATGGGTGATTTGAATCTCAACACTTTTTCTTCGATTGTTCCTTCCATGCGAAAATTTTTCAGTCTGGTTTCGCTCACGCAACTTCCGCAATAGCTTGATGTCATGATTTCCCGGTACGCATAACGCGCTGCCTGTCTCGCACATACCAATGATCAGTTGCAGCGTGTCCACAATGCGTGGCCCCCTATCAACCAGATCACCCAGAAAGAACGCGCGTCGACCTTGGGGGTGGACGAATATCCCTCCCTCGTTTCGGACGTAGCCGAGTACATCGAGCAGTTCTTCCAATTCGTCACAGCAGCCGTGTAAATCGCCGATGATGTCAAATGGCCCAGAATCGTCTCGACGATCGGTCCAGAGGCGCTGCCGCTCGATGCGAACCGAATCAATCTCCTCCTCACTACGCAGGTGATGAATGTAGCGAAAACCTTCCCTTCCCAATCTGCGTACAGATCGGCGCAATTGCTGGATGTGACCACGAATCACGCTTCGCGGCAGATGCCGATCAGGACGTGCTTGATTACGTGCGGTGCAGACATTTTGCGGCGGGTCTAATACAATGGCAACCGGCAGAACATGATACTCTCGCGCTAAATCGACAAACGGCTTCCGATCTTCCGGTTTCAGGTTTGTAGCATCCACAACCACCAATCGTCTCGCCGCCAACCGCTTGGCAGCGATATAATGCAACACATCAAAAGCCGCCTTCGTCGCATCCATGTCATTCTCATCGTCCGACACCAATCCACGGCAGACATCGGAGGACAAAATCTCCGTCGACTTAAAATGCTTGCGGGCAAAGGTGCTTTTACCTGCACTCGATGCACCGATTAGCAGGACAAGGGATAGTTCTGGAATAGTGATTTTCTTGGGTTCACTCATTATCACGCTGTTGATTGCCAAGTAGGATTGTTATGAGCTCTGTTGGGGGATTTCAGTTGCTTCTTCGGTGAAATTCACCACTGGAGACATATCATAGTAAAGTTTAGAATTAATGGGACACTCTGTGCTGGCGATGGGAACATCCGGGCTATCACCCCGGTAGGTGCGGTTTCCAACCGCACCGCATCCCGATGAATCGGGATAAATCGGGAACAGTGCCTACCAAACATGGAGAGCGACAGTGTCTATCTGTTTTTAGAATCCACTATTATGGTAGTTTATAGAATTAATGAGACACTCCAAACCGGTGCGGTTACAAACCGCACCTACCGGGCGGGTGAAACTGTTTATTTATTTTTAAAATTCACCATAAGCAATATTAAATAATAAATCACCAATTTATAGAGTTTTGCGTTATACTGTGTGTAAATCTATCTCACAAGGAGTGTCTTAATTGATGATTTACGCAGAACTTAACGATTCCTTGGCTGTTGAACGTCTTGATGTTGCGCTTTGTGAAGCGACACACCCGAAATGGTATAGGCGTTTACTAATCATCAAACTTAGTGGCATTGAACGTATGCCCGTGTCGAAACTCGCCAAGATGTTTAATCTCTCTGATGAGAGTGTTAGGACTTATATTCATACATACAATAGCTCTGGCTTAGATGCGTTGATGCCTAAGCGTCCTCCGGGGCGTCGTGGTAAAATCACACACTTTAGCAAATCCGACTGGAATCGACTTCTTGAGCAAACGCCGAATCAATACGAAAAACTTCAGACGGCCTCTCGACACTGGACGCTTGAGCTGATAAGAGTTTATCTCCAAGCGTATCACGAGATTTCGGTCACACCGCCAGCGATCCATCTGGCTTTACGACGGGTAGGCTACCGCACCGGTCGAAGCAAACTCCGTGTTGGCAGTCCGGATCCAGAATATCAAGCGAAACGGACTCAACTGACGGAGTTGAGGTGTTTGCCAAAACGGGAGAGTTGACGAGTGAGGCGACTCGG
The DNA here is from genome assembly GCA_965220385.1 of Candidatus Poribacteria bacterium. Lineage (GTDB taxonomy): Bacteria > Poribacteria > WGA-4E > WGA-4E > PCPOR2b > PCPOR2b. The sequence goes on along the minus strand of OZ244825.1, from coordinate 2,185,955 downwards.
TTGATTCTCCCGGATACCCAACTTCGGCGTTTAGGTCTTGTGGCACCTGAGGCTAAAAAAAAGACGGCTCGCCTATTTTTCTTTGATGAAGCTAACGTGTCTTGGTGTCCCAACAGTGGACGCATTTATCGACAGCAAGGCACTGAATATAAGGTCAACACCCCCGGCAAAAACCGGCGGAAATACCTCATCGGCTCCTTAGAGTATCCTTCGGGGGCAGGCTTGTATGAAATCTATGCCAATAAAACCCATCTTCAGATCAAAACACATTGGCAAAACCTAATGGATATGTATCCCGATGAGTTGCTGTTTGTCGTCCGTGATAATGCATCGAGTCATACAACGGCAAAACTTGACGATTTCCTGATTCACCACAAAGACCGATTGCGTTTAGTCCCGATGCCAACTTATAGTCCACATCTGAATCTCATTGAGCGATTGTGGCATCTGATGCGAGATCAAATTAACAGGAGTTATTTTTTCAACAGTTTCTCTCAACTCTGTCAAACTGTCATCGGGTGGCTGGATAGATTACCGTTTTCACGATTCCAATCTTTGATGGGGATTCATGAATCAGAGTAACTCCAGCACACCCTTCTGTAAAAACTAAAAATGTATACTTAAACTTGCTAAATCAATCGTGCAGTTGTTCAAACACCGCCATTTGCGTCGGCGGACCGAGTGCCTCATCTGCTTCACCGATTGGAACGAACCTCACGGCGTAGCCAAACTGTGTCGCGACATATTCTGCCCATGTACGAAACTCGGAACGCCCCCATTCAAAGCGATGGTCAGGGTGGCGAAAGTTGCCCGCAGGCAAAGATTCAAAACGGGCGTTATATTCGCGATTGGGCGTCGTGACGATGACACATCCCGGACGGGCATGTTCGAAGACAACACGCTCCAAAGCTCTCAGACGTGGCGCATCCAAGTGTTCAATGACTTCAACCAGTGTGGCGGCATCATAGCCGTGTAGACGGTCATCACGATAGGTCAAGGCTCCGTGAAGGAGTGACACCCGCTCTCGGCGTATCGGGTGACGGTCGAGGCGTAGCCGCTTTGCAGCGGTTTCTAATGCTTGCGCGGATACGTCCACCCCAACCAACCTTTCAAAGTACGCGTCTTTCATCAGCATAACGAGCAGTTTCCCCTCGCCGCAGCCGAGGTCAAGCACCCGTCTTGCACTACACTGTTTCAATGCCTCCAACACCGCCTCTAATCGCAGCGCATTCAGTCGCACAGGTGCTTCCAAAGCTTCTTCCGCAGCGGCGCACCTCTCCGCCCTTGCATCGGGTGCCACCGCGTCATCCTGCAACCGTGCCAATGCCTCGCGCACCAATGAACGCTGATATTTAAGGTATCGCTCAGTGATAAGGTCCCGTTCCGGATGCGAAGGTAACCAGCTCTCTCCACGACGTAGCAGTTTCCGCACTTCGTCCTCGCCAACGTAATAGTGCTTTTCATCATCCAAAACAGGTACAAGTACGTAGAGGTGAGATAGAAGCAATTGCAGGCTGCATGTTATTTTTAGGTTCACCGTAAAGTAGCGTGAGGCGCCCCATTGTGGGAATTGATTATCAAGCGCATGCGGTGTTGCCTCTACCTGATAGCCGAGCGGTTCAAACAGCCGCCGAAGCACCGTCTCCCCTCCACGACAGGGTAGGACAGCGATGTTTACTTCAAAAGGCATCGCTTCGTCCACCCGATCGGGCAGATCTTTGCAGTGTCCTGCCAAGGCTGTTCCAAATACTTGTGAGATCGCTACACTCAAAAATGATGATGCCACGTAAGGGCGGTCATTTACATAGGTTCCCAACGTACTACCGCCTCCACCCCTGTGCCTACGGACTAACGCGATGGGGTCAACTTCAAGAAGCATTGCTGCCGTGCAACGCGTCTCGCTTACCTCCGGATAAAAAACATGGACCTTCCCAAATTTCAATCCAAAGACTTGCACCCGTGCCGGATGCTTGTGAAGTAGGAAACTGAGGTCATCCGCCTGACGTGCCGTCGTTGCGATTGTGAACAACATAGAAATTCTCCAAAGAACAAGGTTTTGTATGCTTTCAAGCGTCTTAATTCCTTTTTTCTAGCAGTTGACGGATGCAGCATGCTCATCTGTCTCCAATCCCTTTTGCAGTTCAGACAAAACTGTTGCGAGATCGCCTCCCATGAGTGCATTCACTGCTAGACGCAAACCGGGAAATGTCTCGCTTTCTATCAATCCGTCCGCATCGGGGGACATCAGCACATATTCCTCATTGACAAGATGAAACCAATCGAGTCGCTCCTCCTGTGTCTGCCACACAATATACTCCGCCACCCCGTTACGACGATAGGCTTCTAATTTCTCGCGCAAATCGTAGTCCGCACTGGTCCCGGCAATTTCGACGATTAATTCCGGTGCACCTTCAATGTAACCCTCATCGTTAAGGAAGGAGGTGCCACCTTCGTCAATCCGGAGCAACGCATCGGGCTGCGCCTCGTTGTCGGGATCGAGATGAACCGTTGCATTATCAGCACACTGAACCCCTGGTGTTGCTGTCCAATAAACACCAAGCCACGTCATAATCCGGGCATGGGGATCGCTATGAATATCGGTCCGTACAGGTGATGGCATGTAGACGACTCCTTCAATCAACTCCGCTTTCTTCAAGTGCGGCATTGCTTCATAACGCCGCTCAAATTCGTCCCGTGTCAATTTTTCTCCATGCTTCAGCGGTGGTGGAACTTTTTTCTTTCCCACAACGTATGGAGGTTGTTGGGCATGGGCCTCCCTCGGTTTAGAATCGGGATTTTTGCTCTGTTCAGCTTGACCTTTCTCTTTCGCTGCTGTTTCAACAGTCATGATAAGGTTCCCTCCAATCTGATTTCTGGTTCAATGCTATGTTGCTCCTACTGTGCATGGTCAATTTGGTGTTTCTGCATCAGTTGTTTCAGCGAATCAAGCGGGGTACTCAATTGGCGAGCGATCTCTTCCAAATCGCCTTGACACTGTTCATATACATCAATGAGAATCTGCTTTTCAACTTGAGCCAACCGATTCGACAGCGGTTCTCCATCGCCGGAGCGCGCATAGGCGGTAAGAATCTCTTGGGGCAGGTGGTGGGGTGAAATGGTATCGCCATCGACTTTATAGGTGATACGCTCAATCACATACTTGAGCTCACGGACATTACCGTGCCAGTCGTACGCGTTCAAGCACTCCAAAGTCTCAGGTGCCAGTCTTTTGGGTTTGATATTAGCGACCTCCCCTGCGAGACGCTCCATGAAATGGTAACACAACAGTTCGATATCCTCTTTTCGCTCACGCAGCGGTGGGAGCCAGATCGTTTCAAATGCGAGTCGGTCGTATAGATCTGCCCGAAATTTCCCCGCCTCTATATCCGCCTCCATATCGCTGTTGGTCGCTGCAATAACTCGTACGTCAACCTTCATCGTCTTCGTGCCGCCGACTCGCTCAAACTGTTGATATTCCAGCACACGCAGGATCTTCTGCTGAAATTCAACCGACATATTGCCAATTTCGTCGAGAAACAGCGTCCCTCTATCCGCCAATACAAAGCGTCCCTCTCGGAATGACGAATTTGTAAAAGCGTTGTCCTCCTGTCCGAAGAGTTCACATTCCAGAAGTCCCTCCGCCAGTGCTGCACAATTGATTGTGATGAACGCCCGTTTCTGACGATCACTGTCATTATGGATCGCAGCGGCGACCAGTTCTTTGCCAGTTCCGCGTTCACCCCGGATCAGCACGGGTCGAGGAATGGGGGCAACTTCTGCTATCTGCTGATGTACCTGTTGAATCGCGCGGCTTTTGCCTACGATATTATATTGCCCTTTCAGTTCCTCACGATAAAACTCACGCTCTCGACGCAGGCGCTTGTTATCGATTGTAGCGCGGATCAGGTTGTTGAGGCGGGTGAGGGCGAGTTCCATGTTTTCCTCAATGTAGAAATCCTTTTCGACATATTCTTGCGCCCCCAATTTAATCGCTTCGACAGCGGTCGCAATTGTACCTTTGCCCGTTAGGATAACCACTGGTAGGGAGGGGTTGATTTTCTTGATCTCTTCCAATCCAGCGAGTCCGCTTGTTTCTCCCTCACCAAAATCGAGGTCTAGGATGACCAGATCAAAGGCATCGGGACTCTTGGATACCATGTCCAACCCCGCCTCCACAGTGCCAACAGCCACGGGCTCTGCACCGCGCTGTTCGAGTAGATTTGTCAACAAATCTTGCATTGCCGTTTGGTCATCCACGACTAAGATACGTTCTGGCATTGTTGGTAACTCCTGTACAGTTTGATTGGGACTATAGCACTTCACGCGCAAAGGTGTACGCGCCTCTCAACCAAGAGGCGTAATAGAGTCCGTTCGCATAGAGAAAGTAGATACTCTTCAAACCGATAACGCTTAATAAACAGACTATGAGGGTGGCAACCAGGATGACATCGCCCCTGCGTGTTTTCAACTCACGCAGGGAAGTACGGCTCGTAGTAGCAGTATCAGCCGAAAAGGCGCGACTCTCAACCGCTTCACTGAGATGCGTTGCCCGTCGAATGTTATTGGTTAGGATTGGACGCAGGCTGTTCAAGATCCCGCTGATGGTATGCAAAAAATTAAGACGCAGGTATCGAAAACCGCGTAGCCGTTGTGACCGAATTACAGTTTGCGCCTCCGAGCCGATGAGCGGAATATACCGGAGTCCTGTCGTCACCATAAATGCGAGGCTGTATGGAACGCGCAACTTCACCAAGGCAAGCAGGAGGTCGCGAGATTGGGTTGTCCAGATAATGAAACAGCTGATTGTTAAGGTCGTGTTGAAGCGCAACGATTGAACGGCACCGTGAAATAGACCCTCCCGATAGAGATGAACGCCGCCCGTCATCGCCCCGACTATAGGAACATCTTTATGGATCAGCGTAAAGATAACGGTGCGAGGGAGCTGATTATAAAAGATCCCTTGGCTGTATATCAATCCCCAAGTTCCCAAGCCGATAAAGAGGATAAGCAGGCGTAGCTGACGCCACGATGGCGGAATGGATGCTTGGAAGCAGAGGCTTATCAGGAAACAGACAAGCAGCGCGATTGGGCTATCAAGTAAAATGACCAAACAGCTAACGATTGCGAGGAGGACGATTTTCGTGTGAGGATGGAGATGTATCATTTTGAAACCTCCCTAGTTGCATCGTCAGCGGTGGGACAAGCGACGCGTGTTCTAAACGTTCCGGATCGGCAAAAGCGGCATCAGGACCTCCATCGAATATGAGCACTCCATGATGCAGCAGCAACACTCGAGTCGCATATTTCAGCGTGAGGTGGACATCGTGGGTACAGAAGATAACCGTTTTATTTTGCGCCTTCATGGTGCTGTTAAGCATCTGCATCAGTTGCTGTAAGTGATAATAGTCTTGCCCCGTTGTCGGTTCATCAAGCAGAAGAAGATCAGGATAGAGAGAAAAACTGGCGGCGACTGCGGTACGTTGACGTTGCCCTCTTGAAAGTGCGTAAGGCGCTTCCATTTTGAGGGTTTGCAGATCAAACATTGGCAAGATCTCGCCAAGTCGTTCCTCTATCTCAGCACGGGATAGCTTGAAGTTCTTCGGACCGAAAGTAATCTCCTCGGCGACGGTTGCCGCCTGTAACAACAGATCGGGATTCTGAAATACAATTCCCACTCGTCCTGCAAGATGGCGTGGCTTACAACGCCGGGTGTCTTGTCCGTCGATAATGACTTGTCCCCCTGACGGACGCAGAAGCGCAATTAGATGTAGGAGCAGTGTCGTCTTCCCCGATCCGTTTGCCCCCATAATTGCAACGATCTCGCCGCGTTTAACCTGAAAGGAGATGTCCTTCAGTACGTCAGCGGAAGTTTGCGGATAACGGAAAACAACCCGCTGCGCCTCCGCCAACACATCATCAGGATCCATAGGATTGGCTTGGGCAGGGGCAGACGTTACATCCGGCGATTCGTCTTCACTTGATGACCCATCAGAACTACTAAGTCCGTTGGATGTTTCATCCCGACGCAATCGAAGTTGATTTGAATTCTCAATCGGGGTTGAGAAAACCTGGACCGCATGGTCGAGGGTCAGCGGACGTTCAGTATAGCCGAATTGTTCCGCGACTTCCGCGAGTTCTGGGACCTGCACACCTAAGCGTGTGTACAGTTTAAGATCCGCGAATGCTCGATCTATTGGCAGATCGGAGACCAGTTCGCCGCCATTCATGAGCCACACCCGATCACATAGCGGTGCTATCTCACTGACCTGATGTCCGGCAACAATTACAGTAACCCCCAATTTTCTATTCAAATCACGGATAATTTCAAGAATCTCACGAGTAGCTTGTGGGTCAAGATAACTGGTCGGTTCGTCAAGTAACAGGATCTGTGGCTGCATGGCGCATACGCACGCGAGAGCAACCCGCTGTTTCTGTCCACTCGAAAGCGAGGCGATTTGGCGATTTCTAAATCCGGGGAGTCCAACCTGCATCAATGCAGAATCAATCCGGCGATCGATTTCGTGGGCGGGGAGTCCGAGGTTCTCTAATCCAAATGCGATTTCATCTTCTACAATAATGCAGAAAAGCTGTTCTTCAGGATTCTGGAATAGCAGCCCAACCTGTTGGCATGTTACCGCGATCGGCTGTTCAGCAACGGTTGTACCGTTGACCCGAATGCTACCGGACAATTTTCCGCCCGAAGCGTGGGGTATCAGTCCGTTTATCGTACGCAGCAGTGTCGATTTACCGCAGCCGGTGGGACCAGTAAGGAGGATGAACGTCGCAGCGTTAACCTCTGCATCTATTCCGCATAAGGTTGACGCATTACGACTGGGGTAGGTGAAATGAAGATTTTCAATTTCGATGCCGGCCATGATTTCGAGAGGTGTAACTCAGACAGGCTAATCGAAACTCTTGATTTCGATCGGGACTGGACCAACAAGCTGATCCAGGTGGGATTTCACGGATTCTTGGAAAGAGATAAGCGAATCACGGATGCTATGTCTAAAATCTTTATGAATCCGTTCGTATTGTCCATGGACACGTGCCAAGAGTTCTTGTGTATGCTTACCCACTTCACTGATTCGATCGCCACCCGCTCTGGCAAACCGGGACACAGTTTCTTTGAATGCACCGAACTCGGCTTCCAAATAGTGTTTGAACACAGATTTCTGGAAGGCGTCGAGAGCATCACGCACATTGTATCTAAAATCTTCGTGGAGGTCTTCATACTGTGCGTAGACACGTGCTAAGAGTTCTTGTGCGTGCGAGTGAACCTCTCCAATACGACTCACACCGGCTTTAACAGGCCCCTCAGATTCAGACACAATCTCCTCAAAAGCATCAAACTCTTTTGTCAGATACTGTTTGAAATTATCAACAGCGACTGTCTGGGTAGTCATTTTCTCAAAATGATACCCATGGATGGCAAGGCGTATTGCCTTGTCCAACATATTTGGATGATCTTTGATTACGTTCATCAAAAATCGGAGGTATGCCGGTCCCTGCTTGGAGAACAGTTGCCGCTTAAACGATCGGGCAATAGCCATCAATTCCGTCTTGCCAACCCTTGTCCTACCGTGATTAACAGGTTTGAGATTCTTAATCAACGTGAGACAGCGTTCAAAGTAGTTTTTCAAGGTTGGATCATAGAGCGTGGAAACGACTCGTCTATATTCGGAAATCAGGTGTTCTCGTGGGAGTTCGGGCACAAAATTCAGCGATATTTCGGTGTTATTTCCGGTAGATTCGTCAAGCAGACGTCCCTCCTTTTGGAGCCGATGGTAGAGATTCGTCTCTTTCAGGGCGGTCAATAATCCCGCCATCGCCATGGGAACGCCAGCCTCTTGGATAAAACGAATATGCGAATCAAATTCTTTGTCACCATCCATCCCAATAATGAAGCCACCTGTGACTTCCAGACCAGCACCCTGGATTGTGCGAATCGCGCGGTGCAGGTAACTTCCGGCATCTTCCTCTTTGTTGGTATTCTGTTTCTTTTTCGTCATCAGCAGCGCGTCTTCATTCGGGCTTTCGATACCCAAAAATACCATGTCAAAACCGGCATCGCTCATGGCATCCAACATATCTGGAATTTCGACGAGATTCACGCTTGCTTCGGTGAACAGCTTGAATGGAAAATCTCTTTCCTTCTGGTAGTCGATTACCTCAGGGAGTAGCCGCATCGCATCACGTTTATTCCCGATAAAATTATCATCAACCACGAAAAGCGAACCTTGCCAACCGAGTCGGTAAAGCATATCAAACTCAGTCATCATCTGCTCGTTGTCCTTGGTGCGTGGCACACGACCGAACAGTTTAGTGATGTCGCAGAATTCGCAGTCGAAGGGGCATCCGCGAGAAAATTGGAGTGCCATTGAGCCGTAATCGTGGATATTTATGAGATCATAACGGGGCGGCGGTGCGAGTGTTATGTCTGGTTTTCTCTTTTCGCGGTAGACATCTTTGGCGACTCCCGCTTCAAAGTCTGTAAGGAAGTCCTCAAATATTTCTTCCACTTCGCCAAAGAAAAAGTGATCGACTTCTCCATCGGCTTCGTCTCTTATGTTGTCATGATAGGAGGTGGGGTGTGGGCCACCGGCAACAATAGGAACTCCGGCCTGGTTACATCGTTTGATAACCTGGTACAACGATTCTTTTTGAACAACCATCGTAGAGGTTAGGACGACATCCGCCCAATCGATGTCTGCATCCGTTAAGGTGTTAACATTCATATCAACGACTTTGAGTTGATAATTCTTGGGGAACATTCCCGCAACAGTCAACAATCCGAGCGGCGGCATGGCTGATTTTTTGCCTGCAAAGTCTAAAGCGTACTTATAACCCCAATACGATGGCGGAAACTCAGGATAAACAAAAAGGGCATTTGGCATATGGATTGATCTCCAATTATGTGTGTAATTTAAGATTTTAATCTATTAAGACACTGAATTTTATCACAATTCAAAATATAAGGCAACAATAAAAATTTTTTTAGGGATAGATTTTCTGAATAGCTGCTCAAGCGTTCGGATTAGTCTTGAATCCACGCTTCATCAACTTCAACGTGCATGATGCTGGTGCGTCGATAGGTATAAGTGATATGGATTCCGCCATCGTGGGCTTGAATAATAGCGGGATAGGAGTATTCTCCCTCCTCGGTTTCGAGATGTTGTTTGTACTCCCATGTCTCTCCTTCGTCCGTGGATAGCGCGACTGTCAGGGGTGTCCGACCACGCTGCGTGTCGTTGTAGACAAGTACGATATTTCCGTTGTGTAACCGGACCATATCGGTACCACAATTCGGGTTCGGCAGATCCGTTGGCTCTGCTGGCTGCCAGGTCCGTCCCAAATCTTCAGAGGTTGAACGCCAGATCTCCCCATCCCGACTACGCATCAGCATCAGCAAGCTGCCGTCAGCTCGCTCTACGACCGTTGGCTGGATGACCCCCTCTGGACTCGATACGTCGCCATAAGTGTCCCACGTTTCGCCCCCGTCACCGGAAATCATTACCATTGAGTGCCAATTGCGCTCATCATAGACCGGCAGCAGAATTTCTCCGTTAGAGAGATATAGCGGTTTGTTACGCGTCATCCACCCTAATTCTTCACGGAGAACAACGCTCTCCTCCCAGCTATACCCCATCGTATCTGATGTCTGGTAATACATCTTGCACTGTGTCCAGCGGTTGCCGTACATCGTAACGTAGAACAACCAAACCTGATCATTCGTATCGGCGAACAGGACGGGGTTACCCTCGGAGCAGTCTGCGGTGTTAACAACCATCTCCGGCTCGATCCAACCTTCGCTTCCGTAAAAACGGCGCGAAGTGAATATTGCGACATCTTTCTCTCCCTCCTGTGATCCAGCATACCACGCAGCAAGCAGATCGCCGTTGGGAAGTTCAGTGATTGTTGAGGCGTGACAGGAGGGGAAGTTGGGTTGCTGTTCAAAGATTTTTCCAGCACTGTACATTATGTCAAATTCTCCTGGGATACACGTTACCACCTAGACCAAATGTTACAACTATTTGGACACTGGCCGATAAATCCCCGATAAATCCGGACAGTCCGTCCCGTGATCAGGGGCGAGAGGGATCTCCTGTGGAAGGGGCATCCCTGCCCCGATTATACCAACACCCCTGATAGCGCAGGCGCTTCTGCTACAACACCTACCGCAGAAGCGTCTACTTATTTTTAGGCTTCACTATAAGTTCAATAGTTATTAGTTCATCGGTTCATTCATAAAAAATAGGACTTACGCACTTGAACACTCAAAGCTTTGTAGTTCGGTGATTCATCACCGCAGCACGCCATTTCCAACGCCTGATGAATCCCCAATCATCGGGATTAAGAAACGGGCAACTACAGTAAGATCTTAGGTTTGTAGTAGCGCAATTCATTGCGCGTCCGGACGGGCGATAAATCGACCTACTACAAACTGAACTGCGTAACTCATAAAAAAATCAACTCATAAAAAAATCATTTCACGTTTCACGCATCACGTTTCACGCACGTTTTTTTCCGTTGCTCTCTCAGATCGATTTTTGTATAATCGTAATGTATCAGTAAATCGTATTATAAGCCTTTTCGCAAAATCACACAAGGGGAAAGAAAAATGGCAAGAACGGGTAGAGCGGTTGTAGCACACGGACAGGATTTTGATGTTCGAGAATATCCTGTGCCGGATCCGGCGCCGAACACGGTGCTGTTACGACAGGAGTTGGCAGGGATCTGCGGAACAGACCTGCACAACTGGCAGAACGGGTTCGATCGAGAGGTACTGCTCGGTCATGAGAACGTCGGTGTCATTGATGCACTTGGTGAAGGCGTAAAAACAGACTACGTGGGAAATCCGATTCGGGAGGGAGACCGCGTTATCCTCGCACCGGGGACAAGTTATGGCGCTTACGGCTTCCAGTGGAATCCAGATGATGCGCCCCATTTTCGGGGTGGGTTCGCCGATTACATCTACCTCTCCTATCCCAACACATGCTTCATCAAAACCAGCGCCTCTCCGGAGGCTGCCGTGATGACGGAACCGTTTACGGTGGGTGTACACGCAGTGATGCGGGGCAAGGTGGAGATTGGTGATACCGTTGTCGTTCAGGGTGCCGGGGCAATCGGGTTGGTGACATTAATCTGTGCGAAGATCAGCGGTGCAGCGAAACTCATTGTCGTCGGTGGGCCTGCGAGACGATTGGAACTCGCCAAGCGGATGGGCGCCGACGTTACTATCGACATTGAGGATGTACCCTCCGCCGAGGAACGCACAGAACTGGTTAAATCCGAAACACCGCGAGGCGAAGGAGCGGATGTCGTGTTTGAATGCGCGGGATTTTTGCCTGCTACCCCCGAAGGCTTGGGCTATGTGAAACAGAGCGGCACCTTCGTTGAGGTTGGGCATTTTGTGGATATGGGATCGATCGATTTCAATATCAACCAACTGCTGATGCGCAAGAATATCCGCCTCGAAGCGATCTGGGGTAGCCGACCCGAACACTTTGTACGCGGATTGCCGATCCTTGAGAAGGAGGAATTCCCGTTTGCTGATATGGTAAGCCATGAGTTGCCGCTTTCCCGCGTCCGCGATGGATTTGACGCACTCAACGGCACCTACCGACTCGAAGGAGATATGGTAATCAAGATTGCGGTCAGTGCTGCAGAATAATCTCTGTGTGTCTAATTGTGTGAAGCGTGAAACGTAAAACGTGAAGTGCACTATTTTTCACATCTTGAGTTTCACATACGAATCTGTGATGACGTAATACGACACGGTTTAGATTTTAGGTATGCCCAATATCATATGGCTTTTATGCGTGAAAAAGGTCCCGTTGTCTTCTTGTTCGCTGTCGCCCTAGGTTTCGCCGCCGCGTCGATGCGAGCAATCGCGGAAGAGGGCAGCCACGCAGCAGAATTTCTCAGTCACGGCGTCGGCGCACGTGCATTGGGCATGGGAGGTAGTTTCGTATCCATTGCGGACGATGCCACAGCAGCGTACTGGAATCCCGCCGGGCTTGTTCAGATCCGAAGACGTGCTTTTGCCATGATGTATTCCGACTCCTTCGGTACAGGGCAGGGTGGATTTCTGAGTAAGGGATTGGTAGAATACAATTTTGCCAGTTATGTCCAAAGGGTCGAAGATATTGGGAGCGTGGGGGTCAGCTGGATTCGGCTCGGTGTGGACGATATCCCACATACTACTTTCGTGGATCTGAACGGCAATGGGCGCTTGGGGGACTTTCTCGATAAGGATGGCGATGGGGTTAAAGATCCCGGTGAACGATACATCGATCGTCCCGAAATAGCAGGATATTTCAGCAATGTAGACAACGCGCTGCTAATCTCCTACGCGCGTCAGGTTCACCCCAATCTCTCAATCGGTGGCAATCTAAAACTACTCAGGCAATCACTCTTTGAGAACAGCGGGAATGGGTTCGGGCTAGATCTTGGGCTGATGCTTCAGCCGGTTGATGGGCTTTATGTCGGTGCCACATTGGTGGACGCCACCGGCACGCAAATCCGCTGGGATACCCCTGACGAACCGGTATTCACCCGCGATCCCCGGTTTCGGCTCGGTATGTCTTATCGCATCTCACTCCCGGTGATTGGTAAGGCAACTTTCGGTGTAGACTTGGAAACGGACCGGAAAGATCTGCAAACAACTGGAGCCCATGAAAGGATTGTCCGTGTTGGGGCGGAGTATTGGCTATTTGATGCGGTCGCGCTCCGCATGGGTGCAGACGGGAGTAGACTCACGGCGGGTGCTGGCATACGCCTCCGTTTTGGCAAAGTTGCGCTTTTCGCAGATTACGCCTTCAACGCACATGATCTCGGCAACTCGCAACGGATTTCGATCTCCGGCTCGTTTTAACCCGAGTTGCTGGGCAATGTTGACATTTACGTGAAACATGCCTATAATCGTAGGGGCGAGGTTCCCTCGCCCAACGTGGGTTGGGTAACTCCGACGGGGAGGGCTGCGGCAGTTTTCACGTTTCACTAGTTATCGAACTTGTGCCCCCGGCGGCATCGGTTTTTCAAGGGTTACTACAGCCAACTCTTTCCCACCTTCAGCTGCAAGCAGCATCCCCTGTGACTCAATACCCCTTATCTTGGCGGGTTGTAGATTGGCAACCAGAATAATCTGTTTTCCAACGAGGTCTTCAGGGGCGTAATGCTCAGCAATGCCGGCAACAACTTGACGTTTTTCACTGCCCAAATCGACCTGTAGCTTAAGGATACGATCCGCGTCAGGGATACGTTCCGCAGCGATGACCTCTGCAACACGCAGATCGAGTTCCTGAAACTGATCGAAGGAGATTAGGTTGTCATCGGCGGGCTGCTCGGTTTTCTGTTTGTTCGCCTGCTTCGATTTCTTGGTGTCCTTCCGCGGAAAGATGGGTTCGGGTTTGCCGAGCGACAGTCCCGACGGTAAGCCTCCCCACTCGGTGAGGGTATCCAATCCTTGGTCGTTGAAACTCTCATCAAGCCCAAGTTGTTGACGGATGCGATTGGCGGTGTCGGGCATGAAAGGCGAGATTAGGACAGCAACAACGCGCAGGGCTTCCATGCTGTTATAGAGGATGGTTCCCATACGTCCTTTTGTCTCTTCCGACTTTGCCAGCGTCCAAACCTGTGTTTGCTGGATATAGCGATTAATCCTCCGAACAAACTCCCAAATGGTTTCCAACGCCATATCGAAGACCAGATCGTCCATCAGGGCATCGACCTTGTCGATTGTCTCCCGCGCCAGCCCTTGAATCTCGTCATCAAATTCTCCGGCGGTCGTCGGTTCAGGTATGCCACCGAAGTTTTTGGATACGAGACCGAGTGTCCGGTTGAGTAGGTTACCGAGATCGTTTGCGAGATCTGCATTATAGCGGGCATCGAGGCGGCTTGGGCGGTAATCCCCATCGTTTCCGAAGCTGAACTCGCGCAACAGGTAGTAGCGGAATGCGTCCAACCCGTACTTTCCGATGTCGGTATCCATATCAATGAAGATACCGAGCGTTTTGCTCAAGGCTTCTCCATCTTTTGTCAGGAAACCGTGGGCAACAACTTTCTTGGGAACTGGTAATTTGACTGCCATTAGCATCGCGGGCCATATAATCGCGTGAAAACGAGCGATGTCCTTCGCCATTAGGTGAACATTGGCGGGCCAAAATTTGTGAAATCTTTCTCCGTCTTGGGCATAATCGAGGGCGGTCACATAGTTGCTCAAAGCCTCAATCCACACATAGGAGATGTGTTCTGGGTCGAACGGCAAGGGGATACCCCACGATACGGAGGAGCGTGAAATGCTGACATCTTCCAACCCTGACTCTAAGACGTTCAACATCTCGTTACGACGGCTTTCGGGTTGAACGAACTCCGGATTTTCGTGGATGTGTTTAATCAACGGATCTTGGTACTTTGAAAGCGCGAAGAAGTAGTTATCTTCCTCGACCCATTCTAAGGGTAGATTGTGGATTGGACAGATCTTATCCTCGGTCTGCTCCTTTTCGGTGAAAAAGCGTTCGCATGGACGACAATAGTATCCGTTGTACTTACCTTTGTATATATCTCCTGTCTCATAAAGCGTGTTGAGGAGTTTTCTTACGCCGCTTTTGTGTAGCTCGCTCGTTGTGCGTAGGAAGATGTCATAAGATACATTCAGTCTCTCCCAAAGCGTCGTGAACGTTGGAGCGATCTGATCGCAGTAAGCCTGTGGAGAGATGTTTTTCTGGTCAGCGATCTTTTGGATATTCTCTCCATGCTCATCCACGCCGGTCAGAAAGAGAACGTCGTCCCCTCTGAGCCGATGGTATCTTGCCATCACGTCGGCGGCGATTGTCGTGTACGCATGTCCGGCGTGCGGCTCGGCGTTGGTATAGTATATCGGTGTTGTGATGTAGAATGTACTCATGATTGTATTCCTCTTTGATTTGCTGCATATTGTGTCTTAGTAGAATCTACTATTCCCGTTTAACCCAAATGTCCGGTTTATGAGATACTCGAATCGTGTTTGTATCCACTTGAAGTTGGTCTAGCAACTCTCTTAATCTCTCCCATTGGTCCCAAGGTCTTCCTCGGCGACGATCCAAAATCAGACCTTTCGGCAGCTGTTGTGGGTCCTTGAACGGTGTCCCATCACGATTCACCGCTTCGCGGCTAATGAAAATGTTCTCTTTTATCTCTATTGGAAAATGATTATCCGTCAATTTCTCTGTATCAATTAGCCAAGCAACAACTTCATGGATAACATCCTTCCAAGCATTAACCCGCCTATCAATGTCAGTACCTATTATCTTCAACTGCATTGGTATGGTGTATGGTGGATACCTTCGCTCCGATGTGAGAGAATACCACTGGTCAAAATCTGGTGGTGAGTCGTCGGGCAGCTGTGGTTCTGGCTGTTCATTGGATTGACTGCTGGGGCGATCCAGTGTAGGTTCTGGTGATATGAATACTGGTTCTGTTGCTTTAGATGGACCACCATCAGAGGCAAGATTTGGTTTCCACATCCCCAACGCCTGCAACGCACTATGATGAGCAGGCTGCTGGGACAAGCAAAACTTCATTAACAAACGTTCTTCCAACGCGCCCCGCTTGAAGACCTCGTACATCTCCCATTTGTCACCATCAGTGACAATCATGTAATCAATGCCATCTCGATTCGCATAGTTAAGAACCTGCATCATCTTATCATCTTCTAAATTGCTTTCCAGCGGCTTCGCTTCAATCACGGCAACAGGCTTCGGCTCATCGTCGGACATTGATTCATCCTTGAACATCAGTGTATAATCCGCCCATTTCTTCCCTGCTCTATATTCAAGTTTAACTGCGTATTCAAGTTGAACCGCCTCCGGATCCGATACATCCCATCCCAATTCCCTTAATAACGGATCAATTAGCACCTGCCGAGTGCGAGTCTCATGTCTAGAAAGATAATTATGATGCGTCTCAATCACGTCCTGTAATTTCTTAATAATGCCTTGTAATTCATCTAATGCCACGACTGATTCCTCCTATCCGTGAACTTTACGGTTCCCGCAATAACTTCAAAGCCAAAACCTCCAGAGCCAAAGTCGCATCGACGTTTCCTACATTCGTTCAACCCAAATTGGACAGATTGACTGCATTTAGCGATTGGCTTTTCCAATTAACTTATAAAACACTTGGATTGCGCTTGTATCCACTTGAAGTTGATCTAACATCTTCCGTAATCCGCTCCACTGTTCTTCAGTCGTTAGTCCACGATGCAAAATAAAGCCTTTTGGCAGTTGGCGTGGGTTTTTGAACGGTGTGCCATCACGGTTCGCTGCCTCAGAACTAACGAAGGTCCACTTTCCTGTCTCGATTGGGCAGTGGTTGTCATTCAACCTCTCCTCGTTAACGAGCCAAACAACGACTTCATGAATAACATCCCTCCAATAATTAACCTCCACGTCAACGTAATTGCCTATCTTCAATCGGCTTGGCTTGGTATATTGCGGATACCACTTGCCCGAGTCGAAGGAATACGATTTGCGTCCTGGTGATTTGGACGGTTTCGGTGACTTAGCGCGCTTAGACACACGCTTTGGTGGCTTAAAAACTGGTTTCTTAGCGGTGAGATTTGGCTTCCTCATTGCCAATGCCTGCTTCGCATTCTTATGAGCCGACTGTTGAGACAATTCCAACTTCACTAACAGACGCTCTTTGAATGTGACTTTCTTGAAGACCTCGTACATCTCCCACTTATCACCATCAGTGACAATCATGTAATCAATACTATCCCAAATTGCGTATTTGAGCGCCTGCATAATTGGCTTGTCACCTAAATCACTCCCCAGTCTTTTTGCTTCAACCACAGCAATCGGTTTACCCTTTGATATCAGGACATAATCCGCCTGTTCCTTCTGCACCCGATATTCAAGCTGAACTATATTCGGATTTGACACATCCCAACCCAACTTCCGCAGCAACGGATCGATTAGCACCTGCCGAGTGCGGGTCTCATTTTCAGCCAAATATCCACGATGTGCCTCAATCATTTTTTGTAGTTTCTCAATAGCACTTTGTAAGTTACCTAACACCACGACTAATTCCTCCTATCTGTGAACTCTACGGTTGCCGCAATAATTTCAAAGCCAGAACCTCCAGAGCCAATGTCGCATTAACATTGCGTTGCAGCATAGCTTTCGTCTCAAAAATCGCCTTGATTGCCGACTGCAACTGTAACCGCGAGTAACGGGTTGCCAGTTCTTTGAGTTGTTCTGCATGATGAACGTGAGTGAGTAGATCGGCGGGCGCTCCTTGGTGCAACATCACTAAATCACGATACCACGTCACAAGGTGGTCGAGCGCCTCCGGTTCTTCCGTCCACTTTTCTGCAATACGGAAGGCGTCGAGTCTATTGCCGACAGTCATAATCTCAGGAATCTCTTCGTCAAACTTCGCCCCCTCTTGAACCAGTGCCAACGCCTTGCCAACCGCCCCTCCAGCTACTGTGGCAATTGAGAACGCTTGGGCTTCATGGATGTTGAATCGCTGCATCAGATACCCGGCAAGTTCGGAAACTAAGAGTGGATGGAAGGGGATGATTTGGCAACGGGATCGGATTGTGGGCAGCAGTGCCTCGATATTTGTGGTCAGGAGGATTAAAACCGAGTCAGCGGGCGGTTCTTCAAGGGTTTTGAGCAGACAGTTTGCGGCTTCGAGGTTCATCCGTTCCGCTTCCGTCAAGATGTAGATCTTGCGCACCCCTTCAAGCGGTCGATAAATAATCCGCTTTTGCAATTCGCGGATCTGGTCAATCTTGATCCAAGTTCCCGACGGTCGGATAATCTGAAGATCGGGGTGGTTTCCATCATCGGCTTTGCGGCAGGACAGACAGGTGCCGCAAGCTCCCTCTTCTGGTGAAAGGCAATTAATCGACTTTGCAAAGTGGAGGGCGACAGTCTCTTTTCCGACATTAGCAACTCCAACAAACAGGTAGGCGCCCGCCACGCGATTTGATGCGATCGCATGGTATAGCTGTTCGACAATTTGCTGATGTCCGATGATAGGGGCTTGCATAAGGTTATTCATTTCTGTAGTAAGGATTGGATCGCTGCCTTGATCTGCGCATATACCCCTTCAGGACTGGCTTGTGCATCGACAATTTTGAGGCGGTGGGGTTCCTGCTTTGCTAGTGCCCGGTAGCCATCTCGCAGCCGCTGATGAAAATCGATTTTTTCTCTTTCCAAGCGGTCCAATCCGCCTCGGTTGTTTTGCACTCGCTGCAAACCGATCTCTACCGGCAGATCCAACACAAAAGTCACGTCCGGGGTAACACCGTCGGTTGCAATTCGGTTCAGACGGTTTATTCGCTCCAAGTCTAACCCACGCCCGTAGCCCTGATACACGACCATGGCATCGGCAAACCGGGAGGAGATGACGATCCTTCCCGCTTCCAGTGCGGGTTTGATAACCTCGGATACATGCTGCGCCCGCGACGCAGCGTATAACAACAACTCCGTTGTCGCCGCCATCTCACTGTGATCTGGGTTTAGCAGCATGTCACGAATCTGCTCGGAGATGGGGGTACCGCCCGGCTCACGCGTCAGGCATACATCATAACCCAGTTGTCCCAGTTCTGTGGACAGACGCTGAATTTGTGTCGTTTTGCCTGCCCCATCTGTGCCTTCAAATGTGATAAAGAGTCCTCGATCTGCCACAGTTTCTTTCAGTAGACCTATTCTGGATTGGATTCAGGAGCAGCCGTATCATCGGTTCCATTTTCTGCTGGTGTATCCCTCTCGGTCCCTTCTGAGGCAGATTCTGATTTTTCCGGAGGAAGTACTTCAAACTCCGTTGTCCCCACAGGATGCTTGTATTTGACGAAAACAACATCCTTGTCCTCCCGATAAAGCCAACCGGATTCAGTAGTCGAGAGATTATCGACAAGGGGAAGTTCTCCACTTCCGGTACGAATTGCAGAGGGACCTGGTTTCGCTGAAGCTGCTATTTCGCCGCACCAACTTCCGTATCCGGTAATGATAGAATGGCTTGTCTCGTTTTGAACATAACGGAGCGTAAAGGTCAATCGATCGGATTCACCACGATTTAACGCGTCCACTCTTGCGCCGCTGCTTACGTGAACCCGATTGTCTTGATCCCGTAAAATGCTGGTAGCGATATCCGGATCAAGCCCACGCAAGGCGTAGAGGTTCACCATAATATCTTCCGGATTGATATGGGGACCACGCCCTTCTGTACAGAAACCGTAGAAGCCGTCGGGGTATGTTCCTTTTAGTTCTCCCTCCGTCCACTGCTGGTGCATTGCACTAACAGTAATCCCTTCCGCAACTTTGGACCAGAACTGACTTTGATTTTCAGCCGTGTGGCGAGCAAGCTGCTGAAGCGCGTAGGCATAGACCAACCCGTTCCACTGTACGGGAACCCCGAACCATGGGTGGGTATGGAAGGATGTACCGAAAACCGGTATAGAACCGAAGCGCATGCCGGGCCGGTCTGGCAGATGCCAATGATACAGGAAGGGAAGTCCTGCCGTCGCCCATTGTCCTGCGCTTTCGAGATAATTTTTCTCTCCGGTGATTTCATACGCCTCAACATAGGCACCAACGGCGTGAGCGGCAGCGAGAAGATCTGGCGCATAAAGTGGGCATTCCCATGTTTGCGCGCCACGTGGCACTTTAAAACTCTGCATAAATTTTAACCCCTTGAGCCCAGCCTCAAGTGATTCAGCATCACCGGTAACACGAGCGTGTTTGAGGAGCATCCGGGCGGTGGGGGCACACGTTCCCAAGACAGTGTCTCCTTCATTCCCCAAAGTTTTCGCTCGATCCGTTGTTGGGTGGAAACGCCAACTCCCATCCTCCTGCTGCGTCTCGATCCATCGCGTTGCAACCTCTTTAAGACGTTCTAATCCGGCTTCGACCTCCCCAAAGTAGAATGGAGCTTCCCACTTTAGTATGTGGCAAAGATCTGTCGAACACAGTCCTCCCGGTCCAGCTTCTTGGATCGTACGTTTGACGATTTCAAGTGCCCGCTGCCTAACCGATTCATCTTTTATGGTAGCATCTTGCGTTTGGATGAGGTAATCATACCACAGGAGCGTCGCGAAGCCAGGGGCATTGCCCGGAGCCCAATCAACACAGTGCTGCGATTTTCCTGCATCTTCGTCCCATACAGTCTGCATGAACCCGTGCCGAGAAAGTAGGATTTCCTCCTTATCGCTGCGCGGTGCTTTCAGCGGTTCAGGCACATCATAGGCATCTGTCCAGTGAGAAATTGCGTCTAAAATTGAAGCATTCCCATCAACTATAATTTCCGCCTTAATTGTAAGTTGTTGGTTCGCTTTCAGGGGATATGGCGTCGAAGCTGTCAAGTTATTCTCTTCGACCCACTCGGGAACGCTGGGCAAGAACAGTCCCATCAAGTGATTCTTTTGATGGTTGTGCCAATTTGGGGAAGCAAAAGCTGCGGATAGCATGTTGTGCTCACCATCCCAAGTTTCCAATGCATCCCACGCTAGACCAACGAGCGTCTTCCTGTGTTCGACAGCCATCAGAGGAATCGTGATTTTATAGGGATGAGGCACAAGCCGGTTGTTATCCGGCGGAGCAACATCGCGCGAACTTGAGGATCGTTCAGCCTCCTCCAAGAATTCCAAGCCGGGAAACAGAGCAGCGGTCTTACGCTCGCCGAACGCCCCATCCCCCGCATACAGGATTGGACCACTGAAAACAGTTAATTCCCGCTCTTTATCCGCAGTGAGGTTGTATTCCACCTTGAGCCGTTTCGACGCCTCAGACAAGGAAAAGCGCGCTTCATAAGACCAAAGCACGCCATCTTTGTCTTGCTCTTCAGAGGTTAGCAAAACGATCGATTCGCCACGGTTATTGCCAGCGAGTTGGTAGACAGTTGGGGTAATTCTGATGTGTTGTGGATTCCCCGATGCATCACGATAACCGATTTCCGAAATCGCCTTGCACGTTGCAACCTGACGGTACCGTCCATTCTTTGTGGCAAAAAGTAGACAGTACTCAAATCCGTCCGGTCCTCTGGTGAAAAGTGCACGTAAGTTCCGATTTTCAGTGATGACGTGTCCGCTCTGATCATACGTGCATAACTCCGAGGCTGTTTGATTGGAAATCCTCGGGATTGCTGGTAGAAGTACGACGTTCTGTTCAACGGCGCGGTGAAAATCACCGGTCGGCATTTTACATCGAAGTGTCACAGACGCGCGTGCCGTTGATTCACGCGAAAAACTACGAATATTCCATGAAAAGGTTGTTTCCTCACCGGGATTGAGTCTTTTTAGCTGCTGTGTGGTGCGTCCGCGTCGCAACTTAATCCGATTGATTGCCACACTCGCCTCGTGAATAGGCTCAAGTGGGACTAGCCCACTGTTGCGAATGGTGCACTGCAGATCGAAATCCTCTCGCGCGGCAAGGAGCGCAGCGGTTGGTCCTGCGTTTACGATTTCTAGTTTTGGCTGCTCCGTATACAACGCCAACTCAACAACGGAGGCCTCCGCTTTCGTTTTCATCTGTTGGTTCAGTTCATCGGCAACTTCTGAAGCTCGCATAGAGGTTTCCAGATCGAATTCTGCGACCGAGAGCTCCGGGCTTTCTCCCTCTAAGAGCCCCAGCGCAAGCCCTCGTCTGAGCCTCGGCTCGCCCGCCTTTTTTGGAACCAATAGTGGTGTGCGAGTCAGCTTTAGGACGCGCGGATTGCCCCATAAAGCCCAGTCGTAGTCAGTATTACCGGCACCGTTACAATTGGTCAGGAAGGCGATTTGAACCGTGCTCCCAGCAAAGTCGGAGAGGTCGATAAGGTACTCATCCCATCGACAAGCCTCAGAAACGGCTACAAAACGGCGTTCGTCTGAAACTTCAATGGCAAACCGTACCCCATCCGGCGTTGTGTGCGGCAGTTCAAAATCGACGCCATCCCTTAGTCCGATACTGAAATGCAAGATCAGATTTTCGTTAGACTCGACTTCCGGCAGTAGTACCTCATATTGGATTCGCGCATCGCCTTCGGCAGGGGGATGTTCAAAGAGTGCTGCTTTCTTTACACCTCCGGCACTGTCCTGAGCGTTAGCGGAGATCTGTTCAGCATCGCCTGATTGGCTGTGCTGAAATTCATTGACAAAATTATATACCTCATCTATCACCCCAAAACTGAGCGGAGGCTTAGGATCTTCGATTGTTTCCTCATCTGAATCAGTTGAGCCTTCATCCGCGGCTTCGCCTTCGGCCCCCGCCACTACTGCGTCTGTTCCCTCAGTTGGCTCTTCTCTGGAAACATCAACACCAACCTCATCGGGAGGGTTTGCTACTTCTTCTGTGCTTTCCGATCTAGACTTGTCTGCCTCGGCGACTGCGTTGTCTTGAATATCGTCAGAATGTGATTCTTCATCTGTTCCCACAACCGTGGATGGCTGTGAATTGCTTTCCGATGTTTCCTGATCGCCCCGTTGATCTTCAGTTGGCGTGATTATCAAATCTGAACCTTCAGCTTCATCGTCCTGGGAATCTGAGGCTGGTGCTTGTGTTTCTGCTGCTGCGTTTTCTTGCACAGCATCCTCGGGCGGATTTTCTTCATCCCCCTCGGTGTCTCCGGCACGAATAAGTGTCCATGCCAAGAGGCTCTGAAAAGTTGCGAGCATTCAACTCCTCCCAAAGTTATAGCGAATCAAGGGTAAACGAGTAGATAAGTCCATTTGACGTTGAGTCTGTCGCCCACTGTGAAATATAGCTTGATGGAGTCCATGGCACTTCAACTAGGTCGGGACGGCGCCACCTTCATCCGGTCCCGCGGCTCTACTCTAAACCCTCATAGGTAGTAGTTATTCATAAGTCCAAAGATCGGACATCGTGTTTATGCTTCAGTTTTCTGGCTCTCCTCCCATTGGGTCTTTAACTGCTTCATTTCATCGTTCAACACTGGTTCCACTTGTGACGTTTGCGCGGTTTTATCGATAAGCCACGTTCCGTCTTCAGCTTTAAGTATCGGCTTTCGTTGCTGCACCGGTAGGATACCGAACGGTTTATGCGGCTCAAGTTGATACCAGTAGGCGACTGAGGACGTTTCATTGCGGAGGTGATTCCCGTGTCCATGCTCAATGGTGGCACGAATTTCTTTCTCAAATCGAACCGGATTTTCGAGATGAAACACATAGGAGGTTTGGTAACCATTCGTGTCTGACTCATAGATTGATGAGCCGTTGTGTTGAAATGCGTTGCGCTGCATCCCCCACGCTTGGTTGAGATAATCCTCCGAACCGGTGCCGTGGAGATCGGGGGGCCATTTATAACCGTCGACCCAAATCATATCGTCCCCTTCGCCCCACCACGTCCCTTGGAAATTGGTAATGGAAAGATTGCAGCCGATGTAGTGCCCCTGTCCTTCTGCTTCAAGGATGAGGTAATTGTTATCCCAAGCCAACCTTTCTGCGTTGACAATGTTGGCTTCTGGCGTGTTGACCCGAATCTCGTGTCCCCATCCATCACATGGATTTTCTCTACGAAACTGGGCATGGAAGTAAGCCACATCATCATCGAGCGGCTGGTCATAAAGTTCATAGTCGATGTAAAAGTATTGACGATGCGTTTCATCGCCTTCGTTCACGAGTTCGATGCGTGCCGATTTGTTAAACGGCATCTGCACATAGGAATTCAGGGCACACCCGGTATTAAATTGATTATTCCCAGCGGTTGACGCCGAGAATAGCAGTGATTCATAGGAATTTACAATTTCGCTGCCCAATCCGAAAAAGTCACCGAGCGGGCAGAGGACGCTGGGATGTTCTTCACCATCCCAAAATATTCGTAGTAGCACGTTCCGGTAGCCGTCGCGTTGGGTCATCCAGATATGGTTGATACAGCCGGGCCCTTTGATATCAGCGAGAACGCGTGTTTCATTCGGTTCAATATTCCAGGCATCGTTATTTCTTCCAGTTGTGTCCCACGAAGAGGCGCGCAGAGAATGCGCTTTCTTCACACGAGTTACCGAAGATAGAAGTCCCTCAACATACATAGATAACCTTGCTCCTTACCCTATAATGGAATGAAACGGGATGCGTGAACCGCGAAAAATAACTTGCTCATGAGTCCATTAATATTCTATAGACATATCGCTCCCACGGAGCGACTTGACGATACAATTATGTTTTACACCTTACATCCCATGTAATTATAGCATAACCCCCGATATTCTATCTACTATAGAGATTAAGCAATAGAGGTTTGTCGATCGGACACATCTTCCGCAATAGCACCCACGCGGCAGATGCGCTTGAACGAACAGTACCGACAGACCTTCGTCTTGTCGTGAGAGGTCAGTGGAAAATCTCCCTTCGCAATTGAGTCTACGTACTTGTTTGCATAGTCGATACTCGCATCGATGACCGATCGGAATTCGTCGAAACCCGCATCAGGCTCTGTATCGTCAGTTTGCGGATCGGCATTGGATAACACCTGACCACTCCGAGATTTTGGAAACGCTGTCCCATTGTAATCTTCGCCGCCAATACCGAGTTCGACTTTGCTCTCCTCCTGCAAGACGTAATAAACGCCTGCAGCTCCCTCAACTGATTCAAGATCTCCCTCGAAACCGGGAATAGGGGATGGCTGCTGCCGAAGCAGCTGTTCGGCGATAGCGATATATATCGGCAGTTGTAGGCTGCGTCCTTCCCGAATATCCCCCATCTTGGGAGTGCTGCGGCCAGTTTTGTAATCCCCAATGACGAACATCCCGTTCCCTAGCTCGATTCGGTCAATTCTCCCTGCCAACAAGATCTTTCCAATCGGAATCGGTTCCTCACTCCCGATGAATGGATCGGCAGGTTCTGATCTATTGCTGGGTCCAAACGCAACTTCAAAACAGCGCGGTTGCACCTCAACATTTCGCTTTTTCTCTGCTTCAAGGAATGCGGGCAGAACACCTCTCCTACCGTGACCACCGATCAACCGTTCGACCTCCATTTCCCAAAACAGTTTGTCCGCCCCCTTGAGACCGAGTTCAGCTGCCCTTGCGTCAAGATGGCCCTGCGCAATCTGTTTGAGCAATCCTACGGCTTCCTCAAACTCCGGATCCGTACATTCAGAGACCAAGGGTGCACCACGACGGCTATCGTAAAAGTCAAACAGGATTTTATGGGTCAGACTTCCTTTCTCCAAGTTTGTTAAGCCGGTCTCCTCGTCTTCAGGCAAATTGAGGTTCAATACCCGATTGGAAAAATATCGGAATGGACACTCTCCATAGGTTTCTAATTGACTTACCGAATAAGTCCATTCACGTCGGTTTTCAAGTGCACGACGGCTTGGCCGAGACAACGAGTTCAGCGGGAGGCACCCCTCGTACTGCCGGAATTCATGCGTGGCACTACGACTTTTTTCCACACAGACGTTGTGCGCGATTAAATCGAGTCTCGGCAGGGCCGTCGAAGGAACAGCAGGTTCCTCTACCCCGTTCGTTTCCAAATTCTCCCAGACGTGCGTCCCATAATGTTTACGGAAACGCTCGGTACTGAAAAGAGTATCATCGTCGTCCACGGCGGTGTTAACCTCAGCGACGCGCTGCAGTTCCTCAATAAACGCAGAGGGTGTCAACTCAATGTTGTCGTCATACTGTGGACTCAGTAGATAGAGTTGTTCGTGGTAGAGGGTAAGGGCTTGGTAAAAAAGGAAACGGTCTTCTTGCAGGCGATCCGATTCAGTTCCCCTTTGCTTGGAAGGCAAAAAAGTATCGGCGCGAAAGACTGCGGGGAATTCACCATCAACCAAACCTCCCAGAATAACTGTATCAAAAGATAGATCCTTGGTCTGGAGAAGTGGTAGGATACGAACCCCGGCGTCGCTTGGATTTGCCCATTGATATGAAGCTTGCGAAGCCATCAATTTGAGCCAATGGATGTAGCTGCCAAGCGGATAACGTGCCTCCGCGCCAGAACGCAGAATCAGGAAATCAACCAATTCGTCAATGAGTCGGCGGAATTGGCGATAGGCGTTCATCTTGTCCACGCCAACCCTGGTTTTGCATTCCCAACTGCCCTTGAGAATTTGCTGACGCACTTTTAGGGTTTCCATCAACCGATCGAAGGACTCCTTGAAAACCCTCGGTGACAAATTCACGTTTAAGCCGCAATTGTCAATCACCGAGTCCCAATCATGGGCCCGAAAATAGGGACTTCGCTCGACCTGCTCACGAGTTTGGGAGGAGTCGTTTCCCCGGATTCGGTCCAGTAAGGCAGAAATCGACGCGACAACTGTAGAATTCTCCAACCTTTCATTCCATTCTAAGGAATAGGGGATGCCGTAAAGTGGAAAAATCTCACGGATGAGCGGCGCGTAAGCGTCGAGTGAGTAGAACGTCACACATATCTGAGATAGCGCGGGTGAGGGATGGCTCAATGCGAGTCGCTTAATCAACTTGGCGATCGCCTCTACCTCTTGGACTCGGTTGGTTGGGAATAGCAAGGAGACCTGGTCTGTAAGGTTTAGCTTCTCAATGGAAGGAGCGTCTTCTCGGTCCGTGCGAAACAGATTTTGGGTGAAATTGGGATTGCGGGTTGCTTGGGAGGGGTCCATCTCGCCACGGTGTCCTTCAAATCCACAACTCAGGAATTGGTCATAAACTGCTTTGATATGTCCAAAAAGGGCTTCATTTTCCTTATCGAAGTCAAGGACGATCCCCATTTTTATCGATCGTAGGTTGGCAATACCGGTCAGAATAGCAAAATCGTGGGGGGACAACACATCAAAACCACTGACAATTACCAGGTCTACGTCGGGAAAAATTCGCTTCATCAATCTTTCTGCATGAGCAGGCTTCTGATCTAAGATCTCGGAAACGGTGCGATGGAGGTCCGCTCGATCAACCCATTGCGCGCCAAGACGTGTTTCGTACGCCTGATAGAACGTAATCAGGTCTGCGAGTTTAGCAGGGGAACCCACGTCACTTAGAACCGGATTTTCTTGTAGCTGGAGCCACTCCACGCCAGTTGTCTTGAGTTGGTTAACAGCTTCTCTCAACTGCCTTGCAGTCCCTTGGGGGACGGGATCTCCGGGAGGCGGTCCCAAAAACGGGAGTTCCTCTTCCTCCATAATTTCGTGCGCCCATACGGCTTGGATTCCCCCACCGATCCGCCTACGTCCTTTATTGAGACGTCTATATAATAGCCGCACAAGGTATTCGAGACTGTAGATTTGTAGACCTGCGATGGCTCGGTTTGGGGTATTGCTGAGGTATTCGCTGTGCCATTTGAGGCGGGCATGGTCTGTGGGAACGATATGCAGAAACGTATCCGCACGACCGTCCTCAAGGCGGGAACGGATCTCATGATCGATTGGTAAGGGTACTTGTCCTTTGGTCAGCGTGGTTATCATGCTCTCAGTTGGGTTGTGAAGAAATATAGCGCTCGGATTATTATGATTTCATGAATTGGATTTCTCGTTGATTGTCTGAGGGATCTACATATTTGCAACCTAAGTTGCTCAACATTATAGCATAACTCTCATGGTGTATCAAGAGACTCAGAAACTTGTAACATCGAAATTTGTGATATGCTATTAGGGCCTTATGCTAGTTAACTTCCCTTTTTTAATAGGAACTAAAAAAGGGAAGTTAAAAAGTCCTCCAGTCTGTTATTATAGATGGACTCGACAACCCATCTAAAACTGGAGGATACCCCTATGATAACTGATTTCGATGACTTCTGTCTATGGACTTATGTCATTGTTGATGACATACTGATAAAATTGGCACCCTTACTCCGACGCCCCGGTCCCTGTCCCGATTGTAGCGATAGTGAGTTAATCACTATGATATTGATTGCCGAATGTAAAGGGTGGGACATTGAAACAGAGCTGCTATCCGAATTTAGCCAGCAACGGCATCTATTTCCTATATTGCCTTGTCAGAGCCGGTTCAATCGGCGCAGGCGTAACTTGGGGGCAATCATCAATCAGATTCGACAGCTGCTGTTGTCAGACATTGAAGTAGCGTCGGAACAACTGTGTATTATTGATAGTTTGCCGATGCCAGTCATGCAGTTTCACCTAGTACCTTCGTCACCCAACAATTGGTCATGCTATGGTGCCGATTATGGTCGAATCGAATCCAAGAAACAGACCATCTTCGGCTATAAACTGCATCTGTTAGTTACTGCAAGTGGAGTGATTGTTGATTTTGAACTGGCACCCGCTTCTGCAAACGATTTAGTGGTTGGCTACGAGCTGCTCGCTAATCACCAAGATAAGCAAGTGATAGGGGATAAAGCCTATATTAGCACAAAAGTCAAAGACCAATTAGCCCAAGCCAACAATATTGAGCTAATAACGGTCCCTCGACGCAACCAGAAACAGCAAATCTCCACACAAACCAAGCGGTGGATTAACCAAATTAGGCAGATAGTGGAAACGGTGAATGGGCAATTGAGTCAACAATTTCATATACAAAACAATCATGCCCATAGTTTCTGGGGGGTATGCACGCGCTTATACTCGAAACTCACCGCTCATACCCTATCCATTTATCTGAATCAGTTATGCAAAAAGGAGTCCTTGTTACAGATTAAAGAGTTGGCGTTTCCAACTCCTTAGGAACTAGCATAAGACCCTATTAAGCAAGTTTCAATATTAAATATGCACATTTTACATCGATGGCGGGCGGGGAAACCCCGCCCCTACGGGTGCGACACCTACTGAGAATCGAAAGTTTATTATTCAATATTGCTTATAGTCGGTGCACTCCAAATGATAACTTCTTCGTAGCCAGAGCAATCGAAAGGATAGAAAATGTCAAAAACGTTGAAAGTAGCAGCAGTAGGCTGCGGTGTAATTGGAAGGCGGCATCAGCTTGGATATCTTGAACATCCCCAAGCGGAGCTTGTTGCTGTTTGTGATATTGATGCAGAAAAAGCGAAAGATCGCGCCCAAGAACTCGGTGTCCCGAATTGGTATCCGTCAATCCAAGAGATGGTGGCGAATGAAGAGTGTGACGCGATTGATGTTGTTACGGCAGACCACCTGCACTTTGAACCGGTCATCGAATGCTTAGAGGCGGGTAAGCATGTGATGTGCGAGAAACCGCTGTCACTTAAAATTGGTGAAGCAGAACAGATGGTCGCAAAGGCGGAGGAGAAGGGGGTGCATCTCGCCATTGACTACAACCGCCGGTTTGCACCGGGATACGCAAAGGCGCGGGAATGGTTTGATAACGGCGAATGTGGACAGATTGCCTATATCGACATGAAGTTGTCACAGGGCGGGCCGGTCTCGACGTGGAAGGGACCTTACTATCTGCTGTATGAACTTCAGACCCACGCCATTGATCTGTTACGCTGGTTTGGCGGTGAAATCGTAGCGGTCTGCGTACAGATGGCGCATCCACGCATCAAAGACGCTAACCCCGATGAGGATCCGTGTTGGACGAGCATGGCGATCTCTGCGCGATATGAAACAGACGCTGTTGCTTCACTGCTCGCCAGTTGGGACAGTGATTTCACGCATCCCATCGAACGTCTGGAAATCTGCGGCATGGAGGGAGAGATTGTTGTAGATAACGTTCTCAGTCTTGCAACTCTGATGCGGCGCGAGGATTCGGTTGTCGAGGAATACCGCCCCTCTATTTTTCGGATGGAGGAGCTCGCTTTCGACGGCACCTTTGCGTGGCGCGTCAAGGCATTTGTCGATGATCTTCTGAACGATCGTCCGCCGCTGCCATCGGGTAAGGACGGACTTCAGGCGTTGCGGGTTGTGGAAGCCATTGTGCAGTCTTGGGAAGAGAAGCGAGAGGTCATAGTTGAATCCACGTAAGCCCCGCGGCGAGATGGTGAACTGAATCAGAAATATTCTTATTCGAGATAAGAGTTACGTCACCTGCTCCACGCCAATTGTTGCCTCTTCCCCGTTCACCTTCTGTGATTTCAGAAACGCGTTGGTGCTTGACGATTCGACGACATGCAGTGTCAAGGTCTCGTGTGTGATGTAATCGCGGTGGAGATCGAACGCTTCTTGGACGATTGGCGTTGATTCCAGACTGAGCGAAATCCGATCAGAAACATTGAAATCGGCCTCTTTCCGAATCTGCTGAATCTTGTTGACCAATTCCCGTGCAAAACCTTCCAAGACGAGTTCGTGTGTCAGTTCTGTTGAGAGGGCGACAAACTTTTGAGCGTCCGCTTCGACAGC
Organism: Candidatus Poribacteria bacterium; assembly: GCA_965220385.1. Classification (GTDB taxonomy): domain Bacteria; phylum Poribacteria; class WGA-4E; order WGA-4E; family PCPOR2b; genus PCPOR2b. Next base: position 2,155,788 of record OZ244825.1, on the reverse strand, counting down.
ATACCCCTCTTGGTTCTCCGACTGGACATCGACCTCCGTTCTGTCCAGCGTGTAGCTTACACCTTCCGCCTGAATTTCTAACTCACCGTTACCGTCGAGTTCCTGCTTGAGGTCAAGCACATTCGCCGTTGACATCGCCTTTGCAATCGTCTGGACGTTTTTCCCGTATTTGGGTCCCAACAACCTGAAATTCGGCTTAATTGTGTAGGTCGCGAACTCATCAATCGCCTCGTGGAAAGAGATCTCCTTGACGTTGAGCTCGTCCAAGACAAGCGCGGACAGACGATCAACGGCATCTTGTCCTTTTTCAGATATACCACCGATCCCGATGCGTCCAATCGGTTGCCGCGTTTTGATCCCCGACTGATTCCGTGCAGCACGTCCCAAACCGATGAGGTCACGTGTGAGACTCATGTCATCTTCCAGTGAAATGTCAACGAGTTCCTCATCCACAGTGGGGTAATCGGAGAGATGGACGCTTTCAGGAGCATCTGGATCCACCGAACCCACCAAGTTTTGGAAGATTGACTCCGTAACGAAGGGGATAAACGGCGCGAGCAGGCGACTAGTCGTCACCATCACTTGATACAGTGTCTGATAGGCGGCTTCCTTATCAGTATCGGCTTCTGATTTCCAGAAACGTCGGCGGCTACGCCGCAGATACCAGTTCGACAGATCATCCAGGAAATCCTCAACGACACGGCAGGCACCATCGGGCGAATATTCTTCGAGGCGCTCCGTTACGGAGCGGACCGTGCTTTGTAAACGGGAGAGGATCCAACGGTCAAGGAGATTGTCGGACGCTTCCGGCTTTTGCTTCCAGAGTTCTGGGGAAGGTTGCCAACCATCAAGATTGGCATAGGTGGCGAGGAAACTATACACATTCCAGAACGGAATGAGGACTTGGCGTCGAACCTCATCCGAATGGCTGTAACCGAAAAGTAGATTCTGTTCCGGTTTCGCGGCGGAGTACATCCAGCGCATCACATCCACGCCCATCGATTCGGCAGCGTCGTCGAACCAGATAGCGTTTCCCCAAGATTTGTGCATTGCGCGTCCGTCTTCCGCAAACAGTGTCGCATAGCTGAAATTATGCTTAAACGGGGCACGGCGTTCCATTACCGTGCTCATCGCTATCAGCGAATAGAACCAGTTACGAAATTGTCCGGGGAAACTCTCGCTAATCAGATCGGCAGGAAACCATTGATTCCAGTAGTCGCGGTCGGTGCGATACTGCATTGTGCTGAAGCTGACGATACCTGCATCCAGCCACGGATTCCCAACGTCCGGGATGCGTGAAGCAGCGGCACCGCAACTTGGGCATGCGATCTTTACCGCATCAATCCAAGGGCGGTGTGGAGTATGCCCCTCAAATTCCTCCCAGCCTTCGACGGCGAGCTCCTCCAATTCATCAAGGCTACCGACGACATGAAAATGGTCGCATTCAGGGCATTCGTAGATAGGGAGTGCCAAGCCCCAGTAGCGTTTCTTCGATATCATCCAATCGTGCATGTTGCGCAGCCAGTCGAGTTCGCGGGCAAGCCCGAAGGAAGGATACCACTTGGTTTCATTGTGGACAACCTCCATCATCTGGTAGCGCAGATTCTGTTCCTTCTCTTCTTCCGTTACTTGCTCATAGGGTTTATCAAGCTGCTCGCCCATTGAGATGAACCATTCGTCCACGAGACGGAAGACCAATTCCTCCTCGCAGCGCCAGCACACAGGATAGCGGTGGGTGTAGTCTTCAAGGCGATAGACAATCCCTTTCTCCCTCAGATTTTCAAAGATGTCCTCCGCAACGGTGTGGACTTGACGACCTGTTAGCCAATCAAATCCGTCGAGATAGATACCTTCTGCTCCAAGCGGCGCGATGACAGGAATGCCTTGTTCTTTACTCAACTCAAAGTCCTCAGCACCGCAGCCGGGCGCAGTGTGGACAATCCCTGTACCTTCCGCCTCACCGACCTCGTCCCACAGGATAATGCGGTGCCCTTCTGCTGCTCCGGAGGTCTGTTGGGCTGGCAGTTCATCGAAGGGACCGTCATAAGCCCAACCTTCCAATTCGCTGCCCGACTTCTCCTCCAGAGTCTGATAATCGCCCCGGATGGCGTTTTCCAGTGCGCCCTTGCTCAACCAGAAGCGATGCTCGTCCTGCTCCACCAGAACATAGGTCAGATCCGGGTGCACCGCTGCTGCCACATTGCTGGTCAGCGTCCACGGCGTCGTCGTCCAGACCAGTAGACTCTCGCCGGGACGGGCGCGCAGCGGGAAGTGGAGGAAAATACTGGTATGCGTCAACTCTCGGTATCCATCGGTGACAATCTCGTGTTGGCTGATGCCGGTATCACACCGCGAACACCACGGCATCACGTCGGTGCCCTTATAGATCCAGCCCCGATCAAAACACTTCTTCAGCATTGTCCAAATCGTGTAGTTGTTTTCATTGGAGAATGTGAAATAAGACCCACCCAACTCCGGTAATCCGAGCCTACCCACAAGCTGCTCAACCGTATCGGTAACAGGACCATTTGGACCTTCTACGGTGAGGGTCTGTGAAGGATCTTCTTCCATTTTTTTCTCTAACTCGCGCAAGAGATTTGGATCGTTCCAGTCCATCCAGTAACCGAGCCGTACGGACTGTTCTGTCTGTGTCGCTGCGTGCCGTAGCACCTGTCGTTTGCAAGCGTTCACAAACTTATCCAAGCCGTAGGATTCAATGTCCTTTTTTGCCTTAAAACCCATATCGCGCTCGACATTCACCTCAATCCAGAGTCCTTGACAATCAAACCCGTTCTGGTATCGTGTTTGAAAGCCTTGCATGGCTTTGAATCGTTGGAACAGGTCTTTGTAGGTCCGTCCCCATGCGTGATGAACACCCATCGGGTTGTTGGCGGTGATTGGACCATCAATGAAACTCCAGCGCGGTGCATCCTGCCGCTGCTCTCGAAGTTTGTGGAAGGCCTCGCTGTCACGCCAGAAGTCTAATATTTGATGTTCTTGGGCGACAAAGTCTACTGTATTGGGTACATCCTTAAACATGTTTTTCTCCTGTGTGCAAAACGTATATGAATTTTCTTCCAAACAAAAACGCCCACCACCGAAGTCGCTTCGATGGTGGGCGTTTGTATTTTTATGACTGCTGTGATTCAGTTTACTTTGTTTCCATCAGCCCACCATATCGAGGAATGCCAATGATAATAGAAATAATCCCAATAGAAAGACGTATATTCCGACTTTCAGTCTCACTTGATGATCCATGGGCTGATGGTACGTGTGACACGGTGTGAATCTCCTTGTTCGGTTCTTGTATGACTGAGCAGTATGGTAACAGACGTTTGCAGGGATGTCAAGATTTTTCTGTCTTTTGTTTGCGCTTGCAATGGCACTTCGATTTTGATATAATGCCGGACAGCACTGATTATAAGAAGGTAGTTCAGGGGTAATTCATACCGCAGAGACGCAGAGAACACAGAGACAACCTGACAATGTTTGCCCGGTGCCTTAGATTCCTCTGTGTTCATCTTAATGAAAGCCTATAATAACTCAGCATGAGTGATGATTTCATTGCCTTGCGAAATCAGTGGAGCCGATCACAGGCGAAAACATTCAGGAGAATAAGGATGAAAAAAGCGGTCATACTTGGAGAACGTCAAGCAGGTCTCGCTGAGGTTCCAGATCCACAGCCCAAAGAGGACTGGGTCGTTGTCAAAGTACATGCGGCACCGATGTGCACCGAATACAAGGGTTATGTGTTAGGCGGCAAATCAGACTTCCTCGGACACGAAGCAGCGGGCGAAGTTGTGGAAGTGGCACAACCGGGAAAGGTGAAAGAGGGAGATCGGGTGGTCGTAATGCCACAGTACCCGTGCGGTAAATGTCACCTTTGCGTTGATGGTGACTATATTCACTGCGAAAGCGCTTACGATTTTGAAGCCTTCACCGGTTCACCTGAAGGGCGGGCAACGATGGCGCAATATCTCCTGAAGCCGTCTTGGATCCTACCAAAAATTCCAGATGGGGTGCCATATGAACATGCAGGACTCGCCTGTTGTGCGTTAGGTCCCTCATTTGGCGCGTTCCAGACGATGGGTCTGAGTGCCTATGATACCGTGCTGATTACTGGCATCGGTCCGGTCGGATTTGGCGCGGTTGTCAATGCACGGTTTCGTGGTGCACGGGTCATCGCTGTGGAGTCGGTTCCGTGGCGGGTTGAACGTGTGAAGCAGATGGGTGCCGCCGAAGTCCTCGATCCAAGCGATCCGGACATCGTTCAGAAAATCAAAGACTTAACGGATGGAGTCGGTGTAGATTATGCGTTAGACTGCTCTGGAACCGTTCAAGCCGAACGGCTCTGCATTGACGCAGCACGGCGCAAAGGAAAGGTTGCTTATGTTGGAGAGTGTGGTCAAGATTTGCCGATCCGCGTCAGTCCAGATCTTATTCGCAAGGGACTTACCATCATCGGCAACTGGCACTATAATCTCAGCGATTTTCCGGGGATTATGAAAGTAATCCAAGAATCGCCGTTGATTGACGACCTGCTTATCAGCCACATTATTCCGATGAGTGAGATTCAGAGGGCTTTTGAGATCTCGTCCTCCCATCAGAATAGTAAAATGATCCTGAAACCGTGGGAGTGAAACGTGAAAACAGCTGTTGAATCGTACAGGAACACCGATCGTTGTTCCCTACAGATCATGTGTTAATGTTTGCTTGTAGATAATCGACGATGTGTTGACTAAACGTCTCAAAATCGGTAACGCACCTTTGCAGAAATTGGTAGATTAACTCATCGTCGACCGTCATATACCGATGCACAATCACGTTCCTTAGCCCCGACATGCCAGCGAGCCCCTGTGCAAAATCTTGAGGCAGAATGCCGTATCTACCAAGTCCGAGTATTGCAGACCTGCTGTCAGACGGTTGTTCCAAGTCGCCGCCGATAAGCAGATGATTCGCAATATCAATTACACACTGGATTGCCGTTTGCAGCGCGTAACGAATCATCGATTGATAATTGCGGTCTGCTATCACATCATCATGATTTAACCGCTGATAGGTGCGGAGATCCTCGGTATATTCCGAAAGCGATTGTAACAAGGCTTGGACAGCCTGTGGGTCAATCATACTTAACCGATCTCGTTTCGGGGATTTTGGGATTTGGCACCCTGTCTTTTGAGGTAGTATTGCCATTGGAGGTCACGCAAAGGTTGAGTATCGGCATAACGATTGAAGGTGTCAATATAGAATGAGACATACCGCTGATGTGGATCATAGATAACGACGCCGTGCCGCACGACCTGAAAAGCCAGCAGCGGTGGGGCGGTGTTCAGCAGTGCAACATCAACTGCATCCCGTTGGAAAATACCGATAAGTTCAGTATTGAGGTCTACCACCCGTTGACCGTATTCCGCTTGTGGAATCTGATCCGACAGCAGAACAGCGATGTCGATATCAGATTCACGGTTTGTCGTACCTTTCGCCTCTGATCCAAAAAGGTAGGCGAGTACAACACCGCTTGCATCGAAAAGAGATGTCAACTGTGGTTTGTATTCGTTAATATTCACAGAGCTATTCCTTGAGTGAAACCTGAGAAGCAAACAATAGTTTCACGGGTTCATGAGTACATAGGTACATGGATGAACGCTTGCACGTTGTGGAAACGAAATCCTCACCAACTTGGACCACAGGCTGTAGCGAATATAATAACACATCTGATGGTAAACTGACAAATGAACAACCATCCTAAGGTTATTTTTACATAGCACGCTTTGGGCTCAAACTCATGAAACTTACTACCTTAGCAACATGTAATCTCACCCAATGGGCACTCGATTTCGAGGGGAATCTGGGGCGGATTATCGAGTCGATTCAGATTGCCAAGGAAAGCGGGGCACGCTATCGGCTAGGTCCCGAGCTCGAAATACCGGGCTATGGCTGTGAAGACCACTTCTTGGAAGGCGATACTTTTCTCCATTCGTGGGAATGCCTTGCTGAAATCCTCAGGGACGATCTAACAACGGATATTTTGTGCGATATCGGGATGCCGGTTATGCACAAGAATGTGCGGTATAACTGTCGCATATTCGCACTGAATGGTAAGATTCTCCTCATCCGCCCTAAGCTGATTCTGGCCGCTGACGGCAACTACCGGGAAACGCGGTGGTTTGCCGCATGGCAACATCCACGCCAGGTGGAAGAATATCACCTGCCGCGTATGCTCCGAGAGATAACGGGACAGGAGACGGTTCCGTTCGGCGACGCGGCAATCGCGACACGGGATACTGCCTTAGCCGCTGAGACCTGCGAGGAACTCTTCGCACCGAATAGTCCACATATCTATCTCGGCTTGGACGGAATTGAAATTATCGTGAACGGTTCAGGCTCGCATCACGAACTTCGGAAGCTGAATACACGGGTCGATCTCATCCGGAATGCCACATCGAAAAGTGGTGGCGTCTACCTCTACGCGAATCAGCAGGGTTGTGATGGAGGGAGACTGTATTTTGATGGCTGTGCGATGATCGCTGTCAATGGGGAGATTGTGGCGCAGGGGTCACAATTTTCGCTGAATGAGGTTGAGGTTGTAACAGCAACTGTAAATCTGGAAGACGTGCGCTCGAAGCGTGGCGCGGTTATAAGTCGAATGGTCCAAGCCAGCCAATCGGATTCGGTACCACGAATAAGCGCAGATTTTGAACTTACCGCTGAAGATTTCGCTGACTCTCCTTCCTCTCCAATTGATGTGGCCTATCACATACCGGAAGAAGAGATTGCCTACGGTCCCGCTTGTTGGCTGTGGGACTACCTGAGACGTTCTGGTGTTACGGGATACTTCTTACCGATCTCCGGCGGGGCGGATAGCTCATCGGTAGCAACGATCGTCGGCTCAATGTGTCAGATGGTCGCACATGCGGCGCACGCGGATAACCAGCAGGTCATCCGGGATGCCCGTCGACTTGTGGGGGAAAGCGAGGATAGTGCGTACCTGCCGACCGACCCACGCGAATTTGCTAACCGAATATTTTATACCTGTTACATGGCAACCCAGAATAGCTCAAAAGCGACGCGGGATCGCGCGAAGCAGTTGACCGATCAGATTGGTTCTTATCACTTGAACGTAAATATCGATTCGGTCGTCGCTGCGCTCTACTCTCTTTTTGTGGGTATTACTGGGAAAACCCCGAAGTTCAAGGTGGAGGGTGGAACGGCTGAGGAAAATAATGCCCTGCAGAATATTCAGGCGCGTATTCGTATGACCCTCGCTTATCTCATGGCGCAGTTGTTGCCATGGACGCGCGGAAAGCGTGGCGCATTGCTGGTTTTGGGCAGTGCCAATGTGGATGAAAGCCTGCGAGGATATGTGACCAAATACGATTGCAGTAGTGCAGATCTGAACCCAATCGGCGGAATCAGTAAGACCGACCTCCGCCGGTTTTTACGGTGGGCAGCAGACCATCTGGGCTACGACGCCCTTATTGAAGTGGTCGAAGCACCGCCGACAGCGGAACTGGAACCGATCACTGAAACATACACACAAGAGGATGAGGCGGATATGGGCATGACCTACGATGAGCTCAGTCGTTTCGGGCGGTTACGGAAGATTGACCGGTGCGGTCCGGTGAGTATGTTTGAGAAACTGGTGCACGAATGGAATCATCTCCCGCCTCAAGAGGTCGCGGAAAAGGTCAAACGCTTCTTTTACTACTACTCCGTGAACCGCCATAAGATGACGACACTGACACCGTCGTATCACGCCGAGTCGTATTCGCCCGACGATAATCGGTTTGATCTGCGCCAGTTCCTCTACAACGTTCGATGGGGCTGGCAGTTTCGCCGGATTGATCGACGTGTTGAGGAGATGAACAGCAAATAAAGCGTCAATTCGTTCCCGACCCCGACAGCAGACTCTCAGGGTTAAGTCCCTCTAACTCGGGGAGGACAAACCTTCCATCCTTCCGAATCAACGTCCCATCGAAAGAGATTTCCCCACCACCATGCTCAGGCGTTTGGATCATCACCATGTCCCAATGGACGCTTGAGCGCACCCCGTTATCCGCATCTTCATACGCCTGTCCGGGCGTGAAATGAAATGATCCCGCGATTTTCTCATCGAACAGGATATCGAGCATTGGGTTGTTGATGTATGGGTTGAATCCGATAGCAAACTCGCCGATATATCGTGCACCCGGATCTGTATCGAGGATGTCGTTGAGTTTCTCACTGTTATTGGCGGACGCATTTACGATTTTACCGTTCTTGAAGTGGAGGCAGATATCGTTGAAAACCGTTCCCTGATAAAGCGTGGGGGTATTAAAATGGATAACGCCGTTGACCGATTCGCGAACAGGGGCGGTAAAACATTCGCCGTCGGGGATATTCCTTTCACCGGTACAGGGGATGACGGGGATATCCTTGATGCTGAATTTCAGATCCGTTTCGGGTCCAACGATGTGAACTTCATCCGTCTCCTCCATCATCGCTTTGAGCGGTGAGATTGCCTTTTCCATGTGGCTGTAGTCGAGGGTGCATACGTCAAAATAGAAATCCTCGAACGCTTCGGTGCTCATTTTTGCGCTCTGTGCCATTGAGGGTGAGGGCCAACGCAGGACAACCCATTTCGTCTTGGAAACGCGGATATCGAAGTGGACGGGGGTCAGCCAATGCTTTTCATAAGCCCGCATCCCCTCTGTTGGCACGTCGGACATCTCGGCAATATTTTGGCTGCCGCGGATGCCGATATACGCTTGTACCTGTTTCATCCGGTAACCTTCGTATTCACCAATCAGTTTCAATCCTTCCTCGTCGGCATTTCGGAGCAGCTCGCGTTGGATGCGGTTCTGCTTAATTTCAACGAGTGGTATGCCGCCAGCCTCCCGCACTGTGCGGATCAAAGCGATAATCATCTCTTCTGGAATATCAAACCCTTCAATCAGAACATATTCACCGGGCTGTACCTTGGTTGAGTGGGTTGTGAGTACATCTGCCAGTTTTTCCAGCCGTGAATCGTGCATGAAATCCTCCGAATACGTGATATGAAATTTATGTTGTCATAATATCTCTATGATGGCTGCTATTTTCCAGCGAACTATTATGCACATCCCTCAAATCAAATGCAAGTTTTTTAGAACAATGTGGCGGGACGGGAGAGGGGAAGATAACCGAGCATTTTTTGCTCTGGACATCAATTGGGGGCAATGATAGTATGATTAAGAGACTAATCTATTGAAAAGTATCTAAACAAAAATGAGGGTAACTACAATGCAAAAGACTGCTGTAATTACAGGTGTTGGTCCGGGACTTGGCGCATCACTCGTCAGGAAATTCGCATCTGAAGGGTATCAGGTGGGGCTACTTGCCCGCTCATCGGATTACATCGAAACGCTCGCGGCAGAAATAGAGGCATCGGGTACACAGGCACTCGCGCTACCGACCGACATCGCTGACACTCAAATGGTTGAAAATAGTTTTAACACAATCCGTGAGAAATTGGGAGGGGTTGATGTTCTTATCAATCATGCGGGCAACGCGGCGTGGGGCGAGTTTGCGCAGCTAACCGCCGACGATTTTCATCGCTCGTGGCAGGTCTGCGCTTTCGGATCGTTCCTCTGCGCTCAACAGGTAGTGCCGGATATGGTTGAAAAGGGGAGTGGTGCGATTCTTTTCACGGGAGCGACTTCGGCAATCCGCGGCAGAGCGGGCGCGATTGCGTTTTCCAGCGCGAAGTTCGCTGTGCGAGGGTTGGCATGGGCATTGGCACGAGAGATGGGGCCAAAAGGGATTCATGTCGCCCATATTATCATTGATGGCGTTATTGATACACCGAGTGTCCGTGAGCGTTACCAACTATCGGAGGATGAACCGTTGTTGCTACCGGATGACATCGCTGAAGCGTACTGGAGTTTGGTCCAACAACCTAAGAGTGCGTGGGCATTTGAGTTGGATTTACGTCCGCATAATGAGGAGTTTTTCACGTAGAAGCAGCGGTGTTGGAAGGCTCAACAATGCGCTTGGCATTCCTTGGTTAGAGATAGCGTATTAAGAAACGCTTCGGCGTGGGGTAGCGCTAGACCTCTTCTCTTGTAGCCGTAGGCTTATTGGAACGGGACTCCGGCAGCAGAAACTCCCATACCAAGAACAGCAGCGCAAATGCCAGAAAATACTGAAATCGATCCTCATACTGGGTAAACTGGCGTTCTTCGATTTTGCGTTTTTCGATTGCACCAAGTTCCGCAAAGAGACGATCCATTTCTGCTCCACCCGGTGTGGCTTGGTAATAATTCCCGTTCGTCAGTTGGGCAATCTCCCGCAATAGCGCGTCCTCCAGTTTTGTCACGACAGGTTTACCGTTTCGGTCATGCTTGTATCCTCGAAATTCACCGTCCGAGTGACGGAGCGGAATTGGCGTTCCTTGATTCGGCAGACCGACACCGATGCAGTAGATACGTACCCCTTGGTTGACCGCCGCCTCTGCCGCTTCAATCGCCTTTTTCCCGTGGTCTTCGCCATCTGTGAAGAAGAGCAGAACCTTGTACTTATGCTCCGCTTGATTAAAACTGGAGGCGGCTATCTCAATGGCGTGGCTAACCTCCGTGCCGCTTTGCGAAATTGTATCAACACTAAGGGCATCCAATAGGAGCTTTGCCGCGGCGTAGTCGGTAGTCAACGGGCATTGAACAAAACTATCCCCCGCAAACGCAATGAGTCCCACCCGATCACCCTCCAGTCGGTCAATAAACGAAGATATGGCGTGTTTTGCCTTGAGCAGCCGATTCGGTTTGATATCCTCCGCCAACATGCTCGCCGAAATGTCTAAACCGATCATAATATCCAACCCACTCCGCTTGACTATCTCAAGGGTTGTCCCGATTTGGGGACGCGAGAGGGCGAGGACAAGAAAGGTGTAACTAAGGGAGATTAAGATTACCTTTGCCTTTTGCCTCCCAAAGTGCACGGATCTTGTCAGTCGTTGAAAAAAATGGTGATTGCTGAAGCGTTGGTATGCTTTCCGCTTTTGCCGAAACGCGTAGATGTAGAGCAAGAGAAAAGCAGGCGTACCCCATAGAAGATATAGGAAGTGTGGGTGTCCGAAACGTATCCAGTCCATGCCACTCGGTTACTGCGTAGGTCGCAAATAAATTTCCACGGTTTGCGAGATAGTGTGCCCGGTGATCTCAACGGTCTCAGTCCGATCAGCGTACCCCTGTTTCTTCACCGTAATTTGGTATGTGTTCGGTGGTAGGTTGAATATCATCGCTTTGTGCTCGGTATCGGAAACTATGGCTTTTGGCTGGTCGTTCAGATAGACCTCCGCCCCACCAACGTTGGATCGGACAATGAGATTGACTTTCGGGATGCGCGGCGCGGGTCCCGGTTTCGGAAGCGGCTTGTCTTTTACTGTTGAGCTGATAAGAATTCCCACCAGTACGATTAACACACCGGCACCGAGAATAATCCATGGAAGGAATTCACGTGGGATTTTATTCTTTTGAGTAGGTTGGTTTTGTTGTTGCACACGAATACCCTTTCTATCTTTGGTATTGTTTCATTATATCAGGTTCTGTGAATTGTGTCCATACCCAAAACGTAGGCTTCACACATAGTACAGGGGAAATCCATTTGGCAAAAAGAGGCTTGCCTTTTCAGCCCAAATGGGTTATATTTACACAACTCCGCAACAGCGTAAAAGGCGCATCATAGGTTTGATCGGTGGCGCTACCAAGACCTTTCTATGTTGCGTGTGGAAGCGAGAGGTGAGGCAAGATGGCGAGACAGCAACCAGAAAAGGTCGTGACGCTCAAACGGGCTCTCACCACACGAACCCAAGAAGGCTTTCTGTACGAGAAACTGTCCGATAGAGAAGACTGGGTTCACTGCTACGCATGTGGCCACAATTGCAAAATCCCGCCGGGCCGGGACGGTATATGTCGTGTGAGGTTCAACGAAGCGGGCAAACTCTATGTCCCGTGGGGGTATGTAGGCGCGTTGCAGCTCGATCCTATTGAGAAGAAGCCGTTCTTCCACGCATTCCCCGGCGCGCTGGCAATGAGCTTCGGGATGTTAGGTTGCGATTATCACTGTGCCTACTGTCAGAACTGGATTACTTCCCAAGCGCTTCGGGACACGGATGCTGGGGCACCGCTGGAAGATATTTCGCCGGAATCGCTCGTATCGCTTGCACGTCGACATAGCGCACAAGTTGTCACGAGCACCTATAATGAACCGCTGATTACCAGCGAATGGGCGATCGATATTTTCACGGAGGCGAGAAAGTATGGGCTCGTTACCTCCTATGTGTCCAATGGAAACGCTACGCCTGAAGTTCTGGACGCCCTCGGACCATGGGTAGATCTCTACAAAGTAGATCTCAAGGACTTCAATGACAGAAATTATCGGAAGCTGGGCGGGGTACTAAAGCACGTCCTTGATACAATTGAGATGCTGTACGAGCGCAACTTCTGGGTTGAGATTGTCACGCTGATTGTGCCGGGCTTCAACGACTCCGATGAGGTACTTAAAGACATTGCCAGCTTCCTTGTATCGGTTTCACCGGATATCCCGTGGCACGTGACGGCTTTCCATCAAGATTATAAGTTGACCGATCCAGATAACACCTCTGTCTCCACGCTGATCCGCGCAGCAGAAATCGGTTACAACGCCGGACTCCATTACGTTTATGCCGGTAACCGTCCCGGTTCCGTTGGACGCTACGAGAACACGTACTGTCCGGGTTGTAACGAGCTTCTCATTGAGCGATGGGGATTTAGGGTACTGAAGCACCGGGTGATAGACAGCAGCTGCCCAAAATGCAAAACGGCGATTGCTGGTGTTTGGGGTGAAAAGGAATTGAAGGCGATGCGAGCCGTGAAACTCAACTCGACATAGTTGTGCGCCTCTTTTGAGATAAATTGAAGGGAATCATCATTCAGTTTCTGTCATTGATAAGAGCGAGATTTCCTCGCCCAATGGATTGAAAAAAGGAATAACATTGCATGAAACAAGCGCAACAGCTGCTCTCCGATACCTTTGGCTTTAACCAATTCCTGCCGGGGCAAGCAGAAGTTATCGAACACCTGCTTGCTGGACGCTCTGCCTTGGCAATTTTTCCGACTGGTGGCGGGAAATCGCTTTGTTACCAATTACCGGCACTTACTTTCGACGGCGTGACGATCGTGATTTCGCCTCTAATTGCGCTGATGAAAGATCAGATTGATGCCCTCAAAAGCTATGGCGTTCCAGCTGAGCGGCTCGATTCAACCCTGTCGACGGATGAAGCTCGGTCCGTCATGTTAGCCCTGCGGTCTGGGGAATTGCGTCTCCTGTATGTGGCACCAGAGCGATTTAACAACGAGCGCTTTTTGCAAGCAATCATGCATACAAAGGTATCAATGTTCGCTGTTGACGAAGCACACTGTATCTCGGAATGGGGTCATAACTTCCGACCGGATTATCTGAAACTCGCTCGTTTTGCGCGGGCGTGTCGTGCAGAGCGGCTGTTTGCATTGACAGCGACCGCAACTCCCAGGGTGTCCAGAGACATCTGTGAGGGATTCGACATATCGGACGAATGCGTCGTTCGTACCGGTTTTTACCGAAAGAATCTCACCGTACTAACAACACCTATCACCTCTACCAACCGCGACAGGGCTTTGCTAGACAAACTGAGGCAACGTCCTGTGGGACCCACAATCGTCTACGTCACACTACAGAAGACAGCAGAGGAAGTGGCAGCACATCTCGCCTCGACAGGACTACCGGCACGGGCCTATCATGCAGGGATGAAAGATGAGCAGCGGACTGAAGTACAAGATTGGTTCATGAACTCAAACGACGGGATCGTCGTGGCGACTATCGCTTTCGGCATGGGAATTGACAAGTCCAACATCCGGTACATATACCACTATAATCTGCCAAAGAGTCTTGAGAACTTCTCACAGGAGATCGGGCGCGCTGGGCGAGACGGAGAGATATCCACTTGTGAAATGTTCATCTGTTTGGATGATGTTTGCACACTTGAGAATTTTGCCTATGGGGATACCCCAAGTCGAAACGCAATCCGGGATTTAGTCGAGGAGATTTTTTCCTTTTCTGGCCAGTTTGATGTTAGCCTTTATGATCTATCGAGCCGTCATGATATTCGTCAACTAGTGATACGGACATTGTTAGTGCAGATGGTACTTAATGGTTACCTCCAAGAACTGACTCCGTTTTACAGCCGTTACCAATTTCAGCCACTTACTTCGTCGTCCGAAATTTTATCAAGGTTTGAGAATGAACGTCGTCAATTTCTGATGGCAGTTTTCAAACATGCCTACAAAGCCAAGACTTGGTTTCGTATTGATCTTGATGAAACAGCAGAAGCGATTGATTGTTCCCGTGATCGAATAGTGCGTGCGTTGGACTACCTCGCCGAGCAAGGGTTGCTGGAAGTGAGAACCGAAGGGATCCGGAATCGTTTTTCGATCCTTCGGTGGCCGGATGACCTCGATCAACTAACCGATACGCTGTTTCAAAACGCACTTGAACTTGAAACACGCGAAATTGAACGGATTGGACAAGTTATTGAGCTGGGATCACAAGACGGGTGTCAAGTAGCACACCTAACTGCCCATTTTGGTGAAAAACTTCCTCATCGTTGTGGACATTGTAGTTGGTGTTTGAATGGTCATCAGCCTGCGAAACTGACACCCACAGAAACAGGGACAATTGATGAGAGGCTTTGGAAGCAGCTCCTTAGCGCTTGGGAAGATCAAGATGAACCGATCGATGATGCCCGGGCATTGGCCCGATTCGGATGTGGGCTTACCTCGCCCCGACTGACACGGACTGGCCTGTCAAAACATCCACTTTTTGGTTGTTTCGCCCACGTCCAGTTCGAGAAGGTTCATAGACGTGCACAAACGGTAGCACAAGATTCAAATTTGTAGACCACAACAGGAGTTCAGCGTACAAAAGTTGGATGATATAGTGACAGAAAAAATCTTCCCGAAACGAATACTCCTCACAGCGGTTTCGATCGCCTTGGCGGGCAGCTTTCTGCTGTGCGGTTATGAGTTTATTCGGGCGGTGTCAACTTCCTTGTTCATCGAAGCGTACGGTGCCAAAAATCTTCCTCGTGCGATGGTAGCAGTGCCGCCCAGTGTCTTTTTGCTGCTCTATCTCTACGGCAGGCTGTTGTCGTGGCTGGGGGCGAAACGTGCGTTATTGTTGACATCAATTGTGTCCACCTGCCTGATTGTGGGTGCCTATCAATTGATTATCATGGGCTATCCCATTGCGGCAGCGGTGATCTATGTCTTCCGTGAAGCATACATTGTAATAATCATTGAGCAGTACTGGTCCCTTGTCAATAGTACGCTAACCCCTAAGCAGGCGCGCTGGATCAACGGTCCTTTTTGTGCGATTGCAACAATCGGTTCAGTCACCGGGGGTTCCCTTGTTGCACACCTCGCCCCATCTTTGGGTTCTGAGGTGCTGTTACTATTTGCCGCAGGTTCGCTACTACCTGCCGCCCTGTTTGCGATGTTCGCTTATGCCGCTGCCGGTGAACCACAACCCGCGACCGCAGAGCAAGGAGGACAGCAGGGACACACAGGGTTGAAGGTGCTCGCACGCTCCCGTTATCTGGTTTTTCTGTTTCTGCTCATCCTGACGACGCAGGTAGTTTCGACGGTATTAGATTTACGATTCAATGGATTGGTCGAGGCTGACATTACTGACAAAGATATGCGAACCGCTTTCTACGGGCGGTTTTATGGGCAGTGGCTCGGCATCTCTGCTTTTGTGCTGCAACTGTGCGCCGGTGTTGTTTTACGATTTATACCGATTCGCGTCTTACATCCGGCAATTCCACTGGTTCATCTGATCGCGGGTGCTGCCCTAACTATAGCACCTTCCCTACGAAGTGGGGCAACTGCATTCCTGCTTTTCAAGGCGTTGGACTACTCTCTTTTCCGGGCTGCGAAAGAGATGCTCTACATCCCGTTGTCGTTCGATGCACGCTACCGAGCTAAACAGGTGATTGACTCTTTCGGTTATAGATTTGCTAAAGGTGGCAGTGCTGGCGTGATTACCGTGATCGGTTTTGTTATGGTAATACCGGGTGCCGCATTTTCGATCGCCGCGATGGTGATGGCAATCCTCTGGTCAGGGATTGTGTTGAACTTAACAAAACAGTATCAGAATCTGGGAACAGGTAACAAATAGAGACAATGAAATTCTCGACCCATTCGTTCCGTCCGCTGTCAGAGTAATTGACTTTTTTGGACTTATGATTGATGTTTCACGTTAAGGAGATTATTGATGGCTATTGTTGACACCCATGCACATATCTATTCTGAAGATACCGAAATGTATCCGCAGAGCCCTGACCCCTTTCTGCCGGCGTCCGGTCGAGGGACAATCGAAGATCTGAAGAACGAGGCTAAAACAAACAGCATTGACCGTGTTGTCGTGGTGCAAACTTTCACCGTGTATGCACACGATAACAGACTCACAATTGATACCGTGCGGGATAACCAAGACTGGACAACTGGTGTATTGAACTTGGATCCTTTTGACGATGGCTCGGTAAGCCTGATGGAGGAGGCGCACTCAACAGGTGTCCGCGGGAATCGTGTCTCCGTCGGATGGGAAACGGACGGATCCGTCATTCCGGAACATCGACGGCTTTGGGAAGCGGCACAGCGGTTGGACGTGGTACTCTGTGCTCTACTTAATCCACCGAACTGCCATTCATTGGCGAATATGCTTAAAGCGTTCCCTGATGTTCCCGTGGTGCTCGATCACTGCGCGAATCTGAGAGCCTCTGATTTTCCGAGCTCTGACAATCTGAAAACGGTTCTGGATCTTGCAGAATTTAAGAATTTATATGCCAAACTGTCGTTTATTGTCACGGGATCCGAAGAGGAATTTCCGTGCAGCGATATGTTTGGTGGGGTCCGGCAGATTATTGACGCGTACACGCCGGACCGGTGTATATGGGGAAGCGATTTTCCGACATCGCTCTGGATTCCCAAGGTAACGTATCAACAGCATCTCGCAATTTTTCAGGAACATCTGGGATTATCCGAAGCCGAAAAAGCTGCCATTTTAGGCGAGACTCCGATGAATCTCTGGTTTTCGTAAGCCTGCTCTTGAAAGTGTTGAATAGCAAAAGAACAGATCAACAAAGGTTGCAAAGCAATGAATCCGAAAATTCCAACCAAAACCGAATTACCAATATACAAAGCATCACCGACGTTAGAGACTATTGACAGCGCTCAACAAGCACAGACAGATCGGCGAGTCTATATTGAAACCTACGGCTGTCAGATGAATGTGAGTGATAGCGAATTGATGTCGGGCATTTTAACGCGAAACGGCTACGAAATGGTGGATCAACTCGAAAATGCCAACGTTGTACTGCTGAATACCTGTGCCATCCGCGAAAATGCTGAAGAAAAGGTGCTCAACCGCCTCGTACATCTGCATCATCGAAAACGAAAACAATCAGATTTGGTTCTCGGTGTGTGTGGTTGTATGGCGCAGCACATGAAGACAAAATTGATCGATGCTGCACCGTATGTGGATTTCGTATTGGGTCCCGACGCTTATCGGAATCTGCCGATGGCAATCAGTTCCGTAACGACCGGCGACCCATTTCTGGGGTTAAAGTTAGACAGGGGTGAGGACTATGCGGACCTCGCTCCGATTCGGAAAGAAGGGATTCGGGCGTGGTTGACCATACAACGTGGGTGCGACAAGATGTGTACCTTCTGCATCGTACCGTTTGTACGCGGACGCGAGCGGAGCATCCCGATGCATCTGCTGATTGACGATGTAAAAAGACTTGTTGATGAGGGTTTTAAGGAGGTTGTCCTCCTCGGTCAGACGGTGAACTCTTATGACGACGGAACGCATAATTTTGGAGACCTCCTGTTTGGGATGAGCGAAGTTGAAGGAATTGAGCGGATACGATTCACTTCGCCCCATCCGAGTGATGCCACTGACGCGCTAATCGAGGCGATGGCGAGTTGCGATAAAGTATGCAGCCAGATTCATCTTCCGCTGCAGTCCGGATCGACGAGGGTCCTTGAAGCGATGCGACGTACCTACACAGCGGAGGCGTACCGGGAACTTGTGGCTAAGATGCGAGCGCGCATCCCGGATCTTTCAATCTCTACAGATGTAATCGTCGGTTTCTGTGGTGAAACGGAGCAGGACTTTATGGAGACGTACGACCTGATGGCTGAAGTTCGCTACGACTCAGCGTTTATGTTCAAGTATTCGTCCCGTGACGGCACACTTGCTCACAAAACACTTGACGACGATGTGAGCGAGGAAGAAAAGGGACGCCGTTTGAAAGAGATCATTGAGTTGCAAGAGGGCATCTCCCGCGAAATCAATCAGGAATTGATTGGTGAGACCGTAGAGGTCTTGGTGGAAGGAGAATCGCGGCGCGATCCGGACCAATTCCAAGGAAAGACAGGGGGTTTCAAAACAACCGTTTTTCCGAAGGAGCGTTCAGAGATTGGTAGTCTCGTACATGTGAGCGTTGAGTCTGTGACAGCCCATACGTTGATTGGATCAATCGTCGCTGCACCACAGTAAAGACAATTTTACGGATCCTCGCATTGAGGAGGGGCCCGATGGCTAAACCGAATTTGCTGCTGATTAGTGCAACGGAACTGGAATCCGGTACGATCCAAAGCGAGCTTGGAGATGCCAAAACCACTCAACACGCCGGCAAAACCGTAATTGTTGGGGATTTATGCGGCTGGCAATGCACCCTGATTCACACCGGAATCGGCACTGTCAACGCGGCGCATGCGCTGACCTGTCAACTTGAGCGAGAAACCCCTGAATTGGTCATCCAATTTGGGATTGGCGGTGCGTATGTGCCAACCGGCCTCCTGATCCGATCCGTTGCGTTAGCGACAGAGGAGGTTTACGGCGATGTCGGTGTGGTCACGCCCGAAGGCTGGAAACCCGCGGACGAGATTGGTATCCCTTTGGTGGGCGGTGACCCACCTCACTTCAACCGGTTCCCACTGGACCCACAACTGGTTTCAACTGCTGCTGAGATTTGCGGTGCAAGGTGTGGCGTGTTTGTGACTGTCTCGCAGTGCAGCGGCGTTCAGGCGGTCGGAGATAGCCTTCATGCACGCTTTAATGGGCTGTGTGAAAACATGGAAGGCGCTGCGGCGGCACATATTTGCAGGTTATACGGCATTCCGTTTTTGGAAGTGCGCGGCATCAGCAATCTGGTCGAAGATCGCCAACCTGCGCGGTGGGATATTCCGGGGGCCGCAGATGCTGCACAATCCGCTCTCATACGGATTATTAGCGACAAAAAAATAATAAGCTATACGTAAAAGGCTTTTCTACAAATTACGAATCATGCGACAGGTTAAAATCAAATCCCAATCCGAAATCGAAGCGATGCGCCGGAGCGGTAAAGCGGCCTCAATTATATTGCAGCGAATTGGGGAAGCGGTCAAACCCGGCGTTTCAACCTACGAATTGGATCAAATCTCGCGGCAAACCATCGAAGGATTAGGTGGGATCTCATCATTCCTCGGCTATCAGTTTCCGGGACATGATCCGTATCCTGCGACAATCTGTGTGTCACTCAACGATCAGATCGTTCACGGTATTCCGAGCAAAGATGTGCTGCTTGACGAGGGGGACATCGTCGGGATTGACACAGCCATCTTTTTGGACGGCTATCACGGTGATAACGCCTTCACCTTTCCCGTCGGGGAGATTGCTCCCGATGCTCAAGAACTGCTCGATGCGACAAGAGCGTCTCTCTACCGCGCTATTGAGGCGGCAAGCCCCGGCAACCGACTGGGCGATGTCTGCTTTGCGTTGCAGGACGGTGCTGAATCGCACGGATTCGCCGTGGTTCGGGATTTCTCAGG
The DNA here is from genome assembly GCA_965220385.1 of Candidatus Poribacteria bacterium. GTDB lineage: Bacteria > Poribacteria > WGA-4E > WGA-4E > PCPOR2b > PCPOR2b. The sequence continues at coordinate 2,135,884 of OZ244825.1, read as the reverse complement.
TCACGGAATTGGTCGCCAGCTGCACGAAGAGCCACAAGTCCCTACCTACGGGGATGCGGGCAGAGGTGTACGACTGATGCCCGGTATGACACTTGCCATTGAGGCGATGGTCAACGTGGGCAACTCCGATATGCGTGTACTCGACGATGGCTGGACCGCTGTCACTACGGACGGCAGCCTCTCTGCGCTTTTTGAGCATACCGTCGTTATCCTATCGGACGGACCGGAGATTCTGACCGATAACATTGAACTTTGGGGTAAGTAAGCGTTAAGAAAGAGGAGACTTTTTTTACTATGACAATTGCTAACGTTCATGCGCGAGAAATTCTGGACTCGCGTGGGAACCCGACTGTAGAGGTTGATGTGGAATTGGAGTACGGCATTTTGGGCAGAGCTGCCGTTCCCTCTGGCGCGTCGACAGGCGAACATGAAGCGGTCGAGCTTCGGGATGCTGATTCGATGCGGTATCTCGGCAAGGGGGTACGGAAAGCGGTCGAGAACGTGAACACGGTTATCGCCGACGCACTGAAGGGTGCCGACCCTTTCGCCCAAGAAGCGATAGATCAAACGATGCTCACGCTGGATGGCACACCGAATAAAGGGAATCTTGGCGCCAATGCGATTTTAGGCGTTTCACTCGCAGTCGCCAAAGCTGCCGCCGCGGAAGCAGGCCTTCCGCTCTACCAATACATCGGTGGGGCAAACGCGAAGGAGCTGCCGTTGCCGATGATGAATGTCCTGAACGGCGGTTCGCATGCAGACAATAACGTAGATCTTCAAGAATTCATGATTATGCCGGTGGGCGCACAGACCTTTGCGGAAGCCTTGCGCATGGGAACGGAGATCTTCCACAATCTCAAGGCTGTCCTGCAAGATCGGAATTACAATACCGCGGTCGGTGACGAAGGAGGATTTGCTCCAGATCTACGATCGAACGAAGAAGCCTTACAGGTGCTTATCGAGGGCATCGAACGGGCAAAATATGTTCCCGGCGATGAGGTACTGTTGGCACTCGACCCGGCTTCCAGTGAGTTTTACAAAGATGGGGTGTATCGATTAGAAGCGGAAGCGAAACCGGATAAATCTCCTGAAGAGATGGTTGATTTCTACGCTAAATTGGTTGAGAAATATCCAATCGTCTCGATCGAGGATGGCATGGCGGAAGACGATTGGGAAGGGTGGGAGTTGATCACCCAAGCCATCGGTGAGAAGGTGCAGCTTGTTGGAGATGATCTCTTCGTAACAAACACCGATCGGCTGCAGCAAGGGATAGACCGCGAGATCGGTAATTCTATTCTAATCAAAGTCAATCAGATTGGAACGTTGACCGAGACACTCGATGCTATCGAGCTTGCCAAGCGATTTAACTATACGGCGGTCGTCTCACACAGATCGGGCGAGACGGAAGATACCACGATTGCGGACATTGTTGTAGGCGTAAATGCAGGGCAGATCAAGACCGGTTCACTCTGCCGTACTGACCGAATCTGTAAATATAATCAGTTGCTACGGATCGAAGAACAACTTGGCAGCCGTGCCCAGTTTAATGGAAAACAGGTGTTCTATAATCTTCGGAAGGGTTAATAAGGTAGGCACCAACCGGCAGTAGAAGAAGGGAGTTCATTCGCGTGGGGAAGATACTCTGGGTGGGATTCGGTGGATTCCTCGGGTCAGTCGGCAGATATCTCTTAAGCGGATATGTTCAACATCTGATGATAGCCACCGGATTTCCCTACGGGACATTGGTGGTCAATCTCGCCGGTTGCTTACTGATCGGATTCCTTTCCCAATGGGCAGGCGCACGCGGCTTCCTGAGTCCGGAGGCTCGCTTATTTGTTTTCATGGGACTACTAGGCGGGTTCACGACCTTCTCGACATTTAGCAATGAGACGATGAATCTGTGGCAAGCTGGAGCGAGTGCTGCTGCGCTTACGAATGTCGCTCTGCATGTAGGGCTTGGCTTGGGCGCTGCTTGGGTAGGCAATTTGGTCGCCTACGGGATTTGGCGATAAGATGGTATTTTCATTTCCTGCAAGTTTTTTGTCTTACGTTTTATTCTACACAGAAACCAAGCGAACCCCAAAACGGTTGAGATCCGTTCTATATAGATTGAAAATAGAGTTGCTTAATACCAGAAAGAGAGAAATTAATGGCGAATGACAAATTCCGCGTTGGATTAACTCCCGGTTTTCTTGGAGACGATGGTAAAGTCCGATTCAAAGATGTTGGGTTAGATCTCTTGGAGAAAGAACCGCATATCGAATATACATTCATTGCCCATGAACGTCCGTATGTGCCCCCGGACGAGATAAGGGGTTTAGACGCTTTCATAGCACTTGGCGGAAAGTATCCCCGCGAGACGTTTGAGGGGGCAGATCGGTTGACCCTGATCGCGAGGCACGGGGTCGGCTACGATAATGTCGACCTTGAAGCAGCGACCGAAGCAGATGTGATGATCGCTATCGCGCCAAGCGGTGTGCGCCGTCCCGTGGCGGAAGGCATTATCGGGCTGATGTTCGCGCTTTCAAAAAACTTTTTTTCATATGATCGTGCAACACGCGCTGGCACTTGGCGAGAAGGATTGGAAACAGGGGTTGATCTCATTGGGCGCACACTGGGATCGGTCGGGCTTGGAAACATTGGTACTGAAGTGTTTCGTTTACTGCAGCCGTTCGGTATGCGATTCCTGACGTTTGACCCGTATGTTTCGCCGGAGGTCGCCAAATCCCTGAACGTGGAGGTGGTTGATCTCGCCACGGTGATGCGCGAATCCGATTACGTGTGTGTCACCTGTCCGCTGACCGATGAGACGCGCGGACTAATCGGCGAAAAAGAGTTCGCGCTCATGAAGCCGACAGCGTTCTTTATCAACACTGCGCGTGGACCTATTGTGGATCAACGCGTCTTAACGCAGGTGTTGCAGGAAAAGCGCATCCGGGCTGCGGGTATCGATGTGTTTGAAGAGGAACCGGTAGATCCCAACGAACCGATACTCAAATTGGACAACGTTATTGTATCGCCCCACGCCATCGCGCTGACGGAGGAATGTTACCGAGACATCGGTCGGATGAACTGTCAGAAGGCGATTCAGGTGTCACGGGGCGAGATTCCGGACAACGTGGTGAATCGCGAAGTTCTTGAGAAGAAGTCGTTTCAGGAGAAGTTAGCGAGCTATCGGGAAGGAGCGTAGAATGGGTCAGCAGGCTTTGAATAGGGAAGCGTGTCGCAACGTTTTAGTAGTTGCGATTACACCGCGACGGGAAGATCGACAAGTGGATTTGGAAGGTGTACGGAAAAACGTCCGTTACCTCATCCAACACGGTATAGATTTCATCATGCCGGAATGTGGTACCGGTATGGTCTACGATGCCAGTCTGGAAGAGTATGAAGCCGTGGTTGGCACATTCCTCGATGAAGCCGGAGATTCCGCATATATCGTGCCGGGTATCGGTCCGGGATTTGGGAGATCCATTGAGATGGGACACATCGCCCGATCACTGGGGGTCGCCGGGGTAATGATTATGCCGGTGGTCGGTCCCGGTTCTGCCAACGGCGTTTACAACGGATTTAGGGAGATCGCAAAAGTGGTGCAGTTGCCCACAGTCCTCTATCAACGACGGTTGGACATTATGCCGGTGGACGATGTGGTTAGCCTCTGTGAACTGGATGAGGTGGTCGGCCTGAAGTACGCGGTGGAGGACATCGACGCGTTTGATCGCATTGTAGAAAGAGCAGGGGAGCGCGCTGCGATGGTGTGTGGCATGGCAGAAGATCCTTGCATCGATTACATGGCGCACGGCGCAGTCGGTTTTAGTTCGGGCATGGCGAATTTCGTGCCGCGAATGAGCTTGACGCTGCTTAACAGGTTCTCAACCGGTGATACAGCCGAAGCGGAACGGCTTCGCGCATTGATGGTGCCGTTTGAGGATTTTCGCGGTGAAAATGGAGCGCGTTACAGCGGTTCGGCATTACATGCAGCTATGGACTACGCCGGATTGGCAGGTGGACCTGTCATCCCCTTTGCCGAGGATGTGGGACCGCAGGATTTACCCCGTGTTCATGCGATGATGGACATATTGATGAAAGAAGAAACAGCACTGCGTACAAAGTAGGGAATGCAGATCTGCGTTCCTTACGAAAGGGGGATTTTTTAATGATTGTTGACACGCACGTCCACGTATGGGAGATTGATCCACCCAAATACCCCGTTGGACCGACCGCGCCCACCTGGAATTCCTATCCTGACGAGCCGGGTACAACCGACGAACTGTTGGCAGAGATGGACGCACATGGCGTGGATTGGACGGTGCTGGTGCAGACCAGTTGGTCCACATGGGACAACGGCTACATCGCTGATTCCGTGGAGCGTTTCCCAGACCGCTTCATCGGGCATGGACTGATCGACCCGCAGGACCCAAGCAACGCGGAACAGGTGCGCTACTGGGTAAAGGATCGGGGTCTGGCTGGCTTTCGGTTACACCCGATGTATTACCCTGACGAAAAGATACTGTTGACCCGTCAGAACGAACCGATGTGGGAGGAGATCGCTTCGCTGGACGCGATTATCCAATTCCACCTGCGGGCGGCGTTCGCAGATCAGGTAGCGGTAATTGCGGATCGACACCCGTCGCTGAAACTGATCCTTGACCACATGGGTTATCCTGAAGTGGGCGCGGACGCAGCGGGCTTTCAACCGATCGTTGATCTCGCCCAGCACGATAACATCTATTTGAAGCTGTCGGATGTCGCCGGTCGCTCCAGCCAAGATTTTCCCTATACAGACGTGCATCCGTTCATCGAGAAGTTGGTAGGCGCGTTTGGAGCCGAGCGGATGGTGTGGGGAACGGGGTATCCGGGGCATCACCGCCTCAAGCATAATTGGCCGACCTTAGATCAGGAGTTGCGCCTTGTCCGAGAGGGGCTGCCCTTCCTGAACGATGCACAGCGCGAAAGGATTTTAGGCGGCACAGCGGCGGAGATTTGGGAACTGGAATAGTTTCTCTACACAAGCTGGCAGCGGCCACACTCGCGTGGATTTGGCTATAGCACGGTCCTTCCAAACTCAACAGTCAGGAGTTTCTCATGAATCAAGATAACTCTCCAGATGTCATTGGGATTGGCACATGCACAGCTGATATGCTCTTTGTCGTTCCCGAACTACCAACCTATGGGAGATCGTGGCGCGCTTCTCAATACTTGCGCCAGGGTGGTGGGCCGGTTTCAACGGCACTCGTTACCCTTGCCCGGTTGGGGGTCTCCACCCGTTTCATCGGAAGAGCCGGCGCTGATCCCGAAGGGGTGTTCATCCGGGAAGAATTTCAGAAGGACGGGGTAGATGTTAGCCGATTCATGCTTGAACCGAACGTCTTCTCCCGCGCTGTTCTGGTGCTCGTTGATGAGACCACCGGTGAACGCTGCTTCACGTCCCGCAGGGAGACCCACACTCCCTTGAGCGTATCAGATCTCGATCGCGAAGAGATTGAATCTGCCAAGGTTCTGCACTTAGATGATGCCGACGAACCCTCGGTACAAGCGGCAAAGTGGGCACGAGCGGCGGGTGTGACTGTGACGTTGGATGGCACATGGCACAGTGAAGAACTTGTGGATCTGCTCCTGCCTTTGGTCGATATGCCTATCGTATCGGAGGCATTTGCACGAGGCTGGATGCCCAACGCTCCACCTGAAGCAGTTGTAGAGCGACTGTGCGAATTGGGTGCCCGCATCGCGGCGGTGACACTCGGCGAACGGGGCTGTGTTGCACAGTGGGAAGGAAACCTCCTCACGCTTCCAGCCTTCCCGGTGGATGTCGTGGATACCACCGGTGCGGGAGATGCGTTTCACGGCGGGTTCATCTATGGTGTGCTGCAAGATTGGGACGCAGCAGAAATAATCAGGTTCGCTTCGGCCGTTGCTTCGCTCAACTGCCGTCAACTCGGCGGACGCACGGGCCTGCCGACGGTGGAAGAGGCACATCAATTCTTGGCGCAGTTTCCCGGAACGGACAGCCAATGAATTAAGTTCGGTTTCGTGCGAAGCCGTTTATTGCACAGGTGTTGTTGGGCTGCGCAGGCGTATCAGAGAATATACTTGCTGATGTCTTCGTCCTTCACAATTTCGGATAGCTGGTCGGTGACGTACGCAGCATCGACTGTGATGGATTCTTCCGCCAAGTCTGGCGCGTCGAAGGAGAGTTCGTCAAAGAGTTTTTCCATGATGGTGTGGAGACGGCGCGCGCCGATATCTTCTACCGATTCATTCACCTGAAAAGCTAAGGCAGCAATCTCATCAATTGCATCCTCCGTGATGGTCACATCGATACCTTCCGTTTTCAGCATGGCGATATATTGCTTCTCTAACGCGTTCTTCGGTTCGGTGAGGATACGTTTGAAGTCTGCCTCATTCAGGCTCTTCAGTTCTACGCGGATTGGGAAACGTCCCTGCAATTCTGGGATGAGATCCGATGGCTTAGACACATGAAATGCGCCGGAGGCGACAAATAAGATGTGATCGGTGCGAACCATACCGTGCTTTGTCATCACGGTGCTTCCTTCGATAATGGGTAAGATATCCCGTTGGACACCCTCTCGCGAAACATCGGGTCCCGCCTTCGATTCACGCCCTGCAATTTTATCGATCTCATCCAGAAAAACGATGCCTGAGTTTTCGACACGGGCAACGGCGTCGCTAATAACATTGTCCATATCGATCAGTTTTTCTGCCTCTTCCTGCGCGATGATCTGCCGTGCCTCAGAGATCGGTACGCGCCGCTTCTTCTCCTGCTTGGGCAGCATACTTCCAAACATATCCTTCAAGTTGATATCCATCTCCTCTATGCCGCTTGGAGAAAAGATTTCAACAAAAGGCACCGTTCGGTTGCTTACATTGATCTCGATAGGTTTATCCTCTAATTTCCCATCTCTCAGGCGTTGACGAAACTTTTCCCGCGTCCGCAGGTATCTTTCCTGCTCCTGCTCACTAATCTCCGTTCTCTCAGCTGCATCGAACTGCTGCATCGCTATCGCCAGTGGATCCGCTTCGCCCGGGGCCTGGCTCTCTCCATCTTCATCGGTAAGTCCAGCATCCTTTTCACCAGAATCGGGACTCATCTGTGACCGGGGCGGCGGTATCAAGAAATCTAAGAGACGTTCTTCGGTAAGTTCAAGCGCTTTCTCTTTGACTATCTCTGCCTGTTCAGATTTCACCATATTAACTGCGAGGTCTGCAAGATCTCGAATCATCGATTCCACGTCTCGCCCAACATAGCCAACTTCTGTATATTTTGACGCCTCTACCTTGATAAATGGCGCTTCCACCAGACGCGCCAGTCGCCTCGCAATTTCGGTTTTTCCAACCCCTGTCGTTCCAATCATGATGATATTCTTGGGGGCGACCTCATCCCGCATGTCGTCCTCAAGCATCTGGCGACGCGCCCGGTTACGAAGTGCGATAGCGACCGAACGTTTCGCCTCCGCTTGACCGATAATATATTTATCGAGTTCTTCAACAATTTGTCTGGGGGTTAATGCGTCCGCCAACGTCTTTTGGTTCGAGAAAGAACTGAGTGTTGACAATGTGTGCCTCCGTTTTCTACATTCGTAATTGAGTAGCGATAATTCCGAGTCTAAATTTCAAGCGTGTCGATTTGAATGCTGTCATTGGTATAAACGCAGATTTCGCTCGTTATTTTTAGCGATTCTTCGACAATTTCTTTGGCAGTGAGCGCGGAATGTTTCAATAAGGCTCTCGCTGAAGAGAGGGCGATAGAGCCGCCGGATCCAATACTGAGGACCCCATCGTCCGGCTCAAGCACATCACCGGTCCCAGAGAGGAGATAACCGCTTTCCGCATCCACTGCAACTATCAGTGCCTCTGACCGTCGGAGTACGCGATCGCTTCGCCAATCCCTTGCGAACTCGACAGCCGATCTTTGAAGATTTCCGCGATATTCATCTAATTTTTTTTCAAGGTTTTCAAATAGAGTAAGCGCGTCCGCAGCTGAACCGGCAAATCCTAACAACACCTGATCGTTATAGGCACGCCGAATTTTCTTCGCTCCGTGTTTAATTGCCGTATCTCCTAGAGTAACCTGTCCATCGCCGCCAATGGCAATCTGATTGTCACGCCGTACAGAGAGAATTGTTGTTGATCTGATCATTAGAACCCCTTACACATAAAACGTGCATTAAACACAAAGATGATAACTTCTCAATATAATATCCCAATAAAGTGAAACACCAGAAAGCAGAGAAATTGCATAATCCCGATAAAGAGTCCGCACCGGATGCCTCCCACAATGATGTGGTATCTGCGAAGATAATACGGGGAGAATAGAAAGGTCAGCGCAAGCCCTATGGGAACGGAAATAGGAACTGAGCCGATATAGGGGAAATAGGAGAAGCGGATTGCGTTCCAGTTCCATAGCCGTGCAGATCCCAGTTGGTCAAAGATAGTGCTGCTGGCGAACGCGATACCTGCAACGATCAATGCGGGGATGTAGGGCCGTTCCCAAACTTCGTCAAGGCGATGGTAGATGTAGATGATTATCGTTACTCCAACTATCCAAGTTAGGAGCAGGCTCAAGGGCACAGCGGCTACCGGGATATCACGCAGACTCAGATAGGATAGCAGTCCCACATTTCTCGAAAACAGCCAATCCAAGGGGATATAGGTAATTGACGCAATAACCCCGACAATCACACTGCGCGACAGATGTGAGGATTGGTGCCATGGTCGGCTTACATAGCCAAACAAGACTCCCACCACGAGAACGTTCAGATAAAGCAGCCAAGTTGAACCGAGTTTGGCATTTATCAAGAATGTCAAGAGAGTGGTAATACTCGCAATAATGACAGCTTTATCGGTTCGGCTGATGGTCATTGAAGATCAGAGATTAAGGATTCGGGGTTAGCGGTCAGAATTTGAGAGTCAGTTAATATCACTTAGCGCCCAGTTGCCAATCGGTCGGCGTGCCATGTGGGCAGACCAGCTTCGCGGATCTTGCGCTGTGCAGCCTGAATGTCGTATTCAACCCGCTTTATACAGATCATGTTCTCATCGGTGTCAAGGAGAGCAAAACTGGCTTTGGGGTTGAGATCGCGTGGCTGACCAACGGATCCGGGATTAATTAGATACTGCTTGTCTTCTGAAAGGCTGTAGTAAAATTCATCGTCTTCTGGGTAGCACTGGGCGAATTTCGATTCTGTTGAGTAGATCATCGGAAGATGTGTATGTCCGTAAAACACGATCCAACTCTGATTCTGACGCAAGATTGGTCGCGCATCCCAATGGCCCATGATATAGAAATCCTCATCATGAGGACTCCCGTGTACTATTTGCATCCCCTCCTCAAGTGTTATCGGTCCTTGAGGTATACGTTGCAGATAGTCTCTATTATCGGGCCGTATCTGAACGCGTGCCCACATCGCACTGGCGTGAGCGAGATTTTGAAAGCTTCTGCCGTCCTCAATGCCGGCAATAACCTTGTCGTGATTCCCACGAACCATGGTGTCGGGCTTGAGCTCTTTCAGTCGGTCAACAGTCTCATTTGGCTGGGCACCGTAACCAACAATATCACCGAGAAAAACAATTCTATCGACTCGCTCCTCAGCAATTGCCGATAGGACGGCATTAAATGCGTCAAGGTTTGCATGAACATCGCTGAAAATAAAGTATCGCATTCGTGTATCCCGAAGATGACTACCTTATAGCGTCTCCCCCTTAGTGCCGTGAAACCAGCGACCAACCCACAAAATTTTGTGAGCGAGCGCGGGATAATCGCTATAACTTAATTGCAAGAACCCATACCAAAAACTTATCTGGAGCAAAACTTGAGTCGCTGGATGTATCTTTTGATCTGCTTTGCTTTCCCAACCATCTTTCTAAGAGACGGATATCTTCGTTGATGAAAGTGTGTCCTCCCTTTCAAAAACCCGATCTCTATATTGCGGAAATGGTCGATCGATCCTTCGTTTGTTGTCGGAAAAATCACAGGCCGGAGCTAAGTTGATTATAACAGGGATTTGAATTATCCGCAAGTGAAATTAGAAAAAGGCTGGGGGCAGAGTTTTTCGTTGCGCTCGGTTTCGATTGCTAAATCCAGACCCACCGCTCTTGCATTTAATCTCAACGATTTTTTAGGGGGTTATGACATATTATGTCAGTACGCCTTAAATTTGGCTGACATTTCGGTGTAGTTGGTTGATATAATTTATCATGAAGGGGTGGGCATAATCTTTCGCTGTGAAATACGTTAGTGATTTTGTTTGTTTGATACCTTATTCATTTATGGTGAATTATAGAAATAAGTAGACATTACCCATAACTCCGACCTTTGAGAGGTTTCCAAGGTCCCCCTGACCAATTTCCCCCTGACAAGTCCCGATTCATCGGGATTCCGCCTTGCGGAAGGAGGGCTAGGGGGGTTAGAATTTAGGGGGTTAGCTGTGTATTGAGAGTGTATAAGTAATTCTAAAATCTATCATAATTCTCCTGTAGACTGAAAACTCCTCCGATCGAATCGGAGTCCTCGGAAATCGGGATCGGAACGGAGAGGGATCTCCGCCTAGTCTCTGATGAATCGGGCAATCCCGCCATCTCACTGTGGCTGCTTGCATAAACTGCTCAAATAGTCGTATAATTTTAGTTGAAAAGAGGGTTGCCAACCCAACCTGACCTCTATCCACTCCATAAAATAATAAACTGATTTGAGAACAGAGGAGGCATAGCAGATGCAACGGAGATACAATCTCACACATTTCCTTTTAGCTATCGTTGTAGCCTTGGGTCTGACGCAGCTAATGATAGTCGTTGATGCACAGGCACGGATCGCCTTAATGTCTGATAGGGATTGGAACTGGGAAATCTATGTGATGGACAACCATGGGGACAATCAGCAAAATCTCACTAATAATCCTGGGGATGATAGGGACCCCTCATGGTCGCCTGACGGCAAACGCATTGTCTTCAGTTCTGATAGGGATGGGAACTGGCAAATCTACGTGATGGACGCAGATGGGGGGAATCAGCGAAACATCACCATTAATGACCGTACTGACGAGGAACCCTCATGGTCTCCGGACGGTAAGCGTATTGCCTTTACTTCCACGAAGGATGGGGGAGACCAGGAAATCTATGTGATGGACGCCGATGGGCGGAATCAACGAAACCTCACCAATCATCCCGATAGGGACTATTCACCCTCATGGTCGCCCGACAGTAAACGGATTGCATTTGTGTCGAATCGGACGAGGGATTTTAATCCAGACATCTTTGTGATGGACGCCGATGGGGCAAATCCGCGAAACATCACCAATCACCCCGAGGACGAGAAAGCTCCTGCATGGCATAACGCTGTTCTTTCAGTTACTCCCGCCGGTAAGACCCTCACGATGTGGGGACAGCTCAAACGGGTTGACCAATAACCGCCATTATTAAAAAAACGGTGTTTAAGGATAAAAGACCGATTTGACAACAGAGGAGGAATAACGGATGCAATGGAGATATAATCTCGCCCATTTGATTTTAGCTAGCGTTATAGTCTTGGTGCTGACTCCGATGATGGTAGTCGTTGGGGCACAGGCACAGATTGCCTTCACGTCTGATAGGGATAGGAACGCTGAAATCTATGTGATGGACGCCGATGGGAAAAACCAGCGAAACATCACCAATCACCCCGATAGGGACTCAGTACCCTCATGGTCGCCCGACGGTAAACGGATTGCATTCACGTCCAAGAGGGATGGGCACCCTGACAGAAGACCCGGTTGGATTACTTCTGAAATCTATGTGATGGATGCCGACGGGGGAAATCAGCAAAATATTACCAATCATCCTAATTCTGACCTCTCTCCCGCATGGTCACCGGATGGCAAACGGATTGCATTCGGGTCTGATAGGGATGAGATCCTTGACATACACGGTTTCCCCACTTATGAAATCTACGTGATGGATGCCGATGGGGGGAATCCTCAAAACGTCACTAATAACCGCCATGATGACTGGGTTCCCTCATGGTCACCGGACGGCAAGCGTATTGTCTTCATATCTTATAGGGAGGGGCACTTTATAGGCGATTTTGAATTAATCACTTCTGAAATCTATGTGATGGACGCTGATGGCGGGAATCAGCAAAGACTCACTGAAAACCGCAAGAATGACTGGTCTCCCTCATGGTCACCGGATGGCACACGCATTGTCTTCTCATCCGATAGGAAGGGGGACTTTATAAATAATGAAATCTACGTGATGGACGCCGATGGAAAGAATCAACAAAGACTCACTGAAAATCGCCATGAGGATGGGGCTCCCTCATGGTCTCCTGACGGCAAGCGTATTGTCTTCGTTTCTGATAGGGAGGGGAACCATGAAATCTACGTGATGGACACCGATGGTGGGAATCTACAAAACCTGACCAATAATCCGGGGGGTGATTTTGGTCCTGCATGGTTTGGAGATGCTTTTGCTGTTGCGCCTGCCGGCAAAAAAATTACGATGTGGGGACGGCTCAAATACGGAGACCGATAATATCAATTATCAGATGTTTTTCGCCTGCATCGGGGCGGCTTTTGAAAATAAACGCCGTGTAGATCCGCTTTTTTCAATACGACCCCTTGAATCTGATGTTCTTTGAGGTAATCTGTTACAGCCTCCTGACCTCCGGGCCATCTCCGATAATCGTCTAAAACAACAAACCCGCCTTCAACCACCTTATCATATAAAGTTTCTAAAACTATCTTAACCAACGCACACCAGTCTGGGTCAATATGCGAGAGAGCGATGGTTTGTCAGAGGGTTAGTGGGCAACCAACGAGAACAACTGATTTATCTTCCCCGCTGCGATAATAAAATACCAGCCAACCTTGAATTGATAAGCTCCAACCCAGATCTATATCTCCAAGACTCCCTATATTTCCGCTTTGCACAACTATGCCATGTCGGTTATAATAGTCATGAAGAAACCCCAGATTTTTCATTTGGGTTTTCCAAGTTCCTGAGAGAGCTCCCAATAGAGAGGATTAGGGCATGAAAATCACAAAGATTGAGACATTTCAAATCGAAACACCACGTTATACCGGTCAGATATCGGGGCATGTCATTGTCAAGGTGCATGTAGACGACGGCCCAATAGGTCTTGGAGAAGCTTCGGATAGCAGAGCCGATGATCTCGGCGCGATAACCGGACGCTACAACGAGTTATTGGTGGGACGTGATGCCACCCATATCACGGAGATTAACGAATTCTTACGGGCGCAGGATTTTGGCAGCACCGTTACCAACCTACACCTCGCCTCCGCCATCGACTTGGCACTCTATGACCTCAATGGCAAGGTACAGGGAGTGCCCCTCTATCAAATGCTGGGCGGCAAAATGCGTGATAGCGTCTACTGTTGTTATCCAACCTGGGGTGTACAGGTGCGGGAGGACTTTGAGAGGACCGCAGGCTATCTACAACGGTTGGTGGATTTGGGACATCATCTCTTCCGTTACTACGTGTCGGGCGACAGCACGTTGGATAACGAATTCCTGACCGAGATGAAGGCGAGATTTGGAGATCAGATCCGGCTCAAACAACTCGATTTCTCCGGGCGCTTCAACGATTGGGAGACCGCGCTGCGTTACGCCGATGTGATACGGCATCACAACCCGTTCCATTTTGAGCAACCCTCACGCGACCTGCGGGTATGCGCGGAATTCACCAAACGGATGGATTTGCCGGTGAGTCTACACATCAACGACCTAGCACTCGGTTACGAAGCAGCAGAGCGCGGTGCCTGCACGGTCTTCAATGTGGCATGTGTTTCGGGAGGACCGACCCATATCCGTCGTTTATTCGCCTTAGCAGAATCGGCGGGACTCAGATGTTTAATTGGCACGGATCAGGAATCAACGCTTGGAACGTCTGCACAGGTCCAACTAGGCGTTTCGATGCCGAATCTCACATTCCCTTGTGATCCAATGGGACCTGTACTCTACACGGCGTCACCGGCGAAGGAGCGTATCCGTGCTGAAGGCAGCCATCTCTACCCTCCCGAAGGACCGGGACTCGGTGTTGAGTTAGATCCGGACAAACTGAACGAATTGACCGTTGCATCGGCATAAGGTGAGCAGTGAGGAGGATATCCTAATGAGGACAGGACAAGTTGCTATTTTTATAGAGCCACAAGCACCGATGGAGTTCCGCGAGTATCCCGTGCCATCGACGCAGCCAGACGATCTCTTGGTCAAGATAAGCATGGCGAATATCTGCGGCTCAGACCTGCACTTTTGGCGCGGACACGGACCCAAAATTGCCAGCGGCATCCCGCAGGTGTTGGGACATGAAATGGTCGGCACCATCGAAGAGCTTGGCAAGAATATCCAGCACGATAGCATGGGGCAACCCTTGGAAGAAGGAGACCGAATCACCTATTCCTACTTCAAGCCGTGTAACCACTGTTGGACCTGCCTCAACGGCAAACCGGGATGTCCCAACCGTTATCGGGACTGGCTCGGTGTGCCGAGCGATCAATCGCCACATTTTCACGGTGCCTACGGTGAATATTACTACATGAAACCGGGACACTGGATCTTCAAGGTGCCCGATGAGTTGCCCGACGAATACGTTTCACCGGTCAACTGTGCCCTATCAGAGGTCATCTATGGGCTTAACCAGATTGGCATTACGCTCGGCGATACCGTCGTGATTCAGGGTGCAGGCGGACTTGGACTTTATGCCACGGCTGTGGCGAAGGAGATGGGTGCCGGACAGGTCATAGTCTTGGACCGGTTGGAAGCACGGTTAAACCTCGCCCGCGAATTTGGTGCTGACCATCTCATCAATGTCGATGAGCTCTCCGCAAAAGACCGCGTTGAATACGTGCTCGATCACACACGAGGGGTTGGAGCGGACCTGGTCGCTGAGTTCGTAGGCTCGCCGCGCGTCCTGTCCGAAGGAGTGGAAATGCTCCGTTGGGGTGGACGCTATCTCTGGGTAGGGAACATCAATCTTGGTATGCCCACCGAAATTGATCCCGGCAGTATTGTACGGTGTAGTAGAACGATTCGCGGGGTGATTGTCTATGAGGGTTGGGTCATTGCCCGAGCACTCGATTTCCTGAAACGGACACACGAGAAATATCCGTTCGACAAAATCATGTCCCACACGTTTCCATTCGAACAAATTAACGAAGCGTTCGCCTTTGCCGAAGAGGGCGGAGCGATACGTGTCGGACTGACGTTCTAATATGAAAGCGCGAATATGATCTACCATCATCTGTTTGACGACCTTAAAGAGAAGCGGACGGTCCGCGCCGGACTGATTGGCAGCGGACACTACGGCACCGCCGTCATTACCCAGGCGCGGCACATACCGCTTCTGGAAATTCCGATTATTGCAGATCTTGATCCGCAAGCCGCGCGGATGGCGTATCATCACGCTGGAATCTCCGACGAAGATATTTCTATATCTGATAACCGTTCAGATGCAATGCGCGCAATGGAGGCCAGGAAATGTGTAATTACGGAAGATCCGATGCTCCTGATGGATATACCGATAGATGTCGTTATTGAGGCTACAGGTGTCCCGGAGGCTGGTGCCCGTCATGCCCACGAAGCCATCCAACACGGAAAGCATGTGGCCATGATAAACAAAGAGACCGATGCCGTTATCGGACCAATTCTCAAACACTTTGCGGACAGTGCTGGGGTTGTCTATACACCCGTAGACGGCGATCAACACGGTCTGTTAATCGGCCTGGTTTTGTGGGCGCGGAGTTTAGGGTTGGAGGTGCTCTGTGGTGGTAAAGCGCGTAACGCGGAGTGTATCTATGATCCTGAAGCTCGCACAGTTTCTTGCGGGAGGGATACCGTTGCTATAAGGAAATCAGACACATGGGCACTAAATCGCATTCCCGGTGGTGAGGCAAGGCGGTACATCGCCGCCCGCCGTGAGATATTAGCCTCACTTCCGAAAACCTCTAACTCCGATTTGGGCGAAATGACGGTCGCAGCGAATGCCACCGGATTGATGCCCGATACTCCCCTATTACATCTGCCCATCGTTCGGATCTCCGAGATTCCCGAGGTGCTCTGCCCAGTCGAGGAAGGCGGTATCCTACAAACACGAGGTGTTATCGACATCGTTACCTGCTTGAGGGGTGCCGACGATGCCGGTTTGGGCGGTGGGGTATTCATTGTGGTTTCTTGCGAGAACGACTACTCTCGCATGATTCTAACGACTAAAGGATTGATTCCGAACAGCCGTGGTTCAACAGCCGTGATTTATCGCCCTTACCACCTGTGCGGCGTGGAAACCCCAATCTCCATCCTTTCCGCTGCGCTGCTGAATGTTCCTACCGGTGCGTCCAGATTACAGCCACAGGTGGATCTTGTCGCAAAGTCTAACTGTGAACTCAGCGCAGGTACAGTTTTAGGCGACGGTCATACCAATAATATCGACGCAGCTATCCTCCCTGCGTCTCCCAACGCCAATGGGAATCCCGTGCCTCTTTACCTCTTGGAGGGCAACCGCTTATCCAGAGATATAGAAGCGGAAACCCTAATCACCCAAGAAATGGTCAATCCGCCATCGGATTCGCTGTTATGGTCATTAAGGCGGCAACAGGACGCACACTTTGGGCTCAAAGGAACTTAAGGCTATGACGGTTCATCTCCAGAGGCTTTGGACAATACTTGCAACTCCAACTAACCCTTGATTTCAATTTAACTTGGTGTTACACTGAAGCGCATATACGGTTGCTGATCGCGATTTATAGATTCAGTAGGTGCTATCACAGATATACACGAGGTGACATCAGCTATGCACCATAAAAACCCCTCGCAAATCCAAGTTCCTTCAACGATGAAAGCTAGTGTGTACCGAGAGTTTGGCGGACCGGAAGTGCTGCGCTACGAAGAGATGCTGACACCCGAGCCTGTACAAGGTGAAGTGCTCGTCAAGGTGCTCGCGGTTGCCATTGATTACATCCAACTCCACATACGACACGGCGGCAGTGGACGAATCGGATCCTCTCAAGAAGCGCAATACGGGGTTAATAATCCGCCACATATTCCCGGTGGTATGGCATGTGTGGAAGTGGCGGCACTTGGACCGAACACCACGGGGGTCGAAGTTGGCGGGCGCCATCTGGTGGGTGGGGTGCGACCGGGCTCATACGTCGAATATGGCGTAGTGGATGCAGGAGATCTACAACCCCGCTCAGACGGAAGACCTGGTCCAACCGCTTACCCACAGTCATTTATGCCGGAGCAGGCAGCCGCCTTTGACTATGCCCCGGTTGCCTATCATACACTTAAAATCGCTGCTGGACTACAGGCGAGTGAGACCGTTCTCACTCACGCTGCGGCCGGCGGCACAGGTGTCCTTGCGGTTCAACTGGCGAAACACTTTGGCGCACGAGTTATTGCAACGGCGGGAAGCGAAGCAAAACTCCAACTCGCGCGCGAACTTGGTGCCGATGTAACAATAAACTACCGAACGGAGGACTTCGTACCAGCGACATTAGAAACCACAGACGGACGCGGAGTGGACGTTGTGTGGGAGTCGGTCGGTGGTGAAGTTTTCACGCGAAACCTCGATTGTATGGCGGAAGGCGGCAGAATGGTCAGCTTCGGCTCAAACTCTTTTACGGGAACAGGACACATCGATTTCTTGCCTTTTTGGGTAAAAAACTTGAAGCTCATCGGCTGGGGTGGTGTTAGCAACGCCCAGTCGCGCTCTCCTGAGATTATGGAGGAGTTAATCGCCCTTGCCCAAGCTGGCAAACTCAAGCCCGTAGTGCGGCATGTCTACCCGTTCGCAGAAGCAGCTGAAGCGCACCGCCTGATTGAAGAACGGCAATCAATTGGAAAAGTGGTGCTAACGCCGTGAGATTCATGATTCACGCGAGATAGAAAGGGGATAGTTGCAGAGAGGGCGAGCTTCGATATGAAAGCACTGACAGCAACGGCTACAACGCTCCTGTTGGTAGTTGCGTTGATGGAAACACACGCCCAACTTTATGAACATCCCTTTAATCTCCGTCAGTTAAACGTGAGACAGGCAAGCATCGCGGTGGGGGCAGAAGTTGTCAACGAGAGGGTCGCAGCGGTCGGCAGCCTTGAGTATGGTGTACTGCCTGAGATTGAAGGGTTTTTGAAGGCGGGGCAACTCTATTTTGACGACAAGCGTTCACCCACGCTATCGCCGATTTCGTTCTTTTATTCCGGTATCAGTTCGATTCAACCGCTCGTCAGAAGTGATTGGGAGTGTCTGGCAAGCGGAAGTTTCTTTGGTAGTTTTGCGGATGAAAGAACGGGTGTCGAGAATAGTACACTCGGCTTTTCCGTCGGGTTCGGTCTTTTCCACCGATTAATAGGTGACTCGTCGCTCACCGTTGCTCCATACGCCCTTGCGTTCTATGACATGAGTTGGTGGACGCTTGGGGAGGAAACCTCGCGTGGTGGTGCCTTTACAGGGCAGATTGGCTTAGAGGTTGACCTATCACCCAATATGAGCTTGCTTGGGAGTATCATCTATCCCTTAAAAGCTGATCGGAGTACCCTGTTCGGCGTTTTCTTGTCCATCCATCCAACGATCGCACACAGCACAACGGTTCCATGAATGACTAACTCAACAACGGAAGGATTAGACTTTCTTGGTTAAATTGCTGTCATGATTCATAGATACTTTACGGAATGAGGATCGAATGAAAAAAGTAGTGAAGGTCATCTGTCATCACGAGTATGGAGTGCCCGAGGAGGTCGCGCGGATTGAGTCGCGAGAACTACCGGCTATTGCACCTGACCAAGTTTTGGTGGAGATGAAAGCCTCCCCTATTAATCCTGCTGACATCAACAGACTGGAGGGGAAGTATCCGATTCGCTCACCTTTACCGGCGATTGCGGGAAACGAAGGTGTCGGCGTCATCGCGCAAACCGGGGCTGCCATCTCCAACCTACGTGTGGGACAACCGGTTTTTTCGCTGGACCGGGTGGGCAACTGGTGCGAGGCATATGTAGCGGATGCCAACAGCGTGATTCCCTTGCCAGACGATATTCCACCGGAGCAAGCAGCAATGCTATCAGTCAACCCGCCAACTGCTTGGCGGATGCTTGAGGCATTCGTTGATCTTCAGCCCGGTGATTGGGTGATCCAAAACGCTGCCAATTCTGGAGTTGGTCGCGCAGTTATTCAGATTGCGCGGCTCCGCGGCTTGAAAACCGTAAACATTGTGCGCAGAAAGGATCTGATTCCCGAACTTGAAGCGGAAGGCGCAGATATTGTCGTTACTGATGAGATACCGCTATCGAAACAGATACGGGACTTGACTGGAAACGGCGCTGCGCCGCTCGGACTGAATGCTGTGGGAGGGGAAAGTGCACGGGAGATAGCAAAATCGCTCAGTGACCATGGTACATTGGTCACCTACGGTGCGATGGGACTCCAGCCGTTGCAAATGAGCAATAGCTTGCTGATTTTCAAAGACCTCCGGTTCCGCGGCTTTTGGATTAATGCGTGGTATAAACGCGCCGAGGCTTCGGAGATTCGTGAGATGTTTGATCAGTTAATCCCGCTCCTAACATCAGGAACATTGAAGGTGCCGGTTGAGAAAACATACCCACTCACCAATGTCAAGGACGCCCTGATCCATGCGTATCAGAGCCATCGCACGGGAAAAATTCTGTTCGTCATGAATTGATTTGCAAATTGTTTCCCGAACGAGTGGGAAGGTTTTTTAGTCATAAATGGAAGTATCACGCAGCCGTTTTGTAAGCAGATCGCCAATCTTCTACGGCTGGATCATCATGTTCATCGCGACTTTAGGGATGATCATGACCAGTCCCGGTCAGACCTACGTGGTCTCGATTTTTATTGAGAGTTTCATCACGGACTTGGGGATAAGTCGGTCACTTGTCAGTGTGCTCTACACACTCGGTACACTCGTTGGCGGTTTTGTGTTACCTCTTGTTGGATACCAAATTGACAGGCGTGGAGCGCGAATAATGGTGTTTTTCATCACCGCGCTCTTCGGCTTGTCATGCGTCTACATGGGCTACGTGCAGAACACCATCATGCTCGGTATAGGTTTCATCGCACTCCGCCTGCTCGGTCAAGGCAGTTTGGGCATGGTCTGTACGAACGTAATCAACCAATGGTGGGTCCGTCGGCGGGGCATGGTGATGGGTATCTCTGGCATGGTGGGTTCCCTCATCAGTTTGGGCGGTTTTCCAAACCTTATCAACTGGCTACTCCCTATCTATGGCTGGCGCTCTACGTACGTGCTTCTTGGGATCATATTGGCGTCTGTGATGGCACCGCTGGCGTTTATATTTGTTCGCAACCATCCAGAGGATTACGGTCTCCAACCTGATGGAGGAGAATCAAGAACATTCAGATCTCGCAGACGAAAAGCGGCACCCGTTGGGTGGACAGAGGCACACTGGACATTACGGGGGGCAATGCACACCCCTGTCTTCTGGATTTTACTGGCGAGCCTGGCTGCCATCAGTATGCTGTCCACTGGGTTGTTTTTCCATATAGTCAGTATCTTCACCGATAGTGGATTGACACCCAGTCTCGCCGCAGCGGTCTTCGTGCCCATCGCTGTAACTACTGCCATTGTTAATTGCGGTAGTGGTATTCTCGTAGATCGGGTGCCGGTGCGTATACTGTTCGCAAGTGGGTTATTCTTCCAAGCGTTGTCACTGCTGATGGCGCGCTCACTATCTGGGTCCACATTTGCGTTGGTGTTTGGCGTTGTTCTCGGCGTTTCCAGTGGACTTATTCGTATTTTGGGAAGCGTTGTCTGGGCGATGTACTTCGGGCGGCGTCATCTGGGTAGCATCACCGGTTTCACCACAATGATTACGATTGCCGGCTCTGCGCTGGGACCGATGCCGTTGGGGATTATCCGAGATCTTTTGGGAAGCTATAATCTTGCGCTGATAATTTCGGCGTTCATCCCCATTCTGCTTGGAATTGTCGCTTTCTTCATAGACAGTCCCGCGCGTTTAGCGGAACAAATGCAGGAACACGCACAAGACACAAACGGATAAACCAAATAAAAGCACTGTGGTGTTTAGACATGAATTTAGACTCACCCCGTTTGCGGGGGAGGCATCAGCCGTGGGTCGAGATTCGCAGCAGCTTGACCCGTATTCGGGATAGGCCGTCGAATTACCGTGTCTCATCCTTCAAGTGCATAAGTTCAACAAAATCTGAAAATTCCTCGACTGTACGCCAAAACTGAAATAGTTGGTCTTTTGCTATTTGCCTTAGCACAACAAACTGGCGCTTAGGGTATAATAAGGCTCAATGAAGGGTGCAATATCTTCAACACAAAGGGAGAAAGTAGCATGTCAACAGAAACCTCGGAGCGAGTAAAAATCGTCGTTCCCGGCGACAATCCACCACAGATCCAGGGGTCACCACATCTGGAGCGCCTAGAACCTTACGGCGATGTCACGTTGTACACTGATCGTCCAGGTTCATTTGAGGAACAGATTGATCGCGCAAAAGATGCGGATATCATCATGAACACGCGTGGCATTGTGACTTGGTACGCCGAAGCCCTGAAGCAAGTCCCGAAACTACGCATGATTGCTACGTGCTCCATCGGCACAGACATGCTCGATCTGGATGCCGCGAGGGAGCTTGGTGTTGTTATCTGCAATCAGCCGGGTCGGACAGCCCCGGTCGTCGCTGAACATGGGTTTGGGCTAATGTTCGCCGCAGCCAAACGATCTGCCTATATGACGGCGGAAGTGAAAAATGGCGGCTGGCCCCGCATGGACAACATCTACCTACAGGGCAAAACATTGGGGATCATCGGGACGGGCCACATCGGAGCGGAGATGGCGAGGCTTGGTCGCGCTGTCGGCATGAATGTGATTGCTTGGACTTTCAATCCTTCATCGGAACGAGCCGCACAACTGGGAGTCGAGTACCTTGAACTGGATCAGCTATTGCGAACGGCAGATGTTGTCAGTCTCCATGTCAAACTGACCGATGATAGCCGGGAGATGATCGGAACACGGGAACTCGAACTGATGAAGCCCAATGCCTTGCTGATTAATGTTGCCCGCGGAGATATAGTAGATACAAACGCACTCGTTGATGCACTAAATTCTGGGCATCTTGGCGGTGCCGGAATTGATGTTTTCGATGAGGAACCACCGCCCGCTGACCACCCACTTCTTGCCTGCGAGCAAGTTATTCTTTCGCCCCACTGCGCGGATATGACCCCAGAGGGTGTCGACCTGCTAAACGAAGGGGTGGTCGACAACGTTATTGCCTTCTTGGAGGGTAGACCGCAAAACGTGGTGCCATGATGTGTAAAGCGTAATTACTTGGTACTTGTCAAGTTCCAGTAATTTATGCTAATAAGATAGGGGTATTACGATGACGACTTCTGAACTCCACGAAATCATCCGCCGGGGCGAAGACTCCAAAACACAGTTCAAACGCCAATTCGACAGCATTGATGCGTTAGCTACAGAGATTGCTGCGATGTTTAATTCCGAGGGCGGGCTGCTTATCGTTGGTGTGTCAGATTCAGGAGAGATTTGCGGCGTTGCAGACATTCGCCAACTCAACCAATGGATTTCAAACGCCTGCTCTCAAAAGATCGAGCCCCCTGTAAGCGTAACGACAGAAAATCTGAGGGACGGTGATAGATTGGTCGTTGTCATCAGCATTTTGGGCACCGACAAGCCTTATGCTGTCAATAAAACGGCGTTTTGGGTGAAAGTGGGTGCTGATAAACGTCGGGCAACACGGGAAGAACTCCGACGGTTGATGCAGGCATCGGGTACACTATATTCCGATGAGATGCTACTCCCTCATACGAGTGTGGATGAGTTTGATCTGTTACGATTTAGAGATTTCTACAAGCAACAATACGATCAGGAAATTGATCAACTTAACACTTCCACCGAACGCATTCTGTCAAACCTAAAACTTCTCAAATCACCACATCTGACGTTGGCAGGACTGCTCCTTTTCGGCAAAGAACCACAACAGATTCGACCACAGTTGATGGTCAAAGCGGTCGCATTTATCGGCAACCGCTTGGAGGGAACAGAATATTTGGATAGCGAAGATATCGAATCAACCTTAGCCGAACAGTTCAAAGGGACGATGGGGTTTCTCAAGCGCAATCTACGAAAGCGACAAAACGGTCAAAATTTTAATTTTCCCGGTATACTGGAAATTCCCGAAATTGCCTTGGAAGAAGCGATCGTCAACGCGCTTGCTCACCGGGACTATCTGATCAGTAGTAGCATCCGCGTTTTCATCTTCGATAATCGTGTTGAAATCATTAGCCCCGGCAAGCTGCCTAATACAGCGACGGTCGAATCGATTCGAGCGGGAATACAAATTGTGAGGAATCCGGTGTTAATCTCATTTGTCCCGAAGATAGGAATTCCTTATCGTGGTTTAGGGTCTGGAGTTCCCCGAATGATTGAGGAATGTCGCAAAGCCAATCTCCCTGAACCTAAATTCATTGAAGATAAGCTAGCCGAAACATTTACAGTTGTTTTTGATAGAGCGCCAAGTGCTTATTAAGAGATAAGTTTTCTGCGCCCAATTGAAAGTACCGGAAAATGAACCAACAGATTCGTGATAAACTCTCAAGCCTACCTGCCAGTCCCGGTGTTTACCTGATGAAAGACGCAGCAGGAAAAGTGCTGTACGTCGGCAAGGCGATTTCGTTGCGCCAACGGGTCAGGTCCTACTTCCAAAGTGCTGCCTCTCCACATGCCCTGACCAAGCCAATGCTGCGTTATATCCACGATATCGACACTATCCTCACTGCAAGTGATGTTGACGCGTTAATCCTTGAAAACAACCTCATTAAAGAGCATCAGCCTCGCTATAATATTAGGCTCAAAGACGACAAACGCTATCCGTACCTGAAAGTGACGGTCAACGAGCCGTTTCCGGGGCTTTATATCACCCGTCAGATAGAAAATGATGGCGCGAAATATTTTGGTCCCTTTGTGCATACGCGTGCGACGCGGCAGACGATCAAGCAGCTAACGAAGGTTTTCCCTATCCGCACCTGTAGTCTAGAATTGAAAGCATCGGGTAATCCACACCGTGTCTGCTTGGATTATCATATCCAACGCTGTCCTGGTCCGTGTGCAGATCTCACCACCGTTGAGGACTATAATCAGATTGTGAGGAACGTCCGACAATTTCTGAGCGGAGACAAAGCGACGGTGCTAAAAGATTTAACGGTGAAGATGCAGGCCGCTGCATCCGCTCTCGATTTTGAAGGTGCAGCGAAATATCGAGACCAGATCGAGAATGTCAAAGAGGCAATTGCTAAGCAAAACCTCGATAACCCATCGGCAGAAAATGAAGATGTGATCGGCATAGCGCGAGTGGGCGATGAAGCGTGTGCGCAGGTGCTGATGATACGCGATGGAAAGCTGATTGAGCGCGAACACTACTTCCTCAAAAACTCGTCTGACTCTGAAGTCGAGACACTGACTGCGTTTGTTCAGCAGTACTATCAAGATGCGTCGTTCATCCCGAAGATCATCCTGCTGCCTGACAACATCGACATGCCGGAAGCCATCCAGCATTGGTTGTCTGAGAAGCGTGGAAGCGGTGTAACACTATATATTCCACAGAGGGGGCGCAAACGCCAGTTGGTAGAAATGGCAGCGAAGAACGCGAGCATCATTCTCGAACAGAAAGAACAGCACGTCGTCTTCAAAGCCGATGACAATCCTGCTCTTATCGAGTTACAGGAATTGCTAAATCTACCCCACCCTCCAGGTCGGATCGAAGGATTTGATATTTCCAATTTGGGCGATCGATTTCCGGTTGCCTCAATGGTGGTGATGGAGGATGCGGAACCCGCCAAATCCGAGTATCGACGTTTCAAAATTCGCACAGTCGAAGGTCAGAACGACTATGCAATGATGCAGGAGGTGGTCTCCCGTCGATTTCGTCGTGCTATTGATGAAAACCGCTTCCCAGATTTGATCTTGATTGATGGGGGTAAGGGACAATTGAGCGCTGCGTGTGAAGTGTTGGAAACGCTTGATTTGAGCCATCTGCCGATTATTGGGCTTGCCAAACGATTTGAGCATATCTTTCTGCCCGGAAGGTCAGCCCCGATCGTACTGCGACGTGATAATCCAACGCTCCACCTCATCCAGCGATTGCGCGACGAAGCCCACCGATTTGCCATCACTTATCACCGAAAACGCCGCAGCCGGGCACTCAGCCAATCGATTCTGGATGAGATTCCGAATGTTGGCATCAAGCGGAAACAAGCATTGCTACAGCATTTTGGGGCTGTCGAAAAGATTCGTCGCGCCAGTCTGGATGAACTGCTTGCTGTGAAGGGCATACCGCATGGGGTCGCGGCCACTATCCACAAACACTTGAGAGAGCGCAAGGAACACATCAGCGAGGGAGCGGCACAGTAAATGATAACGAAAAAAACATGGAAACTGTTGTTGTAATCTGTTTAAGCGGTATGAAACTTGCGCCAATATGGGATACGTCCTAAGCTTGACGAGAAGCGTACCTATCAACCGAGGTCAAAGTTTGATATTGCACTATCATCTCATGCGAAACTGTACCGAGATGTGCAACCAAAGTGTACCGAGTCGGGCAATCCTAATCGAATGCGAAGGTAGCTTCAGGGATAGGTGTTGAAAGATATGATGAAAGGAAAATCTGAATGAGTGAAAGAAATCTGAAAATCTTTGGCGTACTGGCAATTCTCATTATTGTCCTTGTGCTACACATTAAATTGTTCCAATTCAATGAGATTGTCCAACATGGTGCCCTAAAAACCTTAGTCTGTCTCGGAAGGGTGACGAAGGTTGATACGACAGAAGAGGTAGATCAAATTATAACCTTCCGCGTTATTTCGGGAAAATTCCGGGGCGAAACTGTTCAGGTCAACAATATCTGGACTGGACGTGCATACGGTGATCGGGTCATACGAAAAAAAGACGTGCTATTCCTTGAAATGCCCCTTAGACGCCAAGAGGACACGACTCTGGGTGAAATACGTGACGATGTGCGAATGCTCGAATATTTCCGAACGCCTTTCCTCCTCTATCTTGCAGGAATATTGGGGATCCTAATTATTCTGGTCGCCGGTATGAAGGGCATACGCGCTATCTTGACGCTGTTCGTCACCGCTTTTGGGATTTTATACATCCTTGTTCCTTTAACGCTCAAGGGCTTCAACCCGATTGCCGCTGCCCTGTTCGTCGCAGCTTTGCTGACCGTTACAACCTTCGTGCTGATTGCTGGGTTCAGTTTTAAGGTGGTTTCTGGAGTCTTAGGCACCCTCGGCGGATTGATCGCTGTCGGCATCTTATCTGTCATAAGTCAAAAGGCGATGCTCTTGACCGGATTGGCGCAAGAATTTGGATTTCTTGAACTCGGTATTGCCCTTTGGCGAACCCCCCTTTCTCACGGTTGGGACTTCAAAGGTATCCTCGCGGCGGGGATGATCTTGGGAGCTGTTGGTGCGATGATGGATGTCGGTATGTCCATCTCTTCCTCCGTCTATGAGGTCAAGCAGGTCAACCCCAATATCACCGTACGGCAAGCTATCCGCGCCGGGTTGAATGTGGGGCGAGACATCATGGGTACAATGGCGGATACCCTCATTTTCGCCTATCTTGGCGCATATATGATCACAATGCTACTGCCGCGTATCGAATTCCCCGAAGTCGGCTACCTTTATCCGTTCCTCCGTCTGGCAAACGATGAAATAACGGCGGTGGCTATCACACAGGCCATTGTCGGAACCATCGGGCTAGTCTTAACCGTTCCAATCGCGGCGGTCATCGCCGGTGTCCTAACCAAATATCGGAAAATCAACCCGGCCGAGATTGATGAAGATCTTCCATCGGAAGAGGAACTTGAGGAGCTTTTTCACACGGACGATCCGAAAAGCAAAACACGTTTCGCCGTGCCGATCGCATTGATTGTTGTGCTTGTGGGCACACAATACTTTTACCATCGAATCAATCATGCGTCAGCCGTGATTGTTGAGCATCGTGACGCAGATGGGAATCTTAGTACTAGATCGGAATATGCCAAAGGCAGGGTCATTAGCCTCTTGGAATCGAATGCACCCCTCCTGTTTAGCGTGGACATAACAGAGAAAGACAATTTGGAGCGTCGGCAGATCTCCGAAAATTTCAGGCGAGCGTTTGAGAGCCATAACATGCCGATATCAGATGACCTCACCGTTTCTATAAAAGAATGGAGGGATACTAAATGGGTTATCAGGGATGAGGAACACCAGGTCACGTTTTCTGTTGGTGAGGTCGAAGGCAAACTCAACGTTTACGATGCGACGACGGAACATCACATCCTGAAAATCGAGATGCTCTCGGGGCTTTACGCTGGGCAGACGGTCATCATGCGGAACATCCTCAATCATAAAGTAGATCTCTTGAGTATTCCCGCGGAGCCAGGTGATATTGTCTTATGCCGCATGGGAGGGACCCCGGATCAGGTCAGTCTGGTCAATCTCGTTCAAGAGTATGGTCGGGATCAATTTCTGATCTGGATGTTTGGATTGATGCTGGTGGCGATCATCATTGTAGGACGAAATGAGGGGGTACGTACCGCCTGTGCGATGATTGGTTCAGGGCTAATTCTTTACTTCTTCATGATTCCATTAATCTCACGCGGCGAGAATGCCGTTTTCATTGTCACCCTGACCTCTGGCATGATTGCATTTGTATCCCTTGTTTTCGTGATTGGTCCCAGCCCAAAGACCTTTTCAGCTGTGCTTGGCACGATGGGAGGCATCCTTGCTGCCGGACTGATTGTCATGTTTGCCCAAAACTATCTCCATTTTTCTGGATTGGAAAATGCAGTCTCGGCGGACATCATAGAAGCCACTCGCATTCCACCTTTCGATTTCCGACAGGTGCTGCTCGCGGGAATGTTAATGGGAGTGCTTGGTGTCGCTGTTGATGGGGCGATCGAGGTCGCGTCCTCAATGGAAGAGATTCGTCGGGCAAATCCGAACATGCCCACTTGGAGGTTAATCACGTCCGGGATGAATGTCGGCACTGATATACTCGGAACGATGGTCAATACTTTGGTCTTTGCTTATCTGGGCGTAGAATTCCTGTTCATCATGGCAGTGGCGACACCTAATCTTGACCTGTTCCAATCGCCCCCAGTCGAGCTTTTGAGTGTCGGAATTGCGTCCGCCGAGATCGTGCGTCTGCTCGCTGGTACGCTTGGCCTCGTCCTCACCATTCCTATGACCGCCACAATCTCAGCTGTCTGGTATCGACGGAAGCAGTAAAGGCGGGTTGGGCGTTCTGACTTGATGCTGAGAAACCCCAGTTGTACTAATACTCAACCCGTGGCCGGACAACCGTTTCTCCATCTTCTTCAAGCAATGGGCGATTGTAAATGTACGGTGGCTCCAACAGCGCGCGCTGTGCTTCGGTTAGCTCATCCGCCCATTCTGGAAATGTCACATCGTAATAACCGCCAGCGTAGTGCAAATACTTCGGTGAATAACGCACCAGCAATGAACGGCGTTCTCGTTCATGGTTCGTCCACGGGAGTGTGCCGTGAATCGTTGCCTCGTTGAAGATTATCATATCGCCTGCTTTGGCAGGCACATTATAGACAATCTCCTGATTTGCCTCCCACTCCCTGATCTCCTGCGGACAGGGAAAATTCGCCTTGTGGCTCCCCGGAACGACACAGAGTCCTCCGTCTCCTTCCTCGACATCTGCAAGTTGATACTGGAGTACCACCATGCCGCAGCGCATCTGTCCATTGGTGTACATATAGTATGCCGCACCAAAAAACTGGTGGTTGCTGGCACCGTGCAGAATCAAACCCTCGGTGCCAGGGTCGGAGGTAAGGATAAAAGGGGAGTGGTCCAACCGCCAGCCTCTACCGTGGATAGCATCTAAATAGGGAATCACCTTCTTGTGGACGATAATGTCTCGAAATGGTTGGCACCACGGCTTGGGCCATGACAACATACCAGTAAACATACCGCGCTTGTGGGTGCCGGCAAGCGTTTTGGATTCACCGACAGCAGAGTTGTCGTCGTCTACCTGTTTATCGAGATTCGCGTCAACAGCGACATTCAGATCGTCAACTTCCTCTGGTGTCAGGACATCTTTCACCACAAGAAAACCTTGTAGATCAAACAAGAACTTTTCGCGTTCGTTCATCTGTTTTCCTTTCATTACTGAACATAGTTGTAACTTAAGTGTGAGTAATAATGACGGGCATTTTGACCCTGTCGCCATCATACTAAAGCGCGCTCTATCTGTCAAATCCTTTTTGGGTACGGTTGGAAAAAAGGCGTTGACGCACCGACCAATCTGATGTAGAATGGGACGGTGGATTATCCATTGACTTAGTTGTATTTTTTTCAAAAGGCGGGGCTACCTCGCCACATTACACAGGAGCGTACAGATGAGCAACGATACAATTCGCGTAGGTGTTGTCGGTGCTGGCGCAAATACAAGAACACACCATATTCCAAAACTCCAAGCCATTGACGGTGTCGAAGTTATCAGTGTCTGCAACCGCAGCCGCGAATCTTCGGAACGGGTCGCACAGGAATTCGGTATCCCAACAATCTATGAAAATTGGCAGGAATTGGTTGCCGCCTCGGATACCAATGCGATCGTTATCGGCACGTGGCCCTACATGCACTGTCGTGTCACATTGGCGGGATTAGCAGCAAACAAGCATGTAATGTGTGAAGCGAGAATGGCGATGAACGCACAAGAGGCGCATACCATGCGCAACGCCTCCCGCGAAAATACGCATTTGATCACCCAGATTGTTCCCTCACCCTTTTCCCTGCGAGTGGACAACACTATCAAACGCCTCATCGCTGATGGTTATATTGGCGACATATTGGCGGTTGAAGTCCGTGCTGGCGGCACATTCTTGGACCCTGATGCACCGATGCACTGGCGCGACGACTTTAACCTGAGCGGGTTCAATATCATGAGTATGGGAATCTGGTACGAGGCGTTGTTACGTTGGGTTGGCGAGGCAACATCGGTCATGGCGATGGGAAAAACCTATGTCAGAATGCGCAAGGACGCAGACGGCGTGATGCGCCCTATTCGGATTCCGCAGCATATCGACATCGTGGCAGACATGTCGATTGGCGCACAGTTGCACTTACAGGTTTCCACTGTCGCTGGCTTGGTTGATGGTCCCGAAGCATTCCTATTTGGCAGCGCAGGTACTTTGCGGTTTGCCAACAACAGTCTCTACGGTGGACAGAAGGATGACGATACCCTTACTGAAATTCCCATTCCTGCTGAGGAGGAAGGTGGTTGGCGCGTGGAAGAGGAGTTTGTCAGTGCAATCCACGGAAATGAAGCAATTACCCATACCAACTTTGAAGATGGCGTGAAGTATATGGAGTTCACCGAAGCCGTTACGCGCAGTATGACAACCGGTAAAGCGATTCCGCTGCCGCTGTAATTTGAAGTCACGAGAAATATCATATCCATCACTGCTGCAAGGCGAACGGTGAAACACCGTTTGAAGAGGGGGCACCGATGAATCTCGTCACAACCGACTGGCGGACACTGTCACTGCCTGAACAGATCCGTCACCTTGAAGTCGAAGGCTATGTGGTGCTCCCTAATGCGCTTACACCGGAGCAACTTGACCAACTGCGTACAGAGACCGCGCAGCTTCCCACCGAGCACAGCAGCTACCATGACCGGCAAGGAAACGCCACCTGTCAACCCCAATGGCATGGGCGGGCTCTGGGTGAACTCATTGCCAATCCGCCGGTCATCGAGTTTCTGGAACATGTGATTGGGACCGACATCATCTTCTTCAGCGGTGGCTACCGATACTATGAACCGGGCGCGATTGGTGTCGCTTTGCACACCGATGGCTATCCTTACGGTTCAAATCTCGGCGGTTACCTCTGGACGGCTCCTATAATAGTCCGGGTTTCATATTATCTGGACGATCTCACCGTCGAAAACGGTCCCTTCCGCATCCTGCCGCGCTCTCATCTCTGTCTTCATCCTGATGCGCAGCCATATATCCGGTACGATACTCATCCGGAGGAGGTTGGGCTTCCGGCAAAGGCTGGAGATGCGGTGCTTTTTGGTGCCCGTATCTTCCACGGTGCGCATGCGTATACAGGAACAACTGGTATACGCCGGGTCCTTCTTTACGGCTACCGTCCTGCATGGGCGCCGCCCGTTCAACCTGTGGACGAATGGGAAGCAGCGGATCTGGCGAGAGCACCCAATGTCGCGCGTCGTTTTCTCCAACCTCTTAACACTAAAGGTTGGAGTTGGGAGCTCGATCACCGTCCAGAGGACATGCATGGACGAGAAGGGGCCGGCGTAAACCCAAGCCGTTGGGGGGAAATGGATTAATTCGCCGATGCTTCCTTGTGTCAAACCTCCTACAAGAAGGGAGTAGCGCATGAAACCTAGTCGGTTGAAACTCCTGACCGTGAGTTGGGTGAGCAGCATTCCTCATCCAACTCCGTCTATATTGTGGCAGAGCCTCAAAATCCTCCCTGTACTTTTCTTTATAGGAATGACGCAGACCGCCTGCCTCTCAACAAGTACCCACAGGTTAGCTGAACAACGCGTCGAAGAAGGAGATTATCAGGGTGCGGTTGATATGTACCAAGTAGTGATTGACGAAAAACCGAAAACTTCAGCGGCTCGCAGAGCACAATTGGCTCTTGGGAAACTACATATCGATAAAATGAATCAGCCAGAAATCGGTGCGAGGATGTACCAAGAGCTGATCGCCGCCGCCCCTGACAGCGACGAGACCGTAGAAGCACACTATCGTTTGGGATTTTACTATTTCAGAGCGATGGACTATGAATCGGCACAAAAATCCTTTGACATGATCGTCAACCAATTTCCACACCTTGAGCGCAGCCATAACGCACAACTGATGCTTGCAAGGAGCCACGAAAATGCGCAAAACTTTGAGAAAGCCGTGGAAGTTTACGATAATGTTTCAAATCGCCATCCGGATGGGAAGCGCGCAGGTCAAGCGCTCATCAATAAAGCCCGCATACAGAGGCAATTTCTCAATGACAAGAAAGAGGCAGAGCGGACCTATCAACTTCTTGTTACACGGTACAGCAGAATCGAGGGAGCTGAAGAAACCATTGAGCAGGCGAAGCGGGAACTTCAATTGATGGGTGCGAGCATCCCCGAACCGGATCCCCTCTTCACATCGCAGCACGACCGTAGGTTCCGGCAGCAAAAGGAACGCCGCGAACGAGATCATCCAAGGGGCAGGATTGAGTTAAGTCCGGCGATGGCTGATTCGGATATAGCTGTGGTCTCCGGTTTCGGCGTGAGCGTTCAGGAGGTCATGAATACCATCGGACCAACTCGGTTGGATTCTCAGGGTACTGTTTTCAATAGCATGCTGATGATTGCCAACGGAGTGTTCCAAAGCGAGAATTATCGGATGGCTGGAGCATTGTACTATAAAGCCACTGAGCTCGCAGAGGGGGTTGAGTCAGTAGACCCATATTACTATCTGCGTTTGTCCGTCTGTTATCGCAAGATTGGCCTGCATCAACGCGCGCGTGAAGTGTTGAAAAAGGCACTGAAAAAAGACAGAAGCCTCCTTGACTCTATTATCACTTCCGGCACCACCCAATATATCGATGGTGACTATAAGAAAGCGATTGAAACCTATAACTCTGTCCTTGGTCTGAGTCCCACCAAAGTACCCGAACTCTACTGGAGACTTGGGTTGGTCTACAAAAGAATGGGCGAGCCGGAAAAGGAACGGGAATACTTTGAACGTGCTATCGCCGCCGACACAGACTACGCCGACGCGCTCCAAAGCCTTGCCGAAGTCCTTCACTATCGACTGAACGATACAGCGAGCGCCGAAATTTTCCAAGATCTTGCTGATCTACAGAACAATGAGGCTATAACCGATGAAAGAACCTATGCTGGCGAAAAAGCGCTGGCCGATATCTGTTACAGGTATGGTAACTACCCCCGCGCGAAAACAAAATACGAAGCTGCTGCACGTATCGCACAACGCGAAAAAAGCGAACCTACCAACGAATTCAAAGCGCGGATCCTCAATGACCAGAGAATCTACGCGACAGTTCATGCCGCTATGGCTTCCTACAACAGCGGCATGAAAAGTGAAGCACAAGCAGCTATAGACGCGCTCGCTGTCGAGTATCCCGATCACTCCTTGACGCTATACGGCCGCGGTCAACTGGCTCTGCTCAGCGGGGAAGAGGCTGCTGGGCTTGCTGCTTTTGCAGCATCTATGGAGAAGAACCCTTATTCCGATACGGTGCCGCTTGCGCTCGGTGAATACTACCTGTCACAAGGATTTACAGATGAGGCAGTCGGGGTATGGGAAGAATTCATCAAGGTCAACCCGCATCGGAATCGACACTATCGTGTGCAGCAACGTCTCGAAACGGTCAAAGGTCGGATAACACACTAAAGTCCGATCCGACTCTTTACGCATCACGCATTACGTACTGCAAGCGCATATCCTCCGGTAGAGCACACATCTCTCCCATCGGACCGAAAATTCCGGTGACATCTTTCCGATATACATTGCCACTGAGAATGTCAACGATGCCCTGCTGACACTCTGGAAAGCGTTTCAAGAATTTTGCAAAACTGAAATCTTTTGTATAGAAAGCGTAAACCAGTTTGCGGATTGCCTCCATTCCCGCGATAAAGTCGGGGCCAAAACTTCCCAACTGCTCCGCCGAAAAATCTCCCTTGTCCAACGCTTCATTGATAGTATCCGCTGCCATCTCGCCGGATTTGAGTGCGAGAAATAAGCCAGAAGAATAAACGGGATCTAGGAACCCGAACGCATCCCCCACCAGTACCCAGCCATCTCCCGCAACGCTATTGGCGCGATACGAAAAGTCCTTTGTGACCCTAACCGGGAACAGCTGCTTCGCATCAGCGATTCGTGGATACAGGGCGGGGCACTTCGCAAGTTCTTCGTCGAAAATCGCTTGGTGGGAGAGTGTTCCATCACTTTCCCTTCGGTCCTGCAGGAGATAGTCCAGATCACCTACCACACCTACGCTCACTCTATCGTAAGGGAGCGGGATGTACCAAAACCACGAATCCTTGTGTTCTGTGTGAAGAATTAATGTCGCGCCTTCATCAATCCCTTCGTCTCGAATTCCTCCCTCAAAATGGGTGAAGATCGATGCTTTTTTTAGTTTCTGTTCCGTGGTGTTGATCTTCAATCGTCGCGAAATCAGCGCGCTCTGACCTGTTGAATCCACAACTACCTTTGCCGAGAATTCGTCTATCCGTCCGTCCGCACATCTTGCTCGGACACCAACAGCCTTATCTCCGTCAAATAACACCTCGTGGACGCTCATACCACGCTGTACCTCTGCTCCTTTTTCTCGCGCGTTATCAAGCAGCATCTGGTCAAATTCGCTGCGCAACACCTGCCAAGTCATGGACGACTCGTGGGGATCGTTTCGGTAAAAATAGAAGGGCGCAGACGCTTTGCCAGAACTGGAAAAAAATTGGACACTATACTTTTTGGGAAAGTGACTATCTTTCAGTTTGTGTATAACGCCCAATCGTTGAAACGTCCAGTAAGTCGCTGGCATTAGCGATTCACCTATCTTGAACTGAGAGGATTTATCGCGTTCCAAAAGCAGCACTTGATGCCCTTTTTCTGCCACCAACGTTGCTGTGGTGCTTCCCCCAGGTCCGCCACCGATGACGATGACATCGTACTCCTGACTTTCAATTCGATCTGTTTTTCCCATGGTCCTATCCCCTGACCTAAATTGCCAGCTAAACAACGCGGAATAGAAGATAAATCATTTCTCCGTCGGTTGTTTGCCATCTTCCTGATTCTGCTGACCGTTTAAGCGCCACTCCTCAGATTGCCGCTCTAGCCTCCCGTAATCTTCTGGATTCTGAATATCAATTATATGCGGCGTGATAATGATGACAACTTCAGAGTTTTCCGCTACGGTTTCCGTCTTTTTGAAGATACCACCGATAAAGGGAAGATCCCCAAGAATCGGCACTTTGCTTTCAATCTGCTGCCGCTTTTCCTTAATCATACCCCCCACCACGATCTGTTGACCATCCTCTACATCAATAAAGGCGCTAATTGAGCTGTCCTCCGTGATAGGTGCGTTGAAGTCGGTGAATTCCACAAAATTGCTCAAAGTAATCTGAGAGATGTCTAAACCGATAGTCCGCTTTTCGCTATCCCGCGTTTGTGATTTTGCGATGTGTGGGGTAATCGTGATGGTAACGCCGACTGGCGGATCTATGAAGTCATAGTTGAACAGTGGTTGTGTAAGATTGTCAGCAAGACTTGTCACATCGGCACTTTGCAGATACGGAACGCGCCTTCCGGAGCTCCAAGTGGCTTCTCGGTTATCACGTGTGAGCAGTGCCGGTGTCGATATAGTCTGCACTTTGTTTTCGCGTATCAGTGTGTGAAGCAATGCCATATATTCTTTTGTTGCCAAGTTGATGTTGAAACCACTGATCTCCTGACTCAATCCAAGTTCTGCGCCAAACTCTCCGACGAGCGGATTACGATTGCGGATCTCTGCCCCAAACAATCCACGTTCGCGTGCCGTCAACTCCACACCCAGTTTCGTGCTTTCATCGAGGGTCACTTCAAGGATCTGTATATCAATCCAAACCTGTCCCCGCACGAAGTCGAGTTCACGAATCATGGCTTCTACCTGTGCCATGTAACGCTGTGCTGTTGTCACGAGTACGGAGTTGGTCTGGTTATCGGCTTCTACTTGGACTTGACCACGCAGTGAATTGATGTCATTCTGCTCAGGCGTGCCTCCCCGCGCAAGGAAACGCCCCCAGTTGAAGTTATCACCACCGCGCTCGCTATTTTCACCCCATACATCTTCGAGCAAATCTTCGACATCCTCGGCGTTTGCGTATTCAAGGCGGATTAATTTGGTAGTCTCTCGCTGTCCGTCGGGAGTCGGTTTGTCGAGTTCTTCAACGAACTGTGTGATGAGTGTAAAATTCCGTTGCGTTGCGGTGGAGATAATCACGGCGTTCAGTGTCGGATAAGGTTCGGCGGTCACATTTCCTGCCAGAGATCCCTGATTCTGATTCCGTCCCCGGCCGGGGACAAAAAAGAAGAACCCGCCACTTCTATTGCTTGAGCCTTGATAGACGTTATTAATAATATTAGCCACATTTTCCGCATCCGCATATTCTAGTTTATAGATACGGGTGCCCCACTCCTGATCGGGCATGTTGACGTCAAGGCGCTTAATCAAGCCGTCAATTGTCTCAAAGTTCTGGGAAGCCGTTGAGACTAGGAGGGCGTTCAAGCGGGTATCTGGTACGAGATGAACCTCCCCTTGGACGCCAAATCCGCCTTCGCTTCCTCCCCGATCCTCGTCCCGACGACGCCACCACCACGGCAGATTTTCATCTCTACCGGAATCGCCGCCTTCAAAGAGGGCCCGCAGGTTGTCAGATAAGCTTTGCGATTCAGCAAACTGTAGGAAGTAGATCCGGATCTCCTCTTGCGGATCTGCCTGATCCAATTGTGCAATGATTTTCTGGATAATTGGGAAGTTTCGTGGATCGGACGAGACAAGGACAGCGTTCAAGCGGTCGCTTGATGAAATGTTCACAGTCCCAACGATACTCTGATACTCCCCTCCGTCTTCGGCTCGTCGTCGCATCAGATCGCGTCGCGTTCGTTCCCATTCGCGTCGCTCCCACCATTCTGCATTTCTACCCGGTCGTCTACCAGCGCTCACGCCTGTGATTAACTCTTCCAGTGTCTGTGCGACATCTTCAGCGATAGCGTAATTCAATCGAAAAACCCGAATCTCCGTTTGAATGCTCGGTGCTGTGTCAAGTTGTCGAATCAGGTCTTTCAACACAACGAGGTTGGCTTCGGAAGCTTTGACGACCAACGAGTTTGAGCTTTCGTCGGCGGAAATCTGAATCCGTCCACGGAGCATATCGATGCCTCCGCCTTCCTCTCTAGCGCGCTCCATCATCTCCTTCATCTTTTCAGGTTCATTCGTTGAACTCATTTTTCGCAAGAGGTTCGCAACTTCGCCTTCTTGTTGGAAAACATTATTCAGGGTTTGAGCGAGCGACGCTGCTGTCGCATTATGCAGGGGAATGATTTCCACTTTGAGCGGGGTTTCCGGTGCCTCATCTGCTACCTGTAAAATAGTTGCAATTCGGTGGATATTGGAGGCAACGTCGGTAATGATTAGAGAGTTACTGTTGCCGTCTGCGAAGATATTCGCCGTCTTACTCAAGAGTGGTTTGAGACTATTTACAAGTTCCGAAGCGACTGCGCTATCTAATTGAATCATATATGTCTGAATCTCATCTGTCTGTTCAATAAGACTTGGATCTGCCGTAATTCGCTTCACCGGCACTTTCATTCTGACCGCCTTCTCAAACGTTGTAATCAGCAAGGTATTGTTCGTCCGAATCATGGTCAGATCATATTGTGCCAGAACCGTTTTAATCTCTTCGAGCGTATCGTCGATCGTCGCGTTCTTGAGGTTGGTCAGCGCGAACTTCTTGTCCTTGATCTCGTTTTCGGAGGCAATAATCGTCAGATCCGTCTCTGCACTGATGAATTTAATGAGACTTTGCAAATTCCCGCTTGGAAAGTCAAAATTAAACCGAATCGCTTGACCAGCTTCGTCACGTTCTGCGACCTCCATTCCTCTTTGATCATCTTCCTGCGCTAACACTGGTACGGTAAAGGGCCCCGCGATACAGCCAATAGATATTGATAGTATGAGGACAAGTAGGGGCAACCCTTCTGGTTGCCTGTTTGGGTTAGGTACAAGACCTGCCCTTGCGTCTTGGTGTCTCCGATTTGATTGAAGGCTCACCTTACGCGGGATCCCGAAAATTCTGGTCAGGTACTTATAAAATCTGGATTGTTGAAAATACATTTTCGTTACTCCTACACTGAATTTTGAGATGAAATTTAGTCGTCTTGTATCTTTATTTTATTTCAGAAGACTCTTGCGATCATTGAGAGAGTTGCACCGATCGTCGTTTCCTTCTTGTCTGCTATGGTGATTTGCAAATCCCTGACCTGTAACCATTTCGAGCTTGATTCAATTGCGTAGATTAATCTTACAATTTTCTCAATGCTATTGCTGAAGCGCATGTCAACGACGTACGCCTCGGCTTGATGCGTAGCGGGGACCGTAGTAAGCAAATTGTGAAATTCATTTTCCTTTTCCAGAATCTGATCAACGTACTGCGTGAGTGCGCGGATCTGCCGATTATAATCCAACGGCTTTTCGGTTTCGTCTCCGTGAGCCGTCTCATACCGGTTGATTAACGTTTCAAACTTGGACAACAAAACGCTATTAGGTTTGAACCTGATAGCTGTTGCCTGCTTCTCACGACCGATCCCCAAAAATCCGTCCTTCACTTCCGCGGTGTGTAAAGCGATCTGATCTGCAAAAAATCCCCTCCTAAATGCGACCGTGCCATCCAGTTGTTGCTTCAGACTTGATTGGATCCACTGTAGCAGCTCTATCCGCAATGTTAAGGGAATGACTTCTGGCAACGATATAAATTGGCGGTTATCTTCCCGCTGAACGGGGTCCGGGGTTGACAGCGTCTCCTTCGTTGGTACGGACCTGATCTCCGAATCGAATTCTTCGGTTGACTGTTTTTTGGATTTTATTACCTCTTCTTTGCCGTCATCTTCCGAATTATCTTTTTCCCACCAGGCATCGAACATCGCGTCCATTGCTGCTTCTTCAGTTTCGATTTGCCGCTCTTCCTCTGCTTCTTCTTTGGCGCTCTGCTGTGATTGCAACTGCTGGAGTTCATTCGATAGTTCGCCTAAGTACAGATGGTACACCAGATTTTTCTTCGTTTGCGGCGGAAGTCGCTCGGATTTCGTTCCCGGCATCGGTCTAATATTGAGTTGATAGTTCAGGCGCAGCCCCGCTTTTCGCGCAAGATCGGAGATTCGCCGCGAAATTACTGCCTGTGCCTGTTCCCCCTCAAAAATAGGTCCTCGTATCTTCTTTAGCTCTTCGAGGTTTCCAAACTCACCGTGCTGTTGCTTATAAGCAAGCAGCGAATCTGCCTTATTCTCAAGGGCAGGGTGTAATCCTGCTAGTGCCGAGGCCCGACGCGCGCGGTTAAGGGCTTCTAAATCTACTCGATTTGAAATTTCCTCAAATAGAGAATCAGAGATAATCTGTCCTTCTAAACCAACTTCCGCTTGAATCTGTCGATCAATCTGCTGTGTAATTTGAGCGAGTTGGACCAGATTCTGTGCTGTCTGAAGTCTCTCCCTTTTAGTGGTAAGCTCATCGCCCGGAAAACCCTGTCGGACTATAGGCTGGATAAGGATGATCAAGACCACAAGGGCAACAATCGTGAGTAAGATAATCTCACGCCGTGTGAGTTTTCTCATTTGTCAGGTCTCTTTCGTTCCGGGGCATCTCGCTCTTGCCCGCTGTTGTCAGATTTCAAAGGCTGAGTTGGATTCAGATGACGGGCCTGGGCAAATGTCTGTATCGCGTCTTTCGCCAGATTACAGGTGATCTGTACCTGAAAAATCGGCTTCCTATCACGTTCAATACTTGTTACTTGACCGGATTTGATGTTTGTGAACGCACCTGATTGCGCCATAATACTGATTGTCTGGCTCACGTCTTGATGTGATTGGGCTTCAATATTAAAGGTAATCTTCGCCTTTTCAGGATCATCTAGCCTTGTGATGTTTAGTGTTGTCCAAGCAATCTTTGTGCGGTCAGCGAATCGGACACTCAACTCACGCACTATATCGAGTGGCGAGGCACGGGGACTTAAGAGATCCACCATGGCTAAATCTTTGACTAGTATTTTTTTTGCGTTTGATTCAGCTTGACTGATGTTTCTAATCGCTCCATCCAGAGTGATGATTTTCGCCTGATGGATTCTGCTCCATGTCAGTCCACCCAGTCCAAGCCCTAGCAGTAGTGCCAATCCCGCTGCGACAGCCATTAACATCCGCTTTCGCTGCTGGACTTGTGTGAGTTTAGCCTTCTCTTCTGAGGGGAGGAGGTCCAAAGAGATTTGCTTGGTCAACGCATTGATGCCTAAACCCAATGCGACAGCAAGCGTGTCGCTGAAACCATCAACGGATTCGACGTTGGAGCGTTGTTCATCCCAAACTTGCGTAAAAGCGTCGAAGGGATTCCACAGCAGCACCGGCACCTCCAAGCGATGGGCGATGTAGTCTGTTAGTCCCGGGATCCGAGATCCTCCACCGCACAACCAGATTTCTCTAACGACCTGATTGTCAGTTAAGTTGAGTTCCCGTTTCGCGCCGCTGATAGAGCGCTGCAATTCCACGACAAGGCTATCTGCCCATTCGTACGCCGGATGATTGGCAGCTTCAAGGTGCTGATTCAGCGCAGCATCAACAATTTTTCGATGCTCGGCGACCTCAAAATCGCTCCCTATTTCTTGCTGATACAGATGCGTTAGATCGTTTCCTCCAATCGGAAAACTTCGTGAAAACCGTAGGGCATTTCCAGCTAGCAGGCACAGGTCGGTCCGTCCCGCACCAATATCCACAACCATCGTCATTTCGGTTGATGAATTGTCGTCGCCATTTACTATTCCTGCTAACACACTCGTTGCCAAGGTCGAAGGCATCACCCCTTCAGGCGTGAGGCCGATCGGTTTAAGATGATCAATCTCCTTCTGTACCGTCTCACGCTTTGCTGCAATTAATTCAACGGAGATACTATCATCGGTACGATGCACGTCGTGGTAATCGTAGATAGCGCCTTCTACCCGGAAGGGGAGTTCTGTTTCCGCTTGCATGCCAACTAGATTTGCAAGCTGGTCCTCTGTTGCGGCAGCGGGAAGGTTTGTTAATCGGCGCGACGTGACGGACAAGCGCGGAATTGATAATACCACTGAAGTGCTGCGTCCACTCATACGCTTCCACAGACGCTGTAAGGTTTCCGCAATCACTTCCGCTGAAATGTCTGTCGTAAGGACGGTATACGGATACGCTTCTATCCCCGCGTTCACGAGGCGAATTCCGGAGGCAGTCTGTTCTAGCTGCACCAACTTGATTGCGCTAGTCCCAATATCGATGGATGCGATTTCGTTTTTTGCCATGTTTCCCCTTACGGCAGATTATAGCGCCTAAACGGTTTCCGATCTAATTCTGTCTCCAGTACTTAGTTACAATCTGTTCCCCGGTGCGATCAAGGATGCCGACGCATGAGGCGACCGCTATGCCAAGGCGATCTATGCCTTCAACTTCAACAAGGAAACCGTGCGAGCGATAGGTAACCAACTCAGCAATCTGGCGGAAGATCTCCATATCAATTCCTTCTACATCAAGGAGTTCGCTGATGTTCTCAAAAGGATTTCCCTCAATCCCGGCCTCCGCTAATGCGTCAGCCCGCTCGTTGTCTTCAGGCTCCGATTCG
The DNA here is from genome assembly GCA_965220385.1 of Candidatus Poribacteria bacterium. GTDB lineage: Bacteria > Poribacteria > WGA-4E > WGA-4E > PCPOR2b > PCPOR2b. Next base: position 2,094,431 of record OZ244825.1, on the reverse strand, counting down.
CGACGGCTGATAATTGCCTGTGCTTTCTCTGCATCCATGCTAGGCAGCAGTTGTAATATCTCTTGAGGGGCTGTGTTAATGTTGATGAACCCGTTGACTACTGCATCGTCCTTTGTGGTAATCTTATCGACCATGCTACGAAACTCTTGCTCCGTTATCAGTTTTACCTCTTTGAGCTGATCAGTGTTTTGGAAGTTACCTTGACTATTGCGGTGGTCGATAATCCGTTCGGCGATGCCCTCATCAATTCCGTCTAACGTCTGCAACTCTCCAGCATCCGCGCTATTGATGTTCACGATGTCTTCATCTTCTTCATCGCTTTCAACGCTGATCCGGTTGCGAATGTTGTTAAAAACCTGTTCCGTGACCGCTGTTGCATCAATCAGATCGCCGATACTACCGAACTCACGCTGTTGGACCAATGCGTCCTTTTCCCCTTGTGAGAAAACGGGCTGATTGTTGTTCCCTTGGATCTGCGTCAGTTGTTGTCCGTCCGCGTTGTTGATGTTGACACGTGCATTCCCGCTTGCATCCGTATTTTTGTCAATTGAATATACCGTTACCAAATCGACCAATCCAGGAACAGTCTGCTGCATCCCTGTCGAGTCCGTTCCGATCTCACTGCCTACGTCCCCGACTGCATTGGGATCGCCAGCAACCTGTTGGCCATAGAGTAGGTCCGGTGTCATGCCCGGGACTCGCGCTAAGTCTCGTACGGTGCGGTAGGGTCTTCCTTCCTCGATTGCTTGAGGAAGTGATTGTTCCGTTATTTCCATCTCTTCATAACCCATGAGAGTCAATAGTCCTTGAATCATATTTGTATCTGCGGTATTGATGTTGACCTTAGCACCTTCATCGGTGATCTTAATACGGTAAGTGAGAGCACTTCCGGATTCGATGCCATCTCCAATCTGTTCCTCCAGCCCGTCCGCCCAATCTTCGCCAAGCGAATCGTAAGCGGTTTCATCCCCACGCAGCATGACGATTGATCGCTCGAAGCCAGCCTTTGCAGCGTAGTGGAACTTTGTTCGATCTGCGAAGTTAGCCTGTGCACGCTGCTCAAGACGGATCGAATACAGAAAATGGGTTGCAAGGACAGAGAGAATTGTCAACAGCCAGAGCGTCGAAATAAGCGAGAGTCCACAGTCATAGGCATGGACGGGCGCTTTGCATCTGAGCTGAAACAGTGAACCTTTCCTTTCTTGCATTCTTTATGCCCTCATCCGCCCGGTCCAGCAGCGGTTCCACCGGACTGTTGTTCGCTGAAATTCGCACTCATCGGTAAATAAACCATGGTCGATTGGGTTAGGGTATTTGCGTTGGTACTCAGACGGGGGCGCGCGTTTTCACCCGTAACTGTTATCCAGACGACAACGGAGGTCGGAATCATCTCGGTGTTCTCCCACGATTCATACCACTCTTCGCCATCGTAATATCTCACATCGAAGGAGGTAATCTGATCGATGATTGGAACAATATTTATATGAATTGGATTGCCTGCTTCATCCTCTGTGGGAAGCGTATCCGCTTCAAGCAGGGGTTGGATTACCGTTTCTACATCCAAAGCTGTCGTTGAAAGTCGGTAAAGAGCCAATCTTCCCTCCGCTTCACTATCCGCTGTCAACAGTTCTCCGCTCATTTCCGTTTGGTTCTCTTGATCGTCCTCAAATTGTTGAGTGGCATCCTCTCCAATATAGTAAGCGATTCGTTGAACATCGCTTACAAGCCCCTCTCGACTCCCCTCCACATCTGCTACGACTGTTTGAGCTGCCGCATTCAATTCGGCAAGGAACGGGTCAGGGTCGGTATGAATCAAGGTCACGAAGCTGATTAAATCTCGGTTAATCCCTTCCTCAATTGGATTGTCCTGTGACACGATGACGAGAGATTCGTCGCCTTGTACAGCCTGCATGTTGTTCAGGTCCGTGGCAACGCGTTCTAACGCGATGCGGCACTTCTGTGCCATCACTATCCGCGATTCAGATTTCTGATAAACGTCAAGTGCAACATTGAACACCGTGTAAGAGGCACCCCCAATAATGACCAGAATACTGACAGCAACGAGTAATTCGAGCAGGGTAAAACCGTGGGAATTGAGCATAAGCTGTGAAGGGTGCAATCTCATCCGCCACCCCCATTTCCCTGTTGACCGCCCTGCGTCTGTTCTTGGGGCATTTGGCGGTCGGCGAGATAGGTGCTCGTTGAAAGCAATCTTTCTTTCCCACGCTCTTGCCACGTGACAGTAACGGTGACCAAGCGCAGTCCTTCAATCTCCTCCGATTCGACATCCTGAACATCCGAACGCCAGCGAAATCGTGAATCCTCTCCGAATTCGCCATCCGCTTCGCCAATATCCGGGTAACCCTCAGCCTCAATTGCCGCCAACCGAAATTTTAGGAGATACAACGCAGTTGTTCTGTTCTCTGCCAACGCTTGCCCTTTTGCTGCCTCTGTAAAGGCACGAAGGAGTGCCGGTAGAGCTAATGACAGAATGGCTAATGCCACGACGATTTCGAGCAGAGTAAAACCGTTTTCGTCGTCCGCCGGTCCGCGGAAAAGTGGAATCAGATTATTCAGACGATTCATGCGCCAATCCCAACTGCTCAAGCTGCTGCGAGCCGATTTTCTGAAGACGAATCCGTCCTGTGGCGTTTTCGACTGTTACAGACATCACGTGGCCCCGCTGATCTTGAAAGTACAGAACGGCATCCTCCGACGAACCTGTTGGAGAGAAGTAGACATAATCCACACCACTGTCTATCTGGAGAGTCTGGGAATTATGATTTGTTATCATGCGGGCTAAACTGACGTTATGTCCCGGTTTCTGAGGTATGCCAAGGATCGCATTTGTTCGTGAAGGGGGCGTTCCCTGTAATGCGGTAGTTCCTTGATCTGTGATTGGCTGGGCAGATTGAACACCTACGGAATTCGTGGTTACGGGAGTGGACGGGGCAGCAAGATTAAAGGTTTCGCTCGAGGCAAGCCAGTAGCGATTCGTCGTTAAGTCAAACACAACGAGGTAACTTGTCCGCTCGGTGATTGCCATATCACGCGCAAAGTTGAGCATGTCTCGGATGGCCTGAGCGGTGGATTTTAAGCGTGTGGATGCAGCGAATCCACGTAGGGAGGGCATCGCAATAGACGATACAATTGCGATTAGCGCAAGCACAATCATAATTTCGATCAGCGTAAAGCCTGTCGAGCCGAGCGGATGCCGATGCCATTTATCAAGCGAACCTCTTTTCGAACACAGAATCCTTTTAAGTGAGTGCATGTCCTTACCTTAGGAGTGAGACAATCTACGATCACAATAAGAACAACAGTGTACCTCAATTTATCTCACGGATCTATTGCCTGTATCCAGTTCGTAATGTCAGCGTCGAAGTCTGTGCCTCCTTCCTTCCCATCCTTACCATAGGAGTAGAGGTCATAATTGTAGCCTTCGTGAAGACCGGGATACACATAGATGTAATTGTTGCCCCACGGATCTGCGAAAACGGGTTTGTTAATATAGGGACCACTCCAAGTTTCGGGTGGCGGGTTAGGTACTTGCCAAAGTGCCTGTAAATTCTGCTCCACAGTTGGATAGTCCCCGACTTCGATCGCATACATCTCTAACGCGTTTTCCAAAGCACTGATCTCCAATTTGGCTTTGGCAACCTTTGCTTTATCCGGTGCATTCAAGACCCGTGGTGCAATGAAACTTGCTAAGAGACCGAGAATGACAATAACAATCGTGATTTCAATGAGGGTCAACCCCGATTCATCTGATTTTAACCGTTTGAGCATTTTTACCTCCTACTAATTGTACGATAATAGCTATCCACTGAGTGATGTGCTAGCCTCAAAGATTGGAAGTATCATCGCAACAGCGATAAATCCGATCAGCAAACCCATAAATAAAATTACCAGCGGTCCAATTGAGTTAGTAAGCCGTTCGAGATTTTTCTTAATTTCCAGATCGTAATATACCGATAATTTTGTCAGCATCTGTTCAGGATCGCCGGACTCTTCGCCAATCGTGACCATGTGAGTCAGTAGAGGTGGGAATACAGCACTCCGCTCTAACTCTCGCGACAGAGTCGAACCCCGTTCGATCTCTTGTTCCGCGCTTGCGACCGCATTTCCGTAAACGGAATTCCCAATGGTGTCCTTGACAACGCGAAGTGCAGGAAGCAGTATAACCCCATTCTCAAGCAGCGTTGCCATTGTGCGTGTAAACCGCACTAGCGCAAAGTTGCTAAAGATGACTCCAATAATCGGTAGCTTTAGTTTCACCCGATCAAAAGTCAATCGTCCACTTTCAGTGCTAATATAGTGTCTGATCGCTACGACACCGCCAATCCCCGCAATTAAAATTATCCACCAGTAAACGCTCAAGAAATTGGTAATACCAATAAGAAGTCGTGTCGGACCGGGCAATGCAACGTCTAACTCAGCGAACATGCCGGTGAATTTAGGGATAACAAAGGTCATCAGAATCGCCACTGCACCTATGCTTAATATCAGCAGAATTGCCGGATAGAACAGTGCAGAAGTCACTTCCGTTTTAAGCAGCCGCTGTCTCTCTGCGAACTCTGCGAGACGTTCCAATACCACCCCAAGAACACCACCCGCTTCCCCCGCTTTCACCATATTGACATATAGATCGGAGAATATCCTTGGATGCTGCGAGAGCGCATCGTTAAGTGGTGAGCCGTGCTCAACATCGTATTTGATCTGTTCAACCACCCGCTTGAGTTCAACATTGGTGATCTGCTCAAGAGTTACCCCCAAAGCACGGGATAGCGGGACATAGGCGTTAATCAGCGTTGCCATCTGATATGTGAAAAACTCCACCTCTGCCGCCTTAATCCGAGTGGGCAAGAATGGGATCTGAGGTCCTTTTCGACCTTGAAGCTCTGCGGTATCTTCAACGATACTTGTGGGCCAATATCCCATCACCTTTAATTTTGATACAAGTTCAGCTTTGCTGCTTGCCTCTTGTGTGTTGTTAACCACCGTTCCAGTACTGGTCAGAGCTTCGTAACGGAATCTTGGCATCAGACTCTCTCTCCTGCAATGCACAAAACATCCACGCATTACGGCTCACATTTCAACCTTCATACCACTTCGCCGATGTCAAACTCATCCTCTTGTGTGAGTCGCACAATTTCCTCGATTGTTGTGTAACCAGCGACCGCTTTCCTCCAACCATCCTCCCGCAACGTCCTCATTCCCATCCGCATTGCGGTGCGTTTCAACTGGCTCGCAGATGCTCTTTGAATCGTCATCTCGCGCAGCTCCTCACTCATCAGGATAACCTCAAAGAGACCAATCCGTCCCTTATATCCACGACCGCGGCACTCTTTACATCCAACTGCACGCGGGATAAGCAGATCGGCGGTGATTACTCCCGTCTGGCTTCCGAGTAGGTCTTGGACTTGCTCTGGTTCCGGTGTGTACATCTCATAGCAGTGCGGACAAACCCGACGCGCAAGCCGTTGGGCAATAATACCCTCCAGCGTTGAGGCAACTAAATACGGTTCTACCCCCATATCTATTAACCGAGTAACTGCACTCGCTGCATCATTGGTGTGCAGTGAGCTAAAGACAAGGTGACCTGTCAAGGAGGTGTGGATCCCCATCTCCGCCGTTTCATAGTCCCGAATTTCACCGACTAACACCTTGTCTGGATCTTGACGCAAGATATGTCTCAACCCCGCTGCAAAGGTCACATTTATCTCCGGATTCACCTGAATTTGGTTTATCCCTTCCAATTCGTACTCAACCGGATCTTCAATTGTGATAATTTTGACCTCCGGAGTGTTAATTTCCTTCAAACAGGCATAGAGCGTTGTCGTTTTGCCGCTACCTGTGGGTCCTGTTGCCAAGATGATGCCGTGTGGTTTCTGAATCATGCGGAAGAACTGGTCTAAATTTTCCTCCAACAAGCCGAGCTGCTCCAAGCCAAATGAGATGGACTGTTTATCAAGGATGCGGAGGACCACACTTTCCCCGTGCACTGTGGGTACGGTCGAGACACGCAGATCAATCTGGCGATTGCCAACGCTCTGAACGGTGACGCCAATCTTGCCATCTAAGGGACGACGCCGTTCTGCAACGTTCATACTCGCCATAATCTTGACACGGGAGGTAATTGCGGACTGGAGATGGGGAGGCGGGTTAGGTTGGTCTTCCAAAACACCGTCGATTCGGTAACGGATTTTGAGTTCACCGGGGAAGGGTTCGATGTGAATGTCACTGGCACCCAATCGGACGGCATCTATGATAATCTGATCGACGGCATTCACAACCGTCGGGTCTTGGCTCAGGTCTTGCTCGCTGATACCGAAGTCGTCAATCGTTTCACGTTCAAGCGTGGCAACTGCGCCAACAGGTCCCTTAATGCCTTCGCTCAGGAGGGCGCCGGCGGTCTTACCGTAGGCACGGATAATGGCTGCTTCGATGTCCCCTTCATCTGCAAGGACCGCTTTAATCTCGCAGTCCGTGACCAGCCGCATCTCATCGATTAGCCGGATATCCAATGCATCCGCCATCGCGACAATGAGTGTTCCTTCGTTCAAGCGAACCGGCAAAACCTTGTTCCGGTAGGCAAAGCTTGCTGAAACTTGCTCAGTTGCCTCATTCTCTGGAACAACATCCTCAAGCAGAATGCACGATACTCCGTACTCAAAAGCCTGCTTGGCGAGCGTGAACGACTTGGAGTCTACGAACTTTGAGAGTGCCTGCGTGTAGGTAACACCTGTTTGTTCGGCTTCCTCAAGGACCTGCTGATGCTCACTTTCGGAAATTAGATTCGAATCTAGTATTAGTTGTACTAATGATTGCCCCACCGCATTCTGCATTTGTGGATCCCCCCTTTAGCTTCCAATCTTTTACTGGAAATTCGTTTCGTGCATAGGTAGACGCAGAAGGATGGGTGAGGTTTAGACATCCGATAGCTGGCTATTTCTCTTAACAGGATGTTAACAGAAGTTCAATTTCTCATATTCGATTCTCCGATTGCAAAAATCCCTGGAGTTCCTGAAGTGTTGTCAATTCAACATCGACGAGTGATGTATCGGGGCATTCTTTATCTTCCTCTCCCACTAACCAAGCAGTCCACATTCCCACGCCCTTTGCCCCGACCACATCGTCCGAATACGTATCTCCAGCATAAACTGATACCTCAGGGGAGACACTTAATCCTGTCAACGCCGCGTGGAATATCCCCGTCTCTGGTTTCGATACGCCAACAACAGTTGAATCGATTACTATGTCTAGCAAGGGTGAGAGGTCGTATTCGTCGCACCAGCCTTGCGTGTTTCCAAAGTTGTTGCTGATGACACCGAGTTGATATCGATCGCGGAGGGTTCGAAGCCACCGGCGGTTACACTCAAGGCTTACCTGCGCACCTTCACAGAAAATATCTACATACCGGTCTTTAACGTCCGAATCTAAGCCGAGTCCCTCGTAAATGCCAGTTGCAATGATATCCATCGTTTCACGCAGTGTAAGTTGGGGGCCTTTTCCACTGCTGATAAGCCCGTCAACAGCGGCACGATCCACCCGATCAAACGTTTCTCGGTCAATCTCTGGATACATCTTCTGGAGGAAGTTGTATGTTCGGTCTCGCCAATGAATGCCATTTCCATCGAGCGTACCGCCAAAATCGAACAACAGTGCCTGAATTCCTATCATTGATCAAATCCTCGTAAGGGTGAGAGTCGTGTATATTCCATAGAATATGACCCCGAGAGTCCTCTTTTTAAGGCTTTACCTTTCACACCTAGTCCAATACAGAAAGAAGCCGAGTTATTGACAATAACTCGGCTTCTGTTGCGCGGTACTTAACTTAATGCGGGTTTCAGCCTCTTCGCAGTGGATCTGACTGTAGCCAACCGATCATACCGATTACCTCTTCCTGTCGATCTTGCATTGACACTTCGATGAGCGCAGGCCTGTCCGCAGCGAGTGCGTCTTGGAGCACACCTTTGAAGTCCGCTATCTCATCAACCCGTACCGCATAAGCACCGAAGGATTTGGCAAACTCAATGAAATCCGGGTTACTCAAATCCGTATCAATGGTGCGGCCGTTGCATCCTTTTTGCTGAGATCCTTTGATCGCGCTCAATGCGCCGTCGTTCACAACAATCGTTACGACATTGATACCATACATCATTGCGGTGGCTAATTCCGGAGAGCCCATCATGAACCCGCCGTCACCACTGAAACACACGACCGGTTTGTCCGGATGCGCAACTTTTGCGCCGAGAGCAGCAGGAAAAGCATATCCGAGCGCGACACCGATGTTTGGATAAAGGAAGGTTTGCGGATCCAACACCGGGTATTCGGCGAACGAGGCGTAGCCGATGCCATGAACATCAACGGCGAGAATCCCATCGTCTGGAAGTACCTCTCTTATCTCCGGCAAAAGGGGCAGGGGAGGTTGTGCAGCAAATCGCTCTCGGATCCGCTCCAATGGTCGTGTCCATGAGTCCTTGCCTCCATCGATTTCCTCGATTAATGCTTGCAGGGTCAATTTAAGGTCGCCAACTACCCCAACGTCGCATGGGTACTCTCGGCCGATTTCTCTCTCGTCCTCGTCGAGCTGGATTAATGGGCGGGGTGGTTGGAAAGTCCAAGTCCGCGTATCAATTGATGTGAAACGGGGGCCGATAGCGAGTGTACAATCCGCCATCTGCATCGCCTGATAGCCCGGGTAACCGTAGACAATCTGCAAGGCCAACGGGTGATCCTCGGGTAAAGCGCCCTTTGCACATCGCGCTACAGCAACTGGGGCGTTGAGTTTCTCCGCAAGCTGCTGCAATTCTTCACGGGCGTCGGAGTGGATGACCGCTGATCCTGCAAACAGGACTGGTCTCTCCGCATTTCTTAGCGCTTCCGCTGCGGATTGGAGGTCAGCAGAGTTGGATGGAGCGGCTGGCTGTCGTTCCACGCGCTGTGGAATAGATGCTTCACCTTCTCCAGTAACCACATCCATGGGAAATTCCAACACGACGGGTCCCGGACGGCCTGATCGCATAGCGCGGAACGCATTTTCGACGACCTTGGGGATGTCCTCTATCGTCTGTGCGATCGCACAGTACTTTGTGACAGATTCAAAGAAACTCATCTGATCCAAGCCGTGAAACATCTTGCTCGGATCTCTTGCGTAAAACTCGGAGTCGCTCTGTCCCGTGATTAGCAAGACAGGCACACAATCTGTGAACGCTTCCACAATTCCTGTCGATGCGTTGCTCGCACCGGGGCCCGGGACCGTTAGCGCGACACCAACGTCTCCGGTAGAACGTGCGTAACCGTCAGCCATCTGTGTTGAAGCGTATTCATGGCGGACGAGATAGTGATCAATGACACCCACCCCACGACGAAGGAGCGAGTCATATATCTGTATGTTCTGTGTTCCCGGCATACCGAAAACGCAACGTACTCCCTGAGCTTTCAAACACTCAATAAGAATATCTCCGCCTCTCATAAAATTTCCTCCTACATATCAATTGAGTTCTAATGCAATCTTACGGATGAATCCGTTTGATGATGATACCTCTACGTGTTTTGAATCCCTTTTTTAGCGGGGAGGGCCATTGTGTGTCTGGTGGAACCTCAGCGACATCTCCAGCCCTGTAGATCCGCCCTCTTATCTCATCCCTGTTCCCTTCGCTACTTTCTCTGAAGGATAAAAATCTAACTCGGCTAATCGGTCAGCAGCGCTAAGCGGTGCTGCAATTGCACCAGCAGCAATCGAAACAAACGCTGTTACCATTTCTGCGCCATTTCGCAGAACGATTGCTACGCGGTCTCCCCGTCCGATACCGAGGGGGATCAACATCCGAATCGTCTTTTCACAGTGAGCACGTAATCCTTTGTAGGTGAGTGCAGGTCGGTTTGGCGCAAAGATCACAGTGGCATCGTCGCAACCGATCACGAGTAGCTCTGGGATAGTCAAAGGTTCAAACACTTTGGGTGCCTCCGTAAATTATATCTTATCTGCGTGAAGAAATCTACGTCTTCACCAGAAAATCTTCACGAGTAGATACCTTCCTCAATTTTGGCTGTGGGGGTCGAGTTTTCAAATTAGCAGTTGGCACTACCTTCGGAGAATACTTCTCTTATTAGGAAAAGGGGTTATCTTTGCTACTGATAGTGGAATCTTGAAGTGACCACAGAGTAAAACGGACATCAACAGATGATAAGGTTACGGAATTCCGTGACTATTCCAAAATTAGAAATAGGCAATTGATCCGTCTGTTCCGTTCGAATCCAGTGTTGGTGCGGGATTGCGAGAAAAAGAACCGCGGCCTTCGCAGGTGTCCATCTGTCAGATTTTTTGTTGCAAATAATCTGGATCTGATATATAATTATGCGTTGAATGCGGATCATTGAACTACATAGTTGCCCAGTTTCAGTCCTTCTTAGCTCTCAGTTTGTGAGAAATTTCACAACCCACCTCGAAAGGACAAGGCAAATTTTTGGTCGAATTATGTAAAGCTACGCAGCGGCGCGAAAGTTTACCTTGTGGAACAAATGCTCTTTAATTTTGCAAATGTGTTACTCTTTCTGGTTGTTGGCTGCTTGTTTGTCACGCTTAATCTTGTCGTCTCTCGCCTGCTTCAGACCCGACTTTTCACCGACGAAAAGTATATGCCCTATGAGTGCGGTGAGGATCCGATTGGTGATACTCGCATCAAGTTTAATGCGCGCTTCTATGTCATTGCGCTAATTTTCCTGATCTTTGATGTTGAGATTGTGTTTCTATTTCCGTGGGGTGTGGTGTTCCGTGAGATTGGGATTCTTGCATTTGTTGAGATGCTTATTTTTATCTTTATGCTGTTGGTCGGCCTCGCCTATATCTGGGTGAAAGGAGACCTCCAATGGATCCGCTCCATTCAGTCTGTAAGGGAGGAAGTTGAACAATGATAATTGAGGAGAAGCTGGACAAGAATATCATCGTTACCTCTATTGACGCTGTCGCCAACTGGGCGCGGGCCTCTTCTTTGTGGCCCATGACTTTTGGACTGGCATGTTGTGCCATCGAGTTTATGGCGACCGCAGCCTCAAATTATGACTTAGATCGCTTCGGTGCGGGGGTTCCACGTGCGACGCCTCGGCAGTCTGATCTCATTATCGTGTCGGGGACAGTGACCCTGAAAATGGCCACTCGGATTAAGCGCCTATACGAACAAATGCCCGAACCGAAATATGTTATTTCTATGGGAAGTTGTGCCACGAGCGGCGGTCCTTACTGGCAGCACGGATATCATGTCCTCAAGGGCGTGGATCGAATTATTCCTGTTGATGTTTATGTCCCCGGTTGTCCGCCTCGACCCGAAGCGGTGCTTGAAGGCTTGATGAAGCTGCAGGAAAAAATTAAAACGCAGACTGTTGCAAAACGAACAAATATGCCTTTCTTGAAGAAGCTCTTCACGAAGACAGACCTGGAAAACAACGAAGAGGCGATGGCTGCAGCGCAGGCTGAAGCAGAAGAACATTCGGCAGCGCAAGAAGGACAGGACAATCAAGTTGCTCAAAATTCCGAGGGAACCGAGGAAAAAGCCGCCGGTTAAAGTACTGGCGGATGGCTGAATGCGGAGAGCGAATACCGACTTCTCGCAGTTGTTTATAGGGTGGATGCTACGCAACGTATTTACACATATTCCTTGGCGACTTGTCAAAGGAGCAAAAACTTAGAAGGGAGAATTACAGCGCTGCGGGTAACTCCCCAAAAGCGTTGATGCCTTTCCGTGACACCACAAGAAATTTACGAAAACCTAAAAGATAAATTTGGAGAATCAATCGTCTCGTTTGAAGAAGACATTGCGGATCCCTTTATTACCGTTGCCGCTGAATCGCTCGCCGATGTCGCACAGTATCTTGCCCAAGATGAAGCACTCGCTTTCGATTTCTTAATGTGTTTGAGTGGGGTGGATCTCGGCGCGAAAGATCCCAACTATTACGTTGTATATCACCTCTACTCAATGCCCCGCCGTCACAAACTGGTACTGAAAATTGTTCTTCCGAAAGAAGAAGACCCCCACGTTTCCACCGTTGAACATATCTGGAGGACCGCCAACTGGCATGAGCGGGAGACGTACGACCTGTACGGGATTATCTTCGACGGTCACAGTGATTTACGGAGAATCTTGCTTCCAGACGATTGGGAAGGCTACCCCATGCGCAAGGATTATACAGAGCCTGAGTTTTATCGAGGGATGCGAGTGCCGTACTAAGCACAACATACTATAGAGGAAATTCATCATGGCAGCACCACAACAGGACAGCAAAATCATCGAACTGAAGCCATTTACAGACGAAATGATTGTGAGCATGGGACCTCAGCACCCAAGCACCCATGGCGTGTTAAGGCTTGAGTTGAAACTGGATGGCGAAGTTGTTCGGGACGCAATTCCCCATGTCGGTTACTTGCACCGCTGCTTTGAAAAACATTCTGAAAACCTCAATTATCAGCAGATTATTCCGTTTACCGATCGGATGGATTATATCGCAGCGATGAATATGAATTGGGGATTCTGTTTGGCTGTTGAACAGTTAATGGCGAAGGAAGAGGGCAAATTCCCCGGGGTGCCTGAGCGAGGCGAATACCTTCGGATCCTCATCGGTGAACTCAACCGAATCGGAAGTCATCTCCTGTCATTCGGTACTTACGGCATGGACATTGGTGCTTTCACCCCCTTCCTATACGCCTTTAGAGATCGCGAGAAGATCCTTCTGCTTTTTGAAAAAATCTGTGGCGCCCGGCTGACCTACAACTATATCCGTGTCGGTGGGGTCTCAAGGGATACACCTCCCGGATTTATGGAGGAGGTCAAAGAGTTTATCGACTACTTCGAGCCGCAGATTGATGTATACAACTCGCTACTGACCGCCAATCGAATCTTCATTGAGCGCACGGCTAACGTCGCTGTCATGGATGCTGAAATGGCGATCAACTACGGTATTACCGGTCCCAACCTCCGCGGTGCAGGACTACGCTGGGACCTGCGCAAAGATGAACCTTACTCTATCTATGACCGGTTCGATTTCGACGTTCCGGTTGGCAGAGATATTCCAGAAATTGGCGTGGTCTCTGGAGATTGCTGGAACCGCTATAAAGTTCGTATGGATGAGATGAAAGAATCTGTCCGCATCATTCGACAAATCCTTGACTCAGGTCTTCCTGATGGTCCCGTTCAGGCAGAGCTTAAAGCGGTGAGGCCGCCCAAGGGCGAAATCTTCTCCCGAAGTGAAGCACCCCGAGGCGAACTTGGATTCTACATCGTGAGCGATGGGACACCGAAGCCGGTACGGGTGAAAGCCAAGTCCCCCTGCTTTACCGCGCTAAGTGCGTTGCAGGAGTTGAGTCGAGGATTAATGGTTGCGGACATTATCGCGATCATCGGAAGTATTGATATTGTCATGGGAGAGGTTGATCGCTAGGTTCTGATGCTATCTTTGCGAGTCACCCTTCACAGATAAGGAGTTTGAATGCCAGTAGGTCTACAATCTGCTTTGAATCCCGATGCTATGGGGTTTGAAAACTTACATCAATTTTTCGTCCAAGCCTCCGAAAATTGGGCGCAAAGATTTATCCAAGAGCACGCGCCATTCTTGACCCATCTCCCGGCTCCCCTTGGCGAATTGGCAATTATGCTTGCATGCTGTGTCATTTTTGTCGCCGTAGTTCCGCTGCTGCCGCTCGGACTCGTTTTAGCTGAACGGAAGGTTTCCGCACATATCCAAGATCGCGTCGGACCGATGAGAGTGGGACCGCACGGTATCCTTCAAACCTTGGCAGATGGCGTTAAGCTCATTTTCAAGGAGGATCACATTCCGCGAGAGGGGGACAAATTCCTCTTTGTAGTTTCTCCATACATCATCTTCGCCTGTTCCTTTGCCGTATTTGCCGCAATTCCATTCGGTCAATCTATCTTGGTCAGCAACTTAAATATTGGCATCTTTTATATCATGGCAATCTCTTCCGTTGTTGTGATGGGCGTGATCATGGCGGGTTGGGCTTCCAATAGCAAATGGTCGCTCCTAGGTGCGATGCGATCAGCCGCACAGCTTGTTAGCTATGAGATCCCGATCGGTCTTGGCATTTTGACGGTGGTCATGCTGGTTCAGACGCTGAATATGCAGGACATTGTCAAAGGGCAGGACGGGATAGCAAACTGGATCGTTTTTCGGACGCCATTCACCTTTATTGCTTTCTTTGTTTTTTTCATATCAGCAATTGCTGAGGTCAATCGAACGCCTTTTGACCTGCCGGAAGCAGAATCTGAATTGGTCGCTGGTTTTCATACTGAGTATAGTGGGATGCGCTTTGCGCTGTTCTTTATTGCGGAATATGCGAATATGTTCGCCGTCAGTGCGATCGCGGCCACACTGTTCCTCGGCGGCTGGCACGGCATTGTACCTGCGGAGATGTTGCCTCAAGCTGGCATCCTCGGCTTTGTTCTGAGGGCAATTACGCTCGGTGGTCTCATCGGTGTCGTTATCAAAACGCTGCTCCTTGTGTTTGTTATGATGTGGCTGCGGTGGACGCTACCGCGGCTCCGAGTGGATCAGTTGATGAACCTGTGTTGGAAATATTTTATTCCAATTTCATTCTTTAATATTTTGGGCGTCGGAATCTGGGGACTGATTTTCCCGACAGATACGCTGCTAAGTATTGTTATCAGCGTTGTTGTTATTATACTTGGACTTATTTTTACGTTCGGCGTGCTTGGTAAGAGTTTATCTAAGGAACCGTCCAATTCGGCGGAGAGGCGAATTTCTGCTACGACCTAAAAAGCCAAAGGTGCACAAATTTACCTCTAAGGAGGTTTCATCATGCGTCACTATTTGTCAAATATCTATTTGGGGGTTTATACAGCCCTCGTCGGTATGCGTATTACCTTCAAACAGCTGCTAAAACCCTCGGTCACCCACCAATATCCCTATGATCGTCCCTTTGAGCAGAAGAAGAATGTGCGCGATATCCCCAAAGGCTATCGTGGAAAGTTACACAACCGCATTGAGGACTGTATCGGTTGTAAAAAATGCGAGATGATCTGCCCCGTTGATTGCATTACCATTACTACCCAAAAGTTGCCCAAGGGCGAGCGGCTTTGGGATAGCATGAACGTGGTTCATCTCAAAGATAGGACAGAAATCATCGGTAATATTGAGGGTGACGAAAAACCAGCACCCAATACGACTGTTACGATCAATACACGGGACGATGGTGCCGTCACTGTCTCAAGTGAAGAAATTGCTAATGTCGTCGAGCGGAAACCTGTGATTTTCTACCTTGACCAGTTTGACATCGACATGTCGCTTTGTATGTACTGTGGCCTTTGCACCGAGGTTTGTCCAACGGAGTGTCTGATCATGTTCGATAATCTTGGCGACGGGATTGAGTACTCCACTTTTGATCGAACCGACCTTATTTACGAATTTGCAAAGCCAGAAATGTATGAACAACCGGGCGATGAATCCATGGAGGCAGAAGCAGCAGATTAATCTGAACCTAAGCAACTCTGGCAGAGTATCTTGGAACTAAAACTGACTAACTGAGTTCACCTATGGAATTGAATCTACAACAATTGGTTTTTTACCTTTTTGCCTTGCTGACCATTGGATCAGCGGTAGTCGTTGTTACGATCAGGAATATCGTCTACGCTGCCTTTTCACTAATGGTTACCCTCTTTAGCATCGCAGGGCTTTATGTTTTCTTACAAGCAGATTTCCTTGCCGCTACCCAAGTAATAGTCTATGTCGGTGGTATTCTGGTGCTGATCCTATTCGGAGTCATGATGACAAGTGGTAGCTTGGACCTGAAGTTAAAGCTTGAACGCGGACAGCTTTTTTGGGGCGGTGTCGTGTCGCTGATTATCTTCGGCTTACTCCTGAGTGTCATCACGAACACCCCGCAATGGGAAAACGTCGATATAGGGGCATCCCAAGAACCGACAACGCGAAAGATTGGCGAGATGATTATGAAGGAAGAGTATCTGCTGCCGTTTGAGATTGCCTCGATACTGCTGCTGGTTGCACTGATCGGTGCGGCACTTATCTCTCGCAAGGAGGTCAGGGACGAATGAGCCTACAAAGTTATCTTGTCATCAGCATTATACTGTTCAGTCTTGGAATTTTCTGTGTGCTGACGCGTAGGAACGCTATTAGTATCCTGATGGGAATCGAACTAATTCTCAACTCATGTAACCTCAACTTTGCTGCCTTTTCCCGCTACGTGACTCCGCCTGATGACATAAGTGGTCAGATTATCGCACTTTTTGGAATTGTCCTTGCTGCCGCTGAAGCCGCCGTTTTCTTGGCAATTATCTTGGCAATCTATAGAGAGTTCAGCACCATCAGTCCCGATGAAACCGATACTTTGAAGGGATAAGAAAAGTAGGAGATTATTGTATGTCTGTTGTACTGCTGATTAGTATCACTTTACTTGCTCCCCTTGCAGCCTTCGCGTTTTTTGCTCTCCTATCGCTGACCGGACGTAACTATGCCCGCCAAGATCTCGTTTCAACCGCAGCAATGCTTATAGCATTTGTCTGTGCTGTCCTCCTGTTCACAAATGTCGTCGCGGATCCAGATAAGTATTCGCATGATGGTGCGGAGATACATTCGCTTACTTGGCTCCCGTTGGGCTCCGTCAACTTTTCTATGGGATTCCTGTTTGACAGTGTGACCTCGGTCATGCTTCTTGTCGTCACCATTGTCAGCAGCCTTGTGCATATCTTCTCAATCGGATACATGCATGGTGATCCTCGCTATCCGCGATTCTTTGCTTTCCTGTCGTTATTCTCTTTCTCTATGCTTTTCTTGGTTGTCTCTGACAACCTACTCGGCATCTACATCGGTTGGGAACTTGTCGGTGTCTGCTCCTATCTCCTGATCGGTTTTTGGTTTGAACAGGACGCTCCCGCAAATGCCTGTAAAAAGGCGTTCATGACGACCCGCGTTGGTGACGTTGGGATGTTCATCGGCATGATGATGCTTTTCACCAAGTTCCGCACGCTATCGCTCTACGGGGCTGACGGTATTTTCGCACTCGCCAGCAACTTGACAACTGCCGACATGACTTGGCTATCAATCGCGGGGGTACTGATCTTCTGTGGCGCTGTCGGTAAATCTGCCCAAATCCCCTTGCACACATGGCTGCCGGATGCGATGGAAGGTCCTACACCCGTCAGCGCATTGATTCACGCTGCAACAATGGTCGCCGCAGGGGTCTATCTTACCGCACGAATGTTCCCGATCCTAACTGCAGATTCATCATTGTTCATTGCCTACGTTGGGGCGATCACGGCACTGGTCGCAGCGACCATTGCTATTGTACGATTTGATATTAAACGAGTCCTTGCCTATTCAACTATCAGCCAATTGGGGTATATGATGTTGGCTATTGGTGCAGGAAGTTACGTTGCAGGCCTCTTCCATCTCACGACACACGCATTCTTCAAGGCTCTACTCTTTCTCGGATCCGGTAGTGTGATCCACGCATTCCATGCTGCACATCATGCTCACGACCACGATCATGACCATGACCACGCGCACGACGATGACCATGCACACGGGGACGACCACGCCGCCTCCTTCGATAGTTTTGGCATTGATCCGGCGCAGGATATGCGCCACATGGGAGGACTTAGGCATAAGATGCCCATCACCTTCGTGACGATGCTGATTGCAACACTGTCAATCGCCGGTGTGCCTTATATCTTCTCAGGGTTCTGGAGCAAAGATGCTGTTCTCGTCGAGGTTCTCTACAGGGCAATCTCTTGGAATTCGGTGCATCACTATATTCTGTTTGGCATGGCGGCGCTCGCTGCTGTTATCACGGCATTTTATATGTTCCGCCTTATTTTTATGACCTTTACCGGAGAACCTCGAAATCAGGAAATGCATGACGGGGCGCACGAATCACCTTGGAAGATGGCGATACCGCTGGTTATCTTAGCCGTCCTTAGTTTTCCAATCGTCAATAAGTGGTCGTTTGAAAAATATGTAAAACAACCCGCGCAACCCCATGTTCACGCGCCAAAGCATGCGACATACGATACAGGTCAAGATGTCTTACACGCGCAACTCGGACTTTCCGACGCTCACGCTGCAGAAGATGCGCACAGTGAAGACGCACATCACGGCGATGCAGCGGGGCATCATAATCCAGATCACGATAAGGCGCATAACATTGTAGTACCATTATCTTTTGTTATCGTCATTGTTGGCATTGGACTATCCGCACTTTTCTACTACTGGAGAAAATTCTCTCCTGATGCTGTTGCAGCAAGGCTACGCCCGATTTACACGTTGCTGTGGAACAAATACTACTTTGATGAATTGTACGATGGTGTGCTTGTTGCGTTGACTGTCGCTGGTTCAAAGGTCCTCGGACTATTCGATCTGCGGTTCATTGATGGAATTGTTAACGGGGTCGGTATCGTTGTACAGGCAGGCTGTGCGCGAGTTGCAGGGTGGTTCGATAACACTTTTGTTGATGGATTGGTCAATTTGGTCGCCCGAATCACTTGGTCAATCGGTGGCAGGGTCAGAAGAGTGCAAACGGGCATGATCCAAAACTATCTGCTGGCGGTCGTAGGTGGCGTTGTGCTTCTTATCCTAATTTTCCGTGCGCTCTTCTAGGCTAAACGACCGGTCGAACCAATCGGTTCATCAGGAATACAGGTGCTGAAGAAATAAATCTCGAATCAACTTTTAGGAGGATTTCGCTGGATGTTATCGTTGATGATTTTTATCCCCTTGCTAGGGATGCTAGTAGTTCTGTTTGCTATTCGGCGAGAACAGGAGGAACTCGCTAAGCGTGTGACGTTTATTATCACGCTGATCCCGCTGCTGATTGCAGTGTTTCTTTTTATCGATTATGACCGATCCGCGTCGGGGCATCAGTATGAAGAAGACATGATGTGGATTGAAGCATTCAATATCCGCTACCATGTTGGGATTGATGGACTAAGCGTTACACTGGTGCTCTTGACAGCACTGCTAGGACCGATATGTGTGCTTGCATCGTGGAAGATAGACAAAGGGATCAAAGCATACCTCGCCCTATTTCTGCTCTTGGAAACGGGGATGATCGGTTTCTTCTGCGCCCTGGATATGTTCTTATTTTATGTCTTCTTTGAGTTGACACTGCTACCCATGTACTTCCTGATCGGGATCTGGGGAGGACCGCGACGGGAATATGCAGCAATTAAGTTTTTCCTCTATACACTGTTCGGTAGTGTGTTGATGCTCATCGCCATGATTGCTGTTTATCTTAAGAGCGGTACGGATGACGTGGCTCGCACTTTTGATATTCCTACGTTGATTGAACTTGCAAAAACCCCAGGGCACGCACTGGCAGACCCAACATTCCAGATTTGGGCATTCCTCGGTTTCTTCATTGGCTTTGCCGTTAAAGTTCCAATCTTTCCCTTCCATACTTGGTTGCCTGACGCGCACGTCGAAGCGCCAACCGCGATTAGCGTCATCCTTGCCGGTATCCTTTTGAAGATGGGAACTTACGGACTGGTTCGCGTGAACTTCGCGATGCTGCCTGAAGGGATGGATTTCTTCTGCAACGGTAAAGGTACGTGGGGCAACTCGTTAGCAATCCTTGGCTTTATCAACATCGTCTACGGTTCGCTCTGTGCATTAGCCCAGACCGATTTTAAGAAACTTGTTGCCTACTCCAGTATTGGTCACATGGGGTTTGTACTCATAGGGCTTGCAGCGCGGAATGAAAGTGGATTAACCGGTGCTATTCTTCAGATGTTTAACCACGGCGTTATCAGCGCGATGTTGTTCCTCTTGGTCGGCGTCGTTTACGATCGCGCGCACCACCGCGAAATCAATGGATTCGGTGGGCTCGGCAGCAAAATGCCGATATACACCGGCATTACAACACTCGCGTTTATGGCATCTTTAGGATTACCGGGGTTGAGCGGTTTCGTGGGTGAAGCGTTATCGCTCCTTGGTGCCTACAGTAAATTCAAGGTGCTAACAATCCTCTCCACCGCCGGGATTGTTGTCGGTGCCGCTTACTTCCTCTGGACATTACAACGCGTCTTCCTTGGAGAGCTGAATCCAAAGTACGAAGCTATCACCGAGATAAACGGACGCGAAATCGCAACGCTAGTCCCGTTAGGCATTCTTACGATTGTGTTGGGCATCTGGCCCTCAATCGCTATTGATATGTTTAGAGAAGCTGTGAGCCTACTGCCGCTTGTACAATAAGGGGAAACTCCGTTGACAAACATTGCAAGTATTCCTTACTTTATACCAGAAATTGTTTTAGTTGTCTTCGCGGTAGTCATCATCTTATATGATCTGGGGTCGAAGAAGACTGGCGGTAACGGTGCTGCGTATCTGGGGCTCGTCGGACTTGTGATAGCCGTAAGCACAGCACTTGTGATTGGGTCCGAAGACCGCTCCCTGTTCCTCGGTATGGTTCGGCTCGATAGCTTCGCCATGTTCTTCAAGGTTATCATATCTGTAGCCACGGCTGCCACGATTCTGTTTTCGGTCCGTTCTTTTGAACTTGATCCGGAGACGAAGGGTGAATACTACGCGCTCCTGCTTGCAGTGACGTTGGGGATGTATCTGATGGCATCGTCCACCCATCTCCTGATGATCTACCTGTCGCTCGAAACAGTCAGTCTAACCTCCTACATCCTCGCCGGATTCCTAACGCACAGCCCACGTTCGAGCGAAGCCGCGTTCAAGTATATCACCTTCGGCGCGATATCATCGGGGACAATGTTATTTGGTATCTCTCTCCTCTTTGGTATGACCGGTACAGGTGATATCATGCTAATTAGCAGCAAGCTGGGCGAGATGTTCAGTCAAGGTAATGTGTATCCGCTCGCTGTGCTGCTGTCGATCACGTTTATCCTTGCAGGCGTCGGGTACAAAATTGCTTCAGTACCCTTCCACATGTGGTCTCCCGATGTGTACGAAGGCGCGCCTATCCCGATTACAGCGTTTCTATCTGTCGCCTCCAAAGCCGCGGGTTTCGCCCTATTCATTCGCCTTTTCTACTCTGGCTTCAAGTCGGCAGATGCCTCCATTGACTGGTCGATGATGCTGGCTGTTGTATCCGCCCTTACAATGACCGTCGGTAATCTTGCCGCCCTGCCTCAGCAGAATGTGAAGCGCCTGCTCGCTTATTCAAGTATTTCGCATGGCGGATTCCTGCTCATGGGAGGTGTGTTGCTGACGAGCGAAGGTCTTCAGGCAATTCTAATCTATCTGATTATCTACCTGTTCATGAACCTCGGCGCATTCTTTGTGGTTATCCTCATTGCAAACGAGGTCGGCAGTGAAACAATTGACGGTTACCGTGGATTGGTCTCCCGTGCACCGCTCATCGCCGTGTCCATGGCGATCTTCCTCTTCTCTTTGACCGGCTTACCACCTCTTGCGGGGTTCGCAGGGAAATGGATTCTTTTTGCCGCGGTCATCAAAGAACAGCTTTACTGGCTGGCAGTTATCGGGTTGCTTAACAGCGTTGTCGCGCTCTACTACTATGTGCGAATCGTCAAGGCGATGTTCCTTGAATCGTCCGATGATACCGAGTCCCTCTCTTTCTCCCCCGGTAGTCTTGTCCTGCTCTTAATTTTTGTTGTTCCTACCCTCCTACTTGGGATCTATTGGAACCCACTATACGAGTTGTCGAGAGCCTCACTCGGAAAACTGATGGGCTAGGAGGGGTTGATTTCCTTTAGTCTCATTCAAAGTTCATCGCTACAATTTTTCCGCCGTATCACTCTAAAAAAAGGGCAACCTCCCGTGGCTGCCCTTTTTTTATTCTACTGTGCTTATACTTTACTTACTTTTGCAGTGGATCTCTGTCAATCAATTGCGTGTCTTGTTCTGATTATCACTTTTCGACCTTGATTGTCGGCTGTTGCCACTGGACCTTACGGCTGTCTTTTGATTATGGGCTTGTTGACTCTGTGCTTGTCTGCTTGCAGCAAACGGATCTGGCCATGGGTTACGAGCTTTGACGTGATTTTTCTCGAAACGGTTTCTATAGGCATTGGTTTTAGCATCGCTTCTTTTTGAAGCTGAGGAACGCTTTTCGTTACTCATGTTTACCTCCTTTTTAACTTTGACTCTCATCTAGACCTCTAGATGAGAGTACATCACGATAACAAGCTTCTATTAAATCCTCATCGTCCGGAAGACCAAACGACTGAAGAACCAAAAGCACATCTCTTTGTTTTTGACGTGCACGGTTGTATCCTTCTTCTACTGCATGTAAATCTAAACTTTCGTCGTTTACCTCAATATCAGTCCATAAATCCTCAAATTCATATTGAAGTTCGGCATACAACTTGGTTAGAGTTGAAAGATCTTTTAAAGTTTGTTCCCAGTTTAGGATAGGAAGTATGTATGCTATGACCGCGGCGATAGCAACTATGAGTTGCCATGGCACCTTTAAATAACTATTGATAAAATCTGAAAAGGCAACTGTAGATACGGCCACGATAGCTAAAACGATTTTTAGCAGCCTATTTCTCTTGAACTGCTTTCGTCCAATATACTTCCAATACCTAGCATTCAGATCCGCATCTAACATTGATTCCCAAATTCTTCTACCTACATTCTGTCGTTTTTCTTCTCGGTTTTGATTTTTTTTATCAGGAGCTAACATCTTTTGGCTAATCCTAACACGTGAATGATATACCTTTGCGTATTTTAGCATATTCAAGATCAAAAAGTCTAACATTATAACGCTAACAGCTTGGACATTCAACTTCTGTGGAGCCTCTGACGTTATTGAGTTGGAACTTATTGACCAACTTGTCCAATGCTCCTTGGTACGATGATCCTGATAAAGTGTCCCCAGCTGCCGAGCGCATCTAGCTGCCATTTAAAGTGGATTGGAATTAGGAGGCTTCCAATTGATTTTTCCTTTTCTCTGGGTTCGTTTGAGATCAGATTATATTCGTAAAGTTAGCATAACATTGAATACGCTTCACTCAATAGGAGTTACGCAGTTCAGTTTGTAGTAGGGCGATTTATCGACCATCCGGACGCGCAATGAATTGCGCTACTACAAACCTAAGACCTTACTATAGTTTGTCCCGATAAATCGGGGATTCATCGGGCGTTGGAAATGGCGTACTGTGGTGATGAATCACCGAACTACAAAGCTTTGAGTGTTCAAGTGCGTAAGTCCTAACTCAAGATAAAATAAGAAATTTCTGGTTGATGCTTCGACTCTTTTTTGATACACTGTTGGAAATTGAGAGGCAGACTTCCGGTGCTTGTATTTCTTGTATTTACACTGGAATTTTGCCTGATATAGATTCCTTTCTTTGAGGAGAAACCATGAAAGTAAAACTCGGTTTTATTGGAACAGGTGGTATGGCAGGGGCTCACATGAGGAACCTGCAAACCTTCGACGATATAGAATTTACTGCCATGTGCGATGTGTCGGAGGAGCGTGCAAAAGGGGCTGCGGAGGAATATGGGGGCAACGTCTACACAGACTTCCGTGAAATGTACGACAAGGAAGATCTTGATGCCGTGTACATCTGTACGCCCCCCTTTGCACACGGGGAACAAGAGCGGATCGCTTGTGAACAAAACATCGCGATGTTCATTGAGAAGCCAGTCGCCGCAGACTTAGAGCAGGCTGTTATCATCAATGAGGATGTGCGCCGTAGTGGTGTGATTACCAGCGTTGGATATCACTGGCGTTACGGGGGCAATGCACAGCACGCAAAGTCGATTCTTGATAAAGAGTCTCCTGTGCTCGGCGCGTTAGGATACTGGATGGGTGGGCTGCCCGGTACACTCTGGTGGAGAATCCGCGCTCAGTCCGGTGGGCAGCATGTCGAACAGACCACCCATATTTTCGACTTGGCGCGGTTTCTCCTCGGAGACGCTAAGACAGTACACGGCGTTGCCACCCGTGGAAGTATGACGGATATTCCGCAGTACGATGTGGATGACCTCAGCATGGTCAATATCGAATTTGAGAGCGGAGCGATCGCAAATATCGCATCATGTTGTGCCATGGACGGTTGGAATCGGGTGCAGCTCGAGGTCTTCTGTCGCGGGTTGGTTGTGACTGTTGGCGGGGCTAATACCATCAATCGGAAAGGTGAGGAGGACTCACTACCTGAAAATGGTGGACAAGACCGAGACCGTGTGTTTATCGATGCTGTGAAGACTGGTGATTCATCCAAAATTTTGTCACCCTACAGTGATGCGTTGAAGACGCTCCGGATTATGATGGCGGCGAGCACATCGTTTGAAACCGGCAAAGCTGTAGATCTCTAAGAGCGCGTTTTTTTAGTACAGAAGTTTCGTTGCAAGGCACCCTCACATCTGTTATCGGATGTGGGTGGGAGCTTAAAAGGAGAAAGGAATGGGTTCAATTAATCAATCAATCTGTTACGGCTGTTTCACTCGTGATGATGCTTCTCCGGAACAGGTTATCCAGGAAGCGGCGAAGATTGGATATAAATCCGTAGAAATGGCACCACCAGAATATTGGTCCCTCGTGCGTGAAAATGGTATGCGCGTCGCTATTATTGTTGGGCATCAGTCCCTACCTGATGGTCTCAACAAACGCGAAAACCATGAGCGTATTGAGCAGGAGATTCTGGAAAATCTCGACGTTGCTGCCGCCAATGATATTCCCGGACTCATCTGCTTCTCGGGCAATCGGGAAGGGAAATCGGAGGAAGAGGGTCGAGATAATACCATAGAAGGACTGTTGCGCGTTGCCAAGGCAGCGGAAGATAAAGGGGTCAATCTCTGCATTGAGCTGCTCAACAGCAAGGTGAATCACCCCGATTATCAATGCGACCGCACCCCTTGGGGTGTCGAGGTGTGCAAGGGTGTGAATTCACCGCGTGTCCAGTTACTCTATGACATCTACCATATGCAGATTATGGAAGGTGATCTGGTACGAACAATTCAGGAGAGTATTGATTACATTGGGCATTTCCATACAGCGGGGAATCCGGGTCGAAAAGACCTTGATGATGAGCAGGAAATTTACTATCCGCCGGTCATGCGTGCAATCGCCGAGACAGATTACGACCTCTATGTTGGACACGAATTTGTTCCGAAAGGCGATCCACTCGCTGCGATGCAAGCCGCCTATGATACGTGCAACGTTACCGTATAGTAAATCAATGACGGGAGACGTGAAAAAAGGGGTTTTCACGTCTCACGCCTTGCGCATAGCAAGATGGAGCGCCTTCCAAACGGATAAAATTGGTCGACCGGTTTCTATCAAAGGATGAACCAATCGTGGAGTGTACTGCTATCCGGTGTCGGCTTTTGCAAATGTTTTCCTAACTGATTAATCCAATACATCCAATAGTCGTATGCATAGTCGATTACGGCTTCCGTTGCCTGATGGGTTTCCAGGTATTCAATCAGCCACGCAAGAAGTTTCTCCTCAACTGCATCAGTGACTTCATTTGCTGTGATACATGCTTCGCAGAATTTCCGAACTTTATCAGGGGTTACACAGAAATATCTTCCGCTATTAATGGCCAAGTTTACCACCATCCCGCACGTAATCTTTCCAGCTAGATCTTCCGACGATTCCATGCTCGCAGCATATCGAAAGTCCTTCTCTTTTGCCATCAGGTAAAGCGGAAGCGTCTGAAGGTAATCCAATCGTAAGCCTAGATTTCTCAACATCCCGTCAGCAATTTGGACCTGACTGAGCTGTTCCATCGATTGTCCTACTTCGGCCTTTGATTCGACGACAACGGTAACTTCACCTATAATCAGGGTCTCATCTATCACGGCTGATAGGACATCTTCCTCGATTTGGCTTAGTAGCGGCATTTCCATCACCGCTTCCGGGTGTCCCCCAATCTGCACCATTCCCGATTCAGCGATTGTCAATCGCGCACGTTGTTGGAGGGCTTCGGCATCGCACTTCAATTTGGTCATCAGTGTGTTACCGATCTGGTAGAAGCGGATCATGTCGTTATGGACCAGCAGGTGTCTTGCACGGCTGAGATCCAGCTTACTCCCATGCTCAAGCCCAAGGTTAAGTCGGAGGACGACATCTCTTGCGACCCCTCGCAGTTCGGATAGTTTAGAGATGTCAACCGGCTCCATGACTGAGCGTTTGTTCATAATTGCAACAATCTGACGATTGAGTTCGTCAATCCGCTCAATTGGAACCTCCTCCAGTTCCCCAAGCTCAGATAACACCCTGAACAGGAACAGTCGTGGGTCATATTCAATAAGGGAGTTTGTATTTTCCATGATGTGTGGAGTAGTTCACCGATGTGTTTACTCGTCTAACTGTGGGTTATCAAGGTCAACGAACTTTTCCAAATCATCTTCGGTGAGACCATCTGCCGCAGCCCCTTTGGGCGATTGGTTCCCGTCTAACTGAGGGTTGTCAAGATCTATCAATTTCTCCAGATCTTCTTCGGTCACACCTTTTTCTCGATCCCGTTCCTCGATTCGGGCTTTGGCTGCTTCTCGCGTTGTCCGCGCTTTGATTTCCCTAGCGTAACCATCTATTGCGGTTGCATCTTCGAGGAATATATATTCCATCAGGGATTGGAACAGGTTGCCATCTGCGGCATAGAGCATTTCAATCAGCAGTTGGGTGTCTTCAGTATCATAACTCAAGTCTTCTGGACTAATGAGGGCTTCCTCTACGAGAAACGCAGGATAAGGGATTACATTGGATTTCGTGCTTGCAAGTTCTAGCCGATCCCAGAAAAACTCGCCGAGCAGTGGTGGGTCAATGGAGCGTAACATGTTTTCAAAAACTTCCTCTCCCGCGTGTAACATTTCCATCAGCCACGCTGCAAATCGCGTATCATCCAACTTACCATTTTGGTAGGCAATTAGGTCGACGATGTCTGTCAACTGTTTGGAAGACGCTGCGGATAGGATGCCAGCAGATTGACCGGTTCCAAGATGGCCGAGTGCCATCTGCATCACATTCTCCGTTGGACTCTGTTGAACCAGTTCTGTACAGTCGGGAACGAGGTAATACAACTCCTCGCGACTTTTCGCATCCGAAACCGTTTCAATGATTGCTAACTGTTCCTCTGTGGTATACTGTTGAAAATGGAGGGAGGCTTGCTTGGTATCCATCTCAAGCAATGCTTTTGCTTCTGCCTGCGGATTACGAATCCTGATTTCTTTCATCCGAATCTCCCTAGTTGTGGTTGGACATATCCGTTAGGAAAAATCAGTCGTATTGAAAAGCGCATTATATTATCATAATGCCCTATCGGATTGCAAAGAATTCTCCGATGGAAACCATTCTTTTTTATGAATTCGCGGCGATTTTGAATGGAACTTCTACACTTATAAAGTCCGTTACACGTCTAAAAACGGTAGTTTATATTCTCGGAGAAAGTGCTTTATCATGTGCGATATGCCATCGAGAACAGATGCCTTTCATGTAGACTTGAATCTGTGTTTTCTATAGGGTATCATTTATGAACAAAATCTCAATTTTGGTGTGATTGTGTAAAGAATTGCGAGATAGCGAGAATGATTTCATTGTCAATTAAACCAAATTTTAACAGACGAGGTAGGTAGGCTTGCCTGTTATACCTAATACATGGTTAAATTGAACTAAGGAGGCTACTAAAATGAATATCTTCAAGACTGGGATACTCTTGATTGCATTGACAGCCCTGCTAATGTTTATTGGCAATATATTGGGTGGTGAGGTTGGAATGGCAATTGCCCTGATCTTCGCAGGGATCATGAACTTTGGTTCCTACTGGTTCAGCGATAAGATTGTCTTGTCAATGTACAGAGCACAGGAGGTTAGTCCTAATAGCGAGTTATATCAGATCGTCAAACAACAGACCGAAAAATCAGGCTTGCCGATGCCACAGGTCTACACAATTCCGACAGATATGCCAAACGCGTTTGCTACGGGCAGAAGTCCAAGCCACGCAGCGGTTGCTGCAACGGACGGGATTATGCGAATTCTATCGCGTGATGAGTTGGCGGGTGTGATTGGGCATGAACTCGCCCACATTCGGCATAGGGATATTCTAATAAGCAGCATTGTTGCCACAATTGCAGGCGCAATCATGATGATCGCGAACATGGCACAGTGGGCGGCACTGTTTGGTGGTCTTGGTGGAAATGACGACGAAGATGGCGGTGGAATCATCGGCTGGTTGTTCCTGATTATCGTTGCCCCGATTGCCGCAATGATTATTCAGTTTGCAATCTCCCGCTCCCGTGAATACGCGGCAGACCGTGGTGGCGCAGAAATCTGCGGAGATCCAATGGCATTGGCAAATGCCCTACGCCGACTGGAACGTGGTGTTGAAATGCATCCGATGCGAGGAAATGCGGCGACCTCACACCTCTTCATTGTGAACCCGTTGCGGGGCGGGGTAGCCGGTCTCTTCAGTACCCATCCACCAATGGACGAACGCGTTCGCCGGTTGGAGGAATTGGCGGGCTATCGCCGATAGATTCAGAAGACTATTTGCTTCAGCAACCCCTTACCCAATGAAGGAGGCATCGTGGAAACTCAAGCCATTGAGCACCCATCGACACTGGCAGAATTTCTAGAAGGAGATTATGAATCCTACGAATTCGTGGAAGGAAGACTAATTCCAATGGCAGCAGCGAAGATTATTCATGGAGATATCGCAGCAGAAATCCTTGGACTTTTGTTTCACCATGTCAAGGAGCATCAGTTGGGTAAACTATACACAGCAGAAACCGTATTCACTGTGGGCGATAGAGGCAGGAAACCGGATGTCGCATTTGTTGCCTCGGAACGCATCCCCGACGACCTGTGGCAGAATTTCCCCATTCCCCCCGATTTAGCCATTGAGGTTGTGTCGGAAACAGACGCGATGAAAGCCGTGCACGAAAAAGCCTTTGAGTATCTCAATGCCGGTACACAACTCGTTTGGGCAATCGAACCCTTCTCGCAGACGGTGATCGTCTACCGTTCCCCCACGGATATCAGTCTCTTGACGATTGACGACACTTTAACCGGCGATCCTGCGGTTAAAGGGTTTCATTGCCGTGTGGCAGAGCTGTTTACTTGATATACTCCACTTCTTCAGAAGCCGGAGTATGTCATTGCGCTGTAACTTCTCGCCATCGTTCAACCAATCTCTGTCGGTGGTCTGCTGCCCAGATAGAATCGAACTGAATCAACTTCACCTTATCGGCGGTGATTGCCCCTTCGGCGACTTCGGCGTTTGGATTCAAAGGAGTCCGAAACCACTTCTGCATCAGGTTCTGTGCGCGCACCGAGAGTGCCCAGTCCATGAATCGCTTGGCAGCAATTTGGTTAGGTCCTCCTTTGACGAGTGCCATCGCACCGATCTCGAATCCCGTTCCCTCCTTTGGAAAACTTAGCACCACGGGATACCCCTTCGCAGATCCTTTCTTGATAATATCGTGCGAAAAAGCAATCCCTACTGCTACCTCGCCGAAACCTACCTGCGTCACGCACGCCGATCCAGATCTGTTGTAGTGGTGGACATTTTGGTCTAATCTTGCAATATAATCGAAACCCGCATCCTCACCCATCATCTGCACAATCGCAGCGAGCAATGTATTAGCCGTGCCCGATGTATAGGCATAAGCAACGCTAATCTCACCTTTTAGCTCGGGTTTTAGCAGGTCATGCCAAGAGGTAGGCGGCGGAATGCCTTTGCGTTCCAGAATCTCTGTGTTGGATGCAAAACCGATTGCGCCGAAGTAGAAGCCTGTCCAGTAGTGCGCTTCGTCGAATGTGCTAGGGGGCAACAGAAAATTAGTGTGCGGTGCATAAGGGTCGAGCAACCCTTCGCGTTTGGCGACGATAAACTCTGGGGATGGTCCCCCAAACCAGAGCCCCACTTGTGGATTCTTTTTCTCACTTCTAATCCGTACCAACACTTCGCCTGCGGATAGGCGCACCCAGTGGACCTGAATGCCGCTCTCTTTCTCAAAAGCTCGGATATAGATCTTTGCTTCATTAGTGTCGAGAGCCGTGTAAAGATGAAGTGCCTCACCGCTACTTTCCGCAGCAGTTACCTCCGATGTCGTTGGTCTTGATTCGCCGGCTAATATTTCCCAATGGGGCCAAAAGGCGAAGATAGCACAGATGAACAGGATGGTTAGGAAGACTGCTCGGTGCATAGGATAACTCAAGCTGCGAATAGTAGGCATACTCCGCATACCGTAGTCTTGGTACAGATAACAACCTGATAGCGTGCCTGCATTCGAGTGGGTGTAGGATTGTCTGTAAACCAGCGAACCATAATGAACTTCTTACGCGTTACGCATTACATCCCATCTTCAGATTGCCGGTGGCACAACAGGGGCCAATCACGCTAGGATGGGCGACGACCCTATGACAGTACCTGGTTTCAATAAGCTCGCGCAAAAATAGCGACTTCCTCTGCGGATTCGCCGCACACAATGCAGGTCCCACTTCCGCCCGGTTGGTCCGAGGGAATACAGCGTGTTGTCGCTTTAATATCATCCTTGACTTTATCCTCACACGCTATGGCTCCACACCACCAAGCGCGAGCGAAGCCTTGGGTGGCTGCCTCCCGAAACGTATCATAATCAGATGGCTCCGATGTATTCGCATCGCGGAATTCGGTGGCGCGAGTTAGCAAATTATTCTGGATATCTTTGAGTGTATCGGAGACCATATCAGCTAACCCTTCCAATGGAACAAACGATTTGCCTTCACGTCCCGGCACATCGCGGCGGGCAAGCACTACTTGGTCTTTGGCAATATCTCTGGGACCAATCTCTATCCGTAACGGCACCCCCTTCAATTCCCACTCGTTGAATTTCCAACCCGGAGAGTATTCGTCACGCGCATCCACCTTTACCCGTACATCTTGCCCTAGCATGGCTTCAATCTTTTCGACCGCTTCCATGACCGTACTTTGTTCATCGTCCTTTCGATAAATCGGCACGATCACCACCTGAGTGGGTGCTAGGCGTGGGGGCAGGACCAGTCCTTGATCATCGCCGTGTGTCATGATAATCGCTCCAACCATCCGTGTACTCACACCCCAACTGGTCGTCCAGCAATATTGCTGCCCTCCATTCGCATCCTGATATTGAATGTCGAAGGCTTTTGCGAAGTTCTGCCCAAGATTGTGTGATGTGCCTGATTGCAATGCCCTGCAATCGCCCATCATGGCTTCGATGCTATAGGAGGCATCTGCACCGGGAAACTTCTCGCTGTCGCTCTTACGACCGGGGATAACGGGTATGGCGGCATCGTTCACAGCGAAATCGGCATACACATCCAGCATGCGCAGTGTCTCTTCTTGGGCTTCCTCGGCAGTGGCGTGGGCGGTGTGTCCTTCCTGCCAGAGAAATTCCATCGTGCGGAGAAATAGGCGGGTGCGTAATTCCCAGCGCACCACATTTGCCCATTGGTTTATCAATACCGGCAGATCGCGGTAAGATTGAATCCATTGACTGTACATGTATCCGATGACCGTTTCCGAGGTAGGTCGTACTACCAGCGGGTCTTCCAGTTCCTTGCCGCCTCCATGTGTGACCACTGCTAATTCCGGCGCAAAACCTTCGACGTGCTGCGCTTCTTTCTCAATGAAACTCATCGGTACAAAGAGTGGGAAATATGCGTTTTCATGTCCTGTCTCCTTAAATCGCCGATCCAGCCCCGCTTTCACATTCTCCCACAGTTCATAACCGTAGGGGCGAATGACCATACAGCCACGCACCGGGGCGTAGTCCGCTAACTCGGCCTTCCGTATCACTTCGGTGTACCATTCCGAATAATCCTCACTGCGAGCAGTGATTTTATCTCTCATTTCTGACTCTGCTCCTCTTCAATTGGTAGAACATCATTCCTTATCTGACATGGATTGTAGGATGTTCCATTCTGATTATTGCTAATCTGATCTGCAAAGCTCTCCGTGTTAAATTGAGACCGTGGTCCTCTCACATCTGTCCTATGTTCACCTCTGGGGAGTCTATTTCGCGAAAAGGGTGCTGAACTTGAAAACCTGTCCTGTGTGTTTCACGGAAATGTTCTAACCGCCTGATTGTCATTTCAGCGAATATCGGGTCTATGTCAGAGGTATAGCAGATGCGCTTCAGTCTTTCGCAGGCAATTAACGTTGTTCCCGAGTGTGAAAAGAAGTCCACGACCAAATCGCCCTCACGGCTACCGGTCCGCACTATCCGTTCAGTTGCTTTCAGCGGTTTCTGGGCATAAGCGCCGGGGACATTCTCCTCCATCCGATAAAAGACTTGCTGAATATCAACCCACACATTGCCGGGTCTGATAGTATCGGATCGACTCCGTTCCAAGTTCTCCACCCGTTTTCCTTGCACCGTTTTGTAATAGCCACGCAGAATTTTAGGTATATCCGTATAAACAACTGCAAAGTCGGGATTGCCCTTCGTATAGTAGAGTAGCTCCTGTCTCACTGCCATCCAATTTTTCTGAGTGCCGTACCCCCTCTGATTCCGCATTGTAATGAAGCTTCTCGCCTCTAGGCTCTCAAAGTCCCGCATCATGAGCATAAAATCGGGCAGAGGTTGGAAGCCATCTTTCTGGTCGGCACCCAACCACACATAGAAATGAGAAGCTTCGTCTAATATATTGACAGTGTTCGCCACCCAGTTCCTAGAAAAAGCCACATATTCAGCTAAATTTAGCTTATTCAGATTTTCAGTTGTTTTTTTTCCGACACTCACATTGTAGGGCGGGTCGTTCACAGCTACTCTTGCCTTCTTGCGTCCTACTATCTTCGACACCGCGTCGGAACAGGTTGCATCCAACACACCGACTTTATGCCCTTGCACGGGATCCTCCCAAACCTCGCCGGGCTTAAGGCGACAGTGGGGAAGTAGCTTCTCCCGAATTTCGGTATCGAAATCAAGTCGTGTTAAGGGTTCGGTCGCCATATCTATCCACCAGCGGTGAGCGATTGAGGTGTCCGCAAATTACATCGGTTCTGTAACGGTTCCCATGAATAGTATCGTCTCCGTCTCGGCATCATAGATAGTAAAAAAGAAGGGGCGATCAACCCGAAAGGCCGGAGGCAAAGACTTCACTCCCACGACAGCCGTAACAGCCGCCGCTTCTGTTCCCTCTTCGTTTACTTCCACGAAGGTCTTATGTCGAACCTCGCTGATAAAAAGGTTGGGACCCATACCGCTAAAATCGGCACCCCCACCAAACGCAATTCCCATCCCTAATGCTTCCAGCGTATCGTTCAGGTTTGCTTCATATTCCAGTTTGAAACGGGGAAGCACCATTTCCTGCCGCCTATCCTGAAACTGCGACAACCAATCCTCCCAATTTGCCTCATTCAGGTTTCTCATGAACTTGTTGAGATTGGAATTGCGGTCAGGCAGGAAAATATACATGCTCATTCGCCCGTTGCCATACGGTAAGCTCGTTGCTTCAAAATTCTCACCACGGAGGTATGGGTACTGCCCCTCTCGACGCATCACCTGTACCTGTTTCTCACTCCCGTCCATCAAATGAAAAATGCCCTGCCGCGTCCTAGAGGGATCGAACTCATCCTGCCAATTCCCCTTGAAATAGATGGCGTTAATCAGAAAGAGCAGTGTTTGCGGGTTAATCCTATCAACAATTTTCTTAATCTTGCCATTTGTGTTTGTATCCACCCATTCGTTGATGATTCCTGTCGCTTGCGGTGCACTAAAATCGAGCGCGGCGACCTCCGCCCCGAAAAACAATCGATTTCGTTCTAAGAAATCCGGATTGAATACAATCCTCTGACGATACCAGATCGAGTTTGCAATCGAGATCTCAACTTTGGGATCAGGGTTCTCCAGACTGTTTCGTAACGCCCTGTTGGAGCGGTTAATTGTTGATAGATCTAACGCCTCTATCTCCAGAACTTCCGCCATGGCGCGTTCTGTTTCTCCGACAGCACCGTTATACGTCATGGTCAGCGCAATTGAAATACTCAACGGAGAGATGAAGATATTTCCTCCGGAGTCTCGTTCTCGCAAATCTTGGAGGAGATTGAACCCAAATCTTGTATTGGCTGAAGCAACACTTGAAACATCCGGATCCTCAACGGTTTCTAAAGCATCACCGATGATATTTCTTACAAGATTAATGTCGAAACAGCCGAATAGACATAACAAAACTATGCTTATAGATCCAATAAGGACTAGGTGGTTTCGCCGTTTGTTCATTTCACTTCTCACTCCTGTCTGTCAATGCTTCAATCCCGGGTAACTGTTTTCCTTCAAGAAATTCCAACGACGCTCCACCGCCGGTGGAGATATGTGTGATCTGATCTGCGATACCCGCTTGATGCACAGCGGCAACACAGTCGCCGCCGCCGATGATGCTGACTGCTTGAGAGTTAGCAATCCGTCTCGCAATCTCAAGCGTGCCTCTTGCAAACGGTTCAAACTCATACACACCCAACGGACCGTTCCAGATAATCGTTTTTGCCATATCGACAATTTCACTGAATTTTGCGACAGTTTCGCTTCCAATATCAAAGCCGCTCCAACCATCGGGGATGTTTTCATTGGAAATGACTTGGAAATCGGTATTCGGATCAAACTCCCTACCGATGACGTGGTCTTGCGGGAGATGGATGGTCAAATTCCGATCCAATGCTTTTTTTAATAGCTCATCGGCTAAATCGAGTTTATCCAGTTCTACAATCGAATTTCCCACCGATAGTCCCTTTGCTTTGAGGAAGGTATATGCCATGCCGCCGCCAATGATGAACTGATCAACCTTGTCGAGTAGGTTCTCAATCACGCCAATCTTATCCGAAATTTTCGCACCGCCAAGAATCGCAACAAAGGGACGCTCTGGATTGTGAAGTACCCCGCCGAGGTAATCAATTTCCTTTTCCATTAGCAAACCCGCAGCGCATCGATCGAAATAGTGTGTCACCCCTTCGGTTGAAGTGTGCGCCCGGTGCGCCGCGCCAAAAGCATCGTTGACGTAGAGATCAGCGAGAGATGCAAGTTTGCATGCAAATTCTGCGTCATTCTTCGTTTCTTCTTCATAGAAACGGACGTTTTCGAGCAGCAGCACCTCCCCCACACGGAGTTCGGAAGCAACGCCCTCGACCTCAACCCCGACACAATCAACTATATGCTTAACTCGTTGCCCTATCAATTTGCTGAGTGTGACTGCAAGCGGTTCTGTGGATAAATTCGGATCGAAACCTTTGGGGCGTCCAAGGTGCGTAGCCAAGATAATTCTTGCACCGCCGCGGATAAGCTGCAAAACCGTGGGAAGGGAGGCACGGATGCGTGTGTCATCGGTTATCTGTTTCCCGTCCATCGGCGCGTTGAAATCAACACGCACTAAAACCCGCTTGCCTGCAACATCTAAATCGTGTAGTCCGAGTTTGGCTGTCATCCATTTTCCTATTAACGGCGTGCATCTCTGTGACTTCTGCTACGGTTCTGTCTCATGAATGTGACAGTTGATGAAATCTCCAATGGACCGGGATACAAACCATCATACGCCTAAAGATGTAAATGTTGAGCTTAGTTTGCTACCGCTTGTACCGCTTTTTGTGCTGCCTCCGAAAGTCCGTCAGCGGCTATCAGGTTCAAACCGGAATCATCAAGAATCTGCTTCCCCAACTCCACATTCGTTCCTTCCAAGCGTACAACTAACGGAACTGTCAAATCCACCTGCTTAACCGCTTCAATGATCCCGTTAGCGATTACGTCGCACTGCATGATACCGCCAAATATGTTGACGAGAACCGCCTGCACCTTTTCGTCTGCAAGAATGAGACGAAAAGCATGCGTAACGGTTTCCGTCGTTGCACCACCACCGACGTCAAGAAAATTTGCCGGTTCGCCACCGTGCAGTTGAATGAGATCCATCGTTGCCATCGCAAGCCCCGCTCCGTTAACCATACAACCGATATTTCCATCAAGGCTGATATAGCTCAAGCCCGACTCCCCTGCTTCGAGTTCGCGAGCATCCTCTTCGTTTGGATCGCGCATCGCACTAATTACCTCATGCTGCCAAAGTGCATTGTCATCGAAGTTAAGTTTGGCATCAAGGGCAACGATGTCCTGCCCATCCTCGGTTTTTGTAATGGCGAGTGGGTTAATCTCAGCAAGCGAGCAATCCGAATTGACAAAGGCGTTATACAAGCCAATCATCAGATCTGCTGCTTTGTTGACCAATTCACGCGGAATATTCAAGTCATAGGCAAGTTGTCGCGCTTGAAAAGGGGGCAAGCCAATCGCTGGATCGATGGTCTGCTTGAGAATCTTTTCGGGACGGATAGCCGCAACCTCTTCGATATCTACTCCACCCTCTTCACTGCCCATTATAACGAGCCGCGAGTCGGTCCGATCAATCACCATGCCGAGGTAAAGTTCTCGCTCAATATCGCTTGCTTCAGCGACCAGCACCTTGCGAACCAACTTCCCTTCCGGTCCTGTTTGTGGTGTGACAAGCTGCATCCCGAGGATTGCATCAGCATGTTCCCTGACCTCTTCTGGACTCTTCGCCAGTTTAACACCGCCGCCCTTGCCTCGACCACCCGCATGGATCTGGGCTTTGACGATGTACAGTTGGCAATTCAGTTGGCGTGCAATTGCTTCCGCTTCATCAGAGGTCGAAGCCACTTCGCCCCGTTGGACGTTGACCCCGTGCGCTTCTAAGATCTGTTTTGCTTGGTATTCGTGTACGTTCACTTATTTTCTCCACATGATAACTCTGAATTGAAAAAGGTAGTTGCCTATACTTCGTGCCTCAAATGTGATACGTGCTTGCCCTGTGGTGGGTCAAAATCCTCCGCGTTTTCACCGATATAGTGACAGATAAAACTCCGGCGCCAGCGATCGTTCGATTCGTTCATGTAGGAACCATGGATCGTCTTACCATCGAAGAAGAGGGCATCCCCCGGTTCCATATCGACATAAAACTCCTCAACCCCCTCTGGCATCACCGACTGTACGGCAGTAAACGAAATCGCAGTATCCGCAGCCTCTACCTGTAGAAGTCCGCGTTTATGCGAGCCGGGCACAACCACCATCTGCCCAACGGATCTGTCCGATTTATCCAACGCAATCCACACACCAATCAAGGGATCAATGGTGATATACTGCTCATCCTGATGGAGTGCCTGTCCTCTGCCGCCCGGAGGCTTAAAGTATAGCATCGTCTGCCGGAGCACTGGCTTATCGTCAATCAGCTGTTCGACGAGTGCCAACATCGTCGCCTGCATTGCCCATTCACCCGTCAACCCATCCCAGTTATGCATGTTAATCATTCGCGGATACTGGTGATTCGGATCTTCCGGATGATCGGTTGTACCGCCGCTGTCACCTGATTTTGGTCCTTCAGCGCGTCGCATCATATAGTGCTGAATCATTTGTTGTGCTGTTCCTGTATCAAACAGTCCCGGTACTACAAGAAACCCGGCTTCTCTGTATTGATGGATCTGTGCATCACTTAAGCGCATTGTTGTATCTCCTTAGTTCACATATCACCTTGCATACTTTATACTACAAACAGTGGTTTCAGGTACGCTATCGACTGCTCCGCAACCCGCTGGACTTCAGTGAGTGATGTATTAGTTCCACCGTGGGTGCCAACAATCTCCAGTGTTACATACGGTACTTGGTCGATTGTGTTCATAACGGCCGCAAGTGCAGGGAGATCAATACTACCCCTGCCCGGAATCTGCGTTTCAACAGACCCTATTGGTACTTCACGGCTCTCGCGGTTATCACGAATCCGCAGCGTTGCAATATATTCTCTAAGTTGATGGAGTGACTCAACCGGATCCTCAGCGGCTGCTGTCCGCCAAATATGGCTGGCGTCGAAGTTGATTCCTACCCACTCTTGGTCAACCTCCTGCATAAGCCGGAGTGCCGTTTCAGTCGAATATACCGCATTATTGACGTGTGGCTTTAGACTCAACTTAATGCCGGCAAGCGAGGTTCGGGCGGCGGTTGCATTAACTAATTCGACCACCTGTTTGAAACTCTCTTCATCATCTGAGGTTCCTCCTGCGCCTTCAGCAATTACGGGTGCGCCGACCTGTTGCGCGGCTTCGATTACCGCGTCAAAATCTGGACCATCTATACCAATTCCGCCGGTTCCCGCGATGGATTCAATTGCCAAGCCGTGTGAAGCAATGCGCTCCCTGATATCTCTGTAGTACGAAACTGGCTTGCCCATTTCTAGATGGGGTGCCATACCGGGACGCGCACACAGTTCAATCGCTTTATAGCCTGCGCCTGCAATTCCCGCAAGTGCCTGTTCTAAACTGAACCCTCCATATAAAATTGTGCTACACCCCAGAACTCTCATAAACTTTTCCTCAAGTCAGATCT
Organism: Candidatus Poribacteria bacterium; assembly: GCA_965220385.1. Taxonomy (GTDB): domain Bacteria; phylum Poribacteria; class WGA-4E; order WGA-4E; family PCPOR2b; genus PCPOR2b. The sequence continues at coordinate 2,056,121 of OZ244825.1, read as the reverse complement.
GTTTTTCGCCCGAAAAATATGTTATACTTTACCCTAACCGTGCCGGACGGGTCAAGTGAAAATACCCGACGGGACGATAAATTCCGATTGACAATTTCGATGAGAGATGGTATCTTGAACTTACAGATATTTTAATTGACAATCTACCAATTTATATCAATGGAGGCTAATATCCATGAGAATGCACATCGGTGGCGAATGGGTTGATAAACCAGAAAAAATCGAAGTTCTAAATCCTTTTGATGGTTCCGTTGTTGACACCATTCCCAGAGGCGATCACGATGATGTCGAAACCGCACTTAAAACCGCCGAACGCGGTGCCGAGATCATGGCAAAAATGACAGGTTACGAGCGGTATGAAATTATTCACAAGGTTTCGGAGATGATGGCTGAGCGTACTGAGGAGCTCGCCCGAATCATTACACTGGAAGAAGGAAAAATCCTTGCTGAAGCAACAATGGAAGCTGGCCGTGCAGCCGAGATTATCGCACTCTCCGCGGAGGAAGCAAAACGCCTGTACGGGGAGGTTATTCCGCTCGAAGGTGGACCCGGTGTTAAGGGGAAATTGGGTTTCACCGTACGCGTCCCCTGTGGTATCGTCGTGGGGATTAGTCCGTTTAACTTCCCGCTCCACCTTGTTTGCCACAAAGTGGGTCCGGCGCTCGCGGCAGGAAACGCTATTATCGTTAAACCTGCCACAGATACACCGCTGTCAGCACTCAAACTGGTCGAGCTTTTCCTTGAAGCGGGTACACCGCCGGAAGCAATCCAGTGTTTGACCGGATCAGGCAGCGTCATTGGCGATGGCCTCTGCGCGGATCGGCGTGTACGGAAGATTACTTTCACAGGCAGCCGTGATATTGGAGAGCGCATCTGCCACACCGCTGGACTCAAGCGTGTAACAATGGAACTGGGATCGAACTCCCCACTGATTGTCATGCCGGACGCAGATCCAGAGAAAGTTGCGGCGGCGGCGGCAGCCTCCGGCTACTCTAATGCAGGACAGGTCTGTATATCAACACAAAGGGTCATCGCCCATGAGGGTATCTACGGCGATTTTCTTGATGCTTTCAAATCAACTGTTGAAGACATCTCGACTGGAGATCCACTACAGACACCAACCAAGATGGGACCAATGATTCGTGAGGATGATGCCATCCGCGTTAGCGAGTGGGTTGACGAAGCGGTCAGCGATGGTGCTGAGCTTCTCACCGGCGGCGAAAGAAATGGTCAGATCTACGCTCCCACCCTTGTTGCCAATGTCAAGCCAGAGATGAAAATCTCATACGACGAAATCTTCGGACCTGTTGTCGGTGTAACAAAGGTTTCCAACATTGATGATGCTATTGCTCTCGCCAATGACACTAACTACGGGTTGAGTGCGGCGATCTTCACCGAGAACATCGATTGGGCGATGCGATTCGTGCGTGAAGTTGACTCCGGCAACCTGATGGTCAACTGGGGAACGCAGTGGCGGGCAGACCTCATGCCCTATGGCGGTCTGAAAGAGAGCGGCATGGGCAAAGAGGGACCGAAATATGCTGTACAGGAGATGACTGAGACGAAGATGGCAATTTTCCATCTAAGCGAGTAAGGCGTTAAATACGTCATACTGATCCTGATGAGTTAGCACAGTGCGGCGGGGAACTGTTGAAGAACAGCCCCGCTGCCAACTGTGTCCCTGAGTTCGGATTGTTAGTTGCATTTGCCAATTAACAAGCAAAGCTTCCTGTATCTGTTCCCAATCTTTACCGGTGCGCCCCTAGATGAATGGTCGCCGATCTCCTGCATCAAACCAGCGTCCAAACCCCGCATTTTTCCTCATTCCTTCACACAAATTCAGATAAAAACCCCCGGATGAATACTACCCTCAACAATCTTCGCCAAACAGTCGAAACAGTTCTGCATTGTGATCTCTCTGAGGCGGTCAGTCCCACAAATGGAACGGAGTCAGAGGAGCTGATTCAACGATTTCTGGACTCTGTTTTTGATCGAGTCCGCAGTCGATCCAATCAAACTGATGAGGATTCAGAGAAACTTGCACAACAAATTGATCCGCAGTGGATTATCCTCGCAGCAGGAAAAGGGACCCGAATTGATCCATCTGGTCTTCTAAATAAAAACCTAGATCTGTGGTTCGGCGAACAGAATACCCTACAATTGTCCCGGAGCTATCTGCCGGGGAACCGGCCGCATATCGTGGTCGTCAATTCCCAAATGGCCACACGCGTGGCGAAATCAGATATCCCCTCCAGCGGTGTTATTCCCACCTCAGCACTTAATCCAGAAGAGACCGACCGACTGTTCGGATCAAACGTCATCCTCTGTGTGCAGCCTGACCAGCCTTACGGCACAGGAGCCGCGCTAAAAGTGGCGTTGTCCGCGATCTCCGGATCCGATGCGGAATGTATCGGTGTTGCCTTCGGCGATGAACCGTTCCTGAACCAATCAATCTTTATGGGCACACTGCTATCACACTTTATCGCCGGTGCAGATGTCACCCTTTGTGGAAAAATTCCAGACACTGTCGTTGATAAAGGGGGACTGTTCTTCGACACGGAGGGAAAGTTCATCGGGACAAAAGAGTGGTATGACATGACCGACGAGGAAAAAAAAACGATGTGGCGTCGCTTGGAGTGCGGAGAAGCCTATACCAACACCGGCATTACCTTGATGGGTCGTGATGCCGCGATCGACCGGATAGACAGACTGCAGCCCCATGGCGATAAATCTGAGCTGCACCATGTCGATCTCATCCGCCACTGTTACGAAGATGGTCTAACAACCAACGCTTATATCCATCGGGATGAGATTATTTCCGGCGTCAACCGTTGGTCAAATGTGCTTGTCGGTGAAGAACATCTCTTCTCTGATGCAAAGAAAAAGCTCCTGCAAAAGGGAGTTCGGGTTGATCCTGCGGCACAGATCACGCTGGCAAACGACGATATCGAAATCGGTCAAGGCTGCTACCTTTTAGGCCGTGTCCATCTCGGTGCGAAGGTGAAGATCGGGAACTACTGTCGTCTCGAAAACGTCGTGTTACAAGGAAATACCACCGTCGGAGATCACGTTGGCTTGAAAGACGTAACCGCAGCGGACACCATTTTTGAGTCAAATCCACTTTCAGGTGAGGTTGCCGTGCCTATCGCTGGCTTACAGGTCGGCAGCCATATTGAAAGTAGCCTGCTCACCTGCACAAAAATCGGAGGTTCGACGAGTCTTGAGTCTGTGGTTGCTAGGGGGACAGTGATTCCGGCGGAAATCTCGATAAGGGACAAACGGTTAGGTGCCCCCACAAGATCGGATCATCACATAACAAGTGGTTCGCAAAACCTTGTGAGCCAGGTATCTGAAACTGCCCTAAATCAACTGATACCGCCCAATTATAAACCCGGTGTATTCACCTTTGGTGAGAAGCGAGGGCTGCCAGATTGGGAAAACCTCCGCCAGCACGTCATGTCACATTCGGAATGCGAACTGATTCAACGTGCTACCCGCAATCCGACGTTACGTCAGTCCGCAATACAAGCTGTTAGAGAACTGCTGGAGCTGCGAAAAGCTGACGCTGCACATATCATTGATGAGTTGACTCCCGAAGAACTGTGGGGGAGTATCTTCGAGGTTGTTACGCTCGCCACAGGGAATCCCAATCCATATCGGAGGGAGAAACTGAACGCTAGACAAGCAGCACTTGCCCTACTCCCCCAATTTGGGGACTGCGACTGGCTGCAACGGCTGAAATTGGTCATCGTCGCCAATATCATTGATTATAGCAGCGCAAGGGTTGTAACGAAACTCCGAGAGAACTCGGATTACTTCAACCTCGTGTTCCAAGCGGCCACCCGCGCTTCTTTAGCGATCGATTGCTTCGAGCGTTTTCAGTCAACAGTGATCCAGGGTGATCCTAAACGACTTCTCTGGCTTATTGACAACGACGGTGAGTCAGTCTTTGACCTGTGGGTTATTGAGGCACTCGCCGAATATGGTCATCAGATCGTAGTGGCTGGAAAAGCAGAACCTGCAACTAACGATGCGACGCTTGATGATCTGCGCGAACTCGCTGCACAACCGTGTTTCCAAAAGCTCCATGAACAGATAGCGGTTGGTGATGTGCATCTAATCTCCTCGGGTTCAAAGACTCTCGGAACCAATCTCTATCAGGCAACGGGAGAATTTGTGAACGCACTCCTTGACGCAGATCTTGTCATTTCAAAAGGACAGGGTAATCTCTTCACAACCTTAGGGTTAAAAAAGGATACATTCTACCTGCTGCTCTCCAAAGGAGTGACGGCGGAGCGTTTGACGGGGGTTGTCCCGGATCAGAATCAGGTGATCGATGGATTGATCTTGGCCTATCTACCAAGCGGAACTCAGCTCGATCAAACGCTCAGGGACTTCTGTTCTGGGTAGAAATCTATTTTTGATTGACAACCCCACATTTTTGTTTATAATACAGAAAGAAACCGATTCACAAAACTACAATCGTTCCAAAAAGTTTTACGAACACATGGGTTTATTGCAAATTTCTAAGGAGAATTTTATGGCATCCAAGATATTTCCACCAGAAAATACAGATTATCCAATCTCCAATGCGCATATAAGTAGCATGGAGCAGTATCAAAAAATTTACGATGAATCAGTGGCAGATCCAGAAAGTTTCTGGGCAAACGTCGCTGAACGCATTACATGGTACAAGAAGTGGGACACCATCCGAGAGTATGACTTTGTAAGTGCTAACATCAAATGGTTCGATGGTGGGAAGTTGAACGCCTGCTATAATTGTCTTGATCGACATGTAGAATCGGGACACGGCGATTCTACCGCTATCATTTGGGAGGGCAATAGCCCCGACGAAGATAAGACCTTCACTTACGCCGAACTATTAGCACAAGTTAAACGGTTTGCTAACGTCCTCAAGGCGCAGGGTGTCCGCAAGGGTGACCGGGTCTGTATCTATTTGCAGATGGTGCCGGAGCTGACCGTTGCCATGTTAGCATGTGCCCGCATCGGTGCCGTGCATTCTGTTGTATTCGGTGCATTTTCAGCCGATTCTCTGCGCGATCGTATCAATGACTCCCAGTGTAAATTACTAATCACGCAGGATACCGCCTTCCGCGGTGATCGTAGTGGCATTCCCATGAAAGCCAACGGCGATGCAGCAGTGGTGGACTGTCCCTCGATTGATAGTGTCATCGTTGTTCGCCGTACCGGCGATGCCGTTGATTTCGATCCATCACGCGATGTCTGGTGGCATGAAGCGATGGCAAATGCTGATGATGAGTGCCCTCCGGAAGAGATGGACGCCGAAGATCCGCTATTTATCCTTTATACCTCTGGCTCAACGGGGCAACCGAAAGGTGTGCTTCACACAACCGGCGGCTATCTGGTTTATACCTCTTTCACACATGAGATGATTTTTGACTATCATGAAGGAGATGTTTATTTCTGTGCCGCCGACATCGGTTGGATCACTGGACACTCCTATATTGTATATGGTCCGCTCTCAAACCGTGCGATTACCCTCATGTTTGAAAGCATCCCAACCTACCCGGATTTCGGACGTTACTGGCAGGTAATTGACAAACACCAAGTCAATCTCTTCTACACGGCCCCAACTGCATTACGAGCCTTAATGAAAGAGGGGAATGATTGGGTCACGAAGCATAGCCGATCTACCCTACGACTCCTTGGAACCGTTGGCGAACCAATCAAAGAGCCGGAATGGCTTTGGTATTACAACATCGTCGGAGATGGACGATGCCCAATTGTTGATACGTGGTGGCAGACAGAGACAGGCGGGATCCTGATGACACCGTTACCGGGTACCACACCGCTTAAACCCGGATCCGCAACACTTCCCTTCTTTGGAATAGAACCTGTGATTTTGGATGAAGACAACAAAGAGGTCGAGGGTAATCCGGCGCGCGGCTATCTATGCATCAAGACTGCTTGGCCCGGTATCATGCGAACGGTTTATGGCAACCACGAACGTTTCCGCGAAACCTATTTCGATCGATTCCCCGGTTACTACATGACCGGTGATGGTGCTTTGCGCGACGAAGACGGGTACTACTGGATTACCGGGCGTGTTGACGACGTACTCAACATCTCTGGGCACCGGCTGGGCACCGCTGAAGTCGAGGGTGCCATCGGACAGCATGAAACGGTCGCAGAAGCGGCTGTCGTCGGCTATCCGCACGAGATTAAGGGGCAAGGTATCTACGCTTACGTCACACTGATGAGCGGTGTGTCGCCCTCGGATGACATCGAAACCGGTATCAAGGGAGTAGTACGCCAGCACATTGGTCCCCACGCTACGCCCGATAAGATTCAGTTCGCACCTGCACTGCCCAAGACTCGATCTGGCAAAATTATGCGGCGCATTCTCCGGAAAATCGCTGAAGGAGAACTTGATGATCTCGGTGATACCTCCACACTTGCAGAACCAGCAGTTGTCGATTCGCTCGTGGAAGGGCGGAAGTAGCAAGCAGGTATATTGATTTATTGAGGAGCACAATTTGATATCCGCACAGAAGATTGTAGATGAGTTGAAAAAATGGAACGTGACCCATGTTATCGGCTTACCTGATAACGGCACCGCGCAAATTTTCAAGCGACTCCACGAAGATCCCGAAATCGATGTTATCACCGTCAGTCGCGAAGGTGAGGCGTTTGCCATCGCGTCGGGACTGTACGTTGGAGGAAAACATCCTGTCGTTATCATCCAGAATACAGGCTTTCTGGAGTCGGGAGATGCCATCCGAGGTACAGCCTATAATATGGAGATACCCTTGGTATCGCTGATCGGCTATCGTGGGCATAACACAATGCAACCTGATGCCTCCCGTATAGATACCGCCGCAACCTTCCTCGAACCGACCCTCAAGGCGTGGGGATTTCCATACAACACCATGGAAGCTGACGATGATATTCCCTATATCAGCGAAGCTTTTAAAAAGGCTCAAGAAACATCAATGCCTACCGCTGTGCTCATCGTCGGTATCTCCGGTTAGCGATTCAGAATGACTGCCGGCGCTACCCCGGATGGGGGCGGGACGGAAGGAAAGGACCTCCGATAATTAGCCATCAGTTAGCTAATGACACATCTTCTTGTGTTTTAGAGCCGGTGTGACATTTTTGCGACACTGGTGTGGCACCGTTTCGACAATCTTCCTTGGGTAGACCCTCCTTTTCAAATTACGGTGTATGTCAGAAGAGGATACAGAATTGCTCGGGGGAAGTGTTTTCGGGCTAACTCCGTGTTTCCGCCAGCCATTCAGACTATTCGATATACTGGTGGCATCGAAATTGCTCGTCACTGATGGGAAAGATGGATATCTGCTCAGAGATACTTCGTGTCAGATTTTATCTGGTTCGTGGGAAGTGTCAGCCGTAACTCACTATCTAAACTGTATGATTCGCTGTCTGGGGAGGAAGCACGGAGAGAGAATCCTTCAAGAGGATGCAACTTTATCATGAGAATTCTACATTCATATTCGTATCATCTGTCTATACTATCACCAAAGTGCCTTGCTGCCGTGATTGTTACGTGTTTGTTAATCGTGCTTGTACCCAGCAGCTTCGGTGTCCCAAAACGCGTCGTTGTTCTATATTTTGAAGATCACAGTCGATTCGATCATCCAACCGGCTGCGGATGTATCCCTACTGGACCATTTAGTGGGCTCTTCGGTGGGCGGAAGCACCACAAGAGATGGCATCTGAAGGAGGGTTTTACAGAGTTACTCAACCGCAAACTGGAAAAATCCGAGATATACGAACCGGTTAGCCAGGATGAATTGCTAGATGCGATGGCGGAAACAGGATTGTCGAGGCGGGCACTTTCTAATTCGAAAAATCGTGCACAGTTGGCAAAAGTGCTCAAGGTCGACGCACTCATCGTCGGCGATATACGAAAGTTCAATCAAGAACGGGTGAAAGCGAATGCCGGGCGCCTAATAAGACAAGGTTCTCAGGGGTTCCAAAACGCAACAGCGAATTATGTCGGCGGTGTACAGGTAAGGGGAAGTCTTTATATCGCTTCTATCCAGTTGGAGATGCAGTTGTTTGGCACGTCGGGCGATGAAATTGGTAATCCTAAAATTGCATCCAGAAAACAACACCAACTGGGTGGCCTGACCATGGGCCCCCTTGACGGGGTCATTACCGAACAGGGTACAGAATTGCAATTTGGACAGTCGCCGGGGTTGAAGAGGAAGCCGCGCCCAATTGTTGCGCCCGCTGAGTTAAACCAGATTGAATTTGGGAGTGAAAGGTACAATAAAACCCTGTTTGGTATGGCAACGGACGATGTTCTAAATAAAGTGATCTTGGCTTTACGTGAAAATATTGGACCCGCATTGCCCGGGTCTGATGCGATGGTACAGGATCAGGGGAGCAAATCCGGGCAGCCTACCCCTCAAGCAAGCATGATTCAGGGATCAATCGTTTACGTTGATACAGAGGATCCCGAAAATACCTACATCAACATCGGATCCGCCAAAGGTATTGCGATTCATCAGCACCTGAAGGTTTACACGATAGAATCGTTGGTTGATCCAGATACAGGCGATGTGCTAGGGGTTATTCCAAAACAGGTGGGGGTTATCAAGGTTGTTGAAGTGCAAAGTGATCGACTCTCCAGAGCTGAGATCATTGAAGGGTTCGGTAAGATAAAGAAAGGGGATCGCGTCAAACAGGACACATCTACGTCCCCCGAGTCGGAGTCTGAGTGAACCCCGCGCGCTGCCGTATCTGAGGTTCAATTCCTCTGAACACGATAATGCAGAAAAATTTCGCTGTTCACAAGGCGGTGTTCTATTAACTCAACTTCAACAATCTCGAGGAAATCAAATCCAGCTCCTTCGACGCTCGTTACTACGTCTTGCCCTCCAATAATTTTGGGGCATAGCGTCAGGTATATTTCGTCAATTAACCCCGCCTGAAATAGGTCGAAATTCACCTGTCCGCCCCCTTCAATCAAGAGATGCTTCACTCGATACATCTCTCCCAGGATCTCAACCACATGGTGAAAATTGACGGTCGTGTCGCCCGCCTGATGAACCTCTGCGACCTGTTCCAACGCTTCAAGCCGGTTGGTGGGAATGTGCGCTGTTGTAAACACTAAGGCAGGCGCGCCGTTAGGTTTGAACATTTGAGCGGTTTCAGGAACGCTTCCACTGCCGCTCACCACCGCTTTCACTGGGTTGGGTGCCAAGCCTCGCTCAAGGCGTAAGTCTCTGTACTTCCCATGCTCAGTAAATGTCGGGTCGTCTGCGATGATTGTCCCTGCACCGACGAGAATTGCATCGGCGAGACTCCTAATTTCTCGGAGCCGAATCCCATCTGCCTCACTCGTGAACCGAGGACCTGTACCATCGCGTGTGGAGATCTTTCCGTCGAGACTTACCGCCATGATTAGGGATATGTGCGGCTTCATCACTTGCTGCCTTCTTGAGCTTTGACGGTTATTTCCTCGAACGCATCGCGCCAACTGGGCGTCAGAGCAGGAAGGTTTGCTGCCTTCTCAGTGCCTGCGGTATTGGCATTGTCGAAATGGCGTAGATGGACTATCTCTTTCACCGTCATACCTCCATCTCCCACGCTTATCCGTTCGATGGCATCGCCGGCACCCACTTCCCCCTCTTCCAAGACGCGCACATAGAATCCGACGCGTGTGCTCTCCAAAAATGGTTTGACGATCCGCGGGTTTCCCATTTTAATGCCCAATTTAAAGCACGGAACCCGTGGTTGGGATACTTCAACCAGTGCTTCACCTATTCGGAAAACGTCTCCGATATGAACTGTATCCTCTAACATGCCTTCCACAGTTAAGTTTTCACCAAACTTTCCGTAGGTCAAATCATCTCTGCCAAGCTCTTGTTTCCAATAGTCGTAGTGTTCAATTGGATAAACGTAAACCGCTTTGTGGATACCGCCGTGAACGGTTGGATCCCCCTGCCCATCGCCATCAAGGTTCAATCGCCGCATCATCGTCCTCCCGGACACCGGCTCTTTGAAGATTCCTGTCTTGATAGTCTGGCCGTTATGCCTAATTTCCTTGGGTTGCGAAACATTCACTGAAAGTAATTTCATCGTTTAGTCTCCTGTATAGTTATCCGCGTACCCGTATCTGCGAACTCCCATTCCCCATTTTTTCGACAGCGATTCGGACGGGAATCCGACGCGTCAACTCTCCAATGTGGCTGATGAGGAAAATGCTGCGTCCCTGCATCTGTAACCCTTCAAGTGCGGCGATCGCGACATCAAGTGTTTCAGAATCAAGCGTCCCAAAACCTTCGTCAAGAAAGAGCGAATGGATCTGGGATCGCCCGCGGCTGAGTTCAGAAAGTGCAAGTGCCAAGGCAAGACTTGTCAAGAACGATTCTCCACCGGATAGCGTTTCGACCGGGCGTTCGTCATTGGCATTCCACCTATCAACAATGGTAAGTCTGCCAATACCTTCAACCATGAGTTGATAGCGTTCTGAGGTCAGGTATTCCAATTGTGCATTAGCAATGCGGCTGACCTGTTTGAACATAATATCCAGTGCGAAATCGCGCAAGCTATTCGCAGGGATGGTGCTTTGTAAACGTTGCCAGCGTTCCAATTCTTGTCCCGATTGTTGTATTTCAGCATCAATCGCCACCCGCTTGGTAAGCGCATCTTTCAGGCGATTAATTTCTCTCCGCTGCACACCAATTTCTTGCTGTTTCTCATCATACTCTTTCCCAATTTCTTGCTCGGCAGCTTCAAGGGTTTCCAATAGCTCCGTATTAAACGGATTTTCCTCAAATATCGCTTCCAATCTAGCAATATCTACCTCAAGTCGTTGTCTTTTCTCAATGTGGATCGCTATTGTTTCCGATGTTTGTTGTCTCCAAGCCTCTTCCCGGAACGCGCTATCATGCGCCTCTAGTGAGTCAAAGCCTGCCTCGCTTAACCTCTCCAGGTAAGCGTGTTTTGCCGTTTCAAACTTTTGAGAACATTCTGCGCGTCGGGATAGATGATTTGAATGGTTGGCTCGCGCTTCTGTAAGTGCTGTCTGACTCTCTTGGAATAGTTGTTCCGCTTCGTCACGTTGGCCCCTTTTTACTTGAAGTGTCTCTGCGAATTTTTTGATAGCTGTATCAATCTCATTTACGGTTGTCAGTCCGTCAGTTTTTTCACGGGCAGCGTTCAGAAAGCCATCTCCTTCGTTTCGATAGCCTTCGATCTCAACTTCCAATTTTCTGCGGCGTTCTTGTTCCGTTGCAAGGGTACTCTCTTTCGCTTCAATAGCGATGTTGCATTGGGCAAGTTCATTTTGCTTTTTATCGCGTTCCTGCTCGTAGGCTGCTAAGGTCTCAATTTTATCGGCAAATTGATCGACAGCATCCGTTATATCGATTTTGTGGAGGGTGTCAGGCAGTAATTCCCGCAAATGATTTTCACTGCTTTCAATGTCTGTTGTCAAAACCTCAATATCATCGGTTACAGTTTGCAGCTTCTGTTGGTTCTCCTTCAATAGGTTCGTTTCTCGCGCAATGTCTCGTTCACAGGTTGCGAGTCTTTCAGCGACTGTTTCTAATTGATTGGATGCTTGATTGTGTGCATCGCGAGCACTAACAAGAGTATCAATCGCAGTGTCTGCCTCATTAATCCTATCCTCAACCCACGCGGATGAAATATCCGTTGTTTCGTAAAGTGCTCCCCACTCCTTATAGGCGGATTCAGTTTTGCCCTTCAACTTCTCTATTTCCACTGTACACGCGTCAATTTGGGCAGCGATATTCGTTTTATCCTGTTGGAGACGTACCCGATCTTGTTCTAGGTGATTATTCTGCTCCTGTGCTTCCTGCGCCGCTGTTTCGGCAGCGTTTAAGGCGTTCTGGGCGATTTCCAGTTGTGCTTCGCTCTCAAGTTCAACTTCATCAGCGCAAGGATGTTCCGTAGCCCCACACACGCGACACGGCTGCCCCGGTTCAAGCTGCTGTCGGAGTTGATTAATAGGGGCTGCCAAGAGGGCCAATTCCTTTTCCGCTTCCAACCGATCGACTTCCGCATCCGTACGCTTGCAGAGATAAAGTTGACCCTCTAATTTCTCTTTCAGATCATCGAGCGATTCATCAAGGGTGGTAATGCGTTCCTGTAACTCTGCTTCATTGCGTTCCTCGTCACGTAGTTGGTCATGAGAAACTTCATAACTTTGTGCAATTGACAACGCCTGCCTTGCCTGTTCTCTTCGGTTTCTCCAGTCCTCAAGGCTGCCGGCCGCCTGAGATGTCTTTAGTTCTGTGTCAACCTTTGCAAGCGCAACCTCTGCGCTCACCTGTTCCGCAAGGCACCTTTCTCGGTTTTCAGATAGTTCTCCCAATTCTCCCTCTGACCTACCTATGTCTGAGATGTGCTTCGACTGAATACTCAATTTGTCGTCTTGTTGGCGCCGTTGTGAGCGGAGTTCTACTAGAAGCTCTTTTGATCGGGTGAGGCGTGATTGCCGGTCCGGGGGCAGCGGGTTTTTTACCAAGAAGGTTTCCGTCTTGTGCACTTCTCTCTTTAGTGTGGCTTGCTCCCGACGTGCATTAGATAACTCACCTGACAGGGTATCAATTTTTTCCTTAAGCTGCTGCAAGCTCGGTTTTTGCTCTGCGATAAGCTGAAATTGCTTATGCGCGTTGTCTACATCAACTTTCGCTGCCCTATATGCCTCGGTTTTCCGATCACTTACCATTTTCGCTGTCTGGTAAGCCTCGTCTTTTTCATCAAAAGCGGTTTGATTTGCCTCAGATTGCTTTTGTGCATCCGCAAGTTCCATCTCAACCTGACGGAGCCTCGTTTCCGCTGTTTCGATCTCCGATTTTGCCATATCAAACCCCTGTTTTTCAGGACGCAGATGATTCGCACGATTCGCACGATCCAACTCTGTTTTGAGCGCCTCGATCTCCGTTTGCTGATTTAAGAGTGCCTCATTGCGTTCCTCAGCAGTGTGAAGTTCTGAAAACCACGTCGTGCGTTCCGTTTCTCGCTGTATATCAACTTGGATTTCTTGTCTGTTAGCGTCCAGTGCATCAGCATTCGCTTTCAAATCTTTCAGGTAATTTTCCGCCTCAGCGATCTGTTGTGGGGTAATATCTGGAATGCCGTTCAATTTTTGCAAGACCTCTTGATGTGTACTCTCCATCTCCTTCACTTTTTGGTTTAACGCGTCCTTCAGTCTCTCATAGATTTTAACGCCGGCGGTATCTTCCAAAAGGTCTCGTCGCTCCTCATCTTTTGCTTTTAAGAATGCTGCAAATTCGCCCTGTGCTAACATGACAGACCGCTTAAACGCATCAAAGTCTAGTCCTAAAATCGCTTTTATCTCTTCACTAATTGTGTTTTCGCTTGAACCGAGAGATTTGCCTTTGGTGGATAGCCTGTCAGTAATTAGCTCGTCATTGTCAGTAGAACGCAACTGTCCCTTTGGAGAACTTCCCCGTCTTATATTCCACTCAGCGAGGTAGCGAGTTCCTCTCGCTAGAAAATGCACTTCGGCATGTCCTTCAGTTTCTCCGTGACTGATGAGATGGCTCGGATTTTGGGTTCCGGTTCCCGCCAAACGTGGCGTTTTGCCGTATAAGGCGACGCATATTGCATCCAACAGCGTTGTCTTCCCAGCACCGGTCGGTCCGGTGATTGCCACAAGGGACGCCTCATCCAACGGCGATTTTTCAAAATCGAGTTCAATCTCGTCGCGGAAACTGTTCAAATTCTTGAGTTTCAATTTACATAATTTCATGCCTACTCCTCAGCGAGCTGCAACAATTCATTGAACGTTTCCGTCATGAGTTCATCGGGAGAGGCATCAAATCTTTCCTGATAAAACCGTTCAAAGATTTCTGTTGGCTGCTGCATTTCCTCAATTGGTATTTCCTCTTGAGCAGCTTGGACAGGTAGTTCGACCTCAACGCTCAAGACTTCTCCGCCGTGTTGGTGAAATACCTCTCGTATCTCATCACTGATTCCAACAGCCGGTCGATCTAGTTTCAGTTGTATCTGAATATATGTCCCCTCCCATTCGGATGACATTGCCTCTGAGCATACTTGGTCGAGGCTTCCCGTTACAGTGCAGAGTTCCTTGAAAACAGGAATCTCTATTTCTTCCACCCCCACATCACCGAAGATTGGGACGTCTAACAAATACACCTTCTTAGAGTAGTTAGCTTCGTTAAACCTGAGTGGTATCGGTGAGCCAGCATATTGGACTGGATAGCTTGTCCCGCTGATAGCATGTGGTCGGTGCAGATGGCCGAGTGCGATGTAAGTCATGTCGTCGGGGAAATCGCTGATCCGCATGGCTGTCGCCCCGCCGATTTGAATATTTCGTTCCGAATCACCCACAGATCCGCCGTGAACGAAGAGGTGCCCCATCAGAATCTTGGGAATTTCTGGTGCCATGCCTTCGATGCATTGGCGATAAAATTCTTTCAATCGTTCCCGGTAACGGTCCGCTCTCTCCGGTTCCGTCTCAAATGAGATGTGGGATAGCTCGTTTTCGGAGAGGTACGGAACCGCTGCAATGGCAACGCTCGGATTTTCGGCGGGGAAAGTAAAAACACACTCCGCGGGTTCAGCTGCAAGTCCGACGACGTGAATCCGTCCCATTCGTAGAAACTCTCGGGGCGCAGCCAAATTTCTCGGAGAGTCATGATTACCGGCGGTGATGACAGCGCAAGCGTGTGTCTCGCGGTATAGTTTGAATAGGAATTGGTAGTAGAGATCTGTTGCTTCAGAGGAAGGAAGCGCTGTATCGAAGATGTCGCCCGCAACAAGCAGGACATCAACTGCATTTTCTTGGAGCGTCTTCAATAGCCAATCGAGGAATTGACGGTGCTCCTCGATCCGACTCCGCTCATAGAGTCGATGCCCAATGTGCCAATCTGATGTGTGAAGAATACGCATAGAGAAGAGTTCTTGCTTGAGTAGATTCGGCTTGAGGTCACTATGGTCTACTGATATAATAGACCGAGTTTACGAGACCAGTTCTCGTAACTAACATAGCGGTGATTTGAGCCACTTAGGAGGACGACAGATGAACCCACGTTCAGCACCTTTTGTTACTGCTTGTATCCTGTTTTTGCTGATATTTTCTTTAGCTAATTGCGTGTCCCAGGATTCGGCAACTCGTGGAAAAGCGAGTGCGCTCAATGAGAAACTTGCACCCGACTTCACACTGCGAGACCTAAAGGGAGATTGGGTAACTCTATCAGACTTCAGAGGTCAACCTGTCGTGCTTAACTTCTGGGCGACCTGGTGTGCCCCCTGTCGTGCGGAGATTCCACATCTGGAAGCGCTCTACAAGAAGTATAAGGATCAAGGGCTAATAGTCTTTGGCGTGAACAGCGAGACTGACTATATGAAAGTAAAGCGCTTTGCAGCACCCCGCATTTCATATACCGTCCTCTTAGACGGAAACACCCAAACTCAGGAGTACGATGTCAGAGGCATCCCATGCACATACTATATTGACAGGAAAGGTATTGTGCGATCCCGTAGCGTGGGTTTTGGTTCTGGCGACGAAGCACTTATCGAGAAAAAGATAAAGGAACTTCTCGCTGATGCGGATTATCAATAAGGTAATCGGGGCGAAATGTGTTTATCGATCCTACTTAAAATTCCAACAGTTCATCGAGTTCTTTCTCATCTGCTTCCTCTAGCGAAATTGCATTTTCTACATCCTCCGCGTCCCCTTTGGAGACGAAACCGTACAGTTCAATTTCCGCGATTTTTGCCGGTGCGTTGACGTGACCGGTATAAATCCGCCATCCACGCACTCGCTGGATGTTTTTCTGCCTGAGTTCTGCGTCATCTGAAGTTCGACGGATCCGAATTTTAATGCCTGCTGTGCGCACAGCGCGATTCAGGCGGACGTCGGTGACCTCTTGATTAACATTCTTAATCTCCTTAATTCGGCCCCACCGCCCTTGGTTGTCAGCCACCCATATATCAAACGCTTTCACATTAGAGGAATACATTACAACGCGATGGATGGATCGGGACGCAGGCAGAAGTATCACCGATTCAGAAGAGGCGTGATTGCTCTGAACGGTATCTGAAGATGCCTCGGCGTACTGCGACTGACCAATCGTCTTCAAATCGCCATCAACGATCGCCGGATCATTGGCTTGTACACCGTCCATAAGAGAGTAGTTTTCACTCCACGTTTGTTCCCCAATGAATCCTGATCCTGCCACACATCCGCAGAATAACACGATGGGGAGCGCGAAGAAGAGGTGAGAAAGGGTTGACTGGACTTTCATTCGGTCTTACCTCCCAAGTTGGTCCTGGTTCGCCTCCATAATGGCTGCCATAATTTGTTCTTTGGTTATACGGCGGACATCAAATTGAAGTTCTTCAAAAAAAGGAACAAGATCCTCACCGGCAGCTTGGCCCAAATAATATGCTAGAAAACTGGTAGTCATCTCACCAGGTAATCTTTGATGGAGTTGATCTGCTTCCATTAAACGAAAGACGGTCGGATAAAAACCTTCGCCAAATCGCTTCTTCAGTTCCGCCACGATTGAGTAGGAATAGCTATACCGCCATTCAGTTAACTGGTCTCTACTCAGATGCCCTTCCCAATACTGGACTGCATTACGTCCATCGAGGTCTGTCTTCAGATCTTCATAGAGATCGAGCCGGCGGAAGCTTTTCCCTCGGGCATACTCGACCTGAACCAAAACGGCAATGCCTTCTGTGAACCATGTTGGAAGCAGATAGATATTTGTGAAGGCGTGGGTCAACTCATGTGCCCGGACATCCCGTTGGTTAAACATCGTAACGGGAAAATCCATCTCGATTCCTTGAACAATTTTCAACCATCCACCATTTCGGTACACGGTTTGGGTGCGAGTTGATGTGGTTGCAAGATGTTGAGAGCCGTGATGGGTCTGACGGAGATTGACGATTAACTGGTGCTTTGGCTCAAAACCGAAGATGTCGTGGACGTAGTTGTAGAGGCTCTCCATAAACAGCAGTGCACCTCTTCCGACATTCTGACGTTCCTCGGGCTCATCATAGTCTGGGTGCGTCAACAGATCTTCGGCAAAAGTAAAGGTGTAATGCTCGCTCTCAAGCATCAAGCCATCTTCTGCCATCTGAATCTCAGTTGTCGGTCGCTCAAATGTCACATACCGTTCTTGTTGTTGCTGTCTGGTTCGGTCCAGCTTGCGTTGTTGCGCCTCTTCTAAGGCTGCACAACCTATGAAAATAAAAATTAAAAGTGAAATTACTATCGGGGCTGAGCAGCTGTTTAATTGGTTACGGTTTTTCATCGGTTATTTTCCCTTTCTGACTGAGAGGCAAAAGTTAGGCATAATAGAGTTGTCTTATTCCATCTCGCGGTCGGTCCTTTTGCCGTTTCAATATTCCTTCGGGAGCGCACTGCACAGAACTGTCCTGTTTAACTCTTGCCAGCTTGTGTAGTTGGGCAATCGCCTCTGTACGTATTTTTTTTGACCCAGCGATCGTGTGCCTACGAACGGAGACAGCGTCTGTCGCCTTTTGACCGAGACGCCAAGATCGTCGAGCTGCTTCAAATCCCGATGCGGTCAGGGAAAATTCCGAAAACCAGAAGAGTTAATCGGCTGCGATGTCAGCTGACTCCGGCTGTGCCGCGCGAATCGCATCACAGAGATAGCCAATACCCTCGGCTACATAGTCAAGATGCGTGTATGCGTATGCTAAGCGGATACTCTTGACGGGATCGCCTCGATAATGGAACGCGCCACCAGTACTGTAACCCACGTTATGTTGAGCAGCAATCTCTGCAACCTTGTCCATATCCGTTGCTTCCGGCAGATCAATCCAGAGGAAAAGTCCACCCCGCGGCTCAGTCCACGTGCAGATGTCGCTCACATCCTCTCGGAGTGTCCCAACAACGGCACGACATTTAGCGCCTACCGCAGCGTTGGTCCGGGCAAGATGTTCATCGAGATGTTCTTTGAAGAATTCGGCTACGATTGCGCTTGCTAATGCGCTACAGCCCCCATCCCACCGATTTGCATGAATCATTTCTTTATGCGGAGATTTGGCGACGAAATATCCCTGACGAAGACCACAACCAAGAATCTTCGAGAATGTTGCAATTAAAATGACGCGGTTGGAGGTATCAAGTTTGTATAGTGCATCGGGGGTCGGGTTCGGTACAAAGTCAATATCGCCGTAACAATCGTCTTCAACAATCAACGTGTCATACTCTTCCGCCAATTCCAGCATCCGTTCGCGGCGTTCAAGCGAAAGAATTGCCGACGTGGGATTCTGGTGATTAGAGGTGGTATAGATGAAACTGGGCTTAATATTCTGAGCCTTGAGTTCTTTCAGTTTTTCCTCAAGTGCGTCCATGTTCATGCCGTCGATGTAATCCATCGGCACACCTACGATATTCGCTTTGAGGTGTCGCATGATGCCGAGCGTACCGCTGTAGGTATACTCTTCCGTTAGAACTGTATCTCCGGGTTGGATGAAAGTCCCAAGCACCAGTTCAAGTGCCTGCATGGAGCCTGAAGTGATTGAGATATCATCAACATTCAGCGGCACACCTTCCCGCCGTTCAAACCGCATTGACGCCAATTCACGCAAGCCCTCATATCCCTGCTCACCGGGATAGTTCACAAGGTCGCCACCCAATTTGCGTAGCGCTTTTTCACTGGCTTCAATCAAACCCTCTGTTGGAAAGGTAAACGGATCGGGGCGTCCACCTGTAAATGCAAAGTCTTTTTCCATAATATTCTCCTCCAAAAGCGGTGATCAGATTTGCACAAGCAAAGTCTTGATATACTTCCACACACTAAAGTTGTGGCGTTGTTGCAACGCTTGCGGCTCATACGTCTTCATTAGAGCCAATTATAGCGCATTTCCACTAGAATTACAAGCTTTTAGGGAGACGTGGTAGGGTGATCTAAAAGAACACCTTAATATTCTGATAGGTGTTAGAGCGATACAACGGAATTGGGAAAGAATGGGTTGACCGTTGGATTGGAAAAATCAACGAGAGTTACTACTTGTTGGTTTACTGATTGATTGACAGAAGCCTGAAAGTTTATTGGATTTTTGTAAAAAGTGTTAGGTTCTGTGAAATAGAAAACCCCGGTATCGAGCAATAATGTGTCCGACACCGGGGCTTTTATACTACCATTGATTATTGATCTATCTGCTCTTTTCAGACAGCCTCCGGAGCGATGAGGTTGTTTGCCGCATGAACAGGGCGGAAAAGAGTGCGACGTTTTGGGGGCATTGATTCCAGGAGTGTCGGATGCGGATCCCAATCGTGCCATTTGGTGTCAACTGTGTTGTAACAGCTAAAGATCGCGAGCCGGTCATTTTCTGCATTTGTCCACGCCGAGCTGCTGTGAGTAAGAGCCTCGGTGAAAAACATCAAAGAGCCGGCGGGACAGGAATAGGTGTCCCAGAGGGGCGAATCGGGGTCATGAATGCTTGGGGGAGCGGTGTATACTGCCTTATGGCTTGCGGTGACGAACAGTGTGCCACCCTGTCCTTCCTTCACCGGATTAAACTCCCAAACCACGCGGGTTAGACCGCTGTGCGCCCTACCGGGGACGCAGTGGTAGAAATGGGAATCCCCCGGAAAACGCCACAATCCATTACCGTTGTGTGGTCCAAATGGTGTGTCACCGATTGTCCGGTGCATGAGGCTGCAAGATTCCATACGGAATCCGTAGCAATCTTGACTTGCCAACGCCGGATACGCCACAAATTCATTCATAAACCCCACGACGAGCGGATGGTCAGAGAGCTTCTGCATCGGTCCACCGAGAGGAGAACGTTCATGTTCAGGGATAGAATCCGGGTCATCACGCAACTGGTAACCAAATTCCCGCATCTCTTTAACTTCGTACTCTGTCAACACACCGGGAATTAATACCCACCCCTTGCTGTCGAAGACATACTTCTGTTCCTGAGTGAGTTCGACCACCGGTTTGTCATCAGCATTGGTTCGGGTTAAATCGGTCTGATCTGGATCTAAATTCGCTCCCAAGTTCTTATCGACAATGAACGGTTTCGCGTAGGTGTTGTCTGTTGATGCCATAGAAGAATATCTCCTCCAATAATCGATTGGGATTCAGGATCTAGCAGAATCAGGTAGCCCTGTCCCCAACCTCCTTAACGATTAGGTCGCGGCTTGATTTGTCTTATAGCCGGATACAATGGTGTTTGTGTTACCCTCCAAAACGTTGTTCGGATCAATCCGGTACGGGTCATCCTCATACCGACCGACGGGACGCATCGCCGAATCGTGATATCCGAAGCGGACAGATCGACGCCATTTATCGGTGCGGTTGACATTGGACCAATGGATAGTGCAGTAGCTGAAGAATATCACATCCCCGGCTTTTGCGGGTATCGGAATAGACTCTACCCTGTCCGGGTGGTACACCTCGGTTGGCAGATGCGGTGCGGTGTCGGGACCCATGATGTGTTCAATACCGCCGTCCTTATGGCTTCCCGGCACGACGCAGAGGCTTCCGCTCTCAAGCGGCGTATCATCGAGATGAAGTAGACAGTCGACAAAATCTAGACCGTCGTGGGGATAGAAGGGATAGTCCTGATGCATCGGGAAGGGGGTCCCTCGTTCCGGAGGCTTTGCGTGTAAAACTGTGTGATGCCACTGAACGCTGGAACCAATGAGATCTTGCACGCAACCCACTAGCTTTTCGTTGAACATCACGCGGCCCCAAGTCGCTGAATAAAAATGGGGGTTGTGCATTAGCACAGCCTTAGTCGCTTGCTGCTCATCCTCGGCGAGGTATTTCTCACGCCACGGTCCCCGCCACCCAATCGTTTCCTCTCCCCAGTCGCCAATAATCCGAATCATCTCAGATCCAAGCTCTTCAACCTCGTCGGGAGTGAAAAGCCCTTCAACCTTGACATAACCGTCTTCGTTGTACGTTTTGATCTGTTCTTGTGTTAGCATGGAATACCTCCTGTGGTAGACAGTTGACTCAATTTATCCATTCCGCTTCCATATTCGAAACGGTTGCGGTTATTTTAACCCGAAATTACTTGCCGTAACCAATCACCGGGACCTCGTCAAAGAGAACGCATGTCCCTTCGCTTCGCTCCAGAGGAGCGATATGTCGAGAGCGCCTACGCACCAGATTTCCACGCTCCAGTGGCACGCAATGTGTGGTAATGCCGAACTGATGAACCAATAGTGAACCTCTGACCCTACCCTAGGTTATTTTAGACTGCATTGAAACAAGAAATATTAAACAACATCTACACCGAGTGTGTCAAGCCAATCTGGGGTTAATGTCAGGGCAATCGTATGCAAATATTGGGGCCGACTTTGGCATCGGTCGATCAGAATCTACTCGTAAATCCAGAGCCTGTCTACGATTCATCAGGGCTGCGAAATCTGTGATCACCCTATCTATAAGAATCCCAACGCTTTTGCGTATTGGGGGATGTTAATGCTCCTTACGGAAAATCAAGCTGAATTGGTGGAGTTGGTTGGAAACATAGGCGTACGGATAACCAAATGGATACAACTTCAACGATTTATCGTACCAAATCTTGTAGCCCCGGAACCGCAAATTTTCTACATCAGTAAGGGTCTCGACAACATCCGCATGAATCATATTGTGGTGATTTTCGGTTGGTTGAAGATCTTTACAGAAGATAACAACGTACCCTTTCGGCTTAAGGTGCTCCATCGCTTGAATAACCACCCGCTTAAGCGATTCGTAGAATTGAGCAGGCTCCATATTCCCCAGGTCATCAGGGCTACTTGTAAAGGGCGTTGGACTATCGTCACCCTTTCTCTTTTTTTGCTCGCCGCTGCGTTTCCGAGAGAGCATGTCGCTATAGGGTGGGTCGGTGAGAACCAGATCGAACGGCTCAACATCCGCTAAAAGATCCCGTAAGTTTCTCGCATCTCCACAAAGGAAAGATTGTCGCTCTAAACCGAGTTCTGCACAGGCTCGGTGATAGATCTCAAGATATTCTTCGGAGAGATCAACTCCGAGACTATACCTACCTGTCATTGAACACGCCAGCAATGTTCCACCGACCCCAACAAACGGGTCAAGGACGCGTCCTCCTTTTTTTGTAAAAAACTCAATCAGGCGTTTCATCAGTGCCGGCGGTTTCGGTGAAGGGTGCTGTTTTCTGATGTAGTGGGCATCAGATCGCGGACCATTGGTCGGATAGTGTGTATCCCAAACAGGAGCCGATGCTATTGCCCATTCCTCCTCGGACAGATCGTTGAGTTTCCCCAAATTGTTGGTATCACCTACCAGTTCAACTGATTTCAGAAAATACGTCCACTCGCTTCCAGAGAGACTGTTGAGTCTGTTGCGCGGATCGTAACGTCGTTTTGGTTCCTTCTCCTTAGTTTTTAGTTGAGATCGTTTTGGGGGTGTCCTCACTTTAACGTGAAACAGTAATTCTTGGACACAGGTTCTTGATGCAGTCTTATCACGACGTGAATTACTCTTGAACCGTCGGTAATTGATGGGTGAATTGCAGTGGGGTTCACCCCGGAGCGAGAGGATCGACATCAACTCATCACGACTCAGAATCCCTTCATCGTTGTAACTCACCAGAATATACCGCGCGTCTGCCTTTTCGATTAGGTCTTGGAACACACGATAGCAGTCCGATCTGGAGCAGTACGCTGATTTATTGTCGTCGTCATAACTGCGCAGCCCCGTTTTCCCACGAAGTGTAGGGTTATCGTAGCGCGCTATCGTTTCTAACAGATGGTAGTTCGCGATATATTGACGGGAGTTATATGGCGGATCGAGATAGAGTATATCGCACCGAATATCCTCAATCAACCGGTTCGCATCCTGTCGAAATACTTGGTGCGACAGATCCGATATAATAACCTTTGTCGGCACCAAAGATAAATCTTTATGGGTCCGGGGGTCCCAATGCTTCAGATAGGCACCATAGGTTCCAGAGATATTGGCAACCTTTGATGTCGCCTCCAACAGCGGTAGGAGCAAGAGATAAAATTCGATCTCTGTGATATTTCCCGCATCGTACCACTGTTGAATCTGTTGACGGATTGCGTCAATCTGTTGCCCATTGCAGTCTGAGAGATACTGGCGATTGTATTCATTATTCCCGGAGGGGCAGTAGTTTTGAAAGATAAACCCTCTCTTACCGGGTAGACAATTCAACCAAGCCAGCATTTTGTAATAGGGTGAAAAATTGGAAGAAGGGGTATCGGTTGATACATCACCAAGTGTCTCAACAATACCGCTAAATCTCGGTTCCTTGCTGTTACCAATCAACGTTTGCTGAAAGGCGTAGGAGAGTTCGAGGAGATCATTAGAGATAATCTGAAATCCTCGACGTTTGAAGTGTGCCCCAACGCACGCTGTTCCTGCGAACAGATCGGCGAATACACCCTGCTTGACTTCCAAATTCTCAACTATCTCTTCAATATAGGATAACAAGCTCACTTTACTGCCAATGTAACGCATACACCATCCGTAACCGATTGGTTGAAGCCATCAACCACGTTTATATCTAACAGTCAACATCCTTGCCTTCGCTTCCGAACACATCCATTCGTTCTTGGGTCTCAATTTTTCCGGTGCTTTCAGGGCAATAGTGGAACTGCAATGCTCGACGACGCAGGTTAGATCGATTGGCGGGTGTTCCATGATGCAGCAGCCCGTGCCATAGCAGACATCCTCCTGCCTTAAGTGGAACCATCACCTCTCTGTCTACGGGCACATGTGTGTCGCATATCTGCCAATCGCGTCGATTGAAATGCACCACGGGACCTTCCTTGTGAGAGCCGGGAATGATGTGCATACATCCATTCTCCGCGGTGGCTTCATCTAACGCAATCCATGCAGCAACGACCGGTGTATCCAATGGCAAATTGAAATAGGCACAATCTTGGTGCCACGGTTTCTCTGAACCAATATGCGGCGGTTTAATCAATCCCATATCTTGGAACAGCTTGGGTGTTGCCCCTATTATACGCTGAACGACCTTGATTAGTCCTTCATGTTCGGATATCGCTTTCAGACGTGGCTCAAAGTTCACAAAACTGGCAATTTTCCGAATAATATCGCGTCTCGCCTTAGTGGATAGGTCCGACTTTTGCTTCACCAGCTTCGGTTCATATTGGATTCCTCGGAAATCTGGGTTTTTTCCGTCCATCAGGTGCAGCATCCCATCCAACGTTTCGCGTACCTCAGTCGGAGTGAACGCATCATGGATTACCAGATATCCGTGCTCGTAAAAAAACTGCACATCCGCATCTGTTACCGCTTCAAAACCGCCCCATATTCCCTCCGCAATTGAGTTGTAGCGATACAACTCCGACGGATATAAAACCGCTTGGGCAGCGTCTACTACATCTTTACTTATGGACTTCAGCATTTGGCAACCCCTTTCTCACATTGAACTCGGTGCGACATCGAACTGCTTTCAACTTCAAAACCCCAGCAACTGAACTTCCATTTCCAGATCAACGCCCCGCTCCCGTTTGACGTGGGCTTGGATGTGACGAACAAGCGAAAGTACGTCGTGAGCGGTTGCATCCTTGAGGTTGAGGATAAAATTTCCATGGATCTTGGATACCTCCGCACCACCGATTCGGTAACCCTTCAAACCGCATTCATCGATCAGTTTTCCAGCAGAATGACTGGGTGGATTCTTAAACATGCACCCCGCGTTTTCTTCTGCAAAAGGTTGGCTTGTGATCTTCTGGTTGTAGAGATCCTGCATACGGTTCTCAACTTCCTCCGCATCGCCGGGGGTTAGGGTGAGCGTTACGCCTGTAACGCAGAAGTAGGCTTTCAGCCCGCTATGCCGATAGCTGAATTGGGCTTCATCTCGGCTGAGATCGTTTAACTCGCCCTCCACGGTCATTATCTGCACGCGTTCGACCAAGTCACCGAAACTACTGCCCCATGCACCTGCGTTCATAATCAGCGCACCACCGACAGATCCCGGAATTCCTAGTGCAAACTCGACGCCACTGAGACCACGACTTGCCGCCAATTTAGATAGACGTGGCAGGGAAACACCCGCCCCTACGTCAACGCGGTTCTGATTAAATTCAAGTCGATTAAATTCTCCGACTAATCGGACGACGATTCCACAATAGCCAGCATCGCTGATCAATAGGTTAGATCCACGACCAATAATGGCAACCGGCACGTTGCGCCGCTTTTTCAGCTGCACTACATACGCCAATTCATCGGTTGTGCTGACTTCAAAATACGCTGCGGCGTTGCCACCTATTCCAAAATAGTTGTGTTTACTAAGCGGTTCATCAAAGCGTATTTTGGAAGGGTTGTCTCGGTTTTGGGTGAGGGAGGCAAGTTCTTCTTTCCAACCCATTTTAATTCCTCGCTTTAACTCGGATAAATAACATGCGAATTTCGAGGGATAATCAACGGCTGAGGGCCATCAGTGGGAAACTGCGCCGCCCACTCATCCGGGTCGTAATCCCGTGTGACAAAGCAGGAACGGTGCGCGGGGACAGCATGATCGAGTCCAATACGCTGCGCCATCTTTACACAACCGTCATAGAACGGAAATTCCCCTTCTGTGGGATGATTCGTCAAGAAACCGATGGCTGGATCATGTACAGCAATAGCATTCACCAGTTCATCATGATCAGCGAATGTGTTGATGGGATCACCAGAAAAGTAGAGTGTCACGCCATCCGCCTTTAGGACGTAACCGAGATGGGTGACATCGGGTGGAGCAATATCCGCCGCGGGATGTCCGTTAGGCGGCTTTGCATACACCGCATAAACGGTAAGCGTTCCGAGTGCCGATGATTCACCGGCGCGGACTATCGTCGTATGACCTACGTCAACAGCCGTGTCTGCTAGCACCTGCGCGATACTCTCTTCCGGTCCCACGCATTTCACACCCGGCGAAGTTTGATGGATGCGATTGATTGATTCGGGACAAGTATGGTCGCCGTGATTGTGTGTTAACAGGACATAATCTGTCGGGAGTTGAGATTCATCCAACGGCGGCTCAGTGTGGATAAATCTGTCAGCGGGACGGTCGTGTGGGAAATACGGGTCAATCTGTACAATTGTCCCATGTGAATCTTTCACCGCGAAGGTGCTTTGTTCAAACCAATGAACAGCAACGCTACCGCCTGGTACTTCGAGATCTACGAGGGGATGCATCTTAAATCCTCCGATTGTCTGTATTGCGTGAAGCATAAAGTATTATTATAACCCGACTTGCTAGTTATGTGAGGCTCAATAAAATCAATCTCCTATATCCGTAGGTCGGGCATCTTGCCCGGCTCCAATGATTCAGCGAGTTTAATTCGTAGGGGACGCAGATCTGCGTCCTTTTTTTTGCCTAGTCAATGAACCAATCTGTTTTCATGTTTCGTTCTCTTACAATTTTCCTTCTCGTCGCAGGATGTCAACCAAGGAATCACTCACGCCGAGCGGCAAATCAACCCATGCGTTGTTACGTCGTTCCGATTCATAAATCGCCATGATAACCTCAATGGAGGCGCGGCCATCGTATCCGGTACAACGCGGCTCCGAATCGTTCTCAATGCAGTCAATCAAATCCTGAGTAGCACGCAGGGTTGCAGTTTCCGTCCAAGTCGAATCGGGGAGCGGACGCGGATCAAGGTTCCACCAGGATCCCTTCTCAAATTCTATCGGTTCCGCCTTCCACATACCCGCACCAAAACCTAACCGCACCAGTCCTCTTTCGCACTGTAACTCCACATCCCACCGCTCATACTCAGTCAGTTCATCGCTGATAACAGCACCGTCCACACCGTTTTGAAACTGCAACAGGGAATAGCTTGTGTCCTCCACGCGAAACTCATGACGAGTACGCCGTCGCGCTGTCCCCAACACCGATTCAACATCGCCTGCAAAGATACGGAGGGTATCAAAGGTATGCACCGCATCGTGCAACAACGGTCCCTCGGTGTCAGCAACCCAATCTGGAGACGGTTTACAGCCCTCACAATGAGCAACGACATGGAGTAGCGATCCCAACTCACCGGAGTCTATCAAATCCTTGGCTGCCTGGTATTCCCCCGACCATCGGCGAGAACAGTTAACCAGCATCTTCACCCCGTTCTGCTCGCAGGCTTCGATCATCGCATCGCACTCGCCTATACTCAGTGCCATCGGTTTTTCACAAAAGATCCCCTTCACACCTGCCTCAGCGGAGGCGATCACCATCTCCGGGTGTAGCGGTGGGTGCGTGGCGACGCAAACGATGTCTAAGTCCTCTTTCGTTAACATTTCACGATAATCGTGATAGAGCGCGTCGACACCCCATCGTTTTCCAAAGGCGTGCAATTTCTCTGCGCCCCTGTTACAACCTGCAACGAGTTCGGTATTGGGTAGTGCTTCAAATCCGCCCGAAATCGAAATGGGGTATGCATCAGACTCATCCTCCATCGTGCTAGCAATGCGTCCACAACCCATGATTCCCACACGATACATATTCGTATCTCCTTCCCTAAAACGTAAAACGTAATAAGCAATAGTGCTAGTTTGGAGCCATTGATAACGTGAAACGTGATGCGTGAAGCGTCTTGTTTTCTCGTCATGTCGCAATGAACTAATTAACTAATGAATTAATGGTCCAAACTCATCCGATCCCAATCTCGCGCAAATACACACGGGTCCGTTTGGCAATCGGCAACGGTTTATCGAAAGGTGCCGGATACATATCCTGTTCGACAATCGCGTAGCCATTGTAATCAATCTCCTGCAGCAAATCCCGAAACGCGAGAAAATCCACCGCACCTTTGGACGGTTCAACAAACATATCCATCTTCACTGCTTGGGCGAATGGAATCCCTTCTGCCTCGACCCTTTTCTGTATCTCTGTGTCGATGCTTTTCAGGTGTAGGTAGGGGATGCGGTCATGATGTCGACGCATAAACTCGATGGGATCTCCGCCCCGATACGCATGATGCCCCGTATCGAAGCAGATGGATACGCGGTCTGAATCGGTCTCCTCAAGGAATGCTTCTATCTGGTCTTCATACTCAACATGCGTTTCCGCATGAGGATGAAAAACCAACTGAAGACCAAATCTGTCTCGCGCTATATCGGCCACCCTGTGCGTTGTTTCAATGAACCGTCCCCACGCGTTTGCATCAAGCCGTTTAGGCGCGATTGCCTCGCCAGTAAAGAGATCCGTGTAGGTGTCATCAATGAGTACAAGATATTTCGCCTCAAGGGCTGCGAGACGCTCGCCTGCGCCTAACACCTGCCGCTCTAACTCACCCCATAACGACGGTTCCTCAACATTTGCCATTGCGAACGTCCCCGTCACCTTCAAACCACGACTGTTGAGTTCTCTGCGGAGGGTGGGCAAATCGGTGGGGAGATAGCCGTAGGGTCCCAACTCCGTCCATTCGTAGCCGGCTTCGACAATCTCATCCAAGAACCGATGCCAAGGTGTCTGCTGCGGATCGCTTGGAAACCAGACACCCCATGAATCCGGTGCGCTGCCGATTGTGATGTTCATATTGCTGTTCCTCTATAGAAATCTTCCACGCTCCCGCCACGATGCCCAGGATTTTGCCTAAGGGCGGGTTTGCCCGCCCGTCAAAGGTACTATCAATGAACCAACATTACCAGTCACGCACGTAGCCAGCGGTCCAACCACCATCCACCGGCAAGACTACCCCATTGATGTAACTCGCCTCCGGCGACACTAAGAATAGCACAGTATGTGCTATCTCTTCTACTTTACCCGGTCTTCCTAATGGGATATGCGACAGGAGGCTGGCAGCGTTTTCGGTATATGCCCCATTGGGACCATAGAACAACGCCTCTGTCCCACGAGTGAGTGTAGACCCGGGCGCAACCGCATTCACGAGGATTCCCTCTGAACCGAGTTCTATCGCCATCGATTTTGTCAGGTTGGCAACACCCGCTTTGGCAGCGATATAGGCGGTCTGCAATCGCAAGGGCACCAAGCCTGCAATGGAACTGGTATTCACAATCCGGCCGCCATCGGGGTTCTTCAGAAGTTCCGGAATAACCGCACGGCTGGTCACAAAGACACCCGTCAGGTCAACCTGCACGATACGATTCCAATCCTCGATCGAGTATTGGTGAATTGGCACACGATCACTCCGAGTATTGATACCCGCGTTATTTATCAGTATATTAATCCGTCCAAGCCGGTCCATGACCTGTTCAGCGACAGCTTCCATCTGTTCCGAATCAGATACGTCTCCCGCCAACGACAGACACGCACCACCGCCTCCGTTAATTTCGTGGGCGGCTTTCTCACCTGCGTCGGCATCAATATCCACGATAACGATATGGGCACCGTTATCGGATAACGTCTGCACAATGGCGCGTCCAATGCCGTGTGCACCGCCCGTAACGATAGCGACCCGTTCATTTAGATCCACTTTCATTGATAATTTCCTCCGATCAGTATTTTTATAAGGTAATTATAGAAGATTCTATTAGCATTTGGTGTGAGCTGGTGAGGATATTCAGTTCGCTAGTTTATTAGGGTGCCCGTGAACAAATTCCCTTCACGTTTCACGCATCACGTTTTACTCACTGTAGGTTTGTACTGTACCGGGCTTGGGAAAAGCCCACGTTTGATCTCCATGCTTGAGACGTTTTCGGTTCGTAGCTTTTCTTGGAGGTAACGTGGAACTGCCCAAGGGTCAACGGTATCGCCGCAGGTAAAGACATCGACCGCAGCGTAGCGATGTTCGGGCCAAGTGTGAATGGATATATGAGATTCCGCAATGAGGACGACGCCGCTGATGCCGTCTGGTTTGAAGTGATGGAATGTATCCGAGATCACCGTCGCCCCGGCGTGGTATGCTGCCTCAAGCATGTATTGACGGATCTGATTTCTGTCAGTAAGTACCTCACTTTCGCAATCGTAAAATTCAATCAGAATTTGTCGTCCTAATGCCTGCATCGCCCGATTCCTACCCTGTCACAATGTTTACTATACAAAATTGCGTACAGCAAAATAATTATAGCACAGTTGCCAGAAAACGGATAAAAAAAGCAGCCTTTTTGCCCATTATCTTCGGGTAGCCAACCTCGTTCCGTGAGCGGGGAGGGCCGTCGAAGGATTTCCCCCGTTTTCCACTTAAAATCTGATATAATAAACCAATCAACAAATGTATCGACGAAAGGAAACTACTATGAGAGTTTTACGCTGCCTAATTTATCTATCCCTCATTCTGATTATCACCCAAGTCTCTGCTCAAGTGGTAGAAATCCCTGATCCGAATCTTGAACAAGCCATTCGTGAGGAACTTAAACTCCCGTCAGAGGCTCACATCACGCAAAAGGAGATGCTACAGCTTACAGGGTTAGAAGCTGGTAATTATCGAATAATTGAATTGACAGGCATTGAATATGCTACCAATTTAGGGTTTCTGAATATAGGAGGTAATCAGATTCGGAATATTCAACCTTTGGCAAGCCTAATTAATCTAAACACCTTGAGTTTATGGAGCAATCAGGTGCAAGATATAACCCCACTTGCTAATCTGACAAACCTCATATACTTAAACTTGGCTCCTAACCGTGTAAAAACGCTTGAGCCGTTGGCAGGCTTAATTCGGCTGCAGACGTTAGACCTTTTTGGTTGTGGAGTGAAAGACATCACCCCGCTTGCAAACTTGACAAATTTAACAACACTGATATTATCTCATAATCAGGTTCGTAACCTAAATCCCCTTGCCAATCTTACTCAGTTGGAAGAGCTGCTGCTTAATAACAATGCGATTACAGATATCACCCCGCTGATTGAATTAAAAAATCTCAAGAAGCTTTACCTTATTGACAACCCTATCCCTGACTTTAGTCCCTTGCTTGAACTTGAAGGGGTTGAACTGGACATTGAGATCGATTTCAGTCGGTTAGATGAACTCAACGTCGTCGTAGAAGTACCTGACCCGAATCTAGAGCAGGCGATTCGAGAAACGCTGTCTCTCCCTGACGGGGTGCCTCTCACGCAAGGACTGATGTTACAACTTACAGGGTTGGAGACTGCAGACAGAGGTGTAACTGACCTGACGGGCATTGAACATGCCATAAACCTGACGGGATTGAACTTATCTAACAATCAAGTTGAGGATATAGCCCCGCTTGCCAATCTCATGAACCTTTGGTACTTAAACCTTGCTCTAAATCGTGTGGAAAATCTTGAGCCGTTAGCAGGTCTGGTTCGGTTGGAAACATTAGACCTGTGGGGAAACCAAGTAAAAAACATCACACCGCTTGCAAATCTGACAAATTTACGAACTCTGATTTTAAATTTCAATCAAGTAAGCGACCTCACTGTACTTGCCACCAATTTCAAACACCTTAAAACACTCGATATACGAAACAACCTCGCTAGCGACTTTACACCTCTACAAGGGCTAAACCTTGTTGAACTTTACTACGATGAAGTCTGTGATATTCCTCCTATTTTACCCACTGTCAGAGAGCGAATCGAAAATCGGAACTTTCCCTCGATCTTCCAAATGTGGGACCATGTCATTGGACAAGACCACCTAACAGTAGATCAACGCTATGCCCTTCATGACCTACATTCTAGTCCATATTTCGAGTTAGATTGGGATATAACCGCGACAGAACCAACTTACGGCATTGCCACTTCGTTAGCGGGCGATCTTGCTCGCGCGCGCGAGATTCCACAGATGCGTCTTGCCCTAAATCCTAACATGATCTTTTTATATACCGTTAATCTCCGCGCCCATTTTACAGATGAGGCATTTCCACCGGAATCTGATTTTTGGCTGAGAGACTCAAACGGTGAAATTATAACAAGATACGGAGGCGATTCCTACATCAATTTCTTAAAGCCTGAAGTCCAAGATCTGCTTGTGAAGCGTATCGTTGCCGTGGGGCGATGTGGACTCTATGATGGCGTTATGCTAGACGAATTTTTCAATAATGGGGCCTGGGGAAGCGATATTTACTCAGCAACTGGAGAAGAGATGATTCAAGCATTCCTTAACATTTTCCGCGGTGTCCGTTCACAGGTTCGTGATGATTTTCTGATGTTAATTAATACCAATAGAACCAAAGCAACTCGTTATACCGAGCATGTCAACGGTACTTTCATGGAAACCGGTAGTGATAACGAGCACTTATTGGGTATACCTGGTGGATACACCCACGACGGACTCAAGGAAATTGAGAGCACCCTGCTATGGTCAGAGGAGAATCTCCGTTCCCCGCAGATTAACTGCCTCGAGGGCTGGGGCATTCCGGCAGAACCGGCGGACAGCCCAGAGAATCGCCGCTGGATGCGCGTATTCACCACAATGAGTCTGACCCTTTCTGATGGATATGTGATGTATAATACCGGAACCGGGGCAATCCGTATATCTGATACTGGTTACCCTTGGGCACCGGGTCATGAACACATTTGGTATTCCTTTTGGGATACTGATCTCGGTCGTCCTGTCGGTTCCAAAGCCCAGCGCCACCAAGACATCGACGGACTCTATATCCGTGAATTTACCAACGGTTGGGCAGTCTATAACCGCAGTGGCAACGCCCAAACAATCACACTGCCAACATCTGCTACCCCTGTCTCCGATAGGGGGAATAACTCTGTGTCATTAACCCACCTGCTCCCTGACCTCGACGGCGAAATCTATCTCACGAGCAAAAGTTTCGCCGATGTGAATGACGATGGAAAAGTCAACGTCTTAGATTTGGTTCAAGTTGCGAACGGTCTCGGCAAATCTGCCCCTGACCCCAATGGCGATGGCACAGTCAACATTCTTGATTTGGTCTTCGTCGCCCAGCAGTTCAGTCAATAAAATAACCCTTTTTTACCTTTTCAACCCTGAAATTTGGTATAATGGATAATTAAAACGTGAAAAAGGAGAGCTATCATGGCAAAACGAATAGATATCCATCCTGATATTTGTAATGGACGACCTGTGATTGCAGGAACGCGTATCCCGGTCCAAACCATCATGGAGTTTTTGGGCGCGGGCGATTCCGTAAACGAGGTCCTTGAAGCATATCCTTCTCTTAAAAGAGAGGACGTTTACGCCTGTATCCAGTTTGCTGCCAAATTAATGGCGAATCATTACCAGATCCAAAAAATTGCATGAACGGATTTTTATTCGATGAAAATCTACCCGCTAACCTCCGGTTCACGCCTACTTTCACAGTGATCCATGTTTCAGTTCTGGGTGAAAGTCCGAGTGACACACAAATTTGGCAATATGCGAAACAGAACGGTTTAGCCATTGTTACTAAGGATGCTGATTTCTCGGACCGGCTTATGGTTGATGCTTCTCCGCCAAAAGTTGTTCATTTACGCTTTGGAAATATGCGGCAGCGCGCTTTCCAAGTGTTTTTAGCCAGTGTTTGGTCGAGGATTGAAACGTTGATAGTGGATCACAAGTTGATTGATGTATATCAGGATCGGATTGAGGTGATCAAGTAGCTAGGGTTCTGTTGACGTTTGATTGAAACAAAAACCGACTAACTCCCCAACCTTGACGGTGAGATGTACCATAAAGTCAAAAACCCCGCCGATGTCAACGTCGATAGCTTAGTCAACAGCCTCGGTTTAGTCTTCGTCGCCCAGCGGTTCAGCCAATAAACGCTCCCCTCTCAAACAGTTTGGCTCAGTGTATACCTCCCTGAATCGAATTCGCATAAGAGATCCGCAGCGTATCCATCACTCCCTGCGCCGCACGGATGCCGGAATAACACGCCTCCTCAAACAGTGGCAATCCCGTCACATCCGCATTTCCGAAGAAAATCTTGCCAAACGGACGACCGCGTAACGCCCGTTTCGGATGCCAAATAAAATCCGGCGTCGGTCTTATCATCGCATGTCCCCACTTATACAGATCAATTCGAGTGATCTCCTTTTCGATTCCGGGGTGCATCTCCCAAAGGTTTTTCATGATTTCGTTCACCCAGAAATCGTGATCTTTGTCCAACAATTCTCTCCGCTTGATATCCGGCTCGCGGTCAAAGGGAAGATAATAGGTCAGAACCGATGGACCTTCACCCTCCGCTATCTCTCGCGTCTGATGTTCAGCGACGATATAACCCAATCCATCGCTTTCATACATGACGTTATCCCAAGCAAGCGCGCTCTGTTTTGTCTGCGGTAGCCGTTTAAGGTGGATGCTACCTGTCAACCACGGTGTATACTGACACTCCTGAAAAGTGGTTTTTTGATCGTCGGGGAGGTCGGGTATGATGTAGTTAGCGATATGCTTCTGTCCGGCGTAGATTGCTGTTTGACCCCGCAACGTGGTGAATTGGCGGGTCTGGGTATCCATAAAGGTCACGAGTACCTCATCCCCCACCCCACGGATAGACAGGACAAGCGCATTCAATCGGACGTTTTCTAACGAAAAACGCTGTGCCATGCCGTTCACCAAAAAAGCGTTGCCCTCAGGCCACGTAACCGTATCGACTGGGAAGCGATCTTGGAGTTGGTCCGCATAATAGCGACAAGCGTAGTAGTGAATACCCGCCCATGCCGATACTTCATCGATCGGACAGGCGTAGTCATCACGGCAGCCGTAGTTGACAAACCAATCCAATCGCTCAGAATCCCACCCCTTTCGGCGCATATATTCCCGCATCGTGATCTTATCTAACGCGCGCACCTCCGGATCCGCACTGCTGTATTCCAACGGCAGCGTAAACGCACGACGGCCATCCGCGCCTCTGTAGAGTGTCCACCGCAGCATATCGGTCTGAAATTCTTCAAATGCCCCTTGATCTTCCTGAGTTCCGGTGGAAAAGGGGTCGAGATTGTCCACCCAACGGTTCTCGATAAACAGACGCTCCCCGGGGTCCCGCAGGAGGTAATCAGGGTTCATAATGGGCCAGCCAAGCGACGTATAATCCACGACAACCTGAAGTTCTTCAAGTACCTCAAGAATACAATCCGCCTCCATCGGCGGCGTGTTGATATAGTGGGCACCCCAAGGGAAGGCAGTACCACTCATTCCGTCGTGACCTGAAATCGAGGTGCCGCCCAATTGATCTCCTATATCAAGGATGATAAAATCGGTGACGCCGGATCGCGCCAATTTCCAGCCAGCACTGACCCCCGACACGCCACCACCGATGATGATTGCGCTGTATTGTGAGCCCTCCGGCGGTGGGATCAGCGATTCGGCAAGCGGTTGCCTAACAAGATGCCCGATCCCGCTGGGTTCACCGATAACTTCACCTGGAATGTCGAAAGTCGCCGGTTTCGGAGTAGGGGATGCACATCTGGGCAGGAACGGCATTCCAAGTCCAAGCATGCAGTATTGGAGAAAGAGACGACGGGGAATTGGACGCATGAATTAAGTAAAACGTGATGCACTGATCCCGATGGATCTGGACGTGAATACAGCTAATTTATTGGCTCATTCGGGCATTGATGAACCAATGAGCTCAACATCTTTACCAGTTCGTGCTAAAGATGTAATATAGCCCTCAGAATCTGAGAGGTAACTTTCTAAAATCCCCACGACTCCCAACCTTCCCTGTGATAGAAGAGCAGAATCGGTGTCAAGAGCGTATTAATCTGCGTTTTGACCTCACCGATGTCCTTATCGAAGACAAATAGCGGACCAAGCGATTCATCCGAAAGAAACCGGGTTGGCACCCTTATCGTGATCTTCTTTGGATCAATCTGCCACCCACCAAAAAGATTGAATCCCCATTCACCGAAACTCGGCACGTTCGCGTGATACGCCGTCGCGTGTAACCCCGCAGCTTCAATCGTTTGATGGATACACCAGAACGCATTTTGTGCAAAAAAGGGAGAGCTGCTCTGCGTCACGGCGAGTCCGTCTTTGGCAAGACGACGTTTGACAAGACGATAGAATGTATCTGAGTAGAGCGACACGAGCGATTCATCGCTGGGGTCGGGGAGGTCGATGACAACCAAATTATAGAGTTGGTCAGTTGATTTAAGGAACTGCTGCGCATCCTGATTGACTACCTTCACCTTCGG
This sequence comes from Candidatus Poribacteria bacterium, assembly GCA_965220385.1. Taxonomy (GTDB): domain Bacteria; phylum Poribacteria; class WGA-4E; order WGA-4E; family PCPOR2b; genus PCPOR2b. Next base: position 2,020,154 of record OZ244825.1, on the reverse strand, counting down.
ATTGTGGAGTGCATCTTCGTTGAGGCTGCGCAGGGTAGTATCTGTGGCTGCAAGTTCGGTTATCACCGGATCAAGATCGACCACCGTTATCTGATCTACATCGTCATATTTCAGGATTTCCCGTGCCGCCAGCCCGTCACCGCCCCCAAGCACAAGCACCTGTGCCCTTGAGGGAGTCAGGGAGGCTGCAGGATGAATCAGTGCTTCGTGATAGCGATATTCATCCATCGCGCTGAATTGCAGGCGTCCGTTGATATAGAGACGGACATCGTCCTTCCAGCGTGTTACCACGATCCGTTGATATTTGGAGGTCTTCGATAGGATGATCTTATCGGTATAAATACGCTGCTCAAGATAACTGCTCACCGGGTTGCTAATTACCAATGCTGCAATCAGTCCCACTGTTACTAACACAGTCACCGCAGCGGTCAGCTTGAAATGCTGAATTTCACGTCGAAACAGGAGCAAGTTGCCAATCACCACGGCGAGGTTGGTCAACCCCATTACTAGGGAAGTCTCAACAATTCCCAATAGGGGTAACAGCAACAGTGGAAACGCAAGGGCACCGATTAATCCGCCCAGATAATCAAAAGTGAGCGCATTCGCTAAAGCAATTCGTAGGGTTGTATATTCGCGGAAAATTCGGGTCAGCAGGGGTAACTCCAAGCCAATCAGCGTTCCGATCAAAACAATTAATATCCACATGGTCGGGACGTAGAAGAACTTGAAGCTATACGCTGCAAAGAGGATAGGGCACGAAAAGCCACCGATACAGCCAATTACCAATTCCACACGGATAAACGCCGTGATGAGTTGACCGGTAATGTATTTTGATAGGTACGATCCGATCCCCATAGCCGTCATAAACAGCCCGATCGTAATCGAAAATTGATAGATACTGTTGCCCAGGAGATAGGAGGACAAACTCCCGATCCCAAGTTCATAGACAATCGCACAAATCGCAATAATCGAGACCGAGAGCAGAAGTATCACGCCGCGTGATTTGAGCCGCCGATCAGTATCATTCATATTCATGTCAGTCCAACACGGCTACCGAGTCCCAAGCAGCATCAGGATTGTCCTGCCCGCCGGATCAAATTTAAGAGCTTTCTCGCTTTCCACTGTCGCCAGAAATTCACGCCCACGCTGAATAGGAAACCAACACCGATCATCCCTAATGTAAACCCACCTATCGCGTATCTTGGATCCATCATGGTGTAAGCTCCGAAACCAACGGCTAACGCTGCGATACTGAGATCAGTGAGGCAACGTGTCCGAGTCCGCTTCTGAATCTGCTGCAAATTCTTCAACCTCTCCTGCCTAACATATCTGTTCAACAGGTCAGCGGATATCTGCGTTGGATAGGCAGATGCTTTCTCTCCAATCTCACCTTGCTTCACCCCCACTGCCGCTATATCTCGAACACACCGAAAACCGATATTACTTGCGATATAGTTGGGAGGGGCGTGTAGCCGGTTCGCACATCGGAAATATCGAGGGGCGGTTTCATCCCGAACCTCCAACCACGAACCTCCCCGCAGCACCTTATGTTTCTTTCCATAATCACTATCTCGGTGGGGGTTACCATTATACGGCTGATACCAATCTGCTGTCCACTCCCACACGTTCCCCGCGACCTCATGCACACCGTAGGGGCTTACAGCCTCCGGACGGCTCCCCACCTGCGTGAGTTGATCGGTAAAAATGCCAGTTTCTTCAGCCTCGGAAGGTTCAAGGTCATTTCCCCACGGGTAAACGCGCCCATCGGCCCCCCTCGCTGCCTTCTCCCATTCTGCTTCGGTGGGGAGGCGTCCATTAGCCCATTGCGCATAGGAGTGGGCATCATACCAACTGATGTGAACAACGGGTAGGTTCGCTTCTCCCGGGCAGACCTCTTCACCTTTCCAATGCGGTGGAGGTGTGTGTCCTGTCGCATCGACAAAGACCTTATATTCTGCATTTGTAACTGGGTAACGAGCGATCCGATACGGCTCAAGAAACCGAACGTGGATCGGTGCCTCGTCGATTTTGGCATACCGAGACTGCTCCAAGATGGTACCGTAGAACGGCTCTATATCAGTACCCATAATGAACGCACTCGGAGGAATGAGAACGTTATCCCAATCTGGAGGGACGGTTGGCTCGTTGCCACTTGGATCTATCGACGGTAATTCCATTCGGCGGACCCGTACTTTGTCTGTGCCAGAGATTCAGCGGTGTCTATCTCTTGGGGAAATAGCTCGCCTATGACCAATTTAACGGCGAGCGTTTCCTCAAATCCAACGGCAATTGCATCTTCAAGTTGTTTGCGGGAAATCGGGACGGGGCGGGATTGGTTAATCGTCGTGGATTGCTCCGCTGCTACCTGAGCAAAATTGACCCGGCGTGACGCGAGTGCTAACACGTCTGGAGTAGGAAGATCGAGAGCGATGTATCCTTGGTACATCGCTCCGGTCTGGTTGCGACGCTGCGAGACGCCCGCAATCTTTTTCCCGTTAAGCAGAGTATCGTACTGGGCTGGATTGGTGAGACAAATATTAGGCGCATCCCCTGCGGTCGGCTTTTCGATCTGGTAACCAACGTCAATCCCTATCCTTTGAAACCCATTTATCAGACAGTCGCTGATGGCACAATATGCTCCCGAAATGTCCGTCGGGAACATCCCAGAACCGTGGGGAACAACAATGGTATAAGTTACATCCCAGCCGTGTATCACCGTGCCGCCGCCAGTCATTCGCCGAACGAGTTCTATACCATGGGCGTCACACGCTGAGACATCTACCTCATCTGAAAGCCTTTGGAAGTAGCCGAAGCTGAACGCAGGTTGCAGCCAGTCATACACTCGCAGTGTCGGATAACAATCCGTCCGTTGAGTCAAAAGCATTGCCTCGTCGATAGCCATATTCATGGCGGCACTATTTTGCCCGGTATTGATGAACCTCCAAGTCAACTATGCACCCTGCCTGCCCTTTGCGGCGGTTTGACGTTCATAAATGTGTTTAGACGCTGACCCCACGCCACTCATCCTTGGCGCACGTGATGTCGATCACGTTGCCATCCGGGTCGGAGACCTTAAAAGATCGGGTCGGTGGTTTTTCCCAATCAATCAGATTCCGTTGTTTGACATCATCACGCAACAGATCGGCACCACTATCGAGGAGTTTTTTGTAGATATCCGCCAAGTCTTCCACAATGACCCCAATGTGCATAAATTCGGTGAGTTCCTCTAGCGGTTGACGTTCCTCGCCATCGTACTGAAGGATTGTCATGTTGAGGGTCCCATCGGTAAGATCGATACTGCTAGTGCTATCTGGACCCCTATATCCGACAAATTTGAATCCAATCATCTCATAAAATCGACGTGTCTCTTCCTTGTCCTTCACTCGCAGTGCAACGTGTCTTAGAACTGCCATTGTGATATTCCTCCTAAGAAATTGCCCGTATAGTAGTAGATACACACCGCCCCGATAAATCGGGATTCAAAGCAATGTGCCGTGACTTGCGTTATTATAACCGAAATTCATGGACTTGCCAACGAAAAAGCAGTGGACTCTCCGCTTGACTTAGACTGCGAATCCGTGCTATAACAGCCATTGCATTATATATTTTTTCCAGGAGGCAAACTATGAGTTGGGATTTTGAATTGGTTGCAGGACCCTATGATTTTACAGAAGGACCCGCGTGGGACGGGGAAGCGGTACTATTCACCGATATTCCGAATAACCACATCATGCGCTATGATCCGAGCAGCGGCGAATGCACAGAGTTCCGTACAGGGACAAATGAGGCAAACGGTCTGATGTTCGATAAAGCCGGACACCTGTACGCCTGCGAAGGTGGAAGTGGGGGCAGGCGGATGGTGCGCTACAACGCGGATGGTACAACCGATGTGTTAGCAGACCGTTTTGAAGACAAACGCCTCAACAGTCCGAATGATCTTGCTTTCGATGCACAAGGCCGGATTTGGTTTACCGACCCGCGTTACGGTGAGAAGTTTGACGATATGGAGCTTGGACATGAATCCGTGTTCCGTCTCGATCCACAACCGGATGGTACGTGGCAGATCAACCGGGTTACGCACGACACGACGAAGCCGAATGGACTCCTGATTTCGCCGGATCAGAAGTGGCTCTATGTTGCCCAAAGCCACTACGGCGACAATAAGCGGGAATTACGTGGGTATCCAATCAACGACGACGGAACTGTTGGCGACTATGAGGTGCTGCACAACTTCTTTCCGCATCGTGGCATTGATGGGATGTGTCTCGATACAGAGGGGAATATCGTTGCGACAGCGGGGTGGAAACAGAGCGGACCGGGACCTATGATCTACGTTTTTGCACCGAACGGTCGTGTGTTGGAAACACATCCAATTCCGAGCGATCAACCGACAAACTGTACCTTCGGAGATGCAGATCTGCAAACCCTCTACGTGACTGCGGGGGGCTGCCTCTACCGCACCCGAACAGGGCGGAAGGGATGTCTGATTTATCCGTAGTGCGATTTGATAACTAAAACAATCTACAAAGTGGTGCAGAGTGGTCGCTTCATAAAAATTGCTACCTCTCCTTTGGCAGAATCGTGATTCGAGTAGAAGGAAATATCAATTCCCTCTACTCTAAATCCCAATCTGCGATAGACAGCGATAGCGGTAGGGTTCGTATTCTGCGTTTCACAGGCGATTATTCGCAAACCTGCGCGCCCTGCTTTCTCTACGACACGTCCCATCAACCGTTTGCCGATACCCTGACCGCGATGTGTTTCGACCACATGAAACTCATGGACAGTTAAGCTGCGATTCCATCGGTGTACTTCAGCAATGGCAAACCCCACAAGCAGATCGCCGTCGTATGCTCCAAACGAATGGCCAGTTTTGAGTAGCGCGTTGTATTGCTGCAAGATCTCATTGTCGTAATGAAATCTTTTGATATAGGGTGTGTCGAGGGTAACAAGTTGTAGGTCAAATGAAATGCAACTCTCCGTTTCTGTGTGACTGACCGCATATTTGCTGTCAGAAGAATAGCCACTTGCTATCCGCTTCAGATCGGTGAGGGTCAATTGCACCAAAGACCGGATTTCAATCATCCTATTCAGCCCCGATACAGTACAGATGCGTCCCGGTCCGTATGAAAAGGTTGGATCCAGATATGGCAGGCGATGACAGCGTGTAGCTGCCATCCAGTTCATTGGTCGCCAAGATCTTGAACGCGGGACCTGCAGCGATAACCGTTGTCACCCCGTACTCGTTGGTGATGTAGAGCTTGCCATCCGCAAGGATTGGCGAAGCACTGACAGTTCCTTGTGCTGTACGCTCCGGTCCCCAGACCACCTCACCTGTCTTTGCGTTAAGACAGGTTGCCAATCCCCTGTCGTCCACCATATAGAAATGGGTGCCATCACAGACAGGTGTCGGGACGTCGGGGGCACCGGCACCATCCCACTTCCAGAGCAGATGGGTGTCCGTTATATCGCCAGTGCCGCCTGCACGCAAGGCTAATAGCGGTCGCTTGCGGGTCGGCGCGTAGATGATTCCCTCCACGACGAGGGGTGATCCAACAACCCGATAATTCCCCTCCTGATGCGGATTCAATCCCCCAGACCGCCATATCTCTGTCCCTGTATCCGGATCGTGCCCAGTCACATAATCCCCACCCGAAATGACAACCTGCGTCGTACCGTTATATTTGAGTAAGGCAGGTGTCGTGTAAGCATCAGGCGATTCGGCAAAAGCGTCCGTAGGTCGTTCCTGTCGCCACACTTCTTCCCCCGTAGCAGCATTGAACGCAACGATGTAGGAGGGATCATCCGTTCGATACCCGTGAAGCACTTCAATGATGAGTGTCCCTTTATACAGTAGTGGCGAGGAAGCATATCCCCACATAAGACCAAACCTGCCGTAATCGTCCTGAAGGTTTCTCTTCCATGCTTCGTTACCTTCCATGTCGAAGGCTGCCACAGCACCGGTGCCGGTGACGACCCAGACGTGCTTCCCATCCGTGACCGGGGAGGGCGACGAATCGTTGCCCTTGCGGTGCAGTTGATTTCCGGTGTCCAGTTCACGCTGCCAGAGGATGTTCCCGCCTGTCCGAGAGATACATAGGAGCAGCAATTCATCCCCGCCGGGAGAACGTCCGCCGCCTCGACCTCCACGCCGTCCTCTTCTCCCTCGCCGCGGTTCGGGTGGTTGTGTTGTGACCTCACCCGTCCCCTGCGTGGGCGAAGTCAGAAAGATTTTATCGCCCCACACAATCGGCGTACCGCCACTCCATGCAGGCAGTGCTGTCTTCCAAACGATGTTTTCCGTTCCGCTCCATCTGGTAGGCAGGTTTTCAGCGTCGCTAACGCCGGTTTGGTAGGGGCCACGCCATTGGGGCCAATTTTCACCGGTGGCTTGGGACGGAGACTGTATCCATGCCGTCCCAATGGTTACGAGTCCAATTAGAAATAGGGTGACAGAAGGGATTCGATACTTTTTCATTTTGCATCCTCCACTCAAGTAGTTGCACTCACAATCAGAATCGGGTCAAAAATCCACTATGTTGGTTTGGTCTTGTGCAAAATCATTTTTATTATATCATGCTTCCAGTCTTCCGTCAATCTCGCCACAAAGACACCACTATGGATGTTGTCCATGAATCTATTTGACAAAAAATAGCAGGCACTCTATAATACCTAATTCAGAACGTGGTGCTGTGACCCACGCAATGAGCATCGCCCCCTATCCGTCCACAGAGTTGAGATAATGCAAACCAAATTTTCCGCTAACCACCCCGAACCCATTAGCTGGCGCCCCGTTGTTATTACGTTGCTTGTCCTGCCCATCTTCTACTGGTGGCACATTGAGTGTGAAGCGTTGCCCTCCTTTGGTCCCCCTCCGACTTTGATGTCGCCGCTCTATACCGTCGTGCTTGCCCTGCTCGTATTGGCGTCGCTCAACCTGCTCCTGAAGCGGTTTTACCCGAAACATTCCCTAACGGGCGGAGAGCTAATCCTCTTTTACGTTCTGATGTCGATCTCGTTGATCTTCATGTCCTACGACATGTTCTTGCCACTGGCTTCCATCGTTGTGCACGCCTTTTATTTTGCCACGCCAGAGAATGAGTGGAGAGATCTCTTCTTCCACTACCTGCCGGACTGGTTGACGATCAGCAATCCGGAGATAGGGCGCGCATTTTATCGGGGCGATAAATCGTTTTTTGAGCCGCTATATTTCTTCGCGTGGTTGAAGCCTATATTCTGGTGGTGTTCTTTTGCCTTTGTCTGGCTCTTTGTTACGCAATGTATCAACGTAATCATACGGAAAGCGTGGGCAGAGCAAGAACGACTGACCTACCCAGTCGTCGAGATTCCGTACCAAGTCGCCTACAATACCGGCAGCTTCCTACGCAGCAAGGCAATGTGGGCGGGGTTTGCTATTGCGGGCGGAATCAGTCTCATCAATGGACTTCACGTTCTATTCCCAATTATTCCCATAATCCCAACAAAGACTATCTCTATCGCGCCGCTGTTCACGGAAAAACCTTGGAACGCGCTGCTGCGGGGCGGGAGCACGATCGTTGTATACCCCTTTGCGGTAGGACTCTTCTTCCTCATGCCGATGGATCTGCTGAGTTCGTGTCTCCTCTTCTTCTTCTTATACAAGATGCAGTTTTTTCTTGCAAGTGTGACGGGAATGGAACAGATCCCCGGCTTTCCTTTCCCCTACGAGCAGCAAACCGGGGCATACACCGGGATCTGTATGATCGCGCTATGGACGACACGTCGACAGATTTGGCGGGCTTTGAAGGTGGCAATCAGACCGCACCCGGCAGAGGACGAACACGAACCGATGCGCTATCGGACCGCATTTGTGGGGGCGGTGCTCGGTGTGCTCTTTCTTGTCGGATTTGCCATGAGAGGAGGGATGACACCCAAAATCGCCCTGCTATTTTTCGCAGCGCATTTTGCGACAATTGCTATTCCACTTACACGCCTTCGCGCACAGATCGGTTTCCCGATTCACTCCACTACCTTTATCGGACCGCACCATAGCTTAGTCAGCCTGTTGGGCACACGAGGAGTCGGTGCACAGAATCTGACTTGGTTCTCGCTTTTCTTCTGGTTCAATCGGGACAACCGCAGCCATCCGATGCCGCATCAACTTGAGGCGTTCAAGCTCGCCGAACGGGGACACCTCGACGTCAAAGGGTTATCCCGCTGGATGTTGGCAATACTTGTTGTCGCGATGCCGATGTGTCTTATCATGTTATTGGAGACCTTCTTCAGGTTGGGTGTAGATACCGGTAACATAGGTGGGCAGATTAACAGTTTTGGAGGACGAGCCTATCGCTTTCTCCACGGTTGGTTGACTACCCCACGAGATCCACAACAGGGGCATATCACCGCAATGAGCTTCGGATTCTGCTTTACGCTTATACTGGGAATAGTTCGTGCGCGGTTTTTCTGGTGGCCCATCCATCCTCTGGGGTACGGCATTTCACTCTCGTCCCACATGTGGATGTTTTGGGCACCGTTCATCATTGCGGGCATCGCTAAATGGAGCCTGCTAAAGTACGGGGGAATCGTGCTTTATCGGCGCGCCATCCCGCTATTCTTAGGGTTGGCGTTGGGAGATTTTGTCCTCGGGAGTTTCTGGAGTCTGTTAGGGATCATCCTCAAAAGACCAACCTACACCTTCTATTTTGGATAAGGAGTTATCATGAAAACAACCCGTTTCCAATCGCTCCATCGGAGGCTGCTGTTTGCTGCGGTCATCAGTGTTCTATACTGCATTGGTTGCGCGGACATTGATGATATTCTCAAGGATATAGGGGAACCGTCAGAAGGAGATGGTGTTATCATCGCAGATATGCCTATCGGAGAGGTGGAAGTCCTGCTTGCGGAGAGCGATCCCGTTCGAGTGACCGTGGAGGTCAACGGGTGGCTGCCAGATAGTTGTACGACGCATCACCAGACCCATTCAGCACGGGACGGAAACACGATAACCATCCAGATCACAACCACACGTCCGGAAGGGTTCGCTTGCGCGACGGTCATAACAGAATACCAAGAAACAGTTGTTGTTGGCCCGCTTCCAGCTGGTGATTATACGGTCAACGTCAACGGTGTAGAGCAGGCGTTTCGCGTCGACTGATCTGACGTTTTCTTGCCTGTTATGCCTAGCCTAAAAGATCAGTCGATACAACAACCTCACATTCCGTCCCGGTTCCGGCATCACTGACTTGATCCTTGAAAGATGCTGACGGTATTCAGTATCGAAGATATTCTCGACCGTGAATACCGCTTGATGCTGAAGTTGCCATACCGGGAACGCCAACTGGATGCCCGCATCGTAGACGACATACCCATCGGTTGATTCCTCAAACTCGCCGAGCCGATACTGGCCATCTGAAAATCGTGCAGTGAAATGCAGGTTTAGCGGCTGTGTAACGTATCGTAACGCTACTTTTCCGTTGAGGGGTGGGATGCGCTCAAGTGGTGCTCCACTGCCTACTAGAGTTCCTCTAACGTAACTTGTGCTCAGCTGCGCCTGAAATCGTGGAATAATCTCGGCTTCAGCGCTAAATTCGGCGCCACCGAGGATAGCATTTTGTCCTTGATACTGATACATCCAAAGCCATCCCGCCGCCCCACTCCCCCACTCCTTTTCACCTGTGTTGCTCGAAATCAGGTAACTGTAAATCTGGTTGCGAAAAAGAGTGAGATTGAGTTTCATACGGTTGGTGGCATAGCGCAGAAACGCCTCCGTCCCGAATCCATTTTCTGAACCGAGTTCGGCATTACCAATCTCATAGGAGTAGACTGCGAGATGAGGACCATCTGAAAAAAGTTCTTCGATTCCCGGTGTGCGAAATGTCTTCATCAAGGTAGCTCCTGTTTCCAAGTGGTCATCCCAATGATAGATCCCCGAAACAGCGCTCGATACACCACCGAAGTCCCGCCGTTCCACCGTTCCCGCGCGGGTGACAGTACCTTCCCTGAACGGTTCAACCCGCCTGACGTCGTAGCGAATCGCGCCTTGTAGTGTTAAATCCTCGCTGAGTGGTTTCTGTTTCAAATAGAACCCTGCCAACGACATTTCCCGTGTGTGTGGTGTCCAGTAAAACCCGCCCGTCGCATGATCACGATACTCGCCCCAGACCCCGGCGACCGCGTCGCCACGCATATAAGCCAACGCGGAGGCATTGTATGTCAATACGCCAAACTCAACACCGAGTGTCTTGTTTGCTTCAAGCTCCTGATGCTGATAGCGTGTGTAGGTTGAGTGCAGTTTCAGTTTTTCAAGAAACGATTGTTGAAACCCATACTCAAAATCACCCTCATACCGCTGGCGGTCAAGGTCGATGGTGACGCCGTGGATATGTCCCTCCGGTGAACCGGGAACCCCATAATCTGAGCGGTAACTAGCACCGGAGATACCGATATGCCCCCAATCCTTAACCATTGAAACACCTGTCGAAAAATTAGTTTGCGATAAAGACGTGTTTTCTAAAACTCCGATAGGGGTATGCGTATCGTCGGTGCCCCGACGGTTTAGCTCCAGCCGCCACGCAACGTCGCCGATTGGAATTGTGAACCCTGTTGTCCCGGTCAACCCTGAATTGACCGACTCACCCTGAAATGTGAGATTCATCGTTGGACGGTGGGGCAGCGTTTGCGGGATAGCCTCGCGCTTGACGTTGACGACGCCGCCGAGTGTGCCTGATCCATAAATAAGCGATGCCGCTCCGCGGATAATCTCAATGTTTGTCGCAGTGGTGGGGTCAATTGTAACGGCATGGTCTGCTGAGGACGCTGATTTATCGCCGGTGCGTCCACCATCTTCGAGGATAAGCAATCGATCACCACCCATGCCCCGAATAACCGGACGCGCAGTTGCCCTGCCCATCGTCCGTTGAGCGATGCCCACCTCGCCGCTAAGTGTTTCAGCGATAGTCGCTCCCATCTGCTGATCCAGCTTCTGTGCTGAAAGGTTCAGGTCGGTTGTTTTCTCAAAATGTACGCTCTCTTCGTCGCCCGGCGTGACAACGATCTCTCCAAGTTCAAGCGGATTGTGTTTTAATTTAATTGTCATTGCTATCGCATCTGTTTCAACAACGACTTCTTGATCTAACGTTTCATAACCAACGCGCTCGAATCGAAGCGTATACGTCCCTTGTACAATCTCATCAAACCGAAACTCTCCAGTCCTACCGGTTTGGAATAAAGATATTCCTTCCGCGTCGTGCAATAAGGATACGTGGGCATCTACGAGGGAGGTCTCCGTTTCAGCATCAATTACCTGCCCTGATATCGAAATATTGCGGGCAAAGGAGTTCCCTTCTATAAAATACATGAGAAAAATAGCAAATAGCACAAGACGGTGCCACTTCACAGTAAATGTAATCAGTAACAAGGTGCATTTAAAAAAACAGGTAAACATAATTTCCTCTAGACATAAATAGATCGTCTTCCCAGCACCATAACTGAAGCACACTAAGACTAGCATCAAATCAGCCGGGAAAGGCAGCAATTATAGAAATAAGTAGACATTATAGTAGTAGGCACACTCCGTGTGCCGTAACTCGGCGAGCAAGGTCCGTGACTTGGTTCGCTCATCATATCTAAGTAATTCTAAAATCTACCATAATTAAACAAAAACAGAAATATGGATTAAACCCAAAAATTAAGCGGAGAACGCTGGTGGGGCACGACTTTGGGTACTTTTGTTGATTGATGTAGAAATGAAAGTAGAATCGAAAGGCGAGTGAATTGAGATCCACGTATCAACATTGACAGTGTCAACAGGATCAAATTCTATATAGACGTGATTGGCACTGAAGAAACAAGCAGAACAATCTGTGGAACAGTGGTTCGTATGGTCATGTTCGTGGTCATGTTCATGTGGAAGTCCAACCAAACTTATTGCCATCAGGCAATAAGAAATCCCCATCGCAATTATCCAGCGAGTTGGATTAATGTGGATTCGATTGCTCTGCAAGAGCCTTTACCTCTTTGAAGAGTGGGATATTTGGAAACTGGACAAAAAAATTATAACACAAGGGGATTGACTTTGACAATTTTTTATTTTACAAATCGGCTGCCAAGGATATAATTGAGGGGTGAAGTAGGGATTCCCCATCTACGGTGCGACAACTGACGCCTGAAATTGTGCTGCTTATCGGGCACGTTTCACCTCATCCAACGCTAATTGGTAAACGCCTACCAGCATCAAATCCTCCCGAAATTGCTGACCGACCGAAAGTTTACCAAAAGCAGTGATTGGTGTATCCATCACCGATTGGATCTTTTGCTTTTTTGAGGATTCGACGTAAACAACTTCGTTGATACGTGGGGCAACGCCAAAACAGCACGACATCGTTGACTTGAGCAGTAGGAACCGTTTCACTTTCCCCTTGTCAACGTCAATCGGGAGCATAAATCCTGTGATAGCGACCTTCTTTCCGTCAATTTGCTTGACTTTATCGGGGATCTGAGCGTCGTAAGAAAGCGAGGCGATGTATTCGGGGCTTGTCATTTTCTGCCAATCCGGCTCATCAAGCCAGTAGTCACCTAAGAAACCGAACGGCACGCGTAAGTAGGCGCCAATCATTTCGGTGGGAACGGTAGTACCTTCGGCGATATCAACGGCAAACAGACTAAAGTTTACCGGAATTGGAGCGGTTAATTCGGGCTCTGTCTTAACGTTGTAATCCGCAGATTGGATTTCAAACCCGCCGACGAGCCGCAGGACATCGCCCGGCAGCCATTGGACGAACCTACTGTTTTTTGAGAAATAGGTGAACCGTAATCCTTTCAACTCCACTGACTTTTTGACACCGTGAAACTCGAAGGTCGCCTTGGCATCAGTATCAATCGGTAAACCATCAATCAGTCGGGCATCTTCCGCGACATTCAGGCTTTCGATCCGAAGGATTGCTTGCGGGTAGACAGCGGCGTTCCACACAACCTTCTGTATCCCCTCATCAATAACAGTTTCTATTTTCAGGTGTTTCATATCCAGTTGGAACATTGCCTTAAACGTCTTATGCAGCGCGTCGGGGTCGAGCGCAATGCTTCCGTTGATACGTTCGGTTGCGGCTCGGAACTGACTGCCCCCAAACATGAATATATTTCCCTCTTTATCTGGTGTGAATGTCTTCAGTTCTTTAGGCGGGGCGTTTTGAGCGGGGGCAGAAACGGCAAATATGCTGAGGATCAGGATAACGACCATTGCACAAAACGCAAAACGTGATGTGTAAAAAGAAAATGTGTCAAACAAATTCATCCCTCCTTTTGATCGACCTGTATCTCATCCAATTCAAGGTGGTAAATCCCGGTGAGCACCTCTCCTTCAAACTTCGCCCCGACACGCAACGTGCCGAGTAACGTTATCACTATATCTTGATGGATACTTACCTGCTTCTTTTTTGGCACTCTAACATATACCCACTCGTTCAGGCGGGGTATGTTACCAAAACAGCACGCCATCTGATCTTTGAGCAACATAAAAGTCCGAAGATTGCCTTCTGACATATCAAGCGGCAACATAAATCCTTGAATTTCAACTTTCTTGCCGTCCATCGCTTGAATCTGCGGTGAAATCTGTTCATCAAGTTTGAGTGAAACGATATATGTCGGATCATCCATTTTCGCCCAATTCGGCTCCCGGAATGGGTAACTGGTGAGCATATTAAAGGTCAGTGACTGATATGCCTCTGTCGTTGCTGGCGCTCGTTGCACAGTACTCGGTTCGATCACTTGATCTGTTCGCTCATTTATACCCTTAAGCGCTCGCATCGGGTGCGATTCAGGTAGCAGCTGAAAAACGCCGAGGGACAACCCTACGACGACAGCACTAACCATTGCAAAATTTAGCCACCTTCTGCGTCGATCCTTGGTTTTATGAGTTTGCATCGTTTCCGTCTCCTAATTAATGTTCGCCATGCTCACTGTGTGTTTCCTCGTTTCCTTCGGGAAACTCAAAGTCGATGTTGGTGAACGTCTGTCCTTTGATGGCAATTGAAGCAACTTCTGCGTGAAATTCCGACGCGCCCCGTAATTCGTCCGATTGGGCTGCAAATTGAGACGTATCTCCTTCAGTTTCCCCTGTTAGGACATTCGCAACCCCTGAAAGCCGCAATGTAAAGTCGGACTCGGTATCTTCTCGGTGTATCTTGAGTTCAATTGTGTTCTGCGAGAGTCGCACCGATTTTTCCGCTTCACCGTCCAGCACATAGCCGGTTAGCTTTCCGGTCGTTTGGTCCAACACGAGCTCAATGTGCGCGAACTCATCACCGAAGACAACCAATGTCCCACCGTGAGGCGCCGTATGCTCGTGATGTGCCTCGGTTTCATGTGTTTGCTCCTGTCCGTGATCATGTCCGCCCTTTCTCTCACAACTGAATAGACTGATAACAAGCCCTAAAATTGCCGTCCATGTCAATATAGTTTTTTGAATTTTCATGATGATTTTCCTGTTCACAGAATTTAATTCACGTCAACTCGTAGTTGCTCAAAGTTCCTTGCTCGCGGTGCCATGTGTGTTGGATCCGGAGCGGTGATTTTGTAAGTTATCCACAGAATTTAACACTTTTTGCAAAATTGGTGTTACTTTCGACTGATTGATTTCTGTAGGGACAAGTTGCAGCGCAGCGGAAATTCCGATTTGTCGGAGCCTTGTGCCCACCCAAAATACTCTCGAATCGGGTTATTGTCCGATAAGTTTTGATAGCTTGCTTCGCTGTAGATTGATTTATCTACAACACAGCCATGAAAGCTGGCGTGGATATGGCACGTCAAACAGGGATTTAACTTTCGACGCTACACGGTAAGATTTGGATTAGCTTATGGGTGTTAGATTCGTCGCAACATCTGTCTGGTACGCCTTGAAAGCAGGTACAATGCCGGCAACTATGCCCAAGAGTATGACACATACTGGTGCAACCAGAAACACGGGATGAAATTTCAGCAGCTCCAAAACGATACCCGTCTGGGCACGAACAATTGCTGATGCCGAGGTAAAAATCGCCCCGTAAACTATAAACCCTATGAGCACCCCCAACGCTGCGATCGATGCGGCTTCCAACACAATTACTGTAAATACTGTTTTGCGACGTGCGCCAAGTGATCGCAAAATAGCGAACTCGCGCCGCCGCTCGTTGATTGAGTTGTAGATACTTGCGAGAATTGATCCAGCTGCAACAAGGACAACAAGATAAGAAACGAGTGCAAGAATCTGATTGATCCAACCGATTTTGTCAAACAGACCAGCCATCACAGCGCCAATGGGCCATGCCAACGTTGCCACCTTCCCCTGTTTGTTGATGGTTGCGTCCATCATGAAACCGATCTGCGGATTCCGAAACTTCAGCATGACTGCGCTGACTTCTTTGTGTGCATCGGGAATTTCTTGACCCGGTTGGGCGACATATTCCTCGCCACTTCCGCGCAACACATGGCCATCCAGCCGATAAATTCCTTCAATCGGAATCCAGATAACGCGATCAGATGGTGAATTGGTCGGTTCAAGCACGCCAACGACGATGTATTCCTCATCATGCCGCATTGATTCATCAAACACTAAGCCGTGATACGGGTTAAATCTATCACCTACCTTTAAGCCCAGTTTCTGTGCGGCATAACTACCCAGCACCGCCTCCTGCCGATTTGGATCGAACAAACGTCCAGCCCCTTGTACCCGAAAGCGGACGCCTTTGCGGTATTCAAACTCCGTGAACAGTGTTGTTGTCGTACCGAGGATACGAAAGCCGTGATAGTTATCCCCAAGCGCGTAAGGAATCGCGAGCTCGACACGTGGGTTATTTTTTATTGCCTGATACATTGTCCACGGGATATTCCCCGGCGAGGTCTCGAGATGAAATACGGTGTTGAGCACCAATTGTAACGGACTGCCGCGCGCTCCTAGGACCGCATCAAAGCCAATGGGACCTCCCGTGAATGCCGAGACCGACTGCGCCCTGATGGCAATAACCGCTATGACGAGACCCGTTCCGAGTGCAATTGACAACGTGGTGATCAGGGTCGAAAGTGCGTGTTGTCGAAGGCTACGTTGAACGATGAAGAACAATCCAATCCGTTTTTTCATTCTCCAGACGAGTATATTTCTCCTATATTTCCTATAGGTAACAATGTGCGTTGAGAATCATAGCAACGGAACCTATGTTAAAAACCGTGCAAAAGGCAGTTTTTGCCGGGTAAGGAACGATAATCATTGCTTGCTACGGTTTTTCGCCTTATACACGATTTACTTGTGCGAAATCTCTTGCCTCCTCAAATCGCCCCAAAACTTCTGAGTCGTGGCTGACGATCAGCAACGCGGTGTTATTTTCATGGCAGATTTCACGGATCAGTGTTACCGCTTCGTTGGCATGATGATAATCCAGATTACCGGTTGGTTCGTCGGCAAGTACAAGGCGTGGTCGGTTTGCTATGGCGCGGGCAACCGCAACACGTTGCTGCTGCCCGACCGATAGCTGGGAGGGACGATACTGCATTCGGTCACCAAGTCCTACGCGTTCGAGTAGATGTTGGGCAAAATCGGTATCAATTCCTGTTCCAAACATCATACCGAGCATGACGTTCTCCAAAGCTGTATAGCCAGCGAGCAGATTAAAAGTTTGGAAAATATACCCAATGTAGTGGGCACGTAACCTATCGCGGTCAGATTCTGAGAGGGCAGTTATCTCCTCGCCAGCGACAACAATGTGTCCGCTGTCCGCTTGCAGAATACCAGCGATTAGGTTCAAAAAGGTCGTTTTTCCAGTGCCGCTACTTCCTCTGAGTGCAATCTGTTTGCCTGTGTCTATCTCAAAATGAGGAACATTAATGATACGACTCTGTGAACCTTCAGGTGACACGTAGGTTTTTTCAAGGTTCGTGACTGTCAAAAGTGACATTGCAGTCTCCGATTAGCCTTCTAGCGTTTTACAGTGTTGACACGCACGGCACAAGCGACGATTGAGAAGATGACCTGCCATAAGTAGGATTCCGCCGCTAGCCGTGAAGATGCTTTCGTACTGTTCTGGTACTTGGAAGCGTGCAATAAATATACATACGAACGCACCGCCGAGTATCAGAAATATCCGCCATTTTCGATGGTGCCAATAACCCCATGTCAGACTCCCAAGAGCGAGTCCCACCGCTACGACGATTATCACCAATTCGACGGACTCACTCAGGAGAAATCCAAGACCAATGAGCGGCAGGGCGATTATCAACAACGGGGTTGCCATACAGTGGAGGGCACAGGCAAACGAGACGCATGCGCCAACATTATCTACGAGTGAGTGATTCAGATAGCTTTTCAATTGTTTCCTCTAAAATCATGTGATATTTATTCTCATTTTCACGTTGTTTTGTTGTTTTGCCCAATTGTCAAACCCAGATCAACCATTGGATTTGACAATTGGACAAAACAATCTACCAAACAAACGCTCCTTACGGTGTAACCGTTACGGGGATCATGAGCGCCGCTGTAAAATCAGCATGGTCGCCGTGCAGGAGTTGGAATTTGATCGTTGTTTCTCCAGCTTTAAGCCCTTCCACCTCAAACGTGAATTGCTCGGCGAGCTCCTCATCATGGTGTTCGTCCTCTTCTGCGTGATCATCTTCATGTCCCTCTTCGTGTTCGTGAAGGTGGATTTCAATGATTGACGAATCAAACGCGCTGAGAGCTAAGGCAAACACCTCTTCTTCGCCATGGTCATGGTCATGATCGTCCTCTTCTTCGGGATTTTCAGGCAGAAATTCCTCTTCATCATGGTCAAGGAACGTGGCCAGCACATCCAGCTCCTCTCCGACTTTGAGGGTAATACTCCCCTCATGTTCCCCTTCAAATTGGCGGTAAATCTGATTTCCGTCAACCTTGAGGACAAAACCGTCGGCATCGGCATGGAATGGTTCGTCTTCATGGTCATGACCATCGTCAATAATGGGATTATCGTCTTCGCCACAAGCGGCGAACAGTACAGCAAATGCGAGTAATAACAACGTGAATCTAAAAAAACAGGTAGACACAATTTCCTCCAGATATAGATAGATCTTGTTTCCCAGCATCATCACTTAGGCAAACTAGTACCGCAGTCAACTCCGCAGGGAAAAGGCATAAATTGATTAAACAAAAAAACAAAAATATGAGTGAGGCTATAAATTAAGCGGAGAACGCTGGGGGCGCACGACATTGGATACTTTTGTTAAGTGTCGTGGAAATGAAAGTAAAATAGAAAGGCGGGTGAATTGAGATGCACGTGTCAACATTGGTAAGGTCAACAGGAGCAAATTCTATACCGACGTGATTGGCACTGAAGAAACAAGCAGAACAATCTGTGGAACTGTGGTTCGTATGGTCATGTTCATGGTCATGTGGAAGTCCAACAAGGCAGATTGCCATCAGGCAATAAGAGATACCCATCGCAATTATCCAGCTAGTTGGATTGATGTGGATTTGATTATTCTGCAAGAACCTTTACCTTTTTCAAGAGTGGGATATTTGGAAACTCGACAAGAAATTATATCACAAGCTAGTTGACTTTGACAATTTTTTTATTTTACAAATCGGATGCGAAGGTTATAATTGAGAAACAGAGCGAGGCTACCCCACATACAGTGTTGAAGCTCCAATGGCACAATCCTCACCTATTACCAGAAAGGATGTAAAACGAAATGTATAAGTTCTCCTGTATTCTGATAATTGTTGGCATCATGGCGATTGCGAATTTTTCAGTCCAGGCAGAGGACGATGAAAATGAAGTCGCAACCGAAAAATCCCATGTCCCTGGCTGGTTCCGTGTCGATACGGATAGCTTAGGTACACATTTCCTTATCGGCGCAACCCATTCTGTCGGAGGAGTTTCGCTTGAGTCTAATATCTTCATCGACGATACCATCGGCGAGTTTGACCTCGGTGTTTCCATCCCCGCGGTTAAAGGCGACGGTTTCGGGGTCACACTGCTGCCCATGCTTGGCCTTGGGTATGACTTCGTTGCACCAGATGGTCCCCTTGCAGTCTATCCACACCTCTTTGTTTTTATGCCTGCTGGAAAACTCTTCTTGAAATCGTGGACAATCGGAACTCTCTATTCCTTATTTGACGAGGACAAAAACAACGAGGTATACACCCGCAATTATGTTACCTATTCTCTCAACAAGACCCTCGCTATCGGTCCGCAGGTGGAAGCTGTGATTGTGGGGAACGACGTTGGGCTTGTCAGTTTTGTTGTCGGTCCACGCATCAACGTTGACTACGGTGAAAATAACACACTCGGTATACTTGTTGGGTATGACACGAAAAAAGGGGAGGAGGAAACGGGTATGACGGGCAGATTGAGTTTCACTCGCAGGTGGTAGCAAAGCACATCACACGTTATCATATCGCCGGTCGGCTGCGGCCCATCTTACCTGTCCCTCGTCTCCATCTTTTCACCGTAAATGGGACATTGTGCCCAAATCCCGTAGGCGGGGCATCCCCGATAAGATCGGGATTTCGCTGCGCTCAACTTGCCTCCCTTACTTCACAATAACCAGACGCTTCATCTGATGCTCTGATGGAGTAGACAATTGGTAGAAATAGACCCCATTGGAAACCTGTTCACCCAAGTCATTTCGGCCGTCCCAATAGGCAGCGCGTGACCGACTCTGATAGAAACCTGCTGACTGGAATCCGATCGAAAGTGTCCGTATCCGTTGTCCTGTCATCTCGTAAATTGATAGCGTCACAGAGGCAGCCTCCGACAGATTATACGGAATCCACGTTTCAGGGTTAAACGGGTTGGGGTAATTCTGCAGCAGAAGAGTCTGCTTCGGCGTACCAACTCCATCAAGCCTTACTGGCAAAACTGCGTTTGCAAGCGTATCGGGTGTTACTGTGAAATTAAATTTCTCTGAAGCAATCTCCCCGGTGGTATCGGTGACAGTGACCTCTAGGGAATCGCCAATCTGCACGATACTCTTGCGTGAAAGGTCGGCAGTCGCTAAGGCGAAGTAACCATCTCGTACATAACCTGTCATGATAGCACTGGTGCGTGGGTTCTGCGCCGTGACTAGGTAGCCATTGAGGTTATGCTCGCTTTCTAAGCATCCACTCAGGACAAATGCCCAAATCCCCCCGTTCGATGTAGCGCTTGGTGCCGCTGCTGTCTGCGGTTGATTCCCCCACGCCGCGCCAACGAAGGCGACCTGTTGGGATTCCAACAGGTTGACGATGTAACCCTTTCCACCTTCAATTGAAAATCCATCGTCAGGTGCATCTGGTGTCCAGCCAACAAATTCCTGCCTCCTTTCATTGAGGGCAATCACCGTTGTTGCACCAATCATTTGCGCCAGAGAGCGGGCGGTCATCCGTGTTACTGGCTTTAAGGGTACCGAAATCATATTCAAACCTTTAGGGAGAGAAACTACGTAAACATTGTTGAAATCTTCCGCGACATCACGTGTCAGAGGTTTGGCGATAAATCCATATCTGCGTCCGTCCAGCGTGTCGTAGTAACCAATGACCTGCCCTTCCCTATCAATATCTCGCGCCACCGTAGTCACGCTGCCCGGGAATTTCAACTCCTTCAGTGTGCCCTCCGGGAGGCGGATATAAGTCCGTTCCGAACTGTCAAGTTCTTTGGCTCTAAACACAATCACACCAGCATCATTGATGGCATTCACGAAAAGGTACTCTAAGTTCGACAGTATGCCCGGAAAATCAAAAGTGGTGAAGCTACCGTCGGGGTGGCGCATGTACCCGTGATATACCCCATCGGCATCCACGTAACTCCCAACGAGAGTGCCATCGGCGTTCATATCGTCGGCATAGGTGATCACTGCTCCGGGTACATCGAACTGCTCACCACCTACAAAGCCGTGGATAGCGCCATCAGCATCAAAAATATCACCAATAAGTAGCCCTGATTCACTAACGCCAAAGATTTCCGTTTCGGCTGCCCCCGGAAAGTCAAATTGCGTCAGTTCACCCTCCTGAAGAACCACACCGTGAGAGACCCCATTCGCATCCTGATAGAAACCCACAGTCTGCCCTGCGTTGTTGAGTCCGTAGAATCCAAAGGTCAGAGAATCTGGGACATCATAAGTGGAAAGCACTCCGTCAATCAGTGTGAAGCCGATCATGTTTTCGCCATCTGGGCTACGGGTGTTGCCTGCATAATGCCCAAGGTCATTGGTTGATGTCAGTTCCAAAAAATCGATACCGGGCACATCAATTATCTCGAAAATATAGTCCACAGCAGCTTCAGACGGTTCCGATGATGCCCACAGCCGCAGGTTGCCGGTCGTTGATACGAGAAGGGTGCAGATTGTCATGAGAGCAATACAGCGAAAAATCGGTGTTTTCATCGGTTTATGCCTCCTTTTTTGCTTGATCTAACCTGATGTAATTTGAAAATTTGGTGGAACCAATCTGTTTAATGCCTTGCCAGTTTAAATCGCTCACCTATTCTACATACCGCTCCACGTTATATCAAGTATCTTTTCGATGGTGAGCATTAAGAAAAATCTGAATTCTATCGTGCAAGCTGGGTTTTAATGGACAAACAACTACGCAAAGGAGAAAAAACAACTGTGAAATTTGTTTTCGATTTTTGGGTCGTCTGGGCGTTTCTTGCTATCTGTTGCGCGGTTCAATCCCCAGGCGATGCACAGGCTGCAGACGAAGCTGACCTGCATCACAGAACCGCGACCGCCATCCGAATTAACGGCGTATCACCGCAATTGGATGGCGTTTTGGACGATGAGATATGGAAAAGTGCACCCATCCACGAAGGCTTTCGCCAGCGCGATCCGGATGAAGGCAAACCCGCAACGGAACGCACCACCTTCCAAATCGCTTACGATGACGAGGTGCTCTATTTTGGGGTGATGTGCTATGACACTGAGCCCGATAAAATTGTCTCGCGGTTGGTCAGGCGAGACACCGATATTGAATCGGATAAAGTCACCGTCAGTCTTGCCCCGCATCCCAACCGGCAGCGCGGGTTTTGGTTTACCGTTTATTCTTCTGGGTCTGTCACCGATGGCACGGTTACTGATGAATATAGCCCGCCGTTTGATGATACATGGGACGGTGTGTGGGCCGTAGAGGTCCGGATCCACGAGAATGGTTGGGCAGCAGAATATAAAATCCCGTTTCATATCTTGCGCTTTTCCCCAAAAGATGAATACACTTGGGGGCTACAGGTCGAGCGATACACCAGTCGAAAAAAAGAGCAGAACCACTGGCGGTTGGTCAAACGCAATGCGCCTAGCTGGGTGTCTCGTTTTGGAGACCTCACCGGCATCAAGTACATCCGCCCCTCCCGTCATCTTGAGATAGTCCCTTATGCGATGGGACGCACTAGGTTCAACGATGGCACTGACTTGTGGGGTAGTGGTGGCACCGATGTACGATATGGGATTACCTCCGGCATTACACTCGACGCAACAATTAATCCTGATTTTGGACAGGTGGAAGCCGATCCGGCGACGCTAAATCTCTCCGCGTATGAGGAATTTTTTCAGGAACGTCGTACCTTCTTTGTCAAAGATGCGACCGCTTTTGAAAACGCCGATTACTCGTTCTTTTACTCGCGTCGAATCGGACGAAGACCGGGACATTTCGGGGTGCCCGACGATGCTATTGAACTAAGTCGTCCGGAAGCCACAACGATTCTCGGTGCCGGTAAAATTGTGGGCAGAACGGAAGCCGGGACCTCTTTTGGCATCATGGAGGCGGTCACCGCACCAGAGTACGCACAGATTGAACAGACTGTCAATGGTAAGAAAGTCCAACGTGAGCACCTCATCGAACCGTTAACCAATTATTTTGTCGGCCGAGTTAAGCAGAGCGTTCTAAAAGGGAACTCAACCGTTGGGCTAATAACAACCGCCGTGAATCGACAGAATTCTAACTCTGCCTATGTTGGTGGACTCGATTGGGATTTGAGATTTGCCAACGATCGGTACCAGATAACCGGTACCGTCGCAGCAAGCCAGACAGGAGAACTCGATGCACGTAAGTCGGGGTATCTTGCACTCATTGAGTTTGATAAACGAGGCGGGTGGTTGATAGGTGAGACCTATGTGCAGGCGTTGTCACCTGACTTCGAGATGAACGACCTCGGTTTTCGCTGGCGTGCTGATATGATACAATGGAGTTATTACCTTACCGCGAACAAAGAGCAGCCATTTAGCATCTTCAGACGAGCCACTCTTGTTTCCTTTACCCAACTCAACTGGAACTATGACAGTGTCAATATCGGTCGCTATTTTAATATATCGACACGTGGTCAATTTAAGAATTATTGGGAGTATACACTGGGAGTTCTCCGCAGCTTTGAATCCTTTAGTGATGCGGACGTCCGGCGTGGCGGGGTTCTGATTAAGAATCCTGCAGGTTGGGGGATCCTTACACAGCTCGCGACTGATAATCGGAAGAGGGTTCAGCTGCAGTTAAATCCTTATTGGTGGAATCCTGTTTTTTTTTGGGATGACAGACAGACTTATAATTATGATGTAAGCCTCCGGCTACGCATCCGCGTCGCCTCGAATATTGAAGTAACCCTTGGACCTTCATATAGAGTTGGCACACAGGATGCACAGTGGGTGGATCTGGTCGAAGAGAATATCAACGGACATGTCAAGCAACACTATGTGTATGGGGAGTTAGAAAGTCAAACGCTTGACTTTACCACGCGTACGGATATCAGTTTTACCTCGACCCTGAGTTTGCAGCTCTACGTGCAACCCTTCGTGACGATCGGCGACTATACCAACTTCAAGGAACTCGTAGAACCGAAGTCATATCGGTTCATGCCCTATCCGCTGGACGAGAACCGGGATTTCCATCGGCGGTCTTTGCGGGGCAATGCCGTTCTCCGCTGGGAGTTCCGCCCCGGCAGCACACTGTTCTTGGTTTGGTCGCAATCACGGGATGTTGATCTAACGCGTGTGGGAGAGACAGACCTCGAATTTCGTCCCTTACATCGCTTAGGTAGTAGCTTCACTGATGCCGGGTCGAATATTTTCCTCATAAAATGTCGTTATTGGTTTGGGCTGTAGCGTACCAAACCTTTCAGCGTTAGAGTTTGGTCAGCGCCCTCAAATGTGCAGAAAAAAATCTGAAGTCTGTCACAGAAAGGGGGTTTTAATGGACGAATAACGACGAGGAAGAAAGAGGAAAACAACTGTGAAAAATAATTTCGATTTTTGGGTCGTCTGGGCGTTTCTTGCTATCTGTTGCGCGGTTCAATCCCCAGGCGATGCACAGGCTGCAGACGAAGCTGACCTGCATCACAGAACCGCGACCGCCATCCGAATTAACGGCGTATCACCGCAATTGGATGGCGTTTTGGACGATGAGATATGGAAAAGTGCACCCATCCACGAAGGCTTTCGCCAGCGCGATCCGGATGAAGGCAAACCCGCAACGGAACGCACCACGTTCCAGATCGCCTACGATGATGAGGCTATCTATTTTGCGATCCTATGCTATGATGACGAACCTGATAGAATTGTCGCCCGACTGGTTAGACGAGATGATTACGTCGAATCGGATAGAGTAACTATCAGTCTTGATCCGCACTACAACCGGCAGAGTGCGTTTTGGTTTACAGTCTATCCCTCTGGTTCCGTGACGGATGGCATTGCCCCGGAAACTGGTTGGTGGGACAGCACATGGGATGGCGTGTGGGAGGTAAAAACCCAAATCCATGAAAATGGATGGGCAGCGGAATATAAAATACCGTTCCATATATTGCGATTCTCTCCAAAAGATGAATACACCTGGGGATTACAGGTCGAACGATATATCAGCCGCAAAAAGGAACAAGATCACTGGCGTTTTGTCAAGCGCGGTGAACCCGGCTGGGCATCTCGATTTGGCGATCTCTCCGGCATCAAAGCTATCCACCCCTCCCGTCATTTGGAGTTTGTGCCTTACGTTATGGGACGCACACACCTCAACGATGAAACCGAGCTATGGGGCAATGTTGGCACCGACATCCAATATGGGATTAACTCCGCGATTTCGCTTGATGCCACGATTAATCCCGATTTCGGACAGGTAGAGGCGGATCCAGCGAGCTTAAATCTCTCCGCTTACGAGGAGTATTTTAATGAACGGCGACCGTTCTTTGTAAGGGGCGCGAGAATCTTTGACAACTTAGACTATAGCTTCTTTTACTCACGGCGAATCGGGCGGCGACCGGGACATTTCGATCTTCCCAACGGAGCCACCGAACTAAGCCGTCCCGAGTCAACTACGATTCTCGGTGCCACCAAAATTGTAGGTAAGACTCAAGGTGGGACGCATTTTGGTATCATGGAAGCTGTTACTGCTCCCGAATACGCGCAAATTAAGGAGAGAAGCAACGGTAAGGAAATTGAACGCGAGTTCCTCATCGAACCGTCCACCAACTACTTTGTTGGGCGAATCAATCAAGACATACTGAAAGGGAACTCCGTCGTTGGATTAATCGCGACTGCTGTGAATCGACAGGATTCTAATTCTGCTTATGTCGGTGGGGTTGATTGGGATATGAAATTTGCGGAAGAGAAAATCCAAATAACCGGCACGTTAGCTGGAAGTCAGGCTGGGAAACTGGAGGCGCGTAAGTCGGGTTACCTTGCACACCTTGAAATTGACAAACATGGGGGCTGGTTAAGAGGAGAGACCAATTTTAGTATGCTCTCGCCGGACTTGGAGATAAACGATCTTGGCTACCTCCGACGCTCTGACAAGATTGAGTGGAACTATGACTTTACCGTGCGGAAGGAGAAACCGTTCAGTATATTCCGGCGCGCTATTCTGGGGCTCTACGGCTGGCAGACATGGAATTATGACAGGACTCATATCAGCGGCTACGTCGAAATATGGACAGGTGGGCGCTTCAAGAACTATTGGGATTATGACCTTTGGGTAGGACGTAACTTGGAGACGTTAAGTGATCACGATATTAGGCGTGGTGGAACGCTGATTAAAGATCCTGCGGGCTGGTGGATTTATACAGCGCTTTCCACCGACAGTCGGAAAATGGTTCGGCTGGAACTAAATCCTGTTTTCGCTTGGAATGATGACGGGCGTTCCTATGACTACAATGTAGATCTGCGGCTTCGTATTCAACCCACCTCCAACGTTGAATTAAGCGTTGGGCCAAACTATGCCTATCAGGTAAGAGATGCACAGTGGGTAGATATTGTTGAAGATCAGATCAACGGACAGATCCAAAAACACTACATCTACGGAGAGTTGACGAGTCGAACACTCGACTTCACCACCCGTGCGAATATCAGCTTCACTCCGACCTTAAGCCTCCAGTTCTATGTGCAACCGTTTATCACCATTGGAGACTATACAGGCTTCAAGGAGTTAGTCGAACCTAAATCATATCAGTTCAAGCCTTATCCTTTAAATGAAAACCGCGACTTCCATCGCCGGTCTTTGCGTGGCAACACCGTGCTGCGCTGGGAGTTCCGCCCCGGAAGCACGCTGTTTCTGGTCTGGGCCCAATCGCGTGAGGTTGATCTGGATAGTGTGGAAAGAGTTGACCTCGAATTTCGTCCGTTCCATCGCTTGAGAACAAGTTTCACCGATGCTGGGGAAAATATCTTTTTAGTAAAATGTCGATATTGGTTTGGGATATAGTATGTCTGCGTCAATCGCAGGCACTTGCTCCCACCTGTTCCTCTGGTCACGTTCCGTTCCGATCTATCGGGGGAACGGAGAATTCATCGCGAAATTATTGGGTGGGCGAGGCGACCTCGCCCACCTAATGGGTTGGATGCCCCACCTACATTCCATAGTGGGAATACTCGTGACAGTTAAGGCTATTCCTCATCGGTGAATACAAACTCCACCGTTTTCGTTTCTCCTGCTTCCAATGTAATCTTCTGTCTCTGTGTCCCTAATTTTGCATGCCACGCCTCAATGTTGTAAGTTCGAGGCGCAAGTCCCTGAATCTTGAACGTACCTTTTTCACCGGTAACGGCAAAAAACGGATGGGACAGGACATGTGCGTAAGCGACCATCCAGTGATGAACATCGCACCTGAGTGGAATGCCAATTTCAGCCGCCTCAAATTGGTGCGTGTATTTCATACCTTTATTCGGTTGGGATATGTTAAACGGTCGCTGTTTTTTCGATTCAGTTCGAATATTGTGAAGCGCGGGATCACTATTGAGAAACTCCATCGGTTGACCGACCATCACCGCTGAAACATGTGGGATGAAGATACAACCCACCTGGTCTACGACAACCGGTTTACTCGATGGTTTGTGGTCACTTTTTGGCTTTCCCCTGACATAGACGAGTGTATCCTTGAGGGTATCGTTCTGATTGATAACGATGTGTTCGTAATGGACTTTGCCATCGTGCAAACGTTTGCAGTCCAAGTTGGCACCAAAGTTAATAGCGCGCCGAAAGGGGGCGTCCCCTTCGAATTTTACCGTCCCGATGATGGTGGCTGTGTCTGCTGTCGGTTCGGTCTGCGATATAGAAGGGTCAGCTTTTTTCTGTTCTTCCTCTGTCCATGCTAACTGCGGGACAACTACAGTGCAGAAAGCCGAAGCGAATACCAATGCGATGTACAGGGTTCGTTTAAGTAACATATCTCACTCTCCTCTTAGTTTTGGTTGCAAAATTGAATTAAGTTGGTCAAATTGCACCACTTGACCATTTACCTTTTCTGCCAAGGCTGCCGCCTTTTCCGCGGTTGAAAATACTGCGATGCCATACCCCATCGGAGTGACCAGTTCTCGGCTATGGACCAAGAACGCTTGCCCCGCGTTCAACCAACCAGCCTCTTCGTAATCATATCCCCAGAATTGGCTTACTTCCTCGCTTTGTCCTTCACTGTAAAGCACTGCACAACCCAAATCATCGAACTTTCGCAATGCCCCAGATGTCGTTCGATATGCTGCGGCGAACCGCTTCTCACTAATAATCATGCGGCAGCGATCGCAGGTTTCTTCGCCATATCGGATACGGGGGACTCCATCATCTCTCTGTCCGCATCCAACCAGAATTAAACTGAGAGCAAATGCTATAAACATGAAACCTGAAATACCCGCCCTGTTTCCATCCATCTTTTTCGACTTCATTGTACACCTTTTCGCGGGAAAGCATAAATTGCAATTCCGAGCGGGATAATCACCCAGAGCGCAAGCAGTATCATCAGTATTGGCACTAAGAACCCGCCCAGCACATCCGCGGCATAACGTCCCGCCGCACCGAGTAATTCTAAGTTGCCCTGTATCATTTGAATCGCCGCCAATTTGAAGACCTGTGCCGGATTCAATAGAGTCGCTGCAAGCAATGTTTTCGGTGATAGTTTTAACACAATCGCTGTGCCGATGAGTCCGAGATCGCTGAGAAACACAATCGAAAGCCACAGAATCAGTCCGAGGCTCAACGCCGTTGCACTTTTTGATGTGAGGACAGAGAGACAGAAACCGATACTCAGGTGAACAAGACCGAGCAGCAAGGTCAGTGCAACCAGCATCAAATAATTGTCCATTTGGGCAAAGCCACCACGCCATGCGATTACGAATCCACTCAACCCAAACCCGAAAAGAATTGCTGCTGCCAATGCGGCGGCGGTTCCGAAAAACTTTCCAAGTAACACCTCGGTGGGAGTGATGGGCTGTGCCAAAATCGGAAGCAAGCTGCCTCGCTCCCGCTCACCTGATATGCTGATTGCACCGAGAAGTAGTCCCATCAGCGGCGCAATCAATACAACAAGATTGATGAGGCTAGCAACCGTGCGTCCAAAACCCGCCACACCGAAGGTGCCAAGTCCCGAAAATCCAAGCGTACTCAGACCGAGCGCGAGTCCGGTAAAAACAACCGTGAACAGCAGAAACCACCGATTGCGTCGGGAATCCTGTATCTCTTTCCCCATTATGACTGATATGTTAGAGATCGCAGTTCTCGTGGCTCACTCCTTCTCTTGGCTATCAGCTAATTCAAAGTCGTGGATGGGAATGGCAGCGTCCACCAATAAGCGAAACGGCTCAACCTTTTTGTTATGGGGCGCTTG
Organism: Candidatus Poribacteria bacterium; assembly: GCA_965220385.1. Taxonomy (GTDB): domain Bacteria; phylum Poribacteria; class WGA-4E; order WGA-4E; family PCPOR2b; genus PCPOR2b. The sequence goes on along the minus strand of OZ244825.1, from coordinate 1,991,142 downwards.
TACCGAGATTTTTAGACCGTTACATTTGGTAGGAAAACCGTGCTGTTCGAGCAGATCCGCCGCTGCTTCGTGGAGAGATTCGGGAATGGATAAGTGAAGCAACACATCGCGCGACAGATAGCCATCAAGGCTCGTCGGAGTGCCTTCGGCAATCTTCTTGCCGCCCTCCATGACAATAACACGATCTGCTAATCTGTAAATCTCATCCAGTCTATGCGAACAGAAAATTAAGGTCTTACCCGCTCTCTTTAGTCCTTCGAGTGCCGTCCAAAACTCATGACGGGTGTGGACATCCAGATTGCTCGTAGGTTCGTCCAGCAATAGAATTGGGGGATCGGAAAGCAGCGCGATTGCTAACGCCAACCGTTGTTTCATACCGCCGGAAAGCTCTCCAACCCGTTTATCCGCAATCTCTGTTAGATTCCATTCAGCCATCAAGCTGGATGACCTGTCCCCGGAAACATGCCGAAGACGCGCATAAAGTGAAACCGTCTCTCCCACGGTTAGATCGCTGTGAAGCCGAACCTCCTGCGGAACGTAACCAATCTGTTGGCGAACCAATTTGCCTTCGGAGCGCGACGAATTCCCGCCGACCGTTATTGCCCCATCGAAAGACAAAATCCCCAATACGCACCGCAGAGCGGTTGTCTTGCCCGCACCGTTTGGTCCCCACAACGCCACCGTCTCTCCGAACGATACGTTGAAACTGAGATGGTCTACCGCCGCTACTTTACCAAAGCGTTTTGTAACATCGTTGGCAGATATAGCAAAAACTGATTCCTCTGTGGATGATCCTTCACGGCTTGGGGCTGCGTCCCGTGGGCTGTATAACGGTTGAGGTGACGGTTGTGGAACCTGGGACTTGTGAAGATTTAACCATCTCTGCAAGTAGCCCGAAATAGATAGTGCTGATAGAAATAGCGCCGAAGAACCTAGTAGCCACGCAGGTGACAGCTTCCCTTTCGGTGCTTCCAGATTTGGTATCACGGGGCGCATACGCGGAGTGTCATCCACTAATTTAGGTTGGGGTGCAAATACGGGAAAAAGCCGGGACGCAAAGTCTAACGCCTGCGCTGATGGACTATAGGTGAAAATCCGTAACGCCCTATGTTGTTCCGTTAAACGTTCAAAGAGATGTTCCGATCGATACGGCATATCCCCAACGCCGTCACCATCAGCATCATAGCCGTTGTAATCGCTCCAGTAATTGCCAGTCCATCGGTTAGTGCCAAGCGACCCCTGCCCCTCAATTGCCACCTGTTCGCCATTATCGACAAAACTATTCATGTTGAAGCGATTTTTCCGAGCGGACGGGAGTGCTAACAGTCCGGAATCATTAAAGGCAATTAGGTTGTGGTGGAAGGTGTTCGTTGAGTTGTCCATGAACATCCCCGCCCGATTGTCCGCGACGAAATTGTGGGCGATGAGGCCATCATACATATCCTTCTGTCCAATGCCATACCCGCTGGCACCGCGATTGCCTATCACCCAATTTTTCTGGAGCTGTAGTCGGTAGCTGTACATCAAATAAACCCCGACGGAGTTACCGATCAGACGATTATCTTCAATCATTGCATCATCACAGTACATGAAGTGGATGCCGTAACGACCGTTGCGGACCTCATTCCCACGCACGGTGATATTCTTCGAGTACCACACAACGACATCGCGCCCATCGAAGGCACGGTTTTTTTCGACCACCGCACCGCTACTGTACCAGACGCGAATCAAGTCGCCTCTGCGACCCACTTCAAGATCCTTGCCCTGAAACGTGTTGTTTCGGACAACGGTATCAGGGGCGTTCCGTACTTGCACCCCGAAAAGGACATCCTCGAATCGGTTGTTTTCAACAATTGCCCCTTTTGCCTTTTTGATCATGATACCAGCATCACCTTCGGAAAGCCGGTCCCCGGTGTTCCTGATCGTGAGCCCACGCACGATAACCCCCGGTGCCGCGATAGTGATAACGCTACCCGTTCCACCGCCATCAATAATCGCTCCCTCCTCTCCTTGTAGGATTACGGACTTATCCACGAGAAAGCGTTCATGATGAATCCCACTTTTGAGGATAATCGTGTCTCCTTGCGCCGCGCGCGTCACCGTTTCGCTAATGCTAACATCTCCATCGATCAGCAGGGTTGCCGCGTTTGAAGCTGAAGCTGCTGCAAATAGGGATATAAGCAGAGCCATTCCTATCGCCGACCGATTCGGTTGAAAGATTCGGTATCTTTTTTGCAAAAGTGCGAGGACAGCGAGTAGGGCAGTGACCACGCTAAGGTAAAATCCAAGTTGGAGGGTTGAGGTTGTTGTGACCGATCGGACCGTTTCGGTCCCCAAGATCGGAGGGATGAAAGGTTCTATATCCGGATACAGCGCGATGTCCGGATTGAGATTGAGTCCGCTATCGCGCAACCACCAATACAGTTCGCCGACAAAGAGGATGGGGAAAATCAGAGCCGGTAACGCGAGCCAAGGTGACCATTTCCGCCGCACGAAGATCGAAAGAGACAAGCATAACGCCATGATGGCAATTGCTGGAACGGCTACCTGCCGCTCAAATCGCCCCGCCGATTCAATATCTCGCATTCCTATATCGCGATTCAGTTTGTCAACTTCTCGGACATTACCTTCGATGCGGTGTGGCCGAATCTGAAGAATAGCACCTTTCGGGAATTTTCGCGCTTCGAAATCTACCCGCCAGTAAGGAAAGAGCAGAGAGATAAGTAACAGTGCCGATGCGTCAATGATTAACTCCTTCGCTAACCATTCTGGTCTCTTTAGATAGAGCGCAACTCTTGATAAGATTGCTGCAAGCAGGGCGAGGTAGAATCCCATCTGGAAAGAGGCACTCGCCGCGAATTGAGCGATCCGACCCTCTCCAAAAATCGGTGGGACAAACGGCTTGATAGAGTGGTTGAGTGGCGCCTTCGGATCGAGATTGAGACCGCTATCCGCAAGCCACCAGTACAACTCCCCTAAGAACACGAACGGAAATATTAGTCCGGGAATTGTCAACCACATTGACCATTTACGAGGGACAAATGCCGTTCCGAACAAGCATAACCCTGCTATGATGATCGCCGGGATCGCTATCTTCCGCTCCAATTGCCCCGCTGAATCCAGCTTTCTCATGCCGATATAATGATTCAGCTCATCGATCTCTGCAACATCTCCCTCAAGGCGATACGGGCGAAGCTGAAGGCTCAATCCTTTTGGATAGATCCCCGCCTGAAGGTCCACCCGCCAGAAAGGGAATAGCAACGAGATAAGCAATAGGACGCCAGCGACAACCAATAACCCACTCGCCAACCACTGGCGTCCCGTCCACTGAATTTTTGATAGCATAATCATCCTATGCGTAAGATGCGAAGCGTGGCGCACGATTTACTGCACCACGCCTCACGCTTTATCCTCACGGTTTGACGAGGAAATATCCAACCATCTCCAAATGGAGAGCTGAACAGAATTCTGTGCAGTAGAAGGAAAAGACCCCCTCCTTATCTGCAACGAAGTCGAGTGTCACGGTTTCACCTGCCTCGATACTTGAGGTAATATTATAGCCGGGCAAAGCGAATCCGTGTGTCGCATCGTAAGTCCGCTCAAGATTCGTTAAATTCAGCATCACCCGATCACCTTTGTTGACCTCCACAATTTCAGGCTCGTAGTGGCTACGAATGGCTGTCATGTTGACCTCTACTATGTTCCCATTCCGCTTAATTGAACCTTTGGTTGATGCCTTCGGATGCTTTCTCTGGTTAATGGTATCCCAACCAACCTCGGGATAGACCTCCCACGCTTCCAGTTTATCTGCCTTGATTATCTGTGCGTAATGAGGCTCACCGATACCCAGCGGCATATCATAAAGCAAGCCCATACCATCGCCCTCTTGGGATATATCTACCAGTTGAAGATTCTGTGGTAGTAACGGTCCCACATTCAGGAAACGGTCTACCGCCCATTTGTTGAGAGAGACCAGGTATTTTCCATCCGGATCGACTGTGTCGCCTTCCGCGGTTACGAGATGCCCGATGTTGTAATGGACAGGCAGTTGCTGGAGTAGCCGCCACGGGCGCTCCGGTGCCTTATATTTCGCATCTGGACCCAATGTCCATCGTGCAACCGCGCTATCAAGGAACAGACTCGTGTAGGCATATCCCTGATTGTCAAACTGGGTGTGAAGGGGTCCCAATCCCACCTCAATCTGTTTTTCCATTACCGCGTCAAATCGTAGGATTGGAATACCATAGTCGTCTATTCCCTCATAATCCTTTTCAGCGATTGCTGTATTGACCTTGTCTATATGATACACTGTAACGTGCGGATCAAGTTTGCCGGATACAACTATGTACTTTCCGCTGGGGCTAACATCCACACCGTGCGGGCTCTTCGGCTCCGGCATCAGATAAAGGATCCCCTCCGCTACCGCAGTCTCAATCGAAATCACCGGGAAGCCCTTAATCCGATCGACTTTACCTGCCATGAAAACCGCCTCGGCTTTCCGCCAGTTGATGAGATGCAGATAATCCATATCCCGTTCAGCGGTGCCCGCCTCAAAGGGGGGATTCCCGCTCTCAATACCGCCGGTCGCGAGTTCAGAGTTGAATGAGCCACAGAAAACCCATCCATCACTTGCTAATTTTCCCGCATCTGCTAAATCCTGCCAATAGGGCGGAAGCTCAACCCCAAACGACTGATCCTTGGCAACGCGCCCAGTGCTACGGTCGAATTTCCAGAACGTCATTAACCCTCGATATTTTTCCTTGTAGTCGGCGATCGGTGCATATTCATTGCCCAACGGCATGGCATATTGTGAGCCCTCTACCACATACTCTGTATCAGGAGTAACCATCGTTGCGCCGTGGTCATTCAGAAAAATCGGATTCTTTACAATCTGCTTCGTTTCAAAATCTTTCAGGTCAATTACAGCAATACGACCGTTGGCTTTGTCGTTGATGAACAGATATTCACCGTCATAATCGCCCTTGGTCTCGCTCAATGCTGGATGGTGGGTGTCCGCCCAGGTGAGCGGCTGGCCCTCAACGGTCATCCCTTCGCTTGAAGCCTCCATCGGAGAATCCTTCACGCCATAACCGTAACCTTGCCACGGATCGGGCGTAAAGACAGCGATTACTTTCAATATCCGCATGGATGGCAATCCAACGACGATGACCTGTCCGCTATGACCGCCGGAGGCAAACATCACATACTCGTCATGTCTGCCGGTAGGGGTATAGGTGGACAAAGCTCCCTTGATATCATCGGGGGTTAAACTGCGTTCTTGCACGATCCGCATCGCATCGGCGGGAAGTTGTGCGTGTAGAGACTGATGGCTGCCCAAGTAGAGAAGAACTCCAAGTACTGCAATCCCTAATATTGAAAGCAGATGTCTCTGGGCTATACTGTGCTGCATCGTAATTTTTCTCCTTTGTGAAGATTAGGTGTCAAATCGTTCTGGTTCTGTAATTAATGAAACCACAAAGTCTGACACCCAACCTGCAATCACTATGCCATGATAACCAATCCATTTCTCGGAAGCACATATATCGCGCGGAAGGCAATAGCAGCAAGACTTTTTCTAACATCCTACGCTACCGCGCTGGCTATCTAGATTGAGGAAAAACCGAGCGAAAAAACGCCAAGACCGACATTCTGTCAAAAATTGCAATCTATCTATATTTTTATCTGACATTTTGTCAGAATCTCCGATTTCATCAACTATCAGACTGACATTCTGTCAAATGGAGCGTAAAACCTCAAGGTACAATACAGGCGACACTTGCTACAATGGAGCTTGAGTCCAGTAAGCATGTGGGATAAGCTGCCACCTACATTCATCACTTCGATGAAGAATCTAATCGGTATACATGTAAATCGAGCAATCATTTCTGATGTACAACATCTCTAGATTCTTTCAAGCCTGTATCACCGCTATCCCGGTCTCTCAGTTGAGTTCGGGTCCCAAGTGGTGATGTAAAGTTGACACAGTTTGTGGGGAAAGTTATAATGAGGGTGACTGATTTGCACAGTGGCTCGATTTTTCATTCCTGATTGGCATTGCTTTTGCTCAATTGTTACCCCGGACACTAGGGCACTTCAATCAACTTGTAGGATAGTAAGCACGAGAAAGGGACATCAAAATGATTCATACATTGGTGCGGGATTGGATGGCGCAGGAGTTAAGCACAGCCGAGACCGAAACGGAGATTATTGAGGCATATCAATTGATGCTTGTCGCTCAGATTCGACGGTTGCCAGTTGTTGCTTCCGATCAACTCGTTGGCATCGTGACTCTGAGCGATTTATATCGAGTGTTTGATTTATTGAGCAACACGGATCAGACACTCTCGCAAAAGTTGGAACACATGACGGTAGAGGAAGTAATGACACCCAATCCAGTAACGGTCGCCGAGGACGCGACGATTGGCGAGGCAGCGCAGAGGATGTTGGAAAATAAAATCAGCGGTTTACCCGTCCTTGACCCTGTAGGTGTCAATCTGGTGGGTATTATTACCGAGTCAGATATTTTCCGTATCGTTGCTCAGGAATGGTCAACACGACGACACGGTTCAATTTCTCTACCACGTAGATAGATCTCTCAGAAGTAACCAACTGGGGTGTTGGTGTACTCATGCTACATTCCGCCTCAAAGTCTGTGAAGTCGCGAGTGCTCTCTTCATAGGTTATGCGGATGCACCACGCATTGTTTTCCGCAGATTGATGGCAAGGCAGATTGTTGCTAATAATCCTAAAATTCCTGATACCCCAAACGTGGCTTGAGCGATTGTGTCGATGGTTTCAGGCACATCGAATAGCACCAACGGTAGAAGTAACGGCACTATCCTTCCAACAACGGCGACGTTGGTTAACCAGAATGTTATATCTATCATCTTCGTGCTCGCAACACGTCGCTTTTTAAGGAAGCCGGGAACCATCCGAACTGCTAAACCCATAATCAGATTGGTAATGAAGCCGAGCAAATAGATGTGCCGAATTACGTCGCTACTAATTGCAATCGGGAGCCGAAAAATCCCAAAACCACCAATGAACATCTCCGCAAGCGCGCCAGATACAAGCCACCCGTATGCAGCGTAAATGTGCCGGTCGAACCGACCATACTCTCCCTGACCTGGGATAGCCCTACGCGCTGGCTGCCGGTCTAACGACGATTCGATATCACGGTGGGAGATCGATGGTGCTTGTCTCCGCGTCAGAATATCAAGTTTCCAGACGACGTATAAGATGACGCTGGATTTTACCAACATCCCCACGCTGGAGACGTACCCCTCTACATTGCTAAGGAAATTTATCGGAAGTATTTGCGCGATCTGGCACAGAAATCCAGTAAGATAAACGTATGCCACACGCCGAAAGGACCAGTTTGGGACTGGGAGCCGAAGATAAAGCGGAAGCATCCGGATTGAAAATCCAAATGCAACGGGTAACAACACCAGACCGATGAAGATGTGAATCGAAATCTCATTCCACATCTGACCTACCACAATGTTTCCTCTCCACGCCATTTGCAACAGCAATACTGCATGAATTGTTGCGTAGAGCAGAAAACCCATCATCATCATTCCGAAGTATGGGCGAACCGCAATCAGGGGCGGTTTTCGATGTGCCTCCGGTATCCTGAAGATTGTACCTACCAACAATGCCAAGTAGATAAGTATCCCATACCATTCAAGCAGTCCGGAAGCAGCGGTTATCCAGCTTAACAGGATAAAGAAGAAACCTTTGTCGACATAGGGTAGAATCGAGTGGGCAATGAATCGTAGTAGCAAACCGATTCCAACGATCCAGAGTAAACGCGGAATCCATTGGGGGTGTGAAATGGAGACGCTTGAAAAACGTGGGATGACATGAAGACTGATTCCAATGATAAATAACCCTGCCCAACCGACGAGTTGCAGATGTCCGTGAATTTGAATAAGGCTTGCAAAACCATCTCCCAACGAACGATCGAAGCCCATCACAATGCAAAGATGAGCAGCAAGCGAGAATCCCCCGAAGATGGCGATTGCCAAAGCCATCCAGACATAACCGACCTGAAATTCCGCTTGTTTCGCTCTCGGCATTAATTTAACCAGTTGGTTGCACGTTTCACGTTATCAACAGTTACAAACTGGCTCCATTGGTTAATAACATCCGTTCTGACCGTGTAAATTCTCGACCCGCTTCCTATGAAGGATCGAGTCGTATCGAACATCGCCCGGCGCGTGAGCGATGACACCAGATATGACAATTGTGATAATCAGTGCATAGCCGGCGTAGCCCGTGAGAAACGTCATGCTTGATAGTAGGATGAGTTTGATGAAAATCGCAATACTGTGCAATTGAAGGAACCAGATCCCATCGGTCCAGATAGCCAGACACATGAGGCCAAAGCCAGAGGCGATACCCAGAACCAGATAGGGTAACTAAACCTCGGTCGGTGACTAATGGACAAACCCGCCGCCCAATCCTGCAATACCAATCAAGTGCATGGTGCGGAGAGAGATGTTTGCCCAGCGTTTTCCTCTGAAAGATCTGGAATCATGGGGAAACGGAATCCTATTGGTTTTCATCTGTGATGATTGCAAGGAGTTGTCCTTTGAAATCCTTCTTCTCAAGCGCGCCCCACTGCTGCAAAAACGCCTCATACTTTGCCGCACGCATCTCGCGGTAGTGAAGCAGGAGGGCGTTGGTGCCAATTGCATTAATTTCTGTGTCCCCCGTGTCCGGAAATGCTTGCAAATAATCGGTCAAAACCGTCTCGATAACATCGCAATCGTGAATATCACCCAGTAGGTGCTGCAAATCTTCCAATACTTTTAAGAGATTCTTGAATGTCTCACCATAGTTGATGGCGAACAACTCCATTGAATAGCGTAGCCGCTTGACTGAGATTCGCAGGTTATGAAGTTCGTCAATATTATCTGGATTGCGAATAGATTCCTTCCACGAATATACTTCCTTAATCTTTACGGCAAGGACAATTTGTGCATTGTGGTGATAGCTCCGTTTTTTACGAATTCCCTTTACTTTCCATGCTTTTGCCATGTCTACACCTCAAAGAATTTCAAAAACTTTTTCTCGAAATGACTCCTATCGAAGCTTTCAAACATCCTCAACATCGGCCCTCGCTTCTTTTCCCGTTCTCGTTGGAGATGCTGTATCAGGTTTTCAACGCCAATCTGTGCGTTTTCTGGCATCGTTTGCGCGTTTTTTTTAAAGCGATCAATCAACACATCTAAATCCCGCACGTCTCCCAGTGTACTCGTAATCTGCTCGACCCGTTTGAGGTGTCTGCGGAACTTTCTTTTGCGGGGAAAGCAGTCAGCAAAGTTTCGCAGCGCAGCGCGAAGCCGTCGGGAGGTGACTCGCATGTCGTGAACGTACTCAATATCTGTGCCATCAATGACCCCCGCTTTGAAAGTCATCATTTCATTAAACTGGGTTGTTATAATCTTTCGAGCACACGCTTCAAGATTTTTCTCTGGGGCAATACCTTTGATTTTCTTTGCCTTGGCCATATTGTTGATAACCTCTGCTTTCTAGGTCTTCACCTTGGCAGCGAGCCTATCCAAGAGCACAACACCGCGCTCATATTTCGATTGGGGGAGCGGGATTAGATTGTATTGTTGAGATAGTGCGTCAGCAAGCTGTTGTAGGAACACAGATTCACCCGCTTTGAGTTCTAACTCAACGCCATACTCCTGAATAAATTGGGTTTTATCCACATCTGCATATCGCACATCGTCAAGACAGACTTCGACACATCCCGCGTCAGTATTTATTCGCCACGTTTCACGGATATTTTCGATGTGCAAGACAGGATATATGTTTTCTCCCTTTAGATGATTGACAGCCTCTTCGATAGCCGCAACATGAATCTTCTCAAGGTTCCCACTTAAAAGGGCTCGCGCTTGTTGGTCCGTAATTGGCATTTCAAGTTCTGTACGTGTATAAACTTCCTTGGTTTGGCTTTTGAATGTAACAAGTTGTATTTCTTTTTCGATGTTTCGGGAGGCAAGCGCCTTCCTTCTTAGTCGCAAAGAGGCACCGTGCCGTAAGAGAGTTCTGGTCGCTGTGTCGAGATACGTATCCTGTTGTGGAGTGTTTGCTCGGTCCGAAAGTATGTAACCTGCGACCTGCTTCTGTGATCGAATCTGATCCAATACCAGTGGTGATTTCGCTTGAAATTTTGCTTCGATTTCAAACATGATCTGGGAGCTCCTTAGTTTCTGTTTTCGTGTTTAGCATCTTCTTTTAACACGAGCCAATACCTCTCGTCGAGTTCTACTGTTTGTCATTACTGACGCCCGTCCTCAATGAAAATTAATGTCTCAATGGACTCGCCCGGTCGTCGTTTGGGAAAGGTCAGTGTGAGGATGCCATCCTTCATCTCCGCCTGAACATTGTCTGCATCGACGGTATCAGGCAGTTTCATAGCGCGATAATAGTCGTAATGAGCGCATTCCCCAATCAGGCAGACCCCATCCGTTCTGGTATGGCATTGTCCGCGAATCATCAGTTGGTTATCAACGGTGCGGATATCCACTCCGGTTTTGGAAACGCCAGGCATATCCGCTAGCACGATGACATAGTTGGGCAGCTCGTAGATATCAACAAACGGCGTCAATGACTGTCGCGCTGGCTGCGTCGAAGGATTAAAAGTCAGCATCTTTTGATCTCCTTGGGGGTGTTACTGGATTGAGATAGCTTTCGGCTGAAGTTGACGGCGCTTGGGTAGCGTCACCTGCAAAATGCCATCGGTGTATTGTGCCTTGACCTCCTCCTCGTCTATTGGTTCGGGTAGGTCGATGTTTTTACGAAACCGGCCGTAAAACCGTTCACGTAGAATTGGCTTTGCGCCCTCTATTACCAGTGGCCCACGCTGTCCCTCCAGTGTGACCGTCGTATTGGAAACCGAGAGACCAATTTTGTCTGCCGGGACGCCGGGCAGCCGCGCCGACAGCATAAATGCGGTCCCGGTATCCATCAGATCAATCGGCGGATAGCCGTAACTCACCCACTGGCGGTCTCGGCGCAACATCCGGTCAACAGTTTGCTCCAATTTAGCTAATTCTTGTAATGGGTCCCTCAGCCTTATTCGCATCAAGTGCCTCTCCTCTCGCGGTTCCACCAGGAAAACACCTTTCTGAGAATGCTAGCGTCCTCTTTGGGCGGTTCAGGTGTACTGATGTCCTCTTCCACATAGTCGGGTTTTTCCGCTGCTCTCTCCTGATCCGACCGGAACTGCTTCAACCCTTTGGCAAATTTGTTTAGGCGCTTTTCCACCGCCCAATTGACCGTGTCTTTGGGGTAATTACCATCATCATCGCGTTCACCCGACGGTTTGCCTGTCAAAATCTCAATGCCCCTATCGATCGTGTCGACCGGATAGATGTGGAATTTCCCTTCGCGCACCGACTCAACGATTTCAGTTTTGAGCGTGAGATTTTTGACGTTGGACTTGGGAATCAATACGCCCTGATTGCCGGTGAATCCGAAGGCTTTGCAGACTTCGTAGGATCCGGTCACTTTCTCCGTCACACCACCGATCGGTTGGATTTCCCCGTGTTGATTCACGGATCCGGTGACAGCGAATCCCTGTTGGATTGGATAACCAGAAAGTGCTGACAAGAGCGCGTAGAGTTCCGTTGATGATGCGCTGTCACCCTCTACCCCCTCATACAGCTGCTCAAAGCTGAGTTGGGCGGACATCGAAATCGGTTTGTCCTGACCGTACTTCCCGTTGATGTAGCCGGTTAACGTCATGACACCTTTGTTGTGAATTGGTCCCGAAGTTCGCACCTCACGTTCAATACTGACTACTCCGCTACTGCCCATGTAGGTTCGAGCGGTGATACGTGATGGTTTACCGAAGGAATATCCGCCCAAGCCGACGACGGACAGTCCATTGACTTGACCAACCACCGCACCTTCAGTTGAAATGAAGATCTGTCCCTTTTCAATCATTTCAGCGAGGCGTTGCTCAATGCGATTGGACCTATAGATTTTCTCGATGATTGCCTTTTGCACCTCAGCGCGGGTCACCTCTGAACACCCGTTCTGCTCCGCGCAAAAGCTGGCTTCGCGGGCAAGGTTACAAAGTTCGGTGAACAGGGTACTCAGTTTCTCCTGATCGCCGGTTAATTCAGTGCCGTACTCGATCAACCTTGCCACCCCTGAAGGCGCGAAATGCTTCAGACCTTCATCGTCACACTTTGCTTTGAGAAATTGCACGTAGCTTGCGATGTTTTCTGGCGTGCGTTCCATAACGCCATCGAAATCCGCCTGCACCTTAAAAAGCTCGCCGAATTCTTCATCATGAGCCTGCAACAGATAATAGTACATCGGGTTACCAATTACTACTACTTTGACATCTAAAGGGATTGGCTCTGGTTCAACGGAAACAGTACTAATCAGGCTATACTCCTGTCCGAAGTCAGTGATACGAATCGCTCCTGTGTGCAAGGTACGTTTCAATACCTCATACGCAAACGGCTGTCGTAGCAGATGGGACGCCTCCACCACCAAGTACCCGCCATTCGCTCGGTGAAACGCCCCCGCTTTGATTAGTGTAAAATCAGTAATCAATGTCCCGAACTGCGCTTGGCGTTCCACCCGCCCGATCAGGTTCTGATACGTTGGGTTGTTTACGATTTCAACGGGGGCACCTTCTGTCTGAGAATGGTCAACAATCAAATTCACTTTGTAGCGGTCGAATGAGATGTCTGGTTGCATCCCCCCAAAGGGAATGGGGCCTTGTTGCTGAACTTCTTTGGTCGCGTGAAATGCCTTGAGATGCTCAATGATGTCCCGTTGCATGTCCTCCAGATAGTGGACAACAGGCGCATGGAGGGTGTATTTTTCTCTCAGTTCCTCAATATGGGGACCAATAGCAGACATTGCGATGTTCTGTTCCAGTTCAGCCAGTTGGCTTCGTCCTTCCTTAACGATGGCCTGTATCGCTCGCATGGTTTGATTCAAGTCGGTTTGCAGTTGTTCACCGTGCCTATCAATCTCGTTACGTTGTTCGACAGATAATTGTGCCAACTGCTCCGGGGCGGTCGCAGGCTTGCCGTCAATGAGTGGCACGAAAAACACGCCTAATTGCCCCCTCTGAATCACAAAGCCCTTTTCTTGAGCGGTCTGGTCCAATTGAGAAAATTGAGCGTTCTGTTTTCGTTGCATCTCCTGCATAATGCGATTTCGCTCGTTTTCGTAATCCTCGCTTTCGAGGGCGCGGGGGATATCCTGACGCAATTCCTCGATCAGAACTTCCATATCTTTGTGGAATGCCGTTCCCTTCCCCGGCGGCAGCTTGAGATAATGAGGTCGATCCGGATTGGCAAAATTCATGACATAGCACCAATCGTCCGGTCGTGGCATCTTACGGGCACGTCCATCCAAAAATTTGGTGATGAAGGATATTTTCCCGGTCCCTGGTGGGCCCATGGCGTAGATATTGTACCCCTTGCTGGGCATTGACACCCCAAAGTTGACCGCCCTGCGTGCCCGATCCTGTCCTGCCATCGTTTCGGAGAGCGAGGGCACATCCGCCGTGGAGGCAAAGTCAAACTGCGCTTCGTCGCATGTGAAACGGAGCTCATTTGGAGATAACTCAGTCGGGGTTATCTGTGTCATTTGGAATCTTCTCCTGTCACCATGATAGTGCCTTATCCGTGATTGGTAAAGAGGTCGTTTCCACATCACTCAACGGTTCAAGGGTTCACTGGTGCATTGGTCCACTAATGAACTTTTGAGCCAAATAGGTTTCGTGCTATCAACAGTTGCAAACTATTGCTCTGTCAAATAAATAATGATAAGCACCTTCATTGCGATGTCCGGTGCGGTTACAAACCGCACCTACCGGGTTGGATTGAAGACGGTGCGGTTACAAACCGCCCCTACCGGGTTGGATTGAAGGCGGTGCGGTTACAAACCGCCCCTGCCGGGCCTGGGGAGCTCTGAAACCTTATAGAGTTTGTGCTACATTTTTCTGACAATGTATTAGCACCATTGGTTGTTATGTGGGGCGCCATTCACTTATCTGTTCATCTCATTGTCCCAAGAATATGGGCTTTTTTGCCTCTCTGATGAGATACTTGACTACGCTGCCCACCATAAAATCAACCAATCCCTTTTTAGAATGGGCCCCGGCCACGACCAGATCCGCCCAATCAATATATCCAGATTCCATGCTCCGAACAATGTCTTGGGGAGTCCAGACCGTTTTCACGTTCTCAATGGTGTGGGCATGGAGATACGCTTCCGCACGGGAAAGATAGAAATTCGCAATGTTATCGTCTTTATCCGACATCAGCAAAATGATTTCATAATCGCCATCCCCCGCCAACTGGGCAAATCGTTGGAGCGCACGCGCGGCTGGTAAACTTCCATTGAAAGCGATTAACGTCTTGATGGTTTTCTCTCTCCAACGACAGGTATCGGGGACCGCTAAAATAGGCGTGACGGAGTGATCGAGTATCTTCGCCAAAGATCTATCTGATCCCGGATCGGCTCCAAAGTCAAAGTCGGTGTGGAATCCGATAACGACGAGGTCGTGAAAAATTGATTCGCCGAGGATATGTTTGCTGGGGATGCCTTGATAGCTGCATTGACGATAGACAACGCCTTGTTGCTTACATTTCTGCTCAAACTTATGCAGCAACTCCTCCGTATGGGCGCGAGTATTTTTTGCTTGATATTCTAACCTCCTGACGGCATGATATAATCCGGGATAAAGTGTCGGACTCATCGCGTCTTCTACCCCCCACACATCAAGGACTGTCAGACCGGTAATCGCTGCATCATGTTGTTTGGCAATCAGACAACCGTATTCCAAGGCTGCATCCGTATAAGGAGACGGGTCCAGCGGAACTAAAATTCGTCGTAACATTATTCTTATCCTTCCTTGGCTACATAGTGTTAGCAGACTGGCTTGCGAAGCACATAGTTTCCAGGCTTGATAGGCAAGTCTCCTGCCCTTCAAGTGTAGTGGGAATTTTGCTAGTCTAACGGGTTGTTTCTCGTTACGAGATAGCGTACCCCTTCCTCTCAATGTGGCCAGAGTACCAGCAAGAGTCCGCCACCGGTCAACGCAATGGAAAATAAAATTGCAATAGAGATTAAGAGCCTACGACCACCGAGCAGAGCGACCACGCCCCCCTTAAAAACTAAATTAGATAACGCCGCGAGAAGAATCACCCGCCAACCGGTGTCAGTGGAGACACGGCCCGTTTTCACCAATTCTGCGGTTGAAAGCGTAATGGCATCCATATCAGTCAGACCAGAGAGCACCGCTACCAGATACATGCCGCCGGTGCCGAAATGCGCTTTAGCTGCGGCGACAGCGAGCAGAACGATCGCGTATAATCCTCCGAAGATTAATGCTGCCTTCAATTGTGCTGGGTTGTTGTGCGTTGGACTGTCTATAAGGTTTTGCCCCACTCGCGGCAAGCAGATGACGCAGAGTAACCCCATCAATGCCATGATGATTCCAAGAGGCGCAGCGGCGATTGGCAAGAATTCCGGGGCGACGACGCCTATCTCCAACAGGACGCGTCCGAATACAACTGTGGACGCAATCAGGATAACCAGGGACGCCATTGGCGCAGCATCAGACTGTGCCTTAGTTTGTTGTGAAACGCTGACGGTCGTAGCAGTGCTGGAGATGAGCCCACCTAGCACACCACCGAGAATCGCACCAACCCGCGCCCCAAGAAGCTTATATGCAACATAGGCAAGCAGGCTGATACCCGAAATCAGAACTACCATCAGCCAAATATTGTAGGGGTTGAGAACGTTGTACCAACCGTATGTCTGATTCGGCAGCATAGGCAGGATGATTAACCCAATCAGGACCAGTTGGATAACCGCCTTAAAATCGCTCTCACTGATCTTGACGACGAACTTCTGGAGAGGTTGCTTCCAGTGCAGCAGCACCGCCACCACACCACTGACAGCAATTGCTGGTGCCGTGTAACCTTTGACAAGCGCGGCCCCGACGCCGAACATGACTAATCCTGCCATCTCCGTCGTCAGGCCGGGATCGATCTTTTCTGCTCTGAACTGTGCTAGATTACCAACCAGCAACATCACGCTCAGAGCGAGCAGCCCCGCCGCAAGGATCCAACCGTTGAACGCGTCAGCAAGTATCCCCGAAAACGTGCCCAGTAGGGTGATTAGCGGAAAGGTACGGACGCCCGCAATCGCAGAGGCCTTTCTTTCCCGCTGGATACCGACTAATAGTCCTACGCCAAGCGCAATCGCTATCGGTTCAAATAGCCCGAGTGTCATTTTACCATCTCATTCTCATCGTTCGGCTTCGCTCACAGAGGCGGTAGCAATTATGGTGAATTATAAAAATAAGTGGACATTACCAATAACTCCAACCTTCGCGAAGTTTCCAAAGTCCCTTTTCTGATAAGGGGGAAAGACAAGTTGCTTTGAATTCCAATTCATCGGGGGTGTCCCTCTCACAGATGTTTGTCCTTTGCAGCTTCTATCTGTGTGAATCAGCGTTAATCTGCGTCCTTACCTCCGATTCTTTACCGTAACGCTTACGTTTTCACATGTCGCCCCGCTGGGGCTTTTGTGTATGGTGGGTCCGATATTCTATAAACATGTCGCCCCTCCGGGGCTAACAGCAAATGCGTCTCGGCTGCGTCCGGTTTCCGTTTTTAATCCGCGTAATCGTTTAATCCGTGTTAATCCGCGATTCAGACAATCCGCCCCGGTCACCCCTCCGGTACTATGGTGAATTATAGAAATCAGTAGACATTTACCAGTACTCCGCCCCTCGTGCAGTAAAAGTCTCCCTGATAAGGGGTACATCCCGCCTGTCCCGATGTATCGGGGATTCATCGGGGTCGGGATTTAGGGGGTTGGCAGTACATTTGGAGTGTCCAAATAATTCTAAAATCTACCATAGTTCGGGTTTTTAGCGAACTGAAGAAAATCGCTGCCTTACTCAGATTGGATGCAGTTCCTGTAATAGCAGACCTCTGAGGAATCGGGGCACATCGTCCCTTTCGTTTGATTCGATGATACTAACTTCAATTCAGATCTTTCGTTTGAACTATGGGTTGATGATAGTGCGAAACCGGACCCAAGCCGATTCCGCACCTCATCTTTTACCAGACTACTGTTCCGCGATCTCGATCTGCTTCGGCTTAACAGTTTCAATCTTCGGCAAGTGGATTTCCAACATGCCATCCTTCAGGTTGGCTTTGATCTTATCCCCGTCTACAGCGGTCGGTAAGTTGATGCCTCGATGGAATTTACCATAATGATACTCACTGTAGTAGCGGTCCTCCTCCTTAACCTCTGTATCCGCTTTTTGCTCGCCAGAGATTGTCAGCGTTCCGTCAGATACAAAAACCGAGATGTCTTTCTTCTTTACGCCTGGAACCATTGCCCGGACAAAGATTTCCTCTGGTCGGTCAACCATATCGACTGGCAGCGTCCAACCGCGAGTGTCAAGGACGGGTTCTTGATCTTTACGTGCTGGAGACTCGCTATTACCAAAAAATTTATTAAAGAGCCGGTCCATGTCATCACGCAACCGATCAAGCTCGGTAAAAGGCGCCCAAGGTACAAGTGCCATTGTGCACACCCCCTTTTTCCTTGGATTTACAATGCAACATCGGGCGTTAATGTCCGACAATTCATAACCCGTGTCTGTGATTAACTAAGTGAGCAATTGTTGTGCCATGATCGGGAATTAATGATGAGAATAATAAGGAGGGAATGTGGTCAGGGGTACAAGCACAGTAAGGTTTGGTTTGGCATTTCAAGTTCTTGCGCCCAGCGTTTCAGAAATTGGGAAGAGTTGAGAGGAAAACCAGAAAAATTGTCATTCTGTCAAAAGAATGGCAATTTTTCTCAATTTTCGTTTGACATTTTGTCAAAAATGTCGGTTTTCTCGGAAGGTCGTTTGACATTTTGTCAAACAGAATATTGGTTGGGCGGGAAGAAGTCTTTGTAAAATCTTATTGAGGAGATAGCCTATTATTGCCGGTTGACGTATCCTCTGCTGTTTTGGAAAGAAGCAAGTGGGATTCAATCCACGGAAGGACAAAAGCATAATATGGTAGGCTATAGAAATAGGTAGACACTCCTCTAATAGGCATTATCGGAGGGTAACCTGCTCTGTCTACCTACGCAACCAGAGGCGTGGGTATAGTTGGGGGTGGCACCTCTCCCAACTATACCCATATTATTTAAGGCTTACGCAGCTAGTCCATAATTTCCCTAAGGTGGACTTAGGGGATTGGCTGTGCATTAGGTTCTGTTGACATTTCATCATAACCAGATAATAGAGAGACATAAATCGGTTCACCGAGGTAAAACTTCCAGCAAAGAGACCGAGTTTTGCCGAAAAAACTCGGTCTCTGGCAGCATTTCCAGTCATTTGACCGTTTTTCGCAATAGCAAAGCAAAATGTCAACACGCCCTAGCCACGGAAGTATTCCCAGCCGACACGCGCGTAACTCCAAATAACCAACGCTCTACATTACCGGGTGACCAGCACCGCCCGGTCTGCGAGCTTCACAACCATCTCCGCCGTATCCTGAAAAATCAGTTCATACAATCGTCCGTGATGGCTTGCACTCAGCGCGATCAGGTCACAGTTCTCTTCTGCTGCTCTATTCAGAACGTTGTTTACCGTGAACCCCAGCTGCGCCATAAACTCTGTTTCTACTTGGTGGTACTTCAGATACTCACGCATCTGTGCAGAGATCTCCCCTGCCCTTACTTGCGTATTTGCTAGTGCTAAACCGAACAAGCTCGCCTCAGTTCGCCTTGCCAACTCCGCTGCCAATTGCAGAACGTGGTCGGAGGCTGCGTCGCCGTGATGGACCGCAAGGATTTTCTGTAGGACTGAGCATTGTGCATGGACAGCAATCACCGGTTTTGTGATACGGGACAGGATATCGTCGATACGATCATGGATTAGCCGCAATCCGTTAGTCTTGATTGACTCAGGAATACCGACCACGACAAGATCAGCGGCATGCGCTTTCTCGCAGAGGTTTCTCACAGGATCGCCTATGATGGTATCGACGTGAGCGGATAAAAACTCGAATTCAGCGAGAGCTGATTCCGTGTTGTCGAAGACTCTAGCGGCCATGTCTTCCTGGCCACGGCGTCTTTCATCGATAAAGTGGATGCAGGAAAGGTGAGCATCTAACAACACCCCTAAATGCCCGGCATATTCAAAGGCATTCTGCTCATGTGGGGTATCGCCTATGGCGACAAGGATGTTCTGAATCATCGTGTCACTCCTTCGCGGGATTATCCTACCGCACTGTTTAGCGGAACTTTTTGCTATATTTGGCCGATTCCGTTACTCTATAAACCAATAGCGCTGATATGATTACTCATCATGAACAAACAAATGATGAACCAAAACTACAATACAGAATAGGAGTTACGCAGTTGAGCATCCAAATAGGTTATAATAGTGTTTATGAATCCAGCCAAATGTACCGAATATGACTACATCAACTTTGTGATAGCCACCCCGAGTACCTACAGTTGCACAGAGGCAGCCCGCGTGCAGCCTTCAGACGATAATCCACCTGCCCATGACTCATTGAATCGGTTGTTGTATAGACTGCCTGCTGATTCAGAATCGTTGTGGCGTGAGGCAGCACCTTGTGTCAACAAAACCCAAGGCGTTTTAGTCATAGACGACTCAACGCTTGATAAACCGTATGCACAGAAGATGGATCTTGTCACCCGTCACTGGTCAGGCAAACACCAACAAGTGGTATCAGGCATTAACCTCATTACACTGATGTGGACCGATGGTGACAGTCACATTCCTTGCGACTATCGCTTGTATAATAAAGCCCATGATGGTTTGACCAAAAATGACCACTTCCAAGCACTGATTGCCACCGCTGATGCCAGAGGGTTTGCTCCAGAGTGCGTCGTGTTTGACAGTTGGTACAGCAGTTTGAAGAATCTAAAGACGATTCAAAAGTATCAATGGCACTGGTTGACCCAATTGAAGTCGAATCGACAGGTCAACCTCAATAGACAAGGCAATCAACCGGTCAGCCAGTTACCAATTAGCAACAAAGGGACTATCGTTCATCTGAAGGGATACGGATTGATTAAAGTGTTCAGGATCGTTTCCAAAAACGGCAACATTGAATATTGGGCAACAAGTGATCTCTCAATGAACGAACTATTTCGACTCAAATATGCTGAGTTGGGTTGGGCTATTGAAGAATATCATCGCGGTATCAAGCAATTTGTTGGCGTTGAAAGGTGTTTTGCGCGCAAGGCGGTGGCACAACGGAACCATATCGGTCTCGCATTGAGAGCATTTCTACGTTTGGAGCGACACCGGTTTTTGACAGGCATCAGTTGGTTTGAAGCTAAACTCTCCATTATCAGAGATGCTGTCCGGGATTATCTCAATAAACCAATTTACACCTCAACTGCGTAACTCCTAACAGAAATCAGAAAACTTATCCAAGCCAAGTGTTACTCCTCTGACATGATAAACCCTGTACTGGTAGATACGGTTTACAGCCATAAGGTTGAACAGATCCATTCCTATCGAAGCAACCACTTTTTTACATCTTGCCCAATTTTCGATAGATAGTCCGCGACGACACGCCAAGTAACTTCGCAGTCAATTCCTTGTCTCCAGAAGTCATCGACAGCACCTCTGTTATCACTTTCTGCTCGATTTTCTCCATGGGCGTACCCAAGGGTATACTAATCGACTTCGAGTCTTGGGGTTGAACTGAGTCCTTGCTCCCTTTGTGGATGGATGCAGGGAGGTCCATCTGTTCAATGGTATCGGATTGTGTCAACACCACCGCTTGTTCAATGGCGTTTTCCAATTCACGGACATTCCCGGGCCAATAATAGGCTTCAAGGGTTTCCAACGCTTGGCGAGAAATGCCGCGAATCGGTTTTGCGTCTTTTTCACTATATTTTTCTAGGAAGCGGTCTACGAGGAGTGGAATATCTTCCCTGCGTGAGCGCAGTGGAGGCAGTTCGAGTGTAATCACATTGAGCCGATAGAACAGGTCATCCCGGAAGTTTTCCGCTTCGACTTCTGCCGTCAAATCCTTGTTCGTGGCAGCGATTAAGCGCACATCCACAGCGAGGGTCCTCGTCCCACCAAGTCGCTCGAATTTCCCATCTTGTAGCACCCGTAACAGCTTGACCTGTAACGGCTTAGGCATTTCACCTATCTCATCTAAGAAGAGCGTGCCTCCATCCGCGAGTTCGAAGCGTCCGGGTTTGCCTGTTTTAGCGTCTGTGAATGCCCCCTTTTCATACCCAAAAAGTTCAGATTCCAACAAGGCATCGGGGAGGGCCCCACAATTAACCTTGATTATCGGTTTATTCGCTCTCGGACTTAAGGTGTGGAGTGCGTTGGCAAAAATCTCTTTGCCGGTCCCACTTTCACCGGTAATGAGGACATTAGCAGTGCTTGGTGCGACCTGTTGCACTTTCATTATCAGTTGCCTTATGATAGGGCTTTTCCCAATGATATTGTCCAAATGATGCTCGGCTACCTTCTGCTCGCGGAGGGATTGGACTTCGATCGCCAACGTCTGTTTTTCGAGGGCGCGGGCGATGGTCAGCAGAATCTCATGACGCTTCAACGGTTTTTGGATAAAGTTATATGCCCCTTCCCGCATCGCTTCAACAGCTGTATCCACTTCGCCATAAGCAGTCATCAGAATGAACTCGATTTCAGGAGCGAGCATTTTGACGGTTTTGAGCAACTGTAGTCCGTCCATCTTTGGCATCCTCAAGTCGGCGAGAACCAGATTAATCGGTTGCTGACGAATTACTTCTAAGGCAGATTCGCCATCAGCAGTAGTTTCGACAAGGTATCCATCTCGTTTTAGGGTTTTTTCCAGAGAGTCTCGGATGGGCGCGTCATCATCAACCACTAAAACGGACTTATCTGCATTCATGGTTATCATCCCTCCAGTGTGTAATGTGTTTCGGTGATTTACTTGGTAACTTGATTCCTCTCTTTACTTTCACCCGACGCCTCGTCCCGTATTGGGAGCATGATGGTAAACCGGGTTCCCTGACCAACAACGCTTTCACATAGAATTGTTCCCTGATGATGCTTGATGATTTCACTGGCGAGCGAAAGTCCTAAACCGGTCCCCTCTTTCTTAGTAGTAAAAAAGGGGTCAAAGATCCGCTGCTGATCTGGTAGAGGGATACCCACACCGGTATCGGAGATTCGCAGCAATATCTGAGAAGATTCAACATAGGTTTGGATTGAGAACTCGCCGCCTGAAGGCATGGCTTCGATAGCGTTTTTGAGGAAGTTGTGCAGGACACGTTGGATCTGTTCGGCATCCAGTAGGGTAAACGGTAGATTCTCAGCGAGTTCTGTCGAAAACATGATTTTGGATTGCCTTAACTGCGGTTGGACAAAGCCAGAAAATGTCTGTATCACAGTATTGAGAGATTCTTGCTCAAATTCAAAACGGGGCAATCTCGCAAACACCAGATATTCTGAAACAATGTCAGCTAACCGTTTGACTTCGTTTTGGATGGAGCCGAGCAGTTCCCTCGCCTCTTCGATATCCACCTCGGCACCATCGGCGACTTCATCAGCGAGCATATCCAAATTCAATTGCACCGACGATAATGGGTTGCGAATCTCGTGGGCGACTTGCGCTGCCAATTGCCCGATTGCAGTGAACCTCTCGGCTTGAATAATCTGTGCTTCCAACTGCTGCTGCTCAATATACCTGTCTATTGCTAATTGCATGTCCAGCATCAGCACCTTGGTCAGAGCGAGGATGGCATTCTGGACGCGTTTCGGTTCATCGTGGTACGCCTGACATATCAGTGGAACTAAGAGATGGAGATACAGATTATATGTCCCAATATACCATTTCGGTGCGAGTCCAACGCGATTGTGGGTATACCCGATTTGCGATCGCTCCGCCGCGTACTGTTGATCGTAATTTCCTTCTGTTAATCTCTCAAGGTAGCGTTGTTGTGCCTTTAGTAGCCGCGTCGTAATCAATTCATCGGTAAGCAGCGAAGCGACTTCTTCAAACCCTTGCAGGTGTTGATAGAAGCTGCGCACAATATCGGGAATGTGAGGAGCGAAGACTTCTGATAGTGCTTTGAGATGTTCTTCATCCTGTTGATCAAACTTCAGGAAAGCGAGGCGGGTCTGTAAATCGCCGTGATAATTGATTGTGGTCTCAGTATTATCTGTGTTGGTTGGCATTTGGCACAATTTTTCCTTAAGCGAGATTCGACGACTATCAATCTTTTGCTTGTTGTTTTGTCTAACGACTCATTCCTTACATCTTAGCATATTGATAGACCAAACACCAAAATAATTCATTACCCGTTGCCTTTCATCTGGTGAACCATCGCAACAATAACCTTGACGGCCTGTTCGACAGACATCAAACTGGTATTGATGATCATATGGTAGAGCCGAGGGTTTTCCCAGTAGATATCGTAATAACGTTTGAGATAGTGGGAGCGCTGCTCGTCAATGGTTTGAATCTTTTCCAAGGCTTCTTCACGGGTCAAATGCTGGGCTTTCATCACTGTCTCGGCACGGACTCCAATCTTTCCGATGAAACTTAGATGGAGCGTGTCGGGTTTTGCAGCGAGAATCTTTTGGCTGCCCCGCCCAACAATAACAACATTTCCACGTTCCCATAACTTTTCCACAACATGACGAAAGGAATCTGTCACCCGATTGGC
This sequence comes from Candidatus Poribacteria bacterium, assembly GCA_965220385.1. Classification (GTDB taxonomy): domain Bacteria; phylum Poribacteria; class WGA-4E; order WGA-4E; family PCPOR2b; genus PCPOR2b. Next base: position 1,967,412 of record OZ244825.1, on the reverse strand, counting down.
ATCTAATTCCAGTTGCCGATTCACGAATTCGTCCGATACGTCTACGGCGATGCCAGGGTAATACGGATAGTGTGCAAATCCTGGGTTGCTCGGTGCGAATAGATTTTTTAAGAAGGCGCGGAAACCGTGCTCATTTTTCTCATCATGCTCACTGATTTTATCCTCAGTAGTGTCAACCTCACGCGCCACATCGGTCAGAATTTCCTTGTCGAAATAGCTATAGCCGAGTTCAGTAGCAACCTGTTGGGCAATTTCCTCGGCACGGCTGCCGTATTCTCTCGAAATGGTGATAACTGCCATCGAATTTCCCTCCTTCACAAGGTTGTCTGTCTTGAAATGAGAAATCGTACCATCAATCTGTTAGGCAAGATTGATGCCAATACTTCCATGCTGTGGTCGCATGAATTCGACATCAGATATCGAAAATACGGAGTTCCAAGATGCACTTCATCGCATTATTGGGGTCAATTGGAGGCAGATTGGAAGGATTTCTGACAGAATGTCAAAGCGAAAACTCCCGAACCACGCATTCTGACAAAATGTCAGACAGATCGGTGAGAGAACATCAGTTATTGACAAAATGTCGGTACAATCGTCACAGAGGAAGTAGGAAACTGGCAATGGATAATTTAGTGGAAGGTATAATCAGCGTTGCTGGCAGGGGATTGGAGGATAGATTCTGACAGGTTGCAGGCTTATAAATGATTTGGGGAATGCAGGCACGGCAGGCACTGATTTTAAGCTTGATTGACGTCAAGTTAGCGTCATGCTGACCGCTGCCTGCGATTCCATTGTAATTGATTGATCAACTTCTAAACTTAGAAAGTGTAACCAAATTTTGCATACCAGTACGCGCCGTTAAAGCCAAACGGGCTAAACTGACCGTATTGGTTACCAATGTTGCCCGATTTCGGATTTTCATCCGGATAGGTGTTGAGAAGATTCTGGACACCGAGCGTGATGGCTATACCAGAAGATGCCATGTAGGTCGACTCTAAGTCAAAAAGCACCTTGCCGGTATAGGTTTCATCATCCTCAGAATCATACCAGTCTCCGAAGTAACTCGCCCGCCCAAGTACGCTCCACTGACTCGTGAGCGATTGCGTTAGTGTGAGTGCTCCACGCTGTTTCGGTAGATTCTCTTCCAACTCTTTTATCCGCAGGTCGTCGAGCGTGTCCGGATTGAAGTCGGTAACGGTCGTCTCTGTGCGGTTATAAAGGACAGTGACATCGCCATTTGGTACCGGTACAGTGAGAACTATATCAATACCTTGGGTCGTTGTATCAAAGTCATTGGTAAAGAATCGGAACTCCTGTAAGTTCGCCGCACTGGTCACACCCTCAGCCAGCAGATCTTGCTTCTGCTGTTCGCTTAGTGCGAAGTCTTGCGAGAGAGCCAACCGGTCCTTCATCCGAATATCAAACAGGTCCACCGTAAGGTTTATGTCCCGCACCTCAAAGGTGAAACCGCTGGTGAAGTTTGTTGATGTTTCGGGGTCGAGTGAGTTATCTTCCTTCCCTGTAACGACCTCAACAGCGGGGTTCGTTGAAGGAATGGTGCCGTTGTTGACCAAATCATTCTTTTCAAAATTGAATTCGGTCGTTACGTTGAAGGCGTTTTGTTGCCCTGGCGTCGGTGCCCTGAATCCTGTGCTGAAACTGCCACGGAACTTCAGGATCATCTCATCGTTGCCAATCATACCGGCGTCCTCAAGAAAGTCTGTCACACCAATATTGGTGGCAACCTTGTAATTAAAGGTCTGCCCAAAATCTTCAAAATCCTCAAAGCGTCCGGCAAGAGCGACCAGCCAGTGTTTGAGTGGTGTGATTTCACTCTCCAAATAAGCCGCAACGTTGGCGCGATTCCATTCGCCCGCAGCAACTGGACTGAATCCTGAGAAGCCGTTAGACGCGGCACTGAAGCCTTGACCCGCCAAAGGACCGATCTGATACGATTCTCTCTGACCTTCTACTATCTCAAAGCCTTCGTTCCGATATTCTAACCCCGAAGCGAGGAATAGCATATCACTGAGTTCGTGCGTTAAATCGAAGTTAAGGTTGTAATCGGTCTGGATGTAGTCGCCCGGATTGAAGTCGGTCGGTGTGTCGGGACCCAGCGAGGCATTGACGGTGTTAAAGATAAAGAAATCCGCATGATGCCGTCCAAAATAGGCACTTAAATCCCAACCCAATCCGCCGGAGGGAAGCATAGCTTCTAAAGCATTGCCTTTAATCCCCACGAGAACAGAGCTGTCTACCGTATCTGCCCCAAATCTCGGTGTGAATCCGCCCGGGAACATCTCTTGGAAGGTGAAGAGATTTGGATCTGCGAAAACCTTTGCCAACTCTTCTGCATCCGGCTTACTATTGGTGATGGGAATGTTCGGGTACTCCCCGCCCGACAAATTGCCAACCAACAATGTCTCGCCCCCGTCAGTACTAAACACACCGCTACGGGTGTTCGGATTTCGGAAATAGAACCCGCCTTCGACCCGCTTGCTAGCGTAATTGGCGTGTCCATAGAAATCGACGTTATCGGTGAGGGTACTTCCATAGTTGGCGAAGAATTTCATGTCGCCTTCTACGATAGGTTGTCCCCAAATTTGCGCGGGACTTCTCACATTAGTATTGCCAGCGTTCTCTAACAATATGGCGTCATCACGCTGTACCGAGCGGACCGTAGGATCTGAACCCCCATACTCTAAGCTCAGGTTAGTCCAAGTTTCCTCACTACCCAAACCGATATTGCCAGCGACCGCGTATTGCCGACCGTCCCCATACTGATAAATGCCGGGCTTGAATTCAATGGAGCCGCCCTCGTGGCTATCTTTGAGTTGGAAATTCATCACGCTTGCAATCGCATCGGAACCATATTGAGCAGATGCACCATCGCGGAGTACCTCCACCTGTCTCAGTGCGATAGACGGAATGGCAGACAAATCAGGTCCTTGCGCGCCATCAGCCAATCCATTACCTAACCAGTGAATAACCGACGCACGGTGGCGCCGTTTGCCGTTTACCAGCACCAATGTGTGGTCGGGCGCCAATCCTCGTAAGTTTGCAGGCCGAACGACTGTTCCTGCATCACTAATTGGCTGGGTGTTGACGTTATAGGAAGGCACCAAATTTCTAAACATGTCTTGTAAATCCGTAGTGCCTTGCTTTCCGATTTCATCACCGCGAATGGTGTCAATCGGCACGGCTGAATCAATGACAGAACGAGGTCGCGCTCTTGAACCAATCACTACCTGCTCTTCAAGCTCGACAACATCTTCTTCGGCTTCCATCTCAGATGACATCTCACCGCTCGTATCATCCGACATCTCTGCTTCAGTTGATTCCTGCGCCACCGCCGTAGACAGGACAAAAAGTGACGCAATAACAAATAGCAAAATTAGCGCTATTTTCCCTGTTTTAGACATAGCTAATTAAACTCCTTAATTAGGTTGTTGATGTGAGTTAGGTACATAAGAATTGACGTGGCGACAAAAGATTGAGGGATTCCGCACGGTTGAAATTGGACATTTAGCAATTGCAGCCGCTATTATTCGGAGAGTTTTTTTTGCCGCAACTATATTATATTGGTTACACTAAGCCTTTGTCAAGGCATTTTGGGGGCTAAAGTGTCCCCGTTTTCCTAATCCAGTGGACAGACCCAAGCGCCGGTCCACCTTACTTCTCAGAAGATCCAGAAAATCCGTACCGCCCTGCTTGACGAAATCGTCGCTGCCTGGGACATCAATGGGTACGGCTAAGTGAATGACAGCGCACGGTTTTGCACGAGACCGAATGACCACCTGTTCTTCCAACTCGATAAGCTCTTCTTCAGAATGTCATGTCAGGTCACATGCCTGTTTCAGTTGATTCCTGCACTATGGCAGTAGACAGCGTGAGAAGTAACACTATACACTAAACATGCAAGACATCAACGTTACCTTCCCAACATGCCACATAGTTAAATCTCTTAACTGGATTGTTGGGCATGGGTTAGAGATATGTAAGTTCACACCGCAGCACCCATTGACAGATCTACTCGGTTAAAATTGGATGCTGGTGATTCACAACATGCCGGTGATTCACAACATATAGTGCCGGATGTTCTTTGAAAGCACAAAATATCATACTTTACAGAATAGCTGTATGTCAAGTTTTTCTGTCCTCTAAGCTCGGTAAAAAAGGTGTCCTTGGCTAAGATTGTCAAGCGCAAGGTGGAACGCACACTTGCGAATTCTTAGAATCGAGCGGACTACCCCTTTGAAGAGAAGGTTTGCGAGAGGTAAAATGCACTCTGAATTTCTAATATAACGCAAGTTTCTAGTGATTAGAAATCCATAGGAACCTGTAGGTCGAGGTTCACATCTCGACCTACAATTGACTCAACCTGTCTGGTTTGGGACGCCCAATCCGCGTTGGATAATGGACGAGGTCCCCTCGCCCCTACAATTACAGACAATTTCACATAAATGTCAACAGAACCTAGTGATGTGAAATGTCGCAAAGCGGAAGCATGAAAACGAAATCGAGTTCCTCACGGCTCGCAGTGGATTGACAAATCCACTGCACACGCGCCAAGATGGCTCCGTTCCGCCTGTCCCGATCTTATCGGGGAGAGTCTAAGACTTGGATATGCCTATCCAAGCCGAGCCGGTTAAGCAACTAGCAACTCAGACTAATAGAATAAACAAGTGCAAATCCGCGGAAAACCGTCCACGACCGTATCACTACCGGAAAGTCGAGGCTACCAGCGATACAGCTGTCACAACTGCCTACTTCGCGATCACCATTTTTCGGGTCGCTGTCGATTCAGGAGTTATCAACTGATAGAAGTAAACGCCTGAGGCCACGGATTCACCAGAACCGTTGCGACCATCCCAGTAGGCAGCACGTGCTTTCCCAACATAATACCCCGCACTTCGAAGCCCCAGATCAAGGGATCGAATAAGTTCCCCTGTCTGCGAGTAGATATGGATCGCAGCATGTGTGTTGTTCGCCAACTGGTACGGTATCCACGTTTCTGGATTGAACGGGTTTGGATAGTTGGGAAGCAGTGCTGTTTGTTTCGGTTGTATATCTTCCGGCGTCAATACCAACTCCGTGAATGCTCGACGGATATCCGCCGCATCAATTTCGTGATGTAATGTGCGAATCAGTTCTCCACTTGCATTGCGTACTTCAATCGTCAGCGTGTCCCCAATGGCAGCAACCGCTCGACGGTTTAGGTCTGCCCAGACAACGTGTGATCCTGTCACATCAATAATTTCCGAAACTCCGGTCCGCTGGTTGCGTACGGTCAACATCACACCATCAATTCCCGCAAGTTGTGTGTGAAGGACTAAAGCCCATACCTGACGAATTTGAGACACTGTTGGCGCGGCCGAAACAGTCGTCCCTCTATTTTCCCACGCGTGTCCCGTGAATCTAACAACCTTTGATCTGGTGACGTTGATAATATAGCCCTTTCCACCTTCGATAGGGAAACCATCACCGGGAGAATTGGCTGTGAACCCAATAAAGCTGCTGACCGATGGATCATACTCAATGACAATTGTCGCGCCAAGTTTTTCCATGAAAGAGTTCGCTGTATATGGCACGTCGGACATCAGGGGGAGACTAATCATATTCAAACCTGCGCCGAGCTGCATATTAAATGCACCCATGTTCGGAGGCGTTGCCATGAGACTGTCGCTGCGAAAGAGGAGGTTCTGAATGCGTTCATCGTTTTCGGGTCCGGAGTCGGGAACCGAGAACGGTGTTGTCGAGAAGTTTGCCGCAAGATATTCTGCAAGTGCATCCTGCTCCGTACCGGGTGCCGTAAAGGTTGCCCCTTGTCCCGATTGTTCCTCCGTCATCACTAAGGCTAGATCTGTCCGATCGGTATTCAGAAAATTCGGATATGGATAGTCATCGCCGCCGTCGGCAAGGAAATCCAGTGTGACGATTCGGAAGGTTCGATCCGTATCGCCGACGATCTCGCCATTCTGGGCAATAATGTCAGTTATATTGCCATTTGCATCGCTGAGAATTAGCGACCTGACCCGTGAGCCAATCAACCGCGATACGTCGAAACTGAACGCGAGTCCAGCAACGTGAGTGAATTGTCCAGGGGTAGCCCCCCGCTCGGATCTGGCGACCCCATGTTCGATAACCTCAAGGAGTTGTGTGGCCGTGAGCGTCAACAGACTTAATCCATTGTTAAATCGTAGCGTATTTTCTATGTCAATCTGTGAGATTTCTCCAGCTAACTTACCCACTAAAGGGTTCCCCGGTGGTGGTACTGTTTTGCGTCCTGCTGTTAAACCGATGGACGCTCGGATACCTCCACCATTTTTTAGCGCAGCAACCACTCTTGGGTCAATCCGTCGCGCCGCATCTAGGAAGGCGTCAACCGTTAGGTTACCGAGATTCGTCTCCTCCGTGCGAACCGAATTCCGGTTTCCGTTAAGGTAGACAGCCGTCCGCCCAAAAATATTGCCATCTTTTGCAATAACCACGTTCCGAATAGCTTCGGTGATTTCAACAACACGTGTCACCGGAGCGATATTGCCGGTATCCACAACACCTTGTCTGTCTGTGGCGAAGGCACCGCTGACTTCAGCGTCGATAGATTCCGGCAACAGAACGCCTGCCTCGTCAAAACCGACCACTAAACGACCAACATACTCGTAATTGCCACCTGTGCCGACAATTGCAATTGGTTCGTTTCTCACGGAGTTGATGATGATCGGGTAAGGCCGTTCAGCGACATCGCTCTCGCGCAGTCGATCCGTCTCATCCGCGAACAGTGTATTTGATCCGCCAGCGATGATAATGTCAACATCCCGCAGATGAGCTGCCATCATTTCATCAATGCCGATCTGTTGAAGATGGCCCGTGATGATTACCTTATTCACACCGGCTGCCGTCAATCCGTCAACAGCCTCTTGGACGATTGATGCTAACGCTGCGATATCATCTGGATCTGTGGGTAAGATACTGACCTCTCCTGATTTTGACAGACTGCCGAGCCTTGGCGTTGTTACTCCAACAACACCAATTTTTTCGCCTGAAGATGTTGTGATGATCACACTCTTCGTGATACTATTTGGGATTGTGGCTGCCTCCTGTCCTGCCTCGACAACCAAGTCGGCAAGGTTTCTATCAGGATTGACATCCAAGTTTGCACTTAGGAACGGAAATGCTGCGCCGACGTAGCCTCTACCATCGTTACGGATCAACTCTCCGAGCGCACCGGTGCCCGCGTCAAATTCATGATTGCCAAGCGCCGACGCCATAAATCCCATCGCATTTAGTATCAAGATATCCGCACGTCCTTTCCCCTCACGGCCTAGAACATCACGTAGGCTTCGATCGCTGCCCGCAGCGTAAAATGGTCCTGGAATATAGGCGTCACCTGCTCCAATGATAACCGTATTCTCATACTCAGCTCTCAGTGCATTCAAAACCGACGAGAACCGTGGGGCGTTTTCAAATGCTTCAATGCCACCCTCCATGTCTGCTGCATGCAGCAATTGTAGTGTGAAATTTACGGGAGGTTCTGTGCTGTTCCTGGAAAAAGACGGTGTCAGGTTACCGCAAATTAAAATTGTCATCATTGAGAATATAAGGATTGAAATAATCCCTTTCTGCTCAGACATAAAAAGCTCCTTAATCAATTGAGGGTAAGTAGTACAGAGATCTGCATATTAGCCCATGGTGCTAGTTTGCAGCTGTTGATAACGTGAAACGTGAGAACTATTGGCTCTTCGGTGCCTTTAGCCCCGGTTGCTTTGAATCCTGCCTGTCCCGATGTATCGGGGAGGGGCGACATGTGCAGCCAAAGGGTGGAATATAAGAAGAATGAATCAACCGATAAACCCTTAAGGCTTTCTCACTAAACTAGCACCAAAGGTTATCATCACTCTTCTCCCACTTTGCCCAATCTAAGCGGATAGAAATTCTATCGGCAGAGAAGACGGGAGTGTTAAGATTCCAACGGAGGTGATGATAAGTGAGAGATGTAGGGTATTCTAAGGAGGAGAGATACTACTGTCAATCAGAAAAGTGTGGCGGTCCGAATCCATCCTTGACAGAAGCCTCCGGCGTTGCTACAATCTTATGGAAATATCTACAGTTCTTCAATTGTCCGAGGAAAGGAGTTAAACCCTCGGAAACAGGGAATCCGTTATAATGATTTCACTCTTGAATTACCATGGACATCCAACTCCAGAACTCCAGAACTCCACGACAACCAAGAATGCCAACGGTCCAACGGACCCAGTTTCACCGGTTAGTGTATTCGATTGTCATCCTCATCTTGTTTGTGGAAGTTTCTCCTGCGAATTCACCCCCCAACGGACACCTGAAAATCTCACCAGCCATTCGCTCCTACGCTCCTAATGAAACGCTGAAGGTATGGGTTTTTTTTGTAGACAAGGGATTTGCGACACAATCCGATCTGCGAAGAGCGATAGAGCAGTATCAGAGCCAGATGCCAAATCAGGTGAGACGGCGGCGTGTGCTGCGCGCACATCGTGGTTTGCCGGATTCCACGGATTTGCCCATTGAATCGCGCTATATTGCGGCAGTGCTTCAGTTAGGTGGAACGCTCCGCAGTAAAAGCCGATGGTTAAACGGGATCAGCTTAGAGGTTACAGGCGGGAATATCCATAAAATCGCACGTTTGTCGTGTGTTCGCGCTATTGAGCCCGTCCGACAATATACAACAATCCCTGAATTTCCCGCTCACGGCTCGCTGTTCCCGAGTGCGCCTTCTCTTGGTATGAACCTAAGCTACGGGGAATCTAGCGCACAGATTGCCCAGATCCAGGCAGACTTTCTACATCGCGAGGGTTATCTCGGTGAGAATCTCGTTATCGGATTACTGGATACAGGGTTCGATCTGGAACATACTGCACTTGAGCGTGTGGATGTTATTGCCCAGCGTGACTTTGTCAATGACGATGGCAACACCGCAGATGAAGCGGATCAGGATGATCCGGATCAGGATGACCACGGGTCAGCGGTGCTCGGGGTGCTCGCTGGCGACGCACCAGGTCAACTCATCGGAGTCGCTCCTCGTGCGCGGTATCTCCTCGCAAAAACGGAGCGGGTTTCGCAGGAGGGTGACATTTTTGAGAGGCAAATCGAAGAGGACTGGTGGATTGAAGGGCTTGAGTGGCTTGAAGCCATGGGCGCGGATGTAGTAAGCAGTTCGCTCGGTTATGCGGATTGGTATCGTTTCGCGGACTTGGATGGAAAAACTGCAAAGGTCACGATCGCTGCAAATCTTGCAGCTCAAAAAGGGATGCCTGTGGTTATCGCTGCCGGAAATTTGGGGGCTCAACCCGCGGATGATGGTCCCGGGCTACGTGGGCATATCACCCCTCCCGCGGATGGCTTTAGTGTGCTTGCCATTGGTGCTGTAGATCGCGACGGGCAAGCGGCACCATTCAGTTCGCGGGGTCCCACCTTCGACGGCAGGATTAAGCCAGATTTAATGGCAATGGGTATAAGGGTCAGGAGCATCGATACCACCACGCGCGACGGGTTCGCCACAGATCTTACCGGGACGTCAGCTGCAACACCTCTCGCTGCTGGGGTGGTCTTGCTACTGATGCAAGCCTTTCCGCTTGCAACGGTGGAGGATCTGGTTGATACACTTCGTATGACCGCATCACAGTCAGACAATCCTGATAATATCGCAGGGTACGGGATCATTCGCGCAGAAGCTGCGTATTACAGGTTACTCGATCAGTTTGGGCATACGGGACATCCAAACCCCATCGCGGTTCAGCCAGTGGCAGATCTCTTGCAGACAGTCTTGGGCAAGTTGAAACGGGAGGGACTTTTGCAAAACTACCCTAACCCTTTCAATGCGGAAACATGGATTCCCTTTAAAATCGCATCGTTCGAGCAGGTAGTTATTCGCATTTATAATCTCGATGGCAGCTTGGTTAATGTCCTTGAACTTGGCGGATTGCCCCCGGGAGATTATTCGGCAAAGCACCGTGCTGCCTATTGGGATGGACGTAATCTTTATGGAGAACGTGTGGCAAGCGGCACCTATTTCTACGTCCTACAGCTCCACGGGGACATCCATACGCGGAAAATGATTATACTGGAATAGACAGGTTTTTTCCGAAGTATCGATCAATCAATTGAAGGTCGAAACGACACTCTCTTTCAGCGTTAAAGTATCCAATCTAAACCCGAAATAGATGACAATGGAAAGGGATCGAGTGTTTCTCACACGACACGCGGATCCATCACTTTTTGGTTGGCAACACACCGATTTTCGGTTATAATTGAAGCTAAGTTTTTCCGAACTTAATTTCGGAAGTTACACCGACAACATTATGGGAGGCATAAAATGGGATTTTTTAATCGCGTATCCACCATCTTCAAATCCAACGTGAACGCTGCATTAGACCAGGCAGAAGATCCGGAAAAGATGTTAAATCAGATCACGACTGAGATGCAGGAACAGCTGGTAAAGGTCAAACAGCAGGTTGCCACCGCCATCGCGCAGGAAAAGCGGCTCCAAAAGGACTATGAAAACGAGCAAGAACAAGCCGATGGTTGGGAACAGAAAGCAACAATTGCGCTGCAGCGCGAAAACGAAGACCTCGCCCGGGAAGCACTGACACGCCGCAATGAGCACGCAAGCGTCGCCGACGGCTACAAAGAACAGTGGGACAAGCAGAAGCAAGCCGTTACCATGCTCAAGGACAACTTAAGGACACTTGAGCGGAAAATTGATGAAGCGGGCCGTAAGAAAAACCTGCTAATTGCGCGGCAAAAACGGGCGAAGGCGCAGAAGGCGATCCATGAGACAATGGCAGGCATGAAGGATAATAGTGCTTTTGCAACTTTCGATCGTATGGAGGAGAAGGTTGGTGACATGGAGGCCCGTGCGGACGCGGCATCGGAAATGTCTGAATTAAACCGTGATCCACTTGAGGAGGAATTCGCTGCGCTCGAAACTGGGAATGTGGATGATGATCTGGCAGCCCTGAAAGCCAAGGTGGCTGCACCCAAGGATGCCTAACGCTAAGCATCTGACAGGTTAACACTTCCCGCTGAAATTTCATTCGTATGTTGCAGTGAAGGAGAGGAAGAATGTCAAAATTAAACACACCGGTGGACATCACCGTATTCCTTGATGAACAGGGATATAGCGTTGTGCCTGAAGATGATATCCTTATCATCCAGGATGAAGATGGACTGAATCTATTTGCCGTGGTCGATGAAACTCAGATTGAGTTTATGGTTGATTTATGCAGCGTCAACGATCTCGATACATCACGACTCGAAGATATCTACGGAAACATCCTCGATCAGAATACGGAAATCCTTCCAACCTGTTTTGGAATTGATTCGAGCGATCCCGATGACAATCATATCGTTTTAGTGGATAGCCTCGCAACTGAAAACCTGGATGCTAACGAGCTCCTGCTTGCTTTGGATTCCCTTGCGGTCAATGTTGTAACAGCCCACGAGTTACTGCTTCCCTATCTCAAACGAAAGTAAAAAAGAGGGGTTGATGAAGATCTACATTCTCACCGATCTCGAAGGTCCTGCAATGGTGTCCCGCTTCGATCAAACCCGCGAGGATGGACCGCGAAAGCAGACCGCGATGAAGCTGTTGACTTGGGAAGTAAATGCCGCTATCGACGGAATCTTGGATGTGAATCCCGACGCGGAGATTGTGGTTTGGGATGGACACGGTAACGGTGGGATTGATGTGCTGGAATTCCATCCGGAAGCAAAATTAATCGCCAGGGGACCCATCCGTCCGCCCTACTATCTGGACGAAACCTACGATGCGCTTTATTTCGTCGGACAGCACGCAATGGCGGGAACATCAAACGCACCGTTGAGCGACACATACTCCTCAAGGTCTGTCGAATACTACAAAATTAACGGGAGGCAGATAGGAGAATTCGGCTGCCGTGCTGCGATGGCTGGGGAATTCAACGTGCCGACTGTGTTCATTTCAGGTGATGATAAAGCGGTCATCGAAGCCAAGCAGCTGGTACCCAATATATACAGTGTAGAGACGAAACAGGGGCTGGGTCAAGAGCTCGCCTTACATCTGTCGCCCCAAAAATCGCGGGAATCTATCCGAGAAACAGCAGCTGAAGCATGCAGCAATATCTGTCAGATTGTCCCTCTTAAAGTCGATCCGCCCTATGAGCAGGAAATTCGTGTGCTGGAAGGACAATCTATTGAGGGATATCTGCGCGGCGGCGCAGCGAAGGTGGATGATCGGACTGTCGTAAAATCTGCTGAGACTATATGCGAGCTATTCATATAGTAACCTAAGTTGCTAGTTATGGAAAATGTTGTAAAACGGGAGAATGGGAACTGAATAAAGCCCATTACCCGCTCGCAGTGGATTGACAAATCCACTGCACAGGTACAAAGATGGCTTGGATATGCCTATCCAAGCCGAGCGGGTTGGACGACTAGCAACTTGCGTTATAGTAGGTTAATAGATAGAGCGACACACGTACGCGTTCTAAGCACTGTTCTCTGGAGTCTAAGGAGCCGAGAAACTATATGCGTGCGGATTGTCTATCGCCGGACGCTTAATCAGCCCTTGTGATTGGTCAAATTTGCTCCACTCTGCACCCATTTTTCTGCTGCATTCCATACGGTGTCCACAGACAATTTCTTCGCACACTCCCAGCCAATTTTACATCTGTGAGGGCTGCACGGCCAGCACGGCATGTCTCGTCTGACGATTGTTGCGTTATCGCTCAGTGGTCTCCAAGCGACATAGTCCGTGGGACCAAAGATTCCGACAGTTCGGATGTCCAAAGCGGCTGCGATGTGCATTGGTCCCGAATCGTTGCACACAAACAGATTGCACCGTTTTATAAGGCAAGCAAGTTCCCGTACCGACTTCGGGGCATAACTAATGAAGTTCGATTGACCGGCCTTCTGAATGTTTCTTTCTAATTCAGCCTCATAGGGACCTCTGAGAACCAAGATCTTCGCACTATATTCGTGCACAAAGGCATCGGCAATCTTGGCGTAGTTCTCTTCAGGCCATCGTTTATCAAACGAACTGCCGCCCGGATGGATACCTACCAGAAAGTCGTTCGGTGCAATACTCCAATCTGTTAACAACTGCTCTGTCCTTGCGATTTCATCGTTTAGAAGATTAAGCACCAATCGCCGATGTCCTTCACCGTTACAAATTAGCCCAATTAAATCAAAATTCCGATCGACTTCGTGGACCTCCCCTTTCATATACTTTTTTCGCCAGGTATGCGTAAGGAGGCTTTTGGCTCGCTTTCGATATCGCCCTAAGCGATACTTGGCACCCGATAAGAATGCCACACAGTTGCACCACGAAGCGGTCCGCATCACAACAGCAAGATCATATCGTTCTGCTCGTAAACGGCGATAGAACCGGATTCGATCTCGTAAGCGCCGATGCTCATTTGATCGGTCAAGAATCAACACCCGATCAACATCTGGGTTGCCAACCAACATCGGGGCATTTAACGGCGAAGCAAGCACTGTGATTTCTGATTCTGGGTAATTTTTGCGCAGCAGCGCTATCGCCGGCGTTGCATTAAGCAGATCGCCAATGCCATCGTTGCGGATAATTAAGATTTTTCGGATATTGGGAAGACGGGCATCAGACATGAGTTATGATTGGAAGCTGTTGTGAAGCGATGATTCTAACATCGCAGCAGAGATGTTGTAGAAAGAACACACTGTGTGTACACTGTATCGTTTGTACCACGACCAAACCTAATAAAAATTTGAAGGCTTAGTTTACGATACCTAACCATCCCGGAAAGGTGAATACAAGTGCTAAAAGTTATTGACACACATCAGCATCTATGGGATACCTCCAACCTGAGCTATCCTTGGTTAGCGGACTTCGATGCCCTTGGCAAACGTTATCTCATAGATGACTACCGTCGAGCCTGCGAGGGAATTAACGTCGTCAGATCCGTCCATGTCGAAGCCGATGTGGCGCCCGCACAGGTTGTCGAAGAGGTCAAGTGGTTGGCACAGATTGTGCAATCAGACGACATGATTGGGGCAGTCGTTGCAGCAGCCCCACTTGAAGCCGCCAGTGCTGAGGACATCCTCAAACAGCTCACAGAGCATGAACTTGTGGTGGCGATTCGCCGTATGGCTTGGCACAATCCCGATAATCAGTTCTATCGAAGCTCGGAGCTCATCAAAGGAGTACAGCTGCTTGAGCGGTATAATCTCTCTTTTGATCTCTGTGCCAACCATCAGCAGCTGCCTGCGGCTATTGATTTAGTAAGAGCGACACCGAATGTGCAACATGCAGTCAACCACTGTGGGGGACCCGACATAAAGGGTGAACAGTTTCAACCGTGGGCGGATCACATCAGTGAATTGGCTTCGTTCGATAATGTGAATTGTAAGGTGTCAGGTATCGTCACAACTGCAAAGGATAGGTGGACAGAATCCGAGTTGAAGCCGTACATAGACCACCTTGTCACAGCGTTTGGTTTTGACCGACTGATGTTCGGTAGCGACTGGCCCGTCTGCACGTTAGCCGCTGAATACGAACAGTGGTTCGACGCTCTACTCTGGGCAATAAAAGATGCTAGCGATACGGACAAACAGAAACTTTTTCACGATAATGCGAAGCGGTTCTATAGAATCAAGGATTAACGTTCTTCAGCGCAAGGTTGCGGGAGTGCCGAGCAAGATACTATCAAAGCAGTGCTGACTTGTCAAAAGAATTAACACTACGGCACTGTCCGCGGCCACATTGACCGCATGAATGTGCGTTTCCGTGAAAGTACTTAACCAGAAAAACTAACCGCGATAGCCTTGATGTCCAACCGTCTGCACATCGGTGGGATTGCACACTTCCGTGTCTTGACAGTGATAAACGGCTATTGTATACTATATGATGATCTGATCCCGGCGGACACATCATGTGTGTGAAGCAAGCTGCCGATCATGATTGACTGACCTCACAATGATGCATTATATTCCCACATCCAAGCAGTGACAAAATGGCGCAATACGTGCAACTGCCGTCAATTGCGCGAGGAAATTACATGAAACATAAATTTAACGCTAAGCATGTACTAATCTGGTTCATCGCGGTTCTTTTGTATGCTTCCATCGCGTATGGACAGCATTACATCTCAATTTATCTCGAAAACGGAGATCATCTCAAAGGAAGTTGGTTGGGCGGCAACGAAACATCAATTCAGATTGAAGTTTACAATCAGCAACTATCCATTCCACTGCGTGACATTGTCTACATTACAGCCTTCGATGATGCCCATACCATTCCCAATGAGGCGGCTGAAAAACACTTTCTCAATGGCCAAACCTTCCTGCAGTTAGAAATGTACGAGAGGGCCAAGGCGAGTTTTATGAAAGCAATTGATGAATATCCGAAATACACTGATGCCCATTATCAGCTCGCCCGTCTCTACGAAGCAGAAGGTAACACCGATGAAGCGCTGAGGTACTTCGGGCACGTTGTGAAAATTGATCCCAATGCATACAGCATGGAAGCGAAGTTCAAGCAGGCAGGTGATGCTTATCTCGCGGCTGAAGAATATCGCAAAGCCGTTAATGCCTACCTGCTTCTGTTCCGAATATATCCCGATCGCTACGGTGTAGAGGAAGCCGCCTACAGCGCAGGATTCTTGCTCTCTGATGAGTTGGGCGAACCCGAACAGGCGCTCAAAGTGCTCCAAGAAGCCGCGGCATATTTTCCGGAAAGCCAATATTTGGAACGTGCCTCTTACCTTATCGGGTCGCTGCTATCCAGCTTAGGCAATGCAGATATGGCAGTGAAGACACTCACCGATTTCATTCAAGCTTATCCGCAAAGTCGTTGGCTTGGCGACGCATATATGGCGCGGGGAGATGCCTATATGCAGTTGCGGCAGAATACAAATGCTGTTGCTGACTATAACTCCGTTAGCCCGTATACATCAAATCTCAAATTAAAAAATGAAGCACGGAAGAAGCGAAGCGAAGCTGCATGGACAATCTATACCGTCTCTGATGGGCTTCCGAGCAACCAGATTCAAGCGATTGCCATTGATGGAGAAACACTCTGGATCGGCACACCTAAGGGATTAGCACAGATCGACTTCAGCACCGGAACGTGGCAACCTGTAACGGACATCACCGACCATATCAATACACTCTTCGATGAAGAAAAGCCGATCGATGTCCGGACTCTTGCCGTTGACAAACAGGAGTTGTGGATTGGAACACTAAATCATGGCATAATTCGTTATAGCAAGACTTCAACATTTCCTGACATCTTCGACAGACGTAAGGGGCTTCCTGACAACACAATATATGACATCAAGATTGACCCCGAAGAGGTTTGGATCGGTACTTTTGCAGGTGTTGCTCGTTACACACGATCTACAGGAGAGTGGAAGCACTATAGCAAAGCCGGCGGCGATGGTTTACCCGCTGATGATATCGTTGCATTGGCTGTCACGCCAGATAGGGTCTGGGCGGGTACTTCTCAAAATGGAATTGGGGTCTACAATCGAACTATGCATATTTGGCAAAGTTTTGGTGCCTTTGATAATCTCGACTTGAAAGCTGGTAGTGAAATCGTGAGTTTCGATGCCAGTACGGAGAAGGTTTTCTTCACATGGAATTATAGCGTGGACAAAGCCAACGGATATGGCGAAATCCGACAGAGTGATCTGAGCAGTACCGTCGAGGCTGTCCTTCGTTTTGTAGATTTGGTGCCGTATCAGAGTATTTACGTTGCTGCTGGATCTAATACAGTGTGGATTGCCACCAACGGTGGGGTTTGGATCAAGACGGGAGAGGGTTGGCGAGACCCAATAGAATTTCCGTCGAGTCGAATCAGCATACCTATTGTTAGTTGTATCGATCTCGGTGTGGGTGCGGCTTGGATTGGGACCGCTGACGGGCTTGCTAAAATCGACACTACGGCAATTTACGGGAACAATTAGTGCTCTGTCAAATAAATTATGATAATCACCTTCATTGCGGGGTCCGGTGCGGTTACAAACCGCCCCTACCGGGTTGGATTGAAGGCGGTGCGGTTACAAACCGCCCCTACCGGGCCTTGGGAACATAGAGAATTACCGAGTTGTGTTCTGAAACCTTATACAGTTTGTGCTACATTTTTCTGACAATGTACTTAGCAAAACCTGCATGTAGTTATAATTTTATGCTTTGCAGCTTTCTTGGAGCGTGCTATAATAAACCACTTCCAAATCCAGATGGGCTGGCTTTGGAGCTTCATCAATAGCATAGAAGACAAGGAGAAAATAAAATGGCAGGAGTTATTCCGACAATCAGTTCAGGTGTGGCGGGTCCACTTGGTGTTTTCCATCTGCCAAGATTTTGGAGCAAGGTTACGTTGGACGCGGTGGGACAACTGAATCCTGACTATCCGGCATGTGGTGCAGGTTTTGATCAGATGGTCCTTGATGGGCTTGGTCTTGATAAGGAAGAAACGCTCGCATATATCAACGAGAATCGTCCAAGCTATACCGAGTTTGAGCAGTGGATTCTGGACAAGAAAGGCGGGAGCTTGGATCAGGCAGCGGTCGATGAATTGAACGCAGCTATCACAGGTTACAATCACGATGATGATACCCGTGGGGCTATTCTGGGCGCAGCCGGGGTTAGCGACGACGGTTCCGTCTTAGACGCTGTGAATCTCAACAATCTTGAGGATTGGACAGACTGGCACGCCGACCTGACAGGGTAGCAGTCGTCCAATTTGTACCTATAGAGACTTTCGTCGAAAACATAGTTTAACCAGAGAGGGGGCAGGTTCCACACCTGCCCCTTTTTCATTTTATCTCGCCGGGCAGAGACGATTCAATTAATTCTCGATATGCCGCTTCTGGATCTCGAAAGTCTTCTGGTGTTGAAGGTTCGAGTTGATCTATCGTTGAGACAAGTACATCTGGCGTCGCCTCCCTGATACGGAGATTACATATCCTTGGAAAGACCTCAACGGCAGAGCCTCGTACATCCACGGAGAGGTTTAACACTCGCGTGCCGGAAATGCCATACGCGGGGAGGCTGCCATGGAGCCGTGCAGAGACGACCGTATGGGCTGCGGCGTACTGGCGCAATAGCGTGTAGGGATCTCCGTGAAACCAGAGCGCGTCAGACGGAATCGCGCCTCGGAGAGCGGTATATTCTCTGTGAGCATGGCAGAGCACCCGAACGTTATGACCGCTCTGCTTCAGCGTTGTATACAGGTTCTTCCAACTATCCGCGAATTGTTTGAGTCTGCTCCGTCGGGGGATGCGTCTGCGTCCTGCTCGCTTCGGTGTGTGGCGTGGTGATGGGGGAACAAGTATAAGATAGGGTCTCCTTCTCGGAGGTTCGATATTCCACATTTTACTCGCCCATACCGCGGAACACGGAAGGTAGCTGTTCGGTATTTCGAGCGAATCCAACAGTGCGTGTGCGTACAAATCGCGAACGGTGAAGCAGAGGCTATTTTCCACCCGCTGACGAATGATCTGTTCCGTTTTTTTGCTTTTCAAGCAGTGTGCAACGTAGGCATCAACATCGATGTCGGGATGAGAAAAACCTGCCCCTCCTGCCATTGTGAAGATTTTCAGTCCCCACCGAATGATAAAATCACGCCACATTGCGTCGTCGTACCAGTGCTTCCAGTCGTCGTAGTTATTGTATTGCGGCATCCCACCGTAGACCAGAAACGGAGCTTCTCGAATAACATTTTCATACTCGCGGAAACCCTTCGGACTGAAACGATCTACAAGCACCCACACCTGAGGTCCTAATGCCTGTTCAAACAGATACTGAAGTCCCACCCCGATGAAGGTATCACCCGGATTATCATTCGTCCTGCCGGTTGTGGTTATCAACGGAATGTGCGCCATTGTTATTAGATGCGAAATGGATAAGGTGAGGGAGTATTATAGTAAATCCTAAAAACAGATAGACGCTTTCGCTCCTCGTGTCCTGTGCCGGTTCATCGGGGATTTATCGGGACGCGCCTATGCGGTGCGGTTAGAAACGGCGCTTACCGGGTCTGGGGGCAATGCGGCTCGGTTTGGCGTGTTTCATTAATCCTAAGAATTACTATGGATTGGACGTTCAGATCAGGGGTTCTCCAGTCATCTCGGCCGGTTGATCTAACCCCAGAAGTCGGAGCGCGGTCGGGGCAATGTCTGCTAATCTGCCGTCTGTCCTTAACTGGCGACCCTTAAAACTATTATCCACAACGATTAGATTCACAGGATACGTTGTGTGTGCGGTGTGAGGACCGCCGGTCTCAGGATCGATCATCTGCTCACAGTTCCCGTGATCGGCTGTCACGATTAACGCTCCGCCCTTTGCCATCACGGCGTCAACTACTCTCCCTACACACGCGTCTACAGTTTCTACCGCCTTAATCGAGGCGGGCAATGATCCGGTATGACCGACCATATCACCGTTGGCGTAGTTCAAGATGAACAGGTCGTATTTGTCCGAGGCTATTCGACTTAGCATCTCTTCGGTCACTGCTGGTGCCGACATCTCCGGTTTCTGATCATACGTTGATACATCGCGTGGGGACGGAATTATCTGTCGATCTTCCCCATCGAATGGTTCGTCCTGATAATCGTTGAAGAAAAAGGTGACGTGTGGGAATTTCTCTGTTTCTGCACAACGAAATTGCGTCAATCCCATATCGCTTGCATACGCTCCCAGAATATTGTGCATCTTGGGCGGTTTCGGAATGGCAACTTCTACAGGAAGCCCTCGTTCATATTCACTCATTACGACGAACTGAATCTCCAATTGCTCTCCGCGTTCAAAACCCATTTTCTGGACAGTTCCGTCTTTACCCGCTGCTTCAAATGGAAACTCCGGGGTGCAGAAAGCGTTACAGAGTTCACGCGGTCTATCGCCTCGAAAGTTGTAGAAGATTACCCCATCGCCGTGAGAGATGCGCGGTAAGGGATTCCCCTTGTGATCAGTAACAACCGTCGGTTCAATGAATTCATCCCCGATTTGGTTGGATTCGGACGGGGAGTCATAGTAGCGCTGGTATCCTTCCACCGCGGTCGACACACGGTTTCCCACGCCTTCGGTCAGCAGCCGGTAAGCTTTCTCTACCCGATCCCAACGATCATCACGGTCCATGGCATAGTATCGCCCCACGACTGAGGCAATCCGCCCAACACCAATCTCCTTCATCTTGGCTTCGATCTGCCCACAGAAGTTGATGCCGCTCATGGGTGAGCAGTCACGCCCGTCGCTAAAGTTATGAACCAGCACACGGTCAGCTGAGACACCTGTTTCTTTTGCCAATGCAAGTAGCGCATAGAGGTGGTTTAATGCGCTGTGCACACCGGCGTCGCTTGCTAAACCGATGATGTGCAGATTGGTTCCCCGTGCTTTGACACCCTCCATGGCAGCGATCAGTGGTCGGTTTCTTGAGAACTCACCCGATTGAACCATTTTACTGATTCGTAAAAGTTCCTGATCGACGATTCGACCCGCGCCGATATTCTGGTGTCCCACCTCGCTGTTTCCCATTGTACCTGTCGGCAGACCGACATCTTCACCGGACGTATGAATGCAGACATGCGGGTATTCCCGCCTAAGCCAATCGTCAACCGGCGTTTTGCCGAGATGGATCGCATTGGCGCTATTCCACTCTGGGTAGGGGTTATGTCCCCACCCGTCCCGAATGATAACCACCATCGGGCGAATTTGTAGTTTCGTCAAGATAACCTTTCAAAGAATATCAACTGTTATACCGTGAAAAATTAAAAGCCCCTTATCCGCTTTTTTCCTAAATGAGGAGATGTGTTTCAAAGCTTTACATCAGATGTTTCTTCAGAAATGCAAGCCCCGGCTCAACGTCTACCTCGTGTCCACCTTCAAAGTAATCCAACTCAAGGTTCTCTGGACGGGCCGCCGCAGCATAAATTTGCTCAAGATGATTGAACGCGCTCTTGGCATCTTCCGCGATGAAGCAATTATCGTCCGATGCGATTTGTGCCATACAGGGACGTGGCGCGATCAGCCCCGCAACATCTGATATATCTCCGTGTCCGCGCAGCCCGAACATAAACTGAGAGCCGCACGTATTTCCGCGTCCGCGATCATTGAGTGCATCGGTCAAGGTGCTGAGGTAGCAGACAATCACCGCCGCCTTGATCCGTTGATCCAATGCAGAAACGTAGGTGGTCATTGTTCCCCCAAACGAACAGCCCATACAACCAAGCTGGCTCCCGTTTACGTCGGGTCGGGATTGCAGATAGTCCAAGCAGCGTTGGGCATCACATATATGAAGTTGGAGGAGCTGATAGCCAAAATACCCATACGCCATATAGGCGACATTGCATCCATCACGTCCCGGGCGCCGAACCCATTCGTCACGATCTTTGCGTTCGCCAAAGGTGCGCCAATCGGGTGCAATTGTAACGAATCCGTCCTGTGCTAACTTGACAGCGAACTGTTTCTGGTAATCCTCACCTATTCCGGCGAGCGGATCTTTTCCGATGCCGTGTCCGTGCGCACAGAGCACCGCCGGGCAGCGGTTGTTCGGTCCCGCTCCTTCAGGACTAAGGACGTAAGCGGGAATAGAGGAGAAAGGGTCAGGATTAAATATAATCTTCTCGCGCACATATCCGTCCATCTCTGTCCGCTCTAATACTTCGACCTCTAACGGAATGGCTTCTGGCTTTGGACCCAGATCCCTAATCAGTTTATGTCGAAAGGCTTTACGCCACGCCTGCCACTCTGCCTTGGAGGTTCCGGTAAAATGCAGGGGCGGAGTTTGCTTCAACAGATGTTCAACGCCAAGTTCCGCAGTTAAAAAACGGGGAGTTGTTTCTGCCATTTGAATCTCCTTCTCTACTGTCAATTTATATGGTAAATTTCACAACTGTTGGGGCACTGTGGGAGAGGCATCTCCCGCTTGTCAGAATCGCTGATTATCGCGGATTAAGGGATTACACGGATTAAAGGCGTTATCTGTGTCAACGACGATTCGGGGGTGAGAGGATCAATCTTTTGAACTCCATGCTTTTTGATCCGAAATTGATTAACAAACCTACTTCTAACCGATATGCTCTCAAATAATTTAACAGTTGGGCTGTATGTACCTTTTCCAATTCGGAGATAGCCTTTAACTCTACCAATACTTTTCCTTCGACCACGAAATCGGCGCGGCGTGTACCGATAGGTTCTGGTGCTTCTTTGTAGAAAATGTCGCGCTCAACTTCACGGGCAAATGTCAGACCGGCTTGTGCCAGTTCAAGTGCCAATGCTCGCTGATAAATCATCTCTTGGAAACCGTTGCCTAAAAACTTATGTACCTCAAAGGCAGCTCCGATAATCTTGTCGGTGATATCGCCGTATTTCAGATTGTCGTTCATTGTTTGTATGCGTTGTTGGTATGTATTTTTGTCTGAATCGCGGATTATCACGGATTAAGGGATTGCACGGATTAAAGACACGCCAGCTCGTAGTAGCCCCGATAAATCGGGGCGTCTGGACGCGCAATGAATCCCCCCGATACATCGGGACAGGCGGGACATCTTCCCTATTGTCTGAATCGCGGATTATCACGGATTAAAGGATTACACGGATTAAAAACATCGGCGGTGATGCTTATTGCGGGGGTGTCAGCATAGCGGCAATGTCTGCCGGCAGCTTAATGCCTATTATCCGCTCAAGGTCCGGGACGCTTGCGTAGTCGTTATGAAACGAAGCGATGATATTTACTCCCATGTCCCTGGCAGTTGTTAGATCAAACTTAGCTCTTTCCCATTCGCTGAGGTATAACCATGCTTCGCCGCGACCTGCATAAGATTCAGCAAGGTCAGGTTTCCGCTGTATCGCTCTGTTATAATCTTCAATCGCGCGATTATATTCGCCTTGTTTAGTGTAAGCATAACCACGATTGGTATAAGCGTCAACGAGATCCGGCTTGAGTTCTATCGCTTTGGAATAGTCCACGATGGCGCGGTCATAATCCCCTTTTTCCCCGTAGGCTATTCCACGATTATAATGTGCCTCAACAGAATCAGGTTTCAAGTCTACCGCCTTGTCATAGTCTAAAATGGCGCGGTCAATCTCGCCTTTTTCCCGATAAGCCGCACCACGATTGCTGTAAGGTTCAGCATAATTCGACTTGAGTTTTATCGCTTTGCTGCAATCTTCGATGGCACGGTCAAAATTGCCCTTACTGCGATAAGCGGCACCGCGATTGTTATAGGCATAGGCATAATGGGGATTGAGTTTTATCGCCATATTAAAGTTTTCGATGGCACGGTCAAAATTACCCTTTTCGCCGTAAGCCTTACCACGATTGTTATAGACGATGGCATAATTGGGGTTAAGTCGTATCGCCTCGTCGAAGTCATCAATGGCACGAACAAATTCGCCTGTATCGCTATAAGCGTTACCGCGATGGTAATAGGCATCGGCATAATCGGGGGTGAGTTGTATCGCTTGGGTAAAGTCTTTGATAGCTTGCTCATGATTGCCTTTTCTGGCGTAAGCAAGGCCCCGATTGTAATATGCCCGGGTGAGCGTCTGTTTATCGGGCTGTAACGCTCGATCTTCGGGGCGAGCGGTTAAGTTTCGTGAACTCATTCTAAATCTCCTTCTGGGTTGCGTGACGAGATAGCTTCATCGTAGCGGTCAATCGCATTATCCAAGTCTCCTCTTTGATATACCTCACTGCCTCGTTGTAGATGGTCTTGCGGATCGGGTTCAACATAAGATTTATTATGGGCATGTAGGCGAGCGAAACCGTCAAAGTCAGGATAGATAGTGCCTTCGGTGATTCCCGACACTTTATCCAGAGAGGTCAGAATATCTCCCTTACCGCCTTTTAGGATGACGCATTTGGCCGCTGTCTCAATTTGGGCACCGCCAAAAATGAAGACAGATTGTTGGGCGATAATACGGTTGTTCTGATACTTGGGTTGCCATTGGTAGAGCGGATATTCCCCATGTCTATCTGGCTCAAAAAAGTGAGCAATATCTTCCTCTGTTATCAATTTGGGCGTAATCGTTTCAAACCGAGCAGAATCATCGCTACGCACAGCGACGACCTTGCCGTTTGCTTCCCCGGTGGCACTTTGTTGGCAAGCCATCCAGAGCGCGACCAGAGCGTTGCGAGTAAAGTCTATCAGACAGGTGGCTGCGCCGAAGTGCTGCAAGGAGTTCCAAATCAAAGAGCCGCTGACCGTTTTGCTGATCATGTCCTAGAAGCCGTGCTTTTTCTATTAAGTCCTGATTGATTCGGAGGAGCCGATCAGGATTTTTGTCCGTTTCTGAGGGCAGGCGGCGGTAAGCGGATGCCTCTATTTCATAAGTATCCTTTGAAACACCCCGAAACAGATATTGTCCGTCATCGAATTGTGCTGCCCATTTGATAAAACTATCCAGCGTTTTTACACGGCGCGACGCTTTTTCTGCCATACTTTATTTGTCCCCACACAATGGTGATTTCTTCACGGTCTGAATCGCAGATTATCGCGGATTAACGGATTACACGGATAAAAAATGTCGGCGGTGATGCTTATTGAATCCATTGCTGTATATGATCGGCGATTATCTCAAGATCGGTGATTGTCCCATCCGCAATGTTAAAGCCAAGTTCAATAATCGAATCTTCAATGTCGCGCTGAAGGGAACAACCGTTCAAAACTAAAAATGCGAGCGTGCAAGTCAGACCGACACGTTTATTCCCATCGGAAAACAGATGTCCAGTAATGATGTGATGGGCATATACAGCAGCTTTTTGGGGCAAGGTCGGAAAGAGTTCTGTATCACCTAACTTTGCACCGACTATTTCAACCAAATAGTGTAACCGATTTTCATTCAACAATTGATAGCTACCCACATGCCGCTCGGCAACCTTCAGAATTTCCGCAATTGTCAAATACCTCACGGTTTCGCCAGCGTTTTCCATGCTCGATCGTATTTTCTTACTATTTCGTCTAAGACGGTTTCAAAATCGCTCGATTCATGGGTGGTTTCCTGCTCTGCCTCTTCTCCTATGGACCCTCCTTGAGGTGTCAGCATTGCGGCGAGGTCTTCTGGTAGCTTCACCCCATTTCTTCGCTCAAAGTCCGGGACACTTTCGTAGTCGTTATGAAACACATTGATGATATTTATCCCCATCGCTACGGCAACAGTTAGGTCTAATTTTGCTTTATCCCATTCACCCAAGTGTAGCCACGCTTCGCCGCGATTGTTATAGGCCGGGGCAAGATCCGGTTTGTGTTCTATCGCTTTGGTACAGTCTTCTATGGCACACTTATATTTGCGTTTTTGATAGTAAGCATTACCGCGATTGTTATAGGCCGGGGCCAGGTCAGATTTCAGTTCTATCGCTTTGGTATAGTCTTTGATAGCGCGGTCAAAATCGCCCTTTTCCCCGTAAGCAATTCCACGGTTGTAATATGCTTCTACAAAACTAGGGTTGAGTTCTATCGCTTTGGTATAGTCTTTGATAGCGCGGTCAAAATCGCCTTTGTTGCGATAAGCAGCACCACGATTACTATAGGGTTCAGCATAATCGGGTTTAAGTTCTATCGCTTTGTTGCAATCTTCTATGGCACGGTCAAAATTGCCTTTATCACGGTAAACACCCCCACGATTGTTATAGGCTATAGCATAATTAGGATTCAGTTCTATCGCTTTGGTAAAGGTTTCAATTGCACAGTCATAATCCCCTTTTTCTGCGTGAGTAAGACCGCGATTGTTATGGATTGCTGCCTCTCGTCGTTTTTGACGCGCCTCGGGTCCCCAATGAATTTTGTCTGGATCCGGCACGTAGTCCTTCATATACGCTTGATAATCAAATTCCATTTCTTCTTCTGTAGTATTCATCGCGCAATCTCCTTTCTGCATCAAACGCAGTGATTAAACGGTAGATTGGTAAATCTTCCTCGGAAAAGACAATTGCCAATACCCGCCCCCCGGTGGTTATCCCTATCCACATCCGTCGGTCTTCATGCCCGGCGGGATCAGCTATTTCGTATCCGCTTGGATCGTCAAATGCAGAAACAACCTCGTAAAACTGGACATGGTGTCTCCTTTGTACTTCTTGATATTTGTTTTCATCCCATATAAATCCAATATCCATGCGGTGGAGTCCATATATTATACACAATAGGTGCCATAAAAGGCTTTGAAGTTTTTGATTTCAATCTCAGTAATTCTCACGTTCTGTCCTCAATGATGCGGATCGGTTTTACACTGTTCAAAAAGAAAAGGTTCCGCCGGATTGGATGCGTTCTTTCATACAGACACTCGAAGATTTCCCGTAACGCGGCCATTTTATCGCCCCGAATTTCTTCAAGTTGCGGCAACCGCTCATCGAACAACGGGTTGAAGAACTGTTTATCCCCTTGGTGCAGTTCTTCACTCAGATAGGATTCATAAGCCAGTCCGTCAATTATCCGCTCAAAATACCCGAGCATCACCGCATCGCGGGCATGTGCCAAATCCCCGCCACTCGTCGTCGGCTGCCCCTGAAGGTAGATGAGGTAATCGACAATTTTGCCGATCAGGGATTTCTGTGTTGACGTGAGGTCGGGGATGGGGATTTCTTGGATATGGCGGCTGCGCGCCTGAAGATAATCACCCGTCAACTGTTTTGACACCTGCGAATAGAACCACTCCACAGCGCGGGAATTAAGGAGACCGCATAACCATGTCTCCTCCGTTGGGATCATGTAGCATGTATCCCCACAGTAAAAACCCTCTGTATCAACAGCGAAGGTTTGGTGGTCGTAGTTATTCGGGCAAATTAGCTTTGTTTGTGTAAAGAGCTCGATGCCTCTTTTGGTGGTTGGTAGTTCGTACCATTTCTGTTTACCCGCCCTTTTGCTCAAGACCGGTCTATATTGTTCCAGGTGTTTTCGGATGGCGGGATAACGATTTATCTCTATGCGACGGTGGGCAAAAATTAACCATGTGTCCCCGATAGATCGGGATTTATCAACCGGTTTCTTTACCTCCCAGCGTCTGATGTCCCGTCCGTGCAGAAACGGTTTCAAAATATCAGCGGATGCAGGGTGCTCCGCAATAAGTTGATCTCGCGTCGCACTATCTACAACAAAGGCTCCGCTCGCGCCGGTCTTGATACCGAAAGCGGGGCGCGTCTGGACATATTGCGATAGGGGTGGTCCCGAGTTGCGAAGTTTTGCCAGCAAATTCAACACATCGGGCGATTCGAGGGGGGTGCCGTCGGCACTCAAGAATTTTTCGGTCTTGGGGAAACGACTCCGTCGGCGTTGCGTCAGCATCAAGGCGATGTCTTCGGGCAATTTAACTCGATTTGCCCGTTCATACGCCTCAACGTTTTTGTATTCATTATGAAATAAAGCAATGATATCCATCCCCAAGTCTCTGGCAGCAGTTAGATCCGATTTGACTTCTTCCCACTCTCTCAAGTGTAACCACACCCGGCCGCGATTGTTATAAGCTATGCCATGATTGGGATTCAAATCTATCGCTTTGGTATAGTCTATGATGGCTTTATCAAACTCCTCTGTGTTGGTATAGGCTGCCCCGCGATTGTTATAAGCATTGGCATCATTGGGGTTCAGTTGTATCGCCTTGGTACAGTCTGCAATGGCCCGGTCAAAATCGCCCTTTTTGCCGTAAGCAATCCCACGATTAGCGTAGGCTTCAGCAAAATTGGGGTTGAGTTCTATCGCTTTGGTATAGTCTTTGATAGCACGGTCAACCTTCCCCTTGTTTCGGTAAGCAATACCGCGATTACTATAGGCTTTGGCATCATCCGGTTTCAGGTCTATTGCTGTGTTACAGTCTTCAATGGCGCGGTCATAATCGCCTTTATCACTGTAAGCATTGCCGCGATTGCTATATGCCATCGCATAATTAGGATTGAGTTCTATCGTTCTGGTATAGTCTTCAATGGCACGGTCATAATCACCTTTTTTCGCATAAGCATTGCCGCGATTGTTATAGGCTTCAGTATAATTGGGATTGAGTTCTATCGCTTTGTTAAGATCTTTAATGGCACGGGCAAAATTGCCTTTGCTGCCGTAAGCAGCCCCGCGATTGTTATGGGCTTCAGTATAATTGGGATTGAGTTCTATCGCTTTATTAAAGTCTTCAATGGCACGGGCAACCAAGCCTTGCTCGCTGTAAGCAGCCCCACGGTTGTTATAGATCCCGGCAAGGTCAGGATTGAGTTCTATCGCTTTAGTATAGTCGTCAATGGCACAGGCAAAATTGCCTTTGTTACGGTAAGCATCCCCCCGATTGCCATAAACGCCAGCATCATTGGGATTGAGTTCTATCGCTTTGTTAAAGTCTTCAATGGCACGGGCAAAATTGCCTTTGTTACGGTAAGCGTTGCCGCGATTGTTATAGGCCCCGGCAAAGTTTGGCTGCAATTGTATTGCCCTATTATGGTCTTTGATAGCATGGTTATAATCACCCTTGTCTTTGTAAGCAGTACCGCGATTGACATAGCTATGGGCATCATCAGGATTGAGTTCTATGACTGTATTAAAGTCAGCGATCGCTAGGTCATGCTCGCCTCGTTCCTGGTAAGAAACGCCACGATTGTTATACGCTTCCGCATAATCGGGTTTCAGGTCTATTACAGATGAGTAGCATTCTATCGCCCTGTCTATTTGTCCGAACATCATGAAAACGTTACCTTGTTGGAACACCAATTCAGCAAGTAGTTCATCTTCAAAGATACCCGAAGTTGAATCCGTCTGAGACTGCATTTTATCAACGACTTTTCGGATACCGTCCACCACATTTTGCCAACCTTCATCCTCATGATCCCATTGGTTAATAGGCAAACCTTCATTAGGAAGAGCTTGGAAGTCGCTGAGTTGATGGTTCAGCCAATCGCAACTCTCAAGAATAATAGGGATGACCCTGATCTTAAAGCTCAACGCCCCGGCTAATTCCTTGTTGCAATTTTCAGAAGCAAGACTGGCACGGGAAACGAGATAGAGGAGAATATCCGAATCGGGAAGGTGTGTGGAAAAGATCTCTTCGCGCCATTTGTCGCCTGGGAGGATTTCGTTATCATGCCAGATGCTTATCACCCCATCGCTTTTCATTACAGCAAGGCACTCTATCAATTTATCTTTTGCTTCTTTATTTTTATGTGCATAGGTAATAAATATCTTTAGGGGTTTGTTCATTCTCTTTCCTCTGTCTGAATCAAGATTTACAGGATTTTAGGATTCTCAGGATTTTTGGACGCAGCCCTGCTTATCCTGTTTACCCTTCCTTCACAATCCCGCTTCCCTTACTGTCTGAATCGCTGATTATCGCGGATTCAGGGATTACACGGATTCAAAAAGATTCGTCGGCGGTGATGCTTATTGCTGGGGTGTTAGCATGGCGGCGATGTCTGCCGGTAGTTTCAAACCATTTTTCTGCTCAAAGTCCGGGACGCTTTCATAGTCATTATGAAATGAAGCGATGATATCTATCCCCATATCTCTGGCAGCAGTCAGGTCTGCTCTGGCTTTCTCCCATTTTTTTAGGAGTAAATACGCTGCTCCGCGATTGTAGTAAGGTAGGGCAAGTTCCGGGTTCAGTCTTATCGCCGTGGTGTAGTCCTCAATAGCTTGGTGAGCTGCATTGTTGCTTAGAAAAGCTACCCCGCGATTATTATAGGCCATGGCAAAGTCAGGTTTCAAGTCTATCGTTTTGGTATAATCTTCAATGGCACGGTCATAATCCCCTTTGTTCTGGTAAGCATTACCGCGATTGAAATGAGCATTGGCATAACCATGGTTCATGTCTATTGCTTTGGTATAATCTTCAATGGCACGGTCATAATCCCCTTTGTTCTGGTAAGCATTACCGCGATTCAAATAAGTTGCGGCAGAATGGGGGTTAAGTTGTATCGCTGTGTTGCAATCATTAAGGGCACGGTCATATTCGCCTTTATCCGTGTAAGCAACGCCACGATTATTATAGGCTTCGACGTAATTGGGGTTGAGTTCTATCGCTTTGGTATAATGCCCAATAGATTTCTCATATTCCTTCTGTTTTGTTTTAGAATTTGTTGCCTCATCTCCTCTCTTGTGACAGGCAAATCCTCTATAAAACTCCGTGTAGGCACCCCCATGAATGTCTTGGTTTTTAATAAAACCATGGAGGTCGTTGTAGATGGTTTCCGTAGATATGCCGTGATACATTCGCAGGTGTTGTAGGATCAATTGTTTAAGATTTGCCGGAATAGTGACTATATCATCCTCGTGTGGTTCAATAAAGCCTTTGGGCGGGCGAACAAATACGCTTTTCTGAGCGATAACGCGATGTCGTGGATTCCGAGGATGCCTAATCATATTTGTTATCTCCTCGGTTTTTTGCAGGATAACCCGGCCGTCTTTGTTATGGTGTCCATCACAAGCAAAGAAAAGGGCGATAAAGTAGTCAGTTGTGAAGTCGATTAGGTTAGTTGCACCGCCGTAGTGTTGGATTTCAGTCAGGATTTCAAAATTGATGGTTTCATCGGTATTCTCTTCGGCCACATTTGGAAATGCCCCGACATCCACACGAAAATCTTGAGGCAGATCCCCGATATGCTTTTTAGCGTCGTTCAGCATCTCTGCTTGGACAACCTCTATATCAACCTCCCCAATACCATATTCGCGCCAAAGGCTTGAGGAAACTTTCCCATAGTGTGGAGGTTCCTCATGGCATTCAGGTTCACCGCGGTAGATATAGCCACCGCCAGCGGATTTCGTCTCTATCGCGCGGATAACATCCTGCACCGTGCGTGGCGTATCATTTGAAGTATTGGATTGATTCGACATTTTTATTTCTTCTTCTCCATAATAGATTTCTTCACTGTCAGAATCGTGGATTGACGCGGATTTAGGGATTACACGGGTTGAAAAAAACATTCTATACACATGTCGCCCCGCTGGGGCTATGTTGATTGGTACATTGGCGAACATTTGTCTGAATCGCTGATTATCGCGGATTAAAGGATTACACGGATTCAAAAAATCCGCGCTATCTGCTTAATCAAACACCCGACACTGTCGCGCAACGTTCCGGGCTGATTGAGCCAGAAATTATAGCGCGACGTTGTTGGTATCTTCCGTGATTCAGACATTTTCCGCCGCCTCCACAATAGCGATTTCTTCAGGGGTGAGATCGTATAAGAAGTATACTATCTGATCAATCTCTTTTTCAAGTTCGGATACATCTGCGTCCGGGGCCGTGCCTTTGGTGGCGAGGATTTGGTCAACCCGCGTTTCTATCTGCGTGACAAGATGTTGGTTCGCTTCTGTAACAGGAGGAATTAAAATATTCTCAAAGAATACTTTTCTCAACTCTCTTCTGTCATCACCTAACTCTGGACAGTTTTGCCGAATCCACCTTGCTGCAACTTTTGAGTTAAAATATCCTGTAAGATATTTCAAATAATTTCCGCCCGTAATGATAAAACTCTTATTATTGATGTAGAACTCATTTGGGTCGTAAACAAATGGGAGAAACTTTGTTATCTCTGGATAAATAACTTTCTCCTTTGCAAACTCGGGGTAGTAAGCAATTTGATCTTGTAACTCAAACCATTTATTTCCTGTCTTCTTACGAGATTTAGTGCCGTCAGCAAGTATTTTGCCTGTTTGTTCTAATCGATCTTTGCCAAATTCCAGAAGATAATTTTTAACCACAGGATAATCGTCAATGTTCAAATCAAGGACAGGAAAAGTACTTATCAAATACAATCCCGCCCATTGAGCATGATAGCGTTTGATGTCTCGTCCGCGCAGAAGTGGTTTGATGATTTTGGCAGACTTTGGGTCAACCGCTATCAATTCTTTACGCTTGGCTTCGTCTATGACAAATGCTTCATTGAAACCTGTTACAACTCCACGATAGATGTGTATATCCCAGTCTTTGAGCGGTTTGCTAACCTCTTCTATCTTGCGTTTCAGGGCAAGTTCAGTCGGTGAGAGTATCGCCCACGGTTCGCCTTTGGATGGTAGTTCCATAGCCACACCGTTATCCTTCAGGTATTTGGCTATGTCGCCAGTATGTTTGTCGAAATCAGGTTTGATAGTTGTAGCTGTGAAGGGGAGATGGACATCGGATAGGGCGTTTTGTAATAGTAGGATGTTGGTGTCCACGGTGGCATCAAAAACATCTGGTCCCATGTTCAGTAGTTGAATAGGTTGGGTATGTGAGATAAAATAATCTCTCAGCTTTTTGCCATACGCTGCGCGCATCCATTTGTTGGAAGTAATAAAACAGGTATGTCCACCCTCGCTTAACAGTTGATTCGCTTTTTCATAGAATAGGCAATAAATATCACCTGTCCGGATAAAGCTATCAAAATTGCACGGTACATACAAACGCCCTAACCGTCCACCATCGCTTTGCAATTGAATATACGGCGGATTGCCAATCGTAATATCATACCCATCCCTGATCCCAAACATCCATTCCGAATCAAACCAATCCGCACTTGCATTCTGATCGTAGGGGTCCCAATTAGCGATTTTTTCGGTCGTCTCATCGGGAAAACCGAGGTCTCTGAGCAATTCACCGATTTCGGTGCGGATTTGGCCGTCGAGGGCACGGTATTTGGCTTTGGTTCGTGGGGTGCGAGCGGTGAAGTGCCTTCGGCGAACCTCCTCCAGTTCCTTCTCCTTACGGTCAACCTGCGGGCTGCGGATTTGCGTTTGCAACGGTCTATCCACGCCGAGGAGCGTATTCGCTGCGACAAATTTCGTTTCCAAGTTCGGCAGTGGACGCACCCCGTGATTCTCTCGTGAGTCGTCAATCTGTTGGTCTACGATGAGGGAGATAAAGAAGCGGAGTTTGGCAATCTGGGTGGCAATCGGTTGGATGTCCACGCCGTAGATGCAGTTTTCAATCAGGTAGAGTTTCCGTCCGTAGTCCAGTTCGTTCCGCTCGAATGCCTCGTTGATGTTCTCAATTTCACCCTCAAGGTCGCGGATGGTGTTTTCACGAAATGTGCTATCGTCAATTTCCTCCGCCCTCTCAATGGTGCTTTCGACTCTGGCGATTTGCCGTTGTCTCCACTGCTCGTTGCGCGGATCCAGTTTTCCGAGAATGAATACCAATTTATGCAGCACCCCCATCGGAAACGCGCCCGAACCGCAGGCGGGATCAAGGATCTTGAGGGTGTCAATGGCTTTGATTAGCACATCGGTTTCCGTTTCATCGAATGGGTTTGGGGCATCGTTATAGGCGAGCAGCCCGCGAAGTTTCTCCTCGATCTCCGCTGTTTGTGCATCGGACTCAGCGTGGCGGATGAGCGCGTTTTTGAGATAGGCGATCAACGACTCGTCGGTCATGTAGTTGACAATCTCGCGTGGGGTGTAGTAGGAGCCGGTCTGCTTGCGGGCGGTTACTTTGGTTTCGGGGTTGTAGGCGGCGAGCAGGTTTTCAAACACCTTGCCGAGCAGTTCGGGGTCCAGAGCGACCTCCTCCTCAATAGGGGTGTTTTCGGCAATCGTGAATTTGTAGCTGCTGAGGATATGAACCAGACCACGTACTTTATGCTGTCGTCCCCTCGTTCCGTAAGCGGCATTGAGGTCAACGGTCTGTTCATCCGAAAAGAACAGTTCATTAGGGACACGCAGCGGAATGTCGTTTCGGTCAGAAAAGCCGTCAATTCGTAGAATCTCTGTCGGATCATCTTTAGATGGCCCATCCAAGCACTCAAATAGACCGCCATTTAGGAAAGGGATCGTCTCAAACTGTCGTAGGGCATCGTCCGGGTCGATGAAATGGTCTTTGTAGCGGTAGAGCGATGTGATGTTGTAGTGTTGCCGTCCCTCACCACGAAATCTGCGGTTATTGGGATTTTGTGCGGTGTTCATCTCCTGATTGAGCGTGGCAAAAAACAGGTTCTGAAGGATTGCCTTGTAGTAGGTGCTTTCCCCCGGATTGCAGTCTTTGAGAATATCATCAAGTTCCGTTGGGTTAAAGAGGGCGTCCGGCACCAGTCCTTTTTCCCTGATGAACCAGACAAAAATGAACCGCGTGAGCAGGCGGATCACGCTGGTGGCGTTGCGGACTTCGACATCTTCTCCCGCGTCGTCTGGGAACGTGACCTGATCGACCGCCCAGAAATACCAGTTGGCGAGTTCGTTGAAGAAGCGTTTGTTGAGTTCGGAGGTGTCCAGTTGGGCAAGCCACGCCGCGAGCAACCCATCGAAGTTTTCCTGTTCATAGTTGGCAGCCATCCACTTCGCGCATTCCCCCAACGAAAGTTGAAACAGAATGTCCAGATGAGCCCGGTGCGGGTTATCTAAGTGAATGTCCTTAATCAGCGTGACCTGTTCCAGCACGTCGCGGTCCTGGTCAAGCCTGTGTTGACGGCGACCGACAAAGCCTATGGTCAAACGGTCCCTAACGCGAAAGAATACTACAACCGGCATCACCAGCCGTTTGTTGACCTCTCGCGTGAATTGGGCGTATTTGCCGCGGGGGTAGTCTGAATCTTTCAATTCGATTGCAAAGAAGGTGAAAGTCCTTACATATCCCTCATCAAAGGTTGGTGCCTCAAACAGCATTGGCTGATCATCTGGGGCAATTTCCCTGCTCGTGACTTGAAACACCAGCTCTACTGATTCCACGTTCTTGCGAAATTCCCGCTCTGTGTCGGTGTTTTCGTTCCGGGTTGGAAACCGCCGGATAAAGTCATCCGCTGTTCCCGGGAAATTCGCAGTCCGGTCGCTACAGTAGCCCAAAACCGCCAACAGCTCCCTTGAGGTTTCCAAAAAGTCGTCGTCAATCATCTCCGCCAAGGCGGATTCGATTTCTTGCTTCTTGCTGATTTCTTCGTTGTTCATGTGCTTCGTTCCTTGTTATGTCCGTGGGGAACAACGATCGTTGTTCCCTACAACCTGAACTGTGTAAGTCCTAACATGTCGCCCCTCTGGGGCTTTGGTTATTTGCGTATTCCGTGCACTATAAACATGTCGCACCGCTGGTGCTAAAAGCTGGGTTTCCCATTTTCTTTGCCTTATCCGTGTAATCCGTTTTAATCCGCGATTCAGACAAATGGCACATGTCGCCCCGCTGGGGCTTGGAAGAAGGGCCTATCGCCCGGCTATAAACATGTCGCCCCTCTGGGGCTAAATGAACCAATGCACCACATCCCGTTTCACCTTCCGTTTTCTATCCTGTCAATCCTTTAATCCAGAAAATCCTGATTCAGACAAGAATTAAACCAATGAACTATTTACGCATCACGCATCACTCCAACACATGTCGCCCCGCTGGGGCTTTGGTTATTTGCGTGTTCCGCGTACTATAAACATGTCGCCCCGCCCCGATAAATCGGGATTCAAAACTGGTGCTAAAAGCTGGGTTTCCCATTTTCTTTGCCTTATCCGTGTAATCCGTTTTAATCCGCGATTCAGACAAATGGCACATGTCGCCCCGCCCCGATACATCCCCGATGAATCGGGACAGGCGGGATTCAAAGCAACTGGGGCTAAATATCCGCTTCCCGTATTACCGTCTTCAATCCCGAACGATGTGTCGGGATTGGGAAATCCCTCCTACAGTATAGGGCAGGCACAAGACCTGCCCCTACTAGTGGGACTGTGGGGTTGTGATTACTAGCCATGTCACCAATTCAAAATCGCTGGTATCTCTGGGGGCTTCGGAATCCAGCGGCAGTTCAAAATCGCGTGAGCCGCCAAGCCCCATATTGTTACTCTGCGTTGTCGTGTGCGCCCTGCTGATATGGTTTATGACCGCTTTCAACAGTCCGTTATACAGCGTCATGTTCTCGCCGTTTTGGGTTTCGGTGTCAAACTGGATGCACAGGTCATGCAACGGATCGATCTTACCGACCGCCGCCGACTCAAACAGGTCCAGCACCTGTCTGGTGTTTGCACAACCGTAGCGGATGTCGCCGGTGTTGCGGATATAGACCGCATAAAAGGGGTGGATGGGGCTGGCTGTTTTTCTCTGTATATCGGTGTTAGCGTTCTGCTGGCGGAGGAAAAAGATGACACCGGTTTCTGTCGGATGGCTTTCGTCATGGGTGACAGCATACACCCCGTTGGGGGCCGCTTCCAACTCTTTTTTGTTCTTTTCCAGATACCGTAACAGTTGGGTGAAGAAGTAATCGAGGGTAAAATCGCTCAGAACAACCCCGTCGGAGAGGTCGTCGAAGTCTAACACCTCTTCGCGCAGCTGCTTCAGTTGCTGGTCACGGAAATTCAGTTCCATCTGGGCTTGTTCGTATGCCGATTCGTTCAATGGGTCTTCACTGCCGGTTGCGGCGGCGTCTGCGAGTGCCATGCGAGCTTCAACACGGCTTTGCAGGCGCAGATAGACCTCCATATCCTCGGTGGGCCAATAGTTAATCATTCGCACGGATCGGTTGCGGCTGCCGATGCGGTCAATACGGCCGAAGCGTTGGATGATACGCACTGGATTCCAGTGGATGTCGTAGTTCAACACTGTATCGCAGTCCTGTAGATTTTGTCCCTCCGATATGCAATCGGTGGCGATGAGCAGGTCAATTTCATCGCTGCCGTCCTCGGCGCGTTCGCGTGCCCGTGGTGCGAAATTGGTGAGGATGGCGTTGAAGTTATTTGGGCGGGATTGGGTTCGCGTCACGTCACCGGAGACCATCGCCACCTTCAGGTTCAATTCCGCTGCCAGATCCGAGAGGTTGCCATAGAGATACTCCGCCGTGTCCTTGAAGGTGGTGAACACCAGCAGCTTGCGGTTGATCTCCCCGTCCTTGTCGGTCGGTGGGTTTTGTGCCTTGTCTCGAATATGCGCCTTAATCGCTTGAAGTTTGCCGTCCCGTTCCGGCGTGATCCCCTTGACGCTCTCCAACGCCTCCCCCAAGGTCTCCTTGTCCTTTATGAGATCCTCTTTCCAACGGGCGCAATCCAATTCCCCCAAGTGATAGGGGTGACGCGCCCGGTTTATCAAGAACTCCTCATCATCTTCGTCGTCCTCCGGTAGGATGTCGGTGTCTGCGAGGCGGTCAGTTTCTGTTTCCGGCATCCCCTGATTTTGTTCATAGCGATCAATCTTTTCCAGTAAGTCTTCAATTTTGCCGATTGTGCGTTCAAGCGTTTCTGTGAGGGAGTGTGCGGAGCTCTCCAGACGTTTCAGAAAGTTGGTCTGCATCATTCCGATCAGGAACTTCTCACGGTCCAACTGGTTGAAACGGAAGTCCTGTTTCTCTTTTGCCAATCGCTGTTTTGCTGCTTCACCGATAACATAGCTGGACGGCGTGTAGACAGACAGGGAGAATTTCTCTATCTGATCCGCCAAGTATTTATAAGAGAGCGCGCCGGTCAGGTCGGTCGGTGGGTGATGGTTTTCCGGTTTCAGTTGTTCGGGAAACTCTCCGATTCTATCTATTTCGTCCATGTAGAAATTCTCAATGTGCCGTCGAGAACGAGCGATAGACACACCGCCGAGTAACTGGAAGAAATCGGCACCCAATTTAGCCAGCAATTTCGATTTGTCTCTACCACTGTCCTTATCATCCTCCCACGCCTTAAACTCCTTTTGCGCCTGCCCCAGCAAAGCGCGGATATTGCTGATCCCCAAACTTTTCTGAAAGACCTCTTCGCGCTTTCCGGTCATCAGGTAGATCTGATTCCGCAGGTCAATGAGCGAGGTATTCACCGGCGTTGCCGAAAGCATCAGCACCTTCGTCTGGGCACCTTCCTTGATAACCTCCTCCAACAACCGCGTGTAGCGACTGTGGCGAAGGATATTACCCGCATCATCAAGGGTGGGTTTGGTGTCGTTGCGGAAGTTGTGCGATTCGTCAATCACCACCAAGTCAAAATTGCTCCAATTAAACCCCTCCAAACCGGTGCCATCAGCATCGCCGCTGTAGCGAGATAGGTCGGTATGCGATAGTAGTGAGTAGCCGAATTTGTCGTCTGCAAAAGGGTTGTTGACTTGGCTGTAATACACTGGATACAGGGCCCAGTTTTCGCGTAATTTTTTGGGACACAACACCAGCACACGCTCATTCCTTAACTCAAAGAACTTGATAACCGCCAACGCTGTGTAGGTTTTGCCCAATCCCACGCTATCGGCGAGGATGCAGCCGTTGTGCCGTAACAGACGGGCGATAACGCTTTTTACGCCATCTTTCTGGAAGGCGTACAACTTTTTCCAAATTTCTGTGTCGTATAGGTGCGTGTCCTCTATTTTTTGCTCGTTGTTCATTCTGGCTTCTAAGTCGTCCCGGAACAGCTCATAAAGGGTCTTGTAATAGATGAACTCTGGCCCCTGATCGTCCCCCAGCTTCTCTAACCTAGCAATTACCTGTTCTTTTACATCTTCGACCCGTTCATCGTCATTCCAGACATCATCAAACCACGCCTTCAGGTCACCGCGGTCTTGGTCGTCCTCCACCTCTAAGTTGAGCTCAATGTTATTGTTGGACTGACCCAACCCGAGTCCCTGCACGGTAAAATTGGAGCTGCCCATGATGGCTTTTTCTGCGTCGTTGTTGGCGATATGATACATTTTCCCGTGGAGTAGGTTTGATTGCCGGGTTGATTTAATCTCCACCTTCTCTTTTATCCAGTTAGCGCACTCTTTAGCAATCGGTCTTTGTTGAAGCGGCTTGTCAAGCTGCAGCCCCTCGTCCTCAATTTTGAAGGCTTTCGGATCGGTGTCCCTTGCGTCGAGGTTTTTGATAAAGTCGGGTTCGCCGAACAGGAATCGAAGTCCGTCAATTTTCCAGAGATGTTCTTTGAGCGCTTCGAAGGCGTGGATCGTGAAGTACGCCGAGACAACCGAGAGCGATGAACCGTTTTCGATGTTGGACCTCAGAAAATCGCCGACCGTTCCTCGTCCGTGATTGTCTCGGATTCGGGTGTTGTGATTTGACATAATTTATACCTATTTCAGGTTGTTTTAGTTCATTGGTTCATTTCCGAGCGATGTCCGGTGCGGTTGGAAACCGCACCTACCGGGCCTGGGGGAAATATAGAATTACCGAATTATTTTTTGAAACCTCATGAAAATCGATCTACAAATAGAAACTTACGTTACATTAGTTCATTGGTTCATTTCCTCCAGTTTAATCCTTGCTGTTATCTTCTCAGCCAAAGCCTCGAAATCGTCGCTGGCAGTATTGGCGGCGGCGGCGTGGCTGCCAATTGCTCCATCAGCTGGGGTGAGATGAAAAATGGGTTTTCGTGCTTCCTGTGCCATCGGCACCAAACTTCGGTAGTGCTTGACGGTAGCGAGGGCATGTTTTTCATCTTGTTCCGGTGTTTCAGGGTAGGGTCCGTCGTTATCGTCCAGTAGGTTCCGAGCATATTCCTCAGGCATACGGTTGACCCACTTATCATAGGCTATCACAGGGCGATTCAACCGGACGCTATGCTGTTGCATTACGTATCCAATTGGTTTCATATCTCCTTTTGGAATTGGGAAATCCGGAATGCTCCAATTATCTCGTCTGCGTTTCCAATCCTGCCGCCATCGTCTGAGTGTAGGACCGAGGTTGCGTAAACCCCGTAACGAAAACAGATCCGCTCCCAACGGAACAACGACATAATCAGTTGCAATCAGTGCAGAGCGATTGATAGCACCGAGATTGGGTCCTACGTCGGCTAAGATAATTGAGGCGTTCATTTTTGCAGCTCCCTCCTGCATAATAGTCGAAAACGCGGTCAATATTCTAAATGGGCGGTATAGATCACCGGATCCTAGGGCGTTTGGCCATTCAGCCGATAGGGTATCCTCAAACTCCGCTAGTGCCAAATCACCTGGAATTAACCTTAAATCAGGAGGAAACAGATCCGGTTGCAGTACAACTGACTGAAGAGATGGTGATTGTAGATCTCCGACTTGCATCAATGGTTTTACACACTCAAAAATAGTGCTTCTAGATGCAAAAGCAGCGTCGCTCTCGTCCCAAAGTCCTTCCAAACGTCCTTCGTCGAGAAATGCAGCAGTAAGGTTCGCCTGTGGGTCAAGGTCGCAGGCAAGCACTCGATGGCCCATGTCGTATAGCATCCATGCCAGATGATAGACAAGGGAGGTTTTACCAACTCCACCTTTATTGTTGAAGAAAGTTAAAACTGGAACAGGCATTGTCATCTCCTCTCAAGGTTTTGGCACTGCCTCTATTGTGACAAGCACATTAGTATCATAAATGTCAAATTTCGGTTCCGGATGTCCTGCTTCGGTCAGCAGCCTTCTCGCTATCGGTATCCCCGCACCAAAACGCTGCACATAGCCGAGATTTTTCATCGCTTCCGCCAGATTAGGGTTCCGATAATCGGTAAGTCCGGGTTGACCGAAATTCGCAGCCGTTACCACCCCAAACGCGCCACCGGGACTGAAAATCTCAATGCGATTATTGAACCAAGACACACGAATCGGCGCGTTGGTTGCTTCATAGGTTCTGTGCATAACGGCATTCCGGGTGATCTGGTGTAACGCTTGAATAGGATAAAGTTCCGTTCGGTGTTCGACTACGCTAGTTGTAAAATCAACAGCAGTGCGATTATGGGCAGCCATTTTATCGTCGAGACGGCGAAGCAAGTCCGGAATTGTCCCGCCTATTTCTTCGCTGTCAAGAATATCATCCGTTAGCTCGCTACCATCAATTCTGAGGAACTGCACATAAGCACCTGAAAGATAATCTTGAGGGTTTTTGCCGAGCACCAGTATTCCCAACACCGTTGCGACTTGTTCATCGCCTGGGGCAATCATCTTCGTCACGGCCAGACGTTCTTCGGAAGTACGTTCATTGGCTGCCAGTACCTCGGGGGTAACAACTTGCGGTAGATATTCGTGCTCGAATTGGGTCAGATTGAGGTCGGAGATATTCGCTGTGGGGACGGGATATAGGTCAAAGGGTCGATCTCCATATCGCCGCTTTTCGTTGAGAATCCTCTCATCTTGTGCTGTAGCGATGCCTCGACGCGGGCCGGTACGGATATGGATAGCACCTTTGAATCGAACCGGCGGCGAGTCGGATGGTTGCACTGTGACGATGGCAATTTCTTTGCCTTGCAGCACACGTTTTTCAACGTTCAAGGATGGCGGTGGCACGATATTTCCATCGGTTTTCATATCAGCTAACTGCAAGAGCAATCGGTCCGTGACAGGTAGACCTGCAATAGTTTTGTCGTTCTTTACCCCCACGAAAACAAAGCCCGGTTTTTCGTGGCGTGGCAGATCGTTGGCAAACGCACAGATGGCTTCCCTGATTTTTGTCGGAGCATCACCGGATAAGGATTCTTTAAACTCGACACAGTCAACTTCGCTGAATTCGATAATTTGTAGCAATTCTTTGTCTG
This sequence comes from Candidatus Poribacteria bacterium, assembly GCA_965220385.1. Taxonomy (GTDB): domain Bacteria; phylum Poribacteria; class WGA-4E; order WGA-4E; family PCPOR2b; genus PCPOR2b. The sequence goes on along the minus strand of OZ244825.1, from coordinate 1,926,136 downwards.
TACAATCTGGCATTGCGATTTCCATTCATTTTATGGTGAACAATACAAATAAATATACATATTAACCTTTGGTGTTAGTTAGTGAAAGGGTCTTTCCCACATTGTTGAATCGTTCATTAATTCATTAGTGGGGTAGCTGATTGATTCTTCTTAGGTTCTGCCCTTTGGCTGCACATGTCGCCCCTCCGGGGCTTTGGGGTATTTGTTTATCCATGTACTATAAACATGCCGCCCCTCCGGGGCTAAAGGCACCGAAGAGCCAATAGTTTTGATGTTTCACAGCCTGTCCCGCCTGTCCCGATTCATCGGGGATTCATCGGGCCTGCCCCGATCCTATCGGGGGATTTATCGGGGCATCACGTTTGACGTTATCAACAGCTGCAAGCTAACACCAGTGGTTATTATTCAAATGTATCAGTAATTATAATTTTTACCATAATTAAGCTAAGAGTTACGCACATGTCACTCCGCTGGGGCTTTGATGTGGGTTGATTCGGTTTTTCTATATACATATCGCCCTGCTGGGGCTGCGTGGTTGATTGAACTAATGAACCCTATACATTGCAATCTACTTTCACGCATCACGTTTTACGCATTCTTATCCGCTTCATCTGTCTAATCCGTGATTCAGATCGAGCCGCCTCTCTTCCCACGGACTGAGGGGCTTGTAGGAGGGGCTTCCTGTACCTCTATCACTGTCCCTCTGCTTGTTCTGCGTAAGCGACATCTCAAACTGGCGGGACGGGGGAATAAGGAGGCTAACCTTGCAATCAACTTGGATCAAGATAAGTTTCCTGTCGACAGATAGGTGTATTCAGTATATCATACGAGTTCAGATTCTATCTACGGTTATTATCTCGCGGATAAGGTGAGGGAGAATTGGCGTTATTCAACTTTCAAGCTGCTACTAAAGAGGAGGAGAACCATGAAAATCACTGACGTGGAGGTCATTCAATTTCGGACGACGACCCGGGGGCACCCTACCAAGTGGGGGTATGGTGTCTGGGGAGATGAAGTGGAGAGCATCGGTTCAATAACCCGGATTTCTACTGACGAAGGTATCAACGGACACATGCTTGGCGGTGACAAAGCGACGATGGAGGGGGTTATCAAGCCGCTCATCTTGGGCGAAAACCCGTTGCACCGAGAGCAGATCTGGCACTGGATGGATCAGATGTCAACTTTCAGTCATAGGCCGTCGGAGAGCGAGATGGGGATAGCCGATTGCGCGTTGTGGGACCTATTGGGCAACAAGGCAGGCGTTCCCGTCTACCAACTGCTCGGTGGGGCGCGTGAAAAGGTCAGAGCCTATGCAAGCACCTTCCCCAACTTGGGTGGGCCCGAAGTGTATGCTGAGCACGCGATAGCTTGTAAAGAGAAAGGCTATAAGGCGTACAAAGTCCACGCCTATATCTGCTGGAACCCGCACACCGAGGAGCCTGCACCGCAGCTTCCCGGTTTCCCAAAGGAAGATGTTGAGGTCTGCAAAGCGGTGCGCGAAGCGGTAGGGGATGACATGGTACTGATGCTGGACCCATTCGGTGTTTATACCTTGGATGAATCAATCTGGGTAGGTAGAGAGTTAGAGAAACTCAATTACTACTGGTTGGAGCACCCTATGATTGAGACCCGTGTCGAGGCGTACCGACGCCTCACCCGTGAGGTGGACATCGCCATCTGTTCACCCGAACACGTCCCCGGCGGTGTATTTAGCCGAGCGGAGTGGATACTACAGGGAGCGGCCGATATGATGCGCATTGACATCTTTTATGGTGGGATCACCGGTTGCTGGAAGTTGATTAATCTCTGTCAGGCTTACGGCATCCAGTGCGAACTGCACGGCACCGGTGCACCCCACGTCCATCTTGCCTGTGCTGCGCCTGAAGCTACCTGCCGCTATTACGAACGCGGACTGTTACGTCCCGGTGTCGATTATGAGGAGCCTCCGCCCGGGCTAAAAGCGATTACAGATCCAATCGATTCTGAAGGTAATGTGATCGTCTCTCAGAAGCCCGGATTGGGTATAGAATACGATTGGGACTATATTGAAGCCAACCGCATAGACGCCTAATCTGCTCTAGTGCTCTGTCAAATAAATCGTGATAAAGCACTCACGGCTCGGCTCCATTCCGAGAGTCCGAGACCCCGATAAATCCCCCCGATACATCGGGACAGGCGGGATTCAGAGCAACTTGGATATGGCTATCCAAGCCCGATTTGCGGCGGTGTTGTGGATTTGTCAATCCACAACGAGCAGGACCATTGGCATTTATCTGACAATGTACTAGTTTGCGGGGAAAATGGGGTGTTCTGTAATAGAGGATAATGATGATTATCCTCTACTCATCCCATAAATTGTGCTTCTACTGTTTCACCGGCGGCTATTGTGGCACCTGCTGGGATAACGATAAAACCGTTGGCTAAGACAAGTGAATGAAGGATCCCTGATCCTTGCGGTCCCGTCGTCTTTGCGTAATGCTTCCCATCCTGTGATGTGATAACTGAGCGCATAAAGCTAACGCGACCGTCTTTGTTGGAAATCTCTTCCTCCAAAACCGCCTTGAAGGTCGGACGAAGCAGCTCCGAATGTCCCGCCATTTTGAGGAGCGCGGGACGGACAAAAAGCTCAAACACGACCAACGACGAAACTGGATTTCCGGGCAACCCAAAGATAGGTTTGCCGTCAGCGATACCGTAGGCTTGTGGCTTCCCGGGCTTCATTGCCACGCGCCAGAAGTTGATTTCACCCAGCTTGGATAGCACTGTCTTCACAACGTCGAATTCTCCCACAGATACCCCGCCGCTGGTAATCAGGGCGTCTGCTCCTTCCAACGCTTTACGGAACTTACGCTCTGTCTCAGCCTCATCATCACGTGCAATTCCCATGTCAACGGGATCGCAGCCAGCCTCTTCAATCTGGGCGCAGATGCCGTAACGGTTACTGTCCCGAATTTTGCCAGCTGCAAGTGGTTCGCCAAGTGGTGTGAGTTCATCACCTGTGGAAACCACGGCAACTTTCGGACGCTTATAAACCGCGACTTCAGATCGATTTAGCGAGGCAAACATGGCAATTTCTTGTGGGCGGATAAGTTTCCCTTGCGACATGACCAGATCGCCCTGCTTTACACTCTCACCGGTGAACCGGACGTTCTCATCCGGCTCAACTCCTTCAAAGATTGTGACCTGCTCCCCTTCCGATTCTGTCACTTCCTGCATAACGACAGCGTCCGCACCTTCAGGCATCATCGCACCCGTCATAATGCGTGCAGCACTCCCGCGCTGAATGCAGGCTGTGGGGGCACGTCCCGCCTGGATCGTCTCTACTACCGAAAGCTGGACCGGTTGCCCTTCGGACGCGTTCAACACATCCGCGGCCACCACGGCAAAGCCATCCATAGCGGAGTTGTGAAACGGTGGTATGTTCTCGCTGGCGTACACGTCTTCCGCGAGAATTGTGCCGAGGCTGTCTAAGATTCCGACCGCTTCGGTGGGCAGGACGGTAATGGTATCTAACATTTGCTGACGTGCTTCTTCAACTGTTAACATGATAATTTTCTCCGATATATTTGTTGGCTATTTCAAAGTCTTCAGGTGTATTGATATTGAAAAACGAAAGCCCCCGCGGGTCAAACCGCCGCCATTCCTGTGGTTGGACGATACGTGTATCAACACGGTCGTACAGCGCATGGACGCGCAATTCGCCCCCAGCCAACATACGGTCAATGATGGGTAAGCACCGTTTCGTGTAAATGGCGGCAAGGGTTTGCAGCACGTTTGCAGACCGCTCTTCCACTTCAACACACGGGACGACGGCATCGTAATTGTCAAGAAGGGTGGTCAGGTGAGAGAGGAGATTCGGCTGTAACAGCGGCATATCGCAGCCAACGCAGATCACGATGCGGTTTGCAGCGTACGTCAGTCCTGTGTAGATACCGCCCAATGCCCCCATGTCTGGTAGTATGTCTCTGTACATCGGCAACTTCAGGGCGGTGTATAGTTCGGGTTCATTCGTGATCAGAAGGAGTTCGTCCGCAACTGATTCCATTTGGCGGATGACGTGTGCGATTAGCGGTTCATCTCCTAAAGGCATCAACGCTTTGTTTTGACCCATTCGGCGGCTTCGCCCACCGGCAAGTATAACGCCTGTGACGGGAGCATTAGTAGTTTCCATGATGACTTATGAGATTCTGCCTGTGTTTTGACTGAAACGAACACACATCCCTACCACCATAGGTTATCTTGATGACTAAATCCTGTGGTTTTCGATACGCGTGACATTCGCACTGTATAGTATTGCCAATCATATCACTTCGGATCAGCCACGTCAACAAAAAACAATTTAAGGTTAGGGCTATTCAGTTTTCGGTTTTTTTTACCATTTTGTTTGAACGGGTGCAACCGGGCGATCCCTCCTACAGAGAGATGTCGGGATTCGGAGATCCCTCCTACAGTAAAACTATGGTGAACAATACAAACAGGTATACATATTAACCTTTGGTGCTAGTTAGTGAGAGGATCTTTCCCACATTGTTGAAGCGTTCATTGATTGATTAGGGTAGCTCATTGGTTCTACCCTTCGGCTGCACATGTCGCCCCTCCGGGGCTTTGGGATATTTATTTATCCGTGTACTATAAACATGCCGCCCCTCCGGGGCTAAAGGCACCCAAAAGCCAATAGTTTTGATGTTTCACGCATCACGTTTGACGTTATCAACAGCTGCAAACTAGCACCAGTGTATTATTCAAATGTATCAGTAATTATAATTTTTACCATAAATGACCCTAGTTTAAGGTACGGGTGACTCCAAAATCAGCAATCCCAAATCACTGGGAAATACCGGGACCGCCTCTGGTATCTGTGATGCCCAATAAATCGCCTGATTATTAGATCGGTGGATGACAAAATTGAAGCCGATGCGGTTCTGCTGTTTCGTTTTCAACGGATGAAAACCACGAAGCACAGGGAAGAAAGGGATGCGCGCTTCTATAACGTAATAGTTCGCTTGCTGCCTCACTGAAACATCGAGATTAGCCGCCTGATAGTTGGGGATAAATTCCGGGGCGCCCTGCCCGATATAGGGGCGATCTCCGTGAAAACCACCCCCTTTTGGACATATCCAAATGACATGCCGATCTGGATTGTTCTCCGTCTCCAGATAGCTTGGCTTTTTGACGGCGTCCGGCTGCAGATTTATATGCAATTCTAGCGCGTCGGCACCGCGGTAATACTCGATCACGTCTGGCACAACGATATCTTCATCATAGATCTGAGCAAGAAGGTAGAGATGGTCTCGATCCCACTGTAACCAGAGAATTCCTGCATCTTGAGAGGTTTTGAGCGCTCTCTCAAGGGGCCAGCCATCCTCATGGCCATCAATCAGTACGGGGCGATCTGTGAAGGGCGCCCAAGCGATAGAGTTTGCGCGACAGCTCACGCTTATTTCCACATTTGTTTTCCCAGTATCGGTCAGGCCATCTTCATAGGTTGCCCTGACAATATCCCCGCCAAGCAGTCCAAGTAGGGCGGATTGATCATTTTCCTTCAAAGAGGGGATCGATTTCTGACTGATCGTACGCCCATACTGCGTAGGCACCTGCCCACGGAAGATATGCGAATTGGAATTTTCCTCACGCAGTATGATGGACAGTTCCTGCGTTTCTGTCACAACCGTGAGGACGGTTGATTCGACCTTAAAGAAATCGAGATTCAGGTCGGCGTCCTCTACGCGAAAGTAAAGGGGACGTCCTATGTTAAAGTGCCGAACCGATGTTCCGTCTGCACGCGTGACTGCAAGGTATCCGCGCACACCCTTGTTGGTGTAAGCCGAATCTTCGACGATAGGATAGTTCACTCCCAAAAAATTTGGCGTATAAGTCGCACGTATTTCTTCGTCACCTTGTACGTCCAATGTTCCATCTGCAACTGGTGTTGTACCGTATCGGGTCGGAACAGAGCCGGTGAAAATCGCCTCAGTTCCCGGCTTCTTTTGGAGAACAACTTCCACTTCATCTTTTGTTTTGTCACCGGCAACCGTAATCTTGACTTCGTCTGCCTCAACAACTGTACTAAGCAGCAAATCTTCAAGCCAGAAGTAGACTGTTTCACCGGCGTTAAAGCTGCCTAGTTCATGGACGGAAGCGAAATCTGTTGGCGTAGCTGCGAAACCTGGAATTGTTTCCGCCGGATTAAGCAGTGGATCTAGGACATGGGCATCAACAATGCGTAACATACCCGCACTGCTCCCCAATACAACTGCTTGGATCTGAGTCCGCACGTCCGTTTCGCCAATAGTAGTAATTTCGTCAATATATTCCGCGGTAATAACCTCTTTATCCGTAATCTCCAGAACCTTATCTGTCGTGGCTGGTGCAGTGCCTTCGGCGATTATCGGTTCCCCTTTTTGAGTCAGTAGGTCGCCTTCAAAAACCGCACTGTTAACTGATGTCTCGCGTAAAATGACCTGAACTGTGTCGGCGACGACGTTGCCCCAAACCGACACCATTGCGCTATCAGATACCTTTGGGGAGAGGTTCATGTCCTTATCTGCTAACCGTATCCTTAGTCTTTCACCGACGCTGAAACTCCCGGTGCCCACAGTAGGTCCACTAATAATGGTACCACTGTCAGCACTATAGATTTCCAATTCTCCTTTATCCCCCGTCTCGATTGAGAGACTTTTCTGAATAGGTACCAACGTTGCGCCCGTATACTGCAGCATATCAATATAACTGCATGTCACAACGCCTCCTCCCCGCACCTGCAAAATATTGTCGTCTGGGATAGAGATATCACTGTAGCCGGTTCTTATTTCGCCGCGAAACAGGTCCACAGTGCCCTCCGTTTTCACAAGGGTCACACCGGCTCTATCCCGAGTGACGCTTTCCGTAAAATCGGACTCAACCATCTGTACAGTTACAGATTGTGTCTCAAGGTCGGCGTCTTGGACCTCCAAAATAAGTGTATCACCCGCTCGCAGACTGGACGCCTCAAGATTCTGAACCAAAGCGTAGTCGAAATTTGTCTTGTTATAGATTGTGAGTTTTCCTGTGATACCAACGTTTGTCTCGCACGCATCAGAAAATGCAACGTTAGTCTCGCCTGTGGATTGCAATTCATCCATGTAAATGGCCTTTACCTGTTCCGTGCCTTTTACCTGTAAGATGCCATCGTTCTCTTGACGCTGGGTGCCATAGGCAGTTTGGATTAATCCGAAGAACGTTCCCTTGACTGGGTAGATGCGGGTCTCTTCCGCCATGGATTGGAACAACTGAACCGTTTCTTGATCGCCCAACGTGTCCCCCGTGAGCGTGATTTCAACGAATTCATCGGTGATGTCCGTGTCATGGAGACGAAAATAGAGTCTGTCACCGGCACTAAAGTTCTCCAAGTCTGTGACGTAATTCGCCTTGAGGATGTCGAGCACCCCATTTTTGCCGGCACTGACCTGTGCCGTATCTGCGACCGTAACATGCGTATTACCGGAACCGGCTAAGGCGTCAATATAGCTGATTGTTACTACCTCGTTACCTGTGACTTCAAGTACGCTGTTGGCGGAATCTGCCTCGCTCGCATAACGCGTCCCAAATGTCCCGGTGAATTGGCCCGAGATATCGTGCGCCTCTTTTAGCCTAAGTTGATACCGGTCGTTGAGCCGGTTACCGTTTACCAGCACATCGACTGTTTCCCGTTGATCTTCGTCACGGTTCAAATCTACATCCCGTAAGACTACTGTGAGTGTACTGCCTGCTTTGATAAATTTTTGATTGCTTGAGGACAAGACCCGATCTATTCCGAGTAACTCGATCCGTCCGGTGTCGCCGACGTCAACGGTCACCTGCGCGCTGACCGGAACGTCGGTTTCTCCGCTGGTCTGGATCTGATCCAGATAAATGGCTGCGACCCTCTGTGCGCCCACCGCTTCCAAACGACCATTATTTGGTATCGGGTCTTGACTGTAGGCTGTGGTAACCGATCCAAGATAGTACCCCGGTTCCGGTTGATACGTGAGCTTTACGGATTCAACCTCTTGCATTTCTGGTACAACACACCTGACAGTTATCTCCATATTACGCTGCGTTGATGCCTCAACCGTTTGATCTGTTGAGATGTCTTCCGTCGCAGGTCTGTCGATTGTTTCAAGTAAATTGGGATCTTCCACCCGTATGTATAGGGCTTCACCGAGACGGAATGTCTTGATTGGTACGCCAGACTCGGTCGTGATTGCAATCGTTCCGGTTATTCCTGTGTTGACCGCTACGCTGGTATCCACGGCGCGGTTTCGCGCGGTGCTACTGTAGTACGGATCGATGTATTTTAGGGACACTGTCTCCTCTCCACGGACGAGGAGTATTTGCAGATCTGGTGTCCCGGGGTTGTTTGGTCTTGCACCGTCCGCTGCGTTTCCGCCAAATGCGGTCGAGATCTTTACGGCAAAAAGTGAGCTGTTTTGGCTGTGGTCGTTATTCGGGTTCTCGTCAGCAAGCGCGGCAAAATCGGATTCGTGGAGGCGGATGGGTATTAATTGTCCTGTCGTATCGTTCTGTAACTCTGCTTTGATGGATTCCACTCCGAAGCGATCTGCATTCCGATCAGCATCCCATACACAGAGGGTCAGCGTATCGCCAGCATTAAAGGATGAAATTAATTCGCTCGCAGATTCATCCATAAACACAGGCTGTCCACTGATCCGGCTTACAAGTTTAACCTCATTCCAGCGATTTGGTGCGGCGGTGAATTCCGCCGAAGCGTAGGCAAACCATCCAGACTGATCATTCGCCAGTCTAAGGTCAGTCATGATATAATTCAAGCCAATGGAGTTATCGATCGCTGGTCGAAACGCATTTAATGCCAGATCTCTTGGAATCCTGGCTTCAAGGTTGTATCCAATCTCTGTCTTGGTCGCACGCGCTTCGATGGACTCGTGGAAGTCGATATTCCTCGGAATGGCGTCGAGGTGATGATGGATCTGCGAGGGATCCACACGGGGTTGAGGGCTATCTGGATTGTGGATTGTGAAAACGAAGTGATGCTCACTGGGCGTATACATACCCGGAGAACGGGTCAGTGTTGTATCGACAAACAGGTGTAGTGCTTCGTTACCGCTGGGTTTTCGGGCAGTCGGACGGGGTTCAGCCTGCCGGTTGATAATACCCGCAATATAGAAATTCTCATCATCCCATTGCGCGTAGAGTGCTATAGGGGAGTCCACTGGGTTGTCGTAGTGTTGAGGAAGCATTGCGTAGAGTAGGGGCCATTCATCTAATACGCCGTCAATTATGACCTGCTCGCTCATACGGATTGCCCGCCCAACTGTTTTCTCCTTCGGTTTGGCTGATTCAGCTGGACTACTCGCGGCTCCGGTGATAGGCTGGGCTTCGAAAATAGAGATCTCCGACACCGCAGCATTTGGACCTGCCAAACGGTTAAAATTGAGGGCAACCGCGCCATCAGCGTATGCCTCTCTTGGAAGTGCATAGGTGTGAGACTCCGCCCTGCCTTTCGGCGGTGCGATTGCATCGTGCAGCAAGAATCCATCGACATCAAGATTCTGGATCCGAGTGCCATCCCTACTCTGAAGGTAAGTTACCTTCAGCCAGTACAATAGCGATGGCTGGAGATCGGTAAATCTCATCCGAACCGTGTCGTAGTGATATGCAAAGCTCCGTTGGCTTGGTGTATTGCCCGCATCTACTCCATCCGGTGTACCGCTCTCCAGTAGCCGGTAGCGATTTGCATCTCCTGTATCTTGATCAAATGCAAAACCCTGCTCAAGATGCGGTGCTAAGGCGTTGCTGCCCTCCCCCAGGTTCTCATAGTGCATCTGCGCTGCGTTGTATTCGTCTAATCTGTTATCAATAGATGGTGACAGCCGGTAGGTGTCCGTGAACACCTCCAACTCTCGAATCTCAGGATAATCACCGTACCAATCTCCCTGTTCAATTTGTAGGCGGATATAACGTCCCGATATAGACGGATCGAATTGACGGAGATGGGTAACCACCTCATCGGCAAGCGTGCGGGAGACATAGACTTCCGTGTACTCCTGCCCATCATCACTGACAGAAAAGTGGAATCGCTTCAGGTTGTTTCCAGGTCCATCTGTTGTCAGACGCACACCGTAGATCGGTTGGTTCGCCCCCAAATCGCCGATCACCTGAATCGCGGCCGTTGGTGTTTGATAGGAGATTTCTATCGCGCTTTTCCCGTCTCCCTGTTTAATCTCTGTCTCTATCCGTTCAGCCGCAATCCATTTAGAATTTTCAAAGGGAAGTAGATCTGTAAGATGCTTGAGTTCAGGGGCATTGTAGTTCGCGTGGACCGTTAGGATTGGACTATGGGATTGATAGCGAGGACCGACGCGAAACGCATCTTTTTCGAGTTGCGGTTTGCTGCTGAACCAGTCGTTGATAACAACTTGCACCCAGCGTGCTTCAATCGGGAGGGGAAATGCTTGTCGGGGATATGTATATTCGCGGGAACTGCCTGTATAAGAAAAAGCGCGCTCAAATCGCTGTCCTACACGATCGGTATGAACAAGGATATCATACTGTCGAGGTCCCGCCTCATCGGGATTCTCAAAGCGAATTTCCGCTTTATCAATCCTATACACATACCCTAAATCGTACGTTGTTACGATCGGATCCGTTCGCAGAATGCCGGTATAGTGAAGCGGTTCGCTATCGAGGACGCGAACAGGCGCGATAAAATCTTGATCGTCAACGACCACCTCCTCTCCACGCGGAAAGAACAGAAATCCGAGAAGCAGCGCACTTCCACCGAGTATCAAATACTTTATCATAGGCACCAGATCTCCTAACAACTATGAAACACGATCTGTTTGAATACACTCCAACCGAAGCAAACGGTAAGAGTATATATCACGCCTTACAAAAAGTCAAAAATCGTAATACCTTTTTGCGAGTGCCAAGAGTGAGGTGTGGAAGCCGATAGGGAAAACAACATATCTATGCTCACCATAGCCTACCGTCCGAGTGGAGCGGATGATCGGAATTCACGGTAATCCCCACCGAAGATGGTTATCATGCCTTTCTTGACCTGAAACACCTTTGTCAAGACTGTTTCCGTTAACTCGGCAGCGGCTGATATATCTGCCCCCAGTTCTGCCTCAAGGAATATATGTGGGTCTGTTTTCGGATATGGGATTTTCCGCTCTTCCGCGTTTTGAAAAGCTGCCATCTGTCCGAGCTGTTCCCTGTTCCGAGAGGTTAACCTGATGGTGTAATATTGCTTGTGGAAGAACATACGCGCCAACGGGGTGTTAGAGGTGATGTGTAGAATCTTGGCAAACACTGGAACCATCGCCACAAGGCTGCCATCTTTACGAACTCGAAAACGGACAAATCCCGTTCTTCCTTCAAAAATTACCTCACCCCCGCCAAACTGTTGTAGGGTTGTCAATGTACCTGTAAAGGAATCAACCCGGGAAGTTGGCGTTGTACGGGAATCAGAAGTGTAAGGCTGATAAAGCTGAGTTATTCCTTCTTTAGATCCGCCGTATGTCTTTATACCGAGAAGATACACCAGAACAAGGCACACAAGCAGTACCATACCAATAATCAGTCCACGTTTTACATATTTATAGGGCATCTTAATCCTTTTGAAAGGCGTAGCTGCCATCGCCACGGTTCTGACAGAGATGTTGATAGATGATATCTACTTCGCCGGTTATTCGATTTGGCTGTCTATCGTGTCAATCAGGTTCATTCGCTTAAGCGCGGCACGAATCTGGTCGATGGGTAGCGGGTTAGCGGTTGCCCCCCAAACGTCATAACGCACCTCATTGTCAACCGAGACCGCGAGCAGTCGTCCATCGTGGTAGACAAGTGCGTCACCTCTGATAGTTTCGCCCGGTTTGAAGGGGCTTGCAACCTTCAACGTCCTTACCTTTCCCCCATTGTCAATTTCGAGTTGCATAACGCCTGAGGACCGTCCGGTTGGGCGTTCGACAGCCCGCTGATGGATTTCCGGGGGGAAATTGGGGTAATTAGGATAGCCGCGTGTGGAAATCACCGTTATGCTTGGGTACGTGTAACCATCCTCCGGGTTAGGTAACGGAATCGGGACATATTCTCGTAGATCGTCTACGTTTCCAAGAACGATGGGGCGCATCTCCCTCTGCCCATCGACCTGCACCACTGCCAATCCGCTCTCCGAGTCAACGACGACAACTTTAGCGGGGTGATAATCGCCAATTTTGGTACGAATGGTTTCTGCCTCTGTCACATTTGCAGGCACAAGAATATGGCCGACTTGGCTCAGAATAACGCCTGTGAAAATCTCACCGTCCGCTTTTACCGCCACGAAAGATTTATATGCGTCAGACAGATCGTCTGCGGACATTTCGCGTTTCCGATTTGCTTCATTCGATCGCTTGTCAGCCTCAGTTAATGGCGTTTCAGCCATAAGTTTCTGAAATTCAGGCATATCCTGAATCGCCGCGAAACGTTCCGGTTTCTCTTTTGCATAGTCGATGGCAGAGTTCATGTTGTCCTCGTCGTGTGCGACCGCAAGCTGAAACAGGGCCCATGCTTTTTCTGGATCGCCTTGCCGCGAGCAAAAAGTCGCTAACTCAAGTGCTTCACTTACGATAACCATTCCTAGACTTGGGGATGCCCGACTCTCTTCCACAATCTGTTCGTATGCTTGATCCATCCACGCTGTTGCATCACCCGACTCCGGTCGTTTGCGATAGAGTTCCGCCATCATAAGGTTAAATTTGCGATAGCGGATCTCCCACATGATGTGGGGGGTGTTTGGCATAAAAGCAAGAAGTTTTTCATATTCGGCGATTATTGCTGTTTCGTCATCGTTAACGTCAGCAAGGTCGGCACGGTGTTTACTGATTTGGGGGATAATACGCTCACCGGGAACGTCTATATCCTCCGCCAGCAGGGCCGCTACTAAATTTTCAACTTCCAAATCGCTTAACGCGTAATCGTGCTCACTCTCGCGGAGTATCCCTGCTTTGTCAATGACCACATAGTAGGACCAACCAGCTACACCAAATTGATATGGCACCGCCTCATGTTCAAGGAGTAGATGAATCCCCGGCATGGTGTGCGTCTCGACGAACTGTTTCAGCTTGGTTTCACTGCTCTGTGTACAAACGGTGATTAGGACAAAATTGGGGTCTTCGCCGTGTGCTTCGTGTAGCTGTTTGAGTTTTGATATTTCCTCTTCCGTTTCGGTATCTTGCATTGTTCGTCCATCTCGCGTTGACCAGTGGTAGAGCACGACCACTTTGCCACGCAAATCCTTCAACGAGACAGGAACGCCGTATACGCTGGTGTGCGAAAATTCGGGTGCCGGTTTGCCGAGGATAAGCTCAGCACGAAGGAGATCAACTTCCGCCCGTTTCGCCCAATTGTTCATCCGGCTGTGAATCTGTCCCTTACGATCGTACACTTCGGCTAGCAACGCGGGATCATCTACTTTATCCCACTCGGTAAGGGCTTCTTGGAATTTGAACTGAAATTCAAGATTAAACGCACGAAACCTACGGACTTTATTGGCGTATTTCGAGTTCGGATATTCTGAGAGAAATGCTTCGACACCGTCCTCAAATTCGGCGTCGTGTTTGAGTGGAAAGAGGTATGTGAGCTTTTTAAAAAAGACCTCATCAAGCCGATCGCTTTCCAAATAGGTGTTCAGGTACGCCTCACAGAGTTGTATACCTCGTTCCCAGTTCTGCTGATATTGTTCGTGCCGCGCTGCTTGCTCTGCTTCTGTTGCGTGTTCCGGTAGCGGCTCTAGTCGGAAGTGGTCCACTGCCCGAATTTCCTGATACAATGCCTGTTCGGGGCTCACCGCATCTGCCAACTGCATCACACCTATAGGCACAGTGAAACAGGTAAGCGCGAGCAGTCCTATTGTTACTGCGATTCTTGTTAGTGGCCGTCGATTCCGGTTTTCAACTAAAATTGTTCGGAGCCTTCCTTCAATTTTAGAGGGACGCGCCATTGCCACAGCGGTGCTCGTAGCAGTGCCTACTGTCTTGATGTTTCGCACAATATCGACCAAGTGTTGGGCATAGTCGGTTGATTGATACCCCGTATTGAGCACGTGATCATCACACGCACCCTCGATCTCTGTCCGCATCCGATGCGCCGCAAACCATAAGAGTGGGTTAAACCAATACACCGCACAAGTTATCTGTGCCATTGTCTGCATTAGCCAGTCTTGCCGTTGGATGTGTGCCGATTCGTGAAGCAGTACAGCGCGACGCCGTTCAGGCTCCCACTCGTATGCATCAGCAGGCAGCAGAATCACTGGATGAAACAGCCCCCACACCATCGGCACTGTGACAGCGTCGCTCTGTCGAATACTGACCGATTGCTTCCAATCAGGGCGCACGTGAGGGGTTGAACTGCTGAAGGAGTTGCTGCGGGTGGAGATGTGCCAGACAGCACCAATTCCCACAATCAAACGAGCGATAAGAAACAGTGCTCCCGCCGCCCAACACACCGCTAACCAATCGGTCCAACGAAGCGAAGTGACACCTGTTCCTAACATATTGGATGGAGGGACACCACTCTCATTAGTTAGGGATTTTGGTGGAACCTGTGTTGGTGTGGTTTGGGTTGATGACGCAGTAGTGGCTGCTAACGGACGCGATACGATTGGAACAGGTGATGTGGCTGCTTGCCTGTTATCTACCCGGCGGTCCCCCTCAAATCCTTCCGGCGTCCCCGGTAGAACGCTAACCTCCCACTGCGGAAGTGTGAGCGAAAAAAACGGCATAATGAGGCAGCCGAGGATTGCCAAACTCCAAACCAAACCACGCACCGCCGCTGAACGGCGACGCAGCATGAATCCAAATAATCCCGCTACCGCGAAAATTACGAAACTTTTTATCGTAGCATCAACCAAGAATTTCAGCCATACGTTTATTTCGAGGGTTTCAATCAAGGGTATCATGATGGTGGGTCTCCTTTTTTGGCTTGCTCAATGAGTTGGCTTAAACGGTTAAGTTCCTCGTCTGAAACTTCTTCATCGGACACTAACGCTGCAACCGTTTGTTCTATTGATCTATCGAAAAAAGTCTGAACAACCTGTTTGAGCGCAGACTGTCCCGCCTGATGGCGCGGCTGCGTCGGACGATAGATGTAGCGCGGACCATCTTTTTGATGGGTGAGATGCCCCTTCTCCTCCAAAATCCGCAGCAATGCCCGTACTGTCGAATAACTTGGCGCATCTGGGAGGTTTTCAAGCACATCGGCGACGGACATCTGACCGTGTTGGTAAACAGTGTCCATAATCTGCCGCTCACGGCGACTTAGTTTTACGGTACGATAATCTTCCATGCTATCCTCTCTTGGGGTGTGTGGAAATAAGCCCTAATTACATCACGATTCAGGGCAATCTGCCTACCAAGCACCCCTCTTTTTGATGATATGCTAAAATTTTAGCATATTCAAAAACGGGTGTCAAGGGAAAAATGCGAAAAAATTAGCAGGAAAGAAAAAAAGGAGTATTTGGGCAAGTAAATATCAAGTGAGACGATTTGGGACAAGCAGAGGTCAACTGATTGACCGAGCGAATATCGCCTACTTCTTCTCGTTCACGATTAAGTTCTCATTGTGTTGCACATTCCGTAGACCCAGTTCACCGCACAGCACATAGAGCTTGTTCCCCGAAACTGCAACGTCCAAGGCGGGGGCGGGAAGGGTTTCGAGGTGATCGCGATTCCAAAATTCGACTTCGCCATCCCATTTCAGTCCATAAACGCCTTCCGTCCCTGCTGCCACGTACACTCCGAAATATCCATAAGCGTCTATCCCGTAAAGATGAGAAAAGCGGTCGGAAGCTGTGCGATTATTCCTAAGTCGCCATGAGATCCACTTATGGTTTGTGGACAGCGAGACCACCGCATTTTCTGTCGCGATAAAGACAACACCCTGATCCAACGGTGTGAGTCTCTCAAGTTCACGGCGTTCTTGGGGATTGGCATGGCGATACTGCTTGATGATATCCGCTGTTTTCCCCGTTTCCCAATCTTCGCGAGAACCCATCACAAATTTCATATCAACGACATCGCCGGGAACCGCCCCTGGAGTTAACACTCCATCAGGATGTTCGACGGTTTTTAACCAGAGTCCTCTCGCAGTCATCCGGCCTCGCTCAAAGTCTTGATACTCCATCAGTTCATCACCAGCAACAAACACCTGATGGCTATAAAGTCCCATCTCTACAACGGCTGCGCCGGGTAAGGGGTCCAACACCCGTTCAATCCGGGGTGAGCGTGGTTCTCCTACGTCGAATACCACGGTGATACCTGCAGGGCTTGGGATACTGGCGCGGGGCCTGTTTGGGTACTCACCTTCTCCTTGTAGCGTCAAGACCAACTTATTGTCCTCACACCCTATATCTGTTCCAACAGGGTTGTTAAGTGGGTTTGAAAGGTTGAGCTCTGCTAGTTCGTCTGAAAGTCTCAGATGTTTGACCTGTTTCGGCTGGATTGGGTCACCGATATCCACAATCAGTAAGCCTTCTGTATTGGTAATGTAGGCAACTGCAGCTGTTGAGTGCAGGGCAAGGGCTGCATCGTAGCCGGGGAGCGGAAGCGATGACAAAAGGCGCAGCTTGCCGTTAGTGTCGCTTTCCACTATCGAAAACTGCTTATAACTGGCAATATAAACACGTCCGTCCCGAACAACGACCTCAGAGGGTCCGGCAATCGCCTTGGTCAGTGGTAGTTGGTCAAGGATCTGCCCGATAGCACCGCTGTCGGACAGCTGAATCACGGTCAAAGTTCCGGGCGCAAGTGCTCGTTCGACCTTCAGTGCGGATGGACTACAACCGACAATCATTAAGAAGATGATTAAAAACCGACAAGATTGACACTTCATTGGATTATCCTCCTAAAATTCTGACACATAGATCCGTTGTTCTATTATATTTTTCAGGGTAATTTGAAGTTTCCAATCAGCCGCCCCCCAGCTTGGCACCTGAAGATTTTCCATGTCGTATTGGTTCTCAAAAGCGTGAACCCATGTTCCTCCCGTCTGCAATGCCAGATGGGAACCTACCGCTGTATCTGCACCATGAATATCAAGAACAACCCCAAGCGCACGGCACCGTTCAATAACAGATAGGGGTGAATACCCACCGCATATCGGGATATCGTTACCGAAGACAATGAGGCGACGCTGGGCATCTGGACGAAACGCACACCGTTCAAGAGCGTACTGAATTGCGTTCAGTTGAATATCCCTATAGTATGGTCGAAGTTGGACACGGTCCAGCATCTCAAGGGCTTTATCAAAACGGTCGCTCAATGGAAAGTACCTGATGTATTGAGGGCCCGCACAGTATTCAAGATCAGAGGTAATGATACCCACCCGGTAATCTTTGGCTGACGCTCGGTATCGCTGGATCTCACGTTTGACAAATGCGACAACATCGTTGATGTACGGACGCATCTCCTCCCTACAAGAGATGATAAATACGACATCAATCAGATTTGAACGGTTACGCGCCAACCTTGGCGGTTGAATCCGATCCGAATTAATTGGGTCATCGAGGGCAATTGCTCGCGTTGGTTTCTCCTTATCCATCGGAGATTGAAGCGCACGGGTATGAAGGGCAACGACGTTTTTTGGCTTCGCTACTGCTGCACCTGATACAAGCGAGATTCCAATACCTGTGCCGGTGTCATCTCCTAATCCTCCTTCGGCGGCATTACCGCCCCTCCCGCCGAAGCCTTTAGCGTTTTCCATACCTACTACCGGTGGAGAGTTGTCAGAGGAGGACTGAAGGGGTAAAAGGCTGGAATGAATCGCAGATTGCTGGGAATCCTGATGCAATCGGGGAGGTACGCTCTGAGCCCCAACATCGGCTAGCGTTTTTGGGGAGCGAATTGGGCTGAGAGGTTTGTGTGATATTGATTTGCGCTTTAACGCGGGTTGTTTGATGGAGAAAAGGGTAGCAGTGATTCCCTCTTCCACCTGACCAACGACAGGTTTTTTTAGGGCAAGAAACGTGATAACGACTAACAGGTGCACCACGAAGGACAAAATAACGCAAAACGGAAGGGACTGGATTGGCTTTTGCCGAGATTGTGTAGTCCCGGTTACACGCGGCATGTTTTTCATTGGGACCTCCATTGTAGATTGCTAATGGTTTATCCACAGGAGATTTGTTCAGAGGTGTACATAAATAGATACAGGGGCGTAGATAAATGGATACACCGTTACATCATCGCGCGAGGTATCACGCCTCTAACCCGGCAGCACTCTTCACGGCTTGACAACTGCTTTGTTTGCTTATTTGTGTTCTCCGTCCAATTTTTCCGATCACAGTGCTGTAAGTCACGATTGAAGTATCGGGATAACAGCATTGTCGCAATAATCATGCACATCCTCATAACCGCATGACCCACCTTGAATTGTGAATGGGCACGTCTATGGTAGATTTTACAATTACTTAAACATCTCCACTGCACAGCCAACCCCCTAAATCCCCCAACCCCGCCGCCCAGAGGGCACCCGCCCCTTGTCAGGGGGGAAATTGGTCAGGGGGACTTTGGAAACCTCTCGAAGGTCGGAGTTATGGGTAATGTCCACTTATTTGTCTAATTCACCATAAATAGCCCTATATCCCCAATCGGCAAAATGCACTTTACTTTACAGGTGGATAGGGATATAATACCGTTTATGGTCTTAGTTGGTACAACTTTTGACGGAAGGGGAAACGATGGAAGGACCTCACTCAGAAGCACTATCGAAAGCGAGTTACCCCATAAAAATTGACTTGGTAGAACCGATTTTGATTAAGCCAAACACCCGTGGCTACGCCTTTCTGATCGTCAGGATTCGGACGGACCAAGGCATCGACGGGATTGGAGAATGCCACGCCTCTGGAGAAGCACGGTCGCTGGCGATCCGAGACTTCGCGGACTCGATTGCGGGAGAGCTTGAGGGTACGAACCCGCTCGAGATTGAAGCCTTTCTGAACGGCGTTGCTCAGCGTGGATCCGGTTGGGAATGGTTCGCGGCGGTCAGTGCAATTGAGATCGCGATGTGGGATATCTTAGGCCAGGTGGCGGGACTTCCCATCTATACCCTGCTTGGTGGACGGGTGCGGGAGCGAATCCCGCTCTACGCGAACCATGGTGTCTTCGGTGAATCCAAGACTGTCGAAGAGCGGGTCGAACGGGCGGTAAGCACAAAAGAGGCAGGCTTCGAGATGTTCAAATGGGATCCGTTCGGGTATTACGGGATTCAAGGTACACCGGAGACGGGGCAGCTGGACGGTGCCATTAAAGAGGTGGAAGCGATGCGGGATGCACTTGGGCAAGATTTCAATATGGCAATTGATGCACACGCGAGGTTTAGCCTTGAGGGTGCACTGATGACCGTCAAGGCGCTTGAGCCATTAAATCCCTTTTTCTTTGAAGAACCGACCAATCCACCCGATCAACCCGACCTTATCAAGCAGGTCGCAGATTCAACCTCGATACCTATTGCCACAGGGGAACTACTCTCCGAACGGCGGAGCGCGGAAAAAGTCCTTGCCCACAGCGGTATCCAGATTCTTCAGTCAGAGGTAGGCAATAATGGTGGTATTCTGGAAACCTTCAAGGTTGCGGCGATGGCGGAGGTTCACGATGTCAAATTAGCACCGCACAACTGGTGTGGTCCTGTGCTCACGCGGGCGACCTCCCATGTCTCCGCGACAATACCCAATCTCCTCTATATGGAGTATGCCGGCACCGCGCCGGAGGCAGCTTGGGAACATGACCTGATCGATCCGCCCCTCCAGATTGAGAACGGCGAACTTATCCCGTCGGAATTGCCCGGACTGGGATCAAAGCTGAATGAAGACGTGCTTGCTTCTCGGCGTCTGGATTGAAACCGAAAAAACATATTGAAAGGCAGCGTGATGCCACAGTTACGCCAAAAAATTCTTGTGCTTTATCTCCATACACCGGCTTTGGATAGCAATGTTGTTGCGTGGTCGATGTATGATGGGACGGGAGGCACGAACCCCACAACGGGCGACAGTGACAAACCTCCCTATAATACCGTTGTAGAAGCGATGCAGCATGGATGGCGTGTCGTGCAATTCCCACAACAATTCCCCGCCTATCCGGGCATGGAATACAGTACTTCGTACCTCAGGTTTGAGTACATTCTCGAAAAAATGGAGGAAATTGATGGTTGACAAAAAGTATCTACTGGATTCCAAACAGATGGCGCATTTCGTCGCTGATGGATACCTGCGCTTTGATGAATTGGTTTCTACAGAGCTGAATGAAGCTGTCCACGCAGAGATGGAAGAGCACGGTATTGGTCGTGGAACCGCCGGTACTCCCTTGAGTGAAGTCTGGCCCGAACCATCGTCCATCGGAGCTGTCTTTCGACTGCCGGAAGTTCAAGGTATCATCCATAGCCTTGTTG
Organism: Candidatus Poribacteria bacterium; assembly: GCA_965220385.1. GTDB lineage: Bacteria > Poribacteria > WGA-4E > WGA-4E > PCPOR2b > PCPOR2b. The sequence goes on along the minus strand of OZ244825.1, from coordinate 1,905,715 downwards.
GACCTGATCCGCTTTATGATCATCACGCTGTCCATACCGTCAACGCCGGTAGAGATATAGGACAACACTGGCATGCAGATGCGATTATCGACACCCGTATGCATTTTGACATTCAGTTCTTCTATTTCGCGCACGACACACCGCGTGAGATGGGCGGGACGATGATTCTGCCGGGCAGCCACTACCGCCGTGTCTGCGAGTCAGACATCGCTCGGTATCAAAACTTCTTGGAGCAGCTGCCTGTTGTATGCAAAGCGGGTACGATCTTAGTCGTTCACCACGGTATCTGGCACTGTGCCCAGCCCAACTTGACTGACCGCACCCGATATATGTTTAAGCTGAGGCTGAATCCGACAGTGCGCCAGATGGGGCTGTGGAATACAGATGATCTTGATGACCCGGCAATTCCGGGAATTTTGAACAACAATCACAAGTGGTACGGCAATGACGTCCGCCTTGAGATTGTCAACCGGATTAAGCTATGGCGATTCTTGATTGGGGATGACAAGTTCGATGTGGGATACTGGATGGGCCGGTTAGAAAATCTCCCTGAAAATGTGCTTGAAGCAGCATGATGTGTAAAACACACACAGCAAACTGACAGATTCAACGTCGCGATATGTGAGTGCTCTTTCCGTTCTCGCCCTTATTTGTGTGTGCAAATTCTGCACCGCCCGGTAAAATCTGCATAGCAAATGGCGCAGTGCCGTGTCCACTTTTGCCGCGTATACTTGTGTTTATCGGGCGCCGTGTCAGTTGGTACAGTTCTTGCCACGGTTTCATCGTCTGACAATACAATGTGAAAGTAGGCGGTGATATCATGGCACGAGAATTAACGCGCAAAAGTATCCATCTTTTGGGGTTAGTTGTTCCTATCCTGTATCTCTTCACATCGCGGGACTTGGCCATCATCGGCGTTGGTGGGCTTGTTGCCCTTGCTCTTGGAGCTGAGCTGCTCAAGGTTCTAGTCCCATCTGTCCGAGCTACATTTCTGCGTATTTTTTCCCCGATACTACGTTCCCAAGAACAGAAGGGTGGACCTACGGGTGCCACATACTTTCTTATCGGATCCTTCCTTTGTGTACTTTTCTTCGATAAAACGTTGGCAATCGTATGTCTCTGTTTCCTGACCCTTGGGGACCTATGTGCAGCGTTAATCGGTAAGCAGTGGGGACGAATTAAACTCTTTTCCCGAAAGAGTTTAGAAGGCAGCCTCGCATGTTTCGTCGTGTGCATTGCGGTTGCACTGTTGATGAGACTCCACCCAGCCGTCGCAATTACTGGCGCGCTGGTCGCGACCGTTGTGGAACTCTTGCCCATTGGAGTAGATGATAACATAACGATGCCCTTAATATCGGGCTTTGCGATGCACCTCTTGATCACCAATTGGCAGTTCTAAAGCGCAACCAACGGAGGAGGTTGCTTCTCAGTAGTGGCAGCCCCCTCTCAATCCAGTTTGGGAACTTGGCTTACGGATCGGCTTCCTACGAACACCTCTGTTGGGTCATTCCTGTTCCGTTTTCCCTCCCGTCCAGGAGGCTTTATCTCCATCTTTTCAAGTAAAACAGCAATAACTTGGAGACGATCCGCTTGTCCGATCCGTTCGGACGGATCGGACAAGCGGATCGCCATTTCTTCAAAGAGAATCCACTGCCCGTCCAATGACGATAGATCTTACCCCTACCCGTTAGAAAATCCCCAAAAGTATATGTGGGCGTGACAGCAGGCAGATACCACCGAATATAATACGGTTTGTGGCTGAACGTATTATCACTTCTTTAACATCTATCGTGATGTTGGTGGTACATCGTTCATAAGGCTCACGGGGCACAAAGTCCTTTTCCATAACCGTGCCGTAAACAATCAGATCAGAATCCTCCACGAAACTGGTAATGCTGTATCCCTTTTCATACGGTGTCAGCAACAAACAGGGCGCACTCCACACCACACATAGAACGAACAGAACAAGTGTGGATATAAAAATCGTTCTATGTTTCATTCGGGGTCCCGTCCTCTCTTATTTATAACGCAAGTTGCTGGTGATTGGAAATCCATGAGAACCTGTAGGTCGAGATTCACATCTCGACACAAAACCGTCGATTTTGGAAAATCGACCTACAGAAATGATACAATTTGCACAGGAGTTAGGGGCTATTATAACGCAAGTTGCTAGTGATGTGAAATGTCGCAAAGTGGAAGCATGAAAACGAAATCGAGTTTCTCACTGTTCGCAGTGGATTGACAAATCCACTGCACACGCGCAAAGATGGCTCCGTTCCGAGAGTCCGAGACTTGGATAGGCATATCCAAGCCGAGCAGACTGGACAACTAACAACTTACGTTATAAATCTTGGATATGTGGCTGCCATCACCGTTTTGGGATCGCCGTAGTGAAATCTGCGAGCAGCCGCACCGCCATGCCCCAATAATCGCCATGCTGCCGGACCTTAACGAAAAGGAGGTTATCACCTGCTTTAAGTTTCACGGGGATGGAATACTCCGTAGGTGAGTCGGAGTCCGGTGTGCAGACCGTGGGATCAAACGCTCCAAGCACGTGAATATCCCGGCATCCGAGCACAGTGGCAGCCTCTCTGTGAATAACGTCCCCATTGAGCCAAATTTTAATAGCGTCACCGCTCTTCACGCCCATCACAGCATTGTTCTGGTTGCTGGGAGAAACAAGGTTAATTAGTGCGTATGCGGTATGCGATTTTATATTACCACCTGTGCCGAACCCAAGGGCGTTAAAGACGTCGTTGATATTGTTCAACCAGCATAAGGTCGCACACCCTCTCCCAATACCGAAAAAGCTAACAGAGCAAAACTGCTTACATGCCTCATGTGTGTTATTAATCAAACCACTCGTCCATTGAAACTGACCGATAATATCCCCCTCATTCACGCCATTTTGTGCAACATCGGTTTCTGTAATTTCGTTGTCGGTCAATTCAGCAAGGGAATCGCTCTCGGTGGATACGCCGCCCCCTGCGTTTGGATCCGTTGGGGCAACTATCCAGAGCCAGGGGCCTTGTATATCAATCGCATCTGTTACAGGTATTTGCGCGGTGAGCGGGAGACCGTCGTATTCGGCTATCGCACTCGCTTCAACGGTAAAAATAAGTGTGGTATCGGTGTCAATGTTACCGGAGAATATCAGCGTAACCTTCGCCACTGTATCGCTTACACGAGCGGAATTTGTCGATTTGATTCTGATACCGTCAATACCGGACACCGTTACCGCATCGAACTGCGAGAAATAAAACAAAGTTTGCTGATCGTAGGTAAGACCGACCAATGTGAGCGTGACAACGGCTTCATTTAAGGATAGCTCCGTCAACGGCGAAGATGTTGATGCGACAACCTGCGGCTCAATGACGGTGACCTCATACACGAGGTTTGCCGCTGCGTTGTCCTGTCCGCTGTCGTCTGTAGCGGTGATTGTGACAGTCGTGCTTCCGGCTGCGATACCTTTGATGGTAACGGTAGTATCAGCCACCGACACGGTGGCTATAGTAGTGTTTTCAGACGAGGCACTGACTGTATGGGTGTCGTCATCATCGGCATCGGTGATAAAAAACTCTACTGTTTTCCGGGAATTAACAGCAAGCGTAACCGTCTGATCGGTTATAGTCTCGTCGGTTATAGTCTCGATCGACGGTGGGTTGTTATCATGTCCAAAGAAACCGCAACCGATAAAGACGGATAAGATACCAAACAAAACAACCGTTAAAATTAACAGACTGACTTTGGGGTTCCGATGCGTCTCCTTCATTATAGACCTTCTTCCTCCGTTGCCTATTTTTGACGTACTCCCACACCGATCCGTTCCGAGAATCCTAGACCTTAACACCGAAACTCGATCGACATTGTATATTTCAAGGGTGTCAGTTGGAGTGTCATTGTTTGAGTGAGTTCTATTTCTTTATTAATGTAGAGGTAACCATTAGGGGACATTTCTGACAGTCCAGCTCCCATCGGGATTTTTGCTGGCAGCAAAACTGGTTTCAAAGGCGTCATCCCGCTCTATATCCCACTCTACACAGAACTTTAATTTACGAGGGCGCAAATCTTCCGGTATCTCAAACCTTATAACCTTAGGGACTTGTTCTCGACACGCGGTGCCATCTTCACGGACAAAAAAGATAAGTTCAGCTTTCGGGATTTCAAACTGAAGGTGGTGGTTGTGCGTTGGGTTGTGGATTGCTGTAGACGACGCGTTCATGTTCCAGAATTTCGGATTTAGGACCATTATAGCCTAGAAGTAACCTCCATAGGGATATGACTATCACCAAGTTTAGTATGTTTCTGATAAAACGATTTTGCGGTGAGTTTGTCGTCGGAGGTTTTGACTTCAGTAGAGATGAGTTTACCAGCCCGACTACCCAGAACAATGGTGCCGAGTTGATCCTTTACTTTTTTAGGTGGTGCCCAATAGGTGTAAAGTACATCATCGGCTATCTCATGTTTGTCAAGGGAATACCCGATGGCAGTCAAACCGTATTCTGCTTGTGTTGACTGGAGGATAGCTTCAGCAAACGGGATCGGAATTCGCCCTTTGGCGATAAAGCGGAACGCCTGATTTTCGACAGGATAATAGATTTCTAGCACCTTCTCCTGCACCACCATTATCTGCTTGAGTGGTTCTGTAACTTCAACGACAACCCGCGCTGCCTTTACATCGTAGTGGAGGGTGCCTGCTGTGGTCTCCGTTTTGTTGTTTTCGGTTAATTCAGGTGTGAAGTTCAAGGAAAGGATTGTTAACGGCGTGGCGTGGAGTCCGGTGCAAAGAAAGGAGGTGAGTAAAAGAGGGACTGTGAGTTTAGAGGTTTTGGGCATTTATTTCTTTGATGAGCAGCGTAATAAAAAGGCTCATGTTAAAAGAAACTAGAGTTTGGACAATTTTTATGTGAAAAGAGGCAGAACAGGGGTTATCTGTTCGGAAGCTCACAACAGTTTTGAAAAGAGAAATTGTGTCCCTCATATTCGGCTTCGCGTATATTTTAACAGAGTTTCGTCCGTTATTCAACCGTCAAAACTTTGCTCTGTTTTGCATCTTCATCATCGGTTTTCTGTAAGTGTTACATATGCAAGACATGAGTAGAGTGAGGCAAGCCCAAGCGTAGTAATAAAAAAGCCCGCCCGGGCACTTTTAATCTGAAGGCTCTTGGCTTTTGCTCTGTAGGCAGCGGCGTAAAACGCAACATATTCTGGCGATTTGCCGAGGAGTCTTGCAGCGGGCAAGGAAGGTTCAGAGCGTCTAGCAGCATCGGGTCCGACAAGACAACAACCGCGCATAACCCAAAGACCTTTGTCGACATTGTTCTGGGCATCTCGCTCGGCAGCGGCTATTGCTTCTGCTTGTAATGAATTTCGTTGGGCGAGGGTGGCGAAAGGCAGGCTGCACATCAGTACTGCTATCAAAAGAGCTAAAATTTTAAAAAGTCTCTTAAATTTAATTGCCATAAAGCACCTCCTGTTGAAGTAAAGCCTGTGGATTGATATTGCAGGGATTTGAAAGACGCAAACCGATTGTAACCTACCTTTATATTATAATCGCACGCTCAAATGTCAGTAGTACGAATCACAGTTCGCTCACAATTTACAGGACTTGCACATTTCAAGTTGTAGGGAACCCAGATCTGCGTTATTTACTGACCTATAGAAAAGGATATAGGCGTAAGGAGTCATGCTTATGCAGAGACTAACGACCGTTAGTCCCTACGAATGACCGTTGATCAATGACCATCACTAGGTGCTGCAGCATTCAATCGCGTAAGTCCTAATTTAACGGGATTGTGGTGCTTTTGCCGGGATCGATGGCTTTACCCCCGGTCTCTTTGGCTTCAGGGATTGGGTATCAATATCTTCTGGCAATCCTTGGGGGAAACGCGCATAAGCACGAAACTCAGCCAACAGTTTCGCAGGATATATCATTTGTTGATGGTAATCCACATTTGCATTACCAGAAAATTCGACGAACGCTAATTCCATGCGAGAAATACTATTAATCGGTATGGAAGTTAGCTCCTGCGCGGTTAAAATAAAAATTTGATTTGAGTTTGTTGCAATTAACTCTCCATGCACTGTGTATTCTAAATCTCCGGTCTGATTAACGTATCTAACGGATATCCACCCACCAAATGCTTCATGTTGGGCATCAGAGACAGACGGAAGCCACCCCTTTGGTGCGGTTGTTGGGCTACAACCGACGATATTAATCAGTGTAATTAATATAGGTATAACTATGTATCTATTGCGATTTTTCATAACGACTGTTCCAGAACATCTCCTCCATATCGGGTTCGATTTTCTTAAACTTTGGTGCTAAAACACGCAGTGCACGTTCAGGATTGAACAGCATCATCGCGGCAAGTGCAGGATTTTCATCGGCGAGCCACTCCTCGCGAATCCATTCTAGATAGTAACCGCGACTCTCAAGAAATAGTTCATAATCCTCGAAATCCTGTGGTAGTTGATAAACGAGAGTGTATGTGTCACCCGGCAATGTTGTTAAAGCAACCTTCGGATCTGTCAACAGTTGCAGTGGCTCATCAACATTAACCTCATTCTGATTGACTGCAACAGGGGACAGTCGAATGGGGTTAAGTTGTTCGCCTAACTTGACCAATTTAACGGCATCAAGACACCAGTGCCCTTGTGTGAGACGCAGGCAGATTTTCACTCGTTCCCGCTTTATAGAGGGTAATTTAACAAGATGGACATCAGCGACTAACGGTCCGGTTTCATTCCATCTGAGATGCGAAGACTGCCATAGCACAGATTAGGGTTATCCCGGCCATCAATTCGTCCAGCGGTGTCACTACTTTTGGGGGAGGTTGCAATATATTCGTCTCAAAAATCACAACCCAATCAGTTGGTATCGTAAATTCACTAGTTTCGAGAATTTCTCGGTTGAAGTTGAGAACTTCCCCTTGGCCGGTCACCATTCGGTTTTCTGGATCAATTTTCCACGATGACAGGATGTAGACTTTCCCATCCTGCATGTGCGCCTTTAAGAAAGGCGAGTTGCTATCAAGGGATTGAAACTGAGCAGGGACCGTAAGCTTTCGTTCTAGCGTACGAGGGGCGCAACCGTACAGAAATGTGAATGTGAATAAAATTGTCCAACATAACAGATCTCTGTACTTACGCTTTTGCTTAAAAAAAACATTAAAGCATTTGTTTAACGCCATAAATTTGAAGTCCATTGCTGTTCCTTCCTCCAATATATGCCCTGTATTGATCCGTTGAAACTCTCTCAACGAATTGCTTTCGGTGAGCGGACTATAGCAGAGACTGTAACTTAATACAATACTTTTTTAACCGAGTGTCCCACCCCGAAAACTTGGCGCAATTTAAAAAAGAAAGGCTCATGTTAAGAATACATGCAACAGAAACCGAGTTTTCGTAGGGGTTGGGTCACCCAACCCTTACTGCGGACGGGGAGACCCGCCCCTACGATTTCGCTTCGCATCTTACACTTTCTTTTTACATGAGCCAGGCTTTATTTCTTTTTGAAGACGGTGGTCTCACCATCGTCGCTGTTAAGTGTGAGGGTATTCCCTTGTCTAGACCATGTACCCGTATCCTCGTCTGTTTCGGTCTCGGTCCCACCAAGAAAGTTAATAGTAATTTCGAGTGTAAGGGTATAGCTGGAACCGGTTAGAGAGTAAGTGCCCGTTGCGGTCTGTGAAAGCGTTGCGGTAATTTCACTGCCCCCCTGTCCCCCTTCAATTTTAATTTTGTTTTCCACTTCAATTGTTCCGTCGTCATAGAACGTCCAATCGTTGGTGACGAAAGAAGCGTCTACTTCATTTCCGAATTCTTCTTCAAAAACTTGTTCTAAACTCTGACCATCAACGGTTTCTATTTCCCATGTGCCGGCCCAACCATCATCATCATTATCACTATCGCCGCCACAACCGATGACTCCGATAATGAGAACTCCACAAATGCTAACTAACCACAAAAACGAACGGCGGATTACTTGTTGAAACATTTTTTTTCCTTTTAGGTTAGATCGGACTTACGCAGTTGAACGCTCAAATCTTTGTAGTTCGGCGATTCATCGCCGCAGGACACCATTTCCAATGCCCGATGAATCCCCGATTTATCGGGACAGGCGGGCAACTACGGTAGGGTCTTAGGTTTGTAGTAGGGCGATTTATCGCCCGTCCAGACGCGCAGTGAATTGCGCTACTACAAATTGTTTTGAATCCCGATAAAATCGGGGCTGAACTGCGTAACTCCTATAGATAGAATAAACTTTAGATTTTTGATCGAGATATGAAAGGAAAACAAGCAACCAACACCTGTCTTGCTTTCCGCTAACCTCCTGTTATTTCAAAATAACCATCTTCCGCGTGTCGGATCCCCGAAGGACGTGTCTGCTGGGTGGTAGTTGCCGTTGGCACTCTTTACATAGTCAAGGGCAGAATCATCAAACAACACAATTGCTTGATAGCCAGCAACGTTTTTTCGTACCACCTTTTTCAGATCGCTGTCCAGTGTCGACAAACCCATGGGGAACCAAGATCGGGCATAATCAACACAATCAAACTCTTGCTTCATGCACGGTTTCAGTACCAGATGTAATTAATCTTGAACCCAAGGGAGTAGACTTTCGCCTTCGCCGTAGATGTACTATAGGGACCGGCACTACCACCGAAGAGGTCGGCGAAGAACCATCCTACCTCATCACGGGTACTACTCGTAATGTTATAAGTACCAAAACTGAAATCCCCTTTGACAGTCCAGTTTCTTTTGAACTCATACCCAACGCCGACACTCACACGGCGACCTTCACCATAATCCACTAAATTAAACGGGCCACCAAACAGATCAAAAAACAGGGAAGGTGTTGTCTTTCTGTGAAAAATTCTGATTCCATAGTCGCTTGTTATGAGTTTACCTATTTGGACCGACGACAAAACGAGGAATTGTTCAGTAAATCCCCATCCAATTTTCAAGTTACCTTCTGGAAATACCGAGGTGGTGATAGTATTATGATGTTCCTTACCTGACAGACCGTTGTCATACCTAGAAATAGTCTGCTCCTCATCAACAACAACTGCATCCATACCGCCGCCAAATCCGCCGAAGAATCCTTGACGACTGCCACTGCATCCAACTGTCAACAGGATCGAGAGTAGCATGAATATGAATACATAAAGGTTAATCTTTTGAATCATTTCTGACTCCTTAAAACGTGAATCCAGTTAAAAGATCGTAGCAAATTGCGTGTTTGGTTCGTGCTCTTAACTTGTTTTTGTCCATCCTTGTCCCCTACTTGGTAAGGAACGGGGAAGTGGCATTAACAGATACCGCTTCACCCCTGTAGAGACTGTCGACATTGTCTTCATCCTTGTTACAACCTGTCATGAAGATGTTCAATATCAACGTGATGGCAACGAGTTGTCTCTTCATTTGAGGTATCCCCTCCTGTATGGTGCCGTTATCAAACCTCTACTTCAGGATTGCCATTTTCCGTGTAGCAGAATAATCGCTTGCTATTATAAAAGTAGGTTCCCCTTGCCACAGGTTCCCCCAATTCATTCCTGCCACCCCAATAGATGGCAGGAATGCGATTCTGATGGATGCCAGAGGGTAGATGTCCGAGTGCTAACTGTCGAACCACCTGTCCATTTGAAGCATAGAGGGTGATTGTGACGTCTGCCCCCTACGCCAACTGATAGGGAGCTTACCAAAAGAGCAGCCTCCCTGATTGCCTTAACAGTTACTTGTGCGTAAGTGCGAGTCCATTGTATTTTGCTATCCCACCTACCTCGATTTTGGAATCGCCGTAGTGAAATCCTCCGACTCGATACCAAGTGCAAAAAACAGTCCCCAATTCCCGTAATTCTCGCCGACTTTAACCAGCAAGAGGTTGTCGCCTGCCTTCAAATTTACGCGAAACCGGTCTTGAACGCCCTCTGTTCCTCTATCAACATTATTTATATGAACAACCGCGCCATTGAGCCAAACTTTAACCTCATCATCGCTCCCTACCCCCATCCCAATGTCGTTCTGTTCACGTGTGGAGACAATGTTTATCAAGGCGTACGCAGCGTGGTGATCAAGATCACGATCTGTTAGTCCAATCTTTATGAGTGCATTGTTGATATTATTTGAAGAACACGTAAGCCATCCGCAATGGACTGTAGGATGAATGTACCCGCGCGTCCACTGCAATTCACCCAAGTAATCTCCTTCGTTTACACCATTTTCGGCAACCTGAGTCTCCGTAATCGCGCCTTTACTTTCTACTGCCAGATAGTCCGTATTTATGTCCGATCCGCTAGCGATCATCCAGAGCCAAGGTCCCTGTATATAGCCCTGATTTGGTTCTCTGACGGTGACCTGAAACGTTGTTAATGCCGCATTGTCTCGGCTGCTGTTGTCCGTTACAGACACAGTGATGGTCGTTGTACCGGCTGCTACACCTATAATGGTAAGTGTTGTATCACGCAATGAGGCAGGTGCTACAGATGTATCGTCGGAAGAAACATCGACAATATATCTGTCGTCCGTATTTTCATCGGCGATATTAAACTCTACTTGGGTTTCTTCTCCTACATAAAGAATTTGATCGGTTATAGTTTTGATGACAATGACCTGAAACGTCACTGGTGTTGATACTGAATTGTCTTGCTTGCTATTGTCTAAGACAGATACCGTAATGGTCGCTATCCCGGCTGCTACACCTATAATGGTAAGTGTTGTATCACTCACTGAAACAGTCGCTACAGACGTATCGTCCAAAGAGAAATTGATAACATGTGTGTCGTCCGCATCCACATCGGTGACATCTAACTTTACCTGCGTCTCTTCCCCTACATAGAGAAGCTGATTGGTTATAGTTCCGATTGATGGTTGGCTATTATCGCCATCAAAAATCCCGCAACCAATAAGGACATAAAACATTCCAAACAAAGCGATTGTTAAGATTAACAAGTTATTCTTTGGGCACCTTATGATCTTTTTCATTTCAAAACTCCCTGAAGCGAAAAGCAGTGGGACATTGCCTCTATCGAGGATACATTCTACTTCCTTATCAGCATCTTCCGTGTGGCGGAAAAGGCACCTGCCGACAAGTGATAGAAATACACACCACTTACTACCTGCTCACCGAATTCATTTTTGCCGTTCCAATAGATGGCACGGTTGCGGTTCTGATACCTCCCCGCAGCTTGATGTCCCAACCCAAACTGCCGAATCACCTGTCCACTCGTGTCGTAGATAGTCAACGTAACATCTGCCTCCTTTGCGAGATGATACGGTATCCACGTTTCTGGATTGAACGGGTTCGGGTAATTGGGCAACAACACAGTTTCTTTTGGGATCAGTGCTGCGAGCAGTTGCTCTAAAAAAAGAATACCTTTTAGGGCTGTTGGGTCTGTGAGATTGAGTTGCCGCGCGTGGGAAAGCCACAGTTTGACATCCGCTGCGGTAAACATTTCAAGCACCTGTGGCTGTGCCGAAGGCGCGGCTCCAGCACTATCTATCGCGCCAGCCACTGTGGTGAGATCTTCAATATTTACCACGCCATCCCCATTTATATCGGCACTGTTTGTCCCCGTTTGCCCGTAATTCGATGCCACCAGCACCAAATCTTGGGTATTCACCACACCATCGTTGTTTACATCGGCTTCTAGGCCGGCGGTGACAGGTATTTCAGCTGTAAATGCGGGGCCACCGTAACCTGCTATGGCACCTGCCTCCACGGTGAAGATTAGACGACTATCGGTTTGGAAGTTTCCGTTGAATGTCAATTCAACGGTCACCTCCGCATCGCTGATACGGTCTACATCCCACCATCTAAAGGTAACACCATCAATGCCGGATACCGTTATGGCACGGCCAACGGTGTAACTGGAATCTTCATAAGCCCTACCACTCAGTGTCAGTGTAATAACGCTCTCATCCAAGATTGACTCTGTTAATGGAACGGCAGTTGAGGCTACCAATGACTCCGTACCCCCGGTGACGGCTTACTATTACCCATAAGTCTGGGGTTGGTTTTTATCAGTGTAGATGTTAATGGTTATGGTTGGGTCAGGTGTTGTGTAACAGGGTAAATGCGTCAGCAATATCATTCAAGCGCTGCCAGCCTCTCCAGATGACAGTCACCCCCGGTGCGCCGTCGGATTTTCGTGCTAAAAAGCCACCGAGTTTTGCAATCCACACCGTGACTTGAGCAACGGTAGGTAATTTGTCTGGCAAATCGGTTGTCTTATGGGTTATACAATAAAGGGCTTTCCATTCATCATCAGTCAACACAGCGGTGCATTCAGCGTCAGGCGCATGGCGATTGTACATCGTCAACCAGTAAAGTCGCCATGCAATGACACTCATTAGAGCAATATATCGTAAGAGCCGGTCTTTGGTTTGCAATCGGCAGTGTTCAATTTTGGTGCCGGATTTGAGGACTTTGAAATAGACTTCAATTTGCCACCTCAGACTGTACCAGCGTATCCGTTGTATGGCATCGGTAAAATCATTGACTTTGACATTAGTAATTAACAACCATTCTAGTGGAGTTACCTTCACCGGTGGATTGACTTCCGTCACCCAGACGACACTCACGTCAACCGGGGGTAGGTCTTGTGGGGGTAATGCCGGGTGTCGATAAGGGGGAAGCAGTGTCGTTGTTGTAAAATGAATGCTGACTGTGGCTTGTCGGGCAGGTTGATTCCCCCGAGCGGGTACTTTGACAAGTTGTTCACCGGCAGCCGGTTGACTTTGCACCACAGCCCGGAGTTGCCCCGCTTGATCATCAACCTTTCGATTATGAGCCGCTCGGATAACGAAAGGGGTGTCTTTGGCTTGGACAAAAAACTCATAAATATCGGCTTCACGGTCACAGATGGAAATCATCTCCACCCCATCTGGGGTACGCGCTTGGGTCTGGTTTAACGCCTCAATCCATTTGTAGCTCTCTTTTTCCGTCAACGGTACGTTGGCTTTGCTATGGTTTGGCTTGGGAGCGTCCCGAACCCAAACGGCATCGGTCAGACACCCCAACGGCAATCCCGATTCCGTTACCACTAAAGTGGTGTGTTTGACAAACCCATAGATATGCTGAGAATCGGTGCCAATCGGTCCTAACCCCTCAGTCAATGGGTGATGTGTGTAATTGAGGTAGGTCGTGTCCTGAATCGCAAACACACGTCCATAGCCACCGATCCGTTCGACTGTTCGTTCAAAGTGAGGAGATAGGAGTTTCTCCGCTGTCACCTGCTCATTATCAAATAAACGGTACGCCGCTTTGACAGCTGACCAATCCTCACAAGCAGCATGAATAGCAGATTGCGGGGAGGTTGACAATGACGAAGCGACAGTAATCAGCCGCTGAGTCAGACGTTTATCGCCTAAATCAAGTGTCTCAAACTCCTGTTGACTCCAACAGGGAGTTAACTCATTATTTACAGTAGGCATCAGCAACTCCTATTGAGTTGGGAGGAATCAGTATAGTCGTTTACCAATGCCATTAAATGTATCATATCGACTTTTGCCTATCAAGCAAATACCAATGCCAACTTCGGAAAGTTTACCATCTTCTACTTGTGGGTAATAGTAAGCCGGTGACGGGTATCTGTGCGGTGAATGCAGAGCCACCGTAGCCTGCTATCGCATCTGCACTGACAGTGAATGTGAGTGTCGCATTCGTGTCAAAGTCGCCGTTGAATGTCAATTCAACGGTCACCTCCGTATCGCTGATACGGTCTACATCCCACGATCTAAAGGTAACACCATCAATGCCGGATACTGTTATGGCACGTCCAACGGTGTAACTAGAATCTTCATAAACCCTACCGCTCAGTGTCAGTGTGACTACGCTCTCATGGAGAGTTGCCTCTGTCAACGGCGCAGCAGTTGAGGCTGCCAATGACTCCGAGCCTGAGGTGACGGGTATCTGTGCGGTGAATGCAGAGCCACCGTAGCCTGCTATCGCATCTGCACTGACAGTGAATGTGAGTGTCGCATTCGTGTCAAAGTCGCCGTTGAATGTCAATTCAACGGTCACCTCCGTATCGCTGATACGGTCTACATCCCACGATCTAAAGGTAACACCATCAATGCCGGATACTGTTATGGCACGTCCAACGGTGTAACTAGAATCTTCATAAACCCTACCGCTCAGTGTCAGTGTGACTACGCTCTCATGGAGAGTTGCCTCTGTCAACGGCGCAGCAGTTGAGGCTGCCAATGACTCCGAGCCTGAGGTGACGGGTATCTGTGCGGTGAATGCAGAGCCACCATAGCCTGCTATCGCACCGGCACCGACAGTAACGGTGAGTGTCGCATCGGTGTTAATGTTCCCATCGAATGTGAGTTCAACAGTCACCTCTGTATCGCTGATGCGGTCTACATCCCACGTATTAAAAGTAACGCCGTCAATGCCCGATACCTCTATAGCACGCGCAACACTGAAACTGGAGTCTACATAAGTCCTGCCACTGAGTGTCAGTGTCACCACACTCTCATGCAGCGTTGCCTCTGTCAACGGTGCAGTCGTTGAGGCAACTATGGATTCGGTCCCTCCGGTGACAGGTATCTGTGCGGTGAGTGCAGAACCGTCGTAGCCTGCGATAGCATCTGCACCGACAGTAACGGTGAGGGTGGCATTGGTATCAAAGTCCCCGTTGAATGTCAATTCAACTGTTACCTCCGTATCGCTGATACGGTCTACATCCCATGATCTAAAGGTAACACCATCAATGCCGGATACTGTTATGGCACGTGCAACACTGAAACTGGATCGCTCGTAAGTACCACCACTAAGAGTCAGTGTGACCACACTTCCATCCAAAGTAGCCTCTGTCAATGAGGAGGTAGTTGAAGCAGTTAGCCTTGGGGTCGGCTGCTGTGGCTGTTCAGGTTGTTCGGGCGTCTCAGGTTGTTGAGGACTGTCGTCTCCAATCTCCTTGATTTCCCAAGAGTCATTGGGGACTTCTTCGGCAACAAAATGATAATCTGTACTATTGATGGTTGCAGTGAAACTCAATGAACCACCAATGGATACTTGGTTAGCCCACCTGAGCCACGAGGGCAAGTTGGGGATGTTCCACTGGGCATGTCCGTTATTAAGCACAGAGAAGGTGGCATCGGTGTCGGGATAGGTGCAACTCTCGCCGGGTGCGAGCACATCCCCAACTTGACAAATCCCTGTATCCGTCAGCGTTTCGTTTACGTCTGTGAGGTTGATAGTGACGATGATGGTATCTGTCAGGCTACCATCGGAGACGGTGACTGTCACCGTGTAGGTAGATTTGGTTTCGTAGTCGAGAGCTGCCTTGGTTTTCAACTGCCCTGTTGTGGCATCAATTCCAAACGAAGCCGCATCAGTGCCACCGAGGGTATAGGTGAGGGTGTCGTTGTCGGCATCTGTGGCAGCAATCGCTGTCCCGATGTGTTCCCCCGGTGCGGTGTTCTCCGCAACAGAGCGGACGGTGCTGCTGCCATCGGTGAAAGTCGGCGCGTTGTTCGTTGGGGTAGGGGTTGTGCCGCTGGCTGCAATTTCCTCTATCTCCCAGGAGCCGCTGGCGAGTTTTTTGGCAACCAAAGTGTACACCACACCATTAATCGTTGTATTTCTGATATTCAGACTACTACCACTAGTGAAGAAGCCAAATTGCCCTCTTCCACTACTGAGCACAGCAAACTCGGTATCGGTGTCGGGGTAGGTACAACTCTCGCCGGGTGCGAGCACATCCCCGACTTGACAAATCCCTGTAGTCGCCGGTGTTTCGGCAACGTCGGTGACGGTGATGGTAACAGTAATGGTGTCTGTCAAGCTACCATCGGAAACGGTGACCGTCACCGTGTAGGTAGATTTGGTTTCGTAGTCGAGAGCTGCCTTGGTTTTCAACTGTCCTGTTGTGGCGTCAATTTCAAACGAAGCAGCATCGGTACCACCGAGGGTGTAGGTTAAGGTGTCGTTATCGGCATCTGTGGCAGCAATTACCGCTCCGATGTGTGCCCCTGCTGCGGTGTTCTCTGCAACAGAGCGAGTGGTGCTAGTGCCCTCAGTGAAGGCGGGTGCTCGGTTCGCAGGAGTTTCTACGACGTCTGTGACGTTGATAGTAACAGTAATGGTATCGGTGAGGCTGCCATCGGAGACGGAGACTGTTACTGTATAGGTGGATTTGGTTTCGTAGTCGAGTGGTGCCTTGGTTTTCAACTGCCCTGTTGTGGCATCAATTCCAAACGAAGCGGCATCGGTGCCACCGAGGGTGTAGGTGAGGGTGTCGCTGTCAGCATCTGTAGCTGCGACGGGAGTGCCAATGTGTAGACCGGCTGCGGTATTTTCTGCTATAGCGCGTGTGGTGGTACTGCCCGAAGTGAAAATCGGTGCTCGGTTCGCAGGCGTTTCGACAACGTCCGTAACGGTGATAGTAACAGTAATGGTATCGGTGAGGCTACCGTCGGAGACAGTAAGCGTGACAGTATAGGAGGATTTGGTTCCATCGTAAAGGGACCCGCCTCTGGTTGTTAACTGCACCCCGGGCGTTGTATAATCCAGATAGGTTACGAAGGCATAAGTGTGAAACAAAGCGGCATCTGTACCACCGAGGGTATATGTCAAGTAGTCTCCATCAGCATCGGTGGCGAATAGTGGCACACCGATATCCATATCCCCCGGATTTTCTGGCTTCGGCGGCAACGCCACTGTGCGGGTGGTACTGGCACCCTCGGTAAACACCGGTGCACTGTTTTCGGCAACGTCAGTGACATTGACAGTGACGGCGATGGTATCTGTGAGATTGCCATCAGAGACGGAGACTGTTACCGTATAGGAACGTTTGGTTTCGTAGTCGAGCGCTCCTTTGGTTTTCAACTGTCCTGTTGTGGCGTCAATTTCAAACGAAGCAGCATCAGCCCCGCTGAGGGTATAGGTGAGCGTGTCGTTGTCGGCATCTGTGGCAGCAATCGCTGTCCCGATGTGTGCCCCTGCTGCGGTGTTCTCCGCAACAGAACGGGTGGTGCTGCTGCCATCGGTGAAAGTCGGCGCAGTATTCGTTGGGGGAGGGATTGTGCCGCTGTCTGCAATCTCCTCTATCTCCCAAGAACCGCTGGCAAGTTTTTTGGCAACCAGAGTATAAACCACGCCATTAATCGTTGTGTTTTTGATATTCAGAGCACTGCCACTGGTAAAGAAGCCGAATTGTCCGCTGCCATCATTGAGCACAGAAAACTCGGTATCGGTGCCGGGGTAGGTACAACTCTCACCGGGGGCGAGTACATCCCCTACTTGACAGACCTCAGGAAAAGCTGAGTTCAGCATGAAGAGAGTGAGATAAACCATTATGGAATACAAGATGACGCTAGAAAGTTGTCTTTTCATAGTTTTTATTTTCCTTACGGTTGATAAGGTTAGCAGTACAATTCATTGAACATCTTAAGAAATCCGAGAAATCCATGGGCGGGGCAAGTCCGAGAGGATCCCGTGACCGGGGATGCCCCGCCTACGGAGTGTGGTGTATCGGGATAGAGTTCCTTTCCTATTTCAAGATTAACATCCGTCGTGTGGCGGAATAGTCCCCCGCGGACAGGTGATAGAAATACACGCCGCTTGCTACCCCCTCACCGACATCATTTCTCCCATCCCAGTAGATTGCCTTTGACCGACTCTCGTAGAACGCCGCGACCCGATGCCCAACGTCGAGCGTGCGGACAACCTGCCCCGCTGTGTCATAGATGGTCAGCGTCACAAAAGCGTCCTCCGCCAACCGATACGGTATCCATGTCTCCGGATTAAACGGGTTCGGATAGTTCGGGAGCAGCGCCGTTTCCTCAGGAATTAGGGCTGCGAGGAGCTGCTCTAAGAAGAAAATACCCCTTCGGATCCTTGGATCCGTGAGGTCTAGCCGCTGTGCTTGGAACAACCACAGTTTGACATCCATCACAGTGAAGTCCCCTAGGAATTGGGAATGTAAGGAAGGTGCCGCCGCACCATCTCCTATCGCACCAGCAACGAGCGTAAGGTCAGTGATATCGACAACACCATCTCCATTAACATCCGCACTGTTTGAGCCGGTCTGTCCCAGACGGACCTGAACCATTGTTAAATCTTGGGTATCCACGCTCCCATCTCCGTTGACATCCGCAGCTAAGGTTGGTCCCGTTATCTGTGCACCTTCAACTTTTGGGTGGGTCTTTTCCTCAGCACTATCGACGAGGTTTACTTCAGATAAAGTCAAGGTAGATGCCTTCGCTGAGACAAACTCAAAGGTGAGGGTTGCGAGGGTGCCATCGCCGTTGGTTTCTCCTGCCAGAGATGTTGCGTTTAGCGTCACACGATTTCCATCTACAACCGGGGGGGCGAAGAACACATTAGGAAGCAGATAATCGCCGTTGACCCCTTCTACATATCGGAGGGCGGTCGTATCGAATTGGATTGTCGCCTGATAGCCCGCGACTTTTACCCCGCCAGTGATATTTATATCGACCGTGAGGCGATCGCCGACAGCAGGTGACTGCACACTGGTTGGTAAAAGGCTGACGGTGGTGTTAGGTATAACCTCCCACAGCCGAACGGTGCGGTCATGACTACCACTGGCGAGTGTTTGTCCATCAGGACTGAACGCTACGCTATTGACATACGACGAATGCCCTTTGAGTGTGAGTAGCAGTGCCCCAGTGTTGGGGTTCCACAGCCAAATGGTGTCGTCATCACTGCCACTGGCGAGCATCTGCCCATCAGGACTGAACGCTACGCTATTGACAGCAGCCCGTTTATGCTCCAGTGTGCGTAGCAGTGTCCCGGTTTTGGGGTTCCACAGCCGAACGGTGTCGTCATGGCTGCCACTGCTGGCGAGTGTTTGCCCATCAGGACTGAACGCTACGCTATTGACATCCCACGAATGTCCTTTGAGTGTGCGCAGCAGTGCCCCGGTTTTGGGGTTCCACAGCCAAATGGTGTCGTCATCACTGCCACTTGCGAGCGTTTGTCCATCAGGACTGAACGCTACGCTATTGACATCCCGCGAATGCCCTTTGAGTGTGCGCAGCAGTGCCCCGGTTTTGGGGTTCCACAGCCGAACGGTGTCGTCACGACTGCCACTTGCGAGTGTTTGCCCATCAGGACTGAACGCTACGCTATTGACATTATCAGTATGCTCTGTGAGTGTGTGTTGCAGTGCCCCGATGTTAGGGTTCCACAGCCGAATGGTGTCATCATCACTGCCACTTGCGAGCGTTTGTCCATCAGGACTGAACGCTATGCTATTGACACCCCTTTCATGTCCCGTGAGTGTGCGTGGTGGTGCGCCGGTGTTGAGGTTCCACAGCCGGATGGTGCGGTCATTACTGCCACTTGCGAGTGTCCGCCCATCAGGACTGAACGCTACACTATAGACCCAACCTCTATGCCCCGCGAGTGTAGGTGGAGGCTCGATTGTGATTTTCCACGCGCGGACCTTACCATCCCCACTCCCAGTGATAAGTGCGCTCCCATCAGGACTGAACTCAACGTTTTTAACAGGGAATCCATGCCCCAGCATGGCTACGACTTTCTTCGATTGGAGGTCCCACAAACGCGCTGTCCCGTCCGTACTCCCACTCGCAAGCAAATTTCCGTCGGGACTAAAATCAACGCTCAGCACTGGCGACTCATGGCCAAGTGTGGCTTGGAGTGTCTCTGTGGCGGGGTCCCATAATCCGACTAAGCCATCAAAGCTGGCACTGGCGAGCAGCGACCCGTCGGGACTGAAGTCAACGTTCAAGACACTATCTATATGCGCTTCGAGTGTTTCTTGAAGCGTCTCTGTGACTGGATTCCATAATCGGACGGTCCCATCAGCACCTCCGCTGGCAAGTAGGGACCCATCGGGACTGAAAGCGACGTTTAAGACACTGCTCGTATGCCCTCGGAGCGTGGCTTGAAGTGTCTCTGTAGCGGGGTTCCATAATCGGACGGTGTCATCCGAACCCCCACTGGCAAGTAGGGACCCATCGGGACTGAAGTCAACACTCAAGACATTACTCGTATGCCCGTGAAGCGTGGCATCAAGGCGCTCTGTTTGTAGGTTCCACAGTTGGATATTGCTATCCTCACTCCCACTGGCGAAGGTGCCTCCACCCGGGTGGAACGCGATGCTATTGAGATGGGAACTGTATGAGAATTCGGTCATGAGCCCCAGTTTGTCCGGGGCCCATAGATTAATGTAGCTTGATGAAACAATGCCGACGACTCCATTGGGGAAGACAGCAATATCTGAGGCAGCGCCATAAACCGGTAACAAAACAATCGAGGCAGTAAGCTCAACGGTTAAGCCAACAACACCGACTGTGAGTTCAACGGCATCAGCAAGGGCACCAACAGTAAGACCTACGGCTGTGCCGACTGCTCCGATAGCTGTGCCAACGACTCCTCCGACAGCTCCAACAGTATCAACAATACCACCGGCAGCCCCCCCGCCGTGACTAACTCCTTGTACCCAACAAGTCAAAATAGCAGTTATTAGCATTAACAGGATAAGTTTTTGATTGGTTGCCATGTTTTTCATTAGCAAATTTCTTTTCATCGGTTTTCGATTGCAACGCGCAATCGGGTTGTTGGAAAGTTGGAAGTTGGGAAGTATGGCAATGTAGAAACCTACCCTTCCAATCCAATTCCCTCAGTCACGGGATCCTCTCGGACTTGACCACCTCCTAATACTTCTCTTTTCCCACTCCAATGCCGTAGGTGGGGCATCTTGCCCCCCCCCCATAACCGATGTTGGTGCAAGGGAAGCAAGTTGCTCTGAATCCCGTGACCGGGGATGCCTGACCTACGGCTATTGGTTTCAGTAGGTCGAGATTCATATCTCGACACCCCAGTCAGGTCAATTAGAGTGGCGCTGATTTTGTCAAACAATTTGTAGGTATCTGGAGCGTTCCGGTGCAAAAGTCATGTTAATTTTTCAGCCTTAAGGATTGCATATCAATACCTTCAGGCACCCCTTGGGGGAAACGTGCATAAGCACGGAATTCCTCCAATGATTTCGAGGGATGTGTCACTTGCGGCTCATGAGACTTGGCTGACGTTGCAAGACACCCCCCGATTAGCCACGTTGGCGCGGATAGTATGAAATAGACCCCGTGCGAGAGGGTTGACAATGTGCCCAAAATTGTCCACCCTGCGACCCTGCCCGACTGTGCGTTATAAGCGGTCAGTTTCATACGAGTAATACTATTCGTCGGAATTGAAACTAGCTCCTGCGTGGTTAAAATAAAAAGCTGATTTGAGTTTATCGCGATTAACTCTCCATCCGCTTTAGATTTGAGATCTCCGGTAGTGTATTCTACGGATATCCATCCTCCAAAACCTTCATGTTGAACGATAGATGGCGATGGGAGCCACCCTCGTGGAGCGGTAGTAGTTGCACAACCTACGACATGAATCATCAGAATAAATATGAGTGTGACTGTGTATCTATTGAGGTTTTTCATAACGGCTTTTCCAAAATACCTCCTCCATATTGGCTTCAATTTTCTTAAACTCTGGTGCTAAAACGCGTAGCGCGCGTTCAGGATTAGACAACATCATCGCGGCGAGCGCGGGATCCTCATCGGCGAGCCATTCCTTGCGGATCCATTCCAGATAGTAGCCTCGGCTTTCAAGGAAAAGTTCGTAACTCTCGAAATCGTTTGGCAATTGATAAACGAGGGTGTAGTTGTCTCCCGGCAATGTTGTTAAAGCCTCGTCTGGATCCGTCAATAACTGCTGCGCCGGTTCGGCATGACTCCCATTCTGATTGACTTCAACAGGGGACAGTCGAATAGGGTCGAGCTGCGTATCTAGCGCAACCAACTTAACGGCATCCAATCGCCAGTGTCCACTCGTAAGACGGAGCCGAATTTTGATGTGCTTGCGGTTCAAACGTGGCAGCTTCACAAGATGGACATCGGTGGCTAATGGCCCAGTTTCATTGACCGCCCCAACGGAAATCCACTGACCCGCGTCATCCTGCAAAAGGACTTCGATGCCCCCAAGTAGCCGACCGACACCAGCCCCTGCATTTTCAAGGGGAATATCACCCCTTTCAAGGGCTGCTGTCCATTCTCCAACAGAGTGCCCCAGATAAGCGAGCCCTTGATAAAATAGAAAAGTGCTCATAAGGGATTGCCGTGCTGCAATAACCAAGCCGGTGCGCCCGTCTGGCACGTTCTCAAATTCAACTTCAAGTATTTCCCGTGTTGCAAGGTTTCGGGAATCGGCTTCACTAAATCGTTCCTGTCCATCGATGTCTTGGAGTAGGGTTAGACAATCCCCCTGCGGTGCAACAGCCGTACTAGGGTTGACAATTGTATCGGTTCCCCAAAAAGTGCCATCGGTGGCTAAAAACACCCGGCCGCCCGGCTGTCGTTTAACTACGAGCAGATCAACATGACGTACGACATGGGTTTCAAGGGCTTCATTTTTCATTTGAATTTCAAAACGGTTATCAGTTGGCTGGGCATAATATAAAGCATCAATATCTGACGCCTCAAGGATTGGAGCCACACTTGCGGAGAATCCCTCAGCTTGAAGAATCGGTTGATCGCCTGCCGAAACATAAAAGGTTGGACACGACCCAAAACACGCCTTGGGATTAGCAATGCAAAATGCAGTTAACCCAATTGACGCGCCGGTGATGAGCGTCATTGCGGTAATAGATGCGGAAGATTCCACAATGTTCGTTTCAAAAATCACAGCTGAATCAACGGGTATCGTAAATTCACCAGTTTCCAGCATTTCTCGGTTGATATCGAGCAGCTCCCCATGTCCAATCACCGTTTGATTTTCTGAATCAACTTTCCATGAAGACAGCACATAAGCCTGTCCATCTCGCATGTGTGCCTTTAAGAAAGGCGAATTGCTCTCACGGGATTGCAACTGTAGTTCAGTAAGCCGCTGTTCTAGGTTGCCTTCGATAAGTCGCCGTTCTATCTTGCCGCACCCCCCCAGAAATGTGAGTGCGAATGAAATTGTCAAACATAGCAGATTCCTGCATTTACGCTTCAATTTCTGAAAAACAGGGTCAAAACATTTTCCAAAATGCATAGATGTAAGTGCCATTAGGGCACCTCCTTGGTATACGTTTCCTGCTTGTGGAAGTTAGTCCTTTCACGCAGGTTACTAGTACTCTGTCAGGCAAATTATGATAAGCACCTTCATTGCGATGTCCGGTGCGGTTACAAACCGCACCTACCGGGCATGGGGAACATAGAGAATTACCGATTTATGTTCTGAAACCTTATACAGTTTGTGCTACATTTTTCTGATAATGTACTAAGCAATATTGAATAATAAACTTTCGATTCTCAGTAGGTGTCGCACCCGTAGGGGCGGGGTTTCCCCGCCCGCCATCGATGTAAAATGTGCGTATTTAATATTGAAACTTGCTTAGGGCGTGTTGACATTTTGTTGTCATCACGTTGACTAACACTGGAATCATGAGGCAATATGTCAAATGCGTAGGTTGGGCAAGAAAGCCCAATCAATAGTGATTTTTATCTTCCTCACTTACCTTTTCATAACAAGCTCCTTTCTTTTTGTGATAAACTCCTTAGAATGTCAATAGAACCTAGTACATTGTCAGATAAATGTTAAGATTCCTGCTCGCAGTGGATTGACAAATCCGCTGCATGTATACGAATATGGCTCCGTTCCGAGAGTCCAAGACTTGGATATGTCTATCCAAGCCGAGCAGGAAGTGTCTTATCACGATTTACTTGACAGAGCACTAGCAACTTGTATACATGGCTAAGCTGCCAGTCTGTAAACTTGAAGCATAAAAAAGAGGAAAAACCTATATGCCTGACTACGAAACACTTAGTTGGAGCTCAAACGATGGGGTGGTCACAATTACCCTTAACCGGCCGCGCGCCGCGAATGCACTGACAATGCAGATGGGACAAGAACTGATGGATGCTTCGATCCGCTGCAATGCCCCCGATGTGCGTGCGGTAGTATTGACGGGAGCCGGACGGATGTTCTGTGTTGGAGCAGACCTGAAGCAATTTCCGTCAGTTGGTCCGGAAATGGCAAATGAAATTAAAGTACTCACGACTCGGTTACACACGGCTATCTCGCAATTCGCACAGATGGACGCGCCGCTGATTTGCGCCATCAACGGGACAGCAGCCGGAGCAGGGCTGAGTTTAGCAGTCATTGGAGATCTGACACTAGCAGTGAAATCGGCACGCTTTACGATGGCCTACTCGCGGCTCGCGCTAACACCGGACTGCGCTGCAACCTACTACCTTCCACGGCTCGTGGGGTTCCACCGGACGTTTGAACTGTACTTGACCAACCGGATACTCTCAGCGGCGGAAGCGGAAACGTGGGGGCTTGTCAACCGGGTGGTAGCGGATGATGCGCTGACCGTGGAAACAGAGGCACTCGCGGCGCAGATAGCAGCGGGTCCAACACAGGCAATCGGCGCGACCAAACGGCTATTCCGTCATGCCCGGACAGCGTCGCTAGAGTCACAGATGGAACAGGAAACGTTAGCGATTACGAGTGCTGCACAGTGTTCTGAAGCAGCAGAAGGCTTGACTGCCTACTTTGAAAAACGTGAACCTAACTTCCGTGGCTGAGTGGCGTTCTTTGGTAAAGGAATCACCTCCATTTACTTTGGCTATTCCGGTCCGCAGGCGGGGCATCCTCGCCCCGCCCCCTAGTACCTCTCTCCTATTTCAAGATTAACATCCTTCGTGTGGCAGAATAATCCCCCGCGGACAGGTGATAGAAGTACACGCCGCTTGCGACCCCCTCACCGAACTCGTTCCGACCATCCCAGTAGATTGCCTTCGAGCGATTTTCGTAGAACGCCGCAACGCGATGCCCAACGTCGAGTGTGCGGACAACCTGACCGCTGCTGTCATAGATGGTCAGCGTCACGAAAGCATCCGCCGCCAACCGATACGGTATCCACGTCTCCGGATTGAACGGATTGGGATAGTTGGGCAACAGGGTAGTCTCTTGCGGGATTAACACTGCGTGGAGTTGTTCCAACACGGCAATGCCGCGCAGGTAGGCGGGATCTGTTAGTACTAATTGCTGCGCTTGGGTGAGCCACTGGCGCAGGTCCGCAGCGGTGAGTAGTTCGGATGCTTGTGGATATACGGAAGGTGCTGCTGCTTCGTCAGTAAAAGCGGCGGCAACGAGGACGAGATCAACGATATCGACCAAGCCGTCTCCGTTGAGATCGGCACTGTTTTCTCCCCTCTGACCGAGACGGGCACCAATGATTGTCAAATCCAAGATATCCACCACGCCGTCACGGTTAATATCCCCCACAGTTTCTTCTTCTGGTTCTGGGGGTATCGTTACCTCTCCATTTTCGATGAGGGTCTCCCACCGTTTTCCATCTGAATCGACAAGGTAGACTTGGGATAGAGTCAACGTGGAGGGCTTAAAGTCACCAACCTTGAACGTAAGGGTGGCGAGTGTGCCGTCCCCGTTGGCTGCACCGGCGAGTGTGTTTGCGGTGAGTATCACTTTTTGAGCCAATATTGATTCCGTAGGAGACGTATCGACCCAGTAGTCAACGAGATCCGCAAAGAATACACCTTCTGGTAGATAGTCGCCTTTGGTAAAAGAGAGCCCGAAACTATTCAACGAGGTAAGGGTGGGATTAAGTGACAGGATAGGTTGGAGCGCGGTGAAATCAAACGATATGGCTACCTGATAGCCTACGACGTTTTCTCCGCCTGCGATATTAATGCTGAACCTTAACTCTTCTCCGACATCAGGGGATACTACCGATGTGGGCGAAATACTCACCGTGGCATTTGATTTCTGTATCGCAGTGACAGGAATTTCTGCCGTGAACCCCTGATTGTAACCCGCGATTGCGTCTGCACCTACGGTGAAGGTGAGTGTGGCATCGGTGTCAAAGTCACCATCGAATGTCAGTGCCACACTCACCTCCGTGTCGCTTACACGCTCCACACCGATGTATTCTTCGACACTGACACCATCAATGCCAGATAGCGTTAGAGCCTCTTCGATCCAGAAGGAATACTCCTCATAAATCCTGCCACTAAGCGTAAGTGTGACGATGCTTCCATCCAGCGTTGCCTCCGTCAAGGGGAACTCGGTTGATGCCTCCAACGATTCCTCAACTGCGGTGACAGAGAATTCAAGTGTAAAGTCTTGGTTGTATCCTGCTATGGCATCAGCACCTACGGTGAGGGTAAGGGTGCCATCAGTATCAAAGTCGCCGTTGAATGTCAGTTTAATTGTCATTTCCGCATCGCTTACACGCACTATTTCCCACGGTTCAAAAGTGACTCCATCAATGCCGAATATTGATATAGCATTGCCGATTTCCCATTCCTCAACAAAGTGACGCCCGCTGAGTGTGAGTGTGATAATGCTTCCATGTAGGATCGCCTCCGTCAGGGGGAACTCCGTTGATGCGACGAGCGACTCCTCCAGCGCAGTAACAGGCAGTGTCACAGTGAGCGCGTCTCCATCATAATCTGTGATTGCGTCTGCTTCCACGGTAAAGGTGAGGGTGGCATCGGCGTCAAAATCCCCGTCGAATGTTAGTTCAACCGCTATCTGCGTATCGTCTAGCCACTCCACACTCCACGAGTCAAAGTCAGCCCCGTCAATTCCAGATACGGTCACCATCTCTTCCCAGAAAAATTCCTCGTAAGTTCCGCCGGCGAGCGTGAGTGTGACGATGCTGCCATGCAAGTTTGCTTCCGTTAATGGTTGCGGATCCGATGTAGCAGTTATTGTTTGTCCGTAACTGCCTTGTACACCGAAACCTATCAAGAGGGTAACCAAGATGAACATGAAACACTTTCGATTCACAACTTGCGGTTTCATAAGAATCTCCTTTTCATTTATTTACACCTAAGTTGCTAGTTGTAAGACCTGCTCGGCTTGGATAGACATATCCAAGCCATAACCACTTTTGCTATACACATTGCGCTCCTCATGAAGATTAATTTATTAATTGGGTAATTTCCGAGCGATGTCCGGTGCGGTTACAAACCGCACCTACCGGGTCTGGGGGAAAGATAGAATTACCCGTTTAATTTTTTAAAACTCATCTGGAGCGCAAGGACTGGGCGTATCCGTATTGCTATAGACATATCGCTCCGCTAGAGCGAAAGACCAAACCTATTAACCTAAACCGAAAGTCAATGGATTTTCAACGACTAACAACTTGCGTTATTTACAGTTGCAATCGTGTCGATGTATTGATAGCCTGAACTGGCAATGTCCGGTTACCTTGCTGCCCCCAAATACACCTTTTTGCCATCTCTTACGATGTGACATACTCTCACTCCAATTCGCGGAGATTGGCGGAGACTTATGGTTTATAACCGAAAATTTTATTGATTTCACTGACATATCAGTCGAAAATTGGTCTAATTTAGAGCCTGTTTGAAAAGTCATTTGATACGATTTTGCATCCAGTAAATGGAAGCAATGTATACCATTGCCTCAGTTGTCTCAGCAGAACGTTCATAATCCACAATCAATCGACAAAATCAACCGAACCGAAAAAAGATGCGTCCACAATCCAAGGCAATGGGACGACTACAAATCCCGATTGCCCAAGGGGAATCGAATGAGATGCGGAACATCAGTTCCTTTGCCAGCGTTATAGAGGTGGGGCGTGGTAAAGTAGCAGGCAAATTGACAGTTAAAGGGGGTAATTACAATCAGATGGGTCTCAATGACAGTAAGGTGGATAAAGCGGTTACTAGGGAACGAGGGGACTGCCTGATCGGGACCTCCGGCTAATAGCCAGTTTCGTATCGTCTCAATCGATCGAGCGGGGATCGGGGGTTGTCCGAGTGGCAGCCGGTCGGTTATACCAGCGGTCGGTAGGCAGGGATATAGTTCGGAGGTTGAAGGGTTGTTAGGAACCACCGTGCCCTCTCCGATGAGCGCACTGTGTTCCAATAATAGCGTGAACAGGAAATACAGAAACGGCTTACTAGTCCGCCAATCCAAAACCGCTCTCCTTATCGCTATCGGTGTCAACCGAAAAAAAAGGGGCTGCGTTTTAGGGATAATCCCGAATCGCGCAGCCCCTTTTATTCAGATTGAAACAAATAGCGTAAAGGGTTATACTATAGGCGATTGTTGGGTGTGTCTAGCACCTTTCAATCACGAAGCGATTCGAGCCTCTATCTCGCTTTGCTTCAGGGGGGCTTCGAGCTGCTACTCGGAGTCCCCACACAATTGCCCATCTTAAACCAAACGCAAAGATGTGTCAACACTTTTTTTAGCGAAAGGCTTAATATCGCTATATTAAAGAGAAGATCTGCCCTACAAGCAGATAGCAGAACAGAGGCAGACCGTGAGGAACGACGTCGTCCGGAAGAGCGGTTACAGAACACCATTGATCGGCAGGCACTCGCGCAACCGAAACTTGGGGATAAAGAGGATAGCAATGCCAAAGTTCGGGATTGAGAATTACCCCTCTTATCATTCATCGTTATCATATTCTTCTCTGTCCCTTTCTCCCTGTTTATAATACAGCCAACCCCCTAAATCCTCTAACCCCCTAGCTCCCTTGTCAGGGGAGTTACAGGGGGACTTTGGAAAGTTTGCGAAGGTCGAAGTTGTTGGCAAATGTCCACTTATGTGTCTAATTCACCATAGTTCTCTTATAGAATGGTGAATTCGTGATTGCACTCCAAAATCATGGGCATAAACCGTGCCAACGTCTCATAGACGCCGATTGCCGGTTTTATTGACTGGAATTGGGGGGTGAAACCCTTTGATAGGCTTGTTTTTAGCGGATATAAGCAGGCAGATGAAGTGATGATGATTGGATGGGTGGAGGTGTCGCAAAATACAACAGTTGCAACGTGTTAGGTGGGGCAATGTCAGCGGGGACCCTGTAATAACAAGGGATTGGGCAAATCCATCGCAAAATGCGACACAATCGCATTTTGCGACACTCAGAAGGGGGCATTGGTTCATTCATTTTTTTACATGCGCCCCTTCGGCTACACATGTTGCCCCGCAGCTTTACGAGCAAAACACCTTTCAACCCCCACAAATTGTTTGATACCGCGCTGATATTGTTCAATCGCCCAAGACAATTCAGCATATTTGCGTCGAAATATTTCGTTCATTGAGAGGTCGCTTGTTGCCCAATATTCAATGTCGCCGTTTTTAGAAACAGTCTTGAAAATTTTAAATCCAACTGTGCAACTCCTACAGTTTATATTTTCTGAATAATTTTCAAACAGATTCTAAAGAAAAATCTTCGGGCTTTACGGGTTAAAGCCCCAATCTATAAAAACCATCATCATCTCCTCCTTGAAGGTTAAAATCCATCAGAATTATCAGACCAGCCGTCACCAGTGATGCGAACCTCCGCCGCGCGTTGCACACTAATGATAAAACCCTGTCCACCCCTGACCGGAATATCACCGGGATCGCCTGTCCGTCCGACCAGCTTGAACTGCTCACCGTCAGTGACGATAATCGCAAACACGTTGCCGCCAATCCCATCGAGCGTGAATAGGTCGCTCACACGGGTTATCCTTGAATCTCTCAACGGTAACCCCACAAGGTTGAGACCTGGGTTCAAGGTGAGGGTGCTGCTTCCGTCCGTTCCCAGCGCGTTGCCGCCGAGACGAACCGACGTCGAAACTCGCATATTAGCGAGGATGCCGGTTTGATCAGTCACCCTTCTATCGGCGGTTGTGCCTCGATCTGCGTCTCCAAAATAGCCGTGCCACGTCTGGGCGTGGGAATCGTGTGTGCTCAGCCAATGGACGGTATGGGAACCGCCGAGGGCATCGTAGAGTTCGGAAACTGACTGGATTGTCGCCGGCATTCCCTTAACCGCTCTCACCTTTAGCGGGATGTGGATCAGGTTGAAACCGGCTGACAGAGAGAGATCAAATTCGAGCAGCTCAGCTATCGCGTCAAAGGTCACGGCTTGGGAGATACCCTCGACGTTTGCTTCGACCGTGTTTGCTCCGGGCTCGGTGCCGAAGGTCAGTGTCGTTTTCGCTTGACCCGCTTCGTCGGTTATTGCAGTCGTGGTACTCAACGAACCGCCGCCTTCGGTGACAGCAAAGGTCACCGTCACATCACCCATCGGATCGCCGCGCTGGTCGTGGACTTCGACGACGAAGGGATTGGGCAACGTTTCACCGGTGGGTGCGGTCTGATTATCGCCGGAGACGATTGATAGCCTCGTTGGCACCGGGGGCGGGAGCGTTGCTTCCGCGTTAAAGATCTCTGTTTGAGAGATACCTTCAACGCTCGCTTCGATGGTGTTTGTACCCGCTTCTGTGCTGAGACGCAGTGTCGTTGCTGCCTGTCCGTTTGCGTCAGTTATTGCAGTGGTAGTACTCAACGAGCCGTCGCCTGCTGTAACAGTGAAGGTTACCGTTACGCCTTCCATCGGATCGCCGTGCTGGTCTCGGACTTCGACGACGAAGGGGTCTGCCAACGGTTCACCGGTGAGTCCGGTCTGATTATCACCGGAGATGATTGATAGGGTCGTGGGCACCGGCGATGGGAGGGTCGCTTCTGCACTAAAGACCACCTCCTTGGACACACCTTCAGCGCGTACCTCAACGGTATTTGTACCGGCTTCTGTGCCGAGAGTGAGCGTGCTTTTTGCCAGACCCTTTATGTCAGTTGTTGTGGTTGTGGTGCTCAGTGAGCCACCGCCTGTGAGGACTGTGAAGGTTACCCGCACCCCCTCCAGTGGCTTGTTATCTTGAGTCCGATCACGGAGTCTAACGACAAAGGGTTCGGCTAAGGGTTGCCCGACGATTCCGGTCTGATCGTAGCCTGAGACTATGAATAATTTCGGCGGCTCTGTTGCCTCGCTCGACGCCGATGATAGGGTAGGCGGGCACGGTTCACTACATTCTATTGTATAAGTAAACCGGCGGGGGTGATTATAAGGGAGCCACATTGTGACTGTGTATGTACCGCAGGCATTCTCATCAAAGGTCAATTCAGCCCATGTCCGGCCATTGCCATCAGTTCGGTGTGCATGGTCCAGCGTCACACCGGTGTTTGGACTGACACTCCATGATGTTGATGCGTTGGTTATGGGTACCGGGTGCGAGGGTGGCGCCCACGTTATTCGGACTGCGATGCGGTGTGTTTTACCTGCGCTACAATCACCGGAGTGATTGCCGTTGGCTGCCGTAGCGAACAGCATTGAGAGACAGATTAACAGTAGCAAGATGAGACTATATGGTAGTTTTTTGATAGGTGTACTTGACATTTGAAATATTTCTAATTTTCTTTCTTCGCCGGTAAGTGCCAATGATTAATAGGTGGCAGTCAATCCGTCTTGCAATTGTTATGTTTCAAGTCCTTCTTACCTTATCACTCGCTGTCAGAAATGCGAACCTGCGCCGCGCGTTGAACGGTAATGATAAAGCCTTGCCCACCCCTGACCGGAATATCACCGGGATCGCCTGTCCGTCCGACCAGCTTGAACTCGCCACCATCGGTGAGGATAATCCCAGATGCGTTGCCGCCAAGTCCATTGAGCGTGAACAGATCGCTCACACGGGTTATGCTAGCATCTTCCAACGGTAGCCCTATAAGGTTGAGACCTGGGTTCAAGGTGAGGGTGCTGCTTCCGTCCGTTCCTAGTGCGTTGCCGCCGAGATGAACCGACGTCGAAACTCGCATATTAGCGAGGATGCCGGTTTGATCAGTCACCCTTCTATCGGCGGTTGTGCCTCGATCTGCGTCTCCAAAATAGCCGTGCCACGTCTGGGCGTGCGAATCGTGTGTGCTCAGCCAATGGACGGTATGGGCACCGCCGAGGGCATCGTAGAGTTCGGAAACTGACTGGATTGTCGCTGGTCCTCCATTGACAACACTCACTTTTAGGGGGATGTGGATCAGGTTGAAACCGGCTGATAGGGAGAGGTTAAATTCGAGCAGTTCGGCGACAGCAGTAAAGGTGACGATTTCGGAGATGCCTTCAGCATTCACTTCGACGGTGTTTGTACCCGCTGCTGCGCCGAGATGCAGTGTCGTTGCTGCCTGTCCGTTTGCGTCGGTGATTGAAGTTAGGTGGCTCAACGTGCCGTCCCCTGTCCGAACGACAAACGTGACAGCAACCCCTGCTAATGGGGTGCCGTTTGCATCGCGGACTTCCACCACAAATGGGTTTGCCAACACAGTCCCGGTTACTCCGCTTTGGTTATTCCCTGAGAGGCTTGTCAGTGTCGGGGGCAGTGCTTCCGCCGTGAAGGTGACCGTTTCAGAAATACCTTCGACACTCACTTCGACAGTATTTACCCCGGGCTCGGTGCCGAGGGTCAGTGTCGCTGTCGCCTGACCGTCTTGGTCGGTTATTGCAGTGGTGGCACCCAACGAACCATCGTCCCCGGTGACAGCAAAGGTCACCGTCACACCTGAGATAGGATCGCCACGCTGGTCGTGGACTTCGACGATGAAGGGGTCTGCCAACGGTTCACCGGTGGGGCCGCTCTGACTATCACCGGAGATGATTGATAGCATCGTGGGCACCGGCGATGGGAGGATACCTTGCGCACTAAAGACCACCTCCTTTGAAACCCCTTCAGCGCGCACCTCAACGGTGTTTGTACCGGGTTCTGTGCCGAGGGTGAGCGTGCTTTTTGCCAGACCCTTTATGTCAGTTGTTGTGGTTGTGGTGCTCAGTGAGCCACCGCCTGTGAGGACTGTGAAGGTTACCCGCACCCCCTCCAGCGGCTTGTTATCTTGAGTCCGATCACGGAGTCTAACGACAAAGGGTTCCGCTAAGGGTTCACCGATTATTCCGGTCTGATTGTAGCCTGAGACTATGAATAACTTCGTCGACTCTATTGCTCCGCTTGATGGGGCAGTCGGGCACGATTCACTATGTACCACGGTAACTTCAGTAAAAGACTCGGGGTGGGTATCGAACCACACTCTGACTTTGTATGTGCCGCAGGCATTCTCATGAAAGAGCAAGGTAAACGTTACGTTGCCAAGATTATTAGTTGGGGCTGGGCAAAACAGCGTCGCAGTCCCGTCGTTTGGACTGACGCTACACGTCACTGTTGTGTTTGCCAGGAGGGGGGATACTGGGGCAGTGACGACGATTCCCGGCAAGCCTCTAGGAACATGCACGGTTATTGCACCTAACGGCATTGAGAAACAGATGAACAGTAGAAAGATGAGAGTATATAGTAGTTTTTTGATGGGTGTGTTTGACATTTGAGATATTGCTATAGTGGATCTTAGAATTAATGAGACACTCCAAACCGGTGCGGTTAGAAACCGCACCTACCAGGGGCGAAAGTGTTTATTTATTTTTAGAATTCACCATAATTTCCTTTTTTCGGTGGCTCCCCGCCTCGTGCAATCATACTGGGGGCGCGATAACCGTTAAACCGCGTTCAATGATTTCAACGGTCGCCGGTGTGTAGCAAACCGGTTCCCCATCGGCGTAAAGGAGTATGGGCGGGTCTGTCTTGATGGTCAGCGACTTGGTGCGGTGCATTTGGACTGCGGGGTGGTTGACGTGTCCGCCCCAGAACAGGGTCAAAAGCAACCGCAACACGGTTCGACGGGGAACGGGCTCAATGATACAGATATCGAACAAGCCGTCATCTACAATTGCATCCGGCACGATTTTCATCCCACCGCCATAGTTTGACGTGATGCCGGTGGCAGTCAAAAGGATCTCACCTTCATAGGAGCCGAAATTCCCTTGAAGACGGACCACAGGCGAGCGATACCGAAAAAGTGTCGTGATTGCTGTCCAGATATAGGCGGCTGTTCCAGAAAAAGGCGTCCCTTCCTCCGTGACACGCCGACTCACCTCTGCATCATAGCCGCACGTGACGATTGTATCGAAATAGTGATCCCCAATTTTGCCGAGGTCAACCTGCCGTGTAACGCCTTCTAATAGCACTTCAATCGCTTCCGCAGGCTTTGTAGGGATTTTCAACGCCTCTGCCAAATCGTTTCCCTTGCCACACGGCAGCACCCCAAGCACCACGTCCGGCGTCTCCGCAATCGCGTTGACAACCTCGTGAACGGTGCCATCGCCGCCGCACGCAATAATCCAGTGTGAACCGTTGTCAATAGCCGCCCGTGCGATTTGGTTCGCGTCGCCGGATTGAGTGGTCAATTCTATGTGTCCCGTGTATCCTTCAGCGACGAGTCGCCGGAGTGCTTGTGTTGCGACCGCAGCTGCTTTGCCGTTGCCCGAAATGGGGTTGGTGATTAGCACAAAGTCTCGACATGAATGGTGTGTTATAGCCGACAGGATAATACCTCCAAGCGTTGTTTGTTTCGCATTTATCGATTCCATTTCTTCGCTGATTAGTGCCGATGATTATGGTGGGCCTTGGAATTAATGAGACACTCCAAACCGGTGCGGTTGGAAACCGCACCTACCGGGTTGGGTTGAATGCGGTGCGGTTGGAAACCGCACCTACCGTTCTCCCGTTTGGTAGGCGCTGTTTCCAACTGCGCCGTTTCAACTCACCCTACGGCACCTACCGGGGAGCGAAAGCGTCCATTTATTTTTAGAATTCACCATAATAGGTGGCAGTCAATCCGCATTGCATTGGTAAATCGGGGGATAAACCAAAATAGGACGAATTAACTGCCATAAGTTGTTATGTTCCAGGTCCCTCTTACCTTATCACCCACCGCCAGAAATGCGAACCTGCGTCGCGCGTTCAACGATAATGATAAAGGCTTGGCCGTCCCTGACCGGAATATCGCCGGGGTCGCCTGCACGGCCGACCAGTTTGAACTGTCCACCATCGGTGAGGATAATCGCAAACGCGTTGCCGCCAAGCCCATCAAGCGTGTATAGGTCACTTACGCGGCTGATCTTCGCATCTTCCAATGGGAGCCCCACAAGGTTGAGACCTGCGTAAAAGGCAAGGGAATAGTTCCCGTCTGACACTAAGGGGTTGCCGTTGAGACGAACCTCAACGCGGACCAACATACTGGCCAAAATCCCCATGTCAGGGGTCAAGGTTCTGTTACCGGGTCCATCTTTGTCCGGATCGCCGAAATAAGCGAACCACTCGTGAACTACGGGGTCATAGGTGATAAGGACGCTGACAGTATCTGCACCGCCGAGGGCGTCGTAAAGATCGCTGACCTTGGTAATACTCTTTGCCAGTCCTCTAACGGTTGTCACTTCCAGCGGGATATGAATCAGACTCAACCCCGGAGGCAGTGCCAATAGATATTCCTCTAACACCGGCTTGAGATTAGAAAAGTGGACCTCAACCCCTCGGCTCTGGAGCGCGGGGATGTGGATCTCAATCGAATCCTCGCTGAGCGGGTTTTCACTCACATTCACTTCTTCGCCCTGTCCAAACCCGCTATTGGCGACCAGAGGCGAGATGTCTGAGATATGGTTGTCCCAAAGCCTTACAGAGAACAGGTTGGTCAGTCCTGATAGAGCCGAGATGTCGGCTATGGCGTTGTTCCCAAGTTCCAAGATGACCAAGTTGGTTAAGTTAGCTAACGGCGAGATGTCTGAAATATGGTTCCCTTCAAGGTCCAACCGGGTGAGCCGGGTTAAGTCCGATAAGGGTGAGAGATCAGAAATCGAATTGTTGTTGATAAAACGCCCCTCTGACGCTACATAGGCATCACCCAAATCGAGCCGTGTTAAGTTCGTTGCCGTTTCAAGCCCCGTCAGATCGGTAATATTGGCGTTAGGGGCACTCAGCTCGGTCAAGGTTGCCATCTCCGCTTGAGTGATAGTAGCCCCCGATGCCTTGCCAAGCGCGTCCTCGATAGCGGTGCGTAGGTTTGAATCAGCAATAATTTGAGCAGACGTAAAGCCCGCCCCAACAGTCAGTAGCAAATTGATTAGCAGCACTAAACGCAATATCATAGAATCTCCCTAACAGATAAGAATTACCACTTGTGAGATTGACTAGTAGATTGTCTGATAAATGTTAATGGACCTGCTTGCTGTGGATTGACAAATCCACAGCACTCCTGCAAAGATGGCTCCGTTCCGTGTCAGAGTCCCGATCTTATCGGAGAGAGTCCGAGACCCCGATAAATCCCCCCGATAAATCGGGACAGGCCCGATAGGATCGGGGCATCACGTTTGACGTTATCAACAGCTGCAAACTAACACCGGTGGTTATTATTCAAATGTATCAGTAATTATAATTTTTACCATAATATACCTCTGCTTGGAACACGGAATACTCCCCTGCGGAACTGCCGCCAACGGTCACACGCCTGTAACGCGCATTTTCGGTCTCCACGCCGGTCCATGTGCTCCCCAGTGGAGCTCTTTGCAATCCCCCAAGCTCGGTGCTTTCGAATCCGCACCGCATGGCAGCGCTGAGAGGATTGCTCACAGAGGCGGAAAAATATATGGAAAACAGCTTCGCCTGCCCTTTATAGAATTGAATGTTTGCCGTTGTTCCCTCGCTCAATTTGTAATACCTGAACTCTCTGGGCATCATTAGCGAATGCTTGGTAATCGGTGTGATTTGAGAAGGAACACCGAGTATGCTGTCTACATAATCGGCGTCTTGGTTTGCCAAATCATCAACATCAATAAGAACCGCGTTCCTCTCAGATGTAGATGATGTTCTAGCACTGTTTTGACTCAATCCGACTATTATAAGAAATGAAACAAACGCCAAAGCAGTTGCAATGGCACAACCTGTAAAGCCCTTTATCATCTTAATGTTTTCACCTATCTGGCTCTTGCATTCTGGACAATGTATCTGTGTCATAAAGTCTCACTTCAGAATCAGCATCTTCAGCGTACCAGAATAATCGCCCGCATCGAGGTGATAGAAATACACGCCACTCGCCACCTTCTCTCCAAAATCGTTTTTGCCGTCCCAGTAGATTGCTTTTGATTGATTCTCGTAGACCGCTGCAATCCGATGTCCCACATCCCGATTTATCGGGGTTCCCAACCCTTCAGGGTGGGGCAACTGACATTAAAGTTCCTTCTCTTGATGTTGGCGGCAGCTAGCCTACTGATGGGTGAAACCCACTCTCTATGATGTCAAAACTAACAGTCGTCAAGAGAGGGTTCGATTGTAGCGTCAGACTAACTGCCATAATTAGGGAATGCCGAGATTAACAATAAAACGTATACAAGATCAGTATCACAAAACCACCCAAAAGGGCTGCGGCAACGACACAACTCATAGCAGTATCTTTGGTCGATTCAGGGGTTTTCTGCCTCTTGGGTATATGGCCACGATACATCATGTCTTTTCCTCAAAGTGCGTTCGGACTCAGGAAAGAAAGATACCTGGTCCTTAATATGTCGAAAAACCTTTCGGCTCTTCGGGGTTCACGGGAAACATTAGAGTGGAATGGGCATTCGGTAACTCCCAGTGCATAGTCGAACAACCGGTGATCCCTTTGTCTTTCTGTAGCGGGTCGTCTATCAAAACCGATCCTGCTTTGATAGTCCGCATCATACAGCCCCTTAATCCTCGGACAGTCGATAGACATCAGGGCGAATGATCGCACCAAAAACTATAGTAGATTTTAGAATTACTTGAGGGGCGTGCATCATTATTGTCTGAATCAGGATTCTCCCCGATAAATCCCCCGATAAGATCGGGGCAGGCCCGATAAATCGGGACAGGCGGGACAGGCGGGATCCCGACAGGTCGGGAGAAACAGCGCCTACCGGTTTGGATTGAATGCGGTGCGGTTGGAAACCGCACCTACCGGGAGGCGAATAAACCAAGAATAAGTATCAGGCTCAGCACTGAACCCGGCACACCAAACATCTTGCACCTCAAAAAGCGCGGCAGTCACCTCCGGCTATGGTGGACGCCATGACTCACAGGGGAGCTAGCTGCCCTATTTACGAGGGACACCCGAAGGTGTCCCCCACTGTTAGAGCTGCGGGCATCGAGGATAGTGTTCTTCGATAGGGTACCCACAGCCCTAACCTCTAACACCCATTTACTCAAAGATTTGCAATTCACCGTTTTCTACAATCAGTATCTTCGGCTCGTAAACGGCATCTCCATCAGCGTTAAAGGAGAACTTGCCGACAATCGTATCAAGGCCTGTGATATTTGCTAGCGCGTCTCGGATTGCGGTTGAATCGGCAGATCCGGCGGCGGCTATCGCTTCCGCTAAGACGCTGAATGCAACATACGCCCGCGCAGCGTAGTTGTCCGGCGCTTCCCCATATTTCTCACTGTAGTTCTGCACAAACGCTTGATTCCCCGGTGTATCCGCTGTGCTCGCCCACCCGACAAAAGTGATAGCCCCCTCAGCCGCATCGCCCGATGCCTCCACATTGCTCATCGTCAATGTGCGAACAATAAACGGCACCGACACGGGTATACCGACTTGACGCCCTTGGGTCAGTATCCCAGGCTTTTCTGGCGCTTGCGCGGAGACAAAGATAACGTCGGGCTTGGTTTCTTTTATCCGAGTCAGTTGCGCTGTGAAATCGGTATCCCCGCCTTGGAAGGTCTCTGCGATCAGTAGGTCAACCCCTTTTGCCGCGAGCGACTCTCTCACCGCAAGATCGCTGTCTGTGGAGAAGACATCGGTGTCGTCATACAACGTCGCGGCGGTTTGATAGCCGAGCTGGGCGTGGGTCGTCTCAATGCCACTGGGGATTACCACATCGGTGGTCAGCGCCGCCCGAAAGAGGTAATCGCCAAGTGCACTCAGCCCGCGTGCCGTTGAGGTCGGACTCATAGCGACGACCCCATGCGCTTGCGCCACCGGGTACGCCGCTTCGGTCTGGCTTGAGGTCGCTGGACCCAAGATGGCTGGCACGCCGTCCTGAATCAGTTTATTGTAGGCTTCGATCGCGCCTTCGACGGTGCTTTGGTCGTCCACTATGACGAACCGGATTGATCTGCCGTTGCGTTGTGATCGGTTGCTCTCTTCGAGAGCCAGCTCTAAGCCGTGTTGTATTGAGTCGCCGGATGAAGCGGCGTACCGACCTGTCACCGAGCGGACGACGCCGACGGGGATCTCCCCATCGGGGGCTCCCGTCTCAGGGGGGGGCGGCATGAGAAGTGGACGAGTCTGATCGCAGGCACTAAGTCCTACAATCAGCACAACAAAAAACAGTAACAACCAAAACGTAGTGAATCTTCTTTTAATCATATTCCCTCCAGTTGTATTTTATTTGTCTAAACACCGCGATCAGAGGTGTTAGTATTAACGTAAGTTGCTAGTTATCTGATGGACAGGTACAAGCCCTGCCGCTACAGCGAGCCATCACCCACCAACCACGCCCATTTTTCCAAAAGTTTGCTAATGGCAGATTTTGTGAGTATTTGTGGATAATTACCAAATGCACCGGCATTGATGCAAACCACATGTTGCCCCGCCCCGATAAATTGGGATTCAAAGTAACTGGGGCTAAATACGACGTTGTTACGGACTTGGGTAAATACTCATCACGCATCATGGCCCGCCCTGATAAATCCCCGACGAATCGGGACAGTCCGTTCCGAGACCAAGCAGGCGGGATTCCTCCGATTTACCGGAGTCCTCCCCGATGAAATCGGGACAGGCGGAACGGGAAAAGCAACTGGAGCGAAAGCTAAAAGCATCCAATCTTAATCGCAAACCGCTGGGGGGTTAACACTAGCAACTTGCGTTTCTATAGGTGGCCCTCACTCGGTTGAAGTCCCAAAGTCCCGATGTTGTTGTGTTGGACCAACGCTTACAACATCAGGGATTCACGGTTCTGTAAGTCTCGATCGGATTGGGCAATTACAATGTTGGTATCTTCGGGATTTCGCTACACTCAACTTGCCCCTACATTACAACTTGGCTATTGATCGATAAAAAAGCCTCTCTTAGGGGATTTGATTCAGAAATAAATAGGGCGTTATATATGCTATTCTATAGAGGCTCATGTTAAAAAATTGTGCAACAATAACCTCTACATTTCGTGCGTATTTTTTATATGAACCAACAATTTTTCTCTGATTGCCCGTAATTTCTATGGAGTATCCCCACTATTCATAAACTGAATTAAAGAACAAGGATATACCTAAGCAGCATAAACCGTGCCAACGCTTGTCGAAGGCGGAAGTCAACTCAATGGAAGCCTGTCATACAGCAAAATCCTTTGATAGGTTTATCTTTGAAGCATACGAGGAAAGATATGGCTGGGCAGATAGCGTGATAGTGGAGAGTTGAAAATGTCGCAAAATGCGACAGATTAGATGGGCTAAATGAGAGGATATTGGCGGGGAAGCCTGTAATGACGCGGGCTGAAGGCGATACGGGCGAGTTTGTCGCAGAATACAACGCCTTCGCATTTTACCACAGCTTAGATGGATGGTAAGTGGAAGGTATATCGGCGGAAAGCCTGTAATGACGCGGGATGCCGGTCGATCTATCGCAAAACGCAACGCTATCGCATTTTGCGACAACAGAGACGATTCCATTTTCCGGTCTTCACCTTTCACGTAATGAACAATCGGTTCCATAAGAAACTAAGTCTGCGATAAAAACAGACTCAGCCCGCTAAAAAAGAAACCTCTTTTTATAACTTATGGCTTACGCAATGCACGGACACAACGAATCCCGATGGTGTCGTTGGCATTGGTTGGGGTATCTCCACTGCGAAAGGAGACGGGCAACGCCGCAGGGTAAGAGAGCCATGAACCGCCACGCACCACGCGATCCGTTTTGATATTTGTAAAGTTATCCATAACCCAATCAACACTGATCGCATCACAGAGCGGATTTTTGTGGGGAGAACGGTCATAGAAATCGTCACTATACGCATCGAGACACCACTCCCACACATTGCCCGCCATGTCGTGCAAGCCGTAACCGTTGGGCGGATAGCTGCCCGCAGGGGTTATATCCATAACGTTATAGTTGTAGTTCGCCTTGCTGCTATCTAAGTCATTCCCCCACGGATACTTTTTACCCGTCAAACCGCCCCGCGCTGCCTTTTCCCATTCTGCCTCGGTCGGCAGCCGCTTGCCTGCCCACTTCGCATAAGCCATCGCCGCATACCAGCTCACATATACAACCGGATAGTTCGCCCTCCCAGTCGGGTGGTCGTTCCCATTCCAAAGTGCCAAGTAGGTCCCATCGTGGAATCTCCTATCAATGCGGTCTTTTTGCCACTGAGGGTTGGCATCAATAAACTGCTTGTATTGAGCGTTTGTGACCTCATATTTGTCGATGTAGAACGCATCCACATAGACGGTGTGAACGGGTCCTTCATTGTCGGGTGCGTCTACGTCGTCGCTCCCCATCAGAAACTCGCCTGCGGGGATCAGCGCCATGCCCTCCGGCGCAACAGGAATCCCCTTTACGCCACACCAAAAAATGAAAATGTAGGTAACGATTGATAATAAATAACCCATCGGATATT
This sequence comes from Candidatus Poribacteria bacterium, assembly GCA_965220385.1. Classification (GTDB taxonomy): domain Bacteria; phylum Poribacteria; class WGA-4E; order WGA-4E; family PCPOR2b; genus PCPOR2b. The sequence continues at coordinate 1,864,412 of OZ244825.1, read as the reverse complement.
TGCGAGACATTAGCGGCAGCTCTCCCCGAAGCCCACAAGGAATCGACAAAGTTGATCTACGCTATCAACCCGGTCAATTTCCTGAATGGGTTAGATTCTGGTCCCAGTAACCAGTCGGGCTCGCTGCCATAAGTTCAAATCGCTTTTCATTGAGGAGGAATGTCCGGTAAATATTTCGGGACTGTGTAGATGTAGGCTCGTTGAGAAAGCGGGTTAGTCAATACGAAGTTGATTCTCCACGGCATTGACACTGATTTTATAATCGCCCGTCGACAAGATTCCAAGATAAACTGTCTCGTAATAGGTTCTTGCCTCTTGAGTGCACCTTTATAATTCTGTCAGGCTCATCTCTTGTCATCATAACTTATTATCTCCGTTCAATATGAATGGCAAAAATTATAATTACTGATACATTTGAATAATAACCACTGGTGTTAGTTTGCAGGCTGTTGATAACGTCAAACGTGATGCCCCGATAAATCGGGGAGGGGCGACATGTGCAGCCGAAGGGTAGAACCCATGAGCTCCCCTACTGAATCAATGAACGCTTCAACAATGTGGGAAAGACCCTTTCACTAACTAGTACCACAGGTTAATATGTATACTTATTTGTATTGTTCACCATAAACTAGCAATAAGTATCAGGTTCAGCACCATACTCGGTATGCTAAACATCGATCACCTCAAAATGGTGGCAGTCCGTCTCTATGGGAGTGACCCCATCACTCAAGGAGGCAAAAATCTCTTTGGGTTAATTGAAACGAACTGCCATATTGCCTTAAAACCATCAAATCAGCCTAAATAACACCGGATTAAAAACACACTGGCGCCTTTTGGGGTCATGTTATGCGCGCTTCTGTAGCGCATCTTGGATTCGACATAGACCCTATCCTTGTTGATCCGTCAAAGGCTCCTTTGAAATCCTGCTGTCCAACCGAGCAACATCGGCACCTTGACAATGTTATCTGGACATAAGGCTATGCTTTTTACGCATAGCAGATTGGACAACAAGGCTTATCGCTACTCAATTAGTGCTGAAATAGTGCTGAAAAGATGTGCTTGCCCAACACCCCACCAATTAACACCGAGACAACAATTAGCCCATAGATCACTATCTTAACGAGACACCCCCTGTTTCTCATTGTAGCCCGATCCCAAATCTGTAGATGAACCAAATCCGTCCCATCAATTACCTCCGTATATAGAGAGCGACGCCCACGGGAAACGTAAAAAACGCAGGTATCGCACCTATTAGGGCTAACGGAGTGTGTTTGTGGCACACGTAATCAGCCCTAACAATGGCGGGACTATCAAAAAAACTCGCGATTCTGTACCTAATTCAAAATCAATGGATTTGATTCGATAGTCCCATAAGCCGAATCGGCTACTTCAATACCAGTATTTTCCGCGTTTGGGAATAATCGCCTACCGTCTCGGTTGTTATCGAAATATCAAGAGTCATACATCCTCGGTGTCTGTCCGGTATCTATCAGCGAGTTGCTCGATAGACATGCCAGGATTAGCGACAACCAATAAAATGAATACACTTAGGCTGCAAATCTGACGGGTCATAAGATAAAACCCCTTTCTCCTGGTAGAGGTCGATTGATGCGAAGTGGGTATAACTATCCGCTCTAAGCACAGGTCGCTATACGCCGTTCACTGTCGTTTGGGTTACGTTAGAAAATTGATTGAATACCGTGTCATAGACTTCGAGCACTTGGGATAGGTGGGTGACATATTCGCTCAGACGGCTATCGTCTGGATTCAGCAGCGCCGGGACCCCTCGCTTGGCGTATCTTATCTCGGTGGTGAAGTATTGCCGGATTATGTCAAGTTCTACCACGATTTGACGATGGAGTTCTGATGGGGCATCCTGTTTAATGAGATCCATCACTGATTGAAGTCTGTCCCTTTGTGGGACCAGTGCATTGACCCGAATTTTAATCTGATCCGTCTCGTCTACTCTTGACGGAGAACGGTCAATAAGATTTCTCATGATATAGTATTCCTGAAGGAGGAAATAATCTACATCTCGGAGTGACTGAAGTAGAGCGAGCTGATTCATTGGGTCTCTCCAATTAAGGATAGGTTGATGGTGTTAGCTTCGGTTTTCTGAACTTACATCAGATGTTACATCATAATCAGTATAGATATGAAAAATGATGACACCACCGATTTACCAGCTGATTATTTGCTGCCTAGTCTAACACGCAAAAACGCCCACTCGCCAATAATGACTAACAATAAAACATAGATAATATCAAAATCGTTATCGCTCGAAAAAAGAATGCAGAAACAACGCAACCCATCATCTTCTACATAAGCAATATTAAATAATAAATCACCAATTTATAGAGTTTTGCGTTATACTGTGTGTAAATCTATCTCACAAGGAGTGTCTTAATTGATGATTTACGCAGAACTTAACGATTCCTTGGCTGTTGAACGTCTTGATGTTGCGCTTTGTGAAGCGACACACCCGAAATGGTATAGGCGTTTACTAATCATCAAACTTAGTGGCATTGAACGTATGCCCGTGTCGAAACTCGCCAAGATGTTTAATCTCTCTGATGAGAGTGTTAGGACTTATATTCATACATACAATAGCTCTGGTTTAGATGCGTTGATGCCTAAGCGTCCTCCGGGGCGTCGTGGTAAAATCACACACTTTAGCAAATCGGACTGGAATCGACTTCTTGAGCAAACGCCGAATCAATACGAAAAACTTCAGACGGACTCTCGACAATGGACGCTTGAGCTGATAAGAGTTTATCTCCAAGCGTATCACGAGATTTCGGTCACACCGCCAGCGATCCATCTGGCTTTACGACGGGTAGGCTACCGCACCGGTCGAAGCAAACTCCGTGTTGGCAGTCCGGATCCAGAATATCAAGCGAAACGGACTCAACTGACGGAGTTGAGGTGTTTGCCAAAACGGGAGAGTTGACGAGTGAGGCGACTCGGTTGATTCTCCCGGATACCCAACTTCGGCGTTTAGGTCTGTCTGCACTTGAGACCGAAAAAAAGACGGCTCGCCTGTTTTTCTTTGATGAAGCTAACGTGTCTTGGTGTCCCAACAGTGGACGTATTTATCGACAGCAAGGCACTGAATATAAGGTCAACACCCCCGGCAAAAACCGGCGGAAATACCTCATCGGCTCCTTAGAGTATCCTTCGGGGGCCGGCTTGTATGAAATCTATGCCAATAAAACCCATCTTCAGATCAAAACACATTGGCAAAACCTAATGGATATGTATCCCGATGAGTTGCTGTTTGTCGTCCGTGATAATGCATCGAGTCATACAACGGCAAAACTTGACGATTTCCTGATTCACCACAAAGACCGATTGCGTTTAGTCCCGATGCCAACTTATAGTCCACATCTGAATCTCATTGAGCGATTGTGGCATCTGATGCGAGATCAAATTAACAGGAGTTATTTTTTCAACAGTTTCTCTCAACTCTGTCAAACTGTCATCGGGTGGCTGGATAGATTACCGTTTTCACGATTCCAATCTTTGATGGGGATTCATGAATCAGAGTAACTCCAGCACACCCTTCTGTAAAAACTAAAAATGTATACTTAAACTTGCTTATCTTTATGAAGGTTAATTTATTAATTCGGTAATTTCCGAGTGATGTCCGATGCGGTTAGAAACCGCACCTACCGGGGATGGGGGAAAATATAGAATTACCGATTTATTTTCTGAAACCTCATTCAGATGGGCAATACTTCTCCACCGGATAGGCAACGAAATCTATGGTGTTTGCCAGCTAAGGACAGATGACTCGGCGATTACCGGCTGTTTTTTCGCCAAATCGTTCATCATGATCCTTCACTGAATCTGTGCCAAGATAATCACGATTAACACCGCGATGAAACCGAGCCAGAACACCACTTGGCTCGGTGGCTGTTTCGATTGGTTTCGGTCCATTTTTTTTTCGATTCCCTTTAATCGTTGATCACTCCGCCGGTTCGGTTTATGGGCGGCAGTATCGACCAATGGAAGTTGCCTGCTGCGTGATGATAAAAATCGGTATAGTTCGGAACGAATATCTGTTGCAGCGGCTTTAATCTCTAAGTTGTCCATACGTCTTTCTTCTGACATATCAGTCTAATTCTGACATATCAGTCTAATATATGGATTTAAAATAACATACCTTTAGAAAAAAACAGGAATATTCTTGAGTCTATTGAAAGAAACTTATTCTGGGCAGGGTCGAAACTTTTGTCGCGTTGTCAACACACCTTAAATTAAACCATTTAAGAGGTTAAAATTCCTTGCAATCCGAAATCTAAAACTTCATCTAAGATTTGATCCAGTTGAGAAATAGCTTCCTCGTCTGAAAAAACGAGATTGACCATCTCTTTCATGCAGCCTAGAACGCAGCATGCAATCACCTTCGTGTTGCATTCTCTCACTAAACCGAGTTCAATTCCGTGTTGGAGACTAGATTCGATCATGCTTAGCGCCGTCTCATAAAAGTCTTCCAACTTACTGTCAAACTCACTGTCCAAACCGCCTGTGCACCTCAATACAATCTGGCTCATGTCCCGATCTTCTAATGCAAACATGATAATCGATCGCAGGATATTTTTCAACTGTTCTAATGAAGTGGCTGAAGGATCTACATCAAGCCGCTTCATAAGCCCTTCAAGTTCCCTAATGAGCTCGTCGAGAATGCTATTAAAGATATCCCTTTTGCTTCGAAAATAGAGATAAAACGTACCCCTAGCGATGTCTGCTCGCTGGATGATATCTGAGATACTCGCTTGATGATACCCCTTCTGTGCAAAGACCGCTTTCGCACAGCGTATCACCATTTTTTTTCGTTCTTCCCTTAACACTCTTGATCTTCTCCAATCTGTTCTACATTAAATTTAGCGCACGTTGCTGGACGCGTTGACATTTACTTTAAACTCCCACTGCTCTCTTTAAATCGATTTGGGGTTCCAACCGCACCTGGAAACCTAAACCTGAAAGGATATTCAGCAGGTTATTCAAACGAGGGTTGTGCTTGCTCGCTAACACATTGTATAGGTGTTCACGGCTGATACCTACCCCGCTTGGCAAGCTGTCCGATACCCCCTTGTGCCTGAGCGACATCGCGCATTGCCAATGGCAAGGCATCTGTGTTGCTATCTGCTTCATATGCCATAATAAACTAGATTATAATATTTTTATTACAATTTGTCTATAAAAAAAAGGTCCCCATTTTAGGATCCAGCTTCAATGCGGAGGACATTTGACGCTATCTCCTTCTCTGTTTTAGGCAAATGGAATATCGTTGGTAAACTCACGTTTGAGATGACGGGGTGCAGATCTTATCGTTTCAAGATCAAATATCAGCCTATTAAAGCATACCTCTCTGCAAAAGCCAATATTAAATTTCAATGCCCTTGATTTATTGTAGCTATTTGTTACTCTAAGGTATGGTATGTAAATATCCGAATTTATGCACCAGACCGATATCAATATAGACAATCGAAGCACCGGTGTGATAAAATCCATTGGGGTGAATCGGATGAGTTTAATATTGAAATGTCTAACTGTTCCACCTTTTGAATCGAACTGTTGGATTCTCGGTTGCAGTGAAACGCACGTAGCGGTCGTTATTGATCCGGGCGATGCGGATGGAGTCCTTCAAACGCTGCAAGCGCATAAATTAACGGTCAAATACTTGATACACACACATGGGCACCTCGACCATGTTTCCGCCACCGCTGCTATTCAGCAACAGACGGAGGCACCGGTACTTATCCATAGAGCAGATCAGCTTCTCTTGGATAATTTGGAGTTGCAGGGTAACATGTTTGGGCTCGCAGCACCAGAACCACCAACCGTAGACAGGTACATCTGTGAAGGGGATAAGATTGATTGGGCAGGGCATATCCTGTCTGTGATTGAGACCCCCGGACATAGCCCCGGTGGGGTCTGTCTGAATCTTGAAAACGAGAAAATTCTTTTCGCAGGGGATACGCTCTTTCAGGATGGTATCGGCCGCACTGACCTGTGGGGGGGAGATTATCAGCAGTTGTTAGATTCGATCCGCGAAAAGCTGTGGCAGCTGGACAACGATACGGTGGTTTGCCCCGGACACGGTCCCCGTACCACCATCGGCAGGGAAAAGCGGGAAAACCCATTTCTTCAAGGATTGTAGCAGCTATGAGTAAATCAGAGCCGAAATACGGTGTCGCCATATTCAAGGACGTGATGGTATCGATGCGCGATGGCGTACGGCTGGCGACTGACCTCTATCGACCTACCCTCAACGGAGAGATAGTCCCGGGCGCGTTTCCCACTATCCTCGGACGTACCTCATACGACAAGAACAGCCCGCAAATGTGGGTGGAGCCAGTGGCTGAGTTTTTTACCCGCCACGGATACGTGACCGTCATCCAAGACTTAAGGGGTCGCCAGCGGTCCGAAGGCACGGGACAATACTTCCACACCGCTAACCCCAATGAAGGACCGGATGGCTACGATACCGTGGAATGGATTGCCGACCAACCTTGGTCGAATGGACGTGTCGGGACCGTGGGCAGCTCACACGGCGCGATCGTTCAGAGCGTGATGGCATTATACCAACCGCCCCACTTGACGGCGATGTGGCAAGATGTAGGACCCACCAACATCTACGCACACGAGGCGCGTGAAGGCGGGGCGATGGCACTTCACATGTTTGGTGCACTGTTCCTGCATGCCCACGATTCGCAGGAGATTCGCGACAACCCTGTGGCAAAACGCTCTATTGCACAAGCAATGGAACGGATGCGCGAGTTAGTCTATTCCACCCCTTTCAAACCGGGACACACCCCGCTTGCCGTGGTTCCCAACCTTGAAGGGACTCTTTTTAACTACTACTACCGTGGTGGATATGATGAATTTTGGCAGCAGGATTGCTGTGACCAAGAGCGTTACTTTGATCGACACATAGATGCGCCTTCAGTGTTCAGCGGCGGTTGGTATGATCCTTTCTCAGCTGCCACGACAAACTACTTTACGACGATGCACAAACAAAACAAGACGCCCCAACGCTTGGTGATGGGACCTTGGAACCACGGTGCCATGCGGGGTGCCGGAGCGTCTTATGTGGGTGACGTTGACTTCGGAGCCGATGCTGCTTGGGGCGACGAGATATACAATCAGGAACGTCTCCGCTGGTTCGAGCGTTGGCTGAAGGATGCGCCAAATGGCTTAGAAGATGATCCACCTGTACGCATCTTTGTGATGGGTGGTGGTGATGGCAGATGTAACAGCGAGGGACGTTTGAATCACGGTGGTGTATGGCGATCAGAAAAAGAGTGGCCCCCAGTCCGCACAAAACATGTCACATATTACCTCCATGCAGGTGGAGAGTTGAAGCCGAATATGCCCGGCGCAGCTGACCCGCCCGCCCGTTTCCTCCACGATCCAAACAATCCCGTGCCGACGATCGCGGCGAATGTTACCGGGTTTTACGAGCAGGTAGCGTTGGGCGAAGGAATGGCACCACAGTACACACCGCCCAGAGCACGGATGCGAAGCATTATTATGGATGGCGCAGCACACCAGAAAGAAGAACCGGGTATCGTAGGGGCTAAACCGCCGTATCTCCCTCTTGCGGCGAGATCCGATGTCCTCGTATTTCAGACTCCTCCGTTAGATGAAGACCTTGAGGTGACAGGGGCAACCGTGGTCAAATTGTGGATCTCATCTTCGGCGGTAGATACCGACTTCACAGCAAAGCTGATTGATGTCTATCCACCAAACGAGGATTATCCTGCGGGCTACCACATGAACCTTGTCGATTCAATTATCCGTACCCGTTATCGCGAGAGTTGGGAGCGAGAACAGTTGATGGAACCGGGTGAGGTATACCAAGTCCAAATTGCCTTACCACCGACCTGTAACCTCTTTAAGGCAGAGCATCGGATACGGGTCGATATATCGAGTAGCAACTTCCCGCGATTCGATATCAACCCCAACACCGGTGAGCCGATGGGGCGACATACGCATACGGTCGTAGCGCAGAATACGGTGTACCTTGACCGCGACCGTTCTTCCCACATTGTGCTGCCCATCATTCCTCGGTGAATGGTGGTAAGGTCATGAGAGCCTGATGATATCAAGATTTCATGAAATTGGAGTTTCTTATGCAAACAGTACGTGTGGCAACTTTTGATGGTCCCGGAGCAGAACCCCAGATCCAGACTGTTCCCCGACCAAATGTGCCCGACAAAGCGGCGCTAATCGAGGTTGGTGCTTGTGGAGTATGTGGTACTGACCTACACATCCTCAAGGGGCATTGGCCCAAACCTCTGCCCTGGCCCTTCACGCTGGGACACGAATTGGCTGGCGTGATTGTTGAAAAGGGACCTGCCTTGGAGGTGGACTTCATGGGAAACTCGCTGGAAGTTGGGAGCAAGGTCATGCTGCCGCCGTTGATGCCCTGTGGTGAGTGTTACTATTGCGCTCACTATCCAGAACATGCCAACCGCTGCCTCAACCCAATCTACTATGGTCGCTATCTGCCCTTCGACAAACCACCTCACTTGTGGGGCGGATGGGCGGAGATGGTATATGTAGACCTTGAGATGTTGCCCGCCACGAAAATCTACCGTTTGCCGGACGATATGTCGTTGATGTTGGGGGCACTGACGGAACCCTTAGCTTGCTGCATCCGTGCGCTTAACCGTGCCGCCTCTATCAACGGTTTCCGGTTCGGGGATACCGTGGTCATCCAAGGTTCAGGTCCGATTGGTGTGTTAATGATTACCGCTGCCCAGGAGATGGGAGCGGGTCGTGTCATCATGGTGGGTGCACCTGAGAATCCGAGACTGGCGCTGTGTCGTGAGTTTGGTGCGGAGGCGACCGTGTCGATCGAGGAGCATACGACACCACAATCACGGATTGACGCTGTCCGAGAAATCGTCGGGGGGTTTGGCGCAGATCTGGTGATCGATTGCAGCGGTCACCCCTCGGCGGGTCCAGAGGGTATTGAGATGCTTCGGGACGGGGGAACCTATGTGGAGATGGGACAGTTCACCGATGCGGGCTCCATCGAAACGAACTGGCACCGCATCTGTGTCAAGGACATAAAGTTGGTGGGAAGTTGGGGGATTACTGCTAACGACCTGCCCGCAGGGATCGACATGCTTGATCGAGCTCGCGACCGTTATCCTTGGCGACGAATGCAAACAGAATTTCCCTTCACCCAAGCGGGAGTGGAAGACGCGGTGCAGAGTGCGTTAGAGATGCGTTGTGTCAAAGCCACAATCCTACCAAATGGTACCATCGGCTAGTACACAGTCAGATAATTGTTAATACCCTAGCTCGTTGTGGATTGACAAATCCACAACACCGCCGCAAGTCGGGCTTGGATATGGCTATCCAAGCCGAGCCGTGAGTGGCTTGTCATAATTTACTTGACAGAGTACTAGTTTCACTGGAATAAGTGTTACTGAACTTACGACTCCTCGCCCAACATCATTTCCACTTGATCGGGCGGTGAGTAGAAGTAAGAGCCAGCCTTCCAATCACCAATATCTCCAACCAAGCGCCGTTGTCGTGGTGTGCACCGCTCCAATAGTTCCGGCGAGGGCTTTTCAAAATCGAACGCCCGCATACATTGATGGACATAGCAGTAGATCAGCGTTTTGCGGGGCTTGTCCGACCTGTTCGCAACAAAACCGTGCCACATCGCATGGGGAAAGATAGCCATATCGCCTGCCTCTACACATAGTGGCAACGCTTCGGGGATATACGGTCCCTCCTCAAATCCGCCGTCTGGGAAGAGGCGGTTGTGGCTGCCGGGAACGACTGTAAAATTGCCCATATCCGGTTCAGGCAGATCGGTCAGAAAATATTGGAACTTGATCTGGAACGGCAGACTGCTCTCACTCACCCGTATCTGGCGCATTGCCTGACCACCGTCTGTGTGCAGCAGTCCCTTGCCCTCAGGGTCTGTCGGTCGGACAATGACTTCAGACATACTTAGGTGTATGTACGGGCTCATCAGCTCGAGCACGATCGGAAACGTCGCGGGATGATCCATTAGATCAACAAAGATGTCGTGCTCTTCCATGACATTTCGCCGATCTAACCCTGCTTCCGGTTTCACCTCCGGTTGTTGGAGATGTTCTTCATACATCTTATCAACGACGGCTGTCAGATTCTCAATCTCCTCTGGAGACAGGATGCCTTTCAGAACCAGATAGCCATCTTCCTTCCACTGCTTCTTCTGTTTATCGGTTAAGACACTTTCCTGTCCTTCAACTAACGGAGCTGTGTCCATGCTGACCTCCTTGAAGATCCCTCAAAATATATGTCGAGTCAAACATCTAAAAAGGTGACGTATCATTTCATTACCATTCCATTTAACAGCTGCAGGGCGTAGATTGGCACTTGGGACAGCCATCAGCGTAAATTTTTGCCGCTTCACGGAGATCGATACCGAGCAGACTCGCGAGCGTTGATAGCCACGCAAACACATCGGCAAACTCCTCGCGGAGACGTTCTATATCCCGTTGCTCACGCCGAATCTCTTTGGCAAGTTCACCAACCTCTTCGGTAAACCACACAAATGTGCCCTCTACGCCGCGTTCGGCATCTCGATTATAGTAGATTCGTTCGATAAGATTCTGAAATTCTTGAATAGTCATCTATGTTTAAAATACACTTCCGATTAAATGGTCCATCCTGTATACTTTGGTGTGCGGCAAAATAAAAAACTTACCCGATAAAAGAGGTTATACAAACTATGGCAAACGACAGCACATGGCCCCATCTCCAGAGGGATTTAAGATTCTATCCATCGAAATGTAGTCAGCCACGTCGGCTTTCCCAAGAACAGATTGAGCTTTACAATCAGAACGGCTACCTGAAAGGATTTCGTATCTTCAGTAACGAGGAGACGGTTGCAAACCGAGAATATCTTGATAAGTTACTCGCGAACCTCGAACCCGAAAAAAATAGCTACTCAATCAACGGCTATCACAAACACTGCCAAGGGCTCTACGACCTTGTCGTGAATCCGATCATCTTGGAATACGTTCAGGATCTACTCGGACCGAACTTTGTCTGCTGGGGAACGCACTATTTCTGTAAGATGCCCGGCGATGGAAAAACGGTTTCATGGCATCAAGATGCACATTATTGGCCCCTGACGCCCTCAAAGACCGTCACCGTGTGGCTTGCCATCGACGATGCGGATATCGAAAACGCTTGTATGCAGTTTATCCCCGGATCCCATCGCCGCGGCGAGTTAAAACACCACGCCAGCGATCCCGCTGAGGACAACGTGCTGTACCGAACCGCCAAAGCCACAGAGATTCGCGCTGAGCCCGTCCATGTCGAATTGAAGGCTGGTGAAATTTCCCTACACTCCGATCTATTGCTACACGGTTCGCCGCGCAACAGTTCCACTCGTCGCCGTTGTGGACTGACAATGCGCTACGCTTCGACAGATGTGATAGCCCACGAAGGGTGGAATAAGAGCAGCATCCTCTGTCGTGGCGTCGATGCCGATGGAAATTGGGTGAACCTGCTACGTCCCGAAGAGGAAGTTGTATGAAAGCCCCATCCCTTCCATTCGGTAGCAACATACTATGCTCAGATACTCCGCATCAGATCGAAATTATCTTAGCAAAAATATACCGCGTTGTCAAGCCAGATTTAGGAAGGTTATCTAGTTTTCAGCCTCCTACCTGTCGTCTGATACAATGAACCAATGGACTAAGGAGCTACCATGAGATTAACGCCTTCACGTTCCACGTTTCACATTTTACGCTGTTTTCCTACTATAGCTATCATCGTCACTACAATCTTTTTTATACCTCACTCCATATCCGCCCAAGTCGTCGAAATCCCCGACCGGAACCTTGAACAAGCCATCAGGGATCAACTTAACTTGGAACGCCCGACGCTCCCACCAGAGGCACCCATCACCCAACTGGAGATGCTAAAACTGCAATGGCTAGATGGGCGTTACAGAAACATCACCGATCTCACCGGTCTCGAATATGCTGCCAACCTCACCCACCTATACCTGGCCGGTAACGCCATCGAAAATATTGAGCCGTTGTCGGGGTTGATTAACCTGTGGCTATTAGACCTATCTTTGAACCGAATACAAGACGTCTCACCCCTTGCTAACCTAGTGAACCTGGAGAAACTTTTTATCAACGAAAATCTTGTCATTGATATTACGTCCCTGCAAGAGCTAAACCTTGTCGAGTTTCAGTATGATGAAATCTGCGATATAGTTCCTACACTGCCACCGGTCAGAGAGCGTATCAAAAATCGCAACTTCCCCTCAATCTTCGCTTGGGGAGGCAGCATTGCAACTCTTGGATTAGACCATCTGATGCCCAATCAACGCGCTGCCCTTCATGACCTCGATTTCGGTGTGTGGTTCGGAGTAACTTGGGATCAAACTCCAACAGAACCCGCTGAGGGACTTGCCACCTCGTTAGGGGGAGATCTCATTCACGGACGAGAGATTCACCAGCGACGGATTGACCTGAATCCCAATATGATATTTTTGTGGACTGCTGATTACAACGCCTATTTTTCAGATGAAGCACTCCCGTCTGGTTCCGACTATTGGCTGCGGGACTCAAACGGCGAAATTATCAGAAGTCCCGCTGGCAGTCCCCAACTCAATTTCTTAAAACCCGAAGTCCAAGACTTGCTCGTAAAGCGTATAATTGCTGTGGAGCGGTGTGGACTCTATGATGGAATTATGATAGACGGATTTAACCACAACGGCACTGGCTTTACAACAAGACACCTATTCCCCTATACCGATGAAGAAATTATCCAAGCAGCACTCAACATTTTGAAAGTTGTCCGTTCACAAGTACGCGATGATTTTCTAATCCTAGTCAATGCCAATCGATCTAAAGCAACGAGATACATGGAGGAGGTCAACGGCGCCTTCATGGAAACCCTTACAGATAATCTCAATGGATATACCCATAAGGGACTCAAGGAAATTGAAAGTACCCTCACTTGGTCAGAAGAAAATCTTAGATCGCCACAGATTAACTGCCTAGAGGGGTGGGGTATCCCAACAGAACCGCCAGATAGCCCAAATAACCTCCGTTGGATGCGCGTCTTTACCACTATGAGTTTGACCCATTCCAATGGATATGTGATGTATACCACAGGAAAGGCACATGACCATATCTGGCACTCATTCTGGGATGCTGATTTGGGTCGTCCCACTGGTCCCAAGGCTCAACTCTATCAGGACATCGAGGGACTCTTTATCCGCGAATTCACCAATGGTTGGGCCGTCTACAACCGCAGCGGTAGCGCCCAAACCATCACACTCCCTGCATCTGCGACCCCCGTCTCCGATAGAGGGAACGCCGCTGCGTCGTTGACCCACCAGCTCCCCGACCTCGACGGCGAAATCTATCTCACAGGCAAAAGCTTCGCTGATGTCAACGGTGATGGAAAGATCAACATCTTGGATTTGGTACAGGTTGCCAACGGACTCGGCGAATCCACACCAGACCCCAACGGCGATGGTGCCGTCAACATCCTCGATCTGGTCTTTGTCGCCCAGCAGTTCGACCAGTGATATTACTTCGCTCTGCTATTTGATATAATGTGCCAACGAACTCATGAACTAAACAAAGGAGCTACCATGAAATTCTCGTTTTCTCGTTTTCTCGTTTTCTCGTTTTCGCAGTCGCGGTCGTTTCTCTTATAACCCAAGCCCCTGCTCAAGTCGTTGAGATACCTGATCCAAACCTCAGAGAGGCTGTCAGAGCGGCTCTCCAACTGCCCGATGGAATACCAATCACTCAAAACGGAATCGAACAATTACAAGAACTCTCTGTATGGGGCAAAGGCGTCGCTGACTTAACCGGCATAGAACATGCAGAATATATAGAGCATCTTGCACTTCGAGGCAATCACATAACGGATCTATCTCCATTGGAAAATCTTGTGTACCTTCGCGTCCTCACGCTCGATGGAAATCCGATTGCCGATCTCTCCCCATTGGCTAAACTCGTCAATCTGAAAACTCTCTCCTTAGCCAATATCAAAACGATAACAGACTTTTCCGTACTCGCCAATTTTACAAAATTGTATCGCCTTCACCTCAACGGGACACTTATCTCTGATCTCTCGCCATTGGCAAATCTCACCAATATAGAAATACTCAGGGTTCAAGAAACCCCTGTTACCGATTTTACGCCAATTCAGCACCTAAATCTCACCGAGTTTCGCTATAATGAAGTCTGTGAGATTCCGCCATTCCTACCCTCACCTGCAGAACGCATAGAAAATCGAACGTTTCCCTCCATTGTTCAATTCGGGCGAGTCCTTGGTCACGAACACCTCACACAGGAACAACGCAGCGCGCTGCATGATCTAAACTGGGAAGGAATACAAGAGACATCATGGAATATAACCCTGGACGAGCCGACACCTGGTGTTTCAAGGCAGTTAGCAAGCAATTTACCCCTTGCATATGAATTCCGACAACAACAACTTGACCAAAATCCTAACATCGTGTTTTTGCTCGGTGTTTTTGTCATGGCACATCACTTTGACGACCAATTTCCACCCGATTCCGATTTCTGGTTGAAAGATGCCAACGGTGAAATTCTCAGAAAATGGACAGGGGCACCCCTGATCGATTTTATAAAACCTGAAGTCCAACAGTTGATGGTAGATCGTATCGTCGCTGTTTCACGTTGCGGATTTTATGACGGTGTTTTTATTGATGATTTCAATAACAACGGCTTAAACTTCTCGGGGCGGGAGTTGTATCCCGTCTCCGATGAAGAGATTATCCACGCACTTCGCAATATTTTCCGTAGGGTCCGCTTACAAGTTCGGGATGACTTCTTGATACTCATCAACGCAAACGAAACAAAGCCCACCCGCTATGCAGAGTTCATAAATGGTATCTTTATGGAAACCGGCAAAGATTATATCGGTGGATACTCCCGCGCTAAACTTCAGCAGTTAGAAGATGTCCTTTCTTGGGTTGAACAGAATCTCAGAGAACCACGAATTAACTCTCTTGAAGGTGAAGGGATTGGGGTTGAACCAACCCATGGACCTAACAACCTTCGCTGGATGCGCCTCTTTACCACGCTCAGCCTCACCCACTCCGATGGATATGTCCTTTACACCGCTGGTCATAGCGATTTCGGAGGCAATGACCACATTCACACATGGTACGACTTCTGGAATGCTGACCTCGGTCGTCCTGTCGGACCTAAAGCCCAACGGCATCAAAACATTGATGGACTATTTATTCGCGAGTTCACCAACGGCTGGGCGGTCTATAACCGAAGTTATAAAGCCCAAGAAATCTCACTGCCACAATCCGTAACGGGTGTCTCCAGTGGTAAAGGGGGCATCACCCACCTGCTCCCCGATCTTGACGGCGAAATCTACCTCAAAGCCAAAAACCCCGCTGATGTCAACGGCGATTGGGAGGTCAACGTCTTGGATCTAGTTCAGGTTGCCAACGGACTTGGTAAGTCCGCTCCAGATCCCAATGGTGATGGCGTTGTCAACATCCTCGATTTGGTCTTCGTCGCACAACAGTTTAGCGAGTAATACAACCTTACTTCCACCATCTAATACAATGAACCAATGAACTAATGAACCAAACAAAGGAGTTACCATGAAATTCTCGCTTGCTCGTCTGCTCGTTCTTGCAGTCGCGGTGGTTTCTCTTATACCCCAAGCATCTGCTCAGGTCGTCGAGATCCCTGATTCCAACCTTGAAAAAGCTATCAGGGAGGAACTACAACTGTCTGATAATACCTCCATCACTCAACAGCAAATGTTAGAACTTATAGGACTCTTCGCTGCTGATAGAGGCATCATTGACCTCACCGGTTTGGAATACGCCACCAATTTAGATTTTCTAAACCTAGGAGGCAATCAAATTCGTGATATTCAGCCATTGGAGAATCTTATTCAATTAACTTGGTTAAGCCTGTGGCACAATCACGTAGAGGATATCACTCCACTCGCCAACTTAACAAAACTGAGAACCTTAGATCTGTCTTATAACTATAACATTGAATCCCTTGAGCCATTGAGAGATTTGATTCAACTTGAGGTATTAAACTTTACTAATAACCGAGTCAAAGACATCACGCCACTTGCCAACATGATACAGTTAAAATACCTAGAATTAAGATACAATCAAGTAGGCGATCTCACCCCACTTGCCAACCTCGTCAACCTTGAAGAACTCTACATAAAAGACAACCTTGCCAACGATATAACCCCCCTACAAGGGCTTAACCTCATTAAGTTATCCTACGATGAAGTGTGTGATATTCCACCGTTCCCACCTCCAGTTCGAGAACGGATAGAAAGTCGAAGTTTTCCCTCCGTCTTCCAGACGTGGGGCCATGTCGTTGGACAAGACCACCTGACAGTAGATCAACGCTATGCACTCCATGACCTGTTTTGGAATCCAATGCATGAATGGGGTATAGGTTGGGACGCCACGCCAACAGAACCAACTTATGGGCTTGCAACTTCGCTTCAGGATAATTCTGAATATGTCCGTCAAGTGCGTCAGCAATGGCTTGAGATTAACCCCAATATGATTTTTTTGGGGGATATGAATCTATCCTATCATTGGGAGATTGAAGCCTTCCCACCAGGTTCCGATTTCTGGATCAAAGATGATCAAGGACAAATACTTCAAAATGATGTTGGCGAATATCTCATCGATTTTTATAAGCCCGAAGTCCAAAATCTGTTTGCCAAGCGGATCATTGGGATAGCACAGTGTGGGCTCTTTGATGGCGTAATGTTAGATAGCTTGGATCGTAGCGCAGATCCAGATATATGGATTAACATGTTTCGCACTGTCCGTTCACAAGTACACGAAGATTTCCTGATACTTGTCAATACGAATAGAGACAAGATCCCGCATTACGCGGAGTATGTCAATGGCACCTTTATGGAGACGGGCAAAGACTACCCCGGCGGATACACCCACGAGGGACTCAAGGAAATCGAGAGCACCCTCTTATGGTCAGAACAGAATTTTAGATACCCTCAGATAAACTGTCTTGAGGGGTGGGGCATGAGTATCGAACCGCCCGACGGACCCAACAATCGCCGCTGGATGCGCGTCTTTACCACCATGAGCCTCACCCTGTCCGATGGATATGTCCTTTATACTAATATTCATGTCGGTCATCACGCGCATTTATGGTACTCCTTCTGGGACGCCAACCTCGGTCAACCCATCGGTCCCAAAGCCCAACGCCACCAAAACATTGAGGGCTTGTTTGTCCGTGAGTTCACCAACGGCTGGGCGGTCTACAACCGCAGTGGTGACGTTCAAACTATCACACTTCCTATGTCTGCTACCCCCGTCTCCGAGAGGGGAAACAACGCTGCGTCGTTGACCCACCTGCTCCCCGACCTCGATGGCGAAATCTATCTCACAGGCAAAAGCTTCGCTGATGTCAACGGTGATGGAAAGATCAACATCTTGGATTTGGTACAGGTTGCCAACGGACTCGGTAAAGCCGCTCCAGATCCCAACGGCGATGGCGTCGTCAATATCCTCGATCTGGTCTTTGTCGCTCAGCAGTTCAGCCAGTAAGATTGCTCCCCTTTCTACCTGAGATCTAATATAATTGTCTGAATCATAGATTAAAATGATGACGTGAACTACACGGATTATTGTCTGAATCGGGATTTACGGATTAACAAGATAATAACGAACTCATGAACTCAATAAAGGAGTTACTATGAAATTCTCGCTTTCTCGCTTTCTCATCTTCGCCGCGGCAGCCCTTCTCATACCCCAAGCCTCCGCGCAAGTGGTCGAAATCCCCGATCCCAATCTCAAGCGTGCTGTCCGAGAAGCCCTTGTCCTACCTGATGAAGTTCCTATCACTCAACCGGAGATGGCACGATTAAAAAAACTCACTGCCAAAGAAGCACAGATAGAGAACATCATCGGCCTAGAACATGCTACGAGTTTGAGATCGTTGGTCCTCTCCGTCAATAACATACAAGACATCACCCCATTGGAAGGACTGAAAAACTTGAACTTTCTGATTCTGCGGGATAATCCAATCACCGATCTCACGCCACTGGCAAACTTGATCAATCTTAACTATATCAATCTTGCCGGTATTAAGGATGTTGATATATCTGCACTTGCCAACCTCACACAGTTGAGAAGTGCGACGTTGAGTCACATGAGACTTCGTGACATTGCCCCGCTTGGAAAGTTGGTAAATCTGATCGAGTTAAACCT
This sequence comes from Candidatus Poribacteria bacterium, assembly GCA_965220385.1. Classification (GTDB taxonomy): domain Bacteria; phylum Poribacteria; class WGA-4E; order WGA-4E; family PCPOR2b; genus PCPOR2b. The sequence goes on along the minus strand of OZ244825.1, from coordinate 1,846,147 downwards.
AATTTCCAATCAAATAGCGGACATCAGTCCACTTGCTAATTTAACCGCATTGAAGGAACTACACATTCAAAACAATCGGGTCATAGATGTTAGCCCGCTTGCCAATTTAACGCAGCTGACCGATTTGACAATTGCTAACAATGCGATAACAGACTTTCGTCCGCTCTTTGGATTGAATCTTCAGAGTGTAGATATTGATATTCACAAGTTGCAGGAACTTGCTTCTAGCAAAATAGAGATACCAGATCCAAACTTGGAGCGCGCTGTCCGTGAGGAAATGGGGCTCCCATCTGGAACATCCATCACACAGTTATTGATAAACCAATTGACGAAGCTAACTGCGAACGACTACCAGATAGCGGACTTAACGGGGCTGGAACATGCGACTAATTTGAAACGTCTCTCCCTTCCTGACAATCAGATTCGTGACATCACCCCATTAGCCTCGTTGATGAAATTGGAGTCTCTGGAACTTAGGGACAATCCAATCACGCACCTCACACCGCTTGCAAACCTGACCAATCTCACCTATATCAATCTTGCAGGTATTAGACTGTCAGATATAACCGCCCTTGGGAATTTAACAAAACTAAAAACGGCGTGGCTGTCGCACATGCGATTGCGCGATATCACCCCACTTGCGAATCTAACCCAACTCGTTCGTTTAAGCCTCGTATCTAACCAGATTGTTGATGTCAGTCCACTTGCTAGTTTAACCACATTGGAAGAACTTCATATAGAAAGAAATAACATCATAGATATTAGTCCACTTCAGAATCTATCTTTGACCACGTTTACATACGATGAGGTTTGTGTGCTACCCCGCTCCCCGATTCAAGACCGAATCGACAATCGAAACCTTCCATCTGTTATCCTAGCATGGGACGATGGCATATTGAACAGGGGAGGCAACTGGTGGGATGATTCAATACCTTATCTGGATCGCGTTGCATATCATGATCTTTGGTGGCATTATACCCCCTTTGGACTCCGTTTTTTGCTGACCCCACAAGGGTATCAGTTAATGGGCAGTCTGCCCAGTGCAATCGCCCGACGGGAGGAACTACTTTCCAAAAACCCCAATATGCTTTTCCTCGTCGATCTCCGACAAAGTTATGCATCCCGTAGTCGTTATCCCGAAGATTGGTTCGGCTGGCTAAGAGACGAAAATGGAAACCTTATCCCGCAAAAGCCCGGCAGCACGGCATATCTGATTGATTTTAGACTGCCAGAAGTTCAAGCTGTCGTTGTTCAACGGGCGATTGCGGTCTCAAAATGTGGCTTGTATGATGGTATCATGTTTGATGCGTGGGCTGAAACTCACGCCGTCCTTCCAAACTCTACTCTACAAGAAGAACAACAGGCGCTCATCTCAATTCTCCAGCGAATTCGTCAGGGGGTGCCGGACGATTTTCTGATTCTGTGTAACCGCAATGAAGCGAAACTCCCGCTCTCTGCCCCTTACATCAACGGCGGTTTCATGGAAACCTTCCCGCTTGAGAGAGGACGGCTGCACGGCTACACACGGAAGGACATTATTGTGATTGAAACCAACCTCATCTGGTATGAAACAAATGTTCGAGAACCAAAAATCAATGTCCTAAGAGGTTTTGGCGTTGGTGCTGAACCGCCAGATAGCCCAAGAAATAAACAGTGGATGCGTTTATTCACGACAATGAGCCTTACCCTATCGGATGGATATTCCCTCTATACGCTTGGAACTATTGGAGGGCAAAAGCAGTACCAGAAACACATCCGGCATCCGTTCTGGGATGCTGACTTGGGGCAGCCCATCGGACCCGCGGCCCAAACCTACCAAAACATTGAGGGCTTGTTTATCCGTGAGTTCACCAATGGTTGGGCTGTCTACAACCGCAGCGGTAGCGCCCAAACCATCACACTCCCTGCATCTGCGACCCCCGTCTCCGATAGAGGGAACGCCGCTGCGTCGTTGACCCACCAGCTCCCCGACCTCGACGGCGAAATCTATCTCACAGGCAAAAGCTTCGCTGATGTCAACGGTGATGGAAAGATCAACATCTTGGATTTGGTACAGGTTGCCAACGGACTCGGTGAGTCCACACCAGACCCCAACGGCGACGGCGTAGTGAACATTCTGGATCTGGTCTTTGTCGCCCAGCAGTTCAAATGATATAATCTGCCTCCAACCATCTGATATAATGTACCAATGTACCAATGAACTCATGAATCAAATAAAGGAGTTGCTATGAAATTCTCGCTTTCTCGTGCCGATTCATCGAGCATCCTCGCCTCGCGGGATTTTCCCGTCTTCCCGTTTTCTGGTTTTCTGGTTTTCTTGGTCGCGGTAACCCTTCTCATAACCACCACCGCTGTCGCCCAAGTCGTCAACATCCCCGACGCGAACCTTGAGCGTGCCATCCAAGAAGAGCTTGGGATCCCAGCAGCAGCCCCTGTCACCCAACCGGAGATATTACAGCTCACAGGACTTACAGCTACAGAAATTGGTATCGCTGACCTAACGGGCTTAGAACACGCAGCCAATTTAGGCTATCTAGATGTCGGGGGCAATCAAATCCGCGATATCCGCCCGTTGGCAGAGTTGATTAACCTAACAGGGTTGAGTTTGGCTAGTAATCCTGTTGAGGATATATCCCCACTTGCTAACTTGGCAAACCTGACTCACTTAAACTTGGCTGGTAACGGCGTGGAAACCGTTGAACCGTTGGCAGGTTTGATTCAGTTGCAGACATTAGACTTGTATGGTAACCGAGTAAAAGACATCACGCCGCTTGCCAACATGACAGCATTAACAAGACTGATATTAAGTTACAATCAGGTAGGTGACCTGACTCCGGTTGCTAACCTCGTTAGCCTTGAAAGGCTCTATTTACGAAACAATCAGGTAAGCGACTTGAGTCCGCTTACCAACCACCCCAACCTTGAGATACTTGATATACGACACAACCCTGCCAGTGATTTCAGTCCGCTAAATGGAATGAACTTGACTCGGTTTGAGTATGATGAAGTGTGTGACTTCCCGCCGCTTGGACCACCAGTCATAGAACGAATCGAAAACCGTACCTTCCCTTCCGTGTTCCAAGCATGGGACCATGTCCAAAATATGGATCATCTACCACGAGACCAAAGCTTTGCCCTTCATGACCTATTTTTTAGCCCCAGGCATGAATGGGGGTTGTATTGGAAGATAACCCCAACGGAACCGGCTTATGGACTTGCAACTGCGTTGACGGGTGATTTTGAATATGCCCGTGAAGTTCGCCGCCGGTGGCTTAATCTCAATACTAATATGGTACTCTTAGAAGATATCAGGCTGCACAATCACTTTGACATTGATGCCTTTCCACCAAACTCCGACTTTTGGCTCAGAAATGATGAAGGACAGATTGTTCAAAATGTTTTCAATGAATATGTCATTAACTTTTTGAAACCTGAGGTGCAGGACCTACTCATAAAGCGTATTATTGCTGTTGAACGATGTGGACTTGCTGATGGCATCATGCTCGATGGGTTTAACAATAACGGCATTGGCTTCGTCGGACGAGATTTTTTTTCTGTAACTGATGAAGACATTATTCAGGCACATCTTAATATTCTTCACGCTGTCCGCTCCCAAGTGCGCGATGATTTTCTGATTCTAATTAATACCAGCAGATCTAAAGCGACACGCTATACCGAATATGTCAATGGTGCCTTTATGGAGACGGGCAACGACTACCCCGGCGGATATACCCACGACGGACTCAAGGAGATTGAAAGCACCCTCATCTGGTCAGAGGAAAACTTTAGATCTCCTCAGATAAACTGTCTTGAGGGGTGGGGCATGAGTATCGAACCGCCCGACGGTCCCAACAATCGCCGCTGGATGCGCGTCTTTACCACCATGAGCCTCACCCTTTCCAATGGGTATGTGTTGTATACCATTGCGAAGGGTTCGCCTAGCCATGCTGACTGGCAGTTATGGTATCCCTTTTGGCCCGTTGGTATGCCCGATGTTGCACATCACTGGCACCTGTGGTATCCCTTCTGGGATGCTGACTTGGGTCGTCCTGTCGGTCCCAAAGCCCAACAGTATCAGAACATTGAGGGAATCTATATCCGTGAATTTACAAACGGTTGGGCGGTTTATAACCGAAGCGGCAAAGAACAAACCATCTCCCTGCCGGAATCGGCGACAGGGGTCTCCAGTGGGAACAGTAACATCACCCATCAACTGCCTGATTTAGACGGTGAAATGTACCTCAAGATCAAAAATCCCGCTGATGTCAACGGCGATTGGGAGGTCAACGTCTTGGATCTGGTTCAGGTTGCCAACGGACTTGGTAAGTCCGCTCCAGATCCCAATGGTGATGGCGTTGTCAACATCCTCGATTTGGTCTTCGTCGCCCAGCAGTTTGACCAGTGATATTAAGAGTATTTGGTTCTGTTGTAGGTCGAATACTCCCGGAACGGAGAGGGATTTCCAAATCCCGACTTGTTACTCAGACAGGAAGAAAATCGAAAACGAAATAGCCCCAGATCTGCGGGAAAACACTTGACAAAAGCCCCCGATTCTGTTACGATGCTCCATCTTCCTACACATGATCCATCCCTACTATGAAAGGACAACAGAATGATTACCGAGAAAGTTTTAGGCGCGTATACCATAGTTGGAACGCTTTCACCGTCCGAGCAGGCGGATTGGTATCGCAAGGCGGTAGAAGAATGGAATATCAATACCTTTGAAGTTCCGATTTTGGCTGGCGTGCCGGTAGTACCAGAAGTTGTTGACGTGCTTACCGAACTGTCAGCTTCGATCGTGGCAACCTTTGTAGCACAGTGGGCAACGGCGGGACAGAAAAATCCGTCCTATGGTCTGTCCGCGCTGGACGAAGCCACTCGTCAGACAGCGGTGGTGGACACCTGCTCATCATTGCAGCAATGTATGGCGTTATCCGAGGCTGGCATCCGTGTCCGCAATGTCTTCGTCCACGCCGGGGGACGCTCCGGCGACACCATCCCACACGCCATCGCATTCCATAAAAGTTTGACCCATTTGCACCAACTGGCTGCCTCTATCCTGCCGGACACAACATTGGCGGTAGAAGTAACGGACTGGCTCCCTTCTGACCATCCGATACCGTTCCCCGCAGCGAAGAAAGCTTCATTGACGCTAACCGACCTTATCCAGATCCTATCCTTTGTGAATCGAGAAAGGGTATCAGGAAATCCCATTGCGCTCATGGTGAACTGGGGACGGCTGTTGGTGAACGGTGACGTGCCGCTACCGATCATACACCAGATTCTGGAATCGGATGTGCCGCTGTCAGGAGTTATTCTGTCTGGAGCGGGTCCTTCTGCGGATGGATTCATGGACTCTCACAACTCACATCTCGATCCCGAAAGTGGCTTTACTGAAGAGGATGCCTTGTCCTGTGCTTCTGTGCTAGCGTCAAACCCTCAACCGATATTCCTCGGCACCAAATGTAGCACCGCCAAAGGGGAGGAAGAACTGTTGGCTGAAACAGTATTGACAGCACAAGCGGAGTTGCTCAACCAAGCAAATTAAGATGCCAAAATACAAACTGATTGCCCTTGACATTGACGGCACGCTCGCCAATTCGGCCGGAAAGATTACAGGGCGCACAAAAGAGGTTGTACACCGCGTCGCCGAGACGGGCGCCACTATTGTCGTTGCAACCGGACGGCGTTTCATCACGGCAAAACCGAGGGTTTTACAGCTTCAGTTCCCGGAGGTGTTGCTAGCGGCACATAACGGTGCAATCCTCAAACGTCTCAACGGAGAGCTGCTTCACCACCAACTGCTGCCCTGTGCCGTTGCGAAACAGGTTGTCCAGATCTCGAAGGAACTTGGGCTCCGTCCAGTTGCTTTTGAAGGAACGCAGGATTCCGCGAATCTCTTTGTTGAGGATTATGGCGACCAACTTGACGGTTGGGAACGCGGGTATCTTGAAGAAAATAAAGCTCACCTGAATTGGGTTGATAATCTTGCAACCGATTTGCCCGGTGATGTGATTGAGGTCATCTCTGTTGTTCCCGCAGAAAAGGCGCATGAGGTCGCTGCAATTTTTCAGACGCGCTTAAACGGACAGGTCAAACCAATCCTTGTAATCATCAATAACGGACGCCACGCCTTTCTCGGTCTTTCCCACGCGAAGGTTGGTAAAGATCTACCGCTACGCTACCTCGCCGAACAGATGGAGATAAGCCCTTCAGAAATCCTCGCCATAGGTGACAACTATAACGATCTGGACATGTTGCGATTTGCGGGAACGGGTGTGGTCATGGAGAATGCAGACGACGCACTTAAACAGGAAGGATTCCACGTGACTTCCTCAAATGACTCGGACGGTGTTGCAGCGGCTTTGGAACGATTCGTGTTGGCGGGAGACAGCGTTTGACAGAGAACTTTTCACCCACCCCAAGGTTTAACTTCCAATTGAGGTTTTGATATGGCAGACACGCCAAATATTCTGTTAATTATGTCCGACCAGCATAGCCCACGCTTCCTTGGGTGTGCAGAAGACAGAATCGTGCGAACCCCAACGCTTGATCGGTTGGCGGAGCGTGGAGTCCGCTTTGCCAACAACCATTGTGCCAATCCCCTCTGCGTGCCTTCACGGATGACATTCTTGACGAGCCGGCATAGCTCGGATATCCGTGTTTGGACCAACCGTTGTCAGCTCCAATCCGATATACCAACCTTCGTTCATCACCTCGTCAATGCCGGGTACGAAACAACCCTGTGTGGACGCATGCACTTTAACGGTCCCGACCAACGGCACGGTTTTGAACGACGCATCATCGGAGATGTCAGCCCACAGCTGGGACATATTCCCACTGCCACAACCGGTCAAACCGCCGCTGGGGTCAAGGTTGCGGGTCCCGGACGCACCGCCTACACCCGCTACGATGAAGATGTCACGCAGGTTGGATGCGACTTTCTGGAATCGCTGGACAAAAATCCGGGGGATCGGCCCTTTTTCATGACGGTTGGGTATGTGCTACCGCACTGCCCCTTCATTGCACCGAAACGACTTTTCGACGAATATCTTGACAAGATTAACGTGCCGCAGCTCCCCGACGGCTATCACGAGTCGCTGCACCCGTTCATGAAATTGTGGCGAGAAAGACGGGGAGTCGATGAATTGACGGACGAGCAGGTGCGGATCGCGTGCGCGGCATACTACGGCTTAGTGACATTCATGGATGAATTGATTGGAAAACTGCTATCCACGTTAGCAGACACTCGTTTTGGAGAGAACACGTTGATTATCTACACCTCCGATCACGGTGAAATGGCAGGAGAGCATCGGATGTGGTGGAAGTCGAGCTTTTATCAAGATTCGGTAGGTGTACCGCTCATCTTTTCGTCCCCCGGACAACTTGCCGAAGGTCGCACAATCTCTGAAGTGACTAGCCTGCTTGATATTGGACCGACGCTTGTTGACCTCGCCGGAGGCGAGCCGATTTCTTGTGTGCGTGGACGCAGCCTCAAAGACTTTTTGGTCGGTGATGGGAACGTCCCCACATGGAATAATACTGCATTTGCAGAATTAGGCGGTCTCCAGGGCGATGCGCCGGCTCGGATGATTCGTCGTGGGGAGTGGAAACTCAACTATTATCATGGCTACGATCGTCCCCAACTATTCAATCTCGAAACCGACCCCGGTGAATGGAACGACCTTGCGACTGACTCCGCTTATGCAACGATTAGAGATGAACTCCTTGCCGAAGTCAGAGCGGGTTGGTCTGGTGAAACGGTACTTAACACGCTAGAAACGACTCAAAATGATTATCAGGTCCTTGAGAGCTTTGGTAGGAATAGCCGAGTGTCCACAGAGGTCGTATCCGAGCGCTGGACCGCTCCCGACGGTTGTAACGTCTTTCCTGAGATTTAGCTTGCAAGTCTGTATAGGGTTGTAATGCGAATCGAAATACGAAAACGATTGATAGGAGAAGTAATTGCCACACTTTGCCGAACTTCAACCGCAGCATCTTGATGAATTGGCTGATTTTTGCAATAGGAACTTTGAACTTCATACGGAGCAATTTGAAGCAGAGATTCTACACAGACGAATTTTCGACGATCCCGATCATATACCCGACCACGGCTTTCTCCTACGCGACAACGGAAAAACAATCGGCTTTATGGTTGGCGTGCTGCGCGACAATGAAGCATGGCTGAAGCTCTTCGCTGTGGATAAGCAACACCGTAGATCAGGGTTGGGAAGCATGATGCTGGAGGAAATAGAAACACTTTTTCGATCCGCTGGTGCGGAGCGGGTGCGTATCCTGAATTGCTCGCCCTACTACTTTACGCCGGGCTTAGACCCATGCTATACCGAGGCATTCTGCTTTCTTCAGTCGCACGGATATACCGCTGAACGCTATGTCCACAACATGGAGGTAGACCTGACCGGTAATGAATTTGAGACCGCACACTTAGAGTCGAAACTTGCCAAACAAGGTTTCACGATAAGGCGTCTAGAGCATGAAGACGAACAGACCTTTTACGAGTGGATGCTGGGGACCTGGAGCCAGAACTGGACTACTGAAGCGTGTAATTCGCTGAAAAACGCACCGGTAACGACTTTTATCGCCCTTGATTCAAGGGATAATATCCGCGGTTTTGCCACCTATGACGTGACCCTTTTCCGCGGCGGATTCGGACCCACTGGGGTGGAAGCATCGTTGCGCGGTCTTGGCATCGGGAAAGTCCTCTTTCTTCGCTGTCTACAGGATATGAAAACCCGTGGCTATTCCCGCTGCGAGATTGCGTGGGTTGGACCCATCTCATTTTATGCACACACCGCTGGCGCAAGGATCTGTGCAACGTTTATGCAAGGAAGTAAAGCCTTGTAGGAACGATTACACTGTTGTGTGAGGGGTGCATGTCTATTAGCAAAATGCATGACGACGAAGTGGATACGAGCGTATCGCTTGTGCGCCGGTTGCTCATCACACAATTTCCACAGTGGGCAAATCTTCCCGTTGAACCCGCCCATTCCGCTGGCACGGGCAACGCGCTCTATCGCCTTGGCGATGACATGGTTGTGCGACTACCCCGCATCCCTTCCGCTGTTGGACAAGTGAATAAGGAGCAGAAATGGCTCCCTATACTTGCTCCGCGCTTACCCCTTAGCATTCCGATCCCGCTTGGGAAGGGGTATCCGAGCGACGGCTACCCGTGGCATTGGTCAGTCTATCGGTGGCTTGAAGGTGAGGACGCAACCACCGCGCCCATTGTCGATCCACGCCAAGCGGCGACTGATTTGGCTCAGTTCATAATTGCACTACAGGGGATTGAGAATAGCGGGGGACCACCGCCGGGGGAGCATAACTTTTACCGTGGCGTACCGCTGGCAACGCGGGACCAGGAGACTCGCGCTGCCATCGCAGATCTGCATGATGTGTTTGATGCTGGTCAAGTGACTGCAGCGTGGGACGCAGCGGTTGAAACCCCGGTGTGGAGCGGGGCACCCGTCTGGATACATGGAGACCTACATGCTGGAAACCTACTGGTTCATCAGGGCAGGCTTAGTGCGGTTATTGATTTCGGGGGGTTAGGAGTGGGCGATCCAGCATGTGACGTGATGGCTGCCTGGGTGTTCCTGTCCGCCGAAAACAGAGCACTGTTTCGGGAGGCGCTACAGGTTGATGATGCAACTTGGGCGCGGGGCCGTGGCTGGGCACTGTCTTTCGGACTGATTGCCCTCCCTTACTATCAAACTACTAACCCCGTACTTGCGGGAATAGCCCGACATGCAATCAATGAGGCTCTTGGGGAACATAATTCTGTTTAACTGAGTCAATTCGAGGGGTGTTGATTTTTCAGTCGTCCAATACACAATTGGGTACTGGTAAAAATCACAAATTATGACTTACATTAACCTAAGTTGTTAGTGACGGAAAATGTTGTAAAACGGGAGAATGGGAACTGAATAAAACCCATTACCTACTCGCAGTGGATTGACAAATCCACTGCATATTTACAAAGATGGCTCCGTTCCGCCTGTCCCGATCTTATCGGGGAGAGTCTAAGACTTGGATATGCCTATCCAAGCCGAGCGGGTTGGCCGACTAGCAACTTGCGTTACATTAGTGCAATTCGCTCCAGAGCTTCGATCATCTGCTTGAATGCCTCTGCCAACCTGTCCACTTCGACTGATGCCTGCTCTTCATCGTTCATTTGTAGCGCATCTTGGATGCCTGGAAAGAGAGCTGCCGCATACCCGGTATGAAGACCCGGCGCATAGGCGAGATGTTTAAACCACGGACGCAGCGATAATCCCGATTCAGACGTTAATATTTGTTCTAAGCCTTGTAGACTTCGATTAATCATTACCGTCTCGACGTACTCTCCATTTTCGAGCCGGGTGGCGAGGTCCTTGTGAAGGTCCGCTGCAATTATTTCCCACTCTCTGAGCAGGGCGCGAAGTCGTTCCGGCCTGTCCTTGGTAATGGTGCTGTGCTTATTTTCGTTTTGCAGCGCTTTTAGATAACTTAGCAGTTCGTCTGCATAGGTTGCATAGTCGAACGGCAAAATATCTGCACCTGCAAGGCGTAACGCCATAATCCCCCAGATTTGTGCCATCGCTACGTGATACCGAAATGTTGGATCGCCGAAATGCTCCATCCAGTAGAAGGTGTCCTGCATAGCGTGATACACACCGTATGGACCATAAAATCCCATGCTGATGGAGGGAATGCCAAGATGTCCAATAAAGGGGGAGTGATCGGACCCGCTGCCGAGATTACCAACCCGTGGGACATGGTTCTCTTGATCTTGTCGCCACGCCTCATAAACCGTTTGATGGGTCTGTGGATCCATAACGGTCTGTGTGACTTCCCTAACCAAAGGTTTCAGTGAGGGCACAGCGCTCGCATAAAATTCTGTTCCCGTTGCTGCGGTGTCGACATTCAAATATGCAACTGCCTTCTGTTGAAGTTCTACTTTCAAGTCTTCAGCCCACTCTGCTGAACCAATGATGCCGAACTCTTCTGCGTCCCAGCTTGCAAAGACGATTGTACGTTTGGGACGATGTCCCTCCTGCGCGAGTTGTCCCAGACAACGTGTGACCTCCAAGAGGGTAGCAGTGCCGCTACCCGGATCTGCGGCCCCGTAAACCCACGCGTCATGGTGATTGCCAAGTATCACCCACTGATCTGGATTTTCCGTCCCTTTGAGCTTGGCTATGACATTATAGATTGGCCGATTCTTATGCTCACTACGGACTTTGAGACGCACTTTTGCGGGACCCGGACCGACATGGTATGCGAAAGGCAGTCCGCCTTGCCAACCTTTGGGAACGTTTGGGCCTGCTAGCATTTTGAGCAATGGCTCCGCATCCCGATACGCCAACGGTGCGACCGGAATTTGCGGGAGATCTGTCGCCTCTGAAATTGGGATACGATGTGCATCTTTTGTAGATGCCCAGCCCGGGGTCAGTGGATCGCCGGCGTGCTGGGAAATATACTTTACCGTTCCTCGTTGGATTGCATCGGCGGACCGCCAAGGACCGCGCGGGTAAACATCGCCCTTCATATATCCATCGTCCGCCGGATCCGAATAGATAATCAAGCCGACCGCGCCCTGTTCTCCCGCAACCTTCGCTTTGACCCCTCGATAGCTGCCTCCATACCTTGCGATAGCAATTTTGCCTTCGACCAAGATGCCCATATCGGCTAATTTTCGGTAATCATCGGGCAGTCCTCTGTTGACATAGACCAGATCAGCGGTCACATCGCCATCCGGGGAATACGCGTTGTAGCCTGCTACGATGTTCGTTTCAGAGGAATCCTTATCCCACTCCCAGCTTTCTTCCTTCCCAATTGCGAGATATTGGGTTGGTGCAATCATCTCGACACGAACTTCGATTGGATATGGTAGATAGACCTCATATTCATAGATTTGCGCGTCTAATCCGTATTCCTGATACTTATTATAGAGATATTGTGCGATTCTGTAACTGTTCTCTGTGCCGGCAAGGTGCGGTTCCTCTGTTAGACGACGCAGCTCCCTGCGACATATTTCAGGCGAGGTCAGTTGCTTAAACGCTTCCTCATATTTTTTTTGTGAAATTGAACTTGCGGGCGTAAAACCGCGAAGGGTAGATGACGTTTGTGAACATAGTGGGAAAGCAATGATGGTAAGATAAGATATCAAGCAGAGATGTAACCCAATGTGACGGTTTCCTTTGGTTTGGGAAGTCATTAAGATGTGACCTTTCTATAGCTGGAACGGAGGGCATTGCCCGCGACAGTTAGGAATTCAAAGTGCTTGCAATGATAGCATACCTGTTGCGGGTTGTCACTGAATTTTCTAAAACCCGCTTTAATTCCGCTATGTGCTCGGTGGCACACCGCGAAAGCGGTTGACAACCTTATCCGGCGAATGCTATTCTAACCTCAACTGTCGGACATTGAAGACTCGTGCCCGCGATAAATGGATCAATGGACAAATCGATTTCGTGTTTCCCGCTTACTCTTTTCAGTCCGCAAGTGAACTATTGGACTGTCTTAGCTATAATTTTTTGTGCGATGGCATCCTTTGGCTGCTCAGATGATTCGGAGGTGGACACCGCAGCTGTGCAAAAAACGCTGATGCAGGGATGGACAGCCTACGATACTGGGGATTTCGCCGCTGCACTGCTCTATTTTGAGCACGTTATTGAACTGGATGCAGGTCTCGCGGATGCACACAATGGACTGGGGTGGACGTACCTTAGTAATTCACGTGAACCTGTCGAGACGGCAGAGGTGCTTGCAAAGGCGCAGCGCGCATTTGAGCGTGCGGTTCGCTCAGACACCTCCAACGGAGACGCCTGGATTGGGTTAGCAGAAACACTATTTCTCCGCCGTGAAAGCGATTCGGATTTTCAAACCGCCTTGCGTGCTATCGACAACGCGTTCCAGGGTGATCACCGCACCCTCTTTCGACATGACTATCAGTCAACTGCCGATATCTATACATTCAGAGCTACCTGCTACTACTATCTTGGAGAGACGAATCTTGCCAGCTCAGCTGTTGCCAGGGCACTCCAAACCGAACCTTCAAATACCGCTGCACTGGCACTTCAACAGTTGCTACAATAACCAAAAATCCATTCTCTTTATGCTAAGCGAACAAATTGAACTATGGTAGTTTATAGAATTAATGAGACACTCCAAACCGGTGCGGTTACAAACCGCACCTACCGGGCGGGTGAAACTGTTTATTTATTTTTAAAATTCACCATAAAAACAGTAAATATCTAATTCATGGGAGAATTCAGTATGTTATTAGAGGGCAAGAAGGCATTAATCACCGGCTCACGACGCGGGATTGGGCGAGGGATCGCTCTTGCGTTGGCACAAAATGGTTGTGACATTGGACTTAATGATATTGAACATGATGAGTCCGCGGATCGGACAATTGGACTTATCGGTGAAACGGGACGCAAGTGTACCTTCACGGTCGCTGATATCAGTAATGGTGCTTCGGTGAACGCTTTATTCGATGGGTTTCTCGCTGAACACGGTCAGATTGATATTCTGGTAAATAACCCCTATTGGTCAGAGAATATGCCGTTTCTGCAAATTAGCGAGGAGATTTGGGATCGAACGATGGCGGTGAGCTTGAAGGGATACTTCCTGTGCAGTCAACGCGCCGCAAAAGAGATGATTGATCAAGGATCTGGCGGAAGAATTGTCAGTATCTCGTCTGTACATTCCGTCCGTGTGTGGGAGGAGGACACCGCCTACGGCGTTGCAAAAGCGGGAGTGATTCGCTTAATGATGAGTGCTGCACGGGATTTAGCGGGAACCGGTATCACAGCAAATGCAATTGCACCGGGCTGGATTGATAGCCGGGAATTATCTCCAGAACAGGAACATGAACGGGCGCAAGGTGGCGTTGGTGGCGAGGCATTAGCATCAATTCCGAGTCGACGAATTGGCGTGCCCAACGACATCGCACAAGCCGCTGTTTTTCTATGTTCTCCGATGGGTGATTACGTCAACGGCACCTGCTTGACGGTCGATGGTGGATTTCTCACACATGGAACTACTTAGAGGGGTGTGCATGATAATTGTCTGAATCAGGATTCTCCCCGATAAATCCCCCGATAAGATCGGGGCAGGCCCGATAAATCGGGACAGGCAGGATTTAAGGATTTACAGGAGGCTATGACTCAAGTTAGCACCTATGAGTATCCGCGGAGAGGGCATAATTTTTGTCTAAATCACCAACTATGGTGAATCATAAAAATAAATAGACATATTAACCTTTGGTGCTAGTTAGTGAAAGGGTCTTTCCCACATTGTTGAAGTGTTCATTAATTCATTAGTGGGGTAGCTCATTGATTCGTCTTAGGTTCTGCCCTTTGGCTGCACATGTCGCCCCTCCAGGGCTTTGGGGTATTTGTTTATCCATGTACTATAAACATGCCGCCCCTCCGGGGCTAAAGGCACCGAAGATCCAATAGTTTTGATGTTTCACAGCCTGTCCCGCCTGTTCCGATTTATCGGGGATTCTATCGGGGGAGAAGAAAATCAAAGGGGTTAGGGGGATTTAGGCGGTAGGCTATGAATTGGGCATGTACAAGCAATATTATAATCTACCATAACTACACCCTCGCAACACGCAGGAACTTGTCTACACTATCCGATCTTGCCCTATCTGGTCTCACATCTTCTCTAAGGTTGAGATTCACTATGACGCGGTACATCTCTCATTTTGCAAGGAACGGCCGTTTGAATAAATTACATCTGCTTTTCTGCACCGTACTCTCAATCCTGATTGCCTGTTTGTCTGTGGAGGCTGCTTCACCTAAAGTCAGTGTGCCCCTCCCTTCTAATTCAGTGGCTGTCAGCGATGATGCCTTTGCTACCTTCTTTAATCCTGCTGGTTTAGGCGCTGCGCAGCGAAGCTTCAACCTCCACTATCTGCGTACCCACGAAAGCGATTTCGGGACTGACGACGCCCTTTTTTTATCGGCGTCAAGGGCAGGATTCGGTATGGAGTTCGCCACCGGGGAGGATGGCATCGATTTTAATCGATATACCCTTTCGAGTGGCAGCAGCATCGGACCGTCGGTCTATTGGGGCACCGCTTATAGTTGGATTAATTCAGATGACGATGCTTACGATGAACTTAAATCGTGGTCACTGGGACTGATGTTTCGTCGACGATTTTTATCAGCCGGTATGGTTGCACGAGACCTCAATCGCCCCCATTTCCATAGCGAGAAGCTAGGCAGAACCTACGATTTCGGGGTGGCGATTCGACCCAGTACCTCACGCATAACCCTCTCTATGGATGCACGGAAAACGGAAAAGGTTGCAGGCGTGGACTTCAACTTGGCTGTAGAGGTGCGTCCGTTCCGTTGGGCGACAGTGCGTGCCGGCGTGAACGATGATACCAGCTTTGACATCCGTTTTGGGCTTAACTTCCGGCAGTTTGGGTTGGGAATGTATAATCGTTTCGATGAAAATCAGGAGTACCAGCGGAGTGCTGGGTATCTTTCTCTCTCTCGTGGCTTACATACAACCCGACACATCCGTCGGAATGCTTTCCTCGACGTGCAAATGGGGCAAATTGAGAAAACGCTCAAAGTTGCCAAGCGAGATAAAGAGGTCGCAGGCGCATTAATCAGAATTGGTGGTAACCGCTACGGGATTGGCAGGTCACAGGAAGTTCGCCAGGCAATCTTGGATTTTAAGGCAAGCGGGAAGAAGGTCGTTGGCTATATGACCAACTGTTCGACTGGTAATTATCTGCTCGCGTCAGCCTGCGATAGGATCGTACTGCATCCGTCTGGCGAGGTGCGTCTGATTGGGTTGCGGTCAGAAACTTCGTTCTACAAAGGCGTACTGGACAAATTCGGAATCCGCGCCGATTTAGAGCATATCGGCGAGTACAAATCGGCGTCAGATATCTTTACGCGGGAAGCTATGTCGGACGCGCACCGCGAAGTACAGAACGCAATTCTCGATGACCTCTACGATCAGTTGACCCAATCAATTTCAGAAGAGCGGAACTGGACGCAAGATGATGTGAAGCACCTGATTGATCAAGGTCCCTTCACAGCAAAACAGGCGTTGAGTCACGGTGTTATTGACCAACTTGCTTACGGCGATGAACTCAAGGGCATAGCGAAAGATGTGACTGGAAAAAACTCCGATTTACTCAAAGCGGGTCAGTACCTGGGTATCTCCGAGTATGAAAATGACTGGGAAGTTCCTCTGCCAAAGATTGCCATCATTGAAGCAGAGGGTATGATGATGACCGGCGAAAGTTTTACCGATCCATTCACAGGTACGAGAACGATGGGCTCCACCACGATTGCTCGGGCCATCCGAAATGTACGCAAGGATTCGTCAATCAAGGCGGTTGTGCTGCGAATTGATAGCGGGGGCGGACTGGTCATCGCCGCCGATACGATTTGGCGTGAACTGATCCAGCTTAAGGAGACGAAGCCACTGATAGTTTCTATGGGTGATGTCGCTGGATCGGGCGGATACTATATCGCTGCACCGGCGGACGTTATCGTTGCTGCGCCGGGAACCATTACCGGTTCCATCGGGGTCGTCTCCGGCAAATACAGTCTCAAGGGGTTGTACGACAAGATCGGTTTGCACAAAGAAATTATCAAACGCGGGAAACATGCCGATTTCTACACAGACTACGGAGATTATCCGACCGAAGAGCGCGCTATCATTCACGCACAGATTCAGGAAATCTATCAAGATTTTATCGCTAAGGTAGCAGAAGGACGCGGAATGACAAAAGAAGCGGTGGATCAGGTTGGTCGGGGGCGAATCTGGACAGGAAAACAGGCGAAAGACATAGGACTCGTTGACGAACTGGGTGGTCTGACACTTGCCCTCTCCATTGCCCGAGAAAAAGCGGGGCTTTCCCGAAAAAAGGTACAACTCCTCCGGTTGCCGCGGCAAGGGGCATGGCAACGGTGGCTGGATGCCTTTCACACAGCGAGATTGAGCCGTACTCCAGCGAATTGGGGATTTCCTGCGCTCTTGGACGCACTCATGGAACAACACACTTTTCTGGTGATGCCGTATAGCGTAGAGGTGAACGACTGATACGGGGACAATTGGTTATGGATCCCCGTTTCTGATTTACCCTCCTGGTTGCTACATCAGTTCCGGCGACCACACAGCTGCTTACATGTAGTCTACGATTAGGAGAAACAGCGATATGAAAATTACTAACGTTCAAACATTCCTTGTTCATCCCGGTGGTGGTAAGAATTGGTTGTTCGTCAAGGTCGAGACGGATGAGGGAATTCACGGTTGGGGTGAGTGCTACACACAGGCTGATCGTGACCGAACTATTGAGATCCATGTGCATCAGCTTGGTCGTTACCTCGTTGGACGAAACCCTTTCAATATAAAGCACTTTACCTTCATGGCGTATCATGATTTTGCCGGCAAGCGTGGATCCATGGAGTTCTATTGTGCAATCAGTGGAATCGAACAGGCGTTGTGGGACATTGCTGGGAAAGCACTCAACACGCCAGTCTATAATCTGTTGGGCGGTCCGTGCCGCGAAAAGATTCGTGTTTATGCTAACGGGTGGGGAGGCAGTACCATAGAGGAGCGCGCTGAACGGGCTGTGCAACTGGTTGAGCAAGGCTTCACCGCAATGAAGTTCGATCCGCTACCCAATCCATGGAGAACACACATCAGCCGCGAGGATGAACGGGAGGCTGTTGCGTGTGTTCAAGCCGTGCGGGAAGCAGTTGGACCTGATATTGACCTCTTGGTTGAGATCCACCGTCGCCTTGCGCCGATGCACGCAATCCGTCTGGCGGAAATGATGGAAGAATTTCAACCATTTTGGTACGAAGAACCCGTGTCTGCCCGAAATGTAGACGCGCTTGCGGAGGTGCGCCATTCGATTAACCTTCCCGTTGTCACTGGTGAAGAACTTTACACCAAAGCCGAATTCCGTGAGGTCTTCGAGAAGAGTGCCGCCGATATCCTAAACCCGGATGTCTGCAACTGTGGGGGTATTTTAGAACTTAAAGAGATTGCAGCGATGGCGGAACCTTATTTCGTCGTCATGTCGCCACACAACTACAACAGCACAACGATGGGGCTGGCGGCGACCGTGCAGGTCTGTGCGGTGATGCCTAACTTCCTTATCACCGAATACTTTGTCAATTTCACTGAGTGTGGGAATGAAATTTCAGAGCCACCTATTAAGGTTGAAGACGGCTACATCCAACTGCCGAGCGCGCCCGGATTGGGGATATCACTTGACGAAACAGTATTGGCAAAATATCCATATCAAGAATTTCCTGCCCGTCATTTGCGTCAGTTTAATGAGGAGGGACCATAGAAGCAGATGGGATCCTTTCAGTTTCCGCACCCCTGAGATTTCATCTGCTGGCGACCACAAAACCCCTCTGGTCTGGATTCGCGAAAGGAACGGCGCTGCATTTAGGGTCATTTAATTCTCCCGTAGCTCAAACCCTTGGTTGAGGTTACGGCGGGGCAAGTCGCTTTGGATCCCGCCTACGGTTCGGGTCATTTCCAAAACGGTCAAAAAACGGAAAACTAAATAGCCCTACGCTGCATTCCTTTCACCTTGACGGTGCATTAAAGGGTGTGGTACAGTTGAAAACAAGAACGCTGGATTGAGAAACCAAAAGGATGTGGTCTGATGCAGCAGCGTACACAAGGAAGGCGCAAACTCTCGAAAGCCCTTCTGGTTTCACTGATATTGCATATTATTTGCATGGGGACGTTGAATACCGTTGAGCGAGATGCTAAACCGGAGAAGGACGAACTTTTCCTCCAAGTGGAGATTATCTCGCGGACACGAAAACCGGTGCCCAGAAAATTACAGCGTCCACTACATGTCCTTCCGGTTTCCAATGTCGTGGCTCTCCAGTCTCAGCCTGTTGTCGCTACCAATCCGACGCTTACGCCACCCCGACCCCAAATTGCTACAACCGCACAGCGCAATGATTCGGAGTCATTCTCAATGTTGGCAGAAGAAGCGATTCCGCTCTCAGCAGCGTCCAAGTCTGTTGCCGATGCCTCCTTCACTGCATCAGGCCATGGGGTTGCGCGGGGAACGCAGGCAAGGTCTGGTGCTGGATTAGTTCGTGGCAATAAGACTGTTCCGGCGCGTGGTTCGCTCGGCCTAGAAAACGAGACGATGCTCTCTGAGGTCAGCCACTTGACACAGCCGGATATTGCGCTCATCAAGATTGGTCATCACCTGCTAAGAACACGCAAGAGCGACATGCTTGACATTGTTTTTCTTATTGACGCCAGCAAAAGTATGCGAAATGATATTGACGCAGTGCGCAAGCATCTGAACCAGATGGCTGACCTGCTGAAGACGGAAGACTTGGATTTCACCGTGGGACTGGTGGCGTTCCGAGATGGTACAAGTTTTTCCTTACTCGGTTGGGACTTCCAGGTCACTCCCCAAACGACCTCGATTCAAGAGATAAAGGCGGAGCTGGCTGCGATCCATTGTCGGGGCGGGGAAAAAGCTCTGGATGCGCTCGTCCAAGCGGCAGCCAAAGTAAAGTTCCGCCGAGGCGCAGAGCGACGATTCATCTTAGTCACAGATGAATATGTGAGTGGGTCATACTCCCCGAAAAGAGTATTGAGGAAACTGAAATCGGAGAGGATTGGCGTCAACATCATCGGACGTGATGAACCTTTCCAAAAGATGTTGGTGCAACGCACCGGTGGACTTTGGATGCCGATCTCCAGTTTGAGAGAATGAAACAAGACATAGGACAGTCACGCACTCATACGATAGCAACAACCCCATAAACGGAGAGTAAAATGGCACAACAACCAGCTGTGAACTACTTCTTACCCCCAGCAATCCAATTTGGTGCCGGGGCAGTCGAAAATTTAGCGGAACACCTCCTCGGCTTCGGTGGAAAAAAGCCGTTCATTGTCACGGATGAAGGGGTGACGAATGCTGGAATCTTATCACAAACCGTCGAACCATTAAGCAAAGCGAAGATCGATTTCGCGGTTTTCGATGCTGTTCAACCAAATCCGACAGACCTCAGTGTTCTCGAAGGGTTGGCTGCGTATCAAGCCGAAGGCTGCGACGTGGTGATCGCCGTCGGTGGCGGGAGCGTTATGGATGCCGCCAAGGGGATTCGTATCCTAACAACCCACGAGCCGCCGTTAGAAAATTACTACCTCGATGTGGGCGGGATTGAGCGGATTACTGGCAATCTACCGGCGCTAATATGTATACCCACGACAGCGGGGACAGGCAGCGAGGTTTCGCAAGGTTCAATCATTACCGACACGACCGGAAGCACAACTGAGGGGCATCGTAAGCGAGCACTTGGCACGCCATATAATATGGCATCTGTCGCACTGCTTGACCCGGAATTGACGGTAGGTATGCCACCCGGCTTGACGGCAGCAACCGGCATGGACGCCGTAACACACGGGGTTGAGGCGTATGTGGCAACGCGATATCACCCGATCGCAGAGGGTGTTGCGCTGCAAGCCCTGAAGATTCTCGGCAAAAATATCCGCCAAGCATATCATCACGGTAATGATATCAAGGCGCGAGGTGAAATGTTGATGGCTTCCGCGATGGCAGCGTTTTCCTTCCAAAAGGGCCTTGGTGCCGTGCATTCACTTGCACACCAACTTTCAACGGAAGCTAACATCCCCCACGGCATTGCCAACGCAATCCTGTTACCAGACGTAATGCAATTCAACATGTCTCACGCGGTCGATGGTTACGCCGACATCGCGTTAGCCTTGGGTGTTGACACATCCGGCATGTCAACAGGGGATGCGGCAGATGCCGGTATCGCTGAAATCCGATCATTGAATGAGGAGTTTGATATACCGAAGGGATTAGGGGTTGCCGGATTGAAGTGGGAACGCATTCCGAAGATCGCAAAGGATGCCATGCTCGACCACTGCCATAAATCCAATCCACGTCCTTGCACTGAAGCGGATATGCAGGATCTATTTGAGGCGGCGTTTTAGTAGGTCAACCTCTTACCCGACCATTACCTACCAAAAACATATAGGACTTATCCACTTGAGTTTGTAGTAGCGCATTTCTTAATCCCGATTTATCGGGGATTCATTGCGCGGCAGACTCCGACTTTCATTGCACTGTCCGCTGCGGATTATTCAGAGTCGGATAGAACGGCAGCGGCTGAACGTTAGGATACACGCCCGTGATCTCGTCTCCCTGCCAGGCGAACTCATATGTGTCTCCTGCGGGTAGGGTTTCTACAGTCCGTTGCACCGGCAGGTCGTGGTACAGGACAACCTCACTGCCCACGCTTATCTGTTCTCGAGTGATGTAAGCGTACGAACCGACCTTACGAAGAGGCACCGGCTCCCCGTCAACGGTGATGTGGGCTGTCTCTGCCGGCGCCCAGCCCGGCACCCGTAGCAGGACATTGTCGTGTATCTTTGGAACAATACTGATCCGGGCGATGCTATTGCGTTCTACAACGATCCTTACCATATCGTCGTCGTAATTGAAGTGCAGGTTGATGAACAGGCCGCTCTCATCATGAGCGACGATGTTCTGGTAGATTGCACTCATTGTATGCACAATTTCTGCCGTGCCGCTGGGATTGAAACCCTTGCCCGCGTGCGGATAGTCGTTTCCACCCCACCCACCGATAGCTTTCTCGTTGAGATTTACCCCAGGGTTGTTTTGCACATCCGTTTCTGTTATTTGTCCGGGAAACAGGCGCGCCCGCACGAGTCGCTCGACATCGTCGTAGCACGCTGAGTTTTCCGTGTACATGCCCAGCCATAGTGCTAGTCGCGCCGCCGCCCCGGTCGATTCGGTGTTAGCCAAAGGGTTCCCCGTCTTGTCAGGGAATATCAAAAGACCGAGATCGTGAGCCACCCAGCCACATCTGTTGACAAGATCAGGTACACCTGTCCTATATGTGCGCACGACCGCATCGACATACTCCGACTGGTGGGTTGCCAACCCGTACAGCAGGAGACCACACAGGGTGTAGAGATATGATTGCCGGTCTCCAGGACGACTGGATTCGGATGCGAGAGACTCAGGAATAGTACCCGCCGCGTTCGTGACATACGTAAGATGAAATCTCGCCATGCGGTCTGCCAGTTCCATGGCAAGTGAATCTCCGGTCCACCGATAATACCAGATCAGTGCCTCGATACAACGTCCGTGTGAAACGGTGAGTTGGAACCGGTTCTCGTTTTCGGGCGTATGCCCGGGATTGACGTTTGCTCCAGCCGTAAAATGCCTAGCGTATTCAAAGGCGTGTACATCCCACGAAAAATCCGGCTTGAGAGCGCGGTTGATTGACTCGAGATACCGGTGACCAGCTTTTTTCGCCCAGGTGTTCCCGCGAAAGTGTGCCAGTGCCGCGAACGTCAGGATACCTTCGCGAAAACTGTGGAACTCGAACTTCATTTGCTGCCAATCTAGTCCGGGAGGAACCCATAGTAGCCCGTCCGGATTGTCCGTGAGCCAAGCCAGATTGCGTAGACTCGCGCCCTCAAGGTGACCAGGAATGACGAATCCGGTGGCATCCTCCAAGCGCAGCATGGCATCCCACCAGCGAGCCAGATCATGCGTGATTGCCCAGCTACCCGTCGGTAGATGCTCCCTTTCTGGGGCGAGCCATCCCAACAGATGCTCGCCTCCCAACTCCATTGAGTCCTTTAGCGTCATTATTGCACCTCCGCTTCAACTCCGTCGCCCTGATTCTGTTTTTTCACGGCACATTCTACGCGTTTCTCGGTAATGGTTCCCATGAATTCTCTCACAACAGCGTTTTCAAGACGAGAGCCCTCAATACATTTTTTTATAGATTGTTCTGCTTCCTCGTTTGGTGCAACCATGGTATGTTTCCAGCCAGTCACGGAGAACACCACAAGTACACCTTGCATCCTCCGGACGACCTTGAAATTGCAATCGTGAAGAAGCAGAGGACGCAGCCGGAGTATCAATATGTGCCTGAATTACCCGTCCAAGTCTAGTTGAACTTTGAAGGTGCGTGTTTTGACGGACCACTCTTGCGGTTTCCCTGACATAAACTGTCAATTCCAAAAACTTCTATCCAAACTCCGATACTGAATCGCCTCAGAAACATGTTCCGCTTCAATGGTGGGGCTTGCTGCGAGATCGGCAATTGTTCGTGCGACTTTCAAAATACGGTCGTAGGCGCGGGCACTCAAACCTAACTGCGTGATGGCAACGCGTAGCAATTCTTGAGCCGCTTCTTCCACTTTGCAGAACTCGCGGAGGTGACGGGATTCCATATTGGCATTGCAGTAGATCTGCGCCTGCGTGAAACGTTCCTGCTGAAGGTCACGTGCGTGCTGCACCCGTTCGCGGATGTTCGCCGAAGGCTCTCCAGCTAAATCACTTGCCAAATCCTTGTATTGCACAGCGGGTACTTCCACCTGTAGGTCTATTCGGTCGAGCAGTGGTCCCGAAATTCGGGAAATGTAATTTTGGATTTGTTGCCGCGAACATCGGCACTCACGGCTGGGGTCACCGAAAAAGCCACACGGACACGGATTCATCGCTGCAACAAGCATAAAATTGGCGGGATAGGTGTAGGATGCAGCGGCGCGAGCGATTGCCACCCGCCCATCCTCCAGCGGCTGACGCATTACTTCTAAAACGTTCTTGCGGAATTCCGGTAATTCATCAAGGAATAGAACGCCATGATGGGATAGGCTTACCTCACCCGGACGTGGAAATTTCCCGCCGCCGATTAATCCAGCATCAGAGATTGTGTGATGCGGAGATCTATAAGGACGTGTTGCTATCAAAGGGATATCATTCCCTAACAGTCCCATGATGCTGTGGATCTTTGTCGTCTCAAGTGCCTCCTCCAGTGTCATATCTGGTAGGATGGTTGGGATGCGCTTAGCAATCATGGTTTTGCCAGAGCCTGGGGGACCAATCATGATGAGATTATGTCCACCGGCAGCGGCAACTTCAATTGCTCGCTTGACATGCTCTTGTCCTTTTACATCTACAAAATCAACCGGGTACTCCGAGTGTTGATCAAAAGCTTCCCGAATATCGTATTGGAAGGCGGGAATGGTACGCTGACCGTTCAGGTGTGCGACTACCTCCTGTAGCGATTCCACCGGATAAACTGCCAAGCCATCAATCACCGCTGCCTCTTTCGCATTTGCCCTGGGGAGAATAACTCCCTCGAGCTGATTCTCTTTTGCAATGGCAGCCATCGGTAGGCAGCCCTGCACTGATCGGACGCTTCCATCAAGCGCCAACTCTCCCAGGACTAATATCCTCCCAAAATTCTCAGCCTGAATCTGCCCGGTTGCTGCCATCACACCCAATGCGATTGGCAGATCAAATGCAGAGCCCTCTTTCCGAACGTCAGCGGGGGCGAGATTGGCGGTAATTCGGCTGGGCGGAAAATAGAATCCTGAATTCTTGATCGCAGCGGTAACCCGTTCTCGACTCTCTTTAACAGCGTTGTCCGGAAGACCAACCGTTGCAAAAGCGGGCAATCCATCCGAAATATCTAACTCGACCTCGACGATATAAGCGTCAATCCCCATGACAGCACTGCTCAAAACCCTCGCAAGCATGTTGAATAATCTCCTTTCCCTACGACAGATATTTGCGCGGACACTTAGCGACCATAGTGAATTTCGGATCTACCATATTGCCCAGCCGCATCTGCCCAACCTGTCCGAGAAAATGATAGGCTCTCATCCGGTCAAATCCGTAATCTGCTACCATCCAGTCTATCAATTCCACCCACGCAATCCGCGCTGCCGCATCCAACGGTCTCGCACTTCCAGCAACCATGATAAAGTCATCGCTCACGATACGGGGCCATGCGATCGAATACCCCTTCTTTAAATCAAAGGTTACCGTCACTTTTGCCGGAATTTCGAGCGCGACACCGGTGAGTTCGCCATCCCCTTGGCTCGCGTGTGCATCTCCAGTAAAAAAGTGCGCGCCCTCCACTAATACAGGAAACCAGACCTCATTCCCTGCTGAAGTATCGACGCAATCCATGTTCCCTCCGTAATAATCTGGCGTCAGCGCATTAACGGCTTCAATCTCCGGGGCGACGCCCATTGTGCCCATGAAGGGTTCGTAAGGTATTACCCGCTGTTCGTCGAAGCGGATACCTGCCTCCTCAAGGGGCAGGAAAAGCCACTGTTCCTCTAAGGAATCTTGCAACATCGGATCTAACCGCGTAGAGGTCAACCCACCAAAGTACGGAATGGTACCGGTTACAGCATAGTCCCGCGTAGGCTCAATGGCGTGAATTTTGACAACCAAGGTATCGCCCGGTTCAGCACCTTCGACAAGAATCGGACCCGTTTGTGGGTTCAGGAACGGGTATGTGCAGACATCCGCGAAATGCTCCACTTCTGGCGTCAGCTTATTTTCAAAGGCGTCTACCGTATGAATGCAGACGGTCTCACCGGGGGAGACCTTTGCAATGGGCGGATGGAATGGGGAATAGGTGTAACAGTACGGTCCAGTCTGTTCTATCTCACGCACGGTCATTGTGGACTCAACCTCCATATTTGCCACGGTTTATGACAGGGTTAAATGACAACAGAAAAATATAAAGCTGAATAGGATTATCCCAGACGGCTGTGGCATTCAAGCATATTCCAGATAAGCACGCTTGATACGTTCAAGGAGTTCTGTTTGATCCGTCGCCCACAACCGGTTGGAAAAAATCTCAACTTCGTGAAAACCGTTAAACCCTGCAGCTTCCACCCAAGAACGAATCTCCCGGATTCTAATAATACCCTCACCCATCAAGCCCCGATCATTGAGCATGTCTTCCATGTCCAATTTCCAGTCACAGATGTGGAAAGCGAACAGATTTCCCTTTTCTCCGCACCGCTTACATTCTGCTTCCAAGTCTGTATCCCACCAGAGATGAAACACATCTACCACGACACCGATGTATGGAGAATCGAATCTCTCAGCAAATTCATTGGCGGTCTTCATCGTGCAAATGGCAGAGCGGGAATCGGCATACATGGGGTGGAGCGGTTCAATTCCCAGTTTCACACCGCACGTTTCCGCATAAGGTAGGAGGGTTTCCAAGCCGGTTTGGATCTGCGAAAGCGACCGATGAATTGACTCTCCAGGAATCGCGCCACAGACTAACACAATCATGGGGGCACCTAACGCACTTGCCTCGTCGATTGCGCGTCGATTATCGTCAAGAGACGCTTGTATTTCAGCCTCGGTTTTACCGGTGAAGAATCCACCACGTACTAAAGAGACAACTTCCATTCCAGCGTCCCGAATCTGTGCGCCAATTTTCGATGCATCTCGGTTCTGTAAAAGATCGCGCCACACCGAGACCGCTTTCACTTCCGCTCTCGGATAGTTGTCAATGATCTCCTCGATCGACCAAGGTTTGGTTGTTATGGTGTGGACACATAGGCGGTCAAGATTTTTTACTTTTTCAATGCTCACCCGCGATCCCCGCTAACCGTTTCCTCAAACCCTACCCCGCTTCGGCTTCAACCTTCTGAATCAGCGCCTTGAGATTTGCATAATTGATGCGCATCGCCTCTTCCGCGGAGCCACTGGGTGTCTGGAAATGTGTGGCAACCGATAGCACAGCATCACAACGATGATCGCGCAGATTGCGCAGCACCGTTAGATAATCAACATCTCCTTCGCCCAGAGGACAATACTCGAAATTGAGGTGCAACCCATCGATCACACGGAGGTCCTTTAAGTGGAGGCCGTGTAGGTAAGGACGCACATTGTCAAATCCGGTGGTCGCCGCATCCGATTCACCACAGTTTGTGTTATCCGCAGGTCCCCACATGACCTTAATCCGCTTGGAACCAACCGCCTCGGCGACGCTCCGAAAGTTGCCCGTCGTATTGGTGTAGTTCCAAGGCATCATGCTGAGAGCGACATCGATATCGTGTTTCTCCGCCTCTTCTGCGACCATTGAGAATGCCTTTACCAACTTGTCCATGTCAATCCCCGCGATGACGCCGCCTCGCGTTCTCCAGCGCATGGGCCAGGTGGGTTTACCTGCGCTATATTCGCCGGGCCAAGCGAATGTGAAGATATTGACCGCACTTATCCCCAAACGGACAGCGACCTGTAAGGAACGCTTGAATTTCTCAAATTCCTCACTAAATTCGGGGTGCGTACTCATCGTATCAAGATCCAGATCAGTCAGGTGCAGCTGCTTGAAAGGGTTGCTTGCGCCTATCAAGAAAATCTCTAAACCGTGACGTGCGACGCGCTCTCCCATACGATCTATCTCAGCATCGCCCATCTCAGCGATCGGGGTTTCATCGGGGAGATTATTAAACCAAACACACTCTGCTCCAATGTCTTTTGCCTTTGCCAATGCTTCGTCAAATGGAAGGCGCAGTTCAGGCAGATACATGCCAAGTCTGAAGCGATAATCACTCATTTTTCATGTCCTATTCGGAAAAACTTTCACTGGTTTGCAACCTTTGGGGCAAATTGGTGCAGCTGTCGTTGCCGCGTTGTTCAAGTTGCTTTGGATCCCGATTTATCGGGCGGGTCAAGAAATCATTTTCACGTTTTACGTTTCACGCTTCACTCCCGGGTGCAAAGTTGTGCCGGGCCAGTTCATATCGGTTCCATTGACATCGACGGTAATCCCATCGGGGTCTTCTACCTTGAACGCCAGTTCTTGGAGATTATCCGGGTCCAGTGGTTCCTTGCCACCCAGTCCATCCGAAAAGATTTCGTATCCCATTTCTCGCAGACGCTTCGCCGCCGCGGTCACATCAGGTACGCCTACGCCGATATGTAGATAGTCAAGCATACCACCCAAATGCTGCGGACGATCCTCGCCTTGGTGTTGAAATATGGCAAAGTTATGGTAACCGTCTGTAAGATCATATCGGTTCTCGCGCTGCTTGGCGACCTTCAGCCCCAAGCCGTCGCGCCAGAAACGGATTGAGCGCTCAAGATTGGAAGCGCGTACCCCCACATGCAGTAATGTACTCATAAACATACCCTCTTTCGCTTGCAAAGCTTTTCCAGCAGGTTAAATTTTCACCCGTTCTACCACATCCGGCACTGGGAACCGAGTTTTTTTTGAAAACTCGGTTTCTCATCGTGCTTTGCACCTGCTTTGTATATGAGCCAATTCTTTTTGTATATGTGCCTTCAACATTATCAATTGTATTATAAAGCAGCTCGAAAAATGAAACCAGCGAAAAAACCAAGAACTGCGAATTGCGTCTGACTTAACGCTCAACTTGCCCGACTGC
Source organism: Candidatus Poribacteria bacterium (assembly GCA_965220385.1). GTDB lineage: Bacteria > Poribacteria > WGA-4E > WGA-4E > PCPOR2b > PCPOR2b. The sequence continues at coordinate 1,817,887 of OZ244825.1, read as the reverse complement.
ATCCATGAACCAATGAAACAATGAACTAATGAACCGAAATTGTCCCCACGTTTTACGCATCACGTTTCACTACGGTTAATACTGCCGCTCCATCCTGCCAACGGGCACCTCAATGACTGCCGGGGCATCTGCCGCCAACGCCTCACGTAACGCCGATTCCAGTTGTCCGGCATCACACACTCTAAAACCCTGTGCACCATACGCCTCCGCCAATTTCACGAAGTCCGGATTATGTAGCTGTGTGCCCAATATATGACCGTCGAACTGTTCGACTTGGGCGCGAAGGACATTTCCGTAAGCGTTGTCGTTGAATACAATCACCACCACATTGATGCCGTACTGAACGGCTGTTGCTAATTCGCCGGAGTTGTAAAGAAAACCACCATCGCCTGAGACCACCACCACTGGCTTCTCCGGCTTTGCTATCTTAGCGCCAAGTGCCACAGGAAACGCCACACCGAGGTTGCCCGCCGAAATGAGGTAACTCCTCGGTTCGTACACCGGAAAGTAGTTACGGCTATAGTATCCCATCTGGTTCATGCCTTGCACAAAGACACCGTCGTTAGGAATCGCTGCGCGAATTGCCTGCATGAAATCCCATTGGGGTTGGAGCTGGACTTCTGGATCGAACCTCGTCGCATTAATGGCGCGCACCTCTTCTACGGACTTTGTCGAATGAGCAGGTTCCGTGGTTGAGACAGTACGATAAATTGCCTCCAGAGTGGAACAAGCATCTCCCAGGATATTGAGGCAATTATCACCAATATGCTCGAGTTCCTTCTCATCTATATTGATTCGTATGATCTGCTGTTTAGCGTTGCCTTCACCAAACCGAGACGATGTGCCGACCGCGAGGATAACATCTCGGTGTTCGAGCCATTCTCGAAGCGGTCCAAAGCGGAGTTCTACCATACCCAAACAGAGTGGATGGCGATCTGATATTACACCTTTACTTTCCCGCCCAGTTACCACGGGTGCTTGTAAGTGTTCTGCCAGCGCTTGGAGCGTCTTCCACGCTCCCGCGCGCTGTACACCGGTTCCTGCCCAGATCGCAGGGCGTTGTGCTTCCGAAAGAAGTTGTGCTGCCCGTGCGAGCTGCTCTGGATCACCGACCGGCTGATCGTGGACTTCCGGATCAAGCAATTTCACCTCTTCCTCTGCTGCGAGCACCTCATGTGGCACCTCAATATAGACCGGACGCGGCCGACCAGTTTTCAAATGACGAAATGCTTCATGAATAACCACCGGTACATCCGCGGGGCTGGACGCACGTGCTGCCCACTTGGTAATCTGTTGTACTGAGAGCAGTTCATCACTCGTGCTCTGATCGTGCTTGCCCGTTACTACCAGTATCGGTGATGACACGGAGTGAGCGGTAGCCATGCCGGTAGATGCGTTAAACGCGCCTGCCCCCGGAATTACCAACGCCGCAGCGATGTTTCCACTAACACGTGCATACCCATCGGCCATGTGAGTGGTCGCCTGTTCGTGGCGGGTGGTGATATAGCGAATCCCCGGTTCTTCGTAAATTCCATCGATCGCTTCATACTGTCCGGCACCGGGCAATCCAAACACGACCCGCACTCCTTCGCGGTAGAGCGATTTCGCCAGTGCCTGACCTCCGGTCATCTTTTTCATTCTATTACTCTCCTATGATCCCAGCCGAAACTATATTGGGTTTAGTATCTGCGGTGCATCCACGGGAACTATAATTATCAGCGAACTATTTCAGACACTCTATCATATATCCTGTCACTTGTCAAAGCCGAGTTGAAAAACTTAACCTCCAGGGCAATCGTAGTCACAGATTTCCTAATCTGTGATCCCCGCGGGTTAGAAGATCTTTCCTTGACAGGCCCTTTGACTGATGATATGATAACGCAAGCTGCTATCTATAGAGAAACCGAGTTTTTTTGCAAAACTTCTTAACATGAGCCCTCTAAAAATGTATACACAATAACTTGCCCTACATGATATAGAGACTAATAGGGAAAATGCCGAACTTCCAAAACCGCACCCTCTTTGAAAACGACAACCTCCCCATCCTACGCGCCCTTGACGTTAACACCGTAGACCTAATCTACCTTGATCCACCATTTAACTCGAATCAGGATTTTGCTGCACCGATAGGGAGTGAGGCAGCCGGCGCGGCGTTCAAAGATACTTGGGCACTCAGCGATGTAAACGAGGCAGAGCACGGAGAACTGGCGGATAGAGAACCCGCTTTGTATGCAGCGATTCATGCAGCCGAGCTGACCCACGGAAAAAGCATGAAATCCTATCTGATTATGATGGGGTTACGAATGCTTGAGATGCGACGTGTTTTGAAGGAGACCGGTAGCATCTACCTCCATTGTGATTCGACCGCTTCTCATTATCTAAAGCTATTGATGGATGCAGTGTTCGGAAGGGATAACTTTCGGAATGAGGTGATTTGGAAGCGGACATCAACGAAATCGTTAGCGAAACGCTACGCGATGAACACTGACCGGATTCTTTACTATGTCAAGTCCGACGGCGCGACTTGGAATCAACAGTATACCCCTTATGACGATAAATACATACGAAAGACTTTTCGAAGTAGCGATAAACATGGTAAATGGGGCACAACTGATTTATCGGGTGGTAAAGCAGGCAGCGAGCGAGCATACATGTCATTGAAAGGTGTTGAACCTCCTCCCGGTCGGGCATGGGCACCACCGGCTCGTAACAAATTTCCTGCTTCCGCACAGGGGCTGCTGCCAGAAAATTACGAAACACTCGACCAATTGGCAAAATGTGAAGCTCTTGATGATGCGGGACTGCTATACTGGTCAAAAGGTAAGAGGGGAAGACCGCGGTGGAAGAAGTATCTATCTGCGATGCTAGGTGTTGTGGCAGGTGACTTGGTTCTCGATACACCACCTGTAAAAGGCAAAGAAGACACCGGCTATCCGACGCAGAAACCATTGAAATTACTTGAGCGCATCATTCAAGCAAGTAGCAACCAAGGCGACGCGGTGTTAGATCCGTTCTGTGGCTGTGCGACGACGTGCATCGCGGCAGAGAAACTTGGTAGGCAGTGGGTAGGGATTGACATCTCATCAAGGGCGGTGGAGTTGGTTCGGTACAGGCTTGAAAAAGAGCTCGGGCTTGATGAGCGTGAAGGGCTTTTGGGGACGGTCATCCACCGCACAGACATCCCGCGCCCCTCCGAGAGGCTCCCCAATTACCGGACGCACAAACACACGCTCTATGGGCAGCAAGAGGGGCTATGCAACGGGTGTCAGACCCATTTCCCTTTCAAAAACATGACGGTCGATCACATCGTTGCCCAATCTCAGGGAGGTAGCGACCATCTTAAAAATCTACAACTGTTATGCAATTTCTGTAACTCCGTCAAGGGTACAAACTCACAGGCTTACCTCATAACGAGACTTCAAGAGATGGGAATCTGAAAAGGAATTGCTAATCGCAGAGGGGATTACCAGTAGAAACCTCCAATAAGATTTATCGTTAATGTTAGTAGACGCTCATCTTCTGTTGCCAGCGGTCTTGTGCTCAATCGTATGTTTACGTATTCCGATTTTGCTCCATTTCAACTTGCAAAATGTCGAGGTGTATGCTACCATTTCCATGCTATTGCTGCTGCCCCATTTAGTCAGTTTTGCAAAGGAGAAATGATTGATTCAGACGTTGATTGAAAGGAGAAAACCATGGACGCACAAACTCTATCTTTGCCGATTAGCATACTGAACCTCAATCAACCGTGCACTGTGGAGCTGGGCACACCTATTTCCGAGGTTATCGACCTGATGCAAAAAGGTGGGTTCGGGTGTGTGTTAGTCGTTGATGAACTGGAGCGGCTTACGGGTATCATCACAGAACGGGACTTACTCGTGCACATTGCCGAAGTACGAGAAAATCCGGAAGCGGTTCGGGCGGACGAGATTATGACTCCATCACCGGAATCGCTGCGTCCCAATGACTCAATGGCATTTGCCCTGAATCTTATGCACTTAGGTCATTTCCGGCATATTCCTTTGCTTGTCGGGGAATCCGACGAAGATGAGGGGGTATATCCCGCTAGTGTTATATCAAGCAAGGACATTGCGAACTATGTTGCCGCGTTTTTGGAGAGAGGTAAGGAGGGATGAACCGTGCTGTATCAAGAAATTGTTGAAGAAGAAATGGCTATCATGGAGGAGGAAACCCCCGATGAGCCAGCAAAAACCTTAAGCCCTGGCGAAATTCACGTGCCGCTACACTCGTTAATGCACCCACCTGTCACGGTTGACAGTGGTGCAAGCACACAAGAGGCAATCGATCGGATGCTCGACAATAAGGTCGGTGCAATCCTGATTGTATCCGATGGGATTCTCAAAGGGATTTTCGGGGAACGGGATGTGCTGCTAAAAATCCTGAACAAGACTGTCGGCGATTTGACCCAGATTCCGATCGAGCAATTTATGAAAGCCGATCCCCAGACCGCGTATGTAGAAGATTCGCTCGACATGGCGATACTGTCTATGGCGCAGGGCGGTTACCGACATATACCCATCGTAAATGAGCAAAATCAGCCAGTTGGGATGGTGTCAATTCGCCACATAATCTCTTATCTTGTCGAACATTTTCCACAAGAGGTGCTGACCCTGCCGCCGAAACCGGATAATGACGCGATGCAAGCCCGTGAAGGAGCGTGAGGCCTGCTTTTGTGAGGACAGGTATAAATAGAAAGAAGGATAGATGGATGAAAAAACAGAAACAATCGATAGAGGAGGCGACGATTCTGTTTGCGAGCGATTCTGGCGGTGGCGCGCAGAGCATTGGAACGCAAATGACCGAGGCTTCCGCAATCGCAGGGAATGATGTTGCGACGTTGCCAGATTACCCTGCGGAGATTCGCGCACCGGCGGGCTCGTTGGCTGGGATTTCAGGGTTCCAGCTCCGCTTTTCCAGTTTGACGATTCATACGCCCGGTGATCTCTGTGATGTTCTCGTTGCGATGAATCCGGCGGCACTGAAGGTCAACATTGATAAACTCAAACCGAATGGAATCCTTATCGTCGATACAGATAATTTCGCCCCCCGCAACCTCAGACTGGCTGGATACAGTAGTAATCCGCTTGAAGATGGTTCGTTGACACAGTTTCAGGTATTCCCGATCGAACTGACCCGCCTCACCAGAGAAGCGTTGAAGGACACCGATCTCACGCAACGCGAGATCGATCGGTGCAAGAACTTTTACGCGCTTGGGATGGTATGTTGGATGTATAACCGCCCGATGGACTATGCGTTTCAGTGGCTCGAGGAGAAGTTTGCCACAAAGCCACAATACATCGAAGCCAATACCCTCGCGTTGAAAGCTGGCAATATATATTGCGAAGTTACGGAGCAGTTTGCGACCTCTTATGAAATTAAGCCCGCCAAATTTGCACCGGGGAAATATCGCAATATCGAAGGGAATATGGCAACCGCACTGGGATTGGTTGCTGCGTCTCAAAAATCTGGATTACAGTTGGTCTACGGCAGTTACCCAATTACACCTGCAAGCACCATCCTCCATGAACTGGCAAGATATAGAAACTTCGGAGTCAAAACGATGCAGATGGAGGATGAAATAGCAGCGGTGGGTGTTGCAATTGGCGCAGCGTTCAGTGGAGCGTTAGGTGCCACTGGAAGTAGCGGTCCTGGCATTGCCCTCAAGGCGGAGGCTATCAATCTTGCTATGATCGCCGAATTGCCAATGGTTGCCTGCAATATTCAGCGAGCGGGACCCTCTACAGGCATGCCGACGAAGACTGAACAGGCAGATCTCCTACAGATGTTTTATGGACGAAATGGCGAGTCGCCGCTCCCGGTCATTGCTGCGTCACGTCCATCCGATTGCTTTGAAACTGTCTATGAAGCCTGCCGAATTGCAATCAAATACATGACGCCCGTTATTTTTATGTCAGATCTCTATATCGCCTTCGGCGCCGAACCTTGGCTCATTCCGCACGTATCGGATCTGCCGCCGATTGATGTGGACTTTTCAACCGATACCAATGGGTTTGAACCCTATCTCCGAGATGAAGCAACGTTAGCACGTCCTTGGGCTATCCCGGGCACCCCCGGTCTAGAACATCGGATCGGCGGTTTGGAGAAAGCAGACATCTCAGGAAACGTAAGTTATGACCCTGATAACCATGAGAAGATGGTACATCTCAGAGCAGAAAAGGTCGCACGTATCGCAGACGACCTCCCGCCCACAGAAATATTTGGTGAATCAAGTGGTGAGCTCCTCGTGTTGAGTTGGGGCGGGACCTTCGGTGCCGTTCGAACAGCCGTTGAACATAAACAGGCAGAAAGCAAGTCGGTCTCGCATGTACATCTGCGCTATCTCAACCCGCTTCCGAAAGAAATCGGTGACATTATGCAAGGCTTTAAAAGGGTACTCATTCCTGAACTGAATCTTGGGCAATTACGCCTATTAATTCGTGCAGAGTATCTGGTAGATGCCGCCGGTCTAAATAAGATTCAGGGACAACCATTCCATGTATTTGAAATTGAGTCTAAAATTGATGAGATGTTAAGAGGTGATGTATGAATAACAGGACTGCCAGTCCAATACCGGTCGCTGTCCAGACGCTAACTAAGGGTGATTTTACCTCCGATCAAGATGTTCGCTGGTGCCCGGGTTGCGGAGATTACTCTATTCTCGCGCAAACCCAACGGATTTTGCCAGACTTAGGCATCCCAAAAGAGGATTTCGTCTTTATCTCCGGTATAGGCTGTTCAAGTCGTTTTCCGTATTACATGAATACTTACGGCTTCCATACCATTCATGGCCGCGCACCAACTATTGCTGCGGGCGTGAAAGCAGCTAACCCCGATCTATCAGTTTGGGTGATCACCGGCGACGGCGATGCGTTGTCAATCGGGGGCAACCACTTTATTCACCTGATGCGTCGTAATCTTGATATTAATGTCCTGCTGTTCAACAATCGCATCTACGGTTTGACAAAAGGACAATATTCTCCGACTTCCGAGCAGGGCAAGAAAACCTACTCAACCCCAATGGGATCGATCGACAACCCCTTCAATCCAATCAGCTTGGCGCTTGCGTCAGGCGCAACCTTTGTCGCTCGTTCACTTGACAGAGATCCCGAACATCTCCGAAGTGTCATCAAATCTGCTTTTGACCACAAAGGCACCTCATTCATTGAAATCTACCAGAACTGTAATGTTTACAACGACGGTGCATTCTTTACGTACACCGAGAAGGAGACAAAAGCTGATAACACCGTGTTTTTACAACATGGCGAACCCTTGGTCTTTGGAAAGGATGGTGACAAGGGGATCTGCTTGAACGGATTTAAACCAGAGGTTGTTTCCTTGAGCGATAGCACACATAGCAACGGAGATCTTATTACCCACGATCAGTTTGCCGAAGACCGAACGTTAGCGTACTTCCTCAGTCGTATGACCGAAGTTGAGGGCTTACCCCATCCGATCGGTATCTTCCGTAGCGTTGAACACCCCTGCTACGAAGAGATGATGACGGAGCAGATAAATACTGCCAAAGAGCGCATGGGAGACGGTGATCTTGATGCGCTCCTCAATGAGGGCGATACGTGGGTAGTTGAGTGAGATTCACGTGCAGTTAAGTTTCTGCAGAACGCGGTTGCAAAACTGAAAAAGGGGGAGGCTGGCACACTACTGGTCGTCCCCCTTTTTTTCGCTCCTTCCTAATTTTCTTCCCCTGCACGCTATGGTCCTTCCGATCCTCATGCGTATCAAATCAACCCAGATCTTCTTCCCAATCTTTATCACTCTCTTAGCACTTGTGATCAACGCGCTGATTATGCTTGCCTGCGGTTATCAACCGATTAAGGCCTTTGCCGCCATGTACCAAGGCGCGGTGGGAGGATCTAGAGAAATCACTGAAACCTTTGTGAAAACTTGCCCTTTACTACTGACAGGGTTGGCTGTTGCGTTTGCATTTCGGTGTGGCGTTTGGAACATCGGGGCTGAAGGACAATATCTCATCGGAACGCTTATCATCACATGGGTGGCCACGTCAATTTCCAACCTGCCGTCATTTCTTTTTATTCCTCTGGTTCTTGGTCTTGGATTTGTTGCTGGGGGATTTTGGGGCATAATCGCGGGGCTCCTCAAAGCCTATCGAGGCGTACAAGAGGTTATCAGCACGATCATGCTCAATTTCATCGCACTTGAGTTGGTTCGATACTCTATAGATGGAGGACCGCTGCAAGAGGCGACGGGCGCTTATCAGCAGAGTGAGAGGATTGCATCGAACGCCGTCCTCCCCCGTTTAGTTCCGAAAGAGTGGATCCCATATAACCGATTCCATTTGGGAATCATCCTTGCGCTTGTACTTGCGATTGTCCTATATTGGATTCTGTTTCGCACCGTTCTCGGCTATCAAATTCGCGCCGTTGGGCAGAACCAAGTTGCTGCGAGGGTCGCGGGGATCAGTGTGTCTCGAAATATTATCATTGCTATGCTGATCAGCGGTGGCTTAGCCGGGTTAGCAGGGACAGTTGAACTAATGGGTTTGAGCCCCCATCGACTCTATCAAAACGCGCCCGGATACGGCTACACAGCTATCGCTGTTGCGCTCCTCGGTAGACTTCATCCGATTGGCGTTATCTTCTCGGCACTGCTCTTTGGTATGCTGCAAGCCGGTTCAGAGGAGATGCAGATAATCGCCCAAGTCCCCTCAAAATTGACGTGGGTGACGCAAGCCACTGTTCTTCTACTTGTCTTGGGCTTTAGCGTGTATGAGACAGCACAGAGGGATGAGAAGGCAGGTGGAGAAGGGGCACTTTATACAAGGGTTCGGTCTATACTAACTAACGCCTTGAAGAGATAGGACGTTTTTCGCCTGAATCCACAGACTATTTTTCTACTATATTACTCCCTACATTAGATACAACGATTCAAGGAGATACTGATGGTACAACCCCGTGTGGCGCCCTACGGATCATGGGAATCCCCGATTAGTGCGGATCTAATTTCAACCGAGGGTCGCAGAATAATAGAAACCGTAGCCGATGGAGAAGATATCTATTGGATTGAGATGCGTCCTGATGAGAGTGGTCGGTATGTCATTGTTCGATGGACGCCGGATGGACAGACTGCCGATGTGATACCAGCACCTTTCAATGCACGCACACGAGTCCATGAGTACGGTGGCGCCGCGTTCATCGTTAGCGATGGTGTGGTCTACTTCTCAAACTTTGCAGATCAGCGTCTCTACCGCCAGACTACTGGCGCAACACCACAACCCCTTACTCCGGAAGGTGACTTGCGTTATGCGGATGGTGTCCTCGACGCGAAACGCAACCGGCTAATCTGTGTCCGCGAAGACCATACCGGTTCCGAATCCGAAGCTGTCAATGCGCTGGTAGGTATCGGATTGGATGGGACAGATAACGGTCAGGTACTTGTCAGCGGCAACGATTTTTATGCCGCACCTCGTTTGAGTCCTGATGGTACTCGTTTGACGTGGATGACTTGGAACCATCCAAATATGCCTTGGGATGGTGCCGAGCTTTGGATAGGCGAGATAGGCGACGACGGATCTCTGAGTCACACTGAACGGGTGGCGGGTGGCGTTGATGAATCGATTTTTCAGCCCGAATGGTCACCAGATGGGATATTATACTTTGCATCCGACCGAACTGGTTGGTGGAACCTCTATCGTTACCAAGCCGGGACCGTCGAGCCATTATGCGAGATGGAGGCGGAGTTCGGGAGACCGCAGTGGATATTTGGCATGTCGACTTATACGTTCGTCTCCGCCAATCAGATTATCTGCACTTACACACAGGATGGTATCTGGCATCTGGCAAGTTTAGACACAGAAACAGGCAGACTTAATCAGATTGAAACCCCCTACACCTCAATCGCAAACCTGCAAGCTATTCCCGGCGGAGTACTGTTCAATGCCAATTCGTCAACGGAGTCGGCGTCGATCATTCACTTTGACCTTACCACGAGACAATTCGAGGTTGTATGCCGAGCGAGTGAGATAGAGATTGATTCCGGATATTTCTCAACGCCCCAAGCGATTGAGTTTCCAACCGAAGGTGGCGTAAGCGCCCATGCCTTCTTCTATCCGCCACAGAACCGTGACTACACCGCACCTGCCGACGATCTGCCGCCTCTGCTCGTTATTAGCCATGGGGGTCCCACCTCAGCGACTTCGACTGCACTTGACCTTGAAATCCAATATTGGACCAGCCGCGGGATTTCCGTTCTGGATGTGAATTATGGCGGTAGCAGCGGCTACGGTCGTGCCTATCGAGAACGGCTTAACGGTCAGTGGGGTCTTGTTGACGTAGATGACTGTGTGAACGGAGCACAATACCTTGTCGAGCAGGGCTGCGTGGATGGCAATCGATTGGCTATTCGAGGTGGAAGTGCCGGCGGCTACACAACACTCTCGGCGCTGACGTTTCGTGACGTTTTCAAAGCGGGTGCCAGTTACTACGGGATCAGCGACCTTGAGGCGATGACAAGGGACACACACAAGTTTGAGTCCCGCTATCTGGATAGCTTGATTGGAGCTTATCCCAAAGAGCGGGGTCGTTACCGAGAACGTTCGCCGATCCACTTTACAGAGCGCCTTTCATGTCCGTTGATTCTCTTTCAGGGGTTAGAAGATAAAGTCGTTCCGCCGAATCAAGCGGAGATGATGGTTGAAGCGTTGCGCTTGAAAGGGTTACCTGTTGCGTATGTTCCATTCGAAGGCGAACAGCACGGATTCCGTCGCAGCGAGAATATCCGGCGTTCAGTTGAAGCAGAACTGTACTTTTATGCACAAGTCTTCGGTTTCACCCCTGCCGATGCTCTGGAACCAGTCGTGATTGATAACCTTCCGCCACAGTCGTAAGGGTTCAACCCCAAGCGGTGTCAATTTTCCCTTGCCTTTAGATAAGTGAGTATGCTACAATTAAATCGTCTTTTTACCAAATAACATAGATAGGTGAATTAGAAAAATGCAAGGATCTCACTTCAGTTCCTCTCGGATTGCTAATTCCGTTCTCTTTGCAAACATTACCATGTACATGCCGGGCATGGGCATTGCTGCTTTTGCGGTGTCCATGCGTACGGGGCAAAGTGATAATAGGCAATTCTAGGCGTGGATTGGGATCGATTTTAACATATATACTTTGCGGGATTGCCTATTATCACAGCCGTGATAATAGGCTTTTTTATTGTCTACATTTTTAGCCAAATAGTCAGCCGATGCGGCTTCGCAGGATAGACTGACTGTTTGCTAACGGAACTTCCTTATATTTTGAATTAACGGAGACAAGCATGACAGAAAAAGTATTGGGATTGAAATGTCGTGAATGTGGGAGACAGTATCCTAAGGAACCGCTTCATGTGTGCGAGTTCTGTTTCGGACCACTTGAGGTGGATTACAACTACGAGGTAATCCAGAAATCCATCTCACGAGAATCCATTGAACGAGGACCTGAAAGCCTATGGCGGTATGCTGACTTGCTGCCAATCGATGGTGAGCCGACCGATGGAATTAACTCGGGATTCACCCCTTTGATCCGTGCGAAAAATCTGGAGGCAGCCCTCGGTGTTGAAGCACTTTATATCAAAGATGACTCAGTATGTCATCCGACCCTGTCCTTCAAAGACCGCGTTGTTGCGGTTGCGCTGAGTAAGGCAAAGGAGTTTGGGTTCGATACGGTCTCGTGTGCGTCGACCGGCAACTTAGCAAACTCAGTGGCAGCAAATGCAGCCATCGCCAACTTAAACTGCTTTATCTTTATTCCAGCGGACTTAGAGATGGGGAAGGTAGTGGCTTCCCTCGTTTATGCACCAACGGTAGTCGGGATCACAGGAAACTATGACGATGTCAACCGTTTATGCAGCGAGATCGCCGGTGTGTACCCTTGGGCGTTCGCTAACATCAACATCCGTCCATTCTACGCAGAGGGCTCAAAGACCTTCACTTACGAAATCATCGAGCAACTCGGTTGGGAGGCACCGGATCACATTGTTGTCCCAGCAGCAGGAGGTTCGCTCATCACGAAGGTGGGTAAGGCGTTGAAAGAATTTCATACCTTGGGGCTGATTGATAAGCCACAAACGCGCATCCATGTCGCGCAAGCTGACGGTTGTGGGCCAATTGCCACAACCGTCAAGGAGAATAGTGATTTTGTGAAGCCAGTCAAGCCGGATACCATTGCCAAATCTCTTGCGATTGGCAACCCTGCTGACGGGATCTACGCGGCTGATACAGTGCGAAATTCCGGTGGACATGGAGAACATGCAAGCGATGATGAGATTGTCGAAGCAATCCATCTCCTCGCAGCAACGGAAGGCATCTTCACTGAAACAGCCGGCGGTGTCACGCTTGCAGCGGCGAAAAAGCTGATTGAAAGTGGTCGCATCAGCCGAGATGAGCGCATTGTAGTCAGCATCACCGGAAACGGCTTGAAAACCATTGAAGCGCTTGAGGGACGGGTGCCCGAACCTCATGTAATTCAGCCGCAACTGAACGCATTCCGAAAATTGATGACGACGCTTTAAGGGACACTATTCCAGAGTGTTACCTGTTTCTTGACTATCCCGGCTAAGACCGCGCAGACTTAGGAGTATACAGCATGAATTTTTTCGACACTGTAGAAATGGCGCCCCCGGATCCTATTTTGGGACTTAACGCAGCTTTCAAGGCGGATCCCCGGTCGAACAAAGTGAACTTGAGCATTGGTGCTTACAAAACCGATGACCTTCAGCCGCTCGTGCTCACGGCGGTCCGAAAAGCGGAGCAGCAAATCCTCTCGGAGAGGATGGATAAGGAGTACCTGTCTCAGGATGGTAACCCTGACTATGTGAGGCGTTCAATCAAGTTGGTGTTCGATACAGAACAAGATAACATCTTCGGGGCACAGGCACCCGGTGGAACTGCCGGTGTCCGGCTTGCTGCCGAATTCCTCGGACAACTCGGCAGCCAAGTTATCTATATTCCAGACCCGACCTGGGCGAACCATAACCAGATCTTCGCAAGAGCAGGTTTGGAAATCGTGTCATATCCTTACTACGACGCAGAGCGCAGGGAATTTACCAAGTCGCGCATGGTCGAAGCTATTAAGGCTATCCCTGCTGGAAATCCAATTCTGCTACACGCCTGCTGTCACAACCCAACCGGACTCGATCCAACACCGGCGGATTGGGAGGAAATCTCTGCTGCTATCAAGACACAGGGATTACTACCGATGTTCGACTTTGCATATCAAGGCTTTGGGGGTGGTATTGACGAAGACGCGACGGCGGTCCGCCATTTCCTCGCCGATGGTCACCAGATGCTCGTTGCAAATTCCTATTCCAAAAACTTTGGCCTCTACGGCGAGCGGATCGGGGGATTTTATGTTGTTGCATCTGATGGAGAAACCGCGGAACGGGTGAAGTCCCAGGTCATGCGAATCATCCGTGCCAACTACTCTAACCCCCCGCTACACGGTTCGCGCATCATTGCGGCGGTGCTCGCCTCTGACGCCCTTAGGCAGGAGTGGGAGAGCGAATTGGCGGTTATGAGGAAGCGAATCTCTGGTATGCGGAAGGCGCTGGCTGAAGGCTTAAACGCAGGCGGCAGCTCGGTGGATTTCAGCTTCATGTACAAGCAAAACGGGATGTTCTCTTACTCTGGGCTTTCCAAAGAAGCCGTGGGCAGATTGAGAGACGAATTTGCCATCTATATGCCCGCCAATGGTCGATTGAATGTAGCCGGTCTTTCGCCGAAGAACTTGGACTACGTCGTAGAAGCGATCTTAGCGGTACTGTAATTGAAAGGATGTTATCATGACCAAGCAGGGCGCAAACCGCTCCGAAATCATCGAGCACCAATTGATTAACGGCATGACCGTATTAACCAAAGAGGTACACGCCGCTCCAGTTGCCAGTAGTTATATTTGGTACAAGGTTGGCTCGCGCAATGAACGTCCCGGACTCACAGGTGTGTCTCATTGGGTCGAACACATGCTCTTCAAAGGCACCCCACAGTTTTCCAAAGAGGAACTCGGGCGATTTATCGAAGGTAACGGTGGTAGGTGGAACGCTTTTACGAGCACCGACTATACCGCTTATTATGAAACTCTACCCGCGGACAAAATTTCGGTCGCGCTTGCCTTGGAATCGGACCGGATGCATAACAGCGTTTTTGATCCAGATGAGGTGGAAGCGGAACGCACCGTAATCCTCTCAGAGCGCGAGGGATATGAGAATGCACCCCAATTTGTCTTAAGGGAAGAGGTGCAAGCAACGGCGTACAAGGCGCACCCCTATCAATGGGGGATCATCGGGTGGCCCTCAGACCTAAAAGCAATGACCCGCGATGATCTATATAACTACTACCGCGAACGTTACGTACCGAACAATGCAACGCTCGTTCTCGTTGGGGACTTTAATACCGATGACCTGATGAAACAGGTCGAAGGCTACTTTGGTCCGCTCCCTCCCGGCGAACCAATCGCGGACCCATCAACCGTTGAACCTGAACAGCGAGGTGAAAGACGGGTTGCGGTTCGCAAGGAAGGAACGCTCTCTTACGTTGCTATCGCCTACCATATCCCCGCCGCCGGACATCCAGACTTCTATCCACTCGAAGTAATTGGCACCGTGCTGAGTATGGGGAAAACTTCACGCTTTTACCGCGCTCTGGTTGATAAGCAGTTAGCAACTTCAGCTTATTTCTATCCCGATTTTTCCAAGGATGCTGGACTCGCTTGGGCGTTTGCGGAAGCGCAGGTTGGTGTTGATCCGGTCACCCTTGAAAAGGGGTTGTTGGGCCAGATGGATTGCATCCAGACCGATCTTCTTACAGAGTCCGAACTGGAAAAAGCAATCAATCAGACGGAGGCACATTTCATTTTTTCGCTTGACAGCGTCTCAAATCAAGCAGCACAGATCGGTTACTACGCAACTGTCTACGACTACAAATATCTCGATACCTATCTTGACAATATTCGGTCTGTCACCCGTGAGCAGATTCGCGAAACCGCACAGAAATACCTGACTGAAGATAACCGCACTGTTGGGCATTTTCAACCAACGTCACCGGGGCATGGCGGCACAGCCGGTACAGATGTCCCAGCTGCGCTGCATCACACGGGACAACCCGCCCTTTTTCCGATTCGGGGAGGACTTAAGAGATGAGTAAGCAGCAATCCCCTACCACGCGGCACGTTTTTGACAACGGCATAACGCTGCTCGTTCAGGAGAATCATTTCAACCAGACGGTTGCTATCAGTGGCAGACTGAAAGCGGGCAGTATGTACGATCCCCATCATTACTACGGGCGTGCAGCGGCTGTGGCGAACATGCTGACAAAAGGCACCGAAAGCCGAACGTGGGAAGATATCGCTGAGGCGACCGAGTCCGTCGGTGCGAGTTTAAGTGCTTTGGGGAGCACGGAGACGGTAAGTATTGAGGGACGATTATTGTCAAAAGATTTCGATCGTGTGTTGGACGTTCTCAACGACATCCTACGCGCTCCGAACTTTCCACAGGAAGAGATCGAAAAATATCGCCATCAGGTTCATAGTTGGCTAAAGGCGTGGGAGGATGAGACGGATGACGTCGCGGATCGCCTGCTCAGAGAGGCGGTCTATCCCAATGAACACCCATACCATTGGCGCGTACAGGGGACTGAGGCATCGGTCACGCGTATTGAGCGGGAGGCACTCGTTGACTTCCATGCGTCCTATTATCGACCCGATTCACTCATCTTGGCGATTGTTGGCGATGTGGATACTCATGCTGTTATCGAAAAAATTGACGCCGCAATGGGGGATTGGAAGGTAGACGGTGAAAAGCCGTCCTTCACTATACCGCCGGTAGAATATGGTGAAAAGCAGGTTTTGGTCAAGCCGATGATGGACAAATCACAGGCGAATATTGAGTTGGGACATAAAGGGATCGCCCGAACAAACCCAGATTTTTACACCATCAATCTGATGAACGCTGTTTTAGGTGGGAGCGCGGGGATTGCGCGTTTGTTTGGACGCGTGCGCGATATACAGGGCCTTGCTTATAGCGTCTGGAGCTCTTTTACACCGTCGAGGGGTGAAGGGCTCTTCCATGCGAGCGCAGGCGTCAATCCAGCCAACGTGGATAAAGCCATTAACAGTATCCTGCACGAAATCGAACTGATGAAATCTGATGGTATCACCGAAGAAGAATTCTCAGACGCCCAGAACTTAATTGTTGGAAATTTCGCGCTTACGCTCGAAACAAACCGGGGACTTGCTGCGGTTCTCCTAACCGCGGAGCTGTACGGATTGGGCCTCGACTATCTTGAGAAGCATGAATCGATTTACCGGGACCTCACTCGTGCACAGGTGAACGCGGCTGCCCAGAAATATCTGCACCCGGATCTATGTAGTATCGCAATTGCGGGACCTTATCATGAAACACACTAGACTTAAATTTGCTGAATTATTGCTTGAGGATTGGGATTAGATGTGTTGAACTAATCGAACAGCCTAACATTATCAAATCTTGTACCCGAGTCCTTGTTCCTGTAGATTAGGGAGGGGTCGAGGTGTGAGAGAATAACCCAAGCAAAGAGAGGCAGAAATGATCCTGAATAGCGATAACTGGGCTGATTTACCAGAAAAAGAGCAGGTTTATAGATTACGTAAACTTGCTGATGCGGCTTTAGAAAAATTCGGTTTCAACCAGTACCAGCTGACCTTTCTACAGCATCTCGTAAACACAACGTTTCGTCTGGACTGCAATGAAGGACGCTACCTTGTACGAATCCACAGAGCGAAAATACGGACAGCGGTAGAGTCCGAATTGAGTTGGCTTGAGGCACTTGCTTGCGAGACAACAGTACCTGTGCAGATACCACAACGTTCTCCCGATGGAAAAATGATTGTGGTAGGGAAACAAGTGGGGATACCAGAGTCTTATCCGGTAACGGTTCTCTCTTGGCTTGAGGGGCAGATACTTCCTCAAGATCGCCGTTCGCCGCATCACTTTTATAGGCTTGGACAGCTTGTAGCCAAACTCCACCATCACGCCCAATACTGGACACCTTCTTTTGAACTGACTCGCCCCATTTACGATGCTAACAGTGTGCTAGAGTCTGATAGCGTATCGAGTAGTCAACTCCCAGAGAACGTGCGGGGACATCTGCAAACGCTGCATGAGCAATTACAGGAAGTCGAACAACATTTGGGGAAAAGCCCTGAACGATTTGGACTGATACACTCGGATCTCAGCTTTGGCAACGTACTCTTCACGCCTGATGCGGTTTCGGCCATTGATTTTGACGACTGTGGGTTTGGATACTATCTCTACGATTTGGCTGTTATATTAGCGGGACCTTGGGAAAGACCCGGTTTTCAACAACGTCTCGAGGCACTTTTTGAGGGGTATCGAGAAATTTGCAAATTGTCCGATGAACATCTTAGCCTAATTCCCACTTTCATGGCTATGCGCGCTTCATCGCTAGAACAGTGGGACCGGGTCAGAACTTTGTTACATACCTCCTACGCTGACCTTTGACAAACCTAGGGACATTCAGCATTCTTATTAAGGCGGAGGTTGTCACTTAAAGGGTTCATGGAAAAATGTCTGATGACTCCCAGTTGGAGTACTTTTATCGTGCGGTTTCGGCAAAGGAGCTGATCGCTATTCGCCAAGCCGGTGGACTTGTTCTGAACGGAACAGAGATATTCATTACCCAAGATTTGAGATGGGTTGAAGATTATGTTCGTCGTAGTCAAGCCGGGCGTTATGATTACATTCTGGAAATCATAACTAATCAAGGAACCATAGATTGGATTCTCAAGGTTGGCAAACGACATGCCGGCAGTAAACCAGCACAGCGGGACTTCGCGTTTCTTCCGATTCTAACAAAAGGAGATTTTGATGCCGTCCACGTCAAAGTACAAAATCAAGTTGTGACGTATGGATTACGTGCTGGTACAATCAATGCTTTTAATCAGCAGATTCAAAGCATTGAAAGTATCCGAGACCTGATTTAGCTAACAGAAAAATCGGCAGATAAATCAACGCCTCAACATTGCGGAAGAGGAAAATTATGGAAGATATAAGAATCAAAACCAAGGAATTGCTCGATAGGGTCGAAAAAGCACCTGACGGGAGTTTTCTGACGAGCGTTCGCAGTTTTGTCAAATTTGCCCAACAGCAGCATGGACCTTTTAATGAGATCCTTGTGGGGGAATTGGAGGCACAATATCAAGCGTTTAAGTCCGGAAAAAACTTCACAGGTGCCACTGAATATGCCCTGATTTGTGCCCTGTGGAAGTGCCCAACCAGAGAGGCAGTGCCGGTTTTGTCTAAAATATTTGTTGAGAATCCAGCGGCAGGGCGAGAGGAAATTGCACAAATTTTTCGTGACCTTGGTGATCCACGGGCGGTGAAACCGATGCTTTCAGTACTGGACACCCTTGATGATAATAACGATATAGGCGGGCATTTACGTTCAGCGATTGCAGAGGCACTCGGTGCTATCGGGGATTCATACGCCCTTCCCGCGCTCCGACGGTTGGAAATAACCTCCTCCGACGATAAGAAAAAAATCGCAAGGTATGCAAAGTGGGCGACTGAGAAACTGGAGTCACGCGCGCCCAACTGCGATTAACAGATCTGGACGGTTCGAGCCGATGGCGTCAACCCCCAGATCGATGACACGCTGTATCTCCTCAACCGTGTCGGGATTCCATGCGCGGATCTTGAGGCCGTGTGCATGTGCTTTCTCGACAAGTTGGGAGTCAATGTTAAGATGTTGGATATGTATCGCTTCCGCTCCCATCTCGATTGCTTGTTCACACGCATCATCTGGCGGATCCGCCCACAAGGCTCCTAACCTCAAGTTCGGGTTAAGCTGACGTGCTTCCCGAAGCCGATCGTGGACGAATGAAGTCAGAAGTACCTCGTTTTCCATGCTGTTTCTGTCAACGGTTTCGATGACCGGTTCAGCGGTGTCGGGACCTTTCAGTTCAATCTGAAGAATCACTTTCCCGCGCACGAGATCAATCACTTCCTGTAGTGTTGGAATGCATTCTCCCTTGCCAGCATTCAGTTGTTTTATCTCTGCTAACGTGAAGTCAGCGACTGCTCCCTGTCCATCGGTTGTCCGATCTACTGTGGTATCGTGGATGACTACCAAGTGTTGATCGCGCGTGAGGTGCACATCAATCTCAATCTGATCAACACCGAGGTCTATCGCTTTCTGCATGGATAGCAGTGTGTTTTCTGGTTCAAGTTTTGCTGCACCTCTATGTCCAGTTAGTATCATTCCGGTCCTTTCTTCAGTTGGTGGTAGCTTCAAGCCCTTTCAGGGCTGCAACGATGTCCGCATGTTTGACAAGATCAAACTGGTGTGAGCCGATATACATAAACCGGATAATCAACCCCTTATCAATTACGAATGTTGCAGGACGAGCGATATTGTACGCGTCAAGTCCCAGCCAATGATACACCCCATAGCTTTTAATCACCTCTCGCTCTTTATCTGTCAGCAGCGGAAAGGTGATATCGTGCGTTTCGGCATATCGACGCACTTCGCGGGGCCATTGACCAACGATGCTAAGGACAGCAGCCCCCAATTCTGTGTATTCGTTGTTGGCGTGCTGAAGGTCTCCTAACTGGCGACGGCTGTTCGGTCACCAAGTCCCTCTGAAGAAGGCGAGGATAACGGGCTGTTGACCGAGATAGGACTCTAAAGCTACGGTTTGACGCTGAACAGAAGGTAATGTGAATAACGGTGCCTTATCACCGATGTTGAGTATCTTGTTTTTTCGTGGCATAATTTATCTTACTTCATAAAACGGTAGGCGGGGCATCTCGCCCCGCCCTTACGTGCCAAAAACTCGGTTTCTCTTGCACGATTTCGTTACATGAACGCTTTGATTTTAAGGACTTAATTCTTGACGAATCCGCTCCGCAAGCGTTTCGGCCTTGCTGTCGTTCAGGTGCATTGGATTAAGCAGAAGTTTTCCTTCTCGGAGACCGCCGTGACTGACATAAATCGGTGGGACACCATTTCGGAGACTTTGGCAAATCTCCATTGCACCCCGACTAGCAGCCGCTTCATCAATCGTGACCTCCAAGAGCGGAAAACTCTCGCCATCACCTTTATCACGGAGACTGCATTGCACGGGGGAACCATTTAACTTTTCGGCGATCCGATTAAGACGTGCATGTGCCTTGGAGACTGCTGCATCATACGCACCGGAGGTGAAAAGCTGCAGCGCCACGAGCAAGGCTATAATCTCCTCTTTTGATACCTTAAAACCACGTCCGATGCCATGCCGTGGGATGCCACGGAGTTTTGCCTTATCGATGAGTGATGCCGGTGGATTCCAAAGTTCTAAGTGGTCGTCCATATCCAATAGCTGTGCGACTGCCGGTCCGATAAGATCTCGGCGACCGCAGAGAATCCCCGTTGATTGGGGTCCCCGAATGGATTTACCGCCGCTAAACGCTACCAGATCAGCACCTGTCGCAGCAATCGATCTGAGGTTGCTACGGGGAGGAAGTTCGCCAGCCGCGTCTACCAGTACAGGAAGTTGATGCCGATGTGCGACATCGACAAGTTCTTCAAGCGGAGGTCTAGAGGTCGGGCTATACACATAAAGGACGCCTGCGGTGTTCGGTCCAAAAGCCGCTTCATACTCCCACGCTTCAGTGCGGCGGACCCCTGCATTTGCAACGATCTCGTTGAAACCGACCTCAACCAGCCGTGCACCGGCGGCTCGGACAGAGTGATCATAACCGCTTCGCTGCTCGCGGGCAACGACGAACTCGTTAGGAAATCCGTCACAGTGTGGCAACCGCTCCATCCGCCCCAAGTCATAGCCTGTCAAGATTGCAGCGGTTCCCAAGGTCAGGGCAGATGCAGCACCGGCGGAGACCAAACCGGCTTCCGTGCCCGTTGCCTCCGAGATAACTTTGGAGGCAGCTGCCTGAAGTTGCTCAAGCGGCACCGATGCACGGGCAGCTTCACTAAACGCTTGCAAAACCTTATCGGGCATCGGTGCACCGCCGAGACGGGTTACCGCTCCGGAGGCGTTGATAATTGGGGTAACTCCAAATTGTTCGTAAATTCCCATAGATATTTCCAATCCTATCAATTACTACTAAGGCTAATATGACAACACCACACACACGCGAAACACTCACACATGACCTCAGAAACTTGGGCGTTGAGGGAGGAGATACACTCTTTATTCACTCCTCCTTTAAGAGTCTTGGAGCCGTCGAAGGGGGCGCAGGAACCGTAGTCAGCGCACTGGAGGACGCCGTTGGAGGAGGGGGGCTTATCCTGATGCCGTCATTTAATCTCTTAGATGGAAGAGAGTTACGGGTGAAGGCATGGAACATCGCAACTACGCCCTCCACAGTCGGCTGGCTCACCGAGTTTTTCCGTCAGATGCCCAACACCTACCGATCCGACCATTACTCCCATTCAGTCGCTGCACGGGGTAAAGATGCGAAAGCGTTTGTCAGTACGCATCTCAGTCGTGAGGGGTATAAATCACCGTGGGACATTGAGCCGTGGGGGAAAACTTACGGTACGCATTCCCCAATGCAGAAGGCGTATAAAGCTGACGGGAAGCTACTCATGCTCGGCGTGGACTACAATACTTCGACGTATGTCCACTTCGTGGAAGTTCTCTATTGGCATGAGTTACTTAAACAGGACCCCGAAACACCTTACCCCGCACTGGACAGACCGTTACTTGGAGCGTTTTGGGACGAAGTTGGTACGCTAAACCAGGGGTTGTTGGGAAATTCTAACTGCCGACTCTTTCGTGTTCAACAGTACATCCATACCCTCCTGCGCGAAGTTAAGAACAACCCCACACCCTATCTGAGGGGACGCACCTAAATCCCTTAAGCCATTCAATCTCTCAGCGGGGGTTTGATCTCTTTGTTGATGGCCCAATCGGGATAGTAGTTATACACTTCAGCACCGGGATATGGCGTGCCGAGTGGCTGCGGTGCTGCATAAAACGGGCCGGGCATTCCTATCATCACTGACATGATGAACTGCAGCCCCACGGATCTAAGTGTGCGCGCAGAGCGGACATTCCAAGGGGCGGTTGACGCAAAAACGAACCGATTATTTTCCAGTATCCAGCGTCCCGCTGCACTCGTGACGGCACGTCCCAACCCACGTCCTTTGGCTTCCGGCGCCGTATCAATGCCGATCTCCCAAACACGGTCATCTTCGGCGCGGACCGCTGCGAGTGACGCCAATTTGCCGTCCTCAAAAATGCCGAAACCGGTCATCGCCTCATCCTCAAAGCAGTGCCAGAAAATACGATGATCTACCGTTTCAGCCAATTCCTCCGCAGACAACTGCACGGGACGGTCATCCCCCGCATCACGAAAGCAGTTTTCGTCGGCAACGTAGAACCAACTCGGTCCCCATACCCCGTAACCGTCGGGCAGCAACAGACGCGCAAGCTCATACCCACCAAAAGTTGAGAACAGTTCCTCCAAGCTCAGGTTTGCAACGATCGGTTGAAGCTGTTCGAGCCACTTCCTTTCTGTTGTAACAAGTCCACGCTCGCCGACCCGTGCCGCGAATAATGGGCTCGGTGCGCCTTCCTCAGTCTCAACTACCGGTATCGGATCTGAACCTATCAGATCCAGCTTTGCCCCAATTTTCTCGTCCAGCCACGGACGGAGAGGCTCAATAAGGTGTGATCCGTTCATTGCTGTTATTCCCCTTCAGATTCGTGCGTGGCATATCTATGTTTCCCTTCCCTCTGTATGCCTGTGCCTTACCAACTTCTATTTCTGGCACATCGCTGCGCCTTGATTTTTCAGGGATGATAGGCGATTAGAAGGAAATAATCAAGGAAAAAATATGGGATCTGACTGCCAGTCAATCTGGTGAAAATGATTATTGGAATCGGATCATTAAGCTGATTTTATCTATCCTGTGTGCATTTTTTCAGGATGTTTTACATGCTATCTATCAACTAACTCCACCGAAAGGTATATTTTCTGCGACCATAACCTTGAGTTCAAGCTCTGGAACGATTTTTCTCTGTTTGGAATGTCACACGGTCAGAGGTATGAGATAAAGAGAACGTTATTGGTAGGAAAACCCCACAGAAAGGAAGAAAGCAGTGCACAGAATGTTAAGAGCGGGCATTCTAATCACGTTTGGGATGTTTATTATCTGTATAATTGGCGGTTGCGGTGATGACTCACCGGAAGTGGTTACGAATCCTTCCAATCCAACAGCAAGCGAGACCACGCCCCCACGAACTATTGAGGATCCTCCCCCTCACACAGGACCCAGAGTTCTCGTAGATCCTCCTGCGGGGGCGGAAATTCCCCCAAATACCCAGTTTTCACTGTACTTTGATGATACGGGTGTTGTGGCGGTGACAGTCAATGGTTTTCCAGCCACCGGAGCGGACCGCAACTGGATTTCATCGCCGATCCTGCCGGAAGGAGACAGTCAAACTCTGAATGTTGGCTGGACAAACCAAGACGGTAGTTCTGGCTCTTATGTGGTTGGTCCTTATACTGTTAGGGCCCCGGATACGACGCCGCCAAGAATCACGAGTGGCACAGTAGCTGATGGAACCGTTGATGTTGATCCCGCGCAGATCAACGCCGGTGGTTTCCGATTTGATTTCCACGAAGCCGTCACGGGAAGCATTAGGCTGACCGATGAGGCGGGCGCAGACCTCAACTGGATTGCCAACGTCGGGGGTCAGACGGCAACGTTGACTGCGGTTGCAGGGCAGGAACTTGCCAACGAGACAACCTACAAGATCGAAATTGATGTCCATGATGGGGCTGGCAATCCACTTCAGACAACGATTACTTTTGTCACCAAACCGAAGTGATATATCCTGTTTAAGAAAGGACTAACACAATGCACGGACTTTTAAGAGCGGGCCTTCTAATCACGTTTGGGCTGCTGATTCTCTGTATAGCCAGTGGTTGCGGTGATAACCGTATGGATCCACCACAATCAGAAGATGATGTTGGACCGCCCTCTGCGACAGAGGTTGTGATGGATCCACCACCACGTAGCACTGATGGAGTTGTTTATTATACTTCACCCAACACAAAATTCACGTTGACGTTTAATGAGGGTGTCATAGCAGTGACAGTCAACGACACACCTGCTTCGGGTTCAGGACTCAATTGGGAGTGGAGTGCCCAGCCTGTTTTACCCCATGGATTTGTAACTCTAAAAATCAAATGGACAAACCGAGACGGTTCAGGGGGTTTTGCAACAAGTGGTCCTTATAAAGTTGCAGATGTTCACCATGTCCCTCCCGAAATTACGAGTGGTACAGTGTCAGATGGGGACGCAGATATTGACCCTGCGCCTATCAATGCGGGCGGTCTCCGGTTCGATTTTGACGAACCTGTCACAGGCACCATTAAACTAACCGATGAAGCGGGGGCAGACCTCAACTGGGTTGGTACCGTGGCCGGCCAGACAGCAACGTTAACCGCAGTTGCAGGACAGGAACTGGTCAACGAGACCACCTACAAGATTGAAATTGATGTCCGAGATGGGGCTGACTTCCCACTTCAAAGAACGATTACTTTCGTAACCAGACCCAAGTGATATATCTTGTGCCAGAAAGGACTCAAACGATGAGCAAACTTTTAAGAGCGGGCATTCTAATCGTGTTTGGAATGCTTATTATCTGTATAAACAATGGTTGCTCCGATGATGATCCAATTGAGACTGGTGAGATTAGGCTGCTATCCACCGTGCCTGAAGATGGCGGGATAGTTTCACCAACTGGAAAACTCACGATAATCTTCGATAGTTTTCCCAAATTCGTTTATGTGGATGGAAAATTGGCTTTAATCCAAGACAACACTGCTATTGTGAAAGTTGCCGATTTGCCTAACCTAATTCCCGGTACTGATAACACGATCACCATTGAATGGAGAAATCAGGAGAATTTCCTTGTCGGATCTGAAACGATTACTGTCACTGTCTTAAAGCCTGTAACAGTCGTGGTAGATCCGGCATCACGCACCATCGCATATTTCAACCGTGGAGTGGAACTGAAATTACAGTTTAGTGATGAAGTTATGTCGGTGGAGGTCAATGGTAGATCGGCGACGGGCTCGGGGCTTGATTGGAGGGTGGATTCCGACCATGTGCCGTATGGGAAGGCAGAATTCTTGACTATCGAATGGATAAACCGAGACGGTTCAAAGGGCTATAGCACAGTTGGTCCTTATGCAGTTGTATATAATAGTGGGGAGCCTCCTGTAATTACAAGTGGTACAGTGTGGCATGGGGACGTAGATGTCGACCCTGCTTTAATCAATGCTGGGGGTCTCCGATATGACTTCGACGAACCCATCACAGGCACCATTAAGCTGACTGATGAAGCGGGTGTTGATCTCAACTGGATTGGAAACGTGGTGGGGCAAACAGCAACGCTGACCGCAGTTGCAGGACAGGAAATGGTCAACGAGACGACCTACAGGATTGAAATTGATGTCAAAGATGGTGCTGGCAATAAAACTCAAGCGACGATTAATTTCGTCACCAAGCCCAAGTGATATATCCTCTTTAAGAAAGGACTAAAACGATGCAAAAATTTTTAGGAGCGGGCATTCTAATCACATTTGGGCTGCTCATTATCTGTATAATCAGCGGTTGTGCCGATGATGCTACCACTCAGGACGTTGTGGCTCTTCCACCATTAGAGGAGGCTGATGTTGATCATGATCATTCTGTACCGAGAGCGGAGACGGTCAAGGTGTATCCAGATCCCTGCCTTCCTGTTTTTCCAGATACAGAATTCAGGTTGAGCTTTGATGAAGGTATCACAGCTGCGAGGGTCAATGATACACATGCTACCGGTGCAGGACGCAATTGGATGGTGATGCCGGGTTTAGAGGTGGGAACAGCACGGCTAAATATCGAGTGGTTCAACCGGGACGCCACCCGTCGCGCTACAACGATTGGCCCCTATGTAGTTGTGGCAGGTCCGAATGCGCTAGAATCTCCCGCATTTACGCGTGGTACTGTGAGAAATGGAGAGGCCGATGTCAACCCTGCACCAATCAATGCAAGTGGTTTGCTGTTTTTTTTCGACGAACCTGTCACAGGAGCCATCAAGCTGACTGACGAGGCGTGTGCTGACCTCAACTGGACTGGAACCGTCGATGATCGGACAGCAACACTGACTCCGGTTGCAGGACAGGAACTTGCCAATAACACAGTCTACAAAGTTGAAATTGATGTCCAAGACGGCGGAGGCAATCGATTTAGAGCAACAATTACTTTCGTTACCAAACCCAAGTGATATATCCGCTTTAAGAAAGGACTAACACAATGCACAGACTTTTAAGGGCAGGCATTCTAATCACATTTGGGATGTTTATTATTTGTATAATCAGCGGTTGTGCCGATGATGTTCCCACTAAGGAGGTTGATCATGCTCATTCTATACCGAGAGCGCATACGGTCAAGGTGGATCCAGGTTCCCGGCTTGTTTGTCCACATACACAATTCGTGTTGGACTTTTATGTTCGTGTAGCGGCGGTCAACGTCAATAATATACCCGCTACCGGTGCAGGACGCTATTGGATGGTAACGCCGGGTTTAGAGGTGGGAACAGCACGGCTAAATATCGAGTGGATAAATCGTGACGGCTCCCGTGATGCTACAACGATTGGCCCCTATGCAGTTGTGGCAGGTCCGGATGCGCTAGAATCTCCCGCATTTACGCATGGTACTGTGAGAAACGGGGAGGCCGATGTCGACCCTGCACCAATCAATGCAAATGGTTTGCTGTTTGTTTTCAACGAACCCGTCATGGGAGCCATCAAGCTGACTGACGAGGCGTGTGCTGAACTCAACTGGACTGGAACCGTCGATGATCGGACAGCAGCACTCACTCCGGTTGCAGGACAGGAACTTGCTAATAACACAGTCTACAAGGTTGAAATTGATGTCCAAGATGGCGAGGGTAATCGATTTAGAGCAACAATTACTTTCGTAACCAAACCCAAGTGATACACTTCCTTCCGAATACAATACTCCTTTCGTTTCTGAAATTATAGACTTCCTGAAAAACGTATGGTATAATCCTACACCGTTGATTGCTCAATTTACCCAATCGAATTTGGTCTCCCGTTTTAAGGATTGGTGTAGCATTTTTGCGACGAAGGTGTGGCAGAGTTTCGACAACCGCTTCGTGATCACGGCGTTCCCTTTGAAATCATAGCGTATGCCCAGATGTACCCAAAGTTGGCTTGAGACAGCGTTTTCCGAGACATCCAGTTTTTGCCACACCCCGCTGTGTGTGATTCAAAATACGTGTGGTATCTAAATTGCTTGTAGTGAATGCACTTGGTAATTTTAGTTTGGTAACAGTTCACGTCAGAAGAACCTAGACACTCTCAAAAATTAGGAGGAATCATGAAACAGGTAATCATCCCAATCACTTGCATTCTGTTCATCATCCTTGCAGGATGCGGTTCAAAAAAAACAGTCGAGCGCATCGAAGTCGATACAACTATTGACCTGTCAGGCCGGTGGAATGACACCGACTCTCGCCAAGTCTCTGAGGCGATGATTGCGGATTGTCTCAATCACCAGTGGATTGCACGACACATGACCGGTGCCCAAGGCAAAAAGCCGGTTGTCATTGTTGGTGCGATCCGCAACCGCAGCACGGAGCATATCGCAATTCCTACGTTTGTCAGCGATATTGAGCGGGCGTTCATCAATTCCGGATTGGTCTCCGTCGTTGCCAGTGCCACCGAGCGAGGCGAACTGCGTGACGAGAAGGGAGATCAGAGCAAGTTTGCCAGCCTCGAAACGGTCAAGGCGATGGGGCAAGAGTTGGGCGCAGATTACATGATGACAGGACAGATCAACACCATCGAAGACCGTGAGGGTGGGAAACAGGTCACATTTTATCAAACCGACCTGACCTTGACCAACATCGAAACAAATGAAAAAATATGGCTTGGTCAAAAGAAAATCAAAAAATTCATCGAGCGGAAGCGAGCGGCTTTTTAGTTAGAGGAAGTCATGCAAACCTCAAAATTTTTGCCGCTCTTAGCACTGCTATGTCTAAGTTTTGGGTGTAGCCCTTACAGTATGGAGGAAGTGCGCCTCGCTTTCGAAGGGGGCGATTTTGATGGCGCGCTGATAGAGCTGGATGCGGATGGTAAGGGAGAAGCCAAGTTACCGTATCTGTTTGAACGTGGGCTTATTACCCACTACGGTGACATGTTCGATGAGAGCAACCGCACATTTGAACTCGCCGAGATTACTTCGGATGACCTGTATACCAAAAGCGTCTCGCGGGAAGCCGTCTCGCTTCTCACTTCAGATAACCTGCGTGCATACGCCGGAAGTCAATATGAGCGGCTGCTTATTCACTACTACCGTGCATTCAATTATGTCTATCTTAACATGCCGGACGACGCACTCGTTGAATGTAGGAAAGCGAGCGGGCTGCTGCAGTTCTATGCCGATGCGGACGAGAATTACGAATTTGTCGGTGCTGCCTTCATCGCATATTTGTCGGCTATCCTCTACGAATGGGCAGGGGATTGGAACGATGCTTTCATTGCGTATCGTTGGGCAGAAAGGGCGTATAAACAGTATGGAGCCCTAGGGGTTCCTTTTCCACAGGATGTGGGGGAATCTCTGGTGCGCCTCGCGGGGAAGTTAGGTTTCCAAGAGGAATTTGAGAGGTATGCAGCAACCTACGGTGAACCGTCCGAGAGGTCTCTTGAATCGGGTGAGCTTATCCTGCTCTACGAGACCGGATTCGTGCCCCCCAAAATTGAGGAAAACATCGTTTTCCCCATTCTCAAGGTCGATCCTATTGTCCAAGAGGACGCCGATCGAGATGAAAAAGCGGTTCGGGAATATGGGCGGACATTGATACGCAGACGTAACCGACAGTATAAAGAAGTCGAAATCGAATATCTCTTGCGCGTCGCAATTCCCGCTTATCGCTCAAATCGTCCAAGAATCGTCGGTATTGACGCAAATACAGCGTATGGGGGTGCCTCCGGAGTCTTGGTCGAGGATATCGAAGCCGCAGCGATGAAAACGTTTGAATCGGAGTTGCCGACGATTATGCTCCGCACAGTTGTGCGTGGTGTGTTGAAGTATCTCGGTTTTCGGCGTGCGAATCAGGAGGGGGAAGTGGTTGGCAGGCTTGTCAACTTGCTGAATGTTGTCACTGAAAGCGCAGACACCCGTTCATGGCAAACCCTGCCGAACCAGATTTTTCTTGTACGCATGCGCCTGCCGGCGGGCAAACATAATATCGCGCTTTCATTTTCTGACCGCGCTAACCGGCGGGTTAAAACGGATACATTGGAGAACGTCGTAATTCGGAAAAATGACACGACATTTCTGAATTACCGAACGTTTGAGTAATACCCCCACATCCGTTTCTTGGCACACCTATGGGGCGAGGTACGGCTTGAGGAACTGTCCAGTGTATGAGTCTGGATTTTGGGCGACTACTTCCGGCACCCCTTCTGCGATAATCTCACCGCCTCGATGTCCACCTTCTGGACCAAGATCGATGATATGGTCGGCGGTCTTAATCACATCGAGATGGTGTTCGATCACTAATACCGTGTGCCCCGAATCGACCAGCTGATTCAAACTATCCAACAGCTTTTGAATGTCGGCGATATGTAGTCCGGTGGTAGGTTCATCGAGGATGTAGAGGTTATGCTTGCCTCGTTTGATTTTGCCAAGTTCGCTTGCCAACTTCACCCGTTGCGCCTCCCCGCCTGAAAGTATCGGCGCTGGGTGTCCTATCTGTAAATAGCCCATACCTAAATCGTTGAGAACGCTCAGTTTATGGTGGATGAGCCGTTGATTTGCAAAGAACTCAACACCTTCCTCAATCGACATCCCCAGCACTTCCGAAATATTTTTCCCGTTGTAGGTAACCTCGAGGGTTTCATCGTTGTATCGCGCCCCCTTGCAAGCGGGGCAAGGCACCTCTACGTCGGGCATGAAGTGTAATTTGGTCGTGATTTGACCCTCGCCGCCGCACTCCTCGCAGCGTCCGCCTTTGACGTTAAAACTAAATCGGGAAGCGGTATAGCCGCGTGTTTCCGATTCAGGTGTGCTTGCAAAGAGCTTTCGGATGTTATCGTAAAACCCGATGTAGGTCGCCGGATTGGAGCGCGGAGAGCGCCCAATCGGTGACTGATCGATATTGATTACATCACTGATATATTCATATCCTTCAAGGTTGTCGTGATTTCCCGACAAGACGCGGCTATCATGGAAGATAGAATAGAGTTTCTTGTACAAAATCTCGTTAATCAGTGTGCTCTTGCCCGATCCCGATGCCCCTGTGATACAGATAAAAAGACCGAGCGGAATCTCGACATTAATGTCTCTAAGATTGTTCTCTCGCGCCCCACGTATAATGAGCGAAGCACCGTTCGTTTCGCGCCGGTCTTCCGGGATTTTGATGCTCTGTGCACCACTCATATACTGTCCGGTTAACGACACGGGGTTTTTCAAGACCTTATCAGCAGGTCCCTCTGCAACTATCCTACCGCCATGAACTCCAGGTCCGGGACCCAGTTCAACAATGTGATCTGCGGCTCGGATCGTGGTTTCGTCGTGTTCCACCACAATGACGGTATTTCCGATATCTCGCAGCTGTCTCAGTGTTTTGAGCATTTTCGTGTTATCTTTTGGATGGAGTCCAATGGTCGGTTCATCTAATACATATAGCATACCCATCAGACCCGAACCGATCTGTGTTGAGAGGCGAATCCGCTGCGATTCCCCACCGGAAAGCGTGGCTGAGCGCCGGTTGAGGTTGAGATAGTCCAGACCGATACCGAGTAAGAGCTCGATCCGCGTTGTAAGTTCTTTAATTACCCGTGTTCCTGCTTCTCTTTTCTGCTCCGGAATCGACGTAATTCCATCCAGGAAAACCTTTAACTCTTCGAGGTGGATATCGCCCAATTCATGGATATGTCTATTATTGATGGTCACAAGAAGTCTCTGTTTCTTGAGTTTGCTGCCGTCACAGTCGGGACAGATGTGTTCGACCATTACCTTCCGCAGATACTCCTCCATCCCCGAATGTGCTTCTCCCCGCTTACGGTAGTGCCGATAATGCCGATCAATCCGGTTAATAATTCCATCAAACTCAATCTCTCTACCAACGTGATGGTGGGTTAGCTGCTTTGCGCCTTCCGGCATGACAATTTTAATCTTTTCTCCTCTCGTCCCGTAGAATACGAGATCGACAACTTCGTCGGGAAGATCTTTAAAGGGGGCGTCAAGGCTGAAATCGTAGTGCTGTGCGAGGCTGTACATCATCCGACCATCCCAGCGATCAGGATCGTAATTAAAGGCTTGCTTCACGAACGCCCCTTCTACGATGCTGCGAGTTTTATCCGGGACAAGCAGGTTAGGGTGAACTTGGAGGTACGTGCCTAATCCAGAGCAGGTGACGCAGGCACCCGTCGGCTCATTGAAAGTGAAGTGGTGCGGTCCCAACTCACCCATCACGATACGATGTTCGGGACAGCCAAAGTCTTTGTAGAACGCATTAATGTCTTTATCAGTTATGTTAGGGGTCAGGATGTGGAAGCTCATAAATCCTTCACCAACTAACATTGCGTGGTCAAGGGCAGCAAGGATCTGTTTGTCAATATCTGGCTTGACAACAAATCGGTCAACAATGGCTTGAATGTTGTATTCCAGCTGTTCGTTCAGCTCAATCTCTTCACTAAGATCGTGCAGATCACCATTAATTCGAACTCTGCGGCACCCTTTCAGACGAACATCATCAAGAAGGTATGGATAATCTTCGCCGTAAATCTTGAATACCGGCGCATAGATCTCAATTTCAGTGCCTTCAGGTAATGAGAGTATATGCTCCATCAATTGATAGGGGGTGCGGGTTGGGACTTCGGTCCTGCAGTAAGGGCAGTGGGAAATCCCAATTGTTGCGAATAGCATCCGCATATAATCATAGAGATCGGTCATGGTGCCCACGGTCGAGCGCGGGTTCATGGTGATTGTTTTCTGTTCAATTGACACAACAGGGGACAGTCCATCAACAAAATCGACCTCCGGTTTCTTTAGCTGTGCGACGAAGCGTTTAGCATAGGTAGACATTGATTCCAAAAAGCGGCGCTGCCCTTCGGCATAGACCGTTTCGAACGCAAGCGACGATTTCCCAGAGCCGCTAATGCCAGTTACAACTACCAGTTTATTGCGGGGAATTTCGATGTTGATATCTTGTAAATTGTTCTCTCTCGCACCTCTTATACTGATCGTCTCCCTCATCCAAATCTCCTTTTATGGTGAACAATACAAACAGGTATAGATATTAACCTTTGGTGCTATTTAGTGAGAGGGTCTTTCCCACATTGTTGAAGCGTTCATTGATTCATTAGGGTAACTCATTGGTTCTACCCTTGGGCTGCACATGTCGCCCCTCCCCGATAAATCGGGGGATTTATCGGGGCATCACGTTTGACGTTATCAACAGCTGCAAACTCGCACCGGTGGTTATTATTCAAATGTATCAGTAATTATAATTTTTACCATAAATGATTCTGCACCCGTATATATCGGCTTCTCTGATGATTATGTTATGAATTTTGAAACTGTTACATTCTTCGTCCGCAAAACTCCCGTTCGTTAAAATGTGCTTCACATAGCATAAGTATATCATTTCTTTGCGGACTATTCAAGGAGACTTCTCCCTAAGATCCAATCTCTCCGAATCTATCGATCACCTCTACGTGCGAAGCGGTGCCTGTTGTTCCAATTTTAGTAACGGTAATCGATGCGACAAGGTTTCCGAGCTGTGCTGCTTCAAGGTAGCTAAAGCCGCCGCAGAGTGTAGCCACGATTGCAGCAGAAACACTGTCCCCTGCTCCCACCGGATCTGTCTCTGTGTCAATTGGAATTCCCTGTACATGTTCAATCCGTCCATCTTGGAACACCAAGATCCCTTCCGGACCAACGGTCACAAAAAGTGGCTTGTCTGTCCGGGCCGTTAAGATCTGACCACATCGCTTCGCTTCTTCTATATTAACTTCTCTCCCTGTCCAGTCCGGATCAACCGCCCGTTTCGCTTCAAATCGGTTCGGTTTGATCGTAACGTCATGATATTTTTCTATCCGTGTCCGAGAATCAACAAAAAACAGTTTATCGGGAAACTCCACTGCGAGTTGGCATATTTCAGCTCGCACCCGATCTGTGATGACACCCCGATTGTCGTGGGGCATCTGATCGCCCACAATGATCCCCTCTACCTGTGTCACACACTCACGCAAGGCGCGGAGTAACCTATCTTCCACGTCAGTTGGCATCATGGTCTGGTTTTCGATATCAAATCGAGGACCTTCCGTCTCAACACCTTCATATCCACGGTGGATGGGTTTGAGGTAGGTTGGGGTGACCCGGTCTGGCGCGGTAATCATGAAATCCGTGATACAACCGTTGGCTGCTAAGCGTTCCAGCATAGAGTTGCCAAAGCCGTCTTCGCCAATCACGCCCAACGTGTAAATTTCTCCCACTTCTAACGATGATAGGTTATTAGTCACGGTTCCTGCAGCGCCAGGACTGTAGCGTTGTTCTATGACAGGGTTCGTATGCCAAGGGGTTTCTAACGACAGGGTTGACTTCGTTTTATCGACTATCCAATATGCGTCGAGATAAAAATCGCCGAGAACCAGAATTTTGCGTTCGCGAAACCCTTCCAAGATTGATTTCAAGCGTGCTTCATCCATAAAATCTCCTTCCGGGTCAATCAGTGTTGGTCCGTGTAACGCAGACCTGTTTCTTCATTGACGTGGGAGTCTGATCGTGTTACGATTTGCTATCGTTTCTGATAGTAGGAAGATAGTGGTAACTTTAGCAGGTTTCTATTGTTGGTTCAAGAGGAATGAAAAGAGGAATGAAAAATGGTCACGAATGTTGCCCATCGGGGGGCTTCCGGAAACTACCCAGAAAATACGTTAATTGCCTTCCAGAAAGCCTTGGAAATCGGCGTTGATGAGATTGAGTTGGACCTCTATTTGACAAAGGATGATCACCTGATCATCATGCATGACTCAACTGTAGATCGGACGACTGACGGCGCAGGTGCGATTGGGGATCTCACGCTATCTCA
The DNA here is from genome assembly GCA_965220385.1 of Candidatus Poribacteria bacterium. Lineage (GTDB taxonomy): Bacteria > Poribacteria > WGA-4E > WGA-4E > PCPOR2b > PCPOR2b. The sequence goes on along the minus strand of OZ244825.1, from coordinate 1,783,739 downwards.
AATCAAAAGTCTTGATGCCGGACAGGTGTTCGGTGAACAGTTTCGGGGTGAACGCGTGCCGACGTGGGAAGAGGCATTAGACCTTGTGCAGGGTAAGGTTGGTCTCAATGTCCATCTTAAGGAAGGTGGCGATCTAGATGGACACTATGAACGTAAGGTCGCAAGAGCACTGGACGATTTCCAAATGGTAGAGGCGTCTATCCTAACGTGTAGCGATGCGAGCGTTGGAATTTTTGCTGAGATTGACTCCCGGATCGAGTGCCGAATTTTTCGCGCAGGGCGGACACCGGAAGAATATATCCACAAATCGGTAGAGATGGGGCTTCGGACGATGCAGCCGGGACGAGACATTACAACTCGGGATTTTGTGCAGAAGGCGCATGAGGCAGGCAGAATCGTGCACGTCTTCTACGCGGACACCCCTGAAGATATGCGGGGGTACATCGAGATGGGCGTTGATGGGATTTTGACCAACTTCCCGGAACGGTTAAAAGCCGTTCTCACGGAGACCGAATAGAGCGGGACAGGGTCAACATTCGGTGCCGTCAATTATCAATTATCTTCTTCTCGACGGATTCTACCGCCAACTTTGTAAGTTTATCAACGTCCAGTGCTGCTTCCGCCGCTTCTATCGCTTCGAGTGATGCGTTGGTAGATGGGCGGTCCGGCACAAAGAGCGAGCAGCAGTCATCGTGGGGAAGGATCGAAATCTCAAAGGTGCCAATATTCTCCGCTAACTCCATGATCTCTGCTTTGTCGTCACCGATTAGGGGTCGCAGAATGGGGATCTCTGCAGCTTCTTCAATTACGCGAAGATTGCCCAACGTTTGTGACGCGACCTGTCCAAGGCTTTCCCCGGTGACGAGACACTCCGCTTTTGCAGCCGATGCAATCTGCTGTGCGATGCGCACCATCATTCTCCTATAAAGGATAACCCGATATGGGGCAGGGGTTTGCGTAACAATTTCGCGCTGTACGTCGGCGAATGGAACAAGGTGGATCAGTGTCCGATAATTCCAAGACGCCAAAATCGCGACGAGTTCTTCCACTTTCTCAAGGGATGCCTTGTCGGTGTATGGATAGCTATAAAAATGAACAAAGAGTGCCTTAACGCCACGTTTCATCATCCGCCAAGCGGCCACCGGTGAATCAATTCCACCAGAGAGCATGACGAGAACTTTCCCACTAGCCCCAACAGGTAGACCACCCACACCTCGGATTTTTTCCACGTAGACGTACGCTGCTTCATCGACAATTTCAATATTGCACCGCAGGTCAGGGGTGTGCATATCCGCTGATGCCCCTGTTGCGCCGAGTAGGGTTGCTCCCACCTTTGCGCTAATCTCAGGCGAAGTCAGAGGAAAACGTTTGTTTGCCCGTTTCGTTTCAACTTTAAGCGTCTTGAATTGTTGGTCTTTGACAAGTTCTAATGCGGCGGCCCGGATGGCGTTAATGTCCAGGGCGGTTTCTAAAGCAAGCTCAAAATGAGCGATCCCCATCACTTTGCCTAGTCGTTCTCGAATCGCCTCGACCTCCGCTTCAGGGCGTAACATCACCAAAAGTCGCCCATAGATGCGTCGCACCTCCGCGCAGCCCATCCCTTTCAGTGACATTTTGATGTTTTGGGCGAGTTTCTTTTCAAAGTAGGATCGGTTCCCGCGTTTTAATCCAATCTCACCGTAGTGCACCAGAAATAGCTTTTCCATTAGGCTTGTTAAAGTCCTGTCATTCGGTATTACTGAGATCAAACAGTAGTGGTTGTATGTCGGACCTATCTATGACCCTTTGATCTCGTCTTAGCTTTGATTTGGGTGACACGGTTGGGGCAATGGTAGGTCCTAGATAAGCCAACAGTTGATCTTTAGATACAGGATCTACCTCTGGTAGTGCTGCTGTCCGCCAGGTGTCCGATAGCCAGTTAAAGTGTACCCCACGAGATCCTCGACTATTTTGCACATCCTCTGGCAACTCGGCAATCAAAAGAGCGTCATCGAAAACTTCCTGCACAACAGACGGCGAATGTGTACTAACAATTACCTGGCGTAGGGGGTTATACGGTCCAACGGGAATAGTTAGGTCGGTGGCGATATCTTGAAGGAGTTGTAGAACCGATGGAATCCGTGATGGATGGATGCTCCGATCGGGTTCTTCTATACAGAGGAGACCAGTTGCCATTGGATCTGATTCTAAAACCGAGAGTGCCAGAAAGCGCAGCATCCCCTCCGACAGCGAGCGGGCTGGATAAACTGTGCCGCTATGGTCTGTGATTTCCAAAGTGAGCAGCTCTCGTTTTTCGTCCCGGTCAATCCTGATCTCGGCAACATCTTCAACCAGTTCGGATAATCGAGTAGCGACTTGCCCGTATATCTCTGTCGCCTTTGAACTGGTATTGTGATCTCTCTGAGAGCGCGCCAGATGATACAGGGTTGCAGGTAGGTGAGAGCCATGGCTACCTAAGCCGACGGGTGCTGTGAACGCATCGGGTTCACGCAAGGAGGAAGTTTCCAGTTGCAGTAATTTCCACGACTGCATTTCACGCCGTGCTAACAGGGCTGTTGGACTCACTGCGGTATTGATAGTAGAGAGGACTGTGCGTGGAAGAGACTTGGATAAAATGGTTTCAAGGCTAACGCCGTTACCCCCGTCTTGGTGCACTTTAACTACCCGATTCCCCCCATGAATCCGAGTAGAGATGAAGGGGACCGCTCTCTTTCCCTTTAGTACAGAATCGCGCCAATCTTTTCTATGGTCAGCGAACTTCAAATATTTTCCCCAATCGCCCAATTTCACGCGATCAAGTCGCTCCTCAATCAGTTCAAGGGGTCCACTTGAAGGCAAGCTGCCATCCACACGATACGCTAGCACAACGCGGTAACGGAGAAGCGTCGTCGTAGCCTTTACTTGCTGCCCCAAGTCATCTACACCCGCTTCGGGGATTATCATTTCCGCTTCAAAGGACATTTCTGCGCTCTCGGTATCGTCGCTACGATTAAAGAGACTATGCACATCGCCTATCCGTCCTTCCTCACTACGGACTGACCGGGCTGCATCAATCAACGTATGGTCGGCTAGGGCACTCAGAAACTGAATCGCATCGAAAAGATTCGATTTACCTGCGCCGTTCGCACCGGCAATACAGGTAAAGGGACCCAAGGGAATATCAACATCGATAAGGTTTTTGAAGCCAGAAACTTTCAAACGGGTCAGCATAACGCCCTCCACCATCTAATTGTGCTTACGGTCTATTGTCCCTTCCCTAAAATATCCATCGTTGTTCGAAAGTGTTGTTTGGCAACATATTGCAAAGTCGCCGCACCGTGTCGCGCAACGAACTGTTTGCCCGCGTCAATCACTTGAAACGCCCCTTTGGGTAGTTGGATCTGATACTTCGTGGAGAGTTTCTCCAGTTGTTGGAGAAAAGCATCACGTGCAATAATTGATGCAGCAGCAACTCCAATATCACTCTCCGCCTTCGGAATTTGCACCAAACTGACGCTGCGATTCATATCATGCTGTAACTGGGTGGCTAGTACCTCCTCGCTGGCAAAACGATCTACGAGGACGTAGCGGCAGTCTGCATGCTTTTGGAGGAGATTCCGGATGACTCTGGCGTGAAGCGACGCAAGAAGGTTATTCAGGTTTTGCCCCTTGTTTCTGAAGGTATCGTACTGTTTATTATATTGAGATGGTTCAAGTTCAGCCGTGGCAATACAATCACTACAGTGGCTATGAATCTGATCGGCGAGTTTCTTGACACGCGAATCTGTGAGCTGTTTCCCGTCACGTACGCCCAATTCTTGCAATATCCCACGAGTTTCAGGTGTGACATATACACCGGCTACCGCCAACGATCCAAAATAGTCCCCTTTTCCGGCTTCATCCGTGCCAATCCAAGCGTCCCAGTGGTATGTATCCGGTGGGTGTTGTGTGGGTTTAGCCATGCCATCTCCTTACCTCTGCACTACCCTTGCGTGTGTGGAAAATGTAATTGTTTCCATTGAGTGCTAATACCCTTCGCGTTGTAAGCCAGCGTCCGGCACAGGGGAGGCACGAGGATCTAAAACTTCGTCTACGCCATAGAACTGTCCACCTTCACGTCCTGTACCACGATCTACTACTTCGGGTCCGATCTCCTTGTTCCCACGAAGGTAATTTTCACGTAGGCGTCCGCCATCGTATACCGCCCAACCGCCGTTTAGGATGATGTTGTTGGACGTTATCTCCGGCGAGGCGGAAGCATAGCACCTGACCCCATCTTGGTAATTACTGGCGATTTCGTTGTAATGAATTGTTGGTCGGGAATCATCATCGCAGACAACCCCGAACTCATTCGCTTGGATTAGGTTTCGGGTGATTTCTGGGGACGCATTTTTAACGCATTTAATCGCCGTTCCATTCTTGTTAATCTGGTTATCGCCTATCGTTGGAGTGCTGTTGTCGCAGAGAATTGCCACCTTGTTATCTTGTAATAAGCAACTCTCTATCTGCACGCCATCGGACTGGCAAGAGAGGGCTGTTTCAGCTTCCTGAATGCGGCAGTAGCTTAGGTGAGAGTTAGGACTGGTATCTTCAAATCGGATGCCGATCCAATCGCCGGTTTTAGGTGGGTTTTTCTCGGAACTGAGCAGTCCAAATATTATCATACGATCCGGTTTGCCCTCCGCATATAGCGATCCCCGGACGATAAATTCGTGAGCACCTGTTTCCGAATCGAGACCAACCACGGAGTTGGGTTGGATGGTTAAGGTTTTCCCCTCTGGCACGATAACATCGCCCACGATCTGAATTCTTCCTCCCCACACCTCGTTCTCCGCTAACTCACCTGATTTTTTTAGTGGATTCTCGCTTGTACCTACCTCACCCATGTTAAACGCACCCCCTTGGCAACCGGTGTACAGAATTACAAAGCATATCAGGAGGATAAAGTGAAATCCGTTCTCTGCAAACTTCATCAGAATTCCTTTCGTTGACTTAGCTTCGGAGAGTAAAAGAGACGAGGTTGATTATAAGTCAAGCCTTAATGCTCTGTCAAGCCTGTTTTTGGGTGTTCCAAAGGAGTGCTTGACTTTGCGGCATGTCGTCTGATACAATATTATCAAATATCTTGAGTGCACACATGAATTTCGTGTTGTGCTAACCGGGGCACATAGATGTTTTTCAAACGTCAGAGGACTGTATCCACCGGCTACGCTGCCTCCAATTTCTTGCTTACTTGTTTCATTGTTGGGCTGCTAATCCTTTCGCTTGCCTTTGTGTACTATACCCATCTGCTTATCCAACACACCAAAGTGTTCGAGAAACAGGTGGAACCATTGGCGAAACTTGAGGCTCTGCTTGCAAGTATCAACAATAGGCATCTCCAAAATCAGTTGAGCCAGATTATTAAGGAGGGACTGGTAACTGAAAGCCGGCTCTCATTCATTATCACGGATGTTAACGGTCAAGTTCAAATCGCTAAGAATCTCAGCAATAAGACAATTGAAAGCAAAATTAAGGATGACATTCCGCTCTCTGACGCCGAGAAATCAAAACTCAATAAAATTCTCAATCGGATGAAGCGGAACCAACCGATACCACTCCGTGATTTCCTGAACGATGGGTATGTTTATCATGGCGAGGCGGATGCAGATGCGATAGATCGATTACCCTTCGTCATAGCGGATTTAAAGAATAATCCACGGCAGTGGAAAATTTGGGATGAATTGCTCACAACAAAGACAGCTACATCGGAGCAATACGAGCGGGCAAAGAGATTTGTTCACAATTCCAAAGCCGTGGGGCGGTACTCTCTATTGCAAACCAATCCTGGTTCCCTTCAGGGTTATCTATACCATGAGGTAATCCCCGACTATGGTATCTTTGTTATGCCCATCGTGTTGGTCGTGGTTTTCTCGAGCATCTTGACTGTTGGCTTTTTGAGTTATCGGCGGATTAAAACCGTTGAACAGGCATCGATCTGGGGCGGACTCGCAAAGGAGACTGCGCATCAGCTCGGTACGCCGATTTCCTCCCTGATGGGGTGGATCGAGCTATCGATGGAGCTGAACAAGCAGAAGGGTGACAATACAGCCTCCGAGATTTACGCGAATATGCAGAGCGATCTCACTCGACTTCAGCGCATTACAGAACGTTTCGGCAAGATTGGTTCGTATCCACAGCAAACGCGCATAAACATTAACTCCGTTATCAACGAAGCTGTTGCCTATTTTCAGACACGCTTGCCAAATTTAAGCAAACAGGTTGAGTTACGCGTGACTGAGTGTGAACTGCCTGAAATTGCAGCAAATCCGGATCTACTGCAATGGGTGTTTGAGAATTTGATCCGGAATTCACTTGATGCAATAGATAACCAGAATGGTGTCATCCAAATCAATTCCCGGCTCCATCCGAAGGGGCATCAGATTATCGTCTCATACAAAGATAACGGGAAGGGAATTTCCCGGAAAGACCGGAATAAAATCTTTCGTCCGGGGATGACAACGAAGGAACATGGCTGGGGGCTTGGTTTGACGCTTGTTAAGCGAATCATTGAAGCGTATCATCACGGACAGATCCGACTTGTTGAAACGAGTTCAAAAGGCACGACCTTTGAGGTCGTACTGCCCGTGGAGAGCGTTGAAAACGAAAAAGCGTCGAAACAGTTGACGGGACGGCTGCCCTTTTTGAAAAGGCTGAGGCAGAACAGGAGAGGGGAACACAGTGTTGGCGCAAAATATAACGCGTAAAATTCTGTGGGTAGATGATGAGATTGACGCGTTGAAGCCCCACATTCTTTTGCTCCGTGAGAAATCCTACGACGTCACACCGGTTTCCAATGGGACTGATGCTATTTCACTGCTGAAGGAATCCTACTATGATGCTGTTTTGCTCGATCAGGTTATGCCGGGGCAGGATGGTATGGCAACGCTTGATCGGATCCGTGAGATTAACCCCATCTTGCCGGTGATTATGGTCACACAAGGCAGCGAGGACCGTCTAATTGATGAAGCACTGGGAAAACGAATCAGTGACTTCTTGGTAAAGCCCATTGGTGTTGCTCAAATTGCCTCAACCTTAAAGCGCGTACTGGATCAGACTCAGATCATTGAAGCACAGGTGCCACGTAACTATACCCACGATTTTAATCAGATTCGCGCAATCAAGGATGCGAATCCAGACTGGCGGCAATGGATAGAAATCTATCTGAAATTGCTCGAGTGGGACCTTGAACTTAATCATTTAGCACAAACTGGGCTTGAAGAAACACATTTAGAACAGAAAAAAGAATGTAATGCTTTATTTTCTAATTACGTACAGGATAACTACCTCCGTTGGTTGCAGGGCGAGGATTCGCCGCCCCTGTCTGTTGATGTAGTCGAAAAATTCGTTATTCCACACCTGCGTCAGGAACGCCAAGTATACCTGATCGTGGTCGATTGCCTGCGATTGGATCATTGGATAGCAATTGAATCCGTGCTCCAATCCTATTTCTATATTGATAGAGATTACTATTTCTCCATTTTACCTAGTGCAACGCTTTACTCGCGTAATGCGATATTTAGTGGGCTGTTTCCGCAAGAGATCGCGGAAAGATTTCCACAGTATTGGCAGGAGGACGCCACGGACGAAACCAGCACGAACCGTTATGAAAGGCACCTCCTCCAACTCCAACTCCAACGTGCAGGGATCAAGCTAAAGCCAGGATTGAGATATTTTAAGATCTTCGATACAAAAGGTGGGAATGAGTTCATACGCCAAGTCTCTTCGTTTGATCGAATTAGCCTTTCTGCTTTGGTTGTTAATTTTATTGATATGCTGACTCATCAGCGCTCGCAGTCAGACATTCTGCAACAGATTGCGCCGGACGAATCTGCGTTTCAGTCTTTAACAAAGTCGTGGTTCGTTCACTCGGCACTATTTGAGATATTGAAAATTATCGCGAAGCAGGATGCCACGATTGTTCTAACATCGGATCACGGCTCGGTTCTTTGCAACCGGCCATCGAGAGCGTACGGAAATCGCGAGACCTCTACAAGCCTTCGCTTCAAAGTTGGAACAAATTTAGGATGCGACAGAGATCAAGCGATCTATATCGAAAATCCGAGGCAGTACAGATTACCTGCTGAAAACTCAAGCAAGAACTACATTATTGCAAAAGAAGATTATTACTTTGTTTATCCCAATCAATTCAATGAATATACCCGCCAGTTTCGGGGAGGCTTCCAACACGGAGGAATCTCGACAGGCGAATTGATTATACCCGTGGTCACAATGACCCCGCGCGAACAAAGTTAAGGCTGCAAGAAAATTAGATTTGAAGGATGTGCTTACAGAAAGCTTATGAGAACTCCCGTTGAGCGATATTTTTCGGATAGCGCCGGCGGAGACAGAATCAGAAAGTAAAAGCGTAGAGTGCCTCTGCTTTACCTCCTACTTGCCATCTCCGTGCTTTTCATGGATCGAGATCTGCGGTGTTTATGTTGTTCTCATCAGATTTTCTCATGTGTTTACCGATGGTGCACATACGTTTAGTCTTTTTGATAACCAATTTCTTATAATATGCTCGATTATTTGGGAATTTGGCTGCCATACGTGAAACGTGATGAGAGAAATGCCTCGCGTTTCAGCTCGGGATGCAACCGTGGTGAAGATTTTCACGAACTTAGTGATGGTGCCGTACCAACGACACAAAAGAATTGAAACTGGTGCCATCGTTGATCTTACACTGCGACGATATTATGCTATGTTCCCAGGCAATGTAGAAGCATGCGCGATACCGTTATCGATTAGAAGCATATTTTTCTTGAACCCTTTGTTCGTTGCCTCCATGGATAGATCGGTTGTGGGCTTTGTGACCTAGTCTTGGAACTTAAGACCGGAGGCGACAATGGAAAAAGAGATTATCATTTCTGATGATGAATATGAAACGCGGTGTGCTGTCCTTGAAGATGGCGTTCTGACTGAGATTGATATCGAGCGCAAAAATGATGAGCATACGCTTAACAATACATATAAGGGTTGTGTGGAAAACGTCCTTCCAGGCATGCAGATTGCCTTCGTGAATATCGGACTTGAACGACATGCGTTTCTGCATATATCGGATATTATTCGTGATCTGGAAGAAGACAGTTCTAGCGATGATTCCGCAAAACTTGATTTAAATAGAAAATCAGCCGATTCACCAAAACCTGGACGAGGATACCCGTATTCTATCAGTGACCTCATTCAACCCAAACAAGAGATTCTGGTACAAGTTGGAAAAGAACCGATCGGTACTAAGGGGCCTCGTGTAACGACCTGTATTACACTTCCTGGTCGCTACGTTGTATATTTGCCGACTGCTTCGAACATTGGTGTTTCGCGACGGATTGAGTCGCCGGAAGAAAGGCAGCGTCTCAGAGACATCGCCGAGGGGATACGTGCGAAGGTTGATGGCGGATTCATTATTCGAACCTCTGCTGAAGGAAAAAGTGAGCAAGATTTTACAGCTGAAATTCAATATCTTGTTGGACAATGGAAACGAATTGTTCGGCAAGCCGAAAAGATGCCTGCCCCGAGCCTTGTTCATAAGGAACACAGTTTCATAGTCCGGGTCATTCGGGATTCATTTACAAGTGAAGTCACCCGGTTGGTCATTGATTCTAAAGAGCAGTATCAGGAAGCGATGGAGTACCTTTCATCTTCTGGATCTGACCTGCGTTCACATGTCAAGCTTTATGACAAAACCACCCCCATTTTTGAATCTTATGGCATTGAAAAAGAACTCAAGAAGGCCTTGAGCGAAAAAATATGGCTCAAATGTGGTGGACACCTCGTTATCCAACAGACAGAGGCAATGGTTTCTATTGATGTCAATACGGGGAAATTTGTCGGAAAAGGTGACCCCGACAGTACTATCCTAAGCGCAAATCTGGAGGCTGTTGAGGAAGTCGTAAGACAGATCCGCCTGCGAGACCTTGGGGGAATTATCGTCATCGATTTCATCGACATGGATGATCCTGAACATCGACGGAAGGTCTATAAGTTACTGCAGCAAGCCTTAGACACCGATCGAGCCCGAACCAATCTCCTGCACATATCCGAACTTGGGCTTGTAGAGATGACACGCCAACGAACACGTCCCAGCTTGGCGACTGTTCTTACCGAATCGTGTCCCTATTGCGATGGACATGGCTCCGTCCTTTCAACTGATACGATCATTATTGGTTTGTTACGATCAATTAAGAAGGCCCATCGGAAATCACGAAAAAGAAGGCTAAAGGTGGTTGCAAACGAACATATTGTATCCCATTTGCTTGATGAAAAGGCAGGCAGATTGAAGCAACTGGAAAAGTCGATGAACCTACAGATTCGGGTGCAAGGCGACGCAGATCTTCATCTTGAAGACTATCAACTCTTTGCTGAAGGTTCTAACCGCGAGATTTACTTGAATTAAGGTTGACTGTTGTGAGAATCTTTGTTATACTTTTCACTCAGGTCTTTGCCTGCTGTGCAGGGGAGGCAAACACGTCACAGATTTTTTAAGGAGAAAGAAAGATGTATGCTGTATTTGCCTCAGGTGGGAAACAACATCGTGTTCAGGTGGATACGTTAATTGACATTGAAAAGCTCGATTCGCCTGTCGGTGAAGAGGTAACCCTATCAGAAATATTGGCTATAGGTGATGGTGAAGGTAACGTGGAAGTTGGGACACCGTATATAGAGAATGCCGCTGTCATCGCCGAAGTTGTGCAACAGGCTAAAAACAAAAAATTGGTTGTTTTTAAGTCGAAAAGGCGCAAAGGTTATAAACGAAAACTTGGACATCGGCAGCAATTCACCCGCTTGCGTATTACTGAAATACGAGACGGAAATAACGCATCTGAGGAGGAAACTCAAAATGGCGCATAAAAAAGGCGGCGGAAGTACTAGTAATGGCCGAGACAGCATCGGTAAGCGGCTTGGTGTCAAGCAGTTCGCCGGAAGTGCTGTGACCGCAGGGAGCATTCTGGTTAGACAGCGTGGAACACACATCCACGCGGGACGAAACGTTGGGGTTGGAAACGACTACACGCTATTTTCACAAATTGATGGGTATGTGTGGTTTGAGCGGAAAGATAAGTTCCGGAGAAAAGTTAGCGTCTATCCAGAGCGTCCCGATTTTTAGATGTGCATACCATCAAATATGTTAAAATTAAAGCCTCGTCATTAAGCGGGGCTTTTTTTATATTTCTACATATATGCTTAGACATAAAACGTGAGCTTGGCCGTAGGGCGGAACTGATGTTATAGAAAACGTCCTATTTCATCTCCCGAATTTTCACTGGTAGTTCTATTTTCTATCCGTTTTGAAATCCTCAGCAAAGAAATCGAACTATGTCTAATTGGTATTCCCAAAAAATTCCACATCTTCTACATGAGTTCAAAACAGATCTTGAACGCGGGTTAAGTAGTGAAGAAGCGGCAGCGCAGCGTACCAAATATGGGAATAACGAAACACTACAATCCCATGAAGACTCTCTATTTTCCCTCCTACTGAAACAATTTTCCAATCTAACCGTTATCCTCCTGTTCATCGTTATCTGCACTCTTTTCTATCTGCAGCGCGCGATTCATGAAATTTTGGTATTCTCAGCCATTCTCTGTTTTCATGTCCTTTGGCGATTCATTCAAGCTGGGAAGGCGCATTATCAACTCCGGTCTATTAGAACTTTCTTAGAAGTCAGTGTATCTGCTATTCGGGACGAACGTGTTGTCACGCTACCACCTGTGGCTATTGTCCCGGGAGATTTATTACTCCTGAAGGAAGGAGACTACATTCCGGCTGATGCCCGTATTGTAGAGGCCGATGGGTTGGTTGTTGATGAAGCGCCTGTGTTTGGTACGACAACGTACACGCACAAAACAGATGGAGACATCTCGACGCCGAACTTACCGCCTGACAAGCAAGGTAATATGATCTTTGCAGGAACGTATGTTCTTGAAGGGGAAGCTCGCGCAATTGTTGTTAGAACTGGAGATCAAGCGGAAATAAGCAAATCTGCCCAACGCGCGCCTGCGATTGTTGATCTAGATCCTGAAGCAGAAGTACAAATGAGCTTTTTTTACGATTATTTCCGCATCGCTGGGGCAGTGTTAGCGGTGATAGCGGTTACCGTAGCGCTTCTGTTTCAAGATAAGAGTGCTCACTGGAGTGAACTTCTATTTCTCGGCTTTGGTTTTATCGTAGCAGCCATTCCTGAGGGAATCGCGTCGACAAGCCGAACTATTCTGTCTCAACACGCTTATAGAATCTTACAGACGGGTATTGCGATCCGTAATCTCGTGAATCTGGAACGATTGAGCAAACTCACGGCGGTTTGTGTTGATGAGGTGGGCAACTTTATGACAGAGGAGACGACGGTTTCCCACATTTTCGTCAACGATAACCTCGTCGATCAGGAAATTTGGGAGACCTGGTTGAAATCCCACGATGAGCAGGTGTTGGATGGTATCAGCGAAGATGTAATTGCATCAGCGCCATTGGATTCAGGGGTGCCTCAGGAGTTTCCACTGCTGATCTTACTCGCGAGTCGCTGCGTCGGTGATACACGTCCGAACGGTTTAGAGGAAACTTCGAGTGCAACAGCAACAAGCATTAGCACTACACTAAACGAAATTGCTGAAAGAATTGGATTCGACTTAGAGCGTTACAATGCGGCTTTTACTAAGATTGATGAGCAACCTCAAACATCGGAACGGCCATACGAAACGGTCGTTTTTGCACTGCAAGATGGCAGATTTTTGAAGTTGATGTTTGGAGAGGCGGAATCAGTTCTGCAAACCTGTCATCGCGTTCAACTGGACGGTGCTGCTAACTACATGAGTTTTGACCAGAAACAGGTGATACAGCAGACAATTGAATATCTGTCAAACAGCAAAACTCGCGCTCTTGCTGTTGCGTATCGAAATTTAAACACTCTCCCCTCAACGGAGGATACGCAACACAACATGACCTTTTTGGGCTTCATTACTTTTATGGAGCAGGAGTACCCTGATTCGCGGGAGATTATCCAATCTAGTCTTGATGCAGGCCTTAAAATTGTTACACTAACCGAGAGAGATAGAAACGCTGCTTTGGATATTGCCAAAGAACTTGCTATCGTTCAGGATAAACACGGCGTTGTTACGCAAGAAGACCTGGCTGGGTTCACTAACGAGCACTATGAGTCTATTGTAAATCGCCTGCTGGTATATTGTCGTCCTTCTACTGAACAGAAACAGGATTTGGTGCAGCATCTAAAACGCCTTGGCTATGCTGTTGGATTTTGGGGGAAATCACCACTGGATTTACGGGCAATGCGACTGGCAGATGTCAGTTTTGCTTCCGCTGTTCGCTCATCTCATATTGTTCAACATCGAGCGGGGTGTGTGGTGCTTAAAGAGGGTTTTAATGTTATTGCGGATCTCTTGCGTCAGGTCCGTGAATCCTATATCAATTTGAGAGGTTCGATGCGCTGGCTGCTCTCTTGTGCACTTACGCAGGTTATTACTCTCATAATCGGATTCATCCTACCGTATATTGGTTTCTTTTTTCCGCCATTACGTGACCTACCTATGCCTTTGAATTTGCTGCAGCTATTTTGGATTCATCTGCTTGTCAATTTGATACCATTAATGAGCCTGGGATATGAAGGTATCCGTGGAGATTTCAGATATAGCAGACCCCAAGAAATTCCTCCCTTTCTATCGCGAGCTGATTTCTACGATGTGCTGCTGCGCAGCCTCGTTATAGCATCAATGGCTATCTTTAGCTTTATTCTTATCTCGGTGAGTTCGGCTGCAACGCGGCAGGACCCTCATGCTGCAGCGCAAACAGCCACGTGTACAACATTGATTTTGGGTTTGTTGATATCAAATTTCCAGTGCCATCGCCTTTTCTGGGAGTCCGTCTTCCAAAGAATAAAGGCGAATCTTCCCCTGTGTTTTACTGTTTTGGCTTGCATTGCACTGCATCTCTCCATAGTCTATCTTCCAACAACGCAACAGATATTTGGTTTTGCACCGCTTTTCAAAGAATGGCAATGGCTGATCGCATTCTGTGCTATTCTACTATTCTTACCGTTAAACCTCACGATTCGTCGGCGTTAGGATTTTTCGTATGCTGCGTGCTAGCCACCGTTAGATGTAGGTTCGTGACCCCACACGTCTATTGTTGAGCAGTAACACCTTCAGCCGTACATTTTACGTGATACATTGCGGTTAAGTGCCGCCATAAGAACATCGCGAAGTCTCCTGCCAACAATCTGTTCTTCGTCGGGTTGAAGACTGAGAGAGAAGACCGTCAGTGGGGTCTTCTGGATCTTCGTAGATTTCCCAGTGGGAGACGGCACCGCCGAGAATTCGCCCACTCGAGTTACATAAGGGTTGTAATTACATAGCACCGATATCGGTGGGTCGCCTTCGCGTAACTCTTTGCCGCATTCGTCTACGGTTAGTCCCAGAACTTCCTCGTCCCAGTCCACAAGTAGCTGCATAAAGCGGTTACTACCGGCACGGACTTCGATCTTTGTTTCGACGCCGGGCACGGACTTCAAAAACGATGCGATTTGTTCCAATGTCTTGGTTTGTTCCTTATACAACGCATCAAGATCGATGGTCAGCCACTTTTCAAGCGCCGCCATGCACCCCATGATTTCTTCTTTGCCAACCTTCATTGCGCGACATATCGCGCCTTCCACCGGTGTCGCATTAGCCAGTGCGGCGTCAATGAGTTCCTGCCGCCCGAGTAACAACCCGCTAGCTTGAGGGCCACGCAAGCCCTTGCCACCACTAAACCCATAGAGGTCTACGCCCATACGCGCATACCTCCGGATATTATCAATAGGTGGAATGCCGCCGGCCGCGTCCACAAAAACGGGTATACCCGCTGAATTACATATTGATACCATCTCTTCCAGAGGGGGTGGATCAGCCGGGTTGGGATCGGCGGGGTATCCGGTGCAGAGCATGGCAGTCTCATCGTTGATGGAGCGCCGCAGTGTGTCCAGTGAAGTAACCACCACCGGTTTGCCTCCTGCTAGGCGTAGCGCACTGTCGAAAATACTGCGCCCACCCCACATGATAACCTGATCCTTGAGTCCGGTGGTGTCGGGTAGCTGCCAGATCTTCTCGGGATCAGTGCCCGCGATACATGCTGCTGTTGCTAGTGCCATGGAAGCAGCAGCACCTGACGAGATCAAGCCGGACTCCGCGCCTGAAATCTCTGATAAACGCCTACCTACTGCGCGCTGTAATTCGACTACATCGACCATGTAGTGTGCTGCCTCGTCCATCGCGCGGCGCACCTCTGGCCACACTACTGTTGCGCTCAGAAACGTGAACGGAAGGTTGGCATTGATGAACGGCTTTACACCCAGACGAGTATAGGCGTTAGTGTCGAAGTTATGATCTGTTCCTTGTCTTACCTGCTCTATGGTGGAGTAAGGCATCTGTTCCTTCCCTTGTATTCGGGTATGTGATTCAGCTGTTCATATTGTATATTGCTAACTGTCTATGATTTTCTCGGAGCTTTTTTCCGTGCAAGTCAATCTGACATGATGGATTTGATTATAATCATCCTCTGATAGGTGTCAACATGAAAGTCCGGGTTGTGTGGAGGTCAAGCAAGGGGGCACGACGGCTGATTCAGAAAAGGAGTTGACTTAATGGAAGGATTGATTTATGCTGTTGTCGAGCCATACACCGGAAGGAGGGAGATAAGATGACCGAGAAAAAGTTGGGTGTGTTGGTACACGGAGCGGGTTGGGTGTCGACGCAGCATATCAAAGCGTTTGAAGCGAACCCCCATACAGAGGTAGTTGCGATTTCCAGCCGAAAATTGGCAAGCTGCCAAGCCCGCGCAGAAGAGGCAGGATTGGAGACTGTCGGACTTTATGATGATTACGAACAAGCGCTAAAACATGACGGTGTGGATATTGTTTCTGTCTGCACGCCTCAATTTTTGCACGCAGAAAACACGATTGCTGCGGCGGAGAGCGGGAGGCATGTTGTTATTGAAAAGCCAATTGCTAACAGTCTTGAGGAAATCAAGGCGATGCGTGATGCGATCCGGGCTGCTGGGGTGAAAACAATCGTTAGTTTTGTCCTGCGTTGGAATCCTCTCTTTGAAACGCTGAAGGCAATGGTCGCTGATAACGCCATCGGCGATCCCTATTTTGTCGAAACTGACTATCAGCACGACATCGCCAGTTGGTGGACAGGTTACGAAGATGCCCGGAAGAAATCAACGGGTGTGAGTGCGATGATTACAGGTGGCTGCCATGCTGCGGACTCACTTCGTTGGTTTGCCGCCAAGGGGGAGTATGAAGCTGCCGACCCTATCGAAGTATTCGCCTATTCCGGCGGCTATCGCAAAGGGCGGTCTGAGGAGTATGACTACTTCACCTCGCGATGGCAGGAGGCACCACCTCTGGAATATGACGATTTTGAAATCTGCCTCGTCAAGTTTGCCAATGGTGTGTTGGGAAAGGTTTCCGTCAATTACGGCTGTATCATGCCCTACACGTTTCCACTTGAAATTTTTGGCAACCGCGGATCGATTAAAGATAATCGGATCTGGTCACATAAATATCCCGGACAAAATGGCTGGGTCGAGATACCTGCCATCATGCCGGACAGTGCTGATGTCACGCACCATCCGTTCCAAGGGCAGATGGATCACTTCGTCGATTGTATCTTGAATGATCGAGAGTCGCACTGCAATCTGGAGGATGCCATTAAAACCCATGAGATTGCTTTTGCCGCGTTGCAGTGCTATGAGACGGGGCAGCCGGTAGAATTACCGCTGCTATCCGGCTGAACTCTGATTGTTGTATGTAAGCCGTTGTAATCCAAGATGAAAGCGTGGCTCTCACGCGAGAACGAAGCTATAACCTTAGGCTACAAGGAAATGTCGCATTTTCAAAATGAGGTCATTTATTGAACTATTTCCATTTCCCCCGATTGGTAACGGCTCCAATAGTCCCTGACTTTTTTCAGGACCTGCGGTGCGAGGATAATACTTCCAATAATATTCGGAAAAGCCATACCGAGAACCATCGCATCCGAAAAGTCTAAGACAGCATCCAATTTATTGACTGCACCAACGATAACAAAAAGGATAAAAATAATTCTGAAGACGACAACAGTTTTTAGTCCCGCGCCACCGAAATGGTCGAGCAGGTAGATCCAACCCCGTTCGCCGTAGTAAGCCCAAGAAATCATTGTGGAATAGGCAAACAGCCCGATACTGACGGTAAGGACTAACGGGAACCAACCTATGGCACTTGCAAACGCTGTTGTCGTTAGCGTAACGCCATCAGACTGCGATAGGCTGGGGTCATTCCATGCGCCCGTAATGATGACTACCATCGCTGTCATGAAACATACAATGATAGTATCAATGAAGGGACCAACCATCGCCACGATACCTTCTCGAACAGGTTCTTCTGTCTTTGCTGCTGCGTGAGCAATAGCAGCACTGCCGATCCCCGCCTCATTTGAAAAGGATGCGCGTTTGATACCCCAGACCAGTACGCCAAAAAATCCGCCGTAGAAAGCATTACCTGTGAAAGCCATGCTAAAGATAAGACCGATGGCTTCTGGGATCTTGGTAAAGTTCATCAAAATTATTAGGATCGAGACGCATACGTATAAACCGCACATGGCAGGTACAATTTTAGAGGTTGCTGCGCCAATTCGTTTAATTCCACCAATAATCACTGCGCCCACCAAAATTGCTATTACAATACCGATGATCCAGTTCGCGCCTGCTGAGAGTCCGAACGTACTCCGAAACGCCTCGGCTGTCTGATTGACCTGAAACATATTGCCGACACCGATGGAACCTCCCATGACCATCAGTGCATACATGATTGCTAGCACCTTCCCAAAAGATGCCCAACCTCCCCCTATCTGCTTCAAACCGATATCAATGTAGTACATGGGACCGCCGGAGATGCTACCATCTGCATTTGTCTGCCGATACAGTTGGGATAAGGTACAACTACTGAACTTTGCAGTCATCCCGAATACCGCTGCGATAAGCATCCAAAAAACAGCGCCCGGACCGCCTAACTGAATAGCAATCGCGACGCCTGCAATGTTGCCGAGGCCAACCGTTGCAGACAATGCACTTGTTAAGGCGCGGAAATGGGAGATTTCCCCGGTATCCTCTGGATTATCATACTTCCCTTGGATGACGTTGACGGAGTGTTTCAATCCCCGTACGTTGATCCAGCGATACCAGAAGGTAAAAAAGATTGCACCGAGGATGAGGACAACAATAAGGAAAGGGAGACTCACAACCTTTTTCTGGGGATTGCCGGATGTGTCCAGCACCGGATTTCCATCTCGGTCGACCTCATCAATCTGAATAGCACCAAAGGCGATGTCAAAAAGGAGAACCGCGCCAATCGTCGCGTTAGCTTTGTAAAGGACGGAAGGTTCTGCGCTTTCCTGAGCCCAAGCAGATACCACATATAGGATCGTCAATAACGCTATGAGTAGGGTAGCCACTCCTGCCTTATTATAAAACCACGGTGCTTTTTGCTGCATATTTGCTCCTTTTTTATTTCTATCCTATGTCCTGCTAAAAAAAATGCCAGCAACGAAGTTTCATTACCAGCAATCTAAGCAAGTTTCAATATTAAATATGCACATTTTACATCGATGGCGGGCGGGGAAACCCCGCCCCTACGGGTGCGACACCTACTGAGAATCGAAAGTTTATTATTCAATATTGCTTAAGAACCTGTTTTAAAATACAAGGAATGATTTCACCGTGAGTCGTATCGCAGGGTAGGGGTTGAGTTTCCCAACCCGTCGGATTTGGTAACCAAGCCCCTACTAACCTTTGGTGTTAGTTAGTGAGAGGATCTTTCCCACATTGTTGAAGCGTTCATTGATTCATTAGGATAGCTCATTAGTTCTACCCTTCGGCTGCACATGTCGCCCCTCC
The DNA here is from genome assembly GCA_965220385.1 of Candidatus Poribacteria bacterium. GTDB lineage: Bacteria > Poribacteria > WGA-4E > WGA-4E > PCPOR2b > PCPOR2b. Next base: position 1,764,802 of record OZ244825.1, on the reverse strand, counting down.
CCGATAAATCCCCCCGATAAATCGGGACAGGCCCGATAAGATCGGGGCATCACGTTTGACGTTATCAACAGCTGCAAACTAGCACCAGTGGTTACTATTGACCTGACATGGTTCGCTAAATATAGTGAGCACGTGCCGTTGAATAGCGGATTACGGAAGAAACCAAGTTTTGAAGGAAAAACTCGGTTTCAGGGCAAATGGCTTCCCCCAACGACTTTTCAAACAAACTCTAAGTGATTCCGTCTAATTTTGTCAAAGATCTCATTCTGTCACGCTCATAACTTACCGAAAATTAGAAACGAAATCGGATCCTGACCGCTTGCTGAGTCTGAGGTTAGTCTTGCTGCTTCATGGATAGTAATCCAGCTGGACGAAAACGCATCATGAGGATTAGAATGATCCCGAAGATCAGATAGCGCGCGCCACCGAATGGACGTAGGAGTTCTCCTAAAACCCCTAAGATGCCGGCTCCGATAACTGATCCCTTGATGGTTCCCATTCCGCCGAGCACGACCATACATAGGATGAAGATAGATTCCCAAAACTCGAACGCGCCTGCGCTGATATTGACCTGAAATTGCGCGAAGAATGCGCCTCCAACGGCTCCGATTGCCGCGCTGACAGCAAAGGCGAGGGATTTGTATTCGCGTAGGTTAATCCCCATGCTCTCTGCCGCTCGTTCGTCCTCTCGGATTGCTGCCCACGCTCGCCCGACACGCGAATGCTGCAGACGATGCACAACGATAACTGTAAGAGCCAACAAGATCAGGATGTGGTAATACTGTTGCCAGTATGCGTAGAGTTCATAACCAAAAAGGTTAGGAGGCGGGATATCGTTTACAAATCCGTTGGGACCACCGATGAGCCATTCCTCATTTTTCACGATTCTGAAGAGGAGTTCCGAGAACCCAAAGGTTACGATAGCAAAATAATCTCCTGTCAGACGCAGGGTAGGGGCGCCGCGCAATAGACCCCAGAGTGCGCCATGAATTGCAGCAAGTGGCAGCGCAATCCAGTAGCTCCAGCCGAGTCTCGCCATCAGCAACCCCGCCGTATACCCACCGACAAGGTAAAATCCTACATATCCCAAGTCAAGCAATCCTGTGAATCCCGGCACAATGTTAAGCCCTAAAGCCAGCAGCATATAAAGGCAAGCCTGCACGACGACTCGGAGGATGTAGTCTCCACTTGGTATCGGTAGGACGAGGTCGCGTTCATATAACAGATCGACAATACGGTCTGAGCCGTAGGTTACCAGCGGAAATAGACACACCGCTGCAAGGAAGATAATGGTTTGGGGGGTAAATAGTTTTTTCGGCATGTTGGTTTATTGGACTAAGCTCGTGTTGCTGTGGATTTCCCCAGCAGCCCAGATGGTCGAAAGATAATAACGAGGATCATGATAATATAAGCAATCGCCAAGCGGTATTCAGAGGAGATGTAGCCAGCACCAAGCGCTTCGGCAACGCCGAGGACCACGCCGCCAAGCATTGCGCCGGTAATATTACCAATTCCTCCAAGCACAGCGGCGGCAAATGCTGCGACCCCTTTGTAGTACCCCATCGCCGGCTCTGTGACCTCACGCAGCCCAACCATGACACCGGCGACAGCGCCCAGCGCGGATCCAATGGCGAACGTTACGGTGATTACGCGATTGGTATCAATGCCCATCAAGCTTGCCGCATCTCTGTTTTGAGCACAAGCTCGCATCGCTTTTCCAATTTTCGTTAGATGAATTAACCGGTTTAAACCAATCATCAAGCCCACGGCGAGTAAAATAATAAAGACATCGAGGAATGAAACCTGCGCTCCACCGGGTAAAGGGATAGCATTTCCCGTTAAGAGTTGAGGTTCTGCTTCTTTGGGATATGTCTGCCATCTTGCCCCCCAGATTAACCGCGCAAGATTTTGTAGAACCAGAGACATACCAATGGCGGTAATCAGTGCGGAGAGGCGTGGGGCGTTACGGAGCGGTCGGTACGCGACGAAGTCGATCAACATGCCCATCACGGCACACATAGCCATGCTGAGTGGTAATGCAACCCAGAATGAAAGTCCAAAGGTTGTAACGCATAAGAAGGCGAAATACGCACCAAACATAAAAATCTCGCCGTGCGCAAAGTTGATGAGCTGGATGATGCCGTAGACCATCGTATAGCCCACGGCAATTAGGGCGTAGATGCCGCCAAGGACGAGGCCGTTAATAATTTGTTCCAGAAATTGAGCCATACAAAAATCAAAAGCTCCTACGACGTTATGTGTGAAATGTAAAATGTCAACAGTCGAGTGCGCGAAACACAGTAACAGTTTTCACAACAGCTACGTGAGACACCGCCGTGCCCGTTACTCTATATCAAGCATCTGCTCCGCAGCGGGGACGAACTGACCATCTTTGACAATTTTAACATAAGCTGGCTTGGTGCAATCCCCATTCTCATCAAAATAGGTTAAACCTGTGATGCCGTCATATCCTTTTTCGGGATTGTTAATTGACGCTAAATGGTCGCGAATAGCTTTTCGATTTTCACCTGCTTTTTCGATTGCTTCGACAATCATGCCGACTGCATCATAGGTCAGTGCTGCCCAAGTGTCGGGGGCAACCCCATGCATTTCCTCAAATGCTGTCGCCATCTTTTGAGCTTTGGGGTCGTCGAGTCTAAAGACAAACGGTGTTGTGACGTACGTACCTTCAGCCGCATCGCCGGCAATTTCAAGAAAATCTGGGGAATCGACACCATCTGCACCAAAGAGTTGTGCGGTGATGCCTGCCTCGCGCGCTTGGGAGGTGATTAATCCCGCCTGACTGTACAACCCTGAGAGAAAAATCAGATCCGGTTGCTTCGCTTTAATGCTTGTCAATTGCGCCTTAAAATCGGTGTTATCCCGATCATACGCTTCCATCCCAACGATTTCCAATCCGAGTTCTTTTGCCTCAGCAGTGAAGCTGTCTTTAAGACCGCGCCCATAGTCATCGTTATCAAAGAAGACAGCAACTTTTTGGATGTCCCCTAAGACATTTTTGATATACTTGGCTGCAAATGCAGCTTGAAAATCGTCGCGGTAGATATTTCTAAATGTCCAGTCGCTTCCCTCAGCAACACGGACGTTGGTTGAGCCGGGTGAGAGTTCAACAATACCAGCACGTTGATAGATGGGTTTGCCAGCTAATGAGCAGGAACTATTAAAGTGTCCAACAACTGCAAGAATCTGACGATTGCTGGCGATTCGCTCTGCAACTAAACTCGCTTCTTTATCTTTGCCGGTGTCGTCTTCAAAGACAAGCGTTAATGTTTTGCCGTTAACACCGCCTGCCGCATTAATCTCTTTCGCCTTGAGTTCCGCACCACGCTTAATCATCTCCCCGAAGGCAGCAATGGAACCGGTAAAGGGACCCGCAACAGCGACTTTAACCTCATTCTTAGTTTCACAGCCGGTAAGTGCAAAACTTGTAATCATAGCAGATGCCACGACAAAAATGACAAGCGAAACGGTTGAACACACTCTGTTTTTCTTCATATGTATCTCCTTGATTGATTCATCTTCAAACAAAAAATTGTCGGCAACGGAAGCGCGATCAAATCTTCGTTACTGACAATCTAAGTGATTCTATCTGTGGTGAATTCTAAAAACAAATAAACACTTTCGTCCCTCGGTAGGTGCGGTTTCTGACCGCACCGGTGCGGACTCGTCGAGCCTCCTCGATAGATCGGGATCCTCTCCGATGAATCCCCCCGATAGGATCGGGGCAGGCCCGATAAATCGGGACTCCGACAAGCCGGGAGCAGGCAGGCGGGATTAAGAAACGGGCGACTACAATAGCGCCTGATAAATCAGGCAACTACCAGAAAGACGCCTGATAAATCAGGCAACTACAATAGAGACGCCATCACAAAGTTCGTAGTGAACAATGATCGTTGTTCACTACTGAAATGCGTAAGTCCTACTACATATAATCCTGTCAAAGATTTCATTCTTTTACACTGACAACTTGTCGAAAGTCAAACACGAAATCAGATCTTGACCGCTTTTTCTTTTTGTTGGTAATCTGAGCTTCCGGCAAGATGACCTTTACATCTGTTGCATCAATGTCCAGTCTATCAAACACCAAGAGACCATCACGTTTGCCGCCTGAGAAAAGTGGGCCGCCATCGAACACCGTTTCACGTGCGACCATCCGCTCGTGATTCGCAGCAGCCGGATCCGGATAGTAATCATACATCCTGTACGGCGTATAGGGGTAGCGGTGTCGGTGTCCCAAGCGATAGTTATATGGAGGGCGGTAATTGTAACGGTAGGGATTTCGATAGTGAGAACGTGGGTAAGGATAACGGTATCGATATCCGGGGTCGTAGAATGCCACTGTTCGTGGACTCAGGTTCTCATAGAGTTCTTTGAAGTAATCGTAGGGGAGCGAGGCAGACTGCTCACCGTTTAGATCGACTAAAATCGCTGTCGGATCAACGATGACTCGCGAATTGGATCTGTTTTCGATGTGGATACCGAAAACGGTATACAGCGGTTCGACATTACCCCAGCGATCTATCCCAAGATACGGATTAATCCGTGGATCTTCTGTTAGTTCAAACAGGTCCACTTCATCAAGCGGTTCAAGCGTGATCTGAACGCCGTACTGATCCACGGAGATAGAACCTGTTTGTGCATCGACTTGAGATCCTTTTCTGCCGGTTACAGGCTCCAGATAAATTTCAACCTGCGGCTTTGGTGCACACCCCGTTAAGATGCTGATGGTTGTGAGAAGGGCAAAGATGCCCACTAACTTTCGGCGCGTCATTTTTTCACTCCTTCAAAATTAGATATGTGGGTTACTAGGTACTTATCAATACCTAAACCACTATCAACTAATCAGCATTGGTGGATAACGCCGTAACGGTTGTTTCTCAAGAGCTGGACAAAGTTCTCTCAAAACTTTCATAGTTTAACATAGAATGTAGGTAATTGCAATTGCATTCTATCGGCTTTTTCTAATTGCTTTAGATTCAAAGGTTCTGTATAATTTGCTAAGTAAGTTCCCAACTGGAAGATCTGTTATGAACCCAAGCAAAAAGCGCATTCTTCTACTCTTGCCGACCAAGACATATCGTGCGAAAGCATTTCTCTCAGCCGCATCGCAGTTGGGTGTGACCGTTGCGATTGGTTCAGACCAGCCACAAACGTTGTCTGAGCTATCACCTCGAAAATCTTTGGTCCTTAACTTCAGCCAACCTGAGAAGGCGACAGAGGAGATTATTGCGTTTGCCCAAACCCATCCGATTGACGCGGTTGTGGGGGTTGATGATGAGACGGCAATTCTATCGTCAATGGTGTCGAAGGCGTTGTGCTTACCGCATAACTCTGTGGAGTCCGCTCGTGCCACCCGCAGCAAATATCGGATGCGGAGCGCACTTGCGTCGGGAGGTGTCCGGTCACCGCACTTCAAACTTGTCTCACTTAGCACAAATCCTGCGGAAATTTCGCGTGGAATCAGCTTCCCATGTGTTCTGAAACCACTCTCTCTTTCGGCAAGTCGGGGGGTCATTCGTGCAAATGATTCGGAGGAATTTGTAACGGCGTTTCAAAGAGTTGCGAATATTCTAGGTGCGTCTGACGTTAAATCAACAAACGGTGGTACAGCACAACAAATTCTTATTGAAGATTTTATACCGGGGATAGAAGTTGCTCTTGAGGGCATTCTGATTCAAGGACACCTCAAGGTACTTGCTATTTTTGATAAACCTGATCCGTTAGATGGACCTTTCTTTGAGGAGACGCTCTACGTTACCCCATCCCGCTTGCCTGTTGATGTGCAGAACGACATTATATCGTGCACGGCACAGACGGCAGACGTGCTCGGTTTACGGGAAGGGCCCGTCCACGCAGAGCTGCGGGTGAATGACGATGGCGCATGGATAATCGAAATCGCCGCTCGGTCGATTGGTGGACTTTGTGCACGGACGTTGCGCTTTGGTACGGGGGTTTCGCTGGAAGCACTTATCATTCGGCACGCTATCGGGATGGAGATTGAATCACTGCAGCGTGAACGGCAGCCGGCCGGCGTGATGATGATTCCCATCCCTCATGCAGGAATTTTGCGAGAGGTGCGAGGCAAGACAGAGGCGGAACAGGTTGCAGGTATTGAGGAAATTACAATCAGTATACCGATCGGGCAGGACGTCCTGCCTCTGCCGGAAGGCGCGAGCTATCTTGGATTTATCTTCGCGAGGGGAACCACTCCAGAGAGTGTTGAAACCTCTTTACGCGAAGCGCACCGCCGATTGGAATTTGTCATCACCGGAAGGAAACTGTGATCTACTCCGTAATTGCAACGTTATACAGCGTAATAATAGGGAATAATCATAGCAAGAGAGACGCTAACATTCTGAGTTACAGAAAGGCGAGGTGAGGTCAATGATACGCGCTGGTGTCGGACATAGCCTCAGTGCTTCAGGATCTGAAGCCGCTCAACAAGCAACCATAATGGCAATGGGGGCGGCAAAATTAGCGAAAGCAGACCTTGCGTTTGTTTTCGCAACAGCGGATTATCAGAGCGAATACACGCAGCTCTGTGAAGAAGTACAGAAAATATCAGGGTGTGAACACCTGATCGGTTGTAGCGGGATGGGTGTCCTCACTTCGGACGGTGAGTTTGAAGGGAAATCTGTTGTTGCTGTCCTTGTGGTGCGTTCAGATCAGTTATCTGCTCTGTCTTTCTGTGTTTCTCAAGATGGGGTGTCGCCTGTTGGCACAATCATACGCAATCAAATACAACCGGAGCTGGGTGAAAATTCACTCTTGGTCGTTTTGCCAGATGTGCGATGTGTCCAACCTGCTGACCTTGTCCAACAGATTGAAGGAAATGGAGATACAATTCCCATTGTTGGTGGGGCCGCATCCGGAGATCCGATGACCGGTCAAATGCACCAATGGTGCGGAGCGGAAATTGCGGAGTCGAGTGTTGCAGGCGTGTTACTGACAGGAGATTTCCACACCGAGATCGGCGTCGCACAAGGGTGTCAGCCGATTGGAAGTCCCGTTGAAATTACCCGTGCTGAGGACAACCTGATTCTTGAGTTGGAGGGCAGGGACGCGGTAGATGTGTTACAGGAATCACTTGCATTGCTGACAGAGGAGGATATACAGCGTTCCGGCAGGATGATTTTCATAGGTATCGCAATGGACAAGACAAATCGATCGCCGGGTCCGGGTGACTACCTGATCCGTAACGTCACGGGTATCGATCCGCAAAACTCCGTAGTCGGAGTTGCAGAAAGAGTCGAAACAGGACAGATCGTGCAGTTTCATCTGCGAAATCCTTTTGCTGCCTCGGAAGACATCCATGCCATCGTGAATCGGCTGCATGAAAGAGCGCAGGCACATCCACCGGCTTTCGGGCTTTACTTCAACTGCTTGGGCAGGGGTACGGGGTTATACGGTGAGCCAAATCATGATATCCAAATAATCAAGGAAAAATTTCCGGATCTACCGATTATCGGTTTCTTTGGAAATGCTGAGTTTGCTCCCATCGGCAATCGAAATTTCGCACATGCCTACACGGGTGCACTTGTCCTCTGTTCGGAGATTTAAGAGCCAATTGGTTCTATGGGCAGCACGATGCAGGAAGCGTGGTTCATCTCATGATAGATGGTATTTTCGGCGATACGCCACCGCCTGTCATTAGGATCGCCGGTGTTACGATTGATGTCAAAGTTTGGAAAATTGCTGCTACATATATCCACGCGAATCCGGTGGTTCGCCGCAAACAGATTAGCGGATGGCTCAAGTGGAATCTCGATCCGATATATCTTCCCCGGCTCCATCGGCTTTGATGTCTCCCACGCCTCCCGGTAACGGGCACGGAGGATACCTTCAGATACCGGGAAGGCGTAACCGGTCGGGTAATCGGGACTTGGGGGATAAAGATCAATCAGCTTCACGAAAAAGTCGGTATCGGGCGAATCGGACGATACCCACAGGATTACCTTTATATTTCCAGCGATTCTCACCTTTTCAGATAGCGGCTGAGTCTGGAAGACCAAGACATCTGGACGGGAAGCTATCGGCATTCCCGGAATCCCATGCCCCGGCAAGGTTTCCAAATCAATCTGATCGCGCGGTCCCATCCCGGAGAACCCTCCCTCGGCGGCTGGTCCGTAGGGGATAATACAGCGACCATTGCTGGAAACCGTGTTCCGCGGATCATAGGTGTAGGTCGTCCGTGCGCTCTCCTGACTCGGTTTCTCCTGTGATAGAATACCATCTGGGTGTAGGTAGAATGGTGTCGGTTGGATCTCTTCAGGGGGCCAAATCTCACCGTAATGCCATTTTCCACCGTGCTTCAGCCTTCCGCTATTGTCGCGTTTCCCATCTCCACCGCCCATCGTAAATACCTTGACCGGCGTTCCGATGTCAGCGCTCTGATCCTCCTTGAGCCAGTGATCAAACCATGCCAGTTCCAAGTTTAAGAAATCGTCGTAGCTGTGAATGGTTCCCGCGGTGCCAAAATTCACATCGCCGCACAGGGAGTTGAAGTTATTATGCGTCCAGGTACCGACGAGGAGATACTGGTTTTCGCGCTGCATCTCTACCATCTTCTGATAACCGTCGATAATGGTGCGGGGATACCAATCATACCACCCAACGACCCACAGGATGGGAATCTCCGGAAAACACTCAAAATACTCGTCCATCGCAAAGCCGGGTTGGCGCCAAAAGTCGGTATAGTCGTAATTTTCAAAGTATAACTGAAAGGCAGCGTCTTCATACTTAGGAGCGATACTGAGCGGTGTCTGTCCACGTTTCCACGGGATCCGAGAAGCCCAATCCAGAAAGTTCTGACCTGAACTCATCGTCCGAACAGCTTCGGCAACCGCGGGATTCTGTTGTGCCTCTTGACTGGTTGTTGCTGTCTCAAGAATCCACTTCAGAAGTCCCAAGTGCAGCGCACCACCCACGCGCATGCTGTAGTGATACGCATTGATGGGTCCCTCGTACGGGATTATTGTGGCTAATCCCGGTGGGTTCTGCGTTGCTGCGTGGAACTGCACCCACGCCATGTGGGAACAGCCATACATACCCACTTTCCCGTTACAAGAAGGGTGATCCGCGAGCCATACCACCGTGTCGTAGCCATCTTGTGGCTCATCTCGGAACGGGAAAAAGTTGCCACCAGATTTGAAGCGGCCTCGGCAGTCCTGTACTACCGACAGGTAACCGTGCTTGGCGAAGAAACTCCCCATGTTCTCATAACTTTCCTTCTTGTAGGGGGTTCGCTGTAAAACAGCAGGCAGTTTGTCCTCCAACGGACGACCGTCTGATGCAGGGAAGTAGAGATCTGCGACTAGATTCACACCATCTCGCATTGGGACCCTAACGTCCCGCACAACAATGACATCCCATGTCTTTTTTCTACCCATATTTTTCCTACTTGCCTTTTTGACTGTGATTTTGATAGACTAAACAAATCCATAACCATCTTTAAGCAATTATAGAAAATCGCTAAAACAGACTATAGTGGATTAGACCTTACGCACTTGGGTTTGTAGTAGCGCAATTCATTGCGCGTCGAAGAGCATGTTCAGGCTCCAACCTACCGTAGGCGGGGGCTCGTCGGGATGTGGTGCGGTTAGAAACCGCACCTACCGGGGTGATAGCCCGGATTTTCCCATTCCCGAATTAATTCTAAATTTTACTATAAATCAATTTTGGAGGAGATATTGATGAGCCTCACCAGCGCGGAGCTGCAACAGTTTAATAAGGAAGGATACGTAGTAAAATCCGGTGTCTTTTCGACAGAAGCTCTACAACCGATCCAAAATGCGCTTAGCAAAATTGTCGATGCGGAAGCAAGACGTTTGCAATCTGAAGGTGTGTTGGAGGAAATTTATTCCGACGAACCGTTCGGTAATCGTCTGGGGCGTATCAGAAAATCTAACCTCGACGCTGCAATAGAGATTACCAGAGGTGTCATGGGACCGGGCGGTGGTGGTTTTAGTGGCGCATCAATGTTCGGTATGCTGACCCACGCCCCCTTGTTGTCCTGCGTCGAAAGTCTTATCGGGCCCACCATTATCGGCGCATCGGCATATCGCATCCGTCCAAAGCTGCCGGAGTGGGAACGTGGTGAGGTGCCGTGGCATCAAGATTCGGGTTATTTCCTCCCCCATTGTGATAAGCATCTTCTGGTCACGTGCTGGATACCGCTGGTCGATTCAACCCGCAATAACGGCTGCCTTTACGTGATGCCGAAGGTGCATCAGGAGGGCGTTTATCAGCATTATACCGGGGGGCATGGCGGATTCCTTGAAATACCGAGCGACGAATTTCCGGACACGGGACCCATTCCGATGGAGATGAGAGCAGGAGATGTGCTTTTTATGACCAATCTAACGCCACACGCCTCGTTTGAAAACCGTAGCGATCAGGTACGCTGGAGCGTAGACTTGCGCTATCAAAGTGCCGATGCCCCAAATAACGCAGACGAAGGTCCAGAATCCTATACGCCGGAACGTGAAACCGTTACTATGGCGTGTTACCCACCGGAAGCCGATTTTGTCCTACGTAATCCCGACCACCCAGAACAAGAAGTTCGCAACCCTGAAGAATTCCGAAAAATTAGAGAGCGTTATCAGGGGGCGGGAGCCCACCATCCCGGACGGGGTTGGACACGGCTTGAAGATAGAGATATTTGAAATCATCAAAAGCTAGCTTTTGGCAAAATGCGCGTGGAGAGTGGGCGATGGATCGCTGTGGAGGCACGTCTTGTACCTGTCCATCAGATAACTAGGTTCTGTTGACATTTCATTGTAAACAGATAATAGAAAGCCATAAATTGGTTCACTGACGTAGAATCCCCAGAAAAGAAACCGAGTTTTGAAGAAAAAACTCGGTTTCTGGCAGCTTTTCCAGTGATTTGAGCGTTTCTCGTGATAGCAAAAGCAAAATGTCAACACGCCCTAGCAACTTAGGTTAGTTATAAGAAAACGGTTTAAACCGAGCGAATAAACGCTAAAATCACCCCATCACCGCCCCGATAAATCGGGATTCAAAGCAACTCGCAGTGGCTCGCAGTGGATTGACAAATCCACTGCATATTTACAAAGATGGCTCCGTTCCGCCTGTCCCGATTTATCGGGGAGAGTCCGAGACTTGGATATGCCTATCCAAGCCGAGCAGACTGGACAACTAGCAACTTGTGTTATCTTAATTACGTTTCACGTTTTACCCTTCACGTGTGGGGCGGCGATAAATCGCCGAGCTACAAAGATAACCCGCAATTTGCGTTACGATAGCGATAGTGAAACCCAACTCTCACGGCAAAAATGAACTATCCTGTTCTACCGCTATTCCCCCAGATACGCCTCCCGTACTCGTGCATCGTTCAGAAGTTCCGATGATGTGCCCTCGATAGCTATCTCCCCAGTCTCCATAACGTAGCCGCGATGGGTAGTCTGTAAGGCAAGATATGCGTTCTGCTCAACCAGAAGAATAGTGGTGCCTTGGTTATTGATTTCTTGGATGATCTCAAAAATCTGTTCAACCAGAAGTGGCGCAAGTCCGAGCGAAGGTTCATCGAGCAGCAGGAGGCGGGGATGTGACATAAGCGCACGGCCAATCGCCAGCATTTGCTGTTCGCCACCGCTCAATGTGCCGCCCTGCTGCGTTCTTCGCTCTCGCAAAACCGGGAAAAGATCAAAAACTCGATCAAGATCTTCTCTGATGATGGGTGTATCCTTACGCAGGAAGGCACCAAGCTCAAGATTTTCTAGCACGGTCATTTCAGGGAAGATTAGCCGCCCCTCGGGGACTTGTGAAATTCCTAATTCAACACGCTTTTCTGCGGAGGTATCGGTTAAATCGTCACCCTCAAAGGTAATTGTCCCTTGAACGGGGTGATGGATGCCCGATATCGTCATCAAGGTTGTTGATTTGCCCGCCCCATTTGCTCCAATCAGGCAGACCATTTCCCCTTCTTCAACGTAAAGGGAGACGCCCCTGATAGCGCGAATATTGCCATAATAGGTGTGAATCTCGTTAAGTTTCAGCATCGTAGGATTCCCCGAGGTAAGCTTTGATTACACGCTCATCGTTTTGAACGGCTTCAGGTTCGCCTGCACTGATCTTTTCTCCCTGAGCGATTACAGTAACCCAGTCTGAAATTTGCATGACCATTTTCATATCATGTTCGATTAGCAGAATCGTAATTTCTTGCTGACGGATTGCATGGATGAGTTCTATCAACTGCTGTGTTTCCTGTGGGTTCATGCCCGCCGCGGGTTCGTCTAAAAGAAGCAGTTTCGGTCCCATCGCTAATGCCCGTGCAATTTCAACTCGCCGTTGATCCCCATAAGAAAGATTCCCAGCCAGATGGTCCCGCAGCCCTTCCAGTCCAACGAAGCTAAGTTGCTGAAACGCATGCGACGTGATGTGTGATTCTTCTTGACGCTGTTTTTGGTTGCGGCTGACGGAGTTCCAGAGGCGGCTTTTTGACCGGCAGTGCCTGCCGATTTTCACATTATCCAAGACGGTCAGCTGTGAAAATAGGCGAATATTTTGAAATGTCCGTGCCATTCCAATTTCGGCAATCTGATCTGGACGCAGACCAACGATGTTTTGATCTTGAAACTTAACGCTCCCCTCAGATGGAGATTCTAGTCCTGTTACGCAGTTAAAGAGTGTCGTTTTTCCTGCGCCGTTGGGACCAATAAGGCTGGCAATCTGCCCTTCCTGCACAGATATATCGACATTTGACACGGCGGTCACACCGCCAAAATGCTTGGTCAGGTTGGTAATATCAAGAATTGAAGCTGTTTCGTTCATAGTTTTTTGTCTGCATTTTGAATAAACAGTTGATAGGGGGACTCACGCCTGATATCCACCTGTATTGAACAATACCACCCTGTTTTCGGGTTGAATTTCCCCAGTAGCTACTAATTTGGAGAGCCCTGCAACAGTTGCCGCGCCTTCAGGACAAGCCAAAATGCCTTCATGTGTCGCTAAAGTTGCCATTGCCTCCTGTATCTCATCGTCGGTAACAGTGATCGCAGCCCCACTACTCTGATAGATAGCGTCGAGGATCAAAAAATCACCGACCGCCTGTGGCACTCGCAAACCCGCTGCGGTTGTCTGCGCGTTTGTCCACGGCTCGGCTTCAGTTGCCCCTTCCTGCCACGCTTTGACGATCGGAGCACATCCGGCTGATTGTACAGAGATCATGCGCGGACGTTTCGCATCAATCCATCCAATGGCTTCCAGTTCCTGAAATACCTTCCACATTCCGACAATCCCTGTCCCACCACCTGTCGGATACAGGATGACATCGGGAAGTTCCCAGTTAAACTGTTCCGCAATCTCAAGCCCCATTGTTTTTTTTCCTTCAACGCGGTACGGTTCCTTGAGCGTTGAGACATCGAACCAGCCTTCCTCCTCCTTGCGTTCGGCAACTATTTTTCCTGCATCCGTAATCAGTCCATCAATGAGGGTAACGTTTGCGCCCGCCAACTGGCAAGTGTTGCGGTTAAACGGAGGAGCGTCTTGGGGCATGAAGATGTGCGCCTCCATCCCCGCTTGAGCCGCATAGCTAGAGAGTGCAGTCGCTGCGTTACCAGCGGATGGAATCGCGAGTTTGGTCAATCCGAGTTCTTTGGCTCTGGAAACTGCCATTGCCAATCCACGTGCCTTGAAGCTGCCCGTTGGCAGGCGGGACTCATCCTTTACCCATAAGGCTTCGATGCCTAAAGAAGCAGCGAGCCGTTGCGTTGGGATGAGTGGCGTCATCGTCTCATTTAGGGACACTATGTTTGCGGGGTCGATCACGGGCAGAAGTTCAGCATAGCGCCACATTGATGCCTCGCGGTCCGATAGGGAAGACTTATCCCAATTTTGGGCGATCTTAGCCAGCGCATAACGTGGAAATAGCGGCTTCCCACACTCAGTGCACAAGTTCTGTGGGACATTAAGGTCGTAGGTTTGGGCACAACGGCTGCATTCGAGGTGAGTGAAATAACTCATAGTGCTCCCAACAGTTTCAGGATCGCCCCTTTCATACTATGAAGTCGATTCTCCGACTGATCAAACATAATCGATCTCGGGTCTTCGACGATTTCGCCGGAAATCTCATAACCGCGGTGAGCGGGCAGACAGTGCATAACTAGAACATCCTGTCCTGCGAGTAGCTCCGCGTTCAACTGATAAGGGGAAAGCGTCTTAATCCGTCGTTCCTTCTCCTCCTTAAAGGTTGGATCCGTGAAAAATTCCATATCCACCCACGTGTCCGTATAGACAACATCGCTGCTTTCGATCGCTTCGTGGATCTGATCTGATGTTTTATAAGTCCCCGCTTTACGTGCTGCTTCATATAGCTCTTCATCGACAGCTGCAGGATTCATCTCCGGTGCAACGACAGTTACTTCCATACCTGTTTTTAGCCCGGCAGTAATCAACGAATTGCACACGTTATTGTGTACTCCGACGTAAGTAAGTTTAACCCCTTCAATACGTCCCAATTTTTCCTGTATGGTCATCAAGTCGCCGAGTGCTTGCGTCGGATGGTAACGGTCGCAGCACCCATTGATGAGGGGAACCGTCGCACTCTCTGCCGCTTTCACAACATCGGCATGTTTAAGGAAACGTGCGAGAATTACATCTGAGTAAGCAGATAACACACGGATTTCATCGCGTAAGTCTGCAAGGGCGAAATTAGTAGTACGCCAATCAAGAAAGACCGCATGGCCACCCAATTGGGTCATACCGACTTCCCCGGCACAGCGGGTTCGGGTCGAGGTTTTCTGGAACAGCATAGCAAGGCTGCGCTGGCTCACCGCATTCGCATATTGTTCTGGACTGTTTTTGATTGCGATGCTGCGCTCAACCACCTCAATTACATCTTCCGTCGACCAATTTTTTAGCGTAACAAGATCCATGATAGGTCTCCCAAAAAGTTTGAAAGCCATGATTATACTGCATGGTAGCCCCCATGTCAAGCCAGAATGAGCCTAAAAAGATTTGACGCTGATACAGACTTCTGCCAAAATAGAGATGTGTATGATTTCTCCTTTCCTGCCCATCGCTCGATGAGTTCAATGTACAGCCATAAAACTTGAGGGGCTCAATCAATGAATAAAATTAAACTCCAGCTTTACACGAAGGCGGACTGCCCGCTTTGCGATGAAGCGAAGGAATCCCTTCAGTCACTCGCAGCGCAGGTCCCACTCCAGATTGAAGAAATTGATATCACGGCGAACTTGGAACTGTTCACAAGATATAAAGAGTTGATCCCTGTGCTGGAGTTGGAAGGGAAGCGATTATTTGTGCATCGGATCCATGTGAAAGTCCTCAAGCGCAAATTGATGTGGCAGCGATGGCGTCGCTGGTTTACAGACAGGGGAACGGGATCAAAAAAATAACCCGCAGAGAATTTCTTGGTCTAATGTGTCGCAGCTGAGGCTTAAGTGAACTGGTCTACTCTCTACTTGACACACCTATGAATTTGTGATAGACTTTGCCCCGCAAACATTATTGTATCAACTATCGAATCACAACAAAAGTTTAGGAGGAGGTTTACTTATATGGCAGATGTAGGAAGTGCTGCGCCTGATTTTACACTTGCTGGGACTCTCGGTTCCGAGGATACAGAGGTCTCTCTGGACAGCTTCAAAGGAAAGAATTTAGTGGTAATCTTTTATCCACTCGACTTCTCCCCGGTTTGCTCCGAACAGATTCCTGATTTTAATGAAAAGGTCGATGAGATTCGGGCTAAAAATGCTGACATCGTCGCAATCAACCGTGACTCAGCGTTTGCACATAAAGCGTGGAGCGAGGATCTTGGTGGCGTTAAATTCCCGCTGCTTGCCGACATGAATCTCGAAGTATCCAAACAGTTTGGGATGGCACTTGAAGAGGTCGGCATCACGAATCGCGGCGTTATCATCATTGATGCAGAAGGTAATATCGCCTTCAAGCATGTCGAAGATGCACCGCCGGACAACACGCTCGCCGTGAATCAGGTGTTGAGTGAACTCGATAAATTGAATTAGATCGCTATTCCGAATCGAATCTGAAACGTTAAAGTAATTGATGGGCTTCAGAGATTAAATCTCTGAAGCCCATTTTTTTTATCAGAGGCTGCTTGAACCTTTGGGGAAACGGCAAAGAGATCCGCGATAGTCTCGGCAGCTGATTCGTGTTTGAATGTCGGAGATTTTGGCTTGAGCGTGATACACTGCTCACGCTTCTATCCTGTGCATGACAACCAAATTATCCCGATGAATTACTTCGTTATAAGAGTAATAGCCGAGTAGATTTTCGATTTCGCTGGTCTGTTTGCCCATAATCCGTTTCAGGTCGTGCGTATTGTAATTGACAAGTCCTCTGGCAAGTTCAATACCGTCTTCATCTACGCAGGAGACTGTGTCCCCATGATTAAAGTTCCCTTCCACTTGCTGAATCCCGGATGGCAGGAGGCTTTTGCCGTGATGCACCAAGGCACGAGATGCCCCACCGTCCACAGTCAGGTGCCCCTTTGGTGGACGTGAATAGGCTATCCACCGTTTCCGACCGGACATCCGTTCCTGCGGGAGAAACAGCGTCCCAATCTTCTCACCCGAAAGAATTCGATTGACAACTTGGGGTTCGGTGCCATTCGCAAGGACCATCATCTCACCGGATCCGGTGACAATTTCGGCGGCGTGCAGCTTTGTAGCCATACCGCCGGTTCCGCTCTGGCTGCCTGCGTTTCCCGCCGATCGTTTGAGTTCGTCGGTAACGTCATAGACAAGACTAATCAATTTCGCATCGGAGTCTTTGCGGGGATCTGCGGTATAAAATCCATTTTGGTCTGACAAGATAATCAATAGGTCCGCCTCGGCAAGGTTGGTCACATAGGCTGCAAGTGTATCATTATCGCCGACCTTAATTTCCTCTACTGCAACGGTATCATTTTCATTGATGATTGGGAGCACTCCAAGCCGCAAAAGCGCGCGTAACGTATTGCTCATGTGTGTATAGCGTTCGCGATAGTTGAAATCGTCCTGCGTCAGCAGCATCGTTCCTGTAATTTGGTTATATTGCGAAAACCGATGCTCGTAAGCGTGCATTAAGCGAGTCTGTCCTACCGAGGCTGCCGCCTGCAATCCGGGAAGCGTTTGAGGGCGCTGTGCGAGCCCCAACCTCCCCGTTCCCGCGGCGATCGCACCAGAAGTGACAAGTATAATCTCCTTGCCTTTCTGTTTCAAAGATGCGAGATCTTGTACCAATGCGTCTATACGCTGAGAATCTAGATCGAAGTTTCTGGAAATAGTTGTGCTGCCAACCTTCACAACGACTCGACGAGCACGTGCTAACAGTTGACGGGGGTCAATTTGTATTGATTTCATCGGCGCTATATGTGAACTCGAAGGCATCGACTTGGACGGTGTCGCCTTCTGCGATACCAGCTTTGATGAGCGCGTTCAGGACGCCCATTTTTTTTAGTTTGCGATGGAGGAGTACCAGTGCCTGATCATTTTCCATGTCGGTCATGAGGACGGCGCGGCGCGGTTCTTCGCCACGCACAATAAAACGATTTTTCTCCGTGATGAGTTGAAATCGTTCATCAGGTTTGGGTATGTGGAAGGTTGGATGGGGTTCCACGGTTTCTTGTCTTTCGCGAATTCGTGCATTAATCCGCTGCAGGAGTGAATAGGTCGCTCTTATCAGGTTATCTACCCCTTTGCCGGTGACCGCGGAGATAGGAAAAACACGCCGTTTCCCAAAGTATTCTTTGATTGACTGTAAATTAGCTTGCGCGTCAGGAAGGTCAAGTTTATTGAGAACAACCAACTGTGGTAGGCGGGTTAGGCGGGGATTGTACCGTTCAAGTTCTGTATTGATCTGTTCGTAGTCGGTGATGGGATCTCGCCCGTCAACCGCAGCGGCGTCTACTACATGGAGGAGCATCTTGGTGCGCTCGATATGCCGCAGAAAATCGTGTCCCAGTCCTGCGCCTTCATGTGCTCCCTCAATGATCCCCGGGATATCCGCAAGCACGAAATTGCGTTCGGAATCCACCCTGACAACACCTAAGTTGGGAGTCAGTGTCGTAAAAGGATAATCCGCGATCTTCGGTTTTGCGGCGGAGGTCCGTCCAAGAAGCGTTGATTTGCCTCCGTTCGGGTAGCCTACCAACCCAACGTCAGCAATCAATTTGACCTCTAGCGCGATATGGCGTTCCTCCCCCGGCTCTCCCTTCTCGGCGACACGCGGGCTTTGAAACGTACTGCTCTTAAAGCGTGCATTTCCTTTGCCGCCAATCCCACCGCGTGCGATCACCGCACGTTGTCCCACTTTTTGCAGGTCGATTATGGGTTCCTCTGTATCTGGAATCCGCACAATCGTGCCTGCTGGCACTTTGACGATTCGATCATCGGCATCCGCTCCGTGCATCAGTTTTCCCATGCCATGTTGACCGTTGTCCGCTACTTGGTGGGGGTTATATCGGCAATCAATGAGTGTACTTATCCCTTCGGCGACTTCCAAGATAACACTTCCACCATTTCCCCCATCACCACCATTGGGCCCGCCTCGCGGGACAAATTTCTCTCGGCGAAAGCTGATGCAGCCATTTCCCCCCATGCCGCCCTTTGCATAAATTTTTGCGGTGTCTGTGTTTAACATTTGCTCGCTCCATTATTCTACAACGCCTGATTGCTAGCGGACGAAACAAGAAAAAGATAGGGTGGAAAGGGCGGGTCGGAGGCTGCATTAGGGATATGAAAGATAAGGCTTGAGCGCTTACGTGTCAGTCGTTTCCACGGTTGCACCGGTCGAATCGATGGACAGCACCTTGACGTCGCATGAAATCTGATTCCGCTCAAATGCTCCGACCATTTGAGTCGCGACTTCATCGGTTGATGTTGCACAGTAGGCTGCAACGCTTGGACCTGCTCCACTCAGAGCCACGCTTAGCGCCCCTGCACGCATCGCGGATTCGGCTACATCATCAAATCCAGGGATTAGGGAAGTTCGATACGGTTGATGGAGCCGATCCGCCATTGCAAGCGATAACATCTCTAGTTTTCCCGTGGCGATGGCTGCTACCAACATGGAGGAACGACTCACGTTGTGGATGGCATCGGCGAAATCAACAGTTTTAGGTAGAACACTCCGCGCTGCTTTAGTTGACAACGAGAAGTTTGGAATTGCGACAACAACCTGTAGAGCTGAATCGCAATCTAATTGAACCCAGTGGACGTGATCGCCGTCCATCATAGAGATGACTAAGCCACCTAATAGCGACGCAGCGACATTATCCGGATGCCCCTCGAACTCCGTGGCGAAGTCGAGCAATTCCGAGCGGGAAAAAGGTTGTCCGCATAAGGCGTTCGCCGTCAACAAGCCTCCGAGTATCGCTGTGCCGCTGCCACCCAGCCCCCGAATCGCAGGGATTCCATTGGTTAGAACCAACCGCAGGCCGCTCGGCTTATAGCCAGCCTTGTCGAAAACTACATTTGCAGCGCGGCACGCAATATTGTTTGCGTTGTTATTGAGCTTATCTACATCAACACCCGCGATCTGAATCTCCGTTCCCGCGTCAATCTCTTCAAGCGAAATTGTGCTATAGAGTTGTAGAGCAAGTCCAAGGACATCAAAACCTGGGCCTAAGTTTGTTGTGCTTGCTGGAACACGAGCCGTTGCTTTGCGGGGCATTAATCTTACCTATCCAAAGATAAAAGCATCTATCGAATTCTTGAGATTGCCGAGTCCAT
Source organism: Candidatus Poribacteria bacterium (assembly GCA_965220385.1). Classification (GTDB taxonomy): domain Bacteria; phylum Poribacteria; class WGA-4E; order WGA-4E; family PCPOR2b; genus PCPOR2b. The sequence continues at coordinate 1,745,066 of OZ244825.1, read as the reverse complement.
ACGCGCCAAGGCCTCTTGGATATTCTCTAACGAGTTTGCATACGACAGCCGCAAGTAACCATCACCATATTTACCGAAAGCAGTGCCGGGCAGGACCGCAACGCCTGCGTCTTCAAGTAGGTAGTCGGATAGGTCTTGACAGGAGAGCGGCAGTTGTGAAACATTTGGAAATACGTAGAATGCGCCAAGTGGCTTGATGCAGCTTACACCTTCAATTGCATTTAAACCGTCAACGATGGCATTACGTCGCAGTCTAAACTCCGTGACCATATCGTGGACAAAATCTTGCGGTCCCGTCAGCGCCTCCATCCCTGCAAATTGTGTAAAAGTGGCAGTACACGAGTTGGAGTTAATGGTTAGCTGCGTAATCTTATCGGCGAGTTCTACGGGAGCTATTCCATAACCCAACCGCCAGCCGGTCATAGCATAGGTCTTGGAGTGTCCCTCAAGCAGAATCGTTCGCTCCTTCATACCGGGCAAGCTGATGAGGCTATCGTGGACACCTTCATAAAGGATGCGCGAATATACCTCGTCTGTTAGCACATAGAAATTATGCTTCGTGGCTAACTCTGCGATTGCTTCCAAGTCACTCTTTTCCAGCGTGCCTCCTGTCGGGTTTTGCGGTGAGTTGACAATCAAGAGTTTTGTCCGGTCTGATATAGCATCCTCAAGATCTTCAATGCGGAAGCGGAAGCCAACCTCCTCACGTAGTGGAAGCGGGACAGCTTTGGCGTCGATGAAGTCAATGACAGATTCATAAATTGGAAATCCGGGGTTAGGATAAATAACTTCATCTCCCTCATCGACAAGTGCCAAGATGGTAAAGAAAATGATAGGTTTGGCACCAGGTGTAACAGTGACTTCGTCCGGATGAATTGCTATGCCACGCGTTTCCGAAATATGTTCAGCGATAACTTCACGAAACTCTAGTAGACCCGCAGAGGGACCGTATCCGGTGTGACCGTCCTTCATCGCCTTGAAGGCTGCTTCGCAAATATTTGTAGGGGTTATGAAATCGGGCTGGCCGATTTCAAGATGAACAATGTCTCTCCCCTGTGCTTCCAGTCCCTTGGCTTTGGCAAGTACTTCGAAAGCAGATTCCGTTCCCAGACGGTCCATTCGATCTGCAAATTCCATCTATCACCTCAATTTTTGAAAATAGATTCCCCTAACTTAGGATTGTTCTTAAGCTGATAAGTTCTACTTTGATGATGACACAACGAAACCGTTATTGCCAGCAACCCAAACGTTGTTTGCATCTAACACAAAAATACCGTTTGCGGGCACCTTACTGATGATGGGATCATCGATGGTTTGCGTTACCCATGTAGTTCCACCGTCGGTCGTATGAAGGATAATGCTGACACCTAGTCCACCGCCGGCTGCCCAGCCTACTGCACTATCGGCGAAGCTGACGCTTAACAGTTTTTCTTCCGTCCCGCTCGGTTGGATATCCCAACTATCGCCGCCATTCATAGTGCGTAGGACGATGCCGTTTTCTCCGACCGCCCACCCGTTATTGCCATCCACAAAGAAGATATCTTCGAGAATATCGGGAATATTTGTAGGTTGATCCGTCCACGTCTGTCCGGCATCCGTTGTCTTCTGGACTAAGCCGTCTTGCCCCCCAGTTTCCGGACTAATCCTAACCCCCGTCACCCAACCGGTTGATTCATCGATAAATTGGACGGCATTGAGCACAACAGTTTCCTCATCCCCCACAGCAGCAGCCACCTCACCACCACGCAGAACATTCCACTGTTTTCCTCCGTTGGTAGTTTTAACGATTGTGTCGTTCATTCCAACCGCGTAACCTACCTTGGTGCTGACGAAGCTTACGCCTTTAAGCCAGTTTCCCACCTTACTCGTTTGGATATCCCAGCGTTTGCCGCCATCTGATGTTCCAACAATCATCCCCTGCTGTCCGACTGCCCATCCATTTTTCTTATCGAAGAAGTAGATATCTGTGAGCATCTGCTCGATAGGAACTTCTGCTTTTTCCCACGTCTTACCACCGTCTCTGGTGTGTCCAATATATCCCGGACTATCCATATCTAAAGCCGATACACCAGCGACCCATCCTTCCCTCGAGCTAATAAAAGCGATTCCATTATAATCCCGAACATCTTCTTGGTCCATCTGTTGCAAAATGTTCCATTGTCCAGCAGCATGGGGCACAATTGTTACGAAGACAACCCCCAAAATCATTCCCAATAAAGCGACTCTTTTTTTCAACATGCTTCAATAACTCCTTTCACAGTTTTTATATTTACCTATCCTCAAGACTTAAACCTTCGTAACCTCAGGATTCGATAGGCTTGTTGTGGGTGCGACCTATTATTTTAGAATGGGTTTTAGTATAGCACCCATCACAGATGCTGTCAAGCAGAAACATGTTGCTCCGAAGCATACCGTTGGGTACGCAAAAAAAGCCCCAAGATACAATAGTTCTGGATCTTGGGGCGATATTACACGGGGTTTATGGGACTACCAACGCACTTGACAAAATTCCTCGTAATCAATCAGTTCGTGGATCGTTGGATTCTTACCACACGCGGGACAGCCAGGATCCTGCCTAAGTGTGAGTTTCTTAAACTCCATTGATAAGGCGTTGAACAGAAGTAGTTGACCAATTAACGGTTTTCCGATGTCTAATAATACTTTGATAGCTTCAACAGCCTGTACATTTCCGACAATGCCCGGTAACACACCGATTACCCCCGCTTCTTGACAACTGGGTACCATATCGGGAGGCGGAGGGGTTGGGTAAAGACAGCGATAACACGGGCCCCTACCGGGATGGAAGACGGTTACCTGCCCTTCAAACTGGAAGATGCTACCATGTACTATCGGTTTGCCAAGCATGACAGTAGCGTCATTCAGCAGATAGCGGGTAGGCAAATTGTCGCACCCATCAACAATAAGGTCGTAGCCTTCAAGGATATCGAAAGCGTTTGCCGATGTAATCTTGTCGGGATGTGTTATGACCTCGACATCAGGGTTGATGTCGTTGATCGTTTCCCTTGCAGACTCGGTTTTCAATTTTCCTACGTCACTTGTCCCGTGCAGTACCTGTCGTTGGAGGTTGCTCATATCGACAACATCATCGTCAACGATTCCGAGCGTTCCCACACCAGCTGCGGCAAGATACAATCCCGCCGGGGATCCAAGGCCACCTGCACCGATGAGCAGCACCTTCGATTCCAGCAGCTTCGTTTGCCCCATCCCTCCGACCTCTTTGAGGATGATATGGCGACTGTATCGCTCAATTTGTTCACTACTAAAATTGTGCATCTATAAGTTCCTTCGTTGTGAATCGCAAGAATGGATTCTAATTGTTTTCCAAGTTTGCCAGTAGATCGGAAAGTCTCTTGCCTGAACGGGCAGAGATTTGAACCGCAAACCGTTCCCGAATATCTTCAAATGCAAGTTCAACCGTAAAGTCGTCCCCACCGTACATCTGCTCTAGCACCGCGGTTAGGTCCGGCTGAATCGCCTCAAACATCTCTTGGGTGTTCGGTGCAATATGGCGGTTATTAATAAAAAACAGAATCTCATCTCCGTTTAGATGTACAGCGTTCTCTAGTTCTTCGGCCTCTTCTAAAAGGACGCACCTTTGGAGCGTTTCAGTGAATGCTTGATGAATCTTTTCGCGGTTATCTCCATCTACCTTATGCTTCCGGTTATAAAGAAATCCGTGACGACTTCTGGCTGCATCTATGCTGTAGTTGGTGCTTGCCGAAATTAGCAGAACGCCGGGACCCGCATGGGTAAACGAGTAATCAGCATAATTCAGGTACTCGTCTGGCTCTCCTTCTGCCATCCATCGGTTGAAGACCCTGATGAAATTCTCGTAATTGATATGACTGTCTTCTGTCGTGAAGACCTTGATGTTAATCTGTTGTAGATCCATAGGTAATTATAACCGCAAATTCCTTTCTACAGGAAATTAGCCCTGCCTACCACATTTGTTAGGGGGCATTTACTTTTATTTAGAGCTCCTTAATTCAAACGCCCTAACGATAACGTATGCAATTAAGGCAAATATAAACACCACTAAGTACATCCAAGCGATCGCTTGAAGGGTTTCGATGATGGTTCGATATACTTCTAGTATCCATCGTTTATCATTCAGTTCTAAAATCTGCGAATCTTTGGCGGGTGCACTTATATATCTTTCTAGCTGATGTACTCTCACGCCTCCGGAAATACCAACCACATAGGCAGCAAATTTCACATATTTATGCCACGCGCTGCTGATCTCGTCCTGAATAATGCGTCTCAAGATGGCCGATATTGGCTTATCGAAGACCTTTATAACGCAAAATGAGACAACAGCCGCTAAGACGAATGTGACCAACAGTAAGGCAAAAAACATATATCCTTTCTCCTGCTTGTTGGTATTATAAAACCACAGTTCTCTGCTGTCAACTGTAACTGTAATACTGGTTCCGCATTTGCTATGTTGTCACCATATTCTATCTATGCTGTAAGCATCAAAGCCTGTATCAACACTAATTGTTGGAAGTTCTTCAGTAAGTCCTTGAGCAATTATTAAGCGATCAAACGGATCTCGGTGATGAAAAGGTAACGTGGTCAGCTTGATGAGACTATCAACTGTGATATCCAATATCTGAATGCGATTGAAATCTAATCTTTCTGGAAACATCTGATCAAACGGTTTGGCTAAATGGAGTTTTCCTAATCCTACCTTAATTGCTATCTCCCATAGGCTAGCAATGCTGACGAACTTCTCATTGTTTGGATCATCAATTACTTGTCGTGCTCTGTGGCTCAGTTTTTTGTCGCCGGCGAGAAACCAAAGCAACGTATGTGTATCAAGCAGATACTTCATTCCATGTACTCTTTGAAATCTGGGAGTTCGTCGTCAAAATCTTCACCGATATGAATAAGCCCCTTGGCACTCCCAAAACCAGTCTTTAACCATGGTTCCAGAAAAATCTTCTTCCATTCGTATTGATAGGCTGGCATCAACGTGTCTATAGATTCGGCATAAAACAGGAGATGATATTTCACATATGTCTCATCCAGCAATTTAATGCAATCATCGAGTTCTCCAAATGTTGGTATAACTTCCGGCTCGCCCTGATCCCAATGGGCAATCCGTTTATCCGCGAAATCCTCACATGCTTTTGCAGCTTTCTGGAGTTTATCTATATCATCTTTTACCATCTGAGGGCATACATGCTCTCCGCTTGCATCTGCGTATGGTGCGAAGTCATCCATCTGTATCAAATCTTTCGGTTGAGAATTGCCGGTAACCCCTACCGCTCTGAGTTCCTCGATTCCCTCCATCTCTATTTGGCTGATGTCAGGTCCATCAGGGTGGGAACAGAGGGAACGGTAATAGCTGCGGGACAGTTCCTCAGGGTTATTAGCAATATCAACAAGCAGTCCTACAAAAGATATGCTGTCCTTCTGCGGTTTGATTTGCCGACGCAGCCCTGCTAACGCATGAGAAAGATAAGTCCTCCCAAGATAGCTATAGAAAGCACTCAGCTTCTGGATACGCGGATTCTCACGGATGATGTCTCGGACTTCCCAGAACATGTTTGTATCTCGCAGCAGCTTTTGAATCTCGCTCCGGATAGTCTCCATCCATTTGAGCCACTTGTTTAATTTTGAGTCTCTTTTAGTTACAAATACGGTGTACTCATACACAGGTGTCTCAATAGTGCGCACAGGACGATATTGTTCCCATACAGCTTGCTGTAAACGTTCAACAGTTTCTGGGGAAAAGTGCTTTTCTCCTGTTTCAACATTTACGCGGGCGGGCACATCTTCAATAATGACAAGCTGCCCATCGACTTCAATGCTATATGTTACCTTTTGCTCAACTAATGTTTCACTCCACTCTTCATTGTTGGGCATTTCATTTTCTCCTCATCTTGAAGTCAATCCATCGTAGCGGGTCCGGTTCGTACAAGGTGATGATTTTGACTAGAGGTCGTGATGGGTAACTACACTGAATGTGTAATGGTCTCTTCGATTGCGTAAAGCCAAGAATCAGGCAACTCGGGCCATATCTATCGTTTGGATAGTCTTCAATCACTTCGCTGTCTTCAATAGCCTCACGGACCTCTTGCACACTGATATGACGAATAATACTTTGGTCCGTTGCATGTTGTGAGAATTCAAACTGACCGTTTCGGATTTTCGTGGAGATTTCATCAAGAGTTGTCATCTCTCAAAGTTCAAAAACCTGTTTTCTGGAGACAATCTCAGTTTCTTCCCCTTCTTTGATTGCATTCACCAGAGCTATATCCTCAAGAACTTCGGTAAAGACATCGTACAATAAGTCTCTCCGTTCTTGTAGCAATTCAGCGAATGCTTGTTTGAATACTTCCTTGAGTTGATTTTTATCATCAATTATCTGTTGCATAACAGGCTCTTAATTGGCTTTATTTTCCAAGCGCAAGTATCTTTCCTTGTACGGATTCCAAAATTGAATCTCGAATGAAGGCCCTAGCATTTAGGATTTCGATACCAATGAGTTCTCCACCGTCATTCAATTCTGCCGTAATATTGGGACTCAGTTCAATGCTTCCTGTCTCTGGTTCATCGGAAATCTCCAAATGCAATATGTCTTCTTGCTCAAAATACGCCATCTCTGTCTGACTCATGGGTATACCTTGTCCTGTAATTCGGCAATTTTTCGTGTGCCTAGAAAAAAATAAAGCGTGACGAACCCTGCTGCAGTCCATCACGCTTTACTGTGGTAGTGCCGTATTCGTTATTCACCTTTGCGAATCACGAGGCGATAGTGCTGACCGACCTTCTTGGTGTCAGTAATCTCGTGCCCGTCGTTCGTTAGGCTCTTGGGGACGTTTTCAATCGGTTCGCCATCGTCAATCGTGATTTCGAGCAGCTGACCAACGTCCATCGTCTCCAAGCGGATTTTGGCTTGCACGTAATTAAACGGACACGCCACGCCTTTGAGGTCAAGACTGTCAACGATCTCCTCGACCGGCTCCGCTTTCGGCGGTGCCTTGGGGATACGCGCCGGTCTGGCTTCTCGCTTCTTAGTCGCTGATTCCTCTTCTTGCCGAATCCGCATCCGTCCGTAGACGTTATGTGCTTCCTCGACAAAGAGGGTTGCTTCCTCAACGCGGCGGTGAGTGAGTTCCCTATCAAAGGTGCTGGCATCCTCCTCAGTCGCCTTGAATATATGCGCGCCAAACCCGGGGAAGACGATTCCCGGTTCAAAGAAGCGACTACGGAACTCCCTAACTGTCGTCTCATTGTCAATATGTTGCTGCCCCTCGGTCGTCAGCAGCGCGTCTGCGGCTTTGATCATCGCTTCATAAGCGTGTTCAGCAGAATTCACATATTGATCACGCTCCAGATCGAGTCCTGCCTCATAGATGAGTCGATCCGCCTCTTCAAGTATGAACGAGACTAATTCTACCAATGCTCCTGCACACTCGCCAACACCCGTCTTGAGTTGGAATTCCTTCGTATCGCCGGTGTCGATATAGTAACTGGGGTCTTCCTCGAAACTCGGAATCTTATCATACTCACGAAGGATCGCCTTAATCTCGACTTTGCCGAGTCTGGTGATATAGTCGGTGAAAGACTCATCTTCATGCCGTTCATCAAGGTACTTTCCGGTCAGATGCTCGATGAATTGCGGAATGTTTCTTCCGTGGATCTTTCCGGCAGCAAGTCCATAAGCACTTGCATTCTCAATAGCATGACCGCCCAACAGAACCTGATAATACGGGGCGATATGTTTCCCCATACGTCGTGACGAACCGAAGAACCCGATGTTTGCGATATGATGCTGTCCGCATGAGTTCGGGCATCCGCTAATTTTGATCCGCAGATCTTGGATCCCCTCCTTCACACCGGTGTCGATGAAATAGTTTCTCAAGTGAGCTGCCAAGCCGCGAGAAGATGAGATACCCAACTTGCAAGAATCAGTGCCGGGGCACGCTGTAATATCAACCGTACTTTCAGCACCCGATGCACCTAAACCGATCGCCTGCAAATCCTGATAAAGGGCTGGTAGATCGCTCATGCTAACCCAGCGTAGAACAAGATTCTGCTCGACGGTGGTGCGAATAGTGTCTTTCACGTACTTGCGTGAAATATCCGCCAATGCCCGTGTCTGATCTGCGGTGATGTCTCCGAGCGGCAGCGTGATACTGACAACCGCGTATCCTGGCTGTCGTTGGGAACGCACGTTTGTGGCATGCCACTCATCGAAACCCTCCGGTTTTGATGCGCCGTTCAGCTGCGTCGGCGGTTTAAGCGGCACTTCATCAAAAGCATCGAGGCTATCAAGATGAGCTGTCCAAGCCGGGTCATGACGCAATTGTTCACGTTCCTCCAGCACGAGACGCCGAAATTCTTCGATGCCGAGATTTGAAACCACAAATTTCATCCGCGCCTTGTTGCGATTCTTCCGCTCTCCGAGACGGGTAAATACTCTCGAAATTGCCTGCGAGATTGGCAATAATTCCTCTTCAGGCACAAACTCGTCAAAGACTTTTGCCTGATGTGGAACAGCACCAAGACCGCCACCTACCAGTAATTTAAACCCGCGTTTCGGTTTTCCATCAACTTCCTTAATCGCTGCGACTGCACCGATATCGTGCATATATCCTAAGCCACAAGCGTGTTCATGGCACCCAGAAAACGCAATCTTGAACTTGCGTCCGAAGTCTTGTGCGTCTTGGTGTCCCAGTAGGAAGGCGGACAGTGCCTTGGAGTGGGGTGTCACATCAAAAGGCTCGTCGTTACACACACCTGACAGCGGACAAGCAGTGACATTCCGAACCACATTGCCACAGGCTTCCTTGGTAGTTATGCCAACCGATCCCAACCGACGCATTAGCTCCGGCGTATTGTTGATATCGACGTAGTGATACTGCACGTCTTGGCGAGTCGTGATGTGAATGATGTTATCCGAAAATTCTTCGGCAACATCAGCAAGCATTTCCAGTTGTTGTGCATTTAGACCACCGAACGGAATTTTCACGCGAATCATCTGTGATCCTTCATCGCGCTGTCCGTAGACGCCGTGACGCAGTCTAAATTCGAGGAAGATCTCCTCTGGCATCTGACCCGCTTGGACGCGTCCGAGCTGCATTTCATAAATTTCAATTGCGCGGGCCTCCTCCGAATCTATTGCATCAGCGTTAAAAGGTGCTAAACTTTCTGTCGCCATTATTGGCTCCTTCCAAATTGGAGTTGAAGGGTTAGTACAATCAACATTATTCCTAATGGGGTTCGATATTTTAATCTATTGTGCGTTTATCAATGCTAGTACTTTGGTAGGTTGCTACAGATTAAGTTGCGATGGTCCAATAGGACACATTTTCTGCTCATTTTTACGTCTGAGGCATAAAGACACTGGTTGGTGCGCTTTTTCTTACAAAGTTGTAAGTCTATATTATAACAAAAAAGAAAACATACATCAAGTACTTATGCTTATGTTCGACAAGAAATTTAGGGTTCAATTGAGTTGGTGCGGCCTTGTTTCTGCCGTAGTATGTATGATTATATCTTACTTTTATGACTTTGACAAAGAAATTTGCCTGCCTCTGCATGTCCGAAGCGATCCCTCAGAGGCACGCTATTTGACAGGGACTTGGACATAAAGTATAATAATTCCAACCGGGGCGTGGAGAAAATTGGCGTCGCGCAATTAGGTATAATATTAGGGCGCTGTAGGATCTGCCGGCGACGCATTTTAACTGCCTAACTCCCCATTCTATTAAGAGAGGTTAGCCGACATAAGATGTCTAAACCTCACCCTCTACTGTGCGTCTGTTATGGAAAAATTTAGTGTGGAGCTTGACACCGGACGGATCGTCCGACTATGAACCGCAGCATGTGAGTTTTAAACGGGACCGATTTCGCCAAAGTATGCTTTCCACCTCAGCACGGGATACTTTGAATCTATAGACTATGCTACGGCAGGTAACCCTAATGAAAAGTTTTAAAATCCTCGTTGTTGATGATGAAATAGATATCGTTGATTTCATTGGTGATTACTTAGCAGCCGAGGGATATGATGTTATTAAAGCTTATGACGGAATTGAAGCACTTGAGAAAGTACGACAAGCTCACCCTGACTTAGTTGTCCTTGATATAATGTTACCGGGAATGGACGGCTTTGAGGTCTGCAAGCAGATACGAGCAGAATCTACTATTCCGATTTTGATGCTCACGGCAAAAGACAGGGATGTGGATAAGATTGTTGGACTGGAGATAGGCGCAGACGATTACATCCCCAAGCCGTTCAATCCTCGTGAGTTGATAGCACGAGTCAAAGCAATCTTACGTAGATCTTATCGCCAAGATTATCAACCCCGTAACCAATCGCCGACGCTGAAATACAGAGATCTTTCTATTGATGCAGAACGGCGCAGGGCAACCATCGGAAACCGGCTGCTGGAACTTACGATGAAAGAGTTTGATCTCTTGGCATTCCTGATGCGAAGCCCCGGTCGTGTTTATTCGCGGGACCACTTGCTTGAGTTTGTCTGGGGCAAAGATAGCTTCGTTGGCACTCGTACCGTGGATGTACATGTCCGGCGACTGCGGGAACAAATCGAGACAGATGCAAGCCAACCGCAGTACATCAAAACTGTCTGGGGAGTTGGTTATAAATTTTCCGATGAATAATTTCTTGGCTGGTAAGAGGCATGGAACCAGACGTAGGGGCTGGTTGTTCATCACTTTTGGGGGGCTGAATCACCCGATAATGCCTTTTTCCCACTCCAACGTCTTAACCTTCCGTTGCCTGCTCCTCCCATCTGATTCTACTTTTGTTTTCGTTCGGTCACTACTTTTTCTGCTGCTGACTTGGGTTAGTGTCGCACAATTCCCCGTGCTGACGCATGCAGCTTTTGAAGATGGGTTTATCGGCGCACGCGCTTTCGCAATGGGTGGGGCGTATGCCGCCATTGCGAATGAATCAGACGGGTTGTTGGTGAACCCCGCATCAATTGCGAACCTCCGGCGCGATCCAGAGTCGGGTCAATCTGCACAACAAGTATCGGCAACGACAGCGAGATTACATGTCGGACTGAGCGATGACACCTCGATTACACAGAACTTGGTAAGCTATGCCTATTCCCAACCAACCCGTGGTGCCATAGGTTTCCTGTGGAAACGGCTGGATGCCGCAAATTTATATTCAGAGGATTACCTCCTCATCGGGTTAAGCAGAAGTTACGATTTAGGAACGGAAAGCAAACGCCGCATCTCCTTCGGGAGCGCGGTTAAGTTGTTAAATTGGGACACAGCTCCTACAATCGGGGCAGACGGCTTGGTTGTAGAAGACCTACGAGGGCGCAGTCGGTTAGCTCTGGATGTTGGCATGATCTTCCGGCCATCGCCAAACATTCCAATTGCCCTCTCCATCCAGAATCTCAACACACCGAATATCGCCTCCTCCGATTCAGTCACCCCAGAAAGGCTTGCGCGTCAGGTAATGCTTGGAATTGGTATTATTACCAAAAACTCCACATGGGGCATGGATCTCGTTTTCAGAGAGAGTGAGGTCAATGTCAAAGTTGGCATCGAGTCCCAGTTCTACGAGGAAAGTTTGACACTCCGCGGCGGATTTCGATTAGAAAATTTAGCGTGGGGGACAAACTTGACGCTCGGTGGCGGTTACCGTCCATTCAGAAGCTTGCGAATTGACTATGGGTTCCTTTTTCCTATCGGCGGGATACGTGACACATCGGGTAGCCACCGATTTAGCGTTGTTTACGATTTTTGAAGAGATATTATTGAATAGTATTTATGACACGTCTATAAAGTCAAAGGCTTCTCTTTGCGACTCTTTCAGTCTCAATCATCTCTTGACCAGAAAACCGAGTCATGATAATATAGCAAATGTGTGTTGGCAACAGTTAGGTCAATGAAACTTAGAGCGCAAGGCACTCAACCGAGATATGGATTATATCTACCATGAAAGAAGGTCAACGAAAAATCTGGGAATCTGCGATACCCGACATTGAGAAAAGTTCTCGGTTGGCGGTAAGGCTTGGGATTTCACCGTTGATGGCACATCTTCTCGTCAATCGGGGAATTGAAACGGAAGATGCAGCGCATGCGTATTTGTATCCAACACCCGATCAGCTGCATTCGCCGTTTCTACTACACGGGATGGAGCAGGTGGTTGAGCGTATCCGTTTAGCGATGAAGCATGGCGAACAGGTATGGATCTTTGGCGACTATGATGCGGATGGCACGACAGCCGCCTCGCTCCTAATTAATACGTTTCAGCACCTTGACTTTCCGGTGAGCCCATATATCCCTGATCGCTTTGGGGAAGGGTATGGTCTCAATAAGAAAGCTGTCCAGACCTTAAGGGAAAGTGGCTGCGATTTACTGATTACCGTTGATTGTGGCATCACGTCGATTGATGAGGTTGAGTTTGCTAACAACCTTGGTATAGACGTAATTATCACTGACCATCATCAACCACGCCCCGACGCACTGCCTCCGGCGACCGGGATCATCACACCTAAAATGCCCGAAAGTGAATATCCCTTCGATGGACTTGCGGGGGTCGGGCTGGCTTTCAAGTTAGCGCATGCGGTGATGGGTGGTGGCGATCTGGATCCGTTCTTACAGTCCCAACTGGACCTTGTGACACTCGGTACGGTTGTAGACATTGCCCCGCTAACAGGAGAAAACCGAGTCCTTACGAGTCTTGGTTTAGCAGAAATCAATAAACGCGAACGACCGGGAATCAAGGCACTCTGTGATGTGGCAAACTATCACGATAACAAACCGATTGTTGGATATACATTATCGTTTGTTTTAGGACCCCGAATTAACGCGGCAGGACGGATGAACACCGCGGACCAGGTAGTTAAACTACTGACAGCAGAATCCTATGAGGAAGCAATACCACTTGCTGAGGAACTTGATGCTTCCAATCTGGAGCGCCGGGAAGTGGAAAACAGAATTCGGGACGAAGCAATCGCTACGATTGAAAAGAATAATGATCATAACCAGAAGAATGGATTGGTTGTTGCTGATGAAGGGTGGCATCGGGGAGTTGTTGGAATCGTTGCATCACGGATCCTCAATCGTTATTATCGCCCGGTTTTTGTGCTGGCAGTTGAAGGCGACGAAGCCCACGGTTCGGGACGGTGTATTGAGGGTATGAATCTTGCCGACAGCTTAAACGCATGTGACGAGTTATTGGTGAAACATGGTGGTCATGCGCGGGCGGCGGGGTTAACAGTCAAAACGAAGAACATCGAGGAGTTCGCTCTCCGATTCAACGAATATGCCTGCGAACATCTTACTGATGAAGACCTGATTCCGAAGTTAAGAGTTGATCTTGAGGTGCAGTCTTCTTATCTGACATTACAAGCTATAGAGGGATTGCAACAACTGGAACCGTTCGGTGAAGAGAATGTGCCGCCACGCCTTGCGATGCACAATCTTCGACTCTCCAAGCCGCCCAGCATAATAGGAAAAGATGGGAACCACCTCAAACTATTCGTGACCGACGGAGGGCAAACGCTTGCAGCACTCGGTTGGAACATGTCGGATCACCTCATCGCGTTGAGAAATAAGAATATTCGATTAGACTTGGCTTTTGAGCCAGAGATTAACGAGTGGAATAATAGCCGCACTGTTCAACTAAAGATCGAAGATTTACACATCCACACCCTCGATCGAAACACTGTTGTAACGATGTTCCCTACCGAGGAAGACGAGAGTCCTGCAAAATTTATTGACCGCAGGGCCCTTGAGAGCAAGCAAGATTACTTGTGCAAGCTCCTAAAACGGGAGGAACCGACGTTGCTATATGTACGCGACGACAGAGCGTTGGACCAACTTTTCGAGCTGCTTAGCACCACGGAAAGGATTGGACGCTGTGAAGCCGATATGTCTGACGCGGACAAGACTCAGGTCACAGATAAATTGGCACACGGCGAATTATTTGCGATCGCTTCGAGTTGTACATTGGTCGATCTGCCGCATATCCGGCACTTAGTCTTTTGTCATCCAACCCCTCAACAAATAACGTTCTTTGATCGGTGCCAACCTGCGTTCAAAGATCTTGAGCCAACATACATCCATCTTATCTATCAACCCAAGGATGTTGAATGGATGGAGGAAGGCATCGTTCGCCAATCTCCGAGTGAGCAGACCCTACGGGAGCTTTACAAATGCCTACATACAATGAACGGTGACAATCAGGGCAGACTCACTCTTGCAAGTGTCCTACAGGCTGCACAGACCGGTTCTATCCCGGCGGAAGCTGTTACCAATGGCCTTTCAATCTTTGAAGAATTGCAGCTGCTGAAGCAATATCCGAATTCCCCAGAACAGAACATCCAACTCTTGCCTTCACCGGCAGAGAAGCGCCAACTCACTGATTCCGACATCTATCTGAACGGGGAACAGATGAAACAAACGAACCTGCTTTTTTTGGACTTTCAATTGCGGAAGAATATCAAACAGATTTGGGAGAGAGTGTCGTATGAGTGTCAACTATCTGGTGCGCCAAATTCAGGCATATAATCCTGATGCGGATTGTGATTTGTTGCGAAGAAGCTATGAATATAGCCAAGCTTGTCATCACGGTCAACAACGGATATCTGGGGATGCGTATTTTACCCACTGTTTTGAGACAGCTAAGACATTAGTTGAACTGAAGTTGGATACCGATACGATCTGTGCTGGGCTGTTGCATGACGTGCTCGAAGACACGGCAGCTACCCGTGACGAGCTTGTAGATCAATTTGGTGAAACCATTACTGAATTGGTTGAGGGTGTGACTAATATCAGTAAGTATAAATTCAAAGGTGGGGTTCAACAGAGGCAAGCCGAAAACTACTTGCGGCTGCTTCTGGCCACAGCGAAGGATACGCGAGTCATTCTGATTAAGTTAGCGGATAGATTGCACAATATGCAGACGCTCTCCTCGCTGCCACCGCATAAACAAGAGCGCATTGCCAAGCAAACTTTTGAGGTGTACGCACCACTTGCCCACCGATTGGGCATTGCGCGGATTAAGAGTAGGCTTGAAGATTTGGCATTCAAGTACCTGCACGCCTCCGAATACAGAGAGGTTGCAGATTTGCTTGCGGCAAAATTGGGTGAACGAGAGGCGTATACAAAGTGGATGGTGGATGTCGTACAACAGGAATTGGATCTAATGGGGGTTAAGGCGCGGGTATACGGTCGTCCCAAGCATATCTACAGCATTTATCAGAAGATTCATCAGCGAGGCGTTCCATTTGATCAGATTCGCGATCTGTTTGGACTTCGTGTGTTGGTCAATAGTGTGGGGGACTGCTATGCAGTGATTGGCATTCTGCATAATAAGTGGAATCATATCCCTGAACAGTTTAAGGATTTTATCGGTCTTCCTAAGGCGAATGGCTATCGATCTTTACACACGACAATTTTAGACCGTGGGCAGCCTGTAGAGATTCAGATTCGGACCCACGAAATGCACCAGATTGCTGAATATGGAATCGCTGCTCATTGGCGATACAAGGAAGGGATGCCGTCGGAAACAGATAACGAAAGGATTTTTGCGTGGTTCAGAGAAATGCTTGCGGAGATTCAAGAGTTCAAAGATCCGTTCCAGTTTATCCGCTCTATGAAAGGTGAGTTGTTTCCAGATGAGGTTTTTGTCTTTACGCCCAAGGGGGATCTCCATAGCCTACCAGCAGGCTCTACGCCAATCGACTTCGCGTACAAAATACACACCGACATTGGACAGACTTGTGCCGGTGCGGAGGTTAATGGTGCCATAGTCCCCTTCAAATATCGGTTGCAAAATGGGGATAGGATAGAAATCCGGACGCGTCCGAATGGACAACCTAGTCGCGACTGGCTGCGATGGGTTAAAACGGCGAGGGCGCGCAATAAAATCCAGTCGTGGCTCAACGAGCAAAATCGTGCGCAGGCGATTGATCTGGGAAAACGACTACTCGAACTTGAGATGGGGCAGCGCCAACTGAGCCTGAAGAACTATCTCAGATCGGTAGAGCTCCGTGATGCGGCGGAAAAACTCGTTTCAAAAAAGAAAACCCAATTGCCGTTAATTGATGAACTTTTTCGGCAAATTGGGAATGGTAAAGAGTCAGCAACGCATATTGCCAACCTTTTGAATCCCGAACTACCTCCTGTTGCCGAGAAAAAAGAACAGGCAACACGACCTCCTCAATCCGCGCCATCAATCGAACTTGAAGGTATTGATCTTGATATGGCGCGTATTATGAAGTGTTGCCATCCTTTACCGGGCGATGAGATCATAGGCTATCTCACGCGGGGGCGCGGGATCTCGGTTCACAGGGCGGACTGCCCTCGAATTATTAATGAACCAGAAAGAATTGTTGATATCGACTGGACACCAGTTGAGAATCTTACGTATCCTGCGCCGATTACTGTTGAATGTGATAATCGTCCCGGGATGTTAGCGGAAATTACTACCTTAATTGCCCAGTATAAGGTCAATATCGATAACATCGGTTCTCACAGGTTCAATAAGGAAACAGGTCACGATCAGTTCACTTTGGAAGTGAATGGAATTGAACAGTTGGAGGCTATCATGGAGTCAATCCGTTACCTGAAAGGAGTGCGAACCGTCTCCCGGATTACATCTCCTGCATCTGAAAAGCGTCGGAACAGATAAATGGTCACAATTTAGCATTACCCATACCGGCTTTAAGCGCTCAGTTACCGTAGGCAACCTGTCCTCCACCCGAAATCGATTTTATGATTCTGCCGGAACGTAGGCATCGCATGCATACGCGGACCCGTTGACTTCCGTTTTCCGCTTGGATACGGACCCGTTGTAGGTTTGGTAATTGCCTATGTTTTGAGCGCTTGCTAATCTGCCCACGAGTTCGAGCAACCTTATTACCGGCCATCGGTTTTTTTCCGCAGACATGGCAAACTCGAGCCAATTGAACCACCTCCTTTCTTCGTAGTGCAACCTATTTAACATACCATACGATCATTTGAAATGCAAGGTTTTTTGTATTCCGCTACGTGTTCACCCGTATTGAGTGTTTTGAATTTAATGCTAAAATCGAATGGATTACAATGCTAACCGCCGGACGGTGCGATTCGTTCTACCTCAAGTCCTTCGGGACGAAGAAAATCCTTGTAGCGTGTCTGGATTTCAACACCGTTGAGGCTACGGGTAAAGCCCGCGGTCTTTGTCAGATGCCTCGTCTCAATTTCAAGTATATTCTCGCCCCGTTTGAGGTCAGCCAGTTCTAACTTGTAGCGAAACCAGTGAGCAGACATACCAAGCGGTGCTTGAACATTCATTGAACCGGCTAGCTTTACTGGGATGGTCAACGCCCGTTCATCGGTGATCTCCGCTTCCTCCCAAGGCAGCAGCTTTCCATTGACACGGAATTTAATATCGTCTTCAATACAGAAAAAAGAAAAGCGCAGGGTGAGGATAGGTTTGCGCATCTCTCCGTCTTGTCTGGCACTTTCAATGTCATCGGCAACCCAGATATTGATTGCGACTGTTTCCCCTTCTCTAAGTTGTATGGGTAGCTGGCGCTGTGGGGTAGTTGTGGGTTTGTCCAATTCGCCTTCTCGCGGCTGGAGGAGATAACGTTTGCTCCGTCGTGCGTGGACTTCCGGATACGCGACCTCTCGTAGAATCTGATATTCCCTTTCACTGAAGGGCCAGGACAGGTAGCCGTCGTAAATACCTGCCCACCCATCCCAATTTAGCGTTTGCGCCAAGGCATTGTACATCTGTCTACTTGGCAAGCCTGTCCGTTCATCGTAAACTCGTCGGGGTGGACGATAGTACGCTGCAGCGCCAGCTGCGTTGGCAGCATCCGGCAGCCATCGGGGCTTCGGTTGCGTATCCGTCAGTACATAGGGATCTTGCCCGACCACGTAATCAATACTTCCCTGCTTTAGCCATGCTGCTGCATCCAGTCCCATCGCCAAATTTTTTTCTTCCATTAGGTCAACGCGCGCCATGATGGGGATTTCTCTGCCCTGCTGAGCTCCAATAGCGTTTGCCATCTCCCGAATCTCAGCCATGAAGCGATTCATCAATGGGGTGTTCTCCTCTATTTCAGGCTGCTTGAAATAATATGAATCGAACATAAAATCTAACTCTATCCCGTCGGCTTCGTAATCTACCAGTATCTCTTTAAGCACAGCTAATTTGTCTTGGCGCACGAGCTCGTGAGAGAAGTCATAACACCATTCTGCTCTCCCCTCTTCTCCGATACACACCTCTGCGCCGTGGTTCCATTTTAATAGCCCACACCGTTCGCTTCCTGGCGGTGAACTTGCTTGCAATTTCAAGGAGGGGAACACGGTCAAACCCATCTCACGGCCCCTCTTGATAACCTCGCGTACTTGGTCGGTGCCCATATTTTGGGCTTCCTCCACCATCCGCATAATTCGCCAATCGATGTAGTTTTCCCATACTTCTTTCATTTGTCCCACAACGCGACCCACCTTACTGTTGTGGAAATAGACATCAGCATAGCCCAAACCTAGCACCAATAGATCCACACCGGTACCAAGCACCTCATCAACGGGCCATTGTAGCTTATGAATGGAAGCCGGCGGTTCTATCCGCTTTGCGTTGAAATGATGAGCGTCGTTATAGTATATCAGTCGAGGATTTTGCATCTCTGCGTTTCTCCTGTGTGATGAATTTTTGGAAATAAATCAATGGTTGCCAATGATTTTTGGGATAAGGATCATCTCACTGTGTATGTGATACCACAATTCGCGCTGGCAAGTCGCGCTGGAGGACAATATGCTTCCTCCATTCGACATCGTCCTGTTCGGGAAAATCCTCGCGATAGTGCGTGCCGCGACTTTCGGTACGCATGAGTGCCGCTTCGGTTGTTACCGATGCAACATCACACATGTTTTGAAATTCAAGCCCTTCAAGGCATTGTGAATACCGATTGCGCTTCAGTGATTTGAACTCATCAAGCATCCGTTCCAACTGTTCTCCACTCCTAACAAGCCCAACGTGCTGCCACATCATCTTTTGGACAGCTTCCTTAGCTGCTGAGATATCAATATCCGGGGATGTCGTCTTTGACGGAGTGGAATTATCGTCAGAGCAGATGCGGACGTTCGCATAACTGTCCGACTGGATTGATCGTGTATATTCTGCAGCTGCACTCCCTGCGCGTGCGCCAAACACAATACACTCAAGCAAAGGATTATTACCCAACTGACTGGCCCCGTGGACACCGGTACATGCCACCTCCCCACAAGCATACAACCCGCGGAGGGTGGTTTCTGCGTTCAGTGTTGTGCATATGCCACCTATCATGAAATGGGCACCCGATCTGATAGGAATGACGTCGGTGGTGATATCAATGCCGTACTGATCGCAAAATTGATAGATACTCGTAAAATGACTGCGTATGAAATCGGCGGACAAATGGGTTATATCCAAGTAGACACATGGCGTCCCGGTTAATTCCATTTCATTCATGATTGCGCGACTTACAAGATCACTCGGAGCAAGTTCCTCCATCTCGTGATACTTTCTCATGAACCTTTCTCCACGCGAATTAATTAAAATTCCACCTTCCTCGCGTACTTTTCCACTAATGGGGAGATGCGGGGCATCAACCAAAAACAGCGTGGTAGGATAGAATTGGACAAATTCCATATCTATCATATCACAGCTTGCTCGCCATGCTGCTGCGAAACCATCGCCTGTTGAATCTGCTCCGTTGGATGTGCATTGGTAGATCTGGCCAAGACCGCCTGAAGCGAGTATGGTAGCCTTGGCAAAAATGCAGTGAAGCGTGTCATCAAGGAGCGCAACCACCCCGTAGCATCTATCCCCTTCGGTCATAAAGTCGACGACGAAGGCTTGTTCGATGAGTTGTACCTGCTCTGGGTTGGAGAAATGGGTCGGAAAATTCGACTTCTCTTCCCAATGGTTCGTTACGGATTGCATCAGTTCGGGGACATGCTTAACGCCTTCCTTAACCATCACGTCAACAGCTATTTCATTGCAGAGTTCTCCTCCTGCTTTCAGAGTCCGCTGGATATGGCCATCGACGGCGACCTTTCTATCTGGGGTGGAAGCTATCTCCCACTGGGTGCAAGGAAGATTATGCTGTTCTGCGCTGGTTTTAGTGATCAGCAAAACATCGCCGTGTTGACTGACTTCGGTTGCTGCAGATAATCCGGCACTCCCGGCTCCAATTATAAGAAAATCGGTGTCAATCCTGGGTAATTTGGCTGAGTCAAATTGGACGAGATATCGACGAGTCATTGTGGATTTGATATGCTTAGGAGGTTTACTCACCCTCGCTGCTCCTGCGGGGAAGCTATATTTCGATTAAGGAAGGTTCTTTCCTTAGGTCAGGCAGATGTAGGAATGCTGCGCAGACCCAGAACGCGAACAAAGTAGACGGACCCTAAAAGGTGCCGGTAGCTCTCATCACCTTCCCGCTTCCTTCAACAATTCGCTCACCCTGCTCTGAATCGATGTGTGCTTTTACCTCAACGAGGCGTTTACTCATTTTTACGCGCTTGGCTGTGACGATCAGTTTGTCACCTGCCATTGCAGGTTTCTTGAATCGGATCTCAAGTTGGGCTGTTACTGCGGGGCCATCAAAACTAGCGATACCGACATAGGTAATAGCTTCATCAAGAAGTGTACTTAGGATTCCGCCGTGGATGACGTTTGCCCAACCCTGAAAGTGGCTAGGCGGTGTGCACTCAATTTTCACTTGGCGTCCATCAGCGGTGATATCCGGATTGACCTGCAACCCAACGGGATTTTCTTTGCCACAGGCAAAACAACGATTATTGTTCTCAACGCGCATCCATCAACTCCTATTACTTTTAAAGCGTAACAAAAATTGTATTGTAGCACAGGGTATGCGAAAAGGCAAACGAAATCACGAGTCTGCTCAGTGATTGTAGCGGGGATTCAGTTATCGGCTATCGTGACCGAAATTTTTGCTGATAATTCCCTTGACAGAAAAACGAATATTTTGTAAACTTAGGTTCTATGCAAAAAACACATGCGCTAAACAGACGTTCTACCCAATACAATCCCTTAAATTTGAAAGAGGAGAAAAAGAGTTAGATATGAGACAAATTTCAACCCTACTGATGTTTGTTATGTTGGTGGCTGGTTTTGGGTGCACTCAGGAACAGCCGATTACACAACTGGAAGTTGGCAGAAAAAAACTGCTCGGAGCCGGTTTGACAATTGAAGCGGTCGATCACCTAAAACGAGCGGAAATTGAGGAAGCCGAAACCGCAGCCGAAAAGGTGGAACCGCGAGCACTGTTACTTATTGCTTACTCACATGCCATCGCTACCGGAGATGCTAAAACCCAAGAAGTTGAAATCCCTGGACTTGAAGCCGAATATAAACAGGCGCGGAGTGAAAGAATTGCGGCATTAAGCAATACCGAAATGAAGAAAATCCTTCAATTGCTCGCTGAACGACATCGCACGCAAGATGCAACGATACAGATTCTGGTCGATAAAGGCGCAGAAGCTGTTCCCACATTAATTGAGTATCTCGGCATACGAAGATATCTGGTTCTTAGAACCGATTTGATTGAAATGTTGTATCAGATCGGTTCAGATGGTGTCGAACATTTAACTGCTGCGCTCGGAGATGCCCAAACCTCTTCAGAAGTCAAAGTGATTCTGACGCGACTGATTGGACGAATCAACGATCCGAGCGCAATTCCTGCTTTAGAAGCAATCCAAGGTGGAAGTTCCCCAGGGTTGAGGATGGAAGTCAACATCGCGCTCTATAACCTTGGGAGGGAAGAGTATAGAACTGAAATTATCGACGGGTTAAGCGATAGTAATGTTGATGTCCGACGTGCAGCTGCCCAAGCAATGCTCCGACTTGATAACCCCCCTGTGGACGCGCTCGTTAGTGCTCTGGCTGATTCCGATGCGCAGGTGCGTACGTATGCAGGTCGGACGCTTGAAAACTATCCAACCGAAAAAGCTATCGATCAGCTTATTGAAATGGTTGCCTATGATGCAGACGAAGGTGCGAAGGAAGCAGCCGCAAAAGCGTTGATTGCTCATGGTGCTCAGGATTACGGAAAACAGCTGGCCCGACGCCTGATCAAGGTGTTACCAAATGTGAGTGATCCGCAAGACCGAATACGCATTGTCTTGGTACTCAAGAAAGACGCACTCCTGGAGCAGATCAAGAATGCCCCAAGAGAACACGATGACAATATTGAACTCGATTTGTATTACTATTTTCAAAATGATGAACAGAATGACATGGTTAAAGAAGAGATCAATATGTTGTTGAACAATCTAGGGCGTTAAGGCTTGTTTCCAGCAATGATGTTATTCTGGTATTCTCCTCGATCTGTACAAGTTAGTATAAAGAAACTCTGGTCATGACCAGAGCAGCAGGCGTTTAACTCTCATCCTCGATTGGGTAAAGTCATTGTGAGACACGGGGCAGTAGAGCGCATGTGTACGGGGTTATTCAATCGCTATGTATCGGTCTATGGGGTCGGGCAGAAGAGAGTTTTGAATTAACTTAACTCGACTTTCCTTTTTCGCGGAGTAACGTTAGAGGTCGCAAACTCGATCGACAAGACTTTCTCTGGCGACTTATCTAACTGATTGCCTCGTACCATTCGCAAAATCTAAATCCAGTTGGATCCATGCTGGTATGGTACTCTGTAGATGTCCGGGGTTTGCATATTGAGCATGAGGTATATCGATAATAATCCCTTGGACGGTTATTGGAACTAGGCCGATGATGATGGGCCTGCGTTCCCCAAATGGGGCTCCGATGAAATCGCATGCTCATGTTGGTGTGCCTAAGCAAACGGACTATGAAGGTAAGTTTATCGTCCTATCAACCGTCGCCCCAGAAGCCGACGCTGACGAACTTTACCAGTACACCCACGGTTCATGTAATAAAGAGCAGATCTGGACCTACATGGGTTACGGACCTTTTGACGACGTGTGCAGCATGCGAGACTGGCTCAAAGGTAGAGCAGAGTCGAACGATCCACTTTTTTTTGTGGTCTACCACCGAGACTTACAGCGGCGGGTGGGGATGGTAAGTTTCCTTAACATCGTTCCAGATATGCGCCGATTAGAACTAGGTCATATCTGGTATGCTGTCGATGCTCAACGGTCACAAATCAATACGGAAGCCATATATCTCATGCTCTGCGAGGCATTTGATAACCTGAAATATCGGCGGGTTGAGTGGAAATGTGATTCTTTGAATGAGCGCTCACGGTTAGCTGCGCTACGCCTCGGTTTTCGATTTGAAGGTATCTTTCGACAGCATATGATCGTCAAGGAGCGAAATCGGGATACCGCGTGGTACTCACTGCTGGATAACGAATGGCCTGATGTCAAGAAGAATATGGAACTTTGGTTGTATAAAAACCCAAACCAGCAGCTGTCCTTAACGAAACTTAACAGCAGTAATTCCTAGGCAGTTGGCGTCGTTTGCAATGCTCACAGTTCAAGAAGACCTACGGTTTCGGATCGATAATGAATATACCCAACCTTTTAGATACCGTTTTTTTTCTGTTAGTAACATCATAAACTAAAAATCATCTACTACCCGCCTCTCCTGCTACTATGGCGTTCAGGTTTTCGTTCGGAAGTGCCCATTCCCAACCGAGACAGTCACTGTGGCAGATCTGAACCCTTCCCTATTTTTCCTGGTTTTGAACGACGGTTGCAGCCCAAGTTACTATGATATAATTTGGAGCGAATTGCAACTATCACTCTTAGGAATTCATGCAGTCGAAATCTTTTCAGCCCAAAAAGATTGAGATAAATTCTATGCACATACGAAACAAAAACCTAATCCTATTTGCCTGTATTGGAGTGATTTTGATCCTCGCAGGTGTTGTTTTTTTACGTTCCTCCTATGTGCTTAACCGGGTGCGCCTCATCTTAGAATCTGAACTCCAGAAGCGCACAAAACACCCGGTTGCCATTGATACGGTTTCGGGGAATGTATTCACTGGCTTGAATATCAAAGGAATTGAAATCACAGATGCAGATTCGGAAAGCCCTCCTCTGATTGCTATAGAAGAAATTCGGGTAAAATATAGTCTATGGAGCTTGGTGCAAAGGAAAATCCTCATCCCCCAATTTCATATTCACCAACCCCAGGTTAATGCGCGTATGGCAGCAGATGGAACTATCAATTTAACCGAGCTAATTCCAGAAGTGGAGTCAGACGCGGGCGCGAAATTTCCGCTGCAGCTGCTGATTTCTGATATAGATATCGAGGATATCAGTCTCGAAGATGGTGTTATCGTTTTTGCGGATGCGAACGGTTCGCGCAGCGTCAGGATCGATGGTATCTACAGTCATAGTCGCGTTGATGGTTCTCTCAGGAACTGGAAGTACCGTGGTCAGCTAGAAATACGAGATGGAGGTTTTGAACTGAACGGTGTTGACACTCAGATTGACGAATTCAGAACCGAATTTGAGCTCCAGAAGGATCGGGGTGTGCTCCACTCTTTACGCTTGGCAGTGGGTAATTCTCTCCTGATCCTTGCTGGTGAGGCCAACAATCTTGACACACGGGCTTCGCAGCTTGAGACCGAAATGCAATTGACCTTTGACTTCCGCGACGTGCAGAAAATTTTCCCTATTCCAGTTGAAATGGAAGGGGTGGGAGAAGTGAACGGCGAAATCAGTGGTCCAGTATCGGAAATTGCTGGTAGCATCGCAGTTAGCCTCCCCTCCGTCCGGTTAAGTACCCTCCAATTTGAAGATCTCGCGATTCGAGCCGAGTTCACACCCCATAGCGTCCGTATTACCAATATGGATGCGTTGTTCGCGTCCGGAAAGTTGACAGGGGGAGCAGAAATAAATTTACAGCCCCAACAAGAAGATTTCCAAGCCCCCACTTACAAAGGTTGGATACAGTTTGACTCCCTTCGAGCAGAGGAGGTCCTACCGCTGATAGATTTTCCCCAAAGTGTTTTGGACCTCAGTGCTGAGTTGAATGGGGAGGTTCAATTCACCGGCAATAGCTCAGACCTTCGGAAAATCAGCCTTGACGGAAGTATGGAATTGGCTGATGCACGTCTAAATGGGGTGCCAATTCGACCGTCGGTCGCGCAATACCAGCTTGAAGATGACCATCTATCAGTTGCAGCAAACCTTGACGACGCAGAAATCCAAATCCGTGGCAGGGCAGGATTAACTGGATCACACGATATGGATTTGCGGATTGAAAGAATTGACATAGACAAACTGTCACAAATCATGAAGATCCCGGATCTTGGCGGCGAAGGTGTGCTCACCGGAAAAAGTAGTGCCGGGGCTGGGAATAACCCCGAATACTACCTACAGGGCTTTCTCCGGGTTCCTGAAGCAACGTTATACGATGTGCCAATTGGTGTGCTGACAACAGATTTTCTCTACACGGAAAATCAGGTGTTGTTGAATTCAATCCGCCTTGTCAAAGGGGACAGTGAGTTGATCGCCGATGGAATCGCTCGGTTAACGGAGGACACACCAATCGAGCTTAAGGTCCGTGCGCTCCCACTCCAAATCGCCGACTATGTGCGATTGGCAGGTGATGATTACCCAATCGAAGGGATTGCAACGGGCGAATTAGTATTAGATGGCACACTAGCTCGCCTTCATGGTCGCGGCACGCTGCAAATTCAGAGTGGCAAGGCGTGGGATCTAATGCTTGACCCGTTGGTATTGCCAATAGAGATTGAGAACTATGTCGTCAAAGTGCCAGATTTTGAGGTGTTCACTCGCGGTCAAAAAGGCATCCTTAACGCACAGATTGATCCGAATCAAGACTATATCCTCGATTTTCAGAGTGAGTCCATGCAACTAGCAGAGATAGCCCTCGCACGTGGACTGACCGATTTCTTATTGGATGCTGATCTAATTGTTACGGCAAAGGGGCAAGCAAATGCGGCAGACCCCGTTGTAGATGTTACCTTCGATTTCTCAAACGTTACCTATGCGGGCAACCCACTGGAGGATGTCCACATAACGGGCATCTACACAAATAATGCCCTGAATTTTGAAGGAGTAGGATTTAATGATACCTGCCAAGTTGAAGGGGTTTTGGAGTCTTTGGAAGGAATTCCGTATCAGATAGCTGTTGATGCGGTCGGAACCGATCTCCTGCCATTCCTGCGGATCTTTAACTTGTCGGACTATTTTACCGGTACGGCTGATGGTAGGGTTGAAATCGAAGGAATTCTTGATGATCTATCCAAGTTTAAGTTTGACATGACGTTGTCCAACGCTGCGCTTGATGTTAAGGGGCGCAAGGTGACTAATCCCGCTCCGATCCAGGTTGCCTTTATGGACAACCTGTGGCGTGTTGAATCCTTCGTGCTCGCAGATAGCCGGGACGCTACTCCGTTCCTGAATGCAAGCGGCACTTTCCCCATTCGGAGCGAGATAGGAACACCTGCCCACACGGAAGCCATCAGTGAATTTGCTTTTACAGTAGAGGCAGACAGATTTCCACTTGAAGGCTTGACGCGCTTATTGGGCTTAGCACCGCTCTTCTCGGGAGATATCAACTACAGACTGACGGGCAGTGGAACCTATGAAGCCCCACAGTTGGAACTCAATTGGAATATTCCCGATATGATGCTCCACACTCCCATTGGACAGGTATCGATTCGTGAAGCTGTGGGCGGGCTCGCCTATAAGGAGGGCAGTCTTAACATTAAGTCCTTCAATCTTTTCTTGCTAGGCAATCCGATTAAGGTCGAGGGCGGTCTACAGGTAGATTTTCAGTCGTTTGGATCTTCACGCCTTAATCTCCACACCTCATGCCCTAATTTCAAGTTAGATTCTAAGGATTTTCAAAATCTGCCGGACTATCTGCGTGATTATCGCATCTTATTTGATTTGGAGGCGGAGATTACTGGTGATTTGGCTCAACCACAGTTAACCGCTTCGATTGATGCACTCCAAAGAACGCTGCAGGTGTTGGATCTACCTCAACCTATTGAAAACTTGAAGGTTACGATTGAAGTTTCAGCTGGACAGAAAGAATCACCTGACTTACTTACGGTTAATGTAAAGTCGGCGGATTGGCAGTTCGAGGGCGGACGCTATCATGCGTGGGGCGTTTGGAGCGTACCCAGACTGGACGCTGGCTTGCCATTGACTTCAATTGCCCAGGTGCTGGAGCAGCATGATTCGATCCAGTTTCAACTTCACGTCAATGGGGTCGGTGTGAATATAGGCACTGCTTTGAATTATATAGCGAAGCGTGAATTATACGGTGTGGGCGGACAGGCTAATATAGGACTTAGCCTACAAGGGAATGGTTATAGCCCGGACCAGATATCAGCGACCCTCACATGTGACAGGCTCCGGGTAAAAGTTCATAATCGTCACTTAAGAAATATAAGTCAGATTCGATGTCACTTCTCAGATCGGGAGTTGACATTTGATCCAGTGGAGATCGGAGATAGAAACACCGCTTGGATTAACGCCACGGGACGTATTGACCTTGATGGAAATATGGACTTCGCTATAGCGTTAGATCAACTGCCTTATGGTGTGCTAGTGCCGGCGATTACGTTAACACTTTTCGATCAATCTTTTCTTAAATTTGATGGTTTTCTGACCAGCCAGATTCGTGTCAGCGGAGATCTAGTGAATCCGATCTTGACCGCAGAATGGAAGTCAGACGGGCAGGTAGGAAACGCCAATCTTAAGGATAGCGGGAGGGCAGAGTATCAAGACAAATTGCTTTCCCTCCAGAATATACAGCGGATTGCTGGCGTACGCAAGCAGTTGGAAATGTCTGGAACGATTCCAATCAACCTTGCTGTGCAACCACTTTCCTTGGAGGATCGACTTCTGGATTTACCTATTGACTTAAAACTCACAGGGAAGCAGATTTCCTTGGTTCCGCTTGGTTTGCTGCTCCATCCTTTGATCGAGCATGCGGATGGTATCGCCGATATAGATCTCAGGATACAGGGTACAACGGCATCGCCTTATCCCCAAGGCACGTTCTCGGCTCAAAAAGGGACGGTTAAGTTGTTAAATTTTGACACCCCTATCTCTAACGGAGCGTTTAAGTTACAGGCTAGCCGAGGAGAAATCCGCATCCCTACACTCAGTTTTCGGTTAGGTCAAGGGGAATATACAGCGGAAATCAACTGCGCGCTGGATGGTCTCATCGCCACAGATTTTGAAGTCACCCGGTTCACTGCACAGAAGGTGCGACTTGCTGATTTTATCGGAGATCAGTCACGGTTTCTTAATCCTACGGTATCAAGATTTCTGCGGTCCGACCCGATTGGCACAGACGTAGCTTCAGCCGAGGTGCTGAAGGGATATATAACAGCGGAAGCTAGTCTGCAAATTCCAATAAAGAGGTTTCTCATTCCCGGCGAAACCGCGTGGATTCCGAAATTTACTAAACCTTTCAACCTTCCAAATGTAGTTAAATATGTAACAGGCAGATTAAATGTCCAGGATATTCTGATCGAAGGTTTAGGCTATCGCATCCGTAATCCTAGGCCGATTGAAATCCGACTGCTTAACCAGAAACTTAGCTTAGAAGAAGGGTTTAGCCTTGAAGATCAAAAGTCAACCGTAAACGAGACTAAACGTCTTCGGATAGTTGGGTTCGGGAGTTGGGAACTGGGGAAAAAACTACTCTTCCACATTGACATGAAAAATCTTGATCTCGGATTTATTTCGGGGTTTTTGCCTGATGCTTATGCCGTTCGTGGTTCGTTGAATTCCTCGCTCGATGTACGTGGGACGGATGCGGAACCGAAGATTTCTTTTACGTGGGAAACCCCACAGCTTGAGATCAACAGAGCAGAGGTTGATCAGTTTATCGGTAATATCACGTATGACAATGGAAAGATCCGAGTTAGTGGTAAACAGAACGATTATGCCCATTTGTCTCTTGGAAAAAATCATGCTGCCTTGTCCATGTTGATCCCATTCCAACTCTCATTGATAGATTTCAAAGCACAACCGTTACGCGAGGATATTGAGGGCGGATTGGACGTAGCCATTGAAAACTTAGATTTCTTATCCCTTATTTTTCCTCAATTTGCTTTCATTGAAGGCAAAGGTGCTATTAATGCTACACTTGGCGGACAATATGATTTACCCATGCTTAAAGGCTCGACCACACTGACCGGAGTTGCGTTTGAGCTACCTAATTCCCACATTAGTTTGCGAAATGGCACGGCGCATCTCAACGTAACCGAGAAAGGCGTGAACCTCGAGCGGGTTGCGGGAGATATGAATGGCGGCACTTTTGAAATTAGCGGTGCTATACGGTCCGAATGGTTCGATGTGCAGCATATAGACGTCGTTGCACAATTGAGTGAAGGGACTGTGTTCAAACAACCTGAGCTTTATGAGTTTGAATGTCAGAACGTAGACCTGCAGATGAGAGGGGATGTTACGACAGATGGACGCCGCAGGCTTCCGCCGCTGAAAGGCTCAGTGCGCGTTAAGAACGGTCGATACAGACAGGATTGGAAGCAGTTAGTTCAAGATTTGGTTGATAAGGTAGCAGAGGTACAGTTTCAGGTCTGGTTCGATTATCCCGTCGTGCGCGATATCCATTTAGATCTTGATATTGTAGCTCCAAATAATTTTATGGTAGAATCAAACTTGGAAGAGGTCTTCACGCATTTTGGGGAGATTGAGATCGAAACATCAATCAACGGTGAGCTCGTCGGGCCAATTCAAAAGCCTATCTTTAGTGGACGTGTGGATCTCTTGGAAGGGGAATTATCCCTGTCTGGGGGGCATGAATTAGAGATTCGGGAGGGTTCGTATGTAGAAAATAGGAACACACTGGAATTCAATCCCTGGTATGAGATCATCGCTGAGACAGTTGAACCAATTCGGGGTGTGCAAGTTCCAGATAGCAACGGAGAAAATCGTACGAAAGATCTCAGAGTCATTATGACATTGAGTGGATACCTCAACGATAAACATCATCCGGAGTTTGAAGCGGAGGTACTCAGAAAAGGTGCGGGCGAAGAGTATAATTTAAGCCAGCAGCAAATCCTTTCGATTCTAACGCTTGGAGGGGTTGATCCGCTCGATTCTGAAATTGCCACTCCATCCCGCGTTTTCCAAGATTACTTGGGTAACCGGTTTGCAAAAGTAGCTGGTTTGCGCGAAAGCCGTGTTGATCTGAGCCCTGATAATTTTGAAGAATCACGCTTCCTTTTGACGAAAGAGTTCAGAGAACGGCTTTCTCTGACTTATTCTTCTACCTTTCAGCTTCACACGGAACCTCGTATCGAGGTAGAATATCAGATAAACAGACATTTTTATATTAAGGGAGAACGGAATGAGCGTGGAAAGTACGGCGTAGATCTCAAGCTAGAACGACGCTTTTAGACAGTCATCAGAACTCTTATCACGTGTCATGGAGTGGAGGGAGGTTGTTTTCTGCTAAGTGGCGATTGATCGACAACTTTGACAGAAAAACTCAGCACAATTGCAGCAATCCTGTGACACCTTCTTGCTTCAATAGTTTGTTCCATACTTTAAGTCTAAAGTGCTTGCGCACATCCTTCCTAGGGTCGTTGCCTCGACAGGAAATGGCAGCGTTAGTGCGTGATTATCATCAAGAAAATGAAAAGGAATCAGGAGAAAAATGTTTATGAAGAAACATGTAGTAGCCATGTATACAAGGCGTCAATCTGCTAAATCGCACGATTATGCGAAGAATCTATCGACCATACTGAGTCGCAGGTTTGTTGCTTTTGTTAGTACAGCACTTTGTGGAGGGCTCTTCCTACTAAGTGCACTGATCGGCTGCCAGCCGAAACAGCAGATTGACCATCTGAAGGTTGGGCGACAACAACTGCTAAATTCCGGACTTGCCGTAGATGCGGTAAAGCATCTGAAACAGGCCGAGATAGATGAGTTGGACAAGGCTCCGCCTCGTGCACTTTTAGTGCTCGCCTACACACATGGGTTGTCAACAGGAACTGCAAAGGGGCAAGGGTTGGAAGCTGAGTTTATGACTGAGCGCGCCCAACGATTAGCTGCGTTGGGAGACGAAGAAATTGAACATCTCTTGCAAATATTGGTAAGACGTTCTCGGCTTCAGAAGGATGCGATGCAAGTGGTGATCGATAAAGGTAAGAGCGCATTCCCGGTAATGATTGGTGCATTAGGTAGTGCGGACTTCCAAAATTTGCATGGTGACATCGTAGAGATGATGTATCAGATTGGCGAGGATGGTGATGGTCTGGAGCTACTGGTTGAAGCTATTAAAGACGCTGACACATCGACTGCGGTGAAAATTGCGCTTCTACGCCTAATTGGCAGAATTGGTGGACAGCAGGCACTTGTTGATTTGGAAATGCTCCTCACACAGACCGACGACCCTGGCTTGAAGATGGAGATCAATGTCACTCTCTACAGGCTTGGGAAGCATGAGTATTCGGCGTCAATTATCGCGGGTTTGGGAAGCGACGATATAAATGTTCGTCGTGCTGCTGCGCGAGCGCTGATCCATCTCAATGATTATCCCGTTGGGAGCGTCCTTAAGGTGCTTCAGGACTCTGACAATAGTGTTGTTACCTCTGCGGCGCAGGCGTTGCAAAAGCAACCGAATGCTCAAGCAGTTCTACCGCTTGTTGAGGTACTCATCGGCGGAGCCGATAATGCAGCGAAACAGGCAGCGTCGGAAGCACTGCGAATTCATGCGGAGCAAAAGTTGACCAAGGGATTGACTAATCGGCTTACTCAAACACTAATCTCTGGGAAGATCACAAACGCAGAAGATCGCTTACGTATCCTCCAACTGCTTCGGAAAGATGTGTTGATGCAGCAGATTAAGGTAGCGTATTTGGTGAATCCACAGTTGGCGTACGATCTTGATCAGTATCTGAAAGAGACCGAGACACATGAGATGGTTAAGGAAGAACTGAGGAACCTGCTTTCTGAACTAGAGTGAACACTCTTGGGTTCACCATTGGCAGATGCGCAAGCCATCATAGTGGTGCGTCACGAAAATGAGTGCTGCGATCCAGTCCTTCAATGAACGGGTTGAGTGGTAGAATGTTGGTTTTCTATACTTTTCCGTGCTCAATCCCTTCTTGATAGGAGCTGGGAAGTCCAATTTTACGTTTTCGTTTGACCTTATACCTTGGACAACATTCGCGATACGTTAATAAATTCCGTGCTGACCACCAGAGACCTTGATACATGGTGATATCATGTCCCGTTGATATAGGATCGAATAGAATCAAATGTCTCATAATCTAAGAGACGCCTTCCCACTACTTACCTTCACTTTGTTTTTAAGCCTACTCACATCTGATACGCATTTTCCGAGAAATCAGTTGCGTCCGCTGTAACCTGTTTTCGCCTTGCGCCTATCTGACCCATGCACTCTGCCACATGGATCCATGATCAATCTGCCTATTATCAGTTGAATTATAGTCTCAGAATCGGCTAAAATAGATATCGGCGTATACCATCTCTACTTTTGCGCTCTGGGACAGCCTGGTAGGAGGGGTTGTCTCAGGAATTCCTGAGTTTGGCGATTTCTCTGTGCGATCTTTAACCGGTGAACCGAGTTGTAGGCAGGGAAAGAAGGTGACAATCCACGAATGAGACAACGGCCAAATCACCGAAATCATAAATCGAGTAATCAACTGGCCTACCTATCAGGCATTATATCGCCCTTATCTTCTCCTCTTTTCACCCTGATACTTGCCGTTTCACTTATCTTTATCCAATCCGCTCTAAGCCAATCTGAAACTAAGTCTATTGTGCAAATTCAGTATAGACTGGATGGTGAAATTCTCGCTTCTGATGCGCTTCGTACGGACATACAGCGTAAGACCCAAGTTCGAATCGGCGGCGCAGTGACGTTTCATCAGATTCGCAAAAGCATTGAGTTGATTCACGCAACTGGGCTCTTTTCTCAAGTTCGGGTGATAGAAACGTCCCTACCAAATGGGGTGGGATTGACTTTCGACCTCACGAGCAAGATAATCATTGGGAAAATCGAATTTACAGGTAACACGCTCGACAAAAATGTGATTTTCGATCGGATGGTATCACGGTCAAAAAAGCAGTATTCGCCCGACATTGCGGAGGAAGATCGGCTTCGAATCCTTGATCTGTACAAAAATTACGGGTATTTTCAAGCAAGAGTTCGCTTGGTCCCTGCGAATCCGAACGCTCTGCATCGAGTCGATTTACTGTATAGCATTGACGAAGGCGGCCGAGCACTTATTGAGGAGATTAAAATTGAGGGTGTTAGTTCAATTGAACTGCGGTCGCTGGAAAACGTCATCAAGAGTGAGAAGGGTGAAATCTATTCCAAACAGCTGGTCGATGCCGACGTCCGTCGTATCCAAGAATTATATCGCAATAACGAGTATCGCACCGTAACGGTTAGACCGCGGCCCGTCTACAATGAGGTGTCTGCGGGAGTGGTGCTTATCTACGAAGTTACTGAAGGGAAAAAAATCAGAATTGAATTCGTGGGTGACGGTATTGACAGATCGGAGCTCGAGCGCGACCTGTTGTTGTTCACACGGGATAGCTCGGTGGATAGCTTTTCGGAAACAAACCTCAAAAACACGGAAGAACAGATTCTTCAGATCTATCGTGCGAAGGGATATTATGAAGTGATGGCGCGCCACACAGTGGAACCGGTATCGGAACGAGAAGAGATTATTCGATTTGAAATCCGGTTAGGCAAAGCTCTGCCTATCCGGCAAATTAACTTTCAAGGGAATATGGCATTTTCGGATGCTATATTACTCGATCAAATGATAACCCAACCCCGTAGTCAATTTCTTATACCTGGATTTGGCTGGCTACTTCCGACCGGTATCTATAATCCAATGATACTCGAAACGGACAAACGTGCATTGGAACTTTTCTATAGAAAAAGAGGCTACCCAGATGTAGAGATTACAGCGTACGCGTCCGAAACTGATGATAAAGATCAACTGATTTTGCACTTAAGAATTAGAGAAGGGGAACTGCAGAGCGTCGATAGCGTTTCAATCGAGGGGGCTACAGTTTTTGAAACGGCTCAGTTGTATTCGGAGCTTGAGGCAGAATCAGGGAAACACTACCACAACGATATAGCGAACCGTGATGAACGCACCCTTGAGTCCCTTTACCATCGTGAAGGGTACATTTATGCGCGTGTTAATCACGATTATCAATCAGGAACACGCGCACTCACCTATAAGATCGTTGAAGGTATTCAAGCGAAATTTGGAAAGTTTCGATTTGATGGGGATGGGAAAGTTAAATTGCACGTCTTACAGCGGGAATTTGAGAACCTTGGCTTGGTCGAAGGAGCGGTGTTTGATGAAGATCGCTTGTTTCGGGAATCTCGACGACGCTTGTTGACAGTAGGACTCTTTAGAGAGGTTACGATTGAGGAAGCTGATCAAGACGTGGAAAATCCGGAGGTTATTGATGTTAAGGTGAGCGTTGCAGTAAGAAAACCCGGAGCGGTCAGTGTAAGTGGGGGATATATCTCCTCGGAAGGTATCCGTGGCACACTGGGACTTGCCCACAATAATCTCTTCAAGCGCAACATGAAAATCAGTTCCAAGATTAGTAGAGGAACAAGAGGCAATCTGTACGAGATCACGCTTATTGAGCCGTGGTTCAAACTCCCACCCATCGATAAGCTAATTGGACCTACGATAGCCACTTTCCGCTTGTTCAACGATAATTTGGAAGAATACGAAGAAATAGGGGCGCGGGGTGGGACGGTGAACCTTGCGAAGCGGTTAGGGCAATTCGGCAATCTTGCGGTACAGTACAAATCTCAAGATCTGCGAGATCGTGAGGACCCGCCTAAAATTCAGACAACCGTGAGTAGTCTTGGTATTGAGTACCATCGAGATAGCCGTGATCATTTCCTAAATCCTCAGAAGGGCTGGTTCAACGAGGTTGCTGTTGAATATGCGGGCGGTTTTCTCAGAGGGAAGACAAGCTTTTTCAAGTTTACAACTGACCACCGGTACTATCGTCCGTTCTGGCGTAACAGTGTGCTTGCCGGCGCATTTCGCTTCGGTTACGAGAAAGGGTTGAGAGGAAACCGTGATCGAGAAATCATCTCCTTTGAGCGTTTCTATGCCGGAGGATCAACGTCAGTCAGGGGGTATCCAGAGCGCGGTTTGGGACCTGAAGATGAGTTTGGGAATCACCGTGGGGATGTCTTATTTATCTTAAACACGGAGTTGCGTTTCCCAATTTACAAAATCATCGGTGGTGCCCTATTTCTGGATGTGGGCAATGTATGGAATAAATTTTCTGATGTTGAAGAGTTTCTTCCCCGGACCGCAATGGGTACGGGTGTACGTGTAGAGACACCGCTCGGACCTGCCCGCGTTGATGTCGGAGTCCCGGTGATGCGAGAATTTAAACCGATCTTCTACTTGCAGTTGGGGCAGGCGTTCTAGAAATATCATGAACGAGAAGCAAAGCTTTGCTAATAGACTTACTATAGTATGTTGGATACAGGCTGCTGACACATTGAGTCTTATCAATACAAGGCAAGGGAAAATTCGATGAAACTGACAGCCAAGCAAATTGAACAGTTCAATACGAAGGGCGTGTTAATCGTTAAGGGTGCCGTTGAAGAATCTGAGTTGGATCCTGTGATCAACGAGCTTGAGACTTGGGTGGACAGACGCGCGAAGGAGCTGCATTCGGAAGACAAAATTCAGAAGCTGCATCCTAATGCGTCCTTTGATACACGCTTTGGACTCCTTTTTCAGCAGTGCAAGGAGATCAGTGATGGACTCGACATCAGTGCATCTCGCGGTAAAGCAATGTTTGAGTTCCTACATAACAGAAACCTGCTCGATACCGTTGAGCCCCTCATTGGTCCTGAAATCACTTGTAATCCTATCCAACATGCTCGTACCAAACCGCCGACAGCATACGAGGGACGCACGGGACCCTCGTTCCATGTCGTCCCTTGGCATCAAGACGCAGGTGTAATGATGCCGGAAGCAGAGGCATCCAACATCATAACTTGTTGGTTGCCGTTGGGAGACGCGACGATCGAGATGGGCTGTATGCAAGCACTTCCCGGTGTTTTTCGTCACGGCTATCTAAGCCACTTTAAAGAGGAAGCAGCGACGGTTACAATACGGCCTGAAGTACTTCCAGCCGTGGCTCCGATGGATCTTGTCTGCTGTAAGGGTGATGTGGTATTGTTGAATAAATTTACCCCACACCGTTCCGTTCCCAACGTATCGGATAAATGCCGCTGGTCTTTGGATCTTCGGTACCAGACTACTGGCCATCACACCGGCAGGACAGCCTATCCATCGTTTATCGTGCGATCCCCGACCAATCCTGCAAGCGTCCTGCGTGATTATGACGAATGGTGTCGGCTTTGGACTGATGCACTTGAAAATCCCAAAGGGATATCGATGCACCGGACAGACTAACACTACTACGCATTTCATGAAATATCTGTGAGCTAAGTTATAGCCAGAACGGAGGAGAAATATGTTCAATTTCAACGGGGCATGGCCTGCTTTGGTCACACCCTTTACAGCCGAGGATCAAGTAAATATCGTCGTATTACGAGAGTTAGTGGAGTATCTGATTGACAAAGGGATTGGCGGATTCTACGTCTGTGGTGGTACTGGGGAAGGACTCTTCATGTCGCCAGGGGAACGCAAAGTTGTCACTGAAACCGTCGTTGACCAAGTAGACGGGCGCGTTCCGGTCATTGCCCATATCGGCAGCATGATCGTGGGCGATGCCGTCCAGTTGGCAGCACATGCTCAGCAGGTAGGAGCTGCGGGGATAAGCAGCGTCATTCCACCGGCGTTTCAGCAAAGTGAAAGTTTATATGCTTACTTTGCACGGGTTGGAGCTGCCGCCCCTGAAGTGCCGCTGCTAACTTACATTTTTGGCGGTCCTACGGATGCTGTGGCGTTAATGCGAGAGTTGATGGCTATCCCTACTGTGGCGGGTGCGAAGTACACAGGTCCGAATATGTATGAATTTAGAGAGATTGTCGGGTTGAGAAAGGATAATTGGAATATTTTTTCGGGTATGGACGAACAGTGTATTTACGCGGCGATGCAGGGCGCCTGCGGCAACATCGGCTCGACGCTCAATTATATTCCCGGCATCTATCGTGAGATACATACCAGCTATAAGCAAGGGGATATCGCGAAAGGTCATGAACTCCAAGTCCGTGCGAATCAAGTAACTGGTGTGCTATTTTCCTTTGGTTTCTTCGGTGCGCTCAAGGAAGTTATGCGGATGTTAGGTTTCGACTGTGGAAAACCTCGTCTGCCGCAACTACCTTTCGTCGAAGAAAAAAGGGACGCGTTACGGTCCGAACTGGAAGCGATCGATTTCTTCACGGTGGCGGAGATGTAATGCCTACCCGATCAGCTGGTCCAACAGTCCGGCGTGTAGGGGTCGCGTGAGAACAGTTTTTTACGAACGGGACCGGCGCGTTCAATCCAATCGGCGGGAATTTCCTGCGTGTAACGGTGGGGCGGTCCTGCTTCCTTGAAAATGTCGATCAAAAAAAGTCTGAATGGCTGTGGGGAGTCCAACGGTTTCGGTTCAACACCGTGAAACATCCGCGCATTGAGATAGACCATGCTTCCCGGCGGTAATTCCAGATGTTTAACCGCAAGTTCACGCCCAGCAACAGCGTCAAACTCTCCTGCCAGCAACCTCTCCGGCGTGGCATCCTCCGTTGGTGGCACACGATGACTGCCGGGAATGACTGATAGGCTTCTGTCTCCCCGTGTGAACCCGTTCGGATAGTAAAGTATCTGAATATACCATTTATCCCTTTCAGCCAAATTGACGGGATTCTCATGACGCCAATGGTGATGGTCTTGATGAAAGCCGAGCTGTCCGACACCACGCGGGGCGATATTCATCGCGGAATGGCAGAAATGGTAATCGGGACCGATTGTGGCTTGCAGCAGCGCCGTGACAAGCGGTGCGTCGATAAGTCGGTCGGCCCATGGACCTCTGTCGTTCCATGGCCTAACGAAATATACGGTTGGATCGCTCGGTTTGCCCTGCTCGGACTCTAAAGTTTGGAGATATTCACGAGCGCCATCCAGATTGAGTACCTCATCGGTTAATGCTGAGAGCGCCTCCTCCGTAAAAACCTCAGGTATGGCTACATAGCCGTCCCTATAAAAATCTTCAAGATTTTCTTCCGACGGAGTGTCAATGCGAAATAGCGGACTCATAACTATTCTCCATTAATCAAAGGGAAGAGCTACCGGTGTATGGGTCTGCGCGGAGTGACGGCAGGCGAGACATAACTCAATCACGCGCTGTGCGTCTTCAATTGTCAAATCTGGGTCTGTTTTGTTCTGACAACAGTCTACCCAATGGGTCATTTCATCAAGCAGGTTGTTATTTTGGAGACGATAAAAGTTGCTGATCCCGTCTTTCGTGAAAAGCGTTCCCTCGTAAACGCTCTGCTGCGTCCGAATTGCACCTTCTGTGCCGATTAGCTCAACTTCGTAAGCGGGCATGCGAAAACCATCCACTGAAAAATAGATGTCAATCGACCCCATTATCCGATTCTCAAAACGTAAGAGAATCTTGCCGTTATCCATGAAAGGGGAGCGATCTGAGAGGTAGTTATCGTATTCGGCGTACACCCTTGTCACTTCCGAATCAGCAAACCATCTGACCACATCGGCAGCATACCAAATCAGAGATAGTTCCGGTCCACCTTGCGCTTCCTCCCAATACCAATCATAATACGGAAAGCTGTTAATGTTTCCGTGTTGATGCAAGGCACGAATCGAGATTAGTTCGCCAATCGCTCCGCTTTTGAAACGCTGATATGCTTCACGGATGCCCCCGTCGAAACGTTCTGTCGTGCCGGAGGTCGCAATCACGCCATGCTTACGCACTGCCTTTACAATGCGTTCTGCCGCTTCAAGGGTTGTCGCCATCGGTTTAGCGATGTAGATATCGACACCCAAAGGGGCAACCTGTTCGACGAGACGAACAGCTTCGGTGTTTTTGGTACAGATGCAAACGGCGTCTAACTCCTCCTCTTGAATCATCTCTACCGGATCGTGATACAATTCAAGATCGTACGCTGCGGCATATCCAGTCGGTGTTTTTCCAAGGGAAATAGATATCAGATTTGGATCGTAGTCCAGATCGGCGCAGGAAACGAGGTCGGCATCGGGTATGGTGCTCAAACAACTTGCGAAGGCGTTGGGCCAGTAAACACTCTGGAGTCCAACAATACCTGTTCTGACACCCATTGTTTTCTCCTATGAGCCCGCACACGCTTTCTTGCACGCACTAAATCAGATGTAGCCAGTCATGTAGAAGAAAATCAACCCTTTGGATGAGGAGCGAGACACGACCCATCACGGTGTTGCCGAATGCTGAACCGAACCCAATCATCAGGAAGACGATTCCGACCTTTGAAACACCGCCAACTACTCCCCGATGTTCGACCGAAAAGAAAAAATAGGTCAATGTTGAGATGACACCAATCAGCATGAGAACGACACCAAAGATTTGGAATGGACTTAACTCGCCCGCATGGATCTGTGCGAACGGTGCCAGCGTGCCGTGCACCTGTTCAAAAATGTCTGCTCGCATTACATTGGGAATTGCCAACCCGGATCCCACGCCGATAAGGATCGCAATTGGATATCGAATCAGCCACCCTTGGCTTGGAACAAGACGAGCGAAAAATAGTACGCCGATCCCGATAGGGATGAGTCTCACTAGACCAACCCACTCTTGCTTCGTAACGGCTTCCTGAAGTGGGTTCCATGCGAACGGCTTGAAGCCTTGGTGGAATGTAAGTACAATACCGTATCCCACCGAGATCCCTACAAAAAGGTGTTCTGCAAATCGGTAGAATGGATTATCCCGATAAAGGAAACTGTAGATGCAGAGTGTAAGCAGTGCGGCCACCCAGATGCCAATAAGTTCCATACTTAACATATAACTCCTCCTGTTTTATTCACCTCGGCGGCGTTGGATAAAGAAGGCGATATTCCCAAGAATAACGAGCCCCACAACCAGCAGATGGGCGAAGGACTGGATACTCATTCCTTCGGTGCCTTTTGCGGGCCTGTCAATCAGTTTTTCATATTCGGCTGCACCCAAGAGACCGGGCATCAACCCAATTAACTGTTTTGTTTGTAGGTAGGGGTACATCTGCGACACAATCACACCAGTCACGCCCGCGGCAATCTGTTGGTTATACCTGGTGTTTGTGTAGGTTATCCACCATTCAGTTGAGCTCCCCGACGCTAAATCAAGAACCAAGTCAACCTGTTCGTAGTTAGTGATGTCCGCCATAAGTGGGAGTTCGGTGAGTGAGGTACCTGCATAATCGGCTTCAAAAACGGAGTCAATTGCTGTACCCATTCCAAGAAGCACCTGTGTTGCCCCCGGTCGAAAGCCAAGATAGGCATAATCTTGTCCGTACACCGCTCCTGCTTCCGCAGCGACATCTTTCAACATGTTGTCTCCCAACGTCGCTGCTTCGGCGAGAAGTGTCATCCCGATTACCCGAATCTTCTTCTGAAAACAGTGATATATCACAGCTTTTGCCATTGGATGGAGTTCTGCCAATGACGAAGGACCGTAGTTAAATCCGATCATGATAGTCGAGTCGGGAGGCAGCGCCTCGATATAATCATAAGTGCTGCGCGTGGGTTGAGAAACAGTGATAGGAAAACTGACCTCCAGCAGAGAGGGAATGATTACAGCTAAAGCAACCAGAATAAAGATGATACGCCGATCTATGTTCATCAGTTTTTCGATCATTTTTAGTCTCCTTCTACGCCTCCGAGATAGGATCGCTCAATCCCTAGGATAATACGAATAGACTGAGAAATGACACCGAGGCTAATACCGAGGATAATTCCCCGTCGTGCGGAGAGGTTAGGATTATCTAGGATCCACTGTCGTGCGGTGGAGGGGAAGTTATCTTGAAACGGCATTATAGTGTTCCATATCAGGTCACCAACGGGTGCATTTCCAATCATGACAATCAGTGCTGCGGCGAGTAGCAGGGTCGCTTCAAGCGTACGAGCGCGGAAGGCGCGATAGGCAGCAGATGCGATAAAAAAAGCGAGCAGCGAAAACATGGTAGCGTCCATTGGGACTTGTACGTACCTAAACAACCACACAAACGCCTCATGTCGTTGCCCACCTGGTATGCCGATTAGCACCATGGCTGCCATGCCAATGAAGACCAAGAAACTGTATTGCCAATATTCACTACGCCGGCGGATACGAGTCCAGTGACTTTGCACTAAGGTTGCAACAGCTAGCACAAGGGCGAAAGGACCTATAACCAATGCCCAATCGATTATCTCCTCGTTGAGCCACTGAGAAATTGGGTGCGGACTGAATTCGGTGAGTGCCATTATAATACCGAAAGCAAAACAGAGAATTAACGGAACTTGTCGTCTCATAACACCTCCTGGTGCATGACATGTGAAACGTTACCTGACGCGCTGGAAAAAGGTTGTCATCCAGGTAATTCCGAAGAGTTCCAGAATGACGCCAATCACGATAGCACCAAAAATCATTACCTTGCCATAATCCTGCCCCTTGAGGCTCCCAAGCAGCATCGGTTCGCGAGACAGATATGCGCTGGCGGCGAATAACTCTTCACCTATCAATGTGTAGTCACATGCGGCGATGAAGAACGGTAGTTGGTGTTCTTTGTCGGTTCCTGCAATCTGGATTGCACCAATAGAATTGCCCGTTTCCGCTAAAATCAACGATTCCGCGAAAAACGTGCCTTGCAGGAACACCGCCGCCGGTTTTTCACGGACCATCATCCCATCAACACCCGCCGCATACGCAAACTGGCTTTCAGTCAGGAAGAAGATATTTTCTTCGTTATAGGCGTCGGGGCGTCCTTCATTCAGGTAAGCGGTTTTCACCATTTCTTGTACCACATTCATAACAATCGGGTCATTACATGGAACGCGTAGTGGTGTTTCGTAGTCTGCGGTCTTCTGTGCTACTTGGCTCAGGATGTTCATACTCGCAATGGTTGCGACGTTACTGACGCCTCCTAAACCTAGGATGTACATAATCGAACGCCCCATCTCCGTCGCTCGACCAATCGCCTCGTCTACCGCTTCAAGTCCGGGAATACGGCGGATAAACAATTCCTTCCCGCTCCGAGCATGGTAGATACAGTAGACTACCGTAGCTGAGTAGAGAATTACGGCAAGGAAAATCCATATCTTAGCCGTGTCAAACAATCGAGTATCTTCGGTTGTCGTTGCCTCTTGTGCAAAGGCATTTAAGCCGCATCCAAGCACCAACAGCGATATGACCAACCCTTGAACTACTAGTACTGGACAAGAAAATCGTTGTCCTTTCATTATATAGCCTCCGGTCTTTTAGCTTGATGGGTCTCTTTCGGTGGGTGAGAGTTTTGATGATACCTCAACGTATCATACGCCTATCAAATGAGAAGCGAAAAGTAATAATCTTCCTAAATAGCTATTAATCTGGTTTTGAGGTTTGGTTGGAATAGAGCAAAATTAGAATCCACGCCTCTTACCAACGACGTTCCGCAATGGCTCACCCTTGAGGTAACGCTCCAAGTTATGGCAGAAAAATTCAAAGGTCTTGCGTGGACGATGCTGGGAAGATCCTGCACGGTGCGGGGTAATAATCAGGTTAGGGGCATTCCATAGCGCACTCTCCGGTGGGGGCGGTTCAATTTCGGTTACGTCCAATCCGGCACCGGCAATTTCACCACTCTTCAGTGCATCAACGAGAGCATCCTCGTCAATGATGCCACCGCGAGTGACGTTGACCAAATAGGCGGTCCTCTTCATAGAGGCGAATTCCTCCGTACCAATTAGGTGATAGGTTTCAGGCGTCTTGGGGCAAGCAAGCATTACCACGTCGGAACGCCTAAGTAGCTCATGCAAGTTTTCCGGTGTTGCTGGTTTGAGTTCCGCGACCTCTTCCGGCTTGTCTTCGCGCACCGGATCAATCGCCAAGATTGTCATATCATAACCTTGAGCCCTTTTCACCATTTCCATGCCAAAGCCGCCGAGACCGACGATTCCGAGGGTGCTACCGGTGAGTTCAACCACAGGCATTTGCCATGCTCGGCGTCCGTCAGCTCCCACGACATGTGGAATGCCCCGCGCCAGAGATAGCAGCAATGCCCACGCATGTTCCCCGCCTTGGCTTGCGTAAAGCCCCGCCATATTGGTGACAATGACATTATCTCTCTCAATGATTTCTGGGAATAGAAAGTTATCCATGCCCGCGCTATTGGATTGAATCCAACGTAGGTTCGGGGCAGCCTCACACACGGATGGGAGAAATAGCCCCAGTATAATCTCAGTCTCTGATGCAAACTGTAAGGCTTCCTCTTCGCTGGTGGCGTGGCAGACCTCATGGTTGCCGTGCCGTTGTGCAATATCTTGGAAGGTTTTGATTTGCGCTTCGTCGAAGGAAAAATGGATCAGTATTCTCATGACTGTGTCCTAAAAGACCGGTCTGCATAAAAATAGGGACCGGCGGGAGGGATTTAATGGTGGTTTGTTTAACAGCGATACCATGTTATCATACGTTAATTGGTAGGACAATAAAAAAGTGACATAATATAAGGTATTTTATGTAGCCTACGACAGCGTATTGTAAATTGATCGATTGTATTCCATTCTAGCTTTAAGAATTCCAAGCTGTAACCACTACAATGGACGGAGAAAGATATGATTATTGACTCACATCAACATGCATATTATCACGGTGTCAATCCTGCTGGGGTCATAAGCGAAATGGATCAATTTGGGATTGACGTAACCTGGTTGTTGACTTGGTATCTGCCACCTGGAGAGGACGCTCCGGGAAGTTCCCGTGCTTTCAACCCTTGTAATGTCCGCCCGGACGGAACACATGCAGGAGCTACTTTAGGTGAACTACTGCATGCGCGAGATCAATATCCAGATCGATTCATTGCTGGATACTGTCCGTGCCCTTCCGAAGGGGACGCCCCTGCCCTTTTTGAAGCCGCTTATCGTATGCACGGGGTACGGGTCTGTGGAGAGTGGAGTTATCGTATGCTGTTGGATGACCCGCGTGCGTTGGAACTGTTCCATGTAGCTGGCGAACTCAAGTGTCCGGTAGTCCTACACTTGGATGTGCCTTACTTGCCAGATGAAAATGGCGAACAGATTTATCAGACCTATTGGTATGGTGGGGGTGCCGCTCCCCTAGAACGTACTCTGAAAGCCTGCCCTGGAACGGTTTTTATCGGTCATGCGCCGGGATTCTGGCGGTATATCAGCGGGGATGCAGATACAGATCCGGCAACTTACCCGCGTGGGTCAATTACGTCTGGCGGTCAGGTCCAACGTCTGCTTGATACCTATCCCAATCTATATGCTGATCTGTCCGCTGGATCCGGGTTAGGCGCATTGCAGCGAGACGTAGGACACGCACGAGAATTTCTCACTCGTTATGCAGATCGTTTGC
Organism: Candidatus Poribacteria bacterium; assembly: GCA_965220385.1. Classification (GTDB taxonomy): domain Bacteria; phylum Poribacteria; class WGA-4E; order WGA-4E; family PCPOR2b; genus PCPOR2b. The sequence goes on along the minus strand of OZ244825.1, from coordinate 1,700,591 downwards.
TATTTGGTCGCGATCAACACGGTCAGGCACTACAACTATTTTTGCAGGAACTTGAGCTTCCCGATGAGGTGGGAGCCAAGATCTTTTATCAAAATGCACTGCGATTGGTTCCCCTTCGCACTGAAAACTAAAACAGGTCGGTCCAAATCTCAATTGCTATTGACCTCTTCCTTGCTTTCTGCTAAAATAGCCCACCGATTGGAACCCCCTGAACGTAGAACCTAAGATCGGGTTTTTTGGGTTACCGAAATGGTCTTACTCGCTTTATATTCCCACCTCTTAAATTTAGGAGAATACACTCATGGCAACACACCCAATGGATAACATCGAACCGGGTATCAAAGTAACGGCACAGATGTCGCCTGAACCGACCGAGGAAGATCTACAGTTCACGAAGCAGATGGGCGTTGAATATGTAGTCCTCTGGACGGATGGAGAACACGCTAACTACGACTATTTCATGAGTCGGCGCGAGATTTTCGAGAATGCAGGACTCAAAATCTACGGTTTCGGCAACAGCGATGTCCACAACCAGGACGCGATTGTATTGAACTTGCCTAACCGTGATGCGAAAGTTGAGCAATATAAAAGATATATCCGCGACCTTGGACGCGCCGGGATTCCGTATACCACTTACGCCCACATGGGCAACGGCATCTGGAGCACAGAGCGGGAAACAACCCGTGGGGACGCAAGTGCGAGAGGATTTGATCTCGACAAAGCGCAAGAAGGACATTGGCGGGAGAATACCTACCGGATGCCTCTTTCGCATGGACGCGAATATTCGGAACAGGAAATTTGGGATAACTATACCCATTTTATCAGGGAAGCTGCCCCGGTGGCGGAAGAAGCAGGTGTAATGATCGGCATCCACCCGGATGATCCACCCGTGCCGAGATTGGCAGGCATTCCGCGTTGTATATTCAGCAGTTTTGAGGGATACAAACGGGCACTTGAAATCGCTGACAGTCCGAACGTTGGGATGTGTCTCTGCGTCGGTTGCTGGTTGGAGGGCGGTGAGCTGATGGGCAAGGATGTTCTCGAATCTATGCGCTTCTTTGGTGAGTGGGGTAAGGTCTTCAAGGTACACTTCCGGAATGTAGATCAGCCATTGCCACACTTCGTTGAGACCTTTGTGGATAACGGTTATCAGGACATGTATCAGGTGATGAAGGTGATGCGCGAGGTGAACTTCAAAGGCGTTGCAATTCCAGATCATGTTCCATCTATGGTAGGAGAAAGAAGCGGAACAGCATATACCATTGCATACATGAACGCACTTGTCAAGAGAGCGAACGAAGAAGTAGAGAGCGCATAGATTTCATCGCTCCCGGCAGATCCATTGAGTTGCTGCCTGAAGGGTCTTGCTGTTGCTGTATTGGGAGGTTATTTCCTGCAATATACCCTTCGGGCTATCCTGCCGTGCTTGAATTTCCTGAATTAGCAGCGGTAAAGCCCTTACAACATTATCCACAATAGTCACACCCGCCGCCTTAGCAGTGCGTGACAATGGGTTGAGGTCCACGGTTACCACTGTTTTACCCATTTTCTGGAGAGCCTCGCAGCGATCACCGTCCTCAAGAGGGACAAATACTGCATCAGCGCGGAATATACCCTCAGGATGGACGAACTTTCGGTTCGAATCAATAAAGGAGAGTTGTGCCTCTGCTGCCGGCATTAGCACGTCAACTGCACCGTGCTGATTTAGGTGCGCTCGTATCGCCCTTTCGCGTTCTCTGGAGGCGTGGAAGATGTTTACCTCTAACGGTGCTTCCAGTACATTGGATAGCGCTACCAATTCGTCGGGTATTAAGGCGGCGACATTTCCATTCACGGAGATTACGGGGTGTTCGGCGAGGAGAAGGGTGGCTGCTCCGGCGTGGATTGCATCTATAGCGAAAGTTTGTGTTTTTTCGCCGATGAGGTAATCGAAAGCTTCGCCACGTCCATGTGCCATAAGCCCGTGGATGGAGGTCACGCCGCTTTCCACGCCAGCGACAATTTTATCTCGCAACTTCAGTGACACATACCGGGGGTGGCTTTCGGGAACATCGCTCATAAAACTTTGCCTCTTTCACCTTCAGACAGCTTTGTTTCGGTAGATCCGTCAAAAGGGTGGGTGCTGAATACCGCATTTCCCAACATAATCATAGATGCAACCCCGCCTGCCAACTCAATCTCGCGGATGGTCTGTTGTACGTGCGTATCCTCTAACAACCCGCTATTGAGGGAGAACCTCTTCGACAGTTGGATACAGGCGTTAAAGTCAACCTGGCCCGCTTTTCCCAATTCTTCTAAGGCGTGTAATGCTTCATCCGCAGCACGGTTGATTCGCTCTCTCCGCTCCGCGTTTTCAAGGATCGTTTTCGTCTGGATGGAACTGAAATATCGGTAGTAGATAGGCTGTTCTGGAATCGGCAACCGCTCCGCAGCGAGCGGGTAGCCTTCTTTCAGTTTAACGAGACAGCCACCGTGATATTGGGCACAAACATCCCCTAATCCGGTGCGATTTTCCACCTCAGCTACATGGGCGGTCAGTGCCAATTCCTCCTGAGATTTCCCCAGGTCTAGTAGGCTATTGAGCGCATACGTGGTAGCAAGTGAAGCTGCTCCACTTAATCCGAACCCACACCCAAGTGGTAAGGGAGATTCAATATCTATCTCCACGGGCTGAGATGTCAGCTTTTGCACAACTGATGTAACGGTCGGAAAATGGAGGGCACTACTGTTAAACCGGACGGTGGTGTCGGTATCGCTCGTGGTGACTGTTACAACGACACCCTCTGTAATAGTAAATCCCATGCCGAGAGAGTGCATCTTGGTGGCTTCGGGGTGGGGGATGATCTTGAATACGCAAGAGAGGTTACCGGGGGCGAATGCTTTCGCGTTTTCCATCTTTTCAGTATTATGACCTTGTTTCGATTGAGAACGGTTCAGTGATTCTTGTATATCTGTCGTTGAATATTATACCGATTTAGTGACTGCTGTCAATGCTAATCAGAAGGGATTGTGAGCGGCATGATTCTATCTTGTACTACGTGTGCGTTGCGAAATCCACCGTTAGATGAAATCTTGGAAACCTTTAGACATGCGCCGGTAGCAGGATATTCGTACTGGGGGTTAGCAGGGCCCATTACTTGGACACCTGGACTTATTCGGTGGCTGGATACAGAGGGGTTGCAGCGTCGCGCAGCTGAAGTAGGATTAAAAGGCTTGACGGAGGTGTACGCTTCGGCGATTTCTACCGACTCCGTTGAAGCTGCGGAACGTTCCGTCGAAGATTTACTACTTAATGTGGAAGCAGCAGTGAAGTTGAAGTGTCCTTTGGTTGTATTTTCCGGCGGAAAACGGGAAACAGGTGGTTTGGAAAACACGCTTGCTGGTCTCCGGAAACTGGTTAGGTTAATCGCTGATATGCCGGTAAAAGTGGCACTGGAACCGCATGTAGGTTCGCAATTCCAAAATGAAACAGATTATGAGAAGATCTTGGGAGACATCACTACAGAACAGCTTGGTATTACGATTGATACGGGGCATTTTCATGAAGCAGGTGTGGATTGGAAAGCGCTTATCCGCAAGTACCCGGATCGCATTTACAACGTCCATGTAAAAGATCACGTTGGTTCTCAGTCTGTCCCAATCGGGAAGGGAGAAATCGATATGGCGGGGTTAATCCGTGAGCTTCGTGCAATTAATTACCGGGGTCCACTTGCGGTTGAATTAGAGGTCAAAGATCCAGAAAATCTACCCCTTTATGTCTCCGATGCTTATCAATATCTGTCCGACTTGATTCGTGATTGATAGCAGGTGTGTTGCCCGTTTGAAGCAAACCTCACTTTCGATCGCCGCCACGGGATTTGAGTCGTAGACTTCGATCACCTGTAGATCATTGTGAGCCGTGTATGTTCCTGCGAGGGCAGGAATCTTCGAATCGACAGCCGATTATTTTCGTTTCTCCCTCTATCTATGCCAGTCGTATTCCAGCCCCTGAGACCGATCGGCTAAGGGTAAATCGACCCGTTCACCACCTTGAGCGGCGGATAACTTTATGGCAATTTCGACCTCAAGCGCGACAGCGACACGCCTTCCCGAATTCTTCGGTTCGTCGAGTTTACCTGCCAAACAGTCCATGACATCCGTAAGCCCGTTGGTTGCACCACCGCCCATATGCATCTTAGCTCCGGGCCACGGCATCTCCGTCCTATGTGGTCCGGTAGAGGTTTCTACATCCTGAAACAGGGTCCAGTCGGAATAATGCTCTGGATGGTAAAGTTCACCCTTCGTACCGGTGATGCGTACAGCGGGCGCGCCCTTCCTAAAATGCACGACAAGCCCCGCATCCGTTACCATCATGCCTTGACCGCGGAACTCGTTACTGCCGGATTCGCGCTTGGGCAAATCACCTACGCCTATAACCCATGCGGGTGTGCTATCGACAAAGTACGACCAGTTTTGGTGCTGTGAGAGATTCTTGTCCGACTCCGCCTCAATGGAAATCACGTTCCCGATGGTGCCACTTGTCATCAGATCCTTTGCTGTACCAAATGCCGGATGGCTGGTCGAAATGGCACCGCAACAGAGAGGAACACCGGCATCAGCACATGCCTTAACCATGTGGTCTGCCTCCTCCAAGGTGTACGCTATCGGTTTTTCTGTCACGATGCCTTTTGCCTCGCACTCCACGGCGTAACAGGTTAAGTCAGAGCGTCCTTTGGTATTGGTAGCGATAGCAACGATATCTGGCTTTTCTTGTTGTAGCATCTTTTTGGCATCGGTATATAAAGCACGAACACCGTAACGTTCACCAAAAGCTGCGAGTCTTCTCTTGTCACGGTCAGCAGCCGCGACCAATTCAATTTCCGAACGATCCGACAGTGCTTCGGCATAGCTGGTCGGTATTGATTTTCGAGTCGAATGCCGATCGTGGTAGTAGAATTTACGGTGCAGATCTAATTCGGGTGTCGGGCGATCGATATCGTCGACGTGCCATACTCCCATACGCTGTGCGAGGTCGTAGAGCATTCCCATCCAACCGAGTCCGATAACCGCGCCTCTATATTGTGCCATTTCCGACTCCTTAATGTGACTACTACTTCATCAAATAAATTGTGACAAGTCGCTCACCGCTCGGCTTGGATAGACATATCTAAGCCATCTTTGCGGAGGCACAGTGGATTTGTCAATCACTACGAGCAGATCAGCATTTATCTGATAGTGTACTACGGTTTTAACATACGTTTTGGTAGTTTATGTTGGACATCTACCAAACTGGTTATTCTTTTACTGCAATAATCTCTGAGGTTTGTTGTTGTAGCTGCACCAGCTCATAGAAGATTCCTTTTTTTTCCAGCAATTCATTATGAGTGCCAATCTCGACAATACGTCCGCCCTCAAGTATGACCAGTCTATCGGCATTTCGTAGGGTAGATAGACGGTGGGCAATGGCAAAGGTGGTTCGCCCTTGGGTCAACCGTGCGATTGCTTCCTGAATTTGCTTTTCGGTCTCCACATCCACTGACGAAGTCGCCTCATCCAAGATGAGGATTTTGGGGTCGTGGAGGATGGCGCGTGCAATAGCGACGCGTTGCTTTTCGCCGCCCGACAGTTCGCTGCCCCGCTCTCCGACCTGCGTGTCATAGCCATCGGATTTCGCAACAATAAAGTCATGCGCATTCGCGGCAATCGCCGCAGCCATAATCTCCTCAAAACTTGCCCCGGGTTTCCCGTAGCTGATGTTTTCGGCAACGGTACCACTGAACAGGAATGGCTCTTGCGGCACGATACCGATTTGGCTCCGCAGATCCTCAAGGCGAATCTTCTGAATAGGGATGTCATCAATCTCGATTGTACCCTGATCGACATCGTAGAATCTACAAATCAAATTAACCGTAGTTGTTTTACCAACGCCGGATCTGCCGACCAGTCCGATCATTTCACCGGCTGAGATATCAAGGTCTATTTCATGCAGGACGGGCTTGCTCTTATCGTAACCAAATGTGACATTCTTGAAGCTTACTTCGCCTTTGATATTGGAAATGGGACGTGCAGCGGGGTCTCTGTAGGCTTCGGCTGGTGTGTCAATAACCTCAAAAATACGCTCTGCACCTGCAAATGCCCGCGTCATCCAACTGTTGACCTCGCCAAACCACTCGACAGGTTCGTAGAGCATCCACATATAAGCGTAAAACGCTAACAGTGTCCCAATGGTCAGCGTGTCTGCCACTACCTCACGTCCGCCGAAAAACCAAACTATCAACATGCCAAAGCTGGTTAGAAGGGTCGTCGTGGCAAAGAAGATCTCCCAATTCGTCTCCGTCCTAATGGCAAGTTGCCGGATTTTCCTGTTTTGAACCCCAAATGTCGCAATTTCCCTCACTTCTTGGGCAAAAGCTTTGACAACACGGATACCGGACAACGCCTCGTTTACGGTCGCCATGATGTCTGACCAAGCCTGATCCCATTTGTTGAAGTAAAGTCGCATTCGTTTCCAGAATAGAACACCCCACCCCAGCATAAACGGGATCGGTATGAGGATCAGCAGGGCTAACAACCAGTGCATCCAGAAAAGAATACTCAGGATACCGATGAGCATGAACGTGTTAATGATCAGATAGGGGAGTCCTTCGACCAGAAATTCCTGTAATCTTCCGGCATCTCGAGTTACGCGGGACATGACCGCACCAACCTGTCTCCTGTCATAAAATTGAAGGGAGAGTAACTCCAGCTGTTGGTAGAGTCGGTTGCGGATATCCGCGGTAATCTGCGCGCCTAACCAACTCACCGTCCAACCGTGTGCCCATTCCATACCCCAGTTTAATACACGCATGGCGATCAACCCGAGTACAAGTAAACCAAGCAGAGCTAATCGTTCAGACATCTCGTTCGCATGTTCCCCCGTTGGCACCAGCACACCATCTACGATCTGCCGGGTTAGCATTGGAGGAACCACTGCTGTGCCCATCCCTACTAAAGAGACAACGGCTAAGAGGAGAGCATGTTTTCTGTAAGGTTTTAGATAGGTAGCGATGCGCTGCAACGTTGCAAGACGCCGAATACAGGCGGGACAAATACTGTTTTTCTCGGGTAGAAGCCTGTCACATTTCTCGCATCGTTTACGGTCAAGCTGTGTGTTGATTAGGAAAGGTTCCCCCTTGCGGAGTTGCTCAATTCCTCGTGTGACTTCAGAAAATTTCTCCGCTAAAGAACTGGAGTAAGGGATGGTAACGGTTTCTCTGTTTTTTCGCTCAATGTTCAAACGTCCCCCACCGACGAGTGCCTCCGTATGCACAATGGTTAGCTCTTCCATAGGCACTTCGACGATGGCACCCGGAGGTGCCATGGAAACTAGCAGGAGACGTTTATTGGTAACGACTATCCACTGCATGACAAATTTTCCTTGCCGATTAAGGTCGGTGGAGACACGGATGATTTCCTCCTCTTCAGAGGAGAGCAGATTACTGATTTTTTCACTGATTGAAGGTGATGTTGGTTCCAGCAATTTCATTCTCATAATACCTTGCCAACTGCATATTTTGATGAATATTATAACCCTATTAAATCCGACTTTCTCGCAATTCTTCACCGAAATTATAGCACTCCTGAGTAGTTAGGTGTGTAGGAAAATTGCCAGAGTACTTCTGTTGCCGATTCGTGCAGACAAAGTGCCTATCCCTTGGATAGGATAGATTGTCGATTTTGCTTTATCAAGTGTGCTGTGATATAATTCTGATAGGATTGATTCCGGTGAAAACCCTTTCAGCGCGACGGAAGATTAATGGAGTTTGCTTTGTCCAAGAACACTCAATGGTCGGCGAGAGACAGAAATTTTATGGAGCACGCCCTAAAGTTAGCGGCGCGGGCGCGTGGATGTACCAGCCCAAATCCTATGGTTGGTGCAGTTATTGTCCAAAATGGCGAAATTGTTGGCGAAGGGTATCACCGAAAGGCTGGGGATGCCCACGCAGAAATTCATGCGCTGAATCAAGTCAAAGGACTTGCACAGGGCGCGACAATGTACGTCACGCTGGAACCTTGTTGTCATTGGGGTCGGACACCGCCCTGCACTGAAGCGGTTATTCGTGCGAAACTAGCCAATGTTCTCATTGCGATGAAAGATCCAAATCCACAGGTTGCTGGCAACGGCATACGCCAACTTGAGGAAGCAGGCATACCCGTTCAGGTAGGGCTTTGTGAGTCGGAATCACGGCAACTTAACGAAGTATTTATCAAATACATCACCACCCAACGCCCCTTTGTTATTCTCAAATCCGCAATCAGCTTAGACGGAAAAATTGCCACCGCTTCAGGCGAATCCCAGTGGATTACGTCAGAAGCCTCGCGACAGAAGGGGCATGAGGTTCGCGCTCAGGTTGATGCAATTCTCGTCGGTATTGGGACTGTGTTACAAGATAATCCATCGCTGACTACACGTTTGTCAGACAGGAAGAATGAAGATCCGATTCGTGTGATCGTTGATTCGCATGGTCGCACACCGCTTGGAGCAAAAGTTTTTAATCCGGACAGCAATGCGGGCACACTAATCGCCGTCACAGAAAAAGCACCCATAGAAAAAATCGAGGCTTTGAAAACCGCCGGTGCCGATGTGCTCATTCTCCAAACACAGGAAGGGCGGGTCTGTTTAAGCGCGTTAATGCGAGAACTTGGACGAAGGGAAATCACAAGTGTGTTAATCGAAGGTGGTGGAGAAATCAATGCCGCTGCCCTACAAGCGGGAATTGTCGATAAGCTGATGTTCTTTATTGCGCCAAAACTTATAGGTGGTAAAGATGCACCCGGTCCCATTAGTGGCGCAGGGATTGCTCATTTGGCTGAGACCTTTGAACTCCGCAACACGAAAATCTCCCAAATCGGGGCAGATTTTCTGATCGAAGGATATCTGGTGCAGTAGGAACTGTGGGGAAGTGCGTTTGATAAAAAGATACGAATATATAGAGCATACCGGTGATATCGGGATTCGCGCTTATGGGAGCACGTTGGAGGAACTATTCATTAACGCAGCGCAGGGACTATTTGATGCTATCGCAGACCTTAGCACGGTTGGCACAACGACACAAATCGAAATCGAGGTGTCAGCGGAATCCCTTGAAGAACTGATGGTAGTGTGGCTAGATGAGTTGAATTTTCGACATGAGGTGGAAGAAATTTTCTTTGGACAGGTTGAGATTCGAGAAATTTCCGAAGCCCCGTACCGGCTGGAAGCAGTTGCCTATGGCGAGCCGGTGGATTTTACGAAACACGTTGTCTACACAGAGATTAAGAGCATCACGTATCATCAATTAATCGTTGAACAAACTCCGGATAATCGATGGTTGGCACAGGTAATTTTCGATCTGTAATGGTGTATATAGTTCTCATTGCGGCTTTAGCAATTCAAACAGTTTTGTAGACAACCGCTGTCTTAGCTATCACAAGCCTACCAAACCGCTATCAAACCCGCATAACGACAGGAAGCACCATCGGACGACGATCCGTTTTTCTTTTGAAAAACCGCCGCAACACCACCCGAATTTCCTCCTGCACTGTTTCCGCTTCACTTTTTCCTTCTGGACTTAGATGGTTGATTGCGTGGATGACAATCTCTTTGGCTTCGTCCATCAGATCCTCGGATTCATCCATGTGGACAAAACCTCTGGAAACCATGTCTGGACCTGCAGTAACTTCACCGTTGTTGCTGTTGAGAACTACAATCGGAATAACCATACCGTCTTGAGCGAGCTGCTGTCGATCATGCACTACAATGTTTTCAACACCCATATCAATCTTTCCATCCACAAGAACACGCCCCGCTGGTACTTTCCCTTGAACATCGCAAGAATCAGGGGTTAAGGTGATTAGATCTCCGTCCTCAGCCACTGTGATATTGTCCGGGAGCATCCCGACCTCTTCGGCAAGTTCAGCGTGTTGGACAAGATTACTGTGTTCTCCGTGTGCGGGGATAAAGAACTTCGGTCGAACAAGGTTCATCATCAACTTAAGATCTTCTTGCGCGCCATGCCCTGAGACGTGAACATTCGCATTTCTCTCGTGTAAGACATGGACACCCCGACGCAGTAGGTGGTTGATCATGTGACGCACGGATTGCTCGTTGCCGGGGATGATTCGTGCCGAGATCATGACAGTATCCCCTGGCTCCACGTGCAGAAAGGCGTGGTCGTCCTTTGCAATGAGCGCCATCGCAGATCTCGGTTCGCCCTGACTCCCGGTGCTAAGTACGACGACCTCATGGGGAGCAAAACGGTCAACTTCACGCGCATCGATAAGAAGATTCTGCGGCACGTCCAGATATCCTAACTCCGAGGCTGTGCGGATGTTGTTAATCATTGAGCGCCCAGAGACTGCTATCAGACGATGGTGTTCAACCGCAAGGTCTATGAATTGCTGAACCCGGTGCAGGCTTGACGAGAAAGTTGCGAGCAAAAGGCCACCGGTCGTTCTTTGAAATATCCCATCCAAATCGGAATGGATTGAACGTTCGGAAGGGGTGAAGCCAGGACGATCTGCGTTGGTGCTGTCGGAAATGAGCAGTAAGACGCCCTTCTCACCGAGTGCCGCGAGTTTAGGAATTTCAGTTAGGCGACTATCAACGGGGGTTTGATCGAACTTGAAATCGGTAGCGTGGACAATGGTTCCGATTGGTGTGTGTATTGCGACTGCGACAGTGTCGGGGATACTATGAGCAACATGAATAAACTCCAAACTGAAGCTGCCCAGTTGGAGCGTATCATCGGGACCAATAACGTTCAACTCCGCGATTTCCAAGACGCCATATTCGCGTAGCCTTCCTTTGGCTAATGCCAGTGTCAATTCCGTGCCGTAGATAGGCACGTTAATCTGGCGGAGAAAGAATGCCAGTCCGCCGACGTGGTCTTCGTGCGCGTGGGTGATGATGATACCCTTAATTTTATCTCGATTCTCGCGGAGGTGTGTGAGATCGGGGAAAACGAGATCTACCCCGGGCATATCGGCTTCCGGGAACATCAATCCAGCATCGACGACGATGATATCTTCGCCGTATTGGTACATCATCATGTTTAGCCCGAACTCCCCCAATCCTCCAATGGGGACAATTGACACACCTTCACCTTGGTTTTCAGACATTATAAATGTGAATACCTCCAATTCGGTTCTTGAGCGGTTCTATTTGATAATAACGCATTGCCTACACTTGTTATTAGTAACCCTGTTGATGACAATTATGTTTACTGCTATTCAAAAGATCGATGTTAAAGCGTAGCTCTTATGACTTCATGTTTCGTTTCTCTAACGGAGTTGAAGGCGAACATCATAGATTCAACATGCTCTTGGACATCATTTAGGACCTCAACAATTTCTTCATAGCTTTTGAGGGTTACTAATTGTTCTCGATACATCTTGACGTTGGGAATTCCTTTTAAATAGTTTCTGTAGTGTTTTCTCATTTCTAAAACACCGTGTCTCGTTCCCTTCCATCTGATGGAGAATTCCAGATGCTTTTTCAAGGTGCTCAACCGTTCCTTGATGGAGGGAGGTTCAAGTATCTGGCCAGTCGAGAAATAATGCTTGGTTTCTCTAAAGATCCATGGGTAGCCGATAGCGGCGCGGCCAATCATTATTCCATCAACACCGTATTTCTGGCGCATGTGATGTGCCTTCTGTGGAGAATCTACATCTCCATTGCCAAAGACGGGAATTGTCATACGCGGGTTGGCTTTGATTTCACCGATGAGTGTCCAGTTAGCACTTCCTTTATACATCTGTACACGGGTTCGTCCGTGGATCGTAATTGCTTGAATTCCAACATCTTGCAATCTTTCTGCTACCTCAACAATGTACTGCGTTTTTTCATCCCAACCCAGTCGCGTTTTTACGGTAACGGGTAGGGTCGTCGATTCGACTATCTCACGGGTCATCTTTACCATTTTTGGAACGTCCCGCAATATCCCTGCCCCTGCGCCTCTGCAGGTAATTTTCTTAACAGGACAGCCGTAATTAATGTCGATAAGATCCGGATTGACTTGCTCTGCAATCTGCACAGCTGCCTTCATAGATTCGATATCACTGCCAAAAATTTGGATGCCTATAGGGCGCTCTGACTCAAAGATGTCCAGTTTCATCATACTTTGCCGAGCGTTTCGGATAAGCCCCTCAGACGATATGAATTCGGTGTACATCAGATCCACTCCACGTGTCTTGCACACCGCACGGAAAGGAGGATCGCTTACATCTTCCATTGGAGCCAATAGCAGTGGAAAATTGCCTAGCCGTAGATTACCAATTTTAACCATTGAGCAAATCATCTCCAATTCATAATTAGCCCTAAATGTAGCATTAGGTAGGGCTTGAACTTAATCAGGTAATGATTAGAAAATTATAAGGACTTATGTGGGGTTTGTCAAATCAGAAATGGCACACGGGAAAATTTACGGGCAAAGCGATCGACATGGATGTTAAACTATATTAGCCCAAGTTGCTATGAACACAACAACGGTGAGAAGCGCGTTAGATTTTCCGAGTTTTCAGAGTAAACGGTAAAATGTGAAGGCACCAAAAAGGGGCGAAACACACACTATGACTCATTTCTGGCCATTTTAACAAAAACGTACTCGGAAAATTACTCTGAAATTCTTGTGCATATCTATAGGGCTGCGACACTCCGTCTACAGACTGTTTGACAACTTGCGTTATATCGGCGTAAGTTGTGGGGTATCTTTGTAGTTTAGCAATTTATCGTCATGCCAAATGTAAAGCGTAAAACGTGTGACGTAATTAAAATAACCTAAGTTGCTAGTTGATAAATTAACCGTCCTAAACCCAGTTTTTTACACGATTCAGGATAAATCAGGTCCATTTCCTCCTAATCAGACGATTTGAACACGAACAACTCGGCTTTTTTGGGTACGACCAGAAACTTGTGTTAGATTATGACGGTTTAGGTGGTCAGCCTGACCTGTGAATGCTCCAGCTGCCATGCAAATAATTAGTAGTTTGCATCATCATCGATTCAGGAGATGAATCAAGTTAGCTGTGGCTAGCATATGACCGTGTAAGGAAGGAAGCGTTGGTTGGAAGTGAAATCTGTATCTTTAGGATTATACATATTTAGTTTGATAATGCTCTTTTCTTCGAGTTTGCCTTGCGTGAGTGCACCACCGAACCCTTACCTGTTTTATAACTACGATGCTATTACAAATTCTTGGGCACCGAAAGCACCCTCAAGCGAGGGGGAATTCCGGGCGGCGTCAGATCGTTGCTGTTTCGTGCGTGAACAAGCAGTGTTACAGGAAGATGGCATTGAGTTTGTTTTGGCGATTAAAGTTGATTTTTCGGATCAACCCGGTCAACGTGCTGGCGTAACATTGGATCGATACCTATTTTCAGATAAAGACGTATCGTTAAGAACCTACTATAGAGAAGTGTCCTACGGACAAATGGATATACGACCAGGACCGATGGGAGGAGTTATTCCGAAGGGTAATCAGTGGATACGAGCGCAAAAACCGATGAGTTACTACGGTGAAGGACAGATAAACGTCAGTCGTTCCCGCGAACTTGTGGGTGAAGCTTGCGCAGCAGTGGACGACATGGTGGATTTCTCGGAGTATGACCGTGATAAAGACGGGGTGGTTGACCATGTTTTCGTTATTCACTCCGGGAATGATCAGGCATCAACGTTAGAGATGGATGATATTTGGTCAATCCTGACGCCTGATGTGAATAGACTGTTTGATGGTGTGCTCGTGAGTACAGCGGTCTTAGTTGGTGAAGAACCAAGTTTCGATACACCACACCTTGGTATCTATTTCCATGAATTTCTCCATGACTTTGGTGCTCCCGATGTGTATGGTGGTAATTTTATTGGTCCGCCTGATCATAAATGGGGATTGATGGGACAGTTTGGTCCATATCAAGGTGAAATTGTCAATGGAATTGGCAATGGTCTACAGCCAAGTCACATCAGCGGCTATCTGAAGTGGGACTTTGACGCGCGACCCGAGAACGGGAGACTGGGGTGGATCCAACCTGTTGAAATTAAGGAGAACGTGTTAGACCTGGTTATTCCCAGTTTTGAATTGCCACCACACGAGAACAAGCTCTTCAAAGTTAATATCCCCGGAAAAATCAACCAATTCGGAGAAAGCACAGAATTTTTCCTCATTGAAAATCGGCATAAAGAATCAGGGGCACGCTTCGATACCGGTCTGCCCGAATCTGGAATTTTGATCTGGCATATTGACGAGACGAATGTACGCCCCGTGGGAGTGATCGACGCTGCAAGCCAAATTTGGCTTGAAGACCCAAACGATCCCAAGCATTATGGCATCATTCCCAACCAGCCGCATATTATAGATATTGGTACTGTTACGGATGGTGCAGCGTATTCGGCTGATGACGGCGAAACATCGTTTACCCCAGCAACTTCCCCTAACAGTAATGCAAACGACGGTACCGTTTCGAGGGTCTCTATCACGAATATTGGGACTGAAGGGCAAGAAATCACGTTATCTATCGCGTTTGGAGACACTTATGAGCCGAACGATGAACTGGGCGAGGCTTTTCCAATCCGAGTTAACCAAACTTATGAGTCTTTTATCTATGACGAGAAGGATAAGCGCGATCTCTACCGAACTGATGCTATATCAGGTGAGGCAATCGTAGCAACGTTACTTAACTCTTCAGATGCAGTTGATTATGAACTTTCTATACTCAATGAGAATGGCCATCAGATCGCTACTGCGGAGATAGTAAATCCCGCTGAGCTACAGATCATATTTCAGCCCACACAAACAGGCAGATTTTATATTTCGGTGGCATCACGCTCGGGTTTCAGCGAGGTGGATTCATACCTCTTGACAGTTAATGTAGTCGAACCGAAGTCTGGACAACTGACACTGACGCGAGTTCGAGCTTTCCCCAATCCCATACGTGCAGAGCACGCTGGCGTGTCTTTCTTTTATACGATTCCTGATTTTCAGCTAGCAGAAGAGGTCGAGTTGCAAATTTTCAATATTGCTGGAGATATAGTCTACACAGATGTTAGGCGAAATGTTATCGGATCTGGACACTTCCGCTGGAATGGAAGGAATTCGGATAACGGGATACTGGCGGCAGGCATTTATATTTTTGTCATCTCCGCGATTCAGGGTACAGATATGGCACAGGAAGTTGGCAAAATTGGTTTTGTGAGATAAAAGTTTTGCCCAGCGCCGGTACAACGGAAAAATTGATGGGGGAAATGATTTTGATTGGAAGTCTGACGTGTTATATGATAACCTTGACTAAGTACGGTAAGAAGAATTAAGCAGAGGATTAAATGGACACGATAGAAACTGTAAGGACTTCAGATGCATATTCTTGGAATTGAAACGTCGTGCGATGAAACAGCTGCAGCCGTCGTTACTGACGGCAGGGAAATCCGATCCAATATCGTCGCATCTCAGATAGAACTCCATGCTAAATATGGTGGGATCGTACCTGAACTCGCTTCCCGGAAACACGTAGAAGCGATCAACTATATCGTGGATCAAGCGATGGATGAAGCTGGCGTGAGATTTGATGAGTTGACGGCAATCGCTGTCACGAACCGGCCGGGGTTGATTGGTGCCCTTCTTGTTGGCGTTGCTGCCGCGAAGTCGTTAGCATACTGCCATAACCTACCGCTTCTGGGTATCAACCACGTCGAGGGCCATATCTACGCGAATTTTATGGAGCATCCGTCGTTATCTTTCCCGCATATCTGTCTCACTGTTTCCGGCGGGCACACCCTGTTGGTGGAGGTGCAGGAAGGCTGGCGATATGAGATCTTGGGTACGACACAGGATGATGCCGCGGGAGAAGCCTATGATAAAGTTGCACAATATCTTGGTCTCGGTTTTCCGGGTGGTAAGGTAATCGATGATTTGGCGAAGGAAGGTGACAGTGACGCGATCCGGTTCCCACGTCCTATGCTTGAGCGTGATAATTATCAATTTAGCTTCAGTGGAATCAAGACTGCTGTTCGATTTTTTATTGAAAAAGCAAGAGATACAGAAACATTGCCTGAGGTAGCAGATATTGCGGCGAGTTTTCAGGAAGCAGTTGTGGATGTACTTGTGGGCAAAACCGTTCGGGCGGCGAAAGCGAAAAACGCTAAAGCGATTACTCTAACGGGAGGGGTCGCGGCAAACCGCCAATTGCGCGAATCTATGCGTAGGGCGGGGGAGGAATTCGGCGCGGAAGTCTACTACCCACGAATTCAACTCTGTACAGATAACGGGGCGATGATTGCCGGAGTAGCTTACCAGAAATATCAAGAAGGATTGAGAGACACGCTTGATCTTAACGCATATGCCTCTGGACCTATTGTTTGAAATGCAAAACTTGATTCCTAGAAAAAACAGATACGTGAATCCCCAAACTTTATGAACTCAATTGAAGATATCTCCATTGACAAGGCCACTGCAACCTTGCGGTGTGGTGGTGTCGTGGCTTTCCCGACTGATACGGTATACGGGGTAGGTACCGATCCGTTTCAACCCGAAGCGGTGCGGAAGCTATACCAGATCAAAGGCAGACCTATGGATAAACCAATTCCAATATTGGTGGGCTCTGTCGATGATGTTCAGCGCGTTGCTCAGGATCTGCCACCAATGTTTAACCAACTTGCGGAACGGTTCTGGCCCGGTGGACTAACGCTGATCGTAAGGGCAAAAACACTGCCGTCTGAAGTTACCGCTGGTGGGGATACGGTTGGGGTACGTATGCCCGATCACCCAATAGCACTCGCGCTTCTCCAGCGTTTTGGTGGTGCAATTGCTACAACGAGTGCGAACCGATCTGACGAACCACCGGCTACCTCAGCCACCGAGGTCCGATCCGAGCTTGGTGAACTCGTCGATATTGTACTTGACGGTGGTGAGACGGTGACGAGAGTATCCTCCACTGTTTTGGATCTCACCGTATCACCACCTCACATCCTCCGCCAGGGCGGGATTTCAATGAATCAACTTGCCCCGGTTATACACCATCCTGATTAAATCTACCTATGTTTTTTGTATACTTATTCAGTAAGTCAGATTAGGAGTCTATTTATGGAAATTTCGCTTGCAGGTTGGAGTATCAATCGACGTTTCAGGGATCAGGCAAATCCGCTTTCTCTTCTCGATTATCCGGCGCTTTCAAACGATGAGTTCGATATTAATGCGGTGGAGTTAAACAGTCCTTTCTTTTCCTACGAGAATCCAGATAATCCGGCACAGAGTGGGATATCTGATTCGTACATTGATGAGTTGCGTCGCCGCGCTGATGATGCTGGAGTGAGGCTGCTCAGTATCGCGGTTGATGGTCATGGCAATTTGTCTTCCATTGATGAAAATGAGCGGACTCAGGCAGTCCAGAATCACAGGAAATGGTTCGATATCTGCCAAAAACTGGGATGCAATGCTTTCCGAGCCAATAGTGGTGGGAGCCATGGAGCTGATGCGACAGAGACGGAGATTGGGCAGTGTATTAAGAGTTTTAAGGAGCTTGCTGCTATGGCTGAGAATGCGGGAATCCGTGTAATGATGGAGAATCACGGCGGTGTTTCCGTATCACCGGAAAACATCATTCAGGTCATGGAAGCGGTCGATAGTGTCTACTGCCGTGTGCTGGCGGATTTCTTGAATTGGAGACCGTCGGATGATAAAGTAGAAAACCTGAGGGCAGTTGCGCCCTATACTTGGGCGACCCATGCAAAATTCCTCAGTTTTGATGAAAATGGGGAGTCAAACGAGATTGACTGTAATCGTGTCATGGAAATCTTTAAATCGGTGGGATATACCAATCCTTTTGGGATTGAGTACGAGGGTCAAACAGACGATCACGTTGGGGTGGTCAAGAGTAAAGCACTCATTGAGAAATATGCGTATTAACCGGAACCATCCTGCGTCAGCTTTCGTCAGGTTAGGAACGTAAAGAAGATGACTGACTTCAGTACCAAGTGTTTGCCCGCTATCTCCGACACCATCGCCCCAGATGGCTCCAAAGTCCGTCTCCTGTTGAGTCTCGCAGCAGGTGGGATGGCCCATTTTGAACTTCCCGCGGGAGAGACATCAGCTGCGGTTGCACACCGGACTGTTGAAGAGATTTGGTTTTTCGTAGGAGGTTGCGGTGAAATGTGGCGCAAGCAAGGTGCAAGCGAAGAGGTTGTTACAGTACACTCAGGGGTCTGTATTACAATCCCGACTGGCGTTCACTTTCAGTTCCGAGCATTCGGTACTGAGCCGTTAGCAGCCATTGCGGTGACCATGCCTCCATGGCCCGGTGGGTGTGAAGCCTATATTGTTGATGGGAAGTGGCGACCGACCGTCCCCAATGAGTAGAATAACTCCAGATGATTTACGCTGTGCGATAGCGGCTCTTAAACATACCCTGCGACCCGAATCGTAGATTGCAGGACGAAGCGACTCTCAAAGAAAGGATACCGTCGCGTATATTATGTCAACTATTCACACCAAACTCAAGATCGGTGCTGCCCGAGACGTTGGGATGTCGCAGGACATCCTCTTGGAAGCGGGAGCGCTTCTTCGATCAGAAATTACCAATCGGCGCGTTACTGCGGCCTCCTTACTCGTTGCACGCAATCAGACAATCGTCCACTCAGAAGGCTATGGACGTCTCACACCGGAGGAAGATTCCCGCCCAGTCGCCCCAGATAGCGTATTTCTACTCGCGTCAATTACTAAGCCCGTAACGGCTTGCGCTCTGATGCTGCTGGTTGATCGAGGACAGGTCTCACTTGATGATCCTGTTTCTCTTTACCTTCCGGAATTCCGGGGCGGGGAGCGCCATAAGGTACGCGTCCGAAATCTATTGTCGCACACGTCTGGTATGCCGGATATGCTGCCGGAGAATACCGATCTGCGTCGTGCCCACGCACCCTTAAGCGAGTTTGTCCAGCGCGCCGTTCGGACCCCGCTACTGTACTCTCCTAATACCAGCTTCAGTTACCAGAGTAAGGGGATCTTATTAGGGTCAGAGATTGTTGAACGGATTACAGGGCAGCGGTTACGCGACTTTGAAGAGGAAGAGATCTTCAAGCCGCTTGGGATGCAGAATACCGCATTGGGACTTGGAAGATTTAAGATTCCTGACACGGTGTGGTGCGGAACATCTATGGAGGAAACCGAAGACCAGCGTCGTTTCGGGCCAAATAGTGCTTATTGGCGTGATTTAGGTAATCCGTGGGGTGGGATACATAGCACCGGACCAGATCTTGCTATCCTACTGCAGGCTATGCTTAATGGTGGTGGATACGCGGGGCAGCGTGTTTTCAGCCGGGCGGCGGTCGAGGCGATGACAACCAACCAGAATGGAACGCTGAATGCACCGTGGGGATTAGGCTGGGGATTGGCGCATTCAAAAGCGTGGAACTTTTTTGGTGAATTAGTTTCCCCAGCTGCGTTCGGACACACCGGTGCGACCGGCACTGTGGCATGGGCTGACCCTGAACAGGAATTGCTCTGTGTGATTTTGACGAACCAGATGGTAGATAGTGGCAGTTTGCTCCGGCGGGTATCCAATGTAGTCGCCTCCGCTGTTACCTGCTAGTGTCAAATGGTGGAGAAACCGCTATGACTGTGATAGATTGGCTGCTAGTCTTGGTAATCAATGGCGGCATAGTCCTGTATGGAATCCTTGTGTTTCGGCGGCAGCAGGAGAGCTTCGATTGGTACTTGGCGGCGAAATCCATCCCATGGTGGATCGTAGGATTGTCTGCCTTCTCTACCGCGGTGGATAGTGGGGATTACGTGGCGATTGTTGGAGGGTCCTATACGCTCGGACTGTCGCAGTTGTCCCAGTGGTGGTTGGGAATTGCTGTAGGCTGGTTCATTTTGAGTTTCTTTGTTATTGTGCCGATGTATCGATCCGGCGTATTTACGAATGCAGAGTGGCTTGAGTTCCGGTTTGGTCCTGCAGCGCGCTTCCTGTCGGTCCTGATAAACATCCAATCCAGGACCAACGTACTGGGTAATATCTTTTTTTCTACCTTCCTAGTCCTGAATATCGTCGCAGATATTGAGAAAATCTGGAGTTGGATGATCGTTGTTGCTGTTGCATTCACAGCGATTTTATACATCGTCAGAGGTGGGTTGAAAGCAGGGGTTGTTACCGATGCGCTGCAAAGCGTTAGTATGATTGTTGCTGCCTTTGTGCTTTGGGGGGTCGTATGGGTTAAGGCAGGTGGTTGGAACGGACTGAATCAGAAACTTGCTGCGATAGATGCAAGTCTGCCTAAAGCCCTGCTCCACGTGGGTGGACATTCACCGCCCGGCGTTCCTCCCCTATTGGTTGTGTTTGGACTTATCGTTGTATTGACGATGTATGTGCTGATTAATCAGTACGAAACGATTCGGTTCTTAGGTGCCCGTTCCGAATGGGACTTCAAGATGGCCGCCTTGGTGGCTAGCGTAGCAACAGCAATCTGTTTATGGTTTAACGTGAGTCTGGGCCCCTTGGCGCGAGCGGATTTCCCCACGCTCGCGATGAGCGATCAAGCCTATCCGCTGATGCTAAAAAAATATCTCCCTACCGGCTTAATCGGCTTAGTGCTCGCGGGATTAGTCGCGGGAGGATATTCAACCTTCGACTCTATCGGCATCGGAATTTCCAGCCTTTTTGTTCGAGATATCTACGCCCGTTTTATTGTAAAGAAGGGTTCGGACGCTCATTACACGCGGGTGGGCAGGATCACAGTACCTTTTATCATTATACTCGGATTTCTGTATGTGCCTTTCCTTCAGGGTGGGATGGTCCTATTTTATCTGCGCCTCGCTGGTGCTATTCAGGTGCCACTCATGACCGTTATCCTGATGGGTGTCTTCACTCGGGTGCATCGTGGCACAGGCATCATCGGACTCGCAGTGGGGCTTATTTACGGTATCTCAGCAATCGTAGCGGACGCTAAGGGTTTGGCACTGCCAGTCTGGTATACTAATACTTGGTGGGCGTATCTATGGAATCTCATACTACCGGCAGCGAGTATGCTGGTTGCTTCAAGAGTTATTGATTGTTTCCGTGGTCCCGTCCGTGACGAGGAGTTAAGAGGACTGTGCTATGGCGAAGATCAGCAGCCGATGGATGTCCGAGAATTAATGGCGAGTCGCTTGGACGCACTTGAAGGCACCTGGCTGCAGCAAACATTGCGAGAAGCACCAGTTCGCCCCAAATATCCTTTTGAAGTACCCGACACAGGTCTACGTTGGTTCAAGCGTCCCGGACTGTGGGCAATTATTTACCTCGCTATTGCCTGCTACTTGCTGTTTGTGCTGCTTTGGTGAAGGAGGACGGAATGGGAGAGCCGGAAGACGCAAGAAAATCCAAGCAGTTTGAAAGACTGTACACAGCCGTGCTCGTACTGCTTGTAGCGATCTTGCTCCTAATTTCTATTATCTATACGCGGAATCTGTGGCAGGTGAAGGTGATAATCGCCGTGATACTGATCGGGATAAGTGGACTCTTCTGGGTTAGATATCTGGGCGACCGTTAAGCGCACATGCCACCTCTGATTGGCTTCATCACTTATCGGAACCAGTCATAATTGAGCCCCAAAGATCTGTCCACTAGCGGTAGATCTACTCGGGCACCGCCCTGCGCCGATGACTGTTTAAGCGCAATCTCAACCTCAAGTGCGATCCCAACTCTTCTTCCAGAATTCTTAGGCTCATCAAGCCTACCTTCGATGCAGTCTATCACATCTGCTAATCCGTAGATTGCACCGTAAGGACCGACAAATTGAGGATCGGGCCATGGGACTTCTATCCTGCTAACACCGCTGGCTGTTTCGATGTCCTGCCACAGTTTAAACCCAGTTGCCATGGTGGGAATAACTATTTCACCCGCAGTGCCGGTTACACGCAGGTGAGGTGCGCCCGGTCGAAAATAGACCGCTATTTCGTCGTGCGTAACCATTAAGCCTTGCCCCGCAAATTCGTCGCTCCCACCAGGTCCCTTGAATTCATCGGTACCACTGCCCCGTCGTTGCTGGTCACCAATACCGATAACCCAAGCAGGCGAACTATCCAGAAAATAGGACCAACTCTGATGCTGCGCGCCGGGGCGCGGTGCTTCTATGGATATGAGATTGCCAATTGCGCCGTTCGCAATTAATTCCTTTGCTTTGCCAAACGACGGGTGAGTCGTTGAAATGGCTCCACAATTAAGCGGGACACCGGCGTCGGCGCAGACTTTCACCATCCGGTCAGTTTCCTCAAGTGTGTGTGCCATCGGCTTTGCCGTTACAATTCCCTTCGCGCCGTTCTCAACCGCCAAACAGGTCAGGTCAGCTCGTCCCTTAACGTTCGTGGCAACAGCAACGAGATCCAGATTTTCCGTACGCAGCATTTGCACTGCATCGGTATAAACCGCGTTGATACCATAGCGTTCCTTGAATGCCTCCAGGCGTTTCTGGTCGCGATCCGCGGCAGCAACCAAAGCTACATCAGGACGGTTCCAAAACGCCTCTGAATAACTGGTAGGTAAACCTTCCTTGCCGGGGTGATCATGGTGATAGATTTTCCGATGAACATCCAAATTCGGCGTGGGGCGATCAATGTCATCGATATTGAAAAAATCTCCGATCCGCGTCGCCATGTCGTAGAGCATTCCCATCCAACCCAGACCGATGACTCCTGCACGATATTTTGGCATATTGGATTTCCTTCGTGATATAAACCTGTACAAAGCCGGTGTAACAGGTGATTATTTTTTGGGCTTTTCGCGATAGGTTTCCTGCATCATTCCCGCAAAGGTCATGATATCTTGTTGAAAAGCCTCCGTAAAATCCCCTGATTCCTTGGTATCTGCGAAACGAGTGAATACAGTTTCTAACGCGTCCACAAATTGCTCTGATTTTCCTTCATCTGCCGCCTGTTGTTTCAGGCGTTGAAGGATTGTCATCTTCGCTGCTTCTTCCCGTTCTGCTTGCACCTCTTGTATTGATTTGTCGAAAGTAACACGCAGTGTTTCAACAATGTGGTATGCCATCGAACGGTTGTATTTCTGTGAATCGCGTTTAGCACCCTCATAAATGTCCATAGGTAGCAATAAGCTAATTTGCTTTTTTAAAGAATCTTTTGGCTGGCGATATTCTTTCATCTAATCCCTCTGAGATTGGCATATTAGAATTAGAGTTATAGTAAATATAAGTATTATTAAATAATAGTATAACACCACAATGCAAAAATTCACAGTAAATTATTCTGGAAAATAAAATAATTACTATTATTTAATATACTATTCCCATGATATGCTTTCCATAGTCATATGCAAATCATGCTCTGTAGGGATAGTATAAATAGCTGTTGTATTGATATTGGAATGCCCTAAAATTTTCGAAACTCTATCAATAGATTGCCCTGCATCAATAAGGTTTTTGGCACAGGTATGCCTAAATACATGAGGAGACAGATTGTCTATTTTTGCTTCATAGGCATATTTGTATATAACATAACGAACACCACGATCTGTCAAGGGCATCCGTTTTTGACCATAGAAGAGAAAACGGTCTTTTTGGGAGGGTGTACCGGTTACTATAGTCGTAGATTTGCTTGTGTCGGATGTACTGAGATAATCCTTGAGCACTCTTATGACGGTTGAGTTCAATGGGATATTGCGCCGTTTCGTGCCTTTGCCCTCACGGACCGTAATCATATTACTATTAGTTGATATTCTAATATCGGAAACTCGCAAATTGCAAAGCTCGCTCACACGCATTCCGGTATGCAGCAGCATCGTAATAATGGCTAAATCTCTGAGTTTTCCGGATCTCCGTACCGCTCGTAACAACGCCAGCTGCTCTTTTCGCTCTAGCGCCCGTGGGGCGAGCGGTTCTTCAGCTACACTCCGTATGCCTTCAGCCGGATTATTTAGGATGAGGTCATTTTGCTGTGCCCACTGGCAAAAGCTGGATATGCTAATTAGGCTACGGTTAATCGTCGATGGCTTTTTACCCCAGTCTAACAGGGCGTTCCGATACTCGATGATCTCCATCGGGGTGATACTATCGAGGACGAGTGCTGCTCCAGTGATGTGTTGGAACCAACGCGAAAATGAGCGAAGATCTGTCATATATGCTTTGACTGTCTGCTCAGATTTATCTTGATCATAAAGATAATCGCGGTAATCTTGGAGTAGTTCCTCCATTTTTTGTGTCTCCTTATCGGACATTTTTTTTAGGAATTCAGTTATTATGCGGGTTAGAACGCCGAACTCAGAGCATAAGTTTCACTTATCGGACATTTTACGGAGAAATAATGTCCGATAAGATTAGTTATCGGACATTATGACAGTGAAGGGGCAGTGGTCAGTATAAAATTCCGTGATTTTATGATTTTACCGGAAATTCGATTTTGGTTCAATACTTTTTTGTTTACGGATTCCCCAGTTTGTTCGTTTATTTGTTTGGACTTGACATCAAATTCGTTGAATGCTATCATCCAAATATTAGGCACTGCGATGAACACACAAAAATCTTAGCACGTCCACGAGCGAATGTTAGTGATGAGGGTGGTAGGACCCACTCGCGACATTATGTCAATAATCCTCGGCTTAGACATCGGCGACGCCCGAACTGGTGTAGCCATCAGCGATGAGCTTGGTATTGCTGCACATCCACTCTGCACAATTCATCGCAAAAGCAGAAAAGCGGTGTTAGCCAAGTTACAGGAATTGGTGAACAGTCACAAAGTCGAACGGATTGTGGTCGGGCTCCCCCTTCAACTCGACGGCGCTGAAGGGGCTCAAACACGAAAGGTAAAGCGACTTGCAGAGAAGCTGCAGCAGCAAGTCGATGTGCCAATCGTTTTTTGGGACGAAAGCTATACTACCGTCGAAGCAGCGAAGATCTTACGGGAAGCAAATAAACGACGCAAGAAGCGCAAGAAACTCATCGATCAGGTTGCCGCAGTGCTGATTCTCGAGGGATATCTGGAGGAGCTACGCAATTCACGCGAAAATGGTCAAGTCGATCGCAACTAAAGTTCATTAACGGATTGCTGCCCACATGCACCAATCCATAAACCGATGTTGTAACTACTTGACTTTCTTGGAAGTGAATTCAATGAAATTGCCAGATATTCGCAAAAACGCTTGGTGGTACATTGCCATTGTTCTTTGTTGTGTGTCTATTCTGAGTAGTGCTGCAGTTTGTATTGGCATACTCTACATGATCCGTTATCTATCGCCCGTAGATTTAGATGCAAGGGCTACGCGCGTGAAAATCACTCCCGGTATGAGTTCTATAGCGATAGCGAATCAACTTGCTGATTATCACTTAATTCACAGTCGATGGGCGTTCTTGGTTGTTACTCATCTCACGGGTGCAACTCACCGGTTGCAGGTAGGAAGTTATCAGCTCAGTGCGGCAATGGGTATGCCGCAGATTATAGATCATCTTAAAACTGGGAAGGTGATTACACATCAACTTGTAGTTCCCGAAGGATTAACAGTTGCGCAGATTGCAAAACTTTGGGAAAATACTGGGTTTGGTACGGCAGCCGCGTTTAATGAAGCTGTGAGGGACCCGAAGTGGCAGCTGAACTATGGGATCGACGCGGAAACACTTGAGGGGTACTTATTTCCCAATACATACCGATTTCCTGATGGAACAACACCAGATGTCGTTATTCAAATAATGCTCGATGAATCTAAACGGCGTTGGACGGATGAGTTCTGTAGGGCAGCTGAATCCCTTAAATTTTCCAGACACGAGATCATTACGCTTGCGTCCATTATTGAAACAGAGGCGAGGGTGTCTGAGGAACGTCCTTTAATTTCAGCTGTTTTTCACAACCGGCTGCGTCGTGGCTGGAAACTTCAAGCAGACCCCACGGCACTTTACGGACTAGGAAATCCTGATCGACCGCCGAGGGCAGCTGACCTAAGAACTGATACGCCCTATAACACCTATATTTATAAGGGGTTGCCACCGGGACCAATCTGCAATCCGGGTGAGGCTTCAATTTCAGCGGCACTACAGCCGGCTCCGGTTGACTACATGTATTTTGTTGCAATAGGAGAAGGCAAACATCACTTTTCAAAAACGCTGCGGGAACACCAAAATGTGATCAACCGAATAAAACGGCACCGCAGATCGACTGCCGATTAAGGTACAGGCAGTGTGTACAGCTACAGAGTCAATCTCGCCCAGAAGTAAGCAACTGCGCTAATTTACAATCATCTGTATTTAATCAAACGAGAGGGTAAAAACCTTTTGGCATCACAACAGACTATTCAAGATGAGGTTACTATCTCAGGGACCGGTTTAATGCTTGGCGAACCCGTGAACCTCACATTTAAGCCGGCACCGGCCAACCACGGCATTGTGTTTCACCGGATAGATTTGCCCGATGAACCAACAGTCGAAGTGTGTCCTGATAACTATGCAGCAATCATTCCTCGCTGCACCAGCCTCCGCGCTGGAGACGCGGAGGTTAACAGCGTTGAACATCTGCTTTCCGCATTTGCGGGTCTGGGCATTGATAATCTGCACGTCGATATTGACGCGCCAGAGTGCCCAGCGTTAGATGGTAGTGCACTACCATATGTGCAGATCCTTCAGCAGGCAGAGATAGTAGAACAAGACACGCCGCGTGTACCGATTGAGTTGACAGATCCCCTCGCGGTATATGATGAAGATAAGCAACTCATTCTACTTCCGGCGGAGTCCTTCCAAGTATCCTGCGTGTATGATCATCCGAAACTTCCTCCCCAAGTTGAGACTCTGCAAATAGATCGAGATACTTATGTTAATGAAATTGCACCAGCACGCAGTTTTTGTTTTTCGGACGAGATAGAACTGCTTAGAGGGCAAGGAATCGGTAAGGGGGCAAGTTACGATAATGTCCTTGTTATCGAGGATGATGGAAGCACCAGTCGTGAGTTACGGTATGCAAATGAGTTTGTCCGACATAAAATATTGGACTTGATTGGGGATCTCTATTTGATTGGTAAACTTCCCCACACCCAGGTGGTTGCCTTAAAATCTGGACATACGCTCCACGCACAACTTATCCTATCAATGGCGCAAAAAGGGCTTTTGCACCAGCAGGAGCCTATTGAAATCTTGGACATTTTGGAAGTGTTGCCGCATCGCTATCCGATGTGTATGCTAGATAGGATTATCGAAGTAGAACCCGGCAAACGCGCAGTAGGCATCAAGAATCTTAGTTTCAATGAGCCTTTCTTCCAAGGGCACTTTCCGGAACAACCGGTCATGCCTGGTGTTCTGCAGATGGAAGCCTTGGCGCAGCTTGGGGCGTGGTTGCTGTTAAAAGAACTGGGAGCTGAAGGACAGGTTGGATATTTTGTGTCGATTAAAGAAGCTAAATTTCGACGACCGGTTGTCCCGGGCGATCAGTTGAAGCTGGAAATCGAAATTCTTCGCAGGCGCCGGACTTGGGCACGGCTTGGCGGGAAAGCGTATGTTGGAGATCAACTTGCAGCTGAAGGTGAACTCTCAATTGCACTTGGAGAGGACCCAAGTGGGTAAGACACCAATTGTGGTTCATCCAGACACACCAGCGATGGTGTGGTGCACATACAGTCCTTGTGTTGTATATAAAACCGATCACTAAAATGGGAGAGCTGCGGTGACAACGATTCATGACACTGCTATTATTCATCCGAAAGCCGAGTTAGACGAGAACGTGGAAGTCGGGCCATTCTCGATTATCAGCGAAGATGTGCAGATCGGCCGTGGAACCGTGATTGGACCGCATGTGCAGGTCGACCGGTGGACAACTATCGGTGAGGATTGCCAAATCTTTTTCGGTTCCACGATTGGAAATCCATCAAAAGATCTCAAATATGGGGGTTGGCGCAGCTATACGAGGATTGGTGATCGCAACGTGCTCCGTGAGTATGTGTCAATTTCGAGAGCGACATCGGAGGACGCGGCCACAATCGTTGGTGATAACAATTTGCTGATGAACTGGGTCAATATAGCCCACGACACTGTTGTTGGTAGTCGTACCATAATGGCGAACTTCGCAACTATAGCTGGGCATGTTCTTATTGAGGATGATGCACGAATCGGCGCACACGCTGCGATTCATCAGTTCGTGCGTGTTGGAAAAATGGCAATGGTCGGAGCGTGCTCAAAATTTGTGCAAGATATACCGCCATTCACTGTGTCTGATGGTCACCCTGCTCGTGTGCGGAGTCTAAATATCGTTGGGCTCGGCACCTCACAAGTGCACCCAATGGCATCACTGTCCCCCGAAACTATTAGCCGTTTGAAGAGGGCCTACCGCACTCTATTCCGGAGTAAAGTAAATCTGACAGAAGCGATTGCCCAAGTAAGAAACGAGGGTGAAATTGACGATGAGGTAGAATATCTTCTGAACTTTATTGAGAGTTCTACTCGTGGCATCGGTGTTTAACCAAGAAATGGGTACAAGAGGACAGCAATGGAAAAGCTGGGAATCATTGCTGGAGCTGGTGATTTGCCAATATTGCTCGCTCAAGCGGCAGTAGAACAGAACCGCGCACCGATTGTCATTCAGATCACCCAACCCATATCGAAACAACTCGAAAATGTTGCTTCGGAAGTATATTCATTTGGTATTGGACAGATACAGAAGGTGACAAAAACGCTCCATGATTCAGGAGTGCGGGAGCTTGTAATCATAGGTAAAATTGAAACAAGTATCCTCTTCCGTCCCTTTCTGGTAGACCCTACGGCTGTGGCGATTCTCGCCCGAAACCGCAACAAGGGGACACGCGCGGTTGTTGGTGCGGTCATTGACCATTTTGAATCCCAAGGAATTACTGTGGTTGAGCAGCAAACATTTTTGAATGACCTGATGCCGCAAGAAGGTGTGTTGACAAAAAGGCAACCGACGAAACCCCAGTGGGTGGATGTAAGATACGGAATGCAGGTAGCACGTCGTGTAGCCGATTTGGGGATTGGACAGACGGTTGTTGTGAAAAATATGACAGCGGTTGCGATTGAAGCCCTTGAGGGAACTGATAAAGCTATAAAACGGGGCGGTACGCTTGGTGGGAAAGGTGTTGTCGTTGCGAAAGCTGCAGCAACAGATCACGATTTTCGGGTTGATGTTCCAACGGTTGGGGAGCAGACACTACAAGCGCTACATACAGTTGGTGGAGGTGTGCTGGCTGTTGAGGCGGAGCGCACGTTTGTTCTGAACCAACCTGCGCTGTGCGAACAGGCAGATCAATGGAAGATTCCCATCGTTGCTTTGGCTTGATTGGTCAGGAATGATTTCCTCTACAGAACTGATACTGTCTTCAACGGATACAGGTGAAATGACCATTTGCCCGCGGCAGATCTACTGTTAGTCGCGGTTTTTTAGTGTCACAGTTTCATCACTGCGGTATTGGTCAAATAGGGTGAATTGAAATGGGTTAATTCGCCTGGTTGCAAACCGGGTACAGGGAACAGACGGACCGAAAGGGGTTTACCCCATCGGATTGACAGAGAAGCCACGTCAGTAAGGGTTTCATAGATCTTATCAATGGGGGTGTTACCGGGAATAGGAATTGTGTCGAGACCTGTTCCACAGATAGAGGCGTAGAGGAGCAGATTATCTAGATTAATGCACCCTTCACGATTACGATTACCCAACACCTCGTCCTCAAGTACCGGGAACATTAGGCCTGAGTAGCCGCATCGTGGTAAGTCCAGTGAATCGAGGGTCCGCGTGATAGCTCCGACGACGGTAAGAGTGCCCCTTTCGCCAAATTTCCCGGATAGTTGATTCTCTATTGCGCCGGCGATGCTTTCAAATCCCATCGGTGCAGGCGAGACATCTATCCCTACAAATGGAATCCCGGCTTCCTTCGTAATTCCTTGGGCGAGCGTTACGATTCGATGCCCCTCGTATTCCATGAGAGCTTTTAATCGTGCCGATGCAACCTCTATATCTGGCGCCTCAGCAAATGCCTCGTGAACAAGATCTGCTGCCTGCCAGCCGATTCCGAGATTGAATCCCTCAGCCTGCCAGTAGCCAGCGGGGAAAAAAGGGGTGTTCGGCGGGCAATTCATCGTTGCAGCAAAACGTAGGTTACCGAGACCGCCCTCGGTCTGCTGGGCGATCTGCTGTATAGCAGTAGCTGTCTTTACGGCAGCCTCCCGTCCAATCTGCCCGTCAGGCGTGGTCAGTGTAGCGGACGCAAAGAGGGTTTGGCTTTTCGAGATTATGTCTGGAAGTAGGGTGAAATGGTTCAACGCCTGTGGGTGATGGGGAAAAATCGTGCCTAAGCTAAAAAACTCGCATCCCAATGCAATGATACGACCATCCAGTTCAAGTGCTCTATCTACGTTCGGAATCTGCTCCCACGTTTGGCTGATAATCCTCGTGGTCTGAACCTCATATCCATTTGCTTCAAAATGGCTTTGACACCTACGACTAACGTCTACGGCGAATCCCAACTGTTCACGCGAAAAAGCATCAGGGATTCCGACGGTCACAGTTCGAATTTTCACGACTCACCGTAAACGCCAATTCTCCGGTAGCGTTCCAATCGTTGAGCGACCAAGACTGTGGGATCCATCTCCATGAGTTCTTTGAGGTGCTTTCGGATTGCCGTTTTAACCCGCCTGGCAGCGAGCGGGATATCGCGGTGAGCTCCACCGAGTGGTTCACGGATAACCTCATCGATTACCTCAAATTTCAACAGATCCTCCGCCGTTGGTTTATAGGCTTCTGTTGCTTCCGGCGCACGTTCACCTTCATCTTTCCAAACGATACTACTGCACACTTCCGGTGCAGCGACGCAGTAGATGGCGTACTCCATCATAAGGACGCGGTCCCCAATGGCGATTGCTAGTGCCCCGCCACTCCCGCCTTCACCAAGCACAATTACGATGATAGGAACACGCAATGTGGACATCTGGGCGAGATTTTGAGCTATCGCTATGGATTGTCCTCGCTCCTCCGATTCCGCGTCGTAGTGTGCACCGCGGGTGTCGACAAAGCAAATTAGCGGGCGATTAAATTTCTCCGCGAGACACATCAACCGTCGAGCTTTACGATATCCCTCCGGTCGGGTGTACCCGAAGTTCATCTCTTGACGCTCTTTGATGTTTGTACCTTTCTGTTGAGCTAGGTAAACGATCGGTTCTCCGTCAAACCAGGCGAGTCCACCGATCAAAGCTCGGTCATCTGCGTACAGCTTGTCACCACGCAATTCAATTGCATCCTCAAGTATCGCGTCAATGTAGACAGGTGCTTGTGGTCTCTCTGCATGACGTGACAACCATACCTTATCCCAGCGTGTAACCTTTTGAAATGCCTGCCTTGTGAGATCTTTCGTATTCTCTTCAAGGGCGTCAAGAGCCTTTGTGATATCCAGTTCAGGGTTGACTTCAGCAAATGCTTTCAGCTGGGCAGCATATTGATTTAGTTCGAGTAGCGGTTGTTCAAAATCGAGGAGACTTCTCATGATTCAGATATCTCTCCAACTCGGTTGATAAAACCTGTTTTACTGGCTCAAAGGATATCCTTATTCTTAATTTCCGGTCAGTTATCGGAGGCTTGCTCTCGTTCAAACAGTGCCTCAACGAAATCATGTCCGACAAAATCACGGAGATCATCTAATTTTTCACCGATTCCAATTAATTTAACTGGTGCACCGATCTCCTGTTTCACAGCGATAACAATTCCACCCTTCGCCGTACCGTCCAGTTTCGTCACTGCGACGCCGGTGATAGGCACGGCTTCGTTAAAAACCTTTGCCTGCATAATAGCATTTTGTCCTGCTGTACCATCGAGTACGAGCAGCACCTCGTGTGGTGCCTCAGAACTTGCCCTGCCCATCACTCTACCAATTTTCGACAACTCGTCCATCAAGGGTTTTTTTGTATGAAGCCTACCAGCAGTATCAACGATGAGCAGATCCGCCTGACGAGACTTTGCAGCCTCCATGGCATCAAATACAACGGATGCTGGATCTGCACCTTCACTCCCGTGGATTAGCTCCACACCAGCACGCTCACACCATATAGCCAACTGATCCGCTGCTGCTGCCCGGAAGGTGTCACCGGCAGCAACGAGAACTCGCTTCCCCTCAGACCTGAATCGATGTGCAAGCTTACCGATAGTCGTTGTTTTACCGGCACCATTGATGCCAAGCACTAGAATCGTATATAGTTGTCCTTCAGGGACGCTGATGCGGGCATCCTCTCCAAGCACAGTCAATATTTCTTGCTTGAGGATATCAGCCAATTCGGACGCATCATTGAGTCCACGCTCCCTGACCACTTCGCGCACATTGTCCATCAACTCTAAGGTAGTGTTGACCCCAACGTCGGCCTGTATCAAGATCTCCTCGATCTCTTCCAGCAATTCTTCATCAATTGTCCTTCCGACGCGAAGTAATCCTGAGATTTGGCCAAGGATGTTATTTCGGGTTTTGGACAAGCCTGCTTTGAGTCGAGCGAACCAAGTGCCTTCTTGGTTAGAGGTTTCTTCAGATTCCGGCGACTCCACTGTCGGTTCGTCGCCTTCAATCTCTTGTTCTTCCTGTAAATTATCTGTTTTCCGATGGAATAAATTTCTTAACATCTGTTTTTCGTTTACTGGTAAAATCCCACACCTACTTTTGAAAATATTTCACCACGTACTTTTACATGCAAGTGTTCATAGCTCCTTCAACTTTAAGGAGCGAATCGACGTGCAGTGGGAGCGTGGGGGTGCCACGCTCCACTGCGCGTAGTGTGTTGCGTCTAAGCAAGGTCAAATCGATCAAGATTCATGACCTTATTCCACGCCGCGACGAAATCACGGACAAATGCCTGATCGGAGTCTTCACACCCATAGACTTCCGCGATGGCTCGGAGCTGAGAATTTGAACCGAATGCGAGATCGACACGGGTGCCAGTCCACTTGACTTCACCGGTCAATCGACTACGCCCCTCGAATACATCCTCAGATGTAGAGGACGGTAGCCACTCGGTATTCATATCAAGCAGGTTCACGAAGAAGTCACGAGTTAATGTTTCTGGCTGCTTGGTGAAAACCCCATGTTCCGATTGACCTACGTTTGCATTTAGAACGCGCAAACCTCCAACGAGAACCGTCATTTCAGGAGCACTTAACGTGAGCATTTGCGCTCGATCTACCAGTAGCTCTTCGGCTGTTCTCTGGTGTCCGTTTGCGACATAGTTACGAAATCCGTCGGCGGTCGGTTCAAGTACAGCAAATGACTCCGCATCCGTCTGTTCGTCCACCGCATCGGTGCGCCCGGGAGCGAATGGAACTTGCACGTCGACGCCTGCGTTTTTTGCAGCAGCTTCTATCGCTGCTGCTCCACCCAAAACAATCAGATCGGCGACCGAAACCTGTTTCCCATCGGACTGCGAATCGTTAAAGTCCTTTTGAATTCCTTCCAGAGTCTGGAGGGTTTTCGCCAGTTCGGGTGGATTGTTGACTTCCCAATCCTTTTGCGGTGCGAGGCGAATGCGCGCCCCGTTAGCTCCGCCGCGTTTGTCAGTGCCACGGAATGTTGCCGCTGACCCCCAGGCGGTCGAGACAAGATGGGAAATGGACAACCCTGATTCGAGAATCTTGCCCTTGAGGGAGTTGATGTCTTGTTCCCCAATCAGTTCATGATCGACGTCAGGCACGGGATCTTGCCACAACTGCGGTTCTGCAGGCACCAACGCTCCGAGACATCGTGTGCGAGGTCCCATGTCGCGGTGGGTCAGCTTGTACCATGCTCTGGCAAATGCGTCTGCGAATTGGTCAGGATTATCAAGGAATCGCCTCGAAATCTTTTCATAGGTTGGATCCATCCTCAGAGATAGGTCCGTCGTAAGCATCATGGGTGCATGCTTTTTCGAGGGATCGTGAGCGTCCGGCACGGTGCCTTGAGCAGATTCGTCTTTGGGTGTCCACTGCCACGCACCGCCGGGACCTTTTATCAATTCCCATTCGTAGTTGAACAGGTTCTCGAAGAAATTGTTGTCCCACTTGGCTGGCGCAGTGGTCCAGGCCCCCTCCAGTCCACTGGTGATTGTGTCGGCCCCCTTACCGCTGCCAAAGCTGTTCTTCCAGCCGAACCCTTGCTCCTCAAGGGAAGCCCCTTCAGGTTCGGGACCAACGTACTCATCGGCATCCGCGGCACCATGGGTTTTGCCGAAAGTGTGTCCGCCAGCGATAAGTGCAACCGTCTCTTCATCATTCATTGCCATGCGACGGAACGTCTCTTTAATGTCTCTTGCTGCAGCGACCGGATCTGGATTACCGTTGGGACCCTGTGGGTTGACATAGATCAATCCCATCTGAACTGCACCAAGCGGATTCTCCAGCTCTCTGTCGCCGCTATAACGTTCATCCCCTAACCAGGTGGTCTCCGATCCCCAATAGATATCTTCCTCAGGTTCCCAGACATCCTCTCTTCCGCCGGCAAACCCAAAGGTCTTGAGCCCCATAGATTCCAACGCGCAATTCCCAGTAAAGATCATCAGGTCCGCCCAGGAGAGTTTTTTGCCATACTTTTGCTTGATGGGCCAAAGTAACCGCCGGGCTTTGTCGAGGCTTGCGTTGTCGGGCCAACTGTTCAGGGGTGCAAACCGCATGGTGCCGGAAGCTGCACCGCCCCGCCCGTCAGCGATGCGGTAGGTGCCTGCACTGTGCCATGCCATCCGAATAAAGAGAGGACCATAGTGACCGTAGTCAGCGGGCCACCACTCCTGTGAGGTCGTCATTACCTTTTCGATATCCTGCTGCAGGGCTTCCAGGTCAAGTGTCTTGAACTCTTCGGCGTAATTGAAATCCTCGCCCATAGGGTTGGTCGAGGGTGGATTCTGGTGAAGTACCCTCAGGTTTAACTGATTCGGCCACCAGCGGTGGTTCGCTATAGTACCAGCGTGGGAGTGGCCCATCACTGGGCACTTGCTTTCGCTACTCATATTTCCTCCAATAAAGTTCTGCATATTTTCGATGTGTTCTGCGACGCACCTTTCCCTCCAAACATACAGAATCCCCGATGACCTTTTTCTCTACCGTGTAGACAGGCTCTGAGCATTTTGAGAAGGGATACTTACGTCTCAATCTTACGATATATTATACAACAAGAATTCCAAGAACGGAACTAAAATTTGACTTCCCCCTATCTACGTCATATAATACCGACTTTGAATTGAAGTCATCACTATCTCATGGGGAAGGAAATGGGAACAGCACAGCGATTCTTAGCATTCGATCTTGGTGCGGAAAGTGGGCGGGGTGTGCTTGGCTACTTCGATGGCGCAAAACTCAAGTTAGAAGAGCTACATCGCTTTCCAAATGGGGGCATCCGCGTCTTGGATAGCTTGCACTGGAATGTTTTGCATCTCTGGAACGAGATGAAGGAGGCACTCTCGCTCTGTGCGCAGAGACATATAGATCTCAGCGGAATTGGGATTGACACATGGGGCGTGGATTTCGCGTTGCTTGGAAGGGGTGACGAGTTACTGGGCTTGCCTTATCACTATCGCGATGCGCGCACCGATCGCATGTTGGAAGCGGCTTTCCAGCGGCTTCCTCGATCAACTATATTTGAGCGGAGCGGCTGTCAGTTCCTTCAGATTAACACCCTGTATCAATTGCTATCAATGGTTGTGCATAAATCTCCTCTACTCGAGGTTGCCGAGACATTTCTGATGATTCCTGACCTTTTCAACTTTTGGTTGACCGGACGCAAGGTGTGCGAATTCACGAACGCAACAACGACACAGTTCTTTGACCCTCGAAGGCGGCGTTGGTCCACGGAAATCTGCGACGCACTCGGTGTGCGGTCGGAGATACTGCCAGAGGTTGTGCAGCCGGGGACGCGACTGGGCACGTTACTGCCTTCCGTTGCAGCAGAAGCGAGGTTGTCCGAAATACCTGTTATTGCGCCGGCTTGCCACGATACCGGTTCAGCCGTTGCCGCAGTACCAGCGGAGGGAGACAATTGGGCGTATATCAGTTCCGGTACATGGTCACTGATGGGGATCGAGGTTTCTGCACCAATCGTCACAGATCAGGCACTCATGCTCAATTTTACTAACGAGGGAGGCGTAGAAAACACATTCCGTTTCCTCAAAAATATCATGGGACTCTGGATCGTGCAGGAATGCCGGCGAACGTGGGCGCAAGCTGGCAATGAAATGTCATACCCCGAAATGACACTACTTGCCGAAAACGCCGCGCCGTTCTCCGCACTGATTGATCCCGATGACGATATTTTCCTGCCACCCGGTGACATGCCATCACGGATTACCGAATACTGTGAACAAACAGGACAAACCGCACCTTCCGGTGTCGGGGAGACCCTTCGATGCGCTTTGGAAAGCCTTGCGCTCAAATATCGCTGGGTTCTGAGACAGTTGGAATTGGTCCGCGGACACTCGATTGATGTGATTCATATTGTCGGAGGAGGCGCCCAGAATCAGACCCTCTGCCAGTTTACAGCGAACGCAACTAATACGCAGGTCATCGCTGGTCCTACCGAAGCGACGGCACTCGGAAATATCATGATGCAGGCGATCGCCTGTGATTCAATCGGATCTATTGCTGAAGGACGAGAGATTATCCGGCGGTGTTTTAATACTATAACCTACGAACCCCAAGGATCACAGGGGTGGGATCATGCATACGGACGATTCTTGGAAATAGCAGAATTGGAATCCTAACTGTGCCCTAGCAATTTGGTCGCAAACAAGGAGCAATACTTCATGTTGACTGATGAGGAAAAATGGTTTTTTGACCTGCACGGCTATCTAGTGCTCAAGCAGGCTGTCCCGGAGAAAGATGTGAAACGTATGGTGGGATTATGCGATACTTGGCACGGCATGGAAGACAGTGAGTTGCCAGCACCGCTGAGGAGTTATCGCGATATGAACACCAAGCCGACGACACCACGATCGATTAATAATGTGCCCTACGCTGACGAAGTATTCCAACGACTCGTTCTCAATCGAGATATTATGCGGGTCGTGCTTGCACTGACAGACAACTCACCACAGTTGCTCTCAGTTGCACTTGTGCGGAACACAAAGGAGTCAGACGATATTCCATTTCATGGTGGCTTCTCAGGCGGCATTCGGAGTCCCGCAAACGATTATCAAGCTGCAAATGGAAAAGTTTTTGCAACCTT
Source organism: Candidatus Poribacteria bacterium (assembly GCA_965220385.1). Taxonomy (GTDB): domain Bacteria; phylum Poribacteria; class WGA-4E; order WGA-4E; family PCPOR2b; genus PCPOR2b. Next base: position 1,663,487 of record OZ244825.1, on the reverse strand, counting down.
CCTTAACGCTGGCGTTTCGCTGGTGGATGTACCAGCCGGAACTGGATTTGTGTGTATCCCAGGCAGCCACAAATCGAACTTCCCCAAACCGGATGGTGTAAATATCTATGATGGTCCACCCACAGTTGCTAATGTCAATGTGAAGGCAGGGGATGTAGTGCTGTTTACAGAAGCACTCTGCCACGGTGCACGCCGGTGGACGCTTGACGAGCCGCGCCGGAGCGTGTTTGTTCGTTACAGCACCTCCTACGCCTCCTGGTCCCCCGGGTATGGTCCGATCGAAGAACATCGAGACAAACTCCCAGACGATATCTATGAACTGCTCCAAATGGCATCTCTCCAACATAGGAAACGGGTGGTAAACCGGTTGCTTGCAGAGATAGGGGAGCGGTAGCTTAGTCACTCTAGTTTTCGTGCACGGATTGGAATAATGTCTTCACAAATACTGCTTCAACAGATTCAGAGTCGTTATCCGGTTATAGAGAAGACCATCCCGATGATCGGCAACCCAATCCGTATGACGATAGTTGACGATCCTGATCAATTGCTTGATGCCTTGAGTAAGGAGGATCAGCGCGGCGTACTTCATCTCCCCTATTGGACTTACTTATGGCCCTCTGCGATCGGTCTCGCGCGCTATCTTGATTCGGTTGATGCCTTTTACGGGGAGCGAGTCTTAGAAATCGGTTGCGGGTTTGGGCTTGCAGGGGTTGTGGCGTGTCAAAACAGCGGTATGGTGCTGTTCACAGATTATGAACAGGACGCACTCGCTTTTGCTCGATATAACGCCTTACGAAATGGGTGTGCTGACAACGCGTGCTTTGTGCAAATGGACTGGAACACGCCTTGCCTGAAGGGTCAGTTTTCGCGTATCATCGCTTCGGATGTGATTTATGAAGACACACACTGGACTCCGATTTTAGACATGCTTCGGACGCATCTGACCCCGGGTGGGGAGGCGATTTTTGCAGAACCGACTCGAACCAGTGCCGCCGGTTTCGTTGACCGGCTCAGTCGTTATGGGTTTACATACACCAAAGAGATCAGTGATGTTGTTGGTCTGGACGGAGTCGTATTCAAGATATCCATCTATTGTCTAAAGCGGGACCAGGGCGGTCCTCCCTAACCCAGTTCATAACGGATCTCAATGTAAAACCTGTCCTCAAGTGCCTCCGTAAGCATCATGTGCAACTCTTGATCACAGCCATTCTCTGCCAAAAAACTCAATGCTTCTGAATCGATGTAATAATCCTGATCCTCAACCCCCTCCTCCTCCAGGTTGTCAATGAGAAATTGCACCTGATCTTCTGTGATTATACCGATTTCGTTATCGTGTTCAATGTCTATCAATTGATACATCTGCACCATATTCGTCTCCGACGGTTACTGGTTTCTACGAGTTGGCATGGAACGGTTACCTGTAATTTCCTGTATTGCGTTATTTCGGGTAGGCGGCAAGATGTGCCTGCGGAGTTCCATGCTGGTAGTCACCATCGCAAGCAGCGAGCATCCACGATTTTAGCTGATCGACAATTTCCGGATTCTCCTGTGCAAGGTCATTCTCCTCACGATAATCCTGATTCAAATCGTATAACTGAAAGCTATCCTCACTGTTGACGTAACGCAATTTCCAATTATCCTGCGTGACCAAAGCGGGGCCTAGCCAAGACGCATATATGACGAACGGATGGGTCTGTTGTGCATCAGACCTTCCAAGCAACGTCGGTACGAACGAAAGCCCATCCTTTTCGTGGGGTAATTCCGCGCCGATGAGTTCAGCGAGTGTTGGCATGAGATCATAATTTGTAAGGATATGGTCTGAGAGGCGACCGGGATCAATTTTGGTGGGCCAACGGACAAGATAGGGGATTCGCGTCCCACCCTCCCAACTGGACCATTTCAAACCGGCCATGCCGTCGTTTCCATTAAACACATCGCCGCCCACTTCAGAGTAGAACTTTGTTCTGATGTTATCAAAGGCTTCGCCCTCAAGATTCTCTGTGCGGCCGGAAGTTCGTCCTTGTTGAAGGGCATACACCTCATGACCGTTGTCTGAACAGAACACAATCATGGTTCGATCGTCAATTCCAAGTTGCTCAAGCTGGTCCAAGATGAGTCCAACCGTTTCATCGAGTTTGAGGATCATTGAAGCGTATTCTTTCTCGTATTCTGTTAGGTTCGGATTGTACTTTACAACTGGATGAATCTCCGGGATGGCGATGGGACCGTGCGGCAACTGTGATGGATGGTACAGGAAGAAAGGTTGGTCCTTGTATTTGCGTAGGAAGGCGAGAATTTTTTCGTTGAAAAGATCTTGAGAGTACACCGCCTTTCCCCTCTGATCTGAGCGAATTGCCGCGTTCTCAGGTGACTCCCCGTCCAGATGTACGCCACAATCGGCTCGCGTGTTTCCACGGATGTAGGATAATTCACCATTCTCAAAGAGGAAGGGAGGATAAAATCCGTGACAACGTGCATGGTCATACCATCCGTAATGATAATCCCATCCGTGGCGGCGGATCCGTTCGCTTGTCGTATCGAAACCCCACTCCAACTTGCCAACCTGTCCCGTTACGTAACCGGCTTCTTGGGCAATCTGAGCGAGAAATATCTCATCCGGGGTGGCTTGCAGACCGGTTGTATGGATGAGCTCTGTGATCTGTGCCAGCGTCATCTCACCTGTGCTGAGTCTGTTATAGATACTCCCTTGGGTATAGGTCCACGTGCCGCGGTGACAGTCGTGAAGTCCTGTCATCATGCTGGCACGCGATGGTGCACAGAAAGCACAGCCGTAGGCTTGCCTGAATTGCACACCTTCGCTGGAGAGACGATCAATATTGGGCGTCTCGAAATGCTGCTGCCCATAGCAGCTGAGCATTCCACGACCGAGATCGTCGCCGTAGATGAGAATGACATTTGGCTTATCCGTCATGTTAAGCGTTCCTTTTCCACTTAGCATAAAACCGTCGGAACTTACTCCACAAGTTTAATCCGGGTAGTTCTATGTCCAACGGGTGACCATCTTGGTGCGCGGGTCTTCACCGCTACCGATTTCTTCATGGCGGAAAAGTTGTTTGGCACGTTCTGACAGGGCATCGTAGATATCCTGGCGAATCCCGATCTGGGGATACATTGTCTTGAACCACGATCGTGCGTACATCAGTGCGATGTTCGGACGCGGTTCATCTGAGATGTTAGGGGTGCCACGGTGCCACATCCGTGCATCCCGAATGAGCAGAGAACCTGCCGGCATAAGAATCTGCTCGGAATGCATGATTTTTGATAGGTTTTCGATGTCGATACCGCTCGGCATCAGATGTGTACCGCCGGGCCAAATTTCCATCGCGCCGTTCTCTTTGCGAAACTCGACCAAAGGAATGTCTAAGACAATACAGTAGACCGGGGACGGAGCGTCTATCTCTGGAAAGAGTTGATGAATATCAGAATGGGTGGGCTGGTAGTCGGAACCCGGAAGTGGCGTATTATTTCCCAGATAATGGCAGATACAGTTTTCCCCTAATAGTTGATCAATCACAGACAGAACGATCGGATTGCTTACCACGTCCGGATGGTTGAACGGTGCCTCGAACGGCAGATGCATCTGCCACCGTTTTGCCCCACGATTGGGTACATTTTCTGCGATATTTGCATTCAAGAGTCCCATATAGCGTGCACGAAGCTCATCAACCAGGTCTTGAGACAGCACCGATTCAAAAACAGTATAGCCGTTCATTTTGATCTGCTGAAGCGCAGTGTCAAGCGTGTCGGCAGTCAGGGTTTTGGTATCGTGTTCATGTGCACTCAGTTTCATCTAATCTCCTCTACGGTTTCTGATTCTTGGCGATTGGGCAATAGATCGCCTAGCCCCAAATCAGAGGCTAAAATCGGACGGTTTCATCCCTCTCTTGAAAGTGCCGAAGCCGAAGAAAGTGGGGTGATAAGCCTTCACATAACCGACTTGGCTTTTGGACGGAATCTGATCCTCCAATCCCATGCACCAGTAACATGCGTTTATCAACAGGCGGCGCAATCCTTCGCTCTCTAGATCTACCGAAGCACCCATTGTAGTACAGAAAACACGCGATTCTTTCCCCTGATCGCCTGTATAAGTTTTCATCCATGCCAGCGGCATCATAGGGGTGTCAGTCTTTGGCAGATCGGATGGATCCATTCCGACAAGTACCTGACCGTGGAGAAGTACCTCGGGGTTTCCTGCTAATGTAGTGGTACCGTAAACGTCGGTTGGTCCCCACACATCTTCGACGCCTTTGAGAACCGGGTGGGCACTCATGTCCGTGTTAATGACTCCGCGCGTGCTCTCTTTGCCGTGATGTCCATGATGGTTAATCCAGGTCTCGCCCAAGACTTGGCGTCCATACCCACCCTCAAACTCCTCACTGTTGAAACTGTATTTAGCATAGGGGCTTTGCAGGTCCCTTGAGTAACTGAAGGCGTGTGTTGCGGTACGCAAACCCATAACCGGTCTCCCCGAATTGGTATAGTCAACGATATATTTCATTTGATCATCGGGCAGTTCACGAAAGCGGGTGAAAAGCACCATCATGTCGGCGTCAGTGAGGTTATGAAGTCCGGGAATGTTGGTTTGTTCCTCCGGATTAATTTCTCCGGTTTCCGTATCAGTTGCGAAAAGGACTGTGCATTTGAACCCGTGATGGACGGCAAGAATTTGACCGAGCAGTGGCAGCGCTTCTTCAGAACGATATTCTTCGTCGCCGCTTACGAGGACGATGTGTTTTCCGGTTCCCACCCCTTTACTGCCTTCATATACAATCCAATTTTCAGATTTGTCCATGTTACTCCTCTCTATTGTGTCCGGTACAGTTTAGATCCTTTATCTTCCCTACGATATTGTGGTGCGGAGATGACAGCTTTTTGGGCATCAGTCAGCTCATCGTAGAACGGCGGCGGTGTGTAATTACCCATCAACGACTCCCCCATAACCCCAGAGTTATAACGGATAATCACAGAGCGACGTTGGTGCTCGGCAACCCAAGGCAGTCCGCCGTGCATCAGGCATTCGACGAACAGAACCGCATCGCCAGCTTTGGCTGGGATTTGGACGATTCGATCTTTGTATGTATGGTAAAGTCGAATATCGTCGGGACAAGGAAAGTTCGCCTTATGACTACCGGGCAAACAGGCAAAACCACCGTCTTCAGGTCCCACATCGGTCAATTGAACTGCGAAGTTTGTCATTCCACAATACATTCGACCATTACGGTAGAGAAATCCTCGCGAACGATCAAACGGTTCGCCACCTTCGTGAAACCAGAAACCTTCCGCTCCTTCGTCCATTGTGATCATGCTAAGGCCTTCCAGCCGGAATCCGGGACCCAGTAGCTCCTCCAGATATGGAGTGAGTTTGGGATGGGCAATCATCTGTCGGAATACGTCACAGTGTGGCTTATCCCACGTCAACATGCCTCCTAGATCACCGCGTCCGGTCTTACCACGCAATGTCATAGATCCATTGGCAAGATCATTTGGGCGAATACTAATCTGATCTGCATGATAATCAACTGCGGCATTCGCCGCTGCCACCTCGTCGGGCGACAGGGCATTCTCTATCACTAGATAACCGTGCACATCGAACAGATATTTTTCTGCGTCTGTCATTGCCTTGTTCCTCTCTTCTCACGTCTCTGCTTCCAATATAACCACATTTCAGAAATCCACTTTACCTACCCTTCTAATATAGGAAAACCTATTTTATCAAGGATACAGAATTCTGTCAATAAGTTGGATTGTCGCAGTACTACCGTGCTGAAATCTCTCAATTGTTTATGAATACTTACAATAAAGCCAGGTGTTTTGCACCCTCAAGGCGATAGGATACAGATAGTTTGCACAGGGTTGGGCAATTTCCAAAGCGACTTATAAGCGAAACTTATCCCATTTCAAGGGGGTTTTAAGATTAAGTTGTTCAAGGTGCGTAAATGAGTCGACTAGGGTGTAAATCCACAATCATATTTTTAATTGCAAGGGATTTTCGTGAGTAGGGCCCCTATTTGCATCCGATGATAAAACTCACTAGTTGAAGGTGCTGCCAATCGTTACGGCTACATTCTTGGCTGCCAACAGATATTTGGCACAGAAATTGATGGAAAAAAGGAAATGTCGTGGGCAGCCAAGTGCAACCGGTTAGTCAATATCTAAGATCCCAGAGGAGATAGAAAGATGTTTGCAAGCAAATCGTTCAAAATATCCTTAATCGGAATCCTGATTTTTATCACGTCTACTCTGATGCTTCCCGCTCAGGACACGCCTAACGATCATAAAATCCGTCAGACTTACAAGTTAATATTGAGGCGCACACCAAGAGAAGGCAAAGAAGGGAGTCCTTTTGACAGACTGTACAAACTCTATCTTGAAGGACCAGGTCTAGAGCAAATGGTTACTGACTATCGGTTGGAAGCACAGGCTGAACCGAACAATCACAACACGCAGCTTATCCTCGGGCACATCTACAGACGGCTTGGTCAGGAGAAGGAAGCACTCGCCGCGTATAAACAGGCCGTCACTCTCGCACCCGCAGATTATTACCCCTACTCTGTTTTGGGACAGATGTATTTTACATTGCGCCGGTATGAAGATGCTATCAGGTTGCTCACACAAGCCGCTACGTTGTTCCAACAAGTAGATTCTGTAGCAAATATAGAAGAGCTAAAGTTAATTTATAAATTCCTTGGACGTGCTTATTTTAGCCGGGACCGTGTGACTGCAGCAATTACCGTGTGGGAAAAAATCGCTGAAATTGACCCGACGAACATCTTCGCTCGGATTGAACTCGCGGATCTATTCCGTGAACTAAAACTCTATGAACAGGCGATTGAGCAGCACCGTGCGCTGATAGAAACCAGGCAGGATGACCCATATCGCGTTTGCCTAAGCCTGCGTGAAATCGGTGGAATTCAAGAGGAGATGAACAATTACAGTGAGGCGATAAGCACCTACGATACGGCGCTCAAACTCACTGCACCGGACAACTGGCTCCGAAAGGACCTGCAACGACGTATTATTGCTATCTACACCGCCACAGGGAATTGGGATGGATTGATTGAATACTATCAGAAAAAACTGAGGAATACTCCGAACAATCCGGAATTAATAGGCTTATTGGCGGAGGCGTACCTTGAAAATGAGGAATTGGCTGCAAGCATAGCACAGTATCGTAGAAGCGTTGAACTGGCTCCAACATCTGCCCTACTTCGGCGAAAACTCATTGATGCCCTGTGCCGCATGGACAATTTGGTAGAAGCCGCCGTTGAATATGAAAGGCTCAGTGTTCAATTGCCGGATGATTTTGGGATTTACCGGTCCCTTGGCGCGCTCTATCTCCAACTTGAACAACCCGGTCGTGCGCGTACGGTTTATAAACGGATGCTTGCACGCGATCCCGAAGATCCTAGCATACACCTCACGCTTGCCGAGATTTACGCAGAACACAAATGGTTCGATGAGGCAGTTGTTGCATACGAAAAAGCGATTGCACTTGTTCCTGCAAATTTGGACTATATTAAGTATCTCGGCGAATTTTACTTCCGTCGAGGTGAACGTGAGAAAGCAGTTGAAACATGGGAGCGGCTTGTTGAAGGCGACCGAACCGTCGCTCAAAATTATGAACGTCTCGCCCAATTGCTCTATGACAAGGATTTCCAAGTGAAAGCTATCGCCGCCAGTCGAAAAGCTGTGGCACTTGCCCCAACCGAATATCGCTACAGAAAAATGTTAGCTAAGCAGCTTATGGAAACGAAGAGTTTCGATGAGGCAATAACTCAGTTTGCCGAGGCAGCACGGTGCGCCCCTAACGACTTTTTTGCTGAGCAGATGGCAGCACAACAGATTGAGGTATATCGGCTTCAAGGCGTTTTGGATGACAAGATTACCGAATTAGAAGCGCAGCCACAGAGTTTCAACGGCCAAAAGTTGCTTGCCAAGATGTATCTGAAATTGAGGAATACCACCGCTGCCGCTGCGTCTCTAGAGAAGGCATTAGTGCTTAATCCCGATGATATTCCTACTAACCGGTCACTTGCACAGCTTTACGCACGACTCAGACAGCATGACAATGCCAAAACAGTCTATACACGTCTCCTTACTCTTGATAGTAGTAACGCCCGTAAATACTACACTGAATTAGCACATCTACATCTAGGTGTGATGAATTTCAACGCTGCAAAAGAAGCCGCCAAGCAGGTCCTAGCACATAGCCCACGCCATCCCGAAGGGCACCAAATACTCGCCGAAATCGCTCTGACAACTGGGGATTATTTGAGTGCAATCGAGAGTCTAAAACGGGCGGTTCGTCTCCGTCCACAGACAATAGAGATTCGTGTTGAACTCGCAGAAGTCTATACACTCGCGGAAAATCCACACCGAGCGGTTGAGCAGTATTGGCAGTGTTGGGAATTGAGCGATAACGTCAATGACAAACTCAGATTCATCAGGGCGCTGTCAAACGCATACTATGACATGGGACGACAGCAGGAGCTCTCAGAGAAACTCCAACAGATGTCAAGAGCGAACTCTTCTGATATGGCTCCGGTACTTGCACTGGCAGCGCTGTACCGCATTGAAGGAGACCTTTCTGCTTCCCGCGTACAGCTCGCCCGCGCCCTTGACAGGAATAGGAGCAACAGCGAACTCCTGAGTCAATTAGTTGATATCAGTCTCAAACTAGGAGACATGCAAGATGCCTTGATCTATCAACAACGGCTCGTTGTGGTAGAGCCAGATGCGCTCAATCAACGACGTTTGGGCAAACTTCTATTCGATTTCGGACGTGAACAGGAGGCAGTACAGGTCTGGACAAAACTGCTCCACACCCAGAATCAACCACTCGAAGCATTGATGAAATTGGCAGAGCTGCTAATTGAATACGATTTACGTCCCTTAGCGTTCTCCGCAGTTGACCGTATAGTGGAGCAAGCCGATAAGCCCCAATCTGTCTATCGAATCGGAGCTATCCTCCTTGAAATAGGAGAGTCAGAGCGTGCTCGTCCCTATTTTGAGCGCATTCTGCACATGCCTAAACCACAATTACCCAAAAACGCTGGATCAATCTTACAACCTTCCCAGCTGGTTCAGGACCCTCTTCGGTACATCCCACAGATTGGCTACCTCACTGGACAGCAATTTCGCAGTCATGGTGGACAAGCTCAAAGAATATGGCTGCCTCAGAGTTTTGAAGATACACAAGTTGCAGCATTGGCACAACTGATCCGGATAGCAAGAGAGCGTGAAGAGCTAGAAGGATTTATCAACGGTTTTGAAGCCGAGGCAGCAGCGAGTCCAAAAGACCTGCGACAGTTTGAGCAGCTGTTCTATATTTATATGCTGGCGGGGAACGAAAAAAAAGCAGTTAAGGTTGTCAACCGTTTGGTGACGCTCTCGCCCCACGAACCTATCTATCGGAATATGCAATTTCAGTTCGTGATGTGGGATCACAACCTCAACTACGAAACAGTTAAGGAATATCTCTCCCAAATCCCAGAAACCCTACCTCAAGTGCGTCTCCGGTATACCATACAGGTAGCGATGCAGTTCATCGGAATCGGTAAAAGATCTGCCGCTGAGACACTATTGGAACAATTCAAAAATGAGAAACCGACTGACTTCACCACCGGAACGAGGTTAATCACTGCCTTCTCACAACTTGGCGACACCGAAACGGCGGAAAAGATGCTTGCGGATTTCCCTGTGCTGTCGGCGTTGCAGTCCTCCGCACCCTCAGCCATCATAAACAGTAGTCAAATGTGGCGCCAATACACCAACACCCACCGCGCCCTTGCAGGAGCGTATATTGACAAAGGGCAGACGGATAGGGCCATTGAGATAATTTGGGCGCTATTCAAACAGACACAGTCAAACGTTAATATATCACATTGGCTGAATTCTTCGGCATACAGTTCCTATCGTAACTATTCATCTGACCGCTTGTACCCTGCGCCAAATACCTACTACGATCGCTACCGTTTTGAGTTGCTCCAGCAGCTATTCGGTTATCTCCGGATGAAAGACCAACTCGATGTCCTGTATACTAAACTTCAGACAGTGTTTGAGCTTGGAAGTGGACACGAGCGCATCCTCTCTGGACTAGCACTGAGCTACTGCTATTGGTGGGAGGGCAAACGCGCTGAATCGCAGCAGTTCCTCAAGACACTGCGGGCGGAAAATAGCAAAGATCTCACACTGAAACGGCACATGCCGCTCGTTATGATTCAGACCGGGAAACAGGATGCAGCGGTTTCTTTGCTGACCGAACTCGCTGAGAACGATCCCCGGAATCGCCAACAATATAATAACCTTCGCTTTTTTCTCGCAGAGCAGAGCGGCAATACGGCTAAACTCCGCGAGCTAGCCACGGAGCTACTCGACTCACCGGCGAGTGTCCGTGAATTGATACAGTTTTCGCAGCAACTAGATGAGATTGGGCTTACACAATATGCAATCGCTATCGCAAAAAGAGCGGCGGATCTTGCAATCGGGCAAAAAGATCTCAATTCCCTCAATATGCTAAGTCAACGCCTTAAAACACTCGGTAGGGGGCACGATGCCGCCGTGCTCACGAAGCATGTTGCTCGATTTACGAAACGCCCTGTCCGCCCCGGTCAGCGTAGACATCCGCGAGGATACGTAACTCCTCTGACTCCGGATGAAGCCCGCCAGCGTGAACAGGAGTTAGTTAAAACAGTTGAAAAGCGTTCCAACTCCTTCAGAGCACGAGTGGATTTAGCGACGTTCTATGAAAACACGGACCAGACGAAGAAGGCCATCTCTGTTCTCGCCGATGTGGTTGCCTTGCGCCCGAAAGATTCAGAACTTCGTCACCGCTACGCAGAGATGCTAAGGCGCGACAAACAGATGGAAAAAATGGTAGAACAGTATACTATCCTGCTTAAGAGCGACCCGAATTTCTTCCGTGATAGGGGGCATGGCAACCGGGTGCGTTCGCCTATAAGAATCTTCATGGAGGCAGGGAAATTCACTGAACTCGTTGCTATCGCAAAGGAAATAACGCTCTCATCTATTGACGGGTATGGCAGCACGTTTGTTGAATCGGTAGCATGGGAGTGTGTGGAAAATAACGCACCGAAAGTTGCCGTTGAACTCTTTGAAAAGTTGATTGCTGTGCGCTCAGATTGGGCCGATTTCCACCTCGGTCTCTCTCACGCTTACGCCACTGCGGAGGATCACGAACAGGCGATTGAGTGTATCTATAATGGATTAAATATAATTACCCGCCTCCCGTTATCGACATACCATCCAAGTCAACTACAGGATCTCGTTTCAGCACTGATTAAGTTGACCAGAGGGATGGACACATACAATACATTTATCACCAAATTTGAGGCAGAACTGGCAACACAGCCCAACAATCTGTCGTTGACCTGGCTCATCGCATACATGTACATTCAAGCCAGGCAGCTTGAGGCATCTGACGCACTTGTCGCAAAACTGCTTGGGAGCAAACAGAAGATTACCGATTCAGGCTTAGAGTGGTTCACTGCACTTGCCGACGCGTACCATCAAGCAGGAGACCTCAAGCGTCAAATGAAGGTACTTGAGATAGCCATCGAGAAAAGAGAACGTCAAACTTCTTTCTGGAGTTTTCATGGAGGCGTACCTTTCTCCCGCTACGAGTTGCTAGGGGAAGCCTACGCTCAAAATGGTAAAAAAGAGAAGGCACAGCAGCTCTTTCGCAAAATAATACCAATATTTATGGCACTATCTTGGTGGGACGTTAACGATAATAAGCAACGCATCGCACAGTTCTACGTGCAACTTGAGATGTGGTCCGACGCTGAAACGCTATTCTCCGAAATTGCTAACGATGTCTTTGCCGATATGTATCGCAGGGAACAAGCACAAAAGGAATTAACAAAAATTAGAAAAGTACACGACAACTTGCCAGTAACCCCGCAACCGGCAGAGGAGATAGGAGAAATGGACATCAGATTACAACGCGAAAAAGCGATGGGGTACGCGCGGCGGGAGGAGTTTGAAAAAGCTGTGGGGATTTACAAGCAGCTTATTGCAAGTATGCCCGAAGACCACAGATCAACCGCTGCGCTCGCTAAACTCTACACAAAGCAAAAAATGCACGATGAGGCTATTTCCGCATGGCAGTCCTTGCTTAAAATTGATCCAGAAAACACGCAGTACCGGTCCGAGCTTGTAAAAGCGTATCGAGCCGCTGGTATGTTTCTGGAAGCACTTGAAATTATACAGCAATTGATTGCGGAGCATCCGTCAACCGCTTATTATTCACAACTTGCCCTAGTTTACATGGTGGATAGCCGCTTTGACGATGCCGTTGCAGCATACCGAAAAGCGATTGAACTTGATCCTAACGACTGGCGAGTGCATAAAGACTTGGGGCAACTTTACGCTCAAGCAGGGGACTTTGATGCCGCCGAAAAAACTTACAAAACAGCACTGCGGTTGATGAGGAATAACTATGGGCGGACCATCATTAACATACAACTGGCGGAAGTCTACATCCAGCAGAATGAATTAGAGGAAGTCCTCAAGAAGATGGAGGTTGAAGGAATACTTACTTTTGAAACGTTGACCGCGATAGCCGATAAGTACCAGAAACAAGGTGAATTGGAGAAAGCGGCGGTGGCATACAAGAAGGCGTTCAAGCTGACTACTGACAAGAACTCTCATAATCGAATCGCCGAGAGCCTGATTCATATTTACCGGGGGCAAGGCAGGTTAGAAGAGATACTTAAGAGGGTGGAAGAAGGGGATACATCCAATTCTGATATAAACATTGCGCTGGAAAAAACGTTGGCAAAGGAGTATATGGCGTCGAGCGAGATCGAAAAAGCGATTGAGATCTCCAAGCAGGTTATCGCACGCAATCCCGAAGACCACGAATTTCGTACCGCGTTTGCCAACTTCTGCACGGAGCAAAGGTTGTACGATGAAGCACTCGTTGTGTTGAAAGTTCTGATTGAAAATGCCCCGAAAAATACAGAATATCTATATATGCTCATCAATACGTACGCAAATTCTGGCAGCTTCTCGGAAGCAATTGCGCTTGCACAGAAATTGTGCATCGAAGATCCGTCTAGATACCATTATGTCCAGTTGGCGCGCGTCTACACCCGGAGCAACCGCATTGACGATGCGATTGAAGCCTATAGAGAAGCCATCAAAATCACCTTCTCTGATGAATCGAGTACATATCAAGACGCACATCGAGAATTAGGTAAACTTTACATAGAATCAGGTAACTTTGAAGCTGCTGAAAAAGTGTTTAAGGTACTTGGTGGGGACAACTAGTCGACAAACTGAAAAACAAACAGTTTCGCATTCTCAAGATAGAACTTCAGTTTGGCATAATCTTCTTGCAGGGGTAAAGTTCCCCATTGCCCCCAGACCCGGTAGGCGCGGTTTCTAACCGCACTGCATCTCCCGATTCTGGGGATTCTCGATGCAATCGGAACCGACGAGTCCCCGATTACATCGGGAGCAGGTCCCGACTCGTCCCCGATACATCGGGACAGGCGGGATGCACGTTTCTTAATCCCGATTTATCGGGGGAACGGCACGGGACAGGACACGGGGAGCGAAAGCGTCTATCTGTTTTTAGGATTTACTATAGTTTGGCTAGCACCCGTTCCCGCAGGCAGTGACGCAAGCGGTACTTATCACTTCCCGGAAGTCGTCTATAGCCATACCTACCGACCGGATCCATCGCCAGTTACAATCTGCGAGCGTCATACTATATTCGCCCACGCGCTCCGGCTTCCCTTTTTCCCACGGCGTTTGGGGCCAGAGTGTGTGCCCATTTTTGGTACAGACCTGTAGCCGTCGATCATCAAGTCGAAGATGAACTTGACGCTCATCTACCCACTGTGCCCTCAAGCGGGATTGAAACATGGCTGCACCGGTCCCGTCATGGCACTCAAAGAGCCACGCTTCTACGTCGCAACCATCAATCGAGATGATCTCCCAGCGCCGGGCACCGTACAAAAATCGAGAGTCATAAACAGTCATATCGAATCGCATCTTTGGGGGATAGCTCAGTCCGAGGTATTCGGCGAAGGCGCCCCCATATCCGGGGACACACCCCTCGAAAGATTCTCCCCAGAGTTCCGAGGTTACTTTAGCTGTGTCCAATTGCAGTCCGTACGCGGATACGTGGTTATGGAAATCGGACGTGAGGCGACGATAGTATTCGCGCAGATCGCCATTTTCAGGAAACGGAGTCCGTGGATAGAAGACAGCAGCTTCACCAAGATTCTCAACTGCGCTCTCTTTTAGATATTCGGGACCACCCAATTGAAGGAATAGAGTATTTTCCGGTCGCTCAGAGAGGTTTTGAAGCCAATGCTGCTTTACCTGTTCCTCCCTTTGGACAAAGAGAGAGAGGTTGTCTCTACGGATGGTATCGGCGTCGAGGTTTTCGTAGCAGCATGGGTGAATTAAAAAGATTATGTGCTCAATTCTCATTTTCGCATCTGTGGTTAGGGGTTGAGACGATTGGTTTCTTACGGTCTGATTACCGTGCCATCAGCGCGCCTCGCATCACCCCACAGCTTGGCACCCCCAATATCTTGTGCCGGGAAGCGTGCCGCAAGTTCCTCGTTTATGTCCACTCCTATTCCAGGTTTATCGTTGGGCCACATGTACCCGTTGCGAAGTTCGGGGGTTCCGGGGAAGACCTCTTTTAAGGTTTCGTGGGTGTTAAGGTAGACCGAAGCCTCCTGAATGCCGAAATTCCACACGTTCATATCGAGCATGAGGTTGGCGGCGTGCCCGACAGGAGACACATCTGCCGATCCATGCCAGGCGGTGCGGACGTTGAATGCCTCACACAACGCCGCGAGTTTGCGCGCTGGTGTTAAACCGCCTATGGTTGAGATGTGTACGCGAATAAAGTCAATCAGCCGATCCTTTATCATCGGTACGATCTCTTGGGGGTTGCTATACAACTCTCCCATAGCAATAGGTACGCTGGTCTGCTGACGCACAAGGCGGAAGTAGTCGTTGTCTTCCGGCGCAAACAGGTCCTCTAAGAAAAATGGTCGATACTGCTCTAACTCCTTTGCCAGAGCGAGTCCCTGAATAGGCGGCATACGTTCATGTAGATCGTACAGAATTTCTGGGGTCGGACCAAAGGTTGTGCGGAAGTGTTCAAATGCCGCCACAACATCTTGAGCGTACGGTACTGGCTCAAAGATGCTGACTCTGTCATCGGAGGCTTTCTTGGTGATGACAACCGGCTCGTGATGGGGGCGCTCCTGTGATGATGAGGGGTGCATCGCGCCCAGCTTGAAATGACGGAATCCCCGTTCCTGGAGCTCGTGGATGCGTTCCTCGTATTCTACGAGGTCACGGCCCGTAGGGATTATGTAGACAGCCGCAGCTTCCCTCGATTTTCCGCCGAGCAACTCGTACACCGGCATCCCTGCAACCTTGCCCTTGATGTCCCACAATGCTTGATCCACACCGCTGATGGCGTTGTTGAGCACTGGACCATAACGCCAATATGCGGAGACGTTGCACGACTGCCATATATCCTCGATATCAGCCGGATCCTTGCCCACAAGAAAGGGGGTGAGATAGTCATTCACTGCGGAGGCCACGGCGGTCGGTCTCGAGAAAAACGAAGCGCACCCCAGACCGTGCAATTCCGGTTCGTTGGTTTCGACTTTCACAACGATTAGGGTTCGCGCCCCCGGTGGTTGCGTGATAATAGCTCGGACATCTCGAATTTTTAGGTTGCTCATTTCCTACACCTTGTTCTTTCGTGAAATTGCTTTAGCTTTAGAGCTTCCCCCTAAACACAACCGGGGAACTCCTTTCCACGGATAAGAGGCCAGCCGTTGACCGGCTCTTGCCCTACGAGGCAATCTAACTGTTTAATGCGTTCGGTCTCTTCCGGCGTGCCGATATAGCGTGTATCGGCTGAAACGTAGTGCATAGACCAGCCTCGCCTGCGGTAGCGCGTTGTGTTCGGACCGCTGCAATGCAGCGCGAGACTGTGATGGAAGGTAGCGTCACCGGCTGTGAGGGGCACTGCCACCTCTTGGGCAAGCACATCCTGTGTCAACATGTACGGTAAGTGATCCCAGTTGACAAGACCGAAGTTGTGGCTGCCCGGAATAAAGCGTACACAACCATTTTCCGGTGTTGCATCGTCGAGCAGAAGTTGACAGGTAACTTGGAAGTTGCTTGCAAAGAAACCCCAGAACACAGAATCCTGATGATAGCGGTTGGCGCGTGCGTATGGTGGTTTGGCAAACACTTGATCATAGTAGAGTTTAATGTTTGACCCCATGAGGTCGGCGACAATATCAACAATTTTTGGTGAGCGGACGAAGGTATCAAAGACGGGATCGTAGCGGGAAGGCACGTTCATCTTGTTTACAGCGTCGATCGGATCTGTAAGCGGGGCGCTGCGCTGTGTTTCGTAATTTTCTTCACCTTTCGGAAACACTTGGGTGCCGCGTCGATTATGCTGGTTCCCATGCGGCGTGGGTGGTTCCAATATTTGCGCTTGCCCCGGCGCTTGGCGCGAAATGTGTCGTTCTGGGAAGTTCGGCACACGTCCCAATACGAGATTGGCATAGTGTTCGCGTAAGGTCTTAAGTTCATCGGGCGAGATTAAATTCTTGATAACAATGTAGCCGTCTTGGAAGAACAACTTTTTTTGTGCGTCGCTGAGTCCCATGTCTATCCCTTCCTCTAAAGAGTGGTGAAGCGTGAAGTTACATTTTTGGCAATTGGACCCAATGAAAATAATCTCAACTCTACCTTAATTTAATCTCCAAGTCAAGGATATTCTTATTCAGCATTGTAGTACAATAAAAGAGGGGAATGGTCTTGAATGGTGCGGTAGTTCTGCTTATATTGAGGAAGGAAAGATCACAACGTTGGAAACAGGAGAAAGGGAAAAAAACATATGACTAAAAAAGAGGGCAAGCACAAGGCTTGCCCCTACATACCCATCTATCTTAGCGCGGAAGGCACGGAGATCACCGTTCCGTGCGGATAAGATTCCCCGCAATTCGGAAATCCAGGTTTTTGGAATGAACAGCTTCTCTCCTACACATCACACAGCTGGGCTGCCGCGCGGAGGCCTTCGATTGGGTCGCCCTTGGGGACAAACTCGTGACCTACATAGAGGTCATAGCCTGTTTCTGCGATGGCTCGCATGATAGGCGGATAGTTGATTTCCTGATCTTCGTCAAGGTCGTGCCGTCCTGGGTTTCCCGCCGTGTGAAAGTGTCCGATATACTCGATATTGTCTTGGAGGGTGCGGATGATATCTCCTTCCATAATTTGCATGTGGTAGATGTCGTAGAGGAGCTTCGCTCGCGGTGAGCCTACCCGCTTGCACACCTCTACGCCCCACGCGGTGCTGTCGCACTGGTAATCGGGATGGTTAACCTTGCTGTTTAGCAATTCCAGACAGAGATTGACCCCCTTTTCTTCAGCAGTTTTTATGACCCGACTGATTCCCTCGGCGACAATATCAACCCCTTCTTCATCGGACAAACCCTCATAGCGGTTACCGGAGAAAGTAATGAGTCCGGGAATGCCATTTGCGGCGGCAAGCTCAATGTTTGCGAGGAGTTCCTCCTCTATCCGATCGTGGTTCTCGCGCTTGTTAAGACCATCTGTCAGCGCGCTGTGTCCGACAAAGGTGGCGATATCAAGTCCCAACTCCTTCACAAGTGGCCAATACTCCTCGTCTACTAGTTCGACAGCTGCTAAACCAATTTCAGCTGCGCCTCTGATAAATCCTTCTGGTGTCAGATCGCCTTGAAGGAAACTCCATCCGGTGGCGGATTGGTTAATTCGTGCCATATTGCTCTCCTCTTAACTATTCGAAGTGTGATGAGTCCAAAATTTCAAGCTTGTTTGAGATAAGATTCGACAACGCCTCGTTCGATAGTCAACCCCTCCCATTCATCGTCTCCGGGACCATCATAGATGAGCGTATGTGGGCCAGAAAAACCGGCGTCCTTCGTCAATTCAAGGCATTGGACATAATCATCGGTGTCCATTTCACCGGGGGCTGGAAAATGGGCTTTGGTGTGGCAAGACTCCGCCCGTGAGGCGATCGCTTCAAGATCGGCGTACTTGGTTTCGCCCACCCAGTTACCGAAGTCCAGGCAGAACCCAACCTTACCGTCTAAACGGTCAAGCAGCGATATTACGTTTGCCGGGGTTGATAGAACGGAGAACCAATTCTCCGTCATCAACCGAACTCCGTTCGCATCGGCGAGTCCCGCCAACTGCTGTAATCCGCTCCGACTCATCTCCAACGTTTCGGGGGAAGGGGCTGCTTTGCCGGCAATGGCGCGAGCGCAATTAGCACCGAGCGTTCCCGCAATGTCGATCCATTCCCCAATCCAGGTAAGATCCCGATCCGCATGTTCCGGATGGGTAATATCACCGTGATCTATCAACACTGAGAACAGTTCAACATCCGCCGCCTCTAATGCACCACGCAGTTCATTCAGATATCCGTTGTCCAGACGCGGGATATGGAAGTGGCAGAGCTCCAGGGTATTGATTCCGAATTCGGCAACACGTGCCGGCAGATCAAGTAGCGATACCTCTCCCCTACCGTGTGTCAAGACAGGAATCTGCTTCCCGTCGTCGGGACCATAAAAGTCGGGTCGCCCGAGCTGACGGTGTAGACTCCATGTCGAGACAGACAGTCGAGGACCTTGATTGGTTATCGTTGTGTTCGTCATGGCAGTTTTGTCCTCCCTATAGCAGAAAACAGGTCAACAGATTGTTAAGGCTTATAGAACAGTGTGACATTTTTCCGTGGATATTCTACGCACCAGCCGTACTGGTCACCAATCCATGCCATCGTCGCTCGTTTGTAAAAACAGACATGTGTGGGCTCGGTATGGTACCACCAGTCGGCAAAACCGTCGTCTGATTCTAGCATTTCGGTCATGATTCCCAACCATCCACCGTGGTTAAGCAGCCGGTCAAATAGATCGAACTCCTTTTTAGGGAAATGGAAATGCTCGGCGGTTTCGGTACAGGTAATAAAATCGTAGGTACGCTCAAGGGGTGCGGTATCGGGTGCGAAGTAGGGATCGTAGATCTCCATAGGAAAGCCCGCTTCTTCCAGCATCACCGAAAGTGTTGGCCCCGGGCCTGAACCGTAATCGAGACCCCTCGCCCCCGGTTGCAACTTGGGTGTCAGATAGTCGGTCAATCGACTGAGGAATTCCCGATAGCGTCCGTCTTCAGGGCTGTTTTCGTGCAGTAGGTATCGGGCAAGTTCGTCCTCCGACGAAAGGTAGAACTCTGGCGAAAGAAACGTTAGGTGACATGTATCACAGCGCCAGAACATTTTGAAATCAACAGTGATAAGCTGTCGTACTGACTCAGTACCGCACAGAGGACAGGTGTCTATTGCTCCGCAGTCAGGTTCGAGAACCGCGTTTTGACCCATGCACCCACCTCTTGGACCATTATCGGTGTGGATTCGTCACTGAAGACATGGTCTGCACCTTCCAGAGTGATGAGTTGTGCAGAATCATTGGTTTCGGCTAAGATATCGTGAGAATCTCCAATTGGCACAACGTCATCTTCGTCGCCATGCACTAACAGCCAGGGGACAGTGATTCGTGATGCCGAGGAAACCACCGAACCTATCTTCGCGAGATCGTCCATATAGGCTTGCGAAAGCGGACAGTCCGGGTCGTCCCACATGAACCCTTCGTCCGGGACGACATCGCCAAATTCGCGTTGCGCGAAAGCTCTGGTGTGCACCATGCCGGCAAGAGAAACTAACAGTTGGATTCGGCTATCATTGCTGGCGCGTAACACCCCAACGGCACCACCCATGCTATGCCCTACGTAGCACACGGTGTAGCCTTCCAGAACGCCCAGCACAGCACCAAGATCGTCCACCTCTTTGGAGATGGTGGAATCAGTAAACTTGCCATCCGATGCACCATTTCCAGAGAACGAGAACCGTAGAGCCGGGATCCCCCGGGCCGCCAATCCTTCCGCCAATGCCACGATAAACGGTCTGTCCTTATTCCCGGTTACGCCGTGTCCGAGAACGACGATGCTTTTCGACTTCGAGTCACCTTTGTGGAAGGCGTAGTCAAGATTTTCACCATGCACGTTTCTAATTTCACCAAACATAGTTAGACGTCACTCCATCATGTTTTATGGGAGATAAAGCTGTGGGTCTAATTCCTCTAACCTCACCAGATGCTTTTCCTGTTCGGCCCGCCGCTTGACCTCCACCGAATTGGTTTCAAGGGTGCGCTGACTAATTGTGAACCGGACAGGCATACCCAGTAGATCTGCCTCTTTGAATTTGACACCCGGACTCTCTTGGCGGTCATCGTAGAGGACCTCATAGCCCTGCGCCCGAAGGTCAGCATAGAGGGTTTCGCTTTGTTCGCGGACTTCATCCCCCTTGCCGATGTGCATGAGATGAATCTGATAGGGTGCGACAGCAGGGGGCCAGATTATACCATCCTCATCACGGTTTGCCTCAACGATGCTGGCAAGCAGCCGTCCGAGCCCGATGCCGTAGCAGCCCATGAAAAGCAGCTCTGGTCGTCCCTTCTGGCTGAGGTATGTCGCATTCATCGCCTCGCTATACTTTGTCCCCAGCTTAAAGATATTTCCCACCTCGATTCCGCGTCTCTCCCGTAGTGTCCCTCCGCAGTGAACACAGGTCGACCCATTATGCGCTAACGAAATATCGGTGACGAGGTCCGCCCTAAAATCGCGCGGGTAGTTCATGTTTTTGAGATGGTATCCCGGTTTGTTAGCGCCGGCGACCAAGTTTGTGGTAGATGCAACGGAATCGTCAACGACCACTGTGACACCCTTCACGTCTATCGGCGAAGCGTAACCAGCCACCAAACCGTATCTTTGCAGCTCTGCGTCGGTTGAAAACCAGAGATGAGATGCACCCACGGCTCGCTTGAGTTTCGTTTCGTTCACCTCTATATCGCCACGGATAGCTGCGAAAATAAGGCTTTCGTCCGTCGAGTAGAATACCGCTTTGAGGGTCTGTTCTTTTTGGATGCCGAGGAAGTTTGCCACATCATCGATCGTCGTTTGATCCGGCGTTTCGACCTCCTCGATCAGTACAGGCTCACCGTTATTAATCTGTGGTTTACGCAACACAGCGACATCGGCGTTCGCCCGATAATCACACCCATTGCAGGAGATAACTCTGTCCTCACCTGCATCGGAGATCAGCATGAACTCGTGTGCCTCTGTACCGCCGATTATCCCCGGATCGGATTCTACTGAAACGACATCAATGCCCAAACGACGGAAAACCCTAAGATACACTTGGTGCATCTGCTCGTAGTAGTTTTCCAGATCAGCTTCATCCGTGTGAAAGCTATAGGCGTCCTTCATAACAAATTCACGGACTCGAATCAGTCCGGCGCGTGGCCGCGGTTCATCTCGAAACTTCAACTTAAACTGATAGAGCATCAGAGGTAACTGCCGATAGGAGTTGGTCTGATTCCGGACGAGGTCGGTAACCGCCTCCTCATGCGTCATCGCGAGAACCAGTTTACGGCCAAATCGATCCTCGAAGCCAGCCAATTCCCTACCTTCGAGCATTTCCCAACGTCCCGTTTCTTGCCATAGTCCTGCGGGTTGGACAAGGGGCATATCGATTTCTTGCCCTCCAATGTCGTCCATCTCTTCGCGGATGATGTTTTCAATCTTGCGTAAAGCACGTTGGGCGAGCGGTAAGTAACTGTACATTCCCACGACGAGGCGGCGAATCATACCCGCTTGTAGGAGCAGTTGATGGCTGGGGATTTCCGCCTCTGATGGAATTTCTCTGAGTGTACGACCGAACAGTTGAGATCTTCTCATCGTCTAATACTCTTTGGGAAGTGCACGGTTGAATACTCAGAGCAAGTATCACAAATGACCGTGCAACTGTCCATAAAACGGCGAAACAAAATGAACCAGTGAGCTAATAAGCTAATGAACTGATTAACTGGCGACCGATTCCGCAATCTTGTCGCCGATTTCTGCTGTTGTGAATCCCATCCGTCCGGCAGCAAGATCTTTGATTTCCCCACTCGCTAAGAGGTCGCTCACTGCGCGGTCAACCAAGCCTGCGCCTTCCGTTTCACCAAGGTGATCAAGCATCATCCCCGCTGCGCTGATTGCCGCTATCGGGTTAATCTGATTTTTGCCTGTATAACGAGGCGCAGATCCGTGAATTGGTTCAAACATAGCAACGCTCTCAGGATTGAGGTTACCTGACGCAGCGATTCCCATGCCCCCTTGGATCATTGCACCGAGGTCTGTGATAATGTCGCCGAACATGTTGCAGGTCACAATAACATCAAACCATTCGGGATTCTTGACCATCCACATCGTTGTCGCATCAACGAAAGCGTAATCTGTTTCGATATCTGTGTATTCTGTGCCGACTTCATCGAAAACACGCCGCCAGAGATCGTGGGCGTAGGTGAGCACATTCGCCTTATCACACAGTGTAAGCTGCTTCTCCTTGTTCCGTTTCCGGGTCAATTCAAATGCGTACCGCACACAGCGTTCCACCCCTTTGCGGGTATTGATCATTTCCTGGATGGCGACTTCGTCCGCTGTTCCGTGCTTCAAGAACCCACCGATTCCAGCGTACAAACCTTCTGTGTTCTCACGAACAATGATGAAATCAATCTCTTCGGGTCCTTTGTCTTTGATGGGGGTCCAAACGCCGGGATAGAGCTTGACGGGTCGCAGGTTAATATAAAGGTCTAATTCAAAGCGGGTCCGTAGTAAGATCCCTTTTTCTAAGATCCCGGGTGTTACATCGGGGTGACCGATGGCGCCCAGAAAGATCGCGTCCGTCTGCCGAAATTCATCGAGTGCGCTGTTCGGCAAAACTTCCCCGGTTTCGAGGTAGCGATCCCCGCCGAAATCGTATTCAATGGTTTCGTACTTAAAGCCGGTTTTGTCTGCGGCAGCCCCGAAGACCTTCATCGCTTCGTTTGTCACCTCGGGGCCAATCCCGTCGCCGGGGATGAGGGCAATGTTATACATCAAAATCCTCCAGAAATTATGTTTAAGCTAAGAGTTGCTTTGAACCTTTCAATCGAGATTAGCACTAGTACTTCGTCAAATAAATTGTGACAAGTCACTCACCGCTCGGCTTGGATAGACATATCCAAGCCATAAACCCGGACTATCGCGTAATGTGCGAGGTATCTGTGTAGTGGATTTGTCAATCCACTACGAGCAGGACTATTAGCATTTACCTGACAGTGTACTAGTAGTTTCCCCAGAACTGAATTCTGTTGCTTTCAGGGTCTGAAATATCGAAACAGGTCAATCCGTCCGCTAAATTCTTCAACGGTCTCAATCGTAAGCCTTTTGCCTTCAGAGCATCGTGGACAGCTTTTACGCTTTCGACGTGAAAGACAACCTTTTGTCTCCCGCCATTTGGCTTACTCGCGCTGTGCAGGCAGAGCTTGCACTGTCCGGTGTCAAAACGGTAGAAGCGGTGCACCGGAAACGGTTGCTCTTCGTCAGGAAGTAGTCCAACAATATCCCTATAGAATGCGGTAACAGTTCGCATATCTTTGACAAAGAGTATGATACTACCTATGTTCATACGGTGTTTCCTAATCCTGCCATGTGAGCTGCTGCCTTCGGTTCCACTGATTGCTACAAACTGAGGAGTGAGAGTCCGATTTTTGAAAGTCTCAGTCGCCGAAAAACGCACTTACATTTTAACACGCCATTGGGCAGACTGACAACTTTTTTAATTGCACACTGGCGATAAGATCTTTGATACTTAAAGGAGTTATGCTATAACAGATGTTCATCAGATTCAAAATGTATTATCACGGCAATGGAGGCTGAATATGCAATCCGAACCTGAGACAATCGAACAACTGGTACAACGCATTGTTGAGATTGTTCATCCCCTACGAATCATTCTTTTCGGTTCTGCGGCTCGGGGCGAAATGGTGCCTGATAGCGATATTGACGTGCTTGTAGTAATGCCCGAAGGTGTCCACCGACGACGGACCGCCCAACTGCTATATCGCCAGATCCGGGGGTTAGGGGTGCCTTTCGATATTCTGGTGGCAACCCCTAACGACCTAGAGCAGCACAAGGACAACATCGGTCTGATCTATCGGACTGTGTTGCAGGAAGGGAGAGAGGTGTATGCGGCTTGAAGGGGAGGTATAAGGAAGCCCTGCCGATTGGCTCTGTTATGCCGTGAGCGACTTGGAGATTGCGCGTACCACCCCATCTTCCCGGATTTTGCTTGAAGCACTTTGCTTCCAAAAAGCCCTTAGAGCTTGTTTGAAAAGGATTTGGGGAAGCTATTTGCCCTGAAACCGAGTTTTTTCTGCAAAACTCGGTTTCTTCCCTCACACTATTCAACGGTACATGCTCACTATATTTAATCTGAGTTGCTAGTTGCTAAACCTGCTCGGCTTGGATAGGCATATCCAAGTCTCGGACTCTCCCCGATAAATCGGGACAGGCGGAACGGAGCCATCTTTGCGCGTGTGCAGTGGATTTGTCAATCCACTGCGAGCAGTGAGGAACTCAATTTCGTTTTCATGCTTCCGCTTTGCGACATTTCACATCACTAGCAACTTGCGTTATATTTAGTGAACCGTGTCAGGTCGATAGTAGGAACTTGGTTTCGTAGGGGCGAGGTCCCCTCGCCCAACAAGTTGAGGAACTCAACCCCTACCCTGCGATCAGGTTCTAAGGGATTGTAAAAGGGCAAGACAAGGTCACTCATAGACAACTGTATTGACATGGTGAGCGTTAATGTAGTCCCAATCCAATTCCACGCCTAGCCCAGGTCCTTGAGGCACAGACACATGTCCATTGGCGTCGATGTTCTCAAGCTCGTCGGTAAATTCGGGCGGATGGACAGGCGGTTTTGTGTTCTTTATCAGTGGGTTTAATAACCCCAATTCGTAGTAGTTGGTGTTACGGATGGCGGCGATACAGTGGCGATGTGGTATGCCTCCCCCGTGGAACTCCACATCCAAACCAAAACCTTCCGCAGCGCGTGCCACCTTCATCGCACCGGTGATACCGCCGTCTTCATAAGTGCCAGTTCGCACAAAATCGGTGCCGCCGTTCACAATAAAGTCGACATGCTGCTCCAACCCAAAGATGTGTTCTGTCTGCAACAGCGGTGTCTTAATCAACTCCCGCAGCTTCTTGTGACCGAAGACCGAAACACCACCATCTTTGTACGCATCTTCCAGCCAGAAGAAATTCTGCTCGTCACACGCTCTACCTAACTTGAGTGCGTCTGCCCAAGTCTCTAACTCACAGGCAGGATCAACCATCAGGTCCATCCGGTCGCCTACACGCTGCCCGACCGCGTGGATATTCGCCACTTCCCGCTCAATAGGCGCGTCGCCCCAACCGTGGATCTTAAACGCGGGGTACCCCAACTCGGCGCATTGCTCGGCGAAATCAGCAAAGTCCTCCGGCGTGCTCAGTCCACCGTTCTCATCGCCGTGGTAGGTACTGGCATACGCCGGGATGGTTTCTTTCCAGCCACCGAGCAGTTGGTAAATGGGAGCATTGTATGCTTTGCCCGCAAAATCCCACAACGCAACATCAAGTCCACAGAGGGCGGTGGTGCCGGTATGGCGTAAACCCCGTTTGATGTCGTTGTATATCTTTTCACGCTCAAACGGATTCTTCCCTAGGGCGTAGTTGGCGACATTTGCCGCTATATTCCTGCCCGTCGATTCACCGATTACTCCGATATCGGTATGGATCCGCAGGATCGATGATTGCATTTTATGAACATTGCCCTTTTCATATACGAGATTAAAACCGTTGTAATCGGTGCCCATATCCTGAATCTCGTACGAAAAATTGACTGTTTCAATCTTCGTAATTTTCGGATTTGCCATTGGATTAACTCCTTCCTCATTTATTGAGAAATAGTGCAAAGAAACCGAGTTTTTTCTTGAAAACTCGGTTTCTCTAAACTGCGCTACACTCCCTTTTGATATGAATCGCCTTCTTTAGCCTTGGCGGTTCGATACAGCAAGGACAATTCGTCGTTTCGTCTTACGTATCACGCATTACGTATTATTCTTCCAAATTTTCACCATTTTCCCCGTCAAAAAGGAGCCTAAGAAATTCCCGGGTGGTCACGATACGCTTGATAGAGTTCATGCTTGAGATCTGCATTGACCTCCGGCTTTGATAATTTCGTATAGAGCTCCAGCTTGCTATTGACGAAATCCAATAAGATTTCATCGATCACCTCATGAAACTTGTGTTGTCGATTAGATTCCGTATTGTCGGCTTCCATCACCTGCCGAAGTTCTTCGTGCTCATTTACTTTCCGGTTAATGGTCGCAATATCAACCTTATCTTCCCCTGTGAAATCTGTTTGATGCGCCTCGTTCAACGCCTGAATGATATTGGAGAGGAAATCTTGTTCAGGGTCTCTAATTGTGCCGACCTCGCTGCCGATCCCCTCCACTTCGCTATCTTCCGGCTCAAGGGATAGCTGTAAACTGTCATGCGTTATTTGCATCCGAAACGAATCCAAGTCCACGGAATCCAAAACATCTTGGTGGTCGGGCTGATCCCGTTTCGGCAGCTTCTTGCTGAGATGATGACCGAAGATGTACAGTTTTTCTAACGCGACATCCGTGAAAGTGATCAACTGTGAGATGTAGCCGTAGAGCCGAATGTAACTCCGCAAGATGGAGCGGAAATCTTCCCGCTCATTCGTCTCCAGTTCTGACCACTTTTCGACGACGCTATCAAGGATGCCCTGTAGAAACTCATCCGGTTGATCTGAACCATAAAAGATACCGCAAAAGCGATCAATCTGATCCTCATCGTAAAGTTCAAAACCCTCCAACTGACCCTGTAGGTCATACAGTCGATTTGGGTCGGTCTCCTCCGGGAGCGTGGTGGTTTGGTAGTAATCCTGAAACGCCTCCCGCACCTGCTCCGGTTCATTCACAAAGTCCAGTACCAGCGTATCCGTCTTGCCGGTGGCGACACGGTTCAGGCGGCTCAAGCTCTGGACACATTGCAGCCCGTCCAACCGCTTATCGACGTACATCGTATGCAGCATCGGCTCATCGAAACCGGTCTGGAACTTATTCGACACAATCAGAATCCGATACTCAGGACTCTTGAAAATGTCGGCAATCGAGACACGCGGCGGTAAATCGTTCATACCATCTTCCGTGTAGTCCCGCCCGTTGTCGGTGTCGTGCACCGTGCCGCTGAACGCCACCAAACAACCGTAGGGCAGCCCCATCTCCCGCATCTGCCTGTCAAACTCCAACTTGTATCTGACGCAGTGCAACCGGGACGGTGTGACCAGCATCGCCCGTCCCTTCCCTTCAATCGCCTTTGCGGTCTTTTCGGTGAAGTGCTCCAGGATAATCCGGGTCTTGGTCGCAATGCTATGAGGCTGTAGATCAACGTAGTTGGTCAGTGCCCGCAGCGTCCGCGCCTTCTCGTACTCCTTATCCTCCGAGACACTCTTAACCAGTTGAAAGTATCGCTTAAAGGTGGTGTAGTTCTGCAGCACATCCAGTGTGAAGCCTTCGCTGATACTCTGGCGCATCGAATAGACGTGGAACGGGAAAAACTGCCCGTCTTCGTGTTGGCGTCCGAACAGTTCGAGGGTCTTATTCTTAGGTGTGCCGCTGAAACCGAAATAGGAGATATGATCCTGCATCCTGCGCCGTTCCATCTCTTCAATGATCCGAGCGTCTATGTCCGATACGTCGTCGGCGTCATCTTCCGTTACCTTTTCCTCAATCCCTTTTGAGAGTGAGGTTCTGAGATTCCTTGCAGATTCGCCGCTCTGCGAGGAGTGTGCTTCGTCAATAATCACGGCGAAGGTCTTGCTTTTGAGTGCTCCAATCTCTTCAGCGATTACGCTAAACTTCTGAATCGTTGAGATGATGATGTCTTTGCTATTCTCAAGAAATTGCCTGAGTTGTGCTGAAGTTCCCTCAACGGGATGCACCACACCGTCCACCTGTGCCACCTGTCTAATCGTGTCCTGAAGCTGCTTGTCAAGCACGCGCCGATCCGTCACAACAATGACGGAGTCGAAGATCCGATTGGTATCGGTCGGGGAACGGTATAGATGTGTCAGCAGGTACGCCAACCATGCGATCGAGTTTGACTTGCCGCTCCCTGTGGTGTGTTGGATCAGGTAGTTATGCCCAACTCCTTCCGCCACGATAGCATCTTTCAATTTATGGATGACATCAAGTTGATGGTATCGCGGGAAAACGAGGGCGGTGTGTTTCTCATCTATCACCCTGTCAAGGTTGGGGTCGTAAACCTTTTCTGTGGTCTCCTGCTCATGGATAAAGTTGTTAATCAACTCCATCAGGTTATTGGGCTTTAGGATGTCCTCCCACAGGTAGGCGGTCTTGTGACCGTCCGGGTTCACCGGGTTTTCGATACCCCTGTTAAACGGAAAGAACCGTGTATCACCTCCCTGCAATCGGGTTGTCATTGAAACCTTCTCGTTACCCACCGCAAAGTGAACCAGACACCGCTTGAATAGGAACAACGGCTCCCTCGGATCCCGGTCGGTCCGGTACTGTTTCTCGGCATCTGCCACCGTCTGACCGGTGAGGCTGTTTTTCAGTTCCATCGTCACCAACGGCAGACCGTTGAGGAACAACACCATATCGACCGATTTTTCGTTCCGTGCTGAATACCTCAACTGCCGAATCAGAGAGAATCGGTTTTTATCGTAAAGCTCGTGATGATCGGGGTTCATGCCGCTTGACGGCAGGAAGTAGGTCAGATTAAAGTTGCAGCCTCTATCTTTAATCCCATTCCGCAGCACGTCCAGCACCCCGCGACGTTCAATCTGTTTGCTGACACGGTTGAGGAGTTTAATTGATGTCTCCTCCCCATACTGGCGCTTCAGTTTCTGATACTCATCGGGTTGCGTATCTTGAATAAAACCTAGCGTTTCAGTGGGGATCAGGCAAAGATCTTTATTATAGAGGACAGATTGTCGGGAACGGTAGCGAGACCGGTTGAGGCGTGCTTCGATGTGATCTTCAAAATCCGTTTCTGAATATGTCGGCATAGTTTACGCCTCATTTCGGACATCTATCTTGCCTGTCACCGCTTCGGAGATGAGGGATTGACGGTATTCTCTGAGGAGTTCAATCTTTCGCTGCTCTGTGGCTATCAGGTCGTCGATCCGTTCGATTTTGTGGTCAAGGAAGTTGACAATTTGGGTTTGTTCTTGATGCGAGGGAATAGGGATTTGAAAATTTGAATATTTTTCGCCATTGACATTCTGGATTGTCGAAATGATTGTCTGCTGCTCAAGCCAATTCCTATAAAAGTGTGATAGTGTCATGTAATAGATCAATTTCGATGTATAGTAGTCACCAAAGTTAAACCTAACAAGATATCCTGCACTGGTATATTTCCCATCTTCAAGATGTAGATAGGATTTTCCCACTGTTGCCCCACTACGGGACAAAAGCAAATCGTAAATATTAAGGATCTGTTCTTGAGGAACACAGTCTTCAGACAAATAAACTCCTTTTTGTCGGAGGCTGCCATGTCCATCAATATCAGTGATTCTAATCAATCTGAATCCTTCTGTGGTATATCTATCAGATTCAATATTAAGACCATAAGTCACCGGAATGTTGGAGATATACTTCAATCTTGTAACAGTCCAGTGTTTAGGTATCTGCCCAATCCACTCCACCCCCGACGGTTTCATCTCCACATTCGGGTCAAGCCCTTTCGTCACTACCTGATTTATCAGTGTAGTCCGTTGTTCGTGCAGCAGTTCTACCTGTCGCTCTTTGATGCGAATCAATTCGTTAATCCGCTGTGTTTTGCAATCTAGGAAGTTAGCAATTTTGCGTTGTGTGGGGATAGGAGGCAGCGGAATTTCCAAGTTACCAATAATTTTCTGCGTAAGTGCTTCCCTTGTTGCACCACCCTGAGCCAGAGTTAGCAGTTGGTGTTTATAGACAGGACTGTTGATACAATACAGCACATAATGCGAATCTGCAAGGTTAGGATTGACGCGCACAAGCGACACGTGCTGATTAACCCTAGCAGGAAGAAGGTGTTCGGGAACTATACAGCATCTAGCCACAGATGCACCCGTTATGTTGAGAAGAATATCTTGGGGTTCAACAATTACCCTAGCAAGTCTTGTTTCCGATGCTTGTTCTTCATTGATGAATGCCAAACCTTCATAATGGAACTCAAGGTCGTGAACGTTCAGACTACGAATTAGCGTTATTCCCTCGGTTTTGTATGAGTCATTACCACCTCTTGGAGTTGCACCGCTGCCAATCTTAGTCGTGATTTTTTTTAACGGAATGAGTTCCCAAGTCATGCTGCCATCCCTAAATAAACCAAGGTGTACGCTCTAAAGTAGGATGAAGACGAAATTCATCACCCTGTCGGACAAAAGCATCAGTTAAATATGCTATATCACCGGCGTACTTGGTCGTGATAGGTTCGCCACATATAGAATTAGTAGAAGCCCAATTTAATTTCGTCAAACTAAGAATTTGAACAGCAAGAGATTTGAGATCAGGTTCCGAGTTAGGACTACCTTCTGGTGTCTCAGTCCAAATTGTAACTTCCAAGGGTTTGGGGGTACCTAATGATTTTTGAAAGGCATTATAGCCTGTGGTCGAAATTAGTATTTGGTGGGATGCTGTAGCAACATAACTACCTCGACCTAGACTGCCATCGGTTTCAGATCGAGCATCATAAAGTCTTATATTATGGTTAAGGTTGACCGAAACGAAGGAGTAAGTTCCATTGGGATAAATGCTTCGGGCAGCCTCCAGTATTGCTTGGCGATCATCCCGAGAAAAACGATCGGAATAATGAAAGTAGATGCTTGGACTTTCGGAAAGGTTTCCTGATTGAGTAAGCCGTTTCAATGTTTGTTTAGCGAGATCCGCAAAATATTGCGTACGCTCCTCATAAGAAAATGTCCCCATGTTACCTAGGTAAAATCCCCAACGACCAAAATCATCAAAAACCGTGGCATATCCCAGCAGTCGTCGTGCTCTATTCGCCCTGCTTCGAGTATAAGAGAGACCAATAAAAAAATCCGCATCAGGGATTCTATTTGGAAGTACCCAAGGTTTTATCCCGCACTTTGCAATAATATTCAACCCTAGAGTCAAATCCTTCCAATCTGGATTAAGAAGGGTTGGGGTATCGACCATTTGACAGGGAATGCCATGCTCTAACAGGAATCTCTTAATTCGGTAATACGGAGCATTTTCATCATCTTTTGCATAATCTTGTTCTGGAGTGTGGACTAGAAACAGGCGATTTAATCCTTTTTCTCCAATCCAATCCGGATGTTCATTGAGCAATCTCTGACACTCTCCTAGAATACCCTCATTTTCCGGTACTGTAACAATAGAATTGTACACGAAGCGTGTACTGAAAGTCCGTTCAGATCCTTTATACTTGTATTTACCTGTCTTAAGACGCCCTATCAATTGTTCCATCTGATGGCGCATCTGATCTGTGCAAATTGGTATCAACTCAATTGTTTTTTTGGGATCGTCGTAGGTGCCAAAATTGGTGATCCCTTCTCGGATATCTGATAACTGTCGGTGTTCCCTAAACTCGACAGACGGTTCATGAAGTGTCTGTACGGACAGTGCATTCGGTTTTTTTTCATGACTAAGAGACTCAGAAATCGCGTGCAGAAACACCTTCAGATTTCCCATGATCAACGGAAAGACTGATTTTTCAATTTCTTGAACCATTTGGACAGTCTTTTCAACTCTGATTCGCGCAGAGCTAGGATCTAGCACGAGGCTATGCCGCCTTATTTCTTTGGATAGATCGAACTGAATATGGGAATCTATTAAGATTTTCTTTATCTGATCGATTGACAAGTCAGGTATAACCTTGTCGCTGGAGATTGATTCTTCTCTGTCAAGGTCGAAAAAGTAAGCATGAGTTAATTCAGTATCAGCCTTTATTATCTTTGCTTGGTGCCAATCATCCAGCTGCGCTGCAGCCCTTCGCCCTTCTAAATTAAACGACGGTATTTTGTTTAGCAATGCGTTATTTTTTAATACATTTTTTACTTCCAAAGCATAGTCGATACATAAGTAAAACTGCCCCCAGTAACTTCTCAGTTGAAGCTTATACGAAGGATAAAATCGGACAAGGTCTTGCACTGCTGCTGGGAGATGTAACTCACTGCTTCGTCGATGAACTGTAAGTATTCCGTACCTCAATCTGTCTACATACCAACCTTTAGCCTGAAGGGCATCTTTCAAAAAAGTCATAAAATCTTTGCGATGATTCCTCAATACGTCCGGATCGGCTCGTTGACCTTCCTTAGTTACGAAATGGAGAGGAAATAGATTAACAAATTCTGTCGAATCCTGTGCAATTGAAGCCGCACGTAGAAGAGCTTCACGCTTCATTGCATCGTTGAGTAGAGTAACTGTTGTGCGAGAATGGTTAATTTTGTAACTAGGAGCGGGTAATCCGGCCGTGAGCATTTCATCGCGCATTCGCTTAGTTCCTTCGCTGAGTGCTCTGACAAACCCAGTTCGATTAAGCCATTCAATAAGCTTCGAGTTGCGAGGCATCGAATTTAATGTCGTATCATTTAGAGAAAATTGGTTGGGAAGGTCCTGATCTCGCTGAAGAATGCGTCCGGAGTTGTCAACCACAAAGGCATCTTTATAGTGTATACATTCTATAGGGAGCTGCGTACCATAGTCGCGATGAGCAACAGCATTGACAATAGATTCGTCAATTGCAATGGGTGGAAATTCGGGATCTTCTATAAATCCGCCATCTGGATTGCGTCTCTGATAAGTTTTAAAGAAACCAGATTCTCTCAAAAACGCTATGATTTTTCTAATTTGTTGGGCAATCGGTCCTTCAAATTTCCGTTCAAATGTCGGCAAACCACGTGATTCTGCTTCACTATTATTCACTTCAAACCTCATCAAGCGAATATATGCCCAAGAAAGCTTTCGTTGGGGATGTTTTGCGAAGAATAAAAAACCTGCATTATTGAAAGCATAGCCAGTCCCATCGCGATCAATTGCTCCCCTTTGGTAAAGCAGCTCTTCATCAGTCAAATCATAGTTGGCGTTTTCAAGATATACCTCTCGGAATGTTTGTAATACATCCTTGTCAACATCATCGATATGAAACGGGCAGCAGTAAATATCTTCAAAATTAGTAATCTGCTTGTCCCGCCTCAACTGTTCTCGTTGTTGTTCGTTTATTGGGAGGTTCTGTGCTCCCCTTCTGATCCACGCCTCCGGATGCCTGTCTAAGGTTTCACAAATTGCAAGTTCTGTGTAAGGAACATAAATCAGCAGAATCTGCTTTTTGACACCTGCACAGTTTTGACCTTCAACTGAGTTAACGCTTGTAGTTTGGTTTTTGAGTAAATCATTGAAGGCCATTAAGCTATTTATCTCACTTTCGCGGAGATGATCTGTTCCTTTAATCTCACCTGTATTAGAAACACCGAGCACAAGCAAGCCACCCTCCTTATTGCTGTTTGCAAAAGCAGATATACATGCAGCAACTTTTTCCATCTTAAAACGTCTTAGAGCGTTTCTGTCAACTTGACCATCTGATTCAACAGGAGGTACTTCCTTCCGGTCAAAATGTTGTCCTTCAAAATCATCATCAGAATTAGCTGTGATAAAGTCCCAATGCTGCTGATAGTTGTCAAATACTTCCCTAGGATTAAGCATAACGTTACCCCATATTGTTTTGTTCAATTTGCGCATAGAGACTTAATAACACAAGTCGATTTTGGTGGTCGAGCATAAGATAGTTTACTATTAAACTGAACCACTATGCAACCGTTGAATATCATCCTCGCATATAAACGCCACTGTCACACCATTTCGACGAAATACGTCGCGGGAGTCCCACCACCCACTATCTACCGCTTGCAGGATAGGCGGTCTCTCTGAATGGGCAACTGCAACCGCGATAAACTTCCGATCATCTGGATCGAAGTCATTCAACGCCGGATCGTCTGGGAACTCTTCAAACTCATTTTCTGAACCGTCAACGGGTGTAATGTAGATTAGATCACACTGTTGCGGGTTTCTCCAATTTCTCAACACCCACTGGAGAAACCTATCGCCAACGTCATTACCTGTGAAGTGGAGGTTTTGGGAGTACTCACCGAGAATTTGCCAGTTATCATCGAGCACTAATTTCACCTCACCTCGCATAATTTCTTCAAGCTTCTCGGCACAAGTTTCCACACAATCTTCGGAGGCCTGTTCTGAAAGCGCGTTGGCAACCACAGCGACATTTGTATCTACAACAACCATCAACTCATCACTTTCCGCTGCTGCATCTCGACTTTGGTCTTTTTAATTAATTCGCCTGTAACATCGCCGAAGAAATCTTGGGGCCAATTCCGGATGTTGCCGTATTCGTCAACGTCAAGCCGTTCAATTTCGGATGTGCCATCGTTGATTTCACAGAAATAGAGTGCCGTATCAACCGAAGCAATTTCTTTCTCGGCGATACGTCGCTGCAGTCGGCTAAGCAGATACTCGCTGTGACTCTCAAGGATAATCTGTATATTCCGATTTGTCACGGCATCAATCAGAACATCCGCCAACTCTGTTTGTGCCTTCGGATGTAGATGTGCTTCGGGTTGTTCAAGGATGAGGATTGAACCTTCAGGAGCGTAATAGCAGAGAATTAGCACCGGCAAAACTTGGGAAACGCCAAACCCGATATCTGTGAGTCGGACTTCGGGACCATCTTCGTACTTTTTGACGAGGAATTCGTAATCCTGGTTTGTGTCAGAGATAGGTCGAAGATCGTAGGAGTCAATCAGATCCAGTCGCTGTAGCCAACTCAGTATCTGCTTGTCAATAGAAAGGTGTCGAACCCGTCGGGAGAGCAAGGCAGCAACCGCCTTGCTCCCTTCCTGTCCGATACCTGTTGGATGATCGCCCTCCCATGTATAACGAGGACGGGGATGTTCACGGAGCGGTCCAAGATAAAGAATTCGGGAGAATAGGTTTTCAAAAGCCTCTTCAAATCTGGAAAAAATTTCCCTAATCTCAGTTCGTGCAGTGCGCAGCCCGTAACACCGAAATAGCTCTGGTTGCTGGCCATCAAATCTATATAGATCAGTTTTATAATGAAAATTATTCACGGCACCCCGGAAAATATTGGTTGAAAAAGAAATCTCTCCCGATCTCTCTCGATCGCCTTGACTAGGAAGCGATGTTTCTACATTCAAGTTATAAAATCTAATATATTTATTAATATCTGCAACTGTAGAAGACTTCCATGACACAGAAATGTCAAGACTTAAATCCAGTTTGTGTTTGTGAATAATATCATTGAAGTTACCTAAATTGACCAGCGACGCTTCATCACCAAAGTAGAGTGGCTCATTCCAATTCGATGGTTGTTCCACTGTCTGTTTGAGCATAAGCAATACCTGCAAGATACTGGTTTTGCCGGAGCTATTCACGCCGAAAAGTCCGGTCAATGGGGCGAAATGCAGCGCACCAGTATCTTTCCATGACTTGAAATTTTGCGCTCTGAGTTCAGTAATCATAATTTATCCCTCCTTTCACAAACAGATTGAAAGCGATAATTTTGTTGGTCATCATTATGTTGGCTTATGTAGGAGTTACGCACTTTCGCTCGTAGTAGCGCATTTCTTACCCACAATTCATCGGGGAACGGGGCTTTAAGCCGCCAACCGTGTAAGCCCTGGCGGAATGATTAACTTTTTGTTTGCAATATACCATTCCGATATGTTAAAATAGCAATCACAGATAGCAGAAGGGGCTATCAGTTATAATCCTGACAATCCTAGGACTTACGCAGCTGGCTCATAAGTCCCCCTGATCTGGTGAAACGGAACGGAACCGATGTATCGGGGGATCGGCATAAATCAAGGTTCAGAAGCACAAACCACCTCACTAAAACTCACTAAAACGCACACTCAAGTAAAAAATATGTGAGGATATGTGATAAATACGTGAGAATATGTGACATCTGATCAAAATCAAAGCTAGTGTTCATCAACGATCCGCCCCAAGACTAACGAAAATATGCAAAATATGTGAGAATATGTGACATTTTGTGACATTAGAGCGACTTGCACACTTGCTGCCTCAACTTGTTCTCTTTTTTGATTTGAGCCAACAGCCTCTAATTCGATGATAGTTTCTCGATTGGCGGTAATCTTTCCAATTATCATTGTGTTTGTGCCGAAAAGTGCTCGCCGATTCGATAAGCGGTTGGAAAACCGATTTGTAAACCGTAAACAACACCGTTGGGATGCTTGGCAAGAAGACGTTTCGTGGCTACTAAATCATCAGCGTTCATCGCCCCGCAGGCGGGATGCAAAGCCATATGCCTACTACGGCTAATCATAATCCCAAAACTTCATTCAGCAAGCCCTCACTTTTTCGCTCAAGCGCCAGCATTTCATCGGCAATCTCTTTCAGTGAACGCAGCGGCGTGTACTGGTAGAAATACCGATTGAAGTTGATCTCGTAGCCCACCTTATCCTTCTTTCTGTCTATCCAACTGTCTGGCAGGTGCGGTTTAATCTCGCGACGGTCGTAATCATTAACCTCCTCTGTGAGGGGGACCCGCTCATAATCTCGCAGAGTAGTATCAGGCTTCGGGTTGCCGCGCTTGTCTCGAACTACGACCTCTTGCTCCGCACCCAAAATCTCACGCTTTTCGATCAGCGGTCTCTCAACCGTTACTTTCGTGTAGCCGAAAAAGTCATTTGGATAGATCTTGCAGTGTTCGGTCTCTTCAAAGCTGGTGTACAGGTCGGCTATTTGACGGATATGGTTGTCGGAGATGAAAACTCCCTTGTCTCCGAGATTCCTTTTCATCTTATCGAAGAAATCAACGGCGTTGATCAGTTGTATCTTGCCCTGTCGCCCCTCCGATTTGCGGTTCGTCAAGATCCAGATATAGGTGGAGATACTGGTGTTGAAGAACAGTTTATCGGGCAGCGCGATGATACACTCTAGCCAGTCGTTCTCGATAATCCAGCGTCGGATTTCGCTCTCGCCGCTGCCCGCGTCACCCGTAAAGAGCGGCGACCCGTTAAAGACGATTCCCACGCGACTCCCGCTTTCCTCCATCTTGGAGAGCATGTGTTGCAGAAACAGCAACGCCCCATCGGAGGAGCGTGGCGTACCAGCGAAAAATCTCCCGTTGGCGTTCTGTGCCTCCGTTTTCACCGCCGCTTCATCGGATTTCCAACTGACACCGAAGGGCGGGTTGGTTATCATATAATCGAATCGTTCCGTTTGAAATTGGTCATTAGAGAGGCTGGATCCATGTCGGATAGCCCCAGGATTTTCACCTGTAATCAGCATATCCGACTTACAGATTGCGTAGGTCTGCGCGTTTAACTCCTGACCTGACAACCGGATCGTCGCATCCGGATTAATGTGTTCACGGAAGTACTCCTTCCCGATCGTCAACATACCGCCGGTTCCACAACACGGATCGAAGATACTGCGGATAACCCCCTGCCCACTCAGATCTTCATGGTGTTCGGCAAACAGCAGCGAGACCAATAACCGCACCACATCCCGCGGCGTGTAGTGTTCCCCACTGGTTTCGTTGGACATCTCCGAGAATCGGCGGAGCAGCTCCTCAAAGACCTGTCCCATCGTGTGGTTATCCACCTTGTCCGGGTGGAGATCGACTTCGGTGAACTTATCGCAGAAGATGAACAATCGGTTGTTGTTGTGCAACCGCTCAATAAACCGATCGAGATTGAAGTTTTCGATGATGTCGCGTACGTCCTGACTGAATCCGCCGATGTAGTTCTCAAAGTTGAGGCGGATGTTGTTCGGGTCCTCTTTCAGTCGAGAAAGGTCGTACGGGGAGGTGTTGTAGAAGCTGGTCTCTATCTCCCTAAGAATAATCGGTGGTAGTAACTCCTCTGCCACTTTGTCGTTGTATTGATCGTAGGTACTGATGGCTTTCTCTTTTCGCCCATCCTCGTCTAAGATGCAGTCCAATCGGCGCAGCACCAGAAACGGGAGGGTGATGTCACCGTATTCGTGCGGTTTGAACAACCCTCGTAGCACATCATCAGCCACATTCCAAACCAGATTTGCAAGTTCTTGATAGTTTGCCATTTGTTTCCTTTTCTTGAGATCGAATTTATTTTAGGAAGTCGAGATATGAATCTCGACCTACAGCACGTTGGTAATTACACATTGCGCTCCTCATGAAGATTAATTTATTAATTGGGTAATCTCCGAGCGATGTCCGGTGCGGTTGCAAACCGCACCTACCGGGTCTGGGGGAAAGATAGAATTACCCGTTTAATTTCTTAAAACTCATTCGGAGCGAAAATCAGATCCCTAAAGTGGACCCCTTGTCGAGGCCAAAATGCTGTAAAAATAAGTAAGATAATTGAGAGTTGCTTGTCCTGCTTTATTTCAGATAGACCTCAGCCGGTGTCGCATAATCGAGACTCTGGTGAAGTCGTTTGTGATTATAGAACCGGATATAGTGAGTTAATCCATCAAACAAGGCTTTTGCCGTTTGGTTCAGCCATGATAATCTCAGAGATGAGAGTCTTGCATGTTCGTCGGTGAGTACCATAAAATGCCGGTATCAAAGTGCAAACTTATTATATCATAATCCAGGTTACGCCTTTGATAAGAAAGATAGAACGCAAGGGCGTGAAGGTGCAAGGATGGGAAAAAGAACGCGCAATGAATTGCGCTACTACAAACCGCACATAATTGAGGGGTGCTCATAAATAGCTTTCAACGCAGCCGCTCATCAGGAAAGGGATTTCCTTCCCACAGTCAATAATCCGTGCAATCTGCGGCCTCCGTTTAATTAGCGATTCAGGCAAATGACACATGCCGCCCCGCTGGGGCTTAGAAGGAGAGCTCGGCTATAAACATGGCGAAAATACCCACAGCGTTGCGTAAAGTGCTAGGCTCAATGAGCCAGGAATAGACGGACAACGTACCGGGTATTCGGGGCTAAATGCAGTCAACCCGCTATTATATTTCAGGTATCACGTTTCGTCCCGATTCATCGGGATCCTTCAATCCAGAGTATCCTGATTCAGATAATGATTATGAACCTCCCTCATTCGTTCGCCTTTCGCTGCTGCATCTCAACTTCGGTCGTTTCAATAGATTTGTCCGGTCCCGAAGAAATCTTGAGGCAAATTCGTAATGCCGCCACCCTCGTCCACATTAAGCCGATCAATTTCAGATTTTCCGTCGTTTATTTGGCAGAGATAGAGCGCCGTATCAGTCGGGGGAATCTTCTCCTCAGCGATGCGCTGCTGCAGGCGTCGCAGCAGATACTCACTATGCGTCTCAAGAATAATCTGGATATCCCGATTCTTTACTGCGTCAATGAGAACATCTGCCAAATCCGCCTGAACCTTCGGGTGCAGATGTACCTCAGGTTGTTCGAGGATAAGGATTGAACCTTCCGGGACATAATAACAGAGTGCCAACGTCGACAAAATCTGATAGACCCCCAGACCGATGTCCGTAAGCCGAACCTCAGGACCATCTTTATACTGCTGAAGCCGAAATTCGTAATCCTTCTCGCCATCGGGATCAGTTTGAAGGCGGTAAGAGTCTATTAACTCCAACCGCTGCAACCAATTTAGGATCTGTTCATCGATCGCAAGCAGCTGAAGCCTGCCCGAAAGCAGCGCGGCAATTGCCTGCTCGCCATACTGTCCCACACCCTTCGGATGTTCACCACTATACGCGTAAGAGCGTCGAGGAGGTTCGCGGAGCGGTCCGAGGTGATGGACGCGAGAGAACAGATCCTTGAATGCCCGCTCAAGTGACAAGAAAGGCGTATCAGGTATTTTCGCAGATCCGTCCCGAATCCCGTAGCACCGAAATGGGAATGAAGAGAAGGCACCTTGCAATCTTTGGTTCGGAGGTGCTATCAGTTTGTACTGACTATCGGAGTCCCGCACTATCCCGAAAAATTCGTACCCATCGGACATATAGCCAAACCCATCAACAGCGACCGAATCTGCCCCCGCCGCAACGAGCGTGGTTGAGAAAGAGAGCGCATCGATTTCAACGCGGTTGGAACTTTGGGTCAAGCCGGGGAGCGGTCGCCCGGGTGCACCTCGACTCTCAATGATCAGTTTTTCCGGCAACCTC
Source organism: Candidatus Poribacteria bacterium (assembly GCA_965220385.1). Taxonomy (GTDB): domain Bacteria; phylum Poribacteria; class WGA-4E; order WGA-4E; family PCPOR2b; genus PCPOR2b. The sequence goes on along the minus strand of OZ244825.1, from coordinate 1,623,276 downwards.
CACGATAGGGATAGGTCGAGGCTTAAATCCACATCGTGGCGATGGATGACCTCCTCGAAACTGCATAAGTCGACCACCGATCCCTCATCACCGAAGTCAATCGTCCCATTCCAATCGGACGGCCGCTCCGCAGTCTGCTTGAGCATGAGTAGCGTCTGAAAAATACTGCTTTTCCCGGAACTGTTTCCGCCAAAGAACCCGGTCAATGGCGCTATTTCCAATTGACCTGTGTTTTCCCACGACTTGAAATTCTGCACACTGACTTCGGTAATCATACCTTACACCCCGTTTTCCGTTTTTGCCCATGTAGGGAAATCCTATAACAATAATCGCAGCAGTGGGGCTACCCTCTCAAACACTTCGGGCTTTAGACACACCGTAGGGGCGAGGTGCCCTCGCCGGAACACTGGATTTTGAGAAAGCTGCAGGCGCAACGTTTCTGTTTATCCCTCTTCAGTATTTATTATTCGCGTAGATTCGTGTTAATTCGTGGACCACTTTCTTCACGTTTCACTTTCAACTTACTTCGATACGACGTCCCGTGTGTGCTGACTCATGCAGTCCATCAATCACGCGCATATTCGCCAGTGCGTCCGTGATCGGCAGCAGCGGCGGTTCCCCAGTAGATACAGCTTCGCACACGCTCAAGAGTTCAGCCGCATACGGATTCACCCCTTCGACTGTAACCGTCTCGGTCTTGCCATCCCGTATCAGTGTGAAGCCGCACTCACCGTCGCTGTTTCCCCACGCCTTTGGTGCGAAAATTGTACCTTCTGTCCCAGCCACCTCATAGCATTCACGCCATGTCCAGCCAAAACTGCAATCGAACTGTCCCGTAATGCCATCACCGAAATCGAGTGTTCCAATCAGTGTATCCCATACGTCGCTAATCGGTTCAAACTTCCCAGTTGCCCAGACTGCTTGGGGTTCCGCCCCAACCATGTGGCGGATGACATTGATGCAGTAGCAACCCAAATCCATCACAGCGCCGCCACCCTGATCGCCCCGCAGCCGCCAGTTTGTTCTATCCGTCAGTCCCGTTGAAAACGAGGAACCCGCAAAGCGTACCTCCCCGATCGCACCATCAAGGATATGCTGCTTGACCGAGCGCGTCAAAGGGTGGTGGCGATACATAAACCCTTCCATCAACAGCACATCCGCGGAGGACGTCACCTGAATCATCTGTTCGAGTTGAGTCGCGTTGACAGCAATCGGCTTTTCACAGAGAATCCCCTTCACCCCGCAACGCACCCCTTCCAAGATATGTTTCAGGTGGAGCGTGGGCCAAGTTGCGACTATCAGTACATCTGGCTGCTGCTGCTCAAGCATCCGCCTCAGATCGTTGTAAGTGTTCTCGACGTTGAACCGTTCTGCGAAGTTTTTGACCGCCTCAAATTTGACATCGCACGCAGCGACCAGGTCTATCTCCGAGAGGGTTTGCGAGGCGATTCCGTGCGCCGTGGAAATTCCGCCACAACCGACGATGGCAACCCTGTATTTTTCGCTCATATTTTCTCCTTGCTCTTCCTACTTAAGGGAAAGGGCAGACACAAGATCTACCCCTACGTTTTTGCCTGTTCTGTGTCCGTTTCTCAGATAAGACGTACGCGCTTCAGTTTGTAGTAGCGCGTTTCTTAATCCCGACTTATCGGGACAGGCGGAATTCAAAGCAACCGGGGCTAAAGGCACCCAAGAGCCAATAGTCTTCACGTTTCACGCATCACGTTATCAACAGCTGCAAACTAGCACCATTGGTTATTATGGTAGTTTATAGAATTAATGAGACACTCCAAACCGGTGCGGTTACAAACCGCACCTACCGGGCGGGTGAAACTGTTTATTTATTTTTAAAATTCACCATAAATATATCAACCTATACTGGATATTGACACCGGTGCCCCTGTTTCACTTGACTGAATCGCCGCGAGTGAAATCGCTAAACTCTTAACCGCATCGCTGTAAGGGCTCAATATCTTAGACCCATCGCCCCTGCGGACGGCATCAACAAAGACCTCGTCAATACTCGGTCCCGGCGCTGTCTTGCTAACGACCGCTCCATCCTCTCTCACATCCAAACCGCCGACACCCCAATGGATGAGTTGGTTCTCATACAAGATATCCAACACGTTTGCATGTGACCAATCCCCCGAATCGTAGGACCAAGAAGTCGTCAACGATCCAACGGTGCCATTCGTGAACTGCATCGTTACGCAGTTGTTATCGGGACAGTCAATCTCCTTCAGGACGCGGTTCGCACTGATTGCGTACACCTCTTCCACCTCGCCCACCAGGTAACGCATCATGTCGATTGTGTGGGTTGCCTGCTCTAATATCTGACCGCCGGATCTGCTCATCTGACGCTGCCACGAGTTGGGGTCGCCGCGCCCACTTCCAGACCAATATTTGCCGATAACTATGTTGACCGTTTTCTCATCGAGCACCTGCCGCGCTAGCTGCGTTGAGCCCAGATAACGTAACTGGTAGCCGACGCAGGTGATGATACCGGCGGCGTTTACCGCTGCCTCAACTTGGCGCGCAATTTCCATGTTGACCGCTACCGGTTTCTCAACGAGAAACGGCAGTCCGCGCGCTATCACATCCAACTCCGGCGTCCCGTGTGCAAAGACAGGTAAACTCAGGTAGATGCCATCAAGGTCGTCTCGTTCGAGCAGGAGGTTATGGTTTGTGTAGGGTTGGGCGCCATAGCGTTCGGCGGCGCTTTCAGCACGTTCTTCCTGAACATCGCATGTCCCTACGATGCGGACCCCCTCCAGATCGGACAGACGTTGCATATGTCCGTTGGCGTTGCCTCCACAACCGATAAAACCGATTCTGACTTCTTGCATTGCCTTCCTCTTCTAATCGTGATTGTTTTTTTCTGTCCAAATTGTAGCAAATTCAAGCCCATCCGTCAATGCCTTTATCCCGCAGACACGCTCGCAAAAGACGGTCTTCGTATGGGCGAGGTTGCCTTGTCCAGCCGACTGCGAGAGCCAGCGGCGTAGGTTAGGTTTACGATTCGCATAGAGCAGATACGAAAGTGCCGTCTCCTAACAGTCTGTGTTTCTCGACAGACACCGCGAAACCCAACAGTTAAACTAACGTTGATAACCTCCATCGGGCTATCTGACGTTTTTTTTATTTGCAATTAGACGTTTCATCGCAGTTTACGTCATAAAAACAGATCGGCTCTGAATTTCTGCTTGAATTAAAAGAAAATTGACAACAAACGATTTGACGGATAATATTTTGGGGACACTATTGCCATGAGAAGCGGGGAAGTAGATCCGTGAACCAAGAAAAAAAAGTCAATACCAACCCCGACCCTAAATCCTTATCAGCTGAGGGTTTGTCCCAAGCGATGGTAAGTTGGATCGTCCTGTTGCTCTGTTGTGTGACGGTGGGGAATACCTACGCGGATGATTATTTTGACCGGATAACGGTTGCCTCCAATGGTCGTCTGACCCGATTTGACCGCGATCGCATTGCCGTCTACACGGACACTATCCCAGTGGAAATAGAGGGTTATCAGGAGGCGTTGAGCCAGTCGCTCTCGCTCTGGGAGAAAGCAACGGAAGGGAAAGTGCAATTTGATCTGACGCAGGACGCTGCCGCAGCCGATATTCGGATAAAATGGGCATATCAACAGGACAGACGACAGAGCAGCGAATACATCGGCGAAGCGATGCTTATCCGAAGTGCAGAGAGGGTTTATGTAGAAATAGAGATGTCTCTACGGGATCGGACCTCGCTCCAGCCTCACTCGCCTGAGGTTATTCAAACCGCATTGCTGCATGAAATCGGACACGCCATCGGTCTATGGGGACATAGCGGCGATCCTAACGATGTTATGTATTTTGCCTCGACCTCAGAAGCCCCGACCGCGCGGGATGTTGCAACCTGGGTAAAGGTAAGTGAAACGCCGATTGGTACGCCCTTGCACAAACCTGCCCTCCGAACCCTACTAGCTGAAATAGAGGACGATCCGACCGTTGCTGGCAATCACTATCTCATCGGCATGGTCTATGCGGATCTGGGCGATTATCGTTTAGCGATTAACGCTCTCCAGCACGCCCTCGAACTCGAACCGCAGCTCGGGGTTTCATCGGTACAAATTGCCCAAATCTTCCAGCAGAAAGGGATATACGATCAAGCAATCAAACATTACACACAAGCACTGAGAACGGCACCGTCAGCCGAAGTGTTTGGTGCGCTGGGGACGCTTTGGCTGCTTCAAGGTAAGTTTGATGAAGCGGTGAATTCCCTTCAACGGGCGCTCACTTTTGACCCGGCTTCGGCAACACTCAACCAGAATCTTCTCGCAGCATACCACCGTTGGGGCATCCACTACCTCAAAGCAGATAAATTCTCGGAAGCGTTCAAATGCTTTGAGCGTGGACTGAAACGATTCCCGTTCTCGGATATCCTACTGTCCGATCTCGCTGCGACCCATGCCTCCATGGACGAGTACCAGCAAGCCTTCGATCTCTATCAGCGGGTGCTACAAATTAGCCCTGACTACGCCCCCGCAAAAATCGGTTTAGGAACCACGCTAAACAACTGGGGATCGGAGTACGCCCGTAACAAGGATTGGGAACAAGCGCTTGCGTGCTATCAACAGGCGTTGGTATACGATCCGGCGTGTCAGCCTGCACACCAGAACCTGGGTGCGACGCTGATGCGGGTTGGGTGGGAGCAAGGGGCCAGGGGCGATACCGAAGCCGCGATCGGCACCTATCAAGAACTGATAGCAGTTGCGCCCGACAATGCCGAAGCACACAATAATTTGGGGGTTATCCACTTTAAGAAACGGGAATATAGGGTGGCAAAAACATACTTCGAAACGGCACTCGCATTGGACGCCAACTATGATGCAGCACATGCCAACCTGAATTATTTACGGCAGGAGCAGATCTATGACCTAATCAAACAGTGGGGTGTGCCGGTGGCAATTGTGATTGTGGGATATGCGGTGGTAAGAGTAATCGGAGTGCGACGAAAAAGGAAGCATCCCAAACCGACGGCGAACCGCCAGTTATAGGACATACCTTTACCAATAGCTCCGATGAAAGTCCCCCTGACAAATGGTACATCCCGGTTTATTGGGGGCGGGATTTAGGGGGTTGGTTACACATCATTTGTGAAACTCCCCTCACAAGGGGTGTTGGTTGGTTATACATCAAAGGTGCATACGGAAAAGTAGAATTCGCCGGACTTTGAGTGACTCTTTCCGAAGGTTTCCCTTCGGTTAGTGCTCTACTGTGCTCCATCGGAGTGCAATGTGGTTAGCAAGGACAGCCTAAGGAAAGTTCCACTAGGAGAACAGATGGCAACACGCATCAATGTATGTTGGTAATCAGGAGCGGTTCCATTCCAAGCTCGACGACTTGATCGATGAGTCCCGCGGCATCCTCTTTGCTCTGAAATCCTCCAAGGGTCACACGGTACCACAGACGCGATCGAATCATTACTTCCTTGAGGTGAGTCTTCGCACCTAACTCCATCGCATCCAATGAATCAATCAGCGATACGGCGTTATTCCGGTTCTGAAACGAACCGACCAACAGGGTGTATTTCGGCGGTGTGTGGGAAATCTGCATTTCCGGCTGTTTTTCTTCACGTGGTGCTTCTACAACCGCTTCTTCCTTTTCCTCGTCCGTGTCTTGCCTCTCAACCCGGATCGTCGAAAACGATGCTTCACCGGTGGTGCGGTTACCCGCAACATCGTGCACTGTCGCCACACACCGGTAAGTAGCTTTTTGAGTGCTTTTCGACTGTTTCCAGTTGTTCCAAACAACGGTGTCAGAAGGCTCGCCTTCCTCATCAATTTCATGAACCAGTTTCTGATTCTCATCGAAAAACTGCAATTGCCAGCGGGTGAGTGGATTCAAATCTGATGCTTGAAGATGTACTTTCGGCATTTGGAGAACCACCTCCTTGCTGGGATCCGTGATCTCAGGTGAGGCGAAGATAGGCGGGTCCGTAGATATGTTAAGCGAGGCAGGTCTCGTATCAACAGTGATTCTTACCTCACTTTGCAACTGACGGTTGCCAATGTCATCAACGATAAACCACCGAGCGAGATATACGCCATCGCTCACCCGGTTACCGGCATCATCCTCACCCTCCCAAACTATCTTTGTCGAGGGCAAGCCAGTACCGGCGTACCGCTGTAAAATCTGTTTTGATACCCCTTTATCGGTCTGTTTTCGAATGTCCAATTCCCAAGATTTATCTTCGGAAACCTCAAGATTGAAGCTGATTTGATCTTTCACACCGTCACCGTTAGGCGAAATTGCTTTCTCTGACGTGTGCAATACCGTGGGACTCGGCTTGGGCATGACAATCGGTGTGGGCGTTTCTGGCACGGCGGGTGTCACTTCCACAACTGGAGGACGCGAGGCAGGAATCACATCGTATCCTTCTCCCCAGCGTAAGGTGGCGGAGATCCAATGTAACGCCCCATCTAACGCCGTGCCTTTCACAAATGCGTAGTCAAGTTGTCCAGCAGAACTCTGAATACTTAATCCCGTTGACCACTCACCCTGCGTAAGTTGATTGAGAATGGCTGTGTATCCCAACCGCAACCCCAATCCATTCTTGAGCACCCAACGTTCGACGCCTACGTGTGTGCGCAGACGCTCTGAAAAGTCTATCCGCGTGTCATTGTGTAGGACAAAATCCCCAGATAATATTGTGTGCTGATTGAAAGAGTGTGCTGCACCAAGTCGCGTTATAGTAGGAATCCTTGCAACGGTTTGTGCGTTCTCCCAGATGCGTCCGCCAAGATCCTCAAGAGCCAAACCAAGCGTGATTTTCTCGCCAGGACGTTTTGCCGGACGAACGATGCGAAGACCGAGGTCGAAACTCCAAGCATACCGAGGATTAATGGGACCTCTGTGACGGTAGTGGCGAAGGTTTGTCCCAGCAGCGATGCCTTTCCCCAAGGACGTTCCATATCCCACAAGGAACATTCGATTCTTTTCCGTGTCGGTGCCCCAGCCATCAAACCAAGACGAGAGTGAGAAATTTCCAACATTCCTCCGCGCTATGCCTAACTGTTTCGGGCTTAGGGCTAACGAAAACGCGCCCTCCCGATCATCGGCTGATTCCGGGAAAGGGAGTCCAATCAATGATAGTTCTGTCGCTTCCAATAATCCAAGCGAGGAAGGGTTCCAGAAAGAACTATCACTTGACGCAGGGCCCGCTGTGAACGCACCGCCCATCCCTATCGCGCGTGCGCTTGTCCCGACGAAGACCTGACGGTTCTTGATACCCGAATTTGCTTCCGCGGACGATAAGCTGAAAACTAAGAGTGTGAGTGTACTCAACGCCGTGCTTATGAGATTTTTCCGAATTGTCATTCCATGCCACCCCATCTGTTTGATGTCTGATAATCGATCGCCGGCGAACTATAATGCTGACAATAACTATGATTTCAATCTATCAAACGCCTATTTTCGTGCATTCGATACAGAAAACGACGTGCAGGCGCCGACAAAATGCTTAACCGATCACAAAAAAAGCGAGAGACTGTCAAGCCGAACTTCCTGCTCAACAAATCACTCGCTTTTGGGACCGCTTTCTCGGTTGGTGTCAGTTAAACGATGTCTCTTCAATCCACGAGGATCGCTATGATCCTATGATATTTTTGTAGCGATCAAAGTATGTTCGCGTCGCCTGCATCACTTTGGGGGCTAACAGAAGCGTAGAAATCATCGTCGGAATTGCCATGAGAGCGAATGCACCGTCGATGAGACCAATAGCCGCGTCCAAAGAGACGACCGCAGCGACTACCATCAGCACCACATAGAAGTAATTGTAGATATGTTGGCGTTCAGCGCCAATTAAGAATCCCATACATTTTGCGCCGTAGTAGGAATAAGCAAACATGGTGCTGGTACTGAAACAAAGCACGCAAAGTGTGAGTAGGTAAGGTCCGATGCCGGGCATCGCTTGGTCGAACGCCATCACGGTCATCGTAATGCCGCTCGCCTCTTCGCTCTGCCATACCCCCGATGTAAGGATGATAAGAGCCGTGATCGTGCAGACAATCAGTGTGTCGATCGCGGGACCGAGCATGGCGATAAGCCCTTCTCGCACCGGCTCGGTTGTCTTGGCAGCACCGTGCGCCAAAGCTGCTGTTCCAATACCTGCCTCGTTGGAGTAGGCTGCGCGGCGTATCCCTGTCATGATAACAGCACCAATCGCGCCCCCGGCGACTGCTTGTCCGGAAAAAGCGTCTGTGATGATTAACCATAGGCTTCCCGGTATATTACTGTAGTTGACAGCAAGAATCCACACCGCGGCCGCCAAGTAGAGAATCAACATCCCCGGCACTAACCTCGAGGCGACTGTCCCAATTCGTAGGATTCCGCCAAATATAATCAGTGCCACCAGCCCCGCAATCACGATACCAGCTATCAGATCAAAGGTGAAATGAGCCTCGCCAACCCAACCGTTTGGAACAAAAATAACGTCGCGCAGGATCTGAACCAGTTGGTTGACTTGAAATGCGGGGAGCGCACCTATCAGCGCCGCTACACAAAAGAAAACCCCTAACGGTTTCCATTTCTGTCCAAGACCCTCTACGAGCGCATACATCGGGCCGCCCTGCGTATCGCCCCGGCTGTCAGTCCCTCGATACATAACAGCGAGCGTACAGGTGAAGAACTTTGTTGCCATTCCCACCACCGCGCTAAGCCACATCCAAAAGATTGCGCCCGGTCCGCCGACCTTCACAGCGACCGCAACACCCGCTATATTCCCAACTCCAATGGTTGCTGCCAGTGCGCTCGATAATGCTGCAAAGTGCGAAATATCGCCGGGATCGCTGGGGTCGTCGTATTTGCCACGCAATATGTTAATAGCATGTCCAATAAAGCGAAAAGGCAGAAACCGCGAATAACAAAGGAAGAAAGCACCACCGCCTATGAGCAAGACGAGTAGCCACGGTCCCCAAGTGACGTTACCAAAACCGATTAAGATTTTCTCTATCTGTTGCATATTGTGGGTCCTTTCTCATGTTGGGTTGCGTTGTTCGCCTGTAAGGCATAGGTAGGTTTAGTGCCTGTGTTGTGATATGTTGGCACCGTCTAAAGATAGGAATTGACACAATATTCCATCTGTGCTACGATAAAAAAACGGTTGATGGAGAGATATGAGCGGGGGCGTGCTACTGTTGGTCTGTGTCATCCCCTTTTTCGGTCGGCAGCCCCGCAGCTTTCCAGCCTCGAAATCCTCCTGTCAATACAGAGGCATTCTTGTATCCCATGATCTGCAAAGTGTGTGCGGATAGCGAACCGCGGGTATTGCCACCACAATGTGCGACAATGTGTGCGTCCTGATCCGGTACAATTTCATCGATCTCCAGTTCGATCGCCGCGCGGGGTAATGAGATGGCACCCGGTAGGTGTTCGGTTTCATAAAGTTCCTTATCGCGCACATCAAGGATGATGACGGGCTCACTGTTATCAATCGCTGTTTTCAGCGTTTCCGCAGAGGTATGTCCGATCTGTGCTTCGGCTTCAGCGAGCAGTTGGTCTAAGGTTTTTCCTCGCATAAGTCTTATCTCCTTATCTATGAGGTCGTGTGCACCGAGACACGCTGAACGCGAAAATATGAGGAACTATGGTATTTTATAGAATTAATGAGACACTCCAAACCGGTGCGGTTACAAACCGCACCTACCGGGCGGGTGAAACTGTTTGTTTATTTTTAAAATTCACCATAAATTAATCCACTTCAGCGCTCAGTGCCAGGTAACCGCATTTTAGCACAGGTCTCAAATATGGTCAAGCAAGCCCTCATATTTTTCATTTATCTGATTGAGCAGAGATTTCAGATTCGTTTCACGGCGACTTCCCGCCGTGCCTGATACAGCACCACTGATACTACTATCAATGGAGGTACTCTTATGATACAGTCACTTCAACAATCCGTGCAATCGGTCATCGATGAGGGGCGGATCGGCAGCCCTGTGTTTTTGCGCTGCATTGTGCGAGCACCGATCGAAGCCTCGGATGCTGTCGGTGCCATTGCCGCCCTGACTGCCACCGCTAACGGTTGGATGCCCGATCCACCGGAGCAAATCTACGCCCTCGACAATCCAGATGTAACACAAATTACCGCGATGGTGAAGTACGCTGGGGGGCAGTCCGCGTTGCTCAGCGTGAACCGTATCCCAACTGATGGTGAAGTAGCCGTCGACCTGAGGTTGGTTGGAAACAACGGAATCATCTATCATGAAACGCCCACGGGTCCCTATCGCCTGATGAACCCGCCACTTGCCTTTAGCGGTGGAGATGCGCTGATAGATATAATTCGTCAAGGATTAGAGACGAAACAACCGGTCACCGTGGAGGAGGGTTAAAATGGGTAAAGGAAAATACGGAGTATTAGTCCTCGGTGGACGACGAACACATCAGGAAAGCTATGCACGCTGCTTCGCCGAAGACGAACGATGCGAACTTATTGCAGCTTCCGACGAACTGGACGCGCCACCCGAATATGTTAAACTGAATCGACAACTCGCCGAAGATTTGGGGATTCCATACATTCCGGATCTGGACGAGGCGTTGGCGCGCGATGATATCCATATCGTCAGTTCATGCGTGCAAAACGAACGACGAGGGCGCGTAAATGTGAAATGTGCTGAGGCGGGAAAACATCTCTACCTCGATAAACCGCTAGCCATGAGCGTTGAGGACGCGCAGACCATCACCGCAGCCGTCGAAAAAGCGGGTGTTTGTAATCAGATGTTCAGCAATATGCACACCCCGTGGGCACAAGCCGCCAAAAAAGCGTTGGAGGGCGGCGAAATCGGCGAACTCCGTGCCATCCACTGCGACATCCTTTTCGCGAAGGGGCATGTTGGTACAGCACCCGTAGGTCAGAAAAGGGTGGAAAAATCCACAGTTGAGAAATACACCTTCATTGAGGCGAAACGGGAGATGTTTGATGTTGGGGTCTACCCCGTGTCCTTGATTAACTGGTTGACCCATAAGCGGGTTGAAAGCGTGTTCTGTACAACTGCCAACTATTTCTTTGAAGAGCATATCGCGTGCGGTATTGAGGATTTCGGAGCAATAATGATGACGCTGGAAGACGGTGTTGTCGCAACCATCATCGGAGGACGCGCCGGGTGGATGAGCCATCCCAAAGGCGGGGTTCAGCGGCTGCATCTAATCGGCACCCGCGGTACACTCGCTTTTGACGGATCACAACCGCGCCTTGAAGTCTTCGCCGATGAAGAACCTTTCCAGCAGACGCCACCCCATCCGATGGATCCAATGGGGATGTGGTCAAGCACACAAACCGAATCCGGCATGATCCCTAAACGTCAATGGATTGGAGTGAATCAAGCGGGCGAGCAGCAAGGACCCGACATGATCGGTTTCGTCGATTGCATTGAAGCGGGAAGGGAGAGCGAGATGAACGCCGCAGTTGCCACACAATCGGTCGCCGTCATCCGTGCAGGATACGAATCTGCAGCAAGTGGACAGATCGTCACGCTCTGAAATTTATCTGTCCGGTAAGTTTGCAAATAAATCCACAACTGGAGTTTTAACTCGCACACTGTCCTTTTTGCTTTTTATGTATTATGTCCTATTTGAACGGAGTCTAATCATGCGAACTCTCGGTCCAAACGTTAACGGCTACTACGATGTCTCAGACCAAATGATCGATGATCTACGTCGGCGTGCGGAAGCACATTTCCGGCGACAAGAGGCGGAGAAAGCTGATCTGTCATCAATCCCTGCATTTGAGGAACACCGCAAGCGGGTGCGAGATCACTTCATGACTGCTATCGGCGGGTTGCCGGAAGAGCGCACACCGTTGAACGTCCAGTGTACAGGAACCCTTGATCGTGGTACGTTCACAATCGAGAAACTGATCTATGAGAGTCTTCCGCAGTTTTACGTCACGGCTGCGCTATATGTCCCCAAGGGTATCGCATCACCGCAACCCGCCGTTGTCTTTGTGCATGGGCATAGCGATCTCGGTAAATCTTACCCGACCTATCAAGCGGTTTGTGTCGATCTCGCCGCGAACGGTTTTGTTGTGCTTGCGGTCGATCCGCCGGGACAGGGCGAACGATTCCAATACTTCGATCCAGAAAAGGGTGAGCGGATTATTGGCGGCTGCACGACAGAGCACACCTATGCCGGTCTCCAATTTACCCTCGGCGGTGCCAGCGTTGGCCGGCATTTCATCTGGGATGTCGTGCGCGGAATCGATTACCTGGAAACACGTCCCGAGGTGGATCCGACGCGCATCGGTTTAACGGGTAATTCGGGCGGCGGCACACAGTCCTGTCTGCTCATGATGAGCGAACCGCGGTTTGCAGCCGCAGTTCCGTGTACCTTCGTGATGACATTGGAATCGTATATGAAAACCGGACAAGCGCAGGACAGCGAACAGATTGTACCCGGCTGTTTTGCGAACGGTCCCGATCACGACGACTACATCACCGCTATGGCACCCAAGCCAGTACTTGTTGGTGCCGCAGCCTACGACTACTTTCCAATTGAAGGGGCAATCGAAGCTGTGGATAGAGCCAAGCGAATCTATTCGCTCTACGGTGCGGAAGATCGAGTTGATATCGCAATCGCACCGACACGGCACGCCTATTCTCCGCAGCTCCGTCAGGCATGCGTCAACTGGTATAAGGGGCATTTTCGTGGTGAATCGCCCGATTTCACAACGGGCGAGCCAGAAACCTTGCCCGATACTGCGCTTTGGGCAACACCGAACGGTCAGATCCTCGATCTATATCCAAGTAGCAAAACCGTATTCGATCTTAACCGCGAACGTCTGGAAGAGTCACACGTGACCCGGTTTTCAGTTAACAGCGATACAGGTCATGCCAAATGCGATACCGATCAGATACGGGCGATCATTGAGGAGATTCTGGGAGTTCCAGAGAACCGTGACAATAAAATCTTTCCGCGAATCTTGGCTGAAGATGTCATCGATGGTTTCCCGACCGAGCAGATCTTCTTCTTCAGCGAACCCAATATCGTTGTCACCGGAGTGTTCATTAAGCCTCTCGAAAGAACAACAGTTGATGGGACCGATCTGGTTCTATTTGAGAATGGAACGAACGACATCCCTGACAAACGGGAATGGCTCGAAGAACGACTCGCATCCGGGCGGCAACTGTTCGTTTTTGACCCGCGCGGCATTGGTGGTGTGCAGGTCCGCGGATTCAATCGGGGTGGACAGCCACACGATGGCGAATTCAAACTCGGCTCGGATGCCCTGATGCTTGGTATCTCCACGCTGGGTCTACGTGTCTTTGATGTGTTGCGCGGATATGACTATCTCCGCACACGTGCGGATGTGGATCGGATTGGGTTATACGGGATAGGTAAAGGCGCGTTTTACGGCTACTTTGCTGGTGCGCTTGAGGACGGATTCGGGTCACTCGAATTTGAAGATCTACTCTACTCATACCGCAATCTCACAAACACCCGCTACTATGACCAAGCCCGCTACAACCTCCAAGTGATGGCATGGGGTATCGTCCCACACTTTGACCTAGTCGATGTCGCTGCCTGCTTCGGGAAGCGCCCTATGCGATGGATCTCGCCCAGAAATGCTAAAGGTGAAGTCCTCACAGAGGAGATCTTTAATCAGGAGTTCCTTACTGTTGCAAAGAGGCAAGGCTACTTGGGTGAAGGGACGAGGGCGTGAAGCGTTGAGACCGCTCTGGTCTTCTTAATCGAAAAGAGCCCCTATGTACGCTGAATATACTATGGTGGATTCTAAAAACAGATAGACACTTGCCTCCCCGGTAGGTGCGGTTTCTAGCCGCACCGCATCGCCCCCAGGTCCGGTAGGTGCGGTTTTTAACCGCACCGGTTTGGAGTGTCTGATTAATTCTAAAATCTACTGTAAAACATCCGCTCGTAGAGCCTGTCGTGATTGCGATGGCCAATTTAATGTTGACGCTCGGTGGGGCGAATGCTATACTTCCCTAAATTACGATGAATGGGAAACCGCTGCCGCTTGTCTGTCTCACAACGCAAAACGCGGCTCCCGCAGTGCGGAGGATGTATGAATCGGAAGTTTATTCTGCTCTTAATGAGTTTTATCCTATTGTGGGGATGCCAGTCCCAAGACCAGGATACCCAACCAACCTCGAAAACAAAACCCCAATCGGAATCCCAGCCAAAGACTCAGCCAATCGTTGCCCCCGTTCCCACCCGTCCCGAAGATTGGCCAATGTTTATGTATGACCTGCACTTTTCCGGCAGAACTCCTGACCAAACACTCAAACCCCCGCTCAAGCTGCTCTGGAAATACAAAACCGGCGGACCCATTCAAGCCAGTCCTGTCGTTGCCAATGGTATGGTGTACGTTGCCTCCACAGACCACACGCTTTACGCCCTCGACGCAAAACAGTGGGGAATCAAATGGTTCTTCAAGTCGGGTGGTATCATCCGATACGCACCAGCAGTATGGAATAACCGTGTCTATTTTAGTGCGCGAGATAACCATATCTACGCCCTCAATGCCGAAACGGGTGAATGGCTCTGGGAATTCCGGTCGGAAACATGGATGGATTCTCCACCAATTATATCGAAGGGGAGACTATATATTGGGGCGTACACCAACAAGATCTACGTCATTGATGCGACAACCGGTGAGTTGGAATCGCAGTCGCTGGGACGGGCTTATATTGATGGCGTTGAGTATGTGTGTTCGCAAGGGCAGTTACGCCCCGCCATGCCGCAACACAATGTCGATACTTGGCGCAAACTTATCCCGCTTACCTACAGCTATCCTGCTATCGCGAACGGTGTGGTCTACATCGGTGCACGGGACAATCAAATTCACGCCTTAGATTTTGAATCTCAGCAGGAGATATGGTCTTATCCGACCAAAGGATTCATTGATGCTGCACCAGCGATTTCCGATGGAGTGCTCTATGTGACCTCGGATGATGGGTATGTGTACGCATTTACCAATCAGGACGGTGAGGGGGTTCAGTCCCCACCACAGGAGGTTGAAGGTCAGCAGGAAGGGGAAGAACCATCTCAACATCTACCGGTGGGACCTCCCGTCGGCACGGTGGTGCACGATCAAGCGCCTGTGTATACAGAGAAAGACGCGACCTCCGAGGTTAAGCTCACACTCAACGACGGCGTGACGCTCCCGATTCTCGATCAAGCGGGCGGCTGGTATCAGATTGAGCTTCCAAACGGCGACGTGGGTTGGATGGACGACGGTGGGATCGGTGAATTTGTACTAACGGATAATATCCAGTTCAATACGGCGATCTGTAAGCACAACCGCACACTCGAACTGATCCAAGGAGCGGAATATCCGCACTGGTCACCCGACGGAAAAAGAATCGCCTTTTTGAAGCGGGACAACCTGTCTGGCCAGTATTGGCAGGCGAGCGAGCTTTGGATTACCGGCGCATCGGCAAAACAGGCTCGCAGGTTGTATAGGGGCGCGTTTTTCAATCCCAACCTTTCGTGGTCCCTTGATAGCAATTTTATCGCTTTTGAAGCATACGATGAGTTCAATGAGAGCTATATCTGGGCGATAGATTGGCAGACGCTGCGCATTATCAAATTAGCACAAGGCGATGCGCCCGCGTGGTCCCCCACTGCCAATCAGATCGCGTTTAGGCGATGGGAAGAAGGGATAGATGTCGTCTATCGGATTAATATCGATAGAACAGACCTTACAGCAATGGCGCGCGTGCCCATTGACGGGCGCGTTGTGCCGTTCAGTTATCTCGATCCGCCCTTGTGGTCTCCGGACGGCAAGCGTATTGCGGTCGGACTAGACCATCAGCACTACGAGTCAGGGCATTCCCGGATTCGGATTCATAATGCGGATGGAACCAAGCTCAAGGAGATCCCCACGCAATCCCAGCGTGTCACAGAGATCGCATGGGCACCGGACGGTTTACATCTCGCTTATGTTCTGCGCGGTAATCCAAAGCCGGACCCGGCGCTCGACAAACAGCTCCATGTCGTGAATCTATCCGACATAGGGTCCCCAGATGATGTGGACACCCGGCGAGTTCTAAAACATACTTCCCCGGCATGGTCACCACAAGGAAATCGACTCGCCTATATGGAACGTGAGGATTGTATGGGGTTGCGCTGGAAAGTGTGGATCTTGGACCGCGAGACAAATCGTACCCTACCGATTGCGCGCACCACCCTTTCGCTGACCGCTGTTACTTGGCTGCCGGATGGCAAACATCTCTGCTTCTGGCATACGTCGGAGTATCTGCGCGGTGGGGAATACAAACCTGCTAAAACGCGGGGCTGGATTGTAGAGATTATTCAATAGCTATATCGTGGTAATCCACGCGTCCACTGGCTCCAGTGAGGGAAAGGACTGCAATGAAACGGCTCATCTTCGATGACATCTACAGTTGGTCAGTTTTTAGTGAAATACGTCAGATCGATTTCAATGGACATCTGTGGGTTCGTCCTGAAGGTAATGTACTCATAGATCCGGTGCCGATGATGGAGTCGGATCTTGCCCAATTCGATGAACTTGGTGGAGCGGCGCTGATTGTGCTCACCAATAGTGACCACGAACGGGAAGCGGAATTCTTTCGCAAACGCACAGGCGCGGATACTGTTGTCCATGAGGCGGATGCAGATGCCCTGCAAGTGGCAGCCGATCGGCAGATCAGCGATGGCGAGGAAATTGTATCCGGGTTGCAGGCTATTCATCTGCGTTACGGAAAGAGTCCAGGAGAGATTGCGCTCTACTTCTCCGAAAAACGGGCACTGCTGTCTGGAGATCTCATCGTGGGGGAACCGATTGGCTCGTTGACGCTTCTGGCAGATGAGAAATTGGAAGACCCGTCGAAAGCTGCACTGGAGCTGCGGAAAATCCTTACGTTGCCTTTTGATGCGATTCTCGTAGGCGATGGACACTCGATACTTCAAGACGCGCGCCGGCGGTTGACCGAATGTCTCGAACAACGCACAGATATTTATATTAATCGAATCAATATTGATGAAATCGATTGGGTCAAGCGGGAGGCACCCGAACCCTACGACTTCGAGGATAAAGACATTGATCCGCTCATCGGAGCGCAACTGTTGGGGTATCGACTCATCCGTTTACAACCCAAGAACGCCAGTTTCCCCATGCACTTCCACCATTTCAGCGAGGAGATGTTCTACGTCACGGAGGGCGAGTGTACGCTCAAGACGCCGCGTGGCGATCTGACGATAACAGAGGGAGATTTCATCGCCTTTCCGCCGGGAGAGTCAGGTGCCCACAAAATAGTTAATTCGGGTGATGCGCCCTGCACAGTCCTTGCCGTTGGTATGGCGCAACCTCACGGTGTCAGTGAATATCCCGACTCCAGTAAAGTCTTCCCCTACGTTACAGGTCGGCTCTTTCGAAAGGACGACAACGTAAGCTATTGGGACGGTGAAGTAGAGTAACACAGATGCATTGACGTGTTGACATTTCCTTGGCTATCTGCAACGGATTTAAGTGTGGTGCTCCGTCTTGTCTGTTGGGCGTGCGGACAGGTCCGTGCGGGGCGGAATGTCCCACGTGATATAACTACACACCGGGCATTCCAGTTCTGATTCAACAAGATTCCTAATTTGTCCGGTTCTTTTAGGCTTTCGTTGCGTGTGGCATTGTGGGCAGCGCACGGATCGCAGATCGTGGGATTCA
This sequence comes from Candidatus Poribacteria bacterium, assembly GCA_965220385.1. GTDB lineage: Bacteria > Poribacteria > WGA-4E > WGA-4E > PCPOR2b > PCPOR2b. The sequence continues at coordinate 1,605,597 of OZ244825.1, read as the reverse complement.
CCCCGACCGAAGCGGATCAGGAGATAGAACAGACCAAAAAGCGATCCAACGATGCCAATACAGCACAGGATAAACAGTAGGAAAGGGACAATTTCCATTCTCTCAATCCTTCAATAAATGCAGAACACTCAATCCGTAGACGATAACACTCGGAATGGTGAAGCGGATTCGGCCCTCAAACGCCTCGTGTGATAGAATCGCTGGTTCTTTCTTCTCCGGATAAACCCACTCCACTTTTTGCACCACATAACCCTCTGGCACCTTGCAATCTACCTGGAAGGACCCGGTAGGTTGCGGTGTCTCAATATCTGCTTCCTCATCTTGCCTGTAGTTCACCCAATGCAACACCAAAGTTGTATGTCCTTCGGGCGCCCATGCGCGTACCCGAACGAACCATGGAGCATCCGTCTCTAGGTAAGCGTCTTCAAGCAATTCTTCTAAGTTCCTGAGAAAATCCTGTCCGAAAGCATCATGTTCCAGGCTCGGATAGACCGGTAGTTGCGCGCCACGTACCTCTACTGAGTCAGGTTCCCAGTTGCCCTTTGGGATGGAGTACACGTCCTCCTGTGATTGCCAATCTGAAAGCAGCTCTTCAGGATAGAGCTCCCCGTCAAGTTGATGCTTACCGGTGTCCTCCGTAAAAGCAAGTTTTCCACCTTTATCGACGAACTGTTTGAGGTGTGCGCCTTCCTCCGGTGACAGACGTTTTACATCTGGTAAGATGAGCGCGTGATAGTTATCGGCACGATCAAGGAGTTGCTCATCGAGAATGATGTCGAACAGCAGATGCCTGTCCTCCAATAACCGACCAATACGCTTAAGGGGCTCTAGAGAGCCCGCTTCGTCCTCTAACTCCGCGCGGCGCGGGTAGACCAGCCCAATCTGTGCCCACGGTTGGGCGGGATGCAGCAGGGTTTCATGGTCCGCGAGGAAACGCTGATAGCGAATCACAGGCGCATAATAATCCTCCACCGCAAAATCTGGGTTTTCATCATGACCCCAATGAAATGCGAGGGCTGCGCCGTGATTTGCCGCAGCTTCGGCAATGGACAGCCGCAAGCGACGCGAATCGTATTTGTTAATAACAAACGGTTTGCCGCCGCCAGCCGCGTAGATGAACCGAGCGGGTAGTCCCATATCCGCCAAATATCTATGCTCGATGACACTCATCCCCTTATATCCGCCTTGACTGTACCAGATATAATCTTCATCCTTTGCCCACAATTGGCTTGGCAAAAGGCTGCGCTCGTCGTGCGGATGGAAATCGTACTTGTGATACCACTGCGCTAACAGAAGGTCAGGATTGAGTGAACGGCCATATCCAATGTATATTTCGTCAAGCGCCTCTTTCCGACGCAGGTGGGTTGCGCGGTTCACGATCAATTGAAACCGCTGCTGTAGATCCTCCGGACATTCTTGGTGCGGGGCGAGGAGATCTGAGACTTCGGCGAGGTCTCGTCTACCAAAAATCCGTCGCAAATCCCCGCTATCAAAAGCTTCCTCTAGCTTGGCTCGCACATAATCGCGGCAATAGTTGCACCGACAGAAATACTCGAAGTTATGATGCACATTGAATCCATCTATCCCCAACGCGATCGCTTTTTTCACCATCGGCTTCAGCGTGTCAAGCCAATACGGATTACACATACAACCGCTATATGTCAGGTATGGCCGTCCTTCGATATCCCAACGTCGCAACGATCCGTTAGGGAGCCGTTGTTGGGTGTCTTCTGCGCTACTGCAAGGTACTTCTCCGAGAAGGTCCGGTGTCCAGATCCGTTCCCAAGCTCCGAAGATTCCATGTCCGCTTTCATGGTTTCCGTAGTTCCATGCCATGCTCATCTGCCCGACCACGCGTGCTCCAGCCGCTTGGAGTTGCGGGATAAGCTCTGCTGCGCGAGCCAGGTTTTCTCTCACACCGACTAAGGGCATCCCGACCCAGTGGCGATTGACCTCCGGATCATCCGCTAAACTGTAGAACATCGGACCAAAGGTGCCTACCTGCACAAGCTGCAGCTGCGCCCTTCTCACATGCTCGACCAAATCTAACCGCTCTGGGATACTCCAATGTTCAGCCATACGATTAAACCAGAACTGTTCTGACATGCTTTCCTCCTTGACCAAAGCTGGTTTGCATTACCGACTGATTCCTATCTGCTGCTACGCTATGCCAGTGCTTCTAACAGACGGGAGACATCCTCTTGGTTATTAAAAACAGAGGGGGCGATTCGCATCTTGTTGCCATAGCGCATTGCGACATGGACACCGGCATTTCTGAGTTTCGCCATAGTTGCTGCTGGATCGGGGACAGCAAAAGCCACTATAGGGCTTTCGTTCCCCTTGGGTGTGATAGGGGTATAACCGAGTGAGGGAAGTTCCTCCATTAGGCGGTCAGTGAGCCCCCGCGCATGACTGCGGATATTGTCGACTCCCAACCGGAGGATGTACCTGAGGCTCTCCTGTGCACAGATGGCACCTTCATAGGACGGATAACTAACTTCGTAACATGAGGGACCGGGGGTCGGTGAAAAAGCGTAGTCCGCGCTATCTGGGTCAGGTTCTTCAACCCAGGGGGCATAGTTAAAACCCAAACCCCCACAGTGCTGCGTCGGTTTCACGACCGTCTCCTGAAGCTCTGATCGGACATAAAGGAAGCCAAACCCTTTAACTCCCATAAGCCACTTAAAAGTAGAACACGCAGCGAAGTCGATGCCCATCGCCTGCACATCGACCGGCACCGCCCCAACCCCCTGAATAATATCGACATAGAGATAGGCACCGTGCGCGTGTGCGAGGTCGCTGATTGCCTTTACATCTGACAAATAGCCGTTGACATTCGACACCAGCGTGATAGAAACCAGTTTAGTGTTGTCATCGATCGCACGTTCCATATCGCGGTAGTCGATCTGCCAGTCTCGGTGCTTGACAATGCGCAGACTCTCATCATCCCCTGTGCGTGAACCTACCGATGCCTGCTCTCGCATCTTGTAGTTGTAGAGCGACGCAGCATAATGCAGGTCGTGTGTGACAATATTGCCACCGGCGAGATGTTCCTGCATACCGTTCAGCAGATTACTTTCTGCTTCGACAGCACTACGGGCGAAAGCGATGTCTTTCGGACGCGCGTTAATAAGTTCGGCGAATAGATGCTTCGCGTCATCTCGTGATCCTGCCCAAGCAGGCCACCACGGTTCACCTACTTCATGGGTAACCCAGTCGATATAGCGGTGCAGGGCTGCGGCAGAGTGGACACTGAGTGGATGGGATGAGGCGTTATCGAAGTAGGCAGCGGTCCTTGCTCGGGGAAAATCGTTTCGGACTGCGTCGAAGTCAGGCTTTCCATCCGAGGACATAACAGATGTTGGCTGCTCGTTTATAGGAGAGAGTTGACGATGGTTCATGATAGATCTTAAACAATGGGCTTGTGCCAGTATTTCGTATTAAGGAAATGAGATAATCTCACATAGTCACCAAGTGGCAAGTTTGCAACCGATCCTTCGCGCTTTCGGCACCCACTAAGCTGTATAAAGGGTCACAATATCCATGTCTGACAGCACATGTCCTTTACCAACCTGCTGACCGGGAAATTTCACGGAATTTCCCCACACTTTGGCGTGTTTCAACTTTCGAGCAATATCTTTGTGAATTTTGTGTGCAAAATCTTCGATAGTGTTATCGACAGGGATTATCACCGGTGTCTCATCGAGCTTACTTCCACCCTGATTTGAACGTGGAAATACACGAATCAGCCCTGTGGATGCTCGCATGGTTTCTTTCAGCGTTTCAAGGTGCAAGCTCTGCTCTGCCGAGACCGCAACACTTTTGAATTGAGAGAATCGCGTCTGTGCAGCGCTTAAACGGCTTTCCGCACCGGGACTGTCCAATTTTGTGTATACAACTAACAAAGGCTGGGGTAACTCTGTTTTGGACAATTCCGTTAGAATGATATTCAATTCTTGTGGATCCGCAGTCAGGTCATGTGCGATCATTAAACCATCGGCGTTCGCTGCCACGCTGAGTAAGGCTTGTCCCCCGCCTCGTCCCTCTGTTGCCCCCGCAATCAGCCCCGGAATTTCAACCAATTGAATCCACAATCCACCGCAATCCACCCTTGTCGGTATGGGTTTCAACGTGGTGAAAGGGTAATCAGCAACTTTTATCTGTCTGCCAGAGAGTGCCTTGAGCAATGCGGATTTTCCCGCGTTGGGGGCACCCACCAGTGCCATCTGAAAGTGCCCTTCTTTCTCAACAGCCAAAGTGTCTTTGTGTTGCGCCTTCGCGCGCTTTTGCTGTTGTTGAATTTCTCCGTTGAGAGACTTGCGAAGATCAGCATAGGGCCCACTGCGATAGTTAGGCAACTCCTCAAGGATTCGATGGAGTTCCGCCTGCTTTTCCTTGCCCACCTTTCCCTTCAATCGCCTTTTGATTTTCTGCTTCATCACTTTGTGAGACATTGGCATAGTGTGTGCTCCATATCTGGAAATCGAAAGTATGGATTAAGCAGATTAAACTCGCATCAGGTGCAAAAATTCACATACACTCGATTCTTGGGGTTAACGCCACTAAGCACACCCAAAAAACAAAGTGTCCGCTCTGAAATCTCCGCGATTATCTTATCAGCGATGCACCAATTTTACAACAAAAATGCGATACGTTTGTAATTCCACTGTTTTATCCCTAATATTGGGAAAGAGTGGTATAATAAATATCTTAGGACTTACGCATTTGAATACTCAAAGCTTTGTAGTTCGGTGATTCATCACCGCAGTACGCCATTTCCAACGCCCGTTTCTTAATCCCGCCTGCCTGCTCTCGGCTTGTCGGAGTCCCGATGTATCGGGCCTGCCCCGATCCTATCGGGGGATTTATCGAGGATTCATTGCGCGTCCGGACGCCCCGATCCTATTGGGGCTATTACAAACTGAACTGCGTAACTCCTATATCTATAACTTCTTATGACCACATTGTCGTCTATTCATCATATAGAACTTCAGTATACCAAAACGGAGGTGTTTTTATGCCATTTGGAGGCAATGACTGGCTTGCTCTAAGCCCGGAACCGACCTTAGAACCGGAGATTCCTATATGTGATCCGCATCACCATTTCTGGGACTTCCGGACGGAGCGGGTCCCTTATCAACGATACCTGCTACATGAACTTGCCGATGACGTGAACAGCGGTCACAACGTGCGTTCCACTGTATTTGTTGAGGCAAGAGCGATGTACCGTGCAGATGGACCGGAGGAGATGCGTCCGGTGGGTGAAGTCGAATTTGTGCAGGGCTTAGCTGCTGCCAGTGCAAGTGGGTTATACGGTCCCTGTCGCGCTGCAGCGGCAATTGTCGGTCACGCTAACCTGAACCTTGGCGACCGGGTTGAACCGGTGCTCCAAGCGTTACAGGCAGCGAGTCCCAATCGTTTTCGTGGCATCCGTCATGCCGTAACATGGGACCCCCATCCTGAAATCGAAAACACAAGCGCTCACCGAATGGCGGGGCAACTGGCTACCGACAATTTCCGCGCCGGTGCACGTGTCCTTGCAGGCATGGGCATGTCCTTTGAGGCTTGGATGTACTTTCCGCAGCTACCTGAGTTGGCTGATTTCGCCAAAGCGGTGCCCAACCTAACCATTATTCTCAATCACATTGGAGGGTTACTCCGGGTAGGGCCGTATGCTAACCGTGACGACGAAGTGCTTACAACCTGGCGGAACGGAATTGCTGCGGTCGCGGAGTGTCCCAATATCAATGTGAAACTTGGAGGTATCGGAATGCCTCGAACCGGCTTCGACTGGCACGAACGGGAAACACCCGCTGGTTCGGAAGAACTCGCATCGGATATGGCACCCCTAATGAATTACTGTATCGAGCAGTTCGGTCCCGACCGCTGTATGTTTGAGAGCAATTTCCCGGTGGATAAGGTTTCGTATTCCTACAACGTGATGTATAACGCATTCAAACGGCTATCCTCTGGCTACTCAGCGGACGAGCGCGCCGCTATGTTTCATGATACCGCCGCCCGCGTATACCGGATAGAGCTGTAATACGCTTGATGTCGTCCCATACTATAGTAGATCTTAGAATTAATGGAACACGCCAAACCGAACCGTATTGTCCCCAAGTCCGGTAGGTGCGGTTTATAACCGCACTGCATCGCCCCCAAGTCCGGTAGGTGCGGTTTGTAACCGCACTGCCTCCCGGAGAGTCCCCGATTATATCGGGAGCAGGTCCCGACTCGTCCCCGATACATCGGGACAGGCGGGATGCACGTTTCTTAATCCCGATTTATCGGGGGAACGGCACGGGACAGGACACGAGGAGCGAAAGCGTCTATCTGTTTTTTTGGATTTACTATAGTCGCATTTATCATCTACAATTCGCCGTTCTACGCATACGTTCCGATGTCGTATAAGGAGAGGTATGAGGATACTATGCAGATAAAAAATCCATCAGGTATCAAACGTGGCTTAACAAACTATGGCGATCCTGAATTCAGCGTCTACATCCGCAAGGCATTCGCGAAAGCGATGGGGTATTCGGATGCGGAACTGGAACGCCCGATCGTTGGTATCATCAACACCTTCAGCGGCTTCAACAGCTGTCATCACAATTTTACCGACCTTATTGAAGCGGTGAAGCGAGGGGTGTTATCTCACGGCGGACTGCCGATTGAGTTCCCGACGATTTCGCTTGGCGAGATGTTCACAGCACCGACCACAATGATGTTTCGTAACCTGATGGCGATGGATACGGAGGAGATGATTCGCGCCCAGCCGATGGATGGGGTTGTTCTATTGGGTGGGTGCGATAAGACCGTACCCGCACAACTGATGGGAGCGATAAGTGCTGATCGGCCAGCAATCTGTCTGGTCGCGGGACCGATGATCACCGGCGCTTATCAAGGCGAGCGACTCGGGGCTTGCACTGATTGCCGACGATTCTGGGGTGAGTATCGCGCTGGACGCTTGGGTGCCGCCGAGGTGGAGGAGGTGGAAAGCCGCTTGTGCTCCAGTACCGGCACCTGTATGGTGATGGGCACCGCCAGCACAATGGCAGCGTTGGCGGAGGCGCTCGGATTGATGTTACCCGGTGGGGCTGCTATTCCCGCAGTAATGGCGGAACGCCGTCGTCATGCAGAAGCCGCGGGCAGAACGATTGTCTCAATGATAAAAAACGACCTAAGGCCATCGAAGCTGCTGACAGAACAATCCTTTGAGAATGCTATCCGCCTCCTTATGGCGATTGGCGGTTCGACCAATGGTGTGATCCACCTGACTGCAATCGCGCGGCGACTCGGCATCAAACTTGACCTCACCGACTTCGACCGAATCAGCGATGAGACCCCTGTCTTGGTAAATCTCAAACCGAGCGGGGAGTATTACATGGAAGATCTATTTAAAGCCGGTGGGATTCCTGTGGTGATGAAGGTACTCGAAGAGGTCCTTCACCGAGATGCTCGGACGGTGCTTGGGAATACCATCGGGGAAAATCTCTCAACGGTGCCCGATCCACCAGCTTGGCAGGATGTCATCACATCCAGAACGGAACCGCTGTTTGAATCTGGAACGCTTGCCAGTCTTTTTGGAAACCTAGCCCCGCAAGGCGCGGTGATTAAGCGTTCGGCTGCTTCACCCGATCTGCTAACGCATCGGGGACCAGCTGTCGTCTTCAAGTCCCTTGATGATCTGCACAAGCGCATTGATGATCCCGATCTGCCGGTCACCCCAGAGCATGTTATCGTCCTGCAGAACGCTGGTCCCATTGGAGGACCCGGAATGCCGGAGGCGGGATATCTGCCAATTCCGAAGAAGCTCTTGCGTGCCGGTGTGAAAGATATGGTTCGTATCTCCGACGCTCGGATGAGTGGAACCGCATTCGGCACAATCGTCCTCCACATCGCACCCGAAGCAGCGGTCGGAGGACCGTTGGCGTTGGTACAAGATGGAGATATGATTGAGCTAGATGTTCCAAGCAAACGTTTGGAGCTGTTAGTAGATGAAGCCGAATTAGCAAAACGAAACGAAGGACTTGTGTTGCCTAAACCCCACTTCGAGCGAGGCTACGGATTGTTATATACCCAGCACATCGAACAGGCGCACCTCGGCTGCGACTTCGACTTCCTCTAATCAAACCTTAATACTTCCGAAGGTATCACATAATTAAAGGAGAGAAACGGAATGCTCGATGAACAATACCAAAAGGGCGTTGAACAGTTTTCCAAAATGGTCGGTCAGGATAAGATAGATGCATTAAGAGAGAAATTCAGGTCGTTATCCCCGGACTTTGAAAGGTGCGTAATGGGAACCGTTGGCGGTGAGATTTGGAGTCGCCCCAACCTCGACTTAAGGACGCGCAGTCTCTGTAGCATTGCGGTTTTGGCGGGTTTAGGGCGGGTGAATGCCTTAGAACTTAACATTGAAATGGCGCTGAACAACGGCGCAACGAAAGCCGAAATCATTGAAGTCTTTTTTCAAGTCGCTGCGTATGCCGGATTCGCCGCTGCATGGGATGGCCTAGAAAAAACGGCTGAAATCTTCAAAGCGTTAGATGCGTAACTTGGGTTGTTTTCAAGCACGGACTTTAGACACCTATTGTTGATGAAAGGAACTGTATATGAGCCAACCAATTCACGTCGGGATCATCGGTCTCGGACAGCGCGGACTACAGCACCTGAACGCACTGTGGAAGCTTCAAAGCGAGGGCATCGTCAAGATCGCCGCGCTAATCGATGCCTTCGAGGATAACCTGAATGAGGCGAAAATCCAAGGATATGTGGACGGATTTCAAATTGATGGTATTCATACCTCCACAGATTTCGGGGAGACCCTTGCGGAGCTGTCGTTGGACGCTATCTATTTCGCTCTGCCGCCGGGGGTACACAATGGCGAAATCCTCCAAGCAGCGAACGCAGGCGTGCATATTTTCGCTGAGAAGCCGATGAGCCTATACCTGAACGAAGCGATTGAAATGGAGCGTGCCATAAAGGAAAACGGTGTGATCTCCACAGTAGGATTCCAACAGCGCTACGATGCTCGCTACGAAGCGGTTCACAAATTTCTTGCCGACAAACAACCCGTGATGACCACCATCATTGGGAATGGTTCACTTGAAGGGCATTCGATCAAGCATACCAAAACCGAAACGCTGGGCGGTCCTGCCAACCGTGTCTGGACAGCAAACTACGAGTGGTCTGGAGCATCTGTTGTGGAAGGCGGGATCCACCAAACCGATCTGATGCGCTACTGGTTTGGGGACATCTCATGGGTTGAAGCAAATTATATCCACCGTGATCCGTCAGACATCGTTGATGGTGGCGATAACCCCTACGCCTACAGCGTAAGATACGGTTTTGAGTGTGGCTGCATCGCGAATCTCATCTTGTCGCGTCTGCGCCAAACCTACTATAGCGACGGCTACGAGAGCGTGCTCTGGACGCACGGACATCTGAAGTTCGAAGGGAACGATGTAGTCGCCTACTACTACGATGGTCCCTATCCACCAGCACAAACCCCATCGGCAGAATCGGTTCGTCACACACTGCCCACTGGACCGCGCGGCGACCCAACAGAGCAGATCAGCCGTGCTTTTCTCAAGGCGATTGAAACAGGGGATTCAGGGCAGCTGCGGAGCACCTTCGCGAGTAGCATGAATAGCCTCGCCGCTGTGCTTGGCGCGAACGTCTCCGATCAACTTAACGGGGAACGCCTTTATCTTAACGATTTCCTGACCGATACGAAGTACGATCGTTTCCGCCGAAAGCCTGCCGACAGATAACTACCACGGGCGTGTGAAAGGCGTCCGCGAAATCCACCGGCTAATCCTCAGTCGCACTCACAGGTTAACGAACCGCTTTCGACGGTTGAGCTTTTACGGGAAAAACGCAACGGAACCCGGTCTTCAAGAAGCGTTTGTGTGGGGCAGCGTTGAAGCGGTTGCTCACGGTTATACTCTCCGAGCCACCGTCCCACGCACCCCCACGCCAAGAACGATGGGATCTCAAATTGCGAAAATCATCATTGTCTAAGGAGATCCATCCGCCGGCGACAGGGTTATTTCTCGGACTCGTACTGTAGAAATCTTTCTCATATTCATCCATGCACCACTCCCATACATTGCCAGCCATATCGTACAAACCGAAACCGTTGGGAGGGAATCTCTTAACAGGGGCGGGCCAATTCCATCTGTCCCGTTCACCTTTTCCGCTGTAATTCGCTTGCGCATGGCTAATCTCGTTGCCCCACGGATATCGTTGACCGACCCGACCACCCCGTGCGGCATATTCCCATTCCGCTTCCGTTGGCAGCCGTTTACCCGCCCATTGCGCGTATGCCATCGCGTCATGCCAACTCACATAAATGACGGGAAACTGAGGTTTAACTAAACTGCCCAGATCTCTCTCATTCTCCCAGTGAAATGGCGCCCTATGTCCAGTTGCATCCGTAAATGCCCTGTACCTCGCGTTAGTCACCTCTGTCTCGTCCATGTAAAAGGTATCAAGCGCGACGGTGTGAACTGGACGTTCATCGCTTTGCCCCTCTCCAAGATGATCACCCATCTCAAACGCTCCAGCCGGAATCAGGTGCATGGCGGCTCCATCTATTTTGGAATGTATTTTTTGCTGAACTGAAACGGCGACTACTTTTTGAACTACTGTATTTTCAGGGACCAGTGCCTTGTTTTGCACGGTCAGTGTAACGAGATAGCTTCCCGCCTTTATATAGGTATGCGTGGCGGTTAATTCTTCATCATATTCGGTCTGCTGACCATCCCCCCAGTCCCATTTGACAGAGGAGATACCGTAAATCGTATCTTTTGATTGACTTGCATCGACAGCGATATGCGCATTCTTCAGATACCCCTCCTCTGTTAACCTCACGTCGCCAGTCAGTTCAAATTTTGCGAAAAACTGATGACCAACAGAATTGACAGTGATAGGCAAGATAGTCGCAAGATTGCGGTCCGAAAGGAACAGCTGACCCTGTCCTTGATAGACGACGGTCTCATCCTTTGAACTGAGGCGCATGTCGATTCTGACATCCCATTCCCCGTCGCGAGGAACCTCATCAACCGTGATGTGAACGGTATCCCTATCCGCCTGAATAATCAGATCTTGCTCTGTACTTATCGGCTTTATCCCGGTGCCCGTTATCGTCACACTGACTGAGTACGTTCCTTCCGCCGTCACATTCTTGAGCAGGATCGGGATTTCTACCGAAGTAGTCTCTTCTGCATCGTCGCCACAACTTAACAAAACTCCGGTCAATCCAATCATGAATAAAGTGATAATAGTTTTCATCATGATATTCCTCGGTATCGATATCATGTACTCGCATTAAACCCTTGCCCCTGTTAGCCAGACGACCAACATCGTTGGACTGGTAATATAGATCGAACGGGTTGTAGCGCGCAAAAACGGAGTGCAATAGGCGAATAGATGTGCTAAACTTTTAAGGGTCGATTTCCGGGTAAATACATTGTGAGGGAGTTGGGTTCATAGATTGTGCATTCCACGAACTCTTAGCATAAATTTAAAAAAGGCATATACATCTACCCGATGGACTATCCGCGGATTATCCATAAGGCAAACATATATGCCCTCCGATCGAAATCTGGGTGACAAAATATACCAATGCCACAGCCAATGCTGTTACAACGTTAGCCAGGTCAGTTAAGTACCGCTATCGTTGCCTGCTGTGAAAAGTCCGAATCTTGTTCTTTCGTTGCCGTTTCAGTTCTAGGCGGCGGCGTTTTTCGCTCGGCTTCTCATAGAAGCTGCGTCGTCTAATCTCTGTGACGATACCTGCTTTGCCGCATATCTTCTTGAAGCGAGCAAGTGCTCTATCAAGTGTTTCGTCCGGTTCAACTCTGACATGAATCATTGTATTAAACCTACCCCCCTTTCAGTTCTTGGGGTTTTAGCAGTCACTGACAGGTTGTGCAGAAAGCATGACATAAATAATCGTGAAAAGGCCTAAGTTAATTCAACACCTGCATAGTCAGCGGCGGAACAGAAGTCGCCGATAGCTTTCCAAACTCTCATGCCGATCAGATTTGGGTAATATCCAATCGTTGGTGCTAAATAATCTTGTACCTGTCAAGCCGATCTCCCAAGTTTAATCTCATGAAGTACCACCCCTTATTATACCAGTTTTTTTTGATATTCTCAACCTAAAAATTCGATACCCTCAGTATTAATTTCAAGAGTCAGGACTGTCCACACCGATGGAGGGATTCGACACCAACCTTCAATGAGATGTGATCCGCTCTCGACCTTGTGGAATTCGTGACTATGAAGGAGTCAGATATGGCATTAAAATGGGCGGTGCTTGGCGCAGGAAGCGTTGCACAGCGTAGGGCTATGCCAGCGATAGATAAAGCAGAAGGTGCAGAGCTCCATGCGCTACTATCTCGAGATAGAGAGCGTGCACAGCGCCTTGCGACAGAACACGGAGCGCAAGTGCCTTACACAACTGTTGAGGAACTTCTGTCAGATGATGCGTTGGATGCGATCTATGTGTCAACCCCCGTGTACCTGCATTGTGATCAGGTCATTGCAGCTGCCGAGCGGGGGTTTCACGTCCTCTGTGATAAACCGATGGCGATGAACGCAGCGGAGTGCCAACGGATGATTGATGCTTGTCAAGCAAACGGTGTCCATCTGCAGATCTGTTTCCTGTTCCGTTTCCACTCCTGTTTCCGGCAGATAAAGAATTGGGTCGCCGAAGGACGTCTGGGCGGTATCGTCCAAGCGCGGGCACCGTTCCTAAAACCATTTCCAATTCCGTCGGGAGCGTGGCGCGGTAATCCAGAGCAGGGCGGCGGCGGATCTCTGATGGACCTGGGATCGCACGGAGTTGATCTCTTACGCTATATCGTCGGAGAGGTGAGTCAAGTCAGCGCATTCTGTAACAGTGTCTTCCACGGTTATGATGTCGAGGAGACCGGTACAATTATGATGCGCTTTGAGAATGGGGCGCACGGCTTTGTCGATACCAGTTTCGCTGCGGCGGGGTGTGATCTTGTCCTCGAAATATACGGCACCGATGGGGGCGTGTGGGTCTACAATGATGATGGCTGGAAGATTAAACTCACGACCTCTGACGAGTCGCAAACCGTTAGCTCTCCATTTGAAGACCTATACCAATACCAATTTGAGCACTTTGCGCGATGTGTGACGGAGGACGAGGAGCCGATCGTCACGGGAATAGATGGATTGCGGACCAATCAGATCCTTGCAGCTGCTTACGAATCAGACCGCACAGGGAGAGCGGTTTCATGTTCCCCGCAATAACTGAAGTCATAATAACCACTAGTGCTAGTTTGCAGCTGTTGATAACGTCAAACGTGATACGTGAAACATCAAAACTGTTGGCTCTTCGGTGCCTTTAGCCCCAGAGGGGCGGCATGTTTATAGCACACGGATAAATAAATACCCCAAAGCCCCGGAGGGGCGACATGTGCAGCCAGAGGGTAGAACCAATGAGCTATCTACTGAATCAATGAACGCTTCAACAATGTGGGAAAGACCCTATCACTAACTAGCACCAAAGGTTAATAAAGACCTGAAACCGAGTAAAGGACCGATAAATTCTCGCGAATTAGCGGAAAACAGTGCGTGACAAAATGGCGCCATTGTATGATATGCGCCTTTGTCGTGCCATTTTGTCACGGCTGTTAGGGTGTCAAAATGTCATTAAGGGGCGAGTAACCCAGTAATAGCAGGGTGGCATATCTATTGCATAGCACCAATGCGTTGTATCAATCTATTGAGTGAAACCTTAACCAGAAGGAGACAAAGATATGGCACTCACACCATTAGGCGATCGAATTCTTATTCGACGCACTGAAGAAGATGAGCAGACAACCAGTGGCGGAATTATTATCCCTGATACCGCCAAAGAGAAACCTCAAGAAGGCGAAGTCATCGCTGTTGGGCAAGGTCGACTACTCGACAATGGCGACCGTCAACCTATCGACGTTGCAGCTGGAGACAAAATCCTGTTCGGGAAATACTCCGGCACCGAAGTAACGTTTGAAAGCGAAGAGCTGCTGATTCTGCGCGAAGATGACATCTTGGCAAAAATTAGCTAATTCAGGCAGTTAAGAAATTCAGGAGGAATAACAATGGCAGCAAAGCAATTGGCGTTTGATGAAAGCGCGCGTAACCAGATTAAAGGTGGTGTTGACGCGCTGGCGAATGCCGTAAAAGTGACTTTGGGTCCAAAAGGTAGAAACGTTGTCCTCGATAAGAAGTTCGGCGCGCCGACGATTACCAAAGATGGTGTCACCGTCGCGAAGGAAATCGAACTCGAAGACCCGTATGAAAATATGGGAGCGCAGATGGTGAAAGAAGTTGCGTCCAAGACCAGTGATGTTGCTGGTGATGGAACAACGACAGCTACCATTTTGGCGCAGGCGATTTATCGCGAAGGTCTCAAGAACGTCGCGGCAGGTCGTAACCCAATGGCACTCAAACGTGGTATTGAGAAAGCAGTCGAGGCCGTCGTAGCGCGTCTGCAAAGCGTGAGCCGAGAGACCTCTGAGAAAACAGAAATCGCACAGGTCGCCGCTATCTCTGCCAATAACGACGGCGAGATCGGAAACCTGATTGCTGACGCAATGGAGAAGGTTGGCAAAGACGGCGTCATCACCGTAGAGGAAGCCAAGAGCCTTGAAACCACACTTGATGTGGTCGAAGGTATGCAGTTCGATCGTGGCTACCTGTCACCCTACTTCGTTACCGACCCAGACCGTATGGAAACGGTACTTGAGGACGTGTACATACTGATCCACGAGAAGAAGATCAGCGCGCTCAAAGACCTCGTACCGCTGCTTGAGCGAGTGGCGCAACAAGGCAGACCTTTCCTCATCATCGCAGAAGATGTTGAAGGCGAAGCGTTAGCTACTTTGGTGGTTAACAAGATCCGCGGAACCATCCGTGGCGCAGCTGTCAAAGCACCCGGTTACGGCGACCGCCGGACCGCAATGCTCGAAGATCTCGCCGTTCTCACGAATGGACGCGTCATCTCTGAAGACCTCGGCATTAAGCTTGAGAACATCAACCTGAACGATCTCGGTCAAGCAAAGCGCGTTGTCATTGACAAAGACAACACCACCGTTATCGAAGGTGCCGGTAGCACCGAATCTATCCAAGGTCGAATCAATCAGATTCGCAACCAGGTTGAGGACACCACTTCGGACTACGACCGCGAAAAATTGCAAGAACGCCTTGCAAAGCTCGCCGGTGGCGTTGCTGTCATCAATGTTGGCGCAGCGACCGAAGTTGAGATGAAAGAGAAGAAGGCACGCGTCGAAGACGCTATGCACGCAACCCGTGCAGCCGTTGAGGAAGGTATTGTTGCCGGTGGAGGCGTTGCCCTTGTCCGTGCATCATCCGCACTCGATGACGTCAGCCTCGACGACGAGACTGAGCAGGTCGGTGTTGATATTGTACACCGTGCCCTCGAAGAGCCACTTCGCCAGATCGCACACAATGCGGGTCAAGAAGATTCCGTGATCCTTGCAAAGGTGCGAGACGAAGCCGACAGTGTTGGTTACGATGCCCTGAAAGATGAATTCAGCGATATGTTCAGCGCGGGCGTCATTGATCCAACCAAAGTGGTCCGTGTTGCCCTTCAGAATGCCTCCAGCATCGCTGGTTTGATGATTACTACAGAGGCATTGGTCGCAGACATTCCGCAAGACGAACCCCCGATGCCGGCAGGACCTCCCGGTGGTGAAATGGGTGGTATGTACTAAACGTCTGAGATTACAGGCAAATATGGAGGGCAGAGATTTTCTTTGCCCTCCATTTTTTTTTCCATAAACCCCTTTTTCGTGCCAACCGTCAAGAATATTACCTTTCACCCGCCTATCCTCCGAGCTACCGATTCCTTCCGATTTCATAGAAATTTTGCCAAAAGTGTTAAATTCTGTAGGAGTTACGCAGTTCAGTTTGTAGTAGCGCAATTTATTGCGCGTTCCTATCGCTGTTTGTAGTTGCCTGTTTCTTAATCCCGCCTGTCCCGATTCATCGGGGATTTATCGGGGATTCATCAGGCGTTTTTATTGTAGTTGCCCGACAGTAACCCGCCCATCGGGGCAAGGAGACCTCTCCCACAGGCGGAATAGGATTCAAAGTTTTTCGGTTTCTATTGGTGTTCTACACTTTCTTTTAATATGAGCCTCGGGAGTTCATCGAGTGTTGGAAATGGTGTCCTGTTGCTTTGAATCCCGATTTATCGGGGCGGCGATAAATCGCCCTACTACAAATCGGAGATTCTCACAACGGAGGCTTTGAACGTTCAAGTGCGTAAGTCCTATTCTGTTAAATTTTGTTAAGTGATTGTGCATAACTAGGGCATGTTGACATTTGTAAGGTTATTCTGTAATCGTAGGGGCGAGGTTCCCTCGACCATTGACCAACGTGGGTTGGAATCCCCAAACCTGCTAATAAGAAATACTCGATAATATGCGTCTATCATGGAATGAAATCCGAATCCGTGCCGCAACATTCGCTCAGGAATGGGCGGATGAAGGCTACGAAAAAGGGCAAACCCAACTATTCTACCGCGACTTTCTCGACATCTTTGGTGTACCTGTGCGCCGGGTTGCCTCGTTTGAGGAACACGTTAAACTACTCGACGATAGGCACGGCTTCATTGACCTATTTTGGAAAGGGGTGCTCCTCGTTGAGCAGAAAAGTGCAGGGCGCGATTTAGCAGAAGCAAAAACCCAAGCGTTCTCCTACTTCCCCGGTATCAGCGACGCTGATCTGCCGCGTTACCTGCTACTGAGCGATTTCCAGACCTTTGAGCTGTACGACCTCGACGAAGCCGAGGACACTGCATTTAGCCTTGCTGAACTGCCCCAACATGTCGAAAAGTTTAGCTTTATTTTAGGGTTACAGAGACGTTCATTCCGAGATCAGGATCCAGTCAATATCGAAGCCTCCGAGCGTGTCGGGCAACTCCACGACGCGTTGGCTGACGCCGGCTACACCGGGCACGACCTGGAACAGTTCCTGGTCCGCATCGTTTTCTGTTTCTTCGCCGACGACACCGGCATCTTTGAACCACGCGACATCTTTCTCGATCTACTGGAGAACCGGACACAGGAAGATGGATCGGATCTCGGCGGCTTGCTATCACTACTGTTTCAAGTCCTCAACACCCCGATAGACCACCGCTCTACAATCCTTGACGAAGACCTCGCCCGGTTTCCCTACATCAACGGCGATCTGTTCCGTGAACAACTGCTTATCCCATCATTCGATTCCGAGATGCGTCAACGGCTTATCGATGCCTGCCACTTCAATTGGTCGGAAATCTCCCCCGCGATCTTCGGTTCACTCTTTCAGTCGGTGATGGACAAGGAGGAACGCCGCGCCCAAGGCGCACACTACACCACCGAAAAGAACATCCTCAAGGTGATTGAGCCGCTATTCCTCGACGAATTACGTGCTGAGTTTCAACACATCAGAGAACGCAGAGATAACCGGCGCCTCCCCGCACTGATCGCATTTCAGCATAAACTTGGTCGGTTACGCTTTCTGGATCCCGCGTGTGGCTGTGGCAACTTTCTCATCATCGCCTACCGTGAATTGCGGGAACTGGAAATTGAGGTGTTGAAGGAGATACGTCCGCACGGTCAGCTTGACCTGCTTGCACAGTCGCTTTCGGTGGTCGATGTCGATGCGTTCTACGGGATCGAGTTGGGTGAGTTTCCCGCGCATATCGCCGAGGTTGCGCTATGGATGATGGACCACATCATGAACAATCGCCTGAGTTTGGAGTTTGGAGAGATCTATGCACGCATTCCACTGGAAAAGTCACCGCATATCAGGGGCGGCGATGCGTTGGAGTTTGATTGGGCGGAACTGCTTCCGCCGGAGGAATGTTCTTACGTGCTCGGCAATCCGCCGTTTGTGGGTGCGAAGTACGCATCGCCAGAGCAGCGCGAACAGGTACGCCGTATCGCTGCACTGGGGGGAAGCGGTGGCACCCTCGACTATGTGAGTGCATGGTTTATCAAGGCGGGTGAATACATCCAGCAGAGTGATGCACAGATCGGCTTTGTGGCGACCAATTCGATCACCCAAGGTGAACAGGTGGCGCAGCTGTGGTCCCCGCTATTTGACCGTTGCAAGTTGGACATAGCTTTTGCCCACCGCACCTTCGCTTGGGGCTCGGACGCACGCGGCATGGCGCACGTTCACGTCGTCATTATCGGACTGACAAAACGGGGGGACGTGCCGCAAGAGAGACGGCTATTTTCCTACGATACTCCCACAGGAGAGCCGCACGAGAGTCTGCACCGTGCCCTTTCGCCGTATCTTTTCGACGCCAGTGGATTGACCGATCCGCGGATTGTCGTAAAAAAGGAACATCAACCTATCAACGGACTTCCCAAGTTAATTATCGGCTCCAAACCCATTGATGGGGGACACTACATTTTCAGCGCCGAAGAACGCGCTGCGTTTTTGCAAGAGGAACCCAACGCGGACCCGTACTTGCGCCCCTACGTGGGAAGTCGAGAGTTCTTACAGGGTGGAGAACGTTGGATACTACGCTTGGCTAACGTAGCACCTCAAGTGCTGAGGACGCTGCCAAAGGTCCGTGAGCGTATCACCGCTGTCCGCGTCTACCGGTTGGCAAGCAAGAGCAAGCCCACCCAGGCACTTGCTGAGACGCCGACACTCTTCCATGTCAACGTTGTTCCAGATGCGCCGTTTCTAGTCATACCGGAAGTGAGTTCTGAGCGGAGAGAATATGTGCCGATTGGATGGCTGGAGCCTCCAGTAATTCCAAGCAATCTTGTCCGTATCATCGAAAATGCCAATAAACCCTTGTTTGCGCTGCTTACTTCGGCTATGCATATGGCTTGGCTGCGTCATATCGCTGGACGACTGAAAAGTGATTACCGCTACTCTATCGGTCTTGTATACAACACTTTCCCGGTGCCCCCTGTTCCTGAAGAAAGGCTGCAACGTCTCAAACCCTACGCGGCGGCTGTCCTCACCGCTCGTGCTGCCCATCCGGATGCAACCTTGGCTGATCTCTACGACCCCGATCTGATGCCTCCCAATCTCCGCAGGGCACACCGTGACTTGGACAGTGCCGTCGATAGGCTCTATCGGCGTTCAGGATTTTCCTCGGACCGTGAGCGCGTTGAACACCTACTCGGTCTGTACGAAAAAATGATGGTGCCCTTAGCAGCAAACAACAAACCAAGTAGGAGACGAAGGCGGGGGTAGTAGAGAAAATTCACCACTTACTTTTTTTCGGAGCTATAAGAGTCAGTTACCCCACCCTAAAGGGTTGGGGCTTGTTGCCCGTTCCCCGGGATTTATTGAGTTCCGCGCTTCTGTCCCTGTGTGAGCAGGTTTTTCGGGGGTGATTGAGTCCACCGTCCCTCTCCCGATTATCGGGATCCCGACAAGTCGGGACACGCAAGGCTACAGCAGCCTTTTTGATGTTTATCGCAGCGTTATGGTCTCGGTCCAAAACCAGTCCACAATGGGAGCAGTCATGGACACGATCCGATAACTGTTTAGGCACAATTTCACTACAACCCGAACATTTCTGACTGGTATGGTGAGGCTTGACCTTCGTGAACTGCTTACCGGCACTTTCAGCCTTGCTTTGCAGTTTTAATAGAAAGCCGCCCCACGCAGCATCGGATATGCTCTTTGCGAGGTAGTGATTCTTTAACATATTCGTGATGGTCAGGTTCTCAACGGCAACCTCATCGCATTTGCTCATGACACGATGTGCAGCCTTGAACTGAAAATCTTTGCGTTGATTGGCTATCCGTTGATGGCATCGGGCGACCACTTGACGCTGTTTCTTTTTGCGGTTACTGCCTTTCTTTCGGCGAGAGAGTATCCGTTGATGTTTACCGAGTTTCTTTTCGGAGTCGCGGTAATGGCGGGGATTGGGGATATGCTGACCATCGGAATCAACGACAAAGGCGTTAAGCCCAACATCAACACCGATGGTTGTTTCAACAGGGACTTTCACAGGATTGGGGACTTCAACGCAGATAGTTACATACCAGCCCGACGCTTTACGGCTGATAGTGAGATTCTTAATTTTACCATCGGGTAGTGGTCGATGATACCGAATCTTGAGGTGTCCGACTTTCGGAACAACGACACGAGCAAACTTACGGCGCACATCACGAATCAGATTCACCGATAAGTGGCTAAAGGTCATTGACCGATAGCGCCCTTCACCTTTGAAGCGCGGGAAGCCCGGATCTTCGCCTTGCTTGACGCGGCGAAAGAACGCTTGATAGGCTTTGTTCAAACGGCGAAGACAGTCTTGGAGAATATCACTGTGAAGTCCAGCAAACGCTTGCGATTCCTTTTTCAACTTAGGCAAAGCGTTCCCTTGCGTCGTCCACTTGACCGATTCGCCGGTGGTTTCGTATACATCTTTACGCCATGCAAGGGCTTGGTTATAAAGCGTTCGTAGCAGCGCAAGCCACAAGGAAAAGGTTTTTCGCTGTTTGGTCGTAGGATACGCCCGATATTCATAAGTCTTTTTCATGGGAGGTGGCTTTCTGGATTTCATGTCCGTATCAGTGGAGGTGGGAGACACCGCCTTGCGACGGTGCTGACACTCTCCCACGAAAGCCATAAAAACTATACCAGTTTTCGCAATATCTTACAACAAGAAAGGACGGGATCTCCTCCCCACTCTAAAGAGATGGGGGCTCCAGCCCGAAGATTTGATGAGATTTTTCCTCATAATTGGCTTGGTATTTCTTTCTGCTTGCGGCGGGAACAATCCACTCTCTTCACTTATCGGAGGAGAAGAACATATTGAAATCATCACGATTGGCCCCTATACCGGCCGGTGTCATGACGCACATTTTGAGCGAGATTGTTTGATGGAGTACAACCAGGAATCAGGTCGCTGGGAGTTCTTCTACGAGGGGATCCAGGGATTTGATTTTGAACCGGGGTATATCTATACGCTTGAGGTAAGATTGGAAGACCGTGGGACGGAGATACAAGACGTGGGCCGATATGCCTATCACCTTGTGAAGTTAATCGAAAAGAAAAAAGCACCCGACGATTTTAGTTACGGTTGGTAAGGTTTAGCGGAGGACAGTCTGTAGGTCGATTTTCCAAAATCGACGTTTTGGTGTTGAGATGTGAATCTCGACCTACAAATTATCCTGTCCTACCAATTTCCCATCCGGAGGCTCCAGTCCTCCAGAAGTAAATCGACTCGGACATCCCCGCGGCGATAGGGTTCGCACAGTCCGATGTCATTACCCACCTTTCCAGTTATGTTCAGCCCCGCGAGATTAACGAGAAAATTGTGCCGAACAGTGCAATTCTGAAGGTACAATCTACACGATTTGGTGCGTTAAGCTGATTAACCGACAGCAAAAACCCCCGTTTTCTGCGGATTTCCCCAGTTACAGGTCAATGGCACACTAGTTGCGCTTAGGCAACACGTCACAATGTAGACTCTTGTATCATACGTGATGTGAGGGTTCCCTCAAATCTCGAAACACAAACCATCATTTTGGAGGACCAACATGAGTGCCAAGAAGACCTCAGGGGCTGTGATGACCTCGTTAATTGTTCACGGGATCGTTTTCGTTATCGCCGGTGTCTATCTCGTCACCCAGACCCAGCAGTTCAAAACCTACATCGGTGCCGAAGTGCTACAAGCCAAAGAGCCCCCCAAACCGCAAGTTCGTAAACCGGTTTTCAAACAGATTAAGCCAACGGTTCCAACTACAAGTACGGTAATCGTTGAACCAGTTCAGGTTAAACACAGGATCACGACAGCGCGGCTTGTGCGTCCGACCTCCGTACAGCCAGAAACGGTCCTGGACTTTTCCAATAAAATGGTGAAGTTGGAGGATCCCATCAACCCCAATATGCCTAAAGTGGTCAGTGCGAATGCGCCAGTACCTCAAGTTGTGACACAGGTTGATTTGCCCGTCTCTGACGCGCCCGGCGCACTGGCATTCTCCGCACCTGTCGCCACAGCTCCAAGTGCTGCGCCCGCTAACATTGGTCGTGGTATCGGTGGTATTGTGCAGGTGAAGGTCGCTTTTGAGCGTCCGGCTGGACTTGCTATGGTTGAACACGTTGGCGCAATCCCCGATGCCTTGGGTGATGTCGTTGCGAACATTAATCTGGGTAATGTGGAAGTTCCACCGCTGCCCCGTGGGGAACCCGGTGGTCGCGTCATTGGTCGCGGTGCTGACATTCGTGGTGTATTACGGTTTACCCGTCTCCGTCATAGCCTCTCCGACTGGTGGGCTGATGCCTCCTCGCTGAACGCGTGGACAAAGTGGATGAACGAACGGACGAAGATTAAAACAGACATGAACGTCGAAGGTGGCGCGCTCAGGTTCACCGATGCGAACCTACAGAAAGCCCCTCTGCTTTTCATGACGGGTCATGATCCAGCACTCGTCCGTGGCAAGAACCTGATGGGTCGTCAGTACGGCGGTGGTAAATTGGACAATCGCCTGTCTGAAAGTGAAGCAGCATCACTCCGTCGGTATCTTGTCGAAAGAGGCGGCGTCCTTGCCTTTGATGACTGTGGTGTGAACGCACCAGCGCAGGCAATGGTTCGTCTGTTCTTGGCTCAGATGCGTGTCGTTATGCCTGAATATCAGGTAACACGAATTCCGAACGACCATGAGATATACAACAACTTCTATGAGATGGGTGGACCGCCGGTTGGGTTTGATCTGTGGTGGTGGGGAACTCACCCGCCGAAACGGAACTATCTCGAAGGCGTTGTGGTTGGCAACCATCTTTCTGTATTAGTATTCCGTCGCGATTATATGTGTGCGATGGAGTCGGTGAGTTTGCCAACCCGTGGTGTCCATTATTCACCAGGCGTTTATCGTTTCATGACCAATGTTGCAGTCTACGCACTGACGCACGGCTCGATTTCCGACTACTCCGGTTATGTGCCAGAAGACACAATGGCTAAGAAGATACTGCCGACTCGTCCTCCTGAAGCTGTAGGGATTGGTGCTGTTGAATAAAGCCTGCTGATTTGGACAGGCGTTCAGATAATGTAGGATTGAGCAGCCAAGCCATTTGCTTGGCTGCTTTTTTTGTCTCATTTTAAGGGGCTCAGAACTTACGCACTCCAGATTGTAGGGAACACAGTTCGATATGAATTACAAGGGGTGAATCGTCATTACGAAGCATTAAGGCATCCAATTGCGTAAGTCCTAAAACTTCTAAGGTGGTGCCGGATTGTGTTACCCCATCCGAAGGCCTCGGTCCTCCAACGGCAAATCAACCCGTACATTACCACGGCGATGGGATTCGCGCAGTCCGATAGCAATCTCCAACGCTTCCCTGCCAAATTCGCCCGGACAGATTAACTCTTCTCCCGCCTCAATGGATCTGCAAACACCCTCAATTGCGTCCACCATCGAACTCCGTGGATACCAAGGATTGGGAAACTGACATTGGATAGGTCCGCCTGTTTCTGGATGGGTACTCCATAGCTCAAACTGGGCGTGGGCGTTACGTGAAACGATTCGTCCTTTATAACCGATAAATTCGAGTGTCCATGTCTCCCCAGAAGTTTCAGATTGGGTGTTCATGACGGCACGGACACCGTTCTCGTAGACGATATACCCCGATCCCGCGATGTCACTATCTCCCGCAGCACCTTCTTCGTTGTCCATCACGCCAAACACCCACTTTGCTGGAGCGCCAGCAAATAAACGCAAGAGCGCAAACGTATGGCTGTGAAGATTTGAGAGGCTGGCTGGACTGTGGCAGACCATCGATCTCAGATCACCGATGACACCATCAGCGATCACCTGCCGCGCATTTGTGTACCAGTTATACCAATTGAGGTGGCACGCAATAGCGAGAATGACACCGTGCTTGTGGCAGGCATCGATCATTGCGTCCGCCTCGGCGAGCGTCCGACACATCGGTTTCGTGGCATAGATCGCCTTAACGCCTGACTCTGCCAAACCGATAGTAACCTCCGCACGAGGTTCGGGGCGGGTTGTTAAGCAGACGATGTCCGGCTGTTCCTTTTCCACCATCTCTCGATAGTCGGTATAAATCGCTTCAGTTCCCCAACGCCGTTTGAAGTCCTCTAATTTTGCTTGGTCCACATCGGCGGCAGCAATGAGGTCTACTCCCCGCGCCTCGATCATAGCGGGAGCGTGCGCCCAGGGCCACGGGTAATGTGGCATCCCGATATGCTCATCGTCAATGGTGCTGCCCATCCTGCCACAGCCAACCACTGCGCCACGATAGGTCTGTTCCGGTTTGGTCTCGTGAACGACACGAAATGCTTCGCCTTTAGGTTCAGCCATCAGTTTTTCCTTTCGCTTTCAGTTTTTCCGATTAGTGCGTATAGCGCGAACCCAAGGCGGACCCTGCACGTTTCTTACACCTCACGTTCCACGCTCAACGCCTTCCCCGACTCATTTCCATTTCCGACCTTCGCTTTCAACGCTGCGAGATCATCTTCAACGTTGCCTGTCTTCTCTAACGCTGCAAACTCATCCTCAAGTGAATCATTCTCAAAATCGGCCATTTCAGTGGCGGCATCCGCCCTTGCTTCCATATCCCCTACCTTCTGTTCCATCCGATCGAAGGTGTCGAACGCGCTGCTATCCTTCATACCCGCCATCGTCTCATGAATCGCTTTTTGCGCTTTCGCACGTTTCTGACGAGCAATCAGCAGCTGCTTCTTGCGATTGGCTTCTCCAATCTTCCGCTCTAAATCATTCAAGTGTTCCTTAAGCTGGTCAACCGCTTGTCGCTGCTTATCCCACTGGGTTTTATATTCACCCGCCAGCTGCTGCGCCTCATTTCGGCGCGCCAAGGCTTCTCGCGCGAGGTCATCTCGTTCGTTCTCGACCGCGGTGGTAGCTTTGTCTTCCCACTGCGCTGCTTGGTCCGTGGCTTCCTGATAATGGCTCTGAAGACGTTTCTCATCAGCAATGGCAGCAGCCACCTTATGTTTCGTATCAACCAGCTGTGCGTTCATTTCAACCGTAAGTTGATTCAGAATCTTTTCCGGATCCTCCGCACTGTTCAACGCATCGTTCACATTGGCTTTAAAGACCGTGGAGATTCGACTCAAGACACTCATGGTAATATCCCTCCGTATTATATAGGCTACGATTTAAGTGGTTGGACCCACCGAACGGGTCATCAAATCACTTTATGGTGATGCAAGGGACTTGCTATTCAGTCTTATTGTTATAAGGGAAACGTAGCAGCTCACGCTTCGCTGTTTCCAACGGGTTGTAGTTCCAAGCGCCCTAGCTCAATCAGGCTTTCCAAGTCCTGCATATCCTCGGGGGCGTGTTGGGCAAATAGCGTACGCACCGTATCCAATGTTGCCTCGCCTGCCTGTCCCAACATTCGGGTTACATCGGCAATATCTTGAACCCGACCCGCCCGAAGTTTTATGAGAACGAGGTAAGGTAAGGGGATAATTGGCAAACCTTGGGCATCTCGGTTCGCTTGTGCATCGGCGATGGCCTCCGCCCACCATACATCATCGCCTTCTAATATGTCTATCAATTCACCGTCAGGGGTCGTCCATGAAGAGCCACTAATACTCGACTCCCCTTGATAAATGAACCTCATCTCGGCAAGTTTCTGGCGCACCTGTGAACCATCAACGCTCCGAATCACAATATCCAGATCTTGAGTCATTCGCTCCGGCATATACAACCGTGTTGCCACCGCACCAACTACCGCCCATTGAATGGGGGATAGAATTGAAGTGAGATCTGGCCACATCATTTGAGTTGTCCTTCCTTTAAGAAAACTGAGATGGCTGCCCGTGCCAGGGCTTCGCTTTCGCTGGGCAATTTTGATCAGAATTTTCCGAGATTGTTTGGACATGTTGGTTTTCATGACAATCTTACCAATGGCATCGCTGCCGCCTAAGTCTAAAGTCAGGGTATTATACAATCAAACCCCGTGCATGTAAAGAGCGTCTTGATTTTGGTCTTGGGACATCTAGTTCTTCTGTAGGAGGGATCTCCGAATCTCGACTTTCAACTCAGACAGAGAGAAAACCAACGGCTAAGTAGCCCCAGAAGTTCATATACCCCAGCATCTTGTGAGTTGATATGTGACCGTTCCCAATTTTTCTGAAACTTACCCTTGATACTTAACGTATGTTATGGTATAATAATATCCATTATCTCACTTTTGGAGATGACTTAATGTATGTAGGAGTTATGCACTTGGCGCGATTCACTGCACGGACGGGTGGTGAATTGTCGAACTACAGATCGAAGATTCTCGGAACAGAAACTTTGAACGTTTAACTGCGTAAGCCCTATGTATGATAATCTCACACATGGAGGACAGAGATGGAACTCGGTTCAATACACGATGCAGCATCCAACGGCGATCTGGACACAATAAAGAAAATTCTTGAACAAGATCCGGGGCAGGTCAATCAAGATGACCAATATGAATGGCGCCCCATATTTCATGCTGGGTTGAGGCGACACTATGATGTCGTTAAACACTTGATAGACTGCGGTGCGGATCTGGCGGCGCATGATGGCTACGTGATTCACTACGCGGGCGAGGTCCCAAACAACAAGGAGATAGTATCGCTGCTCGTTACGTATGGAGCATTAGACGCGCATACTGAGCCATCCAGCGAAATCGCACGCCAATTTATATACGCTGTTTTCTTGGCGAACTCGGAGCGGGTCAACGCGATGCTTCGTGACGCCCCGGAGTTGGTTGCAGAACGTTATGCCCGCGGTGATACAGCGTTACACCACGCCGCGCGCAACGGTGATCTGGAAATCGTAAAGCAGCTGGTCAGTAGTGGCGCAGATGTCAACGCAACAACGGACAATAGCCATTTTCCGCTTTACTGTGCAGCCGGTCATGGACATGTAGAAACAACCCAGTATCTTGTAGAGGAAGGGGCAGATTTGCAGGCTAAACTCTCAGATGGTAAAACTGTAGCCGAATGGTTAAGACAATACGCGGACCATGACCGCCGTTTAAAATCTACGCTGCAGATCTTGGACAAGTAGCGACCGCCAAGAAATCAACAGTTTCGGCACGTTGGATGAGCCACGTGCCTACAGAGTTCAGAGAAAATATGGCGACAGATACACTTCAACATGCAATAGAGGTGTTTGCGCGTGGCTTCTGCTTCACCCGCAGTTTTACGCACCCCTATCTGGCGGAACGTGTCGGAGAAATGTGGGTGGTCCGGGATGCCCCACGAAGGAGTGGTGATTATCGGAGAGAAGAGTGGATCGCACACGGCGTAAGACCGGAGGCAATAGACCAGACTGCCCGAACACACACCCGTGGTCGCTATGCCGTGTGTGCAATTCATGGCGTTAATGAATCCGACGGCCCCTTGCGCAAAGGTTTCAAAGCGCTAAACTATCGACTTGGCGGGACGGAACCCATAATGGTGCACGAGTTGAAACGGATCCCGCATTTCGACAGTCCTGTGGAAATTGCGCGTGTTATTACCGCAGATGTGGCAGACCGAGTAAACACAGCAGCAAGGGCGCGTCAAATCCTGCCCGAACATTTGACAAAAGATTCACCACTGCGCCAATACGTTGCGCTGACCGAGGACAAACCGGTGGGATGGGTCCGCAGTATTGATGTGGAGGGAGCAACTTGGTGCGCTGACATGTATGTGGTGCCAGAGTTCCGCCGCCGAGGAATTGCTCGTGCGATGATGGCGAAAATGCTACGTGACGACCGCACCACCGGCTCGAAATTAGCCGTACTCACCGCCAGCCACGCGGGCGCTAAACTGTATCCGCTTCTGGGATATAGACAGATCGCGACCCTCATGTTGTACACACCGAAGAAGGTTCAATAGCCAGCCAGCTGCCCGTCCCTATCTTGGAGATCTCAGGGTAAAATGCCTATACAACTCGACTCCTCAATAGCGGACTAATAGCGCAACCACTTCCATACCTCACCTATCGTTGGGCGCTTACCATACATCAGTATGCCAGTTTTGTATATTTTACCCATGACCAGGATTGCACCTAAACTTGTTGCAATCATCACGGTGAGATTGAGTAGAATTTCCCACAAGGGTGGGGTAAGCACGTTGATTCTCATGAACATAATAAGGGGAGAGAACAGTGGGATATGCGAAAGGACTATGGTCAATGTGGAGTCTGGAACGCGAAAGAGGCCGAACATCAGCATAAAAGGAATAATTAGCGTCATCACGATAGGAGTTGCGATCTGTTGTGCTTCCTCTTCGCTGTTGCATACCGCACCAGCAACGGCATAGAGGGTCGAAAAGAGAAAGAAGCCCGAGACAAAATAGATCAAAAAGTACAGAAACGCTGATGCTCCCGTTGATTTGATGATATCGGTAACGCCAAAGAGTGCCGGGGGTAATTCCTGGATCCCAAATAACCCCAAGATAGGATTGATGTTTATCAATAGTAGAACGGCACAACCGCCCCAGATTAAGAACATACTGATGCATACCAAACAGACACCAACTATTTTGCCAAGCAGTAATTGATGCGGTTGGATCGAAGAGATAATGACTTCCACAATGCGGGTTGTTTTCTCTTCGAGTACGCTCCTCATCACCGAGGCGCCGTACAGCAGGGTAAAAAGATATAAGGAAAAAGTCAAGACATAAGTCAATCCCAATTTAACCATGGCCGTTTCTTGACTTTCGACCTTGCTTGTTTCCTCACCTTCGGTCTTTTCTGTTTTAGCGGTAACGGCGTACTCCGTGAACCTTATTCGTTGCATCAGATTTCTGACTTCGTGTGCAGCGTACCCTTTATCCTCCAGTCGTTTGTTGGTGACAATTCGCGATATCATCCCTCTGAACGCACGTTGCACCTCAAAGTTCGTGATGTTTTTTGCGTAGTAGTTGACTTCGAGCTCTTCAAAGATATTTTGTGGAATTTCGATATACCCGTGAATCTCTTTCGCTTCAAGCTGCTGATTCAGTTGTTCTTTCGCCTCTATATTGCCGTTGAAATCTGAGGGTTTTTCAATCAACCGGTACACCCGCTTTCCTTTGTGTTGGAAAAACGGGTTGTCATCAAGAGCCTCCTGCATTTTGGAGAAGATTTCCCCTGTTTCATCAAAAACGATAAAGGTCTTTATCTCATCGGATGTGTGCTGCAATGTCATCATCAGACTGGGAAGGACCATTACAATAAACATCATCACCGGCATCAATAGAATCGATGCCACAAATCCTTTCGTTTTGACCCGCGTTATGTATTCTCTCTTGATAACTGTAAGAACCTTACGCAGCATGTGGTTGCCTCCCTTCCCCTCGCACACTCTGAACGAATATCTCGTGAAGTGTGGGTTCCATCAGTTCAAATCGGGTGATATCCACCGAGGCTTCGACAAGTTCCCGTAGAAGTGCGCTATAGTGTTCCGGAGCGCGTAGCTTAACCTCCACATATTGACCGTAGTCATTACAACTTTCGACATATCGCGAATTTCTTATCAGATCGACATTTCCCGAATACGCAATCTCTACTGAACTCCTGCCGAAGGATTTTTTGATTTCCCTCAAATCCCCCTCAAGCACAATTTTGCCCGCGTTTACCAGGCAGATCTTCTCACATAATCTTTCGGCTTGCTCCATGATGTGTGTAGAGAAAATGATCGTCGCACCGTTGGTATTGAGTTCAAGCATCAGATCTTTCAACAGCGTCATATTGATGGGGTCTAGACCGGAGAAGGGTTCATCAAGGATGATTAATTCAGGTTTGTGGATGACGGTCGCGATAAATTGAATCTTCTGCGCCATGCCCTTCGATAGCTCTTCAATCTTCTTGTCTTCCCATTCGACCAGATCCATCTTCTGCAACCATCGGTCAATTTCATTGAAAGCATCTGCGCGGTCCATGCCTCTTAATTCTGCCATGAAAAAGACCACATCTTTCACCTTCATTTTTCGATAAAGCCCTCGCTCTTCTGGCAGATACCCAATCTGATCCGCAAAATCCCCACTCTTGCGATTTCCATCGAAGATAATCGTCCCTGAATCCGGAGCGATGATATTCATGATCATCCGGATAGTGGTGGTTTTGCCAGCACCGTTCGGACCTAACAGTCCGTACACAGATCCCTTTTCAATATTGAGGGATACGTTGTCAACAGCTGTGAAGTCCCCAAAGTGTTTGCTTACGTTTTCAATCTGAACCAGATTCATATCGGCTCCCTGTTATATATTAGTAGATCTTAGAATTAATGAGATCCTCCGAACCGAACCGCCTTGCCCAAGGTCCGGTAGGTGCGGTTTCTAACCGCACCGCATCTCCCGATTCTCGGGATTCTCGATGCAATCGGAACCGACGAGTCCCCGATTCATCGGGGGATTTGTCGGGGCGGCATGTTTATAGAATATCAGTAAACCAATTATCCCAAGCCCCGGTGGGGCGACATGTACAGATTGCGTTATTTTAAGCAATTACTACAATCGAGTCTTGGAGGAGGTTTAATTTGCTTTACCGGTTTCACAGTGCGCACACCGCCGTAAAGGCTTGTGACCTTCTCAAGGGTGAGACACTATATCGAGCCACCGAGCATCAGCGCACCAAGTTCCGCTTCATCAGTCGCCGATGG
The DNA here is from genome assembly GCA_965220385.1 of Candidatus Poribacteria bacterium. Taxonomy (GTDB): domain Bacteria; phylum Poribacteria; class WGA-4E; order WGA-4E; family PCPOR2b; genus PCPOR2b. The sequence continues at coordinate 1,574,988 of OZ244825.1, read as the reverse complement.
TTGTAGAATACCGACAATTTTGCCGTTATACATCACCGCTATTCGGTCGCTCAGGGTCAAGAGTTCCTCCAGATCTGCGGAGACGAGTAAAATTCCTTTGGACCGGTTACGGGCATCAATTAACTGCTGATGTACAAACTGACCTGCGTTAATGTCCAGTCCGCGCGTGGGGTGTGCTGCAATGATTAATTCGGGGTCATTCTCCAACTCGCGCGCTACAACAACCTTCTGTTGGTTGCCACCGGAGAGCGTGCGGATTGGCAGATCTACACCGCCAGCACGGATTTCGTACTTTTCGATAGCCTCATTTGCAGATTGCCGGGCGGCTTTCCGTTTCAACAATCCATGGCGGCAAAAGGGAGATCGATTATGGCTGCCGAGAATCAGATTTTCATCAACTCGGTCGTCAAGACTGATGCCGTGGCGATGTCGGTCCGAGGGTAGATGTACTACACGCCTCCGACGAACTTCAGCCGGTGATCGGTTTGCAAGTGATTCCCCATTTAGGGTAATCGTTCCGCTGTCACTTTTCCGGAGCCCTGTTAGTATCTCAATGAGTTCGGCCTGTCCGTTTCCCTCCACGCCAGCGATCCCGACAATCTCCCCGGGGAAAACGTCGAGCGCAACCCCATCCAACAAGGCTCGTCCGTTTTCAGCGCGCAGTATAACGTCCTCCAGATGTAACATAGGCTCGTTCGGTTTATTGGAGCTCTTCTGCGCTGGTACATCGTTGAAAGTTCTTTTTCCAATCATCAGTTCGGACAGTTCAGCGGTATCTGTCTCCGCTCTCGGAAGTGATGCAACCGATTTGCCACTGTGCATCACCGTAATTGTATCTGCAATAGCCATGACTTCACTGAGTTTGTGAGTAATCAGAATGACACTTGTTCCCTCCGCTTTCAGGCCGCGCAGACAGTCAAATAGTCCGGTAATCTCCTGCGGTGCGAGCACCGCGGTAGGTTCATCAAGGATTAAGATCTTTGCACCATGATAGAGTGCTTTGAGAATTTCTACATACTGCTGAGCGCCAATAGGGAGAGATTCGACCTTCGCATTGAGATCAAGCTGGAAGCCAAGTTGATTCGCGAGCGCTGTGATAGTCCGATGTGCTGTCGTCACATCAAGAAGGGTCTTGAAGCGGCGTGGCTCTCTTGCTAAGACAATATTTTCGAGCGCAGTCAACGCCGGGATAAGTGTGAAGTGCTGCTGCACCATGCCAATGCCAAGTTTAATCGCGGTACGGGGACTGTCAATCCGGACGTGCTCATCCCGAAAGTAGATCTCCCCACCGTTCGGTTGATAGAGTCCATAGAGAATCTTCATCAACGTCGATTTGCCGGCACCGTTTTCTCCGATGATCGCATGGATTTCACCCTGCTGTAACGAGAAATCCGCTTCGTCGTTCGCAATAACTTTGTCAAAGCGCTTGGTGACACCGTGCATTCTGATGAGCGGAGGGTCGGTCATGAGGGGGTTGTTGGATTTGAGGGTTGAATGGATAAGATTTTATCTTTTGCGTTTCATACGAGGGTGCCAATGCTCAATTAGGTTGGATGGGATTTCGCGGAGGAACATCGAGCCACCCCGCTCATAGCCATCTTGGCGGCGGAGGACAGACGTGAGGTAAAGCCGCGCTTGAGCGCGAGTCATGCCAACGTAGAATAGCCGACGCTCCTCCTCAATTTCTCCTAACGATTCATTGCTACGCCAAATTGGGAGTGTTCCTTGCTCCAGTCCCATAATAATCACGACCGGGAATTCTGTTCCCTTTGCTGTATGCAGTGTCATCAACGTAATTTTGTCCTCTTCAACCTCCACTTCATCGGCACTGTTAATCAACTTCTGATAATCGAGAAAATTGGTGAGGCGCCTTTCAACGCTGGTCGTCTCAAAATGTAAAACGCCGTTCATGAACCTTGCGCGTCTCGTCTCCCAATCTCTGTCTTCCGGTGATTCCTCAAGCTGCGTCTGCTTTAGTGTATTGATCAGATTTTGAAGCGATTGTTTCTCGGTAGGCTGCAGATCCGTTTCAAGCCAATCTAGATCTGGCAGATGCGTCCGAACATACCGTGCAGCAGCTTGGTGATAGGTTTCTATTCCGTCTGCCGTCCCTTCATCCACTCCGAGATACTGTTGGTCCCGCTGGGCAGCAAGTATTCCAATACCGACCAGGGGTAAAAGTTCAGGCAGGGATTTCACTTCGCGGCGGCGCAAATCCTCTTTGATCAGTTCATCAAACACCTCGTGGTTGACCCGTACATCCTCAATCGCTTGGTGCATCGTACCATGTTCGATATTGAATTTGGTCGCAAGAGCTTCTAAACTGCAGCTTTCGCGCGGATATAGGCGTTGCGCCGTGGCAAGGGTGTCGTAGTATGGATTGGAAAGTCCATGCTTCAAATATTTTCCGAGGTCCCGTTCAAGCACAAGGTTATCAAAATCGGCGATATTGTGCCCGATGAGGATGCGATCTTGGATGAAACTCAGAAACTGTGGTAGCACAATTTCAATGCCCGGCTCATTCGCTACGGTCTTGTTGTCAATACCGTGGATAGCTGTACTCGATTTCGGTATCCTGTTTGTCGGTTTGACATATTGATGATAGCTTTGAACCTTACTTCCGATTGCGCTTAAACGATTAGCATAGATCTCAATAATCTCGGCAGTTTTTGGGTTATTGTCTATCGTTTCGAGGTCGTAAACGATCATGTCCGCAAGGTTTGGCTTTTCAAAGTTGCTCAAGAGTCGTTGACACAGTTTTAATGCAGTAACGCTGCGGGATTTGGTGAGTTGTGATTTGTTGAGTTGGATAACGTTTGCATCTGCATCGGTCGCAGAGCCGAGTAGAATTGTCGTATTTTTGCGTTCGGGCAGCTCTCCAAAATCCCCAATTAGGATGTTGACTCCACTCTCGTCCATTATCGGAGGCAAAGGTGAGTTAGGAGGCAGCAGATCTGTATAAATCGAGAAGTTGAGGTATCGTTCCAACGTCAGCCGAATAATGTGGGCAGCACAGTGGGAATCAATCCCGTAGTTTGCTGTCAGATGGATAGGATCTCCCCGGTCAATGGCGCTATACAGTGTATCTGTCGCAGCGCGAAGTCCGGGAATTTCCGGTTGATTCTCAATCTCGTGCATGGCTTCGGATTGATACGGGCTGCGCCGTTGCGAAAGGAGATCGAAGAGCCGGGCTGCGACCGTGTGAATCTGCTCTCCCTCAACCCCCTCATGAAAACCATCAATCTGTTGGAAGAATTGACGTACATTCCAGCGGGTGAAGGGACCGACATCGGCTGGATAGTTGTCAATTGTTCTGAGCAGTTCAATCAGTGTGAGACCTTTCTGTTGGGCGAGCCACTTCAATCGGACCAACGTGAGGTCGTCTATTAGCTGCTGTGGAAAATTGACTGCCTTTTCAATATCACGGGGGAGTTGCCACTGGATGAAGTTCAGATAGGAGAGAATTCCCTGGGCGTGTTCCTCTTGGAAGGAGTTAATTCGTCCAATACGCTGAAACCCGATGCGCTCTTGGTGCAGCCGATCGACTAACGTATCCGCTAATTGGTGGGTGCGGTAAAAAACCGCGATATCGCCGTATGAGTAGTGTCGTTCTTTGATCAGTTTCCGGATCAACGCAATGACGAGATTTGCCTCTGCATCAGGAGTGTCTAGCGTGTAGTGATAGAGCGTGTTTCCAGCGTCCTTGTGCGTTCTCAGAACGCTCTCTTTCTGACGTGTGTTTTTGGCAATCACCGCTCCCGCAGATCGCAGAATCCGCTCGCTGCAACGATAGTGTTCCTCTAACTCAACCACCGCTGGCTTGAAATCTTTCTTAAATTGTTCAATATATTTGGGACTGGAGCCGCGCCAGCTATAGATAGATTGATCTTCGTCCGCTACAACCATCACGTTATGTTCAGGGGCGCGGGAAAGGAGTTTGAGCAAGGTATACTGTGCAGCGTTAATATCTTGGTATTCATCAACAAGGATGAAGCGGATGTCTTTGCGGTACTTTGCTCGAATATCCGGCACCTGCTCAAGTACCTCGACAGATTTGGAGATAAGATCATCGAAGTCGAGGGCGTTATGAGCGGCGAGTTTTGTCTGATAGGCTTTGAGCAGATCAGTAATGTCTTGCACTTGCACAGGATCGTTGATAACTGTTCCATCACTTAGCCAAATTTCATCTTGATTAGCAGTTGGATTTTTCAACTTCACCTTGTACGCACCGATAATGTCGCGCAGCATCCACGGAGGATAGGTGAGCCGATTCTGACGAAGTTCGCGCAGACATTCGATTAGCACCTCTTCCTGTGTCTCCTGACTAAAAATCGCAAAGTTGACCCCCAAGCCAATCTTATCGGCGTGTTCACGGAGCAAGTGGACACAAAACGCGTGAAAGGTATGGATACGGACCTCCAACCCTTGCGTTGTGCCCAGCAGTGCCTTGATCCGTGTAAGCATTTCGTGGGCGGCTTTGTTCGTGAAGGTAACCGCGAAAATCTGCGCTGGTGCCACGTGATGGTTTCGGATCAGATGTGCGATTCGGTGGGTGATGACACTGGTTTTGCCGGTGCCAGGTCCCGCTACAACGAGCAGCGCACCAGTTGTGTGGGATGCAGCTTCTCGTTGCTTCTCATTTAGTTCTTGTAAGATTTCCATAACCATTACCTCGCTCAAATATGTTGTTTTTTTGGTTAACTGTATTTTAACATATTGATAAAAATAATTCAAGCGGGAATGTGTGAACGAGGGAAAAAGTGGCAAGGGTACGATCGCGCCCTTGCCACTTGGTCCGATTAATCCTTCGATAAAGTTTCAAGGGCGTTGAGGTGCCAATCTGGATCCTCCAACGCTTCATACACAACGCCCCCTTCTACATTCCGGGGCATGGGGAGACCCAACAAATGGCAAAGTGTCGGCGCGACATCAATTACGCGCACCTGCCGTTGGAGTGCCACCCCCTGACGGACGCCCGCACCCGAAAGTATAAATGTTGAATGCTGCCCACCGATACCAAAGCTGACGGAGGGAAGCTGTTTGCCGTGTGCACCGTCAAATTCCGGACGTAAGGCATAAACCACATCCCCCACCAGATTACTGCTGAGATTCACCATCTCGGCATCCGCGTGTGTCAGCGCGAGGGAGAATGGATGTCTACCGGTCGCAGGATCTTTATAGGCGTGGAGGGCGGCAATGATCTCACGCTGTGTCGCCTCATAATCCGCCGGATCAACAATGCCATCCGGTTCACGGCCCTTGAGATTGATAAAGATGTGCACCAAGCCAACGTCGACTGCGCGCGTCTTCGACCAATCGATCTCTCGGGTGCCTTCCTTGTAGACGATGAAGCCGGTCTCTTCCAATACCTCGGTGATATTTACTGACCGAAATTGGTTTGGGGTTCCGCCATGGTCTGAGCAGACAAGGACAACGGTGTCGTCGTCCGCAAGTTCCATCACGCGTCCGATCATCCGATCTGTTGATGCGTATGTGCGAATGACGCCATCTCGGCACCGTTGAACTGTTTCGGGAGGTGCACCGCTGATCTCATCTGCCTGACTCAAGAAGAAGTGGCTGGTGTAATCTGGTGCGTGCGTTTCTACCATGAGGACATCCCACTCGCGGGTCTTCGTTAGTTGCTCTGCGACATCGGCGAGCCGCTGATGGTGGTACTCTAAGGTCTCAAAGTATGTGTCATCGTCTATCACACCTAATGCATCACGGCCAGGATTCTGAAGGAAAGTACCGACTTCCTGATCAATCTCGGTTGCAATTTCACCAGGAACCGTATAACCCTCGCGGGGCCAGATCTGCGGGGAGAATAATTCAAACGCATCAGCATTTGGGGTGAGGGTAATCAGTTTCATACGGACATACCCCTCCACCGCCGACCCATCGATCTCGAAGGTATCCAACCAAAAATCACTCCAATCTCCCATACCAAGCTCCGTAACGATATCAGTGCCAGATCGACTTCGACATATCCGCACAGCATCATAGCCGTTCTCTCCACTCGCATAAATCAGTCCAAAGAAGGGCTTGGGGGTTCCCTGTTTTCCCCGGTTCATATCTGCACGTCCCCGCGTGAGGGGTTGGATTGTTAATTCTACTTCGCGCGGCGGTTGAGCCGAATCCGGCAGATCGGTCCACCCTTTTCCGTCAACCGATTCGATCGTGACCGGATCGATGTCGCTAACGTCTTGTAACCCGCTTGGATCCAGTGTCTCCGGATCTCGTTCTCCGCCGATCGGACGGGGTGTCCATTTCCCACTGACAAAAAGGTGATAACCCGCGACCTGATGGTGGTTGGACACACCGGGTCCCGTGCCCTCTACCTGAATTCCGGTAGTCACGGTTGGAGGCCATGACATTTCCCACTTAACAAGGATCGGTGTTCTTCCTGCCCGTTCCACCAAATTCCAGATGTATTCGGATTGGCATAATCCTGTGTTGATGCCCCAAACGGTCTTATCAAGTTGCTCTCCCAAGGCGCGAATGTTAAAATCCATCACCCGGTGCGTACCGGGCCATGAACCGGTGCCGAGTGCTGTCCAACCCGGCGGGGTCAGGGTCGGAAAAACGCCGATCATCGATCGAAAAACCCCTCGCTCAAGGAGCCGACCCATGTTCGGGGCGTGTCCCCAGTCAATCACATTTTTAACCAGTTCCATACTCGCTCCGTCCATGCCAATTAAAATCGCACGTTTTGCCGGAGACAGATTAGATGCGTTAAATCTTGTAGGCATTATAAATCCCCTTCTTCCGTAATTTCCAGATTTCTTAATAACTCCGATTGATTCTACCACAAGTTCATCAATACGTCAATCTCCTGAGATTTACCTCTTGTCAAGAAGAGGGTACATCAAGTATATTATCATAATGGAACTTATGGCTGGGATACTACTGCAGCTCATGTCTCTAAATCTACGTTCTCACAATCGTATAGACTAACGCAAAATAAGGTGCTATAATGCACTCTACCTCGGCTACGAATTTGCTAAATATGGAGAAAAACTATGAATGTCATTCCAGATGAATTTATCCGCGTTATGCCAGATGCACTTCGAAGTTTCATCAGTGACGCCTTCCAGAAGGCGGGGACTTCCGAAGAAGATGCAGCACACATGGCTCACCTCCTGGTTCTCACCGATCTGCGCGGCGTGTTCAGTCACGGCACGCGCCAGACACCAGGATATGTAGGGATGATGCTTGACGGTAAAGTGAATCCACGTCCAACTGTTCGCTGCATCGATGAATCACCGACGACAGCGATTTATGATGGTGATGGCGGCATGGGGCATTTCGCCTCCTACCACGCTGCCAAGGCAGCGGTCAAGAAAGCGAAAGAGATGGGACTCGGTGCAGCAACGAGTCGCAATCATTTCCATTTCGGGAGTGCTGGCAAGTATTCACGGCTCGCCCTTGAAGCGGATTGCGTTGGATTTGCTGTTTCCTGCCACCGTTTTCGACATAGTCCCGACGCCCCAATTGCTACCGCGACGGGGGCTTCACCGATGAGTTTCGCGCTGCCAGCGGGCGATCAACCGCCCATAGTTGCCGATATGGCGACTGGAATTGACGCGAAGCTGCCACTGGACCAAGCATTCGAGCAGAGTCCAGCAGCATTTTTCAAGATGTTGGGTTTAAGTCATGTAAGCCACGCGCTCGGTGGATTCATGGCAGGGATTTGGCTGTTCGATAAGCCGCCCGATCCGCCTACGACCTGGGAGGGAGCCAATCAAGGTGCTTTCATCGCAGCGATTGACATCTCTCGTTTCAGACCAGTTGACGAGTACAAAGCCGAGATCGACCAGCATATCCGCGATGCGCGAGAGATGCAACCCGCACCGGGTTATGACCGGTCAGATCTGCCCGGCGGCTTAGAATGGGAGCGGGAACGGGAGTGGGCGGAAATCGGAATCCCGGTCGGCGAGCTACATCAGGAACAGTTGCAAATCGTTGCAGAACGGGTTGGAATCCCGCTGCCGTTCTGATACCACCCCAATTTTATTCGATCGACGACAATGGAATCAGGGTAACCCCTGTAGATTTCGTCGCCTAATTCTACCTAAATTTACTGAAAGCAGAAGGAGTTTGCAAATGTCTCAGATTAAATCTGTTCTACTGTGGGAAAATCCACGACGATATATCCGCGAAGCCATTGATGCTGGAACGCTCAGGGGCGCAATTATTCCAACAGGCAGCACCGAGCAACACAATGAGCATCTGGCGATGATTCATGATACTGCAAGTGCTGTGCATGTCTCAAAGCTGGCTGCACAAAAGCTGTTTCCCGATGTTGTTGTCACAACACCGCTGGCGATTGGCGTGTCCGAGCACTGGATGGATCACAAGGGTACGCTGACACTTCGCGCTGACGTGTTCGGAGAGGTCCTATATGACGTGGCAGATAGCATGCGGCGTCACGGAATCACAAATATACTTATTATCAACGGCCATGCTGGCAACGCTGCTCCGGTGCATGAGCGGCTGGATGGCTACCGCGAAAAGCTCGGAATCAACATTGACTTTCACTCATATTGGGAGGCGTATTCACCAGAGTTGGTCCAAGAACAGTTGGAAACCGGCAGATGCCCCGGTCATGCCGCAGAATTTGAAACCGCGTTTGCTTGGGCAGCCTTTCCGGAAAATGTTGATTGGGACGGCGTAGATTATGACAATGCCAAATTGACTATCTCCAACCCGGATCAGGCTGAAGCTGATCGGATGTATCACCATGACGCGAAAGTAGCCAACGCGGAGAAGGGACAGGCTATGATTGATGTTGCTGTCGATTGGGTTGCTGGAAGAATGCAGGAGATGATGGGGTAATGTGCAACCCTGTGCAGGTCTGATTCCTTAGCGCGGTGCACTCGATGAGGTAAAGATCATGAAAACCAAAATTCTGGGTAGAACCGGACTTGAGGTGCCGATTGTCGGTTTGGGGGCTGCGTTTATCGGGATTCCCACCGCCAATCAGGCAGCCGAGGAGTACCCCGAAGATCCTAACAACCTTCGGGGCGATGAATTTCTCACCAGTTATATGGAAGAAGATCTCGGTGTGCGGACCATCTATGCTGCCATCGAAGCTGGGAGTACGCTCATCGACACCGCTCCCCTTTACGGCGGCACCCGAAGCGAGACCACGATTGGTCAGGCGCTGAGAGCGCGTCCCGATCTGGCTGCCAAGTGCACCGTTACCACCAAGGTCGGACAGATCACGATGGATGCGAAAGATTACAGTTTTGATGCAATTTTGCGTGATGTGGAAGCCAGCCAAGAACGCTTGGGCATCGAACAGTTTGATGTCCTCTATATTCACGATCCCATGGATATTCCCATGGAACAGGTAATGGGACAAGAGGGTGCGTTGGCCGCGTTGCGCAAATTGCAGAAAGAGGGAGTTGTCCGATATGTGGGTGCCGCGGCTAATGATCCCCACACAAACGCCCCCTATATCGAGACTGGAGAATTCGATGCCGCTGTGCTTCCGGAGGCTTGGAGCCTTTTGAATCAGCTGGCCGCTGAACGTATCCTACCAGCTGCGGAGAAGCACAACGTGGGAATTGTTGTAGCTACGCCGCTTGAGCGCGGCTTGCTTGCAACAGGACCGATCACAGATATCAACTATCTCGCACGGAACTTCAGCCAGGCTTGCTTGGATCACGTCTCCAAAATCCAAACTCTTTGTAGGGATTACGAGATCCCAATGGTAGCTGCTTCTCTTCAATGGTGCACCCGCCACCCCCAAGTTGCTTCCACGATACCTGGTGCTCGCACTCCTGAAGAAGCTATGGAGAATGCAAAGGCGGGGGCGGTGGAAATTCCAGATGATTTCTGGGATGACTTGGCTCCGCTCGTCAGACATTTTGAGATTGGTGTTGATCGTTAAGGTATCCGAGGCGTAAACCAACGCCGTATAGACCTTAATCCATTTTATTCTTCTGGAGCAGCCTAATGAGACAGATGTTGATGATGAAGGTTTCCAGTTTACTGGTTGTTTTAGGGATGCTTGGGTGCGGCGCCACAACTGAGCGCGCAACACAGATCATCTATGACGCCAAAGTCCGGATCGGAGCAGCCAAACAAGCAGATGCTCAAAACCTTGCACCCCGAGAATTGGCGGAGGCAGAGCAGATGGTGGTCCGATCGGAAGAGATGTTAAGCGTGGGCAAAGAGACAGAAGCATATCGCATGGGGATGCGCGCTCAACTGACGGCGAGAATTGCGGAGGCGCTTGCCCTTGCGAACCAGTTAGAGGCGAAGGCTAACAGTTCAGAGGCCACACTCGAATCACAATTAGATGCTGCAGAAGCCGCGAATCGAGACCTTCAACAGGCAGAGTGGGAATTGCAAGAGTTGCAATCAACGCCTGAAGAATAGCCACGTACTGATGTAAAGGGACAAATCTGTTTATATTTGAAGGGAAAAAATCTCCCTTAATAGTAGATATTGGAGGAATGGATTGAATCAACTCATGCGACACGCTATACGGTATGTGCGATATGTCACCTGTATGGCTGTCACTGCGTTTCACATTTTCATAGCATTCGGACTCGTGGGTTGCGCTGGAACGGTGGATCCGATCCTCCTCGAAACAAGCCTGAACGACGCACAGAAAGCTGTTACGGAAGCGCGGCGATTGGGAGCGGAAGAATATGCCAGCGAAACGTTCAGCAAAGCGACACGGCTCATCGAAGGAGCACAGCAAGCCCAACGTAATGGGGATGGGATCCTGAGCATAGAGCTAGCGTTTTGGGCAGGAATGGAATCCCGAATTGCCGGTGCACAGGTCCGTCAATCTCTCGCCCAGCACCGAATTAATGAGGCGGAGGCAGAGATGTTGAGAGCTGTGATTCAGGAGATGGAGTATAAAACAAGAACGGCAGAGGTCCGTCAGTTGATTGCAGAAGAAAAAACGGCACGCGCTTTGGCAAGGGCACTTCAGGCAGAGCAGCGCGCAGTAGCGGCGCGAGCCGAATCTGCCCAAGCAAAGATGGATGCCCAAAATGCACTGTTACGATCGCAGATACAAGTGACTATTGATAGGGTGGAACTTATACTTGATGATGTAAAAGTGGAAGGTGCGCTTACCTACGCTGGGGATAACTACCGAGCCGCAAAGGATCTGATCGTCCAAGCGCGCGCTGCGCTCGCACAGGATAATTTTAATCAGGCGAAATCGCTTGCTACGGACGCGGAAAGCTACGCAAACAAGACGAAGATTGCAACCGTGGCAGGGAGGAACGCGGCGGCTACCGAATCCCAAGCGGCAAAACTTGAAGCACATACAAATGCAAAAGTAGCAATTGCGCGCGCGCAATTTGAGATTGATCGAGCGGAAAAGATGAATGCGTTTGAGCATGCACCGGAGCTCTTTCAGCGTGCGACCAGCAGCTTTGAGGGGGCAAATATGGCGCTGACGCGCGAGCAGTATGATCGGGCATTGACGCTCGCCGCGCAAGCCGAGAGCAGTGCTAGCGATGCGCTTGTGCTTGCGGAACCGATTGAGCGGGAACGCTTGGCGAAGGAAGCACTTGAGGAGCAAATAGCTCAAGCCAAGGATGCCGTCTTCCGGGCGGAAGAGGCGCTAGACCGAGATGCAGCCGAGGCAACAACGCTTGTCCCAGCACACCACGAGAAGGCAACAACGCTCCTCGCAGATGCCAAACAGGCACTTGCGGCTGAAAATTATTCTCAGGCAATCGATTTGGGGCAGCAAAGCTACGAGTACTTGGCCGCTGCGATTGAAAAAGGTAAAGAAATCAAGGCAGTTGAGAGCCGGATCCTCGACGCAGCTACCACGGTAACTGATGCGGAGACGGTTCAAAGTGAGAAGGGGGTACTCATCCGACTCAGCGGGAATCTTTTCAAGCAAGGGAGTTCGGAAATCAATCCGAAATTCTTTCCAAAGATTCGCCAGCTTGCTGAGGTTATCAAGACGTTTTACGACTATAATGTCCGAATCGAAGGCCACAGCGATAGCAGTGGGGGAACAGACGTGAATCTGCGGATAACACAGAGGCGTGCTGATGCGTTCATGAAATACCTTGCCGAAACATGCGATATTCCGCGAGAACGCATGACAGCTACCGGTTTAGGTGAGGATCATCCTGTCGCCGATAACAATCTTCAGGAGGGCAGAGATAAGAATCGACGGATTGATACAATCCTTTTGACAAGAGAATCAAAAATCCACGATTAAAGCGTAACTGCTGAATTCACACGCCCTGATGGAGGCCTAAAGCTCCGTGCGAAATAGAGAGATATCTAAGGAAGTTGAACCGTTTATCGTTCACCAGATCGCGCAAAGCATCTTCGGAGATCGGTATATCATTATCTACGATAACACGATTCAATTTCACAGCCATTGCTATCACGTCAAGCAGATTGAGGACGCAGCGCACCTCTACACCGGCCACTATTACCTAATGGACGCAAATACCCAATTGGCGATGCAGACAGATGAAGATTTCGCTGCGCCGGGCAGCTACGGCGCAATCTTCGATGCGACTACAGGCGAAATAGTTGGTTACGATGGTGATAGGTGACGCAGCAGAGTCGATCCCGCACGTTTCAGTAAATTTGCACTTTTTGGTTGACAAATGCGAGTGTGTTTGATACACTTAAAATCGCTTTGCGGGAGTAGCTCAGTGGTAGAGCTCTACCTTGCCAAGGTAGAGGTCGCGGGTTCAAATCCCGTCTCCCGCTCCAATGTGGCGGCGTAGCCAAGTGGTAAGGCCGGAGTCTGCAAAACTCCTATGCGTCGGTTCAATTCCGACCGCCGCCTTCATTCCCTTATTCGGGCGGTTAGCTCAGGTGGTTAGAGTGCTTGCTTGACATGCAAGAGGTCACTGGTTCAAATCCAGTATCGCCCATCACATACCGTTTAACACTAAAGAGCCGAAAGGCTCTTTTTTTATTGAAGAACATTCGAGAAGTGGGGATTTTACATAGAATTGAACAGGACTCGAAGCTCCGAGAAACTCGGAAGATACCATAATTACCGGAGAGAACTATGGAAAACTCAGAAAAAGATCTGCTTTATAAAATCAGACACAGCACCGCACATGTGATGGCGCAAGCTGTCTTGGAACTATTCCCAGATGCGAAACTTGCTATTGGGCCGCCGATTGAAAATGGCTTCTACTACGATTTCGATCTTGGTGTCGACAGTGATGACAAGCCGATCGCATTTTCGCCGGAAGACCTCCAGAAAATTGAGAAACGTATGCGGCAAATTGTCGCTGGCAAACATGAATTCAGTTATCGAGAAATCGGACCTGATGAAGCACGCGAGTTGTTCAAAGATCAACCATATAAGTTGGAGTTGATAGAGGGGCTGATCGAGGGGGATGCCGACGAATATGGAACAGCAATCGATGAAACACCTGTCCTGAGCACCTATCGACAGGATACCTTTGAAGATCTCTGTAGAGGTCCCCATGTCGGGGATACCGGTGAAATCCGACCCGACGCTTTTAAGCTGCTGACTGTTGCTGGTGCATATTGGCGCGGGGATGAAAACAACGCCATGCTTCAACGTATCTACGGTACGGTGTGGCACACCAAAGATGAGCTCAAGCAGCACCTCCAAATGCTTGAAGAAGCGCGAAAACGAGATCATCGGAAACTGGGCAGAGACCTGGAAATCTTTATCTTTGATGAGGATGTTGGTCCCGGACTCCCTCTGTGGTTACCCAATGGGGGCATTGTTATTGAAGAACTGGAAGCACTCGCCAAAGAGATGGAAGAGAAAAGAGGATATGATCGTGTTAGGACGCCTCACCTCGCCAAAGACGCCCTGTTCGAGCAGACGGGTCACCTATCACATTATGCCGAGAGTATGTATCCGCCGATGGAAATGGAGGGTGTGCGGTATTACATGAAGCCAATGAACTGCCCATTCCATCACAAGATCTTTGATAGCAAGCCGCGTAGCTACCGTGATCTGCCGCTGCGCTTGGGAGAATATGGGACCTGCTATCGCTTTGAAAAAAGTGGTGAACTTTTTGGTCTTATGCGGGTACGTTCTATGCAAATGAACGACGCACATATCTACTGTTCCGAGGAGCAGTTTGAAGCGGAATTCATGGGCGTCGTTGATCTATACCTCGAGTATTTCCGAATTTTCGGCATTGAGAAATATGTGATGCGTCTGAGTACGCACCACAAAGCCGGACTTGGCAATAAGTATATCGACAACGAGCCGATGTGGCTCAAAACCGAAGAGATGGTGCGTAACGCTATGACGAATGGGGACGTGCCGTTTGTAGAGGTTCCGGATGAGGCCGCATTCTACGGTCCCAAAATCGATGTGCAGATCTGGAGCGCGATCGGTAGGGAATTCAGCCTTGCTACCAATCAGGTCGATTTTGCTGTGCCGGGACGATGCGACTTAAGTTTCGTCAATAGATCCGGTGAATCCGAAGTCCCGATATGTCTTCATCGCGCCCCGTTAGGGACGCACGAGCGGATGATCGGTTTCCTGCTTGAGCATTACGCTGGCAAGTTTCCTGTTTGGCTCTCACCGGAACATGCGCGTGTTATTCCAATCAATGACAGTCACAACGACTATGCTCAAGAAATTGCTGGACAGCTAAAAGCTTCCGCAATTCGTGGCAAAGCCGATTTGGGACCCGATCGAATGAACGCCAAAATTCGTCAAGCCCAACTGATGCAGGTGCCATATATGCTCGTTGTCGGAGATAGAGAGATTGAAAACAACACTGTTTCTATCCGTAAACGAGATGGAGCGCGTCAGAACGGTATTCCTGTGGTGGAGTTTGTCGCAACTGTCCAAGAGCGCATTGCAACCCGGTCTGACGAACTATAACCCGTGTAGAAAATGGTGAGGATCGTGAAACGCATATACTTAGACCATAACGCAACGACGCCAATCCACCCGCAGGTGCTTGAGGCGATGCTCCCCTTTATGACCGATCAATTCGGCAACGGTTCCAGCATCCACACCTATGGACGCGAGGCACGCAGCGCTATTGACGACGCACGCGAACAGGTCGCAGCACTCATCAACGCTAAAAGTCCAAGCGAAATCGTCTTTACCGGCACCGGGACGGAGGCTGACAACTACGCCATCAAAGGGATCGCTGAGTTGCAGCATAGCCGCAACAGTGGCAACCACGTTATCACCTCTTCAATCGAACATCACGCTGTGTTGCATACCTGCCAGCACCTTGAAAAACATGGGTTTGAAATAACATATCTCCCCGTTGATCGCTACGGGCTAATCCAACTCGACGATCTGCGCGAAGCGATTCGAGACGGGACAATCCTTATCTCAATTATGCATGCTAACAACGAAACCGGAGCCATTGAACCGGTTGGGGAGATCTGTGAAATTGCGCGAGAACATCGTATCCCTGTCCACACGGACGCGGTACAGTCCGTAGGCAAACTATCGGTTGATGTTCAGGCGCTAGGAGTTAGTATGCTCTCGCTTTCTGCCCATAAGATCTACGGTCCTAAGGGCATCGGCGCGCTATACATTCGGCGGGGTACACGCCTTGAGAACTTGCTTCACGGTGGCTCACATGAGCGTAACCGGCGGGCTGGTTCAGAGAACGTCCCCGCAATTGTTGGACTTGGTGCTGCAGCAGCGCTGGCACAGAAAAGTCGGGAAACAAGCGTCGAACATCTGGAACATCTGACAAATAAGTTGCGGAAAGGGCTGCATGAGCATATTGATCGTATCCACGAGAACAGCGAGCCCGAACACAGTTTGCCCGGAACACTGAATATCTCATTTGAGTATATTGAAGGAGAGAGCCTCATTTTGCGGTTGGATATGGAAGGTATCTGCGTCTCAACCGGTTCCGCCTGCACCTCCGGTTCGATGGAGCCGTCGCATGTTTTGGCTGCGCTCGGTCTGCCACCGCAGTTGGCGCAAGGCACCGTCCGGTTTTCGCTCGGTAAGGATAACACCGAAGCGGAAATCGATGAGGTCATCGAAAAAGTTCCAAAAGTTGTTGAACAAATGCGAGCGATGTCACCGGCGTATAAGAGATCAAGTAAGCATTACAGCGTAACATAATCAAATGGGAGGACAAACCAATGCCGAAGAAGCGTGCGAAGAATAAGTATCAGAAGAGGCAGCAACGGGGTGGTGAGGATCGGTTGCGCGGCGATGAAATTGACTTCTACATTTCGCTGGCGTATTCGGAAGCTCCAGAGGACAGAAAAGCTGCCATGGAAAATCTCTGTCCATGCCACGTTCGCAGACGAATTGATGCCGTATGGGAAGCACTATACGGGGGGCTACAGGACCCTGACATTGAAGTGCGCAGGGCAGCTTGGCATACCCTCGACGATGGCGGACGGCCGAACGATCCGCAACTGCAGCCAGTTCTTGAAAAGATTGCGAAAAAAGAAACGGACCCAAAACTACGGCAACGCGCACTGGATCTCATCCAATCTGCAAGACGGCTGGCTGAGAAACATCAGGAACTCGTGGCACAGAGGGCGGATTATTTTCGTGGGAAATGTGATTGGTGTGGGGCGGCAGATGTGAAGGTAACCTACGATTACGAGACAGAATTTGAGGGCACCGGAGCGGAGAAAAGATTTGCCCTGATGTGCCTTGACTGTGCTGGAAGATCAGTGTAATCTTCTGGTGTGTCATCCGCACGGATTACTACCACATTACGCGCCCGTCGCAGTTGATGTCCTGTCCCGTTATACTTGCTGAATCATCCGACGCGAGAAAGAGGGCTAAAGCAGCCATCTCTTCGGGACCAGATCCTTTTTCATGATAGCCTTCATCGACACACCATCTTCCCGCGAGAACACCTTTCGGATCTGGATGTCTAATCCGCTCGCGAAATCCTGCCTCATCAAAGGACTGGTTCATGTATTCCGCCCGCCCCTTTGCAAGTTCGACGCTCCGTTCCTCATGTCCCCCTGGGCAAATTGCATTGACATTGATATTGTAGCGTCCAACATCGGCAGCGAGTGTTCGCGTGAAGCCGATTACCCCCATCTTTGAGGTGGCATACGGTGCTCTGTGGGAAAGTGGCTGTTTGCCTGTTCCCGAACTAAAGTTTATGATTTTCCCGTACCGCTTCTGGATCATTTCAGGTAGCACTGCCTTACAACACAAGAACTGCGAATCAAGATTAACTGCCAGCGTCCGTTTCCACTCCGCCAGGGTCATATCCCAGACATCTTTCGTTGGTCCAGCGATACCAACAACGTTTGCGAGTATATCAACGCCTCCCAGAGTTTCAAGCGTTTCCTCTACCATCTCGTTTACTTGCTTCTCTTCCGAGACATCAGTTTGAAAACACAGAACCTTTCCGCCGGCATCGCTTATCTTCGAACCAACCTTTGCCTGGAGCGTCGCTAATGGAATCACATCGCACAAAGAAACCGCAGCCCCCTCTTCTGCGAACCGCAGCGCAATCGCTTCGGCGTGCCCCCTGCCAGCGCCCGTAACTATCGCAACTTTACCATCCAACTTTCCCATAGAAATTCCCTTTCCGCTCCTATTATTCCGGTTGGAGACAGACCTTGCCAAAATTTTCTCGTGCCTCTATAATTCGATGTGCCTCCGCTGCTGCTTGTAACGGCAATACCTGAGCGATAATCGGCGTCAACTTTCCCTGTTCAGCAAGCCGGATAATAGTCTGAAGTTCGGCTGTCGTCCCCAGCGCCGATCCCATCAGGGTCAACTGTTTCTGATACATCTTGCGGATGTCTATCTCACCGATATTCCCTGTTGTAACGCCACACGACACCAGCCGTCCTTTCTTGCCAAGGCTTGCTATGCTCTGAGCCCATGTCGCTGCACCAACATGCTCAAAGACAACGTCAACGCCGCATCCACCCGTTGCGTCAAGAACGGCTTCACTGAAATCGGTCTGCGTATAGTTGATTGTGAAATCGGCTCCCATCTGACGGGCGCGTTCAAGTTTCGCATCGGTACTCGCTGTCGCAAAGACGCGTGCCCCACACAGTTTAGCGATTTGCAAGCCAGCGCTCCCAACACCGCTGCCTGCGGATAAGACCAATACATCATCCCCAGGACGAACTTCTGCCCGCGTTACAAGCATGTGCCACGCGGTGAGATAGGCGATGGGAATGGCAGAGGCATCAACGTATGAGAGATCGGAGGAAATCTGAATGGCGTTTTTGGCAGGTGCTTTGACGTATTCCGCGTAACCACCGTTGGTCTGAAAACCCAAAAGCTCCTGAGAATCGCACATATTTTCGTCACCGCTGAGGCAATCCGGGCAGTATCCGCACGGAATGCAGGGGGCGAGTACCACGCGATCACCTACTGCGACATTGTGAACCTCAGCACCGACTTTGGCCACGTCCCCGGAAATGTCGGATCCGAGGATGTGCGGGAATGGCTGCACCTCGGGGCGATCCCGTCGAGCCCGAATATCGAGGTGATTTACTGCACACGACCGGACATGAACCAATATCTCTGATGGGCCAATGACCGGGGTAGGGACCTGTTCGTAGAGGAGTTTATCGATTCCACCCTGTTCGTGAAAAATGATTGCTTTCATATGATTATTTCATTCTGTTTCGGTTGACGAGACCATGCTCTCCTGTATCCATTAACCGTAAGCCCCATGGTCGAGGAATCCCAATAGTCGGCGCAGTCTCGGATTCGCGTCTTCGTAGATGTGTTCTGGCATGTTGTAATTCATAAACGGATAATATTTGTGTCCAATCATGCGTCGGCCGTAGGTAATCTGGGTAATATAGCGCGTTCGATCCGTGCGATTAAGCCCTCCGTGATGCCACACCTGATTGTTAAACATGACGACGCTTCCCGCTTTGCCCAAATTGTAACGAATCTTGCTCTCCCACTCCGTTCCTTCAATTTCAGGCGGCGGTCCCGTACCGAACAGGTGAGAACCGGGAATCACCTCGGTGCCACCATTTTCGATCTCAGTGACATCCGTCAGATAGTAGTTTGCGGTGAAGAACATAACAGACAAACGGATATTTTTCGGGGGCTCACCATCTGTAACAGTGAAATGGGGGGCATCATCCTGGTGCCATCGTGTGATACCTCCACCCGGAAAACTCTGGAATGAGTTGTTGTGGATGACGTGGCAATTTGGGGCGATAAGGGCTTCCGCAAAGCTGACAATCGGCTCCAAGTCGAATAGCTTGAGGTTAGTTTCACTGGTTTCAAACATCCGGTGGGCAAGTGCGGTGCGCTCATTCACACCGTTGAGACCGTTTGGATTTTCCTTCAATGCCCAATCGAGGTCTTCACGCATCTGGGCACACCAATCTGGTGGTAGCACATCTTGTAGAAACAGAAAACCGTCCCGGTGAAATTGCTCCACCCATGCCTCAATCTGTCCTTCGCTTACAATTTGATTGGCTAAGTAGCTTCCGTTTCCTGAAATCTGACTCATAGCCGGTCTCCTTATGAAATGTGGGATGTAGCGTATAAACGGTTATGCTATACCGATCATTAAGGGTTTGTCAATATCAAAGTCTCCTCCGGAACTACATGCCATCGGCATCCGTTTACCTGCGTTCCAACAGTCAATTCCCCCACTATAACTGAACCGAAATAATCTCACTATCCTGCAACGGTTCGGGTAGCTCGTCCGGAAAGCTGCGAATCTCTCGAAAATCGGGTACGGGTAGTGGAATTCCGCCCTGATTAATCGATGCTTCGGAAACCAACCCTGGCACCGTCATATCAAGTGTTTCGTAGACGTCAATTGGGGGCTTTGTATCTTCAATAATCGAATCAACAAACTCACGAATCTCGAAATAGTCACCACCGCCGTGGCCGGCCTGCAGGGCCTCCTTCGGTGGATTCCGCCACATCTCTGGCATAAATTCCGCTTCAAAATCCCATAGGGAGCGCCACTCCATTTGCTCCGCATAATCTGCCAACCAAATCTTCGGAGCATCTCCAAAACCCCGGGGTGCCTCGTAGCAGCCCTTTGTCCCTTGCAGACTATAGTAGGTAAGATTATGGGGACGGTTAGACAACATATCCACCCGGATCTCAATCAGTCCGCCGTTGGTCGTCTTGCACATCATTGTCGTACTATCTTCGTTCTCATAATGTGCACCTCGTGGATCACGATAGTGATGCCCCGTGCCAAAACAGGAAACGGTACTCACCCGCTCATTGAACCACTGTAATACAGGCCCCAGGCTGTGCGTCGGGTATGTCGATCCGTTGCGCCCAGTTTGCCATTTGCGTCTCCACGGCGTCCTTTCGTTGCCCGCTTTCAGTTCATGGATATATGCCCCTTCACCAAAGTAGATCTCACCAAACAGTCCACGTCGAGCGAGTTCTCGGACCAATACGTTCGGTTTCATGTAGGTGTAGTTCTCTGCCATCATGTACTTCCTTCCGCTCTGTCTAACGGTGTTAACCAGGTGCCAACACTGTTCAAGATCCGTTGCAGCGGGGACTTCTGAAAGCACATGTTTTCCCTCTGATAACGCTATCACGGCTTGTGGCACATGCAGAGGCATGGGGGTAGACACAAGAATCACATCGAGGTCGGACTGCGCCATCTTTTCAAAGTCTGTATACCGTTCCTTAATCCCATGCTCATTGCCCACCTGATTTAGGACCTCCGTGTTAATGTCACAGATAGCAACCAAAGCAGTCTCATTCACCGTTTGAAACGCCCGGATAAACCCAGATCCGCGTGGAACTCCCACCAAACCCACTTTCAATTCACTTGCCATAGTCTTACCTCTCTAGTCGTGAGTAGTTTACTGATCCCCTTTGAAGTCTACTGCCCTTTTTCAGTTCTCAATTTCCTCCTGTTCCTGTTCGTATACCAGCGGCTTTCCTACAATTTGCGCCAATTGCCTGCCCTGTACCTCAACCTGATTTAGTTGATAGGCGCGAGTGATAGAAAGATGTGAACCATCAACCAGAAAAAGGTACAGATGCAAGATCTTAAGGAATTTTCCATGACTCACAATTCTCACAGACCGAATGCCGGAAAATGGCACGGACCGTTCAGCCGGAAAAAGAAACAGGATGCGCCGTTGCCACAGGATTTCGTTTAGCGGAAGCCGGATAGTCATCCTCACAGTATAGGTCAAAAGATGCAGCCCAACGAGCAAGCAGGGCACCGCAAACCATATTCGATCATCCGCCTTAAAGGAAAACATGAGGAGCACAGCGATGCCAAACCAAATCAGACCAAACAGCCGAGAAGCAAGGCTGCGTCTAAGGATAATTGTCTCTGGGTTGAGCTGCCTCAAAATAAGAGCCATGGATAAGATTTTAGGTTATGCAATCTGCCATTTGCTGAAACTGGGAGCCCGATAGGTGGTGTAGGAACCAAAGACCTAAGGTGCCGATTTGATTGCGAGGTTCCAGGGTGTCATAGACCAATACTGTCTAAAGACCAACTCATCTATTGAGTGTCAACCCCTGCATCTGTTACACTTCAACCTTGTAATTCAACTCGATTTCGTCACCCGACATACCACGGAATCCCCAATTATGCTTCGGCGTTTCAGTGATGGTGATCTCAAGGTCTTGTGGGAGGATATTCAAATACTGTTGTACCCTCTCAAAAAGTATGCGAATTAGATGTTTCTTCGCCTCTACAGATCTACCTCCAAACATACTGATTTCAATAATCGTGTATTTTGTCGTGCGTCCACTGGGATAGTAGAAGTCGGCGGGATCGAGTGGAAAGAAGCGGTGGGCTCTTTTATCCGGTGGAAAATGCAAGGCGTCAACGACACACGAATGGATGACATCTGATAGTTCCGCCTTGATAGGATCAAGATTCTCTCTTAAACCGTAGATCTTAATCTGCGACATGATATTTCCTTGTGATAGATTAGGCTGTCAGAATCTCAACACCGGTCTCTGTCACACGCACGGTGTGCTCCCATTGCGCTGATAACGATCCATCCACCGTGACCACTGTCCAACCGTCGGAGAGTGTTCTGCATTCATAACGACCGGCGTTAATCATCGGCTCAATTGTAAAGACCATGTTCGGCACCATCTCGGGTCCACTGTCTCTTTGCCCGTAATGAGGAACTTGCGGCGGTTCCCAGAACTCTAAACCGGTGCCATGACCACACAAGTCGCGTACCACCGAATATCCTAAACCCTCGGCATGTTGTTGGATCGCGTAGCCAATATCTCCGATGGTGTTGCCAGGCTTCACTTCATCAATGCCAATGTACATGCACGCTCTTGTCTGCTCTACCAATTTCAGCGCCTCATTCGAGACGGCATCCATGACAAACATGCGACTGGTATCGCCAAAATACCCATCCAGAATTGGCGTGACATCAACATTGATGATATCCCCATCCTTCAAGGTAGTATCATCAGGGATACCATGACAGATCACATTATTAATCGAAGTGCAGCAACTCTTATGAAACCCTTTCACATCGAGCGTTGCAGGATATCCTCCGTGGTCGCAGGTGTATTCGTAGACCCAGCGATCAATCTGATCTGTTGTAATGCTAGCAACAATTCGGTCTTCCAGCATGTCCAAACAACGTCGTGCCAACTGACTGCTTCGACGAATGCCCTCAATCTGTTCTTCTGTCTTTAGAACAATTCCCGAAGCCATTCGTGGTTGGGATGTTCCTGACTTTCTGTCCTGCTTGAGATGGCAATGCTTATATCGTTTCCCACTTCCGCACCAGCAGGGATCATTTCGTGATAGTTTGCTCATCGCTTTCTGATTTTGCTAAGTCCCTGTTAAAAAACAATTGGGTTTGTACGTGGTAAAAGGTTGCCAATTATCGAACTACCACGTCTCAAAATCTTTGACACAGGCTACTACCTCACCGGTGATAGCGTTAAGCAAGGATTCACCCTTTTCCGGTGTGGCGTGCTGCGGTTCTCCCATTGCCCCGGTCGGGGCCCGTGTGACTAATCGCTTACCGACATTGATGCGACCACCATGCTCGCTGTGATAGAACGGTGAATCTACCATCGGTGGACTGGAGGTCACCCGGTCCATTCGCATAATCTCGCCGTGTAGAAACAACATCATTGAGGTTTCGTATTCGCAGGCATGGGTCAGATACGGCGTCTCCATTCCGTGATGTTCTGGCGCCATCGCCGGTTCAGCCACCGTCCAATAGGTGCCCAATGCAATCCACATCTTATCGTAAACCTCCGACTCATTCGACAGTTCCGTGATTGCTTGCGTACCCGGAATGACATTTCCACCGTGACCGTTGAGCAAAAACACACGCTGGAATCCCGCCTTAGCGAGAGACCTGACGATATTTTTTATCATCAATGTGTAAATGTCATTTGGGACGCTCACAGTACCAGCGCGATCGAGGTGATGGTCAGACGCACCAAGCCACAACGTCGGCAGCAGATAGATCTGGTCGCTGAGCTGTTGTTCGACCCGTTTAGCGACCGCAGTTACAAGATAGGTGTCCGTCAAGAGTGGAGAGTGATGGCCATGCTGCTCCAGCGATCCGAGTGGCAGAACGACGACTTTATCTTTGTCTGCTTCTTGAATATCTACCCAACAGTTATCTCCATATTGCATATGAATTTGTTCTCCTGAGTGTAGCCTCTACTCTACGAGTTATATTTCGTAGCAACGCTATATGGCTATTAAGAAATTCATGGCATCGTCTTATCAAGTACACAATCGATTCAGGGCCGCCGCTAGCCGTTCTACGCCGGTGTTTATTGTTTCAAGACTAACCGCATAGGCAAACCGAAGATGTCCGGGGCGCTGAAACTTGCTCCCCGGCACCGTTACGACATTCGCGTTTTCAATCAAGTAGAGTGCTAATGCTTCGTCCGTGTCAAGAACGTGTCCATCTGGCGTCCGGCGACCATAGTAGTTGCGCATATCCGGAAAAAAGTAGAAGGCACCCGAAGGACGGTTCCACACCGCTTCCCCCACTAACGAGTTAAACTGCTCTGTTAATACATCTCGCCGTACACAGAGCGCGTCCCGAATTTGATGTCGCACACGCAGGTCTGTATCTTTTCGCAAGAAATAAGCGTATCCCCTCTGGGTAGGTAGGTTGACGCACGAGGAGGTGTTTCCCTCAATGTTTGCCATTACCTGCATCGTCGATTCCGGTCCCGCGATAAATCCCAGACGGAGGCCGGTGCCTGAAACCTCTTTGGACATTCCTCCGATGAGCAGTGTCTGATGCGGGAGATATGATGCGATACTCATATGTTCGAGATTGTCATAAACTACGGTGCGGTAGACTTCATCCGACAAAACACAGACCTGTTCGTGTTTCCCAACGATTTCGGCAAGTTCTCGTAACAGTGAAGGCGGGTAGACCGTCCCGGTTGGATTATTTGGCGAATTTAACACAATCAACGCAATTGTGTCATCTTGGCTCAGAAGGTCAGCCAACTCATTTGGATCGGGCAGGAAATGTGCATTAGTCTGTAAGACAATAGGTGGTTTACCCGTCAACAGAATCGGGAGGTTCTCATAAGATTCGTAGGTCGGGGCAAATGCAATCAATCGGTTCCGGCGCGAACTTGGATTCAACATCCCTAAACAGATTTTGAAGAAGGCATCTTTGGGGCCAGGGCAAACGACGATCTCTGATGGGGAATAGTTTAGTCCGAAAAGACGAAGGTCTGCATGGATGGCTTCGAGTAATTCTGGATCGCCTGCTTCGGGAGAATAATGCGTTGCATCGGCCATCACGGCTTCGGAGATCGCGGTTTTTAAGAGATGAGGCACCGGAAGTTCTGGGTTCATTTCACCAATCCCAAAATCGTAGATCTGTTTGCCTTCCAGCCTCAGACTATCAGCTATCGACTTGATTTCCAACGTCGGCGATGGTTTTATCTGTTGTGCCCAAGCTGATGGCATTAGCCCCATAGAAAAATATCCTCCTGATTGTCACATGATGTACCTACCGGTTCACAGTGTCTGTAACCCATCGAAATAATAGCATGAATGTGCTAAGACGTCAATCTCAAACTTGGGAAGGATTGGGAAGGATTATGGTGATTTGGTTTTGGGTTTTCTTCATGTCTTAGCAGAAGATCAGGATTCTGAAATCTCTGCCACCAGGAACCAGACTTCCCATCCGGTCTGTAACATGAAGGCGTTGCGTTAGTAGTCGATGAAAAAAACATTGACACTCGAAAATTGACAGATTATACTTCATTACATGAAGTATGAGGGTTAATCACAATATCCGACCATTCTTGAATCACAATCTATATAAGGAGGCAGATCATGTACAGCATCGGCATATACGGCGACACCGGCATGGTGGGGCAAGAGATTGAAAAAGTCTTAGAACATCACGATCAGGTTGAAATCTGCTTCAGAAAAAATTCAAGAAGAGAAGAAGGAATGTTGAACTCCTGTGAACTGGTCTTTCTTGCCACGAAAGATCCGGAATCGATGACGTTTGCACCATCAATTATTGAGCTTGGAAAGAAAGTAATTGACATGAGCGGTGCTTTCCGATTTCCGCGCGAAGAATTTGAAGGCGAATACGCACCGCGAATTGGACTTAACCCCAACGAGTCAGCGGACTATACGCCTGAATTGCTAACCGAAGCGGTATATGGCATGCCAGCCCTGCTGCAGGATCAGATTTCCCAAGCGCGGTTAGTCGGAAATCCGGGCTGCTATCCAACAAGCGTTATTCTGGCTTTAAGAGCACTTAAGGGGCTTGTCCAAGGAGAAGCGACGATTGTAGCAACATCAGGAATTTCGGGCGCGCGCAAAGATGTTGAAGAAGTCCCCAATGAGATTACCTATGCCTACGGCAGAAGGCACAAGCACATCCCAGAGATGGAACTATATTCTGGGTTTCGTGTGAATTTTACCCCGATCGTTCTCCAGTCAGTCTTTAGGGGAATCAACACGAACATCAGGATAGAATTGACGGAACCACTAAAGAACGTCTCTGAAGCGGTGGCGGCCGAACAACTGAGCCAGACCATCCGAGATGCCTACCGGCCAGAGGATTTAGTATTCGTCGTGGAAGATACGGACGATAAACAGTGGGGTACGCGTGATGTCGCTGATACCCATAAACTGCTCGTGAAAGTACGCGTCGATGAAGGATTTGCCTATATCTGTTCCCTTGAGGACAACCTCGGCAAGGGGGCCGCGAGCCAAGCGGTTGAAAACATGAACATTATGCTCGGATTGCCTCGGTTATACGGCATCGATCCAGCTTACAGCACGAGTTGAATTGGGCGTACGAATCAACCCCGTAATGAGCAGCTGTCCGCAAGAATGGATCAGCGATTTCTCATGTTCTAAATCCGTGCGACCATTACCAATCGGTAGTGGCCGCACGGATGCTCTCCGCATCCTGTACTCCAAACTCGGAGACTGATGCAATGGCCAACCCCGCCGAACAGATCCCTCCACATTGACCAAAATATCAACTGATAACGCAAGTCTCCAAGGAGAATTTGATGACCTCAAACAGCTATCGTGGTGTCTTCACCATCCCATCCACCCCATTTCGAGAAACCGGAGAGATTGATATTCTCAGTTTCCAACGCATGATCGATTTTTGCATCGAGTGCGGCTCACACGGCTTGGTTTATCCAGTAAACGCGAGCGAATTCACCGCCCTCAGCGATGCAGAACGACTGGAGCTGTCAGAGGTGCTTGTAAAGCAGAACGCCGGTCAATTACCGGTAATTATCGGCGTGGCAGGCGTGGCACGAGAGGTCGCCGAAGGGTTTGCCAAGCATGCACGTGATATTGGCGCACATGGTGTCATTGCGATGCCACCTTATATCCATCACATCTCCGAGAGCGGGGTCTTTGAATACTATCAAACCATTTCGGATGCTGCACAGATGCCGGTATTCATTCAGAACAACATGCCGCCTATCGGGTCAAATCTATCAGCAGCATGCCTACTCAAACTCTGTCGAGAGATCGAGCATGTCGATTACATCAAGGAAGAGACGCTGCCAAGCACGGTAAAACTGACCGATGTAGTAGACGGAAACGATGGTTCATGCAAAGGTGCATTTGGGGGAGCGGGTGGACGCTATCTGATTGAAGAGTACAGGCGTGGGAGTGCAGGGCAAATGCCAGCGAGCCACGTGGTTGATGTCGTGGTCGCTTTATGGGCCGCCTTAGAGGCAGGCGATGAAGAGCGGTCAACTTATATCTATAAAGAGTTGGCACCGCTGTTCCTCTTTGAACATCAACTTCCCGGTTGTTACAAGGAGGTCTTGTATCGTCGCGGGATCATCGATTGCCCTCTCAAGCGTAACGGGCAGATGCCGCTAGACGATATCTCCTCGGAATACCTGGATGAAATTCTCGCGCAACTCGAACCGCTGATGACTTGGAAAAAGTAAGTGAATGGGATGATGTGATAGGAAGGAGAGGTTGAAATGAAGGCGGGCTGGAAAGCCCGCCCCGTTAGCATTAGGTGGCAAGTTGGGTTAGGGTATAACCGCATCTTCTCCGAGGTGTTCTTGGATCCAGTCTCGGAGGGGCACATCTTCATCTTTGGGTGAGGTATATCCCAATCCGCCCGTACTGGCACCCAATAGCTGTCGCCGAATCGGGCCACTACGCTCCATATAGTGGTCAACAGTCATATTGTCCCTCGGTCGCAGCCATCGATAACTGTAACCGTAGAACAGCACCTTTCGCGTGATATCAGAATGGTTTGGGCTTGCGGAATGCCAGATCCGTCGATCGAAGAATACCGCTGTACCGGGTAGCACTTTTACCGCTGTTGTCCCCTCCGGATTCGAGCCCCCGTCTTCAGGCAACTCAAGCTCGTTCCGCAAGTGGCTGCCGGGTAGAACATAGAAATTCCCACTTCCCTCTACCGTTGTGTCGGTCAGAAAGTAACCAATCTTGAGAGAGATTCGTGGACGGGGATTGCTTTCCAAATCGCTGTTCAAACGCCCACTATCTTGATGCCATCCCAAACGCTTCTCCTCAGATCTCTCCTCAGGTGGTACTGGTGGCGTGATGCCTAAGTGCGAATGATAGAGCTGAATATGCCAGCCCAGAATCCCCCACACCTTCGGAAATGTTTTGTGCCAATCCAGTAACTCTAAGAAGATATCGTCCTTCCCAATGAAGTCGAATATGTTACACCGTTCATGCGGACCCAAATTTTGCTCCGGCCGATATTTCGTCTCAAGCCGATCTAACACCGCGTTGAGATCATCGACCAACTCGGGTGGCAATGCGTCTTCCACGATGAAGAATCCGTTCTTTTCGAATTGGAGCCGTTCCTCATGTGTCAGACAATAATCTAAACAGGCAGTATCCATATATATACCTCCTCTAGCCAATTTATCCCCAGATTCGGAGTTCGATAGATTTTCATTATAACATATTATATCAGAGATCCACACCTCTGTAAACTAAAGAATTAAGAAACCCATAGAAACATGTAGATAAATAGCACCTACATTTTTTCATAAAAATATGCTTTTGCCTACCGAAGGCTTTTCCGAAAAAACACCTCACCAATCCCGTCGTTAATACCAGCAATAACCCCACACTCTTCAAACCCCACATGCCGATGCCACGCTTGCGGTTCCGGTTCGTCCGCCTGTGATGAACTGTAGAGCACCTCATGCCCCGTGTTACGGAGAAATGTTTCAATGAACCGAAGCAAGGCTTTTCCGACCCCCTGCCGACGATACTCAGGTAATACTTGGATTAGGGAGATATACGGCACGATTGACCACAGGTATTCAAGCCGCACATACCCCACCCGTTTTCCATTTCGTTCGGCAATTAGAATATCTTCAATGCGATCAGGATTCAGAGCTAACTGTGCATCAATTTTCCTCTTCAGCACTTCAGTCGAAATGTAGCCATCTTGATACGCGAAGTCCAAGTCATCAAGCCGCGCAAAGCGTATCACTATCTCTTCAGACATTTTGATCCCTCCTCCGCTAATTTTTGGAGTTTATACCACAGGACAGTAGGTGTGTCAATCGCTCCCCTATGAAAATCGGGATTCGACACAGGAAAAACTGGATTGACCGCATAGACGGTCTCGTGTTAGAATGCTCACGTATTGATAACCGATAGGCGCGAGGGACCTACAATGACGGCAGAAACAGTGCGGTTAAAAACAGGAGAGCAACTTGCCATCAAGACACTGCATCCACCGCTCCATGATTACGTCAGTAAAGTCGGATGTTGGACCGATGTACGCGACGATTTGCTCAACGGGAAGTTCACGGAATGGCTTTTCACGCCTTACTTTGTGGGCGAAATTGATGGCGAAGTTGTCGGCAGCATGAGCTATTATACGCCCACGGACACGCGAGATGTCGGTGTCGTAGAGTTTGTGCGAACAGAGGAGGAACATCGGAGCAAAGGTATCGCTTCGGCGCTCATGGATTGCCTGATCCGGCGATTCCGCGCCGATGATGGGATAGCACTCTACCTCTGCACCACCAACCCCATCGCCGGAAGTCTGTACGAAAAACATGGGTTCTGGTATCACCTGGGGGATGGAATGCGCTATCTTGCACCCGAGGCGGGGGACTTTGACCAAGCCTATCTTGCTTTCAACGGGCCAGCGCAAATCCGAGATGCCACGTGGGCGGATTTACCGCGTGCGTCTGTGCTCTACAACCATCATGATCCCTGTTGGTTGATCAAGGACTATTTCACCCAGACCTTCCGCGAGACCCGTTTTGAAAGCCATTTTGTGAGACTGATGCGACAGATCGAGGATCGAAACGGCGCGTTTGTGGTATTGGAAAACCGCGAACAACGCGTCGTCGGGACAGCAGTCCTGAAGCGGTTTGATACCTTCCAAGAACAACATATCGCTACGCTTAGTTTTCGTGTCTGCCCAAGTTACTTTGACCAAGGGGCGGAACTGTTGACCGCTGCTGCAGAAAAAGCAAAAGCCCTCTCGATTCAGGGGTTACAGATCTATGTCGCTGACTGTGACGACGACCAAAAAGAGATGCTAAAAGCCGCAGGGTTTGTCGAAGAAGCGCGTTTGCAGAATCGACTTTACGACGGAAAAACGTCTATAGACATGCTTGTCTACACCTTGCGGCTGGCTGATGTTAACCCATTGCGAACTGAAGAGGATTATTACGGCAACAGGAAACTGTGGCAGGCAGAACGTGTTACCGCTGGTCATAACCGGAGGATGAATACACAGAGCAATTCCAACTAAGGAGGCACATCTCAATGTCAAAACCAGAGATCAGAGTCGGCATCATTGGCGCCGGTGGTGTTGGCGGACTTGGGGGAAGAGAAAACTCCCATGCCGGTGGATATCGGCGGTGTGAGGAGGTTGAACTTGCAGCTGTTGCTGATATCAATGATGAACGCTTACAACAGTTTGGGGACGAATGGGATATCGCACCAGAGCAGCGCTACGCTACCGCGCAGGAGATGTACGAAAAAGCCAATCTGGACATCGTGAGCGTGACCACCCATAACTTCCACCATCACGAGCCGGTCATCGAGGCTGCAGAAGCAGGGATTAAAGTAGTAATGGTGGAGAAGCCGCTTGCTATCAGCGTCGAGTGGGGACGGAAGATGGTTGAGGCATGCGAAGCAAACGGGTGTCGGCTGGCTGTGGACCACACACGGCGCTTTCTGCCACATTACCGTCGACTGAAAAAAATGGTGGACGACGGGGCAGTGGGGGATGTCCGGACTATTACCTACTCCGGTGCCCGTCCTTTGCTGCATAACGGTACACATACAGTGGACTACGCTTTCTATTTCACGTCGGCGGAGCCGAAACTGGTATCCGGTTTTCTTAGCGATGAACCGGTTGCCGATCCGGGGGGCGGCGGGATGGTTGTCTGCGAGGGTGGCGTGGTCATCTTCATCAACTGTATTCCAACGCGCAAGGAATCTCTCAGCGATGTCATTATCGGGGGCACCGAGGGACAGATCCATTTCTGTGAGCTGCGCGGTATTTGGGAATACGGTCCTCTCGTTGAAGCAAGCCAAGGCTATGGCGCGCGATACGATTTCGAACCGCTTCCCGACATGCCCGAAACCCTCATCCTTGACGACTATTTCTATAGTGCAGCACGAGAATCTGTGGACTGCTTACTGGAGGATAGGGAGAGTGTCTCGACCGGGCGTGACGGGCTGAAGGCGCTGGAGGTTATCACGGCTATGCACATCTCGCACAAAACGGGAACGCAGGTGCCTTTGCCGCTGGGGCAAGGGCTTGATAATGTTGAAATTCGATCGACGGGCCAGTAGAACGTGGGTATCTATTCATACCAATTATGGATAACATAGACCGGATCTGACCCTTCCACTAAATGGATCGTGGCCTTATTTGCTCCGGCTACAAATTCGTTCCGTAAGGCATTTGTTTTCACAGGATCTACGTGCAACCCGTCCAAGTTCCATCGAAGATTCGTGCTACTTTCTACTGTAACTTCAGATTCTGTGGCTATAAGGGATACCCGCTGTAACCCATCACTCTTTCGCTCTAAAGTAACCTCCGAAACGACAAAGTGGATTGTTTGGAGTGGATCCCGCATCTCCGCCTTCCAACTGTGCTTTGCATCAGCGTTTACCTGAAATAGCTGGGCACCCAAACGCATTAGCTGCAGATTGCCGAGAAAGTGATCTAGTTCGTAATCATCGGGGCGAGGGAGGGCACCATAGAGCAGAATCCGCTGGCATCCGTATTCTGCGATTGCGTAAGCAACGGCTAACTGCCCATCTGTGTCATCCTTGTCTACATGCCCGATCCACTCGCGGATGATTCGGGTGCCAGACCGTTCCAACTTTTCGGTGCTATTTTTCGGCAGCTCATCAAGGGAATCTAAATCGCCGATTAGAACGTCCGGGAAAACTTCGGTTGTGTAGGATCGGTTTAGTTCGGTGAATACGCGGAGTCCCCCATCAGCGCAGATTACTGGATGACTATGTTCTGCTGCCCGTGTCAGCGCATCCTTATAGAATTGGGAATAGCGAAAGTCATAGTGCCCGTTGAGAAAAATCAGAACAGAGTTCATAATATTGTGGCACCGTCAAATCAACAATGCCCTTTAGATCAGTGATTGGCTATGGGCGAAATAGATTGTAAGATGGGAGCTGCTTGGCGGGACGATATGAGAGCTTCGCGCGTTTGAGGTTCCCCAAACCGGAGTCGTCCATTGTGTTGATCCACCGATAAGCTGTCTGCTCTCGACAGAATTCTCGAAAGATAAACTGGGCGAGGCCACGTATTCGGAGATCGGTCACTTCAAAGAGAATACAGAAGATTTCGCTGTTCAATGGGTAGCCGAAAGTGTATCCTTTTACCACACCCCCAATCAAAACAACCCTGCCGATCAATCCCAACTTTTCGTAGTGTATGAGTGCAGTGTGATGAGCGTGCCAAGAATCTTCCAGCATCGCTCGATAAACCTCGTCATTCGATCGTTCCTGACGCTGCTGTTGCCACAATTTATAAAGTGCCAAGCAATCTGCCAGATGAGTGGACCGGTACGGCTGGAGCTCAGCGGTAGGATAGTTGCGAATCAGATAGTTATAAGCAGCCCGTTTGCTCTTGTAACGATCTCCCTTGAGCTGGGCTAAGGCGGCTGTTTCGTACAGATATTCTGTCTCCTTATGAATGCTGTAGAACCCGATCTGCTGAAGAACAGGCACCATCGGTGGTGGGACGTTCTCAATTCGGGCAATCTGCCTCGCACGGTTCGCTTCCAAGGTGAACGAATATGCACGATGGACTGCTTTTTGGCTCAGCGATGCACCCATCGGGAGGATTGGCATGAAGAAGTCACCCTCCTGATTAGCAAATAGACAGAATTGGTCATCGATAATTACCCAGAAAAAGTCGAAAAAGTTTTGCCAAATAAAGTGCGGCACGAATGCGTATCGCGATAATTCCGCCGGTGTTTGACTGGCATAACGATCAAAAAGGATTCTATCCTTGACTGTGAGTGGCTGGAGGTGCTTTAATAAATCAGGCAATTTTCAAGCAATCACTCGTTCGGTGTGACGATCGAATAAATGAACCTGCTTGGGATCGAAGTCAAACCAGATGGACTGTCCTGTATCTGGGCGGAATGCGGGATGTGTCCGGGCTCTGAGAATAATCAGATCTCCGGTCTCTCGGTTTTCGCCTAGTAAGATGTCAATAATATTGACTGATCCCAACGCTTCTACAAGGTGCACGGTGGCCGAGGTTCCCTGTTCCATGGGCTCGTTTGAGACAATAATATGTTCCGGTCTAATGCCAAGGATAAGCTCATCCAACAGACCAAGACGCGAGATCTTCTCGGCTGACAGTTTGAGCCGGACATCTGTATCCGTCAGATGTAGGACGGCTTCGGGTGTTTCACCGGAATCAAGAGCCAAATCGGTTTGTGACTGAAGCTGGCCAGCAATCAGATTCATTGCTGGGCTGCCCATGAATTGGGCGACGAAAACGGTTTGCGGTTGGTTATATACCTCTTGGGGTGTCCCGACCTGCTGTAGGCTCCCCTGGTGCATGATGACGATCCGATCCGCCATAGACATTGCTTCTACCTGATCGTGGGTCACAAAAATCGTTGTCGCTCCAAGTCTACGCTGGAGGCGTTTCAGCTCCGTCCGCATGTCTACTCTCAACTTCGCATCGAGGTTAGACATCGGTTCATCCATCAGGAAAGCTTTTGGGCGACGTACCATTGCCCGGCCCAATGCTACCCGCTGCATCTCGCCGCCGCTCAGATGGCTCGGTTTTCGATCCAGCATCCCCTGAATTTGCAGGATATCTGCAACCTCTGTGACTCGCTCCTGAATCTCGGGCTTTGCCGCTTTTACTGCCTTGAGCGGAAAAGCGATGTTATCATAAACGGTTAGGTGAGGATAGAGGGCGTAAAATTGAAACACAAATGCAATGTCCCGATCAGCAGGCGATAGGGTGTTGACTCGAGCACCATCGACGAAGATATTGCCTTCATCAGGCTGCTCCAATCCGGCTATGGCGCGAAGCGTAGTTGTTTTTCCGCAGCCGGACGGACCGAGAAAAACAACAAACTCCTGATCATAGATTTCAAGGTTCACGTCGTTAACTGCAACGACATCCCCAAAACGTTTAGTAACGTTTTCAAGTCTTATCTCTGCCATTCCGTGTATTTTAGCACATGCAAATGGAAATTTAAATAAAAATGGATATGACAACCTGGACGGAGGTGGATCTCTCCGCAATCCAATCTAATGCACGTGGCATCAAAGCGTATGCCCAAGGCAAGCCGTTGATTGCCGTAATTAAGGCAGACGGCTATGGACACGGTGCTATTCCGGTCGCTGAGGCGTTGCACGAGGAGGCGGCCATGTACGCTGTCGCTACTATCACGGAAGCCGTAGAATTGCGAACCGCGGGCATCAAGAAGCCAGTCTTGGTACTATTCAATGCACTGCCGTTCCAGGTGGAGACGATTGTTGATTGTCAGCTGACACCATCTGTCTATGAACTCACTCTGTGCGAAGCACTATCCCGCGCAGCGCAGCAGAAGGGGAAAACGGTCACAGTACACCTCGACGTGGATACGGGCATGAATCGTGGCGGAATATGGCATACGGAGGCAGTTGGATTCCTGAAGTGGCTGACATCGCTGAAGAGTATAGAGATTGAGGGAATCTTCACCCACTTTGCGACTGCGGACGAAGCCGACAAAGGCAATCTCCATCTTCAGCTAGAACGGTTCAACTCGATCCTTTCCACTCTTTCCACACTGAACCTTCGTCCCCGGATCGCCCATGCCGCCAACAGCGCCGCTGCATTAACCCTTCCGGATGCACGTTTTGATGCACTTAGACCCGGCTTGAGCCTATACGGTGTCTATCCATCACCTGAAGTGAGGCGACAGAGCCCTGTAGCCTTGCGTCCCGCGCTCAGTTGGAAAGCACATGTCATCTGTGTGCGCCAAGCAGCAGGAGGGGAGGGAATCAGTTACGGTCGTACCTACACGGTGGGCGAACCTACATGGCTGGCCACGCTGCCTATAGGCTATGCTGATGGTTATTCACGCTCCTTATCGAATCGTGGCGGTGCTCTGATTGGCGGTAAAAGGTGTCGTCAGGTCGGTTTGGTATGCATGGATGGTACAGTTTTTCAAATTGCGCTTCCTGAAGCGGGGGACACAGATAAACTCCCGCGCATTGGGGATGAAGCCGTACTGATTGGGACACAGGGGAATCTGCAGATCACCGTTGATCAGGTTGCACAAGCGGCAGGAACTATTCCGTATGAGATTCTAACAAACATTGGAGCGCGAGGCTCTCGCGTCTACCTGAGTTCGGGGGCATAACCGTTTGACATCAGGGCGGAAGGATGATACACTGAAGCGCAGAATTCATCGCAGATTACATCATACAACAGGAGAAACCAATGACAACAGAACAAGCAACAAGCCTTAAAGTAACTTTAGAATCGATGTTCGATCATATTGCCCAAAAAGAGAGTATAGTCGATGACCTCGAACAGATTGAACGTCTACAACAGGAGTTTGCGTCAACTGTCCCCTCGCAGCTACGTCATTACCTGCAGCGCCGAAGTTATGCCAAAGCCCTCGATTTTCTGAAGGATGACTTCGTTACTGATTCGGCTTGACACTATCTGATTGCTGCAACACACTCCGATTCTGCCAAACAGAGCAAGAATCAATAGAGAAAAAGAGGCACTAAAATGGCAAGAGAAGATGGGCGTAAGCCCAGCCAGATGCGCTCTACCTGCATCACTCGAAACTACATTAAACACCCAGAGGGGTCTGCCTTGATTGCCGTTGGTGATACAAAAGTACTTTGTACGGCTTCGGTGGAAGAATCACAGCCACGTTTCATGCGTGAGCAGCACCTCCGCAATCGCGGCTGGGTAACCGCGGAATATTCAATGCTGCCCCGGTCCACCTCTGATCGGATGCGGCGCGAAGTTACTCGTGGATCACTTGGCGGAAGAACACAGGAAATCCAACGACTTATTGGCAGATCTTTGAGAGCCGTTGTAGACCTTAAAGCCCTAGGTGAACGCACAATCTGGATCGATTGTGACGTTATCCAAGCGGATGGCGGCACACGCACCGCCTCAATTACAGGTGCATTTATCGCGCTATGGGATGCCTGTCAGTGGCTGATGGATCGGAAATTGATAACATCAATTCCAATCATAGACCATGTGGCCGCGACCAGCGTCGGTATTATTGATGAAGTATCTATGCTAGACCTCTGCTATACGGAAGATTCAAGTGCCGATGTGGATATGAACGTTGTTATGACCGGCGCGGGTAAATTCGTTGAAATCCAAGGCACCGCTGAAGAAACCCCCTTCTC
The DNA here is from genome assembly GCA_965220385.1 of Candidatus Poribacteria bacterium. Taxonomy (GTDB): domain Bacteria; phylum Poribacteria; class WGA-4E; order WGA-4E; family PCPOR2b; genus PCPOR2b. The sequence continues at coordinate 1,538,734 of OZ244825.1, read as the reverse complement.
AAAGGAGGAAGCGGATCAGATGCTTGGACTAGCTGTCAATGGAATTGAGCAGCTCATCCGTCTTCAGAAGCAGATGATTATCGAGAATAGAGATGAAGTTAGTATTGGCAACCCGAAATAGCGGGAAAGTTCGTGAAATCACTGAAATGCTTGAAGGCGACACCGAGATTGAACTCTTGTCCCTCCACAACTACCCGAACGCGCCAGATGTCGTCGAAGATGGTACAACCTATGAGTATAACGCTATAAAGAAAGCCTCTATGTTGGCTGAGTACACAGGGCATCTAACCATCGCCGATGATTCCGGTCTAGAGGTAGACGCGCTTCACGGGGCACCAGGAGTCCATTCCGCCCGCTATGCCGGGGAGCGTGCCTCAGACCACGACCGTATTGCCAAGCTACTTGACGCACTTCAAGACATTCCCGATGACCGGCGATCCGCCCGTTTCGTTTGTGTCGTGGCTATCGCGAGACCGCTAGCTCAATCGGAGACGATTCGCGGTGTCTGCGAGGGACACATTATTCACGCGCCCCGGGGCGAAGCTGGCTTTGGATATGATCCAGTTTTTGTCCCCACGGGCTATGAAAGAACCTTCGCGGAGTTGGGAGACGAAATCAAGAACCGGATCAGCCACCGCGCGAGGGCGTTGGATAAAGCAAGGAAATTATTAAGCGAGATGTAGCCCTGAAGCTTTTCGCCACTATCGTCCTATGAGACCAGCCCCCGCAGACACCCAAACCCGCAAGATCCCCATACTGATCGCCGTTCTGATTCTCATTTCACTGATAGCACTTGGGTTCTATATAGGTCCCAGTCTGCTCGATACTACGCCACCAGTCCTCACAACGAGTGGGTTGGTTGAGGATCAACGCTATCGAGGTTCTCTGACGCTGAGCATCACTGCCGTGGACGAAAAACCCGGTTTGGCTTCTTTGACGGTAAAGGTGGATGATGCGCTTCCAACCGCATTAAACTTTGATAATGGCAAACCCACCTCCTGGACCCTCCCAACCACTTCACTCGCTGATGGGCGACACACAGTTTCCTTGATAGCAGTGGATAGATCGTTTCACAGAAACCAGACGCAGCACACGGTTCCGCTTTACACTGACAATACCCCACCGACATTACAGGTGCCCCCGGCAACTCTCCACGTTGGACAAGGCAAAACGCTCGCACTCTTTCTCCAAACGGATGAGCGACTCTCAGAAGTGGTAGGTGAGCTTTTTAATAAAGCAATTGTGTTCTATCCAACTGATCGGAAACACCTATACCGCAGTTTTATGGGCATAAGCGTAACATCTCCTATCGAAAAGTACCCACTCACCGTTAAGGCAATAGATTTGGCTGGTAACGAAGCTCTGGAGACCTTTCAGATCGCGGTCACTAAGACATCCTTTGCGCGCGGTGGTTACATCACCCTCCCTCCTCAAAAACAGCGGATCATGATGGATAAATCTAAAGGCAGGGAGGACAATGCAAAGCGCGGTCGAGCTTACGCAAAAGCGGACCAAGAATCCAGACAACTTTGGGAAGGAAAGTTCATCCGCCCCACTGAGGGAAGACTGACATCACCTTTCGGGAAATATCGCGAATATAATACTGGCGTCCGACGACATCACTACGGTACCGATATTGCAAATGTCGTGGGCACACCTGTCCACGCATCGAATCAAGGGATTGTTACCCTTGCTGAGAAACTTCATATCTATGGAAACGCTGTGATTATCAATCACGGACAAGGGGTCTCAACCAGTTATAATCATCTCAGTGAAATTCATGTGACCGCTGGTGAGCGTGTTGAGAAAGGAGAGCGCATCGGGCTCATGGGCGCCACCGGACAAGCCACGGGATCCCACCTCCATTGGGGGATGGTAATCAAGGGGGTGGCGGTTGCACCAGAAGAGTGGACAGAACGAGATTTTTCGTCTCTGGTTAGTGCGGGTCGATCCCTTCCAGATGGAGGACAGAGATGAATCAGGTGATTCCACTTGATCAAATTATACCCAGTAGAGTCTGCTTGTCATGCGATGTTTGCTGCCGCTTCCTTGAACAAGACAGTCCGCTTGCGCCTATCTTCACCCAGACGGAGATGGAAAATGCAATCACGAACGGGCTCGATGTCGATCTCTTCCGTCCAACCCCAGATGGGAAAAGCCTGCAGATTCAACTCATACCAAATGGAGAAATGTACATCTGCCCCTGCTTTAATCCTGAAACGAGTGAGTGCACCATTTACCCCGTTCGTCCGCTGGATTGCCAAATCTATCCCTTTGCTCTGATGTACAGTCAAGATAGAACGCAAGTTGTACTGGGCATCGACATGAGCTGTCCTTATGGCGAAGCCGAGATGCGGTCACAGTCATTCCAACACTATATTGAGTATATGGTGGATTATCTGGAATCGGATGCGGTGGTTGAGACTATTACTGCAAATTGGCAGCTCATCGGCTCGTATCAGGAGACAGTGGTGATTGTCCGTACCTTGGAAAAGTTGACGGCGGCGAGATTGAAAAACGGATATTGAACAACCAAGATTTAAAAGGAGAAAAATATGGCAAAGGTGCCGTGCCGGTTGGCGGCGTTGGATTTAGATGGAACGCTGCTCAATAATGAGCATATTGTGACGGAGCGAAGCTGCGACGCTCTCCGAAAATTATCAGCGCAAGGCGTTGTGGTGGTACTAATTTCAGGTAGGATGCACCGCGCTATCAAGCCAATCAGCGATCAAATTGGCTTAGGCAATCCGATAATTTCGTATAACGGTGGCATGGTCAAACACCCTCGAACGGGCGAGGTAATCCACCATACCCCAATCCCGGCAGCAGAGGCAATGGCGTTGGTTGAATACGGCGATCAGAGAGGTCTCCATCTTAACTTCTGTTTGAATGACCAGCTTTTCATCAGGGAATATAACCAGTGGAGTGAACTATACGAAACCAGAACAGGCGTTCCGGCAACGGCAGTTGGCGATCTTCATGAGTTAGATGGACGCGAACCGACGAAAATGCAGATTTTAGACGCACCCGAGAAAATCGATCTACTTCTCTCGGAGTGCAAAGCGGAATTTGGCGGGCGGTTGTATGTAACGCAGACCCAAGCCGAATATATTGAGTTCATGAATCTGCAGGTATCGAAGGGGCGGGCGCTACAAGCGCTCGCTGACCAACTCGATATCCCCAACGATCTAATTGTGACGTTCGGGGATGGATACAACGATGAGAGCATGATGGACATCGCCGGTTTTCGAGTAGCTATGGGCAATTCCGTCGATGAAATTAAGGCCATCGCCGATCATACGACAGACACTAATCAGAACGACGGGGTCGCATTAGCAGTCGAGCAACTGCTGCTTTAAGTGTGATCAGAAACACATTTGCCCAACTACGCTTCTACGGGATGGCGGACCTTCGTTCCAAGAACCGGGATATTGGCCACGAGTGCCATCGAATCTTGTTCACGTTCGAGTTCGACTTCAACTTGCTCGCGCTCAAGTATAAAATACTTCGACAGAACTTCAGTCAACTCTATTTGCAGGCTTTCCATAATCTCTTCATCAATCCCAGTACGATCTTGGACCAAGATGAGCTGCAGTCGACTCTTCGCGATGCTCTTGCTTTTCTGCTCCCGATTTAGTAACTGCAATAGCCGTCTGAACATCAGTTCTCTCCTTTCAGCCCTTAAACAGTTTGCCAACCCAGCCGGCAAAACCGCCTGATTTGAACTCTGGAATCGGTACATCTTCCCCTTCAAGCCTTTGCGCGATGCGTTTGTATGCCTGTCCAGCATCCGACTTATGATTATATGTGGTCGGCATACCTCGGTTCGTCGAAACCACAATTTCCTTATCTTCTGGGATTACGCCGATAAGATCAATGGCCAGAATGTCTATGATATCCGTCGGCTCCATCATATCGCCAGTCTTAACCATTTCCGGTGAGAGGCGATTGATAATCAGTGTCAGATTGTTAATAGCCATATTTTGCAATAATCCGATGATTCGATCCGCATCTCGGACCGCTGCTACCTCTGGCGTTGTCACGACTAAGGCATCATCAGCCCCCGCCGCTGCGTTTTGGAACCCTTGCTCAATACCGGCAGGTGAATCGACCAGAACATAATCATGCGTCTCCTTCAGCTCTAGACACAGTTTCTTCATCTGTTCCGGTCGAATATCGCTCTTGTTGTTCTTCTGCGAAGCTGCAAGCAGATAAAGATCTTTCGTTCGCCGATCTTTCACCAATGCCTGCTCAAGTTCACAAACGCCTTCGAGAACGTCCATGGATGTGTAGACAACGCGACTTTCTAATCCCATAATCACGTCAAGATTTCTCAATCCAACGTCCGCGTCAACAACAGCGACCTTCTTGCCAAGCACGGCTAAGGCCGTTCCAAGATTCGCCGTGGACGTACTTTTACCGACCCCGCCTTTGCCAGACGTAACGACGATCACTTTTCCCATTTTTGCTATCCTTCCTTATATAAAGATACTAGAATCAGATTTGTACTGATTGGTAACTGTACTCAAATACTTATTGCTACGGAGGGCTTCGCTTGGAATAGTAATCACTCCATACTGTCAGATAGCGAAGAGCCTCGACATCCAAAGAGATGCAGCCAGGGAGTGATGACATTTCATCATGATAAGAAAATTGGTAAAACCTTGAAGATGGTGAGGGAGAATATTTACACGTCTGTATCGTGGTAACTCGGACTGGGGTCAATCGTATTCTTCAACGACAATCGCATCGTCCAGAACGCGTGCAATCTCTGTTCTCTGCCGCCGGCGTTGTTCAGCAGGTGCACGGGTAATGAAACGACCGATCCTCAGTTGGGTGGGTAGCAGGTTCAACGCGAAAATCACTGATGAGGTGTTACCAAGGGCACCAGCATGGGCAACACCCCGTAACGCACCAAGGACAATGACGTCTCCTGCTGCGACCACCTCTGCCCCAGGGTTGACATCGCCTAAGATAACCATGTTTCCTTCTAAAGCACGCTCGATCTGTCCCGAACGCAAAGTGTGACGAATAAACCGTGTCTCTTCATTCGCCGGAATAAACTGATCGTAGACACGCTCATTGCCATGGAGCGCTGGCACCCCTGCTATTTGGTGCGACTCGGTTCTGCCTGGATCGTCTTCGGAATCCCCAATGATGTGCTTAACTTCCAGTCCATAATTCTCGTTCAGCAAGTTCTTGAGATGTATTAATTCTTCATCGTTTAACACTCGGCTTCCGAGGTCGAGATTCATCGTCAGACCTGATAGCGAATCCCCTAGGGTTGTCATTCGTTCTATAATTGCTGGCTCGATCTGATCCATCGAGGCCCCTGGGTCAATGATAAGGCGCATACCATCCCGAAAGCCCTTAAGCTCAACGGTCGGACGTGGTTCGTTCTGCATGTCATTCCTCTTATGAAATTACGTTCCTCTAAATTAATTCGCCACTTTTGCTAATACGTAGGGTCCATCAGGAAGCACAGCGATTTGGGATTCGTCTCCGTGTTTGGACAGAACGCGTTCGATTCCTTCTTCAGGAGTTCGGATCGGCTGTACAAATAGGTCCTTCAGCTGGTCATAAGGGATGCCATCAGCATAGCAGTATATTTCGGCTTTTCTCACCGCTTTTGCTAACTCCTCCAGCTGCCATTGATCAATGACGAAGTTCGTGGGATCGTGAATATCGTGGATAAATTGCTTCAGGTCCTTTGTTTTCAAGATTAAGTCGGTGAAAGGTCCGCTTCCAATTCCTTCGCTACATTCTGCTACCAGAATAATACTCCCATTCCGTTTAACAATTTCCACGGCTGCAAGAACACCCTTGACTGCTTGATAAAAGGTAGTATCAAGTGGATAACCTGCGCTTGATACGAGGACAGCGTCCACAGGCTTCGGCACTGTAGCCATTACCTGTTTTTCAACAGACCTGACCCCTGTTAAGTGGGATTCAACGATATCACCAGCAAATACGCCCGTTAGTCGACGCTGGTCATCAATCGTGACATTCACGTTAAAATCCACACCCGCCATCAGCGCGATCTCCGTGGCTTCAATATGGAGTGGATTGCCTTCAAGAACGCCTACGGAAGCATTCGGATGCTCGAGTATTTCGGGGCCGTGTAACACTTTCATCGTTTCGATTGAAGCTAGTCCGGGGCAAATTGATTTGCGTCCACCAGAATATCCCGCCATCAGATGAGGTTCAATTAGAGCAGTCGTGACCTTCAAATCCGATTCCAAATAGGTCTTGTCTATATAAACCGGGGCGCCCCCTTGCGTTAAGCCGAGATATTTATGCGTCTCGATTCTCTGTGAAAAATGGTTGATGATCCGATAGCTATCCATAATCTCGGTGCCGACCATTTCCGCCAACTCTTTACCTTCGTTGGGGCGGTGGATACCTGTTGCAATTAGGATAGTAATTTTTTCGCGTGGAATGCCATTTGATTCTAGGGTCTGTAGGATTGGTGGTAGGATCAGCTTATTTGGTACGGGTCGTGTTATATCCGAAATGACAACACATGCAGAAGTCCTATTCTTCGCCAGGGCGGCTAGTGGTGCGGAGTGAATTGGTGATTGAATTGCGTCCCATACTGCATGCTCTGGATCTTCAATTGGAACAGATTTCTGGAGGGTCAGTATTCCTGCCAGATTTCGCTCAGGGATCTCAACCTCCAACAAATTCCGTCCATATTTCATGCCAACGCGCATTAGAACTCACCTCAGTTTGCTGCCCTCTACGGTTGGAGGAGCATAAACATCTAAACATTTTAACATTATTAACGAAACCTGTAACATTATAAACGAGACCTTCGGCTTCATGCAAGTCTTTTTTGCTGCAAAAAGTGGAAAAATCCCTTGCTGTGCTTGAATTTAAAATCGAAATGAGGGTTAAGTTTGCCTCATGAAATGAGACGCAGGGTGATTGCCCAACAAAATTGAGACTTGACGAATTAAGGGTTTGTGTGGAATAATTTTAGGCCTGTGTTAAGAATATGGAGGATGATTGAATATGTTAAGAGTTGGAATAAATGGCTTCGGCCGAATAGGACGCAACGCATTAAGAGCCGCACTAAAGAACAAAGGTATTGCGCTCGACCTTGTAGCAATTAACGATTTAACAGATCCGGAAACACTTGCGCATTTGCTCAAGTACGATTCAGTGCTTGGGGAGCTTGATGCTGACGTCGAACCAACAAATAACGGGCTTATTATCAACGGGAAAAAAATACTTGCGTTTTCTGAACGAGATCCGGCTGCACTCCCCTGGAACACCTTGGGTATTGACGTTGTCATTGAATCGACCGGGTTCTTTACGGATGCGAACGATGCAGCAAAGCATCTGGATGCAGGCGCAAAAAAGGTGATTATCTCTGCACCCGCCAAAAACGAAGACATCACTGTGGTGATAGGTGTTAATGACGATAAATATGACAAGGAAAAGCACCACGTCATATCTAACGCTTCCTGCACGACAAACTGTCTTGCGCCGCTTGCAAAGGTGCTATTGGAAAATTTTGGCATCCAAAGCGGTCTGATGACCACCATCCATTCCTATACGAACGATCAGCAGGTTCTGGATCTCCCACATGAGGATATACGGAGAGCGCGCGCAGCCGGCCTGTCAATGATTCCTACTTCTACGGGAGCCGCAAGCGCAATTTCGCTGGTCATTCCTGAACTTGATGGCAAATTTGACGGTATGGCAATTCGGGTTCCAACGCCGAATGTATCCGTTGTAGATCTTACCGTTGATCTGGAGCAGAAAGCAAGTGTAGAAGAGATTAATGCGGTCGTGAAAAATGCCGCCGAAGGCAAACAGCGAGGCATTTTAAGTTACTCCGAACTGCCGCTTGTATCGGTTGATTTCAAGGGGAACCCTCATTCGTCAATTTTCGACGCGGAATTTACAAGGGTCATTGACGGCGGGTTGGTCAAGGTCCTTTCATGGTATGACAACGAATGGGGATACTCAAATCGTTTGGTTGAGTTGGCCGCAAGAGTCCTGTGATACCCAGGTTGCCGGTTGACAAAACCGATTCGGCCTGATGGACATGTCCAAACTACCTTCGCAGATGTAGTGGGGATTTGCAAATCCCTCAGTGGTGAGCGGTCCGCTTTCTTTTATATGTGGAAGCGTGAGTTAAAATTGGAGAACATGCGAACACCAATCATTGTCGGCAACTGGAAACTCAACAAGACCATCCATGAAGCGGTCGCACTCATCACATCACTTCAATGTATGGTCGACGGTGTTAGCGACGTCGAGATCGTTGTCGCTCCTGTTTTCACTGCGCTTGCTACATCCGCAGAGGCACTTGCGGGCGGAAACATTCGACTCGCAGCACAGGATGTCTTCTGGGAGGATAACGGCGCATTCACCGGCGAAGTGTCGCCGAGGATGCTTAAAGATGTTGGTTGTAACTATGTGATCATCGGTCACTCCGAACGCCGACAGTATTTTGGTGAAACGAACGAAAATGTTAATCGTAAAGTCAAGGCCTCGCACGCACACGGCTTGATACCGATTATCTGCACCGGTGAGAGCTTGGAGCAGCGTGAGGCTGGCAGGACCGAGGCGGTGGTAAGGGACCACCTTTTCAACGGTATTGCCGGGTTGTCCGCAGCTCAAATTATCTCTACGGTAATTGCCTATGAACCTGTCTGGGCAATTGGGACGGGACGCAATGCAACCCCGGATCAGGCGCAGGAAGTTCATGCACTTATCAGGTCGCTTATATCGGATATCTATTCGGACGATGTGGCGTTGAAAGTCCGGATTCAGTACGGTGGAAGCGTCAAGCCGGACAATGCTGGCGCGTTGCTCGCGCAGCCCGACGTTGATGGTGCACTGGTCGGCACAGCGAGCTGGGATACGGAATCATTTGCCCAAATCATCAAAGCTGCAGACAACGCTTTTTGAATCAATTAGAAATAAACAATTATTACGAAAGTGAGGAACTATCATGGAAATTATTGTTGGTTTTATTCTTGTTCTTTTTGTGCCTGCTTGTATCTTGCTGCCTATTATAATTCTTTTGCAAGATAGCAAAGGGGAAGGGCTTTCATCAAGCGCATTTGGTGGAGCAGGGGGCAGCATGCAATCTGTTTTAGGGGGGCAGGGTGCTGCAACTTTCCTTTCCAAAGTTACAACGTGGCTAGCTATTGGATTCATGGCGATGGCACTTTTTCTGATGCGTTTCTACGGTGAAACAGGTGGCGAGTTAAAGCCGCTCCAAGAAGAAGCTGTACAGAGTGAGGTCATGATTGCGCCTTCAGATGAGACAACGGAAACGAGTGAAGCGTCCGACCCCGCCGGAACGGAAGGAAATGATACGTCAACCTCTGGTAGTTCAGATGGGGAAGGTGTTGGCAAGTAAGAAGGTTGCAAGCGAAGTCTGGTAGGTATGCCTGCGTAGACCGTAGTTGAAGTATACTACTGCCAATTTTTCACTCGTTTTGATCATTGAGACGCGGAGAAGTGATGCTTAAATCGCGTACTCCAACGAGTGCTATCTCAAGAAATAGATAGCGCGTACAAACACAGCGCATCGAGCTCTGCTCGCCCCGTTTATTCGCCAATGTCCGATCAGCCCACCCCTCAATTGACTTGGAAGGTTCATCCCTTGCGCGAAAACTGGAGGCGGTCTGTCCTGCTCCTGCTCTTTCTCCTTCTTCTTTTCTCATGTATTTACTGGCTTTTCCAATCGGCTTTTGTCACCCTCCTCTCAGCAGTCTTTGTAATCGGTTCGCTCAACCGGTATTTTCTCCCGTTCCGGTATGAACTCTACGAGCATCAGTTCATCGTTGCGGCACCATTTTATCGCATAACGAAGTCCTGGACGGCGTTCCGTAGCTGCTACCCTGACAAAAACGGAGTGTTGCTAAGTCCATTTGCCAAACCTTCGCGGCTTGAGAATTTCCGCGGGGTTTACGTTCGGTTTGGCGCGAATCAAGCTGAAGCACTTGACTTCATCAGGAACAAAATTTCGACTTAAAACGGGACTTGCAGAAAAATCACTCCCGGATCGCGCGCGAGTCTGGTTGCCTTTTCATCTGAATGATGGCTGGCGTATTGCAGAACCCGCTGGGGGTGGCTATTTAAAAAAATGCCAGATAACAAATTTACAATCGTCCACACAGACCCTCAGACGCAAGCCAGAATTGGGAAACTGCGAACAGCACACGGTATTATCAACACCCCAATCTTTATGCCCGTTGGTACACGCGGAACAGTCAAGACATGTACCCCTCACGATCTCGTTGAAATCGGCACAGAAATTATCCTCGGCAATACCTACCATCTCTACCTTCGTCCGGGCCATCGTGTCGTTGAACAGGCAGGTGGATTGCACAAATTCACGGCATGGAAGAAGCCTATGCTCACGGATAGCGGCGGGTTTCAAGTCTTCAGCTTAGGACCTCTTCGCACAATCACCGAAGAAGGCGTCGAATTCCGTTCCGAGATTGACGGGTCAAAGCACTTTATCAGCCCAGAACGCTCCATTGAGATCCAGAATGCACTCGGTGCAGATATCATTATGATCTTCGACGAATGTCCGCCATTGCCAAGCGATTACGGCTATCTCAAGCAATCAATGGAAATGACGCTCCGTTGGGCGGAGCGGTGCAAGAAAGCACATGGAAATCGTAATCAACAGTTGTTCGGTATTGTACAGGGCGGGATGGAGAAGTCGCTTCGAAAAATCAGTGTCGAAAGGACCGCCGAGATTGGCTTTCCCGGCTACGCGATTGGAGGGCTTAGTGTGGGGGAGGAGAAACCGTTGATGTATGAGACACTCGCCTATACCGCACCACTGTTGCCGAAAGATTCCCCACATTACCTGATGGGTGTCGGAACACCGGAGGATCTGGTCTACGGTGTAAGCTGTGGGATAGATATGTTTGATTGTGTAATGCCGACCCGTAACGCACGAAACGGCTCACTTTTTACGACAGTTGGTGCCATCAAAATGCGTAACGCGAAATACAAGACTGATTTTACGCCGCTTGATCCCAACTGTATCTGCTACACCTGCCAGAATTTTACACGTGCTTATCTCCGGCACCTGCACCTCGAGAACGAGATTCTTGCCCACCGGCTACTAACACTGCACAATCTTCACTTTTACCTGAGCCTAATGCGCGGAATTCGACGCGCGATTGGAGAGGGCACGTTTTCCCGTCTTATGGCGGATATTGGGGCGTTGATGCAACTTGGCCAGGACCAAGAAGAAAAAGATTCTCGTAATTTGGCAAGTAAGTTACCCCAGGATACTTCAAATCGCAAACGCAGACGCGAAGGAATATAAACACGCTATTTCCGTTGTATCAAAATCCGAAGGAGAATTGGTAGAATGTACAAAAAACACTGGCTTCTCGCAATTGCAATATCTTCAATCATAATATCCATCCTGCTCTGCTTAAATTATGCAGAAAGTCAGAGTGACCTAGTCAAACGTGGAAAGTATCTTGTGGATGCCGTAGGGGCTTGCGGTCAATGCCACACACCGCGCAAAGGTGCAGAGATGGATATGAGCATGTATCTTGCGGGTCATCCTGCAAACGCACCGTATCCCAAATTTGACATGACCATGATGCAACGCGGGGTTTTTATGCTCGCTGCACCGACGCTTGCGGCGTTTTCAATGCCCTTTGGAACAACCTTTGCAGCAAACCTCACGCCTGACAAAGAAACCGGGCTCGGCGAGTGGACAGAAAAAATGTTCGTCGACACCATGCGAACTGGACACCATCAGGGCGTTCCAAGCAACCGAAAACTCCTCCCACCAATGCCGATTACGAATGCTTACGCGAACATCAGTGACGAAGATCTCAAGGCCATGTGGGCTTACCTGAAATCTATCAAGCCGGTTAGGAACGAAGTTCCGCCAGCCCTCAACCGTATGGGCAGACCTTTTTAGCCCTGGACATAAATCTTTCGCGATCATGTTAAGATAGTAGGAACGCAGATCCGCGTTCTCTATGTCTGACCGGGGCTTCGTTCTATGAAGCTAATAAACAAGGTATTACGTATGGATCATCTAACTATCATCGGCGGCGGATTAGCCGGAAGCGAAGCCGCATGGCAAGCAGCTGAGCGCGGAGTCCAAGTGTGTCTTCACGAAATGCGCCCTCTTACCTCCACGGGTGCCCACCTCACTGCTAACCTTGGTGAGTTAGTCTGTTCCAATTCGCTTGGATCCGATCTGCCAGATCGGGCATCCGGGGTTCTCAAGGCAGAAATGCGCCGGATGGGATCGATGCTGCTGGAGTGTGCTTATAAAACGGCATTGCCCGCGGGGAGCGCGTTGGCGGTCGATCGTGAGGCGTTTGCTCAGCTTATAACAACGCGGATCTCAGGGCATCCTAAGATCGAAGTAGTTCGTGAGGAGGTTACCTCCCTCCCTGACGGACCTACCATCATTGCTTCTGGACCATTGACCTCACCGAGCCTCTCAAATGCCATTGTCACTTTGAGCGGACAGGATCATCTCTACTTCTTCGACGCCATCGCGCCAATTGTGAGCGTAGAGTCAATCGATCTAAAGACTGCTTTCCGTGCCTCGCGTTATGGGCATGGCGAGCAGACAGAGGGGGATTACATCAACTGCCCAATGAACCGTGATGAATACGATGGCTTCGTGGCAGCATTGCTCGGCGCGGAGCGCATTAAGTTGGAATCTTTCGAGCAGGAGTTAGAGCAGGGCGTAAGAGCGGGTTGGCATCAATTCTTTGAAGGGTGTCTACCTGTAGAGATTTTAGCGGGGCGTGGGCATGAAAGTTTGGCTTTCGGTCCGATGCGTCCGGTGGGGTTAACCGACCCGCGTACCGGGAAGCGTCCTTACGCAGTAGTACAATTGCGGCAAGATAACCTCGCCGGTACGTTGTTCAACATGGTCGGCTTTCAAACAAACCTAAAGTTTCCGGAACAGGCTCGGGTTTTCCGCACAATCCCTGGGCTTGAGAAAGCTGAGTTCGTGCGGTATGGGCAGATGCACCGTAACACCTTTATTGATGCGCCGACACTGCTCTATCCGACGCTTCAGTTCCGCGAGCGGGAGAATCTCTTGTTCGCGGGCCAGATCACCGGAGTTGAAAGCTACATGGGCAACATTGCAACAGGTTTGCTCGCTGGCTGGAACGCTGCACGTATCCTGCATGGCCGAACTCCGGTATCCCTACCAACTACCACAATCCTTGGTTCACTGTGTCATTACGTGACCCACGCCAGTCCCGCCGATTTTCAACCGATGAAGGCAAACTTCGGGATTTTGCCTCCGTTGAACACAAGCAAACGGCTTAACAAACGGAAACGCGCTACCGCTTATGCGGAACGGGCATTGGGAGATCTGGAGGCTTTTCTGTCGGGGCTTGAAGATACGATTTATAGTGAAGTCTAAAAATAAATTGAGGAACGAAGCCATTACGTCAGGATCTATAAACATAGATGCTTCTGGAGTTCAAATTGGGATCACTCTCACTCACACAGACATTCTATTGCCTCGGTGTTTTGGTACACAGTGCTTTGTGATCAATCGGGTGGCGGTGGATAATTAAAAGAAGGAAGTTTGCCCGATGTTAAAGCATCGGTTTATGCCCTATATCGTTGGTGGTTGTGTTCTGGCGCTGCTTGGCGTGGCGTATCTCTCTTATGTCACCTCTAAAGCGAACCAAAACCATAAGGAATGGGTTGCCGAGATGGATGCGCTTCAACACGAACATTCTTCGCGCCTGCACATTCATCAGGGTGAGGAAGAATCCATTGCAGCAAGAATTGAAACGACTGAGCATGCAGGGGATAATCCCGCCTTCGTGGGAATGACGCCAGACGGCGAATATTCTTATGATATAGCCGGTCGCCTCTACATTTCTGAAGAGCCGATGAGCCAGAGGGAGATAGACGTAAACAAGTATTTGCTAACCGGGGAAATGACGCCCTTGGTAGAAGAGGCGATACGGGAGACTCAAGAGATCCACGCCAGGCGTTTTGAGGATAAGGTCATCCAGACGGTTATAGCCCCTGATGGTCAACTGTATCAGGTGCTTGTCCCGAGATGGGAAACGTATGAGGAGGGGGATCTGATTTTAAAATCAGAGATAAACAATCCCTTGCTTGAAAGGATTGCGGATTCAGAAACCAGAACGCCGGGGCGCAGAATCATAACAGAGGAGGGCGAAGTTCATTCTCTTCCTGCGGAATATTATGCGATAGAGGATCCGTATGAACAGGAGGAGTATTTTAAGAAGTTTGACCAGGCAATCCAATTAGGCACCTCCATCACTGGGATAGAGCAAATGATTGCTGCGGGCAAGTTAGACCTGTCATTAACTGAAACAGAGAGAGAAATAGTAGGCCTGGAGCAAGCCGCACTTGAAAGGCGCCGCGCATTCTCCCCGGGGACTACTCCTCCGCTCTTGGATAAGCCGCCGGTAAAAGTGGGTTTTCTGCCAGATGATGACGACATGGTGGGTTGGATACGAAAACACAACCCACGGACAGGAAGTGGCGAGGCAGCAGGGACGGCATATTCAGGAGCAGACCCCTTTTCTGAGGGAAGCATCAATGAAGATGCAAGGGGTGCAACGGCTCGCTCTGATGTTCCTGCCTCTCCATCAGATTTATCCGATATAGTCAAGCCTATATCCCCTCAAAGTGTGACGGATATCGAAAAACAGTTGACACCACAGGGGATTGGATCGGAGTTGATTGAAGGACTATCAACTAATCCTGCTGATAAGGCGCAACAGTTAATAGACCAGTATGGCACGGAGGAGGGGCTTCGTCGTCTGCGGGAGATGGATCCTGAAGCGGCTCGTCGATTTGAGTCCGATCCCGATTCTATTGAGGATGCCGAGAATCGGCATAAATTGAGATCCCAACGAGTCGGGACAGGGCGGGAGCAACGCAATCCACCTACCCATGACACATCGGATGATGCAGCCTCGACACAGTAGGGTTGCGTCTGAGATTCACACTGTAAGCGGTATCGCGCCCTTTTGGGCGTGATACCGCTTTTTTTTATTTCTCTCTAAGAAAAAAGTTAGGGACTGGCTTCTTAACCCTTACCATTGTATATAAGCCTTGACTAGATTCCCTTATACCGTAATCTTTGTTATCCAGCCAGAGGTAGCATCGCAGTAGAGGAAATCATCCCCATAGATAGACAGACCATGCGGTTCCGGCTCATCCTCTGGCACCTCGATCCGATCTAACTCTGAACCGTCATCCAAATCGAGTTTGACGATTACTCGGTCGGACGTGTGTACAACCCAAACCCCGTCCTCTACCCGCACAACACCGTGGCCCCGTCCATACGGCAACGGAATAGAGTGCTGCACAGACCAATCCGAAATCCGCACCTTGTGCAGAATCTGATGCTTCAACGTTTCGACCCAGAGATACCCCTCCTCATAATGGTCGTATTCCACGCCATGTGTGCCACCGCCGTCCGGTATCGGATACCGCGCGAGGCATTCTCCGGTATGTGGATCGGTCTTAATGATTTCACCCATCCCCGGTTTTGCATCGTTTGGTCGGGGCGGACGCCAGCGTTCGCCAGGACCATTTGCTGCCAGCCAGAGCGCTCCATCGCCGTAAGCCATTCCACTGGTGTTGGAGCAATCGCTCGGAATATCCCGAATCATCTTCGTTACGCCGTAATCGGAGACATCGCTCGTTTCAACCAAGGCTACCCGATCCGTGATCTGGTCTGCGATCCACAACCCCTCATCCGTTACCTGCAAGCCGTTGGGGACGCCATATGGTGAACGAAACAGTTTCTCAATTTTTCTGCCCATCAGTTTCTCCTTCCGCTGTAATCAGACTGTTATAGCAATAGCCTCCGCAAATTATAACACGCTTTCCCAAAAATACAACAGATTTCCTACATAACCTGACATCCATTACAATAGATCGTTGTGTGCTTTTATTTAAAACCGACCGCAGAGGCGCAGAGTGCACAGAGTTTTTTATTTTTGAAAGAACTAAGAAACAAGGGAACGTGTCCCGGCAAAGCCGAGGATCTCGATAATAGGGAGAAGCGTAAGAACACTCACTATCTCGTCCCCTCATTTCCTCTGATTCTTTTCTGCATTTCTCCGCGTTTCTCCGATTTATCGGAGTCCTCGATGTATCGGGATCTGCGTCTCTGTGGTAAAGTGTTTTCGGGTAGGATTGAAATTCAAATTACATATTTCTTGCGATTCGGGAAAACGGTTGCGTTTATTTTTTAAACAGGGTAAAATTACGAATACCCTCTGAACTTGCTAAATGAACTTACTCTGATGACGTGTCAAACGGAACGAGGTGTGTTTGACTCGGAACAACATAAATCCCATGCCGACTCTCCCTAAAAAGGTCGATATTTCTACAGAAGTCATTTCTAACGAACTAATCGCCGAAAATCACTATCTATTGCGCTGCGCCTGTCCAGAGATTGCTGTGAGCGCACTCCCCGGACAGTTCATCCACGTTCTCATTCCGCAAGGTAGTGGACTGCTACTTCGGCGTCCGTTTACGGTTTACACAGTTGAAGATGACCAGATCACTATGCTATATCAACTGATCGGCGAAGGTACAAATGTGCTATCCGGTTTGAAGTGCGGAGATTCAATTCGGGTGTTGGGACCACTTGGAAACACTTTTGACCTTTCGGTAACCCCCAATCCCGCGATAATTGTCGGTGGCGGAGCAGGAATCGCGTCGCTGATGTTGCTTGCTACTGCGTTACGGGACGCAGACGTGCACACACTCGCATTAGTCGGATCAATGAACCAAGCACGGTTATTGAGCGTAAAAGACTTGCAGGCGATCGGTGTTGATACACACATCGCTACCGATGACGGAAGTGTAGGACATCACGGGTTTGTCACCGAACTGCTCAACCACATGCTAGAAACCCCTGATCTTCAGAATCCGGCGATCTACGCTTGTGGACCCGATGGGATGTTGCGCGCCGTTACAAAAATTGGCATAGACTCTGGTATTCCTACGCAGTTAGCGATGGAAAATCGCATGGGGTGCGCCTTGGGTGTCTGTCTCGGTTGCGTCTGCAAAGTGCAGGTGCCGGAGGGCGGATTCGAATATCAGCGGGTCTGTACAGAAGGCCCCGTTTTTAATGCTAAAGATATTGTTTGGTGAAGCGTAAAAAGTGTTGCGGTAGAAACCGAGTTTTTTTTAAAACTCGGTTTCTCTTTGCGGATTACACTTTCTTTTAACATGAGATAAAGTGTTTGAGAGGAGATCTAATCATGGAAGAATTAACAGGGATGAAATGTGTTGCCTGTCGTCGAGATGCACCAAAGGTTACTGACACAGAGATTGCAGAATACCACCCGCAGGTGTCTGACTGGGGCCTGATTGAGCGAGATGAGATCAAGCGACTGGAACGTCTCTTCCAGTTTGACGGTTTTGCCGAGGCATTGGCATTCACAAACCGTGTGGGCGATTTAGCAGAGGAAGAAGGACACCATCCCGCCCTTCTGACCGAGTGGGGAAGAGTAACCGTTACCTGGTGGACGCACAAAATCAGGGGGCTGCATCGGAACGACTTCATCATGGCAGCGAAAACAGACGCCTTATATGCGGACTGAGGATGGGAAAATGAGTGACACACGTCCTTCACTGGAAGTTAATGTCGCCGGTATACAGATGAAAAACCCCGTCATGACGGCGTCAGGAACTTTTGGATACGGCAACGAATACGTGGACTTCATTGACCTAAATCAGATTGGTGCCATCGTTGTCAAAGGTATCACCAGTGTGCCATGGGTGGGCAACGCTATGCCCCGCATCTTTGAAACCCCATCCGGCATGCTCAACGCAATCGGCTTGCAAAATGTGGGGGTGGATGGATTCATCGATAAAAAGCTGCCCTACCTGCGCAACTTCGATGTTCCTGTCATTGTTAACGTCTGTGGAGAGCAAGTGGAAGAATATCTTGAGGTCACAGAGAAATTGAACGTCGCCGATGGGGTTGCAGCAATTGAGCTCAACATCTCCTGCCCGAATCTCCATTGTGGTGGGATGAGTTTTGGGGTTGATCCCAAACTCACCGATGAGCTTGTTAAAGGGGTTAGGAAGAAGACGACCCTTCCACTGTTGGTCAAACTCTCACCAAACGTTACTGATATAACCGTGATCGCTCGTGCAGCAGAGGACGCTGGCGCTGATGGACTCTCTGTAATCAACACCGCACTCGGTATGGCAATTGACATCAATACGCGGCGTCCACAGCTTGCCAATATCACAGGCGGACTTTCCGGCCCGGCAATCAAACCGATTGCCGTCCGTATGGTCTGGCAGGTCTACAACACTGTAAGCATCCCAATTATCGGCATGGGGGGCATCATGACCGGCGATGATGCTATCGAGTTTTTCATCGCGGGTGCTTCCGCTGTTGCCGTTGGCACAGCAAATTTCGTTAATCCGCGCGCCTCCCTAGATGTAGTAGATGGCATCGAGGAATATCTCGAACGGCATAGGCTGCATTCAATTGCAGAATTGGTGGGTAGTTTAGAAATCCCATAGAGAAACCGATATACCCGCCTGCCACTATCCATATCACCAATGAGGATTGCTTATGAGACACCTCATCACCCTTGATGACCTGTCCAACTTTGAAATTGAGCAGATTTTCCGGCTCGCAGATCAGATGCGGACGGAACTTGCTACATGGTCTGGTTTTTGTAAAGGCAAGTTGTTAGCAACGCTGTTTTACGAGCCGAGCACACGGACGCGTTTATCCTTCGAAAGCGCGATAGGACGGCTTGATGGACGTGCACTCGGCTTTGCCGACCCAGACGCCGCTTCAGTCGCAAAGGGCGAGACGATTGCGGACACCGCACGTATGGTCACTAACTACTCGGACCTGATCGTGGTCCGTCATAGTTGGGCTGGTGCTGCCCACGTTATGGCTCGCTATTCCAATATCCCTGTGATTAACGGCGGTGATGGCACCCATAGACATCCCACGCAAGCACTCACAGACCTGTATACGATCCTACAGCGTAAAGCGCGAATAGAGGGATTGACCGTTGGCATCTGCGGTGATCTGCGTTACGGACGAGCCGCACACTCGCTCGCGCTCGGCGTTGCACGATTTGGCGGGAAACTCATCCATATATCGCCTGATGGATTCCAAATGCCCGACTGGATTACTGCCCGTCTGAAACAGCTCTACGGCCAAGAGCCAGCCGAGATCAACCAACTCAGTGACGTAATCGGTGAACTGGACGTGATCTATGTCAATCGTCTTCAAGAGGAGCGGTTGCCTCCTGAGATTTCACCTGAAGATGCACGGGGGAGCTATCTTGTGGATGTTGCAATAATGGATGAAGCTAAACCCGATGCAATCATCATGCACCCTTTACCGCGTGTGAACGAATTGGCTTATGAGCTTGATGATGATGAACGCGCGGCGTATTTTCAGCAGTCAGCGAACGCTGTCCCTATCCGAATGGCGCTGGTCGCCAGTTTGCTGGGTCTTGAACAGTTAGTTTTAACACAACCGCCCCCGAGACAGATTGTATCCGATTCACGACCATGTGAGAACCCCAATTGCGTTACCAATCATGAACGCTACTTAGACCCCGAAACGGAGATAGTCACTGCTTCAACTTCGATTTTTGCCTGTGCTTACTGTGGTGCTCTCAGAGCATGATAGGTATTCTTAACGAGAGGAGAATCCATGAGCAATCTAAAAATTCGTGATGTTCGCGTCATCGTGACGCAGCCGACGGCAAATCTCAACGTAGTAAAAATAGAGACCAACGAGCCCGACCTGTACGGTTTGGGTTGTGCTACCTTTACGCAACGCGCGCTTGTTGTTGAAACCGCCGTTAACGACTATCTGCGTCCTTTTCTTATCGGAAAAGATCCCGCTGATATCGAAGACATCTGGCAATCATGCAATGTGTCTCCATACTGGCGGAACGGACCGATTCTCAACAATGCCATAAGCGGCGTAGATCAAGCCCTGTGGGACATCAAAGGGAAAGTAGCAGGAATGCCCGTCTACGACCTATTTGGTGGGAAGTCGCGGGAGGCAGCTGCGGTATACATTGTACCGGGTGGGCAGGATCTCAAAGAGTACGAGGAAAATGTGTGGGCATTTATCGAAGATGGCTTTCGCTATTTCAAACTTGGTGGCGCAGACCGTTTTTTTTCTGAGGATACTCCGCATAGTGACAAACCGGTCATCACGGACAAGGTTTCCGAATCAGTCGGCAGCATCTATGACCCTGTGAAATCGGTTCAGACCATCGTTCGTGCTTTTGAACATTTCCGTTCCACTTTTGGCTGGGATGTTGAGGTAATTTACGATGTCCATGAACGTCTTCCACCCATCTTGGGGCTTGGCTTGGCGAAAGAGCTTGAACCATTCCGGCTCTTTTTCTTGGAAGATCTTTTCGCGCCCGAGGATAATGACTACTTTCGACTCGTGCGAGAGCAGACTAGTACACCGATCGCAATGGGTGAACTGTACAATAATCCCCACGAGATTGTTCCAATGGTCAAGGACCGACTGCTCGATTTTATGCGCGTTCACGTCTCTCAGATCGGTGGACTGACACCAGCCCGAAAGTTGGCTGCACTCTGCGAGGCATTCAACGTCCGAACCGCGTGGCACGGACCCACGGATGTCTCACCGGTGGGTCACGCCGCCCAACTCATGCTGGACTTGAATGTGTGGAATTTCGGTATACAGGAGGCAGGTCCTTATCAGACTGACCTCCTCAAAGAGGTGTTCCCGGGAACACCTGAAGTCCGAAACGGGTATATGTGGGCTAACGGCAAGCCAGGATTAGGAATAGATATAGACGAAGAGCTCGCGGCGAAATATCCTATCACAGAGCCCGCACGTTCCAACTGGTCGTGGGGTAATGTTCGCCTAGCAGATGGCACCATAATTCGACCGTAACGCCTTTCTTTCCTGAGGATACGTGAGGAATTATCGTTACAGATTACGCACCATTTCAAAACCTCAGAACGAGTTACTGCTAATTGGATAAAGGATAAATTATGCCAGATCGAATCAAAATGGGATTAGTAGGTTGTGGGGGTATGTCCGGTGCACACATGCGAGGGTATCAAGAGCTTTGGTCGAAAGGGGTCAAAACCTTCGATATCATCGCTGCGTGCGATATTGATGCTAATCGCGCAGAAGAACGTGCAAACCAGGCACATGAGTTTCAGGGCGGCACAAAACCTGCTGTTTATACAGATGTTGAAGATATGCTCACCAAGCATTCAGAGCTCGATTGTGTGGACATCTGCGCTCTTCACAGTGCACACCACACGCTTGCAGTCGCCGCATTAGAGGCGGGAACCCACGTCATCATCGAAAAGCCGCTCGGTATCACCATGCGTGCTTGTAAACTGATCCTTGATGCCGCTGAGAAGAATCAGCGTATCCTTTCTGTCGCAGAAAATTATCGTCTAGCTCGCGATCAGCGTGCGCGGCGATGGGCCGTTCGTCAAGGGCGAATCGGCGATCCACGGATGTTCTTTTGGGTAGAGGTCGGTGAGGGGTTAGGGAAATGGAGTTGGCGAAATTTCAAGATGGATGCCGGCGGTGGCTGGGTACTTGACGGTGGTGTGCACTTTACGGATCTTATGCGTTTCATCCTCGACAAAGAGGCGATAGAGGTCTATGCTATCAATAAAGCTTACGAACCTTACCGCTATGACGATCCTGCAGCAAGGCAAGGTGGCTACGACGTTGACGTTGAGGATGCGATGATATCCGCTATTAAATTTGAGGATGGGGTGAGTGCACAGTGGACGTGGGTCGGATCGGGACCAGGGGATGGTATCAGTCGCAGAACCGTTTACGGCAGCGAAGGCAGCTTGGATTTCGCGACCGGGTTAACCCTTCGAAATGGAAAAAACACCAGCAACGAAGCATTGGTCAGTG
Organism: Candidatus Poribacteria bacterium; assembly: GCA_965220385.1. Taxonomy (GTDB): domain Bacteria; phylum Poribacteria; class WGA-4E; order WGA-4E; family PCPOR2b; genus PCPOR2b. Next base: position 1,516,812 of record OZ244825.1, on the reverse strand, counting down.
AATTTCTCGCCCACATCAGTGATGAGGAACGCGAATATTATTTTCCAAGCGGTGTTGAGGATACCGTTGCTATTGAGCTCAAATACTTCGCGGACGCTATTTTGACCGATGGCAAACCGGAGGTAGATGGAATTGAGGGCATGAAATCGGAAGCGATTTGCATGGCGGTTTATGAATCCGGGTGGCATGGTCGTCCGGTTACACTCGCGGAGATCGAGAGCTGCGAATTGGAAGGCTATCAAGGCGAGATTAACGAGAAGCTGGGAATTGCATAGAGATTAAATCCTTCACTAACACTAAAACGGGAGATAAGCATGAATCAACAGATAACGTCCCCAGAAGCGTTTTTCGGATTCCAACTGGGGAGCGATTTGAAGATCGCACGATGGGACCAGATTGTCGATTACTTCCGGCTATTGGAAGCGCAAAGCGACAACATCCAAGTCATTGATATGGGACCCTCTACCGAGGGACATCCGTTCCTATTTGTGGTTATCTCCTCACCGGAAAATCTGGCAAATTTGGCGCGCCTTCGCGAAGTGAACGCTCAAATCAAAGATCCGCGTGGGATATCGGAGGGAACGATAAACTCGCTGGTTGGTGAAGGAAAGGCGATTATCCTGCAATCTATGGGACTGCATGCAACAGAAATTGGTAGCACACAGATGGTCTCCGAGTTGGTGTATGATCAGATCACACGGAACGACGAAGAAGCATCGCGTATTCTGGACAACGTTATCTCGCTGATGGTCCCCTGCTTCAACCCGGATGGGCAGATTATGGTGACCGACTGGTACAACAGATATGTCGGTACGGAGTACGAAGGTTCTACGCCGCCTTGGTTGTATCACAAGTATGCTGGGCATGACAATAACCGTGACGCTTTCATGTTTAACTTGGTCGAATCCCAATATATGGCGCAAATCATGTATCAGGAATGGCAACCCCACGCTTATCAAGACCATCACGAGATGGGGTCGTACGGCGCCCGTTTATGGATATGTCCCTATTCAGAACCGCTGCATCCGCACGGGGATCCACTGGTTTGGCGGGAGATCAGCTGGTATGGTGCCCACATGGCATATAAATTGGAGGAAGCGGGCAAAACCGGTGTTCTCAATGCCTCGTTATTTCCAGCATGGAGTCACCTCGGTTTTCACTGGATGGGCAACTATCACAACATCGCAAGCATGTTGACAGAATCGGCACACGCAAAGTTGGCAACCCCGATGTACATCCACAAGAGTCAGCTGAAAGGTGAAGACGATAGGAAACAGCTTCTTGATGAGGGTGGCAACACATTAAGAGCATTTCCGCATTACAAACCCCAGACAAACTTCCCGCATCCCTGGGAGGGCGGTTGGTGGAGCGTTCGCGACATTGTGGAACAGCAAAAAATCGCAGCGTGGGGATTGCTCGACATGGCAGCCCGGAATAAGGATACGATTCTGCGTAATGCGTATCTAAAGGCGAAGCGTCAGACCTCGCTTGGTGCCTCCGGTACACCTGCCGCATACCTCATCCGTCCCGATCAACACGATCCACTTACCGTCGTTACCTGCATCAATAAATTGCTAGTGCAAGGGATAGACATCCAGAAAGCGACACAAGATTTTACGGCTAACGGCGTAAGCTACCCAACAGGGACCTACTGTATCCCACTCAACCAACCAAAGATGGGGGTCATTAAGACCTTACTGGGACGGACTTTATATCCGGATGATGCTTGGACACGACAACCAGACGGCACGCCTCAGCGCCCTTATGATTCCGCAACGGATACCATGGCGGAGTTTATGGGGGTGGTTGCCGTGCCGGTACAAGGTGATATTGACGGGAATTTTGAGATTATTGCAGCACCTGAACCCCTTACCGGAGAAATCGTCGGCACCTCGCAGGTTGGTTATCTTTTTGATGGTAGGTTAAACGACAGCTTCACAATTTGCAATCGGTTGTTTGATCAGGGTGTAGAAGTTACCCGACTTCAAGAAACGGTGTCAGTGGAAGACGAAACATTTCCTGCGGGTGCGTTTGTGGCAGCCACTGGGTCTGAAGACCTACTGACAGAGATTACCCAAGAGTGTGGTGTTACCTTCTACGCCCTTGAAGAAAAGTTAGAAGTAGAACAACGTGCAGTCCGGAGGACGCGGGTTGGTATGTATCAGCGATACTGGGGTGGTAACATGGATGAGGGCTGGACACGGTTGGTCTTGGAGCAGTATGGATTTCCGTGCCAAACGCTGAGAGATGAGGAAATTAAAGCCGGAAACCTGAATCAGCGCCTTGATGTCCTCATACTTCCGGATGACTCTACCGACATGATTACCGGGGAAAATGCGGAAGATCGGCTCAGAGAAAATCCGGTTCCGCCAGAATACCGGAGCGGTGTTGGAAAGAAAGGGATTGAAGCAATACGAGAATTTGTAACGGCTGGTGGAAGGTTAGTAGCACTCAACCAAGCTTGTAATTTTGTCATTGAGGAATTGGGTCTGCCAATCACAAACGTCGTCGCGGGGAAACCCGCGAAGCAGTTTTACTGTCCCGGCTCCACACTACACGCAAATATCGATACGACACATCCCTTGGCTTACGGTATGCCTGATGAGGCGCTCATCTTCTTCTGGAGCGGTCCCACCTTCCGCATCCAGCCCTCTTTCTCCAATGAGAGATGCGAAATTCTCGTTCAATATCCTGAGCGTGACATCTTGCAGAGCGGATGGCTCGTCGGTGAAGACCAGATCACCGGAACTGCCGGCATGATTTCGGTGAGGTACGGCGAAGGTTCGGTTATCCTTTTCGGATTTAGGCCTCAGCATCGCGCACAAACGCACGGGACGTTCAAGCTATTTTTCAATACCCTCCTTGGTTAGCACTGACCGTGTGTAAGTAATTTATACAAAGGAATCAATAATATAGGAGATTGCGTTATGCTGCTGGGTAAGATAAGGATCGGACTCGCAGATTTCAGCGGTCAAATTCACACTGGGTTGGCGTTTATCTTTCTCGCATTCACACCGTTTATTTTAACGTCGTGCGGAGATATACCGATCGAATTAGTTACTGAAGAAAAAGGGGAGTTTCAATCGCTCAGTGAAGTGGAGCAAGCCGAAATAAAGGCGGTGTTGAATAATCGGTCGTTCCGTCAATTTGATCCTCATGTTGAGGCCAGTCCGAGAAAAGGGATTATATTGGATTTCTTTAACGGGATCAGTCTCTGGGCGCAATATGCCGAAGGCAATTATGCAATCAACGAATGGGAGATTCGTGCAAATGATTATCGCGTTGAACGGGCAACCGATGATTCAGAGATCAAGATTCAGTTCATCCAACCGAATTCCCGGAGAATACTGCCGGATCGGTGTGAAGATTGTATCGAAACGGCAGGGATCTCTATTTCGATCAGGAATGTCTTCGATAGCAAAAGAATAGCTTTCAAATTGAATGATCCTGACAATAGCTTGCCCTCACCGTTTCCTGTATTTCAGTCGTGGACAAAATTTCGGGAAGACGAGTATTTCGATTGAGAGGCGGTTGGACTAACATTTTAGGCTATCTACAACTTCTGTAGAACTGTCGAGCCGTCGGCTTCATCGGGATTCAGTACAAGCGTGTCCCCAGTCCGCTGCCATGTGCCCGTTTCGATCTCATCAAATATTTCCGTTGTGTAAGCGGCACCAACCAAAGAGTAGCTACCCGGTATTCGATCCTTACCAACGAGCACTCCCTGAGTATCTCCAACCTGCAACTCCAATCGAATCACAACCTCTATCTCCATGGCACCGGCCTCAGAAAACGTATAAGTGATGCTCCCATCATAACCGGTAACACCATCACCAGACCAAAACGCTGCGATAGCCTGGACCAGAAGATCGCCTACCACAACTGAACCGTCAGCATCCAAAAAAGTCCAGTCCTCATCGTCATAGTCGTCATACTCGGCAAGGGTTTCTAGCAAACTAAGTCCCTGATAACTTTCAAGTGCCCATGCCCCCAGCCATTCACTATCCTCAAGTTCAGTCGGATCAGGATCCGTAACGTCAATGATCAATACATCGATGTCACCGCAGCCGAGGATACCGATAAGTCCACAGATTGCAGCCACAGCTAACAACATGCCACAAATCATTTGCTTAAACATTTTGAGCTCCTTTCTGAGTATGCTTGATATCCAATTTATTTTACCAACGCCCCGTAGAGCACACTTAGGAATTAACCTTAGGACAAAGGATAGGGGTTGCCGAGGGATTTACTCGCTATCTTCTCCCAACGTTGTGCGACCGGTACGATGTGGCGGTTCGTAGATTGCCAGTTCCTCTGGCGTCGGATCAGGAATCGGACATTCCGCATGTGGTGAACCCCATGACAAGAACCCCGGAGAGCACTTGAATAGAATGGAACGGCGTTCACGGTCCGTCGGCTGCCACGGAAGCGTGCCGTGCACCAATGCTTCGTTGAAAATCACGACCGACCCCGGACCGGCGACAACCTGTTGGATGCAACCCATCCCATCCTCTGTGGATAAGACATGCTGAGGCGGACGGTAGTTCGATTTATGACTACCGGGCACACATGCAAATCCACCATCGCCTTCGCGCACCTCGGTCAGTTGCCATGCAGCAACACAGAGGCCACACTGCATCCGACCATGTTCAAATCGGTGATATTGACTTGGATCGAAGGTCATTCCACCGTGCAGCCAGTGCCCCTCTGTTCCCTTAACCATTTGAATGAGTCCGGGTCCGTGATCCAACCGAAAACCATCTCCCAATATCTCGTTGAAGATGTCAATGACTCTTGGATGTGTCAACATCCGTCGAAACGGCTCGCACCAAGGCCGATCAAACGTCAATGGGTTTTGATGAAACTCCCCGCGACCGGTAGCCCCTTCCAGATGTTTAGATCCGTGCGACAGACCCGGATCGCGATTGGCAATCAGATGTGCGTTGCGGTCAACGGCTTCATTAGCCAAGGCCACTTCGTCTGACGTAAGTACGTCCTCAACGACGACATAACCCCAAAGGTCGAACAGAAATTTTTCATTATCAGTCATATGTATCATCCTTCCTTTTCTTGCAATTAAGTTATGGACATCAATGCAGCAAGAGCACTATAATGTAGGAGAATACGCTATGTGCAAGGAGTCCACGTTTCTTGCCTAGCATTGCTTACGCACTATTTTAACATAATTTGAAGGAGAATGAACCATGAGTGGAAAATTTATCCCTGCGGCGGAAGCAGAACGTGAACAACTGGACTGGGGCGGGTTGGCATGGTTGAGTCGCCCCCAAACAACGGATGCAAAAGATTTGGTCGTCATAGAAGTGAGCTTATCGCCCGGCGGAGGGCACAACTTCCACAAGCATCCGGAACAGGAAGAGGTAATTTACGTCATCGACGGAACCGTTGAACAGTGGCTTCGCGACGAGAAACGGATGCTGAGTTCAGGCGATTCAATATTCATCCCCGCTGATGCCGTACACGCTTCGTTCAATACCTCCTCCTCCTCGGCAAAACTACTTGCCATTTTAGGTCCATGTGTTGGCGATGAAGGGTATCAGTTGATCGATGTCGCCGATACGGCACCGTGGAACACACTGCGCTAAAGTTCTGCGGGTTCCACCACGCCAGATAAATCTACTCTACGGTGACGCTTTTCGCCAAGTTCCGAGGTTGGTCTACATCGCAGCCTCGATGCACAGCGGTATAGTAGGCAAGTAGTTGGAGCGGGAGAGCGACAAGCAGCGGCGAAAGCTCCTCTGCAATGTCAGGGATATAGAGTACTTCGTGAGCATACGCTTTAATCTCTGTATTCCCCTCTGTCGCAATGGCAATCACGACGCCATTCCGGGCACGGATCTCTTGGATAGCGCTCACAATTTTAGGATAGATGCTGCCATTGGTAGCAACGCACACGACCGGTACATCTTCGTTAATCAGCGCGATAGGACCGTGCTTTAATTCGCCTGCTGGGTGCCCTGCTGCATGGATGTACGAGATCTCCTTGAGTTTGAGCGCACCCTCAAGAGCATTGGGATAATTATAGCTTCGCCCAATAAACATGAATGCGCCGACATCACTATATTTCTCCGCACATGCATAGATCCGTTCCTGCTGAATGGCTCGTTCCACAAGAGACGGTACGGTTTTGAAAGTTTGCAGAAACTCCTGTATCTCTCCGGGCGCCAATATTCCCTTTAGCCTACCTAAGTGCATTGCAAGCAACCCAAGCACCGCGATCTGTGCGGTATAAGCTTTGGTAGAGGCGACGCCGATTTCGAGTCCAGCGTGAAGTTCGATGACCGCATCCGCTTCCCGTGCAATGGTACTGTTGATCTCGTTGCACAGGGCCAATACGCGCATGAACTTGCTTTTTGCCTTACGTAATCCTTCAAGTGTATCAGCAGTCTCACCGGATTGAGAGATAGCAATGACTAACGTATCTCCCTCCAAAATCGGGTTGCGGTAGCGAAACTCTGAGGAGATATCTACTTCAGTATGGATGTGTGCATATTGTTCCAGCAAGTACTTGCCGATGAGGCCAGCGTGCCATGACGTGCCACACGCTTGGATGACAATCCGATTCACACGGACGAGAAATCCGTCGTCCAAGCCTGATTCCCCAAAATCGACCTCCATCTCATCAGGCACATAGATATTATATAGACGCCGCAAGACATTCGGTTGCTCGTGGATCTCTTTAAGCATGAAATGTGGATAGTCGCCTTTATCTGCAATGTCAGGATTCAGACCGATGTGATGGATAGGTGGTTCGATCTGTTCGCCTGCCACAGTTTGCAGGGCGACGTCGTCCCGCGTAAGTACTGCAATCTGATCGTCCTCAAGATAAACCATCCGCTGCGTATGTGGCAATAGCGCTGGCACGTCCGAAGCCACAAAGTTCTCTCCGTCCCCAAGACCTAAGATGAGTGGGCTACCGCGTCTTGCGACTACAATGCGATCCGGCGACTGATGATGGATAAATGCCGCCGAGAATGTCCCCTCCACTTGCCGGAGTGCATCCGAAACCGCACTGACTAAATCTCCATCCATTACTTCCTCAACGAGATGTGCTAACACCTCTGTATCCGTATCCGATTCGAATAGGTGTCCTCGTCCTTGCAGGTCACGCTTGAGTGGAAGATAGTTCTCAATGATGCCGTTATGTACGACCGCCAAGGTCTTACCTTCGTCGGTGTGTGGATGGGCATTGCGTTCACTCGGTTCTCCATGTGTTGCCCAGCGAGTATGACCGATACCAATCGCACCCCGCATCGGATTCTGGCGGAGGCTTTCGTCCAACTCGCGTAGTTTTCCTGCCCGTTTCCTCAAATCTATCTCCCCATCGCTGATGACAGCCATACCCGCCGAGTCATAACCCCGGTACTGAAGTCGTTCCAATCCTGTCCATAAGACTGAGTCAGCGTATTTGTCTCCGATGTACGCGACAATTCCACACATAGTTTTTCCTTTCCTAAGTTCTTTATCAAGGGAGTATTTGGGTGGGGTGCAAATGAAAAAAGGCAGTACTTACGTCACGAAACGGATTCGTGGAACCTGGGGTGATCGCTCAATACCTTGACCAATGTCTGTGCGAGTTTCTCAGGATGGTGGCGGATGACGGGCTGGGATTCCCCGCTATCTATGAGCTCGACTTCCCGAATGAGTTCTGCCTCTACGATCCGTGTGTCACCCAGATTATCACGTCTCCGATCATAGAAGATTTGCACATTGGCTGGTCCCGCGAGCTGCTTCGCTTCATTGGACAGCTGAGAGATGTCTTCAGTCAGATTTAACACAAAATCTATGATCTCTTCCTGTTCCTGTTCCAACATAGATAGACCTTTTTCGGCGTTCAGCTTGATCTGTGCGAGCCGGTTCAACAATCCCTTCTGACTATACCGCTCGATAATTTTCTCCGGCGCCGGTTGATTGTTGACGATGACGTAATCGAGCGATATCCCGGGGGCGTGAGCCAGGATCGCTTCAACGTGGTTGGTAACGGAGTATCCATCCGTTTCGCCCGGCTGCGACATCACATTACAGATATAGATTTTCATCGCATGTGATGACTGAATTGTGTCGGCGATTTCTTTAATTACAAGGTTGGGCATAATACTGGTGTATAAACTTCCAGGCCCAATGATGACAGCATCTGCATTGGTAATAGCCTCAATAGCCTCCGTATGTGCAGCACACTCATAGGGTTCATCGTGATGCTGCTTGCCATTCTCACGCGGTTTCAGAAAGACCCGTTGAATTGGTTCTCTATTGGATCTCTCTGGGATGTTGGATTCACCACACACAATATCACCACCAGCCAATTCAGCACACAGTACGGTGCCGTCTAGGCTAACTGGGATAATCCTTCCTCGTGTGGAAAGCAACTTGGACGCTTCCTGGATTGCTTTTGGAAAGCTACCGTTATTTAACTCGGTGAGTGCAATTAGGAGGAGATTCCCAACTGTATGGCCCCCGAGATCGCCATCACTCGAAAAACGATATCCAAAGAGTCTGGCCAGTAACCCGTGGTCGTTGGAGAGGGCGACCAGTAGCTGACGAATATCTCCCGGCGGAATTACATCGAACTCCTCCACCAACCGTCCAGAGCTGCCACCGTCGTCGGATACCGAGACAATCGCCGCCAGATTATCCATATCGATGATCTCCGAGCCGGGGCGCCTGTTGCTTGTGTGCTGTTTAATGCCACTTAATAGGGAAGATAGCCCTGTCCCACCGCCTATGCAGACCAGTTTTAGTGCATCTACCATGATAAACCTCCATCAAGCCGTCACAACACTGATATATTAAAATTGACGCTTGGGTTGCGTTTGCGTTTCAAGAAAATTTGTGCGGTGTCGAATCCTTTGACACAAAGAAAGAACTTAGCGATTAGTTCTGAATTCTGCCCATTAAAGATCTCAGGGTGTTAAGAGTTGAATCGCATAGATCCTGTGCTTCTTCAGGAGTCTGTGCTTCGCTAAAAACACGAATAATCGGCTCCGTGCCGGATTTTCGAATATTGACCCATCGATCGTTCCATATCCGCTTAACCCCGTCAGCTAAATCCAATGTTTCATCTGAATAAGTGTCGACTGCAAGCCGAAGAACAGCGTCAGCGATCTGCTGGGAAGGCACTTCCAGCTTCTCCTTGCATATCGCGTAACTTGGAACAGACGCGATAACCTCTGAGATCGTCGAACCGCTCGATTCGGCAAGAAGTTGCATAATTGTGGCGGCTGAGGCGATGCCATCAGTCGTGTATTGGAGTTCAGGATAAATCACGCCCCCTGTTCCTTCGCCACCAATGATTGCCTCCGTTTCTCGCATCTTCTCAACAACAAACCCAACTCCCACGGGTGTCCTATGCAGCTTTACACCATGTCGATCTGCAACATCATCCAACATCCGACTGGTCGATACCGTGGCGACGATATCACCTTTCTGTTTCGTCAGCAAGAACTCCGCTGCAAGGGCAAAGGTGTACTCGCTACTCAAAGGAGTACCCTGTTCGGTAACGAGAACTAACCGATCCGCATCCCCATCATGTGCAAAGCCGAGGTCCGCGCGTTCCGCCTTGACACTTGAACAGAGTTGATCCAACGCATCAGGAGTTGGTTCGGCCGATCGAGGAAAGTAGCCATTGGGTTCGCAATTCAGTTCAACCACCTCGCAGCCCAACTTCCTCAGTAAGCGAGGGGTAATCACGCTGCCTGCACCGTTTCCACTGTCGATGACAATCTTCATGGCGTGGCGATGTATCTGATCCGGTACAATCCAGTCACATTTAAGGACACTCTCTATATGTTGATCAATCACCGTATCAATTGCCTCAACGCTGCCCTGTTTATCCCATGCGGCGAGCTTGACGCCCCCTGATTCGTAGATATCCATCAGACGCACGCGTTCTTCCTCGGCCAAAAGCCTGCCGGATTTGAGTGCAAATTCGATACCATTCCAATCTTTCGGGTTATGGCTCGCTGTGATCACAAGACTTCCACCGGCATTCACTGATTTTGACATGAGCAGGACTGTCGGAGTCGGACATACACCAACATCAATCACTCTACATCCGGTTGCAAGAAGCCCTGCCAGAACCGCATGGTATGCCATTGGACCGGAAGTCCGTGTATCTCTCCCGACCACCACTGTCTGCCCGTTAATTAACGTCCCAAACGCGGATGCAAATTGGGTTAATAGACTCGGATCCAACGCGCTACCGACTGCGCCTCTCACGCCGGAAACGCTGATAATTAAATCGCTTGCGGAGGTGTGTTTTTTTTCTCTATTCACTGTACAAACTCCTACCGGAAGGAAAAATTACATGTGCTGACGCCGTCCCAGCGTAAAGCAACAGATTCCAATCAGTATCTGCCAAGTGCAAACAATGTGCCATGAGGGATAGACAACCCTGTATGATGGAATTGGGGTTAGCTCGTATAAGTGTGGTGTTCTAAACACATCAATTTCAAGTAGGTGACACACGGCACTCAGTGGATTCAGATGCAGAAAGGGTGGGATGACGGGTTCAAGATTGTCTATGAAACGATCTAAGGGACCTAGCAGGAATACCCCGCCAATCAGTAGAATCCAGCCAAGATATGTTACTTCTGTTGCGTAGATTTCATGATGAAAAACACGCCACCACAACCCGCCAACTGAAGCTGCAACCACGATGTAGATTGCAATAACCAGTTGCAGCTGAATCACTTTAAGATAGGTGATTGTGCTGATTAATGGTATGAGAATGAGAAAGATGAGGGTTGCAAAACCGAGGAAGCAGAAAGTGTGAAGTTGACTCCCCAATACGACGCTCATCCAACTCCGTCGTGGGTTTAACTGAGTCAAGCACCAGAGATCGGTTGAAAGGAGCGGTGTGAGAAATTTTTTTAGTCCGCTACACGCCAGATAGGGAGCGATAATCAAGGCGAGCACCGCTTCTGACAGAAAAATCAGATCAGTGAATCGCCCTAATTTTGCGACAAGTAGCAGTTGGCAAACAACCAGCAACAAAAGGGTCTGTAAAAGCACGGCACAACAGATCTTACCAACTCTCCACTGTAGGTTTACCACATGGCCGAGGATTAGATTTTCAAAACGGCCTATCATCTTATTTCCTAACGCCTATTTCTCTGCTCCTGCAACGCCTCTTGGATCTGCAGTATGGCATGCGCCACACCATATAGGCTTGGATGAATTTCCAATGCACGTTGGAAAGCCTTTAACGCTTCGCGGAGACTTCCCAGCCGTAGATGACATTGTCCCATTCCAGCATACGCGCCAAAGTGGACCGGATTTAGCGCAACCACTTTTTTACAATCATCGATAGACTGTTCCCACTCCTCTAACATAAAATATGCGATTGCCCTTTGGTTGTATCCTTCGGCGAATTCAGGTGCTCTATAAATTACTTCTGTCAAAAGCTCAACGGCTTCTGCGTACTGTTCTTGCTTGATATATCCGGCACCTTTTTGAAGCATGTCATCGAGCGACTTGTTGCCAGAGCGAAACCAGATGGACCACAACGCTTGCTCTGCATTGGATCGCAAATCTGGATCGTTGTGTCGAAGTGCCTTCACTAGTGCGGAGATCGCTTCCACGTTGCCAATTATACCGAGCGCGTAGGCTGCTGCCTGCCGCGTTGGGGCAACTTCATGTGCTAAGTAATCAATAAGGTTTTCTTGTGTGTAATTCTGTCGTAAGAGCTCAGTCAGTTGTTCTCTCTGTCCAAGCGCAGGATAGCGAACTAGCAGCTTTGCAAGTTCTGAAAACCCATTGCGTTTTGCCATGATCGGCTCCTCGATTGGCTGTTCGGCTTGATAGGTATGATTCCCCCATCTTATCACACGATGCGAGTAATGACAAGGGAAAAACTTGGTAGAATGCGGGTTGCCATTAGGATCTTTCGGCAATTGAGGATTGCTGTCGGTGCGCTACACTACTTGCACAATATACCAACTTCAGATATAATGAAATGCATGCTCCGCCAAAATCATTGGACAGATACATGGTCGTATCACAATTCGAAACTGATTCAACGATGATAAATTCAGGCAAGGTTTCTGCTTGGGATATCCTCTACCTCCTGACTGTCAACATTTTAACTACTATTCCAATCTTTTAAATTCTACAGAGGCAGAAGGTACTATTTCAGGTATACACCATCATATAAGGAGATTCAAATATGGCGCAAGGATCACCAGGGCACACAGCCCCCATCGGTTATGACGATACACCACTGATACCCGGAACAGAGTGGCACGTCCATGATGGGACACGACCTCAACCGCGAGTAATTACGCCGGGTGATGGGGCTTCCGGGAACCAACCACCGTCCGATGCAGCTGTCCTCTTCGATGGAAGCGACTTATCAAAATGGGTGGGGAGCGATGGGCAAGCTGGATGGAAAGTCGAAAACGGTTACATGGAGGTCACGCGCACCGGGAACATTCAGACCCAAGAACACTTCAGTGACTGCCAATTGCACCTTGAATGGGCCGCACCAGCAGAAGTGAAAGGCGACAGTCAGGGGCGGGGTAACAGCGGTGTGTTCTTGATGGGCAGCTATGAAATTCAGGTGCTTGACGGTTACAACAATCCCACTTATGCGGATGGAATCACCGGCGCAATTTATGGACAGTATCCTCCACTGGTTAACGCCTGCCGCAAACCCGGCGAATGGCAGACGTATGACATTTTCTTCACGGCGCCACGCTTTGGAGGACAGAAACTCATCAGTCCAGCTTACATCACTGTGATTCATAACGGCGTGTTGGTGCAAAACCACCGAGCGGCTATGGGCCCAACAGGACACAAGCGGGCTCCTTCGTATGACGAACCGCACCCCGCCGAAGGACCGATAATGCTTCAAGACCACGGCGATCCCGTCCGATATCGTAACATTTGGATCCGCGCTCTTTAACGGATTACGCTATCCACGCAATCTGGATTGACAAATTCTATCTAACTTCGATTTCTACCATTATGGTTGAACGTATTCGCCAAATCCTCTTTCGAACGTGTGCAGTGACCCTCGGCGTATTTATTCTGATGGAGGTAAATCACCCCCGCCTTACCCCCCAAGCCCAACTGGCCATCTTCGCTATGTTGGGTTTACTCCTCGTTTTCCTTAAATATCCGATCCACCGTCACTTTGAAAGATGTTTCGTTTTCCAAATTCTTGATTTCGTTTTGGGTCTCGCTGTTGTAATCTGTTTCGGTTATATCCTCATTCAAACGGAACCTGTGTTCAAACGGTTTTGGGTTGATGGCCAGCAACTTGGGGATCGAGCCGGAATAGGGACCACCACGGATTACGTCATCGGACTATTGGGACTTCTCCTTGTATTGGAAGCGACCCGACGCGCTATCGGTTTGACCCTATGCATCCTCTCTCTAACTTTCTTGGCGTATGCTACTTTCGGTCAGTCAATGCCCGACTGGCTATTTCCTCATAGGGGTTACTCTTGGGAGCGCATTGTCAGCCAAACCTTTCTACATAGTCAGGGGGTATTTGGCATCGCCTTGAAGGTGATGTTCACTTATGTGTTTCTTTTTGTTCTATTTGGAGCTTTATTGGAGAAAACTGGAGCCACTGGTTATATTATCAACGTTACACGACGCATGTTCCGTTCCAGTGTAGGTGCTCCTGCCAAGGTTGCCGTCGTCAGCAGTGGGGCGATGGGATCGCTCTCTGGCAGTGCTGTTGCCAATACCGCTACTACCGGGACGTTCACCATCCCTATGATGCGGAGTGCCGGTTTTAAACCGACAATTGCCGGTGCGATAGAAGCCGCAGCGAGCTCGGGTGGCGCATTGGTTCCGCCGATTATGGGTGCGGGAGCCTATATGATGCTCGAAATTGTCGAGCCTGCGGTTACTTATCTGGAAATCATTAAAGCTGCGTTGATTCCTGCAATCCTTTATTACACCGCACTACTGTTGACCGTTCACTTTTATGCTAAACGTGTCGGAGCATCAGCCGAAATAACCACGGAAGGTGCCAGCGAAACCTCGAACACAGAGAATGGAATCGAGGGATTGGTCTTTTTGGTAGCTTTTGTCACGCTTATCGTTTTTCTGCTGCTCGGATACACGCCATTTAGGGCGGTTAGCCTCAGTTTATTGCTGGTTCTGGTTCTAATAGGCATTCGTGGAATTTGGGGGGCAATGAAACAAATACCCGGGGGTGATCTCTCATCACCACAAGAGCGGATCAGGTACAGATTACTGATTCTTGTAACTCAGTTTCGTAACGGAATCAGTGGAATCTTTGACGCAATGGAAAAGGCGGCACATGGTGGCGTTTCATTGGTTGCGGCGGCTGCGTGTGTGGGGATAATTCTCGGTGTGGTCACTTTGACCGGAATTGGTTCGAAACTACCGGGGACCATTGTACCGCTTGCCGAAAATAGTCGCATCTTGGCACTCGTACTTTTGATGGTTTCAACAATCATCCTTGGAATGGGGTTACCGTCATCGGTATGTTATCTGCTGATGGCAACCTTGGTAGGACCGGTATTGACCGAGTTGGGGTTGGTTCCCCTCTCCGTTCATCTTTTCATCTTCTATTTTGGCATGATGGCAATGGTGACACCACCCGTTGCTCTAGCGGCGTACACCGCCGCTGCCATTGCGGGAAGTGGTATCATGCAGACGGGGATTGCTGCCTTCCGTTTTGCACTGGTAGGATTCGCGCTGCCTTACGCCTTTGTCCTGAAGCCTGAGCTGTTGCTTTTATCTCCAGATGGGGGTGCAGCCAATTTCTTAGGAGTTACGATAAGTCTTGCGATTGCTATCCTCGGAATTGTTGCGCTGGCTGCGAGTGTTTCCGGTCACTGGTTCGCTCCTCTTAATTTCTGGATACGAGCAGGGTTGCTCGCTGCTGCTGCAGTTTTCTTTCTCACGCAGTCAGGATGGGTGCAGTTAGCTGCATTTATTGCTATTGTGACCATCGGTTTTTTCAACTGGCGCTCCAAAATTTCTTTACTGAAATACCGGTAGTACCTCATCTGCAAAACTAGCAAAGCAGTTTGGATATATCCTATATGCTCGACACGAGTTTCCGGAAGTCATTGCATAAATTGCGGGGAAGAGATGGTCTTCTCTATGATTAACTACCCACGCATTGCCGAAGGTGGAACAGCCGAAATTTTCGCCTGGGATGGGGATAAAATTCTCAAACTGTACCATGAGGAAGCACCACCCGGGGAAGCCGAGGAAGAAGCTATCCGCGCCTCCATCGCCTATGACGCAGGTCTGAATACACCCGCTGTCATTGATACTATCACTATTGAAAATCGTCAAGGTATCATTTTTGGGAGAGTGCCCGGTATAACCATGGTGGACGCCATAATTGCTAATCCTCAGAACCTTATTCCACATGCACATCTACTAGCAGAATTACAAGTTGATATGCACACACGCATTTCAACTAAGCTGCCTTTGCAGCGTCGGCGACTACGGCGTAAAATTCAAAGCGTATCTGGATTAGCCTTGGAGACTAAAACAGCCATCTTAACCGATTTGGATCGACTTCAGGATGACAACGCCCTCTGCCATGGTGACTTTCATCCGGAGAATATCTTGATAACGGCTGAAGAACCTGTTATCATTGACTGGGCAGACGCCACCCAAGGTTGTCCGTTGGTCGACGTCGCTCGCACAACCTTAATCCTTCGAGTCGATGAATTACTGCCTAGCACGAGCCAGCGACGCCATCAAAAAATTGCTAAGATGCGTCATCTGTTCTATGAAGCTTATCTTGAGCACTACACGCAAATGCAGTCAATTTCGTGCGAAGCGATTGCTCGCTGGGAACTTCCCGTTGCCGCTGCGCGCCTATCTGAAAGAATCAGCGACCATGAGAAAACTGAGTTCCTAGAGATTATCAACTCCTCATTCCCATGAAGCTTGGAGGATTTAATGAGAAAGACTTTTTCCCAATGGATTCTTTATATTGCGCTTGCTGTGTTGTTTCTGCTGCACAACGATTACTGGTTCTGGGACAACCCAATAGTGATATTGGGATTGCCGGTTGGATTGCTTTATCATATTGGATTCTGTATCGCAGCAGCCATATTGATGACATTGATAATCAATATCGCTTGGACCAGTCACCTTCAGGACGAAGATACAGATGAGTAGAAATGTATCATGATAATTATCGTCGTTATCTTTGCATATTTGGGCCTCGTGCTGATTGTTGGCACCCTGAGCCATAAATTCTTTCGCGGCACCGGTGAGGATTATTTCGTCGCTAGCCGAACGATTGGACCATTCGTGCTGTTGATGTCCCTGTTCGGCACGAATATGACCGCTTTCTCCATCCTTGGTGCTTCCGGTGAAGCCTACCACAGGGGCATTGGTGTTTTCGCTCTGATGGCTTCTTCGACCGCCTTAGTTGCTCCGTGCGTCTTCTTTTTTGTCGGCACCCGATTGTGGGTGATTGGAAAACGACACGGATATTTTACGCAGGTTCAATACTTCAGAGAACGGTGGAACAGCGATGGATTTGGGTTACTACTTTTTTTCGTCATTGTTGCGCTCATCGTTCCGTATCTACTGATTGGCGTGATGGGCGGTGGAATCACGCTGCATCAAATTACGAACGAACAGATCCCGCAGTGGTTGGGCGGACTTCTGGTTTGCGCTGTGGTTTTCATTTATGTTTCCTATGGTGGCGTGCGTGGGACCGCTTGGGCAAATACTTTTCAAACCCTTGTTTTCATGACGTTAGGGGCGGCAACTTTTTTTATCATTGTGCATAAAATGGGCGGATTTTCTGCTGGTTTGACGAAAGTGGCGCCAGATCTATTAATGCACGGGAATCATATCAAGCCACTGGAGCTGCTGACCTACACCTGTATCCCACTTTCAGTGGGAATGTTTCCCCACATATTCATGCACTGGCTCACAGCAAAAAGCGCAAGCACGTTTCGTTATCCTGTGATGTGGTATCCGATCTGTGTTGCCATCGTGTGGGTTCCGAGCGTGTTACTCGGGATTTTAGGGAGCGTAGATGTCCCAGGACTAAAAGGACCCGAAGCCAATTCAGTTTTGGTCCAGATGATTCAGCGTCATGCACCCGGGGTACTGGCAGGCCTTCTGGGTGCGGGTGTCTTTGCAGCAATTATGTCTTCTCTCGACTCTCAATCACTTTCCATTGGAAGCATGTTTACACATGATATTATTCGTCATTACAGAGTCGGTTTTGATCCTGCAACGCAAGAATTGAGCGAAAGGGGACAAGTCTTGGTCGGGCGACTTTTTGTCTTCGGGATACTTTGTCTAACCTACCTACTTTCCCTTCTGCTCAACCGGAGTATCTTCAAACTTGCGGTCTGGTCTTTCACAGGGTTTGCATCCTTGTTCCCGATTGTCGTCGCCGCACTCTTTTGGAAGCGTAGTACCAAATACGGTGCCTTCGCTTCCGTGATTAGTGTTGTGGTGTTATGGATATATTTCTTTATTCAAGGATGGGAAGCACCTGGTTACACGGTAGGTGGCACCGGAATCATGCCCGTTGCAGTTATTCTCGCTGTCTCCGTTGTAGCGATGATTATCGGTTCCCTGCTAAGCAAACCGCCAGATTCAGATGTAGTCCAAAAATTCTTTTCGACGGGAGTAGAGCAAACCGAGTCATAGATCTATGAGTGCATTTACCCTTCACGCTTCACGTTTCGCCTTGGATCCATCATGAAAGTCGCCTATATCGCCGCGGGTGCCGCCGGTATGTATTGCGGCACCTGTATCCATGATAATACGCTTGCCGCCGCATTACAAAGGAAAGGGCACGACGTTGCCCTTATCCCGACTTACACGCCCATCCGTACCGACGAAATCGATGTTAGCATTGATCGCGTTTTTTACGGCGGGATTAATGTATACCTCCAGCAGAAGTCGGGGCTATTTCGCCATACTCCTTGGATGCTCGATCGGTTATTCGACAGCCCCTCGCTGCTGAATGGGTTATCGCGTTTTAGTGCATCCACCAGTGCGCAGGATCTGGGCGCGCTTACCGTTTCAGTGCTTCAGGGAGAGGAAGGGCAACAGAGAAAAGAACTGGCGAAGTTGGTTCAATGGCTGAAAGATTCTTATCAGCCTGATTTGGTTCAACTCACTAACTCCATGTTCGTGGGATTCGCACGAGAGATGAAGAAAACGTTAGGCGTTCCAATTCTCTGTGCCCTTCAGGGTGAAGATATTTTTCTTGAAGCGCTTATCGACCCATATAAAGCACGAGCCCTGAAACTGCTTCAAGCGCGAGCTGCGGAGGTAGATGGATACATTGCTCCTTGCCAATACTATGCTGACTTCATGGCTGATTATTTAGACGTCCCGCCGAGCAAAATTGATGTGGTCCATCTTGGCCTGAATCTGAGTGAGCACGGAGTAGGCCAGGAGGATCTCGCGGAAACACCGTTTATTATAGGGTATCTAGCCCGTATCTGCCCTGAGAAAGGGCTCCATTTGCTGGTTGATGCGTTTCACCGCTTGACGGATAAGGTCGGACTGGACAAAGTCCAACTCAAGGTCGCAGGATATCTCGGTAAAAAAGATGAACCGTACCTTGAGAAATTGGTTCAACAGATCGATGTGTGGGGCCTGTCAGATGCTTTTAATTATTGGGGCGAAGTCGATCGGCATCAAAAAATTGATTTCCTCAACGGTCTCCACGTCTTATCAGTGCCAACTACCTATAAAGAATCGAAGGGGCTTTTCATTCTGGAGGCACTTGCCAACGGTGTTCCCGTTGTCCAGCCACGACACGGCAACTTCCCTGAATTGATAGCAGCGACGGGTGGTGGCGTATTGGTCGATGCGGAATCGCCCGATGCACTTGCGGAAGGGATACTTCAACTCATTGATAATCCAGACTACAGGGAAGCACTGGGACAGCAGGGCAAGGAAGCAGTCCATCGTGAGTTTAGCGACGACGCGATGGCGAAATCAACACTCGCAGTTTATAGAAAGTATATCAGTTGATAGGAGGATTTTAGGTATACATGACTTGGTTGGTATTTACGCTCATAGCGACGATAGCGTCCGGGACTTTCGGCGTTCTTACTCATGCAGGACAAAAAGCGATGGGTGATTCGGCTAATGGCCAATACAAAGCGCTTCTTTTTGCAGGGATTGGCTATTCATTAATAGCAGTTGTCGGATCGGGCGTGATGTTGGCCGTCAATGGTGCCCAATGGAGTTTTCCGATGAAAGGGTTGGGCTTGGGAATCTTAGCAGGGATAGCCGTTGTTGGGGTAATTTTCTGTAACCTTTTGGCATTTGCAGCGCGCGGCTCTCCCGTTGTTGTTGTATCCATCGGCGCCGCAGGCGCACCTATTCTCAATGCAGCCATCGCTATAACACTGTATCCGCCGGCTCCGGGAAGTTTGCGGTGGGAATTTATCTTCGGCATCGCGGCAGCAGCAATTGGCGGTTATATGGTGACAGTTTATAGGCCCGGGACATAGGAGGATGATAGATGCGTTATAGACGTTTGTTAATATTTCGTAGACCCTGGTTGCTGTTTTCATTGATGAAGGTTGGGGCACTTGGAGTCTACGGTATCCTACTCCATGCGAGCCGGATAGCGATGGCAGATCCGACCCAAGCGCCATACAGGACACTCCTTTTTGCTGGGGTTGGCTTTTCATTGATGGCGATCGTCGGATCCGCACTGATATTGAAGTTCAGAGGCATCCAATGGCGTTTTCCAATAAGAGGGATAGTCTTGGCGACTTTGGCGGGGGCTGCCAGCGCAACGACTGCGTTGGGCATCCTTTTGGCGTTCGAGGCGGCGGGAACGCCGGCGGTAGTCATGACTATCCTTTTTACCGGTACGTCGCTGATCAATGCGATTGTTGCATTGACGTTAGATACACCGCAAGCGGGGGGCTTGCGGTGGCAGTTTCTCATCGGCATCCAGTTAGTGATATTGGGCATCTGTATGGTGACAATTTATCGGCCAGAGATGTAGCAAGACGTTCCCAACATAACCACGCGGTGGGAATATAGGAGGGTTTTAATGCGTATGACTTGGTTAATATTTGCACTTATGACGGTTGCATCATGGGGACTCTACGGTGTCTTATTGCATACAGGACAGATATCTATGAGTGATCCGGTGCACGGACGGTACAAAGCGTTCCTGTTTGTCGGCATTGCTTATCTATTGACAGCGGTTATCGGTTCAGCAATCATGCTGGCAATCAATGGCGCCCAATGGAATTTTCCGGTGAAGGGGTTGGTCTGGTCAACACTCGCGGGACTCGTTGGGGCGGTGGGAGCGTTCGGCGTCCTCTTAGCATTTGGGGCGAAAGGCACTCCACCTGTGGTGATGTCTATTGTTTTCGCCGGTGCGCCAATCGTCAATGCGGTGGTGGCGACGGCATTGCATCCGCCCGCCGGTGGTTGGAGCGCCGTGCGATGGCCGTTTGTCCTCGGTATCGTGTTGGCAGCGCTTGGCGGTTGCCTGGTAACGCTGTTTCGGCCCGGCTCGTAGAAGGGTAAAAGCCGACATAGTGAATGCTGACATCGCTGTCCAGTTAGACTGGCTGCTTGACACTTAACAACTGCTTGTGAATTTGCTCCCAGTCGCTCCGACGGTTGCCGATAAGAATAAGCCGATCCGTCCGGTGAATCTGTAGGTCTAACGATGGATTAATTATGTGTTCGTTGTCTCTGAGGATCCCCACCAAAATAACCTCTGCTTTCAGTTGCAGAAGTAAGGATTTCAGTTCGCCGAAGTTTATCCCATCAATTTCAATGGCTTCGCTATACAACTCGCTCCCTTCTGCCTCAGTCAACAACTCCCGGACCGCGAGCGCAAGTCCACGATCGCGCACCTCTTGTGCCAACACCTTCGCGGCGATATTATTTGTGGGAATAACGGCATCACATCGGAAAGACCGGAAAATCGCTAAGTGTTGAATACTAGTGCATTCCGCAATCGTCCGGATATTTGGATGGAGTGTTTCGATGAGTGAAATTGTTGATGCCGTGATCGCATCTGCCACGTGTTCCTCGGCTTCAGGCGCAAGGATGAGGACCGCGTACGCCATCTCAATATTTGCCCGCTTCCACGATTCTTCTTCTAATGGCGCACCTCGGACAAAGTAAACATCAGAACGGTTGAAACTCAATTCTTCCACGCCATTCGCCAAGACAACAATGGGGCGGTGTGCTGTTACTACATCCGATGAAAGCTGCTCTATTATTGAAGCTACCCTCAATTCAGAGGGGTAGTTGACGATAATGATATGACTGTCTACAAGGTCACGGCAATCAATCAACCCGCGACGGCGATCATTATTTCTTTCCACAGTTGTGTCCACAATCTGAGTAATCACATAGGGGAATGTAGCCAATCCGACTCCGTATAGCAAGACCATTGTTGCTACCCGTCCCCCGACCGTTGATGCGGCGAGATCCCCATATCCAACAGTCGTGATAGTTGTAAAACTGAGCCAAACGGAATCCCAAACCGTTAATTCTGCCTTCACTGCCTTTTCAAAAAAGTAGAAACATGCAGCATTGAGAGCGATAGCACCTAGAACAATAAGTCCTGCTACCGTGATGCGCCGCATATGACGGTTACGGCTCGCACGGCGAAACCGGCGAAACCAGAATTTCAATAACATTGGCATTGCCCTCTCCTGTGAGCTTTCGAAACAGGTCTATCCGCTGGTTTGGTCAAAACAGCAAGTCATCTCCACTCTCTGCTGTTGGGATGGCACTTTCCTTGCCGCTACCAACCGTGAGATAAAACTGAAAACCAGGTTCTGTCACGTACCCAATATTAAAAGACGCTGATTCAGTAAGCCTATATCGAAATCCGATACTGATTAGGTCATTTAACGTGATACCACTCAGATTGCGTCTCCGCGAAAAATCTCCCACAAGCCAAAAACTGTCCGAAAAGGCGAATTCAGTTCCAAGCTGCCAGATTAGCTGAAATGAATCCGTTGTTTTGAGTGATTTGGAGGAGAGATAGCTGCCAATCGCAGCATGTATTCTCATGAATTGACCGAACCGCTGTGTCCCTACCAAATAGGTGTTCACGCCCATAAAAGGAAAACTGTCTGCCGGTGAAACATCGACGAATTCCTTGTCAGCGTTAAGCTGATCGTCCGCGGTAAACCCGATCTGTACGTCGCCCCCGATCGATATACTCGGAAGACCGTCCTGTAGGTCCGGTTTGATGTTATGCTTCAATCCGACGACGGCATCAAAGATCGACTGCTCATAAACACGTCGATCCTCTGTCGCATCCAACGGTTGATCCGCGTCGTACGCATCACCGATTCGATAGAAGTCAGGAACAATCTTTCGGGCGCCGCCGGTTGAAAAGGTCGCCCCTAAGAGCAGATCTAATCGCTCACCGATGCCGTAAGTCAATCGAGCGGGTATCAGGAAAGTATTAACATCAAACTCAACATTATGCAGGCCCTCAAAATTACCAATCACGACACGCTGCGGCTGCTCGGGCGTGATATCCAACTGTTTTCTATCGACTTGATACATCCCAAAAGAAGTTGTGTAGCCACCTTTACCCAAAGTGTCGGCGGTTTCCATCACACCAAGCTGCGTGACCGGTGGGCCTTGTGCAAAGAGGGGTGTTCCGGCTATGACAAAAAAAACAGAAATAATTAAGAAAATTCGCTGTTCGGTTATTTGGAGCGGGGACATGTTTCTCCTCAATAAAGGGGCAATCTGCGAGAAATTGGTTCAATTGTCGGAGTAGTATTTACAGGCTAAAGCGAGTGGTCTATCGATCTCATTGATGTTTACACAGTACTGTATTGTGAATGGCATATTAACACGGTCTAACGCACCTCAACCATCTCGCTTTCGTCCCGGCGACCATTGGGTTGAGGTGTGTTATCGAACGCGGAGATAAAGTATCGTCGGGGCACCTCTCTTTGCCCTTCTAAAAGAAACCCCTCACCTGTGAAAGTTACGCTCGTATCTTTTGCGTCTACTCTCCTCCGGTGAATCAAATCTTTCCCAACAACAAGCTCGCCTCCTGTTTCTCTAGTCGCGTAGATTAGGTAACCCTCAACGTCCGGTTCATCATTCTTTGACCAAGCAATTCGGATATCATACCTGCCTCGTCGCAGTCCATAACTCGCTCGGACATTTTTCGGCGGGGATGGTGGTAGGTTAGGTGAGGTGACTTGAATCACTTTTACCCCTTCAACGCCAAAGCGATCGACAGCAGCAACACGGTAGATTTTGATGGCATTATCCCGATCAAATTCTCGATCAAAGAAATAAGGCTGATCTCCTGGCAGCTCCGCACGAAGCCGAAATGGTAAGAACTCTCCGCTCAAACTACGTTGAGATACAATCACACGAAAGCCTTCGAAATCGCTTGGTGTTTGATAATCCTGCCAAAAGAGTTTAACGGTGAGATCTTCCAAATCTTCGCCAACAATAACGTTGGGGATGGGTGGAGCAACGCTCGGTGTTGCACTGGCTGTTTGCCACAATCGGCGTGGTGCTTCCCCTTCAGCCGGCGGTGCACTTGGATCTGGGACTTCCACACCATCTGCGTCAATATAGGAAATCCGGTAGATATAGCGGTGACGCGCCCCACTATCCTCATCAAATTGATCATTTTTAAGATCTTGCGTATCGATAAACTCTGTGGCTGGACGCTTACCGTTCTCACCAAGAACCTCGCCAACAAAATTAAAGGTCGGGTCTGGATCGCCAGTAAATCGGCGATAAATTCGATACCCAATAATCCCTTCGTGTCCGCTGTCTTCCCACGACACTGTTACCTGTTCATCGCCAGGGAGTAGTTCCAAGCCGATCGGTGATCCAGCGGTACGCAGGTTTTGAGGGTCAAGCGGATTAGAAAAATCCTCATTACCTGCACAGCCGGCGGCAAAGCCCGCTGCGATGAGGAGCATAATAATCGATAGAAATCGAAACGAAGATGGTATCATGGCTTCAAAAGTTCCGTTGAAAGGTGAGGGCAGCGTCGCCTGTTCGTGGGTTATAACTCGGATTGAGATTTAACCGGACTGAACGGGCAGCAGATGGTTTGGAGATAACATCCAATTGGTCAAAAACTGAGATGAGTACCGCAAGTCCAACAAATCCGACCCCTGCCCGGGACATCCCAAGACTCAAGTCGCGCTTGGTTTTGTAGTCGTCCCGATGCTCTACAATATCCGCTTGGATTCCGGTGGATAGATACTGATCATAGGTATCCTGCGCTGAGGTGGCAACGAAGGTGCTTCCGAATTTTAAGGCGACCCCGGAGACAAACAGCCCAATCGTTAGTGCCCGCGACCGATCAACAGCTTGCGCAGGAGTAACAGTTGCCGCGGCAGTCACGATACAGCAAATCAGAATTTGCAGCGCCAGCCTGTTATTTTGGCATGATTGCATTAGGACGACTCTCCTTCAGATTTAGTTTCTATGAGGGGCTTGTGCTGTGTGTAAATCTAACGGCTGATTATACCTGATTCGATTTCTCATCGCAAGTTTTTTGGATGCTGTGTGGAGTGGTCGTTGTTTAGATAGTCAAGCCGTGAAAATAGCGCAATCACAGGAGTAGGCACTACCGCCACAAGTGACTGAGGAGTAGTCTTGTAGGGAAAGATCTGCACTCCCTACCTACCAGCTTTTCTAACCCATGGACTACGCTGCCCGAACATCAAATCCTTTCTCTTTTACGTTGCGTACATATATCTCTTCTTCCAGATTGAGACCAAAGCCGGGTGAATTGGGGACGCCCACCAGACCATCTGAGATCGAATAACCGGAATCGTCCAAACCGGGGGTGTCAGCTTGGTCCCATTCCACAAATTCAAATCCCTTGATTGCAGCGGACAGGTGGCACGACACATAGTTGCCGTAATGTCCACCGTAGTGATGCGGAGCGGATCCAACGTTCCACGCGTCAAGTTGAGGTCCGAGTTCGAGCCAGCGCGTGAAACCGGGGTGGAAGATGTCGTACTGAATAATATCGACCAAGCCTTCTTCTGCCCACTGAAGCAGATTAAGCGATGCGCCGCCTTCTCCATCTGCAATCTTGGTTTCTATGCCCTCCGAATTGAGCCATTCCTTAAGGTTGGCATAGAAACTCCCATCCTCGTGGAAAGCCTCCTCCATCCAATATACTTTGGCATCGGCGGTCTCACTCAACACCTGCTTGGTTAGATTCAAGTTGTAGCCGTTATTAGCGTCAATCAGGATTGCGGCATCAGGTCCGACTGCGTTCCGGACCGCACGAATCACCAGAATGTCGCGATGTGTGCCCTGTTGGAGCGGCATGTGCATCGCACCACGGCCGACCTTTATCTTGTACGCTTTGTGTCCCCGTGCTTTCCCTTCCAATGCTTCAGAAGCGATCAGTGCCGCAGCTTCATTGTCATCTGCCAGGTGCAAATCGTCGATGTACAATGATGTATCATAACAACGCGCACGGAACACCCCATCCGCATCGGGTTCTCCTCCGAGCATTTCATATACCGGTTTATCAGCAAGCTTTCCTGCAAGATCCCAAAGTGGATATTCAAGCGCACGGAATCGATCACTGACACCGTTTTCCGGATCAAACGCCTCGCCCAAAGGTGCACCGACCAGGCTTGCAGCATCTTGCTCAGACATACGTGACACGCCGAAGCCGGTTGCACCATCATCAGTGGTGATACGTGCAATCGGGGGCCTGACATGCAGCCCATGTACCTGTAGACGTGAGTTACATCCTGCTTCCCGTGGACGTGTGCCGATAAGTGGGACGCATTCAATCCGATCTATTTTTGAGTTGTCCATGTTTACTCCTTAGTGGGGTTGTAGATATGGTTTGTTATTCAAGGCGAGCCAGCAAGAACTTCCAGATCGTCTGCCAATTACAGATCAGAGATTAGGAATCTGCTACTGAGATTTGATGCGTTCTTTTTGCGACTCCCAAAGTGGCTCCGACTCGTCTGAACGATGATTGACCACACGGGCAAGTACAAACAGCAGATCAGAGAGTCTGTTGAGGTAAATAACTACCTCTGGATTCACCGTTTCTTTCGCAGCCAGACTGACAACACGTCGCTCAGCGCGTCGCGCTACGGTTCGCGCTAAGTGGAGGGCTGCGCCATCAACTGAGCCACCCGGTAGGATGAATGCTTTTAGTGGTGGGAGTTGGTTATCCAGGCGGTCAATCTCACTTTCCAATTCGGCAGTCAAGGTCGGCGGAATCCTTAAATTCGCTGCTTTTGGGTGTGTATCCAATGTCGCTATATCCGCTCCAAGGTCAAAAAGAGCGTTTTGAATTCGATGGAGAATCGCACTTATTCCCGCATCCCGAATCTGAGATCTCACAGACCCGATGCATGCGTTGAGCTCATCAATTGTTCCACAAGCCTCCACGCGTATAGTATCTTTAGAAACCCTGGTTCCACCGTATAGCCCGGTCTCACCGGTGTCTCCAGTTCTGGTATAGATTTTCATATTGTAGCAGCAATCCCTTCTCCGATCATTATAGCAGAACTGAGAGAAACCTGCAACGCAAATTGGTTCATTAGTTCGTCAATTCATTGGACCGAGTACAAAACGCAGGAATGAGAAAACGGGACTGGGGCTTCCACCTGTCTTTACGCTTGCTTTTTCACTCGACTGCTTAGGGGATTATGCTATAATTTCGAGCGATCCCAACCAGAATTGTCCACGGAAGGAGAAAGCAAATATGCATGAAGATAGGCGCGAAGCGTTTAAGAAAAAAATCGTAGGAGGCGTTGCAATCCTGCCAAGTGCAGAACAGGCGATGCGTACCCATTCGACCGAATATAGATACCGCCAAGACGCGAATTTCTACTATTTGACGGGGTTCGACGAGCCAGAGGCGGTTTGCGTCATTGCGCCAGATCATCCTGAACATCAGTATATTTTATTTGTTCGTCCCCGCGTCCCGGAGCAGGAGGTTTGGACAGGCAAGCGCGCCGGTGTTGAAGGTGCAAAGGAGCGCTTCGGCGCAGATGCAGCCTATCCGATTGAAGAGTTCGATGAGAAGATTCCGGAATATATCGGCACCTCGGAACGGCTCTACTACGGGTTTGGCGCGAACGAGGTTTTTAATCAGAAGATTATCGCGCTTCTCAAGGAATCCAGGCGAAACCGTTTGCGCAATGGAACGGGACCAACTACCTTGATTGACCCAACGGACATTCTTGCCGAAATGCGGCTTATGAAAGATGAAAAAGAGCTTGAACGGATTCGTAAAGCGGTGGACATCAGTGTCGAAGCGCATATTGCCGCGATGCGGACGGTTCGTCCCGGGATGTATGAGTATGAGTTGGAAAGTCTAATAGACTCGATCTACCGGAAAAACGGTGGCACGGGACCGGCGTTTCTCACGATTGTAGCGAGCAGCGCAAACGCTACCACCCTCCACTATACGACAAATGACCGTCAGATCGAGGATGGTGATTTAGTGCTCATTGATGCAGGTTGCGAATATCAGTACTATTGCGGAGATATAACACGGACATTTCCTGCAAATGGGAAGTTTACCAATGCCCAACGTGCGGTCTACCAAGGTGTGCTTGACGTCCAATGTGAGATTATTGAAAGCATTCGCCCGGGCGTGTCAATCGGCGATCCTTTTCAAAAAGCGATTGAGATGTTGACTGAAACAATGCTCGAATTGGGCTTGTTAGTAGGAGAGAAGGAGAAGCTGATTGAGGAAGGGGAATATCGAAACTTCTATATGCACAGTATTGGGCACATGCTGGGGGTAGAAGTTCATGACGTAGCAAAGACAAGGGAGGGTGAGGAGTACAAACTCTTCCAACCTGGCATGGTGATGACCGTCGAACCGGGTCTCTATATTGATCCTGATAGCGAAAACGTCCCACCGGAATATCTGGGAATCGGCGTCCGCATTGAGGACAATATTCTGGTAACCGAATCCGGATGTGACGTGTTGACAGCAGCCGTTCCCAAAACAGTTGATGAGATTGAGAGATTTATAGCGTAAACTGCATTAGTTAAGCGGGTCCAACTGACCCTGCGTTGGCTCCGCTCAGCAGAACCAATCTTCAGTCAACCGCGGCGGTCGTCTGCGATTAGGTTCGAAATCCATCGGAAGTGTGACAGCTGATTTCTCTTCACCGATTGCCGCATACGCAAGGTTTCGCACCCGATGAAAAGTTATGAACGGATCCTCGCTGACCTGTGATGCGCTCTCTACGGCGATAGTGACCGCCTTTTGCAGCTCGTCCATGCGCGGGTCGGGATGTCTCCATCGATGGGTGAAGGACTCATGATCGAGTTCACCAAGGTAAGGTTGAATAGATTCTTGACAGAGCAGAGAGGACCCTGGCGGCACAAGCAGACGAATTGTATACTGTACGGGATCGATGTAATCGATTAGTTGCTTATCCTCCACAGAACCGAGAATATACAGATAGCTTTCAAGGGTTTCCCATGGTGTGAACGGGACAAGTGAGGGTCGCAGGGCAATCCCGACCTCCCGCAATAGATCAACCGCTGCAAAAACGTCTGCACGTGTGTGTCCTTTCTGTAAGTTTCTAAGCACTGTGTTATTTAGCGACTCCACGGCGGAGACGATAAAGATACAACCACAGTCGCGGAACTCATGCAGAATAGAACGGTGTTTTAGGAGATGTTCAATCTTGGTTGTGCAATCGAAGGTTAGGTTCGGAAACGCTTCATGCATAGTTTGAACAACCCTGAGGGCATGTTTGGGACCATTCAGGAAATCAGGATCGCCAAATGTGATGTGAGTTGCGCCCGCGTCAACTTGCGCTCGAATGTCCTCCAGCACGATTTCCTTTCGCACAATGGAAAATCTACCCTCATAAACCGGTGGGATCGGGCAATGGAAACAGAGATGTTTGCATCCACGGCTCGCCTCTACATACCCGGCGAGGTGAGCGAGGCCATCTCGTTCAAGGTGTGCATACTTATCAAGTGGTGGTAATCCCTTCCGACTCGGCACGGCGAGAACTTTATTGGGCAAATCGCTTTGCCGCTGATGAAGGCTTACTTCGGCGTAGGAAAGCCTCAGGAGAGGATTGGATTTGGGGCGGTCTTGCACCGACACGAGATTTCCGCCTCGGAGTACACCCGTTATCTCGATATGCTTTCCGACCCCAAGGGAATCAACTAATTGAACCAGCGGTATCTCATACTCGCCTCCGATGACTGAATCAGCGTGATTTTCGAGCAGATATTCGGCGTTCAACGAGGCGTATAGGCCGTAGAAGCAGATGTGGCAGCTCGGGTTAATCTCGCGGATGCGGATTGCGACATGTATCCCCAGACGGAGAGCCGTGTGCATCGGGACACAGATTCCAACAAACTCTGCACGGGCAGCCTTTTCCATATCTAAGGTTTCAACCGCGATATCAATTGCGTCTGGCGTATACCCAGCACGTTCAAGAAATCCAAGCGGCGAAGCGAGCCCGATCGGTTGATGCCCGAGTTCGTAGCAGGAAATAAGCAATATTGCCCCTGGATGTTTCATTATCAATTTAGCTCCTCAGAAAAAAGAGGCAGCCCCACGTATCTGCCTCTACGAGGCGTTGCCGTCCCGTTCGTTGTACGACTATTTCGTTATCGTTAAAAAATTACCGAGATATTTACTCTGGAATATGACGGTTGGTGGGTGATGTTTCCGGTATAAAAGCAGAATGATGGAGGTGTGTTTCGATTGGCAGGGTGTCTTGCCATCCAGCTTCCTGTAAAAGCGCCTGGGCATGACCAACCCCTCCTACCAATTCTATCCAATCTTCGAGCCGCATTAGGGTTGTGCCATCTCTATCTATAATCATCGTCGCGATCAGCGGATATGACTTTGACGGCGGATCTGGCGAGTCGGGATCCATATGGCGGGGTGGAAAATGGTGATGAATATCGGGAGGAGCTTCGGGAACGGGGGGATTTCTTATGTATACTCCTTCTTGACCGCCAACTACACCCAGTTCTGGGAGTACCTTTTCCTTCAACGCTCGAGCCCTGTACATGTTGTCATCAGGCATCTCAACTGCCTCAAACGCTACCATGTCCACCTGTTGAAAAATAACCTTAACAGGACTTACACGGCTATTATTCCAGTTCTCCGGCGTATACACCCACGCCGGAAGCTTCAAAGAAGGAAATCGCTTTGTGATCTCTCTGGACCGTTGGTTAACAATTTCTGCTTGCCGCAAAAACGCACGATCGGCAGCCGTAATCAAATTTTTAGGCTCGAACTGAACCTGCTTTACTATCGATGTTGACAGCGCAGTTTCAACACGGGTAGCGTAGAACCTATAACCCACATAGCCACTGAGAAACACGGCCATAGCAATAAGGCACAAGTTGAGATGACGCTTAATCACGGCAACCTCCGTAAAGTAACAGAGAGTTTGACACTCAGTAACTAAAGTCCGGCCATTGAGATGCCCACACTCAAGGGACAACCAGCTCGTCGAGAATTACACAACCTCTTTACCCCTTGCTCGGTTGGTAGTAGGGGTTATCTCCGGCCGCATGATCGGTGGTATCGATAATATTCTTGATTTCAGGGAAATGCTCTTGAATCATTCCCTCTATGCCGTGCTTCAAGGTGACATTCGCCATGCCACAGCCCTGACAGCCACCACCCATGTGAATATAGATAGAATCATCAGTAACATCTAACAGATCGATCTGCCCACCATGCGATGCAACCGCAGGATTAATCCGTTCGTCAATCAGTTGCTGAATGGCTTGAGCTTTGGGATTGTCCCAAGTAGGCGTGTTCGGATTATCAACCTTGAAGCCGCTCGAATTCAGATCTTCTACATAATCAACGGTTGCGCCCCTTAGGTTTTCGGCGCTTTCCGAGTCGATGAAAACCTTGAATTCACCGCAGTCGATCACGATATCATCTGGATTTGGATCAACTTCCAGACCTAACCCATACTCAAACGCTGAAGCAGAGCGCCCACTGATGCTAATCCGCAATCCATCTACCTCCATCCCTTGGTCTTCAATCACCGATTGAATCTTCTGTTTGGCCCCCTCAGTGACAGTCAGCAGCCCAGACGCCTCTTCGGTTTGAGGTTGTTTCGGTTTTAATTTGTCTAATAGATTCTTCATTGCCTCTCCTTAATGTTGGTAGGTGCTACGCAGCTGGGCAACTTGGTGCTTCCGTGGTAATCCGAAGTTCGCCGGTTTCATCGTACAGACGTTTAATCCGTGCGATTGCCTCGATCTCCAGTTGTCGAATCCTTTCCCGTGTAACATCCATCTTTTCCCCAATTTCGCGCAGCGTTTTCTCTTCGCCATCTTCAAGACCGAAGCGCATCTTGATCACTGTACGCTCGCGCGCTTTCAATTTACTGAGAAGGGTGTCCACTAAATCCTCTTCAACCAAATCTGAAATTGGACCTGCTTCAGGATTCGCTTGGGGATCCTCAATTATATCTCTCAACGTCGTTGCGTTCGTTTCGTCATTAAGTGGTAGCTCTAACGAGACTGTACCTGAATTGAGCAATAGAAGATCCTCGATCTGTTTATCGGTCAAATCAAGCATTTCGGATAGTTCCTCAATAGTCGGTTCGCGGTGGAGTGTTTGGCTGAGATGTGCATAAGCCGAATCGAATTTGGTCGCCTTTGCGACAACGTAGGAGGGCAGCCGGATCGAGCGTGAACAGTTATCGAGCGCCCTCATGATCGCCTGCCGAATCCACCATATAGCGTAGGTGCTAAATTTACATCCCTTCCGATAATCGAATTTACTTGCTGCGCGCATCAACCCAATATTGCCCTCTTGGATGAGATCTTCGAGAGGGACATTATGCCCCTGATATTTCATTGCAACTGAGACCACCAACCGCAAGTTAGCTTGAACCAGTTCATCACGCGCACCTTCATCGCCGTCTTCAATCCGCTTGGCGAATTCAATCTCTTCTTCCCTGGACAAGAGACTGTGTTGTGCAACTTTTTGCAGCCAAGTGCTTAGCGCATCAATTTGGAGAGTTGGTGTCTCTTCCTCTGATGGCGTTGGCCATTCGCTATCGCCATCATAGCTTTCAGTATTATCAATCGAGGTTTCAACGAGGCCCTGATTGAACGCGCCAGCGACCGTTGCATTTGCCCTTGTTGTCATTTACCTCTTCTCCTAAAAGGCTGTTGGACTGTTTTATCGTACCAAGGTCTAGCATCGAATTGCCGCAATAGTAACACGATATTTTATGTTTTGTCAAGTAAATAACTTAAAAAACCCATTTTGACTTGTAAATGCGCTATTTTTCTGATATAATCTCTGTGGTATTATACAGGGAAGGGTCAATTGGTAGTATTTCAGTCTGATCAAGGAACTGTGGAGGAATAGGGAGGCGTGGAAGTTAAAGCGTATTGACTACTAATGCCGGGAAGACAAAACGATGAAATCAGTACCTAAAGACACACGCGGCGCGATCGTCGAACTCTTGAAAAAAAATAACGGTATGACAGCCGGTGAAATTGCTGCGGAGTTGGATCTCCATTCAATGACAGTTCGTCAACATCTTGCCATCTTAGAGCGAGAGGGGCATATTCAACACTATCGCGAAAAGATTAGCCGCGGCAGACCTGTTTATATCTACAAACTTACCCCTGAAGCCAAAGAGAGTCTATTTCCAAATGACTATCCACGATTCGCATTGGGTACTTTGGACGCTCTGGTAGTAATTGACGGCGCAGAAAAAGTCAATCAACTCCTTGAATATCAGATGGAAGCGAAGATTGAGATGTGCCTCGACAATATTGAGGGGAAAAGTTTGGGCGAAAAGATCAGAGTACTTGCGGCATTTTTGGATGAAGAGGGCTATCAAGTTGAGATCGCAGAAACGCCAAACGCCTACATTCTTAAAGAACACAATTGTGCCCTTGACTCTATTGCACAGAAATATCCCCAACTGTGTCAGCTGGAGCTATCCCTGTTGCAGCGGCTACTCGATGTACCGGTTGAGCGAGAATGTCACATGCCTTCTGGGGATTCGATATGTAGTTATAAAGTCCTTAAAACTGGCACGGCTCCAGAAATTAGGGGACAGGATAACCTGTAATACCTACTTACATATCACCGACCCTCTATCGTGTCCAACCGCTCACAAGTTGGTAGGATCGTATCGTCCCCTTACCCCTTGATTAACTCAGTGCCTTTCTTATCCGATCCAACGCCTCGTCCAACCGATCATCAGGCACGGTCAAAACCAGTCGAAAATACCCTTCCCCATACTCGCCGTAAGATGCTCCGGGTGCAATTACAACCGCTGCCTTTTCAAACATCAAAGTCGCAAAATCTACAGAATTCATACCTTCAGGCGTTGGCAACCAGAGATAAAACGTTCCCTTTGGCACATCATAGTCAGTCCAACCAAGTTCCTTGAAGGTGCTGACCACTCTTTCACGGCGGTCGGTGTAGATAGGCATCATTTTCTCAATATTATCTCGGCACTCTGTCAAGGCAGCGATCCCAGCGTATTGAATCGCGTTGAAAATTCCTGAGTCGGTGTTGCCTTTGACTTTCGCCATTCCCGTGATAAGTTCCGCATTCCCCATCGCCATTCCAATGCGCCATCCCGTCATATTGAACGGCTTGGACAAGGAATTGAGTTCAACCCCAACGTCCTTTGCGCCCGGCGTCGACAGAAAGCTCAACGGCTCTTCCCCTTCAAAAACGATTTCGCTATACGGGTTATCATGACACACAGCGACATCGTAATTCTTAGCAAATTCAACAACCTCTGCAAAGAACTCAGGCGTTGCGGTTGCACCTGTCGGATTGTTCGGGTAATTCAGGAACATCCCTGTCGCTTGGTCGGCGACCTCCGAGGGAACATCAGCGAGTTTGGGTAAAAAACCGTTGTCTCCCGTGATTGGAACGTTATAAGGCTCGCCTTCAGCCATGAAGATACTTGCACGATACGCTGGATACCCTGGATCCGTCATCAATACTGTCTCGCCGGGATTCACAACAGCCAGAATAAAATGGTGGCAGCCCTCCTTCGATCCGATCAATCCAAGTACCTCTTCTTCCGGATCTAGCTCAACGTTGTACCTTTCAGCATACCAATCTGCAACTTCTTTCCGAAACGCGAACATCCCCTTCTCTTCGTCCGTCGGGTAACGATGGTTTGCGGGGTCGGCAGCAGTGCGGCAGAGTTCGTCGATTACAGGTTGTGGGGTCGGCTCAACCGGATCGCCGATCCCCAAGCTGATGACATCAATACCGTCGGAAATCGCTTGGTTTATTTTATTCCTTAGTTCGATAAACAGGTAAGGTGGAATCCTCTTTAATCTATTTGCAATCTGCATCTTTTCTCCTACTATCTAAAATTTCAAAATTCCAGTTCTTGAACCGTTGGAATTGTATCAGAAGCGTCCTTAATGTGCAAGGTCCGTTCAGGACGACATAAACATTCCACCGTTCACATTGAGCGTGAAGCCAGTAACGTACGAGCCTTCATCGGACGCTAAAAACAGAATCGCATTTGCGATCTCCTCCGGTTCGCCTACCCGCCCGAGCACCATTTGGGCAGTCAGGTCAGGATGGTTCGTTGTCATGTCCGTCGCAGCAACCCCAGGAGCGATAGCATTGACGGTGATGTTATCTGGTCCGAGCGCACGAGCGAGGGATTTCGTGAGGCACATAACGCCTGCTTTCGAGGCGGAATACGGGGCAGACGCAACAAGCCCACCGACTTGACCTGCCAAGGAACCTAGGCTGATAATCCTGCCGGACTTTTGTTTTCGCATCGTGTCAATTACAGCCTGGGAGCACAGAAACGGTCCCTTGAGGTTGACCGCCATTATTTGATCCCATTCGTCTTCGGTGCATTCCTCAATCTGTGTGTAGCTAAAGATTCCGGCATTATTAACCAGAATATCGATCCGTCCGAAAGCCTCAAGTGTCTGACTCACCATGGAGCGTACAGAAGTACCATCTGAGACATCGGTTTGGACGACAAGACACCGCCCCCCAAGCGTTTCGACCTCTTTGCCAACAGTTTCGGCTGTGGTGGGGTTATGTTCTGCGATAACGATGTTCGCTCCCTCTTTGGCAAGCAGCAGACAGGTTG
Organism: Candidatus Poribacteria bacterium; assembly: GCA_965220385.1. Lineage (GTDB taxonomy): Bacteria > Poribacteria > WGA-4E > WGA-4E > PCPOR2b > PCPOR2b. The sequence goes on along the minus strand of OZ244825.1, from coordinate 1,481,752 downwards.
CCCGACCAATTCCCTGTCCGCCGCCCGTTATAATTGCAACACGATCCTTCAACCTCATTCTGTTTCCTCCCGTATGACTTTTTTTGTCTTGAGAATCTCTGAAGGCTTATGATAGAATAAATCTTGCTGAATACTTATTATCGCAAAAAGCACTGCATACGTCAACAGCAAATGGGAGCTTGCTCGCTTTCCATCTTGGAGGTCCATCATGTCCCAGAAACGAATCAGAATCACCGCCGAGCCTGTTGTCATGGAAGCGGAGTTAAATCAGTCGGTGACAGCACAGCGCATTTGGAATGCTCTACCGATTGAGGCGCCGGGGAATATCTGGGGTGATGAAATCTACTTCTCTATCCCGGTGGAAGCGGAGATTGACGATGCGCAAGAGGTCGTGGAGCTGGGGGAACTTGCGTACTGGCCCCCCGGCACAGCGTTCTGTATCTTCTTTGGGCCTACCCCAATGAGTCGAGGCGCCGAGATTCGGCCTGCGAGTCCGGTAAATGTTGTTGGCAAACTTATCGGTGATCCAAAGATGTTCAAACAGGTCAGTGATGGTACGGTTGTTACAATCGACCGAATTTCCACCGAATAGCGGAGAGTACAGCGAATGTTATTCAGGAGGTAACTGTCGTGCAGCTGAGTGAGAAAGACAAACAGGCGTTGCAAGAAAAAATCAAGGAGCAGCGCCAAGCGATGTGGTCAGGAAAACAGTCAGCATCAACGGATACGGAGGAAGATGCAGCGGAGGCGGGCCAAGACGTAGATCCTGCTGACAGTCCCGGTGAAGGATCGGCAGGTTCGACCGAAGTCATAGCATCAGATATGCAATCTGACGTGTTATCAATGGCAGCCGATTCGGCTGCGGCTTCCGAGACCAGGAACGAAGAAACAAGCTCAAGCCAATCGACGACGCTCGAACCAGAATCAGATTCCTCACCGGACACGTCTGAAGAAAGTTCTACGGGAAGCAGCAGTGCCGGGCAGGGGGCTTCTCAATCACTGGATGAGACAGAAACCTCGACACATGAACGTGAAGCAGACGCTACTGCGGGAGATCCTGAAACAGAAGCAGAGGAGCAGGAAACAGAAGACGAAAGGGTATTCTGGGAAACATTGGAACAGGAAGGAGGATCGAGCATTTTGAATTGGAAAATTGTGATTGCTGTGATCGGTGTGGCAGTCATTTTAGTCGGAGTGGGTGTTTACTTGGGATTTCTATTCGCTGGTTAATCTTGAGTCATCGAAATTATTTTCTATACTTTCATGTGGCTGTAGCATAAGGAGAAGATACACTATGAGCCAAGCAATTCAGGATATGGTCCGTTCAAAAGCCCAAGTTGCCAAAGCTGCCAAACGCACACTCTCTAAAACTTCTGTTGATGTGCGTAACAAAGCACTGCTGGCGATGGCGGACAGCATCCTGACATTCAAAGACAAAATCCAAGAAGCAAATCAAATTGATCTGGAGGAAGGACGAAAGACAGGGCTTGCCGAGCCGCTGATGCAACGGTTGGAATTGGACGATAAGAAGATTGAGCGGATGGCGGATAATCTGAAGCAGGTTGCTGCATTGCCAGATCCGATAGGAGAGGTAGCACATATTCGGGAACGACCTAACGGTTTGCAGATAGGTCGGGTCAGCGTTCCGATCGGAGTGGTCGGCGTTATCTATGAGTCGCGTCCAGATGTCACCGTCGAGGTTTCTGCTTTATGTATCAAGTCAGGGAACGGTGTTATCTTGCGCGGTGGGTCCGAGGCGATTCATTCCAACACCGCGCTTGCCAATATCTTGAGCGAAACGGCTGAGAGAGAAGGAATACCGGGAGCCGTTCAGTTCGTAGATATCACCGACCGGCAGGCTGTTCACGAGATGATCGCGCTGCCGGACCTGATTGATCTCATCGTACCACGCGGGAGCTACGAGTTAGTTCGCTATCTCATGAAACAGTCAGAAATTCCGGTGCTTGGCCACGCGGACGGAATCTGCCATGTCTATATTGATCAAGCAGCTGATATTCAGATGGCAGAGGCAATCTGTATCAATGCTAAGAGCGGATATAAGGTCGCCGTCTGCAACGCAATGGAAACCCTGCTCGTGCATGAAAATATTGCTCCCGATTTTCTTCCCTCAATGTGCGAAAAATTCGCTGCGGAAGGGGTTGAACTGCGGGGCTGTGAGAACACGCGGGTGATATGTCCAGACCTCCTTCCTGCAACCGAGGAGGATTGGAGAACGGAATACCTCGATTACATCCTATCGATCCGGATTGTCTCGGACTTCGACGCAGCGGTGGAGCATATCGAAACCTACGGCTCACACCACTCCGACACGATTGTAACGGAGAACTACACTACGGCGCAGCGTTTCCTTAAAGAGGTGGATTCGGCTGCGGTCTATGTCAATGCCAGCACCTGCTTCACCGACGGTTACGAATTTGGTTTCGGTGCCGAAGTGGGCATCAGCACACAAAAACTTCACTGTCGGGGTCCCATGGGACTTGAGGGATTGACAAGTTATAAGTACATCGTCTACGGGAACGGGCAGCTGCGAACATAGTTGAGGTTGCTTTTTTCGCTGTAATTTCTTATGATACTGTACTAAACCCTTTCAAAGTTTGGGCAAAACTAAATCATCTAAGGAGGAAAACATGGCAAACTCAGACTACAAAATCGGCGTTGTGGGCGTAGGCAGGATGGGGGCAAACATCGCACGCCACTTAAATGATGAAGGATTTTCGGTCGTCGCTGTCTACGATGTGGATGTTGGACGCGCGACTGCACTGGGCGAGGAGATCGGTGCGGAAGCAACGGATCAGCTTGCACGCGTGACAGAACTCTCGGATTACATTATCACCGTTGTGACGGATGACAACGCCATGCGGACGATCTTCTCAGAGGATGCAGACGACAGCCTGCTCAAAGGAGCAAGCGGGACCACATTTATCAATTGCGCTACAATCTCGCCGCAGGTCCACGTGGATGTCGAACAATTGGCAGAGAAGCACGGTGCGTCGAGCCTTGAAGGATGTATGGCGAGCAGTATCACCCAAGCACGGGAAGGCACCCTCTATCTGATGTGCGGAGGGAAAGAGGCAGTCTTCAACGACGCCAAACCAATTCTCGATTCAATGAGCGTTTCTCTACGATATATCGGTCATGCTGGACAAGCTGCTCAAGTCAAGGCGCTCGTAAATATGGTTATGAACATCAACACGGCGGGCTTGGCGGAGGGACTTGGGCTCGGTGCGGCGCTTGGCTTAGATCTTGGTATGCTTCAGGAGGTGTTTGCCCAAACCGGAGCCAACTCTCGTGTCTTGGAAACAGACGGCGAAGACATGGAGGCTCGCGATCATGAATGTTACTTTTCCGCGGCACATGCGTCGAAAGATTCGGGGATCGCGCTTGATCTCGCGGAAGCCGCTGGCTTGAACCTTCCGCTTGCCGATGCGACCAAAAAGCAGTACGACAAAATGATCGTGCTTGGCAAAGGCGAATTGGACAAATCTGGAGTCGCTGAACTAACCTTCCCAGGAAGGGGTTGAACGCCAGTCTTTAGAAATCTCAGCTCTTAGAGAAAGAAACTGCAAGGCGTAAAGAGAAGCCGAGTTTTTCCGTCCGTTCTGAGACCAGGGAAAAAACTCGGCTTCTTTGCTGTCGGGTAGGCGACTTCACGCAGGAAAGAATGTCCCGAGCACCATCGGTTTTGATGCTCCCGTAACTTTTGGTAGGTTTGTCGAATGTCCATGAACTGCCTCATTGGCAAGGACAGCAAAGGCGATCGCCTCTTTGGCATCGCTCGAAACCCCGATGGCATCAGCCGAAAACAGCGGTACCGGTTGGAACAGGGTCTTTAGATGCTGCATTAACGTGCGATTGTGACTGCCTCCCCCACTGATATAAATCCCGTCCACGGAAGAGTGTGGGAATAGAAATCGGCGATAGTAGTCGAATATTGTCTGTGCGGTGAACGCTGTCAAGGTGGCAACCAAATCCGGTGGATTCACGCTATGAGTTCGTGCTTGTTCCAGAACCTGATTAGCGAACTGTCTGCCAAATACCTCACGTCCCGTTGTCTTAGGGGGTGGTGCCGTGAGAAAGGGATGTTCCAACCACTCCGCGAGCAGCGGTTCAGAAACGCTCCCTTGCGAAGCGTATTGACCCGCATTGTCGTATGTTTCCTCCCCATTGGTCAGAATTTCCATAACTGAATCGATAATCATGTTTCCCGGTCCCGTATCTGAGGCAATAACATCCGAGCTTGATGCTCCCGCGGGGATGAGTGTCACGTTGGAAATCCCTCCAATATTCTGCAAGGCAATAGTGCGATCGGTTTGCCGAAACAGCAGAAAATCAACATACGGCACCAATGGTGCCCCCTGCCCGCCTGCTGCGAGATCTGCAACCCGGAAATTCGCAACTGTCGGTACGCCGGTGCGATATGCGATGACCGCCGGCTCTCCGAGTTGTAGTGTGGAGGGGACGTATGCCGCTCCTGCCTGCGGTGGAAGGTGATAGACCGTCTGTCCATGCGAACCGATCAGGTCTATCTCTTCCATCTCTAATCCCGCGGTGGAAATGACCGACAGCGCCGCTTCTGCAAAAACTTTCCCAATAAGAAAGTTCATCTGGCAAATTTCGTCTACGCTGCTTGTCTCCGGCTGGAAAAGATCGAAGATACGCGCTCTGACTTCCGATCCAAAGGAGTGTGTATGGAAGGCGATCAGTTCGACGCGGGTATCTAAACCGTTGCCCTGAATTTCGACAAGTGCTGCATCAACACCATCGACAGAAGTACCGGACATTAGCCCTATAACTTTTTTTGTCTGCTTTTGAGCAATTTGGAAGAAAGAATTCATGGTTGTCGCTCCCCTTTCATACTCAATCGTAAAGCAGATACGGACGGCGGTGTTCGGTAAAACTCTCCACTTCGCCTTCCCATGCCTGAAGGATCGTGGTCGGTGATTCACCGCATGCCAATATCAGGCGTACTTCATCGGTTCCGGCTAAGAGATCGAAGAAGTATCGTCCACCGTTTTGCAAAAAATGAAAGCGATCAGGATAGAGGTGTTGCGCCGTCGCGATAAGGTACAAGCCAACCTCAACGGGTTTGAATTGATCGCGATCTGTGACATGAACCTGCACACCGTGACACGGTTGATTTGCGTACTTGGAGAAAGTAGGAGTAAAGTAGATTGGGCGAAAATAGATACCGGGGAGCGCTATATCATTGAGTTCATCTGCCCATCTCTCCCCATCTATCCACGGTGCTCCTGTCCACTCAAAGGGCTTAGTTGTGCCGCGCCCTTCAGATAGGTTGGTGCCTTCGAGGAGACAAGTGCCGGGATACAGCATTGCGGTCTCGACGGTTGGCATATTTGGTGAAGGAGGCACCCATGGCAGGGCGGTCTGATCATACCACATCGTCCGCTTCCAACCGCGCATAGGAACCACGTCGAGTTGGCTCGAACCCTGATCCGGTTTAGATCGAGCTGCCGAATCGATCTCGGCTCTGCAGAAATACGCAAGTTCACCCACAGTCATGCCGTGACGGATGGTAAGGTCAGTTTCCCCAACGAATGATCGGAAAGAGGGTTTAAGCTGGTTGCCTTCAACACGATCACCGCGAATGGGGTTTGGACGGTCAAGGACAATAAAGTCCACACCGTTGGCTGCAGCCGCTCTCATCGATCGGAATAACGTCGAGATATAGGTGTAAAAACGGGAACCTACATCTTGGATATCGTATACCAACGCATCAATTCCAGCGAGCATCTCCGCCGTCGGCTCTCGCGTCTTCCCATAGAGGCTATGAATTGGTATCTGTTGGCGCTTGCTGCTTGTGGAGGTAACATAAATGCCAGCCTGCACGCTTCCGGCTATACCGTGTTCAGGACTATACAGCGCGGCAAGCTCAACTTTCGGCTGTTCAGCAAACAGCGTGAGGTTACTCCGAAACTGTGCGTCCACCCCAGTGTGATTGGTGATTAACCCGATGGATTGATTCTCAACAAGCTCCATTCCTTCTCTGAATAAAACACTTAAACCGGCTTCAATCATAGTGAGATTGCACAAATTTTCATAATCTATTCAAGGCTGTTTCTTTGACTAAACTCAAGTGGTATCGCACTCTGGATATGCAAATCTCGCTGCGGGAACGGAATAGTAATGCCTTGCTCCCGAAACGCCTTTACCACAGCAAAATTCAAATCACTCCTTATAATATACTGGCGGGAGGCGTCATTGATCCAAATTAGCAAATCAAAATTAAGTGAACTGTCGCCGAATTCCAAAAACTGTACCGTCGGTTCGGGATTTAACAACACCTCTTGATGGGAACGGCCTACATGTAACAGAGTCTCTGCGACCAAGTCAACATCTGAGCCATAGGACACGCCGACAGATACATGGATACGCACTTTTGAATCTCGATAACTCCAGTTTGTTACGTTTTGAGTGATGAAATTTAAATTGGGTACAATGATAGACACATTGTCCAGCGTTTCAACTACTGAGCTGCGTGTTTTAATCCTACGAATACGGCCCTGTACACCACCAACTTCAACAAAATCGCCCACCTGCACAGGACGCTCAAACAATAGAATCATCGCGCTGATAAAATTACTGGTAATATTTTGCAATCCCAAGCCAATCCCAACCATCAATACCGCACCTATCGCAGCCAAGGTTGTCAAATCAATCCCAACCTGTTGTACAGCAATAAATACGCCCAGCAACATTATGATGTAGTGCAATATACGGGCGATGGTTTCTTGTGTACCGATGTTTAGGTGCGTCCGTCTAAACACATTGCGCCTCAACATACCTCGCAACAAGTGCGACACCCAAAACGCCCCTAACAAAATCAACACAACCGTAATCAAAACGGCTGGCGTTATTGTTACATCTCCCAAAGAGACAAGTTTTTTTCTTAGTACATCAAGAATCTCTTGCCAGCTCTTCATCCTCTATCTTCCTCTCCAAACCGCTAGATGATAATTGAATCACATCTCTCATTTCTTCAAAACTTATAGCTTAACCCATTGACGATTTCTAAATCATGCGCCTCAACACTAGTTGGTGATTCGCTATCGTAGCGAATATTCAATCGGGTGTTGACTGACACTGTTCTCGTCACATGAAATTCAAGGTGGCTTTCAGAAAGAATCCGAAAATCAGAAAGACGTTGGACATAAGGTTGGCAATAGGCAGTTATGACGACAGAGAATCGCTTATCAATTTGCCATGTTGCGGAGATATAATTGGTAGAACGGATAATGCTCGTCTTGACCTCACCGTGCTGCTTATCATTTATCGTCTCGTTTTCCCACATTGCTCCAACACCGAAATAGAGATTCATGCCCGTATTTTTCGTGTTTGTGCGTTGCTTGAGGACTGAAATGCGGGCACCTCCGCCAGCCAAATTTCTATCGCGTAACAAGATAGATTCGTTAAACTGCTTCTGAAGGAATATCTCTGTGCCTAGATGATCAGTAACAGAGCGGGCGCCCCGTAGGTGAATGAATCCCTTATCAGTGTACAATTTTCCGCCTTGCTCGCCTTGCTGCAAGGTAGCAATACCGAAAGTGTGATACTTGTCAAACCAATAATCCGATCGCAAACTGCTCTTGAACCTGAGTAGATCTGTATTCCCGGATTGGTATGTTAGACTTAAACTAATGTCGTTATACCAGCCCGGCTTTGAATCTAGCCGTCGCAAAGTCTCAATGTTAACCTGAGCTTTTGCATTCAGGACGAAAAAAAGCAGACAAGCCAAGCCCACGACATATTTCAGTATGTGGATGTTTGTTATTTTCATATTTTCATATTACTTTGACTGAAAAATAGGGGTTGGCGCTTGACTCAATCTTGGCCATCTTCTTGATTTAGAGCAACCTCCTTATACATTGGTGGCAGAGATGCTGCTTCGGACAATTTATACTCTATAGCGGAGTGGGTGTAGGCAAAACCAAGCTGATCGCTCTTTCCAAATGCTTCTACCACCTTTGCTACAATCTGAGTTGAGATCTTTTGTCGATCTACAGCAATTGATTGATAGCGAAGACGCATTCTTACCCCTGAATCAAAGAACTCTGCACGCACTTCAGGAACTTTTCCCGTATCTTCAATAATTTCCTGTGTTACCTCTTGAGCGCAATCAATTAATGTGTGCTCTGCCAATTCATAATCGGAATCGTAGGAGACCCTCACAGGCACTTCATCTAAGATGTATTTGGTATCGTCAGAAACGGCATAGTTGATTACCATCTGATCAAATAACACCGCATTGGGAATCAGAATGCCGCGATTAGAAGCCTCTTCGCCACCGACTGTACCACCAACTTCGCCAAGCAGAACGTGGGTGGGTGAGATTTCCAAGACATCGCCGCGTACACCTTGAATAATAATACGATCGCCAATCATAAACGGACGTTTAATCATCACCATCAACCATGCTGCTACACCGGTTACCGGACGCTGAAGCGACCAACCCAGAATCATACTAACAAAAGCAACTGTCAAGCCCATTGCAGCCAGTGACCCCGACAGACTTACAATGACAAAGACAATACCTGCCAGCAAAAACCCATATCTCCACATTGCCATGAACTGTCGGACTTCATTATGAGTGCGTTGCTGACTTTGCATCGCACCGATAATCAATCTCTTCGATACTTTATAGGCAACGAGCAGTGCAATCAAAATCATAATTGCATATAGGATATTGACTATAGATTCTCCCACTACCTTTGTCAATGGCTCCTTGATATTATCTAAAAACTCATTCAATGTCTCACGCATGTTTGTTATCTTCCTTTCATAGTGAAAAAATAGATTGGTGAAACTTGGCTCGAAAATCAACAATACCGGGCAGAGACGCATCCGGATGAACCCGGTTCGTTAGCAGGATAGCCAACATTTTCTTTTCCACGTTGATTCGTATCGAAGTTCCCGTAAATCCTGTATGGTAAAGCGAGCCATCCTCCAATATAATCCAGCCAAGTCCGCGCGATTCGTTTAATCCTACTGTGTGAACGGTTGTTATTTCCTCAATAGCTTCTACTGTCAACACACCATCTCCGCCATTGATGAATACTTGACAAAATGTTGCGAGATCCCCCGCGGTCGAAAACAGCCCTGCGTTACCTGATACCCCACCAAGGAAATGGGCATTTTCGTCATGTACCTCGCCTACGATAACCCCTTCGCGCCAATGGTGTGGGCGATATTCTACCATCCGTTTCTCAAAGTTGTTTGAATCCTCGGTCGCCGCGCACCTGTCCGTCCATCTTGATGGCGGATTATACCCGGTGTATTTCATCCCAAGCGGCTGAAAAATCCATTCCTGCGCAAGCGCCTCCAGCGGTTCGTCTGTCAGACGCTCAATCAGTTTTCCAAGAAGGATGTAGCCCAAGCAGCTATAAATAACCTGCGTTCCTGTTGGATAATCTAAAGGAATTTGATTGAGATAGTCATTGACTCCCTCCGGACTTGTTGATTCTAAATAGGTTGGTCGCCACGCTGGTAATCCAGAAGTGTGCGTCAAGAGATGAGAGATTGTCACTTGCGGATGGCTGAATTCGGGCATAAGATGTCGGATCGGTGTGGTGAGTCCGACAGTTCCATTCCCAATCAAACGCATGATGAGTGTCGATGTTACAATTGGTTTGGTAAGGGAGGCAAGATCAAAGATTGTGTCACGACGCATCGGCTTAATGGCAGGTGTGCACATTCTGAACCCGAACGCTTCACAGTATGGGGGTGCGTCATGTGTGGAGATATAGGCAACGGCACCGGGGAAGATTTTATCACAAATTCCCTGCTGTATGAGTTTGTCGATCACTCTTCTATTAACTGATTTCATCTGCGCTGCCCGGGGATTAGGAATGCCCCTATTTTTCGATGGCAATCCCACCTTCAGGTTTCCACCTTGATAACTTCCCCTGGTTCGTTCTCAGCACCGTTCACTTCAAATTGGGCCGGTAAGAACTGTTGGACCAACCAGATATTTGTGGTGAGGTGCCGCGTAATTCGAGAGGTAGTAAAGCGGGATTCTCCCGTTGCAAGCGCCATCGGAAGAATCAGTTGATCTCCAAGGTGAGGGTCAATAGCTGCGTTTGATACCAGAAAATTCTGTAACGCGTCGCAGGCTTCATCCGCGACACGCTCAGCACGTTTGCCACGCCTGCCCAGCGCGGAGAATCCTGCTTCAACATTTTCAAATTCTGCCTTCAGGAACACAAGCGATCCTTGTCCGATAGCCTTGCCTTTAACTGGCTCTATAGTGACCGGACAGTCGAATCGTGTAAGGCGCTTCTGGATCTGGTTGCGCTGGCGATCAATAATGTGTTCAGGGAGATTGGATGCAGCTGAAACGGCGTGGATCGCCCGCAATTTTCCGCGATCTTTAAGTGCCACACCCCGCCAATCTCCGGTCGGCTTTATCTTTGCAACCACTTCTCCACCGCCCTGGGGGAACCAACCCCACCGGTTCAGTTGAATCGAACCTTGAAGCCCGAACTTTGCTGCCATTGGCATGAAAATCCCTTGTAGATAATGGACGGTGGGACTCCAAGGGACATGCGTTCCGCCCCGCAAAGTGACGGTTGAGGGGATTTTAGCGTATGAAAGGGGCAGTGCTATTGACTGAAAAATTAACGATAATGCCCCGGCACTTGGGCGAACATCTGCAACGTCAAACGTGTACTCTCCGCCGGAAATCTGCCGGGGACGAAACGTCACGCTTTGGGAACCGAGTGCTCCACCAACCACTTCGGCATCGGTGACTGCGGCAACCGCATTTATACTGGTGAGATGCTGTGGAGCCAAACCCGGCGTTTGCCTGCCAGCACGTATGCGATTGATACGGATGGGGCGGTTAAGAATGGCGGACAAACTCAAGCTTGAACGCAGAATTTGACCGCCCCCTTCGCCATAGTTTCCGTCAATATCAAGCGTGTCCATGTGAGTCTCAGCAGAGGGATCTACTTCTTGTCAGCCGCGTCAGGGTCAACATCGGCAATAGATCCAGGAGTAGACTGGGCAGAGAGACCGAGATTCTCACGAACTTTCGTTTCGATCTCGTTCATAATCTCGGGGTGTTCAAACAGATATTCCTTCGCGCTATTCCTACCTTGACCGAGACGCTCGTTGTTATAAGAGAACCATGCGCCACTCTTGGTTATAATCTCTTGATCTGTGCCTACATCAAGCAGGTCCCCGAGTTTTGAAATACCTTCCCCGAAGGTCATTTCAAATTCCGCCTGTGTGAAGGGAGGGGCGACCTTATTCTTGGCAACTTTAACCCGGACCCGGTTGCCCACCATTTCGTCCCCGTCCTTGAGGGTTTCCGCTCGTCTAATCTCAAGTCGCACTGAGGCATGGAATTTGAGGGCAAGGCCACCCGGTGTGGTTTCTGGATTGCCAAACATGACGCCAATCTTTTGACGGATCTGATTCGTGAAAATGATACACGATTTCGATTTGCTCGCCACCCCAGAGAGTTTTCGCAGTGCTTTGGACATCAAGCGCGGCAATAAACCTACATGTGCATCGCCCATTTCACCCTCGATTTCTGCTTGGGGTGTTAATGCCGCCACAGAGTCAATTACAACCACATCGATGGCGCTGCTACGCACTAATGTCTCGACAATTTCTAACGCCTGCTCCCCCGTATCTGGTTGAGATATGAGTAGCTGCTCCATATCGACGCCGATGCGTTTGGCATACAGCGGATCGATTGCATGCTCTACATCGACGAATGCGGCGGTCCCGCCCATTTTTTGAGCTTCAGCAATGATATGTAATGCAAGCGTAGTTTTACCACTGGATTCATGCCCAAAAATCTCCACAATTCTGCCCCGCGGCACACCGCCGACACCGAGTGCGATATCCAGTGCGAGCGAACCGGTCGGAATTACTTCAACCGGCACAATATCTTCACTGTTAAAACGCATAATCGCACCCTTGCCGTGCTGCCGTTCGATCTGTGAAATTGCGAGATCTATTGCTTTGCTTTTATCTTCTGACGCCATACTTAATCTCCTTTGAATTCATCCTTCAGTGTTGTCTAAGTGAATACGATTGTAACGTTGAGTAGATCGCCCCTCTGGAGTCAAGTTGACTTCGTATGAGCGAGATTGCGCCGACTGTCATCTCCGCACCGTTAATATGATCATACTGACGATATTGGTTCGCGTAGGGTTTGAGATTTATTTTTTCTCTCAACCGCCCGATTGTTAAGTGGGGATTGAACTTCTTGGTTTCGAGTGGAAATCCATGTTTACTTAGTGCCAGATTGATGGCTTCAGCCAGCGCAGAGGTATGTTCCACACCAACCCTTACACCAGCCCATATAACCCTGGGGCGCGCAAGATTGGGGAATGCTCCAATCCCGCCGATATGCAGCAAAAAACTGTAGTGACGGCTTGCTACCGCTTCGACCGCTTTCCCAATCGATTCGATATTTTCAGGATTAATATCGCCTAAAAACTTCAACGTTAGGTGAATGTTACCTGGTTTCACCCAAGATGCTTTTTCAATTTGGCATCCTAACCTTTCCTGAATACGAACCAATTCATTCTGGATTGGTTCCGGAATTTCGATTGCGATGAAACATCGAATAGATTCTGACATGTTCTCTGCTCAGTTAGCCGCGAGTTTTCCCGTCCCAGCGAATAAGGTTACCATTTCCGCATTGCTGATTTCTACCAGTACATTAATCCAGCAATAGATGCGTCATTCTGGATTGTTGCTTCTAATATCCCACACCATGGACTTTAACCGTTCCCCGCCGGCCCGACTATTTATCAAATCTCATCATCCGTATAAGTGTCCGGAGACCTCATTAACTCGGAGATGCCCTTGCGGTTGTTGTATAGGAATTCCAATCCTGATATGACCGTAAGTACCATTGGGATGTACATCATAAAGTAAATTGGCCCTGGGAACTGAATGACAACATCCATGTCTTGATTCAGCAAATGACTATATTCTTGACACACAAGCAAAACAAGACCAAGAATTATGACAATCATCTGTGACGATGTTTTGTATTTTCCCCACTTACTCGCGGCTACCACCGTACCGTATCTTCCAACGAAGACGAGGCGGAGGGTGGTAATGACAACCTCGCGTCCCATGATGATTAGCACCATCCACCCTGGAATCAGTCCGCCCTTAAATCGGGTCAGGCAGATTAATGCCGCACCGACAAGAAGCTTATCCGCAAGCGGATCCATGAATTTCCCGAAACTGGTTGTCCCTTGTCTGCGAGCGATGACCCCGTCAAGATAATCCGTAATTGATGCCACAACGAAAATAATAAGTCCAGGTAGCATGCGCTCATATCGAAAGGAGAGCATGAAGAAGGGGATGAGAAACATCCGTCCAATCGTCAAATAATTCGCTAGGCGCATCACATTTTCAAGGTTCATACGCTTGCATTACCTCTCTCATAGGCGAACGTTCCACACGTTGAGTTAGGGGCACTAATCAAAGGGGGTATACACCTAAATTTGATATATTTGGCACAGTGATTAGCGACTCACTGGCTTGCAGAAAGGTCGATAACTTCAGCGTCGGCAGGTACTACGAATTTGAATGAATCAGCGTCCATTTCGATATCCCGCTGGATCTTAGCAAAAGCAACAATAACGCTAATATTGCCTTCATCTTGGCTTTCCGTCTGGTATCCGAATTGTACCGGTAACCATTCGTCGGATCGCACCCATATTTCAATAATCTCACGTGGTTCGTTGGTATTAGAAGCAGCTGGCATCTGCGGTTTCGGGGTCAACTTGATACGATAAATTCCCTTCGGATTTGCTACTTCATCCGGCACTAGCTGCATATCGAATTTTTCAGCAGCTTCGTCTAACGATGTTCCAAGCCCCGGCAACAATTCCTTGCGGTTGGCTCTTCCCCATTTCATCTTATTGACTTGGCTAAGAAGCGGCGTGTAGGACCATGAATATTCGCCATCAAGAACTATGAGTTGTGCAAGTTGTGCGGGATCTTTGTGGCTGACATATTCCTTGCGTAGCAAGTTCGGCTTGCTAAACAATAATCGTCCTCGGGCAATACTCTTGTTTCCAGCTCGCAACGTAGTCTCCTCGAAGTCTGCACTAAAGTTCTTCGATCTTTCGTACGCTGCCTTAAAATTATGAAATACCTCTTCGATAGTATCAGCGTCCCCGTTGTTGGCACTGATGATTAGTAGGAATAAAAAAACACAGGAAAAGTAGGACGATTTCATTGCGATTTTGCGGCGTGTTCACCCCAACCGCTCTCCTTTACAGAGTTGATAAACAACCAATGACTTCTTGACACAAACTTCGATAAACTCATTGCGACTTACACAGTTATACGTTATTCATTCAGGACACAAGAATGATGCGTGGGAGTGTCGTCGTTATTAGGAGCTATGTACTGGGTGTTGCGGGGCTAGCACAACTGCTCTCTGAAGTGCGTAAATTCTGGTCACGATATGTAATTTTAGCAGTATAGCACCCTCGATGATGTTTGTCAACGCCGTTTTTCCTACGCCCCGGATGCTGATTGCCTCGATATGTGCTCCTTCTCGGCCGCGTACCGCGCTTCCTCCTCGGTTACGTGAATCCGCGCCCAATCGAGTAGCACAATTTCCATCTCATCGGAATCTTCAAGCGAATGTTTAACAAAACGCTCCATGAGATCAATAATTCGCTGATCCCGAAAGAAAGCCTGAAACCAGATAGAAAACGCCTTGAGCGGGTCGGGTTCTTCGGCAAAGATCCAAAAGTTGATCTGACAGAAATCGAGCCCCTCGTCAACAGCTTGCTGCGAAATCCAGACACCTTCTGGGAACCCTTCGAATAGCGGTAAAAATTCGGGGAGTAAATTGGGGAGTGCGTCATTCAGATAAGATATTTCTGGAGAAATATCAAACTGGATGCTATATTTGTGTGCCTGAAGATCGAGATCCGGCACTCTATTTTCTCCACTGCGTGGTGAGGGGCTGCTTGGGTTTTTCTCTTTGCGTCGAAATAGCACGGGTAATACTCCCCGGTTTGTAGGTCTGGGATAGATAGGATATTATACCTAAGAATTCGACGCTCGGCAACTACAATCCTTGAGTACCAGCGGCGATACTTCTCGTCAGTTCTGTCTCGTGCACCTATGACAAATCCGGGGCAATTCGAAAAGACGTACTCGCCACATTTTCGTTGAATTTACGCATGATAGACTATGGAGGAGGCTTGACATGATTACTTCCGTCAACATTCTTGACCATGTATCAGTAACAGTCAGTGATATGAATCGCTCATTGGCATTTTATTGCGATATGCTCGGACTGAAAGAGGTCGAACGGCATCACCTGGAGGGAGATACTATCTCGAATATGGCTGGCAAACCGGGTGTAATTATGGAAGTCGTACGGTTGATAGCACCGGAAACGCCGGGGGTTATGCTCGACTTGCAGCAATACGTCGCACCCGAAGGCAAAGTGTCTGACGCACAACTGGGAGACGTGGCTCACTCACATCTCTGCTTCGGTGTGCCAGATGTGTGGGCAGCCTACCAAGATTTGAAAGCAAAAGGTGTTGAGTTTATATCGGACCCAGTTAGTTTTGACTTGGATTGGGGGGTCGTGTATGTAGTATTCTTCAAAGATCCAGATGGATTTATCTTAGAGTTGATGCAGGTCCCAATTGAAAAAAAAGAATCCAGTCATTAATCTCAATTTTCTTGCGGGACTGAAGCGATTACCCACTACAGCCGTAGAAGTTTGCTTTACACAAGGTTCGCATCCGTGCTAAAATGACACCATTCGGCTCGGGTGAAAATTGCTTATACATGATATATCGGTCCCTATATGTATCGCGAAAGGAAACCAGATGAATAATTCATCAAAAATACATCCCTCGGTCAAAGACCAGTATGACCGTGATGGCTATGCGATTTTTCGGGACGTTCTCGATCTAGGTCTAATCCACGAGACAAGCAACCATGTCGATTGGCTGCTTGAAAAGAACCCGGAGTTGCGCCCCGAACACTTACACCATCGTCTTGTTCGAGAGGATCCGTTTTGGGTCCGACTGATTAGCGATTCTCGCTTGCTCGATATCGCGGAGATGTTTATCGGTCCAAACATCGCCCTATTTGCTTCTCACTACATCAGCAAACCACCCACCGATGGAAGGCCCGTGTTATGGCATCAGGACGGTAGCTATTGGCCCCTAGCACCGATGGAGGTTGTTACGCTGTGGCTTGCAGTTGATGATTCGACCCCAACTAACGGCTGTATGCGCGTTATCCCCGGTACACATCGAATGGAATTGCATGAAATGCAGCGCAGCGTTGATGTTCCTAACGTTCTAAGCTCACACATGGATCCTGCATTAGTTGATGACTCCAAAGCCATCGATTTTGTGCTTAAAGCTGGCGATGTTTCTGTGCATCATCCAAACATTATTCACGGGTCCAACCCCAATACCTCGGCCCAGCGGCGTTGTGGTTTGACGATTCGGTACATTCCAACAAGCACACGAATTACGTCCAAGGAACCCTGGCCGTGTGCATTTCTACTCCGGGGAGAGTTCGTTCCTGGCGTGAATGACTACGCACCACGTCCAAAGTACATGGACGGATTCCACATGCCTTTCCGGGGGTGCGAAAATTGGACCGGGTAGCTGTGCTCCCCGGTAGGTGCGCTTAGAAACCGCACCGGTGCCGACTTAGCCTGCCCCGATTCCATCGGGAGTCCGTGCCGAGACTAGGCAGGCGGAACGGGACTCGATAAATCGGGATTTGGAATGTCTCATTAATTCTAAGGTCCACTATAAATGCGTATGCGAGACAGAAAACATACGAATAAAAGTGGACAGTTCTAAAGCAGGAGTACACATGGTAGAATCGCCGGTAAAAGTTGGTGTGATTGGTTGCGGCGCACAAGGCAGTAACCACTTAAACGTCATCAAGGAACTGGGCACGGAAATGGCTGTGGTAAGTGCGTTCTGTGATCTTAGTCCGGAACGGTTACAGAATGCAAAGGAACTGTGGCCCCAAGCAGAAGCAGCCAACGATTTCAAGGAGATGCTCGCACCAGGTGAACTCGATTTGGTAATTGTTGCCACGATGCCGAATACACACATGCAGATGGCACTTGCCGCGCTTGAAGCGGGGGCGGATGTCCTGTGCGAGAAACCGTTCATGAGAAACGTAGAGGAAGCAGAAACGGTGCTTGACACAGCGGAACGACTTGGTCGTCAGGTACAGCTTGGTACAAATATGCGATACATGGCTACCTCTCGTTATCTCCACGACTTGGTAGCGTCCGGTGAGGTAGGAATACCTGTGTACAGTAAGGTTTGGGGCTGCCATGTTAATCCACCTTGGTGGGGACCTCACTATTATCTCAGCAGTTCTGCTGGCGGTGTCCTCGCCTCCACACTGATACACGCTCTGGACCTCGCTATCTGGGTAGGCGGTTCCCCGAATCCGGTCTCAGTGAGTGCTTCCATGGGGCGTCTGTTTCCCGGAAAACGGGGACCCCTGGCGTCACCGGAGATAAGGGAGCGGTTTAATGTCGAAGATTTATTTACGGCACTTGTTCGGTTCGACGATGGATCCACCTGTGTACTCGAGGGAAACTGGTGCGATGATCGGCCTCCGCCCCACTGTTTTGAGATGGTAACGACCAAAGGTAAAATCAACAGCGAACCGTTCATTGTAACGGTGGACGAGGGCGGCGAAGTCGTCGATAAAACGCCAACATTAACGGAAAGTAGCGGTTGGGGTGAGAGCATACGGAATCAAGACGCCGACATTATCCAATCCCTAAAAACCGGTTCCTCTTGGAACATGCAGGACTCCCGACAACTGCTGAATTTACAGCGATTAATTGATGGATGCTACGAATCGGCAAGAAACGAGCGAGAGGTAATTCTCTAACAGCCGACGTAGACTTTAGCTCTTCTACACAGGCACAAGAGGAAAGAGATGAAGAAACTAAATATTATCGACGAGATTTTTGAAGCGTTTCAGATAAACGGTGATCAACTTTATGAAGGCGGTGAACAGGTTACGCAACAACAGCACGCGCTACAAACCGCCCACGCAGCTGAGAAGGATGGCGCTCATGATACCTTGATAGCGGCTGCTATCCTACACGACTACGGTCATCTTGCTCACGATATACCACAGGAGGTAGTGGCGCGGGGAATCGATGATAAACATGAAGAGCTTGTCGCTGCACTCTTGGATCCCTACTTTGTATCCGCGGTTACGGAACCTGCGCGACTACATGTGCCTGCGAAACGGTATCTCTGTGCGGTAGAGCCAAGTTATTTCAGCAAATTGTCCCCCGTCTCGGTCCGCAGTTTAGAGCGGCAAGGTGGCCCATTGACGAAAGCCGAAGTCAGAGCATTTGAATCCTTGCCTCACTTTGCCGATGCGGTGCGATTGCGTCGTTATGATGAGATAGGTAAAGATCCAAATACTGTGACACCTGACCTTGTCTACTACCGTCCCTATTTGGAGGCAGGACTCAAGAGCTAATTGATCTATGCCAAAAGGGAGATGTAGTCGCCTTCCCGGTTTGGGTGGGGAGGCTCCACTGCATAGATTTTGATGAAGATTCAGCGTGACCTGACCACCATTCTCTATATTCTTGCGTCTGGCATATACCTCATCATTGGGGCACGGAGTTTCGCTAGGGCACCGGACACACCGGAGACTGGATACTTCTACCTGATCGGGCTTGTCACATGGGTGGTCGCAACGCTCGTATGGATGCAACAATCACAAGGTCAAATCTCTTCCAACTCCGACGGAAAAGAGAGAGATGACCAAGCTTTGGTCTCATACCGAGCTGTCCGAATCTCTTACCTGATGAGCATCGGTTTTATGAGTATATGCTCAGTTGGTGCCACCTTCTCCATTTCGGAAGGCACACTGAGTAGTCGGATCGTACCGATCTCCCAGTTTGTTTCCGCAACAATTACTCCCTGCCTTTTTCTCCACTGTTTCCTCATTTTTCCGGCAGAAAAGCAGGTTGTCCGGCGTTATCCATGGCTCTTGAAAATCCTCTACGTTCCGGGCGTTGCCTTGTGCCTGCTCACGTCTTTCCTCTATCTACGAGGATATGAGTACACTCGTGAACTGTTCCTGATAAAGTTACCCCCTCTGGACAACCTGACCACAGGTTTTGTCTTCGCGTACTCGATTGCTGGACAGTTGTTACTCTTACATACATGCTTAGCTGCGCCTGCGCCTTCTCAGCGTCAGCGTCGTCAAGCACAATGGCTGCTATTGGGCATTGCTGCGGGTACCCTCCCACAAGCCCTTTTTCTGACAATTCCACGGTTCTGGGATGTCTCGATTCCTTATGTTCGCTTTTCAACCTACACGCTATGCCTTATCCCAATCTGCTATCTCATAGCAATTATCCGACATCGATTGATGAATATTGAATTCATTATCAATCGTAGCGTGGTATATACCCTTGTCAGCGGATTCGCCTTGGGGATTTATCTATTGAGCATTCAAGGCTTGACGATATTTTTTCATACCGCAGGCCGTTCCCGGACGGTCACGGCTGTATCCGTACTTATTGCCGCTGTACTTTTTGCCCCGGCTAAGACACGGATTCAGAAGGTGATAGATCGGGCATTCGATCGTGAGACGTACAACTATCGTCAAACGCTTTTGACGCTGAGTCAGACGCTGCACTCAATTCTTGATCTGGAAATCTTAGTAGATACCCTTCTCCGCCAAGTAACAGAAGCAATACATATCAGTCGAGGGGTTGTCATGTATCGCGTATCAGGTTATTTTGAGTCCGAGCACAGTCAGGTTAGTGGATCCAGTCCGTATCCGAGCGATGGTGCCCAGTTTGTTTCAGAAGCAACTATCGGGATTGATGCCCTACCCAACGGATCGCCGCTCACACTGCATGCCTCCCTACTTGAACAACTTCAAAGGGCAGAACAACCGCTTGACTTTTCAGATCAATCCCTCGACCGGGATCTGATCCACATCGAATCTTCCAAATCGGTGGAGGAGTTTGTCAACTTTCTCCAATCGGCAGTATGGATTCCTTTTGTTACCCGGACGAAAGAAAATCAGAATATAGTGGGCATATTGGTACTCGGTCAGAAATTATCGGAGGAACCATATACGCAGGCAGATTTAGCACTCTTGGGCACGCTGGCGCATCAGGGGGCAACCGCGATCGAAAATGCGATGCTTTACGCCCAGCTAAGTGCACGGACGAAGGCAATGGAAACCGCGAGGCAACAATTGATGGTGACCTACTTGGACACCTACGGTGGTACAGTGCCAAAAGCTACGAGTGGAGATTTAGTTTCGGATTTTAACAACATTGCTGCCGCTCTGAAGGAAACGTATGATCAACTCATGCAATTGGACACACTCAAGTCTCAGTTTTTGGATAATGTGTCTCACGAGCTACGGACACCGTTGACACACATCAAAGGGTTCGTCGACAATCTGCTTGACGGGGTTGGCGGCGAACTTTCCGAGAAACAGGTAAGGTACCTGTTGCGCGTTAAGGATAATTGCGATAGACTGATCCGGTTGATTAATGATCTACTGGATCTCTCACTGATAGAGTCGGGCAAGATTGCCTTGCAGCTTGAACCAATCAAACTATCTCCTGTTCTCAATGAGGTGATCGAGGGTATTCAGCCGATAGCAGATAGAAAAGGCCTCCAAGTCAATTTAGACTGTGCTTCAGATGTGGTAGCATATGTGGATGCCGATAAAGTGGGACAGATTATAACGAATCTGCTCGACAATGCCATCAAGTATACTGAAAACGGTGAGTATGTAGGCGTCAGTGTGACAACGCTGTCGGATCAGATGGTTCAGATTTGCGTTGAGGATAGGGGCATCGGTATCAGCCCAACAGATTTGGATTTCATCTTTGATCGTTTTCATCGCGCTGCAGACTCGAAAAGCGGCGGTATCGGCTTGGGGTTACCGATAGTAAAAAATCTCGTCGAACTCCACGGTGGTCACCTCTGGGCGGAGAGTCAGCTCGGAGAAGGAAGCCGCTTTTTTTTCACCCTGAAACGTCCTGCATGAAAGCTAATCCGTAATGGGGCTAATTGAATTATGAACCTCTTTGTTTATGGCACACTAAGGGATAGCGAACTGATCCAATCGCTACTTAACCGGCCCCTCAATGAACCGCGCGTCGCAACAATGCCTGAATGCACAACCGTTATCTCCAAACGGGGATATCCAGTGCTGATACCTAGCGAACATCTGAGCGTCGAAGGAGTGGTTTGGCGGGGGCTAACGGTTCAAGACTTTGCTGTTTTGGATCGGTATGAAGGTTGCCATGTTGCAGCACCTATCTATCAGCGGGAGAAGCGGGAAGTCATTATTGATGGCAGAACGGAAGAGGTGTGGACGTATTTTGGCACCTCGACATTCATAATTTCGATAAGAAAGGGAAGCGATGAGCGAAACGTCAGTTGAGTTACTTGAAAAACTCACTCAAGCGGATGCTATCCCCGGACACGAGGGAGAAGTCAGAGAGATCTTCCATTCGCGCTTACAGGGGGTTGGAGATATCCAAACGGATCGGTTGGGAAGCATCTTCTGCACGAAGAATGGGAGTGTTACGAGCCCGCGCATCCTCCTTGATTCACACATGGACGAAGTCGGATTTATCGTTCAGAGTGTGACGAGCGCCGGCTATGTCAAGTTTTTAACCGTCGGTGGTTGGTGGGCACATACGCTCCTTGCCCAACGAGTCAATATCTTGACTAAACAGGGCAAGGTGTCTGGCATCATAGGATCTACCCCGCCCCATCTGTTGAGTGCCGGGTCACGCGATAAAGTAATGGATATTAAAGACCTGTACATCGACATTGGCGCGGAGAGTGCTGAACAGGCGATGGAGCAGTATGGAGTAAAACCCGGTTGTGCAATCGCCCCCTACGGTCCCTTCATGTCGATGAGCAATCCGAAACTCTTTTCTGCTAAGGCGTTCGATAACCGCGTTGGGGTCGGTTTGGTGATAGAAACCCTTCAGGAACTCGGTGACCATCCGAACACTGTTATCGGCGCAGGGAGTGTTCAAGAGGAAGTTGGTCTACGTGGTGCACGCACCGTTACCGTCGCAGCTGAACCGGATGTAGCAATTGTACTGGAAGGACCGCCCGCGGACGATTTGCCAGGGGCTAACAGCGATACCTTGCAGGGAAAATTGGGTGGCGGTGTGCAGATTCGGTTATATGATCCGTCCATGATTGCCAATCCACATTTGGCAGAACTTACTATTGAAACTGCAACCGCACACCAGATTCCGCATCAGATCGCCGTGCGGACCTCCGGTGGGACAGATGCTGGTGCAATCCACCAAATTGGGCGTGGTGTGCCATCAATTGTCTTGGGCGTTCCCGCCCGTTACGTCCACAGCCACGTATCTATCATAAATATCGACGACTACTGTGCCACATTAGAGCTGTTGCTGCATCTCATACCCCAACTCGATGTGTCTGCCGTAGATGGTCTTGTCTAAAAAATCAGGAACGCTCGGCTTTATAGCTGATTGCCTTGTTCACCAGATACATCAGTTCGACAACTTGCTCACTGCTAATGTCGGAGAACGTATCCTTGATGACTTGATGGACTGAATCTAAGCTGCCATCCTTTGCCCAATAGCTTTCGCGAAGGATTTCAGCAAATTCTGCCACACTGGCAGCCAAGCGAAATGTTGCAGGTGCCGCATCAAAAGATTCGTGTAGTTGCGCTACGGAGATGTCTTCGCTAACTTCGCTGACCCTATGATTATCCGGATCTGCATATCGAATTGAAACGGTTGCCATTTTTCCTGTTGCATCTGGATGCAGTTTAACCTCATACAGAGCAGTCACCTGATGACCTGATCCAACTTCGCCGGCATCAACCGTGTCATCGCGGAACTGTTCATGCTTGAGATGCCGATTTTCATAACCGAGTAATCGAAAGCGACTGACAACTTCCGGGTTAAACTCAACCTGGATCTTTGCATCTTTTGCAATCAGTTGTAACGTGCCGGTCAAATTTTCAACAAATATCCGCTTCGCTTCGGAGCGAGTATCGACATACGCATAGCTACCATTACCTGTGTCGGCGAGGCGTTCCATGAGGACATCGTTGTAGTTTCCCATACCGAAACCGACTGTCGAGAGCGTGATTCCCTGTTGAACGTAACTACGGATCTCTTCAAGGATTTGATCGGGGCCCGTTTTGCCGACGTTGGCAACCCCATCCGAGCAGAGAATCACCCGGTTGATGTGGTTGACGCTTGCGTTCCGCCAAGCCAAGTCGTATCCGATTCGTAGGCCTTCTTCGGCATTGGTTGATCCTCCTGGCGTAAGCGAATTAATAGCTGCCAATATTTCGCTACGTCGCTCGATTCCTGTGTGTGGAAGCACGAGCCTGCCACGAGAGCCATAAACCACAATGCCCACTTTGTCGGTAGGACGGAGTTGATCAACGAGCAGCGTTAGTGCTTTCTTTACTAACCCGATGCGATTCTCCATTTTCATTGATCCGGATACATCAATGACGAATGTCAGGATGGCGTCTTTCCGATGTTCGTCTGCAATTACACGCCCTTGGAGTCCGATGCGTAACAGTTGCAGCCGTTTCCCTTCACCGAACTTTGACGGCGCACCATCGATGTGGATAGCGAATGCGTCCGCTGCCGGTGGGTCATAGTTGTAATCAAAGGTATTGACAAATTCTTCGACACGAACCGCTTCCGGCGGTGGCAAGTACCCATCTGTCAGATATCGACGCGTGACCGAATACGAACCTGTGTCGACGTCCATCGCAAAGGTCGAGAGATGGTCGTCTTCAGTATCGATAAATGGATTGGTGCCAGTTCCTTTGAAGTACATATCGTGATGCGGTTCACCGTTTGGAGGATTCAGCGGCGATACTCCCCGGTTACCTAAAGTAGCGTCTGGGACGACATTACTTGAAGCGGCGCGGGGCGCGCCAATGTGTTCAACCATAGCAAGTCCGGCCGGACGCTCAAAAGCGACCTTCACCTGTACGGTTCCTCCATTTATTGGTCCAATTTTAGCTGCTTCAGGAGCGCTGACAGGCGACGATTTTGACGGCACAATAGGTCCTGGAATTGTGGGCTGAATGGCAGCGTCCAGTTTGACAACCTTGTTGGAAAACTCAAGCACTGTTTCCGGCTGAATGGAAACTGGTCGAATGATTTCCCCGCTGCCTGGACCTCTCGGTTGAATTTGAGGTGGGTCCACAAGAAAGGACCTGTTCTGTGGGATGGTTGGCTTGGCAACAAGCTTGGCAAGGGGCTTACGAACTTTGGGGAGATGTGTGTCTTTTGGTGAAAGCAACTCCACAACCACTGCATCTTTGAACTGCGCAGTTTGAGTTATGTAGACTGTACTTCCAATCAATACGATGATACCGTGAATGACCAGTGATGCCACCAACGCTCCTGAAATCCTTTTGGCGTTCATTTTAGTCCTCCCAATTTAGCATCTATGATAGTGTGACGCAGTACCTATAGCGAAATCACACTATCTTGGATTATTGACCAACAGTGATTCATGGCAGAGGTATGGCAAGTTGCGTGCCAAGCAGTATTTGCCATGATACCTACTGAATTCGGGGTGTCCTCGTAGTCTTAGCCGTAAGTCAATGCCCAAAAACGTTTAAAACACTATACTTCATGCACTGACTGGTGCAACACCCAAAAGCAGGAGTCTAATGCACCCCGATACATTGCTGAAGATTTTTGACCGTTACATTGGTGGCCTTCTCTGCTTTCTGCTGGGTGGGTTGCGATCTCGTGGTCCTCATAAGTATCCCGATCCGCAGCGGATTCTACTGATACAACTGTCTGCGATTGGCGATACGATCCTTGCAATCCCAACGATTCGAGCAATCCGCAATCGCTTCCCTACTGCACATTTGACGATAGTTGCATCGTCTATAAATTTACAGTATCTTGAAGGTTGTCCCTACATCGATCAACACATTCCATTCCGTTTAGAAGAACAGATTAAATCGCCACTGAAGCTAATCAGATTTATTATGGCACTGCGTCGTCAAAGGTTTGATTGGGCAATTGACTTTGAACATTGGCCCCGGCTCAGTACGTTAGTTGCCCACGGGAGCGGGGCACCGAGACGAATCGGATTCCGGTCTACAAACCAGCATCGGCATTACCTGTTTACGGACGTGGTTGACCATGTGCCAGGACAGCACGAGGTAGTCAATTTTCTGCAGATAGCAAGGCTATTGGGATGTCCGATTGAAGGAACGGAGCTTGAAGTGTGGTTGGGAAGTGAAGATCGGGATTGGGTGCGAGGATTTTTTAGCGAGAGGAATATTGATCCTGATAGAATGGTTGTTGTCATTCATCCGGAAGCGGGCAGGCGCGGGGAACCGAGAAGGCGATTACCACACGATAGATTTGTAGCGGTTGCTGACGCACTCATGACTCGGTATAATGCACAGATTATCCTTACTGGTGCCCCCTCAGAGGTAGAACTTTCCCAACAGATTGCTGCACAGACCCGGTTGCCCTGTATCCAAGCGGCGGGCGAAACCCAAATCAATCATCTCGCAGCACTGTTTGCCAATGCGGACCTCGTCATTTGTGGCAATTGCGGCCCGATGCACCTTGCGGCTGCTGCCGGCACACCGGTTGTCGCACTACATGGACCCACAAATCCATTGCAGTGGGGACCGTGGGGGCGAGGTCACACGATTCTTCATGTGGATGTTCCCTGCAGCCCGTGTCTCAATCTTGGTTTTGAGTATGGTTGTTCTGCATTTGCTGACGGGACTTCGCCCTGCATGCATACGATACAGACAGGTGAGATTCTTGAAGGGTGTGAAAGATATCTGACCGGCGGGCGACGAGACAGGGGGCAATCGGGTGGGTCAAACGTCGCAAAAACGAGAGTAATAAAATGCAAGCAGACCGCTTTGCCTGTATTGCACTAACGACAGGTGATCCGAATGACACCCTCAAGGGGTTATGGGGGTAATCATTAACCGGGCTGGTTCACGATTCATCGTCCAGTTACCATCGAAGCAGTAAATCTTGTTTGCGGTAACACCCCCATCAATCTCTATCTCATCTCCCCGTTGACAATTCTGGCAGGTTTTTTCCGGGGAAAACAGTATCGGTCTGCGATAAATCAGGTTCCATTGGACGATCCTGAGGCCCGCTTTTGCGCCGGTGCGGTCAGCTCGTACATGCTCATAGATTCTGCTATAACTCAGCAAATAGTCAAGCGCACATCGAGGTTACTTTGAGAAGTGGAGTCGATTGATTAATGACGCGCTATAGCCCCCTCCAAACCCGTTGTCGATATTAACAGTAGTGACACCCGAGGCACAACTATTCAGCATACTCAACAGGGCTGCAACGCCACCGAAACTTGCTCCATAACCAATACTGGTTGGCACGGCAACGACAGGCTTATCCACCAATCCGCCAACAACACTTGCCAACGCCCCTTCCATACCCGCCACAACAACCAGCACCCGCGCTTGAGTCAATATCTCGTGATTGTTAAGCAGACGATGCAACCCGGCAACACCGACATCGTAAAGCCGTTCTACCTGATTGCCCATAACCTGAGCGGTTTCTACCGCCTCTTCCGCGACAGGGAGGTCGGATGTACCAGCGGATACGACCAAGATGCCGTCATGCAGTTCACCCGTAGGCTCGCCAATTGTGATAGTCCGACCTAGTTCGTTAAACCGTGCAGAAGAATCGAGGGTTGTTAACGCCTCGTACATCTCGGTAGTGGCACGAGTTGCGAAGAGGAGATGCCCCGCTGCAAGAATACGTTTGCTAATCTCCTTCACCTGATCAACCGTTTTTCCTTGGCAAAAGATAACTTCAGGGAAGCCTTTCCGTAGCTGCCGATGGTGATCGATTTTAGAAAACCCTAAATCCTCAAATGGCAAATGACGCAGCGATTGTATCGCAGCATCAATGTCAGTTTCTCCGCGTTTGACGTCCTCCAAGAGCACGCGCAGTCTGTCAAGATTCATCGATGGTTTGCTCCAGATAAAGAAGCCACAGGTATCTGATGTTTCCACCTGTGGCTTCTGTGTTGGAACAGGCTTCAAACCGTATAGCGACAGATTTCAAACCTGTTTGTTCGGTGTGAATTTTAGCTCTCGGCTTCTTCCTCTTCCTCATCACGGGAGAGAATATTTGCCAGTTCTGACTTCTTTTCGACAAAGGCGGATTTGCCAGCTTCGACAGCAGCTTTTACACTTTCTGTTGCACCATCCACCTGTGCCTTTCCCTTGTCGACTAGATCAGTAACCCTTTCGCTTGTTGCTTCTCTTGCTTGATGAGCAGCGGTGATTGTTCGCTCTTTGACATCCGTGGAAGCATCACGAATTTTCTCTCGTGTCTCTCTGCCAGCCATGGGGGCAAAGAGTAAGCCGAGAAGTGATCCGATTAAGCCTCCGGTAAAAAATGCCAAAAGGACAATTAGCCCATTGTTTTGTTTTTCGCCGTCCATTTGAATAACCTCCTCAATTATGGTTAAGTGTTTAGGCGTAGATTCCCGCCTCTCTTCGGACTTTTTCAATAGTAATTTGCCAGTGATTCTAACGGTTCGGAAAGCTGGCAACTTCTGATATATCCTACTCTCATCAGTTCAGTAACAGTCAGATCTCAAAAGCAACACAGCAATTCAAGGATTTATCCATCCTGTTCCTCTTGAGATGAATCCTCTGAACCTGATCCACCTGATTTCCGAGACTGGTTGAAGGTTTCCCAGCCTGTTTTAACGGCACTCCAAGCACTCACAAAATCTGAGACAGGGACGGAAAGTTGATCGCGATAATATTCTACATGCTTGACTGTTGTTTGTGAAAAATCTGTAACAGTGTTAACTAACTCATCGATTTTTGCAATGTTTTGGTTTATAGTTTCCGTTATTTCTTGGATGTTGTGTGTCGTCTGCCGAATCTCGGATTCGCTTATCTGCTGCATGGAAGCGGTAATCCCATTGATATTCTCAAGCAATTCCGGAAGTTTTTGATTCAATTCTGTCACGGTGCCATCCAGAGATGTAAGTAGCGTACTCACATCTCTATGTACGCTAGCCAGTTGTTCGGTTGCTTTAAGTAAATTAGGAATGCTCTTATCTAGCAAATTCTCAACAGATTTTAGAGTCTTGTTAATCCGAACTGCCAACCATATAAAAAAGACAGCAAGCACCAATAACAGTAGACCTAAAGGAATTTGCCAGTACAGCGAAGCCGTATTAAGTACAGTATCCATATCTCACTCCTTCTGGAGCTATGTCCATCCCGGTTTTACGGGACGGTAGTCAATATTTAAGCCTGGTCCGCCACAATTTTCATGACGGCATTGATTGCTTCTGCCATCTTGCTTGGGTCCTTGGCTCCGCCTTGAGCAAGTTCAGGGCGTCCCCCACCGCGACCATCAGCAAGACGTGTTACCGCTTGAATAATCTTTCCAGCTTGCAAGCCACGTGTTTTAACGAGATCTGAGGTTACGCCGACGGCAAAAGCGACATCATTCCCACTTGCCGAAGCGAGTACAACCACACCGGTTCCGAGGCGATTTTTCAAATCATCAACAAGTTGCCGGAGCCCATTTCGATCGGTACTGTCAAGAACAGCGGCAATCACACGAAAGCCATCAACGGTCACAGCACTATTGACCAAATCAGCAGCCTGCGATTGAGCCAGCTGCGCTTGAAACTCACTGATCTGCCTTTCTAACTCTCGATTGGTTTGAAGCACCGCTTCGATGCGTTCAGGGGTTGCTTGTTTAGAGATTTTAAGCAGATTGGCTATGGCAGTCAGTGTTTCGTCTTCGGCACGGATATGCTGATACGCACCGGCTCCGGTCAACGCCTCGATGCGACGGACACCAGCCGCGATACTGCTCTCACTGATAATCTTTACCAACCCGATTTCGCCTGCCGCGTGGACATGGGTCCCACCGCATAGTTCCTTGCTGTAATCACCGATCTGGACAAAGCGTACAATTTCGCCATACTTCTCACCAAAGAAGGCAAGAGCACCACGGTCTTTTGCGGTTTGGAGCGGGAGATGTTCCGTTTCGATACCACTATTGAGGCGCACCTTGTCGTTGATCTCACTCTCGATCTCGTAAAGGTTTTCCGGACTAACAGCTTCATAGTGCGTGAAATCAAATCGTAACCGCCCCGATTCAACGAGTGAACCCGCTTGACCCACATGCGCTCCAAGAACCGTGCGTAAGGCGTGATGGAGGATGTGCGTAGCGGTGTGACTGACAGCTACGTGTTGTCGACGATCAGCGTCAATCTTCGCTTCCACTGTTGTCTGTGGAGTAATTTCTCCCTCAACAACTTCACATCTATGAACGAACAGATCCGGCACAGGTTTTACAGTATCAAGAACCTTTAGTTTTGCATTTTGGCTTTCAATAACCCCGATGTCACCAATTTGACCACCGGAGTCTCCGTAAAACGGTGTCTGGTTCAGAACGACGGAAACCTCCTCACCCTCATGAACGCCCGAAGCAAGCTCATCTCCTCGAACGAGAGCGATGATTTCCGCTTCTGCGGCGGATTGGTCGTAACCCACAAACGTGGTTGCATCAGATTCCTTGAGGATGTCCGAGTAGACCGCTTCTCCCTGATCTGCGCCGCCCGCAGCTTTCCAATCCGCACGGCTGCGCTCTCGCTGCTGTGTCATGCTCTCGGTAAAGCCGGCCTCATCGACGGTAAAATCGCGCTCCCGTGCGAGCATCTGTGTCAGATCCAGTGGAAACCCGAACGTATCATATAACTCAAAAGCGCGATTCCCTGAGAGAACAGACTGATCTTGTGTTTTCAATTCATCAAGCGAACCACGAAGAATTTCGAGTCCACGATCAAGTGTCTGATGAAATCGCCCCTCCTCCCCCTGAATAATTCGTTTAATAAAGTCCTGGCGTGGGAGCACATCAGGGAAAACAGAACCGAGTTTGCCAATCACCGTATCCACGAGATTATAGATGAATGGCTCCTCCATGCCCAACCGTTTTCCATATAGCACGGCGCGACGTAAGATACGGCGGATCACATAGCCCCGCCCTTCATTGGAGGGCATCACCCCATCGCCAATGGCAAACGTGAGACACCGAATATGATCTGCTATTACGCGATGTGGCACCCCGCGTTCATCGTGGAAATAATCCCGATTGGTAATATTAGAGATCTCGTCAAGGATCGGTATGAACACGTCCGTCTTGTAGTTTGAATCAACGCCTTGCAGGATGGCAACTATTCGCTCAAAACCCATGCCTGTGTCAACGTGTTTCTCCGGCAATGGGTGCAGTTCCCCTGATGCATCTCGATTGTATTGGATAAAAACCAAATTCCAGATCTCTCGAAATCGCTCGCTGATATTGGGACCCGTATTGGGGTCATCAACGGACGCAGGATCCATTTCAGGACCAAGGTCGACAAAAAGTTCTGAACAGGGACCACAAGGACCGGTCTCACCCATCTCCCAGAAATTATCTTTATCGAATCGCCGGATACGCTCAAGCGGGATATCGGTCTCTTCCAGCCATAGTTTTTCGGCTTCGTCATCGGTGTCATGAACTGTTGCCCAGAGCAGTTCCTTCGGGACTTTCCATAGCTCCGCAATTAATTCCCAAGCATAAGCAATCGCTTCACGCTTGTAGTAATCTCCGAATGACCAGTTACCCAACATTTCAAAAAAGGTATGGTGCCCCGGCGAGTAGCCAACTTCTTCTAAGTCGTTATGTTTTCCGCTGACGCGTAGCACCTTTTGGGTATCAGCAGCTCGGCTGTAGTCACGTCGCCCGGTTCCCAGAAACACATCCTTAAACTGGTTCATCCCTGCGTTTGTAAACAGCAAAGTCGGGTCGTCGGCAGGTATTAACGGGGCACTCGGAACAACCGTATGCCCCTGTTTGCGGAAGTATTCGAGAAAATCCGATCTGATTTTATCTGATGTCATTTTCTGTTTCCTCTGATCAATACTCGCCCGATTACGCTTTGAATCGTCTCGTAGTCAAATCCGCGTCTGAGCAGAAAACCGTGCAGCCGCCGTTTTGCGACCTCTGGTTGGAGAGACTGGTACCGCTTAGCTTGTTTTCGCGCCAATTCCAATGCTGTGTCTGCTTCCTCTGACTGGTCAATTCCTGCGAGTACACGTTCTACTGTGGTTCTGTCTATGCGCTGATTGGCTAATTCGTGTGCCAACATCTTTTTGCCTTTTGGCTTTGATCGTTGTCGACGAGCTACCCATCGCTTAGCGAAGTCTTCATCTTTGATATGACCAAGCTGCTCTAAATCCTCTACTGCTCTGTCGATCGCCTCCGTACCAAAACCTCTCTGCCTCAGTTGATAGATCATCTGACTCTTGCTATAACTCTCTTCGGATAACAGCGCAAGGGCGCAGTTCTTTGCGCGCATGCCCTCGTCTGCCTCGATTAGCTTGCGAAGTACCTTTGGCTCAATCGCCAATCCAACTCGGAGCCCCAGCTTGGATACACAATCTGCATCGACGCTATCAAAGTAGAGCCCATCAAGGAAAAGGGCTCGGTGCGAAGGCGTTTCCTTATCTATTTGGATGTCTGTAAGCTGCTTTTTCATCATTCATACACACTAATCTTCCCGCACCCCTCCTCTACGTTTTGAGAAAGCAGAAGCAGATGTCCCCACTACATTATTCTAATCCCATCATCTAACATAGTTACGGAAAAAGGTATGAATATGATTCGGGTTAATTTTGCACCACGAGGCAACTTTGAAGTTACAAGGCAGCCCCTACTCGCCCGGTGTGCCTGCCCAGAGCGCTCCCCGTTGTAGGAGTGTGCCAAAGATTTGATGTTCGCACGCTTTGGCATCGTGTCCCAGTGCCAGATAAAACACGCGACCATCTCCCCAACTCTTGGTCCACGCGACGGGCATTGCGTCGCCCTGCCACAGTGCGGAGGCAAGTACGTGATTACGCGGATCATAGTCGAGGATATACTGCTCATCCGTAACTACGGTTTCATCAAGTCCGTCCGTGATCGGATGCTCGCCGTCCACAATACTCACTTGGTAATCTCGATAGCGGGGGTGTGTGACAAAATAGCCGCCGACCATCGATCTGTATTCCGGACATCCTCGAAATGAATCTGCCGCCGAGTGCACCCCGACATAACCTTTACCCGAAGCTATATGATTGAGTAAGCCGTTCTTTTGTGCGTCCGTTATTTCGCCGATGGTGTAATAGAAAACAATCAGATCATACGGGTCAAGATTTGGAGCAACCAACGCATCTAGGTCCTCTTCTACCTTAGTAATCTCAAACTCATCCCGCTGCGATAGTGTGTCAATTATTACTCCGCTACACCCTTTCCAATCGTGGACGGCTCCCCCTGCAAAGACCAGCGTATTAATCTTAGCCATTACGCTTCCTCCTCATAAAATGTCGATAACTTATTGATTAACAATAATTACGATGTGAAAACTACAATGTGAATATAGGTTTATAATATCATAAATTGGTGCAAAACACAAGTTATCATTCTCGGAATGGCAGGGCTATTCAGTTTTCGGCTTATTACCCATTTTGTTTGAAAAGGCGCAACCGGGAGATCACGCCTACAGTAATTGGTGCAAAACACAAGTTATCATTCTCGGAATGGCAGGGCTATTCAGTTTTCGGCTTATTACCCATTTTGTTTGAAAAGGCGCAACCGGGAGATCACGCCTACAGTGAGAGGTCGGGATTCGGAGATCCCTCCTACAGTCGCCAACTTGCCTTTCGGATTGACAGAAATCTGCCAGAATGCTATCTTATTTTATAGAAAGAGGTGGCTCCGATGGAACTGTGGTTTAGCCGAGCAATCTGGTTGACGCTTGTATTTTTGATAGGTTGCGGAGCGAGTTATCAGTCTGGATCAGAGAGAGACATACCGATTACCAGGCACGCCAACTCGCACTTTGAACAGGGTAACATCTATCTTAAAGAAAAGAGGTATTACGAAGCGATTGACCACTACCGGCAAGCGCTGTATTCAGACCCGGACAGTGCGATCATCCATGCAGCGCTCGGTTGGGCATATTACAATGTGGGGATGTTGGACGCCGCGATTGCTGAAGGCGAAGCCGTTATGCGAATCGAGCCTGACAACCCTGATGTGGCGAAACTGATGGAAATGCTCTATCAGGAACGGAAGCAACGCCGGTGAAAAGTTCAATCGGTTGATTCATCTATTAAATAGTCACTTTATTATGCCGTCAATGTTTCGATAAAGTAATCCATAAACCGAGGCGCATCAACGGACACGCAAACGGAAGCGTTTGGCTCACCCGCTACCGGCACAGTTGCGCCGCGCAGGTGATCTGCACTCGTTTCCACCTCAATCCGCATATCGCGTGTTTCACACAAACTGGGATCAAGGAGAGTTGCTAACGCCAACGGATCATGCAGGGTAGGCTGTGGTTCAGGGTTATTACCACCCCATAGATGGATAAGCTCATAACAGATTCGGTTAATCGGACGATCGACTGCCCCTATCGCGCTGACCTGTTCATAACTCATGACGCACTTCGTTGTCACATCAAGCCCGACCATTGTAATCGGTACGCCGGTGCCGAACACAATGCGAGTTGCTTCAGGATCGCAGAGCGCATTCCATTCCGCTCTCGCCCGGTCTGTCGCGCCACCCATCATGCAGATCTGGGTCTTTTGCGCTAAACGGGGCTCCAAAGTAAACGCGGCTGCGATATTGGTAAATGGACCAATAGGCACAAGTGTGATGTCTCCATCGCTTCCCATCACCGTCTCAATAATAAAATCTACCGCGCTCTCCGGTCTCGGTTCAATTGACGGTTCTTGTCGCTTCAGGACATCCATCTGATGCGGTCGATGGGTCGCTACCACCTGTTTCCACTCTGGAATAGATTGGAGCAGCGTTTTACCGATTCCGGCGTAAACAGGAATATCAGTGTTTCCTAACGCGTCCAACACACAACATGCTAATTCTGCACGCTGTTCAGCATTCCTAAAGACTGTCGTCACACCAAGTAGTTCAAATTTACCACTCATAATTGCAAAAGCCAGGGCGAGGGCATCGTCAATATCATCACCAATGTCGGTATCAAGTATAATTTTCTGCATCGTTCCTCCAATTTTTACACAATGTCTAAAGGTCTCTTAAGATTGTGGGTGTATTGATGATTGAGAGAAGTTTATCAGAAATTGGTCCAATAATCCAGAAATAACTATCCAGCGATGGTTGACCGGGCACAGATATATAACCAAATGTTTTTGACCTTAGATGAATATCAACAGGACAAAAAAAGAAAGGAAATTCCCATGAAAATTGGTGCTTCGACAATACTGCATCGAGATCGCCCCTTGAGTTGGACACTCTTTCGCGAATTCCAGCAAGCAGGCATAGAGTCGCTGGAATTGACGGACTATCACCCAGATTTTTCCTACACGGATCTTGAGTCATTCACAGCACTGCAGCTGGCAATGGAAGATCTCTCGTTACATCTCAACTCGCTTCACATACATCTAGAGATATTTGATGATTATGATTTAGCGACGCTTGACGCTGCTCAGCGAGATAAGACGTTGCTTGCCTATCGTCAGGCGGTTGATGCTATGGAGGTATTAGGGGGTGGCATCCTCGTGACACACCATATCCAGATCCCTGAACCTGATGAACCGCTACACACAGAAAAGCGTGCGGCATTTCTGGATAACCTTAACACGGTTGCAGAATACGCAGCGCCCAGAGAGGTCTCCTTTGCTATTGAGAATGTGCCGCGTGGCTATACCCGTGAACCCACACGCCTCGTTGAGCTGATGAATGATCTGGATGCTCCGAATGTGGGTGTGGTGATTGATACAGGACATCGCAATATCGGGGGTGATCCTGCAGAGGCACTACGGACCATCGGTGACCATCTGATTACGTTACATCTACACGATAATCACGGTGAGCAGGACGAACATCTTCTACCCGGACGCGGAAACGTCGACTGGACCGGCGTAGTGGGGGCGTTAGATGAGATTGAATATCCTGGGGTATTCATGTACGAACTCAGTCGCCCGGAAGATTTGGCGCAAATCCGTCCAAACGCAGATCAGCTCCTAAAACGTGGGACCTGATTCGCGGGGCGGTTGCCCCTTTATCCTTGACCTACGGGACTGACAGTTGATACAATGCGCTCCGTCGAAAGGAGACTCACATGAATACCAATCCGGAAATTACGGAAATCAAAAATATCGTTCAACAAAACAGAGATACTCTCCAACAGCACAGCCAAATCCTTCAACAGCACGGCGAAATGTTGTTGGAAGCTGTTAAAGAACAGAATTACTTGTGCGGCGCGTTGGATCAGGTGAACGAGCGTTTTAGTACGCTCGATGCACCTATAGGTTCACTGGAAAATAGGATGATTTCGGCAGAGACTCGTCTCACTGATACTGCATCTCGCTTGAGCAAAGACATTCGAGATAACTTCAAGTGGACCATTGGACTGATGATTCCGGTTTGGTTTGGTATACTTGCTGCCATTGCCGTTGAATTGATTAAGGGATAGCGGAGGTCTCAATGGACGATATACTTTACGGTTCAATCGCTCAAATCGCGGCACAGATCCGCAAAGGCGACATCTCCCCTGTCGAGTTGATTGAAGGGACGCTTGAGGCAATCGATCAATGTGAGCCACAGTTGAATGCCTTCATCACAGTGTTCCATGATGAAAGCCTCGAAAGGGCGAGGCAGGCGGAGACAGAGATAAGAGATGGGACAGATCTCGGTCCGCTACACGGAATGCCCATAGCCCTCAAGGATATAATTTACGTTGAAGGAACCCAAAGCACCGCGGGTTCAAATTTCTTTTCGCACGAATCACCACGGTTCGACGCCGCACTGGTCTCCAGACTGAAAGATGCCGGGGCAGTCATCATTGGCAAGACCAATCTGCATGAATTTGCTTTCGGAGTCACGACGGAGAATCCGCACTTTGGGGCAACTGCTAATCCGTGGGATACTTCACGGGTGCCGGGCGGGTCGAGTGGTGGTTCAGCGGCAGCTGTTGTTGCGGGTTGCTGCGCCGGTGCGCTGGGTAGCGATACAGGTGGGTCAATCCGTATCCCTGCGGCGGTGTGTGGACATGTGGGCTTAAAACCGACCTTCGGACGTGTCAGTGTTCACGGCGTCCTTGAACTGGCTCAGTCGCTTGACACTGTGGGTCCCATGTGCCGCTATGTTCACGATATCGCACTGATGATGAACACCCTTGCAGGTTACGATCCCCGCGATGTACATAGCGAAAATCAGCCGGTGCTGGACTACACTGAGGGATTAGAGCAACCTATCCGTGGACGTAGGGCGGGGATTCCGAAACAGCATTTCTTTGATAACGTTGATCCGGAAGTTGAGCGACTTGTCCGTGAAGCGATTAAAGTCCTGGAGGAATTGGGAGTAGATATCGTTGAACTCGACCTACCTTCTGCGGAAGCGGGGCACGAGGTTACGTTGACACTTTTAACAGCGGAAGCAGGTCAATTTCATCAGGAACGTCTCGCAACAC
This sequence comes from Candidatus Poribacteria bacterium, assembly GCA_965220385.1. GTDB lineage: Bacteria > Poribacteria > WGA-4E > WGA-4E > PCPOR2b > PCPOR2b. Next base: position 1,445,153 of record OZ244825.1, on the reverse strand, counting down.
ATCGAGAGGATTATGGCGTGGATGTGCGTGAACTACTTGAAGATGGGTTGGCATTATCAGCGACGGACTATGTGAAGGCGGTTCGTGTGCGGGAAGTCGCCAGACGCGAATTTTCCGAAGCGTTTGGAGCGGTTGACTGCATTTTATCACCGACCGCCCCTGTTCCGGCTCCTCTTCGCAGCACACATGACTTGTCCGGTGGGAGCGAGTCCAACCGTATCCGCCCACGCTTGACGCGGAACACCCGTCTGATTAACCTGCTCGGTCTACCCTCAATCTCTGTGCCGTGTGGTTTTGCACAGGTTGAAAACACTGATAGCGAGGAGGGTCTGCCCGTCGGATTACAGATATCGGGTCCATGGTGGTCAGAAAAAACGCTGCTTCAAATCGCCCACGCCTACGAATGCGCCACATCTTGGCACACCGTAAACGTGAAACGTTGTATCGAATAATTAACAACAAATAACAGGTGATGCGTAATGCGTAGGGACCCTACGCATTACTCGTTACGCATTATTTTTTTGGGTGCCCTTCACCCCAAGTATAATAAAAAACTAAAGATGATAACTTGTACCATTTTTTGGAGATTCCCATGTGTGGACGATTCACGTTGAGAACGGACCCTGAAACTTTGACAGAAACATTTCCCGGTTTCACAACTCCTGCCCCTGATGAAATGGCTCCCCGCTACAACATTACTCCCTCTCAGGCTGTCCCTGTTGTGCCAAACAACGGCGACAAAACGGTCGAATTCTTCAAATGGGGGCTTATTCCGTCTTGGGCAAAAGATCCCAAAATCGGGAATCGGATGATTAATGCCCGCGCCGAAACCGTGGCGGAGAAACCGTCGTTTCGTACCGCCTATAAGCGACGCCGCTGCCTCATCCTCTCGGACGGGTACTACGAATGGCGAAGTGACCCCGGCAGCAAAACCAAGACCCCAATCTATATTCGGCTCAAATCTGAGAAACCGTTTGCCTTCGCGGGGTTATGGGAGGCGTGGTCTCCGAATATAGATGACGATCCGCTTCTCTCCTGCACAATCATCACAACCTCCCCGAACTCATTCTTGAAACCTATACATCACCGGATGCCGGTTATTCTCGAACCGGACGACTACGACTACTGGTTAGACCCAAGCGACCAAAGCCCCGATCAATTGAACGGACTCCTCAAACCGTACCCCGGCGAAGAGATGATGGCTTACCCGGTTTCACGCTTTGTGAATCGACCCAGTAATGATTCCCCGGAGTGCATCGCACCCGCGGACGGATAAAGATGGGAAGACGGGAAAACGACAGTGAGAGAGCGGCCATCTGACTGTCGCCCTAGGGTTCTGTAGGTCGATTTTCATAAAGTTTAATTTTTTATGGTGAACAATAGAAATAAGTATACATATTAATCTTTGGTGCTAGTTAGTGAGAGTGTCTTTCCCACATTGTTGAAGCGTTCATTGATTCATTAGGGTAGCTCATTGGTTCTACCCTTCGGCTGCACATGTCGCCCCGCCCCGATAAATCGGGATTCGAAACCGGGGCTTTGGGGTATTTGTTTATCCGTGTGCTATAAACATGTCGCCCCTCCGGGGCTAAATGAACCGATGGACCAATGATTTTCACAGTTCACGCATCACGTTATTAACAACTGCAAACTAACACCATTGGTTATATAACCTAAGTTGCTAGTTTGCCCGTAGGGCGAGTTGCCATACTCAATTGGGGAGTTAGGAATCACCAGCATGACGGTACACATGTCGCCCCGCCCCGATACATCCCCGATGAATCGGGACAGGCGGGACTTCGACAAGCCCCCGATGAATCGGGACTAAGAAGCGAGAGCAGGCAGGCGGGATTCCTCCGATTTATCGGAGTCCTCGGAACGGGAAAAGCAACTGGAGCACATGGATCGGATTCATCCGCACTCTATCTATAGAGGGCGCTCCTCTAGAGCAACAGATAAACAAACCATCTATGACGACCATTCGATGTATCTTCAACGACGGGAAACACACATTATTGCAGATAAAAAGTGGCCCACGATAAGGAATCCCATATGTTTGAGCAGCTGCTAAAATACCCGATCGACATCTTCCATCAGGGGGATTTTTATTTTGGGATCCGTCTGCCGGGACTCATCCTGTTTCTGATCTTTGTTGGTTTGATTGTGGGATCGGTTTGGGCGTATCGGACGACGCGGGGGCGGACGCATAAAGGATTCCGTGGCTTTCTGATTTTCCTGCGAACCCTCGCGCTCTGTGGATTGGCATTCTGTCTGCTGAAGCCTTTTGTGACCATTTATCAGACAAGCCCGGACGACTCCTATCTCGCCGTACTCTTGGATGAATCCAAGAGTATGCAGGTAACCGACTCTGCGAATGAGGAATCCCGTTTGAGCAGCGCCAACAATCTGCTTTTCGATCCAGAAGGTGGGATACTGAAGTCGCTCAATGAGAAATTCAAGACACGGCTCTTTTCGTTTGCAGGGACACCCAAACGGATGGTCCCCGCTGCATTGGACGAAGCCAACGGCGAAACCACGGATATTCCTGCTGCACTGAATGAGACACTTGAAAATCTGCAAGGGGTACCGCTGTCAGGCGTTGTGATACTCTCCGACGGTGCAGATGCGAGTGGTGAGGATATTGCAAAACTTGCGTTCCGGATGCGGGACCGCAAGGTGCCGGTGCACACGGTTGGGATTGGATCACCGGAAGGGATCCGAGATATTGAGGTGGTAAAAGTTGATGCTCCACGCACGGCGGAAGAGGATTTTCCGGTTGACATTTGGGCGACTATCCGTCGCAAAGGCTACGGCGCACGGGAAGTAACGTTGAGACTTAGGGATGAAAACCGTGTGGTCAAGACGTTCAACGTCAACCTTAACGAAGAGCGCCCCACCCGCCGTGTAAAAATAAAGTTTATTCCTCGGAACCCAGGGACGCAGAAGTATGTGGTCGAGATCCCCGCGGAAACGGACGAGGCTGTTCCGCAAAACAACCGGAAGCAGTTTCTGTTAAAGGTCGCCCCCAGCAAGCGCGTCAAGATCTTATACGTTGAGGGAGGACTACGCAGAGAGATAGGGATTATCAGGCGCGCGTTGGACAACGATCCGAATATAGAACTGACACTTCGATATCTTACCTCTGAGTCCGGGATAGGCGGGGCGAACAGCCCCACTGGACATCAGTTTGACCTGTATCCGACCTCGAAGGAGGTGCTCTTTGACTATGATGCGGTCATCTTTGGAAACATAGCGTCATCGGAATTTTCGAAGCAGCAGCTTGAGAATACGGCTGAATTCATCCGTACACGCGGGGGCGGATTTCTCATGCTCGGTGGATCGCGCTCGTTAGGCAACCATAGTATCGAGGATTCCTATATCAACACACCGCTCGCACAGGCGCTTCCGGTAGAACTTGAGCTTGGTCCGCCACCCGCGGCAGCACCGACAAGGCGTCGGTTTGCTTCCCCACCGCTGCGACGGCAGGGGACCTCAGCAACGGGATATACCTTACAGTTGACCGCTGAGGGGAGAGCAGATCCGTTGATGGCGTTGGCGGACGAACCGCGGGAGAGCCTGAAGCGTTGGGAGCAGTTGCCAACCTTAGGTGGTTACAGTCGGGTACAGAGAGCGAAAGCAGGCGCGATCGTCCTCGCTGTGCATCCCTCAGACCGCAATGAATATGGGAATCGCGTCCTCATCGCTACGCACAACTACAACGCAGGTCGGGTGATGGTTTTCACGCCTGTCAGTTCGTGGAATTGGCAGATGCAGATGTCGCATGAGGATGATAGCCACGAGCGTTTCTGGCGACAGACGGCGAAGTGGTTGACAACCGTTCAGAAAGATCGGCTCAAGTTAGATATTCTCAAGACATCTTATGCCCTGAAAGAAACGGTCATTATCAACGCGACCGCTTACGATCATCAATTTGAAGTGACCAATCAGGCGAAGGTCCGGGTTATTATTATAGACGACAGTGGCAGAAAACGGGAGATCTCCCTACAGCAGGTGCTTGGGCAGGACGGGTTGTACACGGCACGGTTTATTCCCTCGCGGCACGGTGAGTACCGGGTTACGCTGATCGGCACGTTAGGCGGCAAGAGTCTCGGGGAGCAGGAGGGGCTCTTTGAGGTCGCCGAGTCGTACGCAGAATTCACAAACGCAGAACTGAACGCAGAACTGTTGCAAACCCTTGCAAATACCAGTGGCGGCAGGTATTATACGCTTGAGGATGCGTCACAGATGGTGAACCACATCCCCTTAGTCGAGAGTGCAACATCGCGTCTTGTAGATGAGGAGGTTTGGGATATGCCGCTCATTTTCGGAATAGTTATCTTTATGTTTGGATTAGAATGGTTTTTACGCAAACGACGGGGGTTGGCATAATAAAATCGCGGTTTATCTAAGAAAAGTGCAGCGCAGCGTAGAGAAACCGAGTTTTCAAGAAAAAACTCGGTTTCTTTGTACTATTTTTTTACATAACGCAAGTTGCTAGTTGTCCGGTCTGCTCGGCTTGGATAGCCATATCCAAGTCATCTTTGTAAATACGCAGTGGATTTGTTAACCCACTGCGAGCGGTGATGGGGGGCATTTAGCGTTTATTCGCTCGGTTTGAATCGTTTCCTTATAACTGGCAACTTAGGTTAACATAAGCGAAAATCAACCCACGACAACAAAAAAATAAAAGGAGTTATAAATTGAATCAGAGTTTACCTGACGCAACGGGACATTTCGGCGATTTTGGGGGTAGATATGCTCCAGAGACGTTAATGTCCCCGCTATTAGAGTTGGAAGATGCGTACATGTCGCTTAAAGAAGATTCCGATTTTCAAGAGGAATTTCAGTATTACCTGCGTGAATATGTTGGGCGTCCGAACCCATTGTACTATGCAGAACGTCTGACCGAAACGCTTGGCGGCGCGAAAATTTACTTGAAACGGGAAGACCTCAATCATACGGGTGCACATAAAATCAATAACACTATCGGACAGATCCTGCTCGCCCGACGGATGGGCAAGAATCGGATCATCGCCGAGACGGGTGCGGGGCAGCACGGGGTCGCGACAGCAACCGTGGCATCGAAGTTCAACATGGAGTGTGAAGTCTATATGGGCGAAGAAGATATAGAACGGCAAGCCCTAAATGTCTTCCGCATGAAATTGCTGGGTACGACGGTGGTACCCGTGAACTCCGGATCGTGTACACTCAAGGATGCGATCAACGCCGCTTTCCGCGATTGGGTGACGAATATTCGGACGACATACTACCTAATTGGATCTGTTGTGGGACCCCATCCGTATCCGATGGTTGTCCGAGATTTTCAAGCTGTGATAGGTCAAGAAGCGAGATCACAAACAGTTGAACAGGCAGGACGATTGCCAGATTACGTGGTCGCCTGTGTCGGCGGTGGAAGCAATTCGATAGGTATGTTTTATCCATTTTACGCGGATAGCGATGTGAAGTTAGTTGGGGTAGAAGCGGCGGGCGAAAGCATACTCAGTGGCAAACACGCGGCGACGATTAGTGCGGGCAGCATTGGCGTGTTTCACGGTGCGAAGTGCTACGTGCTACAAGAAGAGGATGGGCAGATCACCCCCGCACACTCCATCTCAGCAGGTTTGGATTACCCCGGTGTGGGTCCGGAACACAGTTTCTACAAGGCAACGGGTCGTGCTGAATATGTGTCAGTCACTGATGAGGAATCGATTGAAGGGTTCAAGCTACTATCAGAAACGGAGGGGATCATCCCTGCCCTAGAGGCAGCTCACGCGATGGCTCACATCCGCAAACTCGCGCCGACATTGGATAAAGACCAAATCATCGTCCTCTGTCTATCGGGACGTGGAGACAAGGATGTGTACACTATTGCCAAAGTCCTCGGCGTAGATCCGATAAACCCCGGTACCGGGAGACTGCCACAGTAGCAGAACGGGTGTAACTCAGATGCCACTCGACACAGTGACTCCTGAGTTTGAAAAAGTAAGGACAGATCAACCCATGAGTAAAAGCGCAGATTTCTCCGTAACCGTTGAGCGGGACGTTCCCACCGAAATGCGAGACGGCGTGCTGCTCCGGTCAGATATCTATCGACCAGTCGGGCTAGCAACCTGCCCGGTGTTGTTATGTCGCACACCGTATGACAAAAGCCAAGACACCTACATCCAGACAGCGCGAGCGTTGGCAGGAAAGGGGTACATTGCCGTTGTCCAAGATATCCGGGGGCGTGGCATTTCTGATGGTGAGTATTTCTGGCAGTTTCAGAACAACACCGAAACCTTCGACGCTCAAGACGGTTACGACACCGTTGAGTGGGCGGCGGACGTTTCCGGCAGCGATGGACAGGTGGGAACCTGGGGACATTCGTATCCGTCGTGGTGTATATGGCGTCTCGCCGGAACACAGCCACCACATCTCAAGGCATTGTTCGCAAGCGGTATGTCGTCCCGGCTGCTCGACCTAAACTTTGGTATCTTTGAAACGGGACGCCGTCTTCAGTGGACCTACAAGATGGCAGTCAATGCGCGTCGCCGGTTGGGCGATACGTTTGGGCCTACATCTGAGGACGAAGCTGATGCACAGTGGCACGAAGTGGAACGAGGCAAGTGGATCTGGTACTTGCCGTTGGATGGACTACCCGATGATCTTTTTTCTATCTTGACCCCACTCCTGAAGAGGTATCTCAGGGAACAGGATAAAGAGTTCTGGGCTTTTCAGAAAATTCATCACAAGGTCAATATTCCCACATGTCAGTTGACAGGCTGGTACGACCGCCTCATCGGGACGATCGATAACTTCACAGGCATGGTAACGGACGGTCCCGAATCGCTTCGAGACCAGCATCGGGTCGTCGTCGGTCCGTGGGGCCATAATAGTAATAATCTGACACGCCACCACGGACCCTTGGATTTCGGTCCCGATGCGGATACCACTTACCCTCAAGAAGTCGCTCGGTGGTACGATTACCGGTTAAAAGGAATTAATAACGGACTGGAATCTGAGCCGCCGGTGAAGCTGTTCATTATGGGTGAAGACAGGTGGCGGTTTGAATCTGAGTGGCCCCTGGCTCGCACACGATACAGTGAGTTTTTCCTTCACAGCGATGGTTCCGCCAATACAGTGGATGGGGACGGTGTGCTGTCCGTCTCTGAACCGGGGGGTGAACCTCCCGATGCTTATGACTACGATCCTAGAGATCCGGTGATGAGCCTGATGGGAATTGACGCGCAAGCGGCGCCGCGCGATCAGTCTCCACTGGACGGGAGACAGGATATTCTGGTCTATCAAACGCCGCCACTTGAAGAAGATATTGAGGTGACCGGTCCGGTGGTGCTAAAGCTGTGGGCAGCATCAAGTGCGCCCGACACCGATTTTACAGCGAAACTGATTGATGTGCATCCCAACGGTTTAGCGGTGAACCTGACATACGGGATTATGCGGGCACGCTATCGGAACGGTTACGAAGATCCGAGCCTAATTGAGCCCGGGAGACCTTACGAATATACCGTCCACCTCAATCCGACAGGCATCTTGCTCCGGCGCGGGCATCGGATTCGGCTCGATGTGTCAAGCTCCGATTTCCCCAACTTTGATCGGAACCACAACACTGGTTCGGATTTCTGGTCAGATACGGAGTTGCGGGTAGCGCACCAGACCGTGTTCCACAGTTCTGAATACCCGTCGAGACTGATCTTGCCGATCATCCCCAGATCTTGATGTGTCGTGCACACGGTGAGAGGAGCGAAAGCGATGATAGATGGACCACGCGGATGTCGAGTCTCAGAGTTTGAAGAGGTTATTGCGCTGATCAATTCGGTCTTTAGGGCAGGTACAGACCAAGATATTCGCACTGACTATCCGTTGGTGTTTAACCAGTCCAAGATGGAGTATATGCGTATTCTCAAGGTGGATGGGGTGGTCGTTGCCCATGTACCGGTGTGGGGGCGCGAGGCTGTTGTCGGGGAGGATAGACTGCGGTTCGGAATCATCAGTCCTACGGTCACGCACCCGGATTACCGTAGACGCGGATATGCGACGCAGTGTCTTCGGGATTGTGTCCGTATCATGGAGGATGAAGGGTGGCCTCTGTCGGTGTTATGGACGCTGGAGGCGACGTTTCCATTCTATCAACAGTTAGGTTGGGAGGCGGTTGGCTCACAGGGCTGGCTGTATCGACTATTACCGGAGGAACACACGCTTTTCGAGGACGGACCTTTCGAGGTAACTCAGTGGTGCCCGAGACACGCCGATTCGCTGGATGCCATGATGCAGATCCACGACGCGGAACTCCACCGGATCGCCCGTACTAGCGAGGAATACCGTGCGCTCTTGACCCTACCCAAGACAGAGACCCTCCTGGCAACGCGTGGTAAGGAGGTCACGGCTTACATGACCTTTGGCGAAGGAGTTAACAAGCCCGGATTGATTGAAGGCGGAGGCGATAAAGCGGGGCTGGAGACCTTGGTCAGACACCTGTTGTTAGACCGGCCTTCCGAGTCGGAAATCCAAGTGCTCCTGCCACTCGTTCCAACAACACTGGGACAACTGTTAGAGGAGAAGAAACCGGGGAGCGGACACCCGATTGAGGAAGCCAACGGTGTGGGGTATCAGATGATGCGCATCAATAGCCTTGAAAAACTGTTAAGACAGATTGAGCATCACCTACGAAGTAAGTCAGCGGGCATACGTGGAGAGGTATGTCTTGTCTGTCAAGAAACCGGTGAAGCGGCGACGCTCAGATTCAGGGATGGTGATGTTGAGCTATCAACTGAGAGATCCGCAGATGCCTTAGTATTGACCCGTCGGCAACTCACGCAACTAATCTTTGGATCGCACCCCGCCGCAAAGCCGGTTGAAATTAGTGGCAAAACGGGTAAAATTCTCCAAACGATATTCCCCTTTTACGTCCCTATCTGGGAGTTAGATCACTCCTGATCCTACAGCGAGGAGACAGAATGGCAGTTAGGGAAATTCTGCTACTTGGTAACCCCAAACTTCTTGAGATGTGTGAGCCTGTCCGACAAGAGCAGCTGAAACAGATCGAACCTATCATCGAAGATCTCCACGATACCCTGATGGACTTCAGACGAAAATATAACGCCGGTCGTGCCATCGCCGCCCCGCAGATCGGCGCGATGCAAAGGGTGGTCTACATGCACATCGACAAACCGGTGGTATTCATCAATCCAGTCTTGGACCTCAAGAGTGCGGAGATGATGGAACTTTGGGATGATTGCATGAGTTTTCCTGACCTTCTCGTTAAGGTCTATCGTCATCAACGGTGTCGAATTGCGTATCGGGATGAAAATTGGGAGGAACAGTGCATGGCACTTGAGGGGGATCTCTCAGAGCTTCTACAGCACGAAGTTGATCATCTCGACGGGATATTGGCGGTGCAGCGGGCAATTGATCATAGATCCTTCGCGCTTAGAAGCCAGCGCCGGTTCTTAGATGAAGAAAGGAAAACCGGTTGAACCTTAACGAACGTCAAAAGAAATTGCTTAAACGCACGTTTCTGGACTATCAGCAAACTGCGGAATTTTTCAAGAACCCACTTATTGTGGAGCGGGCGGAAGGGCTCTATTACTGGGATGTAGAAGGGAAGCGTTATTTCGATGGCATCGGCGGTATATTTGTCGCTACGCTCGGACATAAACACCCACGACTTATGGAAGCGATGCGTCGGCAGATGGACACGCTAAGTTTTGTGCCTTCAATGCATGGGATTGCAGATGTTACGCTGGATTTCATCGAGAGGTTGGGCGAGGTGACGCCCGGTAACTTGAACTATATCAAGCCTTACAGCGGCGGCTCGGAATCAATTGAGTCTGCGATGAAATTCACCCGTCAATATTTTAAGCAGAGCGGGCAACCGGGAAAGTACAAGTTTATCAGCCGATATTTCGGCTACCATGGGGCGACTTTCGGTGCGATGTCTGCTAGCGGCACTGGCAAGCGAAAAACTGCCTTTGAACCGCAGATGGGCGGCTTTCTCAAGGTTTTCCCACCAACCTATTACCGCGACCGCTTCTCGTCTTGGGCGGAATGCAACCGGTTTTGCGCACAGATGTTCGAGGACGTTATCATCAACGAAGATCCGGATACTGTCGCCGGGGTCATTATCGAGCCTATCGGTAACACAGGTGGCATCATCACGCCGACCTCTGAGTACTTTCAGATTATTCGCGAGATATGTGACCGCTACAGTGTCATCTTAATCTACGACGAAATCATCACCGGCTTTGCTCGGACAGGATCTATGTTCGCAGCGCAGACCTTCGGCGTAACACCGGATATCATCTGCGGTGGGAAAGGACTGTCGAGCGGAACGATTCCATTGGGTGCTATGATAGCACGGGAGGACATGGGCGAAGTCTTCTACGGTCCGGCGGCGGATGACGTGAATTTTGCACATGGTCATACATTTGCGGGCAATCCGCTTGCGAGTGCTGTGGGCATCGCCGTCATTGATGAGATGGTAGAGAAACAACTGGCTCAAAAAGCAGCTGAACTGGGGAACCACCTCGCAGCAAGGCTTGAGGATTTGAAACAGTACGGCGTCGTCCGGGAAGTGCGTGGGAAGGGCGTATTGCGCGGTGTGGAACTGGTGAAGGATACCCACACCATGCAGCCCTATCCCGAATTGGGAAGCACCTTGAAACACTCTGCACTGAAGAACGGTCTGGTTATCCGTGTTGATCCGACATGGTTTGCAGTAGCACCGGCATTGATTGCGGAGAAGTCGGATATAGACGAACTGTGCGACCTGATCGAAAAAAGTCTGATAGATGCCCTAGAACAAGTGAAACCGTGAAATTTTCTTAATTGGGAGTATCTAATGAAGGCTAACTAGCAACAATCCCAATGCCTTAGCTTTGGGGCCAACACGGTAATCTTGTCTTATTTTCTTGGCAAAGTATGGTATAATTGTGTTGTCTTTCAGTAGGGGAATGTCGCTCTACCGCTTGGTAGAGTCCCCTACACCCTACGACGTAAACAACGATAGACGGAAAGACAATCCCCATGTTAAAAACTCATAAGATAGCGTTAAATCCGAACAACGTTCAGGGAACCCAATTTGCTCAACATTGTGGGTACGCCCGTGTTGCCTACAATCATGCCTTAGCCGATTTCAAAGAAGGTTTAGACAATGGCGTTTGGCGCAGTCATATAGACCTCCAACGTCGTTTTAACGCCGTTAAATATGATAAGTACCCATGGGCTAAGGATATGTCGCAAACCGTGTCGAAATGTGCTATCTACAATAACCTCAAGGACGCTATAGACCGTTGGAAGTCCGCTCAGAATCGTTTTCCTAAATTCAAGCATCGGTCACATGGTCAGAGTTACCAAGCCATTGCAGGCAAAGGAGAAACCCAAGTCGAAGGACAGCGTATAAAACTTCCCAAAATTGGTTGGGTCCGCTTATGCGAACCCCTTCGCTTCCTTGGTACTATCTGTAAGGTTGTCATCTCTAAGCATGGACACCGCTGGTTCGCTGCTATCGTTGTGGATACATTTGAAGCCGATTCTATACCTGATATTCGACAGCACCCCGTCGTTGGTGTGGACGTAGGTATCAAACACTTGGCGGTCACGTCCGAAGGGGTGTACTACGAGAATCCGAAAGCCTTAAAGGGGTACGAGCGCAAGCTAAAACGGTTGCAACGTCAGTTAAGTCGAAGGGAGAAAGGTAGTCGTAATTGGCATAAGACCCAAGCGAAAATTGCCAAACTACATTACCGTATCACCTGTATTCGACAAGACGCCCAACACAAGGCAACAACGGCTATCGTCAACGGTGCGAGTCGTATTGGGGTTGAGTCGTTAAATGTTGCAGGTATGCTTAAGAATCATAGGATTGCAAAGGCCTTATCAGACGCTTCGTTGTCGAGCTTGCTTGCCATGCTGAAATACAAAGCAGAACGGATTGGCATAAAGATTGTAGAAGTAGATACCTTTTACCCGTCTAGTAAGACTTGCTCGGCTTGTCATGTGATAGATAGTAACCTATCCCTATCAGATAGAACCTACCATTGCGGTGTTTGTGGTCATACACAAGACAGAGATCTCAACGCTGCAATAAACCTCAGAAACGTCGCCATGGGACACACGGAGACGTAAAACGCTTGTCCGAAAGGATCCCGATTTATCGGGATGGAGAGATGGTAAGACCTTGGTTGTCAGGGCACGTCTCGTCGAAGCAAGAAAATAGCATGGAGATTCTAATGTCTACCAATAAGTCTATTAAGAACCCCAAAGATTTAGCTTTGGGAGCAGTCAGAGTTATGGTTCCACCAATTAAGTGTCAGGGGATAAAAACCAAACTTATACCTCTGATTGCGCGAACTGTAGATTGGTCTTTTGAAGGCACTTGGGTCGAACCTTTTATGGGTTCTGGAGTCGTCGGTTTCAACGTTATGGCACGTAATGCCTTGTTTGCAGATAGCAACCCACACTTGATTAACTTCTATCAAGCAATTTCTAATGGGAAACTGAATGGTTTGAAGGTTAGGAGTTTTCTGGAACGTGAAGGCAAAGCACTGTCTGAGTCGGGTAAAGATTACTATTATGAAGTGCGATCCCGATTCAATAAATATCATGATCCCTTGGATTTTCTTTTTTTGAATCGATCTTGCTTCAACGGCATAATTCGTTTCAATGGCAAGGGAGGTTTTAATGTACCCTTCGGGCACAAACCACAGCGATTTTCTAAGGCATATATTACAAAGATTGTGAATCAGGCTGACTTCGTTCACGCAGCGTCACGGAATTTCAATTGGTCATTTATCTGTCAGGATTTTAGAGCAACACTAAGCGGGCTTTCCGAGGACGATTTTGTATATTGCGATCCGCCCTACGTGGGAAGACACGTGGACTACTTCGATAGTTGGGACGAAAAAAATGAACAACAACTGTTCACGATTCTGAGCCAGTGCCCTTGTAAGTTTATTCTGTCCACTTGGCATAGCAACCAACACCGAGAAAATACCTTCCTCGGTGCATTATGGTCAAAATTCAACATCCTGACCAAAGAACACTTCTATCATGTAGGCGCAGCGGAAGCCAATAGAAAGCCGATGCTTGAGGCATTGGTAACAAACTTTGTCCCTAAACAGTTAGATGAAGCCCCACTTGAACGATCCGAGCAGTTAATGCTTCTCCAAAACATTGCAGAATATCAGACTTTGACCGATTGACCCAATCAAGACAGTTAGACTGTAAACAACCGGGACTCTATCCATCTTCCGTACCAAAAAGGAAGTTGACACTTCTAAAAATCCGTGATAATCTTTTTTGTCAGGAATCTTTAAGGAGGGACACAGATGCAACCTTTTCTCGATTCGACGGACGTTGTGAATGATGCGCTTGAACTGAGGGAGCGCGCAGAACGCGATGGATATCTATTCATTCGTGGCTTGATACCCATGGAGGTGTTAGAAAGCCTGCGGACTCAATTTCTTGAGATTGCGCGGAATGCAGGTTGGGTTAAGAAAGACACACCGTTGGAAGACGCGATCGCGGACCTGAACGGTTTTTGCGTCGAACCAGAACCGAAGTACATGGGCGTGTATCACCAGATGTACAAACTTCCAGAGTTCCATGCGCTGCAGCATCATCCGAATATAGTTGGGGTGATCGAAGCCATACTGGGCGAGCCTGTGATGCCGCACGCACGGATCATTGGGCGAACAATTTTCCCACAACGGGAAGTGTTCACCACGCCTCCGCACCAAGACTTCATTCCGATTCAGGGGACAGCTGACACGTACACCGCATGGGTCCCGTTGTGCGACATACCGCCGGAATTAGGCGGGCTACAGATTGCGTCCGGTTCGCATCGGCAGGGTGTCTACGAGTTTCGCCCCGCAATGGGTGCAGGCGGTATTGCCGTCACCAATCCGCTTGAGGGAACGTGGGTCAATAGTCCGTTTAAGCAGGGGGACGTGCTGATTTTTCATAGCATGGCGGTACATAAAGGGGTGTCCAACTCCAGCGACCGGCTGCGTATGTCGATTGATGCCAGATACCAGAAAATCAGCGATCCTATTGCACCGGGCAGTTTGCAGCCTCACAGCCAACCGCATACATGGGAGGAGGTTTATTCCGATTGGCCCGCTGGCGGTCTACAGTACTACTGGAAAAAGTGGAATATGACGGTCAAGGAATACGACAATAGTTACCACGATAAACGGGACCGGCTGGGGATCGAGATGGCGGAAAAGGGAGACAAGCGCTCGCTCTCGGTGCTTCAGCGGATCGTCGCCCGCGACACCGATCCGGCAAAGCGGCAGCAGGCAGCGGATCTACTTGAGCGGCTTGAAGCGCAATAAATCTTGCGAGCTTATTTCAGATACTTCGCAATTAATAGGTCGAGTTTCTGCTTCGTCGAGACAGACATTTGTGTCGGGTCCGTAGCGATTGACTTCGCAAGGGCTTCGGGACAGGCGCAATCAGCGCGTATATCTGGAATTCTGGGGATGACATCCTTGACGATACGCTTGGCGGTTTCCACATTTGCCGACAGATTTTCAAAGATCATCTCCGCTGTGACTGCGTCGTGATCGGGATGCCAGCAGTCGTAGTCGGTTGAACAGGCGAGAACGCCATAGCAGATTTCCGCTTCGCGGGCGAGCTTCGCTTCCGGCGCGGCGGTCATGCCGATGACGTCGAATCCGAGGTGTCTATAGACATTGGATTCAGCCTGTGTAGAGAAGGCGGGACCCTCCATACAGATATATGTACCACCCTCATGAACGGTTGCACCAACATCGCGGGCACCGTTAAGTATCAGTCGACTCAGGATGGGACAGAATGGGTGGGCAAGGCTGACGTGGGCGGAGAGGTCTTCGCCAAAGAAGGTACTTATCCGGTTCTTGGTATGGTCATAGAGCTGATCCGGGACGACAAAGTGGCGCGGTTCGATCTCTTCTCTGAGGCTGCCGACCGCGCTTGCTGAGATAATCCACTCGACTCCTAAACTTTTCAAGGCGTAGATGTTAGCGCGAACATTAATTTCCGATGCGAGAAGCCGATGGCCCACGCCGTGACGCGGCAGAAAAACCACACGCGTTCCTTCAAGTATCCCCGACACCAATGCATCGCTCGGCTTTCCAAAGGGGGTTTCAACCTCGATTTGTTCAACATCGGTCAGTCCCTCCATCTGATAAAATCCTGAACCGCCGATCACACCGATTTTAACACTCATGAGTTCTCCATTCTAATAAAGTCAGTATACTTCCTATCGTTGTCGTTAACAAACCCGGAGGCAGCCCTCAACAAAGTAAAAATGCTTGCTTATTTTATCAGATAGGCATACCGTTTTCAACCGATTTTCACCAACGCATAGGGCTATTCAGTTTTCGTCTTATTACCCACTTTGTTTGAAAAGGCGCAACCGGGAGACCACGCCTACAGTGAGATGTCGGGATTCGGAGATCCCTCCTACAGTACAACCAAATGCCCCTACACCAACGCAGGAGATACAGGTCATGAATGGGTTTGAGAAGGCAATCGCACAATACAATGGAGCAGGGTTACACAGTTTGAACGTTGAGACGATTCAGGTGAATATAGGGCTCAGGTGCAATCTGGAGTGTGGGCATTGTCATGTGGTGTCATCACCACGACGCAAAGAGATGATGGATTGGGAAACGATGGAGCATGTGATCGCCGCCGCGGAAAAGGTAGATGCTAAACTGGTAGATATTACCGGCGGTGCGCCCGAGATGCACCCACAGTTTCGTAGGTTTGTGCGAACCGTTCGGGCAAAAGGGTTTCCTGTTTTGGTGAGAACCAATCTCACCATCTTGCTCGAAGCGGGTTATGAATCCTTCCCTGCATTCTTTCGGGAGCAAACGGTCCAACTTTGTGCGTCTCTGCCCTGCTACATGGAAGAGAACGTTGACGCGCAACGTGGCACAGGCGTTTTTGAAGATAGTATCACAGCACTGCAACGTCTCAACAGCTACGGGTATGGCATCCAACCTCACCTACCCCTCAATCTTGTGTATAATCCTGTTGGGCCCACGCTGCCAGCAGACCAATCGGAGCTTGAAAGGGACTACAGAGAGGAATTGCGATCAGAATACGGCATAGAATTCACCCATCTACTGACGATAGCCAATATGCCGATCGGCCGGTTTCGCAGTGACCTGAAGCGAGAGGATCAGCTTGAAGACTACAATCAACTGCTCCGCGGCTCTTTTAACTCGGCAACATTAGATGGACTGATGTGTCGGCATCAGATTAACATTGGGTGGGACGGTCGTATGTATGACTGTGATTTCAACTTAGCGCTCAAGTTACCTGTGGAAAAAGGGTTGCCGCAGCATATAAAAGATTTCGATCCGGAATTGTTTGCACATCGGCGGATCGTTACGGGGAACTACTGTTTCGGCTGTACAGCAGGAAGTGGGTCATCTTGCACTGGTGCATTGGTATAAGGGGAACTTGGACGAGATGGTGTCATTGCGTTGTGGGAAGTTAGCAATTGAAGGTGAATCGAGTTCCGCTGTAGCGACTTACCTGCGGGTGAAAGAGCTGGATCTCATCTTCGATCTGGGCAGATGCCCAATGAGTTTTATCGGCACTGGCCATGTGTTCATATCCCATTTCCATTTAGACCACTATTTTGGGATACCAATCTATGTCAGTCAGCGATGGCTCAACGGGATACCTCCAGGCAACATCTACGTCCCCAAGGAGGGTGCAGATCAGCTACAAGACTTAATCGAACGGATTTCGTTGTTGGACTGTGGGAAGGTGTGGGATTATCACCTGACACCGGTAGAGGCAGGTGATGCGTTTCCATTTCGTGAGAATCTTGTTGCGCACGTCTTGCCGCTGGATCACCGCGTTCCGTCGGTAGGCTACCTTGTTTGTGAAAGAAGGGACAAACTCAAGCCCGAATTTTTTGGCACCCCGGGACCGGAAATCGCTCGAATGAAGCAGAATGGTGTTACCGTAACAAACCAGGTCGAGCTGCCCCTTGTCGCTTATCTGGGAGACACGCGCACCGTTCCTATTGACTTCCATCCACTCCTGAAACAGTGTCAGGTACTGATATGTGAGTGTACCTTCCTGCTTCCCGAGCATAGGGATCGTGCAGCGCAAACAATGCACCTACATCTGGATACCTTGCCGATGCTACTGGAAATGTTTGAGAGCGAACACATTATAATAACCCATTTTTCGCGGCGCTACTCGCCTGATATGATCCGGGAAAGGGTCTACGCCGCGCTTCCACCGGAAGATCGCTCACGTATTCAGTTACTGATATGAGTGAGCGAATAGCCTTAAAGAATTCAGTATTCACATACCCAAGATTATAGAGGTGTCTAAATTATGTCAGAAAAGAATCTAACGCAGGCAGAGATAGTAAAACCAACCGCGTCAGAGCGCTTCTTTTTTGAGAATAACGGCTATTTGGTGTTGGAGAATTTTCTATCGGAATCCCATGTTGCAGAACTCCGAGACGCGCTTTTCCGGGTCATGACTCAGCGGCGTGAAAAGAAGGAGAAAGACATTCCGCACACGGGCATGACAGATATGAAAGGTGAGAAAAGCACACGCATCTTCTATATCCTCGACGATGATCCACGCTTTCTTGAAATGCTGGATTGGTCACCGATGATGGCTTACGTCAAAGGATTACTCAATGAGATGCCTCACCATCACGCCTCCGATGCTATTGTCGAGTATGAGAGCGATCTAACGGACCGAGGCATGGGCTGGCATATTGACGGTCATGACCAGGGATACCGTGGCATGGGGCCTCCTATTCCCCTACTGCAGCTCAAGATTGGCTACTATCTGAACGATATGACCTCACCCGGACAGGGAAATCTTTGTATTGTTCCAGCCAGCCACAAAGCAACGCACGAGCCGCCTCAGGACGATCTACAGCGGCCCGATCTCTTTCCCGGTGCGGTGCAGATATGTGCTCCCGCGGGGACGGCGATCCTGTTCCACAACGCCCTTTGGCATTCGGCGGGACCTTTCACCCAACCGGGTGGCTTCCGGCTCATGCTTTACTATGCCTATGAGCATCCGTGGATGATTGCTTCCCAAGAGCACTGGGGTTATTCCAAAGGCTTCTACAACAATCGCCTCTCTTCAGACCAGCGTAAACTGTTTCACGGTTTTCTGTTTGATCCGCCAGAGCAGCGTTGGGGTTAACGGGTCCCTGCCTCTCAATCGGGATAGGAGTTTTTTTCGTGAATAGTATGCTAACGACGAAACAGTGTCAGGATTTCGAGGATCACGGCTATCTATTGGTTCGCGGCGTGTTTGATGATCAAGATTTTGCCCCACTTCGGCGGGTCATCTCGTCTGCCATCGACCACCGCGCAAGAGAACTCTACGACAAGGGCAAGATTTCCAGTCTATATAAAGAGCTGTCCTTTTACCATCGATTGACGCAGATTCTCCGCGAATCTCAGACTGGACCGCTGTTAGGTTGGAATTGGAACAGAGAGGTTTTCAGCCGCGAGATCTACGAACTGCTCACCCACCGGAAGATATTAGATATTGTTGCCTCACTGATTGGACCCGAAATAACTGTTAATGGCGATTACTGGATTCGTTTCAAGATGCCGACAGGAGGAGAGTCCGTTTTTCCGTGGCATCAAGATAGCATCTACTACAATGGCAACGTCGATTCCGATCGGCATGTTATCTTTTCGGAGGAGAGTCAAATTCTGACGGTATGGATCCCGATGGTTGATGTCGATGAACAGAACGGCTGCTTGCAGATAGTTCCGGGAAGTCACAAACAGGGGTTAAGGCCGTGCCATCGCGATGAGAATGGACGGCTCGTGCCTGTGGAAGATATCGAGAGCTGGGGTGAGGTCCAAAACATGTACATGCAGGTAGGAGACGTCCTTATATTCGGTAATTTGACGTTTCACCGGTCGTTAGAAAATACCAGTGAGGATATTCGCTGGAGCGTGGACCTGCGGTACAGTCCAACCGGCAGTCCGTTGGAGTGGTTACTTGAGAAATGGCCCGGTTTTATCGCGCGGAGCGAACGGCCAGAATCGGTCGAATCTTGGGAAACGTGGGAAGCGAAGAGAACGCCGTCCGGTCTGAAATAACAGACGCAAAAATCAGCAGTAGAGCGACACCGGAGCGTCTTAGCAGGAGAGATTGACAATGGACATGAACAGAGCTCTTTACGAACTCGGTGTCCGCGACGACACGCTATCGACAGAAGAGAAGCATTTTTTGGATGTGAGAGGTTATCTCCCACTTGAGAATATACTTCCCAAAGAACAGATTGCGCCTATGATCCATCGGTTGGATGAATTGGCAGCAATAGAGGGAGCGGACGCTGGCAAGGAACTTCACCAAGAGGGAGGGACGATCAGGGTCAGCAATCTTGTTAATAAGGGACCAATGTTTGAGATCGGTTTTTCGCATCCGCGTGTGCTCGCTGCCATACGCCATGTGATAGGTCCGAGGTTCAAACTTTCCTCATTGGATTGCCGCATGGCGCTGCCCGGACAGGGGCATCAGGCGTTTCATGCAGACTGGCGTTCGGGGGTGGCACCCGGCGATTACTACGTATGCAACTCCATGTGGTTACTGGACGATTTCACTGTCGAGAATGGTGCGACCCGGGTTGTGCCGGGGTCCCATCGTAGCGGCAAGCACCCCAAAGACGCACTGGAAGATCCGGCCCAGAAACATCCGGAGGAGATTCAACTTCTTGCCCGGTCAGGAACTGTTATTATCTTCAACTCACATCTCTGGCATGCTGGCGGATTGAATCAAACCGACGCCCGCCGCCACGGTATGCTCGCGTATTACTGTCGCCGCGATCATAATCAGCTGACCGACCAGCGCAAATTTATCCATCCAGAAACGCACGGGCGTCTGAATGAGGCACAACGGTTTATCTTAGAGGTCTGAACGCAGCCGATCACCCTGAGAAGTATATGCCAGAAAAGAATTACGTTTTCCGCTCCGCGAAGCATCTCCGATATAGGGCAACAATCTCTTCATGTGATGGTTGGCGCGGATTATTAGCGGGACTACCACTTGCTATCGCGTCCGATGCCATCTGATCAACGACCGCCTCAAACTTGTCCAGGTCAATACCAATCTCTCCCAAGCGTGGCATCTGGATATCGTCAATTAGCCGTTCTACCGATGCGATCGCTCGATCCGCCTGCCCCATCAGAGACAATCCCTCCGTCGGTTCACCCATCGCGCGTGCAATATCCGCAAAACGGTCAGGGGTCCCAACCACGCTAAATTCCATGACATCTAAGAGCAGGACGGAATTCGATAGGCCGTGATGGATGTGGAAGTACGCACCGATCGGGCGAGACATGCCGTGCACAAGCGCAACGGATGAGTTGCTAAACGCCATACCAGCAATGGACGCTCCAATCATCATATCCGTCCGTGCTTCAATGTTCTCACCATTTGCCCACGCTTGGCGCATCGAACCGGAAATCAGACGAATTGCCTTCAGTGATAGTGCGTCGGTAATCGGCTGTGCTCGATTTGATATATAGGCTTCGATTGCGTGGGTCAAGGCGTCAACGCCGACTGCTGCCGTAAGACCTGGTCGCGTCGTCAGCGATAAGAGGGGGTCGATGAGCGCGACCTGTGCTAACAGACACGGGCTGCTGAGCATCATCTTAACATTCCGCTCGGTGTCGGTAAGGACGGTGACTTTTGTACATTCACTGCCGGTTCCGGCCGTCGTAGGAATAGCGATAAGGGGTGCGCCGCGATTGGGAATCTTGTCTACCCCCATATACTCCGCGAGTGGGTCGTCGTTGGTCAATTTCACGGCGATACCTTTCCCGCAGTCAATCGCACTGCCACCACCGATGCTGACAATCAGGTTGCAATCTTCGTTTCGGTGCTGGTCCCAACCATCATTGACGTTTTCTAAGGTGGGATCGGGCGTTACATCCTGAAAGATTGATGCGTTTATTCCGGCAGCTCCGAGCTGCTTCACAATTCCATCAACATACCCAAGTTCCACGATGCCCGGATCGGTGACCACCAGTGCCTTGCGTCCCCCCAACCGCTTCGCGTGTTGACCGACCTGTTCCGCTGCGCCGATGCCAGTCACGACGGTTGGTGGAATCGTGAAGGACGATACCGTTGAGTTTGAGAAATTCATCCGCTGCTCCTTAGCCGATAAGCGGTTAGGCAGATGCCATCAATTTGCTTCGGGGAATAGTTTTCGATACTCCTGGTCAAACTCCGCCGAACCGTCATCCAAGCGACGCTCTAAGGAGATGCCCGGCAGAAATGGCGGAAGTTTGCCCGCCAGGAAGACTGCACGATACCCACCATCGGGATAGTGTGTTTGTCGTCCGTCGGGCCAGAGAATGGTGTGAATCTGACGTGCAACCGGTTTCTTGAAATCGGGTTCGACCCGGAACCCCTCGATCGCATCCCAGTCGAGTTCTACACCGAGACCCGGCGCTTGCGGCACTTTTACCTGTCCGCCCTCGACCTTAAACTCTTTGAGTAGGTTGTGCGAAAAGATATTGATACACGGGATGGCGGGCCAGCGGGCACTCTCCAACACCGCGCCCAGATGTACGGAGAACATGGTAGTCAATCCTGTCCCCACCATCTGTAACCAGAATGGCATTTGCGCCCGTTCTGCCAGAATACCGTCTTTCAGTGTACGGTTGACACCGCCACCAATGACAAATCCGTCACACACACCTTCGTTGATTGCTGTCATTACAGGCGGATTCCCCATGTGCATGGCGATCGGGGTACGGATCTTCTGTCGGAGCAGTACATTTCCCGCCACATCCTCTTGCGGGATAGGGGATTCCACTATCGCCAAGTTGCTGTATTTCTGTTCGAGCTGGCTGATCAGTGGTGCTGCCAAGTCCACACCGAGGAGTAACCCGTTGAAGTCAGCATCTAATTTAAAGTGGGGTGATACCGCTTCGCATACCGATGCTAACTGCTGATCGATGTCGAACCAGGGCCGCGCTTTTACCTTGATATTGGTGAATCCCTGTGCCTCCGCCGTCTTTGCCTCCGCTGCCCACTCTTCCGGTTTCATATCCTGCGCCCACCAAGACACGGGGCACGCCTCGCGGTACTGCGCTCCCATGAGGCGATGACAGGGTACGTCTAACAGCTTTCCGGCAGCGTCGAACAGTGCCATCTGTAGACCCGCGCCGAGACTATCGTCCATAAGGAAATCGAAGATGTTCCGGTCGCGCACTCGATTAAACTGTTCGTCTCCTGATCGTCCCCACGTATAGTGCGGAAGTGTTTCTCCGATTCCAGTAACTCCGGATGCCGTAGTTACTTTGCACAACTCCACGACGGACCAGTCGGAAACTCTTACCTCTTTTACATGGGCGCAACGTGGATGGAATGGCACATTCAGTACAATCCGCTCAACATCTTTGACGATAGAATCTTTTGAAGTCATGGTGTGCTCCTATAATTCATTCAGCGTTCAATTTTTCAAGTTGCTCGATTATCAGATCTAGCCTGGGCCGGTCAGAGTTTTTCTTGCCAATGTACAACCATCTCAAAACGCCCTGCTTATCGATAAGGAGTGTCGCTGGCAGGTACATGTCCCGGTTGTGAAACCGATACGGTTTGACGATCCCGTACGCTTCGTGGATGGATGAGCCGGGATCAGCCAAGAGTGGTAGGTCCATTGTTACCGGATCTTTGAAGCGACGGACGATTGGTTTCGGTTCGGGTTTTATAGCAACAACGGTGGTGTCATATTTCTCATTAAACAACTGACGATTCGCCGCAAACTGCGACGTAAAATTGGCACAACTTGGTCAGTAGGTCTGTAGCAGCAGTGTCGCCAACACATGCTTCTTTCCTTTGAATTGGGAAAGGCTGACAAGGAGACCAGTATCGGCGTCGGCAAGCCTGAAATCTGGCGCTTGCAAGCCGATTGGAAGCGGCTCATCGCGTTTGAGTTTTACCAACTCGGTTTCGAGTTCTCCAATTGCAGACTGCGCCAAACCGGCATCGGCGGCGGACTTCCAACGCACGTATCCCGATTTGTCAATGACAATGATTTCGCTTCCCGTCGACAAACGTAAGATGGCCGCATCATACTTTGTTTCAAAGGTGTCCGCTCTTTGCTGCAATTGGGCATTGAACTCTGCGTAGTTCAATCCATCACTTACGACGATAAGGTTAGATTTCCCGTGGTAATCTGTGAACTTAATCTCCGCGTCACCGGATGTAATAGGTGTCCGCAAGACACTATCGCCCACCTCCAAACCCTCCAAGATAGGCGCTGCCGAAACCAAAAACAGCACTATAAAAGCATAGCGTATCATGTTTTTTTCCAACGCGAAGGCGTAAAGCGTTGCGTTCCTTTCTTTGAGTTCAGAAGGCGTGGTAATTCCTATTCAGCACTGTCCGCCATTGTTTGCTCGTACCGATGCCTTATTTCCTGCAACGTATCATCAGGTAAGCGACCACGTTCTGCGGCGGCGAGGTTGTCCTCGAAGTGGTCAATGTTGGTGGTGCCTACGATGGCGGTGTGTACGGTTGAATCACACAGCAGCCACCGCAGCGAAGCCTCTACGCGAGAAATGTCACCTATCACCTCCGGGGCAAGAATCTTCCGGGCATTGTGCCATATTACGGAATTACCTTCATCGGGTTGTGATGTCTCATAGACGGCGTTTGCGATCGGACCTTTAATGATAATACCCATATCCTTCTCGCGCGCAGCAGCGATGACGTCCGCAGGTTCCTGCTGAAACACATTATATGTGAGCTGCAGCGTGTCGTATTCACCAATCTCGATTGCTTTGCGCGCAGCATCCCCGTCTGCCGAGAGGCTGATGAAACGCACTTTTCCCGCTTTCTGTGCCTTCTTCAAACCCTCCAACCCGTCACCAAACGCCACATCATCATAACTGGGACTATGTAGTTGCATGATGTCAATACAGTCGGTGTTCAGACGCTGTAGACTCCGGTCAATTTGTGGCTCAATGGCTTTAGCCGAGTAATCCAAGGTTTGTACCCACTCACCATCCGGCTGTTGCACACGCCAGGAGCCGCACTTGGTAGCAAAGTAAAACTGGTCTTGCCGATGACCGATGTATTTGGCAATTAATTCCTCGCTCCAACGGTATGCCGCTGATGAATCAATGAAATTGACTCCAGCGTCGAGGGCACGGTTGAGGAGTCGTCCGACGTCATCTCCCTCCTCCGGTGATGTCCACCCGATGTGCCATGCGCCGAAACCGAGTTCTGACACCTCTAACTCTGTACGTCCGAGTCGTCGATATTCCACGTGTTTTTCCTTTCAGTTTTCTATTGGCCTGCACCGTTACTCATTTAGCAGGACGGGTACTGTCGCGTTCGTTACGACGAGGAGGCGAAACAGAGTATCATACTGATTCTCAACCCCCAAGCTCTTTACGAATCCACGCATGCAGGATGTGGTTAAGGATGAGGTGCACATCTTCAACAGGCCCATATTCATGGCTGTCTACAACAACACTGACATCTGCCAGCTGTTGAAGTTGCCCACCGCCGAACCCGGTCCAACCGATAGTTTTACAACCTACATCTTTGGCATGACGAATGGCGCGAATGATATTTTCAGAGTTTCCGCTCGCGCTGATAGCGATCACAAGATCACCGGGGTTGACCAAGTTTTTGAGTTGTTCAAGAAAAACATCTTCGTAACACACATCGTTCGACCACGCCGTCATCGTTGAGACATTATCCGTTAAGCTGATTACCCGAAAGCGACGCACGTCGGGCAGACTGGTTCCTTTGCCTAAGTCGGTAGCAATATGTGAGGCGGTAGATGCGCTGCCGCCGTTGCCGATGACAAAGATTTGGCGATCCGCATGATATGCCTGCATCACGAGATCGATAGATTGACGGACATCGGGTAGAGAAAGGCGGTCTAGGACGCCTTGTAAATGTGAAATATATTCTTGGATACGTTCCATGAACTATCTCCAACACTCAATTGGATCATGCCTAGTTTTGCAAGATTCGTTTGGGTTAATCCGGAGTTCCAATCACCAACGAAATTGCGGCGAGATCCCCGATGGAATCACCCAATTCAGCAGGCATGATTTTCACCGCCTCTGAGGGGCGCTGCATTGCCATCTCCGCTACGGTGCGTCGGATGGGGTTAAGTAGCAAATCCCCGGCAGCGACGGCGATTGTTCCGAGTAGCACAATTTGGGGGTTTAAGATATTGACGAGATTCGCGATTCCCCAACCCATATAGTAGGCAGTTTCTTCCATCAGCGCAACCGCCAAGGCATCGCCATTTCGTGCGGCTTGGAGCACATGTTCTGACCTGACACCGTCAAGCTGTCCACCGGCGAGCTTTAAGATGTTTGTGTTCGACTGATCTGCGATCGCCTCCTGGGCACGACGCGCAATTGAGGGACCTGAACACAGGGCTTCGAGGCACCCCTGCTTGCCACACCCGCAAAGAGGGCCGTCGGGGAGTAGGATCTGGTGACCTACCTCTCCAGCACTGTCATTTGCGCCGTGATAGATCTTCCCATTGGCGATAATGCCGCCGCCGATGCCTGTGCTCATTGTCATGTAGAGGACGTAATCGTAGCCACGTCCGCCCCCAAATCTCGCTTCCGCGAGTGCGCTGGCATTTGCATCATTCTCAAGAACCGTCGGAATATGGAACTCCGACTCGATCATGTCCTTCAACGGCAGTGCATCCCATCCCGGCAAATTCGGCGGTGAGTAGACAACCCCGGTTTTCGTGTCAAGAGGTCCGCCACAACTCACACCGATGCCTGAGATTTCTTCACGGACTAGCCCACTCAGATTAAGCACCTCATCAACCATACCCAACAGCAGCTGCACCGCATGTTGAGGTCCTTTTTCTGACTCAGTCGGCTTTCGCACCTTCTGAAGGATGTTCCCATCTTTATCAGCGAGGACAGTGGCAAGTTTCGTCCCACCGATGTCAATGCCGACAACATGTGATTTCATTTGAAAATACTCTTAACCAAAGAGATACTTTTGTACAATATCTTCCCGCACATGGACCCCCAAGCCAGGGGTTTCACGCACAGCGAGATAACCGTCCTCTTGAATCCACGGATCGCTGATCAGTTCGTGTTGCATTGGCGATTCGTGCGGTTTGAGGTCCATGGCTACGCCATGTATCGAACCAGCGAGCAGATGCACGCTGGCAGCTGTGTTAAGCGCACTGCTCCAGGTATGAAAACTGAATTCCAGATTTTCCGCTTCGATAAGTTTGATAACATGAAGAGAACCGGTGATTCCGTGGCAACGGCCGGGATCAATCTGCACGACATCGACGCCTCCCGATTGGATGAGACGGCGGTAACTCTCGATGTTCCACTCGTCCTCGCCTGTACCAATGGGCGTAGCAACTGCCGCCCGAAGTCGGGCATGCCCTTCAAGATCGTCAGGTGGCAAGGGTTGTTCGATCCATCTGAGTCGATACGGTTCAAGATCTCGGAAACGTTGAATAGCGGTCGGGACATCCCAGAGTCTGTGATGTCCGGGGGTGTCAACAATCAGCTCGAGATCGTCTCCGATCACCTGCCGCACCTGCCGAACAACTTCGATATCACGCTCCCGGTTTTGACCGAAGAGTGCCTCTGGCCGCATCCCCCAGCCAGCTTTAACGACCTGGTATCCTTCTTCACGGAGAAAGCGAAATTCGTTGAGCGTCCAGTCGAAATCCTCCATGTCGAAGATAAAAGATGCCATAGCGACAACCTTGTCGTGCAACTGCCCACCTAGCAATCGACAGACCGGTACCCCCAAGGCTTTTCCTTTGACATCCCAGAGTGCCATGTCTATGGCGCTCACAGCAAACGCTGCAATTCCTTCAGGCCCATACCACCATATCCGTGAGAGCATTGTATGCCAGAGTCGATCAACATCTATAGCATCCTCACCAACAAGCAATGGGGCTAAACCCTCTTCAATAATAACCTTGGTTGCAAGTGCCGCCTCTCGGAACTGCGAAATACATTCCCCCCAACCGACCGTTCCGTCTTCCGTTTCCACGCGTGCAAGGGTAATATACCGTTCAATGCCTTTGTAGTGCGGTTCGGGATACGCGAGCGGGAAGGCTTGTATATTTCGGATTTTCATGTTCGTTGACCTCATTTCAAAATTAACAGATACTACTTTACATCAAGCGTAACCCCGATAGCCTCTTATCTATCCGTTTGCGTCGGGTACTGGATGCGGTCGGTCCTGCAGGAACAGTAGGAGACACAAGCTAATTAGGAGTAATCCACCCATCAGCAGGAAACCGAGGGCAAATCCATAGTATTCTCCCACAACCCCCATGCCTGCGGGAACGACCCCACCACCGAATAGGTAAACAAAGGGGATCATCAAGGAGACAGCCACATTGCGGGTCTTGGGAGGTCCTACATTTGCCAGCCCCAGCAGTGCCACCGGGAAGAAGGCGGAAACGACCGCCGGTTGGAGAAATACCACAGTTATCAGGACAATCTTTTGACCGAATCCCATCAACCCCGTCAGAATAGCCGTTGCCGTGTAAACCCCTCCCATAACCCGCTTTGCGCCAAAGCGATCCGCCAACCAGCCAGCGAGAAAAACAGCCACAAGTCCAGAGATCCGGGATACCCCTACGAGGGTGTTCACCAACCCTTGGTCTAGCCCTTGTTCGCTGATAAGGTAGACTGGGAGGATTGCATAAACCCCGACACTCGCGCCGCAAGCCAGACTCATTAGGACCGCAATAACCCAAAATGATGGTTGGTAAAAGATGCGTCCGACATTATCCAAGCGCGGCGGCTCACCGGCAAATCTGCCGCCTTGTCCAAAAAGCGCGAATATCGCCGCCATCATCAATCCGCCAACACCGACAATTATCAAGACACCTCGCCATGATGTAAAAGTTAATCCCAATTCTGCAACAATTGGTGCTAAGACATAGCCCATCGTCGGACCAGCCTCGTGCAGGGAAATCGCTTTTCCCCAGTGCTCTGGATCAACCAGACGGGTCATCGTTGCCATTGCCGACGGAAAATAGAGCCCCGACCCCATGCCGAGTAGTACCATGCCGGTCTGGATTCCGAGCAGCGACCGGCTGAATGCGATTATCAGCACTGACAACCCACAAATTACTGAGGCAAGTAGGATTGTACCACGATGTGTAATCCTTTGGGAAACGAAACCGGACCCCAGCATCACTGGTGCAAATCCGATAGAGATAAGGAGAAACAGGCTACCGGACTTCGCGTGGGACAGATGCAGCTCTTCCTCAATCTGTACTAACAGCGGTGAAAATACAACCCGCGAGAGAAATGTAAAAAAGAGAATCCCGGCGAGAAACAGAATAGGGGTTAAGATCCGATAGATACTTTTTTGACCGCTTTTCTGCACCGTAATTGTCCTACTATCACCTTCCTTGATTTATTGAAATAAGAGATACCGACTGTCGCGCCTGCTTTACTTAACAGACTGCTTTCAAGGGGAAATCGTTCTTACCGAGACATAGAATAATAGGAGATTACTGTGGCTGCATTTCTGTCCAATAGACGCCGTTGGAAAGAATATCGTGACACCCCTCACCTGCGACACCGTCAGTATACATCACACTGGGAACGTCAACGCGATTGTGCCCTGTGGGACGTTCCAAGGTCGGAAGCCAATGCGGAACTGTCATATCCGGTTTGGAGAGTAGGTCAATGCGGAACTTGCCCCCGATATGCGGGGCTTGCAACCCAACGATCTCAGCACTCTGATGTGCCCAGTTTCCCTCACTGACGGTTTCTGGCTTCATCAGGGCAAGTACGACAAAAATCCGACCGTCAGAGGCGATGTGGAGGGCACCATCCATAGCGAGACTCCAACCCTTCCATTCCTTAGGTAGTTCGTCGGAGAGTGAGCGACGACTCCACCTACCGTTCCCATCTAACCACACAACCCATGCTTGGGACGGTATAGAAAAAGAAGGGCAGGTCGAGTAAAGGATATGAGGCGTGCTCTCGCCATCAACTGCAATAGATCCGAAACGCAAGTCGCTATGTTTGGTGTCGATGAGCGTGACTGCTTCGCGCGTGGCGGGAAGTGAAACCGGCGTACCATCAGCTCGCTCCCATGTTCTGCCGCTGTCAGGACTGCGGAGATAACCGACGGTATATGCCCGATTTTTATCAAAGATCAACAGGGTCATATGCAACGTCCGGTGGTCTCGGCTCCAAGTCAACGCCCCCTGATAGCGAACATATCCGCCCTTATCGTCTTGGAAAATCGCGGTAGGCTCCTGCCAAGGTGCATCGGGTGGTTTGGTGTACAAGTTCACATACCATGGGTCGGCTCCCCGATTTTCTCTTCCTGTTAGGTAGAGGGTATCGTCCAAACCGCAGACCATCGTGGGATAGGTACATCGTTCACCAAACTCAATTTCGTCCTCCCATTCTGACGTGTCGTTTGGACGAACGGAACGCCGGTATCGGAAGGGATGATGGTGCGGGTAATATACGATGTGAAGGTGACCCGAGCTGTCTACCGTCAATGCAGGACCGCCGTGATTATCGTATGCCTCACCAACGGTATATGTCGGAGACCACTGGTTCGTTTTCCGATCCAGTGTCCGGCAGCGCACACGGAAGCCTTCAGCGATTGTATCAAGCCACGCTACGTGCGTTTTGTCCTGAATCGTAATGATTTTGTTGCAATCGCCGTATGCCGTCGCACGACCACAGCCCTGTTCTGACAATAGAAACAGATTTTTTTTCACATTGCTGTGTGCCCATATCTCCTTCAAAACTGAATTGGACATTTCTTGCCTCCACTTCTTCCGGCAGCAATTCGGATGTAGTTATCTGTCCATTCGGACAATTCGGCTACGATATCCTTAAACCCAGCCGTGATCGATAGTGATGGGAGAGCCGGAGGTCTGGGTTGTCCAACCGTTTCCACTATCGAGGACTACCTCTTGACCGGTGATTTGAGACTGTTCGGCAGCAAACAAAATCTCCATAATGTGGCGCCCCCACTCTCCATGTGTCGGCGGCTCGATATTCTTTTCGATTGCCTCTGCAAATGATTTCCATTCGTTGTGCATCTCAACGGGTGGATCATCGAAGGGCACATCTTCCCACTTATCGCCCTTTCCAACTCGGACGTACTTTTCACCATGTTGACTGAAGCGCAATGTACCATTGGCACAAATTACTTGGCAACTAAAGTCGGGTGCACCATCAGCATATCCGATAGCCACGGCGACCCCTGCAAGCCCGTTCTTATATCGGATAAACGCAGTGGCAGAGTCATCGCCCGCTTGATAGTGCGCCCGTGCACCGATAGACGCGGATACCGACACCGCCTGTGATGCCATGACCCATGTGAGTCGATCCAC
Organism: Candidatus Poribacteria bacterium; assembly: GCA_965220385.1. Taxonomy (GTDB): domain Bacteria; phylum Poribacteria; class WGA-4E; order WGA-4E; family PCPOR2b; genus PCPOR2b. Next base: position 1,414,795 of record OZ244825.1, on the reverse strand, counting down.
AACGTGAACACCATTGGTCAGCCACATACCACCGCCGTGATAGCGACTGCGGTACTGAGGTCGACGTCCGGAATAGCCCCAATTCTTGGACATGTAACACACTGCCGTTATGAGCGGTCCCAGGTCACCGGAATCGAGGATCTCCTTCGCCTTGACGCTTGTGCCGTAATAGTGTTGGCTATACCCAACCATCAACTTAACATTGTTTGCAGCGGCCGCCTCTATCATATTGTCACACTGCTGCAGGTTGATCGCCATCGGCTTTTCGACCAAAACATGCTTTCCAGCGTTGCAAGCATCTACAGTAAGTTGATGATGGAGCTGATGACCGAGGACAACTGCCACTGCCTCGACTTCATCGTCCCCCAATAGTTCGGTATGGGTTTCATATCCCTTTGGGATATCGTACTTATCCATGTATTCACGCCGTTTTTCCTCGAACAGGTCAGCAACGGCTACTACCTCTACGTTATCCAATGTGGCAATGGCATCACAGTGGGAACGGGCGATTCCACCCAAACCGATAATTCCGACTTGCAATTTCTTCATTGTAATCTCCTATCCGTTGAATATAGTGTTATACCCATTCATACGTAATCCTAAACCAAGTCCATCGTTCTTTCAGACGCTGAACATTAACAGAGTGAATATATGCAGTCGGCACCTCTCGCACATGGACGGTTCTGAGGAGGCACCGAACAATGTGATCGTAAAGATTTAAGCATGCCTGAAACATGATCGGTAGGTTAATTGGTTGGACCATAATCAAGGCGACCAGTTCGCAACCAAGCGCCGCGAAATGTGATCTGCCATGGCGGCAATTGTCAACATCGGTGGAACGCCAATTGAGGTCGGAAATAGGCTCGTGTCCACGACGAACAACCCTTTGACAGCGTAGGCCTCTCCCGTGGAGTCTACAACGGCGGCACGGGAATCTTCGCCCATCCGAAGTGTACCTTGGGGATGGCTAGAGGTAATGAGAATGTCGTTTTCGACAATCCCGCGTTGCCGAATGATTTCAAGATCGCTTTCCCGCTGCATAATGATCCGACGCGTGTAGGGAAGGACGATCTTTTTTGCACCGGCAGCAAAAAGGAGTTGACCTGCGTGTATTAACCCTTGGATTAATGATTCTCGGTCATCTCGGTTGAGACGGTAGTGTATTAGCGCGCCGCCCCGTCGATTCACCGTTACCCGTCCCGATGAACGGTCGTGGAGCAGTACAAGTAGTGCGGCTATGCTACGATGAGCTTGCATCAGATCTCTATGTTCGCGCCCAAAGGATGGCATACTAGCTGCGACTAACGCCATCGGCCCAAAGGCAGGGAGGAGTAGATATCCGTTATCCGGGTTATGCTCCAGATCAAGAAAATGGTCAACGTAGAAGCTTTGGGGAATTCCGCGATAAGCATCAACAGCTTTATCAAAGAAACCACCCACAAAGATAGCGGGATGGAGATGTAAATTACGTCCCACCTGCCGCGACGGATCGGGAAGGCGACTGTTCAACCATAGCTGAGGCGAGTTGATCGCGCCTGCTGCCAGAACCACCGCTTTGCTGCGAACTGTGAACTTGCATCCTTTGCAGCTCGCCCTATCCTCTCTCTCAGCCGCGTTACCCGACTGAACCGCAGCACCGATGGATAGAGGTGTCGCACGCCCAACCTGCTCCAGCGGCAGTGTATGGCGGGAACGGAATTGTGCTGTGACTCCAACCGCGTGACCGTTTTCTACGACGATGTTTTCTACCAGACAGTCCGTATAAAGGCGAGCACCGGCTTCCAGCGACTGAGGGATGTAGCTGACTGCCATGCTCTGTTTACCGACCCCCGGTTGGGAAATGGGACACCCAAGCAGGCAGTCCGCAGAACAGCCTGGACATGGACCCCGATTATGCCGCTGTATCCTCCCACGCCAACCTATAACCTGAGCACCGTGGCGAATGGTTCGGTTCAGCTGGTTGACCTGTTCCTCACGAATCTGCTTTACCCCGAGGGTCGCTTCCACCCGGTCAAAAGAGGGGTTGAGATCGCTCGGTGATAGGTCTTGAATCCCAAACTCGGTTTTCCACCGGTACAGAATAGCATCGGGGATACGCACTGCATAGCACAAATTATGGACAGTAGAACCACCAACTCCCCGTCCCTGAGAGATCAGCACCGAGCCATCGCGAGTCGTTCGCATGCCGCCCTCCCAAAACAGACGGAGCAGCATCTCTGGCGTATTCCCAGTGAATGTCGTAGGATCGTGAGTTTCGCCCGCCTCCAAGACGACCACCGAAAGCCCAGCTTGGGCAAGTTCCTTAGCAGCAACAGCGCCACCTGCACCTGATCCGATGACACATACATCAACCGATTCAGTGATATCCTGCGTGACCGCACGCCCCTGGATTATCATCTTCCCCTCGGTTCGTCAGTTACGTTCTCGTAGACGCCGATAGAAGATCGGCTATAATAGCCGAGAAACGTCACATCACGCAAGCCTCGAAAAAGACGTCGTCGTAACCCGAAACGACTTTCCGCCCACGATCGGATATAGGTGTCCGCGTGGCGTGAGGAAAGCCGAGTGAAGCGGCACAACTTGCCCCCGAACAAGATTGGACACCATTGAAATAGATGAAGTGCTCGACGGAACCGTATCTGTACGTTTCTTGGTAGCCCAGTAACGTAGGCATCAATGGTTATCACAGTGGGAGCGTGACCGGCGGTTGAGGTTGCGCGGTTACCAAGTTGTTTCCACCCAGCAGAGGAATCTGTGCCCACCATGCGTTCGGTTAGAATCCTTAGGATGTCCGCTTCGGTTGGGCTGAAGAATTGCAATGTCATGTGATATGGCTGCGGTGATCGTGCATGTAGCTTGTCGGGCATTCGTGCCGTAGCGGTAAGCGGTTGCACTTGGGCGCACAATTCAGGAGATTATTTTCGCAGCGTAGACGTGGTGTAGCCTCTCCGCATTATTACTCTTCAACAGTTCTCCCATCTTCGATGCGTATCACCCGCTTTCCTAACTGCTGGACGAGTGAGAGATCATGTGTCGCAACCATGACCGTTGTACCACGGAAGTTGAAACTCTCAAAGAGATGCATAATCTCAAGTGACAGTTTCGGATCCAGATTTCCTGTGGGCTCGTCTGCGAGGAGAACTACCGGGTCATTTGCCATCGCGCGCGCAATAGCGACCCGCTGCTGCTCCCCACCCGAAATATCCTCTGGAAGTGCGTCTTTTCGATGGACCAAACTCATCTGATGGAGGAGTTGATCGACCTGCTGGCGGATTTGAGGTCGCTTGGTTCCGGTAACTTTCATGGCAAGCGAAACGTTTTCTTGAACGCTTTTATTGGGCAGCAGCTTGAAATCCTGAAAGATCACTCCCATCCTGCGACGCAGATATGGTATTTGCGATCGAGAAATTTGGGAAAGGTTTTGACCCGCGAGGACAATGCGCCCAGAGGTAGGAACTAGCTCCCTGTACAAGAGCCGCAGAATCGTTGTTTTGCCGGCCCCACTGGTGCCAACGAGAAAGACAAACTCCCCTTTCTTGACCTCAAAGTTAATTTCGTGAAGGACTTCAATGTCCTCCTTATAGCTCATTGAGACATTATAGACCTGGATCATTTCAATTAAGATAACCTCGAAGTTGTTGATTGCAATTGGCAGGCGGACGGGTCACTCTTGACGCCTCAGTCACCCGCGGATTCCGCATAGCCGCATGTTTTATCGTTACAGGCGAGGTAACGCCCCTTCTTTTTCGTAGTCTTCTCAATAAGGATTGGAGCATCGCACTCCGGACATTCCTTATTCACAGGCTTATCCCACGCAACGAACCCACATTTCGGATAGTTGCTACAACCGTAAAATACTTTACCACGTTTACTGCGTCGCTCACCGATATAGCCCTCACAACCGGCTTCAGGGCAATCGACACCAATGTTGATAGGTTTTGCGTTTTTACATTTCGGATATCCCGTACACGCGAGGAATTTACCACCGGCACGACTGGTTTTAATTACCATTGGACTGTCACATTTCTCACAGATTTCATCGGTAGGTTCCTCTTCTGGGACTGACGAGGTATCGTCCCCGTTTATACGTTTAATATTACGACAGTCCGGAAAATTTGAACAACCGAGGAAACGACCATATTTTCCCCACTTAATAATCATTTTGCTATTGCACTTATCGCAGACCTCATCAGACTCTTCCTCCATATCCTTGCGAGCCTCACTCATCACAGCGGGTGCCGCTTCAAGGGCATGATTGAAGGGTTCATAGAACGCACTCAGAACGCCTACCCAGTCTGATTTTCCTTCAGCTATCTCGTCAAGCTGATCCTCCATCTTTGCCGTAAATTGCGTGTCGAGGATATCCGGGAATCCTTTGATTAATAGCTGATTTACCAACCGACCAACATCCGTGGGCTGAAAACTTCGTTCCTCTTTGAGTACGTACTCTCGATCTTGAATTGTCGAAATAATTGATGCATACGTGCTCGGACGGCCAATCCCCTTCTCCTCTAACGCTTTGACGAGGGTCGCCTCGGTATATCGGAATGGCGGTTGCGTGTAATGCTGTTTGGGTGTGAGCTTACGCAGGTCAAGCTGCTCACCAATCTCCAGGGCCGGTAGAATTGCATCGGTTTCATCATCTCTATTGGATTCTGCGCCCCTGTCGTCGCGCCCTTCCAGATAGAGTCGCATGAACCCATCAAACTTGAGGATCGACCCGGTTGCACGGAACAGATATTCTTCAGCGGAAATATCGATCGTTGTCACATCCAAGATAGCAGGATTCATCTGACTAGCGACGAACCGTTTCCAGATGAGATCATACAAACGATGCTGTTCAGGGGAAAGATAGGGTTTCAGCGCTTGAGGTGTGCGCTCGACCGAAGTTGGACGAATCGCTTCGTGTGCGTCCTGTGCGCCCCCTTTGCTCCTGTAACGCACAGGATTCTTAGGAAGATAGTCTGCCCCATATGCCTTTGTGATGTATCCCCGTGCTTCTTCGAGTGCTTCTTCCGCAACGCGAGTTGAATCAGTCCGCATATAGGTAATCAAACCAACAGCGCCCTCGGTTCCGACATTCAATCCTTCATAAAGCTGCTGGGCAACCGCCATCGCACGTTTGGCGGTGAATCGGAGTTTGCGTGCTGCTTCCTGCTGCAACGTGCTCGTGATGAATGGGGGAACAGGTCTCCGTTTACGCTCCTGTTTTTTGATAGCTTTGACGATAAATGGCTTCGTCCTCGCATCTTCAACGATTGCGTTTGCACGTGCTTCATCAATGGGGAAACCGTAGGTGCTGATGGCTCCCTTCTCCTCTCCGATCTGAAGCAACTTGGCATCAAGTGACGGTGGGTTTTTCCCCGACAGATTAGCCGTGATAGTCCAATACTCTTGAGGATTAAAGGCTTCAATTTCCGCTTCCCGTTCGCAGATAAGCCGGACGGCAACGGATTGCACCCGTCCGGCACTTAATCCGCGCTTCACATTGCGCCACAAGATAGGACTGATTTGGTAGCCAACCAGCCGATCCAATACCCGCCGAGCCTGCTGGGAATCCACCAACCGCTGGTCAATTTCGCTGGGATTCTCCATTGCTGCGTGGATGGCGCTTTCAGTAATCTCATTGTAGGTTACGCGATAGATTGGCTTTTTCGCGCTTTTGAGCGTCTCCGCGATGTGCCAGCAGATTGCCTCACCTTCTCGGTCAGGATCAGCGGCGAGGTAGATCGCATCCGTTTTTTTCGCCTCAGCCTGGATTTTCTTGATCACATCTCCTTTGCCCCGGATAGTGATGTACTCAGGGGAAAATCCGTTTTCAACATCCACTCCCAGCTTTTTCACTGGTAAATCACGAATGTGCCCTACTGAAGAACACACTGTATAATCTCGACCAAGGAATTTGTTGATTGTCTTTGCTTTCGCAGGAGACTCAACAACAACTAACGATTTAGGCATTATTAGTGCTCCAGATAACAGTTGAAATAGATAAAATGTATGGGATATTACGTAGTGTATAAAATACGGGTTTCCCGATTGTTGCGCCCTCTAATCCGTCGCCACTTCCGGCTCTGCGCCGGCAAGCAAAGGCTGCGCCTTCATCCACTGGGTGACGATTAGGGTGATGAAAGCAATAGCGCCTCCGGTGATGAAAATTATTTCATAGCCAAGTTTCATCCATATCAATCCCCCGACGAGCGGTGCGCCCACCGCTGCGATATGGTTCATTGTGACACCCATCGCCAGCGTCGGTTTGAGATCGCTTCTTGGTGCGATCTTATTGATATAAGTGGTCATGGCAATTCCACCGACAAATAGGAAATTATCAAGACAGTATAGAACATATAGATGGTTTGGGTTCTTTAGTAGTGCATAGCCAATGAATATAAAGGTCAAACCGATGTAGCTCAGGCTCAACATAATGCGCTCGCCGAGTCTGTCCACAAGCCAACCCATCAGCGGTGAACAGAGAAATACGACGACTTGGTTGATCAGGATAAGCGTAATAATGATGCCGCGATCGGTGCCGTAGACTTTCACGAGGGCAAAAACCGCGAATGTGATGAAAATTTGCCTGCGACAACCTTGCAGAAAAGATAGCAGATAGTAGAGCCAGTAGCGTTTTCTCAGTACAAATCGCGGCTCACGCTCAGCCTGCAACTGACGGGAGGCAAACATCAACGCAACACCACCAATGGCAACTGCTGCGCCCCCAATCTGGAATAAGCCTCCAAATTCTAACACATCCACAGCGAATTTGCACAGGACAATTGCAGCCAGCATCGAAAGACTCTGGACGCTCCTCAAGCTGCCGAGCCATTTTCCTTTCTCTTCCCCCTCCGAATAGAAGAGCGACATTGCTCCCTGCAGCGGTAGCCACGCGTGAAATCCGATGCTCCAGATAAACGAATAGATTAGAACTGCCGAAAAAGTGTCAGCTTGCGAGTATAACGCTAAACCGAAACCCATCACGATGAGGGACACCCCACCAAGCAGCGGTGGGGACAGTAGCATTGTGACCGCCATAAAAAGGGCGTTAAGAAAGCCGGGTACTTCTCGTAACGCTTCCATATAGCCCAACTCGTGGGCTTCGATGCCAATTCGGTCAACAATGAAATTATGGAAGAGCGAAAATTGGACACCAAAAAAGATACCTGATCCGAAGACAGCTACTGCCAATAGTCGAAAATTACGATTCCAAGATAGCCAAGGTAACATAAAGTTCCTTATCTAAGGCGTTGTAGTCGCTCGGATTTGGTCCACCTATACATCCCGATGACTTGGCGAGAGTACTCGCGGCCAGTTCGGCGAAAACACGGATCAAACAGATAGTTCATGAGGCGGCCCAGCATCTTGTGGGCTGCGGATATTGTCAACGAGCTCTTGGACATCAGGTGGTGGTGGTGCTGTGAGTAACGAGACGGGAACGGACACTAAAAAGTTTAGAACCATGCCAAGCGTTCCAATACCCTCTGGGGATATGCCAAGCAACCAGTGAGCAGGTGCATTCAACTCAGGAGCAATGAACTTAAAGAAGATAATATACCCCGCTGTGAAGGAAATTCCAACAATCATGCCGCTGATTGCGCCGACGTTGTTCATCCGTTTCCAGAATATACCCATAATAATGGCTGGGAAGAATGAGGCAGCAGCCAAGCCAAAGGCGAATGCAACCACCTGGCCAACGAAACCGGGTGGGTCAATGCCGAAATAGCCCGCGATGCAAACTGCGATTCCTGCTGCGATACGGGCGGCGATCAGCTCGCCTTTCTCGCTGATATTTTGAACGAGCTCCCGCTTCAGTAAATCATGTGCAATCGACGTGGAAATTACTAGCAACAGCCCTGCAGCCGTTGAGAGCGCAGCTGCTAATCCACCTGCGGCGACTAATCCGACAACCCAGTTCGGCAGCTTGGCGATTTCAGGGTTAGCCAGCACCATAATGTCACGATCAATGGTCAACTCATTTTCGACCTGCGAATGCGCTCCGCGATACTGAATATTACCGTCTCCGTTTTTATCATCAAATTTGATAAGGCCTGTTGTTTCCCAGTTCTTGAACCAGCCCGGAACTTCCGTATATTTTGTGTCCGTAACCGTATTCAAAAGGTTCGTTCGAGCAAATGCTGCCACTGCAGGAGCCGTTGTGTAAAGAATAGCAATAAACAGTAGCGCCCAACCCGCGGAACTTCTTGCCGCTGAGACTCTCGGCACGGTATAGAAACGCACGATAACGTGGGGAAGGCCAGCTGTACCAAGCATCAGTGCAGCTGTGATAAAAAAGACATCAATCGTCGCCTTACGTCCATCGGTATAAGCATCGAAGCCGAGCTCTTGACTCAATCCGTTGAGTTTATCGAGTAGGAATTCGCCGGAGCCATCCGCTAGGACTCCACCAAATCCGAGTTGTGGGATGATGTTCCCTGTCATCAATAGGGAGATAAAGATCGCGGGCACGAGGTAGGCAAAGATAAGGACACAATATTGTGCAACCTGCGTATAGGTAATCCCCTTCATCCCACCAAGCACAGCGTAAAAGAACACGATGCCCATGCCGATCAGCACACCAAGGGTGATGTCAACGTTCAGGAATCTTGAAAAAACAATACCGACACCACGCATCTGCCCAGCGACATACGTGAAGGATACAAAGATTGCACAGATAACCGCAACGATACGCGCCGTCCGAGAGTAGTATCGGTCACCGACAAAATCGGGCACGGTGTACTTCCCGAATTTGCGCAGATACGGTGCCAAGAGTAGTGCCAGTAACACGTAGCCACCTGTCCACCCCATGAGGTAGACAGAGCCATCGCGTCCCATGAAGGAAACGAGACCTGCCATCGAAATAAACGATGCGGCACTCATCCAATCAGCCGCTGTCGCCATCCCGTTCACAACGGGAGGCACACCGGCACCAGCAATATAGAATTCCCCAGTTGAGCTTGCGCGCGACCAGATCGCCACGCCGATGTAGAGGGCAAACGATATTCCAACCATTACAAATGTCCATGCCTGTACGCTCATTCCTCCTCCTCTCGATTAGACGTGCTGTGACGCTTATCGAGCCGGTTCATAAGACATACATAGATAAAAATCAGCGCGACAAAGACATAAATCGATCCCTGTTGCGCGAACCAGAAACCGAGACCGAAACCGCCAATTTTAATCTTGTCCAGAAAGTCGACGAACAGGATAGCACATCCGTAAGAGACGATGAACCAAACAGCCAATAAAATCCCAAGGTATTGTAGGTTCTTTTTCCAATAGGCACGGTTTTTATCGTTTCCTGTCATACTCGTTCTCCCCTACTATATTTTTTGCGATATGAACCGAGATAACCTACCCTGGCACTGACACAGAGTTTAACAAATAGGTATATCTTTGTCAAACGAAAAGGTAGCGCGAAAGCAGTAGTAGCGGTGTGACCGAGACTTCCGAGGTAAAGTCCATCTGTGCCTAACACTACGCATCACGCCGGTAGAAAGGGAGCAGTTGAACCCTTGCTTTCAGGCGACCTGTCTCTGTCTCAACCTCTACTTCGCTATCTTCATCGGTAAACGCGGTTCGGACATACCCCATCGCGATTGGCATATCAAAGGTCGGTGAAACAAGCGCGCTGGTAATCCAACCAATCTCTTTGTCCCCATCAAGGAGGCGATCGCCACTCTGGGGTAACGTGTCACCGGTGATTTCGAACCCGCGTAGCAAGCGGTTCGGGTGACCACGATACTTCATGCGCGCCACAATTTCCTGACCGATATAACAGCCTTTCTCGTAACTGATGGCACTTTCTAACTCGGCTTCTCCTGGAAACACCGAATCCCCCAGTTCCGCTCCGATTTGCGGAATACCTGCCTCAATTCGGAGGCTATTCAGGGCAGCCAAGCCGACAGGCGCAATCTCAGACGAACGGCCCTCTGCCAAGATACTATCCCACAGCCATTCCATCGATTCCGAGGCAACGCAGAGATTGTAACCCATTTCGCCCGTTTCGTTAGCGCGGCTGCAGACGATCTGTCCTCCCTCCACTTCATCAACAACACTGTGATATTCTGGGAGGTCTTTGACATCGAATCCGCAGGCTTGTTGAAGCAGTTCGGCAGACTTCGGACCATGCACGCCCACGACACCTGTGCACTCGGTGAAATCTTCGATCGCCACATCATCGGCGATCAGATATTTGTCTAGCTCCTGATAGAGGCTAGATGTAGTTATAGGAGCGGTCTCTAGACCGATAGCATCATCGAATACAAACACTTTCATGTCAGCGATGATTTTTCCACGATTTGTTAGGATGGTCGCGTAGTTCCCCTGTCCAACCGAAAGCCCTTCAACATCGTTAGAGATAATGCGGTGGAGATATGCCGCTCGATCGCTTCCTGTAAGACGGAACCTCCCGCGATGCGAGAGATCTACGACGCCAACACTTTGTCTTACAGCGTGATGCTCTTGGTCAGGATTTGTGAAATAATCAACCAGTTCCCATTCTTCATAGTTCTTTGCAAAGGTAGCCCCAAGCGCATGATGGGTTTTGTAAAGTGGTGTTCTCTTCATCAACTGGACCTCCGCTATACTAGTTACGTCCGGTTCGCAACTGCTTGATAAACCGTATTGCATTCCCGGAGAAATGATCCTCGATTTCCTCCGACGTTAGACCGAGCATATCTGCGACCTGCCGCTCCTGACGCAATTGTTCGTAAATGACAAAAGTCGGCGTCGGATCACAGTGCGGCAGATCTGGAAAACCGCCATAATATTCCCACGCCCGCCCATAGGTGATATACTTGCCGCGCGCACAACCTGCCACGATATTGTCCGATCCGAACATTACCCGTCGACGATCCTCATGCTTCATCAGGAGAAAGTGGGAGTAGATATCATTTACTGCTGATGTATCGTACCAGATATTTGGCATATCCTTGAGGATGTGGATAGCTTCCTCCATCATAAAGGCGTTGAACGCACGCGCGCAGTGAGCGAGAATCCATTGGGCACCCGGGTATCGTTCCGTGTAATAGTGCAGGTCTTTTATGTTTTCAGGGTCAGCCGGACCCGTTTTCTTGGCAAGGTGCATCGTGATTGCCAGTCCCATATCGTCTGCTACTTCAATAAAAGATTCGGGCAGGAAATCCTGAATTCGAGCATTTGCCGGATCCGATGCGAATGTGCGATACGGTTTTAGTCCGAAGAAATCGTGTTTCTTCACCTGCGCTGCAACATAGTCCGGCGTCATTTCCGGCGTTACCATCATGTTCACTTCTGATTGTGGATCTGCTGCCATCTCCACCGCCATCCAGTCGTTGTGTCCCTCTGCATCCATACCGGGCATTGGAGTGCCCAGTACAAGGTAATGCATCTCGCGTCCCGGATACAGCTTCGCTGCCCACGCCAGATGGTCCTGGTAATCGATCTCCAAACGAAGTCCGGTGGGTGGACCTGTGAGTGTACCTTTGTGCGCTTCCGACCACATGTGGGTGTGCATGTCGTAGACGACAGGAGGCACGAAGTCCTCTAACTCCTTTTCCCATATGTCCCGGTCAAACTCTCTGTAATCAATCGTGCCCATAGGCTTCCTTCATCAACTGTAGTTTGGATTAGTACGTAAATCGCCTTCCCGTTACGCGGAGATATTTGGCAGCATTAGGCTACATGTTGTATGGCATCCAATCGCCCACCTGTCCACAGAACGGCATTGGCAAGCAACCTCAAAAACATCTCAACCTCAAAATCTTGCTGATGGCCAAGTGAGGTGTAGAAAATACGGCCACCTCGATGAAGGCGTGTCCATGTGACCGGCTCGGTGTGTTCTTCCGCTCTCCCAGTTAGCAGCAATGTGGTATCAGTAGCAATGGAGGGATTTCTGTATAAGCTGCCGTAGGAGTCAAAGTTCGAGATGCCGTGTAGGATGGGATGATCCTTTGCGCCTGGATTGATTTCGGCGTGAGCGATGGGACCTGCACCGTAATGGCCTTGGTAGTCCCCACCAAGCACATCTTTATCAAAGCCAAGCCAATTCTGATAGGCGTGACTCGCCGTCCGCACCCCGACTATGGGTCTGCCTTCGGTGCAGTAGGCTTTGAAGCGGTCGAGTTCTTTACCGGTGGTATTGAGGCGACGTGTAAAAACTAACAGTACATCTGTATCTTGCAAGGGGTCGAGGGATTTTTCATCGTCTTCACTTTGATAAATAATCTGTGTTGACTGAACGGGGTGGTTTTTCTCTATATAGTCTTGGAAAATGGCGAGTGATGTTTCTGAGTCATACTCGAAAGAACCGGAAAGCATACAGAGTTTTAACCGATTAGTGGGCATCTTCACTCCTTCTGTGCAGGAAGATAAAGCTGTGGGGGTGCGGGTTTTTCTCATCGGGTCGGCGGTCAGTCCGTTTGACTTCTTGCCAGTGCGTTAAATCCAACGCCGGAAAATAGGTATCTCCCTCAAAAGAGTCGTGGATACACGTCAAATATAGACGATCCGCCCGGGGCAGAAATAGTTCGTAGATCGAGGCGCCACCGATTACCATAAGCTCTTCGCAGCCGCTGGCTGCCTCCAACGCTTCGCCGATGGAATGGGTGATGATACAGCCCTCCGCCCGGTAATCACGGTTGTTTGTCAGTACGATATTGGTACGCTTCGGTAGGGGTTTGCCAATGGATTCGAAGGTTTTCCGTCCCATCAGCACGGGCTTGCCCACTGTATGTCGGCGGAAGTGTTTCATATCGGCTGGCAGTCTCCAAGGCAGGTGGTTGCCCTGACCAATTAGGCAATTTTCATCCATACCCGCAATGATGGAGATAATCATCAGCACCTTCCCTCTCAGACCACCATCGGTGCCTTAATCGTGCCATGATGCTTATAGTTGCGCAGCTTGATGTCCTGCATCTTGAAGTTGTCAATCTCTGTGATCTGTGGATTCAGGTAAAGTTCTGGAAGTTCGATCGGTTCTCGCTGCAACTGTGTTTCCACCTGCTCAAAATGGATATGGTAGATATGTGCATCGCTCAAGGTATGGATGAATTCGCCCGGCACTAAGTCCGTTACTTGTGCGACCATGTGGAGCAGCAAGGAGTATGAAGCGATATTGAACGGGACACCGAGAAACATATCACAACTTCGCTGAAACAGATGAAGTGATAGTTTCCCTTCAGCGACAAAGAATTGAAAAAGTGTGGGACAAGGCTCAAGTGCCATCTGATCGAGTTCACCCGGATTCCAAGCAGTTACAATATGCTTACGACTGTAGGGTTGCGTTTTAATTCCTTCAATGGTGTTGGCAATCTGGTCTACGGTCTGCCCGTCGGGAGTCCTCCAAAACCGCCATTGCACGCCGTAGATTCGACCGAGATCGCCCTCAAACCGCGCTTTTGGCTTCCAGTAATCTGCATCTGCGTTAGCGTCCCAGACATGACAACCCAACTTCTGGAAGTCTTTGACGTCGGAGTAGGCTCTCAAGAACGCCAAGAGTTCGGCTTTCATGACCTTGAACGCCAACTTTTTGGTCGTGACAGCAGGAAAACCATCTGCCATATTGTAACGCATCTGCATGCCGAAAAGTGTGCGGGTGGCACCGTTACGTCCCCCACGGTCGACACCTGTTTCTATAATTTGTTTCAGTGCATCTAAATACTGCTTCATCTCCTAGCCTTTCCAACGCAACAAAGTCTTAGAAAAACAACTGAACGCCTTCAAATTATCCCTTCCGATGGTCCGTGCTGCCGAATCCTCCGCGTGTCTCTGCCCCCATTTGGGCTACTTCTACCCATTCAGCGGTATCCACACGGACAAAGATGCCCTGTGCAATCCTATCGCCCCGTTCAACGGTGACAGGTTGCTCGGTGGAGTTATAGATCTGGATCTGAATTTCGTCGCCTTCGCCGCAGTAATCCAGGTCAATGACACCAACACCGTGGGGAATTAGGAGTCCGAATTTCCGGGGCGTACTGCTGCGCAATGTCACCATCAACATATATCCTGGCGGTGTTTCGACAATCACGTTTGCCGGGATCAACGCCACTGCGTGAGGTGCAACTGTCACGGATTCGCGGCATAAGAGATCAAAACCGACGGAACCGTCCGTTTCATACTTCGGGAGCGGTAAATCTTCATCAAGACGTTTGATTTTGACTTTCATGGGTATGCCAAATCGTAAAGAAATTTTTCATTGACAGGAACTACGCATTTCAGCACAGGTGGTGCGGGGCAAGTCGGTTTGCATCCTGATCCTATCTGGGAAACCCCGCCTACAGTTAGCTGCGTAAATCCCAAATCGGAAGAATGAAGGGAAGAGAGACCGAAAAATAACCGTCGATCTCCCTGTCCCTTCGCGCCTTCACTTCTAAATCAGCGTAGCGTCAATGGTGTTCTTACTCTTCCCCTTTATCGTGACGGTACAGCTGCAGATTAACCCCATCAAGCCCGTCAAAGAAGGCGAGTGTCATTCCTTCGAGGGGTTGGAAAGGCTCTTTTTTGACAGTAACCCCTTTTTCGCGGAGTATTTCGGTGCCCGCCTCAACATCGTCAGCCTTAAACGAGATGTGATGCACGCCTGGCCGGTCTAGGCCCCAGACCCCTTCAAATGCAGCGGCAGGGATGAGTTCCAGGTTCACGTTACCCGCGTCCAAGAAGATCGCCTCGCCAATCTCACCGAGATCCAAGCGATCTAGCACTTTAAGACCGAGCTTATTAACGTACAGATCTTCCGCTTTCTCCATGTCGTTCATCAGTAGAGCGATTTTCCAGATTTTCATTTCCATCTTATCTTCCTCCTCCCCGACTTGAGGATTTATGGGTGTGTTTGCGCTAAGTATCAGAACAGCAAGAACAGCAATCAGAATTGCTAACCGCGTCACCTTTTTCATCTTTGTTCCCTCCTTAGCCAATACTAGTCTCTATGGAACAGGGATTCCTGAGACCTTACACTGAATGCTATAAAGTGAGGTACTCGCTGTGATGAACAGCGTGCTCCAATCATCGCCGCCCCAACCAAGGTTAGCCGCCCGCTCGGGGGTTTGAAGGACCCCAAGATGCTCCCCGGAGGAGTCGAAAATCCAAATACCGCCAGGACCGGTGAGATAGACGTTACCATGCACGTCAATTTTCATGCCATCTGGCACGCCATCGTCGCCCTCTTCCTCGGCGAAAATCCGACCGTTTGTGATTGTACCATCTGGCTGGACATCAAACGCACGGATATGCATCCGTTCGGTATCGTCAATATACAGGATTGACTCGTCGGGCGAGAAGCAGAGTCCATTCGGGCGATCAAAATCATCAATCAACAGTGCTAGTGTTTGACCGTCAGGTGAAAGGCGGTAAACGCCCTGAAAGTCAAGCTCTTGCTCACCTAGAACACCGTATTCGGCTGTTAGGCCGTAGGGTGGATCAGAAAAATAGATGCTGCCATCTGATTTCAAAACAACATCGTTGGGACTGTTCAAGCGTTTCCCCTCATAGTGCGATGCGACTGTAACCACGGTCCCATCAGCTTCGGTCCGCGACACTCGACGATTGGCATGCTCGGCCGCGACAAGCCTTCCCTGCTTATCGTAGGTCAAACCGTTGGATTTTCCCGAAGGAACCCTGAAGTTGGTGATACCTTCCTCCGCAGTCCACTTTTTCATCTGGTTTGCAGGGATATCACTGAATAACAGAAACTTCCCTTCGGCATGCCAAACGGGTCCTTCTGTGAACTCACAACCGGTTCCAAGCTGCTGCAGTTCTGCATCAGCATCAATTAGATCTAATAATTTTGGGGATCGAACATCAAGACTCATATACGCCTCCTTAGTATCTTGTATGCTGAGGTAACGGATAGTCCGGCCACCACAGCATTAGAGCAAACGTGCAATGTGATGTAGAAAACATGAAAGTTTGGGGTTATTATACCAGATTCACATGCGATAAAGTATCACACGCCCAATAATAATACAAGCAAAAAATAGTGCAGATTCGGGTTATTCAATTCTCCTAAGGAGTTACGCACTTCAGTTTGTAGTAGTGCAGTTGATCGGTCATCACGAATCGTGTTATTGGGTAATAAATCACCAAATTATGAGGCTTTGAGCATTCAACTGCGTAAGCCCTATCTCCCATATTATTCCCGGATAGGCACAGAGAAAAGACAGGTTAGACGGGCGACACCAAAAGGCGCACTGGGTCCCCGGATACAAATGACGGGCTTGAACATAATCGCAAACCGGAGGTCGCACGGTTCGGACATGTTACTGGTTGAAGGGATGCTATGGGACATCCGGAGCGGAGATAGGCACCTGGCTCGTTTTTCGACGGGGTGTACCTTCTGACAGTGACAAGATTGTAGCAGTAAACTACCTGTGCCGAGGAAAAATAATGTGCCGCGGAAGAAATCGTTGACAGAAATAACAGAAAGAAAGTATAATGGTTTAACAGATATGGGAGCTCAGGACGATGTTAGGTCGGAACTGGGAACAGGGTACAACGAGGTAAGGTGGTGTGCCTGGGGCGACTCGAACGCCCAACCTTTAGCTCCGGAGGCTAACGCTCTATCCAGTTGAGCTACAGGCACACTTTAGCATGTAATAATAATGCACGCATTAATAGATTGTCAAGCAAATTTTAGCTAAGCGAACTTCTCCTGAATTCTCATGGGCGGGGAACTTTTACAAAAGCACAGGTGTTAAATAACAAGAGAACTTATTCCAACTTCCCAAGGAGGCAGCTGATATGAGGCGTTCTTTCCAAAAAGTGTCGATAGTGGCACTTATGGTCTTATTTGCACTTAGCATAGGTTCTGATGTTCTGTCAAAAGGCTTCCGATCCAGCGGAAGAAGCTACGGCAGTAGAAGCTACAGCAGTAGCAGGAGTTATGGGACGTCGTCAAGAGCGTCTCGGAGCAGCAACTATTCGTCCTCAAGGTCATACGGCAGCTCGGTACAGTCAAGTTCTCGTACCAGTAGAGCAAGTACCAGCCGAAGCTACGGTAGCAGCACTGCTACCCGCACATCACGACCGAGCGCAGCGCGGACAAGCAGCGCAGTCCGTCAAAGACAGAGTGCCCAGAGCAGTGCGAAGACCAGTTCCGCTGTTTCTACAAGAAACATGACTGGCAGCCAGAAGCGGTCGGTACAATCCCAGCGGCGCCAGCAGACTCGAAACCTCAAAGCGGAAAATCGGAGTCTCAAGCGCCAAGTTAGACGGGCAGAGCGAGACACCGCTCGCGCACGTCGTGATGCGAGGATAGCACAGTCCCCGATTACCGTCAACAATTTCGGCATGTACTATCCAATGGCAGGCTACTCCATCTATAGCCTAACTGCCAGCATGGTATTCGCAAATATGATTTCGGGGATTTACTTCCACGATTACTATAATCATCGGCTCCACCATAGTTGGCTGTGGTACCACCACCATCCGAATTACGACAGATCGCACTGGTCACGAGAGCGCCAGATGGAATACGAGAAGTGGCGAGCATACTATGACAGTCAAGGCATCAAACCAGACTCACGGTATGTCGACCCAGGAACCAACCGAGATGAAGACTATATTGAGGCGCATGTTGAGAAAAACGCGGATAAGTTTTACGGTACGAATGCCGAAGATGCGGTGACAGTCGAAGAACTTCCTGATGAAGACGCGCTTCGCAACGTGGTCTTAGCAGGAGACAGTCAAACCTCATCAACATCGACGACCCAAACACAATCTCAGGTCCGAACACAACCGCAAAAGGTCGTTGTTCAGAAAAAGACCTCGGGCGGCACTTGGTTCGTGCTTGTTTTCGGCAGCATCCTGATCATCGGGGTTGTTGTTCTGATCATGTATAATAAGGGCTATTTCTAGGTCTGGATCATATAGCCTGGCATGGCTAAATTATACCCTGAAACATCTAAACCAAAATCTCAAATCACTCGTTTTATGGCGAGATAGAAGCGATGGGAGATTGCTTTCCTATAGGTCCGTAGCAAGTTCCAAATTGGATAGAGGTAAACGCAATGGCATTATTTGGCCGCAAATCGAGGGACACAAAACCTAAGCGGCACGAATTGTTGGATATTCCGCTTGGAAGCATGATTGAACTTTCTGATTCCACTACCTTTGAAATGAGCGACGCGGCTTCGCGCACATTTGAGTTGACCGAGCGGAAGAAGTATGAGGGCGGTAGTCTGCTCCGTTACATGTATCGGCTTGAGGATGAAGATGAAGTGGTGGTTTTGGGGGTGGATCGGATCGGAGGCACAAACGACTATGAGATCTCCCGCTGGATCATCGACGGCGAAGAAGAGCTAAGCGAAGATCTCCCTGATACGATCACGCTCCACTACCCCGACCCCGACGACGAAGACGCGGAAATTTTGGTTGAATACATACGTCAGGAAATAGCTCCAGCAGAAATGACCGTTGTAAACCTACTTGAGATGGAGACGTTTGAAGCAGAGCTGCACGAATATACAAGTGAAGATGATGAGATGATGTCTGTCGAACTGGTTGGGAATTGGCTGACCTTCTATGTCGGTGAGTCAATTTCTTTGTCGGATGTCAACATCTATCCCGCAGAGGATGATGAGGAAGAGTATATATAGTCACCTCAACTGTCGGAACGTCGTGTGCCTGCAGAGGGTTACAGGAGTAAACAATAGTTATCCCTATGCCACAGAGGCACTGTTGTATAGGGAAGGGTGATCCTATGAAATTTAAAAACCTTTGTGCAGTTTTCTTACTCTCAATAGCCTCGGTCTATTTTATCTGTCCTGTGCAGTGTGCGGCAATTGGAGAGGTAAATGGACATGCTGCAGCAGATACAGGTACGCTCCATCAGTACTATCTGACTGAATCGGAAAGCACGGTTGACGAGCCTGAGTCAACCTGTTGCAGTACGAAAGACCAATCGATTCCCACCCATGAAAACCGAGAGGAGAGAGAGCAGCATTGTTGCTTCAATCGCTGGGAATCATTGGGAGATAGCGAACCTCAACTCCCTTCACCAATACAGAAAGCTACGTTTTCATCTGTTCTCTTAGTCCCCGTCACACCCAAAATTTCTTCTATCCTCGTTTCTTTTAACGCACATCTTCAACTCTCCTACAACCCCTACACAGATCCACCCCCTCCGCAGCGTTCACCTCGGGCACCTCCGTTTTCTCTCGCCTAATTTTCCTATACACATTTTTTTCTGAATCTGAAATGTATTGATCGGTCGGTGTATTTGTACGCCCATGACGTTATGCTACCGGCCTAGCCCTAATCATGTTTCATTCAAAACGGAGGTTATTCTCATGCTATTCGAATTTTTTCACCAACACAATCGAACACTATCCATACTCACCGTCGTGTTTTTAATAGCAACTATCGGCTGCGGCAGCAAAACCGTTGACCTCACCACCTCACAAGACCATCCGGCAAATCCCAACGCCCAACAGGGGGCAGCTGCCGATCACCACAGTATGCCAATGGCAAAGATGCAGAAAGAAAATATGCCAATGATGGAAATGCACGAAAGGGATGCCAGTCATAGCAGCGCAGAGCTCTCTCCTGATGGTGCGGAAGCGTTGGGTGCGATGCTTGACGCCTACCTTGCCATCGGGAACCAACTGGCGTCCGACACAATGGAAGATGTTAACACTAACGCACATGCAATGCTTGAAGCCTTCCATACCGTCGAAAACGAAGCGCCTACTGACCTGCGAAGCGCTCACGAATCTCACATCAAAACAATCCACGACACCGGACATCAACTTGGCGACCTTTCTGATATCAAAGCTGCCCGTATCGCCTACGGCTCACTGAGCGATAGCTTCAAGCATTTTCTGGATGCGGCAGGTGTACCTGCGAATTACGAGAAAACGGTCTACAGTTATGTGTGTGGAATGGCACCGGATGTTCCCAGAGCGGGAATATGGATGCAAACTGGAGAGCCTGTTCGCAATCCGTATTTCGGAAGTGCTATGCTCCGATGCCACACACAAAAAACGCAGATGTCCGGCTCAAGTGCCGATATGTCTGATGCGATGGACATGGACTCACACAAGCATAGCCATTAACACAGATAAGGAATTTGACAAATGAAAGCCAAAATTAGATGCGCCGCGTTATTTTTCGCGGCGTTATCCCTCCTAACAGGCTGCGCTGGTGTATCGAAAGAGATGGGTTTCAGTGAAGTCCAACAACAGGTCGATGAGCGTATCGGTGCTTCAATCCAGTGGAACCAAGATACAGCTTCGATTGATAAAATAGAACAGATCATTCAGGAATTGTTGGAGGAGCCGCTGGTCGCCGATACTGCGGTGCAGATCGCGCTATTGCACAACCGCCGTCTACAAGCGGCCTATGAGGAAATTGGTATCGCACAAGCCGCTGTCGTTGAGGCTGGTTCTATCTCTAATCCCGCTTTTCACGGGGGCGTAGCGTTTGGTCTTCCTCAGGATCCAACGGCAGCGCACCCCGCTCACGATCACTACGTCTTTGAAATCGAGATAGATTTTCTCTCGGTGCTGTACGCATCCATGCGAAAGTCAGCAGCCGAATCCGAATTCGAGGCGACAAAACTCCGCGTGATGGCTGCCGTTATGGATTTGGCGGGACAGACACGGATGGTGTTTTATCGCGTTCAAGCCGAGACACAGACATTGGAGATGTTCCGTCAGGTTGTTCTGGCAACCGAAGCAGCATACGAATTTACTCGTAAAATTCACGAAGCCGGGAACATTCCCGAGCTGAATTTGTTGCTTGAACGTGCGCTCTATGAGCGATCAAAGCTGGCGTTCATTATGGCAGAGGCTACGCTTGTCGAGAGCCGTGAACAACTCAACCGGTTGATGGGACTATGGGGCGAAGAGACAGCTTGGATAGTCGACCCTCGACTGCCAGACATCCCCACAGACCCCACAAAACTGGCTGACCTTGAGGGCGTCGCACTCGAAACCAGCATAGATCTCGCCGTAGCGCGTGAGGGCATCGTAGCGATAGGCAAACAGCTCGGTGTAGCTAATGCGATGGCATTGATACCACACCTAGATATCGGTGGGGAGCTTGAGGAAGAGGCAGGCGCCTGGAAAGCCGGGCCTTCGGTCGGGTTTCAGATCCCGATCTTTGATCGAAAACAGGGACAGCGAGCGGCGGCGGCAGCAGATTTACGCCGGAGACAGGAGGACTATCATGCGCTGGCGGTTGAGATCCGTTCCGCAGTCCGTGCGGCGCATCGTAGTCTCTCGGCTGCTCGCCAGACTGCGCTGTTTTACCGAGACGAAATGCTTCCACTCCAAGAGCAGATTCTGGATCAGCTCCAACTACAGTACAATGCTATGCAGATAGGTACATCCCGGCTATTGCTGGCAAAACAGCAGCAGATAGACGCCGGTCGAGAGTACATTCAAGCACTTTACAATTACCATGTTGCACGTACCAGATTTGATCAAATAATCAACGGCAGGCTGACCTCGGATACAGGCGAAGTATCGTCGTCGGTAGGGGCAACTACTGTTAGGCACCTTGAGGGCATGGGCGCAGAAGGAGGGCATTAAGATGAATCGGAGAGATATGCTAAAGACAGGCGCACTGGTTGGCGGTGCTGTTGCTCTGGGAGCGGCTAAATCCAGCGCGGCAGAATCCCAGTGGGAAAAATCTTATTCTGGCGCTGTACAGCAGCCCGCGTTGGCACCGGGGCTGCCTGGTAAGGACTACACACCGGTTATAACGCCGGATATTGCACCATTACCGTGGAAGATTGTTGACAATGTTAAGGTCTTTCACTTGGTTGCTGAGGAAGTCTGGCACAACTTCGCTTCGGGACTGAAAGCGAAGTGTTGGGGATACAATGGACAGGTTCACGGACCCACCATTGAGGCGGTAGAGGGCGAACGGATTCGCATCTACGTTACCAACAAGCTCAAAGCCCCTACGACCGTCCACTGGCACGGGGTCTTTCTTCCAAACGGGATGGATGGGGTTGGCGGGCTGAACCAGCGCGCAATCCAACCGGGCGAAACCTTCAAATATGAGTGGACGGTGCGTCAATCAGGAACCTTTATGTATCATTCCCACCATGACGAAATGACGCAGATGGCAATGGGAATGATGGGCATGCTCATTTTCCACCCCAGAAACGCCGCACCCGATTACAAGGTAGATCGGGACTTTGCTATCATGTTAAGCGAATGGAGAATTGATCCCGGCACATCTACACCCAATCCCAACGAGATGAACGATTTCAATATTCTAACGATGAACGCAAAGTGTTATCCGGGAACCGAACCGTTAGTCGCGAAAATGGGCGATCGGGTGCGGATTCGTCTCGGCAATCTCTCAGCAATGGACCACCACTCGATTCACCTTCACGGTCACTACTTTAAGGTTACTGCTACCAACGGTGGCAGGATTCCGCCCGCGGCGCAGCATCCCGGCGGCACTATCCTTGTGCCTGTCGGTGACACGCAGGATATCGAGTTCGTTGCCAGCGAGCCGGGTGATTGGGCGATACATTGCCACATGACCCATCACGTCATGAATCAGATGGGACATGACTTTCCGAATGTAGTAGGGGTTCAGAAAGAGGGGTTCAATCAAAAAGTTCGGGACCTGCTGCCCGCGTATATGATGATGGGCGAGCACGGCATGGGCGAGCACGGGATTCACGTCGAGGCGGGGCACATGGCGGTGCCGAAGAATAGCATCCCTATGGTTGGCGCACGGGGCCCGTTTGATTACATCACAATGGGGGGCATGTTCACCATTCTGAAAGTTCGGGAGCAGCTTGCCAGCTATGATGATCCGGGATGGTATAGGCATCCCCCGGGCACAGTTGCGGATGTTGCTTCAGCCGACGAACTTCGCCGCGATTTGGGCAAGACGCGTCCGGGTTAGGAGAGCGTTGCCTCTCTTTGATTCTCTTGACAGATCGTATATGTGCCAGTTATACTGCTGCACAGCATAGTTTAGAAGGAAGAAAACCGATGAAATCCAGTACCGTTGCAGCTTGTCGATTTACCCTTTTAGTGACCTTAACCCCTCTCTTTTTCACAACGGCTTGGGCGGAGGACACGCCCCTGCCGCGCGAGAAACTCGCGTCTATTTTTTCAAAGGCGGCAAACTTCGTTGAGAAAACGGCGGAATTAACGCCTGAACAAGTTGCATCCATCGAAGCGGAGATTGAGACAAAACTCCGTCCCGAAGATCTAAAACCGACATTCCACATAGCTTTCGGTGAGGATGGAAAGCCTGTCGGGTTAGTCCTGCTCTTAACGATCGAGGGACCTAACGGTGCCATTAGCGGTGGCGTAGGATTGGATATGACGGGAAAGGTAGTCAAGGTTCAGGTGCATAAGCACAGCGAAGCGGCTGGAATTGCGGACGAGACATTCCTCAAGCAATTTAGTGAAAAAGGAGTTGAGGATAAGTTCAAAATTGGTGAAGATATTGAACCAGTTGCTGGGGAGGAGGCGGCCTCCCAGGCGGTTGCACTGATGCCAAAGAAAACCCTCGCCATCAGCTATGCCCTGTTTTTGAAGAGACCTGACACCCCTGATGAAGATGTGGCAGAAACGTATGAACCGGAGGATCTGAAAGAGGTCATGATGATGATGAAGGATGAGTATAACCTTATCCGAACGTACTTGCGGGGCGGCAAGAATTCTGACAAAGAAGCTGCAATAAAAGCAGCGAAACAGCTTGAGAAATATACCAAGTTTATCGCAGATTTTGAACCACCCAAGAACCCGAATGATACAGAAGGGTATACCTATTTTCAGAAAAAGTTCGATGACGCCATCCGTGAGTTTGCCCAACATCTCGAAACAGAGGGAATCTCCGAGACGACCCAAAAACAGTGGCAGGAGATTGTAGAACTGGTCAACACAACCCATCTCCGCTTTAGTGTGGAAGATATTGATCTCGACGAAGATTTAAATTAGGAGGCATTGATATGACAGATGTCCCAGAGGAAGGGCAACAACGACGCACATTTTTTAAGATGGGTATGGCAGCCATAGGTGGTCTAATCGGTATAGCGATGGCTATCCCGTTAGTGGGATTTGCTATTTCACCTGCATTCAGGAAAGCGTCAAAGAAATGGGTAGATCTCGGTATCGCCGATCTGCTGAAGGGAAGCCGATACAAAAAAATCAACTATACCTTCAGCGCCAAAGATGGTTGGGTTGAAACGAATAAACGACGCTCTGTCTATGTGACGGACCAAGGGGATGGCACTTTTCAGGTCTATTCACGAGTCTGTTCTCATCTCGGCTGCCTTGTGCGCTGGGATGAGGGGAAGGATCAGTTCTTCTGCCCCTGTCACGGTGCGGTATTCGATAGCGCGGGAAATGTAGTAGCGGGTCCTCCACCCCGGCCGATGGAAAAATTGCCGGTTAAAGTGGAAGACGGTATCCTCTATGTCAAGGAGTCTTGATCGACCTTCTACACGTTGAACCGTATAGTTAAAACATCGCCATCAGATACAGTATAATCTTTTCCTTCAAGCCGCAGCAATCCGCTGTCCCGCGCTTTTGTCAAGCTTCCACATTCTACCAAATCCGACCAGTGAATGGTTTCCGCCCGGATGAATCCCCGCGCCATGTCGGTATGGATAGCTTCTGCTGCATCCAGCGCGGTCATGCCTGTCCTGAGTGTCCATGCTCGCAACTCATCCGATACGACGGTAAAAAATGTTATCAGTCCGAGGGTGCGGTACGAAGCATCAATCACCCGTGCCAAGGCAGATTCATCAAGGCCCATGTCATCCCTGAAGAGTTCGGCTTCCTCCGCATCCAGCCGCATCAACTCCATCTCCAATCTTGCGGAGAGCGTAAGTACTTCGATACCCCGTTCAAAGGCTGGAGAACTCGCACGTATCTCTTCTACGCTATCCAGTTGATCTTCACCAATATTGAAAATCAGCAACATCGGTTTCTGGGTCAAGAAACCGTAGCCCCGGATTGCCCGTTCATCTTCAGGGGGAAGCGACAGATCTCGGATGGCAGTGCCCCCTTCCAACGCTTCCTTACATCGTTCTAACACCGCGCTTTCATGCTCCAAAGCGGGAATCTTCTGCGTTCGAAGTTCACGGTCGAGGCGACTCAATCGGTTGTCGATGATTCCCAAATCCGCAAAGGCAAGTTCAATCTCAATCGTTTCGATATCCCGCTCAGGATTTACGTCGCCGTCAACGTGCGGGATAGCATCATCTTCGAATACCCGCACAACATGGGCGAGCGCGTCAACTTCACGAAGTTCCGCGATGACTCCCGCCTCTAACCCTTCGGCCGCTATATCACCCTTGGAAACACCGGCGATATCTACATAATCAATACTTGTTGGGGTTGTCTTTTTTGGGGCGAAAACCTCCCCCAATGCCGCCAATCGCTCGTCGGGAACCTTTACTGAACCGACGTTCCATCCCTTCTTGGCGGTGTAGGTTCCTGTTTCTGCCTCGGATTGTGTCAGTGCATTGAAAAGAGACGTTTTTCCGACATATGGAAGCCCTACAAGACCGATTTTCATTCATGAAACCCACTTTCTAGGTATCGGTTGATGGTGGAAACAGAATTGCAAAATGTTAGGGAAGTTGACTTGGTCTTCGGAGTAAGGTACAATTGCCTCTCACTTAATTATTACGACTTAGATAGGGAGAACAGATGAGATTTCAAGAAAAATCAGTCATTGTAACGGGAGGTGCTTCAGGTATTGGAAAAGCCACCGCCACGCAGTTAGCCTCCGAAGGGGCAAATGTTGTTATCGCTGACGTAGCTCCTGATGGCGAAGCCGTTGCACGACAGGTTAGTCAGGAAACCGGAAACCAGGTGTCTTTTGTCCAAGCCGATGTTTCAAAAGCCACGGATGCAGACCACCTTATCCAAGAAACCCTTCGGCAACACGGTAGACTGGACATCCTACACAATAACGCGGGGGTTCTGGTTGTTGGCGACGTTACCACCATACCGGAATCCGAATGGGATCGGTGCATTAACGTTAACCTCAAGAGTGTGTACCTCGTCTCCAGATATGCTATTCCTGCGATGCAGCAGACAGGCGGCGGCGTGATTATCAACACCGCTTCCACAGCCGGAATATCTGGCGGCGGTGGCTATTCAGTCTACGGTGCATCGAAGGCTGCCATTATCCTTCTGACACAGTGTATGGCGTTAGATTTCGCAAAACACAACATTCGGGTGAATGCGGTCTGCCCCGGCCCCACGGCGACACCGATGATTCTTCCATCTGACACCGACCCACAGAGCGCACTTGAGCGCTGGGCGCAGGAGTTGCCGATTGGAAGAGCAGGAGAGCCGGAAGACACAGCCAAAGCGGTTGCGTATCTCGCGTCGGAGGATGCGTCGTTTGTTACGGGCAGTGCGTTTGTCGTCGATGGAGGACGTTTACTAACTGGCATTGGACAACGTATCGCGGTTGATGTCTAACCTGTACAGCTATCCGGCTGCAAATTCAACATTGACTGGATGCGGAATCACACCCGCCTTATATCCACGATCCATCAACTCCCGGACCCCTGCCCTGCCGTTGTCACCGTAGTCAAGCGTGTAGTCGTTCACGTACATGCTGACGAATCGGTCTGCCAGTTCCGTCTCCATATCGCGCGCGTAGTTCATCGCATAGTCCAACCCCTTTTCACGATTCCCAAGTGAATACTGAATGCTTTTCCTCAAAAGTGCGGTAATACGGCGAGTCTTCTCCGTCCCAAGATCTCGACGAATGGCATTCGCACCCAGTGGGAGCGGCAGACCGGTTTCCTCATGCCACCACTCGCCCAAGTCTACAACTTTGTGCAGTCCTTCACGGTCGTACGTTAGCTGCCCCTCATGTATAATCAACCCCGCGTCTGCGTTGCCTGCCTGCACATATGGTAGGATCTGATCAAATTGCACAACCTCGGGCTCAAAGTCGGGTTGACAGAGGCGCAACGTCAGATAGGCTGTTGTCATCTTCCCGGGTATCGCGATTTTTTTGCCGGCGAGAGCTTCCGGAAGCACCGGCTCTCTGGCTACGACGAGAGGACCGTATCGATCACCAATGCTTGCACCACAAGGCATAAGGGCATAGTGATGAGCAACGTGGGCGTAGGCGTGAACAGATATGGCTGTTACTTCCAATTCCCCGTTGACAGCCCGTCGATTTAGGCTTTCGATATCCTCGGCGACTTGGATAATTTCAAAACCATCCGTTGGAATTAGTCCGTTTGCGAGCGCATAGAACATAAAGGCATCGTCAGAATCAGGGCTATGACCAATACGAATTTGCTCGGGTTGTGGCATCAATTTCTCCTATTCTGGAAAGCGCTTCGTTCGGTGCGGAAGTTAACATAGGCGCACCTTCGGCGAATCTTCCACCAATTATAGCGGTAGCAGTTATCAAATGGTAATAAGGGCAAGGTAGTATTTTAAATCGGGTCGGGGGCGATAGTCAAATCGAGTGGACCTTGCAGAAAACCCTTCCAATAGTTATCCGTCTTCTATCGATTTATATCCATTGTTGGATTGTCCCGATTGAATTTTCCTTGCATTTCTGGACGCGATTATGTATAATTATCCCCTGTTGTGCTACAACATCTTGCCAGCAATATTTTGCACAATGATCTCCCGTAGCTCAGCTGGTAGAGCAGGTGGCTGTTAACCACTTTGTCGGCGGTTCGAATCCGTCCGGGAGAGTTATTTTAAGCCCTGTTCAGTGTTCCGCTGAATAGGGCTTTTTATTTTTTACCCGTTATCCGCTGTTGACGGGAACATCGTTTCATTCTGGTCGATATGAGAGAGTTGCGCTATCTGTTCCGTCGCCGAAAATCGTCTTTGCAGCGGCAAGGCGAAGTGGAACACAGATCCTTCTCCCGGTGTGCTATCAACCCATATCCTTCCGCCGTGCTGCAGCAGAATGTGCTTGGCAATGGCAAGTCCCAGTCCCGTACCTCCCATTTCACGCGAACGCCCCTTATCCACACGATAGAACCGCTCGAAGATTCGGGGGAGTGCCTCGGCAGGAATACCGATTCCGGTATCCTTCACATGCACGATGACCTCAGAGTCGTTGGCTTCGGCAGACATTGTAATACTTCCGCCGGCTGGCGTATACTTGATTGCATTCTCAATTAGGTTCGCGAGTACCTGTCCGATAAGCTGCTTATCTGCGAAGACAACAGGCAAATGGTTAGACACTCTCCACTCAAACCTCAGATCCGCTTCCTCAAATACCGGCTCAAAAAGGGTTAAAATGGTATCTTGAAATCCGTAGATTTCACAACGTTTTAATTCGAGGTTAACCTCCCCCGATTCAAGCTGCGACAAATCAAGCAGATCGGATACCAGCTGCGAGAGCCGTGCGGATTGCTGCAGAATCTTTTCTACAAAACGCTCGTTTGCATCGGTATCCTCCAATGCACCGTTAAGGAGCGTTTCCGCATAGCCGTGGATCGAGGTCAACGGTACTCGCATTTCGTGAGCGACGTTGGCAACGAAATCGGATCGAATCCGTTCCAACGTTCTCAACTGAGTTACGTCGTGGAGGCTTACCAGATATTCTCCGCCGACCGGTACAACAATAACTTCTGTCTCGCGCTCGCTTGTTCCGACCAGTGTGATTTCTGCGAACCCTGCTTGCCCTGTGTCAGCCACCTGCGTTAAGAGTCGCTTCAATCCCGGGTCAGGGATACTTTCGATCAGGGAGAGCGCTTGGTAATGGACCGGGAAGTCGAGCATTGCGATCGCTGCGGAATTCGCATAGGTGATGGCAAACTGTGAATCAATTAAAAGGACTCCCTCCACCATTTTTGATAGGATACTGTCCCTTAGATTACGTTCACGAGAGATCTCGTGAATCTGCGTTTCAATCCGATTCGCCATCTGATTGAAGTGGTTTGATAGTTCTCCAAGCTCGCCCGATGCGGCAACGGAAACACGCGAGTTCAGTTCGCCAATCGCAAGTGATTTTGTGGCTTGGGTCAAATCTCGAATCGGTTTCGTGGTAACATTGGTGGTAATGATACTGAACAGAATGGCGAAAACAAGACCCGCACTGATCGCCAACAGCAAAAGCCACCTGAGTTGAGCGATAGCTGTGTCGATTGCAATCATAGGTAGGGCAACCCTACAGATACCGATCGTCTCCCCGTCGCGAACCACCGGCAAGGCGAGGTAGCGAAGGGTGGTCATTACAGTATCGCTATATCGGTCCATAGTTCCGATTCCTTCCACCAAAGCCCCTTGCACTTCTGGTCGACTCCGGTGATTATCCATATCCCGCAGATGCTGTCCATCACGCTCCGTATCTCCCCACACAATCCCATCGCGCCCAATAAAGGTGAGACGTGCCGTGCTATCTGCTCCGAGCCGATCTATAAAACCGTCCACGACCTCGTAGCTGAGTGTGTCAGGTAGCGTCTCCAGCAGAAATTCCCTTACCAGATTTGCCTGCACGGTCAACTCAGCCGTGATTCGCTCACTTAGGTTCTGCTTGAGCGAATAATCCAGATAGGCATACATGGCTAACAGAATGACCAGCACAATCGCCATGTAATTCAAGATTAATTTAGTGCGTATATTCATGTTAATCTCTTTGCGGACAGTGACAGGTATTTTCGCACCATTCTGTGGCATATTTGGGGTAGCCCGTCCATAGAACTTCGCCCAATATCACTGATTTTACCAGATCAAGATTTCTGCTTCGAAATATTATCATGAAGTCGGTATAGTGTCAACGCACGGTTCATGATTTATAGAGGCAGACGATTTTGATAGACTTTTCAGATCAACTGTGTTAAGATTTTATTTTAACACCATAAATCAAAAGCATAACGTTCCAATAGAAAGTGAGCCACACTAGAGATGAACAATTCCCACACCGAGCTGGAACAGGTCCTGAGAGAAGAAATCGAAGGTGAGGTACGCTTCGATGCGTATTCCAAAGTGTTATACAGCACCGACGCAAGTCTTTACCAGATGGAACCTATCGGTGTTGTTATCCCCCGACACAAAGAGGACGTGACCAGAACCATCCAGATCGCTTATGACCGAAATCTGCCGATTCTGCCTCGCGGCGGCGGAACCAGCTTGGCTGGACAGACGGTAGGGCAAGCAATAGTCATTGACATGTCCAAATATATGAATGAGATTATTGAGGTCAACGTCGAGGAACACTGGGCGCGGGTCCAACCGGGAGTTGTCATCGACGAATTGAATCATCATCTCAAACCGCATAATCTGATGTATTCCGCAGATGTAGCGACAAGCAGCCGTGCAAACATAGGTGGCACCATTGGTAACAATTCAGCGGGCGCACACTCCCTGATTTATGGTAAAACCATCGACCACACGATGTCGCTTGATTTACGTCTCCCCAACGGGGAATCAATCTTTGCAGAACCAATCTCGGTCGACGAACTTACTGCCAAACAGCGCGGGCGCTCTCGTGAAAGCCATATCTATCGTGAAATATGCCGAATTGCTGCGGAAAATGAAGATGAGATTCGGAAGCGGTTTCCACGAGTCCTACGTCGCGTTGCCGGATACAATCTTGATGAATTCATCACTGACGCGGGATCAAAGGAGCTTACACCCTACCGCAGAGATGGCTGCGATACGGAGCATCCGTTCAGTCTTGCGAAAATCATCGTCGGATCAGAAGGCACACTCGCAACAACGGTCGAAGCGAAAGTTAACCTCGTGCCAACCCCGAAGATGACGGCACTAAACGTGATTCACTTCCATACACTAATAGAATCGATGGAAGCGATGCAGCCCATCCTCGAATGCAATCCAACCGCCGTCGAACTCATCGACAAGACCATCATCGATATGACAAAACAGTCGTTGGAATTCTCAAGAATCAGTACCTTTATCCAAGGCAGTCCGGGAGCTATTCTTGCGGTAGAATTCTACGGCGAATCAGAGGACGAACTGTTTGACCAGCTCGACGCTCTTGAGCGAAAGATGAAATCTGTTGGGCTTGGTTATGCCTTTGTGCGCTGCATGACGGCAGACGAAAAGGAACGGGTATGGGATACGCGGAAGGCGGGATTGGGCCTGCTCATGGGCGCGAGAAGTGACTATAAACCGGTCGGGTTTGTGGAGGACGCAGCGGTTTCGATTGAAAACCTGCCGGAGTATGTCCGCCGTTTCGGGAAGATTGTCGCAGATCACGACACAACCGCTTCCTATTATGCACATGCCAGCGTTGGATTATTGCATAATCGTCCCGTAATTAATCTGAAAAAGGAAGAGGATATTGAAAAGATGCACTCAATCGCCCGTCATGTCCGTGATCTGTTAATGGAACTCGGCGGCGCAATGAGTGGTGAACATGGCGATGGACTGGTAAGAAGTGAGTGGATTGAGAGCATGTTTGGCCCACAGATTTATCAAGCGTTCCGTGAGGTCAAAGCTGCGTTTGATCCAACGGGTATCATGAATCCGGGCAAGATTATCGACCCACCACCGATGACAGAAAATCTGCGCTTTGGACCCAAGTACAACGCAATTGAGATCGACACCTATTTTGACTTCTCCAGTCAGGGAGGATTCGGGGGTGCCATTGAAATGTGCAACGGCGTCGGTGCGTGCCGCAAGAATCTAACCGGAACGATGTGTCCGTCTTACATGGCGACGCGGGAGGAGGAGCACTCGACGAGGGGTCGCGCAAATGCGCTAAGAAACGTACTCTCTGGCACGTTACCACATGAGGATTTCAAGGACAAACGGCTCTACGAAGTATTAGATTTATGCTTGGAGTGTAAAGCCTGCAAGGCAGAATGTCCGTCGAACGTGGATATGGCAAAACTGAAGTACGAATTCCTTGCGCACTACTACAAGGAAAACGGTCTGCCGTTGCGGAATCGACTGTTCGGCAATATCGCTGACCTTAGCGCTATCGGATCCGCATTTGCGCCAATGTCAAACTGGCTGATGAATAACGGTATCTCCAAGTGGGCGATGGAGCAGTTTACCGGAATCGATCGAAGGCGATCGCTGCCTAACTTTGTGCGAGAAACATTCGAGAAGTGGTTCCAGAATCGTCAGGATTCCCACGCCGAACAACGGCAGGAGACAGGAAAACAGGTTGTTCTTTTCCACGACACCTTCATGAATTACAACTACCCCAGTATTGGAAAGGCTGCTACTGCTGTTCTTGAAGCTGCGGGATTCGAGGTTATCCTACCAGACAAGCGGTGTTGTGGGCGTCCCATGATCTCTAAGGGTATGCTTGAAGACGCAATCGAGAATGCGCAATATAACGTTGAACGCCTCCTACCCTACGCCTCCAAAGGAATCCCCATCGTCGGTTGTGAGCCGAGCTGTCTGTTGGCGTTGCGCGACGATTATGTGGACTTAATCCCCGGTACGGATACAGATCTTGTCGCACAGCACACATTTATGCTGGAGGAGTTCTTGGTGTCTCTTCACGAAAAAGGGGAGCTGAATCTGGAGTTTGGGGATACAGAGAAAGAGATCTTGTTGCATGGCCACTGCCATCAGAAAGCTATCGTCGGTGTGAAACCTTCCGAGCAGGTTTTAAATCTGCCACCGGGGTATATCGTCAACGTCGTTGATTCCGGGTGTTGCGGTATGGCGGGTTCCTTCGGTTATGAAGCTGAACACTACGAGGTGTCAATGCAGGTGGGCGGTCGTCAACTATTCAAGGCAATCAATGAAAAGAATGGCGACTTTGAGGTGGCTGTAGCAGGGGTCTCTTGTCGCGAACAGGTCAAACAAGGAACGGGGAAAGAAGCGAGGCATCTGATTGAAGTTTTGGCTGACGCGATACGTGATGCGTGACATGTGTCAAAGCCGTAGTGTGTTACTGCACACAACGAAAACCATAGTCATAGGTTGTGTTCATGGGTAACAGCCTCAAGCGATAGGCGACGCGGAGAGCTTCTGGTGAAGCGCTCCAACCACCACCGCGCAACACGCGCTCAGCTGTAATGTCTATGAAATTGTCTATTATCCACTCGGGTTCATTTGCACCTGAACGTGGATTCTTGCGAGGCGATGTGAAGTAGAAGTCATCATCATAGAGATCTAGACACCACTCCCAGACATTTCCAGACATGTCATACAAGCCGTACCCGTTCGCGGAATACCTACCCACGGCAGTCGTATCTCCAATATTTCGGTCATAGTTCGCGTTCGAAGCAGACAACATATCTCCCCAAGGATACGTTTTGCCCGATAGCCCCCCGCGAGCGGCGTATTCCCATTCTGCCTCCGTCGGCAGACGCTTTCCTGCCCAAAGAGCATAGGCAATCGCGCTGTACCAACTCACCCAAGTAACAGGATGGTTCGCCTTGCCCGCTGGATAGCTGTTACCCTCCCAATTCAACAGATAGTCACCGTCGTGAAACCTATCATCAATACGATCTTTCTGCCAACCGGAATTTTCAGATAGGAACCGCTGGTATTCAAGATTCGTCACAGCATAGGTGTCCATGTAGAACGTATTTACATGTACCGTATGCACCAGCTGCGCGTAAGGGGATTCAGCATCACTGCTCCCCATCTCAAACGTGCCAGCAGGTATCAGCGTCATACTATCAGAGTGGCTGGGTGCTGTCTCCATACAAAGTTCACCTTTTTCAGTCAGGCACATAAAAAAAATCCGTCTAGGCAATTTTTATGTTCGTCGAGCGTAAAATGAGGTGCTTGAGTTCATATGTGAAGAATAGCATTTTTACTATCGGCGGCGTCGTTGCGCCTCAAAGCACCATTTCGATAAGTCCGCGACTCTTTTTATCGAGGACCTCAAGGTTGGCGATCTCGAAACGGTTGCCGTCCACATCAAGCAACAGGAGCCGGCGATCTGTAATCCATTGTGCGTTCTCGGAGACATTGCGCACTACAAACTCCCGGTCACCCCTATCGGTCTGCACCTCCCAATAGGACACACCAAACTCACTTTTAAGCGAGTCAACCCGCTTGATAATGGCGGTCATATATCGCTGTTCAATCTCCTCCTTGATGAGATTCTGTGATTCCGCGTCCAACACAAGGGGATCTTCGATCGTACAGATTACCTCATTCTTTTCATCGAGTAGACAGATGTAACGGTCAGGTTGAGATAGCGGAGCCGCACACACGGCGCGAACCTTGAGGTAGGAGCGATCCCCCTCAATCGTTAAGCGGAGCACCCACGGCGGCTCACGGAAAAGGCGAATCGCCTCTGGATCAACATATTCTGGATGGGTTACCTGAATAGGCGTGATTGTCTTCTCAGTTTTTGTGCTTTCATTCTCGATGGGTGTGTCGTTTTTTTGCTCTTCGGCTGTCATTAATTTCTCCGGTAGATTGACCTAAGTTCCTATCCAAATAGACCTATCGCAACACGATTTTCCGTGAGTCATGGCAGATATTGTGTGTTACCGCTGGTTCTGGTAGGGCAACCGGGCTTCACATTATACCGGCTGCCACCTAAAAAAGTCAAACTGCTTTGATGCGACAACGTTATTCATCATCCTCGTCTGAATCCTCCTCTGAACCAGCCTTTCCACCACCTACCGCCATAACAGCTGTCGTTGCCTGCTGCGTATGAACTAGGCCATGGAAGATGCCTCCGCGCGTCATCAATTCCGCATGTGAGCCGACTTCGGCAATTTTCCCATCAGCCAGAACCACCAGCCGGTCTGCGTTACGAAGCGTGGACAGCCGGTGTGCAATTGCAAAGGTGGTTCTCCCCTTGACCAGTCGTGCGATCGCTATCTGAATCTTCTTCTCAGTCGGTGTATCCAGTGAGGAGGTTGCTTCATCGAGGATCAGAATTTTCGGGTCATGCAGGATGGCACGTGCAATAGCAATCCGCTGCTTTTCACCTCCGGAGAGTTTCCCGCCGTGCTCCCCCACTTTTGTGTCGTAACCGTCCGGCTTTGCCACAATAAATTCATGCGCTTCCGCGGCTATCGCTGCGCGAATCACCTCGTCAAACGGTGCGTCCGGCCTCCCGTAGCGGATGTTTTCGGCTATCGTAACATTAAAGAGTGTTGGTTCTTGATGGACCATCCCTATCTGAGAACGCAAGTCTTGAAGGCGGATGTCCCGTATATCCGTGCCGTCAACCTCTAAACGACCGCGACTAATATCGTAGAATCGGCAGATAAGGTTGATAAACGTGCTTTTCCCAACTCCCGACTTACCCACGAGACCAATCATTTCACCCGGAGCCACTTCCAAGTTAATACCTCTGATAACGGGTTTGCCCGGATCATAGCCAAAGCTAACATCTCTAAAGGAAATCTGCCCTTCGATTTCAGGCATCGGTTTAGCATCTGCAACATCGAAAGGTTCCATCGGGGTGTCCATCACCTCAAAGATTCGCTCTGCACCCGCATAGGCATGGATCATGAAATTATAGTAATCGCCGAACCATTTTAAGGGACGGTAGAACATCCAGAGGTAACTGATAAACGCTGTCAACTGACCAAGTGTCAAGTCACCGCCGAGGATCTGTCTACCACCAAAATACCATACGAAAAACACACCGAAGCTCATGAGAAAGTTCGTCACTGTGAAGAAGACAAACCAGGCGCGATCTGCACTGACACTGACCTGCCGTAGCTCGTCATTTCGCTGACTAAAACGAATGCCTTCTCGTTTTTCTTGGGCAAAGGCTTTGACCAATCGAATGCCGGTGATCGACTCGTTCAGATGCGCCGAAAATCGTCCCCATTTGATAGACCAACGACGCCAGTACCGTTCCATACGATTCCAGATCAGTGCCCCACCTAAGATAATGGCCGGCACTGGGAGCAGCACGTAAATCGTGAGGATCCAGCTTTTGTGGAGCAGCATCCCCAAAATACCAAGCAGCAACAACGCATTCGACAGGATGAAGGGAAGGTCAAAGGTCATGTATTCCTCCAGCAAGTCTGCGTCATTTGTCATCCGTGAGATAAGCGATCCAACTTTCCGTTTGTCATAGAACCTTAAGGGTGTGAACTGGAGCACACGATACAACTCAGCGCGGATGTCTTCCGCCGCGCGGAATCCGAGCCAACTGCTAATGGCAGTACGCCCCACCTGGGCAAACCACATCAAGAGTCGAATTCCCAGAAGTGCCAATACAAACCAGGCCAGAAGCCCAAAATTTGTTTTCGGCGTGAGAACGTCGTCGATGATATGTTCGGTGATGAGCGGCGGCAGTAGATCAATTGCCGCTGCAGCTGTTGTGATCAGAAAAACGAGTATGAGTTGAAAATAGTAAGGTTTGACGTAGCTGAGAATTCGCCACAGCGTGTCCCGTTTTTTGGTACAACTAATACACCTACCGTCCTTTTCCGCAAGCAAGCTTCCACATTTTTCACAGCGGGTGCGCTCTATCTCCGTGGGCAGTTCGAGTGATTCTCCTTTGGAGAGCTGCTGAATGCCTTCGGCGACCTCCACAAATTTGGGTGCCAACGAACTGGAGTAGTGTAGATATACCGGTTCCCCCACCTTGCGCTCTACTGTGAGGCGGCCTCCCCCAACGAGTTCCTCTGTCCTCACTTCCCGGACCGCTGTAAGCGGCACTCCCACAGTACCATCCGCTCCTGCGGTAGGGATAAAGAGTAGCTGCCGATCGGTAGCAATCAGCCATTTGTCCCCGAAGACATGGGCATTGACGAAATCTGTAGCAACTTGCAAGCGTACCTGTTCCTTTGGCGGTTTTAACCGTTTCAACTTGGTATCCACTTCGGGGGGCAAGGCTTCCATGAACGGGTTCATTGGCATTTATCCATTTTCGGTTTTCTATCAAACCTCACGCGTCGTACTCGAATAAACTTTTGTGAGGCACCGCCCCATCCCGGTGAGGCGGCAGATCTTAAGGAGGAAGACGACGTCCAGCTTGATTTAACTCGCAGTCCAACTATAACTTCATATCTTCTACATCAGCGATGAGTATATCACAATCGTTACCCAACATTCAATCCTTCCCAAAGTGAGCAGGTGCTTCACTCTTCTGCGATTAGACTGATATTTTTTTCATGGATGGATGACATAACGCATGGTATAATGATTTAACCTCCGGGCGTTTCATGTATGTATACCAGCAAATCACGACAAATCCCCAGCACTTTCTCCCTCAAGGAACTCCTGACATGACAGCATCGCAGAAGCAGTGGCGAGTACTCACCAATGATGATGGTTGGATAATAGGGACCTACGGTCCCCCATTGACCCCAGACATCATGCGTGACAAGATGATCGCTCCCTATGCAGAATCGCCGGTTGATCTGTTTCTCTGGTCTATCGGTGGACACGAGGTCTACGACTACGAAACCGAAGTTGGTGAACGATTCGGGGACGGGTATGAAGGTCTCGACGCTGGACAACAGAGAAAGGCTGAAAATCTACGCCAGATGATACAAGCGCACGGTGGTCCGGTAACCGTCATCTCGCAGTTATGTCGTGAAGCGGGTCTCGCATTTTTTCCGTCTGTCCGAATGAATGAACATTACGATATGGAGGAGGCTGCACCAAACTACGGCCGGCTTCGCCGCGATCATCCCGAACTGTGCATTGGCCGTCCCGGGGAATCGATTCCATACGGAAGCCTTGAATGGGGCATACGGACCGGATTGAATTACGCATTTCCAGAGGTCCGCACCCACATGTCGAAGATTATCTACGAGCTAATTGAACGCTTCGACATTGACGGCATCGAGTTGGATTTTATGCGCCATCCCGCTTTTTTTCGTCTCGCAGAAGCGTATCAGTACCGATACCTAATGACTGATTTCGTATACGGGGTTCGGAGAAAGTTAGATGACGTTGGCCAAGAAAAGGGAAAACATCTCAATCTTGCCGTGCGTGTCCCACCAACGCTTGGGGATGCTAAACGGATCGGCCTCGATGCCGAGGTGTGGATGAGAGAAGGCATGGCAGATATGCTTATCGCGGGCGGTGGATTTATTCCGTTTGAAATGCCCATCCGGGAATGGGCGGAAACGGCCGAGGGCACCGGATGCAAAGTATACGGTTGTTTCGAGGGACTCAGACCGTTGTTGGATGAAAAATTGCTCAAGGGACTGGCGCACCGGTATTGGCAGGCGGGGGTAGATGGCATCTATTTCTTTAACTATTATAGCATGTCCAACACTTGGAGGCGCAGTGTTTTGAATCAGCTGGCGGATCCCACATCCCTGCGGCGGCTTGATAAGCGCTACGAGTTAGACCATTCCAATCGGCATCAACCGACATCTCAGCTCGGATATTCGTTCCTTAATGCCATTCCCGCAGCACAACTTCCTGTACAGTTCGAGGAGACTTTTTTTGATCGTAGTGTAATCCTCCGGATCGATATCGCCGACGACGTAGAATCCAGCGATGCTGACGGAACTTTGAGACGATGTATTCTGGGGCTGGGATTTGAGGGATTAGCTGATGAGGATATGCTTGAACTACGCTTGAACGGAACAGCTATTCCTTGGACTACTGGAGTGGTGATATCAGACGGAAGAGCCCGCGTGGAGTATGAGCCGGACTGGAATCAATATCCATCTCGGACCCAAGAGGTCCCGATGCCCGGTGACATTGTCGAATTCGACATCAGCAGCTCCACCTTGAAACAGGGACACAACGAGTTGGAGATCCGAGCCGTGAATCCGCAGGCGGAACGTCGTGAGCCACTAATCTTGCAAGACGTAACAGTTGCGATAGAATACAACTGACAATCTGTTTCCAAGAGAGGCAGTGGGAGGAGATGGCAGATACTGACGCGCAATTAGCACAGAAGGTTGAACGCGCAGGTCGAGATCTACAGGGTATTTGGAAGTGGAGTTTCGAGATCATTGCGGTAGCTTTTGTGGCATTTTATGTCTATGGAGCGGGTTTCGGGACATCAGGCGAACAGTATCACGTCGGGCTGTACCTGCTACTCACATTCGTCTTGACAGGCCTATTCTATCAGTTCAGGGACAGCTCGCCCTACTCACGCCCATCGCTGGTAGATCTGATACTCGTTGGATTGACCATCTTTGTAATCGGATACTGGATTGTCGAGTATAAAACGCTCGCAAACCGGGCGGGCGCATACAGCCAACTCGACGTATGCGTTGGAGCGCTGGCAGTAGTCTTGAGCCTTGAGTATAGCCGCAGGACAGTTGGCTGGGCACTTACCATAATCGCTACGGTTGGTATTTTATACGCGTTGTTTGGTCAGTCGATGCCGTCCGTCATTGCCCACAAAGGATTTCCGTTACGCCGAATCTTTGAATACAGCTTCTTCAGTCAGGCGGGTATCTTTGGCATCATGGCAAATGTCATGGCCACGTATGTCGTTCTGTTTATTTTTTTCGGCGCGTTCCTCGAAAAGTCAGGAGTGGGACAGTTTTTCATTGATTTACCGATGGCTGTGGCGGGTAGGTTGGTGGGCGGTCCGGCGAAAGTGGCAGTCGTCGCTTCCGGCTTCTTCGGTTCCGTCGCTGGAAGTGCTATTGCAAACACGGTAGCAACGGGCGCGTTTACCATTCCCTTGATGAAGCGCACCGGTTTTCGGTCTCACATTGCTGGTGCCGTAGAAGCAACCGCATCGGTTGGGGGGCAATTTTTGCCACCGGTAATGGGCGCTGGGGCGTTTATCATGGCTGAGCGCACCGAGATGCCGTATAGCCATATCGCACTGCTATCCGCTATCCCCGCACTGTTATATTTCTTTTCGGTGTGGGTGATGGTGCACCTTGAAGCGAAAAAGGAGGGGATTGAAGGGCTACCAACAGTAGAACTCCCCCGGCTGGCGACACTTCTGAAGAGCCAGTGGTATTGCTTGATACCCTTAGTTGTGTTGATTACAACGCTGGTCGTAGGTCACACAGCCTCCCAAGCCGCGTTCTTCGCGATTCTGACGACAGTGGGGGTCAGCTACCTTCGCAGGGAAACACGCCTCACACCCAAGCGCCTCTGGGAGGCAATGGTGAGCGGTGCGAGAAATTCCCTAGCTATCGGCGGTGCGGTTGGCAGCATCGGTATCATCATTGCTGTAATAGACCTCACCGGGCTCGGCAGAATTTTTCCTGATCTTGTTCTCTCCGTCGCTGGGGACAGTCGTGCGATTGCTATTCTACTGCTGGCGGCTGCATCGCTTATCCTGGGGATGGGCATCCCCGTTACGGCCGCATATTTGATTACCTCTGAACTCGCTGTTCCTATCCTCACGAGCGACCAGATGGGGGTTTCTCTTATTGCAGCGCATTTGATTGTCTTCTGGCTCAGTCAAGATTCCAATATCACGCCGCCCGTCGCACTCGGTGCGTACGCAGGGGCGGCAGTTGCACGGGCAGATCCGTGGAAAACCGGCTGGGCATGTTTCAAATTCGCTAAGTTCCTATATATCATGCCATTGCTGTTCGCTTACACCCATATCCTGTTTGATGGCTCGATGCTGCAGAATGTGTTGTCTGTTGTGACAGCTACGGTTGGCACATTTATCTTTTCAATCGTTACAATGGGTTACTTCCTCCGAAAAACGACCTGGACAGAGTGGGGTATCCTCGCAGTTGCTGCCTTCTTAGCATATATTTACAATATCTATACTTTCGCGATTGCGCTGGGACTGTTAGCCATAGTCTATTTCGCACAGAAACGGGCTTAATATATACTAAAAGCCTGGAATGTTCTCTGTGCCTGTGCCTGTGACTGTCAACATGACATATTTCAACTGAAGAAAAGGGCGCCAACAGAAGCTGACTGTATGAACACACACACATTTTCTCCTTATCGACATGACCTTGAGGTCCTACGGGCGATAGCCATGGCTTTAATCATCCTCTTTCATGGTGCGGTGTCATTTTTTGCTGCGCCTTGGCCTGTCCAGGATGTGCAACAAAACGAAACACTGTCCGTCATTTTTCTTGTAATCCATGGGTTTCAGATGCCGCTCTTCTTTGTGATGAGCGGTTATTTCACGGCAATGATGTGGCGCACACGGGGGATGAAGGTGTGGTTAGGGCACCGATTTCGGCGAGTTTTCATGCCTCTGGTGTTTGGCCTTGTCACGATTGTGCCGCTTACGCACTGGATGAACGAAAAATTGGTTGCAGATGCATTGGAACGAAGCACTAAGGCCGCGCCTTCACCCCTACAATTTCCGAGCGCAAATATTTGGAGTGCAGCAAAGCTTGGAGATCTCGAAGCCCTCAGAGTGCACGTATCAAACGCAACAGACCTCGACGCGCAAGATCCTCACATGGGGTTCACGGCATTGTCGTGGGCAATCCTTGCTGGGGAAGTCGAAGTTGCGGAAACCCTCATCAACGCGGGAGCGGACGTGAATGCGAGAAATAGGGAGGGCACAAGGCCCCTACACGAAGCAGGTTTTATGGGGCAGGATGAGATTGGCGCACTGCTCCTGCAAAACGGTGCAGCGGCGGATGTTAAGGACGAAGATGGCCAAAGTGTACTGAACTACGCACAGACCGATTGGGGCGATACCTTTTCGAGAGTTAAGAAACTGCAAGTACGGATGGACCCAGTAGACATCATATATGGCAGAATGCGCGTTGCTACACTCTTATCTCAATACAGTTCCGGGGCGAAAGTACCAAGCCTAATAACAAACGATCTGTGGAGGACACTAACGACAACGCGTATATTCCATCACCTTTGGCTGTTCTGGTTTCTGTGCTGGCTGGTTCTCATCTTCGCGTTATATGCTATGCTCGCTGACCGATTTGAGTGGTCGGGACCACCGCGAACAATCGTACTCTCTCCGTTGCGCTATCTTTGGCTGATTCCCTTGACTATGGCACCGCAATGGTTTATGGCGGGAAGAGGCGCGATCCCTTACTTTGGCCCAGAAAATTCTCTGGCTATTCTACCCATGCCATATCTTATTATCTACTATGGAATTTTCTTTTTTTGGGGGGCGTTTTACTACGACTCCGACGATGCCGAAGCCAAGGTTGGGAAACAGTGGGTGATTACAATGCCTATCGCCCTGCTGGTGATCTTTCCCGTAACGCTGATATTGGGACTCTCCCCAGATTCAGCCCAGCAATACAATCTCGTTTCGTTGCTCTTGAAAGCAACGTACGCGTGGATGTTAATTTTCTCTCTAATGGGCATTTCCCATGAACTGATATTAAGAGAGAACAGGGTATGGCGATATATCTCAGATGTCGCATACTGGCTGTATCTCGCGCATCTTCCCCTCATCCTCTTGGCACAGGAGATCGTGCGACCATGGGACCTGCCGGCGCTTCTCAAGTTCGGTTTGGTATGTTGTAGCGCAACGGGCGTGCTGCTCGCAATTTATCAACTTTTTCTGCGCTATACCTTTTTGGGCACACTACTAAACCGGCAGCAATAGGCTCACTCGCAGATGCCGCCTCAAGTCAGCAGCGCTTTCAGAGGCACATCCTCATCCTTGGGAAGATAATAACTCAGCGGATCGCTGACCACTCCGAGTAGCTGTTTCTGTAGCGGGGTTGTACACTTTGCGATCAGCTCATCTGGCATCGCTACATAGTCCATCGGCTTGACCCATCGGTAGGCATAACCAATAAAGATTGTTTTCCTCGGCGTACCGGACCAGTTATGTCCTGGACCGTGCCACGTCCGCTGCTCAAAGATAAACGCATCTCCCGCCTCCACATTCATGGATATGGCACCCCTTGCGCTTCCAGTTTCGGTATCTACGGGCGGTGTACCGGTGAGCCTGTTGCTACCGGGGACAAGCACCGTCGCACCTGACGCTGGGTCCGATTGATCGCTGATTGCATAAGCGATTTTGAGCAGGATCCTGGGGTGGGGTTCTTGCATTTCACCGGGCGATGTACCGCCATCCCGATGCAAACCGATCCTGTCTCTGACCTTTGGGGGCGGTTCATCCTTCGATGGAAGGACTAGGAGGTGCGAAGTAATCATCTGTATATTCCAATTCAGGATGCCCCAAGCGAGTGGTGCGGTTTTGGGCCAATCGAGGAGCTGAAAAAAGGCGTCGTGCTGCGTGATGCAGTTGCGCATATTCAATCTGCCATCAGCTTCCAAGCGCCCAGCTTTTTCCTCACGTTCATAGAGTTCATTGATCGCTGCGTCCACTTCGGCAACTACGTTTGGTTCCAAAGCATTTTTGATTACGAGATATCCGTTGGCATCCACGAACTCCAGTTGTTCGGGGGTCAAGGCGGCGTAACCGTTCAAGTCATTTTGAACCGACATTTCTCCCTCCAGTTCTTAAATTTACAGGCGAGGTTCATCAATCCCTATTAAGAGGATACCCTATTTAACTAAGCAATGCCAGACATTTTTTGCGGCTGTGGGTATCGGCAACCAAACATGTTATGATAAAGATCCAAGGAATATAGGAGCCACAGAACATGGAAAACAAGCGCCTTTTTGTCGACGATCTTGAGATTGAGTCTAAGCAGCACCTCAAGCGCATCTTCCATCCACCGGAAAAGGTTGGGACCGTGCTGCAGCCGGATAGTCCCTGGGAAGACAAGTCTGGATGCGCCTGTCCAATGGTCATCAGGACCCCGGACGGGACACTAAAGATGTGGTACTGGAACTCAAAAGACGATCTTAACGACCTTTATGCTACGAGCGAGGACGGTCTTAATTGGGAAAAACCGATTCTCCACTTGGCAGAAATTGATGGTAATACTGAGAACAACAAAGTCCAGACGCCGGGACGGATCGGGCCTGGGGCAGTGTTTTACTGTCCTGAATCGACACTTTCTGAAGGTGATGACACACTGTATCGAACAGTTTCATGGATCCCCGGTGGCGAGTGGAGCCAGCGATATCTGCCGATTTTTAGTCCGGACGGATTCAACTGGCACACGGCGGCAAACATGGACGAGGAACCTAGCATCAGCGATGGTGTAGGTGACACCGGTACGTTTCTTGTTGCCGATGAGGCATTCCCGATGATGCGCGAAGATGTACCCGGTCGCTATGTTGCCTTTCCACGCCTCCACGCGACTGTTGGGCGTTTCCGTCGCAGGGCCGTCGGAATGACCTTTGCCAATTCCCTGCCGAATCGCGCTCGACTGATGTTGGATTGGCCCCGCCCCAACCTTGTTCTTACCCCGGATCTGGTTGACGATGAGATGGCGCGTGAACGCTTGGACAGAGCCTACGCG
Source organism: Candidatus Poribacteria bacterium (assembly GCA_965220385.1). Taxonomy (GTDB): domain Bacteria; phylum Poribacteria; class WGA-4E; order WGA-4E; family PCPOR2b; genus PCPOR2b. The sequence goes on along the minus strand of OZ244825.1, from coordinate 1,370,778 downwards.
GCTGGAATCATCCACTACAATGATCCGGTAGACCAGCACTGTGAATTTTATACGATGCAGCCGTGGGCGGTGGGCAACGTTTTTATAGGAGCACTTTACATTTTCGATGTCAGCATGGACATGTACAAACATAGCATGTGGAATCAGCACGGCATCATGGAGACGCAATTGGTGTATAGCCGTGATCTGGTGCATTGGGATCGACTGGGCGACCGCCAGCCGTGGATTGGACGGGGTGAAGCCGGTGAACAGGACTGCGCGATGATCCACTTCGATAGCGTGCCGATCCGCGTAGGAGATTGGATGTACCAGTACTATTCGTCGGGAAATCTTCCGCATCCTTCGGTAGATCAGCATTGGCTGATCGAGCAGAGAAGACAGATTGAGGCGGGCAAACGGCATCCGCTCCAAGCGATCGGGTGTGTGAGATTTCGCCCCGACCGTTACGTCTCCTTAGCAGCAGCCACGCGAGTTGGTCGCGTGGTTACGAAAGCGATAACTGTGGATGACAGCCGGTTGTTAGTTAACTGTGATGCCATAGGCGGTGAGGTGGTCGTGAGCGTCCTGACAGAGCGCGGACGACCGCTGAAGGGTTATGAGCAGTCCCAGCCGATTCAGGGAGACCAGATCGAAACCTCCGTGTCTTTCTCCAAGCCTCTTGCGGACTTAATGGGCCAACGAGTTAAGCTCCGCTTTACCCTCCAGAATGCGAGATTGTTCAGTTATTCATGGGAGAATTGATATTGACTTCGCCTCGCATGTGTAGTAGCATAAGTATTTGATTTGAAACCTCAATAATTCAGCTGGCTCTATTAGTGGCCATCGGTATGAAAGGAAACAAGCAACATGATTAAGATCGGCTGTAATTTCCTGAGTTTGCAAAACACGGACGTTGAGTCCTTCATCGAGGTTGCACACGATTTAAGAATGGATGTCGTTGACTTCCATTATCGGGCTTTCACTTCGACGGATCCAGAATATCTCGGCAATATCAAGCTTCAATGTCTTAGATACGGTATGCCCATCGGCTATATTGGCGTAAGTGGTCTGTTCGTTGGGAATGCTGCCGAACGAGAAGAACACGCGCAAAACTGTAGAGACGCGATTGACCTCGCTGCGTTTTTGGGCTCACCGATTATCAGGGCTTTCTGCGCGGTAATCCCGGAAAAGAATGGCGACGGCGATGATCCGTGGCCCGCGATGATTAAGGGTTATCAGGATGCTGCCGATTATGCTGCCACGAAAGGGATCGCTGTGGGCTTGCAGAATCATCCATCCACAGGCGACGATATGCTGCGGATCCGAAGCGAGACAAATCGGGACAATTTCGGTTTTATCATGGATACGGGGCAGTGGGTTGGCTCACCCGGATCGGGTCCAAAGGGCGAAACAGATCCGGATATTGACTTCTATGGATTCATGGAACAGACTGTGCCTTATGCCTTGTACGTCCGCACGAAATTTTACAAAAACGAAAGCGGCACGGAGGAGTGGCTCGATTATGAGCGTATTGCGGGCATTTTGAAGAGCGCCAATTACAACGGCTGTATATCCATTGTCTACGAAGGAGAACATCCGGATCGAATTGATCAAGTCCGTAAAGCGGCTATCCAGCTACGCTCACTGTTGGCCGGTTATTAACGGAGACACTTATCGATGTCAACCTCAACGAACCGAGAGCTGATTGCGTGCTGGCGTGACGAGCCAGCACCGCTGCTCCCGCTGCTCCACGCCTTCCACGACCGCGACGGTTTTATCTCTGAGGAGGCTCTCAGGGACATAGCCGTTGGGCTTCGGATACCGCTTGCAGATCTTTATGGCACCGTTACCTTCTACCATCATTTCTCCCGTCAAGCCCCCGGGAAGTCTGCACCACGGGTCTGTACAGGACCGGTATGCTGCTTGGTCGGCGGGAATGAGATTCTTGCTGCGCTCAAGGAAGAGGGAGCCACACCCATGCCGTGTGCTGGTCGGTGTGACGATTTTGTGCCGGTCCTAAGGGGCGACCAGGTCCTAATTGGTGTGGATCCGGACGGACTGGAAGCGAAAATATCGCCCCTGCCGCCGCCAAATCCGGGTGGGATTGATGAATGTGTCTATAGCGCTATCCGCGAACCGGATCGCGGGAGCATTGGCGGTTACCGCCGAACAGGGGGTTATGAGGGTCTGACACGTGCAGTGCAGGAGATGCGTCCACCTGAAGTGATCGATGTCATCACGGATAGCAAGTTGGCGGGGCGGGGCGGCGCAGGCTTTCCGACAGGTCTGAAGTGGCAAGCAGTATCGGAAGCATCTGGCAACCCGAAAAGCATTGTCTGTAATGCAGACGAAGGTGAGCCCGGTTGCTTCAAAGACCGTGCCATCCTCGATCACGATCCCCATGCGGTGATTGAGGCGATGGTACTCGCCGCTTACGCTACCGGAGCAACGCGCGGTTTCATCTACCTCCGTTATGAGTATCCCGACACCCTCAATACGCTAACACAGGCACTCACAGAAGCAGAAGAAGCCGGATTCCTTGGAGACGGGATTCTTGACGCGGACTTCAATTTCCGTATCTATCTGCGGCGTGGTGCTGGTGCCTACATCTGCGGTGAGGAGGGTTCGCTTCTCAATAGTCTGGAAGGCAAACACCCGTTCCCCCGCAACCGGCCTCCGTATCCAGTAACCCACGGCTACGATAATCTTCCAACGGTGGTCAACAACGTTGAAACCCTGGCGGCTGCGCCTCAGATTCTGCGTCGAGGAGCAGAATGGTATCGCAACCTTGGACTGAACGGTCATGCCGGCACGAAGGTGATCAGTCTTTCCGGCGACATCCAGCGACCGGGTAACTATGAGGTACCGTTCGGACTTCCGTTGCCAACGCTGCTTTACGACTGGGCAGACGGTCCCCGAGAAGGGCGTTCGATTCAGGCGGTCACGATGGCGGGCTTATCCGGTGGCTTTCTCGCTGGAGAAGATCTGAACGTAACGCTTGATGAGCCGAGTGTTGGGAAGGTGGGGGCGATGCTCGGTGCTGCTGGGATTATCGCGTTCGATGATAGCCGGGATATAATCAAGATGGCGCGTAACGCGATGGAATTTTTCGCTGAAGAATCGTGTGGCAAGTGCTTCCCGTGCCGCATCGGCACGCAACGGCTCACTGAACGACTCGCCGGTGAAGCGGGACCGCAAGACCTTGGCAAATGGCGAAGTGAGGTCAGCGACATCGGCGCAACCATGCAGGCAACGAGTGCGTGTAGTCTCGGAACCGCTGCACCAAATATCACCGAGAGTTTGATGAAGTATTTCCCCGCAGAGGTTGAAGGGCATGTGAGCCGTAAGACATAAAACGTGATTTATCGTCAAAAGGGATTCAAAATGTTGTTACGCAGTTTGTGCATTGCAATTTTTAGTTTTGTGTTTTTTGCACAATTATTAGGATGTCACGTTCCCCAAGATCGGTTTTTCATTTTGCGAAATGTTCCGGAATCCCCATCTTTTGTTGTCATTCCTGCAAATGACTATCTGTCTCAAGTAATGTTTGCAAACGAGATAGAGGAAGCCATTATTAGCGTAGGCGTTAAAGTTGTTATGCGTCCGGCAACTAAAAATGTAACAAAAGAGGTTGCAGTAGGAGCGGAAATTCAGGCAATAGAAGGCAACCAAGCCGCACAAAAGTCCGGTGCAGGAAAATTGACTGAAAGGTATGTCGAGTTTGAAGATATCAATGCTGATTATATTGTGTATACTTATGCAAGTTCCAAACAAATACGCATAATAAAAAGGCAGACACGCGAGATTTTAACAGTTCTTAATCTATCCGAAAACTTATACATAGAAAAGGAAAATAAAATCGCTTACCGTCGAAAACTAGTTGCCGATGCGCTGGTAAGCATGGGAATTCCTACTATATTATACCCACAAACAAAGTCCACTCAAAAAAAATAAAGTGCAAAATCCTTACCTTATTGAATAATTAGCTTGCTGCACCAGTGCACTATCACGTAATTTTTCAACACGCTCATCTACTGCCTGAAGTACATCTTGAATACCGGATATCGCATCGGGGTCAAACAAAGGCTCACCACACTGCGTACAAACCCAAGCAGGGATATCCTTAGCACAATCACATAATCGTTGCGGCTATCAGTAAATGTAGCTTTACCGCGTTGCAATTCCGATTGGCAGTGCAGACACTTCATTTGAATTTTCCCCGAATTGAGCCTTGCAATTTCGTATCAAAACAGTTATTCGGCTGATTCCAATGCCTGATCCCGCAATAGATGTTTCTGAATCTTCCCCACAGAGGTTCTGGGAAACTCGTCGCAAAACGTGACTGCTACAGGGACTTTGAACCGCGTGAGTGATTGGCCACACCCCTCTATAATCCCCTCCTCGGTCAGTTTTACGCCCGGCTGTGGAATCACGAATGCGTGAGGCACTTCGTCGAACATTGGGTCTGGCATACCTACAACTGCAACATCAGAAACCCCAGTGATCCCCTTAATTACCGACTCGATTTCGCTGGGGGCAACATTCTCTCCGCCGCGCTTGATTATATCCTTGCCCCGATCGACAAAATAGAAATATCCCTGCTCATCGTAGTAGGCATTGTCACCGGTGTACAGCCAGCCCTCCCGCATGGTCTCATTAGTTGCCTTCGGGTTTTTGAAGTATCCCTTCATCACCGTGCGACCGGGATCCGCGCCAATGGCAATCTGTCCAATCTCTCCCGGAGAAGTTTCGTTGCCCGCGTCATCGAGGATTCGTACGTCGTAGCCCACGACAGGTTTTCCCATTGAGGGTAGGTTTCGCGGACCGTAGAGCGGACTCATGAGCGGCAGCCCGACCGTTTCGGTCATGCCCCACAGGTGTTGGAGCGGGGCGCCAAATCGTGTATCCCATTCGGCAAACTGCTCGTCGGTGAGGGCGATAGCAAAGGTAACGTTTCTCAGCCGATTGGATCGCCAGCTTTCGTTGGGAGGTTGGGCGAGCAACATACGCAGCGGCGCGGAGAACAACGCTGCCATCGTGCATTGGTGTCGGACAGCCAATCCAAAGAATCGGGAGGGACTAAATCGCGGGGACAGGACGATGCTGGCACCACAAACCAGAGAGGGCCAAAAGGCGTGGCAGTGTGCAGCGGCATGAAAAACAGGCAACGTGATGAGGTGTCGGTCCTCGTTTCGCAGACCGCTGCCGCGCACGAAGACTTCCGCCCCATAGATCAACGCCCTATTGGTCATCAGTACGCCTTTGGGATTGCTGGTTGTACCGGAGGTATATATCATGTGTACGACATCATCCGCCGAAATCTCTACATTGGGCGGCGAGGTATCCTGTCGTGCAACTTCACGCTCAAATATCGGATGTCCCGTCGGATGCTCACATCGCGACACCACAACCTCCTGCACACAAGCGGTCGCTGATGCTGCCGCTTGTGCAACTGTCAACTGATCAAACTCCGTGATAACAAGTCGAGACTCCGAGTGGCCCAAGATGTAGACAAGCTCATCAACCGTAGCGCGGTGGTCAGCCGGCACCATAACTGCTCCAATGCGACTTGCAGCGATAGCAAGTGCCACGAAGACCGGCGAGTTGGGTGCATGAAAGGTGAACGATTCACCACGTTTGATCCCTATTTCCAGTAACCACTTAGCGGTCTGATTCACCAGTGCTTCAAACTGGACAAAGCTCCACTGTTGACAGTGCCCTTCCAAATCCTCGAAAATCAGATAGGTCTTGTCGGGATGGTATGCTGCGAATTGGCTAAAGATAGATGATATTGTGCGATTACCAGCGATGTCCACTTATGTTTCCCCTCATCTCTGCGAAATTAATCGCTGCGTCTCCGTTGCATAAACTGATTCACTGCACTTTGTGCCTCCTCCATTTTATAGCACCTCTCAAATGCCGCAACCGTCCGTCGTTCCCAATGTTCGTGATCTAAGCTGCGCATCTCACGGAGCAACACTTTGGTTTCAGTTAGTGCAGCTTGCGGGCGTGAGGCGAGTTCGTCAATCCAATCCCCGGATTGGGCATCAAAATCCTTATCAGACCACACTTCGTCGACCAAGCCGAGTTGATGTGCCGATACACCATCAAACTGTCCACCACACAACATCAGTTTTCGCGCGTTCTGCATTCCGACCAGTTCCACTAAACGCGAAACACCCCAAGGCGGCGTCCAGCCGTGCGCTACTTCTGGCAGACCGATAGTGGCACCCTTCGCGGCTAAACGGAAGTCGTGATAGACACCCAAGAAGAGCCCGCCTCCGAGAACATATCCCTGCCATGCGGCAACGGTAATCTGCGGAAGTTCCTCCAGTTGTGCGAAAACCTGCCCGTGCACATACTCAAATTCAGCCGCCTGTTGCGGTGAACATCCCGCTAATTCCTTCAGGTCGCTACCGGCAGAAAACGCTCGGTCACTGCCTTGGGTGACGAGCACCACCACTTTTGAAGCGTCCTGCACCTGACGCAGTGCGTCCTCAAAATCGTGCAATAAGGCTTGATTAATGGCGTTAAGCGCTTCGGGACGACGCAGGGTAAGTGTGGCGACTCGATTGGAGATTTCCAAGTCAATCAGCGACATTCAGGGTCAATCTTTCTTGTTAAAAAAAGCACTATTCACCTAATTTCTATACATGTGTCGCCCGCCCCGATGAATCCCCGATGAATCGGGACAGGCGGGACTCCGTTCCGAGAGCAGGCAGGCGGGAGGCAAGTGCCTACGGTTGGGTGCGTAAGTCCTATTTGACTCATGTTAAGAAACAGTGTAACAGAAACCGAGTTTTGAAAAAAACTCGGTTTCTCTTCGTATTCCGCTAGTTCCGATTTCATCGGAATGCTCGGAACGGCACGGAATCCTCGATGAATCGGGATTTGCGCCTTCTTTTTACATGAGCCTTTTTCTTTTATGTCCTGGCTGTCTTGCATTCCTTTTCCATCGCTTCAGGCTACGCGATATTTCTCGACTACATCCATGTCCACTGTGATACCCAGCCCTGGACCGTCCGGCACCAGAAAGTGTCCCGCTTCGATTGTCAGCCCTTCTTTGGCAACATCGGCGATACGCATGTGGGGCAATTCGTCACAAGGCAGGGTCGCGTTGGGCAACGTGCATTGCACCTGAACGGAATAGGCGGCGAGAATGCTCAAGCAGAGCCCGCCCATCTGTACCCAGAAAGGCACGTCGGCCGCTTCAGCTAACGCAGCGGATTTTCGTAGGCTTTGGGCGGAACCACCCAAGTTCACATAGTCGATGCACTCTGCCTTGAGCGCTGCGAGAACTCCAGCCGGTGGTCCTAGATGCAAGGCTTGCGGGATATGGGTTTTCTCGCGCAACAGGCGATACCAATCCAAGTTATTTTTGAGTACTGGATCCTCAAAGTTGGCAACCGTTCCAAAAGGTTCAAGTTGTTCTGCTAAGCGCGTGGCAGTATGTAGGTATTTGAATTCTGTATTTGGATCCACGCCAACGGTGTAATCGGGACCCGCCGCCTCCTTTATAAGGCGCACCGTTTCCACGATATTCCAAGAGCGTGCCTTGAGTTTATGGTTGGTAAATCCCAAACGCGCACCCACCTCTGCTTCGGCAGCCGTTTCGTGTGGCTCCATGGGACAGGACCAGTAGGAAACCGGCACCTCATCGCGCACCTTTGGACCAAAAAAGCGGTGGACGGGGATACCGTAGGCTCGCCCGGTGATGTCCAATAACGCACAGGTGAACGCATCGGGTTGAGCGAATGGATCTAATCCAAAAACGTCCTGCCCGATGTAAGACTGTGCAGTGCCCTCCTGTGCAGATCGCGCCCCTTGGTACTCGCCCCACCCCTCTATGCCTTCGTCGGTCCGAACGCGACAGAGGGTGATGTCGTAGATCTTGGGCATGTACTTGGCGATCGGTGGGATTGGAGGAATTTCCACCTCGTAAAGATCCACTTGCGTAATTTTCATGTTGCTATTTCTCCTTTTAGAAGTAGCAGACACATGAGCCTGCCCCTACCTTAGAATCAGCATTTTACGGGTTTCGGTGTAGCCGGCGGTCGTCAGCGTGTAGAAGTACACTCCACTTGACACCGATTCCCCATGTTCGTTACGCCTATCCCAGTACGCGGATTGACGCCGATCCGTATAATCTCCTGCTCGTTGATACCCCAAATCCAATTAACGCACCAATTCACCTTTTCGGAACAGACGCCCGATGAATCCCCGATGGAATCGGGACAGGCGGGCAACTACAAGAGAGACACCATCACAAAGTTCCCGACTGAAGTGCGTAAGTCCTATTCGATTTAACATCTTGATCTCCTATAGTCGAATTGGGTATTGTAAATTATGCGACACTATCCATCGCCATCAATCACCGAGGGGTGCATAGGTAGGCTTAGACAAATTCCGCAATCTCACGCTCGCTCCCAAGACGGGCGTGTAGAAAGCAATTTCTGAAACGGCAGCATGGTGGAGGACGTCTCTGCAGCAATCTGTTCGACTTTATCTCCCACAACCGTAAAGAAGAAGAGTTCTTGATAACCACAGCCCGAGGGACAATCTCCCCACGCATCGCGAAAGATGAAAAACCATCTCTCTCTCTCTTTTAACACCACGATATCTGGTCCATCCCCTGCTGTATAAGCAGGGGCAGCAGACCTGACCCCTTCTACCGCCAAATATGCATCACTTGCCGCATCGGTATTCACCCATTCCTTAAAACACAAACTGGCACGAGTAAAAATTGATTTGGGAGAATTTAATACAATGCCCTGTAGCTCCAGTGTAGTCGTGAGCACATCAAATTCGGCATTCCCTGTCTTGAGGATGACGAACTCTTCTTCAGTTACCAATATCTCCGCTAGGGTTTGATAAAATCCGGACTCAAGATCGAGCCCTAGCAAGCCCAAGACACGAATGTTTCGTGCCGAGATGTCCGTAACTTCCGGGTAAGCCTCTCGAATACGGGGCAGAATCCGTTCTATTTCCCCGATGCGCCCGTCTCGCTTTTTTGGGTCAAACAGGAGTTCATCACTTTCGAGGCGCAAACTCCGATCTGCCAGAATCTCAGCTTCCGAGGGATAGGGCGGAACGAGACAGGCATTGCGGACCACAAGTGGTCCCTTTGGTTTATCGTCCTCGTCCATCCTATCGGAATCACTGCACCCGCTGCTCCCAACTAACAAGGCTATGATGAACCCTGAAAGTAAGAGCAGCGAAATGGGCAGTAGCCTCCATCCCTGAAAACACATTCGATTCAAAGTTAGGATTTTCATGACAAAACGCCTTCAGGACGAAGTCGGGTGAATCTAAGTACTGCTGCCTTTTACAAATTCCAACTTGCAGTTGAAATCCACACTGCTATTGGGTCGGAATCATCAAGGATAGCAGATAACGCTGCATGGGGCAACAAGATCGCGGGACCATGTGATACTCACGCCTAGGAACCTTCCTGTTGCAACCGTCGAACCCTTGCTGGCACATTATCATTGACAATCTCTATGGATTGAATCCCCAAGCCACGGTCTGCCAACGGGAGATTGACCTTGGCTCCACCGCGGCGGTGCGATTCCCGCAACCCGACAGCGACTTCTAACGCCGCCCGTCCGTCGTCGCCCGAACATTTTGGGGGTTGTCCCGTTTCCGCAGCATTGATTAGGTCCGCAACGATTGTCAGTCCCATCCCCTGCATCCGCACGGGCCAAGGAAATGGCACCTTTGCCGGTCTGGGACGCCCTCGGCGACCGCCGGGTACGGTGAGGATAAATTCAAATTCCTCTGCGTTATTTAAAGAGCGGATACGCCCTTCTGTACCAATCACATCAACTTCCCAAGACGCAGCGCCACACGGCATACTCCTAAGATATGCTCGTACCCCATTATCAAAAACGAGGTATCCGTTGCCGCTCAAGTCATTTTCACCGGCGGCGGCTTCGTCCGATTCCATCTCTCCGAAAACCCATTCGACATTTCCGCCAGCCATGTAGCGCAAAATATCGATGGCATGGCTGCCGTTATGAGACAGTCCGCACTGCGCATAAACAGTCACTTGTAGCAGCTCGCCCAACTCCCCGGCATCGATGAGGCGACGTGCTTCACTGAAGAACGGATTCCAGCGGCGTGCACAGTTGACCGCCAACGCAACACCATTTTCTCGGCAGACGTTCACCATCGTATCCGCTTCCTCCAAGGTCAACGCAATCGGTTTTTCCGCCCAGATGGCTTTGACTCCTGCGCGCGCGACCTCCTGTACGATAGCTGCGCGGACACGTGCCGTTGTGCATACGCTGACGAGGTCTAAATTCTCATTCGCTAACATCTCCCGATAGTCACTATAGACGTGGTCGGCACTCAAGCCCCAACGTTCCCCAAAGATGGCTGCCTGTTCCTCGTGTAGGTCTGCCCCCGCAACGAGTTCGACATTTGGTGCAGCGTGATAGCTGGGGCCGTGGCAATAGGGCAGGAAAAGCGACCCGCCCTGCGTGATCTCATCGTCAAAGGTGCTGCCCATTCTTCCGAGACCGATCACTGCGGCACGATAGGTTGACATAGATTTGTCCTCCAGTAATGTTTCGTTAGGATTGGATTAACCAAAACCTAACTTTTTATACAGCACACGTCTTCAAAAAGAGTTGTACATATCTCCAGTCTTAGGCGTATCTCCTCAGTTCTTCAATCTTCGATATCTCATCCAAGGCTTCTCGCGCCTCCGGGGGTAATCGCCAATCCGCCGATCCGAAGACCTCGTCCACGTGTTCAGGGAAATCTGCCCCGTGAATCGGGGCCGTTATCTCTGGATGGTCTAAAATCCACGCCACCGCCACCTGTGCGGGTGTTCGGCCATTTTCTGAGCCAATGTCAATGAGCGTCTGTACAATCCTATCGACTCTTTCTGTCATCGCCTCTTCAAAGTTGTATTTGTGTGCGCTCAGCCCCCATTCAGGTCCTTTTCCCCAGGGGGTGTTCGCCGGTGGCTCCTGTCCACGTCGAAAATGTCCAGTCAACAGTCCAATGGCAAGCGGACTAAAGGTCATGATTCCGAGACCGTGTTCACGGGACAGCGGCATCAAATCCGGCTCGATCTCCCAGCGGTTGAGTAGGTTATATTGGTTCTGGAGGCAGACAAACGACTCTAAATTGCGAAGTGCGCTGATTCCGAGTGCTTCCATGACTTTCCACGCCCGGAAATTACTGCAACCGACATAGCGTACCTTTCCGGCACGGACCATGTCGTCCAACGCACGCACGGTCTCCTCAAGCGGCGTTTTGGGGTCAAAACTGTGGAGCAGATAGAGGTCAATATGATCCGTTTGAAGCCGTTTAAGGCTTGCGTCGACGCCCTGCATCAGATTCACGCGCGATAAGCCGGTGTGGTTTGGGCTATCCCCAAGCGTTCCGAAGATTTTAGTGCACAGCACAATATCATCACGCTTTTCCTTGATCGCTTTGCCAACGATGATTTCGGATCGTCCCGCACCGTAGAGCGCGGTATCGATAAAGTTGCACCCAAGATCGATTGCCCGGTCTATCACCTGTATACAGGTCTTTTCGTCCTCCTGACCGCGGAAGGCTGTTCCCAAACAGATGCTGGACACCTTCACACCCGTTTTTCCTATGTGTCGATACTCCATGTTCTCTCCTCACAGCAACCCGAGTGCTTGATCAATCTCGGACTGGTATTCGTAGACTTGGCAGGACTCTACTTCGCTCATTTTCACCGCCCGCCCAGCCCTAGCTGATTCAAATATGGCATAGATAGCTGCTACGTCCTTCATGCCCTCGAGTCCGTCTACCTCCAACTCTCTATCATTGAGGATGGCCTCAGCCAGTTCGTAATACTCGAGCGCGATGATTTTCCAGTCCACTTTGCTGTCCTTGTCCGTAATTCGGCTGGGAAAGAGATGTTCCGCCAAAGGCTCCAGCGCAAAACCGTCTACGGATGCCAGGAGATCCTCCTGAGTCGTCTCATCCTCATCCCTTCGTTTCATACTGACCCGGCTACCGCGCGCTCCAAAGCCGTTGATACATCCTTGATCGCCCAAAATCATCTCACCGCCATAGCTGCCCGTACCACCCCTACTAATTAGCCAGTTCACGGTGACTCCACTCTCCATTTTGAATATCGCCATCGAGGTGTCCTCCGCTGTCGCCGGAACTTCATTGTCCATCGCCCGATGCCGGTTCTGGTAGAAGGTGTAGGTGTCACCGATGCTGTCCGCTTTACGTCTTACCGGTTCGACTAACCACACATCGCCGTAGACCTCCGCAATGTCTCCGAGTTGATAGCGGATCTGATCTGCCATGTGAACACCCATGTCAACAATGGGTCCCCCTTTATCCTTGAGGTGTCGCCACGGCGTTATGAAAATCGAATTGCCAGCACTGAGCGAGTGGAACAACCCCATATAGGGTGTACCGATTGCTCCCGTTTTTAGGAGATGATTGACCAACCGTGCTGAAGGATCGCGTCGGTAGTTTTCCGCCACCGACAGTTTCCGGTTGTTTCGTTCTGCGGCGTCAATCATTTGCTGGCACGCCCCAACCGTAATCGCCATCGGTTTCTCGACCATTACGTGCAGTCCTAAGTCGAGCGCTTGACAGACAACGGTGTGGTGCACCGACGGATCTGTCACCACATCCACGGCGGTGAGATCAGGCGTTTGACGCGCCATCTCCTCTAAATCAGTGAAGATTGCTGGGCGCACCCCCAGCAGCTTTTCCGCTTCGCCGGCAGCGAGTTCAGCATTTTCACGGCGAATGTCGCACAGGGCAACCAACTCAACATTATTGAATGGGGTTTGTGTCAACTCTCGCAGCCCGTAGAGATGTCGGGTCCCCATGCCGCCACAACCCACCAATGCAAGTCTAATTTTGTCCATATCCACTCCTCGTCAATCCTTATCTTTCAACGCTTGAATCCCGGGCCAATCCCGCCACATATCCGCACACGGCGGTTCCTCTTGTGTCTGCTCAAGGTCTTTCTTACGGAAATCGTACAGCACCGCTTGTCGGATTTGATCGGAGAAGTTTTGTCCCGCTGCATGACCGATACGATGATGCCAAAACACTATATCCCCCGGTCCCCCGTAGGTTTCGACGTAGGGCCACCGGTTGACCATTGCTAGTACGTCGTCGTATCCATCGGTGCGTTCATGCTTGTATTGTGAATGGAACTCGTAATAAAACTCCTTGTGACTCTTGGGCCAAACGGTAAATCCACCGCCCCGTGGCGGAACGTGGTCGATGTACCCGACAACTCCAAGGTGAAAGGGATGTCCATCGACATGGCAAGTGGTCGGTTTCTCAGGCTCATCGCCGTAGGGGAGTGTGCAGTAGATTCCCCGAATGCCGTCAGGTATTTGTAGATTCCCTTTGCCCAGAAGCTGCTCTGCCATACCCCACACACCTGGATCTGTCGCAAGCAGTCGAACCATCCAATCTTCGACCCCCGGTTCGCGAAAGTTCCACCGGAAGCCGCGCTTTGCATTCGTGGAATCTTCGCATTCTTCTTCTTTTTTAATTGGACCCACCCAAGTCTCAGGGGCATACCGATCCATGGAGGGCGGTGCGCCGTCCCACAGTCGATCCCTCGCTCGCGCCATCAGATCCGGATTCAGAACTTTCCGTTTAACCAGATAGCCTTCCCGTTTGAAAAATAGAATGTCTTCATTCGATAATGTCACCATCCATTGAACCTCCTTATGCGTAAGAGAGAAATGCTGCCTACGAATGCACAGGTTTAGAGATCTGCAAGCGCATCTCGTTCCATTACATCCGTGGTCTCAGGTCCTTCACATCTTTCAACAGCGTTTTTGAATCGTCAATTGTCAGTAGGTCCTTGCCTTCGTCCTCCTGCTTTAACAGTTCCTCCAAAGCACGATCTGCTTTAATAGTGAATCCTGCATCTTTGATCATCTGGAGTGTCTGTTTTCGCGACGCGCCCCGCGTATTCAGGTATCCCTCCACAAAAAGTGAATTGGCCGGATACAGTGCCATAACCTCCATACTTCGCAGGTGCACTTCCCTGCCGGCTGCAACTCGGATTTCCGCTCTGGGATTCAGGAAACGATACAGGCACAATACGCGCAAGCAATATTCTGGGTTGAGATCCGGCGCATCTGAGAGCGCATTTCCCGGAATCGGAATCAAAAAATTGACCGGTATCGACTGGACCTCCAGCTTTCGGAGCGTCTTAGCGACTTCAATGACATCTTTCTCTTTCTCTCCCATCCCAACGATGATTCCCGCACATAATTCAATGCTTGCCGTTTGCGCAGCGTACAGTGTGTCCAATCGGTCCTGGTATGTATGGGTTGTACAGATCTGAGGATAGTGTCTCTCCGATGTATTGAGATTATGGTTGAGCCGATCTAATCCAGCTTGCTTGAGAGTTTGCGCAGCCTCATTATCGATTAGACCTGCGCTGAGGCAGACTTGGATTGGATAACGGGATTTTATCTTCCCAATCAGCCCAGCGAGATGCTCGACGCGAGTTTTTGAGGGTCCGCGACCAGCAAAGACCATACAGTAGCGAAATGCACCCGATTCATAAGCACATTTGGCTTCTTCCAGCATCTCTTCATCCGACTTGATTGGATATGCCTCGATATCTGCATCTGATGACTTCGCCTGCGCGCAGTAATGGCAATCTTCGGGACAGTAGCCGTTTTGAGCGTTATTAATGATATGTAGCTGCACCTCTTTGCCGGTGTATTTTTTGCGTACCTGATAAGCCGCATCGAGCAGCGGAAGAAGTTCCACGGTCGACGAAGTTAATATTCGTAGAGACAGTTCGTCGGAGAGCATGTCTCCCCGTAAGCCTGTTTGGGCAAGTTCGTCATAAAATCTACGTTCCATCTGTTTTAGCAATCCTCTCTTTTGCCTTTGCATCCGATGAGCAACTATTGTAATATAAAAACAGAGTGAGATCAATTACTTTCCGTTATCATAACACAATTTTATATAACGGTGCGGCACGCATATTTAGGGATTATATGAGCGCAGTTGTTAGGGTAGGGTTTAGACAAGCCTCCATACCCACCACATACGAAGGAGATACAGAATGAAGTTAGGACTTGTAACGTATAATATGGCGAAGGATTGGGACATACCAACGATTATTGAGAATTGTGCGACAACAGGCTTTCAAGGGGTTGAACTCCGCACCACTCACGCTCATAACGTCGAGGTAGACCTTTCCGCAACTGAGCGTCAGGAAGTGCGGAAGCAGTTCAAGGATTCACCAATCGAACTCGCGGGGTTGGGAAGCGCGTTCGATTATCACTCAACCGACGCCGAGGAGGTACGCGAGAATATCAATGGGACGAAAGAATACGCGCAGCTTGCAGCCGATGTCGGCGCGCCCGGCGTGAAGGTTCGTCCTAACGGCCTGCCCGATGAGGTCCCTGTGGAAGAGACGCTAACGCAAATCGGGTTATCTCTACGCGAGTGCGGAGAGTTTGCGAATAATCTTGGAGTTCAGATCCGGCTTGAGGTGCATGGAAGAGAAACATCGCATGTCCCGCATATCCGAAGGATCATGGAAATCGCGGATCACGACAACGTATTTGTCTGCTGGAATTCCAACCCGGGTGAGGTCGAGGATGGGTCGGTCAAGAACAATTTTGACCTCGTCAAGGAGTGGATTCAGTTGGTTCACATCAATGAGCTACATCGGCGGGAATACCCGTGGCGCGAGCTTTTTGGATTATTAAAGGGGTCTGGATACAATGGATATACTTTGGCTGAGATCCCGGACAGTCCCGATTCCGTGCGTATGATGAATTACTATCGCGCCTTGTGGGAAGCGTTGTGTGCTGAGTAGGGGCAGCTTGGACTCGCATACCGGATATGCAGCTGGCGGGTGGAATATAGGAAATATCGCGATCAGCCGCAACTTGCTATTATCTACTGCCGGGGGTCTCTGAGCGATTTGGGCGGACGCAGAATCTCGGCGAGGATAATCCCTTGCCGAAAGGTTTCAGGTGACAGCGGAATGCCTGCAATGGTTGATGCCACAGGACGAGATGCACTATCGGGTGGTGGTGGGGATTCCGCCCTGACCGGTTCTGGTGGTGATGCGACTTGAACCTCGGGTGGTTGCACAGTTGCAGGCTGAGTTTCATCAACCTCAATGAAATCAGGCAGCGGTGCATCTTCTTCCATTGGCACGTTTCCCCAAGGCGGTAGAGTTATCTCTTCCTCCTCTGGCGCAGCGTCAGGCCCTTCTTGGGACCTCCTTCGGCTCAATATCCTTGAAAATAGTGCCACAGCTCCAAAAATAACAAAAATAATCAACTGAATCAAGTCGTCCATCGGTATCCCCCTATCTGCTTTCCCACTGACTCCTTACGATAGACCGACCGCATGGGATGAACGGGTTGTGCTCCCATCGCCGCCTGGAGAAGCAATGGATTGGCGCATCTCGGTATCCGCAATAACATTCCGAAGATTGTAGTAGTCCATTACACTAATCCTGCCAGAGGCAAAAGAATCCGCAATTGCGAGAGGCACTTCGGCATCCGCTTCAACCAAGTTCACAGTCATCTCTTCGACCAGTGCCTTATTTTCTTCTTCTTGGGCTTGCGCGAGTGCGCGCCGCTCCTCTGCTTTGGCGCGGGCAATTTTTAACTCCGCCTCGGCTTGATCCGTCTGAAGTTTAGCCCCCACGTTCTCGCCGATGTCTATATCCGCAATATCAATGGATAGGATCTCAAACGCAGTGCCAGCCGCCAACCCTTTTTCCAGCACAACCTCCGAGATCTGTGCAGGATTTTCTAAGACCGCTTTATGACTCGCGGAGGAACCGATTGTTGTAATAATCCCTTCACCGACCCTCGCGATAACAGTTGCTTCTCCTGCGCCCCCGACAAGCCGATCGATATTGGCACGTACCGTGACTCTGGCTCTGGCAATAAGTTGAATCCCATCGCGGGAAACCGCAGTGATTCCTGGACTAGCATCGCCTTTTGCAGGAACATCGATAATCTGTGGATTGACACTCATCTGCACAGCTTGTAGTACGTCTCTGCCGGCTAAATCAATTGCAGCCGCTTGTGCAAAGTCCAGCCGGATATTCGCTTTATCGGCAGCAATAAGCGCGCGCACAACGTCAGTTACATTGCCTCCGGCTAGCAAATGTGCTTCTAGGTTATCAACCCTGAGTTGTAATCCGGCTTTGGTCGCTTCAATTTGCGGCTCGACAATAGCTTTGGGAGGAACACGTCGCAATCGCATTGCGACGAGATCACCAAAGATCCGGATGCGCACCCCTGCTGCAAGGGCGGCGATCCACAGCCCCAACGGCACGAACCACGCCAGCCAAAGAACAAAAATAATTACAACAATCGCTGGAATAATGTACGGAATAGCCATTTGAAACCTCCTCCTGAGGTTAGTGGCAGGGGATCCCAATATAGTGGGATCGCCCCTTAATTCTGACCCATTAGATTCCCGTCTCGAAATGCACCGGCAATTGCGCGGGGAACGCTTGCCTCCGCCTCAACCACCCTCGACCGCATCTCTTGGACACTAGCTGTCATCTCCTGTTTGCGTGCAACCGCCATTGCCCGGCGTTCCTCTGCTTTGGCTTGGGCAACAACGAGATCCGCCTCTGCCTGTTCTGCTTGTAGTTCGGCACCGATGTTTTTTCCAACATTTACATCGGCAATATCAATGGAGAGGATATCAAAGGCTGTTCCCGAATCAAGTCCCCGATCCAATACCGTTCTAGAGATAATGTCGGGATTCTCGAGGACATCCTCGTAGGTCTCTGAGGCACCGATCGCACTAACGATGCCTTCGCCAACACGCGCGACGATGGTCTCTTCACCCGCACCGCCAACAAGCCTGTTGATGTTTGCCCTGACAGTGATCCGGACGGTCGCGATGAGTTGAACGCCATCGAGTGCTACAGCCGTGATCCTCGGCGTTGTGATGACTCGTGGGTTAACACTCACTTGGACAGCATCGAGCACGTCACGTCCAGCCAAATCAATCGCTGTTGCTTGTTGCAAACCGAGATCGATCTTCGCCTTGTCGGCAGCAATTAAGGCGTTGACAACACGAATCACGTTGCCTCGCGCAAGGTAATGCGCCTCTAACCGCTCCATGTCAAGTGTTAGTCCCGCTTTGTGGGCACTGATCTGTGCATTGACAATTACTGGTGGACTGACGCGACGGAGGCGCATGCCAATAAGTTCGATAATGCGGACCCGCACACCGGCGAAGATAGCGGCGATCCACAATCCGACGGGCACGACCCAGAAGAGCACCAACAGTCCGATAATTATTACGATAGCAAGAAATAGGATAGACGTTTGTTCTGGACCCATTCTTTACCTCCTTCTTTGTGTTACCTGCCTATTTTCATAAACTCCGAACGACGATACGGCTTCCTTCAACGAGGATGACCTCGACTTCAACCTCAGCTTTAATGAAGTCACCCAATGTAACAACATCAACGCGCTGATCGTTAATTAACGCGGCACCGGCGGGCCGTAAGGGAGTGATTGATTTCCCCGACTTACCGAGCAAGTTGACCAAGTCTGGGGGCGGCGCTTGGAACCCATCTGCACGGTTGGCGGCGGTATCAAGAATAAATGACTTTCCGAGCCGCGTACGTCGCAAGAACTTGAATCCGACAATTGCAAGCGGAACGGTCACCGCAACAGTAGCACCTGCATGAGTAAGACTAGTCCTCAACCCAAATTCAATCCACGAGAGTGTTACCCCGGCGAGAATTAGCGCTGCCCCGGGGATTCCTGCCGCACCAAAGCCGGGCAGGAAGATAATCTCTATAAACAGCAATACTACACCCAGACCGATGAGAAAAATTAGGAACCATGACATGAGATTAGCCAAACCTTAGGCTTCATCAATCGCTTCGACAAAGATTTTCGATCCTTCGACATCGACAATTTTCACGGGTGTGTCACGCAAGACAAAATCTCCAACAGTGACTACATCAAGTCGCTTGTCGTCGATACGAACCGTACCGGCGGGACGTAACGGTGTGAGGGCAACTCCCGTCTTACCCACGTACGCCTGGAAATCTTCCCGTGGTGCGGAGTGAAACCCCGCGCCTGAATCCATGGCGGTCTGCAAGACAAAATGATTCCATGTCCGGGTTTTAGGCAGAATGTACACGAGCCCCATCCCAAGCACAAAAGCCAGAATTATCGAAAACGACAGTGCAAATATTGCGGTTTCCAATCTGTATGCGTTTTGGAATACGAAAAACACACTACCCACCATCAGCACAATGCCAGCGATACCCGCAACACCAAATCCCGGTATTACAAACAGTTCTATAAGAAGCAGTGCCACGCCAGCAATAAATGCGAGTGCGGCATAATCTGCGCTAATATCTAGGAGTCTATGCCCCCAGAAAAATAGCCCTAGACATATTAGCCCAGCAATGCCGGGAAGACCGAAACCGGGGGTCCGAATTTCCATGAATAATCCGAGTGAACCCAATGCAAGCAGGCCTGCACTAACAAACGGACTAGTAAGAAAAAAGACAAATCTGTCCGCTAAACTTGCCAAGACAGTTTGCTGCGTCGCTTCGTTTAAGGATTTCACTACCTTTACCCGATCGCCGCCAAGCTCCGACTGCTTCAGCGCCGTTCCCTCTGTCGTCAGGGCTTTGCGCTCCCCATCAACCTCTACAATCTGATACATCGCCAGTAGGTCTGCGACCGTATCTGCCTCTCCGTCGGCAAGGTTATATTCCAGTGCTTCCTCGGTGGTTAGGGTAAGCAGCTCTCCCTCGGGTCCGCCAGCGGCGATGATGTCCATCTCCTCACCGGCGTCCTTCCGCTCGGCATATTCTTCCTCCCTAAGGGTAATAATTTCACCGTCCACAAGTCTAACGAGATAGAGCCGTTTGTCTACCATGGCAGCGGCGATGTCAGGGTTTCTGCCACCCCGTTCTGCCGTTGCACGAATCTTGCCGCGGATATAAGAGACCGCCTTCTCGCTCAGTTCCTCTCCTTGGATCGAAACCGGGGCAGAGTCGCCAATTGCGCCGCCGTGTCTCATGACAATCTGGTCACATGACAAGGAAATCATGGCTCCGGCGGAGATCGCTTCTGTGTTGACATAGGCGATTGTGGGAACTTCTGTCCGCTGGATAGCATCAATAATATCTCTGGCGGCCCCCACAGCACCTCCGGGTGTGTGGACGTCAAAAATAATTGCGTCCGCCTCCGCTTCTGATGCCTGTTTAATCCCGTTGTCAATATACACACGGAGCCCGTTGCCAATCTCATTTCGTATGTTGATGACGTACACCAGCGCATCCTCTGATGACACGGCGGTTAACCAAGGCAGTATTGCGAGTAGTATGAACACACCGCTGAAAATGCGTCTTTTGGTTTTCATAGGCCGTCTCCCTTATGGAGTAACCGATACAGCGTTCAAATCGTTTACCAAGTCGCGCTGATTTTTCTGGCGTCGTATAATAGTTCACTATAAAAAAGTCTACCTTCTCATTTTAACACGAAACAAGAGGCACGTCAATATCAAACGAGATCCGGTGTAAGGCTATTCAGTTTTCGGCTTATTACCCATTTTGTTTGAAAAGGCTCAACCGGGAGATCACGCCTACAGTGAGATGTCGGGATTCGGAGATCCCTCCTACAGTAAAACTATGGTAGATTTTAGAATTAATGAGACACTCCAAACCGGTGCGGTTACAAACCGCACCTACCGGGCGGGTGAAACTGTTTATTTATTTTTAAAATTCACCATAAATGACCCTAGGATCCGGCGACCAATATCTAGCAGCTATCCTTGTAGTGGATGCTCGCGATTTGCAATAGGAAATGGAACCCGTTTTCCGGTAAGTTGGGATTCGTACGCACCGAGAATCATCTCCAACGCCGCGACAGCATCTTCCGCCGCGGAAATCGGTTTGCGGTCATTTTCGATCGCATCGATTAGATCGATGACTGCAAGGTTGTTGCCGCTGGAAAACGGTGTGTCATCAACCTCCACCGTTTCCCATTTCTGAGTGGTATCTGCTGGTGACCAGCACGGATGTGGGTAGATGACCAAACTGTCGCCACCGCCGCCACGCATCGATATCCTGCCTTCGTCACCGATAATCTCCATCCCGTAGTAATCGCCGCTCTCCTCATGCTTGTGGGAATCGAACAGTCCAGAAACGCCGCTTTCAAAGGCGAAATAGCTGTTGACACAATCGCCAGCGATCAGCCCCACAGGCTCGGTAGCGTCACGCGCATCATCAATGGTGACCTCTTTTCCATTGTCTGTGACGTGTGCCTGCATCCAAGCGACATCTCCAACGAAGAAGCGCATCATGTTAAAGAGGTGCGTCCCAAGCACAATCATATCCTCACCGCCTCCGCGCCGGTCCTGCTTACCGTGTGCGTGAATGGCTTGGACGGTTCCGATCACCCCGTCGTGCAGCATCTTTTTGACGGCTTGAATGGATGGCAGATAGACAGCCTGATGGGCGACGGCAACTTTTTTGCCTTCCCGCTTTGCCGCTGCTACAACTTGGTCTCCCTCGGCAAGGGTTGCTGTCATTGGTTTTTCGCTGTAGACGTGGCAACCAGCGTTGATACACCCCAACAGCATTTCGAGATGGTCAGTCGTCCAGCGCGGTCCCATACTGACGATGTCCAATTCCTCTTTATCGAGCATTTCGCGGTAATCGGCGTAGCCGCGTTGGACCCCAGTCTTTTCCATCTCTTCGTGCCGTCCCGCTTCGTCGGGGTCAGCAATGGCAACAAACTCAATGTTATCCAACTCATTAAACGGCATGTGGAGACCGTGTCCATAGTTTCCAGCACCTGTATGTCCGATCGCGGCAGCGCGATATGTTTTTTGACTCATGAGATTCTCCTTT
This sequence comes from Candidatus Poribacteria bacterium, assembly GCA_965220385.1. Lineage (GTDB taxonomy): Bacteria > Poribacteria > WGA-4E > WGA-4E > PCPOR2b > PCPOR2b. The sequence goes on along the minus strand of OZ244825.1, from coordinate 1,348,925 downwards.
TTCAGTATGACTTGCAATGTATCACAGTTCCTGTATTTCAGCACAGTTGGCTGCGTTAGTCCTATGTGTAAAGAAAGCGTGATATTTATTGCGTAAATTTGATACTTAACCCATTTAGAGCCCGGCGACATATCCTCCATCAACCAGTAACGAGGCACCGGTGATCCACTCCGCGTCATCCGATGCCAGAAAGACCGATGCGCGACCGATGTCTCGGGGCAAACCGAATCTCGGAATAGGTGTTCTCTGGCTCGCCTCCTGAATCTGGTCCGGCGTCAAATAATCTTGGATAGCGGTCTCAATATAGCCGGGGCAGATTGCGTTCGAGGTAACGCCGTATCCCCCGACTTCCAGCGCAGTGTCACGCACCATGTTCACGAGCGCAGCTTTTGCCGATGCGTAGGCGGGACCTCCACCGCCACCGAAGGCGTGGACGGAAGCGATTTGGATGATACGTCCATACTGTGACTTTGTCAAGTGAGGGATAGCAAGTTTTGTTGCGACAAAAATGCCGCGCAGATTCACGCCCACTACTTTGTCCCAATCGGCTATCGTGATATCTTGGCTGGTGCCAGGGATATGGATGCCAGCATTATTTACAAGGATGTCTAACTCATCGAAGCGTGCAACCGCTGCCTGAACGAGTCGCTCGACCTGCGAGTCATCCGACATATCGGTTTGGACAAATAGGCCTTCTGCGCCCAGTTTCTCGATCTCTTCAACCGTTGGGGTTGTCACGTCTTGTTCGTGGTACTTCCCCTGTTTGGGAGCCTCTTGCACATCTGCAACGACGACCTTAGCACCCTCACGAGCGAATTCGAGTGCAATTCCTCGTCCGATGCCGGAACTGGCACCGGTAACGATAGCGACTCGGTCTTTTAATACCATGTTGAATTTCCTCCAAGTATACACCTTCTATGAAGTCTCTAAGCTGCTAATGGCCTCTCTGAGCAAAAAATAATGCGTAATACGTAAAGCGTAAAAAACTGTATCTATGAAATGGCGATGTTATATCACGAACGTGGAATCTTATCTCAAACTCCGCGCTCGTGGCCCACTCAGTGAAAAGATGTGTTTCGGAGCCAGAAAGGTTAGCGTGGCACCGCGTGAAATGGAAAACAGTGTCAATGCCAACCAGAGTCCATGGTTTCCCAACCCTTTTAACAGGAAATATGCCAGGAGAAAGACCACTGTTGAAGTCAGCATGGAATTTCGCATAGCAGTGGAAGCGGTGGCACCGATAAAAACCCCATCCCAAATATAGGCTGTGGAGTTGACCAGTGGTGCTATGGCGATCCAGATTAGGTAGGGGCGGGCACCGACAAGCAGGTCACTTTTGTCCGTGAACAGGTACAGCAATTTCGTCCCCAACAACGCAAAAACCAGACTGAATCCTGTGGAAAGAAATAGCGCCCAACAGAACGAAAAGAACACGGAACGTTTTAATCTGATTAGATCCTGTGCCCCTTTGTATCTACCGACAAGGCTTTCCGCTGCAAAAGCAAAACCGTCAACGCCGTAAGCCAAGATATGGATGAACTGCATGAGGATCGTATTAATAGCGAGTGCCACGTCACCTAAGGCTGCCGCCTTCGTTGTAAAAAACGCATGGCAGAATAGCACGGACAGTGTTCGGATGAAGATGTCGCCACCTATCCTGAAAAAGCGCCTTAAGGCAGGGAGGTGCAGCACCCCCTTAAGACTCCATCCCGCCCAAAGATGTCTGTAAGTCTTCACAAACAGCCCAGCAGTGCATAACAACCCGAGGTATTGTGCGATCACAGTACCAAGTGCAACTCCATCGGAGTTCATCAATAGAACCTTAACAAAGAAAAAATTCAATCCAAGGTTCAACAGATTCACCAAGATGGTGAGAATCATGGGGTATTTGGCATTCTGCATACCCAGAAACCAGCCGTGGAACACATGCAGCGTTAGGGTGGCTGGTGCGGCATAGATACGGATATGAAAATAGGAGCGCGCAAGCTGTTCGACTTCAGGACCGGCGTCCATCAGATAGAAACTGAGCGCTGCAATTAAAGGTTGAACGGCAATGAGCAGTAGACCAATCAGCAGTCCGATAATTCCCGCCCGCTTTAGGATTAACGTACATTCTTGGGTATCTTTTGCGCCATAGGCTTGTGCTGTTAATCCGGTAACCCCCATTCGGAGGAACCCGAACCCCCAATACACGAAGCCGAAAATGATACCACCGATGGCGATGGCGCCAAGGTACTGCTCATTTTCCAACCGCCCCATCAGGGCTGTGTCAACCGCACTCAGCATCGGTACCGACAAATTACTGATAATGCTGGGGACAGCGAGGTTGAGAATCTGCTTGTTCAGGTTACGGTTTTCTGGATCCCTCGTGAACATTCAAAACCTTTTTCAAAAGAACCTCCGTCCCAACCATCCATCCCTTACGCTCTGTAATCGATTTTCTCTGAATAATACTCTCTACCGGCGTGGATAGTCACTTCGACTGGAATCCTCCATAACGATCAGAGAATCAGAATTACTCAGGAAATAAGATACAACGGTTCTAATCCCGCGGCTATCCTGTCCACGTTCTCCGCCGCTGCACCCGCCCGTTTCCGTGAGGTGCCGTCCGTCGCACCTGAGATGTGGGGTGTCGCAATCACATTTGGGAGATTGAAGATTTCTGAGTTCAGATCTGGCGGTTCTTGACCGAAGACATCCAGACCGGCACCGGCGATTGTACCTTCCGCCAACACCTCGATCAACGCGTCCTCATCGACCAATGCGCCTCTCGCGACATTGATTAGAAACGCTGTCGGTTTCATCAAACGCAGGCGACGCGCATCAATAGTGTGGCGAGTCTCCTCGTTGAGATGCAGATGCAGCGAGACAAAATCGGACGCAGCGATAACAGCATCCAGATCCTTCGGTTTTCCAACGAAATCCAGCCCAAATTCGCGCACCTCGTCCGCGCCAACATCACGGATATCGATCGCCGACATTTTTAAGCCGAAGGGCGCAGCTCGACGAGCCAATTCAATACCACTCGCACCGAAACCGATGATGCCCAAACTCAGCCCCTCAAGTTCCATCCCAACCGGTCTGTACAACTCTCCCTCCTTCAGGTTCGCTTGCGTGACCGGGTACTGACGAGCGAGCATCAGCATGAACATTACAGCACATTCAGCCAATGCCACAGCGCTGAAGATTCCCGGACAGTTTGCTACAGGCAGGTTTTTCGAGCGCCAATAGTTCAGATCGAAATGGTCAAACCCTGTCCCAAGTATCTGCCAGAGACGGACTTTCCCCTCTGCCGCATCAGCCATCTCTCGTGTACCCGCTGAGCCGCCGTGATCAATGACTACATCGATACCATCAAATTGTGGGGCAATGGGTCGATCATAATCCAAGATACGCAGATCGTGCCGGTCGCCTACTGCAGCAATCACGTCGTCCCCTGACGGTTTGAACATTGAGGGACCAAGCGGATGGGGCAAAAACAGGACGGTCAATTTTTCGGGCATTGCTATTTCCTCTCATTCGTCTTCTAAGCCCGCTGCATGACGATTTGCAGCCGGATCACCGGCAGCATAGAGCATCCCACTATCTTGGTCAATAGCAAGCATCACAGGCGTCGCAATTGCTCCCGCTCTTGCCTCAAGTTGATGCCCACGTCGGATTAGTTCCTCCTGAACGCTTGAATCCACCGTGTCACTGACAGTCAACGATCCAGCCTGCTTGAATGCCTCTTCACGATTGGGATTTGGATCGAACGAATCTTGGTGATGCGCTGTAGCGAAGCGTGGTGCGGTGACAGCCTCTTTCGGTTGCATATCGAACTCGATGAAGTCGAGGAGTAGGTTCAGCGCTGCTTGGTCTTGCAGGTCACCGCCGGCGACACTAATCGCCAGAATCGGACTACCGTTTTTCAGGACAAGCGTCGGGGTCAGGGTGATGCGGGGTCGTTTGCCGGGTTGGATACAGTTTGGATGTCCCGGAACCGTGTTGAGACTTCGCAGACGATTACCGAAGCTCACACCGGTTGAACCTCCCATTCTTTCTTCACGGTGCACGTTAGCCGAAGGTGTGGCAGAAACTACATTCCCCCAACGATCAGCGACGACACAGGTCGTCGTTCCACCCACCCCTGGGCGAAATGCGCCACCCTCTTTCACCGGTTTCATGTTCGTTATATCACCGGGTCGGGCTTCCAGCGAGGCTTTCCCCATTTCGATTAAGGGGCGACGCATCTCGGTGTACGCATCGGAGAGCAGATCATCCATAGGGACATCGACAAAGACTGGATCGCCGTAGTATTCGTCACGATCCGCCATAGCCAGTTTAAGTGCTTCAGTAATGACGTGAATATAATCGGCTGAGAAATGTCCCATCCCCTTCAGATCAAAATCTTCCAAGAGGCGCAGTGCCTGGCAGAGATAGGGTCCCTGTGTCCACGTGCCGCACTTGTAGACCGTATACCCCTTGTAGTCCACCTTTACAGGCTCCTCGATCAGTGTGGCATGCGCGGCAAGATCTGACTTACGCAGGAATCCACCCTTCCTGATATAGAACGCTTCCAGTTCATCTGCGATATCGTTGCGGTATTTGTTCCGTCCGTAAAAGCGGTCGGTGGCAGCCTGTAGCTTTGTTTCACGATCGCCAGAGGTGAGATGTTCCTCCTCAACCATCCGCCGCAATGTGATCGCCAAGTTGGGATGCCAGTCCTCGTCTCCTGCATCCAAGATAGCAAGTGTGGGATTTACGATCTCCTCAAATGTCTTGGTTCCATACCGTTGGAGCATGGTGATGCAGAGATCAACAACCGAGGGCACGGGTGCCATTTTCATGTCACCGGGTGGAATCCCATTTTCCATATACCAGTCGATGGCTTCTTGCGAAAGCGGGGCTCGTCCTTGGCCCGAAAGTGACTTTACCTCTTGGTTCTCCGCGTCAAAAATCAGAACCGGCACCTCACCACCAATAGAACAGGCGATATGATCCGTAACGTTAAGCGCGAGAATCGTTCCGGCTGCGGCGTCCGCGGCGTTACCACCTGCCTCCAGAATTTTAATCCCGGCATCAACCGCTCCGGCTCCGCCTGCAGCGACAGCACCTGTCTTGCTGACAGCGTTCCAACCTATCCCTTGAAAGTCTGTGTCTGGCATTGCTATTCTCCTTCTAAACGGCAGTTAACCGTTCTATTTTTCTTGAGCTTTCCGCCATTCCTCGTATTCCGCCCTCGCCTCATCATTGAGCGGGTAATATTTGCGCAAGTGGCCGCCTTCCTCCAGTTTCATACGGCTGAAATCCTCCCATTCGGAGTGGGCGGTGGCTTTTTCACATAACTCGGGTGCTAACTTAATCGGCACCACAACCGCGCCATCATCGTCAGCTACAATGATATCGCCCGGCATAACCAAGGTGTCCCCGCACGCCACCGGAACATCGACGGCAAAGGGATAGATGTTAGTTTGGGTATGGAAGTTGGGGGTCGTGCCTTTTAACCATAACCCTAACCCCAAGGTTTGTGCATAGGGAAAATCTCGAATACAACCGTCTATGACCGCACCGATTCCCCCGCGCCCCTTGAAAAAGGTCAACATCATCTCGCCGAAAACGCCGCTACTCAGGTCGCCCCGTGCATCAACAACAATAATATCGCCGGGTTGGGTGTGGTAGAGTGCATGCCGGTGCAGCTGTTTTTCGGGATCGTTATATTCGTCAACAGCGTAGATATCTTCGCGTTTGGGCATAAATTGCAGGGTGAGTGCTGGACCGACCACTGTCTTGCCGGGTGTACGGGGGATTGGACCCAGAATCTGGGGATCACGGATACCGAGACGGCACAATTCACCAGCAGCGGTAGCACTGCTGATAGAGGAGAGAGTTTCAATCAGTTGTTGGGGAGGGCGTTCAATGTCTGGCGTGTTTATCATGGCTTCTCCTGTCTGTGAGATCAGATAGTGCGGACAGATCGGCATCAAGTGCCTACTGTTCATATTCGTGATTTTAGCAGATTTTTGGCGAGGCGTCAACAGCGAAATCCGAATCTTCTACGCACAATTCACTGGTATTTAATTTATGCCGAATGTTACAATAGCAGAAGTTTGCTCATAAGCATACCGACTCTCTGGGGCTATGGTGGTAGTTTAACATATTGACCTATTCGGCGTAATGATTCCTATCGATCGGAGTCAAAAAGTTATCCACAATGACCTAGCAAAATCTAACAAAATCTAACACTTTTGAAAAAAATTCAACGTTTTCCAGTCGGTTTGTCGGGGTGATTTGCAAAATTTGCCCCCTCCGTCAAACCCGCGCCCTGCCTGGGTTTGGACGGATTAGGCGAAGGAAAAATTAAGGTAATTTTTAGCAATATACTTAACATACGTTACCCTATAGGGTGTTAGAAACCGATAAATGGCATAGAATTGATGCCGAAAACAGACCACATTTACCGTTAATTAACCTAAGTTGCGGGTTATAGAAAACATTGTAAACCGAGCGTATGCAAGCTAAATTGAATCAATTACCGATCGCAGTGGATTGGCAAATCCACTACGGACAAAAATGGCTCCGTTCTGCCTGTCCCGCCTGTCCCGATTCATCGGGGATCTTATCGGGGAGAGTCCAAAACTCGGATATGTCCATCCAAGCCGAGTGAGTTTGACAAATAGCAATTTGACTAGAATAACGGAAGTTGCCACCGAAAATCCCGGTAGGACACTCGGAGTCAGATCAAAACGAAGGAGAGAAAATGCCAAAAGAATTAGTCGCAATTGCAGTGCAGCAGCCTGTTTTACAGGACTATGAAGAGGGACCTTTAGCAGCAGGAGATATCCGCATTGAAGTAGAGTTTGGCGCCCCTAAGCGAGGCACGGAATTGACAGGCTATCATGGATTTCGTGGCGCATCGTTCCCCATGGGGTTGGGGAACATGTGTGTCGGTCGAGTTACTGAGATCGGTGACGGTGTCGAAGGCTTTTCGATAGGTGATCGAGTCGCTGGATACGGGAACCTTCGAGAGACACATACATGGAACGCCGAACGCGCTTTGCGTATGACCGATCGAATGACGTGGAAAGACGCAGTTTGCTATGATCCGGCACATTTTGCGCTCGCTGGCATTCGGGATGGTCAGGTTCGATTGGGAGATAGGGTTGCGGTCTTTGGACTTGGCGCGATCGGTCAAATGACGGTACAGATGGCTAAGATGGCGGGAGCGGCTTTTGTTGCTGCTGTAGATCCAATCGCCAAGAGACGTGAGGTTGTCGAAAACGTTGGGATAGACCTCGCGCTTGATCCAACGACTGTTGATGTTGGAGAGGAACTGAAGAAGGCGACCGGAGGACTTGGAATTGACGTAGCAATCGAGACAAGTGCGAACTATCAAGCATTGGACGGCGCAATCCGGGGGTTAGCGTACGGTGGCACCGTTGCTGTCGTCGGCTGGATGAAGGAGTGCAAGGGTGGACTGGACCTCGGTGCTGTCGCGCACTTCGATATTCCGAATCTCATCTTTGCGCGTGCCTGCAGCGATCCGAACCGAGATCACCCGCGTTGGGATTTCGGGCGCATTACGGATCACTGTTGGGACTGGCTCTCTGACGGACGATTTGATTGTGAGGAGATCGTCTCCCCGGTCGTACCGTTTGCCGAATCACCTCAGGCTTACGAGGAGATGGATCTACACCCGGAAAAAAGCGTTAAGTTAGGGGTAGCGTTTGAGTAGCATTCTACATCGGCGTATTACAATATTACAAAACCATGCAAGCTATCCAATATATTAAAAGTGTGCCACGTTATCTGATGGTACGTCTCTTAGGAAAACGCTGGAATTGGCTTTATACCGCTGGTGCTTCCTGTATCCGTTTGGCTGAGATCGCTGAACCGCAACTTCCCACGCCGGATTGGGTGAAAATCAGAACACGATTGAGCGGGATCTGCGGTTCGGATCTCGCAACCATTATGGCGAAAGGCAGTCCATATTTTTCGCCTTTCACGTCGTGCCCATTTGTGCTTGGGCATGAAGTAGTTGGCGAAATTGCGGAATTAGGCGAGGGAGTTGAGGGATATAAGGTCGGCGATCGCGTTGTGATGGAACCTGTATTGTCGTGCGAAATCCGTGGTATTGAACCCGGGTGTTACCAGTGCCAGCAGGGGCATTTTGCAAACTGTGAAAACATCACAAAGGGAAGCATCTCCGCAGGTATTCAGACGGGATACTGCCAAGACACGGGTGGAGGTTGGAGTCCTTATTTCCTAGCGCACAAGAACCAGATCCATCATGTGCCAGACACCCTTTCTGATGAGCACGCAGTGCTTCTCGAGCCGTTTGCCTGTGCATTGCACGGTGTTTTGAAAGCTGACTTCAAAGACGCGGACGAAGTGTTAGTCATCGGTGCGGGAACGGTTGGGTTATTGACGGTTGCGGCGATTCGGGCAATTGGGAAACAGAACCGTATCCTGATTGTCGCCAAATATCCGCATCAACGTCAACTTGCACGTGAACTGGGCGCGGATGAAATCCTCCCGTCAGACAAATCGCTCTACACAAATTTCTGTCGAATGACAGGCGCGGAGAGTTATCAACCAGAGTTGGGTAAACCTGTTTTGCTTGGCGGGGTTGATGTGACATTTGACTGCGTTGCTTCGGCTTCGACGATTGACGACGCGCTCCGCTTCACACGCGCACAAGGCCGTGTCATGCTCGTGGGTATGCCCGCTATTCCCAAGAATATCGACTGGACATCGGTTTGGTACAAGGAATTGCAGGTAGAGGGTGCATATACCTACGGGCTGGAGCAGTACGCAGGCGAAGAGATTCGCACGTTTTCACTTGGAATCCGATTGCTGGAGGAGATGGGAGATAAATTACTTCCTTTAATTGGCACAGGATTCCCATTGAAGGCGTATCGACAAGCTATCCAAGCTGCGATGTCCACCGGACGGTCGGGCGCGGTGAAAACTATCTTTGACCTGCGGACATGAAACCGAGCGTCACTGCCTCGACAGCATTCTCCCCAACTGACGACCACCGACGAGGTGCATGTGCAGATGATAAACCTCCTGCAGGCCATGCCCCCGGCAATTGATAATTAAACGGTAACCATCTTCAGCAATCCCCTCTTCTCTAGCAATCTTTGCCGCCACTGTGAACATCCGCCCCAAAGCCGGTTCATCTTCAAGCGTCACATCGTCAGAAGTGGGAATCAATTTGTTCGGAATAATTAAGATATGTGTGGGAGTCTGAGGGTTGATATCCCGAAATGCGGTTACTAAATCGTCTTGATACACAATGTCCGCAGGATTTTCCTTACGGATAATTTTACTGAAGATCGTCTCTTCGGCCATAGCGTCTCCTCTTTACAACAATTGTTTATGGCTCATGTAAAAACAGAGTGTGATTGCGGTGAAGGTGTTAAGTGCGGGGCAAGTTGCTTTGAATCCCGATTTATCGGGGATGCCCCGCCTACGGTTGGCTTGCGTAAGTCCTGTTATGGTTGAAACCTCGGCTGTCTCGGTCCTCGGTCTCGTTGTAGGCGCAGCTTACTCCCTTTTAGCGGCAATTCGACCCGCTCACCATTCCGCAGGTGGGATTCCATAAAGGCGAAAATCAACTCCGTACTCGCGTGGGCGACACGAACTCCGCCGCGCGTAGGTTCGCCTGTATCGAGCGCATGGACAAGATCCCTGACGATATTCGCCCCGCTGCTGGTACGTTCAAACTTGGGGAAGGATTCCAGTCTATTTTGACGACGGATTTGCCACATCGCACCGTCTCTAGCACTCGTGATGCTCCCCTTCTCGCAGATTGCCTCCCACCCAAGCGGCGCGAGTAGCGCGTGCGCTGTTACACCGTTTGAGAATTGGATCATGCCTTGCCCGCTCGGATCTTCTCGGACGATATCCCCATCAATGATTGCGTCACCGTCCGGAAGATGTGCCGAAACCCAAGACGCAGGGGCATCGCTGTTGAGACGAAGGATGAGATCGAAGTTATGGCTAGCGGTGTTAAAAAGCGATCCATTGCCGTAGATAATCAGAGTCCGAAGCGCGCCTAATTCACCGCTATCAATGATCTCTTTCATCTTATCGAAGCCGGTATCCCAACGCCGGTTGGTTCCGAGGTTGAATGCCACCCCGTTGCGCTCGACCGCCTCAACCATTGCATCTGCCTCGTCCATTGACGCGGCCATCGCCTTTTCTGCGTAGATGGCTTTGACGCCGTGATCTGCAGCATAGATGACAACCTCCGCACGTTGTTCCGGCTGCGTTGCGACACTCACAATGTCCGGTTGCTCCCGATCAAGCATCTCCTTATAGTCGGTATACTGCCGCTCAACCGGAACGTTGTATCGCTGTCCGAACTCCGCCATGACTTCCTTACGGATGTCAGAACAAGCGATGAGATCCGTGCGTTCCTCGGCGAAATAACTGGCAGCATGTGACTTGGGGAAATTATGCGCCAAGTAGTTGGTTATTTCAGATGCGAGATGACCAACCCCTTCGTTATCAATAAATGCGCCCATCCGGCTACAGCCGATAACTACCGCGCGATATGTTTGCATCGGTATCCTCCGTTCTCCCAGACGTGAAATGTAGTGCGTAGAGGCATGCTGAACCCGTGTGTCGAACAGGTCAAACAGTGTGGAAACCCAATGATGCGATTATCTCCGCACAGGACGAGCGGGTAGCCCGGTGCGTCCCGACTCGTAGATAGCGTCCATCAACTCAGACTGTATAATTCCGTTCGTCGGACTGGTGCGAGGTTCAGCGCGCCCAAGAATGGCATCGATGAAGTTGTCGTCTGGCGAACCGGCAGCCATCTCGTCAGTAATTGGCGGTGGGTCAAGCTGTTCGCCACCTTCGTAGACACGAATCCAACCCCCGCTCCATCCGTCAACCTCAATTCGACCATTATCAAAGATGAGGGCCATGTGGGTGCCACCCGGGCTTGGGCAGTTTCCGCTAACAACAATACTCGCGAAAACCCCGTTTTCAAATCGGACGTTGGTTGAGCTGTTGATATCAACAGCTGCGCCACAATTATCGATGAAGGAATACACTTCAGCAACGTTGGATTCAACAGACCAGCAAAGGCTGTTGAAAAGATGCGCCCCGCTGTCATACGCCTGTCCTCCGCCGGAGAGTTCAGGCACTTGTCGCCACGCGCCCTGCGTTGCGCGAAGCCAGTTCTGCGTGATATAGCCGGTCACCAATTCCAGCTTGCCGAGCGTTTGGTTACGGATACATTCGCGCACATAGTAAAAGTTTGCTGAGCAGGGTGTATTATAGCCAATGGTAAACACCTTACCCGTCTCTTCGACCTTCTCAGCTATTGTATATGCGTCCTCGGCTGCGGTTACCATCGGCTTCTCCATCAATACATGGCACCCCGCATTGAGGGCATGCATACCGTGCTCGAAGTGGAGGGTGTGTGGTGTGGAAATTACCACCGCATCGGGCGATGTTGCGTCAAGCAGCGCGGGGATATTATCGAAGGCAGCTGGACGCGGATCCAACTCTGGCAGGTTACGATCAATGTAACTGTTAGCAATATCGGTGTTTACATCACAGGTGCCGACAATTTGGACATCAGAGTTTTCATTCATTCGGCGCGCATGGCCAGACGAATTTCCGCCACAACCGATAATCCCTAATCGGATTTTAGACATAGTTGACTCCTTATCTTATAAGTCGTTAGGATAAAGCCTCACTCCTCTGCTTTCGCCTTCAGATGATAGATCAGATTTAACGCATCCATCGGGGTCATCTGATTAAGTTCAGTATTCCGAAGCTCCTCAACAATGGGATGCGTCTTCGGCGTGAACAGTGCGAGTTGGAGAGAATCGTCTTGGAAGGTAGAACGCGACATTCGGCGACGAGCCCGGGGTGCTTTCGGCACAGACTTTGCCGGAGATTGATCTGTTTCCTCACTCTCAATGCTTAGGTTGTGCTGTTCAAGGACTTCCAAGATCTGGTTTGCCCGCTCAATGACAGCCTGTGGCAACCCCGCGAGACGCGCAACGTGGATACCGTAGCTTTGATCGGTTCCTCCCTCTACAACCTTCCGCAAAAAGGTTACGGCTTCGCCATCCTCGTGCACAGCAACATTATAATTCTTCACATTCTTATATTTTCCTTCGAGTTCGATCAGTTCATGATAGTGGGTTGCAAACAGCGTCTTCGCACCGATCCGTCGCTCATCCAGAATGTACTCTGCCACCGCCCATGCAATACTTAAGCCATCAAATGTACTGGTGCCGCGTCCGATTTCGTCGAGGATAATCAGACTCTTGCGCGTCGCGTTATTCAGGATGTTTGCCGTTTCGTTCATTTCCACGAGGAAAGTGCTTTGGCCCATGACAAGGTTATCCGACGCACCCACGCGGGTGAAGATACGGTCTACAATCCCGATTTTCGCCGCTGATGCGGGAACGAAACTGCCCATTTGCGCCATCAATGTAATGAGTGCTGTCTGACGAAGAAAAGTGCTCTTGCCGCTCATATTCGGGCCCGTGATAATGTGCATTTGATGGTCACGGCAGTTCAACGATGTATCGTTAGGAACAAATCCCTCCCGCGTAAAGAGTTGCTCCACAACGGGGTGCCGCCCGTTCCGTACGATAAGTTCATCGCTCTCATCAATGATCGGTTTCGCGTAATCGTATTTGGACGCAATATAGGCAAGTCCGGCGACGACATCAATCATAGCGACTACGGCGGCAGCCTTTTGGATGCCCTCGGTCTCCGCAGCAACCTGTGCACGCACCTCGCAAAATAGGTCGTACTCAAGGGTCTGAATCTGGTCTTGTGCGTTCAATATCTGCGATTCTCGCTCTTTCAGTTCAGGCGTTATGAATCGCTCGGCATTGGTTAATGTCTGTTTACGGATATAATAATCGGGTATAAGATGTAGATTTGGCTTGGTAACCTCAATGTAGTAACCGAAAACCTGATTAAATCCGATTTTCAGGGACGGGATGTTCACCCGATCTCGTTCTTTCTGTTGAAGTTCCGCGATCCAGTTTTTTCCCTCACTGGTAATCCCGCGCAGCTCATCCAGCTGGTCGTTGTAGCCGTCGTTAATTAATCTTCCCTCACGGATTGTCACGGGTGGATCTGGGTGGATGGCGCCCTCGATCAAGTCCGCTAATTCTGTTAAGGGGTCTAGGTTCTCATTCAAGGTTTGCAATAAAGTGGCTGCACAATCGTTGAGTTGTGTTTTGATATCGGGGAGTAGGCGCAGCGAATCTTTCAACGCAAGAAGATCTCGGGCATTTGCCGAACCGAGACTGATCCGAGAAATCAGCCGCTCCATGTCATACACCTTGCTTAACCGCTCCCGCAACTCCTCCTGCAAGCCGATGTGATTTTTTAGTTCATCGACCGCATCCAACCGTGCACTGATTTCCGGGGGTTGTAGGAGCGGTTGTAAGATGCACTGACGCAGTTTTCGCGCGCCCATCGGAGTTACGGTCTCGTCCATTACCTCCAGAAGTGTCCCCTTCGATGAACCGTCCCGGATGGAGGTTGTTAACTCTAAATTCCGTTGGGTATCCGCCTCCAGAAGCATAAAGTCGGCGATGGTGTAGGTGTGGAGGGAGACAATATGCTTGACCTCCTGTTTCTGGGTTTCGTAGAGGTAGTAGACGAGCGCCCCCGCCGCACAGATAGCAGCAGGGAGATGTTCGCAGCCGAAGCCGTCGAGTGAGAGGGTGTTGAAATGTTGGAGGAGTTCAGATCGCGCGGTATCAAACGAGAAGCGCCAGTCTGGAAGATAGTTGACTACTGCCTTCAGATCCGACTGAATTTGCGTCTGTATTTCTGAAGCATCAAAATCCTCAGAAAAGAGGCATTCTTTGGGAGCGAGCCGGTGAATCTCAGACCAGAGTTTCGCAAAGTTCTCCAGTTCTGTTACGGTAAATTCTCCTGTTGACAGATCGACTGCAGCCAGTCCGTAACTGTCATTGAACAGATAGACGCTGATGAGATAGTTATTCGTCTTACCGTCCAGGACCTTCGGATCGGTAACGGTGCCAGCGGTGACAATGCGGACAAGATTACGTTTGACAAGTCGGTTCTCCTCCCGCGCTTTCTTTGCGTCTTCGACCTGCTCCAAGATTGCAACCTTATGGCCGGCGTTTACTAGCTTGTACAGGTACGAATCGAGTGCGTGGTGCGGAACACCTGCCATCGGGATGGGACCGCCCACGCTATCCTTATCTCTCGAGGTGAGCGTAATTTCTAGGACGCGCGCAATCAACTCGGCATCTTCGTAGAATGCCTCGTAAAAGTCTCCCACCCGGCAAAGCAGAATCGAGTCCGGATACTGTTTTTTTGATTGTCTGTATTGTTCCATCAAAGGGGAAAGTTTCGTTTTCCTCGCCATATTACCCCTCTACTCCATGTTCAACTAAAGCTCGGATATTCCAACCGCCGCTGCAGTTTCTTGGATCTGTCTCCACGTTTCGTCATCAACCGGAATCCCCTCGCTCGAACGGCACTTTGTTTGGCGCGACTCGATTTCACCGGGAACTAAGATTTCCTCAAAGCCGGGCGCAGGCGGCGACGCTTTCACGTGCTTGACGAGTGCATCAACCCGGTCGTAGAAATCGTCCATCGGCGTAAATTCTGCGATGTTCAGCACAATCATCAGGACTCCGTTTTGGACCGTTGTTGTGCCAGAGCCGCTACAACCTGCGCCGGACAACGCGCCTCCCAACACATCAATCATCAAACCGAGTGCGAAGCCTTTATGTCCGGCGATCCCCCCGAGCGGTAGCAATGCCCCGGGAGGTGGACCATTGAGATCGCGCGGGTCCGTTGTCGGCTCACCTTTACCGTTAATCAACCATCCAAGTGGGACAGTGTCATCGCGGTTCAAGGCGACGCGAATCTTTCCTTGCGCCACTACACTGCTCGTAATGTCCAGAACAATGGGTTCATCACCCTGTGTGGGTGCAGCGATCGAAATAGGGTTCGTTGCAAGTCGTCCGTCGCTACCTCCAAAGGGTGCGACATAAAGCGCAGCTCCCCCGGCATTCACCATTACAATACCCACCAGCCCCGCTTTCGCCGCCATCATGCTATAGCTACCAATCCTACCGATGTGATTGCAGTTATAGATGCTAACAGCACTGACCGTGCTCGACTGCGCCTTTTGAATCGCGAGCGACATTGCACGCTGCGCAATGGCATGACCAAACCCCCAGTTGCCGTTAATCAGGGCGTGTGAGGGGGATTCCCGCTCAATTTCCATTGTGGCACCGGGGTCAATCTGTCCAGCATCTATGAAACCCATATACTGCGGGATGCGAATCACACCGTGTGAGTCGTGACCTGCAAGGTTGGCGTCTACAAGGATTTCGCTTATGATTTTTGCGTCTTCGGCGGGAACACTTGCTGCTTTAAAGATGTCTGCCGTGATCTTACGCAGCCGTTCGGGCATTACATTGGGCATTTTCGTTCTCCTGACACTGTTGGGCGTAACGCGTGCAATGGGATGTAGGGATTGACTGTTAGATTGCCATCCGAACCCTACCCGCCCTAAATGCCCCGTTTATGGCGTTCCGAGCATTTTCTGAATCACTGAGGATTTTCACTTCGCGGGATTCATTGAAATCGGAAGAGGGACGGGGCGAAATGTGTATAGTATTATAACGTAGGTACGAGCTTAGGTTATGATAGCTAACATCTTCGGTAAGTATATCATTCTTAGCAAAAACTGTCACCATTATTTCTTGGGAAGAGTAACTTCAGGCATTGAAAAATTGAGGAAAGATAGGTTATAATTCTAAGTGGTGATATCAAGCCAATTTCAGACACAAGATTTCCTCCCGATAGCAACATTATATCAAACCCCTCTCGCGAAGGCAATAATTCTATTATGTCAGCAGCAACGCAGCCACTGGACTTTCTCAAAGAGACAAAAAAGCAGATTGACGCACACATCTTTGACTTTCTGCCCAGTGAGCACGATCATCCTGAGGTGCACCAGTTCTATCAGATGATGCTGGATTACCCGCTCCGAGCTGGGAAAGGGTTGCGCCCAGCAATCTGTCTACTCATTTGCGAGGCGTTCGGAGGAAACCCACAGAAGGCTCTCAATACTGCTGCAGCGCTTGAACTCTTGCAAAATTGGGCACTGATCCACGATGATATAGAAGACGGCTCCGACCTGCGTCGTGGCGAACCGTGTCTTCATCAGAAACACGGGATTCCAATCGCGATTAACGTCGGGGATGGACTTCATTGCAAAATGTGGGAGATGCTAAACCGAAACGCAGACTTGCTCGGATATGAACTCGCATTTGACATTTCCGCTGAATTTGCACAACTGAGCAATAGTATCGTCGAAGGACAGCACATCGAATTGAGTTGGGTTGAGAATAATCGCTGGGATCTGACGGAAGCCGACTACTGGACGATGTGTATCAAGAAGACAGCTTCCTACACCTGCATCACCCCGTGTCGCATGGGCGCCTTCATTGCGGGAGCGTCCAAGAACGAAACGGATCCATTCATTAACATAGGCACGAATCTTGGGGTTGCCTTCCAGATTCAGGATGATGCCCTGAATCTCATCGGTGAAGAAAGATTGTACGGTAAAGAGATCGGGGGAGACATCAGCGAAGGAAAGCGAACCCTCATTCTCATCCACCTGCTTAACACCTGCTCACAAGGGGAAGCAAAACGTATCACTGAAATTATGGGGCAGCGTCGCGCGGACAAAGATCCGGACGAGATCCAAGAGGTGTTGGATCTGATGCAGCGGTATGAGTCAATCCAGTACGCTCAACAACACGCCAAGGTACTTGCGAAGAAAGCATACACACAGTTTAATCAAGCATTTCCCAATTTACCGGCAAGCCAAGCTAAGGATATCTTTTTAGAACTGATTAATTTTCTGATTGAACGAGAATATTAACCGTGACATATGCGGTCAGGCATAATTAAGGAGCTTTTGTCGGACCTCGTACCTCACGCGATTGAAAGGAGTCTCACATCCATGAGCACCCAAGAACTTGAATCTATCGCACAGGCCCTCGTTCCAGCAGGCAAAGGCATACTCGCCGCCGATGAGGGCACCGCTACCATTAAGAGACGCTTTGATAGCATCAACGTGGAATCTACCGAAGCGAACCGCCGGGCGTACCGCGAGATGCTTTTCACGACACCTGGGACAGAAGCGTTCATTAGCGGCGTCATCCTGTTCGAGGAAACGCTTCGTCAGAGCACTGAAGACGGCACGCCTTTTCCCGAACTGCTTGCAAGCAAAGGCATCATATCCGGTATCAAGGCGGATACGGGTCCCCACGATCTGGCTGGTTTTCCTGGCGAGACGGTGACGGAGGGCCTCGACGGACTGCGTGAGCGCCTCACTGAATACCGTGAACTCGGAGCAAAATTCGGAAAATGGAGAGCGGTCATCAATGTCGGCGATGGTTTACCGACACAATCTGGTATCGACGCTAATGCTCATGCGTTAGCACGTTACGCGGCTATATGCCAAGAAGTTGGACTTGTTCCGATCGTTGAGCCAGAAGTATTCATGGAGGGCACACATACGATTGAGCGTTGTGAAGAGATAACGGAAGCGACGCTGAAACGTGTCTATTTTGAACTTCATGCACACCGTGTCGTTCTGGAAGGGACGCTGCTCAAGCCGAGCATGGTTCTATCAGGCACAGACTGCCCGGTGCAGGCGGGTGTCCAAGAGGTAGCGGAGGCAACGGTGCGCTGTTTCCGTCGCGCTGTACCCGCTGCGGTGCCGGGGGTTGTTTTCCTCTCCGGCGGTCAAAGCGCTAAATTAGCTACGGAACATCTCAACGCCATGAACGCCATAGGTAACTGTCCATGGGAACTTAGCTTCTCGTACGGCCGAGCACTTCAGGGACCAACGCTTGAGGCGTGGGGCGGAAGCGCAGCCAATGCAGCGAAGGCGCAAAAGATCTTCTACCAGCGAGCAAAGTGCAACAGCGCTGCGCGTTACGGTAAATATACTCAACAGATGGAAGCACTCGCAGCATAGCCGCTATCTCACATGTGAATCAGACCGATCAGTGGCGAAAATCCGTTCGGATCGGCTACCATACCTCGGAGATGCGACCTATCGGGATGGATGCGAAAGAACCGAACAACAAAATCGTTGTTAGTGGATTAAAGAAACGGCGCGCCGAACCTCGCCTGACATATCGTTAGTTTTTTTAACCAACTTCCAAGGAGGAGGAAGTATCTTATGGAGAGATTAGATCGGACAACCGATAAGTATGTCACGCAGCTGGAGCAGGAGGGATGGTGTGTGATGGAAGGTATCATCCCAACAGATGAAGTGGATGCGGTACGTGAGGAGGTCGAGACATCTGAACCATTATATAAAGCGTTCGCCGAAGAGCATGATCGATGGTCCAGAAACGTGATTTCCTTTTTCCCATCGTTGGCATCTCACCTATCCAACAAACAGTTGTTAAACGTTATTGAGGCGATATTGGGTCCCCAAGTACGGATCTCCCAGACCGAGTATAAGATCCGTCCCCCGAACTATGAACTGAATCGCGCTTACCACTCCGACTTTCCGCACGATCTCAAACAGCCGTGGCACGTCAGTCAACCTTTTCCGAAAGCGGTACTTGGCATCACAACATTGTGGATGCTTACTCCGTTCACAACCAGCAACGGTGGCACATGGGTTGTGCCCGGCACGCACGTCAGTCCCAGAAATCCGAGGGGCGAAAACGACGGAATCGATGAGTTCGCGCCAATTCCGGGCGAACTGCAAGCGACGGGAGATGCGGGTAGTGTACTGATGATGGACAGCCGTATCTGGCACTCGAATGCAGCCAGTCCCAGCGAGAAGCCGCGAACTGCGGTAGTAGTGCGCTATGCGCCGTGGTGGCTCAACCTGGAGTTTTTCGGGGTCAATACAGCACCCATCCCATCGGAAGTTTTCGATACGTTCCCGGAGGAGACAAAACTACTGTATGATCATCGGGTGGAAGGGCGCGAAAGCAAGACATGGGCGTAAGAGGGATTTGCAGGTAAAGACGGGGCTTGGGCAAGCGAGCCTGATATTTACTGGCAAGCTTTCAAGAATGCTGTAAATAGGCTCAGCGCCTCCGGATGCTGCTCCCACATCAGCTCAGGGTGGCACTGCACACCAAGCGCAAACCGGTGCGCGGGGCTTTCGATCGCTTCTATCACGTTATCTTTCGCTTTAGCTGTAACGATAAAACCCTCGGCAACATCACGCACAGCTTGGTGATGATACGAATTGACATGGGCAATTGGGCTGCCGAAAACCTGAAGCAGACGCGTGTCGGGTAGAATGTCGATTGTGTGGGACGCGTACCAACCTGCACCCGTTTGTGAGTGACACAGAGTTGGTTGTGGCATCTCAGCGGCGATATCTTGGTAGATCGTTCCACCGGCAGCAACGTTCATCATCTGGATACCGCGGCAGATGCCGAGCAGCGGTAGATCCTGATTTAGTGCCTTCTGAGTCAGTTGAAACTCCATTTCATCACGGACGCGGTCAACACTACCGATATTTCGATGTGGCTCCTGATCAAACAGTAACGGATCGATGTCGCCGCCACCGGAAAGGACAAGCCCATCGAGCACACCCAAGTATTGATCAATACACTCAAGATCTCCAACGTGCGGAATGAGAAGCGGCGTGCCTCCAGCGTGTTCGATCGCACCGGCGTAATCGCGCGCAATGATGTTGCGTTCGAGGGTGTATACGGAGTCGCCAATAGCACTCGCTGTTAGGCCGCAAGTGATGCCGATAACTGGACGCATCTGCGATTCCTTTCTCTCATCAGATCATTCAAAATAATGTAAGCAGTATCAACTGAACGATAGTTATATCAGTCCAAGACAGGGAGTTCCACAATCGTGTTAATTTTACCAGCAATCGATCTCCGAAATGGCAAATGTGTGAATTTAGTGCAGGGGCGATCAGGACAAGAAACGATTTTCTCTGACCATCCTGTGAAGATGGCAATGGAATGGCAAGACGGTGGTGCGGAATATTTGCACCTTGTAGACCTCGACGGAGCGTTTAGTGCAGAATCCGATAATCTCCACATCGTTAAGGGAATTGTCGAAACAGTTCAGATCCCCGTCCAGCTGGGCGGAGGTATTCGGACTATGGAGAGACTCGAGAGCGTTCTGTCGCTCGGTGTGACACGCGCCATTCTTGGGACGGCGGCACTAAAAAATCCGTCGTTAGTAGAAGCCGCGTGCCGAGAGCACGGATCCCGCATCGCTGTTGGTATCGATGCCAGAGACGGAATGGTGGCCACAGAAGGCTGGCTCGATATCTCCGAGAAACCCGCCGTTGCATTTGCCAGAGAGATGGAAGATTGTGGGGTTCAGACCATCATCTATACAGACATAAAGAGTGATGGTATGCTTCAAGGACCCAATCTGGAGACAACAGCAGCCATCGCGAACACTGTCGCGGTGGATGTTATTGGCTCAGGTGGAATAACCTCAATACAAGATCTTCAAGCCTTGAAAGCGATAGGGGTTTATGGGGCAATCGTTGGGCGGGCACTTTATACGGGTGCATTAGACCTAAAGACCGCGATCTCCGTCGCCTGTTAATGCGGAATTAGCACCACCCTACCCGACTTTCCACTTTACTCATCTGGACGAATCCAACTCACTACATCCTCCGCATCACCGGTGCCGCCTTCGCGTCCATCGCTGCCGAACGAGATCAGATCGTAACCGTACCGATCATGAACACCGGGACGGATGTAGATATAGACGTTTCCCCATGGATCCTTCGTGATAGGCACCTTCAGGTACGGTCCCAGCCAGTTAACGGGGGTTGGTGGTTGTTCAGGTCTCTCCCAGAGCGCAGCCAATCCCTGTTCGCTCGACGGATAATCCCCGTTATCTTTCGCATAGGTATCGAGTGCAATGCCGATAGTTTCAATTTCTTCCGCTGCTTGTGCTTGATCCGCTTTTCCTGCCTGCCCCAGTAATCCTGAAGCCAGAACAACAGCAACCACAATCCCGACAATAACAATCACAATGAGGAGTTGGGTAGATGTAAAACCGGATGGTTGATCATCAATGTTTCTCAAACAGTTGCCTCCTTCATCAAAAATATGTGCCTCATTGTAGCACAATCCTTTAGTCCATGCAAGTACAATTTAAGAAGGATTTCCTCGTCCACTAATTCACACAAAACCACCAGCAGGTTAAAGATAGCGTCCCCACTTCACCTATCACGTTTGAGTAGTCCCCACGTTGTGGAAAGGGTTCTCCGAGTGTCCACGGCGCGCTGACGTCCCGGCCCACCGCTCCTGATGTTTACTCCTGTAACTGCGACATCGTCAAAGCGTCCTTCCGCATTACCGACCACCAGCCCTGCTTGACCGGGCTTGAGGGGCTGCGGATCTTCCGCCAGAAAGACCTGATCATTCACCTGAAATTCGAGCTGTCCCTCGCGAACGGTCGCCCTCAATTGATACCAGGTATCAATGTCCGAGATAAAGGGGAAGTCCCGTGTAGACCATACATTTGGACCGGCTTTAGTGATTGACACTGTGCCGAAAAAGAAGTTGATAAAGAACAGGTAACGGCTCTGCTCCTCACCTCTATCGTGTAATGTAAGTCCGACACGCGCTGGATCGTTACGTTCCTTGACCAGTTTTGCGCGACATGACACAGAGTAGTTCTCCCAATCCAATTCGCCGGTCAACCACAGGCTGATGAACCCGCGCTTAAAAATCCGTCCGACAGCCTCGCCCTTATTGACCCACCAATTTTCAACCTGACGATCCAGATTATAAATTTTCCATTCCCTAGTAATTCTATCCTCGAAATCGTCGCGCCACGTACCGGCGAAACCGGCTGTACTACATATCAAAGCGGTGGTGAGCACCAGCATTATTGATAGGAGCCAATTAGGTTTCATGGAGGTAGTCCCCTCCCTCACATTGATATAAAGTCCGACTCTTCACCCATTTACACCAACGATTCTCAGCATGAGGATCTGTAGGAATAGTAGCAAATACACGCTTGAAGTGTCAAGCAAAATACAGGCTACATAGGGTCATTTAGTTTTTCTGTAGGAGGGATTTCCCAATCCCGACACATCGCTCTATGAGCGACTTCCCGACTCCGACTTTTCAAACAAAACGGGTAAAAAGCCTAAAACTGAATAGCCCTACAGGCTACATCTTCCTTGGTGAACAATACAAACAAGCATACATAATTAATCTTTGGTGCCATTTAGTAAGGGGGTCTTTCCCACATTGTTGAAGCGTTCATTGATTCATTAGGGTAGCTCATTGATTCTTCTTAGGTTCTACCCCTTGGCTGCACATGTCGCCCCTCCCCGATAAATCGGGATTCGAAACCGGGGCTTTGGGGTATTTGTTTATCCATGTACTATAAACATGTCGCCCCGCTGGGGCTAAAGGCACCGAAAAGCCAATAGTTTTCACGTTTCACGTTATCAACAGCTGCAAACTAACACCATTGGTTATTATTCAGATGTATCAGTAATTATAATTTTTACCACTTATCGACTCTACATCCACTAAGCTGCCACTAGCTTTCTCCCGATCTTCCATCACTTTTCTACTTACGGAGTATCTTCGACAACTCGCTTGTGCGGCAACAGTGTCTGTATTTCGTAGATTGACCCACCACGCCCACCGGGCAGAGGGGTTTCGGGCCTGGGAACCGTGGGAACATCGGCATAGCGCGGTTCTCGGACCTGCTTTCCGCGTAGTATGGCAGCGTCTAAGGACTCCCAGTCAGTAATGGGGCGTTGGGACAAGGTGTCAGCAGCACTGTATTGGAGCAGAAGCAAACGGCGCGACCGTCCGCTAGAATTAGGCGCCGAAGCGTGTAAGGTACGGGTATGATGGATCGTGATACCACCGGCTTTTACCTCAATAGGAACAGCACTATCCGCTCTGAAATCCGGGTCGGTAATTCCACCGACGAAAACGTCGTTCTGATAATGGTCGTAAATTGGCCCTTTGTGTGAACCTGGGATAAACAGAAGGCAGCCGTTTTCCTGAGTCATATCGTCAAGCGCAAGGCCGACCGACAGCATATCGTCGTTGGTTACAGGCGCTGCAAACGCAAAATCCTGATGCCATTCAACAGGACTGCCGAATCCAGCGGATTTCATATTCAGTTTGGAGGTATCATAGCGAATATTCGGTCCAACCAATTGGGCAACGCTATCGAGGATAAAGTGGTGGCGTAGCATCCGGTCGTAAATTGGATGCAGGGCTACGGGATTCTTGAGCCGCCGCAACTGGGGTGCTTCTGGCGTATGACCCGGCTCCAAGTCAAAAACGTTGGTATGTTCAGTGACCTCGCGAGATTTTTCAAGAAATTCATCAGTGATCTTGCGGAGTTCTGCGATATCTGCGGCTGAAATCACGTTTTCAACGACGATATAGCCGTTAGTATGATAGAACTCGATCTGCTCCTGGGTCAACATATAAAACTCCTTCCACGCAAAGTCAAGTTATACTTTGCAGAAAAATCGGTCAGAGGCACCGTTGTGTTTCCTTTTCAATATAGGTCCGTAACTCGTTCGGCAGCACCGGCAATCTACCCACCGCAGCGTTCTCTCGAATCCGTTCCGGTTTTGAGGTCGCTGGGATTAGCACGCTCACGCGGGCATCCGCAAGAATCCATGCCAATAACGCCTGTGCCCATGTTTCTATTCCGTGCGCTCGAAGCGGCTTGAGATCTGGTTCTCTCCTTAGATCCGTCACCAATCTTCCTACACCAAGCGGTTGCATCACAATCACACCAATTCCAAGCTCCTCAGCGAGCGGTAAGATTTCCTCCTCACATGTCCGTTCTAACACGTTGTAGGGAATCTGAATTGTACTGATGCGCCCACCCCTCATAATTTGAATCATCTCAGGATAGGCTTGGGTCTGATAGTGGGTAATCCCGATGAGACCAATCCTCCCCTCTTCCTTTAACTCCTCCAACGTTGGTAGATGGGTCTTCCAATCTAAGAGATTATGAATCTGAAAGACATCAATATAGTCGGTTCTAAACCGTTCGAAAGATTGGGCAATCTCAGCTTTACCCTGTAACTTTCCAGTGCACCACACCTTCGTCGCGAACTGCAGCTGCTCTCGCTTGCCCTCGGTCGTTACACCAACTACGCTTTCGCTCTCACCGTACATCGGCGATGAATCGATAAAGGACACACCCTCTGAGACACACGCTGCGATAATTTCTCTCCGTACGGCAATTTCCGCCTCTGTTCGCACATCAAATGTCTGCCAAGTACCCATTCCGATAGGGGGCACGTCGAGTGTCGATAACTTCCGTGTTTGCATACTTTCACCTCCCTGCTTCAGTCAACGAAATCAAGCCAGCAGCGATTCGATATAGGCAACTGCCTTAGCCTCCAGATCCTCGCCCGGATATCTTGGCTGACCGAGGTGTTCTGGATTTAGAATCCCCTGATAGTTCGCATCTTGCAAGGCGGCAATCACAGCAGCGAGATTGACCCGTCCCTCGCCAAGGGGACCTTCCCGCCCAGCGGGCCATCGATCAGAGTGATCTCGAAGTTGGCAGAAATGTATCTTATCGGCAAATTCAGAAACCAGTGCCGGCACATCTCCACCGGGGATATCCATCCCGGTACATAGCGTCACACCATTCGCTGGACTGGGAACCGTATTGACCAATCGCCTCAACTCTTTCCAGGTCCCAACAAGGAATGGACCGCCCCAACCGTCTGTCATATAGCTGTCATAATCTTCGATGCGCACGCCCTGCGCGAGCGCTCGTTCCCGGACACCCTCCGGCAGAAGTCGATGAAGGCTATGATTTCCGATACCGACGCCATTCGCCTCTGCTACCGGTATCAGTTCGCGGTAGATGTCTATCAATCCCTCCCAACAGGCATCTTCTTGCGCGAGATCTAACGGCTTACCGATGTCAACGTAGTGCAGCACTGATGTAACATCGACCTCCCCCAAGATTTCGATCATCCGCAGCATGGCATCAATGCAACGACGATCACGGTTCAATAATATGTCTGGATTGGTAGAACCGTCACGCCAGGGTCGCGGGGGCCATTTCGCGAACCAATAGGTGGCACTTGGCACTTCAACGCCATTATCCTCTAATCGCCCCTTGAGCTCCCGCAGACTGTCCTGAGTCGGATATCCGTTTTCTGCATAGCCGGGAAGGGAAGCGCAACTGATAAACACCTGCTTTACGCCGAGTTGTTTGCAACGCTCAACGGTTGCTTGGGGGTCGGTTGAGGCACCGATTCCGATTTGCATAGCTTTCTCCACTGTTTTAGAAGGTGAAAGGTCAGGTGCAACGTAACAAGAATTATAATACAAGCCACCAAAGAACAGAATAAAAATATTTCATATGCCGGTTCGCGAGCAATTTTTAACTTGCCCTAAGTATGCCACACAGGTTTCAAAAGGCTGGTGCTGCCCCCTGTTACATACTAATTATTATATTACATTATTTAATAATTTTCCGTCCTAATATGAATAAAATCAACTTTTTATATTGACATTTACAACTTCGCCAGCTATAATATGCGTTAGTAAAATCTGAATCTTTCTTGTTAAGAGAGGTATTTATGCGCAAACCAATTAGTAACTGCCCGATCTGTGACGGACGGCTTGAACCGTTGAAATTGAAATGCACTTCCTGTGACATCACAATGGAGGGGCGTTTTCCAATTTCCAAATTGGGGCTGCTGCCGTCCGATTATCAGCAGTTTATTGAAGCGTTCCTCGTTGCGAGAGGCAACATCAAGGAGGTTGAAAAAGAACTGGGAATCTCATACCCAACGGTGCGAAAAAAACTTGATGAGGTCATCGACGCCCTGGGGTACGCGCCTCACGCAAAACGGCGAGAGCAGCTCGAAATCCTTGAGGCAATCGAGCATGGCGAGATCTCCCCACAGGAGGGTATCGCATCCATGCAAACACTTAGTGGTTCCCTCGGCAAATCCGAAGGGGACTGAAAAGGCCAATTTTAACCACTTACCCCTTAAAAAGAATCGGAGGTTCAATCATGTCCGCAGCACAACGGAAGGTACTCTCTCTGCTCCATGACCACAAGATTACTGTCGATGAAGCCGAAGCACTCTTGAGCGCAATGAAAACGCCACAGCGGTCACCGGCGCCATCAATTCCCAAAGTCGAGTTAATCGGCACAAGCAGATGGACGCAACAGTTTCGCACCAACTTACACAAGATTGCAGGGACGCAGTCGCCTGTTTTAATCCAGGGGGAAACGGGAACAGGAAAAGAGCTTATCGCCCGGATAATCCACTATAATAGCAAGTACGCAAGCGGTCCCTTTGTCGCTCTTCACACGGCATCAACGACTCCCACGCTTGCTAATAGCGAACTATTTGGTCATGAAGAAGGCGCTTTCACCGGAGCAGCCAGTCAGAAAAAAGGAATGCTCGAGATAGCGAATGACGGCACGGTGTGCCTTGATAAGATTGATGCACTCCCACTCGAAACCCAGAACCGGTTGCACGATTTCCTGGTGAACGGTTATTTCACCCGCGTCGGTGGAACAAGACCGATCTATGCTGATGTCCGTATTATCGGCACAGCCCATGGGGACCTCAAACAGTTGGTTGATCAGAAGAGGTTTAGGTCTGATCTATACTATCGCCTGAGCATCTGTGTAATCCAATCCCCGCCGCTCCGAGAACGGCTTGAAGATCTGCCGGCGCTGGTACATCATTTCGTTGAACAGCAAGCGGCATTAGATAGCAAGAAGCCACCGCAGGTGTCTGATGCAGCGATGGATCTGCTTCACAGGTACGATTGGCCAGAAAATGTGCGAGAACTATACAACGTAATATCAAGAGCGGTAGTGCTCTGCGAAGGCGATGAGATTACGCCAGATTACCTTCCCGCAGTTACAGCCACGAAACAATCAATCCTACAATAGAAGCACATAGGCAAAGAAATCAGCGATAGAAAAACCGCTGCTTGGCTGCTATTTCCAACGTTTAGGCAGTGGTAAAAAATTGACTATTCCACTCGGGGCACAGTATAATAACACAAGCTATTAGTACCGGGTAGGCTTCGCGCGCTGTAATCGGGGGTAGAGTGGTATACCGATTTGAACGCGGAATGTGAAATCCAACCCATACAGATCGTTACAGGAAAGGAACCCTTATGCGGAAAATTGTTCTAGCAACAGTGGGGATCGTACCGTTTTTGCCGAGCATCTCCTATGCACATGAAGGTTCTGGCGGCGGATTCGTGGCAGGTCTAACGCACCCAGTACTTGGATTTGATCATCTGTTGGCAATGTTAAGCGTGGGGATCCTAAGTGCACAGATGGGAGGGCAAGCTATATGGAAAGTGCCATTTACTTTTGTGCTTGTTATGCTCGGTGGTGGAATTCTCGGAATTAACGGCATCCCGATATTTTCGGTTGAGTTAGGCATAGCTTTGTCGGTATTGGCGTTGGGCGTTGCAATTGCCTTAGAGAAGAAACTGTCCTCGCTGTTAGCTATGGTCTTCGTGGGATTCTTCGCTATATTTCACGGTCACGCGCACGGAACGGAGATGCCGTCTCTGTCCAAGCCGCTGTTCTACGCATGTGGATTTGTCCTCGGAACCGCTGGCATTCACATCGCGGGTGTTTTGGTTGGAATCGTCGCAGAAAGGCTCAAGGACGGTTCGCAGCTGCTGCGTTATGCCGGGGCGGGCATTGCGGGGATTGGTTTTCACCTTATCATTGGATAATTGTCTGGCAACGTCCCATTAACGGCACTAAGAATGCTAGTAGCCAGCATATTCAAACCAATGGTCCATAATCCCTGTGCCAATTGTAGCATGTTTGTAGGTCGATTTTTCTTGGTCTCGCCTGTCCCGATTTATCGGGGGAACGGACCAAAATCAACGGTTTGGTGTCGAGATGTGAATCTCGACCTACAGGTTCTGATGGATTTTCAATGACTCGCAACTTAGGTAAGAGTAGGGAAACCGAGTTTTTTTATCAACTCCGTTTCCCTTTCGCAGCGGGGACTGTGCTAAAGACAATACATATTTCCCACCAAACAGGGGGGCTTTAATCGGCCTCCAATCCATAGGGAAACTTAGACTGCTAGTCCTCTTCGGGTGGCGGATTCACATAGGCAGGATTTTTTATTTCCTCAACCTGCTTACCAAACCCTCCACCGGTGTAGTCAGCTTGTTGAATTTTCCAACCTTCATCACGGTCTTTGACCATTAACGCGATTACATTACCGTTAACCGCCCATCGATAGCTACCACGTAAACTTGCTTTTTTGCCGGTTGTATTGATTGCGACACTATTGATATCCACGCTCATATTGCCGCTGCGTATGTGAAAAATACCTTCCCATCCCTTTCTTACTGCTTGCCAGCCGAGGTGTTTCTCAAACGCGCCCGCCCAAAACACCCAAGCAACGAAGACATCCTCGCTCTCGCTTCGCAACCAGTAAGCCATAAATTGGTTGGCATCTTCTGTTCCAATGGCTTCGGCGTGTAGGGTAAAAGCCTCGATAATCGCTGCTTCTTCCGCCGGATAATCAACATCAATCTGTAGGACATCGCCCCCGCCCGATGTCGATGGTTGGGTTGATGGCTGCGTGGGCTGCTTATCTACATCGTCGTCCGAATCCCCTCCGCAAGCAATCAAGCCCACGATAAATAACGCACAGGCTAAGTAAGTGCTAAAACTGCGTTTCATTGTTTTCTCCCTCGTGCGGACATATTGTAAGCAAATAGTTCTCTATCCATAGGTAATTCAACCGGTATTGACTTCTATTCTTATTCGGGTGGCGGGTTCACATAGGCAGGATCCTTAAGTTCATCGACCTGTTTTCCGAACTTCTGATTCGTGTAATCAATTTGCTGAATTTTCCACCCTTCTTCGCGGTCCTTCTTCATTGATGCAATCAGACCACCGCTGACCGCCCATGTATAACGGCCACGTAGTGAGGCGTTCTTACCAGTTCTGTCGATTGCAAGGCTTTCGATTTCAACGCTCATATTGCCGCTGCGTAGACGAAAAATGCCTTCCCATCCCTTTTTGATCGCTTTCCAGCCGAGGTGTTTCTCAAACGCTCCCGCCCAAAAATCCCAAGCGACGAAAACATCTTCGCTTTCGCTTCTCAACCAATACGGCATAAATTGGTCCGCATCCTTTGTTCCGATGGCTTCTGCGTGCAGGTTCATCACCTCGATGATTGCTGCTTCCTCCGCCGCATAGTCAACTGTAATCTGTAGGACTTCGCCACCACCAGCCGATGCCGCGGGTTTAGTAGGCTGCTCCTCTGTGTCGTCTTCTGAATCTCCGCCACAAGCAATGAGGCCCACCACAAATAGCAGGCAGATTAAGTAAATTGCAAACCTCAGTTTCATTGTTCTCTCCCTCCTCCGATCATGTTGTTACCCAACAATGCCTTACTGTCCCCGAAAATCCTTCCATCCCCAGAGAAATTCTGTTGACAAGTCAAGTCTGAGGATATGCGACATCAGCCATTTTACCTATATTCTGATAAAAAGTCAATGAAAATGAAAAGACCGATTTTTTTATAGACCTCTCATCGAATATATGATAGCATAACTCGGTCTGCACAAACGTGGTCAACAAGCGGGGAAGCTAATCATCTGGATCTGGTAAAATGCCATAGTCCGAACTTGGAGTGAGCCTTTAGCGCATCACTGGTAATATATCGCCACCGGTTAGCAATTTATGGTGAATCATAAAAATAAATAGACACTTTCGTCCCCGTGTATGGTAGGCGCTGTTTCCAACTGCGCCGATGCGGTGCGGTTAGAAACCGCACCTACCGGGGTTGGGGGCAATGCGGTTCGGTTTGGAGTGTCTCATTAATTCTAAAATCTACCATAGTCCAACGGTTACAATCGATTGAAGTCACCACATTCTGCTCTAAGAGCATCTTCACAAGCATATTACTCATTCTGACAATACGCCAGAGGGTCGTTTAGTTTTTGGAGTGAGTTAAATTTGGAATAGGAGTTCATTTTTAATGGGACTTGACGTTGTTCAATTGACAAGGGACATTGTAGCAATCAATTCCGTTAGCCAGCGGAGTAATAAGGAGGTTTCGGACCTCCTTGAAGACACTTTAAAGGGTTGTGATTTTGAAGTCGAGCGCCTTGAATACCTCGATGAGAATGGTGAACAAAAGGTGAGTCTGGTGGGGAAGAAGGGAGAGGGATCAGATGGTTTCGGACTGTTTTCCCACTCCGACACGGTTCCCGGTTTAGAGGGTGAGTGGGACCCATTTGACCCAGTCATTAAAGACGGTCGTCTTTTTGGGCGTGGCAGTTGTGATATGAAGGGCCCATTGGCTGCGACGATCGCTGCGGGTGCAAAAGTCAATGCTGCTGATTTGAAGAAACCGCTCTTTGTTGTCATCGCGGCGGACGAAGAGGTTGGCGGTTTCGGAGCGCGACAGGTTGCGGAAGAGTCGGAGTTCTTCAACGCGGAACGCCCCAAACACGGCGTCATCGCGGAGCCGACACGATTAACACCGGTTTATGCCCACAAGGGAGGCGGACGGGTCCTTGTAACCGCGAGAGGACGGGCAGCGCATACCAGCACAGATAAAGGAGTTTCCGCGAACTTCCTGATCGCGCCCTTCCTTGCTGAGATGGTTGAGTTGGCAGAGTTGTTCAAAACCGACGAATCTTTCATGAATAAGGAGTTTGACCCACCGACAAATGGGTTTAATATGGTGCTTGATGACGGGGGGTGCCGACCGAACGTCGCCGCAGCGAAAACGGTTTGCACACTCAGCTTTAGACCGATGCCAAATGACCGCAGCGACGATGTAATTGCTATGATAACGGAGATGGCAGAGAAATACGGACTTGAAGCATCCTCGAATAAAGGAACGCCGTTCTACGTCTCACCCGACGCTGAGATTGTCCAAGCGGGATTGAAAGCCACAGGCGCAGCGAAGGCGGGGACGGTGCCATTTGGGACGGACGCGCACGCTTTCAAACATCATTTAGACCTCGTTATCCTCGGTCCCGGCGACATTGTCCAAGCGCATACCGTTGGAGAGTGGATTGATATTGCACAACTGTCGGAAGCGGTTGATGTGTACGGACAGATGATCGAGCAGTTCTGTATGTAACACACGGTGGGCTGAAATTTGCCCTCGCGGTATGGCAGGGAGGATTGCATATCAAAAAGGTTGAAACTGTTTTAACACCTGGACGATCCGTGCTATAATCAGAATCGTGGTTGAGAGTATGTGCGTTCGCAGGAACAGACGTGTTCTACAATAGACTCGCATTATCTTAAAACTTGAAAGGAAAACTATCAGATGAAACTTGCATTTTTTAATGATTACCAGTTGGGTGTAATAAGTGGGGATCAGATTGTTGATGTCGCTTCGGCACTGGGAAGTATTTCTTATCACAGTCCTCAAGAGCTAATGGAAACGCTCATCAAGGATTGGGACAATTTACAGCCCCAGATCGCGCAGGCTGCGGAAGGAAATGCGGGAACAGCACTTGACAGTGTGCGTCTCAGAGCACCGTTGCCGAGACCGGGTCAGTTGGTCTGTCTTGCAGGCAACTATATCGAACCTGCGGCCCCAGATCGAGGAGAGTTTAACGCCTTCCTGAAATCTCCCACAGGAATTATTGGAAAAGATGATACAGTCCAACTCCCCGAAACAGACGCGACCGTTTTCCATTTTGAGCCTGAACTCAGTGTGGTGATTGGGAAAACAGCGAGCCACCTGTCCCAAGCTGAAGCTATGGATCATGTCTTCGGCTATACCCAATTTATCGATGTGTCTGCCCGTGGTCTTCCCGGTGGTTTCTTCCTCGGAAAAAGCTGGCACACCTTCGCTCCAATGGGTCCGGCGCTGGTCACCGCCGATGAGGTTGACGATCCAAATGAACTCGGAATAAAGCTATGGGTCGGCGATGACCTTAGGCACGACTTTTCCTCTAACTCGATGGCGCGTTTCATACCAGAGGTGTTAGAAGAGGTTACCAAGGTCTTGACGCTTGAACCCGGGAACGTTGTATCTACGGGAACCCACCACTACGCCTTGGCACCGATTCAGGATGGAGATAACCTGCGTCTGGAGATCGAGGGCTTCGGGCCTTCACTGACAATCAGTGTCCACGATCCCTTGAAACGGACATCTTGGGAAGCACATTAAGCCTATTGTGGACAGTATGCTGCTGCGCTTGTAAAGATTGTGGGAACATTAATCACTGCTGGTGCGCCTGAGTCCGCAGCGCGCTGCAGGGCTGGACGGATTTCGTCGGGTTTTGTAACAAGCTCTCCGTAACAATCGAGTGCTTCGGCAACCCGTTCGTAGCTGACCGCTCGGAGATCCGTCGCAACGGCACGATCCAAGCCGTAGCGCTGGATTTGCGGGTGTCTCACAATACCCCACGCCTCATCGCTTGAGACTATCGAGATAATCGGCAGATTATGTTTGAGCGCGGTATCGTACTCGATGACCCCGTAACCGAAGGAGCCGTCACCCGTGATGAGGACACTCGGATGGTCTGGCCTTGCCACTTTTCCCGCCAGTGCGAAGGGCACTCCCTGCCCGATCCCACCGATAGGACCTGTGAACAGTAGGTAAGGTGGGTGGTAGTGATCGAGTGCCATGTGGGAAAAGAGTGAGGCGTCTCCGCCATCGAGGGAAATTGTGGCATCATCCCCGAAGAGTTCGCGAACCTCTTTGCAGATGCGGAGCGGATGAACCGGCACACTGTCGGAGTTCTCCGCTTCGGCGAGGCGTTGCCGAAACCCCTGACGGACAAGGTTCAGACGTTCAACCCAATCGGTTGGTTCGTGAAAGTCGTGTTTGGACACGCCGTTTGTCATCTCGGTCAAGACTGCTTTCAGGTCACCGATGACCCCGACATCAAAGGGGCGATTCTTGCCCATCTCTTCAGCATCAATATCGACGCAGATAAACTTAGCTTCCTCGTGAAAGAGCGGCGGTTTACCGTAACTGATGTTTGTATCGAATCTAACCCCCAAGGCGAGCACTACATCAGCATTGCGCAGCTCCTTTGAGGCGTTGCCGAATCGGGTGCTCGCCATCCCAAAAAAGAGTGGATGCGGACGGGTAATTGCGTTGACATCGCCGCCCCTTGAGAAAAAGGGTATCCCCGTTGCCTCCACGAAGTCTAAGAGTGCGCCTGATGCGTTCTGCCAGTGGGTCGCACCGGCAGCAATAATTACCGGGCTCTCTGCACCCGCCAACAATTTTAAGGCGCGGTCTATCTGTTCTGGGTCGCCGTGGACTCTGCCGTTTGCACGAGAGTTCACCGGTTCAGGATAAGCGATTTCCGCATCATCGATCTTGTCATACAACACATCGTATGGAACGTTCAGATGCACGGGACCCGGACGCCCACCCAACGCCTTACGGAACCCGGTGCCGACATACTCCGGCAGTCGGTCTGTCTGTGCGACCAACCGCGCCCACTTGGTAATCGGCTTGACCAACCCCGTTTGGTTGTATTCCTGAGAACCGCCCATGTCGATCTGATCCGCATCGCTGTTGCCACTGATGGAGTATAGGGGGCTGCCCATCATGTGTGCTGTCGCTAGACCATAAATCATGGCAGCGTGCCCCGGTCCGCGGGTAACGCCGCTGACACCGACGCCCCCGGTGACCCGCGCATACGCATCCGCCATCATCGTCGCAGATGGGTCCACACGGGTGTCGATGATTTTGATGCCATCGTTGAGGCACCCTTCATATATCGATTCAATCGTCCCACCGCAGAGTGTAAACAGATATTCCACATTTTCTTGCTTTAGGACCTTTGTAATAATTTGACCGCCTTCCAAAATTGCCATAGTTTTCTCCTTATTTTAAGTATTGTTCGGATAAGAGAGTGCCTTGATCCCTGCAAACATCATGTCAAGCCTAAGATTCAAGAAGGCTTCACGGGTCTCACAGTTCATGGGTTACTCCTTTGCGAAACGTCGCACCTTTTTCATCATACCCCTCCATGTTTGGGGCTAGTCAAAATGCCACTCTTCTTTGTATTGTTCCACTTCATTGGGGTGCGGTTGCCTTACAGTTATCTGCCACGCCCCCTTCTTGTCGTTATAACGAGCCATCAAGATTTTTCCATTAAGCGTGAGGTATTTGACATAGTTACCATGTTTGCTTCTGTCCAATTCCTTGATGTTGGGATAGTCCGTTTTGAACGGTTCAGTTGTCAGGCTCAGATACTGCCCCATGAATTGGGGTTCCGGTTTAGGCATTGCACACCCGATGAGCAGTACAAGGATAACTATCGCTATTCTAATCATCTTTCCCGCCTCCATTGTGACGACGACCGTGCTGAAAAGTCCATTTCAATCTCGTTTGTTTAAAATGTTGTCTATGCGCTTGGCACGGTTGCAGTATATAGGGTTCATCGGTTCATTAGAGCGAAAGTCGGGCTAGAAACCCGACCTACTGGACTACAACGGCGATTTCTTTGTCGGTTAAGCCGTAGAGTTGATAGACTATCTGATCAATCAGCGCGTCGGTTTGTTGGATGCGGGTACGTAAGGGGTTGAGTTTG
Organism: Candidatus Poribacteria bacterium; assembly: GCA_965220385.1. Taxonomy (GTDB): domain Bacteria; phylum Poribacteria; class WGA-4E; order WGA-4E; family PCPOR2b; genus PCPOR2b. The sequence continues at coordinate 1,314,360 of OZ244825.1, read as the reverse complement.
GTGAGGCTATTTGTAAATTCACGCTCCAACGATTCTTGGAAATTTCGGTCCGATGGATCAACGTCGATGGATCTGCGGTTTTTCTTGAGAATCTCAAGCAGCTCCTCAAGTGTCAAATCAAAGTAACCCTGAATCGCGGTCTTGTTTTTGAGGGTATCAATTTCAGCACCGATTTCCCGTTCCAACCAACGCAGGAAGCCGCGAATTTCCTCTCCTTTCTCCCTGTTCATCTCAACCATCTCCTCCGCGAGGTAAGCGAGCAGGTCGTGGACAACATCGGAACGCTCTGGATCGGCGGTGAGATGGTGCCTCACGAAGCCGAGGACGCAGTCGGTGCTCCCTTTGTCGAGGCAGCGTTGGTAAAGGATTTTGGCTTTTTCGAGTTGGCGGTCACGCTCATCGGCGGGGGTGGTGAAATTGATGCGGCGGATGGGGAGATGTTGTAAATGTACCGCTCGAAGTTCTAATCTGCCGCCTGCATTTGGATCTCCAAGTACGGAAACGCTGAGTTTTGCGATTTCAAAAAGTAGATAAGAATTACTAAAGTTTGGACAATTTGTGTTGTCTTGATGGTGCGTCATTCAAGTGTGTGCTGAATATTGGGCGTTTTTGTGTGTCTAGCCATTGTCGCAGAAAATAGATGCTTGCCAATTAACGCGCGTAGATAACGCACCATCAATCCGCGTGTCAACTTCTTGGGTCGATACCAATCAATGCCCAATTCCCTGCACACCCGCTCGACAGTTATAGGCTGGCTTGTGTTAGAAATGATGGTAAAGACCAATTGAGTTAAACAAACAGCCACGAAACTGAGTTGTACCCATCGACTGATGCTTTTTTTAGATTTGACCCGATATTGGTCAAACCCGAAGTGTTGTTTTAGGTCCCGAAAAGCGGTCTCAATAGTCCATCTTTTCTGATAATATCGTACAACCTTACATAAATCCAGAGTCAAGTCAGTGGTGTAGACACAGAAGTATCGAAACGCCTTTGCCTTTTTGGGTCGGGTTCGCATCACTATCAACCGCACGGGTTGTGGACACATTTTGGTAAGAGCGACTACCGATGCAATGGTATACCGTTTGTTGTCAATGTCAATTGTTGAATACTGTAGATATCGCAGTTGTAGGCGTTTACCATACTTCTTGGGGCGTCCCCGTTTGCGACACTTAGCCACATCAGCTAACCGGTAAAAGACCGCATTGGACTTGGCACGACACAATAGATGATGCCCGGCTTCAAGCACACATGCAAACACTTTGCGCCGGTTGAACCCCCGGTCAAAGATAATCAGTCCACGGGGAATGTGAGCGCATATCCGCTTTAGAACAGCGTTGCTGCTATCCTGCTTTGTCTTGGGACATATCAGGTTCACCCAAACCGGAAACAGTATCGTCTCAGTCACCGTGCTACAAAGCAAGCCTAATGCGCCAAACTGATGACCTGAGTGATACTTCGATTGATTTCTGTTGCGCTTTTGGTAGCGATGATTTCTAAAAAAGTGGAGACCAAATTGCTTATCTCCTGTCTTTATCGCTTGCGTCTCATCGTAAACGTAGACCCAATTGTCAAAGTACCCTTGCAGTAACTTAATCAGATGTTTAGCAACCGCATCGGCGTCCCACTTACCACGGGAGAGGAACTTCACCAGTGAGTGGTAACCCGTTTTCGGTCGAACCGCTTGATAAATGTCAGTCACTGTGGCACTGCGGGGGGCAGTGATAAACCCTACAATAAATGTGCAAAACAGGGTGAAGTTTTGACTGTTGAATAACGGACGAAAATCGGTTAAAATACTCGCGAGGCAGAATATGAGGCTCATTATTGCTCCTTTCAAAATTGTGGTGATTTCTGAAAGGATAACCTCTGTTCTGCCTCTTTGCACTTAAAATTGTCTAAACTTTAGTAAGAATTAAGTAACGCGAGAAAATACCAATCATGTTGAGGAATAATGAAACACTTGTCATTTGGAAAATAATTATCCATATCCAAAGTGAAACGTGGTTCTTTTGCAATTATAGGATAGATAATCTTGGGTCTTTCAAACTCCGTATAATAAGCCGTAGTATCTTGAATTTCATACCACCTGTAGTTTCCTACTTTTCTTCCGTGCTTTTCCGCCCGGCTTTTCTTGGGTTCAAGCTCCGCTCTATATTGATTCAGATACTGCTTAATCGCCGGATATTGTTCAACATCAACACCACGGCGTGTGAAAATCAGATACCGCTCACGAAATTGGATCTCATATTTGCGAATATCAGTCCCAACGACACACGGTTTAATAATTTCTGCCGATCTGGAATCTTCGTTAATCAGGTAGTCGCGTGTTTCGGCATCAATAATGAACGCTTCGTTGAATCCTGTTTTGATTCCATACTGAATCTGTCCATCACAGTATTCGGTGAGGGTTATGCTGCTTTCCCTGATTTTGTTCAAAATCCTGATTTCATCCGCAGTGGCTAATGTCCAATTTTCGCCCAACGCAGCCTGATCAAGCTGCTCACCGATACGGTCAATTTCTGTTTGCAACGAATCAAAATCGAGTGTTTGCATTTGGGTAAATCGAAATGCTTGAGCGTCAACAGATTCGCGTAGGGTCAAGAGAATTGCGGTCATCGCGGCGGCATCCTCGAAAACAGGTAATTCGCCAAAATCGACAATTTCATTCAGCACAGTGTTCGTTGAAAGATAGACACGCAAGCCCTTACCATAATTCGCCCGCATGAATTTATTCGATGTGATCATGCCGAATCGTCCATGTTCTCGCATCAATTCATGTGCTTGTTCGACGAAATAAACATAAAGGTCAGCGATACCGCTGTAGGTCTGATATGTCGCAAGAAACGGCTTGGCATCGCCTAACGCTTCCTGTCGGATGTAAGGCGGATTTCCTATCACCGCATCAAATCCTGGATTGTCCTTCTCGCGCCCGAACTTGTCACGAAACACCTCCGGGAACTCAATCTCCCAATGGAAAAACCGTTTTTCTTTCCCTATCTCCTGCGCTCGCTGATAGGAGAGCAGGTTTTCAAGGGTATTGGTATCTCTGGAACGGAGGGCATTCAATGCCTGATGATAGGTGGATCGAGATACATCGTTCCCAAAGTAAACGCTTGTCCAGAGGTTCGCGACGCCTTTGTGAAGGCGGAGCATCTTTTGGGCGGTCTCTAATTTGTCCTCCTTCGCGTGGATTTGCTCGGCGGTGCGGCTCTCTATCTCCTCAATTAGCAGGTAGTGTCCGATGGCGGTGGCAACGGTGTCGGTGAAGGGGAATGCCATTGGAATCTCTGTTTGGGTTTCGTTCACGTTGCGGCGGCTTTTCCGCAGTTCTGGAAGATGGGAGAGGTTCTCAATTTTCGCCCTGATCAGGGAATTGCCGCAACGGATGTGGTGGTCGAGGAACGAGAGCGGTTCTCCCTTTGCCACTGTATGAAGCCAGAGGGAGAGTTTCGCCAATTCCACCGCCATGGGGTTGAGATCAACACCGTAGACGCACGATTCGACAACACGCCGCCTCCAGTAGGCGAGCTCCGTCTCTGCATCCGTTGTTTCGGTTATATATGGCGCGTCCGGGTGAGTGATCAGCTCTTCGGCGAGATAATCGACGACACCGACGAGGAAATGACCGCTCCCTGTGGCGGGATCGAGAATTTTGAGGGATAGGATTTCGTCAACGGTTTTACTCTTACAGAGCGGTCCAAGGGTGTTTTCGACGATGTAGCGGACGATGTAATCGGGGGTGTAGTAACTCCCGGTCGCCTTCCGCTCACCCTTATCGGTCAGCAGATAGACATCGCCCTCCGAATAGGTGACTTCTTGGTCGGGGGAGAATTGCGGCGCGACCGTCTCGCTGCCCTTCTTTGAGACGATGACCAGATCTTGGTCGGCAATTTGGGGCTGATATTCGAGCAAGCCTTCGTAGATATCTCCGAGATGGCGTACATCAAGGTCGCGGTAGGCGATGCGTTCACCCTTTTCTGTCCGTGTCAAGAGTTCGATGACCTGTGCCAGCGCGTCGTCCCCAATCCCATACCGTTCAAGGAACGGATGCTGCTTCGGATTGAAAAGTCCGCCGTTATACTGTGGGATATGGTCTTCCCAACCGTCGTTGATGAGCGTAAATAGCTGCCGCAGCCCAGTCCAATAGCGGCTTGCTCCCGGTGCGAAGGCGATACCGCCATCCAATTTTTCATGGATGTCGGTTGCCAGATAGTCGAGGCTGTACTGTAGCGCGTAATCGCGATTATTGAGTGGCAGCAAGTCTCGACTTTCGGCGTAGAGGATAAACAGGACACGGTATAGCAAGATTAGGCAGTTAGTCTGAATCTCGTCAAGCGGCGGGTTGGTTTTGTCGAAACGGTTGCGGGGATACTTGAGGAAGCCGTCAATGAGCAGGCGTAGGGCATCGTAGACACGGTTTTTCAGATCATCGGAAACAGCGACGGTGTATTGTTGGCTCTCCATCAATACGCGGTCGATGAAGGAGGTCCCGCTCGCATCGGGTATGAAGGCGTCACGCCGAAAGAGGCAGTAGAAATAGCGGAAGATCTCTAGGTCTTGGTTCTGGGTGAGTAGTGCGGCGAGGTCTACCTCGTAGAAGCTATCGAGCCGATAACTGGTCTGACGATGGTAGAGCCGCCACTGCCTCCCGTTGGTCAAGATGCCCCAGTCTTTATCCGCTCCGCGCAGATAGCAGTCGATCTGGTAGCTAGGATTTTGATTGGTGAACGGGTCTCCTCCGCCCTGTGTCTTTCGATCCAGATTGCGTGACCACGCTTTGGCGTCCCCGACAGCGAAAGAGGCTGTGAAGAACTGGTTTGTATTGATGTGAGACTGTGCTGTGTTGAGGACACTCTCCGATGCAAAGAAGGCATAATCGGGTTCTCTGGTTCCTTGTGATGTTTGGAGGGTGGGTTGTACTTCGAAAATGTGCCCTAACTGCTCAAGTAGCGGTTGGATGAATTGGCGTTCAGTTTGCGCCTCTTTGAGGTGTTCGGCATCCGGTACGACAGCATCGAAGAGGTTCTTAATTGCTGCGTAGTCCGATTCGATGCCGGGTGTACCCACCCACTGGGGTTGTTCGACGATGAGGGAATCGAGGTAGTAGTTCGAAAAGAGCGATCGGTTTTTGACGGCGTTGGGTAGTTGGTTCATTAGTTCATTGGTTCATTAGTTCATTGGGCAGATGAATAGTTGTCTGAATCAGGAGGTTCATGTCAAAAGAGGGTGTGGAGCACCTTAGAGAAACCGAGTTTTCAAGAAAAAACTCGGTTTCAGACCGTGTGTGTAAGTCTTATCTAATTCAGTTTTGCTCGCAGCTTCCTCAGCGCGACATAGGCGGGTTCATAATCGGGACTTTCGTATAAGGCACGTTTGTAGCTTTCGATTGCTTTATCCCATTCTAGGCGATGTTCCCAGACACGTCCCAGATTCATGTGCGGATGACATCGGGCTTCGTAGTCTGGCGCCTCAATCGCTTTCTCCAGCCAAGGGATAGCGGCATCGTATTCGCCGAGTTGAATTAGACATGCGCCGATATCGTTGTACGGGTTGCCAAAATCGGCGTCCAAGCGAATCGCTTTGTGGCATTCATCGATTGAGTCTTGGAGACGTCCCATCATGCTGTAGGTCCAGCCGAGCCATGTGTGCGCTTTCGCAGTGGGATGGAGGGCTATCGACTTCATGTAGAGCGCAATTGCCTGTCCAAACTCACCACGCATCTGATGGGTTTCTCCCTCAAGCAGATACAGCAACGCCTGTTCTCTCCGTTCAAGTTCATCTTCGGTCACATTAATCTCCTTACTGTAGGTCAGCCACTTCTTACTTTAACGCAAGTTGCTAATTGTCACACTCGCTCGGCTCCGACTTCGCCGAGAGTCCGAGACTTGGATAGACATATCCAAGCCATCTTTGTGCGTATGCAGTGGATTTGTCAATCCACTGCGAGCAGTAAGTGATTCAATGTAGCTTGCATTCGTTCGGTTTGCAACGTTTTCTATAACTCGCAACTTAGGTTACTTTACTGAAGCAGCTCAGTTAATTCCGCGAGGTCCGTGGTCGGGGCTTTGCAGGTATAGTTCTCACACACATAGATCGTCGCCTTACCGTCAACTTGGATCTTGCTTTCAAGGAGTGGGATCAGATCGGTGACATCTTCGTCATCGGCAGCGAAAGCGAGCACTTTGTTTGGAATAAAGCGACTATGGATAGACCTTAGAGCAGCTTGGGTATCCTCGCTCTCCCACTGACCGGCAATCGCAATCTCTTTGGGCGTGGACAGCAGAAAATCGAGTTCGCATAGCATCTGCGCCGATCCGCTGGGCGAGTGTTCAATTTGATGGTAGTAGACATCGAGGGTGGCTTCCACTTTTTCCCTGAAATCAGGTCGATTGAGGAGTTTGTCGAGCCGTAACAGATTATGGATGGCCATTGACACGCCGGAAGGAGTTGCGCCATCATAACCGGTCTTCGATCGGACGATAAGGGTCTCATGATTTTTGCTTGTGAAGAAGAAACTGTCATTCGCATCATCCCAGAACTGCTCAATCATAATTTGGTTCAACCGTTCCGCCTCTTTTAGCCATTTAACTGCGAAGGTCGCTTCGTAAAGATCGATTAAACCAGTCACAAGGTAAGAATAATCTTCAAGATATGCGTTCAGGTGGCTTTTGCCGTCTCGGTGCGTACGGAGCAACAGTCCCTTATCTTGCGAAAGCTCTGACAAAATAAATCGCGCAGATCTCTCCGCGGCTTCCCGATAGCGTTCATCGCCGAGTATCTGATATCCCAGTGCCATGCTGCGAATCATCAAACCGTTCCAGCTGGTAAGGATTTTGTCATCTAGACCGGGCTTTATCCGGGTCTCTCGGACATCAAAGAGTTTCTGGCGACCTTCGGCGAGTATCTCCTCTAACTCACCCAAATCCATGCTAAGTTTTTTGGCAAACAGATCTGGCGGGGTCTGGACATGTAGGATGTTTTTGTGTTCGAAGTTTCCGAGTTCGGTAATATCATAGTATTCGCAGAAGATCTTGGCTTTTTCCTCCCCGATAAGCTGCTCTACCTCCTCTAGTTCCCACACAAAAAATTTTCCTTCAACCCCTTCACTGTCGGCATCCTGGGTTGAGTAAAATCCACCTTTTTCTACATCGTACATTTCGGTCAAGACATAGTCTAGCGTTTCGGTGGCGATTCGACGATAAAAGGCTTTCCCGGTTGCTTGATAGGCTTCTAGATAGCAAACAGTCAACAGTGCATTGTCGTAGAGCATTTTTTCGAAGTGCGGAACAAGCCACCGCTCATCCACCGAGTAACGATGGAATCCGCCGCCAAGCTGATCATACATCCCACCGCACGCCATCTTTTCCAGCGTTACTTCGACCATGTTAAGGGCGTTGGCGTTGCCTGTACGGTGCCAATGCCGCAACAACAGAGAGACCCCCATGCTCGGGGGAAACTTGGGCGCATCTCCGAATCCGCCATTATGGTGATCGAATCGTGACAGATAATCCTGATATGCCGTATCGAGCATGTCAACTGTCAACTGATGACCATGCCCTTCCATCGCCGACAACTGATTCAGATTGGCAATAATCTGAGTCGCCTGTTGATCAACCTCATCGCGACGTTCCCTGTACGCCTCTGCGACACCGAGTAGCACACGTGGAAATCCGGGTCGACCGTAGCGGTTATCGGGAGGGAAGTAGGTGCCACCATAAAATGGTTTTAGTTCCGGTGTAAGGAACATAGTCATGGGCCAACCGCCCTGTCCGGTAAGCATTTGGACCGCGTTCATGTAGATTTCGTCCAAATCAGGCCGTTCTTCACGATCGACTTTCACATTAATGTAATGCTCATTCATGACAGCAGCAATCTGTTCGTTCTCGAACGATTCGTGCTCCATGACATGACACCAATGGCAGGCTGCATAGCCGATACTCAGCAGGATGGGTTTGTCCTGCTGCTTGGCTTGCGTAAGAGCTTCTTCACCCCACGGATACCAGTCAACGGGATTATGCGCATGTTGGAGGAGGTAGGGACTGGTTTCATTGATGAGCCGGTTAGTATGCTTCGGGCTTTCAGACATTATGATTCCTTCCTTTCAACCTACTCCCAAACCTGAAGGAAGGATTAGGAGCCTTGTGAATCTATCTTGGTGAGTCGTGCGTAGGGCGTGATCTCTCGGATCAGATTTTGGACTGCGGGCTATTCGTCGGCGTCGGGCTGCGATGCATTGCCAAACTTCACTCCAGCCGCGTCTGCGGCATTGGCAACTTCACGTACAATCTCCATTGTGAGATCTGCCAGATTCTGAGCAAACGCTCGGTTACCTTGCTTCGATTGTACCGAGTCGCGATAGCGTGCGCCGCGCTGCTGCCCATTCAACCGATGGTTCGCAATGCCGAGGGCCGTGGTAACGAGCTCTGTCGGCACATGGAGGGGTTCTGGCAACGACAGTTCCGTTGATTCTGTCTGCACTTCGCTCCTGCCACTTGAGTTTCCCGCAAGGAACGCTTCTTGGTGGGATTCTATCTGCTCCAAGACTTGCTTGGCTGCCATCTTTTCTGCCCAGCGCTTAGAGCCACGAATAGGTGTAGGCGTAGTGTAGGTCGTTACTCCATACTTAACAGTGACGATCCAACAGGGTTCATTTGGTGTACCCCGTTGGTCGGTTTCATAGGTTAGATCTCCTAACGCGCGTTGTTGACAATATTGTTGCAATATCCCTTTGAAGTTTTCGACGGACGTGTCGCTGAATACTTCTGACATTCAAACCTCCGAAAGTCGTGACGTACCTGTGTATATCCACCTGATGGGCAGAACAGGCAGATTTGCTATAGTGTAGTGTATCAAACATTGACAACAAACTCAAGGGCTTTTCTTTTAGGGTCATTTAATTCTCCCGTAGCTCGATCTCTTGGTCGAGGCTACGGCGGGGAGACCAGATGCTCCGCCCCGATAAATCCTCCGATAAGATCGGGGCAGGCGGGACAGGCAGGATGCAGGCACCTACGGATTTGGGTCATTCCGAAATCAGTCAAAAAACAGAAAACTATGGTGAATTCTGAAAATAAATAGACACTTTCGTCCCCGTGTATGGTAGACGCTGTTTCCAACTGCGCCGATGCGGTGCGGTTTCTAACCGCACCTACCGGGGTTGGGGGCAATGCGGTTCGGTTTGGAGTGTCTCATTAATTCTATAAACTACCATAAATAGCCCTACTTTTCTTTGAATCCTCTATAGTTGGTTTGACTGACATTTCGCGACGCGCACATTCGAGACTCTCAGTGCTGGTCTGGGTTTCGGCGCATAGCTTTAGAAAACAGTGATACTGACAGGCTGGTCCAGTAAGAGCAGAATATCATGACACTATAGCAGCGAAAATGTGTATCTGGCAGATAAGTGCAGGGCACCCTCCAACACGAAAGCAGCGATTCACCGGTTGAAATAATGGCTGTCAGGGCGTGTTTATGGAGGTCTTGAAAACTATTCTGATAATTTGATTCATTTTAAGGCTTGCATTATCCGACACTTTTTGCTAAAATTTGAAAGGAATGTAACACTGATTTTACAAAAGGGCTAATAATCTCTGCCCGCTTTTGTGAATTCAGCCCCCAAACTGATCAGGGTTGTACCCTGATAGAAACATCTGGGGGCAGATCGGCAGGGAACATAGTTCGTTTGTATCCATATCCACAAAATATTTAGTAACCTATCAGGAGGTTGTTTAATAATGAGAGCACCAAGTTTATTTATCTGCACGCTTATGGCTATTTGCGTTTTCGGCATGGCTTCTAGCAGTTTTGCGGCGATAGAAGAGGTTGTCATCAGTGCAGAGACAATCAGAGATTTTGGTGAGACCTCGCCAGAAAATACGGCATTTGCACGAGATGCCGACGCGTCCAATGGCCTTGCATTCCAATTTATCGGTGGCGCAGTAAATCCGCCGGTTGCGGACCCGACGGCATGGTGGCAAGTTGAGTTCTGGTGCGAAGCAGGCACCTATTACATCTACGCAAGAGGCAAAAGTGACGGTAACACGGGTACTGATGCTTTTTGGCTCCAGTTTGACAACCAAATCGGCACCACCGAGCACACTGCGGACCCGGACTTCATGGGACGTGGTTTGGGCAACTGGCGTGACGTTTTTGATGCTGGCATTTACAAATGGCTCAGCCAGGGGGTGCCACCTCTGACGATTGTTGAATGGGAGGCGAAAGAACGCGGTCTCCACGTTGTACGTTCATCTCCGAGACAGCAGCCGCACAACCTTGATCAGCTGCTACTCAGCCAAGACCAAGACGAGCTGCCGGATGATGATCCATGGCCAACAGAATTTCCGCGAAAAGATCCACGCTCTGTTGAGAGCAAAGGGAAACTTGCAACCACTTGGGGTATCCTAAAAAGTGGTGGACAACCAGCGGTCACTCGTTAAGATTATTTTTATGGTGAAGTGTAATAGGGTAGTAGACCTATTATGCTTCACCATTACCCTCGGAACATCCCTGATCTTTGTTGAAAGGAGTTCATCATTCTTGGAAAGGAGCTAACAATGTCACGTAAAGGTATTATTATTACCCTATTGGGAAGCTTCGTCCTCCTGCTTATCGGTCCGGCATACGCACAGGTGCCAATGGCATCTTTTATCTCTGACCGTTCTGGTGACGATGAGGTTCATCTGTTGTATGACGACGGTGAGATTAAGCAACTCACAAAGAACAAAGCCAAGGTGTTCGTCCCTGAGTGGTCGCCCGACGGACAATTCATCGTTTTCGATGCTAATGTGCGCGGTGGGGAAAACTTTGACATTTTTCTCGTTGATCTCACCGACCCTGCAAAACCGAAACAGAGCAATCTGACAGGTCCGCCTGATGGTCCGGGCACCAAATTGTCTGAACCGCAATGGGCTCCTGCCGGAGAACCGCGACTTCTACTCTACTCCACAGGATTTCCAAACGCTGACAACTGGGATATAGGGCTCCTGACGTTAGATGCGAGAGGCAAACCGGGCGCGTTGGTCAACATTACAAATGCAGACGGAGAAGGCGTTGGTCAAGATCAAGCCGGATCATGGTCCCCTGACGGCACCAAAATCGCTTTTCAGAGTGAACGCAACAAAATTCAAGAGCGAGCCCAGATGGACATTTACATTGGCGACGCAGAAAAACGAACAATTGGGAAAAATCAGATAAACCTCACCAACCACGAAGCAGAGGACATACTGCCAAGCTGGTCGCCGGATGGGACAGCAGTCGTGTTCCAATCGAAGCGGGACGGCAACTGGGAAATTTATACCGTAGGCATTGATGGGGAGAACCTTACGCGGATCACCGAAAATGAGGCAGACGACCGAAGAGCTAAGTGGTCCCCGGGTGGCCTCGCCTTTGAAAGCAAACGCGATGGCAATTGGGAGATTTATAGGTCGGACCCCGATGGAAATAATCAGATCAATCTCAGTAACCACGAGAAAACTGATAGTAAGCCCATTTGGTCCGCCAAAGGGAGACGAATCTTATTTGAGACCAGACGGGATGGGAAGCGAGAGGTATACCTCGTATTTGCTGATGGCGCGGGTCTGAAAAACCTCACTAACGATCCGGGTAATGACAGGGATGCCAGATGGAATCCCCAGTATGAACTTCGTTCGGTTGAACCACAAAGCAAACGTTTCACCACCCTTGGAGATATCAAACGCACCAGTTTGATGCAAAATTTCCCCAATCCCTTCAATCCTGAAACATGGATTCCCTACTATCTTGCCGACGCTGCGACCGTAACCGTGCGCATTTACAACGTTAAAGGCGAGTTAATCCGGTCTATCAATGTTGGAAAACAGGCGGCAGGCGCTTATACGAACCGACAAGGCGCAGCCTACTGGGATGGTAAGGACGACACGGGGCAATCCGTGGCAAGTGGGGTTTATTTCTATCAGCTTCTGGCTGACGACTTTTCCGAGACACGACGAATGGTCGTCATGAAATAGGCATACACCAGAATCATCGGAAGGAGAGCGGGGGCGGAGGAGAATAGCCAATCTGCCTCATTCTCCTTCAATGCTATCGCCTGCATCGCCATAGCTAACATTTGTCACGTCGGAAATGTCCTTGTCGTCCCTCCGGTTCCATTTCTCTATGGTTCAACTTTCTTTCTCAAACACAAAATCTTCAGCTTGATTGAAAGGAGAGAGCTATGTTTGGTAAGAGTGCTATAGTATTTTGGGGCGGTATTCTATTCGTTTTTTTTCTCGCTCTGAGTGCCAGCACGGTATCCGCACAGGTGCCAATGGCATCTTTTATCTCTGACCGTTCTGGTGACGATGAAGTTCACTTGGTGTACGACAATGGCGAAATTAAGCAGCTTACAAAGAACGGAGTCAAGGTGTTTACCCCGGAATGGTCACCCGATGGGGAATTCATTGCCTTCGATGCCAATGTCCGTGGTGAAGAGAACTTCGACGTTTTTCTGATAGACCTTACCGACCCCGCAAAACCGAAGCAGATGAACCTTACAGGTCCGCCCGACGGTCCTGGGTTAAAATTGTCGGGACCCCGATGGGCTCCTTCCGGTGATCCGCGGCTTATTATCTTCGCTGCAGGATTACCAAACGCCAACGGTTGGGATATAGGGCTCTTGACATTAGACCCGCGGGGCAAAGTGGATGAACTGATCAACATCACAAACGCAGATGGCGAAGCAGAGGGACAGGATTTGGAAGCCTCGTGGTCCCCAGATGGAACTAAAATCGTTTTCGAAAGCGAGCGCAAGAAAGTTTTAGAGAGAGCTCAGTTCGATATTTTCGTTGCGGACGTTGAAAAACGGGCTGTCGGAAAAAATCAGATAAACCTTACCGATCATGAGGCACCAGACCAAAGGGCACGCTGGTCGCCTGACGGAACGGCAGTGATCTTCCAATCGAAGCGAGATGGTAATTGGGAACTCTATACCATCGGCATTGATGGGGAAAACCTGACGCGGATCACTGAAAACGAAAAAACAGACCGGAACGCTGAGTGGTCTTCTGGCGGTATTCTCTTTGAAAGTAACCGCGATGGCAATTATGAGGTGTATCGCGCCGATCCTGATGGTAACAACAAGGTCAATCTCAGTAACCATCCCAAAGGCGATCACAAGCCGATTTGGTCCGCTAAGGGGAAGCGAATCTTATTTGAATCGAAACGGGATGGCAAGCGGGAAATCTACATGATACTGGCTGACGGTGCGGGTCTGAAGAACCTAACTAACGACCCAGGCAACGACACAGATGCCAGATGGAATCCTCAGTTTGAACTTCGGTCGGTTGAGCCACAAAGTAGATACTTCACTACGCTTGGGAAGATCAAGCGTACCAGTTTGATGCAGAACTTCCCCAACCCTTTCAATCCTGAAACATGGATCCCCTACTATCTTGCCGACGCCGCTTCCGTAACCGTTCGGATCTATAGCGTCGGCGGCAATCTAATCCGCTCTATTGATGTTGGCAAGCGGGGTGCAGGGGCTTACACGAGCCGACAGCGTGCAGTTTATTGGGATGGGAAAGACGACACTGGAGAGCCGGTGGCAAGTGGGGTGTATTTCTATCAGCTTCTGGCGGATGACTTCTCCGAGACACGGCGGATGGTAGTCATAAAATAGAATTATGCGGGCAACCCCGTAGTGGCAACCAAGAATCATTCCATTGCGTAGGTCCCATAGGCAATATTTTTTAGATGGTTCTTGTTTCCTTCTGTGCTGTTTCTCTAAAGTTTAATTTTTGTGTTCCAAGCTCTAAACGCCCAAGCCAACCGAAAGGAGAAAACAATGTTTGGCAAAAGTTCTATAATATTTTGGGGAGGCATTCTATTAGGTCTCCTTGTTGTCCTGAGTGTCAACACTGCATCGGCACAGGTACCGATGGCATCTTTTCTCTCTGACCGCTCTGGTGAAGATGAGGTGCATGTGGTATATGACAATGGTGAGATTAAGCAGGTCACAGATCATAAGGTGAAGACGTTGACCCCCGACTGGTCCCCGGACGGCAAGTACATCGTCTACGCCGCAAATATTCGGGGTGGGGAAAATTTCGATTTGCGTTACGTCGATATGACAGACCCAGCAAACCCAAAAGACAAGGACCTGACAGGAAAAGAGTTGGGGGTGAAATTGAATGTACCCGTATTCGCACCGGCAGGAGACCCCCGCATCCTGGTGTATGCGCAGACATTGCCGCAAGCCGCAAGTTGGGATGTTGGCTTTTTGACCTTGGACCAAGGCATCAAACCTGGGAACTTGGTTAATATTACAAATGCAGAGGGTGAGGGCATTAACAAGGATCAGGGAGGCTCTTGGTCGCCCGACGGCACAAAGATTGTTTTTGAAAGCAATCGTGATTTGATTGATGATAAATCTCAATTTGATATCTTTATTGCTGACGCAGAGGGACGAGGTGCCGGTAAGAATCAGGTCAATCTGACCAATCATATTGCGCCGGACGAGTGGGCACGTTTCTCGCCTGATGGTATGCAGATCGTTTTTCAATCGAAGCGAGATGGTAATTATGAAATCTATGTTATGGATATCGATGGGGAAAATCTGACAAGGTTGACCAACCACGAGAAGACCGACAGACGCGCCACATGGTCATCTACCAACGTTATTGCTTTTGAAACTCAGCGTGATGGTAACTGGGAAGTTTACCGCATGGATCCGGATGGGAACAACAAGGTGAACCTTTCAAACCATCCGAAGGGCGATAATGGGGTCATTTGGTCCCCCAAAGGCAGCAGAATCTTGTTTGAGTCCAAACGAGACGGAAAACGAGAGGTGTATACCATGGATGCCAATGGCGGCGGCCTCAAAAACCTGAGTAACAATCCCGGCGGCAACGACACCCATCCAAGATGGAATCCACAATTCGAACTGCGTTCGGTCGAACCACAGCAGAAAGTGTTTACAACTCTTGGCGAGGTTAAGCGTAGCGCGTTCTCGAAAGACTAGCCACAAAGGAGGGAATGATGCTGAGAAAAGGTATGACTTTAATCTGCTTAGGCGGTCTTCTTGCCTCCTTGGGCAGCACCCTCGCAAGGGCGCAAGTGCCAATGGCATCCTTTCTTTGTGACCACGGTGATGGCGCCCAAGTCTGCGTGGCATACGATAACGGTGAGGTTAAGAAAGTCACAAATCTTAATGCGAAAATCCTAAGCCTTAGCTGGTCGCCCGATGGTCATTACATCGTCTACAGCGCAAATCCTCGAGGCGGAGAACTCTTTGATCTGCGTATCATAGATTTGACAGACCCAGCGAACCCAAAAGACGCGGACTTAACGGGAAAAGATATTGGTATAAAACTGAATGAACCCCAATTTGCACCACAAGGCGACCCACGGATCCTTGTGTATGCTCAGGGGCTGCCGAAAGGCGCAAGTTGGGATGTAGGCTTTTTGACCTTAGAAAAAGGGATGAAGCCCGGAAACTTGGTTAATATCACAAATGCAGAAGGTGAAGGCGTCAACAAGGATCAAAAAGGCTCCTGGTCCCCTGACGGCACAAAAATTGTGTTTGAGAGTAACCGAGACTTGATTGATAACAAATCTCAATTTGACATTTTTATTTCTAACGCAGATGGAAGAGGTGCCGGCAACCAACAAGTCAATCTCACCAACCATATTGCACCGGATGAGTGGGCACGTTTCTCACCCGATGGTATGCAGATCGTCTTTCAGTCGAAGCGCGATGGCAATTCGGAAATCTATGTTATGGATACTGAAGGAAAAAATCTGATAAGGTTGACCAACCACGAGAAAACCGATAGACGAGCCGAATGGTCATCAACCAATGTTATCGCCTTCGAAACCCAGCGTGATGGCAACTGGGAACTTTATCGCATGGATCCCGATGGGAATAATAAGATTAATCTTACAAACCATCCAAAGGGTGATAATGGAGCCATCTGGTCCCTCAAGGGCAGCAGAATCTTGTTTGAGTCCAAACGAGACGGAAAACGAGAGGTGTATGCCATGGATGCCAATGGCGGTGACGTTAGAAATCTGAGTAATAATCCTGATGGCAACGATACCCAGCCAAGATGGAATCCACAATTCGAACTGCGTTCGGTCGAACCCCGCCAGAAGCGTTTCACAACCCTTGGCGCAGTCAAGCGCAGCGCACTGTCGAAGGATTAGCAGAATCCCTCTTACTGCGAGGTGTCAGTACGCTTGATCCTCGAAAAAGAACATACGATTGTACCTGATTGAGCATAAACTCTGAGAAAGGAGAATAGTAAATATAGCAATGAGTACAGTAACACGTTACACAGAACCTGGTTTCAGTTATCTTTTTGCAGGTTTAATCCTGATTGGTCTGTTAGCTATAACGGGTAATAGTTTAGCGGCAGATGATAAGTGGGAAAGAAAAGAAAACATGCCGGAGTCATCAAGGTGTTGTACGGCTGCGGCCAGCATTGGTGGCAAAGTCTACGTCATCGGCGGTATTGAGGTCAACCGAGCGCCGCACATTCCGAATCCCGGCGACCTGACGTTAGACCGCGTTCAAGCATATGACCCAGTGACCGACACCTGGGCAGCGAAAAGGAACATGCCAACAACAAGAGCCCGCATGGCGGCCGTTACATTCGATGGCATGATTTATGTGTTTGGCGGTGCCGAGAGGCGTGGCGGCAAGGTCCTTGACGCTGTAGAAGTATTCAATCCAGAGGCAGGAGAACGCGGGGCGTGGAAAAAACTAGCGAAGCTACCTACAGCGCTTGCGGCAACTACCGCAACTGTAGTCGGTGACAAAATCTATGTGATTGGTGGTTGGGATAGAGGCGCCCAGAAAGAGGCATTTGGGACTGTTTTTGAGTATGATCCTAAAGAGGATGAGTTTGATCAGAAAAGAGATATGCCAACACCAAGAGGCGGTCTTGGAGCTGCTGTGCTTCAAGGAAAAATTTACGCAATCGGGGGCTGGAATTTCGAAGAGATTTTAGATACTGTCGAAGCCTACGATCCGGCGACAGATACATGGGAAGCGAAGAAACCGATGCCAATCAAAAGAGCTCTTTTTGGAGCGGTAACTTTGAGCGGTCGAATCTTCGCAATCGGCGGATTGGCAACATTTGCCGATAACCAAAACGATGAGGTATTAAAAAGGGTGGATGTCTACAACCCAGCCATCGACGAATGGATTATTGATGAAGCGGTTCCACTACCACGGGGGAGAGCCGGTGTCCCAGCTACCGTGGCATCGAACAAGATCTATGTGCCGGGTGGTCGGGCAGGAATACAGTCGTTCCCATCAATTTATGAGTACACGCCGGGGGCGCTATCGGTCTCTCCGCAAGACAAACTAACGACAGTGTGGGCGGAACTGAAACAACAGTAGTACGTTGATGCACGGTGAGGCGGACTTCCTCGACAAAATTATAATTGGCGTAGGACTGACCGATTATTGAGCCCTACGCCATCCCTCGATTTGCATCTGCCTGTCACCAGTTTCCCAATTTCTTGATATGTCCCAAATCCCTTTCACCATGTGAATCCCACAACCATGACAAGGATGTGATGAACCCGAACGAAAAAGGCGAGGCTTCACAGCCAGCCGCCTCTCGTATTTCGATAAAATCAATTCTGTTTGGATTGCTGCTAATGCCCCTCTGTGCGTATCTGGTAGCGCTTGAGGAGATGATTTGGCACTCACTCCACTGGACCTCCATGTCCCTGCCGCAGCTGTCCATCTTCTTTCTCTTTTTCTTAATTTTGTTCAACAAACTTGCGGGACGGGTTTTGGCAAGAGATCCATTCTCTCAAGCAGAATTGTTGATGATTTATTCGACCCTTTCTGCGACCACAGCATATACTGCCCATGATAACATGGTCTGCATGATGGGGGTTCTCACACACGCCTTTTTCTACGCGACTCCAGAGAATGAGTGGGCAGCACTCTTCCACAAACACCTCCCTGACTTGCTCGTTATCCGTGATCCCAATGCAGTCAACTATTTCTATCGTGGTGAATCATCTTTCTTTGCAAGCGGTTTCTATCAGTTCTGGATTGAACCTGCGATCGGTTGGTCATTTCTGCTTGCTGTCCTTTTTTTCATGCTGCTCTGCATCAATGTCATCCTTCGGAAACAGTGGATTGAAAACGAGCGGCTCGCATATCCAATTATTCAGATTCCGCTGGAGATGACCGATTTGCGCTCTGGTTTCTTTCGGAACCGGCTGATGTGGGCAGGATTTACGGTCGCTGGCGTTATAAGCCTCCTCAACGGTCTTAACTTCCTATATCCGAGTGTTCCGCGTATACCGATAAAGGAGCCTCACTACGACCTGGGCGTCTATTTTAACGAGGAACCGTGGAACGCCATTGGCACACTGCCTCTCCGATTTTATCCGTTTCTGATTGGCCTCTCTTTTCTAATCCCGTTAGATCTGACCTTTTCGACTTGGTTCTTCTTCCTATTCCGGAAATTGGAACGCTTAGTTGGTGCAATGGTTGGCTGGAGCACGATCCCACAATACCCATTCTTTGGGGAACAAGCCACGGGGGCTATGATAGGGCTATGCGTTACAGCACTCTACTTAGGGCGCAGGCACTTCCTTGAGGTTTTCAAAAAGGCGGTCGGTCTCGAATCCACGCTTGACGACTCAGATGAGCCGATGCGCTATCGAACCGCAGTCCTCTGTTTAGTTGGTGGCATGATTGCGCTGATGCTATTCTGCGGTCACTTGGGGATGTCCGAATGGCTTGTGCCACTGTTTTTCGCTCTTTATTTTATGATTGCCACAGCACTGACACGAATGCGTGCGGAATTGGGTCCCCCCTTGCACCCAATCAGACTAGTGAACCCACAAGTAATCCTTGTGGCAGCGCTTGGGACACGGAGACTCGGCACAGCCAATCTGACTATGTTTTCTCTGCTTTTTTGGTTCAACCGGTATAACCGCAGCCATCCGATGCCGCACCAGTTGGAAGCATTCAAGTCAGCAGAGCGCACCCATGCCAGCACTACTCGCCTTTTCTGGGCGATGATGATCTCTCTGGTTATCGGTCTGCTCGTTTCGTTCTGGATCTTCCCTGTCGTCCTCTATCAATACGGCGCTTCAACCGCTGGAGAATTGCTGGGCGCAGGCTGGCAGGCGTACAATAGCTTGGGTGGGTGGTTGCAATACCCGCGCCCACCGGACCCGGTTGCTGGCAGCGTTATTGGTGGGTCACTAATCTTTTCTATATGGATGTCGTGGATGCGGATGCGTTTTCTATGGTTCCCATTCCACCCGGGTGGGTATATTTTAGGGGTAAGTTCCGGGACAATCGACGTTTACTGGTTCGCGCTTTTTGTCTGTTGGTTGATAAAGCTGCTGGTACTCAGACACGGTGGAGTCAAGACCTACCGGAAGATTTTGCCGTTCTTCATGGGCTTGGTAGTCGGTGATTTCATCGTCGGCACGTATTGGGGACTGTTGAGCATTATCTTAGGAACCCCCTTGTATACAACCTGGTTCTGACGAAACAAGGCAGCCAGTAGTCCCAGGTTTCATCCGCGGTGTTTCTCATCCTGAACGTCTTTTCAATCCTGATTCAGATTAGCATCAGCCAACAAGTGCCGCCATTTTCAGCGGAGCGATAGCCCGTAGCCTGGGTTAGTACACAACAGCATCCCCGCTAGCTTAAGAATTAATTCTCAACCCAATACGAACTTACAACTCGAAGAAGGCAGTATATAATGAAGCAGGTCGAAACCTCCCGCCTCTCAATCAAAGCGATCCTGTTTGGACTACTGCTGATGCCGCTGTGCCTTTACCTCGTAGCGCTTGAGGAGATGATCTGGCACTCTCTCCACTGGACGTCCATGTCCCTTCCGCAGCTTTCGATTTTCTTCCTTTTTATCTTAGTTCTAATCAATAAAGCTGGCGGACGGTTTATGTCGAAGGAGCCGTTCTCACAAGCGGAGTTGTTGATGATCTACACCACAGTCTCCGCAACGACAGCGGTGACCGCGCACGACAATATGGTCTGCATGATGGGGGTTATCCCCCACGCCTATTTTTACGCCACACCTGCAAATGACTGGGCAAACCTTTTTCATAGATTCCTTCCTGACGTCCTACTTGTCCGAGATCCTGACGCTGTCGAGTATTTCTACAAAGGGGAGTCTGCGTTCTGGGCGACGGGGTTCTACCGATTCTGGATCCGCCCTGCTATCGCATGGTCATTCCTAATCTCTGTCCTCTTTTTCATGCTTATCTGTATCAATGTCATCCTTCGGAAGCAGTGGGTCGAAAATGAGAGACTTGCCTATCCGATTATCCAAATCCCGATGGAGATGACCAGTCCGAGCCAAGGGTTCTTTCGCAATCGACTCATGTGGATAGGATTCGGTGTCGCGGGCGTAATCAGCCTCGTCAACGGCATAAGTTTTATATATCCGAAAATTCCACATTTCCCAATTAAGGAACCTACGTACAATTTGGGTGTCTTGTTCACGGAAGAACCGTGGAATGCCATCGGTGCGCTGCCAATGCGGTTCTATCCATTCCTCATTGGACTCTCTTTCTTAATACCTTTAGATCTCACCTTTTCGACTTGGTTCTTCTTTCTGTTTCGGAAGATGGAACGATTGCTCGGCGCAATGATGGGTTGGAATACCTTCCCGCGTTACCCGTTCTTTGGAGAGCAAGCTACAGGAGCGATGATTGGGCTATGTGTGATGACGCTCTACATGGGGCGTCGGTATTTCTGGGAGGTCTTCAAGAAGGTCATCAACCTTAAATCGGAGCTCGATGATTCCGACGAACCGATGCGATATCGGACAGCGGTACTGAGCTTTATCGGCGGAATGACCGCCCTGATATTCTATTGCAACACCTTGGGAATGTCTCGATGGCTCGTACCCACATTTTTTGGACTCTACTTCATGATAGCAACAGCACTGACGCGAATACGAGCCGAACTGGGTCCCCCTTTACACGCGATCGTCCTCGTGAACCCGCAGGTGGTTCTTATTTCTGCCTTTGGCACGCGCACGATCGGTGCACCGAACCTCACCATGTTTTCGCTGTTTTATTGGTTCAACCGGTTGAATCGAAGTCATCCTATGCCCCACCAGTTGGAAGGTTTCAAGTCCGCTGAAAGCACCGGTGCGAGTACCCATCGGCTCACTTGGGCAATGATGCTCACTCTGGTCGCTGGCGTCCTTCTGGCGTTTTGGATCTTTCCGGTTGTGCTTTACCGCTACGGCGCGTCAACCGCCGGGGAGTTGTTAGCGGCAGGAACCCAAGCGTGTAATAGTCTAAGCGGTTGGTTGCTGAATCCTAAGTCACCGGATACTTTAGGGGCAGGTATTATTGGGGGATCGGCAGTGTTCTCAATAGTAATGGGTTGGATGCGGATGCGATTCATATGGTTTCCGTTTCATCCGGCAGGATACATCTTAGGGATCAGTTCAGGAACCATTGACGTGTATTGGTTCGCGCTCTTTGTCTGCTGGGCAATAAAACTGCTGATTTTGAAACATGGCGGGGCAATAGCTTATCGGAAGGTGGTCCCATTTTTTATGGGATTGGTGGTTGGAGATTTTATTGTAGGTACTTATTGGGGGCTGATGAGTATTATTTTCAAAACACCTCTGTATACAACATGGTTCTGACAGAAAAAAACGGGAAAACAAGAGACTACTGCTTTCTTGTTTTCCCGCCTTCTTGGATTATCTGTTGAGTTGGTGTGTTACCAGCGCCCTGCGACAATAGCTCACGGATTCAATCGGTGTGCCCACTCGATTACCCGCTCCCGGTGTGCATCACCGCCGCCACTGTGCATATCGTAGGGGTAATACCGGATCTCCTTCTCGCAGGTGAGGTGGTTATAGGTTGCATACACCGTAGAGGGTGGGCAGGTTGTGTCGCGCAAACCAACCGAGACAAGCGTCGGGCACGTTATCCACGGTGCAAGGTTCATGTTGTCGACGTAACTCAACGTTTTCATCCCCTGCTCCTCCCGTTCGGGATAGCGAATAAAGTAGTTGTTCAACTCGCCGTACTGATTCTCTCGCGCCATCTTGACAGCATCCGGGTAGTAGCATAGGAAAGGAACCATCGGCATCGCGATAGCGGGTCGGTCACTGAGTGCGGCGACAGCGAGACTTATCGCACCGCCCTGTGAACCTCCGAGCACGCCGATACGATCTGTGTCTACCTCCGGACGTCCCGCTATAAACTCGACACCACGAACACAGTCCATGTAGGCAAAGCGGTAAAGGTATTCCTCTTTGTTCATGATGCCACGCGTCATCCAGCCAAGCCCATGTCCCCCTTCATATTCAGTCCAATCCGGGGCTTGACCACGTCCTCGTACATCCATCGCTAATACGACGAATCCCATGAGTGCCCAGGGTAGATGGGTTGATATTCTATCGCGATAGCCGTGGTAACCGTGGTAGATTACCAATGCCGGACGTGGGGCAGGATCTTCAGGGATGAAAAACCAACCTCCCGCTCTGGGAGGCTGATCACTTTCACCCGCAAACCCATCGAAGGTCGCGGAAAAGACCTGAACCCGTTTGACAGGATAATCGATAGGCACTAATTCAGGGTTCAAGGGCTGTGCGGCGCTCTCTGTTTTCGTCCTTTCCCAGAACTCCTCAAAATCTGGCTGCGCGGTACGGGGTGGCTTGTAATTTTCTAACTCTTCTAATGGTAGGTCAAATGTCCACATCTTATAGATCTCCTGTTATCGCACAAATAAATGGACGGTAGTAACGTTGATCACTTCCGATTGCGTCATGGCGTTAACCGTTCTTGCATCCAGCAAATCAACTCTTCGATCCCTGCCCCGTGCCCATCGTAGGGCAGCACTTTTAGTTCTTTTTCACCCGCTATCAGGTTGTAGATACCGACAGAGTCCTGCGGCGGAGCGGTGTTGCCCTGTAGACCGAGCGGGAATAGTGACGGGCAGTTCACGCGGTGACCGATGTTGACGGGGTCGAAGTA
Source organism: Candidatus Poribacteria bacterium (assembly GCA_965220385.1). Taxonomy (GTDB): domain Bacteria; phylum Poribacteria; class WGA-4E; order WGA-4E; family PCPOR2b; genus PCPOR2b. The sequence goes on along the minus strand of OZ244825.1, from coordinate 1,291,395 downwards.
GCTCAATGTGTTCCAGACCGTATTTTCGTGCTCCGGATAGCGCGTCAAATAGATCTTAACTTCATCTGCAGCGGTACTGCTTGCGCTGATAACATGTCGTTCCCAGTTGCAGGGATAGGGACCAACTGGCGCGATTGTGTTGACTTGTGAGTTGAATGCAGCTGTCCATAAACTGACACACCCACCTAATCCATCTCCGATGATCCCAATACGATCTGAATCAACTTCCTCGCGATCACTAAGCAGCTGCACAGCTCGGAGTCCATCGGCGATGCATCCGCGCAAATAGTATTCGTGCGGGTCTTGAATCCCTTGTGCGAAATAGCCTTTGTTGTTGCCCCACGAGTAATGTGTTAGGTCGGAGGAATCTCCATGGCCTCGGATATCTGGCACAAGCACGACGAATCCCTGAAGGGCCCAGGTCAGGTGTGTGCAGATACGCCCCCGAAAACCGAGGTAGTCGTGCCAGCGGATGAGCGCGGGAAGTTTTTCCGATTGGGAGGTAGTCGGCACAAGAAGCCATGCCCGCATACGACCGCGATCAAAGGCGTCGAACGAGATCTCATAGGCGGAGAGCTTCTTTGAGGGGTAATCCACAGCAGTAATTTCTGGATTCAGCGGCTGGGATTGGGCAAGGGATTGCGTCTCGTCCCAGAATGCGTCAAAGTCAGCCGGTGCTGTGCGTTCCGGTGTCGCGGTAAGCCATGTTTCGATTTGGGATTCCCAAAGTGGCATAAATAATCTCCTTGTATTGATACAAATCGTGCGGGGAAGAACCCGGTGCCATTAGATAGAGAAGTCTGACCCGATTTTTCGAAATTAAGGAACGTGCGATCACTGTAGATCATAGTTCCCCGCCGTTACAGTAGCCGATTTTCCTAAGCTGTTAGGACTTCCTTTAACCGATCAGCAAGGACCTGGGCGTCATCGTCGACCAGATTCGACACCGCGATGTGCAGTGCGCCGTTGCCCCCGTGCAGATAGATGCTTGGATCACCATTGAGCAGGGTAGCGGCGACCTCGCCCGCAGTTTTTCCCAAGCCGTCCTCGTCCAAATTCACTATAAGCCCGTTGCCGAGTGTCCGTTCATCCGAAACAGGCTGACAGGTAATATGTGGCACACCACTGAGAGAATCTTGGATAGCGCGCGCTTTCCACCCGTGTTCAGCGATTCGTGCGGCGTGATCCATGGAGAACCACTCTCGCAGCGCCGCCACCACAGCGACAATCTCCTGACGGTCAAGTTTCAACGGTCTTCCAACCGAGCGAGAGAGCTGTGTTTCATAACCGATAAAGCTATGGACAAAAGCAGCATCTATCAGATCACGCCGACCACACAAGACACCCGTGGAATTGCATGCACCGAAGTATTTGGCACCGTAACCGATCAGATCAGCGCCCGCCGCGGGATAGCGACGCATCTGATCCAGCGGATAGACCTGACTTGCAGCATCGACGATTACGGGAATATCGTGGGCATGGGCGATGCTAATCACCTCCTCCAACGATACGACCCCCGGACCGCCACCCGGAGCAGCGTAGTGGATAGCAGCGGTTTTGTCGTTGATGGCAGCTTCGACCTGCTCCGCAGTTGTATGTGCATCGCCGGCCTCGATCATCTTGGCTCCAAATATGGTGATACATCGGTCATAGTGGTATCTTTGCGATTTCTGGATAATGATCTCATTTTTCATGCCGGTTGTGTCCGGTAGTTGCTGAATCTTATCGGGATCACTGCCAGCCATGCAGGTTGCCGAGCCGAGGGCAAGTGCTGCTGCGCAACCGGGCGTTACCAGAGCAGCCTCACCCCCCAGTAGCTCCGCGATAATATTGCCTGATTTCTTCAAGAGCTCTTCCATATCGGCAAAGTACCGGCTAGCGTGATTCATCGCCGCCTGAACTCCCGGTGAGGGACGGGAACCTCCGAGTACCGTCATGAAGCCCATTGCATTGATGACCGGCTTAACGCCTAAATCTCGATAAACCGCAAGACCATCGTTACTCATTGCTATCCTCCACCCCCTGTCTCAACAGGGGAATAAACTTATGGTTAGAACGTGGAAAAGGGAATTGATCAATTTGACCAATGGCAATCCAGCGATAATCCACCGCCTCGTTCAGAGCGACCTCGCCGGATTCGTAATGACAATCAAAAACATCCATCACGATTTTAAAGTGGGTGTAGGCATGTTTGACGCGGGTCAGGTACTCTATCGGTTCAACAGTAAGGTTTGTCTCTTCTCGAATTGCACGGATACACGCCTGTTGGGGGGTTTCTTGGATCTGAATTTTTCCGCCCGGAAATTCCCACAACCCGCCAAGTAAGCCGTCCGGTTTACGTTGCGTAATTAGAATCGAGTCCTCTTTGTGGACAACGCCGGCGACGATATGATATTCGGGAAGCGGTTTCCGTTTCTGCCTGACCGGAAATTCCGCCTGTCGAGCGGTCTGAAACGCAGGACAGGTAGTTTTCACCGGACAAACGATACAGGTTGGCGATTGTGGGCGGCAAACGGTTGCTCCCAACTCCATCATCGCTTGATTGAAGATGCCCGGTGCACTCTGATCGAGCAACAGATCGGCTTTCTGCTGGAAAATCTTCGCCGAAGCGGATCTATTGCTGGGTACCCCAATCAGAAAGAGGCGTGCAAGGACCCGTTTAACGTTCCCATCCACGACAGCATAGGGACCATTAAACGCAATGCTTTGTACCGCGGCTGCGATGTACTCTCCCACACCGGGTAGCCTTCGGAATGTGGCGTAATCGGCAGGTATCTCGCCTCCCCAATCTTCTGTCACAGTTTGTGCGGCTTTGTGGAGATTTCGCGCTCGGGCATAGTATCCCATCCCTTCCCAGGTTTTCAGGAGATCCTGTAGTGCAGCTTCTGCTAGGCTCTCTACATTAGGAAACCTGTTGACGAACGCCTGATAATACTCCAGGACTTTTTTAACCTGTGTTTGCTGGAGCATCACCTCCGAGACCCAGATACGATACGGATCTTCTGTTTCGCGCCAAGGAAGTTCGCGGCGATGCGTTTCAAACCACGCGAGGAGTTTTTTGCGGAAGAGTGTAATCTCTTTGGAGGTCATTTCACCGGCCACTGAGCGACTCAGGAGTTAATCACAAATGAAATTCCAGAACATCCCCATCGTAGACCACATCGTCACGACTGACAGTCTGCCCATCATACCAGTTAGCACCCCAGATCCGCGCAGACTTGAAATCTTGAGCAAACTCTTTGTGTAGTGCCATTGCTGCCTCAATAACCTTGCTGCCGTTTGGCAGTACGATTGGGTCCTCGTAGTCAACTGGTTTGGCGGGAGACTTCGTGTAGACGCGGGAGATACCGAGCTGTTGATAAACAACTTGTTGCAGTTGATCGAGCCCTTCGCCGGTGATAGCGGAGAGCGGATAGATCTGGAACTGCTCACCGTAAAATTCCTGCAATATCTCTAACCGGTCCGCAGCACCGTCTTCATCTGCTTGGTTTGCAATGAGTAGGGTTGTTTTGGTGAAGTTCGCCTCAAGCATTTCATCCGCGTCGTTTGCCGCTTCCTTGACTCCCACCGTTTGGATTTTTGCCTCTGTCAACCTCGATTCAACGATTTCAACCTGATCCAAGATTTCATCGCTGGCAAGACTGACTACCAACCAAACGAGATCAGCGTTTCTTACAAGGTCGAATACCCACGGATGCACAAAGTCTTGTGTAATTGGCGGTGTGTCAACCAGTTGGAACTGGATGTTTTCGTATTGCAACATACCGACGCCGGGCTCTTGGGTCGTATATGGTGTCGGGGAAACAACGGGATTTGCCTTGGTAAAACTCGCGATAATTTGTGATTTACCAACATTGGGGGTACCAATCAACACAAGCTGCCCCGCGCCCTGCTTGGGCACATGATAACTGTGTCCTTTCTTCGATTGTTTCTTCCCGGAGGCTTTCTTCAGCTTTGAAATGCGAGAGCGAAGATCGGCCCGAACCTTTTCGGTCCCCTTATGCTTTGGCGTGATTCGCGTCATTTCCTCCAATAGCTGGAGTCGTTCCTCGTCGGTGCTTGCGGCTTCAAGCTCATGCTTCAGTTTATAGTATTCGGGAGGAAGATTTGCTGGCATAATCGTCTCCGTGTATGTCGGGAACTTCGGCTGTCGAGATTACTTTTTTGGCTCTATGTAGGTGTTTGTATGCCACACAACCGTAGGGAGATTATAAAGGATGCCAAATGGAAGATCAAGCAAAAAAAATCAGTGCATAGACCGAGCAATAGTCTGCGGAAACTTCGCTCTTTCCCTTTACAGCGCAGCGGTCAGATGCTATACTAAATATTGGGTATATTGTTGACCTACACACTCACGTAATCTATAAAAACAGAACATGGTGGTATTGAATGAAATTTCTAATCTATCCGGCGGTTGGTGAAGAAGAACTACAAGCAATTCAATCCGTTTCAAGTGAAGTTGATGTGCAAAATGTCGAGAACGAAGATCACGCCCTTGAAATCATTGGTGAAGCTGATGCCATGTACGGTCGGATCACTCCGGAATTGTTGACACGGGCACAGAAACTTCGCTGGATTCAAACCCCGATGGCAGGACTTGAGCACTACATGTTCCCGGCATTGGCAGAGAGCAACGTGACGTTGTCCAACATGCAGGGCATCTATAGCGATAATATCGCAGACCATGTGATGGGATATATCCTGATGTTTGCGCGTGGGTTTCATATCTTCCTGCGTCGGCAACTTGAGCACAACTGGGCGAAGGATGTTCCCGTTCTCCATCTCGCAGATCAGACGCTCGGGGTCATCGGACTCGGCGGGATTGGGATGGGGGTAGCAAAACGTGGCGCGGCGGCAGAGATGCGCGTCATTGCGACCAATGCCGTGGCGGTTGAGAAGCCAGATTTCGTTGATGCGTTATGGGGTATTGATCGGTTGGACGACCTCCTCGCAGAAGCCGACTTCGTCGTCAGTTGTGTGCCTCATACCCCCGAAACCTTTAAGTTAATAAACACAGATCAGCTGAAACGGATGAAAAGGACGGCATATCTGATCAATATCTCGCGAGGCGTTGTCGTAGACCTTGCGGCGTTGACGCGCGGATTGCAGGCGGGTGAAATCGCCGGTGCTGGACTCGATGTGTTTGAGACCGAACCGCTCCCCGCCGATCATCCACTTTGGGATATGGAGAATGTTATCATCACACCTCACACGGCGGGCGTGGGACCCTATACGGCAGAACGAAGGGTCGAAGTGGTCACAGGAAACCTTCGCCGATTCGTCGCTGGTGAGCCGGTGCGGAATATAGTCGATAAAAATCGCTGGTGCTGATTTATTGCTGGTCCTAACTCGGGGAATGTCGCCATGGAATCCATCGGTAAGAAAAAAGTCACACTACTTCAGGACAAAGCACTCGATCTTGGGGAGCAGGGAGCGGTACGTCTGTCTCGGACACAACTGTCACGTCGAGCGTTTCTTAAGGGCGCGACGGGACTTGCCGCGTCTGCTCTTGCCGTCGAGCGATTTACCGGCTGGTGTGAAGCGGCTCCTTTCAGAGAATACATTCCATACGATGCTTCACGAGACGCACACTATGGTCATCATTTCGGCTGGATTGAACATCACCGCCCAGCCCCGGACTCGATTGGTGAAAAGTTTGTTTTTGTTCGACTCAAATATCCGGGAGGAGATTGGTTTACGAACGCCGTGAATTACTACCGGTGGCCCGCTGATACAAAGTTCACAGAGCTCCTTGCACGATACACATCAATCGACGTTGACCTCCATGAGCATCCACAATATGTATCAATTGAAGAAGATGACATTGATCACTTATGTAGTTATCCCTTTATTTTTATGACGGGGCATTTAGGCGTTCGTTTTTCAGACGATGATATCCGAAAATTACGGGAATATTTGGACCGTGGCGGTTTCCTCCATGTAGAAGACTGTGATATCCGCGTAAACCGGATGCGCCCCGCGGTGTATCACCTGATGCGACAGGTTTTTCCAGAGAAAAAGTTTGAACGGCTTGATATAAGCCACCCAATCTATCACACTCTCTACGATCACAATGAGTATCTTGGCGGTGACAAGCTGGTCACACCCGGTGGAGATTTTGATGAAGCGATCATGATCGATGACCGGATCGCGGTTTATTTCTGTCCCAGCGATCTTAATTGCGCGTGGGAGGGTAGGGTGTGTGAACCGGGCGGTGAAGAACAGCGGCGGTGGGCGTTTGAGCAGGGCATGAATGTCGTTACATACGCTCTCACACACTAAAAAGGACTCATTATGATAACATTCGATCAATCAAAGAATCGACTTGCTGATTTTGCGAAGTATTTGCCCGGCGGGGTCAATAGCAACTTTCGGATGGGGATTGCGCCGACGCCGCTCGTTTTTGAGAAGGCAGAGGGACCTTATCTTTACGACGTGGATGGCAACCGGCTGATAGATTATTACCTGGGTATGGGGCCCATTATTTTGGGACATAATCCAGAACCGGTCCTCGAAGCGGTGAAAGAACAACTCAACCACGGAATCCTTTATGCTGGACAGAGCGAAATTGAGTTTGAAGCGGCGCGGCTGTTCTGTGAAATTGTGCCGTGTGCTGAGTTAGTTCGATTCAACTGTGCAGGGAGCGAGGTAGTTCAGGCAGCGCTGCGACTGGCTCGCGCTGCCACCGAACGTTCTATCATCGTGAAGTTCGAGGGACACTATCACGGCTGGCTGGATAATATACTCTGGAGCATCGCACCTACACCGGATCAGTTCGGGTCTGAAACCTCACCGACCCCAGTTCCTGCGAGCGCTGGACAGGATTTACCCGCTGGTCATCACACCGAAGTGCTACCTTGGAATAACCTTCCTCTATTAGCGGCTCGATTGAGGCGTGGCGATGTGGCAGGCGTAATCATGGAGCCAGCGATGTGTAACACAAGCGCAATAGCGCCCGCAGAGGGATACCTGGAGGGGGTGCGCAAGGTTTGCAGCGAAACAGGAACCGTGCTCATCTTCGACGAGATCATCACGGGATTCCGGCTGGCTCCGGGCGGCGCGCAGCAGCGTTTGGGCGTTATCCCGGACCTTGCGACCTTTGGTAAAGCCATCGCTAACGGCTTTCCAGTTTCGGCTTTGGCGGGCCGGCGGGATCTGATGGAGCAGATGGCAACCGGCGGTGTTCTGCACGGTGGCAGTTACAATGCCCTACCGGCGGCGATGGCTGCTGTTGTCGCAACGCTGAGCGAACTGAAGAAACCGGAAACCTTCCAGAGTTTAGAAGCGCGGGGGCAGAAGCTGATGAGCGGTATCCGGGGGGCCTTGGCTGATGCCGATATTGACGCACAGGTGCAAGGATTCCCTCAAATCTTCCACGTGGCTTTGGATGCGAGTTCTCCGTTTTCCAACTATCGTGATTCCTTAGCGGCAGACAAGGCGCGCTATGTAGATTTCACGACTGCTCTGTTGTCGCGCGGAGTCCGTGCACTTGAACGGGGAGCTTGGTTCCTCTCTACCGCCCACGACGACACGGTGATTGACGAAACCATCTCAGCTGTTGCGGCAGTAGCCAAGGAAGTATAAGGACCTCCTCTATGGACATTGGCACCCACAAACAACTCTTTATCGACAAACGCTTTTTTCAGACTTGCGACGGCGTCGAGCTGAGTATGAACCCACCCACTCAGGATCCCGATCCGGTGCTTGTAGCAGATCGACCGTGGGAAGCCAAGGGTATAGGTGCCTACAGCACCGCCTTCCGCGAACCCGATGGCAGATTCCGCCTCTGGTATGATGCTCTCGTCGATGTTGGGCTGCCTCAGGAGGGTGCCCGCCGCCTCTGCTACGCCGAGTCAGAGGATGGTATTCACTGGGAAAAGCCGTCCCTCGGACTTATCCCCTTTCGCGGCTCCACCGAAACCAACATCGTTGCCCCTCATCTCGAACGGCAGAGTACGCAGGGCGCTACTGTGTATCGCGACGATCGGGCGCCAGCCGATGAACGCTACAAGCTGTGGAGCAAGTTCCGACCTACTGATTTGCAGATCGCCGGAGGGTTGCGGGGCGGACTCTGGGCAATGCACTCACCCGATGGCATTCACTGGCAGCCGTATCCCAACCAGCCTAACCCACCCAATCAGTCGTGTGACACTCAAAACATGTTTTTCTGGGACAATACCTTCAAATGCTACGTCGGCTACACCCGGGTCAGAGAGACGCAAAGCTCCGAAGAGGCTGCTCTAGCTGGCAAGGTCGCTTATCGGAGCATCGGTCGCATCACCTCACCCGATTTCCGTACTTGGTCGCCTACACAGATCGTTCTGGAAGCAGATGAAGAGGACCTGAATATCCCCGTGCCGTCAAGGTTTGATGACCAACGTCCAAGCATCGACTACTATACCAGCTGCGCCATGAAATATGAAAGCGCCCAAGATGTGTATCTGATGTTTCCCTCGGTCTACTACCATTGGGGCGAGCAAGGTTTTCCCGCGACCATGGACACCCAGCTACTGACCAGCCGCGATGGCATCAGTTGGCAACGTCAGGGGGAGCGCCGCCCTTTCCTGCAGCACGGAATGGACAATGAAGTTCACAGCGGGATGATCTTCGCGAATCCATGGCTCATCCCTGTGGATGATGAGCTGTGGCTCTACTACGCTGGCATGGCTCACAACCACGCCGCCGCCCCCGACGATGTTGGACGCTCCAGCAGCCTCTTTTGTGCGCGCATGCGGCGAGACGGGTTCGTGTCTGCGGACGCAGGGTTTGGCGGCGGTCAATTTACCACGCCGGTGCTCCAATTTGGCGGTAATCGGCTCGAATTGAATCTCAATGGCAGTGCCGGGGGCTGGCTCCAAGTCGAAATTCAGGACACGGATGGACAACCGTTGCCCGGTTTCGGACTCGCAGAGGCAGATCCGGTGGTAGGAAACGCCATCAGCAAAACTGTAACTTGGAAAAGCAATGACGATCTGAGTGAGGTGATCGGCGAGTCAGTTCGGCTGCGCTTCGTTCTGCGTGATACAAAACTTTACGCCTTCCAGTTTGTGTCCTTTCAACGGTAGGAAGCCAACCGAAAAAATCCACTATAACGCTCCTGAAGAACCACTTATGTTGCACCTCCGAACGTAATTAGCCTCGACCGAGGTACGGCTGCTGCACAGGTACAACCTTTGCTTCAAGCATATTCACATGCGGCGGTAATGTCGCCATCAACACTGCAGCTTGAGCTAATTCGTCCACCTGCATCAGGTCTTCCCGTTCATCGCCTTCCGGCAGATCTCTGACTTGTGTGGCCCCCGGGTGCAGACAACTCGCGACGATTCCGTGTGGACGCCCCTCCAATGCTGTCACCTGAGTCAACCCCCAAATCCCAAACTTGCTGGCGCAGTACGGTCCCGCTCCCGGTCGAACACGCTGTGCAGATATACTCCCGATATTAATAATACGCCCGCCGCCCTGCCGTTTCATAATGCGCATCGCCGCGCGTGTGCACAGAAAGGGCGCACGGAGATTGACGGAAAGCACATTATCCAACGCTTCGGTTGAAAGTTCGTCAAGCGGACCACCATCGAACGCACCCGAATTATTCACCAAAATATCCAATCGGTTGAACGTTTCCATCGTGCGCTCGAACAACGTTTCAATCTGCGCTTCATCGGTGACATCAGTTGGCACGCCGAGGACAGTGGTACCAGCTTCCCTCAATTCCTCAGCGGTCTGATTCAACTCTTCCACACCCCGTGCAGCCAATACAAGGGTCGCCCCTTCGTGCGCCAAGCCGCGTGCGATGCCTTTGCCGATCCCCCTATTGCCTCCCGTGATGAGAGCAACTTGACCATCTAGCTTACCCATCGGATACTCCTTTCGTTTGTCTTAGATGCCCCGAAGTCATTGAACTGTACAGCTGTGTCATTGCAAAAAACCCTTCCATTGATATCTATCTTTGGATTCTTATAACTGCTCTTGAAGTGCCCGCATTTCTTTTTTATCCAACCCTAACAGATAAATTGGGAGCGGGAACATCCAATCTGCGTGCATGTAGCGGTCAATTTTCATCTTCAAATCGGTGTTTTCGCGCATCAACTCCAAGTGAAGTTCATCAGAACGGGTACGCTCAGTTATAGGGCCCACAGTTTCCTTCGCAAACTGAGTGAGTTGTTTTATGCGTTTCTTCATTGAAATACCTTCTTGCCGCAAACGCTCGTTTCGGTCAATCACTCGACTTAGGAGTTCTTGATAGGCATCGACTGTTGCCTTGACCGCGGGTACGTCAGGAAATTCATGGAGGAAACCGTTGCCCCACTCTTCGAGTTGCACTCTTTTCTGCTCGAGGTCTACTGCCAATTGATCGGGACGGCTCTCACTTAACAGTTCTTGGGAAGCCCAGCGAGCGCCAAAATAGAAACCGGTTACGACGAGCAAAACTGACACAACCAACAGAATTAAACTGATTCTCAGTTTTTCAGACGGAATATTGATGCTGGGACCTGCTTTAATCATTTTCAACACCTGCTTTCTAACGATAGTTTATTAGGGAAAGAAATTATAAAGTGGATAATTGGTTACGATACTCAAGATGCTCCAGATAAACCCGACGATATAATCTCCGAGCGCAACGCCCAGAAAGAAAGGAACCGCACGCCGATAGGAGCCAAGCCCACCATATCGCAAGATAACTGTCTTAATCACCCAAGCGACAAAGATACAGGACCATAGGTTGAACATCCCCCAACTATCCGCGGTTACATAACCGAGCGGGTGCAGGGGCCACCACAGAAATCGGGTTCGTAAAAACATCAGTATTGCTGTTAATCCAAATCCACCGGCCATAAATGCTAATGCAGGAGCGTCAGCTTCACGGGGGTAGTTCAGCCAATTTTCGAGTTGCCCATACGCCATACGCCCATACCACAGCGAATGTGGATGAAAATGCGCAGAGTCATGCCCGTGTCGGTAGAAGGCGTCGAGTAGGAACCAAAAACTGACAACCAATCCGATAGCTGTTGCGAGTAGGATAGCAATCGATGTATGGCGCAGATTGATATTGCGCCTTTCCGACATCTTGAACGCTTCCAGACTCTCCGGCATCGGATTAACCCAGTAGGCACGGTTGAAAAACATATACATCGAAAAGACGGTGAGCGTATTGGTGGTAAGTTGCCAAGTGCCAAACCCGGTAACGATCATGGTGTGGGGATCGATACCCGGACGGTACCCGTGACCATGGACGATGAATCCCAACTCCGCACGCAGTCGGGTGATCATGATCGACAATAGGAGATAGATTCCGAAGAAAATGGGTATCACCCAAAGCGACATACCGGCTTTGTAGGAGAAAACTGTCAGGAAGATCAAACCAAACACGATGCCTATCACAGCCAAGCGGTATGGCATCGGCTCACGTCTATCATCCAGTTGAAAACGCGAACTGGAAGCGGTAAATATATGGCGTACCAACCCTATGAAATGCGATCTACCGATCCAGAGCGCGAAAATCAACAGTCCCATATACACCCCAAAGCCCTGTTCAGCAGCGTAAGGGAAACGGGGGAGATTCTGCCAGCCCATCATATCACCGACCATCAACTCAATCTTGTAGAGCCAAAAAAAGACCCAGCATGAAAAAAGCAGATCTCTCGGCATCATAAAACTCATACCGATAACGAATGGATAGAAGGAGACGCGGATGCCCCCACCTATCCCCTGCCGTTTGACCGGGATGTATGGAATGAGAGGGTAGATGGAATGAATCAGATTAACGATACTAATCAGCGCGGCGATACTGAAACCGATCCACATCAGCCGATTCCTGAAGAAACGTAGCCGCGGGTTGGTCATCTCCAGTGGGAGCTGCGTTAGTGGGTAACTTAGTCGCTCATGCTCAGTCCATTGGATTCGCAGTAGGGTGTTAATACATAGCAGCACGAGCATTAACACGAATATGAATGAACTCCACGCTGCAACCGGTGTGAACCACGCTTTCAAGTGACGGGCGGTGTAGAGGCTTGAATCTCCTTCATAGTAGCCGAGTAAGGTTTTGGGGTCCGAAACAGTAAGCCACTCTGGAATATTCCGCCAAAACAGGTTACGCCAATCGTTTTCAGGGGTTGCAAACTGAAAGGGATAACTCATGATTGGCATTAGAATCTGCAACATATCCCATGAACAGAGGCAGGAAACAATACAGAGCATGAAGTGGACAGTCAGTAGTTCTTGCTGAGAAATACCAAGTCGCGGAGAGAGTTTGTGAAGGAGATATCCAATCAGAAGGAGCCAGAAGATGATAAAGATGACATTTGCCTGGGGATGGATGATGGTTGGGTAACCGACACGAACTACTTCAAGTTCGATAAGCCACCAAATATTGAAGGGAATGAGTACAAGGGCAAGCAGGAAGGATTTGAGGGTTAAACCACTTTGATAGGTGACAGGAGTCTTTTGCATAAGGTCAATTCAGGTGACCATTTTAGATGGTTAGGACTTCAACCTTCTAACCGGATTCGTCTGTGTTCTCCATGTTATGGTGAATCCTATAATTACTTATACACTTTCGATATACAACCAACCCCCTAAATCCCCCCCGATAAATCGGGATGTACCACTTGTCAGGGGGACTTGATGAGGCTTCGATAAGTGACACTATTGGTAAACGTCTACATACTTATATTGTTCACCATAATTTCTATTGCGAGGCAGGATGCCGCGCCCACATGCCAGCATCTGCAACGCTGATGAGTTGGGCAACCACAATCTAGGGGCTGTGGGTCGTATTCTCGCTGATATTTACGGGCTCTGTCTTTAGTCCTGATTCGGTCTGACGATAATGCGTGTTCCATCGGAGCGACCACGGACTGTTTCTCGATACATCATCGCCGCCTCCGCCGGCGGATGAACGAAACTTCCCGCAATACTCGTTCTCAGCCGAAAATAAAAGTCGTAAGCCCCCTTTGGAAGGGTATCGTAATAGAAGATAACCTCGTCATCTTTATACTGCGCGTACGCCGGTTGCTGTGTCATCGTCCCGGCGGGTTTGGCTGTCTTTGGAGCGGTAGCGAGATTCGGATTCATCGGCTCAAAACCGGCGGCAAACGGTGCAGCCACTGCGACATAATGCCGGTCTTCCGGGTTTACTACACGGATGTGCTCCTCGACAATAGTTCCCATCTCCAGTTCGATGGCGTTGCCCGCCTCAACGGAGCGTACAAGGGGTGGCTTGTTATCGCCCTGAATAACCTGGATCCGGCGCTCGACAACGAATCCTTCGTTCTTTCCGGTGACCTGATCGCCGGGGGCTGCTGGCACATAATCTACGGTTAATCGCACGTGGGGCAGTGTATCGGCGGGTCCCGCTTTCCATCGCACATCACCGGGATTAGAAGTAACAGTTTCATACTGACTTATACTCTTGCCAGCGGTATCAAGTTCTACAGATTCTTCCCCAAACCGCAGCAGTAATTGATGGCTCTGTGCGAGCGGTTCTTGCAGCTGAAATACTTCACCCAAAGCAAGCAGGGCGGCGGCATTGGCATTGGTGCTTCCCCAACCGTTTTTGTCTCCACGGGCAACCAACTCGTTAATTAGCAGCTGGGTTTTCGGCTCTTGCGAGGAAGCGGTATAGAGCGATCTGACGACGCTCGCGAGGGTCTTAATTTCGCTGGAGTTGATTAACCCGCCCCAGCTTCTCGCGCGATACTGCAGCCCCTGGTAGACTTCCTCCCCGTTGCGGAGCGCGAAGATCAAACTTTGTGAGAGATCGTCACGGATCCGATTGATCGCCTCGGTCTCATCTGATGCCTCCCGGAGAAAGGCGTATAGGACCTTAGCCTCACTGTAGAGGTCCATCGTCAAGGCACGAGCAAGTAGGTCATGCGCGTAGGTATCTTGGAAGTCACCTGCCATGGCTAAAGCGTGGAGTGCCTCGGCACGCTCAACATAGGATTCACCATCAATAAAATTACTATAATCTGAGCGCAGGGAGGCCCGCAGTGCATGAAGCCCCCGCTCTAAGAGAATTTGGTTAAATTCGTACCCCTGCGCCTTCGCCATCAGCAGAAACTCTACTACATAGGCAGTTAAGCTGACATAACTATCGGAACCGGGCCAATAGCTATAAAGCCCGTCCGGCTGGAGTACGCTCTCCAGATAGGTAAAACTCTCTCGCATTGATAAATTAATTGCTTCCGCACGATCCCCCCGATCGATCTGGTCGAGCAGGTCTTTGAGTGCCAACTCCGGCATCAACTGGCTGATACGCTGTTCGGTGCAGTGATACGGGTAACGCTTCAAGTAATCGAGTCCCGATAACATCTTCACCAACGCGGGTTGATAAGTCAACAGCACAGATTGGCGAACCGTTCCCGGTCTGGGCTCTTCCTCGAAGGACGGGAAGGAGATTGTTGCCTCCGGTTTCATCTGTACAAAGGTTTCCAACCGACGTCTTTCGCGGTCATTCTTGACCGGCAGCGTCACTTCAAAGGCATCCATCGCGCCATCGACTTCTCGCTTGACAGCGAGCTGAATCTTCACCTGACTGGCTTCGCCATCAGGGGAAGCGGACGTCCCAACCTGCATCGGGAAGTAAAGTTGTTCGGGCTGATCTTTCACCCAGTCTACCGATCGACGCGTTTCACCGTCCACTTCTAATCCTTCCACCTGAAGTTCGACGAGTCCCGGTCCGCCTTCGCCCTCAACGACCCGACCGATACCACCTGCGACAAAACTATCGCCTGGACGCACAAAGCGCGGCAGCGCAGACTGAACAATCAATGGCAGACGGATGGAGAGGACGGATTTTGCGAAACCGAAACGGGCAGCGCCGTCGGTCGCCACCGCTCGGACAGCAAAATCCGTCAGATTATCGGGCAGGTCAATGCTAAGCGTTGCAATACCGTCAACCACCTGCACAAAGGGATTGTAATAGGGAACGGACTGGAAGTTCTTCCGTACCGTTACCTTGCTAAACATTGCGTCGCCTGCGGAATAGTGGAGGCTTATGCCATCCCCGCCGGGGGTTTCGTTCACGGTTAGATCTCCGACGACCTCGTTTCGGGTGTCGCGAATGCGGAGGTGTGCTTTCACCTCGTCAATGAAGGAAGGTACAGGATCAAGCCGTTTCTCTCGACCAAGGGCGAGGACCGCCCGGTCTACCAACCAGAGGGTGACTTCGCCGCTTAACGGGTTTCCATCCGGATCGCTGAGCTTAACGGTCAACGGCATAGATGCGCCGGGCAGATTTTGGGCGGGATGATCCAATTCAATCTTGAGCTGATTATCCCGCGGGTTGACCTGAATCCAAGCGGTGCTTGCCATGGCAATCGGTTTGGCAGCATCAACTGTGCTTCTTTCATCCATCTCCATCCCTTTGAGTCGTCCCCGCAAAAGCAGCGCATGTACCGGCACACGTGGTGTCATGTCTCCACTGATTTGGAGAGGGAAAATCCCTTGACCGTTTTCAATTTGAACCCAATGGTACTGATTGGCTTTCGGCGCCTCGACGATAATCAGGGCATGTGCCTGCTGAAACGGACTTCTCAGGAGCAGATTGGCTATCTCCCCCGGATTGTATTCAGTTTTATCGGGGTTGGTCTCAAAGACATTCGCCTGCGGCTTCTCCCATGCAACGGCGGTATCTCCTGCAACGTAAAGATCAGCGGAGACGCTCTGTCGTCTACCAAGTCTATCTTGGGCTGCAATTTCAACGACATAGATACCTGTCTCTTCAACAGGAAATGATAGCACCGTCGGTTCAGCGGTTGAAATCAGCGTTTTTTGCATAAGGGGAACATCTACCACGTCGGTTACATACTCCGCTTTTCCCGTCGTGAAATCGCTCTCCTTGAGGTACGAATGCCACTGACGGTGCTTCAGACGCAGGTGGAATTCCAGTCCTTCCAGCGGTTTTCCTTCGTGGTCCAGCGCTAGAACTTCCGGGTTAATAATTAGTGTATCTTTAAGAAACCGATCCAATTTCAATCCCAAGATAAAAGCGGGAGCGGCTAATACGCGCTTTGAAGCCGTGACGGTCTGCTCATCAGCCCCTCGCACTGTCGCGTGCACTACGTAACGGCGAGCCCTCCCATCTGGATCTAGGGCGGGGTTCAGCTCCAACATTGCAGAGCCGTTTTCGTCCGTAACCGCTTGCTTAGAGCTGCCTGTTCCACGGAACGGAGTACCGTCGCTGAAACGCTGATCTGTCGAAAATAGAAAACCTGGATATTGGTCTGGGGTTTTGAAGGTGTGCAGAAATTGCGTGACCTCCCAATGGACTGCCTGGCCGACCACCCTGCCACCCGCATAATAGTCAGCGGTCATCGTCAGTGTGAATGCCCTATCCGTCGGAACCGTGTCCGGTCCCGTCAGTTGAATTTCGAAGCGTGGGATACGATAACTCTCTTTCGAGAAATCTACAGAGGCAAGACTTTTCCGTTTAACATCATCAAGAATGGTTGCTCGATACCTTCCTGTAGGCAGTTCTTTCTCATCGAATTTGTAATAAAAGCTGCCGTGTTCTGTAAAGGTAACTGCATATCTCCACTCTTTATCTCCGGGACCTTCCACCACCAGACTTATCGCGCGATTATCCTCATACTTGAGAATACCCTTATGCCTCGAGCGAACATACCCCTTAATATAAACAGGTTCTTCCGGACGATACACCGGACGTTCTGTGAAAATATGTGCTTTCTGCGTCGGCTTGTCTTTGATCTGACGTGGATCTCTCCGTAACCAAGCGAGCCAGCCTCTACGGGATCCATACCAGTGATTATCCAGAAAATGGGGTGGTGGCTTAGCAGGATTAAGTGTCAATACATCCCCTTGGTGACTGATCACGATGCGGCGCAGATAGGCTTCAAGCTTCCCTGTATGCACATAGCGGTACTGTCCTGTACTGTCAGTGACACCTGAAATAATTGGCTTCCAGACTTCCTGCGAATCTCTATAATATCGTCCTTCCACGAGAACCTTTGCCCCAACCACAGGCGCGCCGGTGCTCAAGGAGGTCACAACAAAGTTCACCGCGTACTCTTCCTCAACTGTGCTGAGACTCAGATCGGTTACCTGAATACGGGCGTAGGCTCGCTGGGTGCTGCTGCCTATCTTGCGGTAACCGAGAAGGTATGTCCCCGGTTGGTCTGCACCGGAAATTTTCGTCAGTAACGTTTTCAAGTCGAGACCGAATCGGAGGCTGCCCGCTCGATCTTTCATGGGCAAAGGGATGAGTCGGGAGACGACTGGACTGCCGAGGAGCTGAATGTGTTTTGGCATATTTGTAGCGAACCCGGGCTCTTCGCCGGGACCGGGTGGGCGTACTTCTTCATCGACTCTCAGAGGTTTGTCCGGGTAGGGCCAGAAATTCCGATCCAAGGGATCCAGTTTATAGATCCGGAGATCGACCCGTTCTTCACCACGTCCTTCCATTGGAAATTTCTGTGCACCGTAGCGTTCGAGGATTCCTCTGCTCTGCCGCCACTCCAGATAGGGGTCGGCATGTGTGTAGTAAAAGTAGAGGGAGGTATCCCCAAGAGTTGACAGATTTCTGCCGTTTCTGTCCGCTACATCGGTTTCTTGAAGTGTTAATCTGTAGCTCTGGTCTGTTTCCGGATTAAAGTGGAGATTGAGGCGTCTCCCAGAGAGTTCAAAACGAAAGTTCTTCACGGCGGGTTCAAATCGTACCAGTTGCTTCACTGTCGGCATCGAAATCTCCCCCAACTCATGGCTAAATTCAAGAAAAAGTGGCTCGCCATCCGCTCTGCCTTGGAGCGGTTGGTCTATCGGATAGACACTACCTTTAGCGGCAACGGGAAAGATGACGTTCCCACAACCAATGCCGGTCAGTCTAAAGGTAGTCTGGGTCGCAAAAGTGTGCCGAATGAGTGCTCCCTTTAGCCGATCATCCAGTGAAAGCTGAAGTGTCATCGTGAGCACTCTGCCATAAGGAATGGGAGTGTCAAAGGTAATCTGGTATTGGACGGCATCTCGAATCGTTTTGCGCTCAATCTCTTTTACGCTGAAATCCGCCCTTGTCAGGTGTACGGTTCCTGGTACTTTGCTGGCATTGTTAGCCACGTACCCCGGCACTTGGCGCACTTCGAAACGAAGCATCGCGCTCAACGCGTCAATATTTATCGGATCCGCAAAGGACAATAGTATTTCCTGGATCGGTTCAAGTTCTCGACTACCACCTGAGGGCGAAATGTCTGTTGGGGCTGCCATCAAGGTAACCAGCGTGTGCGTTACACCGCTGGCAGCTAATGTGAAGCGTCGCAAGGGGGGCCAACGCACGGTCGGAAGGAACTGTAGGGTTTTGCCATCCAGCCATCGGTATTCGCCGGGGTGTTCCGGCACAATTTGAAGCAGTTCGCCCGGATTGTCTGCCGGTTCTCCGGCATTCTGTGTGACGGTTTCAGATAGAAAGACGGTGATAGGATCGTAGCCTCTCAGGAAGATTTCGGGCACAACGGTCACGCCCTCCTGACCGAACGCACCCCACGCAACATTCAGCATGATTAGGGTAAGACTGGCGATTATTGTTGCTTTCGTTTTCATGGCTTTCTCCCTTCCTTTCAGCCACCTAAAGTATTTCGACCGCACCGGGAACGGTCAATTGTGGCTACTATCTGGGCGGCTTCGACCGAGTAGGCTCAACAGTCGATCATCGGCAGTTTGCAAATAGTCTTCGGGTACGGGGACCTGATTGCACAAGTTGAAACGCCAATATGCCCACCGAGCAGCGTACTGGGACTGTAGGATATAGCGTGTACGATTCGATCGGTTGGGCGCACCGCGGTGCCAACACTGAGGGTCTTGGAAATAGATGTCCCCTGCCTTACATAAGATTGATGTGGGACCACGTCCTTCAAATTCAGGGTGATCCTGATCGCTTGGGCTGCGCCCAGAATAGTGACTGCCAGCAACATACTGCGTGGGTCCTTGATCGATGGTGTCAATGTCTGTCAACGCCATCTGGACGGTGATCCACAGAACCTGCATTTGAATACGGGGATCGAAGCGGGGCACGTCTTCGGGAAGCGGGAAGTGAACTCCGCCATCGACATGCCACCGTTCAATTGACAGACCGGGTAGGTTTCGCAGTACATTTTGACCGCAGAATTTACATCCCTCTCCTACGATAGCCTCAGCTAAACTGAGAATCGGCTCTCGAACGAGCATCTCCCGAAAGATTGGATCAAGCTCGATTGTATTCCTCAGGATAAACGGGAGATCTTCTCCCGACTCGTCATGTTTCCCCAACTGGATGTATCTTGTATCCGCAAGGTTGGGATTTGTTCTTTCGGCGAGAGAGTCATCCGCAAAGAGTCTGTCTGTAGTGTCGCGTAGCGCGGTGATTTCCTCAGCCGTCAGCACACCGGGGATGTGCACAAACCCATCACGATGAAACTGTTTGGCAATCTGCTGTGTTTTTTCCTCACTGAACGGCTCACCCGGTAAAATTGGAGTAGTGTTCATGATAATCCTTTCTTCACGTAGGTTGGGTTGAACGGGATCTATAAGATATATCAAGCATTACACTTAGATTGCGGAGAAGATTCTACTCAGAATCTCACAAATAGAGTGAAACCCAACACTATATCGGATTAGCAACGATGCAATCTATAAACGTTGTTTATACACTCATTTTATAGCCCCAGCTGCTTGGAATCCTCCGACCTATTCTCGAGCTATCGGGAGCGTTCCCCGATGTTATTGGGACAGGGCGATCGGTGTTAAAACTGAGATGAGGAAAAGGAGAAACCGATGCCTCTGTCGTTACTCGCGTTCTCACTCTCTCACCTGCTCACTTTCATTATTTGTCTCAACAGGGCGATAGGCAGCAACTTGAATTATTCTATCACACCCTAACCAGTAAATCTGAACGAATCAATGCCTTATGTAGAACCTACGCAGTTGCGGGGCAAGATGCCCCACTGACGGTTGGTTGGGTAGGCAGGACTTCCGATTCCCGACTGAAGTCCGTAAGCTCTGCTACGCATTGGTCACCGATCCATCGGGCCTGCGGAGGAAAGGTCCCTGCCCAATCTCCGCAGGATTTGCAAGTGCAAACTCCTCATTGAATTCTACCCCAAGTCCCGGCAACTCAGGAACCGGAAACCGCGCCCCTTCAGGATGGGGTTGGACGGGGAACAGGTCGCCATCATAACGTCCCGTCCGTTCCGTAGGTGATTCCCTTATCTCCAGCCACGCAAAATTGGGCACCGCCGCCGCCAAGTGAATCGTTGCCGCAGTACATATTGTTCCCAAGGGGTTATGTGGCATGAGGTCAATGTAATGGGATTCCGCCAAACTAGCAACCTTCATCGCTTCCGTTAAACCACCGACATTGCAGACATCCAACCGAACGAAATTGGTGATACCCCGCTCAATATAAGGCAGAAAATCCCACTTGTTCGAAATCTCCTCTCCGATTGCGAAGGGCACATCCACCATCGTTCGCAACGATTCATAAGCCTCCGGCGTCTCATCGCGGATCGGTTCCTCCAAAAAGTCAAGCGTTCCGGGAGGCATCCGATGACAGAATGAAGCGGCTTCCGCAACACTGAGACGGTGGTGGTAGTCAACGCCGAGGACAGGTTCAGGACCAATTGCCTCCCGCACCTGTGTCAACCACGTCGCGGTCAGTGCAATTGACTCGCGGGGCTCAAAAATATCCTGATTGGGTCCCTGTGCCCCCCGCGCTATCCATGTGCGGATGACATTCCACCCATTTTCGATTAGTAAATTGGCATCGGCGATCAGCTGCTCCGCCGATTGGGCATGCGTTGTTGCAAAGCAGGGGACATAGTCCCGTTGTTTTCCACCAAGCAACTGATAAACTGGAACCCCCAAAGCTTTACCGGCAATATCATGCAGCGCGATGTCAATCGCAGCGATCGCAGCGGTGAGGATACGTCCACCCTCGAAATACTGGCTCCGATACATCTCCTGCCATAATGCACCGATACGCATGGGGTCTTGACCGAGTAGAAATTCACGATAATGCCGAATCGCTCCAACCACAGCCAAGGCGCGGCTCGGTATACCAGCCTCACCCACTCCATAAATTCCAGCATCGGTTTCCACTTTCACTACAAGTTGAGTGCCGCCCACCCGCACCGGAAACGCCTTTATATCCGTAATCTTCATCAAGTTCCCTCCAGTATAACTCGGATATTTCAATTGACTCAATTGATCCGTCGTGGTATATTTGTATTGTATCAGGTTTCGGCGATTCGCCCAACACAATTATTCGGTGTCAACCTGTGTTGTTATCAAAAAGGAAGGTGATTCACGATGACCGAAAATGTACGGAGAACAAAGGCTGCGAAAGGGTGGCCACGACATCGCCAATCCCATTGGGACATAGGGCAAATAGTGTGCCAGCCAGCATTGCAAGTTACCCTGCTCACTCTGATAATATGCTTACTCACCGTTGGACTAACGCAGGCAGACTATCAGACGGGCGTGGAGGCTTATGAACGAGGAAACTACGAAATCGCATTGCAAGAATGGCGCCCCCTCGCTGAAGAAGACAACCCCAAAGCCCAATTCCATCTTGGGCGGATGTATGCACGGGGCGATGGTGTTCCTCAAGACGACGAAAAAGCAGCAAAATTATACAAAAAAGCCGCAGAAGGCGGCGATATTATAGCCCAATTTGTTCTCGGTATCTGGTATGAAGAGGGCAGAGGTGTCTCTAAGGACAAAGCAGAGGCAGTCAAGTGGTACTACAAAGCCGCTCAACAAGGTTCTGATCTAGCACGGTATAAACTGCGTCGGCTGTTTCCCCTTAGCACGGACATCCTCCAAAACAATGAAGAGAAGACCGATTTATACAGAAAAGCCGCCGAACACGGCTATCCCAAGGCACAATTTCCGCTTGGCATGATGTATCAATATGGGTGGGGCACTCCTCAAGACGATAAGGAGGCGGTTAAATGGTATCACAAGGCTGCCGAAAACGGCGATCCGTTTGCCCAGTTCGAGCTTAGTTTGAGATATGAATATGGTTGGGGTGTCTCTCGGAATAACGAGGACGCAATCAAATGGCATAACAAAGCTTCTTTCCATTTCTCGACATTCGCCGGGTATAAACAATCTGACTGGCTGCCGCGTAGTTACGAGGAGGTCGCTCAGGAGATTGAGGGAACAATCGAGTGGTATCGAACAGCTGTCGAACGCGGTTATCCCAAAGCACAGTTCCGGCTTGCCAAGCTGTATGAATACGGTTGGGGCGTCCCTCAAGATGACGAGAAAGCACTCAGATGGTATCACACAGCCGCAAAACATGGCGATGCGGATGCTCTGTTTGAACTCGCTTTGAGACATGATCATAGCGGCAGTAAATGGCACAGAGAATCTACCCAACAAGACTATGCCTCAGCACAGTATCACCTTGGTATGAAGTATAGTTTCGGCACAGGCGTTATGCAAAGCCACAGTGAGGCGGTTAAATGGTATCGTAAGGCTGCTGAACAGGACCATGTCGGTGCCCAATATGCACTTGGCTGGGCGTATTACAAAGGTGAGGGGGTTCATCAGGACCATGGGGAGGCATTCAAGTGGTATCAAAAAGCCGCCGAACAAGGTGATAGTGGTTCTCAGTACCGACTCGGTGTGATGTATGAAAATGGCGAGGGTGTAGCCCAAGATTATGTTGCCTCTTATATATGGTATCATCTCGCCTCCCAAGCACATGAATTTGAGTCTGCTCGTAAGCACCGCAATAGAGTTGCCGAAAAGATGACTCCCGCTCAACTTGCCGAAGCCCAGCGTTTGGCACGTGAATGGAAACCAAAGAAGATGGACGACTAACAGTCAAACGCTAACAGGGAACAGAAAGGAAGGTTGAATGAAACGAGTCGCCAAGCCAGAGGGGAAATTTAACGTTATTATCGAAGACGCGCCGATGCCTGAACCGGGGCCCGGCGAGGTCCGTGTCAAAGCCGTCCGAAGCCTCATCAGTCGAGGCTCAGAGATGGGAGGACGGTACACCCGCGAATTTGCGGTCAATCCCGAAAGCATGGGGTATTCACTGGCAGGAATCGTTGACGCCGTCGGCGAGGAGGTAGATCACTATGCGGTCGGTGACAGGGTCGTCGCTTCAGCGCCGCACGCACAATACACCGTCCGTCCCGTTCGTTTGAGATCGCCTCAAGACCAAGCCCAAGTCGTCCCCATGCTACCGTCGGTGAATTTCGATCAAGCCCCCTACTATCCGTTGACCTCCGGTGCCGTGTCTTGGATAGACATCGAGGACATCCAGCCTTATGATACGGTTGTTATCATAGGACAAGGATTGGTTGGTAGCCTCCTGATGCAGGTCGCAAAAGCGAATGGGCGTGGACGCATCATCACGGTGGATGCACTTGATAGCCGATGTGCACTATCTGAGGAGTTGGGTGCAGACGCGGTCATCAATGCCAGCGACGAAGATCCTGTCCGAGCCGTACGAAAACTCACCAACGGAGTCGGTGCGCACATAGTAGTGTACGCCGTTGGGGGACCCGCAGGACCAAAAGCCTTCGATCAGGGGTTGGATATGCTAGCGGTCGGCGGGCTGCTGCATTTGATTGGCTTGTATGAGCATCAACCGTTGCCGCTCATGTCGAGCAAGATTCAAGGGCGGAGACTTTTAGGAGGTTATTATGGTCAGGTCGTGCCCGCTGGTGTTGCGCTGCGCGCGATGCAGCTGCTTGGTTCAGGGGTTATCCAGACAGAGAAAATGACGACGCATCGCTTCCCTTACACCGAGGCAGCTGCCGCATTTGACCTACTCTACGCCCGAATGAATGAAGCATTGGGGGTGCTGCTCGATTGGGAAGTAGACGCTTGATTATCCCTCAAAACCCCATGAGGTATAATTTTCCATACGCTTTCTGAGTTGTGAGGTATGTTTATAGACTGCGTGAAACGTGAAACGTGATGCGTGAACCTAATGAAAATCGGCAATTAGTGCAACAAACTTGTTAAGAGAGGAGAAGCACCTATGCCAAACAGTCACCGCCCTTCAGTACGAGGGAAACGTTATGTTGTCTCATCGCTGCACTATCTCGCAACGATGGCGGGGGTTCGCATTTTGGAAAGTGGAGGCAACGCAGCCGACGCCGGTGTGGCAACTGGAATCTGTATCAACGTCCTGCAACCCGGTTCTGCGCACTTTGGGGGTGTTGCCCCTATTATCTACAGTCGCGCGTCAGGCGGACCGGTTGAAACGGTTAGCGGGCTTGGACGATGGCCAAAAGCTGCGACGATGGACTACTTCCACGAACATCACGATAGCGATCTGCCCGCTGGGATCCTGCGCACGGTGACTCCCGCAGCACCTGATGGGTGGCTGACTGCACTTGCGCGGTTCGGCACAATGACCTTCGAAGAGGTTATCCAACCCGCCTTAGATCTTGTCGAAAACGGGAGACCGGTGGATGATCAGTTTTACGGACTTGTAAGCGGAGACGGTGTCAGGAATTGCCCTACAACTGCTTCAGTCTACAACCCCGGTGGACGGGTGCCACAGATTGGAGAGATCTTCGTTCAGAAGGACCTTGCGGAAACCTTTAAGCGGATGATCGAAGCCGAACGCAAAACCGGTGGGGATCGGCACGCCGGTATCCGTGGAGCGCGGGATCTCATCTATAAAGGCGAGATCGCTCATGAGATCGCGGATTTCTATCGAGCAGAGGGCGGTCTGTTGACCTACGAGGATTTGGCATCGTTTTCGGTACGCATCGAGCCGCCGGAGCGGATCAACTACAAAGGCTATGACGTCTATACCTGTGGTCCTTGGTGTCAAGGTCCCACGCTAAACATGGTGCTGAAGATTCTTGAAGGGGTAGATCTAAAGGCGCTTGGACACAACAGTGGGGATTATCTTCACACAGTCATTGAATCGCTGAAACTCGCCTTTGCAGACCGACACGCCTACTTTGGTGATCCCGATTTTGTGCAGGTGCCGATGGCGGGCTTGTTAGATGGAAGATACGCTGCCGAAAGACGCGGAGCGATTGACCCGCAGCACGCTGCACCTGATATGCCATCTCCCGGCAATCCGTGGCGATTCCATCCCGAACCCCGCTGCGAGAATGGTCCATTCCCGACCTTAGATCCCAATCGTTCCCAGCCAGAATACGCATCGGAATGGGAGACGGATACCAGCTATATCTGTGTGGTTGATGAAGCGGGCAACGCCTTTTCAGCGACACCCTCAGATGGTGTTGGAGGCACACCGGTTGTTCCGGGGTTGGGTTTCCCAATCTCGTCACGCGGCACACAGACTTGGCTCGACCCCGAGCATCCGTGTTGCTTGCAGCCGTGGAAACGCCCCCGCCTGACGCCAAACCCCGCGCTAAGTCTCAAAGATGGGAAACCGTTCATGCCGTTTGGCTGCCCCGGTGGTGATGCACAGGTTCAGGGGATGTTACAGGTGTTTCTTAATATCGTTGAGTTTGGGATGGAACCACAGGAGGCAATCGAGGCACCCCGCGCCATCACGCACGGTTTTCCCAACTCGTTCTGGCCTCACGGCATTCAACCGGGTGAGGTAACCGTTGAAGCGCGTGTCGATGCGAGAGTACGCGAGGCTCTAAGGGACCGCGGGCATATCGTCCACGACAGTCAGGACTGGGGATCGGTCAGTTGTGTCTGCGCCATCACGGTCGATCCCGAAACGGGTGTCCGTGCCGGTGGAGCGGATCCAAGATCAACGTCGTATGCAATTGGATGGTAAGGGATGTCAGACAGTTCAAACCGAAAACAGGCTATTGTCATCGGTGGAGGAATCGCCGGGCTGACGACATGCTACCGCTTGGCAACTGAATCAGCCAAGCACGGCATGCCGCTTGACGTGAAACTGCTGGAAGCAGAGAATCGCGTTGGGGGCGCGATCCATACGTCGAAACAGGACGGATATGTCATCGAACACGGACCCGATGTTTTTATCTCTACCAAGCCGTGGGCGAAAGCATTGTGCGAAGAGTTGGGAATCGCGGATCAGTTCCAAGGCACAAATCAGGAAGAGCGACGGAGCTTCGTTCTACGAAAGGGAAGGCTACATCCTGTTCCAGACGGCTTCTACCTGATGGCACCGGCTTCATTTTGGCCCTTTGTGCGGACTCCAATTTTTAGTTGGCCGGGGAAACTTCGGATGGGCTTAGATTGGGTGATACCACGGCGTCGCGGGGATGAAGACGAATCGTTAGAGGGGTTCATCACACGGCGGCTGGGAAAGGAAGCGTTCACACGGATAGCGCAGCCGATGATAGGTGGCATTTATACCGCGGATGGCAAAGACTTAAGCCTGAAAGCGACGATGCCTCAATTCCTTGAGATGGAAAAGAAGCACCGCAGCATCATCAAAGCGTTGGTTGCACGGAAGAAAGAATCCCAAGGTGGGGCGAGCGGCACAAGTGGTGCCCGGTACAGTCTGTTCCTCTCTTTCAAGGATGGGATGCAGACGTTGACCGACACCCTCGCCGCGCGTTTGCCCGACGGTTGCATCCAACTTGGAACGCCAGTCACTTCCCTGAATCACCATAGCGAAGAAGAGAAGTGGCACGTGCACCTGGCGAGTGGGGAACAGATGGAGAGTGATCTGGTCTGCCTTGCCCTCCCCGCGCACCGAACATCGGATCTGGTCAAAACGGTTAGTCCTGTCCTGTCTGAATCGCTAGCCTCCATTCCGTATGCCTCATCTGCCATTGTGAATCTCGCTTTCCGGCGCACTGATGTTGAACATCCTCTCAATGGAATGGGTTTCGTTGTGCCGACCGTTGAGGAACGTTCGATTATTGGATGCACATTTAGCAGCGTTAAATTTACAGATCGGGCACCCATCGAAGATGCACTACTACGGGCTTATGTGGGTGGAGCGGGGAGTAGGGGTGAGGCATATTTCAACCGATCGGAATCTGAAATTGTTGAATCAGTTCTCAGAGAGCTGCACGAACTGATCGGGATCAAAGGAGATCCGCAGTTTGCCCTTGTAGCCAAACACCCGAACGCAATGGCGCAATACCATCTGGGGCACCTGGATCTCGTGACCGAAATCGAGGCACAGGCAAGAAAACTTCCCGGATTCGCACTCGCGGGAAATGCTTACCGTGGCATTGGTATCCCCGATTGTATAAACAGTGGAGAGCAGGCAGCATCTCTACTCTTGGAGCACGGATGAAGATTACATCAAAGTTAGTTGTAGGAATGCTATTGATTATTCCCCTCCTTGTAGCCGTGATGCTCAACACGCAGGTAACGCCTGCGGACGAAATGGAAGATGAATCCGTCTTCACGCCCAGCTATCTCAGTTACGATGATATCTACCGAGATTTTGCAACGAAAAAAATGTGCAAGAGATGTCACCCGGCAATCTGGCGTGAGTGGGAGCGATCGATGCACGCGAAGGCGTGGGAGGATCCAATTTATCAAGAAGCTGCGAGTCAGGTTCCAGATCGGGAGAAAACGTGTGATCCGTGCCATGCCCCAGAGCCAATTCTAATTACCGGCATCGGTCAAATGCCAAAGTTGCGGGAGGCGGATCGGAAATACGGTGTCTCTTGTATTGTCTGCCATATTGACGCACATGGCGCGATGCATGGACCTCACGCAAGCACGAATCCGATGTATCATGCTAACGTGACTTCCGAAGCCCACGCAGAACCGACTGAACTGTGCGCTACCTGCCACGGTCAACCGAGTGTGCCAGAACACAATCAGGTTGATAGCTTCAGGAACAGCCCCGCTGCGGAAAAAGGGTTGAACTGTGCCAGCTGCCATATGCCCGCTGTCAAACGGACACTAAGCGTCCATAGCTACGAAACAGTCACGGTTCGGCGGCATACATGGGCGGGCAGTCGTAGCGTTAGCAAGCTCAAGAGCGCGGTGAACCTAAAAATCGTGCGTACAGAGGGGAAAGCGACTGTTCGTCTGACTAATAAGGCGGGACATCTCCTTCCGGGTGAAGCCTTGCGAGCGATTATCCTTGAGGTGAAAATCACCGATAGTAGTGGGGCAGTGAATCGCAATGAGCAAGTCCTGATTTCCGCCTCATCAACCAAACCTGAAACCAGTCGCCTCCTTCCGGGTGAAACGCGAGACTACTTGTACAGCCTTAGCGATACGGAGAAGATTGAGGTGAGGTTGCGCTATCGCCTAACACCGACAACGCCGGAAACTGAGTGGGTCACGATGGCGGAGGAAAGTCGATAGGTTTTTCCTCGCTTCATGTGAGAACATTATATCAACAATTCACAGGAGGTCCACCGACAAGATGAAACTTTCAGATCGTCCCGTTCGACGAAGCGGTTCCCCGATAAGATCGGGATTCAAAGCAACATGGAAGCGCGTTATATGGTATGTTATTTTATTAGCAATAATTTTGATAATGATGTGGAAGATGTCAGCAATCGTCCGCTGGCTCCCCATCTAACTGTTACGGAGGATTCACCAGATGAAGGTGAATTCAGATCCAGACCATTTGCTACCCCCACTTGAATCACAATTTCAACAGTAAGGATATTTTAATATGCTGAAACCAAAGAATAGATTAACTTTTGCAACCCTTATCACCGTCTGCAGCGTTATCGCCCTCATCTGGGGGCGGACCGCTTCCGCTCAGGATAAACTTGTCATTATATCGCCACATTGGGAAGGAATTGAGACAGAGTTCGATACCGCGTTTAAGGCTTGGTACACTAAGCAGACGGGCCGCGAAGTCACTGTAGATTGGTTAGACCAGGGTGGATCCTCTTCTGACTTCCGGTTCATTGAATCAGAATTCAAGCGGCTGCCCGAAGGCATTGGGATAGACCTTTTTTTCGGGGGCGGGACAGACAATTACCTCAAACTGGCTAATAAGGGGTTGCTGGCTCCCTACAAACTTCAGGCAACCCAACTGGCACGAATCCCGAAAGAGATTTTTGGAATTCCGGTTTACGATCCAGAGTACCGTTGGTACGGCGCAGCATTGTCAAGTTTTGGAATTATGTATAACGAGGAATTACGCGCGCTCTTTAATCTGCCCGAGGTCCGGACGTGGAACGATCTGACACACCCGGAACTCATCAACCGGGTTGGGGCAGCAGACCCACGCGAAAGTGGCAGCGCACACATGATGTACGAACTCATCCTACAAGGCTATGGTTGGGAAAAAGGGTTCGAGCTAATTACACAACTCGGTGCGAACGTCAGAGCATTTTCCGCCGGGTCAAATGCGATTCCCAGAGATGTTGCGGCAGGACAGGTCATCTACGGCATGGCAATTGATTTCTATGCCTACGGTCAGATTGCGGTCATCGGTGCAGATAAAATTCAATACGTTGTGCCGGCTGATGCTGCTGTCGTCAGTCCTGACTCGATCGCTATTCTCAAAGGTGCACCAAACATGACGGTTGCACAGAAATTCCTTGATTTTGTTCTGTCGGACCAAGCGCAAAAGTTGTGGGTGTTACGCGACACGGATCCGGAAGGTCCGAAGTGGGAAGGTGGGTTGAATCGCAGCAGTGTTATCCCAGCACTTTACGATGAACTTGGGGATCGTAGTGTTGCTGCCAATCCGTTTGAGTTGGACCTGAGCCCTATAGACTACGACGCGGTAAAAGGTGGAGTACGGTGGGACATCGTGGGGGATCTCATCGGTGCGCTTGTCATTGAACCGCACAAAGATCTGGTCAGTGCATGGAAAGCCATCAATAAGAGTAAAGATCCTGAGAAACGGGCAGCCGCGATTCAGATTTTGGGACAGGTCCCAATAACGGAAGCGGAAGCACTAGAGCTCTCTCAGGGGAGCTGGCAAGCGCCGGACTTCCGTAACAAGAAACTGAAGGAATGGCGAGCGTTCGCGAAAGAGAAGTTTAAGGAAGCGCGGAAGGCAGTGAAGTGATAAGTTGCGCCCAAGTCACTAGCTTACTTTCAAATATCCCTAACACACCCATTTTATAACTTAGGGATGTACCAATTTGAACACCTTAGTGGGGGCAGCTTCAGGGATCAGGATTAGCGTATTTCCAACTCTTGACCATTTCCCAGTGTGATAGATGAGCCCATCCCATAGATGGTGCCTAGTCTCACCTATAGAACTGAACGCCCCGTTGGTGCTCATCGAATATCCATCACCAAATATACTGTAGACCCCAAAGGTTGTAGTTGTAAGGACTCCGTTGCCCGTATCTTGGAGCAATTTTGAGTCAAAATTTCCATCCTTATAAAAGGTATAATTCAACGAGAGAAAGATGTCAGATTTCAGACTTTTGGCCAAGTGTTGTTCAGGTGGTTTCCCATCAATGGATTCAAGCAACCATGTACCGAACCACGAAGGGCCACGCCATGCTGCGTTCATTTGTTGGGTTTCGGCAGTCTGGGGAAGGCTAGGCTGATAGCCGTATGGGAGGGTAGCTGTTGCCCCCTTTATCTGCTCCGGCAGGGGGGCTATTGTCGTTGCATCCCATTCACGCTTGCTGGCCAGAATCACTATTACAACAAAAGCAACACAGAGGATTAGAAAACCGATTATCTGCTGGTACGATTGCTTTTTCTTAATCTTCTTAATCCGAATAACATCGCCGCGTGTTAGTATATACTGGCAATTCGGGCAATTCTCGGCAGACTCACTTATTCGTTGACTACATTCGGGACAGGCTATCAATGCCATGACAATCTCCTAATGGCAATATCTTCTAATTTGATAGAAAACTTTTTGACACAACAATATCAGCAGGTCTACACAACAAAGCTGCAAACCATCCGATACGGATTTTTACCTCTTTCAGGCCTCCCAAAGCAGATTAATTGCACTCGCCTTAATAATAAAGTAACACACCGTCCCCTCCGCCAGTTCAAGCTGCTCGCGGGCATCGCTTGTAACCTCGACAGACAACAGATGTCCCTCGATATCGACTGATAGCATCACCCGCCCCGCTTGGACAGCGATTTGCCGAATTGTTCCACGCAAAATATTCCGCGCACTCATCCGCAGATCTTGATCCAGTGCAACGATGATATCCCGTGCTCTGATGGCGATTGGCATCGTTGAGCCAGGCTCCGTCTGCGTGTATGAAACCATTAGTCTCTGCTCTCCCAGTGCCAATTCCGTCACGCCGCGCTCTTCGGATGCAACAACCACGGGCAAAGAGAGAATATTCTCCACACCCGTCATCTGTGCCACGGGTAACGCCGACGGGGAAGTTAGGAGTTGGTGAGGTTCTCCACGCGCTGTGATCCGACCTTCGGAGAGCAAAAAGGCTTCGTCCGCAAGTGCCATCACCTCCGAGATGGAGTGGGTGACGTAGAGCAGGGGGATGTCAAACGCTTCCTTGATGTGATATAGGTAGGGCAGGATGCGGTTTTTCAACCCGGTATCCAGAGATGTGAGTGGCTCATCCATTAACAGGAGACGCGGCGACATCCCCAGAGCGCGCGCAACCGCGACACGCTGGCGTTGACCGCCGGAAAGCTGGTTTGGATAGCGGTCAAGCAGTTCGCCAATTTCAAGGATAGCAATGATTGTGCCTACGTCGATCTGGGGATTGTCATTCGGGCGGTGGGGACGACCGTAGGAGATGTTCTGTTGAACTGTCAGATGCGGAAAAAGATATCCTTCTTGAAAGACATATCCGAAATCACGTTTTTCGGGCGGCACACGCTTCTTCTGGAAGGAGGAATATAACGTCTGACCGGAAAACAGGAGTTCTCCCTCGTCGGGGTTTAGGATGCCGCTGATACAGTTGAGCAGTGTGCTCTTGCCGCTTCCCGAAGGACCTAAAAACGCTGTCACTTTCTCTGTGACGGTATGGTCGATCTCAAGTTGAAAATTGCCGAGGCGTTTGCGAAAACTGAGTTTTAGCATGGGATGTAATGCCTAACAGGTAACAATTTGCGTTTTGGGCAGGCACAAGACCCCGATGAATCGGGATTAAGAAACCTGCCCCTACATCGGGTTGATTTTTGTAGGGGCAACCCCCCGATAGATCCCCGATAAATCGGGACAGGCGGGATTTCGCTGCGCTCAACTTGCTGCTGCCCCTCCTTGCCTCATCTCTTTATATACATCCGTTCCGCAATCCATAACGTAGCAAAGGCGATCAAGGTGGATAGAAACACCAGACGGTATGCGCTCAGGTCTTGACCGACCTGAACGAAGTTATAGATTGCCAACGGTAGGGTCTGCGTCTTACCGGGGATGTTCCCCGCCACCATCATAGTCGCACCAAATTCGCCGAGACTCCGAGAAAATCCCATAATCGCTCCCCCGATAATTCCGCGATACGAGAGGGGCAGTGTGACGGTGAAAAACACTTTCAGCGGTGAGGCGCCGAGCGTCCTTGCGGCATTCTCCAGTTGTGGGTCCACCGTCTCTATTGCCGTAACGATGCCTCGCACCAATAGCGGAAACGAAAGCACGGAGATTGCAAGGACCACTGCGATCCAGGAAAAGACAATTTCAAGTCCGAATAGCCGATTCAGCAACCCACCGATCAGTCCACGCTTGCTGAGGAGGATCAGCAGAAAAAAACCGCTTACGACGGGTGGCAAAACCATCGGCAGCATGACGACGGTATTGAGAAGCGACTTACCGGGAAATGAGAACTTGGCGAGGATCCAACCGATGAGGAGGCCCGGGGGAAGGATGCAAAGCAGGCTCAACGAGGCAGCTTTGATAGATAAAACCAGCGCACTGACTTCTGCTGCTGTTAGCATTATTTCACCACAGAGAAACCGTGTTTTTCAAAGATTGTCGTTACTTCGGAGGTTTGTAGATAGTCGAGAAATGCTTGGGCGAGAACTTTATGCCCGGTGTTTCGGACCAGTGCCGCAGGATACACAATTGGAGAATGGCTCGAACCAGGAAACTGATAGATAATTTTGACCTTCTTATTGATCGCTGCGTCCGTTTGATAGACAATCCCAACATCGACCTCACCGGCTTCTACGTACGCCAGAGTGGATCGAACATCGCTGCTGGGAATCAATTTTGGCTGTATAGCGCTCCAGACTCCCAAGTGGGTCAAGGCCTCTCTCCCATAAATACCAGCGGGGACTGAATTCGGTTCACCAATGGCAACCCGTTGGATTGTGTTTTGGGCAGGCATTCCCACGTTAGTCATGATAAGCGGACTATTGATGGGCGCGATCAACACCAATCGGTTGTTTAAGACCGCTTGGCGCGAGTCCTCATGAATCAGTCCCTTCTCTTGTAACGCATCCATCTGCTTGGGACTGGCAGAGATAAACACATCCGCTGGTGCTCCCTTCTCGATCTGGCGCTGTAGTGTTGAGGACCCGGCAAAATTACAATATACCTTGATATTCCGCACAGCCCCGAATCGCTGGCTGACCTCTGTGAGTGCGTCTGTCAAGCTCATCGCACCAAAGATGATCAGTTCCTCGCCTGAACAGCCAACAGATATACAAGCAATACTCAGAAAAATAAGAAGATACGACTTCATCAATTTTAATCAGTATCCGTTAATTTGTATTGCTTAACTTCCAATAATGTGTTATCTTGCCAGAAACAATCGACCGCCATAATCGAAGGCTCTATGGAGGAATTGACATGACCAGTCGAGTTTCAAATAGCTCCCCCATTTCAGAGGCACAAATTGAGCAATATCATCGTGACGGCTACCTACTTGTTTCGGGCTTGATCCCCGAAGGCACTGCTGCAAAAGCGGAGACTGCTATGTGGCGTTGCGTGGGAATTGATCCGGAGGATCCGCCCTCCTCCTGGGAGAAGGTCCAAGGAGGGATATGCTTATACAACAGCGCGGCCTTAGTCAATTGCTTCACTCCGGGATGCCTTGTGGCAGCGGCACAGTTGACGGAAGACGATCCTGCTACATTTAGTAAGTTGCATCGGCATCCGAAGACATATTGTGCGCCTGATTTTCTTGCAGCACAGGAAGCAAAGGAAGATGTTTCCAAGTTTTTCAGATGGGACTGCGCCTACGCCATCAATATCTACCCGACCTCCGATGAGTGGGAATCTCCAACGATCACGACGGGTGGACACCTGGACCACTCTCTTGAAGAACACTATCACAAGACGTTCCCGCCCGTCTTTCGGGTCGGCGCATTAATTTATCTGAACGATATCGCACCGCATGGCGGCAGCACCTATGTCTGGCCCGGATCACATCACAAATTGGAGCGGGTTGCGCGAACAAATCCAGACCGTTACGAATACCGAACCAACCTGAACGCCGACCTGCCTGATCTGAATCTCGGTGATCCTGTCGGTATATCCCTTCATCGCGGCGACATACTATTTCTGCATCATCTCTGTATCCATTCAGGCAGCAAGAATGTGAGTAATCGTCCACGATTTGCACTGAATATGAAATGGTAAGGAAGATTTTCAGGACT
Organism: Candidatus Poribacteria bacterium; assembly: GCA_965220385.1. Classification (GTDB taxonomy): domain Bacteria; phylum Poribacteria; class WGA-4E; order WGA-4E; family PCPOR2b; genus PCPOR2b. Next base: position 1,257,048 of record OZ244825.1, on the reverse strand, counting down.
GCTACCATAAGGCAGTTGAGGCATTACCCCTCCGATTCTTGATAGAACTCCATCAAGATTTCCGCGACCTCTGGACGTGAAAATTCGGGCGGCAACATCTCGCCCGCTGCCAACATATCCCTGACCTTGGTACCTGATAGGAATAGGTAGTCTTCCGGTCCGTGTGGGCAGTCACGCATCATTACAATCTCGCCACACTGGTTACACCAAACAGTGTGATCGCCTCGGAAGATTTCGATTTCGAGCGCACCTTCGGGAATGTCATCAAAAATCGTCTGTGCATCAAAGGGACCGTAGTAGTCTCCCACGCCTGCGTGATCTCGACCAACGATTAGATGGGTGCATCCACAATTCTGGCGGAACACTGCGTGTAGGACGGCTTCACGGGGTCCAGCATAGAGCATATCAAACCCATAACCTGTAATTGAAACGGTATTTTCAGGAAAATACAACTCGACCATTTTGCGAATGGAAGCGTCGCGGACGTCGGCGGGAATATCGCCCGGTTTCAACTTCCCAAGCAGCATGTGAATCAGAACTCCATCAGCGCCAATTTCGTCTTGTGCAATTTTGCATAACTCCTCATGTGCGCGGTGCATCGGATTCCTTGTCTGGAAGGCAACGACTGTACTCCACCCCCGTTTCTCAATATCCTCTCGGATTTCGCTGGCGGTGCAGAATGTTTCGGGAAAGTCAGATCTGAAGTAGGAATGGTTGAGAACCTGAATTGAGCCAGAGATCACCTGATTACCCATATCCGTAAAGGCTTCGACACCGGGGTGTACCGGATCCGTCGTCCGAAAAATCTGCTCAATCAGATACGTCCTCTGGTCAGCCGAAATTTCTTCAATCCCGGCTATGTCCATAACAGCGATGGGCGGCTGACCGTCTACATTTGGATCGAGCAGCGCAATCCGTCCGGCGTTCTTAATCGCATCGGTGATCTGTTCTGGTTTAACAATATTCATGACTGGCACGGGCCAAAACAGACCGTTCGGAAGCGTCATATTTTGAGCGACACTTGTGGCTTCCGCAAGGTTCATGTAACCGGTAAGCGGATTAAAATAACCCGATCCGAGCATGACAGCAGATGCTGCAGCTCCCGAAGATATTAGGATAGCGGGTAGGTTTTTAGCTTCTTCAGTCAACGCTGCGCGCTTGGAATCGTCGGCAACGTACAGCGGATTTAGAGTATCAGAACCGTGTGGTTTAATCATTCAGTGCTCCTTCAATAGACGATAGACTACCTCAGCTGTAATTTTATCTGCATTGAGATATTTAGGTTTAATCTCACGGCAATAATAATAGCGAATTTATGCCGTATTGTCAATCGGTTTCTGGCCTTCGCGTGGTCCAATGCGCCATGAGTTAGTATTTGACCGTTCCTTAGTTATCACCTTCTACCTCCATTTCTTATCTTGAGAATGCATCTCATACATCGAAAAGTAAAACCACACCAAGCTAAACGCCTAAAAAAAAGAAAACAGGTATTTTTTTGAAGTTTTCCCCTTGATACTTAACACATGTTATGGTAAAATAGAATCTGTTACTTCATTATTGATGACGCCGTAATCTATAGTAATCTAAGCAATTGAATTATAATCATGGAACACTATATCAGCAGAGCAGAAAGGAAAATTACGCATGGCAGCTCAAGAAGCAGAATGGACAAAGTTGGCGGATTTGAGCGAAGTTCCTCTCGGGGAAGCAAAGGCGGTCCAGATCGGTGAGGGCCGAAGCATCGCGCTGTTCAACATTGACGGCAAATTCTATGCGACCGATAACCAATGCCCTCACATGGGCTATCCGTTGACCCGGGGACGCATTCGGCACGGCATCCTCACTTGCGACTGGCACGAGCGGAGTTTCGATCTTGAGGGCGGTGGTTGCTTCAATGTCGAGTGTGACGACTTACAAACCTTTCCCGCCGAAGTACGGGACGGTGAAATTTGGGTGGAACTCGGGGATTGGACCTACAGACGGAAGACGGAGCATCTCAGCTTGTTGTGGGAAGGGCTTCTGAGTGGAGATCGCTGGACAATGTCAAAAGCGATTGCTCTACTCCTTAAAGGGGGTGTGGCGGAAGTAGAGATTGTGGAGTTGGTGCTGCAACATCTCGGACGACACATCGCTAGCTCGCACGGATCAGAAGCGGGTTGGGATATCGCCCGATTGATGAATGGGCTTGCGGTAGGACGGCGGTATAACGATTCAGATCGCCTGATAGCATTGACGACCGCGGCTAGTGCTTCTTCCGGGGGCGCTGCGGAACGTCTTGAGGTGGTACCGCTGCCTGAGCCGGTGGGCTGGGAGAATATCGAGCCGTGGATACGCACTTTCTCGCGCGACGGGCATTCTGGCCGGATTGAGCGGTGTCTTTTCACCGCCTATACGCTTGGCGATGCGGAAAAGATTCTGCCCCTGCTTTTTGAATGTACGGTTGAGCCACACTTTCTTGGTTTCTCAGATAACCTTATTTCGCTGGGATATCTCTCCGAAGCGGTTGACGAGTTTGGATGGGAGAAAGCGTCTGAACTGGTCTTCAATCTCGGCTCTAAACTGGTCGGACGTGGGCGTGGCGAACCTCAACGATTCCGTCGGGATGCCATTGGAATCATGAGAGAGAAACTCAGTGAATTGGAAGCCTGCGAGAAGACAACGACAGATTACGACGAGGATGCCTTCGTGAATGCGGTGTCAAGCGTAGATGTACAGAGAGCGTTCGACGCTGTCACGAGTGCCCTGAAAGGTGGCGTTCCAGTGGATCAACTCATTTCGACACTGGTAATACTCGCCGCTGATCGCATGGCGCGAACACCGGTCAATGTGGATGCTGGCTGGGAATGCCTGACAACAGAACTGAACCTCGCGGCTTCACTGCGTACGGTGCAACGCATCGCCGGTGATGATGCTGCGGCAAAGGGTATTTTCCACTCAGCGTGGCTTACTTTCGACAATCGATGGCTCAACATCCCGTCACGGACATTGACATCGCCGCCAGTTGAAACGGAATTCAATGCTGGCAGCGAGGAAGAAGGTCTTCAGCAGATTACCAATGCTATCGAAACCCTCAACGTCCAAGCCATCGGTGGGCAGGTGCTCGGATATCTGAATGCCGGGTATTCCAGTGAGCCGCTGCTCCATGCGCTCGGCAAAGCCATCCTATGGGACGATACCGGTATGGAAATCTTGCCGACGCTCCGCACTGTCCTCGATGAATGGAAGAATTGCGCCGGACATCCCGCTCGCAACCAACTTATCGTCGCACTTGCACGCTACGCCACCGATATCCGCACGAACAAGGACAGCCAATCCGCCACAACCACGGCTATGCGCTTTGCCGAAGGGAGGACGACGGTCGAGATATTTGACGATTAATCGGTCCACCGCTACAAATGTCTAATCGGTGTCAAACGCTCAAATCGTCATGGGGATCATTCAGATAGATATCAGACAAATAACACTGGAGGTTAATTATGTTAAGCGCATCATCTAACTTCGTCAAAGTGGCAACCCTTGATCAACTTGCAGAAGGCAAGCCGAGAGCTGTTAATGTTGAGGGACAGAGCATCGCCCTGTTTAAGCACAATGGAGGTATCTACGCCACCGACAATCAATGTCCACACATGGGTTACCCGTTAACGAGAGGCCGCGTACGAGGCGGTGTGCTCACTTGTGACTGGCATGGATGGAGCTACGATATGAGGGGTGGCGGCTGTTTCACCGGCGGCTGCGATGATTTAGCGACGTTCCCGGTCGAAGTGCGCGAGAACGACATATATATTGATATTGCTGGTGGTGGCAGCAAACGGGACGATGCCCACTTCCTTCTGCTCCAGGAAGGGATGCTGTTTGGTGACAACTGGACACTTTCAAAAGCGGTTGCGATCATACTCGCGAGGGGAGTTCCCGAAGGTGATGTCCTCAATCGATTGGTACGCCATGCGGGCAGACATTTTGTGACCGAACTGGACGCGAGGGAGGGAGGACGGCAATTGGCCAATCTGGTCAACGGCGTGAAGGTTGCCAGCCAATATGAACCGGAGGACCGCCTTATCCCGCTGATGATGGCAGCGGCGGGAGCATCGGGACGAGCAGGAGATCGTCCAGCTGTTGCCCGCTTGCCGGGAGATATAACGTGGGAGAAGTTAGAGCGATGGATCCGCGTGTTCTCCGCCGACCGCGAGTGGGAAGGTATAGAAAAATGCTTGATCACCGCCCGACGCCTCGGTGGACATGACGATAAAATTATCCCGTTAGCTTATGAATGTATTGTTGAACCTTTTTTCTTGGGACACAGTGATAGCTTGCTCTATATCGGTTATCTCGCCGAACTGCTTGAACAGTTCGGCTGGGAGGTGTCGGAGGAGTTGGTGTGTGGTCTCACCGCGAAGGTTTTGGGTCGCGGGCGTGGCGCACCGGACGAAATCCGACGGGAGGCGATTGGCAAACTGGAATCGCTGGCGGACTTTGTCGAGGATATTGCTGCGAATCCACCATCTGAAACGTCTGATTTTGACGAGGATGTCTTTGCAGCGGGGCTTGTAAGCGGCGATCTCGACGACACCTTTGATACAATCACAAACGCGTTGAAGAGTGGCGCGGGAATAGACCAAATCGTTCAAACAATGGTACTTCTGGGTGCTGACCGGATGGCACGTACGCCGGCAAGCATGAGTCCGGGATGGTGGGAGTTGGGGCAAGAAATTACGCTTTCCTCGTCAATCCGTAAGGCGTTACGGTTTGGTGGCTATCAGGTCGCAGCCAAGGCACTCTACCATGTAGCATGGGAATTTTTCAGTAACCGTTGGCTTAACATTCGGCAGATGCCCCTCAGCGCCCCTCGGAGTACGGCTCCCTCTGATGCCCCAAACGAAGACGCTGGGATTGAGGATGTTATCAGCGCTATTGAAACAGTACAGATCCAAGAGGTTGGGCGGGTAACCCGAGGATATCTCAATGGCGCCTTCTCTGGCGACAGGCTCCTAGCAGAACTGGGACAGTGTATCCTCAGAGACGATAACGGTTGGGATATCCTGCATACATTGCGGACAGCCTTTGACGAGTGGAAACTCTGTGAAGACCATCCGGCTCGGAGCCAATTGCTTGTTGGGCTTGCGCGTTGGACGACGGATGAGCGCAAAAACACCAATAGTGATTCCGCCGCAAAAACAGCCCTACGATTCGCAAAAGGTGAGACTGCGGTTGACCTGTATGAACAGTAGAGATACCGGTTTGAAATGTGGCGCTCCATCCCATGCGGCGCATTTCAAACCTATAACAAAACTTATCTGCTACATTGTGGTGGTCGTTTTAGTGCTGGGTACCGCTTCAGATGCGCACAGCATTAGTGTGAAAACTCAGGGCAAGCTGGCGCTCGCCGTGATTTTGGGCGGCGTCGCTATTTTGACGAAATATCTGGGGGCACGCGATCAACAAGCTGTTGAGGCACTCCATGCCAAACTTGGACCTCCGGAGCGCGTGGTTACGTTTGAGCGTGGCTTTGACCGGTGGCGAATAGAGTGGTATGGCGATCGAAGGTATGTATTCCGAAACAACATCCTGGAGAAAGAGACTGGTGCAAAATCGGTTCAGGTCCCCAAATCGTTCTAAGCTGTTTAAAACTTGGATCTCGCTCTTGCTGATTGGTATTTTCATTGTCGTGCTCATTGGCTGTGACACAGATCAAACAGTCACTCCTCCGATACGCCATACCCTAGGAATCAGTGAATTAAACCTGACCGATCTGACGCTAGAGCCGGGCGACACCACGACGATCATGGTCGCGTTTGATTATTCGGGCGATGAGGCAGACTTAATCTTCGGCTGGGAGACAAGTAGCGGAGCGATTGTTGGGAATGGATCCAGCGTGACCTTCCTTGCCCCAGACGCGCCTGGCACACATACCATCACATTGCAGCTAACCGATGGGTTTGCAGTGGCTGAACACTCGGCTACAGTTAAGGTCCTCGCCGCACAATTATTCCTAATAGATTCGGATGTCTATTGGACAGGTGAAGGTGAAACGCTCATATTGAGATATCAGGTCAATGTTACCCGGATTTTGCACCAGCCCGTAATATTGCGATATGACATCATTCAGGATAAAGCGAGAACTGGAGCGTTTTTGGGTATTGATGTCAACGGAGTTTCGCTTGTCGAAGAAGAAGCGATCGGAGAGGTAGATCCCGCTGAAGGTATAAGCATAACGGGAGAGGTGGACCTATCAAGCATCATCACCGATTTAGGAACGTATGAAATTACCCTGACTTTGGTTGTGGTAAACTCTGTCGAGCGTGGATGGTTGTTAGAAGAAGCGGTGCTACTCCGCGCAGAGGGATCGGCAGTGCGCCTGTGATAGGATCGGTAATATTACCGGAATAGTTTTGGGCTACAAGACCTGCCCCTACAATAAGCTGATTCCCGTAGGGGCAACCATTGTCGTGGTTGCCTAATTTTTTGGATTCCTTTATGGAAGGACAAGCACCTTTACCGATCCGTGTGCCTCCCGTCCATCAGCAACAGCAAATGCCTCTTCAATTTCATCGAGCGGAAAACGGTGGCTAATAAGGGGATGGGGATCGAGTTTACCTGCTCCCATCAAGTTCAACGCAATCTGGAACTCCTTTTCCCCATCACGCCGTCCATAACAGAACGCCCAGGTAACGGTCAACTCCCGACTACGTGCGTAACGAGCATCCAGCGTGAAAGGTGCGACGTGACCGCCGACCATGCAGATTTTCCCACGTTTGGCAGCAATTTCTGTTGCCTGCATTAGCGTGTTTGCCTTGCCGCCCACCGCTTCAAAGACAACGGTTGCACCCCTGCCCTTGGTCCATGCCCTGACTTCTTCCACCGGATTCGTTGTGTCAACATTTATTGGAATTGTACCCATCGCTCGTTGTGCAATTTGTAGTGGGTGATCGGGTTTACCTAAAATAGCAACTGACTCCGCGCCCGCTAGATATGCCATCTGAGCGATAGTTAGTCCGATAGGTCCGCTGCCAATCACCGCAACTTGATCGCCCGGCTTCACCGGCACCATGGACAAAGCATGTACAGCCACGGCGTAGACTTCGGCTAACGCCCCCGCTTCAAAAGAGACATTGTCCGGGAGTACATAGACGTTATCCCCAGGCGCGACCATGTATTCGGCAAATCCACCGGCGCGAGCGCTCCCACCGATGTGTACAAGGTTAGCGCAGATATTATAGTTTCCGCTGAGACACTCTGGACACGCGTTACAGGGAATGGTCGGCTCAATGGCGACACGGGTACCTACCCTGTGTTTGACATTTTCCGATCCGAGGGCAACTACCTCACCGGTCAACTCATGCCCCGCAGTACGAGGGGGGAGCTGCTTGGGGTTCTCGGCATGGTAGCCGTGGAGATCGCTTCCACAGATGCCGGTTGCCGCAACCTGCACCAACACTTCATTTTGTTTCGGCACGGGATCGGGTAGGACCTCGAGTCGTATATCTTTCCCGCCATAAAATCGTGCGGCTTTCATCGTATCCTCCTAAGTTGAGAAGCAAGTGTTTTCGGCAAGAACCAATGGAGTGCAGATCTGCATTCCCTACGAATCAACCCTGATGAACCAGTGGGCAGTAAGGATTGGTGGAGTGAAAATCTTCGATGTGGAACCGAAGAGGAAAACCCTTGACAGGTGGACGATGATTGAATAGAATCCCAACCATCTTTTTCTGTACTATCACCAATTTAACTTACCCTCATGACACACTGGACTAACGAGGAATAGAATGGATTCACCACAGCCCAACCTATATGTATATGTCTCCATCGCAGGGGAGAACAAAATTTCGATCTTCAATATGTCACCTGAGACGGGAGCACTGACTCCCCACGGGGAGGTCGCGGTCTACAGTCCTCCGAGCATACTCAATATCCATCCGACGCGGGATGTCCTCTACGCTGCGATTCGAGCCACTGGGGACATCATCAGTTTCAAGGTTGATCGAAACAGAGGTCAACTTGACTTGGTGAACACAACCGTTACAGGGCTGGAAGATCCGGCATACCTTGAGATTGATAAAACGGGAGATTATTTGATCACGCCTTACTATGTCCCCGGCAAGGTAACGGTTTATCCTCTGCTGGAGGACGGGACACTTGACAGCGAACCGAGCGATACACATTCGACAGGCGAACACGCGCACGGCGTCGCCATCGATCCATCAAACCGATTCGTCTTTGTGTCTCACACATGTCCTACCAATTCGATCTTTCAATTCCAGTTTGACTCCAGTTCTGGAACCCTCTCGCCCAATTCTCTACCCCAAGTTATCCCTGAAGCCGCAGATGGTCCACGTCACGTCTGCTTCCATCCGAACCAGCCCTTCGTCTATGCGGACAACGAACAGGGCAGCAGCGTGACTGCCTATAAATTCAACGCTGATGATGGGACACTTACTGCTTTCCAGACACTTTCGACGCTGCCTAAAGGTTACAACAGCAGTAATTCATGTGCCCGCTTGGAGATGCACCCTTCAGGGAAGTTTATGTACGCCGCGAACCGGGGCCATGATAGCCTCGCTGGCTATGCCGTCAATGCCGACGGTTCGTTGGAATCTATCGGTTTTTTCCCAACGGAAAAGACCCCACGCTGTTTTAGGATTGATCCGAACGGCAAATTTCTGATCAGTGCTGGCGAATCCGCTGACCGACTAGCTTCGTACCGAGTCGATGCGGACGCCGGGTATCTGTATCCTTTGGAAACTTATGATGTAGGTAGTATGCCGTGGTGGGTGCTTATCGTGCAAGGAACGAGGTAGGTGTCACAGTTTCTTGATGCAGCGCACAGTGTCTGAAGTGATCCGCGTGGATTTTGGATTCAGAAGAGGGCCGCTTCGTACAGTTGATGGTAGCGGTCTTCAATTTCGGATCGTGTCAGTCGGCGCTGACGGTTCAAACTGAAATCTTCAACATTAAAGGAAGCAACAACGGTTCCGTAGATAACTGCTTTGCGAACTGCTGCCTCCGAGGTCTCTCCGACAGAAGCGAGATACCCCAAGAATCCGCCAGCGAAGCTGTCACCTGCTCCCGTGGGGTCGGATACTGATTCTAATGGATAAGCCGGTGCAGCGAAGAAGGTTGAGTCTGTCAAGGAAATCGCCCCGTGTTCCCCCTTTTTAATAACAACCCGATCTGGACCGTAGGTGAGAATCTGCTTTCCAGCACGAATTAGGTTGCTTTCTCCCGTTAGCAGGCGCGCTTCCCCGTCATTTAGGATTAAGATGTCTACTTCGCTCAAAGTTCGCATCAATGCGTCAAGACTATTGTTGATCCAGAGATTCATCGTATCGCATACAATCAATTTCGGCGTTGTCGCTTGCCGAAGCACATTCAGCTGCAATTCAGGATTGATGTTAGCAAGAAAAACGTAGGGTGTGTCTTTATACGCCTCCGGCAGCTTCGGATTGAAGTCACCGTAGACATTCAGATCGGTAAAGAGCGTCGTCGCAGCGTTGAGGTCGCTTGTGTAGTCTCCGCCCCAACGGAAGGTCTTGCCATCTTGGATCTGTTCCAAGCCTTCGAGTCCAATCCCTCGTGCCTCCAAGAAATCGAGATGCTCTTGCGGAAAATCATCTCCGACAACAGCGACCAATCGAATCGAATCATAGAAGAAGCTCGCCGCCGTCGAGAAGTAGATTGCCGATCCGCCTAGCGCGTTTTCGACTTTACCGACATGGGTCTTAACATCATCCAACCCAACGGATCCGACGACCAAAATACTCATGAATCAACCTCACAATCAGATCAACTTTGCTACCGTGTAAAAGTGGATTTAGGAAGGAAAGGGTCCCTGACGGTTTTTGTTTTCACGTAGTGCTGTGATGACACGCCGAACGCGCCGAACCAAGATGGCAACAAGGACAACGACTAACACCACTTGCAGTATCTGATACAGCTTGAACATTCCGTCAGACAGTTGCGCCGAATTCGACTTATACATCCAGATTGGTACAAGCAGAATCGCCGACACGAGCAGAATGATACTTTCCCAGAGATCCGATTTTTTCATGAGTCAGTCCCCTTGCATTAAGTACCCATTGTCCAAGAATTGAGATAGGTCTCTTGTTCTTCGGTCAATTCATCAATGGCAACACCGAGAGCCTGTAGTTTCAGCGCTGCGATAGAGTCATCAAGCTCCTCCGGCACATCATAGACGCGGTTTTCCATCCGCTCATGGTTTTGGACTACATACTCCGCAGACAACGCCTGATTGGCAAAACTCATATCCATCACGCTAGCTGGATGCCCTTCCGCTGCAGCGAGATTGATAAGCCTTCCTTCACCAAGGAGATACAGTTTACGCCCATCCTTGAGAGCGTATTCCTCGACTAACTCGCGTGTCGTTCTCACTTCAGTGCTTAAATCTTTGAGATCGGGAATGTTAATCTCAACGTTGAAATGCCCCGAATTACAGATAATGGCTCCATCCTTCATCGCTTCAAAATGCTCACGACGCAAGACATGCATATTACCGGTAAGCGTAACAACCACATCTGCTTCCGTGACAGCTTGGACCATGGGCAGAACGCGGAATCCGTCCATAACCGCTTCCAAGGCGTTCAACGGATCGACCTCCGCGACGATAACATTTGCGCCGAGGCCCCGTGCCCGGTCAGCAAATCCCCGTCCGCACCAACCGTAACCGGCAACAACAACGGTAGTTCCAGCGATGAGTAGATTGGTTGCGCGAATTATCCCGTCTAGTGTGCTCTGTCCGGTTCCGTAGCGATTATCAAAGAAATGCTTAGTTTTGGCATCATTCACGGCGATGATTGGATACCTGAGGACATCTTCGGCAGCCATACTCTTGAGGCGGATAACTCCGGTTGTTGTCTCTTCAGTTCCAGCCAACACATTTTCCACGTAGGATGGGTTGGCATCTTCAGCGTGCAGGCGCGAGACCAGATCCGCCCCGTCGTCCATCGTAATAGCGGGTTTGAAGTTGACCGCTTCATCGATATGCTGGTAATAGGTCTCAGTATCCTCCCCTTTGATCGCATAAATGGGGATTCCATCGTGTGCCACAAGGGACGCGGCAACATCATCCTGCGTACTAAGCGGGTTAGAAGCGCATAGAAGTACCTCGGCACCACCCGCTTTCAGTGCTCGGGCTAAGTTCGCTGTTTCCGTCGTAACATGCAAACAGGCAGAAATCCGCACACCTTCGAGTGGACGCTCCTGCTCAAACCGTTGACGAATTAACCGCAGAACAGGCATGAATCGGTCCGCCCAGTCAATTCGCCGCTTTCCATCGTCTGCAAGTTCTCGATCTTTGATGTCGTAATTCATAGTTTGGCCTCCTACACTCCCGCCTCAGACTTCAGCAGATCTGCATAGTCCGTCAATTCCCACGTGAAGCCCGGCTCCTCACGTCCAAAGTGGCCATAGGCTGCTGTTGCCGAGTAAATGGGTTTCCGGAGTTGAAGGCGTTCGATAATCCCGGCCGGCGTTAGGTCAAAATGTTTCTCCACAAGTTGCGTCAGTTTTTCATCGGGTACCGCACCTGTGCCAAATGTATCGAGCATAATCGAAATCGGTTCTACAACACCGATAGCGTAGGAGAGCTGGACTTCACACCGATCCGCCAGTTCAGCTGCGACAATGTTTTTCGCAACGTGGCGCGCCGCGTATGCAGCACTCCGATCCACTTTGGTCGGATCTTTTCCGGAAAAAGCACCACCGCCGTGCCGTCCCATGCCTCCATAGGTATCTGCGATTATCTTTCGCCCCGTGAGTCCACAATCGCCCTGGGGTCCACCGACAACAAACCGCCCTGTGGGATTGACATGGTAGATGATGTCGGATGACTTCTGACGCAATTCTTCAGGAATAGTGGGTTTAATCACTTCCTCAATAACAGCTTCCCTGAGCTCGTCAGTCGTAACCTCGGGTGCATGTTGGGTAGAAATCACGACGGTATTAACGCGTGCGGGTTGTCCATCGGCATATTCAACGGTCACCTGCGACTTCCCGTCGGGCCTTAGGAAGTTCAATATACTCTCTTTCCGCGCCTGTGCCAAACGGCGGGTCAGTTTATGCGCCAGTATAATTGGCATCGGCATTAGCTCCGCTGTTTCGCGGCAAGCATAGCCAAACATCATCCCTTGATCTCCAGCACCAAGCCGATCCACGCCCATCGCTATGTCAGGCGATTGTTCATCAATTGCGGTCAACAGCGCACAATGTTCATAGTCAAACCCATAAGTTGCTTTAACGTAGCCGACCTGTTGGATAGTATGACGAACAAGTGCGGGAATATCAATAAAATTGGCAGAGGTCGTCATTTCACCGGTAATCAGTGCGAGCCCCGTTGTTACTAGCGTTTCGCAGGCAACACGCCCCATCGGATCTTCTGCCATTACCGCGTCGAGCACGGCGTCAGAGATCTGGTCTGCAAGTTTGTCGGGGTGTCCTTCAGTTACAGATTCAGAGGTAAATACATAGTTTTGAGCCAATTGAGTTTCTCCTGATTTAATACTTTTATACTCGGTATATCAACAATTCTTCGAAAACCCTATCTTTTTAAGTATCACAAAACCTCAAGCTAACCATGGCTGATGTGTACGAAGTTAAATATATCCCTTCCTCTCTCCAATCAGGCAGCATGAGAAACCCTTAGCAGTTATTAGGGATTTCCGACGATCTGAGCGGGTATTGCTGGAGAGAGTACCCTATCACCAATTCTTGAGAAAGTCTGCCAACTCGACTGCCGCCATTTTGGGTAGCGGATCTAGCTAACACGAGGCGTGATAGGCTATACGCGCCAACAAGCGGAGGCGATAGAGAAGAGATACTAACCATTTGTTGCTAGCCATGCACGATTAAGCAGCAGGGGAAAGATAATGGCAAGGTCTTGGATACATATACGAAATCATATTGTGCTATCACATAGCCTGTGCGTAATTTGACAATCACCGCAGCCATAAATGACATATGAAGCGTGAGAGGCGGAAGTTACGTTTCATGCCTTATCGTAATTGCTGCACGGGAGATTGCCATCATCAAAATCTATTCAAGAGATAGGCGATAGCAATTTATACCTTATGCTGATACGGAGGTTCAAGTAGTAAGATTGCACTCCGTTTCACAAAGGAGCGCAATCTTACTTTTCTGAATGCATACGTGTTAATTTTCTTTGGAAGCCTCTTCCGGTTCTTCCTCGGTGGTCTCGTCGGATGCCTCTTCAGCCCCGGATCGATTTAGTTGTTCTTTTAACAACCCTCCAAACGCAGTCAGTTCCTCCCGGTCCTTTTCTTGCGCCTGTGAGCGTACTTCCTGTTCCTGCTCGTATTGAGTGATGGTTGCACGATCTTGTTCAGCCTGTGCAGCTTTTAGGGACAACCCGATTCGACGTTCAGTCGGATCTAAGTGAATGACTTTCAGATCCAATTCCTGACCAACGGAGACGATGTCTTCTGGTTTTTCGATACGCTGCTCAGCTAATTCAGAGATATGGATTAGCCCTTCGATATCATCTTCAAGTTGCGCGAACACACCAAAGCTGGTAATATTCACAACCTTACCGCGGACGACCGATCCAATTTTGTATTTATTGGGCACTTCCATCCACGGATCAGGTTCAATCTGCTTCAACCCGAGAGAAATCTTCTGCTGTGCTGGATCAATGCTTAGAACCATGACCTCAACTTCGTCACCTTCCTTAAGGACCTCGCGCGGATCCACGATTCGCTTTAGCCACGACAGGTCAGAAATATGGATCAGACCATCAATTCCTTCCTCGATTTCGACGAATGCACCAAAATTGGTGAGATTTCGCACGCGACCTGTAAGTTTTGTGCCGACAGGGTATTTTGTCTCCAATAGCTCCCAAGGATTGGGATGCAGTTGCTTCAATCCGAGAGAAAGCTTCTGATTATTCTTGTCGATATCCAAGACAACTGCGTCAATGACATCGTCCTTTGCAACAACCTTCGACGGGGCAATGTTTCGCCGGGTCCACGACATCTCAGAGATATGGATGAGTCCTTCAACCCCCTCTTCCAACTCCAGAAATGCCCCGTAATTGACAATGCCTACCACTTTCCCTGTAACGGTGGAGCCAGTGGGATATTTTTCTTCGACCGACTCCCATGGATCCAAGGTTTTCTGTTTTAACCCGAGAGAGACCTTCTCCGTATCGCGGTCAACAGAGATAACCATCACGTCTATCTCATCTCCCACAGCAACAACTTCGGAGGGATGATTGACTCGCCGCCACGACATATCTGTTTTGTGGAGTAAGCCATCAATACCACCAAGATCAACAAACGCGCCAAAGGTCGTGATACTCTTTACAACCCCTGGTCGCACTTGGTTGGTTTCGATGTTCTCGAAGAGAGCAGTCTTTTGCGCTGCTAACTCTTCCTCGAGGATCACGCGGCGTGACAGGACAATATTGCGGCGACGCTTGCTCAATTTAACAACCTTGGCTTCAAGTGTCTGACCGATATATTGGTCAAAATCTTGTGGGGGGCGCAATTCAACCTGAGACGCCGGCAGGAAGGCGCGTAGCTTACCAAGATCTACCTGCAGCCCGCCCTTAATACGCTGCACGACGGTTCCGGTCACCACCCGCTCCGCTTCATAAGCCTCAGTAATTTCGTCCCAAACCAGTTTCTGGTCAGCGATTTCCTTGGATAGGACAAGTTGGCCTTCGGAATCTTCTCTCCGGACAATGTACACATCGATCTGGTCACCGACATTTACGGGAGGTGCACTTTCCTCCCTAATTGGGAACTCCGATACTGGGATATACCCTTCTGACTTGAACCCGATATCAATCATAACTTCGTCATGATCAACGTTAATCACAGTACCCTTGACAATTTCGCCCTCCGAAAAAGCTTTGAGGGAATTATCATAAGCCTCTTCCAGGGATTCGACTTCCACAAGCTCCGGAGTTGCTTCCGGTGCATCGACGGGCGCCTCTACTGCTGCCGATTTATCTTCAGACAGAGAGATCTCCTCGCCATCGTCCTCCGTCTCTTTCGTTGACGGTGCATCCTGCTGCTCGTCTTGTGGCTGATCTCCTTCCGCAGGTTGCTCCTCCGACTGGTTGTCGTCACTCACTGGAGAGGTGTCCGGTTCCTCCTCAGTTTCAACTGCATCAGTGGGTTCCACTTCGACCGCGGGCTGATCCGTTGTTTCCTGTTCCTTTTTTGAATCCTCGTTCATCACGTAACTGGCTCTATTCAAACTCAATAACGGCACTAGATTTGATAGATTTAATTCACCAGCTCCTCCTTTTCTAGGGTCACTAACGACCTATCTGGGTCAAACTTCTGACATAAGTTAAGCATATATAGTATAGCACAACTGGGCAGAAAGACGCAACGGAATTTCCAAATAGAAATTTTTTCATTGCAGCGGGGATAAAAGTGCGCTAAAATTAGGAAGACTGTGCCGTGCAGTAGCCCACGTTTCCGGGAATGTTTTCCCCGACTAAGCAACAGCTTGGAAGCCTGTCTATGACTATGCCAATCAGCAACACACATTCAAATAAACGCGCAATTATTGTGGGTGGCGGGGTAATTGGACTCGGTATCGGCTGGCAGTTAGCAAAAGCGGGCTGCACTGTCTCGATTTATGAACGAGATCAAGCGGGTCGCGCTGCATCTTGGGCTGCCGCAGGGATGTTAGCACCGCACGCAGAAGTGCACTTTGAGGAACGTGAACTCCTCAACATGGGTGTTCAGAGTTGTCGAATGTACCCTGAGTGGGTTGCCGAGTTAGAAACAGACAGTCGTATGAACGTCGGATACCGGGCAGAAGGGACACTCATCGTTGGGGTGGATCGGGACGACGCACGCGAGTTGGAGCACCTCTATGAATCCCAGAAACTCTTGGATCTGAAAGTGGAGTGGATCAGCGGTAGGGAAGCACGTGAGATGGAGCCGTTACTCTCCCCTAAAATCACTGCAGCGATTTGGAGCAAGGATGACCATCAGGTTGACAACCGAGCGATGGTTGAAGCACTGATCAGAGCCTATCAGAACACAAACGGGGTATTATACGAAGACACATCCGTAGGCAAAATTGAGATTGTCGACGGAAAAGCCAGAGGGATTTGGGTCAAAGACAATTTGGAAGAAGCCGATGTCATTGTGTTAGCAGCGGGATGTTGGTCAAGTGATATTAATGGATTACCCAAAGCGGTGCAACCACCTGTCCGTCCGGTTAAGGGGCAGATGCTCGCGTTACGGATGGAGGAAGGAGTTGCTCTTCAAAAGGTCATCCGTGCACCGCGCGCGAAGTATCCGACGGATGTCTATTTGGTTCCGAAGGATGATGGTCGCTTGGTGATCGGCGCTACCAGCGAAGAGATGGGCTTCGACACACGACTGACAGCAGGGGGTTTATTTGAACTCCTCAGAGGTGCTTGGGAAGCTGTACCGGGTGTCTATGATCTTCCGGTTTTGGAAACTTGGGCGGGTCTGCGTCCGGGTAGTCGGGACAACGCACCGATTCTGGGTGAGACGGGCGTTGAAAATCTTATCATGGCAACTGGCCACTACCGGAACGGGATACTTCTTACCCCCATCACCGCCCGTGAAATCACCACACTTGTCTTGACAGGCGAAACATCGAAAACTATTGCGCCTTTCAAATTGTCTCGGTTTTAATAATCAGGGAGGGATCACATGGACATAACAGTGAACGGCGAAACCAAAGAAGTTTCACCGGGATTAACCCTCCAACAACTGCTTTTAGACTTGGAGATTGATCCCTCCCGACCGGGGATTGCTGTTGCAATCAACCAAGAAGTGATTCCCAGAACCCTGTGGGAAGAAACAGAAATCCAACCGGACAGCGAGATTGAGATTATCCGGGCGGCACAGGGAGGCTAAACTTTCCATCTGAAACGAGGAAGTTATGGAAGCCTTGGAAAAAGGGAATCATCTGATAATTTGGGGAGACGCGCTTGATGCCTTGTCAAGCAAAATTCCTGATAACTCAGTAGACTTAGTTTTTGCAGATCCCCCCTACAATATCGGTAAGAACTTCAACGGCAGAAAGGACAAGTGGATTTCCGAAAAAGCATATCTTCAATGGTGCTATAAGTGGATAGACCTTTGCCTCTGTAAATTGAAAGACGAAAGTAGTTTCTATCTCATGGCTGCCACCCAGAATATGCCCTTCTTTGATATTTACCTACGAGACAGAATCTGCATTCTTTCTCGTATTGTTTGGTCGTACGATAGTTCGGGAGTCCAAGCGAAAAAGTATTACGGTTCTCTATATGAACCTATCCTTTTCTGTGTAAAAGATAAGCAGCGGTACACCTTCAACGCAGATGACATACTTGTTGAGGCAAAGACAGGGGCAAAGCGCAAATTAATCGATTACCGAAAGCCAGTACCCACACAATACAGTTCGAGAAAAGTGCCGGGGAATGTTTGGGAATTTCCACGTGTCCGCTATAGGATGGCTGAATACGAAAAACATCCTACCCAGAAGCCTACTGTGCTGCTTGAACGGGTTATTCGCGCAAGCTCAAATCCCGGAGACCTTGTTCTAGACCCTTTCGCTGGCACGTTTACGACATCTTTTGTTGCTAAGAAATTAGGGCGTCAATCGATTGGGATAGAGATAGAAGAAGATTACGTCAAAATTGGGTTGAGAAGGCTTCAAATAATGACGAAAGAGGAAAAAGATGGAAGGACTCAGAATTGGTGATACGCTATATCAATCACGTCTCTTAATCGGCACCGCCGGTTACCCCAACTTCGATCTAATGATGCGGTCACTTGAAGCGAGTGGTGCGGAAATTGCCACTGTCGCCATGCGTCGGGTAAAGCTCGTGGACGGTTCAAGGGAAAATCTATTCGACCTCCTCCGCGAGAAGGGATATACGATCTTACCCAACACCTCAGGCTGCTTCACAGCGAAGGACGCTGTGTTGACAGCACAACTGGCGCGTGAGGCACTCGATACCTCTCTTGTTAAGCTGGAAGTTATCGGTGATGATCAGACACTCTTTCCCGATGTTGAGCAGTTGTTGCCCGCGGCTGCGACGTTGGTTAAAGATGGTTTCACTGTGATGCCGTACTGCAACGATGACCCGATTACGTGTAAGAAGTTGGAGGACATCGGGTGTGCAACGGTGATGCCGTTGGGTGCACCTATTGGATCGGGCATGGGTATCCGCAATCCGTACAATATCCAGATTATCCGCGATACTGTCAGTGTCCCTGTGATTGTCGATGCCGGCGTGGGAACTGCCTCTGACGCGGCGATTGCAATGGAACTCGGTTGCGATGGGGTCCTACTCAGCACAGCGGTCGCGAAAGCACGTCAGCCGGTACTAATGGCAAGCGCTATGCGGAAGGCGGTTGAGGCGGGTAGAGAGGCGTTCCTGGCGGGACGGATCCCAAGAAAACTCTACGCAGCAGCTTCGAGTCCTTTGGAAGGTATGATTGGCGAAACTGAATAGAGCAGATTTCAAGAGAAATTCACATGCAAGATAGTCGCACAACCCCCGAATATCAGCAAGTTGAAGCCGAAGGACAAGCACCGGAAACAGAAATAGTAGGTCAGTTGCAACAACTTGCCGAAGGTGGCAATCCTGCAGCCCAAAATGACCTCGGTTGGATGTACCAGAATGGTCGAGGAGTACCCCAAGACGATGTGAAGGCGGTCGAATGGTATCGAAAAGCCGCTGAAGGTGATTATGCCATAGCCCAAGATAACCTCGGTTGGATGTATCAGCACGGCAGAGGCGTTTCTCAAGATGATGTGACGGCAGTCAAATGGTATCGAAAAGCTGCTGAGGGTGGCAATCTTGCAAAAGCCCAAGATAATCTTGGCTGGATGTATCAGCATGGTAGAGGCGTTCCTCAAAGTGATGCGGAGGCGGTCAGGTGGTATCACAAAGCTGCTGAGAGCGGCTATTCCGCAGCCCAAGCCAATCTTGACTGGATGTACCAAAATAGCAGGGGTGTTGAGCAAAACGATGCAAAAGCAATCAAGAGGCAAGCAAAGGAATAACAATCACTATCCTCTATGAGATGGGGAAATTCTTATGCAAGATATCCGCAAATCATCAGCATATAAACGGTGGAGACGAGAGGTCAGACAGCGCGATGGAGATGCCTGTCGTGTATGTGGGGTGCATCTGAATCTTCATATACATCATATCAAACCGTTAGAAAAATACCCTGATTTTGCCACCGAACTTGACAATGGTATTACCCTCTGTGGAAACTGCCATGCTCTTTTGAGAGGAAAAGAAGAAAGCACTAATCTTCAGACAATTATAGAAACAGCTACCAAGAAACCTGATAGACAAATCATCGACCAGTTAAAGCGGCTCAGCGGTAAATTGTGCACCTATCTTGAACCCCGGTTAAAATCAAATGAGCGATTCACAAGGAACAAAGGGGTTCATCAACTGTTTACCCATTTACAAATTTATCCCGACTCGCTTGATCAATTCCTTCCTCTTATCCGACACCTACTAAACCAAGAAAATAGTAGATTTGACCAAGGGCTTGTCGCGCAGATGGTGGTCGAATGTCTTGAAGACACCTCAAGCGGCACGGCGTTACAGGTACTTAGGGAATATGAAGAACGCTTTGAAGCAGAAGAGGAAGAACGATCTGAATTGTTCCCACGCGCCCAACAAGGTGATGCCTTGTCCCAGTTTCGTCTTGGTGAAATGTGTGCAACCGGCAAAGGGGGGCCTCGGTCCAGTAGGGCGGCACTCAAGTACTATCAGGATGCCGCGCTACAAGGACATGTCGAAGCACAGTTTCGTGTAGGTAATATGTATCGAAGCGGTACCGTTGTTTTTAATGACAGTGAAGCGAACAAATGGTATCGCAAAGCTGCAGCGCAAGGACATACTGAAGCACAATATACCCTTGCCCAAATGTGTGACGATGGTGGGCATGACAGGGAGGCATTCCAATGGTATCACCAAGCCGCAAAGGAAGGACATGCCGAAGCACAGTACAGACTTGGTGAAATATATGAAGGTAAAGATAGTGATGTCAGATACTTCATTGAGGACTATTGGGACTGTAGCGAAGCCTATAAGGTAGAAGCACTCCATTGGTATATCGAAGCTGCAGAACAAAGACATGCTAAAGCACAGTACAAACTTGGCGAGATGTATGAAGATATTGAAATGTATGAAGATATTGAAGTCTGCCTCAGAGACTATAGCGAGGCCGAAGACTATAAGGCAGAGGCAATCAAGTGGTTTCGGAAAGCCGCAGAGCAAGGAGATACCCTAGCCCAGTACAGACTTGGCGAAATGTATGCAAATGGCAAGCGTAACGAGCAACAGATGTCAGGGCGAGATCATCAGGAAATAGCGATAATACAAAGCAACCAAAACCACTCTCTGAACAAGGCGTGTGCTCAACACCTACAGACACTCCCGCCAAGTCATCTATACGCCCTCGTGCTGATACAGAAGGGATTGGATCGCAGGCCGATTCTGGACAGCGTACACCAAGCGGTGCAGAAACAGGTGGAGACGTTGAGCGAGTGGACACCGAAACGGACGATGAAGTATCTGATGATCTCGCTGGAGGAGGACTACCCGACGGAGGCAGTGGAGCGCGTCAGCCAAGCGGAGAGTCCACAAGACGCAGCGGACGAACTGATAGAGGTAGTAAGGGAGCAGCTGGTGTTGAGCGGGATAGAGGTCGCACCCGACAGACCGTGGGCATAGACCGCGATGATGAACGAAAATATTTTCACAAAGTCGCCCAACAAGGTGATGTTTCAGCAAAGAATAAGCTTGTCACAGGGCATTGACATATTCCCTATTGAGCAGATAGAGTTTAGTTCACATCAATCTACTCCCACTCCCGAATATCCACAAAATGCCCAGAAATCGCAGCGCCCGCAGCCATCTGCGGACTGACGAGATGCGTTCGTCCTCCCTTGCCTTGTCTGCCCTCAAAATTTCGGTTCGACGTGCTCGCACACCGCTCGCCCGGCATTAAAATATCGGGATTCATACCGAGACACATGCTGCAGCCAGACTCACGCCATTCAAAACCTGCCTCACGGAAAATTTCGTCCAAACCCTCCGCTTCCGCCTGCCGTTTGATCGCCTGCGACCCCGGCACGACGAGAGCGTTTACCGTTGGAGCAACCGTGCGTCCCTTGGCAACTTCAGCGGCGACACGGAGGTCATCAATTCGAGAGTTGGTACAGCTTCCGATGAACACCTTATCAATCTGAATCTCCTCAATCGGCGTCAGCGGCTTCAGGTCCATATACTCCAACGCGTGTTCCGCTGCCTGTTTCTCATCCTGCGTCGGCATCTTATCCGGATCCGGCACCTGTCCCGTGACTTCAGTCACCATCCCTGGATTCGTTCCCCACGTCACTTGGGGTGCCAACGTTGCTGCGTCGATAGCAATCGACTTGTCGTAGACCGCCCCCTCATCTGTCGGCAACTGTTTCCACCTCTCGACCGCCTGATCAAACGCCTCGCCCTGCGGGCAAAATTCACGACCTGCGAGATATTCAAACGTCTTATCATCGGGGGCAATCATGCCGGCACGTGCCCCCGCTTCTATGGACATGTTGCAGACCGTCATCCGCTCCTCAACGCTCAACGCCCGAATGGCGGATCCGGTATATTCAATAACGGAGCCGGTGCCGCCAGCGGTCCCAATTCGACCGATAATCCCCAGAATAATGTCCTTTGCGGTAACGCCGCGTCCCAGTTTGCCATCGACCTCGATTTTGAAGGTTTGGGGACGTTGCTGCAAGAGACACTGGGTCGCCAAGACATGTTCCACCTCACTGGTCCCAATACCGATAGCAAGCGCGCCTAACGCTCCATGCGTAGAGGTGTGGCTGTCGCCACAAACGATCGTCTTCCCCGGTTGAGTGATACCGAGTTCAGGTCCAATCACATGCACGATCCCTTGATTGGGGCTATGCAAGTCGTACAGCGTGATGCCAGTTTCCGCGCAATTCTGTGCCAATACCTCCATCTGTTTGGCGGCGATCTCATCCAATATTGGAAGGGTCCGATCGGTGGTTGGCACGTTGTGATCCATAGTCGCAAACGTCAGATCCGGGCGGCGCACCTTTCGTCCAGCGAGGCGGAGTCCCTCAAACGCCTGCGCGGAGGTAATTTCGTGAACAAGGTGGGTGTCGATATAGAGGATTGTCGTTTCGCCCGGTATCTCGTGGACGATGTGTGCATCCCAAATTTTTTCAAACATCGTTTTCGGTGTCATCTATCTCTCCTGCGTATGAACAGCTTATGAAAATTCATTTTAATTTCGGATGTTATTTAGTATACCCCATTTTTGCTCTCCTGTGCAATATCATAAGCACATCGAAACAGGCATACCGACAAATCAGCAGAATTAACCGCTCTGCAACTTTAGATCCGCGGATTTCCCGTATTCCCTTCACACTTGTCCAATATTCTCGATTATGGTAAAATGAGGAGTATAAGAGTAAATTTACCCCACCGTAAATCCTAATAAAACCGGCAAGCGTGAAGCGAGGAAGTTCATGGCAAAGATTGGTATTGCGAGCACTGACATAACACCTCAGCAGCCTGTCTGGCTGACGGGCTATGGAAACCGTGACCACAGATCGGAAGGCATCTATCAGTCGCTCATCGCGGGAGCTATCTCTATCACCGGTGACACAGACGAGGCATTAATTTTAACGGCAGACCTCATCGGATACGACCTCGCCTATGCAGCAGCAGCGAAGAGTCGGATTGCAGAATCCGTCGGCTTGTTACCACATCAGGTCGTATTGACGGCAACACATACGCACTGTGCCCCATTTTTCTATCCAATGGCGATGCCGGGGGCGGTCGAGACGGAGTATGCGGAATTTCTCCTGAACCGGCTTGTTGAGGTTTCGGTTTCGGCAAAGACTCAACAGGTTGAAGGAACAGTCGCATTTTCGAGGGGCCGCTCGGAATTTGGGGTCAGTCGTCGCCTGCCCGATGGTAAGGGAGGTGTGTTATTCGCACCAAATCCGGATGGCCCGATGGATCGGGATTTGGATACACTCTGGTTCAGCAATGTAGGCGGGGAACTGATTGGCAGCCTAACTATTTTCGGATGCCACCCAACAAGCCGAGGCGGGTATCTGCTTGGTGGGGATTACCCTGGCTTTCTGTGCCGTGCACTGAGCGCCCAAACAGGAGCGCCGTCCTTTTTCTCGACCGGTTGTGCGGGAAATATTCGTCCCTGGTTTAGAGGGGAAAACGACGGGTTTAACACACCTTCCCTCGAAGAATTGGAAGTCGCGTCCCAACGCATTGCGATTGAGGTGATAGAATCCCAACGGGACCAGGTTCCAGTAAGTGCTGAAGGATTGTGTATCACAAATGAATTTCATCAGTTACCTTATGCCGAACTACCCGGTGCTGCCACGCTCCAAAATCAGGCGGAAAACCACACCAATCCGTTTATCAGGCATTGGGCATCAGAAATGCTCAAGCTATGTGAGGCAGGCGGATTACCCAAGAGTTGTCCGCAGGAAATTCAGGTGATACAGTTCAACGAAACGATACGAGCAGTTTTCCTTGGCGGCGAGGTGTTAGCCGAAATAGGTCTACATATCAAGAGCGAACTCCAACCCGCAACGACGATCACAGTCGCTTACAGCAACGGTTTAATAGCGTATGTGCCGAGCAAAGAGACGTACGACCTTGGTGGATACGAGGTGGATGGTTCACACTTCTACTTTTTGCGACCTGCTCCGTTTGCAAAGGAGATTGAGGACTTGATTGTCGAAAAAACAGTCGCCATAGTTGAGAAACTTTAACACGGGAGATATTCGTCCGAAGCCAACCATCTATGGAGACATGGCTCTACATCCATAGCCCATTCTTGAGGGTTCCTCGGCAAATGTCTATGAAGCATTTTCAGACCATAACTTTCATTATTGCATATGTGGCATTGATCTGCGGCTGCCAGACACCGCTAAAGCAGGTTTTTACTGAGGCAAGTGAAATTGACAAACAGCTGGTCAATTATGCCCTGCCTGAAAATGGGGCGGTGATTTATGTCTCCCAAGATAACCCTGATCATCCCGCTGCAACCTTGACGAACGGGATCGTTAGCTCCCAAGATTGGGATAAAGGCGAGGGGTGGGAATCGCGCTTTGATGGTGAATATGAATATGGAGGATATCTCGAAGTAGGAGAACGTGAGCAGTTAGCAAGCTTCGGCATGGGAGCAGCCGCAAGACGACCCCGCCAAGATAGGAATCAAAGGGATTACGGAAGTGTAGATCTTTACGGATCAGGAATGGATAGCACAGGATCTTCAGCGGTGGGGTGGGCCGTTATTCAGCTCGCGGAGGAAGAACTGGTAACCCGTGTTATTGTCCACACCGTTGATTCGGAGAAGTATCCCGCCAGGCAGTACGGTATCAGTGATTTTGTTGTGCAATATTGGACACCCCATGCAAACGGATGGAAGAACGTTGATCGGATCGGCAAAAAAATTGGGGACCAACATAACAGTATCCGTAACAACAAGCAGGGCCGCGTTGTTGTGCGGTTTAAACCGGTGCGGACGTCACGAATTCGCTTGCTTATTCGGCTGACAAATGACACCGAAATCTATGACAAACGGCGTTCTGTTGGCTTCGTTCGTGGCATATACAGTCGCATTAGCCTCCGTTCTATGCGCGGGACGATTCGCTTGACCGAAATCGAGATTTATGGACTTGAGAAGAAAGACGAAGCGTCTTCAATACCAGCAAGTCAAGATACAGCTGACGAACGGATGCTTGATGCGATTTTCACAGAGGAATCGACCGCGTCGTCGGCGTCAGACATAGCTGCCCCCGCTTTCGAGGATCCTTCAGCGTTAGAGGCGACCCCAACAATCGCACCCCAAGGATCTATTGAAGGCATTATCCACCGATATGCGACCGCGTATACGAATCGCGATCTTTCCGGACTGATGGCAACTATATCGCCGAGCTATTTGAGAGATGGTGAGGATTACGAGCAGCTGCGAAAAAAGATGGGGGATGTGTTCCGCAGATTTACGCAAATTGAATTTTCGTTGGAGAGACTGCACGTTCAAGGCAAAACCGGCACAGCAAGGGTTGACGCAGATTATTTCGTTATCTTAACGCCGGTAGGAAACTCACCCACCATACTCTCGGGCAAGCTATTTTTTTCATTGACTGAATCTGAAAATGGGTGGCAGATTTCAAGAATCGACACCCAAGGACAATGATATGAATTTTAGATCCACATGTTTGATGTTTGACATTCCATGTCCCTGTTTCAAGATCTCAAAACTCGGAGTCGGTCGTGGAATTCACTGGTTCTTGATACGATTCTGTAGCAGTTTCATGTGGTCCCTCCTCGCATGCGTTTTTTTTATATTGATAGCATTCACCGGGTGCGGGGGCTCGGCTGCAAACTTTCAGTTATCTCCTGCTGATGCGGAAAAGTTGAATCCAATTCTCGCGGAACTCCAATTGAGTTATGATTTAACTTCGACCTTGAGAATCCTGCAGCTGGTTGTGACCATCGAGGAGGAGGGAAAAACAGAAGAGGTCCGAGAATCGCTTTGGTACAAGAAATCCGACACAGATGGCGATCTGCTGCACATCCAAGCGATGGGTCCACTGAATGAACCCCGCGTGGTTGCTATTGCTGCACGAAATCAGTTTCTGCTATATCTTGTCAATGAAGAAGAGGTGATTTTTGAACCGTTGGAAGATCAGGTGCTCCAAGAAATTTTCGGGGTAGATCTCCGGGTATCTGATGTTCGTAGCGCGATTTTTGCGAACCCCTTCCTCGATGGTCGAACGGACAAGTTAGCCTTAGCACATTCCGGCGCAAAATATGTGGTGACGCGTCCCGGTATAGTCTCCGGTCAAACAGAGCAGATAACCATCTTTGTGCGTGATTCCGAGCCACAGGTCAGCGACTGGGAGATCCGCAATACGACCGGCATGACCACTCAGAAGGCAAAGTTCTCAGACTATCGAGAGGTCGGTGGCATCCTCAGGCCGCATAAAATCGAGATCGAACGTCCGCTCGAAGAAACGCGAGTTATGCTAAGGATTGTAAAACCTGAAATCAACCTTAATATCAATGACAGTAAGTTTGATTTCGAGCGATTTTTGCAACAGGGCACTCCGCGTCGAATTTTGGGGAAATGATATGGTAGATTTCGACATGCGTGTACATGCACACGCGAAGGTCAACCTGTACCTCGACGTAATTGGAAAACGTCCTGATGGGTATCACGAGATCGAGACGATTTTTCATTCTGTCGGCCTACACGACGATGTCTACCTCCGCAGACGCACTGATAGACAGATCACTGTGCACTGTGAACACCCACATGTGCCGTGCGACCCACGCAACCTTGCTTATCGCGCCGCGCAGCTTCTACTTGACGATATACCTGATTTGAGTGGCGTAGATATTGAGATTCGGAAACGGATACCGGTTGCAGCGGGGCTTGGTGGCGGCAGTGCGGATGCTGCTGCGGTGCTTTGTGGAATGAATGCCCTTTTCGGTTTGGGTTTCACACGGACAGATCTAATGCGATTGGGCGTGCAGCTTGGTGCTGACGTGCCGTTCTGTATACTGGGTGGAGCCGCACTTGGACGCGGTATCGGTGAAATTTTGACGCCGCTCCCGCCTTTGGGGAAGGCGTGGATCTTGTTGGCAAATCCCGGCTTTGAAATTCCGACTGCTTGGGCTTACCAACAGATCAATTTATCATTGACTCGCCCGAAAAAAAATGTTACAATCTTGGTTCGTTGTTTGCGGAATGACGATTTTGTCGACATCGCGCGCCATCTTTATAACGGCTTAGAAGTACCTGTTCTCTCGAAATACCCTGCTATTAATAAAATAAAAACAGAACTGAACAAATACCCAAGCAGCTGCGGGGTTCTCATGTCAGGAAGCGGCGCAACGGTGTTTGCGTTTATGCACAACGAGGTTCAAGCGAATCTGGCTGCTGCGAATTTCGAGAGCGATTTTGCTTTTTGTAGAGCAACCCCCATGAGTAGCACGGGAGTATGTATCTTTTGATGGGCGGTCGCCAAGCGGTAAGGCACGGGTCTTTGGCACCCGCATGCGTAGGTTCGATCCCTACCCGCCCAGCATTTTCATAAGCCGTAGCTAGTGTCACAGCTACGGCTTTCTTATGTTTTGGAGGAATACGATATGCAACAAGTTAGACTTGAAGCTCAGAAACGGGAGACTGCTGGCAAAGGAGCCGCGCGTGGCATGCGACGTGCAGGGCATATTCCTGGGGTCCTGTATGGTCGTAAGAACGAGGTTATCCCGATCCGAATCAATGCACGAGGATTTCAGGATTTTCTGCAAAACTACGGTGAGAACGCTTTTATTAATTTGGACATTGCAGATCATGGCACGGAAAACGTTATGGTGAAAGAGATTCAGAGAGATCCCGTGAGCAATCAGCTGCTTCACACCGATCTCCTGCGCATCTCGATGGACGAACCGATTACAGCAGCAGCATCTATCATCTTGGTCGGATCGGCTCCCGGCATCGAAGAGGGAGGCATCCTTGAGTTCCCACATCGGCAGCTAACATTACACTGTCTCCCTACGCTTTTACCTGAGGAAATTGAGGTCGATATCAGCGAATTGGGAATTGATGACCGGCTTTCTGTCGAAGATATTTCTCTCCCTGAAGAGATTGAAATTCTGGATGATCCACACACACGGATCGTGGCCGTCGTCCCACCAAGAATAGAGGAAGAGCCGACGGAAGAGGAAGAGATTGAAGGAGAAGAGGAAGCAATTGACGAAGATGCAGAGCCTGAAGTCATTTCTCGCCGCAGCGATGATGACGAAGATGAAGAATAGGCACGTGGCATCTTGTCGATGCGCAATTCGTGGGTACAGGATTTGTGATAGGTAAAATGGTTCCTTCACTTACTCTACAATAGGTCATTAGAATAAAAAGTGACAAAATAGCCTCAATAGATTTGGGAAAGTAAGGCCCGATTATCGGAACCATTCTACTAGAATCTTGTAGCTAGGTGCTTAATGGTGCGTCAACTTATCCTATCCACTACAATTTTGTTATCGAGCTGTATCAGCTATAGTTTCGCTCAATCCTCGCTGGTGCGTTTTGTTGATGGAAGCGGCAAGACGCTCGTCCAAGCCCAGGTTACGGAGCAAAGCGGCGGATTGTATCTTCCGGTTCAAACCCTGCGGGAAGCATTTGATCCGGGGATGAAACAGCAGTACAGCTCCCTAACGAAGCGACTGACCCTAAATTTGAAAGGGCAGCAGCTGCATCTCCGACTTGAATCACTATCTGTTAGCGTCGATTCCGATGAAACCAAATTCTCCCTCTCTCAACCCCCATTGATCATCGACGGTCAATTGATGCTTCCCCTCACATTTTTTACCGACCTCCTCCCCAAAATAACGGATTTTGGGGTGACCCATAACCCCCTAATACAAACGATACACATAACCGAAAAAGATGCACCACTCCCTGATCTTAATCCGACACTGGTCACGGAAGGACCGGAAAAATTTCTCGTCATCCTCGATCCTGGCCACGGTGGCTCAGATACAGGTTACCTTGGAAGTACAAGAGTAGCAGAGAAAGATATTGTTCTTGATCTTGCGAAAAAGATTAAAGAGGCTGCACTTCAGAGTCAGGTGGAGGTGATACTAACACGGGATTCAGATTTTGAGCAGCGCCCGAAAGAACGCATCGACGTTGCACAGAAGAACCAGGGAAAACTCTTTCTCAGTTTGCACTGTAACGCGTCTTTTTCGGACCGCGCTGCGGGCATCCATCTTTACGTTAGCAACTCCTTAGGCATCACCCAACTCGACCGTCAACCAACAGATGTAGACACGTCACTGCGCGGCGCAACTATGGAAGCTGTCTCCCAAGAAGAGTATCTAGCACAGAGTCGAAGATTTGGCAGGATTCTCCAGACAGAATTAGAGACGCTCTCGCCTACACCGATTCTCCTGACCGAGATACCGTTGGCAACACTGGCAGCAGTTTATATGCCATCAGTTCTGATTGAAATTGGTTATCTATCTAATGAAGCCGACGAAGCGCGGCTCACTGATGCAGATAACCTCGCGTCCATCGCAAAGGAGATAGTAGAAGCAATTCAGACGTACATCGCAGAATCAGATCAAGCAGAGGAAGCTGCAAGTGACTGATAATTTTATCCAGAAAAATCTGAGTTTCTGGCGGATTCGGCAAACTGTGCTCTCAATCCCCACTTTCGCAATCAGTGTTGTCGTTTTGATATTATTAATATCATGTGGCTCTGAACAGACGGATCCGACCCCGCCTCCTCCCACTCCACCCGTTGTTATATCTGACTCGGCAGAAATTCAGCTGCAAAAATGTACACTTTTCTTCTTTGACATCAACTCGCTCAGGCTCGCAGGCGAAGAACGTGAGTTAGATCTATCCCAAGATGTTAACGAACGTCTCAAACAGACCATTACCGAACTCCTTGGGGATTCTACCAGTGGTTTATATCAAACTATCCCCACAGGAACTTTACTTTATGAAGTTTATGTCGATGAGCAATCAACAGCCTACCTGGATTTTTCACACCATCTCAAGGACGAACATATTGGCGGCACAACAAGCGAAGCCCTTACCATAGCTGCAATTCTGCGAACCGTT
Organism: Candidatus Poribacteria bacterium; assembly: GCA_965220385.1. Classification (GTDB taxonomy): domain Bacteria; phylum Poribacteria; class WGA-4E; order WGA-4E; family PCPOR2b; genus PCPOR2b. The sequence continues at coordinate 1,227,379 of OZ244825.1, read as the reverse complement.
AGGATGAATTTCGCGGATCATATTAGAAAGGTACAGATTCTTATTGAAGGACTTGAGACAGATACAATTGGGGGGCATATCGATATTTCGAAGCCGTTGAGTCTCTCACTAGATTTGGCAGTCGTAAGTAGGCAGGTGGAACCGATAGAGGCAGAATCATCGGAAGCAGAGTCACCGGAAGCGGAACAGATAGAAGAAGCACCGGTGGAAGCCGAATTGGTAGAAGCAGAGCAATTGGAAACAAACCAAGTTAGCGCACCCGCAGCAGATCAATAAAGTCACTCCTCAGCTCAGAACTCCTTCCAAGGTTTCCTGAAATTAGGTTCTGTTGACATTTTATCATAACCAGATAATAGAGAGACATAAATTGGTTCACCGAGGTAGAATCCCCAGAAAAGAGACCGAGTTTTGAAGAAAAAACTCGGTCTCTGGCAGCATTTCCAGTCATTTGACCGTTTTTCGCAATAGCAAAGCAAAATGTCAACACGCCCTAGGAACCGATAATGTCCACGCCAAGAAAACTGATCGTTGGACTCGGGAATCCGGGTCCCAAATACGAACAAACCAAGCATAACCTCGGATTTTGGATTATCAACGAACTCCTCCTGAGATCGCAGCTGACCCGGTTAGAGCCAATGTGTAAGTCACTTATCGCGCAAACAGAATGGCATGATTTGAAAGTGATCTTTGCCAAACCGATGACCTACATGAACAATAGTGGGCAGGCAGTCAGCCTGATGGTCAAGAAATTTGACATCTCTCCGCAGGATTTATGCATCATTTATGATGATCTGAACCTGGACATTGGTGTGTTGCGAATGCGAAAGGGGGGAAGCGATGGCGGACATAACGGAATGAAGTCGGTTATCCGCCATCTCGGCACACAGGATTTTCCGCGCTTGCGGGTCGGAATTGGACAGGTGGAGAGAGATTGGATGGATCACGTGCTGAACGAATTTTCCGCTGCTGAAAGAGAATACATCGATGGGACAATCCCCTGCGCAGCCGATGCCATTGAGACATTTGTTACGGAGGGCGTTCAGACAGCGATGAACCGGTTTAATGGACGTGTCCCTGTGGGAGATAGTTCGTGATGTGCTCTGGTATCAAGTGGAGGGAAGAACCGCTTATGGAATCGAGGTCGAATCCTCGATGTTTTCATCGCTTTTCAACGCCACATAGCTCACATATCGGACCTCGCTAATTTTGCCCGTGTTAACAGCGCCGGTAACCGCACAACCGGGTTCAGATAGATGGACACAATCTGCGTATTTGCACTTGCCGAGATAACTTTCCATCTCCGGAAAATAGAGGTCAAGATTTTCCTTATCAACGCCCCACAAACCAACTTCTCGAATGCCTGGGGTATCCGCCACCTCACCCCCGACTTCTAAACCGAAAAGCTCAACCAACGTTGTTGTATGCCTCCCCTTCCCTGTTTTCGGTCCTACTTCACCGACACGCAAGCCTAACCCCGGTTGAACCGCATTCAGCAGGCTTGACTTTCCAACACCGGACGCCCCAACAATAACGCTGAATTTACCCCGTAGCAGCTCCCGAAGGCGCACGATACTCTGTGAGTGATTGATGCTGGTAAAGAGTACTGGATAACCGAGTCGCTCGTAGGCACTCAAAACAGTCCTCAATCGTCGCTGCTCCGCTGAATCGATCAGGTCGATTTTATTCAGGCAGACAACGGTCTCCATTTCCCCAACTTCCGCTAAAATGAGGAATCGATCCAAGAAGCGTAGGTTGAGGTCAGGCTGGCGAGTTGAGAGGACCGTGACCACTTGATCCGCATTTGCCACAACAATTTGCTCAATCGGATCACGCTTGCCGGGGTATCTGCGGGAAAATTTGGTTCGACGCGGCAAAATCTCCTCAATGACTCCCTCCTCATTGTCGCGCGGCATCACGCAGACCTCATCACCAACAGCCACCGGATCTGCGTAGATTTGCCTCCCCTCCGCAGATCTCAGGGCACGCTTGACGCGCCCACGTAATTGGCACCGAAGTAACGTGTCACCATCTTGAACATCATAGAAGCTGGTCCTGGCTCGAATAACCCTACCTTGAATGGTATCCATAACGTAATCCACCATGAGCGGTGATTGACTCGACTTAGCTTCTGTTCTCCTGATAACTTCCACCGAAATGGAATATTGGATTAGATATACGCCCTCATCGCCCCAAGTGCAGTCTCCACGTCGCTGTCAAAATCATCAAAACTGCACTCACATGAGACACGCCCATCGTAGCCTGCCCCCTCAAGCGCGGCGAAGAATTCCTTGTAGTCAAAGTCATCGTTACCGGGATACGAGCGTTTGACAGGTTCAGCGATGTGGACATGCGCCAGCCATTCTGCCCCATCAATGATATCCTGCATCGGCTCGTCCTCCTGCCAGACATGGTAGAGATCCGCCAGCAACTGAATCCCTTCTCGATTAACTCGTTGTGCCATTTGCAGTCCGTCCGCAACGGTGCGGAGGATATTCCCCTCTCTGTGACATATTGGCTCAATTACGATGGTAATGTCATTGGCTTCGGCGTGGTCGGCAGCCATGTCTAAGAATTCCGCGATCTGATCTAATGCCCGTTCCTCTGAATAACCTTCCTCAAGATTACGTGATCCACTGCTTCCGTAGACGATCACTTCGCCGCCAATCGCCTTCGCCCGACGGCAGGCGGTTTCGACATAACGCGACAGCCGTGAAAAATCGATGGTATCGCCCACGACACGCAGGTCGCCAGGGATAAAGCCGGAGTAGGCTTCAGGTTTTAGATCTGCTTGAGCCACACGATCTTGGATCTTTTGAAAATCCTCATCACTTGCTTCTGGAATGAGTGCGCTTTGCACCCCCAACTCAATGTAGTCATAGCCTACCGCTCCAAGCGTATCAATCTTTTCGAGCGGAGCGCAAACACCGAATCTCATACTGTTCTCCTAATTTTTTTGAGGATAGTTTAAGAAATGACAGACATCCATCTACGCGCTATCCCCCACGATTTCTCGAACCTTCTCAAAGAAAGCTTTCTTTCGCTCTGTATTAAGTCCCCATTGCACCGGTACACTCTGGTAGCCATCATGGTAGTTGTTTTCTCCCGGATCGAAGTAACCCCACGACGCGTACTCGCTGACTGCAGCAACGAAGTTATTGAGCGGTTTATCAAAATCAAAGTGATCATCTTCATTGAATAAGATTGGCATGGCTCGGTAGCCCGGGACCTGTCGCGCCTGCTGAACCATTTCTGCGATACGGTTAGGATCGCTGACACCGTTTCCGTGCATCAGCAGAAAGTCTGATGTGCGCACGACGTTTTCTTGAGAAACTCTGCCGCCGCCGTAGCTCGTCCCAACGAGTAACCGCCGTCCGTCGCGGGTTATCCTCTTAACCCGCTCGATCAACTCATGAACACGATCCGGCATTAGGATATCGTGAACATATCGCTGTACGTTGCACTCGTTGTTGACTTCAACAAGCACGTTAGTATACCCTTGATCAAAGATCCAGTACGTGATATTATCCACGGACCGAATGACCGCGGCTTCGTCACGCACGCGCTCATCTTGTCCAAAATAGAAGTAACCCAAAATCACAATCATCCCAAGTTCATCAGCACGATCAATGATGCGCCTCAATCGATCAATATAGTCAGGATTTAGGCTGCCATCAGTTTCAATCGCTGAATTGTGCCATGGCTGCCCTTTTGAGTATCCTTCGGGACTCCCACCTTGGAGGTTGATTGTCAACGCAAGCAATCCGTAAGACCGCCAATCAGGCATTGCGTCAAGAAACTCACGCGTGTTCCGTTCCGCATCCCATTCTCCCATGTCGGGATAAGCCCACCTGCTGACAGTCTCAGGATTCCGATCGTCAAATACCCCCTGCACCATGCGCGAATTCATGAGTAGTCCTTCGATCTTATATCCTTTATAGAACCGGTCGGGATAGGTGATGCTTCCATTAATATAAAACGCATCGTCAGTAATACTTATGGCAGTTTTTCTCGGCATATCATCTCCTCTTCGGTATGTTTGAAAAATGTAATCCTTGCGCTACTGAAACGGTATAGGCACCCTCTCGCCATGCCACGGGAAGGCATAGCTCGGTTGACCCACAAAACGCTGCGTTCCGCACTCCAAGCGGATGTTGGTGGAGGGTGGCAGTTCAACTACGAAGTATTTGTTATTAACAGGGACAGTCGACTCCGTCTTTTCATCTTGGTCGGTGCTCAGAAACTGTACTTGCGTGAATCGATGTTCCCCGAACGCGCCCGCTTGTACGATCACATTCCGAGGGTTTGTTCGGTTCAAGTTCACCAGTTGGATGCCCACCCGGTCAGCTTCTAAGTTATCAACCAAAGCGGAAACATCTTCCGGAAGACCGGGTCGACCAAGGTCCATATCATAATAACGCACCGTTGCCCGTAAGAGACCACCATTGTAGATGGGCTGCGGCGAGCCCATCGTCACTTGCGTCAGTCCCTTAGTAACAACGGGATTGGGTGGCCAGCGGTTGTCGGCTATGATTTGTGGTATATCCCGCGGATCTCGACACATAAACTCATACATCGCCAAGACGAATTGATATTCCGTCTGGAGCCGTTTTTCTGGCCAGTCTGGGTTTATCCCATCGTAGTAGTTAAAACGTGCTTCCAGATTCCCGCTGCTCCGATCGCCCGCAACATCGACCTCATTCCAGTCGGTTTCTTTTTCCCCTGCGCGCATCCTCGTGATCAACTCATAATCCCTTGACTCCATTGATGCATGGTACACTCGTGCAAGCCACTGAATCCCCCTCGGTTGATAGCCCTCCCACCCATCCGGAGTGATCCGTGTCGGAACAAGCAGTTGACCGTCCTCTCGGATCTGGGCAAGACTCAACAGAAATTCTATCTGTGAGCGGATAAACTCAAGATAACCATAATCTCCGGTGAGCAACAGGGCACATTCGGAGGCGATCGTTGCTGCTAAGAACGCGTTGCGAGCCGAATTCCGACTGTTCCAGCCGTAGAATCCGCCCCACCATTGACCGTTGCGCTGCTCACCTACCTTCCCAGTGGGTCCGACGTTGTCCGGAATAATCCCGTTGTTTTCGCGTGTCCGATCCATCCAAGCTTCAGTATAGTCGAGAACCCATCGCTTATATTTCTCTTCCCCGGTGTAAAGATACGCATTGGTTATCAGACTAGTCGCCGCCAGATTATCGGGGACATCTCCGTTAAGAACAACCTCGTCGAAGATCTTTAGAATATCTCCGGCTCGCTCTGGACTTTCAAACCAATCCTCTTCCAAATGCTTGACAATTGGGTAGAGGTTAGACCGCTGAGCGTGTCCGCGTGCGACGCCTCCCGGATAGTAGATTGGGTCGAGCAGAACCTTTGCCATATCGAGATCCGCATGAAAACGGGGACCGACGCTGCCGTGGAAAGGGGAACGGATGATTTTATGCTTAGGGTCATAGTTGGGTGCTTCTGGATCTTCAGCCATGTACATGGCTGCGAACCGCTTTGCACGTCTGATATTTTCAGGATGGGTTGGGTCTGCCAAGCCGAAGGAGTAAAAGGACTGATTTCCTTCACCCATGTGGAACCAGTCGGCCGGACCGTTTAGGTTGTAGTATTCATTATGTAATTGTACGCGAAACTCTGGGTGTTGTGGTTCATCATCCCGACGCGCAACGCCATCGTCATAAAGTCGCGTAATCGCATTCCACTCTTGAAGGCCGATCTCGAGCACCCTTTCATGCGCCCCGATAGCATAGAGGAGCCCTTTGTATGAATGCGCTTCGTATGTATCATCAACATCGTTCACATTATAGGGGGTTCCATCGAGTCGACCGTACCTCTGTGCGGCTAGATCAACCGCCTTTTCCATAAGATGAATAAGCTGACGCTCAATCAGTGCCCACGCCGGTGGAGCAGAAATCTCAGTCGCCTTAATAGATACCAGATCTTCTGGCATATTTGGTCCTGTCACCGTTTGACCTCCAATAAGAAAGCCGAAAAGCTTCGTCCGAATATTCAACTCGGATCACATTGCAAGGATTCTCATTATCTCATATTAACAGTTATTTTTCAACGCCAAATCCCGACACCGGGGGTAGTTTTTTGGAGGCGTAAAACGCTTGACAAAGCGTAGTCCATTACATAGACTGATATGTGGCATGTTGCCGCGAAATACCCTGAACCCTTTTCAAAGGAAAGAGTTGAAGGTTGTAGCCATTATCGTTCCATTCGCAGCTTACACATGTCATAGCCTTTCCACTCGGGACAGGTCACGTAACCGATGGATGCTGAAACTGTTTGGAAGAGACACTCCGGAAAAGGACATAGCAATTGACATTTTCAAACTGTGGCAGATCACCGATCCATACGTCGAAAAACTTGTATGCACCTACCTTAACCTAAGTTGCGAATTATAGAAAACGTTGCAAACCGAATGAATGAAAGCTACATTGAATCAATTACCGCTCGCGGTGGATTGACAAATCCACCGCATACGCACAAACATGGCTCCGTTCCGCCTGCCTGCTCTCGGCTTGTCGGAGTCCCGATCTTATCGGGGAGAGTCTAAGACTTGGATATGTCTATCCAAGCCGAGCGGGTGTGACAATTAGCAACTTGCGTGACCTTAAAGAAAATTCTGATCTCACCTAGGGACGATATTACAGTTACCCCACATGAAAACAACAAGTCGGATAAAAGTCGGATTGTGCCAAACTTGCCAGCACGTTAAAACAGTTGAAAGCGTCAATCAGAGCCGTTTCTATCGGTGCCTCCTCTCAGATTCCAACGCGGATTTTCAGAAATACCCACGTCTACCGGTGCTAACCTGTCCCGGCTACCATCGGCAAAAACAGGGCACAAATTCGACAACAGATAATCATCAATAAGATATAGGGATGCGAGCAAGTCAGCACTTGACCTTATCAACTTGACTCTCCGAATTTTCCCGATGTCGATGACTTTGATCTTGAATATCAGCCGTGTTTCTCTTATAATATTTGACACTATAATGATCTGATATACCAACTCACCAAACTTTTACTTCGACACCGGATTTCATTCAGGCGTATGTACAAGAAGAATTTCTCGTACTTGGTGAATACGCGCTGCAACATCGGATATTTTTCACCATTTAACCGATTGCCTCAAGGCAGTCAGTGGTTCGCTTGGTCAATGAGGGGACATAGGCGCGCCCAACAAGGAGGAGATACAGAATGACAACTGCTGAAATCAAAGCGATGGCTACAAAGTACATCATGAATACCTACGGCGAACGCTCCCTTGCGTTCGTTCACGGAGAAGGAGCTTATCTGTGGGATGCGGATGGGAAAAAATATCTCGATTTTCTGGGAGGGTTAGCCGTCAACGGATTGGGGCACTGTCATCCCAATGTTACTGCAGCCATCCGTGAGCAAGCGGGGAAACTCTTGCATGTCTCCAATCTCTACTACATCGAACCGCAAGCCCAATTGGCGAAATTGTTGATTGATAATTCCGATATGGATCAGTGCTTCTTCTGCAACAGTGGGGCAGAAGCCAACGAAGCAGGGATTAAACTTGCACGGAAGTTCATCAAGGATCAAGGCAGGCCCGATGCTTACGAGATCATCACAATGGACAACTCGTTTCATGGGCGTACAATGGCAACGATAACGGCAACCGCTCAACCGAAATATCACAAAGGATTCGAGCCGATGGTTCCGGGATTCACCTATGTTCCGTACGATGACCTTCCGGCTGTAGAAGGAGCAATTAGCGACAAGACCTGTGGCATCCTTGTCGAAGCGATTCAGTCTGAAGGAGGTGTCAACACACCGAGTAGCGGTTACATCGAGGGGCTGCGCGAACTCTGCGACAAACACAATCTGGTACTCATCCTTGACGAAGTACAGACAGCGATGGGACGGCTCGGACCACTTTTCGGGTATGAAAGCTACGGAATTATCCCCGATATCATCACAATGGCGAAATCACTCGGTGGTGGCGCACCAATCGGTGCGATGCTTGCCAAAGGGCATATCGCGGCGAGTTTTGTCCCCGGCACACACGCGGCAACGTTTGGAGGAAATCCGCTGGTGACTGCTGCAGCATGTGCAACGGTAAGAACCATCCTTGACGAAAACCTTGGCGAAAATGCGGTCAAGATGGGTGACTATTTAGAGAGTAAGTTGATGGCACTCAAAGACCAATACCCGATCAAAGAAGTACGCGGCAAAGGCTTGCTGCGCGGCTTAGTGCTGTCGGTGGATGCCAATGCGCTCGCTGCAAAGTGTATCGAAAATGGATTAATCACGATCTGTACAAACGACTACGTGCTGCGCTTCCTGCCACCGCTTAACATCACCACGGCACATATCGACGAGGCAGTTTCGATTCTCGAAAATTCCCTCGCCGAAACAACTTAGGGTAGGCGGCAAAGTAATTTCTACATTGAATATAACCAGAAACCGAGTCATTACCAGAAACTCGGTTTCTACAACATACTGGAGACAAAGTAAGGCTCGAAAGTGCAGAGCCTTTTTTCACATTAATGCCGAATATAAACTCTTTGATATGGTTGTGGATAGTTAGTCTTATCAGTTACAATGGGTGCAGCAAATCCAAACCCACTGCGGTCTTGGAATCGAACAGAGGGCGGATTGTCATCGAACTCTATCCCGACGCGGCACCGAAAACGGTGGATAATTTTGCCACGCTCATCCAACAAGGTTTCTACGATGGTCTTTCCTTCCATCGTTACGTGCCCGATTTTGTGATCCAAGGAGGCGACCCGAAGGGGGATGGCACCGGAGGACCGGGTTGGACAATCTACGGTGAATTTCAGGATGCCGAGCTCAAAGGGAGAATGCCGAAGCACGAGAAAGGTGTCGTCGCAATGGCGCGTACGCAACAACCGAATTCTGCGGGAAGTCAATTCTATATCTGTTTGAATCCGGATACCCAAGGGTACCAGCATCTTGACGGTGAATACACCACCTTTGGACGTGTCATAGAAGGGTTAGATGTGCTTGATCAGCTGCGACAAGGCGATAAAATAGAAAAAATTACACTCAACGACTACCATCCGACGACCGCAGAAAACAACTGATGATTTACCCAGAAAGGCAAAAGAACTGATGGAAGACTGGAGACAGCTCGTTCGGGATACAGTCAATACACCTGAAAAACTTGCCGCTATCTTCGATGTTGATATTGATGAGATACAGCGAGTTCACGACGTATTTCCTATCCGGATCAATCCTTACTATTTGAGCCTGATCGAGGAACCGGGAGACCCGATCTGGAAACAGGTTGTCCCGGATCCAAAAGAATTAATCAGGACCGGTTTTGAGGAGGACGATCCACTCGGTGAAGAAGATGATAGCCTTGTCCCCAACGTTACACATCGTTATCCGGATCGGGCACTGTTTTATGTTAATTATATGTGCCCTATTTACTGCCGTTTTTGCACCAGAAAGCGCAAGGTAGGCGACCCGGATTCTATTCCCGATAACAATGTTGAAATGGGCTTGGACTATATTCGCAGCCATCCCGAAATCCGTGACGTGATTATCTCTGGCGGGGATTCGATGATGTTGACCGACCGGAAGATCGATTATATTGTCGGTAGTCTTCGTGCAATAGAACACCTTGAAATTATCCGAATTGGCTCGCGTGTACCTGTTACTCTGCCCCAACGTATTACGCCGGAGTTATGTAGCATCCTCAAGCAGTATCACCCTTTTTATATTAACACCCACTTTAATCATCCGCGAGAAGTTACGCCGGAAACTGAGAAAGCGTGTGGTATGCTGGTGGATGCCGGCATCCCGGTCGGCAATCAGACTGTCTTGCTTAGAGGCGTAAATGACGATCCAGCGGTCATGGTTGATTTAATGAAAAAACTCCTCAAAATTCGCGTGAGGCCCTACTATATCTATCAGGCAGACCTCGTCTACGGGACAGACCACTTCCGTACATCGATTAAAACGGGACTGGAAATTGTCTCGGCACTGCGCGGGCATATTTCTGGACTGGGTGTACCACACTATGTGGTTGATGCTCCCGGTGGCGGCGGCAAAATCGCGGTCATTCCAAATCCAGTCGTGTCCTTTGATGATAATGAAATACAGTTGAAAAACTACGAGGGGAATACCTACAGCTATCCAAGCACCTCTTTTTATGATGAGGATTGGTAGGATTTTAGAACCTGTTTGAAAAAGAAAACAACTCTCCCTCCGTAGGCGAGACATCTTGCTCACCACGAACAGGAGACAAACTCCAATCCTGTAGGCGGGGCATCTTGCCCCGCCACGACATATCATCATGACTTTCCAAACAGGTCATGAGAAAATTACATCCCATGAAAAAACAACAGATTATTACATGTGATGAAGACGTAGTCAGCGGAACGCCCGTCTTTGCTGGTACGCGTGTGCCCGTCGCAATACTAATCGATTATCTTAAAGCTGGGGACTCCTTGGAACGTTTTCTGGAGGGCTTTCCTACAGTCAAGCGTGCACAAGCCATTGCTTTTTTAGACATGGCTCTCGAAGCTGCTCTGATGGAGAACCCTAGTGCGCGTGCTGCTTGATAAAAACAAAGTGATTACCTCAAACAGAGATAGCAACATGAGCGATCTACAAAAATACGTCAATAAGCGTATTCAGTCCGATCCTGAATTTGCGGATAATTTTTTTGAAGGCTACGAGAGCTTCAAGGTAGGAATTTTACTACGTCAGGGACGCGAGGCAGCGGGAATGACACAAGAAGACATGGCACGCCAACTTCGCATGTCACGATCCGCGATTGCTAAGGTCGAAAACCGTACAGAGGAAGTTCGATTATCTTTGATTAAGCAATATGCTGATGCGCTGGGCAAAAGTTTGTACATTAGTATCACCTGACTTCATTCCCATTTTTCGGACGAGAACTATTAGTGGATTTTCACCGGCATTCAAGATCTGGTTTGAGTTGTCGTAAAAAAATCGGGCGAAATATGAGAAAATTACGATTTTGGGCTGTTACGCTCCTATTGCTCTCTTTTATATTCCTGCCCATAGGGAGAGCAAGTGATGTTCCTTTTGCAGATGTTCCGTTTGATGTCAGAGACATTCCTAAACTCGTTCCTCCCCTACCGGTCGTCCGTGTTTTTTTTGACCTAAATCCGTTTTATCAGCAATGGATTAACGTCGAAGGATTTCCAGTGTTAGCATCGGTGAAGGTAAGTCCTTACGCCGTAAAGGAAGCGGCATGGCTAATTTGGCACATGACAAGGTATCGGCCCGAGATCCTAAAGGCCATGGCGCAAAGACAGCAGTGTTTTTCCATACGCAGACAATCTACTGGGATGGAAGAAACGGATTAGGTGAACAGGTGGCAAGTGGTATGTACTTTTACACTCTGATGGCAAGCAACTATTCTGCGACACGAAAGATAATGATACTCAAGCAATGGACAAAATCATTCTCAAAGGCATTCGATTCCACGGTTATCACGGCGTTATCAAAGCTGAGCGTCAACTTGGCCAGAAATATGAGGTTGATCTTGAGCTGATGACCGATCTCTCCGTCGCGGGTAGAACCGACGATCTTAGCGACACAATTGACTACGGCCAGATAGTCCAGCTGGTAATCGACATTGGGACAGAGCGCTCCTTTCGACTCTTTGAAGGCATTGCAGAGGCGGTTGCACAAGCCATCTTTACTCAGTTCCAGATCCAAGAAGTCCGAATCACCGTCAAGAAATTATCCCCTCCCATTGAACCAACAATCACCTATGCTGGCGTTGAGATCCACAGGGAACGAAAGTCAAATGGATAAATCAACGCCTGTTCTTCTCTCCCTAATTTTCCTGTGTCTCCTGTTTATTACCCCCCAAGCTGTCAGAGGAAGCGACGCATCTTCCTCGCGAATGAGTTCCAATCCGACTCGCACAGTTCTGTTCGACGGCCTGCACCCAGGCCTCAAGATCTATCGGTACGATTGGCCTGCGGAGCGGTGCGTTGCCTATGTTGCCGAAATGAACCGTTTGCATACTGACCTCCATTTTGAAGCAGCAATCGCTAAGGATCAGATCTTAGGCAAGGAAACCGTCAGATCCATCGCACATCGACGCTCGCAGCGTGGGGACCGCAGCGTGCTGGTCGCTATCAATGGTGGGTTCGGCGTTCTCGGTGATATGAAAGGATACGGCGGTGCCTTAGAAAATCTGCATATCCAAGCTGGCGAATTGATGACGCAACCTGCTTCTGATAAGGCGGCGTGTTTCGGCGTAACATCGGAGGGCGATTTCTTGGTCGGTCCGGTTGAAATGGAAGCGACAGTGACGGTAGGAACGTATAGTTTCGCGCTGGAATGCATCAACCAAAGATTCCTTGACGGTTGCCGAGTGATCCTCTATACTCCCCGGATGGGCGACTCGACACATACAAACCACAGACGAACCTATGAAATTACTCTAACCGGACTTAAGTTGCCAATTATAGGCAGCTATGAGAGCGACTTTGTCGTGAATCGCTTTGGGAAAAGGGGAAATAATTCAATTCCTGACAACGGTGCGGTGATTTCCTTTCGATCACGAATCGATAAGCGACTGGATACGGAACTGAACGAGCAAAAACAGGGGAAAATTGAAATTGTCCTCAAGCCAGATATCTGGAATGATACAACTCAAGCCATTGGTGGCAGAATACGGCTTGTGGAAAACGGACAGGTCAACCAAATCATAGAAAAGCAGCACCGCGCCCAGAAAACGCATACGCCGGGTAAACGGCAGCGTGACTTAGTGTTGAGTTATGAACCGCGGACTGCCCTGGGTTACAACGCGGAGAAACTGATTCTGATCGTGGCAGACGGTCGGCGGATGGGTTATAGCACGGGATTATCCCTGTATCGGCTCGCAAGCCTTCTCATTGAACTCGGTGCGCGGGAAGCCATTAATCTGGATGGCGGTTCATCAAGCACCTTCGTTGTCGATGGAGAGGTCGTAAATCGCCCCTCGGGACAGAGTGAGCGCGATGTGCTCAACGCCGTGTTTATCACTGTGGATAAACCTCGGTAAAATAACAGCGGTCTCCAGCCAATTACCAAGACTTCGCTCCGTTTAACTTGGATCCCATCTAACGGGTAACCTCTAATGACACTCGTTACCAAAAGTTTTTCGTAGCCTCCTACTGAAATCTGTGATAACATCTCCGCAGCGGTGGATACGGACTCAATATAGTAGTGAAGGTCGCGCAGCACTGGGCCATTCGGTCTGTATCCAACATTCAACATACAGAACTACTAACCGAACCAGTAGGAGATCTAAGATGCCAGAGCGAGTTGAATTGAATCCACCATGGCCCTGGGCGAGTCAATTCCGAATTGCACAAGGGGTGCGGGTGGGAAATACTGTGTACGTATCCGGACAGGTTGCCTTCGATCCGCAGGGTAATTTAGTTGGCGGGGACGATATGGGCGCGCAATCGCGACAAGTCTTTGTCAATATTGAAGCGGTTCTCGCTGAAGCCGGTGCAACCATGGAGGACGTGGTGAAGATCACGGCTTTCCTTACCGACATGAGCCGTTATGCAGAATATGCGGCAGCGCGTACCGAGGCATTTCCAAACAATATACCAGCAAGCGCCACGGTCGCCACACCGACGTTGGTCAATAGTGATTTACTTGTCGAGGTAGAAGCGATCGCCGAGATTGGTTCTGGGTAGGGATTATCACCGTGGACCGCGTTTGAGTATCCCTGAATGGAGTTGTCACATTATCAAGATCAAAGTAGTATAGCCCATCTTCCGAGGCAAAAGCGGTGAATTTTTGACTGCCCAATTTTTTGGCAATGCAAAGCGATAGCCCAACGAAAGATATGCCCACGACCTTCCAGAGAGGCTTGACGCTCAAATCTTGTCTTATCGCCTTGCTGTTCATGCCCCTCACTGTGTACTGGCTTATCGAGCTTGAAGTTGTTCGCTATACTTTTCCGACAATCATCCACCCGTTCTCCAATGTAATTTTTGTCATTTTTTGGCTCCTACTGATCCAACGGCTACTTGTCAAAGTCTCTCCGATACTTGGGATCTCTCAGCAGGAGCTCCTCACCATCTATGTTATGTTGGGCTTCGTTTCCTGCCTTTGTTCGTATGACATGATGGAGATCTTAGTCCCGATTCTGGGACACCCGTTTCGGTTTGCAACCCCCGAGAATGGTTGGCGCGAGCTACTTTTCAAACATCTTCCCGAATGGCTTACCGTGCGGGACGAGAAAGCCCTGACACCATTCTATAAAGGAGGTGCGACTCTCTACGAGGAGGGGTATTTCAAGGCATGGCTTATCCCCGGTATTGCTTGGATCGCGTTCTTGTTTGCGCTAATGATTGTGATGCTGGGTCTCACCACCCTGTTGCGAAAACAGTGGACGGAGCACGAACGGTTAACATATCCGTTGATTCAACTCCCCTTAGAGATGACCAATCCCGGATCTGGCTTCTTCAAGAACAGGCTGATGTGGTTAGGTTTCGGTATTGCTGCCTTAATAAGCGTCGAGAATCTGCTCAATTCGGTCTACCCCGCCTTCCCCTACATCCCGGTTAAGCGCCAATACATCCATCAGTATTTCACCGAGCGCCCTTGGAACGCGATGGGTAGCGTGAGGCTCTCCTTCTATCCTTTTGTGATCGGTATCAGTTTTCTTATGCCGCTTGACCTTCTGCTCTCGTGCTGGGTCTTTTACTGGGTTTACAAGATCGAGCTGATGACCGGGAACGTCATGGGTTGGCAAAGTCTTCCACGTTTTCCTTATATCGCGGAACAGAGTTTTGGTGTGTATGTAGGACTATTCGCGGTCGCGTTGTGGACGGGTAGGGCACATTTCAGCAGGTTGGTCCGTCATCTGTTTAGCCGCGCGACATCCACGTCTCAGCTGGATGACTCTCACGAACCGATACCGTATCGCCTAGCATTCATGTGTGTGGCATTTGGTGGGCTGTTCTTGACGCTATTTTCCTATAAGGCGGGGATGCCGTTGTGGGTAATTCCACTGTTTTTCGGAATCTATTTTTTATTAGGAACAATGATTGCGCGGCTGCGTGCAGAGATGGGATTCTTGTGCCATGATTTTCAAAACAGTGTCGATCCACACCACATGATTATTGACGGATTTGGCACGCGGCGGTTGGGAGCTGGCACACTCACTGTTTTCACGTTATACATGCACTTTACTTTCGCAAATCGGACCAACCTGATGCCGCAGCAGTTGGAAGCCTTCAAGATTTCTGAGAGGCAGAATATCAATCCTCGGCATATTGCCATCGCTATCGTACTTGCAACCTTGGTCGGCGCAGTTGCAACGTATTGGCTCCTGTTAGACAACTACTATCGTCACGGTGCCGAGTCAGGATACTACATGGGACCGACCACGCAACGGGGCTGGATCTATAACCGTCTCGAGAGTTGGTTGAATTCCCCTCAAGAGCGCGATGAACCCGCGCTCGCCTTCATGGGCGGTGGACTCGGGGTTGCGGTGATACTGATGTTTCTGAGAGGACGTTTCCTGTGGTGGTCACTTCACCCTCTCGGTTACGCGATGGCGGATAGCTGGGGGATGTATAACCTGTGGAGTTGTCTGTTCGTCGCATGGGCGTGTAAGGCTGTC
The DNA here is from genome assembly GCA_965220385.1 of Candidatus Poribacteria bacterium. Taxonomy (GTDB): domain Bacteria; phylum Poribacteria; class WGA-4E; order WGA-4E; family PCPOR2b; genus PCPOR2b. The sequence continues at coordinate 1,211,746 of OZ244825.1, read as the reverse complement.
CTCCTTCGGTATGGGGGTCTTAACGCCTATCGTCGCGCTATTCCTTGTTTTCTGGGGTTGGCGTTGGGCGATTATCTATTGAGCAATATCTGGGGAATTCTGAGTATTGTAACTGATACCCCTTTATACCAATTTTTCCCCTAGTCCATTTGGTTTACTATCATATCCAGTAAGAACGAAGGTGTAGCTATGAAGTTAAGTTGTATACCGGTTTCACTATATGAAGATATTTTTAGCGGGCAGCGATCGGTTAGCGATTGGATCCACTTTGCCGCTGCCTTAGGGCTCGAGGGGGTAGATTTCAGCGTAAAATTCTTTCCGACCCGAGACGAAGGAACCCTTAGTGCTATCGTCGCAGAAGGGGAGAAGATTGGTATTGAGTTTTGTGCGTTGGCGTGCTATCCTGATTTCACACATCCCAACGCTGAACAGCGTACACGAGAGATAGAACAGATGAAAGCAGATGTGCAACTGGCGTCGGTCCTTGGCGCCAAATACGCACGGGTGACCGCGGGACAGAATCATCCGGGCACCGATCGGGAAGCGGGCATCCGCTGGGCAGTTGAGGGGCTTCGCCAAGTGGTGGCTGAAGCAGACAGGCTGGGGGTAACCTTAGTCTACGAAAACCACACTAAAGGTGCACCTTGGCAGTATTGGGACTTTTCACAGCCCGGTGAGATCTTCTTGGAAATTCTCAATAGTCTGGCGGACACCTCCCTCAAAGTCTGCTTTGACACGGCAAATTCGCTAGTTCTCGAAGAGGATCCGATAGCACTGTTAGAAGCAGTAATAGACAGGATAGCCGTGGTTCATGTGTTTGACATCCGCACCCCAGGCGAATTTGAGACTGTCCTTGTCGGCACAGGAGCGTCTCCGATACAGCAGGTCCTCTCCATCCTGAAGCGGAATGGTTACGACGGCTGGTTGAGCATCGAAGAGGCGAGCCGTACTGGAGAAGAGGGATTTGCAAAAGCTGTCCCGTTCGTCCGCCGTGCATGGGAGGAGGCTTGAGGATACATCATGAACGTCATTTGCGTTTGTTTAGACACATTTCGAGCGGATATCATAGGGCCGGGCAAGCAGTTTTGCCACATACAGACACCTAACCTCGACGCGTTTGCTGCGGAAAGTATCCGGTTCACACAGGCATACGGGGAGGGCCAGCCTACGCTCCAGATCCGTCGTGGACTGTTTACTGGTATGAGGAGTTTCCCTTGGCGTTTCAACTTTGATCGGCGGGGACACTGGCACCATGCGGCTGGTTGGCATAAAATCCCGCCGGAGCAGGACACGATCGCTGAAGTGTTGCTGAATCGAGGTTATCTGACGGCACTAATCGCGGATACCTATCACATGTTTAAACCGACGATGAATTTCTCACGCGGATTTGCTCATTTGGATTTCGTCCGCGGGCAGGAATCGGACAACTGGCGAAGCGGTGATCCGCGACTGATTGAAGATCAATTGCGGCAGCATGTCAGGGAACCGATTAACTGGCAACGCCACGCGGGACTTATCAACTACCTGCTCAACCAACGGCATCGCCGCTCCGAAGATGATTACAGTTGTGCCCGCGTGTTTCGTGCGGCTTGTGACTGGCTCGACGACAACTACACAGTAGGTCCCTTCTTCCTGTGGATAGATAGTTTCGATCCGCATGAACCGTGGGATCCGCCGCCCGGCTACGCGGACGCATATTTCTCGGATTATTCGGGTAAGGATTTCATCATCCCGGGTGCAGCCAATGAAACGGGCGACTCCACGGACGATGAACTCCGCCGGGTCAAATCGCTCTACTTCGGTGAAGTAACCTTTGTTGATAAATGCATTGGGCGGCTGCTGTCAAAGATCGAAGAGCTGCAATTACGAGATGACACGTTAGTGGTGATCCTCTCCGACCATGGCACTCAACTTCGCGACCAAGGACGTTTCGGAAAAGGTCCTGACCAGCTACATCCATTCAACACTCAACTGAATCTGTTGATTCGCCATCCGGGACAGCAGCAAGCTAAGGATGTTGATGGATTTGTTCAGAATCACGACCTGATGCCAACCTTGCTGAATCAGCTTGGCATTCCGTGTGATTGGACGGACGGCGAGAATTTTTGGCAACTGGTGACCGGCGAACAGGAATCCATCCGTGACAGAATCATAATCGGATGGGCGGATTTTACGACGGGCAATGCACGTGGCCGCGTAAGCGTGAGGAATAACCAGTGGAACTTCTGCACGGCTATCGGTTATGATGACCCGGAGGGCGATGAATTGTTCAGCCTTACTGATGACCCGACAGAAACCCACAACGTGGCAAGGAATCACCCGGATGTAGTTAAGGTCTGTCGCGCGGAGGTGGAAGGATTGCTTGGACAACCGCTGCCGGGTCGTATGGTTGAGGTATGCGATCCGGCTGTGGGACCGATGACACAGTGGTTACAACAGAAACTCCGGCAGTTAAATTGACAATCTAATGGCACTCAACTATGACCAAGGCACTCCAATCGGGCCTCCTTACTGAATCGAATATGGCGTTGTTCGCAGACTATTACGAACTCACGATGGGTAAGGCAGATTTTGACAGCGGGAACAGCGCGATCTGCACCGAGAACTACTTTGTCCGTTCTATCCCCCAAGGAGAATATCTGGTAGCCGCAGGGCTGGAACAGGTTATCCACTACATCTTGAATCTACGTTTCACCGACGCAGATCTCAAATGGCTGAAGGAAAGCTCCGATAAATCGGAGTCCTCGGAACGGGACAAGCTGACCCCGGATATGAGCGATGACTTCCTCGATTATCTGCGTCACTTCAAATTTGATGGCGATGTCTATGCGGTGCCTGAAGGAACACCTGTCTTTGCAAACGAGCCACTGATCAATATAACAGGTCGATCAATCGATATCCAGATCTTCGAGACCTATCTCCTCAACGTGATGAACTTCCAGACGCTAATCGCAACGAAGACAGCGCGAATCGTTCATGCGGCGCGTGGACGCACCTGCTTCGATTTCGGAGCGCGCAGGGCACATGGGCGAGATGCCGGCATTCTGGCTGCACGCGCGTCATTTATCGGGGGCGCTGCCGGCACCTCCCTTGTGATTGCGGGGCAGTACTTCAACATCCCTTACGTCGGGACGACCGCACACAAGTTTATCATGGACCGTTCGTCCGAACTAGAGGCATTTCGGGACTACGCCAAATCGTTCCCCTACAACACCCTTCTCCTGATCGATACCTACGACACCATTCAGGGAGCAAAAAACGCCTGCATTGTCGGGAAAGAGATGAAGGCAAGAGGTGCACAACTGAAAGGTGTTCGGCTTGACAGCGGTGATCTGCTCGCATTAAGCAAGACAGTGCGGAAAATCTTCGATGAGGCAGGGCTGCACGGTGTACAAATCTTCGCCAGCAACGACCTTGACGAATTTCAGATTGATCAACTGTTGGATGCAGGGGCACCGATTGACGGCTTTGGTGTCGGCACCCGTTTGGCAACGGGAGCAAATTTCAACCCGCTGACAGGCGAAGGGGGACCGTCAGCATTGCCCGGTGTCTACAAACATGTCGAACGAATCGACAATGGGCAGGTAACTGTCACAATGAAATTAAGCGAAGACACAGGCAAATCAACCCTTCCCGGTAGAAAGCAGCTCCACCGCATATACGATGATGACGGACGCTACGTTAACGATGTGATCAGCCTTTGGAACGAGAACCTACAAAACAGTGAACCACTGCTTGTGCCGATAGTTCTTAACGGAGAGTTAGTCCATCCGCTCGCTGATTTGGCTGAGATGCAAGAAAAAGCTAAAACTGAGTTAGCACGTTTGCCTGAACAGTATAAACGGTTGACAGTGGCAGAAGAATATCCTGTGGTTTTGAGCTCGGCATTGGAGGAGTTGCTCGGGCAATTCACACAAAACAGGCAGTCCTAATACAGAGAATAAACCCAGAACCGACCTCGACCGAATCAGTTCTTATCACATATCTTGTGTTTACACTCAGCTTTTCATAACGCACTTTCACAGCCTTCAAGGAGGTAACTGATGCTTGAAAAATTGTTCCGTCTACAAGAATCAGGAACAACTGTTAAACGTGAAATTGTTGCAGGTTGCACAACGTTCATGACACTCTCGTATATTATCTTCGTTCAACCGGCGGTGCTGTCGGCTGCAGGAATGGACTCCGGCGCAGTAATGGCAGCGACGTGCCTCACGAGCGCCTTGGCAATGGTGTTGATGGCACTCCTCGCTAACTATCCGATCGCTCTCGCGCCGGGGATGGGGCATAATTTCTACTTTGCCTTCACAGTCTGTCTCACTCTCGGTGTATCGTGGCAAAATGCGCTCGGTGCGGTCTTTGTTGCAGGGGTACTGTTTACCTTGCTCTTCTTTGTCGGTCTGCGTGAAAAGGTAATGACCATCTTGCCCGTTTCACTGCGGAACGCTATTCCCGCTGGGATTGGATTGCTCATCGCGCTTGTGGGTTTAGAATGGGCGGGTCTTATCGTTGACCATCCTGCAACTTACGTCACCCTCGGCGATCTGAAATCGCCTCCAGCACTCCTCTCACTGTTCGGTGTGATCGTGATTGCGGTTCTATTCGGTCTAAGAGTGCGTGGCGCAATTCTGATTGGTATTCTTGCCTCAACTATTGTTGGACTTATCACTGGCATGGTCAAATTTCAGGGAATCGTTTCCGCCCCACCATCTATTGCTCCCACGTTCCTCAAACTCGAAATCCCGAACATTTTCGTAGACCCGACGATGATTTCGGTGATTATTATCTTCATCTTCTTGGATCTGTTTGATACCGTTGGAACGCTGGTCGGCGTCGGTGAACAAGGTGGTTTTATGGTTGACGGGAAGCTGCCAAGAGCAAGGCAGGCGCTGCTTTCTGATGCCGTTGCCACGAGTGCGGGTGCTTTACTTGGAACATCAACGGTTACCAGTTACATCGAGAGCGCGTCGGGGATCTCCGCAGGGGGGCGCACCGGCTTAACCAGTATCGTGACAGCAGTCCTGATGCTACTCGCACTGTTTTTCAGCCCGTTAATCAAGATGGTGGGGGCGGGCTACGCTATCGGTGAAAATACGTACCTCTATCCCATCGTTGCACCGGCACTGATTATCGTTGGCAGCCTGATGCTCAAGAATGTCGTCTCCATCGATTGGGACGATGTGACCGAATCAATCCCTGCATTCCTCACCCTATTGATGATGCCCCTCACCATCAGCATCACGGAGGGAATCGCGTTTGGGTTCATCTCCTACGCTCTATTAAAACTAGTCACGCGTCAAGGCAAGCAGGTGCACTGGCTGATTTACCTGTTCGCAGTGCTTTTCGTAGCTCGCTATATCTGGCTCATTTAATCATAAAAGGAAAAGCTTCGCCAAATCATCTTAAATCACTATGGATTCAGTGCGCCGTATAGCCGGTATCGGTGATGTTTACGTACCGACCCAATTCAGAGAGATTGCTGTCGAGGACGCCTCATGGAGGTTATTTACACAGGGTGAGCTGCGACAGTTCGATCGAATTTTTACCCACCTGCGGCGTGGCGGTGTGGCGATCGTATCTGGCGACTGGGACCACGTGATGGGGGTGATGGAATATATCGAGCGGAAAAAGGGTGAGTTAGTTCGTCCATCCCGCGAGGAAGGGAGAGAGGCAAAGCGGTCAGGCAAGCACAGGGACAGACGCCAACCCCGGCTGGGATCTGACAGAGGTAAATTCCATTCGGGAAAGAGGGATTTTAATCCCACACAAGGAAGGGCAGAGTCACTGTCCCGCTTAGTGTGTTGGGCAGATGCAGCGGGCACCTTACAGATACATCCCCCGCCCGATCTACCGTACCTCCTTGAGTGGGTCGGCGAGGATCAGAACTCCAATGAAGGGCGACCGTTTCTAGTCCCCGTTGTCAGGATCCAGAAGATTCAGAAGGCACTGGCGGAGACATATCCGATTCGTGCACTTGGTATATCGCTCCAGGCTTCGGACAATGTGCTTCCACCTCATTCTCAAGAAACGGTTGAACTGTTTCAGTGTGGTCTACGAAGCGTAAAACCGCACCTACCGCAAGGCGCAACCGTGCTTGATATGGGTTGTGGTTGTGGAAGTCTCACATTGCTTGCTGCGCAGGAAGTCGCGGATTTGGGAGCAAGAATTTATGCCTCGGATTTACTGCCCGAAGCGGTTGCAACAACCCGGTTCAACCTTTGTCGTCGTCCCGATGCACACAGTGATCAATCGCATATCCATATCATGCCAGCGGGAGATCTCTTCGAGACGGTGCCTGCACTCCACTTCGACTTAGTTATCTTCAACGCACCGTGGGTAGTCTCACGCGCACGGAACCGGGCGGAGATTGCTATTCACGACGAGAACCAAGAAACGCTTCAGCGCTTTTTCAACGATCTTCCAGGCTACCTCAACCCGATGGGACAGGTACTCATCGGGTATGCTGATGCGTCGGGCGCAAAAGCGATCAATCGCTTAGAAACGATGACCGACGCAGCGGGCCTAACGACTTTGAACCGATTTAAGGAACGGGTAGCGACTCATAGAAGCAAGCGGAAGTGGGAAAATATCACGGTTTATGAACTTATCAACGATAAATCAGACCCCTAGACCTTGCCGGATAAACTCTCGACTGGCTTTGGCACATTGCAACGGGGTCTTATCGCCGGTCGGACCGTTCTGCTCCACCGTCACCCATCCTGAATAACGTTTCGCCTTGAGAATGTCGAATACGCTTTCATAGTCGCAACACCCGGCACCAACTTCCGTCCGAAGGTCTGACTCCTCATGCCAATCCTTGAATTCCAAGAAATCGATCCGATCCCAGTTTTTTTCAAGGAACATTGCCGCACGCTGTTCTACTGGATGTCCAATGAAATCCTTTGTCGCGTGCCCGACATCCAAGAAGCCGAAGAATTTGGCGGGATCCGTTCTGTGTAGCAACTCCTCAGTCTCTTCCAACGTTTCTCCGGTGTGGTGGGTGTGGTTGTGGAAGCAGGCGCGGACATTGTAGGTCAATGCGATCTCGCCAATCTGGTTCAGGAGATCCGCGATTTCGTTCATATCTGCACCTTTCTGCGCCAATCCGCCTATCGTTACCAGATGCTTCGCACCGAGCTTCTGCATAACTTCGCAGACACGGTTGATCCTATCGAAGTCTCGGTCTATGACGAGATCAACGCTTACCAGTGGCAGTCCGCGGTCCGTTATACGCTCGACAAAATCTGTTTCCTCAATAAACCGAAGTAGCACCCTCTCAAATGTAGCAACACCCGCATAGCCCGCCGCGGACACATCGTCAATCCAAGCAGGCATATCCTCGTTGGAAAGATCTCCACCCCACATCAGGCTCATACATGCGAGTTTAATATCAAGTCCTTCGCTCATATTGGCTCCTATCAGTATAGAAATTCGGATTGAACTAAGACAAATCACTCAAGGACAACCGTGTATCACGAAACCTCTTCGACAATCGTTCCTTCAATTCCTCGATGCCCGTCCGAATAGACATAATAGTACACCACCAGTACGCGACCATCTACGAGTTCAACTGACCAAGGGTAACCGCAGTCCGAATCGTGCGAATCGCTTCGGACAACAAGCACCGGGGCGGCGTCCAAGTCGCTTCCCTCCGGTTCGAGGATGCGCGCCAAGCAGCCGCGTTGTCCGGGCCAGCGTGTACCGACAGTTGTGAAGATGCGACCATCGCGCAATCCGAGCATGTGACCGGGACAACCACGAAGTGTCGTCGGCTTCCACGGAGACCAGGTGTCTCCACCGTCACTCGATTCGACCAGCGCCAAACAGACCTCCTCGCTCGTTGCGCCGGGCCGAGGATGGCACCGGAAGAGAACGACGATCCGTCCACCAGTGGTAAGATAGATGGCTGGTTCGCTGAAGTGGGCAACGGGATCCTCCGCAATCCGCCCACCGTATTCCCAAGTCTCTCCCATGTCCCTTGACACTCGCAACATACCAAAAAATGGCATCGCGCCGTCAGGATGGTCGGTCGCCTTACTCGGTAATAGCAGACGCCCGTCGGTCATCTGTATCAAGCCACTCCGGGAAATTCCCGAATGCGAAGCGGGATGTCCCCATACGGCGTCGGGTAGAGCTGGAAAACGTACCGGTTCGGTCCAAGTGTGGCCATCATCACGGGAACGCACCCAGAAGGGGATACCGGCGTGAGCTACCCATCCCACACCTTCGCGTCCTTCATCTTGGGGAATTAGCTCGACGTTAGACGCGTGCAGGAAGATACTCCCATCTGAGAGGGTATGGGTGCCAAAATCAAGTACCCCTCCCAACGGATCAGTGGTGATAAGATGCTGCTCACTCCAAGTCTGCCCTTCATCCTCCGAGCGACAGGCACGGACATCAAATAATGGGTGGCTGTGATGAGAATATCCCACGTATGGTGAACGATGAAATAGAGCTAACAGATCACCGCCGGGCGTACGTATCACGTTAGGGTGTGCTCCGTACCAACCTTCTTCTCGGTAGATAGTAAAATGCTCTACAACGCGCCAACTCATTGTCCTGTTTTCCCTTCTGGAATTACTGGAATCTTTTGGAATTATGGTAGATTTTAGAATTAATGAGACATTGTGAATGAGCCCCGACAAATCCCCGATACATCGGGACAGGCGGGATTCAAAACTAGAGCAAAAAACTAAACAAATTAACAATAATGCCCGGTTAATGGATTTTCAATGACTCAAAATTTAGGATATTTATGAGCACCCCTCATTTATCTCTATAATCCACTATAATTGCTTGTATTTGCAGATCGGTATGCACGCAAAGATTGAGGCGAAACCTACATGGCCCACTGATTAGGTTTTGTTCTGAGAACTGATGACTTCCTCGTACTCTTTTAGAACGCGGTTAAGTATCAGCTTGAACCAGTAGGTATAATGATTGGAATTTTCCCCAATATCTCGCTTTAGCGTGTCAATATTCATCCATTTCCAATCGTCCACTTCGTTGGGATTTGGTATCGGTTGCCTATTATAGCGTCCAACAAAGACATGATCTAGTTCGTGCTCAAACAGATTATTCTCCAGCTTGATATAATAGATAAAGCTGAAGAGCTCAGTCAATTCACAATCGAAACCCATTTCCTCATTAAGCCGCCGTCTTGCTGCGTCATGATAAGCTTCACCCAGATGTGGATGGCTGCAGCAGGTATTCGTCCAAAGCCCACCAGAGTGATACTTTGTTTCCGCTCGTTTCTGAAGCAGCAGTTCCCCTTTAGCGTTGAAAATGAAAATCGAAAATGCACGATGCAGCTTACCCTCGTGATGTGCTTTTAGCTTTTCTTCAGTACCGATTTCTCTATCCAGACGGTCAACGAGTATTACCCGCTCTTGCACAGTTTATATCCTTTCGCACATAATTCTGCTGCCAGAATATTATCATATGTTGGGCACATCATTATCCGTGGTACGATAGAGAAGTAGACACCATACAGGGAACCTCCCCCTACAAATGCACCTCTTCGTACATCGTTCAAACGCAAGCAATAATTCCTATACCCACTTTCGATCCGTCTTCACAAGGGATCATTTTGATTTTGAATTTAGCCAGGCACGTGCTCTTTGCTCCGCAGGATTTCCAACTAATCGATAGCGACCCGTTCAATTGAATGGACGAAAAGCACATCATTCGCCCCCTCATATTGCTGGAGTGCTTGAGTCACCGACTCCGGATCCAAGTTCTCCGATACTAAACCTGCAATCACTAGATCAGCTTGGGAGGATCGGTGGGCTACCTCTTCTTCTAAAGCCTCTCCGTTGCTGCACGAGACGGAAGTAACGTTATGCGCTGAGATCGGCAGACGGCCTTCCCTCATCCACGCTGAAAACCTGTCCGCCTCGCGTTCAGCATCACCAGATTCAAAACACGCAAAGAGTTGAATCTCAGCCCGCCTCCATTCAGGGTGCCCCACAATGATGTAGGCAAGCAACAGCATCATCGGAGCGTTCGTCAAGTTTTCCTCGGTCACCCACACGTGGATCGCAGAGCGGTAGCCAAATCGGTATTTCGTCGATCTCAGGATGAGCACGTTGAACAGCGAATTGGCAGCGAGTCGAGCGCCTTGCCCAACTTCGTTGATTTCATCTGGATTGTCTCGATCAAATTCAAGGAGGATAGAGTTGTTGGGCAAACCGGAGATTCCTGGCATCTGCAGTGTCTGGGCTATTGCGAGTTGGAATGTTGGACAAATCAGGGTATCGACAAAAATGCCGGCTCTGCTCACCTCGGTTCGTTGGATTAACTCGTCCACGTGCATACGTGCCTCAATTTCGTCAAGAAACGAGTAATCGCCATGGAAAAACTGGACAAAATGTCCAAATCCATGCCGGTGGCAGATCCAGCGTAGCACGTCGAAATGTCCGAGCCGACGTTCCCCAAATCGGGTCACCCCGACGATCGATGGACGCCAGCCGCCTTCAGGTGAGATACCACGATTCCTCTGTAGCGTAATCTGTAGCCACCTAGTTAGCTGGAACATAGTCCCTTGAAAAATCGCGGTCAGGTCACGCTGTCCCTTGTGGCTGTGGCGGAGTGCAAGGTAGACTACCAGCATTAGAAAGATGGAGATGGCCGCGTAAATCACGTTTATCTGGATCATCATCAAGCCACACATCACGGTCCCAACCAGTGACAAGTACCAACGGGAATGGAATGTGGGTCGATAGGAGGGATTACCTGCAAAGTGCTCAAGGAACGATACGGCGCAAAGAACACCGTATGTCACAATGAAGAACATAGTCAGGATTCGGGCAATAAAGTCCACATCGCCAGCCACTACAAAAACGATCGCAATTGCGCCCGATACACAGGTTGCGACCACCGGCTCTTGTGTCTGTCCCACACCTTTTTCCATAAGGCGGTTCAGCCGAGAAAACGGCAACACACTATCACGGCCAAGCATCTGGAGGGTTCTGGGGGCAACCAGTATCGAACCAAGGGCGGACGATAGAGCAGCTGCACCCAGTCCGATATAGATTGCAGGCCCCCACAAGGCAATCTTCGTCATAACAAACTGATCGGCGGCAAGTTCTTCAGGCGTAGCACTTTGGGCAAGTTTAACTGCAACGATTGCGTATATGATCATACCTGCAACCGTTGCCCCGATTGTACCGAGAGGTATACTCTTCTGGGGGTTCTTTAGGTCGCCTGATAGCCCAAGTCCCGCAATCATACCCGTGAATGCGGGAAAGCATACGGCAAAAACGGTGCCGAAACTGTCACCACCTTCAATATGTGCTGTTATGTTTAGCCCTTCGGGCTGCATATCCTTAGGCGCTTCTCCCAATAGGAACAAGCCAATTGACACCGCTAAGACTGCACTGACCGCCCACAACCCCCAGACACCCAGATCTGCGCCTTTAGTTAACATCAACGTGATAAGCAGGATAGTGAACGGAAGGCTCACCCAGCGACGATCAAGTCTCAGGTCGTATGTGGTAGCTATCCAGTCATAGAGGGGTTGCAACGCTTCTGCAAATGCAACCATGTAGAAGGCAATTGAGATCGCTTGTGCCAGATATAGGGTAATCCCAATCGTCCCGCCAATACTCGGGCCAAAAGAACGACTGACAATGTAGTAGGCTCCTCCGCCTGCCACACGGCGGTTTGTCGCAATCTCAGACACTGCCAAGACAGTGGGAATCGTCACCAGATGCCCAAGAGCAATGATTGCGAGACTACCCCAAAGTCCCACGTGCGCGACAGCATAACCGAATCGCAAGAACAAAATTGCGCCGAGAATTGTGCAGGTAGAGGTCAGGAAAACAGGTGCAGTGCCGAAGCCGTGCCCGTCTTGGAGAACTGAAGTGGACCCACTAGATCCCGATTCAGATTTTAGTGATGCGTCTGAAAACATTAAAGTGAAGTCTCCTTTAGTTTAAGAGAGTATGGATGAAGTGAGTCCGCGAGAGAAAATCTCGTTCATTTGTGAATTTGTAGTGGACATATCAGATATCCAGAAGCCTAGTCTCTGTTTTTTATTTCAGAGATCCTCTGGACCATAAGACTCTGTGAAAGTCGTCCAGATTCCCGTGTACTTATCAAAGCGACTCAGGCCACGATAGGTGCCGAACCACACGTACGGGTCTCCTATCGCGATAGAGAGGATTCCGTTGTGAGCCAACCCATCGTCTCGGGTATACGTTATCCAAGTGTTCGCTGACGGATCGAATCGACTCACCCCGGCATTATAGGTGCCGATCCACACCTCGGTGCCATCAACTCCAATCGACGTGACCTTGTTGCTGGCGAGTCCTTCCTGGGTTGTATAAGCAGTCCAAGTCTCCATTTCCTCATTATAGACAGTCACGCCACGATCCGTTCCAAACCATACACGTTCGCCATCTATAGCGATACAACTAATTTCATCGCTGGACAAACCGTTTTCTGTTGTAATGGTCTTCCAGGTATCTTTGCCGATGTTATATTGGCTCACGCCGCGTCGCGTACCAACCCATACATTACTCTTGCTGCTGGCGATGCACCAGATCTCATCGGTGACCAACGATTCTGCGAATTCCTTGGAAACGGATGCTGGTTGGATTTCCGTGCCGGAGGTGTAGGCGATCCAAGCGTTCAGATCGTCTGCGGTTCGGGGATACTTGCCAATCCCGGAGTTGGTGCCAACCCAAATGTTATTTCCATCGTTACTGACAGACGTCACATTATTAGCAGGCAGCCCATGCTCGGTTTTGTACTGATCCCAACGCAGGGCGAGTTTATCAAAGCGGTTCGCGCCATCTCGCGTCCCGACCCAGACGTATTGCTCATCAACTACAATCGAACTCACCGAATTATCCGACAGTGTATCTTTTCGTTTGGGACGCCATCGGTGCCAATGCCCCCCATGGGTGGCGATCTCCTCAGAACCACCCTCCTGCTGATACTGTTTCCAAGTACCCAATTCCTTATCGTAGCGAGACAAACCGTTGTCAGTGCCCACCCAGACAAAACGCTCATCTGTATCTACCGTTCGGATAGTACGCCCAGAAAGGGTTGGTATCGCTGTGAAGGGAGTCCAAGATTCCCTCTGTTTGTCATAACGGGCAAGTCCACGCAGCGTCCCTACCCATACATACTTATCATCCACGGCAAGTCCATACTCATCTACATGGTTATGCAACATCCCTTTGAGATCTTTGAAAACCGTCCAGGTGCCGGATGCGAAGTGAAATCGCCTGAGTCCATTGTTGGGAACGGCCAACCAGAGGTAATCATCGTCTGTGGCCAACTCAAGGGTGCCGCGCCCCGACTTAATTGTTGTCCACTCCCTGGTGCGCCTATCATATCGGGTGACCCCAGCCTTATTCCAGGGTCTGTAGAGGATCCAGACATCGTCCTTTGTTGCAATGATGCGTCTGATGGTATCTGCAGCCAGCACATCACTGGTTGAAAATGTGTCCCATTTCTTGGTTTTCTTATCGTATCGTGACAACGGACGGTTGCTGTCTCTGTCCCACTCTGAGCGCGCCACCCAGATGAATTCCTCATCTGCGGTAATCCATTCTGCCCCTCTGCCGGCGAGTCCATCCCTCGGTGTAAAATCACGCCATTCACCAGTAAATTCATTATAGCGATGAAGTCCGCGACCTGACCCAAACCAGACCTCCGGGCCATCAACAGCGAGCGCATTTAACCGCTCGATCTGCACCTCTTTTCCGGGGGCGATTATATTCCATTTTCCAGTCTTTTTGCTATAATGGCTCAACTCGACACCGATCATTGGGATTACCCAGACGCTGTATTGGCTCACAGCGATTCGGTCTATATCGTTTGTAGAGAGTCCATTTTCCAGGGTAAAATGCTCCCAAGTATCCGCCGCTTTGTCGTACCGGAGTACCCCATAGTCCGTGGTGAACCAAACCGCGTCTGTATCTACATAGGTCCAACGAATCGTAGTCATCGACTTTTTCTGAGTAGACCGCAGGATATCCAAGCGTGTAAATCGTTGCCATGTTGCTGTGGGACGATGAAACCGTAAAATCGCACCGTTCGGCGAAGAAGCCCAGTTATTGAACCAGATGTAGTCCCCATCGAATGTAACATGTGAAACTTTCGTTTCAAGGCACGGCTGACGGACCGGACGTGATTGATGAAGCACTTTCCGTCCATCTGGGACGCTATATTCGACAAGCCCAACCGAGGTGGCCAACCAAAGCTTCCCACTCTCATCAGAAAGGATGTGCCTCACGTTATAGGACAGATCCGGGATAGAACTCCAAACATTAGAAGCAATGGCATAGCTTCCCATCCCCTGGGGTGTACCTATCCAGAGCAGACCGTCCCGGAACTCAAGTGCGGTAACATTTGGAACAGGCAGCTGCTCGTTAAAAGGCATCGGTGTCCAGTGCCCTTGGGTGGCGTCATAGCGTGCGAGCCCTCCGCGTGTTCCCGCCCACAGGGTGTCCTCGGTGGACAGTAGTACATTCACGTAGCTCGCAGGGAGCCGCTCGGAAACGCGATGTATCTCCTTATCCGCTATTGAATATCGCCAAACCCCCTCCGCTCCACCGAACCAGACCATTTCATCGGAAGTCAGCACGGAGGACACGATCCCGTTCGCGTGGAGTTTTGGCATGGCAAGCTGCGTCCACTCTTGGGTGGCCGTGTTATACATGGCGGGCCCCAAACTTGTACCGAGCCAGAGTATGTCCGCTGTAGCAGCCAGTGCTGTAACAAAAGCTTCGCCTTGCGACTGCGATTGCGGTGGAACATGAAACGCCCAATCACCGCCCGACCATGAGCGCGTGCCAAGCCCTCGATCTGTACCTATCCAAAGCCGCCCGTCAGCCGCCTTACCAGTAGAAATCTCGATCACTTCGTTTTGCTCCGCCCCAGATGAGTAATCGGTAACATCCACTGCCGTAACATAGGGTGAGGGAAGTCCGTCCTCCTTTGCGACCGTCTCCCAGCTGCGGGTTGAGGGGGTGTAAATTGAAATTCCAGATGCAGTCGCCATCCATAGGCTACCTTCCGCATCACGTGTTATGTGCCGCACATCGTTATCCGCCAGAAAATCAGCCTGTTTGTAGCGTGTCCACTCGCCCGTCACCTTATCAAAACGGCTCACTCCATCCTCTTTGCTCGCAAACCAGACATCATTTCCTTGTGTCTCAATCCAACTTACGTGATTGCTTGCTAGTCCGTCCGTTTTGGTGTAGTGCACCCACGTGTTAACCGGCTTGATGAATCTATGTACACCTGCATTGGCAGTACCAAACCACACTTGGAACCCATCGGCACGGATACAAGATATCATATTGCTCTTAAGCAGGTCGGTCTTGGTATATGTCTTTATGAATGCCTGATCAACCTGATTGTATTGACTGACGCCTTCGTCCTGCGTTCCAAACCAAACACTATTTTCGTCCACCGCGATAGTAGCAATCTCATTATCTATCAAGCCGTCGGATTTTTTATAATTATTCCAAGAGTCAGTGTCTCTATGGTATCGGCTCACCCCGCCTTTGCTAAACCGCGGGTCGTCCTCCCAGCCGTGGGGATCCGGATTGATCTCTCTATCCGTACCAACCCACACGTACTCTGGCTCGACAGCAATCGTTGTAATCACCTTGCTGACCAATCCATCTTTACGGGTTCGGACCGCCCAACTGTCAATGGTTTTGTCATAACGGTTTAATCCGTTAGATGTGCCAAACCAAACATAGTTTCCGTCCACGGCGATCGACGATACCTGATCGCTTGCTAAGCCATCAATCGTGCGGTAGGTAGAAAAGGTGTTCGTCCGCGTGTCGTAACGACTCACCCCCTCCTCGGTAGCGAACCACACCCATTTCCCATCAATTGCAAGGGCGTTCACTGCATCGTTGGACAGACCATTTTCCATCGTGTAGTGGAGCCATCTGTCTTGGTCACGATCCCAGCGCGAAACACCGGCTTGCGTTGCAAACCACACATTGTGCGGGTCGGCAGCAATGCAGTTAACTTCATTACTTACGAGCCGTCGTTCCACCCGCCACTCCTTATCTGCCTGGGGACTTGCATCAAAATCGTCCAGCGGTATGTTTGGATCATCCGGAACGAATGTTGTGCACCCTAGCGTTGTAGCAAGTAGTAGCAACATCAGATGACGCGCAGAAATTTTTAAGCTGTGTAGAGCTGCCTGCTTCATTATGTGGACCGCCTTTTTTGCCTGTAGCAATTCTGTAAGTATTGTGCCATTGGGTCTGAGAGTATGTCAACTTAATTTGCTATCATCTCTAACACATGAAGTGAATCTATTAACTCCTGGACTGATGGACAGAGCGTATCTTGCCTCGCAGAAGCGGAATCACGGATAGTGACTCAGGCTATTATAACCTATTTCAACTTTTCTTTCCATACGCCTCGACTGTCCAGAACAGAAACACAACTGTTCAGAAATTGAACAACGCCAAGTCCCATCTCTGACAGGATCGGTCAGAAATCTGCATGTAGACACAGATTTCGACTCAAAACTTTTTGGCATAGATTTTGCCCTTAATTCAACATAGCATCAAGAATTCAATCATCCATCAATAATCATGTGAGAAACCTCATGAGAAAGGACACACTATGAAACCTATACAGCAGCAACTTTTGATGGGTTTGATCGTCTTTTTTCTTAGCATCAATCTCGGTCACTCCCAAGGCGATGAAGTAGAAGCCCCGCCAATTGAACTTGAAGAAATCACTGTGATAACCCGTGTTGAGAAAGACACCTTCCGAACACCGAACGCAATCTCGGTTATTAACCGGGCGCAGATTGAACGTATGAACGCCCCGACGACCCCTCGAATTCTGAGCGAAGCTGTGGGTGTCTGGGCACAGCAAACGACGGTTGGTCAAGGTTCGCCCCTTCTGCGCGGCCTTACCGGTTATCAAGCGTTCCTTGCAATTGATGGTGTTCGACTCAACAACTCTACTTTCCGTTCCGGTCCGAATCAATATCTGGTAACAACCAGTCCCGATAGTCTTGACCGGATTGAGGTGTTACGTGGTGCCAGCTCCATGCTATATGGCAGCGGCGCGATGGGTGGTGTTATCAGTATGTTCACCAAAGACACTATTCTCGATGATGCAACAGAAGATTGGACAATCCAGTCTCGTGCTTTCACCCGATTCGCTTCCGGCAGTTCAGAGCGGCTTGGGCGGCTTGAGGTAGTCGGTAGCCAAAAACAGCTCGGATTTTCGGTGGGTGCATCCGCACGATGGTTTGGCAATATCAATCCGGGCAGCGGCTACGACCTGCACCACAAGAACCGTAAGTTTGAAATCGTTACTGAGAAACCAGAGGGTGTGCAGCTGTTTGAGGATCCGCCCAAAAATATCCCCGACCAATGGGTAATCGACGCTGAGGCACCACTCGGTTGGAACGCCTACGACGGCGATGCCAAACTCTCCTATAAACTTACAGACACAAGCACAGTCAACCTCGCCTACCAACTCTGGCGACAACCTCAAACCCCCCGCTACGATAAGATTGCGCCCCGTGAGTATGACGAGTTTTTCTTTGAACCGCAAAACCGGGATCTGCTCTACGCCACATACATCTCCAAACCGGAAACCCTGCTGATTGATCAAGTTCTACTCACCACGTCGTATCATCGTCAGAAAGAGGGCCGAAACGAACTTAAGCGCGACGCAACAGAACGTCGAGAGCGATTCGATACTGTCAACACATTGGGACTTAGCGCGCAGGGTACCAACTCATCACTGCCACGGCAGCGTGTCATCGCAGGTGGTGAGTTCTACCTCGATACGCTTGCAAGCCAAACCATCAAAACTGACATCACAACCGGCAAAGAAGACATAGACGACACAAAAGGAAGGTTTATCGACGGTTCGCAGTTCTGGGATGCCAATCTTTATGTCCAAGACGAAATTGAACTGCATGACCGTCTTGAGTTGACGCTTGGTGGACGCTATACACTTTACAACACACATGCGGATCTCTCAGTGCGCGACCCCCAATTTGAGGAGTTTAACCAATCTGGCGACGCATTGACAGGCAGTGTGGGTGTGGTCGCAGGTATTACCGAGGCGTTGAACGCTGTTGCGAATTTCTCCACATCGTTCCGTGCACCATCCCTGAATGATACAACCGCTGTTGAGGTCACCAATGAAGGCATCGATTCTCCTTCCCCCGACCTCAGGTCGGAGAGAGGGTGGACAGCGGAAGGGGGAATTAAAGCACGTTACCCATGGCTTATCGGTTCATTGACTCTTTTTCACGGTCGCGTCAGCGATTTGGTGACCCGTGTCCCGGTCGAAGATGCTTACGCCGGACAGCCGCTTCCAAACCTGATAAAGGAGATCCAGCAGAACAATCCGGGCATTGATGTCTATGTATTCGACAACGTGGACGAAGTGCAGATCCAAGGCGTAGAGTTTGCGGGAATGGTTCCGATTCAGAAGGGGGTATCAGTTTATGGCAACGCAGCGTTCACGCGGGGGAAAGTACTGCTCATTAACGGTGCAGCACCCGACCCGGATAAGCCGTGGGAAGAACGGATTCGTCGTGAACCGCCACTTAACGGCATGGTCGGTATCCGCTGGGAACCGCCTGCTCAGCGATTTTGGGCGGAATTCTTTGTCCGCGGTGCAACCGAGCAGAGACGGTTAAATCGGAGCGATATTCGGGATCCACGGATTCCGGGAACCACCCGCGACACCGATGAAGTAATGTTTGACGCGAACGGTGCAGCGATTGGACAAGGTTCACCGAGTTGGATAACGTTAAACCTACGCGGTGGCATACAGGTGACCCGATACAACCGGCTCACTCTCGCACTTGAGAACCTGCTTGATAAGCGGTATCGCGAACATGGCTCCGGCATCAATGCACCGGGACTCAATGTGATTGTCAGCCTTGACAACCGATTTTAATCACCGGGAATTGAGAAGATTGCTTCGATGGATTTTTCGGATACCTGCCTGATCCGCAATCACATGCCGGTCAAGGATTATTGGATATTGAGGTCACCCTCCCAATATGTAATCATTCCCCTCTTGGCCAACCTTTGGCTGATCCGCAACCCTCCCCACACCAAAACCGTGGGATATTGCAGACAGGGTGAAACCACCGAGATAGACGGGATAAGTTCGGACAGGCAGCTAGAAGGACCCAGTGATTGCTAGGCAACATAGTCTCCTAACTAGTGACGAATTAGATATGGGCACTATTTAGGAGGGTGAGGATAGCTACAAGGCGTATATGATGGATACCAATGGTGACACTAGTGTAGGCTGACGCGCCACTCCGTCATCGTCATGTTAAATGTAGTCAAAACCTGATTTTATTCAGGAAGCCGAATGCAGAATGATTCGGTATAATTGCAGAAAAGGCAACGAAAGTCACATAGGAAACGCTCCCAACGCCAATTGTTAGCAAATTCCTAGGTGACAGTTGACTCGACACGCCGATCTTCGATTTCTCGTAGAGGGGTGTTTTTTGTCTGTCGCCCTTTCTACATTAATTAAGATAATTGAACCCACAACAGTCGTCAAGCAAATTCTGAAGGAGAATCAAATGATTAACCCGTTACACATTGCTAAAATCCTATTTTTACTAACGTTACTGATTTCGATTGGGTTGGTTGGTTGTGGTGAAGAATACGACGACGATGACCGCGATAACAATGAATATGACGACGATAATGACGATGATGACCACGACGATGATTACGATGATGATGATTTCATCAGGGGGCTCAATGTGGTGTTTGACAACCCCGCGGATGCCGGTAGACTGAGTCCCTCTTTTAGCGCGGATATTTTGCCCATCCTTACAAACCGATGTGCCTTCGCAGGGTGCCATGTCGCCGGGGGACCGGACGGTATAGATCTCCGCAACTATAATGCCGTGATTGCCGGAGGAGATGATGATACCGTCATTGCTGGCGATGCGAGAGAGAGTGAACTGGTTGAAGTAATTGTTGAAGGCGAGATGCCCCCGGGTGGCCCACCTTTGCCGGCAGCTCAGATCCAACTCATTATTGATTGGATTAACGAGGGTGCTAAAAATAACTGAACCTTATCGAACACGTTCTGTTTCCGTAAATCTTTTACAGGTGGAATACAAGATAGCTGATTGGAGGAAATCGCTGATGTCTACGAACTTAAAGAAATATCTAAGTATTACAACATGTCTGCTTTTCATAGTAATAGGTTGTGCAATTAAACAGCAAGACTCTAATCGTGTGGATACAAATGAGACGGCTGAGTCCCAGAAGGCCCCGACTCACGATGTTGGCTTGAATCCTTCTGACGATGGAAATCTGACAGAAGCCGGCAACACAACAGATCCTGAAAAGGATGGGTCGGAGCAACATAACTTTGGTGAAAATGGAGCGAGTAACTCTAGCGTAAGTGGTTATAGCGATGGGGCACTGGCTCGCCCAACAGCCCAAAAGACGGGGCCCAACACGTATAGCCAGAGCGCACAAGACAGTGATGACGATGACCACGACGACGACGATGACCATGATGACGACGACGACCATGACGACGATGATGACCATGATGATGATGATGACCATGATAATGACGACCATGATGATGATGATGATGATGACGATGATGACAACCATGATGACGATGATGACCATGATGAGCATCACCATTATAGTAATGTGTTATTTGATGATCCTACAGATGCCGGTAGACCGAGCCCCTCTTTTCAGGACGATATTTTGCCTATCCTTACGAACCGATGTGCATTTGCAGGGTGCCATGTCGCCGGGGGACCGGACGGTGTAGATCTCCGCACGTATGATGCCGTGATGGCAGGAGGCCATGATGGTGCTATTGTCATTGCAGGCAATGCGCGAAGGAGCGAACTGGTCGAACAAATTGTTGAGGGCGAAATGCCCCCTAACGGTCCACCTTTGCCGGTAGCTCAGATCCAACTCATCACTGATTGGATCAATGAGGGAGCCAAGAACAACTTGAATGGTGAAACAGATCACGAACCTCCGATTCCTCCAGATTCGTTCCCACACCCGGACGTTAATCGGGATGGAGTCGTGGATATCCTGGATTTGATACAGGCTGCCTTTCAATTCGGACAAGTTGGCACTCATCTCGCCGGAGATGTCAACGGCGACGGGACCGTGGATGTGGCCGATTTGATACTTATCAGCGTGGGTTTGAGCGGAAATGCTGCAATGGCTGCGCCGCCTATTGACGATTCAACCCCAACTGCCAATTATCACCCATCAAGTGTCAAGCGTCAATTCCAAGCCCTTGCAGCTTTGGAATCACTGGCAACCCTCTCACGTAAGGCACATCTTGCCCGCGACTTGCTCAAAGCGTGGTTAACCCGCGTGAAGCCGTCGGTCACGGAAACAAAATTGCTGCCAAACTATCCCAACCCGTTCAATCCCGAAACGTGGATACCCTACCAGCTAGCAGAGGCTGCCTATGTAAAAATTCACATTTATGATGTCGCTGGATATCCGGTAAAGACGTTGGATCTGGGCACCCAACCTGTGGGCAATTATCTGTCACGGGAGCAAGCAGCATATTGGGATGGCCGCAATGACATAGGGGAAGGGGTCAGCAGCGGGGTGTATTTCTACACGCTGGCGATAGGGGATTATCAGACAACGCGCCGGATGATTGTTACGCGATAAATTAATCAATACAGAAAAAGCAAACAGTGAATTTAGAGAAACCAACCACCTTGCACTTATTCCTGCTATCGAATGGGAAGTACTCGGACTGGAATGTGGTATCGGATACCCCATTGGACTGACAGATGCATCGGAGAATTTCGGTTTTATTGCCGATATTGAAGTCGAGTTTTAAGTAACGGGCATTTGCCCTCTTACCAAACCTACACTTAGGAGATGAATCTTATGAACTGGGCGCATGTACATCTTTTAATCAATCACATACCTGTGTTAGGCACGGTGTTCGGTGCTTTGTTGCTGGTTTTTGGTATGGCAAAGAAAAATGAGGAGATCAAGCGTGTGAGTCTTGGTATCTTCGTGATTATTGCTGTGGCAGCGGCACCTGTTTATTTCACCGGTGAGCCTTCGGAAGAAATCGTCGAATATCTGCCGGGGGTGGATGAGTCAATTCTTGAAGAGCATGAAGAATCGGCCCTGATCTCCTTTATTGCCGTTGGCATCTTAGGCGTTGCTGCCATAGGTATCCTGTGGCGTTATCGGCACACCGATATGATTCCTAAAAGATTTGTTGTCGCCGGTCTGATACTTTCAATCATCGTCTTCGGACTGATGGCATGGACAGCGGACTTGGGAGGGAAGATACGTCACTCGGAAATTCGATCAGAAAGTAATTCCGCCGCGCTAATCAAAGAAGCGGAGGAAAGCAACTATCATTAGCAGCGTCACGCTCACGGTCATATAAACGCTCAGGGGAGGTTCAAAACACGAAATCGTTGCACATTGGTATAATTGGACAGCTAATGAAAGGATCTTTCAAACAGTTCTTTACATGCCGTTGCCTGTTTGCCACCGATATGCTACAATTGAAAAAGTATTAAACATCGTGAGGACTAAACTCATGCACAAATCCGTCTACGCAATCTGTCTGCACTTTCTAGTTTTTGGGCTTGGGATTTGCATTGACATTTCAGCACAAGATGACACAGAAACGGTTCAACTCGACGAAATTGTGGTGACACCCGGCCGGTTCGCGATTGATGATGGGACACCTTCGAAGCTATCACTCTCAAAACAACGAATTGAGCGGTTTCCATTGGTTGATAACGATGTGATGCGGGCTGCACATATTTTTCCGGGAGTCGTTGCAAGTGATTACAGTGCACGATTCAGTGTGCGTGGG
The DNA here is from genome assembly GCA_965220385.1 of Candidatus Poribacteria bacterium. Classification (GTDB taxonomy): domain Bacteria; phylum Poribacteria; class WGA-4E; order WGA-4E; family PCPOR2b; genus PCPOR2b. The sequence goes on along the minus strand of OZ244825.1, from coordinate 1,188,898 downwards.
AGCGAAAAGGATGACATCTTGGTGAGATTAGACGGAATGGAACTTTTCAATCCGTACCACCTACAGGATTTTGGCGGTGCTGTTTCGCTGGTTGGGCTTGATTTGATTCAGCGCGTTGAACTGCTGATGGGGGGCTTTCCAGCAGCGTATGGAGATAAAATGGCCGGTGTGTTTGACATCACGACGAAGGAGACGGACATTGAGAAAGTTGCTGCTAATTTCGGGCTTGACCTTATCAATACGACCGCGCTGGTAGAGGGCCCTCTTACAGACAAAGGTTCATGGCGCGTGTCAGCACGGCGAGGTTATGTTGACCTGATTCTTGCATTGATGGACCTTGACGAGGACTATAAGCCGCAATATGCGGATGTCTATGGTAAACTGACATATGAGCCGACACAGTCGGATACGCTTACACTGAATGGACTTTATGGATGGGACAAGAACCGGATTCGGCAAGGGGACGCCGACAACAACTTAGATTCACAGTATGACAATGTAACCGTGTGGACACGGTGGCGGCACTACTTCGGCCCGAAAAAGTGGTCTGATGTGTTTGTTTTTGGGGGGAACGCAGCGCAAGATCGACAGACCGGGGCGGCGGATTTCGATGTCCGTTCGTTCGGTTTCTTTGGTGCCAAAACGGAATTCACAAGCGCCTTTTTGGATAAACATCTGTTTCGCAGTGGAATCGAGTGGCGTTGGATGACCGCCCAATACGATTACGATGTGCAAGAACGGCAACCCGGAATAGAGCAGTACAAACGGATCCTTGCAAATCTCGAAGACAGCGGCAGCGAAATCAAAGTGTTTCTTCAAGACGAGTGGCAGCTACATCCGAAATTCGCACTGAACGTAGGCGGACGGTACGTATTTCAGGACTATCGTGCCACCGGTGTTCAAAGCTATGAGATTGGACCTCGAGTTGCTCTTGCGGTACGACCAACAGATAAACTGGTGTTGCGTGGTGCATGGGGAATCTATCACCAACCCATCTCTATGATGAATATTCCTGTGGAAGACGACGTTCAGACAGTCGAGCGTGCTGAGCAGGCGATTCACTATATTTTGGCCGGTGAGTACCAGCCGAATGTGACTTTCTTGTTCCGTGTGGAGGCGTATTACAAGACATTGGACAATCTTACAGGACGGCTCCGGGAATTTGGACGACAGACCCAAATTTTTCTGTCCCCGGAATTCGGGACCGCACAAGGGGTGGATGTTTTCGTGACACACGCAGTTTCAGATAGGTTAACGTGGGGAGTTGGCTATGCCTACGCCCTTGCGGAAGAAAGCGCGGGTGATGAGACATTTTTTCGACAGTCGGATAGACGGCATTCTCTCGCCGTCAGTAGCAGCCATCAACTTTCACGAGGGTGGCATCTCCACCTGACATGGCGTTTCCATAGTGGCGAGCCTAGAACGCCGTTGACGCATGTGCTGGTTTCACAACCGGACGGTAGTACTGCGTGTGATCGACAGTTTGGGGAGACGCATTCGGAACGTCTACCACCTTACCATAGCCTCGATTTTCGGTTTACGAAACGGAATCCATATAGCCGGTGGGAACTCACATGGTATTTCCAAATCTTGAATCTATACAATCGGTCTAATCTCGATCAATATGCGTTCAGTGAGAGTCGAGATGAGGAAACGGATATGCTGCTCGAGTGCGAGATTGAGGAAGAGCCGATGCTGCCGATCCTGCCGACATTGGGTGTTTCAGTCACATTTTAGCTAAGTAGCAGTATGTCTTGATTGACCGGAAAGTACAAGAACACAGGAAAGATTTCTCAATGAGAAAAAAATTAGTTTGGACAGTGTTGCTGTTAGGAAGCAGCTTGTTGACGCTAAACGGTGCGAGCGGTAAGACGATTTCCTTCACTGCTGATCTGACTGGAAACCTTGATATCTACATCATGGATATCAATCGCAAGGATCCGGTCAACTTAACCAACCATCCGGCGGATGATACTTCTCCGACATGGGCACCCGACGGTAGCGCTTTCGCCTATATATCCCATAGGGATGGGAATCCAGAAATTTATGTGATGGATATGAATAACAAGGAATCTCGGCGGTTAACAGACAATCAGGCGACTGACATCGATCCGGCCTGGTCGCCTGATGGACGCTGGATTGCATTTGCTTCCAACCACCACAGGGAACATGCGGCCGATACTGACATCTACATAATGGCCCCAAACGGTAGAAAGGTCCAACAGCTTACAAACAAGGGTGGACACAATTCAACACCGGCGTGGTCACCCGACGGGGAGTGGATCGCGTTTCGCACCACACTTGATGGTATCGGTGCTATCCATCTGATGAACGCAGATGGCAAAAAGCAGCGCGCCGTTACGCAGGTATCTGCGACCGATCCTACGTGGTCGACTGATGGCAAAGAGATCTACTTTTCTAGCGATATGCTCAATGATGTAAGGGCACCTACCCTGTTTACTGTAGATATCAACGACGGAAATGTCAGGCGGTTGGCGAATGCCCCGCAAGCCTGCGCAGAACCTGTTGAGTCGCCTGATGGGCAATGGATAGCCTACGTGTCAACTCAGGGGAACAACAAAGACATTCATCTGATCCGTGTGGCGGATGGGGAGGCTCAGCAATTGACACAAGATCCGGGGCAGGAATTTTCCCCGGCATGGGCGCCGTCGGGGTTAGCCGTTTCGCCGCAGACATACACGAAGGTAACACTCTGGGGAACCTTGAAGCAAGCAACTGTAGCCGGTGTAATTTACCGTTGAGAATTCGTCGTTTGGGAATTGACCACGCGTTGTCAGTCAAATACGACAGCAATCTTATCTGTTTTGGCAACCGATTGACAGGATAGAATTTCGCCTTGTTCAATTTCGGTGTCTTCTAACGCCATTCTCGCGCGCATATGAACCTCCCCAGCCATTAGCTTCGTTCGGCAAGCTCCGCAGATACCCGATTGACATGAGTAAGGAGGGTTGAGATCCACCGCGATCATCGCTTGCAGGAGTGTTTGCCCGCGCGCAACGTGGACTTCATGGCTCTGCCCATCAAGGATTACTGTTGTTTTCGCCGCAATGCCTTCAAACGAATTGTCCATCTCAACAACGCCACCAAAATTCTCGCTATGAATGCGCGTCACGGGTACATCAATGTCCTGTAGTGCTGATTTTACCGACGCATTCATGTTGCCGGGACCACACACATAATATTGAGCATCATGTGCGTAAGGGGGATGTTCTTCAATGAATGACCAAATTGCGTCTGTATCTATCCGACCAGTACGCCATGGGCGAAAACTAGTGAGCACAGATCGGTTGGACAGAACATGGCGTACTACACAACGCTCCGGATATTGTTCTACTATGTCTGCGAGCGTTTGCTGAAAGATAATGCTGTTTTCACTCGTATTACCATATAAGAGGTAGGCATAGCTGTACGGTTCGGCAAGTAGTACGCTCTGCAGCATTGGGAACAACGGCGTGATGCCGCTGCCAGCTCCAAAAAAGTAGTGTGTACGTCGTTTTTTGCTATCCGGGTCTAAACAGAACCCGCCAAAAGGCGACATTACCTCAATTTCATCTCCCGCCCTGACATTATCATTGATGTAATTTGATACTAGCCCACCTAGCACACGCTTGACGGTGACACACAACTTTTCGCCCGAAACAGGGGATGATGAAACGGTATAAGAGCGCCGAACTTCTTCACCACTTAATTCAAAACGCAGGGTAATATGTTGACCAGCCCGCCACCGAAAAGTATCCTTCAGGATATTAGGTACGTCAAACACGACGGTCTTTGCCGTGGGAATTGGATTATAGGCATCAAGAACCCGAAGTGCATGAAATGTTTGTGTGGTCATTTTGCTTGTTGGTTCCCCTCAATAAAAGCAAGGACAATTTGTTGGTGCTCTCTCACCGGGCTTTCACCGGATACAGCTGTCGCGCCGATCTCGAAATAGGGACTCTGCAGCGATTTCTGCTGTTGTTCACAGACATAGACATCCTCAGCCATGAAATCACCAGTTGCTAGTGAATCGGTTTTGGCATCGCCCTCATATTTGGCAGAGGTATTCCGCGTCCAGAAAGAGGCTGAACGCCATGACTGCATCGCAAACTCCCAGCTTGAGACGTTCTTGACCTTTGTGCGGGTTTCTACACGTGTCAAGTCAGGAGCAAGTGGCATAACGTAGTAGATTGACCAACTTGACTCGTTTTCAGCAAGCCCAAGCCCAGGAAACAGCATGGGCACCCATGCACCAATCTTGCTTCGCGGTATTTCGTCGAGCAGCGGCATCATAGCGTTCTTTTGGATATCTTCCCTGTACCATTGGGAGAGTGGTTCCCAAAATACGTAGTGAGGTCCAACAAAACCGAACTTGGCTTTAGCATGGTCATACATATGCAACGTGCCGGAGTGTAGATGGGAAAGGTGGTAGACGTCAATATAGTTCTCAACCACAATTTTCCAGTTCGCTTTTATTTCGGTGGTGGTCCTCACCTGTGGATATTCAACAAGTTTATCCACCTGATGCGGACCAAGCTCGGGCTCAATTTCGCCAAACCATTCCATAATCGAGCCAGCGTTAGGGTCGGGGTGTACCCAGAGCATCCCGCGCCAGCGGTCAACCGAAGCCGATTTGAGACCGAGACAAGATTTATCCAAGTCAGGAAATTCTCTCTCCTCCTCTGGTACAGAGATCAGGTTCCCTTCCAAGTCATAAGTCCAGTCGTGGTAAGGGCAGATAATGGCTTTCTGAGACTTGCCAACCGCGCGCAGTAGTTGTGTCCCACGGTGACGACAAATGTTGTGAAACGCCCGCAGACGTCGGTCGCGTCCCATAACGATAAAGATGTTATTCAACCCTGCCTGAACGGAAATATACTGCCCCGGATCGACGATATCTTCTACAAACCCCGCATAGTGCCAAACCTTTGAAAAAATCAGTTCCTGCTCGCGCTCAAACCATTCTTGTGAAGTATACGCTTCCACGGGAAGCAGATGCATCATACGTATTGGGGACATTATATGCTCCGTTGAGTCTGCAAAATCCGTTATCTGTTGCCTAACTCTGCGGACAATGCCCGCAAGATTTAGTAAGCCTGTTATTTCGTGTGTGGAAGTATGTTAAACAAAGGTTCTAAAAGCAAATACGCGGCCATCCATAACCAGGTGCCTGCGATTAGCCAGTACCAGACAGGATTTTCGTCTCGACTGATGGGTTCAACTAAGTGGGTATAACCCGTTAGGAGGCCTGGAATGAGCCAAATTAAAAAAAGCACTCCCCATAACCATTGCAAATCGAATCCAACAGCTATGTAGATTACGATGAGGGTTAAAAGTGTTCGCGGCTTGAAACGAGATATTAGATTTTCTTTGGTCATCACATTCCTCACAATGGATACCCCATATCTTTGAATTGGATAGAAAACGGTGTTCCTTTTTGCGTGAAAAATTTCCCAAGTTTAGTATAGTTCTCTGCAAATTTGAATCAAACTTTTAGGACTTATGCAGCCCGAAGAGCGTAAACCCTAACATACTTGAGGACATAAGTCAAGAGTACGTTTTTTGGCGGGTTCCGAAAAAAGAAAACCCCCGGACGATATGATGAATACCGCAGGGATTTCGACATCGTTCTGAACGTGTCGAAGACAGGCAGAAACAACACTCTGCCCTCATCTTCTCATCGTAGCGAGTAGCCCTGCCCCGCTATCTCCTATACAAAACGACTTCAGTATCACCATATTCCGCGTAGCGCTGAAATCCCCCGTCCCGGTATCGGAACGGATTGTCAACGTATAGAAATAAACGCCGCTCGCTACAGACTCACCAAAGTTATTCTTGCCCTCCCAATACGCAGCCCGCTTCCGTGTCTGATACCACCCCGCAGACTGATGTCCTAACGCCAAGGTTCGCACTTCCGTACCAGTCATCGAATAGATACGCAACGTAACATCTGTAGAGGTAGCTAACTGATAGGGAATCCATGTTTCAGGATTAAAAGGATTCGGATAATTCCCTAATAAAGACATCTGGGATCAGCGTTGCCAAAAGTTGCTCCAACACGGCAATTCCCCGTTGAGATATCGCATCTGTGGGCGCCAATTCTTGCGCTTGGATCAGCCACTTCTGTATTTGCTCTCTCGTGTGTCTGCTGTCTAAATCATGATGTTCTGCGGCGGGGGCAGCCTCGGAACCTCCACCTATTCCACTAGCAACTAACACCAGATCGTAGATATCCACAACACCATCGCTGTTGACCTCCGCCCGAATTGACGGTCCAATCTGCTCGAAGGTGGGCAAACCAATGCCGACAAAGCTGGGATTCAAAGAGGTGATGTCATCGTTGCATTCGGCGATCAAACGCAACGGTTAACAGAAAGTGGTATCATCGGCTACGTGCTGCAGGAGCGTCCCGATGCGAAGGCGTTGCCTGTAGTCGTTCTACGGGATGGCGAGCGGAGGGAGTTCCAGATGTCGTTGGAATAGCTCGCAGCGTTGCATCTATCTTTTAAAAAACGCCGGCAGAATTCCTTAATTCGTTATCGGATAAAAATAGGAAATAGGTTGTTAGTAGGTTGAACCGAATGCATAAACTACGTAACGAGTAATGCGTCCTACGTAGAGAGAAGAATTTCACGTATTACTCGATATATGCACTTTTTTGCAGACAGAATAGGAGTGATTTATGGAACGTTTGGATGTGCTTCATCCATCGATTGACGAATACTTACTTGATATTATTCCCGATCGCGACGAGGTGCTGACGGAGATGGAGGCGTACGCACGGGAACGCCGTTTTCCGATCGTGGGCCCGCTCGTGGGACGCGTGTTACACCAATTGGTATTGCTCACCAACCCGACACGGATTTTCGAGATGGGATCAGGCTTCGGCTATTCGGCATATTGGATGGCGAAGGCGTTGCGGCAGCCGGACGCGCGCATTATTTGTACGGACGGTTCGCAGGAGAACGCCGATCGGGCGGCGGGGTATCTCGCTCGGGGTGGGATTGCGGATCGGATTGACTATCGCGTAGGGAATGCACTTGAACTCATTGACGCGACTGAAGGTGAGTTTGACATCATCTACAACGATATCGACAAGGAGGGGTATCCTGACGCATTTCGCAAAGCGATCCCACGGCTCAGAAGTGGTGGTCTATTTATCACGGACAACATGCTATGGCTGGGACGTGTCGTCACACACGACACGAATGTTGATGTGCAAGAGCTTGATGAAGAAGAGGACTGGGTGCACAAGACCACGGTTGGGGTGAAGGAGTTGACGCGCTTGCTCTACAGTTCGCCCGATGTGTTCACGACAATTATCCCGCTCCGTGATGGGGTTTCTGTGGCAGTGAAGTATTAGGGGCGATGTCGCAGCGAACCACAAAGGCATTCTCGACCTTGCACCTGCGGGACGAAAATATCGAATCAGGATTCGATCCTACTTTGATGCCAAATGGTACACTTCTACTTCGCGGACCTGCGCCCATGCCGGTTGGATAACACGGAAGTGGGGATAATACGCCCCAGCGAGTGTGGTCCTGCGATCTACCACTTTGTCCCCGGGCGACAGCATAACTTTTGTAACAACCTTATCATCCACAGTGCGAGAAACGTTGATACGGATCGTGTTGGTCCGACAATTTAGACGGTCGATGACAATTTCTGAGGGTGCACGCTCCGTACCGATATCCCGTAATTGACGCACAGAGTGGACGGTTCTCCACTCAAATTTATCGAGATCCCAGTAATCCACATGAAACCAGAATAGATTCCCGTTATGGATAATAATCTTCCGGACAGGTTTAACCTCTGGGAATCTTAACGTAAAGATCCGTTCATTTGTCGCTGCTACCGCTGCGACGGTATCTAGCTTCCCGTCGTTGAGCGCCGGATGATTTGCTTTTGACCCGTAGCTTGCCAGTCCGAAGTTCTCACTCCATGAATTGGATAGCAGGGAAGACCAAACACAGCCGGATAAGCTGATACAAGTAGCAAATAGGAGCGAAATTCCGATGTATTTTCGCACATCCATCCTTCTACCTCCCAAGTCTTTTTTACAAATTGCAGCCATTGTTATCGAAGATAAGGACGAATTCTATACACTTCTTGTTTAGGGCGAAACCACATTCGTTGGAATTTTCCTATCAGGAGCATTCCCACACCGAACCCACCGACATGCGCCGCCCAAGCAACAGATGCACCTTGAAACGAAAAATAGACATTGACCAACTGGATTGCGATCCAGGGGACTAGCAGAACGACTGCGGGTACGGAGATGATATAGATAAGGAGAAAACATCGAACCCGCGCTTTGGGACACGCAATAAAGTGCGCTCCCATCACACCGGCGATTGCGCCGCTGGCGCCGATCAAGGGCACATTAGAATTGTAGTAAATTATTACGTAACAGAGGGTCGCCAACACACCACACAACAGATAAAACAGGAGAAATTTCAGGCTGCCGATCATACTTTCGAGGGTGGGGCCGAAAGCTGAGAGATACAACATGTTCCCAATAATGTGGATAAATCCTCCCTGTACAATGTGGACATCGTGTAAGAAGAGGGAGGTAAGGAGTGTCCTGTCGAAAAGGTTTGGAAGCGGTGGCAAAAAGGAATAGCGCTGGAGAATCTGGTTTGGGATAGCACCCGACACCTCCGCCAACGAGACCCCTTGATAGAGCGCGTAAAGCTGGCATACAAAAACCGCGAGATTTGTAACGATCAAGCATTGGACTGCACGCGGCTTGAAGGATCTCTGTGCCGGGGGCGCGCTTGGGAGTGGAATGAACAAGGGGTCATATCCTTTCGACAAGTGAGCAGATAGACAGTTCTGCGCTCACATCACACATTAACTACGACGCCCAACGCTTTCCGTTTCACGTTTCACGGTTCACTCGATACATCAAACCGATCAATGATTCCCATAACTAACTCCCTTATGGGAGCCGTTTCGATTTCAAAGACCTCCTGAGCAACACCCGGTCCCGCCCCAACAAGGACGATGTCGTTCTCTCCTGCCCCAACGTAATCAACCGCAATCGTCGGTGTTCGCACCAACTTCGATTTTAGACTCAGCGGTTGAACGAGGAGAAGGGTGCGATTTTCATAGGCGGGATGTTTGATGACAGAAACTACTTTTCCAATAACCTTTGCGATGTACATCACTCCTCCGCTCTCTCGGTGACAGTGATTGAGTCAACAATCCCAACCACAGCGACATCAACAGGCATTGCGCGTTCTGCCGACACGAATGCGGCGTCTCCGCCGGTGACTATGTAGACTAGTTCACCATACCCGGCGGCCCCCTGTATATCAACAGCGGTGACTGGATCGCCAACAGATACTCCGTCTGCGTCGAGCGGCTGTACTACGAGCAGACGATAACCAACTAAGCTTGGATCTTTTCGAGTTGCGATGATGGTCCCGAGGACCTTTGCAATATCCATAAATTATGTAGGGTGTTATTTCCGTTTTGCAAAAAGAGTTCGAGTTATATTTAGGGACTTTGAATCCCATACTCTTCCATTTTAGAATGGAGGGTATTCCGGTTAATTCCAAGGATCTCAGCGGCTTTCCTGCGATTCCAGCCGGTGCGCTGTAGAGTCAATTCAAAGAGCGGTTTTTCAACGGCAACGCGAATCTCGGCGTGAAGCTCCCCAGCTTCTGCCCCCGACTCGATAAAATCATCTACACGTTCCGACATTAATACAGCGAGACGACTCTCAAATCCGCCCCGAGGCTTCGTAAGAGACGTAGTTGGGGTTCCAGATAGCTCTGGGAAATGTTCGGGGAGGAGAACCTGACCGGCGCACATCACGAGCGCGCGCTTCAAGGCGTTTTCAAGTTCGCGGACGTTTCCGGGCCAATCATGAGCCATCAATAGTTTGAAGGCTTCCTGCGAAATTGTTCCTTGGGACTGGTCGTAATCTTGAGCAAAGCGGGACATGAAAAATCCTACCAAATCGGGAATATCCTCTTTGCGTTCGCGCAACGGCGGTAAAAAGATTGGTACTACATTGAGCCGATAAAACAGATCTTCCCGAAACGATCCCTCTTGAATTGCCAGATCGAGACGTCGATTTGTAGCGGCAACCACCCGCACATCGATCTGGCGAATCTCATTTGATCCGATCGGCTCAACCTCTCGTTCTTGGAGGACGCGCAACAGCTTCATCTGTACTTCTATCGGTAACTCGCCGACCTCGTCGAGAAAAATCGTCCCTCGGTCTGCCTGCTCAAATTTTCCTTGGCGCGCTGTGTCCGCACCCGTATAGGCTCCTTTAACATGGCCGAAGAGTGCACTCTCAATTAGGTCGGAGGGAATCGCGCTGCAATCCACCACAACAAACTCCTCTTCCGCTCTGGTGCTGTTTTGGTGGATCGCCTTTGCAATTGATTCTTTACCGGTACCGCTCTCACCCATAATCAAAACTGTTTCGTCACTGATTGCGGCGCGTCCAATGGTCAGGTAAATCGCGTGCATTGCATCACTTTCCCCAACAATTTGAGTGCCAGCATCCTCGCCGTTTTGTGATGGAACAGTATCCTCTGGTGGCGAATTTTCCGCGATTGCGGTTTTTGCTTGATCCGCAGCATATACCGCACGCGCGACAAGAGGTGCGATCTCTTGAAGATCAAAAGGTTTGGTCATATAGTCATAGGCGTGACGCTTTGCAGCTTCGATGGCTATTTGCGTTGTGCCGTGCGCGGTAATGATTATGATCGATGCGGTTTTATTGATCTCCCGAAGCTCTTCAATCAGATCTAACCCGTTGACATCAGGCATAAAGATATCGAGGAAGATGGTGTCGATCGTTTCTGAACGGAGAAGGTCTACCGTCTCTTTCCCGTTCCGCGCGGAGAATGTGCGATACCCCTCTTTCTGAAGGGCTTTTTCCAACACAAAACGGATACTATCGTCGTCGTCAGCGATGAGAATTGTGTGCGTCATTGGAAAGTCTGTGATATGGGTTGGGTAGGGTTACCTAAATCTACCGGTTAAGACCCGCGGAGTCAGGTAGATTCAGATTTCTGGCTCAACTGAGTTACTACCGTATGCCTATAATCTGAAGGGTCTTCCGTACAAGGTTGAAGATATTAAAAACACCTCAAACTGGCAACGTAATGATGAAGGTTGCGCCTTGAGGTTCTGTTACGTCAACTTCGATGGTGCCGCCGTGCTCCTCAACGATTTGTTGGCTGATTGCCAGTCCGAGTCCTGTTCCTTTCTGCTTTGTTGTGTAGAAGGGATCAAATAACCGTGAAGCAACGTCCGGCGGTATACCACGCCCAGTGTCCTTGATATAGATTTGCAACACCTGATTCGTGGCATTATAAACCGTTTGAACCGTTAGGATGCCACCATCTTGCATCGACTCGATTGCGTTACGAAACAGATTGAGCAACACCTGTGTCATTCCGTCACCATTCACAGACACGGGTGGATAGTCGTCATCAAAGTACTTCTCAACACAGATATTGTCCCGAACCAATTCAGGCTGACAGATCGAAAGGCTATTGTCGATTAAGTCGCCGATGTCGCTCGGTTTGACCCCCGCCGTGCGTGGATTACCCGACACGAGTAGCTGTTCAACTACCCGATTCAGCCGATCCACCTCTTTGATGATGACTTGGATGTATTCCTGAATTTCTGAATTCGATTCGCCTTCCAGTTGAAGCAGTTGTGCGGCACCACGGATTCCGCCCAGTGGGTTTCTTACTTCGTGTGCCACAGTCGTCGCGAGTTTGCCGAGGGTTGCAAGGCGTTCGGATTGCACAAGCGAATCAATCATCTGCTGGATCTTCACACGTTGTGCTACGATCGCAGCGATAATTGTCAAAATACGAATATCGTCCTCAATCGAAAATTCGTCCGATGCTTTATCGATTGTCAGTGTCCCAACAATTTTTTCATCAACAACCACGGGAACGCACCAGAAAGCTATCGGGTCTTTAGATTGCACCGATTTTGCATCTGGGAACTCAATCTGCTCGAGAGGCGTCCGACTGTGGGGAACACCTATCGGCTGCCCAGATTGGAGGACCTGTTGCTGAATAAGATCGATCTGGCTATCGGTTCCACGTCGGAGTTCCGCTTCGGTTAAGCCGAAAACTGCCTCGACCTTCTTAACTAACTCATCAGCCTCCCAAATCCTCAATGTCCCTCGATACACGCCCATCCGGTCAGCAAGGGTCTTGATAATCTTTTGGAACAGTTCATCTAACTCCAAGGCGGTGTCCGTTGTACCGCCAATTTCAAAAAGCGTCGAAAGATCGCGCACCCGTTTTTCAAGGTCAGTATTGGATTGATCTATCTGTTGAAGCTGCGCTTCGGTGGTGGCGCGTTGAGCCTGGAAAAGCTGGATAGTCCGGACAATGAAATACGCGATAAGGGGGTATAGGATCGCCACCACACCCAGATGAATCTGCTCAAAGTAAAGTGCGGCATGTATCCAGTTGGCTAATGTCGTGCAGGCAAGGAGCAGATATTGCCCCCGACGGTTGTCGTATATTCCTGCGAGGATTATAATTCCATAGTACAGATGCGACGCAACACCGTAGTTCTGCGGACTGTCCAGACCGTAGACAAATAGGTTAATCAACAGAACGACAAGGATCAGGAAAAAGGTTAGCATGAGCTATGTCAACAGTTGCTGCTGAAGCATCAAGGACTCCGTGGTCTGAATCACAACAGATCTTACTATGCCTCGCTTAAGAAATTATCCAGCATCTTGAGTCCTATGCGCCCGCTCTTCTCCAGATGGAACTGTGTAGCGATTAGGTTCTGATGGGCGACAACACTGGAAAACTCAACGCCATAGGTGGTTGTGCCGACGATGTCCGAATTATCGCGCGGGATTGGGTAGTACGAATTGACAAAATAGAAATGGGCGGGATTCGGCACATCCTGAAAAATAGGGTGTGCCCCTGTCTGATAAACCTCATTCCACCCAATCTGCGGCACTTTACGGTTCGGAGTGGCGTCATATTTTTTCACTACGCCGGGTAAGATGCCGAGACATTCGGTATTTTCCTCCTCGCTGTGTTCAAACAGAATCTGGATGCCGATACAGATCCCTAACATCGGTTTTCCGGCTTCATAGACGTGCCGCAACACCTGTGCAAGCCCGGCCGCGTTCAGGTTATCCATTGTTGCACGCGCCGCGCCTACACCGGGGAAAATAACCTTCTCTGCGCCCAAAATGGTTTGCGTGTCGGCGGTAATTTTTCCGTCGTAGCCTAAATATTTGACAGCTCGTTCAACGCTTGTCAGGTTGCCCGCGCCGTAGTCGATAATTGCGATCATTGGAAACTCATGTTGATAAAAGATTCATTTAAAAAATTAAAAAGGGGCCATTGCAATGGTGCTGCAAGGTAAAAGTTTCAAGATGTGAAAATAGGCTTGAGATGTTCATTTGTTCAGATACTACTCTGATTTGACTCGAAAAGTTCTATCTGTTTAGGAGGTGCTGCGGTTCTTAATTCAGGCCGTTCCCAAATAATTTCCAAGTCCGGCGTACACGCATAGTCTGCGAATAGGCTTGAAATATCATCTGCTTTTCTGTTTGCAGCAAATCTTTCTCGAATGAGTTCAACGTTAATCTTATCGAGTTCAACCCCGATTGATTTTCGTCCCAACTGCTCCGCAACAACCAACGTCGTCCCCGAACCCGCAAATGGATCCAAGACAACATCGCCAGGATCTGTCGAAGATAGGATTATGCGAAGAAGAAGTTGAATCGGTGTTTGTTGCTTGTGTAAGCGATTTCCCTCTGCATCACGCAGGGCTTCATCTCCAGCAAAGTAGCCCGATGTCAGCTCACGAATATCGTCCCACACATCGGTGAGGAACATGCCATTCTCGCGTTCATATTTGTAGCCCGCCGGGAGTGGCGGATTGATTCGCAGACGGTGAAAGACTTGTGGACGCTCCCCTTTCGTTGCAAACGCAATGATCTGATAGTGCTTACCAAAACGATGTATTCCGGGCACAGCGGACGTTTTCTTTTTCCAAATAATCAGGTTTTGGAACGTCCAGCCAGATTCGCGTAGACACCGTAGCACGGATTCAGTCTTTTTCTCGCGTTGCATGAAGTAGATTGCGCCGCCTAAAGTGGTCCGGTGGTAAATCTTTTTGCACACATCACCCATCCACCTCCAATATTGCGCTTCAGGCATATTATCGTCCCACTCGTTGTACCCTTTATCTTGATTGAAGGGCGGATCGAGAAAGGTGAGATCAACATGCCCCAAAGCGGTGTTCTGCTGGTTTAACAGCGAAGCACAATCTCCATGCAGCAAAGTTGCTTTCATATTATACCTTTGGACGAAGTTGATCAACCGTATAGTCGATGTATTTTTGTTGCGTTTCAATGCCGACATGTGCTCTATCCAATTTTTCAGCAGCACAATTTGTCTGCCCGCTTCCGGCAAAGATGTCAATCACTGAATCCCCTTTATAAGAGTAAAACTGGATGACCCGTTCTGCAAGTTCTAACGGAAATGGACACGGATGCAGATTCTCTTGAGGAGCTAACGGACGGATTTTCCAGACGTTTTTGCTCTTCTCACCTTGATAATCCTTCAAGTCGATTTCATTTCTTGTTTTCTCTTCATCACTTCTATTCCAATAAATGTTGTTCTGACTTTTCTTATCGGCAGGTTTCTGGAAGACAAATACATATTCGGCAACCAGACTGGGATAGTAATATCCGGGATAGGGATGCTGCAACAATACCCCTGATCTCCTATCCCTCGCAACTGGCTTTTCCCAGATAATATCCTCCTTGAATTGCCATCCAATTTCCTCAAGCCAACTGACAAAATGAAACGGGAGCGCCGTGCGCATACCATTCCATAAGACCGGGGCTATATTTACCACGTTGTGTCCCCCTGGCTTCGTAATTCGCAGCAACGCCTTGAACCGATTCTCTAGAAAAAGCCGATATTCCTCGTAGGATATATCTTCTCGCTCCCACCGTGCTTTGGTGCCGTGCAGTTTTTCAATATGTTCCTCGTAATTGATTGCGTTTAGGTAGGGAGGCGAGGTGAACCCAAGCATAAAATGGTTGTCGGGAAAATTATCCATGACTGAGAGACAATCCCCTTTGATAATCCGCCCATTACCAATTTCGATTTCTTCTAAGGCTGCCATAAGCTTAAAGTGTCTATCAGGTCGTCTATTTGTCAATCTGTTGATACAAATTCGCCATTTCAATCGCTGTGACCGCCGCCTCTGCCCCTTTATTTCCCGCCTTGGTACCAGCGCGTTCGATTGCCTGCTCAATCGTATCGGTGGTGATAACGCCATAAATCACGGGGATCCCTGTATTGAGGGAAACCTGCGCGATACCCTTCGCACTTTCGTTGGCGACAAAGTCGAAGTGTGGGGTCGCGCCACGAATGACCGCACCGATACAGATTACTGCATCATATCGGTCCTTTTCGGCAAGGCGCTTCGCCGTAGTGGGAATCTCGAACGAACCGGGCGTCCAACAGATGTCCACATCGTCCTCGTCCACACCGTGACGTTTGAGTGCATCAAGCGCTCCATCTAATAACTTGGTGGTAATGAAGCTATTAAACCGACTGATCACGATTCCAATTTTCAGATTTGTGCCGATAAGATTGCCTTCGTAGATATTTGGCATTGTCCTCCGGTGTCGGCTGTTTAGCCCTGAACCATTAAGCCGTCATAACCGTGCACCGTCTCCTCCTTCTCGTCGTTGATAGTATCCAGCAACAGATGCCCTAACTTCGTTTTTTTGGTTTCCAGATAGTGACGATTGAATTCGTGCGGTTTGATTTGGAGCGGAATCCGCTCGACAATCTCCAAGTCGTGCCCCTCCAGACCGCTGACCTTGCGTGGATTGTTTGTCAACAAACGCATCTTCTGAACACCAAGGTCCGTCAAAATCTGGGCACCCACCCCGTAATCCCGCAAATCTGGAGGGAACCCGAGTCGTTCATTCGCTTCAACGGTGTCAAGTCCCTCGCTGTCTTGTAATCTATAGGCACGAATTTTGTTTCCTAGTCCCATACCCCGTCCTTCTTGGCGCATGTAGACCAAGACACCCCGTTCCTCCTTTTGGATAAGTTGCATCGCCTTCTCTAACTGCTCACCACAGTCGCAGCGCAGCGATCCGAACACATCTCCGGTGAAACATTGTGAGTGCATCCGCACCAATACCGGCTCACCGTCCGAAATGTCCCCTTTGATCAGCGCGATGTGGGTTTTCTCGTCATCCGCGCTTTGGTACGCATGGAGTCTGAAGTATCCGTGCTGCGTCTGGAGATCAGCCTCCGCAACCCGCTTGATGAGCGTCTCCGTTTGCCGTCGATAGGCAATTAGGTCCGCAATGGTGATGAATTTTAATCCGTATTTTTGGGCGAATTCAGAGAGATGTGGGAGGCGTGCCATCGTGCCATCTTCGTTCAAAATCTCACAGAGTACTCCCGCTGGATAGAGGCCCGCCAGACGCGCTAGATCAACTGTCGCCTCTGTATGACCGGCACGCCGTAAGACGCCGCCTTCCTCTGCCTGCAACGGGAAGATATGACCGGGACGGACGAAATCCTCGGCTGTCGCCTCAGGATGGGCGAATTTTTGAATTGTATGTGCCCGCTCGTAGGCGGAGATCCCGGTGGTCACATCGCTGGCATCAATTGTTACCGTAAACGCCGTATGGAGTTGGGCGGTATTTTCTGAGACCATCAACGGGAGATTCAGTTGTGACAAACGTTCCGCAGTCGCGGGGAGACAGATCATGCCACGACCGTATTTCGCCATGAAATTGATCGCTTCTGGCGTGGCTTTCTCGGCTGCCATGATTAAATCGCCTTCGTTTTCCCGATCTGGATCGTCGGAAACGATAATCATCTCCCCATTCCGAATCGCTTCAATAGCTTCTGGGATTGTGTTAAACCTCATAGGCATTGCCTTCACTCAGTCCAAATTTTTATCTCTAAATATACCCGTGTTTCGCTAAAAAGTCCATGTCAATTGATGTGCCCTCAGCCAAAGGGTAGGTCAATAGTCGTTCGATATAACGGCCTAACAGATCCACCTCTATATTCACGCGGGCACCAACGCGTTTAGCTCCTAACGTTGTGATCTGCTTGGTATGAGGGATAAGCGCGACCTCAAATCCGTCATCAAATAAATTTGAGATTGTCAGACTGACACCATCAACACAGACCGAGCCCTTATGCACTACATACCGCATTGCCTCTTGAGAGATCAAAACGCGCATTAAAGAGGAGGCACCTTCATCCTGCCAACCGGTAATAGTCCCAACCTCGTCCACATGCCCTAACACGAGATGCCCACCCAACCGGTCCGCCAAGCGCAATGCGTTCTCAAGATTGACCGCGTCGCCCGGTTTGAGGGCACCTAATGTTGTGCGTCGTAACGTCTCAGCCGAAACATCGGCTGTGAAACTGCCGTGCGTCAGTTCGGTGACTGTCAGACAGACGCCATCTATTGCAATGCTATCTCCGACAGCCCCATCCGATAATATCTCTGCGGCTGCGATAGTGAGGGTTCCCGCCTGTGAACCGTGTTGAATTTCCTTTACGCTTCCTAGCTCTGCAACAATTCCTGTGAACATAAATATCTGCTTTAGTTTCAATCTTCCTGTTAAGGTCTGTCCTCCCGATTTTTATCGGGGCGATTGGTCGTAGGCTAGGTGAGTTATTATAGCATGTCAGAAGGTCTCTGTAAACCAAAAAACCTAAGCGGAAATTGCTTCTCCAAGGACATCGAATTCTAAAAAAGTGTTGATTTAGCATCTTATTTTGTAGTATGCTGATTGGCATAAACTTCGCACGCATTTTCAACCACACGGAAGATAAATCCATGAGAACACAATTTTTTCGTCTCACTGTTTTCCTGTTAATTTTCGTCTCAATCCCGTTGACGACAACGGCACAAACGGTGAATATCCCCGATTCCAGCCTCCGCGCTGCCATCAGAGGTACTCTCGGTAAGGTATCGGGTGATCCAATCACTGTGGCAGATATGGAGACTTTGACCCGTCTTGATGAAGATAGGGCTAGCATAAGCGATTTGACCGGGCTCGAGTTTGCAATCAACCTGACACATCTATATCTCTGGGATAACTCCATATCGGATATTTCGCCGCTGACAGGGTTAATCAATCTGACACGGCTAGGTCTTGACGGCAATTCAATATCAGATATTTCGCCTTTGGCAAACTTGACCAACCTAGAAGATTTGGATCTTGAATACAACCCACTATCAGGTATTTCGCCGCTGACAGGGTTAATCAATCTGACACGGCTAGGTCTTGACGGCAATTCAATATCAGATGTTTCGCCTTTGGCAAACTTGACTAACCTAGAACATCTGTATCTTGGATACAATTCAATATCAGATATTTCGCCGCTGACAGGGTTAATCAATCTGACACGGCTAGGTCTTGACGGCAATTCAATATCAGATGTTTCGCCTTTGGCAAACTTGACTAACCTAGAATATCTGTATCTTAGGTACAACTCAATATCAGATATTTCGCTTTTGGCAAACTTAACTAACCTAGAATACCTGCATCTTTTGGACAATTCAATATCAGATATTTTCCCCTTAATGGGATTAACCAAACTCACATCGCTTGGTCTGGGAGATAACTTGGTATCAAATAGTTCAGTGGTATCAGGCTTAACCAATCTGACACGATTGGATCTTGGAGGCAACCCAATATCGGACATTTCGCCTTTGGCAAACTTGACTAACCTAGAATATCTGCATCTTGGGCACAACCCACTATCAGATATTTCGCCGCTGACAAACTTGATCAACCTAGAAGATTTGTATCTTTCAAACAGCTTGATATCTGACCTCTCAGCCCTAGTAGCGAATACAGGATTGGGGGATAAAGACATAATCGAGCTGCGACAGAATCCCCTGAGCTATCTGTCAATCAACACACATATCCCAACCCTAAAAGCGAGAGGAGTTAGGGTACGCTTTCACCACCGGACCCCATCAGCAATCCTGAAAATCTCAGGCGACCAACGCGGTTTTCCTTCTGCGGTGCTGCCGAATCCGTTTGTTGCTGAAGTGCGAGACGAGTATGGTGCTGCCTATGAGGGGGTTCCAGTTACATTCGCCATAACTGCCGGGAGCGGCACACTCAGTGTAACGCACGCAGCAACCGATGGAACCGGCAGGGCGCGGAGCACGCTCACGCTGGGATCAGATTTGGGGATACACACGGTCTCTGCGACTGCTGCTGGATGGGTAATTGACGATCCAGTGTACTTTAGCGTTATCTCCGACACGAAGCCCCCACCAGTTACAACGGATGTCAACGGAGACGGGACTGTGAATATCCTCGACTTGGTTTTGGTTGCGTCTGCTTTCGGAAGCGAGGGACCAGATCTGAGAACGGATGTTAACGGCGATGAAGTGGTCGATGCGGTGGATTTGGTGTGGGTTGCAGACGCGTTTGGGGCTGCAGCAAATGCCCCTTGAGAGCACTTGCCAACGTTTGAGTTCCGTCTACATCTCGGCAAAAAGAATGTAAAGTTTATTCCAACTCAAAAGGAGAATAGATGAATATGTTTCAACAGGTAACTCTCCGTTCGTGTCTGTGGTTCATTAGCCTTTCAGTTCTTACTATGGGAATGATCGCTTGTGGTGGTGGTAATGACGACGACGATGATGATAGTGATAATGATTGGGTCGGCACATGGAGCCTCGAAACTTTTGATGATCAGGGTTTAGAGCAGGTTCTGGAACAAGAATTGGCACCGGAAGGGGTAACTATTTCTATTGTTACCAATAACTGGATATTCAATAACGATGGGACGTTGAAAGCGGAGATCGGTTTTAGGCTTGAAAATCAAGGGAACGACTCCGGAATTTCGCTAACAAGTACCATTAGGACAGCGGGCACTTACTCTCTATCTGGCTCTAACTATACTCTCACACTGGAAGAGGTCCCTATAGCATCTCTTAAGGAAAGCACAGGTGCATGGTCAAGAGAAGGGAATATCCTCACACTCAACAGTGATGATGGTAATAGCATTGCCTTCAAGAAGTAATAAGTCTCCGTTAGTAGATGGTTTACTACTCACCCACCCAACCAGCTTCTTAAATGGAAATATGCAAACGGAAAAATCACTCGACAGCGTTACGCTCACTATCATTAACAACTACCTTGTCAATACCTGCCGTGAGATGGGGTTAGCGATGATGAAAACCTCATATTCCTCCATCTTTAACGAAGGGCTGGATTTCTCCTGTGTTATTTTTGACCGTGATGGCGAGATGGTGGCTTATGCGGAGTTCTGTCCCGCCCAAATCGGCGCGATTCTTTACACAATGCAGTGGACAATCGCCGAAATAGGGCTGGAGAGCTTCAAGCCCGGCGATGTGGTGATGCACAATGACCCCTATCGTGGTGGCTGCCACATGCCAGAACATACCGTAATCCAAGCAGTTTACCACAACGGCGAGTTATACGGGTTCATCGGCAACATCGCCCACGTTACAGAGATCGGCGGGAAAGCTGTCGGCGGTTTTGCAGCGGATGCCAAGGAGGTGTACCAAGAAGGACTCCGACTGCCGCCAGTCAAAATCATCCGGGAAGGCGAACCGGTTGAGGATATCTGGAAAATTATCCTTGGAAACCACCGAACACCACGCACCTCTTGGGGTGATTTCCATGCGATGCTGGGATCCCTCAACGTAGCGGAGCGGCGACTCCATGAGTTACTTGACCGCTACGGATTCGATGAAGTGCTCATCGCTGGAAAGCAGCTGATGGACTACTCGGAGGCGCGGATGCGGGCAGAGGTCCGAGACATTCCCAATGGGGAGTATCAGTTCGATGACTGGATTGAAAACGACGGCGTCGTTCCCGACAAACGGTATCGAATTAACTGTACGGTCATTGTAGAAGACGACAACATCCTTTTTGATTACACCGGTTCCAGTCCGCAGGCGCGCGGACCGTGCAACTGTACGTACGGTGTAACGGCGTCTGCGACGTTCAACGCAATGCTTAATATCACTGACCAGACTATTCCTCGTAATTCAGGCTGCTACAGACCCATCCAACTAATTGTCCCGCCGGGCAGTGTTGTGAACGTGAAACACCCGGGGCCGAGCGTGGGAGGCAACTCCGAGATTCACGAACGGATTGTGGATGTGCTATTCGGTTGTCTATCCGGCGCTGTGCCGGAGCGCGTTGCTGCGGCGACCGGCGCTAGTTCGTGCAATTTCCTTTTTGGAGGAATCCACCCAGACACGGGGCAATATTACGCGAACTACCACATCGACGGCTGTGGCTGGGGTGGTAAGGCAACGGGAGACGGAAATCACACGCAGTGCCCAATTAACGGAAATTGTCGAAACACGCCGGTGGAAGTGTTTGAGACACGTTATCCGTGGCTGACGAAAACATATCGTATTGTTGAGGATTCGGGTGGACACGGTGAACATCGTGGTGGCTGTGGTAGTGAACGGATTATAGAAGCGCTTGCCCCTGAAATCACAGTGTCGAGCTTTATGGACAGACATGAAACGGGGGCGTGGGGCCTATTTGGCGGGAAAGAAGGGGCGAGCGGCGCGGTACGGATTCGGAAGAATGGCGATGACACTTGGCGAACTTTCTCAGAAGTTTATGGTACCGCCTCGCCCAATAAATTTGCCGACATTCAGATCCAAGCTGGCGATGAAATCAGGATCATGAGTCCGGGGGGCGGTGGATATGGAACACCTGAGAAACGAGAACCGAGCAAGGTCCTGGATGATCTCCGTGAGGGCTTAATATCTCTCGAAGAAGTACGGGACATATACGCTGTGATTCTTGTTCGGGTAGGTGACGACTGGCGTGTCGATAAAGAAAGAACAGCAGACCTTCGCCGTGAAAGGGGTATTTCTTGATGGCTCAGTGGGAACCGATTTCCGATGCACTATACGCCACACAGATTCACCACTGCGATCTCTGTGGAAAGATGTTAGTCAGACGCTTTTGGCATGTGGAGTATGACGGGAAATCGCTGGAATTTTGCGATACGCGATGCGAACGTACGTGGTTTAACTACTGGTTGCCCCGCTACGGCAAGACACACGGCTTTTCCAATGATGGAGATTGAGAATTACGCGCAAATAAAAGGGCTGGTACATTTTCGTGCGGGGCAAGATGCCCCGCTCACCGGCTTACGCATCCCAGTACAGTTGGCTGCGCAACCCTTAGACTATTAAGGATCACCGACGCATTTCAGACAGGATGTATCTCGCTTTTGCTTTCGAGAGATTGTAGGATTGCCACGGGTTCTCGGAACTTAGTTCTGACTTTTTTTCACGTAGAAATACTGCCATTTGCTTTGCAGCTGTATCTTCACCCAAGGTGTAGCTCAGACGGATTAATTCAGGTATCGCGTCATAGGACAACTCTTGCAAATATTCAAGATCAATCTTGCCGGTTTGGATATATCTGTCAATGTTTTTCCGTGCGACAATTGTGTCGACATTGATATAGTTTAGGATGGTATAGGCAAGCAGCGCAGCAATCGCAAAGGCTTTGAGCAAAGGGAATTCCCTCCGCCAGAGCTTGTAAAGGGTAAGCATAAACAGCACAAAAAGCAAGCCGATAAATGTGTGGGCGAAAATCCGTGCGTAGGTGTAGCCGTACGCTTCCTCGTACAACTTCAGTCGCAAGTGTGCGGAATAGAGCATAATCGCGGTGCAAAGTACGAGCAGACAGCGTAGCACAAGAACTAAATGATCTAACTTTCCGTCATTTTTTGTGACGTGCAGACCTATCAGCAAGATACTTAAGTTAATGACAGTAACTACAATTAACTCCGAAAAACCCTGTCTCGCGTATTCTGCGTAAGTGTAATCAGGGATAGAACGGATCACATCCTCACCACCAAAAAGGTATGTGAACTGAATTGCACAGAACAGAATGTAGACGGCGTTTACCATCACCAGAACCGTAACAACGATCGTAGCGTCCGATCCCCCTGTACCTCTGTCCACCGGTACGGCCCCTCCCTCCACCTCTGCTTTTAATACAACGGCCAAATAACCAAACAGCAACAGTGTGATAATCCCAATAACTCCCACATGCTCGGCGAGAGGAATAGAACCAATAGATTCTAAGGTCTTGAGAATAGTAACCATAACATTTTGAAAAACCGTATCTGCCTCCGCAAGTAATGCAATCACAATAACCAAGAGAGGCGCAGAGATTACCAAGCCAAGGAAGATGCTTCTGCAAGTCTTACGCTTTTCCGGTGCAATTCTGTACGCGACCTTCGCCAGTGAAATAGCTTCGAAGAATACCTTGGGAGCATTGTCAAAAATTTGACGGAGTAATCCTCCTATAAAACGGCTGACGCATCGCACGCTAGACCACTCATATCCATAGACAAGCAGTGTCGTCTGAACAAGCAGGAGCAGTGGAATCAGGACAAAATTGCGGGCAAGCAACACCGGGTTTGAATGGATGGCAAACGCAGCCGAGAGCAATAAAATAGGGATAAACAGAAACCAACCAAAGTCAATTTGGAACGAAACCTGTCTGCGCGAAGCAACCCAGAATAAACAGTAGAAAACGACCACAAACAACGGATATGAAATCCCGATCGTCTTTCCATAAAACAAGTAGTCAAAAATGATTCCTGCTACGAGCGCGAGTATCGCAAATAATCGAATTTCTCGCGCTGTGATGTTTGTGCATCCCATGCTTTGCCCTCACTATTCATCATTTTATAAAGAAATAAACCGTCAATTGGTTACATCAACCATATAAGCTACGTCGTACATAACGGGTAAAGATCAAATCTTACTTATTACTCGTTACGCATTATTTTCTCGGTGTCGCTCAATGAGATCAGGGGGCAAAGCAATCTGCGTTAAAGAAGTCTATAACTACCTACCAAGTCAACACAGCCCCCAACGATTTGTCACGTTCATCGCGCAGCAGTCGGTAAGCTTCTCCCGCTTCCGTATAAGGCACTCGGTGTGTGATTAAACGACTCACGTCAATCTCATCTCGCTCGATCATTTTTAGAATCTGACGACGGTTATATTGCTGCGTCCACGGGAAGGCGGGCGTCGCAACTGTTGGACACTTCGGCTGGTGACACCCGACCAACGTGAGTTCCTTCAGGTGGAAATCCATGAAATCCACCTCGATTTTTCGATGCCAGATGGAGCCCAATGCCATAATTCGCCCTCCGATCCGCGCCATATCGAACGCAATCGGCAGAAGCTCTGGATAGCCAGAAGCCTCAATGGTCACATCCAATCCACGTTCGTCGGTGATGCTCTTAACTTCGGCTGAAAGATCACAGCGGCTCGGATTCAGGGTATGCGTCGCGCCCGAAGCCTTTGCTACTTCCAGCCGAGGATCACTCAGATCGACTGCGACAAGAACCTCAGCCCCCGTTTGGGATGCGAGTTGCAATGCTAGTTGACCGACGAGTCCCATTCCGGTAATGCAGGCGAATTCGCCAAGTTCAATCCGTGCCTTTCGGACGCCATGCATAGAGACACTTCCAAGGACCCCAAAGGTGCCGTCCTCAAACGACACGGTCTCCGGCAGCTTCGCTAACGACTGTGGTGCAGCAGACACAGTTACGTGACTTGCGTGGCGTCCCAGTGACAGTACGCGGTCACCCACCTCGTACCCTTCCACTCCTTCACCGATTGCGATAATTCGCCCAGTGTTGGAGTAGCCGGGGGTGAAATCCTCTGTCCGTCCCTGCTCTTGCGTCCCAAGTTCCGTTCCCGCACTAATTAGTGTACATACCGTCTCGACCAATACTTCGCCCCTTCCGGGATCACGAATCTCAGTCGTCCTCGTTCCAACACTATTATCTGGTCTGACAACAACCTGTGTACCCGTTTGTACCATCATAGTCCTCCATGCAAATGTGATGCCACGCGTGTGTAGAAATGGTTTAAGTTACTCTTTAAAGCCTCAGTGGGGTTACCTGTGTATAGAAGAGTAACATCTAATGTGTAATACGTAATGTGTGAAGCGTAGAAACAGTTTTTAGACTAATTCGTTGGGCGGACAGACCTGCGTTCCGTTGATTTCTGTCGCCCCAGAGAAGCGGTGTGTCGATGAAATTCTGTATGAGATTACCCAAATCATCAACCATCAAGCGACGGGACGCATTCCCAGCAACCGAACCTACTTCATAGCAATAGTGAGGGTTCCCAACACTTTTTGTATCAAGATTAACAACTTTGGCGTTCTTACAGTGGATTCGCGATATCACCGGTCTCCACACCAATGTGAAGAATTCGCATTTGATTTAACAATATAAAATAGTCATTAACAGAAATGAGGCAATATCATGCTATATCTCAACTCAGTTGCAAATGTTGCAGCCACCAAAACAGCGAAAAAATACGCAATTTGTTACGAAAACATTCCCGCTATGCAAAATGTACCAGAACTGGCACCATCAAAGGAACTGCTTGCACGGTGGGAATCCAAAGAAATTGACTGGAGAGCGTTTCGCAAACAGTTCACGGAAGAGTTGAGGGCAGAATCTTGCAAGCAGAAGAGCCGACTTAAGGGATTAATGGACTACAGTTTGGCAAATGATGTCACCCTTCATTCGCCAGAGCCGAATAGCAGACAGACCTATCGCGCGGTTTTGGAAGAGATCATTAACGAGATCTGGCAACGCGAGGGACGTCCAGATCGGGCGCTCAATCTCGCAAGCGAACTGGTCGGGGTGCTCCACCTGCCCGCGGCAGATCAGGACCAAATGAAGCAAATTGCCACAGAATGCGAGTCCTTTTCTTCAGTGCATTCGGATAATTCGTCCAAAACCTGTCAGCGGTGCAGACATCTGGATCAACAGGTCTTTATGTGCCTAACAACGGATCAAGTCGTCGTAGATTATCAGTGGGCGACCCCTTTCTGGATTGGTGTTCAAGCTTGATACGCGTGAACTGTCTTGAGGAATTCCTGCACTTCGGGTGGCACGAGGTGATCCACCGAGTTTCCTGCCTGAATCTGCGCACGGATGTCCGTTGAAGATATCTCTGCAAAAAATTCTGGGAGCTCAATCAGATCGATGCAGTT
Source organism: Candidatus Poribacteria bacterium (assembly GCA_965220385.1). Lineage (GTDB taxonomy): Bacteria > Poribacteria > WGA-4E > WGA-4E > PCPOR2b > PCPOR2b. The sequence goes on along the minus strand of OZ244825.1, from coordinate 1,162,809 downwards.
CGCGTAACACCGGTAGTTTGGCATTTCTATTACCTGTCGCACGGCGTTTGCGTCATAGTCTTGGCGGTTAGCGACAATGAATCGACATTGATTAAAAAGGGCTTCCAATGCGCCGTGTAAATCGGTATAATACTTGGGATCGAAAAGGCGAATGAAGGTATCGTAACCGACAATGAATGAAAAGTGTGTACCGGGAGGGTATACCGGTTTTAACGCTCCGATTTTCTCGATGAATTTCCCATGACTGCAAGCAGCAACAGAAAAGTCCTCGCGGTTGGCTGCATAGAGTTTGAGCATCAATAGGCGATCTGCAAGAGAAAGACCGAATACCCCCTTATCCACGTTTGCCCTTGCCAAGATCAGTAAAATCTCGTCGAGGTGGTACTTCTCTTGTGCTGCCTCGATCATTTCGATGTGGGCAACGGTGAGCGGGTTAAAAGATCCGGAAAAAATACCGAGTTTCCTACCACCTGTCCTGATATGTTGGGCAGCGCGATACACCCAAGCAACTTGGGGATCGCTGTTAGGATCCAGCCGGTCAACAAGCAATTCCAGACGACGATTCTCCTCAAAATGTTCGGACATCCGAATGCCTTCCAAAATCAGATTCCTCCGTGAGTCAACCTTTATCCATCATACACCACTTCAGTTCGTTACCAAAATCTTCCGATTGAAAGCCTCGCCCTTTAGGGCGTGGGTTGAAAATCGGCTAACACGGTTAATTAGTCAAAAAAGGTTGATTTTGCAGGTAAAATATAGTATGCCTCTTTTGGCTTTCGTGGGATGTCCACCCCTGTCGCTTGACGGGGGATCCCACACCCTTTGGACAGGATATGAAAGCCAGAAAGCCGAACCCCTTTGATGAAAACCTACAAGTTCAAATTGTATTCTAATCACGGTCATCGTGAGTTGCACAAGACCATAGACGGACACGCTTTTGTCTGGAATCACTTTGTGGCGTTGTGCCGTCGGTATTATGCGATCTATGGCACGTATCCCGGCAAGAAAGCCTTGATGCAACACTTGACCAAGTTAAAGCGATTGCCTCGCTATGCCGATTGGAATCAACTACCGAGCCAATCGTTGCAAGATGTAATCGACCGACTTGATAAAGCCTACGCTAAACTGTTTAGCAACGGCACAAGTTCCAAACGATCTGGACGCCCTCGTTTGAAGAAACGCAAACTATACAAGTCGTTCACGCTCAAACAAGCTGGGTGGCAAATACTTCAATCGAACAACATTCGGATAGGTAATCGAATCTATCAATACTTCAAGCGCCGAGATATACTCGGTACACCCAAACGCTGCACGGTTAAACGAGACAGCGTTGGAGACGTATGGCTAATCGTTTTGACTGACCACACAGATATGGATTTATTTCGACCCACGACGGATAACAACGCGGGGTTCGATTTTGGACTAAAGACATATCTAACAGGCTCGGACTACAACGATTATGAGTCTCCACAAACTTTCAAACGTGGTATCAATACCGTCAAACGTGCCAATCGCAAGCATTCACGAAGGGTCAAGCGGTCAAGCAATCGTGAGAACGCACGGATAAACCTCTCACGACGACACAGAGATATTGCAAACAGACGTGCAGATTTCCACTGGAAGTTGGCACATGAGCTCACAGACAGATACGACTGGATAGCATTAGAGACGCTCAACCTACAAGGCATGAAATCGCTTTGGGGACGCAAGGTTAGCGATCTCGGCTTTGCTGATTTCGTTGCTAAGTTGAAATACATTGCAGCCAAAAAGGGTGTCAAAATCGTTTTCATTGATCAGTGGTATCCTTCCAGTAAAACGTGTCATGTCTGTGGTGCAGTCAATCCAGACTTAAATCTTCGTGATAGAGCATGGCAGTGTCCAAGCTGCCACACACAGTTGGATAGAGATCGCAATGCCGCAATCAATATCCATAGGGTCGGGGCATCGACCCTTGAAGGAGAGGACGTAAGTGGCACTTCGGTGTCCTGTCCTTGGTGATAGCACAATTCGCGTGCCTGAAAGACAAAAGAATCCCCGTCCTTCAGGGCGGGGAGTATGTCAAAGTTTTAGGGTAGCACTACCAATGTCAATTATCAAGCAAAATCTTAATCCATGGCGTTATCTCGCAGGGTTAGACTTAACAGATCAGGCTTCACATCGCTCGATGCTTAAAATATACTTGAACAGTTTCCGGTATGTTGTGCTCGCGCTGCTCCTTGTGGGAATCCCTATAGCCCTGACGGAGGCTGCTTCTGGTGCAACGGATATGCCGACGGGCAGCCACCAAAGGATGCTCACCCTCCTCAAACAGATCGCTAATCAGACCGCCGAAACGAACAGTTATATTGGTGAGGGAATGGCGCGCCGGCTACGTAGACACCTCACTAACCTACCGGTCGATACATCGGACCTAACGCGGTGGCGCCTCCATGTAGAGTTAGGCGAAGCAGAACTTCGGCTCGGCAACGAAGCGGCGGCAATTGACCAATTTATGCAGGCAGGACGATTGCTTTCTCGACTGAAGGGACAGCTTTCTTCATTGATGGCGAACCAAACTCTCTTTCGCCTGAGCGTGGCGTATATGCGACAGGGTGAAACACAGAACTGCTGCCCTGATCAGGCTGGGATCGAGAGCAATCCTGACAGTTGCATTTTGCCATTGCGCGATGGGGGCATTCACACCCAACAGGCGGGGTCGCAAAACGCAATAACCTATCTCACCGAAGTTCTACGCAACACAACGGTTGAATTGCCACTCCATCTGGAGGCGAGATGGCTGCTCAACATCGCCTATATGACAATTGGAGGCTATCCAGAGCAGGTTCCGAAGCTTTATCTTCTTCCTCCGGAAGCATTCCAATCCACAGAAGAGATGCCGCGCTTCATCAACATCGCATCACAGTTGGGACTTGATACCTTTGATCTATCCGGCGGCGCGGTTATTGATGATCTGGACAACGACAATTACTTGGATATCGTTGTCTCAACGTGGGATCCCGCTGGACAGATCCGCTTTTTCCGTAACAACAGGGACGGAACCTTCTCAGACCAGACGGAACAGGCGGGGCTTTTGGGTTTATACGGCGGGTTGAACCTTCTCCAGGCAGACTACGACAATGATGACAATATTGATATCCTTGTATTGCGAGGTGCTTGGTTGGAGGCAGCTGGGCAGCACCCGAACTCACTTCTACGGAATAACGGCGACAGCACTTTTACCGACGTAACGTTCGACGCCGGTTTGGGCGATATTCACTATCCCACTCAAACGGCATCTTGGGGAGACTACGATAACGACGGTGATCTCGATCTGTATATTGGGAACGAGTCGACCGAGGCGTTCAGCGCACCTTGTCAGTTGTTCCGCAACAATGGCGATGGCACCTTCTCAGACGTGGCGGCAGAAGCCGGTGTTCAAAACAACGGCTTTACGAAGTCAGTGATCTGGGGTGATTACAATGCGGATCGGTTCCCGGATCTTTATGTATCCAATTTCAAAGGGGTTAACCGCCTCTACCGCAATAACGGCGATGGAACTTTCACTGACGTGGCAACGGAACTCAATATCCACCTACCGAAGCGCAGCTTTCCCGCATGGTTCTGGGACTTTGACAACGATGGCGTGTTGGACTTGTATGTGTCCGCCTATTCTGCTGGTATTTCGCATCTTGCGGCGCAGGCGCTTGACCTCTCTATAGAACATCCATCTTCTACAGCGGCTGCCGCGTCGAAATCGACCTATCATAACCGGCCTGACCTGAGCGAGGATGGGTTAGCCCATCTGTATCGCGGCGATGGGAATGGTCGTTTTGAGGAGGTTGGAAGGCAACAGAATCTGGTGCACCCCAACGCACCGATGGGGTCAAATTTCGGGGACCTCGATAACGATGGCTATCTAGACTTTTATCTCGGTACGGGATACCCGGACTATAAAAACCTGATGCCCAGCATTATGTATCGCAACCGACGCGGCACAGACTTTGTGGACGTGACCTACGCTGGCGGCTTTGGTCATCTGCAGAAGGGTCACGCTGTGGTCTTTGCAGATCTTGATAACGATGGAGATCAGGATATCTTTGAGCAGATGGGCGGCGCCTTCCCCGGTGATGGATATAGTAACGTCCTGTATGAAAACCCAGGTTTGGGGAACCATTTCCTCACTATAAAACTTGTCGGTGTAGGCTCTAACCGATCAGCAATTGGAACTCGGATCCACCTTAGAGTCCTTGAACATAGTGAGCAACGCTCCATTTATAAGCATGTCAACAGTGGGGGCAGCTTCGGTGCCAATTCCCTCCGCCAAACGCTCGGTTTAGGAAAGGCAGACCAAATCGAGATACTGGAAATCTTCTGGCCTACCACCGGAATGACACAAAGGTTCCACGATGTGCCACTTAACCAATTTATACAGATTACGGAGGGCGAGACAGAGTACACGATAATCCGGCTTAAAAAGCTAAAGCTGGGGTTAGATACTCAGACAGGGAACGATGGGTCTGAAATCACCGAAGATAAGCACAGGCACGACTCGACAAGAGCATCACAGGCTAATTCGAAGGGCAGCGATCTCTCGGAAATGAGCGCCGCGGACTATGTAATATTTTATAACGGCGGATTAGACCTGACCAGGATCGAAAATTATCTTGGGGCTGTAGAATCTCTCAAGAAAGCCATCCAGATTGACCCCAACCGTGAGGAAGCGCATCGTCTCCTTGGGCGCATCTACCTGCTTTATCTTGGCAAAACTACCGAAGCAGTTGAATCGTTTCAAACCTCGATTCGGTTAGTCCCTGACGATCCCGTCCCACATCAAATGCTTGGCGTCGCTTACTTCAAACAGAATAAGTACCCAGAGGCGATTCAGGCGTTACGTCGGGCGATTGCATTGAACCCTGAAGTTACTCCGGATTATCCTTACCATCCGTATTACGATCTTGGTATGGTGTATCTGAAGCAGGGAGACTTTCACGATGCGATTAGCTGCTTTGAACAGGCTATTGAACTGGACCCAAATCAGATCCGGGCGTATTACAGTTTAGGCAACGCCTATATCCGACAAGGAAACGTGCAGAAAGGTGCTGAACTGATCAGAAAGTACCAGCATCTCAAACCCTACATGAACCTTGTGTCACAGCTTGAAATCGCGATTCAACAGAGTCCAGAGAACCCGGAAAGGTGGTATCAGTTAGGAAATGTTCATACCCAATACGGTAGATTTGAAAAAGCTATTGCACCTTTGGAACAGTCCATCAAACTTAGTCCGGGCAACTGGGAGGTCTACAATGTGCTCGCGGTCTGCTATATGAGACTCAATCGACTGGATAGAATGCTGCGTGTATGTCAAACTGCTGTTCGCCTTGCTCCCGATGAACCGAAGGCGCACAATACCCTTGGCATGAGCTACTTTCTCCAGAGAAGGTATTCTGACGCATCCCAATCGTTCATCACTGCGAGTCGGCTTGACCCACGCAATCCAGAGTTTCATGAAAATCTGGCCGAAACGTATAAACGGTTGGGTGAGTCAAAGAAAGCCGCTCAGGAATCCAGAATCGCTCGGCAACTCCGAGGAAGATAGGATAATGACCGCAAGAATGCAAAGCAGGTTAAAACGTTTTTTTTGGCTCATACTCAATCTTCTCGTTGCGACTTCCCAAGGCGAAGCCTCTGTCCAGTTCGTTGATGTGACCACCGAATCGGGCATTACGTTCAAGCATGTCAGTGGCGCTAGCGATCAGAAGTTCTATCTGGAAACCATGGGTTCCGGGGCGGCATTTTTGGATTATGATAACGACGGGGATTTAGATCTTTACATCGTAAACGGGGCACCGCTGCCCGGCTTTGAGATGGATATGCCGCCCACGAACATTCTCTATCAGAACAACGGGAATGGCGGATTTGTGGAAGTCACGAAGCAGGCGGGTGTAGGAGGCATCGGCTACGGTATGGGCTGCGTTGCCGCAGATTATGACAACGATGGGGACACAGATCTATACGTAACCAACTTCGGCAAAAATGTTCTCTATCAGAACAACGGGGATGGCACATTCAGGGATGCGACGGTTCACGCTGGCGTGGGAAACGGAGAAAAATGGAGTTCAAGCTGCGCCTTTGTGGACTACAATCATGACGGAAACTTAGACCTATATGTCGTCAACTACCTCGCTTATGATTTGACAACTGACCAGGATTGGTTCGATCCACGTGGTCGGCGGATCTACTCCAATCCGCAGGTCTACGCAGGCGTCCCCGACACGCTTTATAGGAACAATGGCGATGGGACGTTCACCGATGTTACGAGGCAGACTGGTGTTTACAACAAAACGGGCAAAGGTCTCGGCGTAACCTGTGGGGATTACGACAACGACGGACGTATCGACATCTACGTCGCCAACGATACAACTCCCAATTTTCTGTACCGCAATTCGGGTGATGGGCGGTTTGTGGATATCGGTCCCTTCGCGGGTGCAGCGTATAACGAGCATGGCGTCGCGGAAGGTGGGATGGGGGTAGATTTCGGGGACTACAACAACGACGGTTCACTGGATATTTTCGTTACTAATTTTTCCAACGAAACCAATACACTGTACCATAACACCGCAGATGGCGCATTGGTGGATTTCACCAATATCGCGGGGCTGGGTGAGGTCAGTTTTCTGAAATTGGCTTTTGGAACAAAGTTCTTCGATGCGAACAATGACGGTGCATTAGATCTCTTTATCGCTAACGGCCATCTCTATCCTACCGAGTCAGATGCGCTCGAATACGCACAAACCGACCAACTTTTCCTCAACACAGGCAAGGGTGATTTCGTTGATGTATCTGAACAGTCCGGCGAGTACTTCTCGGTTAGAATGGTGGGGCGCGGTGCGGCTTTTGGCGATTATGATAATGATGGTGACACCGATATTTTTGTGGTCAATCTGAATCAGGAAGGCGTGCTACTCCGCAACGAGGGTGGAAACGAACATAACTGGTTGACCGTCAAAACGGTTGGGGTCACGAGCAACCGCGATGGAATTGGTGCGCGGGTCGAAGTTGTGACCGGCTCTCGCTCCCAGATGAATGAGGTGCGAGCTGGATCAAGTTACCTTTCGGGGCACGATCTGCGGCTCATTTTTGGATTGGGAACAGAGACGAAAGCGATGACTGTGAAAATCAGTTGGCCCAGCGGTGTGGTGCAAACACTTACGGATGTCGAAGCAAATCAGCTGCTTCTCATTACCGAGGAAGTCGGCGGACAGACTCCGGGACACTGAGCATGATCTCAAACGATAGGCGGCAGACAACACTTGTTTTTCTCGCTCGGTAGCGATCCCTCTAACGATTTGGAAAGACTTTCCCCGTGATGATGTAATAGAGCGATCTCTTGCCTATTTCGAGAATGAAGAGGATAACCAGCGGCGCGATCAATATTAGCTGAAGCCAACCAAAAACCAGCGCAATTGGTACTGATAGTCCTATCGTTAGTCCAAGGATCAGGACATACAAGACCTTGAGAAATCTATACCAGGCTTTGCCATTTAGATAGACAATACCCTTTTGGTGTTGATTGGTCGGAGCAGTCATGTCTCACCCATTCATTTGCCATCATATCAGGTCACAGAGCTCAAACTCTCTGTCCCAAGACCAGATGCCCCATCTATCCGACTAAGTCTACTTCCAAGGCACAGGCACTCCCAACTCATCTGCCAGTTCTTCGAGGGACTGCACTTGGGACTTGTGGAGCGGAATACCGTTTGCACGACGTTCTTCGGTGAGTTCCCACTCCACTTCACCGGGAAGGGTAACCCGATCAAATCCCTTACGTGGTTCGGCTTTGCGGGTCGTGCGAATCTGTTCATCCATTTCCTCTTTAAATTGATCCACTGAGGTCAGACTCGCAACGTTAATAGCAAAGAAAAAGTGAGCTGTCGAAATTTTTTCGGGAGGTGCGTTCCGTGGATTGTACGCTTTATTGATTCCCATCAGTCCGCCGCCCAACGGTCCACACAGCACGTCCATGATAATGGCGAGCGCAGAACCTTTCGGACCCGCAGCAGGTAGAATCGCTGCCACCTTCGATGGATCATCGGTCTCCTCCCCGTCCGCGTCGAGTCCCCAACCTAACGGGATTTTCTGATCATACATTCGTGCCGTTCCAATTCTGCCGGCAGCTGCAGCACCGCACGCCATATCCAACACAATTGGCGGCTCTTCATCAGCGGGAATGGCGAAAGCAAGCGCGTTGTTGCCAATTGAATTAGTCCGCGCACCAAAGACCGCCACGTTCACACCCCCTCCATTGGTGGTTGCAAACCCAATCATATCGTGTTCAAGCGCACGCATTGCATGACTTGAGGCGGCACCGAAGTGATTGCTGTTGCGAACAACTACAACGCCGATCGAAGTTGCTTTGGCTTTTTCGATAGCGAGGTTCATTCCGTGGATAGCGACAAGGTGCCCCAACCCTTGGTCACCATCAAGTAGGGCGGACGCCGGACTATCCGCAAGCGTTTTCATGTCCGGATTTGGATTGGTGTTGCCGCTTATCATCCCACGCACATAGCCCGGTACGCCGCGCGTCGCATGTGACGGGACACCTCGCAGATCCATTAAAACTTGCATCTGAGCGATGGTATCAGCATACTCTCGTGCGACACCAGCTTTCTGGTACAGTTGGCTACAGACCTGTTGGAGCTGGTCTGCGTTAACGATTGATTCCTGTTCGTGTTGATTCATGTTAGTCTCCTCATACGTGAAACGTGAAACGTGATGCGTGAATGAACCCAAAAAATCAGTTAGAATCACTCAAATTGCAACTTCAAGCCCCAGCAGGGTGACATGTGTGTAGAATTCTACCAATCGGCGAGGTTGGAAACCTCGCCTACCGGGGGGCGAAAGTGTCTATTTATTTTTAGAATTCAGCATAGTTGGGAGCACGTAGTGATTCAAGGAAAAATGTAAAGGTTGTATGGTCGATTAAGCCCATCTGGGTCGCCGTGATCGAGCAGTACTTGTGATGTTACCCCCAGGACAGATCGGGCAACCCAACGATTGAGCGCAGGAATTTCTTCCGGCGCGAGCGCTTCGATTTCCTGAAGGGTAAAATAGCTGGCGGCATCCACCTCGCGTCCATCGGGAATGGGATCGTGTAATGAGATAGAGCTCATTCTGAAGATAAGATACGTCGAGTTATCACCTTCCTTCACACGATGGCGTACCCCAAGCAGCCCATCGACTTCTGCATGGATACGGGTTTCTTCGTAGATTTCCCGCACGACTCCCTCATGGGCACATTCATCCGGTTTGACATACCCGCCCGGAATCTGCCATTTCTTAGCACCGTAGGCGTGATGAACTAAGAGTAGTTCTTCATCACGAACGACCACACCACCAACGCCGAGCGTGAATTTCCATTCCATACGCTTCCCTGTTCCACACAGTCTCAGGTTGGAATCAGTTTTTGGGATGGATCCTTAAAGCCCCCATCGTTCGTTAATCTCATCCTGATAACCTGTTACTCTGTCGTTGTAGACATCATCGAACTTCACTGCCTGACCGATCCATCCCGATTCGTAGATCGCGTTACAGACCGCTTGTGCTTTCAAGCCATCGACCCCGTCAAGTTCGGGGCGGCGCCGCTTACGAACTGCATCCAGAAAGTCGTAGACCTCAAGCATCACTCCCTCGGTGATGCCGTGTGGGAACAGCCGATCTTTCTCTTCTGGACTGAGGTTTGCCATGTAGGTATTCTGCAGTGACTCTGGATCCTCAACGCTCCCATCCCACAGTTGCAATTCAGGGGATTGTGGGTATCCTCCGGTGCTGTAGATGGAACCGAGGCTCCCGTGATAGCTATTATAACCGATACTGCGTCCCGGAGCGGCACCCGTGTTGACCCATTGACCGATAACACCACTCTTGAATGTGATGGTTGCAAGCGCGGTATCCTCGACAGATTGAGGTACATAATTACCGTCCGAATCTTTGAACTGGTATTGGCCCAGATTCTCGGATCGGGCATAAACCTCGTCCGGTTCGCCGTAGAAGTAGATAAGGAGATCTATGTAATGCACCCCGCCATCAATAATACCGTTTCCGCCGCTTGTGAGTTTGTCTTTTCGCCATGTCGTCATCTCATCGCGCAAGAGATTTTCGGGATCTTTGTTAGCACCACCGACGCTCTGTCGGAAAAACATGCGAGGCTGCCCAATCCGGTTCTCTTTATTTATCAGCCATTCTACAGTGCGTGGACCCACCCATCGGCGCACCTGCTCTGCGGTGGCAAGAATACGATTGTGCACTTCTGCGCTCTTAATCATCTTCCAGCCCGCACGGACCGTCACTCCAAGCGGTTTCTCAACAATCACATCAACACCTGCTTCAAAACAGGTAATAGCGAGCGAGTGATGCAAGAAATGGGGACCACAGATGTCAGCTGCTGTCAATTCTTCCGCCCTTAGCATCTTATCAATGTCGTCGTAGACCTTGGGTTCTACGCCCTCTTGTACTTCAGCAGCTCTCGCGGCAAAACCTTTCGCCCGATCTATGTCAACATCACACATCGCTACAAAATCGAATATATCAATGCCTTGATTCTTGAGTCCAATGTAGGCATTCAGATGAGCGCCTGCCATCCCGCCGCAGCCAATGATTGCCAATCTGACCTTTTCTGCTTGCATAACGTTCTCCCTATCTGAAGTTTCACGTCCCTGTCGTTATCTTTTTATCATATCACGATGGTTACAAAAGGTCAACGCCCAATACTGAACGGAAACTGCCCCTGAGATTGGGGTAATCCTATCGCGGGTAGTTTCTACTCACCACCAAAAGAATACTATGGTGAATTTTACAATTAACTGGACATTTTTGAATTGTACGAGGGAACGCCGATTTCCGACGTGTCGCGATTTGGAAATCGCTCCTACCAAAGAGGTATCAATGGATTTTCATAATTCACTATAATCACTGTAGGAGTCGAAACATAGGGAAAGATGTAGGAACGAAAATCGAGAATGTAGGCTGATAGATTGGAACAAACAGGTAAGATCCAACAGAGGGGGAGCGCGAGACGAAAGGGTTTAATTTTTATTGACGAGATAGATGCCATAAGCGACTAAGCACGCACCTACGACCAGCGCGAAACCGATCTCGTCGCCTAAGAGCAGATAGCTTAACAACACGCCAAACAGCGGTGTCACAAAGAACAGAACAACCAACCTGCTCGGGCTGTACTGCTCAAGAATCGATGTCCAAGAGACAAAGCAAAATCCGGCAATAACGATGCCCTGATAGAAAATTGCGCTCACGCCGGAAACTGAAAAGTAAAAGTTAGCCTCCCGCTCCAAGAACAGGCTCGAAATGAGAAAACATGGGATACTAAAAACCATTAACCAGAACAGGAGGCGATACGGGTGAATGGATTGGATGATGAGCTTGGTGACCACGGTTCGAAGACCTAATAGACAACCGCTTAGCAAAACAATCAAGTCCCCGCGCAGATAATCATGCTCCCTAAATTGCAGATCACCGCCAAAGGTTAGGAGCACACCACCGAATGCGAGGGTAATTCCAACTGTTTTTCTGACCGAGAGCGAATCGCCCGGCACCCAGAAATGGGCAAATAACGCCGTAAAGAACGGGTATGTGCTGATGAAAACCGTGGATCGAGATGCCTCTGTGATCTGTGTTCCGAGGTTCAGGGTTGTAATTTGCAGTGTAAAAATCACCGACACAAAGATCAGTGGGAGCAACTCGCCCGGATTCAGTCGCAGGCGAACCCGCTGATGCAACGACCACAGCGTAATGGCAGCAAACCCGAGGAGAAAGCGCATCGTCGCGAGTGCAAAGGGCGGAACTCCCTGTAAACCGATCTTAATCGAAACTGAGTTCCCACCCCAGAGCAAGCCAAGCAACAGTACCAATGCGATGACCTTAGCGTTTGGTTGGTCGGCGGCGATTTTAGGCTTTTCACTCATGTTGTCCCGCGCTTCTTTCTCCTACGTTTCACGTTCCGAATCATACATCAGGTTGGACGTGTTGCGGCAAAACGTAAGGAGATTGGAATCGCAGGAACGCTCCCATCCTTTCCTTCCAACCCCCATTCATCGAGTATCTGAGCAGTTCTCAATCGTAGTTACTTGGGCGGTGGTCACCGAGCAGCCGCCGTTGGCGTGGTGTCGCCTTTGAGAGAATGGTATCGTCGAATTGGAACTTATTCAGATACGGTGGGAATTTCTGCGTAATCATCCGCTTGGCGTAATGCACTTGTAGCAGATAACGATTCTGATCGCTGGTATTCGCCGAACCACGGTGCCAGACCTCGCTTCGGAAAACCACGACATCGCCGGCGTTACACAGGATGCTGTGATCTCCAACCCCTTTCCACTCGACATCGCCGTCTGGGCCTCGTCCCGCCTGATGGCTCCCCGGAATGAACTTGGTTGGCCCTAATTCCTCATACAGATCATCAAGATAGAAATGAGCGGTAGTGATAAAGATTGGAACCTTTACTCGTGGATCTTCCAATACCTCTGCGGGGAGACTAATCGGCAGCCAATCGGTATGCAAGCCCTGGTCTGGCCGTCCGGGTCCTGTTGTCCACGCAGTCATGCCGATCACGTGGCAATCGTCGCCATGGATGGCTTCTCCTAGCTCAATAATCTCCGGCTTGTCAAGATATTGCAGAAAAATGGGATCCCGATTGAAGGCATTGTTGATATGTTTATTTAAGAAGCCCCCATTTTCAGGGGTAGTGTGTTTATCGAAGCTCTCCGGTATCTGCGTCAACCGGTCCATGGCATCTCGCAGTTCGGCAACTTCCTTAGCATTGAGAACCCCAGGGAAGTAGACAAAGCCATCTTCCTCCATAGCGTTGACTCGACTCTCCAGATCTGGATATGCAACAAGTGGTAACACGTCAGCCATCTATTCGTTCCTCCTATGCTGATACTTTTTCTAATCTAAGTCGTTAGCTGTAGCCCCGCTCCAGCGTACCGTCGTACAAACAAGGGTTACGGCAAACGGGGTGTGCCTACTATAGTAAATCCCAAAAACAGATAGACGCTTTCGCTCGTCGGGATGCGGTGCGGTTAGAAACCGCACCTACCGGATCTGGGGACAATGCGATTCGGTTTGGAGTGCCTCATTGATTCTAAGATCTACTATACTTTGGAAGCACTATCAAACAGTGTCGCTGATTTTACGGATTCAGGTGCGTTGTGTCAACGCCTTTTTTCAGCAAATGAAAGCAAGAGAAATATCTTGAAAAGTCGGTTAGTCCATTATCCCAATGCTCTTGAGATAATCCACAGATTTTTCCATCCGTGCTTGTACTCCCGCCTCATCTATATCCTCACCTTCAATTCCTTCCAACTCCATCGCGCAAGGTCCGTAGAAGCCAGCACCGTTCAAGGTTTGGAAAACCGCTTCAAAATCGACCACGCCCTCGCCGAGTGCCGGGAAGTGCCAAGTTCGATATCCGCCGTTGGTATCTTTGAGATGAACTGCCGCTACATGGTTAATGATCTTCTTAAGCTCCCCGACAGCGGTGACGTTATGATTGTAGAAATAGACATTCCCGGTGTCGAAGTTAATACAGATGTTCGGATGATTGACGCCACGCATCGTTTCGAGCGCTACGTCGGCATTATGCGCCAGATCGAGGTGCGTTTCCAAACAGACTTTGATTCCGAGTGGCGCTGCATTCTCGCCGATCCCCCTTAATCGTTCATAAATAGCGTTTCGATCGTAATCTCCGGCGTGGGCGCTGGTAAAGATAACCTTTACGCCGATCCGCTCTGCGGCCTCCAAGCAGGCTTGAAAATCTGAGATCACGTTTTCATTCTGAACATCGCAGGGTGCGGCTATACTGGTTGCTGTGAGTCCGTGAGATTGCAGTTCTGCCATAACGGTATCAACATCTTCCGGCGCAGGGGCGGCGATCTCTACATTTCTTAACCCAATTTTCGCCAGATGTGGGTATGCGCCCTTCGAGAATTTCCCATAGCTGTTCAAGTTACATGCGATGATATTTTTCATCTTTGTGTCTCCTTAGATAAGGTTATACCTCGTTACACGAAGTGTCCTCCAACACCCTCCGTAGAAAACCTTCATTCTGGTTCAATAAAGCCGCTGCTTCTTCTCGACCGAGTCCCTTTAGGAGCATGACAGTCGCGGTTTTCGCGCTGCCAGCGGCACGTTCCAATGCGCTCTGCGCCGTGGTATAGTCCACGCCTGTAACTTCCATGATGATACGCGCGCCCCGATCAACCAATTTTGCGTTGGATGCGTGAATGTCTACCATTAGGTTGTTATACACCTTCCCGATCTGGATCATTGAGATGGTGGTAAGCATGTTTAGCACCAACTTTGTCGCTGTACCAGCTTTTAGCCGGGTTGAGCCAGTGATAACCTCCGGACCGACAACCGGTGCGATGAAGAGATCGACAACCGCTTTCAATTTATCAGCCGGCGGGGTGCAGCAGAGGAAAATCGTCTTGGCACCGATTCGATGTGCTTCTTCCATAGCACCATGGACATAGGGGGTACGACCACTGCTGGCAATGCCGACGACCACATCAAGATCGGTGACGTCGTGATCGCGGAGTGCTTGTGCCCCGGCATCAGGTTTATCCTCCGCAGCCTCGGCAGAGCGACGCAACGCCCGGTCACCACCGGCGATGATTCCCTGTACCAAACTGGGCGGGGTGCTGAACGTGGGTGGACATTCGGAAGCATCAAGGACACCAAGTCTGCCGCTGGTCCCCGCGCCGATATAGAACAGTTTCCCGCCTTGACGAAATGTCTCCGTGATTAGCGTTATCCCTTGTGCGATTGACGTGGATTCGGCTTCCACCGCGTCAAGTGCTTTCCGATCTTCCTCGTGGAAGATCCGCAATATATCTTCAGTTGATTTGAGGTCAATATCAATTGAGTTGGGATTTCGTTGCTCAGTGATGAGTCTGGAAAGATTGTCTGACATGCCATCTGCCTATAAATATCAGTGACAACCAAGAGGGTTGGGCTGATCAATTTGCTATTGATTCAACATCTGTTTGGCAGCCACAACCTCATCTTGAAACTGGGGTAAATCTGTTGCGCGTTCTATGAAGATATCCAGATAACGCTTCATTGTGAGCCGATCGCCTTGTTTTTCGTACATCCGTGCGAGGTGATAATAGACCTCGGGATCATCCGGGTTAAGCGATCGAGATTTTTCGTAGGCACCGATCGCGAGATCAAACTGTTCCGTCTCTTGATAGGCGTGAGCGAGATTATAATGTGCGTCCTGATCACTGTTGTCCAACTCAACGGCTTGTTGATAGTAGCGGATCGCCTCCTCAAACTGGTCGCGTGCGTGGTAAGCCGCTGCCAGATTGAAATACGCATCTTGGAAGGTCGGATCTGCGTCAATTGCCTTGCGATAGGTTTCGATCGCCTCGCCAAATTGATCTGCACTGTCATACGCATAAGCCAGGTTGTTGTAGAAGGCTGGATTATCGGTGGCGAGTTCAGCAGCTTTTTGAAATGCGCCAATAGCCAGATCCGTCAGTTGCATGTCTGTGTAGACCAAGCCGAGTGCGTTATGCACTTGCGCGTTTTCCTCATCAATCGCCAGTGCCGACTGAAACTGCTCAATGGCTTGCTCGTACTCCCCCATTTCGTGGTGCACCTCGCCAAGTTCCAGATAGCCGGTCGGATCTTCGGGCGTGAGCATCATTCCCAACCTGAGTCGGTTCGCCTCCCGATTCAATTCCTCTTTTTTTTCGGGTTTCTTCTCGGCAGGTTGACAGCTCACAAAAAGGATCAAGATCAACAAAAAAACAGGAAGTGTTCTCATCGATAGACCTCGGATACGACGAACATTAGAAATCCCTTATAAACTTAATTATAGCAGAGCCACCCACAGTGTCAACGACTTTCTGTAGGGAGGAATTTCTTTGAGATTTCGCCTATATTATGCTACTATTTATTGTATGCTAACGGTGTGGTTACAAGTTCAGGTGGAATCAGACCGCCGCTTCCGATTGCATTTGTAGCCAGATTGCTAATTACACCGTTCCTTCACATAACACGATGATCGACAGGAATACGCAGGGGAGAAAGAGGGGAATGAAAAAGCAATTATATCTCATTGGGTGCGGCGCGGGGGCACTCTTGCTCCTTCTCGTTACCATTATGAGTTACTACATATTTAAATTTAAGAATAACTTTGAATCAGAACAGGCGAGTCGGATTACGTACGAAAAAAGGTCTGAACAACTACAGGACGAATTGACTACAACCCAAGCAGAACTTGGCGCAAAGAAGAACAAAATCCAGATTCTGGAGGAGACAATCGACGAGGTTCAAGACCGTGCGACCAACTTGAGTGAAGCCAAAGCAAAGGCAGAAGCGACGGCAATAGAACTGCTCTCAGAGAAACAGCGCAAGCAGGAGGAATTAAAACGGAAAGAAGCAGAATTTCGAGATCTCCGAGAGCAGCTCCAGAAAGAACTTGAGGCACAAGAGATCACCATCACAACCCTCAAGGGCCAGTTGACGGTCAACTTGATGGACAAAATTTTGTTTGCCTCCGGAAGAGCTGAAATTAAGACTGATGGGCAACGTGTTTTGGACAAGATCGCGCAGGCGTTCTTGAATCGTTATCCGGATAGAGAGATTCGGGTTGAAGGACATACGGACAACGTCCCGTTCCGGGGTTCGGTATTGAACAACTGGGATCTATCCACGGAAAGGGCGATTTCTGCGGTTCGTTATCTACAAACGCGTGCTGGTGTCGATCCTGCCCGTTTGGCAGCGGTTGGTTATGCCTACTACCGTCCAATTGATACGAACAAGACACCCAAGGGTCGAGCGAGAAATCGCCGGATAGAGATTATTGTGATGCCGCCGAAGCAGGCGGAGACAGAAGAGTTTTGATTCCGTTATTTCACAGTTTCAGAAACAGCACACTGTTAGAAGGAGATTGTACTCATGTCAACGAAGGCTTCTTTTAAATTTGGGGATCAAGAACAGACCCAATTTATGGAGGAGGGTTACGTCCGACTCGGACACCTCCTATCAAATAAAGAGGTAGTTGCGCTGCAGCAGCGGATTGATGACATTATGCTGGGCAAGATACCGTATGAGAATATGCGATTCCAACTCGATAGCACCTCCGGTGTCTACCGTGAAGCACCACCGGAAAGCGTAGGACACAAGGGCGCGACACTCCAGTATCGGAAGATAATGGACCTTGAACAAGATCCGATGTTCCTTTCCTACATGCAGCATCCGCTCCTGCGCGAAATCACGCGGCGTTACATCGGCGAAGATGTTTCAATTTATCGAGCGATGTTCATGAATAAGCCCGCGAATCAGGGTACCGTGCTGCCATGGCATCAAGATGTTGGGGTGGGTTGGGGACTGGATAGCAACCCGATTATTACCGTCTGGATGGCATTGGACGACGCAACAGTGGAAAATGGTTGTATGCAGATTGTGCCCGGTATTCACAAACATGGGGTGATAAATGAGGGACATTTTGCCACCCAATCGGATGAGGAAAAGTATCAATTAGAGGAGAACGCCATTGATTTGGAAGTGGAAGAGGGAGAAGTTGTCCTGCTGAATAATCTGCTGCTGCACCGTTCCGGGGTGAATCCTACGGGGAAACAGCGACGCGCATTCAGCGCTGCGTACATGGATGCAGCGACGAAACATGTAGCAACAGGCAATACATTTCCGGTAATTTTCGGCACGAACGCACTCAAGCCCTCCGAATGTTGACCGAACCGATCGAAGGAAAAGGGAAACGAAAATGCCAACGGCGGCACTCATTACCTTGGGATGCAAGGTGAACCAATACGACACACAAGCGATGCAGGAGGTGATGCTTCGTAACGGATATACTGTCGTGGGGGAAAACGATCCCGCGGACGTTTGCATCATCAACACCTGTACCGTGACGAATGCCGCAGACCAAAAAGCCCGTCAAGTCATCCGGCGAGCGATTCGGAAAAATCCCGAGGCCGAAGTCCTCGTCACGGGTTGTTATGCTGAAAGTGATCGGGAAGCAATTGAGGCGATTCCGGGGGTTTCGCTCGTATTTGGAAATCGCGAAAAGGCTGATCTGCAGAAGTATCTGGATGTAGTTCGCGAATCATGGAAAGAAAAGGATCGTTCACCGCTCCTACAGATTGAACCTATCCATCACGACGCAGTTCGCGAACATGCGAATTTCAGCATGTCAGTGAGTGAGGCGGGCAAACACACGCGCGCATTGATTAAGGTTCAGGACGGGTGCAGTGCCTTCTGTTCCTACTGTATTATCCCCCATGTTCGAGGCAGGATGACAAGCCGTCCACTACCCGACATTGTGCAGGAGGTGGAACAGATTGCGGCAAACGGGTACAAGGAAATTGTTATAACCGGCGTGCATTTGGGGGCGTATGGGTTGGATATTGGTCGTCAGACAACCATTGCAGATATTCTGGAGCATATCCACCCGACGGATGGTATCGAGCGCATCCGCTTCAGCTCTATTGAAGCGATGAATTTTCCGCCGGATCTGGTTGACCGAATGGCGGTACTGCCTAAATGTATGCCTCATTTTCATTTGCCACTTCAGTCAGGCAGTGATAAGATTCTGCGCGAGATGCGCCGCCGTTATACACGGGCAGAATTTTCGCACCTCGTCGAAAAGCTCCGTGCCTCGTTCTCAGATGTTGGGATCACCACCGATGTCATGGTCGGCTTTCCGGGCGAGACGGACACCGATTTTGAGGACTCGTTTCAATTTGTTGAGGAGATCGGCTTCAATCAGCTGCACGTTTTCCGCTATTCACCTCGGCGCGGCACTCCCGCCGCAGACTACGCGGATCACGTACCCCCACATGTCTCGGCTGAACGCAGCAAAGTGATGATCGCGCTGGGAAAACAGCTGGGCGAGAAATTCCGGCAAAGACTGATAGGCAAGACAATGAATGTATTGATTGAGGATAGTCACGAAGGCAGAGATGGGCATCTGGCGGGTTTTACAGAGAATTATCTGCGGGTGCTGATAGATGTCCCAGATTCAGCAGTAAATCAGATTTTGCCGGTGAAGTTGACGGGGGTGGAAGGTGAGTTTATCCGGGCGGAACCTCTAAGCGTGGCGCAGGTTGCCTAACCTACGATTCTGTGTGGGAAATTGAGCGTCACACTCACTGCTATGTCGTCTAATTCAAACCTGTGAGGCGAACTCATCGAGCATCTGGCGGATGTTGCGTGCATCGCCAACGATGAATAGCGGAGCTAAGGCACCCCGGCCATGCAAGGCTTGGAGCAGGCGGTCGATCTGAATCATGCGGGTCCTTGGTGTGCGGCACTTGGGCCACCGCTCAACAAATTCACGCGCTGGAGTTGGATTCCCGGTTCTCAAGGACCGAGCACTCCGGCGCCATGCCTGCCACCAAAAGACGTGCCCACAGCTGGCACACTCAAGTCTCTCATCTCGCTTTTTTAGGCTTTTGCGAAAATCCCGCCACCGCCGTTTGTAGCCACACGCGGTGCACTCGATATTGCCGCGTATATGTAGGGCGCCCCCTTGACATTTAGGACATTCTATTTCAGGGCGAGACCGTCGGTGTCTGACGACTTGGGCAGTTACTTCAGATGGTTTACGGATTATCAAACCACAGTGAGGGCAAGGCAATCGGACGCGGTTTCTCACCGACCGACGGTAGGCTTTTCGATCCCACCTTTTACCACAACTGCACTGCAACTCCTCTGTTCCACTCAACGGTGAATAACAGTCAAAGCAGCGCGGACTCGTACGCAGGGATTCACGACAGTCGCTCCAGATCAGTCGCTGGATACAATGCGGACAGTGAAACCAGTTTTCGTGCGTACCGCCATCGCTTGAGCGAAATAGGGGATCAATTCGGCGCTTTATCTTTGTACCGCACTGAGGGCAGGGCACCAACCCATCGCGATATACGTCGGCGACCGCTGCAATGTTAGCACAGCGACCATAGAGTTCCCAACCGATCGTCTGTAACAGATCGTCATCGTGGAGACCCAACCGAGCGGCACGGTAGAGGCGCCGGATTTTGACAGGCTTTACACGGGGTGACCAGTTCATGATTCTTCCGTCTATGGTTTCAAATTAGCACCGTTGATTATTGACCTAACCAAGAGAATAACAGCACGGATCCCCTAACATAAAGGGAAAAACAAAAAGCGTAAAACGCGAGGAGAACACTCCTAGATCTTTTACGTTTTACGCTTTATGTATACCAGCGCACTCTTGAATTTACGCGGTCGCTATTTTATTGATGTCATGTGACAGGCGGGATTTCTTCCGATTCGCCATGCCCTTTTTGATAATCCCTTTCCCTGCAGCTCTATCCAAGTGGCTTGCTGCTTGACGATATAACTCCTGTGCTTGTTCTATATCTCCATCTGCGATTGCAACCTCGGTTTGCTTGAGCATGCTTCTTAGCGCGGACTTGCGCTGCGCGTTTCGATCTCGCTTCTTTTTGTCCGCGCGGACATGCTTCATACCAGAACTTCTTGTGGGCAACTCAATCACCTCCATTCCTTATTGAATCCCATCTCGTGGGGAACAACCTGTTATTTGCCATAATAATAGCATACTCTGTCCCCGTTTGTCCAATTCCTTTTGATTAGGTGTAATACCTTCCCAAGTTAGCTTTACGTTCCGCCACCTATTCACGTTGTAATGCATCGTTAAATCCCGCGGGGGCAGCACCAACCGGCTTAAAGATAGAGATGTTCGTGACTTTGGCATCGGCGTCATAACTGAACTCAATGCCTTTTCTCCAATACCAATGCACTTTCCCGCCCTCCTCGATCTTCTCCGCACCCCCAAATTTCTCCTCCACACGTTTGAGCGTACTTCCAATACCAATTCCATTCGCTGTTTTCGCCGTATTTGGCTCTCTTATGGATAAACTTTCTACAAGGCCGATACCATCAAGAACACCCGATAACCCAATATCTGGATCCCAGTAGGCAAAAAAATCGCTATTGCGCTTACTCGGTCTTCCGTACAATGTTCGCACCCTATCGAATCCATCCCCCAGCTTAATCCCTGCAGCCTCCTCTCCCGGCACAATCAGCGCGTGAATAATTTGGACTACCGCGGATTCCATCACAGGTTCGTTCACGCCATCGTCCACTGTTAATGTAATAGTCACTAAACCTGTATCAATTGGAGCGGTCCATGTTGGCGTGGGGATTGTTTCTGAGTCGAGTTCTCCCTTTTTCACTATCCAGTTATAAGTCAGCGTATCTCCATTCGCGTCATGAACCGCGGCTTGAAGCGGTATTCTGCTGATTGCATGCACCCGCACAGGCACCCTGATTTCCCCGATGAGAGGGGCACTGTTCTGGAGCGTGATTGGAACCCTTGTCAATTTCGTAACAGGTTCGTTCACGCCGTCATTTACAGAGACGGTGACAGCTGCCATTTTGAGATCCGAAGGGACCGTCCATTTCACAATTTGGCCTGTTCTCGAATCCAGCTTTCCCTTTTCCACGTCCCAGACATAGATTAAGGCATCGCCATCCGCGTCACGTGCGACAACTTGTAATTCAACGATCGCCGCCGGATTGACCGCATCTGGAATAATCAAATAATCGATGACAGGCGAGCTATTGTGATACTCATCATCACCACAACCAGTAGTAAGGAATAACACGACCCATAGTATAACAATTGTTCTCATTGCTGCCAACTCCTCTCAATGGAAAGGTTGAGTAAGCCGCTACACGAGATCAAGACAACACGGATTTAGTCAGAATTATACAGATAACTTGGATCTGTCCTCAACAACAACGGTCTAGGGGGTACGCCGATTGGCGTCCTGCTTGAGCCAGTAACGAATTCCTTTACCGGCGTAAGGCTCAGAATCATAACGGGGAATGACATGTAAATGCGCATGGAATACCGTCTGCCCGGCTACCGCACCGCAGTTCCAACCCAAATTGTAGCCCTGTGGATCGTATTCCGCATCAATCAATGCCTTGACCTCGGCGAGGAGCGAAAATGTGGAGGCGAACTCTTCTGCGGTGAGATCGAACGCCGATTGACGATGGGCTCTTGGCACGATTATTCCTGACCCTTGCAGTACCGAGTGTTTTAGATCTATAAAAAGACTCAACTCATTCTCAAGTCGAATACATTCGTCGTTGACGTTTGGTGGACAGAATGGACAACTCGGCATATCGTCCTCCTAATTCTTGATATACAGGCTTTTGCCGGATACACCTGTTTCAGTCATTCCCGACACACGGTTAAACACCCGATGCAGAAATCTACTGAAAATTATAGTATTACAGCAGAAGTTCGGTCAACCGTATAAGTGAAGATCAGGCAATAGGGCTGATGTATCGGAGACTTCCTGATAGGATGATGGGGTGTGTAGGGCACGCCGATGAGCGTACTATCAAGTGTTTCAAAACAGGAAGTAACGCTGCGCCATTGGAAGAACTTCGGCGGGTTCACAGGTGAGGAGTTCGCCGTCAGCGCGGACTTCGTAGGTTTCGGGGTTCACTTCAATGTTTGGCAGGTAGGTATTGTTTATCATTGCTGATTTGCCCACATCACGGCAGTTGGTCACGGGAACGGTTGGCTTTTGTAGACCGAGACGATTTCCAACACCATTCTCAACACCCGCTTGCGAAACAAAGGTGTACGAGGCGGCATAGGGAACGCGTCCAAACGCACCAAACATCGGACGTCCCAAAACCGGCTGCGGTGTGGGAATTGAGGCGTTTGCGTCGCCCATCGCCGCCCAGACAAGGAATCCGCCCTTTAACACCAATTGTGGTTTGACACCGAAAAATGCGGGATCCCAGAGAACAAGATCCGCGAGCTTACCCACCTCAATGGAGCCGACATGGTCACTGATTCCGTGGGTAATTGCGGGATTGATCGCGTATTTGGCGACGTACCGTTTTGCGCGGAAGTTATCGTTATCGCCCATTTCCTCAAGGAGACGCCCACGCTGCTCCCGCATTTTGTGAGCGGTCTGCCATGTGCGGAGAACCACCTCACCAACACGCCCCATCGCTTGTGAATCGGATGCTATCATACTAAACGCACCGATATCGTGCAGGATGTCTTCAGCGGCAATAGTCTCCGGTCGAATCCGTGACTCGGCGAATGCGAGATCTTCCGGAATGGATGCATCAAGGTGGTGACAAACCATCAGCATGTCAAGGTGTTCGTCAATAGTGTTGACCGTAAACGGTCGCGTGGGATTGGTCGAGGAGGGCAACACGTTACTTTGACCGCAGACTTTGATGATGTCCGGCGCATGTCCACCCCCCGCTCCTTCCGTGTGGTAGGTGTGAATCGTCCGTCCCTTGAACGCAGCGATCGAATCTTCGACAAAACCCGCCTCGTTGAGCGTGTCGGTATGAATTGCGACCTGCACATCGTACTGATCCGCCACAGATAGACAGCAATCAATCGCTGCAGGCGTTGTTCCCCAATCCTCATGGAGTTTCAGTCCTAATGCCCCTGCTTCGATCTGTTCACTAAGTGACTCTGGCAATGACGAGTTTCCTTTTCCCAGAAAACCGAGGTTAATCGGGAATCCTTCGGCGGCTTCGAGCATCCGCTCGATATTCCATACGCCGGGGGTGCAGGTAGTAGCGTTAGTACCGGTTGCAGGACCTGTCCCTCCACCGATCATAGTCGTAACCCCAGACGAGAGCGCTTCGTCGATCTGCTGTGGACAGATGAAGTGGATATGGACATCAAGTCCTCCCGGTGTCACAATCATCTTCTCAGCCGCAATGACTTCCGTTCCCGCACCGACAACCATACCGTCGCTGACGCCATCCATGATGTTCGGATTGCCTGACTTGCCGATCCCGACAATTTTGCCGTCGCGTACCCCGATGTCTGCCTTGACGATACCCCAATAGTCCAAAATCAGGGCATTGGTCAAGACAAGATCGAGAACACCATCGGCACTTGTGGCGCCGGGAATCTGTCCCATACCATCACGCAGCGTCTTACCGCCACCAAATTTCGACTCCTCGCCATAGACGGTATGGTCTTTCTCGACTTCGATAAACAACTCTGTGTCCGCAAGACGGATCCTATCGCCGACAGTGGGTCCGTAGATATCTGTGTATGTGCGTCGTGGAATGTTGAGTGCCATTGTTTTTCCTTCATAGATGATATCAGGCTTTCAAGATGGAAAAGCGGGATCGAGGAGAGGTTGTTTACGCTTTATCAAGCGGGCCATTGGTTTGACCGTTCAAACCGTGTACGATCCGTTTGCCCTTTAATTCCGTGAGCGTCACCGTTTTTTGGTCGCCCGGCTCAAACCGGACAGCGACGCCGGAGGGGATATTCAACCGCATTCCGAACGCCTTTTCCCGCTCAAATTGGAGTGCCGTGTTGACCTCATAAAAATGGAAGTGCGAGCCGACCTGTATCGGCCTGTCGCCGGTATTGGCGACCGTCAGCTCTACGGTCTCGCGTTCATCGTTCGCAGTAATGTCCTTTTCCGCAAGTATGTATTCTCCGGGGATCATCTTTACTCCTTCGACTATTCACCTCTATCGAATCGGGTTGTGGACGGTAACGAGCTTTGTACCGTCGGGGAACGTGCCTTCGACTTGCACCTCATGCAGCATTTCTGGCACTCCTTCCATGACATCATGGCGGCTCAGTAGCGTTGTGCCGTATTGCATCAATTCCGCAACGGATATCCCGTCACGGATACCCTCCAAGATCTCAGCGGTAATGATGGCAACCGCTTCCGGATAGTTAAGAGTTAAGCCACGTGCCCGTCGATCTTTGGCAAGCTGTGCGGCGACATAAATCATCAGTTTTTCTTGCTCGCGTGGTGTCAGATTCACAGATCATTTCCTCCGAGTCTAATACTTTCGCAGATCAATTACTTCGAGTCCTAAGTGTTCCGTTTTCAACCAGTTCCAGATAGTTTGAAAGGTGGTTTGTATCACTTCTGCGCTGTGAGCGAGCATCCGGACAGCGATACCGCCTCGATGTAGTTGGGACAATCCACCAATGGATTTTGGACGATGATTTAGCAGTGGTTCAGCAAAGTCACAAAGCACCTCCCAGCGAGGCGTCTCAAATCCACCGACCAGATACCAACTTCCCCAACACGGATATTCCTCCAACACACCTGTCCCGGTGAGATCGGGTTGGCACTTGGGTTGGATACGGCAGGTATCGTACAGCAATAAGCCATCCGAATCTGAAATCTTAAAACGGGTTTGATAGTGCGTAAATGCCAGCGTCTCACCCCGTGCCAACCGTCCCGGCATGACGATCTCTTGTAGAGCAACTTTCGCCCCAGGGTCCAAGAAGAGGGAGATGTCCTGACTGAAATCCGCACCTCGAAACAGTATTGCCGAATCAGGTAGGTATTCAAATATCGCATCTGTCCCGACTCGGACCCGCATCGATTGAGTAGCACCTTGACGCGGCATGGCATATACTTTCGTGGACGCTTGCGTGGTCAGCGTTACGTGGGTATTTGGCGCGAGCGTCACATCGATCTGATAGTCATCCCCCTGGACCACGCCTCCCGTGGGACTCAAGAGATACACACAGGCGCAGCCTGATTCATCGTAACGCGGTTTCATCACCTGTAGCGGCACCCGGAAGAAACTCTCCGCCATCATGGTGCTATTGTCCCGCTGTGTAAAAGCGAGCCTGAGCTCACCGTGGCGCCCTGCGCTGGAATCAATACGTGACATATTAAACGCTGAGATATTCCCGAATCATGTTCTGGCTGAGCGCATTGGTCTCATCATGTGCGACAATCTCACCGCGGTTCATAATGTAGAATCGCTGGCAAAACTCCCGAACAAAATCGAGATACTGCTCAACGATGAGAATTGTCATCCGCTTTGTTTCAACCAGTTGTCGCAACACAGTCCCAATCTGTTGTATGATGTTCGGTTGAATCCCCTCTGTCGGCTCGTCGAGAATTAAAACCTTTGGATCGGTTACGAGGGCACGCCCGATAGCGAGCTGCTGCTGTTGGCCTCCGGAGAGGTCACCGCCCATTCGGCTCCCCATCTCCTTGAGGATTGGAAAAAGTTCATATATTTCATCGGGGATTTGCGTCAGTCTGTCAGTCCGCGCTGAGAGACCCACCCTTAAATTCTCCTCGACAGTCAGTTTAGGAAAGATCATTCTCCCTTGTGGCACATAAGCCAACCCCGCACGAATCCGATGATGGGTTGCAACCCCAACGAGTTCTTGATCTTCGATCTGAATCGAACCGGACGACGGTTTTAACAATCCGACGATGTTGTTCATCAATGTGGTTTTGCCCACGCCATTGCGTCCCATCATGGAGACAATCGTTTCAGCGGGAACGTGAAGATCAACCTTACGCAGTACTTGAACTTCCCCGTATGAGAATGAGAGATTTGAAACTTTTAGCATGATATTTTTTAGGAAGACAACCTCCAGTCGTTAGCGGCCTAGATAGGCCTCAATAACCTCCTCGTTCTGCTGAACCTCGTGCATCATTCCTTCTGCCATGATAACCCCTTCATTCAGCACAGTCACGAATGTATCAAGTTGACGCACAAAGTCCATATCGTGCTCGATGACGATAAGCGTGTGGTCATCTTTCAGTTCGAGGAGGAGTTCGGCGGTTAACGCCGTCTCCGCATCCGTTAAACCCGCAGCGGGTTCATCAACGAGGAGCAGTTTGGGATTTGATAGGATGAGCGTACTAATCGCCAACCATTGGCGCTGTCCATGACTCAGATACCTCGCTTCGCGGTGCAGCTCATCGGCAAGCCCAACGCGCTCAAGGATATCCATGATCCGTTCATGCTGTGCTTTTGTCGTGGAACCAAACAGGTTCGACCACAAGCGGTAGTGACCGGGTAAAGCGAGTTCCATATTCTCGTAGGTTGTCAGGCTGTCAAAAACGGTCGGCGTCTGAAACTTCCTCCCAATTCCCCGCAGCGCAATCTCTGTCTCTGTCTGCTGGGTAATGTCAGCGCCGTCGAAAAAGACAGATCCGGTCGTCGGTCGGGTTTTGCCGCTCACGACATCGCAGAGTGTTGTTTTACCTGCGCCGTTAGGTCCAATAATGACACGGAGTTCGTTATATTCAATTCCCAAAGCCTCTATATCTAGGGCTTTGAACCCATCAAAGACCGCGGTAATATCTTCCAGAAAGAGCAGATAGCGCTCTTCCGTAAATCGACTGTCGCGTGGACTATATTCTTTGTATTCGGCAATCCGTTGAGCCTGGTTCATATTGAATCCCCGTTGCCTTGATATGCTGTGATTGTCCTCATTTTGCCTTGCCCACCAAGCGATGCCATAAATCAATCAAGCCGCCAGGGAACAGGAGAACCACACCAATGAAAAGTCCGCCTAAAATAAACTGCCAATACTCCGCTCTCCAGGTGAACAGCAATAGGTTCTTTTCAGACGTAAAGAAGTTATAGAGCAGATTCACCCCCAATGTCCCGATAATTGCTCCGGACAGGGCACCGCGTCCACCAACTGCAACCCAGATCACCACCAGGATAGATGCGCCCGCCTCCATGTTCGTTGGTGTAAAAATACCCATCTGTGGCGCGTATAGCATCCCACCGAGTCCCGCGATCATTCCGGCAAGGCCAAATGCAAATAGTTTATAGATGTAAGGCTTGTAACCCGAAAAACGCAATGTGGTCTCGTCATCTCGAATGGCGATAAGGATCCGTCCCAAACGAGATTTAACGACCTGTTTGCATAAGGCATAGACTCCAACGAGCGCGAGAAGCGTGATGACATAAAGACTTACTTTGACATGAGGTGTTGTTAGCTCGAACCCCGCGATTCGGTCGAACCGTGTTAAGCCATTTGTACCGCACAGCTTCATGTTGTTCATGCAGAACACCAACCATCCAGCGACCGTAATCGCCTGCGTCAAGATGGCAAAGTAGACGCCACGAACCCGACTCTTAAAACCGAAATAACCGATCGCCAAAGCCGCTATGCCTGGAATCAATAATCCCAAAATCAGTGTGATGGGCAACGTATAAAACGGTTTCCAGAACCATGGAACGAGCGCGTCGCCCGGTACTTCGCCGACCTTGTACGGATAGACCACATACAAGCATGCAGGGATTTTCCAGTTGTTGGCATCTATAATTCCTTCCGGTCCGCCGTGGTGCGCTAGGTACATGCCCATCGCGTAGCCGCCCAGTGCAAAAAAGAATGCTTGGCAGAGGCTTAGGATGCCGGTATAGCCCCAAATGAGATCGAGCCCCACAGCGACAATCGCAAACGCCATGTAGCGACCGAGCATGTTAACGGTTCCGATAGTGATCAGACCCAAGTAATATAAAGAGGGAATGACAACCAAGCCGACGAAAAGCAGCGCCCACGGAACATAGCGTCGGAGGAAGATTGATAATTGACCGTTGACTACACCTTTCTCCGTTCCGATCTCTTTCTCCTGCCACAGATTCTGTGCATCGGTCTCAACCGGCTGGGGACTCGCTTGTGTGATAGCAGCTTTTTTAAACATCGCTGAGTCTGCCTTTCGGTGCGAACAGGCCCGCTGGCTTAAACTGGATGAACCCGACGATAATAATCAGGAGTAAGATTTTCGCCCAGATTGCTCCGACCACCACAGATCCGATTCCCAACGGCTCGATCACCTTCATCAACACCCCGATCCCCAGTCCCGCACAGATAACGCCGATCAACTCACCCACACCGCCCGTGACAACAACCAGAAATGAATCAATGATGAAGTTGGTCTGTCCCATGTCAGGCGTGACACCGCCAATAAGTGTCCATGCACAACCCGCAACGCCGGCGATGCCGGAACCGAAGGCAAAGGTGTATCGGTCGACGCGTTGTGTGTTGACGCCCATGCTGTTTGCCATATTCCGATTCTGCATGGTCGCTCGCATCCGCAAGCCAAGTTTGGTGTGGTTCATCAGGTAATAGATTAGCAGAACACACAAACCACACAGGACGATAATAAAGCAGCGACTATAGGGAACGATGAGGTCTTGCACAACTTCAAGCCCACCACGCGCCCAAGTCGGGGCATTCACACCGATGTTGTCGCCGTAGCGAATGCGTACCAGTTGAATGAGGAGAAGTCCAATCCCCCACGTTGCCAGGAGGGACTCCAGTGGGCGTCGATACAGGTGGCGAACGACCAGCACCTCAATGAGGTAGCCCACGAAAGCCGCCGCCAGAAACGCCGCAGGTAGTGCCCCGACATAGTACCAGTCCGACGGATTGTCTGGGGTATGACCAAACAGCCTCTGTATCTCGAACGTCGCGTAAGCCCCAATCATCATAAGTTCACCGTGTGCCATATTGATGACCCCCATGAGACCAAACGTAATGGCAAGCCCCAACGCCATCAAGATGAGAACGGATCCGAGCGAAAGACCACGAAATATGTTGCCTACACCGCCGACCAAACCTTGGTAGCTATTGATCTGGTTCATTGCATATTTGTACGCAATTGCGTATTTATAGATGCCCAGAGCTTTCTCGTCAGCCGGTTCAAGGTTTTCAATGTCCGTTCCTTCCTCAAAGTCCGGCAACGCCTCAACCTTCACCATCAATTTATCAAACATCTCCTGCAGCCGAGGGAGTCCCCGCAGACTTTTGATTTCGCCTAACTCATGTACGATATCGAGATGTGCGTCCGGATCCTGCTCCAAAGATGTGCGACTCAAACGAATGAGCAGTAGACTTTCATTAGCAATATATCGGATTTTCTTAACTGGATCATTTTGAGCCATCTCCTCAAGTTGGGAAACGGCTTCGATAATTCCCGGAGGATCGCCGCACTTTTTGGCACCTGACATCCGAATCTCAGGCACCGGCGACGAAAGTCTAACGAGGAACTTTGCGCTGTTAGCGAGCTTGCGCTCTGCTCTTGACGGGGATATTTCCTCCAGTTCCTCCAGCGGGATTTGCATCTGTTCTCCATCTGCGCCCAGAATAGGCTCAGCAGTCAACACGTCTGAAAGGAGGCAGAATTCGTTGAAATCTTCGTCCTCGGCGGTTTCTTTACAGAGCACCATCTTCCCATTCCAGAGGTAGAATTCGCCCAGTCTGTACGACTCAAGGATTGGTTCTACGCGCAGGTCGCCAGATTTTGCCAGCGTCATGATAGCAGCTTTGCGGGTGGTGACATCTTCATCAGCAAATTTACGGATTTCAGACCGGATGAATGTGTCGTCTACTTGGGCAGCGCACAAAGATAGGACACCAACGATTTTTATAAGTGCAAATGCAATGATTCGGAAGAGTCTCAGCATGGATTTTTAGGGGATTCGCTTGATAAGACGGGTTGATTTCCACTCTGGGTGGGCGTATGTCCGGATGTCGGCAGATTCTTTGAAAACTTGGAACATCGTGGATCCACGGCGCGGAGGAACTGTAGTTGGAAAGGGTTGTAAGGTAAGATACAAGAGGGATTCCTTATTACACCTTACCTTACAACGTGAACAGATCCAAGGATTCAACTACATTCCAGCTTTCTCCTTGGGACCACCCGTCGGCGCAGGATAGTTGCCATCCGGATGGAGATAGCTGCTGTAGGAATCGGGTGAAACCAGTCCGTCTGACTTGTAAATGATCTTGAATTGACCATTTTTCTTAATTTCGCCGATGTAAACTGGTTTCAGCGTATGCTGGTTGTCAGCGTGCATCATCTTCTTACCACCGGGCGCGTCAAATTCCAATCCGTAGACCGCTTCCCGCACCTTATCGACATCGAAGGATCCAGCTTTCTCAACTGCTGCCTTCCAAACATAGACTCCGAAGTAAGCAGCTTCAATGGGATCGTCTGTGACACGCTTTGAGCCGCCGGGCAAACCGTTTCGCTCGCAGAACGCCTTGAAGTTCTTCACGAACTTTTTGTTTTCTGGACTGTTAATGCTTTGGAAATAGTTCCACGCTGCGAGGTGTCCAACGAGGGGAGGCACGTCCATCGCCCGCAGCTCGTCTTCTGCAACAGAGAAAGCCATGATCGGGCAGTCATCAGACGTCAGTCCCTGGTTAGCAAACTCCTTGTAGAAAGGCACGTTGCTGTCACCATTGATCGTGGATAGCACACAGGCATCGCCGCCAGCCGCGAATTTCTTGATTTTGCCGACGATGGTTTGATAGTCCTGATGGTGGAACGGGGTGTACTCCTCGACGATATTTTCGTCCGGTACACCCTTGGTTTTCAGATAAGCCTTTAGCACCTTGTTCGCTGTGCGTGGAAAAACATAGTCCGTCCCTAGCAGATAGAACTTCTTGGCTCCGACCTCTTCCATCATATACTCAGCCGCAGGAATCAGCTGCTGGTTTGGGGTGGCAGCTGTATAGAAAACGTTAAGCGACTGCTCCTCACCTTCGTACTGGACCGGGTAGAAGAGCAGAGAATTATGATCCTCAAAGACGGGGAGCACCGACTTCCGGCTCACAGAGGTCCAGCATCCAAAGACTACGGCAACCTCATTCTTTGTAATTAAGTCCTTCGCTTTTTCAGCGAAAAGGTCCCAATCGCTGGCAGGGTCAACAACAACAGGTTCAATCTGTTTCCCCATTAGGCCACCGGCGGCGTTAATTTCTTCAACAGCCATTAGAACAACGTCCTTGAGCGAGGTTTCAGAGATTGCCATCGTCCCACTCAACGAGTGCAGCACACCAATTTTTACTTCGTGATGCCCGGCGTTCACCTCTTCAACGCTGAGCATTCCTAAAGCAAAGAGTAACAAACCTATAGCGACGATACTGTACAATTTTGATTCAGACCGAAACATTTAATATCCTCCTTAGATCAACTAGTTGTGTTTATCAGGTTATCAGTTAATATGTGAAAAGAGATTCAAACGCGATGATTGTCTCTTCAGCGTCAAGACGCTGTTTGAATTCAGCAAGAAGTAGCCAGTTCTCCGTTGCTGTATAAGAAGGGCTAAACGTGAATTCCGTGGAGGTGTCTGAATCATCCAGACTAATTCCACTGAAGCGGAGGGTTACACCAACCGGTGCTGAGATTATATCCTCCAGCGAAACGTTCGCCATCCCCAAGAAGTGCATACCATTATTACCGTCAGCGCCCCAATTCCCTAACAGATCAATCTCCCCAGCGAGGGTCAACGGTCCCTGTGCAAATGATACCCAAGCGTTGAGCTCGGTTTGAGTATAGTCGTCCATCGCATCTAACGCATACCCAACCTTCGCGGTAATCTGCTCCATGGGCATGAGTGCGAGCTGAGCTTCGATGCCTGGGGTTCCTGCATCTGTTTCGTTCGCATCCCAAACACTAGACAAGAACGCGACGTAGAGGCCTGCTTGTTTTACAGGTTTAACGTTTAGTGCGACACCGTTCTGGTAGCCAGGATAGGGAATACCTTCCGAAAAAGAGTATTGATAGAGCCCTGTTGGCTCTGCTGCTTCAAAGCCTAACGAACTGAGGAACCGACCTGCAGTAATACTCACACCGGGTAAGGCATCTTTAGGGGCTGTGTATGTTACAAAGCCTTGCTCCAGCTTTATGCCTTGATCCGGATCTGTACTATCAATATCGACCTGTCCGGTGACTGAGCCGTAGTTCAGATGAAAATCCATCTCGAACTGATCAAAAGACAGGCTTGTTTCGGTCTCATCACCCATGGTTGTTACGGTCGACATATCGAGAAAACCTGATATCGATAAGTTATCGTTCAGTTTAATTTCCGCAGAGGCAGATCCGAAGGCGAAAATCAGTGTCAATATAGCGACACTATATAGATACGCTTGGACACCTCTGCTGTTTAATTTTGCTATAGTCATCAATTAACCTCCATTGTTGAAATGATGTTGAGAACGTTGGAAAGGATTTCGGTCACGCCCACTTTCAACGCGTCAATCGCTTAATCAGAGATATTGCTCTTGAAATATGCGCCCGCGTCAACGACCAGAAAAGGACACAATGGAAGGCATGGGCAAGAAAGATGCCAAAGATTAATTTCTCGTTTTTTATTATATGGAAAATCTGTAGGAAGTGGGTAGAAACAGTGGAGGGGCTTAATCTTTGATATGGCTATTTCTTTGGGATTATTACGGAGAGGTTGATGCGAGTTCCGCTAATCTGCTGAAAAATCAAGCAGCACATTGCCTAAATTTTAGCTTAGGTTGCTGGTTGGCAACCCAATCGTAGAAGCGACGGAGATTCGCCCTACGATTGGGTATTTCGGGATTGCCGGACGTGCCTGAATTAAACGTCAACATGCCCGAAGTATTCTGATACCTCTAATCAATACTGAATGAAGTGCCGATAGTAACATAAGACATCTTCAGGCCTGAGTTAGGGTTATAACCGATATTGAAGCTAACAGATGTTTCTGCATCACCGGGAATGGTGTAGGAAATGCTTGGCGTGATGTCAACCAGCGCAACACCTTCAGTACCATAATAGTCACTTTCACCAAGAGCAATGCCACCTGTCAGTCCAATCCCAAGGTTTTTGTAACTGGTTCCGAGACTCGGGGCAAGATACATTGAATTAGCCGCATCACCAGAAGCATCTTTTTCACCGGCAAGGTTTACATAGAAAGTGATGCTGTTGTCGAACGGCAACGCACTGATACCGATACCTGCGTTTGCTTCAAGCACATGGCCATCTGCAAACGGAAAACTACCTGGAATTGCATAGTCAATAACGCCTGCGCTGATATCAACCGCTCCAAGGCTAGCACCAGCGTATACGGTGTAATCAATCTCGCTGTTGTCTGCATCACCGCCATCAATACCTTGCGAATACCACACATTGGCACCTACGCTGAAAGCCCCAGCGGAGTAAGAGACATCAGCAGAAGGTTGCATAAAGCTCGTTCCAACGCCTGCGCTAGCTCCTCGCCAGTAATACGCACTTGCATAGGTAGCATCAATTGCAATGTCCACGGGCGATGATGAACCCTCTTCCTCTGCGACTACGGTCATGTTTCCTGCAGCAGCAACTAATACGAAAATGGCTATAATGCACCAACACCACGAGACGTACATCTTATGTTTCATCTGTTATCTCCTTTACAGTGCTCGTTTTTCAAGCGAGCGAATGTCGTATCCTACTAAATCACGCACGAATCTTGACAACGATGAATCGGCACAAAAGATACCAAAGTTGTCTAAGAGGCTTTTACAGCTATAGAAACCCGCATAAGACGAGCAGAAACGGTAGGTGGTTTAATCTTTTTCCGAGCATTCGCAGGGTGTACCACTACCGAAAAGTTTGTGCAGTTTTCGTCAATCGCGGGTTTGATGACTGTCAGCTTCTGTGCCGCACCCCCGAGATGTGGTTCCACGGTGAGACTCTTCCAAGGTGGGAGAAGCATCGAGCAGATGTTCTTGTGCCAGATACCGCTTGCAGGGACGGAAGCGGGGAAAGGGGAAGATTCGTTCGCCACAACTCCAACCCAGCAATATGAATTTGACAAAGCACCTTGGCTTTGCTAAATTAGAGCAGGCGTATCAGTCATACAGAAGACGAATTAGATGTGTCCTACATTCATACCGAATCAGGAGGGAATTATGCCTACCATTTCAGCTGATCAGTTACGAGAAATTGCTTCTCAACTCCTTCAAGGGGCAGGTGCCAGTTCAGAGGAGGCGGCAATCATCTCAAGGCACTCGATGGGTGCCAATTTAGCAGGTCACGACTCGCACGGAATTATTGCCATCCCCGGTTACATCGACCGGATAAATCGGGGGCACATAGTACCGGGTGCACCTTTTGAGATTGTCCGTGAGACCGGTGTTACCACGGTGATTAACGGCAACTGGGGATTCGGATACGTGGTCTCCGAGCGGGCGATGCAAATCACGATCAAGAAAGCCAAGCAACACGGCGTCGCAGCCACTACGGTCTACCAACAGAGCCATGTCGGTCGGGTAGCGGATTACCCTATCATGGCGGCGCAGTCGGATCTAATAGGTATGATGACCGCTGACTCTGGGCGCACTAGTAAATCAGTCGCGCCCTTTGGCGGCAGAGAAGCACGGCTCGGCACGAATCCTATTTGTATGGCGATGCCCAGCGATTTGGAAGGTACGCTGTTTATAGACATGGCGACCAGTGCTGTTGCGGGTGGGAAGATCAATGTGGCGCGCACACGTGGCGTCGAGATTCCGGAGGGTTGGATTCTTGATAAGGATGGCAACCCAACCACGGATCCTGAGGATTTAGGTCGTGGCGGTGTTCAGCTTCCACTGGGGGGACCAGAGGGGCACAAAGGATATGGACTATCGGTAATGGTCGAAATCTTTTCAGGTATCCTCACTGGTCTCGGTTTTGGACATGATCCAGCGGGCAAACACAATGATGGGTGCTTCATGGCAGCCTTCAACGTCGATGCCTTCCGTTCCCTTACTGAGTTCAAGAAAGAGGTTGCGGAGTTCGCTGCATATTTGAAGGGCTGTCCGCCAGCGGCTGGCTTTACAGAGGTTTTCTATCCTGGAGAGTTAGAACATCTGCGGACTCAACAGAAGTTGCAGGAAGGTATCTTTATAGAGGACGCCACCTGGAACACTCTCAAGTCTTTGGCGGAGGAGTACGGGATCGCAGCCTCGCTCGGCTTCTAATAACAGATCCTAATCTACCTTGTCACCTAAACTCGTAGAAAGGCAATAGGTAGCAGTTTGCGTCACCTTTACAAAACAATGCGTAATCCGCAAGGTCGAGTTGTTTCTTACGTATTATTCTTCAGATTTAACTGCTGCGCGATCGGCAGCGATCCATTCCTCCCACCGATCCTCGTCCGGAGCCAGAAATCCAGAATTGCAGCGTGGCTGTAGCTGCGTATCGACCCCCAAGAGTCGCATCAGTCGGTGGTCGTCACGCCCACGTGCCTCTTCAAGGAGACGCAGTGTTAGCGGACCACTATGGTTATCGGTGTGCTTGAGCCAAGTGGAATTGTAGTAAACACTGAAAAAGTAGCGCAGACCGTCGGCAGTATTGGGGGTCCCCGAATGGATCAGGTGGTTGTGTGTTACAACGACGTCTCCAGCCTTCATATAGAGTAAGGTTTCGTCCGGATGTGGCTTGTTTCGATCTTCGATGTCTATGGTGATCGGCTGCCGATGCGACCCAGCAATAACTCGCAAAGGACCGTATTCGTCCGTTAGATCCTGCAGATAACTGATTGCGTTTGAAGCAAGTGGGCGCTCGTAGATATCCTTCTGCGGCACTTTTGCCCACCGGTCTCGGTGCCAACCGGATGCGCGCCCATCAGCCTGATCCTTGGGTACGCTTGGAAAAGCGGCGAGGGTGAGGTTATCGAGTTGCACGAATGGTCCCATCACAGACTCCAAGAAGTCAAGTATGGTCGGATGTTTCACCGCGGGCCACATTAGCTTAGGGGCGTACTCAAGCATGTTTCCAAACCAGGTCTGTCCATCATAATCCGCCATTAACTCCCGATGTCTCTCACGCCAACGCTGCATCTGTTCCTTGGTGTACAACCCCTCAAAAACAGTGAACCCATTTGCCTTGTATTCTTCTAAACGCTGATTCAATTCTTTGGACATTTTTTCTCTCCTCCTCGCTACAGCAGCAACTCGCTCTCGAAAAAATAGGTTTCGGATTCGTGATAGATATGGTATACTGCGTACCATCAGAGATTGATTTTGGTGGATGAAGCACTCGACGAATCGGGCGGTTCAAATCGCAATTTTATACGACCCTAAGTATACCATGCTGCGATTCTCGGAAACCACGCTTTTCAGATAAAATTTTTAACATATACTAAGGAGAATAGACGGT
Organism: Candidatus Poribacteria bacterium; assembly: GCA_965220385.1. Lineage (GTDB taxonomy): Bacteria > Poribacteria > WGA-4E > WGA-4E > PCPOR2b > PCPOR2b. Next base: position 1,126,063 of record OZ244825.1, on the reverse strand, counting down.
AAATGAAGATTTTGGTTGGACCTAACCACATGGGACTCGAAGAGGGGATCCCCGAATTCGAGAAAACCTATCCTGACGTAGAATTTATCCACTGCGCCAAACCAGAAGATGCGTCCACACTTATCGCCGATGCCGATGTCTACATCGGTTGGCTCAACCGCGATCTTTTCCTCGCTGCCAAAAACCTCAAATGGATTCAGTCGCCCAGCTCCGGGGTTGACTACTTTGTGGCTATCCCCGAAGTGGTAGAGAGCGATGTCCTGCTAACGAGCGCGAGCGGCACCCATGCTGCGTGTGTCGCAGAGAGTGCGATCGCTATGATCCTCGCCTTTACCCGTGGCATCAGAGATTCTATCCTCGCACAGCAGCAAAAACAGTGGGCAATCGGCAAGATCCGCCCTAAGATGGTGGAACTGACCAATAGCACGATGGGGATAGTCGGGTTTGGGAAGATTGGACGGGAAATTGCCAAGCGGGGAAGTGCCTTCGACATGCGTATCATCGCGGTAGACCTCTATCCCGGCGACAAGCCAGACTACGTCAGTGAGGTGTGGGGATTTGATCGACTTGATGATCTGTTGTGCGAGTCGGACTATGTACTGATCGCTGTCCCTCGCACACCAGAAACGCGCGGGATGATCGGTACAGAACAGATAGCCCTGATGAAACCGACGGCGATGATCGTGCCTATGTCACGGGGCGGAATTATTGATGAAGCAGCCATGGTATCTGCGTTGCGGGAGGGCCGGTTAGCTGCGGCGGCGATGGACGTTTTTGCAACGGAACCCCTGCCAGAAGAGAGTGAATTGTGGGAGATGGAGAATGTATTAATCGCGCCGCACGTTTCTGGCGGCACGCAGTTCGAGGGACAGCACGTGCTTGAGATTTTTGGTAAGAATATCGGACGTTTCGTGCGTGGGGAGTTACCCCTGCACAACCAAGTTGATAAGAGCGCCGGATTCTAAGAGGATTTTCAGATGGACAGAGTAGGCGTTGGCGTGGTCGGCAGCGATGTCCACGTATCTGGATATATCAGTGCGTTCTCCGCTTGCCCTGATGCCGAATTAGTCGGCGTTGCTGACGACGACGAAAAGACCGCCCATGATTTATGTCGCCAAGGTCAGATGCGGTTTGCGACGACCAGTTACCAGCAGCTGTTAGACGATCAGGACATCCAGATTGTCTTGGTTTGCACGCCAGATCTCTTTCACGCTGAACACGCTATCGCAGCACTTCGGGCAGGAAAACATGTCCTATGCGAGAAACCGATGGCGATCGATACAGAAAGCTGCCGTAAACTGGTGCAAGCAGTGGACGACACCGGACTCACGTTTATGGTGAGTCAGTTCATGCGGTTTGAACCTACTTACAAACGGATCAAGGGGATTTATGACACTGAGAGGATCGGACGTGCCTTTTTCGTCGAAGGCAGTTACATCCACGATATGCGCTCTCTCTACAATCCGGTAACTTGGCGGTCTCATCCGCAGACTGCACAGAACATTCTGATCGGTGGTGGCTGCCACCCCTTCGATCTTCTTCGGTGGACGGTCGGCAGTGATGTTACCGAAGTCCACGCCTATTCCAATGGGTATGCGACTCAGGAGTTTCCGCTTGATGACTGTTATATCTTGACTTTTCAGTTTGAAAACGGTTGTATCGGCAAAGTTCTCGTTACCAGCGGATGCAGAGGTCGAGGGATGGGTGAAGGATTTCTCTCCATCTACGGAACGGAAGGGACTATCTGGAAAAACCGCATCCACCGTAGCGATGGTAGCACAGAAGACATCGTCGCAGAGGATGGCAATGCAATTCAGGAGATAGTTTTTCATTTCGTTGACTGTGTGATTAATGGAACCCAACCATCGATTGATGTGCGGGAAGGGGCAAAAACGGTTTCGGGTTTAGTCGCAGGCGTAGAATCCGCGGAGACAGGGAAGCCAGTAAAGGTAATCAACCAGTTTGAATAAGTGCTGGGCAAGATGCCTGACCTACGGCGGTGTCAGGTGTCCACAGATTAGCAAATTATGTTGGAATAGAAAAAAGCAATGTCGGCAAAAAAACTAACCTCAGAACAGGGTGAGGCATTACGTAATATCCCCGCCATAGAACAGCTGCTTTCTCGTGAACCATTCCTCGGTATGCAGGAGCAGTATTCGCGGGATCTTGTAACGGAGGGGTTACGCACAGTTACCGCGGAGGTTCGGTGGCAAATCCTTAACAACGTGGAAATTCCGGAAATTCCGGATGATTCGGCGTATGCATCACTGGTCCGAGTCGAACTAGAATCCCTCACCGCTCCCGCGCTTCGTCCGATTGTGAACGCCACCGGCACAATCACGCACACCAACCTCGGCAGGTCACTTCTTAGTGATTCGACATCTGAAAGCCTTTCCCAAGCTGCGGCTAACTATGTGAATCTGGAGTATGATCTCGACACAGGTGCGCGTGGACACCGCGATCGGCTAACGGAACCGCTGCTCCAGCGGTTGACAGGGTGTGAAGCCTCGACAATAGTGAACAATAATGCAGCGGCGGTATTGCTCGCGTTGAATACGCTTGCGCGTGGCAGAGAGGTGATCGTATCCCGCGGCGAACTGATTGAGATTGGCGGGGCATTTCGTATTCCCGACGTGATGGAGGCGAGCGGAGCAATCTTACGGGAGGTAGGGACAACAAACCGCACACACCTTCGGGACTACGAGAGCGCGATCAACGAAAATACGGCATTGTTGCTCAAGGTACATCCGAGTAATTACAAGGTTGTCGGATTCGCATCAAGCCCCGAAATGGAAGAACTGACAGAACTTGGACATCAGCACGGCATACAAACGATGGAGGATCTCGGTAGCGGCTCGTTGCTTGATCTGACCCGTTACGGTTTGCCCTATGAACCGGTGGTGCGTGAACGGATAAGTGCGGGTGTCGATGTCGTTACGTTCAGCGGTGATAAGCTGCTTGGAGGATCGCAAGCCGGAATTATTGTGGGGCGACAGGACGCAATTGAAGACATCCGCAGGAATCCATTGATGCGAGCGTTGCGCGTTGGAAAACTCACCATTGCTGCGCTCGAGGCTACCTTGAGGCTCTACCTGAACGAAAGGGAATTGCCCGAAAAGCTACCGATGCTCCAGCGTTATACTCGATCGGTCACCGAACTTCGTGAAGTGGCGGCAAGACTCGCCAACTATCTACGCGAAGTGTTCGGTGATGCAGTCCAAGTAACGGTTGAAGAGAGTATAGCGCAGATTGGCAGCGGCTCGCTTCCGGTCGACACTTTATCAAGCGTCGCCGTCAGCTTATGCGCCTCGCAGATTTCTGCAGAGGCCCTCGCCACGCATTTTCGATCCCAACCGCGCCCTGTGATTGGGCGTGTGCAGGAGGATCAACTCCGTTTTGACGTTCGGACTGTGTTTAGTCAAGAGTTGGAGTGGATTATTGAAGCAGCGAGGGGTGTGATAGCGACAATCCAAGCAGAATCGGAGCGCACGACTTAGACAGGACAGGCTGTTATGCGACACGTTATCATCGGCACCGCGGGACACGTTGATCACGGCAAATCTGCACTGATACACGCCCTTACCGGCATCGAAACGGATCGGCTCAAGGAGGAGAAGGAGCGCGGTCTGTCAATTGAGTTGGGATTTGCATACTTCGATCTGCCGGATGGTTCGCGGGCCGGAATTGTGGATGTTCCGGGCCATGAACGGTTTATCCGTAATATGCTATCCGGTGCGTATGGGATGGATATGGTGCTGCTTGTCGTTGATGCAAAGGAAGGTGTACAGGAACAGACGCTGGAGCATTTGGAAATCCTCGATCTTCTCGGCATTTCGGCTGGTATCCTCGTAATGACAAAGGCAGACTTGGTGACACCGGATCAGCTAGCAGAATCAGCAGAAATGTCTCAGGAGATGCTGGCTGGAACAACCCTTGAAGGTTCGCCCACTGTTCACGTCTCCGCGCTGACAGGGGAAGGGATAGACGAACTGAAACGTACAATAGCGACTTGTGTTAACACCGAGACACAAACGGAATGGCATAACGGCATCCCACGTCTGTATGTGGATCGTGTCTTTTCGATGACCGGGTTTGGAGCTGTAGTAACGGGGACGCTGATGGGCGGTGCGATCCAACGGGAACAACGACTGGTTATGCTACCGCAAGGACGGGAGGCGCGTGTCCGCGGTGTCCAAGTTCATAGCGAACAGGCTGAAAATGCACAGGCGGGTCAGCGAACAGCGTTGAATCTGTCAGGAATCACCCAAGACGAAATCGAGCGCGGGAATGTGCTTTGCCCAAGCGGGTTTTCAGCGGTGACAGATAATATTGACGTGTCACTTGACCTACTGTCGTCCTTCCCAAGAATGCTTGAGCACTGGACGCGGATGCGGTTTTATCTTGGTACGAGCGAGACATTTTGCCGTGCGATTCTGTTGATGGAGGAGGCTGTCCTACCGGGAGACTCGACTCAGCTCCAGTTAAGGCTTGAGAAACCGATCTTGACCTTTAAAGGCGATCGTTTTATCGTGCGCGATTTCTCGGCTCAATATACGGTTGGTGGTGGACGGGTGATTAACCCATTCGCTCCACGTCACAAACGATTCACGGAAGAAACGCTGGAAACCCTAACAGCTTGGGAAGGTGCAGATGACACCGACGTTGTGCGATTGGTACTGGCACAGAGCAGTGATCTTTGCGTACCAGAGGAATTTCTTCGCTACTACCTTCCTTACCCCGACGCAGTCTTTCGAGGGTGCTTAAAGGACCTTGAGGATCGTCAAGAGATCCTGCGATGGCAAGGAAGTACGCCTCTTATTTCTGCAACGGATCGGGCACAACAGGCACAAGCAGATCTGACGGACACCTTAGCGACCTTCCATGAAGCAGAACCACTTGCGCCGGGTCAGAACAGTTCACAACTTCGTCTCCAGCTGAGACTGGACGAAATCGGTTTCGAGAAGATTGTTGATCAACTGATCCGTCAAAAAGAGATTGTTACCGATGGAAACCTGCTGCGTCTGTCATCGCATCAAATCCAGTTTTCTGCGGAAGAAGAAGATATCAAGGAAAAAGTTGAAGATATCTTCCTTGACGCTGGCATAAACACCCCGTCGCTGAGCGAGTTAACCACTCAACTGTCCGACTATCCATCACGGTCGGTTGAAGAAACCTTTTATGCACTTATGAACCTCGGACGCTTCATAAGAGTTGCAGATGACCTTTTTATACATACCCGAATGTTCGACACAATCGTGACTTCGCTTACTAATTACCTTGAGAAAAATGATATAATAACTGTTGCTGAGTTCCGCGAACTGGCGCAAACCAGCCGGAAATACGCCGTGCCGTTTCTCGAATATTGCGACGGTCAGGGGCTGACGATTCGTGAGGGCAATCACCGACGGTTACGGTTTTCACAGCGTAAGGCGTAATCCGCGAGATGAGGTTTCTAACGCGGGTTGTTCTGTGGGAGGGGATAGGGTCCGGTGGCTCTACTGGTCTTCAAAACCAGCTTGCCCATGCAAGTGGGTAGGTGGGTTCGACTCCCACCCTCTCCCGCCATTTATCGCAGATCTTAGAATCATTTAGGCATTTCAAAAACACAGTTAACCCCTAAATTCGCTTTATCAGGGAAACTTTTGAAACTTCGCGACGATCAGAGTCATTTGGAAGTTTGGACAATATGCGGTTTATGCCTCACATTTCATTTATCAGGAGTTGACTATGCCAATCAAGATCTTACCGCCCGACATCTCCAACAAGATTGCCGCCGGAGAGGTTGTTGAACGACCGGCATCTGTTGTCAAAGAACTGGTCGAAAACGCGATCGACGCGGGCAGCACGAAGATCACTGTCGACATCCGGGCGGGCGGGAAGCGATTGATCTCGGTCTCAGATAACGGTGCTGGCATGAGCCGTGAGGACGCCCTCATCGCAATAGAACGACATGCTACCAGTAAAATCAGCACAGTTGAAGACTTGGAAACCATCCAAACGTTTGGATTTCGAGGGGAGGCACTCCCAAGCATTGCATCAGTATCTCATTTTGAGCTGCTAACGCGAACCCCCGATGCGGTGGAAGGCACAAAACTTACGGTCGAAGGTGGCGTGGTTCGTCCCGTGGGGGCAAGCGGTTGCTCGCCGGGGACACATCTCACGGTTAACAACCTTTTTTATAATGTGCCAGCACGACTGAAATTCCTCAAGAGTGATGTGACGGAGCTGAGTCACATCACAAATCAGGTGACGTGGGCAGCACTCGCCAATCCGCAAACGCAGTTTTCTCTGTCACACAACGGGCGCTCTCTAATTGATGTCAGAGTGTGCGAATCCTATATCGAGCGGATCCGCTTACTGTACGGAAAAGAGTTTGCCGAAAATCTCATCGAGTTCGATGCTGACTTGCCGCACCTACATCTTCACTGCTTTGTGGGGAAACCAGATTTCACGAAGTCAAATCGTAACTATCAACTCTTTTTCTTAAACCGGAGACCTATTCGGAGCAAGGTTCTCGGTGCAGCACTTAGTGAAGCGATGCGATCTATGGTGCCGAAGGATCGGTATCCCGTTGCGTTCCTATTCTTGACAATGAACGGCCAGCATGTTGATGTCAATGTTCATCCAGCCAAGATTGAGGTGCGGTTCCAGAATGAACGGAGCCTCTACAGTGGAGTGGTACGGCTGCTAAATAGTGGTATCTATAAGAACAAATACATCCCCAAGATGGAAGGGAAAGAGGGAACAGCTGAATCAACATATGATTCGATTTCTATAGACAGAGATGTTCCCTCAAACGTCCCAACCCGGCGAGCGCAGATTGAGGTGGATAGTCCGGCTCCTCGCAGCTCGATTTTCCCTGGTGGGCACCGTGAACTTGCGCAGCCGGACTCCCCCTCGGTGTCTTCCACGGCACCACAACCGTCAGAAGAAGTTGCCTCGCAGCAAACACCCCCTCAGGCCGAATCGGTGCACTTACCACAACACCCAATTCCTGAGGGAACGGAACTAGAACTTCTCGACTTTGAAGGCGTTCAACTGAAAACCAATCTGTTTAATACATATATCGTTGCAGAAGGCGGAGATCGGGTGTTTCTGATTGATCAACATGTTGCAGCGGAGCGTGTATTATACGAACGTTACGTCGAACAGCTAAAGACGGACGGCATTCCCGTGCAGGGCTTGTTGCTACCGGTCACCATCGAGGCAACGCCCCAACAACTGGCAGTACTTGATGACCATAGCGAATTGTTTGGAAAACTGGGGTTTGACGTAGAGAGATTCGGTGGAAAAACCATCCTTGTCCGCTCTATTCCGGCAACGTTACCGACAAGCCTCGTCAACGTCACAGTCACAGATCTGCTGGATGGAGTTGGGAGTGCCGTAACACCAACGATAGAATATCTTGAGGTCCAAGACAAGGCACTGATCACGCTCGCGTGCAAGTCCGCGGTGAAAGCCGGGGATGTGCTGACGATGGAGGAGATGGTTAACCTAATCAAAGATCTATCTCAGGCAAAATTGCCGTTCAACTGCCCACACGCCCGTCCCATCATTGTGGAGATGCACCGAAATGAGTTGGAGAGCCGGTTTAAGCGGCGGTAATTGATCCGACAGGGCAGACACCATCAACCTCCGTTATTCTGGAGATACGTCGTTATGAGGATATTGTTGATTAACAGTTTCATAGGTTCATTTAGATTTGTGGAGGCAAGGCTCGATGTCAAAGCATTATAGGGCTGGCATCATCGGTTGTGGCAGAGTCGCGACGAGACATGCTAGTGCCTACACAGCAATAGAGTCTACCGAGCTTGTGTCAGCCGCGGAATCAGATCCAGAACATCGGTTAACATTTGACGAGACCTACGGCATAGCAAGTCTTTACGAAAATTACCGCGAGATGCTTGCGAATGAAGAATTGGATATTATCAGCATCTGTACCTGGCCCCCGCTTCACTGCGAGATGACTGTCGCTGCTGCGGAGAGCGGTGTGCAAGCTATACTCTGTGAGAAACCGATGGCACTTAATTTGGGGGAAGCGGATAGGATGTTGGAGGCGTGTGAAGAGGCTGGAACCAAGCTGGTGATCGGGCACCAACACCGCTTCGATGCACAAACAGTCAACACAATAGAACTCCTCAAAGGCAACGCTATCGGTGAACTACACTCAATCTTCGGCCACTGCAGCAGCGACCTTCTCACCAACGGCACACACGTCGTTGATCTAATCCGTTATTTTGCCGACGATTCTCCGATCAGATGGGTCATGGGACAGATTGACCGTCCGTCGGATAAGGTTAATTTTGGACATCGCGTGGAGCATAACGCTATTGGGCATTGGAGATTTGAAAACGGTGTTTATGCCATACTCGCACAGGGGGAGCTTGCGCCAAGCGGCTATGCCTTCCAACTTTGTGGCACCGCAGGGCTTATCAGCGTGAATGCACCGGGAGATCGACAGCTACAGGTCATCACCAAAAACGGTGAACTTGATATATCCCTTGAATCGGTCAATCCCAAACAGGCGGAGATAGAGGAACTAGTGGCATGGCTGGATGGCGGTCCCGCGCACCGAGCGCATGGAGAGAGCGGCAGGACGACGCTGGAAGTTCTCATGGCGATTATGGAATCCTCACGGCTCCACCGTGCCATCTACCTACCCCTTGAAACAGAGGAGTCTCCGCTGGAACTGATGATTGAGTCGGAACAGATCTGAAGAGCACCCCAGAACAGTTAACAACCAACATGGCACAATTGGAGTGAGCCTATGCTGACACCCGAACAGATCCAATTTTACAAAGACAACGGCTACCTGCTCGCCGAACAGGTTTTCACACCTGAAGAGATTGCGGAATGTGTGCGCGAAACTGACGCGATGTTTGACCGCGCTCAACAGGGTGGACGCCAACTCGAAGGCACATGGCGAGGCAAATGGCAGGAAACCCAGATTCCCAAAGAAGAACTTGGCAAGACATCGATGCTCGGTCTCCATAACATGCAATACCATTCGGCGGTTTTCACCAGAATGTTGGTCAATCGTCAGTTGGCTGGGATTGTCGCTGATTTGATTGGTCCAAACGTGCAGCTGCACCACACAAAACTGCACATCAAGCCCCCCGAAAAGGGCTCCCCATTTCCGATGCACCAAGATTATCACTACTTTCCATACGAACAGGACTCAATGATTGCTGCGGTCATCTACCTTGAAGATGCTACAGTGGAAAGCGGTTGTTTGTGCGTGATGCCGGGCGTCCATAAACAGGGACCGTTGCCCCACGAACCCGATGGACTTTATCTCTCTCCACAGAAATATCCCATTGAAAACGCGACACCGTGCGAAGGGAACGCCGGCGATGTGCTTCTCTTCAGCTATCTTACCCCACACGGTTCATATCTAAATCGAACCGATCATCCACGACGCATCGCCTTATTCCAATACTGCTCCGCCACTGATCGGCGTCTCAAAGATCTCCACATCTCTCCCGGACATGGGCTGATGGTGCACGGCATCAACCCAACTCCGGAGGCGTAAAAAAAGGAGAAACATCAATGGTAAAAACAGCCGATGTAGTCATCATCGGAGGAGGTGCTATCGGCACAAGCCTTCTGTATCATCTCACCGCTAAAGGGATGCGGAATGTAGTACTCCTTGAGAAGGGACTGCTCTGTGCCGGTTCCACGGGCGATTCGGCGGCGATCATGCGGCAGCACTATTCCAACGAAGTCAGTATCCGCCTTGTTCGGAAAAGTCTTGAGATCTTCCAGCAGTTTCCCGAAATGTTTGATGGGGCAGAGGTCCTCCACAACGTCGGTTGGTATTTCTTGGTTCCACCGGAGGCAAGCGACGTTTTCAATGACAACATGGCACAACTCAAGCGGTTGGGGGTGCGGACTTGGGAGGTTTCATTGGCGGACGCTGCCGAGGCGCTGCCGGGCTTAAATATGGACGGCGTCGGTCACGTGGCTCACGAACCGGACTCCGGCTATGTAGACCCCCACGGTATGGTAAGTGCCTTTGCCGTCAAAGCCAAAAGTAGTGGCGCAGAAGTCTACCTCCAGACCCCCGCCCGCGACATCAAATTGAGCAATGGCCGCGTTGCTGCGGTGGTCACGGATCAGGGGGAGATTAGCACACCCGTCGTCGTCAATGCCGCTGGTCCTTGGGCAAAGGCGGTGGGGCAATGGGTTGGGTTAGATCTGCCGTTGGAGGTCACGCGAGAATCAGAAGTTGTCGCTCGAATACCCGGGGATATACCACCGCTGCGACACTCGGTTTCCAACATGGTCGATCGGAGCTATTGGCGGCCCGAACGGCCTGGGATGCTCCTCGTCGGGGTCGGGCACCCCAAAGAGAACGAATTGACAGATCCCGACCGATACTCACGGAACGTTTCCCGCGATTTCGTCGAAGACGTTTCCCGTCGCCTGAGCCACCGGCTCCCAGCGATGAAAGATGCAATGTTCGTTAAGGGATGGAGCGGTTTGTACACTGTTACGCCTGACTGGAACATGATCTTGGACAAGAGTCGCGATGTCGATGGTCTATACCTTGCTGTGGGAGGCAGTGGTCATTCGTTCAAGATCTCGCCGGCTATTGGGCTCTGTATGGCAGAACTCATCGCAGATGGTGCTGCCAGCACGGTGGACATCACGCCGCTGCAGGGATCTCGCTTCACAGAAGACACGCAGCTGTCTTCCACTTACGGTGGTAACCGCGCTTAACTTCGGTGTGAGAAAGCGAATGGCGGAATCAGCGAAATCGGTCATCGTGTAATCGATTCAACCCATGCCTACGTTCATCTTATACAATACCTCAAGCAAAGCTCTGTTGAATACCCATCAGTATCATGCATATAAAACCCTATCAAAGCTGGATACTCGCCGGACTATCCGGCATCCTACTCATCCTTAGTTTTCCAAGTTTCAATCTCTTTCCGCTCGGATGGATTGGCCTAATTCCGCTGCTGATTGCGCTACAATCAACTTCCAATTGGAAGTCCGCCTTCCTGCACGGTTACCTCACAGGGGGAATTTTCTTCCTCGGCCTGGTCTACTGGATTACCCTGCTGTATCCCTTCGCCAACATTTTCTTGACCACATTTGCTTGTCTACTGTTGGCATCTTATCTCGCGGTTTACGTGGGCCTTTTTGGATTGTTGCTACGTGCAATTCCGTGGAGATCCGGTCTGCCCTTTATCTTCATGGTGGCTGCGATTTGGACGGGGTTGGAGTGGGTGCGCAGCTGGTTTTTGAGCGGCTTTCCGTGGGGCAGCATGGGATATTCGCAGTGGAACAACCTGCCAGCGATTCAGATCGCCTCCATCACAGGTGTGCACGGCGTGAGCTTCATCGTTGTCCTCCTCAACGCCACAATTGCAGATATAATCCATACCTATTTCATATCGAAAAACCAATCGACTGCCCCTAACATCCCTTCACGTTTCACGTTTCACGTTTCACGCCTTATTCCTATTGTGATCGTCATTGCTTGTATAGTCTACGGCGCGCATACGATGTCTAAACCGGTTAGTAGCGATTCAGATATAAAGATTGCGCTTGTCCCCGGCAATATACCACAGATTGAGAAGTGGGATCGCACATACTGGCCCCAGATTTTCGAGAAATATATGCGGCTGATAAAGGAGGCGGCCGCTGAGGAACCGGATATCATCATACTGCCTGAAACCGCGCTGCGCGGCGAAGTCTTCGCGTTTGAGGGAAATAGTTATATGAAACAGCTGAAGCAGATATTAGCTGATCAGGAGATATACCTGCTCACAGGCACTTTTTACTCGTCCGAACAGAAGGTATACAATAGCGTTTTTCTGCTGTCCCCAACCGGCGAAAAACTCGGAAGCTATTCAAAGATCCATCTTGTTCCCTTTGGGGAATATGTCCCAATCACCCGCCATCTCCCGAATTTCATTCAACTGCCCACGGGCTTTGAATCCGGGAAGTCAATCGATCTTTTGCCGATTCCTCATTCCGAAAACAGGCAGATGGGTGTCGTAATCTGCTTTGAATCTGCGTTCCCCGATCTCTTCCGAAAATTTGTCAAAAAAGGGGCATCGGTGATGGGGATTCTTACCAACGATGCCTGGTTTGATGGGACAGCGGCTCCAGAGCAGCATCTTGCCATGACACCCCTCCGCGCGGTTGAGAACCGTATAGCCATTTTCCGTTGCGCCAACGGCGGCATATCGTGTATAATTGATGCGCTCGGAAGGACTGTTACAACCCGGATTTCAGCCAGTGATACGGAGAGTTTTCTGATCGCGAGAATTCCGTTGAGCGATCACGGGGGAACTGTTTATACACGCTATGGCGATTGGTTTCCGGTTCTATGTTTCGTTGTAAGTCTTTTCGTCGTCCTATACTACCATCGGGCTTGGTTCGTCTCCAAGCTCTAACGGAACGCATAATTCCAGACAGAGTACCACGCGCCACCAAATATATCGCTACGCAAGACCAGAAAGGAAATAGACAATGCTCGCAGACTTAAAATCTGAGGTTGAAGGAACGACGGCTCGACTCCTTGAACTTAGGGGGCATCTTTGACTTAACCGATAAGGAAAAAGAGCTGGAAACACTTCAAGAAGAGACCGGAAAACCAGATTTTTGGAATGATCCCCAAAATGCCCAAAAGATCACGCAGCGGCTTTCGAACCTGCGGAACGACGTGGAGCAGTATCGAAAACTACAGAACCAGTTGGAAGATCTTCAAGTGCTTCTTGAACTCGCAATTGAAGAAGATGACCAGACCGTGAGCGAGGAAATTCAGCGGGACCTGAAAGGGATTGCGGCAGAGGTTGAGGGGATTGAATTTAAGCTGATGCTCAGTGGCGAGCATGATCCGAGCAATGCGATCTTAAGTATTCATCCCGGCGCGGGTGGCACCGAGTCACAGGATTGGGCAGCCATGCTGATGCGGATGCATCTCCGCTGGTGCGAATCACGCAACTACAAAACCGAGACGATTGAACTGTTACCCGGCGAAGAAGCTGGCATCAAGAGCGCAACTATCTTAGTCACTGGCGAGTATGCGTACGGCTATCTTCGTGCGGAAGCGGGCATCCACCGTCTTGTGCGTCTTTCTCCCTTCGATTTTAATAATCGCCGCCACACCTCTTTTGCAGCGGTCGCTGTTTCCCCTGAAATTAGTGATAATATTGATGTCGAGATTGATCCCGCAGATCTGCGTGTCGAAACGTACAGATCGGGCGGTGCTGGCGGGCAGCATGTCAACCGCACAGATTCTGCTGTCCGAATGACCCATCTTCCCACCGGAATTGTCGCACAGTGTCAAAACGAAAGGTCGCAGCACAAGAATCGTGAAATGGCGATGAAGGTTTTGCGGTCGCGGGTCTATGAACACTACGAAGCCGAACGAAACGAGGAGATCTCAAAACTGCAAGGAGATCGACTGGGTATTGACTTCGGCAGCCAGATCCGCTCCTATGTGTTCCACCCTTACCGGCTAGTGAAGGATTTGCGAACAGGGGTTGAGACTGGAAATATTGATGCCGTTATGGATGGTGGGTTGGACCGGTTTATCGAAAGCTATCTAAAAGATGCACAATCTGACTAGTGCTCTGTCATATAAATTATGATAAGCACCTTCATTGCGATGGCCGGGGCGGTTACAAACCGCACCTACCGGGCTTGAGGAACATAGAGAATTACCGATTTATGTTCTGAAACCTTATACAGTTTGTGCTACATTTTTCTAACAATGTACTAGGGAGTAAGGGGTACACCCCCTGTGCGACAGTCGGCAGACCATGAGCCTTACGTCAGATCGTCGGTGATTGTGGAGCGCGATCTCCCCTCATCGGTTGATATAGGTTGAGATTCATATCTCAATACCGTAACGTTACTCGTGGAAAATCAACCTTTAGTGGCGCGAAATCGTCTGTGATATGTGATGAGAGGATTAGGTGATCCAACCTCTATGAAGGTGCCATGTATCAGTGAATCTGTCTCATTTATCCGGGTGCGCTGGAAGGTCAACAGAACCGAGTTTTTTATTGCCGAAAGCCTATAGAAATGCTATACTAGCATCTTAGCAAATTCTGTAAAGGACACATACAATTGGAAGATTCGAGTGCATTGATGGAGCAGCGCCGAGAGAAGTTAGAAGAGATCCGTCAACTCGGTGTGGAGCCGTATCCCTACAAATACTCTCCGACCCATACGACCGAGGAGATCCGCGAACAGTTTGCAGAAGTTGGAGATCAGCCAGACGAGACGAACTCGGTGCGTATTGCCGGTCGGATTATGACCCGACGCGACCATGGCAAAAGTGGCTTCGCACACCTGCAGGACGGTAGCGGTCGTCTCCAAATCTACGTCCGTCAGAATGCGGTTGGTACTGAAGCCTACGAGATCTACAGAAAGTTGGATGTAGGCGACGTTATTGGCGTTGATGGACCTGTTTTCCGGACGCGAACCGGTGAACTCACGGTGCTGGCAAATGCAGTGGAACTCCTCGCAAAGTCCCTTCGATCCCCGCCGGAGAAATGGCACGGCTTACAGAACAAGGAAACACGTTATCGACAGCGATATGCTGACCTGATGATGAACCCTGACGTCAGACAGGTTTTCATCAATCGCACCCGGATGATCCAAGCTGTCCGTGAATATCTCAATCAGGACGGTTTTATTGAGGTAGAGACACCGATTCTTCAACCAGTCTACGGCGGCGCAACGGCGCGTCCTTTCACTACGCATCACAACGCGTTGGATATGCGGCTCTACCTGCGTATTGCCAACGAGTTGTACCTCAAACGCCTCATAGTCGGCGGATTCGATCGGGTCTATGAATTTTCGAGAGACTTTCGGAATGAGGGTATAGATCACGACCACAGTCCCGAATTTACGATGATTGAGCTTTATCAAGCATACGCGGACTATGAAGATATGATGTGTTTGACCGAGAACTTGCTTGCACATACCGCGCAAACGGTCCTCGGTACAACTCAGATTACCTATAAGGGTGAATCCATCTCACTCGATCCGCCTTGGCGCAGATTGACAATGATTGAGTCGATAGAGGAAGAAGCGGGGCTTGATGTCAGCGCATTGAGTGATGAAGCATTACGTAACGCAGCAGTAGACGCTGGCGTTGAATTGGAAGGCGCGGTGCCTAGAGGAAAGCTTATCGCCGAGCTCTTTGAAGCACACGTCGAGCCAAATCTTGTTCAACCGACGTTCATTTACGATTATCCCATTGAGATTTCGCCGTTTGCCAAAAAGAAGCGGGGCAGCGAGGGTTTCGTTGAACGGTTTGAGTTCTTTATCGCGCGCATGGAGATGGGCAACGCGTTCAGCGAACTGAACGATCCGATAGATCAGCGGGAACGATTTATCGAGGGCGCCAAAAAGGGTGAGGATGAAGATGCGTTGATGATAGATGAGGATTATCTGCGAGCGTTGGAATACGGCATGCCGCCGACGGGTGGACTTGGCTTCGGTATTGACCGCCTTGCGATGTTACTTACAGATCAGACCTCAATCCGCGATGTGATTTTATTCCCACAGATGCGTCCGGAACGATCAGACTGATATGTAAAGCGTAAAATCTTCTGGAAATGATACGGTCGCATCGGATTTCTTATCCCACGTGGCAAGAGAGATAGAAGGTATGGACACAAAAACTCTAAAAAAAACAGAGGTTTCAGTTTCGTTGAACACCTCTCTACTCAAGGTAATAGATGAGTGTGCGGAGCAACTTCGCTATAACCGCGAGGAATTTATTGCGATGGCTTGTCAGCAATTCATTGGACAGATTAATCCACAGGAACTCGAAAACATTTATAGTGAACGGCAGATGCAACAGCCTGAAGAATTGCAGTGGGCGGAAACAGCGGCTATCTTAGCAGGAGAAATCTTACCAAAGGAGAAATGGTAGATGCGCCGTGGGGAAGTGTGGTGGGCAGATTTGCCATCACCCGCTGGACGCCGTCCTGTACTCATCATCACACGCGATAGTGCTATCATCGTACGCGATGCTCTTACTGTTGCACCCATTACTCGCACACTCTGGCACATCCCTGTAGAAGTGACACTTGATGTAAGGGATGGAATGCCTACTACTTGCGTTGTGAACTGTGATAATCTGCTTACTATTCCCAAGGGCTTGCTCCAATCCCATATCTGCACGCTGACCACAGGGAAGATGCAAACTATAGAACAGGCAATTAAGTTTGCCTTAGCACTAACGTGAGTTTCACGCTCTATGAAATACGAATGGTTTATCGCATCCCGCTATCTGAAATCGCGACGAAAACAGGCTTTTATTTCAATCATTAGTGTCATCTCGGTGGGTGGAGTTACTCTTGGAATCGCTGCCGTCATTATCGTCGTTTCTGCGCTGGAAGGTTTTAGCAATGGACTGAAAGAGAAGTTCCTTGCCAACGAAGCGCACATAATCGTTCGATCAGCGTATAATTATTTTCCGAACTATCATGGGAAGATTGAACAGCTCGAAGGAATTGAAGGGGTCGTTGCGGCTTCGCCCCTGATTCTTAGTCAACTTGCGCTACAGCCCCAAGGCAGCGAATCAATAGAAGCCACAATCTACGTCAAAGGGATTGACCTAAAAGCAGAGGATCAGGTCACCGGGTTTTCAAATTTTGTAAAGAATTTTACTGAGTTTAATCAATCACCATTCATTGATGAAGCCCACAGGCGTATAGCGGGATCGGAGACAATTACAGGCGGTATTGTTTTGGGTTACCATATAGCCCGGAAAATTGGTGTTGTGCCGGGAGATGTCTTACGTCTCATCTCCAAGATGGTGCCGAACCCCGCCAACCCTGGTTCGTTTATGCCGTTGATGCGTAATTTTGTGGTCGTTGGGTTGTATCAATCAGGGCTTTACATTCATGATAACGCATTCGGTTTTATAGATCTACGAACCGCTCAGAAGCTTTACCAAAAGCCCGATGAGGTCAACCTGATACAGGTTCGCCTCGTTGATGCCGATATGGCTCCGACGGTGAGCGATCGGATTAAACAAGAGGTCCGTTTTGACCCCGGTCTGGGCGCAATACCGATAACAATGACATGGATGGAATCGCGTGCGGACTTTTTTGACGCCTTTGAGCTTGAAAAGATTGTGACCATGATTGTTGTTGCACTTATCATTCTTGTGGCGGTGTTCAATATCGCGAGCACACTCATCATGATGGTCATGGAAAAGACGCAGGACATTGGCATTCTCAGAGCGATGGGAGCGTCGAAACAGGGGATCAGGAATATTTTCATCCTACAGGGCGGGATTATCGGTATTTTAGGTTCTATTTTGGGAACGGCCCTCGGTGTGTATGTCTGCTGGCGGCTTGAGTTCCAGGTTGGACTTTTCCCACGCTGGTATGGTCTATTGATACTGTTGGTTCCTGTTATTCTACAGGTATGCCAACGGATATGGTCGTTGCCTATCAACGCAACAGGATTCCTGTTGATCTGGTGTGTCGCAGCCGGTCTGGCACTCTATTTCGTCGCGCAACCGATTTACCTTGATAATATCCTCGGAAAAAATTTGAGCGGTGTTTACCAACTTAACCGATTGCCCGTGAAAATTAGTTGGGGCTTCGTCGTTCTCATGAACCTGCTATCAATGGCAACCTGCTGGCTTGCGGCCCTCTATCCGGCACGGAAAGCCTCTCATCTTAACCCCGTTGAGGCACTCCGACATGAATAACCTTATCCGCGTTGTGGATCTATGTAAGTCCTACTACGATGGCTTTACAGAGCTTCCCGTGCTAAAAGGGGTTGATCTGAAGGTAAAGAAGGCGGAGGTTATAGCGGTTGTTGGGGCTTCTGGTGTCGGAAAAAGCACGCTGCTTCATCTGCTTGGTGGACTGGATCGTCCAACTGAGGGAACAATCTTCTATGATGGAGAGGACCTCTTCGCATTGAAGGATCAGGAGTTAGATCGGTTCCGCAACGAGGAGATTGGTTTTGTTTTTCAGTTTCATCACCTCTTGCCAGAATTCACCGCGCTTGAAAACGTTGCGATGGCGGGCCTGATTGCTCGACAGACATCTGGTGTCGCTCACAACCGCGCCAAAGAGTTGTTAGCGTATGTGGGCTTGGGGGAGCGACTGGAGCACCGCCCGTCTGAACTTTCTGGGGGTGAACGGCAGCGTGTCGCTATCGCTCGTGCTTTAGTGAATCAGCCAAAGGTTGTGTTGGCGGATGAGCCAACCGGCAATCTTGATCAAAAAACGAGTGACGCGGTCCACGATCTGCTGTGGACGCTGAATGACCAATTTGACCAGACGTTCATCATCGTAACACATAATCAGACACTCGCCCAGCGCGCGGACCGATTGGTGCAATTGGTGGATGGTCAAGTCTATGAACAAGGGTAGCTTTAGGATGCTAAATATGTGATGCGCAATACACGAATTGCAGATTTGGCGATTCGTAGATTCGAGGAAAACGCTATGTTGGTTTATATTGATGGGAAATACCTTCCTAAAGAAGAAGCAAAAATTTCTGTCTTTGATCACGGCCTGCTCTACGGAGACGGGGTCTTTGAGGGCATCCGATCTTATAAGGGACGGGTCTTCAAACTTGATGAGCATCTACAACGGCTCTATGATTCGGCAAAAGCCATTATGCTTGAAATTCCGATCTCTATTGAGGAGATGGAAGAAGCACTCCTGGAGACACTCCGCCGGAATCAGCTTCATGATGCCTATATCCGCTTGGTTGTGACGCGTGGGGTAGGCGATCTCGGTTTAGATCCGGATAAGTGTCCCGTGCCGACTATTATCATCATTGCGGATAAAATTGCACTCTACCCCGCCCATCTCTACGACGACGGTCTAGAAATCGTCACAGTTTCTGTGCGCCGTAATTATGCTGAGGCAATTAGTCCACGCATCAAATCGTTGAATTATCTCAACAACATATTAGCAAAGATTGAAGGCAAACAGGCCGGGGTCGAAGAGGTCCTTATGCTGAATGCCGAAGGCTACGTTGTCGAGTGCAGCGGAGACAATATTTTCTTTATCAGAGAGAACATCATTGTCACGCCACCGACCCACCTCGGCATTTTGGAGGGAGTCACTCGCAATGCTGTCATTGACTTGGCACGCGAATTGGGCATCACTGTCGAAGAAAAGGTGTTTACACGACACGACCTGTATACTGCTGAAGAGTGCTTTCTGACGGGAACCGCTGCAGAAGTGATTCCGGTTGTCAAAATAGATCAGCGTATCGTTGGGAATGGATCGCCCGGCACGGTTACGCAGAAGTTAATCGAAGAATTCCATCACGTTACGAATGAACTGGGAACCGCCATTTACCCCGAATGAGGTGCATTGCAGACCTTAGATAGTTCGGACCACCGACAAGACGGAGGAGAAAAGAGATGCAAGTGATATGCTGGCGGATCGGCTTATTGGTAGGACTGATATGTACTGTGTTTTTCACAATCCCTGCTGCTGCCGAGGAAGAACCAGAAACTGCGACAACTGACGCTGTTGAAGAACCTAAAGCCAAGACAACTGATACTGCCTTAACGGTAAAAGAGATTGAGTTTGAAGGGATAATGGAGGAATCAGAAGGCTTAATAAAAAGTATCATACAAACCCGTGTTGGCGAGGAGATCTCCCCTTATCAGTTGTCACAAGACATCAAAAACCTTCATAAGGATACCGGCTTTTTTGAGGACATTCCCATCGATGTCGTGCCCGCTGAAGATGGCGGATTAAAGGTCATTTATCGACTCATTCCAAACCCTAAGATCGAGGGCAGCATCAACATCATTGGCAACGAAGAGTTGAAGTACGGCAAGATAAAAGACGCAATCAGCCTGAAACCGGGTGAGTTGTGCACCGAACAGCGTCTCTGGGAAAACAAAAAGAATATCCTGAAAACGTACAAAGAAGCCGGTTACTACTTAGCAGAGGTGGAAACCCTTGCCGATCTCAATCCGGACACCAATACGATAACTGTAACATACGAGATTACAGAGGGGCAGCGGATTAAAGTTGAAGAAATTAACTTCATCGGCAACGACAATCTCTCGTCAAAATCACTGAGCAAAC
Organism: Candidatus Poribacteria bacterium; assembly: GCA_965220385.1. Taxonomy (GTDB): domain Bacteria; phylum Poribacteria; class WGA-4E; order WGA-4E; family PCPOR2b; genus PCPOR2b. The sequence continues at coordinate 1,106,000 of OZ244825.1, read as the reverse complement.
AGATTAAGACCCGCACAGACAAGCACTTCGACGAGAATTTCTTTGAAGAAGATCTGATCACTTTAGTTCGATACTATCAAGATGCAGGATTCAACCAAGCAAGAATCGCTAAACATGAGAAACGATTTTCTGATGATAAAACCGAATTGATGCTCGACATCACTGTTGATGAGGGACCACAGTTTATCATTGGGGCATATACGGTGCAACTCACGCACTCCGAAAAACCTGCATTTTCTGAAGAAGATATCCGCGATATGTTGAATCCGGCTGAAGGAGAGATTTTCAACCGCGGAGAGTTTGAGCAATCGCTTCTGGAGATTGAGGAGGCCTATCAGACCAAAGGATACCTGTTGTCAGAAGTGGATGCTTCTCCTGATTTCGATGAAATCAACGGTATTGTAGATTTGGCGCTAAACATCACCGAAGGCGATGTCATTATCATCGGCGATGTGCATATCAACGGATTAGAAAAGACGAAGGACAACGTAATCCGGCGCGAGTTGGGCCAACTGGATATCAAGCCCGGGGAGTTTTACGACGTACAATCGCTACGGAAAGCGCGACAGCGAATCTTTCGGATGGGATCATTTATTAGGAACGTTGAGTTTGTTCCAGCCACCTCTGACGGTGCAATCCGAGACCTAATTGTCACCATCACAGAAACGCCACGCACTGGTCTACTCAGTCTCGGTGGCGGTTACGGCACGGAAGGCGGGATCTTTGGAGTGGCACAGATTGGTGAAAACAATCTCTGGGGACGCGCTTATCGCGTACACCTGAAGGGTGAGTTGGGCGCTCGCGATCGGCATACCGGCGAACTGCGCTTCAGTACCCCATGGATTTTGGGGACACCGACCCGCTTCAGTACCAGCCTATACAACACTCAGCGCACACACCGATACTATGGTTCAATCTTTCGCGATCGGGGTTATGATAGATATACCTATAAGCGTGTGGGCGGTTCTTTGACCTTTGGACGCCCATTAACCAAAGATATAGATCTGTCCATTCGTCTAAAAAATGAATCCGTTGATGCATTTGGGGATCGCGTAGAAACGATCGAGGATCGCCTGACCCGCAGTATAACTTTCAATCTCTCCAGAGACACACGCGACTATCAGCGAAGCGTTCACGAACCTGTATCTGGATCACTTAACACTCTCTCTTATGAGTATGCTGGTGGATTCTTCGGTGCGGACAATAAGTTCCAGAGATACTCTGCGGATTCAAGTTGGTTCCTCACGAGCTTTTTCAACCATGTCCTCGCGGGCCATGTGCGCGCTTCATACCTCAATAGCCAAAGCACGGATTGGAGATTCCTATATTATGAACGCTATCGACTCGGTGGAATCGATACGGTCCGTGGTTATGAGGATTATGAAATTTTTCCCGTTAACGTGAATACGAACGAATACAATTACAATGGGGGCAACAAGGTCCTTTATGCCAATTTGGAATATCGCATCCCATTTGCGAGCCAGTTGACCGGCGTCGTGTTCTTTGATGTAGGCCAGGTATGGGATGAAAGTATTACTAACGTCTTCAGCGATTTTAAGCTCAAGAAAGGCGCGGGGGTCGGCATCCGCTTTGATCTAATGGGTATGTTGGCGCGTCTTGAGTGGGGTTACGGATTTGACCGGAGACCAGAATTCGATGGAAGCAGAGGTAAATTTCACTTCACAATTGGTCCCGGTTTTTAACAGCATTGATGTATAAGGACACCTAAAATGGCGACGCCCTCAAGCAGGGCGTTCTCACTTCACGGAGGTTTTATGACTCGAATTTCAAAGTTTTACTTAGCACTTAGCGTTATCTTATTTGGATCATTTGGCCTGGGTTTTAACGCCGCGGCACAGAACAACCTTAAGTTAGGCGTTGTGGACACACAAAGTGTATTTGAGAATTATACAAAAGCCCAAGAAGCCAATGAGATTCTGAAAACTGCGGAAGAACGATTGAGAACTCAACTCAACGGAATTCAGGAAGAAATTACCACTATGGAAGAGCGCCTGACGAAGCAGAAACTTTTTCTTGAGGCGTCCGAAACTGAGACTTTGCAGGCGGATATTGGTATCAAGAGGCAGCAGCTCCAGCGCGAACTGGAACTTGGCCAAGAATCGCTCATAGCGAAGCGCGAGGAACTGCTCGCACCGCTAACACAGGAGATAGAGACCCTACTCAAACAGATGGGTGAAAGCGAAGGATATAGCTTCATTTTTGAGAAACGCCTTGTAACGCTTTATGTCGATCCCAAGTATGACTTGACGCAGCGGGTTGTTCAGCAATTAAACGATGCATATGAGAAAGAAAGATCCAAGAACGCCGGACAATCGGAAACTCCGCCCGAAACAGAGACCGGAAAGGAAGGGGCAAAGAGCAACTAATGACCTGCCGCCAGTTCCGCCGCAGGTAGTGGGCTGATACCAGGGGGCAATCTACCCTCAAGCAATCATGGTAAAAACACTGAAAGAGATTAGTGATTTAATTGACGGGGAGTTATTAGGGGACAGCGAGATTGAGATTGTTGGTGTTTCCGGCATCAAAGAAGCGAGGGAACATGAACTCACGTTTGTCGCCAATTCAAAGTATCTGCGTGAGATAGAACGCACACAGGCTTCTGCAATCATCGTTGGTCAGGATATCCCCTACAACGGCACGCCGCTTATCCGTGTCGCCAATCCGTACTTTGCCTTTGTCAAGGTTCTTGAGTTGTTTGCGTGGCGCAAAAGGAAAACAGCGTATGGGATTCATGAAACGGCAATTATTGGCGATAATGTGCAGATCGGGGAGATGGTTTCGGTTCAAGCCTACGCATATATCGGTGATAATGTACACATTGGTGACGGGACGACTATCAGCCCTTTTGTGTATATCGGCGACGACACGAAAATTGGCAAGGAAACGCTCATTTATCCTAACGTGACAATCCGCGAGGATGTCGAGATTGGAAGTCGGGTAATCCTTCACAGCGGAGTTGTGATCGGCAGTGACGGCTTCGGTTTCGCATCGGTCAGTGATAGACACCATAAAATACCCCAAATCGGGACAGTTATCATTGAAGATGATGTCGAAATCGGCGCAAACACTACGATTGACCGTGCAACGATGACAAACGGTGCAACCATCATTAAACGAGGGACAAAACTCGACAACCTTATACAGATTGCCCATAATGTTGTGATTGGCGAAGATTGCTGTATCGCGGCTCAGACCGGCATTGCTGGCAGCGCTGAATTGAAGGATCGTGTGACAATGGCTGGTCACTCCGGAGCTGTTGGGCATATCACGATTGGGGCAGACAGTACCGTTTTTGCGAAATCCGCGGCGACTAAAGATCTTCCTGCGGGGAGTTACGTCTCCGGTTTCCCAGCAGAAAACCATGCGCAGCAGCTGCGCATCAAAGCCTCCATGCGCCGACTGCCAGAAATGTTGCAAGCGTTTGCTAGCCTCCAGGAACGGGTCGCTCAACTGGAAGCACAACTTGACGCAGACGACGATGAGTCGGATGATTCGTAGCACTGTGATGTAGGGCCTCAATTGATGGACTTCTACCTCACGCTCTCGATACTATCTCATACCATATCCACCATGTCTGCGGATTTTTCATCTCTTCAACAGTAATTCTGCTTACACTTTTCAACGGACATCGATGTGCACCTAACTGATATTAGGAAGAACTGTATCAAGAAGTGCCGTATACTCTTAACCTGAAACGGAAAGGAATCTAGTCATGATAAAATGTGCACTCATCAGCGGTAGGGGTATGGGCTTGATGCACGGGGGAAACTTTCACAGCCATCCCGACGCCGAAGTTGTTGCAGTCTGCGACATGGATCCCGACTTGCTTGCCGAGGCTACAGAAAAGTTCGGTGTCCCCGGATATTCAACCATCGAGGAGCTGCTTGCTAACTGCGATGCTGATCTGATGCTGCTGATCGTCAATGAAACCCGTCGTATCCCGCCATTGCGACAGTTACTCGCAGCGGGTCAGAATGTGTTCACAGAGAAACCTCTTTGCGGTTTAGAGGGTCAATTCCGGGTCAGAGAGGACGATCTCCCGCTTGCAGCGGCGGCGATATCTGAGTGGCGAGATTCCGGTCTAAAATTCGGTATCGACTTTAATTACCGGTTCATGACTCATTTCCGGAAGCTCCACGATGATGTAGTCGATGGGCGGTTGGGTGAAATACGGATGGTACGTGCCCGAGCGCATTTTAATTGCTGGTCGCACGTTATTGATCAGATCCTGTGGAGCATGGGACGGCCTGAATGGGTCAGCGTCATGGGTGACCCCAGCGAAGAGGGTGGCTGGCAGCGAATGATACAGATGGAGTGGGCAAATGGTGTGATTGGCACGTTAGCTGGAAGCAATCTCTGGGGTTACGACGATCATCCGCTGCGTGTCATGATTGTTGGTGACGAGCGGTACGCGGAAGCCCGTGGTTTAGAGGGGTGGTATCGGCGTCGCGAAGCCAATACCTCTGAAGATGAAGAACTTTGGGAAAACGAGGACGAGAATAGCTACCAAACATCTTTCCCACGTATGGCTGACGGTATAATCAAAGCGATGCACGCGGACGAATCGTTCCCGGCAGATGGGGAAGCGGCGTGGAATGAACTGGTGTTCGAAGGTGCAGTCCATAAATCAGCAGTAAACAACGGCGAGCGGGTGTGGTTAGCTGACGTGGAACAAGCAGCAATGAGTTAATGAAGATCATTGCCTGATCTTGCTTCAACGTTGAGATGCCGTATCCAACCGCTTGATGAGTGGGTGACGGCGATCTTCCAACGGTAGGTAGGCACGTGCTTGAGTAAAATGGGACTCATAGACGGCACTGACGCACTCCAAAGAGGTTAGTGCTTTCGTTTCACCGAGCTCCGGTTGCCGGTTTTCGCGGATCGCGTTTACCATGTCCCGAACACTCCAAATTGAATGTCTATCCTCCCACGATCGACCATCAATCACAAAGGCTTCCTCAGGGAGTAGAACACGCTCCCACTGCGGGGTATGTGCTGCAAACGAAACGTCAAAAGGGCAATACCACATCTCATCTACTCCAGTATTGGCGTTCGGCTTAATCATCAGTTGCCCCTCACTACCTAGAATGTGGGGACCCATCATCCATCCTTGCAGCGGTTCACGACGATACAGTTCAACCAAGCCGCTTGTGCCCTGCTTTCCACCGAGATGAATCAGCATTGTATCTCCCGCCACCATCCCGTTGTCACGCCGATCCGTTTTGCAGAGTTGGCTACTGTGCATGATATCCTCAACGCCGACTGAGTGTCCTTGATAGGTAGCCTGCGCGTGAACCCACTCAATGCCATTCATAAAGAAATCCATCTCATCAAAGTAGTGAACACCCATCTCCATCAGCTCAAATCCGGCTTCACGTCCCTTGCCGACCTCGCGGATGGAGCGAAATTCGCCAATCCGCCCCGACTCGATCCACTCCTTTGCGTGGCGAAATAGCGGCGTAAACCGATATTGGTGGCTGACCGCTAGCCGTACCCCTGCTTGCTTACAAGCCATTACCATCTGATCAGCATTTTCCAGATCGGTGGAAAGTGGCTTCTCGCTCAGGACATTAATACCGGCTTCTGCAGCAGCAATCGTAACCGGCCCATGCAGCGGTGCATGGGTGCAGACGCTGACCATATCGAGCGTTTCCTTCTCAAACATTTCGAGGAAGTCGGTGTAACGATTGAATACGGCATACTCGTCCGCTCGTGTATTGAGCGCCGTGGGCTGAATATCGCACAAGGCGACAAGCTCCACATCTTTCAGACCTGCGTATGCAGTTGCATGACTTCGGCTGATTCCGCCGCAGCCAACAATCCCAGCGCGTAACCCCATGGATATGCCTTCCTTTCCGTTTTCAATGGATTAAGTGAAAGCATCGCCAATTCATTAGTCGATGAAATCTGGCATCTCCCACACCAGAATAGGCCCAGTCGATGCCCCGGATACAAGTTTTGTGCCGTCGGGCGAAAATGCTACAGACATCAACGCCCGCCCATCTCCCTGAAATGTGTCGAGATGTTTTCCTGTCTCAACATCCCAGATTTCAACCGTGTTATCCGACCCCGAGGCGAGTTTTGTACCGTCGGGGGAGAACATCACAGACCAGACCCAATCCCTATGCCCCTCAAGTGTATCAACATTTTTCCCCGTCTCAACGTCCCACAATTTAACAGTTTTGTCCGCCGATCCTGATACGAGTTTTGTGCCATCGGGCGAAAATGCTACAGACCAGACCTCACCTGTATGCCCCTCAAGTGTGACGATATTTCTGCCTGTGCCAGCATCCCATAATTTAACGGTTTTGTCCTCTGACCCCGACACGAGTTTCGTTCCATCAGGGGAGAACGCCACAGAGTGGATCCCATCTGTATGCCCTCGGAGTGTAGCGGTATTTTCTCCTGTCTCAACATCCCACAGTTTAACATTTTTGTCTTCTGATCCCGAGGCAAGTCTCGCACCATCAGGGGAGAACGCCACAGAGTGGATCCCATCTGTATGCCCTCGGAGTGTAGCGATATTTCTGCCTGTCTCAATATCCCATAACTTAATCCCTAGAAGCCCCGGAGCGGAAGCAAGTGTCACACCATCGGGTGAAAAAGCCACAGATGTAACCGTTCCCATTTTTTCTGAGAAAATGGCAACCTGTTGACCCGTCTCTATCTCCCATAATTTGACGCCTGCCCCAGACAAACCCGCAGCAAGCTTTGTACCGTCGGGGGAAAACACTATAGACTGGACTCCATCCAGATGTCCCGCAATTGTGTTAATATTCTTTCCTGTTGTGACCTTTCTTATTTCAACCGTTCCATATCCGCCCGAAATAGCGGAGGCGAGTTGGGTGCCATCGGGAGAGAATGCCACCGAGGTGGTGGACAATCCTCCAGGCCCGTGGAATGTGTTGATATTTTTACCTGTCGAAACGTTCCATAGTTTGACCATTCCTCCTAACTCTCCAGAGGCGAGTGTCGTGCCGTCGGGCGAAAACGCCACAGAGGTGACCGGAGACTTACGTTGCGTGGAGCTGGGGGCGCGGCCAGAAAAAATTTGAAGCATCTGCACCGCAGCGGAGGTACCGCCTGTCCCTCCGAGTGTGTTGATATTTTCTCCTGTTGAAACATCCCATAACTTGACAGTTTCATCCGCCGCCCCCGAAGCCAGCTTCGTGCCATCAGGGGAGAACGCTATAGATTCAACTCTATCCTTATGCCCCGTAAGTGTGTTTATGTTTTTTCCTGTCAAAATATCCCACAGCTTGACGGTTTTATCTATAGATCCCGAGGCAAGTTTCTTACCATCAGGGGAGAACGCTACAGATCTCGTAAATTCTGTATGTCCTGTGAGCGTGTTGATATTTTTTCCTGTCGAAACGTCCCACAGCTTGACGGCCTTATCTACCGACCCCGAGGCGAGCTTCGTGCCATCGGGGGAGAACGCCACCGCCCCCAACCCCGCATCTCCCTCAAATGCCGTAGTACTTGTCTGCGTCGACACGTTCCACAGTTTCATCTCACGCCCATCCACCACGGCGAGTTTTGCACCATCGGGTGAAAATGCTATCGGGTTTCCCCAAATGGACTGCGTATCAATCAACGCAAGTTCACGACCTGTCTTCGCATCGTAAAGCCAAACACCAATGTTACTTGAAACTGCAATATGCACACCATCAGGCGAAAATACAATCGCTCTACCACCCTGACTAATCGCCCCTTTTCCCAAGCGCACTTTGGCTCTTTCGGGTAAATGCCACCTCTGATAATCTTGATGACTCAGACCAAGCCGCACATCGTCTTGCTCCTTCTGGACAGCAGCTTGAAACACTACTTGACCGGCGCGTCGATTGGGTGGAAGGGGGGCACGATCCACAATGGGTGCGTTGATAATTTCCACTATTGTCGCCGAGTCGTTCGCATTAAAGCTATACGGCAGCTGAAATCGTAGCCCGTTTGTGAAACTTTCACAAACAATCAGGACAATCGTTACGGTCCCAGCGATCCCCCACGGAATCAGCGGTTGACCGCGTGGAATAGCCGGGGTAGGTTCAAGATTGCTGATTCGTTCCAGCAGTTTTCGGGTGAACGCCGGTGGCAGTTGGAAGCCTTTCAGAGTTTCGTGCATCATGTCCGTTATCTCCTCTCGTAAACGGAGACGTGCGCGATAGAGCCGATCCTTGATTGCACCTTCCGACGTGCCGATGAAACGTCCAATCTCTTCGCAACTCAAGCCACCAAGATAGTGAAGCGTCAAGACGGTACGCTGGCTTTCAGGCAAACTGTCTAGCGCATCATGAACCTCTTGTCGTTGCTGTTCATCGCGGTAATCCCGTTGAGCAATTGTTTCCATCTCAGCGGGCTTTACCTTAGCCAAGGGGCTTGTTGGCAGACGTTTTTTGCGATACCACATCAGGCAACATCTCGATGCAATGACGTAGAGCCAACCCCCAAAACTCACTGGATTTCGGAGGGTTGATAGCTTCTGATAGGCTTGGAGAAAGGCGTCTTGTGTCAACTCTTCAGCGATGTGAAAATCCCCAGTCTTGCGGTAGACGAGCGCGTGAACCGCACCTTTGTATCTATCCACTAGAGATCCAAACGCGGCTTCATCGCCGGCAAGCGTCCGTTTGATTAGCTCCCCGTCATTGTGATCCATCGCAGCACTCCCGTGATTCAATCGTTCCTTAAATAACAGTAATACGCTTTCACTACTTATGATGCACCCCGTTAGCGAATGGTCAGATTTTTTTATTTTTTTTAGTTCCTAGCCTCCAACTTTGCTCTTGTGAAAGCAGAGCAAGAAATCGCCTGCTTTCACGATCTAAAATGCCTAAATCCTTTGGGACATTGTTACTACGGTTGCACTGACTCCGCCCCTTCAACGGTTATATTCGTCACAACGTTGCGCGGTGGATTGGGACTGCGACTCGGAAACTCCTTGATCGTTTCATTGATGAGAGCCTTAATCACTTCTCTGGTATTTTCAAAGGGTATACACTCCAGAATGATGAGCGATTGCTCAGGGTTGAGCGGTTTCTCGTAACGTAAGCCGTATTGAATCCCCATCTGCCTTAGCTCAGGCTCGACACGCATGGAAATAAGTTTCTGCTCTTGGAGTGTAATCAACGCGCTATCAACGAAAAAATGGGTATGGATCCACGCTTCCTTTTCATCAATAATTTTCATAGATCTCCTCCTGCCTTCACGCCACCCTGAACGCTTTGTCAGACAGTGGCTCGATCCTCAGTTATAGCCCCCCGTCAAGAGAGTCCTTAATTCTCGAAAACCTCATGAAGCACTTCGGATGCTGCCTCGACCACCATCGCTAGTGCCTCCGGCTCTAACTTCGCCCAAAATCGTGTTTCGACCTCGTGCCCACCTCGGGGGAAAGCGTCTGGGATAGGAAGGTAACCGACGTAGTGACTTGTGCAATGCGCGATATAGGTTGGATAGGTGGGAGAAGCCATCTTGAGCTGCAGTTGCCCTTCGACAAATGGTTCGCCGGGCAGGCCGACAAACGCTGTCTTGCCCACCCGCAACACTTGAATCTCATAATCCAACTCTGGTGCTCGCTGTTGTCGGAGATGGACGCTCAAGATCGAACCCGCCTTTATCCACTCTGGATCAATCTGCTCTGGATTATCTTCCATCCATTTCGGCTCTGGATTCTTCTCCAGGACCTCTTTTGAATGCGCAAGCAGATCAGGTTCAACGTCGCGAATGGGCAGCTTCACGTGGCGCACCTTCCAATCGAGCGATAAATCTTCTTCGTAGGGTAACGTTTCAATCACCGCTTGAGTTGTTTTAGCAAGCAGACTGCCCATACGTTGGTGGTCGGGGACGTAGTCGGGATCGAACGGATCCCAGGGATTGATATTGCCGCAGCAGCCGTTAAGAACCAAAGGGACACAATTGCCCCCGAACGTATCACGCATCGCGTCTGACCATGCTCCGGGCCAGTCCGCGGAGACAATGGGTCGAGGAAAGATGTTCACTGGATGGCAGGTGTGGTGCAGCAACATGGCAAGCATCTCCACTGAATCTGTCTGAAGACACATCACCCCAACCTCTGGATCGATTGGTCCCTCCATGTAACGAATATAAGCGGGTCCAAGAGGATCTTCCCATTTCGATCCAGGCATACGCACCTTGTCGTCATGCAAGATCGCTCGTCGGTTAAAGGCAACCCTTCCTTCGACTCCGCTACCAACCCTGAGTTGAACCGGCTGTAAAGCACTATTTGCCTGCTTAATCGCATCGAGGATACGTTGAAACGCAAAATCGAAGTACCGTGGATCGCCGCCACGCAGCCATTCCATCTCCGGTGGTGTTGCCTGAAAACTCTCATCGAACATGAAATGTCCGAGTGACGGTGCCGAATGCGTCTGGGTCACATGTACCATGACAGCATCGGGGGCAAGCCCGCATACCTCTGCCACCGCTTGGCGGATTCTTGCCGTCCAGTCTTCGGTAATAATGGTGAGATCGAGACTTACAAAGCAGATTTTCTTTTCACCATTCTGCAATACCAACGCCCGGGCATAGAGCGGGTCATAAACATACTGAGCGGGTCGAAATCGTCCAACGGCTCCGGCGAGATGTATATCGGTCTGTGGGGTTATGTCAACCTGGGCTGCGCCGGCATAGAGGCGGTCGGATATAGTTGGGTTCTGATGTGCCATTGAAGAAAAACTCCTCCCTCAAACGTGCATTGTTAGTGATGGATCGTGCTGATTATATCACGCCACCAACAGCAGGAGAAATAAAATCGTCACGGCGTATGAGTTATGGAAGGTAGGAGTAGTCAGGCTTCAATCCACGCCTACAAGAAGGAGGAGTAGAAGCGTAGGAATAGGAATGAATTTATTGTGATTGGACGCGCTTGCGGAGTTCATCTAGGTGTTCTATGACACCCACTCGGGTCGTGTCCTGAAAACCGAGTTCATGTGCCTCATCAAGCATCATTTCCGACTGGATAGGGCTGCCCTCAAGCAAACGCATTGCATTGTCGTAGGCGTTTAGTGCATTTTGGGAGTCGCCACGCTTGTGGCTGATGTCGCCCAAGAACGCGTAGGCAGCGGCAAGCCGCGGTGAATACGGTTGGCTTGCAATAAACTCTTGAAAGATCGTGAAGGCGGTATCGAAACGTTGATTCTCATAATGGACACGACCAATTCGGAACAGCGCCTGGTCCGCGAAACTGTCCCTATAGCCCTGCGCAAGGTAGTGCGTCTGCTTGGGGTAAGCAATTGTAGTCTGATAGGCTTTCACAGCTGCATCATATTGGTCGAGCGCCCGGTACATTTCGCCAAGCTGGAAATGGGCCATCATGGTATGCGAGGAGGATGGGTAATCCGCGATAAGGGTCTGATAAGATTCAATCGCCTTTTCCGCATCGTTGAGATGTGCAGCATAGATGACCCCGGTCCGGTACACAGCTTCGGCTGCCCACAGGGACTGGGAATGCGCTTCAATTACTTGGCGGTACGCAGCAATTGCCCCCTCGTAATCCTTCAATTCCCGCTCATAGACTTTCCCCACCCTGTATAGCGCATAGGGAGTCAATGCACCGCTCGTTGATTGCAATCCTTGAATGGTCGCGTGCAGCTCAATAGAGCGCAGTTGGGAGCGCGCCTGTTGTGCATGTTCGCTGTCAGGCATGTCAATGATATATTGGCGTGTAAGCGGTAGAGCATCAATATAGTTGTTTGCAGCGAGCAGATCTTTTATGCGATCCCACGCAACTCTCGGATAATCTAACTCCAGCTGCTGAATCTTGGCTTTCAATTCCATTTCCACACGTGCTGGATCTTGGTCATATTTTCCGATCGCACCGAAGTAGATAGGATCCAAGTTAGGCAGGTAGACAGATAGAAATGTCTTGAACGCATCAATTGCTCCTCGATAGTCGCGCATCTCTTCATAACAGAGACCCGACCAATAGAAGACTGCGTGCATCTTCCAGAAGTCCGGATGTTTCTGTGGGAGTTGCTCGAACGCCTGCACAGCCGTCGCATATTGACCCTGTTCCTGATGTATCCGCCCAATTTGAAAAAGTGCTTCCGCTGCGAAAAGGCTCACGTGACCAAAGTTGTCCACAACCTTCTGATAGGATTCGATTGCTAAATCAGATTGGTTCAGGACCTTATCTCGCAGATTACCAATCCGCCACTGTGCCTCGGAAGCGAGCTTGGTGTCCATGGGCTGCTGCAAGATCTCCTCATAGACTATGATCGCTTTTCCCGGCTGGTTCAGTTGATAGGGACTGCGATACAGCTCTGCAATATGGAATTTCGCTTCGGTTGCAAGAGGGGTTGCTTCGTGGGTATTGATGACGCGCTGCTGTTCTTGTAAATCATCGAGCGCAGTCTGGATAGAATGAATTTTTCGCAAGCCGGTCTTATGGGCAAGATGGGTAGGCGGAAATTGGTCAGCAAGAGTTTGATAGGTCTGAATCGCTTCTTCATATCTGCCCATCCGACAATACACATCGCCTTTCTTGATATAGCCGAGGAATAGATCTTCCGGGGTCGCTCCTTTGCTGTCCAATTGAATGATCTTATCATAGATCTTTAGCGCTTGAGGATATTGATGGGTATGCGCGTAATAAATATCACCCAATTTTTCATAGATCCCGCTGAGTTGTTCGACGCTCTTTGTTGAATCCGCAAGTTTCTCAAGGAGCTCTGCTGCCTCCTGATAGTTACCATTTTCAAGGAGGGAGGTTATATTCTGAGCCTGTGTTGCTGCACCGGTGAACAGTGCCATATATAAAGCAGCAATACACAGGAAGCATCTCAGGCGTGGCGCGTGATGTCTATCACACAAAGCGGGGTGTTTCATTCTTTCATTCCTCCGCGCCCAGTTTCAATTGGGATTCAAAGTGATCTTCTCTTAGCGAGTCTCAGCAATTACCAGCAGCTGAAGCGTCGCCAACCGATCATTATCTTTCAAATGTCTTGTTTCAAGCGCCTCAGTGGTATTATTCCAAATCTCCGCTTGTTGATACGACTTAATCCGTTCGTGAGGAGATTGTATCGGAATGGCACCGATGGAAACATCTGACGATTCATCTTGATTGATAAAAACCGTGACAATTGAAATACTAATAACTAGCACAAGGGTCGCTAGCGCGCTGCGCAAAATCCAAGTAGGACGGCGCTTCATACCGGACAACCGAAAGATACCAACGATTTTTGAGAGGAAATGTGCTCGTTCAGTAGCTGGAGATTCTGTCGCTAAACGTTTGTAGACATTCTTCTCAATGTTATCAAGAACTGCCAGCGGAATCGGTATCTCCTCCGCCTCCTCGGTCAAGCGCAATGTTTCTCGCAATGATTCGATTTCGTGGGCACAGATAGAACAACCCCGCAAATGCCCATCAATGCAGGCAACCTGCTCCTCATTGAGGAGCCCACAAACATATTCGGTGTAGAATTTTTCCAACTGTTTGCATTGTTTCATTCGGCAAACTCCTTGGGAAATGATGATTTTACACTACGATTCTTAAATGAAAATACAGTACCGCGCCAAAGGTGCGGTTCCGGAATCCGTTCGACAAACCGTCCGGCGGTCAGTTTATTATGGTGAATTCTACAATTACTTATATACCTTCGATGTACAACCAACCCCTAAATCCCCCCCGATAAATCCCCCGATAGGATCGGGGCAGGCCCGATGAATCCCCGATGAATCGGGACAGGCGGGACAGGCGGGATGTACCACTTGTCAGGGGGACTTTGGAACCTTCTCGAAGGGCGGAGTTATGGGTAATGTCTACTTATTTCTATAATTCACTATAAATGCTGATGGTATGGACTTCATCAGGTGCTTGCGGCGATAAATCGCCGAACTACAGGTATCTGAATGTTCAACTGCGTAGGTCCTACATCTATCTCGCAGCTAATCCAGACCTAAATTTCATTTCCATCCCAGAGCGGTTGTAGCAAATTCTGTAATTTTCTGACCGCGCGGTGCAGGTGAATCTTGACCGTGCCTTCTGCCATTCCGAGGACTTCCGTAATCTCTTTGATCTGCAATCCTTGGTAACGGTTCAACATAAACACAGCTTTCTGTTTTGGCGAAAGTTGATCTATCGCCTCGCGGATAACCCGATGTCGATCTTTTTCCTCCACATCCCACTCGGGATTACTCCCCAGATCAACGGCTGTAGGCTCGGCTATGGTCAACTCTTCATCGTCGAGGGAGTAGGTCTGCCGGCGCGCCTTTGAACGATGAAAATCAATTGATAGGTTATGAGCGATTTTATAAAGCCAAGTTGAGAAACGGGCTTGTGGTTTCCACGTATCAAGCGCACGGTACGCCTTAAAAAACACCTCAATTGTCAACTCCTCAGCATCCTCGTAATTCCTTACAGATCTGAGAAGGTAGGCGTAAATTTGCCCTTTATATCGCTTCATCAGATCATCGAATGCATCAGGGCGACCGGCTTGAAATTGTGCAACAAGTGCTTCATCTTCAACGACTCTGTCCATGACCAACTTCCTGTGACGATAAGGTTAGGCGAATTTTTCTGTCTAAACGACTTGGGATCGGGAGAGGTTTACAACCGAAATTACTATTACTACGATTTTTGCCGACGAAGAAAAATCACACACTAATCTTTGCCTTGGCACGTTGGATTCCATCGTGTAGATGTTGCGTTGCAACCACTGGATCCGCTTGTGCACACACGGCTGAAATGACAGCGATTCCGTGGGCGCCCGCTCGGATGACTTCATACGCGGTCTCAGCCGTAATACCACCGATGGCAATAACCGGGCACGGCGCGGTTTCGCACATTTGCCGCAGCAGTTTCAGACCCTTTGGCCGCTCCGCATCCGATTTGGAGGAAGTTTGATAGATGGGACCGAACCCGATGTAATCTGCTCCGCCAGAGATCGCTTCAAGTATCTTCTCCTCCGTCCGTGCCGAAGCACCGATAATCATCCCCGACGGAAGGATTCGTCGTCCAATTACAATAGGCATGTCATCCTGTCCAAAGTGGGCACCTGCTGCGCCGACGGCGTGGGCGATATCCGCTCGATCGTTGACAATCAACGGAACATCATGTACTGCACAGACAGTTTGCACTGTCTGCGCGGATTCGACCATCTCACGTGTGCTTCCATCTTTCTGACGGAATTGGATGGCATCAGCACCGCCCTCGATCGCCATTTCCGCTAGCTGTGTGTGCGTGAACCGCGATTGGATCGTGGTATCCGTAATGACGTGAAGTTCACCAATTTTTTTCATGGGGCATAAGAATTTCGTCAGGGATGCTGCGCTCGAAATGGCGAAGGCTCCCCGCAGAAATAGGGGGAGTTGAGCTGCTACTCACCCTCAATTAGCTCACCAGCCTTCTTCTTGAAGGCAATCGCGCTGCGTGACACTTCGACCTTTACATTTTCTGCAATTGTCAGAACGACAAGATCCTTATCCACACCCACAATTTTCCCATGCAACCCACCTGTGGTAACCACTTCGTCCGCCTTGGTTAAGTTGCTCAGCATGGCTTGGTGTTTTTTTCGCTTCAGCTGTTCGGGGCGTAAAATCAGAAAGTACAGTATCGGTATCATCAGAAGAATCGGAAAGAAAGCACCGAGAAAATCCATAATTCATCTCCTCCAAATTAAAGAATAAGCATTGCATCGCCATAACTAAAAAAGCGATATTCTTGGTCAATTGCTTCTTGGTACGCTTCGAGAATAAAATCACGCCCGGCAAATGCGCTAACGAGCATGAGTAAGGTTGATTTCGGCAGATGAAAATTAGTCACCAGAGCATCAACAACTTTGAATTGATAGCCGGGATATATGAATATATCCGTATATCCCTGATACGGATTAACGCTGCAACCCGACGCAACCGTTTCAAGGGCACGCACGGAGGTGGTTCCAACCGCGACGACTTTTCGCCCTTCCGCCTTTGCAACATTAATCCGATTAGCACTTGTTTGAGAAAGCTCAAAATACTCCGAGTGCATCTTGTGCATCTCAATATTTTCGGTCTTGACGGGTTGGAACGTGCCGAGTCCAACATGTAGTGTAAGTGGGACTTGATGAATCCCATTACGTTTGAGTATATCCATTAAACCCAACGTGAAATGTAAACCAGCGGTTGGCGCGGCGATTGCCCCCGCCTCTTTCGCGTAAACGCATTGATACTCATGTTTGTCGGCGCGATTTGGTTCACGTTTTATATACGGTGGTAAAGGAACCTTGCCCACCTGTGCGAGAATTTCCTCAAAATCGCCATCGTATTTGAATCGGACGGTATAAAGACCGAGCGATGATTTCGCCAGAATCTTTGCTGTCAGTGCTCCATCCCCGAAGGTGATGCGCGTTCCGTGCGTGACACGCCTGCCCGGTTTTACAAGCGCCTCCCACCTGTTTGCACTTTTCTGGCGGGTTAGAAGCAGCTCAATCTTTCCACCCGTTGGGAGTTTCCGACCTATTAGGCGTGCTGGAATGACTTTCGTGTTGTTAATTACGAGCAAGGAACGGGGTGGGAGAAACTCGCCAATCTGGGAGAACTGCGTGTGGTGAATTGTGTGTGCGCTCCGATCCACGACCATTAAGCGGGATGCATCCCTTTGGGGACGGGGCTGCTGTGCGATAAGTACTTCCGGCAGGTCATAGTCGTAATCGGTGAGTTTCATGCTAATTATATTTACGGAAGGATTAGATTCGCAGCTCTTCTGCCAATCAGAGGCGAGATTTAGAAAAGGGTCGTCTGATACTCAGGTCTTGGAATGCCGAGATGCTGATAGGCGGCATCTGTTGCAACCCGCCCCATTGGTGTCAGGGTTAAAAAACCCAGTTTAATTAAGAAGGGTTCGTAGACCTCCTCGATGGTACGCTCATCTTCACTGACCGCGACCGCCATCGCCTTCAGACCAGCCCGTCCACGAAAGTTCTCGATCATTGTCCGCAGATACAGTCTATCATTGTCGTCTAAGCCGAGTTCATCAATCTGGAAAAACTCCAACGCTTCTTGAGCGATTTCATAGGTCACAACTCCGTCAGACTTGACGGTTGCGTAATCTCTGACCTTCCTCAACATATTTTCCGCAATGCGCATGGTCCCTCTTGAGCGGCGCGCCAGTTCGTATTCGGCTTCCTCATCGATTTTCACGGGAGGCTGCATCTTTTGACTAAGCCGATTGATAGCGATCTGAATTTCCTCCGGCGCGTAATAATCAAGATGTATGCGGTTGCCAAAGCGATCTCGAAAGGGACCTCCTAAGAGTCCCTCACGAGTAGTCGCCCCTACAAGGGTGAAATGTGCGAGCGGCACGGTAATAATATCCGCGGCGGGTCCCTGACCGATGGGCAAATCTATCTTATAATCCTCCATCGCCGGGTACATTGATTCCTGAACATGGCCCTTCATACGGTGAATTTCATCGATAAAAAAGATTTCGCGTTCTTCAAGACCGGTTAATACCGACGCAAGGTCGAGGCGCTCCATCGCGGGACCAACTGCTGACTTGAAACTGCTCCCCATTTCATTGGCAACAATCCGAGCCAGTGTTGTTTTACCCAGTCCGGGCGGTCCCACAAAGAGAATATGCGACAATGATTGGTTCCTACTTTTGGCGGCTTCGATGTGGATACGGAGCTGCTCTTTAATCTGCTCTTGTCCAATGAATTCCTCAAGAGACTGTGGTCTGAGGCTATATTGGTTGCCCTCTAACTCTTCGATATCCGATTCGTTGAGAAGTGTATGCATCTCTTTATTCATAGATCAGACTCACTGATTTAGTCGAGCAAGCGCTAACCGGACCAACTCTTCCGGTTTTGCTGTGGGACCTAGGATTTTCTGGGCATCTGTAATTGCGCGTTCGGCTGCGACTTCGTTGGCTCCTAAACCGATTAATACCTGCACACCTGCGTCCGTACCCTCTTGGCTGCTAGCCTCCTCAACCTTGGCATCGAGGTGAATCTTACGAACGGTATTCTTGAGTTTCATAATCATGAGTTGTGCAAGCTCTTTGTTGAGGCGTGGCACTCGCATTAAAGTGGCGTGATCGCCATCGCGGATAGCGCGCTGGAATTCAGGAGGGGAAAGTTTTGAGACAATATTTAATGCTAAGGCGGGACCTACCCCTTTTACTACCAAGGCGGTTTCAAAGATTGTGAGTTCATCCTGTGACCCAAACCCATAAAGCTTGACTTCGTTTTCCCGGCAATGATAATGGGTATAAAATTTGATTTCGGATCCAACTTCGGGCAACTGCGATTTTGTGTTGTCTGATATTTCGACGCTGTATCCGACTCCGTTGACATCAACAGTGACCTGTTTTGATCCATTGACTGCTAAGATACCCTTTACGAACGCAATCATGACTGTCTGAGCCTTTCGCGCAGTTGGAGCACTTTATGGGAACGTGCGTGACAAATTGCTGTGGCAAGCGCATCCGCGGCGTGATCTGGACGCGGTATATCTTTTAGCCCGAGTAAAACCTTAACCATCTCTTGGACTTGACGCTTGGTCGCCTTACCATATCCGACAACTGCCTGTTTGATCTGAACAGGGGGATAGCTATAGACTTGCCGATTTGTATTTGCAGCAGCCAGTTTAACGACACCCGTTGCCTCTCCCACGGCGAACGCGCTGGTCACGTTTTTGCTGAAGAAGAGGTCCTCAAGCACGAATAGTTCCGGTTGATATTCGGTAGCCAACTGAATCAATTCGTCATAGATAATCTTCAAACGTTGCGCGGATTCGTCCTTTGGTGTTGTACGGATACAGCCGAAACCGATAGGGGCTACCCTTGATGAATCGGCTTTGATGAGTCCGTAGCCGGTATTTGCAATTCCGGGATCTATTCCAAGGACAATCATTATTAAGAGAGACTTAGGCTGCAGCTTCCAAGATATCATCGGCGATGTCGAAGTTTGCATACACTTTCTGGACATCGTCGCTGTCTTCGAGTGCTTCCATCAACCGCAGCATCCGTTCCGCTTCCTTACCTTCCGCTTTCACTGTGCTTTGGGGAAGCATTGTCAGTTCAGCTTCAATAATTGTTGCACCGGATTCCTCAACAGCCTTTCTAACGTTCTCAAAATTTTCAGGCGACGTGATAATTTCAAGGTTCTCGTCTTGGACTGTCATATCCTCCGCCCCCGAATCGAGTGCAATCATAAATAGCTCATCTTCATCAATGCTGCCCTTCTCTATGATCATCCAACCCCGTTTATCAAACAGCCATGACACGGAACCGGGTTCCCCCATATTCCCGCCATGCTTGCTTAGGATATGTCTAACGTCAGCAATTGCTCGGTTCTTATTATCGGTCAAGACATCAATCATGATTGCCACCCCGCCGGGACCGTATCCTTCATATACAATTTCTTCATACTCCACACCGTCAAGTTCGCCTGTGCCGCGTAGAATCGCCTTGTCGATCGTATCGTTGGGCACATTCTTCGATTTTGCCACTAATACCGCAGATCTCAAACGCGGATTGACCTGGGTATCGGCGCCAGCGATTCGGGCTGCGACTGTAATCTCTTTAATTAGTTTCGAGAATAACTTTCCGCGCTTCGCATCAACAGCAGCCTTGCGGTGTTTAATTGACGACCACTTTGAATGACCTGACATTTCTTCCTCTCCTATGCATAGAATCTAGCGTATTTTAGCATACAGGTGGGGTAGATGCAAGAAAATTGTATTGTCATTTGTGAAAGGTTTTTTTCGAAATAAAAAAAGCCCCAATCCTGAGATTGAGGCTTGATTTAAGATTCCCGGCAATGACCTACTTTCCCACGAGGTCACCCTCGAAGTATCATCAGCGCTGAAGGGCTTAACTGCCGTGTTCGGAATGGGTACGGGTGTTTCCCCTTCGCTGTTATCACCGGAAAATGTGTTAATTTATCTATTCCGATTCGTCCATAAAAATTTGACAGTTGTATAGATTTGAACTATAGCTATAGAGTAAAGTTATCAAGCCCTCGGCTTATTAGTACCAGTCAGCTAAACAGTTCACACTGCTTACACCTCTGGCCTATCAACCTTCTAGTCTCGAAGGAGCCTTACCAGATTAACTCTGTAGCATATCTAATCTTGAGGCGAGCTTCACGCTTAGATGCTTTCAGCGTTTATCTCTTCCGAACATAGCTACCCAGCGGTGCCGCTGGCGCGACAACTGGCACACTAGAGGTTCGTCCACCACGGTCTTCTCATACTAGCGGCAGGTCCTCTCAAATATCCTACGCCCGTAACGGATAGGGACCGAACTGTCTTGCGACGTTCTAAACCCAGCTCACGTACCACTTTAATGGGCGAACAGCCCAACCCTTGGGACCTGCTGCAGCCCCAGGATGTGATGAGCCGACATCGAGGTGCCGAACCGCGCCGTCGCTATGAACGCTTGGGCGCGACCAGCCTGTTATCCCCGGAGTACCTTTTATCCGTTGAGTCACGGCCTTTCCACACAGAACCGCAAGATCACTAAGCCCTGCTTTCGCACCTGCTCGACATGTCTGTCTCGCAGTCAAGCTCCCTTGTGCCTTTACACTCTACGCACGGTTTCCAATCGCGCTGAGGGAACCTTAGGGCGCCTCCGTTACATTTTGGGAGGCGACCGCCCCAGTCAAACTACCCACCTGACACTGTCTTCGATTCGGATAACGAACCAGAGTTAGAATCTCAATGCAACAAAAGTGGTATTTCAAGGTCGACTCCACTGAAGCTGGCGCCCCAGTTTCACAGTCTCCCACCTATCCTACATAAGCTACATTAAAACCCAATATCAGGCTGTAGTAAAGGTTCACGGGGTCTTTCCGTCCTGTTACGGGTAACCGGCATCTTCACCGGTATTACAATTTCGCCGAGTCTCTCGCCGAGACAGTGTCCATGTCGTTACGCCATTCGTGCAGGTCGGATTTTACCCGACGAGGAATTTCGCTACCTTAGGACGGTTATAGTTACCGCCGCCGTTTACCTGAAGCTTCGGTTCAGAGCTGCCGGGCGAACCCTTGACTCTTTCCCTTAACCATATGGCACCGGGCAGGCGTCAGTCCCTATACATCATCTTACGATTTTGCAGAGACCTGTGTTTTTAGTAAACAGTCGCACGGACCACTTCACTGCGGCTTCTTTCGGATCCGCATGCAAGATGCATTTCCTACTAGAAGCACCCCTTCTCCCGAAGTTACGGGGTCATTTTGCCGAGTTCCTTAGCGAGAGTTCTCTCGAGCGCCTTAGGATTCTCTCCTCGCCTACCTGTGTCGGTTTGCGGTACGGACACCATTACGCGTCCACTCGAGGTTCTTTTCTTGGCAGACAACTAGACCAGTTTGTATCCTTACGGAATCCCTATCACCTCTCAGAGTAGTGAGATTCTGGATTTACCTAGAATCTCCTCTGTCGGGCTTAGCCCAGCACATCCATCCGCTGGTAGGTCCTAATGCCTGCGTCTCCCCTAGCTTCGTCCTTGTAATGGTGGTGCAGGAATATTATGCCTGCTACCCATCGCTTACGCCTTTCGGCCTCAGCTTAGGATCCGACTAACCCTGGGTGGAATTGCCTTGCCCAGGAACCCTTAGGCTTTCGGCGAACAAGCTTCTAACTTGTTTTATCGCTACTCATGCCGGCATAATCACTTCTAATTGGTCCAGCATATCTTTCGATCTACCTTCATCCTACTATAGAACGCTCCCCTACCACTCCTACCTTGGAGGGTAGAAATCCGCAGCTTCGGTAACAGGCTTAAGCCCCGAGAATTTTCGGTGCAAAGCCACTTGACCAGTGAGCTATTACGCACTCTTTAAATGAATGGCTGCTTCTAAGCCAACATCCTGGCTGTCTGGGCAACGACACATCCTTTACCACTTAGCCTGTATTTGGGGACCTTAGCTGGCGATCTGGGCTCTTATCCCTTTTGTCAGTAGAGCTTATCCCCTACTGACTGACTCCCATGCTTTAGACAATGGCATTTGCAGTTTAACTGGAGTTGCTAACCTGGTGGGGCCGCTAGTCCAATCAGAGCTCTACCACCACTGCCAAACACATGAGGCTAGCCCTAAAGCTATTTCGGGGAGAACCAGCTATCACTGGGTTTGATTAGCCTTTCACTCCGATCCACAGGTCATCCCCCAAGTTTTCAGCCTTGGTGGGTTCAGGCCTCCACATACTTTTACGTATGCTTCACCTTGCCCATGGATAGATCACCCAGTTTCGGGTCTACTCCATGCAACTGAATCGCCCTATTAAGACTCGCTTTCGCTACGGCTACGCTTCAAAAAAGCTTAACCTTGCTACACAGAGTAAGTCACCGGCTCATTATGCAAAAGGCACGCAGTCATGCATGTCACGACGAATCGCGACTTAGCACTTCCACAGCTTGTAGGCTGGACGGTTTCAGGGACTATTTCACTTCCCTAGCGGGGGAACTTTTCACCTTTCCTTCACAGTACTTCTTCACTATCGGTCGCCAAGTCATATTTAGCCTTAGGAGGTGGTCCTCCTAGATTCCTACAGGTTTAGGCTATCCCATAGTACTTGGGAATAACGTCGAGGAAGCCGAACTCTTTTTGCTCACGGGACTGTTACCCTCTTTGGTTGTCCTATTCCAGAAGCATTAAGCTAAGAATTTGGTTTATAACTTCCCGGTCTGGCCATATCCAAACCCAACGTTACCCCACAACCCCAGGTATACAACGTATATGGACTTTAACATATACCCGGTTTAGGCTATTCCCTTTTCGCTCGCCACTACTGGGGGAATCGAGTTTTCTTTCTGTTCCTCAGGTTACTGAGATGTTTCACTTCTCCTGGTTAGCTTCCCGGCGAAAGCCGGGATGACAGGCAAAGCCTGCCCGGTTGCCCGATTCGGGGATCTCCGGATCAAAGTTTACTAAACAACTACCCGAAGCTTATCGCAGTTTGTCACGCCCTTCATCGCTACCTGGCACCAAGGCATCCACCGTCAGCCCTTAGTAGCTTGATAAATTCTTTAGAAGCCGAATTCAAATCTATACAATTGTCAAAGATCAAAAGCTGTTACGCTTGGTGGAGATGAGCGGAGTCGAACCGCTGGCCTCCTGCTTGCAAAGCAGGCGCTCTCCCAAACTGAGCTACACCCCCACATAGAATTGGTGGGCTTATCTGGAATCGAACCAGAGACCTCGCGCTTATCAGGCGCGCGCTCTAACCTCCTGAGCTATAAGCCCCTAGAACAATAAAAGATGCGATCTCAGAAAGCTAAATAGTTATCCGTTATGCACAAGTTAACGAGCTCGGGCATAGAGTTGATGCCCTTGACTCCTTAGAAAGGAGGTGATCCAGCCGCAGGTTCCCCTACGGCTACCTTGTTACGACTTCGCCCCAGTCATCGGTCTCGCTTTCGCCAGCTGCCTCCCGAAGGTTAGCCCACCGTCTTCGAGCGCTACCGACTTCCATGGCGTGACGGGCGGTGTGTACAAGGGCCGGGAACATATTCACCGCGACCTGCTGATTCGCGATTACTAGCGATTCCAAATTCATGCAGTCGAGTTGCAGACTACAATCCTAACTGAGGTCGGCTTTTTGGGATTTGCTCCACCTCGCGGTCTTGCTTCCCTCTGTACCGACCATTGTAGCACGTGTGCAGCCCAGGGCATAAGGGCCATGCGGACTTGACGTCATCCCCACCTTCCTCTGGCTCGTCACCAGCGGTCTCACTAGAGTCCCCAGCATTACCTGATGGTAACTAGCGACAGGGGTTGCGCTCGTTGCGGGACTTAACCCAACATCTCACGACACGAGCTGACGACAGCCATGCAGCACCTGTCACGCTGTCCAAAAGGAAAGCCATATTTCTATGGCGGTCAGCGCGATGTCAAGCCCTGGATAAGGTTCTTCGCGTTGCTTCGAATTAAGCGACATGCTCCACCGCTTGTGCGGCCCCCCGTCAATTACCTTGAGTTTTAACCTTGTGGCCGTACTCCCCAGGCGGGGTACTTAATGCGTTAGCTACAGCACAGGAGGAATCAATACCTCCTACACTTAGTACCCATCGTTTACGGCTTGGACTACCGGGGTATCTAATCCCGTTCGCTCCCCAAGCTTTCGTGTACTCAGCGTCAGTGTCGGACCAGAAAGCTGCCTTCGCCATAGGTGTTCTATAAGATATCTACGCATTTCACCGCTACACCTTACATTCCACTTTCCTCTTCCGTACTCAAGCCACACAGTATCGAGCGCAGTTGCTTGGTTGAGCCAAGCCATTTCACACTCGACTTATGTAACCGCCTACACACGCTTTACGCCCAGTAAATCCGGACAACGCTCGCCCCCTACGTATTACCGCAGCTGCTGGCACGTAGTTAGCTGGGGCTTTCTACTATGGTACCGTCACGCTAGCCAGCTTATCACCGACTAGCAGTTCTTCCCATAACACAGAGGTTTACAATCCGAAGACCTTCATCCCCCACGCGGCGTCGCATCGTCAGGGTTTCCCCCATTGCGAAATATTCTCGACTGCAGCCTCCCGTAGGAGTTTGGGCAGTGTCTCAGTCCCAATGTGGCTAATCATCCTCTCAGACTAGCTACCCATCGTAGCCTTGGTGAGCCGTTACCTCACCAACAAGCTAATAGGACGCAGGCTCATCTTTGAGCGACAGATCCGAAGACCCATCTTTCATTGGATATCCCGGAGGAATTCCAATCGTATACGGTATTAGCGGCCCTTTCGAACCGTTATCCCTATCTCGAAGGCAAATTACCTACGCGTTACTCACCCTTTCGCCACTTTCCTCAGCGGCCGAAGCCACTGATTCTCGTACGACTTGCATGCCTAATCCACGCCGCTAGCGTTCGTCCTGAGCCGGTATCATACTCTCCAATAAGTCTTAAAGAAAAACCGACCTAATAAATTAGGAAGGATTTTCTAAGTCGACAGGAGGACTTTGTACAATATACAAGCCCTATCAAATGCTATCATATCAAAAAACGTAGCGCGTAACAAAAAAACTATTTAGCTTTCAAAGAGCATCTTTTTAATCCCCTTAACGGAGACGAGGGGAAGTATAACATACCCTCCCCACCCTGTCAAGAGAAAACGCAAGTTTTTTTATGTTTAGGAAATTTCTTTCCCGTGGCTGGCTAAACCTCCACTAATCGCCGGTACGAAATGGATGCTCGCCGCCTCACCTATGGGTTGATGCAGCCCTTCGCGTGTCATCACGCCATCAATGTATACCGAGATGCTGGGCCGAATCCGATCACCATCACAGAGCCGATCTTTGAAGCCGGGATGGGCTGCTTCAAGGTTATTGACAACTTCCCGTAGCGTATTGCCTTCCACAACGACCTGGTTCGCACCGTCGGTTAATTTCTGCATGAGTGAGGGAATTGCAATCGTTGCCATGGTCTGAAAACCCTCCATATAAAATAGAACAGGGATATAAGGCAGATACAGAACCCTATATCCCTGATTGTAGTTTAAGATCGCCCGAACATATTAGCTCGGCGAATCCAGAATGCTAAAATTTAGGACGACACGGCTAGATCTTGCCCATTGCTTTGAGGACACGTCCTGGCGACATCGGCAGTTCTTTCAGCCGAACGCCGGTTGCACGATAGACGGCATTTGCAATGGCAGCGGGTGGCGCAATGATTGGTGTTTCGCCGACGCCCCTAACACCAAACGGATGACCGGGGTTAGGTACTTCCACAATAACAGCATCAATCATCGGCAGATCGAGACAGGTTGGAATACGATAATCGAGGAAACTGGCGTTGGTCATCTCGCCTTTCTCATTGTAGATATATTCCTCGTTTAACGCCCAACCGATACCTTGAACAGCCCCACCCTGTATCTGTCCCTCAACGTAGCTGGGGTGGATAGCTTTGCCAGCATCTTGGGTCGCCGTATAACGCAAGATGTCAATCTTGCCGGTGTCGGGATCAACTTCGACATCAACAACGTGCAGACCGATTGACGGACCTGGTTGGCTTGGATCCGCAGTGCCGCGTCCGACGACGGGACCGCCGGTTTCATCGAGTCTCTCTGCCAGACCTTTGAAGTCGATTTCCTGCTCCTTGCCATTGACGGAACTAAACACCCCGTCGGCAAATTGAACTTCTCCCGCATCGACTTCCCACAGTTTCGCAGCACGTTCGATCATCTGCTGTTTGACATCTTGTGCAGCTTCATACGCGGCGTAACCGGTTGCAAACGCGGTACGGCTTCCGCCTGTAACGTCCGTGTAACCAACGGAGTCGGTATCCGCCACGGTAGGCGTCACTGACTCGGCGGGGATTCCAAGCACTTCTGCCGCTTGCATCGCAATTGATGCGCGTGTGCCACCGATATCGGTTGACCCTTCGACGAGACTGATCGTTCCATCGGCAGTTACATTAATTGAAACACTGGATTTCATACCGAAGTTGGGCCAATAGCCGGAAGCAACGCCACGTCCTACATTCTCACCTTCAAGCGGTGCTGAATAGTGGGGGTGATCTTTTGCGGCCTCAACTGTTTCGATAAAACCGACACGCGGAGCCGGAGGCCCATCAATTCGGATATCCCCCTCTGTCGCGCTATTGAGGATACGGAATTCAAGCGGATCCATCCCGATCTTCTCACAAATCTCATCGATGACAGTCTCGGCAGCAAATGCAGCATTTGTCGCTCCGGGCGCCCGATATGCGGCGGTCTTCGGCTTATTGACGACCACATCATATCCATCAACCGTTCCATTCTCAACCTTGTAGGGCGAGAAAACGCAGAACGCTGCCGCTCCGACCGGTGAACCGGGGTAGGCACCCGCTTCAAACGCGAGATAGGCTTCCGCGGCGGTGATGCGTCCATCCTTCGTTGCACCCATTTTCACGCGCACATAGGAACCGGGTGTGGGGCCTGTACCTTCAAAGACATCTGCTCGACTCATCAGAACCTTGACAGGTTTGCCGGTTTTCATGGAAAGCATCGCGGCAATCGGCTTGATGTAGACATTAATCTTTCCACCAAAACCACCGCCAATTTCCATTGGCACAACCTTAATTTTTGAGACGGGTAGCTGGAGAATCTCAGACACCTGTCCTCGGACAGCGAATGCCCCCTGCGTACTACACCAAATGGTCAACTGTCCATCGGGATTGTACAGTGCGGTCGCATTGTGGGGTTCAATATAGCCTTGATGCACAGTCTCCGTCGTATACTCTTGCTCAACGACGACATCAGCTTCGGCATAACCTTTTTCGGGGTCACCCTGTTTGTGCTGGAAGTGAGCCGCAATGTTACTCGGCTTATCGGATTTTTCCCCCATCTCATCGGTGTGCATGTCCTCGTGCAGAAGCGGTGCATCTTCCTTCATCGCATCAAGCACTTTGATTACCGGAGGGAGCACCTCGTACTCAACATCAATTAGCTCAAGCGCCTCTTCTGCGGTATGGGGATCAATCGCGGCAACTGCGGCGACCTGATGGCCTTTGTAGAGCGCCTTGTCGCCTGCCAATACATTATCTTGGAGATCTTTTACGTTAGCTGCTCCCTCTCCAAGATCTGCTATCTTATCTTCGACAGCAGGAAAATCTTTCGCTGTTACAACCGCCCTCACGCCGGGATGGGCTTCTGCGCGGCTGGTATCAATCGACTTAATCCGCGCATGGGCGTGTGGGCTGCGCAGCACTTTACCGTGTAACAGTCCTACAGTTTGGAAATCCGCGCCATAAAGAGCGCGACCAGTAACCTTATCAACGCCATCATGGCGAATGGGACGAGTCCCAACGACTTTGTAGTCTTTCTTTTCTGCCATTATGCACTTACCTCCTAAGACGTAGTTTGCGCTGCATCTTGGACAGCACGTACAATTTTATCGTATCCGGTACAACGACACAGATTGCCCGCTAGCCAGTAGCGAATTTCGTGTTCCGTTGGACTCGGATTCTGATCTAACAATGCTTTTGCCGCCATGATAAATCCGGGCGTGCAGATACCACATTGGAGGGCAGCATTCTCTAAGAACGCATCTTGGATTGGATGTAGCTGTTCCGGTTCGGCGAGCCCTTCGATTGTCTCAAGCGATTTCCCTTCGAGTTCAGCACCAAGCACAAGACACGAATTGACCAGACGGCCATCAAGAATTACGCTGCAGGCACCACAGTTTCCATTATTGCAACCCTCTTTGGCACCTGTCAAATGGAGTACATCTCGCAAGACCTCAAGCAAACTCTGGCGAGGTTCGCACAAGTATTCAACTGCTTCACCGTTAATTGTTGTTTGAACGTGGACTTTTTTAGGCATCTATCTTTATGCCTCCTTCACTCGTTGAATCGCACCGTTTAAGGCACGACGTGTTAACACACCGACAAGATGTGTTCTTTGTTCAGCCGTTCCACGCATATCACTGATTGGACTTGCAATCGCCTGTGCCGCTTCGGCAGCAGCGTTAATAGCTTCGTCCGAAATTTCCTTTCCAGCGAGTGAGGCGCCAGCTTCTTCGGCAAGGAGCGGCGTTGGTGCAACGGCAGCAAGCCCGATTCGTGCGGAGACAATTGATGCCTTCGAATCGTCGAGCACGACGGATGCACCGGCACCCACAACAGCGATGTCCATTTCATTACGTGGGATAAAACGGAGGTAAAACGAACTCGAATTTTTCGGTGGTGGCGGAATCTTGAATGAGACAAGAAGTTCACCGTTTTCCAGGACGGTCTGTCCCGGGGCTGTACAGAACTGCTCTGCTGGAACCTCGCGCGTTGATCCATCGGGACCAGCGATGACACAGATGGCTCCCAAGACTATCAATGGCGGTATTGTATCTGCGGCGGGAGAGGCGTTGCACAGATTACCACCAACACTTGCCCTGC
Organism: Candidatus Poribacteria bacterium; assembly: GCA_965220385.1. GTDB lineage: Bacteria > Poribacteria > WGA-4E > WGA-4E > PCPOR2b > PCPOR2b. The sequence goes on along the minus strand of OZ244825.1, from coordinate 1,077,179 downwards.
CTTGGATTGCGGTTCCACCGATAATTTTGGCAGCATCAATCAGTCCAGGATATGCGGCAGAGATTGCATCGTCCGCGTAGATTTTATGACAGGGAACAGCCGCACCGAGCTCTAGACCGGTGTCAGGGGAGTATGAAAGCACGTTAGTTTCAGGAAGGTCCTTGATGTCCACCATCCGTTCCAACTGCCGCCGGTTCTCCCGAACCATAACGATGAGATCTGTTCCGCCGGCCAAGGGTTTTGCTTGATCACCTTTTTCGGCGAGCAAGGAGGTAGCTTCAGCTACAGTTTTTGCGGGAACATATTCAAACGCTCGCAAAGTATCAATCTCCTTTCAAAGTGAGAGGCTTTATTCGCACTAAATACCCTACATGGGTATTGGAAAACTTAGTAAATGGATATTGCACACTTTATCTTAATCAAAAGTGTCTGAAATGTCAACAGAAAAAATATAGGACTTTTGGATGAAAGTTCGTGAGATTGGAAACGGAAAGTCTACCCTGTGAATGCCCAAAGGATATTACAATATAGCAGCGCCTGCGATCAATCCGATCACACAAGCAATCGCGGTCAGCGTGCGTTTTTCGGCTTTGAGTGCGCGAGTGAGAGAAAAGCTATGCACAGAGGGGTTTGTATATCCCCAAAGACGGGGAATGAACCTGGGAACGGCTGCATAGTAGGTCGCATATGCGGCTCCGCAAGATTCGCGCAGGTATGCTTCTTCGGACGCGATAATTGGGAGATACTGGACAAGAAATCCCACCGAGAGCACAAGAATCATCCAGTAGGCATTGGCGATAATGCAGACACCGAGACTGAGTAACAAGTTCCCTAAATAGAGCGGATTACGGACATGCGCGTAGGGTCCTGTTGTAACAAGATCACTTGCCGCGCTTAGGGTCCGTGAACGGGTCGCGCCACCGGCATAACCTACCGCCCAAAGTCGCAGGAGTTCCCCGAGGATGAGAGGGATCGCACCAGCCACGGCGGAAGCAGATGTGGGTCGGGCAGAATAGATTACAATTATTATGAACGGGATAGCTGTGAGGCTGCGTAACCGAAAGAGTAGCCGCCCGATCGCGAGAGTGAAGCGTGAGACACGAGATGTCATAGATTTGACCCTCCTGGACCACTCCTGAATGTCTCGCTCCCTCGGCTCACTTGGGCATCTTCCAAATCATGATACCTCCAACAATCGCGTAAATCACATTCGCCCCCCAGCAGGCAACAATTGGTGGTAGCTTCCCGTTTTCACCGAGTCCTTCAAGCGTTGCCAGTGAAATTCCCCAATACATAAAGACGAGGAAGAAGGCGACGAGGAGCCCGGCAAAAAATCCGGCGCCACCAAAGCGGATTGAAATTGGAGCACCAATAAGAATAACAACAAACGCCGCAAAGGGATATGCTATCTTATGGTACATCTTGACCTCCTCACGCCGGGTCGTCTGCCCCGCCGCCTTTTTGTATTTTATCTGTCGTCGCAGCTCGCCGATAGTCATTGCCCGTAGATCCTTATTGCTCCCTGCGAAACGTTCTGGTTCTTCCGCACGCTCGATCTGCTTCGTTTCAAACGGTTCAAAGGCAGTTTCGACAGCTCCCTCAAAATGGCGGACATATCCCTTTGCAAGATGCCAGTGGTCCGGGGACCACGTAGCTGAGTCTGCAAAGGTCTGCCGAGTGACCTCATCGTTCTGATCGAGTTCGTAAATTGTCATGCGATCGATGGTCCCATTTTCCAAATCGAGATTTTGGATGTAGAACAGTCGATTGTGCTGGCCCTTGAAGAGGACATTTCGGCTCCGACGCAGCCGGATTTTCTTCTGGAGTTGATTCGCGCGATGGAAGGCAGGTGACGCAACAAGATTATAAAAAGCGACAAAGCCTATGCAGACCAGGAATATGGATGCGAGGATAGGGAGGAGGAGACGATAAATGCTAACGCCAGCGGTCTGCATTGCAGCCAGTTCATTGTTTTGAACTTTTCTCCCAAAAACGAAGAACACGGCGAGAAAACTCGCCAGCGGCACTACCTCGATAATTCGTCGGGGGGCTTGAAAGAGCACAATCTGCACAGCGGTGAAGTAAGATACCTCCTCATCAAAGCGCTTAATATCTTTATCGAGCAGCCGAACGATGATGACGAGCGCGATGAAAAAGGTGAGTGCTAATGCAAATGTCTTGAGATATTCAATTAAAACATGTCGTTCAAGAATTCTCATACTATACTGTCTGAATCTGGATTTTTAGGATTTAAGGATTTACAGGATACCCAACAACGGATGCGTTCAATGCAACGGTCATGCTTTGACAAAGATGTGTGTGAATAAAAAGGGTGAAATGGCTCGGAGAAACCAAGTTTTTTCTTCAAAACTCGGTTTCTTTGCACGGTTTCTTAAACATGAAGAAAACAAAATTTCCATTGACTTATTTTTTCCCTTAGAATTATCAGGACTTACGCAAATTTAGCACACAGGGGATAGATTTTTGATTTTTAACTCCCTAAATCCCGCCCCCGATTTAATCCCTGATAAATCGGGACAGGCAAGATGTCCCGCCTACGGCAAGCTGCGTAGCGTTATGTTCAATATGAGGATCAATGCTATATGTCAATCTGATTCTTCAACCTTTTGGGCCTCTGTATTTTGAAAGGAAGGGGGCGGTTTCTGGTCTCGACTCTGTTGGGTTCCCAGTTTGCCTTCCAAGATCACCCGTAGTGCACATCCAAGTCCCAGTACCCCGATAACGAGGTTCGGCAGCCAGATAGCGAAACCGGGCGGAAGGACACCACTTCGTCCCGTATCCTGTCCAACCTGCAGCAGTAGATAGTAGACAAGAACGAGGCCCAGCCCGATACCGAAGCCCACCATTTTGCCACTACGCTTTACAACCAAGCCGAGAGGCACACCAATTAGCCCGAATACAAAGCAAGCGAAAGGGATTGAGAATTTCTTGTAATATTCAACCCGCGCATATCGCAATCTATCTAGGTGAGGTTTGGTTTCGTTTCGGGTTAGGCGATCTTCAAGCTCGGTGATATGGTCTCTGAGTTTAACCAAAGACATGTTGCGACTACTCTTAGATTCGAACTCTGTTCGTTCCAGTGTTTCCGTAAAATCAAGGGCAATCCGATCTTCAGCAAAAGCGGTTATCCGAAACCCGTCATCACTATCGGACACCGGCTCATACGTGACCCCGTCATAGAGCGTTAGCCACGCCTGGCCGTCCTCAAATCCGACCGTAGCCTCCTTCGCATTAACAAAGCGGGGTTGCCCGGGCCATATTGAATCCCACACCTTCACCTCTTGTAGACGCTCTGTATCTGGGTCGGTTGATTCGTACAGCCAGAGCTTCCCCTCGCGCTCTAACTCTTTCATTACCACGCCCTCTTCAAGGACAAAAGAGGAGTGTCGCCTACTTATATCGTGCTTCAACGAAACATAAGCGATATTCCCACGCGGGAGTGCATAATCCATAAAAATGAAGTCGAAAACAGTGAGCAGACTCGAGATAGACAGCAGAGGTAGAAGGATTTGGTGGAAGCCAATCCCGTGCGCTTTCATAGCGGTAATCTCATTATCCGTTGAGAATCTGCCGAGTGAGAGCAAGATGCCGACGAGTGTAGCCATTGGAATAGTAACAACAAGGGTCGCAGGCAGCACATAAATCAACAATTTAACCAGATAGGTGGGACTTACCCCTTTGCTCACGAAGAGTTTGGTTAACCTGAAGATCTCGTCAAGCAGTAGAATGGAAGTAAAGCAGATAAGTGCTAAAAGGAAAGGAGGGAAAAATTCCTTGAGGGTATATCTTGTTAATATTTTCAAGCCCGTCTAACTCCGGTGATAGATTCAGCTTTTGATTAAAGCGAAGGATATTTACCTTCTAATTTTACCCTATATTACGGGATCTTAGCAAGCCATTATAAGATGAATCGTCAAATCGTCACCAAAAAGTGACAAATTCCGATCAAACTCAGGCAGCATTTGTAAATTTTCATTGACAAATATAGTTGAAATAGCTTATAGTATGCCACAATATATCCTATAGAAGAGGCAATTTTCACACAACATCTTGTGCGGATCAAACTGGATGCCTGTCATTCTCTCTTTGGCATACATATATGATCTACGTTTCGACCTATCCCAGCCGATTTTGAACCGTCAATCAAGTCCACTTTTGCCCAGCGCAAGACTTCACGCAAAGAAATCGATTGGGAGCATACATATCGAAGCCTTTGTTACAAAACCCGCAATCATCACATTTTTTTATATCGGTCTTTCCCTTTGAGGTTCCTCAATGACAAGAACAGTCTATTTAGTTATAGTCTTATATCTCAGTCTTGGAACACTCGCATCGTCTCCCGTTATCGCCCAAATTGAGGGCAGTGAGACAAACTCCCACAATCAGGCAGAACAGCCGGGTTCAGTACAGCCCGAAGAATCCTCCACACCCCGCAAAGCGACTCTGTCCACGGACCCAGAAGATATATCCCGAATTGTGCAAATTGGCGGTAGAGTCAATCTCGCGCCAACGGAAACTGTGAATGATATCATTTTAGTCGCTGGAGATGCAAAGATTCAAGGGCATGTGAAGGGTTATGTATTTGTATTTGGCGGAAATGTCGAGATTGAAAAAGGCGCTCAGCTCGCAGGCAAGGTGACAGTGGTTATGGGCGAAATCGTCGGTCAAGAGAGCTTGCGAGACGGTGCAGACCGTGGACCCGACGTTTACCAAGAGATTAATGGCTTAAGACTGGCAACTGCAGCCGCTTCGTTAATGATGCAAGGGATGCCAAAGGAGATATGGGGGGATCGGCAATACGCATGGTTTGGCTGGGAACTGATGACCTTCATCACATTAACCCTTGTCCATCTATTGCTCGTACTAATATTTCCAGAACAGATTACTAATATGGCATCTACGATTTCCGAGCGTCCAATCGGAAGCACATTCCTCGGATTGATGATTGTGATAATCGTGCCCTACCTGTCCATCCTGCTCATCCTCTCGATTGCCGGCATTCCATTCGCCATGCTTTTGAGTGCCATTTTGCTGCCGATAGCAATTTACGGGAAAACGGCGATTTTTCTCTCAATTGGGGGTACAATCTTCCCGCAGCGATCAAATGTTGTCGCGGTTGTTGTTGGGTACTGGATTTATCGGATGGCAACGGTGGTTCCCTACCTGAGTATTCCAACTTTCATTATTGCAAGTACCATTGGGATTGGCGTCAGCCTCCGGACGGTATTTGGTCAGAAACCGATTCGGCCTGCCAGCAGCCAGCGCAGGGAATATGCTCCCCTAAATTATCACCGATGACGTTAGGGGTATGCGGGGATTGTCCGTTATTACCACGGTCCTCAGTGAGATTGATTAGCACCGAATGCTTTTTCTGGTTACTTGTTTGAGGTGTGCTCTTGCGATTGGATCATCCCGGATTTCTCATATTACTCCTGCTTCTGCCATTCCTCCTTTGGTATTTGGGCAAGAAAGATAGCGGGCGAATCCGCTTTTCGGATCTCAGCATCGGTCGCCAACTTGTGCCCAGCTTTTGGGTCAAGTCCCTTCCGTTCCTAACTTTTGCGCGCTTTCTTGTTGTTGTATTGATGATTTTCGCGCTCGCCCGTCCGCAGTCGTCCCATAGTCGCGAACAGATTACGTCCGAAGGGATTGACATTCTGCTCATCCTCGATATATCTGGAAGCATGCGAGCGGAAGATTTCAAACCTGACAACCGTTTGCACGCAGCTAAAGCGGTCATCCACGACTTCCTAGACAACCGAAAGAATGATAGGATCGGACTGGTTGTTTTTGCGGGTGAAAGTTTCACACAATGCCCACTTACGCTGGATTACCGGGTTCTTGGGGATTTGCTTCTTAACGTCGAGATCGGTATGCTTGAAGATGGTACTGCTATCGGAGATGCTCTTGCCAATGCTACCAATCGACTGCGTCATTCGACCACCAAAAGCAAGATAGCGATTTTGCTTACCGACGGGGAAAACAACGCCGGGACTATCGACCCATTGATCGCCGCGCAGGCTGCCAAAGCACTCAACATCAAGGTGTATACTATCGGCATGGGGAAAGAAGAGGGCGCATTCATTCCGTATCATGATCCGATTTTTGGTCTACAGTACAGCCGAACTCGAACCTACGTGGATGAAGAAACGCTCAAAGAGATTGCGGAGATTACAGAGGGGCGTTACTTTCGAGCGACCGACAACCGGAAGCTCTCTGAAATTTATGAAGAGATTAATCAGCTTGAAACAACGAAGATTGAGGTTACGGAATATATTCGTTATAAGGAATTGGCAGCGTACCCCCTATTGCTCGCAACACTCTTGTTGATCCTGGAGATTGTCCTGTCAAACACACGCCTACGAAAAATTCCCTGATCGTGAAAGGATTGCCCAATGGAAATTTACCGATGGGAAGGAAAGGGCTTCCGCCAACTGGACCCGACGCGCTTCGAAGAAGAACGCGATTTTGAGGATCTGCTTGAGCAAGATCCGAACCTTCTGCTTGGGGATGAGCGCATCTGCGTAATCAGCCGCCAAGTTCGCATCGGAAAATCTCAGAAAGTCGATCTCCTCGCGCTTGATCGTCAGGGAAATTGTATCGTCATCGAACTCAAGCGGGGTAAAGCCTCCCGTGCAGCAATCTCCCAGCTGCTGGAATATGCTGCAGCCGTGGCTAAATTTTCTTTCGCGGATATTGAGCGTTTTGCGGGGCGCTGGTTTCAGGGGCAAGGACGTGAGTTCACATCACTGTTAGCATCGCACAGCGCATTCTTTGGCTATGAACTGGGTGCCATGCGGATGTCTGCATTCAATCGGAAACAACGGATGGTTCTTGTCTCCGAAGGGGTTGACGTGCGTGTGCTTGATATTGCTGAATACCTACGGCGCGCTGGTATCGACCTGACCTACATATCCTACTTCTCCTACCAAGCTCCGGATGAACTCCTGATTGCGACAAAGACAATCCTTGGTGCCTCTTCGATCAAGGAATCTCGATCTACCTATCAGTACGCACCCCGACAATTTCTGACCCGTGAGCGTTTCCTCGCGACACTTACTAAGAACCGAGAGCTTCATCAGGTTGCTCAACGATTCTTTGATTATGTGGAGTCCTGCGGTGCGATTCTCCGCCCGCGGATCTCGCAGATTCGTATGACCATCGGTGGAAGGTGGTGGATGGGGTCGTATCCATCGAAGCGAGCGAACCACTTCCGGATCGACGCCCACGGTGATTTCACGGCGAGACAGATCGCTGAATGTCGGTCAAATCTCTCGGATGTAACGCCCAAGAAATTTGGGGTGTCGTTTAACATTATGTCCCCAGCCCACCTGAAATATGCTATCGAGATTTTCGAACGTACACGGAACGCAATTTTAGAGGAATAGATACGGAGCAAGAGGGCAGTACCTTTACACTTAATGCTCTGTGTCTGACGTTTTGTCTCTCGTATCCCCCAGGAGGATATCATGTCAGATAAACTTAAGATCGGCATTATCGGCACAGGAATCATCGGTAAAAGCCATGTGCGTGGTTATCAATCCATGCGTAACGATGTTGAGATCGTTGCGGTCACAGACCTCGATGAATCTGAAGCACAGCGGGTTGCCCAAGAGTACGATATTCCGCACGTTTTTTCCGATTATCGCGACCTTCTGAGAATTGATGAAATTGAAAGCGTAGATGTCTGCCTGCCCAACTTCCTGCACGCTCCGGTGACAATTGCAGCGCTCGAAGCGGGAAAGCATGTCTACTGTGAAAAACCGATGGCAAGAACTGGTCCAGAAGCGACCGCGATGTACGAAGCTGCACAGAGAACGGGGAAAAAGTTGTCAGTGCAAATGGCAACGGTCTTTACCAAAGAAACACAGATAGCCAAATACCTGATTAAAGCGGATGCCCTTGGCAACGTTTACTATGTGAAGACTAGCCACTATCGTCGTCGTGGACGCCCTTATGTTGATGGTTACGCCACTCCCCATTTCGTTCAACGGGAAAAAGCTGGCGGTGGTACACTATTAGATACCGCCATCTATAACATGGCACGCATGGTTTATCTGCTCGATAATCCCGAAATCGAAACTGTAACCGCATCCACTTTCCAAGAGCTTGATATGGATGAAGAACGCCGTCAGCACAGCGGCTATGATGTTGAAGAACTCGGCACCGGCTTCGTGCGTTTCAAAGGTGGGGTCACGATGTTTGTGGAGGAAGCGTGGGCAGCCAACATGGACGGCGGCGAAGGCGACCGCATCATGGGTTCAAAGGGCGGAATTAAGCTCAATCCTTTTACCTTTTACACCGACCTCTACGGTATGGATGCGGATGTGACCTTCGATATCGACGCCTATGAAAGGCGGATGCGCTCACTCGGATACACGGGAGATGGCTACGAGAGCTCACAGCAGCATGTTGTCTGGAGTTTGTTAGGACGTGTTGAAATGATAGACACCGGCGCAATCGGTCTGACCGTCGCTCGCATCACAGAGGCGATGTATCAGTCCGCTGAACAGCAAAAAGAGATTGATCTGCGGCAGGGATAGCTTACTGTTTTCACGCATTACGTTTTACGTATCACGTTCTTTTAACATAAGCACAATATTTCACCCTTATAGAAAGGTCACCCATTGACAAAACTTGAATATACCCATCAGCGAACCTATCGCGGTTCGTTAAAAGCAGTAATTCTGGACTGGGCGGGAACGACTATGGATTATGGATGTTACGCACCCGCCGTAGTATTCGTTGAAGTCTACAATCGCAAGAACGTTCCAATCACCATCGAAGAAGCGCGTGTACCGATGGGGGCGCACAAAAAAGTCCACATTCGGAAGATTTCGCAGATTGAATCGGTGGCACAGCGATGGCAGGAGGCGCATGGTCGTAATCCTAACGAAGACGATATCGAAGCGATGTTCCAAGAATTTATTCCGCTTCAGTTGGCTTGCCTCGCGGACTATGCGGATCTCATTCCCGGTACGTTAGAAGCGGTTGCTGAGTTCCGGAGCCGCGGACTGAAAATTGGCTCCACTACTGGATACCTCCGCGAAATGATGGAGCTTCTCTTCAAAGAGGCGAGGGATCGTGGTTACACACCGGACACGACGGTTTGCGCGAGTGATGTGCCTGAAGGTCGTCCTGAACCGTGGATGTGCCTGCAAAACGCAATGAATTTGGGTATTTATCCGATGGAGGCGATTGTGAAGGTTGGGGATACCCTGCCAGACATCGAAGAAGGGTTGAACGCTGGCATGTGGACAGTTGGCCTCGCGAAGACTGGCAATGAAATTGGACTTAACGAGCAGGAGATTGCAGACTTGCCCCAAGATGTGCAGGAAACCAAGTTAGCAGAGGCGTATCGGCGGATGTATCAGACGGGCGCACATTATGTAGTGGATGGGATTTGGGATGTGCCGCCAATTCTGGATCTGATTGAGGAACGGTTACGACAGGGCGATAGACCGTAACGGATAGATGGTAGATTTCAGAATTACGTTAGACACTCCTAATACACAGCCAACCCCCTAAATCCTGCCCCGATTTTATCCCCGATGAATCCCCGATGGATCGGGACAGGCGGGACAGGCGAGACTAGGGGACAGGCAATACCAAGGGCGGACTGTAGAGATGTCGCAACGCGCGGAGTTATGGGTAAATGTCTACTGATTTCTTTAATCGACTATAAATATACTATCGGCTCGATTTGAGCTATTTTAGGAGCGCAGATTATGAGCAACGCAACCTATCGGGCGGGTATCATCGGGCTCGGTTTTATCGGCGGGGCAGACCAAGTTTCCGGGGACGCCCTCGGTCAAAATGTCGTTGACCTCGATGGCACACACTTTGCCTCTCTGTCCAACCATCCGCGTGTGGATCTGGTTGCCGGAAGCAGCCGCGATGCTGGACGGCGAGAACGCTTCGCACAACGCGCAGGGGCAACGACCTATGCGGATTGGAACGAGATGCTGGCGCAGGAGGCACTCGATATTGTGAGCGTGGCAACGTATGCACCGGTACATGCGGACCCTACCGCTGCGTGCGCCGAACGTGGGGTTCGAGCCATCTACTGTGAGAAACCTATAGCGACGCGACTCTCGGACGCGGGGCGGATGATTGAGGCATGTGACGAAACTGGTGCGCTTTTGGTTCTCAATCACCAACGGCGGTTTAATCTGAACCACCGACGGCTGCGAGAGCTTATCGCTGGAGGTGGCTTAGGCGACCTGACCTCCGGGTTGTTGCAGTGGGGATCCGGTAGACTGGGGAACGTTGGCACCCACATGATTGACGCGCTTCTCATGCTGACCGGCCGAAAAATTGAGGCAGTTTCGGGTACGCTCGATCTGGCTGGCAAACCCGACTGTAGAGGACCCGCATTTCGGGACCCTGGTGGTTGGGGTGTCATAAAATTGGAGGGTGGGGTGATGGTTACGGTAGACGCGGGGGACTATGCCGCAGTTCCGGGACAGATTACCCTCAACGGCACTGAGGGTCGCGCTATCTCCGATGGCAGCAGCATTGCCCTTGAATATTGGGATGGTCGTCATGAACAGTGGGACAGTGCGAACGATGGTGTATCGGGAATGGATCGGGCGGTTTCCGAGATTGTCACATGGCTTGACGACGGGGCTGAATTTCCGTATCCTGCCTCCGAAGCGTTCGATACACTGGAAGCCATTGTAGGTTTTCACGCTTCACACGCCCGGAATGCAGCGTGGACAGAACTCCCCTTGTCAGGATCAGATCGTGAGCGCGAAGTCCTCAGTGGATAATAACACAAGAGATAATCCTAAACCTGCTAGGACTTACGCATTTGAACACTTAAAGCTTTGTAGTTCGGCGATTCATCACCGCCCCGATAAATTCCCGATAAATCCCCCGATAAGATCGGGGCAGGCCCGATAAATCGGGACAGGCGGGACTCCGACAAGCCGGGAGCAGGCAGGCGGGATTCAAAGCGACAGGACACTATTTCCGACGCGCAATGAATTGCGCTACTACAAACTGAACTGCGTAACTCCTACCTGTAACAGCACGAAGAACACATGAAGCGTACAGCAGCGAAATACCGAGAGATTATATGTTTCTTCATCTGTGTCGCAGTTGCCGTCGTTGCTTGTCGTGGAGATGTGACTGACACTTCCGCTGACGGCAGCGCTCACAGCGCAGCAGAAGCAGTCGAAGCTACTGGTTCGACAGAATCTCATGTGGCACCTGCAATTCCGTCCCCTTCAAACCGGGTAAAGGTTTTAAACACAGGCATTGCATTGGCATCGAATCCCATTTCAGTTCGCCGCCAGAAGTATCCGGTGCCCCCTACCTACAACGAAGTGCCGTTCTTTGCCGACTTAGTTGCTACCGGCAAATTACCGCCGATCTCCGCGCGCCTCCCCGTAGAACCATTCGTCGTGGGACCTGGGGTGCTGAACTCCGAAAAGTGGCTTGATTGGGAGGTTGGTCGTTACGGCGGTACTATCCGCACTACCAACCTCAACGGCTCTATGCACGAAGTGGCGTTGGCAATGGGTATGACGATTCTCAGGGCGCCCGATCAGAGCACCAAAGACCCGCTTCCCGCTATTGTAAGTAGCTACGAGATTAGTCGGGACTTCACCCAATACACACTGACCATCCGCGAAGGTATCAAATGGTCTGATGGCGTGCCGGTTACCACCGAAGATGTGCGCATGACCTTTGAACTTTACGGCGATGAGCGAATTTACCCAACCTTTCCTATCAAAGCCAGAACGTTGGGGCGTGCCGATGGCACCCCCGGAAAAGTCACTATCATTGATGATCTGACCTTCACAGTCACGTTTGATGCCCCTTATGGTCAATTCTTGGCAGAACTATCTTCTTGGATTCCAGATTATACCTTACTTTTTAGACCCGCCCACTTCATTAAGCGGTTCCATGCGGATTACACCGACATGTCAAAGATTCAACCGATCCTTGACGCGTTGGAGATTAGGACGTGGGAAGATCTTGTCATTCTCAAAGACATGCGCCACTGGGAATTATACCGCGAACATGGTGTGGGTGTTCCTTCATTGACTCCGTGGATAGCTGAGGAGGTTACTAGCTCTGTGGTCAGGGCAGTTCGTAACCCGTACTACTGGAAGGTCGATATCGCGGGCAACCAACTTCCCTACATCGACCGGATCGAGGCGGAGGTTTCAAACCAACTCCAATCTATCGTTCTGAAAACGGCTGCTGGAGAATATGATGTGGTTACCTCTTTTGCCCAGATTCGAGAGATGCCTCTCTACCGGGAAAATGCGGAGCGTTCCAACATTAGGACGGTCCTCCATGGTTCAATTAACAACCCACCGATCCTATTTCTCAATCACGACTACGACTATGAAACTGAGGGCAGCGTTTGGCAGCAACTTGTGTCCGATCCACGTTTTGGCAGTGCAATAGCCAGTGCAATTGATAAGGAGGACGTGAACAATACGCTCTACTTCGGTCATTACACGCTTGATGGCTTTACCAAAGAGACCTTTGATCCCGAAACATCTAACAGGCTGCTCGACGAAATTGGCATGATCGAACGCGACGCTGACGGCTTCCGAACCGCCCCAAACGGTAATCGTTTCGAGTTGACGATTACCACCGCTGAAGTCTCGCCCGATTTTCTTGGTTTGGGCGAACTTTTAAAGAGCTATTTTGAGAACGTAGGGATTCGCACGACTCTTGACGTGATTGGCAGTTCGTTGTTCAGTCAGCGGATGAACGGCAACAAGCTAATGGCAACCATCCATTGGAGCGATGAACCCATCTGGGCACCCGGTATCTCGGAGGACTATTGGCCCGGATTCAAGGGGCACTGGGCGCCGATGTCAGAGATGTACTTCAACACAAACGGCGAATCTGGACGGAAACCCCCGCCTTACTTGCAGGAGTTTTTCGACCTACACGTTGCTCGGAAGGTTGTTCCGCCCCAGTCCGAAGCAGGGGAGGCACTTTACGCAGATCTTGTGGATTGGTTCTCACAACACTATGTCACCATTTGGCCCGTCGGTAGGATGAGAGTTCCGAGCGTGTACAATGCTGACTTAGGCAATGTGATAAAAGACGGCTACCCTTTTGACCGCGCTTTGGATTACGGTATGGAGCAGCTTTTCTTTAAAACGCCGCAATAGCAAGCCTAAACGGTAACAGAGACTTAGCAACCTTGTTCCTGTCAGGAAAAATTCCTTATAAGGAGATTATCGGTGCATGGCGACCTTCCGCGAAAACCGAAAATTTGAACAGCTCGTTCAGCGGCTCGCCCCCCATAGCAGGTTGCTCCGAGCATGGGATCTAACAGGCGGCAGTTCGGCGCAGATGACCGCGCTTGAGATTGAATGTCCGGATGGCAAAGCGCAAAGAGTGATTGTCCGTCGCCCTAATCACGGGGCGCTCAAACGGAATCCGGGTGCAGCAGCGGACGAATTCAGACTCTTGCAAATGATGCAGTCCTTGGACCTATCCACACCAACCCCCTATCTCCTGGATGGATCGGGCGAGATTTTCGCGACGCCCTACCTAGTTATCGAATATATTGAGGGCAAGGCGGAATTTGCCCCATCGAATTTAGCTGATTATATCCTTCAGTTAGCCACGCACTTAGTTAATATTCACAGTATAGATTGCTCAAATCTGGATGTATCTTTTCTTCCTAAAAAAGCTGATGGCTATGCTGAAGTGTTTCGAAGTGGGGCCGCAGCGGTTGATGAATCGCTAGACGAAGGACGTATTCGCAATACCTTGGAATCCATTTTTCCAGTACCACAACGGAACCCCTCTGTACTGCTACATGGGGATTTTTGGCCGGGGAATGTATTGTGGCATGATGACATACTGGTGGCATTAATTGACTGGGAGGATGCAACCTTAGGGGAACCGCTCACCGATTTTGCTATCAGTCGTTTAGACCTTGCAATAATATTCGGAATCGATGCCATGAATTGTTTCACACATCACTACAAATCACTGATGTCACTCGATTACACCAATCTTCCTTATTGGGATTTATGCGCTGCCCTGCGCTTCGTCCGGCTCGCGGATTCTAATCTTGTCGAATGGGCAGCATTCTTCCAACCTTTCGGTAGACTTGACATCACTGAACAAGCGATTCGGGAAAGTTATAACCTTTTCATAACCCAAGCATTTGAAAAGCTTGTAGGTTGAGTTGGGACACGCAGAATTAGTTAGTTGATCTTTCTGACGAACGATTCCACCTTCGCAAGGAGCGCAGACCAATGAGAGCGTTTATCGTGCGCCGGCTTATACTTATCATACCGCTGCTTTTTCTGATCTCCGTTATCTCGTTTGCCACGATCTTGCTCCCGCCCGGTAGCTATGTGGAGACCTATGTGCAAAACCTCGAACGCACCGGGTTCATAATGGATCAGGGTCAAATTGAGGCAATTTATCGGCAGTACGGTCTTGACCGGCCTGCGGTGCTGCAGTACGTTCTGTGGATGAGCAATTTTCTCCTGAAGGGCGAAATGGGGAGATCCTTTATCTACCAACGCCCGGTGAAGGACGTTATTATGGAACGGCTGCCGATGTCCGCAACGATAGCGATAGTTTCTTTGGTGGTCACTTGGCTGATAGCTATCCCGATCGGCATTTATTCCGCGCTAAGGCAATATTCGGTCGGGGATTATGTCGCCACGATCATCGGCTTTGTTGGACTCGCTTTACCGAACTTTTTGCTGGCGTTGGCACTTGGGTATTGGGTATTTTCCAGTACGGGAAGGGCGATTACGGGTCTTTTTTCTATAGAGTATAAGGGGGCGCCCTGGTCTATTGGCAAATTCGTTGATCTGCTGGGGAATATTTGGCTGCCCATCGTGGTCATTGCCAGTGCTGGCACTGCATCGCTCATCCGCATTCTCCGCGCGACTCTGCTTGACGAAAAAAACAAACAGTACGTTACCACCGCGCGGGCGAAAGGGTTGCCGGAACGGCGCCTGATTATAAAGTATCCGGTCCGGGTCGCAATCAACCCGCTCATTAGTACCATCGGCTGGACGTTGCCGTTTATCGTCAGTGGCGAGATCATTGTCTCTCAAACGCTGGGTTTGGAAACGCTTGGACCGGTACTCTTGGCGGCGGCTTTGGGGGAGGATATGTTCTTGGTGGGTAGCATCGTGATGATTTTGAGCAGTCTCACGGTTGTGGGCACCCTGCTGTCAGATATTCTGCTGGCGTGGCTGGATCCGCGCATCCGCTTTGAGAGGATTGGTGCGTAGATAAGCCCCGTCCTGATAAATCGGGATTCAAAGCAACTGAGGCTGTGTTGGTTCATCAGTTCATGGGTTCATTAAATTCTATGGGTATATCGCACCTCTATATCAAAAGACACACATGTTGCCCCACCGAGGCTATGTTGATTCATTAGTTCATTAGTTAATTGAGGGATGTGCATGATAATTGTCTGAATCAGGATTTCCGGAACGTGAAATGGGACTATTTTAGGACGGGACAGGATGCATTTAGCCCCAGCGGGGCGACATGTTTATAGCATACGGATAGCCCCATACCCCAAAGCCCCAGAGGGGCGACATGTGCCATTTGTCTGAATCGCAGATTGCACGGAGGATTCCCCCCATTTCATCGGGAGGATTAGCATTGAAAATCGCGCATTGAGACTAGGTTCTGTTGACATTTCATCGCAGCCAGATAACAGAGAGGCGTAAAGCGGTTCACTGACCGAGAAAATGGAGAAAAGAAACCGAGTTTTGAAGAAAAAACTCGGTTTCAGGGCAAATCATTTTACCGAAAATGACTTTTCAAACAGGCTCTAAGATATGAACCGAAAAATACCACACTCATTTTTTTCAGGGATTACCTCCAGCTACCTCAGATGGAGAGAAACCCGTGCGAAGAAGGTTCAGGAAAGTTTGTACTACGCCTCCCAACGCAAATTGGTGTGGCACGCTTTCAAAAAGCATAAACTTGCCCGTATCTCGCTTGTGACCCTGGGGATGCTCTATTTTGTCTCAATTTTTGCGGACTTCTTTGCCCCTTTTGGTCCGCTTGAACGATTTAAGGATTTCAATGACGCGCCACCCACCGGTATACACCTCATCAACGCAGATGGAAAGTTAAGTCGCCCCTGTGTCTATGAGACAAAAAGGGAGTTAAACACCGACACTTTTAAGTATGAGTATTCAGAGGATTCGTCAAAGTCGCATATAATACGCATCTTTGTGAAGACAGAACCGTACAAATTGTTGGGCGTTATTGCAATGCAGCACAAACTGTTTGGTCTTGAGAATCGGCGGGTGCCGCTGTTGCTGTTTGGATCGGATCGGTTGGGTCGAGATGTTTTCTCCAGAATCCTCTATGCCGGTCGCATCTCGCTATTTATCGGTTTCGGCGGCGTTGCGGTAGCGTTTATTTTAGGTAGTATCTTAGGGGGTATCTCCGGCTATTACGGTGGTGTGGTGGATGAGGTTATCCAACGCGTCATCGAGGTGTTGATCAGTGTACCCGATATCCCGATCTGGATTGCCCTGTCCGCAGCGCTTCCCCGCGATTGGGGGACGATTAACATTTATTTAGCGATCACCTTGATCTTGTCCATTCGAGGCTGGACAGGCTTAGCGCGCGTGGTCCGGGGCAGAATTATTAGCTTGCGCGAGGAAGAATTCGCATTGGCAGCCAAAGCTGCCGGAGCCAGCGATAGACGTATCATCTTCAAGCATCTGCTGCCGGCTTTTAGCAGCTATCTGATCGTACATATAACCTTGGCAATACCCGGTATGATATTGGGTGAAACTGCTCTCAGTTTCTTGGGGCTTGGCATCCGACCGCCGGCGGTAAGCTGGGGCACCCTACTACAGGAAGCACAGGATGTGAATGTCCTTGCGAATTTCCCTTGGATGCTCATCCCAGCCCTCTTTGTTGTTGGAACAATTCTGATGTTCAACTTTGTCGGTGATGGTTTACGCGATGCAGCCGACCCGTATGCCTCGTCCAGATAACGGGTCGCTTCCTATCAACAGAAACCGTAAGGCGCAGAAAGCGTGAAACGTGAAACGTAATGCGTAAAAGGACGGTAGCGCACTCATTCGATTTCTGTAGCACAATTTCATCACAAAAGACACAAGCTCTAAACCACAGAAATTCCTAAAGTCCATGCCTAAAGATAACGCTGAAGACATCATTCTGGAAATTAAGGACTTGAAAACCCACTTCACGCTGGATACGGGCATAATCCGCGCAGTCGATGGGGTGAATTTAACGATTTCGCGCGGCAAAACCTTGGGTTTGATCGGTGAAAGTGGTTGTGGCAAGTCCGTCACAGCCCATTCGATTCTGAAGCTAATTCCGTCGCCGCCCGGCGAGATCGTTGATGGCGAAATCCTGCTGCACCGAGACGGCGAGGTTATTGACATTACCAAACTCAAGCCCACGGAAGAGGCGATGCGGAATATTCGGGGTGACGATATCGGCATGATTTTTCAGGAACCGATGACTTCGTTTGGGCCGCTACATACCATTGGGGACCAGATTACGGAGACGATTCTGGTCCATCAGAAGGCGACCGACAAGGGTGAGGCAAGGGACCAAGCGATAGAACTTCTGCGTCAAGTGGGCATTCCTAACCCGGCGCAACGTATTGACGCCTACCCGCATGAGTTTAGCGGCGGCATGCGCCAACGAGCCATGATTGCGATGGCGCTCTGTTGTTCACCTATGCTCCTAATTGCTGATGAACCGACCACTTCATTGGATGTCACGATTGAAGCACAGATTCTGGAACTCTTGACTGACCTTCAAGCGGAAACAGGTATGGCGATCATGCTCATCTCACACAACCTGGCAGTCGTTTCGGAGATGGCGGACGATATTGCGGTCATGTATCTCGGCAAACGGGTTGAGTTTGGCACCACCGATGTGATTTTTGACAATCCGCTACACCCCTACACCCAAGGGTTATGGCGGTCGATCCCCAGCGTGGACGGTCCACTTGAAAAACTTGTGCCGATTTCAGGCGTTGTTCCCAGTCCAAGGGATCTACCGCCGGGTTGTGTTTTTGCCTCTCGCTGCTCAGAGTTTATGCCCGGCGTTTGCGACGCGCCGAAACCGGTCCCGATTATTGAGGCAGAGCCAGATCATTTTGTTGCTTGTTACCTTTATGATAGTGAGTGAGGTATCGGGAGTCGGAGATCTCTCCTACAGAAGAAATATGGTAGACTTTAGAATTACTTAGACATGATGAGCGAACTAAGTCACGGACCTTGCTCGCCGAGTTACGGCACACGGAGCCCCGATGAATCCCCGATAAATCGGGACTCCGACAAGCCGAGAGCAGGCAGGCGGGATTCAGAGCAATGTGCCTACTACTATTAATGTCTACTTATTTCTATAATTCACTATAACCGTTCAACCCAACCTACGGACTATGACACATGTTGCCCCGCTGGGGCTATGGACTGGGGAAGGTGCCCGGTTTGGGAGCACGTAGCGGTTACAGTACTTAATGAAAGTCAAATAGCGACGTTACTGCATAAAACACCATAATTTAGCAGATTGATTCACTCCTAGAATGAATAAGAACGGAAAACCAATTTTAGAAGTTCGAGATTTGCGGCAGTTTTTCCCTATCCAAGCGGGCTTTCTGCGGCGGACTGTCGGCTATGTCAAGGCTGTTAATGGGGTGAGCTTTACCATTAACGCGGGCGAAACGTTGGGCTTAGTGGGCGAGAGTGGCTGTGGCAAATCGACCTTAGGCTGCGCCATCCTCCGGCTCTATGAGCCGACAGGAGGTGAGGTCATCTTGCATGATGGGGATACAGAACTGTCTGTACTGGAACTTTCTTCTCGCGAGATGCGCCAAGTCCGTGCCAATATACAGATGATTTTTCAGGATCCGTTTGCCTCCTTAAACGAGCGGATGACAGTTTTGGACAATGTGATTGAGCCGCTGGTTTGTAACGACATTGGGGCGAGCCAAGAAAGGGAAGCGAAGGCGGAAGATCTCCTGATGCAGGTGGGACTTCAGAAGGAACACCTGCGTCGCTATCCACACAGCTTTAGTGGGGGTCAGCGACAGCGGATTGGTATCGCTCGTGCGCTCTCGATTGAGCCGAAATTTGTCGTTGCGGACGAACCGGTCTTTGCGCTCGATGTGTCGGTGCAGGCACAGATTCTGAACCTGATGCAGGAACTGCAAGCGGAATTTGGGCTCTCTTATCTCTTCATCTCGCACGATATGGCGGTGATTCGTTATGTGTCGGATCGTATTGCAGTGATGTACGTGGGTAAATTGGTGGAATATGCCGAGCGCGACGAACTGCTGCAACACCCCGCCCATCCCTACACCGAAGCACTACACTCAGCTGTGCCGCGACTGACCCAACGGGGGCGACGTGACCGCATCATCCTCGAAGGCGCTCCGCCTGATCCGAGCGATCTACCTCGCGGCTGCGTCTTCCAGACCCGCTGTAGATACGCTGAAGCGAAATGTAGGCAGGAAGAGCCGGAACTTAGAGAGATATCAGACGGTCATTCTGTGGCGTGTCATCTGGCAGAACAACTTAATTTGGTGGGGATTCAAAGCTAGTTGGCGTATAGCAGATCAGGGACGGGAATATGCGGGTGCGGTCATTTTGTGGCACACTCAAGTTTCAGAATATGTAGATGCCCTCAAACTCGGATTGATCTGGCGGTTCTACCTTGGCATTCCTACCGAATCTGAAGGTTACTGCGACGGCAAATCCGTTTAGATCTTCGTTATGGAGTCCCTCTACTCCGACGCCCCGGATATAGCGGTAACTCGCTCCAAAATAGATTTGGAGATACGTTTTCATGCTCCACACGATATTGAGTCCCGGTTCAAGGATAAAAAAACTATCGTCGGGGCCGCCCAGTCTCCCATATTCGTCGTAATATACATAGGTCCGCTGATAGCGATCTGTCAGTCCACCAAAACCAACCAGCGTTTGCGCCGAAAGATGAATATCTCGGCGGGGAGCGATAATATATTCCATCTCCAGTCCACCGTAAGCAAACTCGAAATCGCGTTCAGAGTTAGTTCGAGGCACCTCCACCTCTATATCTCTGAGCAAGCCGTAAAAGCCGCCTCCTATCGCGTAGGTGTGCTTGTAGATCCACCCGCCTCGACCGCCGACCATCAAGCCGAATACGTCGTTGATCTGAGCTACCTTTAATACCGGTCCCCCGAAACTACCGCTGTTACTGGGCTTCTCCGTTGGTGCTTCTTTGAGATCTTCTTCCGCCCAAAGGGATGTTATCAGTAGAAAGAAAAATAAGAAAAGCGTCAGTTTTTTCAACGAATTCTCCCGTCATTTTGAATGCGCCTCAGCGAACGCAGACCGTGGAGGCGAGCTATGTCTGCTGCTGAGTCATCTTGAATTGATATAGTTCTTCTTTATCGCTTCTACCGACTACAATTCGCGGTAATCTCCTTGGAACACCTCTCTGACGTGCCAACCGATAAACTCTGGCGCCAGATAAAAAGATTTCCTTTGCGGAGTCTCCAAAACGGATATTCTGTTCGATAATTAGTCCGTCGTGGACCAAATTCCCTTAATAATTTTTTCGAGAGACTGATCCAGTTCCGCGTAAGGAGTTGGTTCCCACCTCTTAGCAATTGTCCAATGGCATACAAGACCAGCAAAGGTTTGTGAGGAGCTCTCTCGCCAGCCCTACTCCATACTTTTCATTGTTTAAATTTCTGAATAATTTCTTCTCTGGTCATTTTTCACACTTTGCTGTTGGCAAGCCCCTACGGTAAGTGGCACACTATATTACTACAGATTTTACCATACAACTGTTCTTTTCGGTAGATAATATACGCACACAAGTCCAAAAATCCTGTCAATCTCTAAACCCTAGAATACCACCGCTTTTTCGTTGGAACAAAATGGCAGCAACAAATCACCTTTCACATCTCCTCTCATTGGTAAGAGGCATGATACCGTCGGCCCCCTTGCGAAGTACCGTATATGGTTTTTTCCTCCCTGCGTTTTGCAAATTATTTTGAATGGAAAGATAGTAATTGATGATAGAATAACGTTAGTTGCCACAAGTCGCCCCGCCCCGATAAATCCCCGATGAATCGGGACAGGCGGGACTCCGACAAGCCCCCGATGAATCGGGACTAAGAAGCGAGAGCAGGTCCCGATTCTCGGGATTCACGGAACGGAACAGGCGGGATCGAAACCGAGGGGCGAAAGTGTCTATTTATTATTAGAATTCACCATAATTGGTCAAACCGTAACAGAACCTAATATACAAAGAGGACAGGAATTTTCACGAAGGATAACAGTTTATGAGATGGGTGAATGTTCAAGAGATCTATGCTGATGGCAAACACAACGCTTGGCCAGACATGTGTCGGTGGCGGGGTAAATATTACGTCACATTTAACTCCGGCGGGGTGGGTCACGCAAATGGCCATTCTATTTGTCTCCTGACTTCAGTCGATGGCGAGCGGTGGGAGAAGGTGATCGAACTCCCCTCAATGGAGTGGACCGTATCAACTGATGCTACACGCGGCGCGCTTTGCCCAAAACTGCTGCCGACTGAGGACCGGCTCATTGTGATGTTCTACTACTATGCGCCCGGCGAGACCAACATATCGGACGAACAGAAGGGGCACCTCAAGCACCGATGGCTGGAGTTCAACGGCTCTGAACAAAGCTTCGAGCGTTGGATCGGTCACCACGATGTATCGTTTCGGACGGCACTCACATTCACAGAAGACGGTCATACCTTCTCACCACCACAACCGTTGTTCGACCCAAGCTGGCGCGTCTGGCGACCGCATACCTTCGACAGGCGACATTATGTTATCGGTTTCCGATGCCATGGTCAATCTTGGGAACTCAGCCCGGAGTTAGAACGTATGATCCCGGTTGCGGATTCGATTGAGATGTTTGAAAGCGCGTCCCTATTTGCTTCTGAAGATGGGCTTCAATGGTCGCGGGTCAGCGATATCGGCGTTGATGATAACGATGAGCCAGATTTTGACTTCACGACGGAAGGTCGCATTTTGGTAGTCAGTCGAACCGGTGCGTCAATGAGTGAGGATCGTCCTGCCATGGCGTACATGAGCGATCCACCCTACACAGATTGGCGAAGATTAACATTGAGCGCGCCCCTGAATTCTCCCGCAGTCCGGCGAGTGGGAGATCAGTGGGTGGTCGCCGGTCGTGCCTTAGTCCAAGGATCCGAGAGGCCCGCTCGGTTTGCTCCTGACACAGCGTTCGACGCGTATGGTCCCACCCGTTTGTGGCTACTCGACGACCAGAGCGGCACACTGACGGAAGGTGTCACGTTACCGAGTTGGGGTGACAGCGCCTATCCGGGGATTGAGGTAACGGATGAGGGGGATCTGTTAGTGGTCTACTATTCCTGCTCTGAGACAATTGACGCCAATCTCCTGATGGGACCGGGACCGCTACCGGGGAAATACGCCCCGACGTCGATTTATCTTGCCCGCGTGGTCATGGAGTGAACTGAGGGTGATTTTCTTGCCTCAGCGGACGATGGCGTGTTACTATCACCTGAGTTGCTAGTTGCTAAACCGGCTCGGCTTGGATAGGCATATCCAAGCCCGATTTGCGGCGGTGTTGTGGATTTGTCAATCCACAACGAGCAGGACCATTAGCATTTATCCGACAGTGTGCTACTACTAAGAGGAGGTAGACAGTGCCAAGGTATGAACTGGATGGACAGGTCGCCATTGTAACGGGTGCCGGACGCGGGATTGGCAGAGCGACTGCGCTGCGGCTGGCTCGCGAAGGC
The DNA here is from genome assembly GCA_965220385.1 of Candidatus Poribacteria bacterium. GTDB lineage: Bacteria > Poribacteria > WGA-4E > WGA-4E > PCPOR2b > PCPOR2b. The sequence continues at coordinate 1,054,382 of OZ244825.1, read as the reverse complement.
GCGAGTGTTACGGTTGCGGATATCGATGAAGCAAATGCAAATCAGGTTGTGGAAGAAATCGAATCAGATGGTGGGACTGCCCACGCGTGCACAGTGGACGTAACAGACAAAGCCGATACCGGTCGGATGGTGTCCGAGACAGTGGATCGGTTTGGCAGGTTGGATATTTTGGTCAATAACGCTGGGATTGCCGTTATCGTTTCACTAATGGATACCGACGAAGCTGCATGGGATTCGCTGATGAACGTGAACGCCAAGGGGGTGTTACTCTGTTCTCAGGCGGCGGCACGGCAGATGATCGATCAGGGCAGCGGGGGTCGTATCATCAACAATGCCTCCGGTGCGGGAAAGGTTGCGCCCGGCAGAACCACACCGCTTGGCGCGTACGCTGCGAGCAAGCACGCTGTTGTCGCACTCACCAAACAGTTCGGGTTGGAGTTGTCGTCGCACGGGATTTTGGTCAACTGCGTGTGTCCCGGTATTGTGGATACATCGATGTGGGAGTTGATTGACCGTGAAGTTGCCCGATTGGAAGGTATGCCGGTCGGCTCGGTGAAGGCGCGCGCGGCGGCTGGCATCCCGGTTGGACGGATTCAGCAGCCGGAGGATGTCGCCAACCTGATCGCGTATCTCGCATCATCAGATGCAAGCTATATCACCGCGCAAGCGCTTAACGTGTCCGGTGGAATGTTGCCGTATTAATCTCGTCGGGACGATATCGGTTCATTTATGGCAGATTTTAGAGTTACTTGGGGAGTGTGCATAAATCGCTTTCGTGTGGGAGAGGCTTCTCCCGATTCATCAGGATGCTTGGAACGGCATCGGAACTAGGTTCTGTTGACATTTCATTGTAACCATATAATAGAGAGACATAAATCGGTTCACTGATGCAAACCCCAGAAAAGAAACCGAGTTTTGAAGAAAAAACTCGGTTTCTGGCAGCGTTTCCAGTAATTTGAGCATTTCCCGCGACAGCAAAAGCAAAGTATCAACGCGCCCTAGTCTCAATGCGCGATCTTAAATGCTAATCCTCCCGATGAAAGCGGGGCAATCCTCCGTGCAATCTGCGATTCAGACAAATGGCACATGTCGCCCCGCTGGGGCTTGGGGGTATGGGGCTATCCGTATGCTATAAACATGTCGCCCCGCTGGGGCTAAATACATCCTGTTCCGTCCTAAAATAGTCCCATTTCACATTCCGGTTTCTATCCCCGATAAATCCCCGATGAATCAGGACAGGCGGGATTAAGAAACCTGAAAATCCTTAAATCCTGAAAATCCTGATTCAGACAATAATGATGCACACCCCTCAATTACTTAGGTACTCCAAATGCACAGCTAACCCCCTAAGTCCCGCCCCCGATAAACCGGGATTTCGAAGACTCAACTTGTCAGGGGGACTTTGGCAACCTCACGGAGGATGGACTGGGGTCATTTCGAAATCGGTCAAAAAGTAGAAAAGCAGATAGCCCTAAGGGCGGTGGAAAAGTTCTTGCCCTCAGGCTCGAAATCGGTTATCCTTTTTGGACAGTTCTATTAGTGGTTCATCCGCCCGTTTTTTAAGGAGAGGACATGACGGAACATACATTCCCCCTAATTGAGGTGTCCGGCAACGCGTATCAGATGGGTTACCAGCACGGGGATCAGGCGGCAGATCTGGTGCAAAAGTATCTGTTGTGGATTGAGCGCCTGACGGGCCAGTCGAGGCAGTCACTGGCTCAGAACGCGATGGCTTTTCTCCCCATGATGGAGCAACTCAGTCCCGCATTCGTGGAAGAGGTTCGAGGACTTGCGGATGGGGCAGGGATCAGTTTTGAAGAGGCTGTGCTGTGTCAGGCGCGCGCCGAAGCGGCTCGTGTGCACGAAGGGGGATGCACCGCATTTGCGCTCACCGGTTCAGCCACCGTGGATGGTCTACCGTTGGCAGGCCAGAACCAGGATCTGGAACCGGAATACGGGGATGTGGCAATTCTGCTCCATGTCAAGCCGACTGACGGTCGTCCCAGAGCCTTGATATTTACGTTTGCCGGACAGCTCGGTTATTCGGGGGTGAACGAATATGGGCTGGCGCACTTCGCCAACGCTCTGTATGATTTTGAGTGGAGTATGGGCATTCCTCACTATCCGCTTAAGCGCGTCATGTTAGAACAGTCGAGCGTCAAGGGGTGTATTGAACTCTTGAAAATGCATCGTACCTGTTCGGCGGCAAATGCGGTAATCTGCGATGGCGAAGGCAACATCGGCGATGTGGAGGTCCGTCCTGAAGGGATCGCACATTTTGACGATGCACATTCGGATTGCCGGCTGCACACCAATCACTATTTGACCGCTCCGTTTGCCGATTACGAAACCCATTCTTTGCCGGACTCCTGCCCACGACTTGATCGCATCCGAGTGTTAGTTCGGGAGAATTGGGGGAAGATCACTGTCGATACCTTGAAGCATATTCTTGCAGACCACGACGGCGATCCGGGTGGCATATGTCGGCATGGGGAACAGAATATGCACTCAACTTCTGGCTACATCGCCGAACCGGCACAGCAGGTATTGCACGTGCGTCGGGGGCACGGCTGTCTGGGGACTTGGCAGACCTACTCGGTATAGGCAAATGAGACGTGGGCGGATTTGCTTGGAGGAGATAGAAGATGCAGCTTGAAGGCAAAACGGCGATTATTACGGGAGCGGCGGGCGGTATCGGTCGTGCTACAGTGCTCCGATTTGCTCAAGAGGGCGCACAGGTCGTGGCTGCGGACATTCAGGGCGAGGGAGCCGAGGAAACAGCCCATATTGCAGGTGCAGATTATCCCGATGCAGTTATCGCGCACGCGGTCAATGTCAGTAAAGGGGATCAGGTAGAACAGCTTATCTCTGAAACGGTCTCACACTTCGGGAAACTGGACGTTATCTTCAGTAACGCCGCTATCATGCGTGACGGTTCGGTGGTAGACTTGCCCGAAGCGGACTGGGACGCGCTTTTCGATGCTAACGTTAAAGGTGCGTTTCTCTGTGGGAAATATGGTATCCCGGTTATGCGTCAAAGCGGTGGTGGATCGTTTATCATCACGGCATCGGTCAACAGCTTTTATGCCGAGTCAGATATTGCGGGTTATTGCGCCACTAAAGGAGCAGTCCTGCAGCTTACACGGGCAATGGCGATCGACCACGGACCGGAAGGGGTGCGCGTCAACTGCATCTGTCCCGGCTGGATCGAAACAGCGATGTCGCAGCCGTTCTTGGAGGAAAACCCGGAAGGTCGGGAGTTTGCTGGCACCATCGCGCCAGTGGGACGGATAGGTCAACCTGACGATGTGGCGGGGGTGGCGGTGTTCCTCGCGAGCGATGCGTCCCGGTTTGTTACCGGTGCTGCGTACACCGTAGATGGCGGTTGGACAGCGGGGATGACGAAGGCACTCGCATTAATATAACGCAAGTTGCTAGATAGTCTGTACGTCGAATTTCCACAGTCGATAACTAATAGAAATCACCATATTCACTAAAATAATGCAAGCTGCACATGTTGCCCCGCTGGGGCTTAGTATTGGGTGGTTCGCTGTTCCTATAAACATACCGCCCCGCTGGGGCTAAAGACGAACGAAGATACGGAACGGAGATCTCCATTCCCTACAAAACAGATGGATCGGATTCAAGTCTTGGTGGGAATTTTCGTATAGACTAACGGTCAAACCCTATAACTGCTGTAGAACGTCAACACACTTTAGTAATCATAGAGAGATCGAGTTTTGCCGAAACAATTCGGTTTCTAACACTTAGTTTAATAACGAAACATTTCACCGTCGGGGAGACATTCTGAGTATCCCGGCATAATTATCTGGAGACATTCAAATAATGATGGCAAATGCCCCAAAAGATTTATCGACACAAGATTACCGCAAAATTGATCAGGCGCACGCGTGGCATCCGCTCTTTCAACATCAGCTCTTAGAACAGTCGGATCTCCTTGTTTTTGAGAAAGCCAGCGGGACAACGATTGTTGACGCGGATGGGAAGGAATATCTGGACGCGTATTCGGCACTTTGGAATGTCAACGTAGGATACGGTCGGCAGGAGATTGCTGATGCGGTTTATGAGCAGATTCAGAAGTTGCCGTATTACCCACACGCACAGATTAACATTCCCGCAACACTTCTGGCTGAGAAGCTCACGGCACTTTTACCGGGAAACCTGAACCACGTCTACTTCTGCAACAGTGGCTCGGAAGCGAACGAAACTGCGATAAAAATGGCGAGGCAATACGGTCGACAGAAGTATCCCGGCGAGAATCGTTACAAGATTATCAGCCGCTATCGTGGGTATCACGGCTTTACATACGGAGCGATGTCGGCAACGGGGCAGACCCGTCGTCGGAAAGCGTTTGAACCACTTGTTCCGGGATTTCACCATGTCCATCCGCCTTACACCTACCGGTATGGTCAGGGATGCAGCGAAGCCGATTTCGGTATCGCCTGTGCCAACGAGATTGAGAAGGTGGTTCAGTGGGAAGGGGTAGAGACAGTTGTCGCAGTGATCGCTGAACCAATTATCGGGGGTGGTGGGGTGCTTGTGTCGCCGGACACCTATCTTCCAAGGGTCAGGGAGATCTGTGATAAGTATGGCCTACTGTTAATCGCGGACGAAGTAATCACCGGTTTTGGCAGAACAGGAAAAATGTTTGGCTGCGAACATTGGGATGTGGAACCAGATATCATCACCCTCGCCAAAGGGCTAACAAGCGGCTACATTCCGATGGGGGCATGTGTGGCAAACGATGCGGTCTTTGAGGAATTTCTCGGTGAACCGGAAGATAATCGAGAGTTCGCACAGGTCTGCACCTACGGTGGACACCCGGTCGCATGTGCAGCAGGACTGGCAAACTTAGAGATACTCACAGAGGAACGATTGGCAGAAAATTCCGAGCGGGTTGGCGCGTATCTTCTGAAGAACCTGAAGACATTAGAAAGCCTCCAGATCGTCGGAGATGTCAGAGGGAAAGGCTTAATGATCGGTGTCGAGTTGGTCAGCGATAACGAGGGAACACAGCTGGATACCGCTACGACCAAAGCGATCTGTGCGGAACTCTTGAAGCGGGGTATCATCGTTGGACGGATTGGGCAGACCGTGGATGAGCCTGAGAATATCATCTTCTTTGCACCGCCATTGATCCTGACGATTACCGAGGCGGATCAGATTTTTGAAACGCTCCGGGACGTGTTGACAAACCTTGGCTAGTGTTAACGTGACGAACATGAAACGTGATGCGTGAAACGTGAAAATCATCAGCAAGTTCGGGTGGGGGAACCCCGCCCCTACGGTTTCTATTGAACTATGAGCGAGGTACGGAATGGCTCACATTACCAAGCGAGAGCTTGATAGCCTTTGCGAGACCCTATACGCTGCAGATGGTGACATTCGCGACATCATTCTGTTCGGATCCTTCGCGTATGCCCCGTCCCTCGCACAGGACATCGATCTGGTCGTTACAACAACAAAACGGAAAGATTATGGTGTTTATCTCGATGCGGTGGCAGATTTCCCGATAAATGTGGATGTGATAGCGCGCCAGCCGGGGGATAGAATCGGTGACCGCATCGCTTGGGGCATAAAAGCCGTCGGGCAAGTTCTCGCGGGTGAGGGAGAAACGATAGAGGAGGTGATGGAGGTGCCTGCACCGACTTTTGAGCGAGTACGAAAGATTTTCTACCTTGCCGACGAAAATTTTTCAAACGCTCAAAATGCACAAGATCTAGATATAAAAGATGAAGCCTATAAAGACGCTTTTAACAAATTGTTTGATGTAGCCCGTAATGCTGCTATGGCTTACCTCGGTAGTGAACAAACGAGATGGGGACAGTTGCGCCGTGCATTACCTCAACCCTTCTCGGAGCGATTTAGGGAAATTATTGATACCCTCCATATCAGCTTTTCCTACCGTGGCGAGTATCCTGAAGATGATGTTGACGAAGAATTCCAGCGGTATCGAGATATAGTAAAGCAGTTTGTGGACGATTTGGAACAAGCCGCTTCAGGCAATCTCCCTTGACAAAAACTTTAAGAACAAAACCATGAAAGATCTACTGCAAATCAACAATCGAAAACCTACGCGGCAAGTAGAGGTCGGGAACATATCGATCGGTAATGGCAACCCGATATCGATTCAAACGATGACCACCACCCTGACCCATGATATTGACGCCACGCTGCGTCAAACCGAACGGTGTGTGGAAGCCGGTGCACAGATTGTACGCGTTGCCGTGCCAGAAGAGATAGATGCGAGAGCATTGCCTGAGCTGGTCAGGCGGGCGCCGGTGCCGGTTGTCGCCGACATCCATTTTAATTACCGATACGCCTTAGCAGCCGTCGATGCTGGCGTTGCGAAAGTGAGAATCAACCCCGGCAACATTGGGGTCGAAGAACGGATTGCACAGGTACTCTCTGCGGCGAAAGCTGCACACATCCCGATTCGGATCGGCGTGAATGAGGGCTCTCTGGAAAAGGATTTGTTAGAAAAATACCCCTCACCGACCGCCGAAGCCCTCGTTGAAAGCGCGATGCGACACGTCACCATCTGTGAGGATCACGATTTCACTGACGTTATCATCTCGGTGAAGTCCAGTGAACCGTTGCGGATGATTGAGGCCAACCGGTTGCTCTCAGCGAAGGTGCGGTATCCGCTCCATCTCGGCGTAACGGAGGCGGGTACACCCCGACGGGCACACGTCAAGTCTACCATTGGGATCGGTACACTGTTGATGGAGGGAATCGGGGACACTATCCGGATATCGATCACTGGAGATCCAGCGGAGGAGGTTCTGACAGCGAAGGAGTTGCTCCGCACCCTTGGCTTGGCGGACAACCTTCTTGATGTTGTTTCCTGTCCATTCTGTGGACGGGGTGATGCAGAAGCGGATTACGAAGGTATTGTCGCTGTCGCTGAAGAACTTCTGGAAAAGCACAATATTAGGATCCCTGTTGCGGTGATGGGCTGCGAGGTGAATGGACCGGGCGAAACTCGAAACGCAGAGGTTGGGATCCATTTGGGCGGCAAGGAGCTCGCCGTGCTGAAGATTCGTGGAGAGAAGGTTAGGACATTTCGTGGAAAGGCTGAAGTCAACCCACAATTCTTGGCGAGCGCACTTTTGGAGGCTGCCCAACAGGTACAGAATAAAGGGGCAAGTGAATAGATGGCTGAAACAGATGGAAAAATCGTTGTCCGTCAAACGGGGGCGATCGTCACAATCCAGCTGAATCGACCCGACAAACTTAACGCGGTCGATCGCGAGATGCTGGATACGCTTGACACAGTAGTAGCTCATTTGCATCAAGACGAATCGGTGCGCGTTGTTGTATTGGAGGGAAGCGGAGAGCGTGCCTTCTGTGTCGGGGCAGATCTTAACCATGTGGCGACCTTTGACCCCGCTGGCATCCGCAAATGGGTGAACGATGGAAATCGTGTACTCAGTCGGCTCGCTAATCTTCCGGTTCCGGTGATTGGATCGATCCACGGCTATGCGGTTGGCGGGGGTCTCGAATTTGCGCTGGCGTGTGACCTGCGGATTGTCTCAGAGGATTCGAGTTTTGGGTTGCCGGAGATCACACACGGTTGGTTCCCGGGCTGGGGTGGCACCCATCGCCTGCTGAACGCCATCGGCGAATCAAAGGCGAAAGAGCTGGTATTTCTCGGTGAACGGATTGACGCTCAAACTGCACACGGCTTGGGTTTGGTGAATCGGGTTGTCCCACGGGCAAATCTGAGTGAAGAAGTGAAGAAAATTGCCGAATCACTTGCTCAGAAGAGCTCGGTTGCTGTGAGTGCTGCGAAAGCGACGTTGACGCGAAATCCGATGCCGGAAAATGGCTATGAGATTTCCTACGAGGCGTTAGCACTGTCAACGTGCTTCACAACACCAGAGGTACAAGAAGGGTTGGAAGCGTTTTTGAGCCGGAAGCGTGAGGCGTGAAGGCGTTGAGTGTAGCAATCAAAAAGGAATCAACTCCATGGCAAGTGAATTTCTTGTGGACGGAGATCTGTTTGTCGAAGTCGTGGACAACAATGACGGGGGTGGGATTCCACCCAAACGGCTCGAAACACTCAGTCAGGCGCATCGGGACGGCACCTTTGATAGCACTGCTTTCCCATTCGAGCGATCCAACGGTTATAATGGGGTACGCCAACTGTACAGCCGGCAGGGACCGCAGGAGAATATCTTTCGCTCTGGCTGGGGTAGTAGCCTTAATTTTGAGTTTGTTTATGACGAATCGGGCGCAGCGATGACACCGCGCTGGCTTGACGGAAAAAATGGCAGCCCACCGACACCGAGCCGCCTGACTCGGCTGACCGAGAATTCGGTTCGCTTGGAAACGTTTGTCCCCGAACCGCACCGTGTTGATGTGGGGACGACCTTTACACTCGTTTCACCCTATTACCTCGATTGGGAAACAACGATTGTGGTGCGATCCAACGGTTTCGAGGGAGATTGGCTTGGACTGTTCTGGGCAAGCTATATTCACGCGCCTGAAAATAAAACGACCTACTTTCGGAGCCATCGTAACAAAGATAGTCGGTTAGAGTGGGTCGCATCTTTGGACGAAAGCCCACCTGACCCGCGCGTTTTTGCAAGTGAAACAGATCCTCTACTTCCAACCGAGCCCGACCCCAACGGAAGACTTTTTCACAATATCCGTCCAACCCGCTACGCTGCGCCGATGTTTTATGGACGCTGGCGTAACATGATGTTGGAGATGATGTTCAAGCACGAAGACAATCTGCGCTTCGCCCTCCAGCCAACGGGGGGCGGCTTAAATAACCCAGCATGGGATTTCGCATTGGTTATCAGGAACTGCGAGGTGTTAAAGCCGTATCAGTTCAGTGGGCGGGTTGCGTTCAAACCCTTCGTCAGCCCTGAAGATGCGTGGAGGGAGTATCGGGAGTGGATCGAAACAAACCCATAGCCTGCGTCCGAGAATCGTCCGATCCCGCTTGAAAGGAATCTTTATATATGTTGACCAATGGCTCAAATGCCTTACCTTCCCAATGGGAAAACCTCATCGCAAACCTCAATACCACTGCTGATGACCGGGAAAATCCCTTTTGCCAGAAAGCGGTATTGCGGTTGGAATCCCTCTGGAAAGAACGCGTAACAAACCAGAATGACGAGGCATCGGCAGTCTTGCTGTCCGCTTTGGCACAGGCGTTAACGGTCTATTCCACCACCGAATCCGTCACAAAAGCATTCGTCAACCTATTGCCGGAGATACTCCGGGTCTCCCAAAGCCCGTTCGGTTTCCTCGCAGAGGTCCGGTATAGCGCAGTGAACAGACCGTATCTGTATTCGCACGCAGTGACGGACATTTACAAACCCGGTTTCGGTTTGTACGACATCGTTACTGACCTTCAGTTTCATAATCTTGACACATTGAACGGGGCAATCATGACCGGTCGGCGTCCAGTGTTGACCAACGATCCACCGAACGATCCACGTAGTGGTGGTCTCCCCTTCGGTCATGCGGGTCTTGAGGCGTTTCTCGGACTGCCCTTTCTGGTGGACGGTGATCTGGTTGGTGCCACCTCGCTCGGAGACCGTCCGGGCGGATACTCGGAGCAGGAGGTGGAATTGCTTGTTCCGTTATGCGAGATTGGTGGTTTGATGATCGCCGCTGATCGCAATAGGTAGACTCTGTTGACAGGTATATAGCACTACTGGGTAAGTTGTAACTTGGATAAAAAAAACACAAAAGGAGAATGATCGATGAAACGGCATCACATCGCAGCCGTGTTTTGTCTAATCTTCGGAGGATTACTTGCCTATACGAGATTCCACCATGGCGATACGGGCGGTGCAATTAGGACAGGCATCCTCTTTGCCCTACTTGGAATTGTCGGTTTTTTTTACGAAAAATTGCGGGCTCGTAGCCCCGTGGTTAGGCCCGTGATGGGAGTTGTGTTGCCCATAATTCTCGTAGGATTAATGGCGGCCCAGGCCGCCTTTACGGGGGATATAACGTGGGCAGTTATCTTGGGTATTGGGTTGATTATAGGGATAATCCTACAGTTGTTTGAGAATACGCCATTCGTTAAGGAAAAAATACGACCTTGGTTGAGACCTATTCCATATATTGGACTGGCTGTTATGTTCATCATAACACTTTTGCTCCTCTTTAAGGGATGAAACACCCCCAAGTTAGAGTCCTTCAGTCAGTGAAACCGATAGGATTCTCGTAAAAAAGTCCAATACTCTTTTCGTTCTGTTAGTGAGGATTCAATTCTCCTACAGTTTCATGGCACCATCAGCAATGAAAATCGTTACAAATACCTCCTCGGCTAAAAAAAGGAGAATGACCAATGAAACGTTATTATGTTGCAGCTGTATTCTTGGTAATCATTGGCGGGTTATTTGCCTATATCAGATTCCACCAAGGAAATACGGAGGGGGCAATTTGGATAGGCGTCATCTATCCTCTACTCGGAGTTCTCGTATTTTGTTACGGGAAATTTCGACCTCGACTCGGCCTCGTGGCAATCGCGTTTAACTTAATTATCTTCGGAGCAATGGCGGCTTATGCGGTTGCGACGGGGGATATAGCGTGGGCAATTTTCCTATGTACCGGGTCAATTTTAATCCCAGTTCTCCACTTCTTCGAGAACACACCATTCGTTAAAGAAAAAATAGAACCTTATATTGGGATAATTATCTTATTCATCACGACGCTTTTCCTTTTCTTTCACACTTTTTTCTCTCTTTAGGAAATGAAACCAGCATCTTTATCCGGGCTCCCTTTCTCATTTTCTCGCCCGCTCTCTTCCATTATTCTCCTCAGCGACGATAGGTAACAACTCCCGTTGTAAAACCTCCCACGGCTCGAACCGCAGGGAGGTTTTTTGTTGATCTACCATCAAGCGTTTGACTCTCTGACCGTTTTATGATAATCTAAGTTGCCACTTTAGAGTGGGAGGCTACGGCATACGGAGTATGCCTGCTACTTTACAGAAAGGAATCATTTCCGATGAAATACATCATGTTCACGAAACACTTAGAAGGGTTAGATATAGAAGGGATTATCAGTGCTCTAAAATCGGTCGGCGTTGGAGGCGCGGATTTGTGCGTACGTCCTGGCTATCCGGTCAACCCGGACAATTCTGAGAAACAACTCCCTGCGGCTGCACAGCGATTTGCTGATGAAGGGTTGTCGATTCCGCTTGTAACGACACCTACCAGTTTTCTTGATCCGAAAGACCCCGACGTGCAACGGGTATACGCGGCATGTGGAGAGGCAGGCGTAGCCAACCTCAAGGTCGGTTATTGGCACTGGTCACGGGAAGATGGCGGATATTGGGCATTGGTCGATCGTATCCGCGCAGCCCTCGACGGATTTCAAGCACTCTCCGCGAAGCACGGCGTCCGCACCTGCCTCCACAACCATTCGGGGACCTCGATGGGGCTGAACTCTTCCGCCGTGATGAATCTTGTTAAAGGATTCGATCCTCAGCATGTAGGGGTATTCGCGGATCCGGGACACCTCTCGATTGTCGGGGAACCGATCGATATGGCACTCGACATCGTGAAGGACTACCTCGCAGTGATGTCATTCAAGGATATGATGCGACCACCGGGTGGCGGCACACGGGTGGTGCGAATGGGACACGGTTTCGTCGATTGGGAAACAGCGGTCAGGACCTTAACAGAGATGGGCTTCGATGGTCCCGTCAGCTTCCACAGCGAATACAGCGGGGAACCGGTGGATACCGTTATTGATCTGGCACGGATTGATGTCCGATTTATCAACGACTTACGCCAAGAGATCCGAGAATAAAGGGAGGGAACGGATGAGCCAATTTACACTCGCACTGAATACCAGCACAATTCGGCCTGCAAGTCTGATGGACAAGATACGGATCGCCGGTGAGACGGGTTACGAAGCTATCGAACTCTGGAACGATGATCTCACCGCTTATGAAGAGGAACATGGTTCATTAGCAGATGTGACACGTGCGCTTGACGACCACGGGCTTCCGGTGGTGACCGTTATCGCCCTACACGGGTGGCTGGACAGCACCGGCGCAGAACATCAGGAAGCGCTCGATGAAGCGAAGCGGCGTATGGTGCAGGCTGCGACTGTCGGATCGACCTACAGTGTTGCAAGTCCACCGCGTGGGGTGGCAGATTTGCAGTTGGGTGGACAAAACTACCGCGAACTCCTCGAATTGGGACGTGAGTTTGGGGTCAAACCGGCGATGGAGTTTTTGGGGTTCGTGGACGGGATCAATCAGGTCAAACACGCTTGGGAAGTTATGGAGGTCGCCGACCACCCTGACAGCACTATCGTTCTGGATCCATTCCACATCTATCGCGGAGGCGGCGAAGCAGATGATATGTGTGGGATCCCTGCGGACAAGATTGCAGTATTCCATTTCAACGATGCGCCAGCCACACCGCCGCGTACAGAGCAGACCGACGCGGATCGGGTCTATCCCGGCGATGGCATCCTCGATCTAAGAGAGATGATCGCGATTCTCAAAGATGCGGATTATCGGGGCGTGATTTCGCTCGAGCTGTTCAATCCCAGTTATTGGGAAGAAGATCCGAGGGAAGTTGCACGGATTGGGCTGGAGAAGATGAAGGCAGCAATCGGAGACTGATCCTATAATCGAACTATTCTCGATTATTGTCAGCCTCACTTGATTTGTGCATAAGGATATACGTCAATGATGCATTCGTGCATATAACTTCCCTTCGATTCAGCCTCCATCAGTTCTTCATATTCCTCTGGGGGCACATCATAGTACTGGTATACCCCACCGGTGTTAAAGACAACTTCAAGCGTGCGGTTCTTGGAGTCGTAACCCACAGCGTAGAGCATACTGGATTCGACGGTGGTTAATTGCATCAGACTCTCCTCCTCTGAAATAAACAGGAAAAATAGATATAGTGAAACCCAAGTTCAGTAGGTCGATTTTCTAATACCTCATCAGGGAGTCGCGAAGCAATTATATCATTTTTCCACCGGATGGATGAAAAAAAGCGGTATGCACCCCGAAAAAAGGGGTGCATACCGCTTATTGTGTGGATGAGAAACAACCCCTACGGAGGGGCCGGTCATTACAGGGATGAAAAGATAGCCTCGACCCCCATCCCAACTAGCATTATCACCGCACCCAATGTAGTGTAGAGATACTTCTATCTGTGATTCATTTGCCATTATCCTGAAGCATCATCCGAATACGTTTCTTTTCAAGTGTTTTGAGTTCAGCAATTTGTGCTTCGGTCAACACTACTTGCAATCCTGCTATGAACTCATCGCGAATCTTTTTCATTAATCCAGGCAAGTCAGAGGCCCCAGGGACTCTGTCCTCAACGGCGTTCTCAAGATTATCACGGTATTTCTGATAAACGGGACGGGCTTTGATGAGCGTGTCGTCGTCAACTTTGAGGGTAAATGTGAGGTCTACCCACGATTTATCCGCAAATGAAACGACACTCGCCCCAAGTCCCACACGCTGATCACCTCGATCGGGAGACTGAGCTTGGGTCACTTGGTTTATCAGGATAATGGTCATTGCTATCGTTGCGAAAATAGCAGCTAAAACGAAACATCTGCTTTTCATAGTAAATTCTCCTTTACGGTGTTAAGATCCCGGTAGGCCCCTGACTTGTCGTTTGTTGTTCAAGTACTTTTCTGAGTCGTGCCAGATTCTCTTCACATGGCGAACACTCTTCCGCTCTATTCCGAGAGTCTTTGACTTGCAGCTCAACCTGTTGGGGCACCGGTGCTCCGGGTAATTGGTCTGTCGCATATACAATAAATAACCCCACGATGACTAAAAGACAGAATACTGTCCACGTTATTATAAACACTTTCATTGGGCATCCTCCTGTCTATTGTGGTGTCGTGAGTTTTCAACCTGTTTAGCAACCTCTGGATCAGTTTCTCTGAGACGCCGGAGCCCTTCTTCGGGACCGTACCGTTTTAAAGTGTCCATTGTACGCTCGAAACGCTCTGATGAAAACTGCGCTTTCAGGGTTGTTTCCAGATTGCTTTGAATCTCGCCTGTTGTATCGAGGCTTTTATCGGTGGACATATTCGGTGGTTGACGTGTCAACGACTTCTCGATTTCTGCCATAATCTCTGCATCAGTCATTGTAGCGCGTTGAGATGTATCCAGTGCAGTAGATTCTTCCTTCTCACTATTATCAATGAAGGGATTTTCCACGACAGACGATAAATCCCAAGACTGTGCGGATTCCTGTGTACTGGGGGTAGCAGGGTCAGTTGTTTCTGCGTTAGCGACGATACGGACCGCGTTCTGCTGAACGTCGGTCATCCATACAAAAGCAGGGCTGTCATTGGAGGCGTCCGGACGAAAGGCTGCGTCGTGGTCCTCGCCAAATGTTTCCATAATCCATGCCGCAGCAGCCATATCTGTTTGAGTCAATTCCTTACCCAATTCGAGGAACACACTACTACGCTGGTCAGCTGCTGCTGTTGGATCTGTCAGATCTACCGGTTCAGCAGCGATGAATAATTCTGCGAATTTTCGACGCACCACCGGCTCGTAATCCACCAACTCCATGTTGGGAACGAATTTACGGAAGATCCCAGGGTACCCTCGAACTACCTCAACCCCTTGTGATTCCAGAAAGTCGTTCCACTCCCGTACAGTGAAATCACTTTCCATCAGAGCAAAATACTCCGGCGAGTTCATTGCCTCAAGCATTTTTTGCGCGACTGGGGTTGCAAGTTGCTCTTCGCTCAAGCTAGACATAAACATACTGCTGGCTTGTCGTGTGACTCTTTCCTTTTTGGTCTGGGGCTCTTCCTTGGAATTTCCAGCGGATTTTTGAGACAGTTGCAGAGTCGTTTGATTGTCAGTAGCTATCTCGTTATTGGAACGGATTGGGCGGTTTTGCCTTTGAAACTCCATAGTCTTATGCTCGCGAAGAAGAGACCACACCGATACACAAATGGCTATCCCTATCAACATCACGACGCCAACAATCATCACTTTTCTAACCAACTCGATTTTCATGGACTTAGCTCTCCTGAAGTATGGTAATAATAGCTATGCTTGGTGTGGATTTGATAATCCACACCAAGCAACAGGTTTAATTCTCACATATGATTACCGCCTGCAAACATTTTGAAGCAGCACGCCCTTTAGCTTGGATGCAGGCTTGACTGCCACTCTTTGAGCCCCAACAAGCTATTATTTCTGCTATCTGGGCCGCCCCACATGCTTTCAGTGCTTGATCACACTCAGAACCTGACGCTGTAGCTTCTTGAACAAAATCATCTGTCGCCATAAAACCAACAGTCAATACGCTGACAGTTAGAACCAGAACCATTACTTGTAAACGACGTGAACTTAACATTATTCTATCTCCTTTACGCCCTCGGTATCAATTAAAAAAGGGGGCTGCTCCCGCAATTGAGCAGCCCCCTTTTTTGGATTGACACTAAAGGCGATGTAGGTTATACTGCGTTACTGAAGCGATTCGAGGGACTACTCGGGTTGCTTCATGGGTGCGTCGAGTTGCAGCTCGATGCGCCCACCCGAGGATATTTTATAACATCTGCCAAAAAGTGTCAACACTTTTTTCGCTCATGGAAAAAACAGTACAAAGTACCAAGGGAAACCAAGTTTCTGACAAAACCCGGTTGCGGTTTGCACGCCTTCTTAACATGAGCCCTTAAAGCATACCAGAAAAAGTAAGGCGACGCCAGATTTAAAAAATGCAGAGTTAAACTAATAGTTGAACTCCCTCAAAAATTTCAGGTTCGTGTCAAAAAAAAATCGCAAAAAAACACCACTCAAAGTCTCCAAATGTCAAAAACGCGCTTTTTTTAACGTTTTGCACTGTCTTTTCACATGAGCCCTTATTTCCATTACAAACGACATGATTTTCGCAGATGAAGCGTGTAACACCCATTAATGTACTAGTGAACCAATGAACCAAAACCCTACAACACACTCATCGGATCAATATCAACAATCAGATCAATATTCGTGGGCGATGCCTCGGCAACCGCGCACTGAATCAGTTCACGTAGCTCTCCCACATCCTCAGATCTCAACAGAAAAAGCCACCGAAATTTATTTCTGATCTTGGCAAGCGGCGCGGGGACGGGACCTCGAATCTCGACGGTGGGGAAGCGATCCGCCTTGAAGACCTCAAGTTGATCCAGAAGATAGTTAGCGGTCTGGATAACTTCCTCCTCGACCTCTCCGCGGAGCAGGATGGTTGCGGCATGGCTCAACGGTGGGTAAAGTAGTGCCTCGCGATAGCCGATTTCTTCGCGGTAGAAACGGAGATAATCATGCCCCTCCGCTGCTTGGATGCTGTAGTGTTCGGGCATATAGGTCTGGACAATTACGTTGCCACCTACCTCGCTACGTCCGGATCGCCCAGCGACCTGTGTAAGCAAATTAAACGCGCGCTCACCGGCACGAAAATCCGGCAGATTTAGTGCAGTATCGGCAGAGATCACGCCAACAAGGGTCACATTCGGAAAATCTAATCCTTTCGCAATCATCTGTGTCCCGACCAAGATATCGATTTCTCCAGCCTTGAAAGCGTCCAAAATCTGCTGATGGGCATCTTTTCCCGTCGTCGAATCGGCGTCCATCCGTTTAACGCTTGCTTTGGGAAACGCCTTGAGGACCTCCTGTTCAACCTGCTCGGTGCCAAGTCCAAAATAGCGGATGTACATGCTGCCACATTCCGGACAGACTTGGGGGGTTGGACGCTCATAACCGCAGTGGCGGCACCCCATCCGTTTGGTATGGAAATGGAATGTTAGTGAGATCGAGCAGTTATCGCACCTTTCAACGTAGCCACAGGCTCTGCAAAAGACGTGCGTCGAGAATCCCCGCCGATTCAAGAACAGGATAACCTGTTGCCCCTTAGAAAGGCGTTCTTCGATTGTCCCTCGGAGCACCCTCGAAAAAATTGTACGATTGCCCCTTTTTAACTCCTCGCGCATATCCACAATCTCGACGGGTGGCATCTCAATATTCGACACACGGGAGGGGAGTTCCAGAAGGGAATACTGCCCTTGCTCTCCGTGATAAAAACTCTCCAACGATGGCGTCGCACTGCCGAGGATTAACGGGCAGCCAGCCAGCTCAGATCGCTTCACGGCAACATCCCGTGCGTGATAGAAAGGCTGTGCGGTGTCTTGCTTGTATGAAGTTTCATGCTCTTCGTCTATTACAATCAGCCCGAGGTTCGAAAAGGGAGCGAAGATAGCGGATCTTGGTCCCACGACAATGTCCGCCGCTCCAGCCTTGATCTGCTGCCACTGATCATATCGCTCACCGTCTGAAAGATTGCTATGAAGCACAGCGATGCGCGCGCCGAAACGTCCGACGAATCGAGAGACGGTTTGAGGTGTCAGGGAAATCTCTGGAACGAGCACAATCACCTGCTTGCCTCGGTCCAAGACGGCAGCCATGGCTTGCATGTAGACCTCTGTCTTGCCACTCCCGGTGACACCGTGCAGAAGAAACAGTTCTCGCCTATCCGACTCGATCGCCGCTTGGACTGGCTGTAATGCCGTCGCTTGGTCCGTATTCAAGGTGAGCGGCTGCGTGGGAGGCACCGGATCCAAACTCAGCGGGTTTCGCACGATCTGGATAGATTCAAGACGGACTAACCCTTTACCCTCAAGGGATTGCAACCCTGCTGAAGAGGTGTCTGCACGTTTGGTCAGTTCTGTCGTGGTCAGTGTTTCATCACTGCAATCGAGGAGAATGCGCAGCATCTCTGCCTGTTTCGGCGCACGACTTTCCAGTTCAGGGATCTGGTTTTCAATCTCTGAAACTGCCTTGGCGAGCGAAACAATTGAGACGGTCTGCGGCCTTGCCTTCGATTGGATGTTCGATCGGAGTTCGACAAGCCCTTTTTCTTGTAGTGTCGACACCGTGGTGCGTAGCCTTGAGACACCGACCCCGATGCCTCGCGCAATCTGGTGGAGGGATAACCCATCATCTTCCTTGAGTAGGGACAAGATTTCCGTTTGACGCGACTGACGCATATTCGCGATCTGCTCTTCCGTTGCAAGCGAATACACAAGCCAGTTTTGACGTGTCCGGATCGCTGCGGGAGCGGCACACCGCAACGCCTCGCCCCATGAAGACAGGTAATATTCCGCCATCCATTTCGTCAGGGTAAGCAGTTCGTCGAAGAAAGTGGGGGTGTCATCTAAGCAGTCGGTAAGGTTTTTGATCTGTATAGAGTCGTCAGGCAGGTCGGGCTCATCCATCAAATCTACGATGACCCCTTCGCGGGTCCTCTCTCCCAAGGGCGCGAGTACCCTGCTACCACGCTGCGCAAGCGATTGAAGGCGATCGGGAATGGCATAGGAAAAGGTGAGATATTGGGGGAGCGGGAAAACGACGCGAGCGTATTGCATAGCGTGAAATAGGCGTGGTATATTGGTTCATTAGCACATTGGTCTCTCAATAAACTGGTGAATAAGTGAGCTAATGAACGAACTACGTTTTTAGTTCCGCCATTACTTTCTGCATATCCTCCCAAACATCGCGTTTGCCGTGCGGATTCCGGAGGAGGTAGGCGGGATGGTAGGTTGCCATGAGTTTGCAGCCGTGATAATCGTGGAAACTGCCACGCAACGAAGAAATACTCTGGTTGGTGCGGAGCAACGTTTGCGCGGCAAAGGTGCCGAGCGCACAGATTACCTTCGGCTTAATCAGTTCAATCTGTCTGAGCAGGAAAGGCTCACAGCTTTCGATTTCGATCGGTTTCGGGTTCCGATTGCCGGGCGGACGGCACTTAATCACGTTGGCGATATAGATATCTTCGCGCTTCAATTCCATCGCTTCAATAATCCGTGTGAGTAGTTGACCCGCTCGCCCAACGAAGGGCACCCCCTGAGCGTCTTCATCCGCACCGGGAGCCTCGCCGACAAACATGAGGTCCGCATTTTCGTTTCCGGTCCCGAAAACGACTGTGTTTCGTCCCTGGTGCAATTCACATCGCTCACACCCCATTGCCTCATGGCTCAACTGCTCTAGATCAAACTGGGCAAATTCTGATTCCGGTTCTTCCTCTTCTTCAATCAATTCTGTGAAGCCAAGCTGCATCTGTTCTTCCACGTATTCCCTCACTGTTGCGACAAGTTCCAAATATCCTTCGACAACTTCATTCTGATCTGACATAGAACGTGAAACGTAAAACGTGAAACGCAATGTATTAAGTCTCTACGTTTTACGTTTTACGCCTCCAAGTAGGTTTTACGTCTCCAATCGGCGTTTGAGTTCCTCAATTCGCCTAACAGGTGTTGGATTCTGTTGGTACAGATAGCGAGATAATAACTGGTCCAATCCCCGATTGCAACCAGGGATAGCAAGCGGGTGAGTAGCGATGTTCCCTCGGAATGCACCTGCGTGATGCCGCCGGTATAGGACTGAATCAGTTCGGCCGTGATATCCATCCGACGTTGCGTCTGAGACGGCGCAGCCGGGTCGCGGAGCTGGAGGACGTGACATGATCGCGTCAACGCCGGTGGATGCTTCCACCCCTCAATCTCGTTGTGATTCATCTCAGGATACACACTATAATAGGCGAGCGATTTGCCGTTTTCATTTATCTGCCCCTTCCATCGCATCGCAACCGCTTCGAGTTCTTGAGAGGCATAGATAACGGGCAATTTTCCGTGCAACGCGTGTGCTAGCTGCTTGGGTTGACCCTCAGGGGCGTCCGGCTGAAAATCTACCGCCATTCTCGCTAGTAGCGCAACCGCTTCCTCCAGATCGCTCTGGAGATTGAGGTCTGGCGTATACCCAAACCGGGCAAATACCGATAGGATCGGCATAAGCAGATAACCGAGTGAAGCTCTTGGAGGTTGTCCGGCTGGGATTGCTAAACAGGGGAAACCGTGTGCGTCCGCGAACCCCTTTAGCTT
The DNA here is from genome assembly GCA_965220385.1 of Candidatus Poribacteria bacterium. Lineage (GTDB taxonomy): Bacteria > Poribacteria > WGA-4E > WGA-4E > PCPOR2b > PCPOR2b. Next base: position 1,034,465 of record OZ244825.1, on the reverse strand, counting down.
TCCACCGCTGGTAACCGCCAGGATTTTCGCCCCCTGTGCAAAAGCTTTTTTAACAGACAGGAGGGTTTCTTCGGTATTGCCCGAATAGCTAACAGCGACGAAAAGTGTCTGAGATGACACAAACGCAGGGAGGGTATATCCTCGGTGGACAATAATTGGGCATGGAAGTCCATCCCCAACCACTGCTTTCACAAGATCCCCGCTGATTCCAGACCCACCCATTCCAGCAATGACAATGTTGTTGGGAATTCGCGTGTCACACCCTGCCAGATCGAGGGACTCGCCAATCTCCCAGCCACGCCTACACTGCTCGGAGAAGGTGGAGAGTAGATGAAGCATATCCTCGGAATCATGCTGTTTGATTTGAGCGCGATCCAACATCGGCATCTATCCAATCAATCCGTTGGTTCATTCCCCCCACTAGCTGAGTAATGAGTCGATCCAGCCATCAGGTTCACACGAAAAAGACACGCACTACATCGTAGAATGTGATGTATAGGAACAGGCCTGCTAGCAGGACAATGCTCACCTGCTGAATAATCATCTGCTTGCGGATACTCAGGGGTCGGCCGCGCAACTTCTCAAGGGTGAAGAAAAGAATCTGCCCCCCATCGGCAATCGGAATCGGCAATAAATTTACGATGGCAAGATTCACACTGATGAAGCCCACAAAGAAAAGTAGGCTTCGCATACCAAATTCCACAACGCGGCGGGTGGTGTCTACAATTCCGATGGGACCGGTGAGGTATTTGGTTTTGACCTCGCGCGTGACGAGGCGTTTGAGCACCTTTGCAACCATTTCCAAAATTAACCAGTTGGTCTGAACACCTTCACCCACAGCTGTTATGACATTATATTCCGGAATTGGAGCAGAGGGGACAGCCAGCGCAAGTCCATTTAGGGATAACTTCCAATGCAACCCTTGGAGGTTGAGCTGATTCGTCTCTTCGCTGCGAACAGGGATCAGCAGTGCGGTCTGTTTTTCACCATTGCGGCGTAAGCCAATCTCAACGGATTGACCGGGATTTTCGGAAGCCAACTCGTACAACCTCGGATACAATTCAAAGTTCTCGATGGATTCCCCGTTAACTGAAATAATCTCATCCCCAGTTTGGATGCCCGCGTTTTCCGCTTCGCTTCCCTCCGCGACAACAGCATTAACTATCCAGTTAATCGGAAAACTGACCTGTAAAGACTCGGCACCCCGCCGGATTCCCAGAGAGACCTCGTCGTTCTGACTTCTGTTAATCTCTTGGTAAAGTCGCCGATGCACCGATCCAAAGGGGTAAGAAGGTTCCCAAATGACCGAACCGAATTCAGGCACATGATGTATCTCCCGCCCATTGATACTTTCTATCATGTCCTTAACTTGGACGCCGGCTTGCGCCGCTGCGCTGCCTTCGGTGACGCTTTCAACCGTCGGAGACTGGCGGGCAGATACTCGAATCTGCCCAATTCCCCGTCTATCAAGACTTCTCGGCGTAACATAGAGCGTCTCACGTTGACCGCTGCGAGAAACAACAACTATCAACTCTTCATCAGGGTTTGTAAGGATGGTGGTGTTGAAATCCTGCCAATTCTTAATCTTTCTGCCGTTAATTGATACAATAGTATCACCCGGCTCGATGCCACCCTTCTTCGCCGGACTGTCATCAGCGACTAATCCGATCTGGGCCATCCGATCCGACCGCCCAATCAGCATCTCCATCAACCACATCGTACCACGATCTAATCCCACAAGATACACAAATGAAAAGAGGAGAATTCCGAGTATAAAGTTCATTGCGGGCCCCGCAATTGCTACAAAGATACGATGTCCGACGGGAGCGGAAGCGAATTCACCCTCTTCGCCCTTCTGTTCGTCCGGACTCTCTCCCGCCATTTTTACAAACCCACCGAACGGCAAGGCGGATATGCAGTAGTCGGTCTCTCCGCGCCGAAACCCGATGAGTCTCGGACCGAAACCGATTGAAAATTTCTCTACTCGAATCCCACACCGTTTTGCGGCAAAGAAATGCCCAAGTTCATGAATAAAGATTAGAAAACCGAGGGCAAGGATAGCGAGTAGAATTGTAGCAGAATGAAGCATCTATGTTACCTTCCTGTCTGGATTATTTGGTGTGCTGCCGATCGTGCCCATTGATCCGCAGCGAGAATGTCATCGAGCATTGGCTGAGATATTACATCGTGTCGAGTCATTACTTCCTCAAGGTAGTTTGGGATGTTCGTAAATCCTATCTGTCGGTTCAGGAACGCTTGCACCACCACTTCATCCGCACTACTGAGGACAGTTGGTAAGGTCCCACCCACCTTCGCCGCACTATAGGCGAGCTGTAGGCACGGAAATTTTTCAGCATCGACCGGTTCCATGTGAAGGGCACCAACTTGCGATAGGTCGAGGCGCGGCACAGAGGTGGGGAAACGATCCGGATAGGTCAGAGCGTACTGGATCGGCAGTCGCATATCCGCCACTCCCAACTGAGCAAGTAACGAGCCATCAACAAATTCAACCATTGAATGAATAATGCTTTCCGGATGAATAACAACCTCGATTTGGGATAATTCCACATCAAAAAACCATTTCGACTCGATTACTTCAAACCCCTTGTTCATCATTGTTGCCGAGTCGATTGTGACCTTTTCCCCCATCTTCCAGTTTGGGTGCTGCAACGCCTGTTGAGGCGTCACCGAATTCAATTGATCTAAAGGTGTCTCACGGAAAGGACCGCCGGACCCCGTGAGGATCAGTCGATGAATTTCGGCACGACTACAGTCATCTCCTTTAACGTCAGAAAGGCACTGAAAGATTGCACTGATTTCGCTGTCCACAGGTAGAAGACGGACCCCATGTTCCTTGACCGCTTCCATAATCAGGGAACCGCACATGACCAGCACTTCTTTATTAACAAATGCGAGGTCTTTTCCGGATTGAATCGCCTCCAATGTTGGTAAGAGTCCTGCGCCGCCGCCCATTGCTTCCAGGACTAGATCAACCTCCGCCATCGTCGCAATTGCAGAAGTTCCTTCGGATCCTGAAAGAATTTCAACGGTCTTGACATCCTTCAACCGTTCCTTCAGTTGGTTAGCAGCTCCTTCATCCCTTACCGCTACAAGCCGTGGGTGGAATTGGCGCACCTGCTGTTCGATTCGATCAATCGATGTCTTGGCAGCAAGCCCAGCGACGGCGAATTCATCGGGGTGGGTCTCCACCACTGACAGTGCGTTTTGCCCAATAGACCCCGTGGAACCGAGAATGGCGAGGTGTTTCATAGCAAGTTCACGAATGAAAGTATAGCAGGTTTTAGGCTGTAGCGTCTAAAGCAGCAAGCATACTGCATCCCGACGAATCCCCCTGAAACCGTCCGATCCCGATTTCATCCCCCGATATGATCGGGACTCCGACAAGCCCCCGATGAATCGGGACTAAGAAGCGAGAGCAGGTCCCGATTCTCGGGATTCACGGAACGGAACAGGCGGAACGGGACGGGGTTCAAGACAATATGCCGTAACCGTTATGCACGCCGTCGGACGCTCTATCTTTTGATCAGGACAGTACAATGTTCACGTTGGATTGGACGTATCAGCACGTAGGTGAGGTTGAACGGAAACGATAAAAAAAACACCAACACTCCACCGCTATTTCGGAGTTTGATTCGGATTGAAATTTTAGAAACAGAGCGAGAACTAGTTCTAGGCAATCATCCCGTCATATTGGATTTACCAGAAACATAAAATAGTAGTACAACACGGGTGCCGAAAAAATCAAACTATCGCATCGGTCCAGTAATCCACCGTGTCCCGGAATTAAATGCCCCGAATCTTTAACATCAGCGCTTCGCTTGATAATGGACTCGCTCAAGTCGCTTAGTTGACCAACGATCCCCAGCAGAACCCCAAGAATCAACGCGTGCGATAACCCCAGTACGTCTTGCAAGAAAAAAGACCAAACACCAAGTCCACCGAGCGCCCCAAATACCAACCCTGCAATTGTCCCTTCAATCGTCTTGCCGGGACTAATCGTCGGGCGGAGCTTATGCCTTCCAAACCGCTTGCCGAAGAGATATGCCGCAGCATCACCTAACCAGACGGTCACAATTAAAAAAAAGATTAATCCTCTACCAGTTCCGCTGATATCGCGCAGCAGAATCAGGTGATATCCAAAAGCCCAACCGATATAGATGGCTCCTAGTAGCGTACTTGCAACAGAAAGGAAGGCAACGTTGACCTGATCACGTAAAATCTGGTAGGAAAAAGGAAGCAGGATCGCCAAGGAGAGAGCCAGTTCAATAGGGATTTCGAGACCAACCAAATTAACTGCCGATAAACAGAAGAGGATACCACATAAGACAGTGAAAATTCGACCGCCCCGTCCCCCAATTGATTGGGAAAGCCCACAAAACTCAATCAGCATCATCACAGTAGCCAAGACTATCGATGCTGAATAGGCATACCCTCCCCACCAAACAAGGAAGATAATCACAGGTATTAGGATGATCGCACTGATGACTCGCTTCCAAAACATTGGCTCAGGGACGGACGAGTTTTTGGTCGAAGACTGCGTCTTGGCTGCTGATCACAGCTCAAGTAGCTCTTCTTCCTTTGATTTTAGCAGTTCATCGGTCTGATCGGTATACAGATCCGTATACTCTTGAACCTCCGCCGCATACGTATGGCGTTCATCCTGAGAAATCTTTTTCGCCTTCTCTAACTTCTGCAGCGCGTCATTTGCATCACGTCGGATGTTTCTGATAGCGACACGCCCCTCTTCAGCCAGTTTAGCGACGTACCGGGTTAGTTCCTGCCGACGTTCGGTTGTCAACTCAGGGATTTGGATGCGGATTACGTTTCCGTCATTGTTCGGGTTCAATCCTAAATCGGACTGCGCAATCGCTCTCTCAACCTCCTTAGTAACTGTCTTATCCCAAGGTTGGATGACAATCAAGCGAGCTTCAGGGATGGTAATCGTAGCAACTTGATTAATTGGGCTCTTGGTGCCGTAATAATCGACATGAATATTATCCAATAGAGAAGCCGAGGCTCTCCCTGTGCGAACATGCGCAAAATCTCTTGCTGTGGATTCAACAGCCTTTTGCATTCGCGTCTCTGCATCACGAAGAATTGTTTTAGGCATTTTGAAAACTCCTTTAGATTGTCCATCAATCGCAAACAATCTTCAGTCGTAGAATCTAGTCTTGTCCTAACACATAGAGCGAAAACCGTTTTACAACAATGTTTTCCCCAAGCTGTGCGATGGCGTCCTGAATGACCTGCTTAATCGTCTTATCCATTTCCCGAATATAAGGTTGTTCGAGCAGACAAGCCTCAGCATAAAATTTGGAGAGTCTACCTTCAACAATTTTATCGACGATGTGCTCCGGTTTGCCCTCGTCGAGTGTCTGTCGCCTCAAAATCTCTTTCTCTGACTCTAACACACTCTCTGGCACGTCTTCTTCGCTGACATACTTAGGCTTGGCGGCGGCAACCTGCATCGCGATCTCTTTCGTCAGTTCCTGAAACTGTTCGGTGCGGGCGACGAAATCTGTTTCACAGTTGACCTCAACCAATACGCCGATCCGGCTGCCGGGATGAATATACGACCCAATCAGCCCTTCAGAGGTGGTGCGTCCACCCTTGAGTTCTGAAGCCTTCAATCCCTTTTCGCGGAGAAGTTGAATCGCTGCGTCTAAGTCCCCCTCTGTTTCGGTTAGGGCTTTCTTACAATCCATAATTCCGGCACTTGTACGTGCGCGTAACTCACTCACCATCTTTGCAGTGATTTCCATTAACTGTTAGCCTCCTGATCCTCTACCTGCGAATCTTCTTGACTCTCTTCTTGAGAATCTCTCTGATCTTCCTTTTGCGAATCCTCTGACTCTTGATTCACAACCGCCGCGTCATCGGTTGCGGACTCAGCTTCCGACGCTTCCGGCTCGCCAGCTTCCTCTACCGGTGGTTCCGCTTCATCTGCCCCTTCTAAGGTACTCGCCCGTCCCTCAACTACGGCGGTTGCAAGCACGGAACAGATAAGCTTAATTGCGCGAATTGCATCATCGTTTGCAGGAATCGGATAATCGATCGGATCTGGATCACAGTTCGTATCAACGATTGCAACAACTGGAACGCCTAACTTATTCGCCTCTTTTACGGCAATGTGCTCCTTACGCGTATCTGTAATAATCACTGCTTCGGGAAGTTTCCCCATAGTTTTGATACCCGCGAGGTTGTTATTCAACTTCGTCTTCTCACGTCTGAGGCTCATTACTTCCTTCTTGGGCAGCTGCTCAAAGACGCCGTTCTCTTCGTCTTGCTCTATTTTCGTCAACCGGCTAATACTACGCTTAATCGTCTCATAGTTGGTCAACATGCCACCCAACCAGCGATGGTTCACGTGAAACATCTGGCATCTGTCGGCCTCTTCTGCTACCGTCTCTTGCGTCTGCTTCTTCGTTCCGACAAAGAGCACTGCGCCGCCTCGGGCTGCGACATCCTGCACAAATTCATAAGCTGTCTGGAGTAGACGCAACGTTTTCTGGAGATCTATGATGTAGATCCCGTTACGTTCCGCAAAGATATAGGGTGCCATCTTGGGGTTCCAGCGTCGGGATTGATGCCCGAAGTGAACGCCCGCCTCCAGAAGCTCTTTCATTGTAACTGTTCTCAAAAGAATCTCCTTACCTAACTTTAGGTTTTCGCTGCCACTCCTCTCACATTTACATCAGACTCTCAAAACAGGAGAGAACCTTCTGTGTAAATCAAGAAGTGTGATTGATTCAAATAAACCACCTTCAAAACGTGGTAAATATAACATATCATCCGAAAGCATGTCAAGCCTGTCTTGGTTTTCACGTTCGCAGAAGTGCTTCATGAGACTTCTGCCCAAGAACACCCTCTCATGCCGTTCTCGCTGTCAGGTGCATAAGCTCCGAACAGGTTTTCCACTCAACTTCGCTAGCCAGCACTTCGTTCACCCGCCTACCAACAACATCGAGCGCAGCCAATCCGGTCTCCAAACCGTTTGAAAATAGGGATTGCCAATGTGTCAGCAGAATGGGAAAACCGCCGGCCTCTAATACTTCACGAATCTTGCCGCCACGCCCGTCGCTTGTAATTACCGCATCCGCGATATGTTGGACGAATTCCTGATCAGAGCGTGGAGAGTCGATGGTCTGCCACCAAAAATCGTCCACCGTCGAAGGGATTGAGACCAGCGTTGTATCGCCCTCCTGAAACGCAATCCATGGCTTAGATGTCGGCTTGTCGTGGAGTGTATGCAGAAAGTACCAAGAGAGATGCCGACCGTATACATTTTGTTGTGCCGCGACAATCGCAGCAATATATTCGTCTTCTACATCACTCGCAAAGGTCCACGGCGAAGTTACGCCGGTTGCATCAAACCCCGCGGCTCTCAGGTATTCTATCGCTTTTGTGAGGTAGGGTGTCAGTGTGCTTCGGTCCTGCTTCTGCGACCAAGGGGATTCACCTTCATCGAAATACCCACCGGCGTTCAGGTTCACAGCGAGATTGTGGGTAAGCATTTCAGGACAGAAATCGAACCGGGCGCTTAACCGCCGTTTCACTGTGTCCAACCATTCGCGGGTTATTGCAGGATCATGCCCCTCAATCCCGGAGAGGATATTTCCACGCCCCGCGGGTACGGGTATGATTGAGAACTTACCTGCCATACCGTGCGCCTGAGCCACATCGCAGAAACGATCCAAGAATTCATTCGGAATGATATCCAACAACAAGCGTCCATCGCTGGTATAGGGAGGGCTGTCATGCACCACTTCCTTGTGATAGCGATAAACGTGAATCAGTGGACAACTGTCATCCACTATGAGAGAAATTGGTGTCGGCATAGGCAAGTTATAGCGGTATTTCTATCTTCTGCGGTCGCCCGGTGTGGATGGATTCCGTAATCTTTTCTACCAACAGGGTAGAAACAATACCGGGACGCGCCGACACATAAGGTTCCGTATCGTTACGGATGGCTTCTACTAAGAACGGCATCCGGTCAATAGGTCCAGGTTTTAGGGTTTCATCGCCGCCAAAAGTGACCTTGCTGAAGTGTTCATATAAGACTGCGGACTGCTCGCCATCGAAGAATTCAAAGAACCATTTGGAGATGACGTTGTTGCTTCCGGCGTCGCTCATCAGAAAAGTCGCCACCGAATCGTTGGCAAAGCGGATAGTTGCTGCCGCTGTGTCCACCATATCAGGACTGCCTAACTCGCCATCCGGGTGGGTAATCTGCCCTCCTGTCGCGTAGACTTCCACGGGATCCACATCGTGAATCCAACAGAGCAGATCTACGGCATGGACACCGACATCGTAGAGGGGACCGCCGCCCTCTTCCGGGTGCCAGCGCCATCGACTGAGATCCGCCGGTCCCATCATGCACTGGCCATGGCTCACCTTTGGCGAGTGTATTCGTTTCTTGATCTCTCGCGCTGCTCCCGAAAAGCGGATTGAGAAGTTAATCATCAGCTTCCGGTCAGCCGTTTTCATCGCCTCATAGATGCGCAGACAGTCGGCAGTTGTCATTGCCATCGGTTTTTCGAGATAGAGATGCTTTCCGGCATTGAAGGCAGCAACCGCTAAGTCGGCGTGAGAACTATGAGACGTAGCAATCGAGACAATATCTACCGACGGATCGGAAAACACCCGGTCGGGATCGGTGGTGTAGTAATCGCCGCCGTACTGTTCCTGAAAGCTCTTCGCCGAGTCGGATCGAACGTCACAGAAGCCGCGCACTTCAACGTCCGGCGTGTCCGAAGCATACCGTGCGTGACCATTGCCCGCACCTCCACATCCAATAAGTGCCCAACCCAGTCTATCACTGGTCCCCATTTTTACTCCTCCCGTGCTTCTCTCAACTGCCGTCCCGCTTCGGCGGCCAAGAAGCTCATATCATTGCTCAGGTCGAAGAAGACAAACCCTTGCTCCTTCCGTTTCAGCAGATCCTCGGCGGACCCGACAGGAATGCCACACGGTTTGCCAACCCGATTGCAGGCATCCAGAAAGTGTTGAATTGCCTCTTCATGTTCGGCACTGCCGGCGGCAACCCCCATTTCAAGGGATAGGTCGCCGGGTCCGAGAAAGCCGATGTCAACGCCTTCGACTTGCATGATGGTGTCCGCATTCCGAATGCCCTCTCGGTCTTCGATCTGCGGTATTACCAGCACTTCATCGTCAATCCACGTCTTGTAATCGGGTCCCCACGTTGCCGCTCGACCGGTTCCCGAAGAACGCTTGCCCCGTGGCGGATAGCGGCAGGCTTGGGCAATCTGCGTTGCTTGCTCTGGGGTGCTAACGTGTGGGGGAACAATCCCGAATGCGCCGGCATCTAACACACGCCCGATGGTCTCCGGCGCATGGTCCCATACACGCGCAATAGGCGTCGCTCCACGCGATTCAATCGCTCGGAACATGTTCGCAATCTCTGTGATTCCGACCGGAGAGTGTTCCGAATCGACAGCAAGCCAGTCAAATCCAGCGGACACCATTACTTCTGCGGCTTGTGGTGAACCGAGATTCAGCCATGACCCTATTGATACTCCTCCACCTGACAATGCTTCACGAATCCTGTTTCTCATCGAAAATCGGCGGCATCCCCGTCACCTGTTGAGGCACCGCACCTCCTTATCGAAAGATAAATCCAAGAGTTCACATCATATCAGAGTTTTACCGCTTCTGCAACGAAAAACAGATGAAACCGTGCATTAATCAAGCAACATAACTTCAGCAAGGGGAGTCAACAATATAAGCTATACACAATCAGAGAAGCAGCAAAAGCCCCATGACCATCAACACGACATTAACATATCCATCGAACTGCCCTTGGGGTATAGATCTGTTCAGTTTGCCACCGAGCCATATCGCTGACAAAATTAGGGGTAGGGAAGTCACATAGACCCGTAATACGGTATGCGTCCATAAACCAGCCAACCCGTGACTCGCCAAAATCAGCATACCGGTGAAGACAAAGTAACTCTGTAACGTGGATCGGAAGCGATCCGGAGACCAATCACGGAGCGTCGCATAGATGGTAATTACTAATCCACTTGTGTTGTAAGCCACACCGAGTACTCCAGCAATGAATCCGAACAGATAAGTGGTTACGGAACTGGCACCTACCCGGCGTTGCTTGACAATCTTCAGATGACGATTTGCCAAATTGTATATGCTAAACAGAATGACCAGTATTCCCAGACATACTTTCATCAGTTCCTCGGGGACAGCTTTTAACACAAAAAGCCCCACAGGTATGCCGAGGCATGATGATAGCACCAAGCGCCAAGTGGCATTCAGGTCGACAACGCGCCAATTCTTTAACAGAATGACGGCTCCAATTGTCATGAGAACAAAGGCGACCAGTGGGGTAGCGGTCTTTAGTTCGACAACCATCAGTAGCAGCGGCATGGCGATTAATGCCTGACCAAAACCGAGGGTCGAATGTATGAAAGCCGATACGAAAAGAATAGCAAATATCAGAAGATATGGTTGAATCATGTGCGTGGAGCGACCATTCACTGGGATCAGGAACGAAAAGATGGGAACTGCATCCCCAAAAGCGTTTTTGTTGTATTTGCGACGTTTATGTGCAAAAATAGAAAATGTACAGGGTGCATCAGTCTAATTAACCTACTAACTATGGTGAATTCTATAATTACTTATACACTTTCGATGTGCAACTAACCCCCTAAATCCCCCTTGTCAGGGGGACTTGATACGTAACCCCCTAAATCTCCACCCCCCCTCTCCCCCCTGATCAGGGGGGAAATACGGAAGAAACCGATTATCAGGGGGGAAACTTGTCAGGGGGACTTGATGAGGCTTCGATAAGTGGCACTATTGGTGAACGTCTACATATTTATATCGTTCGCCATAATCGATCATATAGGCTTCGAGGAGACCTTCTAAATGGATACTCTTCCACAAGAATTGTTTAATGAAATCTGTAAAATTCCGTGTGTCAACTCCCATTCTCACATCAGCCCTGAGATAGACCGGATTGCAGAAGCACCCGACGCGCTCGCTTTCTTCAAACACACCTATCCCGCCTCCGATTTGGTTTCGGCAGGGATGTCCCCTGACCAAATGAAAGCAGCGTTGGAACCGGGAGCCCCGATCGCAAAACGTTGGGAGATTTTCGAGCCGTATTTCCGATACACCCGTTTGACCGGATATTCGCAGTGCATCATTGAGGGATTCCGGGATCTGCTTGGATTTTCCGACTTGACCGCCGAGACGGTCGAACCCATTTCAGATGCCCTCCGTGAACACAGCAAACCAGGGTTTTACCATGAGGTGCTGCAGCGGCGATCTAACATCGCGCTCACAGTGACCAACATGGAAGACCTCATCGAAGTGGATAGAACACTGTTCCTGCCACTCCCACGCTTGAACCGCTTCAGTATGCTTCATTCTCCTGACCAAGTTCGAGCCATCGAAAAGGATTATGACGTATCCATCACCAACCTTACTCAACACGTCGAGGTTATTCGACAAGTCTGCCGGGATTGGAAGCGGGCAACCGTAGCAGGGGTGAAGATGTCTCAGTCCTATCATCGCTGCATGGATTTCACCGCACGGCAGAAGGAGGACGCAGCGAGGGTGTTCGATGGATTGATGCGAGGCGAGTACGCCGGACTGGAATCGGAGGAAGGAGTCCTCTTGGAGGACTACCTGGTCTTTGAATGTTGTCGTGCCGCCTCCGATGCCGATCTGACTATCCAGTTCCATCAAGGCATACGGGCAGGAAATTACGGAAGCATGGAAGGCTGCACCCCGGCACCGCTCACTGAACTGTTTCAGACTTTCCGAGAGGCGCGTTTTGATCTCTCTCACGCTGGTTATCCCTACCTTCGGGAAGGTGCCGTGCTCGGTAAGACGTTCAGCAATGTCTACCTGAACATGTCTTGGATCCACATCATCTCGCCGATCGGTTCGCGGTTGGATTTGCGGGAATGGCTTCAGATGGTCCCTTATAACAAAATCATCGCTTTCGGAGATGACCTCCAACATGTCGAAGCTGTCTATGGTCATCTCAAGATGGCGCGTCAGAATTTCGCAATCGCGCTTGCCGAAATGATACGGGAGGGACTGGTCTCAGAATCCCTCGCCCTCGATGTCGCTCAAGCTGCATTCCACGACAATCCAGCGAAAGTTTATGGGGTAAGTGATTAGAGCAAGTCTCATCATCAAACCGTAGTGCTCGCTGTCAGGCATCGGCTGGCATTTAGCAGGCTGGCAGCATCACTGTGTTTCAACGCTTCACAATTTTTTCTACCAGCACCAAGGGATTGACCTACTACTCTGTCAAATAAATTATGATAAGCACCTTCATTGCGATGGCCGGGGCGGTTTGTAACCGCACCTACCGGGCATGGGGAACATCAAGAATTACCGATTTATGTTCTGAAACCTTATACAGTTTGCGCTACATTTTTCTGACAATGTACTACTTAGGCAACCGTCGCACCCATAGGTAGAGCGCAAGGTTCATCCCGCCGATAAAACCGAAGATATACGATTGGATCCCTACCAATATCCCATGCGCTTGTTCCAAAGAGAGCCCAATGACAATTGGAACGCCGAGCGCAAGGATAACAAACACAGTTGTCCCTGTAGCACCCTTTGCCCCCCAAAATGTGATCTCACGCTTCAGCACGCGCAGATAATCGCGGGCCCACATCCGGGCTATCCATCCACCTTGAATGTAACCGAGAACAATCCCAAGCCCGAAACCAACACCACACCAACGCACATCCACGGCTCCAGACATTGCCATAGCCGTAGCCCATGTCAACTGTCCGATCAGCGAAATTACCATGAATGCAATCAAGATTGTGGGTTTCATGTAGAATGGCAGCAAGCGGCGATGCAGTTTTTCTGGTCGCTGTTTCTCTGGTTTTTGCGCGGGAATATTCACTGGAATTCTTTCTCGGCTGAATCAAACTGATCACACAGGTTTGCCACTTTTGGATAAAAGACAATCTGTAAAGGTCGCCCATACCAACGCCAATCACGATTTGAGAGATGACAGAGAAAGAACGACTCAAGTCGCTAAAACAGAAAGTGCTTTCTCCTGACTCTCCACCAATTCCGTCCACTATTCTTTATGCTTTCAGCCCTGTAAACCTTCAAGGAACAGGTCATTATCTTCTGGAGTACCGATTGTGATTCGTAAACAGTTTTGTAGGGGACCCGGACGATCGAGGTTGCGAACAAGCACACCGTGGTCAAGTAAGCGCTGAAACACTTCTGGAGCGGGCGAATCTGTCCGAAAGAGGATGAAGTTTGCATCTGTGGGAAATGGGTGGATACCATCTATTGGTTCCATCGCGTTGAAAACCCGTTCCCGTTCACTCCGAATCAGTTGCAGATGTTGGGCTAATCGGTCAGGGCGTTTGAGCAGAAGCGTTGCGGCAAGCTGGGAAAAACGATTAAGATTATACGGGAGACGGACCTTGTTAAGTTCATCAATGACCGCCGGGTGCGCAACGACGTAGCCGACCCTTAAGCCCGCCAGTCCGTATGCTTTCGAGAAGGTCCGCGTGATGACTAGATTGGGATATTGTTCACGTTCCGCCATGAGGGAGTGCCCGGAAAACTCGTAATACGCCTCATCAAGGAGCACAAGGGTATCGGGACGGGAAAGGATTTCGCGGATCACTTCAGCCGAAAAGTTGGTGCCTGTCGGATTGTTTGGATACGATAGGAATACGAGGTTAACCTCGTGGGAATCGAGATGCACCTTCCACGCTTCTCGGTCCAGATCAAACCTGTCGTCAAGTGGCAACCCCACAGCTTTGAGTTGTGCAACTTGGGCGAGGATTCCAAACATCGAAAACGTCGGGGTTGGAAAGGAGACACACGCTTCGGGCCTCCTGAACGCTAACATAAAATTACCGATTAACTCATCAGATCCATTGCCAACGACAATCTCAGTTTTATCAACCCCTAACTGTTCACAAAGTTGTGTCCGCAGCAGATCTGAATTCGGGTCGGGGTAGCGGTTAAACTTGAGTTGGGCAATGGCATCGGTCAATTCCTGTCGAATCTCCGGTAGGAGGTCAAAGGGAGATTCATTCGCGTCAGCCTTGACTCGGTGTGGGGGTTGGGCGACATGATAGGGGGTGAGATCCGCGAGATCTTCGCGCAAAAAAGGGTGAAGGTTCATTCAGTAACTCTCTTTCTGGTCAGGTTTCCATGACGATCAAGATAACGAATCAGGACAGTCCTGATACATAATCAACAGCATTTTGGAAGATCGCCAGGCCATCTCCGTCTTCCGGCAGACTCTCGCGGGTCCAACGGGGATGGTTGAGGCGTGTCAGGAACCGTTCCGGGTGAGGCATCATGCCAAAAATCCTGCCGGTGGGATCGCAGATTCCGGCGATGTGGCGATCAGAACCGTTCGGATTATCGGGATATTCCGGCGCTCCTCCGTTGGTGGGCGCATAGCGAAACACCACCTGTCCGTTGGCTTCGATTTGATTAAGGACCGCGGACGGTGCAGTAAATCGCCCCTCCGCATGCGCGACCGGGAGGTAAACACGTGGCTTCAAGCCTTGTGTGAAGATACAGTTGCTCTCTTGTGTCTCCAGGTAGACCCAACGGCACTCAAATTTTGCGGAGGTGTTCATAGCGAGGGTGGTCTGCTGTACCCCCTGCGCATCGAGGCGAGGCAACAGGCCGGCGCGCACGAGCACCTGAAAGCCGTTGCAGATACCGATCACTAACCGTCCCGATTCGACATAAGCGGAAAGCGAATCAGCGAGCTTGTATCGCATCTCGTTCGCCAGTAAGATACCGGCAGCAACGTCATCGCCGTAAGAGAAACCGCCCGGAATTGCCATAATCTGATAATCCATTAGGTGAATTTCACCGGCAATCAACTGGTTGACGTGAACAAGCGATGTCTCTCCACCCACGAGTTGAAAGGCGTGATCTGTTTCATAGTCGCAGTTAGTGCCTGCGGTGCGAAGGATAAGGACCTTCGGTTTCATTATGATTCTCTCCTATAAACAACCAAAATTACCGGGCTTCGGATAGCAACGCGCAGCGCTTTTTATGTATTGTGCCTTTGTCTGATGGAACACATGTCGCCTCGCCGGGGCTTTAAGGTGTTTGGTGTATTACGTGTACTATAAACATGCCGCCCCTCTGGGGCTAAAAAAATTGCGATTTCCTTTGACTATATACATCGTGCTCTGTGAGCGATGCTTGAGTCCAATCTTCCCAGCTTGATTGGCAACTTGCATCATACCAAAGACTTTGCGTTAAGAGGTTTTACCACCGAAATGTTCCCTGCCAGCTCTCCTTGAGCCGATTTATTGTCGTTTCCACAATTGTGTTCCCATCGGTGCCGTGGATAACAAAATCCCGGTCCTCAGCCACTGTGCCGATACAACCAATCGGAACCTCTACATTCCCCCTCTCAAATGCTTCCCTCACCTGTGGTGACAGTCCCACCATCACGGAATCGACGCCCGCCATGCACCGCTCAAACGCCTCCTGTTTCTCCGGCTCAACTTCCACAATGAATCGACTGTTAGATTCCGAGAAAAGCAATACGTCGTCGGTTTGGCTATCGGCATCGCGGGGCACGTTCATGAGCGAAAGTTCCATACCAAGCCCACCGGCAAATGCCATTTCCGCCGCAGCCACGCCAATACCACCCTCGGAACAATCGTGGCAGGAGCGGACAAGCCCCTGATCAATCGCAAAACTCAGCACTTCCATCGTCCTTCTCCCTTCGGCAGGTCGCACCTTTGGGGCACTGTTTCCGATGAAATCGTGAATTGTATAGTAATGTGAACCACCGAGTTCAGCGTAGGTCTTACCAACAACATAGATTCGATTTCCGGGCGATTTCACGTCCATTGAGACGGCTTTGCTTACATCCGGCATTACACAGATCGCAGAGATAAGCAGGGTAGGTGGGATTGCAAGTTGTTCACCGGTAGTGGTGTCACGGTATTCGTTATAGAGGCTATCTTTGCCGGAGATGAAGGGCGTTCCGTAGGCAACAGCAATGTCATAACACGCCCGCGCTGATCGTACCAAACCGCCAAGACGGTCGGGTTTGTCGGGATTTCCCCAACTGAAGTTGTCAAGCAACGCGGTCTGTTCCAGATTTCCACCTACTGCGATAATATTCCTGAGTGCTTCATCAATCGCCGCGGCTGCGCTGTGATATGGATCGATGTCACCATATTTTGGGTTAATGCCATTCGACACGATGACCCCTTTTCGGGAACCGAGGACGGGTGTTGTGATGCAGGCGTCGCCGGGACCATCATTTTCACATCCCACGAGCGGTTTGAGAACTAAGCCTCCTTGGACCTCATGGTCGTACTGTCGGATGACCCACTCTTTGCTCGCAACATTAGGGCTTGCAAGGATGCGACAGAGGTCTTCGGTGAATTGTGCCGAATCACCTTGTCCTAACTCAGGCTCAGGGTGTTGCGGCGGATCCCAAACCGCCTTTTTTGTGTGACGAGGCAAACCGTCGTGGAGGAAGTCCATATCGAGGTCGGCTACAACTTCTCCATGGTAAAACACGCGCAGCCTGTGGGAATCTGTGAAGGTGCCGAGTACGGTAGCTTCAACCGACTCCGCTTCGCAGATCGTCATCAACTCATCCAGACTCTCAGGCGGCACAGCGATTACCATCCGCTCTTGTGCTTCGGAGAGCCAGATTTCCCACGGATCCAAGGCTGTGTATTTGAGCGGTATGTTTTCGAGGTGTACATCCGCACCGGTCTCCTGACCCATCTCCCCAACAGCAGAGGAAAATCCACCGGCACCGCAATCTGTGATATTGCGATAGAGCTGGCGATCCCGAGCACCCATCAAGGCATCGACAATCTTCTTCTCCATAATCGGATTGCCAATCTGAACAACGCTGCCGAGGCTTTCGGAGGTGTCGTCCAGTTCCAGAGAGGAGAATGTCGCCCCGTGAATACCATCGCGCCCGGTGCGTCCACCGACCGCAACAATCAGATCTCCCGCTTCTACCGATTTATCGCACCGATCCTTGGGAATCAGACCCACATTGCCACAATAGACGAGCGGATTTCCGGTATAGCGCGGGTCAAACAGGATTGCACCGTTCGCCGTTGGAATCCCCATGCGATTACCGTAATCCCGCACGCCCGATACAACGCCTTTGAAAATCCGTTTGGGATGGAGCGCACCTTTGGGGAGCTCGTCATAGCTGAGATCGGGGAGACCAAAGCAGAACACGTCCGTGTTCAGAATAGGTTTCGCGCCAAGCCCTGTGCCGAGCGAGTCCCGAATCACGCCGCCGATACCTGTGCCTGCGCCACCATACGGCTCGATCGCAGAGGGGTGATTGTGTGTTTCGACCTTGAAAACGATATTATACTCATCATCAAATTCGATGATGCCCGCGTTATCGGTAAACACGGAGACACACCATTCCGCCCCGATCTCCTCTGTCGCCCGCTGGATGTATGTCTTAAACATTCCATCAACAATCTCTGTCTCTTGGCCTTTTTCAGCATATTCAATCAGGCTTTTGAATGTTTTGTGGACACAATGCTCCGACCACGTTTGGGCGATTGTTTCAAGCTCGACATCGGTGGGGTTTCTCTTCAATTTGGCAAAGTGTGATTGAATCGCCCGCATCTCCGCAAGATTCAGCGAAAGTAATCCCTCCTGACTGATGCGCGACAACTCAGCTTCACCGGCGTTCAAGATTGGAATTTGTTTAACGCTCATTGAATACCTCAATAGATTATGATCAAAAATATAGAAAAATGACGTTCTGTTCCTAAACATTACCTGGTCTGCATCATCACATCATCCCACATTCTCAGCAGCCAGCGCCCATATCGATGCTTCGTCTAACGCAGCGCGCTCATCATCGGTCAATTCCCAGCCCACACCACCTAAGTTTTCTTCAACTTGCTCTGGGCTGTCGGGACCAATCATTGCTGCGGAGATTTCAGGATGCGACAGTACCCATGCGATGGCAACTTGGGCGGGTGTCTTCCCTCTTGCTTGCCCGATGCGAATGAGCGTTTCGACCACCCGATCAGCGTCGGCCGACATAACTTTATCGAATCCCAAGCGTCCCTGTCCCCACGGCGTATCCGGCGACGGTGAAACACCGTGTCGAAACCGCCCCGTCAGCAACCCGATAGCGAGCGGGCTATACGTCATCATCCCCAACCCTTCGGCACGGCAGAAAGGCATGATTTCTCGCTCCGGGGAACGATCAAGCAGGTTATAATGATTCTGCACACAGATAAAGGGGGCAAGGTTACGCCGGTCACTGATCCACAACCCTTTACACACCTGCCACGCATCAAAGTTGGCGCAGCCGATGTAGCGCACCTTCCCCTGCCGCACCAGATCGTCTAACGCGTGCAACGTCTCCTCAATCGGTGTCGTTGGGTCCACATGATGGAGCAGATAGATGTCGATGTAATCCGTCTGAAGACGCGATAGGCTTTTTTCAATTTCCCGCATGATATGAAAACGTGATAGTCCCCGGTCATTTGGTACTGTTGGGTCATTCGATCCCTTGTTAATAGGCTCGCATACTTTGGTGGTAATGACGAACTGATCTCGTCGGTTCTTGATAACCCCGCCAAGAACGCGTTCAGAGTCCCCGCGCTGGTAGGTATTGGCACAGTCAATAAAATTGACACCCGCCTCGATTGCCCGTTCGATTGTCCCCCGTTGGATTGCTGTATCGGGTCTGCCACGAAAGGCAACCCCCAAACAGATGGGCGAGACTTTAACTCCCGCTATACCAAAGTTGCGATATTCCATTACTTTCTCTCCCCAAGAAGCTATCTAAGCCAAAGTTAAAATTGTGTGCCCCTTATCGGGCATATATCGACGAATGGGGATTGACTTGCCGGTCCTGATGGATTCCGTGATTGCTGCATCAATCTCCATGTGGCGTAGGCCCGCCCAACCGTCCGCTACAAAAGGTCTATCCTCCTTAATGGCGGCGACAAAATCAGCGATGTGATCCTCGAATTGGGCGGTATACGTGCCACCATCTAACTGCCGTGCATCACTCCAACGGGTCACATCATGCGAGGCGTGTAGATGCCAGTATGCGGTGCCGGCAATGTTGTCAAGCGTCGCCTCCCCCAGCTCGCCGATCCACTTAATCTGAAACTGCAGCCCCAAGTCCTGAGATACTGCCAATGTTCCCACCGCACCGCTCTCGAATTTCAGACACGCTGCTTTATTTCCCATCTCCTCGTCGTCAGCATAGCCAAACACCTCTTGGATCTCTCCGCTCAGAAACCGAACCATATCAATGATGTGGTTCCATGAGCCCAAGGCAGTGCGGGCTTGAATCTGCCGAAGCTGCCCGAGTTGACCGGTTTGAATGACCTCCTTCACCCGCTTAACATTACGGGAAGCGTGGAGGCAAAAGCAGATACCAAAATGTACGTCGTGCTGTCTCCATTCGTCGATCATCTCTTGGGCAACTGGCACGTCGGAGAGCTGGATTTTGTATTGACCCTCGGTTCCCGCCAACGGCTTTTCGGTGAACACATGCAGCCCCCGCCTCAGACATTTCATGACAAGCTCGTAGCGAAACCCCTCGCTAACAGGGATATCGACGATGTCGATTTTCTCGGCGTCAAGCATCTCGTCTACATTGGTATATGCTGGAACCCCGTATCGCTTTGCGCCCGCCCTCGCCCGCTCTTCAACGATATCACATACGGCAACAATCTGGCAATCGGTCAGTCTGGCAAACGACGGCGCATGGTGATTCGATCCCTGTGCACGATACCCAACAACGGCAACTTTGAACATCGAAAGCTCCTTTTCTGTCTATCCAACTACATCCCAGAGGTTTGTAAGGTATTCGCGACTCCTTTGCAGGACATCAGTACGCTGATCGTCTGGAACATTTTCGCAGTTAATCAGATGGACGCGGGGTGCAGGGTTCCGCTTGAACGCCTTGATGTAGAGCTCAAATGGGCTGTGTCCGGTCCCCAGCTCAATCGACCACATGGGTTGTGGGCGATCCTTTGTCAGCGTATGATCTTTCCAGCCCACGACTGGGATTCGGCTGGGATATTCATCAACAAGCAACCAACCGTACCCCTCTGCGGTCGTCATGTGTCCAATGTTGAGGATGATTCCGGCGTTTTCGCACGGCATGGAATCGAGCAAGAAACGGCAGTCGTCCAACCCTTCCACCCACGCCGTATAATGAATATCAACCCCGATCCGAAGTTCCTCATCGATAAAGGTCGCTGCCACCGCGTTCATGCAGGTAGCAAGCCGTTTGATCTCCGTCGCTTTCTCCGCCGTGGGTATCTTGGACCTGCCGCAACTTGGAGCCGGATGCGTTAAGTATTTGCAATCCAATGCCAATGCGTAGGCGGCATATTCTTTTAGCCCCGCAATTGTCGGTTCAACCCCTTCATCGCTGTCGATATCAATGTTCCCGGAAAAATGGAGGGCACCAATTTCCAGTCCGGCGTTCCGTATCGCTTTGCGGACATGCTCAGGATCGGAATCGAGGACGTTGGGGAATGGACTTTCACTGGTGCCTTTCGCGCTGACGTGTTCCGGCCCTCGACTCGTCAACAACAGGATGAAATCGAAACCGAGTTCCTTGATTGCCGCCAGAGTTTTTTCAAACGACATGTGATGTCCTACCGCGTGGGTCACAACACCAAATTTCATCGTTCTTCAACCTCTCAGATTGCGTCTACTTTCTAATATGTGTAAAAAAAACACTTGCGGAGTTGATAGTTTTTCTTGTAGAATTTAAGAAATCAGATATCGATTGATGCGGATACGAATCCAATCTGTGCGATCTAGCAACCAAATCACCTGCCCAGAGAGAAGAACATCGACCGAATCGGATCTCTGGGGAATCTGATAACCTATCTGATAACCTTAGGAGGACTAACAATGGACCTACGAGTCGAATACTGCTCCGCTTGAAACTACCTACCCAGAGCCGTCAGTTTGACGGACGATATCTTAAGCAAATTCAAAACAGATGTTAAAGGACTCACCCTCGTTCCCAGTGGTGGTGGCTGCTTTGAGGTCTCCCTGAACGGAGAGCTAATTTACTCCAAATTGCAAACGGGAGAGTACCCGACCGCAGGGCAGATTATCTCTGCAATCGAGGGCAGCTAGACGAAAAGATCCTTTATGATGCGTGGTGAGTCGGTCAACAGATCATTACGCATCACATCTACCCCTCCCACTCACACACTGCGGTTGGTGCGAGCATCAAAGATATTAACTGAGATCAACGTGCAGCTCTCGCGTTACCCCTCGCATATCCATTTCGTATTCTATGTCCACGATCGGTGGTCGCGATGGATACCAATGGACGCCGTGTCCCTTACCGGCAATTAGTTTTGGAAGCACAATCTCTTCGACGATCCCGCTTATCGGATGTACGGTGTAGATGTTAATCCGATTTACCGCTTCCCAAGCACCACCCAACCCCAAGAGCCGCTCCTCCATCACCTCGACAACATAGGTAGCTTTCTCTCGTATAGCATCTCTACCGGTTTCCCCTCGACGAACGATGCCTTCGGAGTTGAGCGCCGCTTCCAAAAGTTCGCCGGCACCGGCAATAATGAAGGTCGGTTCTACTGCACTATCGCAGGGAAGCACATGGGAGAACCCGTAAAGCATCGGTACTTCCGGTGGTTCGATTAGGGGAGCTACATTTGTGCGCGCGAGGGGATTGAGTTGATCGACATAAAGTCCCCATTCCTGCAAAACTTCGCAGTACCCGCGATTAAAGTCGATGAACCCCTCCATAGTGAAGGGTGCCGGACTTCGGAGTTGCATGGCGCACAAAGCTGTCCGCCTCTGCCCCTGCGCTTTCAAATATGCGTCAACGCCCGTAAATCCCTCACGCCATGGAACAGGCTTCTTCAGTGTGATGTTGACGATTTCGTAGCCGGGATCAGCGATGACACCGCAGGAATACGGATCAATGCCCTTGAGAAAATGGTAATGACCTTTGGGATTGTGGATAAGCACGGATTTCCTCCAATGGAATATTGAACTATTTTAGCCTGACTCCAAGTGCCTTTGAGACGTAGACCACACATATTGCGGCTGATAGCCGAAGGCGGCTTCCGCTTTGGCACAACTCATCGGTGAGGTGTAGCCGGGCATGGCACCTCGAACCTCTGTCTCCTCCCCAAAATAGTATTCGATCAACGCGGTCGTCGGCTGTGACAGTACAACACGCGAGCCGGTGATATTGTAGGGACCGGAAGCCACTGACTCCACCTCAACCGCGAGCCGACACGCAATTGCGGCATCGCGCGCATCCGTCCGCGTCCATAGCAACGATGTCCCACCGCCCGGATCCTGTGTCAACAGATCTAGCTCCCCATCGAGTTGCGTTGGCGTCCGAATCCCCATAAGCCGGAAGGACAGAATCGTCATACCAAAACGCTCAACAAAGTAATCCGCAGCTTGCTCGCCCACCACCTTTGAAAGTGCATAGCAGTTGGCGGGGCGCAACGGATGGGCTTCATCAACCGGCACATAGACCGGTGGTGCCTTCGCAAATCCGTAGACTTGTGCACTTGAAGCTGAGACAATCCGCTGAATTCCTAAATCTGCACACGCTTGAAACAGATTAAAAGTTCCTTGGACGTTATCTCCGTAGGTGCGTGTGTCAGGAACGACTCCCGCATTCGCCCATGCGCCCATGTGGACAACTGCTTCAGCTTTCGCAGCCGCTAACGCTTGGTACACCTCACCGGCATCGGTCAGATCAACGCGCAAGAACCGGGGAAGATTCCCCTCATCAGGACGTGAGATATCCACGCTCGTTACATTATGACCGGCACTTGATAGTTCTTTCACAACATAACAACCAATGCGGCCGCTCGCGCCTGTCACCAAAATCTGCATCTCCGACTCCTTTTCGTTGTGTCAATCCCTTGACTTTGGTAAACTGAAAGAGGCCACGCTACGCCCTCAACTAACTATCTAAGTGAAAGGAAAGTCATGGACTTTAACGAAATCAAGTTTCAGGACGCGAAGACGCAAACCTATCTGGGCAGTCCGAGCATCGTTCGACTTGCGGATGGATCGCTACTCGCAACGCACGACTATTTTGGGAAAGGCTGCCCTCTGAACCACGAACACGAGGAACACCTGACCAGCGTCTACCGTTCTGACGACGACGGAGAGACGTGGGATAACATCACCCACATCGCTAATGCGTTCTGGAGTTCGCTATTTACCCACAACGGCGATGTTTACCTGATCGGCACATCGCAGCAATACGGCTCAATTGTCATCCGCCACAGCTGCGACGGCGGGTATACGTGGACCCATCCCAAAGACGAAAAATCGGGTTTACTTTTTAAGGGCGGTCCCTTCCGTGAACCTCCCAACTACCACTGCGCCCCCGTCCCAATCCTTCTGAAGGACGGCAGGTTATATCGGGCGTTTGAAGACTGCGATCCGTGCGTCTGGGGCACCGGTTTCCAAGCCATTGTAATCTCCGTCGACGCGGATGCGGATCTCTTAGATGCTGCTAACTGGACAATGAGCAACAAACTCCCCTTCGACCCGGCATGGGTCCCTGAAGAGTGGGGAGAATTGGAACGTCCGGGCTGGCTCGAAGGCAACACCGTAGAAACGAAGAGCGGCGAGATCTGGAATATCCTTCGCGTCAACTCCCTTCCGTTGTGGGACAAGGCGGCAATCGTTAAAGTTCACAACGATGGTAAGCGCATCACCTTCGATCCAGAGACTGGGTTCATCGACTTTCCCGGCGGAATGACGAAATTCACCATCCGTTATGACAGAGAGACTGAACGCTATCTGACGCTGAGTAACAACAATCCTAACCCAAGCCAACCCTCTCGCCGCACCGTGTTGTCATTTCACACTTCCGATGATCTCCTTCATTGGAACCACAAGCTAACACTGTTAGAGGACGATCAGGGATTGCCTTATGAGCAGTCCGTCCAGTTGACCGGCTTTCAGTATGTGGATTGGCAGTTCGACGGCGACGATATCCTCTACATCGTTCGCACGGCTTACGCCGGCGCACATAACTTTCACGATGCCAATCGAATTACGTTCCATCAGATCCGAAATTTTCGAAATCTACTGTAACGACGAAGCGAGCCTACCATACAAACACCGTTCCCAGCAGCTCTGTGGGGTTATCCCGTAGTGTGTCATAGATGCGCTTTGCTTCGTCCACGGGAACGACATCGCGGATTAAAGGCTTAATCTTTACCAGTCCACGGTCAACTAAACGGCAGAGGTTTTGCAAATCATCGCGATCAAAGTGGCTATTCTGTTTTATCTGGATCTCGCGTCCCTGACCGAGGTTAAAGGTATAGGTTACCTTGTCTCGCCCGGCGATAAATATAATCCTTCCGCGCTGGCGCACAGCACTGAGGAATTGATCCTCCATACCTGGCACACCGGCAAAGTCAATGACTGCGTCGAACGTCCCCTCAGCTACTCCTTTTTCCCAGCCGTCCCCCGACACATCCAGAACGGTTTCAGCCGCCCCGATCTTCCTCGCAAGTTCCAGACGGTTGGGATTGATGTCACAAAGCGTGGCGCGGGCACCCATCACGGCTGCAATTTGTGCGGCGACCTGCCCGATGATGCCAGCCCCTACAATCAGGACCTGTTCTCCCATCTTTAACTCGGTGTTGCGGCAGGTACGCATAGCAACACTGGTCATCCCGAAAAGCGCGGCCTCCGTGCGGTCAATTGAGTCGGGCAGCTTAATAAGTAGGTCATCTTCCGCCATCACGACGTACTCCGCATGGATGGCACTCATATACAGCACATCTCCGACCTGTAGCTCGCTGACATCGGGACCAACTTCGATCACCCGTCCCACGTTCTGGTAACCACCTCCGCCAGTGGGCAGCTGTTCATCCTTGGGGGCGTAGTTCCCACCGATCAGTTGGTTTCGTTCCGTGCCGTTTGTTATGCCGGAATAGATTGTCTCTGTTTTGACTTCGTTGCCGGTCGGCTCTTCCGGTGGGTCCCAATCGTGGATCAGCACTTTCTGCCGTCTCTTATCAGGTAAACCTTGAATGCTGAATGTGCGCATTAGTTTCTCTCCTAAGTCCTTCCCGCAAGCCACTGAATTCCCTGCGAAATCACCGCCCGGAAATTTGGGTCAGAGAAAACCTGATTGTCATGACCTGACTGACAGCAGAACACCCGCGCATTTTTGTACTGTCGCGCCCACGCCAGCGTTTTCATGCTATCGGGGTGGTCCGTGGTCAACAATGGTTCACTGCCGTCCCCTGGATCCGCCATGATATAGATTTCATCCACCATCTCCCACGGCGTTAATCCCTGTGTTGTCGGATGCTGCGGATTCAGGATTTTGACCGGCACGTTCTGATCAATCTGGACACCGAAACTCCGATCTTCGATTCCGCACAGATCTGACCATAATTGCCACTCTGGAAACGCAAGGATGGCGTGGTGGAGCACTAAGATACCCTTCCCGTCTTCTCCCAATGCCTCAATGGCTTCCCTGACTCTTCCTTCTTCAGGTGTAACCCGATGAAAGTTATAGAACACAAGGACATCATACTGCTCTCGAACTTTTCCGGCGTCCGCTGCAAAGTTTTCCAGATCCTGGAGATAAAAATCGATTTCGGGAATACTCCTGAACAACGCATGAAACCCCGGTACATCAAAGGCGTGCTGTCCGGTTATCACAGCTGTTTTTATTTTGCTCATAATTCCTCCAATGACAAAGGTCAGGTCGGCAATTTCGCGCCGACATAGATGAGATCGTGGCGATTATAGTCGAAGGCAAAATGGACATACTCCTCCTCCGCATCCACAAAACCGTCTGGATATTGCAGTTGTCCCGGAAAATCAATCAGGGTCCGTTTGTGCGACCATGTGTGCATATCATCATCGGAAGCCCATAACGCCAGTGGGTTACGGACCCCGGGGGTCGGATTCGGGTTATGGATAAGGACAATTCGCCCAGTACTGAGGCGGTGCAGGCGGAACTTTGTGCCGGGGTTGGGGATGTCGGTCGCCACTGGTGATGACCACGTCCGCCCACGGTCTATGGACTCAGCTCGTTTCAGCGAGCCGGTGCGGTCAGCACGGATGAGCATCACAAGCCGACCATCGCGCAGTTCAACGAGGTTATTTTCTGCCCATCCAGCTGTGGGACCGATTTCGGTGGACTTCTCCCATGTTTGTCCCTCGTCGCTGCTGATGAGCACACCGTTAACGGCGCTTTTGAATGATCCGTCCACAAGTGGTGAAGCGCTGGGATCAGGCATGGTGTCGTAGCTTTGGAACGGTAGCATCCATTCCCCCCATGTGCTGACGTAGAGGTTACGTATGAAAGTTCGCCTCGGCAGCGGTGTAAAGGGAACCGGTTTTTCCCACGTTTCGCCGCTGTCTCTACTCGTAAGGACAAAGACCTGCCAATCCTCAAAACGACCAAGATGGCTCTCACCCATAATGCGGATCTCTTCACCGTAGACGATAACCTCAGAGAGCAAGCAGGCACGATCATCGAAACGGAGAACGGTTTCCGGCGGGCTCCACGTCGCTCCCTGATCCCTCGATCGGCACATCGCTATATGATTCGCCAACTCCGGCTCGTGCTTTCCACCGGTCATGAAGATAATACCCCAATCACCGTTAGGAAATTGACGTAACGCCTGATCGCAAACGCAGTGATCCGGCGGAGAACCTTTGTACACATGTGCACGATGATCCATGAAGTTCATCTCCCCCAACTCAAAAACTGGATCACAAAACCATATGTCTGCCCATATAGTTCATCAGGACAGTACGACGTTGGGCATCGCTCTTCCACGGATACGCGCCGTGTGTTTGTGCGCCCGCCATGAACATAAGCACATCGCCGGCTTTCATAGATATGTGCTGCACCAATCCCATAGGTTCATCGCAGGATTGGACCCCCGGCGGCATAGGATACCTCGCCTTGTGGCTACCCGGAAGGCAAATAAACCCGCCGTCCGCTTCCGTCACATCGCGCAGTTGCCACGCCACATTCACCGAGTCGCAGTAGGTTCTCCCATTCTGGAAGACATAGCTATTTCCGGGTCTGGCAGGATCGCTGCCACTGTGCATCGCGTGCCCAGCGGTTCCCTTCACGGAACATATTGCTGTGGCGTTGCCACACCGGAACCCGCTCCCTTCCATCCAATTTAATCGATGTATTATCGCTGGATGGGCGATCATCTCTCGGAAAGGATCGCAATACGGTTTTGGCAGTTCAAACAGGCCTCCAAGATCGGGCCTGCCTGTCCCCGCAAGCGTCTTTGACCCTTTGTCAGGGGCACCACCTACAACAATCCGATCCGCAAACTTGTCGATTGCTTCGTTTGCTGCGTCGAGCCACGCGGCATCCATCACATTCCGAATCACGAGGTGTCCGCACAGATCCCAGAAGTAGAGTTCCTTTTCATCAATTGTTGATTCCGGATCGCGAGTAAAGATCGATGGATGATACACTTCGGGCAACTCGTCAATCCAACAGGTCTCCCCATCCGATTTCACCGCAGGTGGAGGGTAGGCACGATGGAAATTCTGCCCCTGCATCACCGCCCGTTGCACCGGCGTCAACTCCGCCATCCATTCAGGTGGCGATTCCTTCTCACCTGTGAGATCAGCATCAATTGATCGCCGCGCGGTATTAGCGACGTACCCGTATGCGACCAGTCGCTGCGGACCTTTCCCCTGCCACGGTCTCACCCCGTGCAGCGTGGTTTCCGCACAGAGCAGCAGGTCGCCCGCTTTAAGAGATGGTTGGACAGTCAATCCCATATCGTCCGCACCGGTCAGCACATCTTTCGGCGTTTCGACGTAGTTCTTGTGGCTGGCTGGAATCAGTACGAACCCACCATCACCTTCGTCTACGTCTTCCAACGCCCAGACTGCAAGTACTCCCTGACAGAACCGGGCATCGTTCTGTTGATAATAACTGCGAGCCAGGTCCCGCGGCTCGTTGCCGCCGACCAGCGGACTGCCCACGTCCTTCCCCGCCTCTCCAATGAGACGCGGCTCCTGGTCAAGTTGGAATTCCTCCCCACAGATCTGGTTGAGATACCATGCCAACACAGGATGGTCACGTAGTTTTTCCAGAGACTCCGGTAGTGGGGCGGTTCCTTTCTGATCAATATCCCGGTTACACGCCTCAAGATCTTCCCGCGTTAGGACATCTCGAACAATAAGATAACCAGCGACATCGAAGCAGTAGTTCTCCTCGTTGCTCATCTGCTCTCGGTCCATCATCTCCCCCTCGGCACTTTGCCCGATATTTTTATCTTTCAGACATCACGTCAAGATTTCAACCAAACGGTTGGCAATAGCCTCTTCCTCACCCGGCATCAGCGTCATCGGATTGAACACCACAGCATCTCCACCTCCGCCGTTCACGATGGAAGGCGTTCCTTCTCTCAACTCGGCGTTCACCTGTTCCGCGGTTTTGCTGCATGAAGGATCAAGGGTAATCCGCACCGATGGGTGCTGCTTGGCATCCGCCACCTCCGCCTGAACTCCATCAATTGATTCGGCGGCTTGAGCAATATGCTTCATCTGCGCGTACCATTCGGCATACTCCTCTTTCTCATCCTTCGCGAGGAAGATTTCAACGGCGGTGAGTAGCCCCATGACCTCTTCTTTGCCAACTTTCATACCGCGCCCAATAGCACTGTGGGGGTTCGAGTTGTAACGTGCTGCCTCGACAAACTCTGGCTTCCCAACAACTAATCCTGAATTTTGGGGACCGCGCATCCCTTTCCCACCGCTGAAGTTCACCAACGACGCCCCCAGTCCAGCAATCTCTGTCAAGTTGGATCGGGGCGGTAACTGTGCTGCGGCATCAACGACCACCGGCACACCGCGTTTCGTGGCTTCAGGAATAATTTCCGCCAACTGTTCTTTCGGTTGTGCACCGAAGAAGAAAACGATTGCTGCGGTATTGGGACCAATTGCATCTATCATATCTGCTGCCGTAACTGCTTCGCGGGTGCCGACCTTAACCAAGGTTCCACCGACCGCTTCGATGCCTTGATGAATGTAGTAGTGCGAGTCGACAAGGCTGATGATAAACTCGTTTTTCAAACCGGTTGTGTCAGGTAGTCCGTGAACGCGGTCCATATCTGTACCGGTCAGACATGCGGCGGCAGAGACCTGTACGCCGCTTGCAGCCCCGCAAGAAACGAACGCGGCTTCGACCCCAATCATCTCCGCCAATTTGTCGCCAACCTTCTCGTGGAGCTCATTGAGATGGATAAACGAAGTTGCCGCCTCACGCATGGATTCGACCACCTCTGTCGGCATAACGCTGCCCCCCAGCGTCGTGATGGTTCCACTTGCGTTAATAAAGGGTTTGATACCTATATCTTGATACGTTAGCATTGGATTCCTCCTACATAGAATTATTGGCTATAAGTATAAATCCAACCAATTTTTGGCATGGTTGTTGAAGTCAGTACACGATGAATGACCCAGATCGGGGTAGATCATCAACGCCTTATGGCATAAGATCCGTTCAAATACAGGGACAATTGTGTGGTAAGGGCAAACGTCATCTTTCATCCCTATATTGACGAGCATAGGCCGGGCAATCATCTCCACCAGATTGAGCGGATCGAAGTAAGCGAGTGTTTCAAGAACGGGCTCCTTCTGTTGAGGGTGTTGACTCAGATATTCGCCGAGCTCGACATACGGGTTCGTTTTCACCTCAATCGCAAGCGGATAGTTACACAGGAACGGCTCTTCGGCAACGCCAGCCTTGATTCGCGTATCCAGCGAGGTGGTAGCAAGGGTCAGCCCGCCGCCTTGACTTCGGCTCCACATCCCGATCCGATCCGCATCGATTTCGGACCGATTTGCCAGAAAATCGATACCCCGCACACAATCCATATACGCCCCACGATAGAAATATCTGTCCCGATCAGTGATATGATAGGTGAGGTACGTCCCCGATTCAATCTGCCACTCTGCCTTGCTCTCGCCTTGGCTTCGCGGAAATAGCGTGAGGACAGCGTAGCCTTGCTGGACAATATGCGTAGGGATCTGCTTACTTCCGCTGTAACCGGGGACAGCCAGAATCGCTGGACACTTTCCCCGCGGATTATCCTTCGGCACTGAGTACCAACCTCGGAGTTTGATTCCGGCAAAACTGGTCAGTGTCACGTTATAGGTGTCAAACTCTCTGGCACTGTGGTCTGGCGCAGGTGAAAGTTCTGCCTGCACGGGAATTTTGTCGAGTGCTGCACGTGTCTCTTCCCAGAACGTCCGCATGTCATCTGGTGAATACATACCCCAACACCTCCGTTGAACGTGAAGCGTAAATTAAGGAGAAGTGATCTGCATCTCCCCCGATTCGTCGATTTTTCATCATACCGTTTTGCAGAAACAGTGTCAACAAAAAAGATAGAACGGCTATAGATTAGCGCATGGCAGAGAGGCGGTTTCGCGGGAAACGAAGATTTGAATTTTCAGTACAGATCGCTATCTATCCGAGATGGCAGCGACGCAGGTGATTTTATCAGAAATCAGATGAGTTTCTCTGTTGATTTAGTTGTGGCATCCGTGTTATAATTATAGCCGATTAGCTATTTGCTTAGGATTTATCCGTATTAACCGCTAATTTCCGCCACTCATTCCAACTGAAAAGCCGTTTAATTCAAAAGGAGGGAGCGCGTTTTTAATGGCTTACTACATAACAGAAGAATGCGTCGGTTGTATGGCATGTCTAACAAACTGCCCTGTTGACGCCATCACCGGCGATCGCAAAATGCTTCACATTATCGACCCGGATATATGTATCGATTGCAGTGCGTGCGGTATGGTCTGTCCAGTTGAGGCTATCCATGACCAGAATGGAGATGTCGCTAAATTTATTAAGCGTCCCAAGGATCGCCCCATCGCCGTCATCTACGAAGAGCTTTGCTCCGGTTGTGATTTTTGTGTTCACATCTGTCCATGGGATTGCCTCGAGCTAAAAGATCCCGCAACGGGTGAACACGCCGAGAGTTTCTTCGGTATCTGCGAACTTGTAAAACCGAGAGATTGCGTCGGCTGCAAACTTTGCGAAGAGGTTTGTATCAAAGATGCAATCCGGGTTGAATCTCCAATCTTAGTCGAATTGCAGGAAGCGGCAGACTAATTATGATTAGAAGCATGACAGGCTACAGTCGGCATAGAGCAGAAACCCCCTTCGGTCAGTTGGTCATTGAGATCAAATCGTGGAATGCTCGCTACTGTAAAGTAACCGTCCGGACGCCAGAGTTTCTCTCCAGATTCGATCACCAAATCCACAGCACCGTACGGAATCGGGTATCAAGAGGGCAGATTCAAGCCACAGTTGAGTGGACCGAGGATGCCTCAGCTTCAAATCAACTTCCCGTTCTCGATTTTAAGCTGGCAGAACAATACCATCAAGTGCTTGTTAAATTGCAAAATAGGCTGCAGCTGGGAGATGAAATTTCGCTTCCCATGCTGGTGCAACTCCCCGGTGTCTTAACTGCACAGAAAGCCGATTTGGATGAGCAGGTGATTTGGGAGGTGTTACAATCCCACATAGAGACCGCTTTGGATGGATTGGACACAACTAAGCAAGCGGAAGGGGCTGCTATGCTTGAGGAGATCAAAGGACTCCTTCATTCGATCCAACTTCTAACCCGGAAGATCAAGGCGGCTAGTGCGGATCTCGTGGAATCCACGCATACGAGACTCGAAGCGCGCTTGAACGAGCTCCTTGAAGGGCGTGTTAAAATTGATCCACACCGCCTCACGATGGAAGCAGGTGTCATCGCCTCCCGTTCAGATATCACGGAGGAGTTGGTGCGGCTTGACAGCCACTGCTCTCAGTTTGACGAATACCTGCAAGCGACACAACCCATCGGTAGGCAACTCGATTTTCTGCTGCAAGAGATGAATCGAGAGGTAAACACCATCTCTGCCAAGGCGTCTCGATCCCCCATCTCCTACGCGGCTGTTGCTCTGAAAACCGAGATCGAAAAAATTCGGGAATTGGTTCAGAATGTGGAATGATCTACAATCCCAAAAGGGACTATTCATTGTTATATCGGGTCCCTCTGGGACCGGCAAAACGACTGTTATCAAAGCGCTGTGCGAAAGTGATCCAACATTAGCGTTTTCGATCTCGGCAACGACGCGCCCGCCTCGCTCTGACGAGACTAATGGTGTCGATTACCATTTTTTGGATCAAACGGAATTTGAAGACCTGATCCGGTGTGGCGGTTTTTTGGAATGGGTGAAATATGGCGAGCACTATTACGGCACCTTGAAATCCACGATGGAATCGACCATCGAAAGCAGTAAGGACTTGATTTTAGAAATTGATGTGCACGGTGCCAAGAAGATAAAAGACCTTGGCATCCGTTATACCAGTATCTTTCTCTTGCCTCCCTCCCTCGAAAGTTTAGAGAAGCGGCTTCGTAACCGCAAGACAGAATCCGATTCGGAACTTGAACAACGTTTGCTGACAGCGAAATCGGAGTTCGAGTACATTGTAGACTACAACTACTGTGTCGTGAATCCGGACCACAATGTCGAGAAAGCTGTGACTCAAATTCGCCACATCATCTCCGCAGAACGTTTTCGAATTGACGACGAGCTTCTCGCCTCAATTTCTCAAGAGTTTTCCCTTCCCAATAGCAGGACGTACGCCTGAAAACCCCGTTCCCATAGTATATCCGGCATCAACAAGAAGGAAAATTGACATGAACGGAGATGACAGGGCAAAAACCCGCAACACACCGAAAGTCGAAATCTCAGTCCGCAACTTCGGGCCGATTGCGGAAGCGGATCTTGACCTGCGCCCGCTAATGGTGTTTGTCGGACCGAGTAATACCGGCAAGACCTACCTCTCCGTTCTGATCTACGCCCTGCAGCGCATTTTCTTAGGTTTCCCTCAATCTCCCCTTTCACCCTACCTGTTATGTACTGTGTATGATCTCCTAGATCGTGAATTCTTCGAAAAATTATACATGAGCAATCAAGCATTCAAACTCTCGGATCTGCCTGATAGGGTACGCAAAATTGTTCAGCTCAAACTCAGAGATCTTGATTTTTTCAAGGCAGAATTAAAAATCGAACTCGAACGCTGCTTTGACCTTGAATCTATCTCAGCACTGATGCGAGCTATCCGTGCCCAACGTAATGAAATGATCATCACAATGAAGCGCCCTGAAACAAATCAAGATTTATGGCATCTTAACATGAAGGTCTCTGAATCAGAAATTACTTTGGAGGGGCAAGTTAACGAAGAAATGGTCATTTCTCTTGAGGATTTACCCTTGGCTCGATCAATCAATCCGCTCGATCCACATCTTAGATATCAATATCTCAGATCAGAACATCGCAGCCTATATCTTCGTGGCTTAGATCATTACAGAAGCGCAGGATCCCCTTACTACTTGCCAGCCGCCCGGAGCGGTATCATCCAGACCCATCAGATGATAGCGAGCTCGCTTGTAGCACGCTCCACCCGTCCAAGTCTGGAAGGATCAGAAATTCCAACACTTTCAGGGGGAGTAGCAGACTTCATGGAAAGGCTTATACTCTACAGGGAAGATGCAGGATCAAACGAAGGCATGAATCAAATTGCCGACGCATTGGAGACCGATGTGCTCGCTGGGCAGATAATCATGAAGCCTTCACCGACAGGCTATCCTGAATTTCTCTATCGTCCGCGGGGAACAGAACAGGATATGCGCCTGACCCGTTCCTCGTCAATGGTGTCTGAACTCGCCCCTTTCGTGCTGTTTCTCCGAAGATTCGTCCGTCCCGGCGATACGCTTATTATTGAGGAACCCGAAGCCCACCTACACCCCGCCGCCCAGACCCAAATGGCAGCGGCACTCGCCCGTTTGGTCCGTGCTGGCGTAAAAGTGCTTGTTACCACACATAGCGACTTCATGCTCCAAGAGATTGGAAACTTGATGCGCGTCGGTATGCTCAAGGAAAAAGGTGCGCTAAAGAAAGAGACCAACAATTGGCTGTCACCGGAGGAGGTGGGAGCGTGGCATTTCCAAAAAGATCAACCGGTGAAGGAAATCCAATTCGACCACACCGTAGGTATTGAACCGGAGGATTATGAGGATGTGGCTGAATCCCTCTACAACCGTTGGGCAGGTCTCCAGAACCGAATTGAGGAACTGAAAGACGAGAGTGAACGTGAATGTGAATAGGGTTCTCGACGAAATCCGGGAACAGGTGGGTACAGAGAACCTTATCAATTCGTGTAGCGGCGATGGATGTCGGGTGGACATGACCGGCATACCATCGGAGCAGGTTGTGATAGATGTTGAACGTGAGTTTGACTCACGGAACAGAACGGAGAAACGGTGTGATCGTCTGCTCTTCTTTATTGACACCGATGACAACAACCTCGTCGCAGCTCCAATTGAACTCAAGAGCGGCAAAGCGGAACAATCGGAAGTCACTGAAAAGCTACAAAACAGCTTGCGCTTTACCGCTAGCATCGTTCCAAGAGCGCTGGCTTTGATAACCGTTTACAGACCAATCCTGTTTGAAGGACGGGGCATTAAGTGGATCAATCCCAAAGGGACCAAACAACTGAATGTGAACTTTCGTGGCAACAAGTTGCGGATTCGGGTAGGTCGCTGCGGAAAAGACGAGAATCTAGTGAGAGCTCTGTCTGAACCCGATTAACTTGAACTCTCCACAAACCCATTACAGATTGCGGAATTCGTCCCCCTTAAACACCATGCCGACCCTCACCCTCAAACCCACACACAAGCCTGTTAGAGAATATTACACCGCCCTTGACCGATACGCGCAACTCGGTGTCACGCACGAAACCGCTGTCCGTTCAGCATTCCAATTCCTGCTCGAATCTTGTGGACGACAGTTTGATTGGACGCTCGTTCCTGAACATTCGATGAATGGAGATCAAAACAAGCGGGTTGTCGTTGATGGTGCGTTGATTGACAGTTTTAGGTTGATTCACGGCTATTGGGAGGCGAAGGATATCCACGACGACCTGTCCACCGAAATAGTACACAAGTTTGAGAAAGGCTATCCCCGCGACAACATCCTCTTCCAAACTCCGCACCGTGCCATCCTTTGGCAGAACGGTCAGCAGGTACGCGATGCGGACCTGACCGATCCGACGCAACTGATAAAAATTCTCGACACCTTTTTTGCCTATCGTCCACCAGAATATACCGAATGGGAGGAGGCTGTCGCACAGTTCAAAGACAGAGTGCCCGACATCGGGAACGGATTGGCGGATTTAATCCAAAACGAACGGGCTATCAACCCCCACTTTGTCGCGGCGTTTGGGGCTTTTCATGAGAAATGTCAGCAATCAATCAACCCCAACCTCTCCGAAGCTGCTGTTGAGGAGATGCTGATTCAACATCTCTTGACCGAGCGCATCTTTCGCACCGTTTTCAATAATCCTGACTTTACCCGCCGCAATGTCATCGCCAATGAAATTGAGAAGGTGGTAGATGCCCTCACAGAGCAGTCGTTCAGCCGCGACGATTTTCTGCACAGTCTTGATCCCTTTTATGCTGCAATCGAACGTACTGCCGAAACCATCAACGATTTCTCCCAAAAACAGGGGTTTCTCAACACCGTTTACGAGCAGTTTTTTCAGGGCTTTTCGGTGGAGGTTGCCGATACGCATGGGGTGGTCTACACCCCGCAGCCGATCGTCGATTTTATGGTGAGAAGCGTGGATCAGATACTAAAGACTGAATTTGGAAATGTGAACGGGGGACGGGCAGCCACGAGGGCTGCCCCTACAATCTCAAGCAGGGATGTTCATATCATCGATCCGTTTGTGGGAACGGGCAATTTCATCGTGCGGACGATGCGCGAAATCCGCAAGACCGACTTGGCGAAAAAATATACAACAGAACTGCACTGCAACGAGGTGATGCTGCTGCCGTATTATATCGCCTCAATGAACATTGAACATGAGTTTTACGAGGCGACGGGCAGGTATCAACCCTTTAAGGGCATCTGTCTTGTGGATACGTTTGAGTTAGCAGAAGACTCCCACTACTATGAATCCTCGTTGTTTACAGAGGAGAACACGCGCCGCGTTGAGGATCAGAAGAATACCCCGATGTTTGTGATTATTGGGAATCCGCCCTATAACGTCGGTCAAATCAACGAGAACGATAACAACAAAAATCGGAAATATCCAACGATAGATGCGCGGGTTGGGGAGACTTATGCGAAAGACTCTACGGCGACGAATAAAAACGCACTTGCCGATCCGTACGTAAAGGCGATTCGGTGGGCATCGGACCGGATAGGAGAGGAAGGAGTTGTCGCCTTTGTGACGAACAACAGCTTTCTTGATGGTGTCGCGTTTGACGGGATGCGGAAACATCTCGCAGACGATTTTGACGCGATTTACATTTTGGATTTAGGCGGGAATGCCCGGAAGGGATTGAAGGTCTCGGATGCCAATGTATTCGGGATACGGGTCGGCGTGAGCATCAACCTACTTGTGAAGAACGGACGGGCGATGGAGCACTCCACCGGTTGTAGGAGGGGCATCCCTGCCCCGCCCCCCAATTCCGATCTAACTACAGATGGGGAACGTACTACTCCTGCCCGTATCTTTTACTATCGTACCGATGACCTATGGAACAAAAAACAGAAATTCGATTTTCTGAATGAGTGCGAACACATCGGCAATATAGACTGGCAGCCCATTCAACCCGACACACGCCACACATGGCTCACCGAAGGACTCCACGCTGAATTTGAGACCTTTATTCCGATGGGAACTAAAGAAGTGAAGGAAGAGAGAAGTGAGGCAGTGGATGTGATTTTTCAGACTTACAGCAATGGCGTTAAAACCAACCGCGATGCGTGGGCATACAATTTTAACCGAAACACACTGGCCGAAAACATAAGTCGGATGATTGATACCTACAATGAACAGGTGCTCAAGTGGGAACGCCTGATAAATCGGGAGGTAAACGTTGATGAATTTGTGATTAACGATAACACGAAAATCAGTTGGAGCGAAACCCTTAAACGCAGCTTGCAACGAGGCAAAACCGCTGATTTTTTGCAGGACAAGATGAGAATTTCCCTTTATCGTCCATTTGCGAAATCAAACCTTTACTTTGACCGGATGATAACTGAGCGTGTATACGTCTTTCCATCTATTTTCCCCACACCTGAAACAGAGACGGAAAACCGTGTGATTTGTGTCGGGGGTTATGGTCGAAAAGAATTTGCTGTTTTGATGAGCAAATCTATTCCTGACTTGAACTTCTATGGTGATCCACAACAATCTTTTCCCTTCTACATCTACGACGAGGACGGGAGTAACCGCCGGGAGAACATCACCGATTGGGCGTTAGCACAATTCCGGGCGCATTATGGGGACGACGCTATCGGCAAGTGGGACATCTTCCATTATGTCTACGGTCTCCTACATCACCCCGATTACCGGGAACGGTATCAGGCGAATCTCAAGCGGGACCTGCCGCACCTGCCATACACGCCGGATTTTTGGGGGTTCGCCAAAGCGGGAGAACGGTTGGGAAAAATCCACATCGACTACGAGAACGTAGAGGAATACCCGCTAAGTTTCGTCGAGACACCGGATACACCGCTCGACTGGCGCGTGGAAAAGATGAAGCTGTCGAAGGACAAAACGGGTATAAAATACAACGATTTTCTGACCCTCGACGGGATACCCGCAAAGGCGTTTGACTATCGGCTTGGGAATCGATCAGCGTTGGAATGGGTGATAGATCAATATCGCGTCAAGACGGACAAACGCAGCGGCATTGTCAACGACCCGAACCGCCCAGACGATCCAGAGTACATCGTCAGACTTATTGGGAAGGTGATTACGGTTAGTTTAGAGACGGTCGAGATTGTGGAGGGGCTGCCCGTGCTTGCATCCCGATAGATCGGGGATCTGGGGGTGCCTGCTAATTAAACATAGGGCATGAAGAAGCGTCTAAGGTTGGGATTAGAAGGGGTGAGGGAGGAAATTATGAGTATTGATTTAGATCGAAAACGATTAGCACAAGAAAAATCACTGGAATGGCTGTTGCGTGATATGAAGCCGGCTGAGATGATTACTGTACATCGGTGGGTTAAGGACGGCTCCCACGAGTACGCTATCTACTGCGCTTTAATCCCATCCTATAAGATTGAACAAGCACTTTCCGACCCAGCAGATTGGGACTTGCATTTTTATCAGGGCACACCCAGTGCTATGGGTGTAGGACAATTTCAATACCTACGCTATGGAAACGACAATCAGATTGAGCCTTTGGTCATTAACCGAGAATTCAATGAATCACAAATTAATTATGGGAAGAGAACAGAATATAGCGAGATATCTGAGGAATTCCGTCTTTTTCACAACCTCTATCACGACAAAGAAAAAGATAAATACATCAAGATCGATGACGAAGGTAATGAACACCGAGTAATTGTCGTTGAACCAAACCGTATCCAAATACGGCTTAAGGAGGTTCGTCAGTTCTTGGCAATCAAAGAGATGTATCTATCAATCCAATTCCGCTATTACGAATTTTCAAAATATTCGATCGGAGCACTCGGGGCTAGCGAGGACGAAGCAAAGACAGACAGAAAAACTATAGCGGATGGTGAAATATGCTGGAAACATTCCTACTACACGGAAATTCATGAGAGCGAGCAAGCGTTTAGTGTGCTAGAGGGGAAGCGACTCATTGAACCTCTACCGAAGTCCAAGAGCGATTTCCCCGGATTTGCTGAAGAACCAAAGAAAAAACATGTCAAATTTATCGTTGGTATTGATAAGAATGGGGAGGAGATTCGCCACACCTGCAATCCTGCCAAACTGAATCGTTATGGCAATAATCCGGGGACCGTCTATGACATAACTCCTATACATTTCCATAAGCAGGTTTTAGATAAATACTACCATGAACCTAGTAAATACTCGGTAAAAGATTCGCGAGTGAGTTGCCCTTGGTGGGGAATGCGTATTGATAATCATCACAACGACAAAGTCGTCGTGTGGTTGAGAGAACTCTGCTTTTTGCCTTACAGAGAACAGTTACACTGGCAATCATACAATATTCCACCGGAGGGCGGTGTAAGTCGCACCTTTTGGAGACGAAACTTTAAAGGAGAATGGGTAAGCTCGGATCAACCTGAGCGCCTATTCAAACAAAGGTATGAACATCTACGAAAGGAATCTGAAAAATATCTCGGTTGGCAGTTGTTGCGCCCATTGGAGCCGCGCGACGAGCACCACCTCAAAAGGTTAAGAGTTCCGTCCACTGACGAGCAGAGTGACTTCGATAATTTGGTTTTGAGTCTCACAAAGATACTAATTGACTCCCTAAACCAAAAGGAATTGAAAAAGCTGATTTCGCTTAAACAGGAGGAAAATCTTAGTCCTGATCAGAAGGAACATCTTAAAGGGAGTATCGGAGGTCTCGAAATTGCCCTCAGTTCTTGCGGTGTTGAAGATGCCGTGGATCACATTACTTTTCTACGAAAACTTCAGAAGCTGCGTTCAACCGGCAGTGCACACCGCAAAGGGGACAACTATCAAAAGATTGCTAAGGATTTCGGTCTTGAAAGCCAGAGTTTGCGGGCGGTGTTCGCTGGCATTCTCTCAAAGGCTTTGGACGTTCTCGATTACTTCATCTTTCTTATACGGAGCCGTCAAATCAACCGTGAAATCATTAAACGAAATGAGAGAGAGAGAGGCTACGCGATTATTGGTCAAATGATTGGAATCGCAGACTCCGGTTCAACCGATGGATCCGTCAATCACGATGAAGTTATCTATGAGTTGGATTCAAAACCATGATTTTTGTCGATAGCGGTGCCTGGATTGCCCTCTTAGATCGGAGGGATCAACATCATGACGACGCTGTTATAATTTACGCAACCTTAAAGCAGCAGAACACACGATTCCTAACCACAGATTATGTGATTGATGAGACCGCAACTTGGCTCAGATATAGAGTGAATTACCTAGTAGCAGTTGAGTTTCTTGACCTTATCGAAAGTTCTGAAGGAACAGGTGATTTAACCGTCGCAGAAATCGACAGCGTTCTTTTTCACGAGGCAGAGCAGCTTTTTCGTCAATATGATACTGCGAGACTATCATTTACAGATTGCACTAGCTTTGTGGTTTGTCGGAGGCGTAACATCTCAGAGGCGTTTGCTTTCGATCAACATTTTCCAATGATGGGAATAACGTTACGTGGGTAGTTCGTTTCACCCATATCGGTATTTCTATTCGCTCATGTTAAGAAATCGTGCAATAGAAACCGAGTTTTGAAGAAAAAACTCGGTTTCTCTTCGCGTTTTTCACCTTCTTTTTAGTCCATCATCAGCACAAGAAGATAGCACAATGAAAGCAGAAAACAAAACCATCATCCTCGGCGTTACAGGCGGGATCGCCATCCATAAGTCCGTTGACTTAGCGAGTCAATTGGTGAAGCAGGGACATTCGGTGCATGTGGTCATGACAGAAAATGCTACCCGTCTGGTGCAGCCGACTCAATTTCAGGTCATCTCCCGAAACCCCGTACTACTTGACCTCTTCGATCTCGGTTCCGATTGGAAACCGGTGCATATTGACCTCGCAGACAAGGCAGATCTGTTAGCAATCGTCCCCGCTACCGCCAACATCATCGGGAAGATGGCGAACGGCATCGCCGACAACGCGCTCTCCACTGTTGCAATCTCCGTATACTGCCCGATCCTGATCGCCCCCGCGATGGAACAACACATGTATGAGAATCCGTTTGTCGCGGCGAACCTCCAAAAGTTGAAGGAACACGGCGTGGAATTTGTCGAGCCGGTTAGCGGGGATCTCGCCTCCGGCAAACAGGGGATGGGACGGTTGAATACGGTTGAGGTCATCCTTGAACGGATTACCCAAATGTTGCTGCAAACACCCAAAGACCTGAATGGGAAGCGGGTGATTGTCACGGCGGGACCCACGCGGGAATATCTCGATCCAGTCCGCTTTATCAGCAACCGATCCAGCGGAAAGATGGGATACGCGGTCGCCGAAGCAGCCCGCGATCGTGGCGCAGAAGTGCTCCTTATCAGCGGACCTGCGACAGCAGCACCGCCCACAGGGGTTGAAACACGGCATATAGAAACCACACTGGAGCTACAGGAGGTACTGCTCGAAGGGTTCGATCAGACTGATATCGCCGTGATGGCAGCAGCCGTCGCTGACTATCGCCCGCAGGCGTTTTCTCCAAACAAAATCAAGAAAACTACTGATCAACTAAATATCCCGCTCGAACAGAACCCAGATATTGCGCAAGTATTGGGTGAACGCAAGAAGAGCGGACAGATCACGGTCGGTTTCGCCGCCGAAACGAATGACCTCTTGGAGAACGCCCAAAAGAAATTGGTTAAGAAGAACTGTGACCTTATGGTGGCAAATGACGTATCGGCGGAAGGCGCGGGATTTGAAGGGGACACGAACATCGTGACGCTGTTGGACCAAAGCGGGAATTGCGAACAACTCCCCCTGCTCCCTAAGCGCGAAGTTGCGGATCGGATCTTGGACCGTGTGGTTGAACTGATTCAGGAAGACGTTTGACCTAGATATCATTGACAATTCCATTGTCTCCACTCTGTATGCTAAGAAGCTACGACCCAATCACAAATTCCCCACACAAAAATTGAGTATAAAAAACACAGGCGGAAGGGTGCAAAAAAAGCCTTTAGGACTAAAACGCGCCGATTTAGCTGTGGCATACAGATCTGCTTTAGTTTTGTATCCATCCGAATTCTGTGATATACTAGATAGAGAGATTTACTAGAATCTCAATGCTCCAGCCTTAGGAGTATATCGAAACCCGACCTGACAGGGAGGTGTTCAAAACCGGTTGTACAATCAATCCTAATGCGTTGATAGAGCTTGTCGCTAGCTAGTTCATTGGCAGCTTGCCGCAGAAGAGTGAGCGAGCAACACGCTTTACTTCGATCATGTTTACATAGCAATAGCGGAGGAGGAAGGAGCAATGAAGATGAAAGTAACGATTTCTGTTCTATTCATAGCAGGTATCCTTTTAATCCTTACCCCGTTGGGCGACGGGAAACAGCGTCCTGGATTGGAATTGATGCTCTATTATCCCCTTGATGAAGGCGGTGGCAGAACCGTGGAGGACAAATCCGAAAGCGAAGCCGACGGCAAATTATCAGCGGGAGAATGGGTTGATGGCAAATATGGGAAAGCCGTTCGGTTTAACATGAAGGATGGAGACGGCGATCCCGAAGGTACTAGTAATATCCGAACCCGAGAAAATGAGGCATTTGCCTTTAAGGGGCATGCGGAAATCACGCTGATGGCATGGATCAAAAATGAGACTGACCATTGGGCTTGGGCTGGGATTAATCAGTTTGTAGTTATCTATAACCGTCCTGAAGGAAATTTCACAAACTACGGTTTTCGGATAGAAGACCCGGGGCACCCCGCTCTATTTTATCGAGATGCAGCGGACGCGGATTGGCATCGTAAGACCGCAAGAGGTGACCCCTTACCAACAAAAGAGTGGGTACATGTCGCGTGTACCGCTACTCTGGGCAAGGGAGATACCATGAAGTTCTATGTAAATGGGGAAGAACGTCCAAGTGGATGGAGTCATGGCAACGGCAATTTTAAGGCGATTGCGGTACCAGGTCCCATCGATATTGGCTCCCGTTGGGGTGGCCAAGGCAAACATCTCTTCCACGGCTCAATCGATGAAGTCATGATCTGGAAGGGAGTATTTGAAGCCGATGAACTCAAAGATATTATGTCGGCACCCGGTGACGAATTCCTTGCTGTTCAACCCCGCGGAAAGCTCGCTACAACGTGGGCAACCCTAAAACGAAGTTCTAATTGATAAACTTAAACCCGCAATGACAATATTGCCCCTTGGTGTTTATATCAAATGGATATATTTTCCTATCAGCATCAGGGGGCTTTTTTAATTAAGGCTTGGTTATAAATGCAGAAACTCAAGGATGTAATCGTTTACCTAAAAGGGGATACGAAAAATGAAAGCATTGGCGTTTATAATGGGCCTCCTTTTGTTCCTCATGCCATCCTTGGTCAGCGGGAAACAGCGCCGCGGATTAGATCTAGTCCTCTATTATCCCTTCGACGAAGTAAAAGGAAGGACGGCGAAAGACCTATCTCGATTTAGAAATGACGGGCAGCTGCACGGAAAAGGGGCATGGCGTAAAGGGAAATACGGACACGCTCTCTATTTTTGTAGAGAAGTGGCTTGTGGAGCCGACCCGGGTCTTGTCCACACTCCACAGCACGAAATCTTCGCTTTTGAATCGGGCGACGAAATCACCCTTATGGCGTGGATAAATGTCGATCCCGCTAATGTCGGAGAGAAACTAGTTGGGGCGCGTGCGATTATCTATAATCGCCCCCGAGACACACAAGCGAATTACGGACTTCGGATGGATCGTGTGGATCCATCTTTTTTTTATCGAGACAATGAAGATGTGAACTTTCATCGTGTTACAGGGATATGGGATGCAATACCGATAGATAAGTGGATCCATATCGCCGCTACCACTACTTTTGGGAATCCTGAAGCGATGAAAATCTACCTAGATGGGAAACTGCAACGTACCAACATGAAGGGAGGGACCAAACCCGATGATTGGTCTCTAGGCGACGGGATGAAACCGCCCATGGTAACCAAAGGTCCCGTTACGATTGGCGGCTATGGGAAATTTCTCGACCCATTCCAAGGTCTCATTGATGAAGTGATGATCTGGAAAGGAACCTTCGCAGAGGAAGAAATCCAAGAAATTATGCTGGCACCGGGAAGCGAATTTCTCAGTGTCGAACCCCGTGACAAGCTAGCAACGACATGGGGAACGCTAAAACAAAGCCCCTGAAACGAACCTTTTAAGAATCTATCGAACCTTTGGCATAGTTAAGGAGGTTGCTGATGAAAATAAAGATCTCTTTTCTGGTTATAGCATGTGTTTTTTTGCTCCTGACTTCGCCCTCCTTCGTCGAGGGAAAGCGAGATCCGAAGGACTTAGTTCTGTATATTCCTTTTGATGAGGGAAGAGGAAAAACGGCGGAAGACATATCTGGATTTAAAAATCACGGCAAGTTGGAAGGAAACTGGAAGTGGGACGATGGGAAATTTGGGAAGGCCATACGTTTTTCTATCAATGACCCCGGTATCGTCCGCACCCCAGCACACAAAATATTCCTCTTTGAAGGCGGAGACGAAATCACGATTATGGCTTGGGTGAGTATGGATGTCGCAAGACCCGGCGCTCGTGGAATTCTC
Source organism: Candidatus Poribacteria bacterium (assembly GCA_965220385.1). Lineage (GTDB taxonomy): Bacteria > Poribacteria > WGA-4E > WGA-4E > PCPOR2b > PCPOR2b. The sequence continues at coordinate 990,129 of OZ244825.1, read as the reverse complement.
TATAATAGCCCTAACGGAATCAAAGCGAATTATGCAATTCGCTTGGAGACTGTAGACCCATCTTTCTTCTATCGAGATCAACAAGACGTGAACTTTCATCGTGTCACAGGGATATGGGACTCTGTACCGATAGACACGTGGACCCATATCGCTGCTACCAATACTTTTGGGAATCCGGATGCGATGAAAATCTATCTGAATGGAAAAAATCAGAAATCGAGCCGAGATGGAGGCATTAACAAGGGCCATGAAGCAAAGGACTGGTCTAAAGGCGACGGCTCCAAACCGCCTCTACCCGCTAGGGGTCCCATCACCATTGGTGGATACGGAGCGTTTGCTCAACCGTTCCAAGGCGCTATTGATGAGGTAATGATCTGGAAGGTTGCCTTCACAGAGGAAGAAATCCAATCAATTATGCAGGCTCCGGGGGATCAGTTCCTTGGCGTCGATCCGCATCAAAAACTCACTACAACGTGGGGTGCCATAAAACAGAATCCGTGAGGCGGATTGTCAGAGATAACTCATTTGCCTCTTGATGCTCACGACCAAATAGCCACACGTCCCTGTCAGCATCAAGAGGCTTTTCTTTTGTATAGGAGAGCCAGATGATTTTAATGAGTCCAAATATACACCCGGGAAAAACAGCAGAAGAGCGGGAGGAGTTTCTCCGCAAAGCCAGCATCATGGAGGTAAAAACAGTCTCCATGAGCACACCCGCTGATTGGAGCGATGCGGATGTTGAGGAGGCGAGAAAATTCCTCGAAGATCACGGCATACGTCCGGGTGAGTTCAGCGCATTCCACAGCGGGTTCGGTGCAGCGGATGAAGCCGAGTACCAGTCAGCCATCGAACACTATCGCCGCCAACTACGCCACGCCCGCATCTTAGGTGCACACTGCGTCGGGTTTAACGTCGGATTAACGTACAGATGTACACCCCAAATGTGGTCTGACGAGGCGTGGAAACGGTGCCTTGACGCTGCGGTGGATTTGGCAAGGGAAGCAGAAGCAGCGGAGATGGACGTTGCCGCACACCCCCATATCATGAGCCCGCTCTGTTCTGTGGAAAGGTACAAGGAGATGTTTGCAGCTGCCTCGTCACCCCGAATGAAGGCGCTAATGGACTGTGTAAACCTGACCTGGCCCCATCTGTTTTACAGAACAACGGAATTGGTGAATCAGATATTCGATGAGATGGGCGATAAAATCGCTGCACTCCACGCAAAGGATATAGCGATGTCGGCGGTGCGTCAGAACGAGAGCGGACGCTTATCGGTCGTTCACATAGACGAAGCCGTTCCCGGCGCAATAGAAGCGGAGCACCGTTACGAGTCCGGCGTTATGGACTATGCGACAATCCTCCAACGGCTAGATGAACTAAATCATGATATCACGCTCTATGTGGAGCATTTCCCATACGCAGACACCATCGCAGGCCAGCAATACATCCGGCACGTCGCCCGAGAGGTTGGTGTGACGATACACTAACTTAGCGTACCTTTCGTAGGGAACGCAGATCCGCGTTTCCTCCACCCGCTAAAGAAGCAGTCCGCAGAAATGACCCTCTACCAACAGACCCGTGAATTCCTCAAACGCACCGGCAGAAACGCCAATCAGAAACTCGGTCAACACTTCCTAACCGACCCGCACACCGTGCAGGAGATCGTCTTCGGAGCAAAATTGACCGAAGCTGATTTTGTCTTGGAGATCGGCGCTGGACTCGGATTCCTGACATCGGTGCTCGCCGCCACCGCCAAAAAGGTCCTCGCGGTTGAAATCGATGAATTCCTCTACGCTGAGTTGCAACTTAAATTCTCCCAAGCGTCTCACGTCTCCTTGATCCAAGGTGACATTCTTAAGCTGGATCTCTCCGCCCTGCTGAACAGTTTCCCTCCTCAAAACACCAAAATTGTCGCTAACCTTCCCTACTACATCACTACACCGGTGCTATGGGAGCTATTGAAACATCACCGGAAAATCGGCGCTTGCATCCTCACGATGCAGACAGAGGTCGCCGAACGTATTATCTCACCGCCGGGGACCAAACGTTATGGCGCGCTTTCCATCGGTGTCTCTTACTATGCCGAGGCTGAAATTGTGTACAGGATCCCACCAGACCGGTTCTATCCCTCACCTCAAGTTGATTCCGCTGTCCTCGTGCTGCAGATGCGGGAGGCTCCTCCGGTCACTGTTGACAATGAGGCACTATTCTTTCGGACAGTCCGGGCTGCGTTCCAATCTCGCCGCAAAATGTTACGAAACGCACTCTTGAAAAACGGCGTTTCTATCTCTGCTGACGCGCTCACTACCGTTTTCGAACAACTCGGCATCGATCCACAGCGACGTGGAGAAACGTTAGACATCGCCGAGTTTGCGGCACTTGCGAACGGTGTACATCAGCAACTGAGCACAGTCGCGAACTAAGAACTCACGTCTGATACAATCCTAATATTACGCAAGTTGCGGGTTATCTTTGTAGTTCGGCGATTGATCGCCGCCCCACACGTGAAGGGTAAAACGTGAAACGTAATTAAGATAACGCAAGTTGCACATGTCGCCCCGCCCCGATAAATCCCCGACACATCGGGACAGGCGGGATTCAAAGCAACTGGGGCTTTGGATAATTGGTTTACCCGTGTTCTATAAACATGTCGCCCCGCTGGGGCTAAATACGACGTTGTTAGGTACTTGGGTAAATAGCTATCATACATCATGCCTCCCCCTGATAAATCCCCGATAACTCGGGACAGGCGGAACGGGAAAAGCAACTGGAGCGAAAGCTAAAAGCACCCAATCTTAATCGCAAACCGCTGAGTTTTTAACACTAGCAACTTGCGTTAATATTACTGAAAATTGCATCTTCGAAACTACTATGAAAATATATATATTCACACTTATCTTGCTCGTATCACCGCTGCTTGCTTGTGCGCCCACAATGCCACCTCTACCACCGCCCCTTGACGCAACAGCCTTGTATAGTGCGGCGGCAGCCAAGCATTACCAATTCGCGCATGGAGAGATCGCATCCACCGAGGCGGAGTGGGAAGCCTTGATTAAAGAATTCCAGCGTGCGATCAACGCGGATGCGGAAGGGGAATGGGCAGACGATGCCCAATACGCAATCGCTTCTTGCTGGCTCTGGTTGGGACAATGGGATGAGCAACCGGCGCTGGATAACGCAATCGCTGCGCTCACGACACTGCTCCAAGAATATCCCGACTCACCACACACAGCGGAGGCATATTACTGGTTGGGGGATTGCCACGGCCGGCTTCAAAATTATGGCACAGCGGTGCCTTACTACCAAGCGGTCGTTAGTCGCTATCCGACTCACACAATCGCTGACCAGGCGCAGCTACGACTCGGCAGAGCTTACGAATCGCAAGGCTATTTCACACTGGCGCGTATTACGTACGAAGCGCTGTCTCAGCGAAGCGCGGATACTCAAATTATCGCCCGATCAAAGAAACTGGCTTCACGCCTTGAGGTTGAGCAAACAGAGGTGGCCCCCCCCGTTGAGGCTCCATCTGAAATTGTACCGGCAGAATCCCGCCAAGTCGCTCAACCGAATCCACCCAAAATGTCGTCAGAAGTGACTAAGCCTTCGCCTCCTGAACCTCCGAAAACATCTCAATCTATCGCTGCTCCTCCACCCCTGAAGAAAGCCGAACCTAAACCCAAAGCGATAACGCCGCCAAGTGAGCCAACACTCCCATCACGGAAACCTTCCGTTGCGAACAAACCGGTGATGCCGCCGAGCAAGGCAAGACCTGCACCTGAACGACCTAAAACACCAGAAGTTGTCCCCGATCCCTCGCTTGCCCAACAATTGGGTTTGAGTGTTAAAACGATTGTTATCGATCCGGGACACGGCGGCAAAGACCCCGGCGCGGTGGGTCAGGCGAGGCAAGAAAAACAGATTGTGCTTAGCCTATCAAAAACGCTGCGTGATCTCCTCGTTGCGAAAGGGTATAATGTACGGCTGACGCGTGAGACCGATGTTTTTCTTCCACTCAGAAAACGGACCCAGTTTGCCACGAACCAGAAGGCCGATCTGTTCATCAGCATTCATACCAACGCGAGCACCGCCCGTTCGGCATCCGGCATTGAGACCTACTATCTTGCCCTCGCCTCAGACGAATCCGCCCGCATCACCGCTATGCGTGAAAACGCCGGGGCGGAATACAACATGAAGGAACTGGATGGGCTTGTAGGAAGGATCCTCAAGGAGAGTAAAAGCACGGAGAGTCGTCGGTTGGCAGAGCTGATTCAGGCACGGTTGACATCAGGGAAACAGGTGAAGAACCGAGGTGTCAAACACGCACCTTTCGTGGTTTTAATCGGCACGAAAGTCCCAGCGGTGCTTGTCGAGGTCGGTTTTATCTCGAATCCAACGGAAGGAAAGAGACTCACGACAAAGGCATATCAGCACCAGCTTGCGACAGCGATTGCCGAGGGGATCGAGCAATATATCAAAAATTTCCCGCTCGCATCCGGGAACCAATCATGAAAACGGTTCCTCGTAGCGCAGATTGCCGAATCTGTGAGTCTTTGGATTATATTTGTGCGGCCAACCCAACTTCTACTCCCCCATATCCATGAAGGAGAAAAACGATGGGAACACTACACGGGATTATTCGAGACAGCGTTTCAGGCGAACCGGTCGAAGCGAAGGTGCATGTCCTGACAAGCGGCGGAAATTTTGTGCATCCCGCTAACAGTATCTTGAAAGTGGGTCCCGGCGACCCATTTTTCTATAGTGCAGGCGAATTTACGGTAGATGTCCCCCGAGGCTCAACGGACATTATCGTTGAACGCGGCACGGAGTACGAACCGCTACGGAAAGTGGTCTCAGCCCCTCAAAAGGGGCACGTTGATGTCGAATTGCACCTCAAACGATGGACGGATCTCCCATCCCAAAATTGGTATCCGGGTAACACGCATCTCCACTACAGCGAGAATGAGATGCAGCCGGACGCTCGCCTAAATCTCGATCCGAAAGTCCATGATCTGAGTGTAACAGTAGTTAGTATCCTGCAGAGGCGTGAGTTGCCTTACGCCAGTAACAAGTATCCGATCGGGTTTATGACAAATTACTCGACTGCACATCATCTTGTGGACTGTGGAGAAGAGAATCGGCACAACTACCGTCGCGGCGGTATGGCTTATGGGCATATTATGTTGCTGCGAATCCGCAATTTGGTGGAACCGGTCAGTCGCGGCGATCTCGTCAGCGATTTCGATCCGGATTATCCACCGCTCTGCTACGCTTGCGACGATGCAAAACGGCAAGGCGGTATTGTGCTATGGTGTCACAACGGAATTGGAATGGAGGCACCGGTTGCAGCGGCGTTGGGCAAGTTAGATGCCTTCAATCTCTTTGACCCGTTCTGGATGGATCCGGAGTATGACATCTGGTACCATCTGCTCAACTGCGGGATCTCACTGCCTGCATCAACCGGAACCGATTGGTTTATCTGCTCGAACAACCGCGTCTATGTCCAAACAGATCAAGAATTTACGTATGAGAGTTGGTTACAAGGATTGCAGGCGGGAAATACATTCATCACGAACGGACCGGCGCTATTTCTAAGCGCTGACGGCACGATGCCCGGTGGACAGATTGACTCTCCGAATGGGAGTCCCCGTAAGCTATCAGGAATCATTTCGTGGAATTCGCACTATCCGATTAACCGCTTGGAGCTAATTCAAAACGGCAGCATCGCCCAACGCAAGGAGTTCAACGAAGCACCGCAGCAGAACGGTGACTGGCGATTTGATCTCGATATCGAAACGGATGGTTGGATTGCGGCACGCGCCTACGGTGACGCCCGGGATAGCTTTGCACAGTCAATATATGCACATACAAGTCCGGTACAGATCGGAACCGGACGTCCGCCCGGAATCGCACAGGAGTCCGCAGGGTTCTTTGTCCGCTCAATTGACGATTCTATCGACTGGATCAGTCGAGTTGGAAAGTTCACTAAGGATGAACAGCGAGAAGAGATTTTGCATCTGTTTAACGAGGGACGAAAGGTTTATGCAGGGCTAACAGCACGGTAATAGTGCCCTTATTTCCCAGCAACGCTGTAGTAGATCGCATTGAATAGTAGTTTAAATGTTCCGTGCGACTGCGCCCGGTGCTGCGGTTTGAAGCCAAACAGAATCACACGCCCTTTTCCCAACTTGATGTCCCAGAGCGCCCCTTTCTGACGAATCCGCTTCTCCCCCTCAATCCAACCGCTCATAAGTGGGTTGAAGTTGGGATAGGCTGCGACCCGTTTCCCGGACCGTGTTTCAAACGCGGGTCCCGATTTGAAAAAGACCGCCATCTCACGATCCAGTCCGTACCCGATTGGATGGGCTGTTTCAACGAAAACACGCAGCAGCGAACCGGGGCAGAAGAATTGCGTCCCGGTCGATTTCTGTGAATTCGATTGATCTGACTCCAGAACGTTAGTGATTTCCAGTCCAAAATATTTTATCGGTAGCTCCGTCGCCCAATTTAAACAGATCAGCGTACCTCCCTGCTCAACAAAGGTACGAAGGTTCGCGGTGCCCTCCAATCCGATACCACCCACATACTCCGGGGGGAGTCTACCTTCCGGGTGTCCTTCAATCATCCTTGAAGCTCTCATATCGGGCAGGATTATCGTGTCATACCACTCAGCTAAATTTCCGGCACGAATTTCGGCATCGGTCAAATTACGATAGGGAAACTCGTGTTCCTCGAGCACCCACCGAGTCCAGCCCTCATCCATGTTCGCCACCCACGGTTTATAGAGTCCCACGCGTGGCCGCCTCAGTTGAGCTTTCATATCTACGAAGCGTTCATTGAGTGAATAGATTTCAATCCCAACAGATTCGGCAAAATCGCGCAATTCGGCGGAATCGCTCCCCGGTATTCGGTCTGATTTTAGGATAATCGTCCCACGGGGTAGGTGTAGATCTTTCCACGCGGTTTCTCTCTGCTGCTGATAGATTCTATATCCGCCTGCCCGGAGCAAGCGATTCAAGGCTACGGTTTCTAGGTTCGTTTGATTTCTGAAAACGTAGACGACTGAATCTTGGAAATCAACTCCGTTAACGTGGAGTTTGCCCTTCGCTGCTCGGATGTCTTCCACGAGTGTTAGATCCGCCTCAAATGCGTTGACTACCCTAATGGTGTGGACTCCCATCTGTAACGGCAAGGTCCAGCCCGCGATGTCGTAGGGACGTTCCGGGGGTGCTCCGCGCGCAGGGATGCGTCGGGGATAGTGTTGGGCCTCAAGGAGATCTTTGGCATGTGCGCGAAACGGCTGTGCCATCGAGATAACATAGGTTCCCGCGGGGTATTCGACACCATCCGCCGTGAGGTTCGTGTTCGCCCGGTAAATCTTTACACCACCGCGCTGTAGGATTTGCAGCATCTTGAGAGCGGTATTGATATCCCGCTGCTCCATCGGCACAAGAAATGCGCGAGGCGGTTCATGATAGCCCTTTTCCACAGCCTCCAACCCCATTTTATAAAAATTGGTGAGAAACATCTCCTTCTGTCTGGCAACAACCGACAGAATTGAATACGCTGCTGCCTTCTCATATTCGATGATGTCGCGCATACGCCACCAACCGCCGGGCCACGGTTCAGGAAAGTTGGTCTGCTGTGCATAATCGCTTAACCCCCGTCGATGCCCCCTCAAAATCGATTTCGGTTGAAAAATTGGCGAGGCGATGTTGACGCTGGCAGCTTCGGTCAAAATGCCTATCATATTGTGGCGATAGGGCACTGTACGAAAACCGCCGTGCCACCACGTATCGTATACCGCGTTCGACAACACGCCGGTGAACCCCTGCGACGTGAGATCGAGCGCCATCTGTGCGCCGATTAGGGTGAGTTCACGTTGCAGCAGCGGTGGTATATTGGGGTTGACTGGATGGAAGTAAGGCGGGATCACGAATCGTGCGCCTCTGTTCCCCATCTGATGCACGTCATAGACTACTTGCGGGAACCACTCCTCGTAGAGGATCTGAGTCACCAGTTGCGTTTCGACCTGTGTGAGCATGAACCAATCACGGTTGTTATCGTGCCCAGTATATTTATGGTAGAGCCAGGGCATCGGTGCGCCCTCATACGGCGTGTTGACGGTACGTTCGTACCAATCTACCACCATGTTTAGTCCATCAGGGTTTGCAGACGGAATCAGCAGAAGGATGGTGTTTTCCAGAATCTCCTCGACTACCGGGGTGTTTTCAGTCGCGAGTTGATAAGCCAACTCCATCGACATCTGAGAGGAGGCGACCTCGGTGGAATGGATGTTGCAGCTAATCATAACGACCGCTTTCCCCTTTTGCGCCAGTTGCTCCAACTCTGTCAGCTCATACTCTTGCGGATTGGCGAGTTTGTGCTGGATGGTTCTGTAGCGGTCAAGGTTCGCCAAATTTTCCGGGGAAGATATTAGGGCAAGGACAAAATCAAGGTCTTCGGTCGTTTTACCACGCTCCTCCAAGATAATCCGGTCTGAATTTGCAGCCAGTGAGCGCAGATAGTCGGTAATGGTTTCCCAGCGCGCCAGCTTGTAGTCTGCGCCTACGGGAAAGCCGATCGCTTCCTCCGGGCTGATAATCTGCGCGTCTGCTGACATAGCGACGGATAGTAAGGCAATAATCCCGATGAGAGTAGATCTATATTTTTTTCGCAAGATACGCTCCTTGTCTAGTTCGGACTAGACTATTTATGAACAGTCAGGGGAAGTATATCCCTGATCCGGTTTGAAGGCAAGCAATTTCTAGGAACGGTTAGGGCTATTTAGTTTTCTGTTTTTTGACTGATTTCGGAATGACCCAAATCCGTAGGCGGGGCATCACGTTTGACATTATCAACAGCTGCAAACTAGCACCGGTGGTTATTATTCAAATGTATCAGTAATTATAATTTTTCCCATAAATGACCCTATAGGAACGGTACAACGCTGTTGACAGTGCACTTGAATTCAACTAGAATGGAAGCCAAGATTAACATGATCCTGAACAAAGGAGATAAACACCTATGCGCCACTTCACTCGCACCCCCTACTATACCGGACCGGACGATCCGGAACGCGGTCAAGTCAGAGGTACGTTGGAACTCGGCGAAACCGTCGTTATTGAAACGGTTGGTGGGCACGATCAAGACATCAGCATCACAGGAGAACTCAAGCCGGGTACTCCGTTAGATATCACAACGCCGCGTGGATCTCGTCCCGGTGGACCATTTTTGATTGATGGTATCGAGCCTGGCGATTGGGTTGCAATGGAAATTATTGACATGGAGGTCGGACCTTACGGCTTCTACCGTAACGGCGGTCCTTTTTGGGGGAGCGTGCGTTTAATTGCGCCGGTACGGGACGGGTTGGTCCATTTCCCGCCGGACTTTGTGGTACCGGTTAGACCGATGATTGGGGTTGTTCAGTTAGAAGAGGTCGCCCCTCATGCCGGTGCGATGGACCTAGGCGGTAATATGGATTTTAATTCCGTTCAACCCGGTAGCACCCTGCACATTCGCGCTCAGAAACCCGGCGGTTATCTTTCTTTAGGCGATGTCCACGCTCGGATGGGGGACGGCGAGTTAACCGGCACCGGGGTCGAGATCGACTCTGCGATTACCTTAAAGGTAGATCGCTCGCCCGGCTTCCCAACCGGTAATCCGGTGGTAGAGACCACCACGCTGGTAGAGGCAACCCATGAAATCCTCACGACTGGCAAGGGCGCGACTTGGGAGGAAGCACTAAAGGTCGCCTGGGTAAACATGGTAGGATTGATTGCGGACCGCTACGATACAACAGCTGAGCACGCCAACCTCATTGTTGGCACGATCGCTGACGCCCGACCAGGATACGCTGCGGGTGCTTTGAATCGCCGGGGGTATAGCCAAAGCGGTTACGTGACTTGCCAACTTGCCATCACCAAGGAGCTGCGTCGAACAGGAGAACCTTTTAAGGCGTGAGCGGTCCAACTATAGTAATCTAAGATGCTAGTGCTCTGTCATATAAATAATGATAAGCACCTTCATTGCGATGTCCGGTGCGGTTACAAACCGCACCTACTGGGCATGGGGAACATAGAGAATTACCGATTTATGTTCTGAAACCTTATACAGTTTGTGCTACATTGTTCTGACAATGTACTAGTTATAGAAAACGTTGCAAACCGAACGAATGGAAGCTATATTGAATCAGTTACCGCCCCGATAAAATCCCCTGCATACGTACAAAGATGGCTTGGATATGTCTATCCAAGCCGAGCGGGTTTAACAATTAGCAACTTGCGTTATAGTAAATCCTAAAAGCAGATAGACGCTTTCGCTCCTCGTGCCCTATCCCGATGTAATCGGGGACTCGTTGGGATGTGGTGCGGTTAGAAACCGCACCTACCGGGTCTGGGGGCAATGCGGTTCGGCTGGGTATGGTTCACTTTCCACAATCACAAGATAAACCGCACTTCCAAGAGTAGCAGTCGTCCACAGAACTCACCTATAAACACTGTCAACATGGCGATGTAGAGGAACCCGGTTGCAGCGCGCGTTGCCCCAACAACATCCCGCTGCGTTGACTTTTCACGCAAGCAATCCCAGATAATGATGTATAGCAACGCAGATCCGCCAAATCCGATTAGAATCCGCAACCAAAACGCAATCTGATGAAAGAAATTGAGTGGACTCACATCCGCTGCCTGCCATCGGAAGAACACGTTTAGTATGAAAAGCGAAATTGACAAGAGTAGGGATACCAGGAAGATCTGATTGAACCGCTTCAGGTGGATGACGGGCAGGTTTGGGGTCACGAGATACCAATGTCCAAACCACATACCGCTATTAACGGAACCTAATAAAACGGCGGAGATAAGAAATTGCACGGGCAACAGCAGTCTGCTCGCGGGAAGATCGGTTGACGTCTCATACGATTGCGCGCTGTATACCACCCAGACGATACCGCAAATTGTTCCCCCAATGAGTAACAGGCGGTTAATCAGAGGCTGTTTCAACCATAGACTGATCGTGTACAGAAGGAGCAGCGCACTGAAGACAAGGACAAAAACGGAATCGTGCCCTCCCCATGCGAGGAAGAAGTTGCTAACACTGACAGAGGTGCCGTTGATCGCCAAGTGTGCACAACGGGCAAAGATCATGACAAGCATGTAAATCAGTGCCATGAGTCTGTAAAATCCGCGCCCCACCAGGTCTTTGGGGATGATCAACAGCAGCGCAAGGCCCCCGACCACCAGTTGGCTGAAAACGATATAGAAAATAAGAACCATATCGGTTGGCTCCCTACTATGGATACCGGAAACGTCAAACGTAATATACAAAAGAAAAACCCATCGCAGTCATAGGACTACAATGGGTTTATGTAGGTTGAGAAAAGTTGCGGATTAGAGAATTTCTACGACTGCGTCGACAGCTTCCAACTTGCCCTTAATTTCCTCAGCCTCTTCTTGGCTAACACCTTCTTTAATAACGTTAGGGGCAGATTCAACAGCCTCTTTAGCCTCTTTGAGTCCGAGTCCGGTGACCGCACGCACCTCTTTAATTACCGGAATTTTGTTTGGTCCAATCTCTTTCAGTTGGACATCAAACTCGGTCTTTTCCTCTTCGGCAGGCGCAGCGTCAGCCGCGGCCCCTTCTGCGGCTCCCGGCACTGCACCGGCTGCTACCATCATCGGCGCAGCGGCGGCAGCGCTTACACCAAACTTCTCCTCAAGCGCTTTTACCAATTCGGACAGTTCTAAAACTGTCATACCACTAATCTCATCAATTAGTTTTTCAACATCAGCCATTGTTTCGTTCCTTTCTTAATAAAAATAGAGCCTTTCAGCATTGTACCTTACATCAGATTGCTGAAGACCGTGTTTAACACAAGTTAAGCTGATTCAGATGCTTGCTTCTGATCAGCAATTGCCTGTAATACCGTTGCAACTTGACGGAGTGAACCATCTAAAACATTAACAAGTCCAGTGACTGGAGAGCCCTGGTGCAAGACATTGACTAACCCGGAAATGGGAGCGTTGAGACCGCCAATAGCAGTGGCGATCAGCTGTTCCCTCGATGGCATATTGACCAGTTTTTCAGCCGCTGCAGCGTCAATGGTTCTGTTACCAAGAATCCCAGCCTTAATCTTCAGATTGTCATGTTCGCCGCTAAACTCCTGCAAGATCTTTGCGGACGCAGCTGGATCGTTGCCCAGTGCAACCGCCGTCGTCCCTTGCAGGTAAGGTGCTAATCCTTCGATCTCAAGTTCTTCAGCGACAACATTGATAAGTGTATTCTTATAAACTTTATATTGGATTTCCGCTTCACGACACTTATCACGTAACTCGCTTATCTCCTCAACGGTCAATCCTTGATATTCTGTCAGGATAATGACCTCTGAGTTCTGGAAATCCTCTCGAATGCGTTCTACCTGTTGAACATTTTTTTCGTTAGGCATTCGATCCCCCTCTCTTCAGTTCAATCGTTCGTTCCATACGCAAAAAAAAACCTCCCGTCGTATAGGAGGCTTTGTTTCCGCATCTATGGACCGCACCCACCAATCTCTATCACTCCCGATCCGAAAGTAGAAATTGGTACGTATCAAATCCGCCTCGGTAGGCTGGATATCCATTTAAGCAAAGTTGCACCCACTGTCTACGACGACATCTAAAAATTGATAAAACGTATTAAATTTAGCTAAACTGCTGCGGTTCCAGACGAATTCCAACACTCATCGTCGATGAGATAGCAACAGTTTTCAAATATCTTCCTTTGATAGAAGACGGCCGGGCGCGCACGAGGGCCCCCATCACCGCTTGGATGTTCTCTTTGATCTGACCTTCTTCAAACGTAGCCTTGCCAACGGGGGCGTGAATCACGCCGGACTCCTTCTCGACTCGATACTCAATTTGGCCCGCTTTGATCGTCTGGACTGCCTCTGCCACATCCATAGTCACGGTTCCTGCCTTCGCATTAGGCATCAAACCTCTCGGTCCGAGAATACGTCCTAGCTTCGGCATGATAGTCCGCATCAGATCAGGGGTGGCAACAGCTGAATCAAAGTCCATCCAGCCATCGACAATTTTGTCGACGAGATCCTCAGCACCAACCGCATCAGCTCCGGCCTCTTCCGCTTCACGCACCTTATCCCCTTGGGCGAAAACGACAACGCGCATCTCCTGACCGGTCCCATGTGGCAGAGCGACGGTGCCACGGATATTCTGATCTGCATGACGGGGATCTACACCGAGATGTACCGCCAAGTCTATTGTTTCGGCAAATTTCGCTGACGCAGCCTGCTTTAATAGTTGCACACCTTCATCAAGGTCGTATAGTTTCATACGATCGACCCGCTGTGCGCCATCGTTATATCTCTTACCTCTCTTGCCCATTCTCATCCTCCCGACAATTATCGATCGATAGTAATTCCCATGCTCCGGGCGGTACCTGCCACCATTCGCACCGCCGAATCCAAGCTGGTCGTATTCAGATCTGGTAGCTTCGTTCGAGCAATTTCTTCCAACTGTGCCGTCGTTACAGAAGCAACCTTATCTCGGTTAGGTTCGCCGGATCCTTTAGCCAATTTTGCTGCATCCTTTAACAGGATCGCGGTCGGCGGTGATTTAACGTCAAAGGTGAATGAACGATCCGCGTAACAGGTGACAACAGTGGTCACCACCAATCCCTGTTGATCCTGCGTTCGACCGTTAAAAGACTTGATAAATTCCGGGATATTAATCATGTAGGGGGCGAGGCTTGGACCGACAGGTGGGTTCGGCGTCGCCTGCCCAGCTACGAGTTGAAGTTTAACCTCCCCGGCAACCTTTTTAGCCATCTATATCTCCTTAATTCTATATCTTTTCTACTTGGAAATGATCCAATTCAATCGGCGTGGATCTGCCTAAGATAGAAATCGTCAAATGGAGGCGTTGTCTAGCCTCGTCAATCGCATTAATCTCTGCCGGAAATTCCTTAAACGGACCGTCAATCACGCGGACCTTATCGCCAACTGCGTGCTCAAGCATTGGAGGCGCTGGCTGTGGTTCCTCATCTGTTGTCAGATTCAGAATATGCTGAACCTCCTCTTGACTGAGCGAGGAAAGGATATCCATAACACTTGGCGTATCCTGAATGAGGTGCCAGCTTTGCTGACTTGCCTCATTTTCCGCATCTGCGCGCAGTTCATGTGCCGTCTGGACAAGGAGGTATCCGGGATAAGATGGGCGCTCAAAGGTCCGTTTTTTACCGTTTTTGATTTCCACAACCTCTTTGGTCGGAACAATTACTTTGAGGATTTCCTCATCCAACCGTAGGGCTTGCGCTCGTTGCTCAAGGTTGAGTTTTACTTTTTTTTCATGCCCAGAATAGATATGGAGAATATACCAAAAATCGTCCATAATGCACCTACATTTAAAATCAGATAGACATACCTGCGGATTAACCGGTCCGAATAAACAAGCTGCGTAACAACGCGAAACCGAATCCTTCAATAGAGTAATTGAGGACAAAATAGGACACAGCAACAAGTATCAATGGGATCAGGGAAACTAAAAACGCGATCTGCCATCTTGGCGTAGAACGTTTGGCAACCACGGTTACACAGACAACAATTGCGACCAACAGAACGATGCCGTGTATAGAAACCCAGCCGGGATATTCCGTATTGCCGTCAACTATCCAGAGGAAAAACCCCAAGATTGCGCAAGCCACAATTACCACGAGAGTGTTGCCCTGCACTTCCTTCCGGTCTGGCTTAGAGACTTTATCCCATTCAGCTCGAATATCTCGAATAAACGTCTTTATACGTGTTATCATAGGTTTTCAATGTAAAAAAAGGACAGGCCAGGAGGGATTCGAACCCCCAACATTCGGTTTTGGAGACCGACGCTCTAGCCGTTCGAGCTACTGGCCTGCAAGACCAACAATTATCGAATCTCCTTGTGCGATGTATGTTTACGACAATAGCGACAATACTTCTTCATCTCAAAGCGATCCTGTTGCGTTCTTTTATTCCGTGTCGTCGCATAATTTCGCTGTTTACAATCATCACACGCTAACGTCACAATATCTCTTGGCATAATACTCACTCAATTTTATTTGACGGCACTGCGTCAAAAGATGGGATGGAGCCGACGACCGGGATTGAACCGGTGACCTCGTCCTTACCAAGGACGCGCTCTACCTACTGAGCTACGTCGGCGTAACTTAGGGAACACATGCTCGGAGGCAACATTAAAAAGCGGGAGACGGGACTTGAACCCGCGACAATTGGCTTGGAAGGCCAATGCTCTACCAACTGAGCTACTCCCGCGTTTCGCTTGGGACGTCACAGGGACGTGTCTCCGACGCTTAGATTATGATGGGCGGAGAAGGATTTGAACCTCCGCAGGCATTGCCAACAGATTTACAGTCTGCTCCCGTTGACCACTTGGGTATCCGCCCGTCAGCAAAGATAGAGTGAAAGCTGGCGAGAGGACTTGAACCCCCGACTAAGTGATTACAAATCACTCGCTCTACCAACTGAGCTACGCCAGCAAACGCAACGGTGAATTATACATGCCTACCTTCAAATTGTCAAGCAGAAATTTCCACAACTGTGAGGATTAGGCGTTTACTCAGGCTTAGCGGGAAAAATTGGGTACGATCGAAGACGATCAAATACATTCTCTTCGTCGGCAAGCACTCGCATCCGTCCATCCAGCTCTATCGCTCTCTGTAAGGCGTCAATGGATTTCTGATCTTCTTTCTTTAGCGCGTACGCACAAGCCAGATTATAGTGCAGGTGTGCGACATCCGGAGAGATCCGAATCGCCGCCTCGCACGATTCGATTGCCGAATCTGGTAAGTTCTGTTTCAGGTAAGCCGTCGCCAGATTGATATAAGCTCCTACCGCACTTGGGCTCATTTCAAGCGTTTTTTGGAAGGCAGCGATTGCCGGTACATATTCCTCTTTGCGTAGGTAGGCTTGACCGAGGTTATTATACGCCGAAGGTGCTTGTGCAAAAAATATTGTTCGCTCTTTATTTTTTATGGCCTTGGTATATGCCTCAACCGCCTGATCCAGTTCACCATTCGTCAGATGAAAGAACCCCTTGCGCGAATGGTCATTGAACTGGCTCTGATGGTGCCAAACCCAAATAAAGAGAACAGTCACGATGAGGCAGAACGCCATACTTATTTTTCTGATCATTTTCTGAAATTTCTGAGAGCCGAGCTGCAAGATGCGCGTTACCGCATCCTATTACTCCTGCTCCCGTCGGGGCCGTACTAAAGTTTCACCGTCCGCCTCGATTAGGGGTCGATTGTAGATGTAAGGTGGTTCCAGCACCACCTGCTGGGCTTCGGTCAGTTCGGAGACCCACTCTGGTAGGCGTGTCTGGTAAATCCCACCGGCATAGTGGAGATACTTGGGAGTGTAGCGGTAGAGTATCGTCCGTCTCTCCCCTTTACCTCTCCAAGGGAGAGTTCCGTGGGTAGTCGCCTCGTTGAAGATTACCAAATCGCCTGCCACAAGGGGAATGTGATAGACAACTTCCTCATTAGCCTCTAACGTCAGAATATCGTCGGGACAGGATAAATTTGCTTTATGGCTGCCGGGTATAACGCACAAGCCGCCATCACCGGGATTCACATCGGTCAAGTAATATTGGCAAACGATTAGTCCGCAACGCATTGTCCCGTTTTGGTAAGCGTAGAAGCGGGAGCCGTTGAAAGTGGTATTGCCCGAACCGTGAAGTTTTAATCCTTCGCAGCCGGCTGTGGAGGACAGAACATCAACACCGTGATCTAGTTTCCAACCGCGGCCCATCAAGGTATTGAGGTACGGGATGAGCTTGGGGTGGGCTAACAGGTTGCGGAAGGGCTGACACCAAGGCGGCTCCCACGTCAACATACCGCTGTAGTGCCGAAATGGACTGAATCGCCCCTCGAGTGGTCTTCCTTGCCACTGTCCACTGATGGCATTCGGCTCGCCGTATTCGCCACGTTTGTCCAAGTTGGCGTCAAGGGACTCGTTGAGCGCTTTTACCTCGGCAGTTGATAGAAAATTCCTGACCAACAGAAACCCTTGGAGATCGAACAGGTATTTTTCTCGCTCCCCCATGGTCGGGTATTGCTCTTGTTCATTCATGACCACAGCCTTCCGTTTGACGTGTGCTTGTAGCTGCTCTCCGATTCTCGGACGCGCACTGAGTCGGTTACACTGACTAGAACAGTCGCAACCAGTCCGTAAGGTTATTCGCGACAGATGCTGGCTCTGCCTGACTTCTCGCAATAAAGCCCGGCACCCCATCACGTCCGGTAGGCATCCGAGGGTCGCTATAGCGCAAGTCGAGGCTCCAACGGACGTGGTCGGAGTGGTTGGGCACCGAGCGATGAATGGTTTTATGCTGGATGAGCAACACGCCGCCTAACGGAACAGGACACTGCACCTGCTCACCGTCGGGCAACGCGTCATCGACAATCCCCTTAAAATTGGCTCCGGGTCCAAGCCCGAGGACATGGTTAATCAGCGGTGCCTTATGGCTTCCAGCGATCACTTCCATACAGCCGTTCTCCACCGTAGCGTCCACAAGCGGAATCCAAAAGTTGACCATGAAAGTGTTGGTGGCATCTGCTTGTAGGTATCCCAAGTCTTGATGCCAAGGGACCACGGAGGTATCTTGGTTGGGCAGCTTTGGGCGGATATTGAATTGGGGGTGCGCAAGAATTTCCGGTCCAATCAGCGATTCAACAATATCCAAGATCGCCGGGTGGGTCATGACAGCGAACATACCGTCGGTTTTCAGCTTGCCGTGCAATCCGTCGAAGAGCGTGTCAGTAAACGAGCTCTCGGATGGATCGGTTACAGATTCGACAATCCGAGCCAGCCGGCGCTCAAAGGGCTCATCTTCAAAAAGTTCAGATAACTCTCCGCTTGCTTGCGCTTTTCGTGCGTTCTGGTCAACCGTCTCGTTTAGCTCCGAAATCAGTAGTTGTATGTCTTCGACAGGGATCACGTCCTCGACTAAGAGATAACCTTGGTCCTCGTAGAACCCAATCTGTTCAGAATTTAATCCACGCATAGGAACTATCCTCCATAAGCGATGCCATCCACGAATATCAATTACAACTTGCCTTGTCTAGTTCAAGCTACCCCACTAGCGTCCCAACGCGGCAGCAGGTATCTCCCTCCAGCGGGCAGATTAGCCAGAACCGGTACCATATATGATAAATCTTAGAATTAATGGGACACTCCAAACCGGTGCGGTTAGAAACCGCACCTACCGGTCTCCCATTTGGTAGGCGCTGTTTCCATCTGCGCCGTTTCAACCTACCCTACGGCACCTATCGGGGAGCGAAAGTATCTATTTATTTTTAGAATTCACCATAATTTCATTTTGCTAACCATGTCCTCTCGAATGCGAGGACACCCCCTGACGCGACCTTGATCCCGCGGACTTTGGACTGACACAGAAAGTTAGCGGGCAGCAGATAGAGTGGAATCAGGGAATCGGAGTAACTGATCTGCAGAGATGAGATATCGCTATCGGGCGCGATCGGCATGGATAGCAGCGCCAGTGTCGGTCCAGCCCCATGTAAAGTATCTGAATCGGCTGGTTTAATCTCTACCTGTAATCCAATCTGAGCAAGTGAATCGCGTGCCAACCACGTAGCAATCGCATTGCCCGTGTTATCCGGGAGTTCGGTATAAATCAGATTGAGCGGACTGCTCCAACTCGTATGTTTTAGGCGTCTGCGCGCCTTTACACGGTTGGGGAAGAGTGTAAAGGGGACAGACACCATTTTAGAGGGATTTCTCCCATATTGTAGACGCAGAAGTGCGTTCGGGTCAACCGCATATTTAAGCACGTTATGCCAAGTTGGGACAGGTGAGGTATGCGATGCATTAGAGATATTGAGCTTCTCAGGGAGGCGGAGATATACAAGTGTCGCGGCATCCGTTTGGATTAAAATCTCATCGATCTCCTCGCGCTGGCGTCTTTCTACCTCCGCAATGGAAAGTGGCAGGGCATCTAAAACCCCCGATTCAAATTCAAACAGGGCTTCATCCAGATTTGCATAATAGCGGAAAGTCAGTTTTTCCAGATAGGGTCTACCCCAAAGGTAGCCGGAGTGTGCGGTCAATCGGACCTCTGTTCTGCTGAAGGACTCTAGGCGGAATTGCCCTGTGCCGATCGGTTGTGAATCGCCGCGCATTGTTACCCACGCTGCTGGTGAGGCCAGTTTACCCAGAAAATCTGGATCACCGGCTTGCAGTATAACTTGGAGCAGCGACTTATTAAGGACACGAACCCCTTCAATCTGCGTCGCCATGCTCTCTCGATAGACTTCGGCTCCCCGGATGTGAAACAACGGCTGTGGCGAAACCAGCCAATCTCCCTCTCGCACGAACCGTTCCCACGCCAGCTTGACATCAGTCGCGGTTACCGGCTTTCCGTTGTGAAACGTCATATCTTCCGATATTACAAACATCCAGATCCGGTGGTCATTGGAATGACTCCAACTCTGAGCAATTGCAGGATTAATCCGTCCGAACGGATCTCGTTTCACCAATCCCTCGTACAGGTTTGACGCAACCTGTAACTCTGCAAAATTGAGATGATTGACTGAATCAAGGTTTCTGACAGGCTGAAAAATTGCTGTCTGTAACGAGCCACCGAATCTTGGGTGTGGTGCGGATTCAGCCTTGGAAGTTATCCAGCAAAAACATACCACAGCAAAAAAGCAGAGCAGCAGAAGTTTCCCGATTCGACGATTCTGTTTCCTTCCCACTCTTTCTCTCCTGCTCCTATCGAGCCGTTTCGGAAACCTCATCCAGGCTTTTTAAGAGCGCGTCCATTTCGATCTGTAGGTCTCGTAACGCCGTGGAAACGTCATCACTTTCAAGATTGGTGTTGGTTATATCGGTCGTCCGAATCCGGATGATTTTGGCGTGCGTACTTTCGAGCGACACACGAATTGTTATCAATCGGGCATCGATCTGTTTTCCTAAATCCTCAAGCCGCTCATGATTTTCGATACGCTCTTCGAGCGTGCGCAATGCCTCCTCATATTGGGCATATACTGTCGTGTTGGGTGATTCCGCCAGTTTTCTCGTAATCTCCATCTTTTCAATGTGCAGCGTTTGCATGTTCGTAGTGTTCAGGTAGTCATCAATCTGTTGCTGACGGTAGCTAAGATGTGCGGCTTTCGTGAACAGGTTGTCGATATATTCTATGGAATCGATTAGAAGCGGTTTGATACTATCATCGGACGAATGTATCTGCTGGAAAATTTGGTTACGAAGTTCCCGAATCCGCGAGATAGGTCCGATATATTGGAGCTTTAACTTGAAGGGATAGTCCTGCCAAGGTTCGAGGACCTCCTGATGGAAGGCGTCCTCCGGCTTGAACATGTCACGATAGGCAATGACTTGGACGCAGACAGCCACTGGAAGCGTGATAAACAGACCAAAGAAGAACCCCAAAACACCGAGAAATGAGACAAGCGGAACAAGCAACCCATATAGCCAAAATCGCGCGCAGTTCTTCCATGTGAACACAACCTTGAGTGCCGCCCCGAAGGCGGAACCAACACTCTTCCGTTCATCGATCAGCAACGGAAACGCCAACGTTGTAATCGCCCACAGGAGTGGCGTTACCAAGATGCCAATCGCCGTTGTACAGAGGACGACGAATGCAATCAGGGATAACCACCATAGGAATAGGGCACCCCAATATCGGCGAAATCCCTTGAACATATCGCGAATTCGCGGCTTTTCTCCACGCATCCCTTTCAACGCCATATAGTGCAGCCCCGCATAGAGCGGACCGGCAAAAAATAGAATAGCCGGTGGAAAACAGATTAACGCGCCCAGCAAACTTGCAAAGAAAAAGGTAATCGGATTCCGTTTGTATAATCTCCAGCCCTCAACAAACCACTGTTCAATCGTAACCGTGGGTTGATCTGCCATCTCCAATTTCTCCTATCGTTTTATGAGCATAGAATCACAGTCTAATTTAATAGTGGAATCAGATTGCAAGGTATTCGCCATTTTTTATTCGATCATCCGGTCCAACGCACGACCCGTAGGGGCGAGGGGCCCTCGCCCCTACGGGAAAACTGAGGTTCTGTGGGAGGGTTGGGTTGGACGTAGACCGGAAAACCCAACACTCACAATCAGTCAGCTAATGAACCGACATATAGTATATAATGGTGCTAGTTTATAACTGTTGGAACGCTTGCCCCGTCAGAGATTGAGCGTGAAACGTGATACGTAAAACGTGAAGATCGGACAACCTCAATAAACCAATGTACTAATGCACTAATGAACCCTTTGACCACC
Organism: Candidatus Poribacteria bacterium; assembly: GCA_965220385.1. Taxonomy (GTDB): domain Bacteria; phylum Poribacteria; class WGA-4E; order WGA-4E; family PCPOR2b; genus PCPOR2b. The sequence continues at coordinate 968,822 of OZ244825.1, read as the reverse complement.
CTGAAACACCGCTACAACACGACTGAAAGCGGAGACATCAATCGTTGGATCGCCGTCGAAGGCAGCGAGGTCCGCAACCTTGCCCGGTGCGATAACGCCGAGTTCGTTTCCCATGCCGATCGCTGCAGCGGAGATACTGGTAGCAGAGGCAAGCGCTTCAGCAGGGGTGAAGCCGACACGAACCAGCAGCTGCAGATCGTAATCCAGATGTCCAAACGCAAGATCCCCGACACCGGAGTCCGTCCCCGGCACAATTCGGTCCTGCATACCGTAATCGAGCATACGCCGCATCACATCCAAGCGGATCTCTGCCCGCTCTTCAAGTCGATCTAGTTCCACTTCACCTTCAGGAGAGATCGTGCCCGCTTCCCGTTGCTCGGTGAGCCTAATAATCGCAGGATAGCCTGTCCACGCTTGGAGGGTTGGACTGATCCAGATACCGGATTCCGCCATCATTTCGGCGAGTTTCGGATCGAAACGCAGTTGGTCGTCTGGGTCCAGAAATTCGGCGTGTTCCATCAGATCAATACCGGCTTCAACGGCTCGTACCATCGACTCCTTTGCGCGACAATGCGCTGCTGTCAAACGGTGAAAGTGGTGTGCCTCGTGGACAATGGCGTGAAGTTCTTCAACCGTATAACTTGCACGTCCGGGAATCGTGCCGGCGGTGCCGCCGCCGGAAGCCATAATCTTGATGTAATCCGCACCTTCATGCACCAACCGACGGACGGAACGACGCACCTCCGCCTCGCCGTCAGCCTCCTCATTGCACATGTGAAAATGCCCGCCGGTACAGGTGATCGGTCGCCCACTCACAAGCATACGCGGTCCCGGAATGTAGCCGCGCCCAAGTCCCTCCTTGATGGTAAATCCCACCCGGTTTCGCGCACCGTGTTCTCGGATCGTGGTGATGCCAGCAGCGAGGTGCTTCCGTAGATTCATCGCCCCGGTAAGCACCATCATCTCATCGGTTTCGGAGAACATCTCAATGTAGTTGCGTCCATCGCCTGCCAAGCTCAGATGTGTGTGTCCATCAATTAGCCCCGGCGTTACACAAGCACGACTCAAGTCGATCTGCTCGGCCCCCCGCGGTGCCTGTCGCCGGATCTCCCGCCGCGGTCCCACAGCAGCGATACGGTCGTCCGTCACCAGAATCGCCTGATCCGCTATGGATTCCCCGCCGACACCATCAGCCAATAGGCCTGCCAGAATAAGTTTTGAATTCGACTGTGCCATATCTTTCTCCGTTCTATGTATATTTTTGTATGTTCAATCCTCAATTTGTTACTTTACAATTTTTGACAAATTTTGACAAATTTAAAAAAATTAAGATTGGGATTCAAAGCGACATAACGCCCGATAAATCGGAGGGGTCCGAGAGTTGTTCCCTACAACCCTGTTTTTATCGGGAGGATAATATTCTGAAAACTTTACAAACCTTCATATAGGATTCCTCAAAATTTACAGGCACTGCAACTTCGGAAGTAATATATAACGGCAGCTCAGGCAACGTATCTCCAATTTTTAAGGGGCTATCCCAGATGTCCACTATCCCCAAATTGGACTCCCCGTGAGGCTGCTTTCGGTAGGCGGCACAATAAAGTGGATTTTCTGGATCTTCCTCTATGTACCCCGCCGTTGCTTTGACCGCCCGAAGCAATTGATTGTGAAGGTTGAAAAAAGGAAGTTCGAGGATATCAACAATAATTAGTGAGACATTTTTGGCTATCAGGTTTTCACATTTAGCAACAAAGCTGTCTCTCTCACTTGGCCGGTCTTTGTTGGCACGGCTTAAAATCTCAATTGCTCCCACGGTGATATGTCTGCCTCGCTCAATGTAATCAACGAATACTTCAAACACTGACGGAAATTCTGCCCGTGCTGTGACCGGCAGCCGCGGTTGATATGAACCTTTCGGGGTTTGGCTCATCCCTCGAATTTTGTCCGCTCTGACATCAACCTCCCGTGCGCCGATACTTGTTTGTGGTATGGCTAAAAACCCTTCCGGCAGTATTTCATTCAAGTCCTCAACAATATAGGTCGTCCACGCACTATGAAAAGACTCGAAAGGGGCAATGTCACTAATTTCGGGGTTTAAGTGGTCTAAGATTGGCATTTCAGATGCTCCGTAAAAATGCGCTGGGAATGCGAGCATCCGCACGCCCGCTTGGAAGCTAGCCTCCGTCAACTCTCTGAGGACTTTATGAAGTACAGTTTGGCGTTATCAACAACGCACTTCAACAGTGCAAGATCTACTGGCTCCACGTCTTTCACCTTCAATAGTGAACGAATTTTTTCTTTACCAAATGTCCCATACAACTGACCAACTGCAGCATTCAGGAACGCTGCGGTCAACGTCGTGACCTTGTGAAATGAGAGTGTGATAGACCGATCCGCTTTAAGCGCAGCGGCGATGCGGTCATAAACCTTTTGCCCATCGTTGGAAGCGACGCACAAGGGACCACCCACAACTTCAAACATGGATATCTGAATATCTTCCGGCATGGTTCTCTCCTTTAGAAGTTACGCCCTTCAGCCTCGATAAGATCTCCGATAAATCGGGACAAGCGGGATTCAAAGCGATTTGTAATAGCGCAATTCATTGTACGTCCGGACGCCCCGATTTATCGGGGCTACTACAAACTTACAAATTTATCGTAGTTGCCCAATTCATTGGGCGTTGGAAATTGTGTCCTGCGGTGATGAATCGCCGAACTACAACATCTTTTGAGCGTTCAACTGCGTAAGTCCTAAATGAATTGAAGCTATTTTCACACTGTTACCTCCACAATTGCCATTGTATAATCGCTTGTTTCGGTAGCACCGCTGTAGTCGCTATCGCGCCACGCTTTGACTTCCTCGCGGATCTTGTGGACAAGTGGGGGCAGCAGTTTTCCGTAATCGGTGTCTCCCAGTGTTTGGTTATCTGGAAGCCACCGCACTGAAGGATCGATAATTTCGTGTGGTGATTCGGGGAAGTTGGGGTGTAGTGCCATTAGGATACCTCATGAAGTAAGTGAGGGGTGCTCATAACTATTGTCTGAATGGTGGTGGCAGACCCACATTGCGCTCCGCTGGAGCGCGGATCTTGGCTGCCTTGGTATTCTATAGACATACCGCTCCGCTGGAGCGGAAAACTGAACAAATCAACGATATGGTCCAATCAATAGATTTTCAACGACTATCAACTTAAGTTATGTATGGCCCCCTCATATATTTGCAATATGTCAATATCGCTCACGGCCTCACTCCGCACCCCACACAATATCACTCTGAATTCTGTTCATATCATTGATAGTATCATCAAAGCTAGGGGCTTCAATGCCAAGCACTGGATCGACATCAGCCTCTACGAGCGTGAGTCCCCTTCTACGCCTTTTTTGCCCCTCCTCTAACGGCATCAACGCCTCTTGAGTCATATAGACCTTGACCTGATCCGAACGAATTAACTCAGATTGTTGATAACCATTTTCTTTAGCGATTCTTTTTAGGTGTGGTTTATCATGATTGAGCATGATGAGGGTGTTCAACTCTTTGACGATGTAATCGCTGTGGGTGGTGATAAAGACCTTAACGCCCAAATTCACCAGACGGGCAAAAAGTCTGGCAATACGACGCTGGTTTGCCGGGTGCAGGTTTGATTCCGGCGCATCCACCATGAGCAGGTTCCCTTTTTCGACAACATGGCGCAGATAAAAACCGAGATCCACGAGTGAACGCACCGCACTTGAACTTTCAACCATCGCCAATTTGAGCCGCGTCCCTTTGGGGACATAGCAGAGCTCGCCATATTGTGTTATGGTGTACTTGCCACCGATAATGTCATCGAAGTCTTTCAATACCTCAGGGTGTTCTCTGGCGATGAAACTTTTTCCTGGTTGAATATCTTCAAGTTGGTGTATAAAATCCACACCCTCCTCTATCGGCAGCGGGTAAAACTGGTAAGAATTGAACAGTAGATCTTGAGGGTCAGTCTGTTCGCTGACTAGCCCTATTCTCTCAAGCCGGCGGTTCCCATCAAAATTGAGTTCTCTGCGAAAAACAGCAGCACCGGTGCGTTCGGCTGAAGAAACAAAAGGAAGGGGAAAAGAATCGTAAAAAATAGAGTGGGCGATAATAAAGTTAATGGCACCCTTTACAAAATCAGGATCAATTTGTTGTCCAATATCTTTGTCTATCACCAAGTTCACTGTGACATCTTCACTACCCTTTTTCTTTGAATAGGCCAGAAACCTCGCGAAAATGATTCCTATTTCGTGTGCAAACTCTTTATCGCGTACATTAATCGCTTCTGTCTGGATGTGAAATTCGCTGTTACGAAACCGATCTTCAGTTGTAGCAAAAACATCGTCGAGCTGCTCAGTATATTGTTTACACGCCGCTGCGAGCAGCCGATCCGCCTTTTCGACATATCCCCCCAATCCGATTTTGATGCGCCCATCTGTTAGTAACCTCCGGACTTGGGCACTGCTTACCCCAAAATCAATCAGTCCACGCCACAATTGCAAGAAACCGTGTAGTGCATAGGCTGCATAGGTTTTGCCGGTGTTATTCTTGCCGCAGATAAGGGTCAAGTCCCCCAGCGAAAACTCTGCATGTTTTAGGATGCCAAGATTTTTTAAGCGTATTTTCAGGCTCATACCGATACCTCCACAATCGTCGTCGTATCGTTACCGATAACCTCTAAGTTCTGTTGACCCTTATCGTAGGGAACACAGATCTGCGTTCCCTACCAATCCTTGTGTTTTTTTTATACACTTGTCGCCCCGCTAAGGCTTTGGGTCGGGCAAGTCCGATAAGCAGCAACCCAGATTATTTGAGGATAACCATTTTCCGCACTGCAGAATAATCACCTGCTACCGTCTGTAGCTGAGAGGCTTGGAATCCATCGCTACGGTCCGAGTTCAAAGCAATCTGTAACTGGTAGAAATAGATCCCACTTCCAACCAACTCGCCTAGGCTGTTACGTCTGTCCCAATATGCTGCCTGTGTGGGAGCACTGTAGATGCCCACAGCCTGATGACCCAAATTCAATTGACGCACCAGCGCACCCTGTATGTCGTAGATGGTAAGCGTCACATCGGCAGCGTGGGCAAGGTGATACGGAATCCATGTCTCTATGCTGAATGGATTGGGATAGTTGGGTAGCAGGACGGTTTCCTTTGGAATTAACGCTGCTTGAAGTTGCTCAAGGAAGATAATTCCCCTTTTCAACATCGCACCACTCAGGTCCAGTCCCTGTGCTTGATCGAGCCAACCTTGGAGGTCAGCAAGGGTGAGCATTGCAAGCCCCTGTGAATCCGCCGAAAGTACGACCCCAACATTGTGTATCGCACCGGCGACCAACACCAAATCTGTGATATCCACCAAACCATCCTCGTTGATATCTGCATTATCGTATCCTATCTGCCCAAGGCGTGAGCCAATCAGCACCAAATCTAAAATGTCCACCACACTATCCCGATTGATATCCCCCACTATTCGTGGAAATCCGACCGGAGAAGGGTCCATCTCCCACAGAAGCACTGTGCCATCCCGACTTCCACTTGCGAGCGTTTTACCATCCAGACTGAACGCGACGCTCTTGACCGCATCCGTATGTCCAGTGAACGTGCGTTGGTGTTGCCCGGTCACGGCATCCCACAAACGGACGGTAGCGTCCACACTTCCACTAGCGATCGTTTTGCCATCCGGGCTAAACGCGACGGTTATGACCCAATCCGTATGGCCGGTAAGGGTATCCTTCAGTTGACCGGTGACCAAGTCCCACAAACGGAGGGTATTTTCATAATCAGTCCCATTCGCGAGTGTTTTGCCATCCGGACTGAACGCGATGCTATTGACCCTATTCGTATTGGTGAGGGTACGTTTGTGCTGTCCCGTCGCAGTGTCCCAGAAGCGGATGGTCATGTCCTCGCTCCCACTAGCGAGCGTTTTGCCATCCGGACTGAACGCCAGACCTTTGACCCCATCCGTATGTTCCCTGAGAGTATACTTGTGTTCACCGGTAAGGGCATCCCACACGAGGATGGTCGAGTCCTGATGTCCAGTCGCGAGCGTTTTGCCATCTAGACTGAACGCGATACTATAACTCCCTCTCCGACTCTCGGTGAGGGTATCCTTCTGTTGACCGGTGACCGCATCCCACAGGTGGACGATGATGTTGCTCGGAAAATCCATACCGCTGGTGAGCGTTTTGCCATCTGGACTGTATGTCACACTATGCACCCCAGACGTATGCCCGGTGAGCATGTGTTTCTGTTGACCCGTAATGACATCCCACACCCGAACGGTAATGTCCTCACTTCCGCTCACGAGCGTTTTACTATCAGGGCTGAATGCAATACTCCCAACCCAACGCGTATGTCCGGTGAGAGTCGCCTTGTGTTGTCCAGTCTCCGCGTCCCACAGGAGGATGCTATTGTCAAGACTTCCACCGGCGAGGGTTTTTCCATCTGGACTGAACACAATCCTCCCGATCCAAGACACATCCCCGGCGAGGGTGCGTTTGTGTTGAGCGGTCTCCGTGTCCCACAGGCGGAAGCGACCATCCTCGCTTGTACTAGCCAGCGTTTTCCCATCTGGACTAAATGCTACACTATGCGATGCTATATGCCCAACAAGGGAACGGATGCGTCGACCGGTGTCCACATCCCACAGACTGAGCTCTCCCCCAGCACTTGCGAGCGTTTTGCCATCCGGACTGAACGCGACACTATTGACAAAAGACGAACCGCCAGTGAGGAAGTGTTTGTGTTGACCCGTCACAGCATCCCACACGATGATAGCGTTTTCATGCCCTCCACTCGCGAGCGTCTTCCCATCCGGACTGAACGCCACGCTATTAACCGAATACGAATGCCCGGTGAGCGTGTGTTTGTGTTGACCCGTCACAGCATCCCACAGGCGGACGGTACTATCCCGCCAACCCCCACCACTTGCAAGCGTTTTGCCGTCCGGGCTGAATGCCACACTCCTGACCTTATCCGTATGCCCGGTGAGCAGGGCAACCTCTTGATAGGTCTGTGCATCGTAGAGCCAAATGCCGATCGAACTTGCAACCGCCAAACGCGTATCGTCAGGCGAGTAGACGACATCACCCGTTACGCTGCCTTTCCCAAGACGGACTATCGCACCTTCAGGCAAACTCCACTGGGTATAGTATTGGGCACCAGCTTGAGTTGCGAAAATAGATAGACACAAACAGCCCATCAGCAATATCGCGCTCAAATTTCTGAACATAGACTCCCCAGCACCAAGATGACAAGCTGATTCCCGCTAATTCCCTGATGCGATAGTATCATAAACCTCGCCATATTGCAAGGGCATTCTACAGCCGTTGTCGGGCTATTCAATTTTAGGATTTTTAGCCGTTTTGTTTGAAAAGTCGGAGTCGGGAAGTCGCTCTTAGAGCGAAGCGTCGGGATTGGGAAATCCCTCCCCGATAAATCCCCCCGATAAATCGGGACAGGCCCGATAAGATCGGGGCAGGCCCGATGAATCCCCGATAAATCGGGACAGGCGGGATGCAAGCACCTACAGAAAAACTAAAGGATCCTATCATAACCGCTGTGGTCACTGTTCCTCTACATGATGGGTGATCCAGCACCGCTGTCCATCGGTTCGGAAACGGATGGCACCGAGCTGATCTGTTCGCAAGATACGACAGCCCCGTTCTCGGTAACGTTCCACGACCATCTCAGAGGGGAAGCGATATCGGTTCCGTTGACCGAGTGAAAAAACTGCGTATCGTGGACGCACGGCATCAAGGAATTCCGCGCTGCTGGAGGTTTTGCTCCCGTGATGCGGCACCTTAACAATCTCCGCCCCTAAATCTGTACCCGACTCAACCAGTTTCAATTCGACCTTTCGTCCGATGTCCCCTGTGAACAGGATCCGCATGTCGCCATAGGTCAACTTCAGAACAAGGGAATCGTTGTTGACGTCCCTATCGTGCAGATTTGTCGAGGCAACATCGAATGGGTGCAGCAGTTCCAACTTTGCCGTAGAGGTCAGGTCAACCGTTCCCGCATAACCGAGTTCATGGGGAATATCCTTCGCATCAACAATCTCATGCAAAATCTGATGAGTAGACTTCGACAAATCCTGATGTGGTATCCCCAAGGCACGCTTGACACCAAACTCACGCAGAATGTGCGCGAACCCACCGCCGTGATCGTTGTCGGGATGGCTCAAGAGGAGTAGATCAATCGTAAAAGTACCTTCATAGCAGAGGAACGGGTCGAGCGTTCGCTCGCCGTTGTCAAAACCGACTCGCCGCTTAATTCCCGTTTCAGTGACTTCAATTCTCGATGAATTGAGTCCCGCATCGATCAGCATGGTCTTGCCGTCAGGGAATCGGACGAACGCCGCGTCCCCCTGCCCGACATCGAGAAACGTAATATCTAACAACCTCCCCTGTTCACGCCAAGCGGCATCCCAGATCCAGATCGCCAGAACCATCAGTCCAATTACCATTACCTGCTTTCGGTGCATCCACACCCACACCCAATGCACGACGGCGAAACAGCCCGCGATGTAAATGACCATGAACCCAAAACTTGGCGGCGGCATCTTCAACACCGCCCACGGCTGACCGAAAAATTCAATCAGGCCCAGAAAGATCCAGAGCACGAAGTGATTGGCATAAGCGAACAGTGTAGCAAGTGGCAACCAGATTAAACCGACTAACACCGAAACCAACGTCATGTTGACGAGAAATGCGGCGAGTCCGACAGTAAATAGGCCTGTAACAAGCCCAATCGGGTAAATGCGATGAAAGTGCCATACGGCGATCAGCGTGGTGCCTACCTGTGCGGATAACGTTACTCCCAGTCCTATAACCAACCACCATACGACCCGCACCCATGCCGAGTGAAGGGGGACGCCATCACCTTGATTGACCGTTGGATCTGTTCGACCTAATCCGAGGAGGCGGGGAATAAATCGCTCCCACTTGGGCATAAGATAGACAATGGCTGCTACCGCAGCGAAGGAGAGTTGGAAACCGATGTCCCATAGCTGCGCTGGGTTGATTAAGAGCAGGACGAGTGCGGCAAATGCAAGTAGATTGAACAGATCCCGATCCCGCTCTATGATCCGTGAAATTAGAAAGATAACCGCCATCAGCGACGCACGGAAAACGGATGGGCGAAAACCGACGAGGCAGGCGTAGAGAACCACAGCGGCAATTGTCAACAGATCGGTGGCTTTTCTGGGTAGGCGTAAAAGCGAAAAACCGAAGAAGCAGACAGTCGCAATCAGTCCGACGTGCAAGCCTGACACGGCGAGAATATGGATACTCCCGCTATTACGGAATGCCTCAAGGATGTCGGGTGAGAGTTCATTTCGCAGCCCAAGGAACATCGCCTTTAGCACCTGCGCGTGGGTACGATTTTCGTGGTACGCGTTATCAATGACGGCTTCAACGCGTCGGCGCACCGCTTCTGTCCAACGCAACGGTGGAAAGCCGGACCGGTCGGTGAGGATAATCTCTTGACCTCGATTCGGGTACAGGATCCCGAAGACTCCCCGACGGGCGAGATAGGAACGGTAATCAAAACCGCCGGGATTGCGTTGCTCGTTTGGACGGCGCAATACCCCTTGGACCTCAATTCGGTCACCGTAGCGCAGCGGGATCGGCTCGCGGAACCGGATCAGGAGTTTTGTGTCTACGGTTCGGTCTGGCGTTTCTATCAGGCGGAGGGTTCCGTTCGCATAGCCAGCTTCCCACTGTTCGCCCCGCTCTGGCTGGTAGGTCATCGCCCCTGAGAAATGCACCTGATGGTCATAGATGTCTGGGGTGATGGGCGAGGTGAGTACAACTTTCAGGCGGAACATGCCACAGGCACAGAGTGCTCCCAATAGGAGTACCCAACCGATCTTTGATGCACGGGGATCGCCTTTCGACAGATAGGAGAATCCGATAGCGCCGCATAAGCAGATTAATGCAGCCAACCAGATCCAGAACAGGGGGATGGGCAGGAATCCCGCGATAAACACACCGAGCATGTAGGGAACGAGTGTGCGGAGAGCAGGTCGAGGCACGTGATTACGTTCCTCCGTGATAATGATTTGTGGTGAATGCTATAATCATCTGTACATCTCAGATGCACAACCAGCCCCCTAAATCCCGCCCCCGATTTCATCGGGATGTACCACTTATCAGGGGGATTTTTGAGACTTTAATAGGGGGAGTTACCGGTGCACTTCTACTGATTCAGCGTTTCTCGCGGTAGCAAAAACTAAAGTGTCAACACGCCTTAACAACTGACGTAATGCGTAAGAAAAGCGCCGTGAATACCTCTGATAAATCGGAGTCAAAAAGTTATCCACAATGACCTGGCAAAATCTAACAAAATCTAACACTTTTGAAAAAATTTCGACGTTTTCCAGTCGGTTTGTCGGGGTGACTTGGAAAATTTGCCCCGTCCTTCAAACCCCCGCCCTGCTTGGGTTTGGGCGGATTCGGCGAAAGAAAAATTAAGGTGATTTTTGGCTAATTACTTAACTTATGTTAAGTGTTAAGGTGTTAGAAATCAATATTAGACATCAAAAAATGGCATAAAATCGATGCCGAAAACAGCCACATTTACCGTTAATTAACCCAAGTTGCGGGTTATAGAAAACATTGCAAATCGAGCCAATGCAAGCTAAATTGAATCAATTGCCGATCGCAGTGGATTGGCAAATTCACTACGGACAAAAATAGCTCCGTTCCGCCTGTCCCGATCTTATCGGGCAGAGTCCAAGACTCGGACATGTCCATCCAAGCCAAGCGGGTGGGACGACTAGTGCTCTGTCAAATAAATTATGACAAGCACCTTCATTGCGATGTCCGGTGCGGTTAAAAACCGCACCTACCGGCGCCTTGGGAACATAGAGAATTACCGATTCATGTTCTGAAACCTTATACAGTTTGTGCTACATTTATCTGACAATGTACTAGGTTCTGTTGACATTTCATTGCAGCCAGATAACAGAGAGGCATAAGTCAGTTCACTGACCGGGAAAGCGGAGAAAAGAAACCGAGTTTTGAAGAAAAAACTCGGTTTCTGGCAGCTTTCCTATTGATTCAGCGTTTCTCGCGGTAGCAAAAACTAAAGTGTCAACACGCCTTAACAACTTGCGTTAGTTTAATGAACTGGTGAACTGATGAACTAACATCAATAGCCGATGCTTTTCAGGTAAGCACGATTGATTTGCATTTTCGCTTGATCGCTACGCTCGGTGGGTCCGGGGCAGGCGGTTATCCAATCGCTGTAGCCGATATCCTCCAGTGCCTTCAGGAAGGCGGGGTAGTCGCACATGAGCCCCTCTCCGAGTTCGACGTTTCCGCCATCTTTGTAATCGTGAAGGTGGACGTAGGAGATACGATCGCGATAGTCGTAGACCGCCTGAATGGGATCGTAGCCCCAGTGGACGGCATGAGACATATCGAGACAAAGGCGACACCGGTGGAGTTTCGCCATAAATCGCTTCCACTCATCGGCGCTGTCTACCACATGCCCCGTATGGGGATGGAAGGTGACGGTAACGCCGAGGGGTTCGCCGTAGGCAGCGAGATCATCATAGACAGCGGCCATACGATCTAGATCGAGGTCCGTGGTGTCCCTATCGAGCCGTCCTGGACCTTTGGTCATAAAGGTAGGAACTTCGAGATCGGAGGCGAATTCAATCCGGCGTTTGTTGATTTCATGGGTTGGATGGGTTACATCGAGTGTGACGTTGGGACCACATATCGCGGCGACCTGTATGCCGACAGCATCGCAGATCTGGCGCACGCGACGCGCAGAGCCGAGCCAATCGAGCGACTGGCGGGCTTCCCAACCGTCCCAACCGGCTTCTCGGAGCTGCACAAGCGTTTGTTCCAGTTTAGGGTTATTCCAACGGAGGGCACTATAAGCAAGTGGAAATGACATAACAGAGATCCTTTCGGGAGGGTGTTAGCACATAGAAATAACCTAGGCTGTTACCTAGTAGCTCTAACGGAGCAATAGCTTTTCAAACAGAAAGTGAGAGAGTGTGAGAGTGGGAAAGTGCGCAAAGACGATGGCGTGTAACAGCTTCTCTTCACTTTTCCCTTTCTCGCCTGCTCACACTTATTATTGACTTCAACCGGGTGATAGATAAGAACTTGGGTTATATCATTCTATCACTATTCCCGCTGCTGTACCGCCTTTCGCAACGCCTGTCGCGCTTCATAGAGACGTGATCGAACACGTCCAACGGAGCAACCGAGGACTTCCGCGAGTTCTTCATAGGACAGGTCTTGCATCTCGCGGAGGATTAGTATCTTCCGGTAATCGTCTTTGAGAGCATCGAGTGCCTTCTGCAAGATCTCCCGCTGCTCTGCCTGCAGGACCGTCGTTTCCGGGGTGGCGGTGTCGAGCGGCGCCCACGGTTGTGAATCGTCAATCTCCATCGGATCGGTTTTACGCCGCTGCCGCTGATCTTTGAGATTGAGACATCTGTTGGTAACGATCCGGTAGAGCCATGTTGAGAACTGAGATTTGAATCGAAACTGTCCAATATTCTCCCAAAGCCAAAGAAAAACGTCCTGTGCCACGTCGCTGGCATCTTCAGGATTCGAGAGCATCCCGTAAGCGATGTTATACACCCACTGTTGGTATTGGCGCATAATGGTTTCCATGGCTCGCTTGTCACCATTTTGACATCGGCGAACGAGCTCATGTTCATCCATGTCATGGGATCCCGCTTCGGTGAAGATTCGTTGGTCGTTCAATTTTTCTCAGCCATACAGAAGAATGATGCGTAACGAGTAATACGTAAAAAGGGGATTTTGACATCGTTATTACGCATTAAGCATTACGCACTGTTTTTTTTGGAGAACACAGAAGAATTAAGTAGCAATTTATCGCTAAACTGCATACATACCGGCTAAGTGCATACAAAGTCTATTTTATCCAGTTTCCTGCGGGTTGTCAAGCAGGCGGAATGGAAATCATAACCCTTGCGAAAGTATACCGAATCCGTTATAATAACCCAAGCTATCATTCAGATCTTAACGTGATATCGGGTTCAGCGGTTCAGCAAGCGAATGAATTAATAAGCCACCCACCAAAACAAAGGAGAATCCCATAGATGGATACAACACAAGCAGTAGCACGAATATTGAAAATTGAAGGCGTTGAATGGGTATCCTGCTTCCCTTCCAACCAACTCATCGAAGCGGTTGCACAAGAAGGCATCCGGACCGTTATGTTCCGGCACGAACGCGGGGCAGTGATGGCAGCCGACGGATATAGCCGTGTCAACGACCGCAATAAGTTTGGCGTCATTGTTACACAAGGCGGACCCGGTGCCGAAAACTCTATGGGCGGTATTGCACAAGCTTTTGCAGACAACGTTCCGATTCTATACCTACCGGGTGGTCCCTCAATTGGCGACTACGCCGTTCGCCCGTCCTTCTCCCCTGTTCGCACATACCAGACGGTGTCAAAATATGGCGAGGTCATTACCAAGCCGGATGAAGTTTCTAATGTCATGCGACGTGCGTTCCACCACCTACGGAATGGACGTCCCGGTCCCGTGATTGTTGAGACACCGAGTGACATTGGGATGCAGGATGTCTCAGAGGATGCGCTTAACTACACACCTCCGAAACGGTCACTTCAGGTTCCTGCTGCCGGTGATATCAAGGATGCTGTAACGGAACTACTGAATGCGACGAAGCCTGTGATCTGGTCGGGTATGGGTGTGCTGCTCTCCGGAGCGACCGAGGCGCTCAAGGAGTTTGCTGAGTTGACCGAGATACCGGTATATTGCACCATGCCGGGCAAGTCCTCGTTCGACGAACGACATCCCCTTTCGGTCGGTTCCGGCAGCGGGGCAACGACCCTGCCAGCGCGGCGATGGCTACAGGAATCGGATGTGCTACTTGCAATGGGTTCAAGTCTGACCCGGACCGTGTACGGTCAACCAATCCCGGACGGTAAGGTGATTATCCACAACGCCGAAAGTATCGAAGATATCAACAAAGATTTCTCCGTTGACATCGGATTGCCCGGCGATGCCAAACTGACGTTAGAGGCTATGATCGAGGAAGCCAAATCCCAACTTGGGGAAAACGGGAGAAAAGGGGAAACGCAGGTCGCCACAGATATCGCCGAACTAAAGAAGACGTGGCTGGAGGAGTGGACACCGCTACTCAACTCCGATGAAGAACCGCTTAACACATACCGTGTAATCGGGGATATGGTAAAGGCGTTGGACTTGGAGAATAGCATCGTCACACACGATGCCGGCGCGCCCCGAGATTCGATCTTGCCGTTCTACCCCGGAACGGTGCCTCACAGTTACATCGGTTGGGGCAAGACCACCCATCTCGGTTTCGGCATACCGCTGATGATAGGGGCAAAGATTGCGAAGCCCGACAAGTTCTGCTGCAACTTCATGGGTGATGGTGCTTTCGGTATGTCCGGCTTAGACATCGAAACCTCCGCCCGCGCCGGTGCGCCTATCACGACCGTCGTTCTGAACAATGGTGGCATGTCAACCTATCCGGGCGGCTATCCCACAGCGCGTGAACAGTTTGGCACGACCGAGATGACGGGCGACTACGCTAAGATTGCTGAAGGTATGGGAGCGGTCGGCATTACCGTAGTTAAGCCGAGTGAGATGATTCCTGCGCTTGAGCAAGCCCAGCAACTGAATGCAGACGGTCGCGCGGTTTTGCTCGATGTGCATACCAACATGGAATCACGACGATCCCGGTTCAGTTGATAGCCTTCGTTAGAATCAATGTGCCGTGTCGAGATATGAATCTCGACCTACACTCACTACGGACTGGGAAACCCAACCCCTACGAGGATGAGTGCATATCCAATGTAGAGTTAGAGTTCTCTCGCCCAACCTTATGACATTCCGCATAAGTCAGGCTAGGAAGCCTAACCTACACATTCGCCCCGGCAATGACAGAGGAATAGACTATGATTAAGTTGGTAATGATGCCACCGTTGGACGACCTGAAGCGCGAGTTTGCCCCGCGTTTGGAAGCAAACCTCCCGGAATATCGGGTCGCTGTCCCCGAAACCGACGAAGAAGCACTCCGTGAAATCGTCGATGCCGATGCAGCATACGGCTGGATCCCGCCCGATGCACTGAAGGCTGCGACAAAACTGAAATGGCTGCAAAATCCCGATGCGGGTCCGTTTCCGGGATACTATTACAAGGAACTGATTGAACATCCCGTGGTAGCCTGTAATCCACGCGGAATCTACTACGATCATATCAGCCACCATATCATGATGTTTGTGCTGGGGCTCTCTCGCGGGCTGCCTTACTACGTCGAGGCACAACGGGAGCGGAGATGGGACCCCGACGCGCGTAAGAATGGGTATGTTGACCTCACCGAATCTACTGCATTAATCTTCGGTGTAGGCGGTATCGGTCATGAGACAGCGAGGCTATGTGCGGAATTCGGCATGAAGATAATCGGTGTAGAACCGAGACCCGAATATGACCTACCGTACGTCGAGATGCACCCACCGGCAGATCTGGATGCGCTGCTGCCACGTGCAGATTTTGTGATAGCCACAACACCGCACACGCCCGAAACCGAGGGGATATGGAATGCCGAACGTTTCCGCCTGATGAAGAACAGTGCCTACTTTATCAACATCGGTCGCGGCAAAACGATGAAAATCGACGACCTTACGACCGCTGTCGAGACGGGTGAAATCGCGGGGGTCGGTCTCGATGTATTTGAGACAGAACCGCTCCCCTCAGATCACCGTTTATGGAACTTGCCTAACGTTCTGCTTACACCTCATATCGCGGTGCGAGACGCCGACAACCTTCCTGAACGCCGATTCGGGGTTCTCCTCGAAAACGCCCGTCGGTTCGCCGCCGGTGAACCGTTACGCAATGTGGTGGACAAAGCTGGATGGTATTAGCATCTCGCGCACGACGCGGAGAAATAACCTATGACGGAATCAGAAGTTCGCCCTTTATACGGTTGGGCGGAGATTGACCCAGCTTCCCCTATCGTGGCGGGTTCGGTCGGCACATGGCGTATCACCTACCATGTAGGTCGCTACGGCGTCGATGACGGAGGCGTTGTTAAATTTGCTTGGCGCGATGTCAGCGATTGGGCGGCACCCCAGTTTGAAAACCCCTCCGCGCCGGAATATGCGACAGTCTCTACGACAGGTCAGGCATCGCTGCGGGCAAGTTTTGAAAAGCAACGTTATACCCGTCCTTGGCGACTTTGTGTGACCGTTGATGTGTTCGATGATTCACTGACCGAGGGGGATAGCATCACGCTAACGCTCGGAGACACCTCTGGCGGCAGTCCGGGGAGTCGGGCACAAACTTTTTGCAAAGAGGCATTTGAGTTTCGTGTCGCCGTTGATTGGTGCGGAACATGGGTTTACACGGAGGTCCCATCGCCAAAGATTCCAATTGTTAGTGGTCCCGCCCATCGGTTGGTGGTATTGGATCCATCAGAAAGCACACCCGACGAGGAGGGGTGGATCGGAGTTAAGGCAGAAGACCTTTGGGGCAATCCGAGCACAGGGTATACCGGAACGGTTCAGATTGACGGTGGGGGATTAACCGGTTTGCCAGAGACGTATCAGTTTCAGCCCAGAGACCGAGGTGTCCGCCGTTTTGAAGGTGTGAAAGCACCCAAGACAGGGATTTATCGGGTAAAAGCCACAGACTCGGCTAACGGGTTAGAAGCAGAAGGGAACCCACTCCGCTGCGTGGAGGATCGCAGCGTACATCAGCCCTTCTGGGGTGATTTGCACGGTCAGAGTGAAGAGACCGTTGGAACCAATCCGGTTTCCTCCTATTTTCGCTTTGCACGTGAGGCGGCACTGGTCGACTTCGCCGGGCATCAGGGAAATGATTTCCAGATTACCGAAGCGATCTGGCGAGAGATCAAAACACAGGCGAATACTCAATACGATCCCGGTCGGTTTGTCACTTTCGTTGGATATGAATGGTCAGCGAATACGCCGTTGGGAGGCGACCACAACGTCTACTATCCGGGTGAAGATGGCCCCCTACATCGCTCCAGCCATGTGCTGATTCCCGACAAATCGGATATTGATACCGACTGCACACATGTTACAGAACTCTATGCGACGCTGCGTGGAACAGATGTACTGCTGCTGCCCCATGTTGGGGGACGCTACGCGAATCTTAACTGGCACGATCCGGAACTGGAACCGCTCGTTGAGGTCTATTCCGAGTGGGGCGAGTTTGAGTGGTTTTTGCGGGAAGCGTTGGAGCAAGGTTACCGGGTCGGTTTCACGGCTGGGAGCGACGACCATAAGGGACGTCCCGGTGCTGCGCCGCCGGGCAGCGGTTCGTTCGGCGTGTACGGCGGATTGACCTGTATCTATGCAACGGAGCTAACACGGGCAGGACTGTGGGAAGCCCTGAAAGCACGTCGCTGTTACGGAACAACCGGGCAGCGCATTTTGCTTGAGGTGACCGCCGACGGGAAACCGATGGGATCGGCGTTACAGGCAAGCGATCCGCCGGAGATCGCTGTGAAAGTAATTGGCATGGCACCGATTGAACGGGTGGACATCTTCAGAGGGTTGGAACAGATCTACACCTTCCCGGCGGCAACCGAACGTGCGGAGGATCAGATCCGTGTTGCGTGGTCGGGTCAGCGTATCCGAGCACGAAACCGACTGGTACGGTGGGACGGAAGCCTTGAGATAGATAGGGGCCAGATTCTGGAGGTGAAAGGTTACGCCTTTGATACTCCGGCTGAAGGGATCGAAGTGGTAACCGAGCGGAGCGTTTCTTGGAAGTCTGTGACCACCGGGGATGCGGATGGTGTGGTTCTGAAACTCGATGCACCGGGTGAGACAACCCTTGATTTTAGGACAGCTATCCTGACTCGAACTGTCACGCTTCAAGAGATGAGTGAGTCACCCGTTGTCGTTGATGCCGGTGGGATTGACATGAAGGTTGTGTTTGAACGGCTGCCGTTGGGCGTTGGCAGGGAAGTAGCGTTTACGTTTCGGGAGGCGGCGTTGCCCGCAGGCTGCCATCCATATTGGGTTCGCGTGTTGCAGACGGACGGGGCGAAGGCGTGGGCAAGCCCCATCTACGTAACAGTATAACCCAACTAACAAAATAAGGAAAACAATCGTTGTTCTCTTGGGAGGCAAACAGATGGCACAGATAGACCAATCGGTTTTAGACTTAGAAACCCCTCACATCCTGTTAGATCAGGATAGATTACAAGCCAACATCCAACTGATTCAGGGCATCGGTAATACTCGCGGCGTCAACGTTCGACCACATATTAAAACTCACAAGTGCCTTGAACTCGCCCGACAACAGATAGACGCAGGTGCGGTTGGCGTTACGTCTTCGAAGGTGGACGAAGCACTTGTTTTTATTAACAACGGCATCCGTTCCGTTACTGTGGCGTATCCCCTCGTCGTCGATTCAAAACTGGACCGTCTCATCGCTGCCGCACGGGTGAACGATACGGATCTTCGACTCATCGTTGATAGCGCTGCGGGAGTCGATGCGATTGCCAAGGTAGCGGAAAGACACGGGAAACAGGTCAGCATCTTCTTGAAGATAGATGTGGGGTTACACCGTTGCGGACTCACGGAAGATGATCCGGGGTTGGTCGAGTTAGTGCAGAAAGTTGTCGGAGAACCTAATCTGAATTTTGTAGGGCTTCTATCCCATGCCGGGCACACTTATGGAGCAGATGACGCCGATGCAGCGCGAAAAGTCACTCAAGAAGAGTGCGCAATTATGAACCGTGTACGGAAAAGACTTGAAAGCAACGGTATCGAGGTATCGGAAGTATCCGTCGGATCCACTCCCGGCACCCTTGTGAGCGATAGTTACGACGGTATCACTGAGATTCGGCCGGGCAATTATGTCTTCATGGATAGAATGCCGCTGCGTCTCAAGGTGATTGAAATAAATCAGATTGCGCTGTCGGTTTTGGCAACAGTGGTGAGTAAAAATTCGGACTACTTCATTATTGACTCCGGTTCCAAAACTCTGAGCTCAGATCAGGGTGCACACGGAATGCCGGGGATGGAAGGATTCGGGCTTGCATACCCCCTAGATCACTTCGAGGATACAGATCACGAAATGATTGTCACCCGTCTATCGGAGGAGCATGGAGTTGTCATACGCGGAGATTTTGATTTGGAAATAGGTTCCAAGGTTCGAGTCGTACCAAACCATTCATGCGTTGTTGCGAACCTGTTAGACACCTATACGGTGCTAAGGGATGGAGAGATCATCGACCAATGGGACATCGCCGCCCGCGGACACGTCCATTAGCCGTATCGTAGGTTGGCTTGAGCGAGAGCAAAATCCAATTCCCACAGTTCACATTTCACACTTCTAATGCACCAATGCACCAATGAGCTAATGAGCTGGAGATAGCTGCCATGACGATTCAAGATCACCTTTCTTTAGACGGGATCAACGACGATAATCTTAGCATTTTCAAGGCGATTGGTGTGGATTATGTTGCGGTTATGCACCCACCACCGCCCAAGCCCGATGATCGTGGGGATATCTGGAAAGATGTGCGCCAAAAAGTGGAAGCCCACGGAATGAAATTTAATAACGTCGGACTCAGGCCCGCTAAAGAGATTACGCTCGGCAAACCCGGCAGAGCTGAACACATCGAGGGTTGGTGTACCTTGATCCGCAATATGGGGGAAGCCGGTGTCCCAACGCTCTGCTATAACTTCCGAGGCATCGGGAATTTTCGGACAGCGGCGACCGTTGGCAGAGGTGGGGCGCGTTACAGCACATTCGACTACGATGAGTTCATGAAAGAACCACCCGATTATCCCGATCACTACATTTCCGAAGAAGATCTTCGAGCCAATCTGCAGCACTTCCTTGAACGCATTGTGCCGGTAGCCGAAGAAGCGGAGGTGCAGCTTACCATGCATCCGGACGACCCGCCGCGTCCGGAGCCACTTGGCGGTGCAGCCCGAATCCTGTCCACCCTCGACGATTTTGAGCGTATGTTTAACGCTGTTCCAAGTCATGTAAACGCTATGTTGTTTTGTCAGGGCTGTGTCCGTGAAATGGGGGAAGATGTGCCGACCGCTATCCGGCGCATTG
This sequence comes from Candidatus Poribacteria bacterium, assembly GCA_965220385.1. Lineage (GTDB taxonomy): Bacteria > Poribacteria > WGA-4E > WGA-4E > PCPOR2b > PCPOR2b. The sequence goes on along the minus strand of OZ244825.1, from coordinate 948,719 downwards.
GAGCGCAGAACAAAATCGCTGGTGTCCACTTCCGCAACCTACGGGGTACACCAGATAAGTTTCAGGAAGTTTTCGTGGACGAGGGAGAAGTGGATATGTACGGAGCGATGCAGACCTACCGGGAAGTCGGCTTTGAGGGGCCTTTCATGATGGATCATACCCCCAGTTTCCCTCAAGAGAACGCCCAATGGGCAGGGCGCGCCTTTGCTGTTGGTTATATCCGATCAATGATCCAAGCAGTCTACCGGTAATCTCAATATTACCACCCGTTTATCTATTTATGGTAGGCTTTAGGTTTACTTAGACGTTCCTAGTGAAGAGCCAACCCCTAACCCCCCGGCCCCCTTGTCAGGGGGAGTCCCTTGGCAGGGGAGTTACCGGGGGACTTTGAAACCTTCGCGAAAGTCGGAGTTATTGGAAAATGTCTACTAATGTCTCTAATTCACCATAGTCAGGAGAAGAAAAGATGATGAAAATTGGCACCCGTATCAGTCCAGATTGGTTGGACCGTCCGGACGACCTTGCCTTTCTCAAACAGATCGGCGTTGATTGCGTGGACATCACGTTGAATATATGTCCCGGTTATTCAGAAGCAGGCGGTCGAGCAAACCGCGCGGGACTGGAAAAAGTGGTAGAAACCATCGACAAAGCCGGACTCAAGATTGAGCGCGCCAACACCGCTAACAGTGACTGCATCAAGACCTTTCTCGGTCAGCCCGGCTCCGCAGAGGAAATTGAGAATTTGATTGTCAATGCAGAACTCTGCGGGGAGTTTGACCTACCGGTGATGGGCATCCAATGTTTCCAAGCGGGCCAATTCGGTCATTTCCCTGAATCGATGCATAGCTTCATTGAGGGGCGGGGCGGATATAAGCACCTGAAAGTGGATCTGAACGAAGCACTCGACCAACCGCCGCCGGAAGGCGCACCCACCCACGATGAGATTTGGGAGCGCACCCTAAAAATCTTTAAGAGCGTTGTACCCGTCGCAGAGACCGCTGGGGTCAAGGTTGCGATGCACGGCAACGATCCACCGGTTCCCAGTCTTTACGGTGTGCCACAGGTTCTCTACAACTTTGCAGCATTTGATCGCCTTTTTTCCGAAGTGCCTTCACCAAACAACGGTATGACCTTCTGCGTAGGTACGCGCTATGAGTCGGGCGAAGATGTCTTTGAGGGGATTCGGCACTTCGGTGAGCAGGGCAAAATCTTCCACGTCCACTTCCGCAACGTGCGCGGAAAGATCCCTGAAAAGAGAGGGTACGAAGAGGTAATCCCGGACTCCGGTGACATGGATATGTACCGCGTGGCTAAAGCGTTGCACGATGTGGGGTATGATGCCGTCATCGACTACGACCACATCATGCGACTCAGCACGGATGGGCCTGAGGGCAGAGAATATATTGCGTACTGTGTTGGTCACATGCGTGGGTTGCTTCAGGCACTTGAAAGCAATGCGTGACGATATGTTAGAAACGCGTTACCAATCGGTGTCTACCTTCCGGTTCCAGAACCTGTCGAAACAGGGCGGGGTAGACCATTTTGTTTCTACCCGCGTCGGCGGTCTAAGTTCCCCGCCTTACGAATCCCTTAATATAGGGTTTCACGTCGAAGACGACGCTAAAACTGTCCTGAGTAATCGCGCACGTTTGGCAGAAAACGTCGGAATACCGCTCACCGATTTTGTAGTCGCCAAACAGGTTCATAGCGGGACAGTGACAATCGTAACAGATGGGATGAGAGGCTATGGTGCAATGGATCTTGACACCGCGATTGAAGATACAGATGCGACGGTGACAGATGTTCCCCACCTATGCCTGACGGTTCTTATGGCGGACTGTGTGCCGGTACTTTTCTTCGATCCGCGAAAGAGGGTTGTCGCGGCTGTCCATGCTGGTTGGCGGGGAACTGTTAAATTGGCAGCGCAGAACACAGTAAATGCGTTAAGGACAAAATTCAGCTGCGATCCGGCTGATATTGTGGCAGGGATTGGTCCGTCCATTGGTCCGTGCCACTATGAGGTTGGTACCGAAGTTATCTCAGAAGTTGAGGAAACCTTTGGTGGCACGGAGGGTTATATCAACGACGAGTCCACCGATGGCAAGAGGTATTTTGACCTTTGGGAAGCCAATAAGCGGCAAATTATAGAAACAGGTATCCCAGGACAAAACATAGAGGTCGCTCAGATATGTACCTATTGCAACCCACACATCTTTTTCTCCGAGCGACACCAAAGGGGAAGGACGGGCAGATTCGGAGCGGGAATTATGTTGTCAGCGTGAGTTGATAGCAATTATAGTGAAGTTTAAAAATAAGTAGACGCTTCTGCGGTAGGTATCGTAGCAGAACCGCCTGCGCTATCAGAGGTATGGGTATAATCGGGGCAGGGATGCCCCTCCCACAGGAGATACCCCCCGCCCTGGTCTCGATTTATCGGCTAGCGTACAAATAATTGTAACGTCTACTATAAAACCGGAAGAAAATGGGCAAAACCGTCACACGGGAATTGAGTGAGATTATTGAGAATATTGAAGTGCAGTCGGGAGCAGCGTTCCATCGAAGTGCACCAAGCAAGTACGCAGCGAAACTCGGCATTGAAACCAGAAATATTGGCTCTGCGACGCTGCTATCAGTCCGAAAGAGCAACAGCCTATATTTCAATCGCGTCCTTGGTCTTGGGCTTGCTTCGCAAACGAGCATGAAACAGATTGAGCAGATTCTCGATTACTACGCGGGGCAGAAGATTAAGCGCTTTGCGATTGAGCTAAGTCCATTGGCGAAGCCGAATAGAGTTGTGAATTGGCTGGAACAGCGAGGGTTTCACAAATCAGAGGGCACAGCAAAGATGTATCGAGACGGTTCACCGATCCAGAACGAAAACCCAGACTTTCGTATCGAGAGAGTCGGTGTTACTCAAGCTTCCGATTGGTTCGCCGTTATGTCAACAGTCTTTACTCAGTTTAGGAGTAGAAGGGAATGGTTTGAGGCGCGCTTCAGTGTCCCACAATGGCATCATTATTTAGCGTTTGATGGTGATGAACCTATCGCGGTTGCAGCGATGTACCTCCGAGATAGCGCTGCACATTTGACAGATGCGGCCACGCTTTCGGGATTCCGACGGCGCGGGATTCAAAAGGCAATGATCAACCAACGCGTTTTTGACGGGCTCGAACTGGGTTGTAGTTGGTTCACGAGCGAGACAGCCGCACCTAAGCCACGTAATCCACTCATCTCACATCGTAATCTATGCCGCGCCGGTTTCGAGATGGCATACGTTCGAGGAAAGTATGTGTGGGAAGCGTAACCGTTCAGCGATGTATCCGCCGACTCCGCTTCTGTCTACCTTGTAATAACCAAATACATACCACTACAGACGAGAAGCACGCCGATAACATATCGTAAGGTAAGCGGTTCGCGTAATAATATCATGCCCGCCAAACTGGTCAACAGTATCCCTCCGAAGCGGATAACCGGTGAGCCGAGAGAAATTGGCGCCCCTGCACTAAAGGTAATATACAATCCCAAAGTCACACCGCTGAAGGCAAATCCCATCCCGATACTCGCCAAAACACCTGAGAGTTGGGCATGTTGCGGCATGCCACGCGCCCATTGCCAAAGTACCCAAGTCAGTCCAGTCGAGAATGTACAGCAGCCGTATATCAGCATTAACAGACTGCTAGAAATCCTGTTCGCTGCTAGCTTCACGCACAGATCCGCAGCAGCCAATGCGCACGCGGTAATTGCCGCGTATTTTATCCAGCCCATGTTGAAATTTGCCCCTCAGTGGTCAACGATACCCAGTGTTATTATCGTTTAATTGAATTGCGGTGTGAGTCCCCGTCTGTTTCCACACAAGCATATCCTAAAGTGAGGATAAGGTCAAGTATAGAAGTGTGCAATAATCTCTAACATGAGGTAATTAGGTAGGAATCACCAATAATGAAATCCGTATTCAGAGTGTCCGTCAACAACCCTGTACTGGTTCACATGATCACCATTGCGGTAATTGTATTTGGATCATACATGCTGATCAATATGCCCCGCGAGCTCGAACGCGATATGTCCTTCAACTGGGTACTAATTTGGGTGGTATATCCCGGCGTTTCGCCCGACGAGATGGAAAAACTGATTACTAAACCGATCGAGGACGAGATCGCCGATGTGAACAAGATTGAGTCTATCACCTCGACCGCCGCTGAAGGGTTCACCGGCATCAGCGTCAAATTCGATCAGAATATCTCGCGCGACGAATTTGATAAACTGTATCAAGATCTGCGCACAGAGTTAGATAAAGTCCAGGAGCTGCCTCAACATGCGGAAGATCCTGTCATGTTCAAGCTGGAGTCAAATACGCTCACGCCGGTGATTGACGTTATTATAGCGGGGGATTTCCCCGAAAAAGAGAGACACGAACTGGCGGAAGAACTCCAAGACGAAATCGAAGCGGTTGAGGACGTATTGGAGGTTTCGGTCTACGGTATTCGTGACCGCGAGATTTGGGTCGAGGTTGATCCTGACCGCCTTGATCGGTATTCATTGACGCTGCAACAAATTGTCGGCGCGTTGGCAGCTAAGAATATGAATGTCCCCGCGGGGGAACTGAAGATTGGGCGGTTAGAATACCTGCTGCGTACCGTCGGCGAGTTCGATTCAATCGATCAAATCCAGAATGTGATTGTGCAGCAGATTCCCGGTGGCGGTAAGATCCGGATCAGGGACGTTGCACAGGTTCGAGATACCTATGAAGAAGCAACCGTAATCCCCCGTCTGAACGGGAAGCCCGCAATTACGCTCTCGGTAGCAAAGCGAGGTGAAGGAAGTACGACCCAAATTGTCGACATGGTACGAACCATAGCGACGAAGTATCGGACAATTCGGTTGCCGGAAGGTGCGGAAATCATATTAGTGAACGACAGTTCAATCCATATCCGTAATTCGCTTGGCAAGCTACAAACAAATGCACTTTTCGGTGTCCTGCTTGTTCTCCTTGCCTTGTGCATCTTCATGGGATTGAGGAACGCAATCTTTGTCGCGATTGGCATCCCGTTGACACTACTAATGACTTTTGGTCTCATGGGTATTGCCAACGAATCGATTAACAACATGTCGTTGTTCGGGTTGGTGTTGGTGCTTGGTATCATTGTGGACGATGCTATCATTGTGATGGAAAATGTCTATCGTCGCATGCAGGAAGGGGAATCGCCGATCGAAGCCGCTATCAACGGTGCCCATGAAGTCGCTGGACCCGTGATAACTGCCTCCTTAACGACTGCTGCAATCTTCCTCCCACTTGCGCTATTGCCGGGGATTGTGGGCAAGTTTATGAAAATCATCCCAATCATCGTCGCTTTGACGCTCGCGGCCTCGTTGTTTGAATGTTTCTTCATCTTACCGTCCCATATCGCGGATTGGGGAAAAGTTCGACATTCCAAATCGGAAGACCGGTTGATGCGCTACCTACTAAAGCCCTACACTCGGCTTTTGAAATTCGCGCTACGCCGTCGCTACTGGGTGCTGGGTGGTATTGTGCTTTGCCTATTCCTAAGTTTTCTCCCCATCCGGTTCGGAGTGGTCGAAGTTGACATGTTCCGCGGCGACGAGTATCCAATGATTTTTGTCGACGTCACGATGCCGGTGGGTACTAGCTTAGAGACAACAGATGAGGTCCTCCGCGAATTTGAGGCGGTCGCACTTGCGATGCCCAAATCTGAAGTTAAGGCAGTTATCACGAGAACGGGGTGGCAAGAGGTAGAGAACAACTTTAATGAGCGTAACGGCAACCTCGGAATGCTCCATATTGAAGTCGCTGAAGCCAAAGATCGCGAGCGGACGCTTGATGAAATCATCGCGGAACTTCGTCAGAAATTTAGTCATATTTCGGGACCGGAGCGTGTCGGATTTCAGACAAGAGAAGAGGGACCGCCCGCCGGCGCGGATGTCGAAGTCATAGTGAAAGGAAAATACTTCGACGAACTGGAGGCAATCACTGACGAACTGAAAGCGGTGCTCTCCAAGATTCCCGGCGTCACTGACATCAAGGACAACTACGCTTTGGGTCAAGAAGAGATTAAACTACATATTGATGAGGACAAGGCTAACGAATATGGGTTGACTGTCCAGCAGATTGCCTTCACCGTGCGCAATGCGTTTGAAGGCACAAAGGCAACTGTCTTCCGCGATGGCGACGAGGAGATTGATGTCGTTGTTAAATTCAGCGAATCTGGACGTACGGGACAGAAAGCTGTCGCCGATTTGAGGCTGATGGGAGCAACGGGGGTGCCGATTCTCCTCAGAGATGTTGCCCAGCTGAGTGTGGCACAAGGTTATTCCACAATTCATCGTTACAAACAGGAGCGAGCCATCACAATCACCGCCAATGTGGATGAAAGTGTAGTCTCTGGGGTGAGCGTGAATCAGAGACTCCGCGCACGTTTCGATAAGATCAGTCCGCGCTATCCGGGCTACACCCTCGAATCGGGCGGTGAATTTGCCGAGTTCCAGCAGGTTTTTAGGGACATCCCCATCTTCTTCGCTTTTGGGATTATGCTGGTCTATTTCATACTGGGAACGCAGTTCAGGTCCTTCCTCCAACCGCTGGTCATTCTGATGACCGTCCCCTTCGCATTCATCGGTGCGATGGTAGGACTAATCACGTCTGGAAATCCTTTGAGCGTCGCTTCAACATACGGGCTTGTCGCGCTGGCTGGTATCGTGGTTAATGACTCGATTGTACTGGTGGAGTTTATCAATCGTCAGCGGACGGCGGGAACTGGGAAATGGCAGGCGATTATCAATGCAGGACGCACGCGGTTACGCCCGATCCTACTGACCTCAATTACGACTGTAAGCGGTTTATTACCGATGGCATTAGGAGTGGGAGGGAAGTCTGCGATATGGATGCCGATGGCAAGCACCATCGTCTGGGGGCTGTCGGTGGCGACCCTGCTGACGCTGTTTGTAATTCCAGCGTTCTACGCAATCAGCGATGATATTCGTCAATGGCGCGGGGTACGCGTTGAGACCCAAGAGGTAGAGAAAAGGGTAATAACGTAAAATAAAGACTGGGTATTGTCCATTATCGTATGCTATAATGCTCTATAATTTTTCAGCAGGGAGAGAGAAAGGAAAGGACAGTCAAGATGAGCGACAATGTAACCAAAACACAGGAAACGACAGTCACCCTGACTGTTGAGCAGTTGGAACAAATTATTCGGAAGGTAGTACGTGAAGAACTGATGGAGTTTACCACACAGGAGTTCTTTGATCTCAATAAAGACTCTCCGCTTTATGAAGATCTGGAAGACATTGTTGAACGAGAAAAAAGGGATCAGTTGAGATGGTTCAGCCACACGGATGTCTGGAATGAATGAACACCAAGCTATTTATTAGGTGTGAGGGGCAAGATGATGAAACAGTTGTTTTCTTAACCGTTGGTCCGCACGATAGAGCTTATACGATGAGATGAATAAGAAATTACCCATAATCGTCCGCAAGGCGCAAAAATTATGAAAAAGCAGTAAACACGGTAATACCAACCCTAAAGCCCCGGCGGGGCGGCATGTGTATCCCAATCAATTAATGAACCAACAATCTCCTCTTCCCACTAATTCGGAGGGTATGCTGTCTTTTAACTCAAAACCGCTCGAAGCCTTTCCGCAAGAAAGCTATTCCGCTCAACAACTTTGTTATTCCGAATCGCCATGGCAAGGGCTTTCTTGGTGCCAACGAGGACAACCAACTCCTTCGCCCGCGTTATGCCGGTGTAGAGGAGATTCCGTTGCAGCATAAGATAATGCTGCGTCATCAACGGTATAACGACGGCGGGATATTCACTGCCCTGTGCCTTGTGGACGGTGATACCGTAAGCCAACACCAATTCGTTGAGATCTGCCATATCGAAGGCGACCCGCTTTTCTGGGAACTCGATTGTAACCAGCTTATCGATGAAGTCAACGTCGATGATGCGTCCGATGTCCCCATTGAAAACGTCATAATCGTAGTTGTTCCGCACCTGCATCACCTTATCCCCAACGCGGAAGTTACGCCCACCGCGAATTGTTTCCTCTGACGAAGTGTTGAGAATTTCCTGCAACCGTTTATTGAAATTCTCAGAGCCAACCGTCCCACGTCGCATCGGGCAGAGCACCTGAATATCGTCCATCGGGTGATAGCCGTAATGTTTGGGTAGGCGTTTCCCCACAAGGTCGCATATCAGGTCGGTTGCCCGGTCTGGATCTTCCTCCTCCATAAAAAAGAAGTTGCGATCAGCGGGCCCGGTCGTCTGCGGAAAGTCGCCCCGATTGATTCGGTGGGCGTTGGTGACGATATAACTTTCCTGCGCTTGACGGAAAATCTCTGTCAATGTGACCACCGTCACCTCCCCGGAAGCGATCAGGTCTGTCAGCACATTTCCCGCCCCCACCGATGGTAGTTGGTCCACATCACCGATCATGATTAAGGTCGCGTTCCACGGTACCGCTTTCAGTAGGTTATTCATCAGTATCAGATCAACCATCGACATCTCATCAATAATAATTACATCGGCTTCCAAGGGATTATCCTGATTCCGTTTGAAACCGTAGTCTTGGGGTGAAAATTCCAACAGGCGGTGAATCGTTTTGGCTTCGCGTCCGGTCGTCTCACTCATACGTTTCGCTGCCCGTCCGGTTGGTGCGGCGAGTAGGACCTTTCTTTTAAGTAGATCAAAGAGGTGGAGCATACCAACCGTGGTCGTCGTTTTCCCGGTCCCCGGTCCGCCTGTCAGAAGCATGACCTTCGCGCTTAACGCAGTCTTAATCGCGTCCCTCTGATTGGCGGCAAAATGAATCCCCATCTGCTTTTCAAGCCTATCCATCGACCTATCAACATAGTCGAGTTGGACGGGATTGGCGGAAGCTCGCAAGAGACTTGACACTGCATTGGTGACACCGATTTCCGCGTAGTAGAATGGTGCGAGGTAGATTGCTTCACCCTCGGGCGTGGTCTCGGAAATAATCTCCTCCTTGGCACTCAATTCTGCGATCCCTTCTTCAATTACATCGGACGGCAGCTCTAAAATTTCATCACACGCGGCAAGCAACTCCTCCCGATACAGGAAAACGTGCCCATCGTCCGCCTTATGGCTCAGCACATATTTTATGCCTGCCATGACCCGATGCGGGGAATCGTGCGCAATGCCAAGATTTTGCGAGATCGTGTCGGCCGTTTTGAAGCCGATCCCGTAGATGTCATCGGCGAGGCGATATGGGTTTTCACGGACAATTGCGATAGCGTCGCTTTCGTAGGTTTTATAGATTTTGACCGCGTGGGCGGTGCTGACATTGTTAGACTGTAGAAACAGCATCACGTTCTTGATTTCGCGTTGCGCCGCCCACGCCTCCTTAATTGTATCGACCCGCTTTTTGCCGATTCCCCGAACCTCTCGTAACTTTTCGGGTGCCTGTTCTATCACCTCCATCGTGTCCATCCCGAACTCATTGACAATTCGTGCTGCCATCACCGGTCCGACACCTTTGATCATCCCGGAACCGAGGTATTTCCGCAACCCGACGACGGTTGCGGGCAGCACCGTCTCATAGCCCTCAATCTTGAACTGCCTGCCGTACTGCGGGTTGTTGACCCACTCCCCACTGAGAGCAAGACTCTCACCCGCGCTTGCAGCAGCGAGATTGCCTACAACGGTAATCAGTTCGGTCGGGTAGTCACGCGAGGTTAGGCGCGCGATGGTATAGCCCGTTTCCGGATTTTCAAAAACGATGCGTTCGAGAATACCTACAAGTTTGTCCATATCCTTAAATTCGGAATCGCTTCTTAGGCATTACCTGTCATGTATAGGTGTAACAGGTTGGATTAAACGATAAAATAAAACCCAATATCAATGAACCAAATCGGGGCTAATTCCGTCTCAACGAACAGTTTATGGTGACCCAAATTATCATATCACCAGTGTAACGGAGTGTCAAGGTGGATTGGAAGCATTCCGTGGCCTCGATCTTCCAGTCATGGCTCCGGCGGGGCAAGCTGCCCCGCCCCGATAAATCCCCCGATAAGATCGGGGCAGGCCCGATAAATCGGGACAGGCGGGACAGGCGGGACAGGCGGGACTCCGACAAGCCCCCGATGAATCCCCGATAAGTCGGGACAGGCGGGACTAAGAAGCGAGAGCAGGCAGGCGGGATGCCAGCACCTACGAATTCGGGTTATTTCGAAATCGGCCAAGAAACGGAGAATTCAACAGCCCTACAAACACCAAAGAACTGCTTGACGGGTTTTATCCGCCGTTGTATAATATGATTGTTCACACAACAGGCAATGAAATGATAACAGGAGGAAGCATCAATGAAAATTAACAAACGGTGGCAAATTACGGCGCTGATCGCTATAGGGTTATTAGTCATCTCTGTGGCGAACACCTTCGCGTCAGACCATTCATGGACCTCTGTTCGCGAGTCGAAATGGCAGGCAGCGCTAATAGATATTTTCTTCGTAGATCAACAACACGGCTGGATTGTTGGGGCGCAGTCCACAATCCTACATACCAAAGATGGGGGTCAGACATGGGTCAGTCAACCGAGCCAACCGCTCCCCTTCAAAAACGAATTTCACAAGGTCCAATTTATCAGTCCACAGGTCGGCTGGATCGCAGGCGAGGAAGGCACCATCCTGAAAACAGTTGACGGCGGTGCAACGTGGATGAAGCTCGCTACAGGCACACGTGCGGCACTATCCACCGTCTTTTTCGTCGATGATCGGCACGGTTGGGCAGGCGGCGATGGCGGACTTCTCATTCACTCCGCAGATGGCGGTTCGACCTGGACGAGACAAGAGACTGGAACCAATAACGCAATCCGGAGCGTCCAGTTCGCTAGCCCGGAAGCCGGTTGGGCGGTCGGCGATGCTGGTACTGTGATTCATACCATGGACGGCGGACAGACATGGGTCGCGCAGCAGGGCGGGGTTGCAGCAAGTCTTGACGGAATGTATATGCTCACCGATCAGATGGGTTGGGCGGTCGGCGGTAATGGCGCCCTGATCCATACGGCGAACGCCGGTGAAACTTGGGAAACCCAAGAGAGCAGTGTACCTCATTCCAACGGTATGCCGGAACCGATCTGGGGCATCCATTTTGCCGATGCCAACAACGGACTGTGTGCAGCGGAGTTTGGTGTCATTCTGAAGACTGCCGATGGCGGTAAGACTTGGGCACCACTCGAACCCAGACCGGCACCGAACCGACTCTATACCGTCCAATATGTGACGGATCAAGAGGTTTGGGCGGTCGGCGAGTTTGCGACTATTCTGCATAGCAGCGATGGGGGCACAACGTGGGAAAACATCTCGATGAGCAACCATCTAACCAAAGTCCATTTCTACGACGATAAATTGGGCTGGGCAGTGGGACTATCGGGAACCGTGCTGCACACTAACGATGGCGGTCAGACATGGCAAGCCCAATACAGCGGGAATGTGTTTGAACTTTTCGGGATCCATTTTGTTGACCCAAATAGGGGCTACATCGTTGGCAGCAATGCAACCCTACTTGAAGGCTTAGAAAGTGGATCAAATTGGCACAGTGTCAGCGACCCATCCGACGAAGGACACGGTACGGCGCAGCGAATCGTCTTTTCCGATCCGGCGACCAGTTGGAAGAGCGCCCTCGGCTACTATGACCTGCATTTCTCAACCCCACAACACGGCTGGGGGGTCGGTGAGGTCGGCAAAATCGCACATACAAGCGATGGCGGTCAGACATGGAATGGTCAGGATTCTGGAGACATGATGGTCGCTTTCAACAACCTGTACGGCACCCACTTTGTTGATGCCACCACGGGTTGGGCTGTCGGTGCCAGTGGAACCGTAATTAAAACGATGGATGCCGGTCAAACGTGGGAAGCGAAGATCATCGGTCCTGACGAACTCAGGTCGATTTACGCGATAGATGCTCAAACCGCTTGGACGGTTGGATCGAGCGGCGCGATCTACGCTACTACGGATGGTGGCGCGATGTGGAACCAACAGATTACCCCGACCGACGACACCTTGCAGGGGATATGTTTCCGCAATGCCAACGAGGGCTGGGCAGTCGGCGAAAATGGAACTATCCTGCACACCGCCGACGGGGGTGTAACATGGATTGTCCAAGAGAGCCCCACCGGTAGTAATTTGAGCGACATCACCCAATCCGCAGACGGTGGACTCTGGGTTGTCGGTGAATGGGGCACTATCCTAAGATACTAAGACATCATGCAGGTCGTAAGCCGTCACCCTACCCGTTTCCTCTTGTGGCGGCTTGCACCCCACTCCACTCTCATTTTCTCGCCCAAACCCCTTCCTGTTTCGATGGTGACAGTAGGGACAGCACGAAGAAATTATGTACGGGACGATTTCAAACCCGCCACCCTCAAGGAGATAGCCAATACGTATGCGTTTTTGTGCCATTTTTCTGTTCATCGTCGCACTTACAAGTGTAGGCTGTGAAAGGATTCCGACAATCGAAATTACTTCAAACCCGTCAGGTGCGACAGTTTTTATAGACGGTGTCGAAGTCGGTGCGACACCCTATAAAGGACAAGCGACGCTGGGATCGACGTATCAAGTAATGGTTAGCAAACGTGGCTATCGGGCAGCGACAGCGGACCTGAAGCATGAGGGCGGCAAACTCTCCCGCGCCTTACAACTGAAGCAGCTCAATCTGTCAGATATGATTTTAATCCCTGCGGGTAAGTTTATTATGGGAACGAGTGATGAAGAAGAAGCACTTGTCACCCGTCAATTAGGTGGTGGTGAGATTGTAGAACATCCCAGATGGTTTAAGTCAGAAAAACCGCAGCAGGAGGTCCATGTAGACGCTTTTTACATCGACGAATTTGAGGTGACCAACGCCGACTACCAGAAATTTATCGATGCCACCGGACACCCTGCCCCTAGGCATTGGGAAAACAGAAAATATCCTGAAGAAGAGGACAACCTGCCAGTTGTATACGTCAATTGGAAGGATGCCGATGTGTATTGCCGATGGGCGGGCAAGCGGCTCCCCACAGAAGTTGAGTGGGAAAAAGCGGCCAGAGGTACTGACGCGCGAATCTGGCCATGGGGAAACGAATTTGACATAACGAAATGTAATGTAGAGTCGTGGGAAGGATCGGGTCCAAAACCGGTGGGGACCCATCCACAATGTGTCAGTCCTTACGGCGTTTACGATATGGCGGGAAACGTATGGGAGTGGACGGATAGCTGGTATGATGCGTATCCGGGTAGCACTTTCACCTCAAAAGAGTTCGGGCAGAAATATCGCGTCCTCCGCGGCGGTTCTTGGTATTATTACGACAGCCTCAACCCGATCGGTGCCAGGACTCCCTCGCGCGACATAGGCACAGAAGACCACCTCGCCTATATAGTAGGATTCCGTTGCGCTCTTGGACAGGATGAAATTGCAACAGAATAGTAAGTGGCAAAACCTATGCTCTTCTCGCTTGTGGTTAGACTCATTTGGCGCTGCGAGTTTAGACATACAATTTCTTGTAGCAACCAACCGATGAATAACTCAACCAATGAACCGACAGCCTTCTAACAGAACCACCTACACACGAAGCATGACATATCAGATTTCGCTCCTCACAATTTTCGTATGCTTCATTCTTCTGATATCGGTGTGTGGCTGCGGGGATAACATCGCCATACAGAAAGGCAAGGCGTTAATTGCTTCCGGTGAGTATCAGAACGCGGCTGCCTATTTTCGGCAATTGCTCGAAACAGCACCGGAAAACCCAGAAGTCCATTTTCAACTGGGATTGGCATATCAACACCTTGACCAGCAGGGCGAGGCACTTGACTCCCTGAGAACTGCTGCGCGGTACGCGCCACAACGGATGGATATCCAACTCGCATTGGGCGAAGCATACATGGCGGCTGGACACGATAGGTTCGCGTTGAATTCCTTTCTGAAGATTTTAGAGAACACGGACAGGGAAGAATGGATTGAAAAAATTGGTGGACTCACCGGGGACCTCCATCCAAGCACACGCCTGACCCCCGACTTTGTGCAGATCCACGACGTTTCAACGGCGGCTGGAACGGTTGCTTTCACTGCTTTCGTTGACGACAACAATGAAATCTATGTCATGGACATTACGGATATCAACGGCGAAAACAGACAGCGGCTGACGTTCAACGATACCAGCGATTACAACCCTGCTTTATCACCGGACGGCAAAAAAGTTGCGTACGTTTCTTTTATCCGTTGGACCAACCCCAACGACGAAATCTTCGTCATAGATATTAATACCAAAGCGAATGAACGCTTGACAGCCAATACCGCTACGGACAGCAATCCCACCTTTTCGCCCGACGGCAGCAAAATTGCTTTTGAGTCGAACAGGGCTGGTGTGAACAGTGAAATTTTTATCATGGACGCAGGCGGCAAAAGCCAGAAACGGTTGACCCGAACCCAAACCAATAACCATGGTCCAGCGTTTTCGCCGGACGGAGGGCGCATCGCTTTTGCGGCTTATGCTGTCGGTGGAACCCTCGGCGTCTCCAGCCAGATTTGTGCCATTGATAGCGATGGAAGTAACTTTACAAAACTGACAGATGACCCTGCGATCAATGCACATCCCACCTTTTCGCCCGACGGTACGCAGATTGCGTTTGACTCATACAGAGATGGTGACACCGAAATCATCGTGATGGACGCAGACGGCAAGCATCAGAAGCAACTTACTAACAACCACCTCATTAATTCTGACCCGATCTTTACTCCTGATGGGACACGCATCGTTTATGTCGGGCAAAGCGACAGTTCCCAAAATTTGGGTGTTTATGTGATGGATTTGGGGCAACCTTTCACAAGAGAAGAGATCGTAAAAAGGATCGAGGCACGGCTTGAGTAGGAGAGCGCTCACCTTTTTGGGGAAGCGCATAGATTGGTGTAAGAAGATGCGGGCAAAGCAGCGTTCCACATACTACCTGTGAAACACCCAATTGAAATTCAACACACCAACCGAAGATTGACAAGAAAATAGGAGAATAGAGAAACGTTTCCCACGTTTCACGTTTCACGAATGACCCAAAGACACTTTTTTACCGGAACAGCCGTACTGCTACTGCTATGGACGTGCACTCTATCGGCAGAAGGGCCAAAAACCTTAACGCTCGAAGATAGCATCCAGATCGCCCGACAGACCAACCTTTCGATCCAAACAACCCAAGAACGTGTAAAATCTGCCGAAGCACAGGTTCGTGCTGCACGGGCCGGGTTGCTCCCCAACGTCTCCCTAAACAGCAGCTACAGATACGCTAGGGACCTGCCGAAATCGGTCCTTGAGGCGAGCGGTGCATTTGGTCCTCCCGGCGCAGGACCGGAGATGGCACCACTTTCTGGTGCGGGAGCCGGAGATGAGACTGTTATCGAACTGGAGTTTGGAGCACACCATAATTTCCAGGCGGACATCAGTCTGAACCAACCGATCTTTGCGTGGGGACGTTACTACAATAACTATCAAAGCGCGAAGCTGAGCTTGGAGGCCGCACACAAGGAACTGGATGTCGCTCACAATCAGTTGGTTCTTGATGTGTCCGAATCCTTTTATCGCGTCCTCCTGTCGCACGAATTTGTTAAGGTTTCTGAACAGACGGTCGAACTTGTAGAGAAACAGTTAAAGATTGCTCAAACTCTCTTCGAGGCGGGCGCATCTACCAACTTCGACATCCTGCGTGCGGAGGTGTTGTTAGCCAACGCTAAATCGAACCTCATCCGTGCCAAGAATGGTGCTCGGGTCGCTATGGATGTTTATAAAAACATACTGAACATCAATTTAGGTGACTCAGTTAGCGCAGAAGGCAGCTTGGAGCAGCCGGTTCGTGATTTTGACCTTGCGTCGTTAATCCAACTAGCGATGGAAAAACGCCCTGAACTCGATCAGCTGCAATTCAGCGAGGGCGCGGCGCAGAAACAGGTTGATGTTGCCAAGACTCGGAGCCGTCCCGCTCTCTCCTTTTTCACCAACTATCAATTTGACCACAACGAAAGACTTCAGGAGATGAACCGGATTTGGAACCTCGGCTTCGCGCTCAATGTCCCAATCTTCGATGGTTTGGCAACACGGGCTGCGGTGAGGCAAGCAGAATCTGGTCTGAAACAGACACAGCTTGGTAAGCAGCAGATGACGGACGCCATTGAACTCGAGGTGCGGTCTGCTTACCTCAATCTGCTTGAAGCGAAAACATTGATCAATGTCCAGCGGGAAACGGTTGAGCAGGCCCAAGAGAGTGTACGGATCGCGAATTTACGCTATGAAAATGGGATGATCACCAGTGTTGAACTAACCGATGCCCAACTTGCGCTCTCGCAAGCGGAGGTGAACCGCCTGCAATCCTTGCACGATTATGCGGTGGGGCTCGCCCGATTGGAAAAGGCGATAGGGCAGCAGATACCAGCAACGAATTAGCGTGTGCAAGACACACAGATATGTGTTCCTTACTTACATAGTGGCTCAACGCCTGCAAATGCCTTTCGGATGTAATCGAAATGTTAGATTTTAAGCCGCCCAAACCCAACCCATTGCTCATAGGGATAGCTCAACGGCTGGTGCCTCTCGTTCTGAAGGGTCCGTTGAAAATCTCTAAATTCGTTATCGACGCTGAATCTCTGGAACAGCTGAAAGAGATCTCGGACTGTCCGATGGTCTTGGTTCCCAACCACGCCGATTACGCGGACGCTTCGATCATGTTTGCGCTGTCACAGCGGGTTGGAAAGCCGTTTTACTATATGTGTGCACGCGAAACGTTCACAGGAGGGGTCAGAAGTTATTTCATGCAGCGGTTTGGCGTCTACTCTGTGATGCGGGGTAGTGTGGATCGCGGAGCATTTCGGACAACACGTAGCCTCTTGGCGGAGGGAAAGCGTCCACTGGTGATCTTTGCTGAGGGTGAGATTTCACGTCAGAACGATACGGTATTGCCCTTTGAAAGTGGCGCCATGCAACTTTGCTTCTGGGCATTGGACGACATGGCAAAAGCCGAAACGGTCAAACCACTCTATGTGGTGCCAGTTGGAATTAAGTACATCTACGATGCAGAGATGTGGGACGAAATTGAGAGTGCACTTACCAGATTAGAGCAAGAAATTCTGCCTAAAGGTTCGCCCGCTGCAGAGGATCTCTACGAACGGTTACGGCGGATTGGTGGCGCTGTGTTATCAACGTTAGAACGGGAATATAGACTTAAGGCTGACAAGGATGGATCGTTGAATGAACGGATAGGACAGTTACGCGAACATATCCTCTCACAGATGGAAGAGTTCATGGGAGTTACGCCGGAGCCAACCGTGCTTCCCAGAACGCGGGTCCGTGCGTTGAAGAACCTTATTGATGCGGAGGTCTACAGGGAAACGGAAGAGATTACCGCTTATGAACGACAGATCCATGAACAGCGGTTGGAAAAGTTTCAAGAGTTCTATCCGGATCTAAACCGTCTTTTCAATTTCATTGCTATCTATGATGGGTACGTCGGTGAAAACCGATCGCCGGAACGTTTCTTGGACGTTATCACCCGGTTGGAAAGGGAGGTTTTCGGGGAGTCCAAACCGAGGGGACCTCGGATAGCGTATATGCGTTTTGGCACACCAAAGAACCTACTTGACCGTTACGAAACCTACAAACAGGACAAGAAACAGACAGTACAGGACATCACACTGGAATTGGAGACGGAGGTTCAAGCGCTCATCACAGATATGTCTGATCCGCTTGATGCGTAACACGTAGATTTTTCTTACGCGCCATTTATTACGTATCACGCACCAAATATTACATAATGGAGACTACAAAGTGAAAAAATTCTTAATCATCGCACTCATAATCATAATCGCAATCGCAGCGATTCTCATCAGATCTGCCGTAAGACGACAAGGTGGTGAAATGACCGAAGCGGTTGCGGCCACAGTTAAGGCGGTAGAAGTCCTTAACGCAGCCCGCGGCGAGATCCGTTCCGAGTTGCACCTATCCGGCACGATTGAAGCACATTCGCATGTGACCGTCTTTCCCGAAGTCCCCGGCAAGATCATCCAGATGGAGGTGGAGGAGGGGGCAAGGGTGAGAAAAGGAGAGACGCTCGCGGTCATTGAGCATGCGGAGTTAGCACTCCAGGTGCGCCAAGCGGAAGCAGCGCATCGGGCTGCACAGACCGCTTTAAGTCAGGCACAGCAGCTGGCTGAGATTCGCGTCACATCACAGATCGATCAGGCAAATGCCCAACTGGCATCCGCTACCGTTGCCCTGCAGCAGGTGGAGGACCTGTCACAAACGCGCACGACCTCACAGGTCGAACAGGCACAGGCGGGCTTGGAATCGCTCAAGGCGAACTTAGAGAAGATTAAGCGTGGCGCAAGAGATGAGGATCTCCGGCAGGCGGAAGCTGCGGTGGCTGGAGCAAAAGCAAGCCTCACGAATGCACGGAACAACCACAAGCGGATGAAAAAACTCTTTGACAACGGAGCAATAAGCAAACAATCGTTTGAATCAGCAAGAACCCAACTGGATATCGCTAAATCACAATCTGAGGTCGCTAGCCAGCAACTCGCTCTCATCCAAAACGGTGCACGGGAGGAAGATGTCCAAGCGATGGAGGCACAGGTTGCACAAGCAGAAGCAGCGTTGAAACTTGCTTACGCCCAAGCGGACACGAAGACGTGGGAAAAGGATCGGGCATTGGCGCAATCCCAGGTGGAGGCTGCGCAGGCGACTCTCAAAGCGGCTGAAGCGTTAGCAGCCGCCAAGAGTTGGGAGGCGGAAATTATCGCTGCTGAGACCGCGATGGAACAGGCAAAGATCGCATTGGATCTCGCGCAGGAACGGCTCGGCGATGCAACAATCACGGCACCGATCGCTGGTATCCTGTCAATGCGTCATTTGGATTTGGGTGGGTTGGCATCCCCAGCCGCACCGATTTTTGAAATAGTGGATATGGATACGGTGAAAGCAACGGTAAGCGTCATCGAGGCGGATCTGAGCAGATTGGACCCGGAAAATCAGGAGGCATGGATTGAGGTCGATGCGTTGGCCCAACCTGTGACAGGCAAGATCTCCCTCATCAGTCCGATTCTGAATCAGGCAAGTCGATCGGCAAAGGTTGAAATTGGGATTGATAACGCGGACCTACGATTGAAACCGGGGATGTTTGCGAAGGTCAAAATCCCGGTGGAAATTCGCCAAGATGCGATCCTTCTCCCGCGTTCTGCGATAATCGAAGATAGCATCAAGAAAACGCAAACCGTCTTTGTGGTCGCGGGTGGACGCAGTAACCGTCGCCAGATTGAGATGGGGTTGGTTGAAGGCAGCCGTGTGGAAATTCGCAGTGGATTATCCGAGGGCGAGCAGGTGGTTATCGCCGGGCAACACACCCTCAAGGATGGCGAAGAGGTAACGGTGATGAACCCGTAGTTTCGACGCGTCACTTGATCCGGCGATCGAATCAATCAGTACGGCTTGTGCCAGTTGTGTTGTGGTTGAGATTGTCGTGGAAGAACGAATTGCTCAAACAAGCGTCGAAATCGCGCCCCATAGATACGTTGATACAGGCACATCTGTTCTGGTATCAGTGCTTCAGCGCGTGCGCGTGTCTGTCGTATCCGCTGACAGGCTTCGACAACCGTTAAGTTACCCCATTGTAGGAGTTCACTCGTTTGATCGACGAGTTCTTTGAGTTCTGCGAGCAACCTTTCTTCTGATGTATTGATGTTCATAGAGCTACCCTCGAAAACATGGAGTGCATGAGCTCCTACGCTTTAGGTACGACGACCCACCATTTTACCTTCTGGAGATAAACATGAGCAAATACAAAATTGGCTGTGGCTTGATTATCTACGGCGACCGTCAAAACAGTGATCTTCCCGGTGTGCTTGCCGAACTATCCGCGGCGGGTTACGATGGCATAGAAGCCGGCAATCTCAACAACGGGGATCGCACCCCTGAAGAGACAAAAGCATTGCTTGCGTCGCACAACTTGGAGTTGGCAGGCGTCCATACAGGGTATGGCAGCATCGAGCAGTTTGAGGAAGCGGTCCGTTTTACTGAAGCGATGGGCTCCCGTTACTTGATGGTCTCTGGCGTTGGCGGACAAGATACGCTTGAAGATTATCAGCGTTCAGCCGAGGTCTTCAATGAGGTAGGGCGCCGCTGTAATGACGCAGGAATTAAGTTCTGCTATCACAACCACAGCTGGGAATTCAAAGACTTCGGAGGCACGACCGGACTTACCACGCTGTACGAATCAACCGATCCGATGCTGGTTCACGCCTGTGTGGACACCTATTGGGTCCAGCACGGCGGCGAAGATCCCGCTGCGTTCCTGAAGCAGTACGCCGATAGGGTTGCCTATCTCCACTTCAAGGACATGTACGCGGACGGCTCTTTTGGCGAAGTCGGCCACGGAATTCTCGATTGGGAAGGCATCATGGACGCGGTCGGCGGAATTGATGCCGAGTGGCTGACGGTCGAACAGGATCGGACGGATAAAACGCCGAAAGAAAGCGCTACGATGAGCTGTCAATATATGCGGCAGACGTTAGGTATCTAATATACCAATTAAGGAGAACAGTATGAGTTCAGCAACCCTTACCCATGCCAACGAAGGGGAATCGCTCCAATTCCCTTGGGGCGCGATTAAGTGGCTATGCAACGACGAGATTGATCCGGACGCAGAGATGACTTTCGGGATTGTTTATCTCAACGCCGGCGAAGGCAATCCACTCCACTACCATCCGAATTGCGAGGAACTGATTTATGTGCTTTCGGGACAGTGTGACCACCAACTCGGTGACGAAGTTATCCCGTTGAAAGAGGGATCGATGTTGCGGATTCCGCAAGATGTGAAGCACAACGCGGTCAACACCGGTTGGCAGCCTGTAACAATGATCATCTGTTATTCGACCGGTGACCGACAAACTATCTTCGTTGAGGACGAATAGTATTATCCCGATTCTGGACCGACGCGTATGACTTCTAACCGATGTAAGGTGAAGATTTGCGGGACGACAAGTGTCGCTGATGCCCGGATGGCAGCAGATGCTGCCGCGGATTATTCGGGCATCGTCGTCGAAGTCGCTTTTTCTGAGCGATCCGTCTCTATTGACTCCGCCGCAGAGATCACGCGACAAACACCGATCCCGACTGTTATCCTGGTGTTTGATCGCCCCACCGATTGGGTAAAAAGGGCAGCGGCACAGATTAAGCCGTTCGCAATCCAGTTGCTTGGACACGAACCACCCGCGCAGGTCGCAGCGCTCAAGAAATCCGTATCCTGTGAGGTCTGGAAGTCGCTGTTTCTGCCCACCGAAAGTGAGCCGGGTGCCGATGAAGACACCATCTCCGCACAGATAGCAGCACACATAGACGCGGGTGCAGATGCGCTTTTGTTCGATACCGCCGAGCTAAAGGATGGCAAAGCACGATTCGGTGGCACCGGCAAGCAGAGCGATTGGAATCTGAGTGCCCGATTGATCCAAGCCTGTAGAGTACCTGCGTTTCTGTCTGGCGGGATCCGCCCAGAGAACGTCAGGACGGCGATCGAAACCGTCCGCCCGTTTGGGGTAGATCTCTGTTCCGGGGTTGAGGCATCGAAAGGGATTCGTGATAGGTGGAAGTTAGAAAAGCTGATGGAGAACGCCCAATCCGTTTCTGGGTAGTCCATCAGTTCCCCTGCGAGATCCGCTCGACATGTTCCTGCACGATCTCGTCCGGCGCACATTTGATGAACAGCCACGCACCGGGAACGAGGATCAGGAAGAGACCGATGATGAGGTCGTCGGTATATCCGAGAATCGGGAAGATATCGGGAAGAAAGTCTAAACGCAGAAAAAGGAAGTAACCTACCGCAAATGCGATTGCGAGCACTTCAAAAATTATGAGAATTGCTTTCCGGTAGATTGGGACGCGCGGATCCCAAAATAGCCGCCACGCCAATTTTACGAAATTTGGCAGATGATAAAGAAAACGCAAGAATCGAAATGATTTGGGTGTTCGTCCGAACATAACCTGTCACATCTCCAACCTATATTCAAAAATCCCCTGATAATCGAGCAAACCTTTATCAAAAAGCATCCAGTAAACGTAATCTGTCGTCCTCGGCTGTCCAGAGTTCCTGCTCTGTGTACGCCTGGGGTGGCGAAAGTTTTTCCGCGGGTAATTTCCAATCAGGACAGAACTGTTGAATCAGCGTCGCAGCGTTCTTGTAAGCGATCCGATCCCGGCTTTCTTCGTCGATGTTTGCCGCCTCCAAATCGGCTTGGAGGATCCGGTAATCGTAATAGGGCGCGTCCCCACCGAACATCAGCCGTTCATTCCCCACTTGATTGATTAGCCCGGCGAAGTCCCATTTGGAACCCACTCCTTTTGGCACCTGTACGATTTCAAACCAGACATTTTCCAAGTCCCTGCAAACCTCTACCGCTTCAGGATCGGCATGTTGGATGAAAGTCAGATTGGGGAAACGCCGTGCAATCGATGCCGTCTTCGCAGCTGTTTCATGTAAGAGGCAAAGTCCTTTCCACATCGCTGCAACTTCAAGAAACGGATAAAGTCGCCTTTCGGGTGACACGCCGCCCGGATGCCACATAACGCCCATCAGACCGTTCTCTGTCAGTTCGCGCTCCAACGCTTCTACGCCAGCGACTCCGTGACGTATCTCAATAAGTGCGAGTCCAATAGGAAACCTGTCTGGGAATTGACGGCACGCTCTTGATATCACCGCGTTCTGGTCGCGTGTATCGAGGGCACCTCGCGCTTGCGGACTGCCGACCGCGGTGGGACCAATAATGGCGGCGGCGATGCCGGCTGAAGCCATCCGTCCCAGACAGAGACCGGTATTCTGCCCTGCGATTGGATCATAGGTTATACTCATGCCGATATGGCAATGGACGTCAATGTAATGCCGCATGTTCTTCCCTTTTCTGTCTCCGATTATCCTCTTTTTAGCGATTCGAGATCAACCGCCTGTCTCCGTTCAGTCGCCATCCGTGCGGCTTCAATGATTGCGAGATTGTGCCGCCCATGTTCCCCACTGATCGGGAGTTCCCTGCCTGACGCGAGGGCATCAAACGTTGCGGCAAAATATCCGACGTGTCCGGTGGAATCGTTGAACTCTGGATCCGCTCGTCCGGGAATTTGGAGATGCTGCCAGTCATCTGCTCTGGTATAACGCATCAGTGAATCTGCCAGATTCTTCCGATGCCTGATTCGGAGCGAACCGTCGTTTGTGTGGACTTCACACCATCCGGTATCAATGTCAGGAACACACCACGCACCGGAAACTGTGGACACAGCGCCGTTCTCATGTTCACAAAGCAGCATCGCAATATCATCAACATCTACATCAATGCTTAGGGTCTTGACGCGTGCCTCAACATATCGCGCTGGCGAATCCATTAGGGCATTTACGGAATAGATTTCGTGATACGAGGAGTCACCGATACATCCTCCGCCTTTGGCTTTGCTCGCACGCCACGCTTGGGCGGGGTCTGAATGCTCAGTTGAGAAGTCCGCCGGTTTAAGCCCCATCCCTGTGGCGCGCCCAAATATCGATGCCCCCAGTTTCGCGCGCTGGGCAAACCCCTCCTGCATCGCGAGTGTGTACAGATAGTTGTGCACAACACCGTAAGACACATTGTTGCGCTCAACAGCATCGAGGATTGTATCAGCCTCTGCTAATGAGGTTGCCATCGGTTTTTCCGATATGACCGCCACGCCTGCTGATGCGGCTTCGGTAGCGTGTTCCGCATGGAGGAAATGTGGCGTGGCAACGATCGCCACATCGAGTTCAGTCTTCGCCAGCATGTCCCGGTAATCGGCGAACTGCTGATCGGAGGGCACATCAAAAATCTGTCCAACCTTCTGTAGATTCTCCTCAACCACATCCGCTATCGCAACCACCTTGACGGTATCCGTCAAAGCTCGATATGCACGGGCATGATCCAGTTGGACAATTCCGCCACAGCCGATTAATCCCAGACGAATCGGTTTTGTCATTATAGCTCCCCATCGGACTCAAGCGCACAGTTGATAATTATACCCTTTTATGATAGGTTTTAGAATTACTTAGACACTCCCAACCCACAGCCAACGCCCTAAATCCCCCAACCCCGCCGCCCAGAGGGCCCCCGCCCCTTGTCAGGGGGGAAAACGGCGCGAGCGACACGAAGCACATTGCCGCCAAGGATTTTCTGGATCTCACTGTCTGAATATCCACGCTGAACGAGGCCAACTGTAAAGAGGGGCCAATTGGTCCATGCCAAGCTCTGCTTCTGATTCGCTTGCTGGAACTGTGATGAAAACATCGGATCATTTGGGTTCCAGAAATATTCCCACCGTTTTCGCCCTGCGGGTCGTTTTGGAATCCGCTGCTGCGCTTCGCGGCTCCCAGAGGAGGTGTAAGCCACATCTGTGCCGATCGCGACGTGGTCTACCCCGAAATTCTTGGCGACATAATCGACATGATTCAGGAGTGCGCTGATGTCGCCGCTGCCGCCCAGAAACGCAGGAATCGCACAGATTCCGATATAGCCCCCGGTATCTACTATCGCACGGATGACCTCGTCCGGTTTGCAGCGATCGTGCACGTTCACCGCACAACAGCCGGAATGGCTCGCTACCATCGGACGCTCTGAAGTATGAGCGGCTTCAAGGCTGGTTTGCCAGCCGGAATGTGCCACATCCACAATCACGCCGACACGGTTCATTTCTGCTACCACCGCCCTGCCGAAATCGCTTAACCCCCCGTTCGCCGGTTCCGCACATCCATCACCGATCATGTTGCGTCGATTGTAGGTGAGGTGCATGATACGGATACCGAGTTGGAAAAAGATGCGGACATACCGTAACTCCTCCTCGACCGAAACCCAATCTTGAGGCAATGGCACACCGTTCCCGCTGAAATATAGGCAGTGCTTATCCGCCTCCTTCGCCGCGACGATATCGTCCGGCGTAACCGCTTTCTGGATAAAGTCGCGCATCATGTCTGTGGCGTAGGTGAAACGCGCCAGGCGCTTGACGAGACGGAGTGCCGACTGCCCCTCCTCTCCCGCGTTCTGCACGATACAGGTCACCCCTGCGGCTTTCCACGCGTTCATAAACTCCTGCTTTTCTCGCTCATCGGTCACATATCGGGTCATCGACATATCCTCTGTCATGTCCCGAATCTCGACCTCCGACGCACCGGCTTCAGCGGCGGCTGCGACAGCCTCCCCATCGACAGCGGCGCGTGGCGCGAACCCGTAAGAATCACAGACAATCGAGTTTTGGTGGAGCTCCATACCGCGTTCGATATCGCGCGGACTCGGTTTTAAGATGTCCAACGCCACGTCACGGGCGCTCTGGATTGCTTCGTTCATGCACTACCTCCGACGATCTATTGTGCCAAGTATACAGCAAGGATTTTACCATACATCGGGTGGGGAATACTATCAAAAAATGGCGGGGTTGGGACTTGACAGGCACCTGATGCGGATATATAATGGCGTCGTCATAATTCAACCTTATCGGATGGAGGCGTTACTACTTTATGAAAACCTATGGATTTGGAATTATCGGCTGCGGCATGATCTCCGATTATCACTCGGCGGCGATCGCAGAACTTGAGGGCGGGAAATTGGTCGCTGTGAGTTCAAGGAACGAAGAAAACGGCAGACGGGTGGCGGATCGTTACAGTGTGGATTGGTATCCCGACTACGATGAGATGCTGAAGCGTTCCGATATGGATGTTGTTTGCATCTGTACACCGAGCGGTGCACATCGGGATCCGGCGGTCGCTGCAGCACAAGCGGGGAAACATGTTATCGTCGAAAAACCGCTTGAGATTACCCTGGAACGCTGCGACGATATTATTCAAGCGTGTGATAAGTCGGGGGTGCGTTTGTGTGCAATCTTCAACTCTCGCTTCACCGAAGGCAGCCAACTGGTCAAGAAAACGATTGATAGCGGTCGTTTCGGGGTGATTACTTTGGGCGATGCCTATATCAAGTGGTTTCGCACGCAGGAGTATTACGATAGCGGCGGATGGCGAGGCACATGGGCACTCGATGGTGGTGGCGCGTTGATGAATCAGTCGATCCACGCCATTGATCTGCTCCAGTACTTCATGGGTCCGGTAAAAGCGGTGCAAGCGTTTACCGACACGATGACGCATGAACGGATAGAGGTTGAGGATGTCGCCGTTGCGGCACTCCGCTTTGAGAATGGTGCATTGGGTGTGATTGAAGGGACGACAACTGTTTATCCCGGTCTCTTAAAGAAGCTCGAAATCTCCGGGAATAAAGGCACTGTTACCCTGGAAGATGAAGATATTATTCGGTGGGAGTTCGATCCGGACCTGCCCGAGGATGCAGAGATTAGAGAGCAATTCGCCGAGACGCGATCGGGTGGGGGCGGCGCTGCAGATCCCCGTGCGATCAGCCACGAGAATCATCGCTTGCAGATGCAAAACTTCATCGACGCCATCGAAAACGGGACGCCCCATCTGGTTGATGGCCGTGAAGGGCGTAAAGCGGTTGAGATTATCCTCGCCATCTACAAATCCAGCCAAGAGGGACGGATGGTAAAGCTGCCGCTCTAATCCTTAACGAATGCAAATTACCCTCCAAAGCCCCAGCGGGGTGATAGGTGTTAGGTTGAAAGTGGGAAAGTGTGAGAGTGAGAAAGTGAGAAAAGCACTCCTGTAGGTCGATTTTCCAAAAGTGACATTTCGGCCTCGGTATATGAATTTCGACCTACAGTTGACACAGCAAACGCTGTTTTCTCAACAATGGCAGTTATCATTGGGTCTGTTTGAGCCACGCCCAGGTCGTGAGTGCCTTACCTGCGGGAGCAACTGAAAGAACAGGGTTATACCATGAGGGACAACAGTCATCATGCGGATTATTGGTAAGGTTTCGCTGATTACCACCATCGGCATCCATCATGTAGATTTCGAAATTGGGCAAAACACGGCCCTTAGGGACGTGCCCATCCCTATCAGACACAAAAGCAATCCGTTTACCGTCCGGTGACCATGAGGGGTCCCTATCAGCAAATGGATTTTTGGTACGGTTCCGCTGATTCTTCCCATCGGCATCCATCACGTAGATTTCAAAGTTACCATCCCTAAGGGAAACAAAGGCAATCCGTTCACCGTCCGGTGACCATGAGGGGGCCGAATCATGAGAAAAGGGACCTTGGGTAATGTTTTTCTGATTCTTCCCGTCGGCGTCCATAACGTAGATTTCCCTGTTCCCATCCCTACTAGAAGTAAAGGCAATCCGTTTACCGTCAGGGGACCATGAGGGGGCCGAATCATCAAAATCATTGTTAGAGAGGTTTCGCTGATTGCCTCCATCGGCGTCCATAACGTAGATTTGCCAATTTCCAGTTGCAATGTTCCAAACCTCACTCGAAACAAAGGCAATGCGTTCACCGTCAGGGGACCATGAGGGGTACCCTGCAGCAAAAGCATCGCCAGTAAGTCTTCGCTGATTATCCCCATCGGCGTCCATAACGTAGATTTCCCAGTGCCCTCCAACCACCCATCGCCTATCCTTACCAGAAGTATAGGCAACGCGCTTACCGTCAGGGGACCAGGAGGGCGAGTGGTCAGCAGCGGGATGGTTCGTGAGGTTTTGGAGATTCGCCCCCTCGGCGTTCATCACGTAGATGTCCCAATTCCCCTCCCTATTAGATGAGAAGGCAATCTGTGCCTGTGCGTCAGCGGTTATCATTAGCAGGATTAGAACCAATACCACAACGTTAGCTAAAATCAAATGTGTGAAGCTGTATCTCCGTTGCATCTGTTATTCCTCCTCTGTTTTCACATCGGTGAAAAGGCTGTTTGCCCAATAGCGGCAGTTACTGTCGGACCTGTTTAAGCCATCCCCAGATCGTGAATTTTTTGCCTACAGGAGCGACTGCAAGAGCAGGGGTATACCATGCAGGATCACCGTCATTACCGCCATGTTTAGTGAGGTTTCGCTGATTACCCCCATTCGCGTCCATCACATAGATTTCACCGTTTCCATCCCTAGAGGAACTGAAGACAATCCGCTTACCGTCGGGGGACCATGAGGGAGCCCCATCATAATGGAGATTATTAGTGAGTCTTCGCTGATTGTCCCCATCGGCGTCCATCACGTAGATGTCAACTTTTACAAGGTCACCCTTCCTATCAGACCCGAAGGCAATACGTTTACCGTCGGGGGACCATGAGGGAGCCCAGTCATTATTGCGATTATTGGTGAGTCTTCGCTGATTACCCCCATCGGCGTCCATCACGTAGATTTCATGGGTAATTCCATGGTCGCCTCTAAAGTGCCCCTCCCTTTTAGACGAGAAGACAATGCGTTTACCATCGGGAGACCATGACGGTGAATAGTCCTTTTGGTCATCTTGGCTGAGTTTTTGCTGATTCCCCCCATCCGCGTCCATCGCATAGATTTCCCCGACGGAAGTAAAGACAATACGTTCACCATCGGGAGACCATGACGGTGAATAATCATCATGGCCATTATTGGTAAGTCTTTGAGGATTGCTTCCATCGGCATCCATCACGTAGATTTCAGAAGTGCCCCCATCTCGTTTGGAGCAAAAGACAATGTGCTTGCCATCGGGAGACCAAGAGGGAGAAACGTCCCAAGCGCGATCATTGGTGAGTCTACGCTGATTACCTCCATTCGCATCCATCACGTAGATTTCAAAGTTCCCATCCCTATCAGAATAGAAGGCAATCTGTGCCTGTGCCTCAACGGCTACCATCAGCGGTGTCAATGCCAACGCTACAACGCCAACTAGAATCAAATCTGCGAAATTGTGCCTTCGTTGCATCTGTTATTCCTCCTTTGTTCTCAAATCGGTGCAAACGCCCTTCTCTCAACAGTGGCAGCTATGGGTCGCTCTGCTTGAGCGAACCCCACATTGTAAACTTTTTGCCTGCAGGAGAAACCGAAAAAGGAGAGTTCAACCAGGCAGGACCAAAGTCACCACCCGGATTATTGGTCAGATTTTGAAGGTTCCCCCCATCGGCGTCCATCACGTAGATTTCGGTGTTCCCATCCCTCTCAGACACGAAGGCAATCCGTTCACCGTTGGGTGACCATGAGGGAGAACCGTCCCAGCCACGATGATTGGTCAATTTCTGTTGATTGCCACCATCGGCATCCATCACGTAGATGTCGAAGCTTACAAAGTCACCCTTCCTATCAGCCATGAAGGCAATCCGGTTACCGTCAGGAGACCATGCGGGATTCCAGTCATTATTCCGATTTTCAGTCAGTCTCTGTTCATTCCCCCCATCGGCGTCCATTACGTAGATTTCATAAACGGTGTCCAAGTTGTGTACAACGTGCCCCTCCCTACGGGCGCTGAAGACAATGTGTGCACCGTCGGGTGACCAAGAGGGATCTTCGTCATTAGGATGTCCGTTAGGATCAGCATTATTCGTGAGGTTTTGAGGATTGCCACCATCGGCGTCCATCACGTAAATTTCATTGTTCCCATCTCTATAGGACATGAAGGCAATCCGCTTACCGTCAGGAGACCAGGAGGGCTTCCTGTCATCAGCGGGATTGTTAGTGAGGTTTTGAGGATTGCTCCCATCAGCATTCATCACGTAGATTTCAGAAGTAAACCAACCGGGTATTCTGCTAGGGTGCCCATCCCTATCAGAGATAAAGGCAATCCGTTTGCCGTCAGGAGACCATGCGGGTGAATGGTCACTAGCGGGGTTATTGGTGAGTCTACGCTGATTACCCCCATCGGCGTCCATCACGTAGATTTCAGCAGTGGGAAAACCGTTTCTTACGTGTCCATCCCTATAAGACGAGAAGGCAATCTGTCCCTGTGCGTCAACGCATACCATCAACAGTATAAGCACCAAGGCTACAACGCCAGCTAAAATTAGATGTCCGAGACTGTATCTTCGTTGCATCTGTTATTCCTCCTCTGGTCTCAAATGGGTGAAAAGGCTGTTTGCCCAATAATGGCAATTATCGGTCAGTCCGTTTGAGCCATCCCCACATTGTAAACTGCTTGCCCGCAGGAGAAACCGAAAAAGGAGAGTTCAACCAGGCAGGACCAAAGTCACTATGCGGATTATTCGTGAGGTTTTGAGGATTCCCCCCATCGGCGTCCATCACGTAGATTTCAAAGTTCCCATCCCTCTCAGATTCAAAGGCAATCCGTTCACTGTTGGGGGACCATGAAGGAGAACCGTCCCAACCGCGCTGATTGGTCAGTTTCTGCTGATTGCCACCATCGGCGTCCATTACGTAGATGTCGAAGTTTACCGCGTCACCCTTCCTATCAGATTCGAAGGCAATCCGTTTGCCGTCAGGAGACCATACGGGATTCCAGTCATTATTCCGATTTTCAGTCAGTCTCTGTTCATTACCCCCATCGGCGTCCATTGCGTAGATTTCATAAACGGTGTCCAAGTTGTTTTCAAAGTGCCCCTCCCTACGGGCGCTGAAGACAATGTGCGCACCGTCGGGTGACCAAGAGGGATCCTTGTCATTAGGATGTCCGTTAGGATCAGCATTATTCGTCAGGTTTTGAGGATTCCCGCCATCGGCATCCATCACGTAAATTTCATTGTTCCCATCCCTCCTAGCCATGAAGGCAATCCAGTTACCGTCAGGAGACCATGCGGGATTCCTGTCATCAGCAGGATTGTTAGTCAGGTTTTGCGGATTCCCCCCATCCGCGTCCATCACGTAGATTTCAGAAGTAAACCAACCGGGTATTCTGTCAGGGTGCTCATCCCTATCAGACACGAAGGCAATCCGTTTGCCGTCAGGAGACCATGAAGGATCCCAGTCATCAGCGGGGTTATTGGTGAGTCTGCGCTGATTCTTCCCATCGGCGTCCATCACGTAGATTTCAGCGTTCCCATCCCTCCTCGACACGAAGGCAATCTGTCCCTGTGCCTCAACGCATACCATCAGCAGTATAAGCACCGAGGCTACAACGCCAGCTAAAATTAGATGTCCGAGACTGTATCTTCGTTGCATCTCTTATTCCTCCTCTGGTCTCAAATGGGTGAAAAGGCTGTTTGCCCAATAATGGTAATTATCGGTCAGTCCGTTTGAGCCGCCCCCACATCGTAAACTGTTTGCCGGCGGGAGAAACCGAAAAAGGGGAGTTCAACCAGGCAGGACCAAAGTCACCACCCGGATTATTCGTGAGGTTTTGCTGATTACCTCCATCGGCGTCCATCACGTAGATTTCAGAGTTCTCATCCCTATCAGACACGAAGGCAATCCGTTCACCGTCGGGTGACCATGAGGGAGAACCGTCCCACGCGCGATTATTGGTCAGTTTCTGTTGATTGCCACCATCGGCGTCCATCATGTAGATATCAAAGTTTGCAGCGTCCCCCTCCCCCTTCCTATCAGACATGAAGGCAATCCGGCTACCGTCCGGAGACCATACTGGTGCCAATTCATTACTCCGATTATTGGTGAGTCTCTGTTCATTCCCCCCATCGGCGTCCATTACGTAGACCTCATAAGTGGTGTCCAAGTTGTGTACAACGTGCCCCTTCCTACGGGCCCTGAAGACGATCTGTGCACCGTCGGGGGACCAAGAGGGATCCTCGTCATTAGGATGTCCGTTAGGATCAGCATTATTCGTCAGGTTTTGAGGATTGCCACCATCGGCATCCATCACGTAAATTTCACTGTTCCCATCTCTCCTCGACATGAAGGCAATCCGGTTGCCGTCAGGTGACCAGGAGGGATACCTGTCATCATGGGGATCGTTAGTCAGGTTTTGCGGATTCCCCCCATCCGCGTCCATCACGTAGATTTCAGAAGTGGGAAAGCGGTGTATAGGGTGAACGTGCCCATCCCTATTAGACACGAAGGCAATGCGCTTGCCGTCAGGAGACCATGAGGGTGAATGGTCATTAGCGGGGTTATTGGTGAGTCTACGCTGATTCCCCCCATCCGTGCCCATCACGTAGATTTCACTGTTCCCATCCCTCCTAGACACAAAGGCAATCTGTCCCTGTGCCTCAACGCATACCATCAGCAGTATAAGCACCGAGGCTACAACGCCAGCTAAAATTAGATGTCCGAGACTGTATCTTCGTTGCATCTCTTATTCCTCCTCTGGTCTCAAATGGGTGAAAAGGCTGTTTGCCCAATAATGGTAATTATCGGTCAGTCCGTTTGAGCCGCCCCCACATCGTAAACTGTTTGCCGGCGGGAGAAACCGAAAACGGAGAGTTCAACCACGCAGGAGCAAAGTCACCACCCGGACTATTCGTGAGATTTTGAGGATTACCACCATCGGCGTCCATAACGTAGATCTCAGTGTTCCCAGCCCTCTCAGACATAAAGGTAATCCGCTCACCATCGGGTGACCATGAGGGAGAACTGTCCCAACCACGAATATTGGTGAGTTTTTGTAGATTGCCGCCATCGGCGTCCATCACATAGATGTCATAGTTTTCGAACTCTCCCTTTCTATCAGACTCAAAGACAATCCGTTCACCGTCGGGCGACCATAAGGGAGAACCGTCATTATTGCGATTTTCAGTCAGTCTTTGTTGATTGCCACCATCGCTGTCCATTACGTAGATTTCATAAGTGATTCCAAACTTGTTTTCAACGTGCCCTTCCCTGCGCGCACTGAAGACAATCCGTTCACCGTCGGGCGACCATGAGGGAGACTCATCCTCAGTAAGATTGTTAGTCAGGTTTTGAAGATTACCTCCCTCGGCATCCATCACGTAGATTTCAATGTTATGTCCCCTATCATTATCCCTATCAGATGCGAAGACAATCCGTTTACCGTCAGGTGACCATGAGGGATCTCTGTCATCAGCGGGATCGTTAGTTAGGTTTTGAGGATTGCCACCATCGGCATTCATAACGTAGATTTCAGAAGTAAACCAACCGTGTTTAGCGACGTGCCCATCCCTCTCAGACACGAAGGCAATCTGTTTACCGTCAGGTGACCATGCGGGTGAATGGTCACTCGCGGGGTTATTGGTGAGCCTACGCTGATTCTGCCCATCGGCGTCCATCACGTAGATTTCAGCAGTGGGAAAACCGTTTCTTACGTGTCCATCCCTATTAGACGAGAAGGCAATCTGTCCCTGTGCCTCAACGCATACCGTCAGCAGTGTCAGACTTAATACTACAACACAAGCTAAAATCAGATGTCCGAGACTGTATCTCCATTGCATCTGTTATTCCTCCTCTGGTCTCAAATGGGTGAAAAGGCTGTTTGCCCAATAATGGTAATTATCGGTCGGTCCGTTTGAGCCGCCCCCACATTGTAAACTGTTTGCCGGCGGGAAAAACCGAAAAAGGAGAGTTCAACCAGGCAGGACCAGTGTCGCCACCCGGATGATTGGTGAGGTTTTGCAGATTGCCACCATCGGCATCCATCACGTAGATGTCAGAAGTGGGAAAACCGTCTCTTAGGGGGCCATCCCTACTAGACACAAAAGCGATCCGTTCACCGTCAGGAGACCATGAAGGAGAGCCGTCACGAACGCGATCATTGGTGACGTTCTGTTGATTGCCACCATCGGCATCCATTACGTAGATGTCAAAGTTTTGAAGGATCCCCTTCCTATCAGCCGAGAACGCAATCCGTTGACCGTCAGGAGACCATGAGGGAGACCACTCATTATTGCGATTATCAGTGAGTCTGTGTTGCTCCCCGCTCTCGACATCCAGAACGTAGACTTCATAGGTGATTGCAAACTTGTTTTCAACGTGCCAAGCCCTACGGGCAGTGAAGACAATGCGTTCACCGTCGGGGGACCAAGAGGGAAACCTGTTACCAGAATGCCCGTCATTACCGGGATTGTCAGTGAGTCTCTGTAGATTCTCCCCATCGACATCCATCACGTAGATTTCATAGTTAATACGGTTCTCCCTAAGGGCACCAAAGGCAATCCGGCTACCGTCAGGCGACCAGGCGGGCTCCCTGTCATGATAGGGACTGTTAGTGAGATTTTGAGGGTTTCTACCATCGGCGTCTATCATGTAGATTTCAGAAGTAGGATTACCGTGTATGGGGTGAACGTCCCCATCCCGATCAGACTCGAACGCGATCCGTTTACCATCAGGAGACCATGAAGGCCACTTGTCATCAGCGGGGTTGTTAGTGACTCTCCGCTGATTCTTCCCATCGGCGTCCATCACGTAGATTTCCCAATTTCCATCCCTATCAGACATGAAGGCAATCTGTCCCTGTGCCTCAACGCATACCATCAGCAGTATAAGCACCGAGGCTACAACGCCAGCTAAAATTAGATGTCCGAGACTGTATCTTCGTTGCATCTCTTATTCCTCCTCTGTTTTCACATCGGTGAAAAGGCTGTTTGCCCAATAATGGCAATTATCGGTCAGTCCGTTTGAGCCGCCCCCACATTGTGAACTGCTTGCCCGCAGGAGAAACGGAAAACGGAGAGTTCAACCAAGCGGGACCAACATCAACTTGGGGATTATTGGTGAGATTCTGCGGGTTACCCCCATCGTCCGCCATCACGTAGATTTCAAGGCTTTCCCAGTTCCCATCCTTCTCAGATGAGAACGCAATGCGTTTGCCATCGGGGGACCATGAGGGATACCTGTCATGAATGCGATTATTGGTGAGTCTCTGTTGATTTCCTCCATCCGCGTCCATCACGTAGATCTCAAAGTTTACACGGTCCCCCTTCCTATCAGCCGAGAAGGCAATCCGGTTGCCGTCAGGGGACCAAGAGGGATACAATTCATTCTTGCGATTATTGGTGAGTCTCTGTTGATTCCCCCCATCCGCGTCCATCACGTAGATTTCATAAGTGGCGTCCAAGTTATGTTCAAAGTGCCCCTTCCTACGGGCACTGAAGACAATCCGTTTACCGTCGGGCGACCATGAGGGATACCTGTCGTCAGGATGAGCGTCATCATCAGGATTATTGGTA
This sequence comes from Candidatus Poribacteria bacterium, assembly GCA_965220385.1. GTDB lineage: Bacteria > Poribacteria > WGA-4E > WGA-4E > PCPOR2b > PCPOR2b. The sequence goes on along the minus strand of OZ244825.1, from coordinate 913,787 downwards.
AGTCTTTGAAGATTCCCTCCATCGGCATCTATCACATAGATTGCCCAGCCAAAGCGCCTCTCCCTGTCAGATGTGAAGGCAATCTGTTTACCGTCAGGCGACCACGCGGGTGACATGTCATAGTGGGGATTGTTCGTAAGGTTTTGAGGATTACCACCATCGGCGTCCATCACGTAGATTTCAAAGATGGGGGAACCGTGGTTCGCGTCAACGTGCCCATCCCTGGCGGACATGAAGACAATGCGCTTGCCGTCAGGGGACCAGGAGGGCGAGTGGTCAGCAGCGGGATGGTTCGTGAGGTTTTGGAGATTCGCCCCCTCGGCGTCCATCACGTAGATTTCATAGTTACCATCCCTGTTAGACGAGAAGGCGATCTGGGCTTGTGCGTCGACATCTACCATCAAAAACGCGAGACTCAACACTATAACGCCAGCTAAAATCAAATGGGCGAGATTGGTTCTCCGTTGCATCCCCTAATCCTCCTCTGTTTTCAAATCGTTTTTCCTATGGGCGGGAAACAGTGGAGATCCCCGCTCCGTCTATCCTTACGTTTTACGCATCACGCATTAGTCTTCATCGGTCAAACCGTTTAAGCCGCCCCCACGTCGTGCGTGTCTTACCCGCGGGAGAAACTGCAAGCGCAGGAGCATACCATGCAGGGGATTCGTCCCAACTGCCATGTTTAGTGATGTTTCGCTGATTGCCCCCATCGGCGTCCATCACGTAGATTTCCCAGTTCCCATCTCTAAAAGATTCAAAGGCAATACGTTCACTATCGGGAGACCATGACGGCGAATCATCAGCCCGGAGATTCTTGGTGAGTCTTCGTTCATTACCGCCATCGGCGCCCATCACGTAGATTTCAATGCCATCCCAGTTCCCAGGCTTATAAGACGAGAAGGCAATACGTCTACCGTCGGGTGACCATACAGGGTGCCAGTCATTATTGCGATTTTCAGTCAACCTTCGTTCATTACCCCCATCGGCGTCCATTACGTAGATTTCAGACGTGATTTCAAAATTGGTTTCAAAGTGCCCCTTCCTTTCAGACGAGAAAACAATGCGTTTACCATCAGGTGACCAAGAGGGTGAATAGTCCTTCCGATCATCTTGGCTGAGTTTTTGTTGATTCCCGCCATCGGCGTCCATCACATAAATTTCATGGACGGAAGAGAAGACGATGCGTTCACTATCGGGGGACCATGATGGTGAATAGTCATCATGTCCATTATTGGTAAGTCTTTGAGGATTGCTTCCATCGGCATCCATCACGTAGATTTCATAAGTGAATCCCCCATCTCGTTTGGAACCAAAGACAATGCGTCCACCATCGGGAGACCATGACGGGAAATAGTCATCATGACGATGATTGGTGAGCCTTCGTTGATTTTTCCCATTGGTGTCCATCACGTAGATTTCCCAGGCCCCATGCCTATTAGACGAGAAGGCAATCTGTGCCTGTGCGTTAACGCAGACCATCGACAGTACCAGACTTAATACTACAACAGTAGCTAGAATCAAATGTGTAAGACTATATCTCCGTTGCATCCGTCTTTCCTGTTCTGGTCTCAAATCAATTTTTGTCCTTAAACACTCTTTTTTTAAATAATGGCAATTATCGGTCAATCTGCTTAATCGAACCCCACACTGTAAACTTTTTGCCAGCGGGAGAAACCGAAAACGGAGAATTCAACCATGCAGGCCTACTGTCACCATGGCGATTATTGGTCAGGTTTTGAGGATTACTCCCATCGGCATCCATCACGTAAATTTCACTGTTCCCATCCCTCCTAGATACGAAGGCAATCCGTTCACCATCGGGCGACCATGCGGGAAACCAGTCAAAGGTACGATTATTGGTGAGCCTTTGTTGATTACCCCCATCGGCGTCCATCACGTAAATTTCAAAGTTTACAAAGTCTCCCTTCCTATCAGCCGAGAAGGCAATCCGATTACCATCCGGAGACCATACGGGTGACAACTCATTATTCCGATTTTCGGTCAGTCTCTGTTCGTTCCGCCCATCGGCATCTATCACGTAGATTTCATAAGTGGTGTCCAAGTTGTGTTCAACGTGCCAAGCCCTACGCGCACTAAAGACAATCCGTTTACCGTCGGGCGACCATGACGGATACCTGTCATCAGGATGTCCATTAGGATCAGGATTGTTAGTGAGTCTTTGAAGATTTCCCCCATCGGCATCTATCACATAGATTTCCCAGTTAAAGCGCCCATCCCTGTTAGAGTCGAAGGCAATCCGGTTACCGTCCGGGGACCAGGAGGGAGAGGTGTCATAAGAGGGATTGTTAGTGATGTTCTGTTGATTCCTCCCATCGGCGTCCATCACATAGATGTCACCAGTGAGGTGACCGCCCATAGCGTGTCCATCCCTCTTAGACGAGAAGGCAATCCGGTTACCGTCCGGGGACCAGGAGGGAGACCCGTCCCAGCCGCGATGATTGGTTAGGTTTTGCAGATTACCCCCATCGGTGTCCATCACGTAGATTTCATAGTTCCCATCCCTGCCAGACGAGAAGGCGATCTGTGCCTGTGCGTTAACGCAGACCATCAGCAGTGTTAGAATCACCACGACAACGTTAGGTAAAATCAGATTTCCAAGATGGGTTCTCCGTTGCATCTGTCTTTCCTCCTCTGGTCTTAAATCGGCTTATCATCCTTAAACACTGTTCTCTCAATAATGACACTTATTGATCGACCTGTTTCAGCCAACCCCATGTTGTAGAACTCTTGCCGGCAGGAGCAACTGCAAAAGGAGGGGTAAACCATGCGGGATTAGAGTCACCACGCGGATTATTGGTGAGGTTTTGAGGATTACTCCCATCGGCATTCATCACGTAAATTTCAAAGTTTCCATCCCTATCAGACGAGAAGGCAATACGTTTGCCATCAGGAGACCATGAGGGATTCCAGTCCCAAGCGCGATCATTGGTGAGGTTTTGTAGATTCCCACCATCGGCTTCCATCACGTAGATGTCAAAGTTTTCAAAGTTCCCTTTCCTATCAGCCACGAAAGCAATCCGTTTGCCGTCCGGAGACCATACGGGTGCCCACTCATTATTCCGATTATTGGTGAGCCTCTGTTGATTACCACCACCAACATCCATCACGTAGATTTCATACGTGACGGCAAACTTGTTTTCAACGTGTTCCTCCCTACGGGCGCTGAAGACAATGTGTGCACCGTCGGGTGACCAAGAGGGAAACCTATCATCAGGATGTCCGTTAGGATCAGGGTTGTTAGTGAGTCTTTGAAGATTCCGCCCATCAGTGTCTATCACATAGATTTCCCAGTTAAAGCGCCCCTCCCTGTTAGAGTCGAAGGCAATCCGGTTACCGTCAGGAGACCAGGAGGGAGAACTGTCATCACTAAGATTGTTACTGAGGTTCTGCTGATTTCCCCCATCGGCGTCCATCACATAGATTTCAGGGTTCCCATCCCTATGAGACACAAAGACAATGCGTTCGCCGTCCGGGGACCATGAAGGTGAACCGTCATTATGTCGATTATTGGTGAGTCTACGCTGATTTCCCCCATCGGTGTCCATCACATAGATTTCGAAAGCGGGTATACCGGGTACATCGTCTCGAATGTGCCCGTCTCTATTAGACACGAAGGCAATCTGTCCCTGTACGTCAACGGCGACCATCAGCGGTGTCAAGCCCAAGACCACAGTGATAGCTAAGATCAAATGGGCGAGATGGGTTCTCCGGTGCATCTGTCTTTCCTCCTCTGATCTTAAATCGGCTTATCATCCTTAAACATCATTCTCTCAATAATGACACTTATTGATCGACCTGTTTCAGCCAACCCCATGTTGTAGAACTTTTGCCGGCAGGAGCAACTGCAAAAGGAGGGGTAAACCATGCGGGATTAGAGTCACCACGCGGATTATTGGTGAGGTTTTGAGGGTTATCCCCGTCGGCGTCCATCACGTAGATTTCATAGTTCCCATCTCGTCCGGAAGAAAAGGCGATCCGTTTACCGTCCGGGGACCAAGAGGGCGACCAGTCATGATCGCCATTTTCAGTGAGTCTACGCTGATTTCTCCCATTGGCGTCCATTACGTAGATTTCAGAGGTTGAGAAACCGTTTACGTCAAAGTGCCCATCCCTATCGGACATGAAGACAATCCGTTTACTATCCGGAGACCATGAAGGGTGCTCATCATTATTGCGATGATTGGTGAGTCTACGCTGATTTCTCCCACCGGCGTCCATCACGTAGATTTCATAGTTCCCATCCCTCTCAGACATGAAGGCAATCCGTTTACCATCAGGAGACCATGAGGGGGACTGATTATTATTGCGATGATTGGTGAGTCTACGCTGATTTCCCCCATTGGTATCCATCACGTAGACGGTCCACCAACCCCCAGCATTCCGCTCAGACACGAATGCAATGCGTGTTCCGTCTGGGGACCAGGAGGGTCCCCATTCATCAAATTCATTGTTAGAAAGGTTTCGCTGATTCCCCCCATCGGCATCCATCACGTAGATTTGCCGGTTCCAATCCTTATCATTCCCCCTAGACGTGAAGGCGATGTGTTTACCGTCAGGAGACCAGGAGGGCGAACTGTCAGTTTGACGATTATTGGTGAGCCTACGCTGATCACCTCCGTCGGCGGCCATCACATAGATTTCCCAGTTCCCATCCCGATGAGACATGAAGGTAATCTGTGCCGGTGCGTCAACGCATACCATCAACGATGCCAGTACCAAGACGACAACCATGGATAGACTGAAATGTGTGAACCTGTGCCTTCTCTGCATCGGGCATACCTCCTATGGTCTGAAGTTAATGTTATATCCCTAAACATCATTCTCTCAATAATGACACTTATTGATCGACCTGTTTCAGCCAACCCCATGTTGTAGAACTTTTGCCGGCAGGAGCAACTGCAAAAGGGGGAGTATACCATGCGGGAGAGCTGTCATTAGCGGGATGATTGGTGAGGTTTTGAAGATTGCCACCATCGGCGTCCATTACGTAGATTTCATTGTTCCCATCCCTCTTGGAATGGAAGACAATCCGTTCACCATCGGGGGACCATGAGGGAGAACCGTCCCAGGCGCGATGATTGGTAAGTTTTTGAAGATTGCCGCCATCGACGTCTATCACGTAGATGTTAAATTGTTCAAGGTTGCCCTTCCTATCAGCTTCGAAGGCAATCCGTTTACCGTCCGGTGACCATACGGGATCCCAGTCATTACTACGATTTTCAGTGAGTCTTCGCTGATTGCCACCATTGATGTCCATCACGTAGATCTCATGGGTGATTGAAAACTTGTTTTCAAAGTGGCCATCCCTACGTGCGCTGAAGACAATGTGTGCACCGTAGGGCGACCAGAATGGATTCCGGTCATCACGAGGATTGTTAGTCAGGTTTTGAAGATTGCCACCATCGGCGTCTATCACGTAGATTTCAATGTTAAAGGGCCCATCCCTCCAAGAGGTGAAAGCAATTCGCTTGCCGTCAGGGGACCATGAAGGATCCCAGTCATCAGCGGGATGGTTAGTCAGTTTCTGCTGATTGCCACCATCGGCGTCCATTACGTAGATGTCATGAGTGTGCCAACCGTGTCGGTTAAAGTGCCCCTCCCTATCGGACTTGAAGGCAATCCGCTTGCCGTTCGGAGACCATACGGGATCCCCATCACCATGGCGATTATTGGTGAGTCTTCGCAGATTTCCCCCATCAGCGTCCATCACGTAGATTTCGTTGTCTCCATCCCTATCGGACGCAAACGCAATCTGTGCCCCAGCGTCAACGGCTACCACCAGCGGTGTTAGACCCAAGACTACAAGGACAGTTAAAACCAAATGTCCGAGACAGCACTTCCGTCGCATCTATGCGTCCTCCCCTACTTTCAAATCGTTTTTTATTCTTAAACACCTTTCTCTCAACAGTGGCAGTTACCGGTCCGCCTGTTTGACCCGTCCCCATAGCGTGAGGGTCTTGCCGGTGGGAGCAACTGAAAAAGGAGTGCCAAACCATGCAGGCGTAAGGTCATCCTCGGGATGATTGGTCAGGTTCTGAGGATTACTCCCGTCGGCGTTCATCACGAAGATGTCCGGGTTCGCATCCGCCTCTCTATCGGACACGAAGACAATCCGTCTCCCGTCAGGGACCCAAGAGGGTTCCCAATCCTTAAAGGGATGATTGGTGAGGTTTTGAGGATTATTCCCATCGGCGGCCATCACGTAGATTTCACCGTTGCCATCCCTCCAAGATTGAAAGGCAATGTGTTTACCGTCAGGAGACCATGAGGGCTCCGTGTCACTCTGGTGATGATTGGTGAGGTTTTGAGGGTTATCCCCATCGGCGTCCATAACGTAAATTTCCATGTTCCCATCCCTCCAAGAATAAAAGGCAATGCGCCTACCGTCCGGGGACCAGGCAGGAGCATAGTCAGGAAAGCGATGGTTGGTAAGGTTTCTGGGTTTGCTCCCATCGGCGTTCATCACGTAGATTTCGGTGCCCCCATCCCGACTAGACACGAAGGCAATCCGTTTACCGTCAGGAGACCATGCGGGGTCCCAGTCATCAGAGTCATTTTCAGAAAGGTTTTGCTGATTCCCCCCATCGGCGTCCATCACGTAGATCTGTCGGTTCCAATCCTTACCACTCCGATCCGCTGTAAAGACAATCTGCATGCCGTCAGGGGACCAAGAGGGATACTGGTCATCACCGGGGGCGTTACTCAGGTTTCGCTGATTACCGCCATCGGTATCCATCACGTAAATCTCCCACTCCCAATCAGCCCAAACTCTATCCGACGCGAAAACAATCTGTGCCTTTGCATCAGCCACTACCATCAGCAGCGTGAGACCCAATATTACCATGCCAACTAAAGTCAAATGTGTCAGACTGTATCTCCCTTGCATCTGCTATTCCTCCTCTGTTTTCTAATCAGATATTTGTTCTTAAACACTGTTTGCCCAATAATGGCAGTTACCGGTCGATCTGTTTGACCCACCCCCACATCTTAAACTTTTTGCCAGCGGGAGAAACCGCAAACGGAGAGTTTAACCATGCAGGATCAAAGTCACCACCCGGACTATTCGTGAGGTTTTGAGGATTGCCACCATCGGCGTCCATCACGTAGATTTCAGAGTTCCCATCCCTCTCAGAATTGAAGGCAATCCGTTTGCCGTCTGGGGACCATGACGGATCCGCGTCCCAACCTCGCTGATTGGTGAGTTGTTGTTCATTCCCGCCATTGGCGTCCATAACGTAGATGTCCAATTCGGCAAAAGTTCCCTTCCTATCAGCAGCAAAGGCAATCCGTTTGCCATCAGGAGACCATACCGGATCCCAGTCATTATTCCGATTCTCAGTGAGTCTCTGTTCATTCCCGCCATCAGCGTCCATAACGTAGATTTCCTCAGTGATTCCAAACCTGTTTTCAACGTGCCCTTTCCTACGTGCACTAAAGAGAATGCGTTTGCCGTCGGACGACCATGAGGGATACCTGTTACCATCAACATTGTTAGTGATATTTTGCGGATCGCTTCCATCGGCGTCCATTACGTAGACATTAAAGTGTGGAAATTTCGGATCTCGATCCGACACGAAGGCGATACGTCTGCCATCCGGCGACCAAGAAGGATCCCTATCACCAGAGGGATTATCCGTGAGGTTCTGAGGATTGCTTCCATCAGCCTCCATCACGTAAATTTCAGTAGTGGTCCAACCGCGAGGGTCAACATGCCCATCCCTTTCAGATATGAAGACAATGCGTTTACCGTCGGGTGACCATGAGGGCTGGTAATCAGCATTGGCATTATTGGTGAGGTTTCGCTGATTTTTCCCATCAGCCTCCATCACGTAGATTTCAGGGTTCCCATCCCTCCTGGATACGAAGGCAATCTTTGCCAGCGTATCAGCAACTGCCATCAGCAGCGTTAGAACCAATGATACCATAACTAAAGTCAAATGTGTCAGACTACATCTCCTTCGCATCTACTATTCCTCCTCTGTGTTCTAATCGATCTCTTATATTTGGCCACCATTTACTCAACAGTAGCAGCGATCAGTCGACCTGTTTGAGCCCTCCCCACATTGTAAACTTTTTGCCAGCGGGAGAAACCGAAAACGGAGAGTTCAACCATGCAGGGCTAGCGTCACTAACCGGATGATTGGTGAGGTTTTGAAGATTGCCACCATCGGCGTCCATCACGTAGATTTCATAGTTACGGGGTCCATCCCTATCAGAATTGAAGGCAATCCGGTTACCGTCAGGGGACCATGACGGAGACCCGTCCCAGCCGCGATGGTTGGTGAGGTTTTGAAGATTACCGCCATCGGCGTCCATCACATGGATGTCGAAGTTTACAACGTCTCCCTTCCTATCAGACATGAAGGCGATGCGCTTGCCGTCGGGAGACCATACGGGAGCCCAGTCATTATTCCGATTTTCAGTCAGTCTTTGTTCATTCCCTCCATCGGCGTCCATCACATAAATTTCATGGGTGATTCCGAACTTGTTTTCAACGTTCCCAGCCCTACGCGCACTGAAGACAATGTGTGCACCGTCGGGGGACCAAGAGGGATCCTCGTCCTCACTGGGATTTTCGGTGAGTCTTTGTTCATTCCCTCCATTGGCGTCCATTACGTAGATGTCAATGCTTTGAGGATTCCCCCAATCCCTATTCGCTGAGAAGACAATACGTTCACCATCCGGTGACCAGGAGGGTTGCCTGTCATTATGGGGATTGTTCGTGAGGTTTTGCTGATTGCTTCCATCGGCGTCCATCACGTAGATTTCATAAGTGGACCAACCGTGCTTAGCGTGGACGTGACCATCCCTATCAGACACGAAGGCGATGCGCTTGCCGTTGGGCGACCATGAGGGATTCCAATCCTTAGCGCCATTATTGGTGAGTCTACGCTGATTGCTACCGTCAGAATTCATCACGTAGATTTCAGGGTTCCCATCCCGATGAGATATGAAGGTAATCTGTGCCTGCACGTCAACTGCCACCATCAGCGGTGTTAGAAGCAATATTACCATGCCAACTAAAGTCAAATGTGTCAGACTGCATCTCCCTTGCATCTGGTATGCCTCCTCTGTTTTCTAATTGGAAGTTTGTTCTTAAACACTGCTCGCCCAATAATGGTAGTTACCGGTCGATCTGTTTGACCCAACCCCACATTGTGATTTTTTTGCCAGTGGGAGAAACCGAGAAGGGAGGGCTAAACCATGAGGGCTCTAGGTCATCATGGGGATGATTGGTGAGGTTTTGTTGATTGCCACCATCAGCATCCACCACGTAGATTTCATTAGTGGACCAACCGTGTTTAGCGTGAACGTGACCATCCCTATCAGAGCAAAAGACAATTTGCTCGCCGTCGGGAGACCAGGAGGGAAACGAGTCAGAAACCCGATTTTCAGTGAGTCTCTGTTGATTGCCCCCATCATTGTCCATCACGTAGATTTCAAAGTTTTGAAAGTCCCCCTTCCTATCAGATGTGAAGGCAATCCGTTTACCGGTGGGAGACCAAGAGGGGTGCCAGTCATTCTTGCGATTTTCAGTGAGTCTCTGTTGATTACCACCATCATTGTCCATCACGTAGATTTCATAAGTCAAGGCAAGCTCGTTTTCAAAGTGCCCATCCCTACGCGCACTGAAGACAATGCGTTTGCCATCAGGGGACCATGAGGGATCCCTGTCATTAAGGGGATTGTTAGTGAGGTTTTGAGGATTGCCGCCATCGGCGTCCATCACGTAGATTTCAATGTTCCCATCCCTCTCAGACGAGAAGGCAATGCGTTTGCCGTCAGGGGACCATGAGGGGTACCAGTCCTCCTTGGGATGATTTGTGAGGTTTTGAGGATTGTCCCCATCGGCGTCCATTACGTAGATTTCAGAAGTGGCAAAACCGTGTATAGCGTCAACATGCCCATCCCTCTTAGACGTGAAGACAATCCGTTTACCGTCGGGGGACCATGAGGGCAAACTGTCAATATCGGGATGATTGGTGAGTCGACGCAGATTCCCTCCATCGACGTCCATCACGTAGATGTCATAGTTCCCATCCCTATCGGACACGAAGGCAATCCTTGCTTGTGCGTCAACGGCTACCATCACCGGTGTTAGAAGCAACACGACAACGTTAGCTAAAATCAGATTTCCGAGATTGTATCGCCTTTTCATCTGCCCATTTCTCCTTTTCTCCCAAAACACTCGACTGAATATCACCTGAAGATTTACCTGCTCCACATCAACAAGGGCTTACACCAAGTCAAGGTTCAGAGATACGTCTTTTCCCTCACTTTTCGGCATCTATGGTTTTTCTCTTGATTGCCCCCCAAGATGTCGATAGCTTTCTCGCAGTTTCCACCGCAAGCGGGGAGTCGTGCCAGAAGACAAACCTGCTTTGACCATCGTCGGTTAAACGCTGAATTTCTTGGGTGTCAACATTCGCCACAACGACATTGGAACCGCTCGTGCCGACAATATGCGTGTTGTCCGGTAACCATTGCGCCCCAACTATGTTCGCCTCATCGTTAAGAGGAATTAGCTTTCTTGCCGGCGCATCACCGAGAAACAGGTCCCATTGTCCCCATTCCTCTATTGATCCGTAGACAATTGTCCGTTTCCCATTTGGAGACCAACGAATCCAATGGGCGAAGAATCGGTGATTCATCTCTTTTGCCTTCGCATCGGGATCCGCATCAATCCAATGTAGTTTTGCACCGCGTTTGCCGACCGTAAAGCCGATGCGCTTGCTGTCTGGAAACCAAAAGGGTCTGTCCATGTTTGCTTCTATATCTGGCGCAATTTGAAAGGAGTTAAATCCTTGGGCATCCGTCACATATACTTGAAAGGAGTGACGCAAATCCGGATCAAAGGCTTGATAAACAATCCGTGTCCCATCCGGTGACCATTCCCCATCCATATTGAACGGACGCGGTGGGGCAGCAAGCAATTTCCGCAAGCCACTGCCATCTAAATTTATCACCATTAGTTCACCTTTAAGCCAAGGTGGCAGTGTGAACAGGATTTGCTTCCCGTCTGGAGAGAGTGTAGGCCACAACATCGGAACGGGCGATTCGAGGACCAATTCCTTGTTTGCCCCGTTAGCATCCATCCGCCAAAGATTTCGCTCCCATTTTCCGGTCGGCATATAGTAAATCTTCAATTTTGCCTGCGCTATTTGGCTCACGGCAAAAATCAATAGACATAACCAACTGACACAGAAGGATTTGCAATACATCCTGATTTTGGGTTTCATACCTATCCTCCTTATTAATGACATTTGGTTTTCCTGGAGGTTGAAAACTATCCCGGAACGAGATCAGAATGAGGAGGGATCTCCGAATCCCAATACCTCACTCGTCCCAAGCCGCAATGGTTATTGACCGATCCGTTTGAACCGCGCCCACATTGTGGGTTTCTTGCCTGCGGGGGCAACTGCAGCGGGGGCAATCGCAAGATTAGGGTGAAACCACGTAGGCGCAGAGTCATGCCCGAACATCACGTTGGTGAGGTTTTGAAGGTTTTGACCATCAGCATCTATCACATAGATGTCGAAACTCCTAACTCTATTAGACGTGAAGGCAATCCGTTTGCCATCAGGAGACCATGAGGGCAAACCATCCCTATCCGGGTGGTTTGTAAGTCTTCGCGGATTACCTCCATCGGCGTCCATCACGTAAATTTCGTGGGGGCCATCCTTGGGTCCATCTCTGTCAGACGAGAAAGCAATGCGCTCACCGTCAGGAGACCATGAGGGACTCCAGTCCGCTGCCGGATGGTTAGTGAGATTTTGAGGATTCTTGCCATCGGCGTCCATCACGTAAATTTCACCGTTTTCATCTCTATAGGACATGAAGACAATACGTTCCCCATCAGGGGACCATGAGGGAGCATCGTCATCTCCCGTGTTGGTGAGCTTCTGAGGATTCCTACCATTGGTATCCATCACGTTAATGTCAGTTGCCCACCAGTCATTGTTACCTCTGCTAGAGACAAAGACAATACGTTTGCCGTCAGGAGACCATGCGGGATCATGATCAACTCCGGGATTTTTGGTGAGTTTTCGAGGATTCCCACCATCGGCGTCCATCACGTAGATATGTCTCTCCTCGTTCCCGTGATTCTCATGACTCTCAGACGAAAAGACAATGCGTTTGCCGTCGGGTGACCATGAGGGGTCGAATTCCTCCTCCGGACTATTTGTGAGTCTTCGCGGATTACCCCCATCGGCGTCCATCACGTAGATTTCCCAACTGTGTCCATCCCTGTCAGATACAAAGGCAATCTTTGCCTGCGTATCAACGCATACTATCAACAGCGTTAGACTCAAGAATGTAATACCAGCTAAAACCATATCTGCGAGATTGTCCCTTCGGTGCATCCGCTATTCCTCCTATAGTCTCGAACTATCCTTTTATCTGTAAACACCGTTTGCTCGATAATGGCAGCTATCGGTCAACCTGTTTGAGCCGTCCCCACATCGTAAACCTTTTGCCGGAGGGAGAAACCGAAAACGGAGAATTCAACCAAGCGGGACCAACGTCAGCTTGAGGATTATTGGTGAGATTCTGCGGGTTACCTCCATCCGCGTCCATAACGTAGATTTCAAGGCTTTCCCAGTTCCCATCCCTCTCAGACGCGAAGACAATCCGTTCACCATCGGGGGACCATGAAGGAAACCTATCATTCTCGCGATTTTCAGTAAGTTTTTGTTCATTACCTCCATCAGCGTCCATCACGTAGATTTCAAAGTTTTGAAGGTCGCCCTTCCTGTCAGACGCGAAGGCAATCCGGTTACCGTCGGGGGACCATACGGGATCCCAGTCATTACTACGATTTTCAGTGAGCCTTTGTTGATTCATCCCATCGGCTTCCATCACGTAGATTTCATAAGTGATAGCATGTTCGTTTTCAAAGTGCCCATCCCTACGGGCACTAAAGACAATCTGTCCACCGTCCGGGGACCATGAAGGAAACCTATCATCATTCGGACTGTTAGTCAGGTTGTGAGGATTGCCGCCGTCCGCAGCCATCACGTAGATATCAAAGTATAAAGCGGGGTCCTCATCTAACGCAAACCTACTAAGAGACGCGAAGACAATCTGCTTACCGTCAGGGGACCAGGAGGGTGACATGTCATAATGGGGATTGTTCGTGAGATTTCGAGGATTACTCCCATCGGCGGCCATCACGTAGATTTCAAAAGTGGGGGAACCGTGGTTGGCGTCAATGTGTCCATCCCTCGCAGACATGAAGACAATGCGCTTACCATCAGGAGACCAAGAGGGTGAATGGTCAGTAGCGCGATTGTTAGTGAGTCTACGTAGATCACCCCCATCCGCGGTCATCACGTAGATTTCATAGTTCCCATCTCTGTCAGACGCGAAGGCAATCCGCGCCTGTGCTTCTACGCATACCATCAACAGCATTAGACCCAAAACTATAACACCAGCTAAAATCAAATGTGCGAGATTGTCCCTTCGGTGCATCCGTTATTCCTCCTATAGTCTCGAACTATTCTTTTATCCGTAAACACTGTTTTCTCAATAATGGCGGTTATCGGTTCGCCTGTTTGAGCCGTCCCCACATCGTAAACTGTTTGCCAGCGGGAGAAACTGAAAGAACAGCGTTAAGCCATGCAGGATATTCTTCATCCTCGGGATGATTGGTGAGGTTTCGAGGATTACTCCCATCGGCGTCCATCACGTAGATGTCCGGGTTCAAATCCCTTGTCCTATTCGACACGAAGACAATCCACTTGCCATCGGGTGACCAGGAGGGAGACCTGTCATTATCGGGATGATTGGTGAGGTTCTGTTGATTACCGCCATCGGCGTCCATCAGATAGATTTCCCCGTTTAGATCTCTACCAGAGGTAAAGGCAATCCGTTTACCGTCTGGAGACCAAGAAGGTGAAATGTCAGAATCCTCATGATGCGTGAGTCTTCGCTGATTGTCCCCATCGGCGTCCATAACGTAGATGTCTTGGTTCCCATCCCTAACGGAAACAAAGACAATCCGTTTGCCGTCAGGGGACCAGGAGGGTGAAGTGTCAAAAGAGCCATTCTTGGTGAGGTTCTTAGGGTTGTCCCCATTGGCGTTCATCACGTAGATTTCGCTGTTCCTATCCCTATCAGAAATGAAAGCAATGCGTTTGCCGTCAGGAGACCAAGACGGAACCTTGTCATCAAAATCATTGTTAGAGAGGTTCTGCTGATTACCCCCATCGGCGTCCATCACGTAGATTTGCCGGTTCCAATCCCTATCACTCCTATCAGCGGTGAAGGCAATCCATCTACCGTCCGGAGACCAAGAGGGATGCTTGTCATCACCAGGATGATTGGTGAGGTTTCGCTGATTACCTCCATCGTTGTCCATCAGATAGATTTCCCAGTTCCAATCCCTATCAGACACGAAGGCGATCCGTGCCTGCGCGTCAACCGCTACCATCAACGGTGTCAGAACCACGGCTACAGCGCCAGCTAAAATCAGATGTGCGAGACTGCATTTCCGTCGCATGTACTATTCCTCCTATGTGCTCAGTTAGCTTGTTCTGGCAATTTCTCTCCAATTATGGTAGTTTATAGAATTAATGAGACACTCCAAACCGGTGCGGTTAGAAACCGCACCTACCGGGTCGGCGAAAGTGTCTATTTATTTTCAGAATTCACCATAAAATGCCAGTTATCGGTCGACCTGTTTGAGCCGTCCCCACATTGTAAACTGCCTGCCAGCAGGAGAAACCGAAAAAGGTGAGTTCAGCCATGCAGGACTACCGTCACTATGGGGATTATTGGTAATATTTTGAAGATTCCCCCCATCGGCGTCCATCACATAGATGTCAGAGTTAAGGATATCATCCCTATCCCTATTAGAGGAAAATACGATCCGTTCACCGTCAGGAGACCATGAAGGTGAAGAATCATAAACGCGATTCTCAGTGACGTTCTGAGGATTCCCCCCATCGGCGGCCATTACGTAGATGTCCCAGTTTACAACGTCCCCCTTCCTATCAGCCTCAAAGGCAATCCGTTTGCCGTCAGGAGACCATGAGGGATCCCAGTCATTATTGCGATTTTCAGTGAGTCTTTGTTCATTACCACCATCAGCGTCCATCACATAAATTTCATAAGTGATTCCAAACTCGTTTTCAAAGTGCCCATCCCTACGCGCACTGAAGGCAATCCGTTTACCGTCGGGTGACCACGAGGGATACTGGTCCTCAGTGAGATTGTTAGTGAGTCTTTGTAGATTCCCACTATCAGCGTCCATCACGTAGATTTCAATGTTATGATCCCTATTATTATCCCTATCAGACGAAAATACGATGTGTTTGCCATCGGGGGACCATGAGGGAGACCTATCATCATGGGGATCGTTAGTCAGGTTTAGTTGATTGCCTCCATCGGCATCCATCACGTAGATGTCATAATTAGGAAAATCGTGTATGTTAACGTGCCCATCCCGATCAGACATGAAGACAATCCGTTTACCGTCAGGAGACCATGCAGGATTAGCGTCCCCATCGGGATGATTGGTGAGGTTTAGTTGATTTCCCCCATCGGCGTTCATCACGTAGATTTCTGCGTTCCCACTCCTACCAGACGTGAAGGCAATCCGTGCCTGTGCATCAACGTTTACCATTAGCAGCGTTAGACCTAACACGACAACGCCAGCTAAAATCATATATGTGAACTTGCCTTTTCGTTGCATCTGTTATTCCTCCTCTGTTTTCAAGGTGGTTTTTATTCTTTGTTGAACACTTAAAGCCTTCGCTTCGAGAGACTTCGACTTGCCCTTCGGCGATTCAACGCTGCGGGCCACCCCAACGTCCGATGAATCCCCGATAGGTTGAGATTAAGAAGCAGGCAACTACAGTAAGGTCTTAGGTTTGTCGTCAAACGATTTATCGAATACCCGTTGTGTCGCGAGGTAGTGTTTGGTGAATTGAGCCAGATACTTCACGCGATGTTGTTGGTATCTAACGCGCAATGAATTGCGCTATTACAAACGCAAGCACGCAACTCCTAACCTCAACAAATACTGTTTGCAGCTATCGGTCAACCTGTTTAAGCCGTCCCCATATTGTAGACTTTTTGCCGGAGGGAGAAACCGAAAAAGGGGAGTTAAGCCAGGCAGGACTAGCGTCAGTACTGGCATGATTGGTAAGGTTTTGAGGATTACCCCCATCGGCGTCCATTACGTAGATTTCCGAGTTTCCATCCCTGTCAGAATAGAAGGCAATCCGTTTGCCGTCGGGTGACCATGAGGGCCACTTGTCAGTCTCGCGATTTTGAGTGAGTCTTTGTTCATTACCACCATCGGCGTCCATTACGTAGATCTCATAGTTTTCAAAGTCACCCCTCCTATCAGCCGAGAAGGCAATGCGTTTACTATCGGGGGACCATGAGGGATGCTCGTCAAAACGGCGATTTTCAGTGAGCCTTTGTTCATTATCACCATCGGCATCCATCACATAGATTTCATAAGTGATTCCAAAGCGGCCTCTAAAGTGCCCATCCCTCTTGGACGTGAAGACAATCCGTTTACCATCAGGTGACCATGAAGGCTGCCTATCCTCATCAAGATTGTTAGTAAGATTTTGAGGATTGCCACCATCGGCGTCCATTACGTAGATTTCAATGTTATGAGGATTATCCCAATCCCTATTAGAATGGAAGGCAATTCGTTTGCCATCCGGTGACCATGAGGGAGAGCTGTCATGAAAAGGATTGTTAGTAAGATTTTGAGGATTGCCGCCATCGGCGCCCATTACGTAGATTTCAGAAGTGGGCGAACCGCGTTTAGCGTGAACGTGACCATCCCTATCAGACACGAAGACAATCCGTTTACCATCGGGCGACCATGAAGGTGCATAGTCGCTACCGGGATCATTGGTAAGTCTACGCAGATTGCCACCATCGGCGTCCATTACGTAAATTTCAGCAGCGGGTAGTTTGGGTATACCGGGTATATCGTCTCGAAAGTGTCCATCCCTCTGAGATATGAAGACAATTTGTGCCTGTGCATCAACGGCTTCTATCAGCGATGTCAGCACCAAGACTATAAAGCTGGCTAAAAGGAAATGTATAAAATTGTATCTCCGGTGCATCTGTTCTTCCTCCTCTGTTCTCAAATCGGTTTCTTATTCATTGGAGTGGATAGAAATCAGATTGTGTTGGCAACCCCTTTACGATTAAAAGGGCAATTCGTATATTATCGTACGAACCCATCGCCCCTTCCTTGCCGTTTGTGCCCCATTCCTGTACGTTCCCACGTCTTAGCAAACCCTGTTTTCTCAATAATGGCAACTACCGATCAACCTGTTTAAGTCGTCCCCATATTGTGAGTGTCCTACCTACGGGAGCAACTGAAAGAACAGCGTTAAGCCATGCAGGAGCTTCTTCATCCTCGGGATGATTGGTGAGGTTTCGAGGATTACTCCCATCGGCGTCCATAACGAAGATGTCTCGATTCAAATCCCTATTCCTATTCGACACGAAGGCAATGCTTTTACCATCGGGTGACCATGAGGGGTGGAAGTCAACATCGGGATGATTGGTGAGGTTTCGCTGATTCCCTCCATCGGCGTCCATAACATAGATGTCCCGGCTTGCCCCATCCCTCAAGGAAGTAAAAGCAATGCGTTTACCGTCTGGAGACCATACGGGATCCTCGTCACTACGGTCACTATTGGTGAGGTTTCGCCGATCCCCTCCATCGGCATTCATCACGAAGATATCAAAGTCTCCATTCCCAATGGAAATAAAGATAATGCGTTTACCGTCTGGAGACCATGAGGGGTTTAGATCAGGAAAGGCATTGTTAGAGAGGTTTTTAGGCTTGCCCCCATCGGCATTCATCATGTAGATTTCCCGGTTCCCATCCCTCTTGGACGTGAAGACAATCCGTTTACCATCAGGAGACCATGAGGGTTCGAATTCATCAAAGGCATTGTTAGAAAGGTTTCGCTGATTGCCACCATCGGCGTCCATCACATAGATTTGTCGGTCTCCACCCATATCATTCCTATCAGAACTAAAAGCAATCCGTCTACCGTCAGGGGACCATGAGGGGCTCCTATCATCGCTAGGATTGTTAGAAAGGTTTCGCTGATTACCTCCATCGTTGTCCATCACGTAGATTTCAAACTTTAGAACGTCCCAATCCCTATCAGATTCAAAGGCGATCCGTGCCTGCGCGTCAACCGCTACCATCAACGGTGTCAGAACCACGGCTACAGCGCCAGCTAAAATCAGATGTGCGAGACTGCATTTCCGTCGCATCTGTCTTTCCTCCTATGTACTCAGATCAGTCTTTTATCCCTGAAGTTTAGCAATTAGAGTAGATTTTAGAATTGCTGATACACTTTCAATGCATAACCAACCCCTCCGACTGCGCCGAGAGTCTACGACCTAAATCCCCCAACCCCCCTTATCAGCTTACTATTACCCATAAGTCTGGGGTTGGTTTTTATCAGTGTAGATGTTAATGGTTATGGTTGGGTCAGGTGTTGTGTAACAGGGTAAATGCGTCAGCAATATCATTCAAGCGCTGCCAGCCTCTCCAGATGACAGTCACCCCCGGTGCGCCGTCGGATTTTCGTGCTAAAAAGCCACCGAGTTTTGCAATCCACACCGTGACTTGAGCAACGGTAGGTAATTTGTCTGGCAAATCGGTTGTCTTATGGGTTATACAATAAAGGGCTTTCCATTCATCATCAGTCAACACAGCGGTGCATTCAGCGTCAGGCGCATGGCGATTGTACATCGTCAACCAGTAAAGTCGCCATGCAATGACACTCATTAGAGCAATATATCGTAAGAGCCGGTCTTTGGTTTGCAATCGGCAGTGTTCAATTTTGGTGCCGGATTTGAGGACTTTGAAATAGACTTCAATTTGCCACCTCAGACTGTACCAGCGTATCCGTTGTATGGCATCGGTAAAATCATTGACTTTGACATTAGTAATTAACAACCATTCTAGTGGAGTTACCTTCACCGGTGGATTGACTTCCGTCACCCAGACGACACTCACGTCAACCGGGGGTAGGTCTTGTGGGGGTAATGCCGGGTGTCGATAAGGGGGAAGCAGTGTCGTTGTTGTAAAATGAATGCTGACTGTGGCTTGTCGGGCAGGTTGATTCCCCCGAGCGGGTACTTTGACAAGTTGTTCACCGGCAGCCGGTTGACTTTGCACCACAGCCCGGAGTTGCCCCGCTTGATCATCAACCTTTCGATTATGAGCCGCTCGGATAACGAAAGGGGTGTCTTTGGCTTGGACAAAAAACTCATAAATATCGGCTTCACGGTCACAGATGGAAATCATCTCCACCCCATCTGGGGTACGCGCTTGGGTCTGGTTTAACGCCTCAATCCATTTGTAGCTCTCTTTTTCCGTCAACGGTACGTTGGCTTTGCTATGGTTTGGCTTGGGAGCGTCCCGAACCCAAACGGCATCGGTCAGACACCCCAACGGCAATCCCGATTCCGTTACCACTAAAGTGGTGTGTTTGACAAACCCATAGATATGCTGAGAATCGGTGCCAATCGGTCCTAACCCCTCAGTCAATGGGTGATGTGTGTAATTGAGGTAGGTCGTGTCCTGAATCGCAAACACACGTCCATAGCCACCGATCCGTTCGACTGTTCGTTCAAAGTGAGGAGATAGGAGTTTCTCCGCTGTCACCTGCTCATTATCAAATAAACGGTACGCCGCTTTGACAGCTGACCAATCCTCACAAGCAGCATGAATAGCAGATTGCGGGGAGGTTGACAATGACGAAGCGACAGTAATCAGCCGCTGAGTCAGACGTTTATCGCCTAAATCAAGTGTCTCAAACTCCTGTTGACTCCAACAGGGAGTTAACTCATTATTTACAGTAGGCATCAGCAACTCCTATTGAGTTGGGAGGAATCAGTATAGTCGTTTACCAATGCCATTAAATGTATCATATCGACTTTTGCCTATCAAGCAAATACCAATGCCAACTTCGGAAAGTTTACCATCTTCTACTTGTGGGTAATAGTAAGCCCTTATCAGGGGGGAAACTTGTCTGGGGGACTTCGGAAACATCGCAGAGGTCGGAGGTATTGGTGAATGTCTCCTTATAAAGTGCTCTTGAAATATTCCGAATTAGAGACAAACCTCCATAAATGCCGAAATAGCGACAAAATCAATCCAAACCCCTATCGCTCCGGGCTACGATAATAAGAATACCAGTCCTCGACATAAAAAATCCAGTCACATTCGCACAGTTTGGACATAATGCGTCCAAACCCCGTTAAAAAAATCAGTTGCGGATTGAAGGTAGAGAGGTTTATACTGTACATCGTTTTCTCAGATAACAGTCCGGCGGAGAGCTGTTAGGAAAGTCTCTACACATGGTCGTTGGCTGTGATCAACAGACGCACGATATTTCTGATCCATTTCAGCGTGGACAATTTTATTCAGTTTCACTGCGCAAAAAGTGTCTGAACGCTTGAGCGCAAACCTTAGGTTTTCTTATCTTTTGGGATTCTGTTCCCAAATATAGACCTGAATTGGCAGGCCCACAAATGTCTAAAGTCGATACGCTTCTCAAACTGATTGCCTATCAAAAGCAGCACCCCCAAGCCAGCGATGAAGAGATCGCCCAAGGGATTGGAATGTCATCGCGACATATCAGACGGTGCAGAAAAGAGGTGAACCTTCTCAAACATCAACTGGATGAGTCAACCCTGCAACCGAGTCAGATTCAGTTCATATTACCACTGCTGAACCGACGTGAACCGGATCAGAAGGAGATTGCCCAACAGCTTCAAAAACAGATGGGAGTTTCCTACACCGGAAGCATTCGAATCAGGCAACCCGATGAGCAGGTGTCGCTGAATTGGCTTGAGATTGGAGAGTTGAATCCCATCGGAGTGGAAACGCAAGATCGACGGAATCCGATGCTGAGTTACTGGCTGCAACGCTTATGCTATGATCCCCTCTTGATGTTCTACGAAAACGGGGAGATTGAAGGACGGCTCGCAACCGGTTGCGAGCCCGTGAAAGGACATTTACAATGGCAGCTAACCTTGAGAAACGACCTCCGTTGGAGCGATGGAAAGCCGATTACCCTTGATGAGATTATCGCGGCGTTTTCCGACAGTCGCATCGCTCCGATCATCACAGAGATCAAACCGGATGGAAAAAACCAACTTCGGGTTCAACTCTCGCAAGAGGAACCGCTCTTTCTCTTTCTGCTGCGCAATATCTGCCCCGTCCCGTCCCATTCGTCCCAACCTTACCGCGTGGTCTCAGGTCCCTATCAAGTGAAGCGTTTCCGCCCGGATGCCATGACAATTCGCTGTGAACAGAATCCGGATTATTATCGCGGAGTAGAGAGCAGCATTGATTGGTTAACCTTGAGGTTTTTCACACACCCCGGTAATGCCATTAAGGCGGTTGAGAACGGCACCTTGGATCTGCTTTTTGTCCACCTTCAGGCGCTGCAGTCCCTCTACCAATTCCCAACAACGGTGCCTTGTCAACAGTGGCCCTTCTTTGAAGATACTTACTATGCCTTGTTTCTCAATCGACATCACGGACCTCTATCAGACGAACGAAACTGTAGTCTACTTAAAGGCGCAATTGATTATCAGGCGATCAACCTCTATCTGCGCATGGGTCAGATTGCTGAAGAAGAAGATCTTTCACCACTTCCTCACTCTCCCCTTGATATTCGGATCGCCAGTTCGAGCGGCGTCTTTCGCGATTTGGCTCATCTCATCGGAAAGTCAGCGGGTTCTTCTGTCGCGAATCCTATCTCTGTCAGTGGAGAGATGCGGGAAGAGGCGGATGCTTTTTTAACTCAACCCCTTTTTGGCTTTAGGTACAGTAACCTATCGCGATTCTTCCATTCCGATGGAGAGCATAACTTTTTCGGGTACTCCAATCCCCGGGTTGATGAGATGCTCTCCCAACTCAACCGGAGGGCGAATCCGGGGGCACGGAGGAGAATTGCGCGGCAGGTCCTATCTCTCGTACAGGAAGATTTCGCGGTGATCCTGTTGGCACCCTGTTTTCTATATACATTTTCGCGGTTAGAAATCCAGTTCGACGATAAACTAGACCGCATAATCGATCTGGTTCAAAGTATGAGCCAACTCACTGTGGAACGGCATTATGGGGAACAACACAAATAAGTATACATATTAACCTTTGGTGCTAGTTAGTGACAGGGGCTTTCCCACATTATTGAAGCGTTCATTGATTCAGGGTAGCTCATTAGTTCTACCCTTCGGCTGCACATGTCGCCCCTCCCCGATAAATCGGGATTCGAAACCGGGGCTTTGGGGTATTTGTTTATCCGTGTACTATAAACATGCCGCCCCTCCCCGATAAATCGGGATTCGAAACCGGGGCTAAAGGCACCCAAGAGCCAATAGTTTTCATGTGTCACAGCCTGTCCCGATTTATCGGGGCATCACGTTTGACGTTATCAACAGCTGCAAACTAGCACCGGTGGTTATTAGTCAAATGTATCAGTAATTATATTTTTACCATAAACCGCTGCACTCAACTTGCCTGATCTCAAACCTGTATCGACGAGGTATCTTCATAGTGAAAGAGATCCCGGTGGCGTTTATCCCTACGCGTTACGTATTATCTTTCATCGGTCAGCCTGTTTGAACCGTCCCCAAACTGTAAACTGTTTGCCAGCGGGAGCAACGGCAAAAGCAGGGTCAAACCAGGTTGGCTCAATGTCATCGTGTGCGTTATTGATGAGTCTCTGTTGATTCTTCCCATCGGCATCCATCACGTAGATTTCATAGTTCGCATCTATTCTGGATGCGAAGCCAATGCGTTTGCCGTCGGGCAACCATGAGGGATGAGCGTTACCACGGCGGTTATTGGTGAGGTTCCGCGGATTACCCCCATCGGCGTCCATAACGTGGATCTGCCCGTTAGAATTAAAGGCGATGCGTTGACCGTTAGGGGACCATGTGGGTTGCCAATTATGAGTATGGACATTAGGACTGTTGGTAAGTCTGCGCTGGTTACTCCCATCGGCGGCCATCACGTAGACTTCCAACTGCCCGTCCCTGGTGGTATCAAAGGCAATCTGTTTGCCGTCGGGAGACCATGCGGGGTGCTGATCATCTACGCCATCGTTAGAGAGCCTTCGCGGATTATTGCCATCGGCGTCCATCACATAGATTTGCCAGTGCCCTCCCGCAACGTCCTCAACCCTACTGGTAGTAAAGGCGATCTGTTTACCGTCGGGAGACCATGCGGGATCCCATTCAGAGAAGCGATTGTTAGAGAGTCTTTGCGCAATCCCACCGTGGGCATCAATCACGTAGATGTGCCGACTTCCAACCACAGTGTGTCGATCCCCACTGGAAGTAAAGGCGATGCGTTTACCATTCGGAGCCCATGAGGGATCCCATTCATCAAAGAGATTCTTAGTGAGTCTTGTTTGATTCTTTCCATCGGCGTCCATCACGTAGACTTGCCGGTGCCCATCCCTCTTAGACGTGAATGCAATCTGTGGCTGTGCGTCAACGGTGACCGTCGGCAATATTAACCCCAAAACGACAACATTGGTAAAAATGAAACGGGCGAGATTGTGTCTCCGTTGCATCTGTCTTTCCTCCTCTGGTCTCAGATCGGCTGTTTATCCTTTGGGGTAATTGCGATCAACTTGTGTGGGATTTTTTTCGATTGAGGTAGAAACTTTGGTTAACTCAGACGGTTCAATTCAATTTCTCAACGGTCCCTATTGTGAAGGGGTTTTAATGTAGGCATATAATAATATAGACACAAATTCTTATTGGACGTTCTCAAGTTTTACGTTCAAAACTTGGTTTCGTTCAGCCGGTATCTTGGGTTCTATATCGATGGGTCGGGACATTACGCATTGTTCTTCATCGGTCAATCCCCTTGAGCCAAGCCCACATCGTGAATTGTTTCCCCCCGACAGAAACCGAAAAAGCAGGCCCAAACCACGCAGGCTCAGTGTCATGGCTGCGATTATTGGTGAGGTTTTGCTGATTACCGCCATCGGTATCCATCACGTAGATTTCATAGTCTCTATCCCTAAAGTCTCGACCCTCGCTAGCAGCAAAGGTAATGCGTTTACCGTCGGGGGACCATGCAGGAGCCGTGTCCTTAAAGGGATTGTCAGAGATTCTGTGCTGATTGCCTCCATCGGCGTCCATCACGTAGATGTCCAAGCCACCGCCCCTCACGGACTCAAAGGCGAGGTGCTTGCCGTCGGGGGACCATGAGGGATTTTCCTCATGAAAGCCATTATTGGTGAGGTTTCGCTGATTACCTCCATCGGCGTCCATCACGTAGATTTCGACGCCATCCCTAACGGTAATAAAGGCGATGCGCGTACCGTCGGGTGACCAAGCGGGATCCTTGTCGTTAACGGGATTGTTAGAGAGGTTTCGCTGATTGCCTCCATCGGCGTCCATCACGTAGATTTCACCGTTCCCATTTCGCTTCGATCCAAAGGCAATACGCTTGCCGTCGGGGGACCAAGCGGGTGAATAGTCAGCATGGCGATTCTTGGTGAGGTTTTTAGGGTTGCCTCCATTGGCCTTGACCACGTAGATTTCCTCGTTTTCATCCCTAAAGGAAACAAAGGCGATGCGCTTGCCGTCGGGTGACCAAGCGGGTGAATAGTCATCACGCCGATTCTTGGTGAGTCTTCGCTGATTGCCTCCATCGGCGTCCATCACGTAGATTTCCATGTTTCCATCCCGATCAGACACGAAAGCGATCTGTGCCTGCGCTTCAACAACTGCGAGCAGCGATGTCAGCACGAGGGTCAGAACGCCAGCCAAAATCAGATGTGCGAGATTGTATGTCTGGTGCATCTGCTACGCCTCCTTTGACCTCAAGTGGCCTTTTTTGTTCTTTGGGGGTAACTGCAAACCCCGGATCAAACCTTGCAGAGTCAATGTCGTCATGGCGATTTTCAGTGAGTCTTTGTTGATTCTTCCCATCGGTATCTATCAGATAGACCTTTATTTTATCATTAAAAAGAGGAGGTAAATCTCGATCGGATAGAAATGCAATGGTGCCAGTCGGTGTATCGGCAGCAGCCAATTCAGTAGACAGCCATGCGAATAGTAGTACTATGGCACCAAAAATCTTCTGAGGCATTGAGAGTTGTTTCAACATGTATAATCCCCCTGAATTTGTTTGGCACTCATGCGTAGCCGGACTTCAATGGAAGTCCCCCTTTATCTCTCCCCAAGTGGTTGTGAGTTGCTTGCGGGGATGTACCGGACGCGCATCATATTGGACTTCAAAGTTATCGAAGTGGACACGGTTCCCCCATCCTGACGACAGATAAATTCTCCCTTTCGTATAGGTGTCGTCAAGAAAATCTAGCATTTTCTTGTCATCGATAAAGTATTGAAACCGATTCCCCTTGGCAATGATCTTCAACCGATACCACTTGTGCAGTTCAAAATCAAAGAGCTGAAATGTGTGTAGCCTATTCCCGAAAGAGATTTTTACTCCGTCTTCCAATTCGTCTCCTATCATATCAACCTTCATATGTTGAATAATCGCTGCAACACCTCTTTTTAAATTTCTTATATCTTGAATATGTATATTATCTTCAATATGTACATTGCCTAGGAAGAACTTGTAAGATTGTCCGTACAGATATATTAGGGCATCCTTGTTCCTCTCGTTCTCCTCTAAATCTACAGTCCACGACTCAAGGAGCGGATGTATATGAGCGCGCAGCCCAATGGCTGGACCACCGCCAACCCTCTTAACTCGCTTGCTGATTTTTAGGGATACCGACACTTCGTAGTCGCTTGAGATTATATCATCAACCGCGATCATAACCTCCGCTTCAACTTCCACTTTAGTTTCATCCAGCACTTTAGGGGAACCGAGAATCAATTCACCATTTTCAATACCACCATCCTCAGCACCTTTTATAAACGTCCATCCCTGTAAGTCCCCGTCGTTAAAATTATCGCGAAATATCTCTGCCCGTATTGATGATGCCAATAACGTAAATATCAACATAACCATCATATGTTTCATAGGGTAATACCTTCCCGCGCTCTTGTTAATTATAACGCAAGTTGCCAGACAACCCCGATAAATCGGGATTTCGCTACGCTCAATCTGTAGGTCGAGTTTTCATGCCCGACCGCTATCAGATTCCACCGCCCGATGAATCGGGCAACTACAGCAGGAGCACCGTCAAGGATCCCGTAGGGAACAACGATCGTTATTCCCTACTGAAGTGCGTAACTCCTAATACGAATAAAAAAAGCCCCAGAGGGGCGACAGGTGTACAACAAGCGGCTCTCCAGGGCTAATTAATCTTGTGCAGGTTTAGGGGTGGGTTCCCTCAATCATACTCAAGCACGATTTTGATAGCTTCATCCTTCTTATGCAGAGACAACTCAAACCCGCGCTGCACTTCAGTGAACGGCAGGCGGTGCGTGATGATGGGTGAAACATCAATTCGGCCTTGCGCAATCATGTCCATCGCCAACGGGAAGTTGTTCTGAGCGTCAGGACCCACAGATCCGATGAAGCGGATGTTTTTCCGGAAAAAGTTACCGAACCCGAACGGGTAGGTCGGATCATCTGGCACCCCGAACGCCAGAATCGTCCCGTCCCGCTTGACGAGATCCATGCACTGATTAATTGTCTCCGTTTGATGCCCTACTACCTCAACGACTAGATCGGCCATGCGACCGTCCGTGATTTCCTCAACGGCGGCAACGGTATCCGTCTCAGAGGCGTTAATCGTGTGCGTCGCCCGCATCTGCTTTGCGGCCTCCAGACGGAAATCGACGAGATCCGCCGCAACCACTGTCTTGGCACCCAAGTTACTCAACAGGTGCGTGAACAACAATCCCATCGGTCCCTGTCCCACTACGACGACATCCTGATCGAGCAGGTTCCCTAACTTGCTACACGCCCAAATTACAGTGCCGAGCGGCTGAGACATTAGGATACAGTCTTTACGTTCAAAGTCCACCAACGGGACTGTGACGCTTTCGTTGGCAACGAAGTATTCTGAGAGTCCACCGGGACGTCCCGGCAGTGCAAGCACGGCGTCGCCTTCCTTGAACCGATCTGATTTGCTCTCAGCGACCTCGCCGATGCATTCGTGGATAGTCATTCCGGGCGATAGCGGATAGGCATCTGCCGGTTGTTCAAGGACAAAGGACGGCATATCGGTGCCGCAGATAGCGTTCATGTGCGTCTTAATAAGTACAGTTCCCTCCGGATCAGATGAAATGTCAGGTTTATCAATATCGATCATCTCAATCTGACGGGGGGCAACAATCTGTGCAGCTTTCACATCTTCCTCCTAAACTGTCATGCAACAGAAACCGAGTTTTCAAGAAAAAACTCGGTTTCTCTTTGTATGAATCCTAAACCTTATAGGCGAACAGTTTCGCCTGGAACATCTCAATACGAATGGCAAGCATCTCACCGACGCTGGTGATGTCACTGCTGCCCTGCCAAGTTACGACCTGGTCTTCCTGATCACCTGTCAGCGGGTCACACGTCTCAAAAGTAAAACCCTCAAGGGGATTTGCGTCCGGGCACTGCATGGTGGGTATCCGTGCCATCAGTTCAACGCGGATCCACCCTCCGGGCGCGCAGCGGTAGTTCAGGCGCAGTTGGTTTTCCGTGCGGAACACGGTGGGGATCGTGAAGCGCCCTTCCGTTGCTGCTTCAATCCCGCAGAACCGATGCGGACGCCAGCGTGCCCACCGATTCTGGGATGGCTGCATTTCCGGGAAGAATGCCTCCTTATACTCGTCCTTAACGGTATGGAGCGTCGAACGCGCATGGTAGGGCACCGCCCAATCGCCATCGGGCAGCTCGACCAGCCCGTTGCGCCAGACATGGATTTGTCCCTCTTCACCACTTCCTAATGGTCCCAGTTCAACTGCCGGTCTGCGCTCAGGGCGGGTCCAGATTAGGCCATCGCGACTGAAGGCGAGTTGTAGGTCGACATGATCGGTGGCGTTATGGAACACCGGAATGACCATGGCGTGTAGTTCATCTCGCCCCGGATAGGGGAAGTAGCATGCGCCGTAGAACGATATATCCAACGGGTCCTGTGCGTCGGGATGGATCAACAATTTCGCCGCGGGCCATTTGCGGAAGTCCTTGGTTCGTGTCAGTCCGATAGCACGGCGCACCACCTCGGTTTCGGGCATGCTCGCCCCCACTGCCTGCGGCTCTGCCGGGGCAACCCCTTGGGGCTGGATGTATGCATAGTAGACCCCGTTGTGGGCGTCATAGCCGGGGCAGATACCACCGTTCACCGAATAGTTGGCGAGCGGTTCAGGGAGGCGGGTCCAGGTAAGCATATCCGGCGAGGTCAAGCCGAGCAGCTGCCCCTTTAGAACGACCTTGCGCCCGGTATAGGATTGACCTTCATAGTGTTCCGCACGCCAGTAACGGTCCGCCTCATCTCCATCGACCTCCTCGCCGGTCTCGCGATCAAGCCAGAACCCCTTTGCTTCCAAGGCTTTGTACCGCTCTTCGGGCGGAGCGGACGGGTCTTCAAAGATGCTCGCCTGCAACGATGTCTTGAGGATATTGTTATCCGTAGAGCCGTTAAACTCAGTCAGTCCGAGTACCGGTCGCTCCCAATGGTAACCATCATCACTGACGGCAAGACAGGTTCGTTCCCCAACATTGTAGAGCATGTGAAGTCGCCCGTCTTGGTGCCAGATGTGTCCGGGATAGATTATGTCATCGGTTTCCCACTCTTTCTCTGGCAGCATGAATGGATCAGACTTGTCCCCTGGCTCCACTCGCAGATTCACGCCGATCGGCGCATCGAACATCTCATAGTTTCTCTGACGGGTTATGCTGCGGTGCCCCGTGAAAATCTCCATCAGATCGACCATCGCCATCCAGGTGCCGGGGTTGTATCGCGGACGCACCCAATCGCCGGGGAAATAACTACCGCGTTCCAGAATTTCCTGACGCTGTTCAGCCATTTTCGTCTCTTTCTTACGTTTTCAGCTTAGACTGTGCCGTTACTCTTTCGTGGTTCAGGTTGATGTTCCAACGCCTGATTGTCGGGTGTCAGGTGTTCAATAGGGGTTCTGGCTCATTTTACTGATTGCGCTTCGGACATCACTCAACTCTTTTCGGATATTTATGACCGGTTGACTGAAATTATCAACTCCCTTGTCTATGCGGTCTTGTAGCTGATTGCGCAGCTTCCGCAAGTCGTCAGACTGTTTGGTCAACCGCCTCTCCAATCGCCCTGTACAGTAGAGTAAGACTACAACCTGTGTAAAAAACATCACTGCCAGAAGAATGGCGATATTGGTAGATGATGGTGACCATGTTGAAAAATCCATAATTCTTCCTCCTTGTCTTTCCTCAATAGGTTCACCCAGTTGAACACTTAAGCAATATTGAATAATAAACTTTCGATTCTCAGTAGGTGTCGCACCCGTAGGGGCGGGGTTTCCCCGCCCGCCATCGATGTAAAATGTGCATATTTAAT
The DNA here is from genome assembly GCA_965220385.1 of Candidatus Poribacteria bacterium. Lineage (GTDB taxonomy): Bacteria > Poribacteria > WGA-4E > WGA-4E > PCPOR2b > PCPOR2b. The sequence continues at coordinate 884,274 of OZ244825.1, read as the reverse complement.
ATTGAAACTTGCTTAAAGGAAATACAGTTTTTTCGGTTTTCTATGCTTATTCTGTTCCACGAGTACAAGCTGCCCGATAAGGTCGGGATTTAGTGCCCTGCACAAGTGGGTAGAATCTGCGTCACCTCCTTTTCGGACCGAAACACGCAAGTCCTGGTAGAGATAGATGACAATCATCTTCCTGGGTTTCTGTTCTTAATTTGACGACGCCCCTTGTTTCTTGGGCGCATTCCACTGTGTGAAATGCGCCTCTTGCTCCTTTGATCAGTTTCTAGTGCTCTGTCAAATAAATTATGACAAGCACCTTCATTGCGATGGCCGGTGCGGTTACAAACCGCACCTACCGGGCCTTGGGAACATAGAGAATTACCGATTTATGTTCTGAAACCTTATACAGTTTGTGCTACATTTATCTGACAATATACTAGTAATGCTGTGAGTCCTGATACCGCGAGACTGTCTCTTCACCACAGGTCATCGTCTGTAGCAGGGCAGGCTGTCCCTCCTTCGTCGCAGCGATGGCGCGTGCAATGGCACCGGGCATTTGGTCTGGGGTTTCGACGGTTTCGGCAAAGGCACCCAAACTCTCGGCGACCTTCGCATAATCCCCAGACAGCTTGTCGCTGTCCCAATGCTCCGAGGCATACGGCATATTCTGGTTGTAGTGCGTCATTATACCGTTGTTCAAGACAACGGTCAATATCGGGATTTCAGACCGCACTGCGGTTTCAATGTCCAACCCTGCCATACCGAAGGCGGCATCACCCATCACATTGATTACCAACTTCTCAGGTGCAGCCATCTTCGCGCCCAACGCCAACCCCAGTCCATAACCCAACTGTGTCGACTTGCCCCATCCGATATAGGTATTTGGGGCATCGGTGGTCCAGAACGGACACATCCGATCTCGCGGATAACCTGCGTCGTGCGTGGCGATGGTGTTCGATACGTCCACAGCCTTATGGAGTTCGTTGAGGACACGATACTCGTTCATCGGGACTTCATCCGATTCAAGGAGTGGCGCCCACTCGGCCATCCATTCGGCTTTCACTTTGCGGATTTCGTTCGCCACACCGTTGGCGTCCGGTCTCCCTTGCTCACCAATCTGCCGCTTCACCTCTTCAATCATCTGTTGCAGCACCAACTTCGCATCGCCGACAGCGCCGTGAGCCAACCGATGATGTACGTTGAGATCGTCGGTGGAATTAGTGATCTGAGCGAGGGTAACGCCGGCAGGCATCCGTGGGCTATAACCGCCACTGAGCGTGGTTGCGATACCGAGGACAAAATCTGCATTGTGCAGGAAATATCCCGCCATCCGAGAGCCGCTATTTCCAGCGGTACCCAATGCCAGCGGATGGTTCTCAGGGAATCCGCTCTTGCCCTGTAGGGTTGTCAGGACCGGAATTTTTGTCAACTCTGCCAACTCTACTAAATCATCGGTCGCTTCGGCGTATAGTATACCTCTGCCTGCACTGATAACAGGATTTTCTGCTTTGAGCAATGCGGTTACCAAGTCGCGGACATCATCCGGATCCGCCCCGGATTTGCGTACCTTTACCGGTTCGTAGTTGAAGGCACTATCCGGAATTTCCTGTCCTGCAGCGTCCGAAGATATCTCCAACAGCACCGGACCGGGCCTTCCATGTTTTAGCCGAGTGAACGCCATGCGCATCAGTTGCGGGATCCGGCTCGCCTGATTGATGTATTCCGTCCACTTAGTGACTCCGCCGTAGTTCCGGTGCGAGACGAAACCCGGATGCATACCCAAACTTTGGCCGCCCGGTCCTCCGGGCAGGAGGAGTACCGGTACAGAATCGGCGTACGCCTGAGCGACACCGCCATAGGCGTTCTCTGCGCCCGGTCCCTCTTGCATCATGAAGACACCGATGCGGTTCCCACTCATGATACGGCTGTAGCCGTCAGCCATGTTGACGCCCGCTCGCTCTTGGCGCGAGATAATCGGTCTCAGCCCCTCTTTGGCTGCCGCATCAATCAACGTATGGTTGGGAAAGCAAGCGAACCAATCGAGGCCTTCAGCCTTAAGAATTTTAGCAATTGCTTGATTACCGGTCATATATCTTCTGTCCTTTCAATTCACTCCAATTTCGCTAAATCCCGATCTTGTGCCGTTCCGAGCGTCCTCAATAAAATCGGGGTCGGGGAGGAGTGCGATGCATAGAACGCGTAATACGTAAGAAATCGAAACGGTGTTTTTACGTATTACCTACTAGTTTTCAGTTGCCTCCGTCATTCATGGTGGATTCTAAAAACAGATAGGCACTTTCGCCTTCCGGTAGGTGCGGTTAGAACCCGCACCGCATCGGCGCAGTTAGAAACAGCGCCTACCAAGATAGAGACTGAATGGCGCAGTCCCCGATAAATCGGGACAGGTGGAAACAGCGCCTACCAAACGGTAGAACGGTAGTTTCGTTTTCCTAGCCCCTCCGGGTTTGGGGTGTCCCATTAATTTTAAGATCCACTATAAATCTAGATCTCATTCTCGATATAAGGCATAGGTATGAGTTTGTTTTACTATACCACCCTTGAGAAAAGAGGTCAACAATATTCATTGAGATCGGATTGTAGGTTTAAGCCGTAACAGTAGTTCTCCATGACTAACGGGAGGAGGATTGGGGCAACCATCGGCGGAAAAATCGGCGCCAGTTCGCGTGAAAGATGTTGTCGATATCCACATCATCGTAGCCACGACCCCCAAGGATAAACTCCAACTTACGCAAATCCTCCGTCGTCCTGAAGTCAGACGGCATGTGATAGGTTGCACCGGTATCGGTGCCGATAGCGGCGTGCAGCGTGTTTCCCGCCAGTTGACAGACATGGTCGATATGATCTGCCACCGTTGTTAGTTTCACACGCTCTGTTGATGATTCGCCGTGTACCCAATTGGGTTCGAGCATCCAAGCGTCCAGTGCCGCCCCGATGACCGCGCCACGCGCAATGAGTCGTCCAATCTGTTCGTCGGAGAATTGCCGATCACCGGGGACCAGTGCACGGCAGTTGTTGTGGCTTGCGATCACAGGTCCGCTGAACCGGTCAAGTGCGTCGTAGAAACTCCCCTCGGACAGATGCGTCAGGTCGAGGATCATCCCGATCCGCTCGAACTCCTTGAGCAGTTCGATTCCCTTGGACGTCAGGGATCCGCATACGCCTGTGCCGGCTGCGTAATGACTGAACCCAAAATGTGCTAACATGACGCTGCGTAACCCGTCCTCCCACCACGCCTCCGCCTGTGATGGTTCGACAATCGGATCGGCGCATTCCATGGACAAAATGACCCCGACCGGCGACCGATCATCTCCTTGCCGCTCCCAATCACTCCAGTGCGCGTCTAACTCCTCGGACGTGCCGATCAGCTTTATCTCTCCCTGCTGGGCGAGGATTCGGTAGTATGCCAACTGGCCCTGTCCCCAAGCGTAGGCCATCCGTTGTGTGCCGTAATCGAGGTCTATCCGTCGGTGGCCTGTCGGGGGTTGCACTTCACGCTTGGCGCGTGCTGATATAGACGACTGACAGACCGCCACCCCCGCACGGCGCATCTCCGGTAGGCTGACCGTTGCTCCGCCCCGTTCAAGCGCGTCCGTCATACCGACTTCGCGGGCATTTATCTGGGCAACGGGTTCTGTCTGATCCCGGTTGTGGGCGAGCGCGAACAGCGCCAAATCTAGGTGTCCATCGAAAATTAACCGCATCCCAACTTTCCTTGTGCAGTTTAGTACCGTAGGTTGGGTTGAATAATAATGGAATCCAACAACCATAAACACCCTGAAAGTGTGAAAGTGAGAAGAGGAGAAAGTGAGAAGAAACCGTTGTTGAATCAATCGTCTTTGCTCACTTTCCCACTCTCCCACTTTCTCACCCGCTACTTTTAGGGTTAGGCTGCAGTAACAGATGCAATAAACCATCAAATGTCGGATTGAACCCTCTTAAAGCTCACCTGCAAGCCGCTTCAGATGGTTTTGGCGCGGCTCCGAAGCGCGTCGCAACGCGGACTCAGGCACATGGATCTGTGGCAGGACTTCTGGGTTTGCGCGCACGAATCCCTCGGCATATCCTGTCCCAGCGTACCAACCTGCATGGCCTGTATGTATATCAATCCGCTTCCGAGCGAAGGTTTCGGTATGCCCTTGACTACTGAAAAGGATTTCCGCCTGAACCCGTTGCTCCTTCCAGTCCGAGATGTCCACATAGAAGTCGATCTCGTCCGGCATGTAATAGACACCGGGATAGTAGGTTGCGGCAATCGTGTGGGGTCGCTGACGGCTGCCGTAGTCGGGTGTTCCCGCCAATCCCTGCGCTTCCATGATGGCGAATGCGGTTTCGTCGTGATCGTTGTGTGCGGCGGAAGCCATTCCGTTCCGTCCGCTGAGGTGTGGCCGCTGCGTGATTAATACATGGGGTCGCACATCGTAGATAATCTGCCGGAGCGTTTGCACGGCTTCCGGTGTCTTATGGAACGGCTTATCCGGAAAATCAAGGATCCGCACATCCGTCACGCCAAAGAGGGCACAGACCTCGCGAAACTCCTCCTCTTTGATCTTGGCGTAGTCATCGGCGCTCTGATTGATGATGTCGGGGTCTTGCTCTGATTCCGGCTTGAGTAGCTCGTCGTGGAGCCGCTCATTGTGCGTTCCCACCCCGTTGGTCATGCTGACAACTGTGATAGAATCGCCTTGGGACGCGTGGATCCCGCAGGTGCCGGCACAGTGGGTAAAATCGTGTGGATGTGCTTTAACTACCAGAAACCGCAGTGATTGGTCTTGCATTGTGAACCTCCTGTGTCCCCTTGTTAAGAGGGGCATCTTTTCAAGTCAAATTTGCCTAAGTTGTCACCTAAATGTTGAAGCCGAAAGTGGGAAAGTGTGAGAGTGGGAAAGTGAGCAAAAACTGTTGGTTTCTTCTCACTTTCACCCTTTCTCCCATGCTCATGCCGTACCCGAGCATCCCGAGAATCGGGACTTTCTCTTTTAACTAGCCGGCTGCACCTGTTGCTGGTAGCGGGGGAAGCTCCGGATAGTTGCCGCGCGCTGTTCTCAGCGTAATCAGGCCTTCAACGATCATCCAGATCTGCACCGCTTCAACGGCGATACCGAACGCAAGGAGTAGGTACTTCCCAGTGAATAGCCAGCCGGTATCGGGGTTAAACATCTGCCACAGCATCGCCCACGCTGGCATGATTAGCATCACGATCATCGGAATCAACGCGAACCAGATCGGTAGATTTCGGCGGAGCAGATAGAAGACTGTCACCATAAAGGCAAGTCCCGCCAACAACTGGTTCACCGCACCAAAGAGGGGCCATAGAATTAATCCACCGCTTCCCGGTCCATTCGGTCCGGGCATCAGTGCGACCGCGCCGCCCAAGAATAGCGCGAGGGCGGTTGCCACGTAGCGATTGGTGAGCGGTTTAACCCCCATCGTACCCGCAAGTTCTTGGATGACGTAGCGTTGTAATCGTGTGGCGGTGTCCAGCGTGGTCGCGGCGAAACTTGCCACCAGCACCGCCATGATCGCGATCGCCATCTTCAGGGGGATCCCGACACTTGCAAGGAAGTTCCCGCCGCCCTCTACAAAGGCGCCCACCTTTTTGGCAAGGCTATGGCTCGCCCAACCGCCGACCGTTCGGGTTGTACCATCTGCGTTTGTTACAGTTTCGGTTGTGGCATACCGCGTCCGCCACGCCTCTTGATACCGCACCTGTTGGCCCGTCTCACCGCTTATCACGGGCTGAAAGGCGTAGCTGGCTCCCGTCCCGCTCCGCTCAAAGAGTCCCATGCCGATCCCGGCGCAACATGCGAGGATAACGATGACCGCGAGGCCGCCCTCAAGCAGCATGGCACCGTAACCGACATATTGGGCATCCTTCTCGGAAGCGACCTGTTTACTGGAGGTGCCGGAACTCACCATGCAGTGGAATCCGCTGATCGCGCCGCAGGCGATGGTGATAAAGAGGAAGGGCCAAATCGGCGGTGCGTCGGGCGGAATATCGGGCGCAATCGCCGGGGCAGAGACGAGAAGATCTGCTCTTCCCGTCAGACCTGCGACGGCAAGCCCGACAATTAGCAGCACGAGTGCCACAATCAGTTCATGGCTGTTGATGAAATCACGCGGTTGGAGCAGTGTCCAGACGGGAAGTACGGATGCGATAAAGCAGTAGACAAATAGGACCAGCGTCCAGATGACTACTGCATTGGCGAAGGTATGCCCTAACAGCGGAATGCCGAACCACGCGGAGATGTTGATCGGTAGCAGGTAAGCGCCGACGCCCATGCCAATATACATAATCCCAAGCGCGATGATCGAAGGGATCAGGATATTCCCGCCCTTCCGGTAGATCCAAAGTCCGATAGCGACCGCCAACGGGATTTCTATCCAGACTGAAAGCACCGATTCCGGGTAGAGCGCGAAGATGATCGCGATAACGAGACCGAAGATAGCCAAAACAACGGTCAGCGCCATGAATAGGATTGTCAGAAACAGCAGTTTGGCACGCGGTGTGATCATCCGTCCGGCGATGTCCCCGACCGTCTGTCCGCGGTTGCGGAGCGAAACTATCAACGCACTGAAATCGTGAACGGCCCCGATAAAGATGGAACCCAGCACAACCCAGAGCAGGGCGGGCAGCCATCCCCAAAAGACAGCGATCGCGGGTCCCACAATTGGTCCTGTACCGGCGATGCTTGTGAAGTGATGCCCGAAGATAATTTCCTTTTTCGTGGGAACATAGTCCACATCATCCCGTAATTCTTGGCTCGGCACCCGCGCCTCTGGATCGATGCCGAAGATCTTCCTCGCTAACCATCGCCCGTAGGTGTGGTAGGCGATGATAAAGCCGAAGAAACTCAAGACAGCAACAATCAATGTACTCATATATACCTCCATTTAACGTAATACGTAATGCGTAATACGTAAAAACAGATAATACGTAATGCGTAACAGGTAAAGCAGATATCTTACGCATTACTCGTTACGCATTATTCTTTTTTAGATCCCAACCGAATATCCGTCGCGCCGTGGGTCGGCACCGCCCATGAGCGAACCTTCCGCTTGGTCGACCGCGATACCCTGACCGCCGCCGACGCCAGCCGTCCATTCCGGCATCACATTCGGTTCATGCCCGCGCGCCTCAAGTTGTGCGACAACATCGGCGGGGATACGGCCTTCCATACTGACAGTGGGCCCCGGACTTTCAACCCGAACACGCGGTGCCTCGATTGCGGCTTGGATGTTCATGCCGTGCTCGATCAGGTTCAACACCATCTGCGCGGTGGTCTGTAGGATGCCGTGGCTACCCGGCGTGCCAATCACCGCGAACAGCTTCCCGTCCTTCCAGACTTGGCACGGCGACATGCACATCTCGATCTGCTTGTGCGGTCCGATGGCATTTGGACTTTCGGGCAGGAGATCGAACCAGTTCATGAAGTTATTGAGGAACATCCCGGTCTCACCGAGCGCGACGCCAGAGCCGAAACCGGATCCGAGGCTCTGCGTTATCGCCACCGCGTTGCCTTCGCCGTCGACCACATCGAAGTGGGTGGTGCATTCGTTAATCCATTCGGCAGCGTTCCCCGGCAGAATCTCGCCGGGCAGCTTGTCCTTTGTGTAACGCTCACCGCCACCGACTCCTGCACGGTGTCCGATCCGTTTTCGTTGCTCGGCGGCGTAACCTTTAGAGAGCAGCCCTGTGATGGGCGGATTCTCCGCAACGGTGTACTCCGCACGGTCTGCGCTTGCCAGCTTTATCGCTTCGATCAGCAGATGGAGATATTCCGCAGAGTTGTGCCCCAAATTGGAGAGCGGATCGTTCTCCAAGATATTGAACGTCTCCAGATATTGGAACCCTGAACACGGTGGCGGCGGACAGAAGATCTCAAAGTCTTTGAAGGTGGTCGAGATTGGATCGTGCCAATGTACCTCAAAGTCTGCGAGATCCTTTTCCGTGATTAAGCCGTCGTTCTCGCGGAAGTATTGCGCGATGTGCTGTGCGATCTCGCCGTGATAAAAGACCTCTGTTCCCCCTTCGACCACCTTTCGGAAGGTCTGGGCAAGCTCTTTCTGGACGAGTACCTCGCCCGGCTGGGGGGTTCGTCCGCGGGACATGATAATCTTTGCGCCCGTTGGCGAGAAACGGGGTCCTGCGCCTGCCATGAATTCAGCGTTCTTGACCGTGACCGCGTAGCCGTTCTCCGCATGTCCGATCGCTGGCGCGAAGATGTCTCCATGGTCCATGCTGCCGAATCGGTCGAGGAGTGCCAGCCAGCCGCCACAGGCAGCGGGGATCATACCTGCCCGGATACCGACCTCGTTTGAGCCCGGCTCTGAGTATGCGTCGAGCGTCGCTTCGTACGGGCTGGTGCCCATGTAGTCGAGGACGTAGCGCTTATCCTCTTTCGCGTTGTAGATTAACATATAACCGCATCCGGCGATGCCGGACATGTACGGTTCGGTGACGTTTAGGGTGGACGCAACGGCAACGACCGCGTCGAAAGCGTTGCCGCCCTGAAGTAGTATCTGTGCGCCCGCGAGACTTGCGAGTGGATGTGCGCTCGAAACCATGCCGCGTGTGCCGGTTACGGTCGGACGGTGCGTAACACCGTGTGATGGAAATGCCATGTTTGATTCCTCCTTAGAACCGAGTTGTTTGACAACGCCCCAAGGGGCGATAGGTGGATAGAATGCGTGAAACGTGATGTGTAAGAAGAAACTTGTCTGAATCGCGGATTAAGCGGATTACACGGATTGCACGGATTAAAAGCGACCGAAACCCCGCAACCAGGGATCGTAGGGGTTGGGTCTCCCAACCCATTCCGCAAGACGAGAATCCTTCATGAGATCGGGAATGAACCAACATAACCCCAGAGGAGCGATAATTGTCTGAATCGCGGATTAAGCGGATTACGCAGATTGCACGGATTAAAAACTGATGAACTTTCCTGATTCAAAGCCCCAGCGGGGCGACATGTTTATAGAAATGTCGAATACCAACAACTCCAAGCCCCAGAGGGGCGACATGTGATAGCCTGCATTATACAAAATGCTTGACGATGAAACTACGCCGGTAACCTGTCAATATGAGGTCTGAGCGCTGCCTCCAACCGAATCATCCCATCAATCATCGCCTCCTGTACCTCTTGCCATTTCTCCCCATCACGATAGCCACCCAGAGAAAAGCGTTTCTGAATTCGACAGTATTGCTGACCTTCAAGGCGCCGCCATTTGAGCGGTTCACCGAAGGTTTCCTCAATCTCCGCTTTAGATTGTTCTAGTCTATCGAATATCTCCTCGTTCTCGCTTTCTGCAGCCCAACCTCGATCGATATACAACTCTATATCAGAGGTATGCGGTCGGATAACATAGCGAAGGAATAACCCACTTTGCACTACTGTTGATGTTGTTGCCCTCTGACCAGGCGAAATGTTGGCATGTAGTTGTGTTTTTTTCTTAGCCCGTTCCAACAACGATGTCCAAAACCGACGACGGAGGATGTGCTGTTCTTTGAGTTCTTTTTTCTCTTCGCCAGCTTTCCGAATCTCCTCACTGGGACCAACAATCAGTGTTAGCAGCGGTGCAGGTGTTGAATCTTCAATCTGAACCGCTTCAATTTTGAGTAGATAGAAGGAAGCCGAAGACGATTCATTCAGCCACGAAATCGCGCTGATGTGTTCCGGTCTAGCTTCTTTGACAATCCAGATAGCGGCTTTTGCATTGATTGCAGTTAAATAGGTTATTAGCTTACCAAGATGGTCGTGGTTACTCCGTTCAAGCTGATTTTCAATAATGACGGGATCCCCAGATTCATCCTCTGCAACGAGGTCTACACTGAAGTTACCTGCCGGATGCTCACGCTCTACAATCGAGAGTGATAGGTCAATTACGCTATTCAACTCATCAATGTTGTCCTCAAGCCACGGTGTGAAATCTTGTGCTTCATGAGCCCAGACCTCCCGTAAAGAAACCCTTTGCAGGCTTCCAATCATCTCCTCACCTCCTTAAAGTAATAGGCACACTCCGTGTGCCGTAACTCCCAAACACCGGTTCCAATAGCGAACCGTAGGTTGGGTTGAACGCAAACCGTGAAACCCAACAAAAATCAACCAATAAGCCAATGAACCAATTACACCTTATATCTTCTACATCCGATAACACATGTCGCCCCGCTGGGGCTTTAGGATTCGGATGTCTCCGTGTGCTATAAACATGTCGCCCCTCTGGGGCTAAATGAACGGAGGAATTATGGTAGACTTTAGAATTACTTAGACATGATGAGCGAACCAAGTCACGGACCTTGCTCGCCGAGTTACGGCACACGGCGCCCCGCAGGCGGGATTCAAAGCAATGTGCCTACTACTATTAATGTCTACTTATTTCTATAATTCACTATAATCAATTAACGCGTCTGCCAATTCTGTGAAGTCCGGGACGGTCAGATCTGGTAGATAGGGCGAATCCTCATACGGCAGTTCGTAGCGATTGATGAAGGCGGATTTGTAGCCGCAGACTTTTGCGCCCATCACATCAAATGAGTTGGCGGAGACCATTAGGCATTCCTCCACCTTGAGCCGAAGCCTGCTGATGGCGGCGTAGCGGTAGACCGCGGGGTGTGGCTTGAATGCGCCGACATCGGTTACGGAGATGATGTCGTCAAACTCCCACCGGACACGGTTCTCCGCGAGATGGTCGAGGAAGTGTGGATCGCCGTTGGAGAGGATCACCAGTTGGTAGTGGGATTTGAGACGTTCTAACGCGGGAAGCACCTCCGGGAATGGCGAGAGCATATCCCACGCCCCCATGAAATCCTGCACCTCCTCGCCCGATGTTTCAATCTTATTTAGATTGAGGACGTAGACGAATGCACGGCGGACCGTTTCCAGATAGCCGCTATGACCCAGCATCACGAGGGTGTCCTGATATTGTTCGATGCGTTGTCGCGCCCGCCATTGGTCCCAGAACCGATCTGCTGCAATGGGCGCGTCTTTCGCCTGTAGGAATTCTGCGATGTAGGGCTTCAGGCTGCCGCCAAGATCGAGGATTGTACCGAATAGATCGAATGTCAACGCTTTGATATTTGATTTTTCCATAAATTTCCTTTTCTACTTTTCTCTGCGTCGGTTGTCGGGGTTAATGATTCGTTAGCGCCGACGCCATCTTTGTGGGGTATCCCGTTTAATGTCTGAGGTTGGGTATTTATGGATGCTGAATTGTCGCCATCCTCAGTCTGTTACTTTACAATTTTTTACTTTTTTTGACAGTTTTTATTTTTTTTGACAGGTAAAACGAATATTCGGTCAATTTCACCCCAGCGGGCAATGATTGTCTGAATCACGGATTATACGGATTACGCGGATTACACGGATTAAAAAACCCGAACTTTCCCAATTCAAACCCCCAATGATATAATTGTAGTTGCCCGATGGAATCGGGACAGGCGGGACAGACGCCTGATGAATCAGGCAACTACAAGAGAGACACCATCACAAAGTTCCCTACTGAGGTGCGTAAGTCCTATGAACCAATTACGCATTACCTATTATATTTCATTCCTACAACACATGTCGCCCCGCTGGGGCTTTCGGGTTTGGACTGTCGCGTGTGCTATAAACATGTCGCCCCGCTGGGGCTTTGAAGGTCGGGCGGGATTCAAAATGCCTATCCCTTCCCTCTCCTCTGCGTCTTTGCGTCTTTGCGTCCTTGCGTTGAATTTTTCTCTCGCTTCACGTTTCAGGTCGTGGCAGGGATGCCACTCCTACGTTTAATCCCTAATACTGACCTCCCCCAACCCCTCTACAATCTCAACCGTCTCCAAACTGACCGCAATCACTTTTCCGATTAACTTGACGATGTACTCTGGATCATCGGCACGGTTTGGGTCGTTGACGATGCCGCTCCGTTTGTCTGTTTTGATCCGATACTGATCTATCACCCATTCCAACGCCGACCGATTCCCAAGTCGATAGTCAAACGCCTTTGCGGGTATCCCGTCGAGCGTCAGGAAATCGTTGTATTTTATTTCCGTCTTGTCTTTGGACAACCGCATCTTTTCGACACGCCAATCGAGCGGTGTATCCGGCGTCTCGACGAAGCGGAGCGGATATGCGTCCACATCCTCGTAGCCGACGTGGATTTCTCCCAACCGCTGCCCTGCTTTGGCAAACGCCCAGAAGTCCGGCGTGTATGGCAGGCGCGGTAGATCCCGCTTGAGGTTCATCTGATACCGTTCCCGATAGTCAGGGTGATGGAGCAGGCCGTAGACGTAATGGAAGATGTCCCACTTGCCGATCCCCTCGTCTCGGTAATGCGCTCGGAATTGCGCCAACGCCCAATCGGTGATGTTTTCCCTGCGGTTCCTCCCATCCTCGTCGTAGGTGTAAAAAGGAAAAGATTGTTGTGGGTCAGCATAGAAGTTCAAATCAGGAATAGATTTGCTCATCAAAATAGCAAATTCTTTTCGACCATAGCCCCCAACACAAATCACTCGATTCTCGCTTTCAGTTTCCGGGGTGGGGAAAATAGAAGGAAAAACGTGAACTCTATGGTTCATCACTCGATCGAAGAATAGGTTTGATCTTGTAAAGGGACGGTAGAGCGATTGTCGGATTTTTGTATCTGCAAATTTTGCAATTTGTCCGCTTTTCAGTTTCTGTTTTAAGGTTGAACTCCATTTGATTTTCGCCTCATCAGACAGTACAAAATCATCAATGTTTGCGTCTCGATCTGCCCGTCGTTCCCACCTGAACACTTGTTCACTGTAGGTATCAATCATCTCATTCATGTTCTCGGCAAGAGCGTTTTGACTAAAGTTGTAAACCCACGCATCGCGATTGGTCCCGACACCGAGACTGTAGGTCTTAAAAATTACATCTGCCGCCTCAGCCCTTGCTGCCTTCGCCTCCATAGTTCCCATCGGGACAAACGTATCAAATTCAGCGTGGAGTCCTTCGGTGAGCCATGTGTGATTCTTATCCGGCGTCAGTTCTTTCCAATCAATCTTGTTCACCGAACCCGCATTTTCGATTAGGTTGAATTTTTCCTGCCTTGTCGCTTTCCAATCCACCTCACTGTAATAGATCTTGCGGTCTTGATGTCTGTGACTTTTCACAAAGAAGGTTACGGTAATTCCCACCATCGCGGCGAGTCCAAAGATCGTATGCTGTTCTCCAATGGGAATACCCTCTCGCATTGAGTCTTTGCGGACATTGCCTTTCAAATCCAAAATGTAAATACAATTAAAGTTTTGATGAAGGTGTTCCCGCATCCCATCAAACGCCAAATCATCAAGAAAACTATTGTTCGTTACAAACGCGACGACTCCCTCCTCTCCTATCCGGTCTGATGCCCATCTAATCGCCTTCACATACGGATCGGAGAGTTTATTTTTATTACTTGCTGCAGAAGCTTTTGCATAGGTCTCCTTAACTCGCGAATCCATCGTTGGATATTCCCGATTCTTGTTGTTGTCATTTTCGTTGATCTGTTTCGAGTTGTAGGGCGGATTGCCGATAATCACAAACATCGGTGCTTTTTTCTGTTCTTCTACGCGGCGGGTGTTCTCCTCCGTGAACAGTGAGGATTCATAGTAGTTGGTATCCTCTGCCAATTCAAAGGTATCCACAAGGCAGATTCCATCAAAAGGTTGATACACCCCCGTCGCCTCGTAAAACTCATGTTCAATATTCATTGACGCGATGTAGTAGGGCAGCAACATCACTTCGTTACAGTGCAATTCCGTCGTGTATTTTGCCGCCAATGCGGTCTTACGAATTTCGCGCATCGTCCGGACGATAAAATTGCCCGTCCCCACAAACGGGTCGATGATGTGAACGCCGGAATCGGAGAGCGACCGATCGAATTCGGTCTTTAATATCTGATCCACGCTCTTGACCATAAAATCGACAATCGGCTGCGGCGTGTAGACAATCCCGTGCGTGTCGGCGATCTCCACCGAAAAGCCTTGAAAAAACTGTTCGTAAACGGTGTTGAGAAACCCCTGCTTTTGGGAAAAGTCGTCGATGGTCGCAGCGGTGCGTTCTATCGCTGTATAGAACGGGTTAAGGTGCCCCAGAAAATCGTGACGGCTGAACGACTGGCTTGTGAGCGCGTCTATCACCTTCTCGATTTCATTGGCAATCACATTTCGGCGGGTAAAGTCTTGGTTATAGAAAACCGTGTGAAAGATCTGTTCGGTCAACAGGTGTTGGATCAGCATCTCCTCGACGGCGGCTTCGGAGAGGTTCGGGTTAATTGACTGACGACACTTCTCATGGAAGTCGGCAAAGGCGGTGATAAAGTCACGATTCGTCTCTCGTTCCCGGTGGATGCGTTCTGCTAAACCTTGTCCAAGCGCGGGCACCCTTTCCCTGAACTGTGCAACCGCCTCCTCCCATTCGGTGTATTCTGGTGGACGGTGGGAGAAGAAGGTTTCGAGTGTGCCTATCAGTTCTGTCGGGTCGGTCAGGTCAGCATCAAGCGTTTGTCGCTCGTTCTGCCAAAGGATGGCGCGGTGTGGCTCTTGGAAAAGGATGTTGTCGCGGGGATAGCCTCTCTCGAACTTACGTACCACTTCGGCGGGGAGGTCGTCGTCCTCATCTTTCGCCTCCCAATAGCCGTGTGTCAACCGGAAATCGTCCATCAATACACCGTCAACGACGATTCGGCTGCTCTTAACCCCCCTAGCCCCCCTTGTCAGGGGGGACATTGAGTGTTCGGGGATGAGTGTCCAGTCAAATTGTCGGGCACAGCTTTGGAGGAGGGATTGGAAGGCGGATCGCACCGCCCCTTCATGCGTTGCGCCGAGCCGATCAAACTGATCTAATTCGCTGTAGTAGTCTTTTATGATTTTGTGTGTTGATCTGAGGTTGAGGCTTGTCACAAAACACCTTTGTATGAATGAACCGATAAATTACATTTTCTGTCTTCGACAACACATATCGCCAATGAGGCATAATGCGTAATTCTTAATGCGTAAGAAGAAGCGGAACGCAGATCTGCGTTCCCTACGAATTGTGTCGGGCAAGTCCGACCTACGGGGATGGGGTAGAGTTACGGCATACAAATCCCATGCACATGTTCCGACGGGTTGGGGAACCCAACCCCTACGGGTTCAATTGTCACCTCTCCTCTGCGTTTTCGTGCCCTTGCGTTGAATTTTTTCTCTCGTTTCACGCATTGCTGTCACACATGTCGCCCCGCCCCGATACATCGGGATTCAAAACTGGAGCTTTAGGATCTGTGTCGCCACCTGTGCTATAAACATGTCGCCCCGCTGGGGCTAAAGGCATCAATGCACAAGCAACCCCCTAAATCCCCAACCCCCCTAGCCCCTCCCCCGATTTTATCGGGATGTGCCACTTGTCAGGGGGGAAATCTGTCAGGGGGACTTTTATCCCAAATTCACCACAAATCGTTTGATTGTCGGGCTTCACGTTTCACGAGTCACATTCTTCGCATTTTAGCACACAACGGCACGATGGACAAGCGAAAAGAAATTGTTTCGTTGACTGTCTAAATAGACTATGCTATACTGCATATTTAGCATTACATCTAACCTATTTCCTTAGGAGGAAACATTACGTTATGTCAGCAGAGAAACGATTGGAAGAACTCGGCATTGAGCTGCCAGCGGCGGCGACACCGATAGGGAATTATGTGACAACGGTACAGACAGGAAACCTGATATTCACCTCGGGGCACGGACCGGGCAGGGGCGAAGGTCCCCTTTACAGGGGCCAGGTAGGCACGGATCTAACGATCGAGGAAGGGTATGCCTCCGCACGGCAGGTCGGCTTGTGCCTGCTCGCCACGCTCCAGAATGCGCTCGGCAGTTTGGATCGGGTCAAGCGGGTCGTGAAGCTGGTTGGATTCGTCAATTCGGCACCGAGTTTCACGGAGCAACCGTCGGTGGTGAATGGGGTATCGGATCTATTGGTGGAGGTGTTCGGCGATAGCGGTCGGCACGCGCGGTCGGCGGTCGGAATGGTGCAGCTGCCCGGTAGTATCCCTGTCGAGGTCGAGTTGGTCATTGAGATCGAATAGGGGCACAAAAGGGACTCGTGCTCTGTCAGGCAAATTATGATAAGCACCTTCATTGCGATGTCCGGTGCGGTTACAAACCGAACCTACCGGTTGGATTGAAGGCGGTGCGGTTACAAACCGAACCTACCGGGACTGGGGAACTCTGAAACCTTATACAGGTTGTGCTACATTTTTCTGACAATGTACTAGAGAAACCGAGTTTTCAAGAAAAAACTCGGTTTCAGGGTAAAAATCTCATCAACTCTCCGCTTGGATCACCTTCAAAACGGCGTCGCGTTTCTGTTCCATCAGCACTTTGGAGGTCGCTTCAAGGTTGAGACGGAGCAGGGGTTCGGTGTTGGATGGGCGGAGGTTGAAGTGCCAGTCATCGAAACGGATTGAGACGCCGTCCGTCCATTCGATTTCACCGCCCTCGCCAAAAACTCCCGCGATCTCCTCCATCTTGGATTGTGGATCTTGGGAGATGGGGGTGTTGATTTCGCCGGAGATGAAGTAGGTCGATTCCAACGGTTTGAGGAGATCTGAGAGCCTGCAGCGTTTCTTGGAGAGCATCTCCATAACGATGAGAGAGGGCAGGATACCGGAGTCGGCATAAAAGAAATCCCTGAAATAGTAATGCCCGGTTCCTTCGGTGGCAAAGAGTGCGTTCTCCTCTCCCAACCGCTGCTTCATAATGGCATGACCCACCCGCTCTATCAGTGGGATGCCGCCGGCATCGGTGATGAGATCTCTTACCGCGTGAGAGCAGCGTGGTGCGTACACGATTTTGGCACCGGGCTCCCTTTCCAAGAGGTATTGCGCGATGAGCGCGCTTAGGAAGTCGCTGGAGACAAACTGACCGCGATCATCGATTGCGAAACAGCGATCGCCGTCGCCGTCGAACGCGAAGCCGATATCCGCGCCCTCGGCGACAACTCGCTGCTGCAGTTCTGCGCGATTTTCGGGTTGCAAGGGATCGGGACCGTGGTTCGGCATATTCCCGTCCGGCTCCAGATACATGCCGGTCAGTTTGACGGTGGGGAGGCGTGAGTAGATCCGTTTTAGGATGGGACCGACCATACCGTTGCCGGTATCCGCGATGACCTTCAGCGGTATCAAGGCGTCCAGATCAATTAGGCTCAAGACCTTCTCAATAAAATCTTCGGTGAGATTGCTGTGCTGTCCCCCATCCGTCATTTTTCCACGGCGGGTTGGACCCGCGAAAGCGTCGGTTTCTACGATGCGTCGTAGGTCTTGGACCGCATCACCGCTCAAGATGTGGGGCATCCGCTCCACCATTTTAAAGCCACCGTATTCGGCGGGATTGTGCGAGGCGGTTACCATGACGCCGGCATGGTCGAGGGTTGCACAGGCATAGTAGTATTGATCGGTGCTGACCACCCCGATATTGAGCACGTCCGCTCCGCCGTCCATTAGGCCTCGGATCAGTGCATCGCAAAGCGTTGGACTGGAGAGCCGCATGTCTCGCCCGACGACCGCTGCATCCACCTTGAGGAGTGTAACAAAGGCGCGAGCGACGGCGTAGGCGACGGTCTCATCCAATGTGTCAGGATAGATACCGCGGATATCGTTCGCTTTGAAGATGTCGGGATTGACTTGCATGTTTCGTTCCTTTAAGGATTGTGACGATAGCAGGGAACAGACCGCAACGCATTTTCAAGTGATACGTTTCGAGTGATGCGTAATAAAAAACATAGATTCTTTACGTATTATGAAGTGCGTATCACGTTATAGTAGATGTCGCCCCGCCCCGATAAATCGGGATTCAAAACTGGGGCTAAATACATCAACATACAGGCAACCCCCTAAATCCCCCCCCGATAAATCGGGATGTACCACTTGTCAGGGGGACTTGATACGTATTCCCGGACAAAGTAGCCACGGCGAGACAAGGACGTGACTTTAAATGCAACCCCCTAAATCCCCCTTGTCAGGGGGACTTGCCGTTTGCGCATCATGTCTTATGGTCCGTTGCACTAATAGACTAATGAACCATCAGAGAAAGGACAGTCCATGTCAGTTGAAATTGTTAAGCCTCGGATTCGGGGATTTATCTGCACAAATGCGCATCCAGTCGGATGTCGCCAAAACGTACAGGACCAGGTAAATTACATCAAATCGACTACCGCAACTAAACAGACCGGTCTCAATGCCCTCGTGGTCGGTGCGTCTACGGGATACGGACTCGCCTCGCGCATTGCACTCACCTGGGCATACGGCGCGGAATCGTTGGGAATCTTCTATGAACGCCCAGCCTCCGGAAAACGGACGGCTACCGCGGGCTATTATAACTCCGCTGGTTTCCATCAACTCGCGGCACAGGACGGTTTCTCCGCCGAAAGTATCAACGGCGATGCCTTTTCCGATGACATCAAACAGGAGACCGTCGATCGGATCAAAGGGGGCATGGGAAAGATCGACACCCTCGTCTATAGCATCGCGGCGCCCCGTCGGATCCATCCGCGCACTGGGGCGGAGCATAACTCTGTGCTGAAACCGATCGGTCAGCCCTACACCAGCCAGACAATCGATCTGAATCGAGAGGTCGTTACCGATGTTACGCTTGAAGCGGCGTCCGAACAGGAGATCAGCGACACGGTTGCGGTGATGGGCGGGGAAGATCTGGAATTTTGGGTAGACAGGTTGTTAGCCGAAGATCTGCTCGCACAGGGCGCAACGGTGGTAACCTACTCTTATATCGGTCCGGAACTGACATGGGCAATCTATCGTGATGGCACTATCGGCAAAGCGAAGGAGGATCTGGAGAGTCGGGTCAACAAGTTAGACCAACAACTCAGCGACAAACTTGGCGGCAACGTCTACCTCTCCGTCAACAAAGCGATTGTTTCACAGGCATCGATGGCGATTCCGGTTGTCCCGCTTTATATGAGTATCCTCAATCAGATAATGGATGCGAAAGGAACCAACGAGGATCCGATCGCGCAGATGGGACGGCTTTTCACAGAACATTTGGGTCCCGATCTATCCCCCACGCTCGACGCTGAACGGCGCATCCGATTGGATGATCGAGAACTTCGCGC
This sequence comes from Candidatus Poribacteria bacterium, assembly GCA_965220385.1. Lineage (GTDB taxonomy): Bacteria > Poribacteria > WGA-4E > WGA-4E > PCPOR2b > PCPOR2b. The sequence continues at coordinate 865,186 of OZ244825.1, read as the reverse complement.
CGATGTGACTACCGAAATTCTAAAACGGTGGGGGCGAATTAACACGCATAATCTCCGCGAGATATCGGACTACGACGGTCTCCAGCACAGCTTCCGTAACCTGTTCGGCTTCGATGTCGATGGCGTCGATTATGACGAAGCGGTCGAGATCGAGGTGAACATACCGTAGTTGGTTCATTGGTACATTGGTTCATTGGTGTGCGGCTTATAGATCTGCACACTTCAGCACGGCTGGTGCGGGGCAAGTCGCTTTGGATCCCGCCTGCCTGCTCTCGGCTTGTCGGAGTCCCGCCTGTCCCGATTCATCGGGGATTTATCGGGCCTGCCCCGATCCTATCGGGGGATTCATCGGGGATGCCCCGCCTACAGTTGACCCCGTGAATTTGAGCGCGGGGCAGGTCCGGGTGCACATCAAAGCTTGGGATTTTCCTGATGCCGTTGTCGGTCACGCTTCGTCTTTTTGTCAATCGACTTCCGAAAAGCGTCCTGAAGGTCCACTCCCGTCTGATTCGCCAAACAGATTAGTACAAACAGCACGTCCGCCATCTCTTCGGCAAGATCCACCTCTTTATCGGATTCCTTAAAGCTCTGATCTCCGTATCGGCGCGCCATGACGCGTGCCATCTCGCCGACCTCTTCCATCAGGATAGCGGTGTTTGTCAGCTCGGAAAAGTAGCGGACGCCTACGGTTTGAATCCATTCATCGACCAATTTCTGGCAGTTTTCGATTGTGTATTCCATTCTTTGCTCCGTCGGTGTGCTCCTCGCCTTTCATATCACATGTCGCCCCGCTGGGGCTTGGGAGAGGGACCTGTCGCCCGGCTATAAACATGTCGCCCCGCTGGGGCTAAATGAACCAATTCACAGGCAACCCCCTAAATCCCCCCCCGATAAATCCCCGATGAATCGGGACAGGCGGGATGTGCCACTTGTCAGGGGGACTTTGGAAACCTCTCGAAGGTCGGGGTTATGGGTAATGTTTACTTATTTCTATTATTCACCATAATTGGGTAATTTCCGAGCGATGTCCGGTGCGGTTGGAAACCGCACCTACCGGGTCTGGGGGAAATATAGAATTACCCGTTTAATTTCTTAAAACTCATCTGGGGCTAAAAGATTTGATTGCCTGTCTGACCGCGTGGATGTCGGGGCAAGATGCCCCCCTACAGATGATGTTCGGATCATTAGTTCATTTGTGCAGGTCACGGCATACGGAGTATGCCTACTACCCTATATATCATCTGCGCGTGTGCCGTGGATTTGCCAATCCACGGCGAGCGGTAATCAGCCCCACGTGCTAATGAATTCTTTTCCATCACGCTTTAGTCATCATAACACGCACCTATCGGTGCGTCAATAGCTTTTCAACTTGACGGGAGAAAGCAAGATACACTATACTCAAATGCCCGGAGGCTACTATCTATGCACAAGGAACTATTTGATGAACTCGTTCAGGTTGTTGCTGCGCTGCGGGATGAAAACGGTTGTCCATGGGACAAGGCACAGACGCACGAAACGCTGAAGGCGGACCTGATTGAAGAGACGTACGAGGTGATCGAGGCAATTGACGCGAAAGCACCGGACAAGATACAGGAAGAGCTCGGTGATCTCCTTATGGTGGTGATGCTCCACGCGCAGATCGCAAAGGACCAGGGTGATTTTAGCATCAACGAAGTGGTGCGGACTGTAACGGATAAACTCATCCGGCGACACCCGCACGTCTTTGGAGATGTTGATGCAAAGGACACGGAGACAGTGCTTCAGAACTGGGAGGCGATCAAGCGGCGTGAGGCGGGTTATGAGGATCGGAAATCGGTATTGGATGGGGTGCCGGAATCCCTGCCGGGTCTGCTGCGGGCACAGAAGATTCAGAACAGAGCGGCTCGGGTCGGGTTCGACTGGGACAGCGTCGCGGATGTGCTTCCGAAGTTAGAAGAAGAGATAGAGGAGATCAAGGCGAGCGTGAAGAAGGGAGATACGGCGGAGATCGAGATGGAGATTGGGGATCTGCTGTTCTCGGTGGTGAACCTATGCCGCTTCTTGGACGTGCAGGCGGAGGAGGCGTTGCGACAATCGGTTCGCAAGTTTACCGACCGCTTCCAGAAGATGGAGGAAGCACTTGAAGGTCGCGGTAAAACATTCAAAGACTACGATCTGGCAGGCTTAGATCTTATCTGGGAAGAAGCAAAACAGCAGGAGAAACCGTAATATGGCAGGAAAACGCGTTTTGATTACTGGCGCAGCAGGATTTATTGGCAGTTACATTCGGGAACCGTTCGATGACCGATACACCATGCGACTGGCAGACATTGTAGAGATCGAAAACCCACGCGGGCATGAGGTTATGACAGCGGACATCGCTGACCTCGACCAGATGCAGCGCGCCTGCGAGGGGATGGACACGGTTGTTCACCTCGCCGCGGATCGCAGTCCAGCAGCGGATTTCTACGAAACCCTGCTATCGCTGAACATCATCGGCACATATAACGTTTTTCGGGCAGCGAAAGACCAAGGTTGTGAGCGGGTTGTTTTTGCCAGCAGCATCAACGCGATGTTAGCCTATCCGCCGGACCTTTCGGTGACTTGGGATATGCCCGTCAACCCGCCAAATGTCTACGGTGTGACGAAGTGTTTTGGCGAAGCGTTGGGACAGTGTTTCGCACACGATGGGCTATCGTCAATCGCGATTAGAATCGGCGGCATTAAGCGAGAAGGCGAACCGGCTCGAAATCAAGGCGACATGGGACAGGGCTGGATCAGCCAACGCGATTTGGCGCAGCTGATTGGATGCTGCATCGACGTTGAAGGGGTGGACTTCGCAATCGTGCACGGGCAGAGCCGGCATAAAACCCCGCGACTTGACATCTCGCACACCTGTGAGATTCTGGGTTACGAACCACAAGATGGGACGGTATGAGGTCGAAAGTGAGAAAGTGTGAGAGTGAGAAAGTGAGATAAACACCGCTCGCGGTGGATTGACAAACCCACTGCACAAGATACCTAGCACATTGCGCGATAGTCCGGGCGTTTATGGCTTGGATATGTCTATCCAAGCCGAGCAGGGTAGGTCTAGCCTGTAGGTCGAGTTTCCATACTTGACAATCGGTTGTCTTCTCGTTATCTCGTTGTCTCGTTGTCCCGCTGAGACTCGACGATTGGCTTTTTGCGCAGATTGACGTTACCGCCGAAGGTACGCAGTTTAAGCAGGGGGCCGCCGCCGTTAATTGCGCCCTGAAGTCTATTTTGTTTTAACTTGCCCTGCACCACCGTTGTGATGGGGACATCGGTAGACACACGACCGCCGGTGGTTCGAGCCTCTACATTAACAGCGATATCCTCAACAAGGTAGGCAGTCACGCTGCCACCTGATGTTGACAGCGAGCAATCCCCTTCAGGTTGACCAGAGATATACGCCTTGACAGAGCCGCCGAGTGTCTTCGCGTTGATGTCCCCCATCACTTCCTCAACCGTAATATTGCCGCCAGAGGTTTTGGCGTTGACGCTACCCGTTGCCTTATCGATGCGGATTGATCCACCGGCGGTTTCGGCTTCAACCGCTCCCTCCACACTCCCAATGGTAATCCCGCCGCCGGAGGTCTTGACATCAGCATTGCCCATCGCTCCCTCCACTTCGATGCTGCCGCCCGCAGTCCGTCCCCAAACGGGACCTTTGATCCTTCCGATTCGGAGACCACCGCCCGCTGTCTGACTGCGGACTTCACCTTCCAGATCTTCAACGGAAATGCCGCCACCCGAAGTTTTCAGATCAACGTTGTACCGTTGCGGCACGGTAATCAGGAATTTAACCCGCAACCGATTTCTTTCCCGACTCCATCGCCTCAGATTGTTCTGATCGTACTTCGCTCTGATTGTAATCCCATCGTCGCTATGGTCGAAGGTGATTGCGAAATCCTCCAGGACCTCCTCAACGCTCCATTTGCCGTTTCTTTTGACTTTCCTTTCAATCGTTACATCAACAAGGCCGCGATCTACCGCGCGCACCTCAATCGAACCTCTGTCCGCATCGACTGTCAAACGACCGCCGGGAGCCACCTGAAACGACCTCTCGACGCGACTCTCAACAGCAGCATCAGCAATAGCCACCCCTGCAAATAGTAAGCCTTGCAAAACTGATACGATTTGAAACTTACCAAATCCCATCCCCATGATAACCTCCTAAAATTGTCCCTAATTTATGTTTCGCGCATCAGGTCCCCGCATCGGGGTTTCCTAACCTATGAGGTTTCATGTTTCAAGGTTCTTGCCGTTTCAAACGGATGGAGCCATTTGTGCTCCGCAGCTTGATAACCGCGGCGCCGCCTTCACCGATTTCGCCCTTCAACTGGTTCTTAATCTTTCCGAGAACTGGGACAGGGAAATCGGAATGTACACGCCCTCGCCTCGCTTCGGCATCGAGCTGCCCAGCAAAATCTGCGGGAAGCGTTAGATTGATGGAGCCGTTGGTGCTCAACCCGGACACAGAGCCAAGAGAATTAGCCACCTGCACCTTTATTGAGCCGTTGGTCGTCGAGAACTCAGCCTCTTCGGTCAATAGACCGATTTCGGCTTTAATCGAACCGTTGGTAGTGCGGGCACGAATCGGTCCCGTTTCACCCTCCAATTCGATGGTACCATTAACAGTCGTCGCATCAATCGCCCCACTGATCCCACCTACCTCAATTTTACTATTAACAGTGCGAAGATTCACATCAACCTCCCGCGGCGTCTCAATCGCATAGCGCACCGAGAGGTTGACACCTTTGGGTGGAGGCGGATGATCCGTGAAAATCCGAAGCTCATCCCCAACCTGCTCCGCGTAGATTCCGACTTTTTCAGCGAATTCCGCTGCAGCAGCCCTTCTCCCCCGAACCTCTTTCCACGCACGGACAGTCACCTCATCTCGGTCTGAACCTTCGAGCGTAATTTTTCCGTTAGCGGTTTGCGCATCAATTTTGGTGATGCCTGTCCCGCTAAACACGTCCAGCCGCTGTTTGACTGGCTGTTTTTGACTTTCCTTATCGCTGATGTCGATGTCAGTGATGTCGGACACGGTATCAATAACTTCGGATACGGACGACTTCACCTCGTCCACTACGCCATTGACAATCTTTTTGACATCGGGCCGCTCCACCGCTTTAACCGCCTTGCCCACCTCAATCTCAATATCTCGTCCAATATCCTGAAACATTTCGCCCATCTCTTGCAAGAAATCCTTCTCCTGCTTGGGCTTTTCGGCTTCAGTATTCGCCTCTTCATCTGGTGCCACAGCTTCATCGAGGGCACGAAGCAACATCTCTGCCTCCTCCGCGGTGATTTTTCCCTCGGCAAGCATTTTAAGTACTTCAAGCCTATCTTGTCTCATTGTTATACCTTCCTTTCACTATCTGATCGTTGATTATAGTGAACAATACAAATAAATATACATATTAACCTTTGGTGCTAGTTAGTGAAAGGGTCTTTCCCACATTGTTGAATCGTTCATTAATTCATTAGTGAGGTAGCTCATTGATTCTTCTTAGGTTCTGCCCTTTGGCTGCACATGTCGCCCCTCTGGGGCTTTGGGGTATTTGTTTATCCATGTACTATAAACATGCCGCCCCTCCCCGATAAATCGGGATTCGAAACCGGGGCTAAAGGCACCCAAGAACCAATAGTTTTCATGTGTCACAGCCTGTCCCGCCTGGCCCGCCTGCCCCGATGAATCGGGGGATTTATCGGGGCATCACGTTTGACGTTATCAACAGCTGCAAACTAACACCAGTGGTTATTATTCAAATGTATCAGTAATTATAATTTTTACCATAAACCGATCACTCAATAGGTTCATCAACCTCGCCGGTACTTTCCGAAACCACATCCCCATGGCAACGGAGGTCAATCCGTCCGTGATGGTTGTCAATGTGCAGGTTCGCCCCATCTGTGTTAGGGGTTGCGGTAAACTGTTGATCTTGTTTCTCCTTGGTCAGATCCCCCTCAAATTCTGAGAAGATATGTCCACGACGGGTTGACACTTGAATCGATGCAAAGGCATCTGCGGGTGCGATGAGATCCACCTTCGTATGATGCCCTTTGATGACGCAATCCCCGCTTAAAGGCGCTGCCACATCGAGATGGGTGTCCGCATGATGTGCATCAATGTGGAATGTATCACGTACTCCCCGAAGCTCAATTTGACCGTGACCTTTATTAACCTCAACCGTGCCACCCACCGAGTGGACAACGGCTTTTCCATGACGATGCGCTAGTGCGAGATCTCCACCCACCTCATCAAGTTCAAGGTAGCCGTGCCCATGATCACCTTCAAAGTTACCACCGACTTTACCCAGCTTGGCATTCCCGTGCCCGCCCCCAAAACATACATTCCCTTGAATCAAATCCGCTTCGACGTTTCCGTGGCGTGTGTCTAAGTTTAGATTGCCCTCAATTGCACCGAGAGTAACATCACCATGTCGGTTGCTGACCGTAGTTGTCCCTCGCAAATCGTCTACGGATACACTACCGTGCCGATTGTGGAGTTCCAAATCAGTCTGCCGCGGAACGATCAACCAATAATCAACGCGTGCACGCGGTTGCCTGTTCCGCCACAACCCCCATCCTTCCGGATAGTTCGTCGTGATCGAAGTCTGCGTTACCCGGCCTGAGGCATCTTTGTCAGGCTCAATTCGGATTTCAATTTCTGAAGCGATCGCTTTCGCGGTCTCCTCGTCATCCGCCCAGGTGGTGATCTGATAGTCGATTTGGAGGCTGTTTTTCGCCCATGATTTCACCTCAATATCGCCGTGTCGGCTATCAATTCCCAAATCAAATTTTTCACCGGTTTCAAACTGCACTTGGGCTCTTGGCGCATCGTGACAGACGCTGTGACTCCTGCCAAGATGCTGACGTGCTTCGTGTTTTATGTCGCTAGCCGAATTTCTCAATCCTCGGCTAAATTCACGCGAAAGTCCACCCCGATCTTCCAACGATTCAGCACCAGCCTTTAATAACTCAACAAAACCCTCTCGCTTATCTTCGGACAATGATTGTTCCGCGGAATCTTGCTTCGACTGATCAAGCGCGTCAAGCGTTTGTAAGAGCGATTCCCCTTCCTCTGCGGTAATCTTGCCCTCAGCCACCATTTTAAGCACCTCAAGTCTCTCTTCACTCATCCTTATCTCCCCTTAATTGATTTATCAGATTTGTAGCCTCCGTTGCGGAGATCTCACCTTCATTGAGTCGTCTGAGGATGGCACGGCGTCGCTCTGCCACCTCATCGGGATCGGGTGCGGACGATTCTGCCTGAACCTCATAGCCGAGCTCCTTGATGACCGCGTTTAACCGACTACGGACGGTCGGGTAGGAGATCTCAAGCTCACGTTCCATCTCTTTGATATTGCCCCGATTCTTGACGAACACCTCAATGAAATCGAGGCTCTCTTGTGACAACCGGCAGAAACGGCAGGTCGAATACTCACTTTCTATTCGCGTGTGACAGGAACGGCAGTGTAAGCCTGTTACTGTCAATTCGCCGTCGCATGTTGGACACGCCTCTAATATTTTTCGCAAAGTTGTTTCACTCCTTCATAATTTGACACAGTTTGATTATTGCGACCACGACAACAATATAACACCCTATTGCCTATATGTCAACATATTTTTTCAAATTATCACATATTTATCTATTTTATATTCTTAAATAGAAAATACATGTAAAAATAATTAAGTTTTCAACCAGGAAAATGTGGGAAAAGGAAAAACGGGAATTGAATAGAGGCGGTCACTGAGGCGGGTAACCACAAGTTTCTTAATCCCGACCTATCGGGGGGGTTACCCCTACGGAAGTCACCACAAGGCAGGAATGTCGATTTTGGACAATCGACCTACAGCGGCTTGCAATTGGTTCCAATACGTAACGGTGGGTTGGGAAACCCAACCTCTACAAGGAACCATGCCTCGATTATACGGAGCATAGCAGTTGGAGAGAAGTGAAGGGGAAGGATTGAAATCGGGTTAGATCCAGCTATATACTGCTGAACGTAGCACAAGGCTCATGATGGGCCAGAAACACCCGATCAGTGCCTCGCCGAGTACCAATCCGACAAAGAAGGGCATCCCACGGCGATAAGCCTTGATACCACCATGTTTGAGTAGCACCCATTTTGCGAACATCCCGATCAGCAGCGGGAACCAGACAAGGTTCATTGTGCCGGGGGCGACGCCGACCACGTAGCCGGCGGGATGGAGCGGGCACCAGACAAATCGGGCGCGTAGGAACATTATCCCCAAGTTCATGAGGAAACCGAATCCGAGAACTATCATCGCCAACCAATCAGTAGGTTTCGGATTGATTAACCAAGAGGACAGGAAATTGTACGCCTCAGCGCCGCCTGAGTGGATCTGCTCTGAACCGGCGGCGACCCCTTCTTTGTAGATTGTGTAGGGATAGAGGATGAGGGCAGATTCAATTCCCACGAAGCTGGCGATAACCAATACGATGAGCATTGTACGGTTCCGGATGCCGGTGCGCTCCGCCAGTTTGAACGCTTCCATCTGATCGGGCATGGGGTGCGTCCGAAACGACGCGTAACTCGCCCCGCTCAACCAGTTCAAGAGGGAGAGCATCGTCAGATTCCCCGCCCGGAGCCTGCGTGTGCCGAATATGGAGATTGTCATGTATTGGGGTGTGACATAGCCGACCGCTTGGATCGGTGGTCCCAACTCCGCCCGCATCCGCGTCAAGCCGACGATGATTATCAGGTAGATGGAGATGAAGATAATACAACCCCAGATCGACATACCGCCCTTGATGCAGAAAGCCATCAATACCAGGAGACAGAGTGCCAATGTGATAACTGTCGCACGGTAAGAGAGCGCTTCTCCGGCTTCGTCCTCGCGGTCTGGGCGAAAGACACGAGAGATAACCATTGAGAAATGCCTTCTACCGCTCCAGATTGTAATAAGTAGCAGGGCAAACAACGCACCGGTACCTTGCTCCCCGAAGAAGGGATACCCCGGCAGCTGCATGATTCCCATCATGCTACCGTATAGTAGTTGCATCTTGCCAAAGAGGTAGAAGAACGCACAGGAAAAGGAGAGGTCTAAGGGCAGAATGAACCCGAGGCCGATCATATAGGGGTGGAGCCGTAGCGGCATACTTCCCAGCGCGCTCCACGGCTTCTGTGTAAAGTAGATATTGAGATCGTATTGCTTGACAGGGATTGAGGGCAACGCGGGGAAGAAATACTGCATTCCGTTGAGTATATTGATTCCGGCGGCGATCCCAAAACCGAGCCAGAGCAGCCGGTTTTTGAAGATTGCACCGTTGTCCGCCGTTATTTCGAGCGGGATTTGGATCACGGGGTACGCCAGTTTTTCGTGCACCACCCACTGCCGCCTAATAAGAGAGGTCAGACAGAGAAAAATCAGCATCAACGAAAAGATGACAATTGACCATGATAGGATAGGCGTGATCCAGTATCGGTAGTAACCATCCCTGAAGAAGTCGACCTCGCCCTCGAAGAAGTCGGTGACAGCTCTCAGGTCGGAGACAACCAGCCACGGTGGTAGGTGGCGGAAAAGGAGTGCCTCCCAATCGTTTTCAGGGGTTGCGAAACGGAAGGCATAGGGGATAAGTCCCATTAAGCGCGGCATACAGTCATGCCCAGCAAACGCACTCCCCACAGCGAGCATACCATAGATAACGAGCAGGTCTTGCCGACTGAGTGCGGCATTCGGGGCGATCTGACGGACGAGGATGTTCAACCCTGTGATCACCAAGAGCGCGAACATGACGTTAACCGACAGCGTAACGATTGTCAGATGCGCGGTATGCCACAACATCTCGATGTAGGCAATCCAGTAGCTGTTGGCGATAATCAACATCACGCCAATCAGGACAGCGCGCTTACTAATTGTGGTAGAAGATTCTTGTCTGAGCATCGTGTGCACCGTCAAAGCGGATCCTCATATAGGGAGGATAGTCAAGTTTCTTATCTTGCATCGATCATTGAGGGAACGAACTTTGTAGCCGGTCTTTGGTTGGAAACTGCGTCAACTGTTGCGAACGGATCCCAATCAGAAAATTGCCTTCTACAAAAAAAATGGGAACATGGGCATAATTCCTATCTGATAGCCCGATGCTCCCACTGTTTTTTAGTTCACTAGTTCATAAGTTCACTAGTTCATTAATTAGGATTTACGCAGTTAAACGGCTAAAGCCCTGTAGTTCGGGGATTTATCGCCGTTGGATACCGTTCCCAACGCCCGTTTCTTAATCCCGATTCATCGGGACAGGCGGGCAACTACAATCGAAGCGCGTAAGTCCTGTTAATTAAGCAATGCACCAGTGAACCCATGAATAAGTTGTTTTCTCGTTTCACGCTTCACGCTTCACGGACCTACTTCAAGATCAGCATCTTCCGTGTCGCTGAAAAGTCAGTGGTCTGCAAACTGTAGAAGTAGACCCCTGAAGCAACCTGTTCGCCCATGTTGTTACGACCGTCCCAATACGCCGCTGTGGAACGGGTCATGTAAAATCCGCGCGCCTTGAAGCCGAGGTCTATCGTACGCACGATACCACCTGACATGTCGTAAATCTGGAGCGCAACATCTGACGCCTTCTCAAGTTGGTACGGGATCCAGGTCTCAGGGTTGAACGGATTCGGGAAGTTCTGTCCCAATATCGTGGCTGCAGGATGTACATCACCAACAGTCAACGGTAGGCTTAGGTACGCTTTCCGAAGGTCTTCAATACCAACTCTATGCGTGAACGGACCTGATACGATATTGTCCCACTGATCCATTAGGGTGACCTCTAACGTATCACCGGCTTCGATGACACTCTGACGTGAGAGGTCTGCCCAGACCGCATTAAACTCCTTGTGGTCGCTGGAGAGTTGTCGTGTCGCAATTTCACCGGTACGGTGATTCGTTGCAACAACTGTGTAGGACACACCCGCCTCAGCTTTGAGTAGGTCGCCACTAACGACAAATGCCCACCCTGTACTTGGTAGTTGGACACTTGGTGCGGCGGCTGCGTCTTCTGCTGCTGCGTTAGTCCACGCCGTTCCGGTAAAGGTGATTGTACCACCATCGGGTACGTTGACAATATACCCCTGACTACCTTCAATAGCAAACCCATCGCCTTCTTGGTCTGCGGTGAAGCCGACGAACTCCTGTTTCGCGGTGTCGAGTCGAATCACGACGGTTGCACCGATCATTTCAGCGAAGGAACTTGCGGTGTAGGGTTCTGCGGGCATCAGTGGTAAGGAGATCATGTTTAGACCGGAGGCAAGCGCCATCTCGAACTTATACCCTGGCTTCTCTGGATCGGGCTCTACTGGAGGCTCCACGGGTGCCTCTATCTCTTCAACCGAGACCACTGGACAGTTTACCGCCGCCACACCGGCTGCCAATATGTTGGCTGACTCTGCGCTTGCCAAATCGCTGACAGAATCGAAGTCCGCGTTATCGTAGACCGACACCAGCCACAGCGGAGAATAGTCTTCATCAGACGGGATGGTTGCCACAACGTTATGGGTCTGTACGCCATCTTCCTCTGCCATGAAGCCAGTCGCTGGACCACCAGCTGGGGGATTGACATTAAAACTGACGTAAATAGGAGACAGAGGCACTGTTTGACCGGTCAGCATCTTCTCTTCAAAGCTGAAATAGTACACTACCATGTCCTTATACCAGCCTCTTATCAGTCCGTTGCTACCACCACCCATACGCAACATCGCCGTTGATCCCCGCGGTACAACTGGGCAGTTAACGATCATGTCGGCAGTCTCCATCGAATAACCTGCCTCAACAATCCCTGCGAGACTCGTTACAGAATTAGCCTCGTAATCCACAGGAACAGTAACTTTGGTCACCACCCAGAAATCGTTGTATCCTTCGTCACCGGGGATCACATCAATGATGTTCATTTGTCCTTCAACCGGCTGGTCTTCACCCTCGCGGAAAAGCACCCAGATGGGAGCAGGCACAACTGGCTGCACATCGAAATTGTAGTACTGTACAACCTGACCGTTAGGACCTAAGCCCTGCGTGATGAATGGCGGTTGGTCGAAGTCAATCGGTTCATTCGGCCCGGGTAGCGCACCTGAGTCGTCGCGGACCATGAGCGTGCCCGCTGCCTCGCTGAATCGGTCAATGGAGGCTATCATCGGTTCTGGCATTTCCGGCTCTTCCGGTGCGGGTCCGGTAACCATACCGCCTTGGACTGTTACGTCTAGTGCGGTCGCTGTCGCATCAGAAACCAGAACATTAGTCAACCCGATCGCCGAATCTTTGGCTTCAACGACTGAAAAGGTCGCCGTCGCAAGGGTACCATCCCCATCTGCGGTGGGAACACCATTTGCTGTGGGCAAGCCGGCTGCCCCGACCGTTACACTGGTATCGGTGACAATTGGCGCCGTAGCGAACGCACCGGCTGGCAGGTAATCCCCATTTGCAATGCTGACATACGACAGTGCAGTTGGATCAAATGTCACAGTAACTTGATAGCCCGCGACACCCACTCCGCCTGTGATGTTGATATTAACGATCAACTGTTCTCCGGCGGCTGGGGATTCAATTGAGGCTGGATCAATCGAGACAGTCTGGCCATAAGCCATACCTTGAACTACGAGTAGTGCAAATACGGCGAAAATGGCTAAGAACGTGTTTGGATTGGCAATCTGACGTTTCATCAGATGACTCCTTTCATCCCTGTGAATCATTAATTGTGGTATAGATTGCCGAGTGTGGCAACACTATTTTCTATTATAATACATTACGATATTCGTCCAGAGAACGGGTTAATTATAAGGAATTTTCTCTCTTTCGGCAAGGTTTTTTCCGAAGAAGAGAGCTATCAGACGGCGATTGCTATGAAAAAAACGGGATGCGTTCCGCTTTGCGAACGGATTGACGGAGAATTTTTCGTGTAATGTCCGGAGCACTCATTTGACTCGCACCAACGCCAGTTTCTCTTTATCACGTTTTACTCCCCGCGTCTTCCTTCAGGCGATGAATTAACGTCCGGTTCATCTTATCGCGGATTTCGTCGATTTTTTCCGGCGTCCATTCGTAGAACCCTTCCCCTGACTTCACACCGAGTTTATCGTCCTCGACCATTTCACGGAGTAGGGGGTTAATCTCGGAGGCGCTGTTGAGGTCTTTGTAGAGTTCCTCAAACGCTGCGAGGACGAGATCCCAGCCAGCTAACTCAAACACCTGAAACGGTCCCGCGACGCTCAAACGTCGGCCGAAACTGTTACGGACCACCAGATCGACATCTTCTGCGGTCGCAATACCCCGTTCAACGATTGAGAACGCTTCACGGATTACAGCAGCTTGCAAACGGGGACCCACAAATCCGGGCACCTCTTTTTGGATGATCGCTGGGGTCTTGCCGATTCTCACCATCAGGTCGTATGCCACCTGCAACGTCTCATCCGACGTTTTGGGGCTGCGGATCAGTTCGACGAGCGGGATGAGATAGGGTGGATTGAAATAGTGGGTGTTAAGAATTTTATCTTGCCGCCGGGTAAACGCGCCAATCTGTGAGGGCATCTGCGCGGTCGTATTGCTTGCCAGAATCGTGTGCGGCGGGCAGATCTGATCGAGTTGGCGGAAGACCTCCTGCTTGAGGGGCAGATTTTCGATCACCGCTTCGATGACAAAATCTGCGTCTCTCCCCACGGTTTCAAGTTGGTCCGACCCGTGAATGCGGCTGAGTGTTTCATCGACCTGATCCGGTTCGGCAAGTCCGTTTTCGACAAACAGGTGGAGGTTATCCCGGATTCGCTCTATTCCGGCATCCACCTGCGCTTGGCTCACATCATGTAGGTGAACCTGATAGCCGGCGGACGCAAATTCTTGGGCGATTCCGTGCCCCATCAAACCTGCCCCGATGACAGCTATCTGTTGAATATCGTCAAGTGTCATGCGCTTCCTTTCTAAGTGTATTAGTTCATTAGTTCATTGGTTCATTGGAGCATTAGTATCGCAGAAGGCAATCAATCTCAAATTTCCTCAGAACTGAAAAAGCCCCGCAGCAACGGGGCTTTATCGAGTGTATGACAAGTCTAACCCAGTATCAGACTCCCCACCGCTCCCGCATCTCCTCCATCGGCACTGTTTCGCCTTGGGTCCACGCATAATGCGCGATCGGATCATCTCCAATCCAACGTTCATCTACTGGCTCGTCGGCGCGTTGATAACGTGTGTCGGTACTGAGACGGAAGCGATCGGTCGTATTGTCGAGCGATCCGTGCATGGTGAACATACCGAAGATTAGCACATCGCCCATTTCAAACGTACTCGTACCCCACCGCCCACCGTAGCGGTCCGCCAATTCGATGGGGTCGTACGAGAACGAACCGGTCACATGGTCACGATCAACGTCCATCTTCCCGTACGTCTCCTTGAGCGCATCAAAACGGTGGGATCCGACCAGAATTACCAGCGGACCCATTTCGAGCGACACATCTCCGAGCGGTGTCCAGCAGGTGACGAGCTGTTGGGTGCCCCGTCCCATGTAGACGATATCATAGTGTGCGCCGGTGAACCCTCCCGGACCAACCACACGCAACCATTTATAGTCGTAGGTGATGACGGGCGCGTCGTAAAAACCTTCACAGAAGTTCATGATCTCTGGCGATTCGACCAGATTCAGAAAGGCTAGTTCGTGGGTGACAGCTTTGTTCCCACCCATAAACATGCCGCGCTTCCCATCCGCTGGCACCCCTTCCAGAAGTGGGTATGAACGATCAAGTTGCTCATTTTCGTCCAACTTTTCGAGGAGGAATTGACGGGTCGCTTTGACCTTTTCGGGGTCGTGCAAGCCGCGGATCAGCAGATAGCCATCCTCTTCCAGCCGTGCTTGAAGCGCCTCACGGTCACCGAGCAGATCGTTGGCTTCACGCAGCCAACCGAGATATTTTCCGCCCAATTCCATCTCTATTTGGTTCATCGTTAGGATCATCTCAAGCCTCCGTTTTTCTTCCTTCCAGAATATCGGTCCAAGGTTCGACATAACAACGGTCCGCCCATTCCTGATAGAAGCCACTCAGTTCCTCAACCAGATCTGGGAAGCCCTGAGAGAGGTCGTTACGCTCGGTGCGGTCGGTCTCCATGTCGTAAAGCTCCCAATCGCCCGGATATTTACATACCAGCTTCCACTTCCCTTTTCGGACGGCTGCATTGCCCTCGTGCTCCCATATAAGCACCTCTTTGTCGTTGTCTTCTCCATCAAAGATCGGTGTGAGGCTGGTGCCCTCCAAGGGGTAGATCGGCGTCCCGTTGTGTTCTTCGGGATAGGACGCGCCAGAGATCTCAAGGCAGGTCGCCATGATATCGGGGAGCTGACCCGGTTGATGGCGCAGCGCGCCCGCTGCCTGAATTTGTTGGGGCCAGTGCGCTATGAGCGGTGTCCCAATGCCGCCCTCATGCACCCAATGCTTGTATTCGCGGAAAGGGGTGTTGGAGAGGTTCGCCCAAGGCACGCCGTAGCTTTGATATGTGGTTTCCGGTCCAGGCATCATGTTCGGATCGTTGCCCCGATAGACCGGTTGACCGTCGTGGGTGGTCTCGGTTTCGATCAGACCGTCCTTCCCGACCCGATTGGCAGGTCCCTGAAGCTCTTCCGCGCATCCGCCATTATCGGCTAAAAAGAGGATCAGTGTATTATCCAATTGCCCTGTCTCCTCCAACGCCGTTATGATGCGACCAATTCCCTGATCCATGCGATCGATCTGGGCGGCATAGACCTCCATGCGTCGTTGATTCCACTCCTTGTGCTCCGCTTCTTCCCACGGCGGCTGCGTCGAATCTCGATCGGTCAGCGCCCAACCTTCATCGAGGATACCCATCTCCCGCATCCGCTGCAGCCGTTCCAGGCGGAGTTGGTCCCACCCCGCGGCAAAACGGCCCGCATAGCGTTCGATGTCTTCGTCATGGGCGTGGAGGGGCCAATGAGGCGAGGTGTAGGCAACGTATGTAAAGAACGGTTGATCAGAAGTTTCCTCCGCGTGATCTCGGATAAACGCAGACGCTTCATCGCTGATTGCGTCGGTCAGGAAAAAGCCTTCCGGGATTTCCTCGTGCGGGATATGGTCGTTATCGCGGGTGAGTGTGTTCGGCTTCCAGTAGTTGGCGGCACCTGTAATAATACCGAAATAGCGGTCGAAACCGCGCTGCCGGGGCCAGCTGTGTTTTGGCCCGTCCGGATCGGTGTGTCGTGAGATGTGCCACTTGCCGCTCATGTAGGTCCGGTATCCGGCAGGTTTGAGGGCTTCAGCGATAGTGACGCATCGGTCATTCAGATC
The DNA here is from genome assembly GCA_965220385.1 of Candidatus Poribacteria bacterium. Classification (GTDB taxonomy): domain Bacteria; phylum Poribacteria; class WGA-4E; order WGA-4E; family PCPOR2b; genus PCPOR2b. Next base: position 848,891 of record OZ244825.1, on the reverse strand, counting down.
GCCCCGATACCCTTCCAAACCGTCGTCCGTCATCATGTGTCCGACCCCGGTTTGATGCGGGTGGAGTCCGGTCAACATTGATGCGCGAGACGGACAGCAACGGGCGGTGTTATAGAACTGTGTGAACCGCAGTCCGCCGTTTGCCAAGCGGTCAAGGTTTGGGCTGTGGATCTCGCCGCCGTAGCAACCGAGATCTGAATAGCCCATGTCATCATTTAAGATTAGCAGTATATTCGGTTTTTTATTGTCACTCATATTTCTCCTCACCAGTATGCTTGCAGGTTTTGAAGCGTACCACTGAATATATTTTCAGTTTTCCCGTTTCCCCATCTTCCCTGGATCCCAAACCGGGCAAAAGGTGACGCTGCTTCTCACGTTTCACGTTTTACACTTTGCATCCAGTGTATCAAACATTTGTAGGAGGATCAAGCGAATTTTCATAAGTTGTGGATCAGGGGGCAAAGGTCTTGACGTGAATCTAAACTTGTGGTAAACTCGACATCTGAACCGTAGCCTTGTCACCAACTTAACTAAAAATCAAGATGCCATAACCCGTAAAATAATCCGATGCTCCCACTCGACCTGCTCCGCTATCGAATCAAAGCGGACGATATTTGCGCTCGCTACGTGAACCCGAAGAACAGAAAGTATCGTGCAATTGCAAGGGATCTGATTGAGATTTACGGCGCACATTTCAATAAAACCAAAGGCGCGCTCGCTTCGGCGTTAGCGGATTATGAGGCGGCTGACACCAATTACCGCGTCACGCGTGGGCTTGCCAAACTGCTCGAAGATCGCTCAGAATTTACGATCCGATCTCCGATTGAGCCGGAGGTACTCCGGGAGCAGATCTTTGCGTACACAGGTAAGCGTCATCCCGTTGTTACGAAGGCTGATCGGCTGCATCGGCGTACACGCGGGAAGGCGTTGGAGAAAATCGCCGGTGAACTCGACGTTTCGTCGGAAGCGGTAGTCGAGGGGATGTATGCGGATCTGGAGGAGAACCGGGTCTTGACGGGTTTTGAGGCACCGACCGTCGAGTGGCTATTGGATCGGTATAACGTCGCGCTCGCACAAGCGACCCTCTACCGTGCGAGCGAGATGACCATCCGAATCTATCGGAATATTCCAACGAAATACAGGTTGGTGTTCCAGTTCATCAAGTTTTTTAAGCTGATGCACGTCGTCTCCGGGAATAACGCGGACGGCTATCAGATCGTCCTTGACGGTCCCGCATCAATGTTCCGCCTGTCACAGAAATACGGCATCCAGATGGCGCTGTTCCTGCCCGCGCTGCTGCACTGCGATCGGTGGTGGCTGGACGCAACGATCGTGATGAACAGAAACGACCATCTCCGATTTGAGCTCAACGACGAATTTGGGCTACAATCCCACTATCGCGATCCGGACGAGTTTGACAGCGAACTGGAACGGCATTTCGCAACACAGTTTGAGAAGATCGATACCGAGTGGACGCTTGAGCGCGAGACGGACATTATCGACCTGAAAGACACTGTGATGATTCCAGACTTCGCCTTTGTACATCCCGATGGGCGGCGAGCGTTGATGGAGATCGTTGGATTCTGGACACCGGATTACCTCCAGAAAAAGTTGTGGAAACTGAAACGGGTCGCAATGTCCAATATGATTATCGCTGTGTCGGACCAACTGAACTGTTCGACCGAGGATTTCCGAGACATCCCCGGCGAAGTGCTCTTTTTCAAGACGCGGATTAAGCCTAAAGAGGTGTTAGAGAAGGTTGAGGCGTGTGCGGTTGTGGAGAAGGATCAGGGACACCCGTAGATGGGGCATTCCGGATAAATCGGGCTTTCGGTTACGCGCAATGTGTTCACCTAAAGTCTCACCGAAGGTAAAAATAGATCCATGACGAAACAACCTTTCCGTTGCACTTTATTATTTTTGTTAATTTGCTTTTTGATATCCACGGCGGCAACCGCACAAACTGTCGATATCCCCGACCCCAACCTCCGCGCTGCCATCAAGGACAAACTCGGCAAAGCGTCGAGTGACCCCATCACCACGACGGAAATGGCGAAATTGACTTACCTTTCCACTACAGAGTCCAACATTAGCGATTTAACTGGTTTAGAACATGCAACCAACCTGACACACCTGTTTCTTGACCACAACCACATATCCGACATATCTGCGATTGCGGGGTTGACCAACCTGACATACCTAGGGTTTGAGCACAATAACGTATCCGACATATCCGCGGTAGCCGCATTGACCAATCTGATACACCTGGATCTTAGCCACAACAACATATCCGACATATCTCCGGTAGCCGCATTGACCAACCTGACATGGCTGTCACCTGACAGCAACAATATATCCGACATATCTGCAATTGCGGGGTTGACCAGCCTGACACACCTATGGCTTGCGAACAACAACATATCCGATATATCCGCGGTAACCGCATTGACTAATCTGACATGGCTGTGGCTTGACCGCAACAACATATCCGATATATCCGCGGTAACCGCATTGACTAGTCTGACCAAACTGGGACTTGGCAGCAACCACATAATCGACATATCTGCGGTAGCGGCATTGACTAATCTGACATGGCTGTGGCTTGACCGCAACAACATATCCGACATATCTGCGATTGCAGGTTTGACCGACCTGACATGGCTGTGGCTTGGCCACAACAACATAACTGACATATCTCCGGTAGCGGGTTTGACCAATCTGAAAGACCTAGGGCTTAGCAGCAACAACATATCGGACATCTCACCCTTAGTAGAAAATACGGGCTTGGGGCAGGGAGATACGGTTTATATGCGAGAAAATCCTTTGAGCTACATACCCACCAACACCCACATTCCCACCCTCCAAAGCAGAGGCGTGGTCATTGAGTTTGACGACATTGTCGCGCAATCAGCGGATGTCAACAGTGATGGTGTCGTGAATATCTTCGATTTGGTCTCAGTTGCATCACACTTTGGAAAACAGGGGCAAAATCTCGTGGAAGATGTCAATCGCGATGGGATTGTTGATGGGCGAGATTTGGTCTTGGTCGCAGGTCTGTTTGGGGAGGCAGCCGCACCTTCGGGGCACCCACAAGCACCTGAGACACTTACAGCGGCAGAAGTTCGAGGTTGGCTGACCGACGCGGAGAGGCTTGAGGTTACCGATCCAATAATGATACGAGGAATTGTGGTACTTCAACAGCTTTTGGCAGCCCTGACTCCAACAGAAACTGAACTGTTAGCAAATTATCCCAATCCGTTCAATCCAGAGACATGGATACCGTATCGGTTGGCGGAAGACACTTTTGTCACCTTGACTATTTATGACCGGGACGGTCAGGTTGTCCGCACGCTCGACGTAGGACACCAGATTGCCGCAGTCTACGAGGATCGGTCGAAGGCAATCCACTGGGATGGCAGAAACGAGGCTGGTGAAACAGTCGCAACCGGTGTATACTTCTATCACCTGTCCGCAGGCAATTATTCCGCCACACGCAAAATGTTAATTCTCAAATAGGAATAGAGAGAAAGGGAAAGCAGAATGAACGCACCCAACTCCAATCAGACTGAAACCGTAACGCTCGATGGAGAGGAGGTCCCCTTCACCGAGGGGGAAACGATCTACGAAATCTCAGAACGGCATCGGAAGGAGATTCCTACGCTCTGCTACGACCCTCGGCTTGAAGCCTTCGGTGGATGCCGCCTTTGTGTTGTTGAATTGGAAGGTGCGCGAACCCCGGTAGCCTCTTGCACGACGAAGGCGACGCCCGGCATGGTCGTCCGGACGGGGACCGACGAGATTGAGAAATACCGGAAGACCCTGCTGGAGATGGTTACGTCCGAAAACCGTGAACTGGATGTCGATTCGCTCCGCGGCTATGCGTCACAGGAGCTGACAACGCTCGTCAACCGTTATGAGGCACGTACCGGACGATTTATCGGGGCACAGTCAGGCACGAGCAACAGCGACGACAAGAACCCATTTATCCTGCGCGACTACGATCTCTGTATCTCCTGCTACCGGTGTGTCCGCGTTTGCGCTGAGCAGGAAGGCGATTACGCTATCAGCGTGATGAACCGCGGCTTCCACACGCAGATCACCACCGAATTCGATGGCGAGTTGAGAGATTCGGCGTGCACCTTCTGCGGTCAGTGCGTGCAGACCTGCCCGACCGGTGCGCTCGCTGACAAGAAGGCGATGCGTGCGGTTGATCGACCGGGCGAAATCGAGAAAACGCGCACCATCTGCCCCTACTGCGGTGTTGGCTGCTCAATCGATCTCCTGACCAAGGAAGACAGGATAGTCGGCATCCACCCGGCGATGGACGGACCAGCAAACGAGGGCGCGCTCTGCGTTAAGGGTCAGTTCGCCTTCGATTTCGTGCACCACCCTGACCGGTTGAAAACCCCACTCGTCCGCGGCGAGGATGGCGAACTCCATGAAGCGAGTTGGGATGAAGCACTCGATCACGCAGCCGACGGGTTTCGGCGGGTGAATGATGCACACGGCAGGCACAGTGTCTACGGCGTTGCCTCCGGTCGTGCACCGAGCGAAGCGGCGTATCTGATGCAGAAGTTCATCCGTGTCGGCTTCGGTACGAATTATATTGATAACTGCAGCCGTGCCTGACACGCGCCAACGGTTGCCGGTCTGGCAGCCACAATCGGACGCGGTGCGATGTCGAATCCACTGGTCGATATGGAGAAACCGGATGTAATTTTTTGCATCGGAACGAATATGACCGAATGCCATCCCGTGGCAGCGACGCGCCTCAAGAAGGCGATTGCAGGTGGCGCGAAGTTAATTGTGGCCGACCCGCGGCGTATTGGGCTCGCAGAGATGTCGGATCTCTACTTGCCACTCCGGGTAGGCTCGGATGTCGCGCTCCTGCTCGGCATGGCGCACGTTATCGCCCGTGAGGGGATGATAGACCACGAGTTCATCGAAAATCGGACGACGGACAGCGATGCCTTCCTCGAACACCTTGTCGAATTCACTCCGGCGTGGGCTGAGGAGATTTCAGGGGTGCCGGCTAAGGATATTGAGACCGCCGCCAAGTGGTACGGCGGATCGGGGAAAGCGGCAATCTACTACACACTTGGCATCACCGAGCATATCTGCGGCGTCGATAATGTGCAGAGCCTCTGCAACCTCGCACTCATGACCGGCAACATTGGTCGCGAAGGCACCGGCATTAATCCGATGCGCGGTCAGAACAACATTCAGGGTGCGGGGGATAGCGGTGCGCTCCCGAACAATTATCCGGGCTTTCAGTCTGTGATGGATTCGGCGAACCAAGAGAAGTTCAGAGAGATCTACGGCAGAGAGATTGATCTCGACAAGGGGATTACGAAAGTGACCGCACTTGACCTGTGTGGGAACGAAATCCGCGCCATGCTGATCGACGGCGAGAACACGCTGCTCTCTGATCCCGACCGCGCCCATTGCGAACACGCCCTGAAGAGTCTTGATCATCTCGTCGTCATCGACATCTTCCCCACCGACACGGCGGAACTTGCGGATGTCGTTCTCCCTGCAACCGCCTTCGGCGAGACAGACGGCGTTTGCGCGAACACAGAGCGTCGCGTCCAGCGTCTCCGTGCAGCGGTGCCGCCGCCGGGTGAAGCCCAGCCGGACTGGTGGATCATCTGCCAACTCGCGCAACGGCTCGGCTTGGCGGGGTTCGACTTCAGCGAACCGAAAGTGGTTTTCAACGAGCTATGCAGTGTCTCACCGATCTACGCGGGTCTGGATTGGGAGCGGATTGAAAACAGCGAGTATCAGTGGCCCGTGCCGCACAAAGATCACCCGGGTACGCCGCGACTGCACGAGGAGGAGTTTGTGAACGGGCGCGGTATTTTCTCAATCGTGCGTTACCGAGATCCAGCGGAGACCATCAGCGACGATTTCCCGGTCTGGCTGACCACCGGACGCCGGCTCCAATCTTACCACACACGCACCCAAACCGGACGGGCACAGGGCATCGACTATCTACTGTCCGAAGAAGCACTTGAGGTGAATCCCGCCGATGTAGAGGGTTGGGGACTCAGGGACGGTGGCTGGTGCGAACTGTCGAGTGTCCGTGGCAGCGTGAAGGTTAAGGTGAAGTCCACGAACCGGTCTCCACGCGGAACGGTCTTCGCCAGTTTCAGCTTCAGCGATGTACCTGTGAATATTCTGACTGGTTCTGGCTACGATCCAATTACAGAAACCGCGGAGCTCAAAGTATGTCCGGTCCGCGTTGAGCCAATCGATGATTCAATAGTAGGAATATAGCCCGACAGCGCATCCACGAATCAACGCGAATCTTCGCGAATGTTTTCAAAGCAAGACGGGCAACCACAAGTGCTTGCATCCCGATTTATCGGGGGGTTGCCCCTACAAGTTGCACAGGTTGCGATGAATTGGAATTGTTGAAACAAACATCTAACCTAAAAGACACATAAGCAGCCGCGAATCAACACGAATGATTTTACATAGATTTGTGTAGTTTGGCGGAGAGAAAACTGATGACACGAATAAGACTATACTGTCTCTTGACGTTCTTCCTTGTGGCGACCATTCCTTGGCTCTTCACAAAATCCCATTCGGTACAGATTTTTGGGTTTCCCCCTTGGGCGTTCTATAGCTTTTGTACGACAATCCTATACGCCGTTATAGTGGCGATCTGTCTTCGCCGCTACTGGTCCGTGTCCGCCAAAGATGACGATGATCTTGAATCGTGAAAATTCCTAACCCCTATTTGAGCATGCCTAAAGTCTGGAAACACACAATATGAATACCACAGCGCTGCTTGGTCCCGGTGGTGTCGTTTTTATGGGGATCTATTTGACATCTCTGATTCTGGTCGGGCTTGCCGGACGATTCGCACGGCGCGAGAATTCGATGGCTGACTTTTACCTTGGTAACCGGAGGCTCGGCCTGTTTGTCCTGTTCCTCACCCTCTATGCGACGCAATACAGCGGTCTTACATTCATCGGATTTGTGGGCAATGTATATCGAACTGGCTATTTTTTTCTGGTCAGCGTAACCTTTTCGATGTCTATCCTTGGGGCGTATCTGATATACGCACCCAAATTTCACCGACTCTCTAGGCAGCACGGCTATATCACAGTCGGCGACTACATTCAGCAGCGGTTTGGATCTACGGCGTTAACGGTACTCTCGACGATTCTCTTCATTATTGCCCTCGGAAATTATATCCTAAGCAACCTGAAAGCGATTGGTTACATCGTTGAGGCATCGACGGGCGGGTATGTAACATTTGTCCAAGGTGTGATTGTTCTGTCCATAATCATGCTGATCTACGAGACGCTCGGCGGATTACGAAGTGTCGCATGGACAGACGCTATCCAAGGGGTCCTACTATTGGCAGGATGTGTCTTTATCTTCGGCATAATCTGCTATCAATACGGCGGTTTACCCGCCACCGCCGAAAAACTGATGGTAACCCAACCCGCCTTCTGGGAGCCGCCGACGTGGAAACTCAAACTCACCTGGTTGAGCACGTTGACGATCGTCTTTTTCGGACCGTCGATCTACCCACACGCCACCCAGCGCATCTACGCGGCGAAGGATGAACAGACGTTGCGGCGCTCCTTCCAGATCATGGTGTTCATGCCGATTTTCACCACCTTCTTTATGTTCGTCGTCGGTCTGGTTGGCGCAGCGCAGTTTCCGGGTCTGGATCGGCTCGGCAGCGAACAGGTTGCGCTGTTCCTGTTAAACGACATGGCGGAACGGCTCCCCGGCATCCGAATCCTGCTTATCCTCTTTCTTTCTGCCGCTGTCGCTGCGATTATGTCCACCGTCGACTCCGCGTTGCTTGCGGTCTCCTCCGTTTTTACGCAAGATCTGTATAAACGGATGCGTCCCGATGTTTCTCAGCATCACCTGACCGTTACAGGAAAAGTTTTCTCGTGGGGCCTTATGGCGGTGTTGGTTTTTCTGGCGATTCAGCTCCCGCAGACGCTCTGGAGGCTGACAGAAATTAAACTGGAGCTACTTTGCCAAGTCGCACCCGCCATCTTCCTCGGTGTCCACCTGAAATCGCTCCGCACCGATGCTGTTCTGTCGGGGTTGCTTGTCGGCACCTGCGTTGCGTTAGGGATCATGTTCGCCAACCTTGCTGGCATGGGGGTCGCAACGAAACCGCTGGGCATCCACGCCGGTGTCTGGGGATTAGCGGCAAATTTCCTGACGATTGGACTAATTTCAAAAGCCAAAAGAGGCATGGCAATGAGACCTATATAAAAAGGCTACTGCACCGACAGATAAGCCTTTAAGAGATCAACATACGTCCACGAATCTACGCAAATCCACACGAAATCATCCGTGATTTTTTTGGAGATTCGCCAATATTTCAGTTGAGGAAAAGACAGAACGAATGGACCCGATTAAATTAGGCTATGTCGGCTGCGGCTTCATGGCGCAGAAGGTGCATATCCCGAACTTTACCAGCCTTCCCAACTGCAAACTCGTTGCGTTGGCAGAGGTCCGCACCGAACTGGGTCAGCAAGTGCAGCAGCGATGGGGAATCCCTCGGCTTTACACGGACCACACCGAACTTGCAGCCGACCCAGAAATTGAAGCCGTTGCGGTGTCCGCTGATTTCGCGTTGCAGGGAGAGATTGCGAAAGACCTTCTTAGTGCGGGAAAACAGGTCTTTATGGAGAAGCCGATGGCGGTCTCAGTTCAGCAGGCGGAGTCGATTGTCGCTGCTGGGAAAACCGCTGGCACGAAACTGATGGTCGGCTACATGAAACGGTACGACGCCGGCAACGAACTGGTAAGGTCTAAGGTGGACGAGTTTCGAGCGACCGGTGAATTGGGGGGGATGACCTACGTGAGGAATCACGGTTTTTGTGGGGAATGGATCTGTAATCTGGACACACCAATGGTAACGAGCGATGTCGCAAAGCCAGCTGCGCCCGCAGAAACCCCCGAATGGTTGCCGTCAGAATGGGTACGCCCTTACTTGGGTTACCTGCAGCAGTACACCCATAATATCAACTTGCTGCGTTGGTTTTTGGATGCCAAGGATCAGGTGCAGGTCAAACACGTCGACCTTGACAATAACGGTTACAGCGGGATTGTCATCTTCGACATGGCGGGTGTGCGGGTAACGCTTGAAACGGGTAGGGTTTCGCACTATCGGTGGGATGAGCACACGCAAATTTATTTTGAGGACGGTTGGGTGCATACATGGGCACCACCGCTGCTGCTGAAAAATACCCCCGCGGAGGTAGAGATTTATCGAGCCGGAGAGACGCAGGAGGTCTCGCGCCCAATCCCGAAACCGACTTGGACATGGGCGTACCGACGGGAAGCGGAATATTTCATAGAAAATGTGCGGAACGACACACCGTTCAGGTCGTCCGGTGAGGACACCTTGACCGATGTGCGACTCTTTGAAGATATTTTTCGAATGTTCTTAGACCAACGTCGGGGCTGAACGAACGAAGCATCAAGAGTTGATAAGAACGCTCATGCTAGAAGAAAGCGTGAAACGTAATGCCCCCATAGAATCGGGAGCCTCGGTCTCGTAAGCTTCCAATAAATCGGAGACAAGGATATCGGGACGTGCAACGTGAAAACCATTTGTTTATTGATGTAGCCCGGCTAGGAAACTTGACCTACGGGGTCCAAAAAAACATTGCAACACACCGAGAGAAACCGAGTTTTCAAGAAAAAATCGGTTTCTATTGCATCATTTCTGAACATGACCTAAGGAGAAAGGAGATTGTTATGTCGTCTTATGAGACGGTTGCGAAAACGTCAGATATTCGGGAGGGACGGGGCAAGGCGTTCACCGTGAACGGGAAACGGATTGCGGTTTTCAACGTTGACAACGAGAATTTCTACGCCTTAGACAACACCTGCGCACACGCGCGGGGCCCTCTTGGCAGGGGACGGGTTAGGAACGGCGCGGTGGTCTGCCCGGTACACAGTTACGCTTATGATATTACAAATGGACGTTGCTACACGGACGAGCGGCTGCGCGTTAGATGTTACGAAGTGATTGTTGAGGACGATGAGATTAAGGTCAAGTGTTGAGATCGTCCTCGTCTGAGAGGTCGGTGGGAGGAGTGTCTGACCTGTCTTCAAGTTGGCGGTTGAGCCGGGTGATGTAGCGGAGCGTCGTTGAGAAGATCATATCCAGGGTGGCGATGTCTCGCTCTTCCAGCCGTGTCCGCGAAAACACACGCCGCAACGATTTCAGATAGGTTTCCCAATCGTGATTGTATGGTGTAACACCGATCCGTTGTAACAGGGCCGTGATACGACCGTAAAACGCTTCGATCTCGTTGACGTCTGCATACTCCAACTCCGGCGGCGGGATGTCACCTGCGCTTGCAAGAAAGACTTCGTAGGCGAAGACCTGTACCGCCTGCGCTAAATTCAGAGAGGGATTTTTCGAGGCCATGGGTACGCTCGCTATCAACTGGCAGTGGCTGATTTGGGAGGTGGATAGTCCAAAATCCTCACGCCCAAATAGCAGCCCCACCCCCTGACCCTGTGAAACAGCAGCAATCTCCTGTGCAGCTTCTCTCGCTGAGACAGAGGGTGGCAGTCTTGGGTCGCGTCGCCGATGGGTGGTGCCGACGAGAAACTGAATTCCTTCGAGAGCCTCCTCCAGCGTATCCACAACGCAGCAGTTCTCAATAACGTCCGTTGCGCCGTGCGCCATGTACCATGTCGGTTTAGCGTCAAGAAATGGGACAGGATTGACGAGGTATAGTTGGGAGAGTCCCATTCCCTTGAGCGCCCGCGCTGCAGATCCGATGTTGCCCGGTTCACGTGGTTCAAACAGGATAACGCGAATATTATTTAGGTTTGTGGGCACGTCAACCCGTATCGCCCGCTGTCGTCCAATAGGTTCAGGGGTAGGATTTGTATCGTCTATATTGTCTTCACGTTCTGTCATCGCTGACCTTTTTATTGAGTTCAAGGATTCAATAGTTCAATGCGGCTTTCTCGTCTTCGCGTTTCATTCGTCGGCGCGGATACCGTAGTAGTTTGCGTAGAACTGTTCACTCTCTCGACGCAACCAGTCCTGATCAGCAGCTTGGGCGCCGAACCGTTGGTGGGAGAACATACCCAGATCTTCGCCGGGGCTTCCGTTGATGATCCAGTTCGTAAGCCATCGACCGACCGCTGCGGAACCGGCGATTCCCAGCGCGGCGCAACCGGTGGCTAAGTAGAGTCGATCAATACCCGGCACGGGACCAATCAGGTAGGCGCCGTCCGGCGCAAATGTGGTCATCCCGCGTCGATACTCGGCAATCTCAAGGTCTTTCAGGATCGGGAAGGTTGGAACAAGCCGTCTCTGCGCTTCCGCCATGACCTTCACAGGCGGTTCAATATCCCCTGTCCTGAAGTTGGATGGCATCGCTTCCAGATCAATGCTGACCGGTGTTGGTTCAAAGAACCCGTAGAGGTAACCGTCTTTGTCGGGTCTCAGATAGCAGCTGACATCGGTGACACGTACAGCAGGATGGTGGTCGGGGATTCCGGGACTTGCCACTGTGCGGACGCGTTGATGGCGAATCGGTTGTGCTGCCGTGGTTGCGCCAAGTTTCTTGGCGAGCATAGCACCCCACGGTCCAGCGGTGATCACGAGTTGATTTGACTCGATTAAACCGTTTTCGGTCTCAACACCGAGAATCTCCCCATTGCGCTGTCGGAATCCTGTTACCGGCGTATTCAATTGGATTTGGACGCCCAAATCCCTTGCGGCAGCGGCATAGGCACGAGCGCATTGTTGCGGATCGACGTATCCATCGTTGGGGACGAAATATCCACCCTCAACCTTGCTGACATCCAGCGCGGGAGCGAGGCGAGTCATCTCGGCGTGGGAGACAAAGTTCGCTTCGATCCCGTTTCGGTGGGATCGCTCAATTTGACGCCCGTAGGCTTCCATCCGTTCTGGCGTGAGCGCGACCATCAAACTCCCGGTCTGGCGCAGACCTGTATCATGTCCGGTTTCGTTTGGAAACTGGGAGAACAGTTCGAGCGCGTATCGGATCGCATTCAGCATGGTAGCGGAGGACCGAATTTGACCGACGAGTCCTGCAGCTTGTGGTGTCGTCTCGACCGCGATTTCCTCGTTGCGCTCAAGAACGAGCACATCCTTCTGTCCTGATTTGGCTAAGTGATAGGCGGTGCTCAGTCCCCAAATACCACCGCCAACGATTAAAACGTCTGTTTGTTGTGCCATTTTCTTTCCTTACATGTGAAGCGTGGAACGTAAAGGGTTGGATCCGCAGCTACGCTGATATATTACGCCTTGTGTTAGGAGATCCCTATGGACCTTTTCGATGCTATCGCCCAACGCCGCACCCATCGCGGCGACTTTCGCAAAGACGCAATTTCTGAGGAACACCTTGACCAACTCATCCAAGCGGCGCAGTGGGCGCCCTCCCCATTCAACACACAGCCATGGGAGTTCCTCGTTATTCGTGAAGACGTAGGGAAAAACGCCCTTGCGGAGTTGACAGCGAAGAGTGTTGTTGATCAATTCAAAGACAGTACTTTTCTGGATGACAATAGCCGCTGGATGCGTCTGACAGAAGCGGAGTGGGAAGAACGCCGCGACGGCGTGCTGCTGACCGATCATGTTGATCTCCCGCCAATGTTCCGTAAAGATCCGACTAAACTCAAGCCACTTCTGAAACATGCGAAACATCTCAGTATTCTGGGACATCTGGGCGCAGGCAAGGTGCCGGCCAAAGAAATCTCCGAGCTGGTCCGTAGTTCGCCGCTGCTCATCCTCGTCCTGATGGACGGTACCAGACGCCCGCCCGGCGAAGGCGGGGATCGGTGGATGTGGCTGGGCATGGGCGCTGCCGTAGAGAACCTACTCCTAACAGCCACAGCACTCGAAATCGGCACACAGTTTGTCAGTGCACCGCTGGAAAGTCAGGATGATCGAAAAAGAATCCAAGAATCCTTCAATATCCCAGAGTCCCACGAGATCATTACGTTGCTGCGGCTCGGCTACCTTGACGCGCCGAGTGGTAAATCCGTCCGTTTGTCCTCATCGACGGTTGTGCACCACGAAAATTATCAACCCAAATAGGGGTGTAGGCCGTAACCGTTGAACAGATCGGGTTCATTAGTTCAAAAGCTCATTAATCACAACCATGAACAAGTGCATCAGTGAACCAGACGGCGGTGCGTCCATCTCTCGCTCCAGAGGAGCGCAATGTCCAGTCCTCCCATTCAATGAAGCAGTGGACTATTACAGCCGTCGAGCGATTGCGCTTAGCAGTTGATCCAGCTCTCGGATCCGCATCAACTTGGCGCCCGCGACCAAAACCGCTACGCCCAACCCGATCGGGACAAACACACCGATGAGCCGAGCGACAATGCTTTCGACACCCAGCCATCCCTCAATCTGTGTGTAGCTCCACCAGCAGGCGCACCCCATAACAGCAGAAGCAAGTGCGAGTTTAATTAGTAATAGCCAGATGCTAGCTAATCCCAATCCGCCTGCCCTTCCGCGCAGAAGAAACAGCAGCGCAAGGAAATTCAGCGTAATTGTGCAGGCGGTTGATAGTGCAAGGGATCGGTGGTCGAAGCCGAGCCGATAGATAAAGAGGTAGTTCAGGGTGATATTGAGTCCAACGGTGCACAGGCTAATTATAGCAGGAGTGCGCGTGTCGTTGAAGGTATAAAATCCGTCCGTCGCGATTTTGACTGCCGAAAAACCGCAGAGACCGAAGGCGTAGTAGAACAGGGCGCCCGCCGTCTGTTGCGTGTCCAGAGGACTCGCTTGTCCGCCCTCAAAGATGAGACGACAGATCGGTTCCGCGAGCACCATCAACCCAATCGATGCAGGCACCGTGAGCAGAAAGGTCAGACGCAGCGCATACGAAAAAGCGCGGCGGAACTCCTCCATGTTTCCCTCTGCGACCAATTTCGCAAGGTTCGGCAGGGCAACGGTGGAGATTGCAACACCGAAGACACCGATCGGTAGGTGCATGAGCCGAAAGGCACGATTAATCCAGGTCAGCCAGCCCCCGCCCTCCGATGCGAAGATTGAGTTGACCAGCACGTTTATCTGCAACGCGGCAACCCCAAGGATCGCCGGTCCGATAAGACGCATCACCTGTCGCACCCGTTCGTCACGAAAGCTGAGAAGGGGCTGATAGCGGAATCCGACACGCCGTGCTGACGGCACTTGGATCAGGAACTGCAACGCGCCTCCAACGACTACGCCAACCGCCATCCCCGTTGTTCGGTGTAGGTCAAGGCTTGGCCCGATATAGTAACCCCACACCCCGACGATTAACGAACCCACGTTGAAAAAAGAGGAGGCGGAGGCGGGCAGCCCGAATTTGCCCTTGCTGTTGAGAAGCCCCATCGTGACCGCTGCCAGCGAAACCAGTATCAGGTACGGAAACATGATCCGCGTCAGGTAGACGGTCAGATCGCGCTTGGAATCGAAGCCGGAATGTTCTGACGGATCGAGCGGCACCTCTTGGAACCCCTTGCCGGTGAATATTAGATCGACAATAGCGGGGGCAGCGAAAATCCCAATGACCGTTATCAGTGTTAGCAGGAGGAAACTGGCGTTGAACACCCGGTTCGCCAAGCGCCAAGCGGCTTCTTCGCCGTCCTCCAATTCGGTCGCCGTAAAGGTTGTGACAAACGCCTTGCTCAACGCACCTTCGCCGAATAGATCCCGCATCAGGTTTGGGATTCGGAACGCGGCATAGAACGCATCACCGCCGACGCCGGCGGCAAAGTAGTAGGCGATCACCTTCTCACGGACCAACCCAAGCAGCCGCGACGCCATGACGGCGATACTGACGATCCCGGCAGATCGGGTGACTCGCTGTTGGTCTTCGGAGGCTGCGGCGGTATCGATTCCATTTTCCATTTATGGCCAATGTTTTTTGGTTTATTCGTCGGTCTCGTCCTCTTCGGGGAGATAATCGCTGGCATCAAGCTCTTTAACCCGCCGCGAGAAAACCTGATGAAAGGTTTCAAGTTTCTCACAGAGCCATTGGTGCTGTCTATTCCAGTCTCCGCGGTCTTCGAGATCGATTTCCTTCGGAAAAGAGAGACTTATTTCGCTTCGCTCCCAATCGTCCTTTTCATCCCACTCCAGCTTGTCACCAATCTCTTCTTCGATATCTGCCTTTTCCCTTTTCAAGAGCTGGAAGTGAGGTTTTGCATCGGGGCCTCTAAGCGTAAGGCTCACACAGATCCATTTGTCTCTCATGCTAGCAGAAGCAGCGAGCAGAAACTTTGAGCGACCAATGCTAACACCTAGCCAGTTCGCAGTCCGAGGTTCTCTGGGGTTAATCACGCCGTCACGTTGTTCTAGAAGATTTCGTAGCTTCGTCCAGTATTCGAGATACAACTGATTTGTGGTGCTTAATTCACCTCGCGATATTCTCGTAACAGTTTTCTGCCAACTGTTAGGATGTGAGACCACGTTAAACTTCGGTGCCATCGGTGAATCATTAATTCGCCACAGTTGAATCTCCAGCCCGAAGAAGCTAAACCCTTCATCCGTAATCTCGTTGAGCCAGTCGAGTGCAGCACGATGCTCCTCGGTAAAGTGTTCCGCGATCCATACCACTGTTACAGCTTCCAACCCAGCGGCATAGGTTAACAATTGACCGAGATGGGTGTGATTTGTCCGCTCAAGCTGATTTTCAATGAGCACCGAACTGTCTGTCACTGTATCCTTACACAGAATATCCGCTCTGAACGGACCAACATTTTTCTCCTGCGCCTCGACTTCCATTTCAATACCAATTGTCTCACCCAATAGGCTTATATTTTCCTCGTCAGCCAACCAAGGCGTGAAATCACTCGCCTCCCCTTCCCAAAAGTCCCTGAGAGGGACTTTGGTTAAACGTTCAAGTTTTGCCATCAATCCTATCTCCTTTATTCTGAGCCGATTCATCTATACGGCTAGTCTCAGGGGTGATAATCGTTAGCGTCAAGTTCTTTAACTCGCCGCGAGAAGACTTTGTAAAAGGTTTCGAGTTGCTGATATAGCCACAAGTGCTGTCTGTTCCAATCGTGTCGGTCTTTAAGATCGGTGCCATACAGAAAGCGTCTTATGTGCTTCTCTTTGAATCCAGGTTTTTCCTCCCATTCCAATTTAGCACCGAACTCTTTTTCAATATTTATCCTATCCCATTCCAAGAGATGAAAGTGACTTTTGGCTTCCTGATGATTCAGTACAAGACGCACACAGATCCATTCACTCCTAACACTAGCAAGAACGGTGATATGAAACCCAGTACGACCAATACCAAAGTGCAGTTCTCTCTCCACGGAAGGTTTGACGGGATTAATCAGTCCGCTACGTTCTTCTAGAAGATCTCGGAATGCTGTCCAATATTCAAGATACAACCGTTTTGCGGGAGTTAATCCGTCAAGTTTAGCCATTAGTTCTACCTCCTGTAGGCTAATTCCAATCCACCGGCGACTTCATCTGTCCCAAGAGTGTGCGGCGAACCCAATCCAAGGATTGGACAACCAACCACCGACGCATATGATCGGTATCCTGAAAGTTGCGCCCCCGTTCAAAGAGACCTGCTTCTCCCGGTCCGTTCAAGGCAACAAAGGTGGACGAATCTTCATAGGGTCCAATCATTGCAAGTCCTATGCCGCCGGCGGGTGTCACACCCTCAGCGAGGGACACAGCGAGGGAACGCGCTTCTTCAACATCCGTGGGGTCGGCGATAGCAGCGTCCGAATGTTTCGACGCCTCCGTTAAATTAGCCGGAGCAAGGTCAGTCACAACGAGGTCAGCATAGCCGGACTCAACGAGATCTCGTGCGAGTTGACCGCCGGTGAGTGTATCGACTACGCCTATCCTGAGCGATTTTTCTTGCATAAGCTCGCCGACGACCTCCGCCACCGTTACCTTGCCCACACCATAAACGGCGACCCCTAACCGTTCGCGGAGTTTTTCTTCCATTCCAGCGACGAGCGTATCGGCTTCTTCTTCCGTATCCGCCTTTGCGGTGATTCGCACATCAGTCTGACCGATATGGGCTGCCAGTCCTACGGTAGGATTGCCCTCCGTCATCAGATCGCCGATTCCGCGATCAATATTACTCTCTCCCACGGCACATGTGCGTAGCACACGAACCCGCGTGATCTTGATTCCACCCATGCGTTCGATCAGCAGCGGAATGACGGTGTTCTCCATCATGTGGTCCAGCTCCCTCGGCACACCCGGCAGCGAAATGATACAGCCCCGCCCGTTCACATCCTCGCTCAGATAGCAGGGCGCCGTCCCCACGGGATTTGTCAGCGGCGTTGCGCCTTCGGGGATGTAGGCTTGACGTTTGTTGTTGTCCGCCATTGGTCGACCAAACCGGTTGAAACGTGCGGCAATCTCAGCCTCCAATTCCGTGCTGTAGACCAGTCTACGCCCGGTTGCGTTGGCAACGGCTTGGCGTGTGACGTCGTCCACTGTGGGACCGATACCGCCGGAGGTGATGATGACATCCGACCGATCAAGCGCCAAGTTGAGGACCTCGGTCATTCGGTCAAGATTATCGCCGACAGTTGTTTTGTAGTATAGGTCTAGCCCAACATCTCGGAGTGCGAGTGCCAATCTGTTAGCGTTCGTGTCGACAATCTCTCCGAGCAGGAGTTCGGTTCCAATCATAACAATTTCTGCGTGCATCAAATACCTCTTACGTTGAAATAATGTTAGGAGTTACGCAGTTCAGTTTGTAGTAGGGCGATTTATTGACCGTCCGGACGCGCAATGAATCCCCGATAAATCCCCGATGAATCCCCGATAAATCGGGACAGGCGGGACTCCGACAAGCCGAGAGCAGGCAGGCGGGATTAAGAAACGGGCGTTGGAAATGGCGTACTGCGGTGATTCATCACCGAACTACAAATTTTGAGTGTTCAAGTGCGTAAGTCCTATAATGTTAGGAGTTACGCAGTTGAGCATCCAAATAGGTTATAATAGTGTTTATGAATCCAGCCAAATGTACCGAATATGACTACATCAACTTTGTGATAGCCACCCCGAGTACCTACAGTTGCACAGAGGCAGCCCGCGTGCAGCCTTCAGACGATAATCCACCTGCCCATGACTCATTGAATCGGTTGTTGTATAGACTGCCTGCTGATTCAGAATCGTTGTGGCGTGAGGCAGCACCTTGTGTCAACAAAACCCAAGGCGTTTTAGTCATAGACGACTCAACGCTTGATAAACCGTATGCACAGAAGATGGATCTTGTCACCCGTCACTGGTCAGGCAAACACCAACAAGTGGTATCAGGCATTAACCTCATTACACTGATGTGGACCGATGGTGACAGTCACATTCCTTGCGACTATCGCTTGTATAATAAAGCCCATGATGGTTTGACCAAAAATGACCACTTCCAAGCACTGATTGCCACCGCTGATGCCAGAGGGTTTGCTCCAGAGTGCGTCGTGTTTGACAGTTGGTACAGCAGTTTGAAGAATCTAAAGACGATTCAAAAGTATCAATGGCACTGGTTGACCCAATTGAAGTCGAATCGACAGGTCAACCTCAATAGACAAGGCAATCAACCGGTCAGCCAGTTACCAATTAGCAACAAAGGGACTATCGTTCATCTGAAGGGATACGGATTGATTAAAGTGTTCAGGATCGTTTCCAAAAACGGCAACATTGAATATTGGGCAACAAGTGATCTCTCAATGAACGAACTATTTCGACTCAAATATGCTGAGTTGGGTTGGGCTATTGAAGAATATCATCGCGGTATCAAGCAATTTGTTGGCGTTGAAAGGTGTTTTGCGCGCAAGGCGGTGGCACAACGGAACCATATCGGTCTCGCATTGAGAGCATTTCTACGTTTGGAGCGACACCGGTTTTTGACAGGCATCAGTTGGTTTGAAGCTAAACTCTCCATTATCAGAGATGCTGTCCGGGATTATCTCAATAAACCAATTTACACCTCAACTGCGTAACTCCTAAATGTTTAAGATTCTTCCGTATGTGCATCATAGAAAGAAACCGAGTTTTCAAGAAAAAACTCGGTTTCTTATCCTATGGGACTTGAAGGGAATGCAGACCTGTGTTCGCCACTGACAATGAATTAGTGGATTAAACTGGATTTGTTGCTCGTAACACAACGTTGGCGGCTTCAAATTCCCAGACTTCATTATAAACGGTAGGACGGGGTCGTGCGGGCGGATAGTTGGGCGGTGGATTATTCGGATCTCGCAGCTCCAGACGATCTCGACCGCGGGGCTTGTCCAGCCATTCCCGATCCGCATCCGATGCGTTGATCTCCCGTAGTAAGATGAATTCCACCCAGTCAAATGCGGAGATAGCGACCTGCGCCTGAAACACCCGCTTAACGTCGTTACCGTCCCAAGTGTGGAGGTCGGGCAGCATGATGGGGCCGGTACAGACTTGGAACTGCTTATCCTCTACATTGAGGTTCATGACATCTACGGGATATTCGACCGAGATCGAGAGTCCGCGGTCGGCATCGCGGTAGGTTGACCTTGCGTTTAGTAGGTCGCCGTTCAGGGTTGCTTCACAGATCTCACCTATATCGGTCAGCTCAGAAAAGTTATCATGGGAACGCACATCAACCTTATAACTTTGATAGATCTCGCTGAGCTTTCTCGTTGAGGCTTCCTCGGATTCGTTGCTCGGTCTTCTCGCGATGCTTAACTGCGATTCATCGCTGAAAGCCATACGCCACTCACCACTGGGAATCTGGAACATGTTTCGGGACGCGATTGTGTACTCGCTCCGACACGGTGCCCCGAGAAACATCTTTCTAACATGTCCGCTCGATTCGTCTCGTACTTCGCAGCTGGCTTCAAGGCCGAATCGGACATGATACGCTTGACCAGGCTCTCCCACAAAACCGCCTGTCCAACGATAGTAGGGATCGGGCGTCCATGGAAGTGAATGCCAAGTAAACGTGGAGCGTGAAAAATCAATCACAGTGTATCTCCTTTCAGGGGTTCGCCAATTCAATAAAATAGTGAACTACAGGCACGCGGCGAGAGTGTGTTTTAACCCCCTAAATCCCCCTGGTCAGGGGGGCTTATGAACTAGTGAACCAATACTACCGATCCTTTAAATAGACATAGGGTCTTCCCCGCCACCGCATCCGACGACCGCGACCAATGACGGTCAGTTCATACCAATCGTCACGCTCCAGCGTAATATCCGCAGCCTTCGCACCTTCTGCAATGTGGTCGGGGTTGCCGGTGCCTACGAGTGGGATAACACCACCGGGTAGTGCCATAAGCCATGCTAAAGCGATCTGTCCCGGGGTTACGCCGTATCGATCAGCGACTATCTTTACCTGCGCTACGACACCTTGTTCACGTTGTTCCTGCCAATCGCCGAATCCCTGATCGAAGGTGTGCGGCAGCGGTTTATTTCCCGTGAGCAGTCCGCCGGCAAGCGGACTGTAGCAGAGCATATTCATCTTCTTTTCCAAGCAGACCGCGGCGAGACCGACCTCAAGAGGTTCTTGGATTAGCAGGTGAAATAGCGTCTGGAGTGCTTCTACGCGGGTATAAGCGGAGATGGCGCGGATCTCATCTGGCGTATAGTTGCTGACACCGACATGCCGGATCTTCCCCTCTGCTTTCAGATCCTCCAGTGCACGGGCGGTTTCCTCTGGGTGTGCGAGATAGTCAATGCGGTGCGGCTGATAGAGGTCTATATAGTCCACCCCCAAACGCTTGAGCGATCCCTCACAGCACTCCTTGATGTAGTCCCCGGACAGATTCCATGTATATACATTTTCGTACCGCAGGGCGGCGCATTTGGAGGCGATAATCACCTTTTCACGTGGGATATTGCCCTCCCGGAGGGCTTCTCCGAGTATTTTTTCGGATTCGCCGTCGCCGTAGATGTCGGCGGTATCGTATAGAGTGATGCCCAGTTCATAGGCACGATGGACGGTTGCGATGCTGCGTTCCTTCGCGGTGGGTGTTAGGCTCATGCACCCCAAGGCGACAAGGGATACCTGCTCTCCGGTTGTGCCAAGCTCCACATATTTCATTTGTCTTCTCCTGTATCGTTCGGAAGTATGAGGTTCATTTATAAAATTGGGTAGGGACTAAAAATTGTGTGTGACTGATAATATTCATTCACCCGCATAGTAGGCATAGACAGTGAGGGATTTTAGAAAGTCATTCGTTGGATCTACTGTCTTCAGGATTTTCGTATTGAGTAGAATTATAACTGTCAGGCGATATAATTGCAAGCGGTAGTTTTGAAGGAAAAAATGGGAATTTTGGTCATTCCTGTTTTGGTCCTAGCGGAGTATTAACCTTTGGTGCTAGATTCTGTTGACATTTCATTGTAACCAGATAATAGAAAGCCATACATTGGTTCACTGACGTAGAATCCCCAGAAAAGAAACCGAGTTTTGAAGAAAAAACTCGGGTTCTGGCAGCTTTTCCAGTGACTCGAGCGTTTCTCGCGATAGCAAAAGCAAAATGTCAACACACCCTAGCTAATGAGAAAGTTGTTTCCACATTGTTCAAGTCGCTTTGGATCCCGATGTATCAGGGAGTTCATTGATTCATTAGTTGGTTCATCCATTCTTCTTGCGTTCCGCCCTGCGGATACACATGTCGCCCCTCTGGGGCTTTAGGGTATTTGTTTATCCGTGTGCTATAAACATGTCGCCCCACTGGGGCTAAATGAAGCGATGAACCAATAAAGACAATTGACAGAACGGATAACATTTATTATAATCGCACTGAGGAGGACGATTTATGTTGAGAGCAGGAATTATCGGTTGTGGCGGAATCACGGAACGGCGGCATGGACCCATGCTAGCAAGGTTGAACGATCGCGTAACAGTTACCGCACTGGCAGATCTCGCGCAAGAACGCCTTGACCTAATGGGCGGAAAACTGGGGGTTGCGTCGGGGCACCTTTATACCAATTGGGAAGAGATGCTTGCCAAAGAAAAACTGGACTTGGTGCATATCTGCACCCCTCACCATCTGCACGAACCTCAAGCGGTTGCCGCGATGGAGCGGGGCGCTCACGTATTCCTCGAAAAACCTATCGCTACTAACTTGGAGGAGGTCGATCGGATGATCGCTGCGTCAGAGCGCACCGGTCGCAAGATGACGGTCGGGCATAATCAGCTTTTCTCAGCGGCACACCGGGCGGCGATGGATCAGATACAGGCGGGCGCAATCGGATCGGTGTTTCTGGTGCGTTCCGAAGGCTTCGGTGGGTCCCACGTGGTGGGCAGAGGTGTCTCTCAGCAGTGGCGCACCGAAGCCAGAGCTGGCGGCGGCGGACCTTTAATTGATAACGGCTATCACCAGGTCTATACCGCGCTCAATTATGTCGGGTCTCCGGCGGTTAGGGTCTATGCACGGATCGGTCGCCATGTACAGGATATCGAGGTGGAAGATACGGCGCTGGTTCTGATTGAGCACGCTAACGGGGCAACAACTTCGATACAGGTTGGCTGGTCGGCGCTGGTAGGCGGAATCAGTGTAAATGAGATTTTGGGCACTGAGGGGCAGATCCGCTTTGGCGGCGAGGCACCGGTGGCGGTGTGGCGCAAGGAGACGGGAGAGTGGGCGCATCCCCCGGTGGAGAGTGAAGGACCGGACGAGCTTGGGTTGCCGGTGGCGGTGCGACGTTTTGTGGATGCGATTGAGAATGATGGAGAGGTTCCGGTCTCCCCTGCGGAAGGGCGTCATGTCTTGGCTATTATTGAGGCAGCATATCGGTCTGGCAAAAGCGGAGAATCTGTGGAGGTGGATAAGCTATGAGTGACACACCATTTGAATTAAACTATATCCTCGCTTCGTGCATGTACGGCACTACCTCCTTAGCCGAGATTGTACCGGAAGTGGAGAAGATCGGGAGTGAGAAAATCGATATTTGGCCGCGTGTCCACGGCGATCAGCGGGAGCAGGTCGAGTCTATGGGGAACGAAGCTTTTGCGGCGCTCCTTGCGGATCACGGAGCGGGTTTAGGCGTATCAACCCGTTTCGATCTGGGTCCTTTCGGCTTAGCGGACGAGATGGCTTTTTGCGAAGACTTTGGGGCTTCCTTAATTGTGACCGGCAGCAAGGGACCTAAGGACTTAGCGGGTGAGGAGTTACGTGCAGCGGTCGCTGAGTTCGCAGAAGGGTTGAAGCCGCACATCGCAACTGCCGAGCAGCACGGCATCACCATCAGCATTGAGAACCACAGCAGCGCATTGATTGAATCGCCGGACTCAATGCGGTGGTTGATTGAGTTCACGGATTCCCCACATCTCGGCATCGCTTTGGCGCCCTACCACCTGCCGGACGACGCCGAATTGGTGGCGCAGTTGATTACGGATCTGGGACCGGGGTTAGCCCTATTCTATGCGTGGCAACACGGCATGGGCTGCCACGAGAAGTTACCAAAAGAACAGGAATTGATGCAGCTGCCGGGGCGGGGTACTTTGGATTTTGCGCCGATTTTATCTGCGTTAAAAAAGATTAACTTCTCCGGATGGACGGAGATCTTTATGCATCCCGTTCCGCGTGGGATCCCGATCCTCGATACGACCGCAGAGGTGACCGATGAGATTAACCGCGCCCGACACCACCTGGACCAGTTCGCACAGAGCGTATAGTATAACTTATGTCGCTAGCGAAATCTTACGCACACCAACGCCGGGCGTGAAACGTGAAGACAATTCCATTGGTTCAATCGTACATGAATGAACTAATAAACCAATGAACTAATGAACCAACCAAGCGAGGTCGCCATGAAAACGAAAATTCTGGGACGCACAGGGCTTGAGGTCACTATCATCGGACTGGGAACCATCTACATCGGCAGTCAGCCGTCGGAGCCGCCACGAGACTTAGATGAAGAGATGGGGGCACGGGCGGTTCACGCTGCCATTGAGGCGGGCTGCAACCTGATCGACACCGCTCCGCTCTATGGGGGTACAGCTGTTGAGAAGATTGTCGGCAACGCACTCAGGAGCCGTGCAGATCTTGCTGCCAAATGCACGGTTGTCACCAAAACGGGCGCCTATCGGGAGGGGAAAGACCATTCTTTTGACGGTACTTTACGCAGCGTGGAGGCGAGCCTTGAACGGCTTGGGCTAGAGCAGCTTGATTTGGTCTATATCCACGATGCGATGGGTGTGCCGATGGAAGATGTGATGAGCAAAAATGGCGCGTTAGGGGCGTTGCGTCGACTTCAGAACGAGGGGGTGGTGCGATTTATCGGTTCGGCGTCCAACGATCCGCCGACCAATACACCCTATATCGAGACGGGCGAATTTGACGCAGCGGTTGTCCCCGATGCGTGGAGTCTGTTAAACCAAGAAGCTGCTGAACGTATCCTGCCCGCTGCGGAGAAATATAACATCGGGATCTCGTGTGCCACACCGCTTGAAGTCGGCGTGCTGGCGACGGGACCGATATCGGGGAGGGACTACGGAAGGCGACAGTTTAGCCAAGAGTGTTTGGATCATGTGTCCAAGATTCAACGGCTTTGCCAAGAGTACGAGATTCCGCTCGTCGCTGCAGCGTTGCAGTGGCCCACCCGCCACCCGCAGGTGACCACAGCAATTCCGGGCGCTCGAACCCCTGAGGAAGCGGTAGAGAATGTGAAGGCTGCTGAGTTAGAGATTCCAGAAGCCTTCTGGGATGATCTTGACCCGCTCGTCCGACACTGGGAGAAAGGGGTTCATAGGTAGAGCGCAAAGAGAAACCGAGTTTTTTGTCCCACGATTCCTTATCATGAATCTTCTTTATTCTTCTCCGCGCCTTTTGCGTCTTAGCGACTTTGCGTTAAGTTCAGATTAACCCTCCAACTCCGCCACGCGTGCGTCTAACTCCGCCAGATTGAAGCGCACACTGACGACGGAATGTTGCTCGCCCGGTTTGTGGATGAGATATGTGGTTGCGACAAATGTGCCGTCCGGCAGCACCTCCAAACCAGCATAACCGCAGTCGCCGTATTCCTCAGGCGGGAAGTTGCCCTGATGTCGCAGCAGCAACACACGGTACTCTCCCTCTTGACCGTTGACAAGATCGTCGTAGGTGCCGACCCACGCGACAAAATTGAATTTCGTGGAGCTAGCGAGCGCGGTGTCTCGGAAGACAGCCACCAAACGGCCGTCGGGCGCATAGGCGAGGTTGTGCCGATCTCCGGTGACGCCCGCAGCCGCCTCCCTGCATTCCGACCATGTCTGACCTTCGTCGTCGCTGGTGATGACCATCGCGTTGTACGCTCGCGACTGCTCACGCATCACCGCTGCGATCTGCTTTCCGTCCGGTGAACGGATAACGCCCGGTTCGTCCGGCAGTGCGTCCTCGTGCTGGGCAATTAACCGCTGCGGCTCCCATGTCAACCCACCGTCAGCGGTGATACTCTGCATGATCACATGATCGCCGTGGCTTCTGGTCCCATGGTCTACATATATGGCTATGTGTCGCCCGTCTGAAAGCGGTAGGACACGGTTCGGGACGACAATGCAGTGCAGCCCGTTCGGTTCAAATGGGGTCCACGTCTCACCGTTATCCTTCGAAATCGACTGCCGCATATCGCCGTTGCCCTCCAGAACGATCAGGCGTTCTACCCCGTCCGGACCGACGAGACGATGAATACAGGGGCAGTTCTTTGCCGTCTTCCAGTTGTCGGGCACAGGCAGCCGTTCGCTCCACGTCAGACCGCCGTCCGTGCTCTTTTTTAGCAGGCACGCGGGTCCCCCATGTCCGAGCGGATAGGTGCAGAACATCGTCCTGTTGTCCGGCATCAGCACTGTGTCCGGATGACCGAGATATTGCCCCGGCTGCTTGTCCACAACAACCTGTCGATCCTCCTCATCAGAGATGTCAATCGTCGGCACGGAGATGTCGATTGGGCGCGTCCGATTCCAGTCTAACGGAATGGTCTCGCCCCGAACGGAAAAATCGTGTACCCGCAACGTCCCTTCATAGGAGCAGAATCCGAATCTTGTCAGCTCACCGCCAAAAAGAAAATGCTTCACCGCCGTCCCGTCAACGATGATCACAACCCTTGTTCCCTTGCGCACGATCTCAAAGTTGAACGGCACACCGGGCGTACCCCAATCGGAAGAGAACGCCATTTGCTGGTGACCGAGCACCTCGCGGGGCCAGAAAACGTAGCTTAGACGCTGAAACCCGCTGATTCCAATATTATTCGTAGCGACCACAAAATTCGGTTTATCGCCTTCGCTGCGGGTAGAGAGTTTGGCTCTGAGATGAAAATCGTTACGACCAATCCCACAGCCCGCGTACAGCAAGGATTTTTTGCCATACATCTCAATGTACCCCGTTTCAAACTCCCAGCCAAGCCCGATCTCTCGAATGTTCTTGGGAACCCCATTTTCAACGAAAACGGTTCGGGCATTCGTCTCGCCATCAGTCACGCCAAAGGTTAATCCGACGAGGGAGGGACTAGTCATGTACATACTGCTCTTCTCCTGTCACATTCCAAAAATAGTAGTATAATTTAGGTTGATGGGTACGAATCTCGCTTCTACTTGAGAATCACCATCTTCCGTGTGGTGGAATAATCACCCGCTGTCAGGGTAAAAAAATAAACTCCACTCGCCACCTGTTCACCGACCTCGTTTCTGCCATTCCAGTAGATTGCTTTTGACCGACTCTCATAGACCGCAGCAATCCGATGCCCAACGTCAAGGGTGCGGACAACCTGACCGTTTAGGTCATAGATGGTCAGGGTGACGAAACCGTCCTCTGCCAACCGATACGGGATCCATGTCTCTGGGTTGAAGGGATTTGGGTAGTTTGTAAGCAGTTCGGTTTCTGCGGGTATCTCATAGGCGACAAGTGCCGGCAATTGAATCAGACTCCGCTTCACATCTTCAGCCGTGACGGTATACTGCAGCGGTTTCACACCGACAGACGGGTTGGTCGACTGAGCGGAGACTTCGAGGACATCCCCAACCGTAGCGGCGCGGCCTGTCTCTATGTCAACGACGGTGGACCGATAATCTGTCTCATCGGGTGTAGTAACGGTGACAACTGCTCTACCGGTTGAAAGGTTCTTGACGGTTACTCGGAAGCCTTGCACCTTTAAGCCCGTCGTTCCTTCGTCAACAATGGCACCTCTCAATCCCAAGACAGGGGTGGTATTCCCCACTTCGATACCCTTGAGTGCTACCGGTGGTGCGGCAGCCGTTCCAGAGACGTTAGTCCACGCCTCACCGGAGATAGCAACTATCGCCACTCGCTGGGCGGTCATGATAAAGGACTGTCCCCCGGTAATTTCTA
This sequence comes from Candidatus Poribacteria bacterium, assembly GCA_965220385.1. Classification (GTDB taxonomy): domain Bacteria; phylum Poribacteria; class WGA-4E; order WGA-4E; family PCPOR2b; genus PCPOR2b. The sequence goes on along the minus strand of OZ244825.1, from coordinate 821,633 downwards.
TATCCCCCGGATCACCCGCGCGTCCGACCACTTTGAACTCCCCGCCATCGGTGAGGATAATCACAGGAACGTTACCACCAATCCCGTCGAGCGCGAACAGATCGCTGACACGGGTTACTCTCGAATCTTGCAACGGCAACCCCACAAGGTTAAGACCTTGGTCCAAGGTGAAGGTGCTGCTTCCATCTGTTCCTAGCGCGCTGCCGCGCAGAGGAAGCGACTCCACCGGTTCTCTCAGACGGGCGATGATCCCGGTGTCATCGGTCAACGCTCTGTCGACGGGTGTGCCTTTGTCCAAAGGGACGAAATAGCTGCGCCATTCTTGGGTTGCGGAATCATGGGTGATAAGGAAGTCGACGGTTGACGCGCCACCGAGTACTCCGTAGAGGTCTGCGATAGACGTGATGGTCTTTGCCACCCCGTCAGCCTCTGTCACCCTCAATGGCACATGAATCAAGCTGATGCCCGCTGGCACGGACAGATGAAACTCAATTTCGGGAAGGGCGATAAAGGTCGCTATTTCAGCAATGCCTTCGACGCTGACTTCAACCGTGTCTGTGCCAGAATCACCTCCAAGGGTCAGTGTGCTCTGTGCCCTACCGTTTTCATCAGTTATCGTGTTTGTTACACTGAGTGTACCGTCACCTACGGTGATGGCAAATGTCACCGGCACCCCTGCGAACGCTACACCGTTCTGATCCCGGACTTCAACAACAAACGGTTGCTCGAGTGTTGTACCGGGGGCACCCTGCTGGTTGTCCCCTAAGATTTTCAGGGGAGGCGTGGGCGTTCGGTTATCAAATGTTACCTTAATCCCCCTGCCTTGAAGGGTTGGGATGTGCGCGTGGATGGATTGGTAACTCAAAGGATTTACCCGAACATTAACCGTGTCTCCACTTCTTAATCCCATATTTGCTACCAAGGGTAAGATGTCAGGGATGAAGTTGGTGTTAAGATCCAGGAAGAACAGGTTGGTTAAGCCAGCCACCGGTGAAATGTCCGAGATGCGATTCCTTCGAAGGTGCAGCTGTTTCAGTTTGGTTAATCCTACCAACGGTGAAATGTCCGAGATGGAGTTGGAATTGAGGAACAACGAGCTCAACCGGGTTAATCCAGTGAGTACTGAGATATCCGAAATATTGTTGTCGCTAAGATATAGGACCGACAGTTGGGTTAAGCCTGCCAACGGTGAAATGTCCAAGATGGAGTTGGAACTAAGATGCAGCTCTATCAGGTTGATTAATCCTGCTAACGGTGACAGATCCGAGACGCGATTCTCCCGAAGGAGCAGATGTGTCAATGTGGTTAATCCTGCCAACGGTGACAGATCCGAGATGCGATTCTCCCGGAGGCTCAGGCTCCTCAAGTTGGTTAATCCTGCCAACGGCGACAGATCCGAGATGCGGTTACTCCAAACCTGCAGCCACGTCAGGCGGGTTGCAAACTCAAGTCCGGTCAAATCGCTTATGTTGGCTTCGGTTGCTTTAAGATAGGTCAATTGTGCTATCCAACCCCGGATAATGGAGGCACTTGGCGACACTCCGATAGCTTCCGCAACCGCAGCGCGGAGGTTGGGGTCGGGGATATTGACCTCGACATCCGCATCAACCCGATCTTCCGGGATGATAAGCCTAAAAACCTTAACACTCGAATTTCCATCAGTATCAACAGCCTCGACAGAAATCGGCCGTGTAACAAGGTCAGAAAGACTCGTAAAACCCTTCTCCGTAAAAACGCCCTTATAGTCAAATTCAACGACGGCAGTTTTTTCTCCCGCTAATCCGCTACACTCTATCAGACTGAAAACGCCACCGCGTAGGAGCACTTGGTGGAGTCCCTCTGAATCGTTGATCTTGAGTTTAACCGAAACGCTCTGTGAACCTACCGGATAGGCACGTGGCGAAAGAAGTTCGATGTTGGGTGGCTCTCCCTCTTCAATTGGGGTATCGGGATTGAAGTAGGGGTGCACGGACAAATATTCGGCATCGCATGCAGATAACCGATTCCGTCTTGGACCATACGACATGATGTACGCACCATCACGGAAATCGTGACTCAATCCGAAGGCGTGTCCCAGTTCATGTACCACCGTTTTCCAATGGGCTAAGGTCGGAAGCAACGCCCAGCCATTTTCTTTGCCGGTCCTGACTCCGACGCCGCCGGCCGAGCCGCGATTAACCACGTTCGTATGATTGTCAATGAGGATAAAGTAAATATTTTTTGCGAGATCAAACCGCTGTTCAATCTCATCAAAGATAAACTGTAGATTATCGAGATAGCGATCATGCGGTCGATCGGCATTGACGCGATGCACCATTGGCTCGCCTTGGGCGTCAGTTTCAAGGCGAAAGGTTATCTTCCCATAACCGTGCGCCTCCATCTGCTCGGCAAAAAACCTCTGAGTGGTGTGCAAATCATCTTTCATCTGCTGGACGACGTCAGCGTTATACGAGCGATTATTGGGGAGAAAGTAAATCATCCGCACCGTACGAGGTTCGCCGACGTTCAAAGTCGCAATAGAAGTTCGGGCATAGTGGCGGTTAGGAAATTGGTCGGAAAGCTGTTTGTTCCATCGACTATCAGTAACACCGTGAAAATGTGTCTCGTTGCCTCCCGATGGTGGGGACGCAGTAACGGTGGGATTGAGTGCGCTGCAGGTGAGATAGATTATTATGAAAAATAGGATGAAACGAAGAATTAGGGGTTTCATGGATTTCCTTCCCGATAATGTTATGTTAAGACTGAGCAAGTGTATCAGGCTATAGAGGGCATGTCAAGCACGCTCTAGATGTTTTCTATCCTTGACAATTCCACAATAACATAATACAATGATGCGGTGAACATTCGCTAACAGCGGAAACAGGGGGAGGCTGATCATGGAATATAAGGCATTTGGGCAGACAGGGATGCAGGTTTCATCGATTGGGTTCGGTTGCTGGGAGATGGGCGGCGGTTACGGTTCCATCGAGGAGACGGAGGTCATCGAGGCAATCCATCGTGCTCTAGACCTCGGCATCAACTGTTTTGATACCGCCGAAGCCTACGGCATGGGCAAGTCTGAAGAACTGTTGGCACGGGCGTTGGGGAACCGACGCAAAGATGTTATCGTTGTCTCAAAGTTCGGTATTAACTACGACAACGACCGCCTAAAAAAACGGGACAGCCGTCGTTCAATGGCACACGCCGCAATCGACCGTCGCTTGAAAGCGCTTAATACCGATTATGTCGATGTGTATCTTGTGCATTGGCCCGACCGCACCACCCCGTTTGATGAGACGATGGAGGCGTTGGAGGAGATTGTGCAGCAGGGCAAGGCAAGATATGTCGGTCTCTCCAATTTCACCAGAGACGAAATCCAGACGTGCATGGAAACCCGGCGTGTCGATGTTCTACAGTATGCCTGCAACCTGTTTGATCGGCGTATGGCGAAATGGATCTTTCCTTATGCCCAGGAGAACGGCATCGGCGTCATGACCTACGGCTCGCTCGCCTACGGCATGTTGGCGGGCGCGTTCACCGAGGAGACAACATTTGAGGACGACGATTGGCGACACAGAGGGGGAAGCAACATGTCGCTCAAACTGTTTCTGCCGGGGATCTTCCAGCGTAACGTTCAAGCGGTGAATAAACTCAAAGAAATTGCGGAAGGGCTTGGGAAAAAGCTGCCGCACCTCGCACTCAATTGGGTGATCTCCAATCCAGCGGTCAGCGTTTCGCTCGTTGGGGCACGGCGGGCTTCTGAAGTAGAGGACAACATGGGCGCTATTGGCTGGCAACTGACGGACGACGTGAAGGCGGAAATCGATCGTGCGTTCGCTGAATACGAAATCGACACCGCACCCAACAAATGGACGGAACCCATCACTCAATAACCTGAAACAAAGGAGACAAAAGTCGTAGAGATGCAACTTGCAACCAAATATCGAACAGTTTTAATCTTTGGTGCCCCTGGCACAGGAAAAGGAACTCAAGGCAAAATTCTTAACCAGATTCCGGGCTTTGTGCATGTCGCTTGTGGAGAAGTCCTTCGCTCTCTTGACCTCCATAGCAGACTCGGCAAAGTTTTCTTAGAATACTCCAGCAAGGGGGAATTTGTCCCGGACGATATAGCGATTCAGTTATGGTGTGATTATATCGATAATTTGGTGCAGGAAAAACAGTTCAATCCAGGCATAGATTATCTAGTTCTAGATGGTATTCCACGCAACCTACCACAGGCGCGGGCGATGGATTGTTATATTGATGTGCGTCAAATCATCTATCTGCGATGTCAGGACCCAGAGGTGCTTGTCACCCGTATGAAGGGACGGGCACATCGCGAAAAGCGGTTCGATGATGTCAACGAGAAGGTGATTAGGCATCGGCTTGAGGAGTATGAGGCACAGACCGCACCGACGCTGTCCCACTATCCATCGGACCTGATCCAAGAGATCGACGCGACCAACACACCGGTAGGGGTTCTCCACGAAATTACGAACGGTCTCCGAAGAGTGCTCAGTTGATAGCGGCAGGAGCTGCGGTTATATTGCAGCAAGTGCTGCGGATAGTGCCTTCATGTAGCCGATGGAATACGCCAAGGCACCGCCTGCATCAGAGCCATCCCCTTCTATCGGGAAAATATGGTCTGGATTCAGGCAACCATCAAAACCCACCTCTTTGAGCGCCTGCACAATCTTGAACATATTCATATCGCCGTCGTCCAAGAGTGTCTCCTCGTAGCCGCCGGCGGTCGCCAGGCTGCCCCGCACATTCCGGAAATGGACCATGAAGATACGACCCTTGCGTCCGTAGTTCTGAATCTCGTCCAGCACTAATGGCAGCCCACCGGCCTCGGCGCGTGTGCCACAACAGTACAGATAGCCCACATTGGGACTGGGAAACGCATCAATTATCCGATGAAATCCCAATGTACCGACCGGTGTGTCTGGTAGGGGAATATCTGAAGGGTGCATTGCCAGTTTGATATCGTACTCCTCGGCGATGGGTACAAGCCGCTCGTAGACACGGCAGAAATGCCGCCACCAATCGTCCAGTGCCTCGCGGGTGGGAGGTTCGTTAGCTGGAAACAGGGGCCAATGGTGGAACCGGTACGCCTTCAATTCCGCTTCACTGCGGGGCTTGGGTTGGTCGCCGGTCAACCATCGGCTTCCCCCGCTGCCGCGAAACCCTGCTCGATGTTCTGACCGATAGAAGGTTATCAGATGGTTGAAGGTGTCCCCTTCGAAGCGCTGTCGGGCAATGGGCATACCAGCCTCGCCGAATACCCGCATCGCTTGCTCGGTGTTTTCCAGTTCCACCTCGCTACCCTCCTCATCCCGCATGAACTTCTCGGTGATATCGGGTAAGGTCACACGGTTGATTCGCAATCCCCATGAATGGACTTTCTTTTTGATCTTGAGCAGTTCGTCTAGGTCCGGGTATCCCTGTTCCTTGACTCCGGGGAAAAAGTCACCGGACCCGAAGTCGACGCAGTCGGCTCCCAATTGCGCGATTCGTTTCAAGTAGCTATCTGAAAGATCACCGCACCCTACAGTTACCCTAAACATTGTGCTGTCCTTTATCTTTCGTATCCTGACCGCAATTTTTCAGTTTCGTCCTCGTCCACAGTCCAAGTATCCGGATCAATCGCCACACAGTAGATCTCCCGTGCTCGCTCAAGGCTTACCTTGCCCTCGTGAACATCGTGTAACACCTTCTGCGGGTCACGCTCCACCGAGGGACCGTATCCGCCGCCACCGCAGGACTGTACCCGCATAACATCTCCTGGCTTGAGTTGAACAGTGACCTTAGAACCAAGTTTGATTGCCTCGTTGTCAGGGTTCAGTGTGTATCGCGCAATCTCGCCAGCATCTCCACCGAAGAGTCCCCACGGACCCCAGCGATCCCGATCCGCGAGGATGGTAAACGAAACCTCATGATCGAAGCAGTAGTCACGTTGTAGCCCAAGTCCGCCGCGATATTTGCCCGCACCGTCCGAATCATCTACTAATTCGTAACGGGCGATATGGACTGGATAGTTAATCTCCGTCTCCTCAATGGGTGCGTTCTCGGTGTTCTGCCCGTGACACTGCACGGCATCGGGGCCATCGCTGGCAACCCGTCCGCCGTACCCGCCGGCCATCGTTTCGTAATAGGCGTACAGTTCGCCCGTGCGTGGGGAGGTGCCTCCAAATCCCATCTGGCACATCATCGCCTTCGTCCCCGCCGGAATGCGATCGGGGATCGCGGGCGCAAGTGCCTTGAGAAGGATATCGTTCAGGCGTATCTGCGTCTCCCAACCACCGACCACGGGGAACGGCGGCGTGCAGTTGACCACCGTCCCTTGCGGCGCATCTATCTGAACCAACCGGTAGAAACCGGCGTTGACCGGTATATCCGGGTCAATTAGACTCTTCAGGACATACGCGCAGGCGGAAAAGGTCTGAGCATACGTGGAGTTGACGGGCGCGCGACGTTGGGGTTCGGAGCCGTTCAGATCGAAAAGCACACCGTCGTCATTGATGACTAACTTGCCAACGAGGTGCACCGGTTCATCGGTGTAACCGTCGTTGTCGACGTAGCCGTCAGCGGTGAAGACACCTTGGGGCAGCTTGGCGATTTCTGTACGTGTCCGACGTTCGGTATAGGCGAGCAGCTGGTCGATATAAAAGCTAACCGTCTCAGCCCCCATCCGATCGAGCAGTGCCGTCAATCGACGCACACCGGTGTTGTTGGAAGCCACCTGCGCTCGAAAGTCGCCCGCGGTCTCGTGCTTGGATCGGATCTGTGCCAGCACAAGGCGAAAAACGTCCGGATTAATCTCTCCGCCCTCCACCATTTTCACGGCAGAGATGATGACGCCCTCCTGAAAGACTTCGCGGAACGCGCCAATGCTGGCGGGTGCACCACCACCCACATCCACATGGTGAGCGAGATTGGCGACATAGCCGAACAGTTCGTCATTATAGTATACCGGTGAGATGAGGGTGATGTCGTTGAGATGAACGCCGCCGAGATAGGGATCGTTGGACAGAATCGCATCGCCAGGACCCAAGTTCTCGGGTCCATATTCCCGGATAACCCGTGGCACGGATTGAGACAGAGAACCGAGGTGCACCGGCTGGGTAAAGGACTGGGCGACGGGTTGTAGCTCCCGGTCAAAGAAGGCGCACGAAAAATCGGCGCGGGTTTTGATGTTGGTCGAATAGGCGCTGCGGCGGAGGGCGATTGTCATCTCCTCTGTCGCCTCGATTAGTGCGTTGCGGATGACTTCGAATTTGATTGGATCGAATGTTGGTTTCATAGTCTGGCTTAACCTAAGCGTATCGGATTTTTTTATTTTGGTAACGTGCAGCGGTTTCTTGGTTTAGCACACATTAACGTAATGCCACACATGTCGCCCCTCCGGGGCTTTGGCGGTTAGCGATCCGGATTTCTATAAACATGCCGCCCCGCCGGGGCTAAAGAAATTTTGAACTACTATAATGAAGTCTAAAAATAAGTAGATGTTTCTGCAGTAGGTATTGTAGCAGCCTGCAACATCAGAGTTGGTATAATCGGGGCAGGGATGCCCCTCCCACAGAGATCTCTCCCACCCTAGTCTCGATTTATCGGGAATTCTATAAACATGTCGCCCCGCCCCGATAAATCCCCGATACATCGGGACAGGCGGGATTCAAAGCAACTGGGGCTAAAGGAAACTTTGAACGAATGCATCCATTACTCCAATCGGTTAAACGCTAATCGTTCGCCGACAAATCCCTCGCGCCAAATACTGTTACATGCCTCCGCCATCTCTTCAAGATTCTCAGTGACCTCAGCGAACCGGTTACCGGGGACGGGTCCCATCGTGGGCGAGAAGATGAGATTATCGCGTCCGTAGAAAATCGCGAGGTCTACCATGCCGGTAGTATAGGCAATCTCGCGCACCGCTGGACTGGTAATGGTGCCGGGCGGGAAGAAGAAGTAGAGCAGATCGCCGGGGATCGGCATAATTGTTGGATTTTCGAGACCTATCTCGCTCGGTGCAAAGGGCGGGACAAGACAATAAACTTCGTTGCTCGCGTATTTGGCGTGGTAGGCATCGCTCTCCTGTGGCAGCGCGTTCCACACCGCCTCGCAGGTCTTCGGGGCAAGGTCGTCAAGCATCCGCGCAACACAACTCACACCACGCTTTCTAAGAGTCACTTCAATATATCGATCCATTTTGATCTCCTTGATTCTAATAAGGTCTGGTGCTAGTTTGGAATTGTTGATCACGCTTTCACTGCCATCAATTGTCCCAAATTGGACTGCGGTGTTAAACAATTCGTTAGGCGCAAGGCTTCCCACATCGTTACCTGGTTCGCTGTCAGCACTGTTTTGCCGACCGCCGCTTCAAGTTCCGGCAGAAAATCAACGGTATGCAACGCGGTATCGGGGATGAGAACCGCTTCGGCATCGGGATGGTCGTTGGCACGTGCAAAGCGTAATACCTCCTCGCGTTCAATCAGAGCGACCTCGTCACCTGTCCAGACGCCGAGACATCCCATGTGCACCACTTCAACCCCACCTGTTTCCAAGAAAGCACGGAAAGCGTTTGATAGTTCTTCGGGGTATGTGGCAGCGACGGCAACCCGCTTCAGTCCGAGCGCTTTGCTGGCAGTGAGAAACGCCAACGATGTGCTTGATGCCGGTACACCGAGTGCATCCACCAGGTCCTGCGCTTGACGTTGCGCCCCCTCAACACCAAACGCAAAACTCGCACTTGTGCACGCCCATAGGCAGGCAGCCACATTGTGGGGACGTAGCTCCTCCGCACCCGCCAGCAGGTATTCCCGACTGCCGGTGATAAGGCTCTCGTCGATCCGATGCAGATTTGGGCTATCGGTATGAATTACCCGTACCTCAACCGGCGGTTGTAACGCAGCAGCAAGCCGTGGATAATCGTCCTCCGCAGAGTAGAGGGGGTAGAGGATACCAATTCTTAGCTTGTTTCCCATCTGTTCGCCTCAACCAATGTTAATCCAACCTATTCCTTCCAACCCACCGCTGTAACGGTAGCATTTGCCATAAACGCGCCGGGATGCTCGCTCCATTTTCGCCAAGCGATGGTTATCCGCTCCAATTCAGCGCGATCTGTCCAACCCAAATCGATCATCTGTTGCGCGATAGCCGATCCGCTATCCATCCGCCCACCGAGTCCACCACGCCTCCGCACTCCACCTTGCGCCCCAACGGTTGAATACTTTGCAACCGCTTCAACTCGAACAAATCCGGCGTCGTGCAGCAGAGTGCGTTGGTGTTTACCGATAGCAGGGTTGCCACCGTTATGTTCAACCAATCGCCAATAAAGTTCGTGGTCTCTATCCAGCAGTAGATCCGAAGGACTGATGAGTCGTCCACTAAAATCGGGATGGCTGATACCGATCACACCGCCCGGGCGCAAAAGCCGGTATATCCCCTTGAGAATATTAAGGGGCTGCCGAAGATGGCTCAACACATTGTGCAGAAACGCCGCATCAAATGAGCTATCAGAAAAAGGGAGACGATAGACATCGGCGCATCCAAAGTGGAGGTTGATTCCTGTGGCTTTAGCCGCCTGCAACCACGCGGACCTATACTGATTGGGTTCAATATCAACTCCCACGGCTTGACCGGGCGCGACAGCTTCCGCCAATCCAGCGGTAATGCTACCGGGACCACAACCGCAATCTAAGAGACGCATACCAGCACTCAGGTGGGGAAGGAGAAACCCCGCCTCGTTCGCTGCGGTGCGTCTCTGAAGCTGCTGGATCGTTTGCGGCGAATACCCTAGTGTATATCGTTCTTTCGTCTCCGAAGCGTCGGCGGCTGCTTCTGATTTGACCTTCGCCATCTGTCTCTCCCCGTTACTCGTCCCTCAAATAGTCGTAGACGATCTGTGCATATCCCTCGGAGTAGCTGCTCTCCATGTAGTAGGCATCTCCGTATTCTAACGGCGCGAGAGGGGTGAGATCACACAACGGGGAAGCGCCCAGAATGATCCTGCCTTGCCCCTTTGCGGTGAAGTGCACCTCTAAATCCTGAGTCGTTTCGCTGCAATCGACTAACTGTTTGATCGCGGGTCCCGGACCGTCCGCTCGTGGAATAACCTTCAATCGCCAAGCCGGGGTCAGAGAGGGCATCGCATCGTGGGAGACGGCGGTTTCCATGCTGGAACTGAGATTCAATACCGGCACACCCCCGAGCGATGTCTGCGTAACCATGCACCGATCCGCCTGCGTTACCTTCAGCCCCGCGTACACCTTCGGCGTCCCGTAAATTTCCCTGCCTGCAGCGATACCCGCCGGACCGTCATGAAAAACGTGGGAGCAATAAAATCCGGTCTGATCCCTGAAACGGCATTTCATCACAATAAAAGATTCTTGGAAGGGTCCATAGTTTGTGCAGAACGGCACCTCCAACCCCGAAGCCACGCACAAACCGTCCTCTGCAGCTTCCAGAGGCTCTGGAAGAAAGCCTTGGACAGCGATTGGATCGGCATGGAAGAAGATAAACTGAAACCGCACATTCCGATAGACCGCTGGTAGCCGTGGATAAAAGGGGTTGTCCGCTGGTATATTCCAGCCATCGCCATGTTTAAGACTCATTATCAGAATCCTCCGCTCCGCTGGCGCGCAACCGCTCTGTCTCTGCCTCAGCCACCGTCCACGACTGGGTATCAACCACAACCTTATAAACCTCTCTCGCCCGCTCAAGACTCACCTTACCGTCGCGCACGTCGCGGCACACCATATCCGGATCGCGTTCTTCGGGCGGACCGTATCCCCCGCCGCCGCAGGTACGGTAGCTCATTATTTCTCCCGGTTGAAGTTGGACGGTCACTTTGGAACTGAGTTCGACAGGCTCCGTGTCAGGGTTTAGGATGTAACTTGCCTTGAGGCCCGGCTGCCCGCCGAACAATCCCCAGGGTCCCCAACGGTCACGATCTGCCAAGATAGTGAAGGAGGGTTCATGGTCGAGAAATTCGTAATCACGACGTAGCCCTAACCCGCCGCGATGCTTGCCCGCACCATCTGAATCGTTCACTAACTCGTAACGCGTGATGCGTACAGGATAGTTTGTTTCGGTCTCCTCAATGGGAGCATTCTCGGTGTTCTGCCCGTGCGTCTGTACGGCGTCGGGACCGTCGCTGGCAATCCGCCCGCCAAACCCGCCAGCCATCGTCTCCAGAAAACAGTAATATTCTCCTGTGCGCGGGTCTGCTCCACCGAACCCGGCGTGACACATCATGGCTTTCGTACCGGCTGGCACCCGCTCCGGCATCACCGGCGATAGCGCCTTGAACATCACATCGATCAACCGGGTCTGCGTCTCCCAGCCACCCACGACCGGGGCGGGCGGCGTACTATTTGCCACCGTCCCTTCGGGAGCGAGCATCCGCACGAACCCGTAGAAACCCGCATTGGTCGGTATATCGGGATCGATTAGGCACTTGAGGACATACGCACAGCCGGAGAAGGTCTGGGCGTAGGTGGAGTTCACCGGCGCCCGTCGCTGCGGGTCGCAGCCGGTCAGATCAAAGAACATACCGTCCTCGTCGACCACCATCTTCGCCACGAGGTGTACCGGTTCATCGGTAAAGCCATCGGTGTCAACGTAACCGTCGGCGGTATAGACACCGTGCGGCAGCTTGGCAACCTCTGCACGGGTGCGTCTCTCGGCATAAGCGATCAGCTCGTCGATATAGAACGCGAAGGTTTCCGCTCCCATCCGATCCATAATTGCACGCAACCGACGCATCCCGGTGGTGTTTGCCGCCACCTGTGCCCGAAAGTCGCCGCCCGTTTCGCGTTTCGACCGAATCTGCGACAGCACCAGTCGAAAGATATCGGATCGCATTTCTCCTGCCTGCACTAATTTTACGGGCGGGATGATGACTCCTTCTTGATAGACCTCACGGAACGCGCCGACACTTGCCGGTGCACCGCCACCTACATCGACATGATGGGCGACATTGGCGACATAACCGAACGGCTCATCGTTGTAGTAGACAGGGGTAATGAGGGTGATGTCGTTGAGGTGGCCACCGCCTCCATACGGGTCGTTGACCAAGAGGGTATCGCCCGGTCCGATGTTTTCGACCCCGTAGTCGATAATAGCTTTCGGGACTAATTCGACCAATGATCCCAAGTGAGTGGGCTGACCGAAGGATTGCACCACCAACCGCAGCTCGCGATCGAAAAAGGCACAGGAGAAGTCCGCACGGGTCTTGATGTTGGTTGAATACGCGCTACGCCGCAGCGCGATTGTCATTTCCTCGGTTGCTTCCAACAGCGCGTTGCGGATAACTTCAAATGTGATTGGATCGACTCGGTCTGGGGTTTGCACCAGCATTTCCTCCTGGAATCTCAATAGAAACGACAATTTAACCGCTCTTGCAGTATAGCGGAAGTCGCAAATGGTAGGCGTGTACACCTGAATCTGTGGAGTGGGTTTGCCAATCCACTGCGAGCGGCACTCAGAAACGACGATTGAATCGGTGTTTTATGGTAGATTTTACAATTACTTAGACACTTTCAATACACAGCCAACCCCCTAAATCCCCCTTGTCAGGGGGACTTGGGACACTGCACGAGTGTCGGAGGATTGGTAAATGTCCACTTATTTCCCTAATTCACCATAATAAAGCAAAGTGCAGCGGCATTAGGCAAAGCGGGCGGCAGAGAGGGGACCGGGGTCCCGTCCATCCAACGCTAACGCTACCATGCGCTCGGCAGCGACAAGGCCAATTGAGTTGCCGTAACCGCTGAATCCCACAGCAAAGACAACGCGCTTTTCATTTGGGAAAGACCCAACAGCCACACGGCGGTCGGGTGTAAAGCCGTGGATACCCGCCCATTGACGTTCAACGTCAAAATCGACGCCCGGAAACCACAACCGTAGATAGTTTACAAGGTTCACGTGTAGATCTGGCGTTATGGCATCTTCGGCGGTGTACTCCTGTGCTTCGAAGAACGCTCGCGCGCCTCCGATGAAGAGCCGTCCGTCGGGGAATTGGCGGAAATAGTGGTTCTCGGTAATACCCGCAATACTGATTAAAGGTTCGACCGGTGTCGTCACCGTTATCTGTCCCCGCACGGGTCGGACAATACGTCGCAGGTATGGGTGCAGATCGCATCCGTAGCCGTTGGTGGCGACATAGATTTTACGACACCGAATATGCGCCCGGCGCCCGTGGACAAGGAGGGATTCACCCGCCGATTCAATGGCATATACCTCATTGTGGTCATAGAGTGTGGCACCAGCGGAGGCGGCGATCGCTTCGGTCAATCGTGCAGGCTGCACCATGAAATCGTTTTCGATCTGCATGGTCGCGATGTAGCCTGATGACCCGTAGGGATCGCTGTAGGAAAAGTCTACCGTCGCGCTGTCGGCTTCAAGGGCACGCGCCCAGCGTTCCAATTCACGGGCTTCGGCGTGGGTCTCCGCGAGATGTGCTGCACCATCCTCAAGCGGGACGGCGAAGTGGTTCGCCAACGAGCGCATCCGGATCACATTTTCGCGCACCATGTCCATGATTTCGCGGGCAGCTTCGCGGCCCACCTGCTCAATAAGCACTGGATACGGTTCGCGTTGTGATGTTAATACGAACCCCGCGTTTCGACCAGACGCTCCAGCGGCTGGAAAACGGGCATCGACGAGCGCAACATCGCGTCCTCGTTCACAAAGCAGGGTCGCAGTATAAGCGCCCACAATGCCGGCACCGATCACGACATCGTCGTGTTCCGCCTGAATGGGTTCAGGTACATCCTGCCATACGGACAGTGTCATGGTTCCATCTCCTGAGTGGGAACGCACAGATAAAGGGAGCTGCACATGAACCGACGCGCCCCAACAACGATCAAAATTGTAGCACGGTTGCCTTAGAAATTAAACGAAAAAGTTCAGAAACAGGTCGAACGAAAAAATAGGCAGAAAATAGAAAGAGATTATGCTATAATCTTCCGATACGGTTATTCTCCCATCCCTAACCCCAAGAAACAACACCCAACGTTGTGATCGGTGAAGATCACGTTTCCATCGAGTTATCCAATATGCGAATAGATAGCACAAATAGCGTCGGCATTATCGCAAACCCAGCATCAGGTAGAGACATTCGCCGACTTGTTGCCCATGGCGCGGTGTTCAACAATGATGAAAAGGTCAACATCGTGCGCCGTGTATTGATGGGGCTCGAAGCGGTAGGCGCTAAGCGGGTGTTTGTGATGCCCGACTCGTTTAGCATCGGACACAAGGCACTTGATGGGCTACAGATAGGGCTCGATGTTAAAATCCTCCCTATGCTCAAAACCTTCAGCCAACGCGACTCGACGCAGGCGGCTGCGCTCATGGCAACGGAGGGAGTGGGCTGCATCATCACGTTGGGTGGGGATGGCACCAACCGCGCGGTAGCCAAAGGGTGTGGCGATGTGCCTCTCATGCCCATCTCCACGGGGACTAACAACGTTTTTCCGACGATGCTGGAGGGTACAGTCGCGGGAATGGCTGCGGGGTTAGTGATGTGCGGCGAAGCAGATGCGGCGGTGCAACGGGCACCCCGTTTGGACATCTTTTGCGAGAAACCTGACGAGAACGATCGGGGGAAAGATTCCGTTAACAGCGAAACGCCTGATGACATCGCGCTGGTAGATGTGGCTGTCTATAATGAACGATTTGTCGCTTCTCGTGCTATCTGGGATGCATCAAAAATCAACGAACTCTTTTTGACTCGCGTCGAACCGGGCAGTATCGGACTGTCGTCGATCGGTGCTCACGCTCAGATTCGGTTGGATTCTCCGGAGCAGGGTTTGTATCTCCGCCTGGGCTCGGAAGGGCAGCGCGTGCTCGCTACCATCGCCCCCGGTCTCCTGAGCGAGGTCAGTTTGGCGGAATGTCGACCTTTGGACGTGGAGGAAATGGTTATTGTCAAACATCAACAGCCGTGTGTGCTTGCGCTTGACGGTGAACGCGAAATTGAACTGCGCCAGGGTGCCACTGCTCGTGTGCGGTTGAATCTTAATGGACCGCGGGTGATAGATGCGCGCAAGGCAATTGACATCGCTGCGCGAGCTGGTGTGTTTATCCGGTAAGCACACCTTAGAGACACCGAGTTATTTCAAAAACCCGGTTTCTTAAACAGATAACCCTCCCAAAACAGAGGAGATAACTCAATGCGCTATAGGACGTTAGGGCGGACAGGACTTGAGGTATCGGAAATCGGATTGGGCGGGGCAGTCTACGCAGGCACCAGTCACGGTCCTTTCGATGAGGGGGACGCTATTGCTGCGATCCACACCGCGCTCGAAGCTGGTGTCAACTATATCGACACGTCACGCCACTATGGTCCGAGCGAAGATATCATCGGGAAGGCACTGGCAGATTACACAGGTGATTGTATCGTTTGCACGAAAATTTCTCCCCGCCAAAACCCAACGGCAGCAGGCACAATTGCGGGTGTTGAAGAGAGCTTGGCGGCGTTGCGGCGTTCCCACGTAGATGTGGTGCTGGCACACGATATCCAACACCTTGGCGAAGGTGCAGCCGCAGTTGAGAAGATTCTCCGCCCCAGCGGAATGGTGGACGGCTTGCGACAACTACAGCGGGAGGGGCGGGTACGATTCATAGGGGTGAGCGGTCGGCTCGCCGAGGTAACTGCAGCAGTAGAGACAGGAGAACTCGATGTCGCCCTCAGCTTCAACCGTTTTAATCTATTGGATTGGAGCGCGGCAGAAGCGCTCCTACCACAAGCGGTGGCTCACAATGTCGGGGTAGTGATGGGCGGTGTGTTTTATCAAGGCTTTCTGTCGCTTCCACTGGAACTGGTGCTTGAGCGGGTGGAGAAGGGGCTTTTATGGGCGTGGGACTGGACAGAGGCACGGCGAAATTTGGTATTGAATCGGCTTGAGCAGGTGCGCGAGTACGTGGATAACGACCTTGTGGCATTGCGGCGGTTGGCGGTGCAGTTTGTGTTATCAGAACCACGGATCAGCGCTGCGGTTATAGGAATGAAGACTGTGGATGAAGTAAGGGAGAATCTATCTGTGGTTGAGATAGGCGATCTTGACGCGGAAACTGTGGTGCAGCTGAAGGCATTTTGAATCACTTTTGATGAATTGCATGACTATCTCACTCTAAACTGTAAAGGAAGCAAAATCATGAGCAAGCAACTCTTTCGTTTTAGTTTATTACCTTTGATATGGCTCTCGGTTGCATCAACAGGATTCGCACAAGTGGACATCTCAGCCGAGCCCAGCTCAAATATGCCCGCGGTGGGTGATGAAGTTGAATTTTCCATTAATATCACTGGCGGATCTAACGTCGCTGGCTATGATTTCACACTCACCTTTAGTCCAACTGAACTGGAATTTATAAGTATTGAAAATGCGGACTATCTCGCTGGCGATGAGGGCACACTTATGTTCCCCCCAACCGAACTGGAGTCTGTAAGTGATCCAGACTACCCCGTGTCCGATGTATATACGATACCGGCTGTAGTTGGGGACGGTTCAGTGAGATACGCTGCGTTCGCTATGACCGGGGCGGGAGATGGTGATGGGACCCTCGCCGTAGCAAGGTTCAAGGTATTAGCCGAAACAGAAACGATGATCGGATTTGAGCGTGTTGTGATTGGGAGTCGAACGGCACAGGAAATTAAAATCGCTTCGATTACAGGGGCGACTATCACTTCAACCGCTGCCTCGGCAAGTGATGCGGAATTCAAACTGTCGATACCGGAAGGTATCAGTTTGATCCATGTGCCGCTGAAGGTGAATGCCGTTGGTGGAGTGGCACGGACTATCGAATCTATCAGCGATCTGTACGACGCACTCGGTGGCGCGTCAAAAGTCACTTACCTCATCACCTATGACTCCCAAACACAGGAATGGCGCAGCTACTTCGGTGCTGTCGACAGAGATGGTCCCGCGAACGCGAGATTGACTGACGAGAAAGGGGTTATGGTCAATTTGAAAGAACCGGTGCTGTCGCTTCGTCTGCGAGGGAGTGCGTTAGGAACAGACGGGATGAGTACCATAACCTTAAACCGGGGTCTCAACGTTGTGGGTCTGCCGTTGAAAGAGCCGGGAATAGCGCGTGTGAGCGATCTATTTACGCTCGATGGGATTGGGGGCAATGTCCCTGTAATAATCCTCACCGATGGCGGGGAGTTCAAGTTAGTTGGACGGGCGGGAGATCCTGGAGATATAGAGATCTCCGGGGGGCAAGCCTTTATCCTGAACGCTCTACAGAGCGAGGAGGTTAAAACCTCCGGCGATGCATGGAGCAACTTGCCAGAAGTGGGTGGCGCACCGCCGGTATCGTTGAAGGGTATCCAAGTGGACGATATGACACCTATTTTGGCGTTGAGAGGTTCGGTTGCTGGTAGCGGAAGGGGGTTGAACACAACAAGCTTCCGGCTCACTGTGAAGAACCGCGCAACCGGCAGAACGGTCACCACTGTAGCAAGAGGCGCACACCGCCCTCACACAGATAATTGGGGCTCGGATGGGATAGGCTATCAACTCACGGACGTTGATTTAGAGAGGGGGCGAGCGGCTATGATCGGAGATATCCTTGAAATCTCTGCTCAATCTTCAAATCCGTTAGTTGGTGTAGAGCCACTCCAATATACAGTAACCGCTGAAGATGTAAGGCACGGACTTATTCAGTTGCCAGCGCTGGTCGCGTATGAAATACCGGCGGAGACGGCATTGCTGCACAACTATCCAAACCCGTTTAATCCAGAGACATGGATTCCGTATCAACTCGCTCATGCTGCCGATGTGACGCTTACCATTTATGACACTCAAGGGGTATTGGTGCGTGAATTAGATTTAGGGTATCAGCAGGCGGGGTATTACACAGATAGGGCACGAGCGGCGTATTGGGACGGCCGCAACCATTTAGGCGAGCCGGTGGGGAGTGGGGTCTATTTCTATCAGCTGCGCACAGACGATTATTCCTTCACACGAAAGATGGTAATTCTGAAATAATTCACCTTTAGCCTAAATTTTAAGGAGTCAAGATTCATGAAAAGATACGCGGTTCGTAATTTCCTGAAACATAGCCTGTGGGTGTCAATTCTTCTCTTCCTCTTTTGTGGAAGTTTCAACTTGAGCCTTGCCGCAGGGATCGGTTCTGTATTGAGTCTGGATGGTGAAGGCGACGAAGTCCGCGTTGAACACGCACAATCCTTGGTCATGCCCCTTACACTAACCATTGAAACTTGGATCCATCCGTTAGGTCCAGGTTCGGGCCAGGGTGATACCCGAACGAACGGAGGAATTATCGTCAATAAGGAGGGTGAATATGAACTCGGGCGATTTGAGGATGGCAGTATTCGGTTCGCCGTTAGCAACGAGAATCCGGGATGGGATTGGGTTAACACCGAATATGTCGTTCCCGAGGGCACATGGGCACATCTCGCATTCACCTATTCAGAGGAGACGCAGACCTTTCAACTCTTTGCCAACGGGGTGCTGGTGTTTTCAAGCGTCGGCACAGGGGAAATTGGGGACGTTTATGACGAGCATAACTACTTCAAAATTGGCGGTCGTCGGCCAAGTGCTCGGAATTTTTTCGATGGTCTGATTGACGAAGTACGACTCTGGAATTTTGTTCGCACGGAAGCGGAGATCCAAGCCACAATGAATACCGTGCTTCAGGGAAATGAGTCAGGGCTCGCCGGTTACTGGAACTTCGATGACGGGACAGCCAACGATCTATCCCGACATGGGAACCATGGCGTCTTAATCGGGGATGCGAAGATTGTAGAGGATAATTTGGCAAGAATTTTCTTTCCCACAACTGATTCAGTAAACGTAGGTGATACATTTACACTCGGACTCATGGTCGAAGACATTACCAATTTAGCAGGTTGGGAACTCGATATTACGTTCGATCCTGCGGTTCTCCAAGCCGTCTCTGTCAGTGAAGGGGATTTTCTTTCCCAGAACAACGGACAAACCTTTTTTCAGGCGGGCAGCATCAACAATACCGCGGGCGAAATCACCGGCTCCGCGTTAGCACGTATCAGCGCAGGCGGCATCAGCGGAACTGGAACCTTGCTATCCATAACCTTTGAAGCAAAGACAGTAGGGGAGGGAAATTTAAGGCTACGCGGAGTTAGGTTGGGCGATCCGAGCGGAGGCCGAATTCCCTTCAGAATCGTCGTCAATTCAATTACCGTCGGCAACTCGCGGGATGTCAACGGGGATGGACAGATAAATATCTTCGATCTGATTGTAGTGGCTCAAAACTTTGGTCAATCCAACCCGCAAGCTGATATCAACAGTGATGGGGTGGTCAATATTTTCGACCTTATCCAAGTTGCCCAACGCTTAGGTGAATCTTCAAACGGCTTAGCCCCCGGTGTAGGAATGCAACCCCTATCAGGCATCAATTCCGAGACGATTCAGAATTGGATAGATATGGCGCACGCAGTGGATGATGGCTCACTTCCCTTTCAAGAGGGTATCCTTAACCTAAAGCACATTTTGGAAGCGATCCGTCCCGACCAAACTACCTTACTTGCGAACTACCCCAACCCCTTCAATCCAGAGACATGGATCCCGTATCAACTGGCTCACGCTGCGGAGGTAACGCTTACCATCTATGATACCGAGGGCATGTTGGTCCGGCAATTGGATTTAGGGCATCAGGTGGCGGGGTATTACATGGATCGGACGCGTGCGGCGTATTGGGACGGACGCAACCAGTTAGGCGAGCCGGTGGGGAGCGGTATCTATTTTTACCAGCTACATGCAGGGGATTATTCCAGCACTCGAAAGATGGTTATTCTCAAATAGCAATCGCTAATGGCAGTCTTGGATTAGAACTCAACCGTTATCCCCGGATACGGGACTATGGGCAATTGGTAGAGGTATCGCTCCTCTGTGTAGCTTCTGTTGTAATCAACATCTAACACATTCTTGCGATTATATGCATTAAGTACCTCAAGGAAGATGCTCCATCGCCAACGCTGATAGATGAACGACTTGCTGATACGGATGTCCAAGCGGTGGAACGGCGGTACCCGCGCCGTGTTCGTTTCGCCGAAGAGAGGACTGTAGCGGGGGCGACCTGTATCTGGATGGCGTCGAATCTCCCGACCGACTACCGGCGTGTAGGGCAGCCCGGAGCGATACTGCCACTTCGCACCGATCTCCCATGTCGGTGTGATCAGATAGCTTGCTGTGAGCGTTGCGACGTGGGGCTGATCAAACGAATAGAGTCGCTCTGGATCGCCGGGCCGGTCTTCGCGTTTAGAAACAGAGTAGCCGTAGTTCGCCCAAGCGAAGAATCGGTCGCCGGCACGATGTTTGAGAGAAATTTCAATCCCACGCGCGTAGCCCTGTCCTTGATTCAGGTATCCCGCGACCTGATCACGGGTAATTAGGTCTCTAAAATCTTTCTGATAACCGGCAACCTTGAGCCGTGTTTGGGCGCTAATTTCCCGTTCCAATTCCAGGATATAATGGGTCGCCGTATTCTCCTTCACCTCCGGATTTCCGTATCCCGGGATAATTTGCCATGGATAAGGACTAATCTCGTATCTACCGTAGGCAAAGCGGAGCTCTGAACCGCCCGGTATATTGAATTGAAGGCTGCCCCGCGGTCCCACGGAGACGCGATCGGTAAGGTTAAAATAGTCCAGCCGCAGCCCTAACGTAAGCGATAAGAACGCAAACGGGTCATACCGATTCTGGAGATACCCCTCAATGACGTTGAACCGTTCGGCAAAATCTACAGAGATCTTTTCCGCAAAGGTGAAGAATTGAGATTCGGTCGCCTGCGGGTCCCCTTCATCGGCGCGGCGAGGAAAGTTGGCGGATCCGTTCCACTGCGCCGTAGAAACAAGCAGCCCCGATTCAAGCTGATGTTGCGAATTCAAGCGGTAGGCGAGGTCCTCGCGGACTTCGTACTGGATCGGCTCCAGTCGCAGGAAAAGGCCTTGACCGAAGCTAAAGGCTTGTAAGAAAGTCGCACGCGAGACGGAGAGATGCGAAGTGAGGCGGTCGGTCAGTGTTGATCTGAGATCCGCGGCTTGCACACCAAATCGCCCTTCAAGGTCGAACCTTCCTGCGAGCGTTGGATCATAATCAACATCTTCTAAACCCAACTTAAACCCCATGACATCGCCCGCGGCGAACGCCTTAACGTCGAATTGGTGATTGTCAGAGAGATCGTAGCTGACCTTCGCCTGATAGTCCCAGAATCGCGGAAACGCCGTGATCTGGGTAGTCTCCATCAGGAAGAGGTCGACATAGCTTCGCCGCCCTGCGAGATACCAGGACCCGCGCCCTCCAATCGGTCCTTCAACCAACCCCTCGGAATAGAGGAGGTTCACGTTAAATTTGCCGCCTATCCGATCTTCCCTGCCACGCCGCGAATAGATGTCTATTACGGCTTGGGCGTCCGCTCCAAACTCCGCTCCGAATCCGCCGGCGTAGACATCAATCCGGTTGAGCACCTCTGAATTGATAGTTGAGACCAAGCCACCAAAGTGGTAGGGATAAAAGAGAGGGGCACGATCAAGGTAAAACCGGTTGTCGTCGGGGGCACCGCCGCGGATATAGAGTTGACCGTCGAAATCACTTGCGACACCGATCCCCGGCAACGCCTGGAGTGCTCGGAGTGCGTCCCCTGCGCTGCCGGGGATCCGTTTAATCTCCATGACGCCTACGGTCTGCCTACCGACGGTCGTCGGTATGGACCGCGATCTGACCTCGACCTCATCTAAGATCGTATCGACCGGGGCAAGATAAATCTCGACCTCAGTCACCTCGCCCGACTTCACCATAGCGACGTTGTTCTCCTCAAGGAGACGATAACCGATGGCAATCACAGCCAATGTATAATCGCCGGGAGACAGATCCTCGAATCGAAATCCACCCTTATCATCGGTCAGCGTCACTCGGTCGCTTTCGACCAATCGGACGGTAGCGTCCACTAACGGCTCGCTCGCCTCTTGACCATAGACCGTCCCGCGAATTTCCCCGTCCTTCGCTATAAATTGCTGTGAATGTGCAGCAGGTAGATATATGAACAGGGCAAATAGAAGGATGGCGGATAAATACCGAACCAGTCCTTTAATACTGTACCAAGAGTTCATTCGTTCGCTCGTTCATTCGTTCATTAAAGAAAAGTTCATTGGTTCAACAGTTCATTGGTGCGATTGATAAACCGGTGCACCAATGAACCAACCTACGCATCAGGTTCAAGCCCGTGTAAAATGTCCTCAAACGTCTCTGCTACAAATATTCCGGCTTCACGGAGGGCTTTCACCTTCCCACGAACTGATCCGCGTCCCCCTTCGACGATCACCCCGGCATGACCGAACCGTACACCTTCGAGGTCATCAACGAAGCTGCCGGACAGAAAGGCAACTATTCGGAGTCGGGACGATTTTTGCTTCATTCGCGCTGCGAGCTGCTCCTCCGCAGCCCCGCCCGGCTCCCCATAGATAACTACAGCATCCGTGTCGGGATCCGCCTCAAGGCGTTCAATCAGTTCCGTGAAATTGGAGCCGATGAGTGCATCCCCGCCCACGCCGATAGCGATACTCTGCCCCACGCCACGACTGGTCAGATAGCTGGCGATCTCGGTGGTCATACCACCGCTGCGAGATAGCACAGCGACCTTGCCCGGCATAAAGGAACGTCGCACATTATCCACGCGACCGCCGATGGTGCCGAGTTTCGCAATTCCCGGACGGATCAGCCCCAACGAATTGGGACCGATGACGGTGCAACCGGTGCAGCGGGCGGCGATCAGTAATTTACTGGTGTCCAGTTGTGGGACACGCTCCGTCATAATCAGACAGAGCTGCATACCGGCGGAGAAGGATTCGAGGGCGGCATCAAGCACGGCGGGAGGCGGAACAGAGATAATGCTGATCGTTGGGCGATGCTTCTCAACCGCTGCTGCGACTGTGTCGTAGACGGGCACTCCGTGGACGCCCTGTCCTCCCTTACCGGGTGTTACACCGGCGACGATGTTACTCCCGTAGGCGAGCGAGTCTTCGACCATACGGCTCGCTTCCCTGCCGGTGATCCCCTGCACGAGAACACCCCCCTTCGGGTCAAGCAGCATGGGCGCGATTCCTTTCAACAGCCAACCGGGCAGCCGTATCTAACGACACCTCGCGTCCGTAGACTTCGACGCCGGCTGCCTCCATGATCTCCCGCGCTTCCGCCTCCCAGTTGCCGGGGACACGGAAGAGGCTGATTGTCTCCGCGGGTTTTCTTCCTGCGGTCTCGACCCCCATGAGGACACCGCGAGCGATGACATCCGCACGGGTGTTGTTGACCACATTCATGATAACTGCCAGCCCCTTCACTCCCGGCTTTGATAGCAGGAGCGATGTTATGGCAGCAACCTTCTCCTCCGTCGGGTTTCCGCCTACTTCGCAGTAGTTCGCCGGACTTCCGCCGTGCGCTTTGATTGCGTCGAAAACGGTCAGGCTTGCGCCGCCGCCACCGATCAGGAGGGCGAGATCGCCGTCAAATTCGACCACGCGTCCGGCAACGCCCCGATGGTCTATTGCATCGATACGTTGTGCCTCCAGTTCCAGAGGCGTGGGCGGACGACCCGCTGCGGTCACCGTCAGTTCGCCCAACGGCTCCAACCGTTTCCGCTGCCGATACACCGCCTCGTCCTCAATCTCTAGGCGCGCATCAAGCCCGATAAGTGTCTCGTCCTCGATAACGACTAACGGATTGATCTCCATCGTGACGGCATCGCAGGCGAGAAACGCTCCCGACAACTTGGTAAGAGTATCCCCGACTCCCAAGAAGGTTTTTCCCGTTAATCCAACTTTGGCGGCCAATCCTCTCGCCTCATAAGGTGCGAGTCCCGTCCACGGGTCAAATGACTGACGTGCGCCCTGATCGCTCTGGGAGGATTCAACATCCACACCACCGGCGAGGCTCAATAGTACAACCGGCAGCTTTGCGACCGTATCCCATGTAATACCAACGTAAAACTCGCGTTCGTAGTTTAGCCTCGGTTCAATCGAAACCACGTCAACGATTGTGCCGCGCACGTCCATCCCGAACAAAGCCTTTGCCGCGATGACGGCTTGATCCACGGTCTCCGCGAACTTCACCGCCCCGATGTTCCCACGTCCACCGAAAGGGGTCTGCGCCTTCAGGACAACGGGCAGCCCGACACGCTCAACGGTTGCTCGCACCTCACCCATTGAGTTAACCAGCGTCGAGTCCGTGAAAGCTAATCCGAAGTTGGAGAGTAATTTTTTGCTTTGATGTTCGAGGAGTCTCATCGCTTTCCCTTCTGATAGATAACAACTTGCGTGATTATACCATATTCCGATAAAAAGATGGGGAGGTTTTGAAGCACTTTAGCCGACTCACGCCACGCTGTGAGCACAAAAAAAGCGGTATCATATCCCCTGAAAAAAGAGTATGATGCCGCGGGTTGTATTGATTTAGGACACAGCCCTACTGTGTCAAGAGCGCAGACTCCCTTTTAACTAGAGATATTTCATCACCGGACGTAAAGAAACATCCACAGGGGAAATATGAAGTTTTTTCGGATCTTGGGCACAAAAAACGGGTTGGACACCACAAGATAGGCGATACGGTATCCATCCCGTTTTTTATGATATGGGTTTGTAAAAAACTTGAACTTGTTAAGCAATACCTAACAAGCCTACTCCGGCGAAATCGCTGTTACTATACAAATCTCAAGCACAAAATGTCAACAGTCCGTGCTTTGCAGATGAATCAACCACCAGACTCATCACAGGCATTGGCATAATAAGACTCGTCATGCCTATTATACCCAGTAATCCACGAGGTTGCTTTCGCTTGGCTCGTATGCTGCTTAACCTCCAGATCGTTCCTTGTCCCACCTGTGTAATAGTCTGAATCGCTGTCACTGTTAGTTCCAGCGCGCACGTTTATCCCCCAGCCGCCCCAACAGTTGTTCGGAGCACGCACGACCCCTCTTGCTTTTAGCTCTGCCCCACCACTTATCCTCGCACTAGCACAGACCCCTTCGTCACACTCTGACTCGTCACAACCTGCCGCGTGGCTTATCGAGGTAAGTACGGAAAAAGTAACCAAAAGACAGATTATTGAACCAAGGCAGATTATCGAACCGACCCAAAAACGTATACGCATTTTATTTCTCCTTATTGATTAAGATTCAAAAAAGTGTAAGGATCTATTCCATCAGCATCATGATCAAGTACGGTTATGCCGGGTGGGACAATCCCCTCACTTAAAGCATCAAAGACACTTTCGGGGATGTCCGGCCCACTCGTTTTTCGTCCTGCATATCGAGTAATTGTCCCATCTGGTTCTTCAATGTAACTCCATCGGACATAAACCGTGTTGGGAAATCCCGGATAGACGCGTCCTTTACTCATTGACGCAGAGCTTGCTCTATGCCCCTGATTCCAGAGTTTTATTACAACCCGATCCATCAATTCTATTGCCTTCATCATACCACGTCCATGTTGATTGATTTTTTCGTACATCTCGACTGCTTCCCAGATGGGATCTCTGGGAAAGTCTAAAGGTACTTGGGGATATGGACCAAAACCGAATGGGGAAACCGGCTGCGTATCTTCCACCACTTCCGCCGTCAACAGTACTTTCTCTTCAGCCGATAGCTCTGCTAAGAAATCATCGACCGACTCGACTGCCATAGACGGTGCTGTAGGCGTTGATTCCGTTTCCAGTGTCAATGATTCCCCTTGTAAGCCACTCAAATCAACTTCAGAGGAGGCAGATTTTTTAGGCAGGGCGGGAGTAGGAGCGGAGATCTCCGGTATCTCAACTGGTTCAACATCACCATAGTACCAATGGCTTCCGAAATACACACCAACCACAATGAGGATGCTCAATACGAGTGCACCGAGAACCAACGGGTGACGAAGCAGGTCAAGTACCGTTTTCATCGTACGCTCTCCTCTCATTTAAGTGTACAGTGTTAGAAATTACACGGTACAGTGCTTGTGTACTTATAATTCAAATCGCTACCTATCGAAAATCCTTTATCATGGTTGAAGGGTTCAACCACAGACTCATAAGAAGCAATTAACATGCCAAAAGAAACGAAAATCGCACAAACCCAGCGGACATCAGGCTTTCAAGGCGAAATATGCAAAAAGTCGCCGAAGCGGTTAACCCAATTATTAGCAACTGTTGCTAATGTTAGCAACAATTACTAACTTTTCTGCACACACCGATGTTTCTGGAAAGCCGCATGAAGCACGAGTAGCAGCCTGGTAATTATACCGTATTCCGATAAAAAGATGGGGAGGTTTTGAGGTGCTTTAGCTGACTCACGCCACGCCGTGAGCACAAAAGAGCGGTATCATAACCCTAAAAAAGATATGATACCGCTAGTTGTGTTAATTGAAGACGTTTACCCTACTGCGTACCGGAATGAACAAGCGACTCGCGTCGTTCCCCTTCAGATCGCCAATCGCAAATACCCAGCACGTTATGCTAGAGTCTCTAGTGAACTGAAAATACCCGGACTGTAGCGCAGTAATCCTAGCTCAATCAGTCCGGAAGATTGCGCTATAGAATCTGGTATGCTGCTATCGCGTGATATTGCTGGTATCCTCGGAAAACTGCTGATTAAGTTTAGAGCAAACGGAGCATAAAAAAGAGGGCATATCCTCAAATCTGAAGGTACACCCCCGGTCTGTTAAACGTCTGCGAACACCAAATACTAGTTGTCAGGTTTTGAATCTTGTACAAACCAAGCCTTGCCATGCCGATCGTGTCCAGAAATCCACGCGCTAGCCCTCGCATTTGACGCGCGTGAGGTGTAATCTTTTGGGTGTACAACTTGGGTAGATAGTCCGTATCGATAGTGTCCAGCATCGCCATCAGAGTTATTCCCTGAGACAGCGGATATTGCCCACGCCCCATGCCTTGCTGCAACTGTCGCCTGAACCTTCGCCTTGGCTACTGTCTGTGTTCGTTTTTTGTATATAGAAGCTTCAGCTGTTAGCGGCCCGGATTTTTTTGCAAAAGAAAGCACGGAAAAAACAGACAAAAAGCAGATTATCAAGACACCCAAAAAATGTTTACGCATCTTATTTCTCCTTATTAGTTAAGATTCAAAAAAGTGTAGGGATTTATTCCATCTGAATCATAGTCAAGCACCTTTATGCCGGGCGGAATAATCCCTTCCCCTAAATCATTAAGGTCACTATCTGATACCTCCGCACCACTAGATATTCTCCTTGCATATTTAGTAATTGTCCCATCTTCTTCCTCTATGTAGTCCCATCGGACAAAGACCGTGTTGGGAAATGATGGATAGACGAGCCCGTTACTGTGCTTTGACGCAGAAGTAGCACGATGTCCCTGATTCCAGAGTTGAATTAAAACCCGATCCATCAATTCTGCTTCCTTCATCGCTTCGCTGCCAAATTGTGAGATATTTGCTTCCATATCTTCTTCCCAAATGGGATCTTCGGGAAAATCTGAAGGTACTTGGGGATATGGACCAAAGCCAAAGGGAGAAACCCGTTGAGGTTCCACCACCTCAGCTGTCAACAGAGCCATCTCCTCATCCGATAGCTCTGCCAAGAAATCATCGACCGACTCGCCTTCCACAGACGAAACTGTAGGCTCTGATTCCGTTTGCGGTGGGGATGATTCCCCATCCAGACCACTCAAATCAACTTCAGAGACGGAAAGATTTTTAGGCAGGGGCGGAGCAGGTGCAGAAACCTCCGGCATTTCAACTGGTTCAACATCACCATAGTACCAATGGCTTCCGAAATACACACCTACCACAATGAGGATGCTCAATACGAGTGCACCGATAACCAGCGGGTGACGAAGCACGTCAAATATGGTTTTCATCGTATCTCTCCTCTCATTAAGTGTGTGGTGTTACGATTTGCACAATACAATGCTTGTGTACTCATAATTCAAATCGCTACCTATCGAAAATCCTTTATCATGGTTGAAAGGTTCAACCACAAACTCATAAGGGGCAATTATCATGCCAAAAGCAACGAAAATCGCACAAACCCAGCGGACATCAGGCTTTCAAGGCGAAATATGCAAAAAGTCGCCGAAGCGGTTAACCCAATTATTAGCAACTGTTGCTTAGCAACTATTGCTAATGTTAGCAACTATTGCTAACTTTTCTGCATAAGTCCCAAGAGGGAGTCAAAGACCTTCATCGCTGCGAACTCCCTGTGATAAATTTTATGGGATCCTACCGCCTTGTCGACCTCAGCGAGCGTTCAACACAGGGTGTCCCACACCCCATTCGAGTTATTTTTGGAGGAGTTAAACTGTTGGTTTAACTCTAAAGATTTTAAATTTGCATCCTGTCTGCGTCCTCTTGTATCCTTTTGAGTATAGAACTTACGCAGCCAACTGTAGGGGCGAGGTCACCTCGCCCATGCTTGACAAAAATTCGGCAGCTGCTTGAACTATTTTTTAAGACGAATCAATTTATTTTTTTTAACTTGAAACTATTTGTTTCAAACTAAAGAAAACAAATTTGCCCCCTGTCTGTGTCCTCCTGTATCCTTTACTAAGTATAGAAAGGAAATGGGAACAGTGGAGAACCTCGAAAGTAGCTGACCATGCGATACATCAACTCTTTTGAGGATAAAACAGTCAAGCCGCGTTTATCGAGAAGAGAGGGACAAATGGATAATCGATCTACGAGCTATCACAATCCGCGGATACAAAACCGATTCCTTGTGGGAGATAGTTCAGCTACGCAAGAGGTACGAGAACGCATCCGGCAGGCGGTCGCAGCAAAGGTTGATACGATTCTCCTCACCGGCGAAACGGGCACAGGAAAAGAGGTGGTCGCACGGGCAATTCATTTTCAAGGGTCTTCGGAAGAGCAGCCGTTTGTCGCTGTCAACTGTTCGGCATTGCCAGAGTCGTTGGTCGAAAGCGAACTCTTTGGCCACGTCAAAGGGGCATACACCGATGCAACGACGGATAAACCCGGCTACTTTGAGATAGCAGATAGCGGCACGCTTCTGCTGGATGAAATTGCTGACCTCCCACTCGACATACAAGCTAAGTTGCTGCGGGTTCTCGACACCCGGACGCTGAGACGGCTTGGCGGCACCGAGGAGATCTCCTTTCAAGCACATATTATCAGTGCATTCAACAGAGATCCGCCACAACTTGTCAAATCTGGACAGTTCCGCAGTGATCTATTCCATCGGCTCAACCTCTTTCCTATCCACCTCACACCGCTTAGGGAAAGAACAGAAGATATCCTGCCGTTGGTGGACCATTTCCTAGCGGCATACACCGCCAGAAGAGGGCGCAGCTTCGACGGCTTTTCAGACGGGGCTAAATCGTCCCTTCTGGATTATCAATACCCCGGCAACATCCGTGAACTGCGAAATATCGTTGAGCGCACCGCTGTTCTCTGTCCACCCAAGATCTCGTTGATAGGAATCGAGCATCTTGATATTCAAGGAGAGGCATTGGAAGAACTGCCGTCACAACCTGACGAATCGGCAGTCGAGAGCGAGCACGATCAGATCACACAGGCACTTGAAGAAACCCATTGGAATCGCACTCAAGCCGCAAAAAATCTCGGCATCCCTTACTCCACTTTCCGCTATAAGATGGAAAAGTTGGGAATTTCGTAGGCACAGGAACTCAAGATCATGATACTGTTTTAACGGTTTGAATCTATTTATCGGTCACGTAGATTGGGTTGAATGGTTGAAAGCGAATCTATATCAAACACAATAGCGGTTTCGCCTTTCGACAACCCCTTATAGATAGATACAGTGAAACCCAACAATATACCACACCCGTAGGTTGAGTATCTTGCTCAACCCGTACCCCAGTGCACCGCCCATAGTAGTAGGCATACGCCGTATGCCGTAACTCCTGTCCAGATCTCTGCATCGGGGAGCATCGGGGCAATCATTATGCACATCTCTCAAATAATAACCTGCGTGATTATACCATATTCCTATGAAAAGGTGGGGAGGTTTTGAGGCGTTTCGGCTACCTAACACCACGCTGTGAGCACAAAAAAAGCGGTATCATGCCCGTGAACCAGGGTATGATACCGCTGTTGTATGGATTTAAGCCCGCCCCTACTGCGTAGAAGATTCATCATTTGGTTCGGAAGGGATAGGCGGTTTCTGCCGTTCCTGCCCAAATTGACGCGCAGCGTCAGGATCAGACACCCTCAACCGCCGCAGCCCTTCCTCTGTGCCATATTCGTCAAAGAACGCTTTCGCCTGCTCCCGTTGTTTAGACGATAACCCCTCCCAGCCGTTCGCTTCAACACCTTTAGCAGTTGTCGGTGCAGGCGGTTGGAGGGTGGGCGGTTCGTGTACATGCCTATCTCCATGGTGAACATGGTCAGACGTGACTGAGGTCTTAGGTTCCGGCATTACAGGAGTCCCCTCAGAACGAGCAGGAGGAAAGTCTATATCTCCATCAATGCTTTCTGAAAAAATCCTATCAGGTGCAGGGGTATCGGACCGGAGATGCTCAGGTACATTCCCAAAATGATATTCCTTATAACCCGGCGGAGGCCTTACATTCTCCCAATCCTCCTCATACACGATCTCAAAGTCGTCCTCGTCGAGCCCCTGTGCTTTCTGAGTCTTTCGTATTGCCAACATTAGTCCATGCCCACCCTCTGGAAATAGGTAGTGTGAGGCTTCTAAGCCAGCAATCTCTTCATCAATTGTCATACGTTCCCGTTTGTATATTTTTCTCATGTACTCAGATGCGGCATGAACCTGTGGAATGTCTCCAAACATTTGAATCCATTGGTCGCGCACAAAATCTGCTTTCTCGTCTGGAGTGGGCGTTTCTGAAGACGTTTTTTCTGCGGAGGCGGTCTGCTCCTGTGGAAGTGTCTTATGCAGGCGGCCATCAGGAATGAATTTCTTCCCATCCACTTCAACAAAGTAGCTAGAATCCTCCTTTTCATTTACTGATGAAGAGGAACTGTTAATAGGTTGGTTAACAACCGCAGGGGATTGCGGTAGATTCTCTATAAAGTTCTTTTTTTCCCGGTTTAGGTAGAAAATCCAGCCTGCTGTTAGAATAACTATCACGGAGATCAATAGAACAACCTTTCGCATCAAAATACCGTCCCTTCTGAATCGCTTAACTGTTTTTTTGCCAGCCCCTACGGAGACACGAGTAGAGGCTGGGCTGCCTAGTTTTCTAACGATGCTTAAGTATTACAACTAGCAACGGTAAAAGTTGTATGAATGGTGACCCATGACACGATCTGATAACTGTGACTAGTGTGTCCCGAGTTACCCATTATATGGTAGTTATAGTAGTGACCATATCCATTGTATACAACTGGTTCAAGGGTGATTCTAGTGTATGAAAGGTTAGGGCAGTAATTGTCAAAGTCATCGTAATATTTTACAACATTTTTTACCCTTATCTTCTCGTCTGCTCCTGCTTCAGCGGGTTCCGTAAAAAATACGACCATTAGGCCGATCATCATGACGAGTGAAATGGCGCAGAAGAGAACCCCTAAGTTTTTCATGTGCTTTTTCCTTTGAATTGTTAAGAATGCGTTTAGCATTCTGGCCAGAAAGGAAAGATTTTCAACTTCACAAAATGTCTTAGCACACCCACTTTGAGAATAAGCTAATCATTGAAAATCTATGCTTTTCCGCTACGCGTTACGGTTGAAGTGTTCAACCACAGACCCATAAGAAGCAATTAACATGCCAAAAGAAACGAAAATCGCACAAACCCAGTGGGCATCAGGCTTCAAGCGCGAAATGTCTAAAAAGTCGTTGAAGGAAATAACTCGGTTATTAGTAACTATTGCTAGCAAATGTTACTAATGTTAGTAACTTTTACTAACATTATCGCACACGGCGCTGTTCCCTAAAAAACCGTACGAAGCACACATAGTCCCTTATTGATTTACCATATTCCACGAAAAAGATGCGGAGGTTTTGAATCGTTTTAACCGACTCACATCATAGGCAATCGAAGGGTGGCGTTTTGTGAGCACAAAAAAGCGATATTATGCCCGTAAACAAGAGTATGATACCGCTAGCTGTATTGATTGAAGATGCTCTCCCTACCGCGTAAGAGACGCCGCGTCATCTAGCACTCCATTGGGCTTTGACGCTGCTTCCACAGCCTCCTGCTGCACAACCGCCGCGCGCTCAGCGGTTTCATCTCCGGGCTTGAATACGAGTAGCAACAGCGCGAGTCCAAGCGCAACCACAGTGCAGGTAAGCATCAGCAACGGCTTCCACTCTAAGAGATTCATGGTGATGAAACTTATACCCAGTAGGACATAGCCCGCGCCCGGATGAAAGATAGACCCCCTGCCTGCATTGCTCGCTATTATCAGAATATACGCTCCCATCAAAATCATCCCTATCCCACAACCGATCCCCAACTTCCCGACGTTCCTGAGGATATACTCGCGCACCTTTTCTCCAAATGGCATAACTGAATCTCCTTCTCCCTTTCATCGGGAATCCTGCTCTCCACCTTCTCTACTGCGGCGCCGTTCCATCTGCTTGGCGATTTCCGGATCAGCCTCTCGAAGGCGGCGAAGTCCCTCTTCCGGTCCATACCGCTCCAACGTTGTCATTGCCCGCTCGAAACGCTCAGGCGAAAATCGTTCCCTTAACGCCGTTTCAAGTTCCTCGTCCGTAGGGAGTGCAGGCGGTTCTGGAGACAGTTCAGTGAGAATCTTTTCCGGTTCAACCGTTGGTGCTGCTGCGGAACTCTTTTCGGTGTCGGGGATGGAAGGCTCTTTCCGCGTTGATGTCGGGCTGGGGTCAGATAGTAAGGGTTCCGATTCTACGAAAGGGAGCTGCTCTGTGGGTTCGTCAGGAGGGCTATCGGACAAAAACCCGTCGGGGAATTCAAAATCCATTGGTGCGGACGACGAATTTGCAGAGTCAGCCGATACGGCGCCTTTCATCACCGGCATCAACCACTCACTCATCGCAGCTTGGTCCCCTTTGAAACGGGCACTCATCCACAGAGCAATCTCGCGATCCTGCATAATTTCCATTATGCCATATACAGGATCGGCGGTCTTCAGGCTTTCTCCGATTCGTTTTGCCATTACCTCATCGTCGTCCGCGGGGTCTTTACCGGGGTTTGCGGTAGCGTATTGTTGTGCGGAAAGGGCATAGGCATCAGCCATGATTTTATCATAATCTATCTCTGCAAACTCCGTTAATCCATGTGCTGCCATGAGGTCAATAAATTCTTGCGGTGTCCGCAGATCTTGTTCCTGCATCTGCTTCTGAAATGAATCGGACTCCATAACCTTCATTACTTTCTGGAATGTTGGATTTTCACGTTGCTCAGGAGTTAAGAACCGATTCATCATATCAGTCATCGACTGTTCGGATGTAGCCGAAACTGCGGGTTCACCGCTTGGAACATCGCTGGGTGCCGATGCTTTATCCACGACCTCCTGCTGTACGCCCCCCTCGCTGTCGACAGCATGTCCTTTATCTTCACTGGTTTCTTCCAGATAGATGATAGTGCCTACAGCGAGCACTAATGCAACAGTGATACTAATCTGCCACCGCTTTTCTTTTAACATCTCCCCTAATATTACAGCCATACCGACCAATACAGCAAATATGCTCGTATAGATATTACCGCTGCCTATCCAGCAATACAACCCTATCAGAATAAGCAGAGCGCCACCTATAACCACAAAATACCTATCGTTGCCTATGATCCTCTTGACTAGAATCAGAAAGCCCCCTAATAATATCAGTCCAATACTTAGCAACATAAAGGTTATGACAGGCTCAGTCCACCCCTTTTTCCAGAAATACAAGGAGAAAAAAAGAGGTATCATCGCTGGCAAAAACTGTACGGCAAATCTAAGCATACGAACCTTATCGTCTCTTGGGATCTTCATGAGTATTCCTCCTTTATTTTTGTTTCGACAGTGGAGATACCGGCGCTACCTGTACGAGATTGGACATATCGTCCTGCTGGAGCGAAAACACACATGTCGCCCCGCCGGGGCTTTTGTTAGTGGGGTGATACCACATTCTATAAACATGTCACCCCGCTGGGGCTAAATGCTTCCGTTCCCGTTTTCTCGTTTTCCCGCCTTCTCTCTTTTCGCTCTCTTTTTTTCTTTGCGTCCTTGCGTTACATCTTCTTTACGTATTACGTTTTACGGTATCACATGTCGCCCCGCTGGGGCTTTTGTTAGTGGGGTGATACCACATTCTACAAACATGCCGCCCCGCCGGGGCTAAATGCCTCCGTTCTCGTTTTCTCGTTTTCCCGCCTTCTCTCTTTTCGCTCTCTTTTTTCCTTTGCGGCCTTGCCCCCTTGCGTTACATCTTCTTTACGTATTACGTTTTGACAATCATTTATCCGAGGGATTTTCAGATACAAGCTGCAGGGCACGCCGGGCACGCTCCACCACAGGCAGATCGACCATCTGACCGTCGACAGCAACCGCACCGGCGCCTTCCGCTTCCGCCGCCTCAAAGGCTTCCACCACACGTCGAGCATACTCAACCTCCGCATCGGTTGGATGGAAAACTTTTTCTACGACCTCAATCTGGGCGGGGTGAATTAAGGCTTTGCCGGTGAACCCGAGGTCACGGGCAAACCGTGTGTCTTTTTCCAATCCGTCGGGATTCCGAATGTCGAGATAGACCCGATCTATCGCTTGTAACCGTTCGCTGGCGGCAGCGACGACGAGTGCAGAGCGGGCGTACAGGAAATCTCCCGCTTCGCCTTGGCGGACGTTGAACAGCCCCAGATCCATCGCGAAATCTTCGGCACCGAACATCAGCCCGACAAGTCTGGGGCTGGATGCTGCGATCGCGGGTGCCTGAATCAACCCGCGAGCACTCTCAATCGTGGCGAGCAAACGAACACTCCCCGGTTGGAGTCCAGCTATCTCCTCTCGCTCATCCAGAATCGCGCTGACTTGGGACACACCATCGGGGCAATTCACCTTCGTCAACGTGAGTCCGTCCAGACCGGGACGAATTACGGCAGATAGATCCGACTCTATCTCCTTGCTTCCGATGGGGTGGATACGCACAAAACGGAGCATTCTATCAGACGGACGGGCAAGGGTTTCCGCCATCATGGCGCGGGCGGTATTCTTTTCGCCGGGCGGCACCCCGTCCTCCAGATCGAACATCGCTACATCCAGTTTTAGTTCGTAGGCTTTATCAATCATCCTTTGCTGATGTCCCGGTACAAACATCCAAGACCGCATAATGTGCATAAAACACCCCTCTTTAGTCTATCTCACGCGTCACGTTCCCCGTTTCATTCCCCCGTCAATCCACACTAACCTACACAAATAAAAAAGAATCGCCATGCTAAAAAATTGTGCAACAGAAACCGATTTATAGTGGACCGTAGAATTAATGAGACATTCCAAACCGGTGCGGTTGGAAACCGCATCTACCGGTTCCGATAAATCCCCCGATAGGATCCCCGATACATGGGGACTCCGACAAGCCGAGAGCAGGCAGGCGGGATCGAAACCGAGGAGCGAAGGTGTCTATTTATTTTTAGAATTCACTATAGCTCATTAATGCACCAATGAACAAAGGACTTTCCCGCTCCCTCGTCACTCAGTCTCTTCCAGATTCATCGCTTCGCCCTCAAGTAAGAAACTGCGAATAATGAACAAAGGACTTTCCCGCTCCCTCGTCACTCAGTCTCTTCCAGATTCATCGCTTCGCCCTCAAGTAAGAAACTGCGAATATCGTAGCGTCCGGGGTATTGCACCGGCAACTGTCCAGATTCCACCATCAGATCGAGCGGGTTCGCTCGGGTTTGCATCGGTAAACGGACCACCTCGTGGCAGCGGGCAGATTCGTAGGCACCCATCATCATGTGCATCGTCCACAAACCATTTTCCGCTTCGTTGCGATGGACGCAGCGATCTTCGATCCACTCAACCAACTCCCCCACCTGAGCAGCAGCCGCATCCACTTCCTCAACCTCTACGTCCTTCCAACCAGCCGTCTCAGCGTTGAAGTAGCGGATCCAACCATCGTCGAAATCGATCAGCCCATCCGTCCCCTGCACAAACGCCCATTTGTTTTCGGGGACAACGTCTGTCTGGAAACTCGCCTGCACACCGCCCTCAAATAGGAAGAATCCCGCCACGCAATCCTCGCTACGCACACTGCGTTCGTACCGATCGGTCTTCCGCTCCACCTGACCAAAGACCCATTCCACCTTGGGATCGCCCAGAATATAACGCATACAGTCAAACCCGTGGCTACTCGCATTGAGCAGCCCGGTCAGACGGGTATGTGATATCCGTTCCGGTTTGCCAACTGCGCCGGATGCAATCAGATTTTTCGCTTCCGTCCATGCCCCAAGAAATCGACGCTGGAAACCGATCACCAATTTAACCTGATTCCGCTGGCAGGCAATCATCATCGCTTCAGCCTCGCCCAGGTTGGTCGCCATCGGCTTCTCGCAGAGGATAGCCTTCGGCTGCCGTGCCGCGGCAGCGATTGTCATCTCTGCGTGAAGGGGGTGCCACGTGCAGACGCTCACGATGTCAGGTTTCTCAACGTCAAGCATTGCTCGGTAATCGGCGTAGTAGTTAGGAATAGCGTTTCGCTCGGCGAAACCTGCTGCTTTCGCTTCTACCGTGTCTGCACACGCGACCAGCGCGGTCGCCTCGGTCCGATTATAGCCGGAGGCGTGGCTGTTAGCGATACTCCCGCAGCCGATAATCGCCGCACGGTAGTCCGCTGATTTCTGATCGGTCATCATTTACACTCCATTTATATTAGTTTCTTCTAGCTGTTCAGGACAATACGATCAGTGCGCCTGAACGGTCAGGACTTTCTTAATCTATGAGCCCCAAAGTTCTAACACGGTCACGTATCCCCTCGCACAGCCCCGGGTGGAACTGTAGCTGACCGTCAGCCCCAAGCTGCTGCCCATCATACATCGCCGCGGTCTCATAGAGCGTGTATCCGGTGAGTCCACCGAAACGGTAGATATACTCCAACAGATCAGCGTGTACCCGTCCGTCGCGGCTATGTCCGACCGCTTTGCTCAAATGCACGGGCACATCGGTATCAGCAGCTTCCCGCAGCATCTCCAACGTGAGTGCGTCGTTGAGCATTTGGTCGGGCATCCAACCACGTCCAAATAGTGTGGCTTCGTCCGCTAGCCCGGTATGTAGCCAACTTCGCCAGTTAAACGTGATGTTGCCGGGACGGGTGCGCCAGCGCCCCTGACAGGCGTCGGACCGGAACGATTCCATCTCCGCATGAACCTGCATCCGTTTACCGGCTGCGGACAGGCGCCGCTTTGTTGCGCGCAGGAACTGATCGAAGAATTCGCCGCGCAATGCCCCGACCAACGCTGGGTCGTACGGTTCCACGTCCGGATTGATACCGTATCGCCGCTGGTACTCCCCCGTCACAGGTTCATTGAAACCGTAGATCTCCGGCGTATTTGTCCAGCTACTATGGCAGGAGATGCGAACGTCCAATCCGTCAACACCCGCCGCAATGCACTCGCCGACCCAACCCAACCAGTACGATTGTACCTCCGGATACGCTTCACAGAGCGAACCGGAGAAATACTCGTTTCGTCCCCTCGCGACCGCAATCACCCCGTCGTTGGAGTCACTCGCGGACGTATCTGATGGGACTACAGGTTGGTTGTTAACATCAAGACAAACGATGGCATCGCCGAGTCCTGCATCGTACTCAAGGTCACCTGTGCGGAAGTCTCGTACGGGTCTCCAAACCGCCTTGTGACTGGCGACGACAATCGGTATCGGCTGACCGCTGGGACCAAATGCCCGCACCATCTCCATCGCGGTATTGCGGAAGCTGCCATCTCTGTCCTCAAAATTGGTGGTGATCGCAATAAACGGATCGAGCAGATTCAGTCCACTCAGGTTGAGGGCTCGCACCGATTCCCCTTGGGACGTGACTGGGTCGCCGTCAAGCTCAAAGACATCCCGTGGACAGGTTTCAACAGATTCGGTCACCGCAAAGGTCAGGTCCTGCTTTCGGTAGCCGTTATTATCGTCACTCGTCCAGATTTCGATGTTTTCTGGTGCGATACGGACGGGCGCCATGTCTTTTTGGCGGAGTTGGATGCGCTCAATTGGGACGTTCTCCAGTCCCATGGGTACGTCCGCGCTGCGTCCTCGCACCCGCATCTCCGGATGCGCCATGACCCACGGATCAACCTTGCAGACCCCACCGATACATGGCAAGCCGGGCACAGCCATCATCTCAGGGCTATCTTTGGGATTGGCGTGACTTGCGCCGGTTTCGTAGGGCTTGATGGTGGCGTAGAATTCCATCCCTCGCTCATGCGCCAGACGGCAGCCAACAGTTAGGGGTTCTCCCAAATTCGCAAGGGTCTGGCGAGTCGCGTCCGAGTTGTCGGCGAAATTGTCCCACATCCCTTTTTGGTAATAGTTCCAGTACACCCGACGGACGCCCATCCAGTGGAGGCGATCTATCAGGTTTTCTACCAGGCCGGGTGTAAAGACCAAACGATTGCAGTCATCCGGAAAATCAACCAGAGCAGAGAGCAGAAATCGAGTGTTTTTCACTGTCTCTTCCTTACCTTTGTTTACGATACGACGACCCACTTATAGACACTTTTGCTCCTCATGTCCTGTTCCGACTCGTCGGGATTCGGTGCGGTTAGAAACCGCACCTACCGGGTCATAGCTTTGTTCACGATACGACGACCCACTTAATTTGCGAAGCGGAATGTGTTTACGACTTTAGGACGGGTCATCTTCCGATCTTCACGTTTCACGCATCACGTTTCATTCTTACTCATACGGGATTGCGTCGTTGAAAATCTGTGTCCGTTTCATTATTCGTCGCTCATCCGGTGGGAACCCTGCTCGCCGATGCATGGTACAGCGGTTGTCCCATATAATCAGGTCACCAATTTTCCAATCGTGCGTCCAGACAAACCGTTCCTGCGACATATGATCGAAGAGTGTTCCAAGCAGCGCACGGCTCTCCGATTCGCTAACGCCGACGATATGTCGAGTCAGGTGGGGACCGACGTAGAGCGCTTTGCGCCCGGTTTCGGGGTGGGTACAAACAACCGGATGGTCAATCAGTTCTGGGGGGTTCTGGCTTTCGACGTGATGGCGATGGACAGCGCGCATCCCTTTGAGCCGTGCCTTGAGGTCGGGATCAAGTGCCTCATAGGCAGCGTAGCAGTTGCACCACTGCGTGGCACCGCCGGTGGAAGGAAGTTCGACCGCGTAGATTATGGAGAGCGTTCCGGGTTTCCGCAGATATGATAGATCGGAGTGGAAGGGGATCTCGTCGTTGCCGAGTGCGCCTATGGGTTGACCGTCCTTTTCGACATTGGAGACGAAGAAGATCTCTTTGACTGGGCGCGGCATCTGCTTGCGGACATGCTCGACCGCCTGACCGAAGTAGTTGGTGAACCGTACTTGGTCCTCGTCGCTAATCTGCTGTCCACGAAAGAGTAGGACAGCGTGCGATAGCAGCGCGTGGTGTAGCCCCTGAACCGTGTCTTCGGGCAAGGGATGCACAAGGTTTAGCCCCTGGATTTCCGCCCCAAGGGAGCCGCCGGTAGGGACTACTTGCATCTGATTAATACTGTTTGGGGTGACGGTCATCTGAAACTCCTGTCCTTGGTTCATTTGCTCATTAATGAACCAATTTACGCATCACGTTACACTTCCGAAACCTTTACCTGCTCAACTTCATTCGAGATGAGCCATTCCAAAAAGTCTTCCTGTTCTTCCGTGATCTCAATTTCGGCTTGGTTCTGATCGTCCAACGGGGAGGTCACGTAGAACACGCCTTCGTCAAACAGTTCGGTGGTCAGGTCGAGCGGAAAGAAAAACGCATTTGGATCGCCGCTATGTTCCCATTGGTGGGCGCTGGCACCTTCGGTGAAGTAGTGAAGCTGCCCGCGCAGCGTCCGTGAGATTTCGTAAGGTTTAAGCCCCGGTTTGTCTATAGCAGATGCGAAATATTTAGCCATATTAGTGTATGAGTCCATTAGTTCATTGGTTGATTTGAAGATTCACGCTTTTTGAAGATTCACGCTTCACGTATTCCATATACCGACTACACTGTCCTGCGGCTGCGAATAGGATTCCAAGTAATATGCTTAGGGCATGTTGACATTTATTTGAAAAGGGTTCGATTTATGTACTCGGTCCCGAGAGTTTTCGCCTCGCATATGTCGACCCTCGGAACGATTCGTCGGAGTCCTCGGAACGGCATAGATTGAGATACATACCTCGACCCAGAAACGTCGATTTTGGAAAATCGACCTACAGAAGATTGTGCGATTTCGTAAGGTTTAAGCCCCGGTTTGTCTATAGCAGATGCGAAATATTTAGCCATTTTATCTTTTTCCTATTGGTTTTTGCGTGATTTTACAGGTTGTTATCAATTCAGGTTTAGTCCAAATTCTCTTGAACGCAGTTTATCTTTCCATACCTTTTCACGTTCTCTCATTTTCTGATCAGTCCAGTTTTTAGGAAGTGTCTCGAGTATACTAAAAGAAAAGTTATTAGCATAGGTACTGCCATGATTGCACAATAGCTTCTTAAGTCCTTCATTGTCTCCATGACCGTTTTTAGCGTATTGCGCCCATCTGCCTATGATGCCATCTTCCCCAAGCGCTAAACCAACATATGGTTTACCTGTTTTCGTGTCGACTATCAGATACACCCCTGCAACCACTGATAACATGGTGTGCCACTCTCGCCAAGAATCCGGGTTATCAACCATTTTGCGCATTCTATCAAACTCCAGAATTAAGTCCAGATAGTCCGGAAAGGGTTGGGCAGCACCGGGAGGTCGAATCTCAAACACCTCTTTCTCATTACTAAGCCATTGAGCCCATTGCATTCCTTGCCCCCATTCGATAATAACCCGGCCCTCCAAGTCCTCAAAACCAGAAACTTTCTCCAATTCGTAGAAAGAACCACCTCCTTCAAAGATTTTACGAAAACGATAGTTCTTGGGGCAAAATCTAGGCGTTAACGGTTTTTCATCTGTGACTTTATACACACCGATGAACTTTGCTTTCGTCCGCTCAAGTCCACGAAAAGAAACAACATAATCCAGGCCCTTAAAAGCTCCTTTATCTTGGCATCGTTGATAGATCTCTAATTCCTTTTTGGTCATCTCACTAATAAGATAATCGCCGTGGTCTGTGTGTCTTATCATCTTAGTTGATTTCTTCGTATCCAATCCTCTGAGTTTGAGGAGTTCTACGATATTCATGCTATCCCCCGATTTCGATTTTGGCAAATAGAACTTAAGATACATCAAGCATAGTATCACGCAATCCCGGCCAAGTCTCACCAAGAAAATTTGACCTGACGATGCAAAGATTTATGTTTCAATTATAGCACATCTATCCAAAAACAAGAATCTGAATTTCGACCTTTATGCTTGACTATCCACCTTCTCGTTCCTATAATTCTCAATATAATTAGCCTCCCCTAACACATTGCGAGGAAAGACCTAATGAAAGAACAGTTAAAATTTTTCAAGGAAAACGGTTATCTTGTCGTACCCAATGCCCTTTCTATTGAGGAGGTTCAATCTATCAATGAGGCGATAGATCGGGACCTCGTCGAGAATCCGGTGATGTGGATAGACCGTGGACAGAGCGGACGTTGCCAGAACGTCCACGCCCTACTCGCCTGCCCGGAGATGGACGTGACCATGCGCCCACCGACGTTGCTGCCGTTGATGAACGCTATCATGGGAGAAGATATCTGTGCAGAGGAGCACTCGGTGATGCTCCGTGCGCCGAACCCCGATGGCGATACCGAATGCCGCTGGCACCGCGATGCGAATCGTGAGAATAGGGCGGATGCCGAACTTCCATATTATACGCGCTATCTATCGGTGGTATTTTATCTGACGGATGTAGACGACACAACGCACACCTTTAGCGTCCTGCCCGGCACCGCGCAATCCACAGAATTATTCCCGCTTGAGGCTTATGACCTCAGCGCGGCACAGCACCTCGTCGGTCCCGCCGGCACAGCGATCCTCTTCAACGCGTCAACCTTCCACGCCGGGAATGTCCGACAGACCACCTCTGAACGCCGTACCGTTCACATTTACTGTGGTCGTACCACAGACCGATATCTCAGCAATCACACGATTTTTCCGCGCCGTTTGTGGGAAGGTAAAGACGACGCCACACAGAACTATTACAGCCGTCCCAATCCCATTACGCAACTCTTGATAGAACAGTTTGGGTAGGCTGCAATATCCTTCTCGCGTGTGCCTCAAATAGATTATCTCGATATTCGGAAGGGTAACACGTAATACGTAAGGAATTATCTACGCAACCGCTGTCATATCGTAGAAATGTCTTGCTTACGCACTACGTACTGCTTGTTATTCCTATCGCTTTCTATTGTCTGAGAGCAAGATCTGTGCTATCATGAGCGAGTTGATAACCCACCACGAAAGGACACCTCCTATGAAAATCACCGCGATTGAACCGATCCTCCTGCGGGTCCCCTACGAAGAACGCATTCGCAAGCAATATTACCATTTTGGACTGAACGAACAGGTAACGGTCTATAAATTCCATACGGATACCGGCTTGATTGGACTGGGAGAGAATCCCGGTCCCGTTTTCGAGCAGGAACTCTTGGACGCATACATCGGCACGAATCCGTTCGACCATGTCATGGGGAAGGGGCGGTTCAACCTCGACATGGCGTGCTATGACCTGATGGGCAAACATCTGGGCTTGCCGGCATGGAAGTTGATGGGGCAGCAGGTACGTCAGTGGGTGTCGATGGGTTGGTGGATGCCCTCAATGTCGCCCGAAGACAGCGCCGCTGAAGTGCAGGTCGCGGCTGAACGCGGATATCGTGGACTCAAATGCAAAGCCAGAGCATTTTATGATATCGTCGAACAGTCGCAGGCAATGCAGGAGGTTGCACCGCCGGACTTTCGTGTCGAGTTTGATTTTAACGGCGCCTTGACCAACGTAGAGAAAGCCTTACCCATCCTTCGAGAGCTGGAGAAGATTCCGATCGTGAAGGGTGTTGAAGAGCCAATCTTCGCATACGATGTTGAAGGGTGGCGGCGGCTGCATCAAGAGATCCGCATCCCGTTCTACCTACACGGTGTCGGTGTTGTCCAAGAGGGCGCATCGCGTCAACCCTCAGGTCCTTGGGTCGGTCTTCGCGCAGGCGATTTCGATGGTGCGCTGTGCAGCCATGAAACGATTAAGGGTGCGTTGGCAGCAAGTTGGGCGTTTGCCGCTGCGAACACCCCAATCCTGTTACAGTACGTCGGGACGGGTATAACCGCAGCGTTCGCCTGTCATTTGGGAGCGGTGATGCCGACAGCGACGCTGCCGGGCGTAACGGCAAGCCACACCTACGAAGATGACCTGATTGTGGACGGGCATACGGTTCAGCGGGGATTTATGAGAGTTCCAGAGGGACCGGGGTTGGGGGTAGAATTGGATGAAAATGCTGTCAGCCGTTATTCCGAGACGCCCGCGCCGGAGTGGCTTCGACATATCTCCGTCGTCACACTCCCCGGCGGCTTGAAACACTATTACCAAAGCCTACAACAGGCGGAACGATTGATGAAGCAGGGGGTAGACGAATCTTTCGCGCCCGGTGTCAGATTGGACGAATGGGAGGACGATGGAAGTGAGCGATTCGATAGCCTCTGGAAGCGGCTCCAAGAAACCGATTGGCCCATTTGGGAAGCGTAAGAGTGAGGATTAGCAACGATGAAGGACAGACTGGGGCAGCTTCTTGTCTTGACCCTTCTGATTTGGGCGACTTCACAGATAACAGATACCGAGAGCGCTAACCCACAGGAGGCTGTTGGGAATGGACTACCCGGCGTTGCGTCCATCGCGGATTTAGACCGAATAGCAGATCTACACTTTGCCCTCATGAGTGATCACAAGGGGGACTCGCCGCTCAGTAGTGTGGAATTTGCTCGAATGACCGCTTGGATGAAGGAGGGAAATCCCGCCTTTGTGGTAGGTTTAGGCGACCACGTGAAACATCGCTTCGAGAATACCTTTATCCCTTGGCTGCAATCCGAGCCTTGGTGGCGTGAACACTTCTACCCCAACGTCGCGGACGGTGAGAACGAATACTACAGCCCGACCCACAGACAGTCCGATTACGGCGAAGGCGCGCCGATACTCGATCTCGTGAAGCTGGAAGCCCACGCGAGCATTATCCGTCCTAACAGCTCAGAATACTATGCGCAAATTCCGGTCCGCGATTA
Organism: Candidatus Poribacteria bacterium; assembly: GCA_965220385.1. GTDB lineage: Bacteria > Poribacteria > WGA-4E > WGA-4E > PCPOR2b > PCPOR2b. Next base: position 777,397 of record OZ244825.1, on the reverse strand, counting down.
CACCGTCCATCTGATCCAGATGCACTTCTCAGATCAGCCTATGGATGATGCGGTGGCGTTCCCAGAGAGCAGCCGTGTGTGGATGATGGGCACGCTTGAAGGAATCGAAAAAGGGAGCAGAGACGTCATCATAGTGGCGGCGCATTCGCGGACAGGAGCATGGGACATGCTACTTTCTCCAGAGCGGCGCAAATCCCTGCTGGACAAGGCGGATCTGGTGCTGTCCGCTACGACCCATAGGTTTGAGGCGTGGGTGCCGGAAGGGTTTGAGGAAGGTGACGCTGTCTGCGTCAACACCGGGGCTGTGAATTATCCGGGGCCCATGGCAACTAACGGTTACGTCGAAATCCATCTCATCGAATCGGTGGGTATTGTAGGACAATACATCGATCTCACTCGGACAGGCCGTCGGCTTCAGCGGGGGCGTTCTGCTTGGATCAAACCGAAAGCGGGACCGATGCGTTACCTGGATCTCCGCCCAGCCGCTGCCGATGAAACCGATACGCCGATCGCCCACCTCAGTGAACCGCTCAAAGCTACTGAGATCGAGGAGGCACTGTCCCAACTGATCAGAGAAAAGATGGGGGTGAACTTCGCTTTGGTGGGTACACGGAAGGGGCTCGATAAAGGACCGGTAACACGGGAGGCGGCGTGGCGGGTTTTTGGCAAGAATATCAACATTCGGATCGTTCACATCCCGATGGCGAAAGTGCTTCCGGTTCTTGGATTTCTGAGAAAAACTGAGAACAACTCATCTGATTCTGTTTTTCGTCTTGCAGCACCGCATCCCACCATGACGGGGATCATGGCTGTGGCAGGCATCACGCATGAAGCGATCGAGCCGCAAGCGGTAGACGAGAAAGGTTTGCGGCAGGTTGATCTTCTCATTGAATGGCTTACCACGCGGTGAACCTCTCGAAAGGATCTCCGTGCTAAAAAGGAAAAGGCTTACGTCAAGCAATTGCGTAACAGACTGAATTCATTGGTTTATCAGTTCACTGGTTCATTAATGAACATATGTACCAATGTACGAATGAGCCAAGTTGCATCTTGCACTTTCTTTTCAGATACGCCAAGGAGGGTAGGGGTGTGGCGACTACGCCGGAAGTGAGCAGAGATAGTGTTATTATACTCTACAAAGGTGGTCGGTTGCCGACGTGGCACGATCTGAACCCATCGGAGCGCACTGCGTACGAGCAGGAGCATGTCAATCTGATGCTATCGGTCGCCCACGAACACGGACTGATGCGCTTGGAAGGCTTTAAGTTGATGACGCCACAACAATCGTGGGAACGGTTCTGGGTTATCGAGTTTCCCACGCTGCAGGGCGCGGAGGCGTGGATCAACGCAGAGATGGCACCGCCTTACGGGCGGTACGGTTATTACGAATACTATACTGCGCGGCATTGGGGCAGGGGACACTTTTCTCAGTGGGCAGTCCGTTCTCTGGAACCGATTGTACCTGACGGTAGAGATCCGCATCATGTTCCGACGCTTGAGGTTGATCGGGGCAGCGTTGTTGCCCTACTTTTCGGACGCTGGAGACCAGAGGCAAGTGAGGCGACACCAGAGATGCGCGCCGACACTGCACATATTGAACTTATGCAGTCGGTCGCTCGCGAACACGGGCTGATGCGGTTAGAGGCGTTTCAGTTGATGGGTCCCCAAGATGGGTGGCACCGGGCATGGGTGATTGAGTTTCCGACACTTGAAGGAGCGGAGGCGTGGATTGACAACGAAGTACTTCCACCACACGGTCGCTATTCTCAGAAAACCTTTTATCTGGCACGGAGATGGGCGCCCCGATATTTCGCCAACTGGGTGCAATATGCCCAACATGGAGTGAAACGTAATGCGTGAAACGTGAAAATTGACCCGTGACCAACAAGCACTAAAGTATGTCAATTGTTGGGTTTCACTCTATTTGGTAAGGGTCAATCAGAACCGCTTTGCAATTCAGCTGTAATGCTTGATATTTCTCATTAGATTAGGTTCAACCCAACCTACGGGCTCACGCATCACGTTTTACGCATGAATTCTGAAACGATGTAGAAGATATTCCTACTAACTATATTGGAAATACACTTAGGGAGGGGAGTTATATGGACTTAACGGATAAAGTTGCAATTGTGACGGGGGCGGGACAGGGCATTGGTCGGGCGATTGCGCTGCGGCTGGCGGGTGCTGGCGCAACGGTTGTCGTTGCCGATATGAACCGTGAGGTCGGCGAAGCGGTCGCACAAGAGATTGAAGCGTTGGGACGCAAATCCCTTGTCGCTGAGGTAGATGTCTCAAAGTTGGATCAGGTGCAGCAGATGGCGGAGCAGACGTTGGAAACATTCAATCAGATTGATATCTTAGTGAACAACGCTGGGATTGCGGGGAAAACTGCGACGCTGCCGGATCTGGACGAATCGGATTGGGATGCGGTTCTGGATGTGAATCTGAAGGGGGTATTTCTCTGCTGCAAGGCGGTAATCGACCACATGATCGAACGGCAATATGGCAAGATTGTCAGTGTCGCCTCAATTGCGGGCAAGGAGGGGAATCCAACACTCATCCCGTACTCTGCTTCTAAAGCGGGTGTCATCTGCCTGACCAAAGCCTTGGCGAAAGAGGTCACTGAGTACGGTATAAACGTGAACTGTGTTTCACCGGCAGTTATCCGAACCCCGATTCTGGAACAGGTGTCGCAGTCAACAATCGATTATATGGTCAGCAAGATCCCGTTGGGACGGGTAGGAAAACCGGAGGAGGTCGCAGCGGTTGTGCATTTCTTAGCGTCAGATGATGCGAGTTTTGTGACGGGGCAGTGTTACGATGTAAGTGGCGGCAGAGCGACGTATTGAAGCAGGAATTTCACAGATCGGTGGTTAACATAGTCGGACTGATAGCATCCGCGAGGTTTTGTTGAGATCGCCGAATTATAGGCAGATAAACCGAAATACAACTATGGTAGGTTTTGGCATGATTTAGACAGCATTGATCCACAGCCAACCCCCTAAATCCCCCTTATCAGGGGGACTTTGCTGTTAGGCTATCATTCCACTACGCAGCCCAACAATTTGCACCACATTTAGCAGATTACCCGATAATTATGGGATCGGCCGAGTCAATAATATCAGAATGTCAAATCGCCCTAGTCATCCAGGTTGAAGCGAATTGGCTGTCGCACCCGTTTGGGTACACTTACGCCATCTTTCTTGGCTGGCGTAAAGCGCCATTTCTTGATGGCTTCAATCGCTGCCTCATCGAATCCGAACCCCTTCGGATCCACAACCTTTATGTCTGTTGCTTTTCCGTCCACATCGACCGTAAACTCAACGAACACAACAGCTTCCCGGTTGGCGCGTTTCGCGGCTTCAGGGTATTCTGGATCAACCTTTCTGAGGACACGCGGATTCTGATCGACCTCCACGGACACCTCCGCCTCAATGTTGCGGTCACCGAGGCCGGCATCAGCCCCAATATCGAGGTCACTATCTTCCGGGGTAATCGATGTTTCGCGTTCAATTTTGACCCCCGGCGCCTCCGTGGGGATTTCTGCACGCCCCTGCTCTACCTGAATGTTACCGATTCCTTGCGGTATTGAGACACCGCCAGCAGATGGTCCAGCTGTGTCAAAAACCTCCTCAGTCGGTGTGTGAAACACTGTATCTTCGCGTGGAATCTCTATAGCTGTTGGCGCTCGCTGCACGCGGGGTGCTCGGATTTGTACATTATCAGGCGGTCTTGTGGGTTTTATGGGGGACCGACGCCTTATTTTCCGGGCTTCCCGAACAGGCTCCACGAAATCCAGAGAGACAGGCTCCGGTTCGGGTATATACTCAGTAATGGCGTAGACAGTAATCAAAAACCCTGCAAAGATATGGACACCGAGCGAAACGAGCCAAGCAAAATGCTTGGTGACAAAGAGTCGTTTCTGCCTCGCCGTACCGATCGCTTCCGTGGAAGCAATCGCCTCCCGCTCCTCTTGATTGAGCGAAACGCCCTTCAACTGAACAGCAGCTGGCAAGCCCATTTTCAACCGTTTCTGGTGATACTTTGCCTTCCTGCGCCGATTCTGTTTGGCATCAATGTATTTAGAAAGCATGCTGCTTCGGGTGTTCATAGCTGTTTTTGCGGACAAGGTCGGAAGTTCAGGCACAACAGGCATTTACTTCCTTCCATCTCCTCCTTCCTTTCTTCTTGGCTATTGGTGGAAAAAGAACAGGGAAATTAACCCTTTCACAGTCATTGACAACCTACCCTGATTCTACTGATTCAATTCGCTGATGCGATTCCGCTTCAGCCGAGATTTGGTTCCAGTCCCAAAGTTGTGGGATATATTCTACATTAGCCCACATTTCTGCTTGATCCGCGTAGTGCGGACTGCCGGGGTGCCCCGATGCACCTAACGGCACAATCCATCGCGAGTTGGTCCAGTCTGACGGATCGTGGATGTAACGGTTGACGGACATGCCTGTGGCGATGAATTCATTGTGAAAGGCGTAACTGCCAGCGAGCGGGGTGTCGCCATCACCGTGTGTGGGGACCACCGGAGGATTCAGCAATTCGGCATACTCCGGAAACAGCACTGCGAGTGGGTGCCGTGGCTGCGTCCGGTGGAGCTTACCCCATGCCCACTCAGACATATCGTCTCCGAGTTGCGCTTTAAGGTCAGTGACAGCAGATTGGAGTGCGGTCGCCAACACATCGGACCAACTGTACCCGGACGGCAGCAAGGAATTGTCCCCGTCCGCGAGTGCTTGGTTCATTCTTACGACAATTTGGCGGACATGGGGATCGCCCCCGGCAACGCCTGAAAACAGCTCCTCCGCCATTTCTCCCATTAAATGATCGAGCAGAAATCGGATGACATAGGTCTTGGTCTTGGCGTAAATCAACGGCTGGGCGCAGTTACGGCCCATGCTATAATCCCATGCACACAGCAACGCCAAGGCTTCCGTCGAATCTCCGTCTAGAGGTGCGACACCAGCCAACGCTTCTGTGAAGATACGCGCTGGATTTGAAATCCGTTCCGCGTGGATACGTGCCATATCATCGACGGTTGCGGTCCCCGGTTCCAGCGCAAGGATTTGCGCTTGAACACGCCGGGCGCGGTACTCCGGTGTGAAAGACAAGCCGACATAGTATGGGTAATCATGTCCCGTGACCCGCTGGTTGCATGTGACTGCGTACCCGGTATCGGGATTGATGGCTTTTGGTAGCTCATCGTGTGGGATGTAGCCGTTCCACTCATATTCGCCCGTCCAGCCCGGCACCGCTCGCCAACCGTTCGATTCAGATCGAATGGGAATTTTGCCCTCGTGGAGGTAGCCAAAATTCCCATGTACATCGCCAACAGCGTAGTTATTCACACGATCTGTCCAGTTGCGGAACGCCTCATGTAAATCACCCACAGACTTCGCTCGCATCGCGTCGCGTGCGGCGTCAATCCAGTAGGAACCCTCAATCAACCCCGGATCACTAATTGCCACACCTATCCCCGATGCAGGGTTCCCTGCGATCACAGGACCGTGGTGGGTAATCGTCACCTCCAACGGTATCGGATCTGCGCCCCGCACCTCGATTGTTTCGTCCAGTATCTCAGCGGATCGCCATCCATCCTTGAACAGGTACTCACGGCCATCGGGTCCCTCACGGAAACGTTCGATGAAGAGATCCTGTGTATCTGCACCGCCGTGCGTCATCCCCCACGCAACATATTCGTTATGACAAAAGTGGAGCGCGGCTGGCATCCCCGGCACAGCGTGCCCTATCACTGTGAATTCGGGACAGGATAGATGGACTTGGTAGTAGACGCTTGGTGTGTCAAGGGCCCGATGCGAATCACCGCCCACGAGTGGCAGCCCGGATTTGGTAAGTTCGCCGGAGATTGACCAGCCATTTGACCCTGCATCCACCTCATCGAGCCAGTTCGCCGCTCCAGCGGCCTCGCTTAATTCATCAAGCCCTTCAAGCGGGGGACCTTCGTAGACCTCACCCGGCGGGACTGTGAGCAGGTGACCGTTCGGGTAGCCCTTCAAGAGTTCCGCAAGTTTTTCGGGACCGAGCATCTTTGCCAATCGCATCCGGTAGAGCTTGGGCTCAAACGTCCCTAAGAGGGTGTTACGTATCTTGTAGACGGCGAGACAGTGCCAATTCTCCCATCGTTCAGGGGCTTGGTCAAGGATCTTGTACTCAATAGGTAGGGTTTGGACTGTGTCGAGGTAGGCGTTCACACCGGCGGTATAGGCATCAATCATAGCCTTGGCCTCAGGGCTAGCGACTTCGTAGTCAAGTTTCGCGGTACGCCCCATTCCCGCCGCTCGCAGCAGCCGGTCTTGAGAAACGCCACTGCTTCCTGCAAACTCGGCCCATCTGCCGAGCGCACGATGCCGATCAGCATCCATGTGCCACAGGCGGTCCTGTGCGGTAACAAAACCTTGTGCAAAAAACAGGTCGTTTTCGTTCTGAGCTTTGATGTGCGGAATGCCCCACCTGTCCCGATACACGTCAACGTGTTTGTGGATTCCTGAGAAACGCATTGTGGAGGTGACGTCGGGCAGGGCAGCTTGCAGGTCTGCTTCCCTAATTTTCACTGACATTGTTCCCTTATTCCACAGAGAGTCCAAATGGGTAGTATATACGGCTTAATTATTATAATTTAAAATACTTCAAATTGCCACCTAAAATCGAGTGTAACGAGATTTACCGCAAACGAAACCTCTTCGACCTCTCGCTCGGTTAGAGCGGCATATCCAGAGTTAGCGAGACAAGGAAGTAGCCCCTCAACCGTTAAAATTCTGTCCGATATAGAATTGTCCTAAGCCACAGACTAGCAAGGACGGCACACAAGCAAACTAGTACTCTGTCAAATACATAATGATAAGCACCTTCATTGCGATGTCCAGTGCGGTTACAAACCGCACCTACCGAGCCTGGGGAACATAGAGAATTACCGATTTCTGACAATGTACTAGATCTTCTTCCTTTTGATCGGTGATGGTAGGGTTAATTATTATCCTTCTCTTTTTTTTATCACTTCGATAATATCCGTCAGATTTCTCGCTACTCTATCGAGATTGTGGGCCGTTTTTTCCAGTGCATGAATTGCTCGGACATAAAGATGGAACGAGTAGTAAACGAGAGCAAGCACCGCTAACGATATAAGAATTCCAACAAGCGATTCCATGGGTCAACCCCTTTTGGATTTGTCCGGATGCCACAGATGGTTTCTGAATGGACAGCAACTTGGGGCAGCATATTTTAATTTTTCCCGATGGCATTAAACGATGGCTCACGGAAAGAGTCTGCGCCAAAAGTATCAACTGATCCCTAATCGTTCGCAGACCTCATCCAACTCCCGCTGACCGACGTCATCGAGTAGAGCCGGTTGCGGAGAACGCCAGCGTGCGGATTTAATAATACCTTTGCGGTAGAGGATTTCCTTGTGGACAAGTCCTCCCACACGGAGAATCGGAGCGATCTCGCGTTCCCACACTTCGCGGGCTGCGGTTTCGTCACCCGCCTGCCAGAGGTCCCAGACCTGAACAAAGGCGTGGGGATGGCTGGGCCACGGCATCGTGCCTTGTGAGCCGCGGCGCAATTCTTCGATTAGGTATGTCCCGCTTGCACCACCGAATACGGTGACCAAATCGCCGCCATGCTGAATCGCCTCGTAGACCTTTTGCGCTGGCGGTGCGTTCTCGACCTTAGCGTAGCGGACCCGCTCGCTCTCTTCAGCTATTTCTCGCAGCAGCGCTCCACCGAGCGACGTCCCCGCCTCTTGCACAAAGATCGGAACACTAACAACGTCCGATAGCGCCTTGAAGTGTGCCCTTTTCTCGTCGACCGGCACATCCGCCGCGGGAGGGGTGCACATCACCGCCGTTACTCCGAGATCTTCGGTCTGTTGGCTATATTGCACTGTTGCAACGGTTGACACGGCACCCGTGTTCACAACAACCGGCACCCTACCGGCTGTCTGATCGACCACCACTTGGGCAATCTGCAATCGTTCCGCCTCGGTGAGTTTCATAATCTCTGTGGCAAATGCTATCACCACACCGTGGACACCGGCATCAATATTGTACTCAACGACGCTCCTCAAGCTGTCTTCATCAATCCGGTCCTGCTCGTCAAAAGGTGTGACAAGCACTGGAAACATCCCCCGCATAGGTTCTTGGCTCATTCAAGTGCCTCCTTAATTTTCGTTATTTGTTTTAATCAGAAATAGGAATTCTCGATTCGGCACGTCGGCACTCCGCACCCAGTCGTGGGTCCATTTCATACCTGCCATCACGTTCTGCTTATAGTCTATCTCAACAGCGTCAATCAGCGAACCGTTATCCCGAAGGATTTCATTGAGTTCACCGGCAGTTGCGCGTCCGCCCGAACTGTAAGAGAGGATGATCCATCGAGCGCGGGTGTTCCGAACCAAACGTTCGATAGCTTCAACTGCGACGAAGCGGCCTGTGTGACTATCCCGTCGGAAGTCCTCAAACAGTGATGATGCCAAAGTGTCCGACGTATCCTTGCGCCGCAGCGCCTTGCCAAACAGCTCAGGTCGGTCGTTAAGGCATACCGTTGACCAAAGGTGGTAGTATGAGGCGTATCTGACTCTGGAGGGCGGCATTTTCTCATTGTTAGACCCGTAGGGTGGATCGTAGTATGCCAGATCGACGGCGGTCTCGTTTATCAGTTCAAAGATGTCCCGACGCGACACTTCGTGCTGTTCTTGGCTACAAAAGAGATTTGGCACGTCCAGCTCCAATTCATTGAACGATCGGGGCGACCAATCCCTGAGATAGGAAGTAAAATGCCCAAGGGTGCTATCAACCCGGTCGAGCCCAAGGACGAGGCTTGTGAGTGCGACCGCCCTTTCAACTTTCGTCAAGGAAAGCCGATCAATCTCCTCCCGTATCGCATCCAATTTTCGTGTGTTATGGACCTGCCACGGTTTCTTGAGACCATCCCCTCGTGCTGATGCCGGATCGCCTCCATAGTGCGCGGTGAACCATCCCTCCTTAGGAGGCACAGCGTTAAGGTGTTCGATTAGTTCAGCATAATCAGCTTTACTTTTTCGGTTGAGAAGATAACATATCCCGAACACCTGCGACCAAGGAGCGATGTCGTTGCAAAGGACGCGATAGCCTGTTTTGGCAAAGGCTTGAGACACCCGCGTTGTTCCAGAAAAACCGTCGAGGACGGTCTGGGCATCGGTCTTCTTTGCCAGTTGCAGTATGTGAGGCAGGAGTTTCAGCTTTGAGCCAGCGTACTTAATGCCTTCTGTATCCGGCGTGTCAACGGTTATATCGCTGAAGTGAGGATCTATATTCATACCTCGACACATCAATTTCGATTTTGGATAATCGACCTGCAGTCCACAGAACTCTGAAATTGTCTCAGACTGAATTTGAATCTTATAATGAGAGAGATAGCGCTACCCCTTGCTTAATCGCAAAAGTACGCGTCCAAATTCAAACGCGCCCGGCGATGACCCTGCGAGCAGTTCCGCATCAAGCCCCCATGCCAATTTATAGGCGGAGAAGATCTGGATCATGGCGTTAGAGACATCGCCATGGCATAGTATTGCGACGGTATTGCCACTGGTAGTAATTTTCGCTCCGAAGAAGCCTCCGCGAGCTCCGACCTTCCGAACAGACCGAACAATCTGTTCAATTTGGGGAGAACCGAGCCCTGCACGGAAACGACTGCTCCAATCCGAGGCGTACATCAGTTTACCCGCTGCCGTAAGATGGTGAAGAAGGTGCTGCGGATTGGCATTTGCCTGTTCGAGGTGTTCAATAAAGCGTTCCACACGGCTGCGTTCGTAGATCGGATGTTCGACACGGCTGCGCACGGCGTATACTTTTTGAGGCTCTACTTCTGCGCGAGGATCGATCGTGCCGCCGTATTGGTCAAGGAAATCTTCTCCTTTCATCCGCGCCGGTAAGACGTCCCAGCATTTATGACGAAAGTCCGCAATAGACAACCGGCACAGCACGTTATCGCGCAGTGGCTCCAAGTCGAGGGTCTTCCGAAGAATTGTCAATCCCATAAGCGCCGCGATGAGTGCATCAGTATAGGCTGAATCAGAGGGGCTACGTTGCGCTCTGCTGTGGATGCCAATTAGTTCTGTGTGCGGAGGAAGGGGAATGGTTTCCAGGATCGGATCTGTCTGAGGGTGGATGGAAAGCAGATGGTCCTGTTTGCCGGCGGCGATAGCGATCGTATCGGTGACTCCGCCTAACGCGCCGACGATACGGTTTTCGACGATCGTACCAATTTGAGCGATGTCGAGCGCGGTTAGATTGAGCGCATACAGATGGTTAATCGCTGTGAGGGTTGCAACTCTGATTGCTGTGGAAGAACCGATCCCCGCCTCCACCGGGATATTGCTCCGAATTATGAGGGATGCGCCGTGCGGCAGATGATCGACTACTCCCTCCTTCAGGAGTGCGAAAAATCCGCCGAGGACGGATCCTGTCCACGCGGTCTGTGGATTTTGAGCGAAGAGTTGTTGAATCTCCTCGTAAGACTTTAGGCTTCCATCTGCATAGAAATCGTCAACTGAGATTCGCAGGGCGGACTGATATCCCTGCGCTGCTGCATCGAAACTTAGGACGCTCAACTGGCTGTCTTGCCTCTCCTGACAACCAACGACCGCCGAACGCTCAAGCGTCAAGCCAAAGGAGGCGGCCCCATAGTGCGCTGCGATTCCGCCCATCACGTCCAGCCGGGCGGGCGCTCTTGTAATGATGACCTGCCCATTTTTTTGCAGCCCGTATTCGCCGAACATCTGAAAATCTTCATACCGCAGCATCGATTCAAATTCAAGGACTTCATAAGGCTTGATATCAGGACCAGAGATCTGTTCAACCTTCATGGGGTTGTTGCCCTTGAGGATTTCGGCGGTTGCATTCATAAGGCGGTCTCCGATTCGGGAAGACACCGTCAAGTAGGTCGCTGCGCACGAAGATTCTGAAGTGCTACAGGTATTCGTGGTCATTATAATGGGGTGAAACCAGCTTGTCAATACCTTTGTAACCTTTTTGATTTACATTGTCGTTTGGCACGAAATCTGCTATCATTAAGCTCCATATATAACATACTGGACCGCGATTCTTAGAATAGATCAGATTCCACGCAGAAGGACGAATTTATGGCACACGCATACACCCCCGGCCTCAAAGTTGCAGCGGGTACAAGAATCCGCACTGAACGCCGACTCCCAATCGAAGGGGAGGTAGTTGTTCAAGTGGGGGATACAATCGACGCGGAGGATGTGGTCGCAAAAGCATCTCTGCCGGGGAATGTTCAACTTGTAAATATCGCAAATTTACTAAGTATCCCGACCGAAGATATACACGAGTATATGCTCAAAAAAGAGGGCACCCCCATCGAACGGGACGAGATTATAGGGGAAACGAAGGGCTTGTTCGGACTGTTTAAGTCCCAAGCACGCGCTCCGATTGATGGTACTATTGAAAGCATCTCCGATGTAACGGGGCAGGTAATCATTCGTGAAGCACCGATCCCGGTCAATGTCATGGGACATATCGCTGGATCGATTGTCGAGATTCTCTCCAACGAAGGTGCTATCGTAGAAGCCTATGGCACTTACATCCAAGGAATTTTTGGTGTCGGCGGGGAAACGGTTGGGACACTCGAAGTTGTTGTGGAGTCTCCAGATGCTCCCTTGACCAAAGATCTCATCAAGCCCACGCATCGAGACAAGATTCTCTGTGGCGGTGCGATCATTGGGAACGATGCGATTCAGGAGGCTATCCGACAAGGCGTCAAGGGAATAATCGTGGGCGGTATTCATGATGGCGATCTGCGTGAATTGCTGGGATACGAGCTTGGGGTTGCAATAACGGGTTCAGAGGAGCTCGGTCTGACACTGGTCGTCACGGAAGGATTTGGGGAGATAAGCATGGCAGCGCGCACCTTCGATCTGCTCAAAGCACAGGTTGGTACGATGACGTCGATTAATGGTGCCACACAGATCCGCGCTGGCGTTGTCCGTCCGGAAATCATCATCCCTGTCGGGGGTCAGGATGAGACGGTTGACGCGGGGGGCACGGGCGATGCGCTCGATATCGGCGCTCCGATCCGCATCATCCGTGAACCCTATTTCGGTAAATTGGGAAGGGTGTCCGGCTTGCCAGTCGAGCTGCAAGAGCTTGAGACGGAGGCAAAGGTACGTGTGTTAGAAGTTGAATTGAAAGATGGTAAAAAAGTTGTTTTACCACGAGCAAATGTAGAAATTATTGAAGTGTAAAGTTCATTGATCAACTGGTTCATTAGTTCATTTGGTGTTGGGTTTTACTACCGTTCAACCTAACCTACGGGCTCAAGTTTTCTCCTACCGCCCCGATTTAGAGTAACAAAAATAACATATAACGCGTGATGCGTAAGAAAGACCTTTTTAAGACCTTACGCACTACACCTCTCCCACCCGTTTTAGCCAATCCTGAAAATTGGTTGTATGGCTGCCCGCCCAGAAGAGTTTGTCGCAGGTCGGACATCTGTGAAACTGGTCCTGTGTGCGATAGACGTACTCTGGGACCAGCGATTGTACCTCTGCTTTGGGAACAGATTCAATGGGGGTATTACAATCAAGGCAGCGAGTAAAAAAGGAACTGCGATCGAGGTTTAAATGAAATGTTTGGATGACCTGTTTGAGCTGCTCGACCGGATCTTGGCTGGTGAGTAGGAGGTGCCGCTCCACCATACGACGCTGCACAAACTCCCGATCTCGCGTTAAGATTATCCGATTCTCACGCAACGCTTTGAGCGCAAGTTGGGCGTCGAGCGCGGGGGATTGGTAGGCGACGTCGTATCCTATAATCCGCAGCCACCTACCCAGTTTTCCCACGTTTTCATCGGCGAGGAATTTCGGACTTGGGGCATCTGTCATGATTGGGATTTCCGTAAAGCCGCCGCGGTCCTTAGTCCCTGTCACCGGCGAGCAGCTGATGACAGGGTCCGGTAATGCACACCTACCGTTGAGGATTACTCAAAAACCACAAAATCGCCGTTTTCGACGGTAAGGACTATTGGGTCGTAAACTGCCTCTCCGTTGGGGTCAAAAGAGAATTTACCCAAAACGGTGTCAAAATCCGTAATATTCGCTAGCGCGTCTCGAATCGCATTTGCATTGACGGATTGCGCTCTTGCAGTTGCCACGGCGAGAATATGGAATGCGGCGTGGGACTGCGCCGCCCAAGCAGACGGCTCTTCCGCGTATGTCCTGATATAAGTCTCGACGAACGCTTGATTCATTGGCGTATTACTCGTGCTGAGCCACCCTATAGAAGTGACTGCCCCCTCGGCAGCATCGCCCGCGGCTTCCACCTCAATACTGGTCAGTTCAGGAACGATAACGTGTATACCCGGCATGAGCGCGCGCGCTTGAATCAGAATCGGCGGTATGTGGGATCCCAAAGCGGAAATAAAGAGGACATCAGGATTTGACCTCATTATCCGAGTTAACTGCGCCGAAAAGTCGGTCTCGTCACCTGCGTAGATCTGTGTGGCAACAATCTCGACGCCGCTCTCGACAAGCGCAGCCCTGAACGCTTCGTCACTACGCGTAGAGTAGGTATCGCGGTGGTGATATATTGTCGCTGCTCTCTTGTAACCGTATTTCTCGTGAGTGGTCTTGACAGCAGCGGGATTAAGCACACCTGAGTTAAGCCCTGAACGGAAGATAAAATCGCCACGCGCACTCAGACCCGGCGCAGACGAGACCGAACTAACAATGATCACACTATTTTCTTGGGCAATCGGAATTACCTCTTCGAGCTGGGTTGAGATAGCAAACCCAACAATCGCAGGCACTCCATCTTGATGAATCAATTTCTTGACCGCTTCAACGGCGCTCACACTCTGATCATCCTCAACGACGAAGGTGATTTTGGTATTTCCGAGTATCCCGGAGTTGTTCATCTCCTTGCGTGCTAGCTCAAAGCCATTTAGCATTGACAGACCATAGGGGGAAGCGAATGGTCCTGTCTGCGCTATAACAACCCCAATGGGAATCTCTTTCGCTACATCTTCAGGTGGTGCGGCGACGGCAAATTGCCCAATCGGGTTATAGGCGGAAAGCCCCACAATCAGTGCGACAATCGCCAAGACAGACGCGAATTTGGTAAACTGTCTGATGTTCATCTTGAACCTCCTGTAGTTGTTTAGAGAAAACGCTCGTGTTAAGAAATAGTGCAAATCCCGACTCCGTCGAGGACTCACGCTATGCGGAGGAAATCGAGTTTTGCCGAAAAAACTCGGTTTCTCTTCGTGTTTTGCACTTTCTTTTGATATCACCCCTTAGGTTATACTACGAAACTACTTTACGGCATTTTGGAGGGGTATTGGCTGAGATCAGTTCGTCTACTATCTTTTTGTTTTTCGTCAGTTCCCCATTTGGCAGTTCGTAGTAGATGTGCCCATTAAAAGAGTAGACATTGGGGATCCCTTTTTTTCGATTTTCTTCCTGTGCTCTTTTGGCGGCGCGATTGGCAATCCGTAGAAACTCAAGTGCCTGTCTATGGGTTTCAAGGCTTAATTCGTGTTGACTCATCATATATCTCCATTGTTAATGTCTTGCATGAAAAGTTCAAAGCAATCTTCATTTTTTACCGTAAACCGGTCCCCTTCACCAACAGCGACTTCCTGAAGATGTTCCCCGGAACTGTAGTGTAGATACCAATGATCCACCTGATCTTTGTAGATGTACCAAAAATTACGTTTACTCCGATAGAATCGGCGCACGATGTCTTCGGTTGGCACATGGTGTCCCCCCGCCATCACTCGATTCCGCACCCGAGCGATACACACGTCAGGGGATTTGAGAAAAAGAAAGATGATTGCAACTGTATATCCGGCCCGTCTCAATCGACGGATAATCCGCTCAAACCCTTTTCCTGCCAGCGTTACTTCGACCACAAAATCCTTCTCTGATTTAATGAGACGTTGGATTTCCTTAAAAAATAGACGACCCGCTTGAATTTTAGCTTTGTCCAAGTCCTCTGGCGCGGATACCAGTTCTCTCGCCAGTGTGTCGGCACTGATGTATTCAATATCTGAATCGCGGAGGTATTCAGATGCAAATGTCGTTTTGCCAGATCCATTTGGACCGGCGATGACTATCACATTTTTTGACAAGTGTATCCCTTCTACCTTCCAATCAGAAAGAAAAAATCGGTTTCTCTAAGATAGGTGGCAACTTACGTTATTATACGTTTCTATCCTAACAGAAATCAACCAAGATGTCAGACTAAGTTCCCTGTCCCACGGTCAGCAGCCGGTGGAGGGAGTCACCGAGAATCTTTGTCTTATCAGCATCTGGGATGAAGGTGCAATGCGTACGGAACGCTTCGAGGGAATGTTGATAGGTCATGTAGGAACGCACCACGGGATAGTCCGACCCCCAGCAGAGACGATCGGGCCCGAAATGTTCGTAGAGCGAGCGTACAATCCAGCCGGTATCGGAATAAGGATATTCGCATGGAGATTGGGAGACATACCCGAATCCAGACATCTTGATGTTGATATTCGGCGTACTCGCTGACGCCAGAATCTCCTTCAGATTCGGGTAGGGCGGTTCTTCCCCGGCTCTTGCACCCGCCATATGATGACAGAGAAAGGTGATGGACGGGAATTGTGCCGCCAACTTGCGTAGCGGCGCCTGTAGTTGGGGTCCCATGGCGAGGCTGGCGATCAATCCTCGGTCTGCGGTGGTCTGAAAGAAGCGCTGCCCCTCATCTGTGAAGAACCAGCTGCCATCGTCGTCCCCACGGAAATAGTGGGTATATCCCTTCAGCGCGTACTTATCCGCTGCTTCCGCGAGTCGGTCTGCGGCTCCCGGGGTGTGGTAGGTATCCGTCCAAGAACAATCGACGTCGGCAAATTGGATGATCCGGTCCGGATATTGTTGGGCACACTCGAAGATGTAGTCGTTATTATCTGGATTGTGATCAATTCTCGCGCAGACCAGGACAGCTTGATCGACGCCGTGACGATCCATTTCGTGGAGGAGTTGCTCGAACCTGCCACGGCTGTCACTGTCAGGAACAGGGGGTTCATAGGGCCAGCGGGGCCACGCGTGACTATGTGAATCAATAATCATGAAACTCTCCTCATGGTTTAAAAGACTCTCTCCGCGCACAGCGTTTGTCGCGCAGCGGATCACTTTAGAACGTTGCGCGTCCAACGCCTGTGTTCCCTGCTGCGTCGGTAACGCGAATGGTGATGGTATGTTCACCGGTTGGCAGGGAGTTGGTCTGAAGTAGTAAGGTTTCGCTTTTGGAATCGAAAATGCCATCGTCGGGGAAAATGACCTGCCAATGTTCATCACTGTCGATTTTGTAAACAGCTTTCTGGATGAGACTGGACGTGTCCGCCACCGCACAGGAAATCTGATAGGTTTGATCTTCGTTCGCCGTTGCAGTGATATCAGCAACGGTCGGTTGGCTGTTATCAATATCAAATGGATCGCTAATCTTCTCGGTGGATTTTACAAAATTAGGCGGATTACTGAGCTTGTCCGTCGCCGTGACCTTAATGACGTAACGTCCATCGGCCATTGAGGTGCTATCCCAACCATGGCTGTTCTGCGTCAACTCTTTTTTCAGGAGTTTCCAATTGACCTCATCAATGCGCCTGTAATAGACGTCAAATTGCAATGTGTCATTATTGTCGTCTTTCACCTTCCACGAGGCAGTATATTTGGTACGGTCGCCTCCGGGCTTGGAATTGGAGGGCGTCCCTCTTTCCCGTGGTCTACGAACGCCTTCGGGTGGACCCGAACTTTCGGGGGTATCACCTCGACGGACTTCGACCGAAGTGAATCGTGGCTCGGTATTAGATTGGACGGACGCGATAGTTACTTTTTTGAGGATAGGGGTTTCGGCAACCGCACTCGTTGTGAGTTTGGCGCGCCACTGAATGTATCGTGCAGGGGGACTGGTAATCTGGAGTGCTTCGGCAGACGTCAGTTCTTCTGACCATTCACTCCATGTACTATTCGGTTTCTCTGTGTTGCCGGTACGGGTTGCGAAAGCGACTGTCGTCCCCTCTGGTGCAACACCTTCCCAAGCTAACTTACCCCATCGCGAAACAATCTTTGTATCGTGCGCCTTGGATTCAATGGTCCCTTCAGCACGATAGTCCGATTTCAATTCAAAGATCTTCCCGGGGTTTCCCGTGGCAAGTAGGAGTCGATCCGCGTTTGCTGTCCGGTGGATCGCCACAACTTGGCTCGCCTCGCATTTGCCCTTCAACACAGAATCGCCATCTGTGTTGACCGAATAAATTTTGCCGCTGTCCCCTGTGCCTATATAGAGTCCTTGCTCCGAATCAAACGCCATTGCCAGAATCAGGGGATCTGGCGCTTCCCACATAACAGATACGGTGCCATCCGACTGGATCTTATAGACCTTCGACTTCTTTTCCTCGGGGTTATTGCGACCCCCAGGTCCGGGCGGACCGGGCGGTGGTGGGGGACCGCCGGGCTGCGGCGCTGCTGTTGTGACAGTTCCGGCATAGATTAAACCTTCTGCTCCCGTAACGAGTCTGCGTACCTCTTTCTGCCCCGTTTGGTAAATTACGGCAGCGGTGCCGTCCTCTGTTTTGACACTGTAGATAGTCCCTTTGCCGTCGCTGCCGGCATATAGCATCCCCTCATGATAGAGCAAGGAGGAGATGTTACGCTCATCAGAATCAAAGAGAACACTGTTCTGTCCATCAGGTGTGATCTTGTAGATTTTCCCGCTGGTGCCGGTCGCTGCGTATAGGTTTCCCACATTATCAAAGGTCATCGCCCAAACGTACTTCTCCTCCGAGCTGAGGATTGTCGTCGGCGGGGTACTACTGTCCGAAAGCTTGTAAATTAACCCGTCGGGAGCTGTACCGGCATAGATGTTGTCACTCGCGTCAATAGCCAGCGCTAGGATTGACACCTCTGGTGAATCGTAAAAGAGGGATGACTGGCCATCGGGAGTGATTTGATAAATCTTGCCTCCATTTCCTGTACCGGCGTAGATGTTCCCTTTGGAATCCTCGGCGAGACACCAGATGTATATCTCCTTGGTATCGTCGAAAAAAGTATCCAATTTAGGGGACAGCATAAGGTCGCCCTTACTTGAGAGCGAGACATTTTCGGGTTTACCAGATTCAAAATCCTTTTGGTGCTGCTGTTCCCAGATTTGGGTCGTTACCCCAAATGCTGGCAGGAGATGGATAGCAAAGAAAATGAGAACAGCACTAAAGACACAGAAAGCGCGGTATAACGTTATCAAAAAGGTATCCTCCGTTAGATTTGGCTCATTAGTTCATTGGTGTATTAGCATGTAGGGAAAACTTTATATTCTTAAGAAGATAGTACGCAGGCGCAAAAATTGTCTGTCTTTAGGGACCAGCGGGTTCCAATTACGGAGCGTTACGGTCAACGGTAAAGCGCAAGAACCGACTGCCGGAGACCACAAAGGGGGTGGTAACCTTTTCGGAATGCAGGGTTGTTCCACGCGTGAGCCCACCTTCACCAGTTTGCGTGGGCGTAGTCATCACCGAGAGCATTGACAGAGGCAGTTCAGGAAACTCTTGTCCTTGAACGGTCATCCCGACTTTAGGCACGAACAGTTCCAAGATGATATCATTGTTGTTTTGCTCTTGCTGCAACAATTTAATCACTTGGTTGATGTTTGTCGGTTGATAGTTTAGGGGCGCACGTGCTTGCTGCCAACTTTGATATAAATCCGGGCTGATGGCGAGAAGGGTGGTTAAACCTTCAGGAGCGTCTTCCGGAATCGTTACCGTCCCGATCTGGATAATCGGTGCTTCAAGATATGGACGCAGGCGCATGGTCACTTCAATTTTTTCGCCGGGCCGGTATCGATTTTTGTCGATTCGCACCGCTTCAATGACCGCTGTTTTCCGTTTGTCCTCCATTTTGATATCAAGGTCTATCCGTTCCACATCAATCTTTTCATACTGATTTCCGATTAAGCTAAACAGGGGAGTCAGTGCTCGGGTTGCCTGAAATCCCGGTGAGGCGCTGGAGGAGTAGACATTTTTGCGTACAATTTCGCGCGACACGAGATTTGGCTGATCCTTCAGCAGAATTTTTGCCTCAACATTGACTGAGTGGTCGCCGCTATAGATCTCGATGCCATCAATGATGAACCACAGACCGATGAGGGTGTATAGCGTCGAGAAATCACGATGGCGGATGACTTCATAGTGGGTGGGGTGGACTTTTCCATCCATTGTCTGGATGTTGGCGTTAACCGGAATAAAACTGGGATGGGAACCGATTACACCAGCGATCGCTGCCTGACGATCTTGGACAAGTGTGCCAATTGGTTGTGTTGGAGAGGCGATTTTGGAGGATCTGGACGTACTTGGTAAAATGAAGTGAACATAACCGCCGGACATCGGAAGATTAACATTGCCCTCGCCAAACATCGAATGACCGAAACCGATAAGCTGATCGCCATCAATGTATGTTATGGTGCCGTAACCGAAGGCGGTGAAAGCACCCCGGACAAACTCAAGTCCCACAATCTGCCCCGGCTCAATCGGCGAACTCTTGACAGGTGCCGCCCCGCCTGCACCTTGCATGGGACTGAGGTTATAGCTATCAAAAAACTGTTTGAAAAATCCAATCGCACCCGTTGGCAAACCTGAAAATGCAACAGGCATATGAAGATGCGCGGGTCTCTCGAACCGTTCAGGGGTTGGTGAGATTCGCGTTTGCATTTCAGGAATATGTTTTTTATTGGGCATTAAGGGTAACATTTCGATGCCGCTTGAGACCGTATCAGACTCAAAGTTAAAACGGGACCCGCCTCGATAGCTTACATTCGGTTGCATCCCCCGCTGCGTCACCTCAATCATTAACTCAATCGGTGTCACTCCCATGAGGTTTGCGTGTTCGCGTTGGTTAAAATATCCGAGCGAAATCGCACCGATGAGCCGTCCATTGATATACATCGGACTCCCACTCATACCGCCGGCGATGCCTGTTTTTTCGAAGTTCTCGCCACTACCTTTCACCCATATTACGTGCCAATTGGGATAGAAATTGTACTCAATACTGACAATCTCAAAGTTGAATTTTTCAACGGTTGTACCGGAAAAAACGGTATAGCCTTCACCTTTCATGCCGGGCGCGATCTCGGATAACGGCATAAATTTCGATGAATCCCATTTAATCTCTGCGCCCACCTGAACAGCAATCAAGCAGAGAAGGCTAACCATCAGGACAAAACAACTTTTTCTCAAAACTCACCTCGTTCAATTTTTGAATCGCGGAATTTTAACTCACTTGATGTCTAGATAGGAACCCGATGTTTCGTCTCAAAGACCGGGATTATGATAACAGTTTATTTTAAACGCTGTCAAGTGGAATTATTTTACACTATCCCCCGTCCTCGAATCGTTGAGATGACAATTGCGGCGATCAGAAGGCATCGCTACAAATAGAAAAAGCCGGGTGGAGGGTGGTACTCTCTCCCGGCTTTTTGGTATTAAATTGGGAATATAATTAAGATGGATATTGTCGCCGTTATGCACGCAGTTTTCGGTAGAGATACACGATTGCGAACCCAATTGCACCGAGCAAGATGAGTGTGAAAGCGAGTTCAAACGCCCAGGCGATAATAGGGAGTACAATCCTCAGTGCGATTAAAATTAGTAGGAATATCAGTACGAGGATGGCGAAATTCTTCAGTAGTCCCATTAGATGCAGCTCCTTGTGGTTTTTACTCTTTTAAGCGGGCTTTGAGTTTGGCAAGCTCATCATCAATTTCATCTGTCTTGTCGAGTTTATCAAACTCATCTTCCAGACTCGGTTCACGCATTTCGCTGAGGGCTTCTGCCTCCGCTTCCGCATCAAGGACTCGGTCCTGCATTCGATCAAAAGCGTCCAACGCACTGGAATCCGAAATACCTGACACGGTTTGATGGATTGTGCGTTCTGCCTCTGCCCTTCTTTGACGAGCAATCAGCAAGGCACGTTTGCGCTTTGCCTCTTCGATTTTCTGTTCTAAGGTTGCCAGCCCGTCTTTGAGTACAGAAACACTCTGTTGCTGCGCTTCAAATTGTTCACGAAACCCGTTTGCTGAGTCTTCGGCAGATCGTTTGCGTCGAAGTGCTTCTTTGGCGCGAGCATCATCGCCGTTCTGGATGAACACTATGGCGCGTTTCTCCCATTTCTCAGCACTCTCAAGGTTCTCCTTATACTGCGCTTCAAATTTGTTCCCATCCCGGATCGCCGCAGCGACCTGAATCTTTACCTCTTTGAGCTCGTGCTGCATATCCTCCAAGAGTTGATTCAGAATCTTTTCGGGATCCTCCACCCGATCGAGCAGGTCGTTTATATTTGAATTGAATATCCGCCTGATTTTCTCAAAGACCGGCATGATGGTCACTCCCTTAGCTATTTGAGCGATTACACTGTATATCTGCCCAGTGTTTCTTCATCCAGATGCTCTAATTCTTCTCGAGACTGCTGCTCCTCCGCTTCTCTTAACTCCGACTCTGGAAACCCTATTTCTTGAACAATTGATTCTGCCACATAGATGGGAACTTCCAATCTCAGGGCGAGGGCAATAGAATCACTCGGACGCGCATCAATTTCTAACGTTTTGCCGTTGGCTACCACATTGATTTGCCCGAAATAGGTTGAGTCTTTCATGGTATGCACGTAGACCGCATCGACAGTGGCATCGAGGCTCTCAATTATGTTTTTCATGAGATCATGTGTCATCGGACGTAGCGGTTCTTCACCTTTGAGTTCGAATTGAATCGAGAGTGCTTCCCCTTGCCCAATCCAGATAGGTAGGACCAATTTTGTATCGCCTTCCGTTTCCCTCAAAAAGAGGATCGGCGCGCCACTGCTTGCATCGATAGAAATGAACGCGACTTCCACTGCGATCATATTTTTTCCATCCATTTGGAGGTGTTCATCGACTTTTTCTGTCATCTTGGACTCCTTCATCGCACCGCTAATTTGAGATTCTAATTGGAGTCGCCGATGGAGCAAGGAATGTTACAAGAATGTTGCCACTCACCCTATCATCGACAACCATTGATTGTCCCCTATGCTGATCCAGACTTGCCATCATGACCCAACGCGCTAGAATTATGTTGAATCTTGGTCAGTTGTTTTCGCCTCGTGCTTCAATAATTAACGCTTATCCCAGCGATCAAAATCTATATCTCGACCTACTATTTCTCATTGGGATCATGGTGCAGATCCCGCCAACCCAAACTACTTTACCCCATAAGCACCAACTTGGGGAAGTTATTAGCAATAAATGGTTGCTTTAGTAAAATCTGCGATGAAACCAATATGGATGTGCGGAAGACTGCACAGGGTCAGGCGGGCGTACTTCCTCAAGTTTTCCATCTATTGATTTCCGAGTCAACATAATTATCCCACCAAAGCCGAGTGTGCCTCCTATAGCACGGTGATACTCAAACACCAAGATATCTTCAATACCGTCGTTGTTAAAATCGGCGCGTACCACCTCTTCCAGCGTTTGCGCCATCCCCTCATCTTCGACACGCAAGACGTGGTTATCTGCGGTCTCGATCTTGAGCACCCCTTCCTCTACCATATCCTGATATGTCGTTTTTATATCTCTTGCTTCCTCCCAGTCCAAACTCTCAGCTATATTATAGGGGAAGATAGCGAAACGCAATAACTCTAAATTGAGAACCCCTACCTTGGGATCTGAAATAAAACTTTTGCGCGGAATCTCTGCTGTCTCAAGGGCAGTCAGCAATCCACACTGATATTTGAACCACACCGACATTTTGACCTCGAAACCGGTATCGGCGTAATAGCCGCTCTCCATCGCAGAATCATATTCTCTACAAGTACGCACGTAGAGTTTTTCTTTTTGTTTATGCGTTAGCCTTAATTCATCAATATGGTCGCTCCCGCCCATCCAAACAGGCAAATCCCGAAGATCATCAATATTGGCTTTGGCGATCGACTTCACCTCGGTCCCATCCGCAAACTTTATGTTCTTGATGAGTTCAAAGGTAATCTCTTCCAGTTTTACGGATGTCCCACTTGCCGGAGGTGATTCTTGGGGTACATCTGCATTGCTGTTCAAAGCGGTAAAAATCACTCCCAAAGCCGTGAACAAGAAACCCATACCCACATGCAAACATATCCGCCTAGTCCACATTACCAATCCCCTTTTTCGTCACATCAAAAATCTCTCTGTGCAAATCGTAGGCAATGAGAACCACTGTGTCCCCTTTTAAGGGAACATCGTCACCCTCACGAACCCGACAACTGACGGTCAATTCGGACCCACTCGGAACCGAGATGCGCACTGTTCCGAAGGTGGTAGTGACCCGACCGCTAATCACTCGCCCTCTTAAGCCGACCAGTTGATCGTCGGTCATGGAGCGTTCCCGTTTAGGGAATAGCTTTGAAAGCCCGACTGCAATGTAATTAAGGAAATCGCCCATATCTGCTTCCGCTCCCAAGTCATTCGCGGCAAGAGGAAATCAATGTCATTGCGCGTTTGGCATCGCGGTAGCTGATGTTGTTAATCAGATATTTGTTCCCATTCACTGTAATTTCAAGGGCAGCTTGACCAAAGATACGGTGTTTGAGGCTTTGGTCCAGTTCGATCGCTGTAATCTGAGAAAGCGACAGGTTACATCTAACGTTGATGTAGGAAGCACTCAGACTCCCCATCTGCCGCTCCTCTAAGACCAACACCCGGTCAGAAGTAATAACGATGAAGTCGGGATTCAGCAGGCTGGATCTCCCAAGCATACACAATCGGATCTGCTCATCTGTGCGCAGTTGCGCTTGGGTTGTTTCCTGAATGCGAGAAGGTAACCGATGAAACTCAGCCATCCACGTCACTCCCTACGGAGATGCACCCTCTTGGTTCCCAGGACGGACTTTGGTTTTCAGCGCTGCGAGGTCTGCTTCGACCTTTTCGTTATTCTCAAGTTCATGAAATTTCTGCTCAAGGTCGTCGCCTTGTGTCAGTTCAGCCAACGCTTCCGCATGCGCTTCGAGATCTCGGACGCGGTCAACTAACCGATCATAGGCATCAAACGCGGTTGTGTCGATGGCCCCACCAACCGGTGGTGTTGCACCGACGGTGGACTGCAACACCTCTAAACTTTCAGCGGCAGCCAATTTCGCAGTCTGATAACGCATCGTGTCCAGCTTGGTTTCCAGCGTTTTCAAGCTGGACTTGAGGGAGTCAATTATTTCCTGTTGTGTGTCGACCTGCTCACGGAATAGATCTGCCTTTTTTACATGCTCACCTTTGCGGGTAAGTGCGCGGCGAGCGAGATCTTCCTCCCCTTTCTTCAAAGCGAAGACCGCTTTCTCTTCCCACCTGTCGGCTTCTGTGCCGTGTGCGTCAATTTCCCGTTCTATCAGCTTGAGATCAGCGATGGCACCTACGATTAAAGCCTTAACATGGCGCACATTCTGACGCATATCTTCCAACATCAGGGCACGCGTTTTGTCCGCATCCTCTGCTTTTTCTAAGAGATCGTTGACATGGGATTTCACGATGAGTTTGGCTCGATTTAGCGTTTGCACGGTTCCGTTCCTCCTTGTAACGTTGTTGCACATCAGTTATATGCCAAAACAGCTAACTTAATTGTGAGAAACAGAGGCTACAAGGATATTGCCATTTATAGCAGATGAGACGTGAAAGGTAACGCGTGAAAGTGGATCAAAATGTACATCGGCGCAATGAACCATTAATGTACCAAAATTAACGAGATGGAGGTGGCGGGAATCGAACCCGCGTCCGAGAGCATTTCAATAGAGGCTACTACATGCTTAGCATAAGCTTTAATGTTTCGTCCACAGGACTCCCTTATGCTGGATTCGCTGCGGACTATCTCAAGTTAATTCTCGCGCTATGCCCCTTGAGAAAAAGCAAAGCGCATAGCCCGTTTGTTGACGTCGGGCTAACTCGACGGGACCGCAAATTAGCCGGACGAGCCGCTTTATTTAAGCAGCTAGAGCCAATTCTTCATCGGCAATTAAATTGTTTCCGCCTGTTTAACGAGGCCTGCGGAGACCTCGGCATGCAACCTTTATATCATCTACTCTCGTCGAAACCTTTTCACCCCCGTATGTTAAGAAGTACTAAAGTTTGTACAATTTGGTTTGGGTTCAAGCAGCCTTATCAAGGGTTTGTTGAATATCGTGCGAGTACGTATCATTGTGTTTTGTCTGCGAAAATAACCGCCTCTCAATGAATGCAGACAGATACTGTACCATCAACCCGCGTGTCAATTTAGCGGGTCGATACCAATCAATGCCTAATTCCTGACACACCTTTTCAACGGGTATCGAACTGCCGGTAGTAGAGGCAGTGTTGAATACCAATTGTGTTAGACAACTTGCGACGAAACTGAGTTGGACGAAACGATTGATGCTTTTTTTGGATTTGACCCGATAGGTATCAAATCCGAAGTGTTGCTTTACGTCCCGAAAGGCGGTCTCAATCAACCATCTTTGCCGGTAATATCGAACTATCTGACATACGTCCAGTGTCAAGTCGGTGGTGTAGACGCAGAAGTATTGAAACGGCTTTGCTTTTTTGGGACGTTTTCGCGTCACGACCAAGCGAACCGGGTTCGGACACATTTTCGTCCGAACCACGACAGATGCCACTGAATAGCTTTTGTCGTCAATATCCATCGTAGCATACCGGAGATACCTAAGATGCAGGCGTTTACCATATTTCTTGGGTCTTCCCCGTTTGGGTCGCTTACAGGCCACAGGTAAACGATAGAAAACAGCATTGGACTTGGCACGACATAGGATATGATGTCCCGCTTTTAGCACACATTGAAACACTTTCCGCCGATTGAACCCACGGTCAAAGAGAATCAGTCCACGCGGGATTTGACAGCACATCCACTTCAGCACCGAATCGCTGTTATCCTGACGGGACTTAGGACACATCAACTTCACCCAAACGGGAAACAGAATTGTCTCTGTGGCTGTGGTGCAAAGCAAACCCAATGCCCCAAACTGATGACCAAAGTGAAACTTCGATTGATTGGTATTACGCTTTCGGTAGCGATGATTTCTGAAAAAGTGGAGTCCGAATTGCTTTCGTCCGGTCTTTACCGCTCGGGTCTCGTCGTAAACGTAGACCCAGCTATCAAACTGTTGTTGTAGAAACTTAATCAGATGTTGAGCGACTGCATCGGCGTCCCATTTACCACGAGATAGAAACTTTACTAGCGAGCCGTAACCCGTTGTGGGACGAACCGCCTGATAGATACCGGTCACCGTTGCCCGGTGGCGATGAGTCATCAGACCGACTATGAAGGTACAAAATAGGGCGAAGTTTTGACGGTTGAATAACGGACGAAACTCGGTTAAAATATGGGTGAGGCAGAATATGAGGCTCATTATTGCTCCTTTCAAAATTGTGGTGATTTCTGAAAGGATAACCTCTGTTCTGCCTCTTTGCACTTAAAATTGTACAAACTTTAGTAAGAAGTAACTATCCCAATTTTTCTATATGCTTAACAATTCAATAACCTTGGCAATACCTAAACAAAGCGCACCAAGAGTACAGAAATAAAACGTCATACCAAGCGCTGCTACAACCCCGCCAAGAGACAATTCTGCCGTTGGTGAGGAAGAGCTGGACGATACAGATTGACTGAGTAAGATAAGCATAGCTATTCCTGCAATAACCCCGAAACCTATTGATAATATACCGATTATGCGTAGCGCCTTAACTATAGGCGGACTTTTCGCGGGGGTATCACCAATGCGTTCCGCTGATTCGGAAACAGGAGCCTTGATTATGCTTTCTGCAGCTTCGTCACTGATATCTTCTGCTGATTCGGGAACAGAATTACTTGCCCCGCAGCTTTTGCATTCGGCAGCCTCGCCGATTTTCAAAAACCTAACGGCGATATCTTTCCCACACTTTTCGCACCGAAATTTCAGAGCCATAATGGAGCCTGCTTCTAACGTATAATCGGTATACAGATACTATCTCATATACGATTGGATTGCCCGCTGATCTGCCTCCCGCCGCATATCTTCGCGTTTATCGTAGTCGTGCTTACCGCGCGCCAATGCAATCTCGATCTTTACTTTGCCTTTACTGAAATAAGCCTTCGTCGGCACAATCGTCATGCCGGTAGGTCGGGTTTTCCCTTCGATCCGCTTAATCTCTCTACGGTTCAACAGGAGTTTCCGTTTCCGCTTCGGCTCATGATTCTCGCGATTGCCTTGCTCATAGGGACCGATATGAGCCTCAACTAAAAAGACTTCGCCCTCCTCAACGCGAGCGTAGCTATCGGTCAAATTCATCCTGCCAGCACGAATCGCCTTGACTTCTGTTCCCTGAAGTACCATCCCTGCTTCGAAACGATCCATCAGGTGATAATCGTAGCGCGCTTTCTTATTAGTGGCAATTGGACCAGAGGTCGCAACAGGCTTCGCATCTTTCATAGTGCGTGAATTATAGCACAAACAGATAAGTGGTGCAAGGACAAAAAGGCTTGATTATTCCTCGCATCCATTGTAGAGTTATTAGCAGAAAGAGGCGTGAAACGCGGGGTACGGAACAGGAAATAAGCCAACGCATTAACAACCCTTCAGCACTCCAAAGACGATAGCCGGAGCAACTCGCGCCAAGGGTTAAATTAGCAGGCACGGTCCACTGGGTCGATGAACTGATATAACAGGAGAGATAGATGTCGAAATCAGAGGATAGAGTTCAGAAGGGCTGGGAGGGACGTTTCTATGAAGATTTTGAGATTGGAGATGTCTATCGAAGCAGGTTTGGCCATACGGTTACGGAAACTGATAACGCACTGTTCACCCAGCTCACGCATAACACCAACCCCCTACATTTTGACCAGCAGTACGCTGGGCAGACCAAGTGGGGGCAAATCCTCGTGAACAGTACCTTCACGCTGGCACTGATCACCGGCATGAGCGTTCCGGATGTGAGTGAGAATGCAATGGCGAATCTGGGCTGGGAGGAGGTCAAGCTGCCGCATCCGGTTTTTATAGGGGATACGCTTTATTGCGAAACGGAGGTGTTGTCGAAGCGCGAGTCGAATTCATATCCTGAAGCAGGTATCGTCAGAGTTTGTTCACGGGGAATTAATCAGGACGGGGGAGTGGTGATTGATCTCGTGCGTTCTATCATGGTCTACAAACGGGACAGCGCCCCTAAGAAGGGACTTTTCCCTGCAACAAAGGAAAAATAGATGACAGAAGTCCAGACAAACACCGTTGCTCGCCCGCCTCTGGAAGATGTACGAATTATCTCGGTTGAACAATTCGGCGCAGGTCCCTGGGGGACGATGATGCTCGCAGACTTGGGGGCAGAAATCGTTAAGATCGAAAACCCCGAAACAGGCGGAGACGTAGCGCGGTACGTTCCTCCGTACACAGTTGAGAGCGACAGTGTCTATTTTCAGAGCTTCAACCGAAACAAGAAGAGTATCACCTTGAATCTGCAACACCCCGATACAACTGAGATTTTCCACCGACTCGTTTCCATTTCGGACGGCGTTTTTAACAATCTACGGGGCGATCTGCCTGCCAAACTCGGTTTGGACTACGAAACCCTCGGACAGGCGAAGCCGTCGATTGTGTGCTGTTCTCTGTCCGCGTTTGGGCGCAATAGCTCCCGCGCTGCGGAACCGGGATACGATTATTTGATGCAAGGATATGCCGGCTGGATGAGTATAACCGGTGAACCCGACACCCCGCCCCAGAAGACGGGACTATCGCTGGTTGACTTGAGTGCGGGTGTGATGGCGGCGCTCGGTCTGATGAGCGGTATCCTCCGTGCCCGCGAGACCGGTTTGGGCTGCGACGTAGATGTGAGCCTGTTTGACACCGCGCTGTCGCAGTTGGGGTATGTGGGGGCGTGGCATCTTACGAAGGGGTATCAGCCACAACGGATGGCGGATTCGTCACATCCGTCTCAGATACCGTTTCAGGTGATGCCCACAAAGGATAGCTGGATTGTGGTGGCGTGTGCAAAGCAGAATTTCTACCAGAACCTTGTGCGGATTCTGGGTGCACCGGAACTGGCTGATGACCCACGTTTTCGAGGGTTCGCAGATCGGTTGGAGAACCGTGAAACCTTAGTACCGATCCTGAAGGATCTGTTTCGTCGTCGGACCACAGCCGAGTGGTTGGACCTGCTCAAAGGTGAAGTGCCGTGTGCTCCTGTGAACACAGTCGAGGAGGCATTTCGTGATCCACAGGTAATTGAGGATGAGATGATACTTGAGATTCCGCATCCGGAGTTCGGCGTTGCACGTCAGGTAGCGAGTCCGATTAAGATCAGCGACTCCAAGACTGAACATCATCGTGGACCACAACTGGGTGAGCATACAGATGAAGTACTTGGAGATTATCTCAACATGTCGGCACAAGAGATCGAGGAACTCCGTCGGAACGGAGCACTTTAGATACACGATGACATCCCGATGCTAGGGGGACAGCAGGAGAGGCCATAATACTGTGATGAACGTAACCACTAAACCTAAATATCGGCCACTACCAGTTTCCGAACCGCGCGGAGAGCGGAGACTGCTCTACACAAGCGATCCGTCGAATCTTGCATTCTATCAGGTCGGGCGACAGGTTGCCCACATGCCGGACGCAGCGACAGCAAAGGCAGATCCCGCCCGACGGGAGGATTTGATCCAATGGGTAGATAACCTCGCCCATCACCGTGTGGACAGCTACGCACAAACCATCTATTCCCAGGGGTGGACGCTCTTATATCGTTCAGAGCGGTTTGAGTATGATGCGAGACCCCAACATCAGCGTTTCGTCTCCATGCTGGATTCGGGCATAATACCGTTGGAAGTTTTGATCGAACAGACACACAAGCGGGGGATGGAGTTCATTGCGAAGTTTCGGATGAATGACCGCCACGGCAACGGAGGGCAGGGGGCGCGATTCATATTGGATAATCCCGCGTGGCAGCTAGAGGAGTTTCCCGGCGGTCAGGACTTTAGCTTTGAACCGGTTCGGGATTACGTCTTCTCTGTCGCAGATGAAGTAGTAGAACGGTTCGACGTTGACGGTTTGCTATTCAACTATATCCGTCATGGGCACTGTTTTCCGACCGATGTTGCCCGTGACCGCCACCCGGTTATGACCGGCTTCTTGCAGCGGGTACGCGAGATGTTAGACCGGCGAGGCGTGCGGCAGGGAAAAAATCTGACGTTGGGGGTGATGATTCCGCAGGGGTTGGAGGAGTGCCGTAGTTTGGGATTCGATGTCTCTACTTGGATCAGCGAAGGGCTCATCGATTACATCTGTCCGTGTGACTTTCACTATGTCGACTTCAACGCACCTTACGAGGAGTTCAGCCAACTGACACGCAGATCGGATTGTATGTTGTACCCCGCGCTGAGTCCTGTGTTGTGTCGCGGAGACGATCCAACACTTCTCAAGCCAGAGAACTATCGGGCACTCGCACAGAATTTCTACGGCGCAGGAGCCGATGGTATTTCAGTTTTCAACTACCAGTATCACTGGGCACGAAAGGGAGGGATCGCTCGGTATCCGGGACCTGTGGAAGGCTATCCGCTCTCATTGAGCTATTTGCGGGAGCTGCGTGATCCAAAAACTGTCGCAGATGGAGCACGCCACTATCGCTTTCATCCCCTATGGGGCGGAGAATCGCCAATCGGATCTGTGAAGGACGACAAGGTAGTCTTGAGCTGCGGGGGCGGGGCGAGTGGAGAATACCGTCTGCGCCTCTGCGAGTCCGTCGTACAAGGAACGGCAGTGGTTCTGTATTTCAGTGCACAGGGCTTGCTCCCGAAGGATGACATCGTCGTGGAATTCAATGGGATTGAAATTCAAGATGCCCAGCGCGTTTTTCACGCAGACGGTCGATTGGAGACGATAGGGCGACCCCTACCGCCGTTTTCGAGTGTGTGGTTCAACCTGAATATTGAGTGGCTCAACAACGGTGACAACTACCTAAAGGTGCAGCTTGCATCCCCCAATACAGACACCGAAGTTGTTATTGATGAGGTTGAAGTGATGGTGATGCCTGCGTAGTGCCCCGGTGAGGGATTAGGCCATTTTCGACTCTTTCTTTTTCGCCAATCGTGCTATAATTTTGATGGATAGAAGGTATAATAACTTCGTGCGTTCAAATACATTGGAGGTAAATACAGATGGAAATGAGAAGTTGGTTGCAATCCCCGTCAAGTCTCACGCACGGCAACATCATCAGACGAGAAATCTTCTCCAAGAAAGATCCCAACGACCCCCAAAAACCGGGAGCAATCCTCAACTCTATTGATAGCTTCTCCCGGTGCTATCTTGAATCGCGAATCGCATCAATACCAACATCTTTCGATGATCGGCAACTGATTTTCTACATCGTTGATGGAGAGGCAATTTTCGAGGGGGGCGGCCTCAAGCAGGAGGTCCGCGAAGGAGACGGCATTATCGTGCCGCCGGGAACGACGCATGTCTTAAACAACGAGGCAAACACAACGCCCTTAGAATTTCTGATATTGGAAGAAATCCTTGCCGATGCTCCAGGAACACCCCGCGAAGATGTACTTATCAGAAACTACAGGGAAAACCCCCTTAGTCAAGGGCATTGGACCCATCTCGTCCACTCCATTTTCGGAGAGGAGGATGGACTTGCGAAGCTGCATTTCGTCCTAATGGTAACAATTGACCCGATGCAGACTCCCGATACGCACGGCCACGCAGACGATATGGATGAGGTGTGGTATATGCTCGAAGGCAACGGCATCCATGTGGTGAGCCAGAACGTCTACCGGCAAGTTCCGGGCGATGCGGTCTCTGTCGCACCGTCAAACCCAGGACATACCCTCATCAACGATACGGATGAACCGCTCAAGACCTTCTACTTTCGACGCAGTGCAGACCCCTGATACCCATGGGCATGCCGACGATATGGATGAGGTGTGGTATATGCTCAAAGGCAACGGCATCCACGTGGTAAGCCAAAATGTCTACTGAAGCGCATAACTCCTAATTAAACAAATTGGAGGTAAATACAGATGGAAATGAGAAGTTGGTTACAATCCCCGTCAAGTCTCACACACGGTAACATTATCAGGCGAGAAATCTTCTCGAAGAAAGATCCCGATGCCCCTGATAAAACGGGAGCAATCCTCAACTATATTGATAGTTTCTCCCGATGCTATCTTGAATCACGAATCGCGTCAATACCAACGTCTTTCGATGATCGGCAACTGATTTTCTACATCGTTGATGGAGAGGCAATCTTTGAAGGCGGTGATCTCAAGCAGGAGGTCCGGGAAGGAGATGGCATCATTGTGCCGCCGGGGATCACACATGTCCTAAACAACGAGACAAATACGACACCCCTGGAATTCCTAATATTAGAAGAAACTGTTGCTGACGCTGAAGGGGCACCCCGCGAAGATGTACTCATCAGAAATTACAGAGAAAATCCCCTCAGTCAGGGACATTGGACCCATCTCGTTCATCCCATTTTCGGAGAGGCTGATGGACTTGCCAAGCTGCACTCTGTCCTGATGGTAACGATTGATGCGATGCAGACGCCCGATACCCACGGACATGCAGACGATATGGATGAGGTGTGGTATATGTTAGAGGGTAACGGCATCCATGTGGTGAGTCAGAACGTCTACCGGCAAGTTCCGGGCGATGCGGTCTCTGTCGCGCCATCAAATCCCGGGCATACCCTCATCAATGATACGGATGAACCGCTCAAGACCTTCTACTTTGCCCGTTACACGCGGTGACGTAAAACGTGAAACGTGATGCGTAAAAACAATTGGCTCATTGATTTATTCATGAACGAGTGAACTAATGAACTCAATCTGTTTCTGTTACACAATTTCTTAACATGAACTAAAGGAGAAAGCGAATGGCTACGCTAAAAGCCGGTGCTGCACAGACCAACATCACGCCGCCACTCGGTGCATACCTTGCAGGTTCACTCAAAGCACGCCACGCGACGGAAGTCCACGACGAACTTCACGCAAAGGCACTGGTCCTCGACGACGGGGATACGCAACTCGCCTTTGTCATCTGTGACGTCATCTGCATTCCCCGCGAAGTATGTGACGCTGCTAAAGCCTTAATCGTGGAGCACACCGGGATTCCGGGAGAACAAGTGCTGATAGCGGGCACACACACGCACTCCGCCCCTGCCATGAAGCCGGGATTTGAGACCGTGCCCGATCCGGGCTACCTCGATTTCTTTTCGGTGCGCGTCGCTGACGCTGTTCAGTTAGCAGCGGGACGGGTGCAGCCGGCAAAACTCGGTTACGGTGTCGGGAATGAACCGCGCTGTGTGTTCAATCGGCGGTTTCGTATGAAGGACGGCACGGTGAAGATGAATCCGGGGCATAACAATCCCGACATCGTAGAAACGGTGGGACCGACCGATCCAGACATCGCTGCGCTTTTCGTCGAAGCGACCGATGGTGGACCGATAGCCGTCCTCGCCAACTATGCCCTGCACTATGTCGGTGCACCGGGACACACGGTTTCCGCAGATTATTTCGGGCTATTTGCCGAAGAACTTCAGCGGATGGCGGGTGCAGAATTCGTTGCGATGCTCTCCAACGGCTGTTCAGGCGATATTAACAACATCAATGTGCACCATCCGCCGACGGATCGACGCCCCTTTGCCCAGACACGGAAGGTCGCCCGAATCGTTGCAGAGGAAGTTTGGCGGACATGGCAGACGGCACCGATGACCGATGACGTACCCCTTTCGGCGGCACAGACAGAGATCACGTGCGGCATACGGAAACCGACCAGCGCAGAGCTTGCGGAGTATGAAGCGAAATGGGCGAACGCAAGTGACGATCCGACCGTCGATGAACTCTATGCACGTGAACGGATTCTCGTCAACGAGTGGGAAGATACACGCACGACCCCGATTCAAGCCTACCGGGTTGGAGATTGTGGAATTGTTGCGTTGACTGGGGAGATTTTCTGTCAGTTCGGCATTGATCTCAAGGGTGCCTCGCCGCTCAATCCGACGTTTATCATCGAACTTGCCAATGACTACACCGGCTATGTTCCAACCCCGCTTGGGCACGAGCATGGCGGCTATGAGACATGGTTAGCACGGAGCAGCTATCTTGCGCCGGACGCTGGCGGACAGATGGTCGATACAGCGTTGGAGTTATTGAACGGTCTTTCGACTTCGTAGTTTAGGGATAATCCGAGTTTTTTAGAGATTAATGGCTTTGCATTTTTCTGATTTCTTGGGCTTGTTCTGTCCGGGCGAGGCAACCCCGCCCCTACGAACTCGTGGGTTCACTTTTCATTCGCCCCACCAGCGCAGTAGATAGCAGATGCGATAAGTAACATCAGAAAGGACACACATGGCTAAATACAAGATCGCAGTTATTCGAGGCGATGGCATAGGGATCGAGGTGATGGAGGAATCCCTCAAGGTCCTGAACGCCGTCGCCGATACATATGACATCACATGGGACTTTATCGAATTTCCTTGGGGTTCAGATTACTATTTTGAGCACGGTCACATGATGCCACCCGATGCGCTTGATATACTAGCGGAATTCGATCAGATTTATCTTGGTGCCGTTGGACATCCCGACATCCAAGACCACTTGACACTCAATGGACTTTTATTGCCTATCCGGCGCAGGTTCGATCAGTACGTTTGTGAGCGACCAAATACGCTTTTTCCCGGTATCAATGGACCTCTTAAAGACAAGGGACCTTGGGACATTGATCTGGTGGTGATACGGGAGAACACGGAGGGCGAATATGCCAACGTCGGCGGGTTTCAGTACCAAGGATTCCCGGAAGAGATCGGTGTGCAGGTTGGTGTATTCACCCGCCACGGCAGCGAGCGGGTCATTACCTACGCCTTTGAGCAAGCGCGAGCGCGGAATAAGAAGCGAAAAGTCACTTCAGTTACCAAGTCGAACGCACAGGGTTACGGCATGATCGTCTGGGATAATGCTTTCGACAGGGTCGCGGAAAAGTACCCTGACATAGAGACGGAATCGTTGCTTGTGGATGCGGCGTGTATGGATTTTGTGCGGAAACCGGAAGATTTCGATGTCGTGGTCGCGAGCAATCTGTTTGGGGATATCCTGACAGACATTGGCGCGATTATCACCGGGAGTATGGGACTGGCTCCGAGCGGCAATATCGATCCGC
This sequence comes from Candidatus Poribacteria bacterium, assembly GCA_965220385.1. Taxonomy (GTDB): domain Bacteria; phylum Poribacteria; class WGA-4E; order WGA-4E; family PCPOR2b; genus PCPOR2b. The sequence goes on along the minus strand of OZ244825.1, from coordinate 742,197 downwards.
AACGTCGATTCCCGTCGATGTTTGAACCGGTCCACGGCAGTGCGCCAGATATTATGGGGCAAGGTATCTCTAACCCACTGGCGGCGATTACCTCCGGCTCGATGATGCTTCGGTTCATCGGTGAAACGGAAGCAGCAGACACGATAGACACAGCCGTGCTACAGGTGATCGAGAAGGGCGAAACCCTCCCACCGGACCTCGGGGGCAAAGCCACAACCTCACAGGTCGGCGAAGCTGTAGTAAGCGCGCTCGATTAATATGCCTTCCATGCGAAAAATCTTATTTTTATTAGGAGTTGCGCACTTCAGTTTGTAGTAGCACATTTCTTAATCCCAATTCATCGGGGAAACGGTACGGGGCTTTAAGCCGCCAAACGCGTAAACCGCGGCAGAATGATTGACTTTTTGTTTGCAATATGCTATTCCGATATGTTAAAATAATAGTCACAGATGGCAGAAGGGGCTATCAACTATAATCCTGACAATCCTAAGACCTACGCAGCTCGCTCATAAGTCCCCCTGATAGGTGGTACATCTCGCCTGTTCCGTTCCGCCTACCTAGTCTCGGCACGGACTCCCGCCTGGCCCGGTTTATCGGGGAGGACCACCCGATTCTTGGGATTCTGGTGAAACGGAACGGAACCGATGTATCGGGGGAACGGCATAAATCAGGTTCAGAAACCCAAACCACCTCACTAAAACGCACTAAAACGCACACTCAAGTAAAAAATATGTGACATTTTGTGACATCTGATCAAAATCAAAGCCAATGTTCATCAACGATCCATCCCAAAAATAAAAAAATATGCAAAATATGTGAGAATATGTGACATTTTGTGACATTAGGGCGGCTCACGCACTTCAGATTGTAGCCACCCGTTTCTTCATCCCCCGTCCGGACGCGCAATGAATCCCCCGATAGGATCGGGACAGGCCCGATAAATCGGGATTAAGAAATGCGCTACTACGAACCGAATTGCGTAACTCCTATTTTATCTTGACCTGTCAGATTCCTTTCTAGTATGATTGGATTTATCAGTAATAGGAATGATTACTAATAGCACAGTAAGCATACTCCGTCCCCCATAGTCATGGTGAATCCCAACGCTCACGTTTCACGCTCTACTGCTAATGTATACCGTTCATCAGTTTAATGAACCAATGAACCAAACGTGCTAATATGAAAGAGTTAAGTGAAGGGCTTAGGCAAGAAGGTTACCGTTTTACCCGTCAACGCCAGATTATTCTCGAAGAGGCACAAAAGCAGCAATACCATCCAAGCGCGAAAGAGGTTTATGATGCGGTAAAGGCCCGTCTGCCAAATATCAGTTTGGGCACTGTCTATCGGGGTCTCGGTGTTTTGGTTGAACTCGGATTGATTCGCAAGGTAGAGCACGGCGAATACGCCCGTTTCGACGCGAACCTCGCAGACCATCACCACCTGGTCTGTACGGATTGCGATCAGTTAATAGATGTTGACGCACCACTCTCTGAACCACTTAATACGCAACAGTTCAAAGCGAGAGGGTTTGAGGTGCAAGGGTACAAACTGGAGTTATACGGCTTGTGCCCGACATGTGCGACTAACCAAAGTTGATTTATATTCAGCCTTTTGGAACTGCGTTACACGAGGAAATATTACAATGACATACAGGATAACAGTGATTTTAACCGGGCAACCGGAAGGTGGTTATGTCGTAACATGCGAAGAATTACCCGAACTCCTGACCGACGGTGACTCGGTAGATGATGCACTCAACAATGTTGAGGATGCCTTTGCTGCAACACTAGAGCTATACGAGGATTTAGGACGTCCATTGCCTGAAGACATTCAGTTCTCTGATGAGGAGGCACCCACTCGAATAAACCATCCATGGTTTCAGACAATGACCCCAAAGTTAGAACCAAGATTCTCTGTCAATGAGGCTTCATCTGTTGAGAGCAGTCCTTTTTGGTTTCAAGCGATAGTTCCTGCGTCAGAACAAATTCAACCCGCTCTATGAGATACCGAGAAATTGCACGAAAGTTAAAAAGGCTAGGTTGTTATGAAATAGCCAGAAGAGGTGGTGGATCTCATCGAAAATGGTATAACCCATTGACCGAAAGGGCAACAACTGGTGAATTTTAAAAATAAATAAACAGTTTCACCCGCCCGGTAGGTGCGGTTTGTAACCGCACCGGTTTGGAGTGTCTCATTAATTCTATAAACTACCAACTATACCCGATCACGGTAGCAGTGATTTGGGAACAGGAATACTTCGCTCTGCCCTCCGCAAATTAGAAATTGATTGGCAAGACTTCAACAACGCCTAATCAGTTATTTAATGTTGACACACCACTCGTCTGAACTGCACATAGAGGTTCTAAGTGGAAGGATTAAAGTTTCGTAAAGCGCAGGCAACCGACAGCGACTTTGTTTTTACCGTTAAGAAGGCAGCATTCCGAGAATATGTGGAGCAGATCTGGGGTTGGGACGATACCTATCAAAAAGAGCTCCACAATAGGCGTTTTGCTTCACAGGATCTTCGCATTATCCAGTTTAACGGGACCGATGTTGGTTTTTTATCAACGTCCAGCACCACTGACACACTCAATGTGGATCAGGTCTATATCCTGCCTGAATATCAGGGAAAGGGGATCGGGTCGGCATGCCTGAGGGGTATTATTGACGATGCCAGTCTTGAACAAAAGCCTGTGACGCTTCAGGTGCTAAAAATTAACACGCGTGCTACTGCCTTCTACCAAAGGTTAGGGTTTGCAATCGTCGATGAAAATTCGACACATTTTCAGATGAAAAGACTGCCCCAATAGACTGGTCAACTGATTGGTTTAAAGTAAACCGATGACATATTTGGTGATTCAGTGGAGATTCCGAGCATCCTCATAATCGGCGATAATTCACAAGCTGGAACATATATCCTGCGGATTCGTCTCAAAGAGGACACTACACTACGATTTGGACGGTTCAAAAAAGGGAAGCTAATTTCACTTCCTGCTGGTGAATATGCTTATGTTGGCTCCGCACTCGCAGAGAAGGGAGCAACTACGTTGGCGCGGCGACTGATTCGGCACGCAACGCGAAGCGGCGATCAACCCACACACCCTATCCGAGAGGCAATGCTCAGCCGATTTGTTGAATGCGATTTGGGAGACGGGAATTTATTGCCTCGACAGGGCAAAACCTTGCATTGGAACGTAGATTTCCTCTTGGACCTGCCTTCGGCGGAACTTGTCGGCATCTCCGCAATCCGCTCACGTGAGCGATTGGAAGGTAGACTCGCCAGGGAGTTGGAGGAGGACCCACATACGGGGATTATTGAGCGCGGCTTAGGCGCGAATGACGTGCCGGGCAATACCCATCTGCTGCACATCAACGCAGCAGATGGGTGGTGGGCATTGCTACCAGAGCTGCTTGCGAGTATGGCTGTCGGGAATTCGTAACAAGAACTGCCGACGTCACGCTGGGGAACTTGGGCTTACTAAAATATCTGTTTCATGTAGTTCATTGCAGGCTTGCTCTGTTGAATACAGAGTTGAGCCTGTTTTTATTTCTATCGTTGGGGAGGATACAGATAGAGAAACAGATAGAAGGAGTAGTGTCACATTGCCATGGCGACGTGAATCGGTAGAACATTGTGGTGTGATGATGATATAGTCCAATACGGGGAACCCGGAACCTTACCGCCGCTGCCCACGAATCGTGCCATCGCGCCCGATAGGAATCGAATCCGCAGCGGGAGTGGATCCCGGTTCCGGCATCTCCCACGATGAGAGGGAGGCACCGGTTGGACGGGTGCTTGTGGGCCGTCGAAGTCGGGATTCAGCGGGGGTATAGCGGATCCTCAAGTGCGGGGTTTTGATTTGTGCGCCGCCGCTGCCGTGGGAACGCATTGCCGCTTCCAAGATACCGGTGGTTAGATAGGTCCGCTCAACTGGACTGGGTGGGATACCGGTCAGGAAGAAGTCTTCGATATTCAGCCCCATATAGCTAAAAACGGCGTGCGTTGGTCCCGAATCGGTGTGGTATTCCATTGCGTCAATGATCCTGTCGCGCTTAGCTGCGTAGGCGAACTTTCGGACATAGCCGTTATCGCCAAGCATCAACGCTGCGCCTTTCAGTCCATCACAATACTCAATCAAGAAGACGTGTGGATCTTCGACCTGCGAAGGGTCGAGGTGCCCGGGTCCCTCCTCAATTGTGTTGAGGGCATGGTCAGCGAGTTCAGTCGACCACCGACCCTGATCGGCAGCGCGCCAAACCGCATCGCCGGACAGGCATTGCACCGAACGCACCCCCGTTTCGCCACCCTGTCGCCGTTCCACCTGACACTGTAGGCTTTCCAGCGCATGGAAGCCGTAGCGTTCAATCATGTGAAACCCAATAGACAAGGCTTCGTCAATCGGTGCGTCAAGCGGATGCTCAAAGTTGGGTTGTCGCCAAGCCACCGGTAACGCTGAACCCGCCCAGAATGGTATACTGAGCTGCTGGGCGGTTGTGTACATCCAATGGACATCGTCCCATCGGTAGGACAGATGTTTATCGTTGTAGATAGGAATGGGGCGATCAGACTCGGCAATCACGCCGCAGATTTGTTCAAAGAAGTATCGCCGTGGCAGCATCTCTTGACCGAGAGCAGAGCGCGGGTAGTCGCCGTGCTCACCGATGAGTAGCACGCCATCTACAGCCAAACTATCCCCGCCGAGCGTGAGCGCGGCGCGAATGCTCTCATAGATGGGAATATCGTATTCGTGGGCGATCTGCCGGCCGACATCATTTTGGTGGATCTGATCGATGAAGAGTGAGACGAGTTGGGTGCGCGGTGCAATCAGTCCATCGTCGGTGGGAAAGCCACGCAGGAATTTGGGGACTATCACCCCGGCATGACTGTTCGGAAAAAAGGTGGTTACGATAGCGGCAACGCGAAAGGGGTTTGCCATCGAATCTCTCCTCAAGAGTTCCACGGGTTACGTTACAGCGTCAAGGTGAGTCCGGCAACCAGAGAAATGAGAGTACTTGGTTCATGCGGGATAATCGGCGGGATTGCTCAACCAGGGGTTGATCTGATTGGGTCGAACACCAATGAGACAACGGAACTTTCACCTGACGTTCTTTGACCTTTGTCAAGCTGGGTTTGGCAAGCAAGGCTGCAACCGAATCGGGATGGAGGGGTTTGCCTTTCGCAAGATAGCAATCGCTATTTTGACGAAAGCGGTCTGAATACGCAAAATATTTGATTTGACCACCCTCAGACAGAACAACCGCGCAGACATGCGAACTCAAGCGGGTGTAGCGAATGGCTGTGCTGGTCAAAGAGGTTAAATATTTCGCAGTAAGGGCATCGATTGCGGGCAAACCGATTTCAGGCAGATCTACAGCGTCTGCTCGGAAAATGGGAGAGGGCATCAGCAGCTCGACTGCGAACTGATTGGCACGTTGTTCCTCTAATCGGTGCGAATCAAATCCGCGTAGATCTTTGCCCTGACAGCGATGCCGAGGGACAATTTCCGCCACCTTATCCTTTTGATCGGTGGCAGAAATTTGTCGCTCAATTTGTTCTCGCTCTAAGTAGTAATGCCCCAATTCGTGAGCGATTGTAAAGTTCTTTCTGGACTGTGATTGAATCAGGTTGTTGAGCAGGATACCCCAAGTATCGCCGACCCGCATCAAGCAACCATCATACTGGCTTTCCATTTCACGTTCCCATACGACGATTTGTAGTTGCTCTGCAATTTCTCGCGGTTGGATCGGGATTCCCTGAATATTTAGTTCACGCAACAACTGTCGCGCGCCCTCAGCGGCTTCCAAGGTAGGTTTCGAGGACACCTGTTTTGCAATCTGATCTTTTTGGGAAGGGCTCTGATTCATAACTGTTCAACAGATCCTTCTAAATTGTTCTATTTTCCGTTTTTGTCTTTAAGAAATTGGTAGAATTCGAGCATCGAGTCCTTATCTTTCTCCGAAAGTTCCATGATACCTCTGAACATAACGCTGACTCTCGGATCCGCTAAAAGATCATCGTAGCCATGCTCCTTCTTGCCAAGCAGGTAGTCTGTAGTAACTTTCAACGCATCGGCGAGGCTCGAAAGTGTGTCGAACGCCGGTTTACGAGCACCAGATTCAAACTGTGAAATCGCCGCGGGTGTTAGTTTTGCTGCTTTGGCGAGTTGTGTTTGCGTCATTCCGAGTTTAGAACGACGCTTTTTGATACGTGCTGAAACAGACATAATCATAATACTCCTTTCTCATAAATTAAAGTAAAAAACGATGGGCGTAACAATCGCAGAAAACAGTGCTCCCACAGCTTTCTAACGGTTGTGATTCTTATTTTAACATATTACGGCGTCCCATTGCAATAAATAAAACGCAGATACCGAGAATTTATTACAGAAATATGTGTTGCGATCAGATCGGTTTCGCCGCGCCATTTACCAAAATTAAGGACTGTCAGTCAGGCTGTCGGAACTGGCACACCGATGTTGATATATGTATCGCGACCGACTATCCGCGAGATCGTAAGGTCTGTGTCACCTGTTCTGAGGACTAAGCGGAGGAATTTCTTTCCTGCAGCTGGGGAGGAATTCGCACAAATGGTAGATTTTACAATTACTTAGACATCCCTACTGCACAACCAACCCCCTAAATCCCGCCCCCGATAAACCGGGATGTACCACTTGTCAGGGGGACTTTGGAAATCTCTCGAAGGTCGGAGTTATGGGTAATGTCTACTTATCTCTATAATTCACCAAACATCAACGCGCGAGGTTCTGCTGACATTACCTGCCTATAAGCAGATAAAGCGAAATGCAGCCAGGGGAGTTGACTGCTAGATGGTCATTCCATTACGCAAACTAACAGTTTACGGCACATTTGGCAGATCGTCCGACGACTGCACGGCTCGCCAAATCAGTAGTATGAAAATGTCAACACGTCCCCGGCAACCTAAAAACATAGCAGGGATGAACCTATCCACCAGTTACGGGTATAACTCTTATAAAAGCATACCGATTAGAATACAAACTTTTGTTAATTAGATTCGTTTTTGCTTCTTGACAAGACTTTGCGACTATGATAGAATCTGACAAATCTACGCCAGATAGCATATTATGTGCCGGTCAGCACACAAAAAAATTCGGAGGAGTCACCATGATCATTAAGAGGTATTTCTACATTATTATATGGCTTTGCATCTTTGCATTACTATCTCCGCATACGGATTCTGCTGTTGAAGAGCAGCTATCCGTGGGGCTTTCGGAGGCGGCGGTCAAAATCGTTGACAAAGTCGATATTGGTCGAATGCGAAAAGATATTGCTCGACTATCTAATCTTCCCACCCGCGTTACTGGCTACGACGAAGCGGCGTCAGGCAGTAAATATATCTTTGATCAATTTGTCGAGATTGGCTTGCAAAACGTCGAGAGCCGTGAATTCCCTGTTTCCGTTCCGATAGACCACGGCGACGGGAAGGTAGAAATTCTCTCCGAAGATCAGACACTCCTGAAGACTTACCGAATTTGGTCCATCTGGCCCAACCTTGTTCGCACCTCCTTCCTCCCCAACGGTGTCTCCCATCTGGTAGTTAGTGGCGAAACCTTTGAGGACATTGCAAAATCCTACCAAGTTGACCCGGAATCCATTTTAGCTGATCCGCATAACCAATACCTCCGAGACCAAGCGACCGATGGCAGTGACAACGATGATGATGGTGAGATTGACGAACCGGGTGAACTTGTACTGGTAGAAGGCAACTCACTTTTTATCCCCACGGGTGGACTGACCGCACCTCTCTTTTACGGCGGAAGTGGCGAACTCTCCTCGTTCAACGGGAAAGATGTCGGCGGCTTCTGGCATAAAGTCCAACCGAATGATACGCTGGCGGACCTTGCTCACCGTTTCCGTATCGGCGTAGGCAGCATCACCGACGACGTTCTTAACGGTCACCTCCAAAAGACACAAGACGGCATTGATAACAATGAAGACGGACAGATTGACGAATATGGCGAGATTCCCCCATTAGCTGAGATTCTGCAATGGGATTCTGACGGCATTGACAACGACGGTGATAATTTCGTAGATGAGCGCCCCGGCGATGAAACAGATGGTATTGATAACAACAACAACGGACAGATCGATGAGGAAGGGGAGTTTATCGCCGCTTATGAATCCAGTATCTTTATTCCTCAAGGCAGCATTGCACTCGTCGACTTCAATTCCAGCACTAAATGGATTAACGCGGCAATGCTCGGCGCGAAAGCTGTGCTCTTCATTGAGCCGGAGACCACTATCCGCGGCGAGGCTGAGAACAAATTTTTGACGGTGCCTGCCAACATCCCTCGCTTCTGGATCTCGAAAGAGGATGCAGATGAACTCTTGACTATGCTTGGTGAAGGGGTCGAGCAATCGGACGCCCCCGCCCAGCAACTTCATGCACGCCTCACCAGCACTATTACGTGGGAACAGCGAATGGGACAAAATATCCGTGGCTTCCTTGAAGGTGGGGATCCAACCCTGAAAGATGAGTTGGTCGTTCTCACTGGCTACTATGACTCGATGTCGGTCGTCCCGGCGATGGCGCCGGGTGCTGATCCCACCGGTGGTATCGCCACGTTGTTGGAACTTGCGCGTATCTTTAGTGAAGAGGAATTCCGACCGGGCCGTTCCCTTCTTTTTGTCGCAACGGATGCACACTTCCAAGGGTTGGGAGGTATGCGCGCATTTATGGAAGGGATTGGCCAGGACATCGTCGGACGGGAAGCAGATTCTCCGGGCACACCAACAATGCGCGGCTTGCGGCGCGGCTTAAGCACTGACCTCTTTGAGTTTGAGGAATTGGGACGCAAGCTACTGCTATCCATCGATCGAAATGTGTTGGTAGACCTACCCCCTGACTTTTTCCATGAGGTTCATGCACTCAAAGCAGATGTTGTCTCGCTTGCAACGACGCTCACCGACCTACAATCAACAAAGGGAAAAATCGACTCGTTGCGAAACGCCCAACGTGATGCAAAAGAGAAAGAGAAAAAGAAGTTAGAAACCACCAAGAAACGGGAGAAACAGGGATTCACCGAAGAGGAGAAATCCCGACTTGAAGTTAACCTTGCAAAGTTCAAGAAGGACGCTCTGCAGACCACCCAATTCCTTCAGTCAATGCTGCAACGCACACTAAAATTGCGCACACAGGCATTGGCAGAGTGTCGTGACACCCAGCGAGATCTGATTGAACAGATCGCCTTACCGATGGCTCGGTTGGATGTGTGGGCGATCGATAAACTGGAAGCAGATTTGGCAGCAAAACGGATTGAAGGGAAATATGTGCAAACACCGGACAGCAGCTATCTCGTGCCGAAGGAGCGGGAGGATGAAACTTATTACTTGCCTGCCCCAAGTGATCTGCCGTCACATTTAGAGACAGATCTTCAGTTGCTTTCAGCAAACCTACAGGATTGGGAGTTTGAAGACCCACGGAAGTTTACCCTCCAGTATGCTCACGAGAAGTTGTTAGACCGTCACCTTGACTTCAAGGGTTTAGAACGAATCAAGTCTGCACGTAGGGTTGTCAACCGGGCCGAAAAATCCTTGGAAGCCTATATCGAAGAGGAACGCCAACTCCTCGAACGCACCCTCGCAAACATTCCCGCCAACAGCGACTCAGAAGATCTTATCAGAAATGCCATCACTCAGTTAGGCGCTAAGCCTGATCATGTCCCCGATGGTTTCGTCGATGAGCTAAAACTCTTCCTCAACGAATCGACCCTCAAGCAGTTCGATATTGTCCAGACCCAACTCCACCAGAAATTGGAGATGATGGACCCGACCGGGGGAACAGCGACATCGCGAGAGTTAGACCAAATCCTCATCGATGACCTGACCAGAGATAAACAGAGTATACTTGAAACCGCAATGCGTAACGCCCGTTTGGAGCGGTATCGAATTGAGAACCTCCTCGTACGCCATGCGACGCTGAACCGCCCTTATCTCGCGGAAGAAGCGCTGGTCCTCCGTCACTATCTGTCTGAAGACGCAGCAGACCGCGCGATGACCGTCCGAGAACAGATCTTCGGTCAGATCGAAGAACAACATCTGTTAGAGATGGTGAAAAAGCGCGCCAAGAACGACATTGTCGAACTTCAGAACCTTCTGAACGTGCTTGATCGTCTCGATCGCGATCCGGACGAGGAGACCAAGATCCTCCTGCGCGACAACCTACTCACGATGCGTAACGCCCGATTCCGGAATCTACAGAAACGGGTGGAAAAGATTGCACGTATCAGCGAGTCGGAATACAGTCGGAAGATCCGTTCCATCGAGCAAGCAATTGCATTGCAAGATATCTTCAACCGCTACTACACTTCGCTCTTTATCTCGATCGACCTCTCCAGCCAGAACGACCAATTCGGCGTATTTAACAAAGGCTGGTTCTACGACCAACAACCCGAATTTGTCCTGCGCCGCGAGTTCGCGTCTATCGGTAACAAACTTGCGGAATACGCAGAGCAAGCCGATTTCGGCGAGCGTATCCGGAAACTATGGACTTTCACTGACGACCAGATCCGCCAAGCGGTGATGAATACCCAGTGGGTAGTTGCAGCGGGTATTGACCCGAAAAGAGCGATTGAAGGAAAGAGTCTGGAGAGTTTAGTCACTGAACATTACGCAACGCTGGTCGGACTTTCTGGGGTCTCGCGACTGATGAAGATGCAGTTTGAACAGATGCGAAATCAGGGTGAGCCTTCGGAGGATATGTTGAAGGATATGGACTACATCCGCAAGGAGGTCGAGCGATTCATCCGCAACGATATCCGGGAGGCACGGAAGAACCGCAAGAATAGAGTTCGTCTGCTCAATCGGCTGGATGCGATGCTTGCCCTCCGTTACGAGGATCCGTCAGAATTGACGCAAGACGAGGTCGATGATATTAAGGCACTCATTAACATCGCGGGTTTTGGCGGTCAGACCAACTTTGTCAACGCAATCTCTGCCAGTGGCGGTAAGATTTGGAAGACCTACATCCCCGGAAAGATTGCTTTTGATAGCGAGGTAGCGACCCTCACCGGCTTTACGGGCATTGCTTTTGCCACGATCGACGATGCACGTGTGCTTACGGATACCCCGCTTGATACAATTGATCGGATGGATTTGCGCAGAGATGGTGCCTTGCATAAGCAGGCGAAAACCCTCGCCGCCATTCTTATCCAAGGGATGCGTGACCCGAAGATGCCTACCGCCGCCCGGGTGGGCAACTTCTACTGCAACCTATTTGGCGATGTGGTTGAATATGATGCACGTGAGAGCGCATTACCGAACAAACCGGTGGAACATCCTATCCTCGCTCTGCGGAGTAAGCACAAAACCATGATGGGCGTGCGCGGTGATCTTATCGCAATGGGTGACAACAAAGGGAACTTTGAGGTCGCGGGGCTTGCGATGGAGGGACGCGCCACTATCCGCCTCAAAGGAACACAGGAGGTGGAAGCCTATATCCTCGACTCCGATTCTGGGGATATTGTCTACGCTCCGGATCTCGGAAACTTTGGTGCAAAACTTTTGCCGAACCTGGTTCCGATCAACACCCACCGTCGCGGCTGTCGAATTGTGGTTTTCCCCTGCGTGTCGACCACCATCTTCGATCTTGTGGATCAGCGCTATCTACGGACACTTCGTGAACTGGAGGTTTTTGATGCCGCTAGCGATAGCCCACCAGAAAAATATGGCGTGTCAAAGCCGTGGCAGCAAGAAGGTGTCTCAGCGACCGAGCCAATCGCGCTCGTCTATTCGGAACCCAACAGCCGTATCAAGGTTGGCATGGCGTATGGACAGATTGGCAAACGGTTACTATTGATTAAAGCGAGCAAGAGTGGGACGAAGAATCCAACGCTTTATACGGGCGAAGGATTTGTTGTACGTGAAAACGGGAGTATTCGTGTGACGCCATACGTTGTTGTCCGCGATATGTGGTGGCTGGATGAGAACCGGGCGAGTCTGTATAAACGGTTCGGTATCAGCAGCGATCGACTCGACCAACTCCACCAATTTGCGAACGAACATCTGAATCAGGCGGAGGCCGCCCTTACGCAAAAAGACTATCAGCAGGCGCTCAAGCTGGCTCGTGCCGCGTGGGGATATGAATCTCGTGCGTATCCCGATGTGAAGAAAACAGGCAACGATGTGGTCAACGGCGTGATGTTTTACCTTGCCCTTCTGATCCCATTTGCTTACTTTATGGAACGGTTAATATTCGCCTTCCCAACGGTCCAAAAACAGATTATGGGGACAGCTGCAATCTTCCTCGTAGTATTTTTCTTCTTGGCACAGGTGCATCCCGCTTTCCAGATCACAACAACGCCGGTTATCATCCTGATTGCGTTTGTCGTCCTTGCGTTGACGGCCATTGTTATCAGTATCATCGTTCGGAAATTTGAAGAACAGGTGGAAAAAATCAAGCAGGAAGGATCAAAGGTGTACAAGGCGGACGTGGGGCGTTTGTCTGCCTCCGCTGCCGCTTTCAGCTTAGGTATTTCCAACATGCGGAAGCGGAAGGGACGCACCATTCTGACCTGTAGTACGTTGGTTATCCTCACCTTCACGGTTATCTCCTTTACGTCGGTGCGTACATTTATGCACCCCAACAGCACCAACCTACCGTCAGTGACGCCGCGGTATACGGGGATGCTTATCCGAGATCAGTATTGGAATCCGCTTGAGGAACCCGTTGTCAACTCAATCACGAATGATTTGCGGAAAACGCAAATTTCTGAGAACGATTTACGGCTACTACTGAAGAAACGATTGGGGCAAGCAGGTAAATCTGGCGAGCAGATTGACGAAGAAATTGAAGCAACTATAGCCCAATTGCGTCAGCAGGGAACATTGATAGAACAGGGGGAAGAATCCATATTGCGAGTGCACAACATCGTCGCGCCCCGTGCTTGGTATCAGTCTGCAGGAACGGGCGACCAGTCATTCGTACAACTTCAGCGTACCCCCAATCTGCAAGACCCTGTACCGCCTGTCAACACAACTACCGGTCAGCCGAAGACCTACTCCGCCACTATGCTGGTCGGGATGAGTCAAGACGAACCGGGTGTCACGGGGATTGACCGCTACCTACAATATGGTCGATGGTATCATCCGGACGATGAAGCGGAGTGGCCTACGCAATGGCCCTACGCCTGTGTCCTCCCGAAAGGCATGGCGGATCTGCTCGGCATCACCGAAGCCGATATGGGCAAAGCGACCGTATCCGTATATGGTGCGGACTTCACGGTTACTGGCGTACTCGGTATTGGCTTCAAAGACCTACAGGATAATGATGGCGAGGAACTGACACCTGTTGACTACCAACTGATGCAGCAGCAAGAGGCACGAGGCGGCGGTGCAGGCGGACAGAACCAAGCCATGGAGGGTGAGTTGGAGAAATATATCCATCTGCCTCCTGACGCGGTGGCTATCCTTCCGTATGATGTGGTGATGAATCAGGGCGGGACGTTACGCTCCGTCGCTGTGAACATGGAGGCACAACCTGGCGATCCAACAATCTTCAGTGCGGCAGATAAACTGGATCTGATCATGGCACCCCTGATGAACCGAATCGCACTTGACTTCTTTGTTGGGAAAGATCGGGATACCTACCTTTACAGTTCAATCGGAATGACCTCATTCTCTGGGATGGGTAACCTGTTTATACCAATCTTGATTGCATCGCTGATTGTTTTGAACACGATGCTCGGCGCGGTCTACGAACGGGTCCGTGAAATCAGCATCTACAGTTCTGTCGGGCTTGCTCCTGTGCATATCGCCTTCCTGTTCCTCGCAGAGGCGTGCGTGTATGCGATTGTTGGTGCTGTGCTTGGCTACCTACTCGGACAGGCTGTCGCAACCGTCCTCGTCCAGTTTGGCTTACTCGCCGGACTGACCCTCAACTACTCTTCGATGTCAACGGTCGTGGCAACCATCATTGTGATGATCGTCGTGATCGGAAGCACACTGTATCCTGCAATTAAAGCAAGCCGCATGGCAGTACCTGACATCGAACGAAAATGGCAGTTACCGGAACCTGAAGGCGATGAATGGCACTTCGATCTCCCCTTCACTGTGTTAGCAGAAGAGTCACTGGGGCTGAATATCTTTATGCGCGATTACTTTGAGGCGCATGCAGACGAATCTGCGAGCGATTTCTATACGGATCAGGTCGCTTTTGGTCGAACGCCTGTAGAAGTGGAAGGGAAGGATGAGGAAGCCTATAACATCAGCATGATGGTGTGGCTCGCTCCTTATGATCTCGGTGTCAGCCAGTCCATTCGACTTGTCACCTCACCGGTCGGCGGCGAAGAGGAAGAGTTGTATAAGATTCACCTCGATGTCCATCGTGAGAGTGGGGAGATCGCCTCATGGAAGCGCGTCAACCGCCGTTTCCTGAACCTTGTGCGAAAGCAGTTGCTAATCTGGCGGACGTTCAGTGCAGATATCCGTGGTGAGTTCCACGAGCGCGGACGACAAGAGAGCGAGACGGAAGAGGCTCCAGGCGTTGGCGGTCTGGCTGCTCAACCAGCACCGGCAGACTAACTAGTGTATCAGTTCAATTGAAGAGTTGGGCCTATTTAAAAACACAGAACAACTATGTGACGAAATCTGTGGAGCAGATTCGAGAGGCTATCATTTCAAAGAAAAGCTACACTTCTACTACATCGCATGGGGATCATTAAAGGAAACCTGCTATTGGTTGCGTCGTGCTCGGAATCGTTAATCGCTTACTCCTGAACAGACTGCTCATCCGCTCAATCGCATACAATCTGTGCACCGATGGATTAACAGTCTGATTTCCCAACGCCGTCAATGGACCACCCAATTACGTGAGCCAACTGAGGAATATACCATTGATGAGCCCTTAGCTCAACGAACCAACACGCCAATGAACTAATGTACCAATGAACTTCTTAGGCATCACGTTTTACGTTCTACACATAGGAGAAAACAGAACCAATGGAAAAATTAGCATACGTCTTAATTTTTGCCGGTGCCCTTTTATGGGTGTTTTCGATTTTCGCCATGGGAGGAAGATGGCAGTTTCAGCTACTCTCCGCTGCAATTCTCATCGGTGGCATTACAATAGCCCACGTTTGGGAAGAGCTTTTTCGAGAAAAAAAATGACCGACGAATGTGGTGAAACAAGCAACGCAATGATACCATAACGCTATGACGCAAGGTAAAGATGCATGAGCGAGTCAACGGATGAGCGAGGAACTTCCAAATCATATCCGGACCACGCCCTATTACTTACTCGCCCCCTCAAGTCCTTGTGTTTTTGTGATTTTGCACTAAAATTCTGCCCATGAAAGGAGCATAAATTTGGCAAGAGAAAGGGTGTCGCAAGCAGAAGAATGGCAGGCTTGGGCACAACGCTATGATGTTGAAGGTGGTTTAAGAACCTTTGAGTCAGGCTTAACTCTCAAAGTCTTTCTGGGTGCCATCTTCATCGGACTGTTAATGATGCCGGGTTCAATCTACCTGACATTAGTTGCAGGCCAGTCGGGCGCGGGGGCTGCGCCTTGGGTGGCGGTTATTCTGTTTACCGAATTGGCACGCCGGTCTTTCACAACTGCAAGGAGACAAGAACTTTACATTTTGCTGGGATTAACCGGCATGGCGGTTGGCTCTGGAATCCAATATCGTGCCTACCCATTTGTCTGGTATGCCTACTTTATCAACACACCGCAGGCACAATCGTATGAAATAGCGGATAAAGTCCCCTATTGGGTGGCACCTGCAAAGGACGCGGTGGCAATTGCAGAGCGTTCGCTTTTGCACATGGATTGGTTCTGGCCCCTTGTGATATTCCTTATCATGAAGTTGCTGGCAGAGGTTCGCTATATTAGCGCGAGCTATTTTCTGTTCCGTCTGACAGCAGATTTAGAGCGACTTCCTTATCCGTTGGCACCGATTCAAGCACAAGGCGCAACCGCATTGGCAGAAACCACAGGGCAGGGCGAAACATGGCGTTGGCGTGTCTTTTCAATTGGATCCATGGCGGGGCTGTTCTGGGGCTTTTTCTATATTGGTATCCCCTCGCTCACAGGGGTGATGATGTCAACACCGATACAGATTCTGAAAATTCCATTTATCGACTTCACCCCAAGCATCGAAAGTTTTGCGCCATCGGGCATGTTTGCCCTATGGACAGATTTTGGACTGATACTACAGGGATTTGTGTTACCGTTCCCAATCATAATCAGCGAATTCGTTTCAGCGATGTTCACTCAGTTTGTTCTGAATCCGCGAATCCTCTATCCATTGGAGATCCTGCATCAATGGCGCCCGGGCTTGGATATGCGTGGTGTGAAGCTGTTTAACGACCTCGATTTCTGGTTGAGTTTCAATATGGGGAAATCCTTCAGCTTCGCCGCTGTTGGGTTGGCAGCATCTATCCCGATCATGTTGAGTATTAGACAATCACGCCAGGCTGAGGCTGGTACGCGTGGTTCTCTGCAAACCCCGCCGGGACGCGGCGATTTCCCAATCTGGTTGATGGGCGGTTTGTGGGTTCTTAGCATGGTGGTCTACGTGTGGATTGTACATAGGATGGTGCCAAACTTCCCGGTTTCGTTCCTTCTCGGCTTTGCCTTTCTGTACACACCATTGCATTCCTATATCAATGCGCGAACGTTTGGCGTGTTAGGGCGACCTCTTTTTGTGCTGCCCTATATCCATCAAGCAACCTTTATTTTAAGCCGTTACGAGGAGATTGACATCTGGTTTGTCCACCTCCCAGACGAAGATTACGGCGCAGGGACTCAGCATTGGCGTGTACTTGAATTGACAGGTACAACCTTCACCAGCGATGTGCTGGGGCGAGCGTTGATGGTGCCGCTCCTGATCGTTGCAACGATCGTGGTCTGGCATTTTATATGGCAGATCGCACCTATTCCTTCCTCACAATACCCCTTTGCACAGACGTGGTGGCCCCTCTACGCAACCGATGAAGCCCTCTGGAAAACTTCACTCCGAGATGGTAATAGTCAGATGCTACAAGCCATTCGTGGCGACTATGTGTCAGCCGGTTTTACCTCCTCACTGGCAATTTACGGGGTGCTCTGGATGGCAAAGTTACCCAGTATGTGGTTTTACGGAATTGTTGGTGGAATCGGTCAAGACCCAGGGATGATGGTTCCACGCGTTATCGGCGCACTTATCGGTCGGTTCTATATGATCAAACAGTTCGGTCTGAAACGATGGTTCATGTATAACCCCGTCTTGGCGGCAGGCTTCACCTGTGGTGTTGGGCTTGTTGGTATGGGCACGGTTGCAATCGCGTTGGTCTCGAAAGCGGTGATTGTCAAGCCGTTTTAGTTCATTAGTTCACTAGTACATTTGGGCTTACGCAAACGCAAATCTCCGATTGGATAAGTAGGTCGAGATTCATATCTCGACACCCAACTCAGGCTGAGCAGAGCCGAGACTCCCTACTGTGACGAGTGTTTGGAAAGTCTTTTTTTTATTCAAAGGCAGAATCAGCCGGAGGACCTACTGGTGCGCGACGGCGGCGCGTATAGTAGTTTCCTGTATTTGTGCGCTTGTTTTCGTCGTTACTATTGAGCCATTCCGCCTTAGCGTTACCGACTTCCTTGTTTCCGTTACCGGCTTATTTGCTTTATTACTGTTCATACTCACTTTCTACTGCGGTTATCCAATAGCCGTAAAACGTTGGCATGATAGAAATAAATCAGGTTGGTGGGTATTGATTGAATGGATTCCACTTATAGGACCTTTTTGGGCAATTATTGAATGCGGCTTTCTGAAAGGCACTGAAGGACCGAACCGTTTTGGACCACCCCCGTAATGTAAGTTATAATGGTAAATTTTAGAATTACCTAGACACTCCCAATGCACGGCCAACTTCCTAAATCCCTTTTACTAGTCCGTTCCGCCCGTATTGATCTTATTGGGGAGACCAGGGGTAGACCTTGGAAACTTTGAAAAGGTCGGAGTTATTAGTAAACGTTTACGTATTTTTCTAATTCACTATAGTTATAAACCAATGAGTTCCTGGACCAATGAACTCCTGAAAAACGCACCCGAGTTATTATGGCAAGAGAACGAGTTACACAAGCAGAAGAGTGGCAGGTCTGGGCGCAGCGCTACGATATCGATGGTGGTATCCGCACCTTTGAGTCGGGATTAACGCTGAAGGTCTTTCTGGGCGCACTTTTTGTCGGATTGTTGATGATGCCGGGATCAATCTACCTGACTTTAGTTTCTGGTCAGTCGGGCGCCGGGGCGGCGCCGTGGGTTGCGGTTATTCTGTTCACGGAGTTGGCGCGTAGATCTTTTACAACCGCTCGGCGACAAGAGCTTTATATGTTACTCGGACTCACCGGTGCAGCGGTCGGGTCTGGGGGGCAGTATCGCGGCTTTATCTGGTACGCCTATTTTGTCAATACGGCACAAGCTGCGTCGTATGAAATTGCGGATAAGATTCCCTTCTGGGTTGTGCCGTCGAAAGATGCGTTAGCAATTGCAGAGCGTTCGCTCTTGCACATGGACTGGTTTTGGCCGATTGCATTCTTCCTGATATTCAAGTTGTTGGGAGAGATCCGCTATATCAGTGCGGGCTACTTTCTGTTCCGCCTGACAGCGGACATGGAGCGGCTGCCCTACCCGTTGGCACCTATCGAAGCGCAGGGCGCGACCGCCTTGGCAGAAACCACTGGTCGTATGGAGACGTGGCGCTGGCGTGTCTTCTCGGTCGGATCTATGGCGGGGTTGCTCTGGGGATTTATCTACATCGGCATTCCCTCGCTCACAGGCGTGATGATGTCAACGCCAATTCAACTCCTGAAGATTCCATTCATCGATTTCACGAATGTAATCGAAGAGATCGCGCCAACGGGTGTGTTCGCACTATCAACCGACTTTTCAGCGGTACTCACCGGTTTTGTGCTGCCATTCCCCGTTATCATGACGGAACTGGCGGGGGCATTCTTTACCCAGTTTATCCTGAATCCACGCTTCCTTTATCCGGCGGAGATTTTGCATCAGTGGCGTCCCGGCTTAGATGTCCGCGGTGTGGGCTTATACAATGGCCTTGATTTCTGGATCAGTTTTGGGATGGGCAAATCTTTCAGTTTCGCTCTCGTTGGCATGGCAGCCTCGATTCCGATGGTGATAAAGTTTAAGCAAGCCCGACAGGAACAGGCGGACGGGGGTAGATCATTACAATCACCGCCTCCGGGACGCGGCGATTTTCCACTCTGGTTGATGGCGATCCTGTGGCTCTTTGGGATGGGGACTTTCATCTATATTGTCCACACCTATATGGTGCCAAATTTCCCGTTGGTTTTCCTGCTTGGTTTTGCGTTCTTGTACACCCCGGTCAATTCATACATCACCGCGCGGACGTATGGGATTCTTGGTCGTGATCTTTTCGAGATTCCTTACCTCCACGAAACGACATTTATTTTGAGCCGCTATGAGGAGATTGATATTTGGTTTGTTCCTCTGCCGGACGAAGACTACGGCCGTGGGACACAGAGTTGGCGTGTCCTTGAGTTGACAGGCACCACCTTCACCAGCAGTATCGCTGCGCGATTGCTGCTTATGCCGATCTTGATTGTGTCTGGAATTGTGGTTTGGCATTTTATTTGGAAAGTTGCGCCGATTCCGTCGGCCCAATATCCTTTTGCACAGACGTGGTGGCCCCTCTACGCGACCAACGAATCCCTCTGGAAAACCTCGCTTCGAGACGGAAACAGCCAGATGTTGCAAGCCATTCGTGGAAACTATGTGGCGGCGGGTTTCACCTCTTCATTGGCAATCTATGGTCTGCTCTGGGTGGCGAAGATGCCGAGTATGTGGTTCTACGGAATTGTGGGTGGGATCGGTGCAGATCCTGGCATGATGCTGCCGAAGGTGATGGGAGCGATTATTGGTCGGTTTTACATGATAAAGAAATTCGGGCTAAAACGATGGTTCATGTTTAACCCAGTTTTGGCGGCAGGTTTTACCTGTGGTGTTGGACTGATTGGGATGGGAACGGTCGCGATTGCCTTGGTTTCCAAAGCAGTCATCGTAAAGCCGTTTTAGTTGACGACTTCATGTGTTCATCAGAAGTGCAGTAGTATACTTGTACCACTAAATCGATCAATCAATGAATCAATTATGGAATGGACAACTTTAGGCTGGAATGGCATTACCGTTGAACTTCCTGAGGATTGGGAGTTGAGCGGATTATCTGGCGACGACAAAAGCGGGTATTTGCGCCTTGAGGACGCGGATATGCCGCGCCTTGAGTTAAAGTGGTCTGAGTCAAAACAGAAGAAACCGGATCTCCAACGCGTTCTCGACGACTATTTTAAGCTTGTTCGAAAAAATTATAAGCGTAGAGACACAAACCTCCACATCCAGCGGAATGTCAATCTGATCAAGGAGCCGCAGTTTTTCGAGGATCGAGAGGTTGCTTTCTTCAACTGGAAGGGGGACATTCGGGCGAGCGGCGTCATCTTCCACTGCCAAATCTGTAAGCGGATCACGATTGTGCAGGTTATGGGGCATCTCAAGGAGAATATCAAGGAAACAACCCACCGCATTCTAACTTCTGTCCAGGATCACCCCGTGGGCCAGGCAACGCTTTGGAGTGCCTACCAACTCAATGCAGAGGTCCCGCGACGATATCGACTTGACAAGCATAAACTTTTGTCTGGTTATCTGCTTTTTTCATTCGTAGATGGCAGCCGAAAGGTTAGCATTGAACGGTATGGGGTCGCAGATGTTACCCTGAAGGAACAGGATCTTGAGGAGTGGTTTCGAGCAAGATATGCGAAAGCTATCCGTGGATATGGCTTCTCAATTGAATCCAGTAACGGCGATGCAGAAGAACGGCTAACGCTAATCGGCGAGGAAACCCGTCTTATAGACCGCGTTCCCCTTGCACCCGCTCTGGTTATTGATAAGGTCATGCGTCGTAAAACCTTTGCCGTTAACCTCTGGCGCTGTCATCACTCAAATCGAATCTACGTTGTCCAAGCGATTGCCAAACAGGATGCAGCAAGAACAGCAGAAGAGATAGCAGCAAGTATCCGGTGTCATTAACGAGTGAAACGTGATGCGTGACAGAAAATGTACTCGGATGAACTTATGAAGAATGGGAACATTCAGTTTCTGCTGAAATCATCAACGATTCTTTATGGAAGATGGAGGCTTATCGTCTGGGATTATTTGCTGCGGCTGTGGGGTGGCATGACGCAACTAAGTTGATACGGGATAAACGTACTCTTGAATTGTCAGACCAACTCTACCGAGCACTGGGTTCTATCAGTGCGAATCTCGCCGAAGGCTATTCACGCGGCACCGGCAGGGATAGAGCTCGTTTCTATGAATACGCGCTCGGTTCCGCTAGAGAAAGCCGGGATTGGTACTACAAGGGACGACACATATTGGGTCCAGCGGTTACTACTCATCGTCTGAGTTTGCTTACCCAAATTATTCGGCTGCTACTGACGATGGTTCCACAACAACGCCAAGAAATTCTACATGAGACCCGATATACCTACAAAATGGAAAACATGAATCCTATTTTACAAAATATTCCCTTCTCCTAATCACGTTTCACGTTTTACGTTTCACGTTCACTAATGAACCGAATACGCTGATGATTAACACAATTCTTTACAAACTCCGGCTAAAGAAACCCCCAGAATCCCAACTGAACCGCGCAGATATCTTACAGTCGTTGCCGCTGCGCAATCAGTTGATCGAGTGGGAGGTCGATGACAAGGGGGAAGTTGCGCTGGTAATCCCTCAGAAGGAGACGGTCTGGCTACGGTTAGTGGCAAAGTTGTTTATGCTGCCTCCCAACCGTGTGGTCGTCTTAGACGATGTCGGGGGTTTTGTGTGGCAACTGTGCGACGGCCATAACTCCGTCGGTCATATTGTCAAGCAGCTTAGTGGAAAGTATCGCATGACGAGAAAAGAGGCAGAGACATCGCTGTTCACGTTTATGCGGCAGTTAGGTAAGCGGGGAATGGTAGGATTTGCGGTTCCCCAAAACGCGAAGAAAGGAAAGTAACAAAATGGCAGAATTAGAAGGATTAGCCCCGGAAACAGCGGCGCACACCGCCGTTCCGACGGAAACGCCCGCACGATTTGCACGGGACTTACCCAAGGAAAACACAGTACGGGTGAGGAACCTGATTAAGAAATATGAGATGGGCACCACCGTCGTTGAGGCGTTGCGAGGCACCAATTTTGAGATTCGTCGCGGTGAATATATCTCCATTATGGGACCGTCAGGTTCCGGCAAATCAACACTTTTCAACATGATTGGTGGGTTGGACAAGCCAACAGAAGGCAGGGTCTACATTGATGAGGTGGACATCGCGCAACTGGATGCCTATGAATTGGCGTGGCTGCGCTGCCGCAAAATCGGTTACATTTTCCAGTCGTTCAACCTAATCCCGGTGATGACCGCCCTCGAAAATGTGTCGCTTCCGATGATTTTCGCAGGGATGACCGCTGATGATAGCCGTACAAAAGCCATTGAACTGCTAACCACTGTGGGCTTAGGAGAACGGGTCCAGCATAAACCGCTTGAACTCTCTGGCGGTCAGCAGCAGCGTGTTGCCGTCGCGCGTTCGCTTGCAAACGATCCCGCAATCGTGCTTGCAGATGAACCGACGGGAAACCTTGATACACGGACGGGGCTTGAGATCATCGACCTCCTAAAAAGGCTGAATGAGGAGAACGGGGTCACGATTATCACGGCTACCCACGATACAAAGATGCTCGATGTGTCGGATCGAATCTTCTACATGGCGGATGGCAAAATTGACAAGATGGAGACCCGCGAAGAAATCGACTTGCAGGTTGGCAGGCTTGACGGTGAGGAAGTTGGATAGGAATGAAACGTGAAACGTAAGGCACGAATAATCCGCACGCATTACGTCTCACGTTTTAATAGGTCTCTTTGAACAGGCGTTCTTTATCCCGTGCTCGCTCGATCTTTGACCATTCCGGTGCATCGCGGGATAACCCCTCGATATCCGCCATGGTCAGACCGTCAGGTAGACTGACAAGGTTCGACCCTATCCGATAGAGCCAAGGGTAGATGCCATATTCCATGCCCTTTAGTCCGCACATATAAAATAGGGTATCCGGTTGTTCTAACAGGGGGATGAGGCCCTCCTGATTCTCTTCGAGCCGGTCTTGGACATACATCTTGCCGCCGCGCGCGTTAGTTTGTTCGCGGCTAACCGCGGTGGTGTAATGGAAGTTCGGATGGCGTTCTGCGAAATGGAGAAATTCGTCGTTATACATAATGTCTGTGGAATATGGAACGCCAAAGACAAGCCATACTTCCCGATCGAAGCCCTGATTAAACAGCTCAACAAGCATCCCGACAAAGGGGGCGATTCCGGTCCCTGTTGCTGTGAAGACGTAATTGTAGTCGAGCGGGTTATCTGGGAGTAGGAAGCTTTTGCCAACGGGACCCGTGATCAACATCTCATCTCCGGGCCGTGCATCACAGATATAGTTTGAATCCACACCGAGCACCAACTCGCCTGTTTCCTCATCTTCCGTGATTTCCCGTTTTACACATAGCGATACGGTTTCCCCCTTCCAATCATCTCCCCAACAGGCAGAAGTGATCGAATACAGGCGAATCTTGTCGTTCAGCGCCTCATGCGCATAATTGAACTCTGTGCTATTGAAGCGTCCAGTTGGCACCACTCCGATACTCTGACCAATGCGATATTTCCCCACCATCTTGCTCCCCTTCAGATTAAGCACGACATGCCAACCGTAATTCGGGCTGGAGCTGTCTGTAATCCGATACTTGCTCACGACCTCCGCCGGAAAGGGATTTTTTGGTGTGTAAATATTCACCGCTGTTTCTGGAACTGGCATAAGTGGTGAATCAGCTGGTTTTTCTAAGAAAGACGTTATCACGGTCCGCCTCCCGTCAATATAATGATGAAAACTCCGGGCATGGATCAGTATTAAATGTGTTCAGATGCGAGGTTTGAATCCGCATGATAATCCAACTCTGATATTCCACATTATAGCACTGACCCAATTCGCTGTCAATACAATTTCCGTAACCCTCGCTACTCTGAAACATCGTTGACATTTATGAGGGATCCTCTTATACTTAGCGGATTGCTTCTGTTTATAATGCTTCTGGAGTTACAAAGGTTTACACCACTGACCATAAACATTCGTGCTGATTGGTGTAGATTCGTGGAGGAAAATCAGCGTCCGCTAATCACGCTAATCTAAGCGAACAAAAAATAAGAGCTTTAATGAATAATCAACCGACATCAGACGCTCGTTCGCAGGACTGTCCCGAAGCAAGTGGGCATCTGGTTAAATCTTATAAACGTTCGTGCTGATTGGTGTAGATTCGTGGAGGAAATCAGCGTCCACTAATCACGCTAATCTAAGCGAATAAAATATATACAGATTAACAATCAACGCCCAGATGCCTACTGGCAGGGAGGGACTGGAACTAGTATACATTTTATCAAATCCTAAAAACATTCGTGTCGATTAGTGTAGATTCGTGGAGGAAAAAGAGAGGCACAGAAAATGCCAGAGCTGCTTTACAAAAACGAAGTGTATACTATCATTGGTGCTGCGATGGAAGTGTATAATGTGCTAGGTCCCGGCTTTCTCGAATCAGTATATCAAGAAGCACTGGAAATCGAACTTTCCACGCGAGGAATTCCCTTTGAATCCCAGCAACAACTATACATCAGATACAAAGAACGTCAACTCAAGCAGCAGTATAAGCCGGACTTCGTCGTTTACGAAAAAATCATCGTCGAAATCAAAGCCCTTGATCGTTTGGCATCGCATAACCAAGCACAGCTACTCAACTATCTCAAAGCAACCAGATTGCCAGTCGGTGTTCTTATCAACTTTGGTGCAGAGCAAGATCTGGAATGGAAACGGATGATCTGGAGCCAGTAGGCATTTGATTAAATCCTGAAAACATTCGTGTCGATTAGAGAAGATTCGTGGAGGAAATCAGCATCCACTAATCACGCTAATCTAAGCGAACAAAAAATAAGAGTTTTAATGAATAACCAACCAACATCAGACGCTCGTTCTCAGGACTGTCCCGAAGCAAGTGGGCACCTGGTTAAATCTTATAAACATTCGTGTTGATTGGTGTAGATTCGTGGAGGAAAATCAGCGTCCACTAATCACGCTAATCTAAGCGAATAAGAAATAAGAGTTTTATTGGAGAAAAGCATGGCATCTGTAGATGAACTGATCGATGCAATCGACGATGGGGATGAACGAACTGCACAAGAACTGCTCGAACAGCAGCCCGAGCTCGCCACCGGCGAATCCCTCAGAGATGGTGTTCTCCGAGGTGCGACACCGCTGCATTGGGCAGCTCATAGAAATATGACAGACTTTTGTGAGCGGCTCATTCAATCAGAGGCAGACGTCAACGCCCGTCAAGCCCAGTGGTGGAGAACCCCGCTCGCTTGGGCAGCAGACGCAGGGTGTACCGAAGCTGTTGAATTGCTCCTCAGAAACGGGGCAGATGTCAATGGAGATGCGTTCGGTATGACCACGGCACTCCATGCCGCAGCTCAAGGTGGTTCAACAAGCGGAAGAGAAAACTCGGAGGCATATCGTAGAACCGCATTTTTATTGATAACACATGAGGTAGATATTAACCGCCGCGCAACCGGTGATCATGATCAGACTGCGTTGGATGATGCGATTCGGAAGGGCAATGAAGCCGTTATCGCGGTGCTTGTTGAACATGGCGGGCAGACGACAGCAGAACTATAATTAGCAGAGCAGCAAATTCAGGCTTCACATTTGGCGCACTCAGAAAAAGGAGACCTATATGTCACCTTCGACTTTCAGTTTTCCTAATAAGATTATCTTCGGCGTCGGAGCGATTGACACGCTTACAGAGCAGCTTTCGGCGTTCTCACCAAAGAAGGTGTTATTGGTGACAGACAAGGGGATTCGCCAAGTGGGATTGGCAGATGAAGTAACGCAGCGGCTTGAAGCGGCACGAATCAGTTACGCAATCTACGATGGCGTCCACGGCAATCCTGTTGAATCGGATGTGTTCGATGGTGCAGAGGTTTTCCAGACGGAAGGTTGTGATTTTGTGATTGGCATGGGCGGCGGGAGTCCGTTAGATGTCGCCAAACTAATCTGCTTGAAGGCTACGCATCCCCTGTCGCTTGCAGAGTACGAAGTGCTCAGCGGCGGACCGGACAAGATCTCGTCCGACGTACCATCGATGCTTGCCATACCAACTGCTGCGGGGACCGGAAGTGAAGTTGGACGTGGTGCTGTTGTCACGATAAAATCCCTGGGACGCAAGGCGCTGGTCTTTAGTCCGCATCTGCTGCCTAAAGTGGCAATCGTAGATCCGGCATTGACTGTCGGATTACCCAAAGCGTTGACAGCTGCGACAGGGATGGACGCGTTTACCCATAACCTTGAATCGTATCTTTCCACGGTCTATCATCCAATTTGTGACGGGATTGCGCTTGCCGGGGTAAAATTGGTCGCTCAACACCTGCGCCGTGCCGTTGACAATGGCAGTGATCTTGAGGCGCGTGGAGCGATGATGATGGCAGCAATGATGGGGGCAATTGCGTTTCAGAAAGAGTTAGGTGTTACGCATTCCTTAGCCCACCCGCTCTCGGCGATCGCGGACCTACATCACGGGCTTGCAAATGCAATTCTCCTTCCGTATACCATGGCATTCAACAAGGTCGCAGCAACCGATCAACTAAGGGATATCGCTGCAGCATTTGGTGTGAATATCTACGCGCTATCGCAAGAGGAAGCTGCACAAGCGGCAGTCGATCAGGTGACGCAGTTGTGTAAAGATATTGGTATTCCATCGCGCTTGCGGGAGGCAGATGTGACGGCAAAGATGATCCCTGATCTCGCGCGGCAGGCGATAGCGGATCAGTGCCATCTGACCAACCCGCGACCTTGTACCGAAGAAGACATGATCGATCTGTATCACCAAGCACTCTGATCGTAGCATACGGTGCGTTTCAAAAGAGATATAGAAATATGCGATTTTACCTCTCCCTTCTGTTTATTACCCTCACCCTTCTAAGTGCCGACGGAGTAGCCGCTCGCACAGACCTGTCTATCATAAGTCCAACCACTGATTTCACCACAAATAATCAAGTAGTAACAATCAAGGGAATCGTTGAGTCCTCAGTTCGAGGGGAAGTTATTGTTTCGGTTAATACTCCTGGTGGCCTCCCGTACCTTGCGCAGTTGACACACTCAATCTATGGCCTCGTTGTAGATCTTGGAAGCACACAGGAACTCAAAGGGATGCTAATTCTACCTGTGGTTGATCGGGGGTTTCCCCGCGGTCCGCGGGTTGCCCGTCTGGCGTTTTCGAGGGTTGGAACGGATTTCTCTGTAGCTCCACCTGTTAACATTTCATCGAGCATAGACCCTACTTTCCACAGCATTGTGGTTGATTTTCCATCGGTAGTCTCTGCACAATTCATCCAGATTGAGATGCTCGAAGGCTGGCAGGCAGGTCCAATTTCGATTGAATCAATTCAGCTTGTGGATACAACCAACCGGGCCATACAGGGTCGGATTCGGTCCATTGCAATGCGAGTTCCGCTCACCAACGCCTGTGGTCTGGATTCAACCCAACCTTATTGTGCGACCTTTTCTGTAGATGTAATGTTGGAGGCAGGAGCAAACCGACTTTCCGTAACTGCAAGGGAACCAACATCGTCGGATCCACCCTCGCTTAACACTATGGACAGGAAGACAATTTCCCTATTTTACCTCCCGGAGTTACAACCTGAAGCAGCTCAGGGCGGTGTATTCACCTTGAGTGATGGAGATCGAGCAACCATTGTCGTTCCGGTGGAGGCCTTTGATGAAAAGACCACGAAATTACACTTTTTTTCGGTGCCACCTGAAACGGTTAATCCGTTATCTTACCGAGCAAATAACCGCATTGTTAAAGGGACGGCTCCGGTGGTTGTGTACCGCTTTGAAGCATTGCGCCAAGGCGGGTTTGCTGCTGAAGCGACAAGTGCGTTACCCAATCAGCCCCCAACCTTCGCCGTGGACGGCATTTTGGAACCGCCGTCTACATGGGTTGCAGGTCTTGTGCCGCTGCCTGTGAGTCTGACAATCGACCTCGACAGTCAACGTACTGTCAGCCGTATGGTTGTGCACGCTAACGTGGAAGGAGATATCTCTTTTGGTCCACAGCGTGCGACACTCTTCACGTCCAATGATAACGAGAATTTCATAAGCACTCTCGAATTAACCGATTTCGAGGATCAAACCACTGTCATTGAACTACCAACCCGCCCCTCTGCTCGCTACTTTCGCCTCGAAATCACAGAGAGCAAACAAGCGAATAACCTTCAACTCAACGAGGTAGAGTTTTTCGATGTCTCAGGCGCGAGGATCGTGTCCTTTGATACCTTTGAGCATCTGATTCTTGCGCGTCCAGCCTTGCTTGAATTAGCCTATCATCCCTCAGATCTGATGTTTGCAAATATCGGGCGAGAGGCAGATCTGAAAATCTTCGTATGGGACACCTCCGTGCAAGAATGGCAGTTGGTAGGCGGTGAAGTTGACTTGAATCGACAGGTCGTTCGTATGGAGCTGAACTTCATCTCACAGGTTGCCTTGTTTCAGGCAGTCCCGTCGCAGATTCAGGTAGCGTGGAGTTTTAATCCTTTCTCACCAGACGGAAACGGGATTGCTGATCGAACGCGCCTAACAATCGTAAACCACAACACCTCACACATCGGTGATACGGAACCGGTCGTCGAGATCTTCGATCTAAACAACAAACTCATCCGGACCTTAGTGAATCAAACCGTAATGAGTTCCAACGCGATGAGTGTTGAATGGGATGGTAGGGATGAGGCGGGAGAGATTGTGAATATTGGTCCCTACATCTATCAGATTCAGCTAACATCTGGCGATCAGGTGGCAGTACGCAATGGGGTCATTGTGGTGGGCAAGTAAGCTACAATAACATTTCTCCGCCAATTCGATCTGGTATTCATGCGCGTGTACTTTTTTGCGTTGATTTTTCACAAATGTTATGATATAATTAACCCAACAAAACGATTCTAATCCATAACAAGGAGACTTATTAACATGGAACTAAGTATAAACAAGCAGAAAGCGATAGATCTTGCAATCTCTCAGATCGAGCGGCAGCACGGCAAAGGTGCGATTATGCAGCTTGATAGTGACGAAGTGGTTCCCGTTACCGTCATCCCGACAGGTTCGTTGGCGTTAGACATCGCACTGGGGGTTGGCGGTGTTCCCCGTGGGCGCATTGTTGAAATTTTTGGCCATGAATCCAGTGGTAAGACCACGCTTGCGCTTCACATGATTGCGGAGGCACAGAAGCAGGATGGCGTTGCCGCATTTGTTGATGTCGAACATGCGTTAGATCCGCTTTACGCCCAACAGATTGGGGTAAGCATGGAAAATCTCCTGATTTCCCAACCGGACGCCGGGGAGCAAGCGTTGGATATTGTTGAGACCTTAGTTCGTAGTGGGGCTGTTGATATTGTTGTTGTTGACTCCGTCGCAGCGCTCACCCCCCATGCGGAGATTGAGGGTGATATGGGGGACAACCACGTTGGGTTGTTACCACGTCTGATGTCCAAAGCTTTACGTAAACTGTCCGGTGTCACCAATAAATCCAAAACCTGTGTGATCTTTACCAACCAGATCCGACAGAAAATTGGCATCTTGTTTGGAAATCCAGAAACAACGCCCGGCGGACTGGCACTCAAATTTCACGCATCAGTTCGGTTGGAGATACGTCGGTCAGAAACCCTGAAGGATAGAGAGAAGCAGATCGGAAACCGTACGCGTGTCAAGGTTGCGAAAAATAAGGTCGCCGCTCCATTCCGTCAAGCTGAGTTCGATGTTATTTACGGCAAAGGAATCTGCACAATCGGAGAGATCTTGGATGTGGGCATAGACGCAGGAATTATTGGCAAAAGTGGTGCTTGGTTTTCTTATAACGATGAGAGGCTTGGGCAGGGCAGGAGCAACGCTAAAGATTTCCTAATAGCGCACCCTGAAATTACGGACGAGGTCGAGACTAAGGTTCGTGCCACGTTTGGTATTCATCCGCCATCCGGCCCTGCCGCGCTGCCGGAAACCGATGCCGTAGCTAACGACAATGAAGGAAACGAAACAGGGCTCCCATAACCTTTCCCTCAATACTTGACGGAGACCGCCTCAGATGTTATCATAACGCACGTTGCTATCTAACTCTGGTTAGCAAGTTTCGATTCGTATCTTAATACCAAAGTCCGTCTTGAGGACTTGGCCTACCAGATAGAAAATTTCAGGGGCAAAAAAGCGTTATAGTAAGGGGGGAAGCGCTCTCTGTACGGAGACCTGCGATACTTTTATGGGAAAACTTGTTGGTGTGGATATTGGCGGCACTTTCACAGATATTGTTGTTTTAGATGAAAACCAAAAGACTCTACAGATTGGAAAGGCTTCAACCACGCCACGCGAGCCATCCATCGGCCTAATTACGGGGTTGGATGTGCTTGAGGTTTCCTATCCTGATATTGAACTGGTCATTCACGGCACCACTGTGGCAACCAATGCCATTTTGGAGCGCAAAGGTGTACGCTGCGGTTTGATTGCAACGCACGGTTTTCGAGATATTCTGGAACTGAGGCGTCGCGATCGACCGCACCTCTACGGTCTCAGCGGATCTTATGAGCCGTTAGTTCCACGGGATCGGCGCAAAGAGGTCACTGAGCGTATCTCGGCAGAAGGTGAAATACTTGCTCCATTGGCGGAGGAGGAGGTAATTGCAGCTGCTGAAGAGCTAGTTTCGGAGGGTGTGGAAGCGATTGTCATCAGTTTTCTGAACGCGTACATCAATCCCGCAAACGAACGCAGCGCCAAAGCCCTTCTGCAAACACGCTTTCCTGATCTTTATATCGTTGCTTCAGCGGATATCCTCCCACTCTTCCGTGAATTTGAACGTACCAGCACTGCTACCGTGAACGCCTACGTGCAGCCGATCGTTAGTCGCTACTTGGCTCGGCTTGAACAACGCTTGGAGGAGCGCGGCTACAGCGGGAATCTTCTCATTATGCAGTCGAACGGTGGGATGATGTCGGTCGAATCCGCTCGCGATTTCTCGGTCAACACTGTGTTATCGGGTCCCGCCGCTGGGGTCATCGCTGCCACCAAGATTGCTGCAGAAAATGGGTTCCAGAACCTGATTGGTTACGACATGGGAGGCACAAGTCTGGATGTGTCGTTGGTGACGGAGGGCAAACCGGTAGTCTCAAACGGGATAGAACCAGAGTTTGGCATCCCGATCATGGTGTCGATGATTGATATTCACACCATTGGCGCGGGCGGTGGCAGCATCGCCCGGATTGACGAAGGCGGTTTACTCCAAGTGGGGCCCGAAAGTGCTGGCGCTGAACCGGGACCGGTCTGCTACGGATTGGGTGGCACTGAGCCAACAGTTACGGATGCGAACGTGATTCTGGGTCGGATCAACCCGGACTATCCCATCGCCGGAGCGACCGATTTTTCGTTTGACCTCGACGCAGCCCGGTCGATTTTCAGGGAGAAGGTTGGCAAGCCGCTCGGCCTCTCCTTAGAGAAAGCAGCCCTAGCAGTTCTCACTATTGCAAATAACCGGATCGCTGGTAGTATCCGTCGTATCTCTATTGATCGCGGCCATGATCCGCGAGATTTTGTGCTCTTTTCTTTTGGAGGTGGCGGACCGTTGATGGTCAGTTTCCTCCTGCGGGAGCTTGGGGTTTCGCAGGCACTCGTCCCCTACTATCCCGGCATTGCCTCTGCTTGGGGTTGTGTCATCGCCGACCTCCAACACGATTTTGTGACCATGATAAACCGTCGGCTCTCCGAACTCGATCCAACCGATGCAGAAGAAATTTTCGCTGAACACCTCGCGCAAGGAGATCAACTCATCAAGAGTGAGCAGATTCCCCTGACACAGGTAAGCGTATTACGGGAAGCGGAGATTTCCTACGAGGGGCAAACCCACGTCATCCGGACACCGTTACCAGCGGGACCTGTGGCTTCGCCAGTTATCGCAGAAAGTTTTCGCCGCGCATATCTCCGGCAATACGGGCAGGTCGACGAGACATTTGGTGGATTAGAAACGTTGCTGGAGAGCATCCCGATCCGTTTGCTAAACCTGCGCACTTCCGTGATTGGTATGCGCCCGGACCTATCACTGAAAGATTTTATCCCCAGCCCCAAAACGACTCTGAAAGACGCACAAAAGGGTGTCAGACCCGTCTATGTGGAGGATCGGTTTGTGGAATGTCCCATCTATGACCGTTCATTGCTCCCGTGGGGAAGCGAGTTTTCCGGACCTGCTGTCATTGAGCAGCCAGACACAACCATCTGGATCGAACCTTGGGTCCGTGTGCGTGTGAACAACGGTGGAAATCTTTTTCTCAGCATAACGTAAGTTGCTAGGGTGTGTTGACATCTTGCTTTTGCTATCGCGAAAAACGCTCAAATCACTGGAAAAGATGCCGGAAACCGAGTTTTTTCTTCAAAACTCGGTTTCTTTTCTCGGATTTCCCGGTCAGCAAACCGATTTAAGCCTCTCCGTTATCTGGCTATACTCAAATGTCAACAGAACCTAACAACTTGCTTTAGTACAACCTAAGCTGCACAATTGGCTGCACTGATAACACTTCAACCCTCCCCGCTTCATCGCCCCGGGCAACAACCCCGCCTGCTTTTTTCTGAAGTAAATCCAAGCGAGTAGCAATTAACTATTTAAGAGGTACCCACTTGAACCTGACTTCTCGTAGGGAACGGAGATCTCCGTTCCGTTTCCTCCTACGCATCACATATTACGCATTACACTGTATGAGGTAGT
The DNA here is from genome assembly GCA_965220385.1 of Candidatus Poribacteria bacterium. Classification (GTDB taxonomy): domain Bacteria; phylum Poribacteria; class WGA-4E; order WGA-4E; family PCPOR2b; genus PCPOR2b. Next base: position 709,289 of record OZ244825.1, on the reverse strand, counting down.
CGGTGAAAAAACTCGCTCTAATGATGTTCGCGCTTCTGATTCTCGGCTGCGGCACCGAAAAACCCGCTGTCAATGAGCCAGAACCCGTGGTCGAAGAACAAGCTCCCATTGTGATAGAAGATGAACCCATCCCCCAGCCGGAAATGATTGCAGAGGGAACCGTGAAACACGGAGAGGTTAATGTTAATCCAAAACTATTGAATCTCAGCGGATTTCGTTTTGAATTTAAGGAACCTTTCTATAGCCATTCGGTTTCTCTCTACGATAAGAAGCGCGGCAAGCAGCTCTCGCGCTGGGACTCTCCCCATGCTCATTGGTGGATTGAAACAAAAGTTGTGGTTATAGAGCACTGGGATTCCCACGATCCGCCCCGCGGGCTGTTGGAATACGACACTGACTACGAGATTACGATATACACTCAAAATTTCGACTGTGATGTCTCAGAGACAGTGATACAGTTTCGGACAGAACCGCGGAGGTCCACGGTTGAGGGACCAGAACCCGTGATGCAAGAACGACTACCCGCTGTGCCACCAGGTGAACACTTTCGGCTTGACATAACGCCGCCGGAATTAGTATGGGCAGATGTGGACGATGGAGCCGCTGACATCGACCCTGAACCGCTCAATGTAAATGGAATTCGCTTTGTATTCGATAGAGATATCAGAAAGTATCAGATTGACCTGCGGGACCGTGCGGGCGCGTCCCTTGGTTGGTTACCTCGCGGTCTAGTTGAGCGCGAGAACATCGGAAACGAGATAAAGATAATGCGCGCCGAAGGGGCCCCGTTGTTGGAATTCGATACCGTATACGTCATTGATATTTTTGTTCAGGATTGCTGCTGTTGGACCAATGATTTCTTGATAACGTTTCGGACAAAACCAAATCCTTAATATGAAACGTACAAACCGGAATCGGCTGCACACCGTTCCGATCCCACGGAGCGAGAATCCTTGACAGATCGGGAGATAATCCGACCTACGGGTATAGGGGCAATTTTATCGTGCGGCACATCACTCGCAACTTGGGTTAGTATAACATGGCTAAAATCTGCGGATATTCAATCAAATCTTGCAGTCAAGTCCTCGTGCCTTCCGTTCTGCTTCTTCTTGTCACCCCTCCTACCGTACCGCCTATCAAAAAACTTGTAATTCGCACAAAAATATGCTACGATTGCTAGTGCGGAATGCAGATGATAGTTCTGCTTCCCCACAGCAAGAATATTACGGAACCAGGCGGTTATGATTCCGTAAGAACGACGTAACGATGACAGAAAGAAGGAGTGGGGCATTATCCAGATCTCCCGCTCAAACAAGCGAATATATCAAGTTTCGAACTATGGTAGGAGGATTGTTATTATGGCAGACTATGCTCACCCCGAAGTGTTAGTGACTACTGACTGGGTTGCGCAGCACGGTAGCGATGCAGGCATCCGTTTGGTAGAGGTCGATGTGGATACGGCAGCTTACGATGAAGGACACATCAGCGGGGCTGTCGGGCTTAACTGGCAAACCCAGTTGTGTGACCAAGTGCGGCGCGATATTTTAACAAAAGATCAGTTTGAAGAGTTGTGCCAAGATAACGGCATCAGCAACGATACGACGGTAATCTTCTACGGCGACAATAACAATTGGTTTGCCACATATGCGCTGTGGCAATTCCGCTACTACGGGCATGACGAAAGCAAGCTAAAAGTAATGAACGGTGGACGCCAGAAGTGGATCGATGAGGGCCGCGACTTAGTCACGGATACGTCTTCGCCCGCCAGCACCGATTACAAAGCAAAATTCCCCGATGACAATGTCCGGGCGACAAAAGATCACGTGCTCCCGACGCTGGAGCAGGGAGTGGTCAACCTTGTCGATGTGCGTTCGCCGGCAGAGTTCACCGGTGAGATCATCGCGCCCCCAGGATTGCCCGAAACGGCACAACGTCCGGGACGCATTCCGGGTGCAGCGAATATCCCGTGGGCAACCGCGGTGGCGGACGACGGCACCTTCAAATCTTACGATGAATTGAAGGAGATCTACGAAGGTGAGGGTGTAGATCCAGAAAAAGAGACGGTTGCTTACTGTCGCATCGGAGAGCGTTCTTCACACACATGGTTTGCGCTGAAGTACCTTTTGGGGTATGAAAAGGTTCGCAACTATGATGGCAGCTGGACAGAGTGGGGCAATCTTGTCGGTGCACCGATTGCAAAGGGGTAATCGAAGTGATACTGAGCCAGTAGGGACTCAGATCTGTGTCCCTACTGCTCCACATAGAGGTAGAAGACTAATTGATTACCAGCGCAGAGCAGATCACGCCGCAATGGCTGACTAAGCGTTTACAACAGAAGGGGCACCTTTCACACCACACGGTAACTGACGTGCAGATTGGAGAGACATTTGAATCAACCGCCGCCTTTTTCACACGGTTGAAAGTGACCTACTCCACTAAATCGGAGGATAGTCCCCATACCGATCTGGTATTCAAGGATTATCGGAAAGGTTGGTTTGGAGGTGGTATTGCGGAATCAGTGTTTTTCAACGAAATCGCCGCTCAAACCCCAGATCCACCGGTTTTTCGATGCTACGACTTCGATTATGACCGTGACGCCCGTCAATGCTATCTTATCTTTGAAGATGCCTCAATAACACACGCCGAAACGCCGCCCAAGGCGGAAGGATTTACCGTTGCTCTCTATAAACAGATCATTGATGAATTGTTGAAATTTCATACTCAATGGTGGGAGCACCCGCGAATTTCGCAAGCCGATTTTCTACGGGGTCGAGGGGGACCGCTCCGAATGGTGGATGCGGCTACACCTGGTATTACAGGAAGCTACTGTCAAGACTGGAGAGAAACGCTGCTTCCTCAATTTGCTGAGAGAGCTCAGGACGAATTCTCGCAAGAGATATTTGATTTCGTACTGCACGCTATTAACGGCTGGGAACGATTATACTCCCAACGCATCAAAGATGGCAAGGCGCTGACGCTTCTCCACGGTGACTTGCATCAATGGAATATCTTTTACCCTAAAAATCGAGCAACAGACCGGCTTTACTTTTTCGACTGGGAAACCTATAAGCGGGGGATTGGACCCTATGACCTCTGTTACTTGGTCGGAGGCGGATCTCCACAGCAGCGACGCGAAATCGAGAAGGATCTGCTTCGTTACTATTACGATGGTCTTGTGAATGGTGGGGTTTTAGGTTATAGTTGGGAAGATTGCGTCTATGACTATCGACTCTCGGTGATTGCCACCCTGTTTCCTCCGATTGGTTGGCAAGACATGTACCGATTCAAACCTCGGCAAATTCAGTTCGAAGATTGGAATTGTCAAGAATTGCTGGAATAATCGGTTGCCTTGACTATGCTTGGGGATTGTTGAGTCTTTGGTAAACTCCTTAGCTGTCCTAATCCGTTTTATCCTTTGTTTCATATTGGAGTCAAATATGCCTAAATTTGTTTCTGCTCATATTATTGCCTGCATGACACGACAGGACGTCGAAAGACTCGCCAAGCGATTTATCGATGATGAAAGCGACGGGGTTAAGAGCTTAAAGGTACAGTGCGACACGGTCCTCGGTCGAATGGTGTGCGAATGGGAAGCACCGGATCGAGATACCCTTGTGGATTGGTTGAAAATGCGGCATGTCCATATTCGCGGGGGCGGTGAGTGGGTGATGCGCGTACAGCTCGAGACGGTGGACAATCAGGTTGCTAGGCTGTAAGAACAGTTAGTTCAGAAGAGCCGGTGTAATGTAAAGGAAGCGCATCTTGCTTCACAGATAAGGACGCTCATTGTGCATTACCTTACGCGCCAAATTGCTTTTGAAGCCTCGCACTGCTGTCGTATCCCTGAACTCAGCGATGCGGAAAACTACGCCCTGTTTGGGGCAGCCGCCAGCCCGAATAGTCATGGACATAATTATGTATTGGATGCAACGGTCAAAGGGAGGCTTAACCCTGAACACGGGATGGTCATCAATATCACCGATCTGGACCGGGTTCTGAGGGAAGAAGTTGTTGCCTATTACGATCACAAGCATATTAACCTACAACACCCCACCTTTGCAGGTAACCCGCACCTTCAACCGACGAGCGAGAATTTAGCCATCCAAATTTGGCATGCGATTGAGCCGCATCTCAAAGGGACAATCTTACACCGGATTCGGCTGTATGAGGATTCAGCCCTATTTGCTGATTATTATGGAGAGGGGCAGATGGTCTATCTCACAAAAGTTTATGAATTCAGCGCATCGCATCGATTACACAGTCCAGAGCTCAACGATGTGGCAAACCGTGAAATCTTCGGGAAGTGCAACAATTTCTACGGTCACGGGCACAACTATGCACTTGAAGTAACCATAAAAGGTGAGGTGGATCCGAGAACTGGACTGGTTGCGGACCTACACCGTCTTGATGACACGATTCAGGAACAGGTGCATGGGCGATTTGATCACAAGCATCTTAACTTGGATACCCCTGAGTTTGAGAAACTCAATCCAACTTCTGAAAATTTTGTAAAAGTGCTTTGGGAGATTATTGAACCGAATCTGAAGCCAATTCAACTGCACCGGCTTCGATTGAGAGAAACCCCCAAAAACTACTTTGATTATTATGGAGATAGAATTTAGTTGTGAAAATTTACCATGCAGACTCAATTGACAACGGAACCACTGCCGCGGATCCGAAACTTGAATACATCTATACGCAGATGTTAGAGGGAATTGGTGAAGATCCGACAAGGGAAGGCATCCTAAAAACACCGCAACGTGCAGCAAAAGCTCTCCAGTTTTTGACGCAGGGATACCACCAGAATGTGGAAGAGGTTGTGAACGAGGCAATCTTCAACGAAGAATATGACGAAATGGTCATTGTCAAAGATATTGAGTGTTATAGTCTCTGTGAACACCATCTTTTACCATTTTTCGGCAAGTGTCATGTTGGATATATCCCCCACAAGAAAATCATTGGGCTGAGTAAAATTCCAAGGATCGTGGATATGTTTGCTCGTCGCCTGCAAGTGCAGGAGAGACTGACGAAGCAGATTGCGGAAGCGTTACAGGATGTCTTGAATCCCGCTGGGGTCGCCGTCGTCATTGAAGCGCAGCATCTGTGCATGATGGTTCGTGGCGTACAGAAGCAACACTCACAAACGATGACCAACGTCATGCTCGGCGAGTTTCGAGATAAGATTTCAACTCGGACAGAGTTCATGAGATGTATTTAGATGATACCCAGTCGTAACGACACGACACCTTGAAGGGGCTGGAGATGCTGAAGGACAAAGTAAGCATTATAACAGGAGCATCGCGGGGTATTGGTCGCGCAACCGCTGTGGCGTTTGCACAGGCAAGTGCGAAAGTTGTCCTTGCATCACGTACACAGCATGACCTTGAAACGGTCGCCAATCTCATTCGCGCTGAGGGCGGAGAAGCCCTCGTTGTACCAACGGATGTAACACAGGCGGAAGCGGTAGAAACCCTGGTCAATCGAACGCTACAGGCTTATGGTCAAATCGACATCCTTGTGAACAATGCGGGGACCGGTGTTTTCGAGCCTATTGTGGATTCAGATCCTGAGGTGTGGACGCAAGTAATCGCCTCCAACCTCAAGAGCACCTACCTCTGCTCGAAATACGTGTTACCTTCTATGCTGGAGCGTCAGTCCGGTCAAATCATCAATGTATTGTCGATCGCCGCAAAAGTTGCATTCAAAGCTTCAAGCGCGTATTGTGCAGCGAAGGCGGGGGCACTGGCATTTACGAAAGTTCTGGCAGATGAGGTTAGGGATCAAAAAATCCGTGTTACAGCGATCTCACCTGGATCGGTTGACACACCATTCTGGAATGAGATTGAGGGACATCCTGAGCTGAATTTGATGTTGAAACCGGAACATGTTGCAGAGACCATTCTTTTCGTTGCGACGCAGTCGGCTGGTATGGTTACTGACGAAGTAGTTGTAACACCACCACTTGGCATTTTGTGAACAAGAGATGGACGAACAGAACATACAACAGACAAGTGGGATTTTAATTATCGTAGACGTTATTTTACGATCTATCATGATTGAGGTAAAGAATGACTAAATTGGAACAGATGCAGCGGGTCGAATCCTGCGGGGTTGTGGCCATCATTCGGGCTAATAGTTCAACTGAATTAATTGAGGTTGCAGCAGCAATTAAAGCGGGTGGTGTCGATCTGATTGAAGTGACGATGACAACCCCGAATGCATTAAGCGTTATCAGTGATGTCGCCGACCGATACGGAGATGAAGTGCTTGTAGGTGTTGGATCGGTCCTCGACGCTGAAACCGCCCGGGCAGCAATGCTAGCAGGCGCGGAGTTTGTTGTCAGTCCTGTGACGAAACCTGACGTTATTGAAATCTGTAATCGATACAGTAAAATCGTGATGCCCGGCGCATTCACACCGACGGAGATCTTGGCTGCATGGGAAGCTGGTGCGGATTATGTGAAAGTTTTCCCGTCAAGTGGGGTGGGACCGAGCTATATCAAAGATATTAAAGCACCGTTGCCGCATATCCCACTTATACCTACCGGGGGTGTGAGTGTTGATAATGCTGGCGAATTCATCGAAGCAGGCTCAGCCGCGCTTGGTGTTGGGAGCGCACTCGTCAACAATCAGGTAATTGCTGATGGACGATTCGATCTCCTGACGGAGAAAGCGAAACTGTTGGTAGAAGCCGTGCGTGCCGCCAAAGCTGATTGATGAGATTGTAGGTTTAGATACACACCTATTTGCTCATTGACAGTTCACTGAGTCTGTGTTAATCTTCAAATTCCTATGGTAGATTTTAGAATTACTTAGACAATCCCAATTCACGACCACCGCCCTAAATCGCCCTTAGCAGGGAGAGTCTGGAAACCCCGTGGAGGTCGGAGTTATCGGTACATATTTACTTATTTCTCTAATTCACCATAAATCCAACCGGTAATGAGTGTCCTAAGTTCGAGCATAAGAATGGATAGGGTGCGGCGCATAGCCGCTTTCGCGGGTTGTTCAATCGAAGGACTCCTATGAACAAACTCAACTCTATTAACGATTAGGAATTCACCGCATTGGTCGAAACTTAGGTGAAGGACGGTGTATATGCAGATAAACGGATTGGTTTTAGGAAAATATCGTATTGAAAAACTGATTAACCACGGTAGTTTTGCCTCCGTTTTTCGAGCGAAAGAGGAGTTCACCAACCGTACTGTTGCGATCAAAGTGTTGCCCAAGTCGGTTTATCCTACCGAACGTATGCGTTACCTGCTGACCGAGCTGAGTGCTATGGGGCGGAACTGGGGACATCCCAACATCGTCTCCATCCATACGGTTGAACCGGGCGATGATGAATACGTTGCCTACATCGTCATGGAGTATGTTAACGGACTCAGTTTGCGACAACTGATAACAGCGCAGCTTCCCGAAGCGAGTTTAGCGATGAATATTGCCCTTGATATTTGTCAAGGACTTATCGCGGCCCATGAACAGAACATTATCCATAGAGACATTAAGCCTCAGAATATTCTGCTGACGTCTGATAAGGTAGCGAAAATTTCTGATTTCGGCGTGGCACGCATCCTTGAAGCAAGCACCGAGTATGCGGGCACGATTACGGGAACACGGAGATACATGGCGCCGGAACAGTACGAAGGGAATTACGATTACCGAGTGGATCTTTACTCGACGGGCCTCATCCTCTATGAGATGTTCCTGGGAAAATTCCCGTTTCGAGGCAAAACGCAAGATGAGATTCAGGTCAGAAAACAGAGCGAAGAGGTCAACTTCGACCAGAAACTGCCCGACGATATGCGCGAGATCTTACAGAAAGCGCTGCATCGAGATGTAGGGGCGAGGTATCAGACCGCATCAGAGCTATATAAGGACTTGGATGGTATTCGCAAACAGTGGTATGCGGACGCCGTGCGACAAATCATGGCGAACCAATCAAATCCAGCGATACTGGGCGCGATGTTATCTGAACATAGAAAAGCTTTACGCCTTTCGGATGAGGCGGCAGAGAAGATTGAATTGAATGCATCTGAGGAACACAAAGCGAAAGTAGAAAAACAGAGCCAATTTCAACTTGAAACACAGATCAATCTACACTACGATAAAGCCATCCAACTGATCGGTGGCACACAATCGCAGCAGGCATTACAAGAAGTACAACAGGCACACCGCCTCTACTTGAGCAGCGCAAAAGCAGCAAAAAAAGCAGATTGGATATTTCGGCACTTATCAGATTTGATGATTCCGCCCCAACCACCCGCAACAGCAGAAGAGATGATTGAGTTGATAGATCAGTTGTCGGCTACTGAGGCCTCAGCACTTCGAACCTGGTTTAACAACCAATCTTCTCCAAGTGCCTCCACCAAGGCATCTTCTCTCCCGGAGTCAGGAACAGTGCCTCCCGACAACGGCACTGGTTCCGATTTAACGATGCTGTCACTCACTCCCCAAGAGACTGCCCCAGAATTCGTACTTCGGAAACTTCATGAATTGGTTCAGGCACCCCATGAGCGGATTGCTGCCCAGATACGTCAATTGGCTGAAGAATACGCACAAGCGGGAAAGAGTCGCCGAAGTCGGATAGAGTACAAGAAACTGGGCGATTTTTATCGAAAATCTGCGGACACGTTCATTGGATCCGAGCATTGGGAATCTGCAGCAGATTGTTGCGCACGCGCACGACTCGCCTACGCAGCCGCCCGTCGTTACAGTCGTGCTCGACAGTGTGCACAGGAAGCGGGGACCTACTATGCTATGTGGGCGGAATATCTGGAGAGACAACAGAGTTGGCCTGAAGCTGGTAGACTCTACGCGCTTTCAGCGGATAATTACGCTCACGCTAACCTGTGGGAGGAGGCGAATCAGAGCCTCTCACGCACCACAATCTGCTATTTTAATGTCGCAGAGAACGCCCGCGCCGCCGGTGATCTTGGCTTAGCATATGATTATTGTGATAGAATCTTAAGAATTTCAAAAAGGATCAAGAGAACTACCAATGCGGAAGCGGGTGCGCGCAAGTTACTACAGGAGATAGAAAGTCTTTTTGCGGCACGGTAACAGGGTATCGGTACTGAAAACTATATCAAATCATGTTTTGGGGCGATGAGAGATTCCGTTCCCATCGGCGTGATTTTTAATGACGAACGGTAAAATTAAAAAATGAGATCGAAGCAGATTAAATCAACTTTACGAAATGGCGAAGTCATCGTTGGGACCTTTGTAATGGAATTTGCGGTACCATCGATTGCGACCATCTTAGCGAGTGCCGGTGCGGACTTTATTATTGTAGACATGGAGCACACTACCTTCACAATGGAGACGGTTGGGCGTATCGTCAGAGCGGCAAGGGGTTCAGATCTCCCGAGCATTGTGCGTGTGCCAGACATCGAGCGACATTTTATCTCCCGCGCACTTGACGCCGGCGCTTCCGGCGTGATGATCCCGCGTGTGGAATCCCGCGAAGATATCGAAAACGTTGTAAAGTGGGCGAAATACGCACCTGACGGAGACAGAGGGGTTGCATTTGGTATCGGTCACACCGATTACGGTGATTTTCGAAAATTAGACGGTGTGAAATATACCCTCCAGGCAAATGAGGAAATTTTCATCATTGGACAGATCGAAACCGCGAAGTCGGTGGAGAACATCGATGAGATCCTATCAACTGACGGACTCGATGCAATATTCCTTGGACCGTATGACCTCTCGACATCGCTCGGTATTTCAGGTCAACTCGATCACCCATTGATTGTCGAGAGTATTGAAAAGGTCATTGCCAAAGCAAAAGCACGTCAGGTTGTCCTCGGCAGCTACGTCAACGATTTTGAGAGTGGCAAACGGTGGGCGGATGCGGGTGTTCAGTTGATCGCTTGTGGCAACGACGCTTTCCTCATTACCTGCCGGTTTGCAGAGGAGAGCGGGAAGTTCAGAGATTATGTATCAGGGTGAGTCAATGAGCAAACGAACTTATGATATTTTGGCAATCGGACGAAGTTCAATAGATCTCTATTCCAACGATATTGGCGCCCCTTTTCCCGAAATCGGGAGTTTTGGCGCGTTTGTTGGGGGCTGTCCAACGAACATCAGCGTTGGGACGCGGAGGCTTGGGCTCCAATCCGCTGTGCTCACCGCACTTGGTGAGGATCCAGTGGGCGACTTCATTCTCAAGTTTCTAAATGACGAAGATGTTGAAACAAAGTTTGTCGGTCACAAACCGGGGCATCGAACCAGCGCGGTCGTGCTTGGGATCGAGCCTCCGGACCGATTCCCGCTTGTCTACTATCGTGACAACTGTGCCGACATTGAACTGACAATTGATGATGTCCTCACCGCCCCCATTGCTGATAGCCGGGCGTTGCTCATCTCTGGCACTGGGCTCAGTAAAGAACCGAGTCGAAGCGCAAATCTCTTTGCGGCTGAATACGCCCAATCCGTTGGAACGACCGTGTTCTTTGACCTCGATTTCCGCGCGGACCAGTGGCATGACCCTCGTGCTTTTGGGGTAGTTGCCAGATCTGCATTGCGCGTGGTCGATATTGCACTCGGCACAGAAGAAGAGGTCAAAGCGGCATCACTCTCCGATACTTCACAACTCTCCATTACTCATTCCCAAATCTCCAATCCAGATATCGAGGGTGACGTGAACGCAGCAGTTGAGACAATTCTGAGCGGTGGACCGGAAGCATTAGTAATGAAACGCGGGGTTGAAGGCGCAGATGTCCATCTGTCAAGTGGGCAAGTTATCAACGCAGCTCCATTTCCCGTTGAGGTGTATAACACACTCGGTGCGGGGGATGCCTTTGCCAGCGGTTTTATCTACGGTCACCTGAAAGACTGGGGTTGGGAACGGTCTGCCCGCTTGGGCAACGCAACGGGCGCGATTGTCGTCACCCGGCACGGTTGCGCTAACTTTATGCCGACGATGGGTGAGGTTGAGGATTTTGTTGAGGAGCGGGGTGGCTGGTGATTGAGTTCAGCGAGCTTTTCCCAACATCCTCAAGAGACACTTTCCATCACCGAACGCTGCGCACAAATCTTACTGACGACCTACTGAAACTCGACACTTGATAATCCGTATATCAACTGGGTCATGATGTTCATTATGTCTACACGCAGAACAGTGGTGTTCACAATGTGAACAGTTCAACCCGAATTACATTACAGATCCAATCCCTACCTTAACGCCCTTCACTACCCTCCAGACTCCGAGCCGATCGGTTAAATCTTCATTCCACCTGCATACACATCTCCAGCAACTCTTTCATACAGTTTTGCACGTCTAAGGTCAGAAGCAGGTACTAATTTATACAGTGTTGGGCAACCTATCACCCGTCTGCCCTCTGACTTCTCACGTTACAGACTGACTTTAAGGTTGGGTTCTATGGTATGTAAACCCACAGCCATTCCTCCTAACTTCATAGGCCCTATACAGCTGGATCCGCCCGCCCCAATCTGAAACTGTACTTCGGTGGTTCAAATCCCCACACGCCATTAAGACTCCATTTCTTGTTGTCAGTAAAAGCTTGGCACAGAAATTGAATGACAATCACAGAACGGTTGTCTATACCGGGCTTGTCTCCACAGAGGGGGTTGTGGTCAAATGAATCTGAAAGCTATGCCTCCCAAACTGACGGTTGGCAAAGAAGGAGGAGGACTCTCATGAAAAGGGGAAGGTTTTTCAGCTTCAACCTATTATTAGTCTCCTTTCTATTTGTATCAAGTGCCTTCGCCCAAAATTCCCCGCAATGGCACCTACCCAAAGGAGCCAAAGCGCGTCTCGGCAAAGGCGGGATAACTGATATAGCGTATTCTCCGGACGGAAACTTCATGGCAGTTGGGACTGTCATCGGGATTTGGATATACGATGTACACAGTGGGGCAGAAGTTACGCTGCTCACAGGGCATACGGACGGTGTCACTAGTATAGCGTTCAGTCCGGATGGCAATACGTTGGCGAGCGGGGGAAGTTGGGGTGACGAAACGGTGCGGCTGTGGGATGTTGCGACATGGAAGCCCAAAGTAGCCCTCACCGGGCACAAGGGCAGTATTGATTGTGTAGTGTTTAGCCCGGACGGCACCATGCTCGCAAGTGGGGGTTCAGACAAAGTAGTGCAGCTGTGGGATGCGCGGACAGGACAACCTATGGCAAGGCTCGTCGCGCATACACGTTGGATCAGTAGTATAGCGTTTAGTCCGGACGGCACCACGCTCGCAAGCGGAGGAGGTTGGGGCGACGATACAGTGCTGCTGTGGGATACAACCACGCTGGTGCAGGATACAATCACGGGAGACACGAAAGCCACCCTTAAAGGCCATACGAACGGTGTCGAAAGTGTTGTGTTCAGTCCCGATGGTACTATGATCGCAAGCGGGGGAAGTCGTAACGACGGGACGGTGCGGCTATGGGGTGTACGCACAGGGAGGCTCATAACTACCCTCACAGGATATACGAATTGGGGTTCAAATATAGCGTTCAGTCCGGATGGCACCACGCTCGCAACCGGAGGAGGTTCTAATGACGAAACGATACAGCTATGGCATCTGACAGGAGAACTAAAAGCCACTCTTAGGCATACGGGCAGTATCGGAAATATAGCGTTCAGTCCCGATGGTACCACACTCGCCAGTGTGGCTGACAATGAGGTGTATCTATGGGATGCACAAACAGGGCAATTTAAAACTATCTTCGCAGAGCATAAAGGTGGAGGTTCAAGTGTCGCGTTTAGTCCGGATGGTACCACCCTTGCAACTAGCAGTGGAAGGATAGTGCAGGTATGGGATACTGCGACATGGCAGCCCGAAGGTATCCTCACGGGGCATACCGGCACTGTTCGGACGATAGCATTCAGCCCGGATAGTAGGACATTAGCGAGTGGAAGTTCAGACTACACGGCCCGACTCTGGGACGTCCCCACCGGACAGCTCAAAACCGTCCTTATCGGGCATACACACACTGTCGAGAGTGTAGCGTTCAGCCCGGACAACACTATGCTTGCCACTGGAAATGGATATTGGGACAGAACGCTGCGACTATGGGATGTTGCCACCGGGCAACAGCATGCCACCTTCATGTGGAACAGATCGGATATCTTAAGTGTAGCGTTCAGCCCAGATGGCACCCTCCTCGCAGCGGCAGGTTTAGAGAAAACAATCCAACTGTGGGATCCAGTCACAGGGGGACACAAAGCTACCCTCGCGGGACCTAGAGACTTTATCAGAGATATAGCGTTCAGCCCGGATGGCAGGACATTGGCAGCCGGGAGTCAGGATCTGGCAACTACGAGTCGTGACAGTACGGCGTGGTTATGGGATGTCCCTACAGGGCAACTCAAAGCCACCCTTAGAGGACATACGTACGATGTGTATGGTGTGGCGTTTAGCCCGGATGGTAAGACGCTTGCAACCGGAGGCCATGATAAGATGGTGAGGTTGTGGGATGTTGCCACCGAACAACTTCAGACCACTTTTATAGGACATAAGAGTGCGGTCTCAAGTGTAGCGTTCAGTCCAGACGGCACCACGATTGCTAGTGGAAGTTGGGATGGCACAGTGCTTCTATGGGACTTCACTCCCCGAATGATACCCGGAGACGTTAACCGCGATGGTGTGGTGAGCATTTTGGATTTGACCTTCGTTGGATCAAACTTGGGAAAGACAGGGCAGCATGATGCCGACGTCAACCGAGATGGTATTGTTGATATTTTGGATCTCGTTCAGGTTGCTGTCGTGCTTAGCGAAACAATAATTCCCACCGCTCCAATTGCATTCCTATCGCCCGAAAACAGGGAGAAAAGCGGTTCGTCGAATCTCAACCGAGATACGATTCAGGGGTGGATCAATATGGCTCGCTCAGCAGATGACGGTTCGCTCACCTTGCGGCGTGGTACTGCCTTCCTCGAACAACTTTTGGCGGTGTTACCACCGCAAGAGACTGTCTTGCTGTCCAACTACCCCAACCCGTTCAATCCTGAGACGTGGATCCCATATCGCCTGGCCAAGGATGCCGATGTAACCTTCACGATTTATGACACAAAAGGCGTGGTGACACGTCAATTCGATTTAGGCCATCAATTAGCAGGGGATTATACGAATCGAGCAAGGGCAGCCTATTGGGACGGTTGTAACGCAAGTGGAGAACAGGTCGCAAGCGGTGTCTATTTCTACAGTCTGTCCGCAGGGAATTACTCCGCAACACGGAAGATGCTCATTTTGAAGTAGGATTGCTACCTGCAATCAATGTGGAGGAATTTAACAGATGAAAACAGCACAATTTTCTATACTCATGCTCCTCTCTTTGGGAACGTTTGCATTCAACACCTATGCCCAAGGCTACACCAAATGGAGTTTACCCGACGGTGCAAAAGCACGATTGGGTAGAGGTCGAATAGCCGGAAAGATAGCGTATTCGTTGGACGGCGATCTTCTGGCGGTTGCGAGTTCTATCGGAATTTGGATATACGATGCCGATACTGGTGCGACACTTGATCTTTTTACAACGCCTACTCCGGCCTCAAATGCAGTATTCAGTCCGGATGGTCGCACGCTGGCCTCCGGGAGTTGGGACGACAGCATGGTGCGGCTGTGGGATGTGCCCACAGGAGAGCTTATAGCTACCCTCGCGGGCCATAGGCGCAGTGCTTATAGTGTTGCATTCAGTCCGGATGGAAAAACACTTGCAAGTGGCGGCAACGACCTAGCGGTCCGGCTGTGGGACGTTACCACAAGACAACTCAAAACCACCTTTATAGGACATTTGGGCCACCTCAATAGTGTCACATTCAGCCCGGATGGCAGTATACTGGCAGGTGGAACCGACAACGAGAAGGTGTGGCTGTGGGATGTTACTACCGGGCAGTCTTTAGCTATCCTAGAACATAAAGAAGGAGTCAGAAATGTCGCATTCAGTCCGGATGGCGCGATGTTGGCAAGTTCGAGTTGGGGTAACGATAACACAGTGAAGTTGTGGAATACCGCCACGTGGCAACCAAGCGTCAGCTTCAGCGGGCATAATTCTCCTGTCGCCGACATAGCGTTCAGTCCCGATGGGAGAATGTTGGCAACCGGGGGAAGTTGGCGAGACGGCGCGGTGCGATTATGGGAGGTTGGCACAGGAGAACTTATAGTCGCCCTCGGTGGACATGGCGACTATATTAACAGTGTGGCATTCAGTCCAGATGGCACGACGTTGGCAAGTTCGAGTTGGGATAACACAGTGTGGTTGCGGGATACTGTCACGCGGCAACCGAGAATCATCCTCAGAGAGTATACTGCCGGTGTCAGCAGTATAGCATTTAGTTCCGATGGTAGAACGTTGGCGAGCGGGGGCGGTTGGCAAGACGGCAGGGTACGAGTATGGGATATCGAAACTGGACGACGCAAAGCCATCTTCGGCGGACATGCAAACAGTATACGGACCATGGCATTCCGTCCAGATAGCAGCACCATAGCAACGGTGGGTGACGACGACACAGATGAAGGCAGGATACGACTGTGGAACACAGATACAGGACAACTCAAAACCACCATTACAGCACACACGAGCGCTATTTTAAGTGTCGCATTCAGTCCAGATGGCACCACACTCGCCAGTGCTGGAGGTTGGCCAGGTAATTCCGGTAGCAGTCGGAAGCAGGATGTCGCAATACGATTGTGGGACGCAGATACAGGTCATCTCAAAGCAACCCTCATGGGCGCGACGCACGGTGTTAGAGCGATTGCATTCAGCCCGGATGGCACCATACTCGCAGCTGGGATTCGGGACCGTAATATACAACTGTGGGATGTCCCCACAAGGAAACTCGTAGTAACTCTTAAGAGCAATAGCCATCCTGTCAGTAGTGTCGCATTCAGTCCGGATGGCAAAACACTCGCAAGCGCAGGTGGGCATGGGAATTGGGGCACGGAGGGAATCGTGCAATTGTGGGATATTTCCACAAGGGAACTCATCGCAACTCTCACAGGGGAGGGAAATCCTGCCAACAGTGTTGCATTTAGTCCGGATGGTAGGATACTCGCAAGTGGACATGGAGATTGGGAGACGGAGGACATCGTGCAGCTGTGGGATGTCCCGACAAGAGAACTCATCGCCACCTTCAGGGGGCACACAGACGACGTCAGCAGTGTAGCGTTCAGTCCGGATGGCGCCACGCTCGCAAGCGGGAGTGAGGATGGCACAGTGCTTCTGTGGAATCTCGCATCTCCAACAGATACACCGCCGCGGCCCTCCGCTTATGATGTCAACCGTGATGGTATTGTAAATCTCTCCGACTTGGCAATGGTCGCAGAGATGTTTGGGCGAACAGGGACAGGATTATCGGGAGATGTCAACAGCGATGATATCGTTAACATCCTTGATCTGGTTACGGTCAGCGCACACTTTGATGACACAACAACCTCCGCAGCACCCTTGGTCCATAGAGGAAACCAATCGCTCCTTTTTACACAAAATGCGGTTGCCATCACCCCCGAAACCATTCGGAGGTGGATCGATACGGCACACACAGCAGATGACGGCTCGCTCACCTTTTGGCGCGGTATCACCAATCTCGAAGCGTTGTTAGCTATGCTCACTCCCGCTGAAACCACCCTGCTCCCAAATTATCCCAATCCGTTTAATCCAGAGACATGGATACCGTATCGTCTTGCCCACGCCGCCGATGTAACCCTCACCATTTATGACACAAAAGGCGTGCCGGTACGTCGATTGGATTTGGGATATCAGCCTGTGGGTAATTACACGGATCGGGCAAAGGCAGCCTATTGGGACGGTCGTAACGACAGTGGAGAATCGGTGGCAAGCGGAGTCTATTTCTATCAACTCCACACGGGCGATTATACTGCGTTAAGGCGGATGGTAATCCTCAAGTAGTCTCCCCCAACTTTTATGCTAACTGCTAGCCTTCCCACCAAATATGCCTAAAATAGTAGGTCACTCCGTCATGATTTACCTAACACGTAGGTTGGGTCGAACAGAAACCGTGAAACCTAACTCTTGATAACCAACACGTTGACTGCCAAGGCACTGCTTCACTCCCCTTATCCTGACAATTTTTGAACCGTAAGAATCCACGGTTCTGAGAAATCAGCCCTCCATCCTACCAGTACAAAATGCGTTAATGAACCAGCCCAACTTACCTCCGGCAATCCATTATTGATTGGACAATCTTTCTACGGTAACTGCTTTGGAGAAATATCAATCGGCTTGAGCATATTTCCGTTCTCTTGCTGCGGTGCGAGTTTATCCTCTACCCAACAGACCATTTGTGTGATAGAATTTACTTAGGTGGAGAATCAACCGCAAGTCGAATCGACTTCTATCACCTCTGCGCGAGGGTTGATACAACCTTGTGGCGAATGGTGATTTTGAAATAGAGGGAGGCAATTATGCAGACTCGAAAATTGACAATGGGGCAAGCAGTCGTTGAATTTCTCAAAAATCAGTATGTTGAGCGGGATGGCGTCGAGCATCAGTTTTTCGCGGGTATGTTCGGCATCTTTGGACACGGTAATGTCGCTGGAGTGGGGCAAGCGCTGCATCAATACGCAGACTCATTTCGGTTCTATCAGACACGCAACGAGCAGGCGATGGTGCATACGGCTGCAGCGTTTGCGAAGATGAACAACCGCCTACGCACCTTTGCGTGTACATCTTCGATTGGGCCGGGGGCAACCAATATGGTTACCGCGGCTGCTGGGGCGACAATCAATCGGATACCTGTGCTGCTATTACCGGGCGACATTTTCTCAACACGTCTCGTCGCTCCTGTCCTACAGCAGCTTGAATCACCCAGTTCGCAGGATATTTCAGTAAACGATTGCTTCAAACCGATTTCGCGTTATTGGGACCGAATCAACCGCCCGGAACAGATTATCACCGCGTTGCCGGAGGCGATGCGTGTGCTGACATCGCCGGCGGAAACAGGGGTTGTCACGGTGGCGCTGCCGCAGGACGTGCAAGCCGAAGCGTATGACTATCCGGTGGCACTGTTTGAGAAACGGATTCAGGCGATTCCGCGCCCACGCGCCGACATCAAGGCACTAAAACAAGCCGCTGAATGGATTCGCGCTAGCAAACGGCCGCTTATCATCGCTGGCGGTGGCGTAAAATACAGCGAGGCAACCGATTCGCTCGCTCACTTTGCTGAACAGACTGGCATCCCCATCGCCGAAACATTTGCGGGCAAAGGTTCGCTCCGCTACGATCACCCGCAATGTTTGGGTGGGATGGGCGTCTCTGGAACCCTAAGTGCGAACACCATTGCACGTGATTCGGACCTTATCATCGTGGTAGGTTCGCGCCTGAGCGATTTCATAACAGCTTCAAAGACAGCATTTCAAGATCCGGAGGTACGTTTCATTACCATCAATGTGGCGGAGTTTGACGCTGCCAAGCATGCGGCGTTATCGCTGACCGCTGATGCACGTGTAACCCTTGAAGAGCTTAGTGATGCCCTTCAAGGGTATCATGTCAATTTGGACTATGCCGCCCACATCTCTAAATTACGCGAGGCGTGGGACGCTGAGGTGGACAGGATCTATCACCCAGATCACAGCGAGACTCTGAGTCAAGGGGAAGTGATTGGCGTAGTGAACGAGTTCTCGGATCCGAAGGATGTACTCATCGGTGCAGCGGGCAGCCTACCGGGCGATGTCCAGAAGCTGTGGCGCACCCGGGATCCCAAGGGGTATGATGTGGAATTCGGTTATTCGTGCATGGGCTACGAGGTTGCAGGCGGGTTAGGCATTAAGATGGCAGATCCGAGCCGCGAGGTTTATGTACTGGTCGGTGATGGTTCTTACCTACTGATGGGACAGGAGATTATGACAGCAGTTCAGGAAGGGTATAAGCTGACCATCGTGCTGGTGAATAATTACGGTCACAGCAGCATCGGTGGGCTTTCCGAGGCGACTGGCGCACAGGGCTTCGGAACAAAATTCCTGTACCGTAACGACGCCACGGGCCAACTTGACGGTGAAGTGTTGCCGGTAGACTTGGTTACGAATGCCACCAGCCTGGGCGCCCACGTCATCGAAGTAGACTCAGCAACAAGCCTGAAAACGGCACTCGGAGAGGCGAAGGCATCAGATCGCACAACGGTGATCAAGGTTGACGTCGATTTTGGGAAGCGCGTCCCCAGTTACGAATCGTGGTGGGATGTGCCCATCGCCGAAGTTTCCGAGGTGGACACCGTACAGCAGGCTCATGAAGAATATGAGACAGCCAAGCAGAAGGAGCGTTATTTCCTGTAAAACCCCAATCCGTTCATCCGTTTTTTACCGCAGAGGCGCAGAGAACACAGAGGAAGCTAAGAAGGTGGGAAAAGTATTTACTCACTTCCGCCCCTTCACAAATACTGGGCTACTGCGCTATCGTGTTTGACTTAACGAGCCTAGAACTATTGCGCGACGGTGTTGGTATTTCATTTTCATGTTTTCTCCGCACACTCTGTGCGTCGGCGGTTCATTTTATCATATTTCACATTTCACGCTTCACTATGTAGGGAGGTTTTAGCCATGAAAGTTAAATTTATCTACCCTCTTATCTGTCTGATGGTATTGTTGAGCGGCTGCGCCGCAGATGAGGGAACTAAGCCCGAAGAAGAATCTGAATTCACCGTTGCTGAATTGACCCCGCTTCTAAACACCCAAGCAGGCATTGATTTTGTCGCATCCCCGCGAGATGTGAATCAAGATGGGGAGATAAACCTGTTCGATTTAGTGATAGTAGCGGGTAGCTTAGGGAGCGACGTTGAGGTTTCGGTTGAACCAGAAGAGCGTACCATAGAGGTTATCAATAGAGAGAAAACAGAAAAGACGGTTCGTGTGTCCGGCACCGGTACGGTCGCCGGGGACCCTGACGTGGTTATGCTGAATATCGGAGTTTCGGCCGAGAGGGATTCTGTGAAACAGGCAAGAGCAGATGCTGCCGAAGCGATGGCGGGAGTGATCGAATCACTAAAAAGCAACGGTCTCCTTGATGAAGATATTCAGACACAGCATTTCAGCATTCACCAACAATATGACTACAGCAAAGGTCGGCGAGAGTTTCGGGGATATAGTGTTACAAATACCGTCTCTGCGAAGATCCGTGATTTGGATACTGTTGGGAATGTGATTGACGATGCGGCGGAAGCTGGCGGGGATTTGGTGGAGATCAACTCGATTCAGTTCACAATCGACGATCCGACCAGCTTAAAGATGCAGGCTCGCGTGGCGGCGATGGGAGATGCACAGACAAAAGCACAGACGTTAGCAACCGAAGGCGGGGTCACGCTTGGGAAGCCGATCTCTATCTCTGAGTCGGGAGATTTTTATGCACCATACCCTGCCGGTCTCGGATTCGCATTTGCTGACGATGCAGAATCGGTAGCTACACCGATCCAATCTGGGCAACTCCAGATTACGGTAACGGTGAATGTCGTCTACGAGATTGAATGATTTATACGTTACCAAATGTCGTCGTAGTCTGCTCTGATTCAGGAGCAGACTTACCTTCGACAGCTTTTTCTAGCTCCTCGATCATGCGATGAATCGATTGTTGGAACCGTTTCTGATCTTCGCACATCTGCGCTGCAATTTGTAGCGCGACCATGATTGCGATATCGAATTTCTCGCGGGAGGTTTTTCGACTCATCTCATGCAGCCGTGCATCCACGTAAGCAGCCAACTCACGTATCTCTTCAGCTTGCAGATGCTCAGTTGGCTGTATAAGATATTGGGAATGAAAAATGTCCACCTTAATTGGTGCTGAGGACGTGGTTGTTGGAGAAAAAGAATTTTCGATACTCATAATTAACCTCTCACTTCTGATCAAAGGCACCTTGGAGTGCTTGCCGCATGATCTCAACAGGCGGATTGACGCCGGTCCATTTCTCAAAGGCAATTGCCCCTTGATGAACGAGCATACCTAAGCCGCCGACTGTATGACAGTCCTTCTCCGCTGCAGCTTGTAACAGACGTGTTTCCGGAGGCGTGTAGACAATATCGTAAACGATGGATTGTGGTTCTAACCATTCAGGATCAATCAACAACGGGTGCGAAACATCCATACTGGTGGAAGCTGTATTGACGATTAACTGGCTCGTTCTTACAGCGTGTGGCAGCTTAGGATCATCAAGCCCTATTCCGTAGATTGATGTGTCTGTTTTATCTGAAAGATCCGTGGCAAGCGCAACGGCTCGGGAAACCGTCCGATTTGTGATCCAAATCGTTTGCACCCCGGCAAGGGCAAGCGCAACGACAATTGCCCGCGCTGACCCACCTGCGCCAATAACGACAACCGAACCCCCTTGCGGGACATCGAGTCCATCTTCCTGCATTGCATGTAAGAAGCCGGGGGCGTCGGTATTCTCGCCGATAATTGCTCCATCTTTGAAAATCAGCGTATTAACAGCACCGATGAGGTTGGCTTCCCTTGATATCTCATCGAGGTACGACATCACGTTTTGCTTGTGCGGAATAGTAACGTTAATGCCGACCACATTGGTTGCCTTAAATCCCTCGATTGCCCCACCTAAACCGTCAGGCTGAACGTGAAACGGCACATAGATGTAGTCCAACCCCAGCGCGGCAATTGCTGCGTTATGTATCTGCGGAGAGCGGCTATGCTTGATTGGGTCACCGATAATGCCGACGATTTTCGTTTGACCTGTGATTTGCATGGTGAGTAAAGTGAAACGTGGAAACTTTAAGCGTTACCCAATAGTTCTTCGACCTTTTTTCTGGCGCTT
Source organism: Candidatus Poribacteria bacterium (assembly GCA_965220385.1). GTDB lineage: Bacteria > Poribacteria > WGA-4E > WGA-4E > PCPOR2b > PCPOR2b. The sequence goes on along the minus strand of OZ244825.1, from coordinate 687,556 downwards.
TCCATCTTTGGATAACGTACTTCTCGATATCCACGCACCTCTTCAGGGACTTCTATCGCACTGACATGGCTTTCATAGCTCTCTCTATCATGTGGCGCAAAGGTATCAATCACTTCAGCGATATACCAATCACGGAATACTTTTTCGAGTTTATGCCATTGCGATAGCAAACGTCTGAGAAACCTCATCCGTTTCATTAAATTTAGTTGCCAGTTTTTGGTATTCATGTCCCATTGAACATCCCGCCCCATAATAGTGAAACGGGGACGGTTGAGGTGGAGGTATTTAATTTTATCCCCATTCGATTCATCGACATTGTACAGTTCTTTGTCACGCCTCAATTTAGTCTTGCTAGTCAACAGGTGAGCTACATATACTTCGTCCTTGATGAGCATGACCTTATACAGATATTTGATAGCGGCTTTCGTCGCACGATAGTCCCTCTCAGGCAAGTCATTGGAATAGATCTGTTTAATCTTTTCAACGTACAAGCGTGCATACTTTAAATTCTCGAATTGGATGAGGTCGTACACATGTAAGGCAAATATCCGATTGGTTTCGTCATCCAGTTCCAGTTTTTCCACCGTCTGTTGAACAAGCAGTTCATATTGGTGGGCAAGCCTCGCACCCCGCGGCTTGCTCGCTAAACTTTCGCATTTCTCTCGGAGTAGAGTTTTATATGTCTGCCACTGTGGTTCGGTCGCAAAAGCATCCGGATCTACTGCGAGGCGCCTACCCATATTAAAAGCGCGCTGGTTCGTTTCTAAGTCAGCGGGTCGGACGGCTAATTTTAGCGCCGATTGGAGGGCTTCAAGTTCGAGTGGCAGATGTCCACGCTGAAAGGCGACACCGAGCAGCATCATATTGGCGTAGAGTTTGTTTCCGAGATGCCGTTCAGAAATCTCGAATAGATCCGCTCCAAAATAAGCATCCGCATCGGTGTAGCGCTGCAACCATCTTTCCAAATCCGTAAGTTTGAAATCGTCCTGACCGATAAGGGTCGTGACTGTATCCGTTTTAGCAGTATTAACAATGGCAACCGTCCGATCGGTTGACGCAACCCGGAATCCGGCTTTGGAATCGAGACCGCGCACCGCTTCTAACATATCCATGCCGATCAGTAGGTCTGCTTTTCCGTACGGAATAATTGGAGACAGTTCGACCGCTGCTTTTGAGTAGATAAGGTTTGTGTAGACGCCTCCGTTACGGATCGCCAATCCCTTTTTGTCGAAAAATTTGACATGGTACCCTTGCGCCTGTCCGGCAAGCACCAAGACCTTAGAGATTGTGCCAATCCCCATTCCACCGACGCCCGCGGCATGGACACTCCAGATCTGGTCGAATGCACGTGGTGGTGGAGGCGGGAGTTCCGCAGCATCGCCCGACATAACTTCCAGATCCACTTGTTGACGCGGTGGCCGCTTGCGGGTGATAGTGACTTCCTCGAAGGACGGACATGCCCACTTGATCCGGGCGCAAGCACCGTCAGATACGCAGTTTGATTGATCTATACCGATCTTCGGTCCGTAGTCCGTTTCAACTATTTTCAATCCGGGACATCCCGTTGCATTGGTGCACTCAAGACAGAATTCACAGACTTCTGGGGTGATATTGATATGTTTTTCGACGGGTAAAAAACCGCGTTCTTTAACTGTTTGTTGACCCTCACGTCGCAGCCGACGGTGGTAAGTAATTCCGCACTCCTTGTCGGCGATGATAATTTTGACACCCGGTTTGAGCACTGTCTCTTCGACTAATTTCTTGTACTCAAGGCGATTCTCCGGATTGGTTCGGATGATAAAGAGTTCCGAATCGCCCGCGAGTCCTTCGACAACCTTCTCTATATCCTGAGCAAAGGTTGGATTGCCGAGGATATCATCTTCCGTAGAGGGTGTGGGTTGATGTCCTGTCATCCCGGTTGTCTGATTGTCCAAAATGACGTAGGCGAGATCCTGACCATTTTTGATTGAGTCGGAGATTGCCGACATCCCGCCGTGGAAGAACGTGGAATCGCCCATAAAAACGATCTGTTTATTCCTGATGAATGGATCAATGCCGGCACCAGCCCCGCCGCCGAGTGCCATTCCAGATAGATTGTGCATCAGGCGGGGAAACGGTTCGTATTTGAGCATTGAGTAGCATCCGATGTCTCCATGAAAGACGAGATCTACGGGAGATTGTGCGTGCTGCCTCTCCATATATTTCGCATCGGTAAACTGATCGGCGATCTCTTTGAAAACGCTCGCGGAATCGCGATGCGGGCATCCGGGACAGAAAGTAGGTGTTCGGGCGGGAATGTCAACTTGATGGGCGTTGACCTGTTCGAGGCACTGTTCCTCACGCGTAAGTGCCTCCGGATTAACTGCTGTGGATTTGTCTTTCCCACCCAGCTTATGCCGAAGTAATGGAATCAGTCGTTCAATCAATATTGATGGGTTGAGCCCGAGCGAATCAGGGATCCCCTCCAGACCGTCTGGAAATTCCTTGCCCCACACCTGCACAAGCCGATCCATTTCGCCATTTTGATGAAACCGGCTGACAATCGCCTTGATATCCTTTTCGAGTAGTGGGCGCTTCTCCTCAACAACGTACATTTCGCGTACATGTGATGCAAATTCACGCACAATATCTTCATCCACCGGGTGCGTCAATCCAAGTTTGAGGATCGGAATCCGTCCTTGGAGTTCCAACTCGTAAAGCGCGTGTTCGAGATAAGCACTCCCCAATCCGGAGGCTACAAATCCGATATCGTGTTGGGATTCATTTAGGTAACAAATCCGATTCAGGTTATGTTCTCGCGCACTCTTAATCGCATTCGGGAATCGTTCCGTCAAGGTTTCAATTTCAATCCGAGGTGTATCCGGCGGCAGGACGATCCGGTTTGAACCGTTAATCGATGCAGTATCGATTATTGTCTGATTTTTAGTAGAGATCTCGGGATAACGGTTGGGACGGACTTCTACACTTCCGCCACCTTCCGCCTGATTGAGGGTTACGAGATAGGTGACATACAGATTAGATCGGGCAGACATTTCGAATGCAGCGTTTAACCAATCTTTGATTTCCTGAAATGTGCTCGGTTCAATAACTGGTGTGTAGAGGTGACGGGCTAAAAAGCGCGAGTCGGCGGGCACCTGGGTACTCGATCCCCATGTATCATCACCGACAACGACAACAGCACCGCCTGTTGTCCCTGCCATATTGCTAATTGCTAACGCATCGGCTGCCACATGCATCCCGACGTTCTTCATGAAAGCTGCAGCGCGTAGATTCGCCATTTGTGACCCGTTGAGCCTTGCTACGCCGAGCGCTTCATTGTTCGCGATTTGTGCAAGGATGCCGTATTCCTTGAGGAGTTCTGCGTTACTTTTCATTACGTCGAACACTTCTGCTAATGGCGAACCGGGATATCCGGTAAGCAGATTGGCTTGACCTTCGAGGGCACCTTTGACTAGCAATTCACAGCCGGTATAAACGTTCGTACCGCTCTCTTGTATAAATCTATTATCCATACGCTATTCTCCCTCCAGCAACTCCCTCGCATGCGCAATTGTTGTTACCGTTGCTTCGCCGCCATGCATCCGAGCCATCTCCTCAACACGTTCTTCCGGGGTCAGGAGCTTTGCCGTTATCATAGTGCGATCTTCTTCTACCGCCTTTTCGACCCGGAAATGCTGGTCCGCAAAACGGGCAATCTGTGGCAGATGGGTGATACAGAAGACCTGTCGAAAACGCGACAATTCCTTCAGTTTTTGTCCGACGATATCGGCAGTCCGTCCACCAATACCCGCGTCAATCTCGTCAAAGATCATTGTCGGGATCAAATCTATTTGGGCAAGCACCGTTTTCAATGCCAACATCACCCGAGAGATTTCGCCTCCCGACGCTATTTTAGCCAACGGTTTTGGCTCGGATCCGACGTTCGGAGAAATGAGGAATTCGATTTCGTCCATTCCATCCGCTCGCAGGTCATAACGCTTTCCATCAATTTCTAAGGGACCCTCCGCTGACTCGATGGGGGACACAAGAATTTGGAACACAGCTTTGTCCATACCCAGCGTCTGGAGCTCACCCTCAATCAACGATTCAAGTTGGGTTGCGGTCGTCCTGCGTTTGTTGGATAGTTGAAGCGCAAGTTTTTGTGCCTCTTGTGTCAAAAGGTGAATCTGATCCTTCAATTCGTCAATGCGCTCGGACCCGAATTGAAGCTCTTCAAGTTTTTGCGCTGCTTGTGCCTGGTAGGCTAAGATTTCGGAAGTCGAATCGCCGTACTTCCGTTTGAGTCGATGAATGAGATCCAACCGTTCCTCAACCTCTGTAAGGCGATGTGGGTTAAACTCAACCTTATCACGGTAGTCACGGACCTGATAGGCAATGTCCTCTAATTCATACAGAACAGACTCGAAACGTGTGTTTAATTCTGATAAGCTGCTATCCAGTTCGGAAAGTTTAGAAATGGTACGGCTCTCCGTTTTGAGTCCGTCGAGAGTGGAAGTTTCCGAGAGGTCGCCCCCATAGAGTTGTTCGTAGAGTTGATTCGCCGACTCAAAGAGCGTTTCAGAATTGCTGAGAAGATGACGTTCATTCATGAGCGCCTCTTCTTCATCTTCTTGCAGCTGAGCTTCCTCTAATTCGTCCAGTTGGAATTGTAACAGATCCTTCTCCTGCATCGCTTCACGAAGCGTACGGGAATAATCAGCGAGTTGTGCTTGGGTGGCATGGAGCTCGTCGTATTTTTCCCCGACTTCCGCCTTCAGCGCTTCATGCCTACCGAACGTATCAAGGAGATCAAGGTGGGTATCCGATCGGAAGAGAGATTGGTGTGCATGCTGCCCGTGAATATCAACGAGTAGATCACCGATGGCACTCAAGAACGTCAAACTCACCAACTGTCCATTGGTATGGCAGCGGCTACGACCGCTTGCATTAATCTGTCGGGACAAAACCAATGTTTCTTCTGCATCCAAAATATCAGCAAACTCCGAATCGTTAAACCCAGCCCATACGGGATGATCCGGTGGCAGTGCAACGGCAATCTGGATTTTGGCGTTAGTCGCTCCATCCCTGACAACCCCAGCGTTGCTGCGTTCACCGAGTGCAAGTCCCACGGCGTTTAAGATTACAGATTTGCCTGCCCCTGTTTCCCCGGTAAAGATATTGAGACCGGAGGAGCACTCCAACTGAAGTTCATTGATAAGGGCAACATTGCTTATGTAGAGTTCTTCAATCATGGCATCATTTATAGTAGATTTTAGAATTAATGAGACACTCCAAATCCCGATTTATCGAGGATGCTCCCCGATAAATCGGGACAGGCTAAGTCGGCACCGGTGCGGTTAGAAACCGCACCCACCGGGGATGAAAGTGTCTATTTATTTTTAGAATTCACCATAATTTTTTGGTTCAGTGGTATGGCTTGTCGGTTGATAAAGATGATTGGCTCATGTTAAGAAATCGTAGGGAACGCAGATCTGCGTTCCCTACTAAGGACAGATATCTTTAGTCAGTAGGCGCGAATGGCTCTTTGTCTGGTATACCTTGCCGCCGACCAGATTACGATTTTTAAAGTCCTCGTGCAACCTTCTGTCGTTGGAAACCAATACTTTGACTTCTGCTATAATAGCTAATGCGATAATGTGCGGGTCGTTTGACCTAATTGTACCTATTCGGTTTAGTTCATTCTCCTTTGCTTCTATCTCTTGGGGTAGTATCTCTTTAAGTTGCCCAGATTGTCTTAATAGCTTTATCAAACCGGCTACTCCCCCTCTCTCCCATTCCTCTTCAAATTTCTTTGTATTTGAGTAAGCTATTTTGCCATTCTTTTTCCTTAACCAATTCCACACGGGTTCCATATTCTCATCAGTGGGGTTCCTAAACGCACCAAACATATTGGCATCCATAACAATACACATAATCAATCCTCAAACCCCATGAGCCGGCGGTATTCTGTCATGAAAAATTCTCTGTAATGCTGCGGCACCCCCTCCATATTAGCCATCTTATCAAAACTGATATTATACACCTTGACAACATTCTCCTTTGGCTCGAAATATATCAACGATACATCTTCGGGGCGGATATTCCCTTTCTTGATTTCAATCCGCGCCCGGTCAATCATATAGTCGCTGTGTGTTTCAACGATAAAGGCCCGATTACCCTCGCTTGCCAATGTCGCTAGCAGAGAAGATAATTCCGCCTGCGCCCTCGGATGCAGGTGAACTTCAGGCTGTTGTAATAAGAAGATAGGTGGGGACATAACAGGTCGAGGAGAAATAGGTGGATATAGAATACGTACCAGAATCGGCAGAATTTGACTGACACCGTAACCGACATCTACGATATTGGAATTGGGACCTCTTACCTTGACCCTTAATTGGAATGGGTTGCCCATAGACCCGCCGAGAATTCTAACATCTATATCCTGAAACAAACCCGAACGTTTGCCAAATTCGACCAACAACCCTTTCAAGAGTTCCCATTCCTTTTTTTGAGTCGCTTGTGTCTGCATTACCCGCATCGGCACATCGCTCCCTTCAGAGTCATAAGACTCCCTTGTCGGGTCATACGTCCGCTTCGGACGTGAGCGAATCGGTGAGGTGCTAAATACGGAGATGGTACGCCAAACCTCCCATGGTCGGAATATACTGCTTACAGAATTTTCATGTGCTTCCAAATATTTTCCTAAGGCAACTTTCCCTTCAGATTGCCCTTCTAAAAAATTTAGAACGATACCCAATGACAGGTTAGTCAAAATATCAGTCCCGCAATCTACTTGGTATTGATTTTGTTTTTCATCAAAGCTGACTAAACGCGCGTCCCTTTGCGGTTCATTTCCGATTTTGAAAACGACTTCGCCATCAGTGAATTTCATGGTCATTGATTTGATGATTGGTTCAACTCCGTTTTCCTTTTCAACAAAATCAACAACACATTCAACATCTTCATTCTCACCCGTAAAGGTAAACCCAAGCGTAAACGCCTTCTCCTTTTTTCTACTGTTTCTGACAATATCCTTAAAAGTTCCCATTGAATAGGGATCAGAATTAAAATCTACTGCCTCACCCCCCAAATAATCCGCTAGCACCTGAAAACACCCCAACGCTGTGGTCTTGCCGGTGCTGTTTTCTCCGACCAAAAACGTCAGGGGACGAATGTTGAACTCTTGGCGTCCGGCGAAACAGCGTACTTCCTCCATTGTGAATTGGGTGATGTTCATTGCGTTATCTCCTTAGTTACAAGAGTCTTCGACCTGTGTTTCTTGTTCCAGATAATCAATCGCTGTTTGTTCGTCCCCCTCAATGGCTATCTCCACTACTCGTTCGGTGTGTTCTAGAAGAATTCAACGACTTTTTGCTGGATTTAAGTTTATCGCTTTTCTGGCGAACTGGGATTGCACACTAAGTTAATCTCCATTTCCATAACCCAACAGTTTATGCACAAATTGTTTAACTGGCCCCAAAAAATCCAAATAATGCAATATAGCAAGGAATGGGGCTAAGAACATAATCCCTTTAACGAACCTGCCTATTATTGATGTTTTCATTTTTTGTTGGTCAAAGCCGAATTTTCCAAAAGCAATAAATGGCAAATCCGAAACTACATCAAGAAACCACCCTAGATAGAAGAATGGATTGAATATTCTGAAAAATGCCGATTTATAGTTGGATTCATATTTTCCAATGACTCTATCTATGCAATCCAGTACATGGTTAGGCTCTATTTGAAATCCATTAAGATTAAAAATATTTGTAATTAGATCTATCTCCCTTGCATAACTCCCAATTGCTGCCGGTGCGGTCCAAGAAAGGGTTGGGATTGTTCCTGAGGTAAGAATTATGAAATGTACTTCATCTATGACTATATTAATTTTGAACCTAGCTTCTCTTGCAGCGTCTTCTTCGATCCTGCTACTGTTCTCCCATCCTGCCGGACGGCTATTATTGAAGTACTCAATAGCGAGTTCACGGAATTCAATCAGCTTATTAAGCCGTCTTTCGTTCTCCCAAACTAGTATTTTGGTGTAGTGTCTCATTAACGTGACCTGTTCCTAGGGGCTAACAATTGAGTTCTTTAGTTTCATTTTCCAGATAGTCAATCGCGGTTTGTTCGTCCTGTTCGATGGCTATCTCCACCGCCCGCTTGGCACATTCCAGTAGATGCTTGGATTGCTTGCGTAGATTGAATGATTCGATGATTTTGCCTTTAATCTTAGATTGAACTTCCATCTCAGGAATTGGAAGCATAATTTCTTTGAGAGTTTCTTGGTTCAGCCGTTGCTGAACACTGCCCCTCGCATTTCTTAGCATTAAAGCTTTGCCAATTTCTGATCCTAAAAAGTATGATAGATAATAAGAGTCTACTTTGCTTTTGTCTAATATCCTGACACGGATTAAGTTGTCGCTAATTGTTCCTCCATCACATTCTTCAGGAATCCTAGCGGATAACCCTATGGTTCCCACCCTTGTTACAACAACGTCCCCCTCTTGAGCCTGTTTACTTTGAATTTGGTCTTCTGGTTTTATGTAAAACAGGTTATCGATTTCTACACTCCCTACGGCTAAGTCCGTGCCTCTAAGATAGGGTTTTCCTTCATCTCTAGCGACGTAATCAGCGCAATACTGTCCTGTGGTGATATCTAAAAACTCATAGGCACCAATTGGCTTGGCATTTAATTTCATTAAAATTTCGTCTATCTCTTCATATTTCGGCTGATAGTATTCTGAGTCTATACGCCCGGATTGTTCAGTGTCGGAATAGTTCTTGACAAAGGTTAATTGATGTTTCGGTTGCCAGTCAGTAAGCCCAAGTTCTGAGAGGAGGAGGGTTTGGGCTTGGCTGTATAATTGCTCTAATTGCTTGTTAACGACTTCATGTAAAACAAAGCAATTCGAGATTTGGTGTTCTAACTTACGATCTGCTGGCTTGAAAATGAGAACCTTTCCTACTCGATCAAGAGTCAATTGAAACTGAATCGTCAATTCTCTTTCCCTAAGTAGTTGCAAGAAACCATATTTTGAACGGAGAAAAGCGACCAAATAGTAAGGATTAATATTGGTAATTGATTTCAAGCCTAAGACAGTGCGAGACAAAGCCACCTCCTCTAAATCATGAATAATCGAGGCATAACAGGGGGTTCCTACTTTTGTTATGACTATTTCCCCTTTTGACAATCTCTTGATGTTTTTATGTTCATTGGCAAAATCTCTCGGTATTTTTTCAAATAGTGCGTTCTGTCTTGATGTAATAGTAGGGTATGAGATACAGTCGACACATCGTATAAATGGCAAATCACCAGCCTCGTAAAGGTGCGTCGCTGCGGGATAAAAGGCACTGCCGGTAATGGAACAAAAATCTCTTAATGGTATCGCACGGTTTTCGATCAGTTTTTCTTCTATGTGCAGGTAGGTAGGTTGAAAATACTCGGCGTCTATCCTATCCCCTAAGTCAATTTCAGAATAACTGACAATTGAATACTGCATCATTCACCCTGCTTTTGTAGGGAACGCAGATCTGCGTTCCCTACGAAGATTACAATGAAGGTTTAGGCGATGCTGCCGTGCATTTCGGGATCAGATACTTTAATCTCTGCGACAGAATTATTTATATCTGCAATAGAGGCTTTCACAATCCCCATCACAACGCTGTGTTCCGGCTTACTGCACGACTCGGCAGTGTTCTCTAAAATCTCCTCAAACAGCGGCATCATTAGCTCCATTACCAGAGCAATATTTCCTACGCTAAACGGATCAGGCTGAGTCCCCCTGCCCTCTGGACGAACCATAAGAGGATTCCATAAAAACTGCCCATGACCTTTTGAAGTCGATACGTCATAATATATTTCTGAAAACTTAGACCCTTTATCTACCTTGTCTATAATTTGTCCGAAGGCCGGTTTAACGACTGGCACACCCCTTTTATTTTTAATTAGCGGATATGCCCATCCATAATCACCTTTGCCCTCCTGTTTTCCATGATGAGTTTTATAATACTTTTCGGTTTCTATCCACATATTATTCTGAGCATAGGGATTATCTTTGGGGGCAAACATTGTGTAAAATTTCAAATAGGCGGAATTCATGTAATATATAAATCTCAACGGAAGATTCGCGTCTTCCTCGCTAAATTGCAACATGAAACGACTCTTTACGAAGGTCTCGTAAAGAGTACGCCAATATACAAACGTTTCACTCGCCAATCCAGCGCGCAACTGATTGACGGTCGCAAACAAAATCCGCGTCGCCTCGAAAGAGAATAGCCCAAGTACGTAGTGTAGTAACTCGTTATTATCGCGCTTACACTCATTTATAAACCACCCAGTCAAATATCCCAAATTGTCAAGTTTGCAAAACACCTCTCCCCAATCTCCAGCAATTTGACGACGCATACTCTGCAATTTTTCATATTCGGAGCCACAATCAGATGGGCTACTCAGCATAGAGGTTACTTCTTCCAACATTAAATCAACTATTTCATTGTACTCGATTCCATCCTTCACATGGCTTGCAACTTTCTCTGAAATTTGTTGGTACAAAGTCTTCTGCCCGAATCCTTCAACAATAGGTGGATGTGATGGATCGTTGCATATATATGTGACCGGAGTGATGTTACCATTCTTGTCTATACTATAGATTATATCTTTTTCAGTATGATAGTCTATGGTACCGGGCATACCATTTTTTGCGATGAAGACGCTTGAGAGTGTGTCTTTTTGTATGTCGTATGTTACAGAAACTAACCTGCCATCGAATCGCGGTTTATATGCCCGTTTAACGATATTATCGCAATTCTCCTCGTCTATCATAAAAATCATAATTATCTTTCCGGATATGTTGTATCAATCACAGTAGGGAACAACGATCCTCCGTTCCGAGAGTCCCAGAGTTGTTTCCTACGAAGATTAGAATGAAGGTTTAGGCGATGCTGGAGTGCTGTAATTTGCATAACGGTTACGGTATACGGGGGCTGCCTACTACTCTATTCCTTTTTCCATATCGTTCATCTCATCGGATAGACGGGAGATATCGACCTCTGGATCAACATCTATCTCTCTTTCGCGATTGTTAGCGATCAACCCTCCCCATGCTTTACGTCGCTCTGTTTTTACCTCATCTTCAGCGTTTATCCAAAAACTCAACTTTTCATTCTGCGCCCACTCAATAAATGCTTCTGCGATGCCGTCCGGTAATGCTCCGTCATGGCTATGTAAATCGTGGTCAACAATCAGGTGGCCATTTTTGTCCAATTTATACCGTCCATTGCTATTTTGGGCATAGAGATAATCGCCGGAGTTGTCCTTCCCGCCCTTCTCGCTTACAGCAAAAAAAATCGGGTAGTCCTCCACTTTGGGACAAAGTTCGTCATCCCACTTCTGGACAAACAGGACGCTGGTTTTAGTACCGGTGTGCGGCTTGAAAGTATTGCCATGTAAACCGATCACCCCCAAAATACGTCCCCGCTCGGCGATAAAATCACGGATCTGTTTATCGGATGTGTTGTTAAACCTGCCCTGTGGCAGCACAATCGCCATGCGTCCACCGGGCTTCAGAAAATCCAGATTGCGTTCAATAAACAGAATGTCACGCCCAACTTTGTTTTGCGCCGCCCCGTTTGCTCCAAAGCCAAGCTGGTATTGATGGAGCAAGCGGCTCTCCTTGATGTCCCCGGCAAAGGGTGGATTTGCCATCAGGATGTCAAAGTTAAACCGCTTATTTTCGCCGCTTTCCGCCCTCAGTCTTTCCAACCGTTCAAACCCCCTACCGTAAGTGTTGATCCATTTTTTATCGCTCTCGGTCCGGTCGTTCCAACGTTCAAAATCGAGTGTGTTTAGGTGTAAGACGTTGGTTTCTCCGTCACCGGCGATCAGGTTCAGTGTTCTGGCAACCCTGACCGTCTTTTCATCAAAGTCAATGCCGAACACTTTTAGGACGTTCTCCTTCTCCTTGGGTGGTATTTCGAGGTTACTGAAAAGATGTCCTGTCAGTTTGAAGATGGTATGCACCGGAAAACCGCAGCTGCCGGCAGCGGTATCGATCATATATTCACCGGGTTGGGGATTAAGCATCTGAACACACATATCAATGACATGGCGCGGCGTAAAATACTGCCCCTTTTCGCCCTTAGCGGATTTATTCACCAGATATTCAAAGGCTTCATCTACGACTTGCAGATTAGAATTGAACAGTTTGATATCCTGCAAACTGGACACACAGATGGAGAGATGGCTATCAGAGAGTTCAAAGATTTCATCTTCCGAAAAAACGCCTGGCCATTCGTCTTTTGCCTGATTGAATAGGTTCTGTATTTTCTCCTTGAGTTCGGCATCCGTTTGGCCAGTATTTCGGAATTCCATCGGTCGGAAACCGACGTCTGGAGCCTCTTCGACAGCAGCCTTGAGGATTTCATAATCCCCTCCGCCGAGGCGTCCGTATAGATTTTCACGTATGGCGATGTTAGTGGCTGGCCGCACAAATCGGTTGAGAAAGTCCCTGTCGTCTCGGCTCTGAAATTCATCGTAAAGCTTGGTAAATATGAGTTTAAACACCTCCTCAAAGACATCTACCCCGGCATTTGCTAACACCTCATCCTCCATTTCCAACACAATATCTTTCAGAGATTTCCGCTCATTGGCAATTTTATCCTTTAGGATGAGGTCTTTCAGGGTGAAGTGTTCCGTGAGAATATCTTCGAGGGTTTGGTTCGCATTGGGGATGTCGGTGATTTCTTCAAAGTAATTCGGATCTTTGCGGTTGTAGTGGGAGATTTGCTCGCCATTTGTCCAGACACCGATCGGTGCGCCGGTCGCATTGCAGTAGGAGCGAAGCTGATTTTTTCCATCTTGTAACTTGGACTTTTTGAGTTCGACAATGATATAGGGGGTATCGGGACGGTCTTTATCAAAGATGACAATATCAGCCCTTTTCGTTTGCCTGCCGAAGTTGACCGGATGCTCAAAGGCTAACCGACTTTCGGGGTAGCCGTACTGGTTGATTAGCCTTGCCGCGTAAAGTTGGCGGACCGCTTCTTCTGGTTTTAGCTGAATATCCTTATTCCGAATAATACACTTGACAAACTGCGTTTCTTTGCCTCTGACAGTTTTGGAAAAACTTTTGTCGTCTAGGGCGTGAATTTCGTCCTCTATAAACAAGGTAGGGTGATAATAGCTCTCTTTAGGTATCATTTCTGGTTGTGCCATGATTTCTCCGTGATCAGCCGTATCGTTTGCGGTAATAAATAATAGGATTATACAGCTGTGATTCGTAGGGAACGCAGATCTGCGTTCCCTACCTCATACCGATTTATTCCAGTTGGCTCGGTTATTTTTATCCAATTCCCAGTTCAGGGGGTTATTTTGGATATAAGCACGGACACGATGCAGATCCTTATCGTTCCTTATGACGTGATCGTAAAATGATTTCTGCCAACCAAAGCGGTGATTTCTCCATCGTTTTCTTACCATTCGAGTGACCGATGATTTATATTGTGAGATGATTTTTGGTAATAATTCCATGTTACGGGCTCTTCGTAGGGAACAACGATCGTTGTTCCCTACACCATCACCGTCATTCCTTGAAAAATCATTCCCCTTTATGATTACAATGCCGTGTATGTGATTTGGCATTACAACAAATTCATCTAATGCTGTGTCCCGAAAATGTTTGGGAATCGTCTGCCAACAATCCGTTGCAATTTGTCCAATATCGTTTAATTGTATTCGCGCCTTTTCAATTTCACCGAAATAATTAACCTTGTCCTGGGTGCAGATTGTCACCAGATAATAGCCTGTTTCGGAATAATCGTAATTCTGTAGCCGATTCGGCTTTCGATTTCGGTTATTCATGGTTCGTGTAGATTATACGGACAATCCCTCCGGAGGGTCGGCATTTTGTGGTAGTGGCGGGGAACGCAGATCTGCGTTCCCTACGAAAAGATTCCCGGAGTGTTCAAACCGCTTTAGTTTTGCGTTTCGTACTCTCTCCCAACATCAGTTTCGTTTGCAGGACTTCGTAATTGCTATGGTGTAGAGAACGGATCAGCTGGATGGTCTTATCTGCTTTGCGCACACGAATTAGGGAATTGGGAGCAACGGGGTGTGTCTCACGGGGACCGTCGACGAGTAGATTGACGCTGCTATAGTCGGATTGCATGACGACGGTGATTTCTGAATCTCCGTGCGCGATAAAAGGGCGCATTGTCAATGAATGCGGGGAAATCGGTGTCAGGAGAATCGCGTTGAGGTGCGGTTCAACGATGGGTCCCCCACATGCTAAGGAATAGGCGGTCGAACCGCTTGGTGTGGCGATAATTAGCCCATCACCGTTATAGGTGACAAACGGTTCGCCGTCAATATAAGTTCCCAATTCAATCAGTTGTGTATAGTGCCGAATTACAACATCGTTGAGCGCAAACGAGTTGGAAAACTTTTGTTCATGGTTCTCGACGCTGACCTCAAACATCATACGCCGATCAATTTTGTAGTCACCGTTAAAAACATTTTCCAAAGCAGCGTACAGCTGGTCACGCGGCACCTCGGTTAGGAAACCGAGGCTGCCGAGATTCACAGCGAGGATTGGGACGTTCTCGATTTCGGGTATATGCGCGGCGTCAAGCAGTGTGCCATCGCCACCGAGAACCAACAATAGGTCAGATTGCGACGCCAATTCATGGCGACCGCAGCCGGCACCCGCCAGACCAAGTAGCGCAGCTTCCGCATCAGGGACCAGTGGTTTTGCCCCGCGCTTTCGCAGCCAGTCAGCGGCCTCTGTGGCAACCTGTAGCGCGTGGGGTTTAGCAGTATTGACGAAGAAACCAACTGTTTTCATAGATTGTAATTTGTCCCGGAAACACCCTTTCAATCAGTTTTCGCGTGGAAGTGCGTTAGGCAACAAGATCCTGATTACCTGTCGCTGCTATGTTAGCATCAATTTCTTCGGCTTTCCAGACGATAAAATAGGAGGACCACTCCGCAGCCAACCAGAAATGCTAAACCCGTGATAACCAGATTCATGTTAGCTTGAGGAAGAATATGAGCGAGGTCAATGCGTTCCTGACCGACCATTGCATGACTGCGGAAGGGCCAGAGTCCGTATAGCGATGCGAGCATCAATCCGATTAAGAAGGATACTGTCAGGTCGTGATGACGTTCAAGGACATAATTTAACAATCGCGTGAACGTCAGCAGTCCGAGCACTCCACCCAAAGCCACAACCCCTATCACAATCCAGTCCCGGTTATTCACTGACGCGAGCACGTCGAAGTAGACGCCCAGCAGGATAAAGATGAAAGAACCGCTGATGCCGGGCAGGATCATCGCGGAAACCGCAACAGCACTACATACGAACAGATAGAGCAGCTTTCCAATGGCGCGGTTGGTTCCTTTTGGGATCTGTCCGAGTGCCTCCGTCGAAGCCCCCGCCTCTGAGACTGTATCTCCGCCGACGTAACTCTGTTTGAGTTCATGTTCCCGCCGCTCACTCTCCGGCCTTTTGTCTCCGCTCATGCTGAGTGTCAACCCCACCGTCAAGATCGCAGCGAGGAGCAGGGAAATACATTCTTTAACAGTAAAACGTGTCAGCATTCTGAATGGAATGATAACGGAGGTCAGCACCAATCCACAAAAGAAGCCGTAAGTCGGATCGTGCTGCTCATTGAGCAGATAGATGATTAGTTTGGCAGACGCTACAACAGCAAACAGTGCGCCGAGGGTAATAGTTATCAGGAACCCAAAATCGATACGATGCAACTCTGCCCGCGCTTCAGATATTGCCCCCTTTTTTAGGGTGAGAATTGCCGAGAGTTTTCTGACAGTTGAGAACCCGATGTGACGTAGTGCGCGAATCAATCGCTCATAGATACCAAGCAGCACCGCCATCGTACCGCCACTCACACCGGGGATAATATTTGCCACCCCGATACAACACCCCTTGAGAGCAAGCGTTAGATAGCGCAAATCTCCTCCTCGTTTTCGGGTTAGAGTTGCATGTTCTCATCATCCAACCAAGCTTTCAGTGGCGTGATGAGGGTGTGGTCTGTAAAATCAAGCTGCACGGGCGTAATTGAAACGCGTCGATTGTGGATTGCATGGAGGTCTGTATCCCCTCCAAAGTCAATTTGGGTACGTTCTCCTCCAATCCAGTAGTACGGTCGTCCACCGCGATCCAGTCGTGTAACAGCGTTTATACTGTAATTCCCTCGGTCTTGCCGCGTTATCTTGATGCCTTTAACCTCCGAAAGCGGACAGTTCGGCACGTTGACATTAAGCAGGATGTGGCTTGGCATTCCCTTCTCGATCACGTGCTTGGCGATGCGACATGCGATGGTTCCTGCCGTTTTGTAGTGGAAGTCAGATTGTTCCCCCACGCCCTCTAAGGCGAGGGAAACTGCAATTGATGGGATCCCTGCGAGCGTTCCTTTTTTCGCCGCGCCAACCGTACCTGAAAAGTGAATATCAGCCCCAAGATTCTGCCCCCGATTGATGCCAGAAACCAATAATGTTGGAGGTTCAGGAAGCAGCGTACCCAGCGCAAGGTCGACACAATCCACAGGCGTTCCATCAACGGCATAGGCACGCGTCCACGCCTGTTTGGCTCTGAGTGGCTGATGGAGCGTGATTGCCATGCCTACAGCACTCCGTTCCCGATCTGGTGCCACGACATAGACCTCGTCGAGGGTTTCGAGTGCCTCCGCGAGGGTTTTCAGACCCGGCGCGTCAATCCCATCGTCATTGGTTACAAGAATCATATTTTAACACCCAACAGAAAATAGCATCAGACGAGTAGCTTTGCGAACCGCCGTTTGCCAACTTGTAGGACGGTGTCCCCTTTTAGAGCGACCTCCAGCGCTGGATCTGTTATCCTGTCGCCATCGAGGCGCACCCCTCCTTGCTGTACCAATCGCCTCGCATCACTGGAACTTTTGGCAAAACCGGCTTGCTGCATCAGATGGGCGATCCAGATCTTACCATCAGTGAGGGAGGAAGCAGGAATAACAACCTCCGGCAGATCGTCGGGAAGTTGTCGGTCGCGATGGACCCGGTCAAACTCCGCTTCTGCTGCTTGCGCGGCATCTGCGTCGTGATAGATTGTCACTATCTCGCGGGCAAGTCGCTGTTTGACTGTCTTGGGGTGCAGAGTACCGCTTGCTAATTCTGCTTCAAACACTCGAACCTCGTCGAGCGGCACGTCTGTCGCCAGCTCGAAATAGGTAGACATCAGCTCATCCGGGATGGACATCAACTTGGCGAACATCTCAGAGGCCGGCTCATAGATCCCAACGTAGTTACCGAGTGATTTGCTCATTTTCTCAGCGCCATCAAGCCCCACGAGTAGCGGCATTAACAACGTCACTTGGGGTTCCTGACCATAGGCACGTTGGAGGTCACGTCCCATCAGGATATTGAATTTCTGATCGGTCCCGCCCATCTCTACATCTGCTTCCAAGACGACAGAATCGTAACCTTGACAGATTGGATAGAGGAGCTCATGCATCCCGATTGAAGCACCATCTTGAAGCCGATTTGTAAAGTCGTCCCGTTCCAAGATACGCGCTACTGTCGTTTGGGCACTGAGCCGAATAACATCCGCGAAAGACATTTCATCAAGCCATTCGCTGTTAAACACAACGCGGGTTTTGTCTTCATCCAAAATCATGCAGTACTGGTCTGCGTAGGTTTTGGCGTTATGCTTCACCTCTTCCGCTGTCAACTGTGGTCGTGTTTTTGATTTTCCGCTTGGATCTCCGATTGTCGCCGTAAAGTCACCAATGATTAGGATAACCTCATGTCCGAGGTCTTGAAACTGGCGCAGCTTGCGCAAAACAACTGCGATGCCGAGATGGATATCCGGTGCTGTGGGATCTAATCCCAGTTTGATACGAAGTGGTCGTTTTTCTGTTTTGGCGGTCTCCAATTTTTGAGCGAGTTCCGCTTCAGAGATAATCTCCGCGGTCCCCCTGCGTATGCGTGCCACCTGTTCTTCGATACTCAATTCTGCCTGCACGTTGTATTCCTCAATACCTCCCCCGATCAAACACCGGGACTGAAAAATCTATTGTTTAGAAGTAGTATCAATCAAATAATGCGTCGGCTAATTATACTACAGGTTGGAAGATTGAGTCAACAGATAAACAGGGGCAATTCCCCAACCCGTACCCGTCGAGAATTACCATTTCCAAACAGAGATTCACGTGATATAATGTGATCCAGATGTTGCTTTTGTAGACTTTTTGAACCCTTCCCCCAACTTCGGAGATCTTTAAGTTGTGATTCACGTCCAAGAACTGTGTAAATCCTTTCGGCAGAAATCAATTCTTACTGATCTGAGTTTTCGTTTGGAAGCAGGGGATCGTCTGGCACTGTTGGGGCCAAACGGTTCAGGCAAGACACTCCTTATCAAACTCATCGCAACGCTGATTAAACCGACTTCCGGTTCTATAGAGATTGGTGGATATGATGCAATTAAGGACGTGAGTGCTGTTCGGCCACTCATCGGCTACGTTCCCCAAACCTTTGAAGGGTATCCGACCCTCTCTATCCAAGAATATCTTGAGTTTTTCGCTGCGGCATACAGATTGGAAAAGGGGCAGCGTGCGATAAGTATCCAAGATGTTTTGGATTTAATGGATCTGGCACCGTTGCGGAACGAAAAGGTCGAGCACCTATCACTGGGACAGAAGCAGCGCCTGTGTTTAGCCAAAACTTTCCTACATGATCCGTTGATCTGGTTGCTTGACGCCCCCATTTCACCTTTAGATCCACAGGGACAAGCCGAAATGGGGGCACTGATCCAAGAACTGGGGGTAATGGGTAAGACGGTGATTCTGGCAACGAACTGTCTAACCGATGTAACAATTCCGTGCAACCGCGTTGGGATTCTGAAGGAAGGTCGTCTTGCGTTTTACGGGGAGATGCGCGATATTTCGGAGTGGTATGGTAACCGGAATCGGGTGGAAATTGAGGTTACATCGGGCATGGAGACAGCTCAAGCTATTCTTAGTGAAAGGTCGGACGTAATTTCTCTGCAGATCACAGATGGGCGAATCCAGGTCGAATCACAAATGACGGAGGAAGAAACGGCTAACACCCTGAAAGATCTGATTCGTGAGGGGATCACGGTTTTAGGTTTCCAGAGAATTGAGTATGGGTTAGCGGATCTATTCTTGGAGGTTACGAGTCCCCCAGTTTCTGATGAAGGAACTGAACAAGGATAACGGTGTAACAGAATATGGATATCAAGGAACGTCCAAATCACAAACAATATATTGAGATTCTTCGACGTATGACGCCTGAACAACGGCTGATGAAAGCCTTTGAGCTATCCAAGTTTAGCAAGAAACTGTTCATCCACGGCTTGCGAAAAAGGTTTCCAGATCTAAATGAGGAAGAATTCCATAAGCTCTATATGGGGCGGCTGCAGAAATGCTACAACCGGAAAGACTGATACGCCAGGTCATTCAAACGCTTGAAGATGCCGGTATCGAATATATGGTTACCGGTTCTGTGGCCTCCAGTCTGCAAGGTGAACCTCGGTCCACCCACGATATAGACTTGGTTGTTGCACTTCAGAGATCAACGATTCAGAAATTAATTGATGCTTTTCCACCACCTGATTTTTGTGCGTCTGAAGCCAGCACTCTTGATGCTATTGAGACGGGAGGCATGTTCAACATAATTGATACTAACGAAGGAGATAAAATTGATTGTTGGACGCTAACCGACGAGCCGTTCGACCGGTCCCGTTTTTCACGAAAATATGTTGAAGATGTTATGGGATTCAGTGTACAGGTCTCAAGCCCTGAGGATACCATTTTAGCAAAGTTAAAATGGTCGCAACTTTCCGGTGGCAGCGAGAAACAGTTTGCCGATGCCTTACGGGTTTATGAAATCCAGTATGGAAAACTGAATCTGGATTATCTGGCAGATTGGGCAAAAACGTTAGATGTTGAATCAACACTGAAAAGATTACAGAATGCAGCACAATTTTTATAAAGAAGAAATAGTTTCCTCCAGTTTGAGAATTTTCAAGGAGTCATAATGTCAGTTACCCCACCGTGAAGGGTGGGGGCTTGTTTGAAGCCTCCGTCCCTTGGGATTTATTGGGTTTCACGCTTCCTTCCCTTTCGGGTTTTTCGGGGGTGTTCGTTACCACCGCACCTTTCCCGATTCTCGGGATCCCGAGAATCGGGACACGCAGGGCTACAGCAGCCCTTCAACAATAGTATAGCATTCCGAGTAATGTTATACAACAAAAAAGGAGCGGGATTTCCTCCCCACTCTCAAGAGATGGGGGCTCCATCCCGAAGATTTGATGATTAACATTGCTAAACTCAGTTTCGCTCACGTGCACGCCAGAGGCTATGCCAATCAGATCCAAGAAAATCCGGAAACCGAATTGGTTGCCATTTGGGATGAGGAGGAGTACGGCGGCAAGCAGATCGCTGAAGAATATAACGTCGCGTTCTATTCGGATCTGGACGAAATTCTTGATCGGGACGACGTTGACGCTGTGGTCGTCGATGCGATAACATCAGACCACCCTAAAGTGATGATTGCGGCAGCGGAAGCGGGCAAGCATATTTTCACGGAAAAAGCGCTCGCCATCACCGTCGATGGATGCGATCAGATTATCGAAGCCGTAGAGAAGGCTGGAGTGAAGTTCATGATTTCGCTCCCCACGCGTTGTGATCCGGATATTGTGCTGGCGAAGCAGGCCCTCGATGATGGGCTTTTGGGGGATCTCACATTTGGGCGCGGACGCATTGCCCATTCGGCGGGACTGGATAAATGGTTCAAAGGACCCAGTTTCTGGTTTGGGGATTCAAAGCGTGCCGGTGGTGGTGCCCTGTTCGATCTCGGCTGTCATCGGGTGGATATCATGCGCTGGCTCATGGGTGAACCGAAGAGTGCCATCTCTAAAATTAACAACTTTACCGACAATTATCCTATTGATGACAACAGTGTATCGGTGGTTGAGTTCGCGAACAAAGCCCTTGGTGTTATTGATGTGTCGTGGACGCACCGGTCGGGACCTAACATGCTTGAACTTTATGGTACGGAAGGTTCGATTGTGGCTGGTCACGGTGATCTGCACTTCGAAACGCGCAAACTCTCGGACGAGGAAAAAGCGGAATACATCGCCCGGCGCCCTGAACCGCCGCCTTCGGCGATGCAGCAGTGGGTCAACAACATTCTGCGCAATGAATCGATGCAGATTACCATTCAGGATGGTCGTAACCTCACCGAGCTGATGCAGGCATTTTATATGTCTGCTGATCAAGGACGCTCAATAGAACTGCCCCTGTGAAGCAGGAGACATAAAAGATAAGAGGAGGGGATTCGCCAGAATGGAGGCGCTTCAGAGGCGATTTTTTCCTCCTATCTTTTTTGCTTGCAATCATTTTCGGTATCTGTCATAATATCGGAACGATACGGCAATTCTGACGTTAGATTTAACATATAACTGTTTGCAATCATACTTTAATTATCCGACGTGTAGGGGTTGTCTTCATTATAAGGAGCAGAAAGCATGTTCAACTGCGATTATCACATACATACGAGACTTTCTCCATGTGCAGCGAGGGATTTCGATTTAGAAAAGATCATCAAGGTTCAACAAGAGCGGGGTGTGAAGGAAATTGGCATCACCGATCACGATTATGCATACGGCTATAAAGCCAAGAACATTGAGGCGGTCAGAAAAATTGTCCAGAAATGTGAGTCACCAATTCCTATTCACTTTGGCGTCGAATCACACATCTTGGAATACCGGGTGGCCTCCATCAATATCCAACTGGCATCATACTTTGATTACGTACTGATGGCGCCAAACCATTATCATCTGCGAGGGGTTGCGCTCCCCTCAGATCTCGGCAATCCTAAAAGAGTTGCGAACCATGAACTGTATATGTTCGAAGCTGCAATCGCTTGTCCGTTGACCGATGCTATCGCACATCCATTTGTTCTGACACCAAATGTCTTTCGTTTATCTAACGAGGAGGTATCAGCATTTGGAAGTGAGATGATGCGACACATTGATCAGAAACGACTCATCCATCAGTTAGACCTCGCTTCTCAACGTGAAATTGCTATTGAGATTAGTCCGAAGTTTATCCGGTACAATCAGCGGCACTTAATTGAGTTCTACCAGTTGTGCTTGGAGCGGGAAGTGAAACTGCTTATTGGTAGCGACGCACATAAAGCAGACGAACTGGGAGAATTATCGGAACTGGAGCCGATTCTGGAAGAGTTGGGAGTCCAAGAAGAACATCTATGGCGTCCCAAAGAGTGGCGGTGGTAGCCATAGGCCTATAATCGAAGGGATACGAACTGCGGAACGAATCAGGCCGGCGATATTGAGGTTGGGCAGCCAATCCTCGCCTTCTGTGCCCTTTACCATTCCCAACAGATATCAACCTTCAATTCTTCCGCAAGACTCGCCAAATCTCGTAGATGGTCGATATGAAGCGGAATGGCGCTATCAACCCACGCTTCGCGTTTGCGCCATTCGATCTCGCCGGGCAGATACACCTGATCCACTCCCTCAACAGGTTTTGCCCCCTGAATGGTACGGATGCCCTTATCTATCGCTGCGGTGTACTCATCATAATCCGTGAAACTCGCGACATTGATTGCGATGAAAAAGTGTTCCGAGGTAGCGTCGCCCTGTTTTGCGGTTGCCATCAAACCACCCACCAAAGGACCGGCTAAAATACCCATAGTTAGCGCTAGACCGTACCCTCTCGGTCCGCCTGCCGGCGTCAGTATCTTTCCCTCGTTTGGGTCCTGGGTCGGCTTCCCGTCGGTGGTTAATAGCCACCCCGGCGGAATTGGAATCCCGTACATTTGCAGGGTGCGAACCTTGCCCCACGCCGAAGCACCACACGCCATGTCCAACACGATGGGACGTTCCTCGCCAGCGGGAAGGCCATAGCTGAGTGGGTTATTTGTAACCACAGGTTCCGCCGCCCCCGGCGCAGCGACAGAGGGCCCACCGGTGTTCGTCGTTGAGAAGCCAATCATCTTCGCTTCGACTGCCATCATGGTGTAACAGGCGGCAGCCCCGAAGTGGCCCGCATTACGTACTCCTGCTGCAGCGATACCTGTCGAACGGGCTTTTTCAATTGCCATCTGCATTGCCAAGGTACTCGGTGGGTGTCCCAGACCGTTATCCCCATCAATGACAGCGAAGCCGGGACCTTCTTGGACAACGCGGATATCCGGACTGGGGTTCATCGCCCCATCGAGGATGCTGCGTACATACCAAGGTATCATGCGAGTCCCGTGTGAGTGGACGCTCCGCAGATCGGTTTCGACTTGAAGGTCAGCCATCAGTTCCGCATGTTCCCGATTAACTCCCGCTTTCTGGTAGAGCGCGAGCGCAAATTCATGAAGTGGTTCTGGTTGAACGAGGATATCTTGCCCCTCTTGGTTCATGGATTCTCCTTTACAATTGCTGAAAAATAACAGGTAAAACGCAATGCGTAAGAAAAACCGTTTTGCCCCTTTACGTATTACGCATCACGCATTTTAGATACATGTCGCCCCGCTGGGGCTTTAAGGGTTAATTTGAATTGTGTATTACGCTTTACGCATTAAATTTCACGTATCACGTATTACGCATCGTTTTAACGGATAGATCTTCCTAATCACGATGCACTACTTTACACTAGTGCTCTCTGTCAAATAAATTATGACAAGTCACTCCCTGCTCGGCTTGGATAGCCATATCCAAGCCCGACTTGCGGCGGTGTTGTGGATTTGTCAATCCACAACGAGCAGGGCCATTAGCATTTATCCGACAGAGCACTAGTATCCCTTCTGTTTATCCACGACATTGACCAACGGTTCTCCGTTAACGTCGTGATGCAGGTTCTCAATAAACAGATCCATGGCACGTTTACCAATGTTCTGTGATCCACCGGCGGTGTGAGACGCCAAAATCACATTTTGCTTTGTCCATAGTGGACCATCTTCGGGATACGGTTCGGTGTAGGTTACGTCCAAGCCTGCTCCAGCCAGCTTCCCACTATCGAGCGCGGCAATCATTGCGTCTTCGTCAACGACCTTACCGCGGCTGACATTAACGATATAACTCCCATCTGGCATCGCATTAAACTGGTCGTGCGATAGGAGTTTATGTGTCTCTGGCGTGATTGGACAGCAGACCATCAGAATGTCGGTTTGGGATAGAAAATCTATCAGTGAATCCATCTGACCGAGCTGATCTACCGTATCAGGTTTCTCGACAGGTTCTTTATCGACAGCAATCACTTTGCAGTCGAATGCTTTTGCTCTTACGGCGACAGCACGACCGATTCCACCCAGCCCAAGAATACACATGGTCATACCTGCGATTTCGACCGACGGGGTCCATTCCCAGTGTTTGTGCCTCATGAAAGCGAGTTGGGTTGTAATACCACGCGTCATCGAGAGTAGCAGCGCGAAGGCGTGCTCGGCAATCTGGGGACCGTACAGGATACGGCTGTTGACTAAACTGACATCACTGTCTCTGAAGGCGGGGAACCTCGCCCATTCAACCCCGACGAAGGGCTGTTGTATCCAGCGCAGCGCTTTCGCTTTGGGAAAATCTGATTCATTGACGGTGCCGTAAAGGATTTCGATATCCGAGATATGGTCTCCGAGTTTTTCGCCTGCGGGCAAGAAGCAGATTTCGAGTTCTGATGGGGCATCTTCGAGCATAGCTTCAACTTCTGGTCCCGGTCGGTGTGCAATTAAGACTTTTGGTTTAGACATCACGGTTTCCTTTCTAAGATTTTGTGAAATGTGGCATAATACATGGTGCGTAAAAGACCTATCATGGTGTATAATATCACAGGTTGATCAACGATGACAATCATCGATTTTATGAAGGTTGGTTCAAAGGTACTTCTGACAGTCAACCGCGCCCCTTGATTTTGAATTCACTCACAGGAACTGAACGTCGTGAAACAGTGACACTGAGCATTCATTCCTATTCATTAGGACTTACGCATTTCAGCAATAAGGGCAACTACAAGTTGAGCGCAGCGAAATCCCGCCTGTCCCGATTTATCGGGGATCTATCGGGGGGTTGCCCCTACAAGGGGCCAATCTAATGTAGGGGCAGGTCTTGTGCCTGCCCAACTCCCAGCTGCGTAAATCCCCTTTATTTGAACTGCAAATCATCCTCCGAATGTGGAGCTTTAAGGCAAGCCAAACGCACTATGGAAAAAGCCTCAACTGACGCACCGGAGACCGAGTCTCCGGGAGGAAACGATAAAGCCAAGGAACAAAAACGCACCTTTTTATTAGCTGTTGCTCAAGGCACATTCATACGAATTTCTTTCGCTTTTGCTGATTCCACTACTGTTCTCTCCGCTTTCATTTATAGACTCACCAACTCAAATACCCTCGTCGGTTTGGTCGGCTCAATCGGCACCGCTGGCTGGATGTGGCCCCAGCTGCTCATCTCGAATCTCTTGGAACATCGTCCGCGCAAGATGCCCTTTTATGCGCTCGGTATGGGTATCCGTACTTTCGCATGGGTCGCGATTTTTCTGTCCACGCTGCTAATCGGTCCTCACGACTTCGGTTTGCTCGCTGCTTGTCTTCTCTGTTTTTACTTTGTCGGATCTTCGTCGATGGGCATTTCGACGATTCCGTATATGGATATTATTTCCAAAGCGATAGGACCGCATCGGCGCGCCCGGTTTTTCAGCTTGCGTAATATCACGGGCGGGATCTGTAGCTTCTTCATCGGTTTTCTGGTCCGACACGTCTTGGACGATGATTTCGGATTAGCGTTTCCACGTAACTACGCACTCCTATTTGGCTGCGGTGCGATCTCCGTTGGCGCTGCGTGCACTATTTTTCTCAGGATCCGCGAACCGGTTAGTACCGTCGAGTCCCAGCGCCGCACCCTTTGGCAACACCTGAAGCAAGGACCACAATTTATTCGGACAGATAGAAATTATCGACTATTCCTGTATTTTCGAATTTTCGGGCATGCGGCAGGGATGTGTGGTCCCTTCTACGTTCCGTACGCACTGGACAAATTAGGAATTACGGAATCGGCTATTGGGTTGTTCATCGCTGTCAGCGCGGCCAGTGGCGTCATCTCAAACTTTTTGTGGATCTACGCCGCCGAGAAATATGGTGAACGGTGGATCCTGATTCTCACGTCAGCAATGGCTTGGGCATCGCCATTAATCGTCATTTCTGTGCAGTACGTGTCGCCGGCTTGGCGGGTGCCGGTCTATCTGTCAATCTTTGCTCTTAACGGCGGAGCGATGAGCGGTATGATGGTGGGCTTCATGACGTATATGATCAATATCGCACCACCCAGAGTCCGCCCGACCTATCTCGGTTTTATGAACACGATACTATTTCCTTGTGGTTTCATGCCAGTGTTAGCAGGCAAAATGGTTGGGGTGCTTAGTTACGAAGGGGTCTTCTTGATGTCCGTCGGAATGGGGATATTCGGATTTCTAATAGCAACACGGTTGGAAGATGTGTATTATGAGGAGGAAACCGCTTAATAGGGAAGCCGAAACCAGCTATGAAAACTGCTTTGACGGATACGCCAGAACCACAGGAAGAGGACAAGACGCGAGAACAGAACCGTAATTTTTGGATCGCTATCTTTCAAGGTATATTTGGGCGAATCTCTTTTTCCCTATCGGACAGCACGACGGTTCTTTCGGCTTTTATCTATAAACTGACCGCTTCAAATATCCTCGTCGGCTTGACTGGCTCAATAATGTCAGTGGGGTGGATGTGGCCCCAGCTGCTGATCTCTAACCTGCTGGAACACAAACCCCGCAAGATGCCGTTTTATATCCTCGGCATGGGGGTGCACACCGCTGTGTGGCTCGGTGTTGCGGTGTGTACGGTGTGGATCGGTGCAGGGAATTACGGTTTGCTCGCTGCGAGTTTTATCATCCTATATTTTGCCGGGACCTCGTCGATGGGCGCGTCATCCGTCGCTTATATGGATATTATTTCCAAGACGATTGAACCGCTACGGCGTGCGCGCTTTTTCAGCTTGGGCAATTTCATCGGCGGATTTTTCACCATATTCATCGGTTTTCTGGTACGTTACATTTTGAGCGAGTCCTCTGGATTCGTCTTCCCGAACAACTATGCGCTTCTGTTCTTTGGCGTTGCCGCGATGGCACTGGTTTCGCTCTTCGTTTTTCTTAAGATCCGCGAACCGATTCGACCCGTTCAGACCGAACGTAAGACGTTTTGGCAACATATCAAACAGGGACCACACTTCCTTCGGACAGACTCGAATTACCGACAGTTCATTGTGTACCGAGTCTTCGTTAATGTCGGACGGATGTGTATGCCTTTCTACGTGCCGTACGCCCTGGATAAACTGAGCATTTCGGATGCAACGATTGGACTGTTCCTTGCAGTTGGTGCTGTTAGTGGGGTCTTGTCGAACATTCTATGGGGTTATATGAGTGGGCGCTACGGTGTCAGATGGATACTGGTTTGCACAGCATTACTCGCTTGCACGGCACCGTTGGTGGCGATTTTTGTACAGTACATTCCGCCTGCGTGGCAATTGCCGTGTTATTTTCTGACGTTTGTTCTGGGCGGGGCTTCAATGAGCGGCATGATGGTCGGATTCATGACATATATGATTAATATAGCACCCCCGCTGAATCGTCCCACATATATCGGTTTCATGAACACATTGGTATTCCCTTTCGGTTTTATGCCGGTGGTTGCCGGTCAGCTTATCCGATGGATTGGCTATGAATATACTTTTGCAATTGCGTTGGGCGTAGGGTTCTTCGCATTCATTACATCAACTCGCTTAGAAGAGGTCTACCATGATGAAGAGTTCAGGTAGACTCCACCGGTAATGAGTTCATTAGTTCATAAGTTCATAAGTTCATTAATTATCCCGATGAGCCAATGAACCAACATAGTTGTAGCGACCACGGATCTACGTTTACTATGAAAGGACATGTCAGCCGTCAGTTCAATGAACCAATGTACCAATGAACCAATGAACAAACAGGCAGTCCTCAACAAAGGGATTCAAGAGTTCAACGATGGTGATTACTTCGAGTGTCACGAAACTTTAGAGGATGTATGGATGATTGAGGCGGGACCGGATCGTCCCTTCTACCAAGGACTGCTCCAACTGAGCGTTGGTTGTTTTCATCTCTTGAACCGAAATTATGCGGGGGCGGAGAGCCAATGGTCGAAAGCCCATGCCAAGCTAAAGGACTTTGGAGACCAGCATTTGGGAGTCGAACTGAAATCACTTATCCCGCAGATTCTTCGCTGTCAGGAGATGTTAGCAATGGTTCAGAGTGGACAGCACAGGGAATTTGACCTTTCGATTATTCCTCATATCGAGCGTGTATGAATTTGTTCGTTAACCTCTTTTCAATAACAATACGTTAAGGAGATAAGTTATGCTGATACCAAATGTGAATAGAAATACCCTCTCGGTAGATACACCCCTTCCACCACCAGCGTGGGCACTGTTGGAACTGGAACTTATTCGTGCCCAGACGCTTGCCTGTGAAGCATTTTTCGAGCGCTATTTCGATGAACGCGGCTATTTGATCTGCCTTCCGCGCTGGGGTGGCAACGACGGCCCGGACGATGCCATCGAGAACCTCACAGGTTGGCCCATCCTACACGCGCTCGGTGCCTCTGATAGCATCTTAGAGATGTATAAACTGGGCTGGGAGGGGCATCTTCTGCAATATACGGAAGCGAAAACGGTGGAGGTCCCTATTGCTCGCGAGGGGATGTATTATAAGGAATTCTCGGTCATGTTTGACTGGTTCCATCACGGCGAGGGGCTTGCGGTCTTTAATTTGCAGGGACTGTCGGATCCCTATGACCGCGCCTTTCAGAATCGGGTGAGACGTTTCGCCGGTCTCTACATGAACGAGGATCCACAGGCTCCGAACTACGATCCGGAGCATAAGATTATTCGCAGTATGTTCAACGGCAGTCGAGGACCTCTCCTCCGCAAAGCGACTGCGCTGGATTGGGCGGGAGATCCTATCGAAGTCGAGGGACGCTTCGATGCAAAACACGGAGAGCGCAACTTTGAGGAGATGTTAGCGCATTTCAAGGACTATACCGATATCGTCGGCGACCATCCGTTGAATCTTGCTGCGACAACCCTTGGAATCAATGCCTACATGCTCACGGGCGAAGATAAATACAAGGCGTGGCTGCTTGAATATGTTGACGCTTGGGCGGAGCGGACAGCTGCCAACGGTGGCATTATCCCATCGAATATCGGTCTGGATGGCACAATAGGCGGAGAGTGCGATGGCAAATGGTACGGTGGGTGTTACGGCTGGGGATTCACCGTCGTCGTTCCACAAACGGGCGCATTGGCAGACCGGAATGCTCATGTGCGAGCGGTTGCCGGTTTCGGGAATGCCTTGCTCGCTACGGGTGATCAGAGCTACGTTGATGTGTGGCGTAAGATGATCGAGACAGTTAATTCAAACCAGAAGACAATCGACGGTCAGGTGATGTATCCCCACATGTATGGGGATGACGGGTGGTACAGCTACACACCGCAGCCATATAATCAGGGGGCATTGGATGTCTACTACTGGTCAATGAACCGTGACGTCCTCAAGTGGCTCCCTACAGACGGCTGGATCGGATTCTTGGAGGGAAATAACCCCGACTACCCGACAGAAGCGTTCACACGCGACTTCGGCACGTTACGCCGGAAAATGCAGGGGATGCATGAGGATACTACAACGCCGGATACGCGACTTTCGGACGACACTTTGGCGTTCAATCCTGCGGTGGGGAGCAATCTGATTGAACTGATGCTCGGTGGTATCACACCGCGGTTCGGGGAACCGCTGCACTGCCGGGTGCGCTATTTCGATCCTGAGAGGCGTCGCGCCGGAATGCCGGAGGATGTTGCATCGCTCGTGGAAAAGCTGACCGATGACGAAACGACGCTCTCGCTTGTCAATATCAATCCCGTCGAAGAGCGAACAGTCATCGTTCAGGGCGGCGCTTATGCCGAGCACCAACTGGTCAGCGCTTCTGTTGATGACAAGACCTTGCCAATCGATAGATCCTCTTTCACCGTCCGTCTCGCTCCCGGAGCGGGGAGTCGGATTGTTCTCAAGATGAAACGTTATGCCAACCAACCGACGCTTGTATTCCCTTGGGACAGGGATTGACCGTTTGTGTCCACCGTCTAGCAATTATAGTGAAGTTGGGAATTAATTGAGGGGTGTGCATCATTATTGTCTGAATCAGGATTTAAGGATTTTCAGGATAGAAACCGGAACGTGAAACGGGACTATTTTAGAAAGGGACAGGGTGCATTTAGCCCCAGCGGGGCGACATGTTTATAGAATACGGATACCCCCCATACCCCAAAGCCCCAGTTGCTTTGAATCCCGATTTATCGGGGCAGGGCGACATGTGCCATCTGTCTGAATCGCAGATTGCATGGATGATTACCCTGATTTCATCGGGAGAATTAGCATCTAAGATCGCACATGGAGGCTAGTTCCGATGTCGTTCCCCCGACAAGTCGGGACAGGATATGGGGAGCGAAAGTGTCTATCTGTTTTTAGAATTCATCATAGAAAGGATAATCCATTGAAAGTGACAGATGTCGAACGTATTGTTGTTGACGTACCGTTTGTTCCTCGGCAGCATAAGCTTACCCGCAACAGCCTGTCGTCGGTTTATAACTGGTCGGTGTTGGAACTGTGTAAGGTCACAACAGATACCGGCCACGTCGGTTGGGGCGAGACCGTTATCCGCTACACTTACGGACGGGTCACTGACCAGACCGTGGAACGGGTACTGGGACAACGGCCCGCTGAACTGATGAACGATGATTCCCTCGGTGCCGGTTTGCAGATGGCACTCTTTGACGTTGTCGGTAAGATCCTGGAGGTGCCGGTCCATCAACTGATTGGCACGAAGGTGCGGGATTGGACACCGATCTCTTGGTGGTGTGTTGATGCTTCCCCCGAAACTTGGGCGGCTGAAGCACAGGACGCTGTGGCAAACGGCTATACCAGTTTCAAGAATAAGCCGCGTCCGTGGTGGGATATCGTCGCCCAAGTTGAGGCAGTCTCCCAAAGTGTGCCGGCGCATTTCAAGTTAGACCTCGATCCGAACGGTTCGCTCCAGAACGCCTCCGCTGCGATTCCGGTGATGAAGAAATTGGAACAGTACTCGAATGTGGCGATGTTCGAGACACCTATCCCGCAGAACGATGTATTGGGTAACAAACAGATTCGTCAAGCGGTTAACCGACCGATTGCGATGCACTTCGGGAATCCACCTTACATTACCGGTATCCGTGAAGGGGTCTGCGATGGATTCGTCATCGGGGGCGGAAAATCGGAGGTTGTACGGCAAGGTGCTTTAAGTGCGGAAGCGCAGATGCCCTTCTGGCTGCAGTTGGTGGGGAACGGTTTAACAACAACGTGGGCTGCCCATCTGGGCGCGGTCCTGACCCACGCGACTTGGCCCACGATTAGCTGCATCAACCTCTACAGCGACCATCTCCTGAAGAAGCCGATCGAAGTTGTGGGTGGATATCAGCAGGTTCCTGATGGACCTGGTCTGGGGGTTGAGGTGGATGAGGATGCGGTCGAAAAATATCGGGTTTCTCAAGAGCGGTTGGATGGCTTTGAGAAACGTGGCGAACCGATTCACGCACTGCCAGACGTTATCAAGACAATCGTTTATCCGGATGGGAGTTGCATACACATGGTCGATCAGGGACTTGGGTACTTCAACGCAGGTAACGGTCCCGCTTATGTGGAAGGTGCGCGTTTGGAGATCCGGGAAAACGATGGATCGAGTGAGTGGAGTGATCTGTTCGCTCGTGCACAGAAGCAGCCGGTCCGTGACCGCTGGAGATAATCGCTGTTAAAACGAGATAGCATACTATTCCATAACACAAAAGGAGGTCCCCATGTCATCGGCTGCTGAACGGATAGAAGATCCTACCCTGTGCGTGGTACATATCGGGAAGGGAGAGAGGATTACCGGACTGTTAGCGGAGTTGCTGAACCCGGTCAATTCGGAGAGCTTGCACGAATATCGTCTGCCCGCGAACTCGGATGTCGAACTCCACTATCACGATTACGATGAATATTGGCTGTTCACAGCGGGTACTCCCAAGGTGACGCTGCGTCTCCCGACGGGAATCACGAAGACGGTGCAGCTTGAGCCGGGGGATATGGTGGCGTGTGTGCGGGGTGTGGAGCATACGCTATGGGCGGATCACGAACTGATCTATTTCCAGTTTTGTAGCGTCCTTGAAGGCGGAGAGCGGCGTGGGCATCTGATTCGACCCGATTCTGCGTAAGCTGCCTGTGGAGAAATTGGGGGTTAGCGGAGGGGATTCGCCCCTATAAGAGGATTCCTGTCCATAATCCGCGGGGGTTCCCTTGCAACGAATGGCTCGATTGACCCACTTTCAATGATTTGACTGCCTTTGGCTTCAAAGCGGAACGTCAACTGCGAAAGTCCCAGATCAGATAGTGCCGCTGTGACAGCCCCCTGTTTTTCCACATAAAAACGCCCCGGCATAACCAATTTCGTTTGAAAATCTGAAAAAGACCGGAGCTCTATGCTGTATATAGCACAAGTAGAGAGACTCTACGGATTCGAACATGGCGTGCCAAGTGCTCCTACCGTGTTGGCGATGCATCAGGCACATCAGGATTCCCGTTTCGAGGATCCTCGCTTCGCCGTTTAAGCCGCCGTGCAGCCTCAGGGTCAGATGCTCTCAGACGACGAAGTCCCTCCTCTATGCCATATCTGTCAATTAACTGTCGCGCTTGATCAAAACGCTCTAGTAACAGCCGCTCCCCAATGCTTTCAAAAGTGGGTGGAGTGGGCATTTTGTTGGAGACATCGCCCCCTATCTCGCTTTGGCGAGAAGGCGTCGATTCGACGATTTCGGGTTGAAATGATGCAGAAACCGGGGCTTCTGAGCCAACGGGAGCAGTATCTGTATTAAGAACGCCATCAGAAAAGTTTGATCCCTCTGAATACCCACCAGCCGATACTGACTCGCTACCCCCTAACACGCCGGGTGGAAGTCCTGCACCTTCTAACGCTCCGGGTGGAAGCCCTGCCCTGCTGCTGCGTAGCATCTTTTGCATCCAACCCGGTACCGCGCCTTCACCGTCATCGGGCAGAAAACTCACCTTCACCGGCGGCTTATCGGATAAGGGCGGGGGTATTATCTGAGGCTCTAACAGCGCAAGTCTATCGTGTATCGTCTCCCCCTCGGTGCCACGCGGCTCAGCCGTCAGATGCGCTGGAAGTTCCAATTCTGAGCGTAAGATAGCATCGCCCTCATCATACTCCTGACCTATAGGAACTATGACTTTATACATGGTGCCATCAGGTCCAATAACCCGCTGCATGATTTGATGACGATCAAGCCGTACCTCCTTTTGATGCGTCTTTAGGTATGCCTCCACTGCGAGGGTCTTCTTGCCTGTTATAAACCATTCCTCTACCTCTAAATCTGATTGACTCATCTCTTCTTCGGTATGGATTGAAAAACCGGCGATTTTATAAACATATTTACCCTCCGCTGGATGTAGGTGGTGCTTATGTTCAGAATCAACACCACCTGCCTGTGGGGCAGGTGCCGACTCCGACTGACCAGCGGAAACTTCTGGGGCGGCTTCGGAAGAATGAACAGACTGATCCGCAAGCGAACGATTAAACGCTTCAGTTTTCGATATAAACGCTTTAAACTCTACATGGTTCCGGTAAGCCCTATACCCAAAATAAGTGACACTGAGCAATGCAATAATACTTACACCAATAACGTAAGGACTGAAACGACGATTTAACATAGGATCACCTTCTATAAATTGAACTGACTAGCCTTTAATCCGCATCCCGTGCACAGCGGAAACCCACCTGCAAGCCGCGATAGTCCGGGGGATACCATGACCGATAACTACACTCCATCTGAAAGCGAAGACCGCCCCACGCGCCACCGCGCAAAATACGAAAGTCGCCCGTTGCTTTATCGTGCCTATCCGATACCCATTCCGAGATGTTACCCGCACAATCTTGTAACCCGTACGGACTCGCGCCCGACGGGAAACTCCCTACTGGCAAAGTACGGGTGCTATCCGCCATACTATAACCGATTCGAGAAAAGTCCATCTCATCGCCCCATGGATATCGCTGCCCTTCTGTGCCACGCGCTGCTTTCTCCCATTCCGCTGATGTAGGAAGCCGTTTATTTGCCCAACGCGCATACGCTGAGGCCTCATACCAACTCACGCCCACTACCGGGTGGTCAGGTCCGTTATAACGGTTGCGTCCCAAACCAAGCGGGCGGTCTATACCGTTGCTTTGGATGAACGACCAGCCCACTTTCGACCACAGCGATTCCGTTTGGTAACCATCGGCAAGGATGAACTCTTCGTATTCTCGGTTCGTTACCTCATACATATCAATAAAGTATGCTGGCAAATCAATCAAAGCGGCGGCAGAACCGTCTCCCATCTGAAATTCGCCGGCGGGTATCAAAACCATATCCGCAGCCGGGTCCGCTCCAGCCGACTCTGAAGCTGAAGCTGTTAAGCCGACACTCAGCATTCCTATAAAGATAAGCGATACCGTTATTAAAAAACTACTAGGGCCTTATGCTAGTTAACTTCCCTTTTTTAATAGGAACTAAAAAAGGGAAGTTAAAAAGTCCTCCAGTCTGTTATTATAGATGGACTCGACAACCCATCTAAAACTGGAGGATACCCCTATGATAACTGATTTCGATGACTTCTGTCTATGGACTTATGTCATTGTTGATGACATACTGATAAAATTGGCACCCTTACTCCGACGCCCCGGTCCCTGTCCCGATTGTAGCGATAGTGAGTTAATCACTATGATATTGATTGCCGAATGTAAAGGGTGGGACATTGAAACAGAGCTGCTATCCGAATTTAGCCAGCAACGGCATCTATTTCCTATATTGCCTTGTCAGAGCCGGTTCAATCGGCGCAGGCGTAACTTGGGGGCAATCATCAATCAGATTCGACAGCTGCTGTTGTCAGACATTGAAGTAGCGTCGGAACAACTGTGTATTATTGATAGTTTGCCGATGCCAGTCATGCAGTTTCACCTAGTACCTTCGTCACCCAACAATTGGTCATGCTATGGTGCCGATTATGGTCGAATCGAATCCAAGAAACAGACCATCTTCGGCTATAAACTGCATCTGTTAGTTACTGCAAGTGGAGTGATTGTTGATTTTGAACTGGCACCCGCTTCTGCAAACGATTTAGTGGTTGGCTACGAGCTGCTCGCTAATCACCAAGATAAGCAAGTGATAGGGGATAAAGCCTATATTAGCACAAAAGTCAAAGACCAATTAGCCCAAGCCAACAATATTGAGCTAATAACGGTCCCTCGACGCAACCAGAAACAGCAAATCTCCACACAAACCAAGCGGTGGATTAACCAAATTAGGCAGATAGTGGAAACGGTGAATGGGCAATTGAGTCAACAATTTCATATACAAAACAATCATGCCCATAGTTTCTGGGGGGTATGCACGCGCTTATACTCGAAACTCACCGCTCATACCCTATCCATTTATCTGAATCAGTTATGCAAAAAGGAGTCCTTGTTACAGATTAAAGAGTTGGCGTTTCCAACTCCTTAGGAACTAGCATAAGACCCTACTATCGATTTTTTGCTTTTTCATGTGTATCACTGCTCCCATTTCCCCTTGCCTGCGAGGGGGCAAGGAAAGTATCAACTATCAACACTATCTCTTGACAACGCCATAGATAGGAATCTTTATCTCAGGTTGATTCTTACTATTCGTCCGAATGATTAGCGTATCCGTCAAATCGCCAGCCGGTGTGCCTGCACCTATCAATAACTGTACCTCATACCGATTACCCGATTCCAACGTCTCAACCTGCGCGTCAACATATTGTGAACTCGTCTGAACCGATGAAATCTCTAAATGGTCGCCACGAATACGGGAAAGCTGGACGCGCTTACGCGGCACCTCGGACGGCTTCACTATCCCTAAAAATAACCGCTGCGGCGATACGGAGACATCTCCTAAAATCTCGCCCGAAATCGGGACGCTCCACGAATAGCGACGACCATCATACGCAAAATCAAGCCCTAAGCTCTCTCTAAATGTACCCACCGGCATACCTGAATCCACCGTTATCTGTATACGCACATTCCCATTCCTTGACGGGGGTTCTAGCTCGGCAAGAATATATTCGGAACTCGGTTTTATCCCCACCACTTCCGCCTGCTGCGCTAACGTTTGACGTAATAGCAGATGTCTACCCGAAAATGAAGATGGGGAAATTTTGCCCAGCAGTAAACTTGCAGGAATCGCCTCAAATGGCGTGATCACCGTCGCTTTTAGTGCCAATTCAAAATGCGGTAACTCCGACTGATTCGTCGTCAACTTCACCACTTCATTGACAACTTCGGACCGTGGCGGTGCCTTAAATGCGACTTTTATCCTGCCAATCCCTCCCGGCGGAATCCGGGTGTCAGACAGGAGGCCGGTCGTACAGTAGCAGCTACTTTCTACATTCGTAATTTCTAAGACATCTTCCCCACGATTTGTAAAGGTAAAAATATGTTCCACCTCCGTGCCACCGAACACTTCTCCAAAATCGTGTATCGGTGACGCTATCTCAATTGGTGACGGAACATCCGCTCTCACCGCTGGGGGTGACACCACCTCGACCTTATTCGGAACGGGTTGCTGATTCGCCTGAGGTGGCTCCGCTGCAGCAACCGCTTCAGCTGCCTGTTTGTCCGTCTGCTTGTCAATAGTAAACAGAAGGAGATGACCGTCCCATATCTTTTCAAATTCGTCTAAGGATAGCACGCCATACAACTCGACGGGATCTAAGCAGTAAACGCTATTTTCTTCGATGCGCGTAACGACCAGAAAGTGGTCTTGATTCACGTGCGCGATCACCGGCTTCTCTAACTGTTGCAAGTCCGATATGCCCGCCTTTACCCCCACCGGATTCAAGCCCTTGCGCTGTGCTGCGCTATACAAGCCCGCCATCGTCGTGCCGGTCTCTGGACTAAACGCTGATAATTCGGATAACTCCGCAAAACTGGTCTCTATGCCGAGAAGATTGCAAATCATTAGCAGACTCCGCGGACCGCACTCTAACAGCGCCGGTGATGAACCCGCTGAACGGGCTCTCGCACTATCCGTCGACGCGCTTTCCACACTCTGGTTCGCTATCAGTTCTGTGCCGATACCGAAGTAATCTGCAGGGAAACTCACGTTAAACACCGCCGCTTTGACCGCAAATCGCTCTTCAGATTGGATCTCGCCTTGCCGGCTGCCTTCGAGAAAGTAAGAAGTCACCGTCCGACGCGTCGGATACCAGATGCCTTCGGAAAATTGCCGGAAACCTGAGTTGTAAACACGGCTCCGAAGCACCGGGGGCAAACCGTCCGGCTTCCCGATGTATTCTGCCTTTAAGATGCAATACCCCTTCTCCGGGGCTATCCAGTACCGAACGGATATAGGGAGGACGTCCATCTCAAATTCGACCAAGTAACTACGGATACCGTCGATTGTCTCCCGCTTCACAAGCCGGGCAGCGTCAAGCGGGATTGTCGCTAACCCGCGTCCGAACTGGTCATACACGTCAAAAACGCCCTCTTGGTTGCCAGCGTACCTCTCATCGAAATCAACGCCTTCGCGCCTGTGTTCACGTGCTACCTTTTGGGTCTCGCCATCGAATATCGAAATCGAGTAGTCGGGAGTATAGTAAGGTTTGGAATAGTCAATTAACCGATCGTTCATCACGGACCGATACCGAAAGTTGTCGCTCCGCTGACCAAACGGTGGGGGCGCGCCGTACACTTCAAACGCTACGCTCGTGTCGCGAACGAAGTCTATCTTGTCGACCAAGCGTTGGAATATCTCTGAGTATTGCTGCATGTAGTGGTCGTAATGCCGCTCTCCGTCATAATCGGGATCCGCCTTGACCCGTTGCGCTGCCTCTTGACGGACCTCCACTTTGCGTTCAGCTAGCCATTGCTGCGCCTCTATCAGTGTCATTATGGGGGACTCATAGCCCGTTATACTGAGCAGCAACTCGCCACTTTGGATTTCTTCGCGTAAAAGGTTCACGCCTGTCACCAGCTGCGCTAACGTGAAGTCGTCTGCGCTGTACAAAGCACCTTGAAAAATGATTATAACCGCAACCGTAACGGACACAATTGAAAGACGATTGTGCCAAAGGTTTTGCTTAAGCATCGTTAGGGATTCCTTCCTGTATATTGAAAAACTCACTCACCGGCTAACTGCGATGTCAAATCCTTAATCCTGACCATAATCGCTGAACGCTCATCAAACAATTCAGTCTCTTTCTGCTCTATCTCTTTAATCTTCTGCCTATAGGTTTCCTCTGACGCCGACATGGCTTCGTGCGGGTCGTTCTCGCGAATAAACTTCCCCAGTTGCTGCCACTCTTCAGTGGATTCAGCTACGGATTTAACTTCTTCAAAGGTCGGATTGGGGCCAAACTTCAGGATAGCGTTCTCCTCTACAATGTTGGCGACTCGCTTAATCTCCTTCTCTATCATCTCTTGCTTAGGCGCTATTTCCGCCCGGATTTCCGCCAAGCTACGGTCATGTACCCGACTCCACTGCCTATTGGTTTCATTTCTCAAATGGGCAATCTTATCTATTTCTGCCTCTACTTTCACCTGTTTTATCCTGAGTTGAACAATTGATTCGCGAATCGCTTGCTCAGACTCTGATGTATCAGCGGCATCCATCACCTCGGTGACTGTTTCTGAACCCGAACCCGGCTGGGGTGCGATTACCGTAGAAGGCGTATCAAGGGGTGTCTCCGGTGCATTGACCACCGGCGACGGCAACTTGCGCTGTGCATCTGACGACTGATAACGCCCCAAAAAGTAGCTACCTATCATAAGCAGCGCCACAACTCCTGCTCCTAAAATAACGCGCCTATCACGCCAATCAAATTTCATCGCCAAAACCTCCTTTAATACTCACCGGCTAACTGTGACATCAAATCCTTAATCCTGCCCATAATCGCTAAACGCTCCTCAAGCAATTCAGTCTCTTTCTGCTCTATCTCTTTCATCTTCTGCTCATAGGTTTCCTCTACCGCCAAAGTGGCTTCAACCGAATCATCCTCACGACGTAGCTTCCGCAGTTGCTGCCCCTCTTCAGTGGATTGAATTTCCTCAAGGGTCGGCTTGGGGCCAAGCTTTGCCTCTAGAATTTTGTTGAGTCGATCAACCTCCTTCTGATGAGCCATCGTTTCCGTAGTCACACGTTCATGTTCCAGACCCCGCTGATTACTGAGTTTATTCCTCAAACTGTTGAGCTGGTCTAGCTCTGCCTCTACTTTCACTTGTTTTATCCTGAGTTGAACAATTGATTCGCCAATCACTTGCTCAGACTCTGATGTATCAGCGGCATCCATCACCTCGGTGACTGTTTCTGAACCCGAATCTAGCTGGGGTGCGATTACCGTAGAAGACGTATCAAGGGGTGTTTCCGGTGCATTGACCACCGGCGACGGCAACTTGCGCCGTGCATCTGACTGCTGATAGCGCCCCAAAAAGTAGCTACCTATCATAAGCAGTAACACGACTCCTGCTCCCAAAGCAACGCGCCAATCAAGTTTCATAATGAATCCTCCTTAGACAGGTTAGACAGTAAAGTGAACCGCCAAGAATGCACTTCCATAGCGGTTCACCATTAGATAACCGATGTCATTCAAAATGACAACGCCACTGCAGTGGGACTACGTCGAAAGACACGCTTGTTCAAGGACATCGTATAGAAAGGGAACATTCGAGGCGCTCCCCGCCTTGACCGCGAAACTCGCGCGTGCATTCAGAATCGTTAGTACATATATGACAATCCCACATCTTCCAAGCCGGGGACACCGTATTACAGCTACAATTGTAATAGCCATACTCTGCCTCAACGCAGTATTGGTTTGAGTAAATATACATGTATGGATTCGTTCCACAATGCGACGGCCAAGGACAAAAACTTCCACCCGCCCTACAGGATCCAGCCGGCCCACCGTCTACACGGCTAATACTGTAACACTTGGTAGATCCTCCTGCAATTTGAGACATCTCCTTCATGTCCAGCACAGTTAGCGTGGGAGCGTTGACCGCCGACTCAGCAGGAAGGCTTAGCCCCAATAACATACTAATACCAATCGAAAGAAAAAACAAGCGCAATAATTTTTGACTCAAACCGAACTTAAACATAATTTTCCCCCTTAATCGTCAGTAATATACCCAGGGCAGCTGCTAGGGACAGCTGTTATCAACTGTACATCTAATGCGTCGCCCACCGCCACTAATGGGTAGCCCCTTACCGGCGCACCCCCCGGCAAAACCTTTTTCGCCTTTTCTACAGTTCTGGCAATTATACACAAGCCACCCCGCCCCCGTGGTCGTACACGAACATTCGTCAAAGCCCACATTACTATTTTGGCAGTAATGCTGGTCGTTGAATTCGATGTATGGATTCGTTCCACAATTTGTATAGTGTCCACAAAGATCTCCCTTAGCCGCACAACGTCCTTGGGGCGAGTTACTTAGAACCTTAATTATTTTACACATCGACCCGCCTGCAATTTGAGACATCTCCTCCATGTCAAGTACAGTCAGCGTGGGAGAGTTGACCTCTGCCACCGCAGGAAGGCTGAGTGACAATAAAATACTAACACTGATTGCTACAAAACACAAACTCGATAAAGTTTGACTCAAACCGAAATTAAACATGATTTTCCTCCTGAATACAGGTTAAATTTAGATTTCGCGTAATCTCCTATGACATTTCCTATTGGAAAAGCGTCAAAATCAACTTAGGTTTGTAAGACCTTTGTATACCTTTACCACCGCCTTCCGTCAAAGGATATTCAAAAACAACCAAGTCCCAAGCCCAAATAACAACACGCCCGTCCCTAACTTCACCGGCATCAGATGCCGCTGTAGCACCCCACCCAACTGCATTGAGGTCGTGCCCCAATACACAAACCCGAACACCACGAGCAGTGGTACGATAAACATCAGATTATACAGAATCAGGTACGTCAGCGCATGAGCTCGCATCCCCTCAACGGCCATAACGAACGTAATCGTCGGCAAATAGACCTGCCCCGTGCAGACCAACTCCAACGCAGAGATCGCAAACCCAATGACCAACGCACCGATAATCACTCCCGATGTCCGCGTCTGCTCACGGATAACTTTGTGGATGCGCTGCTTCAATGACTTAGGCAGCTGCAATGTAATCTCTCTTACCTTCCCCTGTTTCGCTTTATAAGCGTCGTAAAGGCTCAAGAATGCCAACGCAAACGTCCCAATTGCGGCAAGCAGATAGACACACTTGGCAAGGACCGAAAATTCGTTGAGAAAGGAGAGGAATTTGAGCAGTCCCATCCCCAACAGTAAGTACGTCACAAATACGGCTGCGGCGAATGCACCGCCGGCGGCAAGCATCTCTTTCCTTCCTCGTCCAACAAGGCTCATGTAGGAGATGAAGAATACAATCGTGGCAAAGGCACACGGATTAATACCATCAAGCAAACCCGCACCCGCTACAGCTAAAGTGCCAAAAGCGTTAAAACGTTTAACGATTTCATCTGAAACTTCATCGGTCTTGACTTCCGCTTGGGGCAGTCGAGAGGTGACTCCGGTTGTCAGATGTGTCCCGATAATTGCTTCCAAACGTTTTTCATCAAGTGCGTCCAACAGATACTCATCACCAATGAACACCGCAGGTGTGGTAAGCCTCTTGATTTCGGGAACCTCGTAGAGAGCACCCATCGCTTCAAGCAGTTCTCGGCTCTCTTTTGCATACTTCAGTTCAACGACAATCTGCGGATACTTCGTTTTGAACCGCTTCAAAATCTCACTGGCTCTCGCACACTTTTGGCACCCGCGTTTGTGGAAATAGGTAATATAAATAGCACGATCGTCCGGTGGGCTCTCTTGGTGGTCAAATCCGCTACCCTCGGTCAAATCGTCGTAGAGTGCCAAGAGCATTTCAAGGTCAGCGTCAGGTGTAATCCGTTCCGAAACCGCGACGCGCTGATTCTGCCTCGAAATAACTTGCCCATCGGTATCAAGTCCAATTTCCAAAACGCCAACTGCTTCGCCTTTAGCAGGGTTAGTGACAATCGTCGTATTCCCGGCGACAGTCGGAATATCCGAGACGACTTCCGAGGATTCATTCTTAGCATGGATTAGAACGGACAGCCATGAGAATTCTTCAGCGAGTGTACGCGCTTCAGCCTCCCCTCCGTGAAACACCCCTACCACTATGTCACTTCTTCCCATGATTTCGTTTGACAAAGCCTCCAGTGTTTCTGCTGGTTCGGTTAGAGCAATACCAGAGTTGTAGGCGGAAATCTCCGTTTGGTAAGCAAGTTTAAGTATACATTTTTAGTTTTTACAGAAGGGTGTGCTGGAGTTACTCTGATTCATGAATCCCCATCAGAGATTGGAATCGTGAAAAAGGTAATCTATCCAGCCACCCGATGACAGTTTGACAGAGTTGAGAGAAACTGTTGAAAAAATAACTCCTGTTAATTTGATCTCGCATCAGATGCCACAATCGCTCAATGAGATTCAGATGTGGACTATAAGTCGGCATCGGGACTAAACGCAATCGGTCTTTGTGGTGAATCAGGAAATCGTCAAGTTTTGCCGTTGTATGACTCGATGCATTATCACGGACGACAAACAGCAACTCATCGGGATACATATCCATTAGGTTTTGCCAATGTGTTTTGATCTGAAGATGGGTTTTATTGGCATAGATTTCATACAAGCCTGCCCCCGAAGGATACTCTAAGGAGCCGATGAGGTATTTCCGCCGGTTTTTGCCGGGGGTGTTGACCTTATATTCAGTGCCTTGCTGTCGATAAATGCGTCCACTGTTGGGACACCAAGACACGTTAGCTTCATCAAAGAAAAACAGGCGAGCCGTCTTTTTTTCGGTCTCAAGTGCAGACAGACCTAAACGCCGAAGTTGGGTATCCGGGAGAATCAACCGAGTCGCCTCACTCGTCAACTCTCCCGTTTTGGCAAACACCTCAACTCCGTCAGTTGAGTCCGTTTCGCTTGATATTCTGGATCCGGACTGCCAACACGGAGTTTGCTTCGACCGGTGCGGTAGCCTACCCGTCGTAAAGCCAGATGGATCGCTGGCGGTGTGACCGAAATCTCGTGATACGCTTGGAGATAAACTCTTATCAGCTCAAGCGTCCATTGTCGAGAGTCCGTCTGAAGTTTTTCGTATTGATTCGGCGTTTGCTCAAGAAGTCGATTCCAGTCCGATTTGCTAAAGTGTGTGATTTTACCACGACGCCCCGGAGGACGCTTAGGCATCAACGCATCTAAACCAGAGCTATTGTATGTATGAATATAAGTCCTAACACTCTCATCAGAGAGATTAAACATCTTGGCGAGTTTCGACACGGGCATACGTTCAATGCCACTAAGTTTGATGATTAGTAAACGCCTATACCATTTCGGGTGTGTCGCTTCACAAAGCGCAACATCAAGACGTTCAACAGCCAAGGAATCGTTAAGTTCTGCGTAAATCATCAATTAAGACACTCCTTGTGAGATAGATTTACACACAGTATAACGCAAAACTCTATAAATTGGTGATTTATTATTTAATATTGCTTATGACTGGGATATTAAGTTAATGATGGCAACTTTTATCTGTGCGGTTGTATTGTGAATGAGATAGGGTGCAAACAGAGTTGGAGAGGAAACGGAGAGATTGGTGCAGATAACAGGTAGGTCGGGAGGATTGGCGTAAAGGGCAGAGAGTGTGTCTGCGGGGAGGGACAGATCTTGGGGACCAAGACAGAGTGCATCGTAATTCATCCCGCTCAACGCTTCAAGGGCGATCTGGCAAATGAGTTCATTATTGGGGTTGGCGGAATCGAGGATGTTACCTGTGTGCAGGTTTAGGGCATGTGGATGTTCTGCGCGCAGTGACTGAATTATCGTATGGCGGCGGGATAGCCCACCGACCTGCTCGGCACCGCAGCCGTGCAGCCCCAGCAGCCCCTGTTCCTCACCAGAATAGATAAACGTCAGTGAAGATGAGGAATCTGCGATGGCTTGTGTGCAAGGCAATAGACATCCAAGCACAACGAGGAAACCGATTCGAGATAACAGACACGAAATCCGATAGTTCATCAGAATAGCCCCCTTTGACGTGAATCTCCGAGTTCTAAGGACTGATGATAAATTTGTGGACAACAGAATATTAAGTATAGATGCCCATCCCTCTTAAAGCTGGTTGCAAATTGAACGCGAGGGATTTAAGTTGAAAGCGATCTTTACATAAGCAATTCTTGTGCCACCTTTCCTTTTTGGCCCCGGTT
This sequence comes from Candidatus Poribacteria bacterium, assembly GCA_965220385.1. Lineage (GTDB taxonomy): Bacteria > Poribacteria > WGA-4E > WGA-4E > PCPOR2b > PCPOR2b. The sequence continues at coordinate 643,135 of OZ244825.1, read as the reverse complement.
GCTGTCATCACTGTGCCACAACGTAACGCTTGAAATCCTTACAGGGCGTGAATTCCGGCAACATCACACATGCTTTATTTTTTTGGTTGAAGGAGGGTATACACATGTCGCACTCAGGATAGGGGTGTGTCATAAATGGCGCAAATTGTAGCACTCTTGGCACTCGAAGTGCTATTTCTGACACAACCCTCGTTTATAAATTGTACTTGGCTAATTTTCGGTAAAATGTTCGGCGGGATATATGCAGCAGACGTGCCGCTTCTGCCCTATTTCCACCTGCTCGTTCCAACGCGTGACCGAGATGCTGTCCTTCATAACGTTCCATTGCCTCGCTCAACGGTAGGAAAGTCTCTTCACTCATTTCTGTTGCACCGCCTAAATCAAGGACAGAATCGGTGGCATTCGACGGACTCGCTTCATCAATTTGTGTTGTTGGAGGGGAAAGCACATTGGCGTGGGGAGGACGGAAACGTAGATGTTTGGGTTGAATCGCTTCACCGTCGCTCATAAGGACAGCAAATTCGATGATGTGTATCAGTTCACGCACATTGCCCGGAAAGGCGTATTCCTCTAAAGCTGCTACCACTTCAGGAGTTAGTGGTGAGATTGAGACTCCCATTCGGGCGGCGCACTCACTCAAATAGAACTCGGCAATGATGGGGATATCCTCGGTTCGCTCACGTAGCGGTGGAATCCAAATCATCATGCCATCCAAGCGATTGTAGAGATCTCGCCGAAACAATCCTGCATCAGCTCTCGCTGAGAGGCCTGCGTTAGTGGCAGTGACCACTCGAACCTCCACTTTTTTGCTCTTCGTCGCACCGATTGGGGTGATGACTCCATCGTCGAGAACACGCAGGAGTTTAACCTGGTTTTCAATTGGCATATCGCCAATTTCATCGAGAAACAGCGTTCCGCCATCGGCGGTTTCAAAATAGCCTTTATAATCTTCCGTCGCTCCGGTGAAGGCACCTTGAAAATGGCCAAAAAAAGCGGACTCCCAGAGTGTAGAGGGAATCGCGCCGCAATTGACCGGCACAAACGGTTTTGATGCCCGGGGTCCTCCAAAGTGAATGGCTTGGGCGACCAACTCCTTGCCGACGCCGGTTTCACCTGTAATTAAAACCGGCATCGTGCTGTTTTTGTGGAGTTGCTCGATTATTATTCTGATATTTTGAATGGCATCACTTTCGCCAAGGAGCATATTTACTTTTGCCTTTCTGGTTGAAGCATATTCGCATCAAAGCGAGGGATGCGAATGCTAAATATTCTTATATAGTCCTCTCAAATCAAGGGATTACTGATTTTGCAAGACAAACGCCTCAATTTTCTCTTTTACGATTTGTGGGTCGGGCTGCGCCTCCACAAATTCCGAATCATTGATCCCCATTGATGCAAGCCATGTTCGCCAGTATTTTTCAAGGATAGGTAGGTCGAGCATGTGCCGGAGTTTGATTTCAACCATCAAGAACTTCACATCGTAGGAGCGAAAGTCTTTTCCAATTTCCAATAAGCCGTGTCCCTCGCTGTCAAATTCCTGCTCCCAATCCGAATCATCACGAAACTCGACGACCTGAGCATAAGGAATATAGCTCGTTTTGTTGCCTATCTTGGGACGGCTATCTTGAATGCTCCTGTTAAAATCGAGGTAGCCATCTGAAAGGCAGATAATGTAGTTCTGCATATCCTTTTTCAAATATAATGCTTCGCTTGCCCGAAACCACTTCCAAATATCTGACCCTGTAAATGTATTCTCCGTTTTAACCGATTGATATAGTTCATCAATTGCCTTTAGTAGGCTCTCTTTTTTCTCTTCAAATTTGCTAGCTCCGATTCGCTGGTCTTCCCTCGTGGGCCAGATTTTCAGATTTCTTATAATTTCTGATGAAATCTGAGGCGTATTGGGCTGCTCCGGTACAACGAAAGCAAGACGATTCTTAGTACTGAACATCTTTCGACGGGCTCTTTCATAATAAAAATGAACAATGCTTTTAGCGATTTCGACATCTTTGGCAGCCTGATTAGGATTTCTCTCATTAGAAACCCGATCGGAAGTATCGATGATAACAACGATATTTATAGGTTTGGAAGGGGGCGGTTTTGATTCCTGCCCGTCCGACTCCTCTCCAACTATTAGGATTAAAAACACAGCGATAGTAACTCCGAAAATTTTTGTCTTTCTCATATAACATCCTCTTCGGTCAGATTGTTAGATCTCTACAGTGGAGTTGCCTCGAGATTGGGAGGAATAACCCTCTAAGTCTTCATAGTATTGGTTCAGCGTCTCGTGTGCGACTTGCTTAATTATGTTGATTTGGGCGGATACATCAATTTCCCCATCTTCGCTGTTCGCGACAAACCTGCACCAGCCGTTCAAGAATCGGTTGACCCGCAATTCCATTTGATGACCGTTGATGACCCGCTTATTTCGGAGATCCGACAACTCCTCAATTTTTGTCTGACCGTGGTCAATGCGCTGTTGAATGCTTTTGACCTTATCGTTGAGTCGATCAATCTCGCCTTGCAGGGTTTCCATCTCAACATTTAGGCAGGCGATTCGAGCCTCAATTGGATTCCTCTCCGCTCTTATTCGATCCTCTAGTTGTTCCCTCGACCATTCGTCAATTTTCTGTTGAGTGGTTCTAACTTTTTCGTTGAGTCTACCGATCTCGCCTTGGAGCGGCCCAATCTCACCTTCTACATTCTCCATCTCGGTTCTTAACACAGCGATTTGAGCGTCGCGTTGTACCTTTTCATCTCTTATTTGAACCTCACGTATCTCCTGCTCTTTAGATTGGGGTTGGAATTGCTTCACCTGCTTCCACCGATCGCGAGTCACGTTATAGAGAACACTAACCAACAATGAAGCGATAAAACCGCAAAAAATAACGGTCCCGATATCCAAGAAATCGTCGCCCCCTGGCCATGTCGGACTTGAGTCTCCCATCCGTTCAGCAATGTATTTCCTAGCGAGGTGTATCTTGAGCGAAATATGAATTGCAAGCAGAACATCAAACACAAATGTGACGACCCCCAACCCTACTACCCATCTCATTTTGCCAGATTCCCAAAAGTGGTCAAACGCAAGTGCAAAAGCTAAGAATACCCAAGGGAAGAAAAGGACAAAGTAATTTCTACCTTGATCTCCTTTTTGCCATGCTATAAACAACGCCTTAGGATTAACAATATCCTGTACCCCAGCATAGGTGCCTTCCTCCACCTGCTGTTGTATTTTATCTTCGTGCAAAAAGAAGGCTTTATCAACAGCTGAGGCATAAAAGATAAAGAGGTAAAGGGCTAAAAAGCTCAGTACAATAGTAGCGACAGACGCAACGATTGTAGAGGGAACACGAGACATCCATGCGTACCACTTTTTGGGACGTGCTTGAGGGACTGATTCGGGTGCCGGGGTTAACTCGGTTTCCGTTGGTGCATCCAATTGAACTTCAAGTCCTACCAACTCCTCCCTCTTTCGTGCAAGATTCTGGGATTTCTGCTCGATCTCTTGTTCCACATTGCCTTTTTCTTCACGTAATTGGCTTATCTCCGCGTCAAGCTGCTGTTTGGCGTCATCTTGATCGAGAGTTTCAACAGGCGGCGGGTTTAATTCAGTTTCCGTTGGTGCACCCAACTGGACCTCAAGCCCTGCCAACTCCTCTCTTTTTTGTGCAAAATCCTGGGATCTCTGTCCGATTTCTCGTTCGTATTCGCGCTGCTGTGCCTCTAGCCCGTTTTTCTCTTGAACTAACTCGTCAATTTCTGCTTGGAGTTGTTCTCGATTGAACTGTGCCCGCAGCTCTTCGTCAGAGATGATGCGCTTAACGTGCTGCGGTACACACTCAGGAATTCCGTGGTGGTTTGCCGCCCAATAGAAGCCGCTGGCTTCGCTATAATAGGGGTTGCCATTCAAACTTGGATCAAGATCTGTGTTATTATCGTTTTGCAAAGATCGGTCTCCTGCTATATGGGTAATGTTAAGACGATCAGGGGTATTTGTTGGTGGATTAAACGATTCGGGGGAAGGCGGTTTGATAGGGGATGATTCCTCGCGCTGTTGCCGGAAAAGCGATCGCACAGAATCACGCAACGTCCTAATGACGCCTTTTTTAAGCAGCCGCGCCTCAAATCGGGAACGCCCGATTGGCTTAAACTGGTTCTGCCCTAAGTTCACATAAAATCTCCAAGCAGCGGGGTTCGTCTCATTCGCAAATACACCGAGCAGTGTATCTGTTGCAGAGAGATAGGATTTTAGTTGTTCATGTCCGCTGCCTTCGTATCCACTTCTTTTGCACTCTACAATAGCGGCGAGTGATTCATCCTTATCAATCAGCGCAACGTCGGCTCGTCCCCTGTAACTGCCTATCTGGATTGCGTACTCTGTTTCTGTAGAAAATCGCTCAAATTTGGGGGTGGAGAAGTAACGAACCACTTCTTGTACTACAACATCCTCAGATCCCATATTCGGTTTCTGTGACTCCTTTTTTAAGAGCGGAAGCCCCGTCATGCCCGGCTCCGTATTTCCCTAAGAAGTCGCTCGGCTTTGTTCGTATCTGTAATGGACTGTAACGTTCTTGGAGGTGTCCAACCGATAATCTCTCTCAAATCCTCCGGAGGAATCGGATTGTGGACAACCGGGAGATACCAATCAACACGGATTCGATATTCTGTATATTCCGTATACTGATATACCAACCGATCCACGCCCTTGTAAGACGAACCAGCCCAAGGCTCAGAAACGCGACCTACAGCCACAACGCCGCGCTGGTTGACATACATAAAAAGCATATCACTCGGTTCAAGCTTTCCAAGTACCCCCTCACCAAATTCTTCATAGTCCCCTGAAGTGAATGCGTGATCATGTTTAATCCACTTTGCATGTGGACTGTAACCGAGGGCATCGGTATCGGTATTGATGTAATAGTAGTTCATATTTTGCTCCTTAGTGTTATTTCTGTCAGGAGTTACGCAGTTCAGTTGGTAGTAGCGCATTTCTTAATCCCGCCTGTCCCGATTCATCGGGGATTTATCGGGGATTTATTGCGCGTCCGGACGGTTGATAAATCGCTCTACTACAAACCTAAGACTTTACTGTAGTTGCCCGTTTCTTAATCCCGACTTATCGGGGATTCATCGGGCGTTGAAAATTGCGTCCTATGGTAACGAATCGCCGGTCTACGAAACTTCGAGTGTTCAAGTGCGTAAGTCCTATCTGTATTTCAAATTAAGTAAACAAGAACCTTGTCGGGTTTTGCCGCTTTTCTCCTTATAATAGCATTCAATTAGACCAACAAATAGCTAGGTTCTGTTGACATTTCATCACAGCCAGATAACAGAGAGGCATAAACCGGTTCACTGACGGAAAAAAGAAACCGAGTTTTGAAGAAAAAACTCGGTTTCTGGCAGCCTTCCTATGTCAACACGCCCTAGTTAAAACTCTTTCCGAGCATAGTCGTAGCGAACAGTGGTAGTGATGAATGAATTTAACCCTCGACCATCTGCAGCCAATCGCTTCATATGTTCAATGTTATGAGAGCCTGCACTTGCATACGTGTACAAGTAAATGGAGTTATCAGAAAATTGAACTCTAATGAAGTCTGGCCCAATTTCATAAGCCCTGACTCCGGAATTTCCGCTAAGATTTCTATAAGGGGTCATATGTGTCCTCCTACGTGAGTATAAGTTATCTGGCAAGCCTTACAAGCAAGGTCTAGTTGAGGCAGTTGACTGCCACTGCCTCAAGGATCTTTTTCGCTTGCAATGAAAGTGTGCTTTCCGATACATCGTTATTAGGTTAATCTGAGTCACAGAAACAACAAAAGAGTTTCCTAAATATTTTTAACTCTCCACTCTTCTCTCATGGATCACAGACCGCGCAAGGAGAATACCCTCGCTTAGCATCTGTCAATGAGATGGGAATCTTGCTATACCTCAAATAGCTGCAACTGCCGCGATGGTATTTCTTTCCGGTTCGGGTGATGTAAACCGTGGAAGCAGTGTCTGCGGAGGCACTTCCAGCCCTTGAGGCCAGCTTTTGCACTGAGGCATCTAGCGCCTCTACTGAAGCACGCAATCTCTTCATCTCGCTTGCTAGTTCTGCAATTTCACGACTCTGTACCCCGCCACTCTGTATTGTGCTACTCTGCGTTCCACTGCTTGGGGTTGTTCTAGAGTAGGTTGATGTAGAGGATTTAGGGGTTCCGTGATAGTGGTATCCCCCTGTTTTGCGGTTGTAGTGTCCGCCGCTGCTGTCGGTGCGACCACTATGGGAGAATACCCCACCTCCATCAAATAGGAGCATTACAGCAACTATCATAGCTCCGATGCCGCCAAACAGAAGCACTTTTCCTGTAGGTCTCCGCACAAGAATCTCCTTTTTAGGTAAATTAACCTAAGTTGATAGGGCTCTGTCAAATAAATTATGATAAGCACCTTCATTGCGATGGCCGGTGCGGTTACAAACCGCACCTACCGGGCCTTGGAAACATGGAGAATTACCGATTTATGTTCTGAAACCTTATACAGTTTGGGCTACATTGTTCTGACAATGCATTAGGTTCTGTTGACATTTCATCATAACCAGATAATAGAGGAACATAAATCGGTTCACCGAGGTAGAATCCCCAGAAAAGAAACCGAGTTTTGAAGAAAAAACTCGGTTTCTGGCAGCTTTTCCAGTCATTTGACCATTTCTCGCAATAGCAAAAGCAAAATGTCAACACGCCCTAGCAAGCGATCACCAGCTGCACCCTAGCCAAATGAGCCAGTGGAAGAAATAATCGCTCAGATGGGGCGTGACATTTTCACTACCCATCTGAGCAGACACCAACGCGGTCAAAATGGCAGAGAGTCCAACTTGTAAAAGCGAATTGGTCAGTTGAATATGGAACGTGGACTGGTTGAAAAAAAGCGGACTCAAGTGACGGAACAGATATAAACGCTCGTTGAACCGAATCACTCCCAACCGAGAATAAGTTCCCAGTCCAAGATTGCTAAAATCGAGCTTATAGCCAATGCCAAAGCGGTCTTAATAATTGCCAAGGTCCGCAAACGTCTACCTCTCACCGCAAGGCGGCTCGTATCTTTTGCGAATTGCTGATTCCAAGCGGAGCCGTTCTGACTGCGCCTGAATATATCGAACAGCATAATTAATAACGCCTTGGCTGTTTCGTTGCCAACATGGACGGCGTTCATGGTTATCAAGCCGTGTTTTCATTCTGGCAGATTCACCTACATCCAGCAGATGCGATTTTCCGTCTGAACGATAATCGAGAATCACGTAGACGCCAGCACTATCTCTTATGCTCGCAGTCGTTGAATATGGGCCTTCAAAATTGTAGCCATCAATAGTTATCATCTGAAATCTCCTCTATGGTACGGAATATTGATACGGGGTGCCCGGAGACAACCCATTGATTTGGTTGTAGGAAATTAAACACTGGTGTGAGTACTTTAGTACCCATGTCTATTTCTTGACCACATAGAACTTGAAGCAGCAGCGGTACTGAAGGAGGCGCAACTCTTGTTAGTGTTTACTGATAAGTCGAATCAACCCGACGTCCGTGCCCAGACACGACAGTATTTCTTCTCTTTCTTTCAGAATAAAAAACGATGGGGCCATTTGGATCTGATTGCTCTTCTTCTTCCGCGAGGACAAGTTCCCATAAAAACCCTCCTTTCCAGTTAATCCGTTCATCTTGAAAATCCTGATACAGACGAGTGTTTGACAAGTCAACCTCATCCCTACCTTCAGTAGCGCGATCGCTTCCCACACGGCTTGGGCTTGACCTCCTTATCCTCAAAGAATTCCTCCAATATCTGGTTTATCAGCTCCGAGATACCGTATCGCTCCCAGTAGGCGTATCCTTGGACCTTCTCAAGCAGGTCGAGACGGGCATAATAGGTGTGCCGCGTCACCTCACCTTTTATGCGTGAAGATCTAACTCGCCGCTTTTCAGCAGACCGATTCCCTTTTCCATTGTTGGAATGAGCTTTTTTTCTTGAGCGGACGGGGGACTTCATTTCAGATTTCTTATAGGGTATAAGGGTTGATAAGTTTGAAATCGGCGGATTGAACCGATTTCCACGCAACAATGTTAAAGAATACAAGACGCCACGAACAGAGCGCAAATTTATTTTTTGCAAGTTGAAACAAATAGTTTCAACTTGACGAAAATAGATTTGCATAGCAAAAAATGATTGGGTATTCTTTGGGGTGTAAACATTAAAAACATTGTTTACAAATGGATCGGTTTAACCGATAAACTTATGATTAACACTGAACCGGCGTCCATCGCCGAAGGAGGTTAATATGGCTGTTCAGATTGTCAAACCGGTAGATACCGAGTTGCCGATGAACTCCTTGACAGATGAAGCAGGGACAGAGACCGAAGACCAATTTGAGTGGATATCCCTTCTCTGCTGTTCATATGGGAGCTATTTTACAGGTATAGACATTGATTGGGACGAAGATACTGATATGTAAGGAAACAAACCCAGTGGGGTGGGAGTATTGGGGAAGGGGAGGAACCGCGCTTACATGTTTCACTCTCCCCACTCCCACCTCACACCTTACAAGGAGAAAAGCAATGATTCCGGGATTGGTGTCTGTGATTATTCCAACCTACAACCGCCCAGACTATCTGCGAGAGGCGGTCGACAGTGTTTTCGCCCAGACCTACCCTTCTATTGAAATCCTCGTTATCGATGACGGTTCTGCTGATGGCGGTGCACTCACAAGATCGGCACTCAAGTCGTATTTTTCACCAGATTTATCTTCCTCTCGGATGTCCAAAGTCGCCTACCTGTATCAGAAAAACGCCGGACTTGTCTCTGCTGTAAACCGAGGATTGATGTTAGCACGCGGGGAATATATCCAACGCCTTGATGACGATGACAGGCTCTTACCGGAGAAGATCTCTCGCTCCGTAGAAGTGTTTCAGGCACAGCCAGCGGTCGGTCTCGTCGCAACGGGTTACTATCACATTGATACGGTGGGGAAACGGATTCGTACCTTTTCACCCCGTCCATGCTCGGAATCTGCCCGGTTGTTGAATATGTTGATGCAGTGCATCTCCGCCTGTGCAGGGGTGATGGTGCGTTCCCTCGTTCACCAAAGGGTGGGTGTATACCGAGATATCAAAGCGCAAGATTACGAGATGTGGATTCGGGTTGCGAAGGAATTTAAGGTTGAGACCATCAATCTCCCGTTGGCAGAGTATCGACGGCATCTAGGAAATTCTACAAGCCCTCAGAATAACCAGGCGCAGATAGAACGGGATATCCTTCATTTTATCCATGAACAGATAGAAGCGATCTCTTTGGACGAACTGATTCCTAATCTTCGGTCCAAACCGCACGCCTATGCGTTGCGCGCCGCTGTCTACCTACAGAAGGATAGCGAACACGCAAGGAGCACCGTTCTTGCCAAAGCGGAGTTGGAAAAGGGATTTCAACTCGCTCCACATGATCCGCTGCTGCGACTTTGGGAAGGAGTGCTAGCGGTCCATGAAGTGGGGAATTTCTCCCAGTATGAATGCGTCGCATCACCCTACCGAGAGCAAGGGGAGACGCTCGTCCGTTTCGACGCAGAACGCAAACGACTCTCGGCACAAGGTATTTCTCCATCGTCTTCGAAAGCGGTTGATCTCCGACAGCGATTTGGGAGGTTCTGCTCAACTTTAATTCGACAGACGTTCCAAGCCGCAATCGGCAAACAGTAAGGAGCGATTTCGTGTAGGTTGGGTTGAACAAAACCGTGAAACTCAACAACCTCGACTGAAAATGGGAAAGTGTGATAGTGAGAAAGTGAGAAAACCAGAACTTATACGATTGTCCTTTTCTCACCTTCTCATTTTCCTCCCTGCTTGCTTTTCCCCGCAGGGCGATATGTATAGAGCTGTAGGGGAACGATCGTTGTTCCCTACCAATCAACAAACTAACAAATCAGAAACCGAGTTTTTGGCAAAAACTCGGTTTCTCTTGGCTTGCTAACGCCTAACAGGCACATCAATTGGAGGTTCTATGAAGCTATCTCAGTTTACCGTCGTTGTGAACGATTACCCCACAACAGACCAGCATCTGCTGTATAACACGCTATCCCGTGCGTTGATTCAAGTTGACAAAGCGGAATGGGATGTGCTACAAAACCTATCGGCAGAGATTCCAATCGACGAGCGGTCACATGCATTTCTCGAACCCCTTCGGGGTCAAGGCTTTCTCGTTCCAAAAGAGCTTAAAGAGGGAGAGCAGTTTATCGAATACCTCAACCGATCTCCTGGCCAGAAAGGTGGAGAGGTCAGCGTTACGTTATTGACAAACCTGCAGCGGTGCCCGTTAGCGTGCGGATACTGCTATCAACAGGGGACGCACGATGGGGAACATTTGGAGGGAGATCTTTCGGACGAATGCCTTGCATTTATCAAGGAACAGTGTGAGAAGATGGAGGCGGAACGTCTCTATATCAGCTACTACGGGAGCGAGCCGCTCTCCAACCTGAAGGCGATCATCTCAACTGCGGAGGAACTCAAGCGGTTCTGCGGGGAGCAGGGGATCCGTTTCTATTTCGGGATGGTGACCAGCGGCGTACTGTTGACACGGGAGGTTGTCAAGACACTGCGCCCCCTCGGATTCAACCAAGTACAGATCACAATCGACGGGAATCAGGGTACGCATGATGCCTCCCGCCCATTCCAGAGCGGCAAAGGCACCTATGCGACGATTATGAAAAACCTCGCTGAATATGCGGGGCTAATCCGTACCGATGTCCTCTGTGTCCTCAATGAATCGCGGGTCGATGCCGCATACGAGCTGATTGACACCTTGGCGGATAGTGGCTATCCAGAAAAAAGGGTTCGCGTAAAGTTTTCGCCGGTGATGAAGACCAACGACAACGAGACCATCGCCGCCTCTCAGTTGTACGTTGATGAAACTCAAGAAACGGCAACAGAGAGAGAAATTCTTGTCGAGATTGCGAAACTTTCAATTTACGCCGCGGAAAAAGGACTTGTTGATGATCTTCTTCCACAACATACGTGGTGTGCGATGCAGCGGCATGATGGTCGGCATTTCACCTTAGAGCCTTCCGGCAAACTGTACACCTGTACCACTTTTATCGGTCGGGACGCAAAATACGAGGCGGGGCATATCTCCACCGGATTTGGCGGGATTGATACCGTCCTCAAGGAGAGTTATCAACGTTCGGATCGGTGTCTCTCCTGTCGGTATCTCCCGATATGTGCCGATTGCCGCGCCGATACCCTCCATCAAACAGGTGAAATTACCCAAGCAAACCCGAAAGAGGAGGAGTATGATCTGATTGTGCCGGAACTGATTAAGGCATACCACAAAGCGACTATGGTAGGGAAGGGTTAAACAGGCCCCCTTCCCTTAAAGGCATAAACACTTAAAGGGAAGGGAAATTTCCATACAAAAATGTCCAAAGTTGATACCCTTATCAGCCTCATCAACTATCAGAAACAGCACCCAGAGGCGAACAAGAAGCAGACCGCCCAAGGTGTTGGAATCACGCCGCAATACCTGAATATGTGCTTGGGAGAGCTCAACGTACTCAAGGAAAATCTAGCTCCATCTTTGGAGGTGGATCAGATCAGTTTTTTGCTATCGACACTTGACCAACGTGATCCGCATCAAGGGGAGATTTACCGGCAATTCCAAGAATCCCTAGGTATCTTCTCTTACACCGGGCATCTCCGTATGGCGCGTCCTAACGAAAGTCCTTCGCTTGACGGTTTCTCTATTGGAGAGTTCAGCCCTTCTGATAATCGACCTTCGGACTATCTCCCTCCGGTAATTGAGTTTGCATTAGACCGCCTCTGTTACGATTCCCTTTTTTGGGTACATCGGGATGGGAAAATCGAATGGCGACTTGCCACCACGGTCGAGCCTGCAAAGGACTTTTCAGCGTGGACAATCACCTTGAAACCTGACCTCCGGTGGAGCGATGGAAAACCGATTAGGCGAAAGGATGTTATCCAGACGATTTCGGAAAGCCGTCTTACAAAACTGATTGATGAGATAAAACCTGACGGCAAAAACCGATTCCGCATCCAGTTAACAAAAGCAGAAGCGACATTTTTACGACACCTCGCGAGTCTGCCCATCCGCCCCTCCCATTCGCATCAACCGTATCGCGTGACCTCAGGGGCGTACCGCTTGAAGAACTTCCGACCGAAAGCGATCAATTTTCGACTTGTCCGCAATAGGGATTACTATCAAGCGCAGAAAGGAAGTATTGATTGGATCACCATTAAACGTTTCAAAAACGCTGCGTATGCAATCAAAGCCCTCCTCAGCGACAAAATCGACCTCATACCTCTCAATGCGTTACAGCCACTGTACCAAATTTCAAATAATCTGCCGCTACAGCAGGCACCTTTTTTTGAGGAAACCTACTATTCGGTGTTCATCAACCGTCATCACGGATTGCTACAAGATGAGAGCAACTGCCGCCGGTTGAAGGAAGCGATTGATTATCGAGGGATTAACCGCTATCTCCACGGCGGACAACTCGTTGACGAAAATATGATGAAAGCCCCACCTCACTCTTCACTTAACTTGAAAATTATTTATCCTAAAGAAGTGCCAATGGTTCCCAGTCTGGCAAATCTCGTTGGAAAATCGATCGGAACTTCCACGATTGAGCCCATCTTTCTTGAAGAAGACACGCCCCACAACATGAAGGAAGAAACAGATATTCTTTTAACCCGAATCTACTTTGGTGCTCATTACAACCGATTGTCCCAATACTTTCACTCCCAAGGGAGAAATAACGTTTTCGGTTATGCCACTCCCCAAGTGGACGTGCTACTCGCGCAATTGGACCAAATGACCGACATGGCACAACGAGAGCTGATTGGACAGAGGGTTATATCGATTCTACAGGAGGATTACGCAATAATTCTTCTCAGTCCTTATTTCCAATATTTCCTTTCACCCTTGGAAATTCAGTTTGACGCCAACCTGACGAGTCATGCAGACCTTATCGAAAATATGAAACACCTCGTCATTGAACGAAAGTGACATCCAACACCGCCAGGATTTAACAGTAGAGAGCGTAGGAAACATAATCATATGGAGATGAAAGCTGCCATTCTTGCCGTGCAAGGGGAATCGTTGGTCATAGACTCGGTTCAATTGCCGTCCGACTTGTCGCCGGGTCAAGTCCTCGTCAAAGTCCACTACACCAGTGTCTGCGGCTCACAGGTCGCCATGATTGACGGAAAACGGGGAAAAGACCCGTATCTGCCGCACCTGCTCGGACATGAAGGCTCGGGAACGGTTGAGGCGGTGGGACCCGGTGTGAGAACGGTGGCGCAAGGTGATTGTGTCGTCTTACACTGTGGAATCGGGGACGGGATCGAATCCGAAACACCCAACTATCGCTGGAAGGGAAAACACCTCAACGCTGGCTGGGTTACTACTTTTAACGAATACGCCGTTGTCTCGGAGAATCGGTTGACACCTATCCCCACAGATTTCGATATGAGGCTCGCACCGTTGTTCGGGTGTGCGACCCTCACCGGACTCGGCGCTATCGGTAAAGCGGGAATTGAACCGGGGGACTCTGTGGTGATTCTCGGTGCCGGTGGGGTGGGACTGAATCTGATTCAGGGCGCTGCGCTGGTTTCTGCCTATCCCATTGTCGCAGTCGATCTCTCCGATCAGAAACTTCATCTCGCCCGTCAACTCGGCGCCACCCACTGCATCAACGCCAAGGGATGTGATCTAACTCGTGAGATCCCCCACATCGTTGGAGACACCTTAACCGATGTGGTCATTGACAGCACAGGGAATGTTGAACTACTTGAAATGGCATATCAGCTGACACGCACCGACGGTGTAACAATGTTGATTTCCGGTCCGAAAGCGGGGTACAACGTATCGTTGAATCCAGAGCCGCTGCACTTTGGACGGACTGTGATGGGATTTCAGGTGATTACTGAAAGCCGTCCTCACGACGACATTCCGCGCTACATCAAGCTGGCAAATGCGGGAAAACTTAAACTCAAAGAGCTGATAACCGATTCCGTTTCGCTCGACGACATTAATTTGGTGGTGGAAAGGATGCGGGACGGGAGATTGATAGGAAGGTGTATTATACAACTAGACGCAAGCTAAGAATCTGTTTATGGTGAATTAGAAAAATAAGTAGACACTTTCGGCTCTGGTAGATTTTCGTACCCGGTAGGTGCGGTTTGCAACCGCACCGGTTTGGAGTGTCTCATTAATTGTAAGGTTCACCATAAATAGTTGTATAGAAGTAACACTACAGGAGTGTGAAAGAAAGAAACCGAGTTTTCAAGAAAAAACTCGGTTTCAATGGCTGGGGAGCTCACAGGGCGATGTATCATCAAACTGGGCAGGTGATAAGGAGGGGTGCATGAAAATTTTAGTGACGGGCGGCGCAGGCTTCATCGGTTCGCATCTGGTGGACAGGTTGCTTCAACACGGACACGAGGTGGTTGTCGTTGACAACTTGGTAACCGGATACCGACATAACCTTAACCCTTGTGCGAAATTTTACGAAGCGTCCCTCTTGGATTCAGAACTCGGTGAGATTTTTCAGCGAGAGAAACCGGATATTGTCAGCCACCATGCAGCGCAAAACGATGTCCGCAAATCCAACGCAGATCCGGCTTTTGATGCGCAACATAATATCATCGGCTCAATCCGTCTTATTCAGTGTTGTATCAGATACAGCGTGAAAAAGTTGATTTACGCTTCCAGTGGTGGCACAGTCTACGGTGAACCAATCTGCCTCCCGGTAGATGAAGCACACCCCATCGCTCCGATCTCTCCCTACGGGATTAGTAAGCATACCGTAGAGCATTACCTGTTTCTCGCATCTGCCAACGCGGGACTTAACTACACCGTCCTGCGTTACGCCAATATCTATGGTCCCCGTCAACATCCACATGGGGGTTCGGGAGTCATCGCCATTTTCACGGAATCAATGCTCAAAGGGGAACCACCAACCATCTTTGGTGATGGCAGCTCAACACGCGACTACCTGTTTATCTCAGATGCGGTTGAGGCAAATTTGCTCGCGCTGACGGGCGGAGACCGAGAGATTTACCATGTGAGCAGTGGGATAGAGATTAGTCTGAACGAACTGTTTTGTATATTGAAACGGATTATCGGTTCAATTACGGGACACAAGGGGATTTTTGAAATGTCTCCGATATATGCCGAGCCAAGGCTGGGCGAAATTCATCGAATCGCACTCAACCCTGAGAAAATTCAGAGAGATTTGGGCTGGACGCCTCAGATCTCTCTCCAAGATGGCTTGGAACAAACTGTTCCATATTGCCGTTCAGTGTCGACGGTCTTTCCCAACTCTGTTAGAGGGCACTCATGATTATTTCACGGACGCCATTACGAATCAGTTTTGTTGGGGATGGAACCGACATCGCTAACTTTTATCGGCACGAAAACCGATGTGACCGCCGGCATATCTATCACGGTGACTTCTAAGGTAGCCAAGTGAGCGAAGGAAGGAATCTCATTGAAAGTCATTATCCCTACCGCCGGCAGTGGCACACGCCTCAGACCCCACACTTTCGATTCTCCTAAAACGCTCCTACACGTTGCAGGGCGTCCCGTCCTCGACTATCTCCTCGAACCCCTCCTCCGACTTCCCAATCTCTCCGAACTAATCTTCATCGTTGGAGACAAAGGAGAACAGATTCGTGAGCATATCGACAGATACTATGATCTGCCAGCAACGTTTCTCTGGCAAAACGAACAGAAGGGTCTTGGACACGCTATCTCATTGGCTAAACCACACGATAACGGAGAACCCGTCCTTATTCTGCTGGGCGATAAAATCTTTGAATGCGGTTATCAGAAGATTCTCCAGAATTCTCACACGGTTATCGGAGTGAAATCGGTCGAAAACCCACAGGCGTGTGGTATTGTCGAGACAGATGGGGAGTTTATTACACACCTCATCGAGAAACCCAAAAATCCGCCGACAGACCTTGTGATTGAAGGTGTGTATTACATCCAAAATAGCCAACTATTGTTTCACTGTCTGGACGAAATTATCGAAAAAGATATCCGTACCCAGAACGAATATCAGTTGACAGATGGGTTGCAGTTGATGTTAGAATATGGCGAGCAGATGAAGGTTGAGTTTGTCAACTCGTTGCATTGCGGAACGCCAGACCAACTGTTGGACGCCAATCGTTCAATTTTACAGAAACAGGCAGCACAAATTTATAGCTTTGCTAATAGCCTGATTATCCCGCCTGTCTTTATCGGAGAGGACGCAGCCGTTGAAGAAGCTGTTATTGGTCCGTTTGCCTCGATTGGCAGCGGCGCGCGGATCGTCAATGCGATTATCAAAGATGCGATTATCCACCCGAATACGGAGATACAGAACGCGTTGATCAGCAGATCGCTTATCGGTTCGGATGCACGGGTGCATGGAAGTTTCCAGCGGTTGAACATTGGCAATTCAACACAGATAGATCTTTAAAACCCCTTTTGGCGTTCGACAGATCTACCAAAATCAACTCATAGAAGCCCTCGCCCAAAATTTTAAGCACTTGCATTAGATTACCCACGCGGATTTCAGAGGAGAAAGCATTTGAATCCTGTTACGTTTCAAGGTGTTTTGGCTGCGCGACGCATTGTTTATCGGTATCTGAAACCGACGCCGTTAATTCATTACCCAGAATTGTCAGAGCTATTTGGATTTCAGGCTTACATTAAGCACGAAAATCATCAACCGACAGGGAGTTTTAAGGTTCGGGGTAGCTTGAATTTTATGAGTCAACTTCCGGCAGATCAGCGGGAGCGGGGTGTGATAACCGCAACACGGGGCAATCATGGCGGATCGATTGCGTATGCGGCAAAACAGTTCGGTGTTCATGCCACAATTGTCGTCCCGCACGATAACAATCCGGAGAAGAACAGTGCCATGCGCGCTTTCGGGGCGGAACTAATCGAGCACGGCGTCGATTTTGATGAATCGCGTGAGCTATGTGAAAAGCTGCAGATCGAACGCGGACTCCGTTATGTGCATCCTGCCGACGAACCGCCGCTATTCCACGGCGTCGGGACCTATTCTCTTGAGATTTTTGAAGATCTGCCGGAGGTGGATACAATCATTGTGGCTATTGGGGCGGGGAGCGGTGCGTGTGGTGTAATTACCGTGGCACGAGCGATTAATCCAAATGTAAACGTTATCGGTGTGCAGGCGGAGAACGCACCATCGGTTTATCGCTCATGGATGGCAGGAGAGAAGATTGAGACGGATTCAGCAAATACGGTGGCCGATGGCTTGGCAACCCGTGTGACATTTGATCTACCGTTCTCAATTCTCAAAGATGGGATTAGTCAGATTGTGCTGGTGAGCGAGGAGGAGATTCGAGAGGCAATTCGGATGGCGTTGCGCTATACACACAACCTCATAGAAGGCGCTGCTGCAGCACCGATTGCCGCTGCTCGCAAGCTGAAGGCAGAACTTGCAGATCAGAACGTGGCAATGGTTATGAGCGGTGCAAACTTAGATACCGAAACTCTTAGATGGGTGTTAGGTAAGGAATAGGGTGCGGCTATGGTATCCCGGACATCTATTCTGTGTTTCGTGGTTTAGGTATCAGAGTTCTGCTTGATGGAGATAACCAACTTTTCCACTTCCTCAAATTTGGGGCGGTATAGAAAGAGACCAACAAGTGCAATCGCAAGGAACAACAAGAATGTGGTCAAGTTACCCTCCATGAAGAAGATTGTTAATCCGAAAGCCGCAATACTTTCCGCGATAGCGAGAGAAACAACCACCGCAGGTTTATATCTGGCGATGTATAGCGGGATTTGACCCGATGTGTCTGCAGCCTCTTCGGGGAGCGGTTTGGACGACGCCCGGTGTAACATATATTTTCGTATGAAATAAGCCAAGATCAGTCCAACGCCTGCCACACCGTATAGGATTAGTGTTATCCGTCTAACAGTTGGCAAATGGTATAATTGCTCAACGTTCCTGCCAAGTAGAAACACAAAAATCAGCGACAAAACGAGGGTCAAGAACATCGCGATCCAAACAGTCCAGACTTTGAACATTCCCGCCTTTAACTGCCTTACTTCCCTTGTAGGATCTAACATATTCCTCCCTTTCAGTTGATGCCTCGCAGAATCGTTCCATCAGCTCCACGAGCCACCGTTATTTCAATATCAACATCTTTCGCGTGTCTGAGAAATCGCCTGCACTGAGGGTGTAGAAATAGATACCGCTTGTCACAAGCTGACCGATATCATTTCGTCCGTTCCAATACACGGCTTCCGATTGGCTGGTGTAGTTACCCGCTTCCCTAAACCCAATCGGGAGTTCTCTGACGGGTTGTCCTTTTACGTCATAGATCAAGATATGAACTTCCGCTGCTTCGGCGAGTTGGTAAGGTATCCACGTCTCCGGGTTGAACGGATTCGGGAAATTGGGATATAACCGCGTTTCAGTCGGAACCGTTCTGTTATTAGTTAACCACCGACGCAGCAGATTCGCAACGAAACGTAGATCGGGATTTGTATCGGCTTTGCCCTCTATTTCGGTTAGCGCGGCACGTAGGCGGCGATTGGCTTCTGGATCTAGTGCAAACTGATGCGGTTTCCCCGCTTTAGCAAGCACGGCAGGTGTAGGGAGAGAAACTAGTGATGGTGCGCCCTGTGTGCCCCCCTCGCCAAAGTGATTGGCAACATCGACCAGATCAAAAATGTTGACCGTTCCATCTCCATTGACATCCTCCGGCAGACCCTCGCCAACTGTATTGAACTGGCTGGCAACAGCAACCAGATCTAAGATATTGATCTCCCCATCTTGGTTGACATCATAGGGAGGAAACTGAGGTGCCTCAATATATGTGAAGCCGTTCGCAAGAGTGTCGGATTCGCCATCGGGGTTGGTTACTATCACATCGCCACTTCCTGCAACACCCGAGGGTACTTCAACAGTCAATTCGGTTGCCGACACGAAAATCACGTTAGATGCGGCATTGCCGCCAATCGTAACGGTGGCTCCGTCCTGAAAATGCTCGCCGATGATCTTAACGGTCACCCCGCCGGTTACATCAGCGTTGTTTGGGTCAACGTGCGTGAGGATTGGTGGCGGTTCAATATATGTGAAGCCACCTACAAGTGTATCCGATTTGCCGTCAGGGTTGGTCACAACCACATCGGCGCTACCTGCAACCCCCGAGGGTACTTCAACTGTCAACTCAGTTGGTGAAACGAAAATCACATTTGAAGCCGTTTTACCACCAATTGTAACGGTCGCCCCGTCCTGAAAATGCTCGCCAAGTATCTTGACGGTTGCTCCACCGACCACCATGTCGCTGCTTGGGTCAACACGTGTGAGCGTTGGCGGTGGTGGCTCAATATATGTGAAGCCGCCTGCAAGTGTATCTGATTTGCCGTCAGGGTTGGTCACAACCACATCGGCGCTGCCTACAATCCCCGCTGGCACTTCAACAGTCAACTCAGTTGGTGACACGAAAATCACATTTGAAGCCGCTTTACCGCCAATTGTAACGGTCGCCCCATCCTGGAAATTTTCTCCAATTATCGTAACGGTTGCTCCACCGACCACCATGTCGCTGCTTGGGTCAACACGTGTGAGCGTTGGCGGTGGTGGCTCAATATATGTGAAGCCGCCTGCAAGTGTATCTGATTTGCCGTCAGGGTTGGTCACAACCACATCGGCGCTGCCTACAATCCCCGCTGGCACTTCAACAGTCAACTCAGTTGGTGACACGAAAATCACATTTGAAGCCGCTTTACCGCCAATTGTAACGGTCGCCCCGTCCTGGAAATTTTCTCCAATTATCGTAACGGTTGCTCCACCGACCACCATGTCGCTGCTTGGGTCAACACGTGTGAGCGTTGGCGGTGGTGGCTCAATATATGTGAAGCCGCCTGCAAGTGTATCTGATTTGCCGTCAGGGTTGGTCACAACCACATCGGCGCTGCCTACAATCCCCGCTGGCACTTCAACAGTCAACTCAGTTGGTGACACGAAAATCACATTTGAAGCCGCTTTACCGCCAATTGTAACGGTCGCCCCGTCCTGGAAATTTTCTCCAATTATCGTAACGGTTGCTCCACCGATCACCATGTCACGGTTTGGGTCGACGCGGGTGAGCGTTGGTGCGACTAATTGTGTGGCCTGCTGTAGGCTAACTGCTTCTTGCAACATCGGCGTAGCAAACCACAGTCCAATAAGCACTAAGCAAAAAAAATAGATTGTGTATCTTGTCAACTTCAGCCCCCATCTTCTCAATAACTGAGAATCAACTTTGTCTCCGTCTTTATCCGCCATCTCTTGCAGCCTTCGTTAATTCAGCAAGCCGTTCAGCAAATCTAAGCGCGCTATTATCCTCAGGTTGATAGTCGATTACTTTGCGCGCATTCACGATGCTCCAGAAGCTGTGTGAATTGTCACTGATTCCATAGAAGATCTGAAACGGAATTCCATTTTCATCTTCGATATTCGGCGTCTCAATGCTTTTGATGAAGAGTTGTGTCTGATCCCGCGCACTCAAATAGGCACCAAGTTCCCGATGGATGTACTTCAAGTCTTTTGGATTTGCGGCATCAAGAATTGTCTCACGTGGCGCACCAATTCGCACCTGTACGTTTTCCAGCTTCTTCTCATCGACGTGCCCCGTTGCAAATACAAAACCGAGATGCTCATAGGTCTCTTTCGCCCAGCCGTAGAAATTGTCAGATAACGGACGCATGTCGGGGGTTACCACATCCCATTTATCTCCCCAGATCAGGTTTTCATAGTAGTCTGCGGCATGATTGGAGCTACATACAACCACTCGGCGCACCTCTTCTTCGAGACAGATCTGATAGAGATTATACGCCATCTGGACGTTCTCCAACTCGTTCTCAAAGCTACCACCCTTAAAAGCACAATGAACGACAGCATCAACACCCTTGAAATAGTCCCGGTACTTGTCTCGGTCCGGATCGGTCAAGTCCGCAAGTTGAATCCCGTCGACCGCCTCGCCACTCCGACCGGTTGTCTTGACATCGAGCAGCACCAACTCATATCGTTCACGAAAGGTAGGTAGCGTTCTGCTGGCGATGTATCCTGACGCCCCTGTAACAAGGACTTTCTTTTTATCAGTCATGTAGCGTGTTCCTCCTTGATATGGCGAGCATGATAGCATAGCCAACACTATCGGTCAAACAAAAATTCCAGATAAAATTCTTGACAGACGGATTAGATCTTGTTATAATTTATTCACTGGTTTTGCCGGGTCGTCTAATGGTAGGACGCATGGTTCTGGCCCATGTTACGAGGGTTCGAGTCCTTCCCCGGCAGCCACCTAATGGCGCTATCGTCTAGGGGTTAGGACGGGTGGTTCTCAGCCATCAAACCGGGGTTCGATTCCCCGTAGCGCTATTCCATTGGTTTGAAGAAACCACACTGCATATATAAAGCCGCTGTTGGGTGGGCAACGATCTCGTCGATCAGTCCCCTGACGGCGGCTTTTTGTATCTCTGGGGTGCGGAGGGTGTAGTACGCGTGTCTTGGGAGGTAGGTGTGTCTTGGAGATTTGGGTTTCTGCTTCGTTGGCAGTGCGCCATGAATGTTTGGCCGGTCGTCTTGTCGTGCTTGGATGTGAGAGCTGAATCGCTTTAACCATCATTAGGATTACAGTAGAAGTTGAGCGGTTAGTCAGCTGTTTTCCAGAGGAGTACCGTCCCGTCTTCACTTCCACTGGCAAGTAACCTTCCATCTGGGCTGAATGCCACATCTAAGATCTCCTCTGTATGCCCGGTAAGTGTCCGTTTATGTGCACCCGTCGCCGTATCCCACAGCCGCACCGTCCCGTCCAAACTCCCAGTAGCAAGCACACTGTCATCGGGGCTGAACGCAACGCTCTTGACCCTCGCTTTATGTCCGAGGAGCAGCAGCTTCGGTTCACCGGTCGCCGCATCCCACAACCGTACTCTCGAACTATAACTCCCCTCAGCAATCGTGGCGCCATCTGAACTGAACGCGACGCTATTGCCCCAACCTAAGCGCACAGTCAGCGTCCGCTTGAGTTGCCACGTCGCCGTATCCCACAGTCGCGCGGTATTGTCCGCGCCGCCGGTACAAAGTGTGGCGCCATCTGAACTGAAAATCATGCTTGAGACCAAACCTTTATGCCCGGTGAGTACCTCCTTCGGTTCGCCTGTCACAGCATCCCACAATCGCACCGTCTCGTCTGTACCTGCAATGGCAAGGGTCCCACCCTCCGGACTGAACGATACGTTTAAGATCCCATTTTTATCCCCTCGAAATGTCCCCTTAACTTCCCACGTCGCCGTATCCCACATTGTCAGGGTATCCTGATTTAGCCCGCCACCACCGGCAAAGGACGTGCCATCTGGACTGAACGCCATACCGTAGATCTTATCTGTATGACCGCCGAGTGTCTGTTTATGTTTCCACGTTGCGGTATCCCACAACCGCACTGTCCCACCCCGCCGTTCATCGGCAAACGTCGCCCCGTCCGGACTGAATACGACATTCTTAATCTCACCCGTAAATCCGGTGAGTGTCCCCTTCGGTTCCCGTGTCTCGGTATCCCATAACCGCACCGTCGTGTCATCACTCCCACTGGCGAGCGTCTTCCCGTCCGGGCTGAACGATAGGCTTGTAATCTGTTTCGTATGCCAAGTGAGCACCTCCTTGAGTGCACCGGTTTCAGCATCCCACAGATACACCGCATGAGGTTCATCTCTTTCCGACCTCGTGCTCGCAACCGTGGTGCCGTCGGGGCTGAACGCTATGCTGTCGATCCAGTTCATGTCCGCTGCGAATTCCAACCTAGGTTCCCACGTCTCGGCATCCCACACCCATGCCGTGTTCACCGGACTCCCCGTGATTAGCACACCACCATCGGGCCTGAACGCTACATTATAGACCCCACTCGTATATCCGGTGAGCATTCGCTTCTGGTGCCACGTCACAGTCTCCCACAATCGGACCGTCTTATCCTCGCTCCCGCTGGCGAGTACACTGCCATCTGGACTGAATGCCACACTATAGACGGGACCTGTATGTCCATAGAGCGTCTGCTTGTGTTCCCATTGCACGGTATCGTCCCGCGTCACTTCCTTCCACAGCACCACGGTTTTGTCCCAACTTCCAACGGCAAGCGTTCTGCCATCCGGACTGAATGCCACACTATAGATCCAACCCCTATGCCCGTAGAGTTTCGTGATTTCATCTGTCTCCATATTCCACAGTCTTACGATATTGTCACGACTGCCGCTGGCGAGGAGTTTCCCGTTCGGGCTGAATGCTATGCTCAAGACCGAGCCGGTATGCCCGATAAACAGGTCAGCTTCTCCGTTCCGAGAATTTCCAACCTGATAGGTTGTTGTATCGTAGAGCCAGATACCGATGGAAGTCGCAACTGCCAAGTAGGCGCCGTCGGGAGAATACTGGACCGCATTGATAGTGCCTTTACCGAGTCGGGCAACCGCACTTTCGGGTAGACTCAGGTGTGTCGATTCTTGGGCGGGAGTAATTGGCAAGAATAGCGCGAAAAACGTCAGGAGCATCATCGTGATTTTCATCTGGAATATCATCCTTTTATGGTGACGCCTCGACTTCGCAGGGGCGAGGAAAACTCGTCCTTATGGGTTCTGTGTTTTGGGCAGGTTAAGCGTAACGAAATCCCGATTTATCGGAGCACAAGCCCCAGCATGGCGACAGGTATATCACACTAAGGGTTGCCGTGCTGTAGGGCGATTCAATCCGTTATCTTCCACAGGAGCACCGTCCCATCCCCACTTCCGCTGGCAAGCGTCGTGCCATCGGGACTAAATGCTACCCTCCGGACCCCGCCCGTATGCCCAGCGAGTGTACGTTTAGGTTCACCCGTTTTGACCTCCCATAACCACACCTTCCAATCACTCCACCCGCCAGCGCTGGCAAGCGTCGTGCCATCCGGACTGAACGATATGGTGTTGACCTCATTCGGATGCCCGATCAACGCCTGCTTCTGTTCACCCGTCTCAACATCCCACAATCGCACTGTTTTATCACGGAATCCCGCATTACTAGCAAGCATACTGCCATCCGGGCTGAACGATAGCCTTTCAATTTCATTCGCATGTCCGGTAAACGCGCGCTTGAGTTCACCCGTCTTGACATCCCATAATCGCACTGCTGTATCACGGAACGTGCCGCCACCACCGGCAAGTATACTGCCATCCGGGCTGAACCACACGGTTCTAACACGAGCAATAGGCAACTTGAACACCTGCTTCTGTTCACCTGTCTCAACATCCCACAGAGACACATTGTTCCGTCCGCCACTGGCAAGTGTCGTGCCGTCCGGGCTGAATGAGACGCTATTGAGCAACCCTCCATGCCCGGTGAACGCTTGCTTCTGTTCACCTGTTTTGACATCCCACAGGTGTATCGTCTTACCGACACCGGCCAGCGTCCGACCATCTGGACTGAACGCAACGTTTGAGACATAGCTTGTATGCCCGGCTAACACCTGCTGCTGTTCCCTCGTCTTGACATCCCACAGGCGTATCGTATTATAACTCCCACTGGCAAGCAGACTGCCATCCGGGCTGAACGCAACGCTACCAACAGACTGTGTAAAGCCGGTGAGCGTCCGCTTGAGTTCCCACGTCTCGGTATTCCACAGTTCCACCGTCCCTTTCCAATTCCCAGTGACAAGTGTTTTTCCAGTCGGACTGAACACTAGGCTTTCGACCCTTCCCGTATGCTCGGTGAGCGTCCCCTTGGGTTCCCATGTCTCGGTATCCCACAACAGCACCGTCAAGTCATCACTCGCGCTCACAAGTACCTTCCCAGCCGGGCTGAACGCTATCTCTGAGATCCAATCCGTATGCCCGGTGAGTGTCCGCTTGAGTTCCCACGTCTCGGTATCCCACAACAGCACCTCCCCGTCCCCTGCCCAGCTGACAAGCGTGGTGCTATCCGGGCTGAACACTGCACCGGCAATCAGATCTGTATGACGGGTGAGCCTACCGCTGTGTTCCCACGTTTCCGTATCCCACAACCACAGCTCGGGGGCCTCACCCCGAGCGGCAAGCGTCGCACCATCCGGACTGAAAAACATCCATTCGATCGACTCTATACACCCACCGCCATCTGTACACCCGACAAGCGCACCCTTTTGTTCCCATGTCTCGGTATCCCACAACCACACCGTCCTGGGCCAACTCGCACCGGCAAGCGTGGCGCCATCCGGACTGAACGCTACCTCCGTGATCATTCCCGTAGGACCAGTGGGCGTATCCTTAAGTCCACCCGTCGTCAGTGTCCCCTTAGGTTCTCCCGTCTCCGTATCCCATAACCGCACCGTCGTGTCCCCACTCCCACTGGCAAGGGTCTTTCCATCCGGGCTAAACGCTACCGACGAAATACCGTTATGCCCGGCGAGCGTGTGCTTCTGTTCACCCGTCTCGGTGTCCCATAGCCGCACCGTCATGTCCTCACCTTCACTAGCAAGCGTGGTGCCATCTGGGCTAAACGCTAAACTCAAGAACCTGCCCTTATGCACGGGGAGCATCGCAACCTCTTGATACGTCGCTGTGTCGTAGAGCCAAATGCCGGTCGAACTGACAACAGCAAGCCGAGTACCGTCCGGAGAATACTGCCCCCCTCTTATAATGCCCTTGCCAAGACGTGCAACGGCACCGTCGGGCAAACCGCTTTGCGTGTAATCTTGGGCGGAAGTGTTTGGTAACAATAGAACCAAGAGTGTAAGGCATGTCATCGTCGTTTTCATATAGAATGTTCCCTTTCTGTTATCGTGAAGCTACGCTCTCGTAGGTGCTTGCATCCCGATAAATCGGGATGTACGACTTATTCGGGAACTTTGGGAACTTCGCGAAAGTTGGAATATTGGTAAATGTCTACTTATTTCTCTGATTTACTATAATCTACTTTCCACACCAGTACCGTCCCATCCCCACCGCCGCTGACAAGGACTTTTCCAGCCGGGCTAAACGCGACGCTTTCGATCCTCTTCGTATGCCCGGCGAACACCTGCTTCTGTTCACCTGTTTGGACATCCCATAACCGCACCGTCCTGTCCCCACTCCCCCAGGCAAGTGTCCTACCATCAAGGCTAAAAGCGATGCTTCTGACCGATTTCGCAACCCTGGTTTGCTTCTGTTCACCCGTTTCGACATCCCACAATCGCACGGTATTGTCTTCATACCCTCCACCGCTAGCAAGCATCCCCCCATCAGGGCTAAACGCGACGCTATTGACCGTGTGCCTATGCCCGGTGAGCTCATGCTTCTGTTCGCCCGTTCTGACATCCCACAGCCGCGCTGTCTTGTCCCGACTCCCACTGGCAATAGTGTTGCCATCTGGGCTATATGCGACGCTATTGACCGTGCCGATATGCCCGGTGAACACCTGCCGCTGTTCACCCGTTTTGACATCCCACAATCGCACCATCTTGTCCCTGCCCCCACTGGCAAGCATACTCCCATCCGGGCTGAACGCTACAGTACTGACTCCATGTATATGTCCGGTGAACTCTTGCCGCTGTTCACCCGTTTTGGCATCCCACAGCCGCACCGTTTTATCACGGACTCCCCCGACACTGGCAAGCATCGTCCCATCCGGACTGAACGCGACGCCATAGATCCCACTTGTATACTCGTCGGCGAGCGTCCGCTTGGCTTCCCATGTCTCGGTATCCCATAACCGAACCGTCCCATCCGCAATCACACTAGCCAGCGTCGTGCTATCAGGGCTGAACGCTACCTTATAGGCCCGCTCCATATGCCCGGTCAGGGTCCCCTTCAGTTCCCACGTCTCGGTATCCCACACCAGCACCAGCCCGTCTCCACTTCCACCGGCAAGCGTCTTGCCATCTGGACTGAACACTAAACGGTAGACGTTACTCGTATTCGTGGCGAGGGTTTGCTTCACCTCCCACGTTTCCGTATCCCACAATTGCACTTTATTGTCATAACCCTCATTGTCATAACCCCCGCTGGCAATAGTAGTGCCATCAGGGCTAAACGATAAACGATAGATCCAATAATCCGTATCCGCGGTGACGGTTTGTCCTGGTTCCCACGTCTCGGTATCCCACGTCCAGAACGTATTACCCTCCTGCCTAACGACAAACACCTTGCCATTCGGGCTAAATGCCACATGATCCATTTTCGCCTGATACCCGGTGAGTATCTTCTTAAGTTCCCCCGCGGCGACATCCCACAGCCGCACACCGTCCCAACCGCCACTGGCAAGCGTCTTACTATCCGGGCTGAACACCACGCTTTGGATCTCCTCCGTATGCCCGGTGAGTGTACCTTTCAGTTCCCACGTCTCGGTGTCCCACAACGGCAACGTATCGTCCCTGCTCACACCGGCAAGCGTCTTGCCATCTGGGCTGAATACCACCCCTAAGATGTGTTTCACATTCCCAGTGAGTGTCTGCTTCTGTTCACCTGTCTCGGTGTCCGCCACCCACACCGTATCGTTAAAACTCCAACCGGCGACCGTCTTGCCATCCGGGCTGAACGCTATGCCTAAGACTCCGCCCGTATGCCCGCCCAGCATGGCAACCTCTCGATAGGTCGTTGTATCATAGAGCCAAGTACCGATGGTACTGACAACAGCAAACCGCGACCCGTCCGGAGAATACTGAACCTCACTCACTTCCCCTTTACCGAGCCGCGCAACCGCTCCTTCAGGCAGATCCACCTGCGTGTAGTCTTGGGCGAAGGCACTGAATAACAATAGAACCAAAAGCAGAAGTAATGTCACCGTTATTTTCATCGAAAATATCACCTTTCTGTAAATGTCAAAAAAGTAGTAGGCATACTCCGTATGCCGTAACATCAGGCAGCCTCTAAGCGATTCCACCACTCGTAGGGGCGAGGGCCCCTCGCCCAAACCAATGAACTATAGTGAATTCTAAAAATAAATAGACACTTTCGCTCCCGCCCGGTAGGTGCGGGTGGAAAACGCACCGAATAGGCGCAGTTAGAAACAGCGCCTACCAAAAGGTAGAACGGTAGTTTCGTTTTCCTAACCCCCCGGTTTGGAGTGTCTCATCAATTCTAAGATCCACTATAGTTCTCCTGTAGGGGCGATCTCCGAATCCCGACCTTACAGTGCAAAGAACCAATCCCCTCGTGGATACAGATTTCCCAATCTGTACTTGTGACATAGATCGAAAGTAGTAGGCATATTCCTTTTCATTAGGGGGCATTTATAGTGAATTCTAAAAATATACTGGCACCTCTTTTGTAGGGGGCGTACCCTCCGAATCGCGACTGAATCCTTTGATAGGCGGGAATTGGAGTCCCCTCCTACAACTCAAAAATGTCAAGTTAATTGTAAAATCCATCATAAATCGGCAGAGGTCGGGATTCGGAGATCCCTCTCCGTTCCGTGAGTTTTCAACCTACAGGACCTTCCGGCGCGATTTAATCAGCGATTTTCCACAGGAGCACCGTCCCGTCCCTACTACCACTGGCAAGCAGCTTCCCATCCGGGCTGAACGCTACGCTTTTGACCGAACTTATATGTCCGGTGAACCACTGCTTCTGTTCACCCGTCTCAGTGTCCCACAATCGCACACCGTCCGAACTACCACTGGCAAGCGTTTTCCCATCCGGGCTGAACACAACGCTATAGATCTCCTCCACAGGCAGGTTGAAGATTGGCTCCTGTTCTTCATTCGTCGTGAATATACCCTTAGGTTTACCTGTCTCGGTGTCCCACAACTGCACCGTCCCGTCCTCACTTCCGCTGGCAAGGGTCTTTCCATCAGGGCTAAACGATACGCTCTGGACTCTCTTCGTATGCCCGGCGAGCGTCGCCTTATGTTCACCCGTAACAGCATCCCATAACAGCAGCGTCTTGTCCCGACTCACAGCGGCAAGCGTCGTGCCATCTGGGCTAAACGTCACTCCACCAATCTTATCCGTATGGCCGGTGAGGGTCGCCTTCTGTTCCCACGTCTCCGTATCCCACAACCCCAACGTTCCGTCGGTGCCCCTAATCGCAAGGGTACTCCCATCGGGGCTAAACGTTACGCTTCCGACCCCTTCTGTATGCCCAGTGAGTGTCCCCCTATGTTCACCCGTTTCACTGTCCCACAACCGCACCGTCTTGTCCCAACCCCCGCTGGCAAGGGTCTTTCTATCTGGGCTAAACGATACGCCCAACACTATATTCGTATGTCCGGTGAGCGTCGCCTTATGTTCACCCGTAACAGCATCCCACAACCGCAACGTGCTGGCATGGCTCCCACTGCTGGCCACCGTAATGCCAGCCGAGCTGAACGAGACGCTTCTGATCGGCTCTACTGTATACCTAGTGAGCGTCCCCTGCCGTGCCCACGTCTCGGTATCCCACAACCTTAGCGTCCCACCCCAATTCCTACTGGCAAGGGTCGTGCCATCAGGACTGAACACTATGCTATAGACCGAATCCATATACTCGGTGAACGCACCCTTCTGTTCCCACGTCTCCGTATCCCATAACGCCACCATGTCCCTAGTCCAACTAACGAGGGTCGTGCCATCAGGACTGAACACGACGCTATCGATCCTGTCCGTAGGCGCGGGGTGTGTATCCTTCGGTTTAATCGTCGTGAGTCTCGCCCTCCGTTCCCACGTTTCCGTATCCCACACCAGCACCTGATTGTTCTCATCTCCGCTGGCAAGTGTCTTTCCATCCGGGCTGAACACAACGTTTGTAACCGAATCCCTATGCCCGGTGAGTGTACCTTTCAGTTTCCATGTCTCCGTATCCCACAATCGCACCCTATTGCCCCTACTCCAACCGGCAAGCGTCTTGCTATCTGGACTGAACACGACGCCTGAGATCGCAGCCGCAAGCAGGTTGAAGATTTCCTCCGGTTCTCCATCCGTTGTGAGTGTACCCTTCCGTTCGCCTATCATGAGCGTCGCCTTCTGTTCACCTGTCTCCGTATCCCACAATCGCACCGTCCCATCCCGACTCCTACTGGCGAGTGTCCTTCCATCTGGGCTGAACACGACGCTTGCGTCGACTATGCCCACCCACCTGCTGAGTTTATCCTTCTGTTCATCCGTCGCGGGTGTCCCCTTCTGTTCACCCGTCTCCGTATCCCACAACCGCACCGTCCCGCCCTGACTCACCCCGGCAAGGGTCTTGCCATCTGGGCTGAACGCCACGTCTTTGACCCCGACCGTATCCCCGGTGAGTGTGTCCTTAGGTTCACCTGTGTCGGTATCCCACAACCGCACTGTCCCGTACCCCCTCACACCGGCAAGGGTCTTGCCATCGGGACTGAACGCGACGCTTTCGATCCCAGCCGCAGGTAGGCTGACGATCTCCTCCTGTTCCGCATCCGTCGTGAGTGTCCCCTTCTGTTCTCCCGTCTCCGTATCCCACAACCACACCGTCCGATCACCCCAATCGCTAGCAGAGGCAAGTGTCCTGCCATCCGGGCTGAACAGTGCGCTTGCATCGCCCCTACCTGTCTCCCTTGTCCACGTGACGAGCAGCGCAACCTCTTGATACGTCGTTGTATCATAGAGCCAAATACCTATGGAACTGACAACAGCAAGCCGAGCGCCATCCGGAGAATATAGAACCTGCTCTACACTGCCTTTACCAAGCCGCGCAACCGCACCTTCGGGCAGATCCATCTGCGTATAATCTTGGGCGAAGGCATTGGGTAATAATAAAGCCAAAAACGTAACTAATGTCATCGTCGTTTTCATCGGATATGTTACCTTTCTGTAAGTAGGTTGGGCAGGCACAAGACCCCGATGCATCCCCGATAAATCGAGACCAGAGGGACAGGCGGGATTAAGAAACCTGCCCCTACACCGAGTCAATTCCTGTAGGGGCAACCCTCGTGGTTGCCCGTCTGTAGCCCTATTGTAGGTCGATTTTCCATAATCGACAATCTTTCGTAGTCACAGTGATTGCCCAAAAGCGATTTCGTAGGGGCGAGGTCCTCTCGCCTAACGGGTTGGGAGACCCAACCCCTACAAGTCGATGCTCGGTCTATATCTCGATCTATGGGCTGTGCTTTGGGCAGGCACAAGACCTGCCCCTACATTGAGTTCATTTCCGCAGCGGCAACCCTCGTGGTTGCCCAACAGCAGTTTCGTAGGGGTGAGGTCTCCTCGCCTAACGGGTTGGGAAACCCAACCCCTACAAGTGGGTGTTGAGATATGAATCTCGACCTACGGGCTTTTCGCCCGGACACCGTAAGTCATGAACCAATGAACCAATAAACTAATCAACTTTCCAAACGAAGATCAGCCCGCCATTGCTTCCACTAGCAAGCAACCCGCCATCTGGGCTGAATGCCACGCTATGGACCCCCACATGCCCGGTGAACGTTCGCTTATGTTCCCACGTCTCGGTGTCCCATAGTTGCACCGTTTCATCCCGCCCTGCACTGGCAAAGATCTTTCCATCCGGGCTGAACCCGGCGCTGAAGATCATCTCCGAATGTCCGGTGAGTGTACCCTTGAGTTCACCCGTATCGGGGTCCCATAACCGCACGGTATTGTCCCAATCCCCACTGGCAAGCGTCCTGCCATCAGGGCTGAACACTACGCTATAGACCGGTATTATGAAATCCCCCATCATACGCCCGATAAGCGTCTCTTTATGTTCCCACGTCACTGCATTCCACAACACCAACCCATGTTCAGTCCCAATGGCAAGTATCGTGCCATCTGGGCTGAATGCCACGCTATGGACCCCCACATGCCCAGTGAGTGTACCCTTAAGTTCACCTGTCTCGACATCCCGCAACTGCACGGTTTCATCCCAACTTGCGCTGGCAAGCATCTTTCCGTCCGGACTGAATGCAACACTACAGATCCATTCCGTATGTCCGATGAGCGTCCGCTTGAGTTCCCACGTCTCAATATCCCAGAGCCGCACCGTCGTGTCCCCACTCGCACTGGCAAGCGTCCTGCCATCTGGACTGAACGCGACGCTGTCAACACCGCCTGTATGCCCGGTGAGCGTCCGCTTGAGTTCCCACGTCTCAATATCCCAGAGCCGCACCGTCGTGTCCCCACTTGCACTGGCAAGCGTCCTGCCATCCGGATTGAATGCTACGCTATTAATCCGCCCCGTATGCCCAGTC
Organism: Candidatus Poribacteria bacterium; assembly: GCA_965220385.1. Taxonomy (GTDB): domain Bacteria; phylum Poribacteria; class WGA-4E; order WGA-4E; family PCPOR2b; genus PCPOR2b. Next base: position 610,991 of record OZ244825.1, on the reverse strand, counting down.
AGCGTGTGCTTGATTTCCCACGTCTCGGTATCCCACAACCGCACCGTTCCACTCTCACTGGCAAGCGTCCTGCCATCCGGACTAAATGCAATGTTGAAGACGTAGCGCATATCCCCGTTGAGTGTCCGCTTGAGCTCCCACGTCTCGGTATCCCATACGTACATATTGTTCGCCCCACCACCGGCAAGCGTCTTTCCATCCGGGCTGAACGCGACAGTATGGATCCAATCGGCATGCTTGGTGAGGGTGTGCTTGATTTCCCACGTCTCGGTATTCCACAACCGCACGGTCCTATCCCGACTCCAACTAGCGAGGGTCGTGCCATCCGGACTGAACACTACACCTATGATCCAATTCGTATGCCCGGTGATCGTACCCTTAGGTTCACCTGCTTCGGTGTCCCACAACCGCACCGGCTTGTCCTGACCCCAACTGGCAAGGGTCGCACTATCCGGGCTGAATTCTATACTTGAGACCTGTTTCGGATCCCCAGTGAGGATGTGCTTGAGTTGCCACGTCTCGGTATCCCACAACCGCAACCTACCCTTAGCCGCACTGACAAGCACCTTCCCATCTGGGCTGAACACTACATCTGGAATTCCATCTGTATGCCCGGCGAGTGTACCCTTATGCTCGCCCGTCTCGGTGTCCCACAACCACACCGTCTTGTCCGTGACCGCACCGGCAAGGGTCATACCATCCGGGCTGAACGCTACACTTAAGACCTGTCCCGTGGGTCCAATGAGCGTCCCTTTATGTTTGCCCGTCTCGGTGTCCCATAACCGCACCGTGTCACCTCCGCGCCAGCTGGCAGCCATGGTGCTATCCGGGCTAAACGCTATACTTGAATCCCCCAGCATATGCCCGTCGATCAGGGCAACCTCTTGATAGGTCGTTGCATCATAGAGCCAAATACCGATGGAACTGGGAACAGCAAGCCGCAACCCGTCCGGAGAATACAGAACCGTCATTACACTGCCTTTGCCCAGACGCACAGTCGCACCTTCGGGGAGATTCCATCGTGTGTACTCTTGGGGATAGGCATTCGGTAATAGAATCAAAAGCATGAGGAATGTCACGGTTATTTTCATCGGAGATGTTACCTTTCTCTGAATGTTGTAGCTGGGAATCTTTGTACCACGATCTGTTAGACTGTGATCTAAAGACGCAAACTAACAGTTTGCGCTACATTTTACGCCGTAAATCAGGCACCTTTGTAGTACGATCTGTTAGATTGTGAATCGAGCACGCAAAATAATACCGATACGTCGGGACGATATATGTGACAGATTTACCAATGATTACTGTGTTTGACCAAAATAAAAAAATAGTAGGGGGCACACCTTGCGAATCGCGACCCTCCAGATCATGGACAATGGAATAATTCTCACATACATCGTATTGTTGCATATCTTCGGCATTTGTTCAAGAGACACTTGAGAAGCGGCTTAACGGCAATGGGGCTGCGTTGGGTCATCGAATAGTAGCGTTCGGGTATCTCTTGGTGATGTGGAAGAGGGGTGGCAAGGAACTTGCCGCGAAAGTTATCCACAGGTTATCCACAATTTGGGGCATCCACACACCCTGATAACAAGAGGGTTTTCAGTCTAATTAGGAATTATCAAAGGCTATCACGCTTAGGTTCTGTCGAGTATTGCGTGGAAGTGTATGCGGGTCTTATAGAACCTGTTGTTGAGTGTTTTATTTATCAACCGTAATCCCAAGTCTTTCCAACAATCAAAGGCAAGCGGCAGGAACAACTGCACTTGTGGCTTGCCCTTTTTTAGCTCGAAAATCTGTTGTTCACGCCGCTCCGAATCTTTTATGGTGAATTCTATAATTACTTATACACTTTCGATACACAACCAACCCCCTAAATCCCCACCCCCGCCGCCCAGAGGGCACCCGCCCCTTGTCAGGGGGGAAAATTGGCAGGGGGACTTGATGAGGCTTCGATAAGAGGCACTATTGGTGAACGTCTACATATTTATATCGTGCACCATAAATACCCCTACTGGGTTGGGTAGGGCTATTCAGTTTTAGGCTTTTTACCCGTTTTGTTTGAAAAGTCGGAGTCGGGAAGTCGCTCATAGAGCGCGGTGTCGGGATTGGGAAATCCCTCCCCGATAAATCCCCGATGAATCCCCGATAAATCGGGACAGGCGGGACAGGCGGGATGCAAGCACCTACAGAAAAACTAAATGACCCTACGGTTGGGCTTCGCCGCTTGACATTTTCTTGGGGTATCCACTATAATAATCGTAATAGCCAACGCCTCGGCGGTTATAGAGGCTTACGGTGTTTGCTTGATGGGAATGGGACAGGTTGAAGGGGGATCTGCGCGGAGGTGCAACCCCCTAAATCCCCCCCCGATAAATCGGGATGTACCACTTGTCAGGGGGACTTTGTAGAGGTTTATTCGGAATGAGTGAGATAGAATCACGGCAACTGATTGAAGGGCTGCGGGGGTATGATAGCGCAACAATTGCCAATGCAATTGAGCACTTTGAGATGCGCGACCCGACTGCGGGTTATGCTAACAATGAATTGGTCTGTCAGCTGCCTGAAATCGGGGCACCGATGGTCGGGTATGCTATCACGGCTACAGCAGATACTACTACGCCCGGTGATACTAGGGCTTCGCGTGTTGACGATTTGGTGGAGGCGATTGATGCGGCGGCTAAGCCGTCGGTGCTTGTTGTCCAGCATATCGGGCATGACCGCAGGCGGAGCTGCTTTTTCGGGGATATGTTCTGCACGATTGCACAGAAGTTGGGATGTGTGGGGATTGTGACTGATGGGAATGGTCGCGACCGAAGCGCTATCCGGCAGCGCACACCGGATTTTCATGTTTTTTCGACTGGCTGGGTTGTCTCACACGGTTATGGTGTGTACATTGACTTCAACGTAACGGTGTCTATCTGTGGTTTGACCATTTCGTCGGGTGATTTGTTGCACGGTGATGAAAGCGGTTTGGTTTCGGTCCCAATCGACATTGCGTCGGACGTGGTGGAGCGGGCGGAGGCGGTTGTTGAGGAGGAGGCTGAGTATTTCGATTTTTTGGAGAGTGATCGTTTTAATATGGCAGAACTGAAACGGCGTATCATTCCGCATGAGTAGGTCTTGTTGATGGTGTTATTGGTTATGTATTATTAACCTAAGTTGCTAGTTATGGAAGATGTTGTAAAATAGGAGAATGGGAACTGAATAAAACTCATTACCTGCTCGCAGTGGATTGACAAATCCACTGCACACGTACAAAGATGGCTTGGATATGCCTATCCAAGCCGAGCGGGTTGGACGACTAGCAACTTGCGTTATTATTAGTGGAATCAAGTATAATAGCGAGGATTGGGTTGTAAATCAGGATAGATTTTGGAGTGATGTAGGTATTCCCGCTGTAGAGGCAACCCCCTAAATCCCCCCCCGATAAATCCCCCGATAAGATCGGGGCAGGCCCGATGAATCCCCGATGAATCGGGACAGGCGGGACAGGCGGGATGTACCACTTGTCAGGGGGACTTCATATGTAACCTCCTAAATCTCGCTTATCAGGGAAATTGATGCAGCAGCAGGACCGCAAGCCCAAGACGGGTAACCACAAGGGTTACCCCTACAGGAGTTGGTGCCCGGGGGAGCGGGAGTAGTTTATGGGATCTTGGGATCCAAGATAATATACGAAAGTTAAGATAGTAAGGAGAGGCACATTGAAAATTACTGATGTTAAGACATTGGTTATGGGCACGAGTTGGCGCAATTTGACTTTTGTTAAAGTGGAAACTGATGAAGGGTTGACCGGTGTCAGTGAGGTGCGGATGAATAACCGCACGGACGCGCTGCTCGCTTACCTCGACGGTGCGAAGAAGCGTCATGTTATCGGTAGCGATCCGTTTAATACTGAAGATCTCTATCTGCGGATGTTCCGTAACGACTATGGACGTTGCGGGGAGATCGCGGCAACAGGGATTAGCGTGGTCGAAATCGCGTGTTGGGATATCGTCGGGAAGGCGCTGGATCAACCGGTTTATAAGCTGCTTGGGGGTGCATGTCGCGATAAGATGAAGGCGTACGCGAACGGTTGGTATAAGGTTGAACGTAGCCCCGAAGAATTTCATACCGCCGCCAAACAGGTGCTTGAGAAGAATTATAAGGCTCTGAAATTTGATCCCTTCGGTGCGGGTTTTTATGAGCTCTCTTATGAGGAGCGACTGAGATCAGTTTCGTTGGTTGAGGCGGTACGTGACTCGGTGGGACCCGATGTGGAGATCTTGATTGAGATGCACGGACGTTTCAGCCCTGCGATGGCGATTCAGATAGCGCGGGAATTGGAACCGTTTGAACCGAGTTGGGTGGAGGAGCCGGTTCCACCTGATAATCTCGCGGCGTTGGCAAAGGCATCGGACAGCATCAATATCCCGGTCGCCACCGGTGAAAGGCTCCACAATAAGTTCGAGTACCGTGAACTGATTAACCTCCAAGCGGCGGATATCTTGCAACCTGACATCACGCAAACGGGTGGGTTATTGGAAGCGAAGAAGATCGCAGCTATTGGGGATATGTGTTATATGTTGGTTGCACCGCACAATGTCGGCGGTCCTGTGTCTACTGCGACTTCGTTGCACTTTTCCGCTTGCACGCCGAACTTTAAGATTCAGGAGCATTTTAATGACTTCTCGGAGGCGTGGGTCAAGGAGGCGGCAACTGGCTGTCCGGAAGTGATTGATGGCTATTTCAGTTTGCCGAACGGTCCCGGTCTCGGTATGACGTTGAACGAAGACTTGATCGCGGAGCATCCGTATCGTGAGGGGTCGTTTAACCTGTGGGAGGATGACTGGCATCGGCGTCAATATTGATGCGTAGCGTGTAAACTGGTTCATTGGTACGTTAGTTGGTTGGCTCGCCGATCAATGTGCCAATGAATCGTTGAACGATGCAAAAACGACAGACTGACCCACCTCCGATTTTGATTCTACCTACTTTCTACCTCACCCCACCTGGACTTAATGCCTGCTAAAACAGTTTATCAGACCAACCAAAGTGTTATCCCGCCGAGGGTCATCCTCTTTGTCCTTTTTCTGGCGATGCTCTGGGGTGGTAACGCTGTTTCTCTGAAGATTGGCCTCGAAGAATTTTCCCCGTTCGCTTCGGCGGGGCTTCGGTTCACGATTGGGCTTGCGCTTATTGCGGGCTGGGCATCGGCTAATGGCATATCTATTAAGCCACGGCGGCATGAGTTGCTGCGACTCTTCTTGAGCGCCATGCTGTTTGTAGTGCAGATCATCGCTCTGAATATGGGGGCAAACTTTACACGGGCGGGCAGAACGGCTGTCATGACGAATACTTACCCGCTCTTTGTTGCGCTGATTGCACATTTCGTTGTTCCGGGTGACCACATGACGCGCCGGAAGGCGCTCGGCTTGGCTTTCGCTTTCGGCGGGATCTGTTTCGTGTTTCGGGACAACTTCGTGGGTGGTACGCAGGAGTTTTTGCTGGGCGATCTGTTGACGCTGCTGGGTGGGTTTTTGCTGGGATTGCTTATTGTGGTTACGAATCGTTTGATTCAGAATATCAGTACTTATTGCGTGCTGACAACACAGATGATTATCGGTGTACCAATCTTTTTCACGTTGAGCGCGATTTTTGAGGGGAGAGCGGGGTATGGCTTTTCGTTCCCTGCGTTGTTGGCGATTCTGTATCAGGGCGCGGGGATCGCGGGGTTCTGTTTTGTCGCGTGGACGCTGCTTTTGAAGGATTATCCGCCGAGCCGTCTTTCCGTACTGTTTTTTACAACGCCGCTGTGGGGGATTTTATTGAGCAATCTGCTGATCGGTGAACCGATTACGGTTGGGCTTGCGGTTGGGGCGGCGTTGGTTGCATTGGGGATTTATACGATTAACCGTGCGCCAAGTGTTAGGGCATCGGGGTAAGTGAAAGATGGGCAACCACAAGGGTTGACCCTACAGGAATCAAGTCAACCCCCTAAATCCCGTCCCCGATTTTATAGGGATGTACCATTTGTCAGGGGGACGTGGATAAGAAACCCCCTAAATCCCCCCCCGATAAATCCCCCGATAAGATCGGGGCAGGCCCGATGAATCCCCGATGAATCGGGACAGGCGGGACAGGCGGGATGTACCACTTGTCAGGGGGACTTACAACAGCAAGCCCAAGACGGGTAAGCACAAGGATTGACCCTACAGGACTTTGCGGCGGATGGATGTCGATAGGGCTTGGTGATGTCCTATTTTTTTCTTGACCTTGATTCGGATATGTTTATAATTCGAAGGTATATTGGAGGGCGTTGTCTAACAGGTATTTTTGGAGTGGGGAGGAGATGCCGATGCGTATCACGCAGGTAGAAACTATTGTTCTGAAACACCTATTCGGGCCTCCTGAGTCGGGGGTGATGAGAGATTGGATTAATGTCCTTGTGCACACCGATGAAGGCGTGACTGGGATCGGTCGGGGTGGGAGTCCGCAGGTGATTTCTCAAGATCTCGCTCCTGTGCTTGTGGGTCAGGATCCGCGACAGATTGCGCGGCTTTGGGAGAGGATGTATGAGTCTGCGTGGCGGTATCGGGGACCGGGACGTGCGGCGATGCCCTCGATAGGTGCGTTGGATATTGCGCTGTGGGACCTTTATGGGAAGGCGTGTGGGCAGCCGGTGTGGAGACTGTTGGGCGGTTATGCGGATACGGTGCCTGCTTATGCTGATGGTATCGGATATATGGATCAGTCCGCGGAGGAGGTCGCTGCGGAGGTAAAGGAGCATGCGGGGTTGGGTTATGACGCTATCAAACTTCACTTCAATAGCTGCACGCCGCAGGAGGTGATAGATAAGGTACGGCTTTCGCGGGAGGTCCTCGGTCCCGATAAGAAGTTGATGATTGATGTATCGCGTGCTTGGAGCGGTGCGGTGGCGGTGGAGACGGTTCGTGAACTTGAGCCGTATAAACTGTATTGGATAGAGGAGCCGGTTCGGCACGACGATGAGCCGTTCTATATGCGGATGGTGCAGGAGGCGACGAGCGCTATCGTGGCTGGCGCGGAGGGTGAAGGAACGCTGTACGGGATAAGAAGGCTTATCGATGAGGGTGCACTCCAATTGGTGCAGACGGACATTTTGATTGGGGGCGGGTATACGGGATTGATGCGGATTGCGGCATTGTGCGAGGCGTATCACCTACCTATTGCACCACATGGAGCTCAGTTCCCGGATGTCAACTGCCATTTCGTTGCGGCGGTACCGAATGGTTTAACGGTGGCGGCGTGTCCGAGTTGTGAACCGTTCCAGATTTGGTCAAAGTTGTATGATCCGGCGTTTCGGGTGGAGAACGGACAGATTGTGATGATGGATAAGCCGGGGTTGGGGTTGGAATTGGATTGGGATTTTGTTAATCGGCACCGTGTTGATAGTGGATAGGTTCATTAGTGCATCGGTTCATTAGTTCATCAATCCATTCTTCACGTTTCACGCATCACGTTTCATGTTATTAGCAGCTGCAAACTAGCACCGTTGGTTATGTATAGGGAGAAAAGGGCTATGGATCGGGCAGATATTAAGTATTTTCAGCGGTTCGGGTTTATTCAGTATAAGGGTTTGCTATCGGCGGAGACGATGGCGGAAATTTCTGATGCTTTCGATGAGGGGATGCAGTTGGCACGGAAGGGCGCACCGCCGCCGCAGCCGGGGGAGAAGCGGCAGCAGATTGTGCCGTTCTTCGACTATCACCCTGAGGTACTTTATCCGCTTTTGGACCATGAACAGATTGTGGACGTCTTTGAGGGTTTGATGGGTGAGGACTTTATCTTGACACTCAGCGAGGGGATTATCCATACGGGCGGGACGGGGTGGCATCATGATGCTTACGCGCCGGAGGGTTACTTTAGTATGCGGGCGGCGATTTATCTTGATCCGCTGGGTCCTGAGGATGGATGTTTGACGGTTATCCCGGGCAGTCATTTGAAGGAGTTTGGGGACGCGATAAACGAGATGAGAGATGAGGTTGGTGGGCTTCCTGATGAAATGCCGGGACGTTATCCGCTCTGTAACGCGCCGGGGGATGTGCTCTTTATGAATCATAAGACGTATCACGCTGCGTTGAGTGAAAATTACGGCAGACGTGCGATCCATATCAATTGTGTTCCGAACACGACACCTGAGCAGAACCGGGAGCATTTTGATTGGCTTATGACCTTTCTCGCGGGTGAAACGAAGGGCTGGGGCCGGTTCTACAGTGACCGTCTGATTTCGACGGCGGGACCGCGTCGGCGAAAGATGCTGGAACGGGCGATTGAATTGGGGTTTGGGGATACGGGACCGATTACGCAGTTGCAGGATTTGCAGTAGGGAGTTTGGTGGTAGATTTTAGAATTACGGGGCCACCCCCAATGTGAAGGCAACCCCCTAAATCCCGCCCCCGATACATCCCCGATACATCCCCGATAAATCGGGACAGGCGGGACTCCGACAAGCCGAGAGCAGGCAGGCGGGATGTACCACTTGTCAGGGAGACTTTGGAAACTTTGGCAGGATGGAACGACGTGGCTTATAAGCGGAAACTTGGGTTAATTTTACGAAAGGAGTGTAAGCATGACAGACGAAGAAAAATTTCTTGTTGATCTTGAGGGCTATCTGGTTATCAAAGATGTCCTGACGTGTGACGAAGTTGATGAGCTGAACGGCATCATTGATCAGGGTGATCGCTCTGGGCATCCGACGCGCTGGGGTGCGCCGTTCAGAAGGCTGATTGACCATCCGAAGATTCTCCCGTATCTGATTGATTTGCTTGGTCCCAAGTTCCGCCTCGATCACGATTATGCTATTTTCATGGGTCAAGGCGAACATCGTGGGCGGTTGCACGGTGGCGAGGATGGGGGTCGTCCCGGCGGACCTGAGGGTGATCACTGGTACAAATATCGAGATGGGGTGATCCGAAATGGATTGATCGTGATGACCTACTGTCTATCGGATGTAGGGGAAGGCGATGGTGGGTTCGCGTGTATTCCGGGGAGCCACAAGAGCAATTTCGCTACCTGCTTACCCACGGATGTGCGCAGTTTCGAACGTCCGGCACATTATGTTGCGCAGCCGAGTGCGAAGGCGGGTGATGTGATCTTTTTTACCGAAGCGGTCATCCACGGAACGATGCCGTGGCGCGCAGCGCATGAGAGACGGTCGCTGCTCTACAAATATAGTCCGGGACACTCGGCATGGTCTGGACATTTCTATAATCTCAGCGAGTATGGCGAGTTGACTGACCAGCAGAAGCGGATCCTATCTCCGCCCTCTATCGGTGATCGTCCCAATGTCGTTGCGGACGAGTAGTGCTCTGTCAAATAAATTATGATAAACACCTTCATTGCGATGGCCGGTGCGGTTACAAACCGCACCTACCGGGCATGGGGAACAGAGAGAACTACCGATTTATGTTCTAAAACCTTATACAGGTTGTGCTGCATTTTTCTGACAATGTAGTAGGTTGAAAATTATGGTAGATTTTGAAATTACTTGGACTTTCTCAATGCAGAACCAACCCCCTAAATCCCCCTTGTCAGGGGGACTTTCGGAACCATCGCACAGAGGGAGAGAATTATGCGTTTTGGAATGAGCGGAACATTTTTGCCGGGCAATATGGATGACTTCACGCCGGAGATAGCAAAGAAGGTAAAATCGTTCGGATTTTCGGGCGTATTCACCCGTTTTCGGGAGAACGATCCATTTGAAACGACGACCGCCCAATGCCACAGGGTGCGCGATGTGTTAGCGGATGAAGGCATTCGGATGTATCAGACAACGGGCTATTGGCAGTGCTTGATCCACCCTGATGAGACGGAACGGAAGAAAGCGGTTCGGACGGTGCAGGAGGCGCTCAGAGTTGCTGGGGATATTGGGGCGCGTGGTATTGATACGGGACCTGGATCGATGAACCCAACGGGACCGTGGAATCCTCATCCTGAGAACTGGAGCCAGCGAAGTCGGGATCAGCTAATTAAGAGCTTGCGGGAGTGCGCGAAGGCGGCGGCTGATAATCAGGTTTACCTTAGTTTGGAAGGGCATCAGCTTGTAGTGCTGGAAGACGAGGTGGTTACGAAGGAGATCCTTGATGCGGTGGATTCGCCGTGGGTCAGATCGGATCTGGATCCGGCGAATTGGGTTACGCTGAAAACGGTGTATTGGACGGGTGAATATATTGATAAGATATTCGACACGCTGGGCACCCATATTGTGAGTGGTCATGCGAAGGATGTCACCCTTACCAATGCACATACGCTCCATCTACCGACCTGCGCAGCGGGCAAGGGGATGCTGGATTTTAAAGCCTACATCGGTCGCATGGACGCGCTTGATCCGGAGTATCCGCTGATTGTCGAGGGCGCCCAAGAATCGGAGTTGCCGGAGGTGAGTGATTTCTTGCATGGGACGGCAGCGGAACTTGGGATTGAGGTTATTCAGTGAAATGTGATGCGTGAAACGTGAGCGTAGAAAGAATCTGCCAATCTACACCAATCTTCGCTAATCTTTTTCGCTCATGTAAAAAGAAGGTGCAGAATAGGATAGAGAAACCGAGTTTTGAGGACTATTACAGTTGCTTGGTTTGCCCTTACTAGGCGGAGTTATTTACCCCCTTATACAAAATGAGGCATAAGAGGGACACCTTCAGGTATCCATTTTTTAGGACTAACTCCCGGAGAAAGTTGAGGATAAATTATGACGCAGACAAATAGAAACGCTCTAATTCTCGATGAGGAGGCACAGTTATATTCGGAAGCGTGGAATCAAATACTAACCTAATATGCAGATTTACTTTCAAACCTCCTTGAAGTACAAGTTAGGGAATTACACCCAGATCGTGCTTTTGACAGAGAAAAATCAAGAGAGTTCCTTTCTCAATACCCCCCGAAACCACCACCGGTGGAGACTGCTGTTCAAACAACGACTAAACCTGTTAATTTTTGGTTTAATGGATGTTTATATGACAAGGGTATTGATGAGAAGCCTATTAAAAGTTGGGCGAGTTGTTGGTTAAAGTTTTGTTATGTATTAAAGGAGACTCTAAACGATTATGATCAGTTTCGTAAAGTACTGCGGTATCGTCTTCCTAATCTGTCGCCCTTTTCGGAAAATGATGACAGATGGAAGGCATCAGATCAGATAGAAGGTACGAATATCTATGTCCATACAGGCAAGGATGCAAAGACAATTAAGAAAGAAATGACACTCTTAGCAACGTATTTCGGATACGATGAGCCCAGAATCGAAGAGGTTAACAAGCAATCAACTCGCAATCTTAGACCGAAACGACCAGAATGACCTGTCGGGGTAAGTTGGATCTTAGGATTGCTTTGACAGACTGTCGATTGTGGAAAATTGACCTACGGATGTCCCACAATCTGTTAGATTGTGATCCCACCCCGCAAACTAACAGTTTGCGCTACATTGGTTGGATTGTCCGATGATTACGGCGTTTGGCGAATGAGCAACATCAGGATGTCAACGCGCCTTAGTTGGACTCTGGAAAGAAGAATAAGGGGTATGGGAAAGGTGTGATTTGGAGGTTGAAATGCTTTTTTACATCAAGGTCGTTAGAGAAGATGCGGACAAATGTCCAGCCTGATTGTTGGGTTATAAAGAAAATGCGTTTGCCGTTGTGGGTGTTGAGCATGTAGATGGGCCTACCGTCGATCCAACTAAATTCGGGCAATTCCCGGTAGCCGAGCGCATAGATCGCCTCGTGTGGGGTGAGCCGTCTGTGGGCATAGAATGAGAGCATAACGACTTTGTTGTTGAGCATGCCTGCGGTTAATCCCCGGAACCGATATTTATCTCCGAAATCGTAGGTGGGCGTGTCGTTTTCGATTGTTTTCCGTGCCTCCCCCAATATCGGCTCGATGTTGTCGTGAAAGGTTAGGAAGTCTGTGCCGATCAAGCGATCGATCTGGTTCATTTGGTCGGGGGTAACGTCGAGTTGGGGTATGGGGGTCGCGCAGCCGATCAGTAGGAGTGATAGGGAGGCGATACAGGTGGAGCGCAGCGGCATTACTTCTCCTTCATTTTACCCCAAAGCGAGGGCACTTTCCCGCGCGGAGAGATTGACAAGGGAGACTTCCATTCTTGAGGCGTGTAGTCCACGAACTCACCAAAGGTCAACTGAATGAATCGCTCATTCTCAAGATACAGGCGATAGATATGCCAACGCTTGCCGCCACTATGCCCGGAAAAGAGGATAGATTTCCCATCTGCCCCGAATGTCGGATCTGCAAACCGGATGGGCATCCGTATCTTCCTCTGTGGAAATCCTTGGTTCCCATCAAACACGGGATCAACCGTCACAATAAATAACAGCCACGGATCCGGCTGCCCCCTCGGCTGTGAATATAGAATCTGTTTGCTATCCGGGGACCACCCACCTAATTCCAAGTCCTTTTCGTTTGAGAGCCGCCACGGATTTGTCCCATCGGCATCCGCGACAGAAATTTGACCATTGTGGCTTTGAAAAGCGATTCGGGTCCCATCTGGCGAGAAGCGGGGGTTCCCTGCGTGCTCAATGAGTTTCTCGATTTGACCATCATCTATATTTATCACATAGATATGCGTTTCGTCAGCGTCCCAAATATAGCTCCGAAACGCAATCCGATTTTCGTCAGGGTGCCAAGAAGGCGTGTGATCCCATGGTGCCTCACGGAAATCGATCGCCTCATCGCGAGTGATATTCTGTTGATTGTTCCCATCGGCACTGATCACACAGATATCCCATCCCCGCCCCGTGCATTCATACGCAATCTGACGCCCGTCTGGAGACCAAGTGGGGTGCAGTTCAAGCCCACCATCGTGTGTAAGTCGTGTTAAATCACTCCCATCGGAGTTCATCACATAGATGTTAGATTGACCCGGATTTCTAGGTGCATGTCGGGGACGAGATGACGAAAAGACAACCTTGCCATAGACATCTCCCACGATTAGCAGGCACAAGCAGGTGATACAGACAAAACGCAGCAGCATAATTGCCCCTCCTTCACTGCAGAAGACCTTTGATAGTTATAGTGAATTCTAAAAACAAATAAACATTAAAAGGTAGTCTTTTGTAACACGATCTGTTAGATTGTGATACAAACACGCAAACTAACAGTTTGCGCTACAGTGTCTAGTTAATTCTGAAACCTACTATAACTGACCTAGGAGGCAAGCCCAGTAGAGCCAACCTCTGTGATTGTTGGGCAAATTTTGTGCCAAACATTCATTGTCAATGAAAAATGCAGTCAGAGCAATTGGAGATCCCGCGGCCCGGCGGATCTCATCGTCAAATCCAAATAGGAATCGCTCCCTATAAAGGGCTTGCAAAGTTACAGGTATGGTTGTGGAGTGACATGCTATCCGGCTTATTTACGCGCTTTGAATAATTTTGTCCTTAAAACTGTCAGGGAATAGAGGAATTTTGCTCACAGACGGGTTAGAGATTGCCCTATACCGTGCAAACCAGCTGTCGATTTTAACTTATAAAGCATAATATGTAATGCGTAAGCAGAAACGGAACGCAGATCTGCGTTCCCTACGAATTAATCGCAGCGGGGTTAGGGTTGGGCAAGATGCCCGACCTACGGGTATCAGTTTCATCAAGAATCAGGAAGCCCAATCGCGGGCGAATTGCACGAGGAGGCGCACGCCGAAACCGGTGCCGCCTTTGCTGGGAATGTATGATGAACCTTTGACATCCCATGCTGTGCCGGCGATGTCGAGATGGACCCACGGATAGTCCTCTGCAAATTTCTTCAGGAATGCCCCACCGACGATAGTGCCCGCTGTTCCATCCCCGATATTTTTGACGTCAGCGACCTCGCTTTTGATTAGTTCGTCGTAGTCGTCCCATAGGGGAAGTTCCCACACCCGTTCGTGCGTCTTGTCCGCGGCAGATCTGACTTTGTCCATGAGATTGGTGTCGGTGCCCATCATCCCACAGGCAACGGTTCCCAGAGCGGTGATGACTGCGCCGGTCAGGGTTGCGAGATCTATGGCTGCCTTGGGCTTATACTGTGCGGCATATCCGAGCGCGTCTGCGAGCACCAGTCGACCTTCGGCGTCTGTATTGAGAATCTCGATAGTTTTGCCGCCGTAGGATTCGACAACATCTCCGGGACGCTGTGCGGTGGCGCTCGGCATGTTTTCGCTTGCGGCGATCAGTCCGACGACATGGAGGTCTGGTTTGAGTTGACCGACGACTTGCATCGCGCCAAGCACGGCTGCTGCGCCGGACATATCGTGCTTCATGTCCATCATACCGGAGCCGGACTTGAGCGAGAGTCCACCGCTGTCGAAGGTGATTGCCTTTCCGACAAACGCAACGGTATCTTTTTCTTCACCGTCGGGGATATGCTCCAGGACGATAAACCGGGGTTCTTCGATGCTCCCTTGAGATACGCCGAGTAGGGTGCGAAAGCCTTTTTCTTGGAGTTGTGCAAGATCAAAGACTTCGCACTTCAGTCCGACCTCATTTGCGACTTCGACCGCTTTTTCGGCGAGCATTGTTGGTGTCAGGTGGTTTGGCGGTTGGTTGCTCAGATCACGTGCGAGGTTGGTTCCGTTTGCAATCGTGTCACCGATGGTAACGCTGCCTTCGATCACGGATTTGGTCGCTTTATCGGCCACGAGGAAGGTGATGGTATCAAGCCCCTTGACTTTGTCGAGCCCTTCTGTCTTGTGTTGATTGAATTGGTAGAGTGCGAGCCGGCTGGCTTCGGCGGCGGCTTGTGCGATCTCTTGTGGGGTTTCGTGGGGCAGCGCAACCACGATGGTTTTGAGATCCAGGTCCCGGAGTTCTTGCATAATTTTGCCTGATGCCTGCCGGACTTTTTCACAGTTGATATCGTCGCTTTTGCCCAGACCGACTAGTGCGATACGTGGGGCGGTGATTGCGCCTCTGGTGTAGAGCAGCGCGGTCTGTTTGTATTCGCCTTTGAAGTCGCCGGCGTCGATTAGTTCGCTGATTGCGCCGTTGGTTGCGGCATCGGCGATTTGTGCTACGCTGACGAGGGATTCGCCTTCTAAGATACCGAGTACGATTGCATCGGCGGTTTCGGTCCTGAGGTCTCCAACTTTGACGTTAATTTGCATCGTATAATTTCCTTTCGGTTTGTTAAGAAGTTGTCTGAATCGCGGATTGACGCGGATTAAGCGATTACGCGGATTAAAAAAACAGTTATTTTCTGCATCTGATTCGGTTATGTCATGCACATTGCGCTCCGCCCCGATGAATCCCCGATGAACCGGGATGTACCCCTTGTCAGGGGCACTTGGATAAGAAACCCCCTAAATCCCGCCCCCGATAAACCCCCGATAAACCGGGACAGGCGCGATGTACCACTTGTCAGGGGGGACTTGGATAAGAAAGGACCCTGTCCTTGATAGTGGGGCACTTTCAACCGTCCAACCCAACCTACATATATCTCTCGCGGATTGTTTCGATGAGGTCGGTGGTGGATTTGCCGGGCACGTTTAAGCCGACGATCACTTTTCCGCCGTTGGATTCGACCGCTTCCCGCTCAATAACTTGCTCGATTGTGTAGTCGCCACCTTTGACGTGGATGTCCGGCTTGAGGACGGAGAGTAGGTTGATTGGGTCGAGTTCGGGGAAAATGGTAACGTAATCCACGCACCCCAAGCCTGCGAGCATTTCGGCGCGTTCGTCGGCGGGGACGAGGGGGCGGCTTTCGCCTTTGAGTACGCGGACCGAGTCGTCGCTGTTGACGCCGACAACGAGGAGGTCGCCGAGTGCCTGGGCGGCTTGCAGGTAACGGAGATGACCGACGTGTAGCACATCGAAACAGCCGTTGGTCGTCACAACGGCTTTGCCGTCCGCTTGTGCGTCTTGGATAATTTTGACCAGTTGGTTCCGGGGGTAGATTTTTTTGTCTGGCATGGTTTGTAACCCGTAATTTGGTAATTTGTAAAAAAGTAGACTCGTGCAAAAGAAAGTGCAAAACACAAAGAGAGAAGACATCAACGCAAAGACGCAAGGAAGCAAAGGAGCAAAGAAGAGAAAAGATAAGATTTTTTTATTTTTTTTCTGCGCCCTACCGTCATAGCAGCTTTGCGTTAAATTGTTTCGCAACAAGTAGTTTTGGGTAGGCAATTCATTGATTTTCAGGTATCAGCCCACCGGCTTCCGTGGTAAGTGAGTTGACGAATCCACTGCACACGTGCAAAGAGGGCTTGGATATGTCTATCCAAGCCGAGCAATCCTGATACCTGCGTTTTCTGGGCTCAGACATAGCCGAATTAAAAATCTGGCACAGGGGTGTAGGTGTTGAAGCCGTCCGTTCGATCCTCGCCGCGTAGGAGGTAGATGTGGTGGCTCGGTCGCAGTGAGGGATCGTGACAGCGGACATTCGCGGGCATATAGCGCATTGTGTAGCCGCATCGCCGTTTCTGTGAGGTGTTGGGGGCAGAACCGTGGATGGTGAAGGCGTCGTGGAAATGGCATTCACCGACCGATAGCTCCAGATCCGCAACCTTTGATGGATCCATGTCTTCGGCGATGACTTCGCTGCCGAACAGTTGGTTTTCCCGATCAACTGCTTCGTACCGCCGATCTCTGAGTTTATGGCTGCCGGCGATTACGCGCATGCAGCCGTTTTCGGTTTTTGATTCATCGACCGCGAGCCACATGGTGATGACGTGCATCGGTTGCAATCGTTCGCCCCAGTAGACGCCGTCCTGATGCCACGGTACTGCCAGACCGTCGCTGGTACGTTTGCTGATGAAGTGGCTTGACCAGAGGAGGATATCGGGACCGATGAAGCGTTCGATTACATCAAGGACACGCGGATCTGCGAGGTATTTGAACAGGTAGGGATGCTCGAAGTGTGGTACGTCCATCTGTTCTGGGCGTTTGCCTTCGGGGAGCGATGCGATCATGTCGTCGACGTAATCGCGCAGTTCGTCCAATTCCGGTTGGGTGAAGATTCTGCCGAATTTGAGGTAGCCGTTTTCGTTGTAGAAATTCACCTGTTGGTCGGTGACCGTCGATTCGGTTTTCCAGTTATTGTTTGTGTTTGTGGGAGTCATTCTGTTTCTCCGGTTGTCTAGATCGCGGATTGGCACGGATTAACGGATTACGCGGATTAGAAAAATAGTATAACCTGACCCGCTTCTGTCAGGCACCATAGATGCGTCAATCAGCCAAAATCAACCAGCGCCGGGCAACCAAAAGGGACGCCCCACAACAATAAAGGCAACCCCCTAAATCCCCCCCCGATAAATCCCCCGATAAGATCGGGGCAGGCCCGATGAATCCCCGATAAATCGGGACAGGCGGGACAGGCGGGATGTACCACTTGTCAGGAGGACTTGATACGCTCAACCTCATGTCGGCTCGTGAGTCACATTTGTATGAATCTAGATAACCCCCTAAATCCCCCTTATCAGCTTACTATTACCCATAAGTCTGGGGTTGGTTTTTATCAGTGTAGATGTTAATGGTTATGGTTGGGTCAGGTGTTGTGTAACAGGGTAAATGCGTCAGCAATATCATTCAAGCGCTGCCAGCCTCTCCAGATGACAGTCACCCCCGGTGCGCCGTCGGATTTTCGTGCTAAAAAGCCACCGAGTTTTGCAATCCACACCGTGACTTGAGCAACGGTAGGTAATTTGTCTGGCAAATCGGTTGTCTTATGGGTTATACAATAAAGGGCTTTCCATTCATCATCAGTCAACACAGCGGTGCATTCAGCGTCAGGCGCATGGCGATTGTACATCGTCAACCAGTAAAGTCGCCATGCAATGACACTCATTAGAGCAATATATCGTAAGAGCCGGTCTTTGGTTTGCAATCGGCAGTGTTCAATTTTGGTGCCGGATTTGAGGACTTTGAAATAGACTTCAATTTGCCACCTCAGACTGTACCAGCGTATCCGTTGTATGGCATCGGTAAAATCATTGACTTTGACATTAGTAATTAACAACCATTCTAGTGGAGTTACCTTCACCGGTGGATTGACTTCCGTCACCCAGACGACACTCACGTCAACCGGGGGTAGGTCTTGTGGGGGTAATGCCGGGTGTCGATAAGGGGGAAGCAGTGTCGTTGTTGTAAAATGAATGCTGACTGTGGCTTGTCGGGCAGGTTGATTCCCCCGAGCGGGTACTTTGACAAGTTGTTCACCGGCAGCCGGTTGACTTTGCACCACAGCCCGGAGTTGCCCCGCTTGATCATCAACCTTTCGATTATGAGCCGCTCGGATAACGAAAGGGGTGTCTTTGGCTTGGACAAAAAACTCATAAATATCGGCTTCACGGTCACAGATGGAAATCATCTCCACCCCATCTGGGGTACGCGCTTGGGTCTGGTTTAACGCCTCAATCCATTTGTAGCTCTCTTTTTCCGTCAACGGTACGTTGGCTTTGCTATGGTTTGGCTTGGGAGCGTCCCGAACCCAAACGGCATCGGTCAGACACCCCAACGGCAATCCCGATTCCGTTACCACTAAAGTGGTGTGTTTGACAAACCCATAGATATGCTGAGAATCGGTGCCAATCGGTCCTAACCCCTCAGTCAATGGGTGATGTGTGTAATTGAGGTAGGTCGTGTCCTGAATCGCAAACACACGTCCATAGCCACCGATCCGTTCGACTGTTCGTTCAAAGTGAGGAGATAGGAGTTTCTCCGCTGTCACCTGCTCATTATCAAATAAACGGTACGCCGCTTTGACAGCTGACCAATCCTCACAAGCAGCATGAATAGCAGATTGCGGGGAGGTTGACAATGACGAAGCGACAGTAATCAGCCGCTGAGTCAGACGTTTATCGCCTAAATCAAGTGTCTCAAACTCCTGTTGACTCCAACAGGGAGTTAACTCATTATTTACAGTAGGCATCAGCAACTCCTATTGAGTTGGGAGGAATCAGTATAGTCGTTTACCAATGCCATTAAATGTATCATATCGACTTTTGCCTATCAAGCAAATACCAATGCCCACTTCGGAAAGTTTACCATCTTCTACTTGTGGGTAATAGTAAGCCCTTATCAGGGGGACTGGATTCAGGGATTGCGCGGATTTAAGAAGATTCGTCGTCGGTGGTCCCGATTGTTGAGGTGTATCCCGGATAAGATTGGGAGACTCAACGCATCACGGTAACAGGGCTTGATGGAATTGTATCTTGCCATCCGTAACGGTGTTGACGACTAAACTCTTGATTGCGTGTCGATTCTCATCAAAATGTGATAGTATTGTCGCTCCGCTATAGTTTTGGGTTGCCTCGATTTGGTCGCGAATTGCCGTGGGGGTCAAATCGGAGGCTCGCCGCATCGCTTCAATAACAATGGTGGCAGAATCGTAGCCGAGTGCCGCGGGACCATCGGGGGCGATACCAAATCGTGTCGTATAGGCGGTAATAAATTGACGCGCTGCTTCGCTTAACTGCTCTGGTGGCCCGCTGGGCGAAAAGTGGTTTGCGAAGAAACTTCCTTCAAGCGCTGTCCCGCCAATTTCAACTAAGTCGGGTCGATCCCACCCATCGCCACCAAGGAAGGTGGCGGTAATACCGATCTCGGTCGATTTTGCCCCTTTAACTGCCAGTGGGAACTCAGGACCCAAGCCCGGCAGAAAGATAACATCAACGGGGGGCTCCACTGCCGCGATTGCGGTCAACTGCTCGGTGAAGTCGATAGTGCCTGTCTCGTAAAATTGATGCGCTGCAATTGTACCGCCTAGCGCGGTAAATCGTTCAATGAAAGTGTTTGATAAACCCTCTGAGTAGCTGCTGCCTGTCTCCGTGAGGACTGCGGCGGTTGTCGCTTCCAGTTCCTGCACTGCAAAATTCGCCATCACACCCGCCTGATACGGATCTATGAAAGCGCCCATGAAGGAGAAATTCCCGTTTCTCGTCACATTCGGGTTCGTCGGATAGGTGGTTACCATCGGTATCCTGTATTGTTGGGCAACCGCTCCGACTTCTACAGCGATCACACTGTAGTCCGGTCCCACGATTGCCAAGACACCGGCATCGATTAACTCCTTCGCGCGTTGGACCCCCATTGACGGATCACCTTTATCATCCGTGATGAGAAGTTCTATCGGTAATCCGTTGATGCCTCCCGCTTCGTTTGCGAGGTCAACTGCTAACTCAGCGCCGTTCCGAGTTGTGCCCGGGTCGGGTGGACTGTAGATGAAGCCGATTTTGACTGAAGTCGCGCTGTCAGGGGTGTCGGGTGGGACGAGCTGTTGAACTAGATCGCACCCTAACAGGGAAATGGTTAATACGAAAAACAGGATAAGAATTCCGCAAATCGAAGTATAGCTGGTCATTAATCTATTTTGTTTGAATGTCATAGGATTTTTCCTTTCGGTTGAGGATATTAATGATACTACTATTCATCGTCGCACGGCAATTATTTTCTCGCACAAGGACGATTTCTGGGTTGTCTGAATCGCGGATTGACGCGGATTTAAGGATTGCAGGAATTAAAAAAACGCGCTATCTACGCCGCCGGACGTGGGAGGGGCATCTCCCGCGAAATGAGGAACCCGATAAATCGAAACTTGCCCCGATACGCTTCCACAGGCCGCTTATTGTCTGAATCGCTGATTATCGCGGATTCAGGGATTACACGGATTAAAGACACCCTGTCTATGTCAATCGTTATGTTGATAATAATCTTTGGTGCTAGTTAGGGACAAAGTCCTTTCCACATTGTTCGGGTCGATTTGGATCCCGATTTATCGGGGAGTGCATTGATTTATTAGTTGGTTGGTTCACGCTTCTTACGTTCCTGCCTTTGGATACACGTGTCGCCCCGCTGGGGCTTTAAGACTTGTGTATCCCGTGTTGCTATAAATATGCCGCCCCGCCCCGATGAATCGGGATTCAAAGCAATATGCCTACTACTTTATCCGTGATTCAGACAATATACAGCATCAATCCGCAGGGCGGATGTGCTCGGTTAGTTCGTCGTCAACGGTGATTGCCAGGGGGCCGTCGGGACTGAGCATCCTGCTCACCATAGTTGCCTCAAGCTCTCTTTTTTCAAGTTCGTTCAGTTCGTCGATGAGGGGGCTGTGGATGAATCGTTTGTAGGGACCGCTGGTGTCCCTGAACGGCATCATGTACATCGGTACTACTGCCTGTAGCATGGCAGCACGTTTATGTGGCGTGCGGTTGATGCCTGCACGATGCCAGGTCCGCGAATCGTAGATGATATAGCTGCCCGGCGGTGCTTCAACGACATCGGCATCGGGACCGGTGTAGGGCAGTCCTCGTGCTGCGCGATGTCCCGGCTCTTTGTTTGCGTTTCCGGTTCCCCATTCGACGGGTGGCCCTTCGCCGAATGCGTGTGAACCGAGTTTGAAGCAGGTCGCCCCGTTCTCTTTACGGAACTCCGATACGCACAGGTTGCGCTGGACACCCATGGCGAATCCATCGATCTTATGCACGGGTATCCGGTCTTTTGTCCTGCCGGCGATGCCCCAGAGGTACGGGAAGTCGGAGTGCCAACCTTGGACGTTCCGTTTGCCGTCGTCTTTGGGGAGTACAGCGAAGCCGGGTGAATGACCGAGCCGAATGTCTTGGACGCCCATATATTGACGCATCAGCCACAATGTAACCGGTTCAGCTATGATTTTGGCGACGGCAGAAGTCTGGAGTAGCGGCGGAATGCTGCGATCGAGCTCTTCGCTCTCCCAGCGACCGGTGCCGCTGGTCCGCTCCAACTCCTCAAGGAGGTCGGGCGGGACAATCGAGGGGATACAGACCCATCCGTTCTCCCTGAACGTCTTTAGATATTCTGACGGCAGATGTGCGGGTCCGTGGCCGGGGGTGAACAGCGCGGCAACATCGCCAAGCGATCCGTCGCTGGCGATCCACTTTCCACCATGACGGAGGTAACTTCCATCTTTAGAACGGGGGGATTCTGTCTCAAGGACGCGATCGGTCGCCACGTGGCGATAGGTTTCTCCGTCGGTATCCCATATCGCCTTATCGTCCACATAGTCGAAGGTAGCAAATCCGTCCTCGGACGCGCCAAGGAAATGTCCGTTGGGGGCGCGAATTAAGGTATAGTGTGACGAGGGTTTTTCAACGCGGGTAACGGTTTCCTGAAAGATTTCATCTTTTGGCATTGGTGTTTCCTCCCAAAATAGCAACGTGAAACGTGAAAATGATATTTACCACAGAGGCGCAGAGGACGCGGAGAACCACATGCTGAATAAAATGATAGATTGGAAAATCTGTCCCCACGATTTGTTACGCAAGTTGAGTCAACTGTAGATCGAAATTCATATCTCGGCACCCAAACATCGATTTTGGAAAATCGACCTACAGAAGACATAATAAAAATAGTCTTTTGTACCGCGATCTGTTAGATTATGATCTTGGCACGCAAACTAACAGTTTGCGCTACCATCAAACGCTCGGTAATAACTCCATCGCCACTTTTTCCAATCCTTGATTAAACCCACTTTTACAGGATTGTTGAGGACGTAGGTGACAACCCGTTGCCACTCGCCTGTGTTCCGTACACTATGATCGTAACTTTCATGGTGCCAGAATGCGCCACTGCGTCCTAATAGCCGATTTGCCTTCCGCGCTGTATAACCTTTAAGCGATTGCATGATGGACGCAAGCGTGTTGTACCGTAAACTGTTAGTGTGCGTCTCTCCGGAAGGCTGTATTGCAAGCGGAGCAAACACAACGTGTACATGATTTGCCATGATGCAATAAGCGTCCAAGCGGTATGCTTTCCCATCTCGGTAGTGCAGACTCTCTGCTACCTCTTTAGCGATCCGCTCATCTTTGAGCCATAGCGGGCCGCTTTGTGCATTATCTAGTGTTTTTTCAAACTTTCGGAACCACTGTCGTTTCCATTCACGATGTTCCTGTTTTTGCTCAAATGCTATATCTTCGACTGCCTCAAAATGAGAAACATCTTGAGACTTGAGAAGTCGCGATTTTTCTGCTTCAAGTTGGCATTTCTCCGTTCTCCACTGCTGCAATACAGCCCGTGGCAGAGATCCCGCAAGATGAAATGTGACGAAGAAAGTTGCCCCCGGTGGCTGTATATGCGGCAAGTTACGGCGGTAGAACGGTTTGTAGTCAAAATGACTTATCTGTTTCTCTCTTCTTGTGATACGAGGATGAGACTGATACTGCTAGATTGTGATCCGAGGGCGCAAACTAACAGTTTGCGCTACATTTGTCCACCTGATGATTACAGTATTTTCGGAACTAGGACCAGCAAAACGTCAACACGTCCTAGTACATCATGTATTAATGAACCAATTATGGTAGTTTATAGAATTAATGAGACACTCCAAACCGGTGCGGTTACAAACCGCACCTACCGGGCGGGTGAAACTGTTTATTTATTTTTAAAATTCACCATAAATTTCGTGTGGGGCGTGACCAAAGGCTTCTCGGTAGTCGGCATTGACCATACCCTCATAATTGGTGATTTCGGTTATCGGGAGATCAACGGGGGTCATGCCGCCGAGTGAGGATTCATATAGCGCGATGCACATCTCAACATCTTTTCTGCCGCCGACCCCGTATTCTGGTTCGCGGTCATATAGTGCAGCGTTGGCGATACTCATGATCTCCTCGGCGGTGCCAACGTTCCAATCGTCTATCGCGTATTCTCTGAACGGGTTCTCGTAGACGATCTGTGGATCGGTATGGACGACTATCCTTGACAGGACATCGACCCCATCGACGGTATGGCGCTCCCTCTCGATCGGGATATCTTTCATCTCGCCGTCTACCATTGCGCGGAGAGGGAAATCTGAGGTCCAGTAGTTGGCGTTCGTCATTACCCCTTTTGTTCCCATGACTTGGCTGTACCGGATCGTTTCCTCGCCGACCTGCGAAGCTTCGTAGACGCCGACCGCGCCGCTTTCAAAGTCGATCAGCGCGTGTCCCCAATCTTCGTAGACCCTTTCGGTGTTGAGAAGGAACTGCTTGGTGATTCCGGCTATCCGTTTCGGTTCGCTTTGGGCGTAGAACCGAAGCTGAGACATCCGATGCACGCCCATGTCGATACAGACACCGGAGTGGGAGCCGAATGTCGAGACAGGGCGGGATATGCCTTGTGGCTTGCCTGAACCGTGCACAAATTGTCTGCCTCGTCCAGACGGTTCGATAAAGTGGACTCGCATGATGTCACCGAGCACCCCTTCGGTAATCAGCTTGATGAGGATCCGGTCGTTCGGCATCCGGAAGTAGTTCTCGGCGACCTCGAAGTGGACGCCGTTTTGCTTGGCAGAGTTTATGATTACATCGCAGCAGGGGAGGGTGGGTGCCATCGGTTTTTCGACGATCGGGTGCATCTTGCGTTCTGCGGCAATCTTTGCTACCTTATGATGCTCATAATCGCCGGTACAGACGTCTACGACATCAATGTCTTTGTGTTTGTCCAACATCTGCTCGACATCGGTGTAGTGTGGCACGCCGTACTGTTTTCCTGCCTCGCTCGCTGCGGCTTCGTCGGTATCGCACACAGCGATGAAGTTTAGGTCTCCCCTTTTTGTTAATTCGGCGATTGTCGGCAGGTGCCATCGTGTTGCGACGGTGCCACAACCGACGGTTGCAATGTTGGCTTTTCGCATAGATTTATTTCCTCAACAACCAATGGTGTTAGTTTGTAATTGTTGATGCGCTCTCTAGTCAAAGACCGATAGTGAAGCGTGAAACGTGAAACGTAAAACGTGAAAACAATTTGCTCAATGAACCAATGAACTAATGTACTAATGAACCACTCCGATCTGTTCGCGCCAGGTGTCCAGTAGGCGCATGTTTGAGAGTGTGTCGTCCCAAGACATAGCGGGGGCTTGTCGGGCGTCAATGTGGTTGGCTACCGTGTCCGCTTCGTAGGTGAAGAGGTCGCGGTCGACAGGCACCTCGATCTCAGTGGACTCGTCGGTTCCGTGTTGGACGATGATCGTCGCCGATGGGAAGACGGTGTCGAGTGGTAGGGGTTCTTTCGCACCCCGACAGGGGGATGAGGGCAGCCACGGATTGGGGAGGGTGATCACGCCCTCCGAGCCGTGTATGGATACGCCTCGCCCAACGTTGCCTTCGACCGCAGCGATGATATCGGCTACGATGTCATTCTCAAATTTGAGAGAGGCAACAGCGATGTGGTCTACACCTGTGGGACCGACTTTCCCGGTGGCTCTTACTACAGTCGGATGGAGAAACGGCTTTCCTTCTGCGGCACCGGCGAATCGGCGGACGGCTGAGGCGGTATAGCACCCGAGATCAAGGATTCCGCCGCCACCCATTTCACGGTTATAGATCCGGCTTTGTGGGTTGAAGGGAACGCGTCCACCGAATCTCGCTCGGATGATCTGGACATCGCCGATCGCGCCATCTTGTATGAGATCAACGACCTTCTGGATTTGCGGGTGGCAACGATACATGAAGGCTTCCATGAGGAACACATCGTTTTCCCGTGCGGCTTCGACCATCGCCGCGGCTTCGGCGTGGCTCATGCTGATCGGTTTTTCGACGAGGAGGTGTTTGCCGGCTTCGGCGCATTTTATCGCCCATTCGGCGTGGAGGGGGTGGATCGTTGCGATATAGATGGCATCGATCTCTTCGTCGTCCAATAGCCCCTGGTAGTCGGTGTATTGTCGGGGGATAGTGAAATCGTCCACCAGTCGGTCCATACGGGATTGCGTTCGGCTTGCGACCGCAAGAATATCCCCGGAATCTGTGAAGCGCATCGCATTACAGAAGACGTAGGCGATGCCGCCGGCGCTCATGACGCCCCAGTTTAGCATGGGTTATCTCCTAATTTGGTTTATTGGTGAATAAGGAAGTTTACTATTTGTGACCATTGACTATCTGGTAAGGTTAGGGTTGACATATACCCATTATCGCACAAATGTCAACACGCCCTAGTTGATAAACCAAGCACCAGAAACCGGCGCAATAGGAGGGAATTGTAATTCCCTCTCCATTCCGTGAGTTTTCAACCTACAAAAACACACGGTAGGGGGCGTACTCTCCGAATCGTGACTGGCTCGACTACGGCTATCTAGCAACTTAGGTTAGCATAACACGAGTTGCTAGGTTCTTCGGGTGGTGATAACTTCCCCATTCGACTTTTACCGGTCGGTGGTGGGGAACTTCGCATCGGGTGTGTCAGGGGCGTTGGTGTTTGAGACGGTGTGAGTTTTTCTGTCCGCTGCTGTTATTCAGCGTCCACCGGTATGGTCATAAAGGTAATAATGAATTCACGGTTCTTATACCACGAGCATTCCATACATTCGCACATATCAGTCTCGTAAATCCATGCCTCGTCAACCACTATCTGAATCATATAGCGTTTCCCTTTTTCAAGTAACTTCCCGTTCTCACCACGATGCAATTTTAGGATAGTGGTGAACTTACTGTCTTCCCAGACCGCCTCCCAATCGAGGTCGTTGCCATCTTCGGAAAGTAACTTTGCTATCACCCCAACAGCCGGTTCCGTAAAACTGTATTGGATAAAGCGTTCATTGAACTCATCAGGATCTACATCATAAGTGCCCGTCGATATACTCTCGCCCCTCAAGCGCATCTCGTCCCAACTGAAGTAAGCCACTTTCAGCCACACCTCTGGACCAACACTTGTCGTGCCGTCAGGGTTTGTCCATTCGATTCGGAGTGATGTGGTCCCGTGGTTTCCATTCGGAATGTCCCAACACACCAGATTCCCCTTCACTTTAGCCGGCGTCCCATTAACAGAGACGGATAGCGGTCGCTTATTGAAGTAAAGCACAACGGGTCGGTCGTATGCAGCCAGTTCCCCACTGGCAGGAAGCGTCTCAATTAGTGTGGCAACGTCGCTTACGAACACATCTTCTTCCACAGATTCAGTTGGATTGGGTGAATCATCTGCACAACCGATCGCGATTAACAGGGCAAGTACTAGTAGAACTTTCAATAGTGTTTGCCTCCTTTAACACACTTTGTAAATAGATAGCTTCCTCACTTGCTTTGTTCATGCTTTCATTCTATATGTCCTGCTTTAGTTGGGACAACCGTTCTACTGCAAGGTCAACTTGTTTACAGAGTGAATCTCATTCCTATTAACCTTTGGTGCTAGTTAGTGAGAGGGTCTTTCCCACATTGTTGAAGGGTTCATTGATTCATTAGGGTAGCTCATTAGTTCTACCCTTCGGCTGCACATGTCGCCCCGCCGGGGCTTTGGGATATTTATTTATCCGTGTACTATAAACATGCCGCCCCTCCGGGGCTAAAGGCACCCAAAAGCCAATAGTTTTGATGTTTCACGCATCACGTTTGGCGCTATCAACAGCTGCAAACTAGCACCACTGGTTATTAAGATATTTCAATACATTGCTCCTGTCAAATCCCGATTTCTGTAGTTTCGCCACAAGGTAGGTAGGGGGAATGTGTGCTTACCTTGAAATCAAAATTCGACGTCCACCGGTATGGTCGTAAAGGTAATAATGAATTCATGGTTCTTATACCCTGAGCATTCCATACATTCGCACATATCAGCCTTGTAAATCCATGCCTCGTCAACCACTATCTGAATCATATAGTGTTTGCCTTTTTCAAATAACTTCCCGTTCTCACCACGACGCAATTTTACGGCTTGGTCTTCCCATACCGCCTCCCAACCGAGGTCGTTGCCATCTTCGGAAAGTAACTTTGCTATCACCCCAGCGGCCGGTTTCGTAAAATGAAATCGGATAGTGCGTTGGTTGAACGCATCTGGATGTATATCACTATCGCCATCAGATATGTGCCCCAACGCTATCTCCATCTCGGACCAACTGAAGTGACCCACTTTCAGCCACACCTCTGGACCAACACTTGTCGTGCCGTCAGGATTTGTCCATTCGATTCGGAGTGATATGGTCCCGTGGTTTCCATTCGGAATGTCCCAACACACCAGATTCCCCTTCACTTTAGCCGGCGTCCCATTAACAGAGACGGATAGCGGTCGCTTATTGAAGTAAAGCACAACGGGTCGGTCGTATGCAGTCAGCTCCCAACTTGCAGGAAGCGTCTCAATTAGCGTGGCAACGTCGCTTACGAACACATCTTCTTTCACAGATTCAGTTGGATTGGGTGAATCATCTGCACAACCGATCGCGGTTAACAGGGCAAGTACTAAGCAATATTGAATAATAAACTTTCGATTCTCAGTAGGTGTCGCACCCGTAGGGGCGGGGTTTCCCCGCCCGCCATCGATGTAAAATGTGCATATTTAATATTGAAACTTGCTTAGTAGAACTTTCAATAGTGTTTGCCTCCTTTAACACACTTGGTTGGGGTCGCGTGGCTCTTCCTTCAGAAGTATCATCCCTTCTCTCAGGTTATCGGACATATGTTTTGCGTATTGAGGGGTGTGCATGATTAGTGAATTATAAAAATAAATAGACACTTTCACCCCTCGGTTTCGATCCCGATTTATCGGGGCGGTTGCCCCTAAAGGAATGAAGGCAACCCCCTAAATCCGCCCCCCGATTTTATCCCCGATAAATCCCGATGAATCGAGACAAGCCGAGAGCAGGCAGGTGGGAGTCCGACAAGCCGAGACCAAGCAGGCGGGATGTACCACTTGTCAGGGGGACTTGATATGCAACCCCCTAAATCCCCCTTGTCAGGGGGACTTGCTAAACCTCTACTGCTTTGCTGCTGCTTCTCGTGCACTTGCGATTGGGTGCATAACGCCGGCACCGGGGGGCCAGACGCCTGGCTCTGCTTTGATCCATTCGCACATCTTTTGGGCGTGTGGGGTCAACGTTTCCCACATTTCGTGGGGCATGACGACCTTAAATCCGTCCTGTGTGCGCCAAGGGGCGGCATACTCGACGTTTGGCAGTGCCCTGACCTCTTTAGACAGATTGGGGGTCGCGCCGTGCCACGCTCGGTTGTCACGAAAAACGCCTGCGCCCGCCGGCGCGCCGACGAGTGTTGAATGCCGCATCCAGTCGGGTTCGTCGTCGGTTATCGGTGGCGGCTGCTCCACGACGTGTGTCCCCGGAATCTGACGGATGGGCCCGTTTTCCCACGTGAGATCTGCCATCAGGAAGTTGATGGTTACTGTCGGCGGTGTCATCTCCATAATCAGTTTGAGTGTTGGCACGTCGAAGTTACCAGAACTGTCGGTGTTGAACTCGACGCCGACTCGCCTTGCCCCCTCGATACGCGCTTCCGAAAGGTGCTGTCCATCTCTGCCGTCGGAGTGCAGGTGTTGATACTCGATTGCGCCGGGTAGACAGAGATCGCCGCCGGAGCCCCAGACACGATAGTCCGAAGAACCGAAGATTTCCGTGACGATGGGGGTGGTTGTGGGCAAATCGAGCATACTTGCCCACGCGGGATGGTGTAGCATCTGCCGCGACGCGGAACAGGTGCCGTAGCTGTATCGGTGTGGGAGGCGTCCGGTCTCGGTCATGTATTTCCTCTCGCCCGGGCCGGGGGTTTCGAGGATTTGTCTTAGTGCCTCGGCGCAGCCCGCTCTCCAAAGTTCGAGCTGCTCTGCGTTGAGGAGGTCGCGCACGACAACAAACCCGTCCCGCCGGAAGATCCGAGCGGCGCGTCCGACCTCGCTTGGATCGCAGATTTCGAGACCGCGGATGCCGTTGTGCTCGCGTAGGTGTGCACGGAGGGCTTCGACGGTTGGGTCATCATAGATACGACGTTTGGGGGATCGGTTGTCAGGCACGGGGACCACACCCCGATTGCTTGCGAGGAGGTTGCCGTATTGGTCGAGGGTTTCGTTGGGCGGGGTATTTTCGTCCCAGCCGACCAAGGTTTCCTGATGGACGGTCAGGCTGTCGAGTT
This sequence comes from Candidatus Poribacteria bacterium, assembly GCA_965220385.1. GTDB lineage: Bacteria > Poribacteria > WGA-4E > WGA-4E > PCPOR2b > PCPOR2b. The sequence continues at coordinate 581,197 of OZ244825.1, read as the reverse complement.
CTGTTTGTAGTTCGCGCTTCCGTGCTTCCGTCATTGCTTAACCTCCTTATTGTGTTGGTTTATTGGTTCATTAGTACATTGGTGTATTAACGCACTATAGTAGATTTTAGAATTAATGAAACACTCCAAATCCCGATTTATCGAGGATGCTCGACGAATCGGCACCGGTGCGGTTGGAAACCGCACCTACCAAGGGCGAAAGTGTCTATTTATTTTTAGAATTCACCATAGTTGGATTTCACCACATCTACTCGGTAGTACTGTCAACAAGGAAAACTCTATTTTACCTCAACCGGTATATGTTTTAACCGTTCAACCTAACCTACATCGCTGATTAATCGGAATTCAAAGCTGGAGCGAATGCAGGACAGTTGGCGGACGGGGAAACCCCGCTCCTACGATTAGGTACACATCGTAATCCGTTGGGTGTCGTGCTGTGTTTTGCGCAAAGGTTACGGCATACGGAGTATGCCTATTACCTTAATTTCCACCTACAGGAGCGCGGGGGACAGGCAACCGCCCCGGTAGGTTATGGTAGATTTTAGAGTTACCAAGACACGCCCAATGCAATACTAACCCCCTAAATCCCGCTCCCGATAAATCCCCCGATAGGATCGGGGCAGGCCCGATGAATCGGGACAGGCGGGATTTCGCTGACGCTCAACTTGTCAGGGGGACTTGCTACAGCACGCGTCGAGGATAAGTTTTAGGACCTCCTGCTGCTGTAGCCATGTGACGGTATGCGTCTCGTAAGGCTGTGATGCACCCGGATAGGGGGTTGGGTTCATTGCGACGACCAGTTGGTAGCTTGGGAACACAACCACGTAGTGACCGCCCGCGCCCCAAGCGGAATATCCCTCTCGCGGCAGGTTGGGCCAGAGTTTGCCTTTTTGATTGGTCCAGAACCCGTGCCCGTATCGCCAGACGTTCTCAGGGCTGTTCGCGAGAATATCTGGGGCGACGACGGTTGCCGCGCGTAGCCAGTTTTCGGGGATTACAGGTTTGCCATCCCAATACCCCCAGTTACACCAGAGCCAGCCGAGCCGTGCCAGTGCTTCCAGACTGGTAAGAATCGCTGAACCCCACGCGAAAATGTGGAGTCGCGCTTTCTCGTGCATCTGTTGCGAACCCGATGTATATTCCCAATCAGCGCCAATCACATTGGCGATTTTTTCTTTATAGAGCGGTGGGATTTTCGGGGACTGCTCCGGCCGGTTGACATCATACAACCCGTACGCTTTTTCGATACAGTGTGACAGCACACACATCCCGTTGGTCTGATAGTTGAACACCTGCCCCGGCGCTTCACCGGGTTTCATATAGCCGGAGACATTGCAGATCAGGTGTCGCAGCGTGATCCCGCGATTCGGCTCAAATGCCCATCGCCCCTTTTTGGGACCTTCGCCCTCCGGGACATCCATCAGCTCAGGGTAGTAGTCCACAGCGAGGTCGTCAGCACTTCCGATCTTGCCTTCTTCGATGGCTATGCCCAGCGTACTCGATAGGATAGACTTATTGGCAGAGGCGATACCGATCTTTTCGGTAGCAGGCATATTATGTGTCCATTTCGCCACGAGGTAGCCGTGCCGCACAACCGCGACGCGATACCTCTCGTCCACAAACTTTGAATCGAGCCACGTCTTGGCAAGATTCAGTTTCTCAGCGTCCATCCCCACATCGGCGGGGGCGGCGCCCCCCCATTCCGCTTTTGGAAATGTTTTAGATTTCATAGTACAACCCTTTTCGATCTTGGCCGCTGCGAGCGCGGACTATCCGAGTGTGATCACGCCCTTGATATAGGTTGGGTCGCCTGCTACGAGCTGCTGCATCAGGTTTGGGTATTCTTCAAGCGTCGCTGTGTGTGTGACGAGGGGTTCGAGGTCGAACACGCCTCTGTGGATCATGCGGATAGCGGCTTCGAAGGTGTCTCGGATTTTCGACGATGGAGACGAATTGACAACTGTGAACCCGCCCATGTGCCACTTGGTTGGATCGAAGGTGGCGGTATCGCCCTTGAGCCATCCGAATAGGTTGATGCGCCCGCCTCGCTTGACGATATCGGTAGAGAGATCCAGACCGCCCTGATGGCCGGACGTATCGACAACGACATCGATCTCCCGCGCTTTTAGGTCTGCCGCAAGTTCGGTCGTATCGATTTCTGAAGTGTTATAGGTTTCGTCCACGCCAAGTTGCTTTGCGAGATCCAGGCGGTTTTGGACAACATCAATCGCGATAATTTGGTCGAGTGGGTGGTGGAGCAAGCCTTGGGTAATCAGCAAGCCCATGAACCCGCAACCGACGACAGCAACCCGGTCGCCGCCTCTGAGTTGGCAGTGATCGACGCCTGTGACCGCACAAGAGACGGGTTCGACAATCCAGTATTCGTCGGGCTTTTCGGATTCTGGGATTTTATACAGTCTTTCTGCGGACAGATTTCGGATCGTTGCAAAGCCGCCGCCTGCCACGCGGTCACCCTCTTTCACGCCGGTGACTTCAGTGCCTATCTTGCTTACGTAGCCGACTCCTTCGTGTCCGGGCGGTGCCATGGGGTTCATCTTGCTGCCCATCTTGGCTGTGGCCAGGTCCCACGAACAGATTCCGCATGCCCCGCCTGTGACTTGGACCTCGTTTGCATCGGGATCGGGGACATCCTGTCCGATAACTTCGACGCGACCGTCAGGCAGATACCGCATTGTTTGGCTCATGGTTGTGCTCCTTTGATCATGGTTGGTTGATTAGTACATTGGTACATTAGTTCATTGAGTTAGTGACGATTTGTCTGAATCGCGGATTACGCGGATTGGGGAATCGTGATTGTTATTTCCTATAATCCGATTTGCTTTCCCACACACATGGCGCTCTTTTGGAGCGAAAGCCGGGCAAGGGAACCTTGCCCCTACCAAGAGAGGTTTATGTGAATGGGCGAAGTGCAGTGTATATAGTATTGTATTGTCCATTATGGATACAATTTGTAAAGATTTTAGAAGTAGTTAGATACTCTCAGTGCAAAGACAACCCCCTAAATCCCGCTCCCGATTTCATCGGGATGTACCACTTGTCAGGAGGACTTCCCTCGGCTGGCAGGTCGGTACATGGCGCAAACTAACAGTTTGCGCTACAGTTGATGGCTATTTGATCGGCACACCACATCAATAGTTACAATAGGGCAACCACAAGGGTTGCCCCTACGGGAATTAAGTCAAACCCCCTAAATCCCGCTCCCGATTTCATCGGGATGTACCACTTGTCAGGGGGACTTCCCTTGGCTGGCAGATGGTCGGTACATTGTACAAACTGACAGTTCGCGCTACATTGAAGCGATTTGATCGCATACTACATAAAAATTATCATATCACGGCGTTGGCTCTTTTTCAATAGGGTATTTCGTGTCGGTTGTGGGTGGTTGCATGAATTAGCCGGGTGTGACGTAAGAGAGATCCCAATCGCCGAGTTTGCACAGATCGGTGGGCGTACTTGATAGGTCTGATTCGCCTGATGCACGCCATGCGTCAATTTCGTCACGATGGCCGAGCCGACGCAGGGCGTTCCACATGTCACGATAGTTAGCACGCCCCGATCCCCCAGCGCAATCCCAAAAGAACATGTGCTCGGCACCGGCGCTATAGACTGTCGTGGCACGGCGTCGAAAGTCCTCTGGGGTCATGTGGCGGGGCATGAGATTCGGGGCAAGGATGCAAGATGTTCCGCGAACGAGATTCACGAAGAATTCGAGTTGTTTTGGATCTGTCCAAGCGACTACGCTGCTGTCGTAGTTTGGTCCCGACGTGTAGGGGATGAGCGTATCCACCAAGCCTTCGTTCACCCATGTCGGTAGGTCCATTCCGTTGATGAGGTTCTCCCCCTCGGTGCCACCGACGATCGCTGATATTTCGATACGTTTACTCCGCCCCTGTGCGCGTTCCTCTTGATCCATCGCTGCTCGGACCTCACGCATGAACTCCGTCAGAACGCCGGTCCGATATGACAGCCAACGCGGATCGTACGCATCTAATGTGTGTGGATTTTCGCCGAACCTTTGTTTGAACCCCTCGACGACCGGTGGTTCGTACTCAACCAACGGCATCCGTCGGTTGTAGAGTAGGCAGATACCGTCAATCGGTCGTTGCGCCATCTCGCGAAGCAGTGAGATGACGAACTGACGTACTCCCGGAAAAGTGTACGCCATTCGCGGCGTGTGTTTGCCCGTCCGGTCTACTCCGCGCCACTCTGGATGTGACTTATAGAAGGTCTCTCCCGCGTTGAAATGGTCGAGCGGCGGTGGGTAATGAAAACCTGCCACCCGGTAGCTGGCGTGGAACTGGAGACCAATCTCGTGGGTATGTTCGAGGGCAACGTCGAATGGATCTATCCCCTGCTGTTGGAACTCGCGCCAACTTTCGACGTGTAGGCGGTCGCCGCGACGGCCGAAATCGGCGAGATCAAGTGTGTACATCCGCCCGATCTGACTGAAATATGAGGTCTGGTCGCCGCCGCCCCCTTCCCAATAGATGCGTGAGAAATCGGTGTTACGATATGGTTCAATCTCGCGCCTAACGTGTTCAGGCGTCGTCAAACGATAGAGGTAGTGGGGACCGTGGGCATCGTTGTGGGCGAACAGTCGTCGGGTGTCAGAGTCCCCCTGGTCTGATTGGAAGGCTTGCGTCTCTGCGTCCGTGAGCGGGATGAGCTTGAGGTAAGCCACCCGCGCTGGCGAGCACTCGAATGAGCCGGCATTGTCATCCGGTGCGACCCGTGCGCCGACCTGTCCGATCTCCAGATCCTGGTCTGTCAGGTCAGTGATCCCCCAGAACATCTCGACGATCTCATGATGGTGAGGACCGCCACTGGTTTGCGGCGGCAGTGAGAGTACCGTGAAGGTATCGTCCCCGCTGCGTTTGAGGAGCACTGCGAGTTGGTTACCCTCTTCGGAGCTGGTGATCGGCAGGACGCCAATGGACACGGCGTATAGACCGCGAAGGTTTAAGGGATAGGTGATAGTGGGCGCTGCGGTTTCTGGTCCTGCCAGCAGCATCACGCCGGAGAGTGCGTCGGTCTCGTAAGTTAGGGTCCGCCATCGGCGCAGGCGTGGTTCAGCGGCAAATGCGCCCCCGGGAGTGCATCGACTTAGATCCGTCCGATAGTCGGGCTGTTGGGTTAACCAACTGTCTCCGATACGGTCAATTGTGTTTGTCTGCATCTATTGCCTCCTGATTTTAGTACATTGGTTCATTGGTTCAATAGTTCATTAATAAACCAGTGACCTTCTCCATCGGTATTGTTCAACCGAACGTACGAAATGTCACATGTCGCCCCGCTGGGGCTTGGGTGTAGGGCATCGGTTTTTCTATAAACATGCCGCCCCGCTGGGGCTAAAAAATTAAGATATTGTTTGGCTATACGCATTGTGCCCCGCCCTGATAGAATTCCTGACAAATGGAGACCAAGGGGACAGGCGGAATTCAAAGCGATTGAACTGTGTCCGCGCCCGTGTCGAGATGTGAATCTCGACCTACAGGGTATGGGTTGGTTCATTAGTTGATTAGTTCATTGGTTCAATAGTTCATTAGGCTGATGACAACTTGTCTGAATCGCGGATTGACGCGGATTTACGGATTGCGCGGATTTGGGAACAGCTATAGCGATATGCCTTGGGACCTGTTCATTACGGAGCGATGGTTATGTTGATGATTTCGCTCTGGATATTGGCGTGGGGGAACCGGGCTTGCAGCGCGTGGGAACCTGAGCGAAGGTGCCATCGCGTTGTGTAGGGGTACGCTACTTTCTGAAAGGGTTCTCCATCTACATACCAGACAATTTCTGGGACATTGGGGGTGACGCTGGCTCTGAGTGCTATGCTCTGTAGCTCTCGTGGTGCATCTGGATGGAATCGAAAGACGCTCCCGTTAACAGGTTCCTGAATGGTGATGCTCGTGGACGGTGATTCGTTTGAGGGAGACGGCGGTAGACCGTAGCCGTGCAGTCCGCCCCATGCGATATACTGTGGGGGCAGGACGGCGTAGCTCCTGACTTCTATCCGCTCTGGGGGCGTCATGGGACCCGCTTGCACGCCTGTTAGTCTATCAACTGCAAACGATTGATGGACGCTGCAGGCGGTCCTCGGTTCGGTTCCGGGGACGAGATACTCCAAGACGGTCTCCGCGCACAACCCCGTCGCAGGCTCTCCGGACAGTGGACAGAGTTTAACCAACTGATAGTCCGCATGCCCTCCTGAATTGCTACTTAATCGGGGCGGTGGAAAAGGCGCTTGGTCCACACCTCGACGTTGTTTAGGGTGCAACGAGAGCATGATTTCTTTAACTATCTGCGCTGCATCAAGCCCGCTTACCCGCTTCATCCGGTCATGATCTGGGTGCCCGATCCACACGCCTACGATGTAATCTGAGCTGTAAGCGACCGCCCAAGCGTCTCGAAACCCCTGAGATGTCCCGGTCTTTACTGCCACCGGGAACGGATATTCCAACGGTCCCATACGACCAAAGGTGGGCAGCCGTGCGAGCGGATCAGAGAGGAAAAGCGTGATCTGACGGGCAACATTTTTGGGGATAAGTTGCGCTGGCGTTTCTTTATCGGCGGGTTCAGACCAGTGCAATCTAAACGCCTCTCCATCGTTCGCCAAGACTCCGTACGCGGCGACGAGATCCTCTAAGGTTACGTAGAGTCCACCGATTGCCAATCCGAGTCCGTACTTGCTGGCAGATCTGTCGTCCTTTGCGAGTCCAAGTTGGTGGAACAGGTCATAAGCCTGGGTTAATCCGACTGTTTTCAGGACATGGACTGCTGGGACGTTTCGGCTGTTCGCGAGTGCCTTCCGGTAAAGGAGTGGTCCGAGGTATCGCTCATCGTAATTGGCGACGCTGTATTGGCCGCCGGAATAGGAGAGGTGGTACGATAGATCCCCCAAGACGCTGGCAGGAGAGAACGCTCCTGTCTCCAGACCGAGGGCGTAGATAAAAGGTTTCAGGGTGCTGCCGGCGGAACGTGGGGTTGTGGCATAATTGATGGCACCGGCGAAGTCTGGATCGGCGTACAGGTTGGAGCCCAGATAACTCCGGATCGCGCCGGTCTCTTTCTCCATTACGATGACAGCCAGATTGCCCGCGCCGCGCTGCCGGAGATCCTCCATCGCTTCCTCCGCGATGTTGTCCACAACCTTCTGAATGGGGAGATCCAGCGTGGTAGATATCGGTTTCTTATAGGAGGCAGTTCTGTCTACCGACTCTTGTAGACGCAGAATGGCGTGATAGCTGTGGTAGGGTCTGGACTCCTTGACCGGGATCTTCAGAGAGTTCAGTTGGCGTTGACCGATTGCAAGGGCCTTCGCATCGAGTGTCCCATTTTCGTGGAGGAGGTTGAGAATCAGTCTGGCGCGTTCAAACGCTTTTTGGCGGCCGTCGGGACGGTAAAGGTTCATCCTACCGGGTGCTCTGGGAAGGCTTGCGAGCACGGCAGCTTCCGCCCAGCTTAGATCCGCCAAGGGCTTCTGGAAATACCGTCTCGCTGCGTAGGCAACGCCGTGGATACGGTTGCCTTGTGGCACGATTTTGAGGTAGTGTCGGAGTACGTTTTCGTGGCCGTATTTTCGGTTGAGCCACACGGCTGTCCCCATTTCGCACACTTTTCGCCAGAGGGTTCTTTTTCCGGGGCGTTGTAGTCGTGCGACCTGCATGGCTATCGTTGAGGCACCCTGTCGCGGTTTGCCGCTGAGGTTATTTACTAGTGCACGGAGAAGGGATCGGAGATCGACGCCAAGATGTTCGTAGTATCGTTTGTCTTCAATGACTAACAGGCAGGAGACGATTCGCTCGGGCAAGGTATCGGGCGGATCCCAAAAACCGATCGGTGCGTTCTCGTCGGCTGTTCCTTCTGCGAGGAATGTTCCGTATCGATCGGTGAAGATCGGTGTGGCGGGTGGTGAAACCAAGCTGCTTCTGCCTCGGACTTCGCCCAGTAGGAGTAAAGCGAGTGTTGCTGTCAGGAGACCTGCGACGATGATGAGGCTTTTTGTGATGGGTTTGAGGTGTTTTGGGAGATTTGGTTTCATTGGTTCAATGCGTTGATGACGATTTGTCTGAATCGCGGATTAACGCGGATTAAAGGATTACACGGATTAAATACAAGAAACCCCTAAATCCCGCCCCCGATAAACCCCCGATAAACCGGGACAGGCGCGATGTACCATTTGTCAGGGGGACTCGATACGTAACCCCCTAAATCCTCCCTTGTTAGGGGCTGAGGTGATGTCTGCGTGACAGTTTGAGTCATATTTTATCACACCTAATCTAAATTGTGTAGACGACTGATTTCGTGTGTCGAGTTTACAAATGAAATGGCACTGCATTCTATGAATTTCTACCTTGCGAATATGTGGCAAATCGTTTATACTTAACGCTTGAAAGAATCGTGCCACCCCTCTTTATTCGGAAGGAACTTTTGATGACCGATCTCCTCGAATCTTTGAACCCCGTTCAGCGCAAAGCGGTCCAGCACACCGAGGGCCCCCTGCTCATCCTGTCGGGCGCAGGCAGCGGCAAAACGCGTGTGATTACCCATCGAATCGCCCACCTCATCCAGCACCACGGCGTTTCGCCGTATAATATTCTCGCGGTTACGTTCACAAACAAAGCCGCGGAGGAGATGAGAACCCGTCTTGAAAATCTTATCGGCCAGAGCCGGTTGTGGGTAGCGACCTTCCATGCGACGTGTGCTCAGATTTTGCGTAGAGACATCCACCATCTCGGCTATGACCGCTCGTTCACAATCTATGATACTTCAGATCAACAGACCTTGATTAAGGAGATAATCAAGACGCTCCAACTCCGGCTGAATAGCCCGGGCGCTGTGCTCGGTGAGATTAGTAGGGCGAAGAGCGATTTTATCTCTCCTGAAGCGTATGCAGAGCGCACAGAGGGGTTCTTCGAGGCATCCGTCGCGCAGATTTATCCGATGTATCAGGACTATCTTCGCGCAAACAACGCACTCGATTTTGATGACCTGATCAAGTTGACAGTTGAACTGTTTGATGCGAACCCGACTGTATTGGAGTATTACCAAGATAAGTTCCGGTATATCATGGTTGATGAATATCAGGATACCAATCGTGGTCAGTATCTGCTTGTGAACGCATTGGCGAAGAAGCATACGAATATTTGCGTGGTTGGCGACGACGATCAGAGCATTTACTCATGGCGCGGGGCGGATATAAACAATATCCTCGACTTTGAGGAGGACTATCCGGACACAACGGTCTTGCGTTTAGTACAGAACTACCGTTCAACCAAGAATATCCTTGAAGCGGCGTACTATGTCATCAGCAATAACCGGAAGCGCAAAGAGAAGCAGATCTGGACAGATAATAAGAAGGGAAGTGTAATCACCCTTCACGAAGCGACGGATGATATCAGCGAGGCGGACTTTGTATTGCGACAGATTCGGGATTGGCGGACACGTGGACGGAAATATGGTGACTGTGTCATTTTTTATCGGATTAATGCACAGTCCCGATCGTTTGAGGATGCGTTACGCAGCGCGAATATACCGTATCAGATTGTGGGCGGTATTCGGTTCTATGAACGGATGGAGGTCAAAGATATCATCGCCTATATGCGGGTGATTGTGAACCCGGCGGACACGGTAAGCCTACGGCGTATCATCAATGTGCCAGCACGCGGGATTGGGGATGTAACAGTACAGCGGATTCTGGATTTTGCATGGGCCGAAAGTATCCCCCTATTTGAAGCGATTCGGCGTGTGGACGAGATATCGACCCTCAACAATGGCGCGAAAAACAGGGTGCGCGAATTCGCGGAATTGATCGGGTTGTTCCGCGCAGATGATCCGCCGACGCGCACAGCGGAAGACCTGCTTGATCGCACCGGCTATCTCCAAGCCTTGCGGAGCGAAGGTTCAATTGAGGCACAGACCCGTGAAGAGAACCTCGGTGAACTCATTGCAGCAGTGGCGGAGTACGAAGAGAGTGATCCGGAACCGACGTTGGCGGGTTTCTTGGAGAAGATTACACTGTCTTCGGATATCGACAGTATGGAAGATAAGAGCGATCTGGTGACGATGATGACGCTGCATAGTGCGAAGGGGTTGGAATTTCCGATTGTCTTTATGGTCGGGGTGGAGGAAGGGTTGTTGCCCCATCAACGCTCTTATGATAGTGAGGCTGAGCTTGAGGAGGAGCGGAGGCTGTGTTATGTCGGGCTCACGCGCGCGGAGGAGCATGTCTATCTGACGCATGCCCGTTCGCGGCGGTTGTATGGTGACATTGATTATCGGCTGCCTTCACGTTTTATTGAGGAGATCCCGCCTGAACTGGTTGATCAGGGGACTAAGCTGGAAGCGTCTCGGCGGCGGGTGGTTTCGAGCTATGATCCGGATGAGCCGGATTTTGAGGATGATGTTTCGTTCCCTTATGATGTTGGGGACGTTGTATTTCACGCGAAGTTCGGTAGGGGGAAGGTTACTGCGATTGATGGGCGCGGCTTTGATATGCGGATTACGGTGCGGTTTGAGCGTGGATCTGAGAAGACTCTTGCTGCGGCGTATGCGCGGTTGCAGCGGGTGGATTAAAACGATCTAAGTTTTTCGTTGCGTTAGAATCCTATGCGACTGTCGTCCGGATAGGGTTCATTAGTTGATTAGTTCATTGGTTCATTAGACTGATGACAGCTTGTCTGAATCGCGGATTAACACGGATTAACGGATTGCACGGATTTAAGGGCAGGCTGCCTATAGACATAGCGCTCCGCTGGATCGAAAGCCGGGTGGGGGAATCCCACCCCTACGATTCGGTACGCGTCGGAATGCGTAGGGATCGGTCTGATAATCCATTGGGAATCGTGCGGTGATCTCAGTTACGGCAAACGGTGCCCTGACAGATCGGGATTTAGCACAATATGCCTATTACTTTGCACATGTCGCCCCTCTGGGGCTTGGGTGCATAGGAAACCGGCTTTCTATAAACATGCCGCCCCGCTGGGGCTTAAAACTTTAAAATACCGATGGCTATAAACTGTTGCCCCGATAGGGTGTGTTGGTGCATTGTGTTGATGACAGATTGTCTGAATCGCGGATTAACACGGATTAACGGATTACACGGATTTAAGGACAGCTGCCTATAGACATAGCGCTCCGCTGCAGAGCAAGATATACATGTCGCCCCTCTGGGGCTTGGGTGCATAGGAGACCGGTTTTCTATAAACATGCCGCCCCGCTGGGGCTTAAAACATTAAAATACCGCTGGCTATAAACTGTTGCCCCGATAGGGTTTGTTGGCGCGTTGGTGCATTCGTTCATTGGTTCATTGCATTGATGACAGATTGTCTGAATCGCGGATTAACACGGATTAACGGATTGCACGGATTAGAAACAACGATCGTTGTTCCCTACAGCTAGTTTGCGGTAACCGCGTCGACGACCTTTGGACGTGCTTGATTGGATTTTGCCAAGCACATTGCGCTCTGCTAGAGCGCAGGGATTGGACCATCTCGCCTTCTATAGACATATCGCTCCGCTGGAGCGAAAGATGGGCGGGGGAATCCCACCCCTACGGTTCGGCACGCATCGGAATGCGTAGGGATCGGTCTGATAATCCATTGGGAATCGTGCGGTGATCTCAGTTAGGGCATACGGTGCCCCGATAAAATCGGGATTCAAGCCAATATGCCTACTACCTTAATAATGCAAAACTAACCCCCTAAATCCCCCCCCCGATAAATCCCCGATGAATCCCCGATGAATCGGGACAGGCGGGACAGGCGGGATGTACCACTTGTCAGGGGGACTTGATAACAGATATAAATATCTGAGATAGCCGGATAGTAAGGAGAAACAGATGGCAACGATTACAACTGATGATGTGCAGCATGTTGCGACGCTTGCACGGCTTGAATTTAGCGCAGAGGATATAGAGGAGTTTACGCATCAGCTTGCGCGGATTTTGGATTATATCGGAAAGTTGAACGAGTTGGATACGACGGACGTGCCGCCGACGTCGCATCCGTTGACGCTCCGAAATGTGGTCAAAGAAGATGTTGCGAAGTCCTCGTATGAACGAGATGTGGTTTTGGATGGGGCACCGCGTGCGGAGGAAGGGTATTTTGAGGTCCCGAAGGTGATTGAGTAAAAGGAGTAAAATGTTTCATGCCGTTATATGAATTAACAGCCCACGAACTTCATGAGAGATTGAAAGTGCGGGAGATTACTGCTGTCGAACTGACGCAGTCTATGTACCATCGGATTGGCGAAGTTGAAGAACAGATAGATGGCTATCTGACACTGACCGAAGAGGGTGCGCTTGAGAGTGCTGCGGCTGCGGATGAAGGCTTCCAGCGCGGGGATGAGATGCCCCCGTTGGCGGGAATCCCGATCGCGATTAAGGATGTCATTTGCACCAAAGGGGTGTTGACGACGTGCGGTTCTAAGATATTGGGGAACTTTGTCTCCCCGTACGACGCAACTGTGATGACCAAGCTCCGTCAACAGGGGGCTGTGATGCTCGGTAAGACGAACATGGACGAGTTCGCGATGGGGTCATCGACAGAAAATTCGGCGTATCAGACGACGCGGAATCCGTGGAATCTGGAGACTATCCCTGGCGGTTCGAGTGGCGGTTCCTCTGCTGTTGTCGCTGCGGACACAGCAATCTGCTCGCTCGGATCGGACACCGGCGGCTCGATTCGGCAGCCTGCTGCGTTGTGCGGTGTGGTGGGGATGAAGCCGACCTACGGACGGGTTTCGCGGTTCGGGTTGGTGGCGTTCGCATCGTCCTTGGATCAGATTGGACCGTTCTCGAAGGATGTGACCGACTGCGCTTTGGTGCTCAACGCGATCTGTGGACACGATCCGATGGATTCGACCTCAGCAAATCTACCCGTTCCAGATTTTACGAAGTGCTTGATCAACGATCTCGAAGGGGTCAAGGTTGGTATCCCGAAAGAGTATTTTACGGCGGGGATTGACCCGGAGGTAGAGGAGAGCGTTCGGGCAGCGATTGGGGTGCTTCAGGGAGCCGGTGCAACGATTGAGGAGGTGTCTCTACCGCATACCGACTACGCAATGGCGACATATTACATTATCGCCCCTGCGGAGGCGAGCGCGAATTTGGCGCGTTACGACGGCGTGCGCTACGGTTTCCGTGCAACAAACGCTGGTGAACTGGGTGATATGTATAAACAGACGCGGAGCCAAGGTTTCGGCGAAGAGGTTAAGCGGCGCATCATGCTCGGCACTTACGCACTCAGTTCGGGATACTACGATGCGTACTACCTGAAAGCACAACAGGTGCGAACACTGATCAAGTCCGATTTTGATGATGCTTTTGAGAAGGTTGATGTGGTTGTTACGCCGACCTCACCGACGGCGGCGTTCAAGATTGGGGAGCGGACAGCGGATCCGCTGCAGATGTACCTCTCCGACGTGCTGACAACACCGGCGAACCTTGCGGGTTTGCCGGGGATTTCTATACCGTGTGGATTGACGTCGGACGATTTACCGATCGGCTTGCAGATCCTCGCCGCCCCGTTTGAGGAGGAGAAGATCCTACGGGCAGCATATACCTTTGAGCAGAATACCGACCACCATCGAAAGCGACCGAACCTGTCCTCAAAGTGAAACGTGAAGCGTGAAAACAATTGGTTCATGGGCTCATTAAAGAAGGGTTGATTGGTACATTAGTTCATTATGAACCAAGCAACTAATGTACCAAAGAATATTAAGCGTGGAGGGACTCATGGATGCCGTAAACGGTTACGATTTCAAGCGAAAGAAATATATGCCGGTCTTTCCAAGAGCGACCGGAAAGCCCACGGTTTATCTTGAGGGCTACCCCTCGGAGGACGATGAGCCAATGGCTGCGACCGGATTCCACGGCGTGCAGATTCGGACCTTCAGCGACCAACTTGCGCGTTACTTCAACACCGAATCATCTGTCTATATCGGTATTGACAGTTTTATCTACTATTACGAAGGGGACCGAACGAAATTCGTCGCCCCTGACATCTACATTGTCTTGGGAGCAGAGAAGTATCCAGAGCGACGCAGTTTCTACACTTGGGCAGAGGGTGCTGTGCCGACGGTTGTGTTTGAATTTCTCTCCGATTCCACCGCCGCTCAGGACCGTGGAGCAAAGTTGAGACAATACCTCCTTGACATCGGAGTGGCGGAGTACTTTATCCATCAACCCGAAGGGGACAAACCACCCGAATTTCGCGGCTGGCGTCGCAGTCCCTCCGGCGAAATCGAGGGGATTCCACCCGATGCTGAAGGGGGATTATTTAGTCATAGTCTGAATCTATGGCTCCGTTGGGAGGATTACATCGGCAATGTGCGGCTTTTACGACCCTATCTGCCTGATGGGACACCTATTCCCACTTCCGCAGAGGAGGTACAGCTGCGAGAGGAGGCACAAGCATTTGCTAAAGCAGAAACCGAACGCAGACGTGAAGCAGAAGCACGGGCCCAACAGGAAGCACAAGGACGACAACACGCAGAAGCACGGGCCCAACAGGAAGTACAACGCCGCCAACAGGTAGAGTCCGAATTAGAACGGCTCCGTTCACAACTGGCTGCTTTAGAGGACGAAGGCAGCTAGATAAGTGAAACGGTAGATTTGCACATCTGCTTCTCTTCAGAAAGGTCAAGGATAATGAACGACATATACAGGTCTCCACGGCACCTCCCCTTCGCTCCATTGGGTGGGTTAGCTGGCGCGTTGCTTGGGGGTGCGCTCTGGGCAAAATATATTGAGTGGACGGGACTCACCGCTGGGTGGGTTGCGCTTGCCATTGGTATTCTCGTAGGGATTGGTGTATTGTTGGTGGGCAGGTCGAGGCAGGTCTCTATCAGTCTCATTGCGGGGGTGTTCGCTGTGATCGGTATCCTTGTCGGGAAATATCTCGATGTCCAGTGGAATTACCCTGAAACTGTCACGGTTGCAATTCTGGAGAAGCCTGATACGCCATCAGATGATCCAGACAGTATCGACGAGATGATCGAGCTGAGGGGAGCTGGTATGTCGGTATGGCAGTTGATGCGCCAACGGATGCAGTGGATTGATCTGCTCTACTATGTGGTTTCGGCATACATTGCATTTCGCATATCCTACAGCAGACGTTTATATCACTTTTTTTTTAGGATGGGATGACGATTCTATGAAAGAACAGAAGTCGTATCAAGGTTATAGATTGAATTTACTGGGGTGCCTCGCGGCTTTGGTTTTTATCGTACTCTTGCAACCCGCGGTCGGGCTAACACAGGGGGAAAACGACGGTCAGAAGGGCCCACTCGATGATGAACTATTAGAAAATATATCGTTGTTCTCAGAGGTGTTAGCGCATGTCGAACAGAGCCATTTGGATTCCCCTGATTCTGAACCACTCATGTATGGGGCGATTCGAGGGATGTTGCGGACACTGGATCCATATAGCCAATTTTTCCCACCCGAAAACTATTCGGACTTTCGTTCCGAGAGTCGTGGGACCTACGGGGGACTTGGCATGGAGATCGGCATGCGGGATGAGCGGCTCACAATTGTCTCGCCTTTCAAAGGAACGCCTGCCTATAAAGCGGGGCTTCAGAGTGGCGATGTTATTAGCCAGATCGAGGGCAAGCCGACAACACACATGACAACGATGGACGCCGTTGAATTGCTGCGGGGCGAACCGGGAACACAGGTCACCATTACGATTTTGCGGGAGGGTGAACCGAGACCGCTGGAGGTACCGTTGACACGCGATGTTATTCAATTCCCGAGTGTCGAATCCAAGGTACTTAAGGGGGATATTGGATATATACGGATTAACCAGTTCCGCGATAACACGGCTAACGATGTCGATACGGCGTTTGACACCTTCAGTCAGCAGGAGATAGCCGGGCTCATTTTGGATCTTCGATCCAATCCGGGCGGCTTACTTCGATCAGCGGTCGAGATTGCCAGCGACTTTTTGGCGCCGGGCGAATTGGTTGTTTATACACAGGGCAAAACCCCGCGCGAAGAGTACAGTGCAGAGGAAGGCAAACAGCAGAAACGTTACCCGCTTATCGTGCTTGTGAATGGTGGCAGCGCGAGCGCGTCCGAGATTGTCGCCGGTGCGATCAAGGATCATGGACGTGGGTTGGTTATGGGGGAAAAGACTTTTGGTAAGGCGTCGGTCCAGCAGGTTTTTCCACTGAGCAGCGGAGCGGCTGTTAAGCTGACTGTGGCGCACTACTATAGTCCCAATGGGGTTGACATCGATAAAATTGGCATCGTCCCTGACATTGAAGATCCGTGGTTCAGCCGTTCTGAGATTCAGATGTTGCGGAAACTTCAAAACCACGAAGACATCAAGGACTTCATCGAGACAAATGGGGATGACATCCTCAGTCAGTTGGAAAAGGCGCAGCACGCCTCAAAAGAGGATACCGAAGCTGCTGCTACTCTGAGAAAATACCAACGGCTGGTCGATTCGTTTACAGAGGAAGGGATTATCTTGAGCGACGTCGGGTTAAAACTCGCAATCGCACGTCAGACTGAAAATGACCTTGATGAGTACGAATATGATCCGCGGATTATTCGGGCTATGGATCAGCTGCGTGTGTTCAAGATTTACCAGTCCTCCCTGAAAACTGACGGGTTAGAGTAACCTATCGAGAATTGAGAATCGCTTCATGATTACGAAACGAATTATCCCGTGCCTCGATGTTCGAGCGGGCAAGGTTACAAAAGGGGTCGCTTTCCAAGGCAATATTGATGTCGGCGATCCGGTAGCGATGGCGCGTGCATACTATGAAGGCGGGGTCGACGAACTGGTGTTTTATGACATCACCGCGAGCAACGAGCGTCGCGACATTATGATTGATGTTGTCTCGGCGGTCGCGGCAGAGATATTTATCCCTTTCTCGGTGGGCGGCGGGTTACGGACGTTAGATGATATGCGGCGTGTCCTGCTCGCGGGTGCGGAGAAGGTGAGTATCGATTCCGGCGCGGTAAGGAATCCGCAACTCCTCGCGGAGGGGGCAAAGGCGTTTGGGAGTCAGTGCGTTGTATTGAGTATGCAGGTGAAGCGGGTCCCGAAAAGCGATGGGATTCCGAGTGGGTTCGAGATCTATATCGACGGCGGTCGTCGTCCGATGGGGTTAGATGCCCTTGCGTGGTCGCAACGTGGGGTGGAGTTGGGTGCTGGTGAGATTGTGGTCAACAGTATCGACCAAGACGGAACGAAGGCGGGATATGATATAGAGTTGACAAAGGCGATTGCCGATCTTGTTCCAGTTCCCGTGATAGCGTCTGGGGGTGCCGGGAATCCAGAGCATATCCGCGATGTGTTTGTCGAGAGCAATGCTGATGCGGCGATTGTCGCTTCGATCACCCATTACGGTGAGTTTTCGATTGAGCATATCAAGCGGTATCTTGAGACGGAAGGGGTTCCGATCCGGAATACGTGGTAGGTTATTGGTACATTAGTTCATTGGTTCATCGACTATGGTAGCGTTTAGAATTATTTAGATGTCCTAATGAATAACCCCCTAAATCCCGCCCCCGATGAATCCCCCGATAGGATCGGGGCAGGCCCGATGAATCGGGACAGGCAGGATGTACCACCTGTCAGGGGGACTTGATGCGTAAATCCCAATCAAAAACAACCCCCTAAATCCCGCCCCCGATAAATCGGGATGTACCACTTGTCAGGGGGACTTGATGGTTTTAACCGTTTGTTCGGAATGTTGGTGCGCTTGCACCTTCGATGGCGACGTTGATACACGCTGGCAATCCTGATATTAGTGACCGCATGACAGCCAGGGTGAGGATGTCTGGATGCTGAACAAATTCGCCATGCCCTCCCAACGCCTCAATCATTTTGTCGTAGCGCGACGGCAACAACTCACAGCCGATCGTGCGCTCTTCCCCATAATTTTGAATCTGCAACTGATGCTCTGCATTCCAACGTGCGTCGTTTCCTACGATCGCGATGATAGGCAGATTGTAGCGTAGTGCGGTGTCGAATTCCATCGCGTGGTAGCCGAATGTGCCATCGCCCAAGAAAACGAAGACGGGTCGTTGTGGATGTACCAGTTTCGCCGCAAGTCCCATGGGGATAGCACTGCCGATTGAGCCTGCGGGCCCGTTGATGAGGCGATGCTCTGCTTCCAACCCCGCTTGCATCCATTGTCCAAACTCCCCGCCATCGCTGACAAATACCGCACCATTATCAAAGAATGGTTGCAGCGCCTCACACACGTACAACGGATGAATGGGTTGTTCTTCTACAGGAGCACGCAGTCCCTTCCAGTCGGTAGGAATCGTCTTTCGTGCTGCCATAACCTCCGCCCGCCAAGAATCGTGCCGTCTTACACTTTGTGAACCACTAAGGGTTTGTGCTGCGGTTGTCAATCCGCGTAGGATGTGCGTTGGCTCGGCGTGTATCGCTTGGACAGCTGGGTTTTCTGGGCGCAGCTGCGCGGCGTCGGCATCAATTTGGATGAATCGACACTCTTCGGAGAAAAACGGGGGCTGACCGAACCGCAGGGAGAAGTCGAGTTTTTTGCCCGCTAACAGCACAACGTCCGCTTTGCCCAAGCAGTTTGTCGCCCCGTGTAGCCATGGATCGTTGACTCCGCGCGGACTTTCCATCGGGAGGGC
Source organism: Candidatus Poribacteria bacterium (assembly GCA_965220385.1). Classification (GTDB taxonomy): domain Bacteria; phylum Poribacteria; class WGA-4E; order WGA-4E; family PCPOR2b; genus PCPOR2b. Next base: position 562,551 of record OZ244825.1, on the reverse strand, counting down.
GGGGATACCGGTTGCTTGGGATAGCCGCTCCACCTCCGTCCATCGCACGGCGCGTCCCATCGCGGGGCCTACCAGAATGAGCGGACGCTCTGCTTGGATCAGTTGGCGGAGTATATCGTCCAGATCGCTCGTTGGAGGTATGGCTGTGGGGGTTATATCTGTGTCCACCGCTTGAAAGGGACGGGGAGAAACCGTGGCTTCGAGGACATCGGCGGGTAGACTTACGTGCACTGGACCGGGCCGACCTTCGCAAGCCAGAGAGAGGGCATCCGCGATTATTTCGTCGAGACGGGAGGGATCTTCTGCCAGCCACGCGGCTTTTGTGACCGGCTTGGCGGTAGCGACCTGATCTATTTCCTGAAACGCGCCCCCTCCGATCTGTGCGTGAGGGGAGTGGCCGCTTAGCAGTACAACTGGCGACTCCGACATGAGTGCGCCGTAGAGTGCGGAGATTGCGTTGCAGTGACCGGGGCCCGCGGTGAGCAGTGCGACGCCCGGCTGCTCGGTCAAGCGTCCCCACCCATCTGCCATGTGCACCGCTGCGGCCTCGTGGCGTGTGTGAATCAGGTTAATATCGCGCCCGATGCACGCGTCGTATAGGGAGAGGATTTGGTTGCCGGAGAGGCTGAAGAGATGTTTGATTCCTGCGGAAATTAAGGCTTCTATCAGGAGTTCTGCGCCAGTTTTTGACATAGGATCCCCTTTGTAATTAACCTTTGGTGCTAGTTAGTGAGAAAGTCGTTTCCACATTGTTCAAGTCACTTTGGATCCCGATTTATTGGGGAATTCATTGGTTCATTAGTCGGTTGGTTCATTCATTCTTCTTACGTTCCATCCACCGTTTGGATACACATGTCGCCCCGCTGGGGCTAAATGAACCGATAAACCAATGATTTTTACGCATCACGTTATTAACAGCTGTAAACTAGTACACTGTCAGATAAATGCTAATGGTCCTGCTCGTTGTGGATTGACAAATCCACAACACCGCCGCAAGTCGGGCTTGGATATGGCTATCCAAGCTGAGCAGGGCGTGGCTTGTCATATAAATTATGATAAGCACCTTCATTGCGATGGCCGGTGCGGTTACAAACCGCACCTACCGGGCATGGGGAACATCAAGAATTACCGATTTATGTTCTGAAACCTTATACAGTTTGTGCTACATTGTTCTGACAATTGATTGAGTGTTTCTCGCAGTAGCTAAATCAAAATGTCAACACGCCCTAGTTCACAGTTGGTAATACACTCTCTGGTCAAAGACCAAAAGTGAAACGTGACGCGGAAAGTTGAATAGGTCGGGGGTTACAATTTTAGCGGGTCGTTATCTGCTCAAGCCCCAAGTACCGTGTCTCTGGGAATCCTGCCTCAAGGTCGTCCCAAAACTGATCTTTCAGAATTGGGGGACGCACATCCAGTCCATCCATGTCCATTTTAGAAAGGAAACACGCATTGACGAGCAAGGGCTCCCCTTGTTCTCTATTAGCGAGGGTAAGATTTCCGTCGAAGGTTGTGCATCGAATGAAAAACTTGCAGAAATGGTAGCCCGGTTCGGCATATTCGACGATATAGATGATACGATCTAATGCAACAGATAGCCCTGTTTCCTCCATCGTCTCACGTCGCGCACAGTCGAAGATGGATTCACCGTTCTGCGATTTTCCCCCCGGTGGTACCCAAAAATCGTAGTGTCCACTCTTTCTGTGATTGACTAACAGCAATCGTTTCCGTCGTACTATCAATGCAGCAGCACTGATTCCGTATCTCATCGGTTTGGTCTTTTCCGCCGAACTTACCGCTATACGGCTGGCGGTCGTCGCGGTGGCATGGGTTCAATGATAGCGCGTCGTTCTGGGGTCAAACGTTCTAACAGCGCTTCTGATGTCTGATAGTTGAATCGCTCACGCACATATTTTGGGGAGTAGCGGTAGACGATTGTTCGACGGTAGCCGGGATTGGTGCGTTCCGCGGATCCGTGTGTGATCGCATCGGTGAACATCACAACGTCCCCTGCTTTCAGATACATCTCCTTCATAGCAACGGCGGTTCCGGCGGGTTTGCCGCTCACGCCATCGTAGACCAAGCCCTTGCCGTCCACATTCAGTCGTGGGTGGATTTCGGTGCATTTGTGGCTGCCCGGTATGAGGACGGGTGGTCCATCGCCTTCACCGATATCGTTGAGCGCCATCAGGACGTTGATCTGACCGACCAGCCATTCACCGGTGTTGTTTTGGCGGAATGTCAGATAGCTGAGCGGGACATGTCCACCGCAGTGGATGTGGATGAAACCGCCGGGACCGCGGACATTAAGAAAATTTTCGTGGATGGAGAGACCGTTTACGGAGGAGTGGATGTACCTCTTGACCAGGTCGATCCAGGCGGGATAGTCTATCAGCCGCTCGAAAACGGTGCCGCCCTCAATGATGTTTTGGAAGTTGACCCCGTTTTCTTCGTTGTACGTGTGCGTTTCTATGTTCCCGATCCAGCGGCTTCTTTCGCGTGGATTCGCATTCGTGGTCCATGGCTCTTCGACATAGGAGTCGTGGTGGTCGATCCATTGGTTCATTTCGCGCAGATCTTCGGGCGAGATTGCATTTTCTAAGACTAGATAACCTTGGAGGTCGAATAGATAGTCCTGTACATTTTCATCCATTTTTTGTTTCTCTAGAAGTGTGGAAATTCGGAGGTCTGTAGGGATTAGGGTGGATTTTAGAGTTATTTGGACGCTGCCGATGAAAAACCAACCCCCTAAATCCCGCCCCCGATAAACCGGGATGTACCACTTGTCAGGGGGACTTTGGTAAATGTCTACGCATAGTTCTGATTCACAATAATTATCATGTAGGTCGCTGTTTATATCTTGATATGCAAGAAGTTGGGTTTCACTCTACCCATTCGCAAGCGGGTGTTGTTAAACAGCGGTGCTACTGTAGTTGATAGGGTTTCGTGTCTAACCGTTCAACCCAACCTACATGCTTGATTCTATATTGATGTATCTACTGATTCCCTTCGCAGATGCGCGGAGATTGGTAATTGAAAAAGTTCCTGACGCAATAATCGCGCAGAAAAAAACAGAACCTCAAGATTTTCGATTTCGTCGGTCTCAGGATTAAATCGTGCGATCACTTCATCCTCAAGTTCTTCGCTTTCCTGTTCTGGATATGGGGCGCAGGTATTTATGTATAGAATATCCGCTTCACGGTCATATTGAAAGGTCAAGTGCGTTCCCATTCAACGTCTCCTCCCGTTGCCGTTACCAGGATGTTGACGGATTTGGTCAAAGCAAACAAACGTCGATTTTGGAAAATCGACCTACAATCGAGCATCCACAAGGGTTGCCTCCACACATATTCGGGCATAACTGCCAAGTTCAGATGTTTGTAGTCTTTCATGGGAGATTTTAGAGCTGCTCAGACGCTGCCGATGAAAAACCAACCCCCTAAATCCCGCCCCCGATAAACCGGGATGTACCACTTGTCAGGGGGACTTTGTAGGCCGCTGCTAGCTATCGACCTACAATCGGGCAATCATAAGTGCTTGCAGCCCGATTTATCGGGGGGGCAGGTTATCGGACATAGCTGCCAAGTTCAGATGTTTGTAGTCTTCCATGGGAGATTTTAGAGCTGCTCAGACGCTGCCGATGAAAAACCAACCCCCTAAATCCCCCTTGTCAGGGGGACTTTGTAGGCTGCTAGCTTGGGCAATTATAGTATGATAGTGAAAATTTAGTCAAGGAGATAAACCCAGATAAGTTATCAAGAAACACTACTCGCCCCACTTTTCACGCATTATACTCGTGGCCGTAGCGGATGGTGTAGCGATAGCCTTGCTCGGTGAGGAAGAGTTGGCGGTTGATTGCGAACTCTTGATCGCGGGAATCGCGGGTGACGATTGAGTAGAAGTGCGCGAGTGAGCCGTCGGTTTTGGGGCGGAGGATGCGTCCAAGACGTTGGGCTTCCTCTTGACGCGAGCCGAAGGTGCCGGAGATCTGAATTGCGACGTTAGCATCGGGCAGGTCGATCGCGAAGTTGGCGACCTTGGAAACGACGAGCAGTTTGATGTCTCCCTGTCGGAACTGTTCGTAGAGTTTGCCGCGCTCGAGGTTGGGTGTTTGTCCCATAATTAGGGGCGCATTCAGGCTGGTTGCTACCCCTCTGAGTTGCTCGATGTACTGCCCAATAACGAGGATCTGATCGCCCTCGTGCCGTTTAATCAGCTCGCACACGATCGGAAATTTGTCCGGGTTCTCGGAAGCGATACGGAACTTCTGCCTTGCACTGGCGACGGCGTAGTTCATGCGTAGGTGTTCGGGCAGGTCAACGCGGATTTCGGTGCATTCGGCGGTCGCGATCCAGCCCTGCGCTTCCAATTCTCGCCAAGGGACATCGTACTTCTTGGGACCAATTAGGCTGAACACATCGTCCTCTCTGCCATCTTCTCGCACGAGCGTTGCGGTTAATCCGAGGCGACGTTTCCCTTGGATCTCCGCGGTCATCCGGAAGACAGGAGCGGGTAGCAGGTGAACCTCGTCATAGATGATTAAGCCCCAATCCATCTCGGAGAAGAGACCGAGATGCACGAAGTCATCGGATTTGCGCTTGCGATAGGTCAGGATCTGGTAGGTGGTAACGGTGATTGGTCGGATTTCTTTTCGGTCGCCGGTGTATTCGCCGATATCTTCGGGAGCAATTGTGGTTTTATCAAGGAATTCATCGATCCATTGACGCACAGCGATTGTGTTTGTGGAAAGGATGAGCGTGTGGCATTGGGTCTCGAACAGGATACCGAGCCCGACAATGGTTTTTCCCGCGCCACAGGGGAGGACGATCACCCCGCTGCCGCCGCGCACGTCACCGCCCAGATGGAAGACATCTGCTGCGTCGCGTTGGTAGTCGCGTAGGCCGAAGGGAGATCCGGATAGTGTTACGGGTCGGTGCGCGATTTCCAGATGGCTTCCGCTGACATAGCCGGCAAGATCTTCAACGGGGAAACCGATCTTAATCAACGCCTGCTTGATGTGTCCACGAAGCTGGTAGGGAACAGAAACAGTCTGGGAGTCAATCGACTTCCCCAGCAGATTCTTCACCGATTCACTGTGAGTAATCTCAGCCATGAGTACCGGATCCTCGGCGTGCAGGACGAGGTCGTTATCGCCAGCGCGATCGGGATTCAGGTCGGCGCCCTTCATCAACTTCACCCGTCCGTAGCGTGAGACATAATCGATTATCTCGGCGGTGATGTTTTGCGGCACATCGTATTTGGTGTACTCATCGATTGCGTCCAAGATTTCTCCGACTTCCATGCCCGCAGCGGCGGCATTCCATAGTGAAAGGGGTGTGATGCGGTAGGTATGGATATGTTCGGGACTCTTTTCCAACTCCGCAAAGGTGGCGAGCGCGTCCCTTGCCCCTTCATAGAGCGGGCTGTCAACTTCAAGGAGTACTGTCCGATCGCTCTGGACGATTAACGGGTTTTGTGGGTTATATGGCATTTAGTCAGATCCTTGCGTCAATTTTTGGTGGAGGTGCGATGAGTTTGACGCTTTTCTCGTCATTTAGGTTGGAGAGCAGGGTTCGGATATTTTGTTCAAAGATCGGGTGAAGTACCTCCGGGGCAATCTCGGCGAATGGGACGAGGACGAAGCTGCGTAGGTGCATTTCGGGGTGTGGCACGGTTAGATTCGGCGTATCAATAGAACACTGGTCGTAGATTAGAAGATCGAGGTCTACCTCGCGTGGTCCCCAACGCGCCCGATGCTGTCGGCCGACGTCTCGCTCAGTATCCTTCAGTAATACCAATAGTTGATGGACAGATAGATCGGTTTCGATAGCGACGACGCCGTTAAGGAACCAGCCCTGTTCCTCATAGCCGACAGGCTCGGTTTCGTAGAGTGAGGAGACTGTTATCAGCGAGACGTTATCCCCTTTTAGTAGCAGCTGCAGCGCTTGGGTGATATAATAGAGGCGGTCGTCGATGTTGGATCCGAATCCGATGTATGCGTGTGCCATGTTTATTGGTTCATTGGTTGATTGGTTGATTAGTTCATTAATAGTAAAACGTGGAACGTGATGCGTAAGAAGAATAATGCGTAAGAAGATTGTTGGGTTTCGCTATCGCTCTACCCAACCTACGGGGTGACTACAGGAATCAATCCTATGTAGGGGCAGGCCCGATGAGATCCCCGATAAATCCCCCGATAGGATCGGGGCAGGCCCGATGAATCCCCGATGAATCGGGACAGGCGGGACAGGCAGGACAGGCGGGATTTCGCTGCGCCCAACTTGTGCCTGTCCACTGTTTTTATATTGTTCCTTGAGATATATCTTGTTATCATTTAGGTATATGTAGCGGTCACAGAAACGGAGGAATTGAGGTGCTTAATAAATATATGAAACGCGGACTGATCGTTGGTATGCTTGCCCTTGTGTTTCTCGTTCTGGCATATCTCCTTAGTGTGAAGACATACGGAAGTGTGAAGACATATGGAGGTTGGTTTAATAAAAAAGGCCCACTCCAATTTTATCAGAGTACAAGTTCTGTTCATCCTACAACGGCAACGTCCCGTCTCTCCTCCTTTGAATCCGCTCTGAAACAGCTACAACAGTTTGGAGGCGGTGAGGTGATTTTTGAAGGGGGAACGGGATTTGTCCGTTTTCGAGTTCGCAAAGATGGTAGCCTCGTAGCAATGGTTCCAGCTTTTGCATCGGTTCCACATATCTCATCTACCACTCTGTTCAGACTTATTTCCTTATCAAAGCGATACTACACCGTCAGGCTAACCTCTTGGGAAAAGGAACAACTGGCGCAGATCGCGCCCTTCCACGACGCGGCAGAAGTGGGAACGGATATATCAGCCGCCGCCGAGTTAGCGGAAGCGGTTCTGACAAAGGTTTTTGGTGTTAAGGAAGGCATGATAACCGCCTTCGCTGGGGGTTACCGTGGATTCCGATCGTCCGCTCCGCTTGGGGGGTAGGGGACGGGGAGATGTTGGGCGTAGATGTGTTATTTTCCTCCTCGTCCTCAAAACTCAAGGCTAAAATAGTCTGTATCCAGAATCTAAAGACTTGGGTTTTATACCTAAAGGAATTTTTCGATAAGACAATCCTATTTGAGAATCACCATCCGCCGTAAGGCGATATAATCTCCTGCACGTAGTTGACAGAAATACACACCGCTTGTCACTGGTTCTCTGTTTTCGTTGCGCCCATCCCAATACGCTGCTCTCGCCCGGTCCGTGTAATAACCCGCAGACTGATACCCCAAATCTAACTGACGCACTAACACCCCTTTTGTATCATAAATGGCAAGCGTTACCTCCACATGATTCGCGAGATGATACGGAATCCAGGTCTCTGGATTGAACGGATTTGGGTAGTTTACCAACAGGGCAGTCTCTTTCGGGGGCAATATATTGGCTGAAGGCGAGAGTGCTCCCAAGTTCCCGTTGTCCTCTGCGACTGTTACTTGCTTGATATTCCCCCAAGTAGTGGGCAGTCTGAGTTTCCACAGGAGCACCGTCCCGTCACCACTCGCGCTTGCGAGTGTGCGTCCATCAGGGCTGAACGCAACGCTAAGGACCCCTCGCGTATGTCCAGTGAGAGTCAGCTTGTGTTCACCCGTCACAGCATCCCACAGACGCACCGTCCCGCGCTGACTCTCACCCCGACTCCCACTTGCGAGTGTCCGTCCATCAGGACTGAACGCAACGCTAAGGACCCCTCGCGTATGTCCAGTGAGAGTCAGCTTGTGTTCACCCGTCACGGCATCCCACAGACGGAGGGTGTCATCCTCCCAGCCCCCACCACTCGCTAGTGTTTGCCCATCCGGACTGAATGCGACGCTATGAACGCCGCCTCCCACATGCCCTGTGAGGGTCAGCTTGTGTTCACCCGTCATGGCATCCCACAGACGCACCGTGCTATCACTATTAGTACTTGCGAGGGTCCGCCCATCTGGGCTGAATGCGACGCTATTGACCCAATCCGTATGCCCGGTGAGTGTCAGCTTGTGTTCGCCCGTCACGGCATCCCATAGACGCACCCTCCCGTCTGCACTTCCACTGGCAAGCATACCTCCATCCGGGCTGAACGCGACACTATTGACATAATTCGTATCCCCGGTGAGAGTTAGAGTCCGCTCGCGTTCACCTGTCACAGCATCCCACAACCGCACCGTCCTGTCAGAACTCCCACTGGCAAGCGTACTCCCATCCGGGCTAAACACAACGCTATTAACCCACCACGCATGCCCGGTGAGTGTCCGCTTCTGTTCGCCTGTTACAGCATCCCACAGCCGCACCGTATGGTCCGCACTCCCAGTTGCGAGTTTTCGTCCATCAGGACTGAACGCGACCCTACGGGCTAAACCTGTACCCCCGAGGGTCCGCTTGGGTTCACCCGTCACGGCATCCCATAGACGCACCGTTCCGTCCCCACTGCTGGCAAGCGTCCGTCCATCGGGGCTGAAAGCGACGCTATTGACCCAATCCGTATGCCCGGTGAGAGTTAGCTTGTGTTCACCCGTCACAGCATCCCACAGACGCACCTTATAGCCCCTATCTCCACTTCCAGTAGCCAATGTGCGTCCATCGGGGCTAAACGCAATGCTATGGACCCCTCCCTCATGCCCGGCGAGCGTCCGCTTCTGTTTACCCGTCGCAGCATCCCACAGACGCGCCTTGCTGTCTGCCCCGCCGGTTGCGAGTGTGCGTCCATCGGGGCTGAAAGCGACGCTCCAGATCCCTTCCTCCGCATGCCCGGTGAGTGTCCGCTTCTGTTTACCCGTCACAGCATCCCACAGACGCACCGTCCCGCGCTGACTCTCACCCCGACTCCCACTTGCGAGTGTCCGTCCATCGGGGCTGAAAGCGACGCAACGGACCGCTCCTCTATGCCGCGTGAGTGTCCGCTTCTGTTCACCTGTCACAGCAGGCCGCGGCCGTACTGTACGCCCGGTGCGGTTCCGCTTCCGTGCACTGCCCGCGACATCCCACAGACGCACCGTATGGTCTGCACTCCCAGTTACGAGTGTCCGCCCATCTGGACTGAAAGCGACACTCGAAACCGATCCCGTATGCCCGGTGAGTGTCCGCTTCTGTTCACCTGTCACGGCCTCCCATAGACGGATGGTATGCTCCCTACCCCCACTCGCGAGTGTGCGTCCATCCGGACTGAAGGCGACGCTATAGACCGGATCCGTATGCCCGGCGATCAAGGCAATTTCTTGATAGGTCGCCGTATCATACAGCCAAATACCGATGGAACTAGCGACCGCGAGACGCGTACCGTCCGGAGAATAGTGTACCTCGCTTACCCAGCCTTTACCAAGTCGCGCCGTAGCACCGTCGGGTAAACTCAATTGTGTGTAATCTTGGGCAAAGGTGTTTGGTGAAAGCAGGGCGACAAGAAGAAGTAACGTCACAGACGTTTTCATGTAAAGGCTCCTTTTTTGGGCGTTAATTTCCATTCTCCCATACACATTGCGCTCCGCTGGAGCGCGAGGATTGGAGCCCTCGGGGTTCTATAGACATATCGCTCCGCTGGAGCGAAACGTTAAGTTCTTGACGAACGAGGGAACCTCGCCCCTACAGGAATATCAATGACTTTTCAATAGCTGAGAAGTCGGGTTATTTTATCATATCACTAGTAGATATTACGATGAAAGTATAAAGGGGGATTCTATGTCCTTGCTGAAGATGACGGGCAATAAATTGCCCTACTACGAACGAACGTCCGACAGCTCACTAGTCCTCAATAGGCAATTGGATTGGCAGTTTGCCTTGCGCTTCCTGTGCTCCGAGGATTACGTCCACGGCTGCGGAGACGGAGGCGTCGTGGATATCGTAGGTGGCGATGGATGTGGAGATAGCAGGGCAGCGCTGGAGCGTGTAGGGCGAACCGAGTGCGATGACGATGACGGGGGTTGTTGTCGCTACGCTGATCTGCTGAATAAATGCTGCCTGATCATTGTTCATAATTCCGGCGATAACCACATCGGCGCTTTTTATGTGCAAGGTCAGCTGCGGTAGGATATTCTCTGCCTCTGGTTTCTGTGGGATTTTCGCCTCAACTGTGTTCGGGTGATGCACTTTGAAGTTCTCAAATAAAGTCGATGATGCACTCAGGATTAGGACGGAGGTCTCCGACTCCAGCTTTAAGGGTAGGAGATTATCTCGATTTCTCACTACTGTGATTGCCTGTGATGCAATTGTTTGGGCGAGTTGTTTATGTACATCGGTCCCGACAGTCCCCTCCACCGCATCGGGATCAACGAAACGGCGGTCAAATGCGTTCGTCGCCTTACTTTTCAGGATACGTTCAACAGATTGGTCCAACCGGGCTTGGGAGATGCGTCCGCTTTTGACGGCGGATAGTAGGGCGTCAAAGACCTCAATCTGTTTTGTTAGTGTCCAGAGCACCATTACGATGTCCGCTCCGGCTTCAATCGCCATAACCGCGGCTTCGCCGGATCGGTAGCGGTCATCAATTGCTTTCATCTCCATGTCGTCGGTAACGAGTAGGCCGTCAAAGCCGAGTTCTTTCCGCAAGACATCCGTTAAGATACTCGGCGAGAGTGTAGCGGGTCGGTCAGCGTCGAAGGCGGGGTAGACAATATGCGCCGTCATGATTGCAGCGACATCGGCATCAATTGCGGCGCGAAAGGGTTGCAGCTCAAGGGCGTGGATGCGCTCTCGGTCGTGGTTCACGGTTGGTAGGTCGAAGTGTGAGTCGACGGTGGTGTCTCCGTGTCCGGGGAAATGTTTCGCGGTCCCTAAGACCCCGTTGCGCTGTAACCCGCGGATGTAGGCAGCACCCAAACGGGAAACGAGTTCCGGCGATCCGCCAAAGGAGCGGCGACCGATAACGGGATTGCGCGGATTGTTGTTAACATCCATGACCGGCGCGAAGTTGAAGTTGACCCCCACCGCGGCGAGTTCAGCGGCGGTGATTTCTCCCGCGCGCTCTGCCAATTCGGTCGAACCGGTCGCGCCCAACGCCATATTGCCGGGCAGCACGGTCGCCCCCTCTTTCAACCGGATAACCCAACCGCCCTCCTGATCGATGCCAATGAACAATGGGACTCCATGCGCGGTCGATTCAGCCAATCGCTGGAGTTGGTTCGTGAGTTCCGCGGTCTGTTTCGGGGACTGGATATTCCGACTGAAGAGGACGATCCCGCCGACATACCGTTCGCGGATATGGGCTTCGATTGCCTCGTTGGCTTGCGTTCCTTCAAAGCCGACCATGATAAGCTGACCGACTTTTTCTTCGATTGTCATTTCGGTTATCATTGTATCAATTTCCGGATTGGTAAGGGCAGAAGGTTGGGGACAGATTACCCCAATCAGAAGTACTGCAAATAGGTATGGTGTGTGTCGCATTGTGTTTGGTTTATAGTTCATTGGTTCACTAGTTCATTGAACCGTTTTTTCGTTATCGCATTAAGATATGCTTGACGTATCACGTTTCACGCAAGCACATGTCGCCCCGCTGGGGCTTAGGTGTTGGGTGATTCGCTGTTTCTATAAACATGTCGCCCCGCTGGGGCTAAAGAACCTATCTATAGATATGTCGGTCCGCCCCGATAAATCGGGATTCAAAACTGGAGCGAAAGGCAGAATCCCTCAACCTGAACAACAAACCGATGGATTTTCAACACTAGCGCCTTGTGTTCTATTAAGAAATAGTGCGAAGAAACCGAGTTTTGAAGAAAAAACTCGGTTTCTATGAGCGGGGAACTGACAACGCTACGAGTCGTCTTCATCGTCTTTAGCGGCGTAGGATTGGCCGGCGAAAGCGGCTCGGACGTCCGCTGCGGTTTTCGCAGTTTTAAGCGCGTTTATCCGTGTTTCTTCCTCTTGCAGTAGCAGCTTGACGTTGGTTAGCACCGCTTCTGCTTTGTCAGCTGGAAACTTGCACGCACCATTTTCGTCCATGTGGATAAGCTCACCGGGTGCGACGTCCATCCCGCCTACCGAAACGGGGATATTGACCGCTTGGACCGCCATATCGCCGTGTCCCGCCGTGATACCACTGAGCATATACTGAAATTTCATGGGCCGGATTTCATCGATATCGCGTGAAGGACCGTTGGATATGGCACCGACACAACCGACTGCTTTCATCGCAGCGGTCATATTTCCGCCTGCAAGTCCGGCTTTGGCGTGGAGTTCGGGGGGCCATTTTTGTTCGAAGACAAGGACTGTGGGCTTCGGGGAGTCGTCGAGGGCATCAATGACATCCATGAAGCTCAGGCGTGAGTAGTTCGGGTCGGGCAGTCCATAGACGCATGTGACCGCATAGCCAACGAGTCTGCCCAGTTCGGGATACATACAGCGGATGGATTGGTCGGTGTACCAGTTCTCTGTCCACGGATTATAGAGTCCAAGACAGAGCGGGTTCTTCGGGTAGGTGGCGACTACGTTGGTGATAGAGGGCGTATCGTAGTTACGCAGTTCTTCTAAAATTTCTGCTTCGGTCAATTTTGCCATAGGTTAGTTCCTCATAGGGGCAGTGTCAGATAGATAGGGATAAAACTGACAGTTGATCGTAGTGCAATTCATTACATATCGGATAGATGTATTAGTTATGGTAGATTTTAGAGTTATAGTAGATCTTGGAATTAATGAGACCCTCCAAACCGGTGCGGTTAGAAACCGCATCTACCGGGGCCGGGGTCAATACGGTGCGGTTAGAAACCGCACCTACCGGGAGCGAAATAAATGCAAAGGTTGAAACCGGCTCGCTACGGATTTGGGGGTGAGGTGCAGATGAGTACCTCCATGGTCTCATTCCCTGTGTTTTCGATGCCGTGTTCGCACCATGGCGGCAGGTGGATAAAGGTGCCTTCTTGCACGTCGACTTTCTCGCCGGCGAGTGTCATGACGCCTTTTCCGCGCATAACAACGTAGCATTCTTCGGTGTGGTGGCTGCCCGGTTCCAATACAACGTGCGGGGGGATATAAAACATGACCAGTCCCAGATTTTCAGCGGGTGCTTTTGGGTTGGCGGGATGGACGACTCGCACACCGATCCCTTCGCAATCGGGATATTTCACCGGCACACCATCCTGTGCGCTGACAACATTTGGGAGTACCTTTTCTCTTGGTTTGGGGAATGGTGGCTCGCCTTGATAGCCTTTGAACATAGTGATTTTTGCCATAATTGTTACCTCGCTTATTGGTTGATTAGTTCATTAGTTCATTAAACTAATAAATCTCATACATTAGTAGGACGTGAAACGTGATGCGTCAAAAGAACAGTGCGTAAGGCGTGATACGTACAATGGAACACAGATCTGCGTTCCCTACGGACCAACAGCACGGGCAAGATGCCCGACCTACGGGTACGTGCGCGGTTTACGGCATACGGCGCTTAATTATGGTAGCATAGATCTGTGGCATTGATCAATGTAAAGCGGTAGAATTAATGTGTGAGAAGAACAGTGCGTAGGTAGCGTGTTGGGCTTGCTCTACCCAACCTACGCGGGTTACGGCATACGGAGTGTTGATGTGATCGGGTCGCTTAACCTTTGATTGCCGCCCAGAGGAGACAGCCCCAACCGATGATAAAGGCGGCGCCACCGATCGGTGTTATTGCGCCGAGCCAGCGGACACCGGTTAGTGATAGGATGTAGAGGCTGCCCGAAAAAATGACGATGCCAGCGACAAATAGCCATCCGGCGGCGGTGACCAGTTGACTGCTCCACTGGGTTGAAGCCCACGCCACGGCGATCAGTCCGAGTGCGTGATACATCTGATAACGCACAGCGACCTCAAAAACTTGGAACATATCGGGTGACAACTTCGATTTCAGGGCATGGGCAGCAAAGGCACCTGTGATCACGGCGATCAGGGCGAAACCGGAGCCGAACGCAAAGAAAAGGCGGTGCATATTTTGTCCTCCTGCAATTATGGATAGGTCAGCCCTAACAGCAGACAGTTAGCTGTCCTAATGGCTGTCAGAACGGAGTATTTTCTGCTTCTCCCGAATCTCCCCCAGCCGACGATTCTGGTTCCTCATCTGGCGTGGGAGGCGATTCAGAATTTTCGGGGACTTCACTCGTCTTTGCCGCCGCGTCCAGTTGCTGGATGCGCCCCACCAACTCCTTGAACAACTCTGGTGCGGAAGCAGCAGCTTGCAACTCGGCAGAGAGTTGGGTCCATTGCATTTCCGTCATATCGTTACGGGAGTCAACGGCGTAACGACGTTTCACATAGTTCCAGAAATCGGCTTTTGTAACGTTCTGTGCTTCGAGTTTGCCTTCGAGTTTAGTAGCCATCGAAAACGCGGCTTTCTGTGCGTTGGAAATCGTACTGGTTGCAGCTGCACTAGGCAGTCCCATCTGAGCGGTTTCGCCTCCCCCTGCTTGTCGATGGAGGTAGTAGTTAAGCACCTCTTTGATGACCGTGACGGGGAGCAGTTGTTTGACGGCGTTCCGCTGCGCTTTGTGAATTGCTTTCGTGAAGGCGTGGGGGTCGTCGCGATTGCCCATCCGTTTTGCCTGCTCATACGCCCCGTAGCGTGACGAACCGGTTACCGTATCTGTCGCCTTGGCTGTAGCGAGCCAGGAGTGGTCTCGTTCTTCGTACTGTATATCATCAATCTGAATCCCGCCTCGTCGATTAGCGGCTTCGTTTATTCCGGCGAGCGTTAGCCCTTCGACGGTTTTTCCGCCTTGCTTAAAGGAATAGACATAATCTTGAATGGCTTGTCCTGTCATCATTTCAACGATGGCTTGGTCGTCGACCTGATCTAAGACCTCTAAGTTATCGACGGGAACAAGTTCATTTTTGGTATCTTCAGCCATTTTCATCCTCCAGTAAATTGGTTCATTGGTTCATTAGTTCATTGGTTCGTTAGGCTCTGTTGACATTTTACAGCGGTTGTAGTGAACAACGATCCTCCGTTCCGAGAGTCCAAGAGTTGTTCCCTACGAATCAACTGCGCGGACAAGATGCCCGACCTATACGGCATACGGCGTATGCCTACTACTAGGATAGGAACATAGGATATTGTAACATATGTTACAATAAATGTCAATATATAATACCGAGTTGTTACAATAATCTGTCAATGATTTCGGGCAACTTCGCGGGATCGACAGCTAAGTGTCGAGATATGAATCTCGACCTACAAGTCGGGGATTTACCATCGCATTGCAGCTTCACGATAGAGCGTAATCTGTTCCATGCTGCGTCGGATCTCAAGTTGGATCGCCTTCCGTTGTCGATTGGCATCTTTGATGATGATCGGTGCTCGGAGAATATTGGTCATGGTTACTGCCCCGGACTCAAAGAAGATCCACATCTGTTGCTCGGTGTAGGGGTTGACGATATACTCCTGTCCCGGCTCGAACAGGTCATACTTCGGGAATTCTAAGCCAACCGTCTTGTCGTAGCCATCTAGCACCAATTCCTCCGGGGGGATCTTGGGCGAGTAGCCGCTGAGTTTGCATCGCTGAATCCGGATTGGGCTACCGGATTTGTTGATGAGCCGCAGAGAAACAATGATTGCGATACGATGATTGTCATCACGGTTAATGAACCAGGTATCATCTGTAATGGCTTCGATCGTGAATCCGGGGATCTGACGTTTCTGATGATAGATCGCTGCGAACGCAATGACCGCTCCGATACCGATAAGGGTCCAGAGACCGGTAGGCGTCGATAGGAATTCGAGCAGCTGTTTGAAGATTTGTTGTACCACCTCGCCTCCTTTAGGCGCTTAGTCCGGTGCCCCGGTCATGGGAACAAAGCGGACACCGCTAATGTTTTTAGTCTCAATGCCGTGTTCGGTTCTGTTAATTCGAACCAGATCTTGGTGATAGTCGCCAATTGGAAGTATCATAAGCCCGCCTTCCGCTAACTGATTGATGAGTCGGTTGGGCAATTTTTTGGGCGCGGCGGTCACGATTATCCGGTCGTAGGGGGCGTATTTCCGCCAACCGTAATAGCCGTTCCCGTATCTGTGGTGGATATTTTGGTAGCCGAACTTTTCGAGCCGTCTCGACGCGCTCTGCGCAAGTTCGGGTAGAATTTCGACGGTATAGACTTGGTCAACTATCTCCGCTATGATAGCGGTCTGATACCCACAGCCGGTGCCGATCTCCAACACTTTGGACGATGTCTCCAATTCCAGTAACTCGGTCATCAGCCCAACGATGTAAGGTTGAGAGATTGTCTGTCCATACTGGATTGGCATGGCATTGTCTTCGTAAGCGTTCTCTATACTGTCCGGCTCAACAAATAGGTGCCGGGGCACCTGCCGCATCACGTCCAGTACCTTCTTGTCTTTAATCCCGCGATTTCGGATCTGTTCCTCCACCATTTTCTCGCGCAGGTCAGCATAGTGACTATCCATCGGCTTGCTCTGGGGACTTCTACGGAAAAAACGCATTATGAATTACCAGACCTTTTCACAACGTTAGTGGGAACGTGAAATCTATTGAACCACCGGTGCTAGTTTGCACCTGTTGATACCGAGAATGAAACGTGAAACGTGAAAACAGTGTGAAAACAACAACCTTGCCAACTCACGCCAAAGGTTATTGATAGGTACGGGAACCATTTCCGGTTGGGCATTGGCTCTGTAACATACATTTCTCACATTGAGGCGTTTTCTGGCATATCCTGGCACCGTGACGCACTATCAGGGCGTGGTATTGATTGAACATCTGACGATCGTGCGGGAGGTTTTCCATGAAAATCCCTCGCAGTCTGCCGTAATGGAATTTGCCGGTGAACCATCCCAATCGCTCAAACAGACGGTAGGTGTAGGTATCAACGACGAAGCTTGGTTTTTTGGCGGCGTAAAGCAGAATTGTGTCAGCGGTTTCCTCACCGATTCCATAAATCGAAAGCAGCTCTTCTCTGAGTGTCGGCAGCTTCTGGTCAAAGAGTGAGTTCAACTGATTGTTGTGGTGCGCTTGGAGATGTGTGAGAAATGCGCGAACCTTTTTGGCTTTGGCTCGGTAGTAGCCTGACGGGAGGATGAGGGTTTCTAATTCGTCTTGGGAAAGTTTGCTCATCGCCTCCGGATCCAGTACGTTTGCAGCTTTGAGGTTGCCAATTGCCTTGGCGGCATTTCGCCAAGCGGTCGCTTGACCCAAGATTGCACCGATAATAATTTCAAATGGCGTTTCGGCGGGCCACCAATTTAGCTCGCCGTACTCGGCGTAGAGGTGATTGTACAGTTTAAGAAGTTTCTCACGCATTATATCTTTCCATCATAATCCAGAACCATTGATGATACCACAACCTAATCTGTCAACTAGAACAGCAGGAAGATGATTAATGAATCAGTTTATCATATTCAGCGTGTGTTCCAATCCAGAAACAAACTAGACCTTCCTCACCTTCCACAGCGACAGCTCGATATCTGATTCCTACTCTTACAGACCAATACCTTTCAACTCTCTTCAAATGTAAGGATGGATGTCTTGGATTTCGCTTCAGCAATTTGAAATTGTCATTTGCCAAGTTTTGAATATTGCACGGAAGTTTTCGATAACATTCCCAAAATGAAGGAGTTGTGAAGTGATTCATAGCTGCTTGCATTTCCCAGCCTGAAAATCTGCAATTGCTTGATTAGCCAATTGATCTAATTTACCAGATTTTGCATCATCTTCAAACTGTCGATCCCATACTTCGGCATCGAATTTATCAAACCATTCCCTGAAACGGGCAAGTTCTTCCGCTGAAAGTTGGGAAACGATTGACTGAAGTTCTTGTACGGCTCGCATGATTAAACTCCCTTATGGTATTTGCACTAGACCTTGTGGCTCCCCCTTCTCAAGAGAGAGCCTTGTAAACCTTATCTCAAAATTAATACTTAATCGTTGTAGGATGAATTGATTCGGCTTTGCTATAGCCTTTTCATTGAATTTAGTGTGTAGCGATACGGTTTAATTTGCTCTATTTGTATCTTCAAATAACAACTCCCGTTGTATCCAGGAGATAATATCTTCCAACCCTTCCGATTTTCGTAGGTCTGTGAACACGGCGGGTTTTTCGCCGCGCATCTGTTTGGTGTCTCGTGCCATGACGGAGAGATCGGCACCGACATATTCTGCGAGATCTATCTTGTTGATAATTAGGAGATCGGAGCGGGTGATTCCCGGACCACCTTTTCGGGGGATCTTATCCCCACCCGCGACATCGATCACATAGATCGCGGCATCGACCAGTTCCGGGCTGAAGAAGGCGGCGAGGTTATCTCCACCGCTCTCAAGGAATAGAATATCGAGATTGGGAAATTCGGCTGTTATCTGTTCGACCGCCTCAAGGTTGGCAGAGATGTCCTCACGGATAGCGGTATGCGGGCAGCCGCCGGTCTCGACACCGAGAATTCGCTCCTGTGGTAGTGCTTCAAGGCGGGTGAGAATCTCGGCATCTTCGCGCGTGAAGATGTCGTTCGTGATCGCGGCCAGTTCGTAGGTATCCCGCATCCTTTTGCACAACTTTTCAATGAGTGCGGTCTTGCCCGATCCGACGGGACCGCCGATTCCAATTTTCAACGGTTTCATGGAGATTTTGGTTCTCAGGTTTATGGTTGATTTTGGGGTCACTTGGATACTTCCAATCCAAAGGCAACCCCCTAAATCCCGCCCCCGATAAATCCCCGATGAATCGGGACAGGCGGGATGTACCACTTGTCAGGGGGACAGGTCCCGACTCGACAGCGGGCAACCACAAGGGTTGCCCCTACAAGAATCAAGTCAACCCCCTAAATCCCCCTTGTCAGGGGGACTTCAGGAGATAAATAGTCTTGAATATAGCCTTTCGTGTTGCATACTGCGGATGTCAAGCCCGGGGGTGAAGCTGCTTAGATCGTCTATAGTTGCTCCTTTCGCAAATCGGGCGATGCCGATGAGATCGGGGCGAACTTTTTGGATAATCTCCTGTCCGTCCGTTGGCTTCAGTGGAATGAGCCGTACCGCAGCGGAGACCTGTCCGATAACGTGGGCGTGCAGATAACCGAGTACCGAGGAGAACAGGTCAATCTTTGCGGCAGACGCGACCAAGCCGTAAGCAATTGCGTGGTGTCCGGCACATCCGCCAGATCGGACCCTCTTGGCATATTCGTTTAGCGTTTCGTTTCGTTCAAGTATCGCAGCGTTTCGGAGGAACTGCTTGCCGATTTTGATGCTGGCCTCCCGTGATTCACGCGCAACTTTCATCGCGGTGAGGCGTGCATCGAGATCGACAACCCCTTCAATTTCGGTCGCCTTGTAGGTCAGTCCGATAGCAACCGCATCGCCATTTCGGACGCCGTGATGGAGGGTTGACCGGAGAAACCTCTCAAATGTCTCAGCGTCGTTGACAAGCTCACGCTGCACATAGGTTTCCAGACCGAAGGAGTGCGCAAACGCACCTGTGGGGAAGAAACTGTCTGTGAGCTGCAGGAGCGTCAATAGGGATTTACCCTCTGGAGCGGTATCAGTGGACATGGGCATGGGGCTGTGATTGTTGGGGGACACCTGTGAATATCCGTTCCTCAACGGTGTAGGTGAATCCGAGTCGGGTTAATTGTCTTTCAAGAACAGGTTCGTAAGGAACCAGAATCGCGCCGTCGTCGAATCCGATGGGACGATGCAGGTTTCCAATTTGGTAGCAGGCGAGACCGAAGGGTTCGCGTTTCTCAGGGCAAAGGACAAACACCTTCTCAGGTTTTCCTTCGACGACGATTTCAACGTCCGCATCCCGATACAAAAAGTCGCCGGGCGACAAGCGGGTGCCGGTCGGTAGGGCAAGTCCAAGTTCTCGTCCGGCTTCCGTTTTGAGTCGCTGCCGGCATTTTTGGCGAGCCTCCCAATCGAGCTTGACTATATCCTGCTCGGAAGGGGATGTCCCCTTTTGTGTTGTGACAATTTTTTCGACAATAATCATCAACTTAATCGTTTATATAACTCTTCGTTTTTTTCAAGACGTAGCGAGCCGCTTGACTAAAATCTTCTGCTTGACACAGGAGAAAATCCTCAATCGCAGCACGCACTAACTCTTGAGGGGGAATCGATAAAGATTTCGCAAGTTGCTGGAATTGTTCTGCCTGTTTATCGCTCAAGTCAATTGTCATTTGCATGAGTTTGCACCTCCGAGAGGAAAGGACTGCGCCCACTTCCAGTGTCCACTTGAGTTTTCATATAATTCGACAACATTGCAAACTGCATGGATTGGTCCGAGGTCCTTCATTATCTCCGATAGTTCTGTCTCTGCGATAGCCGATAACTCTGCACTCCTATTCGCAACCGTCAAGTGTGGAACAATCTCGGTGAATTTCCCTGCGTAAGGGGGATACTCAGGGAATTCACGTGCAATCGCCTTGGTGAGCGAAATAAACGGTTCATCGGGTTCGGGAGCGAGATAGAGGGATTCGGGAAATCTACCAACCCGCTCAAACCTGAACTCAAAGGGTCGAAAACGCTGAAATGTTTCGGTGGCTCTAGCGAGATCGTCGTCTGTCATTGAGTCGGGCGATATGAACGGGAAAAGCACTGTGATGTGAGCGGGTACCCCAACCGCAACAGTTGGATCGTAGCGTTCACGCAGATCTTTTACCCAAGGTTCTGCTTCTGGAACAGTGACACCGAGTGCTGATTGTGGCATAGTGGGATACTATCCTTTTTTGGGATTGGGAAATCTTCCCTCGTCCCAGTCTATGACATCGTAGAATGTCTGAACATCGGGATCGTCGCAGCCGGCGTAGATGGTGTTCAAAGCCTCTTCAAACATCAAACGAGAACGCTCTCCGTTTGATCCGAGAGAGGCGGCGAACTGGTTCCACTGAGTGATGGTCTCTGGTGTCACGCCATCCAAGCGTAAAAACCATTCCTCAAGGTCTGTATCGGTCGAATGTTCCCCCACAGTGTCGGCGAGTTCGTCCATATCTATGTCAAAGAAATAGAGGAACAGTCCATCCGTTGCACTGGGATTGCACAGATACTCCTGATACTCTTCGCCCAGAGTGCCTTCTTGGTCACGCCGAATTTTGTCAACAAGCCTTGCCAGCCATGTGCAACCGGCAAGTTGATCATAGGGGCTGCGGATATTCACTGGTTTCCTCCATCTCCTACGAAGCACGTTCAGTTCTCCAATCAATCAGGCAAGCACAATAGGTGTTGGGGAAACATGTAGCAACTAAAACTCCACCACAAACCTGAAAAATATTAATAGTACTAGAGCCTAAGCTATTCACTGGCATACTGAATTAGGCATGTGCTTTTGCGTGATATCTTTCCTCTATATCACGAATGAAAAGATCCATTTGCTCTGGTTCCTTACTGAGTTGTTCACAAGAAGAAACAGCATCTAATGCAATCTTCACAGATTTTTTCTCTTTGTCGATTCCAATATATTTCCTACCTTCTCTAATCGCCGCCATCGCCGTTGTTCCACTACCAATAAAACAGTCAAGGACAATATCATCAGTTTCCGTCAATAACTTTATGACCCTTCTCGGTAGTTCAACGGGAAATTTTGAGTCGTGATCAGCATTGCTGCGAACTGACGGAATTTCCCAAACTGCTCTTGAACCCCAGTTGACCCATTCTTGCTTCGTCAGTCGAAAACGATCTACCTTAGTAATACCTGGCTTCCAGAATATATAAATATACTCAAACTCGTCAACAGATCTATAAGAAATCGTATGCCATCTTGAATTTTCCCATGCTGCATCTTTCACCCAGACGCGCCGATCATATAAGTAAAAACCCGCTTCGTTAGCCGCCTCCTCAACCAAACCACTAACTAAAAAAACCCGCGTCTGCGTTTGATACTTTCCGCCTCTAATGTTATTCCCGTTAAGCCTTCTATCAATGGTTTGTTCACTACACCCAAAATGTGCTGCGAGTTTGTGTTTATTCCATGTGGGATGGTTTTGTTTGGCTTCTAATATTTCTTCCTTAGTGAGTGCGACTTTTCTTCGAGACACATTTTCTGCCATGATTTTTGGCATTGATTTATCTTTGAAACATAAAATATCGGCAATATTGATAGCTAGGAATCCTCCTGGCTTTATAATTGGAAAATGTCGCTTGATGACCTCTCGTAGTAAATCTTTCCAATCCGTAAAGGACAAATCTTTTTCGTATGATTTCCCGACAAAATATGGAGGGGACCAAATGCTTAGTGCGATTGAGTCAGGTCTAATATTCTGCAAAAGTACCCGAGAATCACCATGATAGATGTGGTTTTCCTCTAGGAATTCTTCAACACCTACGGATGCCATTGTCCTCTGCACTCTCCATTAATTTCATCATAGTGTATGGTTTGAACCCGCCATGACGCTTTCTGTTGTATTCTAGCAAAACTGACTCGAACCCTAAAATCTTCTCCTAGAGTCGGAGCGTTTCGTCCTGCTAGCCATATTCCATCATCAACAGTTGGATTATACCTGTCCTGTAATTTTCCATTGGGAATTACCGTAATTTTAACTTCTTTTAAGTGATATATATCTGAGTCATCTGAGTACAGGAAGTGGACTAAACAGGTTGTCGTAAGGTAATTTTTACCTCCATACTCGGATATTTCCGGCAGGAGACCTTTCTCATTTACAGAACTACCACTTCTTTGCTGTCTTATCCACATAGAAGTTTGAGACATTTGTATAGTCGCCGACCGATTCTCTTTCTCCGCTTTTGAGTCTATAAAGAGAGCTTGCCTTATCGTTTTTTCGGGTAATATAACATATCTAGCCCTCTTATAATCAACAGTTCCGTATATTCTTTGTTGCACATTAAATCCGGGAAGACGGTCTAGCAATTCTCTTGTAATATCTTCTGCAATATCTTTCACGCTATCCGGCGAGTTTAAGAATATTTCATGCGCTTCCATTCCAAAATCGAGAATTGCTTGGAAAATCCAACGCAGCGTGAGTTCTTCGATTTCCTCAATCTCATCCGAGGACAAATGTGACGGTTCTGTCTCATTCATAGTCAATCCAATCAAGTTCTGCACAAGTTGAGAATTTTACCCTCAAGGATTCGACTTTCATGCTAGTCCGGCACGGCAAACCGGTCGGGCGAAAGGTATAGGCGTGTGGCTTTGTGGAATCGGATCCCTTCAAAAGCGTCTCGTCTGTGAAGGAAGTGTGCGTTATCGTAAATGAGCATATCTCCCAGGCGCCAGTTGTGTTGATAGATGTGTTCGGACCGAAATTGATACGCAAGTAATTCCTCTTTAAGGCCCCGACCTTCCGCATCGTCCAACCCCTCGAATCCGCGTGCACCGGGACCGACATAGAGGGTCTTGATTCCGCTCTCAGGATTTACGAGGACGGCGGGATGGGTGACCTCAATATTCGGTACGCCGTGCGATTTACCCGGACTGTATCGGACCTTCATGTTTTCGAGGCGATTTTTGAGTTCAGCCGGTAGGGACTCGTATCCCAACCGAGTGTTAGCGAAACTTGTGCTGCCACCGGATTCCGGAGCAATAACACAGAACAGGGTGGACAGGGTGGCTGGATTTTTCCGATACGCCTGATCGGAGTGCCAACCGCCATCCGTTTTCTCAACAAAATTTCCTCTGATGAGCGTTCCGTCAAGGCTATTGATGTTGGTCAGATAGACAATCGACTTGAAGCCGGGACTGTGATTATCTTTGGCTGCGGGCGGTTCTTCGACTGGCCCGAGTGCCACGCTTAGTCGGTAGATGTCTTCATCGTGCAGCGATTGTCGGCGAAACAGCAGAATTGCGTGCTTGTGGACGGCGGATAGAATTGCTCTCGCCATGCCTTCGTCAATCTGTGTTAAATCTACGTTGAGGACTTCGGCACCAAAACTCTCTGATAACGGTCTGGTTTGAAAATTCATAGGGATTTACTGTTACGCACTGAACCCCCTTAACCCGTTTCGATAGGGTAGCCATCTCGTGTCCACCAGTCTAAGCCGCCCATAAGCTCCTTCACACGAAATCCCAACCGTGTCATATTAAGCGCGCCCTTCGTTGACGCATTGCATCCGATACCGTCGCAGTATGTCACGTAAAGTGTCTCTCTGTCCAGATCTGCTGTTGAATCTCCGTTCATGGTCCGATGTGGGAAACTGACCGCGCCGGGGATATGTCCTTCTGCGAACGCTTCTGCGGATCGCGCATCAATTACGACAACGTTCTCTCCGTTCTGGATCGCCTCGTTGAGGTCCCACGAGTCTGTTTCGTATTTTAATTTATCTTCGTAGTGTTGGATATGGTCCTTCATTGTTCTCTTTAGCTATTTAACCAAGGAGAAGTGGCTCAGTTTGCCGCGTTGCGTTCATGACTTGCCTCCCCGGTATTCCTTTCGTCTGTATTTCCGGGATCAGGTTAAATTCCCGATTCGGAGAATTATTGATAATTATAGTATCACGGTGGGAGTTGCGTCAAGTTATACTTCCGTATTTGGGGAGTTTGTTTTACAAAATATCCGAGGGATCAATTTGGGAGAATCGACCTACAGAAATCCGGCATTGTTCCCCATGTGCCCCGACAGCTGGGGCGAGGGAACCTCGCCCGTACGAAGAGCTGTGGGTCTGTCCCCGTGCAGGGTTAACCCCCTAAATCCCGCCCCCGATAAATCCTCGATGAATCGGGACAGGCGGGATGTACCACTTGTCAGGGGGACTTGGATACGCAACCCCCTAAGTCCCCCTTGTCAGGGGGACTTTTAACCGTTTTGTGTTACCAGCCACGCTGTGATATCTGCGTCTGATAGGGATTCCGTCTCTACTCGTAACTGATCGGTGGCATTGATGGCACGATAGACATCTGCGATCCAATCGGTCTGAAAAGTGTTTCCAGTATTGTGGATAAGTAGATGTCGCGGTGCGACGAGTGTCCCCGCCGTACGAAAATCACCAACACGCCGAATGCTCGGAATGGGTAGGGTTTGGAGATATGCCTCGTCGTTATTGGTATTGAACTGGTTGGCATCGACAACGGTGTGGTTGACATCGGCAAACGCAGCGGCGAAGAGGCACCACAATCCGGCTTCCCCAAGCCCGATTAGGTTTACGGTTGACAACCCGGTTTGGGATTTGAGATGGGTCAATGCGGTCAAGATGTCCTGAACCCGCAGGGCGGCATCGGTGCGATTGTAGGTGGTGAAGTGTCTGTCACTCGCATCCCGTATCACTTTTCCGTCGTCGGAATTGCGTGCACCGGTTTTAAAGACATCTATCCCTAGTACTGATTCTCCAGCAGCGAGCAGGTCACTGATCAAGCGCGTGGGTTGACCAGTCTCCGGATTGATTAGATTTATCGCACCTTGGGGATGGATAATCAGTGTTGCCGAACTGTTCGCTGGGTCTGCCTTGGGTTTCCAGAACAGGGCGGGGAGTTGATCTTTTCCACCGACCACAAGCGGTTGCGCGGTGAAGTCGGATTCCTCAACCGGACTCGGGCGGGTGGCGTCGGGAGTAGAGATTGCGAGCGACCGTCGGAGCGCGGCGCCCATCTCCTCACGGAATTGGTCAAGTGATGCTGCGTCGGTTGGTTTGCGCACCGCAAGTTGATCCTCGGCGCTTTCGATCCGTGAACGGGTGAGTCCCTCGGCATCAAGTGCGCCCTCGGGCAATTCCCGGTTATGAAAGACGAGTAGGGCTTCGTCCCGCTCCACTTCAAAGGGGACCTCTTTGAATTTTGTGGCGTCCTCTTCGCCCAGAAACCATTTGGCGAACCATCCGTAGACCGCTTCGCGGCTGTCTTTGTTGTAGTTATGATCTGCATCGATTTGTATCTCGTGCAGCTTGTCCTCCGCATCGAAGTGTGCGTAGATGCTACGGATCGCGGGATATTCGACTTTGGGGGTGTCCTTTGTCCAGTCGCCCGTCGCGGATACGAGTAACAAGGGTTTTGGAGCCATCAACGCGCCAATTTCGATGTTGCTGATGTCCAGTCGTAGGTTTGGCGCGTTCTCGCAGAGGCAGCCGCCCTGCATGTGTGCGGAGATCATATTAACTGGTGCAGAAACCTTGATCCGATCATCGATTGCTGTGAGCATAAACGTCTGTGTTCCTCCGCCCGATGCGCCGGTACAGCCGATCCTATCATTGTCCACATCGGGCAGCGATTCCAGAAAATCAACGGATCGGACCCCGTTCCACAGTTGGAGCGCCATCAGACTCAAACCCCAGAGCGCTTCGCGTTCCGCGCCATAGGCGTGATCGATCTGCTCCCCGCTGTCGACGCGGCCGACCATGTCGTAAGAAAAGATGATGTAGCCCTGTTTGGCAAAGTTGATACAACGCCCTGGCACTGAACCGGCTTCGCTATTTTCCAGCCTGCCTCTTCCCCAGTGTCCGTGCGGGCTGACAATCGCGGGAAATGGTCCTTTCTTTCCTCTTGGACGGTAGAGGTTTCCGGTTGTGAAAAAGCCGGGATAGGCTTCAAAGTAGACCTTCTCGACGGTGTAATCTTCGCGTTCAACCCGTCCGAAGATGTGGGTGTTGAGCGGCGTTTTTTCCGGCATCGGGGTCAAGCCGTTGCTGACCAGAATATGTTCCCGAAGTTCCGTAGCTTTCGCCATCCATTCCGTTTTGGTGTAGCCGGGGAATGTGTAGACTGTGTGGACATTCCGGCTTTGATAGATTCGGGGATCTGCCACCGTTTGGGAGACACCGGTAAATAGATTGGCAAGTTCGCTTTGATGTTGATCGGTGTTTGGCATATCTTTCTCCGTAAGGGTTAATTTTCTGAATTGTTTATGGTAGATTTTAGAATTAATGAGACACTTCAAATCCCGATAAATCGGGAGATGCTCGACGAGTCGGCACCGGTGCGGTTGGAAACCGCACCTACCGGGTTGGAGTGAGTGCGGTGTGGTTGGAAACCGCACCTACCAGGGGGCGAAAGTGTCTACTTATTTTTGGTATTCACCAGAGTTGCTATCAATTTGGGCGACAGCGTAAGGGAGCAAGTTGAGTTCAAGTGTACCATCAGCGGTGATTTGTACGTGTTCGCCGGTTTCCGTACGGAATGTCTCAGGCGATGTCATTGCGGTCTGTGCGTTGGTTTCGTCCAAGCGACGAATCCAAACATTTTCTGGCAAGTTATCCACACTGATGCGTTGTGAATCGGGGGTCAAATTTGCAAGCAGTATGCGCGTTTTTCCGTCCTTGCGAAGCGCAATTCCTTCTACCTTCAATGTATCGCTCGATTTTGAGGGTAGGACCTCACCCCCGCTAAATTCGCCCACGTCAGCGAGAATGTGATAGAGTGGGAAAACCGCGCCGGGGATCGAACGGAATTTCTCCGGCAGCGGCGAACCGGTCGCCGTCTCCATCACGCCGCGCCACCCGGTTGTTTCGTAATAGGTTACGCTCGATGCACCGCTTTCCGAAAGATATTTGATGCTGCCGAGCGTCCAGCCTGCACCGAATAGCGACATCTGACGGACATCAACCTGTGGGGGCAATTCGCCCGGCGCGGGTTCGGGTTCAGGTCCGGTGGCGTTGGGGTTGAAACGTGCCAAGAGGGTGACGGGTGTGACTGCGATGGGCAATCCATCGGTGAATTGGCGAGCACTGTCAACGGTTATCGCCTGTGCCTCCAAAGTCTCGGTCAACGAAGCGTTGTCGAAGGCGTGGACTTGTGGATTGATTGAATAGCAGACGAGGTCTAGTGCCTCCACGGGGGGGCGCCCCCGATTCAGGTCGGTAAAATAGGCATTGGTGCCCGCTCCGATTTTTGCGCCGGAGAGATAACGGCGTGCGAGGTCAACCCATTGGGCGGAGGTGGACGCCTCTGCTTTATGGAAGATAAGGTAGGTTTCGACTGGCGGTTTTACCCGGTTAACGGCTTCAGCGAACCGCGGTAATTCCTCCGCTGCTGCATCGGAAAGGAACAGAGCAAGCTCCAGCGACACCCCCAGTTCCCTCGCTTCGTCGGTTGCTTGGCGCAGTGTGGTCTCATAATCGGGTTCTGTCAAGTCGATATCCGCTCGCAGGTGCGATAGGTTGAGCAATTTGAGGCGTTCCAATTCCTGTGCACTGAGTTGATCTCCGTGGAAAGCAACGCCCAATCCGATGTGGGGGATCGGTCGAGGGTCGGCAGATGAGACCTCGAAGGCAAGTGGTTGAAGCGTTCTGTCTTGCGGCGTGGTGCTCGACTCACGCTGAGTTTTGAGGGTAAGGGTAATCCGCTGGGAAATCTTCGCCCCCGCAGGGACTTCGACCGGGAAGGGTTCGCTCAACGGCGTGCCGTAGGTTTTGTAGGAGCCATCGGTCCAGTTACGTTGGTCTTCCATCTCAAAGATTTCGCCCTCAAATCGCACCTCTGCCTCGACCCCGGAAGTTACTTCGTAACTGACAGATCGCATATTGTTGAACGGAGCAACCGGCTTGATTTCGCCATCAATTAGGTGTTGAGGCGCAATGGTGATAGGATACGCACTCTCCTCAACAGTCCCGTCTACTTTTTCGATACGGCAGGGAACACCTGCACAACTCATCGGGTGCAACACACAGAAACCGATACGGTTGCGGCGGAAGGTTGACCGTGCCTCTCCGTCCATAGAGAAGGTGATGGTCCCATCTGCGTCTCCTGTGATTGTCCCTTTCCAGTAGAAATTGACGTCGGCGCTGTTGTTCTCTACATCGTAGGTGATACGAAACCTGTCGCTCTCTCGTTCGACCCCGACATTTGAGAGTTGGGGAAGTATTGTGTCCCAGTTGTGGTCACGGATAGCGACATAGACCCGTCGGAGAATCTCATTGTCCCCAAACCGAATGTAGCGCAGATCGCCCGCCTCGAAGATTGTGGACAAGGGACCTGCGCGGAGGTGTGTCCCTTCGGGCAACGGTTCATCTTTTCCGTAATATAATACGCTGCGTGGCAGTTGGGTCATATATACTATTGCCTCCCGATTGAAATAGTATTTTGTCGAGATGTGAATCTCAACCTACGGGGACTGAACATTGGGATTTTGTCGAGATGTGAATCTCGACCTACATGGTCTTTTGGCTCATTACCCGTATCGGCGCAATTTTTCTTGGAAGCGCGGGTTGTCCAGTGCATCACGGTTCACTATGTTATTGGGGATCCGTCCCGCTGCGATATCCAAGATACTTTCGCACGCGCTTCGTCCATTGCCGAGGAAGCATTCGTCCGTCCAGCAGATGCCGTGCGGCGTGACAATGACGTTATCCAACGTTAGGATTGGGTCGTTGGGATCTACCGGTTCCTGTTCAAACACATCGAGAGCGGCTCCCTGAATGCGGTTCTCACGCAATGCGACGGTGAGTGCAGCTTGATCGACGATGGGACCGCGTGCGGCGTTGATCAGATACGCGGTCTCTTTCATCAGTGCGATCCGTTCCGCGTTGATTAGGTGGTGTGTTTCTGGGGTCAAGGCGCAACAGATGGAGACAAAGTCCGACGTGCGGAGCAGGGTCTCCAGATCGACGAGTTCCACCCCCGCGCCCTCTGCTTGCTCCGGCGTTGCGTAGGGGTCATACGCCAGATGACGCATCTCGAAGGGTTGGGCAAGTTTGAACACTTCGCGCCCGATATTGCCCAGCCCGACCAGTCCGAGGGTTCGCCCGGTGACGCCCATGCCCATATAGTCCAGCTTTTCCACCCAACGTCCATCACGGGTGAGGCGGTCCTTGATCAGCAACTTCTGGCTGAGCGCCAAGATGAAGGTGATAACGGCTGCTGCCACAGGTCGGCGCACACCGTCGGGTGTGATGGTGAGTAGGACACCGTTTTGGGTGCAGGCGTCCACATCAATCGCGTCGTACCCGACGCCGAACCGCGCCAAGATTGTCAGGCGTTCAACGCCTTCCAAGGTTTCGGTAGTTATTGATGGTCCCAGTACCAGCAGGGCATCATAATTTTGCACCTGATCGCGGCGCAACGGCGACGTATTTTCCGCCATGACCTCCCACTCCACCCCTGCTGCCTCGTCGAGCAGATTCAAACCGATGTCACCGAACCCGATTGTGCCGTCCGGCGCTAGGATGTCGCGGGTGAGTCCTACGCGAAATGTTTGGCTCATAAAATTTGTTCCTTTCTTATTAGTTCATTGGTTCATTCGGTCATTAGTTCATTAATGTGCCAGTGGGCCGATGCACTCTTGAAACCCTTTTGGTTGACAACCCCCAAGGGTGTAGCATAGAATTAAGATGTCGCTTGATAGAGAGGGCAACCACGAGGGTTGCCCCTACTTTTCAACGGAGGTATACAGAGATGTCAGAAACATCCAGTTTTGAACAGTTCAAGGAAACCTTTGATGCCTACTTTGCAAAATGGTGGAAAGTTACTGGCGTTCTATTCGTACTCGCCTATCTATTGGCTTTTGGTCTCTACACAATCGCAATTTGCGACAAACACTTAGATTTAGCCCTTCCATCGTTTCTCCGCGCGATAATCACTTCTGAATATTGGTCTTGGATGAATGACACGGTAGTTGACGCAATCGGTATCGGCTTTATCGCTGTTGGTGGATTGACTGTCGGTGTCGTTTCTATCGGTGCATGTTCCGTCAGTGTGATTGCTATGGGTGCATGTTCCGTCGGTATCGTCGCGGTCGGTGCATTTTCTGTTGGTATTTTTGCGTTTGGCGGCAATTCGTTTGGGATCATCGCTATCGGGGCAGGCACCCGTCATGGGTACGAGGTCGGTCCCAAGGGACGGTTCGACATCGGTAGAGCGGTTGGCGTTATCGCCATCGGTCCCACAGCCTGCGGTGTCTACACGCTATCTTACGAGGGTAAAGGTGTCCATATGCTCTCACCAGATCACCAAGATGCGGAGGCGGTTGCGTTCTTTACGCGGTGGATGCCAAAATTTAAGGAAGCATGGTCTCCCGCCTCTTAGGGTAGCGTTTGGAACGCGAAAGGTATAAGGCTGCTTCTTGAGATCTGCTCCTTCCTTCTATGTTACTATAAAGTCTTGGAGATAACAAACAAAAATGGTAAAGGTTAAGCAGCGGGCGAAATAGTAAATTGGAGATAATTCATGAATTTCAGCGACGAAGAGATCAGACGCCAAATGCGCCTCGGTGAAGATAGTCACTGGGAATTCAAGGAGATTGAGTTCGCCGGGGATGTTCCCAAGAGTCCGCGCCGCGATGATTTAGCGGATGAGTTCGCCGCCTTCGCGAATACAGACGGCGGTGTGGTGCTGTGTGGTGTGACTGACAGTGGCAATGTGCAAGGCATGTCCCGCGAGCAGATGGATGCCTTAGAACAACTCATAGTGAACGTTTGCTCTGACATGATTAATCCTCCAATCCGTCCTGCGATCCTTCGCAAAGAGATAGATGAGGGGATGCCATTCTTGCTGGTGGAAGTGCGCCAAGGTCATGCACAACATGACAGCCCCGGCGGTAGCTACCATCGGGTTGGCAGTTCAAAACGCCGGATGACGAGCGATGAGCGGCTGCGTCTGGCACAGCAGCGCGGGCAGGCGCGATTCCTCTGGTTTGATAAACAGCCGGTTGAGGGAACCGGATTTGGATCCTTGGATGAGTCACTTTGGAAGCCTTTATTGAGCACCGTAGGTGCTGCCGATCCTGAGTCTGCATTAGAAAGAATGGGGCTCTTAACGAGTGACGAAAATGGGACAACACGAGCCACGGTGGCAGGCGTGTTGTTGTGCAGCCGCTCGCCCGAAGAATGGCTTCCCAACGCTTGCATCACTGCGACCTGTTATCGAGGCAACGATCGCGCCTCTGGACAGATAGATGCCCAGATAATTACTGGACCGCTGAACCGACAAATTACTGAAGCGGTTGCCTTTGCTGTCCGCAACATGCGTGTTGGTGCGTATAAGGACCCCGCTCGTACGGACCTGCCACAATACAGTGAGGCAGCACTATTTGAAGCAATTGTCAACGCCGTTGCCCATCGCGACTACTCAATTCGTGGCAGCCGGATTCGGCTCTCAATGTTCGCAGATCGCGTGGAAATAAATTCGCCTGGTGGATTGCCAAACAACTTAACCATTGACAGCATGGATGTCCGTCAATCAACGCGAAACGAAGCACTCGCTTCAATCTTTGGACGGATACCGGTTGGGGAGATCCGGGGTTCGGGAGATCGGCAATTTTTCATGGAGCGGCGCGGGGACGGTGTGCCAATCATCCTTCGTGAAACGGAAGCCTTGAGCGGGAAGCTCCCGGTGTATCGGCTGATTGATGATTCAGACCTTGTTCTCAGGATTCCTGCTGCTCCCACAGAGGCGACACCGGCAACGACTATCATCATGTGTCGCCATCGCGGTAACCCAGTGCCGGAAGTTGAGGTGTTGGCGCTATTCCCGAATAAGACATGGAAACAAACAACCACCGACGAAAATGGGGTGGCACAAGTTAATCTTCACTCTACGCACCTGCCTATGACGGTATTCGCAGCCGCCACCGGCTATGCAGCACATTTAGCACATGACTGGGTCCCAGCACAAGGAACACTTGCAATCGAAATGCAGAGCGTACCGGGGGGCGGTGCGGTATGTTTTCCGGAGGGGACGTGCACTCTACCGGGCTTGTCAGGGCGCTTAAATCCCATACGCGATACCCATGATCGGACATACCTCTACGCCTCCAACATCGTCATCAACGAGGGCAAACAACAGCCGGTTCATTTCATGCCCGGTGAGGATTTGCGCCTCACCGATGCCAACGGAAGAGAATTGATGGCGCGTATCGTTGCAATCATCGGTAGGGCTGCGTTAGTAGAGTATCGCCCCTATTCCAAAGGAAAGGGGAAATGACAGTGAAAGAATTAGTGGAACATCTTGGAAGGTATCCCGATGATTTGCGGGTCGTTGTCAATGGCTATGAGGATTAGGCGATATAAAACCTTGGAGATAACAACAAAAATTGTAAGGAGTCAGCAGGATACAAAATGGCAAGAAAGAAACGAAACACAAAATCAAATAAGAATGACGCAACGCTCGGTTTTGAAGCGACCCTATTCCAAGCAGCGGACAAACTCCGTAACAACCTTGACGCCGCCGAATATAAGCATGTGGTGTTAGGGTTAATCTTCCTCAAGTATATCTCGGACGCTTTTGAGGAAAAGTACAATTTGCTGCTTATAGAATCTGCTAACCCCCACAGTGAACTCTACATTGCAGATGAGACTCTCCGTTTACAGATCACCGGGGACCGAGATGAATATCTGGCAGACAACATCTTCTACGTTCCGGAGGAAGCCCGCTGGGGTTATCTACAAGCTAACGCCAAACAACCGGAAATTGGGACGTTGGTTGATGACGCGATGATTGCGATTGAGGGGGAAAACCCGCGTCTGAAAGGGGTGCTTCCTAAAAACTATGCGCGTCCGGGGCTTGACAAGCGGCTACTCGGTGAACTGATTGACCTGATTGGCACGATTGGTTTGGGAGAGCAGGAAAATCACTCAA
This sequence comes from Candidatus Poribacteria bacterium, assembly GCA_965220385.1. GTDB lineage: Bacteria > Poribacteria > WGA-4E > WGA-4E > PCPOR2b > PCPOR2b. Next base: position 529,208 of record OZ244825.1, on the reverse strand, counting down.
AAGATATATTGGGCAGGGTCTACGAATACTTTCTCTCAGAATTCGCAAGTGCGGAGGGCAAAAAGGGTGGTCAGTTCTATACCCCTCGCTGTGTAGTGCGGACCCTCGTTGAGATGCTCGCGCCGTACGAAGGGCGGGTTTATGATCCATGCTGCGGTTCAGGTGGCATGTTTGTTCAGAGTGAAGTTTTTGTTGAAGCGCACGGTGGAAAACGCGACGATATCTCTATCTACGGGCAGGAGTCGAATCCAACCACACGACAGTTGGCACTGATGAATCTCGCGATTCGCGGCCTTGAAGCGGACCTCGGACAGGAACACGCTGACAGTTTTCACCATGACCTGCATCCAGATATGAAAGCGGACTATATCCTCGCCAATCCGCCCTTTAACGACAGCGATTGGGGTGGGGACCGGTTGCGGCAAGATAGACGTTGGGATTACGGTGTGCCGCCCGTGGGAAACGCCAACTTTGCTTGGGTGCAGCACTTTATCCATCACCTCGCGCCAAACGGCACGGCTGGATTTGTGTTAGCAAACGGTTCGATGAGTTCCAACACATCCACCGAAGGCGAAATTCGCAAGAGTATCATTGAAGCTGACTTGGTGGACTGCATGGTGGCGTTGCCCGGGCAGCTTTTCTATTCCACACAGATTCCTGTTTGCCTCTGGTTTATCGCTAGAAACAAGGAGCAACCTCGATTTCGTAAACGCACCGGTGAGACACTTTTTATAGATGCTCGCACACTCGGCGTGATGATTGATCGTGTTCACCGGGAATTAACAGATGTAGATATAACGCGCATCGCCGATACTTATCGGGCATGGCGTGGTGATGAGGGTGCGGGTGAATATGTCGATGCCCCCGGTTTCTGCAAAAGCATAACCCTAGAGGAAGTACGCACGCATAGCCACATTTTAACCCCGGGCCGCTACGTTGAGGCAGCCGCTCAAGAGGAGGACAGCGAGGCGTTTGAGGACACGATGGCACGCTTGACAGAGAAACTGACTGAGCAGATGGCGGAGGCGCGGTGGTTGGATGCCGCGATTAGTGAGAATTTGGAATTGGTTGGGATTGGAGATAATTCATGAATTTCAGCGACGAAGATATCAGATACCAAATGCGCCTCGGCATTGGTGAAGTATCGGCCTTACCTCAAAGGAGATAACAAATGAGTTTACAGTTGGATAGCTTAACCAGATCTATTGATGCTCTGGAACGTTCTGTCAAAATAGCGAGTAGCCTTGATACTTCGGATGACGATTTGTGGGAAACTATTCGCGCCGGCGTTATTCAACACTTTGAGGTCGCTTACGAACAGTGCTGGAACATGATGAAGCGATGGCTTGAAGCAAATATCGGCAAAACCTATGTTAATAATACTACCACCCGCCGGGAACTATTTCGTTTGGCAGCGGAAAGCCAGCTTATCACCGATGTGGAGCGATGGATGGATTATCACACAGAACGCAACCAAACTTCTCATACCTACAATGAAGATACTGCCCAAAGGGTGTTTGAGGAAGCAACTGAGTTTGCACATGACGCCAGACAGCTCTTAAGAATACTGGAGGCACGCAATGATTGACCTCAATCCTAAGCATCTCGAAACGATTCAGCATATACTAGCTGTTCATATACCTGAATGCGAAGTGCGTGCCTTCGGGTCACGGGTGAAATGGACGGCGAAAGATTATTCCGATCTCGATCTTACGATTGTCGGCAGTGAGCCATTAACCCTGAGACAGTTGCGTCGGTTAAAAGAGGCTTTTGAGGAATCCTACCTACCGATTCGGATTGATGTAGTGGATTGGCAGTCATTATCAGACGGGTTTAGGAAAGTAATTTCAGAGAAATACGAGGTGATACAAAAACCGGAATCCGTCAGGAAAAGCAATGAATGGGAAATAAAAGATTTCAGCGATTGTGCGACACTAGTACGCGAGTCAGTTTCACCATCTGATTTAGACGATACACCCTACATTGGACTCGAGCACATCGGAGAAAACACTCTATCCCTTGTAGGGCGCGACGTAGCAAGCAGTGTCACGAGCACGAAGTCTCGTTTCAAACAAGGCGACATTCTTTTCGGAAAATTGAGGTGTTATTTTCGTAAAGTCATCAGAGCACCTTTTGATGGGATATGTTCGACAGATATTTGGGTTACACGCGCCAAAGAAGGAGTTGATCAAGGGTTTCTCTATTATTGCATGGCATCTCAAGCTTTTATTGACTTTGCGGATTCTGGCTCCGAAGGAACACGGATGCCGCGGACAACATGGGAATGGGTATCGCAATACAAAATCCCGTTACCTACTCTCTCTGAACAACACCAGATCGCCCACATCCTCAGTGCACTTGATGACAAGATCGAACTCAACAAACAGATGAATGAGACGCTAGAAGCAATCGCGCGGGCGATTTTTAAGTCGTGGTTTGTGGACTTTGATCCGGTGCGAGCAAAGATGGAGGGACGCATGCCCGCTGGTATGGATGCCGCAACCGCTACCCTGTTCCCATCAGCATTCCAAGATTCGCCGTTGGGGAAGATTCCGGAGGGATGGGAGGTAGTACCATTGCCTGAAGCAATTGAAGTAAATCCGCGCCGTGTTTTGAAGAAGGGGATAACCGCCCCCTATCTGCACATGCAGAATTTACCAACGCAGGGACATAGACCTGACGATTGGACGCACCGAGAGTTCAATTCTGGTACGAAGTTTATTAATGGGGATACTCTTTTGGCAAGAATTACGCCCTGTATTGAAAATGGCAAAACAGGCTTTGTCGATTTTCTAGGCGAGGGAGAGGTAGGTTGGGGATCTACTGAATATATCGTATTGCGCCCCAAGCCCCCGTTGCCTGTTGAATTCGGCTATTATCTCGCGCGAAGTGATGATTTGCGGGTGTTCGCGATTCATAATATGACGGGGACAACCGGTCGGCAACGTGTACCAGCATCATGTTTTGATCATTATCATTTCCCTGTACCTATTACACCGATTGCTCAAAGGTTCAGTGAAATTGTTCAACCATTGATGGAGAAGATCCGGGTGAATAGCGAACAATCTAGCACCCTCTCCCAAATCCGGGACGTGCTGCTGCCGAAGTTGTTGTCGGGGGAAATTCGTCTGGACGATGTAGAGAAAAGATTGGAGGTAAAAGATGGCGGAACATCCTAAGGTTTTCATTTCATATTCTCACGATTCGCCAGAGCATAGGCGGTGGGTATCAGAACTCGGTGCGAAGCTTCGTCATAATGGAGTTGATGCGATACTCGATCAGTGGGATCTCGGTCCGGGCGATGATGTAACACAATTCATGGAGCGTGGCATTATAGACTCTGATAGGGTACTGGTTATTTGCACGGACACTTACGTGGGCAAGGCAAACGCCGGGGAAGGTGGCGTTGGTTACGAGCGGATGATTGTAACCGCGCAGCTTATTCAAGATTTGGGAACGAATAAATTCATTCCTGTAATTCGTCAGGCATCAGGGAAAGAGGAAACACCAACATTTTTAGGAACGCGAGTTTATATTGACTTCAGGAATGACAGTCAATTTGAATCGGAATTTGAGAAGTTGATTCGTGAACTCCACCGAATGCCAGTTGTAGAGAGGCCTCCTCTGGGAAAAAATCCGTTTGCTAAACTCCCCTCTGGACAAAAAGCATCACCTTCTGAAGGATTGGACACTCAACTGCCGGAAATCCCAGAGCAAATTGAATCTCCAGACGAGGCTTATTCAGAGGCGGTCAAGCTCGCCCGCGGAGGGGATGTGCTTGGCTGGCGGGAACTCATTAAACAAATTAAGCCAAGTGTATTCAAATCTTTGGCACAGCGACGACAAGAGGGGAGGACTGGAGAACTACCGACAGATGCAGAACGGTTTCAGGCTGTGGATGAAACTGTTAAGATTATTGCGCCCTTAATTTGTGTTGCTCTAGTGGGCGTTGCATCTGGCAGGGAACAGTTTAGAGATCAGAAGTCCATTCTTGATGATTTGCTCAATAGCGCGAGATGGAATCGTGCTAATGTCTCAGTAAATCTCCGCCATACACTCGGATATATCTACCATAGTTTGCATGGAAGTCTTAGCTTTAGTACAAATCAGCTAGACCTCGGTCTTAGTCTTGCGCGAGTTAAAATTCCTGATTTATTATATACAACGGAGCATCTTCACGTTTGGAAAAGGTGTGAGCTTATGGGGTGGTCCGAATTGTTTGGTCGAGATTGTACAAAAGGTTGGAAGTACTTAGTAGAGGCTTATGATAGATGGGAGTGGTTAGCTCCCATATTTGTGGATGAACTGGAGTACAGGACCTCACTGGTGGCCTATTATATGGCGTTGGATATTCACGAATTAGCATCAACAATCGCTTCAGGTCGGCAGGGTATGTTTAAGGACGTTCCGTTGGGTTTTATCTCCGAGGGACACGATATAAACCAGCGTGCGATTTCACAACTGCTCCGTGATCCGGAGGCACTTAAGGAACTATGGTCCAGCTTAGATGTCACACGCGAGCAAATGGAGAGCTCACAGGGAGATTGGATTCGCGTATCAGAAGGTTGGTTACGAGAGGTCTATAAATTCTCAGCTGATACCAGAATTTATCATGAGAATCTCTCTAAGGTCTTGCAACCTTAGTCAACGGTTGATCAAAATCCCCTGAACAATCCTTCACGCTTTCTCATATCCGAGATGTGCTGCTACTGTAGCTGTTTTCCGGGTAAATGTGTGGACAATACAGATAAGAAATTGGAGGCAAAGGATGGCAGAGCATCCCAAAGTTTTCATCTCATATTCTCATGATACACCAGAACATAGGCAATGGGTGTCAGAACTCAGTGCAAAACTTCATCGCAAGGGAGTTAATATAATACTTGATCAGTGGGAACTCCGTCCGGACGATGATGTGACACAATTCATGAAGCGTGGCATCAGGAACTCCGACCGGGTACTGGTCATTTGCACAGACGGTTACGTGAGGAAGGCAAACGCCGGGGAAGGTGGCGTTGGCTACGAGTCGAGAATTATAACTAGACAACTTGTTGAAGATTTGGGAATTAACAAATTTATTCCCATAATTCGTCAGGCCTTGGGAGAAGAGAAAACGCCCTCATTTTTAGGAACACAAGTTTATATAGACTTTACCGATGAAGGGCAATTTGATGAGAAATTTGATGAGTTGCTTCATGAACGCCTTCAAGTGCCGGTTCTACAGAAACCACTTGTCCCACACATTGAGTCATTACATGTGAAGAACTACCGCGCATTGCAGGATGTAAAATTGCGAGATATTACACCGCTGTCTGTTTTTTTAGGGGCGAACGGCAGTGGGAAATCAACGCTGTTTGATGTCTTTGCGTTTCTCTCTGAATGTTTCACAGTCGGACTGCGTCGAGCATGGGACAAGAGGGGACGTTTTAAGGAACTAAGAACACGTGAAAGTGAGGGGCCGATTGAATTTGAGTTAAAATATCGTGAGACACCCAAGACACCCCTCATTACCTACCATCTGACCATTGATGAGGATACAAAAGGACCGTGTGTTAAAGCCGAATGGCTGCGGTGGCGGCGTGGTAGTCGAGGGAAATCGTTTCGCTTTCTCGATTTCCAGAAGGGTGTGGGGTATGTCAGCCCCGGTGAAACCCCATCAGAGGAAGACACGCGAATTGAGGAGCGACTTGATGATAACTCAATGCTCGCCGTCAGTAGATTTGGGCAATCGGCACTTCACCCCCGTGTGAGTGCCCTTTATCGCTTCATTACAGGTTGGCATCTCTCCTACCTTTCCGCCGATGCCACCCGCGGGGTTGCTGAAGCGGGGCCGCAAGAGCGGTTATCTGAGACGGGGGCCAATCTACCCAACGTCATCCAGCATCTAAAGGAACGATATCCAGAGCGTTTGGAAAAAATTCTTTCGACTCTATCGGATCGGGTGCCACGCTTAGAAAAGGTGGACGCAGAACTGATGGTGGACGGCCGCCTTCTGTTACAGATTAAGGATGCCCCGTTTGCACAACCGATCTTGGCAAAATTCGCCTCCGATGGCACGTTAAAGATGCTATCTTACTTGACCTTGCTATATGACCCAGAACCGCCGCAATTAATCGGTATTGAGGAACCCGAAAACTATCTCCATCCACGCCTGCTGAACGGTTTGGCAGAGGAGTGTCGGGAGGCATCGGCGTTGTCTCAACTGATGATTACCACCCATTCCCCTTATTTTGTCAATGGGCTTCACGCTGAGGAGGTGTGGGTGCTTTACCGAGATGAACAGGGGTTTACGGTCTGCAAACGCACGTCAGAAATGCAGGGAATCAAGGATTTTCTGGAAGCGGGTGCGAAGTTGGGATACCTCTGGATGGAAGGTTATTTTGAATTTGGCGATCCGTTGACCAATGCAGGCGGTCCAAAGAGAGGTGGGAATGCACATTGAGTTTCTCTTGGAGGAAGCATCTGCTGAAGTGGCATTAAAGTCCATCTTGTGCAAGATCCTTTCCAAGGAGGTGAGTCGTGAATTCCACGCCTTTCAGGGCAAACCGGATTTACTTGGAAAATTACCTGAACGATTGAAAGCTTACCGGCGATGGATAACCGACGATTGGCGGATTATGGTCCTTATTGATAGAGATCGAGAAGATTGTTTCCAACTAAAGGCACAGTTAGAAGGAATAGCGCACGATGCGGGTTTTGCGACGAAATCCAACCCATCCCAAGAAGGTGATTTTCACGTGGTCAACCGATTGGCAATAGAAGAATTAGAGGCATGGTTCTTTGGAGACATCGAAGCTGTGCGAACAGCGTATCCCAGAGTTTCAAGAAACCTTCAATACCAAGTTAGATATCGAGATCCCGATGCTATCGCAGGAGGAACGTATGAAGCACTAGAACATCTCCTGAGACAATTAAACTACCACAGGGGAGGGTTACTCAAGACTGCCGTGGCGCAAAACATCGCTCAATATATGGAACCGAGTCGGAACCGGTCGAAAAGTTTTCAGGTGTTTGTGGAGGGACTCAAGGCGTGCGTCGGAGAGGGCGGTTTAAGAAATCAATAGGAACTTGATTGATACGATACACCTTGAAGGGATAACATGAATCTCAATCCAATTTACGAATCCGATATCGAAGAAGCCGCGCTGGATTGGCTCGATGAACTGGGCTATGCTGTTCTACACGGTCCCGACATCGCCCCGGACGCGCCGGATGCAGAACGTTCCTCCTACAGCAAAGTGATATTGGAACGTCGTTTTCGGGATGCGGTTGCCCGCCTGAATCCAAACATACCCGCCGACGCACAAGAGGAAGCGATCCGAAAGGTCTTTCACCCAGATTCCCCCGCATTACTCCAGAACAACCGCGTATTTCACCAGATGCTGGTCGACGGGATAGAGGTTGAGGCTCGGCAGCCGGACGGTACAATGCGCGGTGAGCAGGTAAGGTTGGTTGATTTTGATACGCCTGAAAACAACGACTGGTTGGCGGTCAACCAGTTCAGAGTGGTAGAAAAAAGCGAACGCCGCCCGGACATCGCCCTATTTATTAACGGGCTGCCCTTAGCCGTGATTGAACTCAAAAACCCGACCGACGAGAAAGCGACTATCCTAACCGCATTTCGCCAAACCTGTACCTACAAGCAGGAGATCCCTTCGCTGTTCACCTATAACGAGACAATCGTCATTTCCGATGGGTTAGAGGCTCGCGTCGGCTCTTTGACCGCAGATCAGGAATGGTTTCTGCCGTGGCGGACAATCGAAGGAGAGGACGAGGCACCATCAACCGAATTAGAAATAGAGGTGTTGATTAAGGGTATCTTTGAGAAGGACAGATTTTTGAGCTACCTCAAACACTTCGTCGTATTTGAGGAAACTGAGGGTGAAACGATAGCCAAAAAGATCGCCGGTTATCATCAATTCCACGCTGTGAAAACGGCGGCTGATACGACGGTAGAAGCATCGCGCCCGGAAGGGGATAAGCAGTGCGGCGTTGTATGGCATACGCAAGGTTCGGGCAAGAGTTTGACTATGGCTTTTTACGCCGGCAGCATCGCCCAACATCCGCAGATGGCAAACCCAACGCTGGTCGTTATCACGGACCGAAACGACTTAGATGAGCAGCTGTTCCGCACATTTTCTCGGTGTAATCAACTTTTGCGTCAAGCCCCGGTACAAGCGAGGGACAGGGCACACCTACGTGAACTCTTGACGGTTGCCTCTGGTGGGGTAGTCTTTACCACGGTCCAAAAGTTTTTTCCAGAGGGGGATGAAACCCGTTTCCCCTTGCTATCCGATCGGCGGAATATTGTAGTTATTGCGGACGAGGCGCACCGCAGCCAGTACGATTTTATCAGTGGATTCGCCCGTCACATGCGGGATGCACTTCCCAACGCCTCCTTTATCGGCTTTACCGGCACGCCGATTGAAGCGACCGATCGTAACACCCGCGCGGTCTTTGGAGATTATATCAGCATCTACGACATACAACGTGCGGTTGAGGACGGGGCCACCGTTCCGATTTACTACGAGAGCCGTCTCGCCAGAATTGAATTGGATGAGAACGAAAAGCCCCACGTTGACCCGGACTTTGATGAGGCGACCGAAGGGGAGGAGGTCGCACGCAGAGAGAGACTCAAGACCAAATGGGCGCAGCTTGAGGCGTTGGTGGGAACGGAAAAGCGGTTAGGACTCATCGCCGATGATATTGTCACACACTTTGAAGAACGGTTAGCAACGATGGATGGCAAGGCGATGATTGTCTGTATGAGCAGGCGTATCTGCGTTGACCTTTACAACGCACTTGTCGAACGTCGTCCAGAGTGGCACAACGACGATGACACGCAGGGAGAGATCAAGGTTGTGATGACAGGTTCGTCCGATGATGACCTGTCGTGGCAGGGGCATATCCGCAACAAGGCTCGGCGAGAAAAGATCGCGGCGCGATTCAAAAACTCCAAGGACCCGTTGAAAGTGGTGATTGTTCGTGATATGTGGCTCACCGGATTTGACGCTCCCAGTCTTCACACGATGTATGTGGACAAGCCGATGCGTGGACATGGACTGATGCAGGCGATCGCCCGTGTCAATCGGGTGTTCGGCGACAAGCCGGGCGGTTTGATCGTGGACTATATTGGGCTCGCCTACCATCTGAAACAGGCATTGGCGAACTACACCGAAAACGGTGGGAAAGGGGAAACCGCCGTTGATCAAGCGGAAGCGGTCGCAATGATGCAGGAAAAGTACGAAATCTGCTGCGGACTGTTTCACGGTTTCGATTGGTCGGCGCGGATTGGCGGGAGCACCACAGACCATCTTAGGCTGCTACCATCGGCTCAAGAACACATCCTGAGACAGCAGGATGGCAAAGCTCGTTTACTGGAAACGGTTACCGCGCTTTCCAAAGCGTTTGCGCTGGCAGTGCCGCATGAGAAAACGATTGAAATTCGCGACGATGTGGCTTTTTTTCAGGCGGTGAGAAGTGTCATGGCAAAACTGACTGTTACGGAAGAAGCCCAGTCTGAAGCGACAGAACAGGCGATAAAGCAGTTGGTATCCAGAGCGGTTGTCTCCGAAGGGGTAGTTGACATCTTCGCCGCCGCGGGGTTGGAAAAGCCCGATGTTTCGATTCTCTCTGATGAATTTCTGCTTGAAGTGCGTGAATTGCCGCATAAAAATGTGGCGGTTGAGCTTTTGGAAAGGCTGCTCAACGATGAGATTAGAACCCACTCCCGGAAAAATGTTGTACAAGGCCGCTCGTTTGCAGAGATGTTGGAACGCTCGATTCGTGTCTATCAGAATCGTACGGTTGCAGCGGCACAGGTAATTGAGGAGCTTATCGCGATTGCGAAAGATATGCGTCAGGCGCAAGATCGTGGCGAGGAATTAGGGCTTTCAGATGATGAGTTGGCATTCTACGACGCGCTTGAGGTCAACGATAGCGCGGTTGAGGTGTTAGGGGACGAAACGCTGCGAACCATCGCGGTTGAACTGGTGGAAACCGTCCGGCGGAATGTGACCATCGACTGGACACTACGGGAGAGCGTTCGCGCGAGGCTACGGGTGATGGTGAAGCGCGTTCTTCGCAGATACGGCTATCCACCGGACAAACAGGAGGCAGCGACCGCAACAGTCTTAGAACAAGCCGAGGTGTTGTGTGTGGATTGGGCGATATAAGATATAAAAATCAATCAATGTAGGGGTAGTACCTACCCAAGAGGACAACCACAAGGGTTGCCCCTACAGGAGATCAAAACGGGCAACCGCAAGTTGAGCGCAGCGAAATCCCGATCTATCGGGAGTTGCCCCTACAGGGAACTGATCGAATGTGGGAGTCGGTTTCTTAATTCTCCCCCTCATAACCCATCTCGTCCCAGACCTCGCGGGCATAGGCGATAGCTTCCTCGCTTGGTGGATTGTATCCGTTGATGCTGGGCGGTGGTTGACCGGGACCTTCGTGTTCGGGCCAAGGTGACCAGTTATCGTTCTCGTATTCCTTACGGACAGATTCTTTGCGGAAATCGGGAATCTCGTAAGGTGTGCCGTCTTCCAGACATGATCGCCACGCTTGAATCCCGACCATTGCCATTTCCAATCCACGATAGATATCAAAATAGGGCGTTTCGTCTTTGCGGATGGCTTCGGCAAAATGGTAGTTTGTAAAGAAGTCGCCGCCGCCATGTCCTGCCCGTCGTGCCTCCTCGGCGTGATGGGGAAAGTCCGGCGCGTAGATCTTTTCGGGTTCATCGCCCTCCCGCAAATCCCACGGTTCGTGCATCACCCGTAGAGAGCCGGGGGCTCCAGTTCGCAAGTTCTCCATCAAGCCACGTGCACCGTGAATCCGATACCAGACACCGTGTCCGCGCATCTTGAGTCCCATGATCCGGACGACCGCGCCGTTGTCCATACGGCAGAGGATGATGCCGCCGGGATCGCCTCGTTGGACGCTCAATTTTTCGGTATCGTTTTCGGATCGGGAGATTGATAGTGCATTCACACTGACGGGATGGGTGTCGGTGATGTACATGAGCGGTGCGAGCGCGTGGGAGCAGTAGTAGGTGGACGGAATCCAATTGCGCCAGTGGTTTAGTCCCGGCGACAGTCGATTGTATCCGTGTGAATCGAAGGGGTGGTTATATTCTCCCTCGGCGTACTGGAGCTCGCCGACCTCACCGTTTTGGTATAGGCGACGCATCTCTTGGTTGTAGGCAAAATAGGGATAGTTCTCAGCGAATAGGTAGATCTTGCCGGATTTCTCCACCGCTCGTGCCAACGCTACACCCTGTGCCGGGGTCCCGCACGCCGTTGTTTCGCTCATCACATGCAGTCCTGCCTCAAGGGCTTTGACAGCAAAAGGTGCGTGCTGATGGAAGTAGTTCGCTAGTACGATTGCGTCCATGTCGTGGGCGAGGAACTGATCGTAATCGGTGTATGTCGCGACGTTTAGTTTTTTTCCTGCCTCGTTCAGCTTTTCTTCCCACGTATCGCAGAGCGCGATCAATTCCATGCCAGCAAAGGGAGCTCCTTGTGCAAAGCTCATTCCGCGTCCGACGCCAACGACGCCAACGCGGATTTTATTTCCGTCTGTATTCTTTGCCACGAACGTACTCCTTTCGATTTGGTGTGATGTTGGGTTTTTCAACCCAACCTACGCTGCTGCGCTAGAGTTTCTCTCGATTTATCGCACATTACTCCAACGCTATACACATGTCGCCCCGCCGGGGCTTGGGTGTTGGTCGCTTGAGCATCTCTATAAACATGCCGCCCCGCTGGGGCTTGAAAATCCGGAGGCAAAACTCACGATGTCAGCCATCAGGGGGAGACAAGCAGCTTGACCAATTGGTAGCACGGTGGTTACGGCATACGGTGCCTCAATGAATCGTCCGATAAATCCCCAATGAATCGTCCGTTCCGAGACCAGCACATATCGCTCCCCCGGAGCGCCGGAATTGGAGAAATCGCCTTTCTTTGCCACGAACATACTCCTTTCGATTCGGTGTGGCGTTGGGTGTCACGGTTTCCGTTTAACCCAACCTACGCTGCTGCGCTAGAGTTTCTCTCGATTTATCGCACATTACTCCAACGCTATACACATGTCGCCCCGCTGGGGCTTGGGTGTTGGTCGCTTGAGCATTTCTATAAACATGCCGCCCCGCTGGGGCTTGAAAATCGGGCTGAAAAACTCACGCTGTCAGCCATCAGGGGGAGACAAGCAGCTTGACCAATTGTCGCACAGCGGTTACGGCATACGGTGCCTCAATGAATCGTCCGTTCCGAGACCAGCACATATCGCTCCCCCGGAGCGCCGGAATTGGAGAAATCGCCTTTCTTTGCCACGAACGTACTCCTTTCGATTCGGTGTGATGTTGGGTTTTTCAACCCAACCTACGCTGCTGCGCTAGAGTTTCCCTCGATTTATCGCACATTACTCCAACGCTATACACATGTCGCCCCGCCGGGGCTTGGGTGTTGGGCGCTTGAGCATCTCTATAAACATGCCGCCCCGCTGGGGCTTGAAAATCGGGCTGAAAAACTCACGATGTCAGCCATCAGGCCGAGATGAGTAGCTTGACCAACTGGCGTACGGTGGTTACGGCATACGGTGCCTCAATGAATCGTCCGTTCCGAGACCAGCACATATCGCTCCCCCGGAGCGCCGGAATTGGAGAAATCGCCTTTCTTTGCCACGAACGTACTCCTTTCGATTTGGTGTGATGTTGGGTTTTTCAACCCAACCTACGCTGCTGCGCTAGAGTTTCTCTCGATTTATCGCACATTACTCCAACGCTATACACATGTCGCCCCGCTGGGGCTTGGGTGTTGGGCGCTTGAGCATCTCTATAAACATGCCGCCCCGCTGGGGCTTGAAAATCGGGCTGAAAAACTCACGATGTCAGCCATCAGGGGGAGACAAGCAGTTTGACCAATTGGTAGCACGGCGGTTACGGCATACGGTGCCCCGATAAGATCGGGATTCAAAGCAATATGCCTACTACTAGTAGACATGTTGCTGCCTCCAACTCCGTAGACGCTGTAAGTCAATCGGGATTCACACCTCGAAACAAGAATGTCGATTTTGGAAAATCGACCTACAATAGGACAACTTTCGATTGTGTATGGTGTTGGGTTTCACGGTTCCCGTTTAACCCAACCTATACCGCTGATTATCGATCTATTTTAATATCACCAAGGTGTGCCTATGCCCGACGCAGGACATGGCCGCTGCGCTCGCCGGTCAATTGTCCATCTTTCACAGCTATCTTGCCATTGACGATGACGTGGTTCATACCGATAGCGGTCTGGTTCGGCTCAAAGGTGGTGCCTTGCTCTGCGAAGATCATTGGATCGAAGATTGCGACATCCGCCCACGCTCCCACCCGGAGGACACCCCGGTCAGCTAAGCCGAGTCGGCTGGCTGGCAATGATGTGATACGGCGGATTGCCTCTTGTGGGCTGAGCGTCTTTTTATCGCGGACAAAGTGCCGGTAGAACCAAGATGCCCATGTGTACGCACCGTGGAACGATGTCCCTGCGAGCGGTCCGTCGGTTGCCAGCGCGGTGGCGTCGGAACCGACTATACAACTGGGGTGCTCGAAGGCGATGCGAATATCTTCTTCCCGATAGGTGAAGGCGAGGATCATGAGGCTGTGGATGTCGTCAATCTCAGCGAGTAGGAGGTTGTATATAGCGTCGAACGGTTCAACGCCCATCACTTCGCTGACTTCGGCGATGCTCTGTCGAGAGAATTCCGGGTGCGCTTTGCAGTCGAAGATGACAATATTGTTCCAATCGCCCCGCGCCAAGGCGGTGATGATACTTGGATAGGTTTTCAGTTCTCGACGGGTGGTATCTGAGCTTAACCGTGCACTGATGGCGGCTTTGTCTCCTTCAAGTGCCCACGGCGGCAGGGCGGCACTCAGATTGGTGGTTCCGAACAGCCGCGTGTGCATATCGAAACCGACATCTAAGCCGGCGTCCTGTGCGTCGTCCACCTGCCTGAGCGCATCTTCAATCGCCCAGCGTCCGTCTTCAGCGAGTCGCGAGACCACGGAGATGTGGGAGATCTGCAAAGGCAGATCCGATGCGCTGCCGGTGCGGATTGCTTCCGCGATGGTCTCCTGCGCTTCGCCCTCCCGATTGCGGGTATGCGTGGCATAGAATCCACCGGCGTCTGCTGCTACCCGACAGAGTTCGATGATTTCCGTTTCTGTGCAGTCCCTTTCGGGTCCGTATTCGAGACCTGTGGAAAAACCGAATGCGCCCTCCTCCATGCTCTGCGCCAGCAGGGATTTCATCTGGCTAAGTTCATCCGGGGTTGAGGGGCGATCTACCAGTCCAGCAACAGTGAGACGGAGGTTACCGTTCGGAACGAGGGATGCGACGTTGACCGTTGGCTTCCCCGCTTCAAGGGCGTCGAGGTATCCAGCCATGGTACGCCAACCGATCTCATGCCCCTCTTGGTGTCCGTAGATGTTCATCTTCGCCAGTTCCGGGTCGCCGATAGGGGCGCATCCGTGCCCGCAGTTTCCAACAACCTCAAGGGTTACGCCTTGGGTTATGGAACTCATCGCTCGCGGATCAACGATCACCGTGAAATCGGAATGGCTATGGATATCGATGAAGCCGGGTGCGACGAAAAGATCGTGGGCATCCAAGCACGGGAGAGCTTCCTGTTTTTCGATCCTTCCAATTTCGAGGATTTTACCATCTTTGATCGCTACGTCCGCACGCAGCGGTGGGGCGCCTGTGCCGTCGATAATGGTCCCATCGTGAATTAGTAGGTCCGCTTGCATCCGTACGTTCCCTATCTCGCAGTCCAACCCAGATCTATTGCCCAATCCGCACCGGTGATAGCGCCTGCTGCGTCCGAGCAGAGGTAGACGATAAGGGATGCGACCTCCTCTGGCGTTATCAGTCGCTTGACAGCGGCGGGTTCCAGCATGACCTTCTCAACAACCTCTTCCACGGAGATCCCCCGTGTCCGCGCTTGATCGGCAATTTGGCTCTCGACCAGTGGGGTCCGGACATACGCCGGGCAGATAGCGTTGACCGTGATGCCGTTTTCGCCGCCTTCAAGCGCTGCCGTCCGTGTAAGGCCGATGAGACCGTGTTTGGCTGTGATGTAAGCACTCTTGAAAGGCGAAGCGACCCGTCCATGAATGGAGGAGACGTTGACGATGCGTCCCCACCCGCGCGCTTTCATTGCGCCCCAGACGTATTTGGTCAGTAGGAACGGGGCGGTGAGCATTACGGCAAGCATTTTGTCCCACGTGTCTTCGGGAAAGACCTCGATCGGGTCAATATGCTGGAAACCTGCATTATTGATTAGAATGTGCACTCCACCATATTGATCGAGGGTTTGATCCACAAGCTGTTTGCAGCCTGCCCGTTGCGAAAGATCGACCTTTACGAAGTGACCACGGATTGTGTCGGCAAACTCTTTCCCGTCAGCTTCGTTCAGGTCGGCGATGACCACTTTATCTCCGTCGCCCGCAAGTGCTTCGGCAACAGCTTTGCCGATACCGCTCGCTCCCCCGGTGACAATGGCGACTCTTTCGCTCATTTTTCCTCTCCTCGCTGTTATTCGCTGGCTTTGGTGCGATTCAGAGAGGGGAATCTTTCAAAGCCGGTGTGTTGGGAACCTCAAGAGAAAGTGAAGCGCATTCAATTTTCCATAAGTAGCGCAAACTGTTAGTTTGTAGACTAGTACTCTGTCAAATAAATTATGATAAGCATCTTCATTGCGATGTCCGGTGCGGTTGAAAACCGCACCTACCGGGGATCGGGAAAATATAGAATTACCGATTTATGTTCTGAAACCTCATACAGATTGTGGTACAAAAGACCACTTTTATGAAATAAGTTATAGATAGATTTAGTAGCTACTCCGACGTAACCCCCTAACTTTGCTGGCGAAGTGCTGTGGTAGCGGTTTTATCTACTGCCAGCGTTGTTTCGTCGAGGACCACGCCGTAGGCTTCGCGCGCTGCTTCGATCGAGACCTTGCCGTTCTTGACATCGCGTGCCACATCGGTTGGAGGGCGCTGCAGTGGGTCGCCCCATCCGCCGCCGCCTGCCTGACGATGATAGATCCGCTCTTCAGCCTTCATCGAAGTGGATATCATGGTCTGCAACACCTCTTCGTCTCCGTCGGTGTGATGGAGGACATTAATGGAGCCCCTGCCCGACTCTCCGCCGTAGAGACCGTAGGGGAGATGATCTCTTCGATCAGAACGGATGGCAAGATGTGCTTCACCGGAGAGCAATCGCCACTCCCGCTCAAGTCCGAGACCGCCGCGGAATTTGCCAGCACCGCCGCTATCCGTTACATATCCGTAGCGTTCGATGTGCACCGGGTATTCGGATTCCGCCTGCTCGACCGGGATATTGCTAGCGACGTTGGCGGGGTTACACAGGCCGTCGATCCCATCGCGGTCGGGACGTGCGCCCCATGTACCTGACATCAGTTCGTAATAGACATACGGCGTTCGGTCCTCCCGCTGCCCACCGATAATCACCAATGAATTGCCCCCTTCACCGGCGGCCAAGACTCGGTCTGGCAGTAAGCCCGCCAAGGCACCGAATACGGTATCTGCCAATCGAAATCCGGTGATCCCACGCATCGAAGATGCAGCTGGCATGACGCCGTGAACGACTGTTCCGGCTGGGGCTATGATTGTCAACGGCTTGAACATGCCCGCTGTATTCGGGATATCTTCACGGATCACGGATCGGACGCACAATGCAACCACCGATGCAGTGAAGGAGAGGGTATTATTGATGGCACCACGGACCTGTGGGTTCGTGCCCGTGAAATCAGCGGTGAGGCTATCCCCTTCTACGGTCATCTTCACAGTTAGGCGCACGGGTGGACCACCGACACCGTCGCTGTCCATGTAGTCTGTGAAGGTATGGCTGCCATCGGGCCAGGAGGCGATTTCTGCACGGACAAGCTGCTCCGTGTAGTCGATGAGTGAGTCAGCGCAGGTGGTGAAGGTATCCACTCCGTAGCGTTGGATGAGTGTGTGGATTGCACGTTCGCCGATATGACAGGCTGCGAGTTGCGCTCGCAGGTCGCCGATCGCCATCTGGGGCACCCGGACATTCGCACGCAGCAGTGTGAAGATGGATTCATCGGGTTCACCGGCGCGATATAGCTTGAGCCACGGGATGCGGAAGCCGTCTTGGAAGATTTCGGTGTTATCACATGCGGAGCTGCCGGGCAAGCGGCCACCTAAGTCGAGGTGATGGGCGGTACTGACGGCGAATCCAACACGCTCCTCCTCCCAGAAGATAGGTTTCACGATAAAGATATCGGGGATATGCATTCCGCCATCAAAGGGATCGTTGAGGATGAAAACGTCACCGGGATGTATATCCCCGTCGAATTTCTTGAATAACGTTTCCATGGCGAAAGGAACAGAGCCGAGGTGGAGGGGAATGGTGATGCCCTGCGCGATCATTTCGCCCTCGGCGTTACAGAGGGAGGTTGAGTAATCGAGGCAATCTCGGACGATGGTTGAATAGGCGGTGCGGTAGAGTGCCATTGCCATTTCGTCAGCAGCTGACGCCAAGGCGTTCTGCATGATCTCGCGCGTGATTGGATCAATTTTAGGCATCGGCAGGCTCCATCAAGGAAAGGTACGGTTATTGGGAATGAGCGATAATCAGTTTAAGTCAACCGCACAGACGCGAGCGCGCCCAGCGTTTAGGAGGTTTACAGATGAGATCGGGATTGCCTAAGCTGCAGGGAGCACAGGTTAGGAAACCCCGATGCGTTGAGGGCAGGCTACGATTAGATTGCCGTTGTCGTGTGTCGAAGTTTCCCGCACTGTTTATCCGTTCGGGGGTCTGTTTATCATTATTTCTTATTATGGCTTTTAGCGTGCTTGCTTCAGCGCTAATTTCTTTCTCTTGAGACGACGTTTTTGGCGTTGTCGAATCTGTGTTCGTCGACGGGATTGTCCAACTTTCGATCGTGCCACGGGATCACCTCCTTATAGTGGACTGTTTTATGGTAGATTTTGGACTTATAGTGGACCTTAGAATTAATGAGACACTCCAAACCGGTGCGGTTAAGAACCGCACCTACCGGGGGCGAAAGTGTCTATTTATTTTAGGAGTTACGCACTTCAGTTCCAAGAGCAGATGGGGACGCAGATTTCGCTGATTGTCACTGATGAAAAGAGGAAAAAGGATAGAAATCTGGGTTCGACCCCGTTTATCGGTCCCATTTGAATTTTAGATGCTGATGGGAGAGACTTCATCAGGTGCTTGCGGCGATAATTCGCCGAACTACAGGTATCTGAATGTTCAACTGTGTAAGTCCTATATCTTTAGAATTCACCATAATAGGCAAATGTAGGGACTAATGTTTCATTTTATGTGTCGTCAACCGTTCGTGCCAGATAGAATATCGCCTCATCACATAGTGCCTCGACCTCTATCATTGCAGCATCCAGTAGTTCTTTCGAGGCGCATTGCAGGAGCAGTCGCTCCGCGGTAAGCGTGATATAACGTTGCCCGTCTGTATGTGCGAACTCTACCTGCACATCGGAATCCTGAACGACCCGGTATCCATTTCCGAACTCGACCGTTTCCCGAATATCCAGACCATCAATGTTTTTGTATAGTGCTTTAGCCGTCAGTGTTTCCAGCGCAACTTCGGGCTCGGTCATTTGAGCTTCTTCAGGTTCAGTGACCGATACCGGCTCGCTTATAGGATCAGCAGTTTCTTCTTCGTCCGGATCCCTTGGTGTCTCTGGTTGATCCTCGCCTGCCGCTTCGCTCTCCTCCAACACTTCGGAGAGCACGTCGGCAACAGCGTCGGATTCCGGTTCCGGATCTTCCAATATCCCCTTGAGCGTGCGCACACAGATATTGAAAATCAGCGGGTGAAACGCGAGTGTCTCTGGATCGGCATATTCAAATAGCGATCTCGCAACGAACGCGATCTCTGCCTCTTCTCTGGATCCCCTTCGTTTGAGGCGTGTTTCGCATGCTTTGAGCGCATACGAAACAGAATTGATAAATTCTACAGTAATCAGCTGGCGCAATACCTCATAGCGAAAGACATCGCTAAGGCTTTCGGGCCCCTCCTCACCCTCAGACGTTTTCTCCTCAGTCTCTTGAACTTTGTCAGTGAACGCGCCTGACTCATAGGCTTCCGTCGTTTTCTGCTGCAACAGGTCAGGATCAAAGGCGATTTTTTGAAATTCTGGCTCATCAAGCAACAACTTGCTTTTTACAATTTTGTCCTGTAATAGTTCTTCATCGGATTTCGCTGTTTCTAACGCCCGCTGCTTCTGAAAAGCCAACTGCTTGCGCTTGGATTTCTGATTTTGTTGACGTTTTGCACGTTTACGCGCAATGTTGAGCCGCCGATTCTTTTTTTTGGCCATCTTTGACTCGATTTGCGATCGTGGTTAGGTGAAATGGTTCTGCAAAGTACTTGGACTTAGAAAAGTATACAGAATCATTTTGAAATTGTCAACAGGGATATGGGTAGACGAATAGTTTTGTGTTGAGATATAAATCTCGACCTACATGTCTAAAGAAGCATAATGCGTAACGAGTAATACGTAAGATTTTTTTACGCAGTACGCATTACGCTCCAGGTTTCACACATCATATTTCAGATGTACATTCCGTTCCTCTGGGGTATAGGTATAGGCCAGACGAGCCCGACCTACGGAGATAGTACGGTTTCATACACCTAATGTGGAATCCCTAACTGATGCATCCGCCGATGGATGGCTTCCTGTGCCTCGATAAATGGACGTTCAAGGAACGCTTGATGGTCATTTTCGCCGTGATGATGCGTTACGGTTCCGGGTCGGTGATGCTTGGCAGTTTTTCGGATATATGACAGTCCACCCTCGATGAGCGTCAGCATATAGTTTGCAGTTTCTGAATCGAACATCCACCACTCACCGCCAACGGCGATATAGACAGGGGAGGTATGGGCGATAATGCCACGGCCCCAGCTGTCATAATGCGGAACCGCTTGGGTATAGCCGGGTCCGCCGCAGCGGGCTGCAATCCATGAATGTCCGTCGACCTGCAGCTTTGCTTTCAGATGGAGTGTGCGCGCCCCGTTATTTTCCGCTGTAGAGGCGACAACCTTCCCCGCTTGGACAATTTCCAGCGTATGGATGGGGAATATGGACTCAGCAGACGCTTCGACCTCTACCGTGCCACCGTTGCCCGGCAGATTGATTGTGGTTCCGATCGGTTGTCCATCGACCGTGAGGCGAATGATGGGACCGCCGCTGAGGAATGTGTTTCCAGCGCGGAGATATTTGCACCAATTGTCGTAGTTGAATTCCTGATCATCGGGGATGTGGGCATAGGTGCGATATACGCCGACGGGGACATCGCTGCTCATTTTGTCCGTTCCACCGACCAGTGGGAGTTTGTAGCCACAGTTAAGATAGCGGTAATACTCGATGTGGCCGTACATCGCTTCGGTCAGGTACTCGACAGCATCTACGCGCTCTGTGGCGATTAGTGCAGCGGGTTCACCGTTGGGATTTGGGATGTGAGGCAGGACGACGGTACCGCCCTGTGCGCGACAGGCATCCGCCCAATGTGAGAGCGTTATTTCCATGTTACCGCCGAGTTCAGCTTCGCCGGGACCGTCGGAACACCACGGACTCACCTGTTCCTTCAAGCCGAGCAGTGTGAGATGTCCGAGCAGATGTTGGCGATTTTCTTGCGTGGCATAGACGATGCTACGACCGTCGTCGGAAACGGTTGGACGGCCGATAAATTCCTCCGTATTGGTGAAGAGATGTCCCCATTGGGAGAGGAGTAGATTGACGACGTTGAGGTCCTCCCCGCGCGCCTCTGTGTGAGCGCCTTGCGTTGAGAGGAAATGGACGTGGGTATCGCCGCTGAAGTATCTTTCGGCGTTCATATTACACCAACGCTCGAGCCGCAGCGTGAGCTCGCGTTGTCCCGGTTTGATTTCTACTTTTGTTCGCAACGGTTCGTATTCATAGCCTCGCGCCACATCAACGATGACTTCGCCGCGTGGCAACCACCCTTGGCACGTCCCGTCGGTGTAGGCGTAGGAGATCTGACCCAATCGGACATCTCCACCGACATCGATATGCCAGGTGCCATTGTTTGAGTTGACATGTGCATGGTGACCGTGCGGTGCGTAAGGCACGCCTTTTGGGGAGCGGAAGTGGATGCGGCATGGAATCGGCTGATTGGTCTCATCATCGACTACCGTTGTGTGAACCCAATTTCTGCCTGTATCCACGAGTTCGACCTGCACCCGCTCGTTTGGTGTGATTGTTCCTTTATCTTCTAACTCTCCCCATTTTACTGAACCCAATGTTTCGTCGTGATTCTTGACTGTCACGGTTGCCGATGGGGTTGCCGTCACTTCGACATAGGCGGGGCTGCTGTTGTTATTCTGTGGCTCACCCCAACCTTTCCGTTCGTCATCAAGGAATTCGTCCGCGGATTTCTCGGGCAGTGGATAGGGATAGGACGCCAACCCACGATCCACCTCAACTTCCATGCGGAAAGGCTTTTCGGCGTCCTCGTCCTGGGGCAAGGTAATCATAACATCACGCATGGCTTTTCTCGGGATTGGGTTTTCATCGAGGTTTCCCAACGTAACGGCAGCGAGGATAAACGCCGGTCCTTCCGGTACAATTTGGAGGGATTCGAGTGTCTCAGATGGGTTCGGATTCTCCCATACCCATAGATAGTAGTTTGAGGGCCATGCTTGGGTGGCTTCGGTCTGTCGGTTACCCGCAGCACCCCAATCTCCCTCGTAACGTGGGTGGAGTCCGTCCTGCTGGTCTGGCCATGCGAGGAACGGTAGTTGTCCCCAGCCCGGCGGGACGATAGCGATCTCGAAACGCTCTCGTATTGGCGCAGTGACCGCTTCACCGTTTGCATAGCGGAAGATGTAGTTCGCAATGAGACGACCGACGGGATCGCCTTCAAAGATCTGCGATTCGAGCAGCCGATGTGCGACAATGACCCGTTTCGGTGATGCGTTGAGCGGTATGGTAATTGGTTCTGCGTTCACTTCGTTTCCGAACCCGAGAAAACAGTCGCCGTCCGCATTGATCTGGAAGGGGAGTCCGTGGAAGGTTTGTTCACCGATTGCGGGATTGGCGTTTTCACCGAGAATTTCTGCGCCGACGTTGCAGTGTGATGATAGATTTAGTGGTTGATAGTCTGACATTGATTACTCCTTGAAGTGGGGGTTGTAATAGGTTGTTGAGATTCGTGGGGGTTGCGATTTATCATTAATGTAAGTTGCTAGATAGTCTGTAGGTCAAATTTCCATACTGAACACCTTGTAGAGATCGTCATATTTAGCAGAATAACGCACGCTGCACATGTCGCCCCGCTGGGGCTTGGGATAATTGGTTTACCGATGTTCTATAAACATGCCGCCCCTCCCCGATAAATCGGGATTCGAAACCGGGGCTAAAGGCACCGAAGAGCCAATAGTTTTCACGTTTCACCCATCATGTTACCAACAGCTGCAAACTAGTACATTGTCAGATAAATGTAGCGCAAACTGTTAGTTTGCGGACTCGGATCATCCCGATTGTATCGGGAGGGTACAAAAGCCTCCTTTAGACACTTCCCCCGCACAGCGGCTTGGATAGCCATAGTCAAGCCGAGCCGTGAGCTTTATCATGATTTATTTGACAGAGCACTAGCACCATTGGTTCTTCTATAAACATGCCGCCCCGCTGGGGCTATCAGACAAGTTGAAAATCTGGCGTAGCGTGGAGGTTACACCTACGGGTATAGGGTTTAATTTTATCACCCCACACATAACAAGCATCTTGGATCATTATTAGTTCATTGGTTCATTAAACTGATGACTTTTATCCACTGCTGCCCTCCCCGATAGGGCTGGAATTCAGAGCGGCTGGAGCGAAAAGCACGGTGGGGCGAGATGCCCCGCCCACAGGGAGTGGCACTACTGCATGGCACACGAGATGGCCTGCCTACAGGAAAGGGTACCGCTGCGTGGCGCAGAAGATGCTTGACCTACAACAGGGCAACCACAAGAGTTGCCCCTACAGGAATGGGTTCAAGTTGAGCGGGCCTGTTAGTAATTTGGGTCATTATAGCATACCGACACGCAATAAAAAAGCCCCATGCACAGTGCACAGGGCTGGATTATTTTGACAGAGATCGGGGGGTGTTTAGGTTTGACGCTTCCCTTGAATCTGGGGCATGTAGGTTTCTCTGCCCATCTGCGGTTTTTTGTTATCCATCCGCGAGCTTTTTGGGAAGAGTCGAAGGCTCCGGTCTTCAAGGGGTAGCCTCACTGGTACATGTCCGCGTCGATGCGATTCCCGTAGTGCGATAGCCATTTCGAGGACCTTACGTCCGTTGTCGCCGCTGCCCCTCGGCTCGATGTTCTTTTCAAGGGCATCAACGATGGACTGCACGGACGCAATGTTTCGGTCGCCGGGCCATCGCCAGCCGTCCTCATCGTAGTCGCCGCTCATTCTGCCGTAAACGCTGGTTTCGGGAAACACGCCCTCCACCTTTTTGAGTGGTTCCCCCATGAATGGGTCAACAACGTCGTCTGCTTTCCACAGACTGAGAAAACTATTATTGCTGCGGAATACACCTCGGGTGCACGAAACTTCAAATCCACGTCCCCTCGCATCAGCTTCGCGATGCATGAAGGCTTCAATACCGTTCGTGAACCGCAGATAACCCGCTACGCCTTGGTCATGATCGCTATGCGGGTCGTCGGCGACCCAGCCAACCACCCACGCGACATCCGCATCTCCGGCGAACAGACGCATCAGGCTAAAGAGCTGACAGCCACCGCCCGACATCTCCGTGCCGCTCCCGCCTATGAAGTTAATGCTCTTGACCTCACCAAGCTCACCGGACTCGATGATTTCAAGGGCTTTCCAGTACTGAGGTAGATTTCGGTCTAGGTCACCGGCGCCGAATTTGATTCCGCGCGATTGACAGGCTGCTACCATTCGGTCCGCATCTGCAAGACTTGCGGCGATAGGTTTCTCGCATAGAATGGCTTTTACACCCGCTTCGGCGCACCCAACGACGACTTTTGGGTTCGGTCTGACCGGTAGGATAGGTGCAGCGATGTCAATCTGTTCCTTGTCAAGCATCTCCCGATAGTCGCTGTATCCCGGCACACCGTAGTATTTACAGTACAATTCTAAGTTCTCAGGATCGGTATCAGCGAATGCGACCACTTCGGTCAAGGGATTGAGCGCATACGCCCGCGCATGCGACCCACCCTTCCTTCCGCAGCCGATGACTCCGACTCGATATTTAGCCATTTAAGGTTTTCCTTGTCCGACATGATGCGCGAAACCCACATCGGAATTGATAATTTATAGTAGATTTTAGGATGACTTAGACACTTCTAGTATAGAGCTAACCCCCTAAATCCCGCCCCCGATGAATCCCCAATACATCCCCGATACATCGGGACAGGCGGGACTCCGACAAGCCCCCGATGAATCCCCGATAAATCGGGACAGGCGGGACTAAGAAGCGGGAGCAGGCAGGCGGGATGTACCACTTGTCAGGGGGACTTTGGAAATTTCGCGGAGTTACGGCACACGGAGTGTGCCTACTACTTTTGATGATCGCAAACTCATATTCCTAGACGTTTACATATCTGCGTATCGGTGCGATGCTGCCGAGTAATCCGAGCAGAACACCACCGAGCAGAATTAGTCCGAGTTGATCGAACGGAATGAACTGCACATCGCTAACCCGCGGCACAAAGATGCGATACAGGGTATAAAAACTGAGTATTCCGGTTAAACTTCCGATAAATCCAAGAAACACCCCTTGGGCAATCAGTGGGACACGGATGTACCAATAGGTAGCCCCAACCAACCGCATAACTCGGATCTCCTCACGCCGGAAGTATGCGGTCAACATAATAGAGAAGCAGACGATAATCACTGAAGCTCCGCCCATTAGCCCGGCCAACCCGAGGAGTACCGTTTCCACTTTGTGGATAAACTCAGAGGTATCCTGCTCATGCGTGACGTCCTCCACCTGAGGAAACGACTTGAGCTGAGTGACGAGCTGCGACAATTTTTCTGGAGGCAGTAACGTCTCTGTAATGTAAATATCCAGTGAGGCGGGGAATGGATTACTGTCAGCGAACCCGTCCGTGAGGGTCTTTCCGAATTCACCGAACATTCGCTCACCTTTTTCCAAGGCTTGCTCTTTAGAGACGTAGGTCACCGCCGCAGCCCACTCAATTTTCTCAATTTGGCTGCGAAATTCCCGCCCTTCGGACTCACCGACACTGTCTTTAATATAGACAATGATCGCTGGTTCCTCTTTAAGATCTTCAATTTGCCCACGTAGATAGTTGCCGATCAGGATTAGGGCACTTCCAATCGTGACTGTTAGGGTAATAATCATGACACTCAGCAGACTAACAAAACCGCCATGTCGAATGTTAGAAAACGATTCTTCGAATAGATACCACATAGATAGATTTCAATAGTAATAGTTAAGATGTAAAAAACTGCTCCAAACTGCAACAGTTTATAAGGAACTCAGAACATTCTTGATAATATCATCGGTCTGGATACCCTCGCCCTCGCCTTCAAAGTTCAAAATGATACGGTGGCGTAAGGCGGGCAGGGCAACAGATTGTACGTCTTCAAAAGCGACATTGTAGCGGCCATCGAGTATTGCCTTGATCTTCGCCGTCAATGTAATTGCCTGGAGTCCGCGAATACTTGCACCCAATTCAACGTACTGCTTCGTCATCTCTGGACTGTTAGGGTTATCTGGGTGCGTCCCTCGGATAAGCTGAATGATATAACGTTCTACATGATCTGCAATCAGGACACCCCGAACCAATTGACGCATCGACTGGATGGTCTCTGCATCGCTGATCTCCTCGATAGGGGTCTCGGTCTTCGATGTGGTTCGTCTCAAAATTTCGCCGAGCTCATCTTCACCGGGGAAGGCTATCTGGAGCTTGAATAGGAACCGGTCGAGTTGTGCCTCTGGCAGGCGGTACGTCCCATCCATCTCAATAGGGTTCTGTGTCGCCAACACACAGAAGGGCTCTTCGAGTTTATAACTGGTCCGTGCCACACTTACGGTCCGTTCCTGCATCGCCTCCAGCAGGGCAGACTGCGTACGGGGTGTCGCCCGATTAATCTCGTCTGCAAGGACAACCTGTGCAAAGATAGGTCCCGGTTGAAACTCAAACTGCTTTCGTCCTTGATCATCTTCGACAAGCAGCATAGTGCCTGTGATATCCGATGGCATCATGTCCGGCGTGAACTGAATGCGATTGAACGACAGGCTGAGCGCTTCGCTGAGGGTGTGAATCAGGTGTGTTTTGCCTAAGCCGGGGACGCCCTCAAGGAGTACATGCCCATTGGCAAAAAGACAGAGCAGTACCCCTTCAATTATATCATCCTGCCCAACGATGCGCTTGTGAATTTCTGCCTCGACTCGGTTGAAGTTTTCCTTAAACTGGTGTACTTGAGCTTCCAGAGGCATAATTGAAACCTATTTATAAAGTTCATTGGTTCATTAGTTCATTGGCTCTGGGTCATTCAACGAGTAATTTACGTTATCATTAGCTGTTCAAGAAACACCGCAAAGTAAACGCTGTATTGATTCGGCGATTTGTTACCAACGTGGTGGTGCTTCAACGAACTGGTTGTAGTAATCCCCAACCTTTGCTTCAGTAGCATCCCCTTCGTGGATGAGAATGCGAAACCGCTGCGTCAAGCGTTCACCGCGCGAAAGTTGATACTTGTCCAGCAGGGTAAAGTTCGTTAGAAATGTGCCGTAATTTCGGGTAAAAAAAGCTGATGGCGGATTTGATGGATGGTTCATCAGTGTGACACCGACTGTTTTACCGGCAACTGCGCCACTATAGTCTGTCCAATCGGCGGATTGCCGCATCGCCTCTTCTTCGTTGCGTTGACCATTGGCGTTGAGGATTGTTCCTCCATCTTCCACATCGATCGTATCGGCAACACGCACACCGAGGAAGGCGTGATTGTCTTGTCCAAATGTCAGATCCGTCTCGCTGGCAATTAGCGTGCTTGTCAGGTCAATGATATGGGCAGCCTCACCAAGAACGACCGCGAAGTTGCGTTCCTCATCCAACATGCGGACACCCGCCTTCGTTATCCATCCGTTATGCGTCATGAGGTGAATACTGGTTTCATTAACCTCATGTTGACTCTTTTCCAGTACGATGTCACCGAGGTCTGATCGGGTCGGGTTATTGTCGTGGAAGAAGTTAATTCCGTTCACGTCCGCATGACCGATAAAAATCGATTTGTGATGATTAAATCGGTAGGCGCAGGTAGCTGTTACTTCGCGTCCGCTCGGAGAATACACAGGATAGAAATCGGGCCGCGATTTGTACATATCGCCGTATTGAGTATGCCCCGTATTGTAGGCGAGACAAAATGCGTCCGCGTTATAGAATTTGAAACGCAATTCTTCTTCGATAATCCTTGGAATAACAGTCATTGTTTCATCAGTACATTGGTTCATTGGTTCATTAATCAACGAGTGAACTCAGGCATTCGATCGGTTTCTGCTGCACGATTTCTTAACATTAACTATTTTTGGCAGCATGTATGAGGAACTCGATACAGCTTTTGAACGGTAAAAACCTATCCGACAAAACTCATTGACGAAGTTTTCTCGGTAACACGGGTGGTTCGATTGCTCGGTTTAACGGAGTCGCTGCCGAAGAGCCCTTCGATTTCCGATATCGTTGGAGACGGAAATGAAACGCTGTAGCGTGAACTGCATTGTGCGATGACCTCACCATACTTGGGAGTTAGAAGGCGTATGATAAGATCATGATCACCCTTTTCCTTGGCACAGATACTCTGCAATGCCTCCAACTTCTTTTGATCTGCGGCATCCCTTTCAGAGATTGTGACCTCCACCGCCGATGTTAATCGCTCGACAACCGCATCAATGGGCAAAATCTCTTCCGCCAGAATCTGATGGGTATCCTCCTCGATTTCCTCATCGCCCGCGCCATTTCTCCGTCGATTTTCGCCGACATTACCTCGAATCCATACAACCGCATCCTCTTCTATGGCCTCGACTGAGTTCTTGTATGCCTCTGGGAAAACAACGACATCCGTCGTTCCCTCCAGATCCTCGACCACGAGAATTGCCATCGGATCGCCCTTCTTCGTTTTTGTGAGACGCAGCGATATAATCTGACCGGCGGCATATACCTCTGTTCCACTGGGAGGTTCACCAAGGGTTTGTGAGGTGACGGTGGTATAGTATTTCATGATGTCGCCATACTGTTGCAGCGGGTGTCCAGAAAGATAGAAGCCGAGTTGCTCTTTTTCGTTCCGCAGTATATCGGCATGCGACCACTCTGGCGCATCAACCAGTTCCATCTGTGTCATCGGCATATCTTCAGCGGCACCGAACAGCCCCATCTGTCCCTTTTCCCGATCTTGCTGGGTGCTTTGCGCGGCTTTCATAATTTGCTCAAGGCTTTCGAGTTGTTGCGCCCGATGTCCCTCTAACCCATCAAACGCACCCGCCATAATCAGACTTTCGATTGCCCGTTTATTGACCACTTTCGTATCGACCCGCTCGCAGAAGTCTTGCAGTGAGGTGAAAGAACCGTCCAGCTCACGCGCTTCGACAATTGCTTCAAGCGCAATATCGCTGACATTTTTGACTGCGGTGAGGCCGAAGCGGATATCGTCGCCGACGACGGTAAAATCTTTGCTACTGCTGCTGATATCGGGCGGGAGGACTTGGATCGGTGTTTCGAGGTGTGCTGCGAGTTCGCTACACTCAGTGATGTACTTTCTGACTTTGTCGCTATCGGCAGATTCGCCGGTCATCATCGACGCCATGAACTCATGGGGATAGTGCGTCTTGAGGTAAGCGGTCTGATAGGATAGAATCGCATAAGCAACGGTGTGGGATCGGTTAAAGGCGTATCGTCCGAAGGGTTCAAGATAATCGAAGACCTTTTCAGCATCTTCCGCTTTAATGTTATTGTTCACCGCCCCTTCAATGAACTTTTCACGCTGCATCTTGAGGACATCCATTTTCTTCTTGCCCATCGCATCGCGAAGGACATCTGCCTCACCGAGTGTGAAGTTAGCCATATCTCGCGCAATCTGCATCACCTGTTCTTGGTAGATGCACACACCGTAGGTGTTTTTCAGTGCGTCTTCGAGGGTGGGATGGAGGTACTCCACCTTTTCAACTTTAAGTTTTCGCCGAATAAAACTGTCCATCATCCCGCTGTCGAGGGGACCGGGTCGATAGAGCGCGGGGATAGGTATGAAGTCCTCAAAGTTGGTCGGCTTAATTTGCATGATCACACGGCGCATTCCTGGGGACGTTTCTAATTGAAAGAGCCCCCCGACGAGCCCGTGGCTGATAAGACCGTAGGTTTTTTCGTCATCGAATGGGATATCTTCAAGTGCGATATCCTTACCGTGGTTTTTCTTAATCCGTGCAAGGCAGTCGTAGACCTCGCTCAAGGTCCGGAGACCGAGGAAATCAAATTTGACCATGCCGACATCTTCAAGCATTTTGAGATCGAATTGGGTTGCAATCCGGTCATGCTTATCCTTGAAGAGGGGGACATAATCGGTCAGCGGACCGTTCGATAGTACCACCCCGCACGCATGGATGGAGACGTGCCGCTTCATGCCCTCAATCGATTTTGCGACCTCCATCATCTCGGTGTTTTCAGGGGCTTCGGCGACCTCCTTAAGCTGCGGGACATCATCCAATGCCTCATCGAGGGTCACACCGGGAATGGTCGGAACGAGCTGCGTCACCCGGCGCACATCCTGCGCCGGCACATCGAGCGCCCTGCCAACATCGGAGACGGCAGCCTTCGCACCAAACGTGCTGAACGTTGCCACCTGCCCGACACATTCTGCTCCATACTTCTCGGTCAGGTAATCGATGACGATTTTGCGGTGTTCATCTCCGAAATCAATATCAATATCGGGCATACTGATACGATCAAGGTTCAGGAACCGCTCGAACATACAATCATATTCCATCGGCTCAAAGGTTGTGACGCCAAGCGCATAGAGTGCCAAACTTCCACCCGCTGATCCACGTGCGTTGAGCGGGAACCCTTGCTTACGGGCAAAATTGACATAATCCCACACGATTAGTAGGTAGCCGGCATAGCCCGTTTTTTGGACGATATCAAGTTCATATTCGAGTCGCTCCTTCATCTCCGTGGACAGGTCGCCATATTTTTCTTGGAGTGCTTCATAACATAGCTTACTGAGGTATGAATCAGCGGTGAAGCCTTCGGGGACTTCGTATCTCGGCATGATGTGCTCGCCGTAATCGAGTTTCAGCTGGCAGCGGTTGGCGATCTCCAGTGTATTGGTAATCGCTTCAGGCGGGAACGCCGCCAAGGCTTGGTGCATTTCATCAACACTTTTGAAGTGGAACTGCTCTAGGAACCTCATGCGGTCTTCTTCCTTGACCGCTCGCTTCATCTGAATACATAGCAGCACATCGTGCATTTTATGGTCGGTGCTATTAAGGTAATGGCAATCATTTGTTCCGACGATCGGCAGGTTGTGTTCTTTAGCAAGTTCCACCATCACTGGGTAGGCACGCGCTTCCTCGGGGATGCCGTGATTTTGGACTTCAACGTATAGGTTGTCTTTGCCCATGACATCTTGAAGCGTCTGAAAATTTTTCACTGCACCCTCGCGCTGATCGGCGGCAAGCAGCGCGGGAACATAGCCTTGAATACATCCTGTTAGGGCAATAATCCCCTCGCGGTGCTCGCGCAGAATTTCCATATCAATGCGCGGTCTTGAGTAGAAGCCTTCAAGGTAAGCGACCGACCCAAGTTTCATGAGGTTTTTATATCCGGTCGCATCTGCAGCGAGCAGCGTTAGATGGTAGGGGCTGCCTTGATTTTTTCCACGCTCATGACGGCTACCGGGGGCGACGTACGCCTCACAACCGACAATCGGATTGACGCCTTTGTCGGTTGCTTTCTTGTAAAAATCCCATGCACCGAACATGTTGCCATGATCTGTTAGCGCGACAGCGGGGGCGCTATTTTCATACGCCCACCCAATCATGTCAGAAATTCGACAAGCACCGTCCAGCAGACTATATTCGCTATGATTGTGCAGATGAACAAATTCAGATTTTGCCATACTGTGCATCCTTCTAATAAGCGATTAAACAGTTGAGTGTATAAAAAAGATCGGGCGTCTTTTATTCTGTCTAGAGTAGATTTGCTTTTAATATTTTAGTAAATCTTTCGGCTAATGATCCGCTGCATGATGATGATCCTCGTGGTGGTGTAAATCATAGTGATCGTGAGTCACATCACGGGTCAAGAGGAAAATAGCCAATAAACCAACCATGAAAGCCATTGTTCCACTAACCTTGTCAAGAGACAACATTCTCTCTCTTATTGGAAGGAGTTCATGAGCGTGTTCCTCCTCAGACTGAGAGTGTGCCTCTTTGGAATGCGGAGCGTGGTCATGGGACGCATGGCCGCCATGAAAGTTTTCGATGACTACATTCAACAGTGTACCGGCGGCGAAGGCCGTCAGGTATTCGATAAATTGACCGAATCCCCCAGTCAAAATCCGTTCCCCAATGAACGCCCCGATGACTGGCGCAATTGAGAGCGGGAGCAGTCGTCCAACGGTTGCGATAAATGCCAATCGCACACTGAGCTGTAAACGAGATCCGAAGGGGAGGTCGCGTCCGACGGTTGAAATAAGTGAATTATCGCTGAGAAATGCCAGTGTCAGCACAAAAGCAACCGGTAGACGATGTACTAAAACCACAACGGCAAGCCCGGTACCAATCATCTCATTTTTACTTGCGATAGCGAGGCTAAACCCATCAGCCAGTGCGTGGATTGATAGCCCAATCACTGTCAAGTCGGCGACCCATCGGTGATTCTGCATCGGAAATCGTGGGTCGCGATGGCTGATCCGCTCGATCAGAAAGATGGGTAGAAAACCGGCTGCCATGACAAGGAGGCTTACCCATCCGAGGGCCCTATAAAGATGGGGTATGAGGTAAAAACCGACTAACCCCACTACGGTACTGGCTGTGAACCCCGTAAGTATTGAAAAAATAACCGGATTTGCACGTAGTGTGTAAAAGGCAATCACGGCACCAATGAAGACTGAGAGCACCGCTATTGTGAGATAAGTAATAAGCATCGAATTTTAAGCATAGCACCCCACTCCTTAATGGGGAAGGAAAATTCGTTCTTTTGTATGTAAGGATAGTTTACTTTATTGTAACTTAACGACTGTGCCTTTGTCACTGAAAATCCGAACCTAATGGGAAGAACAATTCACTATCAAAACAGAAATTTTGGGCTGTGGAGACCGTATGTCTTACGCCTCCCCTTTCGCGGGTTTTCGTCGTCTTCGTTGAGAAACGCCCTTTTCGAGTGTGTCCTTGGTCACTACTTCGTACAGGATCGCAAATTTTCCTTCGCGTTTGCGGAGGATGCGGCCAAGGCGTTGGGTATGTTCCCGCGTACTCCCACTGCCGCCGAGGATAATCCCGATGTTTGCCTCCGGGACATTGATTCCTTCGTTAAGCACCTTTGATGTGACGATGGCGGGATATTCACCGGCGTTGAATCGTTCGAGAATCCGCTTGCGCTCTTTGGTTTTGGTCTGATGTGTAATTGCGGGCAGCAGGTGACGCATGGAGATGTGATAGACGAGCCGATTGCTTCCGGTAAAAATTAAGACTCGATCTTTGCGATGCTGTTTTAACAGGGATTCAAGGAGTTCCAGCTTGGCTTCCGCTTCAAGTGCGATGGTTTTGGATCTGTTCAATGCAAGCATCGCGCGTCTCGCTGCCGTTTCCCGTGTACTGAGTCGGACAAATTTGCCCCAACCGCCGCCAAATAGTTGGATATTTCGACTGCGCAGAAAATCGAGGTAGATTGTTCGTTCGCGCGTATATTCCTCGCGTTCCGCTTCACTCAGTTCGACGTAGAGCCGAACGGTTTCGTACTCTGAAAGGTATTCGCCTTTGAGTTCGTCAATTGACTTTCGATAGACGACCCCACCGATCAGTCCGCGGAGTCTTCCCTCCATTTTGTCCGCCCGCTCATAGGTCGCTGTCAAACCGAGCCGTCTCGAAGCGATACTGAGTTCGGGGATGTGACTGTAACTTGGAGAGGGGAGATGATGCACTTCATCAAAAATTAGGAAGCCGAAACGGTCCCCGTATTCGTTGCTGTGACGATATGCGCTATCGTAGGTTGTAACGGTAATATCTTGGAGTTCGTGGTATCCGCCGCCCAAAATACCGATTTCGAGGTCGAAGGCGTTGGTCAGTAAATCGTACCATTGGTTGAGCAGATCAATTGTTGGTACAACGACCAGTGTGCTGCGACGGACGTGTTCGATGGCTTTGAGGGCAAGGAGTGTTTTGCCCGCACCGGTCGGCAAAATAACCGTGCCGAGACAACCTGCCTCGATCCACGCCTGCAATCCTTCCCGTTGATAGGGGTGGAGGTCGAAATCGAGTTTGAGTGTTGGCTTAATGGTTCTGTATTTGGGGACGGTCGTCCCGTATTGGACACCGCTTTCGCGCAGCTGCTCGACAGCGATCGGGTAGTGCAGTGCGAGGGCACGCCATTTCTCGACACGTGCGTCCCATTGGAAGTGTGTGGGCGGCGTATCTGCGTTTTCAGCGATGATCGTGCCGTCGTCGTAGCGGAAATAGATTTTCTTTTTTTCGCTCATAATTGGTTGGATTTATCCCCAGACACATCTTCAGGAACCGTATCGCTCGATTTCCGAAACTGATGGATCAGGAGCCATACCCCTAACGGTGTCAGTATGACGCCAACAAGGTTCCACCAGAGCGGATGAAACCATATCTCCAATTGACCAAGCCCGATATGAGCAAC
Source organism: Candidatus Poribacteria bacterium (assembly GCA_965220385.1). Classification (GTDB taxonomy): domain Bacteria; phylum Poribacteria; class WGA-4E; order WGA-4E; family PCPOR2b; genus PCPOR2b. Next base: position 495,278 of record OZ244825.1, on the reverse strand, counting down.
GAACAACGCGCCATAGAAGGCGTGACTAAGAAAACAGGGAAGCATCGAGCGCGTCTGTATAAACCACCATGCGAGTAGAATGCCCAACATAGCGGGACCGCTGAAGTTTAAAGGATCGAGGGATATCAATCCGGGAAGCAGGGCGGAAGCAAGGACGGCTTTTCGCGCGCTATAATGACTCAGAAAGCCACGTAGTATCAACCCTCGCACTAACAGTTCTTGAATCAAGGGACCAACTATCACAGAATATACACCTATAACCCAAATTGGAACAATCACAAGATCATTTGAAGCGCCCACAAGATTAGAAAGAAAATCGATGTACCACTCTGGGTACCACTCTGATGGGGACGGGAAGAACTGTAGCCAAGAATCTAGTTGAAACTGTAGGCTAAAAATGCCAATGATTGTGAGAGCCATCGGGAAAAATAGAGACAATCGTACTGGCACGAGCGGACATATTTCTCTGAATGAGGTGTTCGCTCGTTTAACCCCTCTCATCAAAATTAGTCCGTAGGGAATGACACTAATCAATGAAGTGACAGCGAAGTGCATTAAAAGCAGAAAGCCGGTCACACGGACCAGGATATACCGGAGGATAATCAACACCCACGATAGAATACGGAGTAAAATCAGAATCCAGATAGCCTGGAGAATATTGGGGTAATGGTGTTTTTCTGTCATGTCAACCACCAATCTTTTCAGTGTCATTTATGGTAGATTGTAAAATTACTTGGACACTGCTAATGCACAGGCAACCCCCCTAGCCCCCCTTGTCAGGGGGGAAACGAGATTTCCGCCCGCCGCCAATAAGGTTCATCCTCCCCCTAGCCTTCCTTCCGCAAGGCGGAATCCCGATGAATCCCCCCCGATAAATCGGGACAGGCCCGATAGGATCGGGGCAGGCCCGATGAATCGAGGCAGGCGGGATGTACCACTTGTCAGGGGGACTTTTGGAAACGTCGCAAAGGTTGGAGTTATTGATAGATGTCTACTTATTTCTTTAACTTATCGTAAATAGTTCTATTGATCGGGGTTTGCACTTTCTGTCTCGCTGAAGACTTCCATCCCGGCAGATCCATCGGCCACTTGCCGAATTTGCGTTTCGAAACCGGGCGGAGAGAGTGCCCATGTAATCCAGAGTGGTGTGTCGCCCGTGTTGACAAAGCGGTGTTCGACCTTCGGGGGCAGGTAGATCACTGTTCCCGGTTTCAGGTCTGCTACCTCGTCGGCGACATATCCTACGCCTTGCCCACCATATACAAAGATGATTTCCTCTGCGTCGGCGTGGGAATGCCATGGGATTTCGCTGTGCGGGTCGATCTCCTCTAACCCCATCGAAAAATGCTCTGTATTCGTTGTTTTGGGTTCAATACAGGTATAGAGCGTGCGTGGCGCTTCGCCTTCAATCCGAACGACCTCTGCATCTTCTTTGTGGAAAAAGTATCGCATCGTATCTTCCTTTCTATATGCAAGGTTGGTGCATCACGGGTTACTTACATTTCAGGTCTTCTGCGGTTTTTTCTTTGCGGCGGGGAACAGGATGTTATTCAGGATGAGTCGATAGCCCGGTGAATGTTTATGGAGGTCTAAATTGGTTGGGACCCGTCCCTCCCCGACGAGGTGACGATAATCCTCTGGATCATGTCCGCCGAGAAAGGTGAAGGTGCCCTTCCCCAACTTGCCGTGAATATATTTGGCGTAGCGGGTGCCTTCGATGTCCCCCATGATTGTGATGGTATCACGAATGGTGCTTTTGTTGAAGGAGGTGGTCTGTCCGAGGAATCCACGCACCTGATTCACATGATTTTGGGTGAGCATCGTGGGGATAGGGTCATGCTTGGCGGCAAACTCAAACAGGACGAAATCTTCCAGACCTGAGAGCGGGTTCAGTTCGGGTTTGGGGTTATCGATATTTGAAAATTCGTACCGATTTGGGTTGGGGTAGAGGACAAACTGCTCAAAGGCAAAGGTTTTATCAAAAGTGAGTTTGGATTGATAGCCCGGATCGAGCGGGGTGCCGTCAAGTTCTGGCGAAACGATGTCAACGTTTCCCCCATTTGTCGAGAGGGCGATATCCAACGTTTCCGGCGCGGAACACATGGCGAAAAGAAATCCGCCTTTGACGATGTAATCCTGGATTAGCTGGGTGATGTACGCCTTGTGCTTGGGTACACTATTGAATCCTGCCTCCGCCGCAGCACCCTCAAAGAGATGCTTACGCTGTTGATACCAAACCTGTCCCTTGTAGGCGCCATAGAATTTTCCGTGCTGTCCTGTGAAATCTTCATGATGCAGATGGAGCCAATCGTACTGGTCAGTGAAAAGCACACCGGCTTCGACCTCCTTATCCCAGATGGTGTCGTAGGGGATCTCCGCATATTTGAGGGCGATTTTCACGGCATCGTCCCATGGATCTCGGTAGGGCGAATCGTCCGATGGCGCATATACGGCGATCTTGGGCGCCTTTTCCAGCAAGATTTCGTCCATATTGTTGTTATCCATTTCGGCTTGGATTGCACCGTACTCGGCAACGGATATTGGTTGGAAACTGACCCCCATCACCTGCGCTTTCAGTTGGACGTCCGGGGAGTCGTTTAGAAGGAAGGCGCCGCCGCGATAGTTCAAGAGCCACCTTGCCTCATATTCGCGAGGCACTTCGAGTGTCCAGTAGGTCAATCCGTAAGCCTTCAGATGGTTAACCTGTGTATTATCCATCGGCACAAGCAACCATTGTGGGTAGACGCTGCTGGCGGCTAAAAGGAACAGGAGTAAGGAGAGTGAGGTGAGTTTGTTTGTCAAGGTCATTGATTGCCGTCTAATTTAAGCGTGCTGCATGTGCAGCCAGATTTGGGGAGTCATTATACTTGCTAAGGGATATGAGAGTGTAGCATAGGTTCTTCCCGATCTCAAGGAAAATTGTTCTTGAGTAGACTCCCCTATGACGTGTGAAACGTGAAACAGAGTGTTACAGTCGCCAGTGCTATAGACTGGATTGAAGTAAAAGTGAACAGGTGAGAAAGGGAGCCGGTGCAGCTCCCTGAGTGTGGAGGGGAGCGATGCTATGGAATCTGATTGACCGCGAAGTGGATGATATTCTCGATCAGTTTCTTGTTGTTCTCAACGGTGTACCGATTATCGTTGCGGAGGCTTGTGATGATGTACATACCTTTGCCGTGTTTTCGGACACCGATAAGCAGATCTTTTCCGTTATTGGAGGTCGCCAATACTTGGAAGCCGTTGTCCCAATCCGTCCACGTATCGTCGATATACAGATCCCCGGATCGCACCTCATTTGGTTCAGCGAAGAGCTTCTGTCCTTGTTCGGTCACGGAAAACTCCTGAGTAGGTTTTCGCTCAACACCGTTCAAACTTCCCGCCAGCCAACCGATTTCAAATGGCTCTTCGCGGTCAGCATCTTGACCGCTCACGATGACAATCCCGCCGTTTTGGACGAACGCTTGGATTTTTTTCTCTGCAACTTCGTTGAGTTGGTAGCCACGATAAGCGATTTCACGGTGTCCGAGCCATAATATTTCCACCTCGTCTAAGCTCGGCAAGGAACTATCTTGAGTCCCCTCATGGGCTATCGTTCTGTCACCGACGGTACGGACCGCTCGGATGGCGTTGTATTCATAGCTGACGGTATTGGTCGGCACGGGAATGGGGCCATCAGACGGCATGGCTTTAGTATTTCCCGTTAAGGTTAATACTTTCAAGGCATCATCTGGTGCGCCCACCCATCGCTCGCCTGCGAGGATCGCTCGGATCACCTCTCGGAATTCCATAGTTGATCCATCGAATGTCCGCGCCATATAGGGGCACAGATGGGTGAATATCCACCATCCGTTAGGGTTACCGGTGCGGTTTCTATACCACGTGCCGTCGAAATACCCAAGCCCCTCGACGGTATGTGTTTGCTGGTAAAAGACGATGAGAGGCATATCAACCTTGAGGAGTCGGATCATTTTCTGTGGAGAGCTTCCACGGACATACCAACCGGTCGCGATGTTGAGTTTAATCTGGTCAAGCTTTTTCCCTTTGAGGTCCTCTTCGACCTCAATGATAGCGTTCATTCTTTTTTTGTCGATACTTTTAATTTTCCCAAACACAATGTTGGTGCTGCCGTCAATAATCTCTTGGGTCGTAAATTCGCGATAGATAAATCCGGAGGCGTCCGAGGAGAATAGTAGGGTAATGAGAACCACGTTTAGAATCGGTAGGAACCGGCGCATTCGATGAACTCCTTTCACTCGTTGATTGTATTGCTATTAGATCGTTTTTTAGCGTTTCCCCGTTGGGGTTTTTGAAGGTGGTGGCAGCCGTTTTTTGATTTGGTGAAAACGTTTTGAATCCTTCCTCAGATTAGATTTTCGGGGTAGCTTGGCTATATTTGATCGCACAGCGGCAATCCGTTCAGTCGTTGGAGGGTGCGTCGAGAATAGCTGTTTGAGTTTCGACGGTTTTCCTTTTTGGAGGTTGAGCAGTTTCTCAAAAAAGGTCGCCATGCCTTCGGGATCAATGCCAGCGTCATACATCTCTTGGACGGCGTATTTATCCGCTTCTCTTTCAGCGTCACGACTGTATTTCATTAGGACACCGTTCGCAGCCAGATTGGCGACCATCTGCTTGAGTTCGTTTTGGTTTTCTCCGAGCGCCAGTTGCGCTACAGCCGTGAGACCGAGTTGTCGGGTCATCTGCTTGACGCCGTGTTTGCCGACCACATGTCCGATTTCGTGACCGATCACCCCGGCTAACTCGGATTCGTTTGCTGCGGCGCGGATGAGTCCAATATTGACATAGAGATATCCGCCCGGTACTGCGAAGGCATTGACAACGTCGGTATTTACAACTTTAAAATGGTATGTGATATTCTGCCGTTGGGAGTGGTTTGCGAGGTGTTGGCCGAGTTGATCGATATACGCGGTTACAACCGGATCCGTGTATATCTTCATGTCCTGTTCGATTTGGCGGGAGAATTGTTTCCCAAGCTGGACTTCCTCTGCGTCAGTGAAGATGTTGATGTTGCTGATACTTCCGGCGCAACCGAAAAATCCGCTGCTGGTCATTACGATGAGAGTGATCCATAGGGTCAATCGAGTTATTCGATGTATTTTCTGCATACTATGGTAGATTTTAGAATTACTTATACACATTCGATGCACAGTCAACCCCCTAAATCCCGCTCCCGATAAATCCCCCGATAAGATCGGGGCAGGCCCGATGAATCCCCGATAAATCCCCGATAAATCGGGACAGGCGGGACAGGCGGGACTCCGACAAGCCCCCGATGAATCGGGACAGGCGGGATGTACCACTTGTCAGGGGGACTTCAGAAACTGCTCAAAGGTCGAAGTTGTCGGCAAATGTCCACTTATTTGTCTAATTCACCATAATTGGCTTTGTGAGGAAAGAGATGATGGTTAATAGATTGCATGTTCCTACAAATGTTAGGAATATAAGGTCGGACTTGAAAAGGAAGGATCGGTTGATATTAATGTGAAGTGTGTTCCTAACCGTAGAAGCAAGGGGCTTACCCGGACAACACAGGGTAACGAGATTGGGAGATCAAAAGTAAGTAGGGTGCAGGGTAGAGCGGAGAAACCCCACTCCTACAGGAAAACTGATGGACTTGCTATGCCCATCAACCTGGAGAATAGTCATGGAAGTTAGCAGTTCGACATTCTGTTTCATATGTCGTCTTCGTCCACGGGCTCAAACAGGACGCTGCAGCTACTACAACGATATCCGCTTTCCGAATTGGATTCATCAATGAGAAATAGCATACCGCAGCAGATTGGGCACGGCTCCTCAATTTCCATTTCCACTCGTTCGAGGATTCCTGTTCTATCTTCAAACTCAACAAGCATTTTCTACCCCTTCTAAGAATCAGTAGCGATTTAGTGTGGGATCAATTTCGATTGCCCACTGATCGATTCCGCCGGTTAGACTTTTCACGTTTTGGAAGCCGTTCTGGTACAGGTAGTAAGCGGCTTGCATACTTCGCATCCCGTGATGGCAATAGAGGATGATTTGACGGCTTGAATCGAGACCCTCAATGTGTTGTGGGAGGTCGTTCATCGGGATGAGGCTGGCTTCTTCGAGACAAACGATCTGATGCTCCATCGGCTCTCGCACATCAATGAGTTGGATGGGTTCGTCTTGGTCGAGTTTTTGCTTCAACTCTTGGACTGAAATTTCGTGTTTCTCTGGCTGAAATGGTGGAGGCACTTCGGAGGGAAAGTTATCTACTATTTTCAATTTTTATACCTCAGTTTTGATAGACCTGTTGTGATTCGGAGGGTACGCCTCCCACAATATATCTCCGAACCGATCTTCTTGATTATCTCAAAGCGCTTTTTTACGCTATATGCGAATTTACTCAAAAACCTTCTCCAACATAACAGTTTGGAGCGCAAAATTGATCTGTAAAAGATACTCTCGTAACAGGTGAGTCCCTATAAGAATCTGATGCCCGTGAACAAAAGTCGCTTCTGCGTGAACGATCTTGCCATCAAAAGGAAAATCAACTATGGTAGATTTTAGAATTATTTGGACACTCCAAATGTACTGCCAACCCCCTAAATTCCCTAGGATCTCGAATTGAAGAGCCAAACCAAATGCGTTTACTTTGCGGATCGATTCCCACTGTTTGCCCAATTCGATCCGAAAGATTATGCTGCTTTTGGTATTCCTCCCAAATCTGTTTGGCTTTGTATGAATCGACTTGCTCCCAGTTTAGGCGCTTCATCGTCAAATCTTCCTTTCACCATTTTCTTTTTTGTTGCTTGCAGATCGAAAATCTCATGGTGCTTAGTTGTTCTAGCGTCTGTTCCAATCAAGATAACGAACATCTAGTATCTGCTCACCTAGCGACCTCCGAAATACACTGGGAACAGGGACAGATTTCCCTGAGTGTTTGGAAAGAGTAGATGCCTGTCGAATGTCCATCGCTCCAGACGAACTGGATGGCATAACGACCAACAAGTTCAAGGTTGGTGGGTTTGGTATCCGGGGGAACTACAATCTGGTTTGGGTCGCCCAATCCTTCTGGACCGAATAGGGAGTGAACATCTTGGCCTTGGTGCCTTATGGTTGAACACTCCGCACATGGACACATCTGCCTGAGATATGGGTAGGTGTATTCACTCTCGTGGCCATCTTTCCAGACGATTTGGAGACCGTCGTCACCCAACCTTTTAATCGTTTTCGGCTGTTGCTGTCTCATAGACAAGGGTTAAGACCCATGTTACCGATTCGAAGGCAATCTCTACCGATGGAGATCACGGTTTAAGTAAAAATCCTCAGGTTGTCATCGTCAGGACTAATGGTCCAACTCAATCGCCCCGCAACCAATTCGTGCGCCGGCAGCACCCGAGGGTTGTGACGTAAAATCATCGACACCTGCATGAACGATGATACCCCTTCCAACAATGTCGATATCAGAGCCGGTACCTATTTCCCAAAGATTTGTCGTTAACTCGATTCTACCTGTACCCTCTTCACTGACAGTCATATTGCCGATATCTCCGAGGTGGAATTCACCCTCTCCCCATTTCCCGTGAGCAACGTTGGTAGGATTCCAATGACCGCCAGCAGATGTACCATCGGGTGCGCTACAATCACCTTTTTCATGAATATGGACGGCGTGGAGCCCGGGAGATGCATTCTGAACCTCAATAACGAGCGCAATTGTATCACCGTTTTGCGTAAAAATCGCTGTTCCGGATAGGTCGCTCCCACTTGCAGGACCGATGACAGCGGTTGCTTGCTTCGAGGGGGTTGGAGGAATTCTCGCTTCCCGTATTAAGCCACAACTTACTAGGGCAATAGAAACGCCAATCAACATCAGTAATGATAAGGTTTTTATACCAGAGCAGACAAAACTTTTTTTCATTCTTAAATCCTCTTTAATCAGATGTAAATTACACGCCTTGGCGGACGAAGAGACTTTGCCCTTACGCGAAAACCGATGATTTTGCAATAATTAGCAACGTGGGCTTAGGGCTATTCAGTTTTAGGCTTATTACCCATTTTGTTTGAAAAGTCGGAGTCGGGAAGTCACTCATAGAGCGAAGGGTCGGGATTGGGAAATCTCTCCTACAGAAAAACTAGGGTCGGGATTGGGAAATCCCTCCCCGATAAATCCCCGATGAATCGGGACAGGCGGGATGCAAGTACCTACAGAAAAACTAAATGCCCCTAATGTGGGCTAAAAGATACCCAATTCGTCCTTAGCCTCTTCGGTCATCATCTCTGGTGTCCAACGCGGCGTCCAAACGACATTGACGTTTACCTCTTCAACGCCCTCAAGCTGTTGGGTGACATGCTGCGTACCGTTGACAAGCTGTCCGCCCGCAGGACAACCGGGGCTGGTCAGGGTCATTGTGATATTAACGGTTTCGTCTTCGATGTCAACGCCGTAAATCAGTCCCATATCCACAATGTTAATACCAACTTCCGGATCAATAATCTCTTTGACTGCTTCAAATACGGTATCTTCTGTTACCATCAGAATCCTCCATTCACAACCGAGAGTAAAACATGATGCGTGAAACGTGAAAACAGTTTGTTCTTTATAGTGGACCTTAGAATTAATGAGACACTCCAAACCGGTGCGGTTAAAAACCGCACCTACCGGGGAGCGAACTCTCCTTTACAGAACTTACACATTTCAGCGCGGGGCAAGTTCTTTTTCTTTTTAACCCCCTAAATCCCCCTTATCAGGGGGACTTGGGACAATCAGGGGGACTTATGAACCAACTGTGTAAGTCCTCCATCAGTAATCCGCGCGGACGAAAACCGTATCGCCTTCGACCTTGACTTCGTAACATTCGACAGGTTCGGTTGCCGGCATACACAGTGCTGCGCCGGTGCAGACGTTGAAACGCGCCCCGTGTCGTGGGCACTCGATCTCGTCTCCGTCGAGCTCGCCTTCCGCGAGGGGACCGCCATCGTGGGTGCAGACATCTTCGATGGCGAAAAACTCGCCGTTTACATTGAACAGCGCAACGGGTATGTCGTCCACTTCAACCAATTTCTTTCCCCCCGGCGGCAGCTCACTGACCTTTGCGACCTCGAAAAACTCACTCATTTAGCTTCCTCGTCTTCTTCTCCGGGCCAGCCCTTGAGTCCGTAAGCTCCGGCTTTTAGCACCTTTAGGGCTAACAGTCCACACTTGAGACGGACGGGACCTAAGGGGATACCGAGCATATCCAAAATGTCATCTTTGTTTAACTGCTTGACTTCTTCCAGAGGTTTGCCTTTAATCTCTTCCGTCAACATTGAAGCGGCTGCTAGGCTGATAGTACAACCGTGACCGCAGAACCGCAGGTCGGTTATAATACCGTCCTCAACCTTGAGATCCATCCGAATCTGATCGCCACACAGGGGATTGTCCTCTTCATAAGAGATGTCAGGATCCTCAAGGGTCCCATAATTGCTTGGGTTTTCGTAATGATCGAGAATATCTTCTTCGTAAATGTTCATCGTCGTCTCCGCGTTAGCATACGCTGGGCTTTCAGCAATCCTTCATGCAGGGTATCGATTTCCTCAAGTTTGTTGTAAAGGTAGAAACTTGCGCGGACTGTGGCGATAACTCCGAATTTCTGCATGAGCGGTTGTGCACAGTGGTGCCCGGCACGGACTGCAACACCAACGGTATCTAAGACGCCTGCTATGTCGTGTGGGTGGATACCCTCCAAGTTAAATGTGATTGCTCCTGTTTTTTGTAGGGGTTTGGGACCGTAGATGGTCAAGCCCTCAATTTCACCGAGTTTCTGATGTGCAGATTCGAGTAGCTCGTTTTCATGTGCGAAGATTGCTTGTAGTCCGATTTTTTCGAGGTATTCCACGGCAGCCGCAAGCCCAATTGCTTCCGAAATGGCTGGTGTTCCCGCTTCAAATTTCGCAGGCACATCAGCGTAGGTCGAGCTTTCGCGCTGGACAGCACGGATCATTGAACCGCCGCCCAGAAATGGTGGCATTTCCTCCAACAGGTCTGACTTGCCGTAGAGGACACCTATGCCGGTAGGACCACACATCTTGTGACCTGAAAACGCGAGAAAATCGCAATCCAGTGCTTGGACGTCCACATCGAAATGCGGTACGCTCTGTGCACCGTCAATCAACACCTTCGCGCCTACAGTGTGGGCAGCGGCAGTAAGTTCCTGAACGGGATTGATAGTACCGAGAACGTTCGAGACGTGCGTCATTGCGACGATCTTGGTTCGCTCTGTCAATAGCGTATCCAGGTTATCAAGCTGTAACACCCCTTCGTCGGTAATTTCAATAAACCGCAGCTTCGCCCCGGTACGTTGTGATAGCAGCTGCCACGGTAGGAGATTGCTGTGGTGTTCCATTACCGTGACAAGGATCTCATCGCCCTCTCGGAGATTGGCGGTCCCCCAACTATAGGCAACCAGATTGATTGACTCGGTGGTGTTTCGTGTAAAGATAATTTGGCTGGCCCGCCGGGCATTGATGAAACGCCCGATCCGCTGTCGCGCCTCTTCGTACTTGGCGGTCGCTTCCTCAGAGATACGGTAAATGCCTCGATGTATATTTGAGTTGTAGGTCCGATAATACGCATCCATCGCCTCAATGACACAATCTGGCGTTTGAGAGGTCGCAGCACTATCCAGATAGATTAGTGGCGCATCATTTTCCCCTTTTAGAATGGAAAAATCGTTTCGGATAGCATCGACATCAAGCGTATTGAGTGTATTGTTCATAGGTTGAGCGTACATCGGGATTCCAATCCGGTTCGGGTTATGAATGGATTCAGGTGTGAAACGCAAAACTTAGGCACATGAATCTTTACGTTTTGCGTTTCACGTATGACCCACTTATTTTGAGAAAAGGTTGCTTGCCCAGTTGCTCAATTTTCCGCCTGAGAACGAGACATCGACTGTCTCACCGTGATCTTCACATGCGGCATCTGTCGGCGCGCCAGCATCGGCATCACTCTGTTGGACATAGCCTTTTTCGATAAGATATGCTTCAACTTCGTCGCCACTGACATCAGCGATAATCTCGTCATTGATTTGGATCGTCGGCTGAAGCGGCTGGCCGCTCTTCTCGACCATCTCTTGATAGTTATCTGCGTTGTTAATAATGTCCCGATCGTCGTATTCCAAACCATATTTTTGGAATATGGCGCGGACACCGTTGCTCCAACCGCAAACAGGTTTCATATAAGCGGTAATTTTTGGCTGACTCATTATTGGGTTCCTTTCAATTTTGAAAAGTGTGAAGAGTAAAACGTGAAACGTAAAACGTGAAAACTACAGTAAACGCGCTGTGATTTTCGCACGGTTACATCGCCAATTTGTGATCGATCGACTGCTGCAGCTGCGATCGAACCGATTCTAACGAAATCCGTTGCATGACCGGTTCAAAAAAGCCGTCAACAATTAACCGTTCCGCTGCGTCGTGGGACAATCCACGACTCATGAGGTAAAACACCTGATCTTTATCAATAGGACCTGCTGTGGCACCGTGTGTACAACGAATGCCTTCACTGGCTAAGATTTCGAGTCCGGGCAGGGGGTCTGCGCGGGCATGGTCACTTAACATCAGATTATCGTTCTTCTGATAGGCATCGGTATGCTGACCGCCGGGGTGAACATGGATCATCCCCGCCCACACACTCCGCGAGCGATCCTTGAGGACGGTTCGATAGAGTAGGTCGCTGGTGGTGTGGGGTGCTTTGTGGTCTTGATAGGTATGGATATCGAGATGTTGACGGGAGTGTGTAAAGGTCAATCCGAGCATCTCGACATGACTTCCCGATGCTGCAAGCACCGATTCCTGGTTGAGTTTGCTGACGCGACTTCCCAACGCGCTCGACACCCAACGCAACTGCGCATCTCTCCCAATAATAGCGCGTTGTGTCGAAAAATTCCAGGTTCGGAGATTCCACCTTTGGACTCCAACGTAGTTGACATGCGCGTTATCTGCGACAAGAATTTCGACAGCGCCGCAGTGCAATCCGGGTGTATCTGTATCCCCCGAAAGGTGTTCCTCCAACACGGTGACTTGGCTACCTTCATCGGCAACAATCAGCGTGTGTGACAGGTCTGTTCGTCCGGCTTCGGATAGTGCGACAAACACGCGTAACGGAACTTCAAGGACGACACCTTTGGGAACGTGCAGCAGATAACCCCCCTGCCAGAACGCACCGTGGAGGGCATCGAACTTATTCCAATCGACTGGGACGGCTTGGGTCATAAAGTGGGATTCGATCAGTTCCGGGCGTTCCTTCAACGCGGTATTCATATCCGCAAAATAGACACCTTTGCGTTCAAGGTCTTCCGCCAACGCAACATTGTGGACGATTCCGTCCTGTTGAACTATCTGTCCTGTATCTCCGTTCAGCGATGCCAATCGATCTTTCAGTGTATCGGATAGCGGTGCACCTTCAGCGGATTCGGAAGGCGAAAGCGCGACTGGATGATACCGATCTAACTTGAAGGGACGTAGGTCTGTGCGACGCCAATAGTCTTGCACGTGCATATCCGTCGTCCGCTTCCACGTATCCTCATTGGGTGTCTTGGGGATTGGCAGGCGGTCGTAGACGTCGTAGGCTGCCAACCGTCGCTCGCGCATCCAACGGGGTTCGTCCTGCGTTTTGGATATATGTTCGACAAATTCTCGTGAAAAATCCCCCGCTTGAACTTCATAAGGGGGATTGGAGTTTAACTCTGAACTCAATTCTGTCTCCATCTCTCTAACAATATTGTAATCCAAGTCCAATGTTCTACACATGCCGGCCCGCCCCGATAAATCCCCGACGAATCCCCGATAAATCGGGACGGGCGGGATGAAGACACGAGACTAGGCAGGTTCCGGTTTATCGGAATGCCCGGAACGGCACGGGGTTCAAAGCAACTGGGGCTTCAAAAACGGATCGGTCCCGATAAGAATCGGAATCGTAGGGAACAACGATCGTTGTTCCCTACAAATTACTTACCCTCAAGTTGCTCAATAATATCTTCCGGCAATGGGGCATCAAAGTCATCAGGGACTCGAAATTCACCTGCACACAAGCCAAAAGGACGAAGTTCCCGCGTATAATTTGTCTCAATCGGTTTGATTGCCGCTATAGGCTTGTCAACTTGCACAATAACAAGCGTTTCGCCAGCTTGAACGCGATGAAGACAGCCCAAGAAATCACGCTGAATTTCGTCAAGGGTAACTGTTGCCATGTCATTTCATCAAAAATTGAGTCTCTTGTCGCGATTCGGAAATCGCTCCTACAGGGTGTTTTTTGTAGGAGCGATTTCCAATTCCCGACTATTGCGTCCGTTTCCAGCACTTATAGTAGATCTTAGAATTAATGAGACACTCCAAACCGGTGCGGTTAGAAACCGCACCTACCGGACCCGATAAGTCGGGATCGAAACCGAGGGGCGAAAGTGTCTATTTATTTTTAGAATTCACTATAGCTTCTCAACTAGTAACTTGCGTTATCCGACCGAACCTTCCATCTGCAGCTGGATCAACCGGTTCATTTCGACTGCGTATTCCATCGGGAGTTCTTTTACGAGCGGTTCGATGAATCCGTTGACGATCATGGTGGAGGCTTCCTCTTCGGATAGCCCGCGGCTCATCAGATAGAAAAGTTGCTCCTCGCCGATTTTGCTGACACGCGCTTCGTGACCGACGTTCACATCGTCTGCGTCAATCTGGATAACCGGATAGGTATCGGACCGTGATTCCTCATCGAGGATTAGGGCATCACATTCGACATTGGATTTACACCCTTTTGCACCGTTGAGTACTTTGAGTTCGCCACGGTAACTGGAACGTCCCCCGTCTTTGCTAATCGACTTGGAGGTGATGCGCGAACTGGTGTTCGGCGCACAGTGAATGACCTTGCCGCCAGCATCCTGATGTTGTCCGTTGGTTGCGAAAGCGATTGAGAGGATTTCTCCGTGGGCACCCGGTTCCATCATGTAGATGCTTGGGTACTTCATCGTGAGTTTCGAGCCGAGGTTACCGTCGATCCATTCCATGTGGGCATCTTCGTAAGCGGTTGCTCGCTTGGTTACGAGATTATATACGTTATTCGCCCAGTTTTGGATAGTGGTGTAGCGCACCCGCGATCCCTTCTTGCAGATAATCTCAACGACAGCACTGTGCAATGATTCACTGGAAAAGGTGGGTGCGGTGCATCCTTCGACGTAATGGACTTCCGCGCCTTCGTCGGCAATAATCAGCGTCCGCTCAAACTGTCCCATGTTTTCGCTGTTGATACGGAAATACGCCTGCAGCGGGTAATCGACTTTTACGCCGGGCGGGACATAGATGAAAGAGCCACCCGACCAGACCGCCGAGTTGAGCGCGGCAAGTTTGTTATCCGCGGACGGAATCACTGTGCCGAAATACTCTTTGACCAGATCCGGATATTCGCGAATGGCTGTATCGGTATCAACGAAGATGACGCCAATCTTCTCCAACTCTTCTTCGATGTTATGATACACCACTTCGGAATCGTATTGGGCACCGACGCCGGCGAGGAATTTTCGTTCGGCTTCTGGGATACCGAGTCGATCAAAGGTTTTCTTGATGTCGTCGGGAACATCGTCCCAACTTCGCTCAACCCGATCAGAGGCTTTGACATAGTAGTAGATATCGTCGTAGTCGAGACCAGAGAGGTCACCACCCCATTTCAGATCTGGCTTCTGCTTAAAGATGTCATAGGCTTTCAGCCGGTATTCGCGCATCCAATCGGGTTCACCCTTGACATCACACATCTCGTTGATGACCTCAGTATCCAAGCCCTTTCGTGATTTGAAAACGGGTTTAATATCATCATGAAATCCGTATTTGTATTCGCTGCTTACGCCGATGTCTACTGTTTCGTTCGGCTTTTCTTGTTCTGCCATTGTCTATATTTCCTTTCCACTTTTAGTGGATCTGCTTTGTTTTTATACTCTCAAAGAGGGCAACGTCTCTTCAGTTTCAATCTCGGCAACAGTTTCTGTGAGACCGTGTGCCTCGCGAATGGGGTCGTAGCCTTTCTCCTCCAGCAGTTCAGCAAGCTCCCATCCGCCAGATTCAACCACTCTTCCGTCAAGGAGAATGTGTATGAACTGTGGACGGATGTAGTTGAGCAGGCGCGGGTAGTGGGTGATAATCAGCACACCGAGGTTCGGGCCGATCAGTTGATTGACACTTTCGCCAACGATACGGACGGCGTCAATATCCAACCCGGAATCGGTTTCGTCGAGGATAGCGATCTTGGGTTCAAGCATCGCGAGTTGTAGGACTTCGGCTCGCTTCTTCTCGCCGCCGGAGAATCCGTCGTTGAGGTAACGTCGCGCAAAAGACTCGTCAACACCCAACTGTTTCATCTTTGCACGCAGCTCTCGGCGAAACTCTCGCATCGGGATGAGTTCGGTTGCATCTGACCCATTTGAATTTTCAGACCGTACGGCACTTACTGCCATACGGAGGAAGTTCGCCATGCTGACACCGGGGATTGCGGTTGGATATTGAAACGCAAGGAAGAGTCCTAGTTTTGCGCGTTCGTTCGGTTCAAGGTCGAGGATATCCACTCCGCCGATGGTAACTTCCCCAGAATCGATGGTATAGAATGGATTCCCCATCAGTGTGTTGGCGAGGGTGCTTTTGCCGGACCCGTTTGGTCCCATAAGTGCGTGGATTTCACCCTGTTTGATGCTCAGGTTCAAGCCTTTGATGATGGGTTGATCTTCCACGCTGACATGTAAATCTTTGATGATTAATTCGATACTCATTAATTTCTACTAGACTCCTTCTGTATATTATGCCTTGCGTAACGTTCTTAGCCGCCGATCATGGACATGTTTCGTTTCGGTTTGACAAAGTTGGCTGCGTTGATCTGATGGCCTGGTTCTTTCTGCTTCACAGCTTCGATAATAAGATTCTCAATCGTTTGGTCAGGAGCACCTGCGCGTAACGGACTCAGCAGATCGGTTTCTGTGATAGAGAACAGGCATGTCCGCAATTGACCGTCGGCGGTGAGACGGATCCGATTGCATTTTTCGCAGAACGGTTCGGTTACTGAAGAGATGAATCCAACGTCCCCCTTGCCGTCTGAAAACCGATAAAGCTTCGCGGGATCATGTTTCGCATCGCCGTTCATGTTGACCGGATTCAGGGGATAGACCTCATCAATTCTGTTTATGATTTCCTTACCGGGAACAAACATATTCCGGCCCCAGATGTCGTCGGCATCTAATGGCATGAACTCGATGAACCGGAGTTGGTAAGAATTGTCACGGGCAAATTTTGCGAGGTCAACAATCTCATCGTCGGTAAAGCCTTTCATTGCCACGGCGTTCACTTTGATTGGATCAAACCCACAGCGTTGCGCTTCTTCCAGTCCCTCTAACACCTTTGAAAGCACCTTGCGCCGCGTCATCTGCTCAAATTTTGCCTCGTCCAGCGTATCGAGACTGACATTGATTCGGCGCAGCCCGGCATCGTAAAGGTCTTTTGCCTGTTTGATCAAACCGATGCCGTTTGTGGTCAAGCTGATGTCTTTTAAGCCTTTGATTTCTGTGAGCCGTTTGATTAGCTCTGGAATACCCCGGCGGACTAGCGGTTCACCACCCGTAAGTCGGATCTTACTGATCCCCACATCGACGAAGATACGCGCAAGATGAACGATTTCATCAAACGTCATGATAGCGTCATCTTCCATGAACTGCATGTCTTCCGGCATACAGTAGATGCAGCGGAAGTTACACTGATCGGTCACGGAGATACGCAGGTTGGTATGTTCTCGATTGAAGGTATCAAAGAGTCGTGTATTTGTCATTTTGTGGGTGAGCGCACAGAGTTAATTTAGTTGGGTTTAAAATCTTCATTCCAGACGATAATAATAACACAAGCAACGCAGTTTTGCAAATGTTTTTATAGGTTTTTTATGTAAAATACCATAAAAAAGTTAAAACGTGAAACGTGATGCGTGAAACGTGAGAAAAATAACGAGTAATACGCCAGATTTTTTCTTACGCATATAGGTATTGTGCATTATGCTTCATTTGAACTAATGAACCAATCCAATTTAGTCCCCGATGTCCTTAATCATCTCAATGAGATCCGCGTAAACGAGGTTGCCATCGTCATCTTTCATGCTGTACCATTCGGGTACACGCCCCACCTCTCGGTATCCGATTTTCTGATAGAGGCTGATGGCAGCCTCGTTCAAATGCCAGACATGCAGGTAGATTCGTCGCAAGCCGAACTTTCGACCTTCCGCTTCCAGGAGCAGCATCATTTCCTTTCCGAGCCCGCGCCTGCGACACCTACCGATGATTTTTATCCCCAGCGTTCCCATCCGATGTGCGGTGTCGAGTTGTAGACTTCCCTCGCCAACGATCTCCCCATCTATTTCTATTAGAAGGTGGGAGCGTTTTCCGGTTTCCAGATCAACGAGGATCCCGCTTAATCTTTCGCAGCCCTTGGCGAAACTGGTCTCTGCGTGGTACGCCATGACCTTCTCTTGGTGTAGGATGTTGCACATATCGACGTAGGCGGGAACATCACCCCATCGGGGGTAGCGGAAGACAACGGTTTCGCCGTTGTTTTGGATTGTACTGATGATTTTGCCTTCTTTCATGGGGACGGCTCCGTCAGATTCGGATTATACCGAGTGGAGATTAAACGTGAAACGGGTCAACCACAAGTGCTTGCATCCCGTCTGTCCCGATTCATCGGGGATTTATCGGGGGTTGCCCCTACAGTCAAGATATTCAATAGACAACACGCGCACATGTCGCCCCTCCGGGGCTTGGGGGTTGGGACATACCGCGCCGCTATAAACATGCCGCCCCTCCGGGGCTAAAAACGCGTTATCCTATTTCCTCGTGTTTTCGCGTCTCTTTAGTACCTATGGAGAGCGACCACAAGTGCTTGCATCCCGTCTGTCCCGATTCATCGGGGATTTATCGGGGGTTGCCCCTACAGTCAAGATATTCAATAGACAACACGCGCACATGTCGCCCCTCCGGGGCTTGGGGGTTGGGACATACCGCGCCGCTATAAACATGCCGCCCCTCCGGGGCTAAAAACGCGTTATCCTATTTCCTCGTGTTTTCGCGTCTCTTTAGTACCTATGGAGAGCGACCACAAGTGCTTGCATCCCGTCTGTCCCGATTCATCGGGGATTTATCGGGGGTTGCCCCTACAGTCAAGATATTCAATAGACAACACGCGCACATGTCGCCCCTCCGGGGCTTGGGGGTTGGGACATACCGCGCCGCTATAAACATGCCGCCCCGCTGGGGCTAAAGACGCATTATCCTATTTCCTCGTGTTTTCGCGTCTCTTTAGTGCCTATGGAGGGTACAAGGGTTATCCCTACGGGAATCTCCCCTATTCCCGCTCGTGTGTTGGAACGGGCGGGGAAACCCCGCCCCTACGGGAAGATGGCTTTTCAATGAGTGAACAATCTGTTACTCTTCTACATCGCCGAAGTTTTCGATGCTGGCTGGTAGGTTGCCGTTGGGCAGGTAGAATTCTTCTTCGACGTTCACAGGCACCGGTTGATGGGTACGCATCGATTCGATCGCTTTTTCAAAGATGAGCGTTGGTATGCAGGCTTCCCACGCGTCCATTGGACTTGGACCGCCTTCAAGGCAGAGTTTGGCGAACATGCTCATTTCCTGGTCGAAGCCGTTGTGATATTCGTTATGTTCGATGCCTGGCTCGTCAGTACCTTGGAATGTGAGGTTGCCGAAACGAACTGTTGCGGCCCTTACGGGTCCAGCCAAGACCTCGGCGTAGTGTTTGGGGAGCGCGCCGCCGCTGCCGACCGTACTGAAGACGGAGGTCCCGATCCCACCGTTGGCGAAACGGATGATGATTGTGCTGGTGTTGGTGGGTTGTCCGTCGTAACCCATTGCAAGGATCTCCACCGGCTGAGAACGCATGACGTGCCAGATCCAGTGGAGATTGTAGCCGGAGTTGTCGAGGATACCGTCACGACCGTATGGACCTTCGGGGTCGTTCGGTTTGTCGTAAGAGACGCGGCAGGTAAAGAGGGTGTAGTATGGCTGAGGAATGACCTCGCGCAGCCGTTTGGTTACTGGCGAATGTTTGAACCACCAACCGCTCATCAGCTGCACGCCTGACTCATGCACAGCTTTCTGGACCCGTCGTGCCTCATCCAACGTCATTGCAAGCGGTTTCTCAGCAAAGACATGCTTACCTGCAGCACAGGCTTTGACAGCGATGTCCGCATGGGTATCGTGGGTTGAACAGATGAGCACCGCATTGATGTCGAGGTCGGAGAGTATGCGGTCGAGGTCGGTTGTGTAGTAGTCCGCGTTCCCCTCTTCAGCGCGTGCCCGTGCCCCGACCCGTCGCCCGTTCCGACTCACGGCTTCCTCGACCACATCCATTGTGGCAACGAGATGGATTTCCGGCGTTTTCAGGAGGTTCGGTATATGGGCGCCGCTGATTCCACCGCAGCCGATAATTGCAACGTTGAGCTGTTTCGCCATGGTTCCCTCCTTATCCGCCGGCTTCCACCTGTTCGATCATTGGTCTGATTTTGGCAAAGTTGATCCGCATCGCGTCTGCACCGGAACCGCTCGGCGGCTGAAAATGGGTGGCGATTGCGAAAACCGCATCGCAGCGGTGGTCACGCAGGTTTCGCAGTACCGTCGGGTAGTCAACATCGCCTTCACCAAGCGGACAATACTCGAAATTGAGTTTCAGTCCATCAAGGACTTGCAAATCTTTTACGTGGAGGGAATGGAGGTAGGGACGCACGTTAATGAAGCCCGCGGTGGCGGAATCGGATTCGCCTGCGGTATGATTATCGGACGGGTGCCACATAATTTTCAACCGGTTGGAGCCGACTCGCTCGATCAGTTCTCGGCAGTGGCCGGTGGTGTTGGTATAGTGCCAAGGGAGGTTGCCAAGCGCTACATCGATATCGTGTTGTTCCGCTTGCTCTGCAACGAGTGAAAAGGCTTTGACCAACTTCTCCATATCAACGTCGGCGATAATACCGCCCCGCGTTAGCCAGCGCATGGGCCAGGTCGGTTTTTGGGCGGAGTATTCGCCGGGCCATGCGAACGTATATGATAGCACTGAACCCACGCCGAGCCGGTTGGCGACACCCATTGTCTGGATCAGGTGGTCAAAATCAGCCTGAAATTCTGGGTGGTCTTGCATTGTTTCCAGATCCAGATCTTCAAGGTGCAGTTTGCTGAAGGAACCCCCGGCACCGATCATGAATAGCTCGACCCCGTGTTGGGCTGCCTGTTCGCCCATTTCGTCGACAGCAGCATCGGTTATTTCACCGTCGATTGCCCAGTCGAGGAAGCCAAACCAGCCATACTGTGCGCCGAGTTCCTCTGCGAGGGCGAGTGCCTCGACGTAGGGTAAGCCTGTCATCTGAAGGTCCATTCCAACTTTGAAGCGATAGTCTGTCATCTGTTATTGTCTCCTGTGGCTTATACCAAAAGAAAGTGTAAAACGTGTCGAGCAGGAAACAGGATAACCGATTTTGCGGTATTGGGCAAGGGTTTTCCTCTGTGGGTGTAGGTTACGGCATACGGCGTCCCGATAAATCGGGATTCAAGGCAACATGCCTACTACTGTGCTGGGAAGAAGAAATCCTCTGCGGTTTTTCGGAGGATCTGCTCTTTATCTGCGTCAGAGAGGAAATCGAGTCTATCCCGGATGAGGGCGATGCTGTCCTCGTAGGTGTGATCGACAACTTGGAAGGGGCAGTCACTCGCCCACATCAGTCGCTCAGCGCCGAATGCTTCATACACGCGGCGGATGAGGGGATTGAGGTCATCGTAAGGGGGCGCTTTTTCGCCGAGTGCGTAGAATGCGGAGACCTTCACCATCACGTTGGTGTGTTTCGCCATGGCGCAGAGTTGGTCGATATGGGGGTCACGGATTCGCTGATCCTCGCCGATTCGAGAGAGATGATCGATGATGACGGGGGTTTCTGGAAATTGGTCACACTTCTCGCTGAGTGCGGGCAGGGCATCCGGATCGATAAGTGGACAGATGGCGAGGTTGTGCGCTGCACCGGCGGCAAACATCCGGTCAAATCCGGGTCCGTCTAACCAGCTTTCGATGGGCGTATCTTTCGGATAGATACGGAATCCGCGGACCCCTTGATCGGCGAGTTGTAGCATTGTTTCGTCCGGTCTTTCTGCCTCCCAATCAACGATGGCGATGCCTGAAAAAACGCCCGGATATGCTTCCATTACATCGAGCATGTAGGTGTTATCGAATTGGTAGTAACTCATCTGGATTAGGACGATCCGATTAACGCCTGACGGTTCGGCGTGGGCAAGGAGTTCGTCGGGGTAGAAGGTTTTTGGGTTCATATCGCTTTTCTGAAACGGTGGACTGAGCGGATAGCGATCGAATTGGTCTGTCCAGACGTGTACGTGTGCGTCAATGTATTCCATATCTCTCCTCCTTTGTCGAAAATATAACATTTATTTATGGTAGTTTATAGAATTAATGAGACACTCCAAACCGGTGCGGTTACAAACCGCACCTACCGGGCGGGTGAAACTGTTTATTTATTTTTAAAATTCACCATAGTTCATTGCTATGCACATTGCGCTCCTCTGGAGCGCGGGTATTGTGTCTATCGATCTTCTATAGACATATCGCTCCTCTGGAGCGAAAACAGGTCAAAATTCGTATCTCAACACCCAAATGTTGATTTTGGAAACGCAACCTACAGAGATCCTTACTATATTGGGTTTCAATCCATCTATCAATAGACGGAGGTTGTTGAACAACAGAATCTTTATTCTGCCTGATAGAGTTCTTAAACGTCCAACCCAACCTACACCACCGATAATACGACACACATGTCGCCCCGCTGGGGCTTGGGGGTTGGGACATACCGCGCCCGCTATAAACATGCCGCCCCTCTGGGGCTAAAGACGTATTATCCCGTTTTCAAGTTTTTCCGCGACTCTTTAGTGTCCATGAAGAGTAGCCACAAGTACCTGCATCCCGATTTATCGGGGGCTTGCGCCTATAAGTTATCGATCATAATCCGTTGGGGCAAGGACAGGGGAACCCCGCCCCTACGAGAAAATTGATGGAGTTTCAACAGATAACAATCTACATCGTTGAGCGAAAGGATAACCGATTGGGGTGATCTGGACAAGGGATTTCGGATGGGAAATTTTGAGGATTGATGTAGATATGCTTTTCAATATAGCAGGATTTTTGGCACAAAAAAGCCCGACGATTCAACGCCGGGCATGGAAGTGTCATACAAGTCCAAATCACGCTCTAGAGTTTATCGATAGAACCAAGAACTTGCTTATCTAAAAGCACCTAACACTGGAGAAAAGACACATAAAGGTATCCCCAACTCCATTATTACTTGAGCACATCTGTGACAAAGACTATTCTTATTTCGCTTAGATTGCCAACAGCATCCTGCACATCAATTTCAATGAAGTAAGTTGACTCAGGCAGGAGTGGTTGTCCTGTAGACCGGGCCAGCGTTGCTGTTTGTCCAGCTACATTCGCAACCCAATTAAGCGCAATACCAGAACCATCGAGTAATCTAATATTTCCTGTGACAATTTCATCAAATTCGTACCTGAAACCACCCGCATTTATTCGCATGGAATCCACCTTAATTTCTCCATTTGCTACTGTACCACTAGTAATTGCCGGCGGTGTTCTATCCGGTTCCCTCACCAAGTAAGGACCAACCGCTTTAGACCCGACAGAGCCGTCCTGGTTCGTCCACTCGATATTAAGGAATGCGGATCCTGCGACTAAAGTAGGAAACGCCCTCCAGCTAGACCCAAATCCTGTTGCAGGGAATCTATTAACCGTCGCCGCTGTAATGCTCTGATCAAAAGTCAGTACAAGCCGCGGATTCGGCAAAATTGTAGTACCGGGCGCAGGAGAAACCTCAACATCTGTTGCAGGAGGCGGCCCCACAGGTGGGGGCAATGGTACCACTTCTTCCCTGGTAGGTGGAGGGGAAGGTACATCCGGCGGAGGCGGATCAGTAGGTTGAGGCGTAGGCGTAGGTTGAGGCAGAGAAACAGGAGCGATACAATCATCGCATAAGATTTGTGACGGATTACCGACATCATACAGAGGAAAATCAAAATCCCTTGGTACATGATGCCCTCCGTATGTATCGGTAGGCAGGCCTTTTCGAAGTTTTTCAACATCAACTACCAAACCCTCGCCTACAATAGACAACATAGGTAAAGCAACAATCTCAATAGCACCACCGTATATGGTATTAGTAAACACCTCTGAGGTGGGCTTAAACTCAGGAATCAATACCCAAACGTCGACACTCTGATTATTAGCACTTGGAATACTTATTTGAATTACCACGTCAGTAATAGGAGCAGGATCGGCATCAAGTCGCCACGTAATTTTCTCTCCCCTTACCGCAGGACGCTCTTCTATCTTCTCACCTTCTATTTTTTTAATAGTGATAGTCGGAACGCGGTACTCTTCACTCGGATCAGTAGTGGGTCTAACATCATCATCGTCAAAAATACTCCCTTCACAACCTAACAAACAAAGAGGAATCAAAAGCCACAACTATAATGGTCCCCAATATTCGGGCCAGGAGTTAAGTAAGAATTAACGTCTAACTCACCCGTATAAATGGAGGATTGAAGATGTCAACCAAACGGATTCGACACACTGCGAGGTTCAAGTTTACTGTTGCCCTTGAAGCCATCAAATCAGACAAAACGATCAGCCAATTGGCAAGTGACCACCAATTGCATCCGAGCCAAATCAGCCAATGGAAGAAACAGTTGCTTGAACAGGGAAGCGATATTTTCGCTACCCACCCGACCAAGCGACAACGTGAACAGAATGACAGAGAGTCGCGTCTGTATGAGCAAATTGGTCGGTTGAATATGGAACTGGACTGGTTGAAAAAAAAAGCTGCCTCAAGCGACTGAACAGAAACGGACACTCGTTGACCCCGATCACCCGCAACTGAGCCTCCGTCGTCAATGTGAGTTGCTTGGTCTTTCTCGGTCAATGCTTTACTATCAACCAGCTACAGAGTCAGCAGACAACCTGCATCTGATGAGACAGATAGATCAGCAGTATCTGCAAACCCCTTTCTATGGGAGTCGTCGAATGACAGAACATCTCAAGCGGCTTGGCTACCGGGTGAACCGCAAACGCATCCAGCGACTGATGCGTTTGATGGGGATAGAAGCGATTTATCCTAAACCCAAACGCTCAGCAATTGACAGTGAGCATCGGATTTACCCATACCTATTACGGGACTATGAGGTGACCGCTGCTAACGAGGTCTGGTCGGCTGACATTACCTATATCCCGATGGATAAAGGCTTTATGTATCTGGTGGCAATACTCGATTGGTATAGTCGTTATGTTATTACTTGGGAGCTATCCAATAGTCTATCGGGGCAGTTCTGTCTTGACGCCTTACATCGTGCATTATCTGGGGCAACCCCTACTATCTTCAATACCGACCAAGGTGTCCAGTTTACTGCCAATGCGTTTACCGATACGGTTGAAGCGGCTGGCAGTGCGATGAGCATGGACGGTGTGGGGCGAGCCATTGACAATATCTACATTGAGCGATTTTGGCGAAGCGTCAAGTATGAAGATGTTTATCCAAAACTCTACCCAACAGCAAAAGCCCTTTTCGATGGATTAACTCATTATATCCGGTTCTATAATCAAAAACGACTTCACCAGAGTCTCAATTATGCGACACCGGCTGAGCTATATCTCGGCTAAATCAGTGTTAGTAACTCTCAATTATCTTACTTATTTTTCCTGTATTTTGGCCTCGACAAGGGGTCCACTTTAAACAGTAACCGCATAATCATCTCCTAATGTGCATATCTTCCTATACGTTAACCTAAACCTGATATTATTGCACGAAAAAACTGGCGGGCGGATAAATCCATCAGAACCGTAGCACCTCTGGTTTCGTAGTGGAGCGCAGGGGCTGCTCCACAAACCCTAGAGTCCACGGATTTATAGCCTGTATATAACTTACTTTCTGAGAAAACGCGTATCTTCTCCTTTAATATCCGTAAAAAAGACAATTCTTATTTGGCTTAGATTACCAGCAGAATCCTGAACATCAATTTCAATAAAGTAGGTTGACTCAGGCAGGAGTGGTTGTCCTGCAGCAGGAACCAACATTGCTGCCCAACCATCTACGCTCGCAACCCAATTAAGGTCAGCACCAAAATTATCAAGTAATCTAATGCTGCCTGTGACAGACTCATCAAAATCGTACCTGAAACCGCCTGCATTTATCGGTCCAGGATCCACTTGAATTTCGCCATCTACTATTGTACCACTAGTAAGTTTCGGTGGTGTTCTATCCGGTTCTGTTACATTATAAGGACCAACTGCTTTAGAACTGGTAGAGCCGTCTTGGTTTGTCCACTCAATATTAAGGAATACAGATCCTGCCACTAGAGTAGGAAACGCCCGCCAGTTTTGTCCAAATCCTGTTGCCAGGAATCTATTCACCGTCGCCGCTGTAATGCTCTGATTAAAAGTTAGTACAAACCGCGGATTTGGCAGAATTGTAGTACCGGGTGCCGGAGAAACTTGAACATCTGTTGCAGGAGGCGGTCCCATAGGTGGAGGAGGTGGCACCTCTTCCCTGGTAGGTGGAGGGGAAGGTACATCCGGCGGAGGCAGATCAGTAGGAGGAGGTGTAGGTTGAGGAAGAGAAACAGGAGCGATGCAATCATCGCATAAGATTTGTGACGGATTACCGACATCATACAGAGGAAAATCAAAATCCCTTGGTACATGATGCCCTCCGTATGTATCGGTGGGCAACCCTTTTCGGAGTGTCTCAACATCAACTACCACACCCTCACCTACAATAGATAGCATAGGTAAAGCAACAATTTCAATAGCACCACCGTATATGGTATTAGTGAAGGCCTCTGAGGTGGGCTTAAACTCAGGAATCAATACCCAAACGTCGACACTCTGGTTATTAGCACTTGGAATACTTATTTGAATTACCACGTCAGTAATAGGAGCAGGGTCTGCATAAAGTCGCCATGTAATTTTCTCTCCCCTTACTGTAGGACGCGCCTCTATCTTTTCACTTTCCGATCTTTTAATAGTGATAGTCGGAACACGGTATTCTTCACTTGGCTCAGTGGTGGGTCTGATATCATCATCGTCGTCAAAAACACTCCCTTCACAACCTAACAAGCAAAGAGGAATCAAAAACCATAACAGTAACCGCATAACCACCTCAGATGTTCATATCTTTTTATAAATCATCCTAAATCTGATACTAATATGTGTAAAAATTGGCATGGTGTGTAATCCAAGCAGTCGGCACCTCCAGCCTCTCAACTATTGTGTATTTATTTTATCAAGCTTCAGAAGGGATTACAACACAAATGAAGAAAAGCATCGTAGAATTTTTCCCGCAAGAAAGATGCGCAAGGAAGCTCAGATCCATGCGTTTTGAATTTCCAGATCTTGATTATTGCTTGACATTTTTTGGTCGATGCCCTATGTTAGGTTTGGGTAAATTGTAAGGTTAAGAGCAAGGATCAATGGCTGATTGGAGCGAAGGAGTTTCGGGTTGACAGATATAGGTTCAGAGGTTGTTATTTGCGGTGCGGGGATGGCTGGGATTGCGGCGGCGTATCACTTGGCAGTCCGGGGTGGCGTCAGGGACATCGTTCTTGTGGATGAGAGGGAACCACTGACGCTTACGAGCAACAAAGGGACGGAAGCGTATCGAAACTGGTGGCCCGGTCCCGGCGATACGATGGTGCGTTTCGTGAACCGTTCCATTGACCTGTTGGAGGAGTTGGCGAGAGAGACGGATAACTGTTTCCAGATGAACCGACGCGGCTATGTCTTCTTAACGGCGGACGAGGATCAGATCCCCGTCATGAAGGAGAGTGCTGCGGAGACCTCCGCACTCGGTGCTGGACCGATTCGGGAGCATCCGGGTTCTGCCCCTTACATACCCTCACCGTCCGCAGGCTTTGAGGGTTTGCCTACCGGGGTGGATCTGTTGCTGTCTCCGGAGCTCGTCCGAGAACAGTTTCCGTTCGTGACGGAAGATGCGGTAGCGGCATTGCATGTGCGCCGGGCAGGTTGGTTAGACGCCCAAAAGTTAGGTAAATGGTTGTTAGCGGAGGCGCAACGCGCCGGTGTTCGTCTCGTCCGAGATCGCGTAACTGGTGTTACCCTCACTAATAATCGGGTCGGACAGGTTCATCTCCAATCTGGGGATTGTATCAATACCGGCACCTTCGTCATCGCTGTGGGACCGTATCTCAAGGAGGTTGGCGCGATGTTGGGGGTGGACATCCCTGTTTTTAATGAGCTGCACGGCAAGATTGCCCTTCGCGATGAGTTGGGAGTTGTACCGACGGACACGCCGCTGCTATTTTGGAGCGATCCGATTAAGTTACCGTGGACTGATGTAGAGCGTGAAAAACTGGCTGCGGATGACGAGACGCGCTGGCTGCTCGATGAATTCCCGGCTGGCGTTCATTTTCGATCGCGCATGGACGGCGATACCCACCTACTCCTCGCCATTTGGACGTATGATATTGAGCCTTGCCCGCCCGCTTGGCCCCCGACGTTCGATCCAGATTATCCAGAAATCCTGATACGCGGACTCGCTCGGATGATTCCCGGACTGTCGGCGTATTTTGGTCACGGGGATCGAGCGTATGCCGATGGTGGATATTACTGTAAGACGCGGGAGAATCGCCCGTTGATTGGTCCCTTGCCGGTTGAGGGTGCGTATGTGATCGGGGGACTTTCTGGTTACGGTATTATGACATCTCAGGCGGCGGGCGATTTATTGGCGGCTCATATTACGGGCGGTGAACTTCCCGAATACGCGTCGGCGTTCCTGCTTTCGCGTTATGAGGATCCAGCTTATCAAGCCCTGCTGGAGAACTGGGATGTGACATCGGGGCAACTGTAATTGGTTCATTTGTTCATTAGTTCATTATGGTGAACAATACAAATAAGTATACATATTAACCTTTGGTGCTAGTACTCTGTCAAATAAATTATGATAAACACCTTCATTGCGATGGCCGGGGCGGTTACAAACCGCACCTACCGGGCATGGGGAACAGAGAGAATTACCAATTTATGTTCTGAAACCTTATACAGTTTGGGCTACATTGTTCTGACAATGTGCTAGTCCGCCCCCGATTTTATCCCCGATAAATCGGGACAGGCGGGGCAGGCAGGAACGGAACAAGCGGGATGTACCACTTGTCAGGGGGGAAAGATGGATCGGGATTTATCAGGGGGGAAACCCTTGTCAGGGGGACTTATGAATCAACTGCGTAAGTCCTATCTATAATGAGGTTGCTATGGATTTCAGTGAGAAGGTCAAAGAGATTAACTCCTTATTGGAGCAGCATAACACGTTTCGTGGGGATTGTCTGAATCTGATTGCCTCCGAAAATGTGCCGAGCCCGTTGGTGGAGGGGCTGCTGGTCGAAGATTTGGATCAGCGCTACGGGAACTACAGCGGTATTGACCTACAGGCACGGCTTTACCAAGGGAATCGGTTCATCGTTGAGATTGAGGAATTGGCACAGAAACTCGCCAAACAGCTTTTCGGAGCGGCGTATGTCGATCTTCGCCCACTCTCCGGCAACATTGCGGGCATCGCAACTACTTTTGCGTTGGGGAATCCCGGCGATATCGCGTTAGAGGTTCATAACGGGCACCAATACGCACTCAAGTTAGCGACCTCTCCGTTAAAGGTATCGCTCGAATCTATTGAGATCCCGTGGGATGGGGTTCGGTCCAATATCGATCTCGATGGGACGATTGCGCTTATTCGGGAGCATCGTCCCAAGCTGGTGACGATTGGGTCGGGTGTGTTTCTTTTTCCGCAGCCGGTACGCGAACTGAAGGAGGCGATGAACCGGTATTGTCCCGATTCATACCTCATCTATGACGCCGCCCATGTGATGGGGCTTATCGCTGGCGGACGGTTTCAGTCACCGTTGGCGGAAGGCGCGGACGTGCTGATTTCCAGCACACATAAAACGCTCGCGGGACCTCAGGGTGGGATAATTTTGACGAACGACAGATCGCTTGCGGAACGGATTGGTCCCGCGGTTGCCCCGCTGCTTGAGAGCAACCATCACCTCGGTCGATTGCCGGCGTTGGCGGGGACATTTCTGGAGTGGATGGCTTGTGGTGGGGAACATGCGGACGCGATTATCAGTAACGCAAAGGCGTTGGGGCAGGCGTTGCATAAGCGAGGAATTCCCTTTGTTGGGGAGGAGCTTGGCTTCACAGAATCGCACACGTTGATTCCGATTGTTGACCAATTTGGTGAGGGAAAGGCGATGGCAGATCGGCTTGAGGCGTGTAATATCATCGCCGGTGGGGCGAGTGTTCCGCCGGAGTTAGGGACGCACGGTTTACGGATTGGAGTGCAAGAGGTGACCCGACGCGGTATGACGGCGGCGGATGTGCCGGAGGTTGCGGATTGTATCGTCAATGCGTTGAGGGGAGATGACCAAGAAGCGGTTAGGCAACGGGTGGCTGTGTTGGCGGGGAGATTTAATGGGATGCGGTTTACGCTGGCGGGAATTTGATATAGTTGATTATAAATTGACACAGATTTTTATCAGGCCCCTAACCGTCTCTCTGTTGTCGCAGGATATCGAATATAAAATCCTCGTAGTCCTGTTTGAAGTCAGAGTCATCGGTGAACTTTTTGAAGATCTCTGTGTGTCTATACAACAATTTTTGCATGAATTCAGCAAGTTTCCTGTCAGAAGCGATTTTCGCGTTCTGCGAATCCGAATTCTGGATTGTCTGCATCGTATCGCTGTTGGTTTTCAGTTCTTTTGGGATGTCTTCGGTCAAGATTTTGCGAACCTTATCGCTATCCTCCCATTCAATATCTCCGAAACGCTGATTGAACGCCTCAATGATATTCTCCAAACTATCTAATTCAGGATCTCGCTCTTGGCCGCTTTCAATAATTGAAAGCGGAGCAACCTCACTGTCCCCTTCGCCCAACGGAATGTTCATCGTACCCAGTCTGGAAACTCTGTAGCTCTCCATATCGACCTCATCCAGAATGTCAGCGGCAAAGTCGTCGGTATCGTCAATTGTGAGCTTGGGAATGAGAAATTTCAGAAACCACCACAACTCTTCCCAATAGGGATTATTAAAGTCAAGGAGACACCCTAGGAAGCTATAAGTTCGCTCGAATGATTTGGCTTTATTTTTGAAGGCAATTTTCTCCTCCTCGGATAAATTATCTCTGAAGATTTGGGCAGCAGTATCCAGAATTGGAGCGACTTCAGATCTCTCCGCGCCACTGTGATACAACATGCAGAAGTCTTTCACCTCCGCTTCTGAGTAAACTTGATACTCATCTAAAGCCTCTTGCAGGTCGTTGAGCCGGTTGGGGTCAGTTTCTTCGCTCAGGATAGTAGTTGTGTAGTAGGGTTCAAACGCTTCTCTGATGTCCTCAACCGTATTCACAAAATCCAAGACGAACGTATCTCTCTTATGGGGCTTATAAGCTCGATTTAGCCGGGATAGGGTTTGAACGGCATGGACGCCCGCTAGCTTTTTATCGACGTACATCGTGTGTAAAAGCGGTTGGTCAAAACCAGTTTGAAATTTCTCAGCGACAATGAGGAACTTATATTCATCTTTTTTGAACTGCTTGGGGATGTCATTGTCGTTATCCGGGAAGCCGTTGAGGTCGGATTCGTCCACCTCCATACCCTTGTGATGCTTTTTGCCAGAAAAAGCGACAATCGCTTTATACGGCAAGTTAAGCTCCTTCAGATAGGTGTCAAACGCGTCTTTGTATCGAATTGCGTTCAAGATGGAACTTGTGACGACCATCGCTTTTGCCTGGCCCTGAATGAGATGCCTAACCTCTTGCATAAAGTGGTCAATCATGATTTGAGCTTTTCGGGCAATAGCGTGCTCGTGACCTTCGACGTAACGGATAAGTTTTCTTTGGGCACTCTTGATGTCATAATCACGATCGTCTGGAACGGTTTTGATAATCTTGTAGTAAGAAGTGTATGTGGTGTAGTTATGCAAAACATCAAGGATAAATTCTTCGTCAATTGCCTGTTTCATTGAGTACAAATGGAAGGGATAAAACTTGCCATCTCTTTCTTTTTGACCGAAGGTTTCAAGCGTCTTGCTCTTTGGTGTCGCAGTGAAGGCAAAATAGCTGCCATTCGTGAGCATCTTGCGGGCGTTGATCAGATCATTGATTTTGTCTTCCCATGCCTCTTCCGCTTCCTCATCCTCATCGTCCGGTTCTTTGTTCGTCAACGCCATATTCATTTTGGTGGCAGATTCCCCACCCTGACTGCTGTGGGCTTCGTCAATGATAATCGCGAAGTTGCCATCTTCCATCATTTCGAGCTCATCAACGACGAATGGAAATGTCTGTATCGTTGTAATGATGATTTTTTTCTTGTCAACAAGTGCCGACCTGAGTTGCTGGGTTTTGGTATCTCCAACCCCGGTGATAGCAGCGACAACGTCTTTCACCTGTGCAAAATTCTTGATGTGTTCTCGGATCTGCTTATCCAAGACAGTTCGATCCGTAACAACGATTACACTGTCAAAGATATTCCTATCGTTTTGATCATGCAAACCGACCAGTTGGTGGGCAAGCCATGTGATAGAATGGGATTTGCCGGAGCCCGCCGAATGCTGGATGAGGTATTTTTGACCAACATCATTCTCTTTGGCATGTGCTAGCAAGTTCCGAACAACCTTGAGTTGATGGTATCTCGGAAAGATTAGTTTCTTTGCTGTTTCTTGGGTATTTTCCTCCCTTTCGACAACTACCTGGGCGAACCTCTCAATAATGTTACTGAGGCTGTCTTTGGCAAGCACCTCCTCCCAAAGATAGTGCGCTTTTTCACCGTTCGGGTTGACGGGGTTTCCTGCACCGTAAGGTGGGGTAGGTTTCCCATCATTCTGCCCCTTATTGAATGGCAGAAATTGAGTCTGTTTCCCCTTCAGATGCGTTGTCATATAGACCAAGTCGGTATCGGCAGCAAAGTGAACGAGGCATCTAGCAAGGCTGAACAACTTCTCTTTGGGGTCACGGTCATTCTGATATTGGCGAATGCCGTTAAAAACGGACTGATTGGTGTAGCCGTTCTTTAACTCCATTGTGATGATTGGCAAACCGTTGATAAAAATAACAAGGTCTAGCTCGTTGTTATTGTCTTCGCTATAAATCAATTCCTGCGTCACGGAGAAGATATTGGCGTTGTACTGTTCGCTATACTGAGGATTTAACTCCGATACGGGTTGGGTGTAGAAGACATGAATGGTTTTGTCAAGATGTCTAACTCCTTTGCGGAGGACTTCGACAATCCCCTTCTCTTTAATTTTGCGATCTAAGCGGACCAAGAACTCCCGCTCGCCTCTTTTCTGAATAAGTTCGTAAGCGTCTCCCTGGGTCTTTTCGATAAACTCCAGCAATTGGGCTGTGTTGAGGCAGAATTCTTTATCGTAGTCTTTTGATTTTGTCTCTCGGTAGCCATTGGTTTGGGTGAGGTATTTGGCAATAAATTTTTGAAATCCTTTTTCGGACATGTCTGTCGTGTTCATTAATCCTTGTCCTCACACTTATAGGTATAGATTCCACTGAAAAATTGGACACGATACAATCGGTCATTCCGGTGAAATTTGAAGAATTCGTTTGGTAACATTCTTGTAGGTCAAGTTTCCAAAATCAACCTACGGAGGGTTAATTAGACTCTTTCTCTCACATCAATTTTTCCAGTGACCGCTTCAAAGATAAGAGCTTGACGATATTCCTTGATGATATCAATTTCTTTTTTGGCTGTGACGATGGCAGTGTTGATTTTTGCGGTCTCGCGATTAATGTGTGCGACGATGACGCGTTGTTCAGGACATGGAGGAAAAGCAGTCCGATAGTTGCCGAGCATATCACCCGTGACACTAGGAAAAGTGGATCCGTGCGATGTGCCAAGCGCGTATGCACGAAGTTCTGTCATCAAGTAATTAAGAAAATGCTGATCGCCATGAGCCTTAATAGCAGCAACCCCCCGTCCGATGCTAATAGGTTTGTGGGCTACATTCAAACGCCCCGTAGTGGATCCACGCAAACAGAATAACAGGCTATTTTCGGGTGCCCACTTCTTGGGATCTGTTGTCCATTTAAGTTCTCGCGTGAGTCCAAAATCCGATTCTGAGTATTCAGCCGGACCATTAACAAGAATGGCACCGACCCCCTCGGCATTGTAGGTACTTTCGTGTGGAGATTGACCGAGAATTATTTCTGCTGCAAACTTCAACTTCCGAACCTCCCAATGCTCAGGAATCTCTCCTAACCACTCAACCCCACTCGATTTCAGTTTCACGCCCGGGTTGATTCCTTTAGTAACAACACGGTTGATAATAGAGGTTTTCTGCTCGTTCAATAGAGTGATGAGCTTCTCTTTGTTAGCAATAAAGCAGTCAATTTCATTGGTTTTGCGGTCAAGGAATCTAGCGATTTGGACTTGTTCCTTATGTGAAGCAATGGGGATGTGCGCACTCAGAATGTCATCAATGTCTGTTCGTGGCATTTTCACTCCATCGGACATCGAATTGCAGTATTCAATGAAACGATAGGATGACATCAGATAGAAGAGATATTTACTTGTGTCTTGTAAAGAGGGTCTTATAACTATCATTTCACCCAGCGAGTAACCATCATATTCTGCAAAGACTACTTTACTGAGATAGACACGGAGTTTGTTGAATAATACATCTCCAGATTGGAATTTCACACCAGCTGAATCATAGGAACTATAAAAATCAAGGACTTTACCCGTTTTCGATTCAACATTCTCTGGTGAGATTTTTATATCATTTGTCTCTGGAGTAGATTTTTCATTCACAAAAGTTGCGATGTGTTTTACTTTCTCTATTTTCCAATGCCTCGGTATCTCTCCAATCCACGCAACCCCCGACTCCTTATAGTTATTATATTGTTTGTACAGTTTCATCAGTTGGTTTCTCGTTTATTGAAAATCATCCGTTTGTTAGCCGTGCTTCACAACAAATGACGAAAACACCTAGCACATGACCAGCCGTCAATAGATAATATTAGATGTCATTTTGATTTGAAATCTTCATAAATTGTCAAAGGATAAGGCCGCATAGTCGGTCAAGAACTATATCCCGACAAATATTATCGCGAATTTTGAAATTCGATCTATGATTCAATGATATTCTGTAAAATGTCCTCGGTTTCCTGCGTAAGAGCAAGAACGTTAGCAGCAATCTCCTCAAGACTCGGCAATAGTTGATATCGGTAAAAGTATTTGGAGAAGGAAATTTCATAGCCTTTAACAGTTTTCTTTTCGTCAATCCATGCATCAGGGACGTAAGGCACGACTTCTGCTTGGAAGTAGTCATCAATTTCTTGCATCAACGGAACTTTTTCCCTGTCTCTCAGGTCAGAATCGGGCTCATAATGGAATGTGCCATCCTTTTCTCGTTTTTTGATGACAGGTAGTGCATTTTCGTCCTTCCAACTGACAGCTTTGCAAATCGCATCCTTTTCGACTTTACTGAGTGAAATTCCCAACATCTTGAGAGTATCTCCAACTTCATCTTGGAATTTGTTGAAGTCGTTAGATTCGTAGTCGCCAAGCTCCACCATCAACTTTTCTGCCACCTCCATAATATCCTTTTGCGCGTTCCAGAACTTTGGATCAAGCAGCTTTTTCTTATTTGCAGTACTGAGCTTGATTTCGTTGTGAGTGATATACGCCTCAATCTGTTGCTTGTAGGACATTAAATCCGCATAAATTGCATCGCCAAATCGCTTGTAGACCCACTCCATTTCTGACCGGATCGCATCCGCAAAGCGAAGCGTTCCGACCCCTTCAGGGGTGAATTTGGCAGACAGTCGCAATGGTCGCTCAACGGTGATTTTTTGATAGCCGAATTCTGCACTTCTAAAAATCTTTGAGATGTCACTTTCCTCAAAGTTGAGATAAAGCTGTGTAATTTTGTCAATGTGTTCGTCGGTTAATGCGCAATTCTTCTGCCCCAAATTCTTGTTGAGTTTCTGGTACAGTTGGGCTGCATTAATAAGTTGTATTTTCCCTTCGCGACGATTTTGCTTTCGATTGGAAAGAATCCAAATATAGGTCGAAATGCCGGTGTTGTAAAAGATGTTCTGGGGAAGCTCAATAATACACTCCAACCAGTCCTTTTCAATTATCTGTTTACGGATTTCACTCTCACCGCTCCCAGCATCACCTGCAAAAAGGGCAGATCCGTTGTGAACGATAGCGATACGACTTCCGAGTGCCGTGTCGTCCTTCATTTTCGAGATCATATTGACAAGGAAAAGGAGTTGTCCGTCACTTTTTCTAGGAACCCCAACGCGAAATCGGTCATCCTTAATCTGCTTTTTATCGGCAACAATCGCATCATAGTCAACTTCCCAACTTTTGCCGTAGGGCGGATTGGAGAGCATGAAGTCAAATCGCAGGTGCGGGAAGTTGTCTTTTGAGAGGGTAGAACCGTAGGCAATATTTTCAGGATCTTTGTCCTTGATCAGCATGTCCGATGTACAAATCGCATAAGTCTCCGGATTGACCTCTTGTCCGAATAGGAGAAACTCATTTCGCTCATGCGTCAACTCTTTAGCAAACTGTTCCGCTTCTGTGAGCATACCACCCGACCCACACGCGGGGTCATAAATCAGATACGTTGTTCCCTCTGTGAGTTTATCCCTCACCGGTAGGAATAGCAGATGGGTCATCAGTTTGATAATTTCTCTTGGGGTAAAGTGCTCACCGGCTTCCTCATTGTTTTCTTCACTGAATCTTCGGATCAATTCCTCAAAGACATAACCCATTCCCAAATTGGTCAACGGAGGCAGTATTTCACCCCTGCTATTTACTGCTTCTTTGGGACTTAGGTTAATGTTTCTGGAAACGAATTTTGAAATCAAGGCAAAGGTGATACCAGCATCTTCCAATGTTTTGAGTTGATTCCTGAGCTGGAACCTACTGATAATTTCTTGTACTTCCTCACTGAAACCGTCCAAATAATTTCTCAAGTTTGAACCGATGTGGTTTGGGTCATTCAACAAGGTTTTGAAGGTAAACTGGGAGGTATTGTAAAACTTATAACCAGAATACCCCGTTAGAGCGGATTTGTCATCAACTTGGTTTTCAATCAGAAATTCGTTGACTTCAAGCACCTTTTCTTTTGTAGGTTCTAAGAGGGCGTCCAATCTCCTTAGGACGGTGAACGGGAGGATAACGTCTCGGTATTTCCCACGTGTATAAATGTCTCTCAATACATCGTCCGCAATTCCCCAAATGAAGTTGACAATCTGATTATGTACCCTGTGATCCATCATTCTCCTTCGTTAATTATTTTTCGCGTATTTTTATTGAAATAAACAGAATGTTGATTTTCCAAAATTGACAGGCACTGTTATATTGTTTGTACGGTTTCATTGGTCGGTTTTTCGGTTCGCAGAAAATCGGACGTTTGGCGGCTGTGCTTCACGACAGTGGCAGATGAACAATCTGATCTATGTACTCATCTTCATGGGCCGCGCCTGCGATGAGAATGAGCTCTTCAAGGATCGCCCCCATCCGCATATCAAGATTAATGATGAAAATACCTGGGACATGACCTCCAGCCGATAGGTGGTCTGTCAGATGTTGCGGCATACTCCTACGGTTGTTCGTCACGAAAACGAATCCATTTCGTTCACACCAGCACAAAATATCAGGATCGAGTGTGCCTTTTGGCGGTGCACCGGCGTCTCCTATCATCCAGACAGTCAGGGTAGGCTCATGCTGAATCAGTTGGGTTCGGTATGCCGGTGACACATGTTCATCCAGTAGATACCGAATCATTGGAAGCAATCCCTTTCCTACGCGGGAGACGACGTTATGTTGCCCGGGTCGGTGGGTGAAGGAACAGTCTGCGATTCCACTGATTCACGTTCTGCTTTCAATTGTCGCAGTCGCACCACTACAGGTGGTAGATTTTTCTCGTATTCCTCTTTCGACTTTCGACAGTATTCGAGGTAATCTGCCAAATACGCACCGACCCTTTCTTTGTTGTGCAGATAATAGAGAATTGTCGCGTAAACCTGTTCCAGAGAAAGCGTGTGGTAGCACTGTACGATGGCTTTTGGCTCCTGGTCACGATGGATGTACTGGTATAGAACGCTCTCAATGCCGATGCGTGTGCCTTTAATCCGAATATCTTCCTCCGACAAAAAGTCGAAGTAATCTTCGAGTTGCATTTTGAAATCTCCATAGGTTGTCAAGGTGTAAATCCTATGTTTGCCTTTGATACAACAGATCATCAATACCTGAGACGATTTTTTCCAATGCGTCAGTTATCTGCTGGTCAGTTTCCTTATCCGTACCAGTTACTAAAGCCCTTAGCCTATTTAGTTCAGCGTTGATAGATTCTTCATCTTTTTGTTCTTGGAAAATCTTGAAGAAGCTCAACCAATGCTCCGCACCTATTCCACAGAGAGACTCTTTCTTGGCTATTTCCAAATATCTATCCATTATTCCCGTCCGTGCAAACCGACCAAAATTATTGCCGCCATCGTATACAGGCTTATCAGAAATTTTGTCGCTTTTTTGCGGGTAGGGCGAAACACTTTCAGCAATGATTATCTCCGTTCGTGAGCTAGTTTTCCGAATGTATTGCCAGTGATAATTTCGGTATTCTGCTGCATACCTTGCTAATTCTACATAAGGTAAAGTGGACCCCTTGTCGAGGCCAAAATGCTGTAAAAATAAGTAAGATAATTGAGAGTGGCTTGTGCTGCTTTAGTTCAGATAGACCTCAGCCGGTGTAGTATAATTGAGACTCTGGTGAGGTCGTTTGTGATTATAGAACAGGATATAGTGAGTTAATCCATCAAACAAGGCTTTTACCGTTTGGTAGAGTTTTGGGTAAACATCTTCATATTTGACCGAGCGCCAAAACCGCTCAATGTAAATGTTGTCACTGGCTCGACCGACGCTGGTCATACTCATAGCAACACCAGCGGCTTCAACCGTATCGGTGAAAGCATTTGCGGTAAACTGGACACCTTGGTCGGTATTGAAGATAGTAGGGGTTGCCCCAGATAATGCACGATGTAAGGCGTCAAGACAGAACTGCCCCGATAGACTATTGGATAGCTCCCAAGTAATAACATAACGACTATACCAATCGAGTATAGCCACCAGATACATAAAGCCTTTATCCATCGGGATATAGGTAATGTCAGCCGACCAGACCTCGTTAGCAGCGGTCACCT
This sequence comes from Candidatus Poribacteria bacterium, assembly GCA_965220385.1. GTDB lineage: Bacteria > Poribacteria > WGA-4E > WGA-4E > PCPOR2b > PCPOR2b. The sequence goes on along the minus strand of OZ244825.1, from coordinate 456,946 downwards.
CATAGTCCCGTAATAGGTATGGGTAAATCCGATGCTCACTGTCAATTGCTGAGCGTTTGGGTTTAGGATAAATCGCTTCTATCCCCATCAAACGCATCAGTCGCTGGATGCGTTTGCGGTTCACCCGGTAGCCAAGCCGCATCAGATGTTCTGTCATTCGACGACTCCCATAGAAAGGGGTTTGCAGATACTGCTGATCTATCTGTCTCATCAGATGCAGATTGTCTGCTGACTCTGTAGCTGGTTGATAGTAAAGCATTGACCGAGAAAGACCAAGCAACTCACATTGACGACGGAGGCTCAGTTGCGGGTGATCGGGGTCAACGAGTGTCCGTTTCTGTTCAGTCGCTTGAGGCAGCTTTTTTTTTCAACCAGTCCAGTTCCATATTCAACCGACCAATTTGCTCATACAGACGCGACTCTCTGTCATTCTGTTCACGTTGTCGCTTGGTCGGGTGGGTTGCGAAAATATCGCTTCCCTGTTCAAGCAACTGTTTCTTCCATTGGCTGATTTGGCTCGGGTGCAATTGGTGGTCACTTGCCAATTGGCTAATCGTTTTGTCTGATTTGATGGCTTCAAGGGCAACAGTAAACTTGAACCTCGCAGTGTGTCGAATCCGTTTGGTTGACATCTTCAATCCTCCATTTATACGGGACAGTTAGACCATATTTCTTACTTAACTCCTGGCCCGAATATTGGGGACCATTATAAGGTGCAAATATCTTGGGATACCCTGAAATTACGTTATTCAGTGCCCACGGGATCACTACTATCAAATCTTGACGATGTTTTCGTTGGTGAATAAATGCTGAAATTTGATGATTTTCAAGCAAGCAAAAATTGACTGGATTTCGAGCAGATTTGAGGGAGAAAATTAGTAGTGGATTTAACTCATATTGAGTAAGAAAAAGCGGGGAGGATTTGAAGCGGATCTGGTGACCGAAAATTAACGAAATATAGGGAGGAAATCCAAGCAGTCGTAATAAAAAATGGAGCGAGAATTATCGCCTGATTCTCACACCTGCCAAAAAAAGATATTGAGTTGATTTCGCTATTGTTAAAATGCTGAGATCTATGAGATACCCAACTTTTTTGTCCGTCAATTATTTTGCTTATATCGCGAGGGCATAGTTTGCCATGGGAATATATGCTCCCAATGGTTGCTGATTATTGCTCGGACAGGATCATACTCTTTTATCAGACCCAAGCGGAGAAAAAGGAGATAGACCAAAGACCTGTGATTACCATCTTCGAGATAGTATGAACCCGACGGAGAGATACTTCGCTCCTCCGGATCTGCCTTATCCAAGCGTCTAATTTTCAACTCTCCCAATAAACGACGATCAAATCGGGCGCTCATGATAAAACTCTCCTCGAACCATGACTCACGGACAGATAACCGCTTAAATATTTGGATGGGTAAATCATCATGACTATGATGATATTCCTTTATAATTCGATTCACTACATCTTCAAGCGTACGAGATTTACCTTTGGGAGTTAACTTGTCAACCAAATCTCGAGTTTGAGGCCAAACATTGACATCAGTTCCCATAAAAACCAGATTGCGAAAATCATCATAGTTAAGGGAGGTTCGTCTATATGTCGCATTTTCTATCATACGCCGATGAGCTTCATACTTAGAGCAATTACTATACAACTTATTCGCATCTTTCATCAATTCCGACTTCATTATATCTCTCTTTTTTTCGAGTTAACTAGGACATAATAGTTCATGCGTCTTCATTGCTCGAGTCCTCCCTATTGTAGCACAAACCCAATCTCATGAGCAAGGCTAAAATAAAAACGCCATAAACGCGCCCTGAAGCGATTTTTATCCCTCAACGATGTTATGAGACTCCCGGTTGAGGGAGGCTCAATTATTTTTAATACTATTGATATACCCATGAATATCATTGTATATAGTTATATCAGATATTTTATGATACATATTCAGAGCATTAAGTATTTTTCGCTTTTCCCCTTTTTTTATAATTTTTTCCTTGAAATGTTCTCGTTGAATATACCCGTCTAAAGGCTCGACTAAAATGCTTTTTTGAGCTATTACTCGATTAAGAGGGTGAGCAGGATTTATATATCTATATTCATCCCAAATCCTTTCAATAGATTCAATGCCATCAGCAGTTTCACGGGTTGCTTCTACCGGTCTTTTCAAATTTTCCGTATAACACTTATCTACTATTATGATTCTACCGTTTTCATCCGGTGCTTTATTACAAGCAAAAAAAAGTGCTATCAGATAATCATAACTGAAATCTATGAGATTGGTAAGTCCTCCATAGTGTTGTATTTTACATAATTGTATGATTTCTGATTCTTCGGTTAAGTGATAGGATAAAGGATCTTTTAGATCTCCATATTTTCTGATTTCTTTAGTTATGGGGTCTTGTACTAATTGATCTTCTGAATATACTATTTTTAGCCCTATTTTTTGAGCCTCGACAGGCTCTCTTTTTAGAGAATTTTCTACTATCTTTCGTTGAAACTCATGCAGAAATGCTACGTTAAAGGTTTTTTGTTCTGGCATGTCTTGAGTTAATTCTCTATAAAGCGACGATGAAACTTCTTTATATTTTTGGGGTTCTCCCCGATATATGTATTCTTGATTTTCTTTTGGTGATTCTACTATTGTATTGAGATAGCTTGTGAATTCATTAAATCGCATTTTCCCTCCCCAACGGTTATCAAATTTTTTTAATCCGGATCGACTGACTAAAATCAATCAGCGTTTGACGCCCGGCGACTCGAGTATACTTTTCAACTTCCATTTTGCTTGTCCTTCGGCGGTTAATGAGATATTATTTTCCTTGCAGTATCATATTTTATGAAGGGAGGATTGAGCATGATTACCAATGAAATAAAAGCGATTATAGATGCTGAAGTAAAAGCGCAGATCGCTCCGCTTGAACGGCGGATAGAAAGCCTCGAAAAGCAAACTATAGTGGCACCAAACGCTGCATTCAGAGTGAAAATATCTGTAGCCAGCATTCCCTCTATCGAAGTGTCTGACCTGAAGTAAGTTGGTAGTGCAAATAGTGCTTCTCGTACCCTTCGATATACTTCATACCCAAACCAGTTTTCGTCAGGAGGATTTCTTTCAGGTTCCGATTCAAACAGAGTTGCCATGATTATATAAACTTAAACTCCTGATAAATGTCGTAATTTTTTAGCCTTTCAACCGCTGGCTTGAAATATTCATCATTGATTTCAGCAGCATAGCACTTGCGTTTTAGCTCATGTGCAGATATAGCAGCCGAACATAATCCACCGAAAGGTTCCCAAATTACATCACCAGCATCACTGCTTGACCGTATACATAAACTAATGAGTTTGAGTGGTTTTTGATTATTATGTATGCACTTATATTCTTTCTTTAGACGTTCATTTCCTCGAACTGCTGGTTCTCGCCAAACGTTTGTGATCCCGTTTTCACAATAAAATTTACTCCTTAACTTCGTCCACCCTCTCCCCGTAATGGGTTTTTGACCATCTAGTGAAAAGTATGGCTTACCATCCTCACTTCCGTATCTGTTAGCATACTCAACAATCTTTTCAAATGCTTCAGGTGGTGGATAATACCAAAGATGGTCTTTTGTAAAATATTTCCTTGTTGCTGCATTTCTTACGCCGCAAGCCTCATTCGTTTTATAGAGGGGAAGCCCGGTTCGCTCCCATTCATAGCGAAGCCATTGCTGCATATCCATCTGAATGCCATCTACTTTGAAAAAGGCTTTCTTGGTATACTGAACACACACTTCAGTCACCACAGGAAATTTTCTAAGTGTTTTACTGTTTGAATTACCAGCGATGTGTGCTATCCCTTTATCCCATATATGACAACTTCTGTATTCCCAACCGTGCTCTACCAAAGTCGGATGGACGTTTGCCCAGCCTATTTCTGTATTCCAGAACCAGAGTGTAGTCATAGGTGTTGAATACCCACTCCACTTCTCTATGTGTGGACGATACCATTCGCGCAAACATTCTGAGGTTGGAGGATCCCCACGGTAACCACCTACACCATAAGGACCGTCGGAAATAATTACAACAGGAGATTCCCATTTCGAGTATAGGTCGAGAGAATCACCAGCATATATAATTACCTCATCTCTTTTGTAAGATTCCATCATTCAATCCCTTACTCACTCAGCGGTTCAATTGCAAAACAGAAAGGTTCAAAGGAATAGTGTCAAAAATCGCATACCCAACTCCGCCTGCCAAAAACCATCTACAATCATATCATCCGAAGCAAACTCCGTCAAGCGTAGAAGACAGGAAGAGGTAAGAGGAGAGAACCGTATGCACAACCTTCTTGAACATAAAACAAAGATGAAGTATACTTGGGTTATCAGCCAAATTGAACTGGAATAATGGGGGAAATCTTTTTATGGCTTCAACAGACGGTAAGGTGCGGATAGGCATTTATGGGTGCGGGTCTTGGGCGAATCGGACCCACATCCCGAACCTGCTGCAGCTCGATGGCGTTGAGATTGTCGCGGTCTGCGATAGCAACTTGGAATCGCTCAAATTGACGGCTGAGGCGTTCAGTATATCCAAGACCTACTCGGACGCACACGAGATGGTGGAGGACGAAGATATGGACGCGCTTTACTCTGTCGTCCCGGCGTATGTGCGCACCGATGTCGAAGCGACCGCCGCAGCAAAAGGAATTCATATCTTTAGCGAGAAGCCGCAGGCGTTGACAATGGCGGTTGCACACAGGATTGACGATGCGATCCGGGAAGCCGGTGTCATCAGCACGGTCTGTTTCCGCGAGCGGTATCGCCCCATATTTCAGGAGGCGCGTAAACGGTTGGAAGGGCAAAAAATTGTCCACGTCCGATTCCAGAGTGTCAGCGGATTGCCTGCCACGCCAACCGGAGCACAGAAGGATTCTTGGTGGTCTGATATGGACAAATCGGGTGGTCAGGCGTTGGATTGGGGTGTCCATGCGACAGACTACTCACGCTTCATGACCGGCTTGAACGTTGATCGAGCGCAAGCGTTCTACTGCCAACGACCATCGTACCATAACCCACTGACCTCTTCTTTCAACTACTGTTTCTCCAACGGGGCAACAATGACGCTGACCTTTGTCTCAGCGGCTCCCAGTTTTCGGGCAGAGCCGTGGTTCACGGTCTTCTACGAAGGTGGACATCTGGCGGTTTATGGCTACGATTCCATTGAAGTCGATGGGGAAACGGTCTATCAGGCAGAGGAATTCGATCCGTGGTTTGAGCAGGACAGGATTTTTGTTGAAGCGGTGCGTAGCAACGATTCCAGCCTCTTGTTGAACGACTATCACGATGGGCTTTTCTCGTTAGCTCCGGTGCTTGCCGGTTGGGAGTCTGCCCGTCGAAATGGAGAATGTATCGATGTTCCGTCTTTTATGAGGAAGCAAGGAGAAAGCAAAGCATCCGCGAATTAACGCGAATCTACGCAAATAAAAAAATCTAAAGACGGGCCACCACAAGTGCTGGCATCCCGCCTGTCCCGATCCTATCGGGGATTTATCGGGGGGTTGCCCCTACAGTTTGCCCAAAACTTCGAATGTTCGGACGGGGAGACTCCACCCCTACAATCGCTGTTGTACGATTTCTTAACATTAGTAAATCCTAAAAACAGATAGACGCTTTTGCTCCCCGTGTCCTGTCCCGTGCCGTTCCCCCGATAAATCGGGATTAAGAAACGTTCAGTCCGACGAGTCGGGACCTGGTCCCGATGTAATCGGGGGCTCGTCGGGATGCGGTGCGGTTAGAAACCGCACCTACCGGGTCTGGGAGCATTGTGGTTCGGTTTGGAGTGTCTCATTAATTCTAACACCTACTAATGATTTAAAATCAGATCCAAGTGAGGGGGTCAAGCATGAGAAAACTGACTAATAATATCTTTTTTATCCAAGACACATGCAGCGTTTATGGGGTAACGGCAAACGGAAAAACCCTGCTGATAGACTGCGGAACATCTCCGGCGGGACTTGAGACAAACGGCGTTCAGGAGGTCGATCAAGTGTTATTGACCCATTTTCATCGGGACACCTGTTCCGCTGCAGCACATTGGAAACAGGGCGGCACAGAGATTGTCTTTCCGTTTGCGGAGAAGCGTTTTTTTGAGGAGACGGATCTCCTCAAGGCGTCCTACGATATTTATGACAACTACACCTCCTACTACCCCTGCTTTGGTCCCTTGGAAGATCTCGCGCCGGACCGGTACGCTTACGACTACGAGTGCGTCTCGTGGGAGGGGATCTCTTTCGATGTGATTCCGTTGCCCGGTCACACCTTCGGCTCGGTAGGCTACCTTTTCGAGTTAGACGGGAAGCGGATACTCGCCTGCGGGGACCTGATGTCGGGCAGCGGGAAGATTCGGGACTATTATTGGAGTCAGTGGAACTATATGGACTTCCAGGGGCATGTCAACCATTTGGAGAGCCTAAAGACCGCTGCGGGGCTCAACGTAGATTTGGTTCTGCCGGGGCACGGCGAACCGTTTGAACCGACCAAGGGAGCGTTTTCTGACCTACAAGCAGCGCTGGGGGAACTGTATGAACTGTTCCATGCTCAGCCGTACGAACAGTATCGCCCCGAATTTCGTCAGATCACGCCACACGTCTACGAGATCACGAACTCCAGTGCTAATACCTATATCATCCGGGACGACGATGGACACGCGCTCTTTATCGACTGCGGTTACACATCCAACGCGCCCATCAGTGCCAACCCCCACCGCTATATCGACCATCTGTCGCCGTACCTCGAAACGGAGTTGGGAATCGACACCGTCGAATGGTTTCTGCCAACCCACTATCACGATGACCACCTCGCTGGCTACCCGATGTTGCACGCGCGCTACGGAACGCGGGTGGTATCGTCTCCTGAACTCAAGGATCTCTTGGAGCATCCAGAAAATTATGATATGCCGTGTGCGGTGCCACACGGGATGAAGGTTGATCACGTCGTTGAACGGGGCGAGGCTTTTCGGTGGCGTGGGATTGACTTTTTCGTTGAACAGCATCCGGGCCAGACCTTATACCATCATCTTATCTGGTTCACAGCGGATGGACAGAAATTCTTGAGCGTTGGGGATAATATCTCCGGGATGTCATTCCGGGAACAGCGGGACTTCATTCACTCATTTATCCCGAAGAACCGGACCCCGGTTTCGAGCTACCGGGATATGCCACAACAGATTCTTGATGCGGAGCCGGACTATATTTTTACGGGTCACGGTGGCTGCGTTCCATTTGATCGGGGGAAAGCAGAGCGGTGGGTCGGTTGGATGGACAGGTGGACGGATCTCTTCACGCAGATCCTCGACCAACCGCACCCGAATATGGGGATGGACCCGCATTGGGTGGAGTTTTATCCGTACAAGGTTCGGATCCAACCGGGAGCGACGGTGACGTTCACCGTCAATATCACCAATCATGAATCGGAAGCGCGAGAATGTAATCTTCGTTTCCGCTCGGTCGAGGGTGTGGAGTTCGCTCAGGACGCGATAGACCTCCAAGTGCCTGGGGGCATTAATACCACCTGTCAGGTGGAGGTCACCTTCCCGAATCGGTTCACCACCCACGCGCTTCCCGTTCTGGCGGATGTCACCTGGAATGGGAGGCATCTCGGTGAGATTGCTGAGGCGGTTGCTTATTGGTAAAAAATGGTAAGGACATGTTGACATTTCGTTATCGTCGATTTGGCAAACAGACCTACATACATGTCGCCCCGCTGGGGCTTTGGGGTATTTGTTTATCCGTGTACTATAAACATGCCGCCCCGCTGGGGCTAAAGGCACCGACGATCCAATAGTTTTCACGTTTCACGCATCACGTTTCACGCATCACGTTTCACGCATCACGTTTCACGCTTGACGTTATCAACAGCTGCAAACTAGCACCGGTGGTTAGTATTCAAATGTATCAGTAATTATAATTTTTACCATAAACGAACATCAACTACACTTTACAGCGAAAAACGGAGTTTCAAAATGTTAGGTTTTTGAACTGATTTTTACGACTTTAGGAGTATGGATATGATGTCGGCCGCCTTGAATCAACCATCCCTATACTGATTAAACCTATCCTGCCCAAAGCCACGAATTATACTATAACGATAAGGAACCGTAATGAAAGTTAAAGCAATTTTAGCAATATGTATTTGTTGGTTTATCACGATAGGTTGTGGTGATGAGGCTCCTATAGCGCCAGAACCCAAACCAAATAGGGAGCCGGTAATAGATGCATTGATAGTCCCTCCAACAATCGTTGCGGGACAAAAAGCGACGCTTCAAGTTGTTAACCACGATCCAGATGGCGACAAACTCGTTGTGGAATGGGAAATAAGCGGCGGCAGCTTTAACAAAGCCTCACAAGAATGGACTGCACCCGATAATACCGGCCCTGTTGTTATCACCGTTTACGTTAGCGATGGTATAAACAAATCTGTTAATGCAAAAAAGACTATACAAGTGAAACCAGCTCCTGTCGAAACACCTATCCCACCCATTCCGCCATCTATCCAGCCGGTGCCGCCACCGCAAGATCCACCCGTTGACCGAGAACAAACACCACCTGCCCAACAAAACCCCGAACCAGCAAAAGAACCTGAATACCGAATCGTACCCAGACAAGGGCTTACCTCCATTGTGCCCGGTTTAGGAACAGTAAGCGTTACTGTAGGCAGCACATTAGATGAAGTGAAAAGATTACACGGAGAACCTGTAGGGGTCGAGGAAGGCGTGTGGGTGTTTGGTTCGGAGCGGTTGGGTGCATTCGGAGTCAGGCTGGAAGACAACAGAGTAATTATGATAATAACAGTCGATCCTAGGTATAAGACAGTCCAAGGCATAGGTATAGGATCTGACCGGGATGACGTATTACTGGCGTTCGGAGCCCCAGATCCAGACTTTCCAGACCCTGATGTTGACTTTTATCTATGGAAAGGCATTTCCTTTAGCTACGATAACCTTTCAAGAGTAAAAGGCATCTTGATCTTTTAGTGCCTGCATAGATATTGTGGTAGATTTTAGAATTACTTAGACATACCTAATGGACAGCCAATTCCCTAAGTCCCGCCCCCGATAAATCCCCCGATAAGATCGGGGCAGGCGGGAGGTGCCACTTATCAGGGGGCCTTTGGGTACTGCGCGAAGGAACCGTATCATGACATCGCCACAGATTAATCCGGCGCAACACAAACAGCTATTCCTGGACGACCACGCGATAGAGCGCACCTCTAACGTGAACCGGACGCTGCATCAGCCTGAGAAACATGGACCTATCTTGAAGGCAGATCGTTCTCGTGAGCAGATGTATGTCCAGAGCGGGAACGCGCCGCAATGGAATTCGGAGAGAGAGATCTGGGAATGGTGGTATGATGCCCACTATACTATTCCGCCCGGCGGGGAGGGAGGCAGCACGGAAAGCAGTCGTAAGCATTACGCGACATCAACGGATGGAATTCATTGGGAAATACCTTCGCTGGGACTGTATCAACGGAATGGATCCAAGGACAACAACATCGCCTACGACTCTAAGTTAGAGTTCCTGACCCGTCGAGGCGTCTATAACCCGCCGGAAATCACTGAGCAGCACTTGTATCATGTCATCCGTGATGAACGCGATGATGATCCCCAACGTCGTTATAAGGGGTTGTTCAGTGATACGCGCAATATGGGACGATTGCCGGGCATTTCGCCGGACGGTTTCCGTTGGACCTTGCTCGATGTGCCTCCGATCCCCAGCGAAGACACCTCCAACTTTATCTATGACGAGATTAGTAATCAGTATGTCGCCACTGTGAAACAGCGTACGGTGTGGGGCCGGTCGCTTTGGGTCTCAACGAGCGACGACTTTGCGAACTGGGCTGAACCGAAATTGGCGCTGCATACCGACGAAATTGATAGAGAGAATCGTAAGCGTCGCATTGGGGAGGTTGTGGAGAACCCTGCATATCTCACACCGCCGGTTCTCGAAGAAGTGGATTATATCGCTCAACTGTACATGATGCCAGTGATGCCTTATGAGGGGATGTATATCGGTTTCCCGTTACTGTTTAATCCCGCGGGTCCTGACCTTCCTCAGATGAACCACTGCGGTATCAATCAGGTGGAACTGGCGACCTCTCGCGATCTGTATAACTGGGAACGTGTGGCAGACCGGGAGGTTTTTATCGGGATTGAGCCGTGGGACGGGATAAATTACGGCACCACGCAGGTCGCCGTGTGTAGTCGTCCGATTGTGCACGACAACCGAGAGATATGGATTTACCACAACGCCCACCGCTTCCGCGGCCACCATAGCATCTACAGCGAAGAGTACGCTGACTTCTTTAACGATGCGGGCGCGATCTATCTGGCGAAACTGCGACTCGATGGGTTCGTTTCTCTGGACGCCGAAACGGAGGGGACGGTTATTACAAAGCAGTTCACGCTAAACGGAGAAGACCTGTACGTCAACGCAGATGCTTCCGGCGGCGAACTCCGCGCTGAAGTTATAGATGCGGAGACGATGCAACCGCTTCCGGGACTATCCGAAGGGGAGTGCGCCCACCTTAACGGAGATCACTTGCGCGGGAAGGTGATATGGCAGGATTCGCCTCGTTTAATCAGCGACAAGGCGGTGCGTCTCCGCTTCGTATTGCGGGGTGCAAAACTGTATGCGTTCTGGCTGGAATAAGGGAAAGGCTCAATTTTCGGCGTTCGACCAATCTGAGAGGATAACAGCGGCGGCGTTATGTCCCGGTGCGCCCGTCACCTCACCGCCGGGGTGTGTGCCGGCACCGCAGAGGTAGAGATTGGTGATAGGCGTCCGGTAGTGCGCCCAACCGGAAAAGGGACGCTGGGCGAGGAATTGGCTCGCAACGATATCAAGGTGGCGGATGTTTCCGTCGGTGAGCCCGACCCGCCGTTCTAGGTCGATGGGTGTGAACAGTGACCAGTCCACGATAATATCGCGGAGATTCGGCGCGTAGGTGGAGAGGGTATCGATTAGATTTTCACCGACCTCCTCCCGGCGCTCGTCCCACGTTCCTTCCCGTAGATGGACGGGGGCGTAGAGCACCCAGATCGACATGACATGGTGCCCCTCCGGTGCCATCGTTGGGTCGTGGACAGACGGGATTTGCACTTCCATCACAGGCGCCCTTGACGGCTCACCGCGTTTGGCATCCTCCCAACTGCGCTCATAGTATTCAATGGACGGGCAGATTTTGATCTCTGACAGGTAACGGGGGTCGAAGTCTCCGTTGAAGTAACCGGTGAAATCGGGGAGGTCATTGAGGGCGGCGTGAAATTTCAGATAAGCGGCGTTCGTTTTCAACCGCGTCGTGCTTTCGACGAAGTTAGGGCTGAGATGTTCGTGTGGCACGAGTTTGAGGAAGGTACGTTTGGGGTCGGCGTTGGAGACAACGATGCGGCTGCGGATCTCCGTGCCGTCTGCAAGCACAACCCCACAAGTCCTCCCGCTCTCAATCATGATGTGGTCGATTGTCGCCCCGGTTTTCAGTGTGGCTCCGCGCTCCCGTGCGGACGCAGCCATCGCCTGTGTGATACCGCCCATCCCGCCCTTGACGATGCCGATATTTTCGGGTTTGGTAAAATGGTCGCACTTGATATAGGTGTACGTCCACGCACTCCCCGGCGCGGCGATGTCGCCGGCATCCTGCGCTTGAGCGTACACCCCCCGCATCGCTTCCGACTCAAAAAACTCGGTCAGTAGGTCTTTCATACTGGCGGTGAGCAGCCGGTCAAGAAACACTTCATCATCGGTGCCGCGCACTCGTTCCGCGATTTCGCTGATCGTTGGCGGTGTCGTCAGAAAATATGGATAGATAATGCTTGCTGCGCGCTTCCAAAAGTCCAGCCATTTCGGAAAGTTTTCTGCATCACGGCGTGAGAAGCGGGCGATCTCCTCTTGGGTGCGTTCCAGATCGTCCCAGACCAGTAGCCGTGAGCCGTCGGGATATGGTTGGAAGCGTGAGGGATCGAGGTGATAGACTTCAAAGCCGTATTTACGCAGCTCCAGTTCTTCGATGACCTTGTTCTGTAACAGGTGGCAGATATAGGAACAGGCGGAAAAACGGTAGCCGGGGAACAGTTCTTCGGTCACACATGCCCCACCGAGAATATCGCGCCGCTCCAATAGGAGAACATCTAACCCCGCCTCCGCTAGATACCCCGCGGTGACTAAGCCGTTATGTCCGCCGCCGATAATTATGACATCGTGGTCTGGTGTCATCCATGCTCTCCTTCAAAAATTCATTAACAAGAGGTACGAATTCCTTGTCCCCGTCAGTTTGTAGGATCTTCTTCGCTCAAGACTTTCTCGACTAGTTCGGGGCTATGAGCGATAATTCGGAGCAATGCCTTAGCTGCTGGGTCTGGCTCAAGTCGGCCTGTCTCCCAATCCTGGAGCATCCTTAGCGAGAGTTGAAAGCGAAAGGCAAACTCTTTCCGAGTGAGGTTCATTCCCTCACGAATCGCCTTCGCATCGGGAACAGGCTTAAATTTTTCTAGCTCTTCCGGTGTTACAGGCTGTGCATCTGGATCTGACAATGCCGCAGCGTGGATCTCCTCCTCCGTCATTGCGTCCACTTCTTCCCAGTCAGTTTTTCCCTTTGATGGATTATTTCGGTCAAGCATAACTCTCGTGATATTTTCTTCTCTCATGACGTTCTGCTCTCCTTGCTGAAATAATTCTTGTGTTTTCATCCCGATAGGTATAAGCAACGAATAGTAGCCTTCCTTCAACCATGCCAATTGTTTGAAAACGAATTTCGCCATAGTCTTGACGACTCTCAATGCGTTCAATACGATGAGGATCGAGGAATACGTTCTTGGCATCATTAAAGTCAATACCATGCTTTGCTATATTTGTTTGATTTTTGTGCTCGTCCCACTCAAACAGCATAAGTTAATAACAACAACGGAATGTCAAATGTCAACTACGCACATGTCGTACCGCTGGGGCTTTAATCAGCGAATTAAGTTACTTTTATTCTACCAACGGTCCAACATCAATTGGAGGTACTTAGGTTTGTAGTGACTTACCGTCCGTCCGGACGCGCAATGAATTGCGCTACGACAAACTAAAGTGCGTAATCTGGTCAACATTTGGGTGTCGAGATGTGAATCTCGACCTACAGGATGCTGAATAGGCGGCTAGATTAATGGGTTCGTTGGGCTAGGAAGTAATCCGCATTCCCACCGAGTTTCTGTAGCAGCGGCGTTGTTATCTCATCCAATTTTGCGATAGTCTCAGGGGAAAGGGATAGCGACGCAACGTGTAGATTCTGTTCAAGTTCCGATAGATTGCGGGTGCCGACCAACTCACAGGTGATACCGGGCTTGGCAATGGTCCAAGCGATTGCGAGTCGGCTCATGGGGACCCCTTCCGCCTCGGCAACTTTTCTGATGCCTTCGACGGCGGCGAACATTTCTTCCTCTGCGCCTTCCTCGCCGTGCCCCGCCCTTTCCCGATCTCCACGAAACTGCCGAAACCGTGCGTGGACGGGTGGAAGTTCCTCGGCGGTCTTATACATGCCGGTGAGGAGTCCCTGCAGCAGCGGCATATACCCCAGAATACCCATACCGTGTTGCTGGCACAGCGGTAAAATCTCCAACTCAATCGCCCGCGACAGCAGGTTATAGCAGAGTTGGTTCACATCGATCTGAACGCCGGTGGCGAGGGCTTCGGACAGTTGTTCTACACCAAAGTTACTGACACCAATTGACCGGATCTTGCCCTCCTCTTTCAGCGCGTTTAGAGTTGCAAACGCATCCTCAACGGAGTGTTCTGTGATGGGCCAATGAACGATATAGATATCGATATAATCGGTTTGTAGTCGGCGGAGGCTGGCGTCACAATGTTCGCGCAGCACTGTAGGCTCGGTATTGTTCGGACTAATCTTGGTGGCGATCACCGCTTCATCTCGCCGCCCTTTTAGGGCTCTACCGACTGCCTCCTCGCTCCGTCCCTCGTTGTATCCCTCGGCAGTGTCAAAGAAGTTGATATCGTTGTCGAGTGCGGCGTGTGCGACTGCATCAACATCCTCTTGCGCTTGGGGTCCCCAGTAATCTCCGCCGCCGTAAGACCAACCGCCGATTCCCATCACAGAGATTTCAATCCCGGATTTGCCGACTATTCGCTTTTCCATTTGTCGTTTCCTTTTTTAGATGACATTCTATACACATGTCGCCCCGCTGGGGCTTTGACTGTTTGGGGTGTTGCGTGTGCTATAAACATGCCGCCCCGCTGGGGCTAGAGCGTGTTGACATTTCATCGAATCCAGATAATCAAGGGAGATGCACAGACGCCCGGTTCTTCGTAGGGGTCGGGTTTCCCAACCCCCTGTTCGCATATCAGAAGGGATTTCGGGTTTCTGTAGGTCGATTTTCCAAAATCGACGTTTCGGTGTCGAGATGTGAATCTCGACCTACCCGCCCCGTAGGTCGGGCATATTGCCCGACTTCATGCCAATTCACACCAGCAAAATGTCAACAGAACCTAATAAAGTAGGAGTTACGCACTTCAGTTCTAAGAGCAGATAGGGACGCAGATTTCGCTGATTGTCGCTGATAAAAAGAGAAAAATAAGGATAGAAATCTGTGTGCAACTACCCTTATCAGACCCATTTGAATCTAGGGCTTACGCACAATCAGCACGCGGCGCGAGATTTTTTGATTTTTAACCCCCTAAATCCCGCTCCCGATAAACCGGGATTTCGCTGACGCTCAACTTGTCAGGGGGACTTATGAACCAACTGCGTAAGTCCTATAAAGTATAATACGTAATCCGTGATGCGTAAGAAGATATGGAACGCAGATCTGCGTTCCCTACGAAGAGTCGGGCAAGGTTACGGCATACGGCGCCCCGATAAATCGGGATTCAAAGCAATATGTCTACTACCATTGATCCAGTCCCAACAATTTTCGACCTAGCGGCGACAGTTCTGCTGTCTGACCCGTTTCATGTTCCTTCTCGTTTCGGAGTTTCCACGTTGTTATACCGGTGACCTCTATGACCAGCCCCGCCAAGCGGTCACGCCACGCTTTAATACGATGGTTTCGTGCATCTTCATCGTATTCCCCTGATGGGTACATGGTGATATATTGCACGACCCGTGGATCTGCCGCTGTGTTGGCGCTGCTTCCGTGGGGCAAGGCACTATGCCAGATGATGAGATCGCCGGCTTTGCCAGGGACCGGTTGTGCGCCAAGGCTTTCCAGATCTTGCTCGCGTGGATTCGCATCCGGCGGCAGATCTTTCAACCAATCTTCAAGCTGATGATGGAATCCGGGCACACAGGTGAACGCGCCTTGATCCGCTGCGGTATCCGTCAGGTACAGCACGCCTTGAACCCAGAATTCAATTGGGGGTTCGAGTTGGATATCCCAGTGGAGTTTGCCGGGGTGTTTCCAGTCCGGCAGCTCTGGCGGGTTCATGCTGGCGCGATCGATGCTGGCCCACAGTTTCTCGGTCTCCCAGATCTCCGCAAACGCTTGATGGACACGAGGATATTGACGGTTATCCCATAGCGCCTGATGCTGATACATCTCGGTCATGATGGTGGTACGAGGCGGGTCGGGATACCAACTGTCCGGATCGTCGGGCTGCATCTCCAGAAAATTCCAGACCGCTTGCTCGGCAGCTTTGAGATTCTCCGGTGGGACAGCGTTGTGGACAACAACGTAACCGTTTTCGTCCCAGAACTTTTTGTCTTCTGCCGTTAAGACAGGCATTTTTGTATCCTTCCTGACTCACTTATAGTAGATTTTGGAATTACTGAGACACGCCAAACCGGTGCGGTTAGAAACCGCACCTACCGGATTGGAGTGAATGCGGCGCAGTTAGAAACCGCACCTACCGGGTTGGAGTGAATGCGGCGCAGTTAGAAACCACACCTACCGGGTTGGAGTGAATGCGGCGCGGTTGGAAACCGCACCTACCGGGTTGGAGCGAATGCGGTGCGGTTAGAAACCATACCTACGGGGTTGGAGTGAATGCAGTAAATTCTTGAACGAATGAACTCCTGAGGTTACGGCATACGGAGTCTGCCTACTACTATTGAGGATGTGAATCTCGACCTACATGAGCATATCGCTCCGTTTGCCGCTACTTCAAAATGACGAGGCGCCGTATTTGATGGTAAGAAGGGGTTGTCAGTTCATAAAAATAGATACCACTGGCAACCTGTTCTCCCAAGACATTACGCCCGTCCCAATAAGCAGCACGCTCCCGACTATGATAGAAGCCTGCGGATTGATAACCGAGCGGAAGGGCACGAACCAACTTACCGGTGGTATCATAAATGGAGATCGATACAGGATTATCTTCCGAAAGTTGGTATGGAATCCATGTTTCAGGGTTAAACGGATTCGGGAAGTTCTGCAACAACTGAGTCAGCTTCGGTTGACCGACAGTATCAAGCCTGATAGACAGAACTGCGTTTGCAAGGTCCCCAGGGGTAACTTCATAATTGAGGGTGTGTGATTCAACAGTCTGATCCGGACCGATAACACTGATTTCAATCACGTCTCCAGCTTCGACGACGCTCCGGCGCGTCAAGTCGGCGGTTGCCGCAGCGAAGTAATCACCTTGCACCGAGGTAATTATCACACTGTTTGTTCTCGTGTTACGGACGATTACCTGATAACCGTCAAATACGGGTTGCCCCTCCAAATGTCCGCTAACAACGAATGCCCACGTCTGATAGGGTGTTGTGGCAAGGGGCGCTGCGGGGACTTGCATCTGATTTGTCCACGCTGTCCCTGTGAAGACAATGTCGCGTCCCTTTGGCAGATTGACGATGTACCCTTTTCCCCCTTCGATGGAAAATCCGTCGTCCGGTGCATCTGGGGTCCACCCGACGAATTGCTGGTTTGCGGCATCAAGTGTAATGACCGTGGTCGCGCCCGTCTTTACTGCAAGCGAACGTGCTGTCATGCGAACAGTCGGTTTCAGAGGCACAGACAGCATGTTCAAACCTTCAGAGAGGTGCATAGAGAAAATATTGCCGAAACCTTCTCCGGCTGGTCTACCGAGGAAACCGTGTCTACGTCCATCTGCTAAGTCATAAAACCCGACAATACTTCCATCCTGATTAACATTTCTGACGACAGTGATAGCACTGCCTGGGATCCGTACTTCATAGAGGGTGCCATCTGGCGTGAGGATATAGGATCTCAGAATATCGTTTGCAGCTTTGGCTCTGAAACCGACAACCCCGGCATCGGTGATGGTGTTTACAAATAGGAATTGAAGATTCGGCATTTCTGGGAGGTCTATAGTGGTGAAATTGCCATCGGGGTCCCGCATGAACCCATGAAACATTCCATCGGCATCAATGTAGCTGCCGACGACGGCCCCTGCGGCATTGACAAAGTCTCCATAAGTGTTGACTGCACCAGGGAATGTAATTATCAGCTCCCCTGAGAAAGCGTGGGTGCTTCCTGCTTCATCTACGATGTTACCGCTCAGAGCCCCCGTTTCATCACTAATACCGTAGATGTGGGTTTCGGCTGCGCCGGGAAAATCGTATTGTCGCAGTTCGCCACCTTCTAAGATAACGCCGTGGTAGACTCCATCTATATCTTTGTAGTGTCCGGCTGCTTTTCCGGTGTTGTCGAGTGCATAGA
This sequence comes from Candidatus Poribacteria bacterium, assembly GCA_965220385.1. Classification (GTDB taxonomy): domain Bacteria; phylum Poribacteria; class WGA-4E; order WGA-4E; family PCPOR2b; genus PCPOR2b. Next base: position 439,293 of record OZ244825.1, on the reverse strand, counting down.
AAAAGGTATTGACGGAACCCGGAAAGTCGTACGTTGTAAAAATGCCGTCTATCAATGTGAAGCCGATGGTTTTCTCGCCATCAGGGCTCCGCGTGTTTCCTGCGTAATCCCCGAAATCGTTACTTGCAGCCACTTCCAAAAAATCGACACCAGGGACCTCGATGGTCTCAAAGATATAATCTGCAATCGGTATTTCGGCATCAATTTGGGCAACGGCATATCCTATGAAACAGATAATTAGACATATAAACAAGGGAAATTTCGTTTTTGTAGAGTAATTCATAGCTATCCTTAGTTGATGTAAAAAGGTTGATGTAAAAAGAAAGAGCATCGGTTGATCTTCGTGCTTTCTATTTCAAAATCAGCATCTTCCGCGTTGCTGAAAACTTAGGGGTATGCAAACTGTAGAAGTAAACTCCAGAGGCAACCTGCTCACCCAAGTTATTGCGTCCATCCCAGTACGCCGCCGTAGAGCGCGTCATATAGAACCCCTGTCCCTTGAAACCGAGATCCAGCGTCCGCACCAGATCGCCAGACGTGTCGTAAATCTGGAGTGTGACATCTGCCGATGTTTCAAGCTGGTATGGAATCCATGTTTCAGGGTTGAACGGGTTCGGGAAGTTCTGTAACAACCGAGTCAGCTTTGGTTGACCGATACTGTCAAGCCTGATAGACAGAACCGCATTTGCAAGGTCCTCAGGGGTAACTATAGAAGTGAACGCGTCTGATTCGACGTTACCATTGGGACCGATGACACCGACCTCAATCACGTCTCCCGCTTGGACAACACTCCGGCGCGTCAAGTCCGCGGTTGCTGCGGCGAAGTAATTTCCTTGTATCAAGGTAGTTATCACGCTGCTTGTTCTCGTGTTACGGACGACTACTTTGTAGCCGTCAAACGCTGATTTGCCTTCCAAATGTCCGCTTACAACGAACGCCCACGCTTCTTGAATCGGCTCCACGGATATAGCGGGTGCCGCTGCAGCGTCTTCCGTTTGGTTTGTCCACCGTGATCCAACATAGGCAAATTGGCGAGTGTTTGGGACATTGACGATATAGCCTTTCCCACCTTCAATTGGAAAACCGTCGTCCGGTGCGGTTGGTGTCCAGCCGACGAATTGCTGGCTTGCTGCATCGAGTGTGATGACGGTTGTCGCCCCTGTCAGCGCGGCAAGTGACTCGGCGGTCATCGGTTTTGGTGGTGCCAACGGCACAGAAATCATGTTTAGACCTTTAGCCAACGTAACATTGTAGATGTTGCCAAAATAATCGCTCTCTGCCTTAGGGCCGAGTCTGGCAATAAACCCGTGTCTGCGCCCATCCGCTGAATCATAGTGCCCGACGACAGAACCATCCTGATTGATATTCCACCCCTCCGTGCTAACGGCACCCGGAAACTGCAATTCCTGTAGGTTGAGGGGGCTGCCGACATAGGTGCGTGGGACATCGCCCGCTGCTTTGGCTCGACCAACGACAGCCCTTGCATTGTTGAGACCGTGCAGAAAAAAGTATTCCAGATTTGTTGCGTCTGGGAGGTCAATAGATAGAAATCTACCGAACGAACTACGCATGTAGGCATGGTATATACCTTGAGCATCCACGTAACTGCCCACGATATGGCCTGTCCAGCTCACAAAATCCGCGTATGTTGCCAATGCCCCGGGACGCTCAACTATTGTGTCTCCTGAGAAACCGCGGCGAACCCCAGAGGCATCTATATAACTACCCGTCAGTGCCCCCGTCGCATCGCTAAGACCGTATATCTCCGTTTCGACAGCACCCGGAAAATCGTATTGCCGCATTTCGCCATCTTCTAAAATGACACCGTGGTACAGACCATCGCTATCTCGGTAGTGGCCCGCAGCTGTCCCATCATTGCCGAGTGCATAGAAATAGGTGCCCTGCGAGTCAGGGAAATCATAGGTCGTAAAAACGCCATCAATGAGTGTAAAGCCGACATCTTTTTCACTATCAGTACTCCGCATATTGCCGGCGTAATCCTCAAAGTCGCTACTCGCAGTTACCGCTAAAAAATCTACACCCGGAACATCAATACTCTCAAATGTATAGTTGAGGTCAGGAGGCACAACACCGGGCCGTGATTGTGGAGTACCCTCTTTCGGTCTAGCGATAAACCCGTGTCTACGTCCATCCGCAGAATCATAGTGTCCGACGATAGAGTTGTCCTGATTAACATTCCAGCCTTCCGTGCTGACGCTGCCCGGAAACTTCAATTCTTGCAGGCCGACGGGGTTGCCGGCATAGGTGCGTGGGACATCACCCGCTGCTTGGGCTCGACCGACGGCAATCAGGGCGTTGTTGATACCGTGCAGAAAAAAGTGTTCGAGATTTGATGCTACTGGAAGATCCAGAGTTGCAAAACTACCCCCAGGGCCACGCAGGTATGCCTGATATGTACCTTCGGCATCCACGTAGCTGCCCACGATATTGTCTAACCCGCTCACAAAATCGGCATAAGTTTCCGTTGCCCCGGGATACTCAATTATTTCATCTCCTGAGAACCCACGGCGCACGCCGGAAACATCGGTAAAATTACCCGTCAGTGCGCCCGTCGAATCGCTATATCCGTATATCTCCGTTTGGACGGCGCCCGGAAAATCGTATTGTCGCATTTCGCCGTTTTCCAAGATAACGCCATGATACAGGCCATCGCTATCTTGGTAGTAGCCCGCAGCTAGCCCATTATTACCAAGCGCATAGAAATGCGTTTTCTGCGAGCCGGGGAAATCATAGGTCTCAAAAACGCCATCAATGAGTGTAAAGGCGACCTCCTTTTCACCGTCAGCGCTCCGCGTGTAGCCGGCGTAATCCTCAAAGTCGCTACTCGCAGCTACCGCTAAAAAATCTACACCCGGAACATCAATACTCTCAAATGTATAGTTGGCAGATATGCCAACGGGTTGTCCATCAACCTGTGCATCAGCGTCTCCTAGGAGAAAGGAAGTGAGGCACACGAACAGCGTAAACATGGAAAACAGAAGACCGGGCTTAATCTGAATTTGCATAGAGAAAAACTCCGTTATTTTTTTCTAAAGTTTGGACAACTGGAACGAAACAGGTCGCAATTCGGAGGGTACATCCCCGCCCGTATACTTTGCGCAGTGTAGGAGGGGATTCCAGTTCCCGATTATTGGATCGGTTTCTGACGGTTGGTTTATCGACTTACAACTTGGGTAAGTAAAGACGATTGTCGGACTTATTGCGGTGGTGTCCAGTTTTTGATGTGTTTTTGCCAAACACGCTCGACCTCACCTCGGATGGCTTGCACATCTTTCCATCGGTCCGGAAATACCGACAGCGTATAGCCCATCGCGCCCTGTTCAGGACAGACAAACATCTCTCTCCCCGGCGTTGCGGTTTGTAACCAGACTTCGATGAGCTGATCCGCGAACTCAAGCCAGTCCAGAAACTCCGGCGTGAACTCGCCGTCGTGACCGAGCGCGGGGATCTGGCAGTGGTGACCGTTGAATGGGCGGAAATGGAACTGCTGGGCGAGTTGGATAAGATCAACCCGTTCCGCCAATCGATCCCAGTAAGGTGGCGCGAGGTGCTTGATAATGGCGGGGTGTGAGAAATCCCACGTCATCTTTAGTGGTCGCCCCTCCGCCTTCTCAAAGCCTTCTGCGAGCGCGTAAGCCTTCTCCGGTGTCTCGGTGCAGGTGTCGCGGTGGACCTCAATGGCGACATCCATCTCCAGTCTACCTGCGGCCTCCATGACTTGGCGTGCCCGTGTTATCGCTTCGTCCGTCGGGGTATCGTGATCGAGCATCTGCACGTTGACGCAGACTGCACCGACCTCTTTGATTGCCCGTAGTTTTGGCTCAACCTCGGCTGCCTCTCCTATATCCACAGTTGCGGCGAACAGTAACCCGTACTGTTGGACATGTTCGGCGGTAACGACCGGCACTCGACCGAGAAAGCCGTCGAATCCAGCATTTTTTATCTCCACCAACTTCCGATCGATAGACCATTCTCCCTCCACATCGCCATAGTCTGTTAGCGTCCAGAGCGTTGCCATGTGTCGGATCTGGGGTGGGTTGATTGCGTCTGACATGTTATTTATTGATACCTCCTGCCTTGTGTATTTACAGATCTACGAAACGGTAGAATTGGTAACAGGTGTTCAGATACCGTCCCCTTCCTTAACTCGCAATCCACAAGGAATTTTTCGATTGAACTGAAAGTCTCAAAAGGATATACTAAGGCAAAGTTTCTGTCAAGCACTAAAGTCAGCATACTGCCGCTTACTCAGCATGGTTGGATCCTTAGCAGCATAGGAGAATCCCTGCGATAATGGGAGGAGATCAGACATGAGGGAATTTACCATGAGAAGGGCGATATATATTGCAATCGGCGTGATTGCGATTGTTGCGATTGTGGTAGGTGCGCGTCTGGTATTGGTGTCTACAGAAACTTCCGAATCCCCTTCGGATACCCCTTCTGGTGCTACCCTGCTCGATGTTCGATATGAGAAACCCGAGTGGCTTGAAGGGCATCTAAAACAGCGGAGTGTTGAAGAATATATCAAGAATCGGAAACAGGAAATAACAGATAGCGCCACCGAGCTGAGACAGGAATTCCCCGACTCGGCACTACTGCCATTTACTCTTGATATTACCGTAGACCGAACTGTGCTCAATGAATATGAGAGCATTCTGGTTACCGAAAACGCATACACCGGAGGTGCACATGGTAATGTGCAATATGTATATTACAATCTGTGCAACGGTAGTAGTATAACGCTCGGCGACTATTTGAAAGACAGGGGGAGATCGGAGACGCAACTACTCACGCTTATCAACGAGCGTCTTCGACAAGATGCATACGAGTCGGTAGAAAGCCTTGAAAATGTGCCGTGGCAGGTGCACAGCCGGGAGAACGAGCAGTCGATTGGTATTCGTATCCTGTTTCCGCCCTACGCTGTTGCTTCATTCAGCGAAGGAACGATTACTTATACTTTTTGAGGATATGCATTCCCGGATGGTAACGCAAGCTGACACCTAAATATCCCAAATTACGGGGATTTCTGAGGTGTGGAAAGGGAGGAGTCACGCAATGCTCACGCAAGAACAGATCAACCACTTTCAAACGTTCGGATTTTTGACTTTCCGGCAGCTGTTCAGTCAGGACGAACTGAAGACCATCCATACGGAGTTTGAAGCGGCGATGACGGAGGCGTTTCGAGATGATCCATTCGATGGCACACGCCGTCATTGGCTGATCACCATGGGACCCGACACGCCGTTCCTCGCCTCATTATTGGAGGACCCACGATTCTGCGATACGGCGGAACAGCTTTACGGGGAAGACGTCTTCGGTATTGCCTCCGACATCAACCGTTACGTCGGGGATACGCGCTGGCATCCCGATACAGGAAGCCTTCATCAGTACGGCGTCAAGTTCGCTTATTACCTGCAGCCGGTGGATGCGGAAAGCGGCGCGTTGCGATTGATACCGGGATCGCACGAGTCGTCCTTCCACGGGGAGTTGTGGGAAAAGATGGAGGGGTTGGAGCTTGATATCCCTGATGTGCCCGCCTATATTTTTGAGTCGGAACCGGGGGATGTGGTGGCTTTCGATGTGCGATGCTGGCATGCGAGTTGGGGTGGCGGGGTAGATCGGCGGATGTGCGTTTTGGTGTACTACAACAATCCAAAAACGCAGGAAGAAGCGGAAGCCACTGCGAAACAGATTATCGGCAATGGGGTTGACTATGGACCTTGGGTTGCCAATGCGATGGGGAATTCGAAACGTCAACAGTGGATAGACCGGATGCGAGCGTTGGCGCCGGATGCGCTTTGATGATAGTGTAGGCTGGGTTGAAATCCGACTGCGGTAGATTTTGAGATTGCACAGACACTACCAAAAATACACAGCCAACCCCCCAAATCCCGCCCCCGATAAACCGGGATGTACCACTTGTCAGGGGGATTTTGGATACTTCGCAAATACCGCATCAAACTAATCCCGATACGTCCGGACGTTACTTATGCCAGATTACCTGATGATTACAGCGTTTGCCAATTAGCAACATCAAGAGGTCAACACGCCCTAGCCGATAGGTCATGTTTCCATTCTGGGTAGATTGTTAGAAATAGCCGACTTGATGACACACATGTCGCCCCGCTGGGGCTTTAAGATATGGCGATTCGGTTTTCTATAAACATGCCGCCCCGCTGGGGCTAGGAAAGCTTGAAAATTTCCGAATTATAGAGATTGGCTTTGATAAAATCGGGATTCATAGCCACTGGAACAAAAGGGTGGACAAACGGCTTCCGTAAGGAACGCAGATCTCCGTTCCCTACCAAATAGCCCTTCGAAGGATAGATGGGTTTAAGGCAGGCATGGCAGTTGAAATTTAGATATTCTATTAATCGTGGTATAATCTGTCACAAAAAGAGGAGATGGATAGATGCACGCAATTTGTATTCATGAACATGGCGGACCGGAGGCGCTCCGTTACGAGGAGGTTGCAAGCGGTGAGCCCGGTGCGGGAGAAGCGCGGGTACGCATCGAAGCAGCGGGATTAAACTATATCGATATTTATCATCGAACGGGGCTCTATCCGAGTACCAATATGCCCTTCACACCGGGGATGGAAGGTGCCGGGGTGGTCGAGGCGATCGGTCCCGATGTCACGGAAGTTAATGTGGGGGATCGCGTCGGTTATGCGATGCACCAAGGTTCCTACACTGAAGCGGCAATTGTGCCGTCAAAAGTGCTTGTCCCTTTGCCTGATTCGATTGATACGCAATCGGCAGCGGCGGCGATGCTGCAAGGGATGACAGCGCACTATCTGACCCGAAGCACCTATCCGCTCAGTGCGAGTGATACGGCATTGGTGCACGCAGCCGCGGGTGGGGTCGGGCTGTTGCTTATTCAGATGGCGAAGATGCTTGGAGCGCGTGTATTGGGCACGGTCTCCACGCTGGAGAAAGCGGAACTTGCTAAGGGTGCTGGGGCAGATGAAGTCATCCTCTATACAGAGACTGATTTTGAAGCGGAGGTTAAACGTTTGACCGATGGGGGTGGGGTTGATGTGGTCTACGATTCGGTCGCCAAAACTACCTTTGACAAGAGCCTCAATTGTCTGCGACCCCGCGGCTATCTTGCCTTGTTTGGGCAGTCGAGTGGACCTGTGCCACCATTCGACCTGAGTCGTCTGTCGAGCGGCTCGTTGTTTGTGACGCGCCCGGGGTTGGGACATCATGCAGCCAATCGGGAAGAATTGATGGGCCGGGCAGGAGATCTCTTTGAGTGGATCGCCGCTGGTACATTGAAGCTGCGCATTGATCGGACGTTTCCGCTCCAAGATGCTGGCGACGCACACCGTGCGTTAGAAGGTAGACAGACAACAGGGAAAGTCCTGTTGGTTCCTTAGGATTGGCTCTGATGCCGTTGTTGCCCCCTGTCGGCCGCTGGGGTTGTGTTGGTTCATTAGTTCATTGGTTCATTGAATCGATTACGAACACGCCTTATATAAACGTCAACACGCTCTAGCAACCTGAGCAATCTCAATTATTTACACTGTTCGTACAAGTCTGCACACCAACTGAATTTTAAAAGATAGGAGTTCTGATATGGCAGCCGATACATTAAACTCGCTTGAGGGTTTGCAAGACGGGACCTTGTCCCCACACCGCATCGCAAAATTGCGCAACGATTTTGATGGCAACTCGGTCTATCGGATGGCGCAGAATGCTGTCTGCAAGATTGCTGTCGATGAGGTCGCTCTCAACCGTCAGATAGTTACCAATAGTGATTTTACGTTCAGCCATGTGTTGGATGACTGGAGCGTTACGAATCAGAAGAGTAGTGGTAGATGTTGGATGTTTGCTGGGCTGAATCTGTTCCGCGTCGGCGCGATGCAGAAGATGAATCTGAAAGAGTTTGAGTTCAGCCAGAATTATACGTTTTTCTGGGACAAGCTTGAACGTTCCAACTATTTCCTGCAACGGATGATCGAGATGGTAGATCGTCCTGTAGATGATCGGTGCGTGGCATGGCTACTTGATAGCCCCTTGGAGGATGGCGGACAGTGGAATATGTTTGTCAATCTGATTAAGAAACACGGGCTCGTGCCCCAAGCGTTTATGCCAGAGACGGAGAGTTCCTCAAGTTCGAATCGGATGAACCGCATGTTGTTGAATAAGCTACGCGAGGGCGCGAAAACGCTTCGTGACATGGCATCAAAAGATGCGAGTTTTGATGAGTTGTTAGATGCGAAAGATGAGATTATCACAGTCGTTCACCGCATACTGTCCATCCATCTCGGCACACCGCCGACCCAGTTCGATTGGCAATGGAACGATGCGGACAGGAAGTTCCACCGCGATGGCGAGATGACCCCACAGCAGTTCGCAGAGAAATATATTACTGTTCCGATTGATGATTACGTCTGTCTCGTCCACGATCCGCGTCCGACGAGCCCGATCGGTAAAACCTTCACGGTCGAGTGCCTCGGCAACGTTGAGGGTGGTGCGATTGTCAAGTACCTGAATATCGATATCGACCTCATGAAGCAGATAGCGATGAAGACAATTATGGACGGCGAACCGGTCTGGATGGGGTGCGATGTTGGGAAGATGATGCAAACCGATCTCGGTCTCTGGGACGCGAAGCTGTTTGATTACGAGGGGATCTATGATACCCCGTTCGCGCTTGATAAGGCGGGACGGCTGCAGTACCACCAGACCCTGATGACGCACGCGATGCTATTTACGGGTGTGGACGTGGTACAGGAGAACGGCAGAGAGGTCCCACGGCGCTGGCGGGTCGAGAACAGTTGGGGTGCCGATAGCGGTCGCAAGGGATTCTACCTGATGAATGACAACTGGTTTGATCAGTATATGTTTGAGATCGCTGCGCGCAAAGAGTATTTGCCTGCCGAGCTGCAGGATGCCCTTGACAGTGAACCGATTGTGCTTCCCGCGTGGGATCCGATGGGGGCACTGGCAAGGGACGCTTCCGCGTAGGTCGAGAGTCATATCCCGGCATCTTCCTGCCATGATTATCCCGATGTATCGGGATACCTACGAAAGATTGCCGATTTTGGAAAATCGACCTACAGAAGGATAGTTCTTCAACAAAATTAGGTCAGATGAACAGGAGGGATAAAATGGCATTTAGTGAAAGTTGGTCGGTGTTAGAACCCGACCTAGAAACCGTTTTTGATCATGAGGCAGACCCACTCCAAGCACTTGCTGACGCTCGCATCCCCGGTATTGCCCTGCGCGGTGCCTACAATCCAGACCACTGTAGTGGACTCATGCAGCGATTCATCGACCGAGGTATGGCCCGTGACCCAGAGCAGCCCAACCCGGAGGGGAAGTTGCCAAGTCGAATCGATATCGGTTCAAGTCTAGTCAACCGCGCGCGCGGCGGTCTGAGGGTATCAGATGACGAAACCGAGAATAAGAACGCTTTCCTTGAACACTCGGCAAGCACACACGAACTCTTCAGCCACCTTTTCGACGGGTTTGACAATCCAGTAGAGACCCTCTACGATTGTCTCTCCGCGCTAGCGGTAAACAAGGAGGTCAAGGTCGCCCGTGAACCCGACGGACGTCTTTACGGTCCCGCTATATTTCGGATTCACTATGAGGGCCACGAATACGTTCCCCACGTCAACCATGTCGCCCTAGACGACAATCTGTTCAACTATGAGGTTTCCCGTTTTACACACCAGTTTGCGGGACTCATCTGTATACAGAACTCCACCCATGATGGAAAAAGCCCCCAAGCTGTTATACACCGGTGCATTTGGAGTCCGGAGGTGGGTTCCCACCTCTCCAACGGCACCTATTACGAATACGCCGCACAGAACAACATTGAACAGCAGCAAATCGAGGTTCGACCGGGCGATTTCTACCTGTTCAACAGCGGTTGTATCCACCTAGTGGCTCCTGTAGAGGGAAATGCTCCTCGGACAGTTTTGGCGACCTTTATCGGCTATTCGGAAGATGATAACGAAATTTTTGTCTGGGCGTGACACTCGTGAAACGTGAAAATAAATGAACCAATTGGCAATAACAACCTCACCAACTCGCACCGGAGGTTACTACAGAGGAGAGGAAGATGAGTGAAATTGTAAGTCGTGAAATTCGTCTCAGGCAGCATCCCGTCGGCATCCCGAAGGAGAGCGATTTTGAAATTGTGGAAGTGACCCTTGCTGCCCCCAAAGCGGGAGAGGTCCTTGTAAGAAACATCTATATGTCGGTCGATCCCTACATGCGTGGGGTCGTCAGGAACGTCGAGCTTGGTGTGCCGTTGGAGGGTGGGTGTGTTGGACAGGTTGTTCAGTCGGGGAGCGAGTCGTTTCAGGTTGGGGATTACGTCTTGGGTGGACTCGGCTGGCGGGAATACTACATTGCTCGGGCAGCGGGCCTGAGCAAGATTGACCCAACGCTTGCTCCGATCCAATCTTTTATCGGTGCTGTCGGTATGCCCGGACGGACCGCCTATTTTGGGCTGTTAGATGTGGGCGAACCGAAAGCGGGAGAAACGGTGTTTGTTTCTGCGGCCTCCGGCGCGGTAGGCGCGATTGTCTGTCAGATTGCGAAGATCAAAGGGTGCCGTGTGGTTGCCAGCGCGGGATCGGATCAGAAGGTGGCGTGGCTTTTGGATAAGGCGGGTGTCGATGCAGCCTTTAACTATAAACGGGTCGATAACTTAGTAGATGAGTTGGGCAAGCACTGTCCAGACGGAATTGATATTTACTTTGAGAATGTGGGTGGCACACACCTTGAAGCAGCCCTTTCGCTGATGAACATGCACGGACGGATCCCTTTGTGCGGTATGATCGCGCACTACAACGATGTTGAACCGACCCCCGGACCCAAAAATCTCAGTACGGCAATTGGTAAGCGGTTGAAAATACAGGGTTTTATTGTTACTGATTATGCGGAGCGCACCGATGAGTTTTACGCCGATATGCGTCAGTGGATCAGCGAAGGCAAGATGCATTGGGAGGAGACGATCGTGGACGGTTTGGAAAACGCGCCGCAGGCATTTATCGGTCTATTCAGAGGCGAGAATATGGGCAAGATGATTGTCAAGATTGGACTGGAGGGGGCGGTATGATCTAACAAGTTGGCATTTTTTACGATAGGCAGCAACTTAAGGTTAGTATACTATGGTAGATTTTAGAATTACTGATACACTTTCAATGCGCAACCAACCCCCTAAATCCCGCCCCCGATTCCATCGGGATGTACCACTTGTCAGGGGGACTTCAGAAACTTCTCGAAGGTCGAAGTCGTCGGCAAATGTCCACTTATTTGTCTAATTCACCATAAAAGGAAAGTAAGGTTAATCCATCAGAAACGAAACGATAGCATTGCCCCGTAATCACTGCGCGCAGGAAGTAGGTTAAGGGTAAGAACAACCTCATCAGGTTCCAAAAGAGTAATGCGATTTTCGAGCTGCTTATTTATATCTTGAGCAGTAATCGCAGCATCAATCATAGAACAAATAGAAGCGGTAAGCATACCCACTAACCCCAGAGTTGCGGTAGTCCTATTATTATCAGGAATATACCAACCAAAGACATCCTCCTCTAAGGAACTAAAGAACACGATTGAACTAAGCATAAAAGATCCAAAAAATAATCCCGCACCACCAAAGTCTTCGTTGTAAAGTTGACCAGCACCGGGAACAAGAAAAGATAAAAGGCAACCAACTACAGGTTCTTTTCTTCCAATCTGATAGCCGTGCGTTTGCACAGATTTAAGGGTTCGGTTGATCTTCAGAACATCCTCCATCTTGAAAACGAAAACACTACCACCCTGTATCCGTATCTTCAATGTATCATCTGGAATCTGTTCAATAATGATCCCTTGAACAATTGAACCATCTTTGAGATAAACAACATCAACAGGAATTTGTTGAGCGTAACCAGTAGTAGCAAAGACAAAGAAACATACGATGAAGATAAAGCGTTTCATGTTTAAGTTCCTCTCATGCACAAAGGTAAATACAAACATAAAAAGTATACCTAATTGTTTGGCACAATAGCAAACTTATCCAAATCATATTTGACTGAATAAGCCGTGCACAGTGAAAATGGCACGCACAACGTTAGAAGAGGGAGACAGACTCGTGTGGGTCTGACTTATTCTGATTATGGACTTAGGGTTGAAGGGAAAGCGCGCAATTGTAACGGGTGGGAATCGCGGTATCGGTCGGTGTTGTGCGTTGGCGCTCGCCCGTGAAGGTGCCAAGGTTTGTATCACAGCTCGCAACCAAGAACGCTTGGATGCGGTTGTTGACGAAATCAACAGTGCCAACGGTGAGGGATACGCTGTCGCAGTTGACTTGACATCTCTGGAAAGCTGCCAAAAGGTTGTAAGTGAGACGGTGGAACACTTCGGTAGCGTCGACATCTTGGTCAACAATGCAGGCGCGGCGAGGGGAGCCGATATTTTAGACCTGCCCACCGAGTTGATTGATGATGCACTGAGTTTGAAGAGTTATAGCTACCTGCGACTGTCACAACTTGTGATTCCGCATATGCGAGAGAACGGATGGGGTCGTATTGTCAATGTTGCGGGAGGCGCGGGGACCAGTCCCACCAGTGGTAACATTCCGGTAAGCCTTGCCAATATCACCATTCTGAATATGACACGCGCGCTTTCGGATGCGGTTTCTGGGGATGGGATTCTGGTGAACACGATTTGTCCGGGACTTACTAACACTCAGCGGGCACGTGATGTGCAGCAAGCGAGTGCGGATGAGGCGGGTAAGGATGTGGAGGAGGTGCTTCGAGAGCTCGGCAACGAACTTCCCGCAGGACGCATCGCGGAACCGGAAGAGATTGCCAATGTGGTGGCATTTTTGGCGTCAGAGCCGTGTTCGTATGTATTCGGCAGCTCGATATATATGGACGGTGGAGGGAGACGGGGGACACCGTAGTGAAACGTGATGCGTGAAACGTAAAAATAGTTTGTTCATAGGTTCATTAATAAACTTCTGAACCTATGAACTCCCCGATAAATCGGGATCTAAAACGACTTGAACGATGTGGAAATAACCTGCTCGCCAACTGCTCTCACAGGCTAATACCGACCTGCTAGCCGATAGGGTGGATACCGCCCACCTTATCGGCTATACTTACACAAAACAGCTGCTACTTACCACAGAATTGGTTGTCCACCGGATCTTACTAACTTGCGTTCGGGCTTGTGCAGAATTTCTGGCACGGGCCGCTGATTGATTTTATCGGGGGCAAGCTGGTAACCGATTTGGCTGAGCATATGTTTTCTAATATCGGCTTTCAGCTGGTCTGGTTCAACACGACTGGTATGTCTCGCTGGATCTTGCGTGTTGAATTCGCGGATATACTTTGTGTACCCGACAAACCCGCCGTTATCCCAGATAACACTCCCGGACTTTGTATCAACGGCTTTCACCTGCATGTTAAGCGTTGCCCATTGATAAACTATCACAAATTTCGTGGTTCCCGATATCCCTGCCTGTGCACTCATGTCGTAGAGCGGGTTGCTATCGTATTTTTCATCAAGCTTCGGATTCTTGATATGCCCGACGATAATGATATCGGCATTCGCGGCTTGTCCGACCTTTGCTGCGAGGGCAGGATCGAGGAAGATATCTTCCGGTGTCAAGTTCTGCTCTGTTAGCGCAGTGCCAATCGGGTTGAGCGTATCGGATTGGTCATAGATCCACTCTTTGTCCTTTTTCACAAGGCTGAGTTGTGTTGCGAGATCCAAGGGGAACCTGCGTTCCATTTCAGCGGAGTCTTCTTCGGTTGAGAACGGGGCGATGGCAATCCGTTGAAAGCTACTGATATCGAGCGGCTCAACTGCTCCGCCAAAACAACCGCTTAGAAGCGCAACAGAGAGTAGAAGTGTTGCACAAACATATAGTTTCATCCATCTTTTCATTTTATATTTAACGCTCCTTCCTGAGAACAGGTAAAATGTTCGTACGATTCAGTTGGGGCTTCCCCAGTAAAAGGGATTTTTTGTTTAGCTGATGCAACCTTTGAGCCCCGATTTCCTTGAGATGTTCGGATAAGGTTTTCGGTTATTGCAGTCTCCCGAACTGATGAAATTATCAGTTCGGGATGCAGAGATTATAGCACGATCTCTTTTTTCTGTCAACGCTTGTCTTTAACGAAATTTTAACAAATCAGTGAAACGCTACGAATTTCAGTTGATGTTAGCGATCATCGTCGAAGTGCTTTTACCGACCTGATCTTCCCCCTATGACACCCCATACCCGTGAGGACCGAGATCCGGATCTACATAGTCGCGATGGAAGTTTCTGCCCATCAAGTATTTGATTTCCAGCTCGACATCGCGCAGGGAAACCGCTCCCAGCACATCGGGGTCGCGCTCAAGCAGGGTGACCTCCAGTTCATTCTCTCCGTGCTGGAGCCAATGCGCTGGATCGAGCCGAAAGATGAACCAGTACGTAGGACCGGATCGGTTGCGTGGTCCGCTCATGCGATACATCTGATTGATTTTACGCAGCAGGCTTTCCGGCAGCTGTTTCCCGTTAAGGCTGGATCGGATCCGATCCAGCTCTGTTGTGCCAGCGATTCCGACCCTCAATAACACCTCGTGCACCCGTCCTACCTTGTCCCAGCGCGGTAGATTGTCACTGATGGTGAACTTCGCGGTGACAGGTCTATTTACCTCCATCTCGATCGGTAGCTGCGTGGCTGTCCAAGGATCGTGGGGGCGAGCGTTTTCGGTTGGGATGTAGTAGTATTTGTCCTTTGCGTCCATGATATCGGGGTACGGTATTTCGCGCAGCCGTTCGTAGAAGTCCGCTTGATAGGGCCAGTGCGGAAACCACTGTGCCAGATAAAGCCCGTCAATCCCCTGTTCCCAGTAGTTACAGGCTGTAGCACGGACCATGGAGATAGGTGCTTCGGCAAGTCGGTCCGAGTCCACATGGCTGTGGATGGCGGCGATGCAACGGCAGGTAGAACCTTTTGCTATTGCTGCGAGTGGACGGAAATCGGTATTCGGATCTACCCGGTGCGGTGCCGAGAAGGGTTCGCCGACCAAGGCATCGACAATTCCGCGGTTCACCCACGTTTCTAGGTCTAACCCGATAGACAGGGCAGCTTCCAGATTTGTCGGGACGCGGATGACCAACTCTCGATCCGCTCCACTCCGCTTGACCGCTTCATGCACCCGCCCGATCCAGTCGGTCATGATGCTGACACCAGCCTCCACCTCGTCTGGGTGGAAGTAACGGGGATAGTTGTTCAGTTGTAGTTCAAACCCGTCAACCGGGTATTCGTTTAATGTCTCCTCGATGAGGTCGAAGCGTTCATCTTGAACCTCCCGGTGCTTGAAGTCGAGCCCATCGATCCACGGTAGATCGGGGTGCAGGTCACCACGCGCACGGATTTCGAGATGCGGATTATCTAAGCGGAAATTTGAGCAACGCACCGAGGCTGTTTCTGGACCGAAATTCTGGACGAGCAGGGTGGGGTAGAGCAGCAGCCCTTTTTCGTGTGCACGGTCGCAGACGATTCGCAGCGGATCATGCCCCTCCTCAATAAGACCTTTGGCGTTTTGGTAGGCACGATGGAAGACGAGGTGGTCCCACTTGTCTACATTGTGCCCCAACAGTTCACCCACTTTGGTGTCGTGCAGGACGGTGCGCCCCTCTCCCAAGCAGAACATTATGGCTTCGACAGGAGTGCCGACCAGTTCGTCGATGCAAGCTTGGTATTCTTCCTTCTGCATGGGCGGTTCATAGCGGTAGATATGCGGATGGCGTCCGTCGTGGTAGAACATGATTCGTGGTTTTGGCATGGGCGGGTTGATACCTCCTGTTTAGGAAAGGGCGAAGGAGTGGGCAGTAGATATCGTCGAAATTATGCCCGACTGTATCGGTTACAAAGGTTTGTACAGTTTGAAGTTGCCAACTGCTGCGAGATCGCGATAAAATTATATCATTTTGACGTGATACGTGATACGTAAAACGTGAAATATGAACCAATAGGGTTGGACAACTAGCACATTGTCAGATAAATTATGATAAGTACCTTCATTGCGATGTCCGGTGCGGTTACAAACCGCACCTACCGGGCCTGGGGAACATAGAGAATTACCGATTTATGTTCTGAAACCTTATACAGGTTGTGCTACATTGTTCTGACAATGTACTAACAACCCGCGTTATAGTAGTGACTTTTGGCATACCATCTGCCCTTAGGCTTTCAATCCTATCGCTGTAAGTTAGTCAAACGTTTTCTGAGGTGAATTAACATGTCCACGAGATGGTTACTACTGTTTTTGGGGTTTTACGCGACAATTCTACTGGTCGGGTGTGAGGCTGATGAAGGTCAAACTTCGTCTCCAGTGACAGAATCAATAGAGCCGTTCTCCACTGACCCCAATGCGGATAGACCTTCTGCTAGGGTGCTTGAACGGTACGGGATATTCTTCCCCGACGGTGTGAAGCACTCGATTCCGATGAACGACATCCATGACGGGGGACCTGGTATAGATGGCATTACTGCCCTGACCCAGCCCCGATTCATTCCGGCGGCGGCAGCGGATTACATGGAGGAGGATGATCGGGTCCTCGGTATCACACTCGGTGGGAAGAGTCGTGCCTATCCCTTGCGCATCCTGGTTAATCATGAAGTAGTGAACGATACCTTGGGAGGTAGGTCGGCCCTTGTGACTTTCTGCCCGGAATGCGGCACCGGCATTGCTTTTGACCCGACTATTAACGGCAAAGCGCTTGAGTTTGGCGTGTCCGGCACCCTTTACCAGCGGAATCTGTTGATGTATGACAGGGGTAGTGACACACCGAGTCTATGGCTACAAGCGAGCGGTGAGGCGGTCGTGGGTCCGAAAACTGGCATCTCGCTCGATAGGGTGCCGATAGCGCAGGCACTTTGGCGTGAGTGGAAAGTGGCTCATCCGAATACAACTGTACTAAGTAAGGAGACGGGACATAATTACAGCTACATTCCTTATCCTGACCTTCTGGACCGTATACCGAAACAGATTCTCGGCGTAATTGTGGGCGATGAACAGAAGGCGTATTTTTTTAAGGACCTGCGTCAGATGCAGGTTATCAACGATGTCATTGACGGCGTTCCAATTGTGCTAATTGCGAGTCCAGATTCAAACGCAGTTCGTGTTTACAAGCGGAAGAACTATCAATTTGAAGGGACGTTTGAACAGGTTAGGGACACCCGTAGCCGGACGGTATGGGAACTCTCGGAGGAGATGCTCTTGAATCCGAAAACGGGTGAATCACTTGAACGCGTCCCTGACGTATTCGTTTCCTATGCGGGTGCTTGGGCAAGATTTTTTCCGGACACACTCATCTACCAAAAGCCTTAGTGTGCCGATTCGTAGGTTCGGCTTGCGGTAATCAGGGGAAATGCGCCGTCTCCTAACATTTGCCCAATGTACATTCTGGCAAGCTGCGAAAGATCACTGTTGCTCTGAAGGTAAGAACGTGATACAATGGAGGCAGACGCTTTTTCAGAGACTCGCCGTATGGTTATTCAGAAATAGTTACCCTTATCCGTGGGGGCGACATGAAAAATATCCTTCTCATCCGTCTCAGTTCACTTGGCGATATTGTTTTGACGTCGCCGGCTATCCGTGTGGTGCGACAGCATTTTCCGCAGGCACATATCTCAATGCTTGTGGGGAAACAGTTTGCCGATCTGCTCACGGAAAATCCTCACCTGGACGAGGTTATTACGTTTGACCGAAAGGCGGGGAATAAGGATACGGGTCAGATGCGACGGGTGATTCGCCTCTTGCGAGAGCGGCGTTTTGATCTGGTCATTGATTTTCAGCGCAAGTTTCGCACGAGCCTGCTCGGATATCTGAGCGGCGCGAAATGTCGCGTTGGGTATCATCAGCCCAATGGGATGTTGTGCACCGTCCGTGTGCCAGACCGTAGTAACAGAGCGGTCCGTGCGGGTCGAATTTCGTCGGCACCCGCCATCGATCGCTATTTTGCGTTACTTCATGCAATTGGCGTGGAGGCAACCGACAAGACGTTGGAGCTGTTTATTACGGACACGGATCGTGCTTTTTCACACGAACTTATGGCGACCAACGGGATAGCGACGGATCGACCAAAGATTGGGCTGTTTCCGGGCGCGGCGTGGAAGTTGCGGGAGTGGATGCCTGATCGCTTTGCAGCGATAGGCGATCGTGCAGCACAGGAATTTGGCGCGCAGGTGCTACTTTTTGGAGGACCTGCCGAGGGGGAGCTTGTTCAGCAGGTAGGGGATCTCATGACAACTGAGGCGATTCCGCTCGCTGGCACGCTGCACATCCGTCAGTTGGCGGGGTTGATTGAACAGTGTGATCTATTTGTTACCAACGATACGGGACCGATGCACGTCGCCGCAGCGATGCAGACACCGACGGTGGCGCTGTTCGGACCGGGCGACCATATCCGCTTTCAACCGCTCGATCCGATCCATACAACGATCCGGCACCATGTACCGTGTAACCCGTGCAAACAGTTCACGAACAGGTGCAAAAACAATATCTGTATGAAGTTAATCACCGTTGATGAGGTATGGGAGACGGTGCATCAGAATTTATCAAATATATGTAAGACTGCACCATACTATCCGTAGCACATATAAGAGAGGAGAAAAAATGGCTGCTCAATACAAAGAATTTCGGGTGTCCAACGATGCGATGGACGACCCTGAAGAGCTTCAGCGCCGGATACAGGATGAGGGTTACCTGTTCTTTAGGAAACTGCAAGATCCGGACAAGCTGTTGGATCTGCGGCGAGAGATGCTGACGGTCATACAGGAGGGCGGTTGGCTTGTCCCCGGAACCGACCCGATGGACGGTATCGCTGATATCTCGCGTCAATGTACGGAAGGAAATGCGGAGTACACCGATGTTTATCACGAGGTTTATAAGTTAGAATCCTTTCATCGGTCGGGCCATTGGCCTGAGGTCATCGATATGATGGAGAAGGTGATCGGCAATTCGGTGTTGCCGCATCCCCAGAAAATTGCCCGTTTATGGTTTCCAAAGTACACGGAACACACCACGCCGATACATCAAGATTTTGTGCACTTCCAAGGGAATTTTCAGACGTATACCTGCTGGGCACCTGTCGGCGATTGTCCAATCGAACTGGGTGGACTTGCGTTGATACCGGGCTCGCACAAGGTTGGCAAGGTTCTCGATCATCACTTCTCGCTCGGCGCTGGTGCTCAAAAGATCTATGCCGACGAGGTAGAGGGTGAGTGGCACACCACGGACTATGAGATCGGGGACTCCTTAATCTTTTTGGCGTTGACGATCCATCAGGCGTTGCCCAATTTCACAGAGGATAGACTCCGCGTCTCATTAGATAACCGGTATCACGCGCTGGGCGATCCGATAGCGGAGCATATGCTGCAGCCGCATCTCAACAGTTCAAGCGAGCTGCTTTGGGAGGATGTGTACAAGGATTGGGAGTCGGATGACCTGAAGTATTATTGGGAGAACTTGGACCACCCGATTGTCCCCAGGGACCTCAGCTTCGGCGAGAAGGTGTTTGCGGAGGCGTTAGATCTAGCGAGGGAGGGCGACCCACACGCGATCCTGCATCTCAACCGCGTTATCAGACGGGATCCAGCGTCGGATGCTGCGAAGCAGGCTATAGAAGCATTGGAGAACGCGAAGGCGGTAGATAGTGAGGCTGCTGCGGGTTAATCAATGAGCTCATTCGTTCATTGATTCATTGGTTCATTCAATTGAGTGGGGGTCGCTTGTCCGCCCACGGTGCGAGCCCCTCAAAGGCGGCAGACGCACGGAGGACGGTTACATCGTCGCGCCACCGTCCGACGATCTGTAGCCCGACCGGTAGTCCATTGTGGTCAAAGCCGCAAGGAACCGATGCTGCAGGCTGACCGGTGATGTTAAACGGATAGGTGAACGCTGTCCAGCTCAGATAGGTGGTCGGTTGCCCGTCGATCTGTCCCGGATGATCATCGCCCGCCGGAAACGCCGTCACAGGCAGTGTGGGGGTTAGTACCAGGTCGTATCCCTCCATGAATTCGCGCCAAGCGTGATAGTAGTCATTTCGCTTTGCATAGGCGATGGCGACCTCAGCCCCCGTAAGTTCGAGTCCCTGCTCTATCACTCTCACCAAACCCGGATCGATCTGATCCCGGACCGCGTCTAAGTCGTGGAGATGTATGCCGGCGAATGCGGACGCCCAGATAACGTGCACAATGCTCTCCCACGGATCTTCGAGGTTGGGGTGGGCTTCCTCAACGTGGCAGCCGAGTTCTTCAAAACGCAGTGCGGCTTTCGTAACGATCTCACGGACTTCCGGGTCGACTAAGGCGTAACCCAGATCGGGCGACCACGCGACCCGCAGACCGGCGATGTCCCCTTCCAGGGCAGCCAAATAATCGGTATCAGTGGGAATCGAGAGACGGTCACGCGGATCGGCACCCGCCATGATGTTCAGCATGAGCGCGGAATCGGCGACAGTCCGCGTCATCGGACCGAGGTGAGAGAACAGTTCGACCGCACTGGCGGGATACTGCGGGATGATCCCCCACGACGGCTTGAGCCCATAGACACCGCAAAAACTGGTAGGGATCCGAATCGAGCCGGCGCCATCGCTCCCTTGGGCAAGGGGTCCCAATCCCGCGGCAAGTGCTGCTGTCCCACCACCGCTGGATCCGCCGGCGGTGCGACCGTGCTGCCAGGGGTTGTGGGTGGAACCGATGATACGGTTGGTTGAGTCCCCTTTCCAACCGAACTCAGGGAGGTTGGTCTTGCCTATTATCACAGCGCCCGCAGCGTGAAACCGATCCATGATCGGTGCATCAAAGTCCGACACGGAATCCCTGTAACGCCAGGAACCGCGGGTTGTACGAAACCCTGTCATTGCCACGAGGTCTTTTATTGAGGTTGGGATACCCGCCAACGGGGGCGGAGATTCATCGGCTTGGTAGGCTTCTTCGGCGGCACGTGCCCCCTTGAGCGCAAGTTCCGGCGTCGTTGTGATGAAGGCGTTGAGGCTTGGATTCAGTTGATCCATACGGCGGAGTATTGCCTCAGTTACCTCAACGGGTGACACCTCGCCTTTCTGGTATAGGGCGCGCAATTGTAGGGCTGACAAATAGCAGAGATCGGTTTCTGTCATGTCTGAACTCTTTTCGTCAAAATAGGTATAAAAGAATGGAAAGCAATTTAGCGTTCAATTCATGGAAAAGGACGGCACGAAGCGTGAGAATAAGCCGTGAAAGTTTCCTTTGATCTCATCCACTAATCTACACGAATCTGCACGAAATTTATTAGCATCTATGGTAGATTTTAGAATTATAGTGGATTTTAGAATTAATGAGACACTCCAAACCGGTGCGGTTACAAACCGCACCTACCGGGGGCAAAAGTATCTATTTATTTTCAGAATTCACCATAGTTAGCCCTTTCAACGTACAGCCAACCCCCTAAATTCCCCTTATCAGGGTACTTAGGTTACTGTTGCACCATTCTATAACGTGAGTCTAAAATTTATATTGGACAGATGATACAAGCAATCTGGGAGCAAGTCAACGGAAAAAGGTAAGGAGACTGGAATGGCACAGTTAAAATACTCGGTGATTGTTGACACATTGGCGAGCTTCGGTTTAGACATTTGGGAACAGCCGCGCGAGGTGCTTGAACTGATAAAGAACGCCGGCTATGACGGTATAGACCTCACCGCAGAACCTGACCGAATTGAGATAGGACGGTATCGGGAAATTGCTGAGATCGCACGGTCAATGGATCTGGAGATTGCGGCACTGCTTGGAGCGTGGGCGACGTGGCATGCGGGAGAGGCGCGGGATCTGGCGTCCACCGACGATGCGGCTCGGCATTATGCGATTGGTTATGCCCAAAAGTGTACCGACTTAGCGGTGGATCTGAATGTGTCCGTCTATGAGATCTGCTGCTGTCCGGCTGAACCGAAGTACCCGGAACATGATGTCCCGCTCCCGACGGTGCGACAAAATTTTGTCCAATCGGCGCGAGAGATAAGCCGTTACGCCGGCGAGCGGGGTGTACGGGTGGCGATGGAGCCGGTGAATCGGTTTGAAGGCTACGCGGGGTTCATGAACAGCGTGGTTGACGCTGTGGGTGTGGCTGACGAGATTGGTGAGGATAACTTGGGGGTGATGGTGGACTTTTTCCACGCGAACATCGAGGATGTCTCCGTCGGCGACGCTATCCGGCGGGCAGAACGCCGACTGATGTTGATCCACCTCGCCGACAGCAATCGTCAAATGCCGGGGATGGGGCATATTGATTTTACAGGCGTGATTAGAGAACTCGACGAAATCGGATTTGAGGGGTATCTCTCCTTGGACTGCTTGCCCGCAAGGCCCGACCCAACGACTTATTTAGGGCATTCCATCGATTACATGAAAAGACTGGAAGAGGCGGTTGCGTTGGAGAAGCGGTTATCTGAGATGAGTTAAATCCATTTTTACAGTGCGGTGCTGCTTTAGTAGCCCGTAGGTCGAGATTCATATCTTGACAAAATACTCGACGTGTCGCGAGGCAGTCCATCTAAGGCAGGCACAAGTCCCTGCCTCGATAAATCGTAGGGGTTGGGTCACCCAACCCATTGTGTAAGGGCAATGTAACCTCGCCCTTACAGGCAAACCGATGGATTTTCAATAACTAGCGGCATAGGTCATACTAGGCGAATGGTTTCGTCCATTCGCTTTTTTTATTTCTGGCTTCGCAAAAAATGGGCAAAAAAGTGCAAAAAAAATCTCAGAACTGCATCTTGATAAGGTGTAAGGGAGAAATGAAGAGCCATGGTTAAGGAAAATACGCTCATCTATCGTGCCCAAACTGGGGATGAGGAGGCTTTTGCTGATCTGATGCGGGAGTACTACGCCTATGTTTATGCAATCGTAGGCGAGATCGTGGATAATGCCCATGACGCCGAAGAGGTGGTACAAGACGCCTTCTTCAACGCCTATCAAGGATTAGGGCAGCTTGAGGATGCGACTAGATTCAAAAGTTGGTTGGCTGAGATTACACGGAATTGTGCGCGACAGTGGCTACGCAAACAGCGGAGCGAAACCATATCCATTGATGAAGTAAGCGAGCAAAGACTTCAAACGCAAGACTCACCTGATGAGCGGTTAACACAGCTGGAACAGAGGGAATTGATTCGCCAAACAATAGAGACACTTCCGCAGAAAGACAGGGAAATTGTTCGGGCCTTCTATCTGGAAGGTGCAAGCTACGATGAACTGACAAATGTACATGGGATGTCATATAACGCAATTGCGTCTCGGTTGTCGCGTGCGAAGCGGCAACTCTCCAAACGGCTGCAATCCCTTCTTACTGGCATCTTCGTTTCTCCCGGGTTGACACTAAAAAAGATATACTCAGGAGGGCTAACTGCCATGAAAGTTGGAACGGTGCCTAAAATAACGGTTGGTGTAGCAGTGCTGATTGCGCTGATTTTTATCGGTTTTGTCGGTATCCGCCAGATGCGCGCGCCCATAATCGAGGAGCGGGTGTATTTGTCACCGTGGGAGGATGGTACTCCACGCCCACGAAACAACTCCGAAGGATTAGTAGCACAAACTGATCCCGCTCCAAATACAGAAAACAGGGACAATCCGTCACAAACTGCCACAGCAGTGTCCGCAGAAGGAACGGAGCCGGTTGACAATTCCTTGGATCAATCTGAAGAAGCAGACATAGCACAATTCATGCTGGAGGCAGAATTCGAGCCAGAAGCGGATCAGAACCGCTCTACCAATACTTCTACGTTGTTAGACGACGAGGGTCGGTCTGCCGAAGATGTGATGAACGCCTATCTGGAGGCGTATAAGAACCTCGACCTTAAGGCAGCGCTCCCACTCTTGACAGGAGCTGCCAAAGAAGAAGCGGAAAGTAGCCTCCCTGCCTTAGAAGATGCAAAGATAGAAATTGCTGAAGCAGGGTCGGAGACGAAGCAGTTCACTGAGGAAATATTGAGCCGAACAATTGGTAAGACAGAAATTGTGAGTAGCGAATATGTAGGCGGTGAATTCCATTTTCGGTTGAGAGAACCGGACCTACAGATCGGAGAGCTGATAGAAATGGTGATGCAGAACCTACCGGAAGAACACCAAGCGGCAGCATCAGCGGAAATTCCGAGGGCAGAAATGGAGAACACACCGACACCATCAGATATACTTGTTAAGATACGAAAAGAGAATGGGGCTTGGCGAATTTATGAATCTGGCAATGCAAATTAACCTCCATCTTAATCCACTACTATCTGTCAAAATCCTGATCTATCGAACTTATAGCATATAACCTTGTTCATTCATTAGTTCATTCATTCTTCTTACGTTTCACCCTTCGGATACACATGTCGCCCCTCTGGGGCTTTGGGGTATGGGGCCGTCCGTATGCTATAAACATGTCGCCCCTCTGGGGCTAAAGGCACCCAAGAGCCAATAGTTTTCACGTTTCACCCATCACGTTATCAACAGCTGCAAACTAGCACCATTGGTTATTATGACCGGTGTCATTGTAGCTGACATTCTATTAGGTGAAGAATAGAGTTCAGGACTTACGCAACTTCAGTATGCGGTGCGAGTTTTTTTAACCCCCTAAATCCCGCCCCCGATAAATCCCCGATGAATCGGGACAGGCGGGATGTACCACTTGTCAGGGGGACTTCATGAGACTTCGCTAAGGGAAGCTACTGGTGAACGTCTACATATTTATATCATTCACCAATGTATTACACATATCGCCCCGCTGGGGCTTTGAGGTGTGAGTTCGACGTTACTATACACATGTCGCACCTCTGGCGCTATACGAGCGATGTGGTACTGTCCTAGTTCGGTACGTTTTGGGGTTTGCCCGTCCGAGCGGCTTCGTCCAAAGCGTTGCATATAGACACCGAGCGTACACCGTCGCGGGCGTTGCAGAGGGTGTCCCCGTCCGTCCGAATTGCTTCTAACAGGTTCACCATCATTGACGCTTGAGCGACGTCTTCTTCCGATAATTCGCGAGTGTCGAGATAGTCAATTTCGCAGCCACCAAAGTCGACGCGGGTCATGTGAGAGGAAAAGACCGCACTACGTTCTCCGTCCCACATCTGATGGAACCACTTGGACACGAAGGGGTTCATCCCTTGGTCGGTGCTAATTACTGTGGAGAGTCCGCCGCTTTTCCAGAGGATTGTTCCTACCAACCCGTCGGGGTAGCCGGCGGTGCCTTTATTTTGTCCAAAGATCCGTCCCTCCGCATAGATCCGATCCGGCTCGCTGTCCATCAGATATGTGAGCAGATCGATGGTATGGATCGCGGTACTGATCAGCAAGCCGCCGCCATCGTCAGCGTGCCAGACCCACGTGCTCCCACTCGCACCGGAATCGTTCATTGCTAACTGACCGTGGCTCATGCGCGGTTGGGAAAGTAGTTCTCGCGCCTTCTGCGCTGTGGGCGCAATCCGAAATTTGCAGTTGATTACGAGTTTGATCCCTACCCGTTCCACCATCTCAGCCACCTCGACCGCTTGGGCACGGGTCACGCACATCGGTTTCTCCAATAGAATGTGTTTGCCGGCTTCAGCCGCAGCGAGTGCGAGCGGGTGGTGTGCATCGTGGTGGGTGGCGATTACTATCAGATCGATGGAATCGTCGCGCATGATGCGGTCGGCATCGGTTGTGGCATAGGAGCCGCCAAAGTCCGTTAGTGCCTCTGCGGCTTTCTCCTCAATCTCGTCGCAATAAGCAACCAGTTCGAGTCCCATACTTTTTGCTTTTGCAGCATGGCCTCGTCCCATACCGCCGCAGCCTATCAAGGCAGCCTTGAATCCGGATCCAATTAGGGTCATTTTAGTCCTCCTGAAACTGTGAGAAACCGAGTTTTCAAAAAAAAACTCGGTTTCTGTTCCATGATTTCTTAAATTGAGCGAATCGTAAAACGTCAAGGATTTACTACAAGGCTCACCGAATTGTGACGCCGACCTCTTTGGCGACTGATCGGATATGTTCGGCGCCGAGCGCGTACTCTTCGGCAGAGGGGAGGTGTTCAAGCATCAACGGTATATCCGGATCGAGGCGATCCAATTCGCGTAGATACGTTGCGTAGTCAAGCCCACCAAGGCCGGGACGGGTCTCATCGAGATGAAGGGTTAGGTTATCGGCGATAACGATGTCCTTCGCGTGGCAGCTTTTCATATAGGGACCGAGTTTAGCAAAACAGTCGCGGATGAGATCCCCGCTGTGGTAGTAACGGTCAAGACTATTGATGATGTTAACCGGGTCGAGATGGACAGCACACTGCGTCCTATCGATGGCTTTAATCAGACGGAGGTAGCTGTTGGGTCCGACGGGATACGCCCACGGCATGGTTTCGAGCGTGTAGAACGACCGCGTGGGTTTCACAGCATCTATAATTGATCGGACGCTCTCGACAATCATATTGAAGGTGTCATCGGTCAAATTATTGGGATCGGGACCATCCCACTTAGCTCCCCGTGAGCCGGAGATGTTGACACAACAGTTTGCGCCGACCCGATCCGCGAGCGCGAGTTGGGTCCGACATTTTTCGAGGGCAGCCTCGCGCTCCGTATCGTCAACACTGATTGGATTGCTCCATGCACCGACCTCCGCAATGACGATGTCTGCTCTTCTTGCGGCTTCGATGTATGCGTCGATGGTTGCGTCATCGCTATCTGCGTCGACAGGGCAGAAGGCAGCGCTGTATCCGTGGTTCGTGACCGCTTTTGCCCAGCTATCGGGATCCGAAGTTTCACCAAATATTGGTCCGCCAAGTCGCATTATTACCTCCTCGTATGTTCAATTAAGCATCTCTAATTCATCTATTTTCCACTTGACACGCCTTGCAGCTTTCCATCACAATATACTCCCTGAGAACATCGCTCATTGTAGTGCAAGTTCACGGATTTATTGAACCAATGCCCTCTACACATTCACTCCTCCCCGACACCTCCCCGATGAATCCCCGATGAATCGGGACAGGCGGGACAGGCGGGATAGGCGGGACTCCGACACGCCCCCGATGAATCCCCGATAAATCGGGACAGGCGGGACTAAGAAGCGGGAGCAGGTCCCGATTCTCGGGATTCACGGAACGGAACAGGCGGGATTCAAAACTGGAGCGAGAGATTGAACACCTCAAATTTAACGAAAAAATTATATATTTTCCATAGGTAGCAGCTGAAGTTATTCTACTGCTTTTCATCGTCCATGTCTACTTTTTTAGGGATAGTGACTGAGAAATGCGGCTTGAAAAATTCCTTTCTGAATCTGGCATCGCTTCTCGACGGGACGCGAAACGATACATCTCTGAGGGACGGGTCGCGGTGAATGGCGAGCGGGTGTTGATCCCCGGCACGCACATTGCTCCCCAGCGGGATGCGGTTACATTTAACGGCGAATCGGTATGTGGGCAGCCTCGACAGATACACTTGATGCTAAATAAACCGGCGGGCTATGTGACGACGGTGCGCGATGAACGGGGACGCCCGACGGTTATGGCGCTGGTAGGCGATATATCGGAACGCATCTACCCGGTCGGTCGATTGGATCTTGATACCGAGGGATTGCTGCTGATGACGAACGATGGCGATTTCGCACATAGGATCCTGCATCCGAGCCATGAGATTCAGAAAACCTACATTGCGTGGGTAGAGGGACACCCGAATCGAGGGGCAATTCAGCGGTTGCGAAAGGGGATCGAAATTGAAGGCGGGATAACTGCTGCGGCGCAGGTCAGACAGATTGAACGGAGAGAAGGGGAGTCACGGTTTAAGGTTGTTATCCACGAAGGAAAAAAGCGGCAGATTCGGCGTATGTTCCACGCTGTGGGTCACGATGTTCTACACCTCAAACGGATAGGGGTTGGATCGCTTACGCTGGGTCGGCTACCGATTGGGAAATATCGCCCTTTAACACCAAGCGAAATCGAATTTTTCGGTCGTGGTGTTTAGATGGAGCGAGAAGTGTTTCACAGGCGGGGAGGCTGCACTCTCACGATTAGGCGTGCAACGCACTTGCACACATCTCGCATCAATTCCAACACAACCTAAAGTGTCGAGATGTGAATCTCGACCTACAGGATATTTCACGGGCGGGGCAACCCCGCCCCTACGGGAACACAGACGGGTATGCGAATAGTAAATTGCTTTTCCTACTGGTCATCAAGTTCCAGCATTTCATCTATCATCTCTTCCTCGAGGCACAAGAGGTAATCCTTCAATCCGATATACAGTTTTCCATTGGCAATAGCCGGTGAGGAGTAGATTGGTCCGCCGCCAGTGATTCTGTCTGTATCAACTTGCCACACCACGTTACCATTGCCGATATCGAGTCTGTAGATTACGCCGTTATCTGCACCGATATAAACTGCACTCTCCGTAACCGCCGGTGAGGACACAACCGGATGTCCAATAGACGATCTCCAATATAGCGCGCCATTAGCGGCGTTCAGTGCGTAAACATGCCCATCCCGTGATCCAAAGTAAACAAACCCGTTACTATAAGCGACCGCAGTAAGGACGGAATCTCCGGCTTCATACTCCCAAATTTGTTCCCCTGTTCCGGCATTATGTGCAGTTACCCGTCCCTGTGGCACTGCAGCACTCTCGATAAAATTACCGTTACCAAGGCCGAAAAAAACCGTATCGCCATCGGCACTTGGACTTCCCCAAGCAGGGTAATCCACACGTTTTGACCAAACCTCTTCGCCACTATTCGCATCAACAGCGTAGATGCGATACTCACCATAACCGGTGCCGAAATAAACTTTTCCTTTCCAGACCACCGGTGACATATCTACATGGACAGATGGATAGTGCCAAATCTGCTTCCCTTCAAGTGCGTCAAGGCAGTAAACGCCATCGTTCCCCGCTCCGAAGTAGACTTTCCCTTGGCTGATAAAAGGGGTTGATTCCACGTGGCTCGTCGTTTTGAAGGTCCAGATTAAGCGACCATTATTAGCATCGAGGCAATGGAGATGGCAATCTGCATCTTGGTGAAATCCCTCGCCGACATAAACACGTCCTCCGGCAACTGTTGGTGAGGAAAAAATCTGAACCGATGTATCATACCGCCAGAGACTAACCCCGCGATTTGCATCAAGGCAGTGCACCGCACCTCCGCTGGAAAATAACGATCCTTGTGCGGCAGTAATATAGACCTGAGCCCCCACGACTGCCGGCGAGGAAGAAAAATCTGTGACAACCCCGCCGGTCCCCTTGAATAACCATGAGATTGTGGGGTGTGTTGGTCCGGGGAGATTATCGAGTTGTCCGGTACGTGCAACGCCTCCCCGAAAGGCGGGCCAAGACAGCTTCACAGGCTGGTTCTCAAGGGGAACCCCATCTGTGGTTGTTGTGGCGTACGGTTGACCGGATTGAAGACCGCTATAAATGACCCAAACGCCTCCACCGAGAAGGATCAGCAAAAGTATCAGGGTGATTGTTTTGAGGAGGACGGATTCGCGGATGCGGTAGAACAACCCCATTAGCCAATCCCGAGCGAATACGACTGCGGTTAGGATAGCGATGCCCACGACCGCGAGGATCTGGGGGATAACACTGAGTAGGGCGGAGAGTGGGCCTAAGAGCTGCGGGATAACCGCATGGGCGGTGCTCGCTGCGCTGAAGGCGAGTGAGAAAAAGATCAGCGCTAAGATTGAGGGCTTTGCTTTTTGTTGGTTCATGGGTTCATTGGTACATTAGTTCATTAAATGAAATAGTACTCTGTCATATAAATCATGATAAGTCTCTCACGGCTCGGCTCCGTTCCGAGAGTCCGAGACTTGGATAGCCATATTCAAGCCCTATTTGCGCCGGTGTTGTGGATTTGCCAATCCACAACGAGCAGAGGGTATTAACAATTATCTGACTGTGTAATAGGTTCTGTTGACATTTGAGTGCGTAGGTTGGGTTCATGAACGACAACCCCCTAAATCCCCCTTATCAGGGGGACTTGATACGCAACCCCCTAAATCCCGTCCCCGATAGATCCCCCGATAGGATCGGGGCAGGCCCGATACATCCCCGATGAATCAGGACAGGCGGGACCCCGACAAGCCCCCGATGAATCCCCGATAAATCCCCGATAAATCGGGACAGGCGGGACAGGCGGGACTAAGAAGCGAGAGCAGGTCCCGACTCGCCGGGATTCCCCCCGATACATCGGGGCAGGCAGGAACGGAACAGGCGGGATGTACCACTTGTCAGTCCGTTCGCCCGATAAACCAAGACAGCGTTCTATAGACATGTCGCTCCTCTGGAGCGAGAGGCTGCGTGTTTCAGTCAGCAGTGACGCTGATATCATGATTTGTCGTTTAGCCATTCGACCGCGAAATGGATTAGGTTCTCTATTATTTGGTAATTGATAAAGACGTTGGCGCTGGTTTCGTTCTGGAGGCCTGTGATCAGGTACAACCCTTTGCCATATTTTAGGGTGGCAAAGGCGATCTCTTTCCCACTGTTTGTGGTGGCAAGGATTGTGTACTTATCGCTCCAATCTGTCCACGTGTCATCGAGGAAGACATCCCCGAACTGGATTTCGTTCGGTTCGCTAAACAGGGTGTCCGCTGCCCGTGTTGGCTCAAAATCGCTACGCCCCAACCGCTCTACCCCCTTCATCGGTTCAGGGATCCAGCCGGTCGAGCATGGTCGATCATCATCGCTGTCTTGCCCTGAAACGATAACGACACCGCCGTCTTTAACAAATGCTTTGATCCTGTTTTCGTGTTCGTTCGTCAAGCGATATTTATCTTCACAGATTTCTCCTTGTCCCAGCCAGAGAATGTCGGCGTGGTCAAGGGTTGGCAGGTTGCGATCCCTCGTTCTTTGATAAACTGTCTGGTGTTCCGCGACTGGACTGAGGGCAGAAAGGGTGCGAAACTCGACGTTGTAACGATTGCCGGAGAGGACGAGAACCCGCACCGCACCGGCAGGTGCCTCGGCGAGGGATTGGACTACTGAAGTGGTTGCATTATCGGGCTTGGCTCTCCCAGCAAGTGTATCCCGTACGAGCTTCTGAAAGTCGGGCGTTGAGCCTTTATAGGTCCGGTGCATATAGATTTCAATATGGGTAAAGTTCCACCAAACGCGGCTTTTATCTGATCGGTCCTGGGCAAAGGTTTGGAACCAGGTGCCGTCGACATGTCCGAGACTGGGGATTCGCTGCCCTTCCATCTTATAGAAGACTATAATCGGCTTCCCGACTTTAAATTTCTTCATCATCTTATCGGGGAAGTTGCCCTGCCCGGTAGATAGATTAATTTTAATTTCCTCGAACTTGCTCTCTCCCTTGAGGTTCTCTTTTACTTCTACCTTAGCGGTCATACGTTTTGGATTGACGGATGCAACGGTCCCAAAGAGGATGTTGCTGGACTCGGCTAGCACTTCTTGGAGGGTGTAGTGTCGCGCGATAAAGGCTTGGGCTTGAGAGGGAGTGAACAAGAATTGCAAACCCAGCAGCAAAATAGAAGAGAGCAGTAACGGTCTCGTTCTCATAGGTTATGAACTCCTTAAGGACGTGATACGTGGAAAATGAATCAATGAACTAACGAACTATGGTGAATTCTATAATTATCTGTGCACCTAAGTTGCACAACCAACCCCCTAAATCCCCCCCGATAAATCCCCGATGAATCCCCGATAAATCGGGACAGGCGGGACAGGCGGGATGTACCACTTGTCAGGGGGACTTTGGAGACCTCACGGAGTTACGGCACACGGAGTGTGCCTACTACCTTTTCAGTTGGCGTTTAGGATTTCCAAAACATGGGGGTGTAGATTCGGCGTTGCAGCGACACACGAATCTCCCTGGACGACATCGCTGCCGTCCCACGCGGTGACAACACCACCAGCACCGCGGACGACCGGGATAACTGGCAGGACGTCCCACGGATTCACGATGGGATCGAGCATGATGTCAGCGCCTCCGGAGGCAAGCAACAGATAGCCGTAGCAGTCGCCCCATGTGCGGAACATCTTCGCTCGGTGGAGCAAATTATCAAATCCTGTCCGATTCTGATATTTACCAATACTCAGAATATCTGTTGTCAGCAGGATCGCTTCAGAAAGGGTGTCGGTCTCTGGCACATGCACCGGATGTCCGTTGATGGTTGTTTGGTCATTATCGCCGATGCACAGCCGTTCCAAGATGGGTTGGTTGATTGCGCCCAAGACGGGTTGCCCTTCGTGCAGGAGGCAGATCAGCGTTCCGAAAAGTGGGCAGCCACTTGTAAATGATTTTGTGCCGTCTATTGGATCGAGCACCCAGACAAACTCGGCATTCGCATTTTCGTCCCCGAACTCCTCTCCGATGACCCCGTGGTTTGGAAATCTCTTGCGGATTAGATGCCGCATAACCTCCTCTGCCCCTCGATCCGCTGCGGTGACAGGTGTCTCGTCTTCTTTCAGTTCAACTTCAAGGTTGAAAGCGGCAAAATACGGCTTTATAACTTCAGCACTCTCCGCTGCCAGTTGACGAACAAAATTGATAAATTCTTCCCGCACTATTGTTCCTTTCCGTTACTGGATTATCTGAAGGGTGCTCATAAATAGCTTTCAATGAGTCCGCGTCTCAGAAGAAGGATCGCCTACCCACTATGGGAGAGGCTTCCTAGCCTCGCTGCTTATGCCATCAGTTTAATCGGCGATCAGACAAATGGCACATGTCGCTCCGCCCCGATAGATCCCCCGATAAGATCGGGGCAGGCCCGATGAATCGGGACAGGCGGGATTCAAAGCAACTGGGGCTTGGGGAATTTTGTTATCCTGTGTGCTATAAACATGTCGCCCCTCTGGGGCTAAATGCACCTTGTCCCGTTCTAAAATAGGCCATTTCACGTTCCAGTTTCTATCCCCGATAAATCGGGATTAAGAAACCTGAAAATCCTGATTCAGACAATTATCATGCACACTCCTCAGTTATTTTTAGAATTCACCATAACAACTTGGGTTATCAATACTTGATACTGAAAGTAGTGTACTCTCCGCTATGTGGACGCGCTTCGACTTTAAGGTCTTCGACTCTGGAGGCTGGCGGTCCTTTCCAAAGGATTTTCACAAATTCGTCTAGTGTCGCTTTATCCCCCTCGGCGACAACCTCTACTTTACCGTTGGGTAGGTTCTTCGCGTAGCCGTGCACGCCAAGTTTTGTAGCGTTTTGTTGGGTAAAATAGCGGAATCCGACCCCTTGGACTTTTCCGCTGATGCTGATTAGGATATAGCGTTGCATCTTCTGATTTACCTCAATTGTAACTTTGACCGCTGTGCCGAGTGGTGGGAGTGTTTCCGCGTTCTTCTTGTAGGGACTCTCTTCGGAGGGAATCGGACTTTGGAACAGCGCGCTGCCGTCGATATAGTTCAGGGCGATGATATCGTTTCCGACAAACGCTTGGGGGATCATCGCATCTTCGTCCTCGCTGTCGAGATCGGGGATCTCGCGAGATCCGGAAAAGATCCATTCGATATGCTGCATCGGTTTTTGGGTCTGTGTGTTGTAGAGGAGGTCTTCGCCACGTACCCTTTTGGTTTTGCCGTCTGCCTCCCATTCGACGAACACAAGGACACTGCTCCCTGTCGCGCCGATCATCTCATCTTTCTCTTCGTCGTACATCGGTGGGGAACCTCTTTTGACGCCGAGTTTGAGCATCGCGTCGTAGATCTCTTCTGTGGAGCTATTGACGACGATAATGCTTTCGTATTCTTTTCCCCCGGGTCCGCAGAGCAGGTATTCCACAGCTCCCTTTAGATGTTCGTCATAGGTGCCGAGGGCTTTGGAGATTTCGCCGGTTAGTACAAGCTTCCCCTCGTCCTCCAGAATTTGGAGGGTTTCGGCTCCTTGACTGGTGGCAATCCAAACGAAACTTAGGACGATAAGATAGGAAATGTGTCGAAACTTAAGCGGCATTCGTTTTCCTCCTTGCTGATATATGGATATTATAACAGATTACAATAAACAAATATTACGTATAAGTTAAGATTTTGTGAAATTTTGACGAATGAATTGAGTGAGTTAAGCCCACCCTTCAATTATATTTATACTCCTACTTGACGATGATCATTCGACGGGTTTGGGTGTAGGTATCGGTATTGAGTGTATAGAAATAGACGCCGCTGCTGACAGACTCCCCATTTTCATTCTGACCGTCCCAGTAGACCGCCCGCTGGCGGGTGAGGTAATAACCCACCGGTTTGTGTCCCACATCGATTGTTCTTATCAAGTGTCCACTCACATCGTAGATTTTGACAGTGACGGTTGATACTTCCGATAGCTGATACGGTATCCATGTGTCTGGATTGAACGGGTTGGGATAGTTGGGCAGGAGCTTGGTTTCTTTGACGTTCCGGTCCGCGACGGATAGGTAGTGGCGGAGGAGTTCTATGGCGATTTGAACGCCGTGTGACTTGTTTGGCATTGCCTCTAACTCGCTCAAGGCACGTTGTGCGGCGATGACCTCTTTGGCGGTGGAGGGGATAGATTCGATGAAAGCCAATTGAGGAGGAGCGGCGGCGTTTTGACTGAGACTTTCCGCGACGAAGACGAGGTCTAGGAGATCAACCACGTCATCTTTGTTGGTATCCGCCAGAGGGTTGCTAGGCGGTTGCTCACCGAAACTACCTGCGACGAGGATGAGGTCGAGGATATTGACTCGTCCATCGAGGTTGGCGTTGGGGTTGGGTGCAGCAATGATGCGGAGGTCTGCCCAATGTGCCCAGTCGCAACTTGCGCTTCCATTGGGATCGGTTACCAATTCTACCAATACAGGTTCTCCGGCAAACGTTGAGAGGGAGATACTACCGTCTGTCCAGTCAAAGGTATCCTTGAAGCTTTCAAAGTAGGTTTGACCGTTGAGGCGAACTTGAAACAGAACCCCTTTGCTGCACCCCTCCTGTAAGCCCATTGAGAAGGAGAAGGTTGATGGCTCAGGAGGGAGAGCGAGGAGGAACTGGAGAACAGTCTGCTCAATTGCTGGTGGATGGGCGAAGATGGTCTCTTTATTGATATTATCAATGGTTACTTTGCTATGACTCCCCGATCTGTGAATGCTCCCGAGTCGGAGAATGCTGTCAACTTGGAATCCTGCGGCGTATTCGGCGTTTCGGAGATTAAAGGGCAAGACAACAGACTGAGGGGGAGCAAGGAATAGAACAATCTGCGCGGGTAGTTTGGTTTGGCAGGTATATTGACCATTGCCAATGTAGTGAAGGATATTAGGGCTGCCCGAAATGGGTTCAGTGGGAAGGTAAAATCCAACAGTCATAAGGGTGTCAACGGGTGCGGCAATGATTTTAGGTTCGCCCCACACCGCCCGATCCCAACCGGCACTGCCATTCGGTCCTGGAGTAGTAGTAAAGCGGAGTTTGACGAGTTTGCCCCGATAAGGGGACAGATTAAGGGTTACGGGCTGCCATTTTTGTTGGTTGTAGTGTTGACGAAACATCTCATCATCTTGGACAGTAACAATGAAGGTAACGCCATCGGATCGTTCGGTCCCCTCCCGCAAACCGATATGGAATTGCAGACGAATATCGGAGCTATCTGGCAGCGTGAGTGTAAATTCTCCGAATGTGTCCCCGCTGCCACCCTGATAAAAGGGATGTGCATGAATCGCAGATTTAGTGACACCAGAGAGCGTGCTTTGCAAGTGTCTGAAGGTCCCTCCTCGTTGTAGAGGCAATTCTATTTCATTGACAACGATTCCGGCTCTTGCCTGATGGAGTTGCGACAACAGATCTATTTCGAGTGAGACATTGGTCCTTTCCAATCGAAAGAGGGCAGCGTTTTCGGTGACACGGGTTTCTGTGACGGAGACACCCGGTGGCAAGGAATTGATGTACACTTGAGATAGATCGCGGGGCATGTTGTCGAGGAAATAGGATTTGCTTGGATCTAAGCCGAGGAGAGTCGTCTCGTTGTAAGCGCGCCAGTGGGGAATACTGCGGTGGGTTTGCACCTGTGTAACATCGTAGACACGTTCATATCCGCCGTCTTGGGGCAGGACGAGGGTGGTGCCATCGTTGGTGCGTTGATAGGTTACGATTTCGCCGGTCTGGGTCGTGTATTGGAAAAGAGTATCGGGTGCCCAGTCGGATTCAAAGTCGGGCATGAGACCGAGTTCTTGCCACTGACGGGCAACAGTAAGTATCTGTTGGGTAAGATATCCATTCAATACTCTGATCGATTCCGCCTGAACGGTTGGCAGAACGCCCCAGCTTTCGTAGGAATTAAGGTAATTTTGATAAAGCAAGGGATCGTTCTCCAGAGAGGGCAGTCCGAGATAGCCGTAGGAACGTGTGTAGGGGGAAAAGAGGAAGGCACTAATGGGGTGAGGTGTTGTTTCCGGTGGAAGTTGCCAACGTTGTGCGAAACTCTCACGGAAGAAGGTCACTTCGTGGAGGTGTTCACCGCTGAACACAACACCGGGCATGGCTTCTGCTAATTCTAAGTGCATCAGAACGTTACCTTGTGCACTATTTAGTCCTTCTATTAAGCCGTTTGCGTCATTCACGACAACGTGGCTGATGTCGAGGTGAAAGGCATCTACCTTGTATTTCTCCCATACCTTCTTGAGTTGCTGAACAAAGAGGTTTCTGAATTTAGAGCTGGCGTTATTTATCCAAGCATGACGCTTTGGATTGTCTATTTCATCCCACTTCCACCCGATGGGTTCTTCATTCCAAGGATTTCGGAATTGAAAAGCCTGAAATTCAGGATAGAGGGGATGATAGGTGGATACCCCGACCAGGTTGACATGCGGCATAACACGAAATCCGAGTTGATGGACGTATTCAACGAAGTCACCGAACCCTTCTCTTGCAGTGTAATCGGGGAGACTCACATCGTGTTTATGTCTGCGCCAACCGACCAGATAGAGCAAGGTTTTGGTTGGATCAACCATTTCTGCGAGTCTATCCAACGGTTTGGTATCCAAAGGACCATAGATAACAACCAAACCGATGTCTTGAACCCAAGTGGGCATGTCTGATAGTCGCCAAGGGTTAAAGGTTCGTTCCATCCAGTCTTGGTAGATTCGAGCAGGAACGCGATAGTCGCCGGCATAGGTATTCAATCGCCATATCACAGACTTCGCAGCGGTGAGTGTGTCCCAAGGGGCTTGGTTATGGGTTCGGAAGTTGAGTGCGAGGTTTTTGCTCTCTTTTTGGAGGTTGAGTTGTTTGAACTGGAAGGTCTCATCTGCCCCACGAACGAAAAAACCTCCCTGCTGCCCTTGAAGAATTGCGAGTTGTGCTTCCCAAGAACCGGGGTAATCGAATCTTCTAGAGGTAATTGGGGAGAAAGCATTGATGACTTCCCCGCCATAGACGGGGAGGATAAGTTTGAGATTCGTAATATCGAGATTCTCGCAGCTCCACTGGAAGCCATAGACGCCGGTGGTGTCGGAGTCCCCGTCTCCACTGATGAGCAGATCGCCGGTGTTTGGATCAACGGCAATAATGAGGGCAATTTCGTTTCCATCTTGACGGAATAGGAGTTCGGCTTTGAGCGGGGTAATTTTTCTCGCTTCTGTTAGTGTGGACTCGCGTGTATAGATGTTTCCATTTCTCGTTCTTAGTATGCCGGTTTGGCCCCACTTTCCTGTGGGGGCACTATCAATGCCAAGTGGTAGGGTGTAGGTTTCGTCGGTTAGTTTGTTGTAGATGTGAGTAATAACACCGTGGTTGAGTTGGATTTTGTAGCTGTCGGTTTCGACATGGACGGTTTCGCCGTCAATGGTAATATCAGCAAAAGTCATTTCAAAATAACACAGGCCGAAAACCCCAATCAATATTACTCGGATTAAAGTACGCATTGTGTTTACCTTATTTTAACGCAAGTTGTCACATGTCGCCCCGCCGGGGCTTGGGAGTATTGGTTTAGCGATGTGCTATAAACATGTCGCCCCGCTGGGGCTTTGACGACCAGACGGAACACCCGACCTACCGGGATAACAGCACCCCATTGGCGCTTTAGATTTGGGGTTGATAACCTCTGGTATACACATTGCGCTCCGTCAGGAAGAGCGGAAGTGGGATGCATCGCGATTTTATGAACATATCGCCCCGCTGGGGCTAATTTAGTTCGACATATCTATAGACATAGGGCCGGGATACAAAGAATGCCGAGATGTGAATCTCGACCTACAATCTACAATCTGTCCAAAGCGGGGTGGGCAATGGGCGAGGGAACCTCGCCTCTACGATTACAGACGGTCTCGTATAGATGTCAATATGCCCTAGTATTTCCATCACGCCGATCCAGCGAGCCCATGTGCCACTTTGTTGATTGCCGCGGCGATGTCGCGGATGTCGTCTTCGCTCATGTGCTCGTGGATGCCGCGTACAGCGACCGATCCCAAGCCTGCGACTGCGCCGGGGACGAGTTCGGGACCGTAATGGTATTCGCGGCTGACGTAGGGGCTGTTAAACGGGAATTGGCTATCGCCGTAGGTACGTCCTTTTGTTAGGAAGTCGCCGCGCATATAGATTGGATCTTGGATGTAGTGGGCGGCCATTGAGACCCCTTCGGCGGAGACGGCTTTGCAGAATTGGTCGGGATCGTGTCCGGTGACGTGGAAGATATAGTTCCACCAAGAAACCTCGCGGTCGGCTGGTAGGGGGACAGCCTCAACACCGGGGGCATCGGCAATCAGTTCGGTGAGTAACCTTCCGAGTGCGATTCGCCGCTCGACGACATCCCG
Organism: Candidatus Poribacteria bacterium; assembly: GCA_965220385.1. Classification (GTDB taxonomy): domain Bacteria; phylum Poribacteria; class WGA-4E; order WGA-4E; family PCPOR2b; genus PCPOR2b. Next base: position 400,573 of record OZ244825.1, on the reverse strand, counting down.
TAGTTTTTCGAGTTGTGCCAAACCGACAGCGCCCTGCATCTCTGTCATGCGGTAGTTGGGAGCGAGGAAGGCGTGGTCGCGTTCTCCCATGTATTGATAGTCCCACCCTTTATCCGAAAAGAGTTTTAGGCGGATATAGGTCTCCTCGTCGTTGGTCAGGATCATCCCGCCGTCGCCGGTGGTCATGTGCTTCGACTGCTGGAAGCTGAAGCACCCCATGTGACCAAATGTCCCGGCGTAGCGTCCCTTGTACTTTGTTGCGTGGGTCTGGCAGCAGTCCTCGATTAGGATGACGTTATGTTTTTCGGCGATTTCTAGGACTTCGTCAATGTCGCACGGGTGACCGAAGAGATGGACGAGAATGATGGCGCGGGTGCGATCAGTGATATTTGCCTCGATGGATTCGGGGGTCATGTTCAGCGTTTTTGGATCTACGTCGGCAAAGACGGGTACAGCGTTTTGCATGAGGATTGGCATGACGCTGCCGGGATCGGTGATCGGCGCGGTGATGATTTCATCGCCGGGGTTGGGATTGACGACGCCGACCGCTGTGTGGATAGCAGCGGTTCCGCTTGTTGACGACTGCGCGTGTTGTGTGCCGTAGAACGCGGCGAATTCCGTTTCCAATTCTTTAACGAACCTCCCGCTTTTGACGAAAAGGCTCTGGCTACGCACTGCCTGAAGTAGGAGTTCTTCTTCACGTTCTCCGAACGGAGCGCGTTCTGGGAAGGGTTTGGTTCTTATCTTTGGTCCACCGTGGATGGCGAGTTTTTCCATTTGTATCTCCTTATTTGTATCGGATGTGATGTGTCTTTAGACAAGTTACCGGCGAGTGTTGATATTCTGTGTCGTTATGGCAGATTTTGGAATGAGCCAGTTCCTCTCGATAAACAGCCAACCCCCTAAATCCCCCTTGTCAGGGGGACTTGCCACACTTCACGAAGACAATAGGGCAACCACAAGTGCTTGCATCCCGATTTATCGGGGGGTTGCCCCTACGGGAATCGACCAGATGTAGGAGCAAGGAGATCTCGCACCTACGATTTGGGACTTATCGGCGAATTATGAACACACATCATATAAATGTCAACAGAACCTATTGATCCATTTCTTTTTTACGTCTCTTGAAGTGCTTTAGGATCTCCATCGCCTCGCGTCCTTGTTCCGAATTGGGATGTTGCGCTGCGATCTCCTTCAAGAGTTTCAACGCGCTGCTACGGTTGCGTCCATGCTCCAACTGATGGGCCGCGAGGAGCAGCTTCGGCCATAGGGCTTTCTGACCACCGGGGGCAAGGACTAAGATTTGGTTTATCTGATAGAGTGCTTTGTCAAACTCTCCTTTGGCGCTGTAGCATTTCGCGAGGCTTTCATGCGCTTGGAGTGTGATTAGCAGATCGTCATAATCCGCGATGAGCCGTGTATTGACCTCAATTGCCTCATCCCAATTATCCTGCCATTCGGTTATCGCAGCTAAACCACGCAACGGCCCCAATGCAGCAGCGGGGGTAGCCGCTCGGTCGACGAGTCGACGCAACATTTTCGCAAAATTAGGAAGTTTTCGACTCACCTCCAATTCGCGGCGGATATCTTCGTTATGCGGGTATTCGATAAAACGGCGGATGACTTGGAGGCGCAGATGTGGATTTGGGTGGGCAAGGAGAGATCCAAAAAAATTAACCGCTTTTTCGGGTTGATTGGTGGTCCAGTACATTTCGAGGAGTCGCAGCATCGCCTCTTGGGCGTGCTGGGTTTGGGGATAGGATTCTATAAGCTCTTTGAGTGTTGATTCTGCGCGCTCGTAGTCGGAACTGTCGACATAAACCGCAGCAAGATTGATTAATACCTCTGCATCGAATCTATCGGGCAATCCCTCGACGGAGAGCTTGGTCAATATTTCAACTGCTCGCTCCAATTCTCCCGACCGTTGATGAGATTGTGCGACACGGCCGAGTGCCCATCGTGCTTCATCTGTGCCACGAAACTCACTGGCGGTGAGAAACGCGTTGAAGGCAGCCTGCGATTCGCCTTTCTCTTGGTACATATCACCTAGCATTAACCAGAGATGAACGACCGTCCAATGTGTAGGATTGGTCTCAATCGCTGCATTGCACACCTCGATTGCACGCTCGAACTCCCCTATGTCCCGATACGTGTTAGCGAGTTGGACGGCGGCTTCAATACGGTATGGATGATTTTTCTGTATTTTCTCGAACAGTTCAATCGCCTGTCCATGTTCCTCACGGTCACGGTAGTGCTCGCCTAAGCGGAATGACAGCCAGAATGTCTGCTCTTGAAAGGGATACAGGTGGAGCATCCGATCAAGTCGTCGGCGGGCCTCTTCAAGCCGACCTCGCTCTCGGTAGGCGTCGACAATTTGCTCCATTGCCTCAAGAGCAAAATGCTCCCCGATGAATTCTGTTTCAATCTTATCTACCAGTTTGTCAGCGTTATCGAAATTCCCTTTCTCAATCGCATAGTGGAGTTGCCACACCAGGACCTCTCTCTGTCTTTCGGGATCGGACATCTCGGCTTCAGCCAAAACGGCTTGTGCCTTCTCAGGCTGTCCGAGCGCGGTATAGCATTCGCTTAACTTTAGGCGTGCCCAGTGTGATTCCCAACGCCACGGATCATAGGCGATCAGGCGTTCACATTCTTCGATGACGACCTGGTACTGTTTTTGGTGGAATAGTTGTTCTATCTCTTCGATGGGTTTGGCAATGAAATTTTCAGTTGTTTCAGTGGATGCGGGACCATTCTCTGGGCGGGAGGTTTGGGGAATCGGTTCAGCATACCCCCATCGACACATTACCAGCACAATTAGGAGGAATATGGCGAGGCACTGCATAATATAGACACCCTCACAATGTGTGGGCGGATAACCCACCTGCAACGGTCAATCGCTGCTGACGGGTGAAAGTACGTGGACGGGTAAACCCTTCGCCGGTGGGGCCTGCAATGGTCATCGCGAGGAATCCCTCACCATCAATTCCAGCGCATGCGTAGGACGGGGCGTTCACAACGGTGACGTTGCAGTTCATCGCCTGTGTAAATTCCGTGATCCGTGCACTGTTGTTGGTGTGGAGCATTGCGGTGTGTCCACGTCCCCCATCTGCGGTCAGCGCACCTTTCAGTGCCTCATCAAAATCGCGCACCCGAACCACCGGAAGCACTGGCATCAGGTATTCATCTATTACAAAGGTGTGGTCGGCGGGGACTTCAACGACGACAGAAACTGCGTCTGTGTTCCCCCGTATTCCCGCCACATCAAGGATAGCGCTTGCATCTTTGCCGATGTAGTCGAGGTTGGGCTCGCCATTTTGGATGACAACATTTTCGACGGCTTGTTGCTCGCGTGGATTGGTCAGGTAACCACCGCTGTTCTGTAGCTCACGGATAACTTCGTCAGCGACAGACTCAACGACAAAGAGGGCTTTTTCGCCAATGCAGAGCAGGTTGTTATCGAAGCTATTGCCGAGTATGACATTTTTTGCGGCTTCCCTCAGATCTGCGGTTTCATCGATGATAGCGGGCGGGTTGCCGGGACCTGCAGCGATGGCTTTTTTACCGCTGGTAAGCGCGGCTCTCACGACGCTGCCGCCGCCGGTGGCAACGACCATTGCGATGTCCGGGTGGTCCATAATCTCCTTCGCTCGGCGCAGTGTCGCTTCTGCAACGGCTGTGAGCATATTGGGAGGTCCGCCCGCTTCGACAACTGCGGCGTTGAGGATCTTCACTGTTTCCTGTGTGCACACCTGTGCATTCGGATGCGGACTGAACACTATTGAATTTCCGGCTGAGAGCATGATGACTGCGTGATTGATGACGGTCGAGGTCGGATTTGTGGTCGGTGTAATTGAGTTAATTACACCAAAGGGGAGGTATTCCACAAGTAGGAGGCCTGTATCTCCGGTTGTCGCCTCCGAGCTCAAATCTTCCACACCGGGAGAGAGATTTGCGCCGCCCTCGTTCTTCATGACTTTATGCTCGACAACTCCCATTTTTGTGTCTTCGACAGCGAGTTGTGCGAGGGACCTTGAATGCTCAAGCGCGGCTTGCCTGATAGCCTCAATAATTTCCCGACGTTTGGCAAAACCGAGTTTTACAAAGTCAGTCTGTGCGGTTTTGGCGGCAGCGATCGCTTGATCCACGGTGGGAAAGATCCCTGAATCGGACGCGGTGGAAACTGTGGGTTGAGGGGTTGTTGTCGGCAGAGGTTGCCCATCATTTTGGAGGTTCCTGATAACTTGCGCAACAATCTCCTCAATCTGCGATTCGTTGATTTCTGCCATACGTATCTCCTTGATCTATAATACGGCTGGGAAATTCAGGCTTCTGGCAAAGCGTCTTGCCCCTTATGTGACGGATTATAGGTAGAGAGCCGATGAGCGCCTGCCCTGAACTTGCCAAAGGGTTCGGGATGACAGGAATGGCGTTATCCGCCCGTCAACATATTTTCCACTTCGGAATGTGGACGCGGAATGACGTGCACGGAAACCAACTCACCAACAACCTTTGCGGCCTCGGCTCCTGCTTCCACTGCAGCTTGAACTGCTCCGACATCACCACGAACCATGACGGTTACCAAACCACCGCCAATCTCCTCTTTGCTAACGAGTGTTACGTTGGCAGCCTTGACCATTGCATCCGCTGCTTCAATTGCACCAACCAAGCCTCTTGTTTCAATCAATCCTAATGCTTCACCCATGTTATTTTCCTCCTAGTTGAAGTGCCAATTTGAAATGTACTTCATTTTAACAAGATCGGCGACGCTTATCAAGGAAAAAATCCGCTATATAGCAATAGGCTTCAGATAGCGGCTTCTACACCCGTCTATTAAAAACTTGACAAGGATACCCTGAGATGCTATCCTTTGTCTCTGTTTTGACCAAGAATTATTGTGGTATGTTATTGCCTCATCTATACCGCGACTTCGTCCGATAATCAACGACTATCAATTAACCGGAGGGTTCCGACGAACAATGTCTAAAGAACCGATCAGTCTTGCAGATGTCGAGGTTTTAGAGAAGCAGATTCGTCAAAATCGCGAAGATATCAATCTACTTAAACAGGAGATTGAGCGGCTATACACAGAACTGGGGCTTTCATCAGATACCGAGGATTTTGATGCCCAATTCAGTAAGGAAGAGGTTCTCGAATTTGGAACACTTGGCGATGGGGTGGTCAAGGGAAAGATCAACTGGATGAACCCCTATCTCATCAGCGTTACAACCTCCGGGGACGCTCCTGCGTCAGAAGTATTAATCTTTAAGCATGCCCTCTGCTATATTCGCAAACCGGAAGAAAAATTGATTCCTCGTCGGGGCATGTATGTTTGAAGGGCTCGGCTTAGGAAATAACAAATAGTATTTGGCATGGGATTGCCCCCGACTTAGGCAAGACGCGTTAGGTTTTCGTTTATGTTAGACTTCCGTTTAATTGATCCGCTCATAGAATTAGCCTTCACAGAAGACATCGGTATTGGTGATATTACGACCGAATCCACAGTTTCGCCATCCCAGCAAGGGTCAGGCACCATCCTCGCCAAAACTGACGGTGTTATCGCTGGACTACCAGTTGCTCAACGCGTTTTTGAAAAGATTGATTCGCACCTTGACTTCCGGCTGCTTGTTGCGGACGGCGATTATGTTGACAGTATGACACCGATAGCAAGGGTGGAAGGGAGCGCGAAATCTATCCTCACCGGTGAGCGCACCGCGCTCAACTTTCTACAACGTCTTTCAGGAACAGCTACGTTGACCTCACGGTTTGTTGAAGCGACAGCCAAATACGACGTCAAAATCGTCGACACTCGCAAGACAACGGCTGGCTGGCGAACAATACAGAAGTATGCGGTTCGTGTGGGTGGCGGACACAATCACCGTTTCGGACTTTATGACGGTGTTTTGATCAAGGATAATCATATTGTCGCTGCTGGGGGTATTGCAAAAGCGATTGAACGGGCGCGAGCGGTTGTACCCCACACGATGAAGATCGAGATCGAAGTGGACTCGCTCGATCAGGCGGAAGAAGCCGTTGCGGCGGGAGCAGACATTATATTACTCGACAATATGCCGGTCAATTTTATGAAGGCTGCCGTTGGAGAGATTGGCAACGAGGCACTCACTGAGGCATCAGGGGGTATTACATTAGATCAAGCCGAGGCCGTCGCAGCGACGGGGGTAGATCTTATTTCCGTTGGTGCGTTGACCCATTCAGCGATGCCGTTGGACATAAGTTTGGACTTGGAGATTATGTGAGTGGGTATGAGGGAGAAACCTACCAATTGTAACAGAGTGAGGTTGGTCCAACCTTCTATTGTATACGCATCTGGGTATCTATCAATGGCAGAGGAATTTTGGGCGAAAGAATCTTGGGTAGCAGGTGAGAAGCGATTCCAAAACGATCGCAATCTCATCGAAACTAACTTTCCCGCCTATATTCGCCGCCTTGATGAAGAAAATCAAACCATCGGGCTCAAGTCCGGTTACGTCCCAAGTACTACATTCTGGCTTGCAGCAAATAACGCTAAAATTATCGGTGAAAGCCGGCTTCGTCATTGGTTGACGACATCCCTGGAATATGAGGGTGGCCATATTGGATATGTGATTCGTCCTTCGGAGAGGCGTAAGGGATACGGCACACGTATACTTGCATTGACAATAAAAAAAGCGATAGATTTAGGACTGAATCGCGTGTTGCTGACTTGCGATACTGATAATATTGGTTCTGCACGCATCATCGAGCAAAATGGTGGGAAGTTGGCAAGCCAAGGAATTTCAAACAGTTCCGGGAAACCGATTTCCCGATATTGGATTAATTTGTAAACGCACCCATTAAGGCGCGACACCTGCCCTTCTGATAGTGGATGGGCAAACTGATGTATTTTTTTATGTTAGGAATTACGCACTTCAGTAGTGAACAACGATCGTTGTTCACTACGAACACTTGATAGACCCGCTATTGTAGTTGCCCGATTTATCCCCCGATAGGATCCCCGATAAATCGGGACAGGCAGGGCTCCGACAAGCTGGGAGCAGGCAGGCGGGATTAAGAAACGGGCGTTGAATCGTTTGCTGCGGCGATAAATCGCCGAACTACAAGGTTTTGAACGTTCAACTGCGTAAGTCCTATATGTCTATAAATTCAGGAAACAGTGGATGAAAGAGTTTGTTAGCAAATCGCTAAATCCGAAAAATTTTGCTCGTGGAATACTTTTCTTCATACTATGCACAATTATTGGGTTATATCTCAGCTTCTTACGGAGTGATACTGAAAATATCGGACTTGTCTTACGCTCGGTGGAGGTAAAATTCCTGGTTCTTGCGGTGCTTTGCATGTTCTGCGATTGGTTGTCAGGTGGGGCACGTCTCTACGTTTTTGTTCGGAAGATGTCACCACATGTGACATATCTGCACGGTTTAAGAGCTAATTTGGCAACGCTGTGTATCGGGGGAATCACACCCTTTCAAACAGGAGGACTTGGGCATCTTTATATTTTTAATCGGGTGGGTGTACCGTTTTCAGGCATTGTGACCACCGGCGTGATCAGTTTCATTGGCACCCTGACGTTCTTGATACTTTCGACAGGCTATGTCGTGCAGCGCGCCCCTGATTTCCTCCCCAAAGCAATCACGCTCGTCAGTCAGTATAGTCTTCTGATGTTCGCGTTTACGCTTAGTGTATTCCTCCTTTTGCTCATCAAACCGGAAACAGTACTGCTTCCTCTGACCCGTATCCAACTGCCAGAGCGACGTGGTTTTCGACTTGCAGCGAGCCTTTTAGACCGTCTGATTCTCACCCTTGACAACGTGATTATGGAGCACAAAGCATTCACCCGTATGTTCGTCACCGAACATAAACTGGTCTGTCTGCTGAACTTCGTTTTTACGATTGGGATTTATATGAGCCGGTTCGTCGGCGGCTATGTTATTGTCCGTGCGTTGGGAGGGGACGCTCCTTTTTGGCATGTTATTGCCGTTCAAGTCATAATCAACTTTGTGACTTTATTCGCGCCCAGTCCCGGCGCAAGTGGGATTTCAGAGTTTTTGATTGCAATTCTGATGAAACCCCTCCTTGCCTCCGGGGCAATCGGTCTGTACGCACTCATAACACGATTCTTCACAATGTATTGCGGTGTTGCCGTTGGCGGAATTGTCTTGATGTCACAGCTGACAAAAGACCTCCGACACCGAGAACTAAAAGAAAATGAGGAAATCGCGGAATAGAGCCATGAGGGGTTTATGGGTTCATCCACGTTTGACTTATGAAGGCTTATGTCACCGGTGGAACAGGTTTTATTGGCAGCCATCTGGTTGAGCAGCTTGTCGATCAGGGTTATCAGGTTACCTGCTTGATCCGTAAAACGAGTAATTTGCGTTGGCTCGACCGCCTGCTTACCGCAAAATCCCCACAGGTCGAACTGGTCATGGGGGACCTCCAAGATTCCGATACGCTGGTAGAGCATCTTCGAGATGTCAATTTGGTTTTTCATCTCGCTGGCTTGACCAAAGCACCGGACGCTGCAACCTACGACCGGGTCAATGCTGGTGGAACCCAGGCTCTCCTTGAAGCGTGTTTGGCTGCACAGACAGGCTTAGATCGATTTGTTCATTGCAGCAGTCTCGCTGCGGTTGGTCCAAGCCGCGATGCGACACCGCAGTCGGAAGATATTATGCCGCAGCCGCTGACGGACTACGGCAGGAGCAAGCTCAAAGGTGAGATGGTTGCTCGTGAGTATGCGGCCCGACTGCCGATAACGATAATCCGTCCGCCAGCCGTTTATGGTCCGAGGGACACAGACATCTTTCTCTTTTTTCAGATGATTAATCGGGGCGTAATGCCGATCTTTGGAGAGATGGAAAAGCTGCTGAGTTTGGTGCATGTCAAAGATCTGGTGACAGGAATTTATATTGCGGCTGCCTCCGAACGTGCAATCGGTGAGACCTATTTTCTGACAGATGGCGAGATTCATACATGGACGGGAATTGAGCGCGTAATTGCTGATGCGCTTGAGAAGTATTCGTTCAGGGTAAAAGTGCCGCTGTTTTTGTTAGATTTTATCGCGGTCTTTGCGGAAACTGCAGCAAAGGTTACACGCCAAACTCCAACGTTGAACCGCCAAAAGGTACAGGATCTGAAGCAGCGGTTCTGGATCTGTGACAGCACAAAGGCGCAAAAGGAGTTCGGCTATCGGCCGGCCTATCCCCTTCAAAAAGGGATAAGGGATACAGCGGAGTGGTATCGGGCGAATGGATGGCTTTAAGTGTGCATTGGTTCATTAGTTCATTGGTGTTCCACCTATGGGGGTTGTATAAAAAGAAAGTGTAAAATGCTAAAAGAAACCGAGTTTTCAGGAAAAAACGCGGTTTCTACCGCATGATTTTTTAACATGAGCCACAACCTATTATCAATTTCTAAGGAGATGAAAATTATGGCAACAACAATTGATCCAAAGAGTACGAGAATTGGCTGGGTTGGGACAGGCGTAATGGGACGCTGGATGTGCCAACATCTTATGGACCTCGGTTATTCAGCGACGGTCTACAATCGGACCAAAGCAAAGGCACAACCGCTGCTTGATGATGGTGCCTCATGGGCAGATTCGCCGAGTGAAGTTGCCGCAGCGTCAGATATTATCTTCAGTATCGTCGGGTTCCCACCGGATGTGCGTGAAGTCTATCTTGGCGATAACGGCATTTTGAAGGGCGCGAAGTCCGGCAGCATTATTGTTGACATGACAACCACCGAGCCATCGTTAGCGCAAGAGATATACGCTGCAGCGAAACCGCAGGGCGTCTCATCCGTCGACGCGCCGGTCTCCGGCGGCGACGTTGGTGCACGGGAAGCGCGACTTTCCATTATGGTAGGTGGCGATGGTGATGCCGTTGAAGCTGTTATGCCGCTGTTTGAAGCGATGGGGAAAAATATCGTGCATCAGGGCGGTGCAGGCGCAGGACAACACACAAAGATGTGTAACCAGATCACGATTGCTGGAACGATGGCTGGTGTTTGTGAAGCATTGCTCTACGGCTACAAAGCGGGCTTAGACTTGGAGACGATGCTTTCGTCGATTAGCGGCGGCGCAGCCGCTTGCTGGTCACTTGACAACCTTGCTCCTCGTATTCTCCAACGCAATTTTGATCCCGGTTTCTTTGTCGAGCATTTCATCAAGGATATGGGCATCGCACTCGATGAAGCCAAGAAGATGAACCTTAGCTTGCCTGGCCTCGCACTTGTGCATCAAATGTATCTTGCCGTCCAAGCCCAAGGACATGGACGCTTAGGGACGCAAGCACTTGTACTTGCTCTGGAGCAGATGTCGAGTACGGAGATGAATTAGTTTATAACCGGCTTCAAACATACGGTAGTTACACAGGAGAGCCCGATGGCAAGGCAATTGAGAATGGTTCGACCCAATTTGGATGGATTGCCCCAACTTGAGATTCCAGAGGGGTATGAACTCCGCACCTATCAAGAGGGGGACGATGTACACTGGGCAAATGTGATCAGCGACTCGTTTGGTGGTGAACGCACAGCTGAAGACGCCCGCCGCGATATTATGGATCGCGACGTTTTTGAACCGGGTGGGCTCTATTTCACAACCTATCAAGGCACGCCGGTTGGCACGACATGCGCGTGGAAAGATACGCCCGATGAGACAGACGTTGGTATTGTCCACATGGTTGGCGTCCATTCTGCCCACACGGGACATAGGCTTGGTAGATGCGTAACACTCAGCGTGCTACTGTATCTTCGCGATCACGGCTTCAAGTGCGCTAAACTGGGCACCGACGACTTTCGGTTGCCGGCAATCAAGACCTATTTGAACCTCGGTTTTCTGCCGGTCTACGTCGATATCACACAGCCGGAGCGGTGGGAAAAGATCTTTGAGAAACTCAAACTGCCAGCGATGCCGAATCAGTCGGAAAAAATCAGAGCTGAGATTTCTGATGAAATGTGGGCGAAGGTGCAACAGTAAGCTCCCAGTTGCAGTGCCGGTGTACTCCGCGAAGAATGACACGCTTCTTTCGGACTGATCTGGTTCTCATTCCTATCCTGACGATTGCTTTCACTCTCCGAATCGTTGGGCTTGGTGTCGGCTTACCCGACCGACCTGATCCGCGTGAACCGCTGATTGCACAGGACATCCTGAATCTGATTGACCTTGCCGCCCTGCCTGAGATCTATAATTGGCCCGGAACTGCTTGGTTTCATCTCATCGCGTTAATCGGACTGGTCTTAGATGCGTTGGGATTAGATTTTACAGTCTCTCAGGTCATCTGGCTGGGTCGTTTTATAAACGTCCTACTGTCAACAGCGACTATCTGGCTGACGTACAGGGTTGGGAACAGGTTTTATAATCGTATTATTGGACTGATTGGTGGCGGCTTGCTCGCCGTAGCGATGCTCCATGCAACGAATGAGTCCCGCTTCGCGTTAGTTGACGTCCCCGCCACTTTCTGTGTCGCGTTGCTGCTCTGGTTCTGTGCAAGAACAGAATCTGTTTCATTCCGTCGCATCGTTTGGCTGGGTGTTATTGCAGGGATCGGCTTCGCGGTTAAGTACACAACGATTTTCGCAGGCTTGTCCGTCGTCGCGCTCCTACTCCTGCGAGCAGAGCATTTCCGAGCGTCAGATTCCTTTCTGAAGTTCGGAACTTTCGTCGGGGTCGCAGCGGCAGCGTTCACAATAATCTGCCCGTACTGGCTTATCGATCTCTTCTCGCCAAAGTGGAACCTATTTTTCGATGCCCTCATTTACGAGTCCTCGCACTACCAAAAGGGACACTTTGGGCTGTTCGCAACCGGTGATATCAATTGGTTCAATCGGTTCACCTATCTGTGGACACTTCTGCGTTGGGGTATGGGCACGCCGTTGGCGTTGCTTGCAACTGCTGGAGCCGTACTGGCAGTAATCCGACGAAGAGATGGGGATAAAATTCTCCTCGTCCTTGTAATCCCCTATCTGCTATTTATCGGTCTACACAAGCTGAAATTTGCCCGCCATCTACTGCTGATTTACCCGGTGTTGGTCCTATTTGCGGCAGCTTGTATAGATAGCGTGGGTACCGCACTCTCTCAATGGAATTGGGCTCGCAAGAATTCGATTTTGAAACGGTGGGCACCCCCTATCTTAGCCGTTATTATCGCTGGGGTAGGTGTATATTCACTGATCTATACCGCTGCCTTTGCTGGTGTAATGCGATCGCTGCCAACGACTATTGAAGCGGCTGAATGGATAGAATCGCATATCCCACCGGATAGCGCGGTTGGACGCGAACCTGAAATCTTGTTTGATTGGCTTTCCCCGGAATTGGATAGAGAAGATACAGGGACCCAATCAGAATGGGTTATCGTCTCGATGCCAAATGCGGAGGTTTTTTTGAACTACGCCGCCAAGCCAGCACAGTATTCCGCAATTGATTGGTATCCGCTGGAGTCGGTTGATACAGAAACGGCGATGGAATTTTACGATCGGATTTTCGGGCGGTCAACCCGCTATGCCCTCATACAAGGGTTCCGGCGTGAACCGCGCTTTCTCGGCATACCGATTTCAAACCACGGCGCTCCATTTCCAATGCGAGCGTTGCTGCATCCAGAGATACGGGTGTACCGGTTGCGCAGCGGGAACGAATCCGATTGAAATCTCCCTCAATCAGAGACGACGTGCTGTCCAATACCTCCAGAACCCACCTTCTACAGACTGCTGGTGTTAGAGGTGTCAAACCTTTTGCACCTTCCTTCCCCGTGTGGTAGAATATTCCCACGCATCAAACAGCATACCACAAAGAAGAGCACACAAAATGACAAACGACGAAATTAGTGAAGTTTTCAGGAACATCGGCAATCTGCTTCAGATCAAGGGCGACGATTCCTTTCGCGCCCGGATTTATAATCGTGCGGCGGAAACAATTGATGAACTCTCGGTGGACCTACATAACTTAGCAGATGCGGGTGAACTTCAATCGATTCCGGGTATCGGCAACGCCATAGAACAGAAAACCGTTGAAATGCTGGAGACGGGCCAGTGTCGCTTCTACGATAAGCTGATTCAGGAGATGGGCATTGAGGCGTTAGATCTGATTGCAATTCGGGGTGTTGGAGTAAAGACAGCGGGACGGTTTTATCAGGAATTGGGTGTAAAAAGTCTTAGCGCTCTCCGAGAAGCGATTGATACAGGTCGGCTCGGTCAAATGCAACGGATGGGTGCCAAAACAGTTGCGTCAATCGATGAGGGTTTGCAATTTCTTGAGAAACAGAGAGAGATGCGGCCACTTCGGCAGATTTTACTGATCGCCGATGCGGTTTTTAATGCGCTCAGCGGCAACTCGGATATCAAACGGGTGGAGTTCACCGGGGACTTTCGCAGGCACGAGGAGATGTTACAAAGCCTTGAGTTCGTCGCTGAGTGCGGCACGCAGGCGATTGTTGATGTGTTGTCCGAGGTAAAAGGTGTAGCATCTCCGGGGATACAGGATGACCTCAGCGTCGTCGCCTCGGTGGATAGAGGATTTCCGTTAAGGGTTTATTGCACGAATACGGCGGAATATAAAGCAACTCTATTTACAACAACGGGCGCTGAAGCGCACGTAACACGACTTAATCAGGTTGCAGCATCTCAAAATATTGAGGCAGTGGGTAAACGGATGCCAGATTGGTCGAAAGATAAGACGGAATCTGATATTTATGCCCAACTTGGTTTGTCGTTCATCGCCCCTGAATTGCGAGGCGACGCTGATTCGATTGAGGCAGCATTGGCGGATAATTTGCCAACCCTTATCGAGCAGAAGGATTTACGGTGTGATCTGCATATGCACACCAACTGGAGCGATGGGCGGGCAACACTCCGGGAAATGGTAGAGACTGCAGCATCACTTGGACATGAATACATCGCCATTACCGATCACTCCGAAGCCTCACGGGTTGCCAACGGCTTAACGCCGGAACGGTTGCGGGCGCAGATTCAACAGGTTCGTGAACTCAACGCAGAAATCAATGGGATGGAGGTGCTTGCGGGTTCAGAGGTCGATATCCTGAAGGACGGCAGCCTCGACTTTCCCGATGATCTCTTGGCAGAACTGGACATCGTTGTGGCAAGTGTCCACGCGGGTCTATCCATGGGCGAAGCGGAGATGACCGACCGCGTCATCCGCGCAATCGAAAATCCATATGTTACTATCATCGGACATCCGACAGGACGTCTGCTGGGACGGCGTCCGGGGTTCGCAATCAACCTTGACGTGGTGATTGATGCAGCGGCAGCGAATGGTGTGGCATTAGAGATTAACGCTGCCCCCAGCCGATTGGATCTCGAACCGGGTCCGGTGCGGAAAGCACGCGATCGGGGTGCCTTATTATCAGTCAATACCGATGCACACTCAGCCCCTGACTTAGCACGTGCTTTATTTGGGATCAATGTTGCCCGGCGCGGTTGGCTGGAGAGCGCTTCGGTTCTTAACACCTACTCGCTTCCAGCACTAAAAGAGATGATGGGCGGGCGGTTGAGGAGTAACGGATGATCTCGCTCAATCACAACGGGGTTTTCAGAGAATGAAGATTCAGATCGCAAACCGTATCCTTGATATTGATGAACCAACGCTATACGACTGGATAAAGTTAGGACGTGTACCGCGGGATGCCTTTGTATGGTCTGAAACGCTTACTGACGGGCAATGGAAGCCAATTACCGAGCTTCCAGCGGTTCGGAAACTGTGGGAACTTGATAACGATTCGGAGGGAATAGATAGCGATAAGCCAACGATTCTCAAAAGCGAGTTCAGAACAGGACAAGGGTTTCTCAGGTACCCCAAAAGGTTACCGGTAGTGACGCTGGTTTTAATTGTATTGAACGTTGCAATTTTTCATCCGCTCGAACTTCGGCTGATTGCTTCTTCCCAAGACTTGAGTCCTTTGATCCAATTTGGGGCTTATTCTTATCACTTGATCGTAGAAGCCGGGGAATATTGGCGCCTACTCACAAGCACCTTTTTGCACGCTCATGCGTTGCACCTTCTCCTGAATATGGGCATACTGTTTCTTCTCGGCAGCTTGCTGGAAGGATTGTATGGTAGGAGTCGGTTCCTGTTCCTCTATCTGATTTCCGCTATCGTCAGCAGCATCGCCAGCTTACCTTTTGTCCAAAATGCGTTGGGTGTCGGTGCATCGGGCGCCGTATTTGGGTTAATTGGTGTTGCAGTCGCTTTAGGCATCCGTTATAAGGATCGTCTACCTCGAAGGTTGGGTCGGATCCTCGGCTTGCGACTGCTCCCATTTATTGCAATTGACATTTTTCTTGGGTTTTTCGTTTTTCCGCATTTTAATTACAATGTCAACAACGCGGCTCACCTCGGCGGACTTTTCACAGGGTTTGTTGGCGGTCTGGTCCTTGCGCCGGAAGTTTTTAGCTATCATAGACGTGAGAGACAGATTGTAACAGGGTTGACAGTAGTACTTGTAGGATTGGCAATTGCAAGTGGTACCATACCGGTTTTACGGGGCCTTACGAATTCGCGGGAAACGGTGAAACAGCTGCCTGATGCGGCATCCCCTAATGACCTAACCGATTATATCAGAAGGCACGAGGCCAGAATCCTAAAAAGTCCTTACGATCCCGAAGCTTATGCAATTCTCGAAACCCTTTATATCGAAGCATTAAAGACTTTTCCGGATGATGCATCTTGGACGCGCAAACTCAAGCAGTTCTACGAAAAGGCACTCCAAGCAGATCCAGACAATCCTGTTTGGAACAATAATCTGTTTTGGGTTTATCAAGCAACAGCTTTCGAGCGTCCGGACGAGAAAACGGAACTTACAGATTACATTGAACTGTACGAAAGGGTCGCAGATAAACGGGGCTACAATCGGACACTTTATCTAAACTTGGAATATTTCTACATACGTGGCAAGGGGCTTGCGCCTCAAGAGGGTAGATTTTGGGATAGGAAGTTAGAAAAGTTTTATCGGGAGGCTGTTAAAGACGACCCTGACAATGGAACGTGGAGCAATAACTTGGCGTGGCTTTATGTTGAGCAGCGGACCAACCCCCAAAAGACGGTGGAGCTCGCCCTGAACGCGGTGAGACAAGCACCGCAGGAGAAGAACTTTCTGGATACCCTTGGCTGGGCATATTTCCGGAATCGGCAATATCTCAAATCACTTCGCGCATTTGAGCAGGTTGTCGCAAGTCCTACCGAAACCGAGGACGAATTGAGGGCGCAGGATAGTGGGTGGAAAGGCATAAGGGAGCTGGTTCAAGCGGAGAAATCTTCCCAAGCATTGCGAAATTTCAGTCCAGCGTTCTTGAAATTTTATGAACGACTCTCTCGCCTCTTTTCGGAGGATAGAAGAAATAAGGCAAGACTCGATGCTATTTTCAGTATCTTCCAGCAAGGTGCGAATGAAGGTTAGTTTGGTTGGCGAGATATGAATCTCGACCTACAGGCTCCTTGAAAGCGGAAAGTTGTAGATGTTAAAGAAAAGCAGGACGTTTCACGCGTCAAGCTCAGGGGTCTTTTCGTAATCCTTCAATTTATATTGCAAGGACCGCAGGCTAATCCCCAAAATTTCTGCGGTTCGGGTACGATTGCCCTCCATTCTTTCGAGGGTTTTGAGGATTAACTCTTTTTCCATCTCCTTCATTGTCAGACCGACAGGGACGCTCTCGACCTGGCGTTGGTCAGCGGATTGGATCTCTTCAGGGAGATGTTTTGCGAGAATTACATCGCCTTCCGCGAAGAGGACTGCTCGTAGAATAGAGTATTCGAGTTCTCGCACGTTACCGGGCCAATCGTATTGCGTGAGAAGTTCTCTCGCCTTATGGCTAATCAATCGCACAGGTTGATCATGGGCTCTACCGTGTTTTTTCAGGAAATATTCCGCTAATATCAGAATATCCGTCTGACGGGCTCGTAATGGTGGCAGATGGATTGGAATCATATTCAAGCGATAGTAGAGGTCCTGACGAAATGTCCCTGCTTCAATCGCCTGGCGCAAGTCCTGATTGGTCGCTGCGATGATTCGCACATCGACACGAATTACTTTCGTCCCACCCAGGCGTTCAATTTCTCCTTCCTGTATTGCCCGCAACAGCTTGGACTGTAGTTCGATGGACATATCTCCAATTTCATCCAAGAACAGGGTGCTGCCGTGCGCGCGTTCAAATTTCCCAATCTGTTGGTGAGTTGCTCCAGTAAACGCACCGCGCTCATGCCCAAACAGTTCGCTCTCCAGAAGATGATCTGGAATGGCAGCACAATTGACGACTACCATCTCCTTTTCTCTGCGCGAGCTATTTTGATGAAGCGCACGCGCGACTAACTCCTTTCCTGTACCACTCTCCCCTTGGACGAGCGCTGTAGAGTCTGTGTCCGCAATCTTTTCGATAACTTTTAGGACCTCAAGGATGGGAGGACTCTCGCCTACAATTTCTTTATAGTTGTTGATGAGCTCATCCCTAGTGCTGCTCTCAACGGTGCGTTGGTGCTCTAATGCGCGGTCAACCTTCTGCGTAATATGTTCTGGTTGAAAAGGTTTTTCCAAGAAATCGTATGCCCCGCGCTTTGTCGCCTCGACTGCACGCTGGATTGTGCCGTGCGCTGTCAACATGAGGACAAGCATACCGGGATATTTTTCGTGCAGGTGTGTCAGGGTTGCTATTCCATCTAGTTGCGGCATCTGGATGTCGAGCAGCACTAGATCCGGCAGGTCCTGATCTATTAGCTCAAGGGCATTGTACCCATCAGTAGCAGTTACAACTTCGTAGCCCTCCATTTCGAGCCGATCTTGTAAGATCAGGATGGTGTCAGGTTCATCATCAACGATAAGGATTTTCTCTCGCTCGTTCATCTGAGATGCCGCTTTCACAGGAGGTAGTAGTATTTCAGCCTAAGTTCCTCACGAATCGGTGTGTATATATATAAAAAAAAGGCAGCGCGTCGGCTGCCTTTTCAGTGAACATCAAAACTTCTTAAATCAATTGTAGTAAAGGCAGCAAACTGCCTTCAGGTGTAATGTGCAGTTAATTCCCGTAACTTTCCTCTGCGACCATCAAAGCGATTTCCTGCCCCTCCGTCTTACTAAATCGACGTTTCGCACGTTCCATGACATCGATCACTCTGCCATGTTTGGCAAGTCTGTCGGCTTTGATAATGAGTGTAGTAATTTGAGACTCTTTTGAAGACAGATACATCTCCATGTGATCTAGCGTGAGCATCTCTAGATCATCAAATGAGATTCTGCCATCTGCACTGATAAAGAGATTGAATTTCTTACGCGGAAAGTCGTGCTTCGTAGCTGACTCCGGCAGCGTTACAGTGAAAGGCGGAGGCACACGCATAATTGCTGAAACCATAAAGAAGATCAGCAATAGAAAAACGCAATCAATCATCGGTTCCATCATCAAGGCTTGACCGCGTTCCTTTGCCTTTCCTGTCCTCATTTGTATAGCCATAGTATCCTCCTTTGTTATTCCCTTGCCACTACTGCAAAGCCGATTTTGTCTATACCTGCTTGCTTGGCAATATCCATCACGTTAATAATCTGCTCATGTATGACATCCCGTTCTGACTGAATAATTACCATATTCTTGATTTCTTCGGGAGCATGAATAAACTCAGTGAACATCTGATTGATGTTAACAATCTCGTCATTCAAGATCATAGTGCCATACTTCTGAACACCTTCAGGGTTCGCGATCCTGACGATGAGCCCTTTGGGTTTATTAGGATTGGGTTTACCCGGAGGAGGTAATTGAACGCGAATGCCAGGCATTGGAGCAAAACTGGTCGAAACCATAAAGAAAATCAGAAGCAGGAACACACAATCAATCATCGGGGCCATGTCGAGCTTAGGCGATTTTCTTTCTCTCCCTGCCATTCGGGTCATACCACTAGGTGCTTGCGTACTTGCCATCTCCGACTACCTCCTGTTCTAAAAGGTAAGTCTTCCTGTCACCCTAAAGGGTATGCCGATAGGGTGACAGGAGAACGTTAAATTTACGCGTTGCCAGCTTGACCAAGAATCAGTTGGTTGACAATTTCTGTCGAAACCTGTTCAATCTCAAGCACGAATTTGTTGACCCAACTCTCAAAGACCTGTGAGAAGATGAGACACGGAATAGCGATTGTCAAACCACCGGCGGTGGTCAGCAACGCCTGAGAGATACCACCTGCAAGTGCTTGCGGGTCACCAGTACCTTCAAGTGCAATCGTGGTAAACGCATTAATCATACCCATAACCGTACCGAGGAGACCAAACAACGGCGAGATCACTGCAACGGTACTAATAACAGGAATGTTCCGTTCAAGTTCTGGAATCTCGAGAAGCCCTGCTTCTTGAATAGATTCCTGAATCTCTTCTTTTGTAATCTCCTGCTCTTCAATCTGTGCTTGGCTGTACCTCAGTAGACCTGCTTTCAACACGTTTGCAAGTGGACCACCAGCTTCTTCACAGGTTGAGACGGCTTCCATAATATTGTCGTTACGCAGAGAATCGGTAATGCTTGCCATGAACTGCTCTGTACCGAGTTTGGAACGGCTTCTTAGGAAGGTAAAGAGACGTTCAATAATGAAGGTCAATGCCGCCACAGAACAGAGAAGAAGTGGCCAGAAAACGATACCAAACTTAGCGAAGAAGGTGACGATGGTATCTTTTTTGGTCATTTTCAGTGGCACATAGTGGTCACCACCAGCGACGACGGTGACAGGTTTACCGGTTCGGTCGCCGTATCCGTCTTTGTAAATACTAAGGAGGTAACGACCCGGTGGCAAGCCGGATTTGCTATATTCACCGACATCATCGGTTGTCGTTTCATGCTCCGTGCCATCGGTACCGACGACAACAACTCTCACATCACTAATTGGCGTTTGCGCCGTTGTGGTATCTACAACATTACCACGAACCGTGCCGGTTGACGCATCTTGAGCGAGCGCAACCGAACTGAAAACGATTAGCATGGTAGCTATCATTAAGGTAAAACTCAGGTGTTTCATGTATTCCTCCTATTGGAGTTTGAAGGTGTAATAAAATTTAGAGGGTGCAAAACGATATTTCCCTCAATTTCAAGTCGCCTCAACCACCTCGTTTCGGACGACTAAACTTTTATCCAAACGAATGCTTGGTTTTATAAACACTTCTGTTTTTTGAAAGTTTCGGTAGAACCGAAAAAGTGCCAAGCAGAACAGACATGCTTGGCACTTTCGGAGATTGTTAGAAGCCCATCATCGCTCGGACGAAGGTCGTGTTACTTGTCGTGTGGTCAAGCAAGATGGTAGTTCTTCTGAAACCGGCGAGAATGACGATATTGAAACCTTGCCATTCACCTCGGCTGATTGACTGAACTTCAAAGATCCGCGTACGGAGGTCTGGACGGAAGAGGATTGGAATATCGGCTTCCTCAAACGCTGGAGTCGCTAGATAGTCTTTGATAGTTTGATCACGGTTGGTGAATTTGCGATACTGAAAACCGCCGAGGATATTCATTCTCTGAGTAAACTGATAATCCAAACGCACACCGAGGACATCTTCACGGCTACGTTTGTTAAATCGGAGATACTCAATAACCTCTGGATCGTCAGGCACAAATTTTGTTGGATCCAACGGATTGAGATAGCTACCCTCTTCGATATTAGCCGCCGTATGATCAAATGCGCGAGTCCAAATATATTTTGCCATTGGCGTCAACGTTAAGTCTTCCCCAATTCTGTCCACGCCGGGCAGGTCACCCAACGGGATTTCATATTTGGCTCTGAGAATTGTGATCTGATTTCGGACGGTCTTTTCTTGGAACCGACGTGGAATCCAGTTTTCTGGATCATAGATCAAACCGAGGTCTTCTGGATCCAGCGGGTTAAGCCCGTGATCTGGATAGAAGGGGTATGACTTCCGGTCGCCGTCGGCTCGGACCTGTTCGTCGGGCACCATGAAATCAACGTGATCGTCCTTCTCTTGGCTCGGATCATCCTGTGGGAAATCGAGCGCAATAGCATCCTCTTCATCAAGTCCCAACTGTTTCCGCCAGTCGACCAAGAACTTGGTTTCAAGCGTTAGGTTTGGAATTGCACTGTAGAGGAACTGAAGACTTGTCACATTGACGCGTGTTTTGAAGAAATCGAGAAAATCAGATTCCTGTGTGGCATCTAACTCGCCTGGCCGCAGGGTAATCGAATAATCTGGAATATCATCGTCAACACGGACAAACCGATTCTGGAATAGAACCGTTCCGAAATCTGGCACGTCACGTTGGAAGGTGAGATGCGCATATTTTGAATTATTCTGCCGCTGACTGGAGACTTCACCCTCTTTTAACCAACCCAGTTTGAGGGTCATGTTATCGAGTAGGTCGTAGCTGGCAGTGATATGATATCCTTCACGGTTAATACCGTATTCATACTGTGGCTCGAAGTCATCTTCCAATGAGTCGACAACGCCGTTGTTGTTGAGGTCAACGAGATCTTCAAAAACCGGAGGATCCGCCTCAAAGATGAGGAAGTCTTCTTGGAAGTCGAGGATACCGTTTTGGTCACGGTCATCGGCTTGCGGCAGAACGCCGTCAAAGTCGATGCTGTCTGGCCAGTCGTCGTCATCATCATCATCTTCAATGAGTGCGTAGTTAATCTCATCGAAGGGAAGCACTTCAGCACCGGATTCAGGTGTTCGGTCAAGAGAGTAGGTTGCATCTCTTGCGTCGTTTGCACCGAAGTTATAGTATGTAGTGGTATAACCCGGATCGATATGGTAGAGGGTTCCTTCAAGGAAGAGTTTGCCGTAACGTTGTCTCAGGTTGACAAACCACGCAGTTTCGCGTCCCATCTCTCCGTCATCATTCGGATCACCATTCAACTTGGCTTCAAACCGTTCCCCTTCCGTTTCAGAGTATGTGGGGATGCCGTTGGCATCAAGCGGAACTCCAAAGGTGGGGTTCGGCAATCCGTCCTCTGTCGTCTCTGTTTCGTCGATAGTGACGTTCGAACCTTCGATTTCAGGATTCAGTCGACTGAAGCCGATTTGGTCTCTGGGAATGGTTGGATACTGTTTAAATTTTCCATTAATCGAGTAGTGTGCTCGGATAAAGGTATTAAACAGGGTTCCTTCCAGGTCAACACCATACAGCACACCAGCCCGCGCCGCACCGTAGCGATATCGAATCGTACGCGATGCGCCTTCATTTTCCCAGTCGCTTGGGTTATGCAGCAAGCTGCTTCTGTTCTCGGTGTAATGATCTGATCGGCCATAGTTGCCGGGCGCTTGAAGCACATCACGATACGGCGACTCGATATGACCGTCTTCGGTTTTGATCCATTCAGCTGCAAGTGGATCGTCCGATTTGTTTGCCTCACTAAATCCGATGACGACGATGTTATAGTCCCCAGCGACCGTCATTTCGAACTCAACTGACTTCACTGTTCGTGGATCAATGGGCCCATTGGGTAGTTCCTCAGAGGTGAGGTCCAAGACGTACTGCATCTTATTGAACCCTTCGACAATTTTCCATTGTCCGTCTCTGGATTCAATCGGGTCAGCACTGCCCTCGACCGCGACGATGTCGTCGATAAAGACTGAGATAGTCTGCGTCCTCTCGGGACCAGCCGGACGGTCTGGACCATCAGCCGAGGAGCCGGAAAGCGCTTGCGTGGTAACGTGGACTTTCATGCCCTTGACAGCGGCACCGACACCACCTTGAATCTTCGATGCTTGGAAATCTCTTTCGAGGTCATGTGCTAAGCCACCATAATTGTTATCTTCTGGAGAATCATCACGGAAGACAACAACGATACGCTCTGGGGGTGTATTGGCAACAGATCCGCCGAAGATTGGGTTTTCAACTCGTTCCGGGTGTTCTTTGTGAAGATTGACATAGGTGAGACCTACACGGAACACGTCACCGAGCAACCCTTGTGCACGAAATCCGATTAAACGTGCGTTCTCAATATGGCGTAGCCCAACATCATCGCTCAGACCGTTACGTCGCCCGAGTGTTGGTGCGAGGTTTGCCGCCGCGTCAGACAGCTTCACCGGGTTAGAAATACGAGAGTTCAGTAGTGTGAAGAGGTGACGTTCTTGCGAGAAGGAGATGTCCCATCGGAAGCCATCAAATTCGGTTTTGTAGATGACATATCGGTTAGGGAATAAGGTTTGAGGCTTAATACGCATATCGTCCCCAATGACGAACTGCGTAAATCTGCCACGGAAATTATCTTCGGTTAGAATCTGACGGTCCAACTGGGCGGAAAATCTTTCGCTATCAAGCTGACCGGTCCAACCGACAATCAGTTCTCCGTTTTGGTCGAATTGTTTCTCCTCGCGATAATTGTAGACTTCGTTACCTTCGAGAAGTTCCCTACCAAACAGGTCATAGAAGAACTGGGGTTCTTCTTCCAATTGGAACCGGTCGGAGAAGTTAGCTTGTCCTTCAACCGTCGGTAGGAGCGGTTCCTGTGGACCAAGGCTTGTTGCGCCGCACCCGTAGAGCACGAAACAACCGATCAGCCCCGCCATAATCAACAGAAAATCAGGTGATCGTTTGAAAAACTTCATTACTTTCATTTGCCTCCTTGAGGAAATCATAAATTACATTTGACATAAAAGTGAGGATATAAAACGTCCATAATAACGTTCATCCGTGCATCAAGTCGAAATAGGAGAGTCGAATCAATCACGGCTTCGGAGTTTGTGACCGTCTACCAATCCATCTCCTATTTTAACTTGCGTCAGTGGTGGAACATATCGCAACCTCCTTTTGCAAGGATTCATTAGCAATACGCAACTATTTAATTACCCAGATTCGGTGCAAAACCGGTCTTTACGTTTTCTCTGCTGGCGTTAGGTTCCAGCGGCATCAGGTTAAGGCTTGTAGCCCAATTTCGGGGGATACAAGCATCTGAAAGCAGTTGGCATGTAACAACTAACATTCAATTAAGTACTGATTCAGATTAAGCCATTGCTCATTCGGTAAGCGGGATGATCCACATGCTTGACTTGGACGGTATTCACGTTTCCCATCTGTGTTGCTGCCGCCATTCAGTTGATACTTTTTTTCTCAATGAAGTTCTGCTTCTGAAAAAAAGTAATCTCTAAGATAACACTTCTGCAATTTTCTGTCAAGACTTTTTTCTTAAAATAATTGTGATGTACCAGAGTTAGCGCAAAAATGGGTCGAATCCGTCACACGGAAGCGACTTTTCCCCAGTCTTAGAAAGTGTTTTACGAAGTGCAGCGAGAGTTCAGTTAGAAGATCAGTCATTCCGAGATTTTGAGCAGAAGTGTTGATCGCTGTTACTTTTGGTTATGACTAACATTGCCGGACAAAAAAACATCGAAAAAGGCTGGTGAAAAATAGAGGCAGGTTAAATACCGGTTGGATCAGTACTACGGTTGCAGCCACGTCAATGTCGACAACTGTAAAATTGCAGAGCCCAAGATTTGGTAAAGGCTCAGGCCGTTAAAAGGTCGTGCCGAAAAGCCTGTGGCGCGAGTCAATGAGACCGTGGTCCCCATTTCGAGAATAAAATCTGCATCAAATGGTGAAAAAGGATCATCAAGAAGAGAGGTTGTTTGACCGCATTGAGAGATTACTGCAAGTTGTTAGCGGCTCTAATCTGCTCTTCGCTATACGCTTCATCCCTCCATTCAGTGATACGCCACTCTTGTGTATCGGAACCCGTATTGGTTCTCAATTCAAAGGTAAAGATATTATTCCCTTCTGCGAACCAGCCGGTAAATCCCCCTTCGAGTGAATCGCCGTCCGCGACAAACCCTTGGATCCGATAATGATTTCTGACTTCCGCTCGTGTCCTGTCTGCATTCAGTTGTATCTCGGGCGGTTCGGACAACTCGATCTCAATATCCTGGAATCTGGCAAAAACGCGCTGCGCTGAATCCCTTTCGTCCCGGATATCGTCAAATATAACGTCATCCGTCTTATCAGCATCAGTTCCCATATCTGAAACGTAAAGAAACCCATCTTCCCAAAACGCACTCATATACCTATCAAGGTCTTCGCTCTGATATCCTTCACGCCAGTTTTTCAGAACTTGGTTAATTAGGACAAGTTCCTTTGACTGAACTTTGGTAACACTACTTACATCCCCACAACTTATAAGCAAACTAAAAACGAGCAATAGCCCAGTAATTTTGGTAAATACTTTTAGCATGGCTGAACTTCCTCCATAAGGAATTGCTGTGTTTGCTAGACTTTCAAAAGAATTTGACGATATCCAGTTGAAGTTGTGTTGGAGTTACGTCAAGCTGTAAGTTCAACTCTTCAATCTGCTTCATCTCATCAATAATTTGGTTCGCCTTTGCCTCTGCATTGTACAGATTTGCTCCAACATAGGAATCAATCAAGCTATAGGCCCATACCCCCGCTGCAGCGAAGAGAAAGAACTGTCGCAACTTGTAGCGTTGATTCGCTCGATTGTATTGAAAAAGCGCTTCCGGAGAGTTAGGGTCTTGTGAAGCAACGGGCACATACTGATTGTCGTAGACATCTCGGAAGGATTGGTGAGTAATCAACGCACCAACAAGGAATCCGCTTGTTCCTACGAAGGATGTAGCACCCAGCAAACGGTTACGGGCGTGAAACTGCCCCCAACCGGGCACAACTGCAGAACGGGCTATGGCACCTACTGGCGACACAAGGCGCAGATTCTCATCTGGCTGCGCAGCACTGAGTTGTCCTCGCGAAAATAAAAATAGAGCGAGGGCGACCAGCGCAAACCCCAATAACTTCACTAGAGATCCGGTCAAATTCCTACACCTCTTTTCCAAGGCGTATGATAGCAAAACGCGCAAGTCTTGTCAACAAAAAAAACAGTTAAGGAACGCACTCCTCCCTAACTGTTTATTTTTGTTGCAGGTTAGCACTATTTTCTTCGACTACGTGTTTGGGTTCTTGTGGTAGTGCGACTACGTTCCCGTTTTTCATCATCATCATCTTTGCTGCTTGAACTCGACGTCGTTTGCTTAGTTGTCGGTCTTTGCGTACGTGGAGTAGTCGCGGTAGATGAACGAGACGTAGATGAACGAGACCTGGATTGCTTAACCCGGCTGCGTGTTTCTGTCTTCTGTTTGACGGTTGAGGATCGGCTGCGTGAAGGTGGTGTACTCAGTCTACTTCTCGAAGACTGGGTTCGGTTATAAAGGCGCGTTCGTCGTTCTGCGTTTGACCGGGTCGACACCTCATTGTCATTGTCCGATGAACGCTGATTCTTTGGCGCAAACCGATAGCGATCATACTGGCGGGTTTGAGGCGGGACATTACGAGATTGTACATTAGAACGGGGGTCCCTCTCGACAGTACTTAAGCGTTTACGTTTTTGGATCTGCTGGGTTGCACGGTAAGGTCGCGAGGATACATCACGCGAAGATCGCTGGTTATTGCGCTGCTGCTCTATGGCTGTGTTTGGTTCACGTCTTGTGTCACGAAGGCCTCGTTTTCGAGAAACCGCCGACTGCTGGATAACTCTATCTGTACGAACCGGTGTCTGACGGTGTTCTGTGATAAGGGAGCGCACCCGGGTACGCACATTAGCTCTGTTCGTTTTGGATGTAGTCACCGACAATCGGCTCCGCGAATATTCGCGGCGGGTAGTTTCATGCGCATTCGTCCAGCGATTCAACCGTTGCGTCTTAGGAGATTTATGAACAACATGGACACCTGCGTGATAGTAGGAATTTCGGTGGTACCGACGCGGGTAACGACGATAGTAGTCGTGGAGATAGGTGCCATAGGTACGACGAATCGTGACGTAGTGATGGTCATAAACTGGATAGCTCCATCGAATATAGTAACCTAAGTCTGTACAGTAGTAGAAGGGACCATCATAAAAATAGAGATAGGTATATCGATTCCAAGGCTTCCAGTGGTAATCCCGAGCATAGCGGTGTATAACACGAACATCCGGCTGTCTTTGATAGGTTGCAACATCAACATATTCGATATCAAGCTGCTCACCATTTTCGGCAACAATGTGCATTTCAAGGATGCCATTCTCGACACGTCCTGCTGTCGCCACTTTTATGGTCTCTGAGCGACGTTTTGCACGCAAAAAGAAGG
This sequence comes from Candidatus Poribacteria bacterium, assembly GCA_965220385.1. GTDB lineage: Bacteria > Poribacteria > WGA-4E > WGA-4E > PCPOR2b > PCPOR2b. The sequence goes on along the minus strand of OZ244825.1, from coordinate 373,522 downwards.
TATCGCCGTACAGGGTTTCTTCTTCGTCGTTATTATCATACTGCCTGCGAGAATATTCACGTTTGGTATTACGAATCCAAACACGCCCTGCGATGTCCTCGTGATCAAAATCAGCTTGGTGTGGTTCGCCTCGGTAGCGCACCAAAATCTCAACGTACTGAGCCCGTCGCGGAATTTCGAAGAGATAGATTGCACTGGCTATTGCAAATTCGTAGCTCTCCGCGTTCTTAGAGTCACTTGCCCACGCTGCCAGGCGGACCCCACTTTCAAAACGAGGGCTGGCGGTGACGGTCGCATTGCCGCGCTCGATCCAGTCCTCAACATCGCCTGCGTCCCGGTGTTCGCGACTGAGTCGATCTGAGAAGTAGTCGTAATCATACTGTGCTGGAACAGTATGGGGCGTGAGCATCAGTAGCAGAATTGTCAGCAGTAGGCATATGGAGAACGGAACCTGGAATTTCATTGCAACCCCTCCTTTTGGGTGCATTTAACAAAGCGGATTTTCTTGACTCGATCACATGATACTAAGGAGTTCGCTCATGCCAATCAGCCGACATGAGCGAACTTGACGTTATCCACCAATAGATTTCGTAATGTGTATCAGTAGCAAGTTAGATGCCATCGTTGATTTAACCGCTGAGTTGTCTATAATAGCAAAGGACACGGCATCTGTAGAGCGAAAACCGTAGCAATAGCGATACGCAGCTGTGGTAAAAGCGATACCAGATATTGATTTTTTAGTCCATCGCCACGAGCCGAATTCCCTTTCGAGCTGCCAAATCTCGTGCAAGCGGCGTGATAATCGCCGGATTCGCGTAACGAAATTCGCGCGCATCTGGTGGAAGTTCGGCGATTACCGAAGCGGTGATAATGTTTCGCCCACCCCTTGGGTTAGCCTGATTAAAACGATGTATACCGTCGCTTAAAATCGCTTCAGCAAGTCGATCCATGGCAACAAATTGAACACCGAAGTCCGACAACGTTGCGATGTAATCTTGCCCCAACTTTGAGATCTCGGATGGGATTTCAGATTGGTCTGAGCCCCCAAAGCCATCAACTGTTGCGAGCACCCTATTTCCGCGAACCAACGCTTGGAACACAAGATAAGCGCACGGCGTATCTGCCAAGCCCAAACTTAACTTCGCTGCTATCGCATAAGATAGCGTGGGAACAACGATTGCGGAGAACCCTTCTGTAAAGGGTTGAAGGTTCGTAATTTCACTCGCTATGAAAACTTGTTCATTGCCGCACGCGGACCGGATACGGGAGATGTCCAAGAGCTTAGCCGCTATATCTGACACAATCGCTGTAACAGCATAACCACCTTGGATGCATTTATCGAGTTGTGCCAGCGGAACCGTGAGATCAATTTGAGCGGCATCGAATATCGCCAGAACCCGTTTATCGGATTGGGGAGCAGTCAAGGTGGTTCCTTGTTGTTCAAGCACTTTCGCAACTTCTGCTTCAATCCGCCGAATGATTTCTGGACTGAACCTCACTTAGATACCCCTAACCTCTCAGCAGCTCGACGCCTTCTCCTCCCTGTAAACCGGCAGCGTTAGCGTCATCCGTGTCAAGGTGCATCTGCGGCACATAACTTGATGATATTTTCGGATGGATGTTTTCAAAGGTCAGTGCTCGCTCGCCGGGAATACGCACTGTTAACAGATCCCCTTCACGTATCCTCCAGTTTTCCGCATCTTGAGGGGTCATGTGAATATGCCGCGTCGCACAGATTGCACCTTCTTGTAGGTGAACAGATCCTTTGGGACCGACCAATACAATCGACTCTGAACCGGCGAGATCTCCCGAATCGCGAATGGGTGGATTCAGTCCCAAGCGAATGGCATCGGTCTGGGCAAGCTCGACTTGAGAATAATCTCTGACGGGACCGAGAATCCGGAGCCCTTCGATTGCTTGCATCCGTCGCCCAACAACGGTTAATGTCTCCTTCGCCGCGAATGCTTCGGGCTGGTATAGGGGGGCGTGGACAGTCAATTGATGTCCTTCGCCGTACAGAATCTCCAAGTGTTCTTGGGTTACGTGTGCATGTCGTGCTGAGACACCAACGGGAATTTTCTGCTGTTGAACGACAACGTCACAGGCACGATTTCCAGCCTCACAGGTTCGCAGGGCGCAGCCACCGCAGGGTTCTTCGCTCCCGATTGCATCGGGATTCAAAGCAACCTGCTCCAATTGTTCAAGCACTTTATGAGTGACCAGTTCAATGAGTGCCTTGTCATTCATCCGCTATCTTTCCTAACTCCATCAATTCGCTGCGTCGGCGTTAGCGATATCAATTGTCAGCGTACTATCTTCGGCCTGTTCTTGTACGGGTAAAACCGATTCAACATCTGCGTGTGGCCGTGGGATAACGTGGACGGAAACGACCTCTCCGACTCGTGCGGCCGCTTCTGCCCCGGCATCTGTGGCAGCTTTGACAGCCCCGACATCACCACGAACCATGACTGTGACATATCCGCCACCAATCTTTTCATAACCGATAAGTTGAACATTTGCGGCTTTGACCATCGCGTCAGCGGCTTCGATACTTCCAACAAGCCCTCTCGTTTCGACTAAACCTAAAGCCTCGCCAGCCATAATCGATATGTATCCTCCTGATTGACAGTTATCGCTTGCGCCTCACCTTAATATCACAGATAATTTTGAACTTGTTATAGCAGTATATCACAATCACCTGATTGATTCAAGCATTTTCAGGACTCATCTTAGGGATCATGAATTTCATCTGATCCTACTTTTTTATTGACATAATCGCCGAAGCACAGATATTCTGTCAACTTAATTGTGTTAGATTTTGGAATCACTTAGACACTTCCAATGCCTTGCTACCCGATGAATCGTCCGTACCAAGACCAAGGGAGCAGACGGGACAGGCAAGTCCAGGAGGGGACTCCCACAGAAGGGCGACCACAAGGATTGCCCCTACGGTGATCAAGGGAACCCCCTAAGGGACTTTGGAAGCTATGGTAGTTTATAGAATTAATGAGACACTCCAAACCGGTGCGGTTACAAACCGCACCTACCGGGCGGATGAAACTGTTTATTTATTTTTAAAATTCACCATAAACTGCGCGAGAGCAACTGTATGACACGACACGGATTGCAGCATATCTGGAACCGATTTTGGCTCATCCTCCTTGTCCTTTGGGGAGCAGGGTGTATTCCCAATAATCCCTATCCGCCTTCAGAGCAGACGGAGGAAATCTACTACAGCACCTTTTTGGAGGAACCGAAACATCTGGACCCAGCAATTTCATATAGTTCAGGTGAGTATCGCTTCATCCAACAGATTTACGAATCCCCGCTCCAGTATCACTACCTCAAGCGTCCATACGAACTGATCCCACTGACGGCTGAATCTGTGCCGAAGCCGCATTATTTCGACTCTGAAGGCAACTCGCTGCCGGATGATGTTTCTCCGGATCATGTTGCAAAGACGGTGTATGAAATTCGCCTCCGTCCCGGAATCCAATACCAACGCCACCCGTGCTTTGCGAAGGACGAAGAGGGGAGGTTTCGGTATCACACGCTGACAACCGATGATGTAAAAGGGGTCTACGAAGTAAGCGACTTCGCTGAAACGGGCTCGCGAGAATTGATCGCCGCTGATTATGTTTATCAGATAAAGCGGATGGCAGATCCGAGGGTCGGCTGCCCTATCTTGAGTCTGTTAGACAATTATATCCTGGGTATGGATGAGTACGCAACAGCACTACGCGAGGCACTGGAGGCAGAGCGCAAGAAACGGCGAGATGCAGGGGGAATCACATATAACCAAGCTACCGATGAACGGGAGAATCCGATCTCGTTGGATATAGATGCCTTCCCATTTCCGGGTGTCGAGGTTATTGATCGTTACACCTACCAGATCACTCTCAAAACCAAATATCCGCAATTCATCTACTGGCTTGCGATGCCTTTTTTCGCACCGATGCCGGCGGAAGCTATTGACTTCTATGGGCAGAGCGCTCTGAAGAACCGGAACATTACAATCGATCGGTTTCCGGTCGGGACGGGTCCATACCGCCTTGAAACCTTCAAGCCGCACAAGGAGATTATCCTCGTCCAGAACGAGAATTTTCACACGGAACTGTATCCCACAGAAGGGGAAGTTGGGGATAGGGAAGCGGGATTGCTCGCTGATGCGGGCGCAAGATTGCCGCTGATTCCTAAAGCGGTCTATAAACTGGAAAAGGAATATATCCCCCGCTGGGCTAAATTTCTGCAAGGCTATTACGATGCCTCTGGAATCTCCTCAGATACCTTTGATCAAGCGATTACGTTTTCTGATACGGGTGATCCACGGACGAGCGAACTGTTGCGGTCCCGAGATATTGTGCTGGAAACAAACGTAGATGTGACCACCATATATTTCGCGTTCAATATGATAGACGATGTGGTTGGTGGCTACACCGAAGATCGGCAGAAACTCCGTCAGGCAATTTCGATAGTGCTGGACTATGAAGAATACATCGAAATATTCCTCAACGGACGCGGTATCCCTTCACACAATCCGATCCCGCCCGGTATCTTCGGATATGAGGAGGGCGAGGTTGGTATTAATCCGTATGTCTATAGCTGGGACGCAAAGCAGGGCGCGATTCGCAAACCGCTGGAAGACGCGCGTCAACTACTCGCTGAAGCGGGATACCCCGGCGGTCAAGACAAGAATGGCAATCCGCTCATCCTTTATTTTGACAACTATCGGACTGGCCCGCAAGCGACCGCTTTTCTGAATTGGGTGCGCAAGCGGTTTGAACTGATCGGTATTACGTTGGAGGTCCGAACAACGGACTATAACCGTTTTAGAGAGAAGGCGAGAAATGGGAGTTCACAAATCCTGATGTGGGGTTGGCACGCAGACTACCCGGATCCAGAGAATTTCCTCTTTCTGCTCTACGGGCCGAATAGCAAAGCCAAATTTGATGGTGAGAATGTCGCCAATTACGATAATCCGGAATACAACCGACTATTCGATCAGATGCAAAACATGGACAACTCGCCAGAACGACTCCAGATTGTCCGTCAGATGAAGTTAATCCTCCAGCGCGATGCGCCTTGGATATTTGCCTATCACCGTGTCAACTTTGGACTTTATCACGAATGGTTGAAAAACGGCAAACCGAATACTACCGGGTACAATACTCTTAAATATAAACGCATTGACAGCACATTGCGCGCTCGACGGCAGAATGAATGGAATGAACCGGTGCTTTGGCCCATCTGGGGTGCGATCGGGTTTCTGATTGTTGGAACGATTCCGGCGGTAGTGACGATCTGGCGGAGGGAGCGCGGTAGGTAGAGAGAAGGATTGCTGCTATTATTGCTGTCGGATGCCACTCCCCTCTGTCAGCGTCAGCCGTTGATTTACGGTGATAGTAGAAAATCGCTCGGTATCACCGCTGGGCCAGATTACCTCGATCCAATCGACCGCCGTTTCTTGGGCGAGGCCAAACTCAGCGGTTAGGCTATTGAAGGACAGATAGCTTGCACCGGCGTTGATTTCGCGTAGTTGTATCCGATCTCCCACTTTGATTCGAATCTTTGCCCCAACAGCATCGCGGTTGCCCGTCGTGCCAATTAGCTTGACGTGCAGCCAGTTGTTGCGATTGCCCCCTTCATTTCGGAGCAAAACTGCGGGACCGTGGTTGTTGACGATAAACATATCGACATCGCCATCGTTATCGTAATCCCCAAAAGCCACACCACGTCCCACTCGGTAGGGCAGTGCAGCAATGCCAGTCGCTGCGGACACATCGGTGAAAATACCATCGCCGTCGTAACGAAAAAACTGATCCTTCTGCGGAATAAGCAGGTCATAATTATCAAGATATTGGAACGTGTGCCCGTTGGCGACAAAAATATCAAGGTCGCCATCGTTATCGTAGTCGAATAGATCCGTCCCCCATCCCACATATTTGAGGCTTTCTTCGCCGAGCGAGGCACCGTAGGAGTCATCAACCAGATGAATCGGCTGCATTCCTTCCGCTCTTGAGGGGGTTCCCGCAATTGTTCCCTCTTCTTTCCACATGTTGCTGTATAGTGCATTTTCCTGCTCGATCCAATGGCTCATAAAAAGGTCGAGATCGCCGTCGCCATCGTAATCGCCCGTTGCAAGCCCCATGGATCCCCGAAAATCCGCCGCCCACGACGCATCGCTCACATCCGTGAATGTGCCATCGCCGTTGTTCCGGTAGAGAAAGTTAGGAGAGAGGTCGTTGGCAACGTAGAGTTCAAGATCGCCATCCAGATCGAAATCTGTAAAGATAGCCTGCAAGCTGCGTCCGCCGCGGGATTCGACCCCCAGCTCTACGGTGACATCGGTGAAGGTGCCGTCCCCATTGTTCCGATACATCACATTGTCCTGCGGATCGAAGGAGTGAGGGTTCAAGATGCGTGGCACGGACTGTCCATATTGCTGCGATACTTTTTGGGCTTCTGCTAATTTTTCGAGATCGTGGTCGATATAGTTGGGAACATAGAGGTCGAGATCGCCATCGTTGTCGTAATCGGCAAATGCTGCGCCCGTTCCCCATCGTGTCTCGCCGACACCCGCTTTCTCGGTTATATCGGTGAATGTGCCATCTCCGTTGTTGCGATACAGCACATTCGGTCCATAGTTCGTGACATAAAGGTCGATATCGCCGTCGTTGTCATAATCACCGAAAACACAGCCCATGCCATACCCACGGTCACCGACACCCGCCTCTGCGGTGACATCCGTAAATGTGTCGTCACCATTGTTACGATAGAGTACATTGCCCGGCGATGCGTCCGTTACTTCTGCGTTGATCGGACCGGGGTTATTGACCACGTAAAGATCAATATGGCCATCGTTATCGTAGTCCGCGAAGGCTGCGCCGGAACCGACATCTTCGGGTAGCAGAGAGGAACGTTTCCCTGCTGAGTGGACAAAACCGATCCCTGCGGCTTCTGTTACATCTTTGAAGGTAACCGGAGAATTTGAGGATTGAGCGAAGATAAGTGTGGGAATGCACAACCCTTGAATGGACAGAATTGTACAGATCCAACCTACAGCTATCCGCTGCAAATGACGGTTAATACTCACTTTCAACTTTTTGTGACCTTTCCACTTTTTGTTCATAGATTTCAGGATTACTGGTAGACTCCCGATCCACAGTCACCCCCCTAAATCCCCCACCCCCCCTTATCAGGGAGACTTGGGAGCCTGCGCGAAGGTCGAGATATTGGCCTACTTATTTCTCCAATTCACCATTAGTCACTGCAATCGGATCCGGGGATCAACGAGCGTATAACTGATGTCCGTCAGCAGTAAGCCTACGATATAGAGCACTGACCCCAGATAGACCATGCTGCGGACAATAGCGAAATCTTGTGCGTTGATGGCATCAATCGTAAAACTGCCCAGCCCGGGGATTGAGAAAAAGTTTTCCATGACGAGGCTGCCCATGAAGAGAAATGGGATTGCTAGCACAACGTTTGTTAAGATGGGGATCATTGCATTCTTTAAGGCGTGCTTGAACAGTACGGCACTCTCGCCGAGACCTTTCGCACGTGCGGTCCGCACATAGTCTCGATTTACTTCTTCGAGGAAAATGGTGCGGTAGAAACGGACGCCGGTGCCGATGCCGCTGATGACACCGATGACTGCGGGCAGAAAAACAAACTTCAGCATATTCACGCCGGTATCATAACCGGAGATCGGAAACAGACGGAGCATTTTGCCGAATAGCCACTGCCCAGCGATAATATAAAAGAGTGTGGAGATTGACATGAGAATGACAGCGACAATGGTCCCCCAGAAATCGACATAGGTTGCGCGGTAGTATGCGATAATCATTGAGATAGTAATGTTAACGAGCAAGCCTATCATAAATGTCGGTATAGCGATAGCAAGGCTTGCCCACATCCTGTGCGAAATCTGGTAACCGATATCGATGTTGTTTCGGTCTGACTTGCCGAAATCGAAGAGGAATAGCCGCATGGCTTTCTGGGCAAAGATTGTTTGCATGAACACTGACGCCCCGGATTCTTCGGTGTTGAAAAACAGCGGCAGGTGATAGCCACGATCCCGCTTCCATCGATCTACATCGTCTTGGGTAATGTTCCTTTCCCCAAGAATCTTTCGTGCCATGTCGTCGGGCGAATTGACGATAAAAAAGAGCACAAAGGTAATTAGGTTGACGCCGATGAGGATCGGGAGAGCGTAAAGCGTGCGGCGTATGATGTAATTAAGCATCTGTGATTCTCTCGTGAAACGGGCCGTGAAACGTGAAGCGTAAAACGTGAAAACAATCTGTTCATTAGCAAGCATGGGCGGGGTAACCCCGCCCCCACGGTTTAGGATTTCTTGATATGAATCGATGACGAAGTTTGCTGGGGTTGAGGCGTAAGTGGGGTCTTACTGCCAGATTAGTTGAACGGCGAGCGCTTCGTCTGGATGTTCCCACAAGAAGTCGAAAGCTTCTTTTGCACTCTCATAGGGGAAACTGCGGCTAATCATTTGGGCTGCTTGGATTTCCTCCGCACGGATTTTCTCCATCGCACGCAGGGCAATGTCTCCGCGCGGCTCATCGGTAAGGACGCCCGCCACAAGTCGTTTGCTCATGATCTTTGATGAATATAGCGGCAGGGGCGCGCCTTGGTATAACGCGATCAACTGGATGGTCCCTTTCGTACGCACCATGTCTTGTGCCTGCTCGAACGACTTGACGCCGGCGTGACCGCCGACGCAGTCGATCACAAGGTCTGCACCGTTCCCATCGGTTAAGCGTTGCACCGCTTCGACAGGGTCTTCTTCGGCAGCGTTGATGACGGCGTCCGCCCCCAATTCGGAGGAGAGTTGACAACGGAGCGACACTGCATCGACTGTGATGATGCGGTCGGGACCATATCCGCGAAGGACCTGCATCATTAGACTTCCCACGATACCTTGTCCAAGAATGACAACTGTATCTCCTTCTTGGACACCTGACGAGTCCGCCCAAGCGATCGAGCTTATTGAGAGTGGCAGGAATGTCCCCTCTTCAAAGGAGATGTCATCTGCGAGCGGCACGACCCGGCCATCTACGCTGGCATCGACCTCTCCGACGGCGTATTCGGCGTGCGGCGCTACCACCATGACCCGTTGTCCGACCTGATACTCTGTGACCGCAGATCCAACCTGCTCAACGACACCCGTGAGGGAATATCCCATCATCGATGGAGGGATTGCTTCCTCCATAATATAACGACGAAACAGTTCAGAACCACGGCTAATCAGTGTAGTGTGGGTCTTCACCAAAACTTGACGACTGTTTATCTCAGGGATTGGTATATCTTCCAACTGGATATTACCGAACCCTTCTGGCTTAATCACGCGAATCATGGCATACTCCTTCGTGAGGCATCAAACATGTGTGGTAGCGGAACCCGTTACGGATTTATGAAGACTCAAGGCTCATTCAACCCGACCTACGACCATGAGCATATGTCTATAGCATCATATTTTACAATACAATTCAAATTATGTCTCCATTATTTTATTAGAATTCAGGGCATAATTCTGCTCCAGAACTGTCGAAGTCAGATCAGCTCTTTGTAAACGGGAGGTGGGTAAGTTTTTGATTGACTTCGCAGGCCACCTTAACATAAAATGTTCTCGGCGTATTATCACAGCGGAGATATAATTTTAGGTGTTACATAATCATTCTAAGCGGTAGATAGTCTAACCCTATAACTAATATACTTTGGGGTCATGGGCACATTACAGGACAATATAGGAGATCTGGATGCGAAATCGGGTTACGCTTAAAACAATTCTGTATCTGTTGATAGGAGCAAATCTGTGTGTTTGCTTGATAGGCTTTAACGGCGCATTTGCCTCAGATTGGGCAAGTTGGCGGGGTCCAAATCAGACCGGTTCGTCCTCAGAAACTGGGTTAATTTCAAACTGGTCGCTGGAGGGTGAAAACTTACTTTGGAAAGCCGATTTTATGGGGCGTTCGACGCCAATCGTTCTGAACAGTCGGGTTTATGTCATCGGGCGCGTTGGAATGGACATCACTGAACAGGAACGGGTTGCGTGTTTTGATGCAGAGTCGGGAGATATGCTCTGGGAACATCGATTTAACGTCTTTCACAGCACCATCCCTTTTAACCGATTGGGCTGGACCAGTTTAGCTGGCGATAGGGAAACGGGATACATTTATGCCCACACTATCAGCGGCGTGTTTGCCTGTTTCGACAAGGACGGAAAGGTTGTCTGGTCACACTCTTTGACGGAGGAATATGGTCGATTCACGGGCTATGGTGGGCGCACCGTTACACCGGTTGTGGATGGGGACCTTGTGATTCTTAGTTTCCTCAACACTAGTTGGGGAGACCACGCCGCGATGCGCCATCGTTATTTTGCCTTCGACAAAAAGACCGGCGAGGTGGTGTGGACAGCGAAGCCCGGTGGTCCTCCGAAGGACACGACCTATCCTGTCTCTGTCGTCGCAGAGATAAATGGGCGTCGGTTGTTAATCGACGGCAACTCGGACGGTCATGTGTATGCTATGGACATGCAAACGGGTGAGAAAGTTTGGGGATTCCAAGTCAGTCAGGGCCCGCTCAATGCGTCGGTGGTTGTAGATGGCACACGGGTCTACGCAAGCCACAATCGGGAGAACACCGACACGACGGTGATGGGGCGGGTTGTCTGCATCGATGGATCGGGTACGGGGGATATTACCAAGACGCACGAACTCTGGCGGGTTAACGGCATAGAGGCGGGTTATAGCTCTCCAGCAATAGCTGACGGTCGGCTTTATGTTGTGGATAGCTCGGCGAATTTACACTGTCTTGATGGCGAAACCGGGGAGGTGCATTGGACACATAGCCTCGGCACAGTGGGCAAGGGATCGCCTGTTGTCGCGGACGGTAAAATCTATGTCACCGAAGTCAACGGACACTTCCACATCCTGCAACCGAGCGAGCGCGAATGCAAAACGCTCAGCACAACACAGATTGAAAGGGAACCCGGCCACTACGCGGAAATTTACGGTTCACCCGCCATCGCTGACGGTCGAGTTTACTTTACCACCGAGGAAGGGCTTTACTGCTTAGGGGTTCAGGGATCTTCTGCCTCAAGCCAATCTGTCTCTGTACCAGACCGTGCTGGTATGATGATGTCTACCGATGCGCCCGCATCGATACAGATTACCCCTACTGAAGTCTTAGCCGAACCGGGAGACAGTATCCAATTTAGTGTACAGGCATTTACCGATGAAGGCAGAGGGAGCGTCGGTAAAAAGGATGTCGAATGGTCGCTCAATGGGTTGTCAGGGGTAATTGATGACAGCGGCAAGTTGACTCTTGAATCGAGTCCAGTCGGTCAAGCCGGAACGGTGTTGGCAAAGATTGGGGATATAAGCAACTCCGCACGGGTTCGCGTGATTCCGCCGTTACCGTGGCAGGAAGATTTTGAGTCGATAGAGGAAGGGAAGAGTCCACCGCACTGGGTCCGTGCAACAAACCGATTCGTCGTCCGTGAGGTGGATGGGAACAAAATTCTCGTCAAACCGCCTGCCCGCCGTGGGTTACACCGCTCTAATGTCTATATCGGTCCCCCGAACATGAAGGATTACACCGTTCAGGTCGATTTGCTGGGAACCAAGCCGAAGCGGAATATGCCAGACATGGGACTCATCGCCCATCGCTACACGCTTGAGATGCAGGGCAATCACCAACGGCTTCAGGTGCTTTCATGGCGATCCGATCTCCGAATGGCAGAGTGGATTGACTTCAAGTGGGAGCCGAACGTCTGGTATAGGATGAAAATGACGGTGGATATCGTCGATGATACGGCGCATGTCAAGGGAAAGGTTTGGGCAAGGGGTGAGCCGGAGCCGGAGGCATGGACGATTACTGTCGAAGATCCGCTGCCGAATCGGGAGGGGAGTCCGGGGATCTACGGCTATTCGCCTGCTGAGGTCTACTACGATAACCTGAAGGTTTGGCGGAATTGAGGAGATGTCATGGCAAATCTATTAACCCGTTTACAAGTCAAAAATTTCAGATCATTGGCAGATGTCTCAGTTGAACTGCGCCCAATTAATGTTCTGTTTGGACCGAATGGGTCAGGGAAATCAACTTTGTTGGAAGCAATGCGGTTCGTTAGGGATTGTGTTTCCCGAGACGTTGCTGAAGCTGGTAGGACGCGAAATAACGGTTTTGGTATGTTGCAACAGGACGTTGATGGCCCGGAATACATATCAATTACATTGGAGACAACCCTTTCCCTATATGTACTCCTATTAGAATTTTCAGTTGGACAAATTCAACCCTATGCAGGGGAAGTTCTGTATTCTAAAGAAAGAAAAGTCCCCTCAATATTTCGAAGAATAAGTAGTGATACGGCTGATTTCTGTTATCATGAAGAAAATCCTCCGGTGCGGACGCGGTTGACCTTTCCAGAAAAACTTGCTTTGATTCAGTATATGCAAGGAACGGAACTTATTCCGCCGGACGTTTTCAACTTACGAGATCTGCTCAACTCTGTCCATTTTTACCATTCTCATTATATAGACCTATCCGGGCTCAAACAACGCGGCTCAGAATCAGGTACGAATATCTCGTTGTACGAGAAAGGTGAGAATCTATGGTCAGTTTTGCAGAATATTCATGGTAAAATTGCAATCGATCAGCGTTATGAAACTATCATTAATTTCATGCGAAAGAGTTTCCCCAATTTCAAAGATTTGGTGTTTGATCGCTCTGGGCCAAACACAGTCTACGCCAACTTCGTGCAAAAAAATCTGCAATATCCAATTCCAGTATTAAGTGAATCCGAAGGGCAATTACAAATGCTTATTCTGCTAACTGCACTGTTTGCTAAGGAAAAAGGAAGCGGCCTGCTCATCTTGTTCGATGAGCCGGAGACTTCGCTTCACCCTTACGCTATCTCTGTGTTTGCGGAAGCGGTCAAGCTAGCCACAAAGGAATGGAATAAACAGGTTTTCATCGCGACACACTCCCCGGTTTTGATTGGGCAGTTTGAGCCAGAAGATATTTTGGCAACAGGACTGGATGAATCCGGTCAGACTGTTTTGACACGAGTCAGTGAGATGGAAGATATTAAAGATTTGTTGGAAAGCTACGATACAGGGTCCCTCTACATGGCTGAAGCCATTGCCCCCCAAAGTAAACCTGAAATTCAAGAGGAGGGCGAATGACCGAACAGGATACACAGCCTGCCGACTACCCGCGATACGCTTATTTCCATTTCGTCTTAATCGTTACCGGCAAAACTGAACGACAGTATCTGCCAGAATTATTCGGATCTCTAAGGGCAACCGGGACTTGCAACTTTAAAGTGATTCAGCGCGTCGGTCAACGCGACCCAATTACTTCAGAGGAAAGACTTAAAGCACTTCGCAACGGCAAGAAAATGCCGGACAGAGACGAGGTAATTGGGTTCAAGGCAAGAAGGTATCTGAAAAATGATCCTTACTACTTTGTTCTCTTAATCGATGATTTGGAGTATGACCGCAAAGATGAGGCGCCAGAGGTCTTTGAACGCTATCGAACGGCACTTGATACGATATTAAACGATTTGAAGCATCGCGCCTCCGTGCATTTTCTGGTGAATATGCTTGAGGCGTACTACTTCGCCGACGCACAAGTAATTAACGAGGTCTTGGGCACCTGTTTATCAGATTATGAAGGTGATGTAGAAGAAATCCGCCATCCCAAAGATAAACTTGAAGGACTGTATTCCAACTTTGATACTATTGAACACGGTGGAGCAATTTTGGATAAAATCGGCATTGAGCATGTTCTATCTCGCCCCGATACATGCGCTTCGCTCAGAACCCTGTTTGCTTGGTGTGTAAAGGTGTTGGAAACATATTCTGATCACGATTGTACAGATCTCTATGACAAATACAGACTTCACGACGGAAAACTGAGTGAAATCACACGAACGCAGTTAGACAATTTTTAATTTACGGTTAGGGTTCTGTTGACGTTTGAAAATTGAGTCAATATTGATACCCCCAATAAGATCGGGATTCAAAGCAACATGACTTTGGGCAACCACAAGGGTTGCCCCTACATTGGGTTAATTCCTGTAGGGGCGGGGTTGTCCAACCCGTTGGGCGAGGGAACCTCGCCCCTACGATTCGGGACTTATCGGCAAATGGAGGACACATCTCACATAAATGTCAACATGCCCTAGCAATTACTCACAACTATAGAGGAGCGAAATGAAATATCAACAGATTATAGGAACGGGTGCTATCATTCTCTTAACAGTGCTAATAGTATCGGGAACACCCGCCTTCGCTGAGACGGCGATGTGGGGCTTTACACCATCGCGTAACCTTGTTTCCGATGAGAAGAATCTGCCGGTAAAATGGGACGCGAAAACTGGACTAAACATCAAATGGACGGCGACCTTAGGCTCTCAGACTTATGCGGGTCCTATCCTCATCGGTGGCAAGGTGTTTGTCGGGACAAACAACCAAGGCAGACGAAATCCGAAACTTACCGGCGATCGTGGCGTCATCATGGCATTCCGTGAATCGGATGGAGAATTTCTCTGGCAATCCACACACACCAAACTCCCTGCCGGACGCGTCAACGATTGGCCCCAACAGGGTATCTGTTCGACACCTTTCATCGAAGACGATCGACTCTACTATGTTTCCAATCGCGCTGAAGTTGTCTGCGTTGATACCGAAGGCTTCATGGACGGTGAAAATGATGGTCCTTTCACGGAGGAAACTGATACCAGCGAAATTGATGGGGACATTATCTGGAAGTACGATATGATCGAGGAGTTGGAGGTTTTTCCGCACAATCTCGCCACCTGTTCCCCGATTGGTGTAGGCGATTTGCTCTTTGTAGAAACGAGCAATGGCGTTGATGAAGGACATGTGCACATTCCTTCCCCTTTTGCGCCGAGCTTTATCGCGCTCAATAAGACGACCGGCGAACTGGTTTGGGAAGATGCCTCTCCTGCCGAAAACATCTTACACGGTCAATGGTCTAACCCCGCCTACGGGGTAATCAACGGCATACCCCAAGCTATCTTTCCCGGTGGCGACGGTTGGATCTATTCCCTCGAGCCTGAGACCGGGAAATTGATCTGGAAGTTCGACTGCAATCCCAAAGATTCAGTGTGGGAATTGGGTGGGAGAGGGACACGCAATAACATCATTTCGACCCCTGTCATCTGGGAGGATAAGGTTTATATCAGCGTGGGACAGGATCCAGAACACGGTGAGGGCGTTGGACACCTCTGGGTGATCGATGCAACGGGTGAAGGGGACATCACTGAGACGGGTGCGGTCTGGCATCGGGGCGACGAGAATTTCCATCGCACAATGTCTACCGCAGCAATCGAGGATGACTTGCTCTACATAGCAGACCTGAGCGGTTTCGTCTACTGCCTTGATGCGAATACGGGTGAACATCATTGGACGTATGACACATTTGCTGCGATTTGGGGATCGACATTCGTGGCGGATGGGAAAGTATACATCGGAGACGAGGACGGAGATCTCGCCATCTTAAAAGCGGGCAAAGAGAAAGAGCTTATTTTTGAGACCAACATGGGGAGCGCCGTTTATACCACCCCGGTAGCAAAAGACGGTGTGCTGTATATCGTGAGTCGGAATACGCTCTTTGCGATTGCTATGGAGTAATGGAGGAGTAACCAATGTCCAAAGATAACTTTCAACCTGTCGACTTACCGTATCGATATGAATTTACGGCAGACGAACTCTCAGCGATTAAGGCGTGTCATGATGCACACGGTTTTGCCGTTGTAAAGGGGGTATTGTCGCTGGATTATGTGGAGGAATTGAAGGAATCGGTCAGCCAAGTTCTCGATCCGGAGGGTGACTTGGGACTTGGGGAAACGCGTGTCAAACACGCTTTCATTGAATACTCAAAGCCCCTTTGGAAACTGCTTGAGAATGAAGATTATCTGAATATCAATCGATCTGTTTTTGGGACAGACGCGCTCACCGTCCATCGATCCGCTGCAATCCTGAAGAATGTTGAATCGGGTCCGGTGCTGTGGCATACCGACTGGTGTGGCTTTTCTGAACCGCCGCCAAAACACTCCGGCGACGTGCTGAATCGCGGCGATTGGCCCAACGGTATGTGGTTCTATCTCAACGGCACCCATCCGAGCCGAGCGGGCCTTGCAGTGATCGAGGACTCTCATCGGGCAGACTGGCAACCGCCTGAAGGGTTTGAATTCACGCCGGACCAACGCTCATTTCACCGAACGGGCGAAGAACCGAAACCGTATGATCGGATGGATATGCCGGGCACAGTTCCACTTTTCACAGAGCCGGGCGATCTCATCATCTTTGCGGCGCGGACGTATCACGGTGCTTTTCCACACGGCGGCGATGAACCCCGTCTCTCATGCGGCTTTATTTTCCGTCCGACTCAAGAAAAGCTCTCAATTCCGTGGGAATTACCTGAATCCGCGCACCGGTTCATGGAAGGACTCCCTCCGAAGTTACAGCGTTACGTTGAGGATTACCCAAGTATCGATATCGGCTGGAAGTTAGCGGATTAAACCTCCCATCATATAGGACACATTTATGGAGATTTTGAATCAATCATTATCTAAAAAGGCGGAAGAAGCACGGGATCGGCTTGATGCCCACGTGCGTGAAATTGTTCAGTGGCATTTCAGTCCAGAGACCGGGGCCCCGTTTTGGTTGGAATTCGCAGAGACGCTCGATTTTGATCCCCGCGAGAAGATAGGAAGCTACGACGACTTAAAACTTATTGGACATTTTCAGGATGAATGGTTGCGCGGCGGACCGGTGCGGCGGTGGGTGCCCAAAGGTTACGCAGACCAACCTGTGTATGTGTTCGAGACAGGTGGTTCCACCGGTGTTCCAAAGACCCGCATCAGCATTCGCGATTTCCAGATCGATTATGAGATGTTCAGCCAAACTTTGCCCGATGAGAGCTTCCCGCCCGGTAGCGATTGGTTGATGCTCGGTCCCACAGGTCCACGACGGCTCCGTCTCGCTGTTGAATATCTCGCCCAACATCGCGGCGGCATCTGTTTCCTCGTTGACCTTGATCCACGGTGGGTGAACAAGCTGATTCAGTACGGAAAACATCAGGAGTTGGATCTCTATAAAAATCACGTTATTGATCAAGCGTTGAATATTCTGCGTGCCCACGACAATATCCAGTGTCTATTCACAACACCGAAGCTGCTTGAAGCATTGTCCGAAAAGATCTCCCTGCCAAAGGCTGGCATAAAGGGCATCTTTTGCGGTGGAACGGAGATGGATGCCCAATTCCACCGCTTTGCCCGCGAGGAGTTGGTGCCGGGCGTTGAGTTTATGCCGACGTATGGAAACACGCTTATGGGTTTGGCGTGCTGCAAGCCTTTTGACCCCGCGGATGATTACGCGATAATCTACTATCCGCCGCAACCCCGCGCTGTCATTGAATTGGTCAATCCCGACAATCCAGAAGAAACTGTAGGCTACGGTGAAACGGGGCGCGTGATGCTGACGACATTGACACATGAGTTTTTCATGCCACGTTTTCTCGAAAGAGATGAAGCGGAACGGGCGCAACCTATTGAGCAATATCCGTGGGACGGCGTTGAGAATCTGCGGCTGCTCTCGGAACTTCAGGAGTCCGTGGTGGTGGGAGTATATTAAGAGGAAATATTTGAAGAATGCCTGCTGATGCCGCCCAAGAGATTAAGGGATCCGAACATACCCAAGGCGATATGCTTTTGGAACAAATAGAGGAACTCGATAAATCCTTAATCGAGTATTTTCCCAATACACTTGTCGTTGATAACGCTTTAACCAGAAAACTGGTCAGTTTCCAAGCGAATAAAACCCGTACATACTATAGATGGTACAAATACAAAGAGGCTTTCTCTGCGGATTTGGTGGAGTATCTTTTCCATAAGTACAAGGTAATGAAGGGGAAAATACTCGATCCGTTTGCGGGTGCGGGAACTGCTTTATTTGTCTGTTCTTCTTTAGGGTATCATACTGAAGGAATTGAACTCTTACCAATTGGGCAAAAAATCATACAGGCAAATATGCTCGCTAGGGGTGCGAATAAACAAAGCATTGTTTCTGGATTGGACAGCTGGTTACTTCAAAAACCTTGGAACGCCGACGGTGAAATCAAAGGTTTTGAGGTGCTTCGTATAACCGATGGGGCGTATCCTGAAAAAACGCACCACAAAATCGGAAGATACCTAAACGAGTTAGAAGGGGAACCTCCAGAAACAAAAGAGGTATTACTGTTTGCCCTGCTGTGTGTTCTGGAATCGATAAGCTATACAAGGAAAGATGGGCAGTATCTCCGATGGGATTACCGATCTGGACGTAGAAATGGTAAGAACCCTTTCGACAAAGGGCAGATTTTGTCATTTGATGAAGCCATTGTAGAAAAACTAAACGAGATAAAAGATGATATGAACCTTGGGGATGGTGAAGGCGATCTATTTTCATCTATGCAGGAGGATATACGGACAGGCGATGTGAATTTATTAAAAGGCTCATGTTTAGAGGTGTTACCGAAATTGGGACGCCGGACTTATTCTGGAATAATTACGTCACCGCCCTACTGCAATCGTTATGATTATACACGCACTTATGCTTTAGAACACGCGCTGCTTGGCGTCAGTGAAATTGGATTAGCTAACTTGCGGCAAGCGATGTTAAGTTGCACGGTAGAAAACAGAGCAAAAGCGCTCATTGACTTAAACCCCGCATGGCAAACGGCTATAGGCATTTGTGATGACTTACCTCTACTGCAAGGGATATTGAACTACTTGGATTACAAAAAGAATAAAAAAGAACTCAATAACAGTGGAATTGCTCGTATGGTAAGGGGTTATTTTTATGAGATGGCTTGTGTTATCCAAGAATGTTACCGGGTATTGGATAAAGACGGTATGATGTTCATGGTTAATGACAATGTTAGGTATGCGGGTGCTGCAATATCTGTAGATACAATCCTCTCAAAAATAGCTGAAGACATTGGATTTCAGATAGAAACAATCCTTGTCCTGCCTCAAGGTAAAGGGAATAGCTCCCAACAGATGGGTAGGCACGGACGGGAAGCGTTGAGAAAGTGTGTCTATGTATGGAAAAAGGATAAATAGTGCCAACTTAACCAATGAAACTCAGGTTGTTTCGTTGTGTGATTGGTTAATCAAAATATGAATTTCTGGACTACTTTTACGCATCATGTTTCATGTTTCAAATAGACAAAGAAAGCGAGGTAATATTTTATGCAGATGAGGCCGATTACGGCGAATCCGTCTCAGGTTATGGTTGAGCAACTTGCGGCGTCGGGTGTGAAATATGTGTTCAATAACTCAGGCTCACGCGAGGCGCGTTTTTTTGATGCGCTGCATGTGCACCCAGATATACACGGCATCTTGGCACTCCATGAGGGTAGCGTTGCGGCACAAGCGGGCGGTTATACGCAGGCAAACCTCGATCCGGGGGTCATGCTGGTCCATCTCGGTGCGGGGCTTGCCCAGTGCTTGGGGCAGCTCATCAACGTTTGGGCGGGTAGTCTGCCCGTCGTGGTTATCACGTTTGCGGGTGACACCGGCAGCTACGCTGATCGGATCGGGCTTGATCTGAGTCATGACTTCGGGCCTACTTCAATCGCTGCGCCGTTCACAAAACAGAACTGGACTGTGATTGAGCCGGAAGGACTTCCGCAAGCGATTCACCGCGCGTTACTGGTCGCTAAAACGCCACCGGTGGGGCCGGTCCATCTCGCTGTTTATGATCGCGTACTTGGTCCTGAAGAGATATCCACCACCATAATCGATGGTGAACTGCCGGACCTCCATGCGGGTTATCCATCAGACAGCGATGTCGAGAAGATCGAATCTGCGTTACGGGATGCGAAATCTCCTCTGTTTTATATTGGGGACGGTGCTTGGAAGAGCGGCGCAGAAGCACAGGTTACCGCTATTGCTGAACATTTTGGCGTTCCTTTTGTCGGGAGTTGGGGACGGGGCATCTCAACAACACATAAACTCAATTGTGGACGGATGGATCAAGCAGCAAGCACGCTTCAGCCTGACCTGATTGTCTGTATCGGTATGCGGCACGGCGGCGGCGGGAAGCCGGGGGATTTCGGCACATTTTCCAAAGCGCCGCAGATTATAGCTATTGGGCCGGATATCGAGCATGTAAAAAATATCCCGAACTTAGACACAGCGATTCTTGCGGATGAATGTAGAACGTTTGAGCGGCTCGCAGAATTGGCTTCGAGCCATTCCAGTCCGAAACAGTTTGCCGAGCGACGCGCTTTGGCACAGGAACGGGCGGCGGCCCTTCGCACACAGCGATTAAAGGACGCACAGCGGGCTGAAGCCCAGCCAAACCAGGTCCGACCTTGGCTGGTTGCGGATGTCCTTGACAAAGCCTTGGAACGCCGTGGCGGTGGGTTAGTTATGATTGAGCAATATGTGGTTCCGTTGGACACCATAGGCGGATCAGATGGCGGTGGTAAAAACACGTATATTCGGGCTGCTGGTGGTTCTGAGGGCTACGGTATTGGTGGAGCGGTCGGTTTGAAACTCGCTGCACCCGACAAGCCGGTTGTCGGGTTGGTCGGTGACGGCTCAATGTTCTACGCGGATTCGGGGCTTTGGACCGCAGCACATCACGGCGTACCGGTGCTCTATGTTATTTCCAACAACCAATCCTATGGTGTTGTCGCCTCATCCTTTGGACGCGCAAATGGGGTGATGAAGGAGACTGGAGAATATGCTGGCGTCGTTCTGGACGGTATCGATCCGGTGAAACTCGCAGACGGATTCGGTGTGGACGGTATGCACGTCCAAGATGAGTCTCGGCTTGCTGCGGCGATTGATCATGGACTAAACGTGGTTGAAGGGGAAAACCGTCCATTTCTCCTGAATGTTCGCTTGCCGTTAGGGGTGCCAGAAGGAGGACGCGCTGCGAAGCAATTTCGACTTGTGGAGGCTGTGGCAGCGGCTCAGGCTCGCGCGGCTTAGTAACCAGCCAGTGGGCAAAAACCAATCTGAATCTATATTAACGCAAGTTGCCAGTCATAAGAAATGTTGCAAACCGGGCAGGGAACCAATCACCGCTCGCAGTGGATTGACAAATCTACTGCACTCCCACAGAAATGGCTTGGATATGCCTATCCAAGCCGAGCGGGGTTGATGGACAAAAACCAATCTGAATCTATATGACAGGATTCATAAATCATGATACATATTCCGATTTTGCGGGCTGGACTTGCTTATAAGAGTTTGAATCTTGCCCGTGTATCACATATCCAAACAGGCGAACCGCTCGCGATTGTGAGCCAAGCGAACCGTGGACTGATTGCCAAAGATTTGATGGAAGCAAAAGAGAACAAGCGTGCCCTTGAGGATCTGTCTGTCTCAGAACTCTTGGCGATTTGTAAAAAGGCTGCCAACCTTTTCATGAAATCGGAATTGCCTTTGGACGACACGCTACAATCGCCCGACGATTATATTCAACAGGTTTCTGGAACAACGGGTCTGCCTCAAAGTCTGTGCCGCAAGAATATGCAGAAAATCCAGTTGGTTCTGAACGAAATGGAGGCGGTCTTGGGTGGCTTGACACGCGGATTGGATCTGTCTATTCTTGACTCTGGCTGGGGAATCCAAAATGAACGTCCGCTGAGTTACCTGTCCCAAACCGACACATTGGGGGCGGTCCTTCCGAGTAATTCGCCCGGCGTGCATTCTCTTTGGGTGCCCGCGATTCCGTTGAAAACCCCGCTCGTTCTCAAGCCCGGCAGTGAGGAACCGTGGACACCTTTCCGCATTGCACAAGCCTTTATTGAAGCAGGTTGTCCACCGGCAGCGTTTGGCTTCTATCCTACGGACTATTCGGGGGCTGCGGAAATCCTGCTTCAGTCCGGCAAATCTTTGCTGTTTGGTGGTGGCTCGACGGTAGCACCGTGGCAGGAGAATCCCAACGTGCAGATTCACGGTCCGGGACGGAGTAAAATTATCATCGCCAATGATAGGGGCTCACGATGGGAAGAACACCTCGATCTCATGGTCAGCTCGGTGGCAGAAAACGGCGGGCGGTCTTGCATCAACGCCTCCGGCGTCTGGGTTTCATCGCATGGTCGTGAAATCGCAGAGGCGTTGGCGCAACGTCTGGCGGATATTACGCCGAAAGCGTTGGACGATCCGGAAGCCGGAATTGCCGCTTTCACCAATCCAAAAGTTGCTGAAGGAATTTCTAACCTCATAGACAATCAATTGAAAGTTCCCGGTGCAACGGACTTGACTGCCAAGTAT
This sequence comes from Candidatus Poribacteria bacterium, assembly GCA_965220385.1. GTDB lineage: Bacteria > Poribacteria > WGA-4E > WGA-4E > PCPOR2b > PCPOR2b. Next base: position 351,201 of record OZ244825.1, on the reverse strand, counting down.
CGGAATGGAGGACGGGTGATTAAAGAAGCTGGCTGCACCTTCCTCAGTCCGACCGTTATCTGGTGCGAAGATCCGGAACATCCGCTGGCAAACACGGAGTTTTTATTTCCTTTTGTCAGTGTGGTAGAGGTTCCGCAAGGAGAGATATTAGATCGTATCGGTCCAAGCCTCGTAGTGACTGCTGTCACGGACGAGGAAGCATTTATTCACGATTTGCTCGCCTCTCCGGATGTGGAACGTCTGAATATAGGTCCTATTTCGACGAATCAGATTTCATGGGATCAACCGCACGAAGGGAATCTGTTTGATTTTCTCTATCAGCAACGAGCATTGCAAGTGAGGGGTTCGCTAGCTAAACAAGTTTAGATGCGCTCACCCCAAACCGTGGATAGTGAAAGCGATCCGCATAGACATGAGGATAAAATGCACATAGAAGTTGTACCAAAAGATACAACCTTGGAGGCTGCACGTGTGCAGTTTTCAATTTTCCGTAAAATGGGTATGGAGGGTCGGGCCCGTATGACTATTGAGTTAAGTGATGGACTCCGCTCAATTATAGAATCCGGTGTCCGCCAACGTCATCCTGACTACGATGAGAATATGGTGCGATTGGCTGCCATCCGCATAGCGATAGGAGAAGAGTTATTCCGTCAGGCCTATCCTGACATTGAGATCACAAGTTAATGAACCAAGAAGATTTCTTAGAGCGACTCGTGGCAAAACTGGAAGATGCCGGAATTCCCTATATGATTTCAGGATCGTTGGGAAGCAGTCTACATGGAGAACCGCGAGCAACCAATGACATAGATTTGGTAATCGTCCCTACCGTAGCGCAATTGACAACCTTTATCCAGTCGCTGAGTGAAGGTTATTATGTCAGTCCCGAAGCGGCGCAAGAAGCACTTGAAAATCGGTCTATGTTCAATGTGATTGACTATCAAACCGGTGGGAAGGCGGATTTCATTATTCGTAAAGACCGTGCTTTTAGTTTTGAAGAATTTAGGAGACGGATATCCGCGAATATGCTGGGGGTTCAGGTTTCCGCTATTTCTCCAGAGGATGCTATCTTGAGTAAGTTAGAATGGTCAAAAGAAAGTCAGCCAGAGCGTCAATTTAGTGATGCCCTCGGAGTTGCTGTTGTTCAATGGCAAAGACTAGACAAAGCGTATTTACGGAAGTGGGCGCAAGAATTGAGTGTGGCGAATCTTCTTGAAACCCTTTTGAATCATGCAGAGGAACTACAACTTCCACAATAACAGGAGAAAATCTATGATCTTAGCAGAAATGACCTCACCCGAAGTTGATGCACTACCACGCGATATTGTCGTGCTGATGCCGGTTGCATCTTGCGAACAACATAGCCTGCACCTGCCGGTATTCACGGACAGCCTGATTGGACAAGAGGTAGCGCGTCGTGTTCATGAACGCTGCCCGGACGATGTTCTGGTTTTGCCGATGCAGTGGCTCGGATATTCTCAGCATCACATACGATATCCCGGCACCATCAGTGCTATATCCGAAACCCATCTACTGCTGATGATGGACATCGTCGCTTCGATGGTAGGACACGGCTTCAAGAAGATTTTCATCCAGAATAGCCACGGCGGCAACGGCTCAAATATCTCAGTCCTTCTCCAGCGTTTGATGGAACGTTACGGCGATAGCGGTGCGGAATTTTATTCCCGTTGGGCGTGGGGTGGAGCACTTGATGAGATTCGTGAGTTGGGTAGCGCAGGATCGGGTCATGCCGGTGAAACCGAGACCTGTATGATTATGGCAATCGATCCGAGCCTTGTTCGCACAGATCGGTTAGACCCCGACGGGGAGCGCGACGGGATGCGGGTGCCGGGAATGTCCTCTTACCACCGTTTCGATCAACGGACTCAGCACGGTGGCGTCGGCGATCCACGCCCCGCAACCGCTGAAAAGGGAGAGCGGATGCTAGACGCTTCCGCCGATGAGATTGCTGAACAAGTCAAGCAGATCCGGGCGTTGCGACCATTTGATTAATCTTGGAATCCGGCGAGGAACGGTTATGAATACGGATAGTTCAACGACATCATGGAATCTTATCGCAGCAGATTGGGCGAATTTTGCTGAAACAAACGATTACAGAACTCATTTCCTGATTCCTCATACGTTGAGCCTTCTTGGACCCGTCGATGGAAAATCCATCTTGGATCTGGGTTGTGGTGAAGGCGGATATGCTAGAATACTCTCAAAGAAGGGCGCAGCGGTAACAGCCATAGATGGAAGCGAAAAGTTAATTGAGATTGCTCAAGAAAAAGCTGGGCAGGAAGGTTTATCGATTACTCACTTGGTTAGAAATGCCAATGCCTTAGATGGCATAAAAGCACAATCCTTTGACATTGTATTAGCTTCAATGAGTTTAATGGATGTCGAGGATTATAGGGGAGCATTGGTTGAGAGCCGACGGGTATTAAAGAAAGGTGGAAAATTCTTAATGTCGATTCTTCATCCTTGTTTTAGTGAACGAGCAACAGATAACTATTTCGACAAAACCCCCTGGAAGGAATTTGTCGCTAAGACCTTCAAACAAAAAGTGCTCTTCCGTCACATGCCCTTACAAGACTTTATCAATCCGTTTTTAGAATTAGGTTTTAAGATGCAAGGATTTTATGAACCGATGCCGACCCAAGAACAGATGCAGGCATCTTCTCGAATTCCACGATTAGCCAAGGTGCCGATGTTTCTTTTTCTGGAATGGACAAAGGGTTAAGGACCCCTGATCTGAAACCTAGATATGTCGCTGCATGCAGTTTTGATGCAAGTCGGTGTGAGTTCTTACCGAAGTCGCATATATGGAACAAGAAATCGTTCATAGCCTAGAAGCGGAGGGATATTCACCAGAGGTAATGCAATCATTCGATTTCCAATCCAGTACCCGCGTCATTTTCGGTGAAAACAGTTTAGGCCAGTTGGGCGATCTGACAAAAGAACTAGGGGGCATACGGGTGCTGCTCGTCACCGATCCCGGTATCATCAGGGCAGGCATAGTAGAAGGGGCAATTGATTCCCTAAAAGCGGCACGTCTGGAGGCATTCGTTTTTGATGGTGTCGAGGAAAACCCGACCAGCCGCCATGTCGCAGAGGGTGTATTGTTTGCCAAAGATCGGGGAGGGGTTAATCTGCTCATCGGGCTTGGCGGTGGCAGCGCAATGGACTGCGCCAAAGGGATTAACTTCATCCTGACAAACGGCGGACGGATGGAGGACTATTGGGGTGTGGACAAAGCCACTAAACCGATGCTACCTTCCATTGGTATCCCGACGACTGCTGGCACCGGCAGCGAGGCACAGTCGTTTGCTTTAATCTCTCAAGAGAACACGCACCAGAAGATGGCGTGCGGTGACAAAAAAGCCCGATTCCGAACGGTTATACTTGATCCAGTTTTGACGACGAGCACTCCGAAGGGGGTAACAGCGGCTACGGGGATTGATGCCATTTCCCATGCGGTGGAAAGCTATGTGTCCACGCGGCGGAACCCTATCTCCCAGATGTTCGCCAAAGAGGCATGGCAGTTGTTGGAAAAGAGTTTTGAAATTGTTGTCAGTGATCCAGAAGATATAGAAGCCCGAAGCCGAACCCTTTTGGGGGCACATTTGGCGGGTGCTGCTATAGAAAACTCCATGCTCGGTGCTGTACACGCCTGCGCCAATCCCTTGACCGCCAGACATAACATCACACACGGTGTCGCAGTTGGATTAATGCTGCCCAGTGTGGTCCGTTTTAACAGCCAAGCGGTGGAGACGCTTTATCAGGAGTTACATCCCTCGGCGTTGCATGAGCGTGTTTCTGAACTAAGAGCGGTAGCAGGGCTGCCGGAGCAGCTAAGGGATTTCGGGATTCGGTCTGAAGATCTACCGCAATTGGCTGAAGAAGCAGCGGAGGAGTGGACAGGAATATTCAACCCACGGCAGGTCAGCAAGACCGAATTATTGGAACTTTATGAAGCAACCTATTAATACACAAGCTCCACAGCAGATTACGCTTCATATTTGGCGTTTCAGATTTTACATTTTTCTGAGTTATATTCTGATTCATCCTATCGGACAGAGCGATGCCTCCACTGACGGTTGGCTCAGCTTTCGTGGGAACCCCCAACTCACCGGTGTCGCTACGGGTGAATTGTCCGAAAACCTTGAACTGCTCTGGGCATTTGAGACACCAGATGGGATTGAGTCAACCGCCGCTATTGCAGCGGGAACGGTTTATATTGGAACCTTAGACGGCTATCTTTACGCTATCGATCTTAGTAACGGGGCATTAAAGTGGCAATATCAAGCGTCCGGTGAAATTAAATCCTCTGCCACCGTCTATAAAAATGTGGTACACTTTGGCGACAGCATGGGTGTATTTCATGCTGTGGACGCTCAGACGGGTAAAGGGAGATGGACCTTCGAAGCCGAGGCCGAAATCATTTCGTCCGCCAACGTTGCACAAGATCGGTTGTTGTTCGGTTCTTATGACCAGTATCTTTACTGTCTTTCTGTCGAAGATGGTTCGCTAGTTTGGAAGTTCGAGACGGAAGGATACGTCCATGGGACGCCGGCGATTGTTAATGGCACGGTCATTGTTTCAGGGTGCGATGGTTATCTGCGTGTCATTAATATTGCTGATGGTGCGGAGCATCAGAAAATTGCATTGGGTGACTATGTGGCTGCTAGCCCTGCTATTTTGAACAACCGGGTGTATGCAGGAACGTTTGGGAATCAGGTGTTGTGTGCGGGCCTGGACAGTTCAGAAATTTTATGGTGGTATCAGCACCCGGAACGGCATTTCCCATTCTACGCTTCGGCGGCTGTGACGGCGGATATAGTTATTATCGGTGGACGAGACAAGATGGTCCATGCGCTGCAGCCGGGGACAGGCGAACCGTTATGGATATATCCCGCAACATCGCGAGTGGACTCCTCGCCGGTGATTGTTGGCGAACGCGTTTTCGTTGGGACGATGGGCGGGGAACTGGTTGCACTAAGTCTTGATACGGGCGAAAAGGTCTGGGAATTTGTAATTGGGGCATCCATTATCGCTTCTCCAAGCGTTGCGGAAGGAAGACTGGTGATTGGCGTGGACGATGGTAGAATATACTGTTTTGGCAAGGGGGAATAACACATGAGTGAACAATTAGAAACAGCGACTCCTGAACCGGCAACGACACGGACCGATGGAAAGGAAACAGAGGTTGGAAGCGTTTTTGTTTCAAACTATCCACCCTATTCATTTTGGGGAAAAGGGGATGTGTCGGAAGCGACAGACGCACTGAATGCCCCTCCAATGCCGAAAGCCACTTTGGGGTTGTATCTGCATATCCCGTTCTGTCGCAAACGGTGTAAGTTCTGTTATTTTCGGGTTTATACAGATAAAAACAGCTCTGATATTCAAATCTACCTTGATGCATTGGGGCGAGAGGTAGAGCTTTACAGCGAACTCCCATCCGTGACAGATCGACCGCTGCATTTTGTTTACTTCGGCGGTGGTACACCGTCTTATATTAGCAGCAACCACCTGAAAACACTTGTCAAACGGATTAAAGCGATAATGCCTTGGGATAGTGCGGAGGAGGTAGCATTTGAATGTGAACCGGGGACGTTGACCCAAGGAAAGTTGGAAGCAATCAAAGAGATTGGTGTCACACGGTTGAGCCTCGGTGTTGAAAATCTCAATGACACAATCTTGTCGGAAAACGGACGGGCACACCTTTCCAAAGAGGTGTATCGGGTAATGCCGTGGATCGCCGATCTTGATTTTGATCAGGTGAATATAGATCTGATTTCGGGAATGGTGGGTGAAACGTGGGATAGCTGGCGGGATACTGTCCAACGGACCATCGATCTGGACCCTGACAGTATTACCGTGTACCAGATGGAACTGCCGTTCAACACCGTTTACTCAAAAGATATTTTTGGCGGAAAAGATCTATATGTCGCGGACTGGAAGACGAAACGGGAATGGCATCACTATGCGTTTGATCAGATGGCAGCCGCCGGATATAAGATGTCGAGCGCATATACCATGGTGAAACAGGATAAGCCGGGTAAGTTCGTTTATCGGGATGCGGTCTGGCGTGGCAGCGACATGTTGGGTACGGGTGTTGCTTCGTTCTCCCACATGAGCGGCGTCCACTTCCAAAACGCGGCAAGTTGGGACGACTACGTCGATTCGCTCCACGCGGACAAGTTGCCGTTGGATCGTGCGTTCCCCACCACACCGGAGGAACGTCTGACCCGAGAGATGATATTGCAGTTAAAGCTGGGAAGAATAGAGACGGGCTATTTCCGCGAGAAGTTTAATGCCGATATCTTTGAAGTATTCGGCTCAACCTACCAAAAGCTGCAAGATGAGGGGATGCTGACCTTCGACGAAGATGCTGTGACATTGACGCAGAAGGGCTTGCTCCGGGCGGATGGATTGTTGCCGGAGTTCTACGCTCCCAAATACCGGAATGCGCGGTATACATAGGGATGAGTTTCTAACCCGCCCACGTTTTTGGATTAAGACACGAATACAACCTCTGGAACAATGCCCAAGAGCCAGATAATTATTGCCCAAAAACATGCCTTGGTTTTATCTGTATCAGCGAAAATGCGAACGCCTATCGCTAACACGGCGAGATACCACAGGCTCAAGGGATTGAAGTGACTCAGAAATGTCAGCAACTTGACGTTCTCGCTTGCGCCCAATAGCAGATGCAACCCCGGAATTATTTTCATATCGGCTACGCTCTTGATATCTGCAGCATCCCTAAAAACAACCAGCAATGCTGTATTGGCTAGAGCTATCAGAAAACTAATCAATGAGGTATGCACAACGGCTGCGTAGATATGTTTAAATCTTATCGCATCGTTTAATCCGAGAAGTCGCCCTGCTAAGGTCAGTATCGCGCTTACAGCAAGTAACCAAATAATCGGTGCAACAAGCGAACCAATAAGACCAGATATTTGGCCAATTTTTGTGGAGATTTCAATTTGTTCAGCAGGCACTCCTGCTTCCGTCATTGCTTGGCGCATAATCTGCTCGGTAAAAGGCAACATAGCCCACGCAATTCCAGCAGAAAACAGACAGAAGATGACCATCGCCAATCCCCACTTCGGCTCGGATTTGAGGCGTGCAAACGCAGCGCTCGGTTCAGCGAGGATGTCAACGATATTCTGCAAACTGGCTTTCATAATTTTCCCCTTTATTCGGTTTGGGTTTCCGCGCATGTCGCTCGGAAATCGCTATAGAATACTCCTACAAGAAACGCCACACGATTTCGGATATGATAACAGATTCTGCAATAGAAGTTACGGATTTTCTGATAGCGTGGCAAGCGACCATCAGATCATAGGGACGAGGTTCACTCGTCCGAAGTAGTGGCAGACCGGCTTGAAAAATTCCTTTGTAGAAATGCTTTAAGTGTCTGCCACACCACATCTATTTACCGGAATGCAAGAAGCGTGTATCAACCGCTATTCTTCCTCTTCGGATTGGGCGAGCTGGCGGTAATCTTCAGTACGACCTGATTGAAAATATAGCGTGAGCAGGAGCTGAACATGCGCCTGTCGATCTGGACTCTTATCAAGACCTTGTTCCATAAGATCCTGTTCAATAGCTACTGGTAGGTCCGCTATCTCTTGTCGCCAACAGAGCTCTGCTAGGGAAGATGTCAGTAGTGGTGTAAAGACCTGTTCTGCATCAAAACTCAGTCGCAATAGCATTCGGCAATGTTCAAGGAGGGTAACGGACTCGGGCGCGTCTACAGCGATTTCTGAGAACGAGATTAGGCATTCCTCGACGAATTCGATCAATCCGCTTTTCTGGGAGGTGTCGGAGTAGTGTACGACAGATTGATGTATTAGCGCGTGAAGGACTGAAAGTGCGTGCTCCGCTTTGCCCTGCTGTCCAAGTAACTCCGCCTTCTGTTGCAGTACTTCAAGTTGAGTGAATCCACTATCAAATTGATGTTGTTCAGTAAAACTGTCCCTAAAGATGCTATTAATCTGTTCCTGGTAAACTGCGACGAGCGGAAGCGATCCGGACTCCTGTAGGGGACCGGGAGTGTCTGAATATGCCTGTACAATGGGAACCAGTTCCGGTGCATATTTGAGAAGCTCAGAAATAATCTGTAGCAGGCTTGACTTAGGTTGTGCCTCAAGTGTGGCATACAAGGGTTCAAGGGAAAGAATGGTGTCCGGCGCGTTGACGTAGGTCAACAGGAGTGCAACAATGTGTTTACAATCTCCGCCCCAGTCGTATAGGCACGAACAGTCGGCAGTGGCAATCCCAGTCGGGGTCAATTCGACCGTGACGCGATACGGTTCGATGTCTGTTCCCTCGCACGTTCCCGACAGGGTATAGTTGTGGAGGGTCGGGGTGCTAATTGCTCCGTCGTAGAAGTAGTCTAAGCCGCGCATGTAGCTCTGCTCTGTGCAGCGTTCCTGGATATGATACTGTGCGATTTCGGGAAGTTGCATAGCTATCCTTTAGTGCAAGTTGTCACAGAGTGGTAGGTATACGCTGTATGCCGTAACTATGAGGCATACGACGGTACAATAGAGTGGGGGTACTACTTTGAGAGATCTACCAAAAACCAGGTTGGTAACAGCAAAATGTCAATGCGCCTTAGTAACTTGGATTAGCGTAACAAATCCTGCAACAGAAGGCAAGAATTTTCTGATAGCTTGGTAAAGAGATTGTAAAGCGAGGTCTCCTCGTCCGTCTGTTGAAGTAGGGCGCGGGAACCGCGCTTCTACACACGGCACCGTTTTGCCAAAAACTGAATAACTCTGGATAACACAGCTATGCCTCTGAGGCATCCCATAAGATTCTGTTGTCTTTTTTTGTATTCCGTACCATAATATCAACTTATCATGGAAAACTTGCAAGATCCCATCCCCATCTATACTATCGGTTACGGTAGCCGTTCAATTGAGGAATTCATCGAAACCCTTCAACAACATGAGATTGCCTATCTCATCGACGTGCGCTCAGCCCCTTATTCTCGCTATAAACCTGAATTTTCCAAAGAAGCGTTGGCAGCGGAATTGGAAAGGTACGGAATTCGGTATGTGTTCATGGGCGATACGTTGGGTGGACACCCCGATGACGAAACCTGTTACGATGAAGAAGGACAGGTGGACTACGAAAAGGTAAAAGACACCAAAATCTACCAGAACGGGGTTGCACGCCTTCAAACTGCCTTCGCTCAACAGCAATGCGTTGCGCTCATGTGTAGCGAGGGAAAGCCGGAGCAGTGCCACCGAAGTAAACTCATCGGAGCATCGCTTGATGCACAAGACATCCTCGTGACTCACATTGACGAAAATGATGAACAGCAGACCCAAGAAAAAGTCATTGACAGGTTGACAGGGGGACAGATGCGACTGTTTGGTGAAGACACATTCCACTCGCGCAAGCAGTACCGGTAATTCACGATGAAACCTAAAATTGTCACCATCGGTGTATACGGGTTTGATGAAGACAGCTTTTTTCAGGCTTTGTGCAAGGCAAAGGTGGATACCTTCTGTGATATTCGCAGTCGACGAGGGGTGCGAGGTTCGACTTACGCGTTCGCGAACAGCCTGCGGTTGCAGGAACGGCTGGCGGAACTCGGGATCCGCTACCTCTATCGCAAGGACCTTGCGCCAACGCAAGGGGTTCGCGACAGGCAAGCGGCAGCAGATAAAGCGACAAAAACTGCCAAACGCAAACGCACTGTATTGGGGGAGGAATTCATTACAGCGTATCGAACTGAATGCCTCGCAGCGTTTGATTCACACAGCCTGCTGGAGGATCTTGAAGAGGACGCACAGGTTGTGGCTCTCTTTTGTGTTGAAAAAGCTCCTGAAGCATGCCATCGCTCATTGGTAGCAGAGACACTGGCAAAAGAACTCAAATTGGAAGTTGAGAACATCCTACCATGAAAGTCTTGATTGTCGCTAAAACTCGAATGGGTGGCGGCGCGTGTATAGGCGCAATTACAGAAAATGGTGAAAGCGTTCGGCTCATACCGTTCAACGAAGATCCACATGACGGCGCAAATCGAGAATATGAGGTCGGAGATGTTTGGGAGATTTCCTCTAAACCGGCAGCGTCTCTGATTCCGCCGCATAACGAAAATATTGTAGTATATGAAAAACGGCATCTTCTCAACACAGGGGAGCTGGAGGGTGCTGTCGAACTGTTGATACCACCGAAAGTCGGAGATCCAACCGTTTTGTACGAAGGTTTGCTGCAGTCCACAGAGAGTGGCGCGCTCTATATCGCCAAGCAGAGCGGTGTTCCACCCTACAGCACGACGTTCTGGCGACCGGATCAGCCGCTTATTCGTGATACGGAAGGGAAGCGTGTGCGGTATCGCTATCCCACCGAAAATGGTGGTCACACACTCACCTTCGTCGGCTTCCAAGAGCCGCTTGAAGTCATTCCGGCAGGCACGCTCTTACGTGTTTCACTGGCGCATTGGTGGCGACCGAAAGATACGCCGGACGCAGAAGAATGCTGTTACGCACAACTTTCCGGCTGGCTTCTCCCAGACGAATCCAAACGTGCCATTGAGACAGAATCCCTCCCGCCTCAAACATATCTTCAGACACCGTTAGCGGTGCTCAAGAACGTTTTCGGGTATGAACAGTTCCGGCCGTTGCAAGCAGAAATCATCCATCACCTCCTTAACCGCTACGATGCGTTGATTGTTCTGCCGACGGGCGGTGGGAAGTCACTCTGTTACCAACTGCCCGCCCTTATTTTCGATCGCGTAACCGTCGTTGTATCTCCGCTGATTTCGCTGATGCAGGACCAGGTGATGCAGCTGCAGGGGCGGGGTATTCGTGCTGTTTGTCTCAACAGCACCCTCAGTAACTCAGAATATGTTGCCACGATGCAACGTGTCAGACGGGGTGAGATTACCTTACTTTACGTTGCCCCTGAGACGCTCATGCGACCTGAAATCCTGTTGATGCTCGATGAATCGAATGTGGCATGCCTTGCGATCGATGAAGCGCACTGCATTTCACAATGGGGTCACGATTTTCGTCCGGAGTATCGACAACTAGTTTCTGTTCGAGAGCGATTTGCGAACGCCGTTTGCGTCGCGCTGACGGCTACAGCAACACCACGGGTCCAACAGGACATCAAACAATCGCTTAAGATTCAGGCGGACAACGAATTCATTGCCAGTTTTGACAGAGAAAATCTTTTCATCACCGTTGAACCGAAGCTTGATTTATCCAAGCAAACATTGGAGTTTCTTGATACCCACCGTGATGACTGCGGCATCATCTACTGTCAGACGAAGAAACAGGTTGAGTCGCTATGTCATGAATTAGTTGAAAATGGGATCTCGGCTCTCCCCTATCACGCAGACTTGGATAGCGAAACCCGCAAGCAAAATCAGGAAGCTTTCATCAACGATGACACTCGGGTGATAGTCGCAACAATTGCGTTCGGTATGGGAATTGATAAAGAGGATGTGCGCTTCGTGCTCCATGCGGGTTTGCCGAAGGAACCTGAATCCTACTACCAAGAGATTGGGCGCGCCGGCCGGGATGGCCTTCAAGCGGATTGCCTGTTACTTTTTAGCTATGGCGATGTAGACACTATCAAATATTTCATAGATCAAGGTGCGTTATCTGAGCGAGAGGGAGCATTGCAACGATTAGAGACCCTTGTTGATTGGGCAGCTTCTACAGCGTGTCGCCGCAAAGGATTATTGGCTTATTTCGGAGATCGTTATGAGAAGCCAAATTGTGGGATGTGCGACAATTGCTGTCAAACAGAGATGGAGCTGGTCGACCTGACGGTGCCCGCCCAAAAATTTCTATCATGTGTTGTTAGGACACGGCAGATTTTTGGGGAAACGTACATTATCGATGTTTTGCGCGGATCGAAAGCGAAAAAAGTTATTCAGAACGGTGCAGATCAACTCTCTGTCTACGGCATTGGCAAGGAGTACAGCAAAGAACAGTGGAAACGTCTATCGTTACAGTTCCTCCAACACGGGCTACTTAAAAGGGATTCGGAACATGGGAGTATTCGTTTGACGCAGGAAGGTTGGGCGGTGCTCAGAAGTAATGAACAATTCCAAGGGATGTCAGTGCATTCGGCAAATCAGATAGCAGAAGATTCGAACAGCTACGCTGTAACCTCCGATGAATTGAACGAATACAGCCCTGAACTTCTTGAGCAACTCCGCGCTACACGCAAGGAGTTATCGGAAGCGGAACAGGTGCCGTCGTACGTTGTTTTTCACGACAGGACGTTGAAAGAAATGGCTGCCCGCCTCCCGCAATCGATAGAATCGTTCACGGGGATTCACGGTGTCGGTATTGCGAAAATTCAGAAATATGCTGATATCTTTTTGCCCATCATCCGTGCCCATTGCCAAGAACACGGGGTGGCAGATGAAAAACAATAAATATAAATTTTGAAAATGTGAGGTTATCATGAGAAAGGTTATAGTTTTTTTGGTTGTATCCGCGTTGCTGTGCGGCGCTATTTTAACGGCTAGCGCGACGGAATGGCCCCAATGGCGGGGTCCCAATCGCGATGGGGTGTCCAGTGAAATAGGGATACTTAAGGAGTGGGCTGCGGGTGGTCCCAAGATGCTCTGGAAGGTCTCACTTGGAGAGGGATTTTCGGGCATCTCTGTTTCTCAGGGACGCGTCTATACGATGTTCTCCAAAGGGAACGATGAGTTTGTTGTCTGCCTCAATGCTACGGATGGAGGGGAGATCTGGCGTTTCCGATCGGATGACAACTACCATGAAGGCCAGGGTGGTAATGGACCTCGTGCAACGCCGACGATTGACGGGGATCTCCTGTTCACAATTAGCGCCCACGGCAAGCTGTATGCCTTGAACGCAGGGAACGGGGAAAAGGTCTGGTCACATGATTTGCAGCGAAAATTCGGCAGCAAAATGCCGAGGTGGGGGTTCAGCACATCGCCATTGGTTGATGGGGAGCTGCTTCTGGTTGAAGTTGGTGGGAAAGGTGAAAAATCTATCGTTGCCTTTAATAAAAGCAGCGGCGATGTGATATGGAGTTCCCATAAAGACAAACTCGGATACTCGTCGCCTATCGCCATCACGGTCAAGGGGATTCGACAAATCATCTGTTTTACAGGAACTAAACTGGTTTCTGTCTCTCCAACCGATGGAACAATTTACTGGCAGTATCCTTGGAAGACCGGCTACGATGTCAACGCTGCAACGCCAGTCTTTATCCCGCCGGATAAAGTCTTTATCTCTTCCGGGTACGATAAGGGTGCTGCTGTGCTACAGATGCGAGTTTTTATTTCGCACGATGATGATCGGGCTGCGGTGGCGCAAATTAAGGAAAACCAAGGCAAAGTAAGGATTAGAGAGCTTTGGAAAAATCGCAAGATGAAGAACCAGTTTTCTTCATCAGTGCTTCACGAAAATTACTTGTATGGCTTCGACAACTCTATCTTAAAGTGTATTGAGGCAGACACCGGTGAGGAACAGTGGAAGACCCGTGGATTCGGAAAGGGGACGGTGCTACTTGCTGACGGTCACTTGATTATTCTCAGCGACCGCGGCAAGTTAGGATTAGCTGAAGCGACGCCCGCAGGATACATAGAGAAGGTAAGCGCGAAAGTGCTGAGTGGACTGTGTTGGACTGCGCCGACCCTCGCGGATGGCAGACTTTACCTACGAAATGAAGAGGAGATTGTCTGTTTAGACATGGCAGGAAGACATTAAAAAATGGCTCATCTCGAAAAAAGTGTAAAACGCCAAGTGCGTGAAACGTGATGCGTGAAACGTGAAAATGATTGGTTCATGGGTTCATTAGTTCATTGGAAACTAACCTGTGCCCGGTTTCTTAACATGAGCCTAAGAAATACCTCAGGACTTACGCATTGCGATTATAGTTGCCCGTTTCTTAATCCCGATGTATCGGGATTAAGAAACGGGCTTGGGGAACAGTGTTCTGCGGCGATGAATCGCCGAACTACAGGGCTTTGACCGTTTAACTGCGTAAGTCCTAACCTTATATTATGTCAAGGAGATTTATATAACAATGGAAAATAGAGTTTATGTCTCGCTTAGAAGATGCGCTGTCGCGTTATTTGGGGCTTGGTTTTTGGTTGGCAGCGTATTGGGCGCTGACGCAGATTGGCCGCAATGGCGGGGACCCAATCGCGATGGAATTTCATCTGAAACCGGATTTATCAAAAACTGGCCCGAAGCAGGTCCTGAAGTGTTGTGGCACATCCCGCTTGGGGATGGCTACTCTGGTATCTCTATCGCTCAGGGAAAAGCTTACACGATGTTTGCTGAAGGGAATGATGAGTTTGTAATTTGTCTGGATGCGTCCGACGGTAAGGAGATCTGGCGATTTCAGTCGGGTGGAAAATTTACTGAGCAACGCGGTGATGGTCCCCGCTCTATGCCGACTGTTGATGGTGATTCGGTGTTTGCGCTGGGGGCGGAAGGGAAACTCTATGCTTTAGACGCTCGCAGCGGGACGAAGATATGGTCACACAATTTCGTAGAGGAGTTCGGCAGCAGCATACCGACTTGGGGCTTCTCTTCATCGCCTATAATCGAAGGAAATCTAGTTATAGCTGAAGCTGGCGGGAAAGATGAGCGAGCGATTGTCGCGTTCGATAAAGAGAGCGGCGATGTTGTATGGGCAACCCACACAGACGCGGTGGGGTATTCATCACCCATTTCTATCGATTTTGGTGGAGTTCGGCAAATCATTTTCCTAACGTCGAAGACGCTCGTCTCCGTGGCGCCAGAGAACGGGCAGGTTTACTGGAAATACGCTTGGCCAGAGGGGATCAATATCGCCACACCGGTTTTCATCCCTGGCGATAAAATCTTTATCTCCGCTTCCTATGATAAGGGAGCCGTGCTCCTCAGAATGATAGCCGATGGAGATGGAATAGGGATTGAAGAGGTATGGAAGAGCCGTGTGATGAAAAACCATTTCAACTCATCGGTGCTTCAGGGCGAATATCTGTACGGATTCGACAATGCCATCTTAACGTGCATTGAGGTGAACACGGGCGAGGAACAGTGGCGACACCGTGGCTTTGGGAAAGGTTCGCTGCTGCTTGCGGATGGCTGCTTGATCATCCTTGGCGAGGGCGGAAAGTTGGCATTAGCTGAAGCGACCCCTGACGAATATAGAGAAAAGGCTCTTTTTCAGTTGTTCGATGATAAGTGTTGGACCGTGCCAACATTGGCTGGTGGGAAACTTTATCTCCGAACCCAGAAGGAGATGGTCTGTTTGGATTTGAGGTAGATGTTGGTTCATTAGTGTATTAGTCCATGGGTTCATTAATAGTAAAACGTGAAACGTAATGCGTAAGAAGTACATTGGTTCATTGGAGTAATTGCCGCTTTTTGTCGAGATATGAATCTCGATCTACAGGCTACTCTTTCCAATTGACGAAGCGCTGCAAGCATCAGACAATGGACCAAAAACACATGTCGCCCCTCTGGGGCTTGGGCGTGTAGGGAAATGACGGGGCTATACGGGTTCATCGTAATGATATCCTCTACAGATATAGAGGTTCAGAAAAACTGGATTAGAAAGTGCTCGGTAGGCGAGAGAACCTCGCCCCTACGGGCAAACTGATAGATTTTCAATATATAGCAATTTGAACTATCTTAATTCTATTTAGGAGAAGGGTTTATGTCCAAAGAGACGGACATTCGGATTCTGGATGTGAGCTATGATTTCGAGGAGTACCAATACCGCACTCCACTCAAGTTCGGTGGTGTCCCAATAGACAATTGCGGACTATTGAATGTGCAAGTACAGGTGCAGACACGCGACGGGAAAGAGGCAGCAGGTTTGGGGTCTATGACGCTTAGCAATGTGTGGGCGTTTCCACCGCGTTACGTCCCCTATGACCAGAGCCTTGAGGCGATGAAGCGTCTCTCAGAACTGCTGGTTGAAGCCACACGCGGGTGCAATCTGTGCGCCCACCCTGTAGATCTCTCCGAGGCGCTTGAAACAGAATTCCTGCGAATCGCGGCCGATCTCTCTGCGGAGATGCAGCTCACCGTACCCATTCCGAAGCTTTGTACAGCGGTTACAGGAAGCCCTATTGACGCAGCGATCCACGACGGGTTTGGCAAAGCAAACGGGATCAACAGCTACGACGGGCTCAGTGAAGAGTTCATGAGTCACGACCTTTCACACTACCTCAATGAAAAATTCGCTGGTAAATATCTTGACCAATATACGCTACGAAAACCGAAACCACAGATGCCGCTCTACCATTTGGTTGGTGCGCTGGACCCACTGACCGACGCAGATCTGCCGAACCGTCTTGATGACGGTCTGCCGGAGACGTTGCCGGAGTGGATTGTCGCAGATGGCTTGACGCATCTAAAAATTAAGTTGAATGGCGACGATCTGGATTGGGATGTGCAACGGTTGCTCTCGATTGAGGAAGTCACCGCCGAAACACAGTCAAAGCAGGGCGTGAGTGAGTGGTACTACTCCGCGGACTTCAACGAGACGTGCCAAGATGTTGAGTATCTGTTGGCATTTCTGCACAAGATTCAGGAGGGTGAAGGACACGCCTTTGAAAGGTTAGCGTATATTGAGCAGCCGACCGATCGAGATCTCAAGGCGCATCCTGAGAACAGAATGCACCGCGCAGCGGAGATTAAGCCGGTCGTCATTGATGAGTCGCTGACCGACTTTGAAACTTTTCAACTCGCACGGGAACAGGGCTATTCTGGAGTCGCGCTCAAGGCGTGTAAGGGTCAATCTCAAGCGTTGCTGATGGGGGCTGCGGCGATTGAATATGATATGTTCTTGGCGGTACAGGATCTGACCTGTCCGGGGGCTTCATTCCTGCACTCCGCGGGATTAGCTGCACGGGTGCCGCGAGTTACTGCCATTGAGGGTAATGCTCGCCAGTTCTGTCCTATTGCAAACGAGGCGTGGAAGGATAAATTCCCATCAGTTTTTAATATCACTGATGGGACAGTTGGCACTCATGTTCTAACAGGAAATGGGCTGGGGCATTAACCGTCGCAGGTTGATTCTGACAACCCACGCATTCTGGGCGCGAACGAGATCCTGATATCATTGAGTGCAGCCCCCGCTCCTGCATTGGAGGGTCGAGATGTGAATCTCGACCTACAAACTGATAACAACTACTCCTTAGCATCTGTTAATCCGTTTTGCTTCCTTGGTTAATAAATGAACTCAACAGATCTACCGGTATCGGGAAAACGAGTGTTGAGTTTTTCTCGGCTGCAACTTCAATCAGGGCTTGTAGGTAACGCAGTTGGATACCGATCGGATTTCTGCTTAAAGTGGTTGCGGCTTCCGTTAAGGCTTCGGACGATTCCAACTCTCCTGTAGCGTGGGTAAATTTAGCCCGACGTTCCCGCTCGGCTTCCGCTTGTTTCGCCATCGCGCGTTGCATTTCTGCCGGGAGATCTACATGCTTAATTTCCATAGCGATGACGCTGATGCCCCACGTTTCGCTGTTCCTTTGGATAATTTCTTCCAACTCTTCATTCAGTTTTTCGCGCTCGGACAAGAGATCATCAAGTTCTGCGCTTCCAAGCACACTTCGGAGCGTTGTTTGCGCCAATTGACTGATTGCGAACCCAAAATCTTCGACTTCGACCACTGCCTTTGATGCGTCCACGATTCGGAAGGTTAAAACAGCGTTCACACTTACCGAGACGTTGTCCTTGGTAATTACATCCTGCGGCGTCACGTCCTGTACGACAGTTCGAAGACTCACACGCTGCATCCGTTCAATCCAGAAGGGTATGAGTAACACGAATCCGGGTCCCCTTGCCCCGGTCAAGCGTCCCAACCGGAAGACAACTGCCCGTTCATATTCCTTGAGGATCCGCACAGAAGTCAGCATCGCTATCACGAGAACAACCATCGCGATCCCCAGTTCGTTCATAAAGTTGATTTGCGGCATTTACTTCTCCTTCTCTCTAATTTATTGAAAACAGTAAACCTAATTCAGTATTATTTGCCTTTGATTCTTTCTGCATATATCGCCCATAGCGCAAAGCAGGTGGTTTGTAAATTCGCCGTTGGCTGTTTTAGTTCAATGGGCGTCGCACTGACGAAACTTCCATCTTCCCCTTGCACCTCCCTCAAATATCCTAGCGCGACCTGATCCGCGTTCAATGGATCCTCCCCGATCACCAACGCGAGAACCGCATAGGCGGTGATTTCCGGGTCACTAGGCGCACCTTTCCACATACCAAACCCACCATCATCATTTTGCATCTGCTTTAGCCACACAAGTTGCTCATCAATATTATAGGCAATCGATAATCCCTGCAACACCCACGACGTTACAAGAACATTAGACCGCGCCCCCGGTTCCATTGACCACCCGCCATCGTAATTGATGCGACCAGCAAGCCAATCGGCAGCTTTGGTGACAAGTTCAGACTCCCGGTCAAAGTCAAGCAGTCCAAACCCCGTTAAAACAGCCCCTGTATAGAGAGGATTGCCAGGTTGACGGATTTCACGGCCCCAACTTCCGTCTTCCTTCTGGGCATCCTCGAGCCATTTGAGCGCGTTAAAGTGGGCTTCCCAATATTCTACTGCTTCGGCTCGCTTTAGTGCAATAGCGGCAAAAATAGTATGAGCGACATTTCCGTTCCAACTTCCGTCGGATTTCTGATGTTTTACTAAATAGCTAACTCCTCGACGGATGACACCTGACCCCGAGCCTTGGTCTTTTAGCATCAGTGCCTGCATTGCCAATGCCGTAACTTCAATATCACTCTCTCCGCCCGGTATGAGGGGCCAACCGCCATCATCGTTCTGATGTTTGAGAATATACGACGCAGCTTGCTCGATGGTGTCATAGGGTGATTTCGCTGCCATCCCCGCGGTCGTCTGTAGACTCAATGCAACCAGAAATAGAAAGATCCACAACTTAGAAAAAGCGGGGCGTTGGACAATAGGAAAAGGGAAATTGGCTGAGAGAGCGCAGGAATGTAGTTTTCTGCTTTCCATGCTTCTTGGTCTCAATTTCTGCCTCCTTTCGGGAGAAGCGGATGTAGATTGCGGAGCAATTTATCGAGTACCGCCTCGCTTAACTTGCGTGCGGTTCGACAACGACCTTATAGACACCCTCCTCCCCAAGCATTTGGATACCTTCCTCTAATCGGGTTAAGGGAATATGATGCGTAATGAGATCTTTCAGGGGCACCTGGGTTCGCTCTAAGAAATCGAGGGCGGTCTGAAATTGGATCTGTGGATATGCCCACACACCACAGATGTCAAGGTCTTTGTTGCAGATCTGGTGTGGACGTACATTGACGGAACCTGAGTCGGTGTAGTGCCCCACCTCGATCACTTTACCGCCGCGACGGACAAGGTCAATAGCTTCAGCGAAGACACCCGGTATCCCGGCGCATTCGATTGCGATGTCCGCGCCCGCTCCGCTTGTGAGATCCTGGACCTGCTCGAGACGTCCTTCGGGAGAGGTATCACCAACGTTGATGGCAACGTCTGCTCCCATATGTTGCGCCATATCTAAGCGACTGTCCACAATATCGGTAGCGATGATGGTGCCCGCGCCGGTGCTACGGAGTACGGCAATCACGAGAAGCCCAATGGGACCGCAACCGAGGACGACAACACTATCTCCGATGCCGTAACCTGCCCCAACTTGTGGTACACCCGGTGCATGTGCCCGTTCTACCGCACGGGTCGCAACCGCGACAGGCTCGGTCAGGACGCGCAGCTCTTTAGGGACACCCTCTGATACTTTGAACACCCAAGAGTTGCCGTGGATGTAGGTGTACTCTGAAAACTCGCCGGTCAGATAGGGTGGGGTTTCACAGTTACTGAACCCGTAGATGGTTCGACTCGTACACAGGGTCGGACGGTGCGGAAACCGCAGACAGTAGTAGCATTTCCCACAGTTCTTTGAGCCGGGGACCACAGTTACCGGATCGCCTTCTTTAATTGGTCCGCCCATCACATTCATGACCTGATTCGCATTCTTGCCAATTTCAGCGACAGTGCCAACGACTTCGTGCCCCGGAATTACGGGGAAATTCAGATTTGTATGACCGAGATACATGTGCTTATCGCTACCACAAATTCCGACTTGGTCTACTTGAAGAAGGAGTGCATCATCGGCAGGGGTCGGTTTTTCAAATGCACGAATCTCAATTTGCCCTGGTTCTGGCATTACTGCAGCTTGTACTTGCATTTTGAAAACTCCTTATATTTGTATTTGATGTATATTTGCTTTTTTTGATTTGGGTTCCAAATAATCTCAATTATTTCCAACGCAATGCGCATCGGGACTTAGCTATGAAGGGTAACCACAAGGGTTACTCCTACAGGAATGACGCCCACTACGTTTTCATTATCACTTGATCTGTTTATCAATCCGATCAAAGGTTGCACGCGCCGCGTCCGCCGTTAGTGGTGGAAGCGGATGCACCAATTGAATGCGACCTGTGCGGTCAATCAGCGCGACTGTCGGGGTCTCAAGCGGTATGCCATACTGACGAGAGACTTCGCCTGTCCAGTCCAAGAGGAAACTTGACAGATTAAATTCTTCAGCAGCGTCCTGGAATTCAGCTTTCATCTTGCCCCGCAGAAACAGACGTGCAGAGAAAGGAAGACTCGCTCCATTGGCGACAGGAAGAATCCGCAGCCGCTCATTATATCGTTCCACAAGGAGATTGAGCCAAGCTCCTCCACGGTCGATGCTATCCTTATCAAAACCGAATAGCAACACATTCTCCCCGCGGAATTTGCTCAACTGAACTTCTATGTCATTCTGGTCCTTGAGGGTAAAATCGGGGGCTATCATCCCGTACTCTGGAACGATAAGCGGTGAGGAGGCGCAGGTCAGTAGAACGAGTGGGACACATAGGATCCAACTGCGCGAAACGTGGAACGTGAAATGTGAAACGTAATGCGTCATCCGTAAAGTTGTTTGTCTCGCCCCCTCTCATTCTATCCGATGGACAAGCGTTGCTCACTTGCAAAATTGGATTTCGCTCGCCTCCCCTGCTTTTCCTTCTTTGACACATCTATTTAATCTGTCCAGATCGGTGTCAATACTTTCGTCAGCTGGACAAGGCTTTCCAGATTGTGAGCGGGTAAGAAGTAGTCAACATACGGCAGCGCGGTACGGATACCGCGACAAATTGGCTGATACCCTTCGCTGCCGAGTAGCGGATTCAACCAAATTAACTTATACGCTTGGCGGTGGAGCACCTCCATCCCTTTCTGAAGGATATCGGCTTCGCCTCGATCCCAACCGTCGCTGATGAGAATAACGACGGTCCTGTAAGCAGAGAAAGAGCGACCAAACTCTCGGTTAAAGGCAACGATACTTTCTCCGATCCTCGTTCCCCCTGACCAATCAGGGACAACCTGCGCGACTTCACGGAGTCCTTCTTCAAGTCCCTTGCGACGGAGCAGTCCGGTGATGTTCGTGAGTTCGGTACTGAAAACCGCTACCTCGACCTCTTCAAGCGCCTGTTGCATCCCGTAGATGAATTGAATCAGGAAGGTGGAATAGTAGTCCATTGATCCGCTGACATCACAGAGCAGTAAGATCTTGTTCTTTTTGATCTTTCGGCGCTTCCGGATTAATTTCAGTGGTTCCCCGCCGTAGGCGATGTTTTTACGCCAACTCTGCCGAAAGTCGATTGTCTTCCCTTTGGTGCTGGTTTTTTTTCGGCGGCTCAGCTTGGTTGCCAACAGTGGAACAAGTTTAGCGATAACCTCCTGCGCCTTTTGCATCTCCTCTGCCGTGAATTGACCGAAATCTTTCTGGGTCAAAACCTGCTCGGCACTATAAGCAACTGTGTCCTCCTCCCCTTCCTCACTATCGTCCTCCATCTCCGTCCACTGGTCCAGGTTCACCGTTGTCTCTTCGGCGTTCATTAGATCCTCAAGGGACATCGTCTGCTCTTCTTCCGTGTCAATCCCCATCTCCTGGGGGTCGGGACGGGGATACCGCCAGAACCAGTCAAAAAGGGTATCAAATGCCTCTCGATCCGATTCATTGGCGATCAGGTTCATCTTGGCAGCGTCGTAGAAGTCTTGTTGTCGTCCGATATCGATTAATTCAACGCTTCGGCAGAAACTAATTTGATTCGTGGTGGTAACATTCACGCCTGTCTGCTTGAGCAACCGGCAGAAAGCGGTGATTTCTTTAAGGAGAGGCTGTTGATCTGTCATAGGTTAAGTCCGAATAGAATTTACTATGGTAGTTTATAGAATTAATGAGACACTCCAAACCGGTGCGGTTACAAACCGCACCTACCGGGCGGGTGAAACTGTTTATTTATTTTTAAAATTCACCATAAATCTTTAAGGATAATCAGGAAAATTGTGTAAGCCTGATTCTATCCACGCATATAGCGCCAATCTACCTTTTCGGCGTTAGTCACCTCGGAATCACTTTTGGCACCATCTACCATCTTGTCCAAGCCCACATCTCGTGCCCGTTGAATATCATCCTGATATTTGAAAATACAACCGAGTGTTTCATCAACGATGTCGGGATCTAATCCGTCTTTACCCAATGCGATAAGGGCTAGTCCCCAATCCAATGTTTCTGCGACTCCCGGCTTTTTGTAGTAATCACCTTCCCTAAATACCCGCATCAGGCTACAAAGTTGCTGGGCAAGCATTTCGTCGATATGCGGCAGCTTAGCTTTAACGATTGCGAATTCCTTCTGCACCGACGGATAATCTATCCATTGATAGAGGCAGCGGCGTTTCAGGGCTTCGTGGATCTCCCGTGTGCGGTTTGAGGTTAGCACCACATAAGGAATATGTCTGGCACGAATTGTTCCAATCTCCGGAATGGTAATCTGAAAATCTGACAGGATTTCGAGAAGGAACGCCTCAAATTCGCTATCACTCCGGTCTACCTCATCGATGAGAAGTACAGGTGCCGCAGCGCCGTCAGTCTGAATAGCTTCAAGGAGGGGACGTTTTAGCAGAAACTCCTCGCTGAAGATATCAGCACCGATCTGTTCCTTGTCCATCCCCCGCATTTCGTCGATGCGCAGTTGGAGGAGTTGTTTCGTGTAGTTCCACTCGTACAACGCACTGTTCACATCCAGTCCTTCATAACATTGCAAACGGATTAGATTTCCACCGGTCGCGCTCGCCAGGACTTTTGCCACCTCTGTTTTACCGACGCCGGGCTCACCTTCAAGGAAGATCGGTTTTTTCAGGTGATGGGCGAGGTAGATTGTTGTTGCCAACGCACGATCGGCAATGTAATTCTGTTCCACAAATGTCTCTTGTACTTCTTCAATTGAACCAATCATTTAATATCCTTTTACAGTTAGATTTTAATTGGCTGCCCTGTTTTCACGCAGACAAGGATTTCTGTAGCGCTTCTTCGTAATCTTTCCGATAGTCGATGTCCGTCAAGACTCGGTCGGTATCAACAGTTACATAGTGAATGTCATCTGCATATTTCTTGAAAAGCGACCGAACCCCACCGCTATCCTCATCCAGACCGAGAATGTCATCTGCATAGCGTCGATCAAAAATAACAGGGTGCCCACGGCGATAGTTGTAACTTGGCACCGCGATTCCGCCGTCCGCTTGGAGGTATTCGTCAATGACCATATCCACTAAATCCGGTGTGATGAGCGGCAAATCTACCAGTGTCATCGCAAACGCATCGGCGGACGCTGAGATTGATTCCACTCCGCGCTGTGCAGAGGTCAGCATACCTTCCTTATAGTCAGGGTTGAATACAGTTCTGACCGGTTTGTGCTGAATATGGGCTTGGACCTTCTCCGCTTCGTGTCCAATAACGACGATAACTTCGTTCAGCTTGGATCCGAGCAGACTATCTATCACGGTCTCAATAATCGTGCTTTCACCGAAAGGAAGGAGTTGCTTGGGTTCACCCATGCGGGAGGACAGTCCCGCGGCGAGGATGATGCCTGATATTTTGGGGATTGCTTGGGCAGGATTCATTTTACGCCTAGATTTGGTTGCCCTTTGTTATAAATGATAAGGCACAGAATTATGTTTGGCATTTGGCTGACTTGTGGATTGGCAAGAACAAAAGTATCAACCTGTCTATGGACTGTACGTTACGTTTCCAGTCAGCAGATCGCCTATTCTTTCTAAAGCTCAAGTGAAAATGATACACGCAAAAGTCAATTCCATCAAGTTTTATTTTGTGTATTGGCATATCCAAAGCCGGACTATAGATCAAACACAACCAGTGACCGTGCGACATCTCCCTTTTCTAAGGCATCAAAGCCGTCATTGATCTCCTCTAGGGATAGCCGCTTGGAAATCATTTCATCAAGTAGCAGGCACCCCTCCATATACAGATTCGCCAAGCGTGGGAAGTCAACGCGTGGTCGACTCATCCCGTAGGAGGTGCGGACGATTTCGCGCTCGCCCATCATGAGATGGAAGGGAAAAGAGACCTCTTCACCGTATGGGGTTTTTCCGAGAATGACGACACGTGCGCCGGGGCGTGATGCTTCCAACGTTTGTCGAATCGAGATATTTTGGCCCGCCGCTTCAATCGCGGTATCGGCGCCTCGTCCTTGCGTGAGATGCTGCACAAATTCGACCGGATCATCCTTCGTGCTATCGACAACATGCGTAGCGCCGACCTTTTCCGCCCACTGCAATTTCAGCGGATTGATATCGACACCCACGATGATTGACGCCCCAGAGATACGAGCCCCTTGAATTGCGCTGAGTCCAACTGCCCCGCATCCGATTACCACAACACTGGTCTCCGGCTTAATGCGCCCTGCGTGGACAGCACCGCCGTAACCGGTCATGACAGCACAACCGAGTAGCGATGCCCGATCGAGCGGGAAATCTACCCGCAGCGGCACCGCCGCCTGTTCGGGAATCACATTATACTCGGCGTGTGAGGAGACGAGGCTGTAGTAATGGACCGGTTTCCCGTCTAAGAGCATCCGCGTCGTGCCGTCGAACAGTAGTCCTTGTCCGTTGGCAGTTTTTGCAATCTCACAGAGGATAGGCTGACCGTGGTCGCAGTAGAAGCAGTGACCGCAGTTTGGGCTCCATGAGCACGCGACGTGGTCGCCAACTTTGACGCGGGTGACCCCTGGACCGACTGACTCTACAATACCGGCACCTTCATGGCCAATCACGGCTGGCAGGTTCACAGGCTGGTAGCCGTGCATTGTTTCCCAGTCCGTGTGACAGAGACCGCTCGCGGCAATCTTGACGCGCACTTCGCTTGGACCGGGATCTGCGATGTCAACTTCTTCAATGGACAGTTTCCCGGGGGTTGTGTGGAGGACGGCTGCTTTCATTTTCATAGCGTTTTTCTCCCTAACAACATTTCGGATTAGCGAAGGCACGAGGGTGACTCAATCAAGCACACCGATCGTTGGTCCGAAGCTGTCTTGATATGCCTGTGCGTCCACCCGTGCGTCGATGAGCGTCGTTCGATCTGCGTCCATCGCCACTTTCAACTCACTTTCGAACTGCTCAGGTGTGTTCACCGTGACTCCTTTTAGATCACATGCCGTGGCGATTCCGGCGAAATCGACGGCGTGGAAGTCCAGAGCGTACTCAGGCATGCCGCGCGATTTCTGTCGGGACTTCATGGTTCCGAGTGCTTGATCGTTGATAATGATGAGCGGCGCTGCGACACCGGTTCGTGCAAAGGTTTCCAGTTCACCCAAGCGCATCAACAAGCTTCCGTCTCCGCCGATCCCTACCGCGAGCATGTCAGGTTTCGCGAGCTTTGCACCGAAAATTGCGGGTAGTGTCAGCCCCATGGTTCGTCCGCCCGCCGTGCCCCAATAGGTGTTTGGGTCATCCACACCCCAGAGATGTTCAAGCATGGCAATGTAAGCGCCGGTCTCCGAAAACAGGACACCATCCACTGGCAGGACGGCACGGGTGATTTCGATAATATCTTGGACGGCGAATTGAGCGTTCGCAGGTCGCTTAAAATTTTGGAGAACTTTGTGGCGTATCCTTTGGATCTGGTCGTCGGAAAAGCCCGGTTGACTGTGCTCGGATAGCGCCTTGAGCGTTTCCTTCAGGTCCCCGTCCACCCGCACCTTCGGATCGGGAGACAGTGCTTCGTATTCCGGTCGGAGAGCGAGTTCACAGGTTGGCAGATCAACGTTCCACGGTGTATGCGTCATCATCCCGTCCGCTCCGATCAGGAGGACAGCATCCGCTTGGCCCATCACCTCGGTTTCGATGATGTTGGAACCGTAGTTGCCGGTAAGGACTCCCGCCCACTGGAGATGGGATTCGGGAAAGACACCGCGTGCATCCATGTTGACCAACACCGCAGCGCCGATGTTTTCGACTACGGCTTGCAGCTCTTTGATAGCGCCTGCCCGCACGACATCTGTGCCGGCGATGACAACCGGCTGGGAGGCGTTTTGAAGGAATTTACGAGCGGCGACAAGTTGAGCGTTGTCTGGTAGTGATGCGTCCGATGAGGTTTTGACCGGTAGGGGATCGCTGCATTCAACCAGTCCCATATCCGATGGCAGGTTTAGGAGAGCGGGACCGGGACGTCCGTCCGTCGCTTGAAACACGGCTTCTTGTACAGAGGCTGCTGCTTCGGCGGCGGTTAAGGTGTCTTGATACTTCACCACGGCCCCGAACAGTTGGGTGTGGTCACAATGCTGTACCATTTCTGTTTGGTCTACCTCCGTGGGCGACGACTCACTGAGACAGACAACCGGCATCCGTTCAAAGTAGGCATTGGCAGCACCCCCGGCGAGATTACCAGCGCCAACCCCTTTCACTGACAGCGCCAATCCCGCGGTGTTTTGCATCAGGCCGTAGTAGGCTGCCATTATAGCGGCGGACGATTCGTGGGCAACACTGACAAAGCTAACGTCCAGCTGCCGTCCGGCTTCCATCATATCCAGCGGAGATCCGCCTCCCGGAAGGCCGAAGAAGTGTTTTAGTCCCCGTCCTCTCGCTTCGGTGATAATCAGTTCTGCCAGTTTCATAGTGTTCTCCCAATGATTCTCTACATTTCGTTCACGCAAACAGTTTGATACAGGTTTTATGGATTGCTTGACGGGCCATCAGCTTTTATCGTCTATATCGACGGAGGTTGTAGTTAGCCCGCAGGTCGAATTTTCATACTCAATACCCAATTATGGTGAACAATACAAACAGGTATACATATTGACCTTTAGTGCTAGTTAGTGAGAGGATCTTTCCCACATTGTTGAAGCGTTCATTGATGCATTAGGGTAGCTCATTGGTTCTACCCTTCGGCTGCACATGTCGCCCCTCCCCGATAAATCGGGATTCGAAACCGGGGCTTTGGGATATTTATTTATCCGTGTACTATAAACATGCCGCCCCTCCGGGGCTAAAGGCACCCAAAAGCCAATAGTTTTGATGTTTCACAGCCTGTCCCGATTTATCGGGGCATCACCTTTGACGTTATCAACAGCTGCAAACTAGCACCAGTGGTTATTATTCAAATATATCAGTAATTATAATTTTTACTATAAACATAACCAGATCTACGACACACATGTCGCCGCCCCGATAAATCCCCCCGATGAATCCCCCGATAGGATCGGGACAAGCGGGACTCCGACAAGCCGAGAGCAGGCAGGACAGGCCTGATGAATCGTCCGTTCCCCCGTTCCGAGGGCAGGCGTGACCGGGAAGGAACTTTTCTAACCGCGCGAGGGGCGGTGCTGGCCATCAGAGTGCGGTCCCTCACTACGCAAACTAACAGTTCGCGCTACATTTCAGATTTCCCGCTGACTACAGTGTTTGCTAATTAGCAACATCAAAATGTCAACACGCAGTAGGTGTCGAGATATGAATCTCGACCTACAATAGGGCTTGCGTGGGTTTTATGATTTCGCCGATGACGCGTCAGCCCCTATCGCTTATATTATGTCATAAGATGTAGGGTGAATCCAGAAAAAACAGCCCGCGCTTTCATCTTGCAGACGGCTAATGACCTACGACTTATGCAGTTGAAGGCTCAAAACCAACACTTAGGAAAGGTCGCGGTATGCGGCAGTTACGGCATACGGCGCATTCCTACCACTTTTGATTAAGAAAGTGATTGCTAAAACCGGACACTCGTGATATATTTTTCACCATAAGTTAGAAAGAACTTCGCCATCCACGTGGGAGAACGAGGAACGAATTAATATGCCCGGATTGACGTTAGCAAATCCCTACTTGACTAACGAATTGTCGCCACCGCGGCCGAGGAGTTACCGCTACGAACAGTGGGTTGAACGAGGGTACCAGACCCGCTTACGATCGATTGCTTCCGATAACGAATTGGGCGTTTTGATTGGGCAGATGGGTTGGGTAGGAAGCCACGCACATGCACACGGCTATCTGTGGGCTTCGGCGGGCAACATGGGCGCACTCTTATCGGAGCCGGTGGACGAAACCTGTCTGCTCGCACGCGATCAATCGCCCCGTTACGCCTTGCCCCCGGCAATTACCGTGAAGGGGTTGGCAGGACGCCACGTCCTCTTAACAAAATCCGGCTCACGGTTGGACATGGTTGCCTTGGAACATCCCGCGTTGAACCTGACGATTGTTGAGGTTGAAGAGGACGGTGTGCACTACCGTATGCGCTTCGGAACGCCTGCACTCTCCGCACTCGACGGCGGTCAAGCCAAGCCACCGAAACCGACGAGTGAGATGTTTCACTATATGCTAATCTTTGATCAACTTGAAACGGACGGTTTCAAAGCGTTGGTGCATCTTCAGCCAAAGTTCTTGAATCTGATCTCTCGGAGTGAGCACGGGGAGGCATCACGGTTTTACGATTTTCTGAGGGGGTATGAACCGGAGACCCCGATTATGTACGATAAATCTGGGGGGATCGGTTTTGTGCAGGAGCGGGCCCCAGGCATCCCTGAACTGTCCTACGAAAGCCTGCGCCTCTTCAAGGGTGAGGATCTTCCAGCGGATCAACGTGACGAAATGCGCCACATCATTTATTGGGTGGGGCACGGGACGTTTTCGCGTGGGGTTGATATGTTAGACGCGTATAGGCATTCCGAGTATTTTGAGGCAGCGGCTCGAATGTCGTGGGAAGCGAACCAGAATCGGATTCATGCACAGGCGTACAGCGAAGAGATCGTGAACTGTATCCTTCGTGAGTTCCAAGCGAACCAAGAACCCACCCAAGAGCCGCGCCCTGAACGGGATAATCTGTATAATTATCCGTAGCTCGGAAATCTGTAATGAGGCAGATGATAACCCCGTTAGACTGTCAAATCTTCCGTGCGAAGGTATGACCCTCCATGATCGCGTGTTGAAGCGTGCGCGGCGCGAAGGCATCACCAACGACGAAGCAGGTCACCTCGTCCGGTAGCGACTGGGATAGCTCATCAACCGCTTGCCCGCCAAACGCATATACGACCGCGTCGTAACCGTTCAACTCCCCCTTTGCCTCCGTCCAAGCGTTTTCAGTGATGAGGGTGTCCTCCTCAATTGCGCAGACGTGCAGGTGTGGGTGGATAGCAATCCCTTTGCTGAACAGACGTTGATACACCGGCGGACGCGTTGTTGCGCCGAGCATTGTGCCGATTGCCTCCATGCGTGTGATGATGTCCACAGATTTACCTGCGTCAAGCAGCAGCTCCGCGGCGCTGGGTCCTTGGAAACCGTACTCCTCATCAATCACGGCGACACGCTCACCTATCGGAATATTACCGTTCAACACAGACCACGCATCTATTGCGTTTTCAATACCGGGGATCTTCGGCGTTAGTGGACGCGCGCCGGTCGCTACGACTACAACATCGGGGGTTTCACTTAGGATTGATTCGGGGGTTGCCGCGCAGTTCAGTCGAACATCTACGCCAGCTTTCCGGCACTGTTCCGCCATCCATTCTGTTGCACCCGAGAACTCGACGCGCAGTGGGGCTTTGGCGGCGATCAACGCTTGACCACCCAATTTGCTTCCCTTCTCTATCAACACAACTTCGTGTCGACGCCATCGTGCGATACGTGCAGCCTCAAGCCCAGCGGGACCGCCGCCGACCACCACCACTTTGCGGGGTTGCTCCGCCGGTGTAAGCGCGCCCAATTCGGTTTCTCTGCCTATCGTCGCGTTCTGTACACATGTTACGCCGCGTCCGGTATAGATGCGATCGATGCAACCTTCGTTGTAGCCTCGACATAGACGGATATCATCCACCTGACCTGCCATTGCCTTCTGAGGTGCTTGCGGATCGGCGATTATCGCACGCGTCATAATGACCAGGTCCGCCTGCTCGTTTGCAACGATTTGTTCCGCTTCCATCGGATGTGTCACGCGCCCTGCCGTGATGACTGGCACGGACACCACATCCTTAATCGAAGCCGCCAACGGCGCGTATGTCGCATGTGAAAAGGTCATGTCCGGCACCGCCGCCGCTTCACCGACGAAGGTTTCAGCGGTCGCCCCGATGACGCTGAAGTAATCGAGGATTCCGAGCGCGTTCAGATTTGCCGCGATCTCTCGCATCATCCCATTGTCCAAGCCACCCTTTGTGAAATCATCGCCTGTCATGCGGATACCGATGATAAAATCGTCACCACATCGTTCGCGGATAGCCTCAAGGACCCGTACCCCAAAACGGAGACGATTGGGGAGCGCCCCGCCGTACTGATCGACCCGCTGGTTCACGTTGAGGGTCCAGAACTGATCGATCAGATGGCAATGGCTAGCGTTGACTTCGCAACCGTCAAAGTGCCCCCGCTTCAACCGCCACGCTGCATCCGAAAATGCTTGGACAAACTCGGTCATCGTTTCTTCGTCGAGCGTGTGTGGGGTTTCGCGATGGTTCGGTTCACGGACGGGAGAGGGACCATACATCCGATGCAGCCGGTCCACACTCCGTCCCCGTCGTCCACGATGGGTAATTTGCGAAATGACTGGCACATCGTAGGCGTGCATTGTGTCGGCAAACTCTGCGAGATATGGAATTACACGATCCTCGAACAGTTCCACGCCGTTCCAATCCTGCGCCGGTGAGGTTGGGTGCACGCCCGCCGAGCCGAAACACATCAGTACGCCCACGCCGCCCTTTGCCTTCTCTTCGTAGTAACGTCGTGCCTTCTCTTTTGGCATCCCATCTTCCGCCAATGCATCCGCATGTGCCGAGGTAACGATGCGGTTCTTAGCCGTCGCATGGCGGAGTTGTAGGGGTGTGAACAGATGTTTAAATTCCGGTGCAGCCATGATTATTTTCTCCCTGTCGCAAATAAGTTAATAAGGTCAGTTGATGTGAAAGGAACGTGCAAGCAATTAAGGCATCCACGAATTAACGCGAATCTACACAAATAAAAGAGACAGACTAAAGATAGGTAAGCACAAAGGTTGCCCCTACAGTCCGTCCAAAATCGGAAATGTTTGGGCGGGGTGACCCCGCCCCTACGGGAAAACCGATGGATTTTTCAGCGACTTGCAACTTACGTCAGAATAATCCGTTGATTCGCGTTTTTAGGCGTTTTCAGGCTGGCGTCGCTTCCAATTGAACTCGGTCTCACTCATTGGGTCGTCGGGGTTCGGTTCCCAAACTTCCGGTTCGTCATACTTGCCGAGCGCTCGTGCCATCTCGCGGACATGGCTGGCACCGCTGCCGCAGCAGCTTCCGATATAATTCACGCCCATGTTTTTCGCTTTGGACGCGAACGCCTCCATCTCGTAGCGCGTGAGTTGGGTCGGATCGAGGCGGTCAGGGAAGGCTGGCGTGCCCGTGAACCAAGGAACTTCATCAGAGCATCGGAACGCTACGGGCTGTGCAGCGAGATAGGCACTGGTGGCGTTACGCATCTCCTCAATGATCGGATATGTCCGTTCGGGGTCTCTCATGCAGTTGACACCGACAATATCTGCCCCTGCATCGTGCAGACGCTTGGCACATTCGGCCGCGGTTACGTCGTCGTCGGTTTGGTTGCTACCACGAAAGGACATCGTTATCATCGAAGGGAGATCCGTCTTTGCTTTGATGCGTTCAAGGCACAGCAGCGCCTCACCCAGGTACCAGAACGTCTCCCCGATGAAAAAGTCCACCCCTGCTTGGGCGTCGATCTGTTCGTCAAACATTTCCGTGACTAGCGCCTGCGAAGATGGGCTGTCCGCTTCCCATTTCCATGTAGCGCTTAGATCCCCTGCGATGAGTGCTTTATCACCGGCAACCTCTTTGACAATGCGGGTTGCGGCTTGGTTAATCTCAAACGTTCTGTCGGCATAGCCAACCGTCTCCAACTTTTCGCGGCTGCCGTAGAACGCCATCACCTGTAAAACGTCAGCGCCTGCCATGAGGAACTCACGGTGCATTTCTCGAATTGCGTCGGGATGGGTAACGGCTAATTCCGGGGTAAATGCGCCTGCGACAACGTAGCCGCGCCGCTCCAATTCAACGATGTAGCCGCCATCACCGAGCACGATGCCGTCTGTCAACTGTTCTAAAATTCCTTCTGCCATGTGATTCTCCTCCTCAAGAGAATAGTGCGTAACGAGTAATACGTAAGGACTGGACCTCTCCTAAATTGTATTGACACGGTTCATTGCGCATTACGTACTAAATTTTTTCTGCCGCAATCAACGGGTTTTCGCCAGACGACAGCGGCAATGTTATAGTCCGTTCCTCAACTATCGAATGATACGCTGCCATGAGCGTTTCAACAGCGATGAGCGCGGTTTCGATGTTGCTCGTCGGAGGTGTACCATTCTTAATCGCCTCAATCAGTTGCTCTACGGAGCCGGTCACCGTTGCCCCCTCGACAAACTGATTGTAATCTTGGGGGATATGGTTGATTGTAACCACCTGCGCGCTGGCGTCAATAAACATCGTCTGATTTTCAAAGTTGACCGTCATTGAATTGCTGTGACGACGGTCTTTGGTCAACTGTTGTTTGCCGACCTCAAGGAACGCGAAAAAGTCGCCATAGTCAAGGATAATTTGCCCGAAATTTTCCACGTCAGCTTCTGCGTAAACGTCCCAGAGTTTTCGCCACTTTGCGGTGACGCTTTTTGGACGACCGAACAGCGCAACCGCGTAGTCGATCGCATAGCAGCCCATATTGGTCATCTCTCCGCCGCCGGATTTGTGGGGCGGGTCAAGTCGTTCGGGCCATGCGGACGCTAAATCAAAATCGGTTGGAAAATTCATCCCGAAGAGGTGATGATAGCCCATCACCGCGCCGTGCACTCCCGCCTGTACTTCTTCCAACAGTCTCGCATAGACCGGTATAAAACGGACCATCGGGATATCGTGTACGAAATGGACGTTGTGCGTTTTGATAGCCTCAGCGATACGGCGCGCGCTGTCCAAACTTTCACAGAGCGGCTTGTTGAGGAAGATGTGTTTACCCGCAGCAGCGGCACGTTCAACCATCTCTGCCTTGTCCCCCGGATCGCAGGTTACGGCAACGAAGTCCACCTCCTGCTGATTGATAACCGCTTCATAAGAACTTGACAGAGGTGCCTCGAAAACCCCCTGCAGCTCTTTCGCACGACGCGGATTTGCTTCGTATGCGGCGATAACGCGCGTATCAGATCTGCTCTTGAACATACCACAGATGCCTGCGCCGTGTGTGCAACAGTTACCGAGGATACCTACGTTATACGGTTTCATTTTTATCCTGTCCCCTTCGATACAGAGCGTGCCTACTACCTCATTCAAAAAGCCGCTTGAATTCTGGCAGGCATTCCCAAAACCCATCCTCAAACGTCCCGTTATCCGGTCGATACACGCTTTCGAGGGAGATACCCCCTTGATAGTTGTCGCGCAGGAGCGCGCTGGCGATCCCTTCAAGGTATGGGGCGACATCTCCTTCTCCCAGCCGGCAGAACCGAACTGTTGCGCTTGAGATGTCAGCTTGGCAATCTTTGAGATGGATATGCCCGATGTTATCTTTGATCTGCTCGTAGGCGTCCGGATAGGGGACTTCCGTACAATACATGCTGTTGGGAATATCCCATAGGATTTTGAGATGCTTGCTTCCTAAGTCGTCAATCAGCTTTTTCGCCAGAACGCCCGATGTTATCATCGCGTTGTTTCCGGTTTCAACAACAAGGGTCACACCCTCCTCTTCGGCTAACTTTACGGGAGCCTCCATGAGCTTGAGCAGCTTATTCCAAGCGCCTGTACTGGCAATCCATTCCTCCGCACCATTCGCACCAAAGATGATCATCTCTTTTCTGTAACTCATGATTCTCACTAAGTTGGTTCCTAACGCTTGGGCGATGCGGATACACCGTCGAAGCCCCGCCATGTGTTCCTGATAGATGGTGTCCCCCGGTCCGGTTTCCATGACGGGAAGCCCTGAGAAATTGTGGCGGGAAACACAGGAAACTGCTACGCGATATTGTGCGATCAGATCTTTTATTTTTTGAATCTCTTCCGGCGTTTGGTCGCCAACCTCCTTGTCCCAAAGGAACTGGAGTTCTGCATATTTCAGTCCTGCTTTAGTCATCGCCTTCAATGCGTGCTCAAGGTCCCTGCTGATACCGTTGGTAATGACGCCGAGTTTCATCTCTTTCTGCCTCCGCACTTTCACGTTTCATTTGAATTAGTTGTGATTTATGGTAGATTTCAGAATCACTCAGACGCTCCTAATGCAAAGCCAACCTCCTAAATCCCCTAACCCCCAACTCCCTTATCAGGAGGAAAATTGGTAGGCGGACTTGGGAGATGACCCTCCCACCGGTAAAGGGTACTTGTTTTTACGTATCACGTATTACGCTTTAACATGTCGCCCCGCTGGGGCTTTGGGGGATGAGGCTATCCGTATGCTATAAACATGTCGCCCCGCTGGGGCTCAAGGCAAAGAATCAACTGAGTTCGATATCGTAGGGGTGAACAAACCTCGACCGACGGGTTGGGAAACCCAACCCCTACGAAGGGGAACCACAAGCAGATCGGGGCAAGGATGCCCCTCCCACAGCTATAAACATGTCGCCCCGCCCCGATAAATCCCCGATACATCGGGACTCCGACAAGCCGAGAGCAGGCAGGCGGGATTCAAAGTAACTGGGGCTAAATACGCCCTGTCCCGTCATAAAATAGTCCCGTTTCACGTTCCGGTTGCTATCCTGAAAATCCTTTCTAATCCTCATCCCACCGCAAGGTGACGCACATCGTTTCGTCGAGTCGTTCATAGAGCAACCTGAAGGCTTCGACCGCTTCGGTTTTTCCGTCGAGCCGATGCGTTATCATCTCTTGGGGGCGGACCTGCTTCCCCAGCAGCAGCCCAAGTGCCACCTTTGCCGCTTCAACTCGCCGGTAGGGGATGTGTGCGGCACCGAGGATCTTTTTGTTCATCACCTTGTGGACGTCAAGACGGAGTGGCTCTTTGTGGTAGAGACCAATCAGAAAGATCGTCCCACCGGCGCGTGTCATGTCTTGGGCTTGCGAGAATGCCAGAACACCGGCGGGTCCCCCGACCGCTTCGATGACGACATCCGCACCAACACCGTCTGTCAAGCGCTTGATAGCCTCGATGGGATCTTCCTCGTTGAAGTTCACCACTTCGTCGGCTCCCAGATTCCGCGCGATTTCACAGCGCACGGGAATCCCTTCAACCACAACAATCCTTTCTGGACCTGTCATCCGCATGACCTGCATACAGAGGTTACCGATGAGCCCACCGCCGAGGATGACCAAGGTATCGCCCGGTCTGATTCCTGAAGACCATGACCACATGACGGCACTGGTCGTAAGGGGCCAGAAGGTCGCATCCTCAAACGTCACTTCATCGGGCAGGTGTCGAACACCCGACGCTGGTTCGGCATCGACAACGACATATTCGGCGTGTGGGGCACTCGCCATGACTCTGTCGCCCGGCGAGATTCCCGTGACTTCAACTCCGACCGCTTCAACAACACCCGCGGCGGAGTAGCCCATGGAGGAATGGGCTACAACCCCCTCGTTGGTATAGCGACCACCGATTTCGGATCCGCGACTGATGAGCGTAACCTTGTTCCGGACAAGTACCTGCTTGGGTCCTGGTGAAGGGATTGGCACGTCCTCAAGCACAAAATTGAACTGACCTTCGCGTTTCATCAAACGTTTCATTGTTTTGCGACCTTTCCTCTGTCAAATGCCAACGGCATTGGTTCGAGCCGGATCAATCAGGATTTTCAATCTGTAGTTTGTATATCAACACCTAACTGACCGTGTTAGCAACCGCTTTACTCAAACACCAATACCGTCCGCGCAACTTTCCCTTGGTTCATATCGTCGAAGGCTTCGTTGAGTTCGTCCAGTGGACGGTAGCGCGAGATGAGTTCGTCGAGCTTGACCTTCCCTTGATTGTACAGATCGAGAAGCCAGAGAAAATCGACACGGGCACGGGCGGCACCGTGGAACGCACCCATAAGCGTCCGGTCGAGCAGCAGATGCCATCCGTCAACCGAAATCTCTGCGTCTGTGGGCTGTACTCCAACCACGACGGCAGTTCCGGTGGTACGGACTGAGTCGATTGCCTGTCGTGCCAGTGCCGGATAGCCGACCACCTCGAACGCATAGTCAGCACCACCGCCGGTAATCTCTTTGATCCGCTGGACAGGATCCTCCTTAGCAGCATTAACGAAGTGGGTAGCGCCCATCTGCTCTGCCAACTCTAACTTATAAGGGACTCTGTCAACCGCGATGATTTTTCCTGCTGAAGCGAGGACACCGCCTTGAATGGCGTTCAGCCCGACACCACCACAGCCGAACACCGCCATTGAGGCACCCACTTCGACGTTTGCACGGTTGACGACCGCACCGATACCGGTGATGACAGCACAACTGATGAGACATGTTTTTTCCAGCGGTGTGTCGTCCGGCACCTTGACGCAGGCATCGGCGTGAACGATGGTCTGTTCAGCAAAGGTTGGCCTACTGTGGTAGACCGGTTCGCCGTTTTTTGTCATGCGACTTACCGCACCGGGTGGATGCGTTTCACACAACGCGGGGCTGCCGTTGCTGCAGTTGCGGCAGTAACCGCACATGGCATCGAGAGAGAGGATAATTTTGTCTCCGGGCACGACACTGGTT
This sequence comes from Candidatus Poribacteria bacterium, assembly GCA_965220385.1. Classification (GTDB taxonomy): domain Bacteria; phylum Poribacteria; class WGA-4E; order WGA-4E; family PCPOR2b; genus PCPOR2b. The sequence continues at coordinate 314,200 of OZ244825.1, read as the reverse complement.
ACACCGGGACCGATCTCTCGGACGATACCCGCGCCTTCATGTCCCATGACCCACGGGGTTGGCTCACGCTTGACGTGGCCATCTACATAGTGGTAGTCGCTATGGCAGACACCTGCGCCGACGATATCGAGCAACACTTCACCCGCTTGCGGCGGTTGGATTTCGAGTTCTTCAATAGACACGGGAACGTGGGGTTCGTAAAAGACTGCTGCTTTCATAATTTCCTCCAGTCTCCTCATGGGGTACGGTCAGATGATTATCGATTGGGGGATCCCCTCGGCTATGGGCGTTGTTGGGGCTTTGTGGCGAGTCTATAGTCCGTTCGGAGACCCATGCCGCCGCCCGGACTCGGTGCGCCGATAGTATAGCAAGGAATGCAAAAAAGTGCCACACCATTGTTGGATACAATTCCAATCTACCTCGACACTGAGGTTGGCTAGTACTCTGTCAAATAAATTATGATAAGCACCTTCATTGCGATGTCCGGTGCGGTTACAAACCGCACCTACCGGGTCATAGCTTCATTGTTGGATACAATTCCAATCTACCTCGACACTGAGGTTGGCTAGTACTCTGTCAAATAAATTATGATAAGCACCTTCATTGCGATGTCCGGTGCGGTTACAAACCGCACCTACCGGGTCATAGCCCAGATTTTTCTAACCCCAGTCGTCGAGGTTTGCTCACCTCACCGATTGGCAATGTCCAAGTAATTCTAAAACCTATCATGATTCTTCGAGCGGGGCAAGATGCCCCGCCTACAGTGTTAGGGTTATTCAGCTTTCGGTTTTTTAACCATTTTGTTTGAAAAGACGCAACCGGGAGATCACGCCTACAGTGAGATGTCGGGATTCGGAGATCCCTCCTACAGTAAAACTAAATGACCCTACCTACAGTGTAGGGAGGAATCTTCTGCCTACCTGCCAAAATCGATCAAAAAGCGGAAAACTGAATAGCCCTATGAGGTTGCCCTTTTGAGTAGACACGACTGATGGATAACAGGTAGAATAGGCTGGAGGACCGTAGAAATAGAAAACCCACTCGGCAAATGGAGGAAGCATTAATGACAAAGGAAACAAAGGATTTCGCGCAAGGCGAGAGCGCCGCTATCGTCAGAGACATCTCAGCGCAGGGCGATTGGGTGCCGCTGATTGATTGGTCATCCACCTATCCGGGCAATCGCGGGGTCAATCGGGCGGGCCGGTATGAACTGTACGATGCGCCCGTTGGTGTGCGTATTACGATTGAAGAAGCGCAGAAAGCGGGACCGATAGTTGCAGCAGATCAGGAGTGGGATGGAAACGGTTCGCTGGTACCGCTCTGTGTGTGGAAGAATGGGGAAGGATACCACCTGCTCTATAGCTCGCATCCGCGTACGACGGGTAGCCCGGGACTTGGAAGTGGGCATCACCTCTGCTATGCGGTAAGCGAGGATGGCTATAACTGGACGCGCCCGCATCTGGGACAAGTTGAATGGAAGGGATCGACCGCTAATAACATCATTGCGAACGGACCGACCGGCACACCCTTTGAGGATCCGCAAGCACCTCCCGAAGAACGGTTCAAGGCAATCGGTCAGGTTGGTGCCAATTTCGATCCGGATACCGGAGAGCAACTCGATCCGCAGGAGGCTTACAACCGATGGCGTCAACAGGAGTATGACGGCGACGCTTATAAGGGACCACGTATGACCTCTCGTCATTGGGTGGAGGGCTGGACTTCATCGGACGGTGTCCATTGGAAGAGTGTTGGCAAGTTAGGAGACATGAGTTCTGATGGCGGCAGCGCAGCCCAATACGATCCGGATACGCAAAGCTATTTCGCATATATCAGGGTTGGCGGGATGGGACGGCGAGCGACTGGGTTGACCCGTACTGAAGACTTTTGGCATTGGCCCCACGCCGAACTGTGTCTCTTTCCGGATCCGCAGGACCCGCCGGATGTGTCGTTTTACGGTTGCAGCTATTTCCGCTATCCGACTGACAAAAACCTGCACGGTGCCTTTGTCGAAATCTACCATCAGGTGACCGATCACAACGATGCACAGATTGCGTTCACGCGCAACATGACCCACTGGTTCCGTCCAGAACGTCGTGCAATTATCCCATGCGGTCCAACCGGCACCCCCGACTCAGGTGGGGCAAGACCGTGGGGCGGGCTTTTTGAGCTGCCCGATGGCTACTGGGCGACGATGTATCGTGGACATACATCGCTTCACAACTACCGGGAGAGTGAACCAGCCATTGAACCTGAACCGGGTGTCCTAATGCTTGCCCGTTGGTTGCCGCACCGTTTCTGCGGTATTGAGGCGGAGGTGGAAGGTCGGTTTACCATTCCGACTCTCAAGCGTCGCAACGATGAATTGCGTCTCAACTACCGTTGCCAAAACGGTGGGTATATCGCGTGCGAGTTGATTCGGGGGGTGCCCTCACGCATCCATCCTGACGCAAATCCGATCCCCGGTTATTCCTTCGCAGAGAGTGATTTACTGACCGGCGATGAGTTGAGTCGGGCGGTCACATGGGGAGGTAAGCGCGATATATCGGGTATCGGTGGAAGTCTCGCGATACGGCTGCGTATGTTTCAGGCGAAGGTTTTTGCCTATTCTGTCTGATAATCAACGCTCGCAGTAGATTGGCAAATCCACTGTATCTCTGCGGACATGGCTTGGATATGTCTATCCAAGCCGAGCAGCACTAACTATGGTGAATCCTACTTTTACCCCCGGAGCACAGAGAACCTTCAGATCATGCAGGGCCCTCTAGCAGCCCCCGTAGTACCGGCAGTTCCGCTTTGTACTCAGCAACGGTCGGGTTTTCGGCGGTATTATCCTCCGGGTGCGGCGTTGGGTTGCTCCAGCCCTGATAATGTCCGCCCCATAGGTGTCGTAGTTCGGACGAATCCCCGCGCTTGGAACAGTGCCATACAGCGGTGTCAAAGATGACCGCCGATCCCGGCGGAACGGTGACCTCCATCTGTCCATTCCACTTCTCCCCAACATCGCCTTTTGGATCGACCGAATCGTTGAGTCCACGCGGTAGAACGATTAGGGGACCAATGTGGGGATCGGATCCGTCCACGTAGATATTGCAGAGCACCCGCTCTGGATTATCTCGCTGCAGCCCTGTCGGGGGAACCTCCCATGCGTAGTGGACGTGCCAGTGGGTGAGGGTTTCCCCAACAAGTGCGTTGTTAAAGACAGCGGCGCCGCTGTGTGCAAGGCGAACATCGTCCTGAAAAACCTCCGCCATAGCATCTACAACAACCGCCTTTGCAAAGAAAGGCGCCATCTTGGGTCCCCACTCCAAGAGCGGGTGAAAACTGATGGTCGGCTGCTCGGACGAAAAGCCGTTCTTCTCGGCACACAGTCCCTTGAAAATAGAGCGCATCTGTTCGCGTTCACGTTCATCGTAGACCGATTCAAGCACACAATAGCCGCGTTCAATAACCTCACGTGCTTTGGATTTTAGATCAAACATTCTGAACACCTCCTGAGTGATGGCTGAAAGTCAATAAACATCGACATTCCAACCGTCATAGGGTCATTTGATACTATTTGAGAATCACCATCTTCTGTGTGGCGGAATAATCACCCGCGGACAGGTGATAGAAGTAGACACCGCTCGCCACCTGCTCACCGGCCTCGTTCCGTCCATCCCAATAGATTGCTTTTGATCGACTCTCATAGACCGCTGCAATTCGATGCCCTACGTCGAGCGCCCGGACAACTTGACCGTTTAGGTCGTAGATGGTCAGGGTGACAAAGGCATCTTCTGCCAACCGATACGGAATCCATGTCTCCGGATTGAACGGATTCGGGTAGTTAGGCAGCAGTTCTGTCTCTGTGGGTATTTTGTAAGCGACTAACTCCGTTAACTGAATGAGACCCCGTTTCACATCTTCAACCGTTACAGTATGCTGCAGCGGTTGCACACCTACAAGTGGGTATAGAGATTGAGCGGAGATTTCAAGGATATCCCCAATCCGTGCTGCCCGCATTGTTTCTATATCAACGATAGTGAGTTGATATCCATTTCCTTCATCTCCAGTCAAGGTAGAGAGTGCTCTGTCAGTCGAGAGGTTTTTGACCTTGACATGGAAACCTGCTTTGCTCACACTCGTCCCTTCATCAACTATTGAACCTCTCAACGCCAAAACAGGTGTGGTATTCCCCACCTCGATATCCGTCAACGCCACCTGCGGTGCAGCAGACGTGCCGGAGACGTTAGTCCACGCATCGCCGGAGATATCAATTATCGCTGTTCGCTGGGCGGTCATGATAAAGGACTGTCCCCCGGTGATTTCTATATCCCCCGGATCACCCGCGCGTCCGACCGACTTGAACTCTCCGCTATCGGTGAGGATAATTACAGGGACGTTGCCGCCAATCCCGTCAAGTGCGAATAGGTCGCTGACACGGGTTACCCTTGAATCTCGCAGCGGCAACCCCACAAGGTTAAGACCTGGATTCAAGGTGATAGTGCTGCTTCCGTTGGTCCCCAACGGATCACCACTTAGTCGAATCTCCTTCCCGTGTATCATACCGGCGAGAATCCCCATATCATCGCTCAACATCCTGTCGGCGGATGTGTCTGTGTCTGAGGCACCGAAATAGCTGAGCCATTCTTGGGTTTGGGGGTCACGGGTGATGAGGAAGTTGACGATACCCCCGCCACCAAGTGCATCATAGAGGTCGCCAACTGATTCAATTGTTTTCGCTACCTCGTCGACCATCCTCACCCTCAACGGCACGTGAATCAAGCTGATACCTGATGGAAGCGCGAAATCAAATTCAAGCAGTTCGGCAGTAGCATGGAAGGTCACAGTTTCAGCAATTCCTTCAACACTCACCTCCACTATGTTTGCGCCAAGGTCGTTTCCAAGGGTCAGAGTACTTCGCGCCAAACCGTTGACATCGCTGTCTACGCTTGTATCACTCAGCGAACCGCCGCCTATGCTGACAGCAAAGGTTACAGTAACCCCTTCCATCGGGTCGTCGTACTGGTCGTGGACCTCTACGACGAAGGGTTGCATCAACGTTTCACCGGTCAACCCGCTCTGATTATTGCCTGAAACGTACGCCAGTGTCGTTGGTACCGGTGGTGGGGGAATCACCTCTGCCCTAAAGACTGCCGTTTGGGCAATACCCTCGACGCTGACTTCGACCCTGTTCGTTTCCAGATTCGGTCCCAGCGTAAGGAGACTCTGTGCCCTACCAGTATGATCGGTTGTGGTGTTTGTCACACTGAGCGTGCCACCGCCTGCGACAACGGTGAATGTGACTGAGATCCCTACGAGCGGAGAACCACGCCTGTCTCTCGCTTCAACAACAAACAGTTTTGCTAACGTCTCATTAGGCATACCTTCCTGATTATCGCCTGAGATTTTTGAAAGGGCGGGGTGCGCTCGATTGTCAAACTTTACTGCAATCCCTCTGGTTTGGAGCGTTGGGATGTGAGTGTGGATGGATAAGTAGCTCAAGGGATTTCTCTGCAGGAGAATCTCATCTCCACTTCCCAACCCAGTATTTGTCACCAAAGGCGAGAGGTCCGAGATAGAGTTGCCCCAAAGAGACAGTTTAGTCAAGCTAGTTAAATCCGACACCGTTGAGATGTCTGTGATGGCGTTGTTTTCAAGATATAGATCGGTCAGGTTGGTTAAGCCCGCTAGCGCTGAGATGTCTATGATAAAATTGCCCCAAAGATGTAGCACTGTCAGTCTTGTTAACCCCGACACCGCTGAGATGTCTGCGATAGAGTTACTTCCAAGATATAGCTCGGTCAAGTTGGTTAAGCCCGCTAGCGCTGAGATGTCTGTGATGGAATTGCGTCCAAGTCCCAATCGAGTCAGTCTTGTTAACCCCGATACTGCCGATATATCCGAGATGTTGTTATCCCAAATAAACAATTGGGTCAATTTGGCTAAGTCCGCCACTACTGAGATGCCTGTGATGGCGTTGCGGTGGAGATCCAGTATGGTCAGGTTGGTTGCAGCCTCAAGTCCGGTCAGATCCATAATGCCCGCTTCCGATGCTTCAAGGCGGGTTAAATTCTCCATATCCAATGCTCTGATGGTGTCACCCGGCGCTTTGTTCAAAACTTTTTCAATCGCGGCGCGGAGGTTAGGGTCGGGAATGTGGACCTCAGCTACCGCCTCAAGACGGAGTTGCATCCACTCAGAGGTATCCCACAGTTCGACCATGCCCTCCCCTGTTCCGGAAGCAAGGGTTGTGCTCGAAATTGACACAGAAAGGACCGGAGACGTATGCCAGAGGGTGGCAAAATTTATTCTCGTTATTACATCCCACAGTTCGACCGTTCCATCATAAGCCCCGCAGGCAAGGATCCCTCCATTGGGGGAAAATGACACAGAAAAAACCTCGGCAGTATGTGGGAAGGTGGCAATATTTGTTTGTGTCCCCACATCCCATAGTTTGACCGTTCCATCATAAGCCCCGGATGCAAGGATTCCATCTATCGAAAACGACACAGAAATGACTCTAGCCCCATGCGGTAAGGTGGCGATATGTTGTTGTGTCCCCACGTCCCACAGCTCGATCGTTCCACTCCACAATCCGGCGGCAAGAATCCTCCCATCGGGCGAAAATGACACAGAGAGCACCTCAGCAGTATGTGGGAAGGTAGCAATATTTGTTTGTGTCTCCACATCCCACAGTTTGACCGTTCCATCCCACGCTCCGGAGGCAAGGGTTCCATCCATCGAAAACGATACGGACCTGACCACCTCCGTATGCTCATCAAGGGTAGTGAGACTTCGTTGGGTCGCGACGTCCCACAGCTCGATCGTTCCATCCCATAATCCGGCGGCGAGGATCCTCCCATCGGGCGAAAATGACACAGAGAGCACCTCAGCAGTATGTGGGAAGGTAGCAATATTTGTTTGTGTCTCCACATCCCACAGTTTGACCGTACCGTCCGGCGATCCGGAGGCGAGGATCCTCCCATCGGGCGAAAACGACACAGAGAGCACCTCAGCAGTATGCTCGTCAAGGCTGGTGATGTGGTGTGGCGAAATTTCTGCAAGTGTAAAATGCGTGCCACTCACATTGCCCTCTGTATCAACGGCTTCGATAGTAATTGGATGTCCAGCTGGGTCGGAAAGACTCGTAAAGCCATCAGACGGAATAACGCCATCATAATCAAATTCAACGATGGTATCTTTTTCACCTCCCAGTCGCCGACACGCTTTTAGTTCCAAGAAACCGGAAGCAAAGTGTGGTCTGATCGTTGTAACGAATAGGAGCACTTGGTGAAGCCCCTCTGGATCGCTGACTTTGAGTTGGACAGAAACGCGCTTTGACCCTGCCGAATATAGACGCGGCGAGATGGGTTCGATGGTTGGCACCCCTTCCTCTTCAATTGGAGTATCAGAATTGAAGTAGGGATGCACAGATAAATATTCCGCATGACACATGGATAACCGATCCCGTCTTGGACCGCCATACGACATGATGTACCTAGGATCGTTAAAATCATGCCACAGTCCGAAGGCGTGTCCCAGTTCATGTGCTATCGAGTGCCGCGTAAATCCGCCAGACAGCAACACAAGACCACCACTTTTTCCCAGCCGTATCCCACGACCAGCAGCAGTCCTACCATCACGATAACTGATTGCATCTATACTGTTGTCAATGACAATGAGGTATACGTTCGCATTAAGATTGAACCTCTCTTCAACCTCAGTATACACAGTATCGAACGTACGGTCCAGATAGTAACTATCGGGGTGTTTTCCAATCACGTCATGCACCATCGGTTCATCCTGGAAATTGGTTTCAACGCGAAAGGTTATCTTCCCGTAGCCGTGTGCCTCCATCTGCTCGGCGTAGAAGGTCTGTATACCCCGAATCATCTCTTTCATCCGCTGAACCACATCAGCGCGATACGGACGGTCATTGGGTAAGAAGTAGATCATCCGCACCGTGCGGGGTTCGCCGACGTCCAAATTCGCCACAGTGGCACGCGCATAGCGACGGTTGGGATATTGGTCCGAATACCGTTTGTTCCATTGATCGTCAATAACACCGCAAATATGTGTCCCGTTTCTTCCCAATGGATGGGTAGCGGCAATGGCGGGATTGAGTGCGCCGCTGGTGAGATAGATTATTATCGCATATAGGGTGAAACGAAGCATTGAGTGGGGCATAAATTCCCTTTTTTATAGCTAAGATAGATCGTCGCGCAATTCAAATCGCCTCAGGAGAAAATGAGGGATGAATCGCCCGTTCGGACGCGCAATAAATTGTGCCACTGCAAACAAGATACAACGCTCAATGGAATTCGACATGGAGCGGGGCGGGATCCCCCGCCTACGAGGTCTACTTGAGAATCACCATTTTGCGGGTAGCGGAATAATCACCCGCGGACAGGTGATAGAAGTAGACGCCGCTTGCCACAGGCTCTCCGAACTCGTTTCTGCCATCCCAGTAAATTGCTTTTGACCGACTCTCATAGACCGCAGCAATCCGATGCCCCACGTCAAGGGTGCGGACAACCTGACCGTTTAGGTCATAGATGGTCAGGGTGACGAAAGCGTCCTCTGCCAACCGATACGGGATCCATGTCTCTGGGTTGAAGGGATTTGGGTAGTTTGCGAGCAGTTCCGTCTCTTTTGGAGTTAGGGCTACCAAAAGCTGTTCAAGCACCATAATCCCTCGTTTCATGATGGGATCCCTAACCGCAAATGCCTTTGCGTCGGTCAGCCAACCTTGAACCTCTACCGTTGTGATTGCCTCAGAGACTTGTGGCTGTGCTGCCGGCGCGGCAGCTGCAACATCAAACAGGCCCGCAACCATGACCAGATCCAGAATACTGATAACCCCATCCCCATTAACATCTACATCATCTTGCCCAGCCTGACCTAAATTGGACGCAATCAAGATGAGGTCTAGGACATTCAAAAGACCGTCGCTGTTGACATCCGCCGCAACCAGGGGTGATTCAGTACTGGAGATAGCGTTAAAAGTGGCAGGACTCTCAATTTCAGACGCAGACACAGAGACGGTGTTTGTGCCCAGATTTGGTCCTAGCGTGAGTGTACTTTGTGCCCTGCCGTGTTCATCGGTCATTGTGTTTGTGATACTGAGCGTACCACCTCCTGCCACAACCGTAAATGTGACCGAAACCCCTGCAAGAGTAGAGCCGTTTTCATCCTGCATTTCTACAATAAACGGATCCGACAGGGCTGTATCGGCTGCGCCTGCCTGGTTATCACCCGATATTTTCAGAAGTGCCGGGTGCGCTTGGTTGTAAAACTCCACTGTAACCCCTCTGCTCTGGAGGATTGGAATATGGGTGTGGAGGGATAGGTAGCTCAAGGGATTTCTCAGCATGGAAATCCTATCTCCATGTCCCAATCCAGTGTTTGCTACCAAAGAGGAGAGGTCCGAGATAGAGTTGCCCGAAAGATATAGCTGGGTCAGGTTGGTTAACCCTGACACCGCTGAGATGTCTGTGATGGAGTTGTTGTAGAGAAACAGTTCTGTCAGTCTGGTTAATCCCGATAACGCTGAGATGTCTGTGATGGAGTTGCGGTGGAGCAACAACTGTGTCAGGCTGGTTAATTCCGATAACGCTGAGATGTCCGTGATGGAGGTGAGCTGGAGAAACAGACTTGTCAGTCTGGTTAATCCCGATAACGCTGAGATGTCCGAGATAGAGTTGCCCCAAAGATATAGATCGGTCAGTCTGGTTAATCCCGATAACGCTGAGATGTCTGTGATGGAGTTGTTTTGAAGAAACAGCCTTGTCAGTCTGGTTAATCCCGATAACGCTGAGATATCTGTGATGGAGTTGTGACCGAGAAGCAGACTTGTCAGGCTGGTTAATTCCGATAACGCTGAGATGTCTGTGATGGAGTTGTTTTGAAGCCACAGCAGTGTCAGATTGGTTGCAGCCTCAAGTCCGGTCAGACTCATAATGTCCGCCCTCTGTGCGTTAAGGTGGATTAAATTCTCCATATCTAATGCGGTGATAGTATCACCTGGCGCTTTGTCCAAAGCTTTTTCAATCGCGGTGCGGAGGTTGGGGTCGGGTATGTTAACTTCAGCCATCGCCTCAAGACGGAGTTGCATCCACTCAGAGGTATTCCACAGTTCAGAGGTATTCCACAGTTCGACCGTACCAGCCACCGTTGCGGACGCAAGGGTTGTGCTCGAAAGAGACACAGAAAAGACTGGAGATGTATGCCAGAGGGTGGCAAAATTTCTTCTCGTTGCTACGTCCCAGAGTTTGACCGTACCATCCATTGATCCGGAGACAAGGAGCATTTCATCACGCAAAAATGACACTGAACTGACCCCATCGTCATGCGGAAGAGTGGCGATATTTGTCTGTGTCTCCACATCCCACAGTTTGACCGTTTTATCAGAAGACCCGGACGCAAGGATCCTCCCATCAGGTGAAAACGATACAGAACTGACCGCACCCGTATGCTCATCAAGGGTGATGACACTTTGGTGTTTCTCCACAGCCCACAGTTTGACTGTACCATCCCACGATCCAGAGGCGAGGGTCCGCCCATCGGGCGAAAACGATACGGAACTGACCAAAGCTGTATGCTCATCAAGGGTGATGACACTTTGTTGTGTCTCCACAGCCCACAGTTTGACTGTACCATCCCACGATCCAGAGGCGAGGGTCCGCCCATCGGGCGAAAACGATACAGAACTGACCCTATCCGTATGCGGGAAGGTGGCGATACTTGTTTGTGTCTCCACATCCCACAGTTTGACCGTACCATCCCACGATCCAGAGGCGAGGGTCCGCCCATCGGGTGAAAACAATACAGAACTGACCAAAGCTGTATGCTCGTGAAACGTGGCAATAACTGTTTGCGTTACCACGTCCCACAACTTGACTGTGTTATCATAAGACCCGGACGCAAGAGTCCGCCCATTCGTCGAAAATGACACTGAACTGACCGCAGCCGCATGCTCAAGACCGACGATGTGGTGTGGCGAAATTTCTGTAAGTTTAAGACGTGTATGACTTACATTGCCATCAGTATCAACTGCTTCTATAAAAATTGGATGTCCAGCAGGGTCGGAAAGACTCGTAAAACCATCAGACGGAATAACACCGTCATAATCAAATTCAACGATGGTATCTTTTTCGCCTTTCAATCCACGACACGCTTTCACTTCAGGAACCCCGCGGGCGAAGTGTGGTTTGATCGTCGTAACGTATAGGAATACTTGGTGAAGTCCCTCCGAATCGTTAACCTTGAGTCGAACCGGGACGCTCTGTGAGCCTGCCGGATAAGTATGCGGAGAAATGAGTTCGATGGTGGCTGGCTCCCCTTCTTTGATTGGGGTATTGAGATTGAAGTAGGGGTGCATGGACAAATACTCGGCATGGCATGCAGATAACCGATACCGGCCTGGACCATACGACATGATATATGCACCATCTCTGAAATCGTGCCACAGTCCGAACGCGTGTCCCAATTCATGTGCCATTATTTCAAAGTTAAATCCACCAGCAACTAACGCAGATCCGCCACTTTTCCCATACCTGCCTCCGGTACCTCCAAGAACCCGGGTCGGACTCAGAGCAATTCCATTGATGCTATTGTCAATGACGATGATGTAAACGTTCGCATTAAGATCGAACACCTCTTCAACCTCGTCAAATACAGTACCAATTGTGTTATCAAGGTAGTGGGAATCGGGGTGTCGGCCATCCACGTGATGCACGATTGGCTCGCCTTGGGGGTCGATTTCGATGCGGAAGGGGACTACCTCCCCGTAACCGTGCACCCCCATCTGCTCGGCGTAGAAGGTCTGAACGTTGAGGATCTCATCTTTCATCTTCTGAACGACGTCGGCGCGATACGGCCGGTCGTTGGGTAAGAGGTAGATCATCCGTACCGTACGTGGTTCACCGACGTTCAAATTCGCAGCAGTGGCGCGCGCATAGTGACGGGTGGGATATTGGTCCGAATACTGTTTGTTCCATTGATCATCAATAACACCGCAAACATGTGTCGCGTTTGTCGCCAATGGATGGGTAGCGGCAATAGCGGGATTGGGTGTACCGCAGGTGAGATAGATTATTATCAAATATAAGGTGCAATAAACGAACAGTCTTTTCATTAATTTGGATCCTTTTGTTAGGTTGGGAATGTGCACACAGAGGTTCTTTGTTTTACTGCGCAGCCTGTGGCGATAGAGTATCACGAGACCAGATTAGAAAGCAACGCCTTATGGATTTGGCTTTGACAAATCTTAAAGTATCCTAAATCGAAATTTCATCGTTAATACCCTTGGTGCAAGCAAATTTGCGATACATTTCAGCGAGAAATTGGTATAATAAATTGGGTTGCCAGTTACCTTATATCAGTACACACATGTCGCCCCGCTGGGGCTACGGGTCGGGCAAGATGCCCGACCTACGGGGGTTATAAGGAGGCTAGTGGTGATAACGGCGGAACAGATTGCCCACTTCCATACGTTTGGCTTTTTGGCGTTGAAACAGGCGTTCTCCTCTGAGGAGATGGGGGAGATTGGCAGGGTTTTTGACGACCTGCTTGAGGAAGACCGGCACGGCAGGCCCGCGTTAGATGAAAAGCAGCAGTCAAGATACCATCGGCTACAGTCGGTCTACGGGATCGCTGAGAGACATCCGTTATTGACAGGACTTGTGGCAGATGATCGGATTTATGAGACGGTCTGTCAGTTGCTGGGAGAGGGCTGCCGCTGGCTCTGCTCTGAAGGGCACCATTATCTTGGGGATACGAGATGGCACCCAGACGGCGGTAGCACCCAAGACTATTTCTTTATAAAGGTTTCATTGTATCTGGATCCGCTTACGAAAGATACCGGCTGCTTGCGCGTGATCCCCGGTTCGCATCGGTCGCCGTTGCACGATGACCTGAAGCATCTGGGAGACCGTGAGGGACCCGCAGATCGCCCAACCCCTCAGATCAACCTCCCCGGACCGGAGGTGCCTCATTTTCCGCTCGAATCAGAGCCGGGTGACGTTTTTTTCTTGAACATGAACCTGTGGCATTCCTCCTTTGGTGGTCAACCGGGTAGGCGGCATTTAGCGTTAAACTTTACACCTGAACCGACGCTTTCGGAGCACGTCGCGCTGCTGAAGAAAGATTATCAAGGTGTTCTGAATTTGATGGATCAGGTTCAGCACGGACCTCCAGGGCGGGTGTTCTCGGACGATTTCCTCCAGAGTGATAACCGGCGTATTCAGCGATTGGTGTCCACATGGGTGGAGTGGGGGTTGAAGTAATTATAGCATGAGTGTAGGGAACGCAGATCTGCGTTCCCTACGAAATTGATTGAGAATTCAGATAAGCAGTTTATCTATAAAAAACTATGCAATACACGACACTCGGTAAAACAGGACTTCAGGTAAGTGTGGCGGGACTTGGCTGCGGTGGGTATAGCCGGTTGGGTCAGTCAACCGGTAGAAGTGAAGCCCAATCTATAGCCTTGGTCCAACAAGCGATGGACTTCGGTATCAACTTTATTGACACGGCGCGGAATTATCGTACAGAGTCGATCATTGGAAAGGCGCTGAAAGGGCGGAATCGGGACGAACTTGTGATTTCGACCAAGACTACCCTTGCCGATGACACAGGTCGAAAGTGTCCGGCACAGGTGGTCAGTGAATTGGAAGCCTCTTTGCGGAAGATGGGGCTGTCCACTGTGGATGTGTTCCACCTGCACGGCGTACAGCCTTCAATCTACGACCATGCTGTAGATAAAATAGTTCCTGTGCTGCTACGGGAGCAAGAGAAAGGGAAATTTCGATTTCTCGGTATCACAGAGGTTCCTCCCAAAGACCCCCATCACGAAACACTTGAACGAGCGGTGCAGCAGGATTGCTTCGATGTGGTGATGGTTGCTTTCCATCTCATGCACCAGTCGGCGCGTGAGAAGATTTTCAAACATACACTGCCCAAAGGGATCGGGGTATTGAATATGTTCGCCGTGCGGTTGCTGTTCAGCAAGCCGGGCAGGCTGAACCAGGTGGTTACGCAGCTGGTGAATGAAGGGAAATTGCCGGTTTGGTTGGCGGAGAAGGAGCATCCACTCGGTTTTCTGATTCGTTCGGGCGGTGCTCGCACGATTATCGACGCGGCATACCGGTATTGCCGTCATGAACCGGGGACAGATGTGATACTCTTCGGCACGGGTAATAGGACGCATCTGCTGTCCAACATAGACTCTATCCTGAGTGGTCCCTTGCCAGCAGCCGATCTCGAACAGATTGAAAAGCTATTCGGAGCATTAGTGGATGTCGGTTTGGATGCGCCGGGGCAGCAGCGTCCTGTTTGAAGAGGTTTTTGTCGAAAATTAACACCAGCCTCGCCAAAAGTGTTACATGCCGTTAGTGTATGTAACCTAAGTTGCTAGTTGCTAAACCTGCTCGGCTCCGTTCCGAGAGTCCGAGACTTGGATTAGACATATCCAAGCCATCTTTGCGCGTGTGCAGTGGATTTGTCAATCCACTGCGAGCAGTGAGGAACTCGATTTAGTTTTCATTCTTTCGCTTTGCGACATTTCATATCACTAGCAACTTGCGTGTATGTATGATATCCATATTCTATAAACATGTCGCCCCGCTGGGGCTATAGTGGTTCATTAGTAGAATTTGCTTGCAGCGGATCAAAATCTGATATAGAATTGGGATATTGTCAAAAAAGCTTTTTAGAGGAATGGACATGCGATTTTAAGGAGTGATTTATGGCGACAAACGGAACATTATCTATACCGCGCCGCCGTTTGGGACGGACAGAGTTGAGCATCCCCGTCGTTCCCTTCGGGACACAGGGGTTCGGTAACCACTTCGGGTTTGTTTCTGACGAGGACGCCGTCGCGCTCATGAAACACGCTGTCAGTATTGGCGTCAACCATTTCGACTGTGCTCGCTGTTATGGTGATTCTCTGCGGAAACTCGGCTTGGCGTTGAAGGAGATACGGCGTGAGGATGTGATAATTACTGGGCGGCTATGCTGCCATTCGTCGGCGGAGTGGGGCGGTTACGGTGATGGGACGCCGGATTATTCTACTGAACGTGTGATTGCGGATGTCGAAGATCAACTACAGTTGCTCGGTACGGACTACTTCGACGGCATGTTGATTCACGATCCATCCGAAATTGAACCAACGCTTGAGAAGGGTGGAACGTTAGACGGCGTGCTACAGTGTAAAGCGCGGGGGCTGGTTCATTTTGTGGGATACGGGATGCGGCCACACGATTTCCACCTGAAGACAATCGCCACCGGCGATGTCGATCTCCTTCTGTGCTTCAACGATTATAATTTAGTCCGTCAGACCGCTGCGGACACTGTGCTACCCGCCGCTGCTGAAGCGGATGTGGGCGTAATGAACGGTTGGTCAATCCTGCGTGGCTTGCTGACGGGGGTTGATATTGATGCGGAAGTTGCACAAGGGCGATGGGCGAACCACCCTGATCTCGAAGATGCGAGAGAGAGATGGAAATGGTGTCAGGAAGAGGGAGTCGATCTGCTCCAATTGGCCCTTCAGTATTGCCTGCTGGACGATCGGATTCATGGGAACAATATCGGTTCGTTGAACATTGAGCAGTTGGAAGCAAACGTACGCGCGGCGAGTGTGCCTCTCTCCGATGAGACGTGGGCGAAATATGAAGCGCGGTTCGGCGGTTAGGTTACTGGATTTGTATTTGTGGTCGGGCTTTGACCGAATCATCGTACAGTCGAACACTACCACGTTCGGCTTAGGTAAAATTGATGACCCCCTCTGCTTCATGGAATTCCCCACCCAAGACGCTTACATTACCGAGTAATGCAGTCCATGTTTGGCGGGCATCTTTGGCTGTGCCCGCATCCTACCTGCGTATCCTTGAAGGCACACTTACGGCGGATGAATGCGCCAGAGCTGAACGGTTCTACTTCCAAGAACACCGAGAACGTTTCATCGCTGGACGTGGGTTGCTACGGAATATCCTAAGCCGCTATCTGGACAAAAAACCGGGGCAGCTGCATTTCTGTTATAATTCCTACGGGAAGCCAGCCTTGATTGAAGGGACCGGCGCGGAGGGACTCCGCTTCAACCTGTCTCACTCCCACGATATGGCGCTCTACGCCGTCACTCGCGGTCGGGAGATCGGGGTTGATATCGAGCGTTTCCGTCCTGATGTTGAAGCCGAGAAACTCGCCGAGAGATTTTTTTCGCCACGAGAGGCGGCTGTGCTTCGCACCCTACCTGAACGGTTGCGGACAGAAGGGTTCTTTAACTGTTGGACGCGCAAGGAAGCCTATATCAAGGCGGAAGGGGAAGGGATGTCTATTCCTTTGAGCGCGTTTGATGTTTCGTTGACGCCGGGTGAGCCGGCGGCGCTGCTGCGTAGCCAAAAGGATCCGCGGGAGGTTTCTCGCTGGTCGATGCAAGCGTTAGATCCTGCGCCCGGTTACGCGGCGGCGCTTGCAGTGAAGGGGCATGATTGGGAGTTGAAGTGTTGGCAGTGGTCTCCGGTGTAAACCCAAGACGGGCAACCACAAGGGTTGCCCCTACATAGATAATGAAACTGACTTCAGTTGCGGTGTCGAGATATGAATCTCGACCTACAAGTTATCTGGCTTGCCTATACTTGAGGGGTGCTCATCAATCGCTTTCGATACGCCCTTGCGTCAGGAGAGGAATCTCCTTCCCACAGACACATGTCGCCCCGCTGGGGCTTTGGTCATTAGGACACACCGCCTATCTATAAACATGCCGCCCCGCTGGGGCTATAAGAGTTGAGAGAGAAACCGCACGTTGCCAACTAATGGTAGAGGTGAGTTCCTTCGCCTAACGGGCGAGGAAACCTCGTCCCTACAGGTTGGTATCAAGTATGAATGCCCTTTTCTATAAACATGTCGCCCCGCTGGGGCTAAAAACCTTAAGACATTCCCGGACTAAACACACATCGTTCCTCCCCGATAAGATCGGGATTCAAAAATGAATCTATTTGACAATCACCATCCGCTTGGTCGCAGTGAAATTGTCTGTTTCTAACCGATAGAAATAGACACCTGTCGCAACCCGTTCTCCTTGCTCATTCCGCCCATCCCAATATGCCGCACGATTTCGGGTATGATAAACACCTGCCGGTTGGCGTCCGAGATCTAAAGTGCGGACTCGTTGTCCTACGGGATCGTAGATGTGAATTCGCACCGATGAAGCAGCTGCGAGCTGATAGGGGATCCAGGTCTCTGGGTTGAATGGATTGGGATAATTGGTAAGCAGTGCGTCGGTTTTGACAACTTCCAATGACTCGCTCGGTTTGGTAGCAGCGGAAATATTCTGAGGCAAATGCGGCAGGACGGTGTCGACTGGTAGGAGGTGGATGCGCCCGCCCTCGTAACCCACGGCAACGGTCATTCCATCCGGACTAAAGATAATCTGTTGATATGGCCGCGGAAATCTCGCAACCGGTTGTCCTGTTCGTGTATCCCAGATCTGTACTTCAGGTGCGTAAGTATCCCCATCGGGACCACGAATACTGGTTGTGAACCATCTGCCATCCGGACTAAATCCAACCGGTGTCCATACAAGGCCCGTTGGAAGATCGAGATCAATTTCCCCCGTTTCAATATTCCAAAATTTCGTCCTGAAGTTCGGTCGACCTGTGTAACCTACAATCCATCGGCTATCGGGACTGAATTCAAGAGAGTGGAGGAATCCGTCGGTTGACCCTAATCCGTCTACTACATGTTGCAGAGTGAATCCTTGTGTTTCCCAGAGCGTAATTGTTCTGACTCCTGCGCTGTGTCCCGCTGTTGCTAACCACTTACCGTCGGGACTGAAACCGACTGAACTGAAACTAAAAAGAAAACCTGACCTGTCATCTCTTTCTTGCAATTCCGCAATCAGTTCGCCGGTTTCAACATCCCAAACTCGTATTAAGAATGAAAATGTTACAGCAGCAACCAAACGGCTGTCCGGACTGAACGTGACACTGTTATTCCATGACGCTCCGCCCAAGACATGTTTGACAGTAGCGGTCTCCACGTCCCAAACCGTAATGAGCCGATCCCGATGCGAAATAGCAACATATCTACCATTGGGACTATGTGCTGCTGCATTCGTTCCATTATCATACTGCATCTCAGCGACAATTTCCGTTGTGGCGGTGTCCCAAACGCGGGCTACATTCCAGCATGTAAAAAAGTGTTTGCCATCGTCGCTAAATCCGAGCTCAACTGGATAGCCGTAGCCCTCAAACCTGCCGGTCAACTTTCCAGTATGCACATCCCAACGCCCCACATTCGCAGCACGATCTGCCAAGCCAACAACGGTTTTGCCATCACGACTGAGGGTGGGTAAGGGGGACCACCATGGGTACTCACCGGGCGGTGGAAATCCTTGCCCCGATGTTTGCCAACCTTTGAACTCCTCATCAGGTCTCGTCTTCGTAACCCAGAATCGCGTCCACACTTGATTCACCGTATCCCAAACAGCGATTACAGAATCGTCGAATCCAACAATTAGCATTCGTCCGTCGGGACTGAATGTGACCGATTTAACCTCTACCTTTGGACGGTATCCCTCCACCTCCATATCATTCCCATCTATCAGCCCAATCGGATCACCTGTTAGTAGGGACCAGAATTCGATCTGTCCTTCTTCTGTCCCCGCTGCGAGCTGCGTTCCGTTAGGATGGAGTGCCAGAGAGGTCACAGGAAAATATGTAAGATATTCCTCCACAAGTTCGACCGTACCAATATCCCATATCTCAATGTCGAGTCCACCAACGATTAACTGCCCCCCATCGGGAGAAAAGAGGAGTGTATATTTCTCCGAACGGGAGTTCTCACGGCGGAATGTAAAAGCTTTCACATGCTTCTCCCATAAGCGAACCACTCCTCGCCAATCGATCGAGGCAATCTGTTTACCGTCGGGGCTGTACGCCAAATCGTTGATACGCCGATCACCGCCAGTTAGTGTCTCGGTCACCTGCCCCGTAGCCGTGTCTAACCGATGCAATAGATTCCCATCCGCAATTAGCATCTCCGTCCCATCTGGACTAAATTCGAGCGCGTCCACATTCATTGCAATGGTACGATTAAGCTGGTAGGTTTGTGCGTCATATAGTTCAAGGAGTGCCGTTGTGCCGATCGCCAGCCATCTACCATCGGGCGAGAATTGGATTGCTCCGACACTTCCCTTACCAATGACTTTTTCAGTTTGTCCGTAGGCAGAGACCGTTACTGAGCAGAGAATTATCAGCGTAGCCAAACAGCATTGAAGCACGTTTTTCATAGTGTACCCCCCAAGTCTGCGATGAATACCTCGCGCTTAATCGCCTAAGCTGCCATCTTGAGCATCCAAGGAATATCTGCCTCATCCATTTAGGAAACTTGCCTGATTTGTGGAAATATATCGAGCCCAAAACCAAATGCAAGCCAAGAATTTCTCGAAGCTCCCTTGCCTACGCTCAATAAAACCTGTATTTTATTGAGGTTTAAGTCGGTGATGAATATATTCCACGCGATATACATCTTTTTTATGAACTAATTCAAGTTGATCACCATTGTTGACTAGAGAATAATCCATTGGCCTTGCATTCTGATCTACATGGTAAAAAAATATAGGGTTCTCAAAGTCTGCATCAATTTCCGGTGCTTCTTTCGGTTCTACTCTCGCTCTACCCACATCTAACCAGAGTTGTTTTTCACTGATTCCATACCCACCCGGGAAAGTAACTACAATTTCTTGAATATGTTCCAATCCTTTCCATTTAAGGAAACCTAAGTCTGCAACCATTTCAATAGGGTATCTATTTATCGCCTCAAAGATTTTATCCGGTTTGAATGTTAGGGTAAACAGTCCTGAACTAAAATCCATGCTCTGGTTCACCACATCATTTTCAAACCAAGTTATCGTCTGTAGATGCCACGTCCCTAAAATTGGCGCGATGTATGGATTTGGTGGCTCGATTGATGATTGCGGCATTTCTTCTGTAATGGGACTGTTGTCTTCTTTCATAGGACTGTCGTCACTTCCACACCCTACAGTCGTAACAACCATCATTCCCAATATCGTTGTCCAAATCAATATCACTTTCATCATTTTCCACGTTCCTGTGATACACATTCGTTTGTACACAAGCATTGTCTCTAGCATAACAGGAATCAATCGGACATTCTTGATTAGCATTACACCATTCCTTCTGTGAAATAAATTACTAACCTAGACGTCCCAATCTAGAGGTCCAAAGATTGCCTCCGCTTCCGTCTTCACCCAATCACCAAGCCGTTCCACGACTTCAGCATCGGTTACAAGCAGATAGATTTCTATAAGTCTAGAGACGTAGGGTTCGTATTCTTCCTCAAGGGCTTCTAACTCCTTTATGATTTGCTGAGATGGAATCTTTTGTGAAGCGATTTGCTCTCTCCGTTCTTGATATTCTTTTACTATAGGAAAGAGTTTTCTGGCCTCCGCGAGTGCTTCTTTAATGGCTTTTTCCTGCTCCGTTTCCTGAGAATCTTCTTCGATAATGGAGTTGTCGCCACTTCCACACCCAACCATGAAAACAATCATCACTCCCAATATAGTTACCCAAGTCAATATCATCTTCATCGGTTTCCACACCCCTTCTGAACGGCTTTATAGTAAAGTTTAGAATTAATTGGACACTCTGTACCGGCGCAGTTGAAAACAGCGCCTACCAAACATGGGGAGCAAAAGTGTCTATTTATTTTTAGAATCCACTATAGTTAGTTATGCATCTTTAGCTTTCCCCATATTGTCGCTAATTTCTCCGCAGGCATAACGACTCCCAAACCTCCTGGTCCTCCATTTGGCACATTGGGTCCTGTCACGATAAAATCATCCAACCAAATACTCAACCTGCCATAAAAGCCCAAATTGATCCAACCGATAGGGACCGAGTTATCTACCGCTTCTAAAATCACATCATCAATAGAAAAGGTATATCGGTCCCCATCAGCCTTAATCTTCAAGGTGTACCAGACCTCTTTTTCATATGCAAAGCGACCGTTTGCGATAGACTCTCCACGTAATATAATCCCGAGTTGCGGATGTTCCTCCGGCACCGTCGCATCAATAGAAACAAATGCAATGTCTTGTCCTAGAATACGATGCCCTAAGTCAAAATCAATTACAAATTCTACAATTCCTTCGTATTCTCCTGTCTTCTTATTCTGAGCCAAGTATATAATTTTCCAGTAGCTCTCATTGCCAATATGCCTAAACATAAACTTCATTCCCAGCGAAAAATCTTGGATTTCCCCAAGTTCCCAATTTCTGATTGTGAAATTAGCATCTTCGTTTTTTCCTTTGAAGTTAAAGTGCTCATTATTAACGGTTGCGCTCCAATCGTTACTTTTCTCAATAAATCCCCAATCCCGAAGAGTTCTGTCGCTGAAATCGTCTACCCATGTTCCGGCGGTACATACTCGCCCGCACGCAACTACTGTCCCCAGCATAACAAGAATCAATCGGATATTTTTGATTGGCACTGGATTGCTCCTCCTATAAAAAGACACAAGTCAGTCCTCTAGAACTTTAAGTGACAACTTGCGTTATGATAATCAATGAGACTGCGTTCTGTTGGCATCTTAACGGAGCTAGATAAGATCTGACGTGAATCGTTGTCAAACGAAATTCACTTGGCGCATCAACCACACGCGCAATTTAGATGCCACAATTATTTTCAATCACCTAAAAAAATTGTGCAAGGAATCGAGTTTGTTGGTAAACTTGTTCTCCGGGCAACCTTGCATATACTTGAGGGGTGCTCATAAATCGCTTTCAACGCGGCCTCGCGTCAGGAGAGGAATCTCCTGCCCACAGACACATGTCGCCCCGCCCCGATAAATCGGGATTCAAAACTGGGGCTAAATGCACCCAACCTCCTATCACGTTTTACTTTTCGTCCCGATTCATCGAGACCCTTCAATCCTAAATATCCTGATTCAAACAATAATTATGAGCACCCTTCATATACTTTTGACATGAATTGCGATCTCAAAGGGAGGGTCATGCTCACAAAAGGGCTGTTGAAATTGTGCCACACTGTCGTCGCAAAAATGCTACACCGCTAAGGTGAATTCCTTTACTTCAACCGGCGGATATCAATTTAGGTTAAAATAAAAAAAGCCGTCTCAGAGGAATTACCTCAGGACGGCTTTTCTATTCTTAGTAGGAAACAGTGTGCTATTTGATTACGGATTTAGCTGCAAGTATGTCTTTCGTCTTGCCCTGCCCTTGCAGTGCAATCAGGGTTTGCAGGATTTGCTTTAGTTCTTGGCGATAGCTATAGCTGAAAAGGACAAACTGGGCTTGTTGCTCAACTGTTAGAATTTCATTAAGTTCGTCCATAATCTTTTGCCTCCCAGCAACAAACCCATTTTCGACTTCTTGATGGTGTGTTAAGGCAGCTTGTAGCTCAGTAGAGCTGATTGGAGTGGATTGTAGCTGCTTCAGCCGATTCATGCTCTGCCGGTGTTCCTGTCGATACTGCATTTTTAGTTTTTCCAACCTGTTAAATTGGGTCAGCAGAGGCAGTTTTTGCTCCGCTGTTGGCGAAACTGCATCGACCAACTTCCAGATTTTGAGGGTTTCGATCAATTCAGCCAACTCACCTGGCGCTGTCGCTCGGGGAGCCGGCGCGTCCGCCCTAATTAGCGGGATCAAGAACACGAGCGCGAGTACCACAGGAACAACTGAGAGTAGTAGTAGGTAACGGCGTTTCATAGAACAGTATCCTCCTTTAGGAAGTCTCTTTAATCCAAGGCAATAAGATCAATTCGATCTGTCGTCGAAGGAATAGCGTCAGTGAAAACTTCATTTCCAACAGACTCAACATCAATTTCAGAAGTAATGACATTATACCATTGATCGACGAGGTCGGTGGAAGCCTCCGAATTTGGTATTTGGATTTCATCGACAAGCGAACTCCGGGTGTCCCAAATCGAGGGCACGTCTAAGTGTTGAAGTTCATAATGCAACTGTTCCCGCAACTGATCTCCAGGGATTTCAGCCATGAAACTTGAGGAAATAAGTACATCAAAAGTGGGATTATCGGTTGAAGTCTTGAATAGGTGACCGTTAGAAAGTCCCCAAAAACTTAAGAGGAGAGTCAACACACAAGCGACGCCTGCCATTTTCCATCCATGTATCCTTACCCAAAGGGGGAGGCGGTCCTTTTCGACCCCTTGATTCTGTGAAATCCTTACACGGAGCGTGGGCCAAAACGCTTTCCATGCCTCTGGGGTAGGATACTCCACCGGCACACCGCTGGCGTGATAGATTGTTTCCTCAAAAGTTTGCAATTCCTTTTGGCATTGAGGGCAATCCTCAATATGGAGTTCTAATTGATTGGACCGTTTTGGAGCCAGCGCCCCTTCAATGTACTCTGGTATTAAATTTTCGACTGATTTACATTTCATAACGGATCAATTCTCTACGTAGGGTGCAAGTAGTTCACGCAGTTTCCGTGTCGCGCTAAACAGGTGCGCTTTAACGCTTCCGACACGCAGATGGAGCGTATCCGCAATTTCGCGGAGCGCCAATCCTTCGTAGTGTCTCAAAATAAATACCTGTTTCTGCCGTGGGGACAACTGTTGGATTGCGTTCCTGATTTCCCTTCCCAGTTCAGCCTGTTCTAAGCCGTCCATTGTTACATCCCGCGATGCCCCAGAGGGGAACAGGAAATCGTCAGCGGGGAATTCATCGGCAAACGTGATATTTTTATGGCTTGCGCGGCGGCGTGTATAATCGATGCACGCATTTTTGGCAATCCGATAAATCCATGTGTAAAATGTGGACTTGCTTTGAAAACGGTTCAGCGCCTTGTAGCTTCGAAGAAAAATCTCCTGAGAGAGGTCATACGCATCCTCTGGATGGTGAGTGAAGTTATAAGCAAGTTCGTAAATCCGTCTCTGATATTTCTGAACTAACTCACCAAATGCGCGGGTATCCCCGCATTGTGCTCTTTTAACAAGGTAGCGATCCGGATCTTCTTTCATGGCGTTGTGTCGGTAGTAGACGCAGTAAGTAGAGAAAAGTTTAGGTAGCCAAAAACGGTGTATGATGGCCTTCTACAACTCGGTTAAGATCTTCACTGTTGGGGCATTGAAACGGTGGGAGGGAGGCGAACAGGAGTGGAGCCGGTGAGAGGATTTGAACCTCCGACCTGTTGATTACGAATCAACCGCTCTGACCGACTGAGCTACACCGGCGTATAAGGAAAACGGTCCCAACATAGATGATGAGACCGTAAGGATGGAGATGCCGAGGGGCAGAATTGAACTGCCGACACATGGATTTTCAGTCCACTGCTCTACCTACTGAGCTACCTCGGCACAATGGAGAGCGGGTAGAATAATACCAAATGGAGGAAGTGGATGTCAAGCGTTTTTTGTATTTAAGAACAAGCGCACAGGCGCCGCGGCTTCACCGTTAGGGACGTGTCGGAAGCCGTAGGAGCGAGGCTCCTAACCCGTTGGTTAGCGTTCCGACGTGTCGGGATTAGTTTGTGGGCAGGGATCATCCCGATCTTATCGGGATGGTACAAAACAACGCTTTGGATAAGAATACAGGACCTACGCACTTCAGAGTGGGACAAGACACCCCGCCTATAGTTTGGGCTGCATAAGTCGTAAAATAAAAAGCCCTATGCACTGTACATAGGGCTTACGCTCAACCTCAAATGTTGTCTATTGTCGGGGTTGGACGCCGGGCCACTGACCATCGTCCGCTGTCACATCCACTACGATCCCGTCGGGGTCTTCTACCTTGAACGATTCGTCTGGAGGTGAATTTGGATCGTATTCTTTACCACCGACCCCATCCGATATAATTGTGAATCCATTTGCCTCACACCGATTCGCAGCTTCCTGTAGATCTGGAACACGGACACCGATGTGGAGATAGTCCAACATACCGCCAACGTGTGGCGGACGTTCGGGTCCATTGTGCTGAAAGACACGGAAGTTATGATAGCCATCGGTAAGATCGTAGCAGCCGTCCATCGTCGAAAAAACTTTCAAGCCGAGTGCATCGCGCCAGAATCGGATAGTCTCTTCCAAATTGGTGGCACGGACACCGACATGTACGAGGGTTGACATTACTGATTCCTCCTTGTGGAAAGGGTTACAAAGTTTGGAAAATTATAGCACGCTTAACATCAAGGGTCAAGTGGCCCCTCCCATTTAACCCTTACAGTTCGAATATCTACGCTCCTTTAGGAATTCACCTTTCACCTCAAAATCGTTCCGCTACAATTATCGGACATTCTTAATTATGCGCCAGCGGTTATATAAACGGTGCGCTGTTTAGGAGTATTCGGCAATACTTTATTCATCTGTATCTCTCCCTTCAAATGGAATATCCGATAAGGCTGGGTATCAGAAGTGAATTGTAACACTTCATATAGTCGATTGTAAGGAGTTTCAAAGTGTGTTTTATTGGTTACGCGCCCGGCAAAGGTTGAGCGCTTCCTTCATAGGAGGGACATCGACATATCGCCCATTTTTTCTGTCAATGCTTGCGACTGCGGATTTAGGATTGGTTTGGAGATTGCGAATTACTCAAGGGGCACAAAAACGCCGTTTTCGACAATCAGTATAGTTGGGTCGTAAACTGCGTCTCCATCAGCGTTAAAAGCGAACTGACCGAGAATGGTATCAAGATCCGTGATATTCGCCATCGCATCCCGCACGGCGGTTGCCTCGGTGGATTGTGCTTTTGAAATTGCCTCAGCGAGAATATAGAGTGCGACATAGGACTGCGCCGCCCACGGCTCAGGCTCAAGACCATACTTCGCCCGATAATTTTGGACGAAGGCTTGATTGCCCGGTGTGTTCATCATGCGAGTCCAACCTATAAAAGCGATTGCACCTTCGGCAGCATCACCGGCGGTTTCAGCTTCGTCTTCAGTCAGGTCGGGAATAATGAACCGAACAGAATCAGGCATACCGATCACCCGCCTTTGCGTCAAAATTCCAGCTATCTCTTGATAAAGCGGAAATAAAAAGCGCATCAGGATTTGTCTCCATTATCCGAGTTAATTGCGCCGAAAAATTGGTGTCGTCGGTTTGGAAGGTCTCCGTAATCAAAATCTCGACGCCACTGGCTGCTAGGGCTTTGTTCAACTCCTCATTGCTACTCGTGGAATAAAGATCCGCGTCATCGTATATGAGTGCTACTTTTTGGTAACCGAGTTTCTCCTGAGTTATACGGACGCCGATTGGATGCTGCACATCTGTGGCAAGCGAGATACGAAAGACAAAATCGCCTATTGCGCTCAGACCTGCGGCAGAAGAAACCGGGCTAAGACATACAACGCCGTTTTCTTGTGCAACTGGAAACGCCTGTGCACCCAGCCTTGAGACGGCAAGGCCGGCGATAATAGACACGCCGTGTTGATGAATCAGTTTATTGAAGGCTTTAACGGCTCCCTCAACGGTGCTCATATCATCCTCAGTGATGAAGGTGATTTGTGGACCATTGAGTTGGTTAAGCTCGTCACGAGCCAGTTCAAAGCCCCGTTGCATCGGCAAGCCGTACGGATCGGCGTATTTACCGGTCAGTGCCAAGTCAAGCCCGATGATAATTTCTCCACGAAGCCCTCCCATATCAGGGGATGCGACGAGAAAGTGCGTGACAGAAAGCCCCGAAATCAGGGTGACAATTGCCAATACGAAGGTGAATCTCTTGCTGCTCATGCTGTTTGACACCGAAACCTCCTTCTGCATATCAAGTCAGTGCCCCGTGTTCTGTGAACGTGGTTGGGTGCATCTCTCACTTCAAATGCTTTACAGACTTGGACACGATAGATCCGTGTCGGACTATTTACAATCCTCTTTTTATAACTTATGGCTTACGCAATGCACGGACACAACGAATCCCGATGGTGTCGTTGGCATTGGTTGGGGTATCCCCACTGCGAAAGGAGACGGGCAACGCCGCAGGGTAAGAGAGCCATGAACCACTCCGGATCACGCGATCCGTTTTGATATTTGTAAAGTTATCCATAACCCAATCAACACTGATCGCACCACAGAGCGGATTTTTGTGGGGAGAACGGTCATAGAAATCGTCACTATACGCATCGAGACACCACTCCCACACATTGCCCGCCATGTCGTGCAAGCCGTAATCGTTGGGCGGATAGCTGCCCACAGGGGTTATATCCCTAACATTATAGTTGTAGTTCGCCTTGCTGCTATCTAAGTCATTCCCCCACGGATACTTTTTACCCGTCAAACCGCCCCGCGCTGCCTTTTCCCATTCTGCCTCGGTCGGCAGCCGCTTGCCTGCCCACTCCGCATAAGCCAGCGCCGCATACCAGCTCACATATACAACCGGATAGTTCGCTCTCCCAGCCGGGTGGTCGTTTCCATTCCAAAGTGCCAAGTAGGTCCCATCGTGGAATCTCCTATCAATGCGGTCTTTTTGCCACTGAGGGTTGGCATCAATAAACTGCTTGTATTGGGCGTTTGTGACCTCATATTTGTCGATGTAGAACGCATCCACATAGACGGTTTGGACGGGTCCTTCATTGCTGGGTGCCTCTACGTCATCGCTCCCCATCAGAAACTCGCCTGCGGGGATCAGCACTATGCCCTCCAGCGCAACAGGGCTCACCTTAACGCTACACGCCCCAGTGAAAAGGCAGGTAATGATTGGTATTAAATAACTCAATTGTTTGAAGGTCATTAAATCTCGATGCGCAGCCCTTTTCCTATTGAGGCGGAGAATCACAGCAATACCTAACGGCCCCGCTGCTCATCTTCGAGAAGTTCCACCATAGGGTAGTCATCGTCAGCGAGTGTGCGATTCCCCAGCCTGCCATAAGCTGCACCACGTCCCGCAAACCGCAACACTATCCAACCCCGCAAATGAAAAAATCTCTCCAAGCAGATCTCTAATAAGCGGCGATGCTAGACCGAATCTTCTCCAGCGTTTTCTCCCCGATGCCTTTGACATTCGTGAGGTCATCAACGGTAGAGAATCCACCGGAGGTTTGACGGTATTCAATAATGCGTTTCGCCATTGCGGGACCGATGCCACGTATCGTCTGCAATTCTTGGGCTGTCGCGGTGTTGATGTTGATGCGCGACCCGTCTGAAGGTGCGGATCTCTCTACGGGAAGCTGCGGGGACACCGAGGGCAGGGTTGCGGTAGGAGCAGACACCTTAATGGTCTTGGGTGCAGGCGGGCGTTGCCTCACATCGGAGATTTGGCGAATCTCTGGGACACGAATCTGTTCTCCATCACGAATTTTCGCAGCGAGATTGAGGCTATGTACGTCAGCTTGGTTTGTCTTCCCACCTGCCTTTTCGATAGCTTCATGGACGCGTGCATCGGTGGGAAGATAGTAGACTCCCGGTGACCTGACTGCCCCTGTTACGTGGACGGCGATTTCTGGCTTGGGAACCGGTGCGGACGGCGGAGGTGGGGATGCCGTTGGGCGTGGAAGTGGAACCGCTTCCGTTTCGACCACGAGATCCGGTTCACCGAGAAAGAGCGTAGGGTGAAAATGCTTTAGCATCCAATACGCCCCACCGGCGAGTATAACGGCAACAAGGATAATGATGATTTTTCGATGTTGTGATTCGAGGAAGTCCATCTTCTATCTGCATCGACAGATCTACTTAATCCAACCGCCGCCGATGACAGTGTCCTCATCGTAGAATACCGCAGCCTGTCCGGGGGTGACAGCACGGCGTGGTTGATCGAACTTGACTTCAACCTCTGTATCGGTCAAGGGGCTGATGGTTGCCGGTGCGCCTGCATCCTTATAGCGGATTTTGACCTCCGCTCGAATCGGCTCGGTCAGCTGATCCATGGTGATGAGGTTAACCCGTTCGACCTGCATCGTATCCGCCAAGAGGTCTTCGTTCTTTCCAACGACGATTGTATTGTCGAGAACCTTTAGTTCAGTAACATAGAGCGGTGTCTCGGCGGAGATTCCTAAACCTCTGCGTTGTCCAACCGTGTAGAACGGAATTCCTTGATGTGTCCCAAGTGTTTGACCTTCTTGGTCAACGATATCGCCCTCTTGAATTTTATCAGGGATTCGATCCTTGAGGAACCGCTTGTAGTTATCGTCCGCGATGAAGCAGAGTTCTTGGCTTTCCGGCTTCTCTGCTGTTCGCATCTTATACTTCCGCGCAACCTCTCTCACCTCATCCTTTTCATACCCGCCAAGCGGCATTAACGCTCGGCTCAATTGCGCCTGTGTCAACGAAAACAGGAAATAGGACTGATCTTTGTGGGGATCAATCCCTTTGCGTAAGAGATAGCGACCTGTCTCCGGATCCTGTTCGATTCTGGCGTAATGCCCCGTCGCCACATAGTCAACTTCCAGCTGCGCTGCGAGCTCAAGTAGTTTTCCAAACTTCAAATCTTGATTACAGATGACGCACGGGCTCGGTGTCCGCCCAGCAACGTATTCGTCAGAGAAGTAATCAACGATACTCTCACGGAAAGGTTCTTCATAATTGACGGCGTAGAACGGGATATCGAGCTGTGTCGCTACCCGCCGGGCGTCCTCGACACCTTCAAGCGAGCAGCAGCTCGGCTTATCCGACTCGATCTCGATTGTGTCGTGCGTACCGAGTCGCATGGTAATTGCGATTACATCATAGCCGGCTTCGACCATCAATGCCGCGGTTACTGAACTATCAACACCGCCGCTCATCGCGGCGATCACCTTTGTACCCAATTTAATCACCTGTGTCTACGATTCTTGGAGTGAAATTCTATCAAAGGATAGCATACACTCTGACCCGTTGTCAAGATCATCATAATATCTATGACGTTATGATAATTTTGCTTGACTACTTTATATCTGTGTGGTATAATTCACATTTAGAAAAACTTGATTTAACGTTCCGTTAAATATAAACTCCTTCATAAAGATAGTGGGAGTATTATTTACATACATAAAGAAAGGAATCCCAATTGAAAACGACATCTCCATCAAAAGTGACGCAGGCAATCCATGTCATCAAGGATCATAGTTGTGAAAAGTGTGGCACGCAAGCGAAGGGCTTTGTATACCGTAAAGCGCACCCAATCTACTACTGCCGCAAATGTTTGCGCGATGAGGTTGACAATCAAGGACGACTGGTCGCGTAAGTATGGCGTAGCAATAAAAAAGGGCGCACCCAAACCGGTACGCCCTTTTTTTATGATTTTACGCGCTAATTATCATCTTCGCGCTCGCTGAGCAACTCGCCCCGCGCCAAACGTTCCGCATTCTCGGTTGACCAGAGGATATTCTTCATCAACTTCTGTGCGGTGATGTAACGGGTCGCCGCGAGGAGATGCATCCGCTTTTCCTCAGTGTCGTTAGTAAGTGTATAGTGCCGAAACGCAACTTCAAGCACTTGGAACATGTGAAGTTCTGCATCCTCACGGAGCAGAATGTGAGCCAACGCACGCTTGAGCGCGTCAATGTCGTGTCCTTCCTCCAGATATTGGTTTACAAGGATCTCTGCTTCGTAAACCTTTTGGAAGTCGGCAAATTCCTGAAAGCGATCCAGCATCGCATCAACGGAGTCAAAGGTTTCGTCAAGCCGTTGACCGGGACGGGGAATACGTGCCGCCGGCATGTTCAACCAGCGCAGGTAGTTCAGGAACACGGCACCGTGGAAGATTCCGCGCAGAAGGTCTGCACTCGATGCGTACTGGAACGTACAGTAGAGCGCGTGGGCGTAGGAGTAGATGTTTGCCACATCGTGCCAATCCCCCTCATTCTTGAGATGGAAGCGCGCGGTCCGAATCGCTGAGGCGTAAGTCATAGCTCGGCAGATGTCTGTTGGTTTCACGCCGGCACGAAGTTTCTCCTCAATCTCCGCAACAATCGGCACAAAGTCGTCGCCAAGCATCGTCTGGGTGAACTCCGAAATATCGAGTTCTGCCTCGTTTGCTTGGTTCTCCTTCCAAATTTCGTCCAAGCGGGTGAAGATTGGCTCCAGCACGGGTACACTGTCTGCCCATCGAGATGTCTCTTCATGCCGTGTCCGGCTAACCAGATCGACCACGATTGGACGCAAGATCTCGTGCGCGCCCTCCCATTCGACGTAATCCAGCGCCTCAAACATCTTGTTTGCGAAGTCGAGGGCGTGACCGTCGCCGGTGAAATAGAAGTCAGTCGCAGCGGTGAACACAAAATCTGCCATGACCGATTTACCGTATCCACGGTCATTCAGTGTGAGCAGAATGCGTTCCGCAGCACCAGAATCTCGTTTGTCAATAAAATAACGAAACCACCGCTTCAGGGTTGTCAAATCGTGTTCCTCTGCCATACGAGGAAACGGTGCACGATATGGACGTGAACTTCCCGTTGTTCGACGGCTGATCTGCACAAGGCCATGTACGAGAAACAGGTTGTGATCTTTCGGGGCAACTTCGTCCCATAGATTGGCTGCAAGCGTAAGAATCGCTACGCCGGACGACCAACCCTCGCTGCTTTTATGGGCACCGTAGTGGAGCCCTTGTTGGATAATCTCTTGCGGTGTTGCCTCTGCATCGGTGAGTGCTGTGACAGCCTTCGCAATAAAGAAGGAGCTTCGATCCTTGAGTCCTCGCTCAAGGGCGCGCTTGCCGCGGTCGATGACTCGGCGTTTCGCTGCGGCTCGCTCTCCACGGGCAAGCCCAACGTACAGATACCCGTCATCGCGTACTATAATAGGGAATGATTTCAGATCATCCCCAAATTCAAGAAAGCAACCGCCCGATTTGAGGTCGAATTCCCAGTGGTGCCAGTGGCAAATCAGGACGCCGTCTCGGACGCTGCCTTCGGACATCGGATAGCCCATGTGTGGACAGCGGTTGTCTACCGCGTAAAATTTATCCTGGTACTTAAAGGCGGCAAGGTGGGTCCCATCTACATGGAAAGGTTTTCCTTCGCCGTCCTCAAAGGAGTCGGCGGGGCAGAGCTGGTGATAGACCAGATCGGCTTCATCCGTAACATCTGCAGTTGGGAGATCTTCAAAGTTGATTGAACCAGCGGGTGTTTTTTGAGAGGTACGGGGTGAAATACTCATGGTGTAAACCTCCTTGTTACGTGAAACGTAAAACGTGATAGATTACCGCCACTTTTTTATTCGATCTGATTCGTTCATAGTGTAGCGGGTTTCGTAGATATTGTCAACATAATTAGAAATCTCTATATCTTGTTTAAACGTGCTGAGGATAGGAGGTTCATCGTCCACCAGTATTATAGTAGATTCGACAATTAAGCAGACATATTGATGATTCTGAAAAATTGTCCCTTTATTTCTGGTGTCTACTATAACCCTTTCACAGTAGCACGCATAGTAGATTTCATTCAGTTATGGAAGACACGCAATCAGTTGCACAAGTATAACCCTAACGGGAAACCGTTATTCGAGCGTTTCATTAGGATCGTCAGCAGAGAGATTCTCGCCCCGATGGAGACGCAGTGCCAGATTTGCTGTCTGTCGTAAAGCGCGGGCGGTCGGTGCGTGTGCTGCTAAGTACCGGGCAGCTGCAACTAGTGTGATCTGAGCGCGCTTCTCATCTAGTTCCTCTATTTGATGGAGCGCAGCTTCAAGCATTTGGAAGGAGTGGAACTCGGCGTCTTCGCGCAGCAGGATGTGACCCAATTTCTGAATGATGGCGGCGCGGGGGTGACCAAGGGAGAGATAGCGGTGGAGATACATGCCTGCCTCATCCGCTTTGGCTTGCGTGTTGAGGAGATCCACAAAGCCATCGAGCAGTTCATCTGCATCTGCTGGAAGCGTATCAGTTTCCCGTCGATGTTGTGGCAAACGTGCGGCTGGCATGTTAAACCAGCGATCAAAGTAGATTGCCACTGCGCCATGAAAAATGCCACGGGCAAGCTCAAGCGATGGGGCACGCTTTGCACACTGATGGAGCGCGTTGGCGTAGGTGTAGGTGTGCAACACCGCAATCCAGTCGCCGAACTCATTTTTTGTGTGAAAACGAGCTATCCGCATCGCCGCTGCGTAGGCAAGCGTCTGCGTCAACTCAGTCAACGTCGCTCCTTCCTTGAACGCCACCTTGAGTGCGTCCACCGTGGCGAAGGGATCATCGCCCAGCAAGACCTCGACGAGTTGTTCAGCACCAGCCCACTGTTTGTCCGCGCCTTCGGCTGCCAATGCTTCCAATTCTTCAAATGAATCGTTGAGCAGGGGAACAAAATCTATTGGACTGCGCCACCGATTCTGTTCCTCAGCCCGCGATGAACCCGCGAGTCCGCTGGCAAGCGTTGGTAGGATTTCACACCCCTTATCCCAACCGATGCGCTCTAGCAGCTCAAAGCTTTTGTTGATAAAGTCGAGTATATGCCCACCATCCCGGTAGAAGTGATCTGTCGCTGCGGCGACCATCATATCGCAGACTTGTGCGGGTGTTCCTCCAGACGAAATCGCTGTCAGCAGCGTCCGTTCCGCGCCGTCAGCGTTACGGACTTCAATGAAATATCGAAACCATTCTTTCAGACGTTCGATTGAATGTTTATCTGTTTCCAAGGGTGTGAGTTTTACACGCGGCGGGGAAGCCGATACTTCCTGTGAAACGTGGAGTAATCCCTGATAGAGTGCGAGTACCCTGTCCTCCTCTGCGAGTTGGGAAACGATATTTGCCATCGCTGTGAGAATGGTCAACCCGGGCCCCCAACCGGCGCGGCGCCCATGTGCGCCATACAGCGCTCCAACCTCGACGATATCGTCCGCCGCAGCGTGATACGCACGAAGCGCAATGACGGCCTTAGCGACGATCAGGTTGATGTTCTGCTCAAGCCCTTCATTCAAACGTCGTTTCCAACGCACAGTAGGGTCAGTCCCATTTGCACGGACACTGACATAGACCTGTCCATCTTGGATTTTAACCGGATACGATTGCACATCGTCTGCAAACGGATCGAACGTGCAACCGCTCTCTAAATCGAACCGCGCGTGATGCCAATGACAGATTAGTATGCCATTATGAATTGTCCCTTGACTTAGGGGATACCCCATGTGTGGACAACGGTTGTCCACGGCACGGATCCTTCCCTCGCTATTTGTCAGGGCGACAGAGTTGCCCTCCACATTGACGGCGATGATTGATCCTTCGGGGATGTCTTCGACACGGAGGCATTGTACGAAGTCAGTGGTCATTTCAGCCATTTTGCACACTCCTCATTAAAATGCAGCGTTTTTGATAGAGCCTTAACAATATAATCACCATTCTATTGGATAGCCGCTGTTCTCACGCCTCTAACCCTTTCAAGGGTACTTTGGCATTCGAGACGCTGTTTTCGACGGGCATCGCTACCAGTGCAGCGGCAGCACCTGCGCTTGGTCGGTCCCAGTAGATGACAATTCCTGTTTCAACCAAAGTTACAGGTTCCTAAGCTTTGGGCAAATTTGATGCCAAGATTTTTAAAATCGACAGAACTTATACCGGTGCTGGATATCGGGCATGAATGAGCAATCAATGGACCTCTTCATGTAAGTCTGCGAGTGTTTCAATTTGAAACCGTTATTTTGCTTCAGTCTCCGACGCACCAATGTAGGTAGGCTATTCTCAGGATTGTTTCATATTGAAACCTTGTTCATATTTGAAACGAATTGAGTTGACAGCAAATCGCATCATATGGTATAAAGAGCAAATAAAATAAAACAAGGAAGGTTATCACCTCGTTTCACACATGGGAGGAAAAAAGTGACGAGATGGATGCAAATTGCACAAAGATCGGAGATTGAACATGGCAAAAGCAAAGTGGTTAAGCTGGGGGACGAGCGCGTAGCAGTCTTCAACGCGGATGGACATTTTTATGCCATCAACAATACATGTCCACATCAGGGCGGGCCACTTGGAGAAGGTATTTTGGATGGAGAGAGCATCACCTGTCCCTGGCATGAATGGAAATATGATTTAAAAACTGGCTGTCCCATTGTCACGCCAGCCGTTAAAACTTACGCGCTCCAGATTGATGGAGAAGCAATTTGCATTGCTGTCGATTCCAAGGACGAATCACCGAATCAATCGGACAAAGTTACTTCTGATGGAAAAGAAACAACCGATCCGGTCTATGAGATTCTTGAACAGATCATCCTCGGCAAGACACTCGACGAAGTATTTGAAAATATCTATGTTGGGCTTCAGGATGTTGTCCCACACAGTCGTTTGGGCATTGCACTGATTGATGAGTCTTCAGGCAGGTTAGTGCAGGTTAAAACAAAATCTGACCGCAAGATTGTT
This sequence comes from Candidatus Poribacteria bacterium, assembly GCA_965220385.1. Taxonomy (GTDB): domain Bacteria; phylum Poribacteria; class WGA-4E; order WGA-4E; family PCPOR2b; genus PCPOR2b. The sequence continues at coordinate 278,979 of OZ244825.1, read as the reverse complement.
CTAGACAACGGCTTTTCAGCGCGGATTGCTGGATCAACCCTTGAGGGGGTTTTGGAATCAGGAGAAGCACGGATCATTGATGATTTTCGAGAAGTTCTCGAAAAACGACCCAGTGTCTGGACTCGGCTTATGGTTGAAGAAGGCATGCGCTCAAATTTGACACTACCGCTGAAGGTGAGCGGGAAGCCGATTGGCGTCGTATTTTTTACCAGTGCAATTGCCCGAGCGTTTTCGGAGGCGCACGTCGGGTTTCTCAAACAAATCGCCGGACAACTCTCCATCCTGATTGAGAAAGGACGGTGGGTCAGTGACCTAGCACAGAGCAACGCGCGATACCGCACCCTTTTTGAGATGTCCAACGACGCAATCTTCATTTGTCCTGCTCTCTCCCAACCTTTTGTGACGGTCAACGAAAATCTATGCCTATGGCTTGGGTATACACATCAGGAGCTCTCCAACCTATCATTAAACAATCTGATGACGGCAGAAGAATTTCAGCGGGTAGCTCAATTATTGGAGAAACTTCCTCTTCAAGGAACACCAATCGCTTTTGAAACAGAACTCTCGAAAAGAGATGGGGGCACGTTAGTGCTAGGGATGCGGGTGGTCGGCATTGAGCACGGCGGGGAGCGATTTATCCAAGGGTTCGCCCGGGACCTTTCAGAGGTAAAAGCACTCAACGAACAATTGAAAAGCCTTTACACCTTTGAAAACCTCATCGGTAAGAATCGGCAGATGCAGGAAATTTATGAACTGATTCAGCAAGTGGCGCCGATGTCGACGACCGTGTTGATTCAGGGTGAGAGTGGCACTGGAAAAGAGTTAGTCGCCAAGGCGATTCATCATCAAAGTGAAAGGACAGATAAAGCATTTGTAAGTGTCAACTGTGGAGCGTTAGCAGAGAGTCTCCTTGAAAGTGAGTTGTTTGGCCATGTAAAGGGAGCATATACGGGCGCAACTACCACCCGACAGGGGCGGTTTGAAATAGCAGATAAGGGGACGATTTTTCTGGATGAAATCGGAGATCTAAGCCCTGCCATGCAGGTAAAGCTGCTGAGGGTCTTGCAGGAGGGAGCGTTTGAAAAGGTTGGGTCATCTCATACGCAAAAAGTAGACGTGCGAATCATCGCCGCAAGCAATCGCGATCTGAAAACGGCAATTCAGTCAGGGGATTTCCGAGAAGATCTCTACTACCGGCTGAACATCGTGCCGATTCAGCTACCACCGCTTCGGGAGAGACGGGATGATATTCCTCTGCTGATTGAGCACTTTATCCAGAAATTCAATCGACACACCCGGAAGTCGATTCAGAATGTTGCTCCTGAGGCATTAGCTATCCTGATGGAGTACCCGTATCCCGGTAATGTGCGACAGTTAGAAAATATCATTGAACACGCTTTTGTCAAGTGTCCGGGTGAGTACATCGAAAAGAAACATCTGCCCACAGAACTAATTGCGCCTAAGGACGACATTGTAACGCTGGTACTCATGGGCGAAAATCCTCTTGCTGCACTGGAACAGGAATTGATTCAACGGGTTTTAGAACAGTGTAACGGTAAACCGAAGTTGGCTGCGAAACGTCTAGGCATTAGCCGTACCACTCTGTGGCGACGGCTCAAGACGGAAAAGTGACAGTAATGTCTTCACGCAGGGAGGGCTTGAGAATTCATGCGTGAAATATGAACGTAAAAAATCATCTCGCTGCCGTTTCAAGTCTTACGCCGCACACTGAGGTATTTCCAGTTGATATCAGATAGAGTACACCAACTATTGTGCGATGATATACAATCTAAGCTCTGATTGCTGACAAAGCCAAATTTAGGTGATTAACCTTGAAAAGCAATTGACCCACGCCGCAGCTTGGTGTTACAATTTTTTTGTTCCAGCACATCCTTACGTTCTGTACATTACTCCTTATCCTCCAGCCGCTTCGCATCATCACGAGTGGATATATCCCCATGTCAGCCCAACAAGAGATTATAATCCAACCGCTAAATTACCCACTGATCTATATCCCCGAAGGAGCATTCATTATGGGCACACTCCCGACGGGATTACGAAAAACTGATCATGAGGAACCGCAGCGTACGGTGACGCTCAACGCCTATTATATTGGCAAGTACCCTGTGACTAACGCCCAATATACACGGTTCCTCGAAGACACGGGTTATTATCCGCCGCGTTTCCATACCGATCTGCGCTTCAATGCGCCGGACCGTCCTGTGGTTGGCGTCAGTTGGTACGACGCACGCGAGTTTCTACGCTATCTTAATCAATTGACAGGGGAAGCGTATCGTCTGCCGACAGAAGCGGAATGGGAGAAAGCAGCACGAGGCACCGATGGGCGAGAGTATCCGTGGGGGAATGAATGGGATCCATCGAAAACGAATTCGTCGGAAAGTGCTCTCAAACAAACAACACCCGTTGACAACTATCCGGAAGGTGTCAGTCCCTATGGCTGCTACGATATGGGCGGTAATGTTTACGAATGGTGCATGGATTGGTTTCACCCGGAGACTTATAAATACGCACCGGCGCAGAATCCCTTCGGCCCAGCCGAGGGCAGGCGCAGGACCATCCGGGGCGGGTCATGGGTGCCGCGGGGTCAATTCGCGGCGCGATGCGCAAATCGTGCAGCGTATGAACCGATAGAGATGGTGCATAATGTTGGGATTCGGATTGCGGAATCAGCTTCATAGACTAACTGACTCACAAGAGTAGGTGACCCCATGTTACATCGCAGAAGTTCCCGTCCAGCCTTAATCTACTCGCTTATCATTCACCTCATCGTTGCAGTCATCATGATGCAATTACAGATCGAGCAGCGTCAACTACCCTTTTTTGATGATACCGTTCAGGTCGATATCACCCATTTTGAACGTCCGGTAGTTGTCCCGCCCAAGCCGGTTGAGTCACCGCCCCCTGAACCTGTGGAGGTTGTTCAGGAGGTTTCTCCCCCTACGCCCAAGCCGAAACCTGCCTCCACGGCTGATTGGCTGACGATTGATTCCCTCAAGACCAGTCAGCGCGAAGCAATTGGGTCAAAAGTTGATGCCTCTCCCCCGCCGGATAGGGTTGAATCTGTTTCTCAGCCAGAATTATCCTCAAAAGCGCGCCCAGATTCCAGAGCGGTTCCCGTGACAGCGGTAGATGTATCGAGAGAAGCGTCCGAAAGCGGTGCACCTCTGGCAGCCAATCAGGATATCAAAATAAATGACGGGGACAGCAATCTATCAGAGAGTTCTCCTGAAATCGGTGTAGCAACCTTACGCGTTGGACGAAAACGCGGTGAAACACTTGACGGAATGCCTATCGGAAATTCGGGCGGCGGCATTCCTTCGGGGACCTCTACGGGTGACAATTACGTCCAGATGATGACTGAACTGGCTCGAGATCTGACAGATGCGGCGATCGTTACCGAGGTCGATCTAGTCTTTGTTATCGACAAGACAGGGAGCATGGAAGACAACGTCCGTGGTATCCGCGCTTACATCGACCTCTTGTTTGAGCACTTTACACGCGCAGGGCACGATACAGCTTTTGGCTTGGTCACCTTCGCGGACGCTGCAGAGAACAGACCGAAGGTTCGGGGGGTTACGACGAATCACGGCAAATTTAAGAACTGGCTTTATAAGATTAAGTTTGAGGGCGGGGGCGATCTCGCCGAATCTGGACTGGATGCGTTGATGGCCGCGCTAAACAAAACTAAATTTCGAGACAACACTCAACGATTTTTCGTTCTTGTGAGCGATGGTGCCTTCCACGATGCAGACTACGACGGCAGATCGGAGTATAGCCAAGATGGGGTTATTGAAACACTACAGCAGCAGGAGGTTCGTGTCGATGTGATCGGGCTGAATTTTCTGCCCATAAAGCAACTCGCTTGGGCAACAGGCGGTGTGTGGCGGCAGATCCCCGGCAGAGGCTATATGGAACATATCCCGCGGACACTGACAGCCAAAATGCTTTCTGAACTTGGCGTCCTCGGTTTCGACGGAGACACACTGGAGGCGGATGAGGTTGTCGTTTACCTCCGTCGTGATCCGCGTCCGACGTGGCTTGAAGTCACGTGGAAAGTGCTTAACCCGTTGGGTGAACGATGTCATGGTCCCTTTTCACAGCGTCTTGACATCCCAAACGACGGGTCAGAGGTGCTGCGGTTCACCCCTACTATTGATGTCAATCAGTTCCGATCTGCAACGGGGACGTACACTGTTATTTACCATATCGAAAACAATCTTGGGCATCGGAGTATCTTGCGTCGCACCCTTGAATACGGCGGTTAAGAGAATTTGCCCACGTTAAGAAATCGTGCAATAGAAGCCGATTTAGTTCATTGGTTCATCAGTTCATTAGTTCATTTTTCGCATGTCACATTCTTCGCACTTTGCATTTTCTTTTGGCGTGAGGAAAAAAACCAAATATCAGGTTGTAATCCTATGATATTAGAGAGACGGCTTGCAATGAGTGCGGTATTTAGCGCAGCGCAGCTGTGTCAGCAGGTGCAGGCTGATATGGTGCAGGCGGATGCGGTGGAGAAGGCGGATCGAAGCCCGGTGACGGTGGCAGATTTTGGATCTCAGGCTCTAATCTGTCAAGCGATCCGCGAGGTATTTCCAGACGACATCATTGTCGCTGAAGAGGATTCTCAGGCGTTGCAAGAAAACCCGCAACTGATGGCACGTGTAACTGAGTATGTCAACCGCTTTGCTGTAGGGCAGCCTTCAGCTGAAACGGTGCGCGAGTGGATCGATCAGGGCAATGGACAGGTGGGAGAACGCTTTTGGACGTTGGATCCGATTGATGGAACGAAAGGATTTTTGCGGGGCGATCAGTACGCCATCGCACTGGCGTTGATAGTTGACGGGGAGGTAAAACTCGGACTATTGGGCTGCCCGAATCTGACGCAGAAATTGGACGATCCGGGGTCACAACCCGGTTGTCTATTCGTTGCACAGAGAGGAGTAGGCACGCGGATGCTATCGTTGGATGCGCAATCCTCAGAAGAGGTTCACATTTCTCATACCACCCATCGCTTTGCAGAGAGCGTTGAATCCAGCCACAGCGACCTCGACGCTCACGCACAAATCGCTCAACAGGTTGGTATTGTCGAACCGCCGATCCGGATGGACAGCCAAGTGAAGTATGGCGTACTTGCGCGGGGCGAAGCGTCCGTCTATATTCGTCTACCGAACCCGATGACGCCGGACTACCGTGAGTGCATCTGGGATCATGCCGCGGGACTGATTGTGGTGGAAGAGGCTGGTGGGGTGGTAACGGATGTCGATGGACGGAAACTTGATTTCTCACAGGGAAGGCGGATGACGGACAACCGTGGAATTTTAGCGACGAATGGGGAATTGCACGCCCAGGTGTTGGCGTGCATCCGAACATGCGGGTAGAATCGACGGTGAGCGGGTCTAATCCACAGGTTGCGCTGCTGCTGGGATCTCGACGCCCTGCTCTTTCCAAAAGCGATCTGCGCCCGGGTGGAGCGGGATTACGAAGGCTTTCAGTGCATTTTCGAGTGTCATGTCTTTCGCGGCGGGGGTGGTGGTCACCAAAACTTTATGTCCCGCTTGACCGTAAAGATGTTTCAGGATGGTGTAGATCGTTTCCTCGCTGATATCCTTATGCGCGATGAGGACTGTCGGCATCAGGAATGTATTGACCGGCTGGACATCTTTGTAAGCCTTGTCAGGGAGCCGACCGGGCAGGTAGAAGGGGTATTTCTCGTAAAATCCGTACTTTTTGGCGGGTGCGTCGAAGTCGATGAGGCGGACAGATTTGATTTCGGAGACATAAATGACGGCAGAATTGGGCGCATTGACGAGCCACTGAAAACCGGCCACCTGCCCATCCCGCAGGGCATCCGCTCCTGCTGTCCCTCCTTTATACACCGGCGCGAACTTACCGTGAATTCCTGCAACTTTCGCGAGGCGTTCCAGTGTCTGTGCAGAGCCTGATCCGGCTGCACCCATCGCCACTTTCTTCCCGACAATATCCTCAAATTGATGTACATCGCTGCCCGCCAAGGTCACAAATTGATTGTAAGCGATATAGAGCAGCGTTACCACTCGGATATTTTCTTTTTTTCCCTCTTCGGCAAAAACCTCCTCGCCATGATAGCCTAGATAGACATCGGAGGCAAATGCGACGCCCATATAGTCCCCACCGGTGTCCACACGGCGCACATTTTCAATGGAGCCGGCGGACGCTTCGACAGAGATCCTGATGCTGGGTTCCGCTTTTGAAACAACCGTACCAATTCCACCTGCGAATGGTGAAAACGTCCCACCGACCGCTCCACCGAGGATGGAGAGCCATATCTGTTTCTCCTTCGGCTTGCTTTCCTGAGCAGTCCCTTCTTGGGTGGCCGATTGTTTGTCCCCACCTTTTTGATTATCGCAGCCATAGATCAGCAGACCCAATATACAGAAAATGGATAACCATAGATGAAATTTCTGTCGATACATTTTGCTCCTTTATCGGCAATTACGCTCTGCCGTAGACAGGAATTGCTGCGCCGTTGATGATAGCGGCGGCATCGGAAATAAGGAATAGGATAACGTTGGCGATATCGTCGGGCGAGACCCAACGGGAGTGATCTTCGTCCGGCATCCCTTCGCGGTTCGCAGGCGTATCGATGATGCTCACCAGCAGGGAATTGACGTTAATCCCCACGTCTTTCACTTCCTCTGCGATTGATTCTGTGAGAATTCGCACACCGTTTTTGGAGACGGAATAGGCGCCCAATCCAGCGATCCCACTTAATCCTGCACGCGCAGAGGTGTTTACAATCTTCCCGTACTTCCGCTCAGTCATGTGTGGCAGAACCGCTTTACAGCAGAGAAAAATGGACTTCAGATTGAGATTCATCATGAAATCCCATCGTTCCTCTGGCATCTCGGCAACGGGGATGCCGCCGACAAAGCCACCGATTGTATTTATGAGAATGTCGATCTGACCGAACTGATCCAAGGTGGTTTGGACGAAGTTTTGAACTTCCGTTTCAACCGTTAGGTCTGCACGAATCAGTGTTACTTGAGATTTGAGGGGACCGATCTGACGCTCAAATGGCTCGATATTGCGTTCGGAGGTATAAGGCACCGCAACCTGATAACCTTCTCTGAGCAGGGCTCCCGTAACGACCCCTCCTAACGCACCGGTCCCACCAGTAACAACCGCAAATCGTTTTTCAGCCATTTTCAGATCCTTTCCTGTCCGATACGTGAAACAGATCTAGGGTCAGAGATTGTATAGCCGATTAGATCTTGGGACCTGCCGCTCGGACAGCCTTGGTCGCACTGTCAGCGAATTGCTCAAAGTTTTCCACAAACATCTTAGCAAGCTCTCGCGCTTGGCGGTCGTAAGCCGCACCATCTTTCCAAGTGTTACGCGGTTTGAGGACTTCAGATGGCACCCCTTCGCAGGCGGTTGGAACATGGAGTCTAAAAATCGGATCCGGCGCTGTTGGAACATCCGACAACTTACCCTTCAAAACAGCGTCAACGATGGCACGGGTGTAGGCAATTTTCATTCGTGAACCTTCGCCGTAGGCACCGCCGCTCCACCCGGTGTTGATTAACCAGCAATCCACCCCATGTTGATTTATCTTTTTGCCAAGCATGTCCGCATATACAGCGGGATCTAAAGGCATAAATGGGTCGCCAAAACAGTGGCTGAAGGTCGCTTCGGGGCGATCTCCGAGTCCCTGTTCAGTGCCGGCGACCTTCGCGGTATACCCCGAAAGGAAATGGTACATCGCTTGTTCGGTTGTCAGTTTAGCGACCGGAGGCATCACGCCAAATGCATCGCAGGTAAGCATAATCAGGTTCTTTGGATGTCCACCGACGCCTTCCGACACGATATTATCGAGGTGGGTCACTGGGTAACCTGCACGCGTATTTTCGGTTAATGAATCATCATCGAGATCAATTCGGCGTGTTACCGGGTCGAGAATCACATTTTCCAGCACCGTTCCGAACTTATGGGTACAGGCGTAAATCTCCGGTTCCGCCTCTTTGGACAGGTTAATTGTCTTTGCGTAACAACCGCCCTCAAAGTTGAAAACGCCGCGATCGCTCCAGCCGTGTTCGTCATCACCGATGAGACTCCTGTCTGCCGCGGAGGAGAGCGTTGTTTTGCCCGTTCCGGACAGCCCGAAGAAAAGGGCGACATCCCCATCGGGTCCCAGGTTCGCGGAGCAGTGCATCGGCAGCACTCCCTGACCCGGCAATAGGTAGTTAAGGTATGTGAAAGCCGATTTTTTTATCTCTCCGGCATACTTTGTTCCACCAATAAGCACCAGATTCCGTTCAAAATTTATAAGGATAAAGGTTGCTGAGTTGGTGCCGTGTAACTCAGGATTGGCATGAAGCCCCGGGAAATCAATAATTGTAAAATCGGGTGAACGGTCTGGAGACAACTTGTTGGCGGGAATGAGGAGGCTTTGGGTGAACAGGCTGTGCCACGCATACTCAGTGATGGCACGAACGGCAATGCGATGCTGTGGATCGGCGCCGGCGTAGCAATCTTGAACGAAGACATCACGTCGCTGAATGTAGGTCAGCATGTGATTATACACGCGATCGAAGTGCTCTTCGGAGATGGGACGGTTGATTTTGCCCCACGAGATTTTATCTCGGCTTGACGATTGTTCAACGATGAATTTGTCGTTGGGTGAACGGCCTGTGTGGGGGCCTGTTTCGACGATGAAAGGACCAAATTGAGCAATTAGCCCTTCGCCCCGTTTGAGGGCTTCTTCATATAGGGTGGGTGTTGATAAATTCCAATATAAATTATCAATGTTTCCGATTTTATGGTCTCTCAATAACTGGGCTTTGCTCATGCAGTTCTCCTGAAAGCTGATCGTGCATTAAACAGATGACGCAGATTTCTCCTAATTTTCAACTGGAACGACCCCAATTCCGGGCAGATCGGGCAAAATGAGTTTGCCTTTTTCAAGTGTTACGCCGCGATATGGATCATTCGCAACCAGTAGATGCCCGTCCAGATCTGCGTAATCCACAAGCGGTGTGAGATGTGCTGCTGCTGTAATGCCGAGGGAGCTTTCAATCATACAACCAATCATCACTTGCAGCCCATGCGCTCGCGCAATGTGAATGATGCGCATCGCTTCGAGCAAGCCACCGCATTTGACCAACTTAATATTGATACCATCAACGCAGCCGACCAACGAAGGTATATCGGCGGCACGTTTCACACTTTCATCGGCGAAAATCGGGAGCTCTGAGTGCTCGCGGACAAACTTTAGTCCCTCCAGATCGTCCGGCTTTGTGGGTTGCTCGATCAGTTCGACACCGTAAGGGGCAAGCTGACGAATCATACGAACCGCCTCTTTGGGGGTCCATGCTGTATTGGCATCCACATAGATCGGCTTATCCGTGACCTCACGGAGCGCGCGGATGAGCTCTAAATCACGGTCGGTGCCAAGTTTCACCTTGAGGAGGGGATAGGGCTCCGCTTCACGCACCTTTTGCTGCATGATCTCTGGCTCATCAATTCCAATTGTGAATGTCGTTAGCGGCGTCGCCTTCGGATCGAGTCCCCAGAGCTGATAGAGCGGCGCGTCTAACTTCTTCCCAAGCCGGTCGTGCAGCGCCATGTCAATCGCGGACTTTGCAGCGTAGTTACGTCCGAGAACCGATTCAAGCTCCGACATCACGCTTTCAATGGGGTCAAGATTTCCATCAAGACCCCCATCAAGGATGTCAAATGCGACCTGAACCGTTTCGACGGTTTCGCCGTAGAAACGCGCGGGAGCCGTCTCACCAAGTCCGCCATCAATCTCCACAGAAATCACTTGACGGAATTCATCGACGGCTCGTCGGGCAATCTTGAAGGGGTAGACAAGTTTGAGGTCGGTGATATAATGTTGGATATTCATAAAATGGCTGCAAAGTTTTTATTAGCATGTTCGCTTAATTGCGTCCCGATTACATCAAGGAAGTTGTAAATTTCTGACCGATTGTTGTTTTGGGCTAAGTATAGTATGATGGCAAATAATTGTCAAGAAGGTTTTCTGTCTTTGGAATGTTGATACGTCTTTTCGCTCAGACCACCACATCTCGCAATTTGCTAATTGTTCAAACTTTAATGCAACTTTTCGCTGCGTCATTCGTAGTAAAGGCAACCCGAAATAGAAAACGTACAAAGCCACAATACGTCCAAAAGGCACGATTCCGATACAACTTTTCATTGTGGCATTCGTAATAAGAGTAGCTTCAACGAAAGCTCATGGAGTCACGATATGCCAGAGGAGGTATTTCTTGATCTCGTCAAGCAGTACCAAGCACAGGTCTATCAACACGCACTGTACCTGCTCAATAACCCAGATGACGCAAAGGACGTGACTCAGGAGACTTTCATCAAAGCGTGGCATTCCAACGCTGAATTACGCCTCAAGACAATCCATTCGTGGCTGCTCAAATGCGCCAATAATTTATGTATTGACCTATTGCGCCGGCGTAGATTTCAAGTGCCGTTAACGACGGGAGATACTGAAGAAATTGAAACATTGGTTCACCATCAGCATCAGGGTACGGCGTCTGACTCGTCAGATCTATCGCCGGAAGAACTCTATATGAGGCAGGAACGTCAACAATTGGTTCAACAGGCAATCGCCCAACTCCCTCTCCATTTTCGCACGGTCGTGATTATGCGGGAAATAAACGAATTAAGTTTTGAGGAAATTGCGGAAACGCTAAATCAGCCTGTCGGCACCGTGAAATCAAATATGTTTCGGGCAAAAAAGAAATTGCGGGATATATTGGGAAACCTTATGGGGAGATAACTCGATGCAACAACATTCGACAACACAAACAATACGTTGTGAACAGGTGCATTCGGTTTTGGAAGAATACCTTGCCGGTGAACTGAACGCCGACGCTCAAACAGCAATTGAGACACACCTGGCTACATGCCAAGATTGCCAAAATGAGTTGGACTTCGCGCTTGAACTCAGTGAGGCGTTGCAAGAAGTGCCAAAACCCGAACCCCCTTCCGATGTTTTTGACCACGTTGCTGCCTACGTTCGATCTCATCCACAGCCCACCACTCAGGGGTGGTTTGATTCATTGAAGCAAGCTCTACGTGGGTTGTCCATTCGTCCGGTTACAGTTGGAGCCGTCACTGCTAGCCTCATTATCCTCGTGACATTCGGTGCATACCAGCAGCACCAGCAATCTTTACAAATTGAACAGGCTGCCCACGAACTCAGTTATGCTTTGAGCACGGTGCGCTACGCGATGCATAAAACAGGACTGGCTATCGACAAACGCCTTTCCGCCGATCAGGTGAGAGAGGCACCACGCAGAGCGTTAATGCTTACGATGGATGAAATTAACTCTTCAGAGACAATTCAACGTAGCTTCATCATACTCAACAAATTGACAGATAGTTCCACTGGTAACGATGAGGATTTTGGCAATAACCAGTCACCTGAGTGATGCTGTTCCTCATTTCCATAACCTTCAACGTATTTAGGAGAAAACGACTCATGAAACGATGTATAAACTTCACACAACTTGCTGTGCTGCTATCCCTCCTTTTTACCGTCGGAAATGGGATTGCTGAGATACAAAACGAAAATATTAAAGGGCGCATCAATTTCGATTTTTCCGATGTATCCGAAGCGATAATTGAAGTGAACGTGAGCAGCAAACTGTTCACACTCCTTACCAAATCTGTGGAGCACGAGTCGGAAATTGGCAAATTAGTGGCAATGATCAAAGGGGTATACATTCGGGGATACGAGAATGGCGAGAATCTTGATCAGATGCTTCGTCACTATGAGAACAAACTGAAAGTAGGCAAATGGGAAACCATCGTCAAAGCTAAAGAGGGAGATGGGATTGTCCGGGTTGCTTTGCTCTTTGATGAAGAGATAGTTAGCGGTGTGTTTATCATGGTCACCGGAGCTAAGGAAACGATCCTCGTAAATATTTTCGGGCATATCGATTTTGAAAAGGTTGGTGATGTCATCAGTAACTTGGAAGATATGAATCTGAACCTAGATCTGCCCCAACTTAAAGATCTCAAAATTGACACTGAACCAAGCCAACCAAATGAAGACATTTAAGACGACAATCCAAGGAGTTCAAGAGCATTGGCAACTTTGCCTCCTTAGATTCTCAACTCCTTGTCTCTCGATAATTTTAGCTTGATAGACAAGCTATCCAAATGAAATTAATACGCCTCTGTGTTCTGTTTGGAGGGGACTGAACTATGAGACACATTTTACAAATTGTAACACTTGCAGTCGGTCTGTGTATTTTTATCGACATAGTGCCTAGGGGTGAAGCATTTGCTGAAGCCCAAAAAGAGAAGGAAGAAACAAAAGGGCTTATTGCATTTGATTTTCCGAACGCTCGGGAGGCAAAAATTGAGGTCAATTTAAGTGGTAAGTTAATCTCACTCGTTGCCAAAGCCGCAAAACCGAACTCAGAAGTCACTGAATTACTTGAAATGCTGAAAGGCGTATATGTCCGCGTCTATGAAAACCACACCACGATTGATAATAAATTGGTCCACCATTATGAGGATAGGCTGGAACACGAAAAGTGGGAGGTCATCGCCAAAGTCAAAGAAGAGGGAGAGACTGTTCAGGTACGTATATTACTCGGTGAAGATATCATATTTGGGCTTTTCGTCATGGTCGCAGGAGAGGCAGAAGTGACCCTCGTAAATATCGTCGGTGAAATCAATCCGGAACGAATCGGCGAATTACTTGTAAATCTGGACAACCTTGGTCTACCTCATGTTGAAGGTATGGATATCAAGGTTGAGAACGAATCAAAGCCTGAAGAAAAGAGTAAGTCCCAGAAAGAGTAGTGGGAAATTTTGCACCTTGTCAAATTAGTTTTGATAATCTTCAAAAAAATCATGAACAATAGATCAGCTAATCACATTTTACGTTTTTCGTTTTTTATCTACCCTCTCCTCCTCGCGGTAAATATCGGTTGCGGCTGCCTGTTGGGAAGCGGTGGGGACACTGGTCGCGCGGATCGATTAAGCCACGTTCACAAAGAGATAGGATTTGGTATTGGAGGACCCGGCTGGTGGGTACTCAAACACCTTGGAACATCTTTGGGCGAAGAAGAAAATCGGGCAGCGACACTCACGATTCGTGGAGTAAAGAGTGTCCAAGTAAGCCACTTCATCTTAGATCAATCGTCCGAAACAGATAGATCTGAAATTTTTGACCTCTACGCGGAACTGATGCGTCAGAAAAAATGGAACTTAATCACCCGTGTTTATGAAGATCAGCACAGTTCCTGCATTTATGCAAAATACAATGCAAACAGGTTCCGTGGAATCTTCATAGTCACAATTGAAAACAATGAGATGCATGTGGTCCGGATCGTGTGCGATATCCGTCCCGAATTCTTTGCCGAACTGAACGCAAATCTCGGACAGTATGGTGTCCGTTTGCCCGTCTCAGAATAAGTCTCACAAAACATGATAATGACAAGGTAAGCTACACACCTCAATAAGAAGGAAAAAACAAACCGTGAAACGCTATGCAAACTGTCGTTCCATCGTCTTCCTACTGCTCATTCTCTCCCTTTCTGTTCTTGGCTGGGCAGAGACTGCAAAAACGCAAGAGGCTGCAAGAGGTGTTATTGCCTTCGATTTTCCGATTCCCTTAAAGCCACAGATTGAATCCATTCTTGGTTGGGTACGAGGCGGAAAAAGAGAAGAAACAGCAGGAGGTGTTGTCACCTTCAATGGTCCAATTCCCCTAAAGCCAAAGGTCGAAGTGAACCTAGATAGTGAGTTAATCGCATTCGTCGCTAAAACGACGGAACAAGAACCTGAGATTTCCGAATTGATTGCAATGCTAGCGGGAGTATATGTCCGTAGCTACTCTGGTAATGCCACGAGTTTCGACCCAATGATCCGTTACTATGAACGGGTGTTGAAAAAGCGTGGTTGGGAAGCCTTTGCCAAAATCAGGGAGGACAGTGAGAAGATTCAAATATGGGTACTGCTCAATACAGAGACAATCGACGGACTTTTTGTAATGGTCACAGGGGAAACCGAAGCGCATCTAGTGAATATCATCGGACATCTGCACCCACAACGGATTGGTGAATTATTAAGAAACCTTGAAGGCGTTGGTGTGGACATCCCACAACTTAACGCCTTGGAAGACAACCCGTTCCAAGACCATCAAGACGGGTTTGGTATCAAAGAACGGTCAAAATCGATGGAAAAACAACCTAATGGTGTAACCCCTTCGATCACGGATCAACCCTCCGGGAACACAGCGTTCTCATTTCCTTCAACCCACTTTATGGATAGGGAAAAGCAACCAATCAATGAAGTTCGGATTCGAGGCAACCAAAGAGTGAAGGCTTCGGAAATCAGAGAGGCGCTTGAAAAGGGACCAGATGACATTAGCAATGCTATCAAAACAATGAAGGCCATTCTTCCGCATATCAGGCGAGCGGACTGGCATATCCATCAAGAAGAAGATAAACGGATTGTAACAATTACAGTGGAGGAGAATACAGCGAAGGACGAGATCCTACCGGACATCGTAATGGACCTCACAATGAGTGGTGGGTTTAATCGCGTACAGGGGCTACGACTTGGACCCCGGCTTGAACTGTCGAAACCTACGGAGATTGAGATACCGCTTCAACCGAAGCTATTTGGGGCTTTGAGCTACGGTTTTTCAAACAAACAGTTGAACTATGAAGCGGGTGGAGAGGCAAGATTATTAGGAGGAGTTGACCGGAATCTGACCGTTAGGTTTCAATTCCATCGCCTGACATCGGTAAGAGATCCAGATATTTTACTAGACGATACCGAGCAACTTCTGACTGCCCTGTTATATGGCGGGGACTTCCGAGATTATTATCTGAAGGCTGGTTCTGAAATCTCGCTACGATGGCAACCGGAGGTACTCCTCCATTCCTTGAAACTGACTGTAATCAATGAAAATCACGAAAGCCTGAACAAAATGACAGATTGGTCCCTCTTTCGATGGAGATCGGACAAGGAAAAAAATACACCAATAACGCCCGGACAAATGCGGAGTATCGCTTTGAGATATGATTTTGATAGTCGTTTTGAGAACGAGGGTTGGTACAATACCTTTGCAGTGGAGCATAGCAATTCGGCGGTGGGTTCTGACTTTGATTTTACACGATTTGAGATACACTCCAGACGTTACCAACCTATCGGCGATTGGCACATGCTTGACCTCCGTTTGAAAGTTGGGTTTTCAGCAAAGGAGGTGCCGGTTCAACGTCAATTTATTCTTGGGGGTCCTGGATCGCTTCGTGGGTATGATCTTTATGAATTTGCTGGTAACCAGGGTATCCTACTCAATTTGGAGTATCGTCATCACATCATTGACGGGGTATTCGTTACATTTTTCACGGATGCAGGCGGGGTATGGGACAAGTTAGGCGAAATCAGCACCTCTGATCCGAAGGTTAATCTGGGCGCCGGTTTACTGATAGGAGACAATTGGAAGCTAAACTGGGCGCAAGCTATTGAGTCGGGGCGGACGCCCCAATTCAATATGAGATGGTCTAAGATGTTTTAAGCAAGTTTCAATATTAAATATGCACATTTTACATCGATGGCGGGCGGGGAAACCCCGCCCCTACGGGTGCGACACCTACTGAGAATCGAAAGTTTATTATTCAATATTGCTCTCATAAGCAAGTTTCAATATTAAATATGCACATTTTACATCGATGGCGGGCGGGGAAACCCCGCCCCTACGGGTGCGACACCTACTGAGAATCGAAAGTTTATTATTCAATATTGCTTAAGCAATATTAAATAATAAATCACCAATTTATAGAGTTTTGCGTTATACTGTGTGTAAATCTATCTCACAAGGAGTGTCTTAATTGATGATTTACGCAGAACTTAACGATTCCTTGGCTGTTGAACGTCTTGATGTTGCGCTTTGTGAAGCGACACACCCGAAATGGTATAGGCGTTTACTAATCATCAAACTTAGTGGCATTGAACGTATGCCCGTGTCGAAACTCGCCAAGATGTTTAATCTCTCTGATGAGAGTGTTAGGACTTATATTCATACATACAATAGCTCTGGTTTAGATGCGTTGATGCCTAAGCGTCCTCCGGGGCGTCGTGGTAAAATCACACACTTTAGCAAATCGGACTGGAATCGACTTCTTGAGCAAACGCCGAATCAATACGAAAAACTTCAGACGGACTCTCGACAATGGACGCTTGAGCTGATAAGAGTTTATCTCCAAGCGTATCACGAGATTTCGGTCACACCGCCAGCGATCCATCTGGCTTTACGACGGGTAGGCTACCGCACCGGTCGAAGCAAACTCCGTGTTGGCAGTCCGGATCCAGAATATCAAGCGAAACGGACTCAACTGACGGAGTTGAGGTGTTTGCCAAAACGGGAGAGTTGACGAGTGAGGCGACTCGGTTGATTCTCCCGGATACCCAACTTCGGCGTTTAGGTCTGTCTGCACTTGAGACCGAAAAAAAGACGGCTCGCCTGTTTTTCTTTGATGAAGCTAACGTGTCTTGGTGTCCCAACAGTGGACGTATTTATCGACAGCAAGGCACTGAATATAAGGTCAACACCCCCGGCAAAAACCGGCGGAAATACCTCATCGGCTCCTTAGAGTATCCTTCGGGGGCCGGCTTGTATGAAATCTATGCCAATAAAACCCATCTTCAGATCAAAACACATTGGCAAAACCTAATGGATATGTATCCCGATGAGTTGCTGTTTGTCGTCCGTGATAATGCATCGAGTCATACAACGGCAAAACTTGACGATTTCCTGATTCACCACAAAGACCGATTGCGTTTAGTCCCGATGCCAACTTATAGTCCACATCTGAATCTCATTGAGCGATTGTGGCATCTGATGCGAGATCAAATTAACAGGAGTTATTTTTTCAACAGTTTCTCTCAACTCTGTCAAACTGTCATCGGGTGGCTGGATAGATTACCGTTTTCACGATTCCAATCTTTGATGGGGATTCATGAATCAGGGCAGCTCCAGCACACCCTTCTGTAAAAACTCAAAATGTATACTTAAACTTGCTTAGGAATGTTATACAATTAGTAAAAAAAGGAGGGCAAAATCCACGTCACTGAAGCTTTTAAGTGGACGCCCTCCTTAAAAAACTACTGATAGTGTATTTCTAATGTCTAGGTTATCGCGCCGTGGCTTATGATCCAGAACCGTTACCGGATGCCGTCTTTTCTTTCCACGCTTTGACGACCTTCTCCGGCGTCAGCGGTTGATCCCAGATACGCACACCAATCGCATCATAGATCGCGTTACCGATTGCGGGCGATGTGGGGACCACGACGATTTCACCGGCACCCTTGGCACCGTAAGGTCCGTGCTGGTGCGGGACTTCGACGATAATCGACTCCATATATTCTTTCATCGGCATCTCAACGATGGAGGGAATCTTATAGTCCATCAAGCTGGCGTTGGTCATCTCTCCGTTTGTATCAAAGCACATGTCCTCGTGCAGTGCGATACCGATACCCATGCACCCGCCGCCGTAGTTCTGCATCTCGACCCCTTGCGGGTTCATTGCCTTGCCGACATCAATCGCAGAGACGAACTTCCGAACACGGACCTGACCCGTTTCAACGTTGACCTCAACTTCGGCAGCTTGGGCACCGTGCCCCATG
Organism: Candidatus Poribacteria bacterium; assembly: GCA_965220385.1. GTDB lineage: Bacteria > Poribacteria > WGA-4E > WGA-4E > PCPOR2b > PCPOR2b. The sequence goes on along the minus strand of OZ244825.1, from coordinate 261,288 downwards.
TAAGCCATCGGTTCCTCGCCCTGTCCGGTGTTTGGGTCGTGCGGACTGGCAGTAACTTCCCAAGTTGCCTTGCCGATAATTTCATCAACTGCCGGACGTTTACCTGCCAACATCTCAACCACGAACAGGTCTTCAACCTCGATTGACTTGGAAGACCCTTTAACGGAGATGCGTCCACCGGAAACCTCTAAGTCGTCCGGGTCCGCCTCCAGCTTGGATGCAGCGAGTTCTCGAATCTGGCGTTTCGCATCGTCACACGCCATGCGGGTGGCGTTGCCGGTATGGAAGGTCTGGCGACTGGAACCGGCGACGTGATCGAACGGCGTAATCGCTGTGTCTGGAGTGACCAGTTTGACCTGATCAATCTCGATCCCGAACTCATCGGCGACGATCTGCGTGAGAATGGTGTAAGCACCCTGTCCCAAATCGACCGCGCTGGTCCGCAACTCACAGGAAGCATCCTCATGAACCTTTAGTTCTGTACTGGAAGCGGTCGGAGCAAAGGAATACTTGTTACCCAGAGCGATGCCCTTGCCACGATACCATGGCTGCTCTAACGACTCAGAGGGGGTTTCCCACTCAATTGCATCAGCACATTTGGTCAAACATTCGTGAGCACTGAACGCATGGGCGGGCATGGTGATAGCGGTGCGCTCGCCTTCGGTCAGCAGGTTATTTATACGCAGCTCAACGGCGTCGATATTGCACTTTCTCGCGATGATGTCCATCTGGGTTTCGACCGCCCAAGCGGACTCTGCACAGCCGTAGCCACGCAACGCACCGCCGGAGACACGGTTGGTATAGACACCGTAGGAGTCCACCCAGAGTGCGGCTAAACGGTAGGAACCGGGATAGAGATGGGTGGAGAAAATTGGTTTGAGAATCCCTTCGCCGCTATAACCACCGCCCCAGAGGATCGAAGTGACTTTACGACCAATGAGGATACCATCTTTGGTTACCGCGTCCTTTATATCAAAGATGAACGGTGTCCGTGCAGCTGTGGCGGAGAGGTCTTCGGCGCGGGTCAAGATGATTTTGACGGGCCGCCCCGCTTTGTGGGCAAGTGAAGCGGCGATAGCCCCCTCTTTGACCGTCAACTTGCCACCAAAAGCGCCACCAACAAATGGAACAATAACGCGGACCTTGGAAGGCGATAGGTCAAGTGCTTTCGCTAAACCGTCGCGTGCGATGTAGGGGGATTGCCCGCCCGCCCAGAGCGTGAGTGATCCGTCAGAACTCCATTGTGCTACTGCGCCGTGCGGCTCCATACATGCGGTGTGAACATAACCGGTTGCATACCGATTTTCGATGATGTATCCACCTTCGTCCTCCGCTTTTTTGAATGCGTCGTCGATGTCGCCATGGCGGATGCGGTAGGCTTGCCATAGGTTGGGCGGACGCTCGTCCATTTCGGCAATTTCAAGGAGCTTTTCGTATTCTTCGTATTCTTCGTGCAGCACCACCGGCGGATCTAATTTGATCGCTTCTTCCGGATCAAATAGGGGAGCGAGTTCTTCGTATTCGACTTCGATCTGCTCACAGGCTGCCCGGGCAATTTCCGGAGTATCTGCGGCGACAGCAGCGACCGGTTCGCCGACGAGACGTGTTTTGTCATGGGCGAGTAGATGCTCATCCAACGTTAGGACACCTAACCGCACGTCAGGCAGGTCGGCGGCGGTAATGACAGCGCGCACACCGGGCATCTGCTCGGCTTTGCTGGTGTCAATCCCCAGAATTTTTGCATGTGCATACGGGCTGCGCTTCAGCTTGGCGTGGATCATCCGTGGCAGCACGATATCGGTCGTAAATTCTGCGGTCCCGGTTACTTTCTCTATACCATCAATACGTTTGGTAGAAGTTCCAACAACAGCCATGCTATTTCTCCTCCTCCCCTGCGACGCTCAATACCGCTTCAGTCGCGTGCGTGTAGACTCCACATCGGCAAAGATTTCCCACAAACGCAGATCGGATGTCTTCTTCAGTTGGGTTCGGGTTTTCGTCCAGCAACTGTTTTGCCGTGAGCAGCATCCCCGGCGTACAATAACCACACTGCACAGCACCGTGTTCAAGAAACGCAGTTTGCAATGGGTGCAGATCGTCGGGTGATCCCATACCTTCTATGGTCAGGACCGATTTCCTATTCGCCTGTAGCCCAAGCATCAGACACGATTTGACCAGCTGTCCGTCGATCATTACCGTGCAGGTTCCGCACCGCCCATCTTCACAAGCACACTTTGTCCCCGTTAACCCAATCCCATCGCGAATAGCCTCCATCAAGGTGTGGTAGGGTTCAACGAGGATGTCATAATTTTCCTCATTGACAGTCAATGATAATGGGTATTTCATTAAAAAGCCTCCATATAACCGTGGTAGATTTTAGACCTACTTATACGCCTCCACTACAGAACCAACCCCCTAAATCCCGCCCCCGATAAACCGGGATGTACCACTTGTCAGGGGGACTTTGGTAAATGTCTTAGGCGGTTGCGCGTGTAACCGCTTCCTCCAATGCTTCTCTGGTCAGCACGCTAACGAGGTCTATTTTGTATTCGCTCGGCGCCATCGGATCGCCCGCTGGTGAAACATGGGCTGCAGCGAGTTCACCGGCTTCGGCAAGCGCCCCATTGTTTCCAACGATGCTATTTCCCTTCAGTCGCGCTTCCGCCTCCTGTGCGTGCGCCGGGGCACCTGAACAGTTACCAATTACAATACGGACATCCTCGCAGTTTCCTGATCCATCAAGGCTGACAAACGCGCCGACTCCGACGACAGGATAATCGCCTGCCCGCAGCGCGAACCGGCGATGTGCGGCTGCAGCGGATGCGAGATCGAACGATGGAACAACGACCTCGGTCAGTAACTCACCCGGTCCGACAGCGGTAGCAAAAGCACCGGTGACGAAGTCGCAGATAGGCACAGTCCGTTCACCGTTCGCGCTCGCCAATTTTACTGTGGCATGGAGTGCGCTCAAGGCAACGGTGATGTCACTCGCGGGATGCGCCTCGCAGATTGCTCCGCCGAGCGTTGCAAAGTTACGAATCTGTTGGTCTGCGACATCCCTGACGACATCATCTAAGGCACGTAGCGTCGGATGTGTCTCACCTATGCCGTTCAAACGATTCAGCGTAACCTTTGCACCAATTGTTGCACCTTCGCTCGATGCATTTATGTCTTCTAATCCGGTGACATGCTGAATACTGATTAGATGGGACGGTTGACTTAATCCATTCCGCAGCAGTATCGCCATGCTCTGTCCGCCGGCAACAACCTTCGCACCATCTCCGTGCTCGGCTAACAGTGCACAAGCCTCCGACACGGAGGTCGGCTCAAGATAATGACAATCAATCATCTGTTTCCTCCCTCATTTAGACGTGCTATGAGATTTTTTGAGAGAACCCTCACGGTTTTGGGTTTCCCATTATAAAGAGATTGTATTTTTTCAAATTTCTCAAGATTATAACATAGTTACCCCGAAAAGAGAAACCCAAAAATCAGCGGTGCGCTTTCGTCCCCCAAGCGGCTCCAATTCTGTTGACTCGACTGCTTGGATCTGCTATAATGGCGGAGGCTTGGTTTACATGGATAACAGCATTCCTATATCAGCTATTGACATGAAGGAGGCCAACCGGTGATCCGAACATACTCTTCGCTATTTCTTTATATTGTCTCGGTCGTATGTGCAAGCGGTCTGACTGTTCTCCCGGCAGATGCCGGTGAGGTTGGGGAATGGCGGGCATACGGCTCGGATAAAGCCAGCACTAAATACATTTCACTCAATCAGATTAACAGGGACAACGTCAAGGATCTTCGGGTTGCGTGGCGTTGGGACTCGCCTGACAATGCGCTCGTCGAAGCCAATCCCGATCTATGGACGATGGTGAACGAAGCCACACCGCTCATGATTGGGGGCGTCATATACACCAGTACGTCGCTCAATCTGGTGACCGCCATCAACGCTGTCACGGGAGAAACCATCTGGGTGTATGATCCCAAGACCTATAAGGACGGCACGCCTGCCAACACAGGTTTCGTGCATCGCGGTGTCTCTTATTGGGAGAACGGCGATGACAAACGTGTGCTACTCGGTACAGGCGATGGGTACCTGATCGCACTTGACGCTGGAACAGGGAAGCCGATACAAGGGTTTGGTAAAAACGGTCGCGTCGATCTGACGAAAGGGTTGCGGCGTCCGGTGAATCGCCGGCTGTACGCTGTTTTCTCGCCGCCGATTATCTGTAGAGATATGGTCGTCGTTGGTTCTACGGTACTCGATTCCTTCGCAGTTAACAAGCCACCCCAAAAGCTGATGCCGCCGGGAGATGTCAGGGGGTTTGATGTACGGACCGGCGAGCAACGTTGGATTTTCCATACCATCCCGCAAGAGGGGGAGTACGGAAACGAGACGTGGAAGGAGGATTCTTGGAAGACGACCGGTAACACAAATGTCTGGACGATGATGAGCGCGGACGAGGAGTTGGGTTATGTCTATCTGCCCGTTAGTACGCCCACCAACGACTATTACGGCGGACATCGGCTCGGAGATAACCTCTTTGCCGATAGCCTTGTCTGCCTCAATGCAGAGACCGGGGAACGGGTTTGGCATTTTCAGATTTTGCATCACGGGCTTTGGGATTATGATCCGCCTGCCGCGCCAAATCTGATTGACATCACGGTCGATGGAAAGGAGATTAAGGCGGTCGCCCAAGTGACGAAACAGGCGTTCTGTTTCGTATTCGACCGCGTGACTGGAGAGCCGGTTTGGCCGATTGAAGAACGCCCCGTATCCCAATCAACTGTGCCGGGAGAATCGTCCTCGGCTACACAACCCTCCCCAACCAAGCCAGCACCTTTCGATCGCCAAGGTGTGACGCCCGATGATTTGATTGATTTCACGCCGGGATTGCGCGAGCAAGCACTCAGTATCCTTGAGGGTTACGACTATGGAACGCTCTATACACCCCCAACCGAAAAGGGAGTAATCGCCATGCCCGGTATCCTCGGCGGTGCGAGTTGGGCGGGGGCTGCTGTTGATCCAAACAGAGGGATTATCTATATTCCATCGGTTACCTACCCTGCCGTCATCACGATAAATAAAGCGAAAGATCCAAAGGCGGATTACGCCTATACCGGCTCCCTCGCGTTTGGACCGAATGGACCGCGAGGTCTCTCTTTATTCAAGCCGCCTTATGGACGCATCACAGCCATTGATCTGAATACGGGTGAACATAAGTGGATGCAACCGGTCGGAGATGGACCGAGGGATCATCCCACCTTGCGGCATCTTGACCTTCCGCCGTTGGGATGGGCACAGCGCAACTTCCCGCTACTGACTCAATCGCTGCTTTTTGCGGCGACACAAGCGTCGTGGGACGGCACAGGCAACTCGCCCCGCGGTAATGCGATTGAAGTATCCTTCACGGACCAAAATCCGTTTCTGTGGGCGTTTGATCCTGATAACGGGCAGTTGATTTCCAGAACAGAGCTGCCCAGTAATGCACACGGTGCGCCGATAAGCTACATGGCAGATGGCAAGCAGTTTATCCTGATCCCGATAGGTGGGGCGAATCGTGCCGCTGAACTGATCGCGTTGAGTTTGCCGTGATGTTTGGGATTTATAGACCGGACGGATTTGTTCCCTCGCCGTGTGCCCTCCATTGAAAATTCACACCCATAACCTATGAAATATCAAGACAGAGCACCTATCGTCTCGCTGGTTTTTGGGTTCTGGTGATTTGTTCCCACCGTACACATTGCGCTCCTCTGGAGCGCGGAGATTGGACCTGCTTTCTATAGACATATCGCTCCTCTGGAGTTTTAAAAAATTAAACGGGTAATTCTATCTTCCCCCAGACCCGGTAGGTGCGGTTTGCAACCGCACCGGACATCGCTCGGAAATTACCCAATTAATAAATTAATCTTCATCTGGAGCGAAAGACAGGTAACTTGCACCACAACAGAAAATAGATTGGATTTTGAATATCGAGGAACCTGAGTTATATAGAACACCTCAACTTTGGAGAAGCAAAAACTTGGATTAATAGAAAAATTATCGACACTGTATAATCAAGGAGACGAAATTATGGGAAGTTTAACAGATCAGGTCGCAATTGTCACAGGCGGTGCTCAAGGTATTGGCGGTGCAACGTCGAGACGGCTCGCTGAATCGGGTGCGAAAGTCCTCATCGCTGATATGGATGTTGAAACGGCTGAAGCCAACGCCGAGCGGATTCGCAACGCAGGGGGTGTCGCGGAAGTCATTGAGACCAATGTCTCTCGCAGGGACGATATTGAGGCAATGGTCCGTAGAGCGGTTGAGTTATGGGGTCATCTCAACATCCTCGTCAACAACGCTTTCAACACCACAGAACCGGACGGTAGCGCGGTGGACTTGACGGAGGAGGCTTGGGATTATGCGATGAATGTGTTAGTCAAGTCCATGTTCTTGGGCGCGAAATTCGCCGTGCCGGAGATTGAAAAAACGGGCAAAGGCAGTATCATCAATATCTCGTCCGTCCACGGCCTCCTGATGGCACCGAAGAAACTGGTATATGAGGCGGGTAAATCCTCGGTCATCGGGGTTACCCGTCAGATGGCGATTGACTTTGGCCCGATGGGTATCCGCGTGAACGCAATCTGCCCCGGTCATATCGTAACCGAGCGGATCGAAGAGCATTGGAAACAGAACCCGTCGCTGCTACGTTTCTTTGAGGCGCAATATCCGGTGCGCCGTGTTGGCCGCCCGATTGACATCGCTAACGCCATCAACTTTCTCTGCTCGGACGAGGCATCTTTTATCACAGGGCACGCACTAGCGGTGGATGGCGGACTGACAATTCAGCTTCAGGAAGATTTCGGCGTGAATCAGGCGCGATTTTTCAAAGAACATCCGGATACCGATGTATCCTCTTATTAATATCAACCTCGTTTGTGTAATCGGGGGCGCGTCGGGATGCGGTGCGGTTAGAAACAGCCCTTACCGGGCCTAGGGGCCATGCGGTTCGGTTTGGAGCGTCTCATTAATTCTAAAACCTACCATAATTCTTCGGGCGGGGTGAGGCTCCTCGCCTGCAATGTGGAATGCGCTACCTGCCATAACGGGTCAAGAAACTGAAAAGTAAATAGCCTTCTTGTTGTAATTTCTGCCCTTGTATTGATTGGAATTTCGTTGTATAATACGCATAATTTTGCTAATAGGGATTCTATCATCTTTGCGTGAGGGGGCTGCTTTATCCGAATTGAACCTGTTACCGATTTTGATCTGAAGCATACGCTGGAGTGCGGGCAATCATTCCGTTGGCAGCCAATCAACGGTTGGTATTACGGCGTTGTCGAAGGTAGGCAGCTGAGGATACGTCAGGAAAACCGGACACTGATCGTAGAAAGTTCCGCTGATGAAGAAGGCGATCAATTAGAAGCCTTTCTCCGCCACTACTTGGATCTCAACAGGGATTTACCGTCGATCTTGGACGCTGTCTCAATTGATCCGTTTATCCACCGATCAATTGAGACGTACCGGGGGATGCGGATTTTGAACCAAGAGGTGTGGGAATGCCTCGCTTCGTTTATCCTGTCTCAGAATAACAACGTGCCCCGGATTAAGGGGATGATCCGCACTATCTCTGAACGATTCGGCGAAAACATCACCCTTGATGACTCGATTGACTACGCTTTTCCGACACCGCAAGCCCTCGCCGAAGCCGGTGTCGAGACGCTGTACGATTGTGGGCTGGGATACCGTGCCCCTTACCTGTGGACAGTTTCGTCGGCGGTTGCAGCAGGGGAATTCGACCTTGAGGCTCTGAAGCATATGCCCTACACCGATGCAAAACAGGAATTGATGGGGCTCAAAGGGATTGGTGAGAAGGTTGCCGACTGCATCTGCCTGTTTTCGTTGGGACATGTCCAAGCCCTCCCCATTGATGTGTGGGTCAAACGGATTATAGAACGGATTTATCTCAAACGTGAAGCCTCAATTCGTGAGATTCGTGAGTTTGCCGAAGACTACTTTGGCGAATACCTCGGTTACGCCCAGCAGTATCTTTTCCACTATGCCCGGACGGTTGGTCTTGAAGATTTGCTAACGAGTGAAGGATAGAAATTAAGTTTCAACTCCCTTCGTAGTAAGCCGTAGACAACCCTTCCCCGAAACTTTTCATCACATAAATTATCAGGAGGCTCAAATGCTCGAAGATTTACGTGACGATGTACTTACACTGTTGGAAGAGCGCGTTGAACGTGCCATTGGGACTATTAACAGTCTCAGGGCAGAGAAACTCGCGCTCGAATCCGAAAACAATCAGCTTCGTAACGACTTGGATCAGCGAGATGTCCAGATTCAGAACCTCGAACAGCGAAACGCTGAACTCAATCACTTTGAAACGGAGATAACGGTGCTCCGGGCTGAGCGTGAACAGGAACGTCTCGAGGTAGATCAAGAGAAAGCGGAAGTCCGCGAGCGGCTCGAAGGACTCATGACAATGCTCAACAATGTCGAGAACAGGTCAGAAGGTCAGGTAGAATCAGAGCCTGCTGTGCTTGACGACGTGTCTGAAGTAAGTGATAACATGGAAGAGAGTCAGGTAGAATCGGAACCCACTATTTTTGCCTACACATCTGAGACAGCAGATAATACGGAAGAAGGTGAGACAGAGGCAGCGCCCACTGTGCTTGATGATACGTCCGAGACAGTTGATAACACGGAAGAACAGCAGGAGGAAGAGCAGGAGATCACCCCCGAAGATATACTCTTTATACCGACGAGATTAGTGGAACCAGAAGAAACAGAACGACCGAGCGATTCCGATGGCACAACTGAAGAGACAGATGTAGGTGCGGATAGGGAGACGGAAAAAGATACGGACGAGGAGACGGAATTAGCGTAATACTCGCCTACCCACAGACTGGACCGACAAAAACGAAATCAGCAACGCGCCGAGTAATCCATCAGGACTACAATGCATGACCCCTTCGACACTCTTGCGCGGTAGCCGAGTCCGGCTCACAGCATTAACGCAAGACGACCTCCCAACTGTTGCCAAATGGCATCAGAACGCCGAATTCTTACGACTACTTGACGCCCTTCCCGCTTATCCTAAGACTGAGACATCGTTAGCACAGCGGTTAGACGACACGGATAGAGCAACTGACGCTTTCCTTTTTGCCATTCGCACCCTCGACAGCGATACACCCATTGGGTATGTTGAACTCGACGGAATCCTATGGACACATCGGGCGGGCGGCGTAAGCATTGCCATTGGGGAGGCACAGCACTGGGGAAAAGGCTACGGTTACGAAGCCATGCAGCTGATGCTCCGATTTGCTTTTGACGAACTCAATTTGCATCGGGTCCAACTCACGGTGTTTAGCTACAATAAACGCGCCATCGCGCTGTACGAAAAGTTGGGCTTCCAGCATGAAGGAGTATATCGGGAACATCTGCAGCGGGATGGGAAACGCTATGATATGTATCTGTACGGTCTCCTCCGCTCGGAATGGGAGAATAGAAACGTCACCCCTTTAGAATAAGTATCCTACTAATTGACTGAAAGCATCAATCCAAATAACCTCAGATTGAAAGAGAGATGAATATTATGCCAATAAAGACTGTTGGACTTCTGAGTCCCGGCGATATGGGACATGTTGTCGGTCACGTCCTTGTTACACACGGCTTGCGCGTGATTACCTGTCTTCAGGGGAGAAGTGAACGCACTCGAACCCTCGCTGAAAAAGGGAAGATTGAAGATGTGCAGACGTATCAAACCCTTGTAAATGAAGCCGAGATGATCCTGTCGATTATGGTGCCGGCGGAAGCCAAGGGAGCCTCCCAAGCGGTTGCGGACGCACTCGCTGAGACGGACACGGATCTCACCTACGTCGATTGTAACGCAATCGCCCCACAAACCACGCGCCAACTGGCTGGAATCATCACGGCAGCCGGTGCTCGCTTTGTCGATGCGTCAATCATCGGCCCCCCGCCCAGAAAACCGGGGGCGACCCGCTTCTACGCCTCAGGTGTCCACGCCCGTGATTTTGCAGCGTTGACGAAATTTGGGCTTGATGTCCGTCCACTCGGCGAGCGGATTGGATTGGCTTCAGCGATTAAGATGTGCTACGCCTCGTTGACAAAGGGGCTGACCGCACTGTGCACGGAACTGCTGACCGCTGCCGAATTGCTGGGGGTGTCTGACGCGCTCAAAGCGGAATTTCAGATGAGTCAATCGGCATTGTATCAGCGGATGGAGGGCGGATTGCCGGGGATGCCGCCGAAGTCCAGACGGTGGATCGGTGAGATGGAGGAGATCTCGGCGACGTTTGGTCATGTCGGTTTGACGCCAAAGATTTTAGCGGGTGTGGCGGATATGTACCGATTGGTCGGGGAGACGCATCTCGCAGATCTCCCGCCTGAAGATTCGGAGGCGTTCCCAGATCTAGCGGAGATGATTTCGATTTTGGCGGAGGCCGTGAAAGAGGATCGCTCTGGAGAGGCGTGAAAAACACTAAAAGTGTAAAGAACTTATGGCACAAGATTGGAAAGAAATTATTCCCCGCGTGGAGCAGCTGCTCGACAAAGTGGAAGGACTCTTGACAGCTAGCACCGCTGCGATTGAAACCCCTTCTGAGCCGCTCGACGGACATATCGCCTTTCGGTGGCGGAGTCAACGTCTGATTCCCGTCAAACACCCCGACCTCATCGAACTTGCGGACCTGATTGGGGTGGATCGGCAGATTGAGGAGTTGGATCGGAATACACGTCAGTTCTTGCAGGGTTTACCTGCGAACCACGCGCTGCTGTGGGGTGATCGGGGGACAGGTAAGTCGTCACTCATCAAAGGGATACTCCATCGGTATGCGTCGGAGGGATTGCGGCTGGTCGAGGTGAACAGGGAGGGGCTGCTTTATCTGCAAGAGATTGCCGATCTCCTGTGGGATCGCCCGGAACAATATATCCTCTTTTGCGATGACCTCTCCTTCAGCGAAGGGGAAGCGGAATATAGGGAGTTGAAAGCGATGTTGGAGGGTGGGATTGCCGCTCGTCCTGAGAATGTCCTGATCTACGCGACCTCCAACCGCCGTCACTTGATGCCGCGTCAAGTCGGAGAAAACCAATATCCCAACACCGATGAAGATGAGCTGTATCCGCGAGAGACGACCGAAGAGAAGGTTTCGCTCAGTGATCGGTTTGGGTTGCGACTCGCCTTCTATCGGTTCTCTCAACACACCTACCTACAGATTGTCTCCAACTACGCCCAAAAGCGTGGATTGTCTATCTCAACGGCGGAGCTTCATCGGAGAGCGTTGGAGTGGGAAGCGTCGTCGAGTGGCAGATCGGGACGGGTTGCACGTCAATTTGTTGATGACCTTGCAGGGCAGTTGGGATTGGAGAGCTCAACCTAATCTGTAGCAGCGGAATAGGTTACCGCGTTGGATTTTCAGGTTCATCCGTTTCGCTCTCAGCCGGGTTCCGATCCCGACGGGTCCGTTCAACCTGCGCTGCAACTTCGGGATCATCTTCTCTGAGACGACGCATCCCTTCCTCAGGTCCATACCGTTCCAAGACCTCTCGCGCTTTTTCCAACCGTTCAGGGGAGAATCTTTCACTCAGTTGCGTTTCGGTACCCGCTGCTGTGGGCAGTTCGGGTGTCAACTGTTTTTCGAGTGCTGCCCCTATTTCGGTATCGTTCTTGGTAGCACGTTCTAAAGCCTCCGCTTGTGATTGCTCAAACCGTTTCTGAGCGGCTTGGGCTTCTGCTCTCACAGTTTCGTTCCCCGAAGGACTGTCCTCCTGGCCTCCGCTATCCCAACCGTCCAAATCCTCGAAAGTTTGGTCTGGCACGTCGGCTGCCTGTTGCCTTTCCCCTCTTTTCAGCCACGCCTCCAACTGTCGTCGTTCTTCCCCCGTCGGGGGTGGGATGGGTGGCGGTGGCTCGGAGAGAATAGTCCCATTTTCATCGACATAGATGATTTCATACCCTTCCGGGTGCTTCCCTTGCAACATAATATCCCACTGCTGTTTATCAGTAAGTGGTGCCCCATGAAAAAATGCCCCGCGCCCTTCTCTTTGAACGTAGACGCGATTTGGACGTCCCGGGAGGTAGGTGCGCTTATCAGGTCCGGTAAATAGTCCACCGAACACGCTTGGATCACTTTGCCGTTCAGCAGCGATTTGCTGTTCTTCCCAAACCCTCCTATCAATATAATCTTCCTTAAATGTTTCCCAATCGTCGAATTTTCCCCCGCCCCATCGCCGCCAGTCTTCATCACGCTCAAAACTTACCAAATTTATTCGCTCGTTCATAAAAAGAGAGTAATCGCCATAATCCCCAAATATGACTCCTTTATCAAGCAGCGTCGCAAGCCATTCGGCACGCGGATATTTCTCATCCGCTAAGGCATCTAGGGGATTTGTATATCCGCTGCGGTCATACGCATCAAATGCTTCCATCAGGGCTTCAACCGTCTGAGGTCCGGTATATCTTTCAAGGGGCACTTTCCTAACCGTAAGTTTCCCCTTAGTGGATAATCCATCTCCCCCTGCCTCCATCGCAGCAGGAGAAGAATACTTCTCTTTCATCTTTTCGGCGTACTCTGTCATGTTGGTATGAATATTGATGCGCCATTCTGCTATTTGACTTTCATTCATTGGAGATTGTTTCTGTTTCTTGTACGCTGCTGCTATATTTTTCACTGTTTCGGCGGTCTGTTTTTCCACCCAAGCCTGCCACGGATCTTCAAATTCTTTTTGATGACTCGTGTGGAGTCCACCTCCATCCACAAAGTCTCCAGCTCCAGACGCGGGAAAAGGGAAGATTGGTCGGTTTACTCGGAAGACGAAAAAGGCGATGATACCGATAGTTGCCAAAAGGAAAAGTGCTAGCACTGTTCTTTTGCGTTTCATCTTTTATTTCCTATATGAGGTTAGAATTCGGGTGCCCTGAAGGCACCCGAATTTCCAATTTAGGAACGATTAATTGTAGTAACCGCTAGAGTGATATTCGGCACGATCAGTGTCACTGGCACCGCTTATCGAACCTGTTGCGTATCCAATTTTGGAAACTGATGGCCAATCCCAGTTCCGTACGTTAGCACCTTCACTCACTGTATACAATTCGTATGTAGTATTCGTGTATGATCCAGTAGTCCAACCGTGTTCTTCCTTCTCCACCCTTATACGAATTGTTACATCCTCCAGCTTCTCGACATCTCCGCCGCATGCGGCTCTCACCGTTGCTGTGCCATTATACTTCTGACCTTCTTTATGCTCCCATTCGAGATTTGTAATCCCAGGGGATACAGAGCCTCTAGCATAAAAGGAATTCGCAGAGGCACTCGCACTACAAGTCACCGCAGCATGGACCTGGTTATACACGAAAAAGCACAAACTCACAATAAACAACCCTGCCAGCGTTGCAAACAAAACTTTCCGATACATTGTTTAACCTCCATTGTATTGGCTCATAGAACCTGATGATTCGCGCAAACGTTCAAAGGAACAGTTCGCGCTTGTTAGTATCCAAACTATAACCATCTTATAGAAAGGAATACCCCCGCTCAAAAGGCTTGAAACCGGGCATATTGAACCAATTTCCTTTCTACGATTTGAAGGATACCAGAAGAGTTAAACACAATACAAATTTATTTTCGTCAACTTGAAACTATTAGTTTCAAGTTGACGAAAATAGTTTGAATGAGAGCAAATGAGGGGTTATTTTTTTGTTGATATTTGATGGACTGAACCAATACTGATGCACCTGGAGGTGATTTAGGTCTGAATTTTTGGCAGATAGAGCAACGGTTACAATTTTTCTTAAATTCGCAACAGCAAAATGTCAATACGTTCTAGAATATATAATCTTTTCGTTCAAAAAAATCCAGTAAATGAGTGGCGATGTCGGCAAATCTGATTATATATGAGAAGTGTAATGAGGCACTCATGCAAAATTAAAAAAAATACCGCCACTATCAGAACAAAATGGCGGCAATTGCGAGGACGGGTCATCACATCGGGAGCAGGATGGGTCGTGGACGCTTGGAGAGGATAGTTCCATTTTCATCAATATAGATGATTTCATAGCCTCTCGGGTGTATTCCTAACAGTGTTATCATGACCTGCTGTAGCTCAGTAAGTGGCGCACCATGAAAAAATGCCGATTTCTTGCCTCTTTTAACATAGACGCGATTCGCACGCCCCGGTAGGTAGATGCGTTTATCAGGACCGGTAAACAGCCCACCGAACACTTCCGGGTCAATCTGCCGCGCCTCATAAATTTTCTGGTGTTCCCAAACCATCCTATCAATATAAGCGTCCTTGAATGTCTCCCAATCATCCGTCGCTGGTACGCCTCTAGCTCCTTTGACCCAATCCCCCTTCTCCTCCAAACTTAACAAAAGCCATCGCTGGCTCATCAAATCAGAGTAGTCACCGAAATCCCCAAACACGGCTCCTCTATCAAGACACATCGCAAGCCATTCCGCGCGGGGGTACTGCCGATCAATCTTCCTGTCAAGATAGGGACGGTCAAACTTCTCATCAAACGCTGCCATCAGGGCTTCAACCGTCTGAGGACCGGTATATCTTTCAGGGGGCACCCTCCTAACCGTAACCTTACCCGCAGTAGAAAACTCATAGACGAAAAAAGCAATGATACCGATAGCTGCCAAAAGGGAGAGTACGAGTACTGTTTTTTTGCGGTTCATCTTTGATCCCCTTATACGAGTAGGACTTACACAGTTGAGCGTTCAAAACCCTGTAGTTCGGCGATTTATCGCCGCTAAACACCCTTCTCAATCCTGGTCTCCCCGATGGAATCGGGACAGACGGAACAGACGCCCGATGAATCGGGCAACTACAATAGAGGTCCCATCAACAGTTCGTAGGGAAAAACGATCGTTGTTCCTTACTGAAGTGCGTAACTCCTAACGAGACAAGAATCAATGAGTGGCAATGTAGAAGGATTCAGTTATACATGAGAAGTGTGTGGCGTTGTCTCAATCAGATGTGCGTCCGGCAATCCAGCGCGAACTTCCGGGTCATTGCTGGTTACGATAACCTGATGTTCTTCGGCGAGCTGCTGAATGAAGTCAATCATCGCGCCGCGTCGATCCGGATCAAGGTGGAGGGTTGGGTCATCGAAGACAAAGAAACCGAGAGTCCCTAGCGCTTCTGAGAGGGCAGCTTTGAAGCAGAGGTAGAGCATCATCTTTTCGCTGCCGCTGAGGAGCATTAGGTTACGCTCGACGCCTTCGACGTTGAGGGAGGGGAGTAGGTGCTGGCTTTTGAGATCAATCTGAGAGAATCGGGTGAGGTCCATCCGTTCCAACCAACGCTGGATTTCCTTTTCGGCGGGTTGGAGGATAGTTTGTTGGAGGGAAGCAATTGTCTTGTCAACGCCATCGCAGGCAAGTTCAAAGCTGAGGCGGGTGCGTAGAACCTGATTTGCTTGAGATTGAACCCGCTGTAGTTCTTCGAGTTTATGGGCAATAACCGCTTCTTCCCTATTGAGTCTGTCAAGTTGACGGCGCAGGCTGTCGATTCGGTATTTGAGCTGGCGGCGTTGCTCCGCGATCTGTGCGGGATCGGCAGATGCATCGGATATCGGACTGATTTGCGGCGGTGTTGCCGGCTGTAGCGCGCCCAACCGACTGGCAATCCCATCGAAATCACGTTGGAGTTTGGCAAGCTGCTTTTCGGTCCGTTCAAGCTGCTCGACCTTGCCTTGCATCAATTGATGTCGCTGCTTGAGTCCGCGCAGGGCATTGATATTCTCAGTCTGTTTGTCGAGGGTTTTCTGCTGCGATTCAAGTTCTCGTTGGCTTGAAGCTTTTGCCGCCTCTTTCTCAGCAAGTATGCCCTCGATGATCTTTTGTTGGACGGGCTGATGGCAGGTTGGGCAGTGACCGTGATCACTGTCGATCAATTGGCGCAGGGTTTCGCATTCCGTCGTAAGGGTGTGGACTTGACTGTTCAGACTGCCGATCCGTTGGATGAGTTCATCCCGCCCCTTTTCCAGTCCGCCCGCGCTCGCGGTTGCTGCCTCAATTTCCTTGATGGAGGTCCGCAGGTGATCAACATCGGTGAAGCCGCTCAGAACTGTGGCCCGTTCCTGGATCAGTCCGTCAATTTCCTTTTGGAACCGCTCTTGTGCCTGGGTCAATTCGGTGACAAGTGCTGCGTCCCCGCTTTGGTTTCCTTTACCGGTAAGCAGTTCGTACTGACCTTCCAATTTCTTCAGCTCTGCCCCGGTCCGTTCAATCTCTTCACGATGATTCTTGACAGTCGTCACCCGCATGCTGCGTTGATGATCCTGTATCCGCTTCTCCTCTCGCCTGGCAATACGCCGTCCTTCAAGGAAGCGTTGACGCACCTCCATCAACCGATCGATGCCGAGCAGCGCGTGTAGTACATCGCGCCGATCAGCGGGCTGCCGTGCAAGGAACTCAAAAATCTCGCCTTCGCGTAGGAATGTCGCTGCAGCAAGCTGGTGGTAGCTGAAATGGAACTTTTGCCGTAGATCTTCGTCCGCCGAACGTTTGCCGGTAAAGAGGATACGCCATTTTTCATTATCTTCCTTCTGGCGGAGTTGAACTTCCCCCTGCGTCGAGCGGAACAGTTGA
The DNA here is from genome assembly GCA_965220385.1 of Candidatus Poribacteria bacterium. Lineage (GTDB taxonomy): Bacteria > Poribacteria > WGA-4E > WGA-4E > PCPOR2b > PCPOR2b. Next base: position 244,677 of record OZ244825.1, on the reverse strand, counting down.
TAGCTATGTTCTCCATTGCGAAAACTGAGTCCGGCGGTGCCGCTGGTCGCGCCGGATTGTGCCATTGCCGGCAAACCCACCTTCGGGACGATCGGCTTGCCTGTCAGCGCGAAGAAAATGGCATTGACAAGCGTACTTTTGCCACTGAAATTAGGACCGAAGATAAGATTCACCCCGTCGCTCAGGTCAAAGTCTCTGCGGTCAAAACAGCCGAAAGATTTGAGGATGATACGTTCAAGTCGCATACGTCAATCTCCCGACCTGTCATTGACCATATCGTAGAGCATTTGGACGGTGACTTTATCGACTCCATGTTCAAGTGCAAATCGAAATGCCTGAACAACAGCGGCAACGTCGGCTGCTCCGAGGGTTGGGTGATATTTGCGCTCAGATTCGATCAGTTTTTCGACTTCCCGCTCATAGATTTCACCTAACTCGTTCTCAAGTGTGGAGGACATCTGTTCGATTTGACTCCTTGAGGTTTTCTGTTAGCGTTGGTTTGTCGGTTTGATTCAAGGGGAGGGCAAATACTTGTAGTGCTGCTTTGGTTCTATGGGACTTAGGCACTTTCAGCAGGGAACAACGATAGCTGTTCCCCACCGGTTGCTGACTGGAGCACCTATGTAGCGATTACACATTAATCTGATCCAAGATCTCAGCAATCTGAATAGCGTTCAGTGCGGCACCCTTACGGAGATTGTCTGCAACGACCCACAAGTTTAAGCCGTTTTCAATCGAGTCATCCTCACGGATGCGTCCAACATAGACATCATCCTGTCCTGCAGCATTGATAGCCAGAGGATAGGACCGGCTTTTCGGATCGTCGATAACAGTAACACCGCGGGCTTGAGAAAGGATCCGACGCGCTTCGTCAGCGGTAAGTTTTCTGTCTGTTTGAATGTTAACGGATTCAGAATGGGCAAAGAATACTGGCACTCGAACGGTTGTCGCTGAAACGCCAATGGTATCGTCTTCGAGTATCTTGTGCGTTTCCTTAACCATTTTCAGTTCTTCTTCGCTGTAACCATCATCGGCAAAGGGCCAATCGAAGGCAACGTTAAACGCCATTTGATGTGGAAACTGATCACATGTAATTGGACGCCCTTCCAACGCAGCGGTTGTCTGATCAACCAGTTCAATGACAGCGGATCCGCTTTTTCCCGAAACACTTTGATAGGTCGAAACAACGATACGTTTAATGCCTGCTTCGTCGTAGAGCGGCTTGAGTGCCACCAGCATTTGGATGGTTGAACAGTTTGGATTGGCGATTAAGCCTTGATGCCGCATTGCTGCTTGCATATTTACTTCGGGGATAACTAACGGCGTATCTGCGTCCATCCGAAACGCACTGGTGTTATCAATGACGAGACACTCCTTTTCGATTGCAGTCGGTATAAACTCGCGACTGACGGATGCGCCCGCTGACGAAAACACCAAATCGACATCATCAAATGAATCGTGCGTTAGCTCTTCGATTACGATGGGTTGATCTTTGAATGTTAAAATCTCACCGGCAGAACGATGGGAAGCGAGTAACTTGAGTGAATCGATGGGGAAAGCGCGTTCTTCCAGAATCTGCCGCATGGTCGTGCCAACCGCTCCTGTTGCCCCAACGATGGCGACACGATAACTCCTATCCATCTTATAAACCTCTTGAAGAATTAGATTTCGCAAGTCCTATTTGACTAAACTTTTGATGGGATATTCTACCACACTTGGAGAGGTATTCGCAAGCGTAGAAAATTGCCATGCGAATTCCTATAATCTTATAATACAGGAGTATCGACATTTTGATGATACCAACTCGGTAAGCACGGCAGAAAGACGGTTATATTGAGCGGATCAACTGGAGCGAATGAGGATCTCCGTTCCTTATATCCTAAACCACCGAGAATAATCCTCCGTTTTCGGCGCTCCCGTAGATTTTAGACTTACTTAGACAGTTTGAATTAAAGGCAACCCCCTAAATCCCCCTTGTCAGGGGGACTTGATGCGTAACTCCCTAATTGACCACAGATGATTTTTATCGCTAATTGTGGATTGACGATTTCGGCAAGCTGTAGTAAACTAAGGGTGATATCGGTTACCTCAAAAATTGATACGACTGGGAAGGAGACCTCCGCGGTCCATGGAAAACATCGAAAACCAACTGGACAGATTAGAGCAGGACGGCTTCATACTGATAGAAGGAGCATTATCTCCGGAAGAGACGGAACATATTCGACAGCGCATCAACCATGCCCGCGAGATGGGCTGGGAGGAAGGGCTTAACGCGGTAGGAAATATGTGGTTTGACACGCTGTTAGACCGAGAACCGGAAACGTATGCCCCATTGATAGGACATCCAAATGTCCGTCCATACCTCGAAGGAATGATGGGGAAACAGTGTCAACTGCGGAGTCTGCGCGCTCATATCAATCCGGGACCGTACCTTCAGGAATGGCACCTCGATTTCTACGGCTACTGGCAGGAGAAACGGGCGGCGGAACAGCATCGCTTCGCGGTGTCTCCGATTGGGCTCAACGCCACCTACTATTTTCAGGACAATGACCCCGGTTCGGGGCATTTGAAGTATGTCAAGGGCGGACATCTCGTCGAGCCACCTCACCTATATCCCCTGGACCGTCCCAAGTTTGAGGCGTGGTGCGAGGCACAAGAGCACGTTGTGCTCCACCCCAAAGCGGGCGACTGCGTCCTGTTTATCAACCATATTCCCCACCAAGGCGCGAAAGAACGGGACGATATGGAGCGGAGTAACGTGGTGTGCCATTATCAGGTGACACCGATGTATGACGGGATTTGGCACGTCTCACGTCCGCGCGGATATGCAGGAACCTTCCCGTTCGCAAATTAAGCCCACGATTCTCTTTTCGATTCACCCTATCTGCACGCAAGAACCTGAATAGCGGAAAGCGAAGAACTGAAAGTTCAAACAATTTCCACCCTCCTTCCTTTCCTTCCACCCTCCATTCACTTCTGAAAGTAGTATGCTTACTAAGGAAATGGTTGTTAATCTCCCGTCGCTGCCGGGCGTGTATTTTTTTCTCAGCAGGTCCGGGGAGATTCTCTACATCGGCAAGGCAAAATCCCTCAAGAAACGGGTTCGGTCCTACCTATATAATTCCAAGCAGAACCGTTGGGGCAAGATTAAACGGTTGGTGCAGCACGCCACACAGGTTGAGTATCAGGTTTGTGCTTCGGAGTTAGAGGCGTTACTGCTGGAATCCCGACTGATCAAACATCACCAACCCCCGTACAATACCAGTCTGAAATCTGTCCGGCGGTCTCCGTTCATTAAGATCTCTACCAACGAGGATTTCCCCAAGGTAACGATCGTTTTCAAGGAGGAAGCTGATAAAGCGCGATATTTTGGCCCGTACTCAAGTCTGAGATGGACAAGGGAGGTTATTGAGGTTTTACATCGGATTTTTCCGATTCGGACCTGTGACGGAACGATCACCCCACTGCCAGATTTTAAGCCGTGCTTCAGTTATCACTTAAAGCGTTGTCAAGCCCCTTGCGCGGCGAAGGTTGACCGTAAAGCGTATCGTGCGATGATTAGAGATGTGATTCGGATACTGGATGGGAGATATAAAGCGGTCATTAAGAAACTGACCATAGAACGAAACCAAGAGGCGATCGCTCTACGCTTTGAGCGCGCGGCAGCTTTGCAGAAACGCATTGAGCAGATCGAGCGGGTGTTTATCTACCTTGATGTCCATCGTCGTTGAGGTGTAAGATTCGGTTTATCGGGAGAGATAGGAATCGCGTGGGAGGGGTTTTGGAGATGTAGACGGTGGAATCAATCGATGCAGCGAGCACAACCTTGCGAAGGTTGAGCACCTCCACAAGGTTTGCCTGCCTGTAAAACCGAAGTTTGTGATGCCAGAAGTCGTTTATAATTCTCCGGTACGTAGTTTCTGAATATAGTTCTCGTTAATATTGTTCGATGGATGGCGGAGTGTGCGGTGGGGTTCCGGGAAGTCCTTGAGCAGTTTCTGGTATTCTTCTATCGCTTCGTCCGTCCTGTCCGCTGTTTCGTAGATATTACCAATCCAGTATTGCGCCTGCCTCCGCGTATCGTAATCATAGGTTGGATTATCGGCGACCTTCCGATACGCATTAATCGCCCCGTCAGTATCATCCTTTGCGTAATAAATCTGCCCAACATAGAACTGCATATTGGAGGTATTCGCATTGTGCGGATACTTCTCTATCGCCCCCTCCAGTTGGATAATTGCTTCATCATATTTTTTCAACTTTTCATACGCCCAACCGATGTTAAAATGTGCATCCTGTGCCATTGTAGTATCAGGGAATTTGTCAATTACCTGTTGATAGCTGTCGATCGCTTCATCATATTTGACTTCTGCGAAATAGGTTTGACCGATACCGAACTGTGCAAGTGGGGCAAGTTGCTCATGTCCTGAATCAACGACATTCTGAAATTCAACCCGTGCATCCTCATAGGCTTGCTTCTCGGTAAAGATCACCCCTGTGTAGTAGACAATGCTGTGGATGAGCTCATTACCTATGAAGTCTTCCCGTAACACACCCAACGCCTCAAGTGCGGCAGTCCATTTCTCTTTCCCATAGAGACACATCGCTCTGTTGAAACGCGATTCGTCGGCAAGCACACTACCCGGATAATCTTCAATGAGTCGATTGAACATCGCCGATGCCCGGTCATAGTCGACATCTGCACTTTCAACGCTGTCCGTTTTTTTCGTTTCTTCTGCCCTTCGATAGTAAGCGATGGCGATAGTGTATAGAGAATCATCCGTCCATTCGCTGTCAGGGTAGGCATTAATGAGTCGCCGAAATAGGGCAAAAGCCTCCTCATCCGTTCGTCCAAGCCGCGATGCCAGCTGATAGATAGCATCATCCGCCCAACGACTGTCAGGGTATTTCTCGAATACATGTCGGTATAAAGCCCTGACCTGGCTTACACGCTTCTGATCTTCATCTTCAAGCGTTACGGGAGGCGTGTCTGCTTTCTGAGCCTTTGCCCACGCGGCGTCCGCGTTTGTGTAGTAGGCGGCGAGGTTGTTTGTTGAATTTGATGCCCTACCAACCAAAAAGCCGATTACCAAGGCTACGACAACGATAATCTCTACAATAATGAATTTTTTCATTTTTCAAACTCCTGTTGGTGTGGTTTGCCCCTGCTGATGTGTTTTTGTTAAAAAAGCGTGAGCGCATTTTATCATCTTTGCTTGAAGGTGTCAAGCGCCGATTGATATTGATTCCTCAAGTTCGTGGAACTGCGCTTGTGCAGCACTGAACGGAACATGCTATCCAAGCGGTTGATTGTTCCCTCAAGACCATCAGCAACCGGAGAATTAAATTGATGTGCCGCTTAGAATTGTGATAAGATGCTTAATAGTTTACACACAGGGAAAAACGGTTTGTTCCAATTTTGGCGGCAGTGACTTTTACCTTGACGCTGCGTGATGCGCCCAGAGTGGATAAGTTTCCCTTGATTTTTCAGCGCCAATGGTGCTAAGGTTGTGCCTGATAATAGCAGAGAAATCTCCCAAGAATTCAAAACCTATGATAGGTTGGCTTACAATTTCGGAGGATAACATATGCAATCACCCCATGGGATTAAATTTTCAGGATTCCGACCCTCTGCGATGGGTAGGAACGGCATGGTGACATCTGGACATATGCTGGCATCACAGGCTGGGATTCAAGCAATTTCGGCGGGCGGAAATGCCGTTGATGCCGCAGTCGCAACAGCAGCGGCGTTGGGTGTGGTCGAACCGGCAGGATCCGGCGTCGGCGGAGATGGATTTATTCTGATCTACTGGGCTGAAACAGGCACGGTAACAGGTGTGAACGCGACAGGTCCAGCACCTTACGCTGCGACCCGCGAACTGTATCTGCGGGATGGCGGGATTCCGATGAAGGGTATCCGCAGCGTCTCGGTGCCGGGGATTGTCGATGGCTGGCTGAAAGCGCACGAGCGCTACGGTGCCCTTAAATTGGAGCAGGCATTTGAACCAGCAATCTCGCTCTGCGAAAACGGCTTCCCAATCAGCCACAACCTTGCTGGGGGACTCAAAGGCGAAAATCCACGTTTCGCTGCAGATCCATATACACGTCCAATATTTACGAATGATGGCGATCCGCCCGGACCGGGCGAGATTATCTATAACAAGGCACTTGCGGAAACTTTGCGAAAAATCGCAGCAGAAGGACGTGGCACTCTCTATGAAGGTGAAATTGCCAGAGCGATTGTGGAGTTTAGCGAACAGTATGATGGATTGTTGACTGAAAAGGATTTGGCAGATTACCACGCCCGTTGGAGCGATCCGATCCACACGAACTATCGGGGATATGAAGTGTATGAGATGCCACCCAATTCGAGTGGACATATCCTATTACAGGAATTGAACATCGTCGAGCAGTTCGATCTGAAGTCGATGGGCTGCAACACCGCTGAAAGCGTTCACCTGATGGTCGAAGCAAAAAAACTCTCCTTTGCGGATCGGGAGAAATATATGGCAGATCCGGATTGGGTTGACGTTCCCATCACAGGTATGTTATCGAAAGAATATGCGAAAAAGCAGGCGGAACGCATCGATCCCGACCGAGCAGCAACTGATGTTCCATCCGGCGGTCCCGAACAATTTGAGGACACCACCTGCTTTTGTACAGCGGATGGCGCAGGAAATGCGGTCTGCGTGTTGCAGAGTATACAGTCGGGATTTGGTTCAAGCCTTATCGCAGGAGAGACCGGTATCTTGCTCAACAATCGGATGACGTATTGGCATCTCGAGGAAGACCATCCGAATTGCCTCATGCCCGGCAAGCGTGTGCGGCATACCATGAACCCTGTGATTGTAACAAAGGATGGCAAACCGTTCCTTGCCTGCGGAACACCGGGAGCAGATACGCAGGTCCAAACCAACCTTCAGTTGATTACACACATCGTCGATTTCGGGATGACGCCGCAAGAGACCGTTGAAGCACCACGTTGGCGTAACCTCCAGAACCCGATGGAATCGACCATACCGCACACCTGCGAGGATGCACTCCAGTTAGAAGGGCGATTCCCGGAAGAGGTCCGCAGTGGACTCGCTCAACGGGGCCATGATCTTCGCATTTTGGGTGATTGGGACGGCCCCGGCAGTGCACAGGCGATTCAGATTGACGCAGATTCGGGTGCACTTATCGGCGGCTCAGATCCACGGCGGGATGGCTACGCGGTAGGCTGGTAGAATGCACTATGTATCGACCGTCAGGGGTGTTTAGGAAAAGGTAGACAAAACGGAGTCAGAAGATGAAAATTTTTGTGCCAGGTCGGATCTGCCTCTTTGGTGAACATACCGATTGGGCGGGCGGCTATCGGCGTGTGAATGCCGATTTAGAAAAGGGTTACGCAATCATCGCTAGCACCAATCAGGGGCTTCATGCTGAGGTTAATCCGCACCCGACCAAACTGATTCTGCGAACAACCCTAAGCGACGGCACACGAATGGACCCGTTTGAAGTGCCGATGGAAAGTGAGACACTTCTCGCCGAAGCACAGAAGGGCGGCTTTTTCAGTTATGCTGCGGGGGTCGCCTACCAGATCCTGACACACTATCAGGTGCATGGGCTTGATATCAACAATTATCTGACAGACCTTCCTTCAAAGAAGGGGCTTTCGTCGAGTGCTGCAACCTGTGTACTGGTCGCTCGCGCATTCAATCGGGTTTATGACCTGAAGATGACCGTGCGTGGCGAAATGGAATACGCCTACATCGGCGAGATTACCACCCCTTCCCGTTGTGGTCGGATGGATCAGGGCTGCGCTTACGGCAACCGCCCCATCATGATGACCTTTGACGGCGACCGAATCGACGTTGAAGAGATCAACGTATCAAAAGATTTATACTTCATCATCGTTGATCTGGGTGCGGTCAAGGATACAAGACAGATACTGAATCAGCTCAACCACTGTTATCCCTTTGCCGAGAACGATATGCAGAGGAACGTTCAAAAATATCTTGGTCCAATCAGCACCGGGATAACACACGAAGCGTACGAAGCGTTACAGGGTGGTGATGCGGTACACATCGGGGAACTGATGAAAAAAGCACAGTCGGAATTCGATACGCACGTTCAGCCCGCGTGTCCGTCACAACTCACGGCGCCTGTGTTGCATAAAATTCTCAACTACGGTCCGATTCAGCCGTACATACTGGGCGGAAAAGGGGTCGGCTCTCAAGGAGATGGCACCGCACAATTTATCGTTAAGGACCAAGCGAGCCAAGAGAAGGCTATCGAAATCATTGAACGGGATCTGAAGATGTCCTGTTTGAAATTAGTTATTCGGGCAGGTCGGCGTGTGCGAAAAGCGGTGATTCCCGCTGCCGGTTTTGGGACCCGTCTTTTTCCAGCATCAAAGGCGATAAAGAAAGAGCTTTTTCCCATCATCGACAAATCCGGCAAACCGAAGCCGGTGATCATGGCAATTGTCGAAGAAGCGATTGATGCCGGCATCGAGGAGGTTTGTCTTGTTGTGCAAAGCAGAGATCAGGAACTGTTTGAAAGTTTTTTTAAGACGGCTCCGTTTATTGAGAATTTCAACAAGCTATCGAAGGAAGATCAGGAGTATTCCGAGTACCTGATGGACTTGGGGCAGCGGATTTCGTTTGTGACCCAAGATGTTCAGGAGGGCTTTGGGCACGCTGTTTTCTGTGCACGAGAATGGGTAGATGGCGAGCCGTTTTTGCTGATGTTAGGCGATCACCTCTATGCCTCCGACAGTGAGGTTTCCTGTGCACGACAGATCTTGGATGTCTATGATCGGGTGGAACATAGCGTGGTTGGGTTGAAAGTTACGCATGCAGACAAGATTCACAATTTTGGTTGCGCGACCGGCACATGGCAAGAGTCGGATACAATTCTTTCAATAACAGAATTCTCCGAAAAACCCGCTGTAGAATACGCGCGGCAGCGTCTTCGTGTGGAGGGATTGGACGCAGATAACTTCCTGACTGTATTCGGTATGTATGTATTGGTGCCGGAAATCTTTGACTACCTTGAAGAAAACATCACCCATAGCCTCCGCGAGCGTGGCGAATTTCAGTTGACCTCCTGCTTGGATAAATTACGGAAAGAGGATAATTTTTCGGGTTACGTTGTCAAAGGCAGGCGTTTCGACATCGGCGTCCCAGAGGCGTATCGACAGACAATGATTGATTATCGCAACGCTTGATTCGGGCAGTATATTCCGCACTTCTTCCCAGAAAGGAAAAATAGATGTTCGCACTTGAATCGATCAATGATGGATTGGGCTTAACTTGGGACGGGCAGACTTTGCTGAACTACCATTTTCAAACGGGTGGGCAGCGAACCTACTGGCAGCCGCTCCGTTTACCGGACTCACCGCCGCTGACGATGAACCAGCCTGAAGATCATGTCCACCATCAGGGGATGTGGGTTGCATGGAAGAAGGTGAACGGCGTGAACTTTTGGGAACAGCCGAAGCCGGGCGAAGATCCGACAGGGTTTGGAAGGATTGTCCATCGACGGAATGTGGAGCAGTTGACTGATGTAGAGAAAGCACAATTCACAGTTGAGAATGCGTGGATCGATTGGCAAGATGTGACGCACCTCGTAGAGACCCGCCGGACGACCGTGTTATCGCCGGGAGCGGATCATTTAGCTATTGATGTGCATCTCCAATTTCAGCCACATGGGGAAGCGGTGACGTTAGATCTCAACCGCGGAGAACCGGGAGGGGGCGGGCTGTTCTACAGCGGTTTAACGATTCGGTTCGACAACGCGCTCACACCCGGACAACTGTTAGATGGGGATGGCCGCACGGAGCCGATGGATATTTTTGGGGAACAGAGTCGGTGGTGCGGTTTTGCTGGAACACATGCAGAAGATGGCGGCGTCTACGGCGCAACGATTATTGATCATCCGTCCAATCCGCGGCATCCGACGACGTGGTGGGTGCGGAACCGCGATAACTACGGTATACTCCATCCGTCCCCGGCTTATTACGAGCCGTTTCAACTCGCACAAGATGAGCGACTTGAGTTCTGGTATCGCGTCGTTCTGCACAAGGGCTATGTCAATCCGGATCTAATTGAGCATAAGGCTCAAGAATTCAGCGGTTAAACTCCTTATTGCACCGACCAACTTACGATTCAGTGTCGAGATATGAATCTCGACCTACAATCAACTCAACCTGTATCGTTGGTCAATGGTTGAGGCAACCGCGCCCCCGATAAATCCCCGATGAATCGGGAAAGGCGGGCTGCAAGCACCTACGATTAGACATAACTCATCATATAAATGTCTATGTGCCCTATCATAGAGAAACCGAGTTTTGCAGAAAAAACTCGGTTTCTTGGTTTATCAGCTAACAACTTGGGCGATTATAAAAGAACGAGTCGGGAACTTTATTTCTGGTATTATATCCTAGGAGGTTAACATGAAAATTGGTGTCTTTTCAGACAGTCACGACAACGTCCCGATGGTCAAGAAAGCGGTCGAACTGTTCAACAATGAAGGCGTAGAATTGGTGATACATGCCGGTGATTTTATCGCGCCATTCGTAGTGGCAGCGATGGCAGACTTGAAGTGTCGCGCCGTCGGCGTCTTCGGTAACAACGATGGGGAGCGTATCGGTCTTTCTGCAAGGTTTGAGGAGGTTGGAGAGGTTCACCCCAACCTCGCAAGCGTGGAGGTGGGAGGCCGCAAGATTGCTGCAATGCACTACCCGGAACTTGCCGAACCGATCGCGAAAAGCGGTGAATACGATATTGTGATCTATGGACATACCCATGAGATCGATGTTCGTAACGAAGGAACGCTGATCGTGAATCCGGGCGAGACCGGAGGTTGGACGACCGGCAGATCCACAGTTGCCGTTGTAGATTTGGATTCGTTGGAGGTTGAGATTCGGGATTTGTAAAAGTAGGACTAATCCAATTCTTCTGTAGGAGGGATTTCCAAATCCCGACACGTATTATCGAGTCTAGGAAGTCTCTCCTACAAGGGGGTATCGGGGCTAGGAAGCCCCTCCCACAGAGGGTAGGTGTCATTTTAGGGTAGGGAGCCCCTCCCACAGGGGTGAGGGAAGAAAGCAATTCATTGTACTACTACATTGGAAGCACGTAACTTCTGGCCGAATAACCCCAGCCACATAACAGGGAGTAAATTATGTCGCAACAGGATCCGTGGATACCTATTGAGCCGGATTGGGAAACGATTCTGGAGAAGTATCCAAATCCAATCCAAGCACTGGCGGAGATGCACACACCGGCACCGGTGATCCGTCAGGCTTACAACCCCGCACACTGCGAAGGACTCATCCAACGGTTTATCGAAAAAGATTTGATGTATGATCAGGACACGCATTACAACAATCCGTCGATTGTTCCAAGAGAGCGGATAGACATCGGCACCAGTCTGGGCAATCGGGGCAACTCACCGGAGGATTTCTTTTCACACGCCGTAGAGACCCACACCCTCTTTGAAACGCTGTTCGACGGATACGATAACCCAGTTACAACGCTCTATGAAAATCTTGCCCGTCTGGCACCCGGCAAGCGGGTCGTGACCGCTTATGAACCTGACGGCAGACGCTATGGACCTGCGATTTTCCGGATCCACTATGGTGGTATCTCCTACAGTCCCCACTTCGATTCGGTCAGATGGCGGGAGAATCGCGTCAATTATGAGGTGTATCGTTTCGAACATCAGCTGGCTGGGATCCTCTGCTTCCAGAATTCAGAAATTGAGGGTGAAACGGCACAGTCTATTCTCCATCGCTGCCTGTGGCAGCCAGAAATCGCTCACCACATCACAGATAACACCTTCCATCAGCATGCAGCAGAGAACAAGGTCGAAAACACTCAGGTCGATTTAGAGGTCGGCGATCTCTACTTTTTTAATACCCGATGTATTCACGAAGTCCCCGGCATTAAAGGCAAATCCCCACGCACGGTCCTCGCTATCTTTATCGGTTATTCGCCAGATGATGATGAGGTGTTTGTCTGGGCATGAGGGTAATTCGTGCCAACAACGCTTGATTCGCAAGGATCTTATATCGATCGAAAATAAAATAGTGGGAGCCAAAATGGTAAGACGTAAGCCGTATACAAAGGTCGATAAAACCAATCAGATTCGTGCTCAACACGTTCGAGGAATGGGAGATACAGTTTTCAAAGGTTTTCAGTGTTTGAACAGTGAGTGTCAGGAATTTATTTTTATTCCTAAAAACGAAATCGGAGATGATTTCGAGATCACCTGTCCAAGTTGCGGGATGATTATGTTATCAGGGGACGAAACTCAGTTCTATGAGTATCAACTAGTAGATCGGAGAGATAATTCTATAACTGAAGAAGGCACATTTACCATTCTGCATGATTATTACATCGAAGAAGCGCAAGAGTATAAGTATTGCATTATTTGCAATACAATTAAACCGCTTCATTTGTTTGATCGGCATAGCTCTCGGAAATCAGGGCGCCAAGGAGAATGTAGACTGTGCAAAGCAGTTTACAACTCGATTAAAAATAAGACTCGGTTAACGGATCAGCACCGCGAAGCAGCGCAAAAGCGGCGAATGTATCTCGACCTATCTGCAAGCACCAAAATCAACAGCGAAGAAATCTACAAACGTTTTGGCTACCGTTGTTTTAAGTGTGGTAGAGACCTGCGAAAAGTTGATGCCAAAGAACGCCCGCTTGACCACACACTTCCTGCTGTCTTTTTATGGCCCTTGACAACCGAAAATGCGACGCTGCTATGTCAAGAACATAACGGTGAGAAATCCGGCAATTGGCCCTCAGCATACTACTCAGAAAATGAGTTAAAAACTCTTGCTGTCCGGACAGGTATTCCATACGAGACACTTGCTGGACCACCGCACTACAACCCCGAAGCGATTGAACGTCTCAAGACTCCTGAACAGGTCGATCAGCTTCTGACAAAATACGCGGCCTACATAGCAGAAATCATCAAACTACGCAATCGAGTATTGGAGCACGAAGGGGTTGATTTTTTTGATTATTCCACAACCATTTCACCCGCTTGGATCCGTCAAGCCGATCAGGAATATCAACGAGTGCTTCATCAGACCATGGGTGCTAATACAAAACAAGATACTGATGAGAGGTAACCGTTCCCTTGTCACGGATACCGTGAGATTCACAGTGAGCAACACTTTCATCAAAAAGGTCCGTTGAACGAAACCACCGTTTACCAAGTTCCTGTAAATGAGCAGCCATATCACACTTAACACTTTTACCCAGATGTAGCACAAGCACACCATCCGATTTAAGCCGTTCCTTCGCTTGGCGAAGAATCGGGATATAGACATCAAAACTGCTTTTTTGCTGTTCATCAACAAAAACTGATGGACAGGCTTCAAAATCACGGGCAGACCAGCCCGAAAACCATAGCCGTAACCAGTTTGCAAGATAAAATCGGGTACTATCAAAGAAAGGGGGAGATGTAATAACGGCATCCAACTGATCAACCTCTCGAGGCCACCAGCTTGTTGCATCTTGGAAGAAGATCTTGCCGGGACGAAAATCCGCAGGCAAACCTTCGTCCAACCCTCTCTCAACTTTCGCACGTAATCGATCAATCAGCGAGCGATACTCATAAGGTCCCGTTGGTTTGTAGGGTGTCAATGGATGAGAACGGCGGCTGAGAGCGTAGGGACGGTTGCCGTGTAAAATATGTAGCAGTGAGGCACATACAAATTGCTCTTCAGGAGTCTTCGGCGGATGGACTTGAAAAAAGCGACGCGCCAAGATGATTTCGCTCAAGGTTTGGGGTTCGTAATATTCAACTATCTTGCCATTGAAACCCAAGTTATTCACTTCAGCGAGTTCTACATCTGTAGTTGAGTGGGACCTGATGAAATCTTCTAACGTTTCAATAACTGCCGCACAACCCAGCACCGTAGGGCGGCGAACCTTTGCGCCAGCGATAGCAAAGGCAGCGGGACTTATCTCAAAACCGTAGGCGTGTTTGCCAGCCAATGCCGCCTCAAGTGGGATTGTCCCAACGCCTGCAAAAGTATCTAGAACTCGTCCACCTTCTGGAACAAATGTCCGTACCAAATGGTGTGCAATGGCAGGTTTGAGCTTACCGGGATAAGAACATAGGGAGTGCCAAGCATGCCCCCAATTCCGTTTTGTAAATGGGATTTTCTGATGAGGTAGGTTTTGTTTGAAACTGTCCCATTCGGTACGCCAGTCTGGAACTTGTTCGGGCGGATTGCAGCTTCTGTGTTTGGAAACAGGCTTAAAAACCAGTAATGACTGTTTGAGCAACATCCCGCCTCTGGACTTGCGTTTTCGTAGCGTTACAGAATCCTCTTGAACAAAACCGATTTCATCCAAGCAGGCTGACAGCAGTGTATCCACCGGGACATGAATGCCGGCATAGCAAGAATCGCCGATATCAATCGCGACCATCGCGTCTGGGGTTAAGTGAGAACGAATTGCCCGGAATATGTCCGTCATCTCGCTAAAATAGCTGGCAATCATCCGAGGAATACGGGAGTCGTAGGCATTCTGTTCCAATTTAGAGACGATTTTTTGAACATCTGGGTGAGATGGTAACAGTGCTTTGGAAACAGTGACATCGTTGATACCAGCGGTTAAGGCTGCTCCACGAAATGTTCTCAAATCCTTATTTTCTTTCAAACAACGTAAGAACCATAATTCCATCTTCGTGTTGCGAAAATAGTTTGTCCCGTTGACATAGGGAGGGCTTGTTACTACAGCGTCAATGCCAAGAGGAGATATGCCGCCTAAAGAACGGGCGTTTTCACATATTAGCAACGGCTCAGTTTTCAGGCCTTCGACATCAGCCCGAATATCATGAATTATCCGATCTATATTTTGGCGGATGCCTTCAGCGAGTGGCACTGTTTGCCGCTCAAGTTCTGTATCCGTTTTATATCTCAAATCACCAGCTCGCTTCATTCGGGACGCAGGTACAAGTGCCGATAAGGTTGCAACAGTAATCAGGTCTGCCAATATTGGATTTTCAAGAGCCACTTCATCAATCCACGATTTCGCCCGTAAAACTTGGTCATAAGCAGGCTCATCAAAAAACAGACTATTACCAAAGGTTTGTAGGTAGGTTTGGTGCAAGATATAATCTGGCGGGAACTTTTCCAGTTGATTCAATGAGACCTTCGCTTGAGTGAGCACTCGAGCCAACGCGGAACGCTGAGACCATTTTAATCGCCTGACCCGTATTTTTGTTAAACTCATAAACTGCAAGACAGGATTGATTTCGCAGAAATAAGCAGTTTTATTAAGTTGTGATGCGGTGAAGGCGGTGGTTCCCGTCCCAGCAAATGGGTCTAGAATAGTCTGTGCATTTGGAGTATACTTTTCTAAGATAGATTCCACGAATTGAGTGGAATATCCCTCTAAGTAGGGATACCATCGAGCAAAGGGTTCTTTTTTGCCACCCTTGAATGTCACAGTTACCGGATCAAATAATTCTGTTTTTGCATCAACGCCTGGTAGTTGAAGCTGAACAGCGTGCTCCCGAATGAGGTTTACGGTGTGCTTTAATTGACGAAGACAATAGGTGTTTAGTGGTAAATCATCGGCTTCAGCTTTCGACACAAGGGTTTGATAGTCTTCCCGTAGCAACTGACGGAGTTCAGCACTAGAAAGATCCTTAACATACTTGTATAATTCATCTGTTTTCTTACCAAATGCCAAGGTCAGCGATTTTTTCTGAGATGTGTCCGCTGGATGTTCAGGAAAGTAAACAGCTTTATATTTTTGAGCCACGGTTTTATCTCCTAATATAATTTTGTATAGACTATCATATTATGATAGTCTTGTCAAGATGTTAATCAAACCGATAGGAACAATATGTTTGCCTCAAAAGCGAGTAGGGGTATTTTTCACCACAAAATATGGAGGAACGTAATGGTACGGATTGGAATTGTTGGCATTGGTTTCATGGGAATGATTCATTATTACGGGGCGAAGAAGGTCTCAGGTGGCGAAGTTGTCGCTATCTGTACACGGGATCAGAAAAAGTTGGACGGCGATTGGACGGGCATTCAGGGAAACTTTGGTCCCCGTGGCGGGAACGAAGATCTCTCACACCTTCGGAAGTATAACCAGATTGAGGATCTCCTCGCAGACCCTGATATTGACATGGTGAACATCTGTCTTCCGACGTTTATGCACCAATCGGTCAGCATTGCTGCGCTCAAAGCGGGGAAGCATGTTCTGGTCGAGAAACCGATTGAGATTCGGCTTGACGCGGCAAATGAGGTGGTGCAGGTTGGCGTGGAAAGTGGGCTACAGTTCATGGTGGCACATGTCCTACCGTTTTTCGCAGAATTCGCTTACGCGAAGGGGGTGGTTGAAAGCGGAGAATACGGGGAGCTACTCGGTGGCCATTTTAAGCGGGTAATCTCTCAACCGACATGGACGCGCGATTTCTCCGATATAGAGAAGAGTGGAGGACCGGGGATTGACCTGCATATCCACGATACGCATTTTATTCAACTGCTCTGTGGTGTCCCTGATGCCGTGTTCTCACAAGGCAAACTCGCCGCCGGTAATTTTGTCGAATACCTCACGACGCAGTATATCTATAACAACAAGGATCTCTCCATTAGTTGCTCATCGGGAGCGGTATCTCAGCAGGGACGGGCATTTTCGCACGGTTTCGAACTTTATCTGGAAAAGGCGACGCTGTTGTATGATTTCGCAACGCTTGGCGGCGAACCTGTCACCTCAACTCCGTTGACGCTGCTGACTGACGATAGGCAAGTTCACGAGGTAGATTTGGGGGAGGTAGATCCCGTTGATGCGTTTACGGGTGAGATTCAGCATGCGGTTGATGCCATCAATAGCGGGAGCGAACCAACCGCCCTATCAGGAGTTGGCGCGAGGGACGCATTGCTGCTCTGCTATAAAGAAGCGGAATCAGTCAGAACCGGCGAAATTGTGCCAATTAATTAGGGCGTATTGATATCTGATATCCCGTAGGTCGGGCAGCCCCGATCACGGGATATTCTCGGACTTGCTCGACCTCAAACCTTCATCAACGAGGGCAATTCGTAGGGGACGCAGATCTGCGTCCCGTTTTTTCTTACGCATAACGCATTACGTATTATTTTATCCCGTATCTCGACAGCCAAGTGTCAACAGAACCTAGCAAATCGCCTCACCTGTATCTTTGTCGAAGATATGAATCCGTTCAGGTACACAGGTCATCCACAACGTCGCCCCGATACCCACTTCAAACGCCATCCCAACTCTGGATTTTAAGATAATATCGTCGCCCGCCTCGTCTTTGCCTAGCGTTAGATCCACAATCGTTTCCGCACCAAGGGGTTCAAAGCTATAGACTTCTACGGGGATATTTTCTGGGGAACGGTCAGTGCTGATGAGCACATCCTCCGGATGCACACCGAGGATCAGATTTCGATTGCCTCCGGACGCGATTAAGGTCTGGGCAATTCTTTTGTCCTTGACCGGCATCCGATGCCCTCCAATTAGATCCAGATAGACCACCTCTCCAGCAGTCGCAAGTTGACAGGGAATCAGGTTCATGCTTGGATTGCCGATGAAACTGGCGACGAACAGATTCGCTGGGCGGTCGTATATCTCCATCGGTGTGCCGACCTGTTGAACCCGTCCTTCGTCCAGTACAGCGACACGATCCGCCATCGACATCGCCTCGATCTGGTCATGGGTCACGTATAGAGTAGTGGTTTCCAGTTGGCGCTGCCGCCACTTAATCTCTGCCCGCATCTCCGTGCGGAGTTTGGCATCCAGATTCGAGATTGGCTCGTCCATCAGGAAGATTTGGGGGCGCCGCACCATTGCCCTGCCGAGTCCAACCCGTTGTGTTTCGCCGCCGCTGAGTTGGTTCGGTTTGCGCTGTAGGAGGTGATCGATGTGCAGCATTGACGCAATTTCCGTGACACGCAGACGGATTTCGTTCTCTGATAAGCCACGCGGGTGTAGCGGGAATGCCATATTTTCGTAGACAGTTAGGTGGGGATATAGGATATGCGCCTGAAATACAAAAGCGACATCCCGTTCGGCGGGTGTGAGGTGGTTAATCTGTTGATTATCGAGGTAGATTGCGCCGTTTTCAGGTAGGTCTAATCCGGCGATACAACGGAGGGTGGTTGTTTTGCCTGCTCCGGTCTGACCGAGCAGGACGAAGAATTCTTGATCGTAGATATCAAGGTTGATCCCGTCAAGCGCGATGATGTCATCGAAACGCTTGGTGAGATTTTCAAGTTTCACGGTTGGCATAGGTATTGACATGCTTTCACACGCTAAAGCGAGGGATTTCACAGTTCAAACCCCTCGTTATAGCATATGAAATTCTTCTACCGACAAGGCAAGCCAAAACAACCGGTGTTTTACCTACCAGCTTCTTGCTTATTAAGCCAAGTATACTGTTAGGCATTAACTGGTGTATGGCTTTTCAACCCTTAAGGTCAAGGTTGAAATTACTGACTGTCGTCCATGCCGTCCATGCCGTCGTCCATGCCGTCGTCCATGCCGTCGTCCATGCCGTCGTCCATGCCGTCGTCCATGCCGTCGTCCATGCCGTCGTCCATGCCGTCGTCCATGCCGTCCATGCCGTCGTCCATGCCGTCGTCCATGCCGTCGTCCATGCCGTCATCCATGCCGTCCATGCCGTCATCCATGCCGTCCATGCCGTCATCCATGCCGTCCATGCCGTCATCCATGCCGTCCATGCCGTCATCCATGCCGTCATCCATGCCGTCCATATCGTCGTCGTCGTCGTCCATCATACCGCCCATCATATCCACCATGGCGGAGTCGCTACAACCCATGACCGCGACACAACCGATTAGAAGGAACATCAGAGCCATCTGAAATTTTAACATTGTTAATACTCCTTATTTTAAAATGTGTTTCGCAGCAAACGTTGGAAACCTGCAAGCTGCGTCGCAAGGTAATGACAAGGTACGCATCTATTGGTAGATAGTTGCAGTGAAAAGCGCAACCGGCAAAAGATAGGCACCTGCCAAATTCATATTCTACATAACTTCTCTAAGAATATATCACACTTCGCATTAATTTTCAACAATTTTTTTAAGCAGCAAAACGATACTTCGCTGTCTCAAATTGCGAAAACGTTGTGATCGGCACTCTTAGGAGGTATCAGGAGATGCTAGGTACCACCGATCAATGCATGTATCCCTAGAAATTTTTCAGTTTTTCAGGCTACGCGTTGGTCCTATTGACCCGCGCCAGCGGCAGCGAGGCTAGCCATCAGGGCCGGGACAGTGAAGACAGCGTCTGTGCCCGGGATGGGGTCCACACCGGCGGTCGCGTGGCAGCCATGACACCCAGCTTGACTGTTACCCTCGTTGTATAGCCATCCGTTCTCTGTAGCATACATCGGATCGTCTGTTTTTTCCATCCTCTCGACTAACACAACAGAGGTGTTCGTGGCATCCATGATATCCTTGTACACTATAGTCCCGACAGGGAAAGTGGTCTCCCCAGCCTGCAATGCCATCACTCCGATATCGTTGATATAGATGGTGCGAGCGTTCTGACCGTGTGCAGCACCGGAACCGATAGCGGTGGGAAGTGTAGCACTCAGCCATGAGGTGTACGCTGCTGCCATTGTGTCATCAGTTGGCATTTCGCCGTCAGTTGGCATTTCGCCGTCCATAGAGAAATCGACGAAGACACTGTCCACGGGGGCTGCAGCGTGGCAGGCATGACACCCTTCGGCTGCGTCTGGGAGTCCATCTCCTCCGACCTGCATATAGTCAGTGTTTTCATCGGTGCGAGCATATTTCTTGTATGTCCACCCGTTATGGCGCGAATCGTCCGTCTTCTTCATTGTCGCGACTTTCTGAACAAACGTGTTCGCGTCGTCCATGATTTCTTTGACAATTATAGTCCCAGCGGGGTAAGCGGTCAGGTTTTCATCTTCCAACGCCATAGCTCCGACGTCGTTGATGTAAACAGTACGAGCCCCTTCGCCGTGCACGTTACCGGTACCTACAGGTTCGGGATAGGTAACATTCGTCGTCCACGAAGTGTACATTGCGATGTACATTGGCAAGCCAACCATCATGTCGTCCGGCATATCATCCTCTGGTGGCGCTGGTATTAATGTTTCTACTACTAGCTGGTCGCAGGAGATGAGGGCAACGCAACCGATCAAGAGGGCAATCAGAGCCATCTGAAACTTTAACATTGTTAATACTCCTTATCTTAAGAGCCTGTTTGAAAAGTCATTTGATACGATTTCGCATCAAGTAAATGGAAGCAATGTACACCATTGCCTCAGCCGTCTCAGCAGAACGTTCATAATCCATAGTCAATCGGCGAAACTAACCGAACCGAAAAAAGGTGCGTTCAACAATCCAACGCAATGGAACGACCACAAACCCCGATTGCCTAACAGGTAGACCGATGTCCAATTAACACTGATGCGTCACATATAACCAAGTGCCTAATTCTCCGCCAATGACACACCGGAGACCGCATCAAGGCTGGCTCAATTGATTAAAATTGACATATCAGTCTAATAATTAACGCAAGTTGCTAGACAACCTGTAGTTGAGCGTATCGAAATACCGCCTGTCCCCCTGGCCTCGATTTATCGGACAATTTATCGGGAATTCAGCGGAATTCCGTATGCCGTAACCTGTGTAACTTTTCCCTTTTTCGTGTTACCTTTTTCGCTAAAAAAGCCCAGAGCAGCCTATTTTTCTTATTTGGCTCATGCTAAGAAAGTGTGCAATAGAACCCGTAGGCGGGGCATCTTGCCCCGCTCTCCACTGTATTCCTTAATCGTAATTGCACTCCGTTTTTACATGAGCCACCATATTATGTTTTGACGTACTCCCACATCCTAAAGGGTTGGGGATACTCACCCATTGTCAATAGGAGGTCGAATTGTGGTATCAACGACACTTGTCCCGATTTATCGGGATCTTACGGTGTCTCCTCCAGTGGACAACGCCCTATCCACTGCCCCGAAGGGCAACTTTGGTAAGATGGAAAACACCACAACATACTCCCATCGAAGGGTGGGAAAACGACTGCGGACTTTACCCCTGCTAATCATTTTCAGCGGTGCATCCATTTCTTAAAGCGATTATACCAGACTCAACCTTCAAAATCAACCCTATTTATCTCACCTATTAACGTATTTTGGCGGACCACCTCCCCTCCTTAAAAGTAAGGGGGCTTGTCAGCAAAATTCGATAAATGTCAACACGTCCTCCAGCAAGTCCGCCAATGCATTTCTACTTTTTCACTGCACCAAATGTAACGCCACGCAAGAGGTGCCCTCGCATCAGGAAAGTAAAAATCGCGACAGGCAAGAGGAAGACGAAGGTTGCAGCCGCAATCTTGCCCCAATCAATGCCGCTAGATCCGATCGCACTGGTAATTGAGGGTGGCGCGGTTACCGCCCTGCCGCCAACTTCGGTCAACACAAGGGCAAAGGCAAACTCGTTCCACGCGGTGATTAGACAGAAAACGGCTGTTGCAGCGATCCCTGTCACAGATTGGGGGAGTACAACTTTGACGAAGGTTTGAAAGCGGGTATACCCATCAACAAGGGCGGCGTCTTCGTACTCTTTCGGGATTTCGTCGATGAAGCCTTTCATCAGCCAAACTGCGAAGGAGACGTTGAAAGTGGTGTAGAGCAGGATGAGTCCGAGGTGGGTGTCACGCAGTCCGAGTGCGCTGTACATTAGGTAGATTGGGATGACAACGACGACGGGAGGAAGCATCCGTGTGCTGAGGATGAAGAAGAGGAGATCCTCCTTGCCTGCGACCTTGAAGCGTGAGAACGCATAGGCAGACAGTGTCCCAAACCCAACGGCGAGCAGGGTGCTGCCAAACCCAATGATGATGCTATTCAGCAGTTGGTGGAAATATTTCGATCCTCCGTGCGCGAACAGTGTGCAGATGGCAACGATTGCTAATACACTAGCACCGACGAGGGACAGGCGAACCCGTCTCGCTTCGGTTGATCTGTGGGGAGAAATCAGCAGGAAGACGACGATCGTATAAATCGACAGCATCAGGAAATTGTAGTTGATCGTTGTCGCAAGCGCGTAAAGACAGGTTAAAATCAGCAAGCCGTTCCACAGAAATGCAAAACGACGGGCAATCCCCATGTTTCGGACGGGTAAGAAACAGGCGAGTATACCGATCAACGCTTCTGCAATGAAGACGTATGTGAGCCCGGGCACTGCATCGGGCATCAGTTTCTGGTAATGCTCAAGGGTGACCCGAAACAGGAATTGGGGGACCTGCGCAATAATATCACTGGGCGATTTTAGGGATGTTGCGACAATCCAGTAGATCGGGGTGAGATAGACCAGCACTGCCACCGCAATTACAGCGAGTGCCACGTAATGTCCAAGTCTACTGCGTTCTATCTGTGCCATTTTACGCCTCGCCGCGAACCTTGTTCAGATGTTTCACGTAAATGTTACTCAACGCGACAATGATAATCAGGAGTATGTATGCCATCGCACACGCCTTGCCGGTATTATAGTTCCGAAAGGCCAGCTTGTACAGATTCATTGAAACGGTTTCCGTCGCTATGCCCGGTCCCCCTTCGCGGGTCAGCACGTAGACAATATCGAACATTTTGAAGGCATCCATCGTGCGGAACAGCAGTGCGATTAGTAGTAGGGGAGAAACCAAGGGAAGGGTGATCCAACGGAACTTGAACCATCGGGAGGCGCGGTCTACATCCGCGGCTTCGTAGAGATATTTGGGGATAGCGGACAAGCCAGCCAGAGAGATCAGCATCATGAATGGCGACCACATCCATGTATCGACAATCACGACCGCGAGCATGGCGATCTTTGGGTCCGTCGTCCAGCCGATTGGTCCTCCGAACAGCGGGCTCAGTAGATAGTTGACCAACCCCGACGCGTCGGACGCGAAGATAAACCGCCAGAATAGGCCTACGACAACCGGTGAGAGCATCATCGGTAACAGGATCAGCGTTGTTACAAGCCCCTTATATCGAAATTCGCGATTGAGGAGCAGCGCCAACCCGAAACCGATGATGAATTGGGTGATAACGGCAAGTACGACAAAGTAGGCGGTGGTCTGAAAATAGCCCCAGATCTCCGGATCGGTGAGTAGCCGTGCGTAGTTCTGGACACCGATAAACTTTGCCGGACGGTTCGGCATGGAAGCCTTATAACGATGAAAGCTTAAGTACAATGACCATAGCAGCGGGAAGATATTCATCAAGATGAGCAGAATCATGGTAGGCATGATAAACGCCATCTTGATCTGGTAGTCACTGAACCCGCGTGAAAAACGTGCGGTCCGCATTGCCTCCCCTGTGCAAGTGGTACGTGAGCAGTAAGCCTAATTTCCCAACGATACTACTAACCTTTAATGCTAGTTGGTGAGACTGTCGTATAGAGTTCATTAGTACATTAGTTCACTAGTACATTGTCAGATAATTGTTAATGCCCCTGCTCGTTGTGGATTGACAAATCCACAACACCGCCGCAAAGCTGGCTTGGATATGGCTATCCAAGTTGCTCTGAATCCCGATTTATCGGGGTCTCGGACTCTCCCCGATAAATCGGGACAGGCGGAACGGAGCCGAGCCGTGAGAGACTTATCATGATTTATATGCCAGAGCACTAGTTCATTAATTACCCAATGAACCAACTGTGTTCACGTTTCACTTTCAGGAGCGTATCAATAGCTGTAAATTAGCACCATCGGTCATTAGTCATAATAGCCTGCGTCCTCAAAGATTGCTTCATGCTTACGCGCAATATCGTCCAACGCCTCTTTGGCAGATTTGGATCCGATGATAACTTGGTTCCATCCGGTCTGGCACGCCTCCAGAAGTTCGGCGTATTCGGGTACTGCCCAGAAGTCACGCAAGTAAGGAAAACTGGCAGCAAAGGCTCTGTTGAACGGTGTTGCGTTGAGGAATACTTCGGATTGGAGGACCTCTTCATGCGGCGTGAACCCGCCCAGCTGCGCCCATTTTTCCTGTACCGGTTTCTGCATAAACCATTTCAGATACCGCTTGGCGATGTCTTCGTTCTTGGAGTAGGCAGAGATTGACATACCTTGACCACCGATGCTGATGGCGTGTCCCTTCGGACCGGCGGGTGAGACAAAGAAGCCTGTTTTATCGTAGTAGTTGGGATTCTGATTCGAATCGACTACCCCCGGGAAGAAGGCGAAATAGTCCATCGCCATCGCAACTTTTCCCGCTTTGAACGCATCCAGTGTTTCCGCCCAGTAGTAGTTGGGTGCATCGGGTGGTGAGAACTCCCTGAGTGATGTGTAATACTCCAGCGCTGCAACTACGTCGTCGCTATTGATGTGACCCTCCACCTTATAGGTTTCGGGATCGCCGTAGGAACCACCGTACGACCACATCACCTGTTGAAAGCCCATGGTGATCCCGTCGTACTCTTTGCTGTACCAAGGCGCGATGCCGTAGAGGTTTGGGGGACGCGTAAAAAACTCGGCAATGTCACGGAGTTCTGCGTAGGTTTTAGGAGGAGCGAGCTCATAGCCATATTTTTCTTTGAACTTTGCTTTTTCGTCCGCATCCTCAAAGAGATCTGTGCGATAGAGGAAACCGTTGGCGTCCACCTCTGCGGGGAGTGCCCAATACTTTCCACTTCCTTTCGGATATTCAGCGAATGCCTCCATGGCGGTTGCGTAAATCGAATCAACATCAATGTTTTCGTTGATCCAGTCGGTCAAATCGACATAGTGACCGCCAACGGAGTTTCTCCCAAGCCATTGGCTATCACCGATAACGATATCGTATCGGTCACTTTTTCCGACAAATGCGGTGAAGACCGAATCTTGGAAATGGGACCAAGAGATCTGAACCAGATCGACCTCAATCCCGGTTTCCGCGGTAAAGTCCTTAGACAGTTCATCAAGATAGTTCGCGGGATCCCACTGTGCCCAAGCAATCGTTAATTTTTCTTGAGCATCTGTTGATGGTGTTGCGACGATTAATACAGAGAACATGAGTATCGCAAAATAGCAAGCAAGTTTTTTCATAGTCGTTTCCTTTCTCACGTATTTGTTAAAGCCTGATTGGGCTGAAGATTTGAAAGATTTAGCGGGGGATTATAGCAGAATGAGGAAAAATCCACAAGGAATAAATGAGGGGGAAGAACGGTGGAGTGTCTTAGGACATATCTGCCAATCTCTATTCACAACAGATCTAAATAGAGGTCTTCAGTCAACCGCGCATTCTGCGTCGCACAGAACAGTTGCTCTGCCCTCAAGCGGCACGCCTTTCCCATCCGTTTTCGTCGCTCGGTATCCTCGGCAAGTTGGGTAATCGCTGCAGCAAAGGCGTCCGCCTCCTCAGCGGGGACGAGGAGTCCTGTTTCCGGTGTTACCAGTTCCTTGCTTCCACCGAGCGGTGTGGCAATGACCGGTACACCGGCTGCCATCGCTTCGATGATGGTGCGTGGGCAGGCTTCCGGGATGGTTGACGCAAGCAGAACAATGTCGAGGAGGGATAGAATCGCACCCGTATCTTCCAGAAAGCCGGTGAAGATAACACGATCTGTGACTCCCAATTCTTTCGCTTGTGCCTTCAGAGAATCGATATATTCCGCATCTTTGGGAAAGTAAGGTCCGCCCACAACAAGCAGCTGGATAGGGGGCGATGCTTTGAGTTTGGCGGTTGCTTCAATTAAGGTATGAATCCCCTTCTCCGGCGTGATGCGCGTTACAATACCAATTAGCACTGCATCGGGATCGAGGTTGAGATCCGCTCGGAGCGTTTCCACCCCGATTGGATCGGGATTTCGCTGACGTCCAACCCCGATTAGATCGGGATTTCGCTGACGCTCAACTTGCGATGAGGATTGAAGTGGCGAAAGTTCGACGCCGTTATAGATCAACGCCTGCTTCGAGGGTGGAGCAAACTTCCAGCGCGTTGCTTCCGAAACCAGAATCACACGATCCAGCAGTGCCTCACAGATCCGATCCAAAAGGCCATACGCGGTGGCGTACCGTTTGTGCATCACGATTGGAACGCCGTAGAGTTTCGCGGCAACCCCACCGATTAAACCCGCAGCCAGAGAGTTTGCATGGAGGAGATCGATTTGCTGTTCTTCCAGCACCCGCAAAAGCTGAAATATTACCGTGATATGTTGCAGGTCGCGTCCGATGTCGTGGAGTGTGAAACGGCGTGCCTTGTCCCCCTTATCGTGCTGCTTCGGCAGATTGAGTGGGATGACCGGGGGTCCTGCTTTTCGCGCTGCCGCTGCCAGCATACTGTCTCCCAAACAGCCGAGGAATGAGCGAAACCGTGTCGCGTCCAGATGTTTGAGGAGCAATAGCAAGCTGCGCTGCCCACCACCAATGCCAGACCCATTATCGAGGTACAAGATGTTACGCTGGGATTGCACAGTTTCACCCATTCTTTGGTGCCCCAAAGGTGCTAAGAATATTTAACGCAAGGTCGCAATGGTACAAAGACGCAAGGAAATAACAGTAGGACTTGCACATTTTAGCATAGTTGGTGCGGGGCAAGTTGCTCTGAATCCCGCCTGCCTGCTCCCGGCTTATCGGAGTCCCGCCTGTCCCGCCTGTCCCGATTCATCGGGGATTCATCGGAGATGCCCCGCCTACAGTTGGCTGCGTAAGTCCTAAACAGTAAAAAGTCCTTACGTCGCTACTTGGGGCTGATAGGCGACACTTCGATGGTGCGTGTGAATTCATCTTCTGCGGTGATTATGACCTGAATGTGGCTTTCGGGCAGCAGTTCACCCATCCGATCCCCCCATTCAATGACGCAGATACCATCTCCCTCTAAATACTCCTCCAACCCAAGATCGACAATATCTCCTATCCGCTCAAGCCGATAGAGATCGATGTGGTAGATCGGGATTTTTCCCTCATATTCGTTGATGAGGATGTAGGAAGGGCTATTGACGGTCTCATCTTGACAGACACCAACTCCACGGGCGATGCCCTGCGTCAGACAGGTTTTTCCCGCTCCCAAATCACCGATGAGTGCGACAACATCACCGGGGCTAAGTTGGCTCCCAATCCGCACACCGATTTCCTGCGTTTCCTCGGGGCTACGCGTCCTAAAGGCAGATTTCTTGTCCCTTATTGAGAAATCTGTGGAGCAATCTGCTTTTGAATTTTGCGTCATAATCAATAGTAGCTTCTGTGCAGAAACGTTTGCCCTCTCTGTTTACAGGAACCTCAATAGTTTTTGTAGCCAACCTCGTCTAACCGCTCGGCTTTCTCTGCTACACCGTCGCTGAGTTTGACTTTGTACGCATCGAGTTTCTCACCGAGCTCAGGAAATTTGAGTGCGAGTATTTGGACAGCGAAAAGCCCTGCGTTACGCGCACCACCGGATCCAATTGCCATTGTCCCGACGGGGATACCGGGCGGCATCTGCACGGTGGCATAAAGCGCGTCTACTCCGTTGAGCGGTCCACCGTCAATAGGGACACCGATAACAGGCAGGGTGGTATGCGCGGCAATGACACCGGCGAGATGGGCTGCGCGTCCAGCGCCGGCGATGATGACATGCACACCCCGATCGTTCGCGCCGTGTGCGTATTCCATTGTCCGCTCTGGCGAGCGGTGTGCAGACGAGATTGTGATTTCAAAAGAGATATCAAATTCTTCTAAGACTTCGGCAGCCTCGCTCATCTTGTCCAGATCAGAATCACTGCCCATAACAATACTGACTAACGGTTTATCTGGCGATACACTGTTCATATTGATTCGTTCCTTATCTTTATAGGAGTTACGCAGTTCAGTTTGTAGCAGCGCAATTCATTGCGCGTCACGACGGGCGATAAATCGCCCTACTACAAACCTGAAACCCTACTGTAGTTGCCCGTTTCTTAATCCCGATTCATCGGGGATTCATCGGGCGTTGGGAACGGCGGCGATGAATCCCGAACTACAGGGATTTGACCATTTAACTGCGTAAGTCCTATGGTTATTAGTTAGTAAACCCATCAATCACTGCTTTCAGCTTTTGATAGGTGTCCTCGTCGAAGTTGGATTCTGTATGAAAGGCGAGTTTTCCTTCGGGGTCAATGAGGTAGAGATTCGGCTTTTCCTTCTCCGTATGATACGTCTGATGCACTTTGCCTTTCCAATCGAGTAACAGCGTTACCGGCGGCTTATTTTTCTTGAGTTGCCTTTTAATAAAGCCCTTAGGCACGAACGCCGGCACGCTCCGCATATCAGCGACAATATATGCGATAACCCTATCGTTCTCCCCATAATCTACCTGAAAGGCGCGTCCCCACTTATCATCTTCTTCCCGGATTTTTCGATGCCCCATTATCAGAAAGACAACCTTACCCCGCATCTTCTTAAGTGCGTGTTCCTGATCTTCGGCGTCTTGCAAGGTGAAATCGGGAACCTGCTCACCCACTTGGATCGGTTCGTCCACCCCCTCTTGATTTGAAGCAACTGAAGCGAAGACAAACAATCCAATTATTAAGAAGTACGAAATATATCGCATCTCTATCCCCTACTTTTTGTCCTCAAACAGATTGGGCCACATCGGTCTGACGACGGAATAGTTAGCGGGTGTAATGAGGCGGATTGCGCCAAATTTAGTCTTTGTCAAAACTCTTCCGTTGGGTAATTCAAAATCGAAAGAGAAGGGGCGCTTATTGACCGCATCGAGCGCGGCTTGTAACGTCGCTTGCCCCCGCTGATAAGGCATTGTGTCCACTTCGGCATCGTGCTGTTTGGACATAATTTGACGACACGCTTCCTCTCCAGCACCCACCCCAACTGTAATAATTTGATCGGTGAGCTCATGCAGTTGCACACCGCGCACCGCACCGACTGCGAGGATACTATCCGCAGCGATAATCGCTTGGATATTGCCTGCGTAATTTTTCAGGACACGATCCGTCAGATCTAACGCAACATTTGCGTCAAGTGGAGAAACGCGGGAATGCACTCTAATCTTATCAGCATACTGGTCTAAAACGGTATAGATTCCGAGCGAGATATTGCGAAAGGATTCTGCCCCGGTGGACTCCTCCAGAACGAGCACATTTCCTTTGTAGCCGATCTTTTTAAGCGCATATTGGGCAGCTGCTTCCCCCAACCCAGTTTCATTGATGGCGATATGTCCTCGGACGTTTATGCTGACCAACAACTGATCCAACATGATAACAGGAACGTTCCTCTCCTCCGCCTCTTTCAAAATCGGATACGCCCGTTTCCGATCCACCGCCTTGAATATCAGGACCTGAATTCCTTCATCAAGCATCCTACGAATCTGTTGCGTTTCCAGTGTCCCCAGATTCTGCTTGACACCGGCATCTCGGACCCCATTCCACACCACTTTGACACCGTGCTCTTTTCCGCTATCAACCATCGCCTGCTTGATGAGGGTATAGGTAGGTGCCGTTGTTTCTGGAATGCTGACCCCAATTTTAATCGTTGCAGAATCATCGCCACACCCGGTAAGAGCCGCCACGATTGGGATAGTTAGGAAAATCCAGGGGAGCCGAGTCATTTTTTTCGTCCAATATGGATAGCGACAATGCCAAGGGTTTTCCGGTAAAATCGGACATCCGTGAGACCACACTCCTCCATAATCGTCTTGAGCTGTTCGCAGTCAGGAAACTGCATGACGGAATCCGGCAAGTAACCGTAGGCGTCATCTCTATTCCTTGATATTAGATTTCCGACACACGGCAGGAGCCCCTTGAAGTAGAAGTAGTAAAGGTGGCGAAACAGCGGCGTTGTCGGCTGCGTGAATTCAAGGATAGCGATCCGCCCGCTTGCCACAGCGACTCGACACATTTCGCGGATACCGAGCCGGAGATCTGCAACGTTGCGGATACCGAAACCCACCGATACGATATCAAAAGTATTGTCCGAAAATGGCAGCTCAAGTGTATCCGCTTCAATTGGGATGAAAGCGTTAGTCCGCCCCTGTTTTTCAACTTTATCCTTACCAACGGCGAGCATGTCATAAACGAAGTCTGTGCCAATTACAGCAGTATCGCCGATTTTGTCGGCATATGCAAGTGCGAGTTCACCGGTACCTGTGCAAACATCAAGGACTCTGCTCCCTCGCGCCACGTCGCTCATCCGCACTGTGAATTTCCGCCACGCCCGATCGCGTCGCAAACTCAATAGAGAATTGAGGAAGTCGTACCGTTTCGCAATTGATGAGAAGATTTTACGAACGTAAATTTCCTTGTTCATGGGGGCGGACAACTTCTTTCGGGAGGGGCTATAGGGGAGTTTAACGCTTGTTCAAACCTCAACGACATGCGTCTGTTCTTCCGGCAGAACACCGTGCTGTTCTGCCCATTCGGCGAGGGGCCAATGGATGCCGTTAGGTGCGGAACGACCGTCAGTTCCCTCCTCCGCGTCGAGAAGCTGTCTGCCGATGTCATCCAATTTATCCAGTAACGCCGCATCCGGTTGCACCTTGCCGTTATAATGTCGAAGATAGTAGTCCTGCTTAACCCAAGAATAGTGGTAGCCGTAGATCACAACCTTGGCAACCTGATCGGTGAAATTAAGGGCAGCGGCGTGATACAGGCGACTTTCAAATAGGTATGCATCTCCAGCACGTAGGATGGGTTCGTCAAATTCCAGCGGGTCAACTTTGCCCTTGGGGATAGGCAACGGCTCGCTGAGGTTGTTGCTTTTTCGGACAAACATGGTTGCACCAGAATTGGGTCCGTTGAAATCTGTCAAGCAGTAGCCGATTTTCAGCCCGACACGGGGCAGTTTCTGATGTCCAAGATCGAGATGGACTCCAACATCGCGGTGCCAGTTGCGGAAGGCAGGCGTTTCAGGTGCTTGTGGGTGCTTATATATGAGCGCGGTATTGGTGATGTGGATGTTGGGACCGAGCAGTTGAACAATGAGCGGTACTGTGCTTGCGTTCGTGATAAGTGATGCGTAGGCATCTTCCTCTTGGATAAGACCGGGACGCCGATGCGCGTAGTAATCTTCGTACTCAAATGATTCCATCAATCGGTCACCGCCTTCGATAAGACGATCAACCGTATCTTGATCCAAGGCTTGAGGCACAATCAGATAGCCGTTTTCGTTAAAGTCTCGTCGTTGTGTTTCAGTAAGTTGAACGAAATCCATAACAGCTGTGTCCTCTAACTATGGTGAATTCTAAAAGCAAATAGACAGGAAAAGTAGATAGTCTTTTGTACCACCATCTGTATGAAGATTAATTTTTTAATTCAGTAATCTTCGAGCGATGGCCGGTGCGGTTGGAAACCGCACCTACCGGGCCTGGGGAAAATATAGAATTACCGAATTATTTTCTGAAACTTCATACAGTTTGCGCTACAGTGTCTAGTTAATTCTGAAATCTACTATAAATTTCTTAGGTTACGATGCCTGTTGACCAAATACTTTTGCGAAATCGACTTGAATCTCCTCATTCTCAACAATTCTGTCATGGAACAATTTTTCTTCTGACGAGGTTGTCACGAATACACTTCTGCTATGAGGCTCTATTGTCCAGACGGCCTTGACTCCTGCTTGTATTAATTGTGCTGCCTTTTCCAGCAATTCCTCAATAGTCTGACTTGAAGAAATAACTTCAATTGCTAAGACCGGTATCTGTTGAAATTTAGAGACATCGCGGAAAAAATTTGGGTGTATTTGCTCCTTGGGGAAAATTGAAATATCCAGCGTGAGTCCATTTGCAATATCCAGAGTAAGTTCCGGTAGGGGTTCAACCTTCTCATTCTGCAGCAACTGGCAGAGAATTTGAAGGCAGATATAACTATGATTCAGTGAAGGCATTTCTTCATCCTGTTTATCGTTCCGTTTATCATTTTCAAGATTTAGCATATCGTTTATACCTCTCGCCTCACCACTCCCGATGGGATCGGGATTTGGAGTTTTTTCCTATGTTTTACACTAAAAGTTTGAAATGAGTGAAAACCGGTGGGCGGCGCCGAGTTTGCCGTAGGAGACAAAAGCGTAGTCAAGCTGAAATCCTTCAATGCTGAATCCGATTCCGCTGGTGATGCCGGAGGCTGTTCCGAGATCGTTGCCGCCAAGTCTATATTTGTAACCCGCACGCAGGTGGATGAGTTCGTAGGCGGTGAACGCCGCACCCACACCAACGGTGGGGTCATTGTCGCTGGGACGGTTTAGGTCGGCGGTGAGGGTGAACGCCTCGTCCAACAATCTGTACGCCGCACCAACCTTGATATTGAGAGGCAAGCTAAAAGATTCCTCAACAAACTTGACCTTGGCACCGAGATGTTGGATATTGAATCCGAGAGAGATCGAATTGTCGAGGATAGCGTACAGTCCTCCTATATCAAACGCGACGACCTGGGCACTTTCTGTGTCAATCTTTTCACGAACCCATTTGGCGTTGGCACCCAAAGAGAGCGCACCTCCAAATCGGCGAGCATAGGAGCCAATTAGGGCGAGGTCATAGGGGTGGAAGTTCTCCGTTTTAACCGGCTCGCCACTCCCATTAATGTCGTATCCTTCAAGCTCGCCATACGAGAGGTAGATGAGACTCCCGCCGAGCGTGCCCGCGTCTCCGAGGGGCTGTGCGAAGCCGATGAACTGGTGGTTAATCCCCTCAAACCACTCGTTGTGCATGAGTCCGAGCTGCGGACGCTGCAGTTGGGCGAGTCCCGCCGGATTCCAGTGTGTCGCGTACAGATCATCTGCATCGGCGACCTGGGATTCTCCCATGCCGATGGCTTTCGCCCCAACACCGATCTTCAGGAACGTCATCGCCCGCGTCCCGACGTTTTCATGGATATCAGCACCATTGGCAACCGTCCATGGGCACAGCGCGATTCCGCAGAGTATAAGAAGGCTTAGATATCTATTAAATCTTGGCAAACGATTCTCCTAATTGAAGCATACAAAATGAGTGATTTCACCCAAAAAAGGTTGGAAGCATTATAGCGAATCGGGGCGGCTTTGTCAATATAAATCTTGGCACCCACAGGGTCAGTTAAGCTCCCATATTATTGCCTCGATAGATCCCCGATAATCTGGACAGGTGGGCCCCAAAGCAGTCTGAATCACACGGATAAAAGATACACGCGGCAACTGCCCCGCCTACAGAGTAAGGGTAGAACGCGTAATGAAGAGATACCGATTGGCCTGCCCTACGGGTAGCAGGCGTGACCCAAAATGGAAAACTTAATAGCCCTATGATCCCTAACGCAAGTGGCGTGGGTGAGTGATTCAACCAATGTAGTGTTACGTCGCTTCCGGATCCGCGTCACTATTTTCGAGGGCGTCGTCGGGCAAGCTCGCAAGGTGATCTTCAATAATGCTTTTCGCATCTTGTACCTGATCAGACTGAACAAGAAGCTCGCCCCATTCGGATTCGAGCCGAATGCCCCCGAGCGCGGAGATCTCGTGCGGACGTACCACCGCATCAATTCCTTCACCCTCCAGCACTCCCTTAATTAGGTTGCCGACAAATTCGTTGGGGATCTCTTGGATAACCTCCCAATCAATGTACTCAACGGTGTCCTCTGGCAGGCGTTCTGGCTCTAATTCAACTTGACAATCGGCACAGATTAAAACATCTGAGGTATATTCAGCGCTGCATTCTGGACAAAATGACATGGTAGATGCCTCCTCCCGCTTAATGGCCAATGGCGCTATTTTGTAACTGCTGATACGCGTCCCGGTCAAAGATCAAACGTGATACGTGAAACGTGAAAATTGGAAAATGGCATTACCTCGTTTGCTCGTCATGGCGCAATGAACTCTTGAAAACTGACGCTACTCACCAAAATTCCAGAGCTGGAGTGCGGTTTTACCCAGTACCCATTCCCGATCTTCGGGTGCGAAGAAGTCCATCTCGTCTCGCACAACGGATAGGGTTTGTGCATAAGTCGCGTTGGGCAAGCAGACGGGCCAATCCGTGCCCCACATGATGCGCTTGCCGCCGAATGCCTGATAGACTTTCTTGACCAGGTCGTGGGTATCCGTCCATGGATATTCGCTATCGGAAGATGACCAAGTGTGGCTAATTTTGACGTACACCCGTGGGTATCGCGCCATGTCCAGCAGTAACTGCTGCTTTTCGGGGTCATCCACTGGCGCGCTTGCCATGTGATCAATCGAGACATCGAGGTCACCGTGCCGGTCTAAGATTGCCGCAAGGTCAGGCATCCGATCAACGCCAGTCAAAATTAGCATTGGGACACCAAGCTCCTCTGCCCGGCTGAAGATTGGATCCATCAAGGGACCCGTGAACCAATCGTCGGTAGCACTGCCAGACGGGCTGAGGCGGACACCGTGGATGCCGTGCTCCTCAACCCAGTAACTCAGATGGTCTGGCGCGTCGGGATCCTCTGGGTTAACCCGGCAGACCGCCATGAATTTGTCGGGATAATCTTTTATTGCCTTCGCGGCGTAACTGTTGTCCCATCGATAATGAATAACCTGCACGAGCACGGTTTTCTCGACACCGTTAGCGTTCATCAGATCCAGTAACATCTCCGGTGTAGCATCGTCGGTCGGTGGGGTTGTTGTTTCGGGTGCCCACGGAAATTGTGGGTCATTTTTCCAAACATGAACGTGAGGATCAATAATTCTCAATGTGTTTTCCTTTCTACATCGGGGTTTTCGGGACACTCTTGATGACTTTGGGATTATGTATGTGTAGCCCTAGTCATAACTGTACAATCTGTAATAAACGGAAACAAATTCTATCTGTCAATTGTGCCAGCACCGTGCTATACAGGCTCGTATAGGCATGCATCGAGAATGCTCAGAACTTCATCAAGCACGGACTGAGAGGCTTTCTTAATAAACTTCACCTTTCGGCTTGCATAATCGACAGACTTAATCTGTTCAACCATAATAAAACCGGTAAGGGATGATTCGTCGGGAACGGCTACATGGAATGGAATATCTCGCCGCGTGTTGGTTATTGGACATACCATAGCCAGTCCAGTATGCCTATTAAAGAGCGTGCGGCTGACCACCAATGCGGGACGACGTCCCTGTTGTTCGTGTCCTGCCTGCGGGTCGAAGGTCAAAGCCACAAAGTCTCCTTTTTGGGGAATATATTGGGACATTTACCACACTTCCTTCCCAGCAGCCTCACCCCAGTCCAACTCTTCGGCATGATACTTTTGGGGCATCTTCGACACCAATTCCTTCAGATCATACCTGCCCCGTACTTTAGTGACGGGTTCAATGATAATCCGCCCTTTCTGCACCGAAACATTAACCTCATCGCCCACATGGATCTGGACCTCTTGGAGCAGAGCCTTTGTCAACCGAAGCCCTTGGCTATTTCCCCATTTCTGAACTTTACTCAACATAGCTACCCCTCTCAAAGGTGTTAAATGTATATCCTAAGTATACCCCGAAGGAGGTTGAAAAAGCAAGATCATTGGGATATTCCATCGACCTAAGCCTATAACAACAGAACTGAGATAAAACAGATCAGGAGAAGCAGGTGACGTCTGTAGCGTCTATACACCAAACTCTCCCTTAACTTCGGCGAACATTTTGACCGCGAAATCGAGATCTTCGATCGAATGTGCAGCGGAGATTTGGGTCCGGATGCGCGCCGTACCTTGAGGAACGACAGGATAGAAGAAGCCGATTACGTACACCCCTTTTTCGAGGAGCCGTGCAGCCATCTGTTGCGCCAATCTTGCCTCACCAAGCATAATCGGTACGATGGGATGGTCCCCGGACGGAATGTCAAATCCCACTTCCGCCATTCTGGATCGGAAATAGCGGGTATTCTCCTCTAACTTGTCTCGCAGGGCGGTGGACGCTGTTACCATCTCAAGCGCTTTCAGGGACGCACTGACGATACTGGGAGCGACGGTGTTGGAAAACAGATAGGGACGTGAACGTTGGCGCAGCATATCAATAATTTCACTTCTGCCGGTTGTGAACCCGCCGCTGGCGCCGCCAAGCGCCTTTCCGAGCGTACTGGTGATGATGTCGATCCTGCCGATAACGTCACGGTATTCGTGTGTGCCTTTCCCCGTTTTGCCCATAAACCCCGTTGAGTGCGAATCGTCGATCATGACCAGCGCATCATATCTGTCCGCAAGGTCGCAGAGATCCTGTAGGTTGGCGATGGTGCCGTCCATAGAGAATACACCGTCCGTTGCGATCAGGCGGAAGCGTGAGTCCTGCGCGTCCTTGAGTTTAGCCTCCAGATCACTCATGTCGGAATTCTTGAATCGGAAGCGTTTCGCTTTGCATAATCGGACCCCGTCGATGATGCTTGCGTGATTCAGTTCGTCGCTGAGGATTGCATCCTCCTCAGTAAGGAGTGTCTCAAATAGTCCGGCGTTTGCGTCGAAACAGGAGGTATAAAGGATTGTGTCCTCCGTTTCAAGGAATTCAGAGATTTTCTTTTCGAGCGTCGTGTGGATTGCTTGGGTCCCGCAGATAAAACGCACGGACGACAGCCCATGCCCCCACTGATCTATACCCTCCTTTGCTGCTTCGACGATCGCCGGGTGGTTTGACAACCCCAGATAGTTATTGGCGCACATATTGAGAACCGTTTCACCGGTCTGGACATTGATGCGTGCCTGCTGTGGGCTGGTGATGATCCGCTCCCTTTTATACAATCCGCTCTCTTCGATTTCTCCGAGCAGCGTCTTCAAATGAGATTTCATCCTACCAATCATTCCGTTTCCCTCCATCTCGATAGGCGATCCTATCGTTTACATCATCAAATCGCCGCCGTTGATATCAATAGATGCTCCTGTGATATACGCCGCATCTGTCGCTAGAAAGACTATAAGTTGTGCCACTTCGTCGGGGGTTCCCAATCTGGGAATTGGAAAACTTTCTTCATAAGCGCGTAATTGCTCAGGGGAACAGTTCTCCCGCGCCATCTCGGTGTCGATTAGTCCGGGGCAGATCGCATTGACGGTGATACCAAAGGGGGCGACCTCTTTCGCCATCCCCCGCGTCAAGCCGAGGACACCCGCTTTGGCAGCGGTGTAATGCACACCGCCGAGGGTGCTGACGCTTCTCCCTGCCGATGAAGACATATTGACAATGCGACCGAATTTATTTGCCTTCATAATTGGTAGCACCGCCTTTGAACAAAGAAAGCTACCGTTCAGGTTGACATCAAGGACCTCATCCCACTCGGCTTTGGTGACGTTATCAATCCGGGTTGGGTAGAGGATGCCCGCATTGTTGACCAGAATATGGACTGTCTCGTAGTGTTGGATAGTCGTTTCGACCATTTCAGCGACTTCGTCCTCTTTCGTGACATCCGTTTTCATCGCTAGCACACTGCTGTTAGCGGCGGCGTTTATTCTCTCAGCGACGGTCACGACCTTTTGCAGATTGATGTCACTCAAGACAACTTTCGCGCCTTCCGCTGCCAGACGACCGGCAATCGCTGCACCCATCCCCTGCGCGGCACCGGTAACAACCGCCACCTGATCCTGAAGTCTCCCTTTGGATTGTTCCATTGCGAATCTCCTCGTATGCTCTCACGCGATTTTCATCAGTTTATCGGTTGCTTTCAAACCTGAACCTGTCAGAATGGAAACGGTAACATCTCCTGCACCGATAATCCCCGATTCCACGAACTTATCAAAGGCTTTGACAATAACAGCAGAGGTGGGTTCGACATAGATGCCTTTTGAAGCGAGCACCTTAATCCCAATCTCGATTTCCCCCTCATCAACGGTGGTGACCGCGCCGTTGGTTTCGCGGAGTGCCCCTATAATGGTATCCCCGCGGATCGGTGCTTCCGATACAATGCCTTCTGCAAGAGTCTCATGAGTCTGGGGCGACCTTTCAATCTGCGACCTGTTTTCAGCATAAGCCTTGTAGATTGGACAGCACGCAGCGGATTGAACCCCGAGTAAACGGGGAATTTTGGTGATAATCCTTTGCCCCTGAAGTTCTCTAAATCCAAGATGCAAGCCCATATAGACGCTTCCAAACCCGATCGGACAGATGATGTGGTCCGGCACTTGCCAGCCGAGTTGCTCCGCGATCTCGAAGGCGATAGTTTTGGTGCCTTCCAAGAAGAAGGGATTCCAGTTGTGTGATGCGTAGTAGGTGGTTTCCGCTGCTTCCAAGACAGCCTGCGTCGTCGCAGCGCGATTCCCTTCGATTAGTTTTAATCTTGCGCCGTACATCGAGATCTGGGCGAGCTTGCCTTTTGATGTGGATGACGGGCAGTAGATTGTACAGTCAATTCCCGCTTTCGCACTATATGCCGCAATCGCTGCCCCCGCATTCCCGGATGAATCTTCGACCACCTCCTGAACGCCAAGTTCCTTAACCTTAGATAACAGGACAGCCGCCCCGCGATCTTTGTATGAACCGGTCGGACAGACAAAATCTAGCTTCAGCCGATGGTCGTGCATCGGGTTATCGAAGGAGACAAGCGGCGTCATCCCCTCACCAAGCGATATTATCGACTTCTCATCGGAAATCGGAAGGGCATCGCAATAACGCCAGAGTGTGCTGTCCCCCATGGAGACCTGATCAACTGAAAATCCGGTCTCTGTTTTTTTCATATTAAGTGGTTGACCACAATCACATTTGTATCGGAGCCCCTCAATAGGATATGTTGTGTTGCATCCCTCGCAGATATATTCGATCATTTTCCTCTTCCGTGCTGTTCGCGCTTTCTTTTTAAGTGAGCCTTCCTTTGTAGCGCAAACTGTTAGTTTGCGGCTTAGGATCACAATCTAACAGATCGTGGCACAAAAAACTATCTACTTTGAATGTATACTTATTTCTCTAATTCACTATAATCGTGGTTAATCTTCTTTAAGGCTATCGTCAATAAACCAATATTTCAGAATGATGTAGATTGCAACAACCCCATCTTTCCATTTAATCTTTTTCCCTTCGGCATAGGTGCGAGCGTGATAACTGATGGGAACTTCGTGGAAGCGTAATTTCCGCTTGGCAATTTTCGCTGTGATTTCCGGTTCAACCCCAAAACGGTTTGACCGTAACGGAATTGTCTTCAGGGCTTGTAGGCGAAACGCTTTATAGCAGGTTTCCATGTCCGTCAGATTGAGGTTTGTGAATCTGCTACTCAAGAATGTCAGAAATCTGTTGCCTAAAGCATGTTTGGAGTATCGATCTTTCCCTCTTCCCCTTATCATAAAGCGGGATCCATAAACCACGTCCGCATCACCTTGAAGAATGGGAGTTAATATTAGCTGGAAATCATCTGGATTGTATTCGAGATCCGCATCTTGGATGATGGCTATGTCACCAGAAGCGACTTCAATCGCCTCGCGGATTGCGGCACCCTTGCCGCAGTTCTTTTTTTGAAAGATAGGCTCAATTTGCTGATAATTACCGGCTAATTGTTCAATAATTTCGGTAGAACCGTCGGTTGACGCGTCATCTACAATCACGAGTTGAACGGAATCGACCCCTTTAATTCGCTGTTTGAGTACACGGGCAACAATCTCCGCAAGTGTTCCCCTCTCATTGTAGACTGGCATCAAAACGCTCAGCTTCATAAGGCACGGATCTTCCGGTATCGCAGCTTAGTGTCGAGATATGAATCTCGACCTACAGGTTATCTATCGGTATAGGACCAAGCGGAAGGGTCAGGCAAGTCGCTTTGGATCCCGATCTTATCGGGGATGCCCGACCTACGGGTACGGCGTTGGGTTTCACTTTAGCTATCCGATAAGAGGGTGCTATTGAAAAGCGCAGCTTCTATTGTGTTTGATAGGGATTCGCTTTTACCGTTCAACCCAACCTACGCGTTGTTAAATATCAGCACACCGTAGCAGCTTGCGAATGAGATTTCCGAAGGTGAAGCAGTATATACCACCATTACCACCAGCTATACACGGAGGAGGTGAGTATGAGGCTCAAGATGGGCCAGAAGCATCCCATCACCGCTTCGCCGAGTACCAGACCTACGAAGAAGGGAATCGCGGCACGATATGCTTTGATGCCGCCGTGCCTGATCAGCAGCCACTTGGTAGTCATTGCGATCGCTACAGGGAACCAGATCATATCCGTTGTGCCGGGTGCAAGACCGATAACGTAGCCTGCGGGGTGGAGTGGACACCAAACGAAACGGGCACGCAGAAACATTATACCGAGGTTCACGAAAAAAGCAGATCCGAGGACACCCATTGACAACCAGTTGGTTGGCTTGGGATTGACCAACCACCCGGAGAGATAGTTGTAGGTTCCCGCACCGCCAGCATGAATCTGTTCAGATCCTGCTGCAACCCCTGTTTTGTAGATTGTGTATGGGTAAAGGATGAGGCTGGATTCAATGCCAACGATACTGGCAATGATTAGCACAATGAACATGGTTCGGTTTCTGATGTTGGTTCGTTCTGCCAGCTTGAAGGACTCCAGTTGGTCGGGTATCGGGTGGGTACGAAACCCGGCACCACTCATCCAGTTCATCAACGAGAGTATCGTTAAATTCCCCGGTTTTAGGCGGCGTGTCCCGAACATAGCGACCATCATGTATTGTGGGTTTATGTAGCCGATGGAATGAATTGGAGGTCCCAACTCCGCCCGCATACGCGCCAATCCGACAACGATTGCGAAGTAGAGACCGATGAAAACGGCATAGCCCCAAAGCGACATCCCACCCTTTATGCAGAAAACCATCAACACAAGGAGACAGATAAACAGCGTGGCGACAGCAGCTCGGTAAGAGATTGGCTCGTTTGACTCATCATTTGGATCTGGACGGATGACACGCGCGAGGACGTGCAGAAAGTGTCTTCTACCGGTCCAACAGGTCACGGCGAGTAAAGCGAACAGGGCACCTGTGCCTTGCTCCCCCAAGAATGGATATCCGGGAATGCTCCTGATACCCGCCATGCTGCCGAAGACAAGTTGTGCCTTCCGCAAAAGGTAGAAAAAGGTGCATGAAAAAGAGAGGTCCAAGGGAAGGACAAAAGAGAGACCGATGAGATACGGGTGGAAATAGAAAGAGGTACTGCCCATCGCATTCCACGGTTTCTGTGAAAAACTGAAGACGTTTCTGGTACGATCATTAATGGGCAGAGACGGGAGGATGGGGAAGAAAAATGCGATCCCGTTCCACAGGTCAATCCCGAAAGCGAGACCAAAACCGATCCACAGGACACGATTCCTGAAGATACCCCCAGAGTCGGCTGTGATTTCGAGGGGAATTTGGATAATCGGATACGCCAATTTCTCACGGTCAACCCACTGCCTCCTGATGAGCGATGTTAGGCAGAGGAAGATGAGCATCAATGAGAAGATGACGATCGACCATGATAGGATGGGCGTCACCCAATACCACACGTAGCCGTCCGCAAAGAAATTGACATTCCCTTCGTAGAAATCGTTGACGGTCTTCGGGTCGGAGATAATCAACCAATCTGGCAGGTGGTGGAACAGCAGCGCCGCCCAGTCGTTTTCAGGGGTGGCAAAACGGAAGGCGTAGGGCATCAGTCCCATCAAGCGGGGCATGGCGTCGTGCCCGGAAAAGCAACTCCCCACCGCAAGCATCGCATAGATAACGAGAAGGTCCTGTTGATTGAGCGCAGACTTTGGCGAAACTTGGCGGACGATTATGTTCAGCCACGTAATCATCAGGACAGCGAACATGACATTGACCGACAGCGAAACAGTCGTCAGATGCGCCGTATGCCATATCATTTCGACATAGGCGATCCAGTAACTGTTGGCGATGATTAGCAGCACGCCGATCAGTACCGCACGTTTCTTAATTGAGGTTGTCGTGTTCGCATCCTTCATGGCAGGAAATAGGAGGGGTTTGTAGAAAATCGAAAAGAAGAAAGCCCCACACCAAACGGCGGGGGCTTTAAAAAATGTGTTACGAATATAAACAAGTGACTGTAAGAGAGTCGGTGTATTAACGCTTCTTCAGCATACCCCAGGTGGTAGTCAGCTTATAACCCGGCTCAACAGATCGTCCTTTGAGACCGGTAACAAAGACATTGTCAAACGCAGCGGTGGTCCCCTCTGTACCTACGCCGACACGACCTCCTTTACTGCCGTTTATATCCTTTCCTTCATAGATTAACTCATCGTCAAGAAACATCTGGATGAAGAGACCTTGATTCAAAATTTTGATATGTAGGTCATCTCTTCCCAGCTTGTGTTTTGACTCAGTCCCTTTTTTGATGTCGGTAATGCCTCTGACATCTCGAATAACAAACGACTCACTGTTCTTCCAACCAATCTCCCACCAAAACTTGATACGGGCTTTTTCATCGGCAAGCCGTCCCTTAACGGGAGCAGGAAGCGTAAATGACCGGGCGTCGTCTCTGCCGGGACCGGGCTGCAGATCATCTTTGATCCGCCAGAAGATGCGAA
This sequence comes from Candidatus Poribacteria bacterium, assembly GCA_965220385.1. Classification (GTDB taxonomy): domain Bacteria; phylum Poribacteria; class WGA-4E; order WGA-4E; family PCPOR2b; genus PCPOR2b. The sequence continues at coordinate 202,360 of OZ244825.1, read as the reverse complement.
CCCCGTTACCACCCCTTAATTTTCTTGCGGTCAACTCAAAGATATATTCGTTCCAGGTATCATCCCAGAAATCATCCGAAACTACAGCGATAGTACGTCCATCAGCTTGCCCCTGTTGGAGCGCGCCTCCCTGTACTTCCCACGCGCCTTGTAAAAACGACCATTTTTCCGCGGTACGGTTTGGCTTTGAAAAATTATCCTCAAACAGAACCTGCGCTGCAGCAGGAGAAGCAAGTAGAATGAGCGCAACCAAGCACGCCCCTACAAAATTACATGGAATTGATAATACTTTCTTCATATCCTTCCCTTCTAGGGATAAACGGCTACATACAACAACAAAGATTTATTAACGGGTTTTCAGTGAACCCCAGGTGGTTGTTATTTTACCGCCGGGTTGAACACCTTGTCCCTTGAGGTCAGTGATAACAAAGTCAGAAAATTCGACAGCTGTGGCATGGGTACCGAGAGCAATCCTGCCCCCCTTATTGGCACCATTGATTTCCTTGCCTTCCCAAACCAGTTCTTCGTCAAAAAACATCTTAAGAAGTATCGCATCATTTTCAATTCTGATGCGATGCTCTTTGTTTTTCGCGAGCTTGTGTTTTGAATCTGTGCCCTTTCTGTCTTTGGCAAGTCCATTAATATCTCTCACCAAAACCGATGTTTTGGCCTCACGACCCAGATCCCACCAGAGTTTAATGCGACCTTTGCCAATATCTTCAAGTCGCCCCTTTGCACCGGCTGCACCCAAGCAAAACGAACTGTTAAAACCGCCGCCACACTCTCTGCCAACCTGTTCTTTCATATCATCTCTGATCCGCCAGAAGATGAGGGCCCCATTATCGCCTCTGAGTTTTTTTACAGTCACCTCGAAAATATACTGCGTCAGCGCGGTTTCCTTGGCATCAAATTCTTCTGTCCAAGCGGCATCTGACAGGTACGCCATTGTGCGATCTACTACCGCCCCTTGCGTCAATTTACCGCCTTGAACTTTCCAATCTCCTACGGCGAACACCCAGTTGTTCTTCGATCTCTCTGCGTTTTTGAAGTTATCCTCAAAAAGGATTTTCGCCGTAGCGGTAGAGGATAAAAAGAGGCTCATCATAGCGCTGGCAAATATGAGGGTGAATAGTAATGATAGATTTCTTTTCATTTTAGCTCCCTCCTTATCTCTATAAAACAACCTGTTCCGAATTTTAGGACATCGTAAGTACAGTGTTAAATTACTTAAGTCTTGACGGATTATTAAGAAACACCGAGTCTTTGTATTGAATCTTTCCCGATGCTTAAACTTTCGCTTTTGGATAACAGTTCGTGATACCTCGGTGTAAGCATCATGGTCAAAAGCATTAGCACGAACACCGTCGAAATCACATCTATCCGTATCCAACAAGAGATAAAAATAAAGCGTGATGCGCTGACTTAACAGCGCATCACGCTTCATGTTTGGACTATGCGATTACAGTCCTCGTTCTACATTCAGTTTAATATTGCCCCACGTCTGCGGGAGCTTATCCTTCGGGCTGACAGCGCGCACACCGATGAACTGGAGATCGCCGTAGATACAGACATTGTTGTCATTCTCAAAGGATGACGCCCAAGAGATGGAACCTTCACGACTCTCACCTGCGGCTTCGTGGTCATTCATCGTGGAGTCAAATCCGACGACGACTCCATCTTCGAATTCCGCGGGCTTGATGGTCGATATGGTCATTCCCTCTTTATAGTCAAGGTGAACTTCCATGATCATGCCATCACCGGTCTGGGTAGCCGCTGAATTTGCCGTACAATCTTCATCGAAGACATGGACATCACCGAGAACTGCGTTCTGTCCGTGGTTCCACCAGCAGGCAGGTTCGGAGGTGCCGGCGCCTGTCCACGGTTTAATCCGCCACCAGTGATCGCCGGGCTGCGGTTTACAGCAGTCAACTCCTGAGAGTTCCCGGTCATCATTTCCCCTGGGTGTCCGGCACGCGTTGTGCTCGAAGTCGAACTCAAGCCATAGCTCAGAAGTGTTCGGTGCGGTGGGTCCGCCTTTGTTCTTTGCCTCGCCGCTATTGATATCAGTGGGCAAATTCGCATCTTTGATTACGCCAACGTAGTAAAGACGCTCCTCGTCAAAGAGAAATCCAAAGTCGTTACTCAGATCATCGGCATCATCAATGGTACCTCGACTCACTCGGTTTGGTGAGGTTTCCTCAAATAGGAACCAATCTGGAACGCGTTCGACATCCATGTGCATGTCGGCAGCCTGATACTCAGCCCAGTGTTCCTGAAACTCGTCATCGACCTTGCCATCAAGTTCAGGTGGTTTTTGTGCGAAGAAGGCTTTTGCCTTACCGCCCGAATGAGCAAAAACAAATGTTGCAGAAAATAGCATTATTAACGCCATCGCGAATAGAATAGCGTACCTAAACATGGTTTTATCTCCTCCAATTTTAGAGTAAATTGATAAAGCGATGGGTCAGACCCATCTGAATTTGCACAATTTATTGCGCTGTTAAACAACTCGGTTTTAATTTTTCAGACGCGATACAACCGAATTGATACTGTACCTCGCCTGTTGACGCGCCGCTGAACAGCTATTCATAGCGCGCTCACACTTTTTCAAAGCGGTCTACCCATCTCATACTGGCATGGGCTACTGTCCCGCTTTCAGTTCACCCCAAACCGTTGCCAATTTACCTTTCGCTTCAACGGAGAAGGGATTCCCTTCAGGTGTTGTAACAAACACATCATCTACCGTTATCTTGCCATTAACGGTGCCAAAACCGATACGACCTTCGCCCCCGATGTTGAGATCCTTTTTTCCTAAAGCCTCAAGGTCAACAATAGCTTCACCAAAATTTCCTGCAGCCACTGCTCCTGGTTGATCGCTGAGGTACAACGTATAATACTTTGCGGAGTTTTCGACTTTGACATAATAGTCTTCGCCGGCACCGATCTTTGTTTTGGTTTCGGTGATTTCAAATGCCTTGATAATAGTTCGCACATCACGTTGGACGACTGCACCACCCTGGTTGAACCACCAATAGATCACGTGACGACGACCACTCTCTTGCATCTGTTTGGGCAGACTTCCGGCGGGAGAAAAGTTACCGCCCTGTGAACCATCACTGTGAAACCGCCAGAAGATGGCTGGTTCAGAACCCGCCGAAATGCGGATTTTTGCGTAAAGCCAATAATCAACCCATTCTGGATCCCAGTGGTCATCGGCCACTATGATTAGGCTTTTGTCACCCGATGTATTTCTCAATTCTCCGCCTTGAATAGTCCATTTACCGAGGGCTACATGCCATTTACCTGAACCGTCTAATTTTCCACCCCTGAAATTATCCTCAAATAGGATCTCTATGGCTTGAACGAAACTCGGTGCGATGATCGAGAAACCTGCCAGAACTGCAATTGCCACAAACAGGGATAGTCTGGGCAAACTGTTAGTTTTGTTCACGGCTAATTCTCCTTTCCAGTCCCGATTGTGATAAAAACGTCAATTACAATGCGAAAATGTAATATTCTATTAACAGAGATGCAATATTTTATTACACATCCCATTGTCTGTCAACAAAAAAAATCCTACGTCGAAAAAAAGAGGATAAGACAAGCTATGGACTATTTCTCAGTCTTTTTTCCTAAATTCTTCGACCGCTTTTGTTGCTTCTGGCGTATCGACTTCCAATAATGCTTCGAGCGCATGGTAACGGACGCCCTTATGCTCGTCTTCCAACGCCTTCACCAACACAGGTATGACACCTTGAGCGGAATTTGCCACGCCGCCCAGCGCCGTAGCGGCTTCTTCGCGAATATGCCATTCTTTCGTTTGCAATGCGTCTATCAACATCGAGATTGCCTCTTCAACCGGCTCACCGACTTTCCCCAACGCAATGGCAGCGGAGAGGGCAATCTTCTCATCCCCATCCTTCAAAAGTTGCGTTAATGCCGGCACAGCTGCTTGCGCTGACTTACCAATCTGTCCCAATGCGCCGATAGCGTAGCGGCGCACCCCTTTATCTTCGTCTCCCAATGCCGCTATCAATTCTGGCACAGCTGCTTGTGCCGGCTTACCAATCCGTCCAAGTGCTTCGGCGGTCCGACGACGTACCCCCTTATCCTCGTCTTGCAGCGCGACTATTAGTGTCGGCACAGCTTCATGCGCCGATTCACCAAGTTTACCCAGCGCTGTCGCAACTTTGGAACGAGCCCGCGGATCCTTATCCTTTAGCGCTGCTATCAGTGCGGGAACGACATCTTGCGTATGATTTCGGCCAAGCTTCCCCAATATTTCGGCGACCTTGGCACGAACCGTAACATCTTCATCCTGCAATGCTGCTATCAACGCGGGAATGGCACCTGTAGCCGGTTTTCCCATTGTGCCTAATGCCATTGCGGTATATCGACGCACATGTTTATCTTCGTCCTTTAGTGCTTTTACTAATAACGGCAGCACTTCTTCTGCATGCCCCTTACTCGTCCGGACCAATTCCTCGGCAGCAGCACGGCGGACGATGGGGTTCTCGTCACTGAGTTGTATTTCATAAATATCCGCGCTGTGCCCGCTAGAGTCAAACGGTATCACCATCAGAACGACAAAGAACAGAAAGACAGAAAATAACAGTATCCTTGATTTCATTTCTTTAATTTTCTCCTAAATATACTAAAGTTTGGACAATTTGTGTTGTCTTGATGGTGCGTCATTCAAGTGTGTGCTGAATATTGGGCGTTTTTGTGTGTCTAGCCATTGTCGCAGAAAATAGATGCTTGCCAATTAACGCGCGTAGATAACGCACCATCAATCCGCGTGTCAACTTCTTGGGTCGATACCAATCAATGCCCAATTCCCTGCACACCCGCTCGACAGTTATAGGCTGGCTTGTGTTAGAAATGATGGTAAAGACCAATTGAGTTAAACAAACAGCCACGAAACTGAGTTGTACCCATCGACTGATGCTTTTTTTAGATTTGACCCGATATTGGTCAAACCCGAAGTGTTGTTTTAGGTCCCGAAAAGCGGTCTCAATAGTCCATCTTTTCTGATAATATCGTACAACCTTACATAAATCCAGAGTCAAGTCAGTGGTGTAGACACAGAAGTATCGAAACGCCTTTGCCTTTTTGGGTCGGGTTCGCATCACTATCAACCGCACGGGTTGTGGACACATTTTGGTAAGAGCGACTACCGATGCAATGGTATACCGTTTGTTGTCAATGTCAATTGTTGAATACTGTAGATATCGCAGTTGTAGGCGTTTACCATACTTCTTGGGGCGTCCCCGTTTGCGACACTTAGCCACATCAGCTAACCGGTAAAAGACCGCATTGGACTTGGCACGACACAATAGATGATGCCCGGCTTCAAGCACACATGCAAACACTTTGCGCCGGTTGAACCCCCGGTCAAAGATAATCAGTCCACGGGGAATGTGAGCGCATATCCGCTTTAGAACAGCGTTGCTGCTATCCTGCTTTGTCTTGGGACATATCAGGTTCACCCAAACCGGAAACAGTATCGTCTCAGTCACCGTGCTACAAAGCAAGCCTAATGCGCCAAACTGATGACCTGAGTGATACTTCGATTGATTTCTGTTGCGCTTTTGGTAGCGATGATTTCTAAAAAAGTGGAGACCAAATTGCTTATCTCCTGTCTTTATCGCTTGCGTCTCATCGTAAACGTAGACCCAATTGTCAAAGTACCCTTGCAGTAACTTAATCAGATGTTTAGCAACCGCATCGGCGTCCCACTTACCACGGGAGAGGAACTTCACCAGTGAGTGGTAACCCGTTTTCGGTCGAACCGCTTGATAAATGTCAGTCACTGTGGCACTGCGGGGGGCAGTGATAAACCCTACAATAAATGTGCAAAACAGGGTGAAGTTTTGACTGTTGAATAACGGACGAAAATCGGTTAAAATACTCGCGAGGCAGAATATGAGGCTCATTATTGCTCCTTTCAAAATTGTGGTGATTTCTGAAAGGATAACCTCTGTTCTGCCTCTTTGCACTTAAAATTGTCTAAACTTTAGTAAATATATTTATTGTAGTAAAGTTCCATGCAAAACAGATGTTATATACCTAACACTTTCCAGATATAAACAGCCGGACTACAGCGCAATGTGCTAAGTATTTTGTGCGGTAGATTTGCCAATCCGCTGCGAACAGCGTTGGCTCGATTTAGCCCCTATTCATCCGGATTACAACGTTCCATTAAATGGTTACACGAGTTATTGTGCCCAAACATGCCTCACGCTTTCCAGAACACGGGAACGCCGAGTTCACCCGCCAAATCCGCCAATCCTCCCAAATGATCTTGATGTAGCGGAAGTCCGTTTTGGCTCCACTCTGCGTGTTTCATCGCCTCCAACTCGCCGGGGAAGTAGACCTGATCGAACCCATCGGCAGGGGGACTCGACCGAAGTTTATGGATCTCCCGATCAATCTCCTCTGTGAACTCATCAAGCGGGACGAAGCTATCGATGTTGATTGCGTAGTAGAACAGCCCTGACCCCTGTTTGTCGAGCGGAACGTCGTCCGCATGGTTGACGGTTGCAATCATACCTGATAGGGGACCTGCGAGGGCGTCTACCGCCAGGGCGAGAGCGTACCCCTTCGCACCGCCCATCGGTAAGAGGACGTGCGCTTCGTTGGGGTCGTCGGTTTCGTTGCCGTCCTTATCCAATACCCAGCCTGAGGTCAACCTGTCTCCGTATAACCGCCGCGTGCCAACCCTGCCCCATGCGGAAACACCGCACGCCATATCAAGGAGAATTGGAGGTTCTGTTTTCGCGGGGATGGCATAAGAGAACGGATTGTTCCCGACAACGCGCGTCTTCCCGCCAAAGGGCGCGACCCCTGGACCGCTGGTTGATGTGCTGAATCCAATCATACCGTGTTTGAGGGCAAGCATCGCAGTAGCGCTCGCAGCACCGAAGTGGTTGGTAGCATACGCCCCCACCGCAGCGATACCGGCGACCTTCGCCTTTTCAATCGCTAATTCCATGGAGAATTTACCCGCCACATGTCCCAAGCAACGATCACCGTTGACACGCGCAAATGCGGGTCCTTCGCGGACAATCGTGAGATTCGGGGTGGGATTGATTCTGCCTCCCAGAATGCCCCGGACGTAGCCGGCGAGCGCACGCGTTCCGTGGGAATGAATGCCGTGCAGATCTGTCTCCACTTGGAGATGCGCGACCGCATCGGCATCCACTTCCGGCACACCTGCTTTTTGGTACAATTGACTGGCAAATCCTTTTAATTCATCAGCATTAACAACAATATCTTGATCAGTAGGTTCAAATTTCATTTTGACACCTCGCAAGATTGTGTGACATGTGGTGCATAATAACCAATCGCGCTAGTTTGCAGCTGTTGATAACGTGAAACGTAAAAATCATTGGTTCAGCAATTCATTTTCTTCCTACCCTACTCTCCAAATTTCCACACTTTTAACGCTGCTTTACTGAATAACCATTCCTTGTCTGAATCTGTGAGGAAGTCCAGATGCTTGCTGAACATTTCCAGCGCAGGCAGATACCCGACGCCTTTAAGTACGCCCGGAAAGTTGGTGCCCCACATCAACCGTTCCGGTCCGAAGGCATCGTATAGACGACGAAACGTCGGGAATGTATCCTCGTGCGGGTATGGCAGCTTCGATTTATGGGATTGGGGCGTTAATTTCACATAGACCTTCGGATACCGTGCCATATTGAGCACGTTGCTAAGCAGCGGATACGGTGGATCTTCGTCCGTCGGCGCACCGCCGATATGGTCGAGCACAACGGGGACATTGGGGAAACGGGCGATAATGGGTTCGACAGCGGGCAGGTGGGTTGCAGGACCGTACACAATGAAGCAGACTCCCAGCTCTTCAGCGCGTCGCCATATCGGGTCTTGATCGGGTGCCGCCCATTCTGCGGGATCGTCTGCCCGTGCCAAGTGTATCCTAAGTCCGCCGAATTTATCCTCCCGAACCAGCCGTTCAAGCTGATCGGGCGCATCAGGCGCATGGCGATCTACTAACCCGATTGCAGCATACCTGTCCGGGAAACGTCGAAGACATTCCGCTACATATCGGTTGTCAAAGCGATAATAGATTGGCTGCACGATAACGGCTTTATCTACTCCTGCCTCATCCATTGTATCGTTCAGTAACTCGACCGGTGCTCCCTCATCCGCCGCCTTGCTACCGTCAGCAAACGGATAACGCGAAAAATCCTCACTCCAAACGTGCAAATGCGTGTCAATAATCATATATTTCTTCCTAAAATAGCCTATGTTGGTAGTGCTAAACCTGCTCGGCTTGGATAGGCGTATCCAAGCCATCTTTGCGCGTGTGCAGTGGATTTGTCAATCCACTGCGAGCCGTGTTGACTCGATTTAGCTTTCATTCCCCCGGTTTGTAACGTGATAGATCTAAAAAATACAAGGGTTGGTAGTGAACAACGATCGTTGTTCACTACGAAGCAGGACGTAGAACTGCTTATATTTCGTAGGGAACGGAGATCTCCGTTCCTTATGTAAAACGTCAACACACTCTAGTAGTCAGCGAGCAATTCCCGCAGATGTTTGGTCGCCAGTCTGAGACATTCGTCCGTATCGTATCTATTGCGGTCGCCGCCTTCGAATACTATAGACATATTGCCGTTAAAGCCTACCGCTTTCAGGATTTTCAGGATTCGCCCGTAATCGAGCCATTCTTCCTTGCCACTGTCGATTTTATAAATCTTAGCGCGGACGTAGGTCGCGTGTGGAGCAGTCGGTTCCAGGTAGTCTTTATAGAGGTCTACGTTCGGATCAAACTCACCGCGTGGGTGAGATCCTATGGCATTCAACCACTGACCGGTATCCATAATAAAGGTAAAGTTCTCGCGGTCAGTCTCCCGCAGGATGCGTAAAACCTGATCCGCGGTCATCGCAAAGCTGCCGTTGTTGTGGTTCTGCAATCCCAAAAAGACGCCTTTTTCCGCGGCATAATCGGAGAGTTCTTGGAACCGAGCAATCATCGGACCCCACAAGGCTTCTTGTTCTTCCACAGTGTCTGGCCACTTATATCTTGCGAACACACGAATCATTTGCGCCGAGAGGAAGGATGCCAAGTCGATATCCGCCTTGCCACGCTCGATTGCGTCGTGCATCTCGTCCTCTGGTCCGACATAGCTACCGGATCCCAGATAACCGATAGGCAAACCGTGTTTCAAGCATAGGATTTTTATACGGCGGAGAAAATCGGGATCTCTGGGCAACCCCGATAGATGGAAGTCGATGACATCCAATTCCAATTCGTGTGCAAACTGGATGTGGCTAAGAAATACTGCCTCATCCGTGGCACGCGCCATCACCCCGAGTTTAATCATTGTTGCGGTTCCTTTCTTCCAAACCCCTACCCACTTTTTGCCTACAACCCACAGTCGATATTTTGGTTACTTAACCTAAGTTGCGAGTTAACCATAGTCAAACCAGTCGCGATTCGGAGGGTACGCCCCCTACCGTATGTTTTTTGTAGGAGGCAATTCCAATTCCCGACTATTACGCCGGTTTCTGGTGCCTGATTTATCGACTAGCAACTTGCGTTACTTAAGAAACGATATTTCTACCGTGCGGTTCACCATCCCTTCCAACTCCCATCCGCATGTCGGTATTGTCGATAGGGGAGCGGTTCATACGGCAGGTCATTTAGATCGGACTCCTTCACCGAAATCCCTAGCCCCGGCTCATCCGAGAGGTTGACGTGCCCATCTTTTATCCTCCAATCGTGTTCGACACAACGATCAAACAGCGACAGTCGGCTGCTGCTCTCCTGAATGAGAAAGTTGTTCATCACCGCATCGGCGTGGAGGGTCGCAGCATAACAGAGAGGACCACCGGCATTGTGTGGTGCCATGAGCATCTGTTCCGCCGCCGCCAATTTGGCGATATCGACCAATGTAGTAACGCCAAAGCAGTGCGTGACGTCCGGCTGCAGAACCGCACACGCCCGATTGTCAATCAACGGCTTAAAATCGGCAATGGTGAACAACTTTTCGCCGGTCGCAATCGGCACCGGGCTTTTCCGTGTGACCTCCATCAGCGCTTCAAGTGACCCGACCTTGACCGGTTCCTCCAAGAATAGCGGCTTGAACGGTACAACACGTCGAGCGAACTCGACGCTTAACTCCGGGATCGGGCTGCCGTGTGCATCCAGCAGGATGTCAAAACCGTCTCCCACCGCCTCACGCGCCGCCGCCACACACCCTGTTGAGTGGTTAACGGCTTCTTCATCCATCTGCCAGGTGCGGCTTTCCAGCGGGTTACTTTTGACACCGGCGTATCCCAGCGCCTTGACCTCCTGTGCGGCTTCCGCCGCTTCCTCTGGTGTAGAGAATAGATTTCCGCCGCAGTAGACACGAACCCGATCGCGCCGTTTGCCACCCAAGATGGTATGTACCGGCACGCCCCACGCTTTACCGGCGATGTCGTACAGGGCGGCGTTAATCGCCGCGATGGCTGTGCCGAATACGGGACCGCCCTTCCACGGGAGGCGGTTCGTGATATCCTCAGTCAGTGCGACGACAGGGAGCGGATCCTGATCAATCAGGAGACTCGACCATTCGTGCAGTGTCGCTTCGACCGACGGTGTCAACCATTCCCCGCTGCCCTCACCCCAACCGTCGATTCCTGCATCGGTCTCAATCTTCAGGAATAGCCACGGTTTAGAGAGGCTGCTCAACAGTTCACCGGTGTGTGGATCGCGCACTGGCTCACCCATGGGAACGTTGAATTTGTAGGTTTTGATGCCTCTAATCTTCATGTATTTCTTGTCCATGCTCAACGCGGAAGGATTGCGATCCAACGTGAAAAGATCAAGACAGATGCGCTTGACCATCTTCCTCACATCTTTGGGAAATTTTAGCAGAAAGTCAGAACGTGGTCAATATCAAAGTCCGAGAATCGACACGGACGCCTCCATATTTCAAAGATTAGATCCAAAAATAGATCGAAGATAGGTTATAATATCCACAACTACTAATGGACATAGGAGGGAGATATGAGGATATGTTCTTATGCACGATTGGATGAACGGGATGACTATCTGCGGTTTCTAAAACAGTATGGTGTTGACGATGTAGTGCTCAGTTCCACTTCCCACCCCGACGCCGCCCAACGATTCTCAATCGAGAACGGTGATAAACCGGGCGCACACTGGGATTTTCTCGACCTTGTAATGGTCCGTAAGCGTTGTGAGGATGCGGGATTACGGGTCATTGGGATCGAGAATCCGCTGCCGTCGTGCTGTTACGACCAAGCCATGCTGGGGCTGCCGGGACGCGATCAACAGATTGAAAACGTGATTATCACCATCCGCAATATGGGCAGGGCGGGTATTCCGGTCTACGGCTACCACTGGATGGTCAACCAACCGGGCGTGACACGGAATTCATGGCGCACGTCGCTAACGACCCCGGGACGCGGCGGCTCACAGGTGAGTAGTTTTGACATGGAAATCGCGAAGCACTCGCCTCTGTTCCGTGGTCGGGAATACACCGATGAAGAGATGTGGGGGAACTACGAGTATTTCATCAAGGCAGTCGTCCCGGAGGCGGAAGCTGCGGGTGTACGGCTGGCACTGCACCCTGACGATCCGCCGTTGGAGAAGTTGGGCGGTATCCCACGTCTGTTCCACGATTTCGAGGGCTTTAAGCGTGGGATGGATATCGCCAATAATAGTCAAGCGAGCGGTCTCAACTTTTGTCTTGGCAACTGGACAGCGATGGGAACCGATATCCTCGCGGCGATCCGCCATTTTGGAGAACGCGGACAGATCGTCTACGGCCACGCTCAAGGCGTTCAAGGAACAGTGCCGAAATTCCAAGAATGTTTCTTGGAGGAAGCGGATTGCGACTTTCTCGCTGTACTGGAAGCCTTCAAAGCGGTTGGTTTTGATAGTGTCCTGCTTCCCGGTCACTGTCCGCACACGGTCTACGAGAACGAAATTGGTGGACAGGGTTTTGTCTACGCGGTTGGATATCTAAAGGGACTGCTGAAAGCAGTTGGATATTAGGGGGAAGGATGCAGTATCGACGATTTGGTAAGACAGATTGGCAGGTCAGCGAGATTGGCTTAGGCGGCTCCTGGTTTTACGGACGACCAGAGTTTGGACTAAAACCGTTTTCTTACGGTGCCCGTATTGTCGAACGCGCCTTGGAACTGGGGATCAATTACTTTGACACAGCACCGCTTTACGGTCAAGGGCGTAGCGAGGAGGTGTTGGGCGCTGCTCTGAAAGGTGTGGCTGAACCGTACTATCTCGCGACCAAGGTGGGCTATTATCCAGAACCGTTCGACTATACACGAGATACAGTCTGGCGCGGATTTGAGGCAAGCCTAAAGCGTCTAAAACGGGACAAGGTTGACCTGCTGCAGATCCACGAGGCAGAGCAGGCGGGCAGAGAGGGCATTTTTGGGGCTGGTAGGACGCTGGAAACCCTCTTGGAAATTCGGGAGCAAGGATTGACCCAGCATATCGGTCTAACCGGTTCGGACCTGGGATTGATGCGAGATGTGCTGAAAGAGTCGGATGCTTTTGTTTCGGTAATCACCTTCTGCAAGTATGACCTACTCACACAGGAAGCCAAGGACATTCTGGTGCCCACCGCAGCGGAGCGCGATGTCGCTGTAATCACCGCATCGCCGCTCCACGCGGGACTTTTGGGATCAAAGCGGGAACTGTGGATGGAGAACGGGCGCTTTGCCGACCTTTATGATACGCTGGAACAGGTAGAAAACCTGCTGGCAGATCAACCCGAAGATATTACCCATATTGCCCTGCGCTATCTCCTCTCAGATCCACGTGTGTCTATTCTACTATCAGGAGTGGCATCAATCGAAGAATTGGAGACGTCGGTTTCGATAGCCGACGGGCACTATCTGCCAGCAGAGCTTATCGCGCAGATTGAAGCAATCGAATAAATATGCAGAGATGTTTAGGATTTTTGTTTATTCTTTAACACAATCTTAACACTTTTCTTCGCAGATCTGTGCTATCATATATATTAGCAAGGAGCCGCGGACACCCTGTATTCAACTCAGGGAGTTATATGCGGAACTCAAGGATAGGAACCTTCGCACCGGAATTGAAGGGAGGATATGGATGAAGATAAAGTTTATCGGCATTTTCCTGTTAGCCCTACTGTTGATCTTGGGATTGCTCCAGATTGAAGCGATCGGGAACTTAAATCCAATCTTCCATTCTATCGCCGTATCGGTCCGTCAAATGGTGGATTGGGTATTGGCTGCCTATTCGCCAAACATGATTATTTTGAGAGGCGAGCCGGAGTTACTCAATGTTGACACAGTGCAAGATTACTTTCCAAACTATGTGCAGAAATCGACCGCCCCGCCGTCCAGTAAAGAAGACGCGCAGCGGAATGAACAGGCAGGTGTGAGGGGTTCAATGTGGGATCTTTCAGGAGAAGATTTCAGCAATGCGTCGCAAACCTCTCCGATGGAGGAATCAGCAAATAGGAGATTGCAACTTTTACAAGAAATCACCGAACCGGCAGATCCGGTGACCGATCTTTTTCCCGAAACTGAGTGGTACGACGGAGTTGACTTGGATGCGTACGACTTCACAGAGCTACTGACAACGGAAGAACCAGAGGAGGGAGCTCATCCAGCTGAAACATTAGACTCAGATGTTGTCCAACCCCTGCTTAACGAGATAAAATCACAGATAGATCAGAAATTAAAGTCAGAAGATTTGAGGTAACATAGGAAAAGTGTCGATAGTTCGGACAATTTTTCAGGCATACCAAGCGACGTGAAATTTGCCGTTAGATGAACCTTGACTTTTCCCAACAGATCGGTTATCCTCTTGGGGCAGGGAGGAGACATTTTGACCGGTTTTTTCACCAATTTAGAAAAACAGTGGCAGCTTTGTAAATCGGATCCTCTTTATAACTTAAAGAGGATTTTCTATTTTTATCTGGGTTTTGGCGCCCTATTGCTGTGGATTTCTGGTTGTAATTTCCCCGGCGGTCAAAACCGTGACATCCCACAAATTCAACTTACTATACAGAACACCCTACCAATCAAGCGCGTCAATGTGCCAATTGCGTTGTCGCTCGCGGAATTGAAAGCGGTTGCATCCAACTTTTCATTTAACGCCTATCTGGTCGTCTCAGGACAGGCACCCGTCGAAGTCGAAATTCCGAGCCAAGCTGATGATACAAATTACGACGGCCACAGAGACGCGTTAGTCTTTTTCGTAGATCTGGAACCACAAGAGACCAAGAGTGTCAGGATCCGATATGCCCCTGATAACGAGATGTCGATCACACTTGGATTCACTCGGCGGACACGGGCGGGGGTATTCCCGGAGTTGGGGGGATATGCTGCATTAGAATCAGAGTGGGCTGCCTACCTCCTCCATCCTAACGGCTCAATCGATAGCTACGGCAAGAAAACCAAAGGGTTATTCCTTGATCGGTTCGTCCGACAGCGCAGGGCGCCATCAGATTCCGATGAGGAGATTTTGACGCCACTGGTCACAGCGGATGGACAGAGCAACGGGCTCGGATTCGGGCTTTGGGATACGGAAACGGGAACGCTCATATCTCCTGAAGATCAGCAGGATTATGTACGGATTGTAGCTGATGGGCCGATGAGATCGGTCGTGCAGCGGATTATACCCGATTGGGTCTTGCCGTCAGGCAGAACGGTTTCTCTCACGTCAACCTATTCGATTTACGCCGGACATCAATGGACAGAACATCATATCCAGACTCAAGGGTTAGGAGACGGGCATCGCATAGCGATCCGCTTGCCGAACCGTGGAGTCGCCCCGGTCAGAAATGAGAAAGATGGCTGGGTATGGAGTTGGGAAACGGAGGCGCAAACCGACCGTGAGATGGGGTTTGGTGTTATCTACCCGGCGGACGGGTTCGAGACGTTCTTAGGATCAGAGGCGGGAAACACTATATTAATGAAGCCTGACCAGCATAATGAAGTTTACTACCGATTTGCCACCGCTTTGGGAGTAGAAGAAGAGGTTGAAACTGCAACACAAGGAATGGTTGACAGCGTCGAGCATCGAGACCAACCATCCCCCAATGAAAACGAGGCTGGAGTAGCGACGCAGCAAACGGTTGACGGCATAGAACGTCCAAACGAACCACCGCCCGCTAAAAAGGAAGTTGGAATAGCAACACAGGAAGCCTTTGAGAAATACGTTCAGGCGACGGCGACGGAAATCCAAACACCACCAGTGATTCAATTCACATCACAAGAGTAGTCCACCTCATTATCTTGTTGCCAACATAGCACTGACAAATATATACTTCATCTGTTTCTTAGGAAATTGTTATGTTTAATCACTATTCTTCGGGTTATTCCAGTCTATTTTGAGTACATCTCTTGTTTTCCATAGGCGGTCGCACATACAACAATCAGAATAAATTTAAGCAAAATCTTAAATTACAATATATAATCCGTCTTACTAGTTGACGTTCAGTAAGCCTGTACAGGTCCGACATGCACAGAAATCGACGAAGTTGGAGAACGTAGGAACATCTCCATCGCAGGCTCTCGAAGATATTATGCGAAGGACTGAGTACCATTAGCGGCTTGGCTTTCGCACCAGTACAGTGACGTATAAGCACCTAATACTGCACGTCAATCTAAGCAAAAAGGATGAAAGAAATGATTATTAGTTGGGGAAGGAAATCTGTCAAAATTAGTGAAGGTGGCAGCGAATACTGTCAGAAATGTGACGCAGAAACACCATTTTCTATATTCTTGTCGTATAAAGTTTTTGGGGTCTTTTGGGTTTTCTTAACCTCATGGTCAAAAGCATACACTTATTGCTGTAATGTATGCCTTGGGGGTTGGAAATTACCAGAAGAAGCTAGCACGAAAATAGGAAATGAAGTGTCACGACTTGGAAAATCTCCAATACCTTTTCTTCACAGATTTGGGCTGGTACTATTTTTTGGTGTTGTCATTGCTATCAGCATGTACACAGGATACTTAGATAACAAACACCAAGAAGAATTTGATTCCTATATAAATACCGGGAAAGGTTACTCTGACGCAGGGGATTTTGATAAAGCCATATTAGAATTTACCAAAGCAATAGAACTGGAGCCTGATAACCCTGATGGCTATAGCGGGCGGGGGCTGGCTTACGTCCTCGCTAAAGAATATGACAAGTCCTTTGAGGATTTGAACACGGTCATTACAATAGTTGAAAATTCAAGCGATAGAGTATCCTATATAAATCCCGAAGTTGCTTATTTTTTTCGCGGGATTGCTTACACGGCAAAAGGAGACGATAATCTTGCTATTAGAGATTTCAGCAAGGCAATTGAATTGAATCCTGATTATGCTGACGCCTATCAAGCTCGCGGACGTCTCTACTTCATGATGGGGAAAGACAGGCAAGCTTTTGCTGACTATTCTATAATGGAACGTCTCAAAAACAAGTGAAAATGTTCCCTAAGAATGAAGAAAAATATACATGCAAGAAAACGGTTCATGAACCGTATCTTCCTTTGCTCTAAGGTAATTGGACATAGAGCGTGACGTAATTTCGTGTTCGTTGCCCTTGATTTTGAGTATTCAGTTTCGATAGTATTTTGTTGTTAGCAGGACGCAGCCGATGCCAACGATCTGACCGTTACTGCCACTTTGCGTGGGCGCTTCGCACACCAAACAATGTGATATCGATCACTTTTGAAATATCTTCACTAGAATATACAATCCGTAAAGTTAAAAGGAGCAGAACCATGTTTAATAAGGAGGAATGCTTAGAAATTATCGCGAAGCACCGCACAGACGAGGTTGTCGTCGCAACGATGGGGGTTACTGTACCTTGGGGACAGATTTCAGACCATCCGCTCGACTATGCATCTGTCGGTAGTGCGATGGGTCACGCAGCGGACTTCGGATTGGGAATTGCACTGGCAAGACCGGACAAGAAGGTGCTCGTCCTCAACGGAGATGGTAGCATGTTGATGTGTTTAGGAACATTAGCAACAGTAACCGCGTTGCAGAAACCGGCGCACAATTTCTATCTCTTTGTATGCGAAAATGGCTCGTACGAGGTAACGGGGAATCAACCTATCCCGGGCGGACAGAATTTCAGTTTTACGACCATTGCACGCGGCGCAGGATTTGAGAAGTTCTATGAATTCGAAGACGCCGCATCATTAGATGAATCGCTGTCATCGATTTTAGCGGAGGCAGGACCGACCCTCATCAATCTCAAACTTGCCCTTGCCAATGAACCGCCACCGAGTCGAAGTGCGGAACACGCTGTGCGTTTCTTGCGTCCGACACTCGCAGGATCTACGCACGAATTGCGACAGGCGTTAGAGACAGAGTAACTTAGCAGTGCCCCCGGGTAGGCGGCACCGATGTGCACAAGGATATCTACTGTTTCAATTCATCGGTGTTATTTCGGATCTTATGAAACGCCTCCAAGATGCGCTCCATATCGTCCACATCGCCCAAGAACAGTGCGTGGGTAAGGCTGCACACTTCTTCTGCATAAACCCGCTCCGCATTGGGGCAATATACCTTACTGTAATCGATTTCCTTTTCATAAAGCGAGCCCTTTCGTGCGCTGCCAAGCTGGTCAAAGAAATCCATGTCAGCGAAGGGACCTTCCCGGTAGATAGGTTGACCATGCGCGCCCACGCCACCCGGTACACCTTCTGCGTTGAGAGCCTCCAAGAATCGGCTCCTTGGAACGCCATCGAACTCGTCCGGGATGTATCGAAAATCCCAATAGTAGAAGCACCACCGTGTGACACGGTCATCCCGCGGAATCGGATCAATCCCCTTGATCGCTTTCATCCCCGCAACGAGGTGGGCGGTGTTTCGCTCCCGCGTCTCGACGTGTGCATCCAACCGCTCCAGTTGACATAGCAGAAGCGCGGCTTGGAGATTGGTCATACGCATGTTGAGATTCGCGAAACGAGCGGCGTTTTCCGCAAGTTCTTGGTCGTTTGTGAGCACCATACCGCCCTCTCCACAGGTGAGCGTTTTCCCAATCTGGAAGCTAAATGTGCCCAGATGACCGATGGATCCAACCCCCTTACCTCGCCACTGTGAGCCGTGTGCGTGTGCACAATCCTCAATGACCCGAAGGCCATTCCTATCGGCGATCTCCATGATGACATCCATATCAGCGGGATATCCGCCGTTATGGACGGGAATGATGGCGCGCGTCCGGGGCGTTATGGCGGCTTCAATCGCGTCAGGACTGATATTATACGTGAGTGGGTCAATATCGACCATGACCGGCACTGCGTTGACCAGCACCACCGACGTAGCAGTTGCGACAAAGGTCAACGCCGGAACGATGACCTCATCGCCTGCCTCCACGCCCGCCGCTTTTAAGGCGCATTGTAGTGCGACCGTGCCATTTGCCAAAGGAACGGCATACTTGGCGTCCTGGTAGGCTGCGAACGCTTCGCCCACTTCGGCAACTTTGTCACGGCAATTCCATTCTCCGCTGCGCAGGACCTCCAAAAGCGCCTTTTCTTCGCTCTCGCCAAAGATGGGCCACCTTTTTCCCAGCGCGCCTTTGACGACCGGTTCTCCTCCATTCAACGCCAGCACTCCCATATAAGTCCTCCGATTCTACGTTTGTTGTTATTTTCTTTGGATCTCTCCATCCAGATTTCTCTCCAGCCGATTCCCTTCCAGTTTCACCCGCTTTGCCTTCACCCCAATCACGACGCCGAAGCGTTGCGTTGAATCACCGATCTCTGACTGATTGCCGATCTCATTGCCGACAATCACTGTGTCGTTGGTCTCGCCATCAATGTAGATGCCGCTGCCCTCTCCATTCGTGCCGTTGTTGTAGATTTTGTTCCCCTCCAGCCGATTTCGATGGCCGCCCGTGTACTCCGGCTCGTTTCGAAAGTAGACACCGTGGTTCACATTGCCAATCACCGTATTGCCACGCAGGAGGTTATCCGAATCCTTGTGACCGATAGAAATTCCATATCGACCGTTGCCCCGAAGCTCATTTCCTTCAAAGGTCCCGTGACGCACTCGCCAGCAGAGGAATAGGCCGTCGTCGCTATTTTCGCAAGCGGCATTGTTCCGTATGGTCGGACGCTGCGAGCCGCTGCCGGGGTGAAATCCCAAGCCTGCGTTACGATGGGAGGCGCAGTTTTCGATCGAGATATCGTTGCTTTGTTGGAAACTGAATCCGTCGCCGTTATAGTCGTGGACAGTACAATTGTGGATTTGTGAATTGTTGACACGATAAAAGAAAATGCCCGCGCCGCGACAACCGTTCAGGTGTGCGTTGTTCGCTCGATTTCCGTCAACCGTTACACCTTCGATACGTATATTTTCGGCATAATAGCTGCTGATGAGCGGGAACGTGTTTTTGGCAATTGCGTTATTGTGCACCATGCAGTCAGCTTGAAGCGGATTGTTGATGATAAAGGTGTTCTCATCCACGCGAGCGATAATGGTTCCGACCGTAGTATGAAAGCCGCCGGAACGATCATCCTGCACGGTTACCCCGATCCCAACTTTAAACTCGGACCCATCGTCAACCGTGATCTGTTCTTCGCCGTAATCGCCATCCGTAGCCAACCGGGAGATATGTCCGTTCCCTTTCCGCAAGATTGTGTCTTTCCCCGCTCCAATCACCGTGACATTGCTACGCAGGTGCAGCGAATCCTCCATCTCATAGCTCCCGGCACCGATATATACAGTCCCGCCTCCCAATCCTGAAACATAGTCCACCGCCGCCTGCAATGCGTAATTATCTGAACCGACAATCGCCGCGTTTTCGACGCCAACGGTAATTGTTACACCTTTTTTCATAATTACTCCTCAATGCTCAGTGATAACACTGGGATTAGGCAGTTGAAGACTTATTGACACAGATGCACTTTGATCGCACCGGAGCGTTTGTCGGCAGAAATCTTGAACGCTTCAACAACGTCCTCCAATGGATAGCGATGGGTTACCAGTTTGGTCGCATCGACCTTACCGGATGAAATGAGCTCGATCGCTGCATCGAAATCGGTGTCCATGCCGGTGAAACCGTAACAGTTTGAGCCAATGACGCTTGCCTCTGACCAGACGATGCGGCTCAGATCCACTTCCAGTGGCTCAAAATATCCACCCACCAACACAACTGTCCCGTGGCGCCGAACGATGCTCATCGCATCATTAAAATTTGGCCCAGTCCCAACACTTTCAATCACAGCGTCCATCCCCAAACCACTCGTTAAGTCATCGACATATTCTTTGAGATCCATGTCACCGATGGTAACCACATGGTCAGCCCCCAACTCCTTTGCCAGTTGAGCCTGCTGATCGTACTTGACGGTGATTAAGGTTTCTTTGGCACCTGCAGCGACCGCCGCCGCCAAGGCAAACTGTCCGATGGTTCCGCCACCAATGATTGCCACCCGGTCCTGATACGTCGCCTTCGATAGTCCGACGGCGCGATAGGAGACGGCAAGCGGCTCGACCAAAGCCCCCTCCTCAAAAGTCATGCTCTCTGGTAGCTTAAAGAGCCCTGAGATGTGAGCATTTGTGTACTCAGCGAAGCCGCCGTGGGCATTGTGTGAAATCCATTGGCGTTCCGAACAGTGATTGTAATACCCCTTTCGACAATGGAGACAGCGTCCGCAGTGCGAGAAGAACTCTATGGCAACCTTATCACCCAACTGGAGTTCTGTAACCCCTTCACCCAGTTCGATAACAGTGCCACAGGTTTCGTGACCGGCGGCATTGGTATGCGATTGATCCCATTCACCAAAATAGCTATGTAGGTCGCTACCACAGATTCCGGTTTGTTTGGTATCGATCCCAACGTACCCCGGCGCAGGAGGTGTGTATTCTACCTCTTGGATACTAATCTGCTCAATGCCTGTGTAAATCGCGGCTTTCATTGTAGTCATGGAAATTTCTCCTTCAGCGTTTTATATCATACTGCCGCATTTTGCGATGTAGGTTCGTGCGTTCAATGCCAAGCTGCCTAGCAGTTTCGGTGATATTCCAGTCGTTCGTCTCCAAGCAGTTTTGGATAAAGCGATGCTCAAATTCGTTTTTTGCCTCTCTAAGTGGTGTCTCTATATCGATCTGCGACGGATCGCCGCTACGATTGAGTTCCGGGGGTAAGTCGTCAACCTCAATGGTTTCACGGGGACACAAGATGACAAGCCGTTCTACCATGTTACGAAGTTCTCGGACATTGCCGGGCCAGCTATACCCGTTCAGAATCTTCAGCGCGTTTTCGTGTATCGTCAAATTCGGTTTCTGATTTTCTCCACAGAATCGGGACAAGAAATGATCGACGAGTACGGGAAGATCTGTAACCCGTTCGCGCAAAGGCAGCATATGGAGGGGCACGACATTTAATCGGTAGTAGAGATCTTCGCGAAAATTGTCGCTCTGAATTTCTTCTTGCAAGTCTTTGTTCGTCGCAGAGATGACGCGGACATCAACATGAATCGTTTGCCCGCCGCCGACCCGCTCAAATTCTTGTTCCTCAAGGACACGGAGCACTTTCGCCTGCGTCGATGGGCTCATATCGCCAATTTCGTCGAGAAAGATTGTGCCGCCATCAGCCTGCTCAAATTTCCCAAGTCGCCGGTTTGACGCTCCGGTGAATGCGCCGCGTTCATGACCGAACAGTTCGGATTCAATGAGATCTTGGGGGATAGCTGCACAATTCACTTTGACAAAAGCAGCTTTATGACGTGGACTGAACTGGTGAATGGCGTAGGCAACCAACTCTTTCCCGGTTCCGCTTTCGCCGGTAATGAGGACACGTCCATTTGTTGGCGCAACCTGTCGAATCTTTGTCAAAATTTCTTGGATTGGCTGGCTGGTGCCAATAATCGGACGCTCAAAATCTCCGCTTTCCTCCGCTATTCGTGTGTTCCTGCGCTCAATTTTCTGGATAACTTCTGTCACCTTGTTTAGTATAATATGGAGTGAAAGAGGCTTTCCCAAGAAGTCGAGTGCCCCCATGCTCCCAGCCTCTAATGCGAGTTCAAATGTGCCGTGACCGGTGATCATGATCACTTCTGTATCGGGGGATATTTGCTTAATCCGTCGCAGTGTCTCAAGCCCGTCAAACCCGCCGGGCATTAAAATATCCAGAAACACCAAGTCGATCTGCTCACCTGCAACACAGCGAATACCGGCTTCACCATTAGGAGCAGTTAGGGCGTTGTATCCCTCGTCCTGCAGAATATCTCGTAGCGACTCGCAAATACTCGCTTCATCGTCAATGATTAATATGTTTGGCTTGAACTGTTGTTTCATGACATGAATCCAAGATTTCTTCTTTACCTTTAATAGACAACACCGGTATACTGTAAGGAATAATGGAAATCGGACAAAATTTTCGGCAAATTAGGACAATTTACATCGATTTAGTTGGAAACCGAGTTGGGACTGAATCCGTTCAGTTTGTAATAAGACCTATGGGTCGAAATGCGGGGAGTTGCCCATTCGGTGTAGTTCTATCTCCTGAATATCGCCAGCGGTTCGCCGGCTTCGCAATTTCGTCCGTAGGAAAACGTTGAAGTGCTACCACTGTTTCGAAGAGAAGATCGTGTTAGAGGTATATTTGCTTTCTGCCCGGATTTAGTATCGACCAAAGAAATCTATTGTTTTTGACTTAAATGATCTTTGATTGGTTAAACCTCTGGAAATTTAGCACGTCTTTATGCTATCATAGCATAATTGGACGCGCCAATCCAACAGAATTGCAGAAGATATCCCCCAGTTTAATTGGCTTAGGATGAGGGGGACATCACCTCACCTTCACCACCAATCAATCCTCTCTTGTGCACGCTCATCCGCGTAATAGAGGCACCCCGGTGGCGCTTCAAACCACTTTCGGAATAGCATAACCAAAAAACAGCGAAGCTGTCAACGAAATGGTGAAGCATTGAAACACAATCCACGTTACTTTTTTACTTATGTCGAGAATACGCACACAATTATTCATCTGTAGTTTAATCGGTATCTTACTCCCTGTGTCTGTGTCGTTTGCAGCCAGAGCCTATGATGTAAGTTATTCTTGGGGGAGGAGGCAGCAGAATGCGAAAGTATACGCCGATAAGGTTAAGCAGGTGCTGGGACCGACTATCGCTAAGCAGATCAAAGTAGTGAACCGTAGAGGTCGGTACGGTGTGATCTATGATCGGAACGGCAGCTATGATGAGGTTCTTCAGGAGGCAGCACATCATGCGAAATTGCTTCATCAGGCAGGTGTAACGAAAAAGAGAGGGCATGAAGCGGCTCACCCAATTCCGGATCAAGATTACTCGGGGCGATCGAGAACCACCTCCAGCAAGCCAAAGACTACACCGCAGAAACCTAGAAAACAAAGGCCTAATCCGCGAAGACCTACCCCGCTGCAATTCGACATAAGTGTGGATTCCAATCTTGAGGCGGACATCGATCGATACATCAAGGGGCTGCGGTTCAGGGGTGTACTCGCAAGCACAGACCGAACCAGCTTTGTTGTCTACGATATAACTAAGCAGAAAAAGGTAGTTTCAATTAATGAGAACCAAACAATGATGGCAGCTTCGGTGATCAAGAACTTTATAATGCTGGCTTACTTCCATGAGGTGAAGAACAAACGACTTGAACATACCAATGAGAACCGCCTTAAGCTCCGTCAGATGATTCAAAGAAGCGCGAACACATCGACTAACGATTTTATCAGACTGCTTGGTGGTCCGAGTAGTGTGGAGCGAATCCTGAAATGGAACTATCCCTTTTTCGAGAAGACTCGTATCGTTGAATATATTCCCCCTGATGGCAGAACTTACCGAAACACAACTTCAGCACGCGATTTGAATAAGTTCTACAACCAACTGTGGCTTGGGAACCTACCATATTCAAACAAGATGAAATATTATCTGGGCCTTCCGAACGGCGATCGGATGCACGATAAAACCTGTATTCCGTCAAATGTCCGCGTATACCACAAAACCGGGACGGTCTACGGCTTGGTCGGCGATAGCGGCATTTTGGCAATCATTGATGCGCAGGGAAAGCAGCGGGCTTACATCTTTACCGGGCTGATTGAGGATCGGACAAAGACCAGCAATCGTAACCGCTCTGAGGCTTTTTGGTCATGGGTGGGACGCCGATCGGATACATTACGGCGCGTATCGGAAGCCGTTTATGAGTATATCTACGAGGTCCATTACGGCGGAGAATTTAACTGTCGCCGCCACGCGGGGCAGCACCTGAAGCGCTAATTGCAGAAACGTTTCCATGTGGCGGGACAATATTCCTCCCTCTACGATCGTTTGAAAGCCTCCAAGCCTGCACGGGCTGCCTGTAGAAGTAGGTAATAATCGGGACCGTAGCCCAAAACAGTGAAACCTTGCGCTTGCCGCCGCTGCAATCCTTCCGGTGTGCTCTCTCCAAACCCGATGGCAACATCGCCTTTGCGACCAACCTCTAAGGCGCGTTCAATAACGGCGTCAGTCTCTGGATGCGGCATGTGAAGCGGGTTCAACCCCATTGAGAGGCACAGATCCCACATACCAATATATAACACATCGACGCCGGGGACAGCTCCGATTGCCTCCAAATTTTCCACAGCCTCTTTGGTCTCAATGAGCAAGAAAACAAGTGTATTGTCATTCGCCCGGTTGAAATAGTCTTCATTGTCAACCGTGTATTGCGAGGCGCGCAACGGTCCCCAACCGCGCCTGCCTTGCGGTGGGTAGCGGGTGGCATCAACGATAGCCTGTGCCTCATCAGCAGTCTTTACCATTGGCACAAGAATTCCCATGCCGCCGATGTCCAACGCCCGTTGGATGAAGACCGGGTCGGCAGAAGGGATGCGGACGATGGGGATAGTCTCGGTTCCGTTGATCGCCATGAGCATGTGCTCAATCTGGGCGGTATCGAGTGCGTTGTGTTCCGTTTCGATAACCAGCCAATCATATCCGGCATGTGCTAAGAGTTCAGCAAGGTTTGGACTGCCCAGCCCCATGAAGCAACCGATAGTCGGTTCACCAGCACGGACCTTTTCTCGGACCCAGTTCGTTCTCATCTTGATGATTCTCCGTTTTAGATATCCGGGTAGTTTAGCGGCATTCCCGTCTTGCCCAAGTCATAGTGTGTAATATGCCAACGTCCCAAGTTTGCGCTCAGAAATAGATCGAGGTTCTGACCGCAGAATGCGATATTTGTCGGGGCAGCAATCGCTGTGCCTTCGTAATCTTCCGCCAGCACGTCGAGCTGTCCGTTCGGCGTTAGCCGGTAGATTCGATCGGGACGGTAGCAGGAGATGTATAGGTTTCCTTCGGTATCAAACGCCAATCCGTCCGGCACGGTCTCCGGCAGGTGAACCAACGTTTCAATATCACCGGCAGCGCCGTCTGCCTTGATTTCAACCCGATCAACGCGCGGGGGATTGAGACTCATGGCAACATAGAGATAGGCACCGGCTGCATCCAATGCCACACCGTTAGGGAACTGCGCGAGACTGGGACACCAGACTTCGCCCTTGCCATCCGGGTCAACCCGGAAGATGCAACCGTTATCCTCTTTCCAGCCACCGGAGTGGGAGACATAAAGATTGCCGTGGTGATCAAATACGGGGTAGTTGGCTGCTTCGAACGATTGCTCATCGCTACCATCGCAGTAGACGCTCACCGTTCCATCCGGTTCAACCCGTTTAACGCCGCCGCTACAAACATAGAGGCGGTGCTTCGCATCTTGGGCGATGCCTCCCACGAATCCACCGGTATTGGCAAACTCTTCAAATTCCCGCTGCTCGACGTTGATGCGGTATATCTGTCCGAGTTCACCGCCGGCATAGGCAAAGCCGTCGCAGCCCCAACTGATGCACTCGGGGTGATCCAATCCATCGGTAAAACCGCCAATCAGAACAGAGATCTGTGTTTCTGTATCCAGAAGCGCCATATTTTATTACCTCCATTGATGAGTTCATATAGATATTGGTTGATGTCAAGAGAGTGTGTAATATAAGCACGTGAAACGTGACAACCATCGGTTCATTAGTGCTCGACCTGGGTCGATCATACAATAGGATATAATGACACATGGAATCCGTCTGACATTATATAGACTGGCACGGGAATGTCAACGAAAAACAGTCAGCTGCGAAGATACAGTTCTTTTGTGTCGAGATCTGAGTCTCGACCTACAAACCGCAGTTCCCCCGAACCGTGTGGTTTGATTTTCCCATCTCGCGCATCCGTATGTTTCTACCAGATATACGCTTGACTTTACATCAAGCAGATGGCAAAATAAATAACGTGTACTGAAGCTATTTTTAAATTCAACAGAGAGATTAGAAAGGGAAACAGATATGGCACGAAAGAAGATACTGATCACAGGCGCGGCGGGCAAAATTGGACGGGTGCTGAGAGACGGGCTGAAAGATGATTATGATCTGCGGCTCCTCTATCATAGGACTGTTCTACCGGCAGCACCGGGGGAAGAGGTTTTTGTAGCGAGTATCAAGGATCTGGACAAAATGGTGGAGGTGGTAGGCGGTGTAGATTCGGTCGTTCACATGGCAGGGGACCCTGAGGTTGGCGCATCGTTTGAATCGGTATATGAGAACAACATCTTAGGCACCTACTGTATCTACGAAGCAGCGCAGCGAACCGGCGTGCCCCAAGTTATTTTTGCCAGCACGAACCATGTGACCGGTTATTACGAAATAGATGGGATCTATACCAAGCCGGAAATGCCGGTGCGACCGGATAGCCACTACGGCGCCAGCAAAGCCTACGGCGAAGCACTGGGCAGATACTATGTCGATGAATTCGGGCTGCGGGTGATTTGCCTGCGGATTGGCACCTTTCAACCGGTGGAGTCCGTGCAGAACCGGACAAGCGATCGCATCCTGTCCACTTGGCTAAGTCACGGAGATATGGTGCACATGACCAAACAGAGCATTGAGGCAGCGTCGGTGAAGTTCGGTATCTACTACGGCATATCGAATAATACGCGCGCCTATTGGGACACCGAGAATGCACGGAAAGAGATCGGCTATGACCCCGAAGACAACGCAGAGGATTATGCCTGAGCGTCGTTCGCAGACAGAATTGTCGCCATGATGTTTTGGGTGTCACTCAGATCATCAAAGAGAACATCCGGTCGATGTGGCGTTAGTTCTGCACGAGAATATGTGCCGGTAGCCACGGCGATGGCATAGGCGCCGGCGTGACGCGCACACTCAATATCACGGGGTGTATCCCCAATAATCACGACATCTTTCCCGGTGAACCTCACACCCGTTTTCTCAAAAGCACGAGACGCAGCGATAGCGGGCAACGCATTACGGGAACGCGCGTCATCCCCAAACGCGCCCAACTGGAAAAAGGGGTTCAGGTTAAAGACGTCCAGCTTCGCAGCCGCCCCGCCCTTGTTGTTGCCGGTCAACAGTCCGGGCAAACATGCTTCGTGATCAACCACAGCTGAAATCAGTTCCTGTACGCCGTCCAACAATATTACGTTTGCGCCTTCCGCTTGGCAGCCTTCTCTCAAGAGTTCAGCGATGCGGTCAAAAATATCGGGCAGTAGTTGTTGGACGGCGCTTTCGGGAAGAACGCCTTCCAAGATATCATACACAATCTGCGTGTCCATCCCTCCCGACATCCGTACCCGCCCAAGTTCCGGGGTCGGATTGTCGCCGAACATCCCCTTTTCATGACAAATTTCCTCAATTGCTTGATAGAGAGACCTGCCTCCAATTCCGCCTGTACTCAGTATAGTACCATCGATATCAAATAAAACCAGTTTCCTCATCTATGATTGTTGTCCTTAGCTTTTTTTGATCATTTGTTTTACATATTTTGGGTTAGAGATTAGTATCATTTCCTTTATAAATCCGTTCACCGCGCACCAGAATCCGCTTCGGATTTTCAAGAGAAAGTTCATCAAGGGTATGATATCCGAGTGTCATGCTCATGCGGGTACCATCCGTCTTATTCGTGCCAGCGGAGTGAATCATCATGCTGTCGATGGCGAGCAATCCACCGGCAGTCATGGGTACGGGAACCACTTGGTCCAAAGCGATTTGATGCACAAGTTCACCGTCATTCAGACTCACGAAATCCGGCAATATGTGCGATCCCGGCACCACATGGGTACATCCGTTTTCCAGATTGGTATCCTCAAGGTAAGCCAATACCGTCACAATGGTGCGCGACCAATGTCTCACATCACGATGTAGTTCTAACGAAGCGGTCGAATCGCGGTCACGCAGATACACATGGTTGTGTCGATTACGCACGAATTCGATATTGGGGCCTAATATCGACTCCAACGGGTTGAGAATTTCGTCGCATACGATTGTCTCGCGAAAGACGCCGTCCCGCCCCCACAGGTCGGAGATACGAGTCACGTTTCCGCCTTTATTACGCGCAACCGGTTCAACCTCCTCCCGAATGTCATTTAATGCTGCCGCTTTCAGTTCAGCGACAAGGTCATCGTCCAACCGTGTCGGTAGCTTGACGAAGCCGTTATGTCGAAAAAGTTGCACCTCTTGAGGTGTGAGTGCCATAGATGTCTCTCCCTGTTTCTGTTTTATGCTTGTCCCTGTACCCCGGTCCTTTTTACCGCGCTCAAACTACACAGGCTTAAAGTCGCTGCCGGGTCCCGAAGAGCCCCTCTCGCGGTTCGTCATAAACTCAAGCAGCACCGGAAGGCCTTCATCCTCAGTCACACGTCGAGCGCGTTGGAACGCTGGAATAATCTCGGTGGGATTTTCAATCCGCTCTCCACGACCGCCCATCGCCCGCGCAAGATCCGCGTAATCGCTGCCCAGATTGCTGATCTGATACTCCGCTTCGGCAACGCCCCGCGCTTCACCTGCCATACCGCCGTTGTTAAACAGCACAGTGATAATAGGAATCCTCTCTCGAACGGCGGTTTCAAAATCCAGCCCGACCATGCCGAACGCTGTATCCCCGGTAACGTAGGTGCAGACCTTCTCCGGCTTTGCCAGTTTGGCTCCGATGATGAGTCCTAAGCCGGTGCCGAGCGCGTGGGATCTGCCCCAACCGATAAAGCTGCGCGGTCCAGCGGAGCGATAGAAGCTGATCATCCGCTCGCGAGGACTGCCTGCATCATGGGTTACGATTGCGTCTTCCGGAGGGATCGCTTGCATCATATCCCAAATAACCCGATACGGGGTGATGGGAATCTCATCGCTTGCCAGTTTGGGCATCCAGTCGCTGAGCCACTCTGCGTTGATCGAGGCAATTTTTGAAGCCACGTCGTCCGTTGACCGCGCCTGATTCCCGGTAATGTCCTTGCAAGCCTCCAACAGTTGGCGGAGAACCAGTTTGGCATCTCCGACGATGGGGTAGTCTGCATCGAGGTCTTTCTGAACGTCAACAGGATCATTTGTCGCGTGGATCATTGTCTTGCCCGGCGGCAGGCGCATCGCCATGACGTGGTCGGTGAAGCTGCAGCCTATCCCGCATATCAGATCCGCTGCGTGCAGGAAATGATGAAGCGCCTTCGACATTGAGCCTGTCGCACATCCCAACGCGAGTGGGTGTGACTCTGGGAACGCACTTTTGCCCATCAACGTTGTCAGGACGGGTGCAGCCAAGAATTCAGAAAGTTCGCACAGTTCCTCTGTGGCTTCTGCGTACAGAACTCCCTGACCCGCAAGCATGACTGGGCGTTCGGCGCTACAGAGTGCTTTGGCAGCCGCCTCGACATCCCTCGGATCGCCTTGCGACTTGACAGGTTTTACATGGGAGATGTCTCCATTGAAATCACCCACGTCGTGCATTGCGACGTCCGCCGGAATTTCAACCATCACGGGTCCGGGTCTGCCCTGCCGCAACGCCGCCAGAGACCGACGCATTACCCCGCGTAGGCGGTCTGTAGACGTTACGACCTCCACCCGCTTGGTGATGGCAGCATAGCTGACCTCCGACCGGAACAGCGGGGAAACCCCTTGCCGATCAACTGGATGTCCAAGCGGCAATAACAGTATCGGAACCGAGTCGGAAAAAGCGGTGGCTACACCGGAGAAACTGTTTTCAGTACCCGGACCGTACTGCATAGCGAAGACGCCGGGCGTGGCTCCGTTTGTCACCCTTGAATACCCATCTGCAATATGAACCCCGACCCGCTCTTGTCGGCAGATAATTGGTCGGATTCCTGCTTGGGCAGCGGCTTCAATCATTGATGTTGTAGGAAAGCAGCTCAGGTAGTCGATTCCTTGGGCTTTCAGTGTTTTGGCAATTGCGTCTATTGTTTTCATGCGAACCCCTTTTATTGGACGGTGGTATTCGTCGTTTATGCCTCTACGGATCTCATCTCATCGTTACATAATTCCACGGTACCGTCAAGGAGAAAAGTGTTTGCGTTTGCCCTAACCGCGTTGGAGGCTCCACGGCTTCGCCATAATTTGCTCCATGCCCTCGTCATCCAACGTGATCCCCAACCCCGGACCGTCTGGAACCGGCACACAGCCCTCATCATCGAGAACGAAGGGTTCTTTGAAGTACCCTTTGCCGATTAAGGTACGGGAACCGTCGCGCGTGTCATTTACTTCGTTGTGTTCTTGCACCAAGAAGTTGGGCGTGCAGGCATCCAGTTGGATTGAGGCTGCCAGAGCGAGCGGACTCAGCGGGCAGTGCAATGCCAGCTTGGCGTAAGCGGCTTCGCCCATAACCGCAATTTTACGGCATTCCGTGATGCCGCCTGCGTGGCAGATGTCGGGCTGCAACACAGACAACAGACCGCGGGACAGCGCGTCAAAGAAGATCCATTTGCCCATCCAACGCTCACCGGCAGCGATTGGGGCGTTGGTGTGTTCGACGATTTGGGCGAGCACGTCCACCCGCTCAACAGGCATCGGTTCTTCGATAAAAAGTGGTCGATGTGGCTCAAGCACTTCGATGAGTTGTTTACCGATTGCTGGGTGCGGGTTATGGATGTCTACCGCCACATCAGCGTCTGGTCCCGCCCCTTCACATACGGCGGCGAATTTTTCCCCAAACTGTTCCACCTGTGAAGTGATTGGTAGCCCATCTCCCGGACCGAAGTGGACTTTTAGGCATCGGAACCCCCACTCTTCGGTCAGCACCCGCGCTGCTTCCCTATAAGCCTCCGGTGAGTCGGATATCAGCGAAGTTTCCGGCGGTGTTCCGGCGCGGTAGGGGTCTCCGGGTTCCACGCACCAAGGGAGCCCGCCACCCGTCGCGTGATACATACGAATTCGGTCGTGGCATGCACCACCGAGCATCTTGTGGATAGGCATGTCCGCGGCTTTGCCCGCCAAGTCCCACAGCGCGATGTCAATCCCGCTGATCGCGCTCATTTTGATGGGACCGCCCACATAGCCTTCACCGTACATCAGGTGCCAGAGTTCTTCGACACGACACGGATCCTTTCCAATCAGCAATGGTTCAAGCCGTTTGACTTCGGCGATGACGGTTTCTGAGTGACTCTCGAGGTGGGGTTCGCCCAGACCGGTCAGCTCGGTGTCGGTATGAATCCGCAACCACACCCAACTCGGTGGGACTCGTAGAATTTCAAATTCAGTGATTTTCATGGCTCTCCTTCAAGCTGTAAATACCTTTGACAAACATAGGCTAGCACGTTACCATATTACCCAAATTAGCTAATAGAAAATTACAAGCAAAAAGAAATAAACGCTACAGAAGTCCAAAACAGTTAAGGTGCACTATGAGCCCTAAAGATCTATCCCGATATGCCTTTGAATATGGACACCATTTCTTTAAGCGGTCTCTGATTATTCACGCAGACTGTTTTGAGTGGATGGAACATCTCCCCGAAGAGAGTTTACATGCTATCGTAACAGATCCGCCGTACGGGGTAAAAGAATACGATTTCGACCAACTTGAAAAACGGATGAATAGAAATGGCGGTATTTGGCGTATTCCACCCGCTTTTGATGGGCATCAACGTTCACCTTTGCCTCGATTTACTGCCTTGAATTACGCAGAACGCGGTCGTATGCAGGACTACTTTTCTCAATGGGCTAAACTCACTTTAAGGATATTACGCCCCGGTGGGCATGTCTTTCTGGCTTCAAATACCTTCCTCTCTCAAATTGTCTTTACGGCTATCATCGACGCCGGCTTTGAATTTCGCAGTCAGATTGTCCGGTTAGTTAAAACATTACGAGGTGGTGACAGACCGAAGAACGCAGAGCAAGAATTCCCTGACGTTTGTACGCTGCCGAGGGGCTGCTATGAGCCGTGGGGTATTTTTCGCAAACCCATTCCAAGTGGAATGAGAGTCAGTGATTGTCTGAAAGTATTCCAAACGGGTGGGCTGCGCCGCAAACCAAACGGGAACCCTCCTGAAGATGTCATCGAAAGTGAACGCACTCCACAAAACGAACGGAACATTGCCAATCATCCAAGCCTGAAACCCCAGTCTTTCCTCCGTCAAATCGTTTATGCCTCTCTGCCGCTCGGTGAAGGTATTATCGTAGATCCATTTATGGGCTCGGGTTCTACAGTTGCAGCTGCTGAAGCAGTTGGTTACTCCTGTATTGGTCTTGAACGTTACGAAGAGTATTACACGATGAGCCAGCAAGCAATCCCCAAACTATCTCAATTATCAACAAAAGACGCCCAATTAAGCCTGTCAGTTGCCTAAGAACCTGTTTTAAAAGTAGGAGAACCGGTCATCTCTTATCATTTTAGGGGCAAAATCAACCGATTTTTAGGGCATTTACCCGTAAAATGACAACTTTCAGAGATTAATTTGGATTTTTCAAACAGGTTCTAAGTTTTTGTATACCACTTGAAAATTTCGGATACTTCGTAAGGCTTACGTACTTCCGTAGGGAACAACGATCGTTGCTCCCTACGAAGATTGCTCGGCTACTGGCCTGACGGTTGTTAATGGAACAGTTCTAGAACAGGAATATATGAGTAACTATAAGCAAATTATCTTGGACGCATTAGAAAATGTCGTTTCAGAGTGCTACTATAAAGAAGCGCATAATATGCACGAAATCGCTTTATGTCACCGACTCGCAGTCCATCTTGAGAAATCAGAAGAGTTTGCTGGTTACTTAATTGACTGCGACTACAATAGAGCCAAAAAGGACATTAAAAGAAATCCAAAAAGCAAAGACAAAAACGGCGGATTCAGACCAGATATTGTAGTTCATAAACGTGGAAGCGGTGACGATAATTTAATTATGATTGAGGCAAAAAAGGCTTCCAGCTCTCAAAAGCAAAAAGAGGACGCAAGAGACCGCCTAAGACATAATGCCAGCGAGTATCAATATAAGTACGCCTTTTTTGTGGTGTTTCCCAGAAAAAATGTACAAAAAGATTCCGTCGTTGAAATAAAATTAAAGTATTGATTACTTTTAAATGAGTCGCAATAAGTATTTACAGGCGTTAAGAGCTGATTTGTAGATAAGGCTCAATCCTCTCTATAATCTTTACCATCTTCAAACTGACCGTGAGCCCCTTGCTCAGTGCGCTACAGAACCATCGGCATGGAAACTGCCGGTAATTTGTCTCGATTGGTAAGGGAATTTCGCCAGCTTTTCCTCGTTGAGATCCAGTCCAATGCCCGGTCGATCCGGTACGATCACATACCCGCCATCACGCTCGAGGGGATGATCCACAATTTCGTTGAAGGCGTCAGCACCGGTGTGGCACTCATGCGTGAAAAAGTTGGGGATGGCTGCATCGAGTTGCACGAATGCGGCGAGGTTGACCGGACTGCCCATCAGGTGTGGGAAAATGCCTACAAAGGAGGCTTCGGCGAGTGCCGCGATTTTTTTGCAGTGTGTAATGCCGCCCGCCAGTGAGACATCGGGACGGATAAGACTGACCGTTTTTTTGTCGATAAGCTCTTTGAACTGCTGAATGTTGTAGAAACGCTCGCCGGTCGCTATCGGAATGTGGACGTGCTGTGCGACGTATTCCAACGCTTCAATGCTCTGCGGCGCGATCGGGTCCTCATAGTACAGGATACGGAAAGGGGCAAGCTCACCGGCGAGGATGATTGCTTCATCCGGTGTTAGGTTTCGATGGATTTCAAGCCCTATATCGATACCGTCCCCGACCGCTTCCCGGATAGTTCGGACAATCTCAACCGCGGTTGAAATCGCTTGGGTTGAAGTGCCTTTCTCCCAGTTCGAGAAAAATGGGGTTGTTCGGAGCGAGATGTACCCCGCCTCGACGTTTTGGATCGCGCTCTCTGCCCGTTCAGTCAATGTATCCCCGCCGACATTGTTAAAAACCTTGACCTTGTCCCGACACTTACCGCCGATCAACTGATAGACCGGCAGGTTGACTGACTTCCCTAAGATGTCCCATAGTGCGACATCAATGGCACTCATTGCGGCGCTGATGGCAGCGCCCATGAAGTGGGAATTTCTCGACACCACCTGAAAGTGATGCTCGATATGGGCGGGATCTTTGCCAACATAGTATTCGCTGAGTTCAAGTATGGTTTGATGCACCGTTTTGTGATGCGCCCATAATCCGGCTTCACCGGTGCCGACGATTCCCTCGTCGGTATAGACCCGAACCAGAAGGAATCCATCAACCAGAAACGGTGTTACTTTCTCAATTTTCATTTCACAACCTTCCTCTCGCTCTGTCTTGGCTCATGTTAAGCAACCGTGCAACAGAAACGGAGTTTTCAAGTCCCGCTAGTTCCGCAGAGCGAGAATCCCGATCTGAATCGGGACGTGGATGCTCCCCGATTGGATCGGGACAGGCGGAACGGCAAAAAAACTCCGTTTCTCCAACGACTCTCCTCCCAGTTTAGCCTTTCGATGCTTCGACGATTTCATTGGTGGCATTCCTGGCGTCGCTATAACCGTTGATAAGGGCGGTGACATCGTGGCAGCAGTTAAGCCAGCGAGTCCCTTTCTCGACGACAACGCGCATCGACTCACCCGGATCGACCGCTGTGCCCATTGCTATCCCGTTAGCGAGGCATGCTTCACCCACTCTATCGAAGGCTTCAAGAACAATCTCCTGAGTAATTGGGTGTCCGGGCTCGCGTTCCACGCCGTAGCTGTGCGCGAGATCACCGGGTCCAACAAACAGCAGATCAATGCCCTCAACTGCGGCGATGGCTTCAACATCGTCCACACCCTCTTTATCTTCGATCATCACACCGAGCAGCGTGTTTTCGTTGGCTTGATCCAAGAACTGGTTGCGTTCAAGTGTACCGAATTGGGAATCTCTGCCGCCGCCCATACCGCGCAGACCGAGGGGCCGAAATTTTGCCATGCGGACGAACTGGCGCGCTTCATCCGCACTTCTGCAATGGGGCCAAACCAAACCACCGGCTCCCAACTCCAACGTTTTCATGACCTGATTGTAGGGACCGTGGGGGATACGAACAATGACATCAAGATCAACCGTTCGCGCAGCCAAAATCATATTGGAGAGGCCATCTAAATTGAGATGGCTATGCTCCATATCTATCCATACGCAGCTGTATCCCGCCAGCGCCAGCACCTCTACGACAATCGGATTGGAGACCCGATTAATCTCTGGAACGGCGATAGTTTCACCCCTGAGAAGCGCAGCTTTTGTATGATTAACCTTGTATTGATTTATCATCTGAATTACCTATTCTCGACGGTTGCATATCATTAAAGTTAGGACTTACGCAGCCAAACGGTTAAAGTCCTGTAGTTCGGCGATTCATCGCCGCTAGACACCGGTCGCAACGCCCGTTTCTTAATCCCGATTTATCGGGGATGAATCCCCCGATAGGATCGGGGCAGGCCCGATGAATCGGGACAGACGGGCAACTACAATCGAAGGGCGTAAGTCCTGAAAGTGACAGTTGGGGAGCGGTCCAGAAGTGAACCGGAATCCAATTTAAGCACCGGCGGCACCCGCGTCTGAAAACTGCGGTAGCACCTCGTTGCCGAACCGTTCAATATCTCGCCGGATTGCGCTCGGAGGGATTGCCAACGCACCGGCACCTATTGTCACACGCTCCAACCCTGGCAATCTTTCTTGGATCGCCGAAATCTTTTCAAAGATGTGACGCGGTGGTCCGCATATCCACCCGCCGCCTTCAACCAGATCGTAGACGGTCGGAAGCCCAGCCAGTGGTGCTTTTTCCGGATCGAAGGTCGCTCGAATCTGCTCTTCTGTGAGTGTAGGCATTCTTCCCAATGGCGCCAACACCTTGAGTTGTTCTTCGAACCAGACAGAAGCCTCCTGAATTGCCTGCTCCTCGGTCTCAGCGATGTGTACCTGTAGAACGAGCGCCAAATCCTCACCGAGTTCTATGTCGCGCCCAGCGCGTGCGTGTGCTTCTTTCCAGCTCGTGGCAATATCATCAACCCGTGGACCTCCGGGGACAACGCCCTTGATACCGTGTTTGACCATAAAATCGATACCTCGTGGGCTCGCACTGAAGATGGGCTGCCAACATTCCACGGGCAGATTAGAGGGACGGGGCACGAGCGTTATCTCCTCCAACGCTTGCCCTCTGTTGAGAACCCTTGCCGGCAGGTCGTAGTGCTCCCCACGATGGGCGAAAGACTGTTCATTCCACGCCTTGAAGATAATCTCGACCTGCTCCTCAAACAGTTCCCGATTTGCTGCATCATCTTCAAGTGGGGATCCCAGTGTCTCTACCTCCCGTGGGATATAACCCCGACCGATGCCGAACCTGACCCGACCCTTTGTCAGGATGTCCGCCACGGCAAAATCTTCGGCCAACCGGAGCGGATGCCACGCGGGGATGGTGTTAAAAAAACCACCGAACTTCAACCGATCGGTATTCTGCGCGAGATGGAGGCTAAGCATCGGTATGTTCGGGATCCCGCCGTACCCTTCGCGCTGAAAATGGTGTTCGGCGAGCCATAACGTGTCAAAATTCAGTTTGTCCATTAACTGAGCAAGCGAAAGTGCTTCGTCAAACACAGAGGCAAGGTGTTCGTCCGACTCTATCCTATCATCGACACGGCGGCCTTGGAAACCCATGTTATCCATTTCCACGTGACCGCCGTAGAAGTAATCAAATTTGGTTATCATCTATTTCTCCAACTCTATCGTTTTATATTCAGATCTCCCCATGGATCTCCTGCGTTTCTGCGGGTCTTTGACAATCGCTAAACCTAATTGTTCGATTTTGGTCTATCAAAGAGCCATTTTACGCATTCCGTGTCCTCACGTCAACAAGAATCTCCGCTGCCCATTTCATGGGTTGGAAGCGGCAGCATACGTATTGAAAACTGACAAACACCGATGTATAATACCCTTTGCATAACGAACTTCCGGACAACAACAACGGGAAGTGGAACACGATAATTTGGTAAAAGTTAAAAGTCGTTTTTTATGCTAAATTATCTTAATTTTTTGATGAAGTTTTTTGCATCGTTGGGGTTGTATTATGGTGGATTTTAGGATGACTTAGACAATCCTACCGCACAGCCAACCCTGGTCTCGATTTACCGGACCTCCTAAATTCCCCCTATCAGGGGACTTTGGAAACTCTGCGAATGTCTACTTATTTCCCTAATTCACCATACAATCACTATCAACGTAGTCCTGAAACATGGGCACCGATAATAGTTTTTTCCAGATCGATTACACGCAATCCAGATTAACTGATTAACCAGAAAGGAGCACATGAAAGATGTTTAGGCATACAGTACCAACACGCACAAGCGCGTTGACGACACTGACGGAGAGAGCGACCGGAACAGGATCGGCAGATTCTATCACATCCTCCGCGCGAAACATCCCGCGCATTCGTACAGGAAACGAGTCTGAGGAACAGAATGAGATTCCACATAATCCTTCCGGTAGCAGGGTTATCCCTGATCTATTAAAGGCATTTAGTATGGCTCAACTCTCAGTCGCTCAGAGAAATACAGATATGGGGCTTAGGAAGATGTCCCTAACGCATTCATCGCCAAAGGAGGCGACAAGTGATAGGTATTTCAGCATCCGATTTTGGACAAGAGAACGATTACGAGAAAGGCGAAGAAAAGATTCCGGCTGAATTGGCAGGTGGCTCCGAAGCAGAGAGTTCTGATTGTATTCGCTCAATCAGATCGGACGCTTCGTTGAGTTCGACCTGCCCTGCAACGCGGAGAAATCCGAAGGAGACGAGCGTGAGACGATCCGATGAAGATCTAATGTTTTCTGTCAAAGAAGGAAATAGCGCAGCATTTGAAACCATAACCAAACGTCATTACACAAACACATTGAACTTTATTTATCGTTTCGTGAACAATCGCATGCTCGCGGAGGATCTATGTCAAGAGACGTTTTTACGCCTCTGGCGCAGCGCACCCACTTATCAACCGCTTGCGAAATTTACTACTTTCCTTTATCACATTGCAAAGAACGTCTGTTTGAAGCAGATTGCTAAAGCTCAACGCACCCCTTACACCTGCTCGCTGGAGGCACCTGTCCCTAATGATGGCGGCGGCGATTACAGCCTTTCGGAAGAGATTGCAGACACGCGCACGCGATATTTACCGGAGGAAGCAACCATTGCCAAAGAGGCGGACGCAGCCATCCGATCGGCGATTGGTGACTTATCCGATGAGCATCGGTTAGTCTTTGTTTTAACAGAGCTACAAGGGTTATCATATCAAGAAGTTGCCAAAATTGCCCAATGCCCTGTTGGTACAGTGGCTTCTCGGAAAAACGCAGCAGTTCGGCAGCTTCAAAGGCGGTTGCACAAACAGTTAGACTATTAACAGAAATAGCCAAAATCGCTCAGAATGTATAGCCGCGCCACAATCCCGATAGCAGATCAGGGAAGGTCATGTTCATAGCGAGATTGGCTTCAGCCCCTATGTCAATTCGGCTTCGATTGGTATAGGGGCTTTTTATTTTCCAAAAGTAGAAGTGGTGAAATCTTCAGTGCGGCTTTCCTTATATGGTAGATTTTAGACCTACTTATAGAATCCCACCCACAGCTAACCCCCTAAATCCCGCCCCCGATTCTATCCCCGATAAACCGGGATTCCGACAAGCCCCCGATGAATCGGGACTAAGAAGCGAGAGCAGGTCCCGACTCGCCGGGATTCTCCCCGATACATCGGGGCAGGCAGGAACGGAACAGGCGGGATGTACCACTTGTCAGGGGGACTTTATACATAACGCCCATCCCTCTTATCAGGGGACTTTGGTTATTTCTCCAATCCACCATAAGTCATTTTTTTCCGAACAAACGCTATTGCTGTTTGCCTAATAGTAGCAATAGCGAATATAATGGAAGCTCAAACTGAAAACGACCTGTAAGGAGAAACCTATGAAATTCAGATATACCATCGCCCTCCCCTTCGTAGCACTACTTGCTCTTTTAATGTCTATCCCCGTAGACAGTTCAGCACAAGATACACTTTCAGACGAAGACAAGCGATTTGACCTCAACAACAACGGTCAACTAAGCCAAGATGAAACAGATATTATGATTGAGATCATCTCGCTTGAAGCCTTCACGGGGGTGCAGTTCACCGCACAAGAGATCCGAGAGCGACAAAGCGAAAGTGAGTCCCGCCGCCGTGGTGGAAGAAGGCGGGGACCGCGCCCGGCTGAAAAGATTCTCAGCCGCTTTGACACAGACGGAGATGGCAAATTAGACTACACGGAGCGAGAAGCCGCTCGCAAATACATTCAAGAGAGCCGAGGTGAGACGGGCCCGTCGCGTTTATCTGGAGACATGGCACCCAATACAACGCGCAACGATGATGTGAAAGCGAGTCGCGCTGCCCAGCCTAAAGGCAATCCCGATCTCTACGACGCAAAAACACTCCGTACGCTCTATCTCCGATTTCATGACACGGACTGGTACGAACAGCTTGGCACCTTCTATCGAACCGATGTCGATGTACCGGCAGATTTGATTGTTGATGGCAAAGTATATCAATCTGTTGGTATCCGATTCCGCGGCAGTTCTTCCTACTTCACGGTTCAGAACGAGAAAAAGTCGTTCAATATCGCCGTTGACTACGGGGATGACGGACAGCGGCTCTACGGTTACAAAACGCTGAACCTGCTGAACGGTCATTCCGACCCGTCGTTTCTGCGCGAAATCCTCTATTCAAGAATCGCAAGGAACTACCTCCCCGCCCCGAAG
The DNA here is from genome assembly GCA_965220385.1 of Candidatus Poribacteria bacterium. GTDB lineage: Bacteria > Poribacteria > WGA-4E > WGA-4E > PCPOR2b > PCPOR2b. Next base: position 162,286 of record OZ244825.1, on the reverse strand, counting down.
GCGAACCTCGTCAAACTGGTCATCAACGGGGAAAACTGGGGGATTTATGTCAATAGCCAACAGTTCAACAAAGATTTTCTCGACGAATGGTTCGGAACGAGAGCAGGGGTTCGCTGGAAGGTGCCGCCCGGTCGCAGTAGCGGATTGGTTTATAATGGAGATCAGCCCTCCGCTTACCAACAATCCTACCAACTCAAAACGAGAGCGGATGAAGCACCAAACGCATGGCAGGATCTGATAAAGCTGTGCGAAGTGCTTGAGGTAACCTCCGACGACCAACTGGAATCAGAACTTTCCGCAATTCTTAATATTGACCGTGCGCTCTGGTTCCTTGCACTGGACAATGTGTTCATAGATAATGATGGCTACTTCAGCCGCGCCAGCGATTACGCTTTTTATCAGGATCCGAACGGGCGTTTCCACCTGCTGCCGCACGACAGCAACGAGACGTTCCGATTTGCCGGTGGCGGCGGTCCGAATTCTTGGCAGACCGACGGACAGATGCTATCCCCTGTTGCCTCAGAAAATGATACGATGCGCCCCGTCGTCAGGCGTCTATTTGCCATTCCGCATCTACGCGCCCGGTATCTCGCTCACGTTCGCACGATTGCCAGCGAATGGCTCAATTGGGATCGGCTTCAGCCAATTATTGCAGAATACCAATCGCTCGTCGATGCGGAAGTGAAGGCGGACGATAAGAAACTTTACGCTTATGAGGCGTTTGCTACAAGCCACACCAAGGACCAAGGCGGGGGCGGCGGCGGCTCCGGCGGTGGAGGTGGGAGAATGACGCCGAGTTTCAAGCGTTTTGTCGAGGAACGGGCGGAATATCTGCTCAATCACCCCGAAATCAACAAGCCGATACCAACTATCGCGTCCGTCTCCAAACCCGAAGCACCGATGGCGAATCAACCTGTACAAATCACAGTCGAGATTGGTGGAGATGTTGACGTTGATGCGGTTATCCTGTATTACGCGGACGGGCGATTGGCATCTTTCCAGAGCGTACCGATGTTAAAAAAAGGGGCAGCCTACGTGGGCGAAATCCCCGCTTACCCCGCCGGTAAGAAGATCCGTTACTACGTCGAAGTTCGATCTTCTGAACCGAACGGCACGGCAGCGTTTTTCCCAGCCCAAACCGAATTTGCGCCGCTGATCTACCGCGTCGATACATCCATCGCCGATAGCTCACCTGTGGTTATCAATGAACTGATGGCGAGTAATACGAAGAGTCTTGCTGACCCGCAGGGTGACAATGATGATTGGATTGAGCTGCACAACGTGAGTAATCGTACAGTGGATCTGTCAGGGATGTATCTCAGCGATAACCAGAACAATCCGCGGAAGTGGCAGTTCCCCGATGAAACCCAGATTGGTCCCGGCGAATATCTGATTGTCTGGGCGGACGAAGATGGTAACGCCGAAACGGGACTCCATGCCAACTTCAAGCTCTCTAAGAATGGGGAGATGGTTATGCTCATTGATACGGATCAGCGGGGCAATCAGGTCCTTGACGCGATTAAATTTCGGGGACAGGAGGAAGATGTTGCGGTTGGTCGGGTGCCCAATGGAATCGGCGATTTTAAACCGTTAGACGGGACACCGGGAATGCAAAACCAGTGAGAAATGAATGCGGCTGATACTCGACAAGGAACATCATAGTGGATAAGATCAACAGACGCCAAGTACTAAAGGTCGCTGCCGGTACACTCCTTGCGGGAGCTGGGATCTCTGCAAACCGCGCCCCGGAGGCGGAAAGTGCCGATGGTTCGACTTCACACGACACGATGCGCGAGCTAATCAAACCACCCAAACTGGCATCTCAAGACACCGTAGGCATTGTATCACCGGCATCGGCATTTTTCCCGATTCATGAATCCGCCCTGCAACGGGGAGTTGCGTTTTTAGAACAGGTAGGATTGCGAGTTCAGGTCGCACCGCACACACTTGACCAACGGCAACACCTAAATCCGCCAACTCAGCACCGAGCCGAGGATTTAAATCAGATGTTCGCTGACCCAAAGATAAAAGCCATCTTCTGTCTATCCGGCGGTTCGGGCGTCAATGCGGTTCTACCGCTGCTGGATTGGGAACAGATTGAGAGATCCCCTAAAATTGTGATGGGCTATAGCGCAATTACTGCTCTGTTGATTGGTCTATATACAAAGATAGGTCTAGTTACATTTCATGGTCCCATGATTCTCAACGGTTTCAGCGAGTATCCGCAGCCCTTCGCTTATACGTGGCAGGGTATCGAACAGGTATTGTTCAAGACGGAACCGGTGGGGGCACTGAAACCGCCCGCACAATGGACGGACGCCTATACGAGTGATGATCGGCCACGCGCAACCCAAAAGAATCCGGGCTGGCGCTGGCTGAGAGATGGAAAAGCGACTGGACCATTAATCGGCGGGAATTTAAGCGTTACGTTAACACTGGTCGGTACGCCGTATTGGGCTCCGCTGCGAGGCGCGATTTTGTGCTTTGAGGAGGTCAACTTCGGCAATGGACTACTGCGCCAAGTTGATGAATCGCTCGCTCAGTGTCAACAGATGGGACTGTTCGATCAGATCGCAGGCTTAGTTATCGGCAAGGTTAATGAACTCTCTGAGGAAGAGGAGCAGCTTTTTGAATCGTTGATCCTTGAATACACAGCGGGCCATCAGTTCCCAATCTTGATGGGGGTAGACTTTGGACATACAGCTCCTCAGCTGACACTTCCTATCGGTATTCAAGCCTCCCTTGATTCACAACAAGATCAATTCAGTATAGACGAAGCGGCTGTCCGGTAAAGATTACAGGGTTAGGTCCGTTCACTCAGGCGAGTATCAGGAAAAACGAAATGAACCGATTCACCTACAATTACAACTTGACACTATGGCAAAATATAGGTAGCATATAGTCCCTGTGTTATTCGTGAGGTGAATTCTGTGGCTGATACCCCAAACAACGATACGCAACGCTATACGCCGGATTCCATTTTCAAGCGGATAATCACCCTACGGTTTGCCGAGTTGGGTATTCCGCTCCAAACCCAAGTCGAAGTAAGCTATCTACCGCGCACAATTGACGCAGTTGTTATACTTCGCCCCGAAGCGGATCGGGAAAAAATACGGTCGGAAACACCGTTTCTCTATGCTGGCCCACATAATCTAATCGAGTTTAAGGGCGAAAATGACCGATTGACGATTCCAAATCTTCGGCTCATTCTGGGGCGAACGAACCTTTACATGGGTGAAAATCGCATTCCAGTCTCCAATATCACACTCACGATTGTTTGTGCCGGAACACCGCGAAACGTGTTGAAACATAGTCAAGCAGAGATTGAATTTGAATCGCTTGGAGGTGGCTACTATCGCAGTACGGACAAGCTACCTATCCATATCATCGCCATCAACGAACTTGAAGTGACACCTAAAAACTATCCATTATTGATGTTTGCAACATCAAAGCAGAAGTTTGAGGAATTTTTACGCGACGCGATTAACCGAGATGATAACGATTATAATCCGGTCATAACCTTCGCGTATTTTCTTAAATCTGAACTCATACGGGAGATTGATATGCCTCTCAAAAGCTACCTATCCAAAGAAGCCTTAGATATCATCATTGAGGACATCGGCGATGAAATCCTATCTCGCTTTAGTATGGACGAAATCCTATCTCGCTTTAGTGTTGATGAAATCGCAGCTCGTCTTAGCCCTGAAGAACGCCTCACCGGATTAAGTCCTGAAGATATTGTGTCCCGCCTTAGTCCCGAAGAACGTAAGCAACTGCAGCGATTATTGGAACAGTGAACCGGCAGCAGAAACAAGTGACGTATAACAGGTACGGCGCGAAGCATCACACCGCATTTTCAGCCCTCCTCTTCAATGGAATTAGCTATACGATGACAAAAGCAGCCGTATTGTGGACGGGCGGAAAAGATTCTGCCCTCGCTCTGCACCGTTCCCTCAATCACCACGATATCAGGAAGTTAATCTGTTTTGTTCCGGCGGATAATCGGCAGTTTTACGCGCATCCAACGCAGCTTATGGCACTACAGGCGCAGAAGATCGGCATCCCAATCGAATTCGTGCCGATTTCCGAACCTTACAAACGGAGTTATCAGCAGCAAATTGAGACGATTAGAGATCGCGGAATTGAAGCGCTGATTACGGGAGATATTTCCACCGTCGGTGGGATGCCCAACTGGATTGACGAGGTTGCAGCAGGGTTGGTGGGGGTCGAAAAACCGTTATGGGAGTTGGATCGGGGTGCAATATTGGATACCCTTGCCTCCAACCAATTTGAAGTGGTCTGCTCCCTCTCCTACAAGAAATATTTTCAACCGACTATCACCGGAAGACGTTTAGATTCGGAACTGATTTCGGAATTGAAGCAGCTGCCGATTGACGCTTGCGGCGAGCAGGGCGAATATCACACGTGGGTATTGGATGCACCGTTCTTCAAGACACCCGTTCAGTTGGAAGACACACGTATCGTTGACGCCTCCGAATATTGTTACCTCACCTACGGAAGCGCGATTTAGGGCACTGATTTTAGGCGTTTCCGCTATCCAGAGTTTTCCGCTTCATCTTCTTGCAGATCATACCACCTACGTGAAATCTACGGTTTTTATCCGAACAACGCAACTATCAAAAATTTTAGAAACGGCTTGAATCTAGTAATAACTTGGATTTGAGCCGTTTTTCATATCTGCTTAAAATCATAGGCATTATAGTATTTCAAAGTTGCTCATGAGCCAAATTCAGTTGATGTCCTCGCAGATTTTTTTGTTTGTTTTTTGTTTGACTTAAAATAAGACCGTATCTATAATGTTTTGAAATCAATCATTGGTAAAAAAGGGGGAAAAATTAGCATGTCCGAAAACCAAACCACTGGCATCACACCAAAAGATATCCAAGCTTTATGGTTACTTATCCAGAACGGAGAAGGATTTTATAAAGATAATCTTACTTTGATCTCACAGGAAGTTCTGAAATATTCAAATCTCACCGATCTTAAAAAACTCTTGAGTATCGGTAAGTCGATAGGACTTCTGTCACAATGCGACGGAAAATGGCTGCTAACACCACTTGGAGAAAGCTTTAAGGACACAGTTCACTGGCGACTTTGGAGTCCTCCAAAACAGACACAAACAATATTACAGGAGATGAAAATACGTCACTTTTTCATGGCAACGGAGGAGTATAAAAGGAGTCCCGTTGTCATCGATTTGTTTGCTGGCGTCGGTGGATTGGGTTTGGGATTTGCTGCGGCCGGATTTCGTGTAGCGTTAGCCATTGAGAATGACCAACAAGCATATGAAGCTCATGAGGAGAATTTTCCTCACACGTTGGTCATCCCTGAAGATATTAATCAATTTGCCAACAATCCTAAAGCTTATTTAGGAAAAATACAAGAACTTCAGGGCATGAAGATTTCGGGCATTATTGGTGGACCACCGTGCCAAGGCTTTTCATACATAGGTGAACGTGATGTGAGAGATGAAAGAAACTTACTCACCTCACGATTTATGGATATTGTTCTTGAACTCAAACCAGATTTCTTTGTGATGGAGAATGTACCGGGGTTATTGACAAGCGGCATTTCGCCGAAATTTGGTGTTTACATTAGACGACTGGCACAATCCAATAGTGAGCCCGCTTTATCAATCATAGATCGGTTACCTTCTGTTCCTAGGGAAATTTCACAACGCGATAGGCAGTTCAGAAGAAGACAAATCAGCAAAGTAATCAATGACTTAAAGTCTAAAATCGATGAGCATTTGAAAAAGAACAGGCTTTTGGGACTGAAAAATGTACAAGAGGTAATAATATTTTCGTATAACGAACTTAAAGTCCTCATTTCAGAAATGATTTGCACTCTTTATAACGACACACAACTCGCCAAAAAGATATTAAAAAAAAGCGAAGAGGAGATTTGCACAATCGCTATAGCCTCCGTGTTCACAAATTCAGTAAATTGCACATTGTTGGATGACAGCAAGCAACTACTAAAACAACTTAAAGTGAAATTTCCTAATTCAAAGAAACTCCGTCAAACCATTATAAGGATATATGATGATTACGATAAAGCACCCACTGCTAGCGAGTATCTTGGGAAAAAAATTGGCCCAGTACTTCTTCATCTGTTGAAAAGAGCAAAAGAAATTTATGAAATTCCCCCACCTCAAGTCTTAAATGCCGCTTCCTTTGGAACCCCCCAAAACCGTGATCGAATGTTTATTATAGGTGTTTTGAAGAAATTCAAAAAGTCATTTCTCTATCCAGAACCGACACATTGTTGGAACGGAACTTCCGGTAAAAAATGCTCACCAACAGTATCTGAGGCAATTGGAGATCTCCCGGATATTGACCGTATGCCACATCTCATTGAAGGAGAAGAATTCAGTGCGAAAAAACTAGGCAGTGTGGAGTCCTGTTTTGCCCAACGAATGCGCTATGAATTCATCGAAGATAACGATTTCTCTTTACCTCGGCGAAATTGGAATCCTTATGCTGTTGATTGTAGCAATCGAACAACACACAAAGAACACGTCAAAGAACGATTTACAACTTTAGATCCAGGGGAATGCGACCCTGTCAGCCGGGGATCTCGGTTACATCCAGATGAACTATCTGCAACGATACGTGCCGGAACTAAAGAGAATAAAGGATCTCATACTGCGGTTCGTCCTATTCATTATGAATATGATCGCGTTATTTCAGTTCGAGAAGGTGCAAGATTGATGGGTTACCCTGATTGGATGACTTTTCATAAAACAAAGTGGCATGGATTCCGACTCCTTGGAAATGGTGTTCCCTTTCCGCTATCCCATGCTATCGCAAAGCAGATCCGAAGGCTTTTATACGAATCACTCGATTAAAGCGATTCCACCTATAGGAGGGAGAAATGGTAGACACCGTTTTCGCATCGCCATCTAAGACTTTCTTTGTCGACATGTTAACCCGAGACATTGACCTCACAGATGCAATTTTAGATTTGTTAGACAACTGCATTGATGGAGTTCTGAGACAACTGAAGAATAAAAAACCAGATGAGTCGTTTGATCCAGAAAAGCCATATGACAGATATTGGGCGAAAATTACGGCAACGCCCGAGGAATTTTCAATTACGGACAACTGTGGGGGCATACCTAGAGACCTTGCAATCAATAAGGCGTTTCGCCTTGGGCGGCCTAAAGAAGACCTAGCGCGCGATAAAGACGTTGCGACAATTGGCATGTATGGTATCGGCATGAAACGTGCGCTTTTTAAGATGGGCAAGCATTCTAAGGTTATTTCCCAACACTCTGGTAATCCCTATTGCGTTGAGATTTCCAAAGACTGGCTCGATAATGACAAAGATTGGGAATTAACGTTGAATGATATAGATAATACGCCTGCGGGCTTAGATTCTGACGGGACTTCCATAACCGTTAGTTCATTGCACTCAGGTATTGCTGATCAGTTCAATAGAAAGAGTAACCCCTTTCTAACCAATCTAAAAGATGAAATCGCGAATCTCTTCGCACCAATAATCAGAAAGGGATTCCAAATTTTCCTCAACGAAGAAATAATTAATCCCGCCAGTCTTGATATTTTGTTCCCCAAAGATTTAAAACAGACTGAAGCGATTCAACCCTATGCCTATAAGGCAAACGTTGGAACTGTAGAAGTTGAACTTGCTGTCGGTTTTTATAGAGAACTAGCTTCAGAGTCCGAACTTGATTCGGATCGGCAAATTCCTCGTCGGAGAGATAACGCAGGTTGGACAATCATTTGCAATGACCGTGTTGTCTTACATCGCGATAAAACGTCAATGACTGGATGGGGAATGAGAAATGTGCCCAAATACCACCCTCAGTTTATAGCTATCGGAGGTGTTGTCCGGTTCTCAAGCAATGACTCGCTTGAGCTTCCCCTTAATACTACAAAGCGTGGATTGGATACTTCTCGACCTATCTATTGGCAAACACTTGACCGGATGATGGAAGGATTAAAGAAGTTCACCGATTTCACAAATCAGTGGAAAGGACAAGAGCGTGAAACAAAGGACTATTTTAAGGAAATGGTTCCCACAGATGTGACAAAAGTAGCAAAAGCTATTCCACAGGAGGCATGGAACAAAGTACGCAAATCTGAGGGAGAGCGATTCACACCAAATCTTCCAAAACCACCGAGTGATAAACGCAAGTGTCGAATTGCTTTTATACGCCCCAAACAAGAAGTCGATGCAGTTGGTAAGTATCTCTTTGATGACATACAAGCTACCCCAGCCGAAATCGGAAATCGTTGTTTTGAAGATGTTTTCAAGAAAGCACAGGAGGGCGTATGAACGGAGGACAAATAGCTTACAACTTACGACCTAATAAATTCGTTGAAAGACAATTATTTGTGGAACTTCTGACCAAAATTTGCGTGGGCCCACCTGAAGAATACGTCTATGTTTCACTTGGCGGTCCTCAGCTAGAAGACCAAAGGCTTGTACATCAACGTTTGGGTCTGAGAAAGCTCATTTCACTTGAGGCAGATTCGGTCGTATATCAACGACAGCTATTTAATCGTCGTCCATCTTTCATCAAGTGTTGGAAAAAATCCACCCAAGATTTCGTTAGCAATTTCGATACCTTTACAAATTCATACAGCGAAGAAGAATTTATCATCTGGCTTGACTATGCCGACGCCAACGCAAGACATGAGCAGATCATTGAATACGAAACTCTGCTGAGCCAACTAAAAGATGGGGACATCATCAAAATCACGATGAATGCAAATTCTAATACTCTTGGTGAAATACGAAGCGGAGAAAACCAAGAAGATGGCCAAAAAAAGCGCCTCGAAATTTTACGAGAGCAGCTAGGTGATTATCTCCCGGACACTATTGACCACACAGCAATGACGAAGCGAGGGTTTGTGCCAATTCTCTGCAACATAATCGAGAATGCTTCTCTCACAGCTGTTCAAGATGACCCTGACTCGCAGCCGGTTCCCTTAGCCGCCTTTATTTACCAAGATGGTCCCCATCAGATGCTAACTGTCGTGGTGCGCCGCACCTCCACAAACGAAGCCCAGCCATTCTGTGAAAATCTTCAGTCACAGGAGTGGGAATACCTGCCATTAAACTGGCAGGATACAACAACGATTAACGTTCCCAATCTGACAGCAATAGAGCGACTACACATCGAAAAATTGCTTTTTTTAGACGACCACGAGACGATTCACGATAAACTACCCTTTTGTTTCGATCAAGATCGGAAAACATCAATAGAGATTCTAAAAGCATACGCAGCACATTATCGGAGATATCCTAGCTATTTTCCAGTTCCTTTTTGATGCCCCACTGACATTCCTAACAACGTGAGATTTTCAGAACAAATGGATGAATATCCGAAATCCAACGATATTTGTTACCTAAAGTTCCGTTCCATGATCTCATACTCGCGGAGAATCAAACAGTTTTTAATTGATTCTTGCTTAAATAGTCTCTAATTGATGGTATTTGGAAAGACCTACCAAGTTTGAGAAATCTTTTTGCTCTTATGCGAGCCTTGCAATGGTGAGTTAAGACCTAACAATGTATTTCAAAAAGAAAAAGGATCCTTGCAAAGGTTTGGTGCCTTCGCAAGGATCCTTTTTTTACGGTCCTTCGTGGATTCTATGACGTAGATTGCTATCCAGCAAGCACTTCCTTCAAACGATTAGCGACAACAAGCTCCTCGCCTTCACGGAGGGTATAGGCATTAATAACAACCGCATCACCACCGGCGTTCGCCCTAATGCGAGGCGTGCCGGCTTCCAGCGCATCATTCACCTGCTCCGCATTCATCCCCACAGTTGCTTCATCAACGCTGACGTGGAGACTGGACAATGTGTGGCTTCTCTCAGCGTGGACGATCTCCGTTGATACGCCGGGGATGCCCGCAAGCACCTGCGAGATCGCGTCATATCGAGCGTCTTGGTCCTTCAAGCGTTGGTCATGGTCAGCTGAGAACCAATTCTCGATTGCCGTCAAAAGCCCAACAATCTCCTGCCGATCTACCTTCATCCCTCGACCGAGTGGGCGGGGTGCGATGAAGCCGTGCGTTGTTACCTCTTCGATTAAGTCTTTCCTGCCACACACGAACCCGGTGGAGTGCGGTGCGTTAAAATATTTACCACCGAAGCAAACGAGATCCGCGCACTGGGCGTTCCGTTTGAAATAGTCAAGTGGATAGATTTGCGCTGCACTATCAGCGATAGCAAGGACGTTGTTTCGGTGTGCTATCTCAACCGCTTCTTCAAGCGAAACGCCGCCTTCCTTTTCAGCCTGAACGAGATAGATGATCGCGGCGGTGTTGGGACCGATAGCGTTCTCAAACTCCTCTGCCGTACACCCTTCGTCGTCTCCCACCAGCACTAGCTTACTGCCGGGCACACTGTAAGCTCGGTCGTAACCGTACCGCTGATACTTCTGAAAGACGAGCTCATCTTTCAAGCCTGTAGTATCCGGGAGTTGATCCCGCTTTTCTGGATGCTGATAGGTCATGGCAGCCGCAGAACTCAGCACCATCGCGGCGTAGCAGCCCGCTGTGACGTAGGCAGCCTCTACATCCAAGAACGAGGCGATGAAATCCCCGGACTTCCTGAGAAACGTCTCCATGTCCACGAAATTCACGTCTGCGCCATCCATTGCTGCCTTTACTGCTGCGGAGGGCGTAGAGCCACCGCGCACGGTTTGGTTACCCACAGCGTTGATCAGCGGACGGACGCCGAACCTTGTATAAACATTACTTGTATCTGTAGCCATTACAACCTCCGTATGATTGTGCGTCGTAGATTCTCTGCTACGGCTGAACCCGTGCACTTCGCTATAAATAGGCGCAGCCGGAGGTTCACTGAACGATTGAAAACCTGGATGGATACATTTTATCATGAACGCAAACTTGTGTCAATTTCCAAATGATTTGCCGCTGCAGCTTCTGTGAGTTGCTTGTACATGAAAATCGCTATGATTTGATTAGAAACGGAATTGACAAGTAAGTTTAGCTTTGCTATAATGCGAAAAAATGATTCAGTTTCGCGAATTCGCGGTATAGATTTGCCTATTTTTGTGAGGGAATAATGGATAGCGTACGTTATGGAATCATCGGGATTAAGGGTGTCGGAAGCAAGCATGTAAGCATGGCTCAAGAACATGAAAACGTAGAACTAACAGCGTTGGTGGACCTCGACGAATCCGCTCTTAATGCACAATCCCAAGAACTGGGAGTACGTGCGTTTACTGACTATCGCGAGATGCTAAACGCTGGAATAGTCGATGCAGTATCGATTGCGACGCCTCACCATCTACACTCAATCATCGGGTTAGAGTGCCTGAACGCGGGTGTGCATGTTTTCACCGAGAAACCGCTTGCCAACACCGTATTGGACGGAGACGCGATGATCGAGACAGCGAAATCGCGCGATCTGAAAATCTGCGTTGGACACCAATATCGAACCTACCGAACGCCTCAGACGATGAAGCATTTGATTGATACCGGAGCGATTGGGAATATCATGCGCGTGCTCTGGACATGGATCGAGTTTCGTCCGGAAAGCTACTATGATCGTGACATCTGGCGTCAGACCTGGCGATATGCCGGCGGTGGGGTGTTGATGAATCAGACGAGTCATGACCTGGACTTAATCTGCTGGTTGGTTGGCAAACCGATCCAAGTCTCCGCGATAATTGGCAATCAATCCCATAAGATGGAAGTGGAAGATGTAGTTTGTGCAAACGTGCTATTTGAAAACGGTGCCTTTGGCTCGATCCAGCTCACAATTAATCAACCGAGGGGTTACAGTATTCGTCAAATTGCCGGCGACAAAGGGACGATAGCGATCCCAGATGTACAGAGTCTGACCAATAACCGGGAAGACCAGATCCTACTCGGCACCTATGAGAACTCGTTAACGGACCTCGTGGAGCAGGCACCTCGCATCGCTGGACAACCGGAGATCTCATGGCAGCCTGTCGAGCTGCGGGATGAACCGGGCGGACACGACATACTGATGGCCAGCTTTACCGATGCCATTCTCAACGGGGGTGAGGCGTTGGTCAACGGTGAGAGCGCCCTCCCCGCAGTCGAGCTAATTAACGCCATTGTGCTTTCGGCGATGCGGAGAAAGACAGTTGACGTGCCAGTCGATCGAGGGGAATATGACGAACTGTTTAAAGAGCTAAGTAGTGGCAGCCTGAAAATTCCAAGATTTTAACGGGCCTAGATTATGGGAACTGCGGGCGTTACATTTTGTTGGGAGGAGATTATGTATGGCTTTGTCGCCAGATCGCGTTGACCTGATTCGCAATTTTGTGCACGAAGGGATCAATCTACAACACGGACGTATTGAGGCGGAATCCGATCCGTTCTGGAAAGCGTTATGTCAGGCTGGTTCCGAGCTTTGGCTGGATACCGGTGATATTGATGCTGCCGCAGGATTATGGACTGATGAGTTCACCGCCCTAACAACCAATAACACACTGCTCAATGCTGAAGTGCAAAAAGGTATTTACGACGACTTAATCCAGAAAGCTGTCGGCGTACTCACCGGGTTGGATATTCAAACGCAGATTATTGAGATTGCGTTTATCTTAAACGCGCGTCATGGGCTTCGCTTGGCGCAACGTTTCGGCGGCAGGGTGAGTGTTGAGCTTCATACAATTTTGGCACACGATATTGAGCGAAGTGTCTCTTACGGTCAACGGTACTATGAGATTTGCCCTGAACATTTCATTATCAAAGTACCTTTGACACCCTCCGGCTTGATTGCTATGCGCCGCTTGCGGGAAGATGGAATACCGGTCAATTTTACGTTAGGATTTAGTGCACGACATAACTTTGTTGCCACCGCTTTTGGTGCCCCCTCCTATGTCAATGTGTTTTTGGGGCGACTCAACTCTTACATCGCTGACCAAGAATTAGGTGACGGCAAACTGGTCGGTGAAAAGGCAGTCCTTGCGAGCCAGCGTGTGGTGAAAACTCTCTCTCAAAACAATCGCAAACCGACGCTTCAGATTGCGGCAAGTTTGAGAACAGCAGATCAGCTACCGTATTTGGCTGGAATTGATGTCTTTACCATGCCTGTGAATGTTGCTGCCGCTGCCAAGCAGGAACTCTCGGGAAAATGGGAATCGAGCATCGCGAATGACTATACAGTTCACCTCAACGAAAGTATCAGTGAATCGGATCTGCGGATAGATACGCTGTGGGGAATTTCGGATTCCGATCGCCGATTGACCGATAGTTTAGTAACAGATGTCCCTCAAACAGCGGACGAAATAGTGGATCGAGCGCATGATATGGGCGCTGGTGATTTGTTTCCAAAACTTTCCGATGAAGAACTCGCACAAATCGCGGATGATGGTAAAATACCGAAGCACGAAATCTGGGGAGATCGGATAAAATCGGGTGAACTTGCCATTGACACGCTTTTGAATCTTGCCGGACTCGCATCGTTCGAGAGCGATCAGCAGGAATTGGACGACCGCATCGAAAAGTTAATTGCGCGGTGATCGTTCCTTTTCTCAATCGGAGATACAGTGAAGATTACAAAGATTGACATGATTTACCCGCAGGTGGGTGCCCTTATTGAGAGTGAACAGGTTCCGTGCATCTGGGTACGGATCCATACCGATGAACGGATTACAGGGCTTGGTGAAACCTATCCGCTTGGCGAGGCGGAGCGCGGTGTTATCCGTGGCAGGTTTGCGTCAACGTTGATTGGACAAAATCCGCTGGAGATTGAGCGTCTGTGGCAGGAGATGTTCAATCAGATTAGATGGCACGGTTGGGCGGGCGCGGAGTTGCGGGCAATTAGCGCGATTGATATTGCCCTATGGGACATCTGTGGGAAAGTCACCGGACAACCTATCTATCAACTTCTCGGTGGAAAGTCTCGCGACAGGGTGCGGACATATAACACCTGCTACGACCATCGCTACGATTTCAACAACGTGGAAAATAATGAAGCGGGGAAGCTGGCTAAGGAACTTCTCGACAGCGGCATCCAAGCGATGAAGGTGTGGCCCTTTGACGGAGTGGGCAACAAAAATCGTGGACAGTTTATCACCAATGCAGACATAGAAATTGGGTTGAAGCCTGTTCAACAGATCCGCGAGGCAGTCGGCGACGACATTGAGATTGCACTGGAGTTTCACGGTTTGTGGAATGTGCCATCGGCAATCAAGATCGCCCACGCGCTTGAACCGTATAACGTAATGTGGTTAGAGGAGATGATTCCACAAGACAATATGAAGGCTTATGCCACGCTTGCCGACAATGTTCTCCAACCGCTCTGCATCAGTGAACGCCTGATGACGCGCTATCAGTTCCGCGAGCTAGTCGAACTCGGCATTCCGCAGTTCATTATGCCGGATATCTGTTGGTGTGGTGGCATAACTGAGGCGCGCAAAATCGCGGTACTGGCTGATACCTATTATCTCCCAATCGCGCTGCACAACTGCGGCGGTCCCGTCCTGCATGTCGCCTCGATCCATCTGACGACACATTTGACAAACCTATTTATACTCGAAAGCGTTCGCCGTCACTACCTTGTTCATTACGATAACCTGGTGACAGGGTTAGCCCCGGTCGAGGAAGGACATTTGATCCCACCTGAAGGCCCCGGACTTGGCATTGAACTCAAGCCGCAAATGCTGGACGCACCCGGAATCGAGATTGAGACAGTTGGTGAATAAATTGCAACTTATTCTGTTAGATCTTATGAGGAAGCAAAAGAGAGGAGTGATGCTATATCCGTAGCTTATTATTAAATCTTAAACCCTACGTTGTCCGCTACCGGTTCGCTGTTGTTATGAGTTTTTTCTTTGTGCTTGCGACGAATGGCGTGATTGTGGTGCAACCAAAGTTGCTGAAGTGGGTTTTTGATGATCTCGAGAGAGCAGTTACCCCGCGAAAGATACTTTTTTACGCACTACTGATTCTTGGTGCTGCTCTGCTTGGCGGGGTGCTTCGATTTGGACAGCGGCAGGTTATCCAGGGTGCGGCGAGGCGGATAGAATATCATCTTCGGAACAATTTCTTCACGCATCTTCAAAAGCTGCCTGCCTCCTACTACCAGGATGTCCGCACGGGCGATCTGATGGCGCGAGCGACCAGCGACATGAACGCTGTCCGGATGGTGCTCAGTAGTGCTATCTCATATACATCAGACGCCATTCTCTTCTTTGTGCTGGCGTTCGTGATTATGCTGGATATTGATGTACAGTTGACGCTGTTGGCACTGCTGCCATATCCAGTCCTCGCCATCTTGATTAAGGAGTTGGGCAAGCGAGTCTACAAACGTTATGAGCGCATCCAAGAAGCCTTTTCCACCATGAACACGAAAGTGCAAGAGAACTTATCCGGTGTGCGCGTTGTTAAAGCGTATACGCTCGAACAGAGCGAGGTAAGCGAGTTTGAAGTACTTAATCAGCAATTTGTGGAGCGCAATCGTGATCAGATTCGGTTGACAACCTTCTTTTTTCCGCTCTTCCGATTCCTACCCGGACTTGGCGTCGCTGCGCTCCTCTGGCTCGGTGGCATCCGTGTAATCGAGGGCAAAATCACGTTGGGAGATTTTGTATCTTTCAACGCTTATCTGATGATGTTCATTCGCCCGATGATTACATTTGGCTTCGTTGTCAATACCTTTCAACGGGGTGCAGCATCAATGGATCGAATCCGTAGCATTCTTGATGTCCGCCCCGAAATCGCTGATGTAGGCACGGTACGCCCAGACATCGAAGATATTCATGGTGAGATCGAATTTAGGAATCTGAACTTCGCTTATCCCCGCGGTGAGCCGGTGCTCAAAAATATCAACCTCAAGATTCCACGCGGCTCAACGGCTGCAATTGTCGGAACGACGGGCAGCGGCAAAACCACCCTGGTCAACCTCATCCCCCGTATCCGCCAAACAGAGCGGGGTATGGTCTTCATCGATGGCGTTGATATCCAAGATATTCCGTTGCAAGTGTTGAGATCTAATATCGGTTTTGTTGAACAGGAACCTTTCCTCTTTTCCGATCTCCTGCAAAACAACATCGCCTATGGTGTTAGCACGACGAATGAAGTTGAAATCAAGGAGGTAGCTCATACCGCAGACCTACTTGAGCAGATCGAGGAGTTTCCGGAGGGATTAGACACTTTCTTAGGTGAACGCGGCGTCACGATCTCAGGCGGTCAGAAACAGCGGACTGCACTCGCACGCGCTATTATGGTTAAGCCGAAGATTTTAATCTTGGACGATGCTTTCGCCAGTGTGGATACGAATACCGAGGACACCATTCTCACGCGGCTACACGAGATTATGGAAGATCGCACGACGCTCCTCATATCGCACCGCATTTCGACGGTCAAGGCGGCGGACCTCATTATCGTCTTGGAAGAAGGGGAAATTGTCGAACGCGGCACGCATGAGGAGTTATTGGCACATAACGGCATTTATGCGCGCATCCATGAGAAACAGCTGTTGCAAGAAGAACTTGAGGCGCTTTAGACACCTTTCTGACGCTGACTTTCTGCATACTAGACCGATTGCATCCAGTTAGGCGATGGTCTGGAAGCGCTCCCAAGCTTCGCCAGCTGCCGCAGCTTGGCGTTCCAATTCACCTCGCCAACCGATGACCTCACCCGCCTTAACCCGTTCAATGTCAAAGCCTGTGTATCGGTCTTCGAGCGAATCGCCCAGTTTCTGGGTTTCTGCCCAACGGTCCCAAGCAGTTTTCATCCACTCATGCGGTAACGCTTCACGCACAGCGGGATCGAGTTGCCACGCGTGTCGCACGTCTGCCACCGGTGGATCGCCGGTGAACTCGCCCGACCACTTCGACCAACCGATTGAAAGTGTGTTCCGCTCACGCTGTGGCACGGTATGTCCTGTGTGGATCGTTACGCCGTTGCGGATGAGCGCTTCTCCCGCCTTGAGTCGGATTGCGACTTGACCCGGTAAGGGGTCTACGCCGTTCCAACTCGGTGTGTGTGGAACCCCCTGATCCTTCATCGCTCTCGGCAGGAGCACGTCATGTTCAATCGGCGTGCGCCATCGATTGTGGCTGCCCGGTACTAATTCGTGGCATTCGTCGTCGGTCAGCGCTAAGAACATGCTCACGCCGTTTCGTTCTGTGACAGACTTTGCGTTACCCTCAACGATTTCTTTCCAACGGATTCTTTCGGTCTCCTCGGAATAGGCATCAGGTCCTTCGCCTCGGTTCTCTTCCTGTGCAAAGTATCTCTTCCCGGTGCCCCACCACGTTGTATCCCGGTGCCAACCGAGCTTATTCTCGTGCGTCCGGGGATTGCACCACAAGAGCAGTCCACCCAGCACCATATCCTCTGGTTGAAGTCCATCGCACCAAGAGGAAACAAAATCGAGGAAATCTGAAGAACCGTGGAAGTCAGCAAAGGCAGGCTCATTAAAAGCTGGATGGATAAGCCCCCGAATCGCCCACGGCTGCTCCTGTCCCGTGCGATGCACGTAGCCCTTTGAGCAGTCGATTTTGCTGTAGATGTGTTCGGGCGCACACGCCTCGGTGACACGGCGACCCGCTTCACGCAGCACCGGAATCCAAGGGTTATCGACAAAGTCGTCGATGATGACAAAACCGTGCTCTCTGAGGTGTTCCAACCGCTCTGGCGTGGCGCCGGGAGACGAAAGTTCGGGTTTCATATCAGCAAAGGCAGGGGCGCGGTAGGGTTCCGCCGCCGGTGATTGATCGGTATTCATTTTGATTCCTTTCGACCCATCCTAAATCTTTAAGGGTCAATCTTGAAATGGTATTTGATCAATTGGGGATTGACCAAATCTGTCGAAAATATGAGCGGGACTGTGTCCCAACCGCCATTCAGCCTATCTCCTTTGACATACTCTCCGCCCTAAAGGATGGAGATTCTTTTATTTTTGAACCCCATGCTTTAGTTTGGAAATTGTGGTATCGACACAGAAAGCGAGGCGAACCCCGTCTTACTTCTGCTACTCCAGTGGACGATGCCCCGCCCACTCCCTCGCTTGAGGGACACTGGTGAAACGGATATGCCACACAACACGCTCCCGTCGGAGGGTGTGAAATTGGTGGGGGATTTGACCCCGCCTCACCGATTTCGGCAGTACAGCCGTTTCTGAAAAGATTTTATTAACAGGGCTAAAGCCCTAAAAAGATGCTAAAGCGTCCCTGTATCCCCGCCCTAAAGGACGAGGTTTTAGGGCTAAAGTGATTTTTGATAATGCAAAGATTATGGCATTAAACTATAAATTTGTCAAGAAGGTTTAGCTATGTGGTAGGGCTATTCAGTTTTCGGCTTATTACCCATTTTGTTTGAAAAGGCACAACCGAGAGATCACCCCCACAGTGAGATGTCGGGATTCGGAGATCCCTCCTACAGTAAAACTATGGTGAATCATAAAAATAAATAGACACTTTCGTCCCCGTGTATGGTAGGCGCTGTTTCCAACTGCGCCGATGCGGTGCGGCTACAAACCGCACCTACCGGGGGTGGGGGCAATGCGGTTCGGTTTGGAGTGTCTCATTAATTCTAAAATCTACCATAAATGGCCCTAACGGTATAATCGAGTTTCTTGACAATTTTTGTCCAATTGCCTATAATGCTTTATTATACGAGCGGGAAGCAGCGGAACCATTGCACGACAACAGAGATAGATTGTGGGTAACGAATCATCTCCACAGCACGGTAAAGGAAGAGAACGATGAAGCTAATATCGCTTGTACGGTGGATACCAGCTTACTATCTTTGCAGTGGTCTTTTGGGGTTCACTGTGTGTCTTCTCTTGGTATCGGTCAGCTTTGTAGAAAACGCTGACACAAGCATTGTCTTTATGTCCCAGCGCAGTGGGATTGCCGAAATTTACCGGATGACTCCCGATGGGGCACAAGTGTGCCAACTCACCGAAGGACCTCAAGATGCTAATCATCCCGCATGGTCCCCTGATGGACAACAGATTACTTTTACGCCCCTCCGGGGCCCACTCCTTTTCGATGAGATTTATGTGATGAATGCCGATGGCACCAACCCCATTAACCTCGCCCAACACCGTGAGGGGGACACGAATCCATCGTGGGGATTGACTCCCAATTTAAGTGTCTCCCCCAATAATAAATTGGCGATCTTATGGGGACAGGTCAAACGTGCGCGGTAAAACGATCAAAAAAACGAGTGAAATATTTAGCAGGAAAGAAATGGATCTCATAATACATCGGTTGCAAATAACTCGATATGTACCGAGAGGGAGAAAGATTATGGCACAAGGAGGATTTAGCTATGTTCGGCGGTGGTAGTGGTAGCGGCGGTCAACTCTACGACTATAGCGAAGAGGAAGATCAACTCGGCAAAGTATATGATCGAGTATTGATGAAGCGGCTGATTGGCTACCTGAAACCGTATCGGCTTGAAGTTGTGCTCATCGGGTTTCTGATGATTGGCAGCAGGGGCGCTGAATGGTTGATGCCATTACTGATGAAGCATGGGATCGATGAATACATTGGGCCGGGAAATCTGCAGGGTCTGAAAACGATTGCGATCTATTATATCCTCCTCCTCGTGGCGAGATTCATATTTACCTATTTTGAAGAGTACCGAATGCAGATGGTAGGGCAGAAGGCGATGTATGACATTCGGATGTCACTCTTTTCACATTTGCAGCGGCTGGATGTCCGTTTCTTTGACCGAAATCCTGTGGGCAGATTAATGACCCGTGTCATGGGCGATGTGGAGATACTAAAGGAGCTATTCACGTCTGGAGTCATTACGGTTTTTGGCGACTTACTCACCATCTTCGGTATTATGGTGATGATGCTGCTCATGGATTGGAAGTTGGCATTAGTAAGTTTTACTGTATTACCAATCATCTTTGCAGCGACGACCCTTTATCAGATCTACTCGCGTCGTGCGTTCCGCGATCAGCGCAGGTATCTTGCCCAGATTAACGCGTATCTGAACGAAAGCATTGTCGGTATGACAACGATGCAGCTTTTCACGCAGGAACCGCGCAGCATGGTACGGTTCGACGAGAAGAATCAGCAATACCTCGGCGCAAACCTACGTAGCATTTTCTACTTCTCGCTTTTTTCTCCAATGATCGAGGTCTGCGGTTCGCTTGCACTGACGGTTATCATCTGGTATGGCGGTGGACAGGCTCTGCAAGATGCGTTGACTCTCGGTACATTGTTCGCGTTCATCCAATACAGCCAGCGATTTTTCTGGCCCATTCGCGAACTGAGTGAGAAATACACAATTTTCCAGAACGCGATGGCATCGTCTGAACGGATCTTTGACTTGATGGATACGGAACCAACGATTGTGAGCCCGGCCTCAGGCAAAGAACTGGAAGCATTAAAGGGGGAAATTGAGTTTCGCAATGTCTGGTTCGCTTACAACGCAGACGATTATGTCCTTCGCGATGTCTCCTTCAAGGTGAAGGCGGGCGAAAAGGTCGCGTTTGTAGGGCACACCGGATCGGGCAAAACATCGATCATCAATCTACTATGCCGATTCTACGAAGTGAACGAGGGACAGGTTCTGATTGATGGCACGGATCTTCGGGAGATGGAGTTGCCAGACCTACGCCGCGCCGTTAATATTGTGCAGCAGAATATTTTCCTATTTTCGGGGACAATTGAGAAGAATATTAATCTGGAGAATCCGGGAATAACAAAAGAGGATACGATTGCCGCCGCAAAAGAGGTACATCTGGATAGATATGTTCAGAATATGCCAGCTGGCTACGCAACTGAAATAAGAGAAGGTGGCGCGGGGCTATCGGTTGGACAGAAGCAGCTCGTCGCCTTTGCGCGCGCGCTGGCTTCCGATCCCGACATCCTTATCCTTGATGAAGCGACCTCCAGTGTGGACACCGAAACGGAACTGCTCATTCAGGACGCCCTGAACCGCTTAATGGCAAATCGGACCTCAATTGTGATCGCACATCGCCTTTCGACAATTCAGAACGCGGATAAAATCATCGTCATGCACCGTGGGGAGATCGGGGAGATGGGGACGCACAACGAGCTGCTCCAGCAACGGGGTATCTACTATCGGTTATATCAACTTCAGTACAAGGGGCAGGAAGTGGGATAGCTGGCAAAGATGATGGGGCGTACTGGATTTGAACCAGTGACTTCTACCGTGTGAAGGTAGCGCTCGTACCCCTGAGCTAACGCCCCATAGATTGGATTGGATAGGGAAAAAAAACTGAGATGGGAAGAAGGTGGTGGGCCCACTAGGATTCGAACCTAGGACCGGCCGGTTATGAGCCGGCTGCTCTAACCCCTGAGCTACAGGCCCCCTTGAATTGCGCGAGTATTATAAGAGTTTGATGTAGATTTGTCAACCGAAATCGCTTAACTTTCGAGAAAGCCGCGCAGTTGTTGGCTTCGGGTTGGATGGCGCAACTTCCGCAGCGCTTTTGCTTCAATCTGGCGGATCCGCTCGCGGGTGACTTGAAACTCCGTACCTACCTCCTCCAACGTCCGAGGATAGCCGTCTCCAATCCCAAATCTCAATCGGATGACCTTCGCCTCGCGTTCTGTCAACGTAACGAGAACCTCTTCGATACGCTCCTTGAGCATGGTAAATGTTGCTTCGGCGACAGGGGACTTTGAGGTCTTATCCTCAATAAAATCTCGGAGCTGGCTATCTTCGTCTTCCCCAACCGAGGTTTCTAAGGAGATCGGCTCCTGTGCAATTCGGAAGACCTGCCGCACTTTGTCAATCGGGATGTCCATCTCACCGGCGATCTCTTCTGGCAGCGGTTCTCTGCCTTTCTCCTGAACCAAGTAACGGGAAGTGCGGATCAGTTTGTTGATGGTTTCAATCATGTGGACAGGGATACGGATAGTACGCGCCTGATCAGCAATGGCACGGGTAATCCCCTGACGAATCCACCATGTCGCATACGTGCTAAATTTATATCCCCGCTTATACTCAAATTTGTCCACGGCTTTCATCAAGCCGATGTTTCCCTCCTGAATGAGATCAAGGAACGTCAATCCCGGTGTGCGATTTCTATATTTTTTGGCAATGCTGACAACAAGCCGCAAATTGGCTTCAACAATCGTCATCTTGGCTTCTTGCGCTGTCGCTTCCCCGGCCCGGATTCGCTGAGTCGCAAGGTCGAGTTGTTCGCGTGAGGCACCAATTTCGCGTTCTAACCTTTTGATAGCTCGCCTTGCTTTGACAATCTCTCGGTTATATTCTTTAAGTTTTTTAAAATCGCGAGGGGCGCGTCGTTTCGTCTTGTGCAGTGTGTAACCCTGTACCCGCTTACAGATTTCAGCCGCAGATAGGTTACTCGCCTTTTCGATCCGCGCCACCTGATTTTCCAAATCCGCCATACGGGCTGCAATATCTTTGATCTTACCCGCAATCTTACTAATTTCTTCACTATCAATCTTAAGCTCTTTGAGGATCTCCACCAACTTTAAGCGACTGGATTCGAGTTTTTTATCAAGGGCTTTCTTTTCTTTAGCAGACAGCTTTTCATTGGCCAGCTCACGTTCCTGGAGACGCATTTCTAGGTCCACGTCCTTCAGATCTTCCATCAGTTTCCGCGCCACTTTTAGATATTTCTCTTCTTTATCATTGGCAGATGTCGTCGAAACCTCCATCGCAATCACATCAGAAGCCTTTCTCTCACCAATCAGAATCTGATTGAGGAGTTTCCGCACCTCTGCAATTGCGACTGGCGTCTCAAATATTGCCTCTTCGATTTTACGATGCCCTTCTTCAATCTGTCTTGATAAGGAGACCTCCTGCTGCTTCGTCAGCAAAGCTATACTCCCCATCTCCCGCAGATACACCTTCACTGGATCGTCTACCTTATCGAGTTTCCCCGGATCCAGAGATAATTCATCAGAATCATTATCGTCAAAATCTTCCGCATCAGAGTAATCAGGTGCATCAAAATCGGCTGCTTGGTTGATATTGAAATTCATTGTTAAATCTCCCTCATCAAGATCTGCTGGATTTTCTGAAAGGTTAATTTCTTCTAAATCAATTTGTAGTAGGTCATCAAGATCGTCGGGTGGTGAAGAATTCGGTTGCTCTTCATAGTCAAGAAGATGCTTCTCCTTATCGACATTTATTGAGCGATCATCTCCTTTAGTTCTCGAAGCCATTGTGGTTTATTCTCCTCGTGCCCTTCCCGAAGCCATAACAGGGGTTAGCGGGCTAATTGCCTTCTTCGGTTTGAGAGTTCAACGAGCTCTGCCAGAATGCTTCTGCTGTTATTCCCTTGTGCAAGTGCCTCAGAGCGCCTCATACGCTCAACATCCCACAACAGGAAATCTTTGAGTTTTTTCAGACAACCCTCCACCCGTGTGCTCAAATTTGGAGGGATTGTCTTTTTTAGAAGAGCCTTGGAGATTATACCTGTAATTTTTTCATTGGCACAAGCGTTTATGAGGTTCTGCATATCAATGATACCCTCATTATCAGTCGCTTCCCAAAGCATCCTGCCAATAGTTGCAAAGTCAGGATGGGTGAAATCTTGATAGTGAAAATTCGCTTTGGCAAGCGGGATGAGGTCGGGCCCTTGTACCAGCGCTTCAATCAGCTGCCACTCGATTGATTCGCGCGGACTCATCCTTGCGGTTGGCGCGGCGTGTGTGTGTCGGGGCGGCGAAACTGAACGAGAGGTCTTGACGCCCAGACGCTGCAACTCCCGCGAAAGTACTGATCTGTCGATGTCGAGTTCTTGTGCTGCGTATTTCGTATATTCGCTGAGTTCAACCTGATTCTTGAGGTTGGATAAGGTCAGGGCGATCTCTTTGATAGCTTGTGTCTTTACATCAATGCGATGAATTGCATGCTGTTGCGTTGCGCGCTGGATTTGAAACTCGATTAGGTTCATCGCAGAACCGATCAGTTGATTGAACCCATCGAGACCTTGCGTGCGGATGAATTGATCTGGATCTGTATCGGCGGGTAGGCTCGCCACCCGAACGCGCAATCCGGCTGCCAGAAGGATATGCAATCCGCGTAATGCCGCCTGAAACCCCGCCGGATCTCCGTCATAGAGAAGGATAGTTTCTTCGGCAAACCGCTTTAATAGATCGGCATGCGAAGCGCTGAACGAAGTGCCTAGCGATGCGACAACATTCTGGGCACCCGCTTGATACGGCATGAGCGCGTCAAAATAACCCTCAACGAGGATAACTTTCTCCTCTTTTTGGATTGCCTGACGTGCCTCGTATAAGTTGTAAAGGGTTTTACTCTTATCGTACAGAGTCGTGGTAGGAGAATTTAGATATTTGGGAAGCTGCTCTTCCGACAATGCACGCCCGCCAAATCCGACAGGATTGCCCCGTTCATCTCGGATTGGAAAGATAACGCGTCCCCGAAATCGATCCATGGTTCCGCGGTCATCGCTTCTAATGAGTCCAACATCGATGAGTTGTTGGATTGAGAAACCGGTTTGTGTGGCAACTTTAACAATATCTTGTCGTCCCGGCGTCGCGTACCCAAGCTGGAACTCTTTGATCGTTTCATCTTTGATGGATCGGTTTTTCAAGTATGCCAACGCCTGACCACCAATTTTCGGATTCAGGAGTTGCTGGTGAAAATGCTCCATTGCAAACCGATTCAGGTCTTGCAGTTCCAGACGTTTTTGGCTAATCTGGCGTGCTCTTCCATCTTGGGCGGGCAACGGAATACCTGCGCGTTCTGACAGCCATTCCATCGCTTCCATGAAAGATTTACCGTCATATTTCCTGAGGAAGCTGACGACATTACCGCCGGCATTGCATCCGAAACAGTAAAACGCCTGTTTTTCGGGAGAGACATTAAAGGAGGGGGTTTTCTCGTCGTGGAAGGGACACAGCCCCTTATAGGCTTTGCCGACAGGCTTCAACAGAACTCCAGACTCCGATATCACTTCGACAATATCGTTCTGTGCACAGATATTATCAAGTATTTCGCGTGGAATGTGGTTAGAAGCCTGTCTCATCACAACTCACCTTCGTCTGATACAGGTTTAGGCTTGCTTTTCGCATCTCGAATCGTGAAGCCTCTTTCACCCCAATAATTCTGAAGCGTCGAGATGGAAAATGTCAAGCCAAAATCGGTATGAAACGTGAAACGTACTGCGAAATTTGATGGCTTAGCATCGTTCGGATTTAGTAACCCTCACATCGGACGTTGGTATCAGTGATTAGCTTTTAACATTGTCACAACAACGTCCTGTTGGAAGCCATCTTCTTCGATCGTCCTGTGAATTGAATAGTGATCCTTCGCAATTTTCCAACGCTGCTCGCAGAGCAAGGAGATCTGCCCGATGCAAGCCGATAGTTCTAAGTAATTAGTCCAAATCTCTCTTACTATTCTTTCAATGTGACAATCGTTGCGCCTGCTCCACCCTCATTGAGTGCTGCCACTTGAAAATCACTCACTTGCGCGTGATCCTGCAGGAGCTCATGGATTGCGGTCCGTAATGCCCCAGTGCCTTTGCCGTGGACAATCCGCACCCTCAGTAACCCCGCAAGAAACGCATCATCTATATATTTATCAGTTTCCGTCCAAGCCTCATGTACCGTTTTTCCTTGCAGGTTCAATTCTGTTTTAACATTCCCTGTCTTGTTATACTGAACATCTAAAATTGAGGTAGAAAGTTCTCGCTTGTTGTCTTCAGGACGGACGGGCTCAATTTCTCCGTGTGACACGCGCATTTGCATGTTACCTACCTTGATAAGCAGAGGATTTTTCCCGCTTGAAACCGAGAAAACTTCGCCAAATTGATTCAGGCTTTTTACACGAACTTTATCGCCGACCTGCACTCGAATTGCATCGGGATGCGGTTTTCCTGAGTGTTGTTCTTCGCGTCTCTGGTTCAGATTTTTCTGCGCGCCTTCAATACGTGTAAAAGCGTTGCTGACACTATCTTTTGAGGCATTCGCTCGCCGTACTTCTGCTATCGTCTGTTCAACAAGTTTGCGAGCATCCTTGACTATTACAGCGGCCTCCTGCTCAGCTTGGTCACGCAGTTCTTCCCGCTCCGTTTCGATCTGGTTGATTAGCGTCTCGTGCTTTCGGGCGGCGGTGTCTGCCACTCGGAGTTTCTCCTGCACCATTTCACGTTCAACGTCCAACTCATTCTGGGACGCTTGCATACTAACGATGAGATCTTCCACAGCAACGGTCTGGTTACCCATGTACGCTTTAGCGGCATCGGTGATTGCGCCGGGCATGCCCAATCTCTGTGCAATCTTGAAGGCGTTACTGCTGCCGGGTACGCCAATCTGAAGGCGATAGGTAGGTCTCAGTGTTTGCCAATCAAATTCCATTGAGGCGTTTTCCATGCAGTCTTGTGCATGTGCGTACGCTTTCAATGCGCCGTAGTGGGTTGTAGCAACCGTACGAACCTTGCGCGTCGCCAACCAGTCTAAGATTGCCATACCGAGCGCCGCGCCTTCCGTCGGATCCGTGCCCGCCCCAATTTCATCCAACAGCACCAACGAATTCTCATCCGCTTCCTCCAGAAGCGAGATAATTTTAGTGATATGGGACGAAAATGTACTGAGATTCTGCTCGATACTCTGTTCATCCCCGATATCGGCGAACATCTGGTCGAAGACGCCAACTTCACTGCCCATTTTCGCAGGGATGTGCAATCCTGATTGTGCCATGAGTGTGAGCAAGCCGACCGTTTTGAGAACAACGGTTTTTCCGCCGGTATTCGGTCCCGTAATAACCACGGTGTGAAATGTGTCGCCCAACGTTGCATCGGTTGGCACAATCCGCTCTGGTAAGCTGGGATCGCGTTCCTCTTCCTTCAATTTCTTACTCGCTCGAAGGTTCATTTCAAGGAGCGGATGTCTCGCTTCTATCAGTTTTATAACACACCGTTCGTTAAGGGTTGGTTCAACGCCGTTGAGTTCTATGCTGAATCGTGCCTTTGCCCCCAGAAAGTCCAGTCCTCCCAAGATATCCAAGGCAAGTTCCAACGATGTCAAATGTTCACGCACCAAATCGCTGAGCTCAAGCAGGATGCGTCGTATCTCTTGGCGTTCCTCATCTGCCAGTTGATGCAGTTCGTTATTGAGATCGACAACCCCAAAAGGCTCAATGAAAGCGGTCGCGCCGCTTGAGGATTGACCCTGAACAATACCGGGGAAATTGTGCTTTGAATCTTGTTTGATGGGAATGACATAGCGATCGTTACGGGAGGTGATAACATGTTCTTGGATAGATCGCTGATGATTGGGAGACTGAAGAAGACCCTCTAACTTCGATTGGATGTTCGTCCGTGTGTGGACCAACTTACGACGGATAGATCGGAGCATCGGGCTAGCGTGATCAAGGACATCCCCGTCTGGACTGAGACATCTATCAATGGATCGGGTAAGTTCAGGGAAGGTCGGAAGATTATGAACAATCGAGGAGAGCTTGGGGAAATCTTTCGAATTTTGCTTTTTAACGGCTCGCTGGACGTTTTGCGCAGCTTCCGCCACACGACTGACACCGAGCAATTGCTCCGCGTCAAGAATGGCGCCGGGCTTGGCGACCTTATGAAGCGTTGGGGAAATATCCTTCAAACCTTGCAGGGGAAAACCGTTGGAGGTTTGGTAGAATGCTTTCGCTTCGCTGCATAATCGCTGCTGATAACGAATCGTATCAAGCTGCCGGAAGGGTTTCAACTTCGCTGCTCGTGACGCCCCCAGTTGGGAGTGTGCATACCGCTTGAGCAATGCCTTCAGCTTATCATATTCTAAGACTTTTTCAGTGTGAGGAGATATCATGAGACTAACCCCATTCGCTGAATTGACCAAGCTTTTATACGATGGGCAAAGCAGCCTGCCCCAACAACTTTACTTCTGCGCGCGTTGAAGTTTATCGCGACCGAAGCGTGCTTTTTCATAGAGCGAGCGGTGCGGCGCAAATCCAAAAACGTTTTCGTAGAAACTACGCCCCCCGATACCGACCGCTTGAGAGTAGAAGTACAACGGGTCTCGTCCTTCAGACTCAGTACGCCGAGCATCACGCAGGTTTACGAGAAAATCGTTCGCTTTTTTTTCAAAACGATTAATAGCCTTGCGTCGTTCATCGGTGAGACCTCCATGAATATCCTTACCAACCTTGTAGTCATGAATCGCTTTGGCGTAAGCAACGAAGGCATCGTGATAGTTGCCTTGATTTTCCAACCCTTCAGCGACTGCTACCTGCGGCGGCTGCGGCAGGCTCGCAATCAGCGTTTTTGCGCCGGGAATTAAGTCACGGCTTTTTTGCTCGATTGCTTTTTCCAGATTGGTTTCAAAGAGGTCTGTGATATCTTTATAGATTGCTAGCGCATCATCAAAATCACCAAGTTTTTCGTAGCAACGCGCCTGACTCAATCGAAAGTCCGAGAAGGCATAATCGCGCATGGCAATCTGAGGCAATTTATCCTCTGCGGGGGAATATGCCTCAAGCGCCTTTTGGTATTCGCCTTTCTGTTCGTAGCAGTTGCCAATTGCTTTTTGTGCATATAGGGCAAGGATCTGATTTTCCGGTTGATGCTCATTCACGACCGCTTGAAAATGGGAGATTGCACCGTCATAATCTCCTTCATAATAGCGGGCTTTTGCGTAATTGTATCGCGCCTTATCCGCAACGGCAGTTCCAGGGTATTTTTGGAATATGGCTTGAAGCTGAGTGTTAGCGGTTTCAAATGGCTGTTCCGTTTCGTCCGCATCTAACCAATCGCTTTCGGCTTCGGTAAATTTTTCAGTAGCTTCAGTATATTTTAGAAAGGCTTCTGCCCGTGCAGTCTGTTGTTGGTGCTGATAAAAAGCAAATCCCCCGACAACCAAAATCACTATTGCTGCACCAATAATAATCGACTTTAAGTTCTCTTTGAGGAACTCATACACCTGCATCGTGCTATCAACAAATTGATCGCTTTTTATATCTTCTTTTGTCAAACGTCTACCTTGATCCATCTACCTTCTCTTGAACCTCTTACGCACACGGTTTTGGTGTATGATGCCCACAAGTTCCACACATCGGCATATCAGTTGTTGGTGTGTTCACACTGTCCAACGTCCCAACGCCGAAGACAGAGAACAGTTGCGTGGTATCGTTGCTTTCGCACTCCGGGCAGGAGAGTGATGATTTTTGTCCGCTTGAACTGAACAGTTTCTCAAACGTGCTGTCACACTGTTTGCAACGAAATTCGTAGATTGGCATTTCGCTCTCCTCATAAAAACAAAGCCCCAATGCAGGGGTTTCAGGTGTCCAGCACAGATAAAGCGGGTGACGGGACTTGAACCCGCGGCCCTCAGCTTGGGAAGCTGATGCTCTACCACTGAGCTACACCCGCCCGGAAAATCGCTAAATTATACTTATTGACTTGTCCTATTGTCAAGGGATTTTAATGCCGTGTACAATATAGATTGCGCCCCCTTTTCCAATTTCTTTTACTCACGGTGCCCGATATATACGGCTGGAACATGTCCATCCAAGCCGAGCAGGCTTGAATTAGGCTAAGAAACTGACTCTCCAGTCTTTAGGATGACCCGATTTTGCGGTGGCAGAGGGTTTCCCAACAGCGGGGCATTCACAACAACCCGGGCATCTTTTCCAAGTTCGTTAAATGCTTTTTGAAGTGCATCATCAAAGGAACGGGTCGCATAAGTAAAGCTATAAGAATACGCCTGTGCTTCATCCATTTCGGTCACGATGAACGTCCGCCCCCGCTCAATGGCGCGGCGATGACTCCACGACATACAGGTGCTACGCGGTTCCCCCTCACGTCGAGTCAGAATTTGCGCGAGACGACCCAGCGGTAGCTGCATCAACCGGAAACGGGCGAGGAGATCGAGCTTGAGCGGATCTTCATCTGGATTCAATGTTTCACCTCCATCCATCCAAACGTTCGTTGAATCGATGGTTTGCTGCAGGGCGCGTTCTTCTGACCAACCCGAAACATCTGGTTGCTGGTGGGCAGAACAGACGAGAATGACAATTCCATTTTCACGAATCACCTGTTCGGCGACTTCAATTTTCATATAGAGGCACGCAAGGTTTTCGCTCGCACCAATCCCCATAATATAGATGTCTGCTGGCTCAACCGGCGTCATGGCATGTTCTTGGTAATAGTGCACGGCGATGGGCCATTCTTCTCGGTGATAGCCCGCAAACACAGTATTCGCTGTGAAATCGATCTTCATGTTGAAGCCCGCAAGATCGCCGGCATCTTGCACATCTTCCCGTTGAGGATTGCCGGGTCCCCAGCCACTAATCGGTCGATCCATCAGGATATAGGTGTGATTATGCCGAATGGTATCACGCCCAGACGCGCCCGGCAGAATGATGCCTGCCCCACCGTGCCACCCGAAAAGCGAAGGGGCGCATCCGCCAACCCCTAACACGTAATCTGCCTCCGCGACCAACCGGTTCACCCACACTGGGGTTCCCATCCGTGTGGTGCCGACATAAGCCAGATCTTCCGCTTTGTGCGGGTGATGCTCAACATAACGCACACGATGCAGCCAGCCCTCGCCAAGTTTCTCTCTCGCCCCAGCGTGACCGTGCATACCCGCTGCGTGGAGGACGGTGATATGTTCGTCGGGAACGCCAGCGGCATTAAACTGATCAAGCAGGTACGGACCAATATTGTGCGGCGGCCCCATGAGGCTATCCATGGTGTCCGTGATTAGCAGAGCAATACGGTCTGAGGAGGTGACGGCATCCTTGAGGGGCGGACAACCGATGGGCTTTTCGAGGGCGGCTTTGACACTATCAATGGGATTGTCCAATTGTGGCAACTCGCGAGGGAGCACAACTGCCTCAATGTTTTTGTCGGGAATGTTCAGAGACATTTCGCCATTTACCCAAGACACCTGAAATGTAGCCATCTCGGACCCTCTCTTTGAATCAGTTGTGAAAAAGACTAAGAGATCTGCACCTTCTCTCCGGTCTCCGCGCTCAGATAGATAGCGTCCAGCAACTTCATGAACGTCAGCGCATTGTCGGGTGATACATCGGGCGGATTGTTCCCACGAATCGCTCCAGCAAAATCCTGTATCTCTGTGTCGAAATCGCCGTCGCTGTGTTCCACATACTCATCGATGAAATCGTCGCCCTCGGTGTAGATTGCGCCGAGTAGTCGGCGTGTACCCGAACGCTTTACTCCGGAAGGTTGGGATGTGGATTCCTGTTCGATTGTACCCTCCGTGCCTAAAATTCGGATACGAAGATCCCACGCACGGTCTGTCCATGTCGGAATGACAGAGGAGGTGTCCATCTGGATCGTGATGCCGTTGGCGCAGCCCACCAGAAAGCTGAGATAGTCCTCGGAATGACGATCTACCTTTAAGGTTGTTGGAAACGCGCTATGACTGGCAGCAAATGCCCATTCGGGCTGTGGACAGCCCATCAAAAACCACGCCTGATCGAGATAGTGCGAGCCGTGTTGACCCAGCGCACCGCCCTTTAACCCCCACCGATATAGCCAATCTCTGCCCGGTCCCGGATCATGATTGACCCCACGTTCCCGATAATGATAGTGTACACGCGCATGGTAGACCTGTCCGATTTTCCCCGCTGCGATGATTTGACGAGTCTCCTTATTCTTCGGCTCATGCCGCATGAAGTAGGAGTAGACAAGGGTTTTCCCGGTGGATTCCGCCACCGCGTTGATCTCTTCTACGTCGGCAGCGTTGCGACCGTGTGGCTTTTGAACCAATACATGCTTGCCTGCATTCAAAGCATCAATTACCATCGGTTTCCGCACGTCAGGGGCTGTGGCGACTCCAACCGCATCCACTTCATCGTCCGCGAGCAGTTCCCGATAATCGCCATACACTCTGGAAACCCCGTTATCGGCGGCAACCTGTTGCGCGAGCTCCTGATTCAGATCGGCAACCGCCCAAGCAGTCGTATCCTCACCGGCTTTCGCCCCTGCCACCCACGTCCGACCAACTCTGCACCCAATTACACCGATTCTGATTTTGTCCTCCATGATGATATGCTCCTTTCACATTTTAGGCATCATTGTCGAGCAGCTGAGGAAGATGCGTTTTCATCAGGTTGTCTTGCGGCTGATAACCGAGAATCTCAACGGCACCACTAATATCAAGATAGCTTTGTTGGTAGGCGGTCGAATTGGCAGACCTGCCGTAGGTGATGAGACATTTCACGGGACCTTCATAATCCACTGCCCGCCCGAACAGTTGGGCACAGTCGCGCGGTGTCAGGAGTGTACTACAGGTGCGTAAATGCTCCGCTTCGTATCCGCCTGTGAATGTGCCAATACGGATACTGATAAAGCGCATGTCGAATTCATTGACGAGGTAGCGTCCGGCGACCTCTGCCATCCCTTTCATTGCCCCGTACCAGCCATCGGGATTTATCTGCTCCGCAGTAGAAAATCGTGGTGGCGAACTCACGCGTTCGTTCCAGCCGGTGACGTGGTTTGTGGACGCAAACACGATCTTTTGGACACCCTCTTCACGGGCAGCTTCAAATAGCAGCATCGCTGCCCCGATGTCGGTCACTTCGCCCGGCACTTTGCCAAATTGGTCTTGCGTGACAAGCGCGAGGTGAACAACGACATCCTGATCTTTACAGAGTTCTCGCATTCGCTGATAGTCGCGAACATCGCCCAACTCAACGCGGGATTTTGTACTGGTCGCCTCCTTGATGTCTACCAACGTCAGGGTGTATTTATCTTCCTTTTCCCATGCGCTCCACAATGTGCTGCCGACTTTGCCTGCCGCGCCGGTAATAAGTACCCGTTTCTTTTCTGCCATGTCTATCCTACCCCTTTCTGAGTATGGGATAACCGTGGTCATCCTCTATTATATTATGGTGCATTAGACAAATAAGTAGACACTACCAATAACTCCAACCTTCAAGAAGTTTTCAAAGTCCCCCTGACAAGTTGAGCGTCAGCGAAATCCCGGTTTATCGGGGGCGGGATTTAGGGGGTTGGTTGTGCATTGAGAGTGTCCAAGTAATTCTAAAATCTACCATAAAATCTAAATTGCTACTTATCGGAAAATTGCCTTACTTCAGTATCAGCATCCGTCGCGTCGCTGTGAACTCACCGGCTGTCAGTGTATAAAAGTACGCACCACTGGCGAGTTGCTCACCAAGCCCATTCCGACCGTCCCAGTACACTGCACGGCTTCGACTCCGATACATACCCGCTGCCTTATATCCTACTTCCAAACGCCGAACCAATTGCCCATTTATGTCATAAATTTTCAGCGTTACCTCACCCGACTCTGCCAACTGATACGGTATCCATGTCTCCGGGTTGAACGGGTTCGGATAGTTTGCCAACAACGCCGTCGCTTCAGGAATCAGTGAAGCCAGTAGTTTTTCAAGATTCGCGATGCCCTGTTTGAAAGCGAGCGAACCGTCATCCTCCAACCGTGCTTGTACAATCCATGACGCTATCATCGCAGCGTCTACGCTTTCTACTCCAATCGGTGCAGCGCTTGCGCTGGCAATTCCCTGTGCTATGGGGACGATGTCGAAGATATTAACAACCCCGTCGCCATTGACATCCACCGGCGAGTCGGGGGGCACTCTGTTTCCCAACTGCTGGGCGACGAGAACTAGATCTAGGATACTGACCCTTCCATCTCTATTTACATCTCCGATTGCCAGTTGTTCCGCCACGGTGATGCTAATCTGCTGAGGTCCTGCAGGAATGTGCTGCCCCGTGACAGCAGCGAACTCAAGGTTCTGCAGCGTCAACTCTGTTTCGCCTGCAGATTTTGCCTTGAATGTCACCTGAAGTAGGACCCCGGTCCCGCTCGCGCCTTGGGTTGAGAACCGTGCGGCACTGAGTCCTCCAATTTTACCCGCTACATTATCAATAGTTCCACCCTGAAAGAACGTGCTGCTACCAGCCATCTTCAGAAAATCGCCTTCGCTTACGTCAATCGTTTCCAGTGCAGTGGGGTCAAATACAATATCAAACTGCCAACCCGCCATGTCGAAGATATTTTCCGCGCTGATATCAAGAGTGAAGGTATCACCGGGGTGAATTGGTGTTGGGGAAACAGTGTAGCCGATACCGGGATTTTCCACTGTATATTCCGTGCCGGGTGCAAACCCAAAGAAGCCGTTGCCACGGACATGAACCACAACTAACAAGACATTCAACCCCTGCTTCAATGTGACAGGGGAAAAATCAGTGTAATCACTACCACTACGATTTTCGGGTTGATTATAAGTTAAATTTCCGTTGAGCCAGACCCTTGCCCCGCGATCGCCGCCGACGTGTAACGTCGTATCTTGTTCCCGTGGTGAATATAGGGACACAACGCCATAGATAGCCCCCTCCGGGATGACTTCCCCTAACATATCCTCAATATTATTATGTCCTGTAGGAGGCAGCCTGTCGTAGTTCCACGCGCTATCACCGACTGTGTTTCCCTCGATTGCCCCGTGGGTAGAGATCAACTCCTCCGTCACCACGCCCCCACTCACCTCCGCTAGTAAATCAGTGTCCCCCAACTTCCCGTCGTCTGTAGTATCTAGTAACACGGCCCATAGCCACGGTCCTTCTATCTTTGGTCCTCCTTTTGGGAAGGCCGGATTGTCGTACCAAAAGAGGGTTATATTATTGCGTATCCCATCCAGAGGTGACAGGTCGGAAATCATATTTTCAGCAATATTTAGCCATTGCAATTGGGTTAGCCCTGCAAGCGGAGATATGTCCAATATGTCATTCTCTTCAAGATTTAGCCATTTCAAGTTGGTTAAACTTGCAAGCGGAGATATGTCCGATATGTCATTCTCTTCAAGATTCAGACGATTTAGCCCGGTTAGCCGCGCAAGGGGGGATATATCTGATATTTCGTTATTGGCAAAATACAGTTCTTTCAAACTTGTGAAATCCACCAACGGCGTAAGGTCTGATATCTTTCCACCGCAAATATTTAATGTGTCCAGTTTTGGTAATTGTGTCAAGGGTGATAAATTAGACACGGGATTGCCCCACATGAGAAGGTCGCTCAGGCTGTTTAATCCTGCAAGTGGTGACAGGTCGGATACTTTATTGTCAGTAAGATGTAAAACCCCCAGATTGATTAATCCTGAAAGTGGTGACAAGTCAGATATGTTGGGGTTCGCATTCAAAAATATAAGCCTCAGATTGATTAACCCCGCAAGTGGTGACAGGTCGGATACCGGGGTGTCACGACATACTAGGTGAGTGAGATTTTTTAAGTTCTTTAGGGGCGATAGATCAGATATGGGATTCTCGTCGAGCCTGAGATCGCGCAATTCGACCAAGCCTGCTATCGGTGAGAGGTCGGAAATTTGATTGCCCGCATTTTCCCGCCAAGTGCCGAGAAATAATTCGTTCAAATTTGTTGCAAACTGAAGTCCTGTCAAATCTTGGATGCCCCTATTTGTGATATTAAGTTCTTCTAGCCTTTCCATCTCCTCCACGGTTATTGGGGCATTGGGAGTTTTGCCGAGCTCCTCTGCAATCGCGGCACGGAGGTTTGTGTCAGGGATCTGAACAATCGTACCCGGTAACCTGTCCGGCTGTGATGGCGTATCAACCTCTGCTTCGGGGAAGTCTAAAGCGTAAATCATTGCGACAAAATTCGATGTCCAGGTGTCCCGTTTCATACTTCCGTTTTCACTATCTAAAACCAACAAGCCAGTATTCTGTAGGCCTATATTTTCACGAATCTTCTCTAAGAACACTTGCGGTTCTAACCCGACGACCGCGGCGGCGTATGCAAGATTTACCGGTCCCTGATACACCTCATGGAAACGGGAGATCGGCTCAATATCTCCAAATGCACCACCCGTTGCTTCCAGGGCCGCTTGGTAGCGGTTCATATCGGCTTGGAGGTGTGCATCCAACCTTGACTGCTCGACATAGAGCCGTAACGCTTGTTCCTTGTCATACGCGGGGGTGGTATTACTCTCTATCACGGAACGCACTTCGTCCTCAAACGTCTTCACCCCCTCTGTATGACAACCGAAACAGGAGAGTCCATTCCGCACGGTCGGGTCGCTCGCTGCGGGGTTAGATACGATGTTTATCGGTGCGTCGTCGAGACGGAAGCCAGACGCATTGGTTATGTAGTAGCCCTGTAATCCGTTGGGCAGGTTGAAGACAACCTCTCCGCCATCGTGGGTAAATGAGAGCGGGTGAGTGAAGATATTCTGTGTCCCAACACTTCCAGCAAAGTCGTAGCTCTTCCAGTATGCGCCATATCGAGAGGTGTGTCGTTCTATAACCCTGTTGTTATTGGAGACCCCTGAATTGTTAGTGCCTGCCCGCCAGACATCAACTCCCGGTGCATTGGTGATATTGCGTACCACGTCAACCTCTAATCGCGTCTCTAACTCCCTGTCTGTCAATGGGAGCGAGAGTAGGTCATGGTATAGTGGAGGTAGAGATGCTTGTGCGACAAACCAATCAACATGAATAGATGGTATATTGGAGTTCATCTCCCCCTGCAACCGCGTCAGTTGTGCTTTCAGTGCTGTCTGTGTCGGTGCATCAAATAAGTGATGGTAGGGATATTCTGCTTCTATTGTCGTCCAGCCATCATTCCGATCCCACTCATAGTGTCTTAGGTCAATATAGAAGATAGTCCCTTGTGGGTCAATGGGCTGTGGGTTGGTAATTTCGCGCTCCCATGAGAGGCTGTTGATCAGTTTGGAGAGTCCCTTACGATACTCTTGGAGGATGCTCGGTGGCTCGCCTGCGTTATAGAGGTGGGTGAGTGTGAAGTAACGGGCGAAGGCGCGGTCAAATGATGAGAGGGACATCAGGTGTGTTTCTATGGTGTTGAGTACTTCGCTGGGGGTGATGAAACGTCTATCGGTTGTAGGGGGCGCCGCCCAATCGGGGGCACCTGCCAGTATCCAGTTTTTAACCGTTTCAATCTGTGAATCGGGTAGCGGGGGACCTCCCAGCGGCATCAGTTGTCCACCTTCTCCAAGCAGCCGCTTATAGAGTCTGGAAGCCTCTGGGTTTCCCGGAACGACAGAGCCATTTGCTTTGATAAGCGCGCTGTGCTCAATTAGGAGTGTCTCTTTATAGGCACCGTCAGGTCCGTGGCAGATAAGGCAGCTTTGCTCAAAGATGGCGTAGGCATCTTGGGCTACCCCCTGTTGGGCGGATACAGTTGGAGACGATAGGGTGAGAATCAATAGACTGATGAGTGCAAGAAGATAATGCTGCTTAAAGGTCCAAATGAAATTGGGGACGAGATAACCCTTAAACATAGAAGAACGCTCCCGCTATGCCAGTTTGGCTGGCTCGTTTTTACTACAGGTGGTAGCTTGTATTATTGAGTGCACAAGCATAGCACGCATTGGAATGGTGTGCAAGCGGAATTTATGGAGGTAGTGAACGCTTTAATCGTATCTCACCAACTCATTTCGTAATTGACAAAAAAAAGTGAAAGCGTTATAATCATTTCATCAGTGATTTCTCAGGAGATTTGAATGCTTTATAAGGGGCTGCAGCTAGATCCGTTTCAGGAGGAGGCGATTCATGCCATAGATCGGAACCACTCCGTGTTAGTTACCGCACCGACCGGCGCAGGCAAAACAGTACTCGCCGAATATGCTATTGAAAAGTGTGTGGAGATGGGGCGTCGCGTCATTTATACGGCACCGATTAAAGCCCTGAGCAACCAAAAGTATCGAGATTTCTATCAGGTTTATGGAGACCAGGTAGGAATTGTGACTGGCGATGTGGTCCTAAACCAGTTTGCACCGGTGCTACTGATGACAACGGAGATTTTCCGCAATACGATCTTTGATGATATTACCCGCTTGGACGATGTAGAATACGTCATCTTTGATGAAATTCACTATATCAACGATATTGAGCGCGGAACGGTTTGGGAAGAGAGTATCATTTTTGCCCCTCAGAATATCAAGTTTGTTTGTTTGAGTGCAACGATCCCGAATATCAACGAATTCGCCGAATGGATGCGGTCGGTTCGAGAGGTTGAGATTGATGTGATCGAGGAGTTAGAGCGACCTGTTCCTCTGGAGCATCATCTCTATTTGGAAGGATACGGCGTCGGCAATCTTGAGCATTTGCAACGGATCCAAGAATCGATAATTTACGAGGATTCCTACGACAATACCGATGATAGCCGCCACAAAACCAAGCCGGATAAAGCCGATGGGAAGGTATCGCAGGGTCCCATCAACGTAGATTTGGTCTCCCACGTTCAGGATCAGAATCAACTCCCGTCTCTTTATTTCTGTTTTAGTCGCAAGGTATGCGAGAAAAATGCATCGTATTATGCCAAACAGACCTTTCTGACCGCCGAACAGCGGAAAGAAATCCTTCGTCTGTTCGATCTATTGTGTACGCAATTCAGCATCCGAGACGAGCGCAATATCCAAGCGTTTCGGCACCTTGTTTCTAAAGGTATTGCATATCATCATGCGGGGATGCTGCCCACATTGAAAGAGGTCGTCGAGCGTCTATTTACCTCTGGATTGATTCGACTGCTTTTCACAACGGAGACTTTCGCGGTTGGCATTAACATGCCGGCATGTACAGTTATTTTCGAGAATTTAGAAAAATATGATGGGGTTAATTTCCGGTACCTGAAAGCACGCGAGTATCATCAGATGTCTGGTCGGGCGGGACGGCGCGGAATTGATCCAATCGGTTATGTTTACGCGCGAGTGTTTCCAAAATTTGCACACGTTGAGAGTATCCAACGAATCACCTCCGGCAAAATTGAGCCGATTGAAAGTCAGTTCAATCTCTCTTATTCAAGCATCCTAAATCTTTATGATAATTATGGAGAGGACATCTATGATGTATGCACCCAAAGCTTGAACAACTTTCAAAATTTAGAGCGGGTGCGAAAGACAGACACACAGATTCAACATACAGTCACAACACTGGAAAAACTGTCCAAACCTACCTGTATTCATACCGGCGTTGATGCCTTCGAGCAGATTGGTGGCTACAACGATCTTCGGGACAGAATCACTGAACGGCGCAAACTCCTAAAAATAGAGCGTCGTGCACTCAAGCGCAAAGGGGGCAAGCGGAAACATAGGCGGGATCTACGGCAGAAGTTTATCAGGTCCGAACGCCAGTTGCGGCATATTGAGACATCGAAAAACAAGAATCTATGTCATAACTGCGACCAGTTCAAAATCTGCGATCACAGCTACCGCAAAATTAATCAATCTGAGAATCGGATTCAGAAACTTCAAAATAGGAAATCCTTCCTTGAAACCTATCAGCGAAAACAGATTGCTTCGCGTCTGAAGATTCTCAAAGAGCTCGGATACATCGATGATTCCGGATTGCTCGCACGCGGGAAGATCGCATCACAGATTTACGGCTACGAGATACAGGTCACCCAGCTTCTCTTCAGGGGTTTCTTTGAAAATTTGAGTGAAGATGAACTCAATGTACTTGCAATGGCGATTGTTTGCGAGGATAGGAAGGACTGGGGATATTACAGAAAGCTGGAAGATAAAAAAATTAGGCGTCTGCTCCGAACAGCGGACAGAGAGATTGAATCAATCCGGATATATGAGGAACAACACCATGTGGATCCGGTGACCCCGAAGTTAGTAACAAAGATGAGCACCGCGATGCTTGCGTGGAGTCAAGGCTGTGAATTCGAAACGCTGCCACAATATGTAAACTTAGCAGATGGTGACTTTGTGCGAGCGTTTCGACTTGTCATAGATCTCCTCAGGCAGGTCCGCAGGGCGGCGGTTGGGCACAAGGCGTTATTGGACAAGGTGGATCGGTGCCTCGACAAAATCAATCGTGATGTAGTGGACGCGGAACGTCAGTTACGCGCCGGACAGGACGCGTAACGAACATAGTCAGTGGACTTTTCCCCTTGCGTTTAAACTCATTTTATGCTACAATAGTTAACATCAACTTATCATTATGTTACATTAAATAACTTACACACCCTTAATCAACGGAGAAAGAACATGGCAGACCAAGAGTTTGAACTCACTACAAAACTACGAATTAGGGCTGCTGCTGCAGACGATGCGAAAGCTTTAGAGCTGTACTGCTTTACCGGCAGAACGACAGAAGAAATCGACCAAGAATTACAGGAGGACCTCGCACGGACACAAAAGGGGGAGGTCTACCGAATCGTTGCTGAAGCGAGTGGACATGCGATTGGAAATATTCGGCTTGAGCGTCAGCCGCATAACTCTGAGATTGGTGAGGTTGGCCAGTTGGCGGTGTCTGCGCCCTTCCGGCAGTTTGCGGTTGCAGATAAATTAATCGAATTCACCGAGCAGGTTGCAGCAGAAAATGGTATCGCGACGCTTCAGATTGAACTCTCCCCGTCTGAGGAACCGATCATAAATGCCTACAAAGCCTGGGGATTTGATGAACGACCTGTTATCACATTGCAAAAGGTGGTCGGTGCTTCCAGCGCAGCGATCGATCTCAACGAAGAAGCGAATACGGACGAAGCTCCTTCATCAGAAGATGATCTTGAACTACAAGAGGGTGCTGCAGGTGCTGATGGTGATTTGGAGGGGTCCAACGAAGATTCGGAGGATTCCGATGATGAGGGCGGACAACAAGAACTGTTATAGGCGCGTGTAAAATGTGGGTAGTATTGTGTTTTACACGGGCCTCAACAATTGGAGTGAACAATGCAAAAATATCTCAAGTTGACTATCGTTGCAATTAGTATGGCGGCTTTTCTTATCAGTTGTGGCAGCCAGAATCCATACCTTTCCAAGGGCAAAGAGTTAATTAAATCTGACAAACGACGGAAAGAGGAACGAGCAGCTCAGCAGTTCAAGTTAGCAATTCAACATGAACAGAATAATGCGGAAGCACACTATCTTCTCGGCTACTACGATTCTGCCACGTTCTATGCAAGTGGAACCCCAGAAAAGGCGAGTGCATCAATCGAAGAACGGGGTAAGCATATGTTTCAAGCTTACCAAAACGACAAGCGGAAATATCTTGAAATTCTTGTCTTTGAGACGTTAAGAAATCGTGAACCTGAGGTTCAAAACGCGGCGTTAGATGCACTCAAGCGTATCTACCAACAAGCTGACCGCAAGAAGTTACTCAACGCTTTGAAAAAAGCGATTAAGTCCAAAGATAACCGTGATAGACACGATGCACAGTGGGTGTTAGCCTCCCTTGGCAAAGATCATCCTGGGGAAATTGTGCCGATTCTTGTAGATCTGTTAGATTATAAGCGCAGGGAAACCCGTTTGAACGCTGTCAAAGCACTTGGCACAATTGGGGATGAAAGTGCGATCCCTGTATTAGTAGAGGTAGTCAACTCCGGTTCAGCCAAGCGCGAAAAAGATAGAGAAGATCCAGAGATACGTGGCCTTGCTGTCGAGGCATTGGGCAAAATTGGGGGACCTGCCGTAGAAAAGCTGGTCGAGATCGTCCAGAACAAGGGGTCCTCAATGCGTGTTGATGCGATTCAGGCATTAGAACAACTCGGTGATGAGCGGGCAGTTAAGCCGTTACTGGAAGTGTTAAGCGAACAAGGCAACCGAGAGGTCGTTGTCAACTTCTAATCCGAAGGGCATCTCTAATCAGTTGTTTACGTATTTGGAACTTCTACTCGAAAATCCGTATGAAAGGTATCTCATGACTTGGAAAATACAACTTAGTTTTCTCTTAATCCTCACAGTTCTATGTGCTGCTGGGTGCAGTGACAACCGTTATTATGACGATCAACTTCAGATGGAAATTCAGCAATTAGACAGCGATCTCGATAACCGTTGGTCAACGACCGGTGTAGTTGTAATTGACGTGAAGGCGAACGGACCGGCAAGCCGAGCCAATTTAGAAAGAGGCGAACTGATCTCCCATGCGATTGGCGAACGTACAATCCGCAGCACCGGGGACTTTAAGCAAGCGGTTAAGAACGCAATGAAAGAGGACAATAACTTTATCGTCAAGCTGACAGATGGCAGAGAAATCCGGTTGGCAGTTCGGAGAAGGGGTGATAAAGTTGGTTTAGAGGTCGATGGGTCGCGCGTTAGCCAGGTAACTTCGGGAAGTCCCGGTGACACTGGTAACATCAATGTTGGTGACACGATCGAAAGCATCGTTGATGAGCGGAACATTCAAACCATCAAGGATTACAAGAAAGCACTCGACGAATTTGCAAAGCATGATTCTAAGGTTACATTCCGCACAATCGAGTTAATTGGCATTAAAATTGGCACCGTCAATGCGCTCGGTAACTTGGGGGATGTACGCGCTGTTCAACCATTAATGCAACTTTTGGGGAGCGAAGGCAGTACCTTGCGCCAACCGGCTGCTGAAGCCTTAGACCGGCTCGTTGCGGTGAGTCAATTGAACACACTCTTCCAGCAATTTCAGCAAGCCAACGTTGACGAGTTACCCGCGGATCAACTGAACCCACAGCAGCGCGAATCCGCTGAAATCTTGGGGCTGCTCACAAGTGACCTTGAGAATAACCGCGCTACACTCAACGATCCATTCGGCACACAATTCCGGCATCGCTCCGAAGCCTTATACCAGA
This sequence comes from Candidatus Poribacteria bacterium, assembly GCA_965220385.1. GTDB lineage: Bacteria > Poribacteria > WGA-4E > WGA-4E > PCPOR2b > PCPOR2b. The sequence goes on along the minus strand of OZ244825.1, from coordinate 119,812 downwards.
AGATAACCGATGGACAGATGGTAGAATTGGCACGGCAATACCTCAAACGTGAGATCGAGCCAAATCAGGAGATCCGACGCGCTTGCATTTCCATTTTGGGACACCTCAAACCCACCTCCGCGATTGAAGATCTGATTGCAGTGATGGAAGACGGTATGGAAGTTCCGGGTATTCGCTTCAAGGCGGGCCTTGCGCTAAGTCAAATAGGAGAGGGTTCCGTTGATGCCCTCATCGTTGCCTTCGACCGAGGTGATGCAAGTGTTAAAGATATCGCCGCCTCGGCGCTGGGAAACATCGGTGGGAATAAAGCACGGAGCACGTTAATCAACGCCCTCAAAATGACAGACAATCCTACTATTAAATTGACCGTCGCCGATGCTGTCGCTAAAATTGGTCGTTCGCCTTCGATTGAAGCACTTCGTCATCAGAGAGCGGAACTTCCGGAAGGAAGTGGTTTAAGGACATTCCTCAATGAGCTGCAGGTATCACTGTTTAATATCGAATTAAAGTATCAGAGCCATCTGAACAGTGAAAATATTTCAGCGGAACTACGACGAGAGTTCAAGAATAATCAGATCCCGCTTTCCCAAAATGCTGTTCTTTCCATCCAAAAGAAAGACAGTGAGTGGTGGATAGATGACAAGGATAATCAACGGATGTACATTGTCCGTAAAGAAGCTCGTAAGGAAGAAGGTAAACTCAACATCTATGAACCACTTGATGCACAATCAATGTCGTATTCGGTCGCAAACTGATAAGCTACAGTTCGCACAGCATCACCAATGTTTGAGGAAACGACTGTTTGACTCGATCGGTGAATTCGGGTGTATTTTGAGGTTCAGGGGATCCGGATAACCAATTCGCCTTTTAAGAAGACAGCTATCAGGCCCGCGAAGCGAGGATCCAAGTTCAATCGGGGCCTGCAAATTAACTCCCAACCAGATGAAAATTGGCGTTACCTCCGATCTGCATACCGATGTTACCCCGCTGAATAAACAGATTCTTCCACATATCGTCGAGGCGGTTGAGAAAGCAGGCTTGGATATTTTTATCCTAGCTGGTGATCTCTCACCCAACCTGCTCGAACTCGCCAACATCCTAGCTGCGTTTACTGACTCCAACTTGGACTGCCCAAAATTATTTGTCCCTGGGAACCATGATATCTGGATTAGCGAACACCCCGATATCACGAGCGAACAGAAGTACGAAGCCATCACGGCAGTTTGTAGAGAGTGCGATTTCCAGCCGCTGGACGCCATGCCCTTCGTTAAAGATGGGGTGGGGTTCTGCGGCACAATCGGCTGGTATGATTATTCGTTCCGACACAAGAAGTATAATTTTTCAGGTCAGCAGTACGCGTCGAAACAGTTATCAGGATCCGTTTGGAACGACTCAAATTATGCTAAATGGAATGGCACAGACCCGGAAATTGCTCACCGATTTGAGAATAAATTACGGGAACAGATCCGTTCGATAAAAGATACTGTCTCACAGATCATTGTGACAACCCACCACGTCCCCTTCCAAGAGTGCATCCAGTCTCGCGGAACGTTGCCGTGGGATTTCTTCAGTGCCTACATGGGTAGTCAAGGTCTCGGCAAAACCTGCCTCGAAGAGGAGCTTGTCACGCACGTTCTCTTTGGCCATACGCACACGCCAATTCATCAACAGATTGGTAATGTCACTGCAATCTGCTCTCCAATTGGGTACTTGCATCAGGCCCCCACGTGTGATTTATCCACCTATGCACAGGAAAGACTCACCTGCTTCGATATCTGATTTCGATAGTGGACAACCGGTTTGTGAGCTAAGTTACGGAATCGTCGAACGAGGATGTATACCATCTATACAGCGTGAAGAATCAAACCTTAACAATCTACTAAAGATGGTGATGCGCACCACACGATCCGCCACGACTATCCGCAACTGTAACGAGGAGGCAACGCCCACATGAACCATCCGAATCGACATATCAGTGATTCCACAGCACCGAAGCTATGGGCAGTTTACCTCTTCCGTTTTACGCGCTTTACGCTTTACGCATTATGTTGCTTCTACCTGTTTGACACTTGGACCTTAGACGTTCACGCCAACGCCAACGCCAGAACCGATCAGAACGGAATTACTGTCGAGCTCACTCTCCCAGAGCTCGAGGTCTCAACAGTTAAAAGGAATGGGATTCGGTATCAGGCGGTCAGCTTTGACGGAAGTGGGTTTACCAACGAAGTGGGTAATCCACGCCTCCCCGTGTCGCGCGTTATTCTTGGTGTGCCACCAAACGTCAAATTTAACCTTGAAATCCTTCATGCGCCTACAGAGACGCGGTCCGGTTATCGCATCCCACCTGTGCCACACAGTGTTCCGAAATCTAGCAGTACAAATGCTGCCTCCCTTTCCCAGACTGAAGACTTCCAGACACTTGAAGAAGAGTGGCGCGAAGATGGTCCCGCTTACAGGTCCAACAGAAGTTATCCGAAAACCGCTGCACAGGTTGTGTATGACGGCTATATCCGTTCCCAGCGGGTGGTTTATCTCGAACTCCGCCCGGTCCAGTATCAACCAAAATCGAGAACCTTGCGGATTCACTCTCGTATGGCTGTTCGCGTTAATTTTGTGCACCAAGGTTCGGATAACAGATTTCAGAGTACCAGCACATCTTTCTCTCAATTTACCACCACAGAACCGGCTTCATTTGAGCGGATGTATCAAAATTTCCTGTTAAACTACGATGCCGCTAAACATTGGCGCGTCCCAAGTGTGAGCGCTGCTGCCGCACCGGCAGGTCCAGTAGTACAGGAACAAGCAACTGGAGAACGGTATAAAATTCTGGTTGACAAAACCGGGGTCTATCGCCTAACGAACGAAGATCTACGGCAAAAGTGGGGGATCGATTTGAGTAGGGTCGATCCGCGGCGTTTGCACCTCAGAACAAACAATAGGGAGGTCCCAATACACATTTATGGTGAAGAGGATGGACGTTTCGATAGAGGCGATTTCATCGAATTTCTTGGCATAGATGCGAAGAGTCGGTACACACGATGGAATGTCTATTGGCTGGGTGCTGAACGCACACTGGGGGCGCGCGTTTCGGAGATTCACGGCAGTCCTGATGATCCAACAGCAAAGGTTGTTCCAAGTTTCCGATCGAAACTTTATTTTGAAGAGGACCATCTGCACAATAACTTGCGACATGCTGATCCCAGAGACGTTTCGCCAGATGATAAGCATAGCTGGTATGAAGCACTCGATTTCTGGTATTGGGTCGGTGTTAAAAACTTGGCTGACGCGAATGAAGTAGATCTTGAATTTCCGCTTTATGACCTCACGCAGAGCTTCGATCAACCGAGCATCCGCGTAACCTTGCAGGGTGGAACCCCAACCGATCATGAGGCTTTGGTTTCAATCAACAACATCCGGATTGCTGAGGCAAAGTGGGCAGACCACGAGGTTACCACAGTTGGCAAAACACTGCGGGTCTGGAATAACTTTCGGGATGCCACCAAGGGCGAGAAGAATGCAATCACACTCGCTCGAATTGATACCACAGAAGAAGAGAACACCACCGCCTTTCCTTATCACGTTTATATCGATTCTTTCGAAGTCGAGTACACACGGCTGCTAAAAGCGCTCAACGACTCTCTTGAATTCACTACTCCTCCCAGCATCGACCCATACAACACGCGAAGGCAGCGTAGATTGGAATATACTATCCAGACCTTCCTTTCTCCAGATGTGTCAATCTTTGAACACGACGGTGAAGTGTTGGTCTCAAAGTTTCAAAACCTCAAGGTTGAACGTGTAGATTTGGACAGAGCGGAACGGAACCGCCTCCGCGAAATCTACCGCATCAACGCCGAAACCGAAGGCACAAGCGAACCTTTGCCACAGGACATCCCACGCGTTGCTTACAATGCAACATTCCAAGCGCGCGATGCACACGATGCAAAGTATATCGCGGTCTCTACGGCAAGTGTACGTCAGCCGGTTCGGGTTGAGGCAGCAAAGCCGAACGATCTGCTCTCTCCCACAAATGGTGCCGATTACCTGATCATCAGTCATCCAGTATTCCTTGAACCGTCGAAAAGGTTAGCGCGATGGAGATCAACCCAAAAGGGTGGCGGATACCGAACAAAAGTCGTTGATGTTACACAGATTTATGACATCTTCAGTAATGGCATGGTTAATCCACAAGCCATCAAGGACTTCCTCACCTATGCCTACAAGAATTGGCAATCGCCTGCACTCTCTTATGTCGCAATTATGGGAGATGGAACGTACGATCATCGCGGAATTGATAAGGAGATCTACCCAGAGCCCCCCGAAGTGACAGGATATATTCCAACCCACTACATCTGGACGACCTCCTTTGGAAAAACGTCAGTTGATCACTGGTACACGACAGTAAACGGCATTGATGAGCTACCCGATTTCTACATCGGCAGGCTGAGCGTGGAAACACTCGAACAAGCCAACGCCGTCGTTAGTAAACTCATCAACTATGAAGATAAACGACCAAACGGAGACTGGCGCCGCCGGATCATCTCCGTCGCAGATGATGAAATCAATAACGCCAGTGAAGATATATTTGAAGAGAGCCTAAGCGCACTTTCAAAAAACCAGACGCTACTCGGTTACGAAACCGTACCAATTTATCTGGAAGATGTAGTTGACATGGTTGAAGCAAATAAAGCGGCTTACCCCGAGCTGCCACAACGGGTGGCGAAGGATATGATCATTGATGCAATGGGAGAGGGCGCGGTTATCGCCCAATATGCGGGTCACGGCGGTCGTATTGTTTGGGCACATGAGGCGATCTTTGATAATCGGGCAATTGATCAGGTAAGTGAAACCGATCATCTCCCGTTTATGCTAGTGTTGAGTTGTTATAACGGCTATTTTGATGCGCCCGGTGAACCGAGCATGGCGGAGAAGCTGCTCCGAAAAGATAGGAGTGGGATTATCGCCATGTTGAGTGCCACACGCCTGACTTATGGTAGCGGGAACGACACACTTAACAATATTATCTTTGACATGATTTTTGAGCGCAATATACGGCAACTCGGACCACTCAGTTTCGACTCTAAGATCGAACAAATAATACAGGATGGCCGGGGACAACTCAATGTCATGCTGGAATACACGCTCTTCGGTGATCCGGCGATGCGCCTCGCTATGGCGGATTATGAGATTGAGGCGGATATTGAAACGAGAACCGTTGCACCGGGACAACTTCTCAAAATCGCTCCGGGCCAGATTGCCGAGGTTACCTACGACCCTGCGATTAAGCAGAAGCGGTTTACACCAATCTCAGATTTCAACGGACGAATCTATGTAAAAGCCGTTTTTCCCGGCACTTATTCAACGCTTGAGGGTGAAGAAGAACTGTTGAGGGTATATTCAGGCAATGTTCCTGTCACCCAAGAGGCCGCCGTCGTAAATGGGAAATTCCCCGGACTTTCCCTTCCTGTACCGAAAGGAATTAGTGCAGGAGATGCCCATGTTGAATTTTATGCTGAGAGTTCAACCCATATTGCTGCCAGTGGACACTCATTCACTGTGCTCGTACCGAAGATTCTTGATATACAACCGGAACTCGTTGATGGTAGTCCGGGGGTGGAACCGTCCCAATTTCGGGTATCTGTACAGGTTTCCGACGAATTGAACGAACAGGGCATCAGGTCAGTTACTCTGGAGTGGCGAGACCCGGTGAATAGAGAATCGTTCAACGAAACGATGATCCGGGACACATCACGCGGCCGTGGTTGGTACACAACTCCTAAACCGTTACCTCTACCGGCGAACCGTGCGCGCATTCAATATGAGATTACAGTCGTCGACACTGACAATCGATATGTCAGTTCGGGACGGCGGACATATCGCCCGCTCGTATTTCCTGACGTACGAGTTACGCCTGGGTTGGGATTTTCAGGCCCGTTAATCTATTATGGTTACTCCCGTGAAGATAGTGCTTGGACGATTAATGCAGATATTGAGCAGATTGAAGATATCGAACTAAAAGAGAATTTAGAGGTCGCTTTTTTTACAGGAAACCCCGACCGCGATGGAGATGGTGTTGTTGATACCGGTGCGAAACTGCTTGGGCAAACACAGATTCCGGCGAGTGCGTGGCAGCGTAGGGACCCGATAGAGCCTCACAAGAATTCACTCAAGACCGAGGGCGAGACCGATAGCCTGCTCCGCCCCCGTGCTTTCAGGGAGAGACCTCTCAACACTAACTGGATCGCAACGGCAACCCTTGTGCATGAATTACCGATTGGCAATCATGAGGTTTTCGTATTTGTTGATCCCGCTTTCAATTCCGTTCAAACGCCGCACGGAAAACTCCGAGAAGGAGACGAGAAGGACAATATTAGCTCGCGCCTGATTCCAGTTCAGAGCAGTCTCATCGGTAAAAGGGATCAGCGTATTTTTAGCCGAGATGGAGCGCTCGATTTCCGCATACCCGCTCATGCTGTTCCAGAACTCGCAGTTTTGACAATCACACCTCTAAATAGCCAACAACAACCTAAACCGGTGAATCAATCAAGCTTCATCCCGGTCACGCTGCCAAACGGGGATGACACAGCAGCTTACAATGCAGTAGTAGATATAGCCTCGATGAATCAAACACCGCTACAACAACCGATTACAGCGGAACTGCGATTTGATCTTTTGGCATTGCGAGAAACGATTAAGGCTGAGTTAGGATTAGAAGAGATCTCAAATCCGGCTCCGGATCAGCTTGTCACCATTGATGAAGGATCAGAGGAAGTCGCACAGGATATTGGCATGTATCTGTGGATAGATACATTGAAAAACTGGGTTCGCCTTGATTCAGAGTTGGTCAAATCGTCCGACGGATCAATGCAAACCCAGTCGACACTTGCAAACATCAGCGCATCAAATCATGGCGATGGTGAAATCCACTCGGTTAGGGTTGACCCAACCGCTGCACGGATAGGGAAGTGGGTGTTGCTATTTACATCGTCCGGAACTTACCGCTTACTCATCAGTGAAGAAGAAAAATCGCTCGAACTCATTAATCCAGATCAATTCGTGGACCCAACTTTCCAAGATCCAAGTGTGTTTAGTGACGGCGTTGCCATCGGCATAGAGTTAGGTGAGAACGATTTTCAGTTTGGAGATGTCCTTACTTTTCAGGTGTATGGTAGCGCGTCCAGCGGTTCCGATACCACGTATTATCCTTCAGGTTTCCGCGAGCAAAATATTGGGAGAGGTAGCATCCAATACCTTCGTCTCGAGGAACATTCATCAATGCCGCTCGATCAGTGGGTCATTCTTTTCATCAATTCCGAACAGTTCCAGATTGAAGGGGAAAAGCACGGGCTCCTATCACGGAACGGTGTACCTGTGCGTGGCAAAGTCGGTAGCGAATTCATTTACTCTCAGTTCGGTCTACGTCTTAAGATATCAGCTGGCGACCGAGAATTTGAGGCAGGAGATAGCTTCCGGTTTGAGACCAAAGAGACCGGGCGGATCCGCGCTCAAGTTCCGATGCTGGGCACCTTAACACTGATGCAAAGTAACGACAGTATTCCACCCGATCTCCAGTTGACGATTGGGAAACAGAATTTCATTGACGGCGACCCAGTATCCTCAGAACCTTTCATCCAAGCAACACTCACGGACGACAATGGCATTGACTACATCACTCGCCCCGTCCATCTCGAAATAAGCAGGGATAGCCAGCCGTTTACGCCGATCTCAGAAACGGAGTATCGACTCAGCAATGTTTCAGGATCTAATCAGGTTAGTCTAAACTATCAGTCCCCTGAACTGGAACAGGGAACGTATCGAGCCCGCCTCAGCGCCAGCGATCTTGATGGAAACACATCGGAAGCAGAGATCGAATTTCGTGTCCACAAAATCCTTCAGTTACTCGAAGCGATGAATTATCCAAACCCATTCGCGGGAGAGACCGTAATCACTTGTGAACTGACCGGTGCCGCTGATGAAATGTCGGTCAAAATTTATAGCCTGTCAGGACGGTTAGTCCGTGAGTTCACGGAGCCAGCGCGGGCAGGATTCACGATGATACCTTGGGATGGGCGGGATCGAGATGGCGAAGAGGTTGCCAACGGCGTGTATTACGGTAAGATTCGCGTTAAAATGGCGGGGGAGAAGGATTTAACCGAATATATCAAGATAATGAAGTTAAAGTAGAACGGGACGAAATGACGATCAGATTCAGTACGATTTTTATCCTCATTGCCCTCTGTTGCCACGCTGTTGCTCACGCGGCAGAAAAGTATGCGGGCGATTTTCTAACCCTCGGCGTTGGGGCACGACCATTGGGTATGGGTGGCAGTTTCGCAGCCATCGCCGACGATTCCACAGCGGCTTATTGGAATCCGGCTGGGCTCGGACGTTTGCGTCATTCCGAGGCAGCGTTCATGCACTCAAGTCTTGGTGACTTGGACAGCTACGACTTCGTCAACTATGTTCACCCAATTGGTGGGATTTCATCGCTTGGGTTGAGTTGGCTGCGCGTGGGCATTGATGACATCCCGATCACAGCACTGCCGCGCCCTGCAAATCCGGTCAGCCCGGGCAATCGTCCGAGACAGGTCGGCACCTTTAACAGTACCGACAACGCCCTCTTCCTATCGTACGGCAGGCAGGTCGGATTTAACTTGGGATCAAAGCGGTTGAACCTGTTCCTTGGGGGCAGCACTAAGCTAATCTACATCACTGCGCTGGGCAACACAAACGCGCTCGGTGTGGGTGGAGACCTTGGCGCACTCTGGACAACTTCTCCCGAAAGATCTCCTCAACTGTCGATTGGCCTCGTGGCACAAGATTTTTTCCGGACGAAGTTATACTGGAACACTCCACCCGAACATCCGGGTGAAGCTTCTAACACAGATACGATCGAACCCAATCTGAAGATCGGTCTCTCATACAGACAAGCGATCAGGCCGCTGAAAAGCCACTTCTTATTGACAGTTGATACCGACACCTTGTATTCTTTTGAGAAGCATTACGGCGCAGAGTACGTGTTTGCGGAGCTTTTGTCGTTAAGGATTGGTGTTCAGGAGCGGAAAGGTATCAATACGATCCACTTGATGACTGCCGGTGCAGGGTTACGGCTTTCATTCCTAACCGGTGCCGCTTTCTCCGTTGATTATGCTTTCTTAAATAATAGCGAATTGGGAAATAGCAACCGGATCTCTTTGATGACACGGTTCTAAGTTGATTTATGAAACCGGGATTTCGCCATGCTCAACCGACGCTTGAAAACACCCCAATGTTCCTTCAACTCTATCATCCTTCTCGCGCTTATCCTCAGCACAGCCATATCCTACCCAAGCCTCTCCAATGCAGCAGACGATAGTGATCTTTTCACTTTTGTGAGGTTAAGGTACACAGGGGAGGGTAGGTGGTGGGGTAGCGGTTGGGACGTTGATTTGCCCGCTTCTGACCGAAATTTTATCGGGAAACTCGCACAAGCAACTAATATTCCCGTTGTCCGTCGTGAAAAGATTATCTCGGTTGGCTCTCCAGAACTTTTCAACTACCCCTTTGCTTATATCTTGGAGGTTGGTTCGCTTAGCCTAAGCAGTGCAGAAGCGGCAAACCTCCGTGAGTATCTACTTCGCGGCGGCTTCATCATGGTTGACGACTTCCACGGCGGGGCGGAATGGCACAATTTTTACCGCCAATTGAAGAAGATTTTTCCGGAACGCGAACCTGAAGACATCCCCATCACTCACCCTTTATTCCACTGTTTTTTTGATATCAATAGCCTTGTTCAGATTCCCGGGATAAGATCCATATTTAATGGTCGCACGTATGAACGACGTGATGGCTATCCTGCCTATTGTCGCGGTGTTTACGATGATAAGGGTCGCTTAATGATGATGATTAATTTCAACACGGATATAGGAGATGCGTGGGAACATGCAGCGGAAGGTTTTTATCCACGCGAACTCTCCGATATGGCGTATCGTATGGGAATCAATGCGGTGGTCTATGCGCTAACACATTAACGTAAAACGTGAAACGTGAAAGATATGAAAGTAGGGAAACGGAGAAGAATGGAGAGCAATTTTTCTGTTCTTCCAGCTTGCTGTATGCGTGGCAGGACTGTGACGCCTACGCATTGTGTCTTACATACCTAAAATTTTCCGAAAACGCGCACGAAGGTTTCCATAAAGTTATCATCGTTGACATCTGCGTTGGCGCGCTGATCAATGTATTGCGCCCCGATATGGAGAAACAGCTCTTTTTCGTAGGCGACAAAGCTTTTTTCCATCTCAGCAAGAAGGGCTTGGCGAATAAAATCGTTTCCGTCATCACGCATATCGTTGAAGAATAGAACCTGCCCGCCTCCAGTGATTTTGATTGTTTTGGTGAACTGATAAACAACTTTGAGGATAAGTGCAGCGGCCGTGTCCCGCACATCCGCTGCTTCAATTACGCGGAGCCGGATATTGCGTGCAGCTTCTTCGCCGTTGAGTTCCCCGATTAGGGTGAGATGCTCCAAACGGTCTTCTGCCATCTGAAATCCGTTGCGAATCGTGTACTTGAACATAGGCGTAATTTCGAGCGATTTGGATGGGCGTATGCGATAGTTTGTTTTTAGGATGCCAACCTCGTAATGTTTATTATCCTGAGCGAAGTCGAGATTATATCGTAGTTTTAAGCGTCCTGTTGTAACCATCTGCTTAATCCCCGAATATTCCCACGTGATCTTGGCGGTGTTGATTAGATCATCCTGCATTAACAGTGGGTCTTTTCGTCGCTTCTCGACCTCGACACCTCCGTCTATATCAAAAAACGTCACATCCCCGCGTTGTTCCAGCTGCTGCACACTGGGTTGATCCCGGTAGAGTTGTCCTTCCTCCCTACTCAAGAAACCGGCAAAATACCAGGTCTCGTCAGGGATACGATCTTTAACCCATTTCAATTCGTTCTCGACAATCAGGGCTGCATCCTGAGAAAGATCCTTCTTGTAGACCAAATTGCTAAACGCCTTTGTCGCTGTAGATGAAGCCCGACGGAACGCTGCATCCCTGAGATCCTTTTCGAATTGCAAACCGACATCAAGATCCGCAGAACTGCCATCGCGATTTGTCTTCCGCTTCATTAGTAGCCGCAGTCCGCGCAGCCCCACATCAAATTCATAGTTGGGGTCTTTATCGTTCTCTTCCTCATCTCGGAGACCGTTGTTATTCTGATCCCTTTCGTCAAGGAAATCCTCATCGACATCAAAGAGAAGAATATCATCCTCATAATCGAAGGTGCCGTTGTTGTTCTTATCAAGGTCACCGGGAATAATTAGAGAGGGCGGGTCTAGCCATGTGTTATCAGTGTACCGGTCCTGATCATCGTTATCTCCGACCGAGCGAGAGGCATCGAAACGGGGACCGACGCGGAAGGCTTCCCCCTGAAAAATTGTGTCTCCCACAGTTCGGAACGCCTTAAACACTGTTGTGGTCGCCTCAAAACGTGAACTGAGATCCTTTCTCAATGCACTTTTTGGCGTCGTTGCGAACTCCGCCTTCAGACCATAGTTCGCAAAATTGGTTTCCATGTCCAAAGCCCATACCGGTGTGTCACGGAAATACCAAGAAGCCCCTAACTTTGACTTTCCAAACTTCGTCACCTCGCGTATGCCGATTCCGGACCCTTGAATATCTTCTTGACCAATCACCGGATTGAGCAAGCCGGGGACCATTAAGATCATCCAATCGGTACGTTCGGAACGCACATCCCAGCGCACGCCTGTGAGATCAATTTGGTCGAATGTGAATTTTGTAAAGGTGGTGGGAACCTCTCCTAAACTCAAGATGTTTTTGACATTCCCGGCGGTCTCCTCAATGATCATGACGCTGTGGAAACCACGTCGAAACACGCGGTCAAAATCGAACTCGTTCTGCCGAACTGAATCCTCTTCTGTATCTGCGAGAAAATCTCGTTTATTGGTAAAGTCGTATTCCACACGTCCTGATAGAAAGAGCTTACCAAATAGACTGTAGACATCCTCCGCCCCTGCCGACAAGGTCAGTAGACCGAAGAGACAGAGAACCACAAAGGCAAAGATTGAGAACTTCGCCTTTACCTTCCATTTATTCATTTGCTGACTTGTCCTTTTATGTTATCGAAATCTTCCGTTCTGTATCCCCGTCTTTTAAGGCGGGGATACAGAACGGCACCCCCTGTGAGTTAGTCTAAAAAGTGTTGAAATTGTAGGTTGAATATGGTATACTTGTCTTGGCTTTCGTGGGAAGGTCTCACGCCACCGCACGGTGGTGCTTCCCACAGCCTTTGAGACAGGACATGAGAGCCAGAAAGCCGAATCCATAATGAAAACCTACAAGTTCAAGTTGTATTCTAATCACGGGAATCGTGAATTGCACAAGATCATAGATGGACACGCTTCTGTGTGGAATCACTGTGTCGCTCTCCAGCGTCGTTCCTATGGCATGTATGGCAAATATATCAGCAAGTTTCGGTTGATAAACCATATCTCCAAACTGAAACGGTTGTCTCGTTTTGCCTACTGGAATCGGTTACCCAGTCAAGCGGTTCAAGACGTTGTCACGCGCCTAGACAAAGGCTACCGGGCAATGTTTGAAGCGAGAGCCAAAGGTAAGCCGTGGGGTCGTCCCCGTTTCAAACCCCGTCGCAAATACAAATCCTTCACACTGCTTCAGGCGGGTTGGAAACTGTTGCCGGACAACCAGATTCGGATAGGCAAACGAATCTATCAATTTTTCAAGTCCCGTGATGTTTTGGGCAACCCGAAACGTTGCACTATCAAACGGGACGCTCTTGGTGATGTCTATATCTGTGTGCTAACTGACTCTGTAGATCCTGACCTTAATCGAGTCATGACGGGTAAAATCGCAGGCTTCGATTTTGGTCTAAAGCGGTATCTCACCGGTCATAACGGACATGATATAGAATCCCCACAGTTTTTCAAGCGCAGCCTCAATGCGGTCAAGAAAGCCAACCGAAACCACTCGCGGAAAAAGAAGAAGTCAAAGAACCGTGAACGGGCAAGGCTTGATTTGGCTCGGAAGCATCGCAAAATTGAACGCCAGCGAGAAGACTTCCACTGGAAACTTGCACACTCGCTCATCGATGCATACGACGAGATACGCCTTGAGGATTTGAGCCTCAAGGGCATGCAATCCCTTTGGGGACGTAAGATCAGCGACTTAGGCTTTGCTGATTTCATTGAGAAATTGCAACACATTGCAGCGAAAAAGGGTGTCAAAATCACTTTCATTGATAAATGGTATCCTTCATCTAAGACGTGCTCGGCTTGTGGTGCAATCGATGAAACATTGAATCTGCGTGATAGAACTTGGCAGTGTAGTGCTTGTGGTGCTACACATGACCGTGACCGCAACGCAGCAATTAACATCTACAGGGTTGGGGCATCAACCCGTGAAGGAGAAGTTGTAAGTCCATCTTCGGATGGCTAACTTTGTTGATAGCACAATTCGCGTACCTGAAAGACAAAAGAATCTCCGTCCTTCAGGGCGGGGAGTATGTCAAATGCCATCATGATCAAACCGCTCGGTATAAACCGTCCATGTGCCTGTCAGAGAATCATAACGGGTCAACCCGCCATGCGTACCGAACCAGAGGTAGTCACCATCGGTTGCAATCGATAGAATGCCATTATGCGGCAGCCCGTCCGCTCTGGTGAAGTTTGTAAACTCCCCTGTGATTTTATCCAACATGGTGACTCCCTTGTCGAACGTACCGAACCAGATCTGATTCCCGCGAATTGCCATTGATGTAATAAGATTTGAGTTCAAGCCATCCGCTTCTGTAATTGCTTTCCACGTTCCATTTACCGTGTCGTGCACTGCCACACCACGTCCACTACCGAACCAGACCTGCCCGTTGTCAATGGCAATACAACTAATCTCATCACTCGCTAACCCATCCTCTTGAGTAAAAGTAGTCCACGTCCCCTGTTTGATTGCATAAAGCGAGACCCCTGTTTTTGTTCCAGCCCAAACGCGGTTATCGTCTACCGCAAGACATCGTACATCATCATTTTCGAGGCTCTTGGCGTATTTTCCCTCCACTGTTGGCAGGATTTCAATAGCGGCGTTATATGTTTCCCAAGCGTTCCGATCATCGGAGAGAATACTGTGCTTACTAATACCGTTTTTTGTTCCAATCCACACATCGCTTCGATTTTCGACAACCGCTCGAATATCAACACTGGGCAGTTGATTTTCTTTAGTGTACGATTCAAACCGATCCGCGATTTTATCGTACCGACCAACCCCACCTTCGGTCGCAATCCAAATATACCGCTTCCCAACGGACAAGTCAATGACATTGTTATCTACCAGTTCATCTGTTGTCTCTGGCTCCTGTTCTTCCTCATCGTCCTCTTCATCTCCATCCTCGTCCTGATCTCTTTCTGATCTTTCGTCCGGTTTTTCAAAGTGTTTCCATCTGTCGTACCGTTTGTCGTATCGACTCAAGCCTCGATGCGTACCAACCCAGACGTGCCGGGAATCGGTAGCAACAGCAACCGATCGTCGGTCCGCTAAGGTGGTTGGTTTGGTGAAGGATATCCATGTTTCTTTTTCTTTATCATAGCGACTCACGCCTTTCGATGTGCCGACCCAGACGTATTTTGAATCGACTTTAAGCTGGTATCTCCAGACGCTATCGTGAACGAGTCCATCCTCGACCGTGAAGGCTGTCCATGCCCCAGACGCTTGTGAGTATTTTAGCACACCCGCATCGCCCGTGCCGACCCAGAAGCCATCGCTATCCTCCGAAATAGCCTCAACCGATGATTCAGGCAGTCCATCGCTTCGCGTGAAGGAAGTCCACGACCTGCCCGTTTTATCGTACCTGTTGATACCACTCCAACCGAAGCACCAGACGTAGTTCTCGCTGACCTGTCCGGACCCCGTCCAATTAACCCGCAGCCCCTTGCGCCTATCATAGATTGTCCAAGTATCGTCGATAAGCGAATAGTAACTCACACCGCTCATTCCCCGGTCACTGACCCACGAATAAGAACTTCCGCCGCTGGTCCACACTCCCTCTCCGTCCGCGGCAATCCACTCACCGGAGCGAGAAGCCATACCTTGCGCTTCCGTGTATGAGCGCCAAGTTTTCGTCGTCCGCTCATATCTCTTGACCCCAACGCCATTTGTGGAAAACCAGACATAATCTTTCGTACAGGCAATATCTTCGATGTACCTACCGGGACCTGCTTCCGTCACCTTCACCGATTGCCACTTCTCTGTCCGCGTATCATAGTGCGCTGCTACGCCGCCTTGGAAGGCAACCCAAACGCCATTTGGTTCATCAAGTTCAATGAGTGTAGCATGATGTCCCGGCAGGCCCGATGATCTTGTGAAGTGCGTCCATGTATCAGAGGCTTTGTTGTATCGCAGCACGCCGCCATCCCCCGTCGCACACCAGACGTCTTCTGTCCCCACCGCTAACCGTCGAATTGCGGTGATAAATGGGACTTCGGATGAGATGGGTAGCGCGTCCTTTGTGTACTCTATCCACGTATCGGTACGGCGATCGAATTTTAAAATCGCGCCATTCGGGGAAGCCGCCCAGTTAAGCACCCACAGATAGTGCCCATCTAACTCCATCCAACGCGCTTGATCTTCTCTCAGAATTTCTGTATCACGATATGGGGTATGCTTATCCCACAAATTTTTCTCTACGTCATAGACAGCAACGCCTGCAACCGTACCGAAAAAGACCTGCTTACCCACAACAGCGATACCCTGAACATTATTGTGCAGCAAACCCTCTGGCTGCATCGTAAACACCTGTTGAATTCTGGCTCCATCGGAGCGTGCAATTCCAGCCGGTGTCCCGATCCAGACGGTTTCTTTGTCTACTGCAATAGCCCGGACATTCAGGTTTGGCAGACCATCGGTAATGTGGGTTACGCCCCTTATCCCCCCGCTATCGGGGCGATAAAAGGGGGGGCGAATAATCCATAACCCATTCCGAGTACCGACTAGCAATCTTCCATCCGGGTTGAACGTAAGTGTATTGACATAACCCGTTATCGGGGGAAACGGTTCAAATTTATCCCTCGTAGCACCTCTCCGATATAACCCTTCTGTCGTTCCCACCCAAACCTCCTCACCAATTGCCAGCACTGCTGTTACCCACTTGCCGGTGAGATAGGGTTGGCGCAAAACGTGAAACGTGAAACGTGAAACGCGAGAGCCATTCGCCGAGCCTCGTGAATCATCTACACTTATTTGATTCGCGGTGATGTGCGTAGATTCGTGAAGACTTCTTGTCCCGCTCTGCGAGGATCCTCGCCTTGTCGGAATTTGCTCGACCTTCCCCGATTGTGACGAAGAGGTTAGGGGTTCTTGTATTAAGGCACTTAATCCACCTTTCGTCCCGACCCAGATCTTATCGGAAAGGTCAATACAGGTAACAAAATTGTCTGCCAATCCATTCCGCTCGGTGTAGAAACGCCACCGTTCTCCTTCGAGTGTTCCTAATCCCAAGGCCGTTCCAACCCAGAGTGCCCCGTCGTCGCCCCCTGCCAAAGCGGTAATATAGTTGGTTGTTAAGCCATCTGCTTTGGTGTAGGTTCTCCACGTTTTTTCGTAAAGCGCGTAGCGACTCAGACCTTTATTTGTACCTGCCCAGAGTGCATTCTCAGCTACAACCAGTGATTGAATCTGATTCGATACCAGCGTGTCGCGCCTGGCATACCATGTCCATCCATCTGTCACCTTATCGTATTGGCCCAGACCGTGCTCGTATGTGCCAATCCAAATATTCCTACCATCAACAACCAACGCGGTAATGTGGTCACTGACCAAACCTTGTGCTGTCGTGTACTTAAGCCAAGTATCCACCGTTGTAATGTATCGTCGAATTCCGCGGTCTGCCGAACCAAACCAGACGTTGTCGCCATCAACCGCAATCGCTCTAATGAAATCGCTCTCTATAAGATCCGTTCGGGTATGGCTTTCAGTAAAGGTCTGGTTGATTGTACTGAACTTGCTTACACCTGACTTCTCCGTACCCACCCAAGCAGCGTCAGGACTTAAAGCGATCCAGCGGATATGGTTTTCTACCAACCCTTCCTCTTTTGTATAAGTGTTCCACGCGTCCTTGGATTTGTCGTATCGACGGAGACCGTCTTCTGTACCGAACCAAACATACTCGGATTCGACAGCAATTGCCGTGACTACGTTAAATGAATCTTTATCCTTCTCTTGCTGTAACGCCCACGCCCCTGTCGTCTTATCATAACGCGAGATACCCGCTTCGGTCCCCACCCAGATATGATTCCCATCCACAGCGATGGCAGTGACTCTATTGCTTGCTATGCCGTCCCGTTGTTGGAACTTTGTCCAACGTTCCGCTGCATTGGGATCATAAAGACTGACACCGAGTGTCGTACCTATCCAGACAGATTCCCCGTCGACGGCGATGGCAGTAATGTCATCAGAGAGCAGCCCATCGGACCGGTCTAACTTTGTCCAACGGTTATCCACTTTATGATAGATGCTGACACCCCGATCTGTCCCTACCCAAACCTGGTTAGCGGAGGTTGATATACAACGGACATTATCGCTGACTAACGCTTGTTTCGTCGCTGTTTGGGTAATCGCTGCTTCTTCCAGCGCCGCCGATTGTTCGTCACGCGAATCAATTTGGGTGAAACCACACCCAAAGTGAAAGAGTAGGGCGAAAACCTGAAAATAAAATAGAAAAACAACGAAATAACGAGACAACAGTCGTCTTTCCGTCCTGCTATGCGAGGATTCTCGATTTATCTGAACTTTCGTGCTCTTATTAATCTTCAGCATAGCTTGTCCATGTCCCAGTTTTCTGATTGTACCGACACAAGCCCCGCTCTGTCCCAAACCAGAGCTGATCACCGTCAACTGCGATTGCTTCAACTCGATTATGGGACAAGCCGTCGTCTATATTAAAGACACGCCAGTCACCCGTGTTTCTATCCAGCCGTGTGACGCCTGCATCCGCCGAACCGAACCAGATGTCCTCCCCATTCAAAGCGATACAGGTGACAATATCGCTTGCTAAACCGTCCGATTGAGTGTAGATAACGAAATCCCCAGATTCGACGCTGTATTTTGTCGCTCCCTTACCCGTACCGAACCAGATGTCCCCTTCATCAATGACAATGACGCTAGTGTCTGTGAGATCGTTCTGGCTTTCCACCTTATCAAGGGCGGGAACATTTTTAGCAAGAGTTTCCCATGTCTTCTTATCTTTATCATATCGGCAAGCCCCTTTGTCTGTGCCGAACCAGATCAACTTCTCACCGATCGCAACGCAACGGACATCATCGCTCAGAAGTGTTTGGGCATATTTCTTATCGGCTCCCATACCTTCGACCTCCAGTGCCTGTGTGTGCGACTCCCAAGCATTCGGATCATCAGACAGACGGTTGAACGTCGCAACGCCGCGGTCTGTAGAGACCCATAAGTCGTAGCCTTTTACATCCAGATCTCGGATGGTATTGGAAGGCAAACCGTTTTCAACGGTGTACTTTTCCCAACGATCACCGGCTTTATCGTAGCGCAGGACACCAGTGTTAGTACCGAGCCACGCATATTTCTCGTCAATCGTTAGGCAGGTGACACTTGGTGTGTCGTCCTCCATATCTTTCAGCCCCTTCAGACGAGGAGCAAACCAACGATCTGTCTGTTTGTCGTAGCGATGTAAGCCGTTGGTTGTCCCCAACCATACATAACGCGCTTCGGCGGCGATTGCGTACACTTTTGATTCGCGGAGCGTTCGTGCCAATGGAGACTGCGTGAAAGTGGTCCAGACCTCTTCTTTAGGATCGTATCGACTCAATCCCCCAGCGGTCCCCACCCAAACATAATCATCGTCTACCACCAAAGAATGTTCGATGATGTCACTGCTTGGCAGTCCGTTCTCCTCACCGAAGAATGCCCAATCCTTTGCAGCTTTGTTATACCGAGCCAACCCCTGACGATCTGCCGCAAACCAAACAGTATCCGTGGTCTCAACAACCTGTTTTGTACGTCCAAAATCAAGCCCTTCAATCTCCGGGAGGTTTAATGTTGTCCACGAATCGGTCTTATTGTTATACTTCGACGCAAGCGCGCCGCTCCACCCCGAGTATGTAAGCCAAACACCATCCTGTCCCTTATCGATCCCGAAATTCACATCTGAGAGTACATGCTGACTTGAGAATATCTCCCATTCTTTGGTTCGCCGATCATAACGGCTAGCATCCCCCCAACCCGTGACCCAGATATAATCGCCATCAACGAGCAAGTCATTGGCTTCATTGTTCCCCAAACCGTGTGCTTCCGTAATACTGCTCCACCGATCCGTTGATTTATCATATCGCTTAATTCCCTCCCAAACCGTTGTCACCCAGACATATTGAGGATCAATAGCGATGGTCCCAATGTTACTCCATTCTACGCTCGGCACAATTTCATAGGTTTTCCATGTATCCGTCTCAAGTGAATAACGACTTACTACACCACCAATATGCGCTGTCCAGAGATATTGACTATCAAGAACAATCGTCCAAACTTCATTGTTTGGCAGACCGTCTTCAATAGTATAATGACGCCACGTATCCGTTTCTTTATCGTAGCGTAATAGCCCACCATTGGTGCCGACCCATACTTCACTTTCATCCACAGTCACCGCGTGTATGCGCGTGATCGGTCTCTCAATAGATTTCAATGGAAGGTCATCTTTGCTAAAGAAGCGGAACGTGTCTGTCTGTCTATCATACCTTACAATTGCGCCTTCTGTGGAATCCTTCCAATTGCCAAACCAGAGTCCGCTCCCATCCTCCGCCAACTTGCTGACCCAATTCGAGTGCAGCACCTCTGTTGTCATCGCTGCAACGTGTTTCGACCAGCTGCCTGTCTCTTTGTCCAGACAACTGACCCCAGCGATTGTACCCGCCCAAAGCTTACCGCTGCCTTCTGAAATGACCTTAACATTATCGGAGATGAGTCCCCCGTTGGTATTCTCGCGGGTGTAATGTGTCCACAGATCTTTTGCAGTATCGTACTTTGCCAATCCCGACGGCCCACCTATCCAGATGGTATCGTCATCAACAGTAATTGCCCTGACGTTGGCATGAGGCGTGAAACGTGAAATCCCGCTTGCTCCAGTTCCATCGGAATCCTCCCCGATGGAATCGGGACAGGCGGAGCGGGACGTGGATCCTTGGACGGAAGGTGTGATTATCGACCTGTCTATCTGTACTAAACCGGATATTGTGCCGATCCAGATAGAATTATCCTTTATTGCAACAGTGTTAATCACATCTGAGGGTAGCCCATCCGCTTCAGTCAGTGTACCCGAAGTGCGGGTAGACCGATCATAGTAGACGAGTCCCTCTGTCGTACCAACCCAGACAAAGTTCTCCTCTAATTTGATATCGTTGATCCAACCGGAGGTTTGCAATTCGGAGGGAGGTGTATTCCATTTTCGGCTTTGAGGATCGTAGGTCGAAAGCCCTGCCTTTGTCCCAATCCATAGACGTAAAGATGTCCTCTCCACACCTCTATTCACCGTTTCCCACGCAACGCAGGTCACGAAGTCGTGCGGCAATCCGTCTTTCTCTGTAAAAAATATCCACTTGTCCTCGCCCTCGCGTCGCACTCCCAAACCGCGAGGTGTGCCAACCCACAAATCTTTTCCCACTTCCACCACAGCGGTAATGTAGTTATCCGCCAAACCTTCTGCCTTGCTCAACGTCCTCCAATTAAGCCCCGCTGAAAAGTTCGAATTTTCGAGGTAGATTGCCTGGTTTAAGCCGGATCGTGTTGCCACCCAAACGGACTCATCCGTCACTAAAATGTCCTTTACATCATTGTCGCTCAACGCTTTAACTTCGCCATAAATCCTCCATTGTTCACGACGTAAATCATATCGTACCAGTCCATGCTCGTACGTGCCGAACCAGACCACGTTGCCATCGGCAGCAATTGCCGTAATATGATTGGAAGGTAACCCCACTTCTGTTGCGTACTCTCGCCACGTATTGACAGATAAAATGTAGCGCTGCGCACCACTATCGGCAGTCCCTAACCATAGTGACGTTCCATCGACTGCCAGCGCGTTTATCTGATCACTCGTCAATCGATCCCTTTTTGTGTACGCTCTGACGAATTCCGAATTCCGTTGGTCGTAGCGACTGAGCCCCTTATTCTCCGTACCAAACCAGACGGAATCTTCATCGGCGGCGATTGCAGTCACGCTATTATCAATAAGTCCACTTTCCTTGTCATAGTTGTTCCATGAATCGGTAAGTTTGTCATATCTGGAAACTCCGTTCTCGGTACCGACCCAGATGTAATCGTCATCTATCACGATCTGCGTAACAAAGTCACCCGCAAGTCCATCACTCTCGCGCTTCTGCGCCCAACTGTCCGTCTCTTTATCATACCGAGAGAGTCCATTTGGCGTGCCGAACCAGATAAATCTCGAATCAACAGCGATGCAGGAGACCTCACGACCCGCCAAGCCATCACGGGGCATGTAGCGCTTCCATCTATCAGTGTCCATCGCGTAATGACTCACGCCGTCGCGTGTGCCGATCCAGACCTGAAGGTCGTCCAAAGCGATGGACAAAATGTGGTTGTGAGCCAAACCGTCTCTTACAGTGAAATTACGCCACCGACCTTGCATCTTATCGTATCGACTCAACCCACGGTCGGTCCCAACCCACAAATAGCGTGAATCAACAGCTAAGGATAGGACGCGGTCGCTGAGGAGTTGGCTGATTATGCTGCCGTCTTCATCGACGAAAAGATCAGGATGCACCTGTTGTGGGTCATGTGTGGCGCAATTCGCCAAAAACAGGAGTATCATGAAACCTAAGATTATATGAACTTGACGCATCCTTTTGTGCCTTTCTGTAAGAAACAGCGGTTGCTGTCCTTTACTCAAGACGCTTTTCCAAAACCGTGAAATAGTGTGTTTCTTCTGCTATGTCTTGACTCAGATCCCGCCGCGAGAAGAATCCCTTTAAAGTCCAACCTTCTAACGTTCTATTTTAAAATCATCTTCGGTCTTCTTCTTCATCGAAATGTGGAGTAAAGATTGTCCACGTATCTGTCACTGTGTCATGCCGACTCAGCCCACGTTCCGTCCCCACCCAAAGGAAATCACCATCTACGGCAAGCGCAAACACCCGATTATGGCTAAGTCCATCTTTTTGGGTAAAGTGTTGCCACTTCATCGTCATCTTATTGTAGCGTGACACGCCAGCATCGAAACTACCAAACCACACGAAGTTACCATTTGCAATGATACTGGTGATCTGATCGCTGGCTAAACCGTCAGACGATGTGAAGACACTCCATTCTTCCGTTTTTGTGTTTAGCTTGCTGACACCTGCCTCCGTACCGAACCAAACCCAATCGCCGTCAATGCAGATACTACTTACTTTATCGTGGTGCAATCCCTCCTGCCGTGCGTAGGTCACCCAGACCTCTTTCTTCATGTCATAACGACTGATACCTCTCTCCGTCCCCACCCAGACGTAACGATTTCCTGCCGCTATACTGGTCACTCGGTTATCTATGAGGCTATTGGCGTATTCTTGAGACAATAACATAGTGTCCACATCGTCAGCGCGCCTAAAGCTATCCCAAGCATTCGGGTCGTCCGAAAGCGTATTGTATCTGCTCACCCCCTTATCCGTACCGACCCATAAGGTGCGTCCCTCTACATCAGCAACTTTGACGAATGTATCAGCCAAGCCGTTTTCAGCCTCGTGCAGGTCTGCCCAATGCGCGGATTTATCGAACCGGGTAACGCCTTTGGAGGTTGCTATCCACAAGTATTTATCATCAACAGCAAGATCGTTCACGGGCTCCTCTACGATGCGCTTCTGTAGCCAAAAGTCATTCTGCTTATCGTAGCGCCTTGCACCCCGCTCTGTTCCACAATAAACATAGCGCGAATCAACAGCGACCGCATGTACCACTTCTGCGGGCAGGGCGCGCCTCCCCGTATATACCGTCCAGCTATCTTTACGCATGTCATAACGACTGAGACCGCTGCGGCTGCCCATCCAGATGAAGTTGCTATCGGCTTTCAAAGTTGGATAGTTGATGCGATTATCCAGTAGTCCATCCTCTTTCGTAAAAACCGTCCAAGATGAGGAGGCCTTATCGTATCGACTGATTCCGTGTTCTTCGCTTCCGAACCAGACGAATTCAGTCGTTTCTTGAACATCTCTGAAATTGTTTCCCACACTCTCTGGATGCCCTCGGAACACCTGCCAAGTGTGATTGGCTCTGTGAAATCCGCTGGCAGGGACGGTGTCGTCTCCTTCCCACCAACTTTGGTTATACAACACCCACATATAGTCTACCCCGGAGATTACTTCCCGGATCTGGTCGGCAACTAACCCTTTACTGGAATTAATAATGACCCAGCTATCTGTGTTCGCGTCGTACTTGCTCAAGCCTCCACCCCAGCCGCCGTAAGCCCACACATCATTGTTATCCACAACAACAAAGCCGACGCTATCATCCTGCAAACCATCTGCTGAAGTGTAGCGCTTCCACGTTTCATTCTGTTTATCGTAGCGTGCCACGCCCTCCCTCTGTGCTGGTACCCAGACATAGCGTCTGTCTGCTGCAAGACGCGTGCGGTATGATTCCATATCAGGAGAGATTTCCTTAAAAACCACTTGATGGGTCTCCCAGCCATCAGTATCCCGTCGATAGCGACAGATGCGATTATCCCTCAAAACGACCCATACGTCATTTCCGTCAACCATCAATGTTGTTGTTTTATTCGCAGCCAGTCCATCCTTAGTGGTGTAATGTCGCCATGTATCCGATTCTTTATAATAAGCGAGCACTCCGCCGTCCGTGGCGAACCATACACTGTCATTAGTTACGTCCATCCAATCAATTTGAGCGATGTATGGAGTTTCTTCATTCGGAGTGGACGGGTGTAGATTCCTTTTACCAACATGCCTTGAATCTCGGACTGGCTGGTGCGAATCCTCTCGGTGATTTTCTGTCACATCTTCTTTCATGTAGTGCGTCCAAGTTCTTGTCCGCTTGTCATACCGAATGATTTCCCCGTTGGATGTATTTTCCCACGCCAAAAACCACACCCAATCGCCATCCAGCTCTGTATGTTGTATGCCGCGGTGACGCAGGACAACCGTCCGTTCTTTTGCACGAATCGATCGCCAAGCGTTATCCTGCTGAGAATATACACCCAAGCCGCCGATCGTTCCCAGCCAAACTTGATTATCCATAACACAAATATCTCGGACATTTTCATGTCCCATCACCACCCCCGGCTGGGTTAAGTCGAACTGTCGCCAGTCCTCCGATTTTATGGTGGAGGGGCTCCATCGGTTGCGAGGGAGTACACCCAAGCCACTCGGCGTGCCCACCCACAGCGCATCTTCGGTGATAGCGAGTGTTCTTACGTTGTTATTCGGCAGCCCATCCTCTGTTGTGAAATGATGCCATCTTCTCTCCCGTTTATCGAACATGGAAAGCCCATTGCGTGTCCCAATCCAGAGTATGTTCTTTTCATTTGCTATGGTGTTGATGTGAAGAGAAAGGTGTGAGGTGTGAAAGGTGAAATGTCCATCGATGAATTGGATTAGGCCTCGATCAGTTCCGAACCAAAGCGAGTTAGTATCAATGGCGATAGCATTTATCCGCATTCCTTTTAGGTGTTCAGCGATCCGCCATTTATCACTCTCCCGGTTATACTGCCAAAGCCCAGCGCGCGTACCGACCCAAACCATCTGATCAACCACCGCTATATCGAGGACAAAATCGCTGGGCAGCCCGTGTTGACGGTTCCAGAATTTCCACTGATCGCTCTGATATCGTCCTACGCCCTTTGACGTGCCAACCCAGATGGTATCACCATCAGCGATAACTCGGGTGATATAATTGGTCGTCAAGCCCTGCGCTTTGGTGTAGGTTCTCCATTCTCCGGATTGCAAGTCAAATCGACTGAGCCCCATCGCCGTGCCAACCCAAAGGACACCGTCCTGTTCGACAATCGATCTGATGTTGTCGCTCACTAATCCTTCCGCCTTCTTGACGATATTCCAAAGACCGTGAATTTTATCAAACCGTGCTAACCCGTCTTCATAAGTACCGAACCAGACATACTGACCATCAACTACCATCGCTGTGATATTTGACGATGGAAGCCCATCTTCTATCCTGTAGTGGACCCACGTATCAACCGGTTTGATATATCTTTGAACACCTTCATTTGCGGTACCAATCCAGACATACAAACCATCAACCAAGACGTAGTTAATCTTATCCGTTTCGAGCAGATCGGTGCGTGTGTAGGTTTTTACAAATGTTTGCTCAGTAGTGCTGTATAAACTCACGCCGGCGTTCTGCGTACCGAACCAGATAAAATCCTCATCAATAGCGATAGTTGTGACGTTATCATCTGCTAAACCGGCGCTTTTGGTCAGCTGTGTCCATGAATCGATTTTCTTATCGTATCTGGATACGCCTTTGTCGGTAGCGAACCAAACATACTCAGCCTCGACAGCGATAGCGGAAATCTCATTACTGGTCAGACCACCGTCGTCGGTGGTGCGAAGTGCCCAAACATCGATCGCTTTATTATATCGGCTCAAACCTTTATCTGTGCCGAACCAGATGTAGTTCCCATCTACACCGATAGCCATGACACGATTACTCGGCAGACCATCGTCGCGGGTGTAGGTTGTCCATTTATCGATTCTGGGTTGATATTTTGAAACGCCGGATTCCGTTCCAAACCAGATGGTGTTGCCATCAACTGCCACGCTAGAGACTTTGTTATTCGCCAGCCCATCTTCGACTGTGTAACTTATCCACAAATTTTCGCGCTTGTTGAAACGGTTGATCCCTTTATCGGTTGCGACCCAGATATGTTGGGCATCTGCTGCGATAGCGTTGACCTGATCGCTCAAAAGTTCAGTTGACTTCCAAGGCGCAGCTGGATCGTTCGCTTCCGGAGTCTCGTCAGGTATGATAAACATGCAGCCAATAGGGAATGATAGAATAACAATAAACCACCACCAGCCGAATGTCATTATTCGGCGCCTACGCTCCCACGACTGGACACGTTCTTCCCGATTTTGGTCAAATCTATTCAATAACACTCCAAATACGTTCAGATTCATGATAAAATGGTCCAATGTCTACCGATCTCGGAATTATACCACAAGCATATAAAGCCTTCAAGCGGAGCACAATCGCCCTTATACAATCTATCGGTGATTTTCCGGATGAAACCCCGCTGTGCCTGGTATCTTCAACATATTTTAAGCCACAGATAATCATCACGCCGGCTTTCACTCAATTCACAAAACGTAAATGCTTAAGTTATTGACGTTAAAATCAGAGGAAAGTTCAGAATGATTCAAGTAGGATTTGGTCAACGTGTAATTACACCAGAAATTGGTGCAGAAATGCCCGGAAGTATTAGCAAACGTTTTTCACAGAATGTGCATGATGATCTTCTTGTAAATGCGATGGTACTGGACGATGGCAACACACAGGTTGTCCTCGCAGGACTTGATGGCCTATCAATTAAACGCTCGACAACCTTGAGCGCGCGGGGACAAATCGCAGATATTACCGCTATCCCTGCTGACAACGTGCTGATTGCGGCGAGCCACACACATAACGGTGGTCCCGTCGCCGATGTCTTTATGAGCGAATCGGATGCGACTTACTGTAACTTCGTTGCTGCACAAATTGCACAGGCAGCTATCGAGGCGTATGAGAAACGTGAACCCGCCACATTGGTTATCGGCGCGGGTCATGAGGGAAGTGTTGCTTTCAATCGACGCTTTCGTATGAAAGATGGCTCGGAGCGGACACATCCGGGCGTGGGCAATCCCGATATCGTCCAAGTCGCGGGACCTATCGATCCAATGGTCGGCGTTATTGGTGCGATAAATCAATCGTGCAGATTCCTTGGATGCTGGATCAACTACTGTTGTCATGCCACCCTGGGTGTCGGCGGGGGTGGCTTTTCTGCTGACTACATCTACTACCTGAGAAAAACCGTTCAGCAGGCAATGAAAGCCGACCATGCGATCATTGTTTTCGGGAACGGAGCATCAGGCGATGTGACACAAGTCGATAACCTCAGAGATCGAGGGAA
The DNA here is from genome assembly GCA_965220385.1 of Candidatus Poribacteria bacterium. Lineage (GTDB taxonomy): Bacteria > Poribacteria > WGA-4E > WGA-4E > PCPOR2b > PCPOR2b. The sequence continues at coordinate 92,656 of OZ244825.1, read as the reverse complement.
GCAGTCGGGTGAGTGCTGGGGTTGGCATGTCGGCACGACGATCGGTGCCGAAGTCATCAAGGTATTGGCGCGAATGGATTATACTGATGACGTTACGTTGGCGTGTGCGACTGAAACAGTTGAGCTTCGCTTACGCGACCTCGACAATGCGTCGCTCAACCAAGCACAATCTTGGGGAGATCAAGCGGTCTGGGCAAGAGAACTTGAATTGCTCAAAGAAATCAAGAAAATTGAACCGAGCGTCACGGCTGAGGTTCAGATGATACGAATCGGGACAACCGGACTGATTGCTGTGCCTGCGGAATACTTCTGTCAGTACGGGTTGGATATTCAGGAGTGTTCCCCCTTTGATCCGACGTTTGTCGTCTCCCTTGCTAACGGCTGTGTCGGGTACGTTCCGACGCCACAGGCATTTGTCGGTGGGGGCTACGAACCGAGAACTGCACGGTCTAGCAAGCTGTGTCCAGATGCCGGGGATCGAATTGCAGCAACGGCAATTCAGTTACTCCATAGGGTAGATGGATAGCTACGGGGTGCGGTTTCGCTAATCAGTTTGGCCGGAAAGACTCTCCTCAAAGGGAGGGTGGGCGATGCCTTTTTCTGTGATGATTGCGGTGATGAGGTGGGCGGGGGTGACATCAAACGCGGGGCTGTAGACCTTGACCCCTTCGGGTGCGGTTCTGTTACCGAAGCCTTCCGTTACTTCTTCGGCGGCGCGCTGCTCAATCGGAATTAGATCGCCTGTTCTTAGGGAGAGGTCAAGGGTCGAAGTTGGCGCGGCAACATAGAAAGGGATGTCGTGTGCTTTTGCCAATATCGCAACGTTGTATGTTCCAATCTTATTGGCGGTGTCGCCGTTTGCAGCAATGCGATCGGCCCCAACAATGACGCACTGGATCTTTCCTTCCTTCATGACCTGCGCTGCCATGTTGTCACAAATCAGGGTCACATCAATCCCTGCTTGCATGAGTTCCCACGCTGTCAATCGCGCGCCTTGCAGCAGTGGACGGGTCTCATCGGCGAAAACCGTGATGTTCTTACCTGACTCGTGTGCGGAGAACATAACTGCGAGTGCCGTGCCGTAATCAGAGGTTGCAAGTCCCCCTGCATTACAATGCGTCAAGATACTGTCACCGTTACGGATGAGGTCTAATCCGTGCTGACCGATAGCCCGACATTTTTCGCGATCTTCCTCAATAATGCGCTGTGCCTCATCAAGCAGAACACCTTTGAGCTGCGAAATCTCAAGGTCTTTGTGCTTTTCTGCTGTTTGCTCAATGCGCTCCAGCGCCCAAAAGAGATTCACTGCTGTTGGGCGTGAGGTTGCTAGATAATCCGTTATCGTTTTGAGCTCGACCGCAAAATCGGGGTAGCTGACCGCCTTCGACTTCCAGATCCCAAGCACTGCCCCCAACGCGCCCGCAATCCCAATGGCAGGTGCCCCACGAACTCGGAGAGATTTAATCGCCTCCCAAACACTTTCGACATCGTCACAATAAATTTGCTTGAATTCGTTCGGGAGCAGGGTTTGATCGATCAAGTGGACTCTACCATCAACCCATTCAATTGTCGGAATTGGCATCTCCCGCCTCTCCTTGGTCGTCACGGTCTGCCTGTTCAGTGTCCTCTTCTGGCACGTTCGTTTCCTCAAAGTCTGTGTCGAAGCCTTCGGTTTCTTCTGCGTCTCCAGAATCGCTGTCTGTTTCCGCTTCGGGGTTTCGGGACTTCGGGTCCGCCATGTATACTTCGTGTGCTTTTTTGATTACTTCGACTGTCTCGGCATTATTTAACCAACCGGATAGTTCAAAATAGGGTTCAAAAAACTGGACGATTTTTTTTAGTAAGTTAACATCTAAATCAGAAATGTCCTTGACCGAAGTGTAACGTTCATCGCCCAACATCACACAGATCACGTGATGGTCTCTGTCTTTACGTTTTAGTACACCGATGGGTCGCGCTTCGCAGATGTAGCCGGGGTGGCTCGCGTTAGTAGCAATTACCATTGCATTCAAGAAGTGCCCATCTTCAGCAACTGTTTGTGGAATCCAACCGTATTCTGTTGGTACTGGCATGCTAAATTCGTATGCTAATCGAAATTTTCGGCTTTTTGCGTGGTATCTATACTTCTTCCTACTCCCCTTTGGTGCCTCAATAACAACATTGATAATTGAGGGTGCATGGCGTCCCAGAGAAATATCCCGCAAGTTCATTCTTGTTCCCTTCCTTTGAGCGTATCCCCACAAGTAAAAATGGGGAGTGGTTAACGGCATCCGCTAACCTTAAGACCAGAAATTCAAAGGAGGTAATACAGGCCCTCCATAACTCAGAGGACAGGAATGAACGATCCTACCCTCACCGTCTATAGAACAGGACAAATTGTAGTGTAATTCATTAATTCAATCCTGGGAATGCGGTAGTGTTTATATCAAGACAATTCAAGCAACTGTGTTTTGAAAAACCGATGCTTTGCCCATTATAGCACACATCACATAACCTTGCAACGGAAAAATGGTCAATTATGATTTCTCATCTAACCAATACCCCACGTCTAAATTAGGGTTATTCAGTTTTCGGCTTATTACCCATTTTGTTTGAAAAGGCGCAACCGGGAGATCACGCCTACAGTGAGATGTCGGTTCCGTTCCCCCGATACATCGGGACAGGCGAGAATCCCGAGAATCGGGAGATTCGGAGATCCCTCCTACAGTAAAATTAAATGACCCCACGTCTAAATCCAAAGGTTTGTTTTCAAACCTGAGTTGGGGTATAATATCTTATCTGCTTAACATGTTGCTTGTGGTTGCATATCGTTTCTACTTCCGAAATAATCCAGATGAAATGTCTGTATTCCGTGTATTCTTATTGATTTTTATATTTGGCTCACAAGCGGCTTTGAGTCCCAGTGCAGTCAGTGTAGCAGTGAATATCCCCGATGCAAACCTGGAAGATGTGCTTCGAACCAAGTTAGGTATTCCTTCCGATCCACTTACTGATACCGACTTAGCGACACTTACACATCTCTCAGCGATACACACAGAAATCACCAATCTGTCTGGATTGGAGCATTGTAAAGATCTGGTGCATCTTAGCCTGATTGGCATAAAGGTCACAGATATTCGCCCAGTCACAAAGTTAACGAACCTGCAGTGGCTTGATCTTGGCAACAATCAAGTCAGTGATATTAGTCCACTCGCAAAGCTAAAGAACCTGCGATGGCTCGACTTGAACAATAATCAGATTCGTAATATTCAGGCGCTTGCTGGATTGGTAAGTCTGGAACGACTCGACTTGAACAATAACCAACTCCGTGATATTCAGGCGCTCGCTGGATTGATAAATCTGGAACGACTTTATCTGAATAATAACCAGATTCGCGATATACGTCCGCTGGCAAGGTTGACCAACTTGCAGAGTCTGGATCTACCGAAGAATCAGATTCGCGATATTCGGCCATTAGGAGGGTTAGAAAACCTCAAATGGCTTTATCTGGATGAGAATCAGATCCGCGACATAAGTCCCATTGTAAAGTTAGAAATTTTAGAGAGACTGTACCTAGAAGGAAATCAAATTCGCGATGTGAGTCCGCTTGCCGGACTGAAAAAGCTGTTTCGGCTTAATCTGAATAAAAATCAGATCGACGACATTCGTCCACTTGCAGAATTGGCAAACCTCGAACGGCTTGAGCTAACGGAAAACCAAATCCACGATATAACCCCTCTCGCTGGACTAAAAAATCTGAAATGGTTTTATATCGCAAAAAATCGGATTAACAATGTAAGCCCACTCACAAAACTGGTAGGTTTATATGAACTCCACCTGAGTGGAAATCAAATTCACGATATTCTTCCTTTGGTCAATAACCCGGGGCTTGGACAAGGTGATATTGTTTCCTTGGCCTCCAACCCCTTGAACGAAGACTCTATCAAATATCATATTCATGTACTAAGAGCACGGGGGATCCATCTTTTTATGGATTAACCTAACGTGATACTAAACGACTGAAAATAGTTCGGAGGTTACAATATGGCTCACGATCTGCTAATCAAAGGCGGGACACTGATTGATCCTGCACAGAATATTCACGCAAATAAAGATGTCGCCTTTTCAAATGGCGTTGTTACCGAGGTTGGGGACGACCTCTCAAAGACGGACGCACTTGAGGTATTGGATGCTAGTGGCTGCCTCGTAACACCGGGCATGATTGATTTGCACGTTCATGTGTTCTATGGGGTCAGTCATTTTGGTATAGAACCAGACCCGACCTGCTTGGCAAAAGGAGCAACGACGGTTGTTGATGCGGGTTCAGCAGGTGCCGATATTTTTCCCGGATTTCGGAAGTATGTGATCGATGTGAGCGAAACGCGCATCTTGGCGCAAATCAACATATCGTCTCAAGGGATGCTGACCCAAGAAATTGGTGAGTTCGAGATTCCTGAGTATGCCGATGTGGATAAAGCTTGTGCAATGATTGAAAAACATTGTGATATTATTCTGGGAGTGAAGGTACGATTAACAAAGCACAGTATCGTTAGTGAACGATCGGGGATGATTCCGCTGCATCATGCACGTGAAGCGGCGGATGCAGCTGGTCTGCCCATCATGGTACACCCACAAGATGCTTGGTGTGATTCGATAGATGATATCTTGGCAGTTATGGGTGAGCGGGATATCCTGACTCACTGCTTTCACGGGAGTAAATGTGGTATCTTGGACGACGACGGGAAGGTGCGTAAGTCGGTGCATGAGGCAATGGAACGTGGCGTTGTCTTTGATGTGGGGCATGGTGCGGGGTCGTTCTCGTGGGATACCGTTGAAACCGCGATGAATCAAGGTGTTGCGCCACAAACGATCTCATCAGATCTGCACATTTACAACGTTAACGGACCCGTCTATGACTTGGCGAATGTTGTGACGAAATTCCTCAATCTCGGTATGCCGCTTGACGATGCCATCGCAAAAGTTACCTCGGTTCCGGCAGAGGTAATCCTGATGTCCGACAGAATCGGCACATTGGCACCCGGCGCTTGGGGAGACGCGGTCATCTCCGAATTGCGAGAAGGCGAATTCCAATTGGCGGATTCACGTGGTGAAACCCGTATCGGCAGACATAACTTTGTACCGGTTACCGTTGTAAAAGGCGGGCGGGTATATCGTCAAGGTCGCAAGAGATAACGATCTTCATCCATACATCCCGAAATCAGCTGGGAAAAATAGGAAAAACCTTCCCACCCCAACGTTCATTACGCAAGGTGAAAAATGGCATATTCCAGTCTGACAGATTTTGTAAAGGCGTTAGACAAAGCGGGCGAACTAAAGCGAATCAAAGCCGAAGTCTCACCAGATCTTGAGATTACACAGATCACCGATCGGGTGAGTAAAGCCGAAGGCCCGGCACTACTGTTCGAAAAAGTCGAGGGCAGCGACATGCCGCTGCTGATCAACGCGTTTGGTTCCTATAAGCGGATGGCGATGGCACTCGGCGTTGAAAACATGAACGAAATCGCCGATGAAATTGAAGGTATGATTCAACTCGGTCCGCCAGAATCGCTGCTCGACAAGGTGAAACTCCTCGGCATTCTGAGCAAACTCACGAAATTTCCCCCGAAAACGGTCAAACGCGGTGCATGTCAGGAGGTAGTTTGGACTGACGAAGATATTTCATTAGATCGCATCCCGCTCATCAAATGTTGGCCCCTCGATGCGGACAGATATATTACCCTGCCGCAGGTTTTCACGCATAGCCTGAAAACCGGTCAACGCAATGTTGGCACGTACCGGCTACAAAAACTGGATGAACGCACGTTGGCAATGCACTGGCAGATTCACCATGATGGTGCCGGACATCACCGCGAATACCGCGAGGCGGGAGAACGGATGCCGGTTGCTGTCGCTATCGGTGGCGATCCGGTTATGTCCTATATCGGGACTGCGCCGCTTCCAAGTGGTATTGATGAACTCCTGTTTGCAGGGTTTCTTCGTAAAGACAATGTACCGATGGTCCCGTGTAAAACAATCGATATGTCGGTCCCCGCAGATGCCGACATCGTGATTGAGGGATACATCGAACCGGACGAGATCTGTATTGAGGGTCCCTTCGGCGATCACACCGGCTACTACTCCCTTGCAGACGAATATCCTGTCTTTCACATCACCGCTATCACACACCGTAAACGTCCCATCTATCAGACAATTATTGTCGGCAAACCGCCGATGGAGGACTGCTACATGGGTAAGGCAACAGAGCGAATCTTCATGCCATTGATTAAGACACAGCTGCCGGAATTGGTCGATATGAACCTGCCGCTTTTCGGCGTATTCCACAACTTTGCTCTGATCTCTATCGACAAACGCTACCCCTACCATGCAAAGAAGATTATGCACAGCCTATGGGGGCTTGGCCAACTGATGTTTAGCAAGATTATCATCGTTGTCGACAAAGATGTTGATGTACAAAATGTCGATGAAGTGCTTTTCCGCGTTGGCAGCAATGTTGACCCCAAGCGAGACGTAACAATCGTTGAGGGACCCGTCGATGTACTTGATCACGCTGCACCGTTAATGGGAGCGGGGTCAAAGATGGGGATTGATGCCACGACCAAATGGAGCGAAGAGGGCTATCAGCGTGAATGGCCCGATGAGATTACGATGTCTCAGGAAATCATCGATCTGGTAGAAAAGCGGTGGAAGGAGTATGGGATTGAGTGAACCGCCACACTTTGATGAGATCCGTCGCGAGAGAATAGGTTTTGCATCTTAACAATGGAGGGAAAAAATGAAAACTTATCGTGCTGCTGTGATCGGTTGTAGCCGAATGGGCGCATTTATTGACAATGAAGTTCCGGATTATCAGGCGATTCGGTTGCCATACTCACACGCAGCGGGCTTTTATGAGGAAGAACGGGTAGACCTTGTCGCTTGCTCGGATCTGCGCCCAGATGTAATGGAGGTTTTCGGAGAAAGGTACGATGTGCCAAAAGAGCAACAATACACTGACTATCAAGAACTTATTGACAAAGAGAACTTAGATATCGTGAGTGTCGCAACCCAGCCGGAGCACCGCGCCGAAGTGGTCATCCACGCTGTAGAACACGGGGTCAAGGCAATTTACGCAGAAAAGGCGATGGCGGCTTCTATGGACGAGGCGGACGCCATGGTGGAAGCGGTGGAGCGTAACGACGCTTTCTTCAACTTGGGAACGAATCGTCGCTGGCATAGCGGCTTCGACAAGATGAAGGAGGTTATCGATAGTGGTGAACTGGGAGCACTCAAAACGCTAATCATCTACGGCAACCATTCGCTCTTTAACGGTTCGAGTCATCAGTTCGATCTAATCCTACGTCTAAACAGTGACCGCCGTGCCCTGTGGGCATCCGCACATATCACCAACGACGACAGTATCTTCGATGGTGACATCGTTCGGGAAGATCCGAACGGTCAGGGCATGATTCAATTTGAAAATGGTGTCACGGCGCATGCGCTGCTTTCTCCGCGCGGCAGCGAGTGGGAGGCAATTTGTGATAGTGGAACGGTGACGTGCTGGAATAACGGTTGGCAGTGGCATATCCGACGGCAAGCTGATGTTCCGGGCTGGCGAGGTTGCCTTGTACCGGAGACTTTCCCGGAATTTGAGCGCAGTAGCAGCACGGCGAACCTCATCAAAGATTTGGTTCATTCACTCGATACCGGTGAACCGTCACGATGCGGTGTCCGCGTGGCACATGCCAGCACAGAACTGATCTTTGCGTTTATGGAGTCCCACTTGCAGAATGGGGCAAGGGTTCAGTTACCATTAAAGGGTTCCAAACTGCGGTTAGAGAGAGATCGTGCACCGAGGCAACCGAGGTTCCAATAGAGAGAGAGGATTTGCCTAAATTGTGTATATGCCTCGATGAATTACCCTCGATCAACAGGATAATGTCCTTGAGTTTGCCATGGTGCAGTGCTATAATGACGAGACAGTTGCGATTACTGGGAAAATCATAAAAAGTATGAATAGGGAGGGCTTTTATGCCTACAGTTAATCATGAGGTTTTAAGGAAATTTGTTTATGATATGTATATCGGCGCCGGCGGTGTCGAGGAAGATGCCCGTATAGTCAGCAATCATGTAGTAGATTCCAATTTGATGGGGCACGATTCGCACGGCGTGATTAACGCACCCAACTACGCAGGCGGTATGAGCGGCGGTGCATCGACGGATAAGATGGAAATTGTCCGCGAGACGCCTGCAACGGCAGTGATAAACGCTAACGGCGGACTCGGCATGGTGATCGCTCAGAAGGCGATGGAGATGGCAGTCCAAAAAGCGAAAAACCACACATTTGGCGGGGTTGGACTCCACCGTTGTGGCCACGCTGGACGGATGGGAACTTATCCCACAATTGCCGCAAAAGAGGGTATGATCGGGCTTGTCTTCCTGAATGGTGGAGGACGGTTTATGCACCCCTTTGGCGGTACATCCCGAAGGCTTCCACCCAACCCGATTGCAATCGCAGTCCCACGCAAACATGGGGAACCGTTGATGCTCGACATGACACTGAGCGTTGTTGCAGGCGGGAAGATATTAGTCAAACGCGCTCGCGACGAAGAGATGCCGGAAGGATGGATGATCGATTCGGAAGGCAAGACGGTCACTGATCCGAACGCTTTCATAGATCGCCATGACGATACAGCGGTGATGCCGGTAGGCGGCTTTCAGTTCGGACACAAGGGTTTCGGCTTAGGGTTTATGATTGACGCTATCGCCGGCGGGCTTTCGTGGGCGGGCTGTAGCCGTCAGGAACCCACCCGCGGTGCAAGTGGAATTGTGATGATCGCTATCAAAATTCAGGATTTCATCGATCTTGATGTGTATCAAGAAGAGATCGAGCATCTTACAGAATGGATCAAGTCCTCTGAAAAACTACCCGGCGTTGATGAGGTATTCGCTCCCGGCGAGTTTGAGGAACAGAGCCGTGAACAACGGATGAGAGACGGTATTCCAATCGAAGATAAGACGTGGGATCGATTGGTCGAAGCAGCTGCGTCCCATGGCGTTTCTGCACCAGAAGTATAGAGGTGTCGTAGGCTTTACCTGGAGTTGACCTTGCGGAAGTTCTAAACTTTCGCAAGGAACAAACGCATTTCTGTTGGTAGATATCAGATCCCAGAGGCGATTAACCAGTGTTTGGGCAAGATCAGCCGGACGAGAAAAGATGATTACGAAATTTGGTTCACTATTCGCAGGACATGTTGATCTGGACGATGTAGGACTTGACGGTCCCCCTGTGAACGAGCGCTGGCTCTCCGACGAACATATAGCAACCGTATTCGATAAGACCCAAGCCATTGCTCAACTGATGGATAGCGCCGGCTACGAGACCCTCTGGCTGGCTGAACACCACTTTCAGCGTGAGGGATACGAGTGCATACCCAACATCCTGATGCTCGGTGTTCATCTCGCACATCTAACACAGACCCTCAAGATCGGCTGTGCTTTCAACGTTACACCGATGTGGCACCCGCTGCGGTTGGCAGAGGATTACGCAACCGCGGATCTCCTCACAGGCGGACGGATCGTCTTTGGCGTGGGCCGAGGCTATCATACGCGCGAAGTCGAGGTCTTTGGTGCGCCTCTGCTTGATGGAGACGCCAATCGCGAGATGTTCGAGGAACAGATTGAGATCATCTTCAAGTCGTTCAATGAGTCCTCCTTCTCCCATCACGGCAAGTATTATGACATCCCGCCCAAAGTTCCGTATCGTGGTTATGAATTGGAGGAGGTTACTTTAGTGCCGCGTCCACTCAACCTACCTGTTGAGTGTTGGCAGCCTATTGTCAGTGCAAGTGAGCGTGGGCTGAACCTTATGGCGAAGCACGGCATCAAGGGTATGATCGGCGGTGGTGCCGCGGCCGGTGGTGCTGCAGAGAAAGTGATACGCGCTTGGCAGCAGGTACAAGCCAACCACGGCAGGGAAATGGAACTTGGTGGTGACCTTATTATCGGCTTCTCCTACCATATTGCGGACACGGAAGCACAGGCGATCGAGGAGGCAAATGGCTACTTCGAAGAACACATGAAAATGTTCGCACCCTTGGGGTTTGTGCGCGGTCTGACGGACGAGCAGATTGCGGCGACCGCAGATCCGCAAAAAGCACGCACCGCCAACTTACCAACGCTCCAAGATGCCGTGGAAGCGGGTGCGTGGTTGTGCGGGCCACCGGAGCTAATTATTGAAAAACTGATGGATGTTCAGGAACGCTACCCTGGGCTTAATCAGGTTACCGTCAACAACGCGGTGGGCACACCAGAGCATGTGATTTTGGAGCAGTTAGACCGGTTCGCCAAAGAGGTCATGCCTGCATTCAAAAATTAGCCTATAAGAACGCAAGTTGCTAGTCGGCCAACCCGCTCGGCTTGGATAGCCATATCCAAGTCTCGGACTCTCCCCGATAAGATCGGGACAGGCGGAACGGAGCCATCTTTGTACGTGTGCAGTGGATTTGTCAATCCACCGCGAGCAGGTAATGGGCTTTATTCAGTTCCCATTCTCCCGTTTTACAACATCTTCCATAACTAGCAACTTAGGTTATAAGATTATCCTACCTCTCTAGCACCATCCCTTCCCGCTCAATCCGCTCAAACATTTCCCTAAACGCCGGAGTGCCATCGTCGTCCCAATACTCAGTCTCAATGGGGGCATCGTAACTCATTGGAACTAGCCCGCCTCGCCAATCTGGTCTTATCAAGAAGTGCCGAGTGTTGGCTGGATCGTAGCGATTATACATCATTGAACCGTTAGCAAAACGAGATTTGATAATCCACGGCGCCTGCGCCGGCAACTCCAGATGCTTTAGCCGTTCCAGCGCGTCCCGATCCAGTGTGAGTCCCAGTCCGGGTGCTTCTGGTACTCGTACAAATCCGTTGACTGGATCCAACCTTTCCTTCACAACATCACTCTTATAAATCTCCGTGGTAGTAACAAAGTGGAAGGTAGCGGTAGGAAAAACCGACATCATGTGCGCCGTCATAGCGCGGGTGATAGTGCTACCAACGTTCTGCAGCATGAAGGGGATATTGCCCGCAGCGAAGAGTCCAGCGCAGCGTATGGCTGCACCAATTTTCTGGTGACCGCGCATATACACATCTCCAGCGCCCATCAGCACTTCGTAGGTAGCTTCCAGTGGTGCTTGGTGGCGCACGATGGGCAACGGTATCCGTCGGCACAGATCGATTGAAGCCAGTGTATCCCCAGCATCAATGCAATCCTCAAAACAGCCCGCAATGGGAGACTGCGCTAATTTGCCCAAGAGTTCTGGCATGTAGTCGTCCGTTCCGCCCCCGGTAAAGTCGTAGTGGATCCTGAAACCTTTGGGTGCCACCGCCTCCATAGCATCGGTCTGGTCAAAAACATTCTCAAAGGGCGAAAGATGGAATTTCATCCAAGTGTAGCCCTGTGCTGCGTATCGCTCGACAGCCTCTGCCATACGCTGGGGGTGCGTCGATACCGTCCAACTGCTGACCGGCACCCATGAGCGGGTTTTCTGACCAAAAAGCTGATAGACCGGCACACCGGCTGCTTGCCCCATTAAATCGTACATAGCTGTGCCCAAAGCCAACGAGGTTTCGTCTCCAACCCATTTGAAGGGATTGGTGCCGATGTACTGATCGATCACCTCCTGTGGTTCGGGTCTGCCACCCTCCCCAAGCCCTACCCGTCCGTCGTCTGTATGCACTACATACACAGTGCGATTCGCGGGACCTGAGTAGTGGTTCAGTTGGTAGGCGATCCAATCCTCGTATTCAGGGGTAATCTGATGCACTTCGATTTCGGTGACTTTCATAACGCTCTCCTTTCAGGGCAGCACGTCTTACTCTCAGATGACGGATCTTGAATGGTTACATGACAGCATAGCACCTTAAGGCTGCTATGTCATTAGAAAGTTGGAAGGAAACTATTCTTCTCTTGACGTTTAAGCAAAGTTTTGCGAAAATAAAGTTAAAATATCATAGCAGATGTTACTAAAAATAGCTTTATAGTGACAGCTACAGTTATTCTTGTTGATAACCCCTGATATAATGCTCGAAGATTTGTATCAGAAAGATTGAGGTGATTCACCATGAACTACGATGCAGCAAATTGGACCTTTGACTGTGAACCCACTCTCACCGACACGCAGGTACTGGAATTTTGTCGAGATGGTTTTCTCACCTTGGAAGGCGTTGTTCCTGATGAAATCAACCAACGCGCATGCGATTATTTGAGAGGGAAAACACCGGCCAGCCCCTGTTTTGTTCCCGAAGGACTTACTGAAGCGGACTTAGAACGGATTCGCAAGTCCCATGAACCGAGCACAATCCTGCTTGAGGATTGGTTTATTGAACATGTGCTTCTCAATAGACAACTCGCTGGTGCGCTGCGGTCGCTGCTCGGCACGAATGTGGGACTACCTGTGCTGGTGAGCGATCACAGTACCGAATGTCCCGCACCCGCACAAGGGTGGCATCAGGATGCCGATCATATTTTTGGGCCTGAGGTTAATTTTATTGAGGTCTTTTATTTTCCACAAGACACACCGCTGGATATGGGCCCCACCGAGATTGTGCCCGGAACGCATATTGGACCCGCTCCACGTGACGCAGAGCACGAAGGGGTGCCGACCGGTGGTCCTGCTGGATCGTTTGCCCTCCACTCTCAGAGCATCCTACATCGCAGAGGAGAATCCAGTGGGAAAGGGCTGCGCCACATGCTGAAATACAACTACTGGCGTACAGCGTCGCCAGAGAGAGATTGGATTATGGAACCGGAATTTGATTTTCATCGAGCCTATTACGGCGGTCATCGTGTTGCCAGATACGTTGCTCATATGTTTTTTTGGCTATGCGGAAAAGGTGATGAATTTCGGGTAATCGGCGGACAGGGCTGGCCCTGGAGAACCGAAAACCAAATTGGACCATCCTACGGATTTGGGGTAGGCGGGGGATACCTGCCAGATTGGCGCCAAGATAATCGTGATGGTTATGCAAATTAAAATGGTTTAGCCATACAAGGAGAAGAAAATATGTACGTCATTGTCGCACCAATCCAGATTAAGGAAGGGCATAGGGAGGCATTTATCGAGGCTATGCTCGACGACGCGAAAGGCTCCGTGAAGGATGAGCCCGGCTGTCTAAGATTTGATGTAATTCAGGACGGTGACGATCCCAACCGGATCTGGCTCTACGAGATTTATGTAGACGAGGCAGCTTTCCAAGCCCATCTACAAGCCCCTCACTTCATAAAATGGCGGGATACAGTAAAGGACTGGTTCGCTGAAGGTCCCAAAGGCGCAGGAGGAGGAAGTTATAACATCTGGCCCCCCGATGATGAATGGCCATAGTGTCGTTCCCACAGGCTTGACGTACTTCTGAGTACTTACGCTTAGAAGTGCGTTAAGTTTTTGATCGCACATGGAGATAACCAAACCGGAATCAAGCATTTAGTATCGACTGATATCTTCACCTACTCAACAGCCCCTAAATACCCTTCAAAGTTCCCGTTTCAGTTCCTCAATCCCATCTCGCAAAGTAGCCGCTTTTTCAAACTCCAGATTCGCTGCTGCTTCTTGCATCTGCTTTGTAAGATCAGCAATCAAGGCATGGACTTCTTCCTCGGACGTTGCTTCGGAGATTTCCATCGCCAGCGGATCCTCCGCTTTCTCATCATCGTCGACAAGCGCGCTGATAAGATCGCGAATTTCCTTGTCAATCGTCGCTGGCGTGATGCCGTTTTCTTCGTTATAAGCCATCTGGATTTTGCGGCGTCGCTCCGTTTCGTCGGTCGCACTCTGGATCGCATCAGTAATCGCATCGGCATACAAAATAACTTCGCCATCAAGATTTCGAGCAGCGCGCCCTGCGGTCTGGATTAACGAGGTTTCGGATCGGAGAAAACCTGCCCGGTCCGCATCAAGAATGGCAACCAGGGACACCTCTGGCAAATCTAAACCTTCACGGAGCAGGTTAATCCCCACCAAGACATCAAAACTCCCCTGACGGAGCTCTTTTAAGATTCGCGCTCGATCTAAGGTATCGATATCCGAATGGAGATATTCGGCTTTGATACCCGCCTCAGTAAAATAATCGGTCAAATCTTCAGCCATGCGTTTGGTGAGGGTTGTAACAAGGACACGCTGTCTTTGCGCAACACGCTCATTGATAACACCGATCAGATGATCGATCTGACCATCGACCGGGTAGACAGAGATCTTTGGATCAATTAAGCCGGTAGGACGGATAATCTGTTCTACTACCTGTGTGCTGCGATCCAGTTCGTAAGGTCCCGGCGTCGCGGAAACAAACACCGCTCCTTGAAGATACGATTCAAACTCTTCAAACTGGAGCGGACGATTATCCAAAGCCGATGGCAGGCGGAAACCGTAGTCCACCAATGTCTGCTTGCGAGCGCGGTCCCCTCGATACATCCCACGAATTTGGGGCAAGGTTACATGAGATTCGTCAACAATTATGAGATAGTCGTCAGGAAAATAGTTGAGTAGACAGTGAGGTGGTTCGCCGGGGGCTAGCCCTGAGAAATGGCGAGAATAGTTTTCGATGCCCTGACAGTAGCCAACTTCCCGCATCATTTCAAGATCGAACCGGGTCCGCTGTTCAATCCTTTGGGCTTCTAACAATTTGTTGTTGGCAATGAAGTAGTCAATCTGATCCTGCAGCTCTGTTTCAATGTCCAACAGTGCCTGTTCAAGCCGCTCCGCATCTGTCATGAAGTGCCTTGCAGGGAAGAGCGTGATCGTCTCATGTTCCGCCAGAATCTCGCCTGTCAGTGTATCAATCTCAGTAATCCGCTCGACTTCGTCGCCGAAAAGTTCAATCCGGTGGGCAGTATCTGCATACGCGGGAAAAACCTCGATTACGTCGCCACGTGCGCGGAAACTCCCACGCGAAAAATCGATGTCGTTCCGCTCATATCGGATATCCACAAACGCGCGTAGAAGCTCGTTCCTTTTGATGATATCCCCACGGTTCACCTCAACTCGTTGGCTATCGTACTCCTCAGGCGATCCGAGACCGTAGATGCAGGAAACACTCGCGACGATGATAGCGTCACGTTGTGTGAGCAGGGAGGTCGTTGAGGCGAGACGTAGTCGGTCGATTTCCTCGTTAATCTGTATATCTTTTTCAATGTAGGTGTCTGTAGTCGGCAGATATGCTTCAGGTTGATAGTAATCGTAGTAGCTGACAAAATAGTGGACAGCGTTGTTAGGGAAAAAATCCCGGAACTCACTATATAATTGTGCGGCGAGGGTTTTATTGTGCGAAATGACTAGCGTAGGACGCTGCAAATTTGCGACGACGTGCGCCATCGTGAAGGTTTTTCCCGAACCCGTAACACCCAACAACGTTTGAAGGTCGTTCTCGTTTCGCAGAAAACCGTCCGTAAGCATCTGAATGGCTTCCGGCTGATCTCCTTGCGGCGTATAGTCCGAAATCAACTCAAACTTTTCCATATTTATTGCTTCCTATAAGCAGCACCAAGCACGATCGTAGGGACTAACGGGTGTTATTTCTCCATAAAACCCCATGTCCATCTCTTTCTTCACACTTCATGTTTAGGCTTCACGCTTTACTGATGTGCATTACACAGCAGCTTCGGTTCATATCCAGCGAGAAATGCTTCCTTAATAACATCCTCCTCCGGACATTTTCCTTCATATTTCAGCAGCCCGGTATTTCTATCAACTGATCGAAATACAACGTTGGCTGGTTTCTCAAAATCTTTGGTGGGACCGCGGGCTGCCTCAACCATAAACCGAGCCCAAATAGGTAGAGCACCCCGAGATCCGGGGAACGTTGTCTTCTGCTTTGGGTCGTTAAATCCAACCCAAACTCCAGCAGCAAGATTCTGAATGTAGCCAACAAACCACGCGTCTGTATAATTGTCTGTTGTGCCCGTTTTCCCGGCTGCGGGGCGTTCTAATCCCATTACACGTGCTCGCCTACCGGTGCCGTTGGGACCATCAATCACGCCTTTTAGGAGATGTGTCATGATATAAGCGACCCCTTCGTCAAGCACCTGTTGCGGTAGCGATTGATTTTCAATCAAGATGTCCCCATACTGATCTTCAACATAATGAATGCCTATTGGCTTCCTACGTACCCCACCATTAGCAAAAACAGAGTAAGCACCGGTCATTTGGAGTAGCGGCAACCCACCTGCGCCTAATGCGACCGATGGAACTGCGGGCAAATTGGCGTCGATACCCAGACGTTTGGCGATCGCGAGCGTTCGATTCAGTCCGGCAGGTTTTTCGTCCTCTATCGGTGTCTCCCACATCATCCTTGCCGTCGCAATGTTGATAGATCTCTCCAGCACCGTCCGCGCTGTAATGTCTCCGTAGTAGCGCCGTCCGTAATTCCGCGGCCTCCATCTTCTCCTTGTGCCAACGTCGATAGACCACGCTTCATCACGGATAATTGTTGCAGGTGTTATCAAAGGCGGAAGATCCAAGAGCGCTGCAAATACGATTGGCTTGAAGGACGAGCCGGGTTGGCGATACGCATGGACAGATCGATTAAAAAAGTTAATTTTCTGCTGCGTGATATAAAAATCCCGTCCTCCAACCATCGCCTTGATGTGTCCCGTTTGTGGTTCCAGTGCGATCAACCCTGCTTGCAAGTAATTGGTAATCGGGTTAATGCCGTTTGGATTGTTTTTGTTTTCGTCGTAATCGGGCAGACTTCTGTATTTCCGATAGCTAGCTCTCAACTTTGTATCCAATTCCCGTAAGTGCTCAGCAACGGACCTTTCCGCAATCTCTTGCATGGACAGATCGATTGTTGTGTACACCCTTAGCCCTTGGTTGTACAAATGTCCTTCTAACTCAGGCGTTTCTATCAGTTGTTCATGAATATATTCCAAGAAATGCGAACCACCTTTGCCCTGGGCAGTTTTGGGCACCTCAATGACAATAGGTTTCGCTATATTTGCTTCATATTCTTCTACATTAATGAAATCCGCTTTTAGCATCAATCCGAGTACTAAATCACGTCGTTCTTTTGAACGATCGGGATGGCGTATCGGCGAATAGCGCGTCGGTGATTTCGGAATACCTGCCAGTGTGGCACACTCGTGAATTTCTAATTCCCACACATTCTTTCCAAAATAGTTTTGGGCTGCCTCTTGGACGCCGAGCACCTCCTGCGAACCGTATCGTCCCAAGTTAATGAGGTTCAGATATCTTTCGAGGATTTCGTCCTTAGAAAATTGACGTTCAATACGGACAGCGAGCAGCGCCTCCTTCACCTTTCGCAGGAGCCGTCTCTCACGGGTCAGATAAATGTTCCGCGTAAGCTGCTGGGTAACGGTGCTTGCCCCCTGAAGCGTTCCCTCTACCTGTCCCAAAAACAACTGAGTATTATGAATGGACGCGCGGAGAATCCCAAAGAAGTCGACACCCCAGTGGCGATAGAATCGCTGATCTTCAACTGCGAGGAATGCTTGAAGCAGGCTGTCCGGCATCTGCACAAGCTTCACAATCTCGCGCGCTTCGGCTTCGCCTTTTCTATCATAAAGCGCGTTGAGCAGCTCTGGCCGAAGGTCAAAACTCTCTATTTTTTCGCCATCATCATTTTGGATTGTCTCAATTTTTCCATTAACCACAGAAAGTTCGACCTGATACGGTTCTCGATCTTCACGTGGAAAATGGAAGCCTTGGAGATAAATCCATAACCGTTCGGGTTGCCCCTGTTCATCACGCCCAATTGAATATTGTCCGACGATGCTCGGTTTGATGAACTCTTCACTTTCTCGATACTCCAACCGTTTCAATTTATCCATCAGGAAATCAACGGAATCTCCCGCTTGGACTGTACAAAGAGAGGAATAGACTTCGAGGTGTTGTTTCCACGTGTCAGCCTCACGGTATTCCAGTTGGCCCAAGTCAATATGATCAATGGAATCCCATGATTTGATGACAACACCCCCAACAAATCCAACACCAACAAAGACCAGCATCATCATACAGATAACACCAATGAGAAACAGTGCGAGCATACTTCGAAGAATTTTCTTAATCATCTAATTTGCCTCAGTCCATATCTTAATTTTATCGATTTCTCTGAAAAGTTCAGAGATTAGTGCTTACGGCGTACGATCCCGACGCTGTTCTCTCCTAACCCGCTTGATAGTGCAACCGAACGCCTTTGTCGTTTTGAGGTCTTTGGGAATTTCTTTCCCATCAACTACGAGATCCAGTACTTGGCGCAAATAGTGCGTTTCGGGATTCTGATGGCTATTATCAATAGCACCGCGATACCGAAGTATCCGTTCTTCGTCCAAGAGGTAGACCTCAGGTGTACGCCTCGCCCTAAATTTATCCGCAATCTCATTCTTTAGATCTTTCAGGACCAAAAAATCGAATTTGTTTGTCTTGTTATGTTCAGCCATCTCTTTGACGGACTCATTCTTGTTGGAGTTGATCCCGATGAACTGCACGCCCTGCTCCTTGTAGTCGTTATGTAGTGCAACAATTCGTTCGTTGTAGTCATTAGAAACAGGACATTCGGTCGAAATGAACATTATAACAGTCGCTTTTTTGTCGCGGCTCAGGTCCTTGAGCGAATGCTTTTTGTCCGTTGCATCTTTGAGCGTGAAATTGGGGACTTCCTTATCGATCTTAACAGTGTCCGCGTAGACCGGCGCACCCAAAAATAGAGTAAACAGGGAGATCAAGGTAAGAAGTCGGGGTAACAATTTCATCTGATACCTCCTACGGTTGCAATTATCCTGCCAGCGTTCCTGCCTGAATCCAAAGTAGTATCATATTAGGACGTTCGATGTACCATCCCGTTTAAGATGGCTCTATATGTGCTTGAACAAATTCTCATTCATGCTGCTTGGATTACACATGCGGCTTAAATCACACAGGTTTTATAAAAGAAGTCCCAACTATTTCAACGTGCAAATTGAAGTGAAGGTAACAGTTACTAAATAAAAATATACCAATCCGCTCTCAATGATACCCGTTAATTTCCAGATTGTTGTTTGAAAAGCAGTAATTCAGCGGGAATTGAGTGTTAGTGAACAATTCTCAAAGGGATTCAGGGCTTTGTATAGATCTGAATTTCTTGGATGCTTGGGCGTGGGTTTTTGGAACCGATATGTCCTCTAATCGCAATGACACGTATCACGTCGGTTACAACCGATGTAGTCACTACGATACGTCTCCGGCGGTTGTTTCGGAATCGCTGTAATTCCTTCCACTCCTCACCAACCTTTGCCAAAACAACGAAGTCCACCAAATCTTCTGCGTAAAAGACAACCATCCCCACTTCGGACCGCTTGGGCAATTGGACAGTCGTTGGCGCGACCAGATGTGCTACCGGCGAATTCAATTGCATTGCGCTGATTCCTTTATTGCTTTTTCCGACGCTCATATCCCCTCCAATATAAACGAGGTCGCTGGTTTTCAGGTCCCCGTCCACCATCTCCGGGGAACTACAGATTAACCCATTAATCGGGACATAGTCGCCGGTGGGCTGTGAATTGCTGAACATCGTACAACCTACAAATACATAGGTCAAAAAGGCCAGTTTCCAAAGTTGTTGGAACATGATGTGCCCTCCTTCTATTATACTAGTATTCAATACGTTTGGAAATGACAATTTGGAAAATACTTTCATCGCACAACAATCATCCGGCGTGTTCTTCGATAATCTCCCGCCTCCAGTGTGT
The DNA here is from genome assembly GCA_965220385.1 of Candidatus Poribacteria bacterium. Taxonomy (GTDB): domain Bacteria; phylum Poribacteria; class WGA-4E; order WGA-4E; family PCPOR2b; genus PCPOR2b. Next base: position 72,945 of record OZ244825.1, on the reverse strand, counting down.
AGAAATACACTCCACTACTCACAGACTCTCCCATATCATTCCGTCCATCCCAGTACGCTGCCTGCTCCCGTGATAGATAACTATCCGCAAATTTTGTACCCAGATCCAACTCCCGCACCAGATGTCCAGCGACATCGTAAATACGAATCTGCACATGAGCAGTCTCCGTCAGTTGGTAGGGAATCCACGTTTCAGGGTTGAGGGGGTTGGGGAAGTTTTGGTATAGCATTGCCCGCTTCAACCCACCCAAAGCAATAATCCGTTTCCCCGAAGGTTCGACAGAGAGTGCACCAGGCAGATTAACTTCCCAGAGTAGCACCGTACCGTCTCGACTCCCCGAAGCCAGCCATTTCCCGTTTTGGCTGAAGGAAACGGAACGAATCCATCCCGTATGGCCCCCTAACGTCGCTACTTTTTCCTGCTTCGCTACGCTCCAAAGTTGAACTCCATCCCCTGCAGCAGCGAGCCAATTACCATCTGGACTGAAAGCGATACAAGTGTTCAGAGGGGATGAAATAGGAAATCTCAATGTTCCTACCTGCTCCTTGGTGTGTACATCCCATAAATTGATCTCATCCCTTCTAACCGAGGCAAGGAGTGTCCCGTCGGGACTGAAGGCTACCGCACCGCCTTCCTTCTCCAGTGCAGCGACTTGTTTCTGATCTGGGATATTCCATAGACGAATCGCGTCGCCCGCCCCTGAGGCCAGAAGTGTGCCGTCAGGACTGAAGGCGAGTGCCCGTACGGTCTGTGTATGCCCTCTTAACCTCGCGACCAATTTTTTTTGCTCGACATCCCAGATTAGAACAATTTTATTATCGCCTCCGGCAGCGAGGAGTTTGGAGTCAGGACTAAAAACCGCGGCTTTACTATCGCTCCTAAAGTCTACTGTTTCTCTCTGTGCTTGTACATCCCAGACCCGGAGGATATTCAAGACGAGCAGACTTCCATCCGGGCTTAGCGCTTTTACGACTCCCGGAACCGATCCGATGGGCTTTTGGATTCCCACATCCCAAACCTGATTTTCTGCAAACACCCTCGTTCCTTCCGGGTTAAGAAATACATGGTCGATTCCCGCTGTGTATCCATCTATGAGCCCCACCTGCTTATGTGTGTCCACGTCCCAAATCCGAACGATCCGGTCTTGTCCCCACGAAGCAAAAGTTTTGCCATCTGGATTGAAAATTAGTTTTCGCAAAGAACCGTGATCTTCACCTAATGGTATTGTGGCCACTTGCCCTTGTCTCTGCACATCCCAGAGACTGATGGCGTCCAACTCGCCTTCCAGCGCAACCAGTTTTCCATCGGGACTGAACGCTATTTTTGTCCTTGAACCTTGGTTTGGTAATTTGCTTACCAACTCTCGCCGTTGAACATCCCACAGGTGTACTGCCCGGTCTCGGTTATCTATTGAGGCAAGTAAATTTGCGTTGGGACTGAAGGTGACAAAATACACCCAGTCTGCGTGTTGGTTCAATACACCAATCTGTCTTTGGGTCTGTAAATCCCACAACCGCACCGTTTTATCCTCACTGCCGGAGGCAAGGGTTTTACCGTCCGGGCTAAAAGCTACTGAGTGCACTCTATCCGTATGTCCCTTCAACACACCGACCTGGTCGCCAGTTTGCACGTCCCACAGAAAAATTTTCTCCGTTTTTCCCAAGATGCTGCTGCCTGAAGCCAATAACTTTCCATCGACACTAAAGGCAACAGTGAATTCTCCCTCTATGTGTACTTTCTGCTTTCGCTTTTCGATATCCCATAGAAAAATATCGCTGATACCCAATGAAGCGAGGGTTTTTCCATCCGGACTAAAAGTGATTCCATAAACCAAGGATTTATGTCCCCTCAGTAGCCCAATTTCTGTTAAGTTCGTAGTTTCATATAGCCAGACACCAAGACTGCTTGAAACTGCCAAGAGTTTGCCGTCGGGTGAGTAGGCAATGTCAGTAATTGTTCCCTTACCAAGTTGCATTGCTGGTTCTTCAGGAAAAGTCTGTCCTAACACCCAGTTTGCCCATAAGCAGAGTAGAACGAAAACTAGTGTTGTGCTTATTATCCAACGCTTTTTCATCATTCTTCCATTTTCTATCGGACAACGGTCATCCGGCGTGTTCTTCGATAATCTCCCGCCTCCAGTGTGTAGAAATACACTCCACTACTGACCACCTCTCCCATATCATTCCGGCCATCCCAATACGCCGCACGCTGCCGGGAGAGATAGTTCCCTGCCGGTTGTTCGCCAAGATCCAACTCCCGCACCAAATGCCCAACTACATCATAAATACGAATCCGTACATGGGCAGCCTCCGCAAGTTGGTAGGGAACCCACGTTTCGGGGTTGAAGGGGTTGGGAAAATTCGGTAAGAGCGCATTACCTCGTATCCGTCCCCATAGAGTCGGTTGCTTATCCTGATGATTCACTACACTCAAAGCATCAATAGTCTGTGTTAGGTCAAGGGCGATAAAACGCCCCCAATTGATACCAGTGACGAAATCTTCAGCGTCTGTCCCGTTAAGATTAGCACAGTGGATCCTGCCCGGATCTAAGTCTATCCAGTATATCTTTCCCCTGTATGGATCGACCGCAATACCCCATGGATAATTCAATCTTGTCTTTCCAAGATCTATATTTGCTGGCTTTAGCACAGTTTGGGGTTCTGTGCCATCAAAGTTCAGACGGCGGATTATTCCCGCGCCCGTAGTAAAGTTTATCTCTGTTGAGTAGATTTTACCCCTTTTAACATCCAAAGCGATACCTTGTGGCACCCTGCGCGACTCGACGACATCTTCAATGTCTGTCCCGTCAAGGTTGGCTCGCTGGATTTTCCCTGCTTCGGAATTCGTCCAGTATATCTTGCCGTTATTTATATCCATAGCGACATCGGCCGGCCGGGCAACTTCTCTGGCAATCAACGTTTCAATATCTGTACCATTGAGGTTGGATCGCTGAATGCCCGCACACCCATCCGCCCAGTACATCTTTCCCCCATTCGTGTCCAAGGCAACACCGGCGGGCCAACACAGTCCATCAATGACGAGATTTTCAGTATTGGTGCCATCGAAGTTCGATCGCTGGATTTTCCCTGCTTCGGAATTCGTCCAGTATATTTTTTGCTCATCTGTATCCAGAGCGATGCCGCTTGGACTCAATTCCGTTGTTATAACCATTTCGATGTTTGTCCCGTCAAGGTTCGAACGTTGGATTTTGGGTGGAAATTTATAGTCTGTCCAATATAGCTTTCGACCATCTGCACCTACGGCCATCCCAAGTATCCTTTTCACTCCCGTTGTGAAGACGTCTTCGATATTTGCACCATCAAGATCTGACCGATGGATTTTTCCTGTCTTCCACTCTGTCCAGTATAGTTTTCCTGCCACTGAATCAACAACTATGGCTGATGGAAAGTCCAAACCTACCACTGTTTCTTCTGCATTTTTCCCATCAAGATCTGCCCGAAAAATAGTTCCTATATCAGTCCAGTAGATTTTTCCCGTAATTGGATCGACTGCTACCTTCAGTGGGTTCCGCAATCCCTCTGTGACGAGATCTTCAATCTCTGTGCCGTCGAGGTTTGAACGCTGAATCTTTCGTGTATCAGAATCCGCCCAATAGATTTTTCTACCGTTTGAGTCTACAGCGATGCCTCGCGGCCACTGTACTCTGTCCTGCCACGTGACAATTTCTTCAACCTCCGTGCCATCGAGATTTGAGCGTTGGATGATATGTGTGTCTGTCCAATATAGTTTGCCTCCACTTGTATCCACAGCAACATAATAGGGCAAACCCGATTTCGCTGTGATGATATCTTCTACGTTTGTCCCATCAAGGTTTGCTCGTTGAACCTTTTTGGTTCTACTGTCCGCCCAGTAAATTTTTTGGTTCTTTTCATCGACAGCGATGCCGATAGGAGATTTCAGCAGAACCGGAACAGGGGTTTCCATATTCCCACCGTCAAGGTCCACGCGGTGAATCCCTTTGTTGTCCGTCCAATATAGCTTGTCTGCTTCTGCGGTTGTGTAATCGAACAACAGCATGAGCGAGATCATAAAACCGAACCATCGGATATAAGCGGCACTCCAGTTAGTCTGTATCCTTTCTTGTTTCATTGTCTCACTCCTTTCGGACCATCTGGCGCAGTAACCCAGTCCAACAAAACCTACTTTTGGACAACCATCTTCCGGGTTGCGCTAAAACTGCCGGTGTCGAGTTCGTACCAGTAAATGCCACTGGACACCGTTTCTCCGGCATCATTCCGTCCATCCCAATACGCGGCCCCCTCTCGCGAAAGGTAACTGCCCGCAGGTTTGGTGTCCAGATCCAATGTCCGCACCAGGTGTCCAGCGACATCATAAATACGAATCTGCACATGGGCAGCCTCTGATAGTTGGTAGGGTATCCACGTTTCAGGGTTGAAAGGGTTGGGGTAATTGGGCAGCAACTTTGTTTCTGTAACCGGCAATTCGAGGCGAGAGAACCACGCTTTGAGCAGGTTGTGGGCAATGTGTGCACCATGTGAGGAAGAGGTCACCGATTCTAACGCTGCGAGGGCTTGGAATTGGCGCTGGACGCTTGATGCCTGATAACTAATAATCGGGAGTGAAGAATTAAAATGCAACGACGGCGCAGCTGCATTTTCACCCAAACGTGAGCCGATGAGTTCCAAGTCCGCCACATCTACCTTACCGTCGCCGTTGACATCTCCCCTGAGATTTGTGCTAATCTGCCCGAATTGAGAAGCAGCCTCTACCAAATCCAGGATATTGATTGCTCCATCACGATTGATGTCATAAGACACAGCCGGTTCAGGAGGAAGCAGAGCCCTGCCATCCCATATCAGCATTTGGCCCGTTTCATAATTCAGGGTAAGGAGCACTGAACTATCTCGACTGACGGCAAGATATTCAGGGAGGGGAGGGTGTTGAATTCGCTTTTGTTCGCGCCAATCCCATATCTGCAGCCCATCCTCGCTGTCAGCGAAGAGGTATCGCCCATCGCCGCTAAAGTGGATGGGCCATCTTGCATCTATATCAAGTATTAGTAGACGCTGCGGCTGTTCTCGAAGTTCCCATACCGCCACTCGCTTAGAGTTGACAACAGCAAGAAGAGGTACACCATCAAGTGAGGGTATAAATGTCGGTACACCCTCCACCGGTGAGTGCAACGCATAACGATAGACATATTTGCCATCTTGTTGTTCCCACAGATGGATAAGGTCCTCCCTATCCCTGGCGGCCAAGTAGATATCCCCAGCACTGAAGACGGTGGAAGAGTATCCTCGGCTCTCCAACACTTCTCGATTTTCGGGATCATTGATGTCAAGGAGGAAACGCTCAGTAGCAATGCGCTGTCCGGTTTGACTGAAAGCAATAGTGCTATGCCCAGAGTAGCGAAACTGCCCGGTGACTTCACCTGTGTAAATGTCCCGTAGTTCAATCCATGGATCTTGTCCAATAGCAATGGTTCGGCTATCCGGAGAAATGGCAAACTCACGAAACGTTTCGTTGTGCGGGACGATAACTTTTCGGAGGGAACGGGAGGGGACATCCCAAATCTTCATCATCGCGGCATTCACCATTACTAGGGAGTGCCCATCCGGGCTCAATGCCCACTCATATCCCGACAGATAATCCGCCCAAAATGCCAAACGGCGGTTATGTTCAGTATCCCAGAGCACAACTTCGTTAATATAGTACTGGAAAAGGGCAACCTTTTCATCGGGTGACAGAGAGAAATCCTCCAAGATGAAAAGGTTATCCCCAAACTCGTTGAGTTGTGCACCGGTATGCACATCGAAAACACGAACGTGGTCGTTTCGTTCATGAGAGGCTACAGCCCAATTCCATGTCTGTGCCGCGACATATAGCCTTTGGCTGTCTGAGCTAAAAAGCAATTTCTGGATTTCACCTTTATCGCCATTCCTCCAATTCCGTATTAATTGCCACGTTTGGGCGTCCCAAAGATATACTCGCGTGGAGCGCGGTCTTGCTGTTGCGATATAGCGACCATCAGGACTATAGGAGACGTGGGTAACCCAATCAATGTGTCCTTCGAGATGTCCGACCAGTTTGCGCGTGGATACCTCCCAGATTTCTGCGTCAGGACGTTGAGATCCGACGACAAGAGAATTACCATCCGGACTGAAAACCACCGAACGAACGCCCGGCGGTGACAAGCAGCTCTGTCCATAGCCCCCAGAATCACTATAGCTATAACAATTCTTCGCGGGTCGGCGTTCCCCTGTCATCTCGCCGAGATAATCGTTGTGATCCCAATTCCACAAATGGATTTGGTCATCAGAAGTTACGGCAAGCAGACGCGCAGCACTGCTGAATGCTACCATACGTACCGAATCCAATCTTGGTTCTAATCGGCGAATCAGTTTGCGCGTCTCTATTTCCCATATTTCAATGAGAGGCTTCCTTGTGCCGTCCAGATAGGTAGTGATTGCCAGCCATGCGCCATCTGGACTTAGGGTTACTCTCCCCCAGTTTAACCCCTCGGCAAACCTATCAATGATTGCATTCGTATCCGGATCGACGATTTCGAGACGGTCTCTCATCACCCGGAGAATCGTACCATCCGGCAGGAAGTGGGCTTGGTGAAGAAATCCTTCTCCCAGCGAACCGATTGGTTCGACCGCACCAACTGTGGCGGAGGCGAGCAATGTGAGACATAGAGAGAATACAAATCGCCCGTTCATAAGTGCACCCTCCTTTATTTCTCTGGTATAAATTGAGATCGCGAAGTTGTTCAGTCCTAAAGCTATGCGGTGTGAGATCCCAGAGGAAGATGCACATACTATGCCAAACCTAATAAAGGTTGGATTTGGCGTCTATAGGCGAATTTCTCGCCATTTATGGCGGAATGGGAGCTATATGTTGTTCATATATTGAACGCTCCTGTTCATAAAGCTGATACTCTTTGTCCCTTTTGGGGCAAACGTTGTCTTTCTGTTTTATACTTCAATGCGTTTCGTTACCGAATGGGTGGGACCGCCCCATCTTGGAATCGCAACCGTCCATTGCCCCGCGGGACCTCCGGCGACGACAATAATGACATCTTCAGGCAGCCGTCCTGTCTGTTCTTGTATATACGCCTGTATGTCCTCCCTACTAAAATTATCTCTGGCGATTGTCTTCATGTGTTCAAGGCTAAACACAAGAACAATTTCAGAGGATGGCGGTCCCAGCGCCGAAATTCCCTCGCAGATTGTATCCAAGATACTTTCCGCTGCGCTTCCGCTGGAACCGATGTGATATGGAGAGGAACCGGCGTGGACTGTCACCGTACTGTCAGAAAGTTGGAATCCACGTTCAACGTGCAGCGGTTGCCACAGACTCTCTTCCTCCCGTTCAGCGATACAGAAGGTGTATTTGCCGGCGTGCCCCAAAGTTGAGCGGTCCAGTTCGCCGGGCAATGCACCCCCGATATTTGTGCCGATTAGGCGGATTGTCCGTCCGATCGTCGCGTTGGCACGCCAGCCCTGTCCAAAAACGTTAAAACTGTCGTTGACATCCAACTGCTTCCGGATGGGACCATTGATGATCAACAACGGTGTGGAGTCGGCGGTCGTTACTTGAACGCCGTGTAGATTGAATGCTTCTTCGGTAACCGCCTCAAGGGCTGCAATGACGACCGGCATATATTCCGGCTTGCAACCAGCCATTACTGCGTTAATAGCGATGCGTTCAATTGTTGCGTGCCCCCACTTGGGCGGGATTGCTGCGAGCAATTCGTCCGGCTGTCTGTCTGTACCGGCTAACATTTTTTCTACCCGATCCGGCGTCGGCGGAACAACCGGCAAGCCGTCAGTCCACCCATTTTGGTAACAGAGCTCGATGAGATCTGCGTCTTCAGCTGCTTCAATCTGGCTTGACTGCCATTGAATTTCTGCCATCATAATTTTCCTTTCAATTTCTCGGTTTTTGTGATATTATGCGCGGAATATACCAAAAGAAATCATCTCACGCAGCACGCTATATGAACGGAGATACACTTATGCGTATTGCAACCGGTTGCATCGGTCATGAAACAAACACATTTTCATCTATACCCACTTCACTTGATGACTTTAAACTTCAGAGAAGCTACCACGTCGGCGATGAAATAATCTCGACCTTCAGACAGACGAGCACCATCACCGGTGGGTTTATCGAGAGTTCGGAGAAGTTGGGCATTCAGATTGTTCCCCTTCTATGGACATTCGCAACACCCTCTGGTAAGATCGAGCAAGCGGCATATGATACACTTAAAGGAGAATTCCTTGACCTCTTGCGAAACGCCGGAGAACTTGACGGTGTCCTCCTCGATTTGCATGGAGCAATGGCAACGGAAGAGATTGAAGATGCTGAAGGCGACCTGATCCAATCTGTGCGTGAGATTGTCGGCTCCCTCCCAATTGTTGTGACGCTGGATCTCCACGCAAACATTACCGCCGAGATGGCGGAGTACAGCGACACGATTATCGGGTTCGACACCTATCCGCATGTCGATTGCTATGATCGGGGTGTTGAAGCAGGACAGGTGATATTTGATATAGTTCAGGGAAATGTCCGACCGACAATGGCGTTCCGCCAACTACCGCTGCTAACTTCACCGCCAGCACAGTGCACGATGAAACCGCTGATGAGCGGGGTAGTGGAACAGCTGCACGCGCTTGAAACGAAGCCGGGCGTAGTAACAGCAACGTTAGCCATGGGTTTTCCTTTTGCTGATATACGCGATGCTGGTGTTACTGTGCTCGTAACGACTAACGACGACCAACAACTCGCCGAACAACATACAGACAGGTTTGCCAAATATATCTGGGACATGCGAGAAGCATTTAATCTAAATCTTGTTTCCGTTGAGGAGGCAATTGAGATCGCGAATGGCACTGATGGACAGCCTATCGTCCTTGCAGAGGGTTCGGACAATCCCGGTGGTGGCGGTCCCTGCGATGGAACAATTATTCTTCGGAAATTCATTGAAGCTGATGTACAAGATGCGGTTATTGCTATAATTGCTGATCCGGAGTCCGTATCACTTGCCATCGAAGCAGGTGTTGGCAATACGGTAGGGCTCAATGTCGGCGGAAAGACGATTCCGCTGCACGGCGATCCGGTCCCACTGACAGGCTATGTAAAGACAATTTCCGACGGAAACTTTGTTCACAAGGGTCCGATGGCGCGCGGTGTCAGGAGCAGTTTGGGGCGGACGGCTGTCATCCGAGTCGGCGGTGTGGAAATCATCCTGACGGAACGGCGTTTCCAACCCCTTGATGCCGAGGTGCTTCGTAGCGTCGGCATTGAACCGAGAGACAGGAAAATCATTGCGCTCAAATCAGCAGTTCATTTTCGCGCGGACTATACACCCATCGCCCATGAGATCTTGGAGGCAGACACCCCCGGCGTGCATAGCGCAGATCTCTTCAGTTACGACTACCAGAAAGTACGCCGTCCTATTTATCCACTAGACACAGATGCTGAATTCCAACAGGCTTAACCTGTGGAAAATATCTCTCTACAATCAACTTGCTTCAGATTCTGGAAATACTACTATGAAAACAACTTTACGCATCGCACTGATCTGGGGTGCAACTCTGCTTCTGCTTATTTCGGGAACTGGTGTACACGCATCACCTGTTGCAATACTCGGTGCATTTGATGAGGAAGTCGCAATTCTTGAGGCAAAACTCGCAAATCCGAAGGCACACATTATCGAGGGGATACAGTTCCTCACTGGCACGCTCAACCAACGGAACGTCGTTATCGCAAGGACAGGAGTTGCTAAAGTCAACGCAGCGATGACAGCCACGTTGATCATTGAGCATTTTCGTCCCAGTCGAGCTATCTTCACAGGAGTAGCCGGCGGATTGAACCCAGATTTGCAGCTCGGCGATATTGTTATCGCAGAAAAGACAGCGCAACACGATTTGGGCAGATTAGAATCAGCCGAGATCGAAAACATGGGTGTCAGGAATCCTATCAATGGAAGACGAAATCCTGTCTTCTTTCCCGCCGATCCTGAGCTCTTACAGACAGCAGAAGCCGCCACGGAGCATCTTGAACTCAACCCATTTCAAACCGCTCAAGGCGAACGGCTACCTCGAATCGTCAAAGGAACAGTCGTAACTGGAGATGTGTTTGTCGCTCTTGATGCCAAAAGAAGCGCCTTGCACGAAAATTTCGGTGCAGATGCGGTAGAGATGGAAGGTGCAGCGGTCGCCCAAATCTGCTGGCAACAGAATGTCCCCTGCTTGGTCGTGCGCAGCCTTAGCGATAATGCCAATGCAAATGCTTCCGACGATTTTAAGAAGTACTATAAAATCGCTGCCCGCAATTCCGCAGCGCTCGTTACCCATATCATTGGTCAACTCCCCGCTGAGCAACCGATGCAGCCGGACGCAACCGAGCGTGAGCAGGCAGAGCAATCCCCTCCATCACCGGTCCCAAGCGCCCTCACCCCCAATGAACAGCGATTTCAAGAGATGCTTTCAGGCGTAACGCTCGTCGGTCACTTCACCATCACAGGGGAAGAAGATTCAGGCAATCTAAGAGAAGAGAAGTATACCATTGCAAAAGTTAGTAAATTGAGCGGCGATTACTGGCTCTTCTTTACACGCGTCCAGTACGGTGGCAGAGACGTAACTGTTCCATTAAAACTTGAGGTCAAATGGGCAGATGACACCCCTATCATCACATTGACCGACCTGGAGCTTCCAAACTTGGGAACCTACACCGCGAGGGTGATAATCTATCGCGGACAATACGCCGGCACTTGGAGCGGCGGCAGATACGGAGGGCATCTGTTCGGAACGATCACCAAAAGCACATCCAGATCGGATGCTGTTGACTCCCAACAGGACTAGCAGCAAAGACAGATTTATGATGATAGCACGGGTGCTATATTTGAAGAACACTTGGCTTAACATAACAACATAAGGAATTTTGACAGTGCAAATCAAAGGCGATTACACAGTTCCCGCCCCGCGTGAAAGGGTCTGGGAATATTTCACGACTCCTGAGCTTTTGCAGCAATGTATCCCCGGCTGCGAAGCGTTGAAGCCCCTTGGCGACGATAAATTCGAGGCAACAATCAAGGTAGGCGTTGCTATGATTAAAGGGGTATATCAAGGCTCAGTCCAGATAGAGAATAAAGAACCCCCTTCGGCTTACCGCTTAGGTGTCCAAGGTGAAAGCAAGATTGGATTTGTCAACGGGACGTGTGACTTCACGCTGGAAGAAGCCGGCGAGAATCAGACATCGGTCAGTTTGGTTGGAGACTTAACGGTTGGTGGAAGACTTGCTCGCGTGGGGCAGCGGGTCATGGGAAGTGCATCTAAGATGATGATCGGCAAATTCTTCAGCGAGGTTGAGCAGTTGGCGAAATCCGAAGCGGGTACTTAAGGAATTTGATGGATGTATATATCAGCGTCTTTGCCCCGGTAATCACTCCAGACTATAAACGCCCCGCCCTTGCCGTTCGGGATTGCACGCGGCGCAATCTGATCACCGTCGGCTGTAGATACCGGCCGCCCGTTGAATGTCCAGATAGATTTTCCGTTCCCATCAATCCGTTGGGCATAGATTGCATCGGCGGTAACGTTCCCATAGTCCTCCCGAAAATCTTTCCAGTAGATAATTGCACCTTGTGAGCCGTCAGAAACGAGGTGCGGTTCACGTTGCACCCCCGCTGCCACACAGATAGGAGTCCCGTTCTCCTGCCACATCGGCACCCCATCGGGCGCGATTCGCTGTGCGTAGATGTCGGCGAAAATGTCACGGTCATCCCACCAAGTAACAATCAGTCCACCTACACCATCGCTGATTCCTTCAGGTTGCTGTTGATTTGACGGGTCATTACAGAAATTGACCCCATCCTTTTCCCAGAGCGCCTGTCCGTTTGCATCAATACGTTGGGCGTAGATATCTGCGCTGCTGAAAATATTCGGGTCGTTGCGGTAGTCTGACCAGACAATAAATGCACCACCCGAACCATCGGCGACAACAAATGGACCGCCCTGATTGCCGGGGGCTATGCATACCGGAACACCCCCATCTTCCCAAACTGGTTCACCCGTAGCACCCATCCGTTGTGCAAAAACATTCCAGTCCGGCGTGCTGATATCCCACCATGCGATGATTGCGCCGCCGGCATCGTCTGTCGTCAAAAACGGATCATACTGATCGCCCTCTCCTTTATAGACAGGCACACCGTTAAGTTGCCAAACCGGTTTGCCATCGCCATCAATCCGTTGCGCATAGATATCCAAATTGCCGTGCCGGGAATCTTCCCACACAATAATCGCGCCACCCTTACCGTCAGAAATCGCTTTGACATCCTCTTTCAGGAAGGGAGCGATGCTGACAGGAACGCCATCCTCATCCCAAAGCAACTTGCCATTTCCGTCAATGCGTTGGGCATAGATGTCCCTGTTACGGTGGCGAGAATCTCCAAAAACAAGGATTACCCCTTCCTCCGCATCGGGAACGAGCAGGGGCCAGCTTTGCGCGCTGGGCTGTACGCAGATCGGAATGCCACTGTTTTCCCACAGGATCTCGCCATTTGTGCTGATCCGTTGTGCGAACACATCCCGATTGCCGTTCCTAACATCGCGCCATGCGACAATGACGCCGCCATGATTGTCAGAAATTAGATCAGGAAAATGTTGATCCTCCGTCACAGTGCAAACTGGTAGATTTTGACTAGTATCTTCTATCCATTCGGCAGGGAGACGGTGGAAGCACAGAGCCATAAGGAGAAAAGAGAAAATGAGGAGACAATACTTCTGCTCCCCTTTCCATTCTTTCATTCTTCCTATCCTTCTCGCTATTTGAAGAAAAAGTGTAAATCCAGCGACTTTCCTTCAGTATCTACACATAATTGGGGGGGTATCAATGTTATGAATTGGGGACTAATGTCGAAGTATAGAGAGGGGGGAGTGTGAGAGTGAGTGTGGCAATTCGCCTGATTCGTAAATCTGTCAGATTGGTGAATTAAGCAAATCTCTCACTTACCGTCATAGCTGGGTGTTTAGTAGTCGTGCGCGCTTAGTTCGGAGGATTACTAAGAATAATGTAGTTTTTGGGATTTTGCCATTTACCCTCGGAGTAGACACCATAGTGCAAATGGGTGCCAGTGCTTCTACCGCTATTTCCCACATAACCGATAATATCATCGCGCTTAACCTCTTGGCCGACCTGGAGTCCCTCAGCGTGATTTTTCAGATGTCCGTATAACGTCTTCATCTGTGAGGCGCTATGTTCTATTACAACCATATTGCCAAAAAACGGATCTTTTGTCACTTCAGTGATAACGCCCTCAGCGGCAGCAATCACTGGTGTCCCCCAAGGCGCTGCTATATCCAATCCGTTATGAAAGTGAGGTTTTCCTGTCAGCGGGTGTGAGCGGTACCCAAACTCAGAAGAGAACCAATAAGATGGGATTTCATCGTCTGTTGGCACCAGAAGTGGCAAAATCCAAGGCTTTGCAAGTTCCAGATCCTTGTTGTCTTTTACATGTTCGTAGATCGGTATAATCTCCCTTTTCACCTGTATAACCTGATCTACTAGGGAACCTACTAAATCAGTGGGGATTGGTGCTGGAGTTGGTTGCATTTCAAGCACCGAACCAGCTGATTCATGCTCACTTTCTTCTTCAGTACTGAAACCGCCACCACCTTGTCCGAGAAGCCCTTGTCCTCTAATACCTAAAACGCGACGGACCATCTCGCTCATTCTATGGACATCTTGGAGATCTTTTTCAATCTTCTGCTTCTCTGCTTCATACTGTTTAACTGCGTTTTCAAGTTCCTCTCTACTTGCAACTTCACCTTGTAATTCAGCTCTGTAACGGATGCTGTGCTTCATCCCTGAAACAGCAAAATTGATTATCAAAGCAAACGTCAAGCATAGAAAGAGACCTAAGGACAGTGCAAGCCAGCGTCTAATCGAGAGTTGACGTACCGAGTCTTGGCCAGATGACATAAGCAAAATTGTATACGTGTCTTTCAATGAATCCTCCCTTTATATCATGCGGAATTCGAAGTATGATTGCAATATACAATATAGAAGTATGATTGCACTACATATAGTATGAATGGCGGTAGTATAGCACAGATAGCAAAGTAACGCAAGCGTATTATTCCATATTTTTTCGTCTTTTTCTTAAGTTATTTTCTGGATTATGGCACAAATCGTTTATTTTAGAGCCCACAGGGCTAAAAATTCGAAACTCATCGTGATGAGTTCTGCTCCATCAATGCAATTAACAGCCACTACCCTACGATAGGTTCAACGAAACTTATGTAAAAAGCGTTTCAAGACATTCACTCCAACCCCGAAAAATCAATAGTCTATTTGATTTTTTTCCTCATTTCGAATGCAAATTTTATTAACGTAGCGTCCTGCGCCGACCACGAATATCTACCTATACGCTCTAGTCTTCCCAATGGGGTAACATCCATTTGTTAATCTACTCAGCTTTTTTGGGAATGAGACTACTATGGCATAGAAGTTAACCTAGACAAGGGATACACGATTCCCACAATCAATAATTGACATCTCCATCCATTTATTGTATCATTAGCCCATTGCCACAAGGTTCTTTTTTATTTTTTTGGCCAACAGGCTGCTCGGAGTCGTGCCGAACCGTGAGCGCTACCACCACAAACGCATCCCAAACGACCAATCAGACGAAATCAGGGATGAAATTCTGCCCCAAATGCACAAATTCCCTCGAAGAGCGAATTCTTGAGGGAAAAGTGCGTCAGGCGTGCACGGTGTGCGATTTCGTTTTTTATCGCGATCCAAAGCCTGTCGCCGGTGTACTCGCATTCAAGGATGAAAAATTGTTGTTGATACAACGAGGGAATGAGCCAAAATTGGGGTTATGGAGCTTTCCGACAGGGTATGTCGACATTGGGGACACCCCAGCGGAGACGGCCGTGCGAGAGGCAAAAGAAGAGGCAGATGTTAATGTCGAACTGGATAAACTGTTAGGGGTCTACTCCAACGAGAGTCGGACGGTTGTTCTTATTATCTATATTGGACGAGTCATCGGGGGAACTCCAGCGGGTCGTGCTGAGGCGTTAGATGCGCGCCTCTTTGCCCTCGACGCACTGCCCGAATTGGCATTTGATCACGACTATCATATTTTAGACGACTTCCTTCACCCTAAAACAGATTAACAAAAGATAGAACGCCCTATCACCGAACGGATATAGGGCACCTCCCATTAGCCACAAGGAGAAAAACGGTGTCAACCAACACAATCTTAGAAAAATATCATAAAACCTTTTCAAAGAACAGAGAATTCGCGCAACCTGCGAACGATGTCTTTCCCGATGGTGTGACGCATGATAACCGGCACACAGAACCGTTTCCGATTTATATCGATCGTGCACAAGGATCAAAAAAGTGGACAATTGACGGGATACAGTTGATCGATTACTGGTCAGGACATGGAGCGTTGCTACTCGGTCATAGCCCCCCTGAAATCGTCGAAGCTGTTACGCAGCAGATGCCGCTTGGGACACACTATGGTGCCTGTCATGCACTTGAAGTGGAGTGGGGCAGCCTCGTGAAGGAGCTGATCCCTTCCACAGAACGGATACGATTCGTCAATTCCGGCACAGAAGCGACCTTGATGGCGATTCGGCTGTCACGGATGTACACGGAAAAAAATAAATTTCTGAAATTTGCAGGACACTTCCACGGCTGGCACGATTCCGTTATTTTAGGGGTGAATCCACCCTTCGAAACGCCGGTACCGGGTATACCAGAAGGCACAATTGACACAACGATTATCTGCCCTCCTAACGATATTGGCGCGGTTGAGGAACATCTGAAATCCGACCCGGACATCGCCTGCGTTATCTTGGAACCGACAGGCGGCGCCTTCGGCACTATCCCAACAAATGGCGAGTTCCTCCGACAGTTACGGCAGATCACACAAGATTACGGCGTCCTGTTAATCTTCGACGAGGTGATCTCCGGTTTTCGCGTTTCTCCGGGCGGCGCCCAAGTATATTACGATATCACGCCCGACCTTACGACGCTCGCCAAGATCTTAGCCGGCGGTCTGCCGGGCGGAGCGGTTGCTGGTAGAGAAGATTTGCTGGATTTCATCTCGATTAAAGCCGCAAAATCGACTTCACGCGGGAAAAAGATGCCGCATCCCGGAACCTTTAATGCCAATCCGTTATCGGCTGCGGCTGGAATTGCAATGCTGAAGCAGGTCAAGACAGGTATTCCGCATGAAAAGGTCAACCGTAGTGCGAAAATGTTGCGGGAAGGACTGGTTGATGTAATCGATCAACACAAGCTCGATTGGGCGGTCTACGGCGAGTTTTCTGCGGTAAAGTTTCTTATCGGGCACGGGATTGAGGGCGTGCGTGCGGCTGATTTCGATCCTTACAATTGGGACTATCGTCAACTGAAAGGCGGCAGCAACTCAGAACTTACAATGAACCTGCGTTGTGGCATGATGTTAAACGGCATCGACATCGCTGGAAATGGCGGGATGACAACGGTAGCACATAGCGATGCAGATGTGCAACAGACAATTGCGGCGTTCGATCAGACGATTGGCTGGATGAAGGCAGACGGCCTGTTGGACTGAAACAGTTAAGGGACTAAGGAGGTATGCGAGGAGGTTAACACTTCCACGCTATCTTCTTAAGTCCTACCCGTACTTTAAGTCGCTTTGACTCAAGGATGTGACTCTCTGTGTCTATCCGTTCCCTTCTAACTGCTCCCAGAACGTTTATCTACAATCTGGGCACCCTTCTTCAAGGTAGCCAACCAATTTCTGTAAATATCACTCTGTTTCGCCTGTAGTAGCGTTTTATGAACCTTGGCACGCTCTGCCGGGTCATTCTTAAACTTCTCCATAT
Source organism: Candidatus Poribacteria bacterium (assembly GCA_965220385.1). Classification (GTDB taxonomy): domain Bacteria; phylum Poribacteria; class WGA-4E; order WGA-4E; family PCPOR2b; genus PCPOR2b. The sequence continues at coordinate 56,065 of OZ244825.1, read as the reverse complement.
CTGGTTCTTCGCGCTCAATCAACTGGATGATATAAGCGGCATTGTCCCCCTGGAGCGCACCTGCCACCTCATTTAACTCCAATCCAAAAGTGGCAAACATGGCATCTCGGGACGTCCCTACCCCTGGGATAAATCCGCCAGTCGGAGAGAGTGCAAATAGTTGACTGTCCTTAACTTCCAGCTCTTTATTGGTAACTCCCTCAGGCGCCTCATACCTGTTCACCAGATCCTCAAGCGATTCATCAGCGGACCGCAATGCTGTCAGTTTCTGGGCATCTTCTAAGGCAAGTTGCTTTGCTTTTTCCGCTTTAACATCTTCAACCACTTGCGCCTTGACCGTTTCAAATTCAGGGACTGTGGCGTGTTTTTTCTCAAGAACTTTCACCACAAAATAGGCGTCAATATCGCCATTCGAGTTCTTATTTGGAGTGATCGCACTGACATTCACTTCCATGTCGAAGGCTTGATCAATTACATCTTGGTATGTCCATTTTCTTCCAATTTCGGGGATGTTATTGTCGTCTATCGTAAAGAATCCTGTGTCCTGAACTGCAAGCAATAGATCTTTATATCTGTCCAGTTGGATTGCTTCTTCATAATCGTGGATCTCAACATCAAATAGGAGATTCTCCGCAACTTCCTTCGCCTGTTCTGCACCCACAATCTGAGTTAACTTATCGTTGATGTCGCTTCTTGCTTGGGCAAAGGGCTGAACTTCTTCGGGTCGCTTCTCTTCCAACTTGACGATGTGATATCCGAATCTGGATTCAACCAGATCGCTCACCTCACCGGGGGCAAGCTCATCAAATGCCGCTTTCTCGAAAGGTTGGACCATGTCACCGCGTGCGAAATAGTCTCCCTCCGGCAGGTCTGGATTGTTTCCGCGCAATGCCCCGCCTCGTGGCGCTGAACCGGTATCCTCCGAATGTTGCTTCGCAAGCTCAGCAAAATCCTCTCCCTCGGCAATCGCAGCCTTGACCGTCTCAAGCAATTTCTCCGCTTCCGCCTTGACCTCTGCCTTCTGCTCGTCGGTTGCGTTATCCGGAAACCTCTTCAAGATGTGGCGCGCTTTTACCACTTCTGGCGTCTTGAACTCATGCTTATGTTCATTATAGTAGGCTTGCAGGTCCTCGCCTGTAATGAAACTTTTCGGATCGAGCTTGATGAACCTTAGATCGATCGCTTCGCCTTTTTCATACTTCTCTCTGTTCGCATCAAAATAAGCTTGCGCTTCCGCGTCGTCCACGGTTGCTGCTCCACTGTACCCAAAGTGCCGAAATTCAATGTACTTCAGTTTGGCTTTTGTGTTTTGGCGACGGTATTCATTTTCTACCTCTGTATCTGTGACCAATTCAAGTCCCTGGATCTGGTTTAGTAGAACCTGATTAACCAAGAGGGAACGGACATATTCACGAAAACCATCCCCATTGCCGCTCTGCTGAATCGTATTATAGTTAGTGAGTAGGTCGTCATCGCTACGGATATATTGCTCGACCTCTGCATTACTAATCTGGACGCTGCCGAGCAGGACCTGACGACTCACGAGCAGGTCAAGCATCTGTTGCTCAATCTCCTCGCGCTCGATCTGAGAACGGCTTTGACTCTGTTGCTGTTGCCGGGTCATTTCGCCGGAGACAAGGTTTTCAAATTCGCGTTGGTATATTTTGACGCCGTTGATCTCAAAAGCGACCGGGTCCTCTCTACCTCCGCCCAATGCACCGCCCCCACCAACAATATCGAATAGTAGAAACGAACCGACCAGAAAAGCGATACCAACAACAATCAAGAAAATCTGCGCGATAAATTTCTCCCGTAGAAAAACAATCATGGAAATCTCTCCTGTTTGTATATAACGCAAGTTGCTAGTTGTCCAACTTGCTCGGCTTGGATAGACATATCCAAGCCATCTTTGTAGGCGGGCAGTGGATTTGTCAATCCACTGCGAGCGGGTAATGGGCTTTATTTAGTTCCCATTCTCCCGTTTTACAATATTTTCCATAACTAGCAACTTAGGTTTGTATATAGTTAATTCAAAGTAAAGCAGTAAGTATAATACTCAATTAAGACCGGTTTTGCAACTTCATTTTTTAGAACCTTCAAAACCGGGAGGATCGGCTTTAATAGGCTTTCAAGGTTCCGATTATAGAAATCCTTAAGTCCTGATGTAGTTAGAACCAAGCAGATTCGAGAGCAATCGACTTGACACTGTTTTCACAGATTGTTTGTCGATTCCAGACAGAAAAAAGGGGTGGGAACGGCTACAGCACCATCCCTACCCCTTACATCCTATCATAGCAGTTACCACTACTACCCGAATTCGTGATGCCCCCGACTGGACTCGAACCAGCATGCCAATTAAGGCACAGGCCCTCAACCTGCCGTGTATACCAATTCCACCACAGGGGCGACTAAACAACCTAATTATACCCATCTGATAGGGGGTTGTCAAGCGAAATTTCCGCCCCGAACCATCGCTTAGCGATCAGAGCAGCCAGCGACATCAGTGCGTCCGTGTACAATCATTTGGAATCGGTTTTCGGCTGGAATACCATCATTTCATGAACGGCACGATTCCGGCAAAAATGTCTGACTAAATCGCGCAGCCTCTTCAACGCGTTCCAAAACCGGCTGATATCCTGTTCCAGCGGACTGCGACGGCGTGAATGTGCAATCATCGTTCAGAACCAATTCCGTTTCCGTTAGATCTTGTCGATAAAAGAAATTACTGGGGAACAGATCGCCCGGATAGGTGAAGTTGTCCAAAGTTGCGAGCTCAACCAGGACACCGGCCCCGATGCCGCTCTCTAACATGCTACCGACCCAGCACGGGATACCGGCATCGCGTGCCATGTTGTGTAGCTTTACTGCGACGGAAAGTCCTCCGACACGTCCTGTTTTGAGATTAAGGATCTGACACGATTTCAGCTTTAACGCCCATTCAAAGGCGTGTACAGATGTAATCGACTCATCCAGACAGACCGGTGTCTCGATCTGCCGCTGCAATTCGGCGTGTTCTAATAGGTCGTAGTGGTACAGTGGCTGCTCAATCATCGCTAATCCCAGCTGATCAATCTTCTTAAAGAAATCGAGATCGTCCAGCGTATATCCTGAATTACAGTCGATGTGGAACGTCTGATCCGGGAAAGCTGCACGGACCGCTTGCAACATCTCCAGATCCCATCCGGGTCGCACCTTCAGCTTCACCCGCTTGAAGCCGTCGTCAACGGCACCCTGAATCTTCTCCAATAGCATATCTATCGAATCCTGCACCCCAAAATCAGCGCCGGCATCTACCTTCCTAAAGCTGCCGCCCAGCAATTGGTGTAGCGGCACACCTTCCACATTTGCTTTGAGTACCCACCAAGCAACCTCGGAACCTGCTTTAGCAAATGGGTTTCCTTTGATCCACTTGCACGAAGCAAGTAGCTCATCTGCCGTATCAAACGTTTTCCCCACCAACAGCGGTGCGATAAACTCGGTTATTGTGTGATATGCCGACATTGTGGATTCAGGCGAGTAGGCGGGCGCTTTCAGTGGCGTCGTCTCGCCCCAACCTTCACACCCGCCCGATTCCAACCGGACCAAGACCGAATCGACCGCGTGATCTTCGCCGTAAGCGGTGCGCCAAGGATAAATCAGGGGCAGACTGACGTAATAAACATTGATACGATCTATTCGCATGGGTGATTCCTCTCTCCATAGGGGCATGTTATATTTTGTAGTTGACGACGATTTGAAAATCTCTATAATAGCATCAAGCTTCAAAACCAATTGGCTGGCTTCAATGTTAGCAGGAAGAACCGCGAATCCCATCGGCAATTGGGGTTAGGTGTACAAAGGACCTACCCTAATTTTACCACACCAAGGAAAGCCGAGGGAATAAAGAAATAAAGATAGGACTTTACAAAAGAGGCAGACAGTTTTGATATAAAGCGGTCTCAACACCTTTGCTCACTTGCTCGAAAGGATAATTGAATGAAAGTTGTAGATGTAGAACGTATAATCGTTGATGTCCCATTTACGCCACGGCAGCAAAAGATCACGGCGCGGGAGGTGTACAACTGGGCGGTTCTGGAACTGTGCAAGGTAACTACAGATACCGGACACATCGGTTGGGGCGAAACCGTGATTCACTACACCTGGGCACGGGTGACGGACGCTGCAGTTGAACGGGTGAAAGGGCAGAGTCCCGCAAAAGTGATGAACGACGATTCTCTGGGAGCGGGCTTGCAGATGGCGTTATTCGATGTGGTAGGTAAGGTCCTTGAGGTGCCGGCCTACGAACTGATGGGGCAACAGGTGCGCGACTGGGTTCCGATCTCTTGGTGGTGTATTGATGCTTCTCCTGAAGACTGGGCTGCCGAGGCTGCAGATGCTGTGGCAAACGGTTACACTAGCATCAAACTCAAGCCCCGACCTTGGTGGGATATCGTGGCACAGGTCGATGCGATCGCTCAGGTTGTGCCACCGCACTTTAAGTTGGATCTCGATGCCAACGGTACTTGGCAGAACGCGGCGGCGGCAATTCCTGTCATCAAGAAACTGGAAAAATACGGCAATGTGGCAATGTTTGAAACCCCCATCCCGCAAGACGATGTACTTGGGAACATGCAGATCCGTCAGGCGATTAACCGACCAATCGCGATGCACTTCGGATCACCGCCCTATATTACGAATATTCGCGAAGGGGTCTGTGATGGATACGTTATCTGCACCGGGAAATCGGGCGTTATGACACAGGGGACCTTAAGTGCCGAGGCACAGATGCCGTTCTGGCTGCAGTTGGTGGGCAATGGGTTGACCACGACTTGGGCTGCCCATCTCGGTTCAGTATTGACCCACGCCACTTGGCCCGCGATTACCTGCATAAACCTCTATAGCCATCAGCTGTTGACAAAGGAGATCGAGGTTGTCGGTGGGTATCACAAGGTGCCGGACGGTCCTGGGTTGGGTGTTGAGGTCGATGAAGAGGCAGTCGAAAAGTTTCGCGTCTCCGAAGATACACTCGCAGAATTAAGGGAACGTGGTGAAACTTACGACAGACCGAAACCGCGCATCATCAACAGTATCGTCTATCCCGACGGCAGCTGCATTCACATGGGCTTCAGCAGCCAAGGATATGGCTACTTTAACGCGGGACATGGACCTGCGTATGTAGAGGGCGTACGCTTAGAGGCGCAACCGGACGATGGATCCGAAGCGTGGCAAGATCTGTTTGAACGGGCGCAGCAGCATCCGGTACGGGGTCGTTGGGAGGAGGCATAACAATGAGCTATGAAGCCGTTGAATCCAAGTTTCTTGCGACGGAAGAGCAGGGCGAGGTGTCGGCGTTACTGATTCGACCTGACGATGCAAAATGGCTGTTGGTGTTAGGACATGGCGCTAGCACAAATATGCGGCACGCAACCCTTCAGACCATCGCAGAACGGTTAGCAGATGTCGGGATCGCTACATTCCGTTACAACTTCCCTTATGCGGAACAGGGGCGTGGTCGAAACTCAAACGCTGTTTGCCAGGAGACCGTTCGTTCGGCGGTGGAAGCAGCACAGACAGCGGCGAGCGATCTGTCGATTCTTGTCGGTGGGCACTCCTTCAGCGGGCGAATGTCATCAATGGCTGCGGCGGAGGCACCGATCGAGCATGCGCGTGGCTTGGTGTTTTTCGCCTTCCCCCTGCATCCGTCTGGGAAGCCTTCGACGGACCGCGCAGACCACCTGAGCGATGTTACAGTACCGATGCTCTTCCTGTCCGGTACACGGGACAAGTTGGGTGAACTGGATCTACTACAATCCACCTGCGAAGGGGTTGCCGACAAGGCAACGCTGCATCTCTTGGATACCGCGGATCACGGATTTAAGATCTTGAAGCGCTCTCGCAACACGGACGAGGATGTGTTCGTTGAAATGGCACGGGTTATCAACGAATGGGTATCAGGGTTGGATTGAATGTAAGCAGGGAACGGAGAACCCCGTTCCCTACCTGCCGTGAACTGCCCCCAAATCTAACCGTTGGTCAACACTGTCCGAGACTGTGTTCGTCCACGCCACATCGTCAAGGCTTTGCAGGCTCATCAGCGCAACATTGACGAGTGGGTTGGAGAGGACGTAATTTAGCAGGAAACTGTCCAGATCAACCCCTTTCATCTCTGTCGGGAAGCATTGCTGCATCAGGTTTTGGAAGGCGTTACTCGTCGTCGAACGCATCAGCACAACCCCCATATCTTGGGCGGCAGCCTCCGGTATTGTCCCACGATTGCCGAAGATATCGCAGGTGCTCTGGTACATCAGGTTGTAGTGAACCTGAATCATGTCGAACTCGCCGGACGCGATCATCCGCTCAACGCCGGCTGAAGGACCATCTGCTGAGAACCCAATAAAGCGGATTTTTCCTTGGTCCCTCAATTTCTGGTACGTCTCCAACCCACCTTGATCCAAGATTTGATCGGCATCGTCCCCCTGATGCCAGCCCCCGTGAAACTGCAAGACATCAATCACATCAGTCCCCAGCCGGGTCAAGCTTCCTTCTACGTCGGCGAGGATGCCCTGCGGGTCGAAGGCTTCCGTTTTGGTAGCCAGAACCAACCCATCCCGCCGTCCCTGAATTGCCTTTCCGATAACGGTTTCGCTGAGACCGCCCCCATAGGTAGGCGCTGTGTCGATGTAGTTGAGTCCCACCTCGAAGGCACGGTGGAGCATCTGAATGAGTGCTCCTTCATCTTGATCGGCACGCACCCGTCCGCCGCCGTATCCGATCTCTGAAACGCGCAGCTGGGTGCGACCTAATGTTCGATATTGCATAATAAAATCCCTATCAGGATTCAGAGGTGGTCTTATCACAAGTAGCTTCGCCTCTGAGGTTTTTAGGATGAAGCAAATGGACTAAAAGTCGAACTCAATCTCTACCAACCGGTTCTCACGTGCGGCGGTTTCACATCCCTCAATACATTGGATGGTTCCCTTCGCCCACTCCGCTGTAATCAGCAAGGGCGTCCCGGAGAGCAGATGGTCTGAGACGTTCTTGTAGTATGCTCCCCAACCGCGGTTGGTCACCGTTGGATAATCGGAAACCATTTTGCGTCCGTCGTCCATAATGGAGGTGACGGTTGTTTCGCCTTGGAAGTTCCCCACCACAATAGAGCCGTGTGTGCCGACCACTGTCCAGAGCGGTTTTTCAGCTGCGTGTAGGTTCGACTGGATGAGTTGGGCTTCTAAGCCGCTGTCGAATCGCACATACGCCCTGCAGAAATCTTCAACCGAACTGGCTTGCCAATGTCGTTTGAGGAAATTGCCGTACAGCGTCGCATGTTTATTGATGCGGTTCCCGTTTCGGTCATGCTGGGGGACCAGTTGCAGAATCTTCTCAAACTGATGTGCCCCCATATCGTACAACAACCCGCCGGAAATCTCCTTATGGTCTCGCCACATCTGTCCGGGTGGGCCGTAGCCGACCATGTTACACTCAATCGAGTACACCTCTCCAATGATACCCGATTCCACAGCATCACGGAGCGTGAGGATATCTGGATCCCAGTGACGGTTGTGGTAGACCGAGAGCATGACCCCTTTTTCACGTGCGAGTGCTATCAGTTCATCCGCTTCGGAGACGTGGACGACAAACGGTTTTTCGGTGATGGTATGTAACCCCGCCTCTAACATGATCTTCGCAACCGGCGCGTGATAGACATGCGGCACAATCACAATAGCCAGATCAATCTGCCCGCTCTCTGCCATCTCTTTTGCATCGGTGAAGGTGGTAATCCCGTCTCCCTGTTCCTCTTTCGCAGCGCGGAGGCGTTCGGGATCTCTGTCGCAGACTGCGGCTAACTCAAATCCGTGGGTCTCCGCAATCATACCGGCGTGATGGCTGCCCATATTGAACAGGGGACCGTAGCCCACCAAGCCAATGCGGACCGCTGGATTGTCCTTCAAGTTGGTCACATAGCGGAGCCCTTTGAGCAGTTGATCTTGGAAATCTGTATTGCCGAAAGCACGGTTGTCGTGTCCAAGCGCGGTATAAAATACCTTCCCAGCACCGTAGTCACGCACATAGCCGAGCGGATATTTTTGGAGCCGCCACGCACCGTATTGGAAATAACGCAAGGGCGCGTCTGTGCGAACCTTCATCTGGTAACACTCATCTACGATGCGGAACTGCTTATTGAGGCGCGGGAGGATATCGTCAATCCCATCTTCTATCGTCACTTCAAACGGCGCTAATGGGTCGTGTTCGATAAATTCCGTGCCGATGAGCTCGATGTAGTCATCATACTGCCCGGTTCCGGCGTTGGCACCGTGCACTGCAAGCAATCCGCCCCCACCTCTGACATACTCGGTCAACCCACGCTCAACCTCGGGCGTAATTTCGCCGCCCCCGATGTATAGCGCGACCACATCGAACGCGGAGGGATCCGTCAATCGGTTGCGATCATCGCTCACCTCCACTGCAAACTGACCGGCATCTTCAACTAACGGCTTGAACATCTCCGCAAACTCACTAAATGGGGGATGCGGGCCATTGATAATCAATAAAACTTTCTTCATTTGTCCTCCACCAAAAGACTACAACGCTTGACGGGCGGGGAAACCCCGCCCCTACGGGAAAACTAATAGATTCTCAATACCCAAGCAATTTGGGTTAATACGCCCAAGCATCCTCTGTGAGTTCACCCGAATAGATAATTCGGGCATCGCCTTCCAGATAGACGTTTTCCGGTTGACCGTTAACCAAGTCAAAATGGATGGTCAACACCGAACCGCTGGCTGTCTTCACTGCGACCGGGGACTGGACTTTCCCTAACGCAGCAGAGACAACCGCGGCTGCAATCGAGCCTGTACCACAAGCGAGGGTCTCATCTTCGACGCCGCGCTCATAGGTACGGATGTCGATCGCTTGAGCATCTTTGACCCGGACAAAGTTGGCGTTTGTTCCGGCCGGTTTGAAGTCGTCGTGGTAGCGAGTCTGCCTGCCGAGATCGAACACATCGGTTCCCTCCAAATCTTCAGCAAAGAAGAGGACGTGCGGAACGCCGCTGTTAGCGAAAGAGATGTTATGGACACCATCTTCCAACTGAAGTGGGAAGTTCAATCGAAGATCCGTTGGATCGCTCATCCGGACCTTGACATCGGTCCCAACAATCTCTGATTCGTAGATCCCGGCTTGCGTCTCAAAGGACATCCGCTCCGAAACGATGCCGTTAATGTAGGCGAACCTTGAGATACAACGTGCGCCGTTTCCACAGGTCTCTGCCTCACCACCGTCCGCATTGAAATAGCGCATCCGGAAATCCGCTTTCTCCGTCTTTTCGACGAGCAGCACGCCATCTGCGCCGGCAGACATTCGGCGTTGGCACACCTTTTCGACAAAATCGGTATTTTCGTATTGGACAACGCCTTCGCGGTTATCAATGATAACAAAGTCGTTGCCTGCACCACTCAGTTTCATGAAGGGTATTTTTTGGGGCATATCGGTTCTCCTTATTTTTTTAATATCGAGTTATTATATCATATCCGCTATCTGTTCACCACACAATGGTTCTATTTATTTGTTAAAACTTTTTTCTCTGACATCCCCCTGACAAATTACAACCACAAATTCGATCCTAAAAGTAAGGCGTGTTCCTTGCTCAATACGCGTCATCACTGGATTTAGGCGTGGCACATTCGCGCTACAATACCGAGGATGGTGAGTGTCAAGTCTTGGTACTATCTGCCACATCGAAAACGACTTACGAGCACCCCTCAAGATCAGCAAAGATCTTGACGAAAGGTAGCGAATTTGATAAAATAATGTTACTCCCCCCAGGAAAGGAAAGTAATGATGGCAAACGTATCAAATAGAAATTACAAAAAGTCTTTTACGGCTTATGTTGGACAGGAGGATGGCTGGTGGGTCGGTTGGGTCCAGGGGGTCCGCGGTGTTAATTGTCAAGAGAGGACAAGGGCAGAACTGCTCGACTCGATAAGGGAGGTGCTCCCTATAATGTTGGAATTAAATAAGACTCCACGCTATCGTGATGTTCGTCCCGGATTTGAACCGGTCCCAGTCACTATTGACTTACATGAATCTACGGAAACTCAAGAAGCATTTACGTGAGAATGATTGTGTTCTTTATAGGGAAGGTGGCAATCATTCTATTTGGAGGCATTTAGAATCTGGTCAATCTACTGCTGTACCGAGGCATAAAGAGATAGGTAAAGGTCTAGTTATAGATATATGTAATGACTTGGGTATTCCAAGTCCTTTTAGCAAGAAGAAATAAGAGGCCCAGATTTCCTAATCTATGCTATGACAAGGGTTGATCGGACCTGATACAAGGTAAGGGACAACGATCGTTGTTCCCTACAACGCACCGCTTCGCATCCCGATACATTGAAGATCCTCGCCCTGCGGGATTTCACGTTCCGTGTTCTATCCTGTAAATCCTTAAATCCCGAATATCCTGATTCAGACAATAATTATAGCTATAATATAACCCGCGACCACTTCCCGCCGTGGATGCTCGGCTCTTCACACAACCGCTCACGGAGACGACCCAAACCCGCATGAACATCCGGCTGGGCCTCCTCAGATATGCCAAGCACTTCCGATAAGAGCCGCTGATCTAATTCCTGACGTACCACATCTTCAAACATCTGATTGAACGGAAGCATCCGCTTATGCTTCATTTCTTCAAAGATGCGCTCGGCGTTTTGCAACTTGGAAAATGTCTACTTATTTTTCTAATTCACCATAAATGACTTTCTGGACTTCTGAACCAGTGAATCTCAATAAGTTCATTATATCAGACAGTAAGGAGAAAATGCCGGAAATTGTTCATGGAGATAGGACTTAAGAGGCAGGAACGGTATATTTACTGACTAAACTGCTGGGTAACAAAAACCAGATCCAGAATGTTAACCACGCCGTCGCCGTTGGGGTCCGGGGTTGATGTACCGAGACCGTTGGTAACTTGAATCAAGTCCAATATATTGACATGCCCATCGCCGTTGACATCGGCGAAGCTTTTGGTCGTGAGATAGATCTCGCCGTCGAGGTCGGGAAGAATGTGGGTTTGGGACGCAGCGTTGTTTCCCCTATCGGAGACCGGAGTGGCAGATGCGGGCAGCGTGATTGTTTGGGATGCCCCACTGCGGTTATAGACTGCCCAGCCGTTGGTAAACTCACGGATAAATAAGCCTTCGATGTTCTGATACTGTTGAGCTTTGGGCCCAACTGGACGACCAAGGTTGGCATCCCAGAAATCGTACCAATAATGGCGATGTGAATCACCGATGTTATAAAGCACATAGCCATCGGAATGGGTCAGACTCATCGTTGTAAATACTCGCATCCACTTGTGGTTTCTGAGGCTGTCCGGCAATTCAGTGAAAACACCCCAACCTTCCAAACAATTTATCTGCGGTTCCCTCAGATTTTCCTCTGCCCAAAGTAGGGTACTCTCAATTTCGGCAAGTCCGTCGTGAGTGTATCCGCCAGCGTAATCTTTACCAGTTTCCATAAAGGTGCCGTTGACGTACTCGGCATAGCGTGGCGCCTTGGATCTATTTGTATTGATTACTATCAGAAAGTCATCACGTACTTGTGAACGGACGGCGCGGAACATGTTAAGATGCGCTTGGATCATCTCTTCATCGGTAATAGGATAAAAACGCTCCCTTGCGGGTCTAGTTCCGTGGCGATTAAAACTATCTAACACAACTCCATCATAGAGACCACACCGTGCAATAGCAATAATACGCTTTATAAGCAGGTCTTGAACTTCAGGTTTGAAAAAATTAAAGAAATATTCATTGAGACTATTTCTAACTATCTGACCTTGAGCATCTCTGAGCCAAAAGTCAGAGTTTGGCGGGAAGGCTTCAAGACTTTGATGGTTGAAGATTCGGACGTCACGCAAAAATACCATATTCGGATTTTGAGCAAGTCGCCGCTGTCTTGTTTCACGTGCACCTTCCAAGTGACCTGCACGCTGGGTGGCTAACCCATAAGTTGGTTCAGCTAAGGTGGTATCCCAATTCAAGCCGAAGTGTGCATGCCAATGAAGGTCATGCAGGACATTGCGCTGTTCCCAGGTGAGGTGATCGAGACCTACAACGTCATTCCACGCTTGGAATATAGAAGGAAAACTCCGACCCTCTATCCGCTCTCTGACTGGGGGCAAAAGTGGTTCAATATTACAAACTTCATCATAACGAAAATCGGTAAGGTGGAGCCCCTGTAGTGGACTGATATCGACCCCGAAATTGTGGTTTATCCAGAGTTCCTGAAGGTTGACAAGGTTTGCAATAGGGCTGAAATCAACAACTTGATTTGATTGAAGATGCAAATAAGTCAGATTGGTTAATTCACCCAATGGACTAATATCCGATATTCTGTTGTATCCGAGGAAGAGGCTTCTCACATTTTTTAAGTTGCCAAGTGGACTCAAATCAACAATGCTGCACTCCGTGAGATTAAGTCCTTCTAGGTTTGTAAGATAGACTAAGGGACTAATATCTACGATTGGATTGCGATATAAGAGGAGAGATCTTATATTGGTTGCGTATTTCAGCCCTGTTAGGTTGGTGATTCCACGGTTTCCGCCTGCGTTCAGTGTCGTTAATCGCTGCATCTGTCCTTGTGTGAGAGGCACCGCTTCAGGGAGAGACAGCGTCTCTCGAATCAACTGTTTTAAGTTCGGATCAGGGATTTCTACTACGACGTTGAGCCCCTCACTTATTTCAATATCCAATTCCACCCCTTCAAGTTCAAGAAGCGGGCTAAAGTCGTGGAAAGGGTTATCAGCAAGGTAAAGTTTCTTGAGATTTTTTAAGTCAATGAGTGGGCTTATATCCGTAATCGCATTCTTATTAAGCCACAACTCTTCCAAGAGAGTGAGGTTGGCAAGGGGGCTAATGTCGTGGATCTGATTCTTGTCTAACTGCAAAACAGTAAGTTGTGTTAAATTCGCAAGTATTGAGATGTCTTCAACCGAATTGTCGCGCAAGAAAATCAATGTTAATTGGGTAAGGTTTCCGAGCGCGGTAATGTCCGAAATGTTATTTGCGCCAAGGTCAAGTTTTTTCAGGTTGGTGAGATTCTCCAGTGGCGAGATATCCGAAATTTGGTTCGCACAAAGTGATAAATGCCCCAACTGAATTAGTCCGGAAAGTGGACGCAGGTCGTGTATCTGATTTTTGCAGACACGGAGATCTTTCAAAGAGGTGGCATATTCTAATCCGGTGAGATCGGTTATCTCGCTATTCCCAGCATACAACTTCTCTAGTCGCAACATCTCCTGCTGAGTGAGGGCAGATTCGGCGGGGAGATTGAGTTCTTCTTGGATGACTCTCTCAAGGTTAGGGTCGGGAATCTCCACCAGTTGGGCGTGGATCTGGGGAATGAAAAGTGCTGTCACGACCGTGAAGACGAGAAAATGGTGTAAAAAGTGAAACGTGAAACGCAATGGGCGTGGGGATTTCATAATCACTCCCTTACTTACTGACTGAACTGCTCGGTGACAAACACCAAATCCAGAATGTTGACAACCCCATCGCCATTAGGGTCTGGAGCGGATTTTCCGAGACCATTAGCGACTTGAATTAAATCCAAGATATTGACATGCCCATCGCCGTTGACATCGGCGAAGCTTTTGGTCGTGAGATAGATTTCGCCGTCGAGGTCGGGGAGTAGATGGGTCGTGGAGGCAGTGTTATTCCCCCTATCGGAGACGGGGATAGCAGATGACGGCAAGGTGATTGTTTGGGTTGACCCACTGCGGTTGTAGACCGCCCAGCCGTTGGTGAACTCACGGATGAACAAACCCTCAATGTTTTGGTGCAGTTGGGCTTTTTGACCGATAGGTTTGCCCAGATTCGCATCCCAGAAGTCATACCATACATACTCACGCCCCAAATGCCAGCCTCTGAAGTACGAGAAATAACCGTCAGAGTGTGTGAGACTGAGTGTTGTGATTATCCGCATCAATCGCTTATTATTCTGGCTATAGGGATCTTCTGCTATTATTCCCCAACCTTCTAAGCAATTAACTCTAGGCGATCTTAAATTCTGATCCAACCAGAACAGGCTGGATTCTATCTCCGCAAGCCTTTCGTGGATATAATCGCTCTGTAGTACATTAACGGGGGTTTCCAAAGTGCCCTGTAGATTAACGGGGACTTCCATAAAACCACCATTAAGATAGGGTCCGGTTACTGGAATCTTGCGATCGTTGGTATTTCCAATAATAAGAAAATCATCACGCACAATTTCTCGGATACGTCGGACCATCGAGAGCCTCGCTTCTAGTTCCGCCTCTACGGTGCTATATTGCTTTGACCAATCATTCCAATCTGAAAGTGAAACAATAGATTCGTGCCACCAGTCAAAAACAATTCCGTCGTATAAACCACATTTTGATACAGCAACAGCCCTCTGAACGATAATATCCTGAACATCTGGATTGGTAAAATCAAGGAGATACATTTTTACATCTCCTCGATCATTTTCTCGATCGTACCACGCCTTAACTGGATTACCATTTTCGTCTCTCACCCAATATGGAAAATCCTCTGGATACTGTGAGCCTACAATCACATCTCGATATTGAATCGTAACTAAGAAAAGCATATTCGGATTCTTAGAAAGCAGTTCATCGCGCTGTGCTTTTGCCTTCTCAATATCACCTGTGAGCATCTGTCTTTCACTAGTTGTACGCCAATTTAGACCGAAAGGCAAACCGTGCCAATACAAATCATGAAATGCGGTTAGGTCTTTACGCAATCCTTTCTCCGGCCACGCTTGAAAAACAGACGGAAAACTTCTATTTTCCATACGATCTTCAACCGGCAAAGACGGCACCTCACAACACTCATCAAACTCAAGATGTGTCAATAACAGACCATCAAGCGGGGTGTGGTCAGCAATCTGATTACCGAAAATAGTGAGAACTCTAAGCTCACTTAGATTTGCTAGCGGACTTATATCTACAATCTGATTATGCGATAGCCGTAACTCGACTAATTGTGTTAGGTTAGCAATAGGTGTGATGTCTACAATCCGTAAATTGGAGTGCAGCGTTAGATACGTAAGTTCTATCAGGTTTTCTATCGGTGTAATATCTGAAACTTGACACCCGCCGAGATCAAGATGTTTCAAGTTTATTAAGTTTGATAACGGCGATAAATCTGAGATTGGATTTCCCCAGAGCGATAAGCGTTCTAACTGAGTTAAATCAGCTAGCGGGTTGAGGGCACTAATATCATTTTGATGAACGGCGATCCATTTCAAATTGGTAGCATGCTCCAATCCAGTTAGGTCTTCTATTTGATGATTACCGGCATCCAATCCTGTTAATTGGTTCAGCACTAACTGTGTGAAGGGGGTTTCAATCGGCAGTCCCAATTCCTCTCGGATGGCGCGTTCCAAGTTCGGGTCGGCTATCTTTACGCCAACAGAGGCAAGTTCCTGCAACTTGTGTATATCAATATCCACATTTTTCAGGTTCAGTCCAAAGAGGGGTTGAAAGTCTGTTATCGCATTGTTAGCGAGCGTCAAAGCCGTAAGTTTTGTTAAATTGGCAAGTGGGTTGATATCTACAATCCGGTTATGACTCAACTGTAATTCAGTAAGCTGTGTTAGATTTGCAAGCGGGCTGATGTCTACAATTCGATTACGACTTAACCGCAATTCGGTAAGCTGTGTTAGATCTGTAAGTGGGCTGATATCTATGATTCGGAAGTTGTAGTGGAGCGTCAGGTATGTGAGCTTTGTCAGGTTCGCAAGCGGAGTGATATCTGAAACTTGACAACCGCCGAGGTCGAGCCGTTCTAATTGAACTAGGTCTGCTATCGGTGAAAGATCTGAGATTGGATTTTCCCAGAGCGATAAGCGTTCTAACTGAGTTAAATCGGCTAACGGCTTGAGGTCACTAATGTCATTTTGATGAACGGCGATCCGTTTCAAATTGGTAGCATGTTCTAATCCGGTTAAGTCTTTTATTTCCTTATTACCAGCATCTAACCTTGTTAACCGTAACATCTCCTGCTGGGTGAGGGGGATCTCGTCGGAGAGATTGAGTTCTTCTCGGAGGGCACTCTCAAGATTTGAGTCGGGAATCTCCACCAGTTGGGCGTGGATCTGGGGAACGAAAAGTGTTGTCACGACCGTGAAGACGAGAAAATGGTGTAAAAAGTGAAACGTGAAACGCAATGGGCGTGGGGATTCCATAATCACTCCCTTATTTACTGGCTAAACTGCTGGGTGACGAACACCAAATCTAGGATGTTGACGACACCATCACCATTGGGGTCCGGAGAGGATTTACCGAGAGCGTTGGTGACTTGAATCAAGTCCAAAATATTGACATGCCCATCACCGTTGACATCGGCAAAGCTTTTGGTCGTGAGATAGATTTCGCCGTCGAGGTCGGGAAGAATGTGGGTTTGGGACGCAGCGTTGTTTCCCCTATCGGAAACGGGGATAGCAGATGCAGGCAGTGTGATGGTTTGGGGTGCCCCACTCCGGTTATAGACCGCCCAACCGTTGGTGAATTCACGGATAAATAAGCCTTCGATATTCTGATACCGTTGGGCTTTGGGACCGATAGGTTTGCCCAGATCTGCATCCCAAAAATCGTACCAGTAGTGGTCGTGACCATGGTTATGTATGCTACCACGGTTATGTGCTTCTGCATGGCTTGGTTCAAAAATGCTCCAGTCATGCTCATGGTTTAGAGATCTGCTACCTGTGATGTACAGCACGTAACCATCAGAATGCGTAAGGCCCATTGTGGTAAATACACGCATCCAACGGAGGTTAGTTGGACTGTCCGGTGCTTCAGCCTCAACACCCCAGCCTTCCAAGCCGTTTATTGGTAGTTCCCCCAGATTTTCCTCTGCCCAAAGCAAGGTGCTCTCAATCTCAACAAGACCGTTGCGTGTGTACCCTCCATCATGATCCCGCACGGTTTCCATAAAGAGACCGTTGATATAGGGCATCGCCCGCCTCGGCTTGCTCCGGTTAGGATTTACCCATATCAAAAAATCATCTCCTACCGCTGCACGAACTCGTTGAATAATTATGTCTCGCGCCCGTTGTTCCGCTTCATACGTCCGATAACCCTTAAGGACAATCCAATCCTCCCGCCACCAATCCAAGAAGATACCATCGTATAATCCACATTTTGCTACAGCGATAGCTTGTTGAACAATTATATCTTGCACATCAGGATGCGTGAAGTCCATCAGGAACGCAGAATAATCCGTTGCTGAAACTCGATTACCTGCTGCATCTCGTATCCAATGCGGCCAATCCTCCGGATGCTTATGGGGCCAGTCATCTCTCATGAGAATTGAGACGATGAAAATCATACTCGGATTTAAAGCAAGCAATGCGTCGCGCTGTTGAAGTGCCCTTTCGAGATTACCTACGAGTTGAAAACCTTGGTCTGTTTCTAGCCAATGTAGCCCAAACCAAGAACCTAAATACAAATCATGATGTGTGATTCGATCTTCGCGCGATAACTCCGGACGGTTCAAGATGTCATACCATGCTTGAAAAACGGAGGGGAAACTTCGGTTTTGAATTCGTTCTTGGACAGGGGGACCTGGAACTTCTGCCAATTCACAAACTTCATCGTATTCAAAATGGGTCAAAGACAGTCCATCAAGCGGACTGATATCGACAATCCGATTGTCGTCAATTCGTAACTCCTGCAATTGCTTTAAATTGGCAAGCGGACTGACATCAACAATCCGATTCGCATTCAACGTCAAGTACCTTAGCGCCTTAAGATTGGCAAGCGGACTGATATTGACAATCTCATTCCAGCCGACATTTAACCGTGTCAGCGCCGTCAAACCCACAAGCGGTGCAATATTCGAAACCTGATTGGCAGCCAGATCTAGATACTGTAGCTTCACCAGTCCCCTCAGTGGAGTCAAATCCGAGATACGGTTCCCCCAAACAGACAGACGCACCAGATTAACTGCATACTCCAGTCCGTCGAGCCGTTCAATCTTGCGGCGGCTAGCGGAGAGCCTTGTAAGTCGTAACATATCCTGCTGGGTGACGGGGTCGTTATTGGGTAGTTGGAGTTTCTCCGTGATGGCTTCCCTCAGGTTCGAATCGGAGATTTCCACCTCTACAGACGCAAGCTCCTGTAACATGTGAATATCGATATCTATGTTCTCGACGTTGAGTTCAAGGAGTGGACTAAAGTCTCTAATGACATTACCAGCGAGTTTCAAGTTCACCAGATTTGTTAAGTTTGCAAGCGGACTGACATCGACAATCCGATTATCGTCAATTCGTAACTCCTCCAACTGCGTCAGATTGGCAAGCGGACTGATATCGATAATCTCATTCGCAACCAACGTCAAGTGCCTGAGTGCCTTAAGATTGGCAAGCGGACTGACATCGACAATCTCATTCCAGCCGACATTTAACCGTGTCAGCGCCGTCAAACCCGCAAGCGGTGAGACATCCGAGACATCATTACCAGCTAGGTCCAGATAAGTTAATCCGATGAGATTCACTAACGGAGAAACATCCGAGATGCGATTTCCCCAAAGCGAGAGAAGTTCCACATTAATCGCATGCTCCAGACCACCAAGACGCTCAATCTCACGCTGATTCGCCTCCAGCTTCGTAAGTTTTAGCATCTCCTGCTGGGTGAGGGGGATCTCGTCGGAGAGATTGAGTGCTTCTCGGATGGCACGCTCAAGGTTTGGGTCAGGGATGGCTACCACTTGGGCAGAGACAGTGCTGCACCAATAAGCAAATATGATAAAACTGTACACGCAGACACGCGCTAAGGTCGTCATTCGTCCTCCAAATTACCGATAAATTCCCGCCGCCATGTAGCCAACCACCTGGTCCCGGCCCCCGATGGGGACATCGCCGGAGTTCGCAGCTTTCAGGGTCTCAATCCGGTTCCCGCCCAACGCTTTCGCAACTCGCATCGTGGTATAGATTGCGCCGGTGCTGCACATCATGCAGTGAAAATTCTGGGTAGGATGGTGATGCATATATTCGTCCATCTGCCGGCGCAAGTAATCGGGATCAAAACCCTCAATCGCCTCAATGACGGCCTCATCGGATCTTCGCGCTTCTTCGTAGGTTGGATAGTGGCAGAGATCGGTGCTCCCGATCAGTAGGCAGGATCGGTCAGCCATCGCTTCTGCAATCGCTTGACTCAAGGGTATGACATTTTCAGGGGAGTCGTCTTGCAACAGGATAGGAACGATACGGAAGTCGGAGAGGAGGTGCTGGAGGAATGGGAGCTGCACTTCGAGGCTATGCTCGTCTGCATGAGCGGAGGGTAAGTCAAGGAGGTCGGTGTTCAAGCGCATCATCTCAAATGCGAGGTCTTCATCAATTGGGATATCGCCAAGCGGCGTACGGAACGCGCCACGCGCATAAATCGCTGCGCCATCAATTCGGTAACGATGGCTCAACCCGACGAGCACCACCGTGTCAAAAGATTGTTCGAGCAACTGTTTGTAGGCGTATCCCGCGACATGACCGGAGTAGACGTAACCGGCATGGGGCGCGATGAGCCCGATGAGTTCGCCCTCAGTTTCTTTCAATTCCGCATCATCGATGAATTTCCCCACCTGCGCGGATAGGACTCCCGGCGAATCCGGATAGAAACTGCCAGCGACAGCAGGAGAACGAACGGTTTCAGTCTGTGCAGTCTTCCGCTTCCAACTGATGTCCATTCTTCCCCTCCTGCTATTCAGTTTCTGGCTCTGTTTCTTCCGATTGCCCTTCGGTTGAAGATTCTGAGGCTTCCGGTTGCGGGGAAGGTGGCGGATTATTCGCTAACCGTATATAGGTCATCCGGAGGTTATGGAGGGTATTATCCAGCAGATTGCTTTCGGGCGCTGTTAAGTTGCCCGTTGTTTTCTCTTTAAGGAGCTCGATTGTGTCGATTGTCCGCTTCGCCATTTCGAGATCTACCAGCACCTCTTTTGTCTCCGGATTTTGATAACCACCGAGGTAAGTAACCGCGGTCATCCCAAGCTCTGCAATGAAGGCGGAAAAATCGATGGGCGGCAGTTTAGGTCTATCCTGTTCGGTTGAGGTTTCTGCCATCTTTGTACCTCTTTAATCACTACTCCCTGAATAGAATAATAGCTATCATTTACTCATCAAAGATAATGATTTGTGCGGGCAACGATCCAGCTTGATTGTTGTGCTCCGGATTCTCGTTCATCGCGAGAAAAATCACACCTTCAGCCGGCGCAGCGTTGTCGTATCGTGAACCGACAGCGAACATCATGTCGCCGATTTTTGCGATGAGCGCGCCGACATTAGCGCCGGGCATCAGGAATCCTTCTTCAGCGGGTAAATTGGGGATGCCGTCAGCACCACACCAGCAGATGCGGTTCTGCGTGTCTGGAGACCATGCACCCTGTGCATCGATGACCAAGCGCTGTCCTTTTTTAACGCTAACATATGTCTCTTGCCAGACCGGGCTCGGTCGGGCAGTATGGATAAGGGTTAATGCCATAAAAAATCCTTTCTTTTAATCGGTAGAATTTACGCAGACCAACTGTAGGTGGGGCATCCCCGATAAATCCCCGATGAATCGGGACAGGCGGGATTCAGAGCAACTTGCCCCGCACCAACTGTGCTGAAATGCGTAAGGCTCAATCAATATAGATTTGGGGGGGAAATGGGCAAATCTGTAAAAATACAAATGAGCGAGAAAGCCAACCGATGCTCTGACCTCATCGCTCATTCGCGCTCTCGGCCACTACTAACCTTTTTCACGAATCTTGACCGTCATGATCTGGTCGCCTACTGCAATGCTGTCGATCACATCCAGACCTTTCGTGACCTGCCCAAATAGAGTGTAGTCGCTGTCTAATACAATCGTGTCGAGACAGATGAAGAATTGGGTGGCATCCGCTACAGTCGCCCCCTCTGCTTTTGCCATAGCGAGGATTCCTCGCACCGGTTTGTGATCGCTCGTCTCGATCGCGATTGTGTCCTCAATAGGAAAACGCGACCCGGCTTGAATCAGTTGTCCGGCTTCAACGCGATGGAATGTCGCATGATTATAATATTCCAATCGCGCATTCTTTAGAAAGTTTTCCACAGTATTGGGGGCAACGTCCGCAAAAAACTCGACCTCAATTGCCCCTTTGTCTGTCTCAATGACAGCCATAGCGGTGTGGATGTCAATTTTTGTTTTGGCTGTTTGCGTCGTGTCAGCCGATACTGTCGGACGTGCTTTCGGCTTTGGTGGACCCTTCTGTTCCTGCGAACAGCTTACAAGGTATACGGTAAACAATGCTGCGAGCAGCATCACAGTAAAACGTTCAATGTAGCTTCGTCGGTTATTATTCTGAAGTAACATATTTTGACTTCGCCTCCAATCGAACTTTTTTCATTACGTCGTCGACCCTTAACAGGTCTACGACCTCCATACCCTGAATAACTTGACCAAACGTTGTGTACCGGCCGTCTAAATGCGGTTGCGCTATTAGACAGATATAAAACTGACTTCCTGCCGAATTGGGATTGCCTGTGTTTGCCATGGCAATGGTCCCCCGTTGATGAGGAACTTGATTCGGGTTGGTATGCTCATCAATGATGGTATAGCCGGGACCACCCGTCCCATCCCCATTCGGGTCGCCTCCCTGAATAATATTCAGGCCCGGTTTATCCACTCTACGATGAAATGTTAGCCAGTCGTAGAATTTTTTCTTAATCAACTTTCTAAAGTTATCAACAGTGGCAGGTGCTGAGTCCGAATACAATTCAATTACAATTTTTCCTTTATCCGTTGTTATCACAGCGACCTGCTCCTCTTCCGCCATCATTTCACCACCTCCACTTGAAGCAGCGCAACCGATCCAAGCGGATAGTAGGACTAATGTAGCAAATATGGAAGTGGTAAGCAGAATACGTTTTCGCATCACTACCCCTTTCCTCATTGTTAAGGACACGGATTCTACCTCATCGTTCGCCAGAACAAATCCTGATCACATATTATTATGAGTAAGGCAGACGTTGATCTGCACGATCTGAGAAGGAACTTCATGCGAATTAAGCCACATTAGATATTAGCATAGCAAAGATTAACAGAAAAGTCAACACTTTCGTGAGGCCAGTAGAGAGTCACAGGTGTTTCCAGTTGTTGGGTCGCTGCTGGTGGCCACTTGACAAAATTGGCGTATGGTGATAAGATTCGAAAAATCCCGTTTTTAGGTACAGCACGGAATCCGGGATACATATCATAGTTTGAGGAGGTTTATAACTGAATGGATTTCTTTCAACTGACTGAAGCACAACGCCGGGATATTGATGCAGACGGTTTTCTTATCATTCCGGAAGCGATTGACCCCGAAACCGTTGCCCATGTGACTGAAGCGGGAGACCGATTGATGGACCCATTCATCGCGGACCCAGAAAGCGTCTATCTACAGCGGCGTGACGGTATCGTGCAGGAGGAAGCCTTCGACTCGCTTGTCTCCAACTCAAGCACCGTTTCGCGGATCGTTCAGTTGCTCAGTCCCAACATCCATCTCCACACCGCTTCGCTCATCTACAAAAAGCCCCAGCCTCCCGACACAACGCCTCCCGATCGTGGCTGGCACCGCGACATCGGTATTGCAGAAGATCTCGGACATAAAGGCTTGCCACGAGTCGGAATAAAGGTTTGCTACTGCCTGACAGATTTTCTTGAGCCCAACTCCGGCATGACGTTGATGGCACGCGGGAGCCATCAGAGCCCCGAACCGTTGGGTATCCCTAAGGGCGAACCGGATCCGCCGACCGTGGTCGATCCGTGTTTACGCGCCGGCGATGCGATCTTTTTTGAAAATCGGATCTACCATACTGCGGCACCCAATCTGAGCAGCTCTACCTCAAAGGTGATAATCTACGGCTATTCCTATCGATGGATGAAGGTTGATATCAATCTTGATCCGCCGGATGAACGGGTAATCGCACGAGCTGATAACGAAATCGATAAACAGCTTTTAGGTGCGTACAAGAACGTTGACACGCCCCCGCAAGGCTTGAGAGATTGGGCAACCCGCTACGGAGTCAATCCAGACCCCCCGACCTGGGTTGTTGAGATGTAAACAAACAGATGCGCTCGCGTTAAATAACCTAAATTTTAACCGGCGTTAAGATTATCGCCAATTCTTATCGAAAATTCCTTTCGAGCTAAGACCAAAGTCGTAGGGAACAACGATCCTTGCCCCCACGTAAATCCTCGACTTACAGCCGCTTAGTCCAGTCGCACGATTTCTTAACATGAACCAACCGCAAAGGCAAGCGTGTTATGAAGTCCAACAATCGTTTTAGACACGATTACGGCTTTAATCACTATTTGACAATACAAAGGTTGATCAGTTATACTGACTACATGAAAGTCAAAACATCAATCACTATATCCGAGGACTTAATTAAAGAAATTGATACATTATTGGGACAATCTGGGAATCGGTCGGCGTTTGTGGAGCAGGTTCTGCGCGATTTTTTGGCTGCAAAAGCACAAAGGTTCAAGACGGCGAAAGAACTTGAAATTCTAAACCAATTTGCCGATGAATTGAACGAGGAAGCTACTGATACCCTATCCTATCAGGTGGAATGGTGAAACGGGGAGAGTTGTATCGCGTGTTCAAGCCCAGCCCACGGGATCCAAGACGGTCACGTGTGTTTGTTGTCGTAAGTCGCCAGGTTCTTATCAATTCTCGTTTCTCTTCTGTCATCTGCGCCCCAATCTACTCAATACATCATGGATTGCCGACTCAAGTATCCGTAGGCATTGACGAAGGTTTCAAGCATGACAGTAGTATTCATTGTGACGAACTAATTAGCATTCTCAAGTCTGACTTGACCAATTTTGTCGGAACGCTCTCGCCTGAAAAAATTCTCGAATTTGATACCGCGCTTGCTGTTGCATTAGATTTATCTCAAGGTTTTTAGCGGCAAAACATCCTGAAATCTGCAATACCCCGCAAACTTTGGGGCGTGGCGTCCGATTAATGCCTTAGAAGTTTCTGCCCCGTTTTCTTGGGGCTTTTGACACCGAATAAATTTTATAAAATTCTTGGATCATTATGTTGCATACTGCAAAGAAAGAGCGACTGAGGTCGCTACGACGCAACAATAGGATTCAGTATCAAACCAATTCGCACCGGCATCAGACTTAAAGGTGGCTTTTGGCAATATACGCTTTCAGATGTGCTAAGGCGCGCCCACTATCAATCGCTTCCTTCGTTCTCTCGATAGCTTCGTGCGGATCTGAACAGATGCCCAACAGATAATCGGTCATCGCTGTATTCAGCACCAGCCGATCATATATCTGCCCCTCTCCACCGGACAACGCCTCCATCCCCGCTGATGCAAACGCTTCAGGGGTTACCGTTTCTGTGCGCGGGTTCTTCTCGTAATTGAATCCGAACTCCGACGGATCGATATCCAGTGAAAAGTCCTCACGCCGTTCCCCGACGCGTCGGAACCCTTGGGAATAATTTATCGCTTGCCGCTCTTCCGTCGAAGGATTCCCCAAACGTAAGGCGTAGTGGCTCGTCCCCTCTTCACCTTTGACCACAAGCCCCGCACGAAAACCTCGTTCCCATATCAACTGCAGCAACGGCGTTTCATAGCCAACGTGATAGTATCCAATCACCATATAGTTTTCACCGGCAGCGGTGAACAGCTGCTGCGCTTTCTCCGTTGCGGCCCAAGGCGGACGCTTCTTGATATGGACCCGTAATTCTCGGACATTGTAGGCGCCGGGCGAATATTCGCGCTGGCTCACGTAAGCGAATCCGACCGCAGGATCTTCGATGCACCTCGCCGCTTCGTCAAGGGAGATATCCGTTCGGGCACCGAGCGCCTGTAGAATCTTCTCCTCCGTGATCCCATTTTTCGGCGGCATCTCATCAACACCGTGTAGGACAGTCGGTTCACCGAGTGCCGCTCGCACCGCTGCGATAAACAGCGTTGGTCGAAAGTATCGTGTCGCGCCATCGAAAGGTTGACCAAAATGCGTCAACGACTCGACGGAAACGTTGCGAACCCCCTCCGGACCGAAAGTTGCATCGAGGTAGCCGCGCACCTCATCGTAGCTTTCAAGGTTCATACGCTGACCGATAAGCGCCGCGCCCTTCAGTGCTCCCTTCACATCCCCGTTCAGGATAGCTTTCCCCATCCCGCGCGTTTCATCGTAGCTTAGGTGACCGCCCCTCAAGATCTTTTCGAGCGCTTTTACGACAATCGCCTCATCAGGACCTGCACCGGTATACCCCAACTCCGGTTGCATGACAAACCGGATCTCTGGCGGCATCAGTCGCTCCAAGTCCGGGCGATACTTGTCGAAAGCTGCGGTTTCGGCTTCGCTCCACTGGGTCTTTTTGGGGAACCCTTTCCGAATCGTCATGGCAGCGAAAAACGCCCCCATCTGCGCTTCTGAAACCGTTTGATCTTCGGCCAACTCGCCTTTGACCGACCTCAAAATAGTCTCAAGAATTGCTAATGGTCTGATTGGATCATCCGGCTTCGCACCCAAGGGGCGGGTCTGGTGCGGTCCGGTGCAAACCCTTGCCAAGGCTTCCTCAACATCGGTATTGGGTCCTGGATACTGTTTTGTGTACATTCTGGCTTGTCCTCCTTCCGCAGAGCAGATATGGATAGACTATAGGGTATTATACCGGACATACAGGATCATGTCAAACCTGGAACACAACCGACCTCCATTCCACGGATTCTGTCTGCACTGGGTTTTGGGTTGACTGAAACCGCGCCCCCTTCTACAATATAAGATGTCGGAATTCGTGTTCACTGATTTAACAGCGTTGGAGGTTGATGAAGACATATTCTAGAACATATACGCGGTGAACGCAACGAAAATAAGCGCGTAGCTGATGCCACCTAACGAAACCAAACAGGAGACAATTAGATGAAAATCACAAATATAAAATTATCCGACCCCGTATACACCAACGTCAAGCAGAGTACCGACGCTACGGTGGTGAACCCTGCGACTCGTGCGAGTTCACTCGTGGAGATATCCACTGACGAAGGCGTGACAGGATTCGCCTCGCTTGGCGAACCGCAAATCGGTCCCGAAGGTGTGTCATTGAACAAGCTGCTCATTGAGCACATGTTCAAACCGTTAGTCGTCGGTGAGGATCCCCTCGATACCGAGCGGATCTGGGACAAACTGTACTGGGGCAGCGTACGGTGGGGCAGAAGGGGTGTCACTCTATCGGTAATTGGTGGGATAGACATCGCCCTGTGGGATCTGAAAGGCAAGATTCTCAATCAACCTGTCCACAAACTGCTTGGCGCTCACAGGGACACGGTGGCGGCGTACGGAAGCAGCGTCAGTCTCCTCGCCAGCGAGGAGGAACTCGTTGAGATCTATTCCGGGTTCGTCAAGGCAGGGTTCAAGATGGTGAAGATGAAGGTCGGAAGGAGAAACTCGAACGAAGACGTGGAGCGGGTCAAGCTGGTGAGGGAGACCATTGGTCCCAACGTAGATCTCGCGCTGGACGTCAACTCCGGTTGGAGCCTCAATGCAGCGATACGAATGGCGGGGAAGCTGGAAAAGTACAACATTTACTGGCTTGAGGAGCCGTTGCCGCCCGATGAATTAGACAATCACGTTAAACTCGCCGCGGAGATAAGCATCCCGATAGCCCTCGGTGAAACCCACGCAACGAAGTGGGAATTCAGGGAACTGATGGAACAGGGGGCGGTGCAGTTTGTGCAAGCAGATATCGTCCGGACCGGTGGCGTCACCGAGTGGATAAAGATCGCTGCCATCGCCGATTCATACGGTCTGCCGATGTGCCCCCATGCGACCACCGAGATCGCGGCATCGCTGGTGGCGGCTGTGCCAAACGGACTGTTTGTTGAATGCTTCAGATTCGCACCGCCTCCCAAGGGTTCGTCGGCTGTCGTAGACCCGATTCTTCCGAAAAACGGCGAGATCTCGCCTCCGAAGAAACCCGGCTTCGGGATCGAATACGACGAAGATGTTCTCAGAGACCTACGGGCAAGACCGAAACCGGACCCGGAAGAACTCTGGTTCGCCACAAAGAGGGGGTGGCAGTGGCCGCCCTATCTATAGACACCACCATTGGATATGTATAGGAGACAGATATGAACGTCATTTGCATTGTCAACGATTCGTTACGTGCAGATCACTGCGGTTGCTATGACGGCGTAGGGGGTATCAACGCTGTTCAATATGATACAGCTGAGGGGATAAAGAAGACAGCCACCCCCAATCTTGACCGACTTGCGGCGGAAGGCGTCCTCTTTTCGCACTGCTATACCGAGAGCCTGCCCACAATACCGACCCGCACTACATGGTGGACGGGACGTGTCGGCTTTCCGTTCAAACCTTGGCAACCTTTTCAGGAATCGGATTACCTGCTCGCTGAAGTCCTTTGGAGTCACGGATATACCAGTGCCTTGGTTACCGATGTGTACCACGGGCATAAACCGGTCTATAACGTCGGGCGCGGTTTCGATACGACGGTTTTTGTGCGCGGACAGGAATATGATCCGTGGATTGTCGATGACCGTACCGTTGACACGGAAATCTGGCACCGCCTACGCGGAGATGACACCGATGCGCTCTGGGCACCCCGATTTGAGCAGTACATGAAAAACCGTTCCACATGCCAAACCGAGGAGGACTTTTTCGCCCCGCGTGTGACCCATGAAGCGATCCGTTGGCTCGACGATATGGTGAACCAACAAGGCAAAAAAGATAAGCTCTTCCTCTGGGTGGATTACTTCGATCCACACGAACCGTGGGATCCGCCCGAACCGTTCTGGTCTATGTACAAAGCCGCCGACTACTCTGGACAAGACATCATCGATCCGGTGGCAGGTCCCTGTACGAAGATTGGCAGCCCCTCGATCGGGAAACCGCAAGCCCAGAGTGAACACGACTATCTCGCGCCTGATGAAATCGTCCGTGTCCGCTCGCTCTACGCTGGGGAGGTCACCTTTACCGACAAATGGACGGGGGTATTGGTGGATTATGTGCGAGATTTGGGGATGCTCGAAAATACACTGATCGTCTGGCTCAGTGACCACGGCGAACCGTTCGGGGAGCATGGAATTATCCGTAAGGCGCGGCCGTGGAACTACGAAGAATTGGTGAGGATCCCGATGGTGTTTCGTCCCCCGGACTCGATAGGCTCACCCAATAACAGCGTGATTGACGCGCTTGTTCAGCCGACCGATCTATTTCCCACTATCTTAGACATGCTTGGTGTCGGCACAAACCTGACCTTGTCTCGCACAGGACCCCGCCCAACCGAGCAACTCTTCCCACAAGACATGCAACTTGGGACAGAGACGGTTACCCTGCACGGTCATAGTCTCGTGCCGTTGATTCGCGGTGAGACAGACCGTGTTCGCGACTACGCCTATACAGGTCATCACGGTCGTTCATGGTCGATTCAGGATATGGCGTGGCGGTTGCACGTCCCGCTGGAAGGGGATGCCCCCACCGAACTGTACGATCGGGGGTCAGATCCGTACGACCAACATGATGTAGCATCAGATCACCGGGAGGTTGCAGACGATTTGGAGTTGCAATTACGCCGCTGGGTGGCAAGTCTGTGATTCAACCACCCATGACTCAGATAGGAGCATACATTGAAAGTTACAGATCTAAAAACGATGGTCGTTGAGAACGAGCCACCTTACAGTGGTGGCAGATACCTGCTGTTTTTGGAGCTCATAACGGACGAAGGTATATCCGGATTGGGCGAACGCATCACCGGGAATACCTACTCACGTAATCTGGTGGACCTTAAGTCCCAGATCCATCTTATAGAGGAAATGGGGCGAGAGTTCATCATCGGCGAGAACCCGTTCAACATCGAGAGGCTTTGGGATCGGATGTATGCTTCCCGCCATGATTTTCGGCACCCAAGCCTCCACGCAACGCCGGTGATAAGTGCGATCGAAATGGCACTATGGGACATCGTTGGTAAGGCGACGAACCAGCCGATCTACAATCTTCTGGGCGGCAAGTACCACGACAAACTCCGTGCGTACGCATACATGCCCGGCGGCGGGTTTCGAGATAATCCCGAACAGGCGGGCGAGGTCGCAGCACAACTGCTCGAAGCGGGCAACACAGCGTGTAAACTCGATCCATTCATGCCAGAGTATCCCATACCGCGGGACATTCCGCTGTGGGAGATCGAACACGCAGCGAAGATCTTTGAAAGCATCCGGAACACCGTCGGCAATAAGATAGAGGTCGGAATCGGAACCCACGGGCAGCTGACAACCTATAGCGCGCTCCGCGTCGCCGATTATCTTGAACCGTACCGTCCTTTCTGGTTCGAGGAACCTGTCCCGCCTGAAAACATCGACGAGATGGCAAGAGTGGCTGCTCACACCAGCATCCCAATAGCAACGGGGGAACGGTTGGTTACCAAGTATGAGTTCTCGCAGCTGCTTGAAAAGCGAGCCGCGCAGATTATTCAGTTAGATGTCGGTCAGTGTGGTGGGATATTGGAAGCGAAGAAGATTGCGATCATCGCTGAGGCGCACTATGCGGTCATCGCGCCCCACATGGCTTGTGGTCCCATAGCGGCTGCCTCCGCGATTCAGATCGACACCTGTTCCCCGAACTTCCTTATCCAAGAAGCGAACCAAGGACCGTTTCACAAGAAAATTTTCAAAGAACCGATTGTATTCGAGAACGGCTACATTATCCCGCCAACCGGACCAGGGTTAGGTGTCGAATTGGATGAAGACGTGCTGAAGGGACATTTAGTCGAACCGCTTTGAGAACGCTTGGCGTCGGAGTGAGCGGGGTAGGTTAGTTCGGTTGATTGTCCATTCTGTCAGCGCAGTAGGGGGAGTGAATCCCGACTAGGGTCATTTAGTTTTTCTGTAGGAGGGATCTCCGAATCCCGACACTTCGCTCTAGGAGCCTGGCTCCGACTTTTCAAACAAAATGGGTAATAGACCTAAAACTGAATAGCCCTAAATCCCGACTTTGCGAATTGACTTCCTCATAGCGGTGTGATAGCATAACCCTTCAATTCAACTGATTGTCGTTTTATGCAAAATAGGCTGAAAAAAATCCCAAATAGAAGGAGTTATTGTTAATGCTTGTTGACATTCACACGAATCTGGGTTGGTATCCCGATCACTATTCCGACGAATTTGTCGAATTCGCGCTTGCCGCCAAGAAGGCGAAGATGCGGATTACGCCGGACGTCTATTTCGCCGGTGAGGAGGAAGAGGAGAAGAATGCCTTCGATTCCACGCCTGAAACCTTACTCGAAGCAACCAAGGATTGCGATAAGGTTGTTGTGTTCGGGTTGAAAGCACCCTTCTGCGGCATCGATATCCCACAGGAAATGGTCGCAGACTTTGTCAACCAGCATTCAGATCGTTTTATCGGTTGGTGTTCGGTCGATCCAAACGATGCGGACTGTGTGGACCAGCTTGTCTATAACGTCGAGACACTTGGGCTTCGCGGCCTGAAGGTCGCACCTATCTACCAGAACTTTGACCCGCAGGATCCGAAACATCTGCCGCTTTTCAAAAAAGCCGAAGCGTTGGATATCCCGACGATTTGGCATCAGGGCACCTCGTTTGTTCGCCCCGGACCGCTGAAATACTCCAACCCAATTTTCTTGGAAGATATCGCAGTCGCGTGCCCGGATCTTCGTATGATTATTGCGCACATGGGGCATCCGTGGGAGACCGATTGCGTGGTGCTGATCCGCAAACATCCCAACCTGTACGCAGACATATCTGCACTCCACTACCGTCCGTTGCGGCACTATCAAGCGTTCATGGCAGCGCTTGAGTACGGTGTAGAGCATAAACTGATTTTCGGTTCCGATTTCCCCTCCGCTACACCAGAGCAGGTAATCGCTGGGCAGTATAAGGTGAACGATATCGTCGAGGGGACTAACTTCCCAAAGTTTCCCGAAGAGGCAATCCACGGCATTATCTATGAGAATTGGGGGCAACTCAACGTCCTGTGAGACAATGATAGTTCACAGCCATCTATAGCAATCCATTCCTATAAGTTGCACTTCAACTGTGATGTCGTCTCATGAATTTTGAATCTTCAAAGTATGTCTGTGGTTATATCAAGGTTTGTGATATAATCTACGCTCAAATCCTGATCTAATTGGAGGTTACAATGGTAACACCAATAATCCTTACAGTCATAGGGATCGCTGTTTCAGTAATAACCCTATTTTTGCTGATGATCAAGTTTGTTAAAGAACCCCTTGATAAGAGAATAGACGGGGTTGACAAGAGAATAGGCGAAGTTGATAAGAAGGTGGATAGAGTTGAAACAAATCTCTCAACTCGAATAGATGGAGTTGATAAGAAGGTGGATAGAGTCGAAACAAATCTCTCAACTCAAATAGATGGGGTTGATAAGAAGGTCGACAAACTATATGAGATTCTCCTTACTCATTACATGGATAAGGATAAGGAACAATAGCCGAAAGGTTATCGTGGAAAGCAGAGGGGCCCAGGTGAATGGCTCAACTTGAATGTAGACAATTCATTCGGCTCGATTGATTCCCGACAGGACATAATTTCGCTGTGCACCTTGTTGCAGCACACGCCTACCGATCTACACACCACGTATTTGGCCAACTACGCTCCTACGTAAACAGAGGCTCCCCATGAGAATTACACAGATTGAACCGATCCCCGTCCGAGTTCCCCTGAAGGCGGGATTGACAACGAAGACCGCTCACGGGGAACATATCGACTCGCCTTACGTCATCGTCCGCATCCACACCGATACGGACTTAGTCGGTCTGGGCGAAGCAACGGTCGCCCCTCGTTGGAGCGGTGAAACCAGTCGCGGTTGTGTCGCTGCTATTGAGGAGCTGATTGCCCCTGCACTCGTTGGCGCAGACCCCACCCAGATCAATTCGCTGCGAGCCGTCATGGATAAAGAGATTAAACTCAACCCGTTCACAAAGGCAGCCGTAGAGATGGCGCTGTGGGATCTGGCAGGAAAAGCCGCAGGGGTCCCTGTTTATCAGCTGCTTGGTGGGAAAGTCCGCGACAAAATCCCGATCAAGATGGTGGTCGGTGCGTTCGATGTGCCCCAAGCGGTCAGTTTGGCGGAACGATTCCTCGATTGGGGGGTACGTTGTCTGAAGGTCAAGGTCGGGCTTGATCCAGAAATGGATCTGCAGCGCGTTAAAGCGGTGCGGGAGGTCGCCGGTCCGACGATCCCGATTGGGATTGATGTCAATTGTGGCTGGAGCTTGGATACCGCGCGTCGTATGCTCCCCAAACTTGAACCCTACGATATACTCTTCGCGGAGCAGCCCATCTCTCCCGATGATCCGACATCGCTCGCACAACTCAGGGAAGTGACGCATATTCCAATCATGGCGGACGAGAGCGTCTTCACACTTGCGGATGCGTGGCTGTTAGCCAATGCACGCGCCGCTGATATCTTCAGCGTGTATCCCGGCAAGCACGGCGGACTGAGCGCTACCCTTGAAATCATGCATGTCGCAAAAGCTGCTGGCGCAGTTGGAAGCATCGGCAGCAACCTAGAGTTGGGGGTTGGGAGTGCTGCAATGGCGCACGTCGCAGCTGCCTTGTCCACCATCGACAGCGAAACCTATCCCGCAGACCTCATCGGTCCGCTTTATCATGAAGCAGATCTGCTGCAGACCTCGCTCACTCTTGGACCTGAAGTTGCTCGCGTCCCTGAAGGTCCTGGATTGGGTGTCGAGTTGGATGAAGATCAGTTAGCGCACTGGCGGGATAAAAGCGCATAATGTAACAGCCACAACGGTTTGTAAAAACGAAAAGAGTGAAAGGAAAGACTGTGAAAATTACCCAAATTGAGCAGATCCCCGTGGAAATCCCCTATATGGAGCGTGTCCGAGATCACCTTCAGAAAGGTTGGAATTTTGGGAACCGCGCCACAGATGATGAGTTGAACGCAAACAGAAGTGAGCATGAAAGACAGTGGCGTGAATCGTCACCGCCTACCGTGGAAACGTCAATTTACCGTGTGCATACGGACGAGGGGCTCGTGGGAATCGGCGAAGGTGCGGGTATCGCCGAAGAGAAGATCCAGACATATATAGGGAGAAGTCCCTTTGAGTTTATCATGGACGATAGCGCGGGACCTCTTCAGATCGCTTTTTACGACCTGATGGGGCAGACGGTCGGTCTTCCGATGGCACGGATGTTTGGTCCTTCTCAGCCAACTGCGCCGATCGCATATTGGTCGCAATGTTTCCCACCGGAGGCGTTACAGGAGGAGGTAAAAATCGCTTTAGAAGGCGGTTTCTGTGTGCATAAGTTCAAGCGCCGCGCCCATACGGACGTAGTGGAACAGGTCCAAGCCATCGCGGAGGTCGCACCAGAGAATTATGAGCTCACGATTGACGCTAACACCACCTTTGGAACGGTGGAACGCACCATCGACTTCGGTCGGCGGTTGAAAGCGTATCCCCACGTCAAATGCTTGGAATCACCAATCGTTCAGGACGATGTTGAGGGGTATCTGCGGATCAAGAAAGAACTCGATCTCCCGCTGGCAATCCATTTTGGTTCACCGGCTCCAACGATTTCACTCCCTTCGCCTGCCTATGACTATTACGTGGTGGGTGGCTGGCGCGCTGGTATTCTCCGATGTGCTAATATCGCCTCCGCTGCGAACATGCCGTTCTGGCTTCAGATGGGATTTACAGGTGTCTCCGCGGTCTTTATGGTGCATCTCGCCGCCGCGCTGCCGAATGCGTCGTTGAGTCATGTTTCGCTTTATATACTACTAGAGCATTCACTCCTCGCTGAACCACTGGATATTCGGGATGGACAGGCGAAGGTTCCAGAGAGACCGGGGCTGGGTGTGGGGCTTGATATGGATGCGGTTGAACGGTATCGGGTCGGTTAGGGCATATTAACATTTGGCAGCACGTAGGTTGGGTTGAACAGGATACTGTGAAACCCAACAATATTCCGTTAGAAAAAACAAAAGCGGTCGCCATCCTGCTGAAGGACTGTCGCCAAGCAGTTGGGAAAGGACTCAACCGAGTTGGTCAAAGGTTGTGTTGGGTGAAGATAGAGGCATCGAGCTGTATCCATCTCTTGGATTACATTGACGGGAGGTCAAAAATGAAAGTTTTTGCAACACTCACGCTGCTGATTTTGTTCCTGTTCTCCCCCTGCACATCAGATGCACTTACCCTTGCAGCTCCACCATGGGACTACAATATAGCAAATCTGGTGAAGCACACCGATCTGGTTGTTTTCGGTAAAGTCACGGGCATGAGGTTGATACCGCAAGAATACTCAACGTCCATCACCCTAAACGTGGAGTCTGTGATAAAAGGCGATCCAACTGTCGGGGACCGCCTTCTGAGATTTACGGTTCGGGGGAACGCTGGCATAAAAAAACACAAAGGCAAGCGCATAAACTGGCACATACCGGGTCACCTCGAATTTAAACTAGGTGAGCGGCTCTTGCTCTTTATGGGGAAATCTCATGGCAGCTATCGCATCCTTCGACCTGGTGGTAAAATAATAGTAAGGGATAATAAGGTCTATATCCCTTACACATATAAAGCAAATCGTTATAGTGATTATTATAACGAAATGAGGGAGAGAAAAGTTAGGCGGTCTGTCGAACTCCCGATAGATTTAGTTGTTAAGGTCGCTAAGGCGTCTATCAAGGATTATGACGCAATAATGGAAATAGAGGCAGATGTGGCGACGGCGGTTTCCCTTACACAGGAAGAGGCTCGCCCTAGCCTCTCTGTGGAACTGTTGAAACGACTTGAAGAAACAGCTAATCGGATACTTGAAAAAGGAGAGGCTGGCGATGAATTGTCTGGCACCCGGCAGCGCGAAACCATTGAGGGCAAAAGCTTAGAGTCCCCTATTACGATTGAATCCGACAACTCAGTTGACATTCCCGATCCCAACCTCCGCACTGCGATTGAGAGGGAGCTGGGCAGAACCTCCATTGCTCCCATCACGGCCGCGGATATGGAGAGTTTGACCACGCTTAATGCCGATAGAGCTGACATTAGCGATTTGACAGGGCTTAAAGCGGCAATCAACCTGACACGGTTGATACTTTCCCGCAACAACCTATCAGACCTATCAGCGTTGTCGGAGTTGACTAACCTGACAGAATTGAATCTTTCAGGTAACTCAGTATCAGATCTCTCAGCGCTGGCGGGGCTGACCAACCTAACACGGTTGATACTTTCCCGCAACAACCTATCAGACCTATCAGTGTTGCCGAAGTTGACCAATCTGACACGACTGTCACTTCGCGATACCGGCATCTCTGACATATCAGTGCTGTCGGGATTGACCAATCTGACACACCTGTGGCTTCACAACAACAGCATCTCTGACATATCAGCGGTCTCAGGCTTGACCAACTTGACAAAACTGTGGGTTGGCGACAACAGCATTTCGGATATTTCAGCGGTATCGGGATTGACTAACCTGACAGAACTGGTGCTTAGGAAAAACAGCATCTCGGATATTTCACCAGTGTTGGGATTGACTAACCTGACAGAACTAGAGCTTGGGAAGAATAACATATCTGACATATCAGCGTTGTCAGGGTTGACGAACCTGACACGGTTGACTCTTCACTATAACAGCCTATCGGATGTTTCAGCATTGTCTGGCTTGACCAACCTGACATGGCTAGAGCTTCAGGGCAACAGCATCTCGGACGTTTCAGCATTGTCTGGCTTGACCAACCTGAACCTGCTAGGGCTTTGGGACAACAACATATCGGATCTCTCACCGTTAGTTTCAAATGCAGGATTGGGACGTAGAGATACGGTTGATGTGGATGAAAACCCCCTGAGTGCCGAGTCCACTAACACGCATATCCCCACCCTCTTGGGAAAGGGGGTTGATGTTCGGGTTGACAAACCGGTGGATATCTACGACCGCAACCTCCGCGCTAAAATTAAGACTACGCTCGGCACAGCGGCAGGAGAAACCGTCAAGCGAGCGGATATGGCGATGTTGACCACACTTCATGCCTCTTTCGCCAAGATAAGGACGCTAACAGGGCTTGAATATGCAACTAACCTGACACATCTGTATCTTGAGGACAACCGCATCTCGAACCTATCAGCATTGTCGGGATTGACCAACTTACTAGTCCTGCACCTTAACAACAATAACATTGAGGATATTTCACCTCTCGTCGCAAATACGGGATTAGGAAATGGAGATTCAGTTGATGTCCGGGGCAACCCCCTGAGTGCTGAATCTATCAACTCCCACATTTCCATCCTCCAGAGCAGAGGGGTTACGGTCCATTTTGAGTAATTGTTAAAATCCACTATGAAATGGAGAAATAAATTATGAGTGTGATCCCAACTGTCACATTCCAGATTCTCGGTCCAAACGAGGAGGCAGCGGAGGGATCTGCCCACGGTTTATGGTTTAAGGTAAAATCGGATCCCCTACCAACAGACGACCTTGTCGTGGGCTTGAAAGTCCGCTCGTCTAACGGAACAGTTAAACAATCCGGTGCGATCATGATTCTGAAACATGAAAGCCATTCCGCAGATTTCATTTATAAGACAGTGGAAGGTGAGCTTGATGTGTGGCTGGAAATCGAACCTTTTGACGCGCTCACCAAATTAGAATTGCCTATTTTAACAAACGAAGGGTATGTTATAGAGGTAGGGCATGAATTCCCGGAGTACAGGGTAGGCAGCTTATCAAAAATGGTGCCTTACCAGTGCAACGGACCTGACCGATGCTTGTGGACAGATGAGAACCGCTGAAACAAGGTCCAAGTGGGTCAGAATTGACTTAATTTTGAAATATCAACAGAACCTATCAACGTGGGTTAATTTACTTTTATCAAAGGAATGGATAGATGAACTTTAGAAAAAAAAGCAAAAGAATCAACCTGATCTGCCTTGTGATTATCGGGCTTATCGTTTCACTAAGCTTTGCCATACCCAACACCAACGCACAAAAACGCAAATTTCTCAGTGTGGGCACAGCACCGCCGGGTGGAGCGTTTTTCGTAGTCGGTGGTGCGATCGCACAGGTCGTCAGCAGCCACACAAAAGACATGAAGTGGGAGGTTTCCGCGGAAGCAACCAAAGGGACACAGGAAAATATCCGGCGTCTCGCCAAGGGTGAGTTGGAATTTGCCCTCGCTAACGCCGCTATCTCTTACTTCGCAGTGCGCGGGGAAGGCGCGTGGAAAGGGGAGCAACCCATCCGGACGGTAATGACCCTCGCTCCCAATGTCGCCCTTTTTATCACCCCACAATCCTCCGGGGTAAAGACGCTTTCAGATCTAAAGGGGAAGCGCGCGGTAGTGGGTCCCGCAGGCGCGGGATTTGAGTATTTTCTGGAGCCGATTCTGGGTGCACACGGTGTGAGTTACGAGGATTTTACGCCACTCCACAACACCCAAGCCGGTGCTGTTGATATGCTCGCTGACGGTTCCGCTGTCGCTGCGTTCTTGGGCGGAGCGGTGCCGACCGCATCGATTACGCGAGCCAGTGCGTCCCAGAACATCTTTTTTATTCCGTTTGATGACACGGCGAAACAGAGTCTGTTTGAAAACTACCCGTTCTTTAACGCCGTTGTTATCCCGTCGGGAACGTACCGGGGGCAAGATGAGCCCTTCCACGGCATGAATGTCGGTGCCATGCACCTGATCACTGCTGCTAACTTGGATGCGGATACAGTCTACCAGTTCACCAAAACCCTCTACGAGCAGCGCGCTGAGGTTGTGAAGATACACCCGGCAGGCAGGGCAATCAACCCCAAAAATATTGTGAAAGATACCGGGACACCGTTCCATCCCGGCGCGATTCGTTACTACAAAGAGATCGGGATCTGGCACGACGAAGGCTCAACGCCTTCTAACTCTCCAGAAAACTAAATTATTATAGCGAAGGTTGTGGGCTGTGCAATTCGGTATATTCTACGAACATCAAATTCCGCGTCCATGGAACGATGGCGACGAGCTGAAGCTGTTTCAAGACGCCCTCGATCAGGTCGAACTCGCAGATCGGCTCGGTTACGACTACGTGTGGGAGGTTGAACACCACTTCCTTGAGGAATACTCCCACTCCTCTGCCCCCGAAGTGTTCCTCGCTGCGTGCAGTCAGCGGACCAAGCAGATTCGGCTCGGTCACGGCATTGTGCTGATGCCACCCGCATATAATCATCCCGCCCGTGTCGCTGAACGGATCGCGACGCTCGATCTCGTTTCAAATGGACGTGTGGAGTGGGGCACCGGCGAATCTGCTTCGCATATAGAACTCGGTGGCTTCAGGGTTGAGCCTGAACAGAAGCGTGATATGTGGGAAGAGTGCACCCGCGAAGCCGCTAAGATGATGGTGCAGACACCTTACGCCGGTTTTGATGGCAAGTATTTTTCGATGCCGCCCCGCAACGTTCTACCAAAACCGGTGCAGAAGCCACACCCACCCATCTGGGTCGCTTGTCCAAGTCGGGACACCATGCGGTACGCAGCGCGGAACGGTATGGGCGCTTTAACGTTTACGTTCGTCCATCCGGACGATGCTAAGTTTTGGGTCGAGGAGTATTACGAAATCGCTGAGAAGGAGTGCCAGCCGATCGGTCAAGCGGTGAATCTGAGTGTCGCAATGGTAAGCGGTTTCTCCTGCCATGAAGATGAAGAAACCGCCATCGAACGGGGACTTGATGGGTTACGGTTTTTCACGCACGGGCTCTCACACTATTATGTCGGAGGGTCCCATGTCCCCGGTCATACAGACGTTTGGAAGTCGTTTAGGGAGACTCCAGAACCACCCCGTGAGGCGAGAGGCGGTATCGGTACGCCGGATCAACTCCGCGAGCATCTGCTAAAATACGAGGCGATGGGTGTCGATCAGGTAGTTTTCATTCAGCAGGCAGGTCGTAATCGGCACGAACATATCTGCGAAGCTCTTGAACTGCTCGCATCACGTGTCATGCCCGAATTCAAAGAGCGTGACGAGTTACACAGGAAACAGAAACTTGAAAGAATCGCCCCCATCATCAAGGCTGTCGAGTCTCGTATCTCATCACTCACAAAGCTTGACGAAATCCCTACCGTCACCGCTTACCCCGCACTAAAGAAACAAGCTGAAGGTGAGCCGCCCGAAGAGGCGGAGATGTCGGAAGATGGGAAGGCATTTCTCCTCGCTATCGAGGGTAGACAACGCACGAAGAAATAGGGGAAGCATTTGCAACTGCACTCCTACCCCCGTTCATCTAAGGAGCCTATGATCTCCAACAGATGAGCAACCAGACGCGAAATACCTTCCTCTCCTCTCTCTGCGGAGGCGGTCCGTGCATCCTCACCCATCTGTCCAAATAGCGGGTCGTTTGGGTCAAAGCACACGCCGGGATGGCGATTCTCGACCGGAGGCGCTTCGCCCATGGGCCAAGCTGATGCATCCCGACCCGAATGCAGGGCGTTCATATCGATGAACTCCGGGAACAAACAGAGTCCGTAGGAGGTCTCCTCCCGCGCTGCGTGATCGCCGTGGAGTTTCACCGCTTCCCCGCAGATCGACATTTCCGTGCCCCAGAAAATAGAGGTGTTGGGATGCGCCTGTTGGATCGGTGGAATATGTTTGTCCAGTATCCCTTGCCAAGGATAGTGCCCTGCCAGCAGCACGATAACCCGAAACCCGAATTTGATTAATTGTTCGGTGGTATTGACCAGAATCGAAGCGGTCGCTTCCTCCGGCTGATAGTGCGTCCAGAGAAAATCCCCGTGACCGCCGTTTGCGCCCCACCACATCGTCGGTAGGATGACTCCGCCCGTATTTTCGGCAATCCGAATGCAGATGCGTTCCGCTTTAAGTCCATCATATCCGACAGGCAGATGCCACCCGTGATGTTCGATCAGACCCAAGGGCCAGAAGGCGATTGGGGTTGCTTCAATACAGTCCGCCA
This sequence comes from Candidatus Poribacteria bacterium, assembly GCA_965220385.1. GTDB lineage: Bacteria > Poribacteria > WGA-4E > WGA-4E > PCPOR2b > PCPOR2b. The sequence continues at coordinate 16,138 of OZ244825.1, read as the reverse complement.
GTTCGTCGGGACGAAGTTCCTGATAGCGTCTCCATGTTGGCTGCATCGTTAATCCTTTTGTCTTCACTCGCTTCATAGAAATGTGGTGGTTTTACAAGTTCGTGTCGAGAAATCGCTGCAATGCCGCTTTCGCCTGATGCCTGATTGGAGTACCGTGTGCAAAACAGATAGCGTCGAAGGGATATGCCGTCAGCCCCATCAACGAATTTCGCGCTTTTTCACGATCCGAAATCGCTTCAAGTTGATTGGTAAAGATACTGATCTCACCCTCCGGGACACCAATATCCGCCCGTCCGCCACATGCCGCATCTCCCACGATGAGAAGCCCCTTCTCCTGCTCCACTAAAAATGCGGTCTCTTCTGTCCAACCAGAATGGGGAATATCAATCACTTCGACAGTATCCCACAACCGATCGCCACCCCTAAAAGTACCGTCTATCGTCGTCTCCGTTTCCGGTAATCCGAGGGCGTTGAGGTAAATTTCACAGCCCCATCGTTCTCGGAAAATCTCCCCTTCTCTGAGATGCCAATTGCAGGTCAAGAGGATGTGGGTTGGCGCACCGACCGCCTCAATCTGTCGGATCTCCGTATCGGTCAAAGGGAGTGGATCCACCAACGCCAAAACGTTTGCCTGATCTATACGAATTGCGTAGCTGTTCCAATCGTAAGGCGTCTCAGGCTTACCGTGAGGTTCGGTCCAATAATAGACATCACCGTAAAGATGTTGGAACATTCTCAATACCACCAAATTTTTGATTACGAACATATCGTTAAGTCAACCCTTGAGGGAAGCAAAGGATTACTAGGTGCGCCCTTGACAAAACCGAGTTCATCAGGTAATCTGTAGTTAAATATCATCTCAATTTCAGAATTTGAGGTAGATCATGAAACTTGAAGATTACTTTGACTTTCAGGCACCAAACGACATCCGACTGAAGGGAACGCGTGTCGGCATTGAACGGATTCTCTACGACTATATTCATCGCGGCTGGTCGCCGGAGCAGATTGAAGAAACCTACCGCCACGCCTTAACACTGGAACAGGCCTACGCAACAATCACCTATTATTTGCACAATAAGGAGGAGATTAGTCAGTATCTGACCGAGTGGATCGAACACGGAAACCGGATGCGGGTTGAACAGGCAAAGAATTCGGATTCAACAACGCTCAGATTACGCGAAATTCGCAAAAAATACCGAAGCGTACGCAACTTTTTTGAAACCCAAAAGTGCCATGAACGCACGCAAATACCTCCTCGATGAACATGTGCCCCCTAGCTTGAAGGGGCAACCCACCAATACAAACCTGAAACCGTTGTCTGGTGTATCGGTGATCCTGGTACACCACCACGCGGTACGCCTGACCCGGGTATTCTACTCTGGTGCGAGGCGAATGGGTTCTCGTTGGTAACGGAAAATCGGGGATCAATGCCTATTCACCTTCGAGACCACCTTGTGACGGGACGACATGTGCCAACCATCTTCATCTTGAATGATAGAATGTCGATAGGGCAGACAGCGGAAGAATTAGCACTAATATCGGTAGCTGTGCAACCAGATGAATATGCCGATATGATTAGATTCCTTCCTATCGGTTCGTGACAATTATGGCAGATTCACTGCCACTGTTTCCTTCGTTTTAATTCGCCCATCTTTGAAGACAATGATGGAAAGCAACCGGTTGCTTGGCAGTGATATACAACCGCTGCATAAATTCTATAAAGTAGATTTTTTGGTAATTGCCCCTATGAATCAGTCTTTGAATCTAGTATAACAGCGGTCGAATTCGTTGTGAGGCGTTCTAAAGCCTTCAAGTGACGTTGTGGGAGCTTCGCTTTGACCCCGATTGATTCACCTTGATAGTCCGTATCGAACACTTCGCCGTGCTTGTACAGATAGTCTAACGCCTTTCCATCCTGATAAGAGAGCGCAAGCGACATATCCACATCGTGCGTTGAGAAGCGTTCAGCGAGCAAGTCTTTTAGGGCTTCCAATCCGGCGCCGTTCTGTGCCGATATTGAGAGGCTATCGGGATATCTGCTCCGGAATAGCTGGGCATGTCCCTCCTCCTCCAGCAGATCAATCTTGTTGAACAGCATAAGCGTTGGTCTTTCAAAGGCGCCCAACTCTTTAAGCACCTCATCGACAGCATCGATCTGGCTCTCCGCTTCGGGATGGGTTACATCAACAATATGGAGCAGCAGATCTGCTTCTGCAACCTCCTCCAGTGTTGCTTTAAATGAAGCGACCAGATGGTGCGGTAGCTTTTTGAGAAAACCGACCGTATCGCTCAATAGCACGTGTTTATTATCCGGCAAATCGAGTAAGCGGGTGGTTGGATCTAACGTCGCAAACAGTTTATCTTCAGCCAGCCGATCTTCACTCGTCAAAGCGTTAAAGAGTGTTGATTTCCCTGCGTTGGTATAGCCGACAAGTGAAACATTAATCATCTCCTGACGCTGCTTGCGCTGAACCCGCCGATGCTTCTCAACCTTTTGGAGTGCTTTCTTAACACGCGAAATTTGTGTGCGAACCAAACGTCGGTCAATCTGAAGTTGGGTCTCACCGGGTCCACGTACCGCGCCGCCTGCACGTCCGGCGGCCACCCCCGCTGTACCGCCCGCGCCCGTACCGAGTCGAGAGAGGTGCGTCCACATTCGTGTCAAACGCGGTAAGGCATATTGTAGCTGGGCGAGGTCAACCTGCAACTTAGCGGCGTTGGTCTGTGCACGTTGTGCAAAGATCTGCAGAATCAGGCTCGTCCGATCGACAACGACGATATCAAGGACCTTTTCTAAATTGCGAGTTTGTGCCGGTGTGAGGTCGTTATCAAAAATTACTGCTTCCACCCTGAGTTCACCGACCAGCGCCTCCAATTCCTCCAGCTTTCCACGTCCGATGAAATAGGCAGGATCGGGTGTTTCTTTCGGCTGTATGATCTCAGCAAGAACCTCCATCCCCGCCGTCTCTGCGAGTCGTCTCAGCTCTTCCAGCGAACTTTCAGCGTCGCTCTGCAATTCATCTTTCAACTTGACCCCAACCAGGAACGCTCGCGTTGGGACAGTTGCCATGGTGTCTTGTGTTTCGTGCATATCGTTTCCTTTCCGCGATCAAATATAATGCGTTAAATCCAGATGTCGGGGGTTTCTTCGAAATTCTTCTCATCAATTTATCGGGACGGTGGAGAGGAAGTGCATCGTAAAAGCGGCAGCGGTGTAGCGTCAAAAAGGAGCACTGGGTAAAAGTTGACTTGCTGCGGTTTCATTCTGCAAATTGAGCGGATTGGCTTAGAAAAGTCTGAAGCAGCCCTTCCGGTGCCAAGTCAGAGGTGTCAATCTGGATCTTGTTTGGAATCAGAGACGCATCGAATTCTTCTTGGAAACGATCCAGAAGCGTCGGAATATCCTCTTTCTTGATGAGGGAATACTCGTGAGGATCTGTCTCCATGCGCTTTTGAATCACTTCGGGACTGGCTGTCAAATGCACCAAGATTGCGTTCTTTGGCATCTCTTCCTCGTACTCGCGTATCTCACTCGCTACACCACCGGGATAGTAGTAGAGAGGACCATAGATGGCTTCCTCAATATGGAAACCACCCAACAAGATATGGTCAAAACGGTGCAACAGGCGGATATGATAAACAAGTTGCATCCGCTGAAACCGCTCTTTGAGGGCAGGAGAGAGATTAACCATCGTCTCCATATCTTCGGGGGCGAGATGTTGCCGGTCTGGAATGGTAAAGTGATCATCAAGGTGATGGTTGATATCCCGCTCATGTCCCCAGTCCAGAATGCCTTCAATTAAAGTTGTAACGCCGGTGTACTCACAGCCAACTACAATAACACGCATATTTTCCTCCGATGCCCCAAAGGGCTGATTCATTCACAAGGAAGTCACTACAGACCTTTTCTTTTTTACATCCCCCACGTTTCCAGAAGAGTCATTAGGCAAGGAACGATCTATACAACTATTGCTATTTTATAGACCTGACCCGTCCTAAATAAGCTTTACGTATTACGCATTATTTTTTAGAACCGATTCGAGAACGCAGAGAAGTCAGCAGCAACTTATTACCTATTCATTCCAGTTCTCTCATACGATCTTCTATCTCAGGTATAAGTTCCTGCAGGTCGGGATTGGTACGGGCGAGATGGAGCGCCTGCCTGTACTGAGTCACGGCATCTCCATTATCCCCTCGTTCGGCATAGATGATTGCCAAATTGTAGTATGCCATTGCATCGCTCGGATTGACACGCATCGCCCTCTCAAACGCATCAACGGCTTCGCTGGACCTGCCTTGCGCCTTGTAGGCATTTCCCAGGTTATTGTGTAGATTTGCCAAGGTAGGACTAATGCGGGTGGCTGCCTCAAAGTGGGTTACAGCTTCGTCGAATCGGTTCAGATTATAAAGTGAGATTCCCATGTTATGATGCGATAGAGCGTCGTGAGGGCTTATCGCGACAGCTTTTTTGTACGCATCCACCGCTTGGTCGAACTTGCGCTGTTCTTTGTAGCAGTTTCCGAGATAGTAGTAGACGTATGCGTTATCCGGATTGAGATGAATCGCCTCCTCAAAGGCAACAATAGCGTCCCCAAATTTACCCTGTTCCATATAGGAGCGTCCCAGATTGTGATGCGCTTGTACATTGTCCGGAGAAATGCTGATCACCGCTTTGAGCTCCTCTATCGCAGCCGCATTGTTGTCTTTTATGCGATAAACGAGTCCTAAACTGTTACGCGCCTCCACAAAATCAGGTTGGATACCGATTGCATTCTTGTACGCCATTTCCGCTTCATCAATCTGCCCTTGGCGATAATAGGCGTTGCCCAAATTATAATGCGCTTCTGCAAAATCGGAATCAATCTCAATCGCCTTTTTGTATGCTAATATCGCTTCATTAAATTTACCTTCCTCTTGATAGGCATTTCCCCGATTATAATGTGCTGCCACTTCCTCATCATGACAGGAAATGAGAAAAACAGTTGCCCCAATCAGGCAAATTGCAAGGATGTATTTCATTCTCAATTCTCCTCATATCCCAAAGTTCTGAACGGGTTGGCACCCGTCAACAAACCGTAAAACTAACTCCATGATGCCCTAACTGAAACTTCCCCCCGGTCAATCCGATTTTCGTCTTGATTTTTCTCCGGTTTTGCGGTAAAGTGTAGCACCATCAGGGTGGCATGTCAATAGAGAAAGATTCCCCGTTTCTGTTGGATCGCCGATCCCAATGGAGTAGGTAACCCGCACCAGGTCTCAGACTTATCCCGGATCCACAATCGAAAGAACAGATGATGAACGACACCACGAACTCCCTTGATCCCATTACATCGGAACTGATTAAAAATGCACTGGACGCGCTGGTAGATGAGATGGCGCTGACGTTGGTACGCACGGCATATTCATCCAACCTGAAAAACGCGATGGATCTGTCTGCAGCCGTGTGTGACGCAGAAGGGCAGCTGATCGCGCAGGGCTTGACATTGCCGCTGCACCTCGGTTCTGTGCCGGAATTTATGCGGGCGGTCATCGCTAAGTTTGGCGGACAAATGCGTGACGGCGACATCTACATCACCAACGACCCATACGAAGGCGGGTCACATCTGCCCGATATGTATCTGTGCAAACCCATCTTTCTCGACGATCCTGTCCCCATCGCCTTCGTTGTTTGCATCGCACACCACACCGACATCGGAGGCAAAACGCCGGGCGGAAACGGCTGTGATGCAACAGAACTTTATCAGGAAGGCTTGTGCATCCCACTGCTTAAGCTTTATGACGAGGGAGAAGCGAATCAGACGGTCTTTGACTTCATCGCTCGTAACGTACGCATTCCACGTCAGGTTCTCGGCGATTTACGCGCGGAATTGGCGTGTCTGCATGTCGGTCAAGAGAGCGTACGGGGGTTATTTGAGAAATATGGGGTAGCACAACTCTCAGCCTATTTCGCAGAGTTGCTCAACTATGCAGAGCGAACCGCCAAAGCGGAGATTGCTGCGCTACCTGATGGCACTTATTCGTTTACCGACTACCTTGACGACGACGGTATTGACCCAGATCCAATCCCAATTGCGGTTACCATTACTATTAACGGCGACCACATGACCGTTGATTTCACAGGCTCATCGCCACAGGTCAGGGGCGGCATCAACTGTCCACTCTCATTTACACAATCGACCGCCTACGCCTGTGTGCGCTGTCTGATGGGAGCAGATGTTCCGAACAATGGCGGTTACTTCCGCCCAATCAGAGTCATAGCACCAGAGGGCACGATCATCAATCCGTTAGCACCGGGTCCCGTCGCTGCACGCGGTTTGACCGGTTTTCGCATCGCGAATGTGGTCTTCGGCGCACTCGCCCAAGCAGCGCCCGACCGAGTACCAGCCTGTGAGATCGGAGGCGATACCGGTGTCAGTATCGGCGGTTACGAACGCGTCGTGCAGGATGGAAAAACGGAACTGCACGGGTTTGTGTTTCTTGAGTTTCTCTACGGCTCATGGGGAGGACGTTTCAATCAAGATGGGATTGACGGCGTGGCGAGCAGCGTGGTCAACTTTTCCAACAATCCCGCCGAAGTGTTGGAAGCCGAACTGCCACTTCGGATTGAGAGCTACAGCTATCTCCCCGATACAGGTGGTGCGGGGATCTACCGAGGCGGGCTAAGTCTGATCCGAGACTTTCGTTTACTGGCTGAAGAAGCAACACTACAAATCCGCGCGGACCGCACAAAATATCAACCCTACGGTCTGCAAGGAGGCGGCGCGGGTGCTCCGTCACAAAATATCTTGAACCCTGAAGGCGAGGCTTCCGAACTGCCGCCCAAACCTACGTTGACTATCCAGCGCGGTGATGTTTTCCGTCACATTGCGGCGGGTGCAGGTGGGTGGGGCAACCCTCTCGAGCGCGATTCGCAAGCGGTGCTAACAGACGTTCTCGAAGAAAAAGTTACGCTCGCACATGCACGTGATGCCTACGGCGTGGTCATCAACCCGCAGACGTGGGAGGTAGATGAAGCTGCTACACAGCAATTGCGAATAGTGGAGTAATTTTACAACCATAAGATTGTCCTATGAAAGGAGTCCGTAATGGCAAAGCAATATCGTGCCTGTTTAGTTGGATGCGGTCGAATGGGTGCCACAATTGACGATGAAATGGAAGGTCGTCCGGAACGTTTTCTCTGGATCCCGTACTCCCACGCAGCAGCAGCCGTAGCGTGTGATCGCACGGATCTGGTGGCGGTGTCGGACGTAATCGCCGAGAAAGGGGAAGCCGCGCGCCAACGGTATGGCGCCCAAAACGCCTATACCGACTACCGCGAAATGATTGAAAAGGAACAGCCAGACATCGTCTGTGTTGCCACCCGTCCGCCGCAGCGTGCCGAAGTCGCGATCTTCGCTGCTGAAAATGGTGTGAAAGGTATCTACGCCGAAAAGCCACTCTGCTGCTCGATGGAGGAAGCCGACGCGATGGTAGATGCCGTTGAAAGGAATGGCACCAAATTCAACTACGGGACTCAGCGACGCTTCATGCCGTTTTATCGTAAGATGCGTGAACTGATCGACGCAGGCGAAATCGGTGATGTCCAGTGCGTCATCGCCCAATATGGTGCCACCTCTGCGTTGTGGGGGCTGACCCACGCCGCCGATATGCTGCTATATCTCGCAGGCGATGTGGAGATTGATTTCGTCCAAGGCTCGATTATCTGCGATCCGGAAGATTGGGACGGAAACCGTCTCAATACCGATCCCGCCATCGCAGGCGGCTATGTCCGTTTCTCCAACGGGGTCCACGGTTACAACACAGCGGGCACCGGTCCTGAGTTTGAGGTGTGCGGCACAAAGGGCAAAATGCGTACCATTAATAACGGCATGGTCTGCCAATTTCGTAAAGCATCGGACACCTCGCGCCTCTTAGAGGAGATGCCTTTTCCAGAAGTCCCCCGCGAAAGCGGCACCGAGATGGGCATTAAGAATCTCGCAGAAGCGTTAGATACCGGAGAGGAAACGCAGGGACCGATCCAACTCGCACGTCGCAGCCAAGAGATGTTGATGGGGATGATTGAGTCTGACCGTCTGGGCGGGATGCGCGTGCCGTTACCGATGGTCAACCGCGGACTCTATGTGGGCCGCCCGGATTGGTAGGAGGCAACTGCCATGAGCTTGGATCAAGCGTTGCAACATCTGAAAATGGATGGGTGGTATGTCATAGAGGGGGTCATCCCAGAAAATGAGGTTGATGCCGTGCGCGAGAGCGTTGAGCGAACAACCGTCGTGCACGGCAATCCCAATGCCCCTGACGCTATCGGTCATGTGCCGGGGTTCATCCGCTACGATCAATCGATCGCTCCGTACTTGGCTGACCGGCGTATGCTTGCTCTGGTCGAAGCGCTGTTAGGACCCCATATGCGGGTATCCTTTACGACCGGCACGATTAACTATCCGGGAAACCAGCGCGGCGGATGGCACGGAGATTGGCCCTTTAATCAGAACAACGCGGGACACATCCCTGCCCCGTATCCCGACGCGACGATGCACCTCACAACACTGTGGATGCTCTCACCGTTCACCTGTGAAAACGGGGGCACTCTTATCGTTCCCGGCAGCCACCGGTCAAACAACAACCCGACCGGAAACAACGGCGTTGATCCAAATGCACCCTACCCGACCGAAATGCAGGCGACGGGCCCCGCGGGTAGTGTGCTTGTGATGGATAGCCGCATGTGGCATGCCACCGCCCCGAATAGGACAGATCAACCGCGCACCTCCGTCGTAGTCCGCTACGCGCCGTGGTGGCTCAACTTGGATGTGCTGATGGACGGTTCAGATGAGCGCACCCGGATTGTAGACGAGACCGGTGGGAAGGAGAACAACGTGCCACCTATCCCGCCGGGCGTTTACGACGCTTTCCCCAGTCACGTAAAACCGTTGTTTCGGCATTGGGTGAGAGAGGATACGCTGTAAACCTACTCTATGGCGATTTTCGGAAATAGACTGATTCTTAGACCTAAACTGTGAGATAACGCAAGTTGCTAGTCGTCCAACCCGCTCGGCTTGGATAGACATATCCAAGCCATCTTTGCGCGTATGCAGTGGATTTGTCAATCCACTGCGAGCGGTCATTGATTTAATTTGGCTTTCACTCGGTCGGTTTTCAACGTTTTCTATAACTAGCAACTTAGGTTAAGATAACAACTCTATTGATAAAGTGAGATCACCGAGGAGATGGTAAACTATGGAACCTAAAAAACTAAAAACGATAGCGGTGGACAGTGTTATCACATGCAATGATGAAATTCTTTCTGGCACACCTGTGTTTAAGAGTACTCGCGTTCCCATCAAAAACCTGATTGACTATTTGGAAGCTGGCAATAGCCTTGACGAGTTCCTATATGATTTTCCTTCTGTAAGTCGTGACCAAGCTACCCAAACGTTGGAATTAGCAAAAGAGATGCTGCTAACACAAGCGTATGCGAATTCTCATTGACGATCGAAAAATAGCCTAACCACCGGAGGAAAAGCGATGAAAGCTGCAGTTCTATATGGACTGAACCAACAGGTTGTCGTCGAAGATATTGAGATGGAAGGTCCCAAAGCGGGAGAAATTGTCGTCAAGATTGCAGCGACCGGGGTTTGTCACAGCTGCTATCACGCAGTTACCGGCATGTTGAGCATCCCGTTCCCCGCAGTGTTGGGCGATGAAGGTGCCGGTGTTGTTGAGGAGGTCGGTCCCGGCGTTACGTTAGTGAAACCGGGTGATCACGTGATTCTCTCGTGGGTGCCATCGTGCGGTCACTGTAGTTACTGCGCGCAGGGGCATGGCAACCTCTGTATGACAGCAAGACAGGGAGGGCGTGGCCGCCTGCTTGATGGCACGACACGCTATAAAAAGAACGGAGTGCCCATCCATCACTTTGGCATGGTGGCTTCCTTTGCCGAATACAGCGTAATTCCACAAGAGTGCGCTATCCCTATTGAGAATGACATTCCGTTGGATACGGCTGCCCTCATCGGCTGTAGCGTTACGACGGGGGTTTGTGCAGCGACCAATACCGCGCAAGTCCGTCCGGGTAGCAGCGTTGTACTCTTTGGTGCGGGCGGCATTGGCTTAAACGTCGTTCAGGGGGCAGCCATCGCCGGTGCTGAGAAAATTATTGTGGTTGATCTGGTGGATTCAAAGCTGGAAATGGCGCGTCAGTTCGGTGCCACGCATACGATTAACGCCACCGACATCGACCCGATTCCAGAGATCCAAGCCTTGACGGATGACTTAGGCGCAGATTATGCCTTTGAAGCGATCGGCACACGCACCACCTATGAACAAACGGTGCAAGCAATACGAAATCGAGGAAAGGCTATTTGGGTGGGCGCTCCACCGCTTGAGCCGCTCTCGCTTGATGCAGGAATTGTGTTCTGGGGCGAAAAAACGATAATGGGCAGCAACTACGGTTCGGCGCGTCCCCGCTACGACATGCCACGTTTGCTTGCACTTTACCGGGCGGGTCTGCTCAAGTTGGACGAACTGATTACCCGAACCTATCAATTAGAAGAGGTGAATGAGGCGTTCAGCGACATGCTCAACGGGGAGGTCGCACGCGGACTCATCCGCTTCTAATCCAGTGTATAATAGAACGAGTATGTGTAGGAAATTTGGTTCTCACCACAGGCCATGTGATACAAATGTTAGCGAACCGAAAGGAAACACGCTGTATGAACAACGATGCAGATCAACGAAAGATTAATTGGTATAGACCGCAGATTGACCGTGAAGTTTTTAGATCTCTCAACCAACGCAGCGACTGGAAAGGAATGCTCCAAACGCTCGGTCATCTCGGATTGCTCGCGTTGACAGGAACCGGTGCCTTTTACGCCGCAGCGAACCTACCCCTACCGGTACTGCTGGCGATTCTATTCCTCCATGGAACTATGTGGGCGTTCCTCCTGAACGGATTTCATGAATTATGTCATAACTCGGTTTTCAAGACCAGATTCTTGAATGTCTTCTTCCTGCGAATCTTTAGCTTTCTTGGTGCGTATAGCCACGTTCGGTTCTGGGCGAGCCACTCCGAACATCACAAATATACGCTACACCCTCCGGACGATTATGAAGTCGTGTTCCCGGTAAAATTGACGTTCACCGGCTTCCTGAAAAGTGCGGTTGTGAATCCGTGGGGATTCTACGCCCGCTGGAAGTCAATTATTCGGCTCAGTTTCGGTAAGCTGGACGATCACGAAGCAACGGTCATGTTCCCTGAATCGGGGGTGGACAAACGCCGAGAGCTGTTCAACTGGGCGCGCATCCAGCTCGTGGGTCACGTTTCGATCCTTGGTGTCTCACTCTACTTCGGTCTCTGGCTGGTGCCGGTCCTTATCACGCTGGCTCCGGCATACGGCGGCTGGCTCCTTTTCCTCTGTAACACCACTCAGCATGTGGGGCTTACAGATAATGTGCCGGATTTCCGGCTCTGCTGCCGGACAATCACTCTGAATCCGTTGGTTCAGTTCCTATACTGGCACATGAATTTTCACATAGAACACCACATGTATGCCGCAGTCCCATGCTACAACCTCGGGAAACTGCATAGGCTAATTAGACATGAACTTCCGCGTTGCCCGGTCGGTCTTTATCAAACCTGGAAAGAGATTATTACAATCCTGAAGATACAGGAGACGGATCCGGAATATCAGTACACGCCTGAATTGCCGTTACCATCAGACGCTTAGCCTCAACCTGTGAGAGGACCTAATGGACGACATCCTTAAAGAATGCTATACATACTACGTAGATCTCCGCGAAGAGATGGATCGGTGGCTGAAGCAGAGTATGACACTCGATCCGCCCGGACCAAACGGCGGCGGCGAAGATGAAGCCAATTACGCCCTAGCATGGTTTCCTCACTATCTTGTAACCGGCGACAAGACGGTCTTGAAACATTTCGGGGACCTGAAATCCGCATTGGCGGGTTGGGTTGAACGCGAATGTCTGCACGGCTATGAGCCAGAGGCAGAAGCGCATCACGGCACGGAGCCATTTCTGCTATTTCTGCCACGATACATCGATCTTGTGCCGGACGATCAGGAAGCGCGTTCGATGCTGACCGATGCCGCCGAGCATATCGGGAATTGGGTGGAGGAGATCCCCGCTTGGTACGACTATGATCGCGATAACTTTGTTGGCTATTTCATCGGAAGTCAAACGGTCCATAACGACGCGGATGCGGCGTATGAGTTAGCCGAACATTTCCGATTCATCCATATCGCCGTTGCCGCATATCGGATCACAGGAGAGGAACGTTACCTCGATTGGTCGCTGCGATATGGTCGGAAACGGGCAGAGCGGATCATCGCTGCTGAATCGCCGATGCCGCTGCTCTGGGATTTGGACGGAAACGGCGTGGGCGAAGCGGAAGTTGAGGAGAAAAAACTGCATCGGATAGCCGCTCACGGCACGCATCACCTCGGAGGCGACCCGTTGGCGGGAATCGAGAATCTGCTCGCCTCCGGTGCGATCTATGCGTTGGGAGATCTCTACCATCTGTCGGGAGAAGCAGCTTTCAAAGATGCTGCAAAACGGATCGTAGAACCACTCGTTGAATCCGTACTTGACCCCTACCACGACCCCGCTGCCGCCGCAATCAGTTACTATCGTCGCACATTCGATGACACAACTTTTGATCAGCTCATTCGCGGTCAACTGACAGGGCTGCCGCCTGTACCCCAACACCTTGCGCTCGTCTTTCCGCAGGAGGTTCGGCGACGGGAATTGGGCGTCGGTCGTCGAGCAGATATGGCGTATTGGGGCGAATGGTCCGACGACGGTTCGGTGCAGCCGATTCAAGAGCCATCGACCGCAGCGATGACCCTCGCTTACCAACTCAGCGGTAACCCGGAGTTTGCAATGCGGGCATTCCGAAGCGCGTCAACGCGCCTGAAGATCGCACGAAGAGTGCTTCGCGGCGGCAGGGAACATGCGGATATGGGCGGTGCCGTCTGCTCAGTCGCAGCGGGACACGGACGGAATTGGGGACACGGAGTTGTCACCTCGTGCTACGGTCCGCTACTGCTCGGCACACGTGAAATCCAGAGCGCGGTTGTACCGATGTTGGAAGCACGGACGGACGCCGGTGAGCATCGGCTACCTGAAGACCTCCTATCGCTGACACGACCGCCTATGGAGGGTTACGGGGATATGGTATTCTATAATGGTGGCGATTCAACGCTATCCTTCTCTTGGCGCGCGAAAGTGGAACCGGACGCAGATTCCGATTGGCGTGACTTACAGATTGAACCAAGAAGGTTCGAGCGGGTGAGTTTGAGTGGAACATAGTTCGCTCTTTCCATCTACCCTTTGTAAAGTAGTAAGCACTAAGGGGATACAAAATCGGAACGGCAAAATATCGGCGCCGTTATCGCTTCGGATGAACCGATTCCTGCCTTCCATTCCATGCACGTCGCATTTCTCTCTTGTTATTCACCCGAACTTCTGGTAACATGGTAACAGCATTTCACAGATATGGAGGACTGAACATGGCATTACCAAATATGGTGCGTATAAAACAACATTTCGATGCCCCTGTCATCGCAGACCTGCCCGCCGCAGTTAAAGCGGAATTGGATCAGATCGGCACCGCGTCAATTGTCGGCAAAGGAGATAGTGTCGCTATTGGCGGTGGCAGCCGCGGGGTTGCAAATATTGATATCGTCATCAAGGCAACAGCGGATTACCTCAAGGACATCGGTGCAAAACCGTTTGTTGTACCAGCGATGGGGAGCCACGGTGGCGCGACCGCAGAAGGACAGCGAGCGGTATTAGAGCATTACGGTGTGACCGAAGAGACAGTCGGGGTACCGATCAAGGCAACGATGGAGGTTGTTGAAATCGGAAAGACCGCTGATGGACTGCCGGTATTCCTTGATACCCACGCCGCCAACGCAGATCACATCGTCCCAATCAATCGCGTTAAAGCACACACCGATTTCAGAGGCACGGTCGAAAGCGGTATGCTGAAGATGTTAACAATTGGATTTGGCAAGCAGCACGGTGCGAATATGTACCACCGCGCCTTCTTCCACTATGGGTTTGAGCATATCATCCGGACGGTTACCGGATTGCTCATAGATGCTGGAAAGGTTGCCTTTGGCGTTGGACTGGTCGAAAACGCACACGAGGATACAGCGAAGGTTGCCGCAGTACGCGGCGATGAGATAATGCGTCGCGAACGGGAACTCCTCGTCGAATCAAAGTCATTGATGGGACGCCTGCCGTTTGATGCCTTCGATCTCTTAATTGTGGACTGGATGGGCAAGAACATCAGCGGCACCGGCATGGATACGAACATCATCGGTCGTATGATGCAGATCCTTGAACCAGAACCAGAGAAACCCGCGATTGTGCGAATCTTCGTCCGAGATCTGACAGACGACAGCGACGGCAACGCAACAGGGGTTGGGTTGGCAGACTTCACCACGACGCGCCTTGTGGAAAAGATGGATCGACATGCGACGTATATGAACGGTATCACCGGGATGGGACCGCAGAAATCGAAAACACCCTTCTATTACGATACAGATCGGGAAGCTATCGATGTCGCACTGAACACGATTGGACTAACGCCGCCGGAAGAGGCAAAAGTGGTGCGCATTGAGAGTACCCTCGGCTTGGCAGAGGTGGACATCTCCGAAGCACTGCTTGAAGACGCAAACCTGCGTACCGATCTGGAGGTCATCGGCGAGCTGAAACCTTTAGCATTTAATGCCGACGACAACCTGCCAGCGTTCCATGAAGAGTAACGTTCCTCCATCAGGAAACTATTATGACTACTGCTGAGAGGATTCACGAACAAGCTCAGAAATTGCCTGAACCGTTGCAAGCAGAAGCGCTGAATTTTATTGAATTTCTCATGCAGCGCCAAAGTGTGCGAAAAGAGGATTTGGATTGGTCCCATCTATCATTGGCTGCAGCGATGCGTGATATTGAAGACGAAGGTGTGCCAATCTACGATGAATCCGATTTGAAGGAGAGGTGGGTGTGAGAAGGGCAGGACAGATTGTTCCCTTCAATTTTCGATAGGCTGGTTGAAGGGCACATCGGCTTTTCACACATTACACCTTACGAAGCTGGGAGGGGTGCTTGAAGCGTATAATTGTTGGGATAACGGGGGCAAGTGCCGTCATCTACGGTGTACGTCTGCTCGACCTTCTCACGCAATTCGATGACTATGAAATCCACTTGACGATTTCTGATTCCGGTGTAAGGGCGTTGTGGGAAGAATTACAGATCCGCGTAGATCTGAACGATTTCCATCTTGAATCCCTAATCGGTCATTCGTCAGATCGAGTGATTTATCACCATCAGTCCGACATCGGCGCGTCAATTGCCAGCGGATCTTTTCGCACCGCCGGTATGGTCGTTGCGCCGTGCAGCATGGGAACTGTCGCCGCAATAGCGTCCGGTATTTCTCGAAACCTCATCCACCGTGCTGCCGATGTCTGTATCAAGGAGCATCGCAAACTGGTCCTTGTGCCGCGTGAAACACCGCTCAGTCCTATCCATCTCGAAAATATGCTCAAACTCTCCCGACTTGGTGTGGTAGTGCTGCCTGCGATGCCCGGCTTTTACCACTTCCCCAAGACGGTTGATGACATGATAAATTTTGTGATCACGAAGGTGCTGGATCAGTTTGACATTGACACAAATCTTATCCAGCGGTGGAAGGAAAACCCTTAATTATGGTAAATCAGAGAAATAAGTAGACATTTACCAACAAATCCGACTTTCGCAAAGTTTCCAAAGTCCCCCTGACAAGTGGTACATCCCGATTTATCGGGGGCGGGATTTAGGGGGTTGGATGTGCATTGGGAGTGTCTAAGTGATTCCAAAATCCACCATAGGTGGAATTAGGAGTAGACCATGAAACTGGCTATCTGCAACGAAATGTTTGAGGATTGGGGGGTTGAAGACGTTTTTCTGTGTGCTGCCGAACTCGGCTACGATGCAGTGGAACTTGCACCTTTCACGCTCGCGGAATCGGTGGTGGATATCAGCCAATCCGAAAGAGATCGCATCCGAAAAGCCGCGGAAAGAGCGAAAGTCGAAATCGCCGGGCTTCACTGGCTATTGGTCTCACCAAAGGGGTTGCACG